>OZ253457.1:0-4800000 GCA_965261285.1 Vicinamibacterales bacterium | reverse complement strand
CCCGCGTGACCCTCACGGCCACCGGGGTCGGTGCGTCGACGGTGCGGGTGACGGCGGCCGACCCGGGGGGCCTGCGCGCGTCGCAGACGTTCGCGGTGACGGTGGGCAGCGCCAACCGCCCGCCCGAGGCGGTGGGGGCGCTGCCGGCCGTCAGACTGGCCGAGCCCGGTGCGACGCGGTCGGTCGACGTGTCGGGGGCGTTCGCCGACCCCGACGGCGACTTGCTGAGCTACGCGGCGACGTCGTCGGCGCGTTCGGTGGCGACGGCGGTGGCGTCGGGTTCTCGGGTGACGGTGACGGCGGTGGCTCCGGGCAGCGCCGTCATCGAGGTGACGGCGACCGACCCCGACGGGCTCAGCGCGTCGCAGACGTTCCGGGCGCGGGTGTCGGCGCCGTTCACCGACGACCCCATACGGCCGGGGGAGACGCCGGTCAGGGCGGTCCACTTCACCGAGCTGCGGGCGCGCATCGACGCCCTGCGGGTCGAGGCGGGGCTGGCGCGGTTCGGCTGGACCGACCCGGTGCTGCGGGCGGGGGCGACGCCGGTCAGGCTGGCCCACCTCCTCGAGCTGCGCCGGGCGCTGGCCGCGGCGTACGCGGCGGCGGGCCGGCCGGCCCCGCGCTGGACCGACGGGGCGCCGGCGGCGGGGTCGACCCCGATTCGGGCGGCGCACCTGACCGAGCTGCGCGCGGCGGTCGTGGCCCTGGAGTGAGGCCGGCCGGTTCCGGCCGGCCGGCGCTCAGTCGGCGTCGTCGCGGCCGGGCGGCGGGTTCTGCGGGCCCCGGCCGAGCAGGTGCCTGTACAGGTCGTCGAGCCGGCCGTCGAGGGCGTCGAATCGCTCGTCGAGCCGGCCGTTGAGGGCGTCGAAGCGTTCTTCGAAGCGCTGGTGCAGGGCCGCGACGTCGGCGCGGGTCCGCTCGTCGAGCCTGGCGAGGCTCTGGCAGATGGCCGCGTGGGTCGCCCGTTCCGGCGCTCGGCCGTCTCGAAGCGTTCGGTCCACCGCCGGTCCATCGCCTCGAAGCGTTCGCGGTTCAACTTCTCCGTCATCTCGAAGCGCTCGCGGTTGGCGTTTTCTGCCGTGTCGAAGCGCTCCGTCCACCGGGTGTCCATGGCGTCGAACCGGTTTCCCTGCACCCGCCACAGGGCCACGAACAGCGTCACCGCCGTGCCGATTCCGGCCAGCCCCGTTCCGAGCACCGTCAGTATCGTCGGCGTTCTCCTCCAGTCGGTGGGGCGCGAGGGCGCGCCCGGTTGGAGGACTCCGGAAGCAATCGGCGTGCCGGCGGCGCGGCGTGCCGGGCCGCCGCTGCGACCCGCCTTCACCTGATGTTGTGCCACGGGTCGCGCCGGTTGTCCAGTGCAGGCCCGCGCGCGGGCTCGCGGGCGCCGGGCCGAGCAGTCGTCGACCCCCACGGCGACCGGCTCGCCTACTCGGTTTCGTCGTCGGCGCCCGACGCGGTGACGGTGGGGGCGGTGGGCGCGCGCATCACCCTCACCGCGGCGGGGGTCGGCGCGGCGACGGCGGGGGTGACGGCGACCGGCCCCGACGGGCTGCGCGCGTCGAAGACGTTCGGGCCTCTTCCCGCCGCGATTCGCCGCCCGCCGGCCGGGGCCGAAACGCGGAAAAAGCGGTGGCGGGGCGTTTCCGCCCTTGCACAGAGTTGCACGGGCGTGCTAGGCTCTCGCAACCGGCCGGGCTCTCTGGCGTCTCGGCCGGGACCACGCGTCCTCTGGTCCGGTTCGTCCGGCCGTGGGTGGCTGTTTTAGGTTGCGCCGGCTGGCAGTGCATGTTACGCTTTCGCGTTTCCGACGCATGGGCGTGAGGAGGGCTAAAGACCTGATGCGGATCGGACGATAGGGTGGTCGACACGGGGGGGCCGGGGGCGGAACAGTTCGATTCCCCCGTTGCCACATGCGAGGACGAATTCACAAGGGAGATTGCGAAATGCGTATCGGAGCGATTTTCGCGAGAGGAAGTTGCCGAGCGCTGAAGTGGACGGCGCTGCTCGGCGTCTTGTTCGCGCTGGGGGCGGTGGAGGCTGCCGCGCAGATTACGGTCAACGACGCCAAGGTGCAGGAGCGCGGCGTCATCATGATCCCGGTCACGGTGACGGGCGAGATCGCCGCCGGCGGCGCCACCGCCACAACGACTGCTATAACCGTGACTGCCACGCAGCAGGCCGATGGAGCCACCGCGGATATTGGTCCCGGTGATCCTGCAACGACGGTCACGGCAACTGCCGAGGGCCCTGACATCAACCTGCAGAACAACGAGGGCGGCAGCAACAGCGGTGTCGGCATAGTCGCCGGCACTCTCGCTGCGAACACCCACGCCACGGATGCCGCCAACAGAACGACCACGGTCAACATCCGGGTGGAGGCGGACCGGGATACCGATGCGGAGGACGAAATCGCGCTTCTGGCGATCACCGTCACTGGCGTCACGAGTTACCTGGACGCCGAAGGTGCCAGCCAGAGCATCGCTGCGGTGACCATCAGGGTCGACATCGACGATTTCGAGACCCAGACGTATGAGGTGGCGCTTGCCGACGCCAACCCCAAGCCCGTTGAAGGCACCCCTTTCAACGTGACGGTCAGTGCGGTTCCTCCGCACGAGGATGACAACGCGGAACTGCAAGTGTTTCTGCAGCAGGATTCGCCGCGCTACGAGGTCAGCGGCGGCGCGGGCACCGGCACGAACCGCAAGACGATTGGCCTCCAGTCAGACGGATCAACTCTGACCAACTCGGATGACTTGATCATTACGGGTCCGGCCAACGACGGGGACCGGGTTGCGGACCCCTTGACGGTGAGGTTGTTTCGGGACCCGGAGGGAGGAGCTCCGCTTGTACACGTGAAGGACCTGGAGGTCAGCGTGGCCGACGGGAACGTGCTGCCCAACGTCAAGGGCACGGTGGTCCTGCTCGACGCGGATGGCGACGCTGTCGACCCCCAACCCGATCCGTTCGACTCGGTCGACGAAGGTGACATGGTCGAGCTGACGGTCACCGTGATCGACGACGACGGGGACGACTTGGCGGCCGTCGAGAACCTCACCATCGAGCTGGAGCCGACCGGCGACGGCGCCGATGCAACGGACTACCGGTTGTCGAAGCAGCAGCTCGCGATCGCCACCGGCGCCATGACCGACAAGGTGACGGTGACGATAACGGAAGACGTCGACGTGAATCCGGAAATGCTCATGCTCAGCGCCGTCGTGTCCGGTGTGGCGGCCAACGGCACCGAGCCTGCGGATCCGGTGGCGGTGCTGTCGCTGGACATCGTCGACCAGACGCCGCTCAACGTCCAGCCGATGGACCAGACGGCGGTGAACAACGCGTACATGATGGCCAGGACCACCGCGGCGATGTCGCAGGCGCCCGCTGACCTGTGGACCGCCGCCGGCGACAACCCCGACGATGCCGCGACCATCATGCTGAGCGACCTGTTCATGCTGCCGGACGCGTCGTCGGGTCTCAGCCTGTCCGTCACCGCCTCCTCGGACAACGAGGATGCCGTGATGGTCGACGCCGACGCGAGCATGGTGACCCTGACGCCGATGAGTGACGGCACGGCCAACGTCAAGGTCGTCGTGACGACCTTCAGTACCGCGCAGGTTTCGCAGAACACCGCGACCGTCGACATGGAGGTAATGGTCGACAAGCTGCCTCCGGTGGTGACGGTCACCACCGACCCGACGGGCTCGGTCGACGAGGGCGGCACGTTCGACGTGATCGCGACTCTCAACCAGGACGCGCCTTACGACAAGGCCATCACCTTGCAGGTCAGGGGGCCGGTCGTCGGCGGCGCGGACCACATGGTCACGATCCCGGAGGGCATGAGGTCCGGCACCGTCATGCTGACGGTCATGAACGACAACGTGGTAGAGGCGATGAGCGACATCGTCATCGTTCCCACGTTCCCGGCCGACCCGGACGTGGAGGTCGGGCCGACGAGCGTCGTTCTCAGCGTGGTAGAGGACGACATGGCGACCAGCTACGAGCTGAGTTTCTCGATGGCCTCGGTGATGGAGGGCAGCGACGTCACGATTACCGCGACGGCCAGCCCTGCGGTCGTGGCAGACACCACCATCGACTTGGTGAGAACCGCGGCCAGCACCGCCGACGAGGGTGACTACAGCCTGTCGGCGATGTCAATCAGCATCGCGGCCGGCGGCACCAGCGGAGAAGTCACGCTGACGGCCACCGACGACGATCTCGTCGAGGACGACGAGATGCTGATGCTGGACGGCATGGTGGGCGACACGAGGGTCGGCTCTGCGACCGTCACCATCGAGAGCGACGACGTGGAGGTTGTCCACACCTACGAACTGGCGATCTCGGCCGCGACGGTGATGGAGGGCGGCGACGTCACGATTACCGCGACGGTCGATCCGGCGGTCGACGACGGCGCCGAGATCAGCTTGGTGCGCGACGGGGCCAGCTCTGCCAGCACCGGCGATTACAGCCTCTCGGCTGCCATGATCAGCATCGCGGCCGGCGGCACCAGCGGAGAAGTCACGCTGACGGCCACCGACGATGACCTCGTCGAGGACGACGAGATGCTGACGTTGCACGGCATGATGGGTGGCACGCGAATCGGCTCGGTGGAGGTCACCATCGAGAGCGACGACGTGGAAGTCGTCCACACCTACGAGCTGTCGGCGCCCGCGACGGCGACGGAGGGCGACGAGGTCGTGATTACGGCCACCGCCGACCCCGCGGTCGAGGAAGCGATGACGGTGGACTTGGTGTACGCCGCGTCCAGCACCCTCGGTCTCGACCAGTTCACCGGCGAGATGTCCATCACCATCGCGGCCGGCGCGACCAGCGGAAGCACCACGTTGACGATCACGCAGGACTACGACGTGGAGGCCGACGCAACCCTGGTTCTGGTGGGCTCCGTCGGCGGCACGGTGTCGATCGCGGTGAGCGACGACGACGAGGAGACCACCTACAGCCTGGCGGTGACCGACAACACGGTGCCGGTGACGTCGTTGACGGAGGGCGACGACCCGGTGACGGTGACGGTGACGGCGAGCCAGATGGTGCGGGAAGCCACGACGGTCATGGTGATGGCCGGCACGGGCAGCGAGGCCGACGCGAGCGACTTCAGCGTCAGCGAAATCACGATCCCGGCCATGGACACGGAGGGCGTCGGCGTGCTGACGATCAACGACGACCTCGACGTGGAGGGTGCCGAGATGCTCTCGCTGGTCGCCATGGTCGGCGACGCGATGTCCGCGCCGGTGATGATCACCGTGATGGACAACGATGTCGCGACCACCTTCTCGCTGATGGCTTCGGCCAGCTCGGTGATGGAGGGCGGCGAGGTCACGATTACCGCGACGGCCACCCAGGCGGTGCGCGGCAACACCGAGATCTCGTTGATGCGCGACGGCTCCAGCACCGCCCAGCAGGACGATGACTACACGCTCAACCAGGGTGGCATGATCACCATCATGGACGGCCAGACCGAGGGCAGCGTGACGCTGACGGCCGTCGACGACGAGGACGTGGAGGGCACCGAGTCGGTGACGTTGAACGGCGGGATGGACTCGGGGTCTGTGACCATCGAGATCATGGACAACGACGAGGAGACCGTCTACACCTACTCGCTGTCGGCGGATCCCGCCTCGGCGACGGAAGGCGACGAGGTCACCATCACCGCCACGGCCAGCTCGGCGGTCGAGGCCGACACGATGGTGATGCTGACGCGCGACGCGACCAGCACCCTCGCAGCCGACCAGTACACCGGCGGCATGTCGATCACCATCGCGAACGGCATGACGACGGGCACCACCACGTTGACGATTACGGAAGACTACGACGTGGAGGCCGACGCCATGTTGATGTTGTCGGGTAACGTGGGGGCCGTGAGCGCCGGTTCGGTGACCATCATGGTGACCGACAACGACATGGAGACCACCTACACGCTGACCATCACCGACAACACGGTGCCGGTCACGTCGTTGACGGAGGGCGACGGCGCGGTGACGGTGACGGTGACGGCGAGCCAGATGATGCGGGAAGCCACGATGGTCCAGGTGGTGGCGGCGGCGAACAGCCAGGCCGACGCCAGCGACTTCACGGCGACCGTCATCAGCATCGCAACTGGCGGCGACACGGGTGTCGGCACGTTGACCATCACCGACGACCACGACGTGGAGGGCACCGAGGTCCTGTCGCTGGTCGCCATGGTGGGAGACGCGATGTCCCCGCCGGTGATGATCACCGTAATGGACAACGACATGGAGACCACCTACTCGGTCTCTGCGTCGGCGGCGACGGTGATGGAGGGCGGCGAGATCACGATCACTGCGACCGCCAACCAGCCGGTCAGGGGCAACAAGGAAGTCATGCTGATGCGTGACGGCTCGAGCATGGCCACGGAGGGTGACGACTATACGCTCAGCGTGCCGCTCATCACCATCATGGATGGCATGGAGACGGGCAGTCTGACCCTGATGGCCGTCAACGACAACGAGGTGGAGGAAGACGAAACCCTGACGTTGAACGCGACGGTGGACGGCATGAGCGCCGGCATGGTGACCATCACCATCCAGAGCGACGACGTCGATTCCGCCTTCACGCTGTCCGGACCGATGGACATGAACTTGGTCGAGGGCAGCGAGTACACGCTGACGGTGACGGCCGATCCGGCGGTGACCGCTGAAACGACGGTGACGATCATGCGTGACCGGGCGCTCAGCGACGCCGACGACAGCGACTTCACGGTCGCCCCGGTCGTCATCGCGGCCGGCGAGACCACCGGCACCACCATGCTGATGGTGACGGAGGACAACATGGACGATGCCGGCCACGGCATGCCCGAGATGCTCGCGCTCTACGGGATGGCGGAGAACGGCATGCAGACCAACACGTTGTCCTTCTACACTTGGGACATGGCGGTTCCGGCCCTCCCGGTCATCGCCCAGCTCCTGCTGGCGGCCTTCCTGGCCATCGGCGGATGCCGCCGGTTCCGTAGGCGGTAACGTTCGGCGGCGTTCGTTCTCTCCCTTTGCCTCCTCTCCCCCGGAACGCCCCCGGGGGGGAGGGGGCGTTTTTTTCGTCCGGCCGACGATGAACAGAACCACCCTAGAACAAACGTCCTTCGCGTGCTGTCCGCGTTGAACGTCGGCGCGCAGAGTGTTATTGTTCGGCGGGCTGTCCAGCACGACACCGGCGCATCCCCGACATCCACGGGGGCGGCCTTCCCGCGGGGCCTGTCCGCGCTTGTGGAACGGCTTGAGAGGCCGCTTGATGGCTGCTCGGCGTCCGGCGACGTTGTCCGCGCCGGCTCCATTGGCAGCCTGAACGACTGAGGGAGGCGAATGGAGAAGGACCGATGGCCACTCGCCGCGCTTTTCCTGCTGGCCGCTGCCTGGATGCCGGTCGCCGCACAGCCCGCGAACGGTCGCGTGGCCGTCGCGGCGACAGCCCCCGCGGCCCTCCGCGACTGGGACGCGTTCGTCGACCGGCAACTGCGGTCCGGCGACCTGCGCCGTTACGACTCGCGCTCGAACCTGTACCTGCCGGGCCTGCACACCGAGCGCTTCGCGCAGTACCACGAGGGCGTGCGGGTTTACGGCGCCGACATCGTCCGACAGACCGACGGCGGCCTGACCACCGCCGTCTTCGGCACCCTCTTCAGCGGGATCGACGTCGACACCACGCCGGGCCTGCGGGTGTCCGAGGCGCGCGGCGTGTTCGACGCCATGGCGGCGCCGCCCTTCGGGTTGGGGGCGGCGCCGGGCCTCTGGGTGTTTCCCCTCGGCGACGGGAGCTACGCGCTCGCCTACGAGGGCGTCCTGTCGGGCTTCCGCCGCGTCTTCATCGACGCCGACACCGGCGGAACGTTGTTCGAGGTCTCCCGAATTCGCGACCACGCCGTCGGCCTCGGGGCCGGAGTGCTCGGCGACCTGCGCAAGATGGCCACCGAGTCGATGGGCGGTACCTTCAGGACGCGCGATCGGCTGCGCCCGGCGGCCATCGGGACCTTCGACCTGGAGAACGACGAGGTCGGGTTCGTGGCCACCGTGCTCGACATGATCGACGGCGCGCCCCCGCCGGTCGGGGACCTTGCGGCCGATGCCGACAACGTGTGGGACGACCCCGTCGTCGTGGACGTCCATGCCGGCTTGGGGTGGTCATACGACTATCTGGCCACCCGGCTCGGTTGGGCCGGCATCGACGGGCGTGACGGCGACGTCACCGCCTTCGTGCACCCGGTGAACCCCGAGCGGGTCCTGACCGCGATGAGGGAGTGCCGGGCGAACGCCACGGATGTGTTCGCGGAGTGCGGCCATTTCATCCTGCCCCTGGCGATGATCGACAACGCTGCCTATTTCGCTCCCTTCCCGGGCGCCGTCGACTCGACTGGCCTCCTGGTCTTCGGCGAGCCGTTCAGGCGGCCGACTTCGCTGACGGCCATCGACATCGTCGCGCACGAGATGGCGCACGGAGTCACCCACTTCACGGCGGGGCTGGGCGATACCACGCCCCCCAACGAGCCTGGCGCGATCGACGAGGCGTTCTCGGACATCATCGGCACTGCCACCGAGTTCTACGTCGAGGAACCGGGCGACGGCCCCTTGCGAGCCGACTACCTCGTAGGCGAGGACACCGGGTTCCCCATTCGCTCCCTGCGCGACCCGGGGGAGCTGCTCGAACCGGTCACCGGGGGACCGTACCCCGACCACTACGACAACCTGTTCCGAGGAAGGGCGGACGGCGGCGGCGTCCACATCAACGCCACGATACTGTCGCACGCCTACTTCCTTGCAATCGAGGGCGGCACCAACCGCACCTCCGGCCTCGGCGTGACCGGTGTCGGCCACGAGAACCGCCTGCAGATCGAGCAGATCTTCTTCAACGCCTGGGTCCATCTGGTGCCGGCGTTCGCCGACCACGCGATCGTGGCGCAATCTCTCCTGCGGTCCGCCAACGACCTGTTCGGCCCGAACGCCGCCCCGACACGAGCGATCGCGGATGCCCTCCGGGCCGTCGGCATCCTGCCCTGACCGCGGACACCGCCGACTCGCGCTGCCGAACAACGCCTACCGCCGCCGCAAGTACCGGCGGTGTCCGCCGACGCCCCGCAGGGCGCTGCGCGATGATCGGTAGGGCCGGCGCCGCGGCATCCCAGATGATTAGTTAGCTTCAGGGGGCGGACCTCCATGCCGGCCCACCGAACCGACCAGCACCAGAGACTCGCCCATGTTGGTGCCGTCGCCCCGAACGCGGGCGGCGACAACTACACGGTCGGGTCGATCACGATCGCGAGGATCTGGTCAATTCGAGCCTGGCAGCCGAACCACAAGATGTTGTGGTGGCCGGGGCATCGTCCGACCGACATCCTCGGCGTGTGCTCGGCGCCGTCAAGGCGCGTCGCTGCGCTCAGGCCCCGCTTCGCGGGGCCTTGACGACGGCTCCGCGCACGCTCTGTCCAGACCGGCAGCTATCGGACGATGCCGCTACATGTTGTGGTCGATGACCTATCGAGAATCTTTCGATTCTCGATGGCGGTTGACACTCACCTTGGGAACCATGTACACAGGGTGCCGAGGGCCGCCGGGCGAGTGAGCCCGGCCCGGGAAGTGAGGGAGCAGCTACCTTGAGGGCACACATCACAGTGATAGCGGCGGCGACAACAGTCATGTTGTGGGCGGCACCGGTTGAGGCTCAAGACGACCCGCCGCCGGTCCTGCATCCATTCGGGGGCGGCTATGAGTGCAATGTGACGCAGACGCTGGAGGGCGACGTCGTCAACATCTCGTGCGTAGCAGCCGATTCCCCGCTGGCCGACGACTTCGACTACGAGGTCTTCAACGTGGAACGCTACGTGCCGTCCTTCAGCGGAGGGCATTGGCTGAAGTTCCAGCTTCGGACGAACGTCGACATCCTGCAGGTTTTGCTGGAGTACACGTTCTACCCGATCGACGAGCAGTACGGGATCATCGAAAACAGCGGCTACGACTCGGACCTGCAGGACCTGCGGCCCGGCCAGCGGGTGAGCGTCACCGTCATTCCAGACGTGCTCGGCCCGGATGTCTACTGGGACCGGGTGGACATCACTTCTCGGGACGGGTTCCGGTGCAAGGGGTGCGGAGCCTACGCCGCGTCCGACCTGCCGGAGAGCGACGAGATCAACCTGGACTCGATCGACCCGGCCGACCTGACCGCCGTCCTCGACGAGGTGTCGAATCGGATGCAGTACGGGCAGCGGCGGTAGGGGAGAATCCCTGCTCGAGTGAGGGCGAGAGCCGCCAACGCGTCCACCAAGGCAGCGAAGGGGCGGGCGGGTCGGCGCGGAGAGTTGGGAGAGTCGCGTTCGTCGCCGGCCCCAGCAGGTCAGTCGGCCGTGGACAGGTGCTCGGTTGGCGTTGCCGCGGTGCGCGCGGACCGAACGGGTGACCCGCTCGCGGAGTTGATCATGGAGCTTCACGCGACCCGCGGTTCACGCCCGATCCCGGCCACCGAGCGCACGCCCCAGATTCCGGCCGGCGACGTCGACTACCGCTTGGTCAACGCCCTTTTCGGCATCGACATCGGCGCGGAGGGCTTCTCGCCGGGCCGGTTTCCCCGTACTGCACGAGGAGGGCCACATTGTCGGCGGACGGCTGACCGCCAACGTCACCGACGTCGTCAGCTTGAACGCGTTCTTCGGGCAAGTGGTGAAGGGCCGCAGCATCGCCGCGTGGCGCATCTTCGGCGCCGGCTGAGCTTCCTGCCACATCGAGGGCGGCTGCGGCGAGAAGCCGGGCATGCCCAAAAACCAGGTGCGCCCGGACCTGCTGCCGGACTGACGGGAGCACCGCTCAGGGCCCCGCGGCTCGGCCAGCGCTCGGCAGACGCCGACATTTTGCCGCACCGCCTCCACCGTCGCGCCTTCGTGAACGGTCCCGTTGGCTGTGTGGTTCAGCAATCCCTTTCTCTGGAGTCATGGTCATGCTCCGAAAGTGCTCGCTACTGCCTGCCGTCTTGCTGGCGATAGTTGTCAATCTCCATGGTGCATCCGCACTCGGCGGACAACCCGCTCCAATTGCGCGTCAATCTACAACGTCCGACGTTCCTTTCGCATTGGGTGGAGCACCAACCTCAGTTCGCATTAGTTCGCTACCGCCGGGTGGTGACCAGCGCTACACGCACACAACCGACTGGCCTGCGGAATTCATAACCAACGAATGGGCCAATGGCGGGCGCATCAGCTCAATCACCTGGGGCGATGGTTACTGGACGGTGTTTATGTCGCAACACACCGGCATTGCCTTTCAAGGCTGGGCCACCAGATCCGATTTTCGAACCGCCTTCGACCATGCGAGAACGGCGTGGGATCTGCCAATAACCGAAATCGCCCATCAGCATGGCACGTGGGCGGTGACGGCCAGCGAGGTAGTCGGTTTGACTGATCAGGTCTTTGTCCTTCAGCCCTCTTTTCCGGATGAGTTCATAAGTTCCAGGCAGTCCGACGGCTATCACATCAGTGACATCGCCTATGGCAATGGAGAGTGGGCGGTAGTATTGTCCAGGATGGCATCTTTTGGCGACCAAGTGCACCACGCATCAGGTACTTTTCCATCGGAGTTTGTCAAGAGCCACTGGAGGAGTGGATACCACGTAACGGAAGTGAGCTTTGGCGCCGGTCAGTGGGTTGTCGTCATGACGCAATTGGGGGCCGGTGGACAACCGTGGGTTCTCGGACGCAATTGGCAGGAGGTTTCGTTCCACGCGGAATTTCCGGTCGAAGAAATGGAAACGGCCTGGAGTCACGGTCTGCAGGTTCTCGATCTGGTCCATGATGATGCTCACTATGCTCTGGTTACCACTACGGATTTGAGTGGACTCATCGGCGCTCCCCCGCCAACTGGTGGAGTTCTAGACACAGCAGTAATGGCAAGTTCGTCCGGAACCGTGATCTTCAGCGCTGATATATTTGCCGTAGGTTCTGATTTGCGCCCCTTGTCATTGGGTCGCGATGACTTTGCAATTTGTCCCGCCGAAACACGCTTCGGGTTTGAACAGACGACTGACCCCACTCATTATCGGCAAACGCACAGGGGGCCATACTCCGCCACGTTCCTCTTTGACCAGAGTGGAAGCATCACGGATACGGACCCGGCGGACATCCGGATAGATGCTGCGAAGATCTTCATGAACAGCATGTCTACCGGTGACGAGGTCGGGCTCCTGTCATTTTCCGGGTCTTCAACTTATTCTCATGAAGATGCATATGGCCGACAGTTCACGTCGGACCCCGCGGGGTTCGATCCTACCTTCGACTATCTGGCGAATTCGGAAGGCGGTGGCACACCACTCTATGATGCGGTAATCAGCGCGGTGGACTACACTGCAGGCGGGGCCGGCAATGGGAATCGGGCGGTGATTGTATTCACCGATGGAAGGGATACGACAAGCTCGAGAACCATCGACGACGCCATCGGCTACGCAATCAGCAGACAGGTGCCACTGCATACTATCGCGTTGTCCGACGGAGTCAACACAGGGGTATTGTCGAAGATGGCCCGGGAGACGGGAGGGTCTTTTGCGAAGGCTTCCGATGTCAGGCAACTGATATCACACTACGGAGTGCTGGGGCGTTACCTGTCCGGTTCCGGCACATACTATCGTACGGAATGGAGGATGACACCGCATGAGGGTGGAAACCTCAGTTTCGGCGAGGGAGACATCTTGACGTCGTGCATCGCAATCGCGGTTCCCGGTGGTCGAAGCATGGAGGTGCCTTTTTCTCTGGAATTCGACGGCGGCCGGCCGGGTCAGGTCAGCGAGCTTGCGAACTGGTTGACGTCGGTATCCGCCGATGGCCGGTCGGGAAGCTGGAACACCGGCCGTGTGCCCGCGGTGAGTGGTGGCCCGCGGATCGACGTGACAGCGAACACCACCGTGGTGAACGGTGGAACGTCGGATGTAGTGGTGCAAACGCCTGGCTCGCTCCGGTCCGTCATTGTCGCAGAGGCCGGCAGTCCGCGCGGATACTATGAAGTACCGACGACAGGCAGTACGGCGACTGTTCAGTTGGCGCTCGCACAGGAGATTTCGGTGCCGTCGCTCAATCTTACTTTTGCGGGAAGGGGTGAATCGAATGCGGTCGGGCCGTACGCCACGTACGATTTCGACGTGGTTACAGTTGGCACAGGTGATGTCCAGGTGACGCTGTCGTGGAACGCGGATTCGGATGTCGATCTTCACGTGGTGGATCCAAACGGTGAGGAGATCTACTACGGCGACCGGTTGTCGTCGAGCGGCGGGGAACTGGATCTCGACTCCAACGCCGGCTGCCGGATAGATGGCGTCAGAAACGAGAATATCACCTGGCCGGCAGGGAGGGCACCACGGGGGACCTACACAGTTCGCGTCAACTATTGGAGCAGTTGCGGTGTTCAGGCAACGAACTACACCATCCGCGTCAACAACGGTGGGGAAAGCCGGGTTTTTTCGGGCACATTTACGGGGTCGGGCGGCCGGGGCGGCCGTGGCGCCGGCAGGGAAATCGTTTCCTTCGAGCGACGATGACGCCAATCCGTCTGGCTTGCGGGCAACATGTTTTGGCGCCCGATAGTCGGTGAATCTGCTCGACCAGCGGTAACAGGTTACCGCACCCGGGAGCTTGTGCTACTGCGCTGGGCGTTGCAGTTCGGGTGCGACGGTGGGCGAACGTGAACGAAGCAGGCCCACGATCACGGTGTGGGGATTGTGCTGTCGCTGGCAGGCGGTGCGGATGACCGAGGCCAGTGTTTGCTGGGTGGCCGCGCCGCGCCAGGAGCGATTGCCGCCGCACACCTTCCGGGTGACGACGGCGGGGCGAATGGCCTGTTCGGCCCGCCAATTGGTCGCGTCGACGGCGGGGTTGCGCAGGAACGTGAACAGCGCCCGCCATTCCGTGGTCAGATGCTTCGCAAAGCACTGCACATCGGCCAGTGGGCCGGGATGAATCAGTCGTCGGACGAGTCGGGCGGCCAAGGCTTCCAGAGCTTCGTCCAGGTCATCACGGGACAGCTTTCCGGCGCGGGCGTCGTCGCGCAGGCGGAGGGCCTGCTTCAGCAGGGCGTGAATGTCGGCGGCGATACGACTGCGGGGATGGTCCCGGCACAGGGTCCGTCCCCGTCGGAGAACGTGGGCGAGGCACGTCTGATGGGTGGCCCGGGTGAAGCGCCGATATGGTGCCCAGCCGTCGCGGATGAGCACGCCGTCGAAGTCCGGCCCCAACAGGTGAGCCGCTTCCTCGTAGCCTCGTCCGGGCTGAATGGCGTAGACGGTCGTCTTCTCCGAGGCGCCCACCCAGAGCCACTGCAGGTGGCCGCCGACCTTCCACCCGGTTTCATCCGGGGTGACGACGGGGCTGTTGCGAAGCTGGCGCCGCAGGTCGCTGTAGGTCAGCTCGGCCCGGCGGGCGGCCCGATGCACGGCGCGGACGAGGCCGCTCGAACTGACGCGGATGTCGTAGTGTTGCCGCAGCAGGGTCGCGATCTTGCCGAACGACAACCCCATCTGCTTGTTGAGGATGACGGCCGACGCCACCAGCGCGGGGCCCAGTTGTACGGCGGCGGCGCCGAGGGCGTGGGAGGTCTGCAACCGATGCCGACCCCGCACCCGCTTGCCGCAATCCTGACAGGCACCGAGGGCGACCCGAAACTCGCGGACGAGAACCCGCGGGACCGGCAGTTCTTCCTGAAACTGGGTGGCCATACCGGTCGAGCGCACTTGTCCGCCGCAATCCGGACAGCTCGGCGGCAGCGGTACGTCGTGGCGGACGTCCACCCGGGTTGGTCTGCAGCGGCGCGCCGGCTGGCCGTACTGGGCGCCGGCTCGACGGCCGGGACGCTTGGGTTTGAGCGTGACGGTCTTGGCGAAGGGGGCCGCTTGGCGAAAACCGGCGCGTCTCGCTGCATCGAGCTCTCGTTTCAGGCGGGTGTTCTGCCTCTCAAGCCGTTCTATCCGCCGCTGCAGCCGTTCGCGCTCGCGCTCGCTCTCTTCGAGCTCGCGCTTCACGCGCTCGTGCTCCCCCGGCGTCGGCCGGGGGGCGTCCTCCTCGTGGTGCGTCGGGCGCATACCCCGTTTATCGGCACCTGTGCAATTCTGTGCACCCCCGACGCCAGCGACCGCCGGCTTCCAGGTCTCGCCCGCCGCTTCGGTGCTCGCCGCTCGTACCGACGCGGTAACCAATTACGACCAGCGGCCGGTCGACCGCTGGGAGCGGGTGATCCGCAACGTCCTGCTGCTTCACTAGGGGAACTATCTGGGGGGTGGTCGTCCTGTCGGGCGAATCGCTCCTGCTCGAGCCGATGGCCGGGTTGATCGAGCGCGCGGAAGACTGCTAACCCGGCTGGTCGGCATGGCGAAGGGGCTATTCGACAACGATGCAGCCGACCACGCCGACCGCGTCGCCGGCGGGCTGGCTCGAGCGGAGACCCTGCGGGACCAAGCTCTCAGAAAAGGGATGTCGACGCAGGTGTTGGCGCTGCTTGACCTCCTCGAAGGGGAGGAGGACGGCGAGCTGACGCGGGTGTTCGCGACGTGGATCACGCAGGTGGTGCGGCTGCCGGAGCGGCTGCCCGACGAGGCGCTCGGGCCGCTGGAGCAGTTGAAGGAGACGTACACGATGCTGGAAGAAACCGTCCAGGGATGGGTCGAGCGCGGCCGTGTCCAGGGCATCGAGCAGGGCATCGAGCAGGGCATCGAGCAGGGCCGTGTCCAGGGCATCGAGCAGGCCCGCCACGAGGAACGGGCGCGACTGTGCCGCCAGGCTGCCCGCAAGTTCGGCAGCGACACGTCCGAGCGGCTGGCCGCGGCGCTGGCCGGCGTCACCGACCCCGAGCTCCTGGCGCAGGTCGGCGACTGGATCATCGAATGTGCGACGGCGGCCGATCTGATCGCCCGCGTCCTCGATGAAGGCCGGGCGGGCGACTGAGAAGGTGAGCCCGTCACCGTCGCGGTGATGCGAACGGCGGCGCTCCCGGCTGCCGGCCGGGTTGTTCTCGGTCGTTCACATGGAAGGACACGCACCTGGCTCACGCCGCGGTCGCGGTTGTGCCTCCGGCAGCCGGAGGGCGAGGGACAGGCCATGAGAAACGGACGCGGATTGGCCGCGGGCACCCTTGTTGCGCTGCTGTTGGGAGCGGTCGTCGCCGAGCCCGTCGAAGCGCAGACCGGCCTGTTCTCGGCCGCGACGCCGGACGATCGCGCGACGCGCCGCTCCGTTCCGGACATGCCGCAGGCGTCGGGCCCCTCGACGATCCGCAGCCGGCGGGTCCGGATCGACCTCGACCAGCTCGCCGCCGCCCGGGCCATCGCGCCGGGAGGCGTGCGCGCCGCCGCCGAGCTGTCCTTGAACCTGTTCGACGACACCGTGGTCGCGGCCGTCGTCGAACGGACCGCGCCGACCCTGTCCGGCGGCTACTCGCTGTCGGGACGACTCGTCGGTTCCGCGTTCGGCACCGTGACCGTGGTCGTCAACGGCACGGTCGTGGCGGGGACCGTCCGCACCTCCGGCGAGACCTACCGGATCCGGACCGTCGGCGACGGCTTGTACGTCGTGACGCACGTCGATCTGTCCGGGCTGCCCCCCGAGGCGGAGCCGCTGGTGCCACCCCCGGGCCGATCCGGCGGCGGCGCGCCGGGCGTTTCCGGTGACCTCCGGCGCGCCGCCGCCGCCGACGACCCGGAAATCGACGTGCTCGTCGTCTACACGCCAAGAGCGCGAACGGCGGCCGGCGGCCCGGCCGAGATCGAGGCCCTGATCGATCTCGTGGTCGCCGAGACCAACCAGGCCTTCGCCGACAGCGGCGTGGACGCGCGCATCCGCCTGGTGCACCGCGAGGTGGTGAACTACACGGAGAACGGCGACCTGCGCGAGGACCTGCATCGGATCACGAATCCGAACGACGGTCACATGGATGACGTTCACGCTCTCCGCGACACCTACGGGGCCGACCTGGTGCATCTGATCACGACCGGCCGGAACCTGGCCGGCATCGCGTGGTTGATGGCGGACGTGTCGCAGCGCTTCGAGTCGTCCGCCTTCGGCGTCACCAATCACCGTTCCGCGGCGACCTTCACCCACGAGCTGGGTCACAACCTGGGGCTCCGACACGAACGGCACGACGACCCCGGCAACACGCCCTACCCGTACAGCCACGGCTACGTGAATCAGCGGGCCTTCGAGTCGGGCGCTCCGCGCTCGTCCCGGTGGTACACCATCATGGCCTACGGCAACCAGTGTCTGCACGCCGGGTTTCACTGCAGCCGGGTCTTCCGCTTCTCGAATGTCCGCCAGAGCTGGAACGGCGATCCGATGGGAATACCGGGCGACGCCCCTTCGAGCCGGGTGGACGGGCCGGCCGACGCCGCCCGCAGCCTCAACGAGACGTGGACGACCTCGGCGAGCTTCAGGCCGCGGGCGACGACGGTCACGGCGTCGCTGTCGCCCGACCCGTCGAGCGTGGCGTTCCTGCCCGACGGCGCCTGGCACCGATTCACCGTGCACGCCTCCGAGCCGGTCGACGTCGTCGCCAACACCGGCGGCGCGGCTCCGCGCGTGAGCGTTGCGGCATCCGGGGTCTCGGCCCGCGCATGCCCTCCCGAACCGTCCGGCCGCGTCCGAGGCACGGGCGGTCAGGCCGTCCATCTCGCCGCCTGCTCGTTGGGCACGGCAACGCTGCAACTGGTCCGTGCCTCCGACGGCGCCGTCCTGCGCAGCTACGTCTTCGAGGTCCTCGACCGCGACGTCCTGAGCCGGGAGCGGGCGGCGCTCGTGGCCCTGTACGACGCGACCGACGGTCCGAGCTGGGAAGACGACACCAACTGGCTGAGCACGGAGCCCATCTGGACGTGGCACGGGGTCGACACCGACGCGGAGGGCCGCGTCACGAAGCTCGATCTGGGGCAGAACGGCTTGACGGGGTCGCTGCCGGCGGCATTGGGCGACCTGACCAGCCTCGAGGTGCTGCATCTCTACTACAACCGGCTGACGGGGCCCATCCCGGAGGCGTTGTCGAAGCTGCCGGCCCTCTGGGATCTCAATCTTCTCAACAACGAGTTGACGGGGTCGATTCCGGAGGCACTGGGCGACCTCGCCAACCTGCAGTGGCTGACCCTCACGGGAAACCGGTTGACGGGACCGATTCCGCCGGTTCTGGGGAACCTGCCCAACCTGCGGTGGCTGCAGCTCTGCTGCAACCGGTTGACGGGCACCATACCGGCCGAGTGGAACGCGGGCCTCGTCATCATGGATCTTCGGCACAATCGACTGACGGGGCCGATTCCGGAAGCGTTGGGACAAGTGTTCGAGCTCCGGACATTGAAGTTGGACAACAACTCGTTGTCCGACCCGCTTCCGCTGAGCTTGAGCAACCTGAACCTGCTGCGAACGCTGTGGTTCGACGGCAACCTCTCCGTGTGCGCCCCGGCGGATGCGGCCTTTCAGGCATGGATGAGCGGCCGGGATGCCAGGGGGCCGACCTGCAGCGCCAACCGGCCGCCGGCCCCGGTGGGGGCCCTGCCGGACCGGGAGCTGGCGGTGCCCGGCAGGCTCGCCGTGGACGTGTCGCAGGCGTTCGTCGACCCCGACGGCGATGACCTGATCTACGGGGCGTCGTCGTCGGCCCCGCACGTGGCGACGGCGTTCGCGGCGGAGGCCACCGTGTTTCTTGCGGCGGTGAGCGAGGGCACGGCGGAGATCAGGGTGACCGCGACCGATTCCGAGACCCTGACCGCGGCGCGGTCGTTCGTGGTGACGGTTCGCCCCAACCGCCCGCCGGAGGCGGTGGGCCGGCTGGCGCCGGTGACGCTGGGGGTCGACGAGGCGGGGCTGAGGGTGGAGGTGTCGGGGGCGTTCCGCGACCCGGACGGTGATGCGCTGACCTACGGGGCGGCTTCATCGGCGCCGGGCATCGCGTCGGTGGTGGTGTCGGGCAGTGCGGTGGTCGTCACCCCGGTGGCGGAGGGAACGGCGACGGTGACGGTGACGGCCACCGACACCCGCGGCTCGAACACGCCGGCGACCCAGCGGTTCACGGTGACGGTCGCTCCTTCCGCGAACCGCCCGCCGGTAGCGGTGGGTTCGCTGGCGCCGCTGACGGTCGGGGTCGACGAGGCGCCGGCGGCGGTGGATGTGTCGGGCGCGTTCCGCGACCCGGACGGCGACGAGCTGACCTACGCGGCGGCCTCGTCGTCCCCGGGCGTGGCGTCGGTGTCGGTGTCGGGCAGCACGGTGACGGTTACGCCGGTGTCGGCGGGCGCGTCGGTGGTGACGGTGACGGCGACCGACAGGGATGGTTCGAACGGGTCGGCGACGCAGGCGTTCGCGGTGACGGTGACGGCGTCCTTCACCGACGACCCGCTCGTGCCCGGCGTGACGCCGATCAAGGCGGTGCACTTCACGGAGTTGCGGGCGCGCATCAATGCGTTGCGGGCGTCGGCGGGGTCGGCCCGCTTCGCGTGGACGGACCCGGTATTGACGCCGGGGGTGACGCCGGTCAGGCTCCGGCACCTGGTGGAGCTGCGGGAGGCGCTCGCCGCGGCGTATCGGGCGGCGGGGCAGGCGGCGCCCCGCTGGACCGACGCGGCGCCGGCGGGAGGAGCGACCGCGATCCGGGCGGTGCACGTGACCGAGCTGCGCGCCGCGGTGGTGGCGCTGGAGTGACGACGGGCGCCGAAATGACCATGGCGGTGTCGTCCATGTCGCCGCCGTACGGGTCACCGCCCGGGTGACCGGTACCTCCGCCGCGGTCCCCCAGCGAATCAGGACTCGGCCCGAGTGGAGACCGCCTCGATGTCGGTTCGGGAGAAGTCGTCGCCCTTGAACAACAGCGGCAATCCTCGCGTGCTGGCCAGCGCGTAGGCGAAGACGTCCCCGAGATTGAGGCCGGCCGGATGACGTCCCTTGCCGAAGCGGCGGTAGGCCTCCGCCGCCGCCGCGGCCTGTTTCCCATCGACCGGCTCGACCACGACGAACGGTTCGTTCAGAAAGTCCCGAACGCCCTCGTAGAGGATCTCATCGCGACTCGATACCGCGACCAGCTCGACGACCGCCACCGCAGAGATCAGGATACGACCGGCGCCGGCGATGGCGGCCTGAAGAGCCGGTCCATCCGTCTCGCGCCGCAGAATGCCGATGATCGCCGAGGTGTCGACGACGATCACTTGGGCAATCCGTGTTCGTCGTAGAGCTCGTCCTGCCAGACCTGCGACGAAGGTCTGCCATCGTCGGCGCCCCGCCCCCACCTCACCTCGCGTTCCCGAAACCGGTCGCCCGCCTTGGCGAGACGTTCCAGCGCCGCTTCCACGTAGGCCCGGTCCGGTCGGGTCCGGTCCGTCTGCTCCTCGAGCGCGCTCAGCGCCCGCTCGATGACCGCCGTCTTGCGACCCCGCCCATGCAGGTCGAGCCGGGCCGCCAGCCGTTCCACCCGCTCGTCGAGGTCATGTCGGTGTGCGATGTTGATGGCCACGCGCCATTGTAGCGTTCATCGTAGCTAACGAGCAACTGCAGGAGTCGCGTCGGCGATTTCTGGTCAATTCTGGTTGCCATTTCCAACGGGACATGGTTGACTGTACATTTAAAGGTGCAGGGCGTGACCGACAAGCCGACGCCACAGAAGATCCCGTTGATCTTCTACCGCACGGCGGCGGGTCGCGAACCCGCGAGGGAATGGCTGCAACGGCTGGACGCAGCCGAGCGTCAGGAGATCGGAAAGGACCTGCTCCGGGCGCAATGGCGGTGGCCGATAGGCATGCCGCTGTGCCGCCCGATGGGCGACGGCCTCTGGGAAATCCGAACGGACTTGCCGACGAAACGGACGGCGCGCGTGCTGCTGTGCCTTTACCGCCAGCACTTGGTGGCGCTGCACGGGTTCATCAAGAAAGCGCGGGCAACGCCGGATTCGGACCTGGCAACGGCGCGGACACGCCAGAAGGAGCTGGAACGATGAGCAAGGCCCATCTGGGATCGAGCATCGATGCCTTCCTGAAGAAGGAGGGCATCTTCGAGGAAGCGCAAGCGCAGGCGATCAAGGAGGTCGTCGCGTGGCAGCTTGCGGAGGCCATGAAGCAGCAGAACATCTCGAAGAGCAAGATGGCGACACTGCTGAAGACGAGCCGCACCCAGGTGGACCGGCTGCTCGATCCGAAGAACGACATCACGCTCGGCAGCCTGCAACGGGCTGCCGCAATGGTCGGACGCCGCGTGAACGTCGAGTTGGTGTAAGGGCCAGGCGGCCGGGGCCGCGGCGATGCCGCACCGCGCTGCTGCCCTCCCCCCCGGGCTGCATTCCTGCGCTTCCCGCGCCGTTCCCCCCCCTTTCAAAGAGAAACCCCCTCCCCCCGGGGGCGTTCCGGGGAGAGGGGGCAAGGGAGAGAACGAACGCGCGCCGAACGGGCTACCGCCGGACGGGCCGGCGGTAGCTTCCGGTTGCGAGCTACCGCCGCCGGTAACGGCGGTAGCCGCCGATGGCCAGGAAGGCCGCCAGCAGGAGCTGCGCGATGATGGGCAGCGCCGGCACCGCGGCATCCCAGATGTTGAACGTCAGCGAGTTGGTCGACTCGCCGTTGGCCATGCCGTAGAGCACCAGCACCTCGGGCATGGCGTGACCGGAGTCGTCCATCCCGTCGTCGGTCACCATCAGCATGGTGGTGCCCGTGGCGTCGCCCGCCGAGAGCATCACCGACGCCACGGTGAAGTCGGCGTCGTCCGCGTCGCTGGCCCCGCGGTCACGCATGATCATGACCTCGGTGTCCACCTGAACCGCGGGGTCGGCCGTCACGGTCAGCTCGTAGTTCTGGCCCTCGACGAGGTTCATGTCCATGGGCCCCGACAGCGTGAGTGCGCTCACCACGTCGTTGTCCATGATGGACACCATCACCATGCCGACAGCCCCCATGTCCTTGACCCTGGCGACCAGCGTCACGCTCTCTTCGCCCTCCACCATGACGTCGTCGGTTGCGGTCAGCGTGGCCATGCCGGTGAGGTCTCCGGCCATGATGGTGATCATCGCCGACGGCGCGAGCGAGTAGTCGTCCTCGCTGGCGCTGCTGGCCGCGTCGCGCACCAGCATGACCTCGACGTTGGCGGCCGCCGGCCGGTTCAGCATCGCGGTGATGTCGACCGACCCGCCCTCCTCGATGGAGGCCGACTCGGGCGAAACCGAGACCGTCAGAGCCGACTGGCCGACCATGACGCTGGACATGACCGGTAACTTCGGGAAGAGCAGCGTCGCCGCGGCGCGCCGCGGCGGCGGCCGGTGGCCCGGCCTCGGCGGGCACGATGACGTGGCCGGGCTGCGGTACGCGATGTCCGGGGTGGACGGGCGGGTCGGGACGGCTGGAAGGGCTGTAGAGGCGTTCGGGAGCCGCCGTAGACGAGAACCGAGGTCGCCGGCCGGCCGCGCGTGGAATAGCGAGGCCCGGCATCGCGAGCCGGCCAACCTGCCGGACGAGCCGCCGGCGTCAGGGCCGCCTCAACGACGCCCGGCAGAGTCGCCGCCGGTCAGAACCTCAGCATGCCGCGCAGCACGATAGCGTGGATGGCCCGGGCCGCAAGGCGCCGGCGGCGCTCCGCCTCGAGGCTCACGGTCGCCGCGCGGCCCACCGCGAGAGTCGCGCCGAGGCCGTAGCTCCGCCCGTCGCCGCGGGCCAGGCTCACCATCCCGAAGGGGGTGAGCAGCCCCGCCCCGCCGAGGGCGGGAAGCCCGTAGGCGAGCTGCGCGTTCATGCGCGCCCCGGGCGTGTCGTACATCGAGAAGCCGTTCGCGCCGCGCTCCCACAGCCGGTGGACGCCGCTGGCCGTGGCGCCCCAGGCCGGGGTCACGCTGATGGAGGGGCCGAGGCCCGACTCGCCCGGGTCGACGCGCAGCACCGCGCCGAGGCCCGATTCCCGCACCCGCGCCCTCATGCACCACGAGCCGGCGGCCGTAGGCCTGGATGGTGAGCCCCTGCGGCAGGTCCCGATAGCGCACGCCCGCCCGTATCTCCAGGCCGGCGCCGGTCTCCCCGTCGCCGCCGTCGTGGCGCAGCGCCAGCTCGACCGACGGGGTGAGGGTACTGTCGAACGGGAACAGGTGCTCGTGGCGAGGGTGGGCAGCACGGGCGGCGGTGGCGGCGGTGGCGGCGGTGGCGTTGGCGTCTGGTCGTCGTCGGTGATGGTCCCGGTGGCGTCGCCGTCTTCGATGGTGGCGCCCACGGGTTTGTCGAGGGTGACGGTGAAGGTCTCGTCGTCTCCCCGGCGGTGTCCTCGGTCGTCGGCACCGAGATGGTCCTGGCGTTCTCCGTGGGGGAGAACCTGAGCGTTCCCGAGGTGTCGGTGTAGTCGGCGCCGGCCTCGGCGGTTCCGTCCGCCGAGGCATAGGCCACGGTGACGTTGCCGGTGCGGATGCCGCTCAAGGTGACGGTGAACACGACGGGGTCGCCCTCGCTCGCCGTGGCGTCCGCGATGGACAGGGTGGGGAGCGGCGGCGGCGGTGGTGGCGGCGGCGCGTCGTCGTCGTTGATGGTGCCGGTGGCGGTGGCGGTGGTGATGGGCACGCCGGCGCTGGCGTTGTCGAGGGTGACGGTGAAGGTCTCGTTCGGCTCGACGTCGCCGTCTTCGATCGTCGACACGGAGATCGTCAGCGAGCTCCCGGGGGGCGTGAACGTCAGGGTGCCCGACCTGCCCGAGTAGTCGTCGCCGGCGGTGGCGCTCCCGTCGGCCGTGGCGTAGCTGACCGTCACGTCGTCGGCGTGGGTTCCGGTCAGGGTGACGGTGAACACGACGGGGTCGCCCTCGCTCGCCGCCGCGTCGGCGATGCTCAGCCCGGACGGGCGCTGCTCGGGGGCGTCGTCGTCGATGATGGTCACGGTGGCGGTTCCCCTGGCGAGGACCGCCCCGCCGGGGTTGCTCAGCCTGACCGTGAAGCTCTCCGCCGGCTCCGGGTCGGTGTCGTCGGTGGTCGCCACCGTGATCGTGGCCGCCCTCTGACCCGGCGCGAGCTCGAGCGTGCCCGATTCGGCGGTGTAGTCCCGACCGGCCGTCGCGCTGCCGTTCGCCGTGGCGTAGCGCACCGCACCGTCACGGTCTGGCTGCTGGCCTTGCTCAGCTCGACCACGAGCCGGGCCGCGTCGTCCTCGGCCACCGTCGCGTCCGGGATGGTCAGGGCGGGGGGGCGGTCGACGACCTGCACCGTCAAGGGGCTGCCCTTGAAGGGGCAGTTGGTCTCGTGGTCCCAGACCTCGTGCTCGATGGTGATCGGTTGTCCGTTGTAGGCGGTCTCTCTTCCGCCGCCGTGGATCGTGATCCCTCGCCACTGGTCCCAGTTGTCCTTCGTGAACTCCCAGCCGACCGACGGCACCCAGGTGATGCCGTTGTAGTCTCCGTCGGGGCGCATCCCGCCGTCGACCCGCAGGACGATCCAGTAGCCGTCCACGGGGTCTCCGTTCCCGTCGGTGGGCTGTTCGCTCAGCCTGATGCGGTAGTGGATGGAACCCCCGCCGCCGTCCACCACCAGGCTGCCCCCGCCGTCGTCGACGCCGTCCCCGTTCGTGTCGACCTCCACGCGGCCGCCCCAGGGTTGCGCATCCTGGGCGTGGGCCGCCGGCGGGGCCACGGACAGCAGGGCCGAGAGCGCGGCGATGAGCGTGACGAGTCGACGACACCGGAGGCTGGCCCGGAGAGCGTCGCCTACGGCTCCGCTCACCGCCCAACCAACCCTGCCAGGAGGCTGCACCGCTCTACGGCGCGGACTCCCAGGGGCCGGATGCGTGGTTCGTGTCGGGCGCGACACTCATGCTCCCATGTCGAGTTGCGCAGCCGGAGACTCCGGGAAGAAACCGAAGACGTGCGGTCCCGCATGTTCTGGAGAGTTCCGGGGCTGGGAAACCCGGCAGGGGCGCTGTCGCCAGAGGCGGGGGGTGTTCTTTGTCGCGCGATTCGAACACGGTAACGATTTTTGCTTGCATTCAATGACGCTGTCGCCTACCAGTTTGGGGGTGCGAGCAGATTTCGTGCGGCCCGGATCGAGGGAGTGCAGCGCGACGTCGCTATCGAGACCGCACCAGATGATGAAGTTCGACGAGACTCAAGACCGTGTTGCCGGTACCGCCGCGCCTCCAGTACCCGACGACGACGACGACGTGACCGTCAACGTCTCGGAGACGCAGTCGAGCTCGACGTGGGCCGACAGCAGACACACGAAGTACCGATGGTCGCCGGCGACGGACGGCGCCTCGAACACCGTCTCGAGCGTCTTCGACGAGCGGGCCTCGATGGTCGAGAACGACCGGACGCCGACGATCTCGATGTCGCCCGCGTCGAGCGTCACGAACGCCACCCGGCCGGCGCTCGACGCGATGGAGCCCCGGTTCCGGACGGTTCCGCGAATGGTGACGCGGCCGCCGGCGCGGACCGACGACGGTGAGAGCGTCATCGAGAACTGGAGGTCGACCACCCCGACGTCCACCGACACCGGAGCAGAGCAGTTGTTTTTCGTCAACGTCTCGCCGGGAGCGGCCGAGACGCACGCCCGAAAGCTGTACGAGCCGCTGGAGCCCGGAGCCTCGAACGACGTGGAGGCCAGCACGCGGTCGTTCGCCTCGAGGGCCGGCACGGCGGCCGGCACGCCGCGGGCCGACGACGAGCACGTCGAGGACGACGCGTCGCACCACCGGACCTCGAGGTCCGACACCGGGCCGGTCGAGATGCCCAGGTTCTCGACCACCGTGGTGAGGCGCACCGTGTCGCCGGGAGCCGCCTGCGTCGGCGCGGCCCGAAGGCCCTTGAGCGTCAGGTCGGGCGCCGTCCGCACGACGCGGTTCGCCAGATCCAGGGCGAAGTCGCGATGGGTGCGGGCGGCGTCGGCCGGGCCGCGCCTGGCGGCGTCGGCGGCGTCCCGATAGGACGAACGTTCCCGGCTGCCCGAGACGCCCAGCGAATCGCCGTACCACGACTGGGCGGGGTTCGAGAACCGCATGAGCTGCCGGCACGACACGTCTTCGTCTCGACACTGCCGCGAGTACGACATCAGCGTCCGCCAACGCCGCTCGAACGGGGCGGTTGACGTCAAGCCCCCCTGGTTGACGTACCCGTACGCGTACGGGGCGGCCGCGGGATCGAAGCACGAGACGTCGGCATCGGTCTCGCAGGTGTCGTCGTACTCCACGTAGCGGTCGTGGTTGACCCCGCTGTTGTGGCCCACCTCGTGAGCGAATGTCGCCGAACCGCAGAAGAGCTCGGAGACCCCGTAGTCGCCCGTCATGTACGCGATGCCGCACGAGAAGGTCTCGGCATCGACGGGCACTCCCGTGCTGATGATCAGGTGGACGAGATCGGCCGAGAACTCCTCGCGGATCTCGTCGACATCGAGACAGCCGTCATCGGCGTCCTCGAAGCAGTCGATGGCCTGGCTCGCCGCCGAGCGTTCGTCCGTGTCGGCAGCCTCCACGTAGGGCACCTGCTGCCGCAGGACGAGGTTGAGACGATGGTGGATGTCGCTGCGGAGGTAGGCGGCGTTCGTGTCCGCGATCCAGGCGTCGATCAGGGCGCCGATCTCGTCGGTTCCGCCTGCGTCCCGCGTAGCCTGAGCGGTATGGAAGACGGCGATGTCGACCCGGCTCGGGTCGTCGACGAACGTCGGAGCCGGCGGGTCGAGAAGGTCGCCGCGGGGCGGCGCCACCGGAGGCATGCCGTCGGGCAGGTTCGACCTGTCGAGCTCGCGAACCGAGTACTCGCCCTCGCCGATGCGGGTGATCGTGTAGACCCGGCCGCCGGTGCGGACAATCGCATGGAGGACCTCCCCGCTGACGGCCACCGCCACCGAGCCCGTCGGGTCCCCCTGAACCCCGCCCGACCACGAGTGGCCCGAAGCCGTGACGTCGTGGTGGTCGACCAGGGAGTCGACGACGACGTCGGGGAAGAGGTTCAAGCGAACCAACGGAGCCGACTGTCCGGCATCGAGGACGTCCACGATGCGGCCGAAGGCGTCCTCGTCGAGAGCGACCCGCCGGGAGCGGACGACGAGCCCCGGCCGGGCCATGGCTCCGGCGCCGAGCCCGGAGGGCCCGGAGAACCCTGAGGCAGCGGCATCGAGCGGCAGGAACACGCCGAAGTCCTCGGGGACCGGAAGCTCCTGGGCCGCGGCCGCGGCGGGAGCCGCCAGGGAAGCCGCGGCGAGGAAGGCGGCGATGCGACGGCGCGAACGGCAGGTAGCGAGGGGCAGCATCAAGAGCTTCCTGGGGCGTGAAGAAACACGAGAGCGTCTGGAAACGGCGCGAAACACCGGAGCCGCGGTTCAGCGGCGGCGGGGGCGGGCGCGGGGGCGCACCCCCCATTCGGGCGCGGCCTGCCCGAACGCCACCGATATGCCGGAGATGGATGCGCGGGGGAACTGCCGGCCCGAGTCGGTGTAGAGGAAGAGCCTGAGGGTATGGCGGCCGGCATCGCGGTGGGTGAACGTGTAGGAAATCGAGAAACGGTCGCCCGCGATCGAGCTGCACTTGAAGATCGTCCCGTCGGCCTCGTCCGCGTCGTAGCGGTCCCAGTTGGCGCAGGCGACGATGAAGTCGTCGCGCTCGGTGGCGGTCACCGCGCCCGCGATCGTCACCGTCTCGCCGACGGCGATGCGCGCGGGCACCGGCGCGTCGAGCTCCACGTCCCTGAACTCGCCGGTCGCGACGGGCATGTCGCCGGCCTCGACCGTACCGACGATCTTGTCGGCGGTGAGCGGCGTCACGTCGGTCGTCAGCCGTGCCGCCCGGCCGGTGGCCTCGAAGAACGACGGGACGCCCTCCCACGTGGTCGTGCCGGCGGTCGCCTCGTGCCGGGCCGCGAAGAAGTTCCAGTAGCTCATCTCCTCGGCCGACAGCAGCCCGTCGCGCGACACCACCACCGACACGCGCGACCAGGCGTCGTCCACCGGCCCGCTGCGCAGGCCGTGCCGGGCGAGGATGTCGTTGACGTGCACGCGGCGCCAGCTCCCTTCGATGGCGGTTCCCGCCGACGGCGCCGCCGCGCGGGTCTCGTCGAACTGGCCCTGGTTCTCGAACACGAGGAGCTCCGGCACCGCCTCGGGCCCGATCAACCCCATCCGGTAGAGGGTCGTCGGATGCAGCCTGGCCGGGGCCGGCGTCCGTTCGACCACGAAGGTCCCGCCGCCGCCGGCCGCCGGCCGCCGCGTGACGTCGAGCACCGCGCCGGCGTAGGCCTCGCCCGGATAGAGCAGGGGCGTGTGGCTCTCGGGGTCGCGCCCGGCGCGGTCGATGCCGGCCAGCGCCGACCAGTCCCAGTAGTCGACCCACTGGTGGCTGATGGCGTGGGTCGACGAGGCGTTGGACGTGAACGACGCGTTCGGATAGAGCTCGACGGAACGGAGCACGCCGGCGCTGCCGTACGCCGCCGTGTCGTCGAACACGGGCAGGGCGCCGAGGCCCGCGATGGGGTTGCGGACGTTGTGATGGAACGCGTCGTAGGGCACGACGTGCTGCTGGCGGGGAATGAACGCAATCGAGGCGTACTCGTCGCTGAAGTGCGCGTAGAAGCGTCTCGCGGCGTCTGCGAGCTCGTGGCCGTAGTCGCCCTGCGCGAGTCGGCGGTCGCCGAACTCCGGCATGACGAGGTTGACGACGTGGCTCGCGTACTGGGTCTGCGCGTCGATCTGCGCCACCTCGGCCGCGGGCACGTTCAGCGGGGCCGTGCGCAGCCGGATCGGGAACCGCCGGGCGCCGCCGCCGGGCGCCGCGTCGGCGGCGCCCGCGACCAGCAGCCAGCCGAGCCGCACGTAGGGGTGGTCGAAGCCGCGCCGCTGCCAGCCGATGGCGTCCCACAGCGCGGCGTTGTCCCAGCTCGGCCGGAAGACGCTGATCAGATGTCCGCCGATGGCGGTGGTGCCGGTCCGCTGCCAGGTCTCCCGGACGACGTAGCCGCTGTCGGCGGCGCTCAGCGACAGGCGATCGAAGGTCAGCGTCGGGACGTCGCCCGCGACGAGGAAGTCATCGAGCGAGAGCCCGCCGGCGTGGTCGGCGCGGATCAGCCGCGGGTTCTGGTCGAACCAGAGCGGTGTCGGCAGGTCGGGCTCCGCCGTCAGGGGAGCGGCTGCCGCGTACGGGCCGGCCGAAGGCCCGGCTCCCTCGTCGGCTGGTGCCGGGGCCAGCGCCGCCAACGCCGCGGCGATGCCGATCACGCCGATGGTACGAAGGAATCGCATCGTGACCGCGCCTCAGCCGAAAGCGCCCAACTGTTGACTCTAGCACGAACGCCGCCCGCGCCGCGGCATCGCCCGCCGAGCGCTCGTCGATGGCGCGCCGAACCGCGTCGCGGTCGTTGGGCGGCTCACGGCATTATGGCACCATGGCGTGTTTCTTGACACTCGAAGCGGCAGCTAGGCAGCCAGGCCCACGCCGCGGGGTCGCGCGGTGGTCGCCGACCCGGTCGACAGGCAACGAAGGCGCAGGAGGTGCGGGGATGCTGGGCGAATTGAAGGGCGAGCTCGCCGAGCTCGACCGCGCGGCGCAGGCCGCCAAGGGCAGGGACGAGAACCTCGCCGGCATGGTCGCCGGCCTGAACCGGGCCCTGGGGGCCCTCTTCCGGGTGCTCGAAGAAGAGCGGCCGGGAACCGCGGCGCGATTGCTGGCGGCCATCGACGAGGCGGCCCGCGACCCGGGTGGAGGGCTACAGCGAGCGGGTGACGGAGAGAATGGAGTCGACGCTCGGGTGCATCCAGGAGTTTCTGGTGGGCATCGGCAAGTTCACGAGCCCCAGAATCGCCCGGGCGAAGTGGTAGCCGGGCGGTTCAGAACGACACGACGGCCCTGACGGTCCCGCCCCACGGTATGCACCGGCCCAACAACGGTCTTCCAGCCTCGGAACAACGGCAGATCCAGGAGCGAGTAGAATAGACGGCAGGGCGCCGGCGAGGGCAGGTGAGGTCCAGGATGCCAGAGAAGTCGGAAGACGGCCGGACTCGACCGCAGAGCAGAGGTCACCGCCTCAGCAAGACAGCGCGGAAGTACGCCGAGAAAGCAGAACGCATGGGTATCGACGACCCCGAAGACCTGATGGACTTCGAGGCCGCGCAACGGCGACCGCTGGCAGAACACCTGCGGAGGTCACGAATCAGGACATACAAGCCCGTGCTGGACGACCGGCCTTGGCGGGCCTTCAGGACGACCTCCGAGTACCGGCAGTGGTGCAACGACGAACTGCCGGCATGGCTGGGTTATGGAAGCGAGTGACGCGGTCAAGGTCAGAGACGCCATGCAACGCCACGGCGTCGAGTACCTCGTCATCGGGAAAATGGCGGCGATTCTCCAGGGGTTTTCCGACACGACCCAAGATGTCGACATCTTCGTCGAGAATGTACCGGACAACAACGCCAGACTGCTGAAGGCACTAGGCGAACTCGGGTTCGAGCTGGAAGAAGAGCTGATAAACACGATCCGGAGAGGAGACGACTGGGTTCAACTGCGAGGACCAGTCGACATCGACATCGTGTTCGCACCGGACGGAATAGAACGGTACGAAGATGCGCGGAACAGAGCGAGACAAGTCGACGGACACCCTGTGTGCGCGCTCGACGACGTGATCAAGAGCAAGGAGGCGGCGGACCGCAGGAAAGATCGAGAATCACTACCGAGACTGAGGAATTTCAAGATCTTCATCGAGCAACAACCGCCCCGCGACCTGAAACCGCTACCGAGACGACCCAACGCACGGAGCAAGCTCTTTGACGCTACACCGGAACACCGCGGGGCGAGTGAAGATGAAGACACTCCACCGAGGGCACACCGATCCGGTTGAACCGCCCGCCGTAGAGGCGCGATCGGCCGCAGGCTAGCGTTCACGAGGTCGACCGGCGGCAAGCTCGGGGCAGCAGCGGACCCGGGGCACGTCCGCGGGAAACAGGTGCGGGTGGTGAGGTCACGAAACGCGGCGTCTCTCGACGCCGTGCGGTCGGCCGTCACCTTCAGCTCGTAGGACGTCGAACGCATCGAGCCGGGGCACTACCCGACTCGTCCGCCGGGCGCCGGCGTCGAACGGCAACGGGCCGCCGCAACGGTCGGCGGCGGCCGGGTGCTATGATGGCGAATGACCTTGCACCCCGCCGCGCCGGCGGGTCCCGCTGCCTCGGCGCCTGCCGTCGACGCGAAGTCTGAGCCTGCTCGACGCGACCCCGGCGAACCTTCTCCCGAGTTCCCCGGCTGCCGCCCCTTACGCATCACCCGCGCCGCCCTCGACGACCACGAGGGCCGCTTCGAGTACTGGGACGGCGACACCGAGACGGCCTGGGTGGTGCGCGAGCCCGTCACGGTCTACCACGAAGGTCCCGGCCAACGGCTCGCGGCGTTGCTGACGCGCATCGCGGCGGTCCGGGGGGCGCCCATCGCGACCCTCGGCACGGCCGACCTGGCGCTGCGCGACGCGCGGGGCGAGCGGCGGCGCATCATGCAGGCCGACCAGATGGTCTATCTCGACCCGGCCGGGACGCAGCCGCCGGGACCCTGGGTCGAGGTGGGGACCGACCACCTGCCCGACGTGGTGCTCGAGGTGGACTATTCGACCGACGTGCGGCGCGGCAAGCTGGGCCTGTACGAGGCGTGGGGCTTCTGCGAGGTGTGGGTCGAGGTGCCGGAGAGCGGCTCGCCGCGCCGCCGGCCGGGTCTGACCATTCACCGGCGCATCGGGGACGGCTATCGTGCGGTGGCCGCGAGCGTCGCCCTGCCGGGCTGGACGGCGGCGGAGATTCACGCCGCCCTGAACGAGCCGGCGCTGTCGGAGGCGACGTGCGACGTGCTGGAACGCGTCGGCCGCGCGCTGGGCGACGCCGCCGGCACCGGCCCGGACGACGACTTGTGGCTCGGCGCGCAGCGCCGCGAGGCGCGTGCGGAGGGACGGGCGGAGATGGTCCGCTCCATTCTGCGGAGCCGAGGCCTGACCGTTACCGACCGCCTGGCCGCCCGGATTGCACGAGTAGACCCCGCCGCACTCGCGGCCGAGGCGCTGGCCTGTCGCGACGAGGCGGACCTGCTGGCCCGCCTGGAAGCGAGGCGGCGTCAAGGCGATCCATGACCGCGGTCGCCGCGTAGATCGCGTACCCGACGCCGCCTCCACTACTTCCCGCGGGTAGCTCTCTCCCGCCCCCCGGCTTCGACTTTGAGCGCCGGATGCAAGCGTGATAGGGTGTGCCGCTGTCGACCGTGCGATGCGGAACACGAAATCGCACGGTCGGCGGAGCCCCGATGCCCCACCAACCGGGAACACCCGGCCCGGATCGAGGCCGCCCTTGAGCACATGGCCACCAGGGAGAACGTGCAGGGGCTGCGCGCGGGGCTGAACAGGTGGATGGTCGGCCCCGGCATCGGGGCGGCGGGGCCGCGGCGACGCCGGCCGCCGTCCTCATGTGGCTATTGATGGAACCGGCGGAGGCGGCGCGAGATGGCCGAACGACCCATCGTCATCCTGCACGGCTGGAGCGACACGTCCCGGACCTTCGAGCCGCTGGCCCGGCTGCTGCGCGCCCGGCTGGGGCGCGAGGTGTCCATCGTCTCGCTCGCCGACTACGTGAGCATGGAGGACGAGGTGCGCTTCGACGACGTCGCCGAGGCGATGGATGTGGCGTGGCGCCGGCACGGGCTGCCGCGGCGGAAGGGGGCCGTCGACGCCGTCGTCCACAGCACCGGCGGCCTCGTCGTCCGCGACTGGCTGCAGCGCCACTACACGCCGGCCCGGGCGCCGGTGAGGCACCTCGTGATGCTGGCCCCCGCCAACTTCGGCTCGCACCTCGCCCACAAGGGCCGCTCGTTCATCGGGCGGGTCTACAAGGGGTTCGTCGCCAAGAAGCCCGAGGGACGGGCGTTCGAGACCGGCACCCACATCCTGCGGGGGCTCGAGCTCGCCAGCCCCTACACGTGGGGGCTGGCCGAACGCGACCGCTTCGGCCGCGGCGGCACGATGTACCAGCCCGGCAACGTGCTGTGCACGGTGCTCGTCGGCAACCGCGGCTTCCGCGGCATCTCGTCGATTGCGAACGAGGACGGGTCTGACGGGACCGTGCGCGCGTCGACCGCCAACCTGGACTGCGTGCGCATCGCCGCCGTGTTCCCCGCGCGGCCGGAGGCCGGCGGCCCCGGCGTCGAGTACACGCTGGAGGCGTCGTCGGGGTCGACCGCGTTCGGCGTGCTCGAGCACCACAACCACGGCACCATCACCCTGTCGCATCGGCGGCGGCCCATCGGCGAAGGGGGGCGCGACACCCCCGACGGCGACCTGCTCGAGAAGATCGTCCGCGGGCTGACCGTCGACGACGACGGGTTCGAGGCGTGGCGGCAGGAGCTGGAGGCCGGCAACCGGGCGCTGCTGCCCGACGCCCCGCGGCGAGACGCGCGGAACCACGGCTTTCAGAACACCGTGGTGCACGTGCGCGACCAGTACGGGGTGGGCGTCGACGACCACCTGCTGGAGTTCTACGAGGACGACCACGACCGCGGCGACCTCGTGGCGCGGCTCTTCCACGAGTCGGCCATCCGCAAGGTGCACAAGTACTCGGGCGACGCGTCGTACCGCAGCGTCTACGTCGACTGCACCCGCCTCGCCCGCACCATCGACAAGGTGCACGAGGCCCTGAGCCTCAGCATCACCGCCTACCCCGAGCTCGACGAGCGCACGCCGGTGGGGTTCACCACCCTCGGCAGCGGCGGCCGGGGCGGCGTGCGCATCCCCCGCGACGCCATCGCCCGGTTCTTCGCGCCCCACCGCACGGCGCTGGTCACCCTGCAGCTCACGCGGCAGCAGTCGGAGGCGACGTTCCGCTTCCGGGAGCACCGGGCGTAGGCGCCGGTCGGCCGCCCCCGACCGTTTCCGGGCGGACGTGGTGCCGATTGCTCTCGAAGACTGCTGCCGCGGGCGCGGCAGGCCGGGGCCGATGCTCCCGTCGGGCGTGTTTCTCAGCCGCCGAAGAACCGCATCGTCGCGACCGCCAGGGCCGCGACTGCGAGGACGACGACCGCGATGAACAACCGCCGGGCCAGGCGCGGTTCGCGACGACGCGTCTCGTCCTTCGCCAACAGCCGCATCATGTCGGAGACGCTGCCGCCTCGAGTGTAGTTCCGCCACTTCTCCATTGGCCTGCGCCCTTCGCGACCGCGCCCGCGTCCTCGCATGGTCTTCAGCGCCGGCGAGGCAGGCCGCCGGTCGATCTCGGGATTGGAGCACGGCCGGACGCCGGCAGGAGCCCGCGGACCGATTCCGCCGCCGGAAGGAAGAACCCCCTCCCCCCCGGGGCGTCGGGGGAGAGGGGGCTGTGGGAGATTACGAACGCCGCCGAACGTTACCGCCGGCGCAGGTACCGGCGGTATCCGCCGACGCCCAGCAGGGCCGCCAGCAGGAGCTGCGCGATGATCGGCAGCGCCGGCACCGCGGCATCCCAGAGGTTGAACGTCAGCGAGTTGGTCGACTGGCCGCTGTCGGCCATCCCGTAGACCGTCAGCATCTCGGGCATGCCGTGACCGGAGTCGTCCATCCCGTCGTCGGTCACCATCAGCATGGTCGTGCCCGTGGCGTCGCCCGCCGAGAGCATCACCGACTCCACCGTGAAGTCGGCGTCGTCCGCGCTGCTGGACCCGTCACGCATGATCGTGACCTCGGTGTCGACCTGGACCGCGGGGTCGGCCATCACCGTCAGCTCGTAGGACTGGCCCTCGACGAGGTTCATGTCCATGGGCCCCGACAGCGTGAACATGCTCGCCGGGTCGCTGGCCATGATCGTCACCATCACCATGCCGACGTCGCCCATGTCCTTGACCCTGGCGACCAGCGTCAGGCTCTCTTCGCCCTCCTCCATCACGTCGTCGGTGGCGGTCAGCGTGGCCATGCCGGTGAGGTCTCCGGCCATGATGGTGATCATCGCCGAGGGCGCCAGGGAGAAGTCGTCCTCGCTGGCGGTGCTGGCCGCGTCGCGCATCAGCATGACCTCGACGTTGTCGGCCGCCGGCCGGTTCAGCATCGCGGTGATCTCGACCGACCCGCCCTCCTCGATGGAGGCCGTCTCGGGCGAGACCGTGACCATCAGGGCCGACTGGCCGACCATCACGATGGACATGACCATGGCGGTGTCCATGTCGCCGCCGGTGTCGGTGGCCGTCACCGTGATGGTGGCGTCACCCATCGCCATCGGCGTCAGCGTCAGCATGGCGCCGCTGGTACTGACCGCGACCATGTCCGCGTCCGACTCGGCCATGTACTCGAGCGTGGGGCTGTCGTTGGTGGCGAACAGGTCTCCCATGTCGAGCGTCGCCGCCTCGCCGCCCTGGCTCGTCGGCACCCAGCCGTCCATGCCGCTGGCCGTCGCGACGGCCACGGTGAACACCGCGTCCACCTCGGCCTGCGTCAGCGCGCTGACGGTCGGGTCGTTGTCCGTGATGGCGATGTCGAAGCTCTTGGCCCCGCCGGAGATGCCGTCTCCGCTGACCACCACCGACACCATCTCGTCGGCGGAGTCATCGTCCTCCAGCGCCATCACCATGGCGGTGCCGGTCATCTGGCCCATCGCGATGGTGATCATCGCGTCCGCCGATACGACAGCCTCGTCGCTGTCGGGCACCGTCACCGTCAGCATCGTCTCCGCCGTGACCGGCCGGTTGGCCGTCGCGGTCAGGGTGATGCTGCCGCCCTCCATCACCGTGTCGGCCGAGGCCTCCACTTCGATGACCAGGGTCTGCAGGGCGACCGCCACGTCGGCATCGACCTTCGCGACGTCCATGCTGACGCTGTCGCTGGCCGTCACCGAGATGTTGGAGACGCCTTCACCCATCGGTGTCAGCATCAGCATGTTTCCGCTGGTGCTCTCCATGACGACGTCCGGCATGCTCGAATCGGCCGCGTAAGAGACGGAGGCACCCTCGGCCACGGTGAACAGGTCAGCCATGTCGACGGTGGCGACCATCCCGCCGACCATCCAGTCGGCGCCGCCGGCGGCCATCGCCACCGCGTCGAGGATCATCTGCGCCGCGTTGGCGTTCGCGGTCACCGTGGGCTCGACCACCGGAGGCTCGTCGTCGTCCATCACGGTGATGACGACCTGCTGGGTTCCGTCGATTCCCGTGCCCGAGTAGGCCACGACGATCGTCTCGCCCTCTTCGTGCACGTCATCGTCCGTGGACACCACCGGTGCCGAGGTGGCCATGCTGTCGCCCACAGCGATAGTGGTCTGATCATCGGCAATCGTCGCGTTGTCGCTGGTTATCCTCCAGCGAACCTGGACGAGGCCATCGCTCGCCATGATGTCACGATTCGCACTCACGTGGAGCACCGTCTCGCCGCCCTCCGTGATCTCCATGGGTTCGGCCCTCACCGTCAGCGTCAGGTCCTCCGGGGTGACCGTCACGTTGGCCGACACGGTGGCGGTGTCTCCGGTCTCGGGATCTGTGACCGTCACCGAGATCATGCTGGCGCCGACGCCGACCGGCGTGAGCGTAATGTCATGGTGGTCTCTGCCCTCGACGGTCGCCTTGACGGCCGCCTCGTTCTCCGACCTGACCGCAAAGATGATCCTCGGGTGGATCGCATCAACGTCACCGGTGGGGTAGTCGAACATCTGGCCGACGTTGATCACCAATGCGCCTTCGTCCATGGTCCAAGTGGAGCCGACCAGGGCGCTGATGTCCCTGTCGAATCTGTCCTGTACCTCCTCCGGCGACTTCGCCTTCACCGTGGGCTCGACCGTCGGCGCCTCGTCATTGTCTGTCACGCTGATGGTGAGCTGCCCGGAACCTTCGATTCCGCTGCCGGAGTAGACCACCGTCAGCGTCTCGTCGTCGTAGTCGTCGTCTTCGTTGGCCGTCAGCTCGCCGTAGGCGCTCTCTTGGCCTGCCACGAACGTAACGCCCCCGACGGCGATGACACCCTCGTCCCACGTACCACCATCGCCGACGAGGTCGAAATTGACCTTCACGTTACCGTCCGACTCGGCGATCGGCCGATTCGCCGTCGCGGTGATCATCGTGGTGCCGCCCTCCATGATCTCCGGGGGATCGGCTTCCACGGTCATCGCCAGCGGCATCAGGTCGACGTCCACCGGGAACGTGAGCTGCGCGACGTTGTCCTGGGTCTGAGTGATGACCAGGGACGAGGCCTTCGGCGTCGCGGTCGCCGTGACGGTGACCTTGGCGTCGCCCTCGCCCATCGCCTCGAGGTCGACGCTGCCGCCGCCGGTGCTCACCCGCACGACGCCGTCGACGTCAGCTCTGGCCCCGTACGACACGTCGAACATGGTGTCGTCGAAATCGAACAGCATCGACGTGTCGAGCGAGAAAGAGTCCCCGGGGTTCAGGGGGTCCGCACCCATCTGATCCTGAATGTGCGCATACGCCCCGTCCGCCACCGAGACCTGCGCCACCGTGGCGTCCTCGACGGCGATGGAGGTCATGGCCTCGGTCTCGCCGCCGCCGTTGTCGTCGTCGCCCGTCACCTCGAGGGTCAGCCCGATGCTCTCCATGATGGCCATGCCGCTCGAGTCGATGTTGATGTCGTCGTCGGCATGCGCCTCGACCGTGAACGCCCCGGTGGTCTGCTCGCCGGTGCCGGAGACCGTCATCGAGGCCGGCGTGATTCTCAGATCGGTGAGGTTCCCCGCGGGCACCACCGGTGTGATCGTGAACTCTTCCGTGTCGCTGACGCGATCGTCGGTCTCGTTCTCGATGGTGACGAACAGGTAGACCGTCTCGCCTTCCTTCACCACGGCGGGGTCGATCTCGTCGCCGTCCGTCTCCTCGTCGTGGACCGCCGCCGTGATGGCGGCGACGGCGGGCAACTGGTGGACGTCGAGGATGGTGACGGTCAGCGGCGCGGCGACGTCCGCGGCGAGGTCGGTCGACCGTCCCGTGGCCGAGTTGAACGTGGACAGCATCACGGTGACGTCGTCGTCCGTCCGGTTGCCGTCGTTCGAGTCCGGGGTGATGGTCAATTCGACCGGCGTCGCCTCGATGCCTGCGCCTTCGTTGATCAGGTGCCCGCCGGCCGGATTGGGAGGCGTCATCGCGTCGTCGTCGTTGTCGCTCTCGAGCCTCGAGAAGACGTTGACGTCCTCGTCCACAGGCCGCGCCGGGTCTGCGTAGAGGTTCACCATGAACGGGGCGTCTTCCTTCACGTTGCTCTCGGCGCCGACGAGCTTCAGCACGTAGGTCTGGGTCTCGTTGTCGTCGATGGTGAAGGTCTCGGCGGTGGTCGCGGTCAGGTCCGCCGTGACCAGCAGACCGTCGTCATCGTCGGTGGCACTGTTCCCGTCATTGACCACCGCGCCCAACTGCGCGGAGAGCATGAACTGCTCGTCCACCGCGTCGGCGTCGTTGAGCGTCTCCAGTGCAATCCTGACGACCGTGTCCCCTTCATCGAACGTACCGGTCCCGGTTGTCGCTGTCAGGCTGTTGGCGAGACGCAGGTCTTCAGATTCGGCGTTACCGGTGCCGCCGCCAGCGCCGGTCAACGTGAGAGTGACCGGCACGCTGGTAGGGCCAGGGTCCGTGCCGTCTGCCTCCTTGCCGGCCGGAACTGCCTTGTCGAGAGTAATCAGCACGTACGTCTCGACGTTCTCGCCCACCTTGCCGTCGGCGTCGGCGTGCTCAATCGTCACAGACTTGATGCTGACTTGTTCCGTGTTCTGCGCGGCGGCCGACCCGGCCCCCAGCGCGAACAGTACGCCGAACAACGCCATCCACTTCAGCGTTCGGCAACTTCCTCTCGCGAAAATCGCTCCGATACGCATGTCGCAATCTCCCTTGTGAACTCGTCCCATGCTGTTAAGCGACGGGGGAACCGCAATCCCGCCCCCCGGCTTCCCCCGTGTTGACCACCCCTCAAGGCCGATCCCCATGTCCTCGGTCCTCCCTGCATCCCGCGGGCCGACTTGTCCACGGGACGGGTGACGGCCTCGGGCGGTCCGCCCTGAGGCTTTTGGCCAACGACTTGCGAGCGAAATCGCCGTGCTCGCATGGACAACGGGAATCGGATCGACCCGCCCCCGCGTCCCCCCGTGTCGACCGGCATTGGCCGCAGCCGACAATCCGCTTCTCGCGGCTCTTCCTCGACGCCAAATCGCCACGAATCGCGAAATCTCCATTAGTGAAGTAAACTTCACATAAAGGCACGGTGGTAATCGGAACTGTCCGCCCTCCGGGGCGGACGGGCGCGCGGTTGGCGACTGGCGGACCTGCGAGGAACAGCGCAGCGGGACCGGGAAATTTCGGCTTGATCCGGCTCGTGTGACCGGTGTATTACTTTGACGTGAATTTTCCGCCAATTTCTGCGGGCGGACGAGGGGAAGGACGGGGGGCAGGTGTCAGATGCGGACAGGGGACGGCAGCCCGGGGCCTCGCGGGCGGCACCCGCGGAACGCGCTCTCGGACGCCTTCGTGCGCACGGTGGCCGAGGCCGGCCGGTACTGCGACGGCCACGGCCTCTACCTCGAGGTGCAGCCGTCGGGCACCCGGAGCTGGGTGCAGCGCCTGAGCATTCGCGGCCGGCGGCGCGAGCTGGGGCTGGGCGGCTTTCCCCTCGTCTCGCTCGACGAGGCCCGCGCCCGGGCCCTCGACAACCGCCGGCTCGCCCGAGCCGGCGGCGACCCCCTGGCCGAGAAGCGGCGGGCCCGGGGCGTGCCGACCCTGGCCGAGGCGGCCGAGCAGGTGTGGACGCAGATTCGCCCCGGCTGGCGCAACCGGAAGTACGGCCGCGACTGGCTGTCGGGTCTGACGCGGTACGCGTTTCCGCGCCTGGGCCGGCTGCGGGTGTCGGAGCTGACCCGCGCCGATGTCGTCGAGACCCTGGCCCCGGTGTGGCACCGGTCGCCGACCACGGCGCGGCGCCTGCGCCAGCGCCTGCACGCGGTGATGGAGTGGGCGGTGGCCATGGAGTACCGGGACGACAACCCCTGCGACCGCGTCGAGCAGGTGCTGGGTCGCCAGCGCGAGAGCGTCGAGCACATGCAGGCCCTGCCCCACCGCGAGGTCGCGGCGGCGGTGGCGGCGGTCCGGCGGGCGGGGGTGCGGCCCATCGTGAAGCTGGCGTTCGAGTTCCTGGTGCTGACGGCGGCGCGGTCGGGCGAGGTGCGCGGGGCGCGCTGGACCGAGATGGACCCCGCCGGCCGGGTGTGGACGGTGCCGGCGGGGCGCATGAAGGCCAACCGCGAGCATCGGGTGCCGCTGTGCGGGCGCGCGGCCGAGCTGCTGGGGGCGGCGCGGGGGCTCGGCGACGGCGGCCCCCTGGTGTTCCCGGGGGCCCGCGGGCGGCCCCTCAAGGACGAGGCGCTGTCGCGGCCCCTGAAGGACCTGGCCCTCGGCGCCGTCCCCCACGGCTTCCGGTCGAGCTTCCGCGACTGGGCCTCGGAAGAGACGGACCACCCGCGGGAGGTCGTCGAGGCGGCCCTCGCCCACGTGGTGCGGAACCGGGTCGAGAGGGCCTACGCCCGCTCCGACCTGTTCGAGCGCCGGCGGCGGCTGATGGACGACTGGGCCGAGTACCTCGCCCGCGAGCCCCGGACGGAGAGCCGCGGCGCCGCCGGCCAGCTCAGCCTGACCTTCGATGCGCCGTGAGCACCGCGCGGCGGCGGTCTCGTCCTGGAGGGTCCTGCCGGCGCCGTGGGCTGCCCCTTGGGCGCGGGTGAGAACCGTGCAGCCGCCGTCGCGCTTGCGGGGGTCAGCGCGGGCCGTCGCCGGGGTCGGCGAGGCGGTAACCGTCGCCGGGGTCGGCGAGGCGGTAGCCGATCCCGCGCTCGGTGAAGATGTAGGCGGGGCGGGCCGCGTCGTCGCCCAGCTTTCCGCGGAGCCGATTGACGAAGGCGCGCAGCAGGTTGAGGTCGCCGGCGTGCCGCTTGCCCCACACCCGGCGCAGCAGCTCGTCGACCGTCGATACCCGCCCCGGGCGGGTAGAGAGCGCCCGCAGCAGCTCGTACTCGGTGGCCGTCAGGTCGACCCGGCGGTCGCCCACGGTGACCCGGCGCAGCTCGTGGTCGACGGCAAGGTCGCCCAGCCGGAGGGGCCCGGGGCTGGCGCCCCGTCGCGATGACGCCAGCCCTCCCGCGGTCGGCGTTCCCGGCCGTCCCCCGCCGTCCCCCGCCGGCCGTCCCCCGCCGTCTCCCGCCGGCCGGCCCGCCGCACGGCCGTCGCCGTTCGCGGGCTGGTCGGCCGCCGGGGGCGCGAGAGGGGAGGCCCCGTTCCCGTCGTCCGCCGTATGCCCGTCCGCGGCCGGGGGCGCGAGGGGTGACGCTCGGCCCCCGCCCTCCACGGCGCTCCCGGCTCCGATGGGGCCCCCGCGCGGTTCCGCCGGGTCGTCGATCAGGCGGTCGATGTGGCCGGCCTGCTCGTCGATGATGCGGAAGAGTTGCACCATCGCGGCCGGTTCGAGGGCGGCCGGGGCGCCGAGGGCGGCGGCCGTCGAGCCCTTGATGGAGGTCAGCGCGATGAGCAGCCGGCGGCTCACGGCCTGCGGGAGCTCGGCCCGCTGCCGCTCGCCCCGCTGCGCGCAGGCGTTGAAGGCGTCGAGGCTCGCACCGATGCGCCGGACGGCCGAGTCGAGCCTGGCGGCGCGGCGCCGAAGCGCCTCGTTCTCTCGCCGCAGCTCGTCGGGGCTCTGCAAGGGTCCGCCTCGGGCGGGTCGAATCGCGCGGTCGCTGCCGCGCGGGTGTCGATAGCGCGAGTGGGACAGTCAGCCCGATCCACCGACGCGATGTGTCGGGGCAGACGTTGATTCCCGCCGCTTTCGGGCCGTTGTGACATGGCGGATTCTGCAAGTCAAGCAGGCCGCAGCCGGGGTCATGTCCTCCTCTTTCCACCCTGTTTGGGTGGGATGGACCGCATTGCAAACCTGTTGTTCGGACTGCCTACTCCAAGTCTGGAGGGTCTGGAAGGGCCAAAAGTGCTACACAAAAAAAGTGCTGGCGCGGCCGCCCGAGGGGGACGGGCCCGCAGGCCATGACCGCCGCTCGCCGAATCGGCGGCTACCGGGAAGGGTCGTCGGCCGGGTCGCCGGGCGCGGCCATGCGATAGCCGACCCCGCGCTCGGTGAAGATGTAGGCGGGGCGGGCCGCGTCGTCGCCGAGCTTGCGGCGGAGCCGCTTGACGAAGGCGCGCAGCAGCTTGGGGTCGCCGGCCCGCCGCCCGCCCCACACCTGCCGCAAGAGCGCGTCGACCGTCGACACCCGCCCCCCGCCGGTCGAGAGCACCCGCAGCAGCTCGTACTCGATGGCCGTCAGGTCGACCCGGCGGCCGGCCACCGTCACCCGGCGCTGCTCGTAGTCGATGGCGAGGTCGCCCGCCCGGTAGGGGACGCGCTCGGCGAGCCGGCGCAGGGCCGCCTGCACCCTCGCCGTCAGCTCGGCCGGCGAGAAGGGCTTGACGATGTAGTCGGCGGCGCCCAGCTCGAGGGCCTGCGCGATGGTCTCGTTGCGGCCGTAGCCCGAGATGAAGATGACCGGAACGTCGGCCAGCCCGCGGACGCGCTGCATCGGCTCGAGGCCGTCGGCCCCGGGGCGCGCGGGGTCGAGCAGGACGAGCCGGGGCTTGTTCGCCCTCACGAGCTCGGGCAGCTTCGCCGGGTCGTCCGCCGTCAGCGGCGCGTAGCCCGCCGACGACAGGGCGTCGCACACGTAGCCGAGCGTCTGGGGGTCGTCGTCGACCACCAGGATGGGCGTCCGGTGTCCCTCGTCCCGGGGCCCGGCCGGCGCGCCCTGCGGAGTGCCGGCGGCGCCGCCGGGGGCTTCGCCGGCCGCCGGCGGCGTGGGGGCGGTCCGGGCGAGCAGGTCGGCGACGAGGCTGCGCAGGTGGTCGGCCTGCTCGTCGATGATGCGGAAGAACTGCAGCATCTCGGCCGGCTCGAGGGCGGCCGCGGCGCCCAGCACGGTGGCCGTCGAGCCCTTGATGGCGGTCAGGGGCGCGCGCAGCTCGTGACCCACCGTGCCCAGGAGCTCGGCCCGCAGCCGCTCGAGCTTCTCGAGGGGTTGGAGGTCCTGCAGGGTGACGACCACCGAGTCGACCTCGCCGCCGTCGCCGCGGATGGGCACGGCGTTGACCAGGGTCCGCACCTCGCGGCCGTCGGGGACCGAGAGCACGATCTCCTCGGCGCGCAGCGTCGCGGCGCCCGCCGCCGGCGACAGGGGCAGCCGGGCGAGGGCGAGCTCGCGCCCGTCGGCGAACCGGCACGTCACCGCCCGGAGCACGCGCTCGGGGGGCTGGCCGGGCCGGCCCAGGGCCTCGACGATGCGCGCCGCCTCGCGGTTGAACGACACGGGACGGCCGGTGCGAGCGTCGAACACCACCATGCCCACGGGCGAGGTCTCGACCAGCGTCTCGAGGTCGGCCCGGGTGCGGGCGATGCGCTGCCGGAGCGCCTCGTTCTCCCGCCGCAGATCGTCGTCACTCTGCAAAGGGTCCACCTCGTCGGCCCGGCGCGGCTCGATTCTATCCGGTCTGCCGCGCCGGGGTCGTCGCGCGAGAGCGTCGAGCACATGCAAGGCCCTGCCTCAACGCGAGGTCGCCGCGGCGGTGGCGACGGTCCGGCGGGGCGGGAGTGCGGTCGATCGTGAAGCTGGCGTTCGAGTTCCTGGTGCTGACGGCGGCGCGACCGCGGGCGCAACCGAGGTCCTTCTCACTCCAGCGCCAGCACCGCGGCGCGGAGCTCCGTCACGTGCGCCGCCCGGATCGGGGTCACGCCCGACACCGGCGCGGCGTCGGTCCAGTCCGGCGCCGCCTGTCCCGCCGCGGCGTACGCCGCGGCCAGGGCCGTCCGCAGCTCGAGCACGTGCACGAGCCGGGCCGGCGTCACCCCCGCCCGGAGCTCCGGGTCCGTCCACGGGAACGCCCCCAGCCCCGTTTCGCGCCGCAGGACGTCGATGCGCGCCCGCAGCTCGGTGAAGTGAACGGCCCTGACCGGCGTCGCCCTCGGCCGGATGGGGTCGTCGGTGAACGGCGCCGTCACCCGCACCTCGAACGTCTGCGCCGCGCTCAGGCCTTCGGCGTCGAGCGCCGTCACCACGATCACGGCCCTGCCCAGGGCTGCCGCCGTCAGCCCCACCCGCGTTCCCGCCGCCAGCACCGTCACGATGTCGGGCGCCGACGACGACACGGCGTAGGTCAGGGCGTCGCCGTCGGGGTCGACGAACGCCGCCGACACGTCCACGTCGAGCGAGCCGGGCAACGTGAGACGCCGATCGGGCAGGGTCGCGGTGGCGGCTGGCGGGCGGTTGGCGCCGGGGGGGCGGTCGCGCAATGCCGCCACCGCGGGTCCCGTGACCTCGAGCACGGCCGCGGCGTCGGCCGGGCCGTCCACGCCCAGCCCGCCGGCGCCGTAGGGGATGCCCAGAGGATCGCCGTTGTAGGTCTGGCGCGGGTTCGAGAAGCGGAGCACGCGCGGGCACGCGATACCGGCGTCCGAACACCGGGCGGCGTCGGCCATCATCGTGCGCCAGCGGCGGGCCGGCGCCGCGCCCGCCGCGAGCCCCGGTTGGTTCACGTAGCCGTACGCCGGATGCGCACGCCCGCGTCCTCCATCGTGCACGTCGTACCGATCGTGCACGATTCCCAGGCTGTGTCCGAGCGTATGCGCGAAGTCGCAATCCTGGCGGGCCATGCTGAATGCGTCATCGATGGTTGCCGCTTCGCAGTGGTCGGATTTGCCGACCACGAGGCTCACCAGGTCGGCCCCGACGCGGTCGCGCAGGGCGTGCAGCTCGTCGAGGTGGCCGTCCGAGGGCCGGGTGACGCGACGGAAGTCGAGCCGCGCGTCGCCCGTCTCGTCGTACGCCACCTCGAACCGGCCCGCCAGCCTCAGGCGGTGGTGCACCCCGCTGGCCGCAAGGGCCTGGTTGAACTCCGCGACGCCCAGGTCGATCGAGGCCTCGATGGCGGCTGTGCCGCCCGCCGCCGCGCGCGCGGCCGGCGTGTAGACGACGGCCACGTCGATGGTGGCGTTTCTTCTCGCCGCCCCGCATGGCGTCACCGCGAGATCGATCGCCGCCGCGCGGTCGCGCCAGTCGGACGACCCGCAGGCCCGGGTCGCCATGATGCTCGCGAACGAGAGCCGCGGGAACCGTCGGCGGGGCGGAAGCGAGCCCGACAGCACCCAGTTGTGGGAGAGGCTCAGCCACTCGAGGTTCGCCAGGTTTCCCAGCTCGGCCGGCACCCGGCCCGTCAGGTCGTTCAGCGAGAGGTCCAGCCACGCGAGGTTCGTCAGGTTTCCCAGCTCGGCCGGGATCCGACCGGTGAGCTCGTTGCTGTAGAGGAACAACTGTCGCAACTGGTCCAGGCTCCCCAACCAGGCCGGCACCGGGCCCGCCAGGTGGTTCTGCGAGAGGTCCAGCCACTCGAGGTTCGTCAGGTTTCCCAGCTCGGCCGGGATCCGACCGGCAAGCTCGTTGCGGTCGAGGTACAGTTGCTGCAACTGGTCCAGGCTCCCCAACCAGGCCGGCACCGGGCCCGCCAGGTCGTTCCGCGAGAGGTCCAGCCACCCGAGGTTCTTCAGGCTCCCCAGCTCGACCGGGATCGGACCGGTGAGCTCGTTGCGGTCGAGGTACAGCAGTTGCAACTGGCCCAGGTTTCCCAACGAGGCCGGCACCGGGCCCGCCAGGTCGTTCCACGAGAGGTCGAGGCGCTCGAGGTTCTCCAGGCTCCCCAGCTCGCCCGGGATCCGACCGGTGAGCTCGTTGGCGGCGAGGTCCAGCACCCGGAGGCGGGCCAGGCTCCCCAGCTCGCCCGGCACCGGGCCGGTCAAGTCGTTCTCCCGGAAGTACAGCTCCTGCAAACGGCCTAGGTTCCCCAGCTCGCCCGGCACCGGGCCAGTCAAGGCGTTCCATGAGAGGTCCAGGCTCTCGAGGTTCGCCAGGCTCCCCAGCTCGCCCGGGATCCGACCCGACAGCCGGTTCCCCACGAGGCTGAGCACCCGGAGGCGGCCGAGGCTCCCCAACCACGCGGGAACCGGCCCGGTCAAGCCGTTCCGCCCGAGGGAGAGCGATTCGAGCCTCGTGAGGTCTCCCAACGCCGGCGGGAGCACGCCGGTCAGGCCGTTGGCGACTAGCAGCAGCTCCGTCACCCGGCCGGCCGCGTCGGTCGTCACGCCGTGCCAGTCGCCCAGCGGCGCGGACGTCTTCCAGTTGCCGCGGTCGGTCCAGCCCTGACCGCCGGTCGAGTCGTGGAACGCCGCGAGCGCCGCGCGGTCCCGAGCCACGCCGCAGTCGACGAGGCCGAGCTCCTGTGCGAGGCGGGCGAACTCGGACTCCAGGGGGAAGTCCCGCGCCAGGCAGAGCCCGGTATCGTTGTCGAGGGACAGCCAGATGAGCTTGTCCAGGTTGCCCAGATTGCCGGGAATCGCACCGCTCAACGTGTTGTGGGCGAGCCAAAGGCCTTCGAGCCTGGGCAGGTCGCCCAGGCTGCCCGGGATCGGACCGCTCAACCCGTTGAGCTCCAGCGCCAGGTAGACGAGGTTGGACAGGTCGCCCAGGCTGCCCGGAATGGGACCGCTCAGCCCGTTGCCGTTGAGGTCCAGAATCGCGACCCGTCCCTCGACGTCCGTCTGCACCCCGAACCATTCACCGAGAGGCGCCGACGTGGCCCAGCTCGAGCTGTCGACCCAGCTCGCGCCGTTCGTCGCGCGGTAGAGCGCCATGAGCGCCGCGCGGTCTTCCTCCACACCCTGCGCGACCGCCTCGGCGGCAGCGCCCCCCGACAACATGGCGACCAGCGCCGCCACGCGAACGACCGCGGCGGTCGTCGTGCCCCCAAGGGGTAAGGGAGCACTTCCCTTCGCACAGCATGGACCGGGGAGGACCCGCGACATGGATTTCAAATCGTCCTTCTCATTCTCGAAGCTCCGCATACCTGACTCCATAAGAAGGGACGTTCAGCAATCGGATACCGGACAAGAAAAATCCGGGGGTGGCGGGTGGGAAGCGGCGCGACCCCGACGGCTGCCTGACGCCACCGCTCTTGAGGCATGATATGCACTGTGCCGCCATTGAAAACGACCTCCCGCACCGCCGCCCGCGAGGACGCCCGGGGAGACTCCAGCTCGGAGCAGGGTCTCTTCGAGCGGGCGCGCCGCGGCAGTCGGTCGGCGGCCGGCGTGCTCTTCGAGCGGTCCAGGTCGTGGCTCCGGCCGTGGGCGCGGGGGCGCCTGCCGCATTGGGCGCGCGGCGAGATCGACACCAGCGATCTGGTCCAGGACGCGATGCACCATACCTTCGCGAGGCTCCCGTTCCTCGAGTCGAATCACGTCGGCGCCTTGCGCGTGTACCTCCAGCACGCGGTGGAGAACCGCATCCGTGACCGGTTGCGAAGCGCCATGCGTCGCCTGAACCTGATCGCGCCGGATGAACCCGTCGTGGCCTCCGATGGCGCCGCGCCACAGCATCGACAGCTCATCGACGATCAGGCCTGGAGGCGGTACGTGGAGAGCCTCGGGCGTCTGACCGATCGTGAACGGCGGCTGATAGTCGGTCGCGCGGAGCTCGGATACAGCTATCGCCAGCTCGCATTCATCGAGCGCCTCCCGAGCGAGGAAGCGGCGCGCAAGGCGCTGGGACGGGCCTTGAGAAAGCTGATCGACCGCATGTCGAATGCGTAGAAGCGACTCCGGGGACGTCCTCGACGACGCTGTCGAAGCCGTCACGCTCGACCAGGACGTGGAGTGGGACCGGTGCGCGCGGCTCGCCGTCCCGGCCGAGCGCTCCGCCCTCGACGCGTTGCGTTCGCTCGCCCCGTTCTTCAGGGTCGGCGACGGCGACGCCGGACGTGCGGCCCCTTTCGCGGGCGGTTTCGCACGCCGCGCCGGCCAGGTCGTGATGGCCCTGGCCGCCGTGGAGGTGGCGTCGACGTTGCTGCTGCTGCCCTGGCGGTGGAGCGACTACCATCGGGCGTACGGCGACCTCGCCGTCTACATGGCGCTGCTGCTCGCCGGGCATGCCGCGAGCGCAGGCCTGCTGCTGCTCGCCGGCCGGCGCGACCGCCGGACATGGTTGCTCGGGGCCTACTTCCTCTTCAAGGCAGCGATCGCTCCCTCGCACATGCTGCCCGCCTTCTGGGGGCAGTTGCCGCCGGCCGACCTGTCGCAGCCTTCCGTTTGGGACCTGTCGACGCCGACCCAGGCCTTCCTGCTGGTGTTCGCATATCCCCTGGCGTTCGCGATCTCGCCGGTGTTCCTCTGGGCTTTCGCCGGCGAGTATCCCCGGGTGCATCGACGAACCACGTTCGACGACTGCGCCCGACGCATGGTTCCCCTCAGCGCCGCGATCGGTGGCGCCATGTGCGCCGCCGTGGCGGCGGTGTACCTGGCGGGCGCGGTCGGCGTCGCGGTCAGCGGCGCGACCTACATCGCGGTCCTCGACGCCACCATCGCCACCCCGAACGTGCTGGCGCTGGCCGCGGTGGTGGTGGTTGCGCTGCGCGCGCACGCCGCGCCGGCCGGCGAGCGGAGGCGTGTCGTCGTGTTCAGCGCCGGATTCATGATGTGGATGGGAATAGTCACCGTCTACGACCTCGTCGAGGCGCTGGCGCCCGGGTCCTGGGTGGGGAACTACGAATCGGGCTCGGCCCCGGCGCTGATTCAGCCGCTGCGGTTCCCCGGGATGGTCCTGCTCTGGTACTCGGTGCTCGCCGGGCGCGTGCCCCACCCGCGCGAGGTGATTCACGCCGGCTGCAGACGGGTGTTGCTGCGCCCCGGCCTGCTCGGCCTGGCGGTCGCCGTACAGGCGGCGGCGACGGCGTGGCTGCTCGCGAGCCGCCCCGAGCGGGCAGTGGGAGAGACCATCGCGGATCCGCTGACGCTGTCGCTGTTCGCCGCGGGCGGGACGCTGCTGCTGGTGGTCCTCGGCCGCGAGCGGCTGCTGCGTCGACTGGACGCCTGGGTCTACCCCGAGACCGTCGGCCAGCGGCAGCTCCTGGCGACGGCGGTCGCGACCCTGGCCAGGGTGGAGCGGATGTCCTCCATCCGGCGGACGGTGACCCGGGCCGTCAGGCGCGGCTGCGGCTCGCCCTCGACGCTGCTGGCGGCGGCCGGGACGCACGATTTCAGGGCGCCCGACGCCGCCGTCGCGCCCCTGCCGCGAACGTCGGCCATCGTCCACCTGCTCGAGACGGGCGGCGGGTCGTTGCGCGTCCACCCGAGCGACGGGAAGTCGTGCTTCGACCTGCTCCCGCCCGACGAGGCGGCATGGGTGGTGGAGAGCGCCGCCGACGTGATCGCCCCGGTTCCCGGGCCGGGGGCCGAGGTGGCGGGTGTCCTGGTGGTGGGGCGGCGTTTCGACGATCGAATCGTGCGCGACGTCGACGTGCCGTTCCTCGAGGTGCTCGCGGGGGTGGCGGGACAGGCCGCGGCGCGCCTCCGGCTGTTGCACGGAACGGAAGCCCCGCCGTCGGAGGCGCCGCCGGCGCTGGAGTGTCCCGTGTGCGGCTGCGTCACGGGGGGCGACGAGTCGCTCGGGTGCGGCTGCGGGTCGGCTTACGTGGAGGCGGAGGGGCCAAGACTTCTCGCGGGCAAGTTTCGACTGGCGCGGCGCCTCGGCGCCGGGGGGGCGGGGTCGGTCTATCTGGCGCGAGACGTCAGGCTCGATCGCGACGTGGCGGTGAAGACCCTGGCCGGAACCGCCCTCCTGCGCCTGCGCGGACTGAAGCGGGAGGCGTGGGCCATGGCGCGGGTGGCGCATCCCGCGGTGGCCCAGATACACGGCGTCGAGCTCTGGCGGGGCCGCCCGTTTCTCGTCATGGAGCTCCTGCTCGGCGGCACGCTCTCGGACCGGCTTCGGGAGGGGCCGCTCGCGGCGGGCCGGGCCGTCGCCGTCACCCTCGACCTCGCCGACGCGCTGGCCGCATTGCACCGGGCGGGGTACGTGCACGGCGACGTCAAGCCCAGCAACATCGGCTTGACGGCCGACGGGTCGCCGAAGCTGCTCGACTTCGGTCTGGCGCGGGGCGCGCGTGACGCGACGGTCGCGGGCGGGACCCTGCGCTATCTGTCGCCCGAGGTGCTGGGCGGGCGGCCGGCCGGCGAGGCGGACGACGTCTGGTCCCTGTGCGTGGTGCTGGCCGAGACGGTGTCGGGGGAGCACCCGTTCGCGGGAGGCGACGACGGCGCGGTGGCCGACCGCATCCGGCATCGGCGTCTTCGCCCCGGCCTCCCGTCGGCACGGAGCTCGGAGGACCAGTCCGCGGTGGCGGCATTCGCGGCATCCGTGCTCACGGCCCCCCGCCAGGCGCGGCCGGCGACCGCCCGCGCGTTCGCCGATGCCCTCATGGACGCAAGCCCGACCGTTCGAGGTCCGGGTCTCCGGTAACGGCCCGGCACCCTTCGCGTCCGGTCATCGTTCGGACTCGCGGACTGCGGCGCCGCCGGTCGTGGATTGGTGTAGAGCAGCCCGTCGACGATCTCGGCCACTTCGTGGGCCGCGCGTCCAGGACGTCCTGGTACGTCGTTAGTTAGAGCACGCCGTCGAGCACGAAGGGCGCGTCGCGGTCGGTGCACTCGATCGCATCGCCACCCGGAACGCGCGGAATTGGGGATGGCATTGGACACGGTCGCGCCTTGTTGAGAAAAATGGCGAATGTCCCCGAAAAATTCCGAGAGGCGGCACGGTCGGCGAAGCTCTGGCGTCCGAGGGTGGAGACGCGCTCGCGCCCGCGCCTGGCTCTCGGTTGATGCCGCATGGGGTGAATTCCATGAGAACAACACCACGTGAACGTGCCAGTAGACGCATTGTCAACACAACGGTCGTCTCGAATGGGGTATGCTTGCCATCCGCTGTCTCGATGTGCCCGAAAAACCGAGGGCCGCGACGGCCTCTGTTACCATTCCGCGAGCATGGCCGACTACGCGCCGCCCCGGTTCGCCATCAACCCGCTCTCGACCGAGCGGACCATGACAGGAGGCAACCCTGCCGTGACGTTCCACGCCCTGACCTGCCGACTCGTGAGGCACGACGCGCGGTACTTCACCGCCGTCGTCGAAGTGGAGGAGTGGATAGAGGCGACGCCCTGGGCCCTCGTGCCGTGCGTGCTGTGCAACCCGCGGCAGGAGGCGTCGTGACGGAGCGGCCTGGAAGACGCGCGTGCCTGATGTGGTTCGGGTTGATGCTGCTGGCCGCCGATGCTCGCGGCGACGTGCTGGAACAGGCTAAAGCGGCGGCGTTCGAGGCCGGGGTGCAGGCGACGCCGGCACGGCGTCAGTTGTCCCTCGAGCGGATGATGACCGGGCTCGGGCTGGCCATCGCGGGCGGCCGGCTGGTCTGGTACCGCTTCGAGGACAAGGACTGCCGCGAGCCCGTGGGCCCGCGGTGCGGCGTGACCGTGTGGGCCGGGGCCGCCGGCCTCGCGTCGGGCCTGCTGCTCATGACGGTCTTCGCCGACGTTCCCGCCGCGCCGTCCGTCGACTACCAGCCGCGGCCGGGCGGCGGAACCGTCAGGGCCGTCGTCTCGTTCTGAAGCGACCACCCTACCACTTCGCCCTGGCGATTCTGGGGCTCGTGAACTTGCCGATGCCCACCAGAAACTCCTGGATGCACCCGAGCGTCGACTCCATTCTCTCCGTCACCCGTTCGCTGTAGCCTTCCACCGGGTCGTTCGCCGCATCGTCGATGGCCGCCAGCAGTCGCGCCGCGGTTCCCGGCCGCTCTTCTTCGAGGACCCGGAAGAGGGCCCCCAGGGCCCGGTTCAGGCCGGCGACCATGCCGGCCAGGTCCTCGTCCCTGCCCTTGGCGGCCCGCGCCGCCCGGTCGAGCTCGGCGAGCTCGCCCTTCAGTTCGCCCAGCATCCGTGCACCTCCTGCGCCTCCTGCGCCTTTTCGTTGCCTGTCGCTATCGCCGGAAGCGGCGGTAGCCGCCGAGTGCCAGGAGGGCCGCCAGCAGGAGATGGGCGGCGAACGGCAGCACCGGCACCGAGGCGTCCCAGAGCGTGAACGCCAGCGACCCGACGTCGTCCCCGCCTGCCGCGGTGACCAGGAGCACCAGCGCCTCGGAGCGTTCGTCCTCGCCGTCGTCGGCGACCGTCAGCATGGCCGTGCCTTCGGTCGCGCCGGCACTGATCACGATCGCCGCCGGCTCGAGGGTGAAGTCGTCGTCGTCGGCATCGCTGGCCGCCGGGTCGGGCCGGACGGTGAACGTGGCGTCCCTCGACGCCGAGGCGTCGGCCGTCACCTTCAACTCGTACGACTGGCCCTCGACGAGGTTCGTCTCCGCGGGTCCGGACAGCGCGTAGGTGGCCGTGTCGTTGTCGACGAGCTCGATATCCACGGTGCCGATGAGCACCTTGCCGGGGTCCGTCGCGGTCAGGGTCAGGATCTCGGTGTCTTCCACCTCGTCGTCGTCGGTCGCCCGCAACACCGCCGTCCCGCCCGTGCCGCCGGCCGCGAGGGTGATCGCCGCCGGGTCGAGGGTGAAGTCGCCGGCCAGGCTCCGCGGCGACGCCGTCAGGCTCACCACGGTCTCCTGCGCCACGGACGGCTGGGCGGTCACCACCAACTGTATCTCGCCGCCCTCGGTCACCCGGGCCGCCGTCGCCGTGAACGTGTAGGTGTAGACGGTTGCGACGTCGTTCTCGGTCACCGCCACGTCGAGCCGCGTCGGGTCGGTCGCGAGGCTCCCGCCCGTGGCCACCACCGTCACGTCGCCCAGGTCCTTCACCTCGTCGTCGTCCACCACCGTCAACACGGTGGCGGCGCTCGTCGCTCCCACCGCGATCGTCACCGACGACGGCGCCGGCTGGACGACCGGGCCGACCAGCGTCAACCGCACCGTCGCGTCCTCGCCCGCGAGCACCGCCCGGTTGGCGGCGGCCGTGAGGGTGATGTCGTCGCCCTCCTTCACCGCCGCCGGCGGGTCCGCGGTCAGCTCGACGCGCAACGGCAGGTCGGTGACGGTGACGGTGTGCTCGACCGCGGCTTCGTCGGCGCGGGTCTGGGGGACGGCGGAGGAGGGACCGGTCACCCGCGCGCTGACGCGGACGGTGGCGCTCCCGGCCGAGGCCGCGGTCACCGTCACCGCGGTGCTCGACGCCGACACCTGCACCGACGGGTCGGACGAAACGGCCGAGTAGGCGACGGTGCTGCCCGGGGCGATCCCCTCGAACAGCTCGCTCACCGCCACGCTGAACGCCTCGCCGGGGTTCAGGCCGTCCGCTCCGGCCGCCGGCGCCTCGGCGGCGTCGAACGCCTGCTTCACCGCCGCGTCGGGCCTCGGCGCAATCTGCCTCACCGTCGTGTCCCCGACCTCTATCTCGAAGCTGCTGTCGACCGAGCCCGCCCCGTAGGCGGCCTCGCCGGTGGTCACCAGGTCGAGCGTCAGCCGGTCGTCGTTGACGAACTCGTCGGCCAGCGCCTCGAGCCGCACCACCGTCGTTGCCGACTGCTTCCCGTCGGGCGACGCGACCGCCGGCAGGTCGACGCGGTCGGGCGCGAGCCGGTAGGTCGACGCCCGGGCGGGGTCGCCCGGGACCAGCGACAGCGCCACCGACAGGGCCTCGCCGGTCGCCGCGGTCGCGCCCCGCCCCCGGTCCACCGACACCGTCAGCTCGACGGCGCCGCCCTCCGGCACCGACGTGACCACCCCGCCGGTCGCGTCCCTCGCCTCGACGGTGACGGCGGCAGGGGCGGGCAGCGCGTGGGCGTCGGCCACCGTGAAGCTGGCCGACGCCTCCTCGGTGGCGTTGCCCACCGTCCCCGAGTACGCCGTCACCGTCACCGTGTCTTCCACCCGGTTCTCGTCGTTGGCGGGCGGCGTGACCACCGCCGTGAACGACGACGTGGAGCCGTCGAGCGTGCCCTCTACCTGGGCGCCGGTCGTCGTGCCGTCCGCGTCGAGCGCATACTCGCCGTCGTCGATCTGCAGCGTCAACGTCTTGCTGTCGTTCACGTGGGCGGGATCCGCGCGAACCGCCACGTTGAACGGCGCGCCCTCGCGGGGGGGCGCCGCGCCGGGCACGAGGGCCAGGACGTACGACTGGGTCTCGTCGTCGTCGAGGATGACGGGCAGCCTGGGCTCCTGGCCGGGCTGGCTGCCGGGCGCGATGGAGACCCCGTTGCTCGTTGCGGCTATCGCCAGCACGATGGTCTCGTCCTCGGCGTCGGGGTCGTGGATGGTCTGCAGCGGGATGGTCCCGCCGACCTCGTGGGTGACGGCGCCGCCCGTCGTGTTGGCGGGGAAGGAGAGCGTCGTCGTTCCCGGGTTCAGGACGACGTCGGTGCTTTCGCTGGTCGCGCCGTGCTGGCCGTGGGGCTCCACGGTGACGGTGACGGTGACGGGGGTGGTCGACGCCGTGTTGGGGGCCACGCTGGCCCTCATCGTCACGGCTATCGTGGCGCTCGTGCCCTCGGCCACCACCCGCGGCGTCACGTCGACCTTCAGGCCGTTGTCGTCGAGCGTGTCGTCGAGGGTGAGCTGGGCCGCCGCGTCGCCGCCGCCCAGGAGGAAGACGACGGCGAGCAGCGCCGCCCAACTGGAGTTGCCGCGTTCGCGGTGCGCGTTCCACATGCCTCAGGTATCGGCACCAGCACCGCGAACCTGCACACTACTTCACGCTTTTTGTCGTCGTTGCCCGCAACCGGAGGCCGGAAGGCGGCCTGGGTGGGTGCGCAAGCCCGTCACGGTCCAGCGCGACGAGGGTCCCGGCCAACGCGGCGCGCCGACGGCGACGGGGCAGATTCCAGCGTCATCACCGCGGCGCGCAGCTCCATCAGATGCGCCGCCCGGATGGGGGTCGTGCCCCCTGTGGGCCCAGCGTCGGTGGCGCGGATCGTGACGTCGAAGGTCTCGTCGTCCTCGACCAGGGTGTCGACCCTGGTCGGCACCCGCAGGGTGGTCGACGTGTCGCCCGGGAGGATGGTGGTCGAGCCCTCCCGTGCCGTGTAGTCGCGGCCCGGGGTGGCCGTGCCGCTGCCGGCGGTCTGCCAAGTGAAGTCGACGGGGTTGGCCGCCTCCGTTGGAGAGCATGACGGTCCGGCTACTGGCAGACCGGAACGACCTTGATGTTACCGGGACGCGGCGCGGTCGGGGCGTACACCCGACCGCCGCGAGCTGGCGGCACGCCCGGCTCGGCCACCACCTCCACCACGGGAGAAGGACGCAGCAGCAACTGCCAACCGCTCGCGCTCGTCCGCCACCGACGGTCCCGGCGACTCTCGGCTGGCCCGCGCTCGAACGCCACAACCATACCATGATCAAGAATCGTTTTTGATGATAATCAAGGAGACATACTAGTATATTTAGCGATAAATCAGAGATACGGCGTTCCCCTGGGCGACACGGAGCCACCCCGATGGGCAACTCATGGAAAGTGCCGGCGGTGAAGAGACGTGAACCGGGGCGATTCGAGGAGTGGGACCATGAGCTGGCTGGCCGGGCATTCGGAGTGGAGGCTGCTGGTCGGCGTGGTTCCCGCCGCGCTTGCGGTCGTGACGGTCGAGCTGCTGGTGGGTCCGGAAGTGGTGGAGTTGCTGGTCGGCCGGTTGGTGCAGGGCGTCGACGCGCAGCCGCGGTTCGCGCGGGGCATGATCATGATGTCGGCGCTCACCGTCTGCTACGTCGCGCTCTGCCTCGCCCTGCTCGGCTACTATTGCAGCGGCGTGGGCGCCAGCCCGTTGCCGGCGGACCGAAAGCGGAGGCTGGCGGTTGCGGGCATCGCGGCGTGGATCGCGTTCCACGCCGTTCTCGCGAGTCTCGGCGCCGTCGACTTGCAGCTCTATGCCATCGCCTACGATTCCATCGTGCGCATCTACGAGCAGGCCGGCGGCCCCGTGGCGGCGGCCATGACCGGCGACCTGGGCCCGCTGGGCGTTTCCCGTCACCTGATCTCGATCCTGCTGCCGGTCGCGTTTGGCATCGCGGCGGTGTGCGCCGGTTCCTGTCACGCCGCCGCCATCGTCGAGGGCGCGAGGGGTGGAGACCCCGGCGACCGCGGCCAGACCGCCCGCGACGCGGCCGACCGCCTGGTCCACTCGCTGATGGCCATGAGCGCGCTGCTCGTCGGCAGCACCCTGCTGCTCACGCTGTACTTCCGCCTGCCCCAGGCCCTCTACCTGGCGGGCGAGGCGGCTCCGCCGGGCGGCGCCGAGTACGTCGACTTCGCCAACGTCGTCAGCATCTTCTGGGGCATCGTCATGACGCTGACGCTGGTGGCGGTGTACGCGCCGCACGCCCTGGCCCTGCGGTCGCACGCACCCGTGCCCCTCGGTGAGCTCCTGCAGCAGGGGGCCGAGAGCGGCGCCTTCTACTCGGGAATGGCGAAGAGGGCCGAGGTGGTCGTCTCGACCCTCGCGCCTCTCCTGGCCGCGCTCACGACGCAACTGCTCTGATGCGGCTGGTTGCGGCCCCGCTTCCGTGGGAGTCGCTTGCCGGCCGGGGCCCCTGACCACGCGGGAGAACGACGATGAAGACGCTGGTGTTCAGCTTCGACGGTACCGGAAACGAACCGAGCCAGGCCAACGAGTTCAAGCAGGACGAGAGCATCACGAACGTGCTGAAGCTGCACGTCATGATGGGCGGCTGCATGGAGGCCGGCAAGAGCGCCGTGAAGACGGGCAGCGGCCACGGCCAGAAGACGTACTACTACAACGGCATCGGCACGCGCGAGGGCCGCTTCTCCATCCCGCTGGTCGGGCAGGTCCGAAGCTGGATCAACATGGCGATGGCGCCGACGTTCGGCGATGCGCGACGCATCCTGAACGAGGCCGGGGACGACTTCGAGGCGTCGGGATACGAGAAGGGCGACCGGATCGTCGTGTTCGGCTTCAGCCGCGGGGCGGCGCTGGCGCGGAAGTTCGTCAGCGAGATCCTGGCCGACGACGAGGAACGCGAGGTGTCGTTCCTGGGGGTCTACGACACCGTCGCCGCGATGAACGGCATCCACCGCCGGGGCGAGGCCATCAGCAGCGACGTGCTGTTCGAGAACGGCACGCTGAACCAGCGGGTGCGGCGGGCCGTTCACCTGTTGGCCCTCGACGAGGAGCGGGTGGCCTTCGCGCCCACCCTCATCAACCGCGATCTCGATGGCGGGGGCCGCATCCTCGAAGTGTGGATGCCCGGCATTCACAGCGACGTGGGCGGCGGCTACTGGATGGACGGACTGGCCGACCTGTCGCTGTCGCTCATGATCGGCGAGTGCCGGAAGGCCCTGGGCGGGGATATCGAGATACAGGACGACGTCGCCGCCATCAAGAAGCTGTTGGGCGCGCAGAAGTCCCGGCTCGCCGACGTGACCGCCGACGACGTGGTGATTCGCGGACTGGCCCACGGCGTGCTGCACGAGAACAGCGGGCTCGACGCGAAGCTCGGCGGCCGGGAGCCGCGCGCGGTCTGCGTCGTCGAGAACGACAGGCCGGTCGCGGTCAGGGAGGGCGCACCGGAAGACCTGCCCCTGGTGCACGCGGCCGTGAGGGAACGGTTCCTGGCCGTCGCAGGCTATCGCCCCGCCGCGCTTCGGGGCCTGCGCTACCGGCTGTTCGACGAGGACGAGCCGAAGTCTCCGGTCCTGGAAGGGATAGCCGATCTGCGCGATGCCGCGGAAGCCTGGCGGGCGGCTCGAGATCGCCGGGCCGAGCCCGCGGGCGCGCGAGCACCGCGCGGCGAACGGCGGCCGAAGCGGACCCGCCGCCGGACGGACTGACCTCTCGGCCGGTTGGCATGATCTCCGGTGTGCTCACCATTCTCCCCCACCGCTCGGCGCGGGGCGACGAAGCTACAGCCCCGCCAGGTCGCGCAGCCTCGTCTGCCGGCTCGGGTGCACCCGGCGGCCATGGCGGCGAAGCTCCAGGCTGGCGTTGATGGCCGTCAACACGTCGTCGTCGGACGACTCCGCCGGTTCCCCGAGGTACGCGGCGAGCCAGCGTTCCACCTCGCACCAGCGCCACAGCCGGTATCGACTGCGCGGATCGGTGACCGGCGGCGGAAACCCTCCGGGGCCTCGTGCGCCGGCAATCAGCAGCCGCACGCCCTCGCGGGTGCGCCCCGTGCGGCGGGCGATGCCGGCCATCGACACGAGACCGGCGTCGGCGATTCGCGCCACTGTCACGCCGGGCACCTTCTCGACGTCGGCGACCGCCGAGAGCACCGCGTCGTCGAGGCCGGGCGCCTCGCGGTCGAACTCGATGTACTGGATGCCTTCCGAGCGGCCGATCAGCCCGTCGTCGCAACCCGCCTCGAACAACGCGTCGACCAGCGCCTGTTGCTGAACGTCCGGTCCATCGACGATCAACGTGAAATGGTGGAGCGACACTACCCTTCTCCCGAGTGAGTCGAGGCTCATCATGTCGTCGGGCGCGGAGAGCGTGAAGGTGCGCGCGCTGACCTTCCGGGCGTCGTCGTCGGACCCGCAGGTGGCGGCGGTGACGGTGGCGGGGGCGGTCCTGATGGTGACGCCAGTGGTGCCTCCGCGTCAGCGATGGTGAGGGCAGGGAGGGGAGTGACGGGCTCGTCGTCGGTGATGGTCCCGGTGGCGGTGCCGTCCTCGATGGTGGCGCCGGCGGGGTTGCTCAGCGTGACGGTGAACGTCTCGGCCTCCTCGTCGTCGCTGTCTTCGAGCGTGGGCACGCTGATGGTCCTGGAGGAGTAGTTCGTTGCGAACCGGCCGGTCCCACGATGGCCTCGGTTCGCGTGGCGAGGTTTCCGATCTCGATCGTGACGTCTGTCACAGGCCGTTCTTCGCGGCGTTCGTCCGCGTACACGACGGTTCTCGTTCCCCAGTGTCGGAGCCCCAGCTCCGTCGCGATCTCCTCGGGGATGACGAGACTCACCGCCCCGGTGTCGACCACCCCTTCGACCGTCGTTCGGCGGACGTCTGCCTCGACGCGCAGTCCGAGGTATACCGCTCCGCGGTCGTCCCTGTTCTCCAGCGTCACGCTGGCTCGAACCTCTCCCATCGTTCTCCGATTCTGACGCACCCGGACCTGCAGGTCCACTCGGATCACGATCTTCTCGAGCTCCGCGAACGTCACCGTGTCGGGGTTCCGGTCGTTGAGCCTGGTCGTCCGGGGCGACCGGTGCCCGGCGAGGCTCGATGTCGGGGCCGGCGGCTGCGGTTCCGTGCCGGCTGGAGACCTCCGTCTCGAGGTCGGCGACGAGCTTGGCCGATGCGGCCTGACGCCGACGCCGGCGGCGAGGGTCGGGCGCCCGCCGGACTCGCCGCTGGTCGTTGTCACGGCCGGAGGTCGGCCAGGCTGAAGCTCACGGCTTCGAACGGGGCGATCCGGACGGGTTCGTCGTCGGCAGCGGTCGCGATGCTCGTCCATTCCCCTGCGGTGCACTCGAACGCTTCGAGGGTGCGTTCGGCGGGGTCGACGAGCCACAGGTGGCGTACACCCTCTCGTGCGTACACCGGGCGCTTGGCCTCGAGGTCGAGCTTGCGGGTCGATGGCGAGAGGACCTCGCAGACCCAGTCCGGCGAAAGCGTGAAGTACGCGGTCTCGGGATAGATCGGCATCCGGGCTCGGCGCCAGCCTGCGATGTCGGGTACGAGAACGTCGTCGCCGAGGTGCAGCTCGGGCTCGTCGATGATCCACCAGCCGCCCGGGCCGCCTTGTCCGACCTGGAAGGGACCCGTGAGGTGGTAGCCGAGCAGCGATGACGCCAGCGCATGCGGCGCCGCCGGTCGTGGATTGGTGTAGAGCAGCCCGTCGACGATCTCGGCCACTTCGTGGGGCGGCGCGTCCAGGACGTCCTGGTACGTCGCCTGTGGCCGTGCAACGGGGTCTCGTCTTGGCGTTGCCGTGGTCATGGCGTCATGCCTGCCGGTCGGTCCAGTGTACACGCGATGCCTCTTGGATCACCGACGTCCTCGCCCACGAGGACCGCCCACAACGTCGCGGTCGGCAACGGGCGCCGGCGGGCTCGATGGAGCGGTCTACCTCGCGCTCCTCGACGCCACCATCGCCACCCCGAACGTGCTGTCGCTGGCCGCGGTGGTCCTCATCGCGATGCGCGCCCACACGGCGCCCCCCGAGGAGTTGCGGCGCGTCGCCCTCTTCAGCGCCGGGTTCCTGCTGTGGATCGGCGTGGCGACGGCGTACGACGTCGTCGAGGCGGTCGCGCCGGGAATCTGGACGTCGAACTACGAGTCGGGCTCGGTCCTCCTGCTGGTTCAACCCATCCGGTTCCCCGGCGTGGTCCTGCTCTGGTACTCGGTGCTCGCGGCGCGCGTGCCCCATCCCGGCAAGGTGATCCGCGCCGCCGGCCGACGCCTGCTGCTGCGCCCCGGCCTGCTCGTCGGGGCGGCCGCGCCGGTGACGGCCGGGGTGACCCTGGCGGTGATGGTCGCCATCTCGCTCCGTGGCACCGCGACCCAGCGGCTGTGGGCCGCCGCGGCCGGGCTGGTGGCAGGCAGCCTGGTCGGCGGCCTGTTCTTCGGGATCTACGATGTCGAGCGGATCCTGGCCGCCGCCTGGGTCGGGCTGCCGCCGGGCGCATGGCCCGGCATCGATCTCAGCCTCGGTCCCGATTTCTGGGCGCTCCTGCCTGCCTTCATCCTCGTGACTCCTCGTGGGCGCCCTGGACACGATCGGAGACGGCATCGCGATACAACGGATCTCGTGGCGCAAGCCGCGCGCCATCGACTTCCAGTCCATTCAGGGCGCCCTCGCCGCCGACGGCCTCGGCAACCTCCTGTCCGGGTTGATGGGCACCGTGCCGAACACGACCTATGCCAACAGCATCGCCGTGGCCGACCTCTCGGGTGGCCGCCCGCGTCGTCGGGGTGTGCGTCGGAATCATATTCGTCGTGCTGGCGTTCCTGCCGAAGCTCGTCGCCGTCTTCGTCGCCATTCCCGGCCCGGTGGTGGGCGCCTACTACATCGTACTGGTCGCGTTCCTCTTCATGCTCGGGATCAAGCTGCTCGTGCACGATGGCCTCGACCACCGCAAGAGCGTTGCGGTGGGTCTCGCCTTCTGGCTGGGGGTGGCGTTCCAGCTCGACTGGATCTTCCCCGAGTACTTCCAGGGGGCGTGGAGCGAGCTGCTCGGGAACGGCATGACCGTGGGCGGCCTCACGGTGATCGTCCTGATGAACTTCGTGGAGTGGACGGGGCCTCGCCCGCGGCGCCTGAAGACGGACCTGACCCTGGAGAACCAGGCCCCGGTCGACGCGTTCCTCGCCGATTTCGCTGCGCGGGGGAAGCGGACGCCGGAGATGACGGACAGACCGCGGGCCGTCGGCGAGGAGATGCTGGTCACCCTGACGCGGCGGGAGGCGGAGGGTCGCCCCGCCGTGCGACGGCACCTGCTGCTCGTCGCGCGCGACGACGGCGAGGCAGTCGACCTGGAATTCGCGGCCGCGACCGACGACACGAACCTCGAGGATCGATTGGCGCTGCTCGGCGAACAGGTCGCCGGGCCACCCGTCGAGGAAGAGATTTCGCTGCGCCTGCTGCGTCACTACGCGTCGTCGGTCCGGCACCAGCAGTTCCACGACACGGACGTGATCAGCGTGCGCGTGGGTCCGGCCGCGTCGTTGTAGGCCGGCGACCGGACGCTTGGCCGCCGAGGGTGGGCGGAGCCTCAAGACGGCACTCCCCGGACGCTTGTCCGGAGGCGCTCGCCTCGATGAAGTCATCGATGCGGGTGTCGTGCGTCCGCGCCGATCCAGCAGCCGCCGTCCTGACCGACGGGCTGTTGTGGCGTCGCTTCAGCAGCCTCGGCCGTTCGCTCGCCCTCGACCGCGAGTCGCAAACGGTAGTAGGGCGTGCTCGTTCGCCCCGTCGGGGAGCCGGCGTCGTTGCCGTCAACGCGCCTCGATCACTTCGGGCGACAGCCCGACCGCCCGCAGCGCCTCGTCCACTGCCCGTTCCGCGTCGCTGCCAGGAGCGAGGTCGGCCGCCGACTGACGGATGACGGCTGAGGCAGTCCGCAACGAGCCCGCCGCCGGCATCAGGTGCGTCATCGCCCGGAAGAAGATCCGCTCGATCTCCGCCCGGCGTTCTCCACCCACGCCGTCGACCGTCATGCCGCTGGTCCGGTGCGTCCCGCCTTCGATGGCCAGGTAGAAGGCGTGGCTCAGGATCGTCGAATTCCAGTGGGAACCTCCGTAGCCGATGACGACACCAAGCTCGAAGACGTGCTCTCCGTTCACGAACACGAATGGGGAGAACATGACGAGCTCTTCACCAGCGACGATGTCAATGACCAAGAACGCGAACTCATAGCGATCACGGTAGTGGTCCGGGTAAAGGAACGGGTATCCCTGGAACAACGGCAGGGACCGGGGATCCGGAGGGAAACGGATAATGGGCTGGTCCCCGGCGCCACCGGACACGGTATAGTCAGCCGTGACGCCGGTATCTTCGTGGAAGAACTCGACGGCTTGGGCAAAAATGTCGGAGTACGACTCGTGCAGCGCGAAGCCCTCGGCAGACCCGATGACGAACCGGCCGTCGACACACAACGTCGGGAGCGACACGGTCTCCGGGCCCCCCGGTGTGGGTAGGGTCGCAGGGACGCGAGTGGTGTCGCATGTGTAGAGCTTGTCTTCGTGGCCAATGAAGCTTGCCGGCCCGAGGCGGATGCTGGCAGCCACGTCGTCCACGAGCCCGGTGTCGCTCCCTGTACGTCGGCTCACGGCATGGTGCGTCACGCCGTGCATCATCTCGTGGCCAACGGTGTCGAGATCTATCCATGGCGTTCCGTAGCCCATTGCACCAGTGCCTTCCGGGCCATACGGCGGCGAAGCAAAGAAGGCGGTGGGGTAGCCGGGGTTAACGATACTCAGGATGCGGCCGTTCTCGCCATCGAGGCCTTCCCAACGGTGGCGTTCGAGGAGGTAGTCATACATCCAGCCGGTATACGCGTGGATATCGACCACCGTCGGATCGTCCCACTCGTTGTCGGCGTCAGCGGCGATGTCGTCCGAGGTCCAGGACGGCTCGCCGGGAGGCAGTCCCTCCTGCATGTGTTCCGCGAACAGGCGGTTGAAGCGGGCCCTGTCGGACCCCGCATCGAGGGTCACGACTTCGCCCGGGCGCAAGATGTCCCATGCCTCGAACCGGCTGCCCGTGTGGGTTGTGCTCAGCTTCTTGCGGTCGCCCTCGTAACCAGTACCGGCCCCGATCGCGGACTTCGACATGACGGCGTTCATGATGCGCACGACCCGTCCGTCGTCGGCGTCGGCGAAGTAGAAGCGCAGATCGGTCATCGGGACCATGTAGGTCAGGGCGTAGGAGCCGTCGAGCAGCGGCAGGATGATCAGCCGCGGCTGACCGCCGGCGAGGATTGCTCCGCGGTGGGGCTGCTCGAGAACGGCGACGACCTCGGCCGGGGAGAGGGCCGGTGTCATATCGACGTCGATCGCTCGGTGCAGGGTACCGAACAGCGACACGGTGACGCCGCTACGGTCCAGTTGGCGAGAGACGCCGGCGCCGTGTACGGGTATGCCGGCGTGGTGCTGCGCGAGATAGTCGTGGGCACGTCCCTCCAGGGAAGGGTCGTTCACGCGCGACACGGCGACCAGTTGGCCGGTTCGCGCCATGCCGTCGACCGTCGCGTCCCAGCGCCGCAGGGCGTCGAGGTCGGCGTGCCCGGCTGCGAGGGAAACGACGTTGGCCAGCTCCTGAGAGGCAATGCGCGGTTCCGTGGACACGAGTGCGAGCGCGATGACCGCGGAAGCGATCACGAGTCGTGGAGTGGTTCTCATTTGGCGTGTATCTCCGCTGAAGTCACGTGCCGGTTGCGCGTCGGCGTAGTCCGCCGACGGGCCGGCCGCGATAGGGATGCAGAACCAGTCGATCTTCTTCCAGGTTGATGTCGTCGCTTGCCGCCGCGAACTCCGGATCGACCGCGGCGCCATCGTCGCGCGCGACGAGCAGCAGGTGCCGCCGCAACACGGGGACGGCCCTCGGCCCCCCGCCGCGTCAGAGTGACCTGCATCTCCCCGCCGGTCATCGCCTCGACGCCCTGACGATCAACACCAGGGCGAGCAGGACGGCGCCGGCCGCCGGCAGCGCCGGAACCGGCATCGGCGCCTGCACGAGCTGCACCGCCACCACCTGACCGTCCTGCCAGTCAAGCCCGGAGCCGTCCCATACCGCTATGCCCTGATCGGGGAAGCTCCGGTCGTGGTCGGCGAGCTCGAACCGCTGCCCGCCGACCAACCACGCCAGACCGCGGTCGGTCGGCGGGATGCCCGGTGAGGCTCCCACGAGCAGGGACCGCGGCGTGTTCGTGATGTAGAACAGGTTGATTTCGTAGAGGGAGCCGCCGAACGTGAACGTCCGGTTGCCCGGGATGTCGCCTTGGTCTGCCGCCCGCCAGTAGCCGTAGAACTCGCTCCCGTCGTTGGTGACCCACTTCTCGACGCGGACCTCGCCGGTCCAGATGACGGTCTCCGCCGCCGCTGAGGCGGTCGCCGCGACCAGCACCGCCGTAAGCAGAAGGTGTCTCATCGTCGCTTTCTCTCTCTCGCCCCCCCGGTCACGCGCCGGCGGCGGGAAGCTGGCATGTCCGCCGAATGATCGGAGCCGGATACGGCGGCAACGGCGTTCATGGCGGCCGCGAGATGTCTGAACATGGACTCCTCGCCCCAACCTCTTCGCGGCGGGGCGCCGCCTCACCGGCCTTGACCCGCCAAGCCCCGCAGGTCCTCCGAACCCGCGCAAGCGCGCCGGTCCTTGGTCATGCTGCAGACCGACCGCGGCACCCTGGAGTTCGAGGGTGTACGATGATCAGGACGGATGAGCACCCGGAAACCGAACGGTCGGGCAGCGAGAAAAGTTGATGGGGGGCGACCGACCGCAACGGATCCCGGTACCGGTCCCCCTCCGGCCGGTTGGAGTTCGCGCCCGAGGGCCACCCCGCCGCGAAACGGCGCCGAGACGTGTCAACCGCTGCGGCCGGGTCGAGCTCATGGCGAACCGCCGCAACAGCGGCGGCCGGGTCGAGCTCATGGCGAGCCGCCGCGCCTTCGTGGATGACGAAGCGCGGTGGAGAGACCGGCGCACATGGCCTCAACGCGGCAGAATCCCGACCGGCCTGGTCCTGATGGTCCGGATTCCGAACAGCGCCTGCTGGAGCGCGTTCGAAGGGGCAGCCGCTCCGCCCTGGGCGCGCTGCTCACCCGCCACTCGTCCTGGCTCCGCGGCTGGGCGCGGGGCCGCCTGCCGGCCTGGGCCCGCGACGGGCTCGACACCAGCGACATCGTCCAGGACGCCCTCCACCGCACGCTCGAGCGGCTGTCGAGCCTCCGCTCGGCGCACGCCAAGGCGCTGCGCGTCTACCTGCGGCGCGCCGTCCAGAACCGGATAGGCGACCAGTTGCGGCGCGCGATGCTCCGCCGGAGCGTGGTTCCGCCGAGCGAACCGCTCCTGCTCTCCGAGGAGGGGGCGCCGCAGCTTCGGCAGATTCTCGACGACGAGGCCTGGGCGAGTTACCTGGAGGGTCTGAAGCGCTTGACGCCGCGCCACCGGCGGCTGGTCGCCGGCCGCATCGAGTGCGGCTACAGCTTCCGGCAACTGGCCCTGCTCGAGCGGCTGTCGTCGCCCGACGCCGCGCGCATGGCGTTCCGGCGGGCGCTGGTACGGCTGAGCAAGGCCATGCCGGACGCGTGAAGCAAGACCCGCCGCCGTGCCGGTGCGGAGCGCCGACGGCTCGCCGGGTCCGGCAGCCCTCGACGCGGCTCGCGTTCTTCTGCTCGACCCACCGTTCGGTTCCCGCCAGTTCAAACGTCTTTGATGGTAGATGGGGTGTTCGGATGGCTGAACCATCCCGGTCCGGCCTTCCGCAACCCCCGTGCGACCGGGTTCAGGTCCACCATGTTGCCGAAACCGACGCCGCCGCGGAGCGACGACATGCCGGCCGACGGCGAAGAGCGTGACGACGTCGTCGAAGATGTCGCCGATGCCCTGACGCTGAACCAGGAGGTTCAGTGGGAGCGGTGCGAGAAGCTCGCCACGCCGGCCGAGCGCCGCGCCCTCGGCAATCTACGCACCCTCGCCCGGGCGGTGACCGGCGTCGAGCCCGAGGCGTCGCCGACCGCCGTCGCCGCCCCGCGCGGCCGCGCCGTCGTGCGCCGCGCCGCGCAGGCCCTCGTCGCCATCGCCGCCGTCGAGGTGGCCGCGGCGCTGATGCTGCTGCCGTGGGCGTGGGGAGACTATCAGCGCGAGCACGGCGAGCTCGCCGTCTTCATGGCGACCAAGCTGCTCGGGCATGCGGCGAGCGCCGGCCTGCTGCTGTTCGCCGGTCGCCGCGACCCGCGGACCTGGCTGCTCGGCGTCTACTGGCTGCTCAAGGCCACCCTGCCCCAGATGCACATGTTCCCGGCGTTCATCACGGACATGCCGCCGGCGGAGCACTTTTCGGCCTTCATCCAGGACCTGCCCGCGCCGGTCAGGCTGTGTCTCTACCTGTACGTCCCTTCGTTCGTGTTCGCACCGGCGTTCCTGTGGATGTTCGCCCGCGAGTGCCCGCGGGTCCACCGCCGGGCCCCGCTCGACGACCTCGCGCGCCGCATGGTCCCGGTCAGCGTCGCCATCGGCTTCGCGATCTGGGTCGGGTGCGGGACGGCGCTGCAGCTCGCGCAGGTGGGCTACGCGACAGCGTTCGTTCCGGTGGTCCTGGACGGATCGGTCGCCGCCCTGGACCTGCTGGCCCTGGCGGCGGTCGCCGTCGTCATGCTGCGGGCGCATACGGCGCCGGCCGACGAGAGGCGGCGGGTCGTGGTGTTCAGCGCCGGGTTCCTGCTGTTCATGGGCCTGTCGGCGGCCTACGACATCGCCGAGGCGTTCAGGCCGGGGTACTGGGTGGCCAACTACCGGTGGTCGCCGGCCGTGCTCGGGATAGAGGTGATGCGCTTCCCCGGCCTCGTCCTGCTGTGGTACTCGGTGCTCGCCGCCCGCGTACCTCACGTGCGGGAGGTGGTGCGGGCCGGCTACAAGCACCTGCTGGCGCGGCCCGGTCTGCTGCCGGCGGCGGCGGCCGCACCGGTCCTGGGCTTGGCCTGGGTCGCGGCGAGTCGTCCGGACCGACCGGTGGGGGCGCTTCTGGCCGACCCGCTGGCGCAGGTCCTGGCCGCGGCGGCCGGCGTCCTGCTCCTCGCGGCGCTCGGGCGCGAGCCGCTCCTGCGCCGTCTCGACGCCTGGACCCACCCCGAGGCGGTGGACCAGAAGCAGGGCCTGGCCGCGGCAACGGCGGCCCTGGCGCAGGCAGGGAGCGTCAGGACGGTCCGCCGGGCGGTGACCCGCGCGGTCAAGCGCGGCTGCGGCTCGCCCGCCGTCCTCGCGGCCGCGCTCGACCCCGATACGCACGCCGCGACCTTCCGTGCGCCGGGCGCCGCGCCCCTGGCTCGCACGTCGGCCATCGTCCACATGCTGGAGTCGGCCGCCGGGCCGTTGCGTGTCCATCCCGCGGACCCGTCCTCGTTCTTCAAGCTCCTGCCGCCGGACGAGGCGGCGTGGGTGGTCGAGACCGCGGCCGACGCCGTCGTGCCGGTGCCCGGTCCCGGCGGCGAGCTGCTCGGGGTGCTGGCCGTCGCCCGCCGGTTCGACGACCGGCTCGTGCGGCCCGCCGACCTCCCCTTCATCCAGGCGCTGGGCGCGGGGGCGGGACTGGCCCTGGGGCGGCTGTCGCTGATGGGCTCCACCGGAGGCTCGCCGACGGACGGCTCCCCCGCCGAGGAGTGCCCCGAATGCGGATGCGTGGTCGAGGCGGGCGGGGCGCCGGAATGCGGCTGCGGGTCCGCGTATGCCGAGGCGGAGGTCCCCAAGCTCCTCGCCGGCAAGTTCCACTTGACGCGGCGCCTGGGAGCCGGAGGCATGGGGGCGGCGTACCTGGCCCGCGACCTCCGGCTCGAGCGCAACGTCGCCGTCAAGACCCTGACGGGCCTGTCGGCCCTGACGGGACTCAAGCCGGAAGCCTGGGCGATGGCGGAGCTCTCGCATCCCGCGGTGGCCTAGGTCTACGCCATCGAGTTCTGGCGGGGCCGCCCGTTCCTCGTCGCCGAGTACCTGGCCGGCGGGTCGCTCGCGGACCGGCTCGAGCGTGGCCCCCTTCCCGAGCGGGAGGCGGTCTCGGTCGCCGGCACTCTGGCCGGCGCGCTCGCGGCGCTGCACGAAGCGGGGTACCTGCACGGGGACGTCAAGCCGGGGAACATCGGGTTCACGGCCGGCGGGTCGCCGAAGCTGCTGGACTTCGGCCTGGCCCGGGAGGCGAACGACGCCGGGATGTTGGGCGGCACCCTGCGCTACGTGTCGCCCGAGGTCCTCGCCGGCCGCCCGGCCAAGGAGGCCGACGACGTCTGGTCGCTGGCCGTGGTGCTCTACGAGACGGCCTCGGGCAAGCATCCATTCGCCCGCCCCGGGGACGGCCCCGGAGAAGTGGCGCGCCGCATCCGGCGCCGGCGCGTCGGTCCCGGCCGGCCGTCGGGTCCTTGCCCGCAATCGCCGGCGGCCGCCTTCGCGGCGTCGGTGCTGTCGGCCCCGCGGCCGTTGCGGCCGGCGACGGCGGAGGCGTTCGCCGCGGCGCTTCGCGGCGCAGTGGCGGACGATCCGTAATCTCGTCGCCACCGTTCGGTTTCCGCCGCTCATCCGTCTCTAGATGATCGGATGCGGAAGTTCGGAGGGGCGGCCCGATCGACCGGCTGACGGGACGCGTCGACGCCCTCGAATCGACGATGCAGACCGTCCTCACGCTGATCGCCGGTCGGCCTGCGGCCGCGCCGTCGCCGCCCTCAAGCGACTGACCGCGGCCGCTTCGCCTCGAATAGGGCCGCTCGGGATAGATCGGCATCCGGGCTCGGCGCCAGCCTGCGATGTCGGGTACGAGAACATCGTCGCCGAGGCGCTCTCCGACGGCTGTTAGCTCCGGGACCCGGGACGTGGCAGGCGCGCCGGTGGCGGGCGCGTCGTCCCCCCCGGCGTTCGTCGGCGGGCTTGCCAAGCCCGGCAAGGTGTGGAACAGTTACACACCTACGGCGGCAGGAGCGGACAGGGTGTCCAGACGGGTCAACATCATGATGGACGATGACGCGTGGCGCGTCATCGAGCAACTGCCTCGGGGTGCTCGAAGCCGCGCCGTCAACACGGCGATCCGCGAGTGGTCCGCCGCTTCGGCGCGCCGGAACGCCGCCGCGCGCATGGACTCGCTACGCGCCCGGATGCCGCCGGTCGCCACGGAAGACGTGGTCCGCTGGGTACGCGAGGAGCGGGAGCGGCAGCCGTCGTGATAGTGATCCCCGACGCGTCGGTACTCCTCAAGTGGGTGCTTCCGGGCGATGACGAGCAGGATGGCGACGCGGCGCTGGCGTTGCGCGACGAGGCCGTGGCCGGCGCCGTGGAGTTGGTCGTCCCCCAGCTCTGGCTCTACGAAGCAGGCAACACGCTGGCGAGGCGCTTTCCCCATCAGGCTGGCGAACTGCTCGCATCGCTGGTCGACTTCGGCCTGACCGAGGCACGGCTGGACTCGAGGTGGAGAACACAGGCCGTATCCCTCGCCGTCGCGTACGAGGTCGCATTCTACGATGCCGCCTACCACGCCGTGGCGCTGGTCTACGGCGGCGTGTTCGTCACGGCTGACGATCGCTACGTCGCTCGTGCATCCCGAGCGGGTAGCGTATCGACGCTGCGGCAGTGGCGGGCGCGGTGAGGCCTTCGAGTTACGCGAGGGCGAATGGGTGCTGATTGCCACCGCGCAGGATGACGCTCCCGTCCGCGTCCGACCCTTCGACGCCGTCACGGCGGTTCCCGGTCGCTGTCCTAAGGGTCGCTCCGGGGCCGGAGCGCCTCGGGCCAGTTCAGGAGCACGGAGATCGACGGAGCCGCGTCCGATGTCGTCGTCACGAACCGCCCGTCCGCGCTGACGTCGTACGACGGCGGGCGCTCGTAGGTCCGGAAGTCGCCGTCGAACGCGCGAACCGGCGCCGCGAACTCGAAGTCGGACTCGTCCGACGTCTCGACCCCGACCGCGATCACGGCCCGCCCATCCAGGTAGAACAGGGTGCGGCTGTCACTCGACCACACGGGTTCGGTGCCGCCGTCGTGCGAGACCCGCACGGGCGGCCCTGGGCCCGGATAGCTGCGCACCCAGATCTCGCGCCGGCCGGTGGCGTCGGACGTATAGGCGAGCCACCGTCCGTCGGGAGACAGCGCCGCGGCGACCCCTTCGCTCGCGGCCGTCTGCACGAGCGGGCGCGGCTCGGCTTCCGCCGACGGCGGGAACTCGACGAGGTCCCCGCTCTCGCCGGAGATGGCGACGGCGATCAGGTCGCCGCCGGGAGACCAGGCGTGGGCATGAAAGTGCCCCGCGGGGCCGATCCGCTGCGGCGGGCTGCCGCCGTCGGCCGACACCCGGTAGAGCGATCCGTCGCCCTCGTAGACGATGCCCCCGCCGTCCCGCGTCCAGAGCGGCGAGCCGATGGCGTCGCTCGACTCGTCGAACGTCAGACGGATGGGCGGCCGGTCCTCATCGAGGTCGAACACCCAGATGTCCCCCGCCACCACCAGGGCGAGCCGGCCGCCGTCCGGCGACACGCGCGGATGCCGCGGGTCGTCCAGACCGTCGATGCGCCCGGTCGCGAGCTCCCGGCCCGCGGGGTCGAGCCACAGCACGGCGGTGGCCGAGGGGGCGTCGCGCCAGGCGAGGATCCCGGTTCGGGACACCGAGAACGACCTCCAGCGTACGTCGTAGCTGCCCACGTCTTCGGCCACGACGGCAGGCTCGCCGGCGAGCTCGAGGCGCGTGTCGTCGAACGGCTGGGCGAGCAGGCGGCTGCCCTGCATGAAGAACAGCCGGCCGGTCGACGAGTCGCGCGACCGCGCGTACACGGCGGGGTGCTCGGTCGCCAGCAGCCGGGTCGGTTCCTGCGCGGCCGGCTCGAGCCCCACCCGGCCGATGTAGATGCCGCCGGTGCCCGAGTCCAACGACGCGCGCAGGTACAGGAAGTGTCGGCCGTCCGGCAGGAACCACGGCGCGGCGTGGGTGAACTCGCCGCGCGCGTCGTCCACCGTCGTGAGGGGGGCGGGGGTTCCGCCGCCGGCGGCCACCTGCATGATCCCGTCGCGTCCGCCGAACAGAATGATGTCGTCACGGTTCCACGTACCGCCGTTGAAGACCGGCGTGTCGCAGACGGGCTCGACCGCTCCGGTCGTCGCGTCGACCCGCCGAAGGGTCCGGCCGTCGGCGAACCCGACGAAGCGGCTGTCGGGCGACCAGAACAGCGGCGTCCCCGCGCTGGCCGTGTCGGAGACCTGGCGGGCCCCTCCGGACGCCAGGGAGTGGAGCCGGATTCGAGGCCGACCGCTCTCGTCGCCTTCGAGGTAGGCGAGATGCCGGCCGTCCGGCGACAGCTCGACGAACGGCCCCATCCCGGGCACGCCGGGGATCGCGAACCGCACCGGCTCGCGCGAATCGGCCGGCTGCAGAATCCAGACGCCGAGGCCGGCCACCACCACCGCCACGGCCACCGTCGCCGCCCGACGCATCCATCCGGACCCGCGTCCGGGCGCTGCGGCGGCGGTCCGTTCCCGGTCCTCGAACGCGCCGTGCAGCCCCATCCGGACGTCGGCGATGTCGCGTAGCCGCTGGAAGGGCTCCTTTTCGAGGCAACGGTGCAGCACCGCGGAGACGGCGGGCGTCGTGTCGTCCGGCAGCGCCTCCCACGCCGGCTCCGCCTTGATGACCTCCGCGAGAATGCCGGCGGCGTCGTCTCCCTCGAATGCCCGCCGCCCGGTGAGCATCTCGAAGAGGACCGCCCCGAACGCCCAGATGTCGGTGCGCCGGTCGACGGAACGACCCCGCGCCTGCTCGGGCGACATATAGGCGGCGGTCCCCACGACGACGCCCGCCTGCGTCTCGGGGGACGGCGCCGTCGACCGGTCGTCCGTTTCGCCCGGTGCGCGCACGGCGTCCCGTGCCTTGGCCAGGCCGAAGTCCAGCACCTTGACGGCCCCGTCGTGCTGCACCATGACGTTGGCCGGCTTCAGGTCGCGATGGACCACGCCGGCCTCGTGCGCGGCCTCGAGACCGTCCGCGAGCTGGGTGGCGACGGCGAGCGCCTCGTTCAGCGGCAGCGGCCCCCGGGCGATGCGCTTCTCCAGCGTCTGCCCGTCGACCAGCTCGAGCACCAGCGCCCGCACGCCGCCGTCTTCCTCGATGCCGTGAATCTGGGCGATGTTCGGGTGGTTGAGCGACGCCAGCAGCTCGGCTTCCCGCTGGAACCTCGCGAGGCGGTCCCGGTCGGCGGCGAAGGCGTCGGGGAGCAGCTTGAGGGCGACGTCGCGGTTCAGCCGGGTGTCGCGCGCGCGGTAGACCTCGCCCATGCCGCCCGCGCCGAGGACGCCCGTGACCTCGAAGTGCCCCGCGAACCGGTCGCCGACCGTCAACGGCATGCCGTCCGGCAAGGGTACTACAGGGTCGGTGCGGCTGCCGTGCTCACCCGTCTGCCCCGGCGACTGCCATAGCGCCCGGTTTGACCACATCGGAAAGGCATCGCCCGCGGTGGTGTGGCGTCCCCGATGGGGCGAGCGGACGTGGCGGGCAGAGTTATAGTAGCCACTCCGGGTTCGGGAATTCGCCACGGACACCTATGGGCCGCGAAGGGAGGGAGCGATGAGTATGGCCGACGCTGCAGTCCGGGGCGGCGAGTCCGACACGCCCATGCGGGCTACCTACCAGGACGTGCTCGACGCCCCGGCCAATCGGGTGGCCGAGATCGTCGACGGCGTCCTCTACACGCAGCCGCGGCCGGCCATGCGGCATGCGTTGGCGAGCTCCCGGCTGGGCGGCGAGCTCACGGGACCCTTCGACCGGGGTCGCGGCGGCCCCGGCGGATGGTGGATCATCGACGAGCCCGAGCTGCATCTCGGAGAGGACATCCTGGTGCCCGACCTGGCGGGGTGGCGCCGGGAGCGGATGCCCGAGTATCCCGACGCGGCCTACGTTACCCTGCCACCGGACTGCGTGTGCGAGGTCCTCTCCCCGTCGACGCGACGGCTCGATCTGCAGGGCAAGCGCCCGATCTACGCTCGCGAGGGCGTCGGGCATCTGTGGCTCATCGAGCCGTCCGACCACACCTTCGAAGCGTTCGAGCTGCGCGAGGGTCGGTGGGTGCTGACAGCGACCGCAAAGGACGCCGAGCCGGTGTGCGTCCCCCCCTTCGACGCGGTCACCTTCAGCCTCGGCGATCTCTGGCCTTGAGACGCCGAGCCGTGGCGGTGGCGGCGGGCCGGCGGGCGGGGGTGCGGCCCATCGTGAAGCTGGCGGGTCGACCTGACGGCGGTCGATTCGAGCTGCTACCGGCGCAGGGCCGCCGGCAACTGATGAGCTGGGGGGCGTCGACGACGGACGTGACGCTGGCCGGGAAGCCGCGTATGCTCGATGACGTGGTCGAAACCCTCACAGCCATCGCGGCGGTGATCGGCGCGGTCGGTTCCGTCACCGCCGGCATCGGCGTGCTCGTCGTCAACGGCAAGATCGACCGGCTGACGGGACGCGTCGACGCCCTCGAATCGACGATGCAGACCGTCCTCACGCTGATCGCCGGTCGGCCTGCGGCCGCGCCGTCGCCGCCCTCCAGCGACTGACCGCGGCCGTTTCGCCTCGAAGTGGGCCGCCTCCACCGCAAGCTCCGCCTGACGCAGCACGGTGGCGGGTTCCACCTCACTCCAGCGCCGTCGACGAACAGCCGCTCGAGTCGCCCGTCTTGTGTACACTGGACCGGCCAGCAGGCCGATGACCACGGCAACGCCAAGACGAGACCCCGAGGCACGGTCACAGGCGACGTACCAGGACGTCCTGGACGCGCCGCCCCACGAAGTGGCCGAGATCGTCGACGGGCTGCTCTACACCAATCCACGACCGGCGGCGCCGCATGCGCTGGCGTCATCGCTGCTCGGCTACCACCTCACGGGTCCGTTCCAGGTCGGACAAGGCGGCCCGGGCGGCTGGTGGATCATCGACGAGCCCGAGCTGCACCTCGGCGACGATGTTCTCGTACCCGACATCGCAGGCTGGCGCCGAGCCCGGATGCCGATCTATCCCGAGACCGCGTACTTCACGCTTTCACCGGACTGGGTCTGCGAGATCCTCTCGCCATCGACCCGCAAGCTCGACCTCGAGGCCAAGCGCCCGGTGTACGCACGAGAGGGTGTACGCCACCTGTGATCACGGCGTACCCCTGTCGAAAACGGTGGGACCATCGAGCACGCGCAGTAGATCGCCCGGCCACGCTTCACACCGAAGACGACGAAGCTCCATGATCGGACCGCGGACACCGAAACCGCCAACGAACCAAACCAGTAGCGCCAACACCCTGTGGAGTCGCTGGCGTCGGACCGACAAGCCAACGGGCTTAGAAATTCGTCGGCCCGAACTCCGGTGGCGGCTCGAATGTGATCGTCTGAACGACTCGTGAGATCACATCTGGCAGCAGATCTAGACTCAGCTCAAGATCGCCACCATCGGCCGTTGCAGAGAGTGCCGTGCCGTCCCTCATCTCCACCCGGAGCGTATCGCCGAAAGTCTCCTCGAAGAGGAATTGTGGTCCGGCAATCGAGAACGTTAAGGCGACAGGGGGGAACACTTCGAAACCCCTCGCCTCGAAGAAGGCTTGGGCCTGCCGCACCCCTTCGGGATCGGGTGCATAGCTCGTCACATTGTCCGAGGTGATCCGCGCCGAACCCCCTACGGTACCCCCACCCGCAGGCCGCATAATCACAAGAGCTGAGAGTATCGGCCGATCATCCACGAGCTCACCATTACGAGTCTCTTGGCCGCTGCAAGTCACGCTGAGGAAGACTCCGAGAGCCGCGACGGCTGTTGCTGTACGCGAACTTCGCATTTCATGATCCTACCACAGCATTGGTCCAGGCACTATGCCCCTCTCTGCTGACTGGGGCTACGACCTTCCGCCGAGCTCTGGACGCCGTCAGTCAGCACCTCTTCCGAGCCATCATGACCGCCTGGTGCGCGTCGGCAAGACCATGACCTGTGGCGAGATCATGACCCTGTGTAGCGGCGTTCGCCCCGGTCCGTGGATGACAGCTGCCGGCTGTCACATCCCTGGCGGTCTTCTTCAGGATGTCCCGCACTTCAGCCGGGGCAAGTCGCTCACAGGTCTGCTTGATCAGCGCGCAGACGCCGGCCAATTGCGGTGCTGCGGCAGACGTGCCGCTGAACGCCGCCCACCCGTCGTTCGCGCTTGTCTCATCACCCCACGGGGGTGTGGCTCCAGCGCTCCGATAGTGGTTGCCCCCCGCAAGCCCGCCGTCGATCTGAGCCTGGGACTCCACCGGGAGCATGATGTACATCCCGCCCGGTGCTTGGCCGTTCGGCGACAACATGCCAACCAAGCCACACACGTCCGGAATATTGCGACCGGGATAGACGTTGCTGGCGAATCCGCTCGAGTAGCTCGATGCCTCCATGCCGCCGTTGGCCGCCATGTAGGTGCCACCCGCCGACACGACGTCAGGGTGCTGGCCGGGAAACCCAAAGTGACCGTTGCCAGCAGAGAAGACCACGATGATTCCTTGCGAAACAGCCGTCGCGATAGCTGCCGCCAGCGCTTGCTGTGCAGGGCTCAACGGACCATTCCGAACGTCGGCACCCCAGCTATTGCTGATGATGGCAGGATTGAGCCCGATCGCCGCGTTGAAGGCACCTGTCACATTCGCGAAGTTCATCTTCACCATCGTGAAATCAACGTCCGGCGCCACTGCGAAGACATTCGCCGATTCGCCCGTCCCGTGCCCATTCGGGTCGGCGTTCGGATTGGCCGCCCCTGGGCCAAGCACAACCGGCGAGGAGCGATAGCCGCGTTGAGTAAAGAATGGATGACGAAACCATCCGGAATCAGTCATCACTACCTTGACGCCCTTCCCAGTGATTCCGTCGCGGTGAGCCTTGTCGGCGTTCATCCCGAGCGACACGTCTCCCGGCACCCGAAGGTGCCAGTACGCCGTGTTCGGTGAAAAGGCGTTCTGCATGAAGTAGTACGGCTCCTCGATCGCCACTCCTTCTAGGACATCGGCCCACTTGCCTTTGGCCCCAATTAAACCGGGCACGTCCGTGTCCGTGCTATCGATGAAGGTCGCAGTGTCCTCCCGAGCGCGCTCCTTGACGACCGGCCGCTCTTGCGTAATCAACTTCGTCCCGAATACAGATTCGAATCGCTCCGGCGTCGCAACGATATTGATAGTACACGCACCGGGCTGAAGGACGTCAAATCCGGCGTTCTTAAGCTCGGACACTGCGCGTTGGTAGAGCGCGTCGTCGGAAGTATAGTTGCCAACCTCGTCCGACGACACTGCCGACGCTTCAAAAAGTGACCGGCCGCCAATGGAGCGCGGTGATGCTTGAGCATAAAGCACTCTCGGAAGAAGTCTCACAGTGTCGCGGTCCATAATTGTACTCCTTTTGCCATCAGGTGATTCTGTTGTGGTCTACTCGGGCTGGGCTGAGCTGTCGGGAGCGTCCTTGCCGAACAAGTATTCAACGATGGCACGTCGGCGGGGTTCCATCCGGCGACCCTGCAAATGATGTCTTGGGTCCGATAACGGCTCTTTTGTTAACCTGGGAGCCTGTCGTCGCAACCGGAATGCTGCATCATCGGAATACTCCTGACCACCCTGAACACAGTGGTTGGCGTTGATCCGACGAGTGGTGTTCCTGCGAGCCATCGGAGACCTAATCCAGAGCCCTCGCCACCCGAAGACCGACGTCGGCGCGGAGGTAGCCGGCGGTGGCCCAGTCGCGGTAGGCCGAACGCAGGCCCGCCGGAGTGAGGCCCCAGGAACCGCCGCGCAAGACACGGCGGCCGCATTCGCCGCCGCCCGTCCAGGCGCTCCCATCGGTGGGCGCGCCCCGGTAGCTGTTGTGCCAGCAGTCCTCCACCCACTCCCGCACGTTGCCCGGCATGTCGAAGAGGCCGAAACGATTCTCACGGAAAGTTCCCACCGGCGCTGTGAACACCCGCCCGTCGTTGCAGGACGCGACCCCCCTCCAGTTCTCGAAGCGTTGCTTCCCCGCCGCGTCGGCTCCGTTTGCGTTGCTGCATTGCTCCGACCGCCGGTCGCCCCAGTACCGAGAAGTGGTCGTACCCCCACGGGCCGCATACTCCCACTCCGCCTCGCTCGGCAACCGATAGCTCAGTCCCGTCTCACGGCTCAGCCAACGCACGTACGCCCGTGCGTCGTCCCAGGACACGCAGGCCGCGGGGTGCTCGTCGCTCTGCGGGAAGCCCGGCGACCGCCACAGCGCCCGGTCTGACCGCTCCCACCTGCCGTCGTCGTTCACTACGCGGCAGCCGTTCCCGTCGCGGCCCGTCGACCGCGCGAACGCGGCATACTCCGCCCGTGTCACCTCATACAGTCCCAGCGCGAACCGCTCCACCCGCACGCGGCGCTGCGGCCCTTCGTCGTCGTCCCGGCCTTCTTCCGCCGCTGGCGAGCCCATCAGGAACTCGCCGGCCGGAATCACCACTAGCTCGGGACATGACGGACAGTCCCGGAACAAGTCACCGTCGCGCACGCCGGCACGCGGCGGGTCCGCCGCGGGCCGCGCACCGGCCGCCCCTCGCAGCGCCGCCAGGCGGTTGCGCGCCAGCGGCGCGAATGTGCCGTTCGCGAACAGCGCCAGGTACGCCTCGAAGTCCGCGGGGTCCGTGCTCGCCCGGATCGATTCCCAGAACACCGTCTCCTGCTGCAGGGCCGCCGCTGCGGCCGTGCCCGCGGACGTCGTTGAAGGGGCCGCGGGCGCAACGCTCGCTAGCGCCGCGGCCGCCGCCGGCGAGGATCCGACGCGCGCGCCGAGCGCGGTCGCCGATGCCGCGTCCAGGTACCCGCTCGGGGTGCCGCCCCGAGACCGCTGCCACGCGCGGATCGCCGCCCGAGTCATCGGGCCGAACACACCGTCCGGGACCCCTGCCGCGAAACCGGCCGACATCAGCCTCCGCTGCACTGCCCGACGCGCCGACTCGTCCAACCCGAGCGCCGCCTCGACCGCCGCCGGGTTCGCGCCGACCGACACGTTTCCCAGGTAGTGCTCGCCCGACAGCGACGAGTAGACGAACGGCTGCTGGCGCCCCGTGCGGGCGCGAACCGCCTCGCCCACGTTGCCCAGCATGATCCGCACCTCCACGCCGGGCTGCTCGATTTGCGCCAGAAGCGCCTCGGTGAAGGGGCTGTACCGCCCGGTGCCGTCGTCGGCCACATCGCCCGCCGCGGCCGCGTAGGCGACCAGCGAGCCCGCACCGGCCGCCACCGCCGCCAGGCCCCCCGAGCGCACGTTGGCCCGCACCGCGCCGCGCATGGACCGCGCGAACGGGTTGTTCCGGCACGCGTCCAGGATGACGATGCGCGTCCTCGCCTCCGCCACCGCGTTCAGCACGTCGTCGAGCGCGACCGTCTCCCGCCCCACCGCCGCCGCCGATGACAGGCGTGCGTCGACCGGCACCAGGTAGTTGCCGCCGTTCATCTCCAAGCCGTGGCCCGCGTAGAACACCAGGGCGAGGTCGGCCCCGGCGCTCATCTCCTCGAACGCGCCCAGCGCGTCCTCCATCGCGTCCTCGTCGGCGTCGCGGCGGAACACCACGTCGAAGCCCAGCCGGGTCAGGGCGTCGCGCATCGCGGTGGCGTCGTTGACCGGGTTCGGAAGCTCGCTCGTGTGCTCGTAGGCGCTGTTGCCGATGACCAGGGCCACCCTGTCGGCCGTCGCCACCGCCGGCGTCGTGCCGTGGCCGAGCGCCGCCAGCCCGACCACCAACGCCGCCCGGCACCGCCAGCCTCCGCGCTCGGGCCACTTCCCGCGCCGTGCCGGATCCTCGTTCGCGCCGTGCTCACCTCTCATCAGCTCCTCCCGTGTGCGTTCGGAACGGAAAGATGTGGGCCGAGGTGTCTCGGGCCAGCTTGCGGTCCCGACCATCGAGGGACGCAGGCCACCGCGTATTCGTTCTGATCGGCTGCGGAATACATGGTCAGAAGGAAGCCTCAAGGATGTATCTACATCAGCGTGAGCCAGGCTGTCAAAGGTATACCGCCGCTCTTGGAGCAAGGGCTACGCAGCGCTAAACCTCTAATATTGGAGGTAACTTCCTACGATATGTCAGGTGGCTACACTTGAGATCAGCCAAGTATGGAGGCACTCAAAAAAAACGGGCACTTGCGGCGATATCGGCGGCATGAAGCGGCTCCTGGCGTGACTGGAGCTGATTGCTGACGTGCGACAAGACGGTGGTCCGGAGAGGCGGAAGCGCGGCCCGCGACGCGGCACGATGATTGCCTATGCGGCGGGTGCGGGAGAGGTGGCGGCCGACTCGGCGCCGGGTACGTCGAACGCACCGAGCCCCGTCAGGACAGCCAAAGGGAGGCTGGCGCCGCGGCGCGGGGTGGGACGAGCGCCCGCCGGGGGGCCGTGGACGCCGGTCGGCGAATCGGCGGTTACGCGGAAGCGGCGTCGGCCGGGTCGGCGGGGGCGGCCAGGCGGTAGCCGACCCCGCGCTCGGTGAAGATGTAGGCGGGGCTGGCCGCGTCGTCGCCCAGCTTGCGGCGGAGCCGCTTGACGAAGGCGCGCAGCAGCTTGGGGTCGCCGGCCCGCCGCCCGCCCCACACCTGCCGCAGCAGCGCCCCGACCGTCGACACCCGGCCCGCGCCGGTCGAGAGCACCCGCAGCAGCTCGTACTCGAGGGCCGTCAGGTCGACCCGGCGGCCGGCCACCGTCACCCGGCGCTGCTCGTAGTCGATGGCGAGGTCGCCCGCCCGGTAGGGCACGCGCTCGGCGAGCCGGCGCAGGGCCGCCTGCACCCTCGCCGTCAGCTCGGTCGGCGAGAAGGGCTTGGCGATGTAGTCGGCGGCGCCCAGCTCGAGGGCCTGCGCGATGGTCTCGTCGCGGCCGTAGCCCGAGATGAGGATGATCGGAATGTCGGTCAGCTCGCGGACGCGCTGCATGAGCTCGATGCCGTCGGTCGCGGCCCCCGCGGGGTCGAGCAGGACGAGCCGGGGCTTCTTCGCCCTCACGAGCTCGGGCAGGTCGCCGGGGTTGCCCGTGGCCAGCGGCGCGTAGCCCGCCGACGACAGGGCGTCGCACACGTAGCCCAGCGTCTGGGGGTTGTCGTCGACCACCAGGATGCGCGTCTGGTGTGCCTCGTCCCGGGACCCGGCCGGCGCGCCCCGCGGGCCGGCGGCGGCGCCGCCGCGGGCCTCGCCGGTCGCCGCCGGCGCGGAGGTGACCCGGGCCAGCAGGTCGGCGATGAGGCCGCGCATGCGGTCGGCCTGCTCGTCGATGACGCGGAAGAACTGCAGCATTTCGGCCGGGTCGAGGGGGGGCGCGGCGCCCAGCACGGTGGCCGTCGAGCCCTTGATGGCAATGAGGGGGGCGCGCAACTCGTGACCCACTGTGCCCAGGAGCTCGGCCCGCAGCCGTTCGAGCCTCTCGAGGTCGGCCTCGGTGCGGGCGACGCGTTGCCGGAGCGCCTCGTTTTCCCGCCGCAGATCGTCGGCACTCTGCAAGGGTCTACCTCGTCGGCCCGGCGCGGCTCGATTCTACCCGGTCTGCCGCGCCGGGGTTACGTTCCTCGCCCGCTCGGCCGGGCCTCCAGCGGGGAGGACGCGGCCAGCCGCCAGGCCCCGCAACGCTCGCTCCCATGACCCCTTTCACGATCGGCGCGGTTCCGTGACCATCCGGTGGACTTCGCACCGGCCACCGACCGTCGCCACGCAGGGCGGGGTCGTCGTGGGGTTTCGCGCCCATCCGGGCCATCCGGCGCGGTTGGGGTCGGAGGTGTTAAACTATCGACTTTGCCGAGCCCGCCGATAATGGGGTCGGAGCGCCGGTCCGGCGGGCGGGGGAGCCTGCGTCCCGGCGGCGCAGGGTCGACGGTGAGGAACAGCGCGTGACTGCACACCACTTCGTGGGCGAGGGCGGCTACTCCGAGCGGCTGCGGCTCGCCGCCGGCGACGCCGAGGGGCTGCTGGCGCAGGTCTCGGCCGAGGTCGACGCGGCCGGCCTGCAGGTGATGGCCGAGCAGGCGGTGCCGTTCCCGGGCGGGGGCGCCACCCTGGTGTGGGTGCTCGCCGAGTCGCACCTCGTGCTGCACCTGTGGCCCGAGGAGGACCACGCCACCCTCGACCTCCACATCTGCGACTACCGCTCGGAGAACGAGGCGCGGGCGCGCCGGCTGCGCGACGCCCTCGACGGGTTCTGCTTCGCGCCGGGGTCTTCGGCCTGGACCGAGCTCGCGGTCGGCAGCCGTCGGTTGGTCGGTGCCTGAGGCGCAGCCGACGCGCCCGGCGCCGGGCGAGACCGGCGACGAGCACGCGGAGTACAAGGGCTTCTGGGCCGACGTCGGCGAGAACTTCCCCGACCTCGGGCGCGCCCGGTCGACCGCCCAGTACCGCTACGACGAGCGCTGGCTGCTGCGCACCTTTCTGCCCGCCCTCCCCGGGCAACGCATCTTCAAGACCGATCTCTGGGACGAGGCCAAGAACACCCGCATCCTGCGCTGGGCCGCCGGCGAGGGGGCGCGGGCGTTCGGCGTCGACATCTCGCCGGCCGTCGTGGCCGACGCCCGCCGCGGCTTTGCCGACGACGGCCTCGTGCTGAACGGCGTGCAGGGCGACGTGCGCACCCTGCCGTTCCGCGACGGCAGCTTCGACGCCATCTACTCGATGGGCACCGTCGAGCACTTCGACGACACCGACGGCGCCCTCCGCGAGATCTTCCGGGTGCTGCGCCCCGGCGGCATCGCCATCATCGGCGTGCCCAACCGCCGCGACCCGTTCCTGCGGCCCCTGCTCGTCGCCCTGCTCTACCACGTGGGCCTCTACGGCTACGGCTTCGAGAAGTCGTACTCGCGGCCCGTCTTCCGCCGCATGCTCGAGCGGGCCGGGTTCACGGTGACGGCCGAGACCGGCATCCTGTTCGTCCCCGGCTGGCTGCGCATGGCCGACCTCTTCTGCCACACCTCGCGGCTCGCCCCCCTGCGCTGGTGCGCCCGCCTCACCGGCCTGCTCTGCGCCCCCTTCGACCACGCCTCGCGCCGCTGGCCCCGCCTGCGCCGCCACGGCTACCTGCTGGCCACGGTCGCGGTGCGGCCCGAGGCGGACGGCGCCGTGACGGTCGCGCCGCGAGACTGAGCGTCGCCGGGGGCGGGCAGCTTGGCCGGGTCGTCCGTCGCCAGCGGCGCGTAGCCCGCCGACGACAGGGCGTCGCACACGTGGCGCGCGACTGTTGACGCCTTCGCCTCCGGCGGGAATCATCAGTCGGGTGGGACCTGCCGCCCCGGGCGAACGCACGGAGAGGGGCCGCGCCGGATCCCGCCGGCAGGACGGTGGATCATGACCGAGGCAACAGCGGAGGACCGAGCGCCCGGCCGCATGTCGCTCGCCGACTATGCCCGGGCCGTCGAAGCCGGCTGGACGAAGGACGAGCTGATGCGGGCGATCCTGCACGAGCTGCCGCGCCGGCTGGAGCGGCTCGCACCCGAGGAACGAACGCGAGTGCTGGCCGAACGACCGCCCTTGACCGCCACGCGATGGGACGCCCTGATCGCCGCGACGGCCGAGCACGTCGCGGGTCTGCACGGCCTGTCTCCGCCGGCCTGGACCGACGAACCCGGACGTTTCATCGATCTGCCCTGGGTGCTGCCCGAGCCCGAGCTGGATGACATGCGGCAAGACGCCCTCTGGTATGCGCCGGCCGCCTTCATACGCCACGGCGTGCTGCCCGATCCGAGAGACCTCGACCGGCGCGGCGGAGAGCCGCATGACTGGGTCGCTTGACCGGGACCGGCTCGGCCGTCTTCTCGACGCCCTCGACGACCGACTTCGGCGCGCGAACGTACGCGCCAGCCTCTACCTGGTCGGGGGCGCCGCGATGCTGCTGGCCTACGGGCGCACGCGCTCCACTTCGGACGTCGACGCGCGCATCGATGCCGCGACCGAGGCGGTGACCGCTGCCGTGGCCGACATCGCAGCCGAACACGGCCTCGAGTACGACTGGCTGAACCAGCAGGCTGCCGCCTGCATCCCCGGGGAAGCGGACCGCCGGGCGCCGACGCTCTACAACACGCCGAATCTCGTCATCACCGGCGCGTCGGCTGAACACTTGCTGGCCATGAAGCTCGAGGCCGGTCGGCGGACCGACGTCGACGACATCCGTAGGTTGCTCGACCGGCTCGGCATCGACGAGCCCGAGGAAGCCGCGAGAATCCACGCGCACCTGTTTCCCGCGTCGGCGCGGAGGGAGCGGGTCGAACGCCTGCTGCGAGTCATGCTACGCCCGGAACCGCCCGACGAGGCGAGTTGACGAGCCTGTGCGTCCGACCGCGGAAGCACACGTTCCCCGGCTGGCTGCGCATGGCCGACCTCTTCTGCCACACCTCGCGGCTCGCCCCCCTGCGCCGGTGCGCCCGCCTCACCGGCCTGCTCTGCGCCCCCTTCGACCACGCCTCGCGCCGCTGGCCCCGCCTGCGCCGCCACGGCTACCTGCTCGCCACGGTCGCGGTGCGGCCCGAGGCGGACGGCGCCGGTGGATCATGACCGAGGCAACCCCCGGCCTGTCGACCGGCCACGGGTGATACAGTTGTCTTTCGGCCGGGGCGCGCGGCACGCCCGGGGGAGGGCAGACACATGCTCGGAAGCACCATCCGCACCGTGGTCGTCGCGCTGGCGTGCGCCGTGCCGGCCCTCGGGCAGCCGCCGGCGCTCGAGGAGTTTCCCGACACCCGCTTTCGCGAGGCCGCCGTCGCGGAGTACGACGACGGCGAGCTGCAGGTGGTCGCCTCGTACGCCCACGCGCAGGTGCGGCACGAGTCGCGGTGGCTGTTCATCCAGGTGGGCTTCGGCACCATGGAGTCGATGTCGGTGCGGCCCGACGACGTCGTGCTGGTCCGGCCCGACGGGGTGGAGGTGCCGGTGGCGGCCGTGCGCGACCACCGGCGCGACATCGGCGGTGTGCGGCAGCTCCAGAACGAGGTGAACAACTTCCACCACCGGGTCGTCGACTACATCAGGCAGCCGGCGGGCTTCCGGTTCTTCTTCGGGATGCACCCCCGCGGCGGGGTCCCCGACCGCATCGCCCGCATCGGCCGCCAGCGCCACGCCTGGGGCGACCTCTACTTCGTCTCGCCGGACGGGACGTGGGCGGCCGGCACCCACGCCCTCGTGGTCCGCGACGGCGACGACGTCATCGCCCGGCTGCCGGTGGTGCTGGAGTAGGAGCGACGGCGGCGCAGTGGCTTCGTCTCGCCCAGACGGGACGTGGGCGGCCGGCGTCGACGCGCTCGTCGTTCGGGACGGCGACGACGTCATCGCCCGGCTGCCGGTGGTGCTGGAGTAGGAGCGACGGCGGCGCAGTTGCGTCGTCTCGTCGGACGGGACGTGGGCGGCCGGCGTCCACGCGCTCGTCGTTCGGGACGGCGACGACGTCATCGCCCGGCTGCCGGTGGTGCTGGAGTAGCGCGCCGGCGGCGCGGTCGTGCCCCGCCGCCGCGCGTGGCTGACGGGTTCTCACCCCGTGACGGGCCGACGTCGCGCGTGATTGCGCCGGCGCCGTCGAGCGGGTTGCCGCGTCCGTTACTTGCGGATCGTCCCGCGGCGGCGGGCGCGTGGCGACCGCGCCGCCGGTCGACGGTATAATCCCCCGGATACCGAGCATCGAGAGGCACCGACCGATGGACAATGCCCCCCCGACCCGCGCCGACGACCGCGAACCGGCCGCCGACCCCGCCGCCCGGGCGGGCGACGGAGGGGGCGGGCTGCGGTTCGCGCTGACGATAGGCGCGTGGTTCGTGGGCCTGTTCGGGCTGATGCGCCTGGGGTGGGTCGAGAGCAACCTGCTGACCCCGTTCGCGCAGCTCCAGCAGCGGGTGGCCGAGCAGCTCATGGGCGTGAAGTCGGGCCTGCTCTACGCCGACGCGAGCTGCAGCGGCGGCGACCCCATGGCCCTGTGCATGGGGGCCATCTTCGCGTACCCCGCCGCGTGGGGCTCGCGGCTGCAGGGGGCCGCGGTGGGGCTGGCCGCCATCACCGCGGTCAACGTGGTGCGCCTCGGCTCGCTGTCGATGGTGGCCGAGAACCGGACCCTCCTCGACGTCCTGCACCTCTACGTGTGGCCGGGCATCCTGATTGTCGTCGCCGCCGCCTACGTCTACCGCTGGATGGACCGCCAGGGGAGCCGCTCGGGCGGCGTGGGCGGCCCCCCCGCGGCCGGGGCCCCCGCGGCCGGGGCCCCCGCCGCCGTCCCCGTCGGCGCGCTGCCCGTGCTCGGCGGGGTGACCCGCCGCTTCCTGGTGCTGACTGCGGTGCTCGTCGCCGCCTACTTCGCGGCCGCGCCCTTCTTCTACGGCAGCGACCTCGTCCGCGTGCTCGCGGGCTGGGTGGCGCTGACCGGCGGGGCCATCCTGACCGCCGGGGGCACCGAGACCACCGTCATGGGGGCCGGCCTCTTCACCCCGCACGGCGGGTTCCTCGTCACCCAGGAATGCGTCTTCACGCCGCTCATCCCCGTGTACCTGGCCGGCGTGCTCGCCGCGCCGCTCACGCCGTGGCGCCGTGCCGCCGCCCTCGCCGCCACCCCGGTCATCTTCTTCGCCGTCGGCGTCTCTCGCGTCCTCGTGCTCGCGGTGCCGGTCAACGTCGTCGGCAACTACGAGGTGGCCATCCACGGCTTCTCGCAGACCCTGGTTTCGGTGCTGCTCGTCGCCGCCGCCGCGGTGTGGACCGCCGGCAGCGGCCGGCGGGGCGCCACGCGCGCTTTCGTGGCGCTGGGCGCGGGCGTGGCCGCCGGCTTCGCCGCCGCCCCCGTGATGGGCCTCCTGCTCGGCGGCGGGGCGGCGGGGCTGCAGGCCCTCACCGGCCACGGCCACCCGTTCGTCGACGAGCAGGGCGCCGCTGCGGTGCTGCCCGCCTTCCAGCTCGGCCTCTTCGCCGCCCTGTGGGCCGCCGTCGCCGGCCGCGCCAGGTGGCGCAGCGCCCTCGCCGGTGCGGGCCTCCTTGCCGCGAGCCAGCTCGTCGTCGCCTTCCTCGTCGGCGAGATGGCGCAATACGGCGGCTTCAACCCCCACGTCGCCCTCATCCGCGCGTGGACCGTCGTCGTCCCCGTCGTCCTCGTCTGGGTTCTCGCCCGCCCCGAGGGCGCCCCCGTCTGGCGCGCCTCGCCCGCCCCGGCCCCGGCGGCGGGGTGACGGCCCGCGCGGCCCTCCGACACGCCCCGTCTGCGACGCGACCGCGACCGCATCACCGCCCGCGCCCGCCGCGTTCGGGGGGCGTCCCGACTTCCAGGAACGCGGACACCAGGCGCACGAGCATCGACGCGCGCCCGCCGCTGTCCATGACCCGGTATTCCTCGCGCAACGGCTCGATCGCGTGTTCGAACCAGTCGCGGTCGCGGTCGCGGTCGCGGTCGCCGGGAGCGCGGGAGCGCCGCCGTTCCTGGTGGGCGGAGCCGGGCGACCGGTCCTGCACTCTGTCCCCGGCCCCGTAGACGGGCCCCGACTCCCTGACCGCCGACGCGCTGCCGGGGTGGGCGCGGGGTCTCCCGACGTAGAGCTCGAGCCCCAGCGCGTCACAGATCTCGGCCAGCCGACTGATTCGCGAATCGCGCCCCTCGAGCAGGTGGCGGATGGCGTTTCCCGGCAGGCCGGCGTCTCGCGCGGCGCGAAACGCCGTCGTGTTGCGCGTCCGAAGGGCCCGGCGGACCACGGCTGCGATTTCCTCGGGCGTCACGCCGCCGATCGTAGCGAGGAAACTGACCTGAACGTTGACGTTAGCCATATATGGCACTAAAATGTCTATTTATGGATGAGCCCTCAGACCCGTCCGGGTCGCGCCGCCGGTCGAGGTCGCGCCTTTCGGTCGGGCCGCGCGTCGACTCCGTCGGAGGAAATCATGGCCGTCAAGCTGACTCGGCGAGCACCTGCGTTCCGAATCGATGACGCCGTCCTCGAGCAGCTCTGGCGTGCTCTGGAAGCGAAGTGCGCCGAGGCCGGTCCGCCCAACGGCGCGCTCACCGTTCGCGAGACGGTCCGGGCCGCCGGGCGCACGGCAGAGAAGCACGAGAACAAGTACGCCGGCATCGACGACCTGCGCGGGGCGTCGACCGGTTCCCGCCTGCTTCGCGACTACACGCTCAACGTCTCGTCGCCGTGGGGCGACGACCACCGGTCGGTGAGCATCTACGCGTTCCGCTCGGGCGGGACGGCGTCGGTCGACGTGAGCGCGCCCGAAGCCGCCTGGTGCCACGACGTGATGGACACCATCCTCGACCTGCTCCGGCCGCACCGGACCTGGTACGCCGCCGTCCACCTGGGCGGCCCTTGGATGCCACCGCTGGCGATGGTCGCCCTGGCCGTCACGCTCGTCGTGGGCAACCTCGTTCTGGACCCGTCCTGGGGCCCCGCCGGCTTCGCGATCTACTTCGCCGGCCTGGCCCTGCTCCTGGCGCGCGACTGGATCTTCCCCGCCGCGGACATCCGCGTCGAGCCGCGCCGCCCGCAGCTCGGGGCGCCCGGCGGCTGGCGACCGGAACGCGGTGCGGACGCGCCGCCGGCCATCCAATTGGCGAACGACCGCGGATAGCGATTTGCGGCCGCAGGTCTTCTCGGCAGCCGGGGCCGGCGTGGTCTTGACGGCCTTCACCGCAATTGTCGAGCCTGGTCCGCGGCCACGCACCTGAGGGCATCTCAGGCTGGGTGGCGGCGGATTCTCTCGACCAGAGACGAGTAGAAGTCCCGAATCTGAGTGTCCTCGGGATCGGCTATCAGGATGTCCATTCGGCGCTTGATGTGCACGAACGTGAGCGTGCGTCCAGATGCAGACAGTCGTTTGGTCTCTCGCACCAAGTCGTGTTGTCTCAGCAAGTCAAGCACATCGAACCATCGCGGATTGTCGACAATCCTGGCGAAGTAGCTGTCCTTGTGCGGCTCGTTGGGAATCCAGAACGCGAGGTGGCGGCAGGCGCGTTGGAGCAACCTCACCGACTCGTCCTTGCGCAGGTCGCTGGGCACGAGCTCGGCATCGTCCCGCTGCGCGACGGATTGGGTCCTTCCATGCTGGTCGAGCCAGTTGTTGATCTCCTTGGACCCTTCCAACACCGAGTCGTCTCTCGCGCCGACGCTCTTGCGCCGAATGCGGTCCGGAACCGGACAGGAAGGCGGTACCCGTGTCGTCTCGTCCACGATGAGTGTCCCGATCCAGCAGTTCTCGAACGTCACTGACCCAAGGTCCGCGCCCTGGACGTCGAGCTGGTTGACTGCCGCGTTCGATATCACGGCCTCCGGTGCCGTGCCCTGGATCAGCGATTCGTCCGTCTCGATTCCCTCGATACGCAGGTCGGGTCCGCCGTTCATCGCGGGAAGTGCCGTTACGAGCAGCGCACCGAGGTTTCGAGCCCCTCGATCGATGTTCAGCCAGGTCCGTGCCGTCCGGGATGCGGCCTGGAAGAAGTCGTGAACGCGTTTCGGCTCCATCGCGGCATCCAAAACCAGATCGCTGAACGCGGCGAGAAAATCTGCGCCCAGGATGTTGCGCCTGATGAACTTCGGTATCTCGTCTTTCGACACCGCGTCGACGGCCAGATCGGCGAGAAAATAGTTGAACAGTTGCGACGACGCGAACCGCCGATAATTCGGCGCATCGTCATTCTCCAGAAAGGCGACGACGGCGGCCCGGTTCTTCAGCAGAGAGACAGACGCCGGATCCAGACCTTCCGGCACCGCGAACTCGACGAGCCACGCGAGCACTACCTCGTCGATGGCTTCTGACTGATCGTCGGCCATGTCTCGGGCGATCTCTTGAAGAAGGGTCCGCAAGAAATCGCGGCGCTGCCCGGCGGAGAGGACCCGGTCGATCGCTTCGCCGAACTTGGCGACTTCCCGATCCAGCATCATCTCGACGAGGAACGCGAGCGGATGGCCGCCCGCATTCTCGCGGATCGCCGAAACCGCCTTGCGGTCGGCAAGCTGGGCCAGAAAAAAGGGCCGCAGTGCATAGGAGCCGGGGTCGAAGAGCGCGTCGGCGGATTCGATGTCGTTCTCCGACCAGCCCCTGGTTCGCAGCCATCTCTTGGCCTCCGTCGGATCGGGGGGCAGCAGGGTCAGTGCATCGAGTGCGTCGTGTCGTCCCAGCGAAGTGATCGTCTTCGATATCCGCTCGGGTCCGATGAAGGTCTCGCGACCTGCGAGGACAAGGGTGCCCTTGCCGCGAATCTGCGAGACGATATCATTCACCTGAGCCCACGCAAGATCGTATCCGTTGGGATCCCCGAGCTCGTCGAAACCGTCGATGGCAAGCGTCACGAGTCCGTGGCGCACCAGCACGGGAAGCTGGTCGAAAGCCACCTGCAGTCGCAACCGTTGCAGGCTGAACGCAATGAGGTCCTGGAGGAACGTGAGCACGCGTCCCCGGCTCTGCACGTGCAGGACGAGGGGACGGCCTGTCGTGCGGAATCTGTCGGCGCGCGAGGCAGCCAGCAATTCAATGAACTTGGTCTTTCCGATACCCGCCGGGCCGTCTATCAGCATGACGCGGACTGACGGCTCGTCACAGTCACGGGGCACGAGATGGTCGTCGAGGGCGTTGATGTCGAGAGGCTGCGTCTCTCCGTGCATCACTCCCACGACACGAATACGAGCGTCGACGCCCTTCAAGGTGCCCTTCAGGACGGTCTTCTGGTGATTGGCCCAGAGCCCGAGGTTGCTGAACGCTTCCGACGCCAGCAGGGCCTTGTACGAGGCGTGAGGTCGCGGCGGGGCGCCGTTGGGGGGATGCTCGATCACCCGGCCGTCGCCGCGGTCGGGGAACTCGATCTGCAACTCGTCGCCGCTTCGAACCATCCGTACCATCACACGGTCGCCGTGAGACATCACCCGCGGCGGGTCGGTGCCGAGGTCGGAGAAGACGGCCAGCTCGTCGCGGAGGCGGGATAGAGAGTCAGTCATGCGTTCACTCCATCAGGAGACCGTCCAGCTTGAGATAGGCGGTTCGCCGGGAAGATCTCAAGAGGAACGCGCGACCTCCGCATGGCCGGATCCAGGCTTCGGCCGTGAAGAGCGGGGGAACCACGTCGTCGTCCTCGGAGAGAACGAGGGCCCATTCCCTTTCCCCTCGCCGCGCCCACTCCAGAAGATCGGCGGCAAGTGCCGTATCGACCATCTTCTCGGTCCGGGGTTCGTTTCTGGCGTGGCGTCGATGTGTGTTCGGCAGATGGATGGGAGGACCAGCGTGCCTCCTTTGCGGGAGAGCCGACAGCAACGTGTGTCCGTACTGGACCTTCGGCGACCATGCGACGTTCCGCGTCCGTGCCATGGCCGAGAAGTCAGTCGTCGGGACGGTCGCAATCATGGCGCGCAGGTTCTCGGTCGGCTCCCAGCCCTTGTGCCAGCCGTGATACAGGCGCAACACGACCTGGAAGCTGTCAGATGCATGCCGCGACAAGGCTCTGCCGATGACCTGCACGGTCCTCTGCAGCGTACGCTTCGCCTTCGTGCGGGGGTCGGCATCATCGACGCGGGCGTTGTGGATTTGCGTGTTCCAATCGACGAAGGCCGTCACTCGGATCGGTCTCGCGGCGATCGAGTCGGTCGAGTCCGTGTGTGTTGCCGTGGATTGCATCGGGTGTGCCGCCGTATCAGCGAACCCGCCAGCGCATCCTGCTCCTGACCACCGGGTTCGTGCGGGACGGGTGGGTTGCGGGCCTTCGTGCACGCGTCGCTGTCAGGGCCTTAGGTTAGCAACCCGCGTGCCAATCGGGTCCCGACGACGCCACGCCCGGCAGCGCCGGCACGCGCGTCGAACGCGACGGAGCCCAGTATACCGTGGCTGCAGCGGGCGAGAGGAGGCTGTGCGGGGAGACAGATTGGGCTGGCGGGTTGGCCAGCGGGCGTCCAATGTTCGCACCGGCGCCGACAACGGAGTGCACTATCTGCAACTACCGGAAGGAGCGACGGGTGGCAGTTGTTGCAGAGAAACGAGCAACTACCCTGACGGGTGTGTGGCCTTCTCCAAGGGATGACCTCTCCCGCCGCCGTCGGGTGGAGTAGACGCGACGCAACCTTCGGGCTGCACCGGGAGTCTCGCGGCGGCGAGACTCCCGGGCTCGAACGCTTGGCGAACCGGCCTACGCGAGAATCCCGTTGACGATCTCGCCGTGCACGTCGGTGAGGCGGAAGTCGCGGCCCTGGAACTGGTAGGTGAGCCGCGTGTGGTCGATGCCCGCGAGGTGCAGCATGGTCGCGTGCAGGTCGTGGATGTGCACCGGGTCCTTGACGATGTTGAACGCGAAGTCGTCGGTCTCGCCGTAGACGGTGCCGGGCTTGACGCCGCCGCCGGCCATCCAGATGGTGAACGACCGCGGATGGTGGTCGCGCCCGTAGGTCTCCTCGGTCAGCCGGCCCTGGCAGAAGATGGTGCGGCCGAACTCGCCGCCCCAGATGACCAGGGTGTCGTCGAGCATGCCGCGCTCCTTGAGCTCGGACACGAGCGCCGCCTGCGGCTGGTCGACGTCCTTGGCCTGGGTCTGGATGCGCCGCGGCAACTGGGTGTGGTGGTCCCAGCCGCGGTGGAAGAGCTGCACGAAGCGCACGTCGCGCTCGGCGAGCCGCCGCGCGAGGAGACAGTTGGCGGCGAAGGTGCCCGGGGTGCGCGAGTCGGGCCCGTAGCGCTCGAAGACGCTGTCGGGCTCGCTCGACAGGTCGGTGAGCTCGGGCACCGAGGCCTGCATGCGGTAGGCCATCTCGTACTGGGCGATGCGCGTGGTGGTCTCCGGATCGCCGAACGCCTCGCCGTCGAGCTGGTTGAGCTTGCCGAGGTCGTCGAGGAAGCGGCGACGGAGGCCGCGGTCGACGCCCGGCGGGTTCGACAGGTAGAGGACGGGGTCGCCGGTCGAGAGGAACTTGACGCCCTGGTACTCGGACGGCAGGAACCCGCTGCCCCACAGCCGGTCGTAGATGGGGTTGCCGCCGCGGTTGGTGACCATGGCGACGAAGGTCGGCATGTCGCTGTTCATGCTGCCGAGCCCGTAGGACAGCCACGCCCCCACGCTGGGCCGGCCCGCGAGCTGGGCCCCGGTCTGGAAGAACGTCACCCCGGGGTCGTGGTTGATCGCCTCGGTGTGCATGGTCTTGATGAAGCACAGCTCGTCGGCGATCTTGGCGGTGTGGGGCATCAGCTCGCTGATCCACGCCCCCGACTGCCCGTGCTGCTTGAACTCGAACGTCGAGGGCACGACCGGGAAGCCGGCCTGGCTCGCGGTCATCGGGGTGAGGCGCTGCCCCTGCCGGACGGAGTCGGGCAGGTCGGTGCCGCGCAGGTTGGCGAGCTGCGGCTTGTACTCCCACAGGTCGTGCTGCGACGGGGCGCCCCCCTGGAACAGGTAGATGATGCGCTTGGCCTTGGGGGCGAAGTGGGGCAGCCCCGGCAGGCCGCCGGCGTCGACCGGGGCCTGGGCAATCAGGTCCTTGCTGAAGAGCGTCGCCAGGGCCGCCGAACCGATGCCGGAGCCCGCGAGCTCGAGAAACCGCCGCCGGGTCATTGCCTGCTGCAGTTCGGATAGGGGTGCCATGGTCAGTCCTTCGTGATGGTGCGGTCGAGGTTCATGATCATGCTGGCGACCATCGTGTACGAGGCCAGCTCGGCGATGTCGAGGGTCTCGTCGCGCGGGGTGTCGCCCACGTTGACGAGCTCGAGCGCGGCCCGGCGGTCGGCCTGGTAGCGGTCGAGGTAGTCGTGGAAGCTGCCGGTCAGCACCGCCTCGTGGTCGGGCTGCGGGCGGTGCTGGGTGGCGAGCCGGTAGGCGTAGGCGATCTTGTCTTCCGGCGCCTCGCCGCCCTCGTGGATCATGCGCTGGGCGAGGTGCCGCGCCGCCTCGACGTAGGTCACGTCGTTCATCAGGTTGAGGGCCTGGAGCGGCGTGTTGGTGCGGTCGGTGCGGACGATGCACGTCTCGCGCGTCGGCGAGTCGAACGCGAGCATCGACGGCGGGGCGAGGGTGCGCTTCCAGTACGTGTAGAGGCTGCGCCGGAAGAGGTCGTCGCCCTGCGACTGCACGTAGGTCTGGCTGGCCCCCGCCTCCCACAGGCCCTCGGGCTGGTAGGGCTTGACCGACGGCCCGCCGATGCCGGGCACGAGGAGGCCGGACACGGCCAGGGCCTGGTCGCGGATGAACTGGGCCGGCAGCCGCATGCGCGGCCCCCGCGCCAGCCGCCGGTTCTCGGGGTCGGCCTCGTAGGCCCCGGGGGCGATGGTGGAGTCCTGCCGGTAGGTGGCGCTGGTGACGATGGTCCGCATGAGCTCCTTGACGTCCCAGCCCGAGTCGACGAACTCGGTGGCGAGCCAGTCGAGCAGCTCGGGGTGGCTGGGGAAGTCGCCCTGCAGGCCGAAGTTCTCGCTCGTCTTGACGATGCCGGTGCCGAAGAGCATCTGCCAGAACCGGTTCACGGTGACCCGGGCCGTCAGCGGATGCTCGGGGTCGACGAGCCAGCGCGCGAACCCGAGCCGGTTGGCCTCGGCCCCGTCGGGCAGCGGCGGCAGGATGGCCGGCACGTTGGGCGTCACCCGCTCGCCGGGCACGTCGTAGGCGCCGCGGATGAGCCGGAACGTCTCGCGCGGCGGGTTCATCTCGTCCATGACCATGACGGTGGGGAAGCTCTCCCACATGGCCGCCCGCCGGTCCTCGAGGTCGTTGAGGTGGCGCCACGCGTCCTGCACCTCGGCGTCGGCGTACTGGTCGAGGTAGGCGAGGCGGATCTTCTCGGCCTGCCCCGGCGTGCGGTCGGCGGGCGCGATGCGCGCGATGTCGGGCAGGTTCTCGGCCGTCGCCACCACCGCCGCCTGCTCGGGCGTCAGCGCCTCGTGGTAGATGCGGACGTCGTCGAGCCAGCCCCGGAACCGCGGCCGCGAGTCGGTGCCGCCCGAGCCCTCCGGCGGCGGCCCGCTCGCCCCGATGCGCAGCGGCTCGTCGCGCACCCGCATGGGGTTGTTGATGCCGTCGAGCAGGCCCACCGTCTCCTGCTCCTCGCCGTTGACGTAGATGCGGAAGCTGTCGGTGACCCGCTTGCCGGTGTAGGTGACCGTCACGTGCTGCCACTCGTTCAACGGCAGGTCGTCGACCGTCTCGACCCGCACCCCGTCGTCGGCCCAGCGCTGCGACAGGTTGATGCGCACCTTGCCGTCGATGAGGTACAGCCCCCAGCCCCGCTCGCCCTGGTCGTCGGCGAGGGCGCGCGAGACGATGACCCCGTCGGGGGCGGTGGAGTGGACCCACGCCGACAGCGTGAACGGGTCGTCGTAGGTGAAGTTGGCGATGTCGCCGGCGTCGATGAACCGCTCGCCGTCGAAGCCGTGCGCCTCGCCGACCTTGCCGGGCACGAAGCGGGGCGAGCCGTCGACGAGCCGGACGTTCACCGGGAACTCGACCAACTGGGGCTCGGCGTCGCCGCGCAGCCCCGCCGTCACGTTCGGCGAGACGTAGACCGGCTCGGACGTGTAGACGCCCGTGAAGTCGCCGTCGAGGGGGTAGTGCACGAGCAGCTTGTCGCGCAGCACCCAGTCGACCCGGCCGGCGTCGGCGAGGGTGGCCTCCCACGCGCGCTGGGCCTCGGCCGCCCCGTCCTCGAGCTCGGCGAAGGTCTCGCGCGCCTCGTCGATCTCGAGGTCGAGCCAGCCCAGCTCGGCGAACTGGTCGTCGGTGGGGGCCGTGATCATGGGCGGCGAGTTGCCGTACTTGAACGCCTTGCCCCGCTCGGGCACGTTGTTGAAGTAGGCGAAGATCTCGTAGAACTCCTTCTGCGAGACGGGGTCGAACTTGTGGTCGTGGCAGCGGGCGCACCCCAGGGTCAGCCCCATCCACACCGTGCCCGTCGTCGACACCCGGTCGACCACGTTCTCGACGAGGAACTCCTCGGGGATGATGCCGCCCTCGCCGTTCTGGCTGTGGTTGCGGTTGAAGGCGGTGGCGATGCGCTGGTCGAGGGTCGGCTCGGGCATCAGGTCGCCCGCGAGCTGGTCGATGGTGAACTGGTCGAACGGCATGTTCGCGTTGAACGCGTCGATGACCCAGTCGCGGTAGCGCCACATGGACCGCTCGGCGTCGGTCTGGTAGCCGCTCGAGTCGGCGTAGCGGGCCGCGTTGAGCCACTCGACGGCCATCCGCTCGCCGTAGCCGGTCGAGCCGAGCAGCCGGTCGACGGCGTTCTCGTAGGCGTCGGGCGAGTCGTCGTTGAGGAACGCGGCCAGGTCGGACTCGAGGGGCGGCAGGCCCGTGATGTCGAGGCTCGCCCGGCGCAGCAGCGTCACCCGGTCGGCCTCGTCGGCCGGCCCCAGCCCGTCGGCCTCGAGGCCCGCGAGCACGAAGTTGTCGATGGGGTTGCGCACCCACTCGGCGTCGGCCACCGGGGGCACCGCCGGCCGCTCGGGCGGGTTGAACGCCCAGTGGGACGCCCACTCGGCCCCCTGGTCGATCCAGAGCCTGAGGGTTTCGATCTCGTCGGCGCTCAGCGCGTCCTCGTCGGTGCCGGGCATGACCGGGGTGTTCAGGCCCAGCCGGTAGGGCATGCGCACCCGCGCGTCGTCGGCCCCGACGCGGTGGATGAGCAGGCTCTCGTCGGCGTCGCCGCGGACGATGACCGGCCCCCCGAACTGGCCGCGGTCGGCGAACGGCCCGTCCTCGACGTCGAGCCGCAGCCCGCGCTGGCGGCCCTCCTCGTCGGGCCCGTGGCACGTGAAGCAGTTCTGCGACAGGATGGGCCGCACCTCGCGGGCGAAGTCGACGATGCGCTCGGGCAGGGCCGGCGCGTCGGCCTCCGCCAGCTCGCCGCCGTAGGCGGCGCCGCCGTCGATCCACCGGCGCACGAGGTCGATCTGGTCGTCGGTCAGCGACCGTCCGGACGAGACCGGCGGCATCTTCATCACCTGGTCGCCGGTGGTCAGCCGCTGGAACAGCGGGCTCGCGTCGGCGTCGCCGGGCACGACGACCCGGTCGATGAACGCCTCGGTGTCGAGCCGCAGGTCGGCCTGCCGCGTGCCCTCGCTCGGGCCGTGACAGGCGATGCACGCCCGGGCCAGCACCGGCCGGACGTCCCGGTTGTACTCCAGGTCGTGCGCGGGCTCCTGGGCGGCGGCCAGGGAGCCGCCGAACGCCACCGCGACGACGGCCAACGGAATCAGAACGCGCGGTACGGTCGTATTCATGGGCATCCTCTCAGCCCTGCATGGTAGGGCGACGGACGGCCGGTTGCAAGCCTTTATTGAGGCTCTGTTCGCGCCTCGTCCGGTACCATCGCGACTCGATGACCATGACGCTGCCGCATCGATGCGCCGGCCCGTCACGACGGCGTGTTCCGCTCTCGATCTCCGCGTATCACCGTGCTGCTGTCGACGGAAGATGGCAGACGTTGCCGCAGTGCCCGCGCCCGGGTGACGAATTCCTCTTGATCGGGCCGTACCCCTTCGTCGACGCGGTGATCGCCGGCCGGCGGGGTGCCCGACGCCAGCTCCAGGAAGCGGCAGAACGGATTGGCCAGGCGCATCTGTTCCGAGGTACGGCAGTGCGGCGTCAGGAGAGCCGGGCTCGCGACGATGGCGGCGACGCAGCGGGCCCGGGAGGTGGCGACGTTGAGGCGGTGGAGGCTGTAGAGGAACTCCATGCCCCGCGGCGCCTCGTCGGCGGTCGAGGTGGCCATGGAGAACAGCACGATGGGCGCCTCCTGACCCTGGAACTTGTCGACGGTGCCGATCCGTGCGCCCTCGGGCAGCCTTGCCCGCAGGGTTGCCACCTGCGCGTTGTAGGGGGCCACCACGAGGACGTCCCCGAGCGTCAGCGTCTTCCGGACGCCCTGCCTGTCGATCCAGGCGGCGTCGGCGTCGAGCAGCTCGCGGATGAGCGCCGCGACGCGATTCGCCTCCTCTTCCGATGCGTTCGTGTTGCCGGCGTGCTCGACCGGCACGAAGCGCAGGCCGTGTCCGGCCAGCAGCCCCGGCCCGACCACCGTCTGGCGGGCGAGGTCCTCTCGCGCGAGGAGCCGCCCTTCGTAGAACTGCTCCGAGGTGAACGTGCAGACGTCGGGGTGCATTCGCCAGGTGTGGTCGAGGAAGACGCCGCGCGCGGGGTCGACGGTCGCCGATTCGCCCAGGAGTCTGCGCCGTAGAACGGTGCAGACTCCTGGCAGGGTTGGTTGGGCGCCAAGCGGAGCCGAAGGCGACGATTGGCGGGCTAGGAGATGGCCGAGGGCCGAGACATCGGCGCCGGGCGGGTGGACCCCCTGGATGGGCTGATCGAGCTGGCGGGGGTCGCCGAGCAGGACGAGGCTCGCGCCGGCCTGGCAGACGGCCAGCGTGTTGGCCAGACTCATCTGGCCCGCCTCGTCGACCACGAGCACGTCCACCGCGCCCGTCATTTCCTGGCGCGCCCACAGCCACGCGGTGCCCGCGGCGAGGTTGGCCTCGCCCGAGGTCAGCGCCTCGGCGACCTGCTCGTTGGAGTCGGTCTGGACGATGCGCTCGTCTGGGCAGCCGTCACCGTCGTTGGCCTTCTGGATCCCTCGGACGTCGACCGGCATGCCTTGGGGCGTTGCCCCTACTTCACGCCCGGCCGGACCGCTCTCGTGGGTCACCCCGACCGGCTCATGTCTCCCCCGTCCGTGCGGCCTGGAATGGTCGTCGGCCGCATCGCAGATGGAGCCGAGCAGGTTGGAGATCACTCTGTGGCTGTTGGCGGTCACCCCGACCCGCTTCCCGCCGGCCAGGAGGTCGAGGATCATGCGAGCTCCGGTGTAGGTCTTGCCGCTGCCGGGCGGGCCCTGGACGGGGAGCACCGAGCCGGCGAGGAGCAGGGCGATCCGCCGGACGGCGGTGACCGGGGTCTCGCCGGCGGCGACGAGGCTCGACCCGTTCGCTCGGCCTGCCTCGGCATCGGGCGCCTGTCGTCGGCGCATCGGTGGCTGGTCGGATTGCGGAGGGTCCGGTTCGTCGGAGCGGAGATCCGGTTCCTCGCCACCGCCTGTCCGATCTCCGGAAGCCAGGTGACCAGCCGGTGGCCCGAGACGCGGCGGTACCCGGCGCAGCAGGTCGAAGGCCATCCGTCGTTGGCCGTCCGGCGCAAAGCCGGTCGACACGACGCCGTCCGCGAGGCGCGCGAGGCTCTCCCGCAGCACCCTGTTGTTGACGATGTCGAGCGGCACCAGGGCCGTCGGGTGCGGAACCGGCGAGTTGCGTCCTCGCTTCAGGTCGATGGTGCGGGCCGTTTCGTCGATGTCGACCACCGTCCCGCAGAATCCCCGTTTCAGATCGTCGGACTCCGCGGTGTCAGGGTTCTTCGGCGAGTCGCCGACATCGATCTCGTGCGCCTGCTCGGGGAAGCGGTACCGATGGACGATGGACTTCTTCACCTCCGCCGCGGCGCCGTCGTAGGCGAGCGCCCCGATCGTCGCTCGGCTCTCGACCAGCTCCTCCTCGGTGAAGTCGCAGCGGTGGAAGAACTCCCACCACGCCGACTTGTCCTCACGCCGGTGGAACTCGAGCAGGTGCGCCAGCAGCCGCCGCGCACGCTGCCCGTCGTCCAGCTCCGCCTCGTCGGCCGGCAGCCCCGCCATGAGCGCCCCGAACAGCGCCGCGACCTCTACCGCCGGTTCCTGCTCCCGGTCGCGTTCCTCGTCACGGCGCGCCGGCCGCGGCACCGGCTGCCCCGTCGAGGCTTCCAGCTCGCGCCGGCGCCCTTCCAGCCATTCCGCGAGTCGTAGCGTCGAGAGGCAGTCGTCGCGGTTGTAGCCCTCGATCTCGGCGCGAAGCTCGCCCGGCGTCCCGGCGGCGTCGCCCGACTCGAGCCGCGCCTCGAAACGGATGAGCGCCCGCGTCGCCGCGCGCAGGTCCACCTGGCGGACGAAGCCGTAGAACGGCTCCAGCCGCTTGATCGAGTAGCTCTCGACCGAGGCGCGCACCCCCTGCCGGACCACGCGGTGGAGGTCGACGAAGACGCGCCCGCGCAGCAGCCGGTCGACCTCGTCCTCGCGGGTCGCGTAGCGGCTCATGAGGCGCTTGACGGCGGTGGTCTCGTAGGCGCCGTAGTGGTACACGTGGAAGCCGGCATGCCGCTCCCAGCAGGCCATGACGCGGTCGATGAAGCGCTCGAACGCGGCCTTCTCGCCCGCGCCGTCGAGCGCCCAGTCCGCGTCGTACCCGCCGTTCCTGGCGGCGACGCCGAACAGGTACTCGAGGCCGCCATCCGCCGCGAACGCGTCCCCTTCCAGGTCGAGGAACAGGTCGCCCGCCGAGGGCTCGGGCAGCGCCGCGAGCCCCTTGTCCGGCTCGACCGGCGTGACGAGCTCGTGGATGCGGCGGCCTTCCCGCCGCGCCCGGTCCTGCACCCGCGCCTGGTCGCGGACCCGTGCCAGCGCGCCGTCGCCGACGCCGTCGAGCCGGGGGACGACCGGCAGGTCGAGCGCGCCCAGCGCCGCCATCGTCGTCACCCCCCGTTCGACGAGCCGGCCCCGCTGCCCGCGGGTGATGCCGGCCACGAGCGACAGGTGGTCGTCGGCGCGCCGCCTCTCCGCGCAGGCCTGCTTCCAGTCGCAGAGGGCGCAGTGCTCGACCGGTTCCGGATAGGTCTCGGGCGGCGCCTTGGCGTGCGCCTCGAACCGCCGGCGGACGGCGCGGTAGTAGGCCGAATACTCGACGACCCGGAAGCTCGTGCAGTCGCGCCCGTCGCCGCCGCCGAGGGCCAGGTGCATCCTTGCCGGTTCGGTTCCCTGCACCAGGGCGAGCAGGTCCGAGTACAGGAGGAGCTGCAGCACCGCCTCGCCCTTCGCGCCGCGGGCCAGCTTGGCGTCGAGCACCTCGTACGACCAGGCGCCCAGCGCGCTCGGCTCGTCGACCCGAAGCAGGAAGTCGGGATAGCCGCTCCAGCGGCCGTCCTCGTCCTCCAGGCGCCCCTGGTAGACGATGTCGGCCCCGCTCCGCATCGCGTCCCGCGTGCGGGTGGCGGTCGCGGCAGGGTCCCGGTGGGAGAACGGCGCGTCGGCCGCGGTGACGATCTCCACCGAGCACCCTTCCGCCGCGAACCGCTCCAGGAGACGCCGCTCGTGCTCGATGCCGCGCTGCTTCAGAACGTCGCCGCGGGGGTCGTCGTACGGCGTCGGCCGTTCGAGCCGGCCCAGCGCGACGGCCCGGCGCAGGGTCGTCAGGTGACTGCAGGCGAGGTGGCGGCTGAGATCGGTGGCCGAGAACGCGAGCCGGCCGTCGGCGAGGCGCATGGTGCGGGACGATAGCACGGCGCGGTGCCAGGAGCTGTCAGCGCGGGCCAGGTACCGTGCGTGGACTCCGCGAGCCGTTCGCCTTGATCGTCGATGCCAACCGGACGAATCGCCCGGGAGGATGACGCTGGCGGTACGGTCATCCGAGAACCGTTCTGGTCGTGCCACGTACCCTTCACGATGGCCTGGATGTATCGTCGAGCCTGCGCCTTGCCTCGATCTCGCGCTCGTACGCTGCGCGGATCGCATCCTCTAGAAGGTTTGACTTTACTTCGTACTCCTGGAAGTCACCGATGTTGTCCTCTCTCATGTGGATCTGTCCTTCTCCGGTGTTCCCACGATGTTGGCCTGGCGAGTAGTGAGGATGGGCCTCAACTTCGTGAGAAGTCAGCACCCAGTACCGAATTACGTCTCGCCATACCGCAGTCCACACGAACAAATCGCAGCAATCAGGTTTCACTTGTTGGAAGTTCATCCAGAAGTTCTTCCTGGAAGTGGAAGCCAGCGCCTTGACATATAGTGGCCCGTCCAAATCCGCATCTACGGCCCGCGACGCCTTTACTTCGATCCGAATGTCGTCGAGCAGGAAATCGTACTGTCCGGAGTAGTTGGGGTCGGATTTCTTCGTCGGCTTCCGGAGGGCCGGAACCAGTTCCTTCAGGTGACCTTGCGCCCATGCTTCCCCGAAGGTGCGTGGTGCGCTGATCTCGAACACATACAAGTAGAGATTACGAGCTATGTAGTCGTCTCGAAGTTCCAGATATCCATCCAAATTCAGGATGTTCATCGCGAGCAGGTGAGCAATGATGTACTCGTACTCGTTGAAGGGATAGACAGATACGAGCGAGCTCAGCCGCTCGCGCACCTCCGGTTCATTGGACAGGCTGGCGAGCAACGAATCAAGGTCTTCCCGGAGGCGTTCCATGGGTCAAAAGAGCGCTTTCTGAGCGTGGCGAAACTGGTCTTCCGCTTCATCTGATGGAGTCACCGCGAGATTAGGAATCTCGTTCTCGAAGGGATGGCCGTTCTGCCATCCAACCCTCCTGGTTGCACGAAACTGCTCGAGGCGACGAATCGCGATCTCTGCGTAGATCGGATCAACGTCGACAGTGAAGCACCTGCGATTGAGGAGCTCGGCCGCGAGGAGTGTCGTGCCGGAGTGAGCAAAAAAGTCGATCACGAGATCGTGTCGATCGGAGCTTGCCCGCAGGATACGCTCGATGCACTTTAGTGGCTTTTGGGCATAGCAGCCGGAGACGTTCTCCTCGACTCTGTAGAAGACCTGCTGGACGTCCACCCAGACGTTGCCTGCCCTGATGGTATCGGATCGACCACGTTCGATATTCTCGGTAGTTCTTCCGTTGACCTTCTTGTAGTACCCGCGCAATATCTTGGGGATCTCCGTGTACTCCGCGTCTACGTGGAACGTCGGTGTGCCTATGACGTAATACAACAGTTCTTGTCGAACAGCCATCCAGTTCTTCTGCGTTCCGTACCCGCGCTGATTGCGCATGGTGATGAAGCTCCGCGGACGAAACTCCTGGGAGCGCATCATGTGCATGAAGTCCGGCAAGGGCTGAAATCCGTGGTTCTGATCTGCGCCAAGCCAGACGTACAGCGATGCGTGCGAGTCCAGCGCGGACTGGGAGATTTGTACCCATTGTCGCGCCCAATCCACATATTCGCTGATCGAACGGCGCTCGAAGCTCGCCAAGTTGTAGGGTGGGTCGTGTACGGCCAGTGTAGCGTGTTCTCCGGTCATCAGATCCGAGATCGCCCGGCCATCGGCGGCGTCCAGGCAGCCGACCCGATGGCCGTTGAGGGGATCTGTCCAGACTTCACCGGGCTGAAGCCGGCAGAGCGGAAGCAGTCTTGCCCGAATATCGGGTGACCGGTCGAGTCGCGGTAGTGGATTGTTCTTCATGTGGCGTGTGGAGGGTAGCGTGAATCTCCGCGAGCGAATGGCCCCGGCAATGACCCCTTCAGCATAGCGCAAGTGAAGTCACCGTCGCCGCGGGGGGCGCCGGGATGGACCGGCATCGGCGGTCGCGCTCCTTCGTGCCCTCGGGCGACCGGCCCCCGGCCTCGGCCCTGGTGCTCCGGCGGTCCCCGGGCGGAGGTCGTCGCGCTCGGCGACCGCTGGCCCCCGCAACGGAGTTCGCGGCCCGAATGCGGCCGGAAACCCGCCGCCGTCGGCCCCCTCGCGCGGTACGTGCTGGCGCTCTGACGAGCGGCCGCTCGCGCCCGCGAACACCGTGCGTGAACGCACGCGTGGCTGGCCCTGTGTCTGGTACCATGGTCTGGCGCCATGAAGCTGCACTACTACGCCGACACCGACAGCCTCTATATGTCGACCTCGAGTCGGGACCGGGCATTGAGACGCGGGAGGTGACGGACGGGCTCAACGTCGACCTCGATGCCAACGGCGACGTCGTGGGCGTCGACATGGACAATGCGTCCAAGAGCCTCCATCTCCTGGAGTCGGGAATCCGGCGGGAGATTGCCACGGCGCTGTACCGCGACCAGGGATTGTCGCTCGGACGGGCTGCGAGGTGGTCGGGGCTCAACACCGGCGAGTTCATCCGTCACGTGTCACGGCTGGGGATTCCGGTGGTCGCGGGGGCCTCGGACAGCGTTCGCGACGATGCCGAGGCCGTCGACGCATGGCGGAAGGGCCTCTCGTAGCCGACAAGAGCTTGTCGACAGGGCTCGAGAGTTATCGTCAGGAGTCGATTGTGGACCCACAATGCACGGCGGTGTTCCGGAGGGTTCCGGAAGGTTACATCGCCTTCATCGAGGAGTTCCCCGGCGCCAACACCCAGGGCGCGTCTCTCGACGAGGCCAGGAGGAATCTCCGCGAAGTCGTCGCCTTGATGGCCGAAGCCAACCGGACTCTTGCCCGCGAGAATGACCCCGGCGATGCGGTCATCCGAGAGCCGTTCAGCGTCACGGCGTGAAGCGTCGCGATCTGCCCGCCGGCAGGGGCGGCTACCGGTCCTCCGTCTTTCCGCGGATGCGGGCCTCCTGCTCGGCGACCTCCTGCGTCATCGCGTCGCCGAAGTCGGGCGCCTCGAATACCGGCCGGATCTCGATCTCGCTCGGACCTGGCATCGGGTTGGGGCAGCGCTTCACCCACGCCACCGCCTCGTCCATGTCGCGCACCCGCCAGATCCAGAAGCCGGCGACGAGCTCGCCGGTCGCGGCGTTACTCCAGCAGCCCCGCCAGGGCCGACGCGGCCTCGAGGCCGGTGTCCGACTCGGAGAGCTGACGGCGCTGGCCGCTCGTGAGCCACTCGGCGCGGCTGCCGGTGGCGCCGCGGGTGACGGCGAGGACATGCTCGATCTGCTCGGCCACGGCGCGGACGTGGGAGATGACGCCGACCATGCGGCCGCCCGCGGCGACGGCGCCGAGGGCCTGGACGGCGGCGTCGAGGTTGTTGCGGTCGAGCGAGCCGAAGCCCTCGTCGAGGAAGAGCGACTCGAGGCGGCCGCCGGCGCGGGCCATCATCTCGACCATGCCGAGGGCGAGGGACAGCGACGCGATGAACTGCTCGCCGCCGGAGAGGCTGGCCGGGGAGCGCGGGCGTCCGGAGTCGCGGTCGAGGACGCGCCACTGCTCGTCGGCCTCGCCGGGGTCGACGAAGGCGTACCGGCCGCCGGTCATCTCGCCGAGCATCCGCGAGGCGTGGACGAGGAGGCGGTGGGAGCGCCGATGGGTGAGCCACTTCAGGAACGCGCCCGGCTTCAGGGCGTCCTCGAGGTCGGCGAGGGCGAGGGCGCGGCTCTCGACCTCCTGGAGGAGGGCGCGCAGCTCCTGTACGTCGTCGACGATGGCGGCGAAGTCGTCGGCCGCCTCGCCGGCGCGCCGCTGCGCGAAGCGGGCGTCCTCGGCCTTCGCGCGGACGGCGGCGACCACGGCCTCGAGGTCGGCGGCGACCATGGCCTCGAGGTCGGCGGCGACCATGGCCTCGAGGTCGGCGAGGGCCACGTCGGACGGGTCGGGCGGCGACGGCGCGGATGAAGGGGGCGCATCGAGCCGCCTGCCGATGGCGGTCAGCTCGGCGCGGGCCGCGTCGGCGCGTTCGGCGGCGGCGCGGGCATGCTCGCCGGCGGCCTGCGACAGCGCCGATGCCTTCGCCTGAAGCGCGACGACGGACGACGCCATGGCGCCGGCCTCGCGGGTGGCGACGGCGGCGGGGACGTCGATGTCGAGGGCGAGCCGGCCGGCCGAGTCGACGAGGACGTCGCGGCAGCGATGGAGGGTGCGGGCCAGGCGCTCGAGGGGAGCGTCGACCTCCTCGGTGCGGCGGCGCGTCAGGGCGGAACGGGCCTGCCGCGCGTCCTCGATCGCGCTTCGGAGGCGCTCGCGGTCGGATTCGCGCGCCTCGAGGACCCGTGCGCGCGCCCGCGCCGACGCCGTCTGCTCGGCCACGGGCCGGATGTCGATCTCGTGCAGCTCCGCCGCGTCGGCGGGCACGTCGAGGGCCGGCCGGAACGGTTGGGCGACGGCCCGGACCGCGGCCCGGAGGCGCTCGACGGCCTGCGCGGCCGCGCGGCGCGACCGGTCCGCGAGGTCGCGCGCGCCCGTCGCGGCCTCTCCGGCGACGCCGGCCGCCGCCGCCCGGGCGGTGGCGTCGGCCCGTAGCGCCTCGGCCACGTCATCGTGCCCGGCGAGGCGCGCGGCCGTCTCCGTGCACGCGGCTTCCAGCGGCGCGAGGAGGGTGTCCCGGTCGGGCAGCGGGGCGGCGGCGTCGAGCAGCGCCTGGGCCGCGGTCGGCGCCGTCGCCGCCGGGCGGGTCGCACCGGCTTCCTGCGATGCGCCGGTCTCCGAGGGTGCCCCGGGGAGGCCAGCCTCCGGCGGTGCCCCGGGGAGGCCAGCCTCCGGCGGCGCCCCGGGGAGATCGGCCTCCGACGGTGCCCCGGGGAGATCGGCCTCCGACGGCGCCCGGGCAAGGCCGGCCTCCAAGGGTGCCCCGGGGAGATGGGTCCCGGACGGCAGCGGGGCCCCGCCGGCCTCCAGCGCCAGCTCCCGGCGCGCCGCTTCGAGCGCCGCCTCCATGTCGGCGAGCGCGGTCTCGGCGCCGGCCGCCTGGCGGGCGAGGGCCTTGCCCTCGGCCTCGTGCGCGGCGACGGCGGCGTCAGCCTCCCGCGCCGCCGCGTGCGCGGCCCTGGCGACCGCGACGGCGTCCTCGAGCCCGGCCGAGTCGGGGGCTTCCCAGTCGCCGGGCAGGTCGCGGCGGCAGATGGGGCAGGCGTCGCCGGGGTGGAGGCCGAGCGCGGCGACCGCCGCCGCTTCCGAGCGTTGCGCGGCCGCCAGGTGTTCGTCGGCCGCGGCGGCCTCGCGGGCCGCGCGGCGGGCCGCTTCCCGCGCCGCCTCGAGCCTGCGCGCGCACTCGGCCGCTTCGGCATGGAGCGCATCGAGCCGCGTCCGGGCCGCGTCGCGTTCGGCCGAGCGCTCGGCGCACCGGGCGTGCTGCCGCTCGACGGCGTCGCGTCGCCGCCGCGCCGCCTCGGCCGCCTCGTGGAGGGGAGGGCGCTTCGCGGCGTGCCCGTCCGCCTTCCGCCGGGCCGCCTCGGCGCCCTCGGCCAGACCCTCCGCCTCGGCCCGCTTGCGCGCGGCGTCGTCGGCGGTGGCGCGCAGGTCGGCCGCCGCTTCCCCGGCGGCCGCGGCGAGGCCGGCGAGGCTGCCGAGCGTCGTGAGGGCCGCCGCGACCTCCCCGCTTGTCGCGCCGTCGTCGGCCGGGACGCGCGCCAGCTCTTCCTCGAGGGCGGCCTGCCGCTCCTCGCAGGCGGCTTCCTCTTCGGCGAGGCGTCGTTCGGCGGCGGTGATGGGGGCCAGCGTGCCGGTGACGCGCTCGAGGTCGAGGTCGCGCAGCCGTGCGGCAACGCCCGACGCCTCCTGCCGGGCCGTCGCGGCCGCGAGCAGCGTGTCGTGGGCGGCGGACGCGGCCCGTTCGTCCTCCGCGGCCGCGGCCGCGTGGCGGGTCGCCGCCTCGCGCGCCGTCTGCAGCGCGGCGAGGTGGGCGGCGGGGTCGTCGGGGTGGGCCGAGGCTGCCTGCGCCAGCCGTTCGCGCAGCAGGCCGGCCTCGTGGCGGGCGGCGCCGGCCAGCGCTCCCGCCGCCTCGAGCTCGTCGGTGCGCCACACCTGGCGCAGGATGCGGCCGCGGTCGGCCGGCTTGTCCTCGACCAGCAGGCGGGCGAAGCGGCCCTGGGGCAGGACGACGGTGCGCAGGAACGCCTCGCTGTCGAGCCCCAGCAGCGACCGGATGCGGTCGTTGACGGGCTTGACCTGCTCGACCTGTTCGGCCGCGGGGCCGTCGGTGTCGAGGCGCCGGAGCTGCGCGCTCGCCGGGCCCACCCGCCCCTGGCCGTCGCGCCGCAGCGCGCGCGCGACCTCCCACGTCTGGCCCGACACCCGGAACCGGAGCACGACGCGGAGCTGCGTCGACGTGTCGTTCATCAGCTCCTGGTTGCCCTGGGCGGTGAACGTCGTCTGGCCGTAGAGGGCGTAGGTGACGGCCTCGAGGATGGACGACTTGCCGGCCCCGGTGTCGCCGACGATGGCGACGTGGTCGCGGCCGGTGAAGTCGAGGGTCACCGCCGCCCGGAACGACCGCAGTCCCTGGATGGTGAGGCGGAGGGGGCGCATGTCAGCTCGGCCTCCGGTTCGTCGCGGGGGCAAGGGGCACGGGCGGCCGGCACGACGGCAGCTCTTCGATGCTGAGGCGGAGGGGGCGCATGTCAGCTCCGGTCCCCGTTCGCCTTTGCGGCGAGGCGGTTCAGAGTCTGCTGGGCGCGCAGGGCGAGCGGGGTGAGGCCGAAGTCGGCGGCGGCGTCCTGCCCGGCGGTGCCGAGGGCCTCGGCGAAGAGGGCGGCGACCGCGTCGTGCGGGGCCTTGACGCCGCGGGCCGCGGTGGTGCGCCACTCCAGGAACAGGTCTTCGGGCGCCGGCTCGGACTCGTCCGCGCGGGCCGGCTCCACCGCCTTCACCGGGCGGTTCGCGAGGGTGTTGACGAGCTCGAACACGTCGCAGCCGGGCGACCACTCGGCGAGGCGATCGGCGAGGTCGGGGATGGGATTGTCGGAGACGACCCGCGCCTTGAGAATGCAGCCGTCGAGGCCGCCCCCCGCGGCGCGGCCCTCGAGCTCGTCGAGCGTGCCCGCCAGCTCGGTGAGGGGCCGGCCCCCCGGCAGGTCGCGCGGCTCGACCCGGACGTCGTCGTCGATGGTCACCAGCACCGCCTGCTTGGTCTGCTCCCGCTCGCCGAAGTCGAGGGGGACGAGGGAGCCGGCGTAGCGCCCCCGCGCGGCCCCGCCGGGCAGGAGCTGGGGGTCGTGGATGTGGCCGAACGCGCAGTACAGCGCGCGCTGCAGGCCCTCGACGTGGGTGGCGTAGTCGTCGCCGACGGTGATGCGCCGCTCCGACCGGCCGGGCCGCGCGCCCTGCACGTGGAGGTGGGCGGCGTAGAGCACGATGCCGCGCGCCCCCGCCGCCGCGTGCGCCTCGTCGAGGAGGCGCCGGTTGAGGGTCCTGACGCCGTCGGCGTAGTCGCCCTCGAAGCGCGCGGGGTCGCCGGTGGCGTAGTCGGCGATGGCCCCGGGCGGGATGAACGGCACGCACGCGACGGCGACGGGGGCGTCGGCGATGCCGGGAAACGTCAGGACCCGCGGCGCGGTCACCAGCCACAGGCGGCGCGGGGTCGCGGCGCCGGCCAGCTCGTCGATGACGCGCAGCAGCATCGACGAGTCGTGGTTGCCCGCGACGACGACGGTGGGCGCGACCTTCGCGAGCCGCCCGAGCGCGCGCACGCCGAGCTGCAGCGCCTCGTAGGGCGGGCGCGACGCGTCGAAGAGGTCGCCGGTGTGCAGGATCAGGTCGGGCCGTTCGGCCTCGGCAATCTCCAGTAGCCCACGCAGGGCCTCCACGTGATCCGGGGTGCGGTCGTGCCGGCCGAGCTTCGCGCCGAGGTGCCAGTCCGAGGTATGGAGCAGCTTCACGGAGCCACCTCGGGGCGAATCGGCAGGGGAACGGCGGGAAGGGCGATCGAAGTCACCGCGCCGGACAGCTTCACGGCGTCCACCCCGCAAGGTGTTCCACCACGGGGGGCGATGGGCCGGGGGGCGGCCGGACAGGCCCCGACCGCCGGGCGTCTCGCCCCCGGCATCGCCGGGGCCCGAGCTCTCGGCCGGCCGGGGCCCTGCGCCGCTCGGGTCGCCCCCATTCGGGCGTCCACCGCGCCACTGGCGGCGTCGTCGCGCCGGGCTGCGTCACAGGTCCACCCCCGGCCCCGTCAGGGCGTCCATGGTGCTCAGGATGCGGTCGGTCCTGGCCTGGTCCGCCGCCGCATCGGCCGCCGCCTCGTCGGGGTTGGTGGCGAACGGGGGGAACGGGAAGCGGACGGGGATGGGCTCGGGCACGATGGGCTGCGAGACGACCATCGTGCCGGGCATGAACCGGGTCGCGCGCTCGCGCAGGGCCGGGGTGAGGAAGCGGTAGGCGTCGGACTCGCTCGCGTCGAGCCGGCCGGCGACTTTCAGCGAAGCGTTGCGCGGCAGGGCCTGGGCCACCGCCGAGGCCGCCTGCTGGGCGCCGATGAGCAGCACCCCGAGCGAGCGCCCGCGCTCGGCGATGTCCACGAGCAGGTCGCGGAGGGGCGAGAAGCCGTGGGCGGGGGCGTACTTGTTCAGCTCGTCGAGCACCACGAAGCGCAGCGGGGTGCGGCCCGTGCCCTGCTTCTCGCGCCACACCCGGTCGAGCAGCGCGCCGACCACGAAGCGCTGCGCGTCGTCGTGCAGGGTCGAGATGTCGACGACGTGGAGCCGGGCGTTCTCGGACGAGACGGGCTCGAGGCGGCAGCCGACGAGGGGGGCGACGTGGCGGCGCAGCTTCAGCAGCCGCCGCAGGAACGCCTGCCGCGTGCCCGACTGGGCGCGGCCGAACCACTCGTTCATGAGGCTCTCGTCGTCGGTGGCGACGACGCCCTCGAGCAGGTCGATGAGGTCGCCGAAGTCGCGCAGCACGTGCCCGGCCCCCGCCGGCGCCTCGTCCGGGTCGCGCTCGGCCAGCCGGTCGGGGTTGTAGCCGGTCTTCGGGGGGACCGCCTCGACGATGACCACCGCCCCCGTCGGGTCGCCCTCGAGCCGCCGCAGCCGCCGCAGGAGCTGGATGCGCACCTGCTGCTCGACGAAGCCGACCTGGGTCGACCGCTCGTCGTCGGCGGTGAAGCAGAACTGCAGGAGCTGCTCGCGGACGAACTGCTCGGGCGTCCAGCCGTAGGCGCCGACGTCGGCGGTGTCGCGGGTCCGGACGTTGGCGACGATGGTCTGCGACGCGCCGGACCGCCGCGGCGCGTAGAGGCGGACGGAGCGGAACGGCCCCGGCTCGTCGACCCCGAGGGTGCGCCACTTCTCGATCTCGTCGGGCCGCCCCGCGAACTCGGCGTTGGGGCGGTCGACGTGCAGCAGGTCCTCGCCCTTGGTGTTGAAGACGAGCGCGCGCACGCTCTCGCGCCCCGCCCGCCCGCCGAGCAGGTCCATGCCCTGGTCGGTCTCGAGGAGCTGGTAGAGGAGGAACAGCGCGTAGGAGGTCTTGGTGGCGACGCCGGAGATGCCGGAAATGGAGACATGGCCGCCGGAGCGGCCGTCGACGAAGCGCATGTCCGCGTAGACCGGGTCGCCGCCGAGGTCGAGCCCCACCGGCAGCTTGCCGCGGGTCATCTCGTCCTCGAAGAGGGCGACCGCGCGGTGCGGGCCCGCTGCGCGCGCGGCGGGGGCGCCGGCGTGGGGGGCGACGAACAGCTCGGGCACCACCCGCAGGACGCGGACCTCGGCCCGCCGCACGTGCTCGGCCGGGAGCGTCGAGTCGACCACCCGGCCGGTGTCCGAGGGCAGGTCGGCCCCCTCGAAGCGGGACCGCAGCTCGGTGACGATGCCGTAGTGCGTGACCCGCCGGCCGTCGGGCAGGTCGGTGGTCACCGCGAGCAGCTCGTCGAGCTGGATCACCACGTCGGGGTCGAGCACCACGTGGAAGGTGCGCGAGTCGCTCTCCACCGACCCGTCGACGAGCCCGATGCGTCCGCCGTCGTCGCTCATTCCGTCCCTCGTTCGCGGTTGCGCTCGACCACCGCCTCGCGCACCGCGCGCAGGGCGAGGCGGGCGTCGCCCTGTCGTCGGTGCAGGTGCCGCTCGAGGCCCGCGATGGGCGTCAGGTTCACCGGGGCCCGCGCGTCGCGGTGCGGCGCCGACGCGAAGCCGGGCAGCCAGCCCGCGGCGCGGTCGGCCGCCTCGACCGCCGCGTCGCGGCCGATACCCGACGGCATCTCGACGCGGGCGATGCCCGCCCACGGGCCCGCCCACGGCCCGGGGTCGCCGACCCGCAAGTAGCAGCCGTACAGACCGTCCTCCATCGCAAAGAGGCCCGACCGCTCGCCCGCCGCCAGCTCCGGCACCCGGGCCCAGTGCTCGCGGGCGAGCATGCGGCGGTGGTGCGTCTTCACGTAGCCGGCGACGGGCAGCCCGCGGCGGTGGCGGACGCCGTGCAGGGGGCCGTCGAGCACCGTCAGCCACCCCTCGTCCGCGAGCGCCTCGGCGACGTCGGCCTCGGCGTCGCGCATCAGGCGCCGGAGCTGCTGCCGCGCCGCCTCGACGTCGGCCCCGTCGACCGCGTACGGCGTCCACCGCCACCCGTCCCGGTGGTCGGGCAGGTGGACGGGGCGGCCGCCCGTGAAGACGGCGGCGCGCCCCGACGTCACCCGGTCGAAGCGGGCCGGCCCGTCCCCGTCGACGAGCACCGCCCCCGCCGCCCAGCTTCCCGCCAGCCCCATGACCACCTCGCCCTCGGGGTCGGTGCGGGTCAGCCGCGCCTCGGTCCGCATCGTGCCGTCCACGAAAGCGACGCGGCGGGGGCGGTCGCCGCCGGGCGGGCGGTGCGCCGCGAACGCCCCGCCGTCCTCGACCAGCTCGCACTCGACCGCGTGCGGCGAGTCGTCCGCGGCCTGGAACCCGGCCCCGTAGGCGGCGTCGAAGGCCTCGACCCCGATGGTGCCGGTCCGGTCCGCCGGGTCGATGGGGCTCTGCATCCGTCTCGGGCCAGGTGCTCGCTCGCGGTGACGACATCTGCGAGCGTAAGGAGAGGGGCTGACAAATCATGACACTCCCGGGCGGCCGCGGGTCGATCGCCGTCGCCGGAAGGAGATGCATGCGGGAGGCGCTAGGTCTGCTCGTGCCCCATATTTTTTGCTGGACTTCATGAAGCCACCTCGCTACGGTGGCGGGCATGGAGACTCAGAATCAAGTTGGGCTCAGCCTGCGGGGTGACCTCGGCAAGCTGCGAGACGTGTTGGACGGGGCGATATCGCAGGGCGTCTGCGGCATCGGGCAGGTCGCCGACCGCGTCTGCGAAGCGTTCGATTTCCGCGATGGACGCGGCCGGTGGCAGCGCGCGAGCTGCTGCGCGGCGTTGGCCGACCTCGAGTCGGCAGGCCACATCGCACTGCCGCGGGGCCAGTCCCCGCGCGGCGGCCCCCGGCGTCCGCAGGTGCTTCCGTACCCGGTGGCGCCGGCGGTTGACGTGCCCGCCGCGGTCGGCGGGGTCCGGGACCTGGCGTTGCTGCGGGTGGAGGCCGACGAGCAACGCCGGATCTGGAACACGCTGATGGCGCACGAGCACCCGCGCGGCGCCGGCCCCTTCGTCGGCCCGCAACTGCGGTATCTGGTCGGCTCGGCGCACGGCTGGCTGGGCGGGGTCGGGTTCGCGGCGAGTGCGCGGCACCTGCGCGCCCGCGACGCCTGGATCGGCTGGGACGACGCACACCGGCGCACCCATCTGCACCGGGTGCTGGGCCTGTGCCGGCTGCTGGTGCGCCCCGGCATCGCGTGTCGCAACCTGGCCTCCCACGTGTTGGGCCGGGCCGCCCGGGCGGTCGGCGACGACTTCGAGCGTCTCTACGGCTACCGGCCCTGGCTGCTGGAGACGTTCGTCGACGCGACGGCGCAGACGGGGGCGAGCGTGCGGGCGGCGAACTGGGTTCGCGTGGGCGAGACCAGCGGGCGCGGGCGCCAGGACCGCACGCACGCGGCGGCGGAAACGCGCAAGGCAGTGTATATGTATGTGTTGGAGCCGGGGTGGCGCGACCTCCTCTCGGTGCCCACTCCGGGGGTGGCGCCGCTGGCGGTGGGCGACGGTCTCGACGCCGGGTCCTGGGCGGAGAACGAGTTCGGGGGGGCGCGGCTGGGCGACGCGCGGTTGAGCGCGCGCCTGGTATTGAGCGGTCGGCAGATGGGCGAATCTCCGACGCGGGCCATCACCGGGGCCACGAACGGGTCGCGAGCCGCGGTCAAGGGCCATTACCGGCTGATCGACCAGCCCGCCGAGAGCGCGGTGACGGTCGAGAACATTCTCGCGCCCCACCGCGAGCGCACGCTGCAGCGCATGTGCGGGCACGACACGGTGCTGTGCATCCAGGACGGCACGCGGCTGAACTTCACCCGCCGCGGCCAGACCGAGGGGCTCGGCAGCATCGGCTCGAACCAGACCGGCGCGGTGGCCCGCGGCCTGGCGCTGCACACGACGCTGGCGGTCAACCCCGACGGGATGGCGTTGGGCGTCCTGCGGGCCGCCTTCGACGCACCCGCGCTCCCGGACCCCGAGGCGCAAGGCAAGCCGAAGCCGCGCGGGGAGCGGAAGTCGTTCCGCTGGATCGAAGGGCTGCGCGACTGCGCGGCGGCGGCGGAGCTGCTGCCGAAGACCCGGGTGGTGTGCACGATGGACCGCGAGGCCGACTTCCTCGACCTGTTCATCGACCGCCGGGCGAACGGCCCGCAAGTCGACTTGCTGATCCGTGCAAAGGTCGACCGCGTCCTCGGCAGGGAGAAGACGGCTGACGGCGACACGGTTCCGCGCCATCTGTTCGACGAGGTGCGCAACGCGCCCGCGCGCGGCGGTTGCCAGGTCGAAGTGCGGCGGCAGAGCGCGCGGGTGAAGGCGAGCAAACAGGCCCGCAAGGACGGCCGGGCCGAGCGCGTCGCCGAGATGACCCTGCGCTACGAGGCGGTGGCGCTGCCGTGCCCCGGCGGCGCTACGCCGGTCGAGCTGTTCGTCGTCCATGCGCGCGAGGAACAGCCGCCAGCGGGAGTCGAGCCGCTGGAGTGGTTCCTGCTGACCACGCTGCCGGTGAGCAACCCCGATGACGCCGCGCGCATCCTGCACTGGTATACCCTGCGCTGGCGCATCGAGGAGTACTTCCGGGTGCTCAAGTCCGGCTGCAAGGTCGAGGAGTTGCAGCACCACACGGCAGAGCGGCTCGAACGGGCGATTGCCATCAAGATGGTGGTGGGGTGGCGGATCCAGTTGATGATGCAGCTCGGGCGCGAGACGCCCGACCTGCCGCCCGACCTGCTGTTTTCCGACGGCGAGTTGCGCGTGCTCGACACCTTCGCCCGCTCCCGCAAGCTGCCGCCCGCCAAGTCTCTCGGAGACGCCGTCGGTCTGACGGCCCGCCTCGGTGGCTGGCTCGGCCGCCCTCGCAACCCGCCGGGGGCGCAAGTGCTGTGGCACGGCTACACCCAACTGGTGGCCATGGCCTTCGCCTTCGAGCTGCGAGACGAGTACGGATGACCTCACACGCATACGAGTCCAGCCGGAGAGATCCGGGGCACGGGCAGCGCTAGGTCGCGTTCAGAGGGCAGGCACGACGTCGGTGCGCGGGAAGTCGTCTCCCTTGAACAGCAGCGGTTCCCCGGCGTGCCGGGAGAGCGCGTACGCGCAGCAGTCTCCGAGGTTCAGACCCGCGGGGTGACGCCCCTTGCCGTAGCGCTCGTACGCTTCGCGGGCGAGCCGGAGATGGTCGGAGGTGAATGGGACTACCTCGAACTCGGCGCGATGGAGCAGCAGGTCGAATTCGCGTGCGCCGTAGGGGCCCTTGCGAGACGACACGACCACCGCGGTCTCCAACGCGTTGACGGTGCTCATCAGCCGGACACCGGCCGCGGCCAGCGCATCGGAGAAGCTGTCGCGCTCGGGTTCGTTGAGGAGGATGGCGAGCACCGCGGACGAATCGACGACCATCAGCGGAAGCCCCCGCGTTCGTCGTATCCCAGGATCTCGTCGGCGGGTCTCGTGTCGAGGTCGGGCAGGGCCGCGCAACGCTCGGAGATCTCGAGGATCGCGTCCCGAATCGACGGCGTGACCTTCCGGCCGCGGGTGCGCCGGAGGGCGTCCTCGAGGGCGACGATGATCGCCCGCGTCACGGTGGTGCCCCGTTCTCTGGCGAACTCCCTGGCCAGCCGTTCGGCCTCGACGTTCTTGATGCTCAGCGCCACGATGCAACCTGGAACCAGAACAGGTAGATTCTACCATCAGCCGCGTGAGCGGAACTCTCAGCATTCCTCGGCCGAACGCGGCTGGTCCGCAGCCAAGCAGAGATGGTGGCGGGCTGGGTCGGCATCGAGGAACGCCAGCACGGCGGCCGCGCCGACCGGGAGCCTCACGAACCGAACGCCTCGTCGAGGTGCGCGTCGTGGTCCTCCGCCAGATCGCGGCATCCGGACCGGTACCGTCCGGCCAGCGCCAGTGCGCGGCGGGCGAGCTCGTCGCGGTCCACGACATGACGACGGGCGAGATACTCGGAGACGCTCTCGCGCACGAGGTCGGCCATCGAGCGTTCTTCCAGGCGCGCCTGCGTCTTCAGTGCCCTGGCCTGTGCCTCGGTCAGCCGGACCTGCGTCCGTTTCATGATGCCGAACGGTCTCCCCGACCCTTCCCCTCAGCCGAACAGCCGCAACGCGACGATGAGCAGGCCGAGCACGGCCAGCCCCCACGCGATCAGGGTAGGGAGGGTGTCGATCCTGGATTCCGGCTTGGACTCCAGGGCATCGAGGCGGGCTTGCACGTCGCGGCGGGTCATGTTGTCGGTACTCTACCGCGCCGCCACGCCCGCCGGGTGACATAATCGGCCACGACTCGAACCCAGAGGAGGCGTCATGCCCGCATCCGCTCGGCCGCCGTTCCGGTTCCGCCCCGCGCTCGTCGCGTGCGCCGCCCTCGTCGCCGTCCTGGGGGCCTCCGGCGCGCCTCCGGCCCTCGCGCAGGAGGGCCGGCCCGACCGCATCCGCCCCGTCACCGACGCCGAGCTCGAGAGCCCGAGCCCCGACGAGTGGCTCATGTGGCGCCGGACCCTGAACGGCTGGGGCTACAGCCCCCTCGACCAGATCGACCGCGGCAACGTCGGCGACCTCCGCATGGTGTGGAGCCGCGCCATGGCCAGCGAGGGCCGGCAGCAGGGGACGCCGCTCGTCCGCGGCGGGGTGATGTTCATGCCGAACCCGCGGGACGTCATCCAGGCCATCGACGCGGTGACCGGCGACCTCGTCTGGGAGTATCGCCGCGACCGGCCCGACGACCTCGGCGACTACATGATCGGCAGCCTCATCGACACCAACCGCAACATCGCCATCCACGGCGAGCTGATTCTCGACACCACCATGGACGACCACATCGTCGCCCTCGACGCCGAGACCGGCGACGTGGTGTGGGACACCGAGATCCTCGACTACCGGGTGAACCCCGCCAACCAGACCTCGGGGCCGATCACCGCGGGGGGCAAGGCGTTCTCGGGCCGGAGCTGCGACCCCCGCGGGGGGCCCGAGACCTGCGTCATCACCGCCCACGACGCAACGACGGGCGAGGAGCTGTGGCGGCGGCGGCTCATCCCGGGGCCGGGCGAGCCGGGGAACGAGACGTGGGGCGCGGTGCCGTTCGAGGAGCGCGGCCACGTCGGCTCGTGGATGGTGCCGAGCTACGACCCCGAGCTGAACCTGGTCTACGTGGGCACGTCGGTCACCTCGCCGGCCCCGAAGTTCATGCTCGGCGGCGCCGACCTGACCCACCTCTACCACAACTCGACGCTGGCCCTCGACGGCGACACCGGCGAGATCGTCTGGTTCTACCAGCACATGAACGACCACTGGGACCTCGACCACCCCTTCGAGCGGCTGCTCGTCGACACCGCGGTGCGGCCCGATCCCTCGGCCGTGGCGTGGATCAACCCGCGCATCCAGCCCGGCGAGGAGCGGCGGGTGCTGACCGGCATCCCCGGCAAGACCGGCATCGTCTACACCCTCGACCGCGAGACCGGCGAGTTCTTGTGGGCGACGCCGACCATCACCCAGAACGTGGTGAGCGGCATCGACGGGGCGACCGGCGCGGTGACCGAGAACGCCGAGCTCATCTTCACCGCCGTCGGCCAGCAGGTGCTGGCCTGCCCCCACGCGAGCGGCGGCAAGGACTGGGAGGCGGGCGCCTACTCGCCGCTGACCAACACCATGTACATGCCCCTGCGCAACGTCTGCGCCCGCATGATGGCCGAGGACCCCGACACCCGCACGAACCGGCTCTACGCCATCGCCTGGCGCTCCGAGCTGGCCCCCGGCTACGACGACGTGGGCAGCGTGCAGGCCATCTCGGCCGAGACCGGCGAGGTGGTGTGGAACCACCAGCAGCGCGCCGCCACCATGGCCCTCGCCGCCACCGGCGGCGGCCTCGTCTTCGGCGGCGACGTCAACGGCCGCTTCCGCGCCTTCGACGACCGGACGGGCGAGGTCCTGTGGGAGATCAACCTCGGCTCGCCGGTCTCGGGCTTTCCCATCACCTACGCCGTCGACGGCCGGCAGTACGTCGCGGTCAGCACCGGCTACGGCCGCTTCCTCGACCTGACCCCCGAGCTGCGCCCGAGCAGCGGCAACAACCTGTTCGTCTTTTCGCTGCCTTGATAACCAACAGGAGTCAGTCAGCGTCCGCGTCCGTCCGGAACTACTGGCTACCAGCGTCGGGGCCGCCACCTCGACAAGGCCCTCTCGGCCGCCTTCGTCGGTTCCGCGCCGTCCGGACGGCACGCGGGCGGCAACGGGCTGTATCTGTTGGTCCAGCCGACCGGCACCCGAAGCTGGGTCCAACGGCTCGTCATCCGCGGCCGGCGCCGCGAACAAGGCGCCAGAGAGAGCCGTGGCGTTCTTCGAGGACAAGATGCGGCAGGACGGGCGAGCAGCGCAGTGGCCCGGAGCGGCGTGTTCGAGAGCAGACCGGCCCGATTCGCGACGGGCTCGCCAGGCTACTGCCTGCGGCGATCCCGGGTGACGGCCGGCGCCTCGTGCGGCTCCGGCCCGGGGACGGTTGTCACCGCGACTTGCGTGTCGGGATTCAGGTCCCGATTCGGGTCGACGAGGTGGCCGGCCGGGAAGGCGACCGAGACGGCCGGGGCGGCCGTGTCGAGGCACAGAAGGTGGTTGTTGTCATTGTCGCCGAGTTCCGCGAGCGCCGCGGGGGAGATCTCGTCGCGCGAGCCGTCCGGGCGCTCCACGGTCACGCGATAGAGCGCCCGCTCGGCGTCGCCGGGTTCGTCGCCGTTCGGCAGCCGCACGCCGCCGGTCCAGGTCACCCGGACCACCTGTCGGGCGCCTGCCGAGCAGGCGGACCCGCGGCCCGACACGGACCATTCGTCCTCGGGGACGACCTCCGCCAGCACGAGGGTGGGCCCGGCGTCAAGCGGAATGACATGCTTCTCCGTACCGCGAAAATTCACCGGAGGGCCTGTCAAGCCGTCCGAGAGCAGGTCGTCGACGACAAGCACCTTCACCGGCGGGTCGTTGGCGGCGTCGCCGAGCTCACCGATGAGGAGCACGGTTCTGAGCTCGCCGGGATCGCGGGCCGGCGCGAGCGTCACGCAGAAGGGCGTGCGTTCAGCCCCGGACCGCGTGGAAACCCGGAAGTCCTCGCGTTGGAGGGTCTCCGGGTCGATCGTATGAGAAAGCACGACGGGCATGCCGTCCTGCCCGGACGCGCCCGGGCAGATGCGGTTGATGCCGGCCCCCAGGCCGTTGTCCAGCCCGTAGAAGGCCGACAGCAGGCGCGCGGGCGTAGTTGCGGTTGGCTGCGGCTCCTGCGAGCTGCACGGCGCCGCCGCAAGGCTCGTGGCTGCCAGGACCACGGCGGCACGCCACGGAACGCGGCAGGAGGACTTCATCATGATGGGCACTGAGATTTCCGCTTTGGTCCGCCGACGGCACTCGCGATAGCGGAACCACGATACCGCATTCGGCGACCTGGCGCAGGATCTGACCGCATTGCGCGCTCTCATCGAGCTGTCCTCGGAGCCGGCCCGCGGGGCGCCGGGCACCTGAACGGAGGATGTCGGTCGGCGGCGTCGACCGGCGCGGCGAGCGGCGACGAGCCCGGCGCCGCCCGGCCCGCCACCCGAAGCTGGTCGCCGCTGGTAGACTTGGGCATGCCTGCAATACCGCCCCACGTGGGTCGCCGGGCCTTCCTCGCGCTCACGGGCGCCGCGCTGGGCGCCGCGCCGTTTCACGCGCTCTCGAGTCGGGCCGCCGCGGCGTTTCGTGGCCAGGCGCCGGCCGGCGGCCGGACGCCGGTCGACGCGGGCTACGGCCCGCTGCGACCCGTCCGCGACGAGACGACGGGCCTGCCGCTGCTGCACCTCCCCGCGGGTTTCCGCTATCTGACGTTCGGGTGGACCGGGGACCCGCTGGCCGACGGAACGCCGACGCCGCCCGCGCATGACGGCATGGCCGCGTTCGCGGCCGGCGGCAGCCGCATCCGGCTGGTCCGCAACCACGAGGTGCGGAGCGGCGGCGCGTTCGCCGACCGTCCGCTGTACGACGAGATGGGCGGGGGCGGCACGACGACCATCGAGTTCGACACCGCAACCGGCACCGTGCACGACGCGTGGACCAGCTTGGCGGGCACCGCGGTCAACTGCGCCGGCGGTCCGACCCCTTGGGGGTCGTGGCTCACCTGCGAGGAAACGGTGTCCGGACCGGGCTTCGTCCCTTCGCTGGCGTCGTCGTTGCTGCCGCAGAACGTCCCCGACTACCGGCGGCCGCACGGGTACGTCTTCGACGTCCCGGCCGACGGCGCGGCGACGGCCGAGCCGCTCCGGGCGATGGGCCGTTTCGTTCACGAGGCGGTGGCGGTCGACCCTGCCACGGGCATCGTGTACGAAACCGAGGACCGCGGGGCGTCGGGCTTCTATCGCTTCCTGCCGAACGAGGCCGGCAACCTGGCGGCCGGCGGCCGCCTCGAGATGCTGGCCATCGCCGGCGCGCCGCGGAGCGACCTGCGCACGGGTCAGACGGCGGGCACCTGGCGCCCCGTGTCCTGGGTGCCGATTGACGATCCGGATCCGGCCGAGGTTACCGATCACAGCGTCTTCGAGCAGGGCGACGCCGGCGGCGGCGCGACGTTCGCGCGGCTGGAAGGCACGTGGTACGGCGGCGGTCGGGTCTTCATCGTGTCGACCGACGGCGGCGAGGCCGAGGCCGGTCAGGTCTGGGAGTACGATCCGGGCCGCGAGCGCCTGCGGCTGATCTTCGAATCGCCGGGCAAGGACGTGCTGGACATGCCCGACAACATCTGCGTGAGCCCCCGCGGCGGGCTGGTGCTGTGCGAGGATGGCGCCACGGACAACTTCGTCCGCGGTCTGGCCCTCGACGGCGAGATCTTTCCGTTCGCCAGGAACAACGTCGTCCTCGACGGCGAGCGGAACGGCTTCGCGGGCGACTTCCGCGCCCGCGAGTTCGCCGGCGCCACCTACAGCCCGGACGGCCGCTGGCTCTTCCTCAACGCCCAGACCCCCGGGATCACGTTCGCGGTGACCGGTCCGTGGGCCGGCGGCAGCCTCTAGACGACCAGGGAATGACCGGCTCCCGGCGGCGCCCCCGGCCGGGGGCCGCTGGGCGGGCGGTCGACGTTGACGAGGCCCACCACCTCATGCGGGCCCAGCTCGAGCGGCACGTCGCGAGACGGTGCCGGAGCGGCTTCCCGTCCTCGACCAGCACGCCGAGATAGGACAGGATCGCATCTTCGGCGTTGCCGAGGGCCTCGTCCAGCGTGTCGCCGGCCGACGTGCAGCCCGGCAGATCCGGCACCGTCACGCCGTAGTCCGTCCGTCCCGGCGCCGTCTCGAGCACGACCAGATATCGCATTGGACTCCTGCGTTCAGTGGATCGCGACCGGCACGACCGTCGATCCGGTGGCGCCCTCTATCTTCAGCGGCTGGACGACGAAGGCGAACTCGTGGACGCCGGCCGCGGCCAGCTCGGCGAGCCTCATCCGCTCGACGAGGTGGATGCCGTGGACCACCAGCATGATCTGGTGGATGGGCAGCGACACCTCGGGATCGGGGTTGGGCGAGACCTCGACGGGCTGGTTGTCGGCGCCGAGCAGCATGGGATCGTGCTCGACGAGCCACTCGGCGGCGGCGACGCCGATGCCGGGGTTGGTGGCCATGAAGCGATCGGGGTCGCTGTCCCAGAGCACGCCCCAGCCGGTGTGGATGAGCACCGCGTCGCCCGGCTCGAGGGCCACGCCCTGCCGGTCGAGGGCCTGCTCGAGGTCGTCGATGGTGATCTCGTAGGTGTCGGGCAGCATGTCGACGCCCTTGAGGGCGGCCACGTCGATGAGCACGCCGCGGGTCATGAGGGTGCCGACGTTCTCGACGCCGAGCCGCGTGAACCCGTCGCGGGTCATGACCTCGTTCATGTCGACGCAGTTGTAGAGGCTGTCGCCGATGGTCTGGTGGGTGAAGCCGTCGAACTGCGTGCCCACCTGGCCCATCTCGGTGACGACCAGCTCCTCGTTCGAGCCGCGCCGGTTCGACCCCGCGAACGGGCCGGTCGGCTTGACGTAGAGGTCGAAGTGGCGGGCGCCGAGGGGCATCGAGGGCCTCAGCACCTGTCCGAGCTCGAACACCCGGCCGGTCCGTATCAGGCTCGCCGCCCTGAGCACCGACTCGGGGCCCATGTGGTTGGCCGCGCCCCGCTCGTCGCCGGCGCCCCACTTGCTGGGGCAGCGCTCGTCGGGCGGCGGCGGGGTCCACGACTGGGCGGCGGCGGGGGCGGCGGCGCCCGCGAGCACGACGGTGAACGCGGCGGCGGCGACGGCGGCGACGCTGGCGAATCGCATGAGCTCTCCTCCGTGGACGGTGTCTTCGGCCGCCGCTGATTCTACCGAAACGCGCGGCACTGCCAATCCGGCAAGGGGCATGGAGGCTATCATTCCGGCTGGACCTGCCGGGGGAGGACGACATGCGCCATCGCGTGACTGGTCTGATCGGGTTTCCGCGCCGCCCGGCCCTGCGGCCGGCGGCCTGCGCCGCCGCGGTGCTCGCGATCGGGCTGGCCCTGGCCGCGGCTCCCGCGGCGGGGCAGGGGCCGCCGCCGCTGACGACGGCCGGGGGCGAGTGGCCGGGCTACGGCGGCGACGCCGGGCACACGCGGTACTCGCCCCTCGACCAGATCGACGCGGCGAACTTCGGCGAGCTGGAGGTCGCGTGGCGCTTCCGCACCGACAACCTGGGGCCGGGGCCGGAGTTCAAGCTGTCGGGCACCCCGCTGATGGCGGGAGGGCGGCTGTTCGCCACCGGCGGCACGCGGCGCGCGGTGGTGGCGCTCGACCCCGCGACCGGCGAGCTGCTGTGGATGCACGCCGAGCACGAGGGGGCGCGGGGGGCCGCGGCGCCCCGCCGCCTGTCGGGCCGCGGGCTGGCCTACTGGACGGACGGGACCGACGAGCGCGTCCTCTACGTCACCCTCGGCTTCCGCCTCGTGGCCCTCGACGCGGCGACGGGCCGCCCCGTCCCCGGCTTCGGCGACGGCGGCCGGATCGACCTGAAGGCGGCGGCGGTGGTGGGCGAGGGCCGGCCCATCGACCTCGTCACCGGCGAGATCGGGCTGCACGCCACCCCCACGGTGGCGCGCGACGTGGTGGTCGTGGGCGGCACCTTCGCCGACGCCCCCGCCCCCCGCACCTACAACAACACCAAGGGCCTGGTGCAGGCGTTCGACGTGCGGACGGGCCGGCGCCTGTGGACGTTCGACACCGTCCCCGGCCCCGGCGACGTCGGGGTCGAGACGTGGCTCAACGACTCGTGGGGCGTCAACGGGAACAACGGGGTGTGGACCCAGATATCGGCCGACCCCGAGCTGGGCATCGCCTACCTGCCGGTCGAGACCCCGTCGGGCGACTACTACGGCGGCCACCGGCCGGGCGACAACCTGTTCGGCGAGAGCCTCGTCGCCGTCGACCTCCTGACGGGCGAGCGGCTCTGGCACTTCCAGCTCGTGCACCACCCCCTCTGGGGCTTCGACATGGCGAGCCCGCCGATCCTCGCCGACATCACCGTGGGCGGGCGCCCCGTCAAGGCGGTGGCCCAGCCCGGCAAGCAGGCGTTCCTCTACGTCTTCGACCGGGTGACGGGCGAGCCGGTGTGGCCCATCGAGGAGCGGCCGGTGCCCGCCGGCGACGTGCCCGGCGAGTGGTACTCGCCGACCCAGCCGTTCCCCACGAAGCCCCCGCCCTACGACCGGCAGGGGGCGTCCATCGACGACCTCATCGACTTCACCCCCGAGCTGCGGGCCGAGGCGGTGGAACTGGTGTCGCGCTACCGGCTCGGGCCCATCTTCACGCCGCCCGTCGTCAGCCGGCCGGAGGGCCCCATCGCCACCCTCGGCCTCGGCGCCGGCAGCGGCGGCACCAACTGGCCCGGCGGCGCCTACGACCCCGAGACGCACCTGCTCTACGTGCCGTCGCGCACCGCGTTCTACTCGTGGGAGCTGATTCCGACCCCCGACCCGTCGGTGTCGGACATGCGCTACGTCAAGGGGACCGAGAAGTACGGGGTGGGGCACGGCGGCCTGCGCGACCTCCACGTGCGCGGCCTGCCCCTGGCGAAGCCGCCGTGGGGCCGCGTGTCGGCCATCGACCTCGACCGGGGCGAGATACGCTGGCAGGTGCCGCACGGGGAGACGCCCGAGCGGGTGCGGAGCCACCCCGCCCTCGCCGGCCTCGACATCCCGCCGACCGGCGAGGCGTGCATCCACCTCATCGGCCCCCTCGTCACGAAGACCCTGCTGGTGATGGGCGAGTGCGGCTACCACCCCGTCCCCGGGGGGCGGGGGGCGCGGCTGCGGGCCTACGACAAGGCGACGGGCCGCGAGGTCGGCGCCGTCGTTATGCCCGCCCCCCAGTCGGGGTCGCCGATGACCTACCTCGCCGGCGGCCGGCAGCACATCGCCCTCGCCGTCAGCGGGCGCACCCACCCCGGCGAGTACATCGCGTTCCGCCTGCCGGAGTGACCCGCGGGCGTAACCGGAGCCGCCCGCCTCGACCGCTACAGCCGGCCCGTCGCGTACCGGTGAAGCACGCTGGCGATGAGGGTCTGGTACGGCAGCCCTTCTTCGAGCGCCCGTTTCTGAATGGCGTCGAGGTCGCGGGTGGATATCCGAACGGTTGATCCGGCGACCCCGCGGGCTACGGGGTCTTCCGGTCCGCGAGCAGGATGTTGTCGATGCGGGTGTTCACGGCCGCGATCTGGGCGGTCAGGTCGCGTCGCAGCTCGGCGATGTCATGCCCGCATGTCGCGCCGGATCCACAACAGCGCTCCGACCACCGCCACCGCCCCGCGCCGATGACCTCGAGGTTCATGAGGTCCCATCCTATCCAGCCCGCCGTGTGCGATTCGATAGCTCACCCCGCGGCCGGCCGCTGCAGGGCGTCGATGCGGCGCAGCACCGGCGGGTGCGAGTAGTGCAGGAAGACGTCGACGGGGTGCGGCGTCAGGTTGCTGAGGTTGTCGGCCGACAGCTTCTTCAGGGCGCTCACGAGCGGCGCCCCGCTGCCGGTGGTCTCGGCCGCGAAGCGGTCGGCCTCGAACTCGTGGCGGCGCGAGAACACCTGCATGAGGACCGACAGCACCAGCTCGACCGGGGTGAAGAGCAGGCTGAAGAAGAGCAGCCCCGCGTAGACCGAGGGCTCGGCGACGTAGAACGCCGCGAACAGGCCCTCCTGCCCGAGGAAGAGCGACAGCACCCAGAGCATCGCCCCGAGGTGGCCGATGGACAGGGCCATCTGCAGCCAGACGTGCCGCTTCTTGTAGTGGCCGATCTCGTGCGCGACGACCGCGACGAGCTCGGGGACGGTGTACTTGTCGACGAGGGTGTCGAAGAGCCCGATGCGCTTGTGCTTGCCGAAGCCGGTGAAGAAGGCGTTGGCCTTGGACGAGCGCCGCGAGCCGTCGACGACGAAGATGCCCCCGAGGGGGAACTTCGCGGAGCGGGCGTAGGCGAGGATGGCGTCGTGCAGCTCGCCGCCGTCGAGGGGGGTGAAGGTGTTGAACAGCGGCATGATCCACGTCGGGGCGATGAACTGCACCGCGAGGACGAACGCGGTGGCCGCCATCCAGCACCAGAGCCATGCCAGCGGCCCCGCCCACTCGAAGAACGCGAGGATGACCGCGAGCAGCAGCCCCCCGAGGACGACGGTGAGGGCCGTGCCCTTCAGGAGATCGGCGACGAACGTCCCCGCGGTGGTGCGGTTGAACCCGTAGCGGGCCTCGATGACGAAGGTCGACCACGCCCGGAACGGGAGCCCGAGCACCGTCGACGCGAGGGCGATCACCCCGATGAACGCGAGCCCGGTGACCACCGGGCCCTGGCCGAGCCCCCGGGCCCAGGCGTCGAGCCACGCGAAGCCGCCCGCGAACCAGAACGCGAGCACCACCGCGAGGTCGAACGCCCCGCGCAGGAGGTCGAAGCGGGTGCGGGTGGCGGTGTAGCGCCGCGCCCGGGCGTACTTGTCGTCGTCGAAGACGCCGGCGAACTCGGCCGGCACCGCGGGGCTGAACGAGCGGGCGCTGAGCAGTCCCGAGACGGCGCCGAGGAGGTACTCGCCGACGAGGGCGACGAGGATGACGATGGCGAAGGTGTTCATGGCTGCAGGGGGTCTCTCTGCGAGGGCGCCTCTTCATTATGGCCGACATGCGCCGTCGCCGGCCATGCGACGGCGCCGCTCGCCGGAGCGGCCTGCATCGCCCGAGCGCCGGCCTCGGCACTGGGGCACGATGGTGCAACGCCCCGTCGGCGCGTCGGTCGCCCCGGCGTGCCGCTTCCGCCGACATCCCGCGCCCTGCCCCGTCAGGTGGACGCGGTCTTCTCGACGTTCTTCATGAAGTCGGCGTCGATGGCGAGGCGGTCGTCGGCGAGGTCCCACAGCTCCTCGGCGTAGGTGAGCTGGGGGCCGTGAACCAGCCACACGAGCACGCCCTCCTGCTGCGCCGCTTCGACCGCGGGCATGAGATCGCCGTCGCCCGAGATGACCGCGGCGTGGTTGATCTGCCGCTTGGCGGCGAGGCTGGCGATGTCGAGGCCGACCATCAGGTCGACCCGCTTCTGCTGGAAGATGGGCTTGCCCTGGGCGTCGATGCCGCGGTGCATCAGCCGGCCCTCGCGCACCTTGTAGCGGGGGAGGCGCTGCAGTGCGTAGAAGAAGCGCTTCTTGCTGCTGAACCGGCGCTCCTCGTCCTCGGTGGGGGTGCTGCTCTGATAGGGGAGGCAGTCGTAGAAGTACGTGCGCAGCAGGTCGAGCGGCTCCTCGGTGCGCTCGCCGACGGTGTTCCTGACCTGGTTGCTCAGCTTTCCGAAGTCGACCCAGGTGCGGAAGTGGTGCTCGGCGAGGTAGGAGAGGTAGCCGCCGTCCACGAAAATCGCCAGCTTGGCCAATTTCAGCGTCCCCTGTCTTGACGTCGAACCGCTACCCGCGGCGGACGGAGACGCCCCGGCCCCGGCGCGACCGACGCGCCGGGCCCGCCGGCCCCGGCCCGAATGCACCAATGAATACGGCAGAATCGCGGTTTTCGCTTACCTGCTTTCCGGAACGCCGGCGCCCCTCGCGTCGAACGCTCGCGCCGCCCTCGGCGCGCGGCCGCGGCGGCCCCGGTTCTCCGGGTCCCGGCGGCGGTCGCTCGTCTCCGGCGCCTATCCGGCGGCCGGAGATCAGCTCCCGGCCCGTTCGATCAGCCAGTGGGTGAACCAGCTCCGGATGCGCTCGAGCCGGTCGACGAGCAGCCACGGCTCGCCGGTCCGCGAGAGGCCGTGGCTCGACCGGGGATAGCGGACCAGCTCGGTCGGGACGCCCCGCTTCTTCAGGGCCATGAACCACTTCTCGCCGTCGCCGATCGGCGTGCGGTAGTCGTTCTCGCCGTGGATGACGAGGGTGGGGGCCCGGACCCGCTCGACGTGGGTGATGGGCGACAGGCGGTCGTACCGCTCGCGCTCCTCCCACGGGGCGCCGCCGAACCCGAACTCGAGGAGGGCCTGGGCGTCGGACGAGCCGTACAGGCTGGTCCAGTCGGCGATCGACCGGCTGGTGACGGCGGCCGCGAACCGGCTGGTGGTGGCGGTGAGCCAGTTGGTCATGAACCCGCCGTAGCTGCCCCCCGACACCCCGATGCGCCGGTCGTCGATGTCGGGATAGGCCTCGAGCGCGGCGTCGACCCCGGCCAGCAGGTCTCCCGCCTCGATCTCGCCCCATCCCCCGGTGATCGAGTAGGTGAAGTCGTGCCCGTAGCCGGTGGAGCCGCGGGGGTTGGCGTACAGCACGAAGAAGCCCGCGTTCGAGAGGATGTGGAAGGTCCGGAAGAAGGTGTTGCCGTAGGCGCCGTGCGGCCCGCCGTGGATCTTCAGGACCATCGGGTACGGGCGCCCCGGCTCGTAGCCGACGGGCTCGACGATCCAGCCCTCGATCTCGGTCCCGTCGTCGGCCCGCCAGCGCAGCGGCTCGGCCGGCTGCAGGCTGAGGGGGGCGAGCCACGCGTCGTTGAACGAGGTCACCCGGCGCTGGCGGCTGCCGTCGCCGGTGTTGACGAAGACCTCGGCGGGGGCGGTGGGATCGGTCACCGTGTAGGCGATGACGACGCCGTCGCGGGTCGCCGAGACCGGCCCCACCTGCCGGTCGCCGCTCGTGACCTGCCGGATGAGGTCGCCGGTCTCCGTCACCTCGAAGAGGTGGCGGTTGCCGCGGATGCCGGCGAGGAACCGCACCGCGTCGCCGCGCGGGGTCCAGGCGGGGGCGCCGGGCCGCATGTCCCAGTCGCGCGTGAGGTTGCGGGGGATGCCGCGCAGGGTCCCGTCGGCGGCGACGTCGACCACCCGGATGTCCGTCGGCTCGCCCCGCCCGCGGCTGTGGAGGAAGGCGAGCCGCCGCCCGTCGGGCGAGACGGCGGGGGCGGTCTCGCTGCCCGCGTCGGTGGTGACCTTCCGGGGGTCGCCGGCGTCGCGGCCGACCACGTAGATGTCGCTCGCCGGGTCGGCGGCGGTCTCGTCGTCCTGCCGCTCGTCACCCGTGAAGTAGATGCGCTCGCCGTCGGCCGACCATGCGGGGTCGCGCACGTCGAAGCCCAGGTCGGTCCGCTGAGCCGCCACGCCGCCCGCCGCCGGCGCCACGAAGAGCTGGCGGCGGGGTCGGGCCGAGGGGTGGGGCAGCAGGGCGAGGGTGCCGTCGCGCTTGTAGCGCGCGGTGGTGATGACCCGGCCGTCGAAGCGATTGGGGTCGAGGGTGCGGGTGACCGCGTCGGGTGCCACCCACCCGGCACGGTCGCGCGGTTCGTCGTCGACGGCCTCGGGGGAGGCCGTGTAGGCGATCCACGCCCCGTCGGGCGACCACACCGGGGCGCCCCGGACGCCGTCGATGCGGTACGCCTCGCCGCCGGGGAAGGCGACCCGTGCGAACCAGGTGTCGCCGGCCGCGTCCCCGTCGCCCCGGGGCGATTGGAAGCTCAGCACCCGGCCGTCGGGCGACCAGCGCGGCCCGCTCGCCTCTCGGGTCGGGTCGGTGAACCGGAGCGGCTCGCCCTCGGGCCGGCCGCCGCGGAGCTGCTGCATCCAGATCTCGCGGTGCCGGCGGTTCTCTTCCTCGACCACGGTGGTGACGGTGAAGGCGACGAGGCCGCCGTCGGGCGAGATGGCCACCTCGCCCACGCCGACCTCCGCGTAGTAGTCGGCCGGCAGCAGGCCCCGCGTCTGGGCCGCGGCCGGGACGCCGACGACGAGGAGGCCGACGGCGCAACCGGTGGCGCCGAGGGCGGCGAGCCGGTGCAGGAGGGTCCGGACGACAGGCCGATGATGCATGGTGTCCTCCAGGGGAAAGCCAGTGTAGCACCGCGCCGGGCGGCGCGGGAGATTCTTCGCATGGGCGGGCCACCGCGTGTCCCGTTTCACATGGTCGGGTCCGGTCGGGTCCGGTCGGATCCCGGCCTGGACGCCACCGCCTGGACGGTCGTCGGGGGCGCCATGGCGATCCTCGTGGCCATCGGCGCGTCGTTCCGGAGCCTGCGTCGCGAGATGCGCGACCAGAGGAAGGGCCTGGCCGACCTGCGCGAGCGCATCGACGCCCTGGGCGCCGACCTGCGCGAGCGCATCGACGCCCTGGGCGCCGACCTGCGCCAGCGCATCGACGCCCTGGGCGCCGACCTGCGCCAGCGGATCGATGCCCAGGGCGAGCAGATGGGCCTGCTCCGCGAACGGATGGCCCACCTCGAGGGCCTGCTCGACGGCCTCCGCGAGGCTATCACCAAGCGGGCGGCCTGAAGCCGAGGGTCCGAGATCTACTGTTCCCCGCCGGCCGCTTCCTCGGCCCGGGAGCCCGCCATCATGTTCGTCATGCCGTAGTTGCCCTCGTGGCACGCGAACTCGAACATCGGGCCGTCCGCCCGCGCGTAGGGCAGGGCCCCCGACCACGGCCGCGTCCACGTGTCGGGGTCGTCGACGGTGAACTCGTAGTGGAGGGTGTCGGGGCCGGTGCGCGTGAAGCGCTCGGTCACCCGCGCCGCCTCGCTGAGGTCGCCGCGCGACAGCGAGTGCTCGGGCCGGGCCCAGCGCCGGATGAACGGCTGGCGCAGGTTCGTGGTCTCGATCACCAGGGTGTCGCCGTCCCAACGGCCGCGCGAGCTGCCCGCGAACTGCCGCACGCCGTCCGGGAGGTGCGGCCGGCCGTCGAGGAAGATGACCCGCAGGTCGTGGATGTGCTCCTGCAGGATGATCACCCGGTCGGGCGTCTGGAAGAAGTGGTAGTTGTTGTTGTAGCCGGTCGGAAAGGTCGGGATGCCGCGGTACCACAGGCAGCGCTCGCTCAGCCCCATCTGCTCGGGCCCGTCGGCGGGGACGCGCCCCTCGCGGATGTCGGCGATGCGCACCGACTCGGGCGACGTGATGCGGGCCAGGGCCTCCGCGGTCAGGGTCGGCAGCCGGCCGTCGGCCGGGTCCGTGATCAGGGACGTGCGCGCCGTTCCCACCACCGACGTGCTCTGCTCGGTCCAGAAGCTGTTGTAGGCGCCGACGTTGCCGCCGACCGGCAGCGGCTCGGTCCTGACCTCGCTCGGCGCGTTCTGCTGGTCCACCCGCGCCTGGGCCTGTTGCTCGAGCGCCGCCACCTCCTCGGCGCTCAGGAACGCCTGGTCCGCGCGGTCGGCCGGCCGTTCCAGCGGGGTGATGGTGGCGTTGTTCCAGATGGCCTGTAGGTCGGGGTCGCCCCACGGCGTCCGCGGCACGTCGTAGTCGGCGGTCTGGGCCTGCGCCGAGGCGGAGGGGGCGGAAGCGAGCGGTGCGGCCAGCACCGCGGCCGCGAGCACCGCCGCCGGCAGCGTGAACAGTCGTCGGCTCATCTCGGAAACCTCCTTGCCGTCCGACTTTCGCGGACGGTCGCAACCAGAATATACCCCGGCCTGCGGTGCGCCTGCTTGCTCTCGCCCCGGGTCGCCTGCCATGATGAGCGGATGCCGAACGCAATACGCCGCCGGGTCGCGGGGGCGGGGCTCTTCCTCGCCGCTTGGCTCGGGCTGGCCGCGGCCCTCGGCGGCAGCACCCAGCCGATACGGGCCCGGCAGGCGATGGTGGTCTCGCAGGACGCCATCGCCTCGGCGGTCGGGGCCGAGGTGATGCGCGAGGGCGGGAACGCCGTCGACGCCGCCGTCGCCACCGCCTTCGCCCTCGCGGTCACCTATCCCACCGCCGGCAACATCGGCGGGGGCGGCTTCCTCGTCTACCGACCCGCCGCGGGCGAGCCCGCCGCCTACGACTTCCGGGAAACCGCGCCGGCGGGGTCGTCGCCCACGATGTTCCTGCGCGACGGCGAGTACGACCCGGTGCTGCACCACAGCTCGCATCTCGCGGTGGGGGTGCCGGGCACCGTCGCGGGGCTTCACCTCGCGTGGTCCGGGCACGGGAGCCTGCCCTGGGCGAGGCTGGTCGAGCCCGCGGTGCGGCTCGCCCGCGAGGGCTTCGCGGTGTCCGACGCCCTCGCCCGGTCGCTGGTCGGAGTGCTGCCGCGCATGGCCCCGTACCCGGCGTCGGTCGCCCAGTTCTCGAAGGACGGCGAGCCCTACGCGGCGGGCGATGTGCTGCGACAGCCGGACCTCGCCCGGACCCTGGCGCGCATTGCGGCGGAGGGGCCCGACGGCTTCTACCGGGGCGAGACGGCGGCCCTCGTCGAGCGCGAGATGGCCGCCAACGGCGGCATCATGACCCGCGCCGACCTCGCCGCCTACCGCGCCGTGCGCCGCGCCCCCCTCCGGGGCACCTACCGCGGCCACGAGGTGCTCTCGATGCCTCCCATCAGCTCGGGGGGGACCGCCATCCTCCAGATGCTCAACATCCTGGAGCACGACGACCTCGCGGCGTCGGGGTTCGGGTCGGCCGCGACCGTCCACCTGATGATAGAGGCGATGCGGCGCGCCTACGCCGACCGCGCGCGCCACCTCGGCGACCCCGCGTTCAACCCCGCGATGCCCGTCGAGCGCCTGACTTCGAAGGCCTACGCGGCGGAGCTGCGGCGGACCGTCGACGCCGAGCGGGCGTCGGTGTCCTCGCCCGACTCGTTCGAGTGGCCGCGGGAGGGCGGCGAGACGACGCACCTGTCGGTGGTCGACGGCGCCCGCAACGCGGTGTCGCTGACCTACACCCTCGAGCAGGGCTACGGGTCGAAGATCACGGTGCCGGGGGCGGGGTTCCTGCTGAACAACGAGATGGGCGACTTCAACGCGGGCCCCGGCATCACCACCGACTTCGGCCTCATCGGGACCGAGCCGAACCTCGCCGGGCCCGGTAAGCGCATGCTGTCGAGCATGTCGCCGACCATCGTGACCCGGGACGGGCGCCTCGTGCTGGTGACGGGGAGCCCGGGCGGGCGGACCATCATCAACACCGTGCTGCAGACGATTCTCAACGTCGTCGACCACGGCATGAACGTGCAGGAGGCGGTGGACGCGCCCCGCATCCACCACCAGTGGTTGCCCGACGCGACCCGCTACGAGCGGTGGGGGCTGTCGCCCGACACCCTCGCCCTGCTCGAGGCGCGGGGCCACCGGATGGTCGAGACGCGGGTGCAGGGGGCGGTGTCGGCGATCTACTACGACGCGGAGGAAGACGTGCTGGAGGGGGCCGAGGACCGGCGCCGGACCAGCGCCGCCGTCGGCTTCTGAGGGCCGGCGGTCGGGAATCGGCGCCGGTGGGCGGTCAGCGTGGCCGGCGGTCGGGAATCGGCGCCGGTGGACAGAAAGGAGGCCCGGGCGTTCGATCCCGGGCGAGACGGAGACGGTTCACCGCGGGAAGCCGCCCGTGGAAGGTGCGGAATCTTGGAGTACTGACAGCGCGGAGATCGGAGCCGCGGGGCGACGGTTTCCGGCGTGCGGAACAGGAGACGAGAATGGCGATTGCGGAGGCGTTGCTGCCGGAGTTCGACCAGGAGGCGGCGGGGGTGCGGAGGACGCTGGAGCGGGTGCCCGCCGACAAGTTCGAGTGGCGGCCCCACGAGAAGTCGATGACCATGATCGGGCTGGCGGGGCACGTTGCGAACCTGCCGCAGTGGGCGAAGCTGACGATGGAGGCGGACGAGCTCGACACGGCTCCCGGGGGCGAGCCGATGCCGCCGCCCCCGACGCCGGCCTCCGTCGACGAGCTGGTGGCCACCTTCGACCGGCACGCGGCCGAGGCGCGGGCCGCCCTCGCGGCGGCGAGCGACGCCGACTTCATGAAGCCGTGGTCGCTGCTGAGAAACGGCACGGTGCTGATGACCCTGCCCAAGGCCGCGGTCATCCGCAGCTTCGTGATGAACCACCTGGTCCATCACCGCGCGCAGCTCGGCGTCTACCTGCGGATGAACGACGTCCCCGTGCCGTCGATCTACGGGCCGTCGGCCGACGAGGCCCCGCCGGGGTTCTGAGCGGCGGGCAGGACGCGGGCGGCGCGTGGAGTACACCTACCATCCCCGGGTCCTCGAGGAGCTGGCGGGGTTCGGCCTGCGCCCGCGCCGGTCGACCCCGCCGTCGCTCGCCAAGGCGTTCGTGAACGACCTCTACCGCCACGAGCTGCGGCGCCTGCGCCGGCAGCTCCGCGCGCGGGAGATCCCCAGGGAGGGCTACGCCGACCGCGTCGTGGCCCTGCGGAAGAAGTACTTCCTGCTGTCGATCCGGCTCGACCTCTGGGCGCGCCCCGAACACGCGTGAAGCGCTCGGGAGGGGCGGCGTCAGGCGATGGTGATCTCGGGGGACAGGTAGACGTCCTGGATCGCGTTCAGCAGCGCGACCCCCTCGGCCATCGGGCGCTGGAACGCCTTGCGGCCCGAGATGAGCCCGGTGCCGCCGGCCCGCTTGTTGACGACCGCGGTCTTCACCGCCTCCTTCAGGTCGCTCTCGCCCGACGAGGCCCCGCCCGAGTTGATGAGCCCGGCCCGGCCGAGGTAGCAGTTGGCGACCTGGTAGCGGGTGAGGTCGATGGGGTGCTCGGTGGTCAGGGCCTCGTAGACCCGCTTGTGGGTCTTGCCGAACCCGAGGGCGGGGTAGCCGCCGTTGGTCTCGGGCAGCTTCTGCTTGATGATGTCGGCCTCGATGGTCACGCCGAGGTGGTTGGCCTGCCCGGTGAGGTCGGCCGCGGTGTGGTAGTCGGCCTCGGGGGTCCTGAACGCGGGGTTGCGGAGATAGCACCACAGCACCGTGAACATGCCCAGCTCGTGGGCCTGGTGGAAGAGCTCGGAGACCTCCTGGAGCTGCCGCCTCGACTCCTCCGACCCGAAGTAGATGGTGGCCCCCACCCCCATCGCCCCCATGTCGAACGCCTGCTCGACGCTCGCGAACCGGATCTGGTCGTAGGCGTTGGGGTAGGAGATGAACTCGTTGTGGTTGAACTTGAGGATGAACGGGATCTTGTGGGCGTAGCGGCGCGACAGGGCCCCGAGCACGCCCAGGGTCGACGCCACCGCGTTGCACCCGCCCTCGATGCCCAACCGGACGATGTTCTCGGGGTCGAAGTAGGCGGGGTTGGGCGCGAACGAGGCGCCCGCGGAGTGCTCGATGCCCTGGTCGACGGGCAGGATCGAGACGTAGCCGGTGTTCGCGAGCCTCCCCGCGCCGAACAGCGCCTGCAGGCTCGTCAGCACCCGCGCCGGCCGGTCCGACGGCGCGCAGCAGCGGTCGACGAAGTCGGGGCCCGGCAGATGCAGGTCGGAGGCCGGAATCGTGCGGCAACGGTGCTCGAGCAGGGCGGCGTCGTCGCCGAGCAGCTCGACGACGGCGTCCAGCCCCGAGGTTCCGCGTTCGAGGGTTCCAGTAGTCACGCGCGTTATTTTCCGTTGCCCGGCAGGAGATTACAAGGCGGGGCGGCCGGCCGGGGCGTGCCCCGCGGCCTCGTTCGGGGGGGCGTGCGGGACCGTCGCGCCGCGCTCGCGCAGCCCCACGCGGGGGGCCGCATCGGCCCGGTCGGGCGTGCCGGCGCCCTTGCCACGGGCGGCCCGGGCCTTTGCCACGGATGGCCGGCGCCGGGTATGCTGAGAGGTTGATTGCCGTCCGAACGTTCACCCCTGCAGGAGCATCCGATGCGCGAGCACCTTCTCTTCACCTACAAGTTCAACCTCGGTCACCTCGAGTCGCTGCTCAAGGACCTCAGCGACGAGCAGATGGTCCAGCAGCCGCACGGGGTGGTGAACCACCCGGCCTGGACCCTGTGCCACCTCGCCTCGGCGTCGAATCACACCGGGGTGGCCCTCGGCCTGGCGTCGACCTTCCCCGCGGAGTGGGAGGAGGCCGGCAAGACCGGCGGCGTGCCGAGCGGCGACGCGTCGAAGTATCCCTCGAAGGACGCCCTGCTCGCCGAGCTGAAGAAGCAGCACGAGCGCGTGACCGAGGCGGTGGCCGCCGCCGACCCCGCGGAGTTCGCCAAGGAGCACCCCGACGAGGGCACCCGCAAGTACTTCCCCACCGTCGGCGACTTCGTCGACTACCTGCTGTCGGCCCACGAGGCCAACCACATCGGCCAGATCGCGGCCTGGCGCCGCGCCATGGGGCTGAAGTCGGACGCGGGGTAGCCGTCTGCGCCGTGGAACGGCGCGGACGGATGGAGGGCTGGAGCGCGCCAAGCCGAGCCACAGGCGACGGTTGGCGGGCCGGGAGTGCCTGCCGTGGAACGGCGCGGGCCCCCGCGGGGTCGTCGATCGCCAGGCGGCGCCGGCGACGGTCGCCTGGCACCCGAGGATCGCCGTCGGCCTCGGCAACCCGCGCCGCCGGGGCCGGCGGCTCCGGTAGAATGATCGCCGGCTTCCCAAGGATCGACGTCATGACCGAGAAGACTGACGCGCCGCCTGCGCCCGCTGCCCCCGCCGGGCGCCCGCCCGCGATGGCCCCCTTCGTGCCCGACCTTCTGGAGCACGGTGCGCCGGTGCGGGGCGTCCCGCAGACGCTCGACAAGCGGCTGTTCGTGCAGCTTCACGTATTCACGGGCTGCGCCGACACCGGCGCCTTCGTCGACCTGGTGCGGGACAGCGGCCTCGAGGCGGCGGTCTACGCCAACCTGAACGACCCGAGCGGCGTGGGCGTGGTGCTGATGTCCGAGGACCCGGCGCTCTTCGCCGAGGCGGCGCGGGGCCTGCTGTCCTGCTGTCGGACGCTGACCCCGCTGCCCGACTTCACCATGATCGGCCGCACCTACTCGAGCGGCCGCGAGGCGGACCTCGAGGACTTCCTGCTGCACCGGGTGCGGCGCGGCATCTTGAACCCGGCCCACCCGTGGGGCATCTGGTACCCGCTGCGCCGCATCGGGGCCTTCAACCGGCTGCCGCGCGGCGACCAGGGCCGCATCCTGATGGAGCACGGGACGGTCGGGCGCGGCTACGGCGAGCTGGGGCTGGCCGTCGACGTGCGCCTGGAGTGCCACGGCCTCGACCGCGACGACAACGAGTTCGTCATCGGCCTCATCGGGCCCGATCTCTACCCCTTGTCGAAGCTCGTCAAGGACATGCGGCCCACCGTGCAGACCTCGGAGTACATCCGCGACATGGGCCCGTTCTTCGTCGGTCGCGCCGTCTACCAATCGCCGGTCCCCGCGTCGTCCCGGTCCGGTGACGCAGGGTACTGACGCGGAGCCGGCGGCCGCCGGCGGGCCGTCTCCCGGGAGCCTCGCGTGCGCCGGAGAGGTTCCGGTCGGGCGCGCGGTCGGTCGGGCGCGCGCGGGCTGCACACCAAGCCGTCGATATTCGCGGAAAAGTGACGGCGGCCCTTCCCGGCTCGTGGCGAGTCCGCAGACCTCCTCGGGCACGCCCCTGACGGATCTGTGGAATAATGGGCGGCCATCGTCGTGGACAGCGATGCCGGTCGGGGTCGGCCCGCGGGCGGGCCCCGGTTGGAGAACCAAGGTAGCGCGTGGGTTGGGCCGCGCGGGCGCGGCCGCCGTGGATCGCCAGGAGGACTGACGTGAGAACCACCACACTCGTCGCCGCGTTCGTGCTGAGCTCGGCCGTGCTGGCGCTGCCGGGCGGCGCCGCCGCCCAGGGGACGGAAGCGCCGACGTTCGCCAACGACGTCGCGCCGATTCTCTACCGGTCGTGCGTGAACTGCCACCGGCCCGGCGAGATTGCGCCGATGTCGCTGATCAGCTACCGTGACGTGCGGCCGTGGGCGCGGTCGATTCGCGAGAAGGTCGAGACCCGCGCCATGCCCCCCTGGCACATCGACCGGCGCCTGGGCATCCAGAACTTCAAGAACGACCCGTCGCTGACCGACGACGAGATCGGCACCATCCTGGCCTGGGTCGACGCCGGGGCGCCGCAGGGCAACCCCGCCGACACCCCCACGCCGCCGGAGTTCGCGCCGGCCGACTCGTGGCAGATCGGCGACCCCGACCTCGTCGTGCGGTTCCCGACCTACGAGGTGCCGGCGGCCGGCCCCGACCTGTTCGGGAACCTGTTCGCCGAGATGGGGCTCGAGGAGGACCGCTACATCACCGCCATCCAGACCCGGCCCGTGGGCGACAAGGCCCGGCAGGTGGTGCACCACGCGCTGTCCTACGCGGTCGAGCCGGCCGCGGACGAGGCCGACATGAGCGGCGGGCTCTTCCTCGTGGAGTACGCCTCCGGGAAGCTGGCCGAAATCTACCCGCCCGACTCGGGGCTGCTGCTGCCGGGGGGGAGCCAGGCGCGGCTCAGCTACCACCTGCACTCGGTCGGCGAGCCCGTCGACGCCGACGTCGAGCTGGGCATCAACTTCCTGCCGGCCGGCGAGACGCCGAAGTTCATCCGCTACTCGCGGCAGCTCGGGGGCTCGCAGAACGTGACCACCGGCATCCTCGACATCCCCGCCGGCGAGGTCTCGCGCTCGGACGGCTACGCCCGCTTCAACAACGCGGCGCGCATCACCATGTTCCAGCCGCACATGCACATGCTGGGCATCTACCAGTGCATCGAGTTCATCTACCCGACCCAGCCCGTCCGGGCCGAGACGGTGAACTGCGCGGGCTTCGACTACAACTGGCACATGAACTACAACTACGAGGACGATGTCGCGCCGCTGATTCCGGCCGGGACCATCCTCCACGTGTCGAGCTGGTTCGACAACTCGGCCGCCAACCGGGGCAACGTCGACCCGAGCAACTGGGTGGGCAACGGCGGGCGCACCATCGACGAGATGGGCTTCGCCTGGATCGGATGGCACGACCTGACCGACGAGGAGTACGAGGCGGCGGTGGCCGAGCGGCAGGCGGCGCGCGAGCGCACCGACGACGACTGATCGCGCTGCGGCATCCGTCGTGCCGGCGCCTCTCCGCCGCCGGGCGGGAGGGCGCCCTGGGAGTAGAAACCGGCGCGGGGCGGGCGAGTCCCGCCTCGCGCCGGCCTGTTTCGAGAAAGCCATGTTGAACCGGTCGAGACGACTCACGCCGTTGCTGGCCCTGGCCGTGGTTCTCGGCGCCGCCGCCGAGGGGCGGGCCCAGGCCGACCCGCAGAACTTCCTCTTCAGCTCGGGACAGTCGATTCAGCCGTTCTTCGACGGCTGGTCGCACCATCCCGACGGCGGCTTCGACTTCCATTTCGGGTACCTGAACCGGAACTACGTCGAGGAGCTGCACGTGCCCGTCGGCGCCGCCAACCGGATGTCGCCCGGCGACCCCGACCAGGGGCAGCCGACCTACTTCTACCCGCGCACGAACCGGCGCGTGTTCAGCGTGACGGTGCCGGCCGACTGGGGCGACCGCCGGCTGGAGTGGCAGGTCACGGTGGGTGACGAGACCTACCGCGCCCTCGGCTGGCTGCAGCCCGAGTGGGAGATCTTCGCGAACGCGGCGGCGGCGCGGGCCGGCGGCCAGGGGGACAACCAGCCCCCGACGCTGGCCGTCACCGTACCCGCGGGCGCGGCCGCCGGCGAGCCGGTGACCCTGAGCGCGGCGGTGACCGACGACGGTCTGCCCCCGCCGCGGCGCCGGGGCGGCGGCGGGCGCGGGACGCTCGACACGTTCGAGCGGCGGCCCGGCGAGCCGACCCTGCCCGTCAACGTGCCGCAGATCCAGGTCTCGGCCCGCAAGCGTCCCCTCCGCACCCCGGTGGAGATCGGGTCCCTGGCTCGGACCGGTCCGAACACCCGGGTCAACGTCACGTGGACGCAACTGCGGGGGGAGACCGGGGTGAGCCTGCGTGCGCAGGATGGCGTTCCGGACGGCGAGGCCGCGGTGGCCGCGGTGTTCCCGGCCCCCGGGGAGTACCTGTTCCGGGTGGAGGCGTCCGACACCCTCGCCACCGCGACCGAGACGGTCACGGTGATCGTGCGCCAGGAATCTGCGCCGTAGAACGGCGCGGACCCCAGCGGGGTCGGTTGGCGCCGGGCGGAGCCGCGGGCGACGATTGGCGGGCGCCGCCCCCGCCGGGGCGGCCGAACGGCAGTCTGTCGCTGGCGACGGTTGCCGGTCTGGCGGCCCGTCGGCGACGCCACGGGCCGCATCGTCGTCTGACGCGACGGCCCCCGTCACGGGCGGCGGGAGCGGACGGACACGGCTGGGCCGCCCGCGATTCACCCACCCACGATGTCGTTCCCCGACCTGCGCGCGTTTCTCGATCGGCTCGGGCGCGACCGGGACCTGGCGCGGATCGACGTCCCCGTCGAGCGCTCGCTCGAGGCGGCCGAGATTCATCGTCGGGTGGTTGCCGCGGGCGGGCCCGCCCTGCTGTTCACCAACGTCGCGGACGCCGACTTTCCCGTCGTCACCAACCTCTTCGGCACCGCGCGGCGGGCCGAGCTCGCGTTCGGCGAGCGGCCCGGGCGCCTGATCCGGCGGCTCGCCGAGCTGCCGGAGACCCTGATGCCCCCCACGCCGTCCCGGCTGTGGGCCGCCCGCGACGTCGGGGGCGAGCTGCTCCGGATCGGGCTGCGGCGGGAGAGGCGCGGGCCGGTGACGGAGGTGGTGACGGGCGACGTGCGCCTCGACCGCCTGCCCGCCCTGACGACCTGGCCCGACGACGGCGGCCCGTTCATCACCCTGCCGACGGTGTTCACCGAGCATCCCGACGGGCGCGGCCACAACCTCGGGATGTACCGCCTTCAGATCCACGACGCCCGCACCACCGGCATGCACTGGCAGATCGGCAAGGGCGGCGGTTTCCACCACGCGGTGGCCGAGGGCCGGGGCGAGGCCCTGCCCGTCACCGTCTTCCTCGGCGGCCCGCCGGCCCTGATCCTCGCCGCGGTTGCGCCCTTGCCCGAGAACGTGCCCGAGCTGATGCTGGCGTCGCTGATCGCGGGCGAGCGGCTGCCGCTGGTCGACGGCCTTGGCCCGCATCCTGTGCCGGCCCGCGCCGAGCTCGCCCTGATGGGGTCGGTGCCGCCGGGGATCCGCCGGCCCGAGGGGCCGTTCGGCGACCACTACGGGTACTACTCGCTACGCCACAGCTACCCGGTCTTCCGCGTCGACCGGGTCGCGCGCCGCCACGACGCCATCTTCCCCGCCACCGTCGTCGGCAAGCCTCGCCAGGAGGACTTCTACATCGGCGACCTCCTGCAGGACCTGCTGTCGCCGCTGTTCCCCGTCGTCATGCCCGCCGTCGAGCAGCTCTGGTCGTACGGCGAGACCGGCTACCACTCGCTGTCGGCGGCCGTCGTCAAGCAGCGCTATGCGCGCGAGGCGATGGCGAGCGCGTTCCGCATTCTCGGCGAGGGGCAGCTCTCGCTCACCAAGTTCCTGCTCGTGACCGACCGCCCCGTCGACCTGCGCGACTTCCGGGCGACGCTCGAGCACGTGCTGGCCCGGACCAATCCCGAGACGGACCTGTACGTGTTCTCCAACCTGTCGATGGACACCCTCGACTACACCGGGCCGGCCGTGAACCACGGCTCGAAGGGCGTGTGGCTGGGGCTCGGCGACCCCGTCCGCGAGCTCCCCGGCGAGTTCTCGGCGGCCGAGCTGCCGGCGGGCATCGACGAGGTGCGGGTGTTCTGCCGCGGGTGCCTGGTGGCGGGCGGGAGGTCCGCGGCCGACGAGCCCGGCCTGCCGGCCCGGGCGGCGTCCCATCCCGCGTTCCGGGGGTGGCCGCTGGTGGTCCTCACCGACGACGCGGAACGCGCCGCCCGCAGCGCCATGAACTTCCTGTGGACGACGTTCACCCGCTTCGAGCCCGCCGCCGACGTCCACGCCGCGTCGACCCGGGTGGCCCGCAACCACCTCGTGCGCACCGCCCCCATCGTCATCGACGCGCGGCTGGCGCCGTCGTTCCCCGACGAGCTCGCCTGCCGGCCCGACGTGGCCGCGACCGTCACCCGCCGCTGGCGCGAGTACTTTCCCGAGGGGAACGTCGAGATGGGCGACGCCGAGCGCGGCCACCTCGACTGAGCGGTGTCAGGACCGGGAGAACCCCTTGATGAAGCGCATCCCTTCGCACCTTCCTCCGAAGGCTGTATGGTAGTGTCGATCGTGATGCGATCGTGGCTCGTGAAACGTGGACCGACGGCGTGGGCGGCAGCGGGAAGCCTCGGCGCGGTGCTTGCGTTGACCGTCCCCGCCGCGGCACAGCAGGATGTCGAGCGCGAGAACCTCGCCGGCATCCGCGACGTGAACGTGGTCGTCGCCGACCTCGCCGACGACGCCGAGGCGGCCGGCCTCACGCGGCGCGGCCTGCTCGACGCGGTCGAGCGGCGCCTCGAGGCGCGCGGCGTCCGGCTCGGCAGCTCGCGCCAGGCGGCCGACCTCTACGTGAACGTCACCACCCACCAAGGGGCCACCGGGCTCTACGCCTACTACGCCCGCGTCTCGGTGCAGCAGCTCGCCACCATCGAGGGCAACCAGCTCCGGGCCTACGTCGACACCTGGGACATGGCCAGCCTGGGCACCACCGGCGGCGCCAACCTGCCCCGCGTCGAGGAGGTCGTGCTGCAGATCGTGGACCTGTTCTGCGACGATTACTTCGACGTGAACGACCGGCGGCGCTGACCGCCTTTCCCGCGGGTCCCGAAGCTGGCTTCGGTCGCGGCCGCAGCGCCATGTTGTCTGTCGCACGTTCGTGCTAATATCGAGACATGTCGCCGGAGATCGTTTCGGTAGTGCTGACCGGCGCCGGCGTGCTGCTCGGCGTGTGGCGGATGTTGGCGCACTACGAGGCCCGCAACGACGCGGCGCACGCGAAGCTGGGGCAGCGTATCGACAACGTGAGCTCGGAGCTGGGCCAGCGCATCGACACCGTGAGCTCGGACCTCGGCCAGCGCATCGAGTCGGTACGAACGGAGCTCGGCGCCCGCATCGACACCGTTCGTGCGGAGCTCGGCGCCCGTCTCGACTCGGGGCATGCGGAGCTCGGCGCCCGTCTCGACTCGGGGCATGCGGAGCTGGGGGGCCGCATCGATGCCGTCAACGGGCGCATCGACACCGTCAACGGCCGCATGGACACCCTGCTGCACGAGCTGGCCAAGCGGGGGTAGACCCTCTCGACCCGCGCCGGGGCCGTTTCCTCCCGGAATCACCTCTCTTTCGTCGATTCGCCTTCGGTGCGGTCCCGCTCGTTCCGCGCGGGCCGCGCCACTGGCGGGAATAAGCGGGCGAGCCCGGCGGTCACTGAGATCAGCAACCGGCGAGCCGCGGACGGCCCGCCGGACCGGGGCCGCCGGCGCGAGCCGGCGCGGCATGCCGCCCGGTTCCCTTCCTGACCGCATGACGGGTCCGGCGCGCGCGGCGACGCGGGCCGAGGCCGAGTGGAGACGACGATGAAGATGCTGAAACCGCGGAAGACGACATGGGTGGTGGCGGCCGGCGTGCTGGCGGCGGCCGGGACGCTCGTGGTGGCGGACATGGCGTGGAGCCAGCCGGACGGCGGGCGGGGCGGGCGGATGGGCCGGCTCGGACCCGGTGGGCCGGGCGGCCCGGGCGGACTCCGTGGGCTGGGTGGACCCGGCGGGCCGGGTGGTTTCATCTCGATCCCGTTGGGGCAGCTCGGCCTCAGCGACGAGCAGCGGGAGGCGGTGCGCGGCGTCCTGGAGGAGGGCCGCGAGGCGATGCGCGAGGCCGGGGAGCAGGCGCGGGCGTCGCGCCGGGCCCTCCGCGACGCGGTCGGGACCGGCGGCGACGTCGACGAGGACGCGATCCGGGCCGCTGCGGCCGAGCTCGGGACGGCGCAGGGCGCGATGGCCCTCGCCCGGGCGACGGCGCGGGCGGGGATCTGGGCGGTGCTGACCCCCGACCAGCGGACCGCGGCCGACGTGCTGCGGACGGCGCGGGAGCAGCGGATGGCGGCGCGGCGCGAGCGGATGGAGGAGCGCCGCGAACGGATGGAGGAGCGCCGCGACGAGCGCCGGGGACGCCGCGGGCGTGGGGAGGGCCGCCGGGGGCGCGGGCGGGACCAGTAGCGGCCGGTCGGACGCCGGGCCTCGAACGGCGCGGTCCCTTCCAGGGGCCGCGCCGTTTCTCGTTCGAGCGCCGGCGCGCCGCCGGTCCTGCGTCACTGGCCCGAGCCGGCCAGGTCCGCCTTCATCTGCGTCCAGGCCTGCCGCGCCTCCCCTGCGTCACTGGCCCGAGCCGGCCAGGTCCGCCTTCATCTGCGTCCAGGCCTGCCGCGCCTCCTCCACCGAGCCCTCGTCCTCGATGGTCGTGATGTCGCCGGGGTCGCGGTCGAGAATGACCGCGCGGAGCACCCGGCGCATGATCTTGCCGCTGCGCGTCTTCGGCAGCATCGTCACGAAGTTCAGCTCGCCCACCACCGCGATGGGGCCCAGCTCGTGCCGGATCGTCTCTATCAGGGCCCGGCGCAGGTCGTCGGAGGGCGTCTCGCCCTGCTTGAGGAGGACGAAGGCGGAGATGACCTCGCCGCGGGTCTCGTCGGGCCGCCCCACGACGCCGCACTCGGCCGCCGCGGGGTGCTTCAGGCACGCGCTCTCGACCTCGATGGTCCCGATGCGATGGGCCGCGATCTTGATGATCTCGTCGGCCCGCCCCCCGAACCACAGGTATCCGTCGTCGTCGACGTGGGCCGAGTCGCCGCTGAAGTAGACCCCCGGTATCTTCTGCCAGTAGTCGCGCCCGTAGCGCTCGGGCTCGCCCCAGAGCGAGGCGGTCAGCCCCGGGAACGGGCGCTTGAGCACCATGATGCCCTTCTCGCCGGGCTCGCACGGCTCGCCGTCGCCGCGCACGATGGCGGCGTCGATGCCGGGCAGGGGCAGCGTGGCCGACCCCGGCTTGATCGGCAGCATCGCCAGCCCGTAGGGGTTGCCGAAGACGGGGCCGCTCGTCTCGGTCTGCCACATGTGGTCGATGACGGGGATGCGCCCCCCGAGGACGGTGTTCTGCAGCCAGTCCCACGCCGGCGGGTTGAGCACCTCGCCGGCCGAGAAGATGCGCTCGACCCCCGCGTGGTCGACGCCCTGCAGCGGCGCGTCGCCGTAGCGCATGAGGGCCCGGATGGCGGTGGGTGACGTGAAGATGCCGGTGGCCCCGATCTCCTCCACCACCGCCCGCCACGTGCTGTCGGGCTCGGGGTAGTCGAGGGCGCCCTCGAACACGACGGTGGTGCAGCCGACGAGGAGGGGCGCGTAGACCATGTAGCTGTGGCCGACGATCCAGCCGATGTCCGACGTCGCCCACCACACGTCGGCCGGCCGCAGGCCGAAGCACCACCGGGCCATGCTCGCGATGTGCACCTGGTAGCCGCCGTGGGTGTGGACGGCGAGCTTGGGCCGGGCCGTGGTTCCGGACGTGGCGAGGATGAACGCGGGCTCGTTGGCCTCCATCGAGACCCAGTCGCCGGACTGCCCGGCCGCCCCGGCCAGGAAGTCGTCCCACGACATCTCGCGCGCGGGGTCGAGGGGCGGCGTCGGGTCGGCGCGCTGCAGCACCACCACCCGCTCGACGGGGTGCCCCGGGGCGCGGAGGGCGTCGTCGACGATGGGCTTCAGCGGGACGTCCTTCCCCTTGCGGTAGGTGACGTCGGCCGTGAACACGACGCGCGAGCCGCTCGCGCCGATGCGGTCGGCGAGGGCCTGGGCCCCGAACCCCGCGAACACCACCGAGTGGATGGCCCCGATGCGCGCGCACGCCAGCATCAGGAACACCGCCTCGGGGCAGGTGGGCATGGAGAGGGTCACCCGGTCGCCCTTCCCGACGCCGAGGGCGCGCAGCGCCGCCGCCACCCGCGTCACGTGGAACCGGAGCTGCGCGTAGGTGCACACCATCCGCTCGCCGCGCTCGTTCAGGTAGACGAGGGCGGCGCGCCCGCCCTCGCCCGCCGCCACGTGGTGGTCGACGGCGTTGTGGGCGAGGTTGGTCCGCGCTCCCACGAACCAGCGGAACGTCGGCGGGTCGGGGGCGTAGACCTGGTCCCAGGTGCGGAACCACGGCAGGCGGCGGGCCGCCCGCTCCCAGAAGCCCTCGGGGTCGCGGTGTCCCTCGTCGATCCGGCGCTGCACGATGGGGGGGATGATCTGCATGGTCTCGTTTTTCTCCGGTTGGCGGCCCGCCGGCGAACCCCGCGTTGCCGCGCCGTCGGGCGGGGCCTCCTGCGCCGCTCGAAGGCAGCGGGGACCCCGTCATGGGCTGCTAGACTCGTCCGACATGCCGCGTCGCGTCACGGTCGGGCTGCACGCCACCATCGTCGCCGTCACCGGCGACGAGCCCCGCGTGCTGACGGTGTCGGGCGGCGGGGACGGCGGCGCACCCGCCCTGCCCTTCGGCCCCCTCGACCCCGACCGCCACCGCACCCTCGAGCTCGGCCTGCGCGCCTGGGTCCGCGAGCAGACCGGCATGGACCTCGCTCACGTCGAACAACTGTACACGTTCGGCGACCGGGACCGCGCGGGGGCGGGGAACGGTGAGGCCCGGGTGATCGCGGTGGCCTACCTCGCCCTCGTGCGCGAGCGACAGCTCGCGGCCGGGCACCCCGCCGCGTGGGAGGCCGTCTACCGCTTCCTGCCGTGGGAGGACCGCCGGGGCGGCGAGCCGACCCTGCTGCGCGATGGCATCCGGCCCGCTCTCGACGCCTGGATCGAGGCGGCCCCGGCCGGCGACGGCCGGCGCGAGCGACGCGGCCGCGCCGACATCACCTTCGGGACGGGGGCCGCGCCGTGGGACGCCGAGCGGGTGCTGGAACGCTACGAGCTGCTCTACGAGGCGGGGCTCGTCGCCGAGGCGCGGCGCGACCGCGGTCCGGGGACCGCGGGCCGGGGACAACGCGACGGGCCCGGCCCGGCCGGCCTCGGCCTGGCCGGGGACGGGGGCGCGGCGGCCGGCCTCGGCCTGGCCGGGGACGGGGGCGCGGCACCCGGTCCGCCGGGGTTCGGGGCGCCGCTCGCCCTCGACCACCGCCGCATCCTCGCCACCGCCCTCGGGCGTCTGCGCGGCAAGCTCAAGTACCGGCCCCTCGTGTTCGAGCTGCTGCCGGAGGCCTTCACCCTGCTGCAGCTCCAGCGGACGGTCGAGACCCTCGCCGGCGTCCGCCTCCACAAGCAGAACTTCCGCCGCCTCGTCGAACGCGGCGCCCTCGTCGAGGGCACCGGCCGGGTCGAGCCCGCCACCGGCGGCCGGCCCGCCGAGCTGTTCCGCTTCCGCCGCGAGGTGCAGCACGAGCGGCCCGCCCCCGGGGTGGGGCTCCCGGGCCTGCCGGCGTCGGGCGCGTAGCCCGCGCCCATCGTCGCCGGCGGCTCCGCTCGTCGCCCGCGGCCCACCCTCGGGGGAGCCCGCGCCGTTCCACCGCGCCGACCGGGCCGTCCGTGGCGTCACCGGCGCGGATTCCCGGCTCCCGGCGGCGCCGCTTCGCCGCCCGCGGCCCACGCTCGGGGGAGCCCGCGCCGTTCCACCGCGCCGACCGGGCGGTCCGTGGCGTCACCACGTGGATTCCCGGCTCCCGGCGGCGGCGCCCAACGCTCGCCCGCCGCCCGCCGCCCGCCGCCCGTCGCCCGTCGCCCCTTCCCCGAAACCCCACCGTCAGGTTTGACAGCTCGTTATGCTCATGGCTAGAATAAGGAGACTTGTAATCCTCATCGTGAGCACAATGGACAACGACCTTCAACGACAGACCGTTCCCGAGCCCGAGCCGCCCCGGCTCGACTACACGCCGGTGGTGGCCGCCCGCACCGCCGCGCTCTACGAGCGGGTGCGGTCGGTGATCCCCCCCATGGAGTGGCCGGTGCACGCCCCCTACGTCGACGCCATCCGGCGCCTGAAGGCCGAGCGGGGGGCGGTGGTGCTGGCCCACAACTACCAGACGCCCGAGATCTTCCACGGCGTCGCCGACCTGTGCGGCGACTCCCTCGCCCTCGCGCGGCAGGCGGCCGAGACCGACGCCGAGGTCATCGTCGTGTGCGGCGTCCACTTCATGGCCGAGACCGCCAAGATCCTGAGCCCCAGCCGGACCGTGCTCATTCCCGACCTCGAGGCCGGCTGCTCGCTGGCGTCGTCGATCACCGCCGCCGACGTCGCACTGCTGCGCGAGCGTTACCCCGGCGCGCCGGTTGTCACCTACGTCAACACGTCGGCTGACGTGAAGGCTGCGTCGGACATCTGCTGCACGTCGTCGAACGCGGTCGAGGTCGTGGAGTCGCTGGGGGCCGAGCGGGTCATCTTCCTGCCCGACGAGTACCTGGGTCGCTACGTGGCGAGCCGGACCGGCGTCGAGATCGTGCTGTGGCAGGGTCACTGCGAGGTGCACGAGCGGTTCAGTGCCGAGGACCTGCGCGGCTACCGGGCGAGCTACCCCGGCGTGCAGATCTACGCGCACCCGGAGTGCCCGCCCGACGTGCTCGCCGAGGCCGACTACGTGGGCTCGACGGCGGGCCTGCTGCGCCACGTCGACGCGGTGCGCCCCGAGCGGGTGGTGCTGGTGACCGAGTGCTCGATGAGCGACAACGTGGCGGTGGCCCATCCCGAGGTGGAGTTCATCCGGCCCTGCAACCTGTGCCCGCACATGAAGCGGATCACCCTGCCGGGGATTCTCGCGTCGCTCGAGCACATGCAGCACGAGGTGACCGTCGACCCCGCCGTCGCCGCCGGCGCCCGCCGCGCCGTCGAGCGCATGCTCGAGGTCGGCCGCGGGACGGGCGGATGAGGGGCGGCGCCGCGCCGGCCGGGGTCCGCGCTCGCAGGTCCCGCGGACGGCTGGAGGGATGGTCGGGCGGCGCGCGGCGCGGGACGGGGATGGTCTCTCCGGCAGGGTTCGGCCGCGTGGAAGCGGGCGGAGTCCTGGCGGGATGGTTGGCTCGCCGCCGAAGCCGCAGGCCTGCGATTGCCGGGGCCGCGCGCCGATGACACCGGGAACTCCGCCGCCCCGTGTCGCCCCATTGCTCCCTCTGCACTACGAGGCGCTCGTACGCCGAGAGCTCGCGGTCGACCTGGGGTCGGCCGGCGACATCACCACCGATGCCGTCGTGCCCGCGCATCGGCGCGCCGCCGCGCGCATCGCGGTGCGGCGCGCCGGGCGCGTCTGCGGGCTGCGCTGCGCGCTGTTCGCGTTCGAGGCGTTGGGAGAGGGTGCCGGCCCGGTGCGGCACGCCATCGAGCACGAGGACGGGGCGGACGTGCCGGCGGGCTCCGTGCTCGCCACCGTCGAGGGTCCGGCCCGGGTGCTCCTCTCGGCGGAGCGGACCGCCCTGAATCTCCTCGCCCACCTCTCGGGCATCGCTACCACCACCCGTGACGTCGTCGAGGCCGCCGCGCGCGGCGGCCCCGCCCGCGTGGTCTGCACCCGCAAGACGACCCCCGGCCTGCGCGCCCTCGAGAAGTACGCGGTACGGGTGGGCGGCGCCGCCAACCACCGCTTCGGCCTCCACGACGCGGTGCTCGTCAAGGACAACCATCGGCTGATCGCGGGCGGGGTCGCCGCCGCCGTCGCGCGGGCCCGCGCCGCGGCGGGGCACCTGGTGCGGGTGGAGGTCGAGGTCGACGACCTGGAGCAGCTCCGGGAGGCCCTCGACGCGGGGGCCGACGCCGTGCTTCTCGACAACCTCCCGATCGCGGACCTGAAGCGGGCGGCGGCGATGGCCCGCGGCCGGGCCGTCACCGAGGCGTCGGGGGGCGTCACCCCCGAGACCGTCGCCGAGGTCGCCGCCACCGGCGTCGACCTGATCTCGGTCGGCTGGATCACCCACAGCGCGCCGGCCCTCGACGTCGGGTTGGACTTCGCGGCGTCGTGATCGGACCCGTCTCCCCGGCTGTCCGCGGACGGCCGGGGGCTTGCGGCTGGCCCGGCGTGTGGCCGGGCCGTCGTCGGGCGCGGTTCCCGATTGCCGCCCGACCATCGCCCCGCAAATCGTCGGGCGCGGTTCCCGATTGCCGTCCGACCATCGCCCTGCCCGCGGTGTTCGCACCGTTCTCCCAGGCGCGGACCCCTACCGCCGCTGCCGCCGGCGAAGCTGCGCGCGGCCCGCGGCGAGGAGAAACGCGAGCAGGAGCACCGCGAACTGCGGAGGGAGGATGGGGACGGCGGTCGCGGGATAGAAGCCGGAACCGATGATGAGCTTCTGGTCCGCGACCGTCAGCACCTCGCTCCAGCCCACCTTGAGGGAGCCCTCGTCCTCGTCGCCGATCACGTCGGGGTTGTCGAAGTGGTACTCGACGAAGTCCGTACCCGCCTTCGCGATGAGCTCCTGGACGTAGAGGACCCCGTTCTTGTCCTCGTTGTCCCACAGGTTCCGGCCTTCGAGCGCCCGATTGGCGGCGCTGAAGACGTTGGTGCCGCGGGCGGGGCCTTCGGCCAGGAGCGCGAACAGGTAGATGGGGCCCTCGTGCCATTCGCCCATGGGCCTGAACTCGGCGTCGAGGAGCTGGTACGCCTCGTCCTCCGTCGTCGCCTCGGCCACCAACGCCTCGGCGCGGGCGTGGGCCCGTTCGACGAACGCGCGCAGGCTCGGCCGGTCGACGACGTCGCCGGCCGTCACCTGGGCGAGAGCAGATGGGGCGGCGCCAGCGAGGATGGCCGCGGTCAGGACGCAGGAGATCCGGAGACTGGTCGTTTGCAGCATGGTCATGGCGGCGAATCAACAGCATGCGCGGCCGGGCCGCGCGATACCCCTCGGAGACCGCGGCTCCGCGAATCGGACCCGTCCCGGCCCGTCTTGACGACCAGGACCTCGCCAGCCGAGGTGGGGGTCGTGGAGCGCTCGCGCCGGGTGGTCCGCGATGCGAGCCGACGTCGACGCTCGTTCCGGGCCGGGCCGGTTCGGGATTCTCCGTCACGGCGCGAGGCGGTCGAGCGCTTGCTGCAGCCGGGCCGCGGCCTCGGGCAGGGCCGCTCCGGTGCGGCCTTCGAGGACGATCTGCCGCGAGTCGAGCCGCACGCCGTAGAAGCGCTCGTTGGCGTCGCGGTCCGCCCGCAGGGTGGCGCCGCCGAGGGTCACCCCCGCGAATACCCCGCGTGAGCGCGAGTAGCTGAGGATCTCGGCCGTCATCTGCAGGTCGGTCGACGCCTCGAGGCTGCGCCCGACCGGCCCCACCGCGGCCGAGGCGTCCCCGCCCAGCTTGAACTGGTTGCCGAGCAGGCGGGCGAGCCCGCGCGGGTTCTGGATGAGGAGGACCACGTCGGCCTGCTGCGCGCCGACCTGCAGGCCGATGCTGCCGCCGGTCAGGGTCAGGAACGCGGGGGGCGACCAGGCGCCGGTGTCCGGGTCCCGCGCCGCGATGAACCCGCGGCCGCGCTGGCCGCCGAAGATGAACCCCGCCCGGACCGTCGACGGAAACACCGCGATGGCGGTCGCCCGATCGAGGATCGCCTCGGGGATGGAGGCGTCGGGGGCGTCCATGATCTCCTGGAGGACGACGTACCCCTCGGCGAGGCGCTCCGCCTCGTCGGCGGCGGCGAGGGCGGGCGTTCCAACCAGCAGCAGACCCGCGACCGTTGCGGCCTTCGCGAGCCGGCCGGCCGCATTGGTGAACGCAGCGCAGCAAGTGGTCATGTCTCTGCCCGATCTATCGGCTCGAAGCTCGGCCTTCTCTATCCGTCCTGTGGCCCATCGACCCCGCCGAGGATGATGCGCGATGCTGGATGTCTGCGACTCGGGCGGGCACCGCTTCTGGCCGGACGACGTGTCGTTGCGCAACTCCCTGGACGACGCGACGGCCGGTTGGCTGCCGGGCCGCCACCAGTTGGCCGACTTCCATCTCGCCGCCCTCGCGGCGCGCCGGCGGGGACGCCTGGTGACGTTCGACGGGCGGCTGCGAAGGTCGCTCGCCGGCACGCGTCTGGCGCCGGCGGTTCTGCTGGTCGAATGACCGGGCTGGTCCCCCGCGCTTTCGAAGCGCGGATGATGCCGGACTCGACGATGAACGTGACAGGGCGCCACCCGGCCGGGGACAGGCCGGCGCTCACGCCGGCGTGCGTTCGGCGTGCGTATAGAATGGGCCGATGCGCCTCGTCTTCGAGCAGGTTCGGACCGGCGGCGACCGGAACTTCGGCTACCTGATCGGCGACCGGGAGGCGGGGAAGGGGGTGCTCGTCGATCCCTCGTACTCGCCGGCGGTGCTCGTCGAGCGGGCGGCCGCGCAGGGGCTGACGGTGACCCACGTCGTCAACACCCACGGGCATCCGGACCACACCGAGGGCAACGCCGCCGCCGTCGAGCTGACGGGGGCGCCGGTGGCCGCCCACCCCGCGGCCCCGGAAGCGCCGGACGTGACGCTCGCCGACGGGGGCGAGCTGGCGGTGGGGTCGCTCGCGCTGTGGTGCCTGCACACCCCCGGCCATTGCGACGATCACCTGGTGCTGTTCGAGCCGGAGCATCGCCTGCTCGTCACCGGCGACCTGCTCTTCGTGGGCAAGGTCGGGGGCACGAGGACCGAGGCCGACGCCCGCACCGAGTGGGCGAGCCTGCAGCGGCTGCTCGACGCGGTGCCCGACGACACCACGGTGTGGCCCGGGCACGACTACGGGGCGCGGCCCAGCTCGACGGTCGGGCTCGAGCGGCGGACCAATCCGTTTCTCGTCTGCGAGGACGTCGACGCCTTCCTGCGCCTGCGCGTGGAGTGGCCGAAGTACAAGAAACGCATGGGCCTGAAGTAGCACGGGGCGGCCGGACACTCCCGAGCCAGGCGCCCGCGGCCGGTTAGCCTGGGCCCTTTTGCTGCGCGCGAATAGGCCGCGGTCGGGCCGGGCTCGCACGTGTCGCCGCGGGACATGGCCCGAGGTCACCGGTTTCGCCGCCGGACGGCGACTCTGCCGTTTCCACCGCACGAGAACCGCCATGACGAACAGGGATCGAGCGAGTGCGAGGGCCGCGGCCGGAGGATGGCGCGCGTCGTGTCTGGGGGCGATGGTGCTGGCCGCCATCGTGGCGGGCGGTCTCGCGGGCTCGGGATCGCCGCCGGGCGTCGGCTCCGCTCGCGCGGCGGCGGCGGCCGAGGCGGCGCAGTCGGGCCGGGCCACGACCCCGGACGGCACCGGCGGCGTCAACGCGCCCGAGACCCTCGACAAGCCCTACCTCGTGCTGGTGTCGTTCGACGGGTTTCGCCACGACTACCTGGACCTCTACGCCACGCCGACCTTCGACCGGGTTACGGCCCGGGGGGTGGTAGCCGACGCGCTCGTTCCCCCCTATCCGTCGCTGACGTTCCCCGCCCACTACACCATCGCCACCGGCCTCCACCCCGAACGCCACGGCCTGGTGGGCAACCGCTTCTTCGACCCGGACCGCGGCGCCGAGTACAACTACCGCGACCGCGCCAGCGTGGAGGACGGCACGTGGTACGGCGGCGAGCCCATCTGGGTGACGGCCGAGACCCAGGGCATGGTGGCGGCGGCGATGCTGATGGTCGGCACCGAGGCGGACGTCGGCGGGGTGCGTTCGACCTTCTGGACCCGCTACGCCGACCGCGGCACCCACCGCGAGCGGGTCGACCAGGTCCTCGACTGGCTGGCCCTGCCGCCGGAGCGGCGGCCCCACCTCGTCACGCTGTACTTCTCGGCCGTGGACGGCGCCGGCCACCGCACCGGCCCGGCGTCGCCCGCCGTCGCCGAGGCGGTGGAGCAGGTGGACGCCGACCTCGGGCGGCTGCTCGACGGCATCGACGCGCTGCCCCACGGCGGGGCCGTGTCCGTCGTGCTGGTCTCGGACCACGGCATGGGCGCGGTCCGTCCGGAGGGGATGATCGATCTGTCGGCCGTCGCCGACCTGCGCGGCGTGCGCGCGGTCGTCAGCGGACCGGGCGCCAACCTGTTCGTGGCCGGGGACGCGGCGCGGGCGCGGGCGGTGCGCGACGACGTCAACGACGGCATCGGGGGCGGCGGCCTGACCGGCGGGCGCGCCTATCTCCGGAGCGAGGTGCCGGCCGCGCTCCGCTACCGCGCCAACCCGCGCATCGGCGACGTGGTGGTCGTCGCCGACCCGGGCTTCATGTTCCACCTCGGCAGCCCGCCTCCGCCGCCAGCCGGCATGCACGGGTGGAACCCGCGCCATCCCGACATGCACGGCATCTTCCTCGCGGCGGGACCGGACATCCGACCCGGCCGGCGCATCGGCCCCGTCGACAGCGTCGACCTGTACCCGTTCCTCGCCCGCCTGCTGCGTCTCGCCCCGAACCCCGACGTGGACGGCGACCTTGCCGCCCTGGCGCCGGTGCTCGTACCGGCAAGACGTGAAGCGGGCCACGGGCCCTGATCGAGACTTGCGCGCCTGCGCCGCAGGGGCGCGGCCCTTGATCGGGTGGTCGGGCACCGAGTGGCGTCGCCGGCGGCGACTCGACCCGGCATCGCGCGCGGAGCCGCTCGAATGCCCCGGCGCGCCGGTTGGGCGGCGAACGGAGCGGCAATCGCCGGTCCGTCGGTCACGCCCGCTTGCGCCGGGGCCTGGCCGTCTTCGCCGCGGCGGCCCCGCTCGCCCGCGCCGGCTTCTTCTTCGCGGCGCTGACGCTGTCGAGGCTCTTCCTGAGGGCGGCCATGAGGTCGACGACCTTGGTGGGCGCCTCCTCCTCCCGCACCACGAACTCCTCGCCGGCGACCTTGGCGTCGATGACCGAGCGCAACTGCGCCTGGTACTGGTCCTCGAACTCGCCGAAGTCGATCTCGCCCTCGAAGTTGCCGATGACCTGGCGGGCCAGCGACACCTCGGCGTCGTTGGGCTCGTCGGGCACGCGGTCGAGCTCTTCGATGGCGCTCATGCGGCGCACCTCGTTGGCCCGGCGCAGGGTGAACATGACCAGCCCGTTCTCGCGGGGCTGGATGGCCACCGAGTACTCCCGGCCCGAGAGGGCGAGCTTGCCGATGCCCGCCTTGCCGCGCAGCGCCTCGCGGATGACCCCGAACGCGCTCGACGCGACGTCGCCGTCGGGGGCCAGGTAGTACGGCTTCTCGACGTACATCGGGTCGATCGAGTCCATGTCCGCGAACCGCTCGAGGTTGATGATGCGGGTCGACTCGGGGCGGGCCTTGGCGAGGTCGTCCTCGTCGAGCACCACGTAGCGGCCCCGCTCGAACTCGTAGCCCTTGACGATCTCGGTCTTGTCGATCTCGCGGTCGCAGCTCGGGCACCAGCGCTTCTGCTGCAGCCGGGTCTGGCACTCGCCGTGGAGCTGGTTGAAGCGGAGGACGGACTCGGAGCTGGTGGCGGGGAACACCCGCACCGGCACCGTCACGAGACTGATCTTGATGTGGCCCTTCCAGGTGGGGCGTGCAGCCATGTCGTCATCTCCCGGTGCGCCCGGACACCGCGGGCGGGGGACTTCCATCTTATCGGTTCCGGGAGGCGTTGGCAGGACCCCGCGTTGCACGGCTCTTCGGTTTCCGGCGACGGGCGGGTATGCTGCCGCCGATGGGAGGGCGAAGCGGATCGGACGGGGCGTCGGCCGGCGGGGCCCGGCGATCCGCGGGGTCGGACCGGGACGGGCACGGTTCGCCGTGGCGCGCGGACAGCGGGGCATTGCGGCCGATGCTCGCGGTGTCGGCCGAGGAATCGACCCACGACCGGCTGCTGGGGCGCGGCGACCTCGTCTTCGAGCGCAAGTTCGACGGGCTTCGCGCCCTGATAGAGGTCGTGCCCGCCGCGGGCGGGCGCGGCGGAACTGCCGGGAAGGGGGGGCCGGAGGTCCGCATCTGGTCCCGGGCGGGGAACGACAAGACCGCGCAGTTTCCCGAGATCGCCGACGCCCTGGCCGCGCTCGCGGCGGGGCTCGCCGGCCCGGTCGTGCTCGACGGCGAGATCGTGGCGGTCGACGCGGCCGGCGGCGCGCTGCCGTTCGAGCGTCTCCAGGGCCGCATGCACCGGCAGGGCCGGCCCCGGGCGGGGACGCCGGACATCGACGCGGTCTTCATCGCGTTCGACCTGATCCGCGACGGGGAGGAGGACCTGCGCCCGCGGCCGCTGACGGAGCGCCGGGCGCGCCTCGTCGAGCGCGTCGGCCCCGAAGCCGGGGGCGTGGTGCGGGTCGTGCCCAGCCGGTGCGGCGGCGGCCTCGCCCTGCGCGACGAGGCGATGGCCAACGACTGGGAGGGGCTGGTCGTCAAGGACCCCGCGTCGCGCTACCTGTCGGGCCGCCGCCAGACCGCTTGGCGGAAGCTCAAGCTGGTCCGGCGGCAGGAATTCGTCGTCGGGGGGTGGACCGAGGGGCGGTCGTCGCGCCGCGGGTTCGGCGCGCTGCTGGTCGGCTACTATCCCGGCGGAACGCCGGCGGCGCCGACGGCGCGCGCGCGCACTCCCGCGGCCCGCGTATCGCCGACGGAGCCGCGGGGCGGGTCAGGCCTGCGAGGCGGGTCCGGGGAGCCCGGCGACGGAGGACGCGCATCGCCGACGGGGCCGCGGGACGATTCGGACCGGCTGATCTACGCCGGGCACGTGGGGTCGGGCTTCAGCCAGGCGGACCTCGACGCCATCGGCGCCCACCTGCGGGCCATCGGTGTCGACGAGTCGCCGTTCACCGCCGTCCCGCCCGCCAACGAGAGGCCCCACTGGGTCGAGCCAAGCCTCGTCGTCGAGGTGAAGTTCACCCGCTGGACGACCGACGAGGTGCTGCGCCATCCCGTGTACCTGGGGGTGCGGGCGGACATCGCGCCGCGGGACGTGCGGCGCGAGGACGACCACGCGCAAAGCACCCTCGAGTCGGCCCCGGCGGGTCCTGCCGCCGCCGGCCCGCCCCGCGCGCGCTCCGCGCGCGGCAGCGCTGCGCGCGGGCCGTCGCTCCCCGCGCGCGCGGGGTCGACCACGGCCTCGCCGCCGCCCGCCCCCGACGCCGCCATCGACGCGCTCTGCGACCAGTTGCGCGCGCTGGAGTCGAGCCGGAAGCGCGGCGTCCTCACGCTGCCCGACGGCGCCCGGCTCCCCGTGGGCAACCTGCACAAGGTGTTCTGGCCCGACCCCGGCCTGACCAAGGGCGACCTCGTGCGCTTCAACCTGCGCATGTCGCCGTACCTGCTGCCGGTCGTCGCCGACCGCCCGCTCGTCATGAAGCGCTTCCCGAACGGTATCGACGGCAAGTGGTTCTACCAGCACCGCTCGCCCGGCGAGCTGCCCGAGGGCGTCCGGGTGGTGACGGTGAGCGAGAGCCTCGAGCGCGAGGACACCGGCGTCCCCTACCTGATCGGGGGGACCCTGCAGACCCTGGCGTGGATGGCGCAGCTCGCGGTGATCTCGCAGGACCCGTGGTTCTCGCGGCTTCCCGACATCGCCGAGGCCGACTGGGTCGCCCTCGACCTCGACCCCATGCCCGAGGCGCCGTTCAGCCGGGTCGTCGAGGTCGCCCGCTGGCTGCACGACGAGCTGGCCCGGCTCGACGTGCCCTGCCTGGCCAAGACCTCGGGCGCGTCGGGGCTGCACATCTACGTTCCCCTGCCGCCGGACACGCCCTACGAGGCGGGCATGATTTTCTGCCAGATCGTCGCCACCATCGTCGCGTCGCGCCACCCGCGGGCCGCGACGGTCGAGAGGATGGTCAAGCGGCGCGCCGCCGACGCCGTCTACATCGACTACCTGCAGAACATCTACGGCAAGACCCTCGCCGCCGCCTACAGCGCCCGCGCCAGCCCCTTCGCGGGGGTGTCGACGCCGCTGACCTGGGCCGAGGTGCACGACGGGCTGAAGACCGGCCTGTCGCCGCGCGACTTCACCCTGGGGAACATCTTCGACCGCCTCGCCGAGGTCGGCGACCTGTGGGCGGGGCTGCGGGCCGGCGCGCCCGCCGACCTGCGCGCGGTCCTCGCGGGCCTGGAGGCGGGGTGAAGGGGCGGCCCGTGGAAGGCGCGGGCGGATCGAGTGTCGGGCGCTGTGCTCCCCGCTACACGCGAATGCACATCGATCAGCTCTTCCCCGGCGGGTGTCGGCCACTGACCTCGGGTTGCTCGCCGCCGGTGCGCCCGGGCCTCGCAGGCGGCCTGCGTGTGCATCCATTGGTCGGCAGCCGCCCGGGCGAACGCCGCAACCGAGTGTTCAAGCACCGTCGTGCAGTGCGCCCCGCGCGGTGACCATCGGTACGGTGTACCCTGTCCGGCACAAGTTCGCTGCCGGGTTGATTCGTCCTGCCCGCTGAAGGAGAGACAACGATGCGTCGAGTGTGCTGCGTTCTGATGGCGATACTGGTAGTGATCGGGTCGGGGGCGGCAAGCGCCCAGACCGTCGATGCCGGCCGGGGCGAGCTGCCGGTGCACGTCCCGTCGAGCTACGACGCGGCCGCCCCGGCCCCGCTCATCGTCCTGCTGCACGGCTATACCTCGAGCGGCGCCGGCCAGGACACCTACATGCAGGTCAGCGCCCTGAACGACGCCTACGGGTTCATCATGGTCGCCCCCGACGGCACCCGGGAGGACGGCGGCGACCGGCCCCGCTTCTGGAACGCCTCGGACGCGTGCTGCAACTTCCGCGGCAGCACCGTCGACGACGTCGCGTACCTCGCGGGGCTCATCGACGCCGTCAAGGCCGAGTACGCCGTCGACGACAAGCGGGTGTACCTGTTCGGGCACTCGAACGGCGGGTTCATGTCGTACCGCATGGCCCACGAGCATCCGGGCGTCATCGCCGCCATCGCCAGCCTCGCCGGCGCCGACCAGAGCCGGCCGCGCCCGGCGCCCCCGGAGCCGGTGCACGTCCTGCAGATCCACGGCACCGCCGACACCGCGATACCTTACGAGGGCGGGGACTTCCGCGAGCAGGAGCTGCCCGGCGCGAAGGCGAGCGTCGAGAGCTGGGCCGCCCACAACGGTTGCGCGGTGACCGGCGTAGACAGCGGCACCCTCGACCTCGACGGGGGGATCGACGGTCCCGAGAGCGGCGTTACGCGCTACACCGACGGCTGCCGCCCCGGCGGGTCGGCCGAGCTCTGGACCATCGACGGCGGCGGGCACGTGCCGGCGTTGTCGCCGCACTTCACGCGGCTCGTCGTCGAGTGGCTGCTGGGGCATCCGAAACCGTGAAAACGGCCGTGATACGATGCGAGGGCGGCTGGCAGCACCGGCTGGCAGTACCCGGAGCGGTTGCTGCAAGTCGTTGATTCCAAATGCGCGCCCGTAGCTCAGATGGATAGAGCGCCGGGCTTCGAACCCGTAGGTCGGGGGTTCAAATCCCTCCGGGCGCGCCACCTTCCCTCTCCCGTCGACACGACCCCCGGCGCCGCGCGTCGGTGGCGGCCTCGGCCGGCCCCGATACCGTGATGCCGCGCTGCACAGGTGTCGACACGAACACCGGCCCCGGGCGTCGGTGGCGGCGGTCGGTCGACGGGCCCGACGCGATGCGCCCCACCCGCATTGACCGTCACCGGTGCCGGTCGCTCTCGTTTGCGGCCGCGCCCGAGGACCCTCCGCCGGACTCGGCTCCGTCGGCCGGTGCAGCTATCGGCTTCACCTCCTAACCCCGGAGCCCGCACCGGGAACCCGTCCCCCCGGACGGCGCCAGCACGCGCAGCCCGCGCGCGGCCTGCATGCGCCGGAGAGCCGACGCGCGGAGGTTGTCGCGGCCGCCGTTCCCCGCCGCGACCTCCCGCGAGAGGCAGCGCGCGTGCAGGCCGCAGCGCACGAAACGGACGACGCCGGTGGCGCCGAGGAGGTGCGCGCCGGCCACCAGGGCGGCCTGGTCGAGGGCGACGCCGCCGACCGTCCTGCCGATCAGGTCCCGCACGCAGGGCTCCAGCCTGAGCCAGTTCCGGGTGGTGTACTGCAGCATGGCCGCATCCTGCGCGCGGCGGTCTCTCCTGAACTCGTCGTCGGAGTCGATGCCCCACGGGTTGTCCCGCCAGCGGCCAGCGGCGTCCTTGAACCCGGCGTCAACGAGGGCGGCGCGGGTCATCTGATAGCAGCCGAGGGCCGAGCCGCCGGCGGGCCGGGCGAGGCAGTCTCCGCCGGTCTCGACCTCCTCCACCAGGGCGAGGTAGCGGGGGAAGTCGGCGCCGCTCCATCGCCCCGTCGGTGCGGCACGGGCGTCGGCGCCGGTCGCGACCACGGCCGGGGACGTCGTGGGGAACGGACGCGGCACGGGTGCGCCCGCGCGCGCGGCCCCGCACGCCGCGGCGGCGAGGGAGATGGCGACCGGGATGGCGGGCGCCGCCCGGCGCACCGCCGCCGCCAGGCGCCGGGTCGGGAATCGACCGCGGCGGTCGGCTTCCCGCGTCGCGATCGCGGTGCGCGGCGCCGTCCCGTTGCCCGAAGTGACGAGGGTATCGTGGACGGACCCTCCGTCGCTCGAGCAGACCGGCCGCGCGATGGGCGACATCGAGCTGTCTATCGACCGGTCGGCGTGAACCGACCAGCCCCGCCGGCGGCGCGAACGCCGGCGACGACGTGAACCGACCAGCCTGACCGGCGGCGCGGGTGCCGGCGACGACGTGAACCGACCAGCCCCGCCGGCGGCGCGAACGCCGGTCACGACGTGAACCGGCCGGCCCGGGAGTGCCGGGGAGGTCGGTGCGAGGAGGGGTGTGCTCGGGGCGCGAGCCTCCAACGACCTGAAGTATATCGCAGGCATATCCCACGCGCCCGGGCGGTGAGCGCGGGAACGGCCGTGTCTCCGTGCTCCGGTTCGGCGCTGCCCCGCGATGGGCGGCGCGGGATCGTGATCGGGGCCGGCGCCGCGCACGACGCGGCGTGCGGCTGGGGTCACGGGGCCGAAGAGGCGATAATGGGCGGGTCGTCGTTGGCATGCTTCCACACGAGGTGGCGATGAACCGCTCACGAGAAGGACACGCTCGACGGGGGTCGGCGGCGGTGGGGTTGGCGGCGTTGTTCCTGGCGCCGGGCATGGCTCCTGCGGGGGTCGCGCAGTTGCCTGAGGACGGCGTCTACACCGCGGCCCAGGCCGCGTCGGGCCGCGCCGTCTACGAGCGCGAGTGCGCCGTCTGCCACCAGACCAACCTGCAGGGCAGCTTCGAGGCGCCCCAGCTCGCGGGCGAGAGCTTCCTGCGGTTCTGGGCGGACCTGAGCCCGGGCGACCTGTTCGTCCGCATCAGCGGGTCGATGCCGCCCGGCGAGGAGGGCTCGCTGACGGACGAGGAGTACGTCGACGTCGTGGCGTACCTGCTCGAGGCGAACGGCGCGCCGGCCGGCGGCACGGTCCTCGCCGCGACCGCGGACGTCCCCATCGGGGCCCTCGCCGGCGGCGGGTCCCCGGCTGCCCCCGCCGCGGCCGGCGGGGCGACGGCCGCGGCCACCGCGGCGGATGGCGGGGCGCCGTCGGCTTCCCCGACCGCGGCGGCGGGCGCGTTCGTAGCGCCGGAGAGCGGCGGCGTCACCCTGGCCGGCACCGTCGCGGGCTACCGGCCGGTCACCGACGAGATGCTGCGGGACCCCGACGACGGCGACTGGCTGATGATCCGCCGCAACTACGAGTCGTGGAGCCACAGCCCCCTCGCCGACGTCGACCGGTCGAACGTCGGCGAGCTGGAGCTGGCCTGGGTGTGGGCGATGAACGAGGGCGGGTGGAACGCGCCGTCGCCGATCGTCCACGACGGGGTGATGTTCCTCGCGGGCATCGGCCCGGTCGTGCAGGCCCTCGACGCCGCCACCGGCGATCTGATCTGGGAGCACGAGGTCGAGGTGGCCACGACCGGCTACTCGGGCATGAGCCGCAACCTCGCCATCTACGGGGACCACCTGTTCATGGCCACCCCGGACGCGCGCCTGATCGCCCTCGACGCCCGCACCGGCGAGCGGGCGTGGGACACCGTGATCGCCGACCACGCCGAGGGGTTCCGCAACACGAGCGGGCCGGTGGTGGCGGGCGGCACCCTCGTGCAGGGGCTGAGCGGCTGCGACCGCTACACGCTGGAGAGCTGCTTCATCAGCGGCTACGACGCCGCCACCGGCGAGCGGCGCTGGCGCTTCAACACCGTCGCCCGGTCGGACGAGCCGGGCGGCAACACCTGGGCCGACGTGCCCGACTTCCTGCGCGGGGGCGGCGACACCTGGATCACCGGCAGCTACGACCCCGGCCTCGACCTCGTCTACTTCGGGGTGGCCCAGGCCAAGCCGTGGGTGGCGCGGAGCCGCGGCATGACGGTGGACGACCCCGCCCTCTACACCAACTCGACCGTCGCCCTGCGGCCGGGCGACGGGGACCTCGCCTGGCACTTCCAGCACGTGCCGGGCGAGACCCTCGACCTCGACGAGGTGTACGAGCGGGTGCTCGTCGACGTCGGCGGCCGCAAGGCCGTGTTCAGCGCCGGCAAGCACGGCATCCTCTGGAAGCTCGACCGCGAGACCGGTGAGTTCCTCGGGCACAAGGAGACGGTGTACCAGAACGTCTTCGACCGCATCGATCCCGAGACCGGCGCCGTCACCTACCGGCAGGACATCATCGACGCCGAGTTCGAGCAGCTCGTGCCGGCGTGCCCGAGCACCGCCGGGGGCAAGAACTGGCACCCGATGAGCTACCACCCGGGGTCGGGGCTGCTCGTCATGCCCCTCGCGCAGTCGTGCATGGAGCTGGCCGCTCGCGAGGTGGCGTTCGAGCTGGGCTCGGGCGGCGTGGGGATGAGCTCGCGGCCGTTCCACGAGATGCCCGGCACCGACGGCAACCTGGGCAAGCTCGCGGCCTACGACGCCGAGACCCTGGAGGAGGTGTGGAGCGTCGAGCAGCGGCCGACGTTCCTCACCGGGGTCCTGACCACGGCGGGCGGTCTCGCCTTCGCGGGCGACCTCGACCGCCGGTTCCGGGCCTTCGACGTCGAGACCGGCGAGGAGCTGTGGCGGGCCCGCCTCGGGACGTCGGTGCAGGGCTTCCCCATCAGCTTCCGCGCCGGCGGCCGGCAGTACGTCGCGGTGTCGACGGGCCTCGGCGGCGGCAGCCCGCGGCTGATGCCGCGCAATCTCGCCCCGGACGTGCGCCATCCGCGAAGCGGGAACGCGCTCTACGTCTTCGCGCTGCCGGACCCGGCGCCGGAGGCGCTCGCGCTTCCCGGCGCGGAGTCTGCGGCGGCCGCGGAGGTGCTCACGCTTTCCGGGGAGGAGTCCGACGTGGCGGAAGAAGTGCTCGCGCTGGAGAAGCGGATCGAGGAGGCGGTGCTGCACGCCGACGTCGCCTTCCTCGACGAGGTCTGCGCCGACGACTTCACGTACACGCACGGGGACGGCTGGACCACCGGCGGCGCCATCCTCGGCGTCGACCGCAAGCAGGAGTGGCTCGATTCGCTGGCCGGCCGCTACTCCATGCGCGAGGTCGACTCGCAGCAGGTCGAGGTGCACGGCGACGTCGCCATCACCATGGGCCGGCTGCGCGCCCGCAGCGGCGGGCCCGAGGCGTCGCGCCGCAACTTCAGCTTCTGGTACGTCCGCGTCTACGCACAGCGCGACGGCCAGTGGAAGTACCTTTCGCACCGCACGGTCAACGGTCCCGTGTACGAGGACTGACCGACCCTGTGCCATCGCCGCTCGCGTGTCACGGCCGGAAGTCTGCGTAAGCCGCGCCGTCGGAGGAGATGGGTGCCTCCTTCGACTCGATGGCCTCGAGGGTGGCGGTTGAGGGTGTGGCCTGGTGGCTCGGAGCCGGTGGCTGGGGGTTGCGTTGCTCGCGGGCGCCCACTCGGAGTCAGGGGAGAGAGGCCAGGGCTTGTACTTGGCCGGCAAGGGCGGCGACTTGGTAGACCAGCGCGATTACCGCCGACAGGATTGCTCCGCCCAGGGCGAAGGCAATCCCGACCGTCCACCGGGAGATTCGGTCGGCATCGCGGGCGCGTCGGTCGGTGAGCTCGGCGGCACGTTCGACCCTGACCGCGAACGCTTCCAGCGTTTCGAGCGTCGTTTTGTCCATGCCAGTCTCAACAGTATCACGCAATCGTGTGCCGCCTCATCGCGTTGAACGGATCCGGGCGCTGACCCGCGCCGAGGAGAACAGGAGTACTCCATGTCGATACGGATGAACCGGTGTAACCGGAGGAGCCTCGCGGTTGCCGCCGTCTTCCTCGTCACGGCGGTCGCCGCTTCCGCGCAGCAGGGCATGCGGGAGGGCGAGTGGCGGTACTACGGGGGAGACTCGGGCAGCACCAAGTACTCGGCCCTCGACCAGATCGACCGCGACAGCGTCGCCGACCTCGACGTGGCGTGGCGCTGGCGATCGGACAACTTCGGCCCGCGCACCGACTTCTACTACCAGACCACCCCGCTCGCCGTCGGGGGCGTGCTCTACGCCACCGCGGGCTGGCGGCGGAACGCCGTGGCCATCGACGGCGCCACCGGCGAGACGCTGTGGATGTACCGCCTCGACGAGGGCGAGCGCGGCGACATGGCGCCGGTGCGGGCGAGCTCGGGCCGGGGGGTGGCGTACTGGACGGACGGGGAGGACGCGCGCGTCATCCACGTCACCCGGGGCTATCACCTCGTGGCCCTCGACGCCGAGACCGGCTACCCCGTTCCCGGCTTCGGCGAGGATGGCGTGGTCGACCTCTACGACGGCATCTTCGACGGGCTCGACCGCCCCGCGGTGGAGAACGGCCAGATCGGCCTGAACTCGCCCGCCATGGTTGTCGGCGACGTGATCGTGGTCGGCGCGGCGCTGCGCGCCACCGCCCCCGCCCCCGAGTTCCCGGCCGGGTTCGTGCGCGGCTTCGACGTGCGCACCGGCGAGCAGCTCTGGATCTTCCACACCATCCCCCAGCCCGGCGAGTTCGGGAACGACACGTGGGAGAACGACTCGTGGCGCTACAGCGGGAACACCGGCGTGTGGGCCCCGATGTCGGCCGACCAGGAGCTGGGCTACGTGTACCTGCCGGTCGAGACCCCCACCAACGACCTCTACGGCGGCCACCGGCCCGGCGACAACCTGTTCGCCGAGAGCCTGGTGTGCCTCGACGCGCGGACCGGCGAGCGGGTCTGGCACTACCAGCTCATCCACCACGGCATCTGGGACTACGACATCCCGACCCCGCCGGCGCTGGTCGACATCACCGTGGACGGCCGGGAGATCAAGGCGGTGGCCCAGGTGACCAAGCAGGCGTTCACCTACGTGTTCGACCGGGTCACGGGCGAGCCGGTGTGGCCCATCGAGGAGCGGCCCGTGCCCGCCTCGACGGTGCCCGGCGAGCAGGCCGCGGCGACCCAGCCGTTCCCCACCCGGCCCGCCCCGTTCGACCGCCAGGGGGTCTCCAACGACGACCTCATCGACTTCACGCCGGAGATCGCGGCCGAGGCGCGGCGCATCGCGTCCGAGTACCTGATGGGCCCCATCTACACCCCGCCGATCCTCGCGGGGCAGGACGGGCGGCGCGCCCTGCTGATGCTGCCGCAGATGACGGGCGGCGCGAACTGGCAGGGCGGCGCGGTGGACGCGGAGACCGGCATCCTCTACGTGGCCTCGGTCACCAACCCCACCATCGCGGGGCTCGTGAACGACCCCGGCCGCTCGACCATGGACTACGTGGGCGGCGGCGGCCGGCGCCGCGGGCCCGCCCTGACGCAGGGGTGCGGCGAGATCGGGCCCCTGGGCCTGCCCCTCATCAAGCCGCCCTGGGGGCGCATCACCGCCATCGACCTGAACACCGGCGACCACGTGTGGATGATCCCGAACGGCGACACCCCGGACTGCGTGGCGAACCACCCGGCCCTGAGCGGCGTCGACATTCCGCGCACCGGCAAGCCGGAGCGGAGCGGCATCCTCGTCACGAAGACGCTGGTCTTCGCCGGCGAGGGCGGCGGCCTCTTCGCCACCCCGACGTGGGCGGGCGGGCAGATGTTCTACGCCTACGACAAGCAGACCGGCGAGACCGTCTGGGAGATGGAGCTGCCGAAGCGGCAGAGCGGGGTGCCGATGACCTACACCGTCGACGGGAAGCAGTACATCGCGATGGCCGTGAGCGCCCGCGGCGAGCCGGCCGAGCTGCTGGCCCTGACGCTGCCGTAGGGAATCGCAACGCCGCCCGCCCGGAAACCGCCGCCGGCGGCCCCTCGTCGACCGAGGCCGCCGCCGGTGGCGCTTGCGTCTTCGCGCAGGATCCGGCCGGGGACGGACGGCCTGATCGTTCCGGATTCTCCGCCTGAGTCAGTGCTCGGTCAAGTTCCGGAACGTCTCGGCCGGCAGGTCGAGGTGCACGGCGCCGAGCAGGCCGCCGTCGGCGTGGTCGAGGATGTGGCAGTGGAAGATCCACGTCCCGGGGCGGTCGTCGAATCGGACCGCGAGGCGCACCGTGCGGTCGTGGGGGATGTCGACGGTGTCCTTCCACTCGAGGGGCCGGACCGGGGCGCCGGCCTCGTCGAGCACCAGGAAGAAGAAGCCGTGCAGGTGCAGCGGATGAGACCACGCGGTGGTGTTGTTCACCGTCCACACCTGCGTCTCCCCGAGGCTCGCCAGGATGGGCTTCGCCTTCCAGAAGGGCGCGTGGTCGATGCCGTAGGCGAGGGTCCCGTCGACGGGGTCCTCCTGCAGGGTCAGCTCGAGGTCGACCGGGGTCGCGCCCTCGAGGTCCCAGGGCTCGATGTCGCGGCCGGTGCGGGGTAGCGGACCGGCCTCGTGGGGCGGCCCGTCGGCGAAGCGGATCGTCATCAGGTTCTCGAAGTCGCGGCCGAAGATGCTGCCGTAGCCGCGGTCGTGGAGCAGCGAGCGCAGCAGCCCCTCGCCCCCCGGCTCGCCGGTCGGGGTCACCAGCACGTCGGCCCGCTCGCCCGCCCCGAGGACGATGAAGTCATGGTCCTCGGAGTACTCCGTCAGGCCCCCGTCGCCCCCGATCTTGCGGAACACGTGCCCGTCGCCGAGGTCGAGGTTGAAGTAGCGGCTCTTGGCCGCGTTGACGATGCGCCAGCGCTGCGGGGCGCCGGCCCGCGCGACGAGTTCGGGCAGCCGCCGGCCGTTCACGAGCACCCGGTTGCCCTCGCGCCCGAACAGCATCCCGACGGCGCCGCCGGTGTCGGCCGGCAGCAGCTCGCCGTCGTCGGTGACGTCGATGTCGCTGAGCACGAAGACGAGGTCGTCGGCGATGCCCACCGTCGCGGCCTCGGCCGGGTCCTCGACGAGGAACGCCCCGTAGAGCCCGAAGCCCACCTGCGCCGCCGACATCACGTGCGGGTGATACCAGTAGATGCCCGCGTCGGGCACCACGAAGTCGTAGGTGAACGTCTCGCCGGGCTGCACCGACTCCTGCGAGTACCCCGGCACCCCGTCCATGTCGATGGGGATGCGCAGGCCGTGCCAGTGGATGGTGCTCGGCCGCGGCAGGTTGTTCGTGAAGTGGACGATCAGCCGGTCGCCCACCTTCACCCGGATCATCGGGCCGGGGATGGTCCCGTTGTAGGTCCAGGCCTCGACCTCGAGCCCCGGGGCGACCTCGACCTTCGCCACCCGGGCCTCGAAGTCGAGCTCGACGACGTCGGGGTCGGGGTTGCGGTCGACGGCCTCGGCCAACCGGACGCCGGCGTCCCAGCCCGCCGGCTGCAGCGACTGCCGGGCGGCCGCTTCAGGCGCCAGCGTGCCCGCGACGGCGGTCGCCGCGAGCACCCACCGCCGCGCCGGCCGCGTCCGCGCCGGCGCCTCTCCGTTCCTTCGACTTGGTTTGCGCATCGCCCCGGGAACGTATCACAGCCGGGTCGCGGGCGGGTACCTCGACGACTGCTCGGCACCCGACATAGCCGCGGCCACAGCCGTGCGCGGGCGCGTACCGCCTCGCCGCGCCCCGGGCCGGGCGGCCCGGGACGACGGTACGGGCATCAGCGGAACCGCGTCTCGGCATCGATAGAGGCTTGTCGCGACGGCTCCCTGCAACCTTCAAACGGAACGATCTTGCTTTCGACCGGGTCCACCATTTGCCGTCCTTCAAACGGAACGATCTTTCTTCGACCGGGTCCACATTCGCCGTCTCGGTACATCGAATTGCATTGAGTCTCAATGTCATCATCGGATCAATGGGATTGAGTCTCACTTCCAGGTTAGGAGCGGGCGCCCTCTTCTGCTATAAGTACCAGCAGACTGTTGCAGATCACATGAATGCGAACCGGCGAGCCGCGTTGGGTCCGTGCAGCAAGCATCCCGCGCACGGTCCGGGGAAGCCGCCGCACACCGAGACACTCACCGAGAGGAGGCAGCCATGCAGGGACAGACCCAGGTGATCGACGCGCTGAATCGCGCGCTGACCATCGAGCTGACTGCGATAAACCAGTATTTCTGCCAGGCCAAGATGTGCGCCAACTGGGGATTCCACCACCTCGCGAAGAAGCACCACGAAGAGTCCATCGGCGAGATGAAGCACGCCGAGCAGCTCATCGATCGCATCCTGTTCCTCGACGGAACCCCGGAGATCGCACGGTACGACGTCATCCGGGTCGGCACCGACGTCAAGGAGCAGATCGAGAACGACCTGGAGCTGGAGATGAAGGGCGTCAGGCACTACAACGAGGCCATCGCCCTGTGCACGCAGCTCGGGGACAACGGCACCCGTGAGGTTCTCGAGCCGATTCTCAGCGAATCGGAAGAGCACGTCGACTGGGCCGAGACGCAACTGTTCCGGATCGAGAAGGTGGGTATCGAGAACTACCTCGCCGAGCAGATGGGCGGGCACGACCACTGACCGGGGCGGGCCGCTGGGCATTCGTGCCGGCGGCGCTCCGCGGGTCGACGGCGGTGGCGGCGGAAGCTCGCGCCGCGGGGGTCGTTGCGGGAACCGCCTGAGACGGCGGGGAAGCTCTCGGCTCTGCTGGCGACGGCGGGGCGGCGGTTCGAAGAAGGTCTGCCTTCGCGCGGTTCAGAGACCCCGTCGCCGGTGTTCCCCGTGCCCGCGGCCAATCGCGAATCACGGCGCGGGTACGCGGGCCGAACAGGCCGTCCCGCGTACCCGGGTCGAAGCCCTCCTTCCGGAGTTGCTGCTGAATCAGCCGCCGGGTGGCTCGGTCGGGGTCCAGCGACGCCTCGACGACCGCGGGTCCTGCGCGGCGGCCGCCGCTCGCGGGACAAGACTCGTGGCCGCAAGCATCGGCGGAACGAGCGCCCGCAACACGACGACGAGCAACCTCTCATGTCGTGTTGCCGCTTCTCCCGGGTGGACCCCCACCGCCCCTCGGCGCTCTACTCGGCAGACCCGTAGACGTACCATCGCCGGCAGCGCAGAACGCGGGATCTCTACAGGGCCGCGCTGAGGACCTCGCCCGCCTGCAACGAGATGCTGCCCCGCGCCGGGGTGCGGGACGGCTTGAACGCGCGTCTCGAGGTGTCCGAAGACCGCCACATCGCCTGGCGCATCGGGGATCCCGTCGACGCGGATGGCCGGACGTCTTCGAGGATCAGCGTTGCTTCGAACAGCACCGTGAAATGCAATTGCGCTCGTGCCAACGGCTCCGGCACACGCGGCTGTCTCACCTGCCCACACGATTCCCGAAGGCGCATTTTTTGACAATGGAATTATGGAAAAAGCGAGACGGACCCGGTGTTCTCCGTCCAACTGGTCCGTAGGTTTCGGCCGCACTCAATGGAATTGCCAGAACGGCGGGCGTTTGACGCTTCGGGATTCGACATCGACGTATCGACACGAGCGAATCCGTGCTCTACACTGCCGACAATGAGTGTCCGGTATGTAGCCGTGCAACTCGGCCAGGAGGGTTGTTCATACATGGCTGGCCGCCCCGCTGGTGCGCGGGCCTCGGCTGGCGCGAGGCTGGAGATCCGGCAGGCTTGGGCGATTCCGAACTTTGACCGGCGGCGTCGCCCTGAGCGTGCGCGCGCCGCCCGCCGAGCCCAACCTCGGCATCCGCGGGCTCGCTGTCATCCAGGACGGGATTCCGCTGACCACCACCGACGGGACCACCGAGCCGGGCAGCGTCGACCTCGGGGCGGTGGGGCGCATCGAGGTCATCCGCGGCCCGAGCTCGGTCCTCTACGGCAACGCCGCCGGCGGGGTGATCAGTCTGGTCACCGAGATCGATACGGCGCGGCGGTTGACGATACGGCCGGACCTGCAGTGGGGCAGTTACGGCTACCGGCGGCAGCAGCTCCGGGTCGACGGCCGCAACGACCGCGGCACGCGGTTCATGGGCAGCGTCAGCCGCTTCCGTGCCGACGGCTGGCGCAACCACAGCCAGGCGGAGGTGCGCCAGGCCAACGTGGTCGTGCGGCAGACGCTCTCGACGAGGACCGAGCTGTCCCTCGTCTTCAACCACTACCACCTGCCGTTCGCCGCGAACCCGGCCTCGCTGACGGGGGTCGAGGCGGGCGACCCGCGGCTGACGGCGGCCGAGCGGGGCGGCCGGGTACCGGACCCGCGGCAGGCCCGCCCCTTCCGGGGCGCGACCGTCGCCGAGCAGAACTGGGGCGAATCGGCGGTCCAGAGGCAGGGCGGGGCGACCCTCGAGCACCGCTTCGGGGGCGCGCAGGTGCTGCGCGCCACCGTCTGGGCCTCCCGCCGGCGCGTCGACACCGGCCTGGGCATCCGCGCCCTCGACCTGAGGCGGCGCGGCGCCGGCCTGCGGTCGGAGGTCCAGGGCGCGGCCCAGTTTGGCTCCACGGAGATCGAGTGGACGGCGGGGGTGGACGTGTCGTCGAAGGAAGAAGACCGGCTGGACTATCGCTTCCTGCCGCCGTTCGTCGTCGGCGCCACCGCCCACCGCGGCCCCCTGAACTTCGATCAGCGGGAGCTGGTTTCGTCGTCGGCGCCGTTCGGCCAGTTGAGCGTCTCGCCCCACCCCCGGGTCACGCTGACGGCCGGGGCCCGCTACGACCGCTATCGCTTCCGGGCCGTGGACCGGAAGCTCGACGACGGCGACCAGTCGGGGCGGCGCACCATGAGCGCCCACAGTCCCACCGCCGGCATGACGGTGGCGGTGGCGCCGGGCCTCAACGTCTACGGCAACTTCGCGACGGCCTACGAGACGCCCATCACCGCCGAGCTCGCGCGGTCGCCGGGCAAGCGGGGCGGGTTCAACCTCGAGCTCGACCCGTCGCGGCCGCGCAGCTTCGAGCTCGGCGTGCGCGGGCTGGTCGAGCCGGCGCGGCTGCGCTACGAGGTCGCCGCCTACCGTTCGCGTCTGCTGGACCGGATAGTGCCGGTGCGTTCCGGCGAGTTCGGCCTCTATTACGGCAACGTCGGCGAGACGGCGCGCAACGGCGTCGAGCTCTCGCTGAATTGGCGGCCGACGGCCAGCCTGGATGCCCGGCTCGCCTACACCCTCCAGGACTTCATCTTCCACCGGTTCGTGCTCGAAGGGGTCGACTACACGGGGAACCGCGAGCCCGGCGCGCCGCCCCGCCGCCTGTTCGCGCGGGTCGACTACGCGGCGCCGTTCCGCCTGCAGGCGAGCGCCTCGGTGCGCCGGGTCGACGAGGTCCTCCTCACCACCGCCAACGAGGCGGGAGTGACGAACTGGGCCTACACGGTGGTCGACCTGCGACTCGGATGGGTCGGTCGGATGGGTGACGTCGACGTGCAGCCCTTCGTGGGCATCGACAACCTCCTCGACGAGCGCTACAACTCGTCGGTCCTCACCGACGCGTTCCGCGGCCGCCACTACCGGCCTTCGCCCGGCCGGGAGATCTATGCCGGCTTCACCCTCGGCGGCGGAGTGCGGTAGTGAGGCGTGCGAACCGCAATCCCTTGGGAGGCCCCCCACACTCCGTCAGGAGTGCGGATTGAGGACTGAAGGAACAAATGCACCGATTCGGACGCGTCTTCCGTAGCGTGGCGTTCTCGGCGTTGGTCGGGGGTTTCGCCGCGCCTCCGGCGGCGGGCCAGGTGTCGGAGGTCTGGTTCGCCGAACCGCACGACGGGACCAGGTGGCACCGCGGCGACTTGATCCGGGTCCGGGTCGTGCCCGGGGCGCCGGTTTCGGTCTCCAATCTCCATCCGGTCCTGCAGTTGGTCATCGGCGAGAACACCCGGGAAGCCGAAGGCCGCTTCTTCCCTGACGGCAGCCGGGCCATCTTCTCCTACGCCGTGCAGACGGACGACGCGGCCCCGGCCGACGAGATCCGCGCGACGAAGGTGTCGGTGGCGGGCATCGCGGCGCTTCAGGAAGACGATCGGCAGGGGCAGGCGGAGCGCCCGGCGGGGGAGCTGGCCGACGAGTTGAGCCGGCCCCTCGGGATGACGCCGGCCGAGGTCGAGGCGCTGGGGTTGTCGCCCGCGGAGATGCGAAACCTGCTCGCGGGGTTCGCCGAGGAGACGGTGGTCGTCGGCTCCCGCGCGCAGCCCCGGAGCGCCACGGAGTCGGCGGTCCCGGTGGAGGTGCTGTCGGCCGATGACCTCGCGAGCCGGGGCGCGGGCGACCTGAAGGACCAGCTTCGCACCATCATCCCGTCGTTCAGCGTCAACAGCCAACCGATCAGCGGCGGGGCGACCGTGGTCCGCCCCGCGATGCTGCGCAACCTCGCCCCGGACCACACGTTGGTCCTCGTCAACGGCAAGCGCCGTCACCGCTCCTCGGTCGTCGACTGGCATGGCGGGAACGGCGTGGCGTTCGGGTCGCAGGGCCCGGACATAGCCGCCATCCCCGCCATCGCGCTTCGCCAGGTCGAAGTCTTGCGGGACGGCGCGGCGGCCCAGTACGGCTCGGACGCGATCGCCGGGGTGATGAACTTCCAGCTCAAGGATGCCCGTGCCGGCGGGTCCTTCGAGCTCGACACCGGGATGTACCGCGCCGGGGACGGGGAAACGGCGCGGTTCGCCGGCAACGTCGGCCTGCCGCTGGGGGCAGCCGGGTTCGCCAACCTCAGCCTGGAGTACGGCAACGCGAACCGGACCGACCGGGCGGCGCCGCGGCGCGATGCGCTCGCCCTCATCGCGGCCGGCAACACGCACGTCCGCTCGGCGAGTCCTCAGCCCTGGGGAGACCCGGACGTCGACGACGACGTGAAGCTGTTCGGCAACTTCGGCCACGCCCTGCCGGCCGGGGTCCAGGCCTACGCCCACACGAGCTTCGCCCGCAAGACGGTGAGCTACAACGTCTTCTTTCGGAACCCGAACACCCGCCTCGGCCTGTTCAGCAACGATCGAGGCCGCACGCTCCTCGTCGGCGACGTGCTCGCGGCGGGCGGCATGGGCTCGGCCGACTGCCCCGCGGTGACCGTCACCGACAACGTGCCGGACGCGGTCGCCTTGCGGCAGGTGTCGGACGACCCGAACTGCTTCACGTTCCAGGAGCTGTTCCCCGGGGGCTTCACGCCGAGGGCGGAGAGCAACGCGCTCGACGCCTCGTTCGCCGGCGGCTTGCGCGGCTCGACCGCCGCCGGCCTCAACTGGGACCTGAGCGGCTCGATCGGCATGCACGAGACCGATCGCTTCACCCACAACACGGTCAACGCATCGCTCGGTCTCGATTCGCCCGTCGGATTCGATATCGGCGCGAACCGGCAGAGGGACGTCAACGTGAGCTTCGACGTGTCCCATCCCGTTAGTCCAAGGGTCAACATCGCCGCCGGCGCGGAGTGGCGCGACGAGCATTTCAGCACCCGGGAGGGCGACCGCGCGGGATGGGCGATCGGTCCGTACGCACGGCAGGGTTTCACGCCGGGCTCGAACGGCAGTCCCGCCTACGGGCCGCTGCAGGCAGGCGCCTGGGGCCGCCGCAACGTGGCGGCCTACGGCGACCTCCAGGTGGACGACCCGGACGACCGGTGGACGCTGGGCGCGGCGACCCGCATCGAGGACTTCGAGGGCTTCGGGACGACGACGAACGGGAAGGTGTCGGGCCGCTTCCGGTTCGTGCGGGGCAGCGTGAGCACCGGCTTCCGGGCGCCGACCCCCGGCCAGCAGCACGGCCTGCACATCCAGAGCTGGTTCGACCCGACGGTGGGCGACATGGTCCACAACGCGGTCATTCCGTCGATCTCGCCGGTGGCGCGGCTGCGCGGCGGGCAGCCGCTCGGGCCGGAACGGTCGATCAACTATACCGCCGGCGTGGCGTTCGGCGGCGGCCCCTTCACGCTCACCGTCGACTACTTCCGCATCGACTTGTCGGACCGCATCGGCATCACGAGCAACTTCGCCCTGACGCCGGCGGAGATCGCCGAGATGGTTGCGGGGGGATTCGAGGCGGCGGAGACCGTGACGAACTACCGGTTCTTCACCAACGCCTTCGGCACGACCTCGCAGGGCATCGACGTCGTCTCTACCTGGACGCCGCTCGCGCTGCGCGGAAACACGGTCATCAGCGCCGTCTTCAACCACACCGACACCGAGGTGACGGACAACGCGCTCGGCCTGCTCGACGGCCGGCGGCTCGCGGAGTACGCCTACGCCCTGCCGCGCACCCGCTGGAACGTCGGCGTGACGCAGCGCCTCGGGCGGGCGAGCCTCCTCGGCCGGCTCAGCTACTACAGCGGCTGGTACGACTACGACAGCGGGTACGGGGAGATCTTCGATCCCGCCGGCGGCCTCGCCCAGGGCTTCTTCGACGGCCGGCCGGTCGTCGACGTCGAGCTGAGCGTGGATCTCGGGCGGGGAACGACGCTGTCCATCGGGGGGCAGAACGTCTTCGACACCTACTCGCAGGAGTCGGTCATCGCGAACCTCGTCGGCGAACGCTACAGCGAGTACATGCCGTGGGGCTACAGCGGCGCCTACCACTACGCGCGCCTCGCATACGGCTGGGGCGATTGAGCCTGCCGTCGCCGGCGGGACGGCTCGTCGGCAGCCTCGTCCTCTGCGACTCGGGCTGCTCATGACCCGCCGCGCCGACGGCCGGGAAGCCTCCACGCCACCGCCGGCTCAGGCTTGAGCTTTGACACACGCAAGCAGCCGATGTACTTACGGTTTGTCTCAACGTGACGATCCGGAGCCGGAGAGCCTCTCGCCGGCCACCGTGGAAGGTGCAATGTTCGACATGCCGGAAGCAATACTCACGGTCTGCGGCGAGGCACCCGCCGACACGGGAGGAGGGACTGCACGTGTTCCCGGGGGCGGCGTGTCCGTACGGCCCGGGCGGCGCACTCGCCGCATCCGTTCGGAGCTGGCCGCATGACGAACGGCCTGCGGATGCCCCCGGACGTGATGCGCGAGCTCGCGAAGCACGTCACCGAGGTTCTCATTGAACGGAGCGCAGGGTTGCCCGCCGAGCGCGCCTGGGACGGCGAGTTCAGGCAGGATCTCGCGGAACGGCTGATGGAGGATCCGCCGGAGGCGGGCCGGCCCGCGCGCGAAGTCATCGACCGCGCCGTGCGGGACGTGCTGCAGCCTGCGATGCGGCTCGACCATCCCCGGGCCTTCGGGTTCGTACCGTCGGAGCCGACGTGGCCGGGCGTGCTTGCCGACTACCTCGCCACCGGGTTCAACATCAATGCGGCCACGTGGCTGACCGCGAGCGGTTCGAGCCAGCTCGAAGCGGTGGTCATCGACTGGTTCCGCCGGTGGCTCGGGTACCCGGACACGGCGGGCGGGGTGATGACGAGCGGCGGCTCGGCCGCCGCCCTCGACGCCTTCGTGGCGGCGCGCGAGGCGGCCGGGCACCCGGCGCAGGCCACCGTCTACATGGGCGATCAGAGCCACAGCGCGCAGGCCCGCGCCGCGCGCATCATCGGCATCCGCCCGGGCCGGGTTCGCGTGCTGCCTACCGGCCCCGACTTCCGCGTCGATCCCGGCGTCCTGGCTTCCGCCGTGGCGGCGGACCGTGCGGCGGGGTGCACGCCCATCGCCGTCTGCGCCGATGCTGGCTCGACCAGCACCGGGGCCGTCGACCCGCTGGACGCCCTCGCCGACTACTGCGCGGCGGAAGGCATCTGGCTGCACGTCGACGCGGCGCACGGCGGCTTCGCGGTCCTCACGGAGCCGGGCGCGCGGGTGCTGCGCGGCATCGAGCGCGCCGATTCCATCGGCATGGACCCGCACAAGTGGCTCTTCCAGCCGTACGAGGCGGGCTGCCTGCTCGTCAGGGACGTCCGGACCCTGGAACGGGCCTTCGCAATCCACCACGACGTTCTGCAGGACTCGGTGTGGGGGGCGAACCACCCGAACCAGACCGACCACGGCCTGCAACTGAGCCGCCGCGACCGCGCCCTCAAGATCTGGATGTCGGTGCAGATCTTCGGCGTGGCCGCGTTTCGGTCGGCGGTGGCCAAGGGGATCGAGCTGGCCGAGCGCGCGGCGCGGCACGTGGCCGACAGCCCCGTCCTGGAGCTCATGACTCCTGCCTCGCTGGGCATCGTCTGCTTCCGTGTCAACCCCGACGGCGAGGCGCTCGAGGAGAAGGCGCTGCACCGGCTCAACCGGAGGGTTCTCGCCCGGGTGTTCTGGGAAGAGCGTGCGTTCATGTCTTCGACGCTGCTGCGCCGGAAGTTCGCGCTACGGATGTGCGTCATCAACCACTCGACGACCTGGGCCGACGTGCGCGAGACGCTGGAGGCCATCGAGTGTTTCGGCCGTGAAGCGCTCTGAGGCTCCTGCCTGAAGCCCCCTCGGTCGCCCAACCCGCCGCCTTGCGGTCCAGGTAAACGGCCGTGTCCATGCGTCAAGGTGTGATTCCGAAGCGTCGCACGTCCTCTGTTTCTGACAATTTCATGAGTACGGCTGAATCGAATTGATTGCGTAGCCGGATAGCGCCGGCTTCTTTCTTGCTCTTGCTATAATTCCTTTGGCAAAAGATACCGCTGATCATGGCCGCCTGCCCGCGGCTCTTGGCGACTTGGCGGCATCGAGGCGGTCTGCGACCCACGGATTGCATTCTGCGCTAAGATATCCGAGCCCCGTGGAGTTCGAGAGTCAGCACGTCAAGCCGCGGCGGCCGGCGGGCAATTCCGGATGTGCCCGACACCTTCGAGTTGGCGGCTCCGCCGGCGGCCGCGCCTCCACGTGTCGTCGAAACAGGCGTGCGGTGCCCCGGGGCGGGTGACGTTGCGCCGCGGCGGCGGTGGTAGAAGAGCGGAATCGTCATGGGTGAGCGAGACGCGTTCGAGCGCATCCTGGAGTCGGTCTACGATGCCATGCTCGACGATGCGCTCTGGCCCGCCGCCTCCGCCCTCATCGACGAAGCCTGCGGCCTGACGAACAATGGCCTTCTGGTCGTCGAAGGCACGAAGGAGGATGCCCGGCTGTGTCCGCTGGGGCTCTACTACCGCGGAGAACCCCGCAGAGACCTGGAGCGCGAATACCTGGAGGACTACCATCCCGCCGACGAGCGGGTGGCGCGTTTCCGGCGGCTGGCCGACGGTCGCCTGGTGCACGTCGGCGAGCTCTACACGGCCGAGGAGCTGAGGACCTCGCCCACCTACAACGAGATGCTGCCTCGCGCCGGCGTCCGGGACGGCTTGAACGCGCGCCTCGAGGTGTCCGACGGCCGCCACATCGCCTGGTGCATCGGGGATCCCGTCGACGCGGACGGCTGGACGTCTTCGAGGATCACGATGATCACGGGGCTGCTGCCCCATATCCGTCAGTTCATCCGCGTCCGGCAGGCGCTGGTGCGCGCCAAGGCGAGGAGCACGACCGCGGCCGCCCTGCTCGACAACCCCCGCATAGGCGTCGTCCAACTGGAGCGGCGCGGTGGGATCCTGGAGGTCAACGACCGCGCTCGCAGCATCCTGCGGAACGGCGACGGGCTGTTGGACCGGGACGGGATGCTGTGCACCCGTGCGCCCGACGACCAGGGCCGTCTGGAACGGCTGCTCGGCGAGGCGCTGCCGGCCGGCAACGCGTCTCCCGTCAGCGGGTCTATGCTCCTCCGCCGCTCGCCGGTGCTGCCGCCCTTCGTGGTGTACGTCAAGCCCGTCGGCGTCTCTCGACCCGACTACGGGGCGCGGGCGGTGGCCGCGTTGGTGCTGATTGTCGAGCCCGGACGTCAGCGAACCGTCAGTGCCGACGTGGTGGCCAGGACCCTCGGGCTGACGCCGGCCGAGAGTCAGGTGGCGGTGGGGCTGGCCGAAGGCAGGAGCGTGCGCGACCTGGCCGAGGCGGCGGGGCACACCGAAGGCGCCATCTACTGGCGCCTCAACCAGATCTACCGGAAGCTGTCCATCTCCCGCCAGGTGGACCTGGTGCGGCTGGTGCTGTCGCTCGGCGAGCCGGGGTGAGGCCGCCGCTGTCTCGCCTGCCCAGGCGATTCCGCGGGAAGGCACGATTGTTTTCTGGCAATGGAATTATAGCAAGGGCAGACGGGCCCGGCGTGTTCCTTCGTCCAATTGGTGCCTATGCTACGGCCGCACTCAATGAAATTACCAAAACGGCGGGCGTTTGACGCTTCGGGATTGGACATCGACGTATCGACACGGGCAAATCCTTGCTCTACACTGCCGACCGACAATTGAGTGTCCGGTGTGTAGCCGCGCAACTCGGCCGAAGGGGTTCATTACATGGCCGGCCGCCTCGCAGGTGTGCGCGCCTCGGCTGGCGCGAGGTTGGAGATCCGACAGGCGTGGACGATTCCGACACTTTGCTGATTGCCGTCGACGAACACGACCGGGAAACCGGAGTCGTCGGCAAGATGACCGCCCACCGGAAGGGGATCCTGCACCGAGCATTCTCGGTCTTCGTCTTCGACGAGGCGGGCCGCCTGCTGTTGCAGAGGCGTGCGAACGGCAAGTATCACTCCGGCGGCCTCTGGTCCAACACCTGCTGCAGCCATCCGCGGGCCGGAGAGTCGCTGCTCGAGGCGGCCGACCGCCGGCTGCGGGAGGAAATGGGCTTCGACTGCCCACTCCGGGCCGTGTTCGGCTTCGTCTATCGAGCCGCGCTGGACGGCGGGCTCGTGGAGCACGAGTTCGACCATGTCGTCGTCGGTCGGTTCGGGGGTGTCCCCGCTCCCGACGCGGCTCCGACTGGTCCTGCCGCCCCTGGGCCGGCGCCGGTCGAGCGCGCGCTTCCTGGACATGCTGGAAGTGTCGGACCTGGGCCAGTACGAGCATTCGTACAATCTGCCCAACTCGGTGTTCGACGAGGATTCGCCCGCCTGGTAGCGACCTGCGTCGGAGGCTGACCGACGGTTTCAGGTCGGCGTGACGGCCCGGCGAAGATGAAGGCGGTCGAGATGGTCTGGTGGTTCGGGTTACGCACTCCCGACTCTCGCGGACGAAGGCGGCTTGCGAGGCACGGGCTTCCGCCGCGATTTGCTCTTGGCGCGGTTGGGCCGTTGTCCCGGCTGCATGTCGACGCTGCCGCTGAACGTGGCTCCCTCGGCGATGGCGACGCGTGGAGCCTTGATGTCGCCGTTGACGGTCCCGCCGCTGCCGATCGAGATCCTCTCGGCCGCCTCGATATTGCCGGTGACGTCACCCAGAACGACTACCGACTTGGCGGATACCCGCGCTTGAATGCGGCCCGACGGTCCGATTCTCAAGGCATGCTGCTTCAACGTGATCCGGCCCTCGACCCGTCCCTCGATCGTCAGATTCTCACTGGCGTGGAGTTCGCCCTCGACGACGATCGACTTGCCGATGCTCACGTTCTGACTCCCCTGGTTCGTCGCCCGGGAGGCGGAGCTGATCGTGTTCGTGATCTGTGAAGGCGCCGGTTGAGCGGACCCTGCTGCAGTGTAGAACACGGGAATCGTCCGTGTCGATACGTGGCGGTTCGAATCGGTGGCTTCGTCAACGCCGGTTTTTTCTGGCGCGCCAATGGAATCATGGCGAGACGTGCGGGTTGCACCCGGCAATTCTTCAATCGACTCCTGTGTACCAACGAAACTGATAGGAAACAATGGGCCATGGTCAACGTCCGACTCGCATTGCGCCTGTTCGCCAGAACTCCGGTCGTCACGAGCGTCGCGGTGGCGTCGCTGGCCCTCGGCATCGGGGCGAACGCGGCGATCTTCTCCCTCTTCAGTGGGCTCCTGTTGCGTCCGTTGCCGGTCGTCGAGCCCGAACGGCTGGTCAATCTCGAAGCCCCGGGACCCAGGGGCGGCTCGAGCAGTTGCGACGGCGCGGGGGGGTGCGACGAGGTTTTCAGCTACCCGATGTTCCGCGACCTCCAGCGGGGGCAGGCGGTCTTCATCGATATCGTGGCGCACCGCGGCTTCGGCGCCAACGTGACGTATCGAGGACAGACCGTCAGCGTCCAGGGGGTGCAGGTGTCCGGTTCGTACTTCCCGGTGCTGGGCCTCGTGCCCGCGGTCGGACGGCTGTTCGGTCCCGAGGTCGACGCGACAATCGGCGGGAATGCCGTCGTCGTGCTGAGCCACGAGTTCTGGCAGTCCAATCTGGGCGGGACTCGCGACGTGATCGGCGAGGCCCTCAGCGTCAACGGTCAGCCGCTGACGATCGTCGGCGTGGCGCCGGTCGGGTTCCGGGGCACGACGTTCAACCAGCCGTCCGGTATCTTCGTGCCGATCACGATGCACGGCAGGCTCTCGGCGGGCGCCGGCGGGGACCGCTTCGAGAACCGGCAGAGCTACTGGCTCTACCTCTTCGCACGTCTGGGGCCGGCGGTCTCGCTGGACCAGGCGCGCGCGGCGATGCAGCCGCTGTACCACGGCATCCTCTCCGAGGTGGAGGCGCCGCTGCTGGTCGGCGCGAGCGACGATGCCCGAGCCCGGTTCGTCGCGAGGCCGCTGCCCGTCGAGGACGGCCGCCGGGGGCAGAGCGTGGTGCAGGAAGTGGCCGGCCCGCGCCTGCTTCTGCTGTTCGTCGTTACCGCCGTCGTTCTCCTGATTGCGTGCGCCAACGTCGCGAACCTGCTGCTCGCCCGGGCGGCGGCGCGGGCGGGCGAGATGGCGGTGCGGCTCGCGGTCGGCGCGTCCCGTCGGCACCTGCTGGCGCAACTGCTCACCGAGTCGTGCACGCTGGCGGTGCTCGGGGGCGCGGCCGGGCTGCTCGCGGGGCAGTGGACGCTGCGTTTCGTGGGCGTGCTCCTGCCGCCGGAGGTCGCCGCTCACATTCCGCTGACGCTGGATCCGTATGCCGTCCCGTTCAGCGGCGCCCTCGCGCTCGCGACGGGAGTGCTGTTCGGACTTGCTCCGGCGTTCCATGGGATGCGGACGGCGCTGATCTCGGTGCTCAAGGACGAATCGGGCCAGCCGGCCGGCGCCCGTGCGGCCGCCGGCTTGCGACACGGGCTGGTCGTGGCCCAGTTCGCCCTGGCGACGATGTTGCTGCTGGTCGGCGGGCTCTTCATCCAGAGCCTGCGCAACCAGAGCCGGGTCGATCTCGGCGTCCGGACCGCCGACATCGTGACGTTCCGCTTGTCGCCCGCCCTCGACGGCGCTGGAGACTCGCGGGTGCGTGGGTTCTTCCAGCGGGTCGAGGAAGCGCTGGCCGTCCAACCGGCGGTGACCGCGGTGACCGCGGCTTCGACGCCCCTGCTGGCCGGATCCGGCCGGGGAACGTCCGTCATGGTGGAGGGATTCGAGGCCGGACCGGACACCAATCGCAGCACGAGGTTCAATCAGATCGGCACCGACTACTTCCGGACCCTCGCCATCCCGCTGCTGGCGGGCCGCACGTTCACGGTATCAGACGTGCGCGGGGCCCCACCGGTCGCGGTCGTCAACGAGGCGTTCGCGCGCAGGTTCGATCTCGAGGGCGATGTCGTGGGCAGACGCCTCGGACGCGGCGGGCTGGATGCCGCGCTGGATACCGAGATCGTCGGTCTCGTCGCGGACAACCGCCAGGACGACCCCAGGACTCCCGCCCAACCGCTGTTGTACGTGCCCTATCGACAGGAGGAAACGGTCGGTTCTCTCGCGTTCTACGTCCGGAGCCCCCTCCCACCGACCGGCCTGCTGCGCTCGATCCCCGCGCTGGTGGCCGACCTGGCGCCGAACCTGCCGGTCACCGACCTCAAGACCCTGACGCAGCAACTGGAGGAAGCGGGATTCCAGGACCGCGCGATGGCGGTCCTGTCCGCGGCGTTCGCGGGGATCGCGACTCTGCTGGCGGCGATAGGGCTCTACGGCGTGCTCGCCTACGCGGTGGCGCAGCGCACGCGCGAGATCGGCCTGCGCATGGCGCTCGGCGCGGACGCGGCGCGACTGCGGGCCATGGTGCTGGGTCAGGTCGGGCGGATGACCCTCGCGGGCGGCGCGCTCGGCTTCGCGGCTGCGCTCGGCCTCGAGGCGGTCGCGCAGTCGATGCTCTACCAGGTCGACGGCCTGCCCCCCGCCGTCGTGGCCGCGGCGGCTCTGGTTCTGACCGCCGTCGCCCTGGCCGCCGGACTCGTCCCCGCCCGGCGGGCGGCGCGCGTCGACCCGATGAACGCGCTCCGGCACCGGTAGTCCCGAGTCGCTTTTCTCTCGCCGAGCCGGGGTGAGGTCGCGGTCCGCGCCGGCGAACCAACCTGGTCCGCCCGTCGACGACGCGGAAGCGGACGCTGCGGGAGCGGTTCGGAGATGCCCACGATCTCAATCGGTCAGCCGGCTGCTTGTGTCATGGATTCCCTCCGTCCTCATGAGCTCACCAGCGGACGGCGACATTGCGGTTACTTTTTTTTGCCAATGGAATCATGGTTGACCAGAAGGACCCGGGCGTTCTCCGACCACCTGAAGTCGGCCAATCCGTGCCACTCTATGGAATTGAAGGAACGACGGCCGCGCGACCCCCGGAATCGGGCCGGGACGTATTGACCCGAACGATGCCGTGCTCTACAGTTGCCGACGATGAGTGCCCAGGTGCCCTGGGCGAAACCCTGCGCAGCACCGCGCCCGGAGGGTGCCCGCGGACCGCCGAGGCGGCTGCTTGACAGGCGCACCGGGGCGCATTTGGCCACGTGCAATCGAGGAGAACGCGATCAGGGAGGATGCACCGCCGGTGGAATGCGGCGGGAACTCTTACCACCGGCTCCCGGGCGTGAGGTATCGGCACTTGGCGCGTTGCGGCCGGCGAGACATCGTCGGCCCACTGTCGCCGTGCCGGTCGTCGCGCTCCGTTGAAGAGAAAGCTAGGGGGGACGATGCAGACTGCAGGGCAAATGCGTATTCGACTTCTGGAGAAGGCGGCGGAGGACGAGCAGTTCAGATCCCGGCTGCTTGAAGATCCGCATCGCGCGATCGTCGAGGAGTTGGGCGTCGGCATTCCAGAGGGACTCAAGATCAAGGTGCTGGAGGATAGCGCGGATACCACCAATGTCGTGCTTCCACCCAAGGCGAGACTGGAGACGGCCGAGTTGGAGTCCATCAGCGGTGCCAGTTGGGCCAACCGGAGGGGCGACGACGACAACGACCGCAACACCAACGCCCCGCAGTGGTGGGACCAGAACGACTACGACGAGTAGCGTTCCGGCCCGCGCTGCCTCACGCGTGCAGGTACACCACGTCGGTGGCGTTCGTCCGAGCTTCCGATCAGCGTCGCTTCGGGCCGCAGCTTGCGGTTCCAGCGTGCGGGGCCATCGCGCAGCTTGCGCCAGCCGTCGGCTGCAGCAGGCGGAATGTTCGCCAAGAACCTCTACAGGGACGACGCGGTCGTGGCGCACGCCCGACCCGAATCGCTGGACGGGCTCGTCCGCGTGGATCCGCCGCATCAGTTCGTGGTGACGAGGCTGTCCGCCGGCCTGGCGGTGGTTGTGCTTGCATGGCTGGTGTCGGGGACGACGGACCACAGCCTCTGGCTCCACGGGGTTCCGGCGGAACAGTGGAATGCGACGGCGGCGTCGTCCGCCCTCGCAGGCGAAGGCGGGCGTCGCGCGGAACTGGTCGCCTTCGTCTCCGCGCGGGACGCACGGGTGCTCGTTCCAGGCATGTCGGTAGACGTCCTTTCTTCCCGCGCCGCTTCGGGGCTCGAGGAAGCGGGAACCGTGCTTTCCGTCTCGAGCTGCACCGGTGATATCCCCTCACGGACAGCGGACGGAGCCGGCCGCCGGACCGGTCGGTCGTTTATCGTGCGGATCGCTGTTCCAGCCCGGGTGCCGGGGGAAGAGCAGGCTGCGGACGATCTGCAACGGCTGCGCATTCCGTTGGGTCGACAGAGCCCGTTGCGGTTCCTGACGCGGCTGCTTCCATAGCCGCCGGGCGTGGTGACTGTCGAGGCGGGGCCCACGGCGGGTGGTCGCAGGGAGGGGGCGGCGCGGAGTGATGGTAGTGGATTGGGCGAGGTGTCTGGTGTCACGGCGCAGAACACCCAGCTTCCAGCAGATCCACTCCTCCGAGTGCGGGGCCGCCTGTCTCGGCATCGTGCTGGCCCACTACGGATGCTGGGTGAGCATGGACGAGCTGCGATTCCGGTGCGGCGTCAACCGGGACGGCAGCACCGCCCGGGACCTTCAACTGGCGGCGGAGCATTATGGATTGCGGGCGACGGGCTGGCGCCGGGAGCCCCACAAGCTTCGGAGGATGCGACTTCCGGCCATTCTGTTCTGGGCGTTCGAGCACTTTCTCGTGCTGGAGGGTTTTCGCGGCGACAAGTACCTGCTGAACGACCCGGCCAACGGCTACCGAACCGTTTCCCACGAGCACTTCAACTCCCGCTTCACCGGCATCGTCCTGGAGCTCGAGCCGGGTCCCCGCTTCGCGAAGCGCGGCGAGAGGCCGAGCCTGCGCCGCCAGTTGAGTCCCTGGTTCAGACAGCATCGGTTGCGGCTGGGGTTCTGCGCGCTTTGCGGTCTCGTGATGGTCGCACCCGGAATCGGTCTGCCGCTGCTGTTGCGTGCGTTCGTCGACGGCGTGCTCGTCGGCGGCGAGGCGGCAGGGACGCCCATCGTTCTGGGCGTGTCCGCGCTGGCGGGCCTCACCTTCTGCGTGACGTGGCTGCAGCAGCGGAGTTTGCGCAGTCTCAACATCGCGGTGTCCGTGGAACAGGCGGAGCGCTTCGTCACGAAGATCCTCCGCCTGCCCATCCAGTACTTCGAGAGCCGTTTCGCCGGCGATCTCGCTCAGCGGACGCTGTTGATCGACGCGATCGCCGGCGCAGGGTCGATACATCTCTCCAGGATGCTGATCGATCTCTGCACGTGTCTTGCCTTCTTCGTCACCATGGTCACCCTGGACCCGCTGATTGGGGCGTCGGTGGCAGTCGTCGCGGCCGTCGGTCTGATGGCGCTGCGGGCGGTTTCGCGGTTCCGGCTCGACGAGAACCACCGAATGCGGCGCGAGCAGGGGCAACTGGCCGGGATCAGCAATTTTGCCGCGCGCAACCTCTACTCGATACGCGCCGCGGGCAACGAGGACGACTTCTTCGGGAGTTGGAGCGGATTCCAGGCACGGGAGCTGGCCGCCCGGCAGCGGTTCCGGGAATTGGGGCTGGTCGGCGCAAGCGTGCCGACCCTCCTGACCATCCTCGGCAACGCCGTCGTGCTCGGCGTGGGGGGCTTGCGCGTGATGTCGGGGGCCATGTCGGTCGGCGAGCTCATGGCCCTCTACTTCATCGCCGGCAGCTTCCTCGTCCCCACGAGCGGTCTCCTGCTGTCGATGGACATGATTCGCGTGCTCGACGCGGATCTGCGGCGCGTCAACGATGTAGTCGAAGCCCGGGACGACCCGGTGGTCCTTGCGAAGGACGGCGCCGGCGCGGACGGGATCGCGACGATCGACGGCCGGCTGCGCCTCGCCGGCTACCTGGAGCTGCGCAATGTGTCCTTTGGTTACAAGCCGCAGGGACGGCCGCTGCTGGAGGACTTCAACCTGTCGGTGAGGCCGGGGCAGCGGGTGGCGATCGTCGGCCCCAGCGGGTCCGGCAAGTCGACGGTGGCGCTGTTGATTGCCGGGGCGTACCGAGCGTGGGAGGGGAAAGTGCTGTTCGACGGACACCCGCGAGAAGATATTCCCCACAGGGTCTTCAACGAATCGGTCGCGGTCGTGAACCAGCAGATCTCGCTCTTCGCGGGCAGCGTCCGGGAGAACCTCACGATGTGGAACCCGGTCGTTCCGGACGAGCTCGTCATCGCCGCCGCGCGCGACGCGGGCATCCATCGGGACATCGCGCGTCGTCCCCGGAACTACTCCGCGCGCGTCGAGGAGGGGGGCACGAACTTCAGCGGAGGTCAGCGGCAGAGGCTCGAGATCGCGCGCGCCCTGGTGAGCGGGCCCTCCCTGGTCGTCCTGGACGAGGCCACGAGCTCCCTCGACGCGGTGCTCGAGGCGGAGATCGACGACGGGTTGCGGCGTCGCGGTTGCGCGTGCGTGATCATCGCCCATCGCCTCAGCACCGTACGCGATTGCGACGAGATCGTCGTGCTGGCCAAGGGACGCACCATCCAGCGGGGCAGCCACGAGGAGCTGATCCGGGACAGGGACGGTCTGTACCGGTACCTGGTCGCCAACCAGTAGGCCGAGCCGATGTCCGAGCTGAACACGGCCCATCCGAACGGGGAGCGGCTCGAACCGCTGGCCACTGACACGTTCGCCACGGTCGCGGGCGAGCTCGTGCTCGACGATGTGGAATGCGTCTGGTGGGTGGAATCGGGGGAAGTCGATGTCTTCCTCGTGGAGGTCGAAGGCGATCGGGTGGTTTCGGGCTACAAGCATGTGACTCGCGCGGCGGCGGGACGGCTGCTCTTTGGCGCGGAGCGCACCGCGGACACCAGCCTGCAGTTGCGCTTGAAGGGCCTTCCGGGGTTTCGCGTACACAGGCTTCTGCTCGCGGACGCACTCGAGAGCCTGTCGTCAGGCGCCTTCGCGCAGCAGGCCGACGTGTGGATCGAGGCCTTGTCGGAGTCGGTGGCGCGGGACGTGCCGCTGCTGCCGAAAGTCGATACCGCCGTCGGGGCGGGAGAGGAAGTCGCGATAGCCGCGCAGGAGGTGGTCTCCGCCCGACGCGGGATCGTATGGATGCCGACACGGCGGGTGGGGGCCTTCCTGGGCACCGGTCACACCGGACGGGACATGCCGGAAGTCATGCCCGTTTCGCCGTACACCTGGATGACCTTCGGCGCGGCCGCCGAAGTCTCGACCGTCTCGACCCTGGACCTCGTCCGGCAGGGACGGCTGGAAGGCGCCCTGGAGCATTTCCACCGCACGGCGCTGGCGGCAGAACGTCAGACCCGGCAACTGGCGTTGATCGATGTCGCCAATCTGCAGGTCGACAGCGCGAAGCTGCGCCAGGGCGCGTCGGACGAGGCGCGGCGCGAGCTCCGGCGCATCGCCCGGTCCGGCCGCGGGACCTCCGGCCCGTCCCCAACCGGTTCACCGCTCGTCGAGGTCCTCAGGTCGATCGGCCGGCGGGAGAAGATACGTTTCGTGGTGCCCCGGGGGGCGGCCCCGACGCTCGAGGGCGTGCTCATCGCTTCCGGCGTGCGGGCGCGCGGCGTCGATCTCTCCTCCGAGAGCAACTGGTGGACCGGGGACAGCTTCTCGATGCTGGCGTTTCGGCGCGACGACGGTCGTCCCGTGGCCCTGCTGCCGAGCGCCATCGGCCCCTACCGGATCGTCGACCCCTCGTCGGGCGGCCCGCAGCGCCTGGACGGCGCGGGCGTCGCACGGTTGGAAGACAGGGCCTGGGTTTTCTATCGGCCGTTTCCGCCGCGTCCGGTCACGACGCGGGACGTGGTCTCCATGGCGGGGCACCGCCTGCCGATGGAAGCGGTGCGCTTCGTGGGGGCCGGCCTCCTGGTCGGACTGCTGGCCTTCTTCCCGGCCTTCGCCGTCGGGCTGTCGGTGGACTGGGTGATTCCCGCCGGAAGCCGGCCGCTTCTGGGGTCGCTGACCGTGGCCATGCTCGTCGCGGCCGTATTCGGGGTCCTCATGACCCAGCAGCAGAGCTCGACGCTGCTGCGGGTCGAGGCGCGCGCCGCCACCCGCCTGACGGCCGCGGTCTGGGACCGCATCGTCGCGCTGCGGCCGAGCGCCCTGCAGGGCTATTCCGCAGGGGAGCTGACCTCGCGCGCCCTGGTGTTCCACGGCCTGCGGGAGCGCGCGTCGAACGTCGTCACGAGCGCGCTCCTCTCCGTCCTGTTCCTCTTCCCCACTCTGTTTCTCCTGTTCTCGTACAACCCCGTGCTCGCCGGCGTCTGCCTGGCCGCCGGCCTTGCCGCGGTAGCGGCGATCGTCGGGCTCGCGGTCTTGCAGTTCGCACCCCAGCGGCGTCATGTCGAGGCGCGCCAGAGGCTCGCCGGGACGCTGTTCCAGTTCATCTCCGGCATCGGCAAGCTTCGATCGTCCGGGGCCGAGGCCAGCGCGTTCGAGCTCTGGGCGCGAGGCTACGTTCGCCAGAAGGAGGCGGAGATTCACGTGAACCGCCTGAACGAGCTGGCGGTCGCGATCACCGCGAGCATTCCGGCGGCGGCCTCGGCGATCCTGCTCGCGGCGACCCTGCTCCTGCAATCCGAGGACCTGACGGTGGGCGTGTTCTTCGTCATCTATGCCACGGCCATGATGTTCTTCACCGCGACCACCCGTCTCGGCGCAACCGTGCAGGCGCTGTCGTCGATCGTTCCGGAGTATCAGCAGGTGAAGCCCCTGCTCGCCCTCGCTCCGGAGATGCGCCACGACGGCCCCGATGCGGGCGAGGCCGAGGTAGACCTGCGCGGCGAACTGCGGTTCGAACGGGTCGGCTTCGCCTATCCGGCCAGCGGGGAGACGGTCCTCGACGACATCTCGCTGCACATCCGGCCGGGCGAGTTCGCGGCGATCGTCGGGGAATCAGGCGCCGGGAAGAGCACCCTGTTCAACCTCGCCCTGGGTCTGGAGGAGCCCGCTTGCGGCGCCGTCTACTACGACGACCATGATGTGACGCAGCTCAATCGGAGGTCGTTGCGTCGCCAGCTTGGCGTCGTCCCTCAGAACGCGGGGCTGCAGCCGGGATCGGTGCTGCAGAACATCGTCGGCGTCGCCCGCGACCTGACCGAGGCGGACGCCTGGGAAGCGGCAAGGCTCGCCTCCGTAGACGAGGACATTCGCCAGATGCACATGGGCATGCATACGCCGGTGGGGGACACCTGCGCGTTCTCGGGCGGGCAGACGCAGCGAATTCTCATAGCCGCGGCGCTGGTTCGCAGGCCTCGCGTCGTGTTCTTCGACGAGGCGACCAACTGGCTCGACAACAAGTCGCAGACCCTGGTGATGAAGAGCATCGCGAGCCTGGCGGCGACCCGGGTGGTCATCGCCCACCGGCTGTCCACCATTCGAGAGGCGGACACCATTCACGTCCTGGAGAAGGGAAAGCTGGTGCAGTCCGGCTCGTACGAGGATCTCGCCGGCGAGCCCGGGGCGTTCCAGCGCCTCGTTGCCCGGCAGCTCATGGTGGAGGACGAGATGGCAGGAGAGCACGCATGAAGGCATCGGACATGTTTCGCGGCGTCAAGCCCGTCCAGGGAGGGACCGTGATGCGGTCCGAGTTCCGGCTCGAGGACGAGTACGAGGAAGCCCTCGCGCGGGTGATCGCCAAGCGAGCGGGCCTCCCGCCGATCAAGGTGGCCTACGAGAGCGACCCGGAGGACCCGGTCGAAGCTCCGCCCGCGGCCCTGGTCATCGACGAGTATCGGGCGACCGGTGAGGAAGAGGGCTTGAGGGGCCTGGAGAAACTGTTTTGTCCGCTCGGGTCGCGAGATTTCCACCAGACCCAGTACGAACGCTCGCGTCCGATGCTCTTTCGCGGACCACGCGAGCGGTTCCATCATCTGGCTTCCTGGGAGACCCTCGCCGAGCTGATTTACAACCGCAACCTGCAACAGGCGCAGTTGCAGGTCGTGCAGGACAGCCACTACGTTCCGGAGCAACTCTACTCCTACCTGGGCAACGGGTTGGGCTCGCGGCGGCATGCGTCCTGGCACAACAAGGTCGACCCGCAGAGGCTCGAGAGTTTCGTGCGCAACGGCGCATCCGTGATCCTCAACAGTCTTCACACCATTCACGAACCGGCTCGCGGGCTGATCAGCGAGATCGAGAGCCGGATGGCCACCTACGCCGGAGTGAACCTCTATGCGACGTGGCGCGCCACGCCGTGCTTCTCCACGCACTGGGATGACCACGACGTCTATATCCTTCAGGTGCGGGGGCAGAAGGTGTGGCGCCTGTGGGGAGAGGTGCGAAGGCAGCCGCTGAAGCGGGACGTCGAGCGCAATCAGGTTGCGCCCTCTCAACCGGTATGGACGGGTACTCTGGGCGAAGGAGACGTCCTCTACATTCCCCGCGGGTGGTGGCACAGCGCTCATGTCGCCGGGGAGAACGATGGACGGGGCACCATACATCTGACCCTGAGCCCGCACTGTCTCAGGGGCCCGGAGCTGCTCGGGTGGCTGGAGGCGAAGGTCGCCAGCCACGAGGGACTGCGGCGAAACGTGCCGCTCTACGGGAACGAGGAGAGTCTGGGCGACTTCCTGCGCGAATACAGCAGGGTGGTCGACGCGGCCCTGGTCGAGGCCGGCGAGGGTGCGCTGGCCCGGGATCTGCGGCGTTCATGGCAGGCGCGGGCGCCGGGCCAGTTCCTGGAACAGATCGAGCCGTGGCGAAGTGAGGCGTGGGAGGAGATGCAACTGAGCATTTGCGGGTGGGAGCATGCGTGTGTAACGGCGCCCCCCGGGGAGGATGTTTTCACGCTTCGCGCCAACGGTCGGGAGTTCGACTTGGACGCGCGTTGCCGGTGCCTGATCGAGCTGCTGGTGGACCGGGGGACGATTGTGGTCCGGGATTTCCTCGAGAGTGCGGGAGCGTCCTTCGCGTCGGAGTTTGCGGAGGACTTCGCGGTACGGCTCGTCAAGGAGGGCATCGCGGTCGCCACGGCGAAGAGGCGAGGCTGACGAGCGGCGGGATTGGCGTCGGCTCGGTCGGCCGCGTCGAGGGGCGCCGCGGCCGGTGCGCCCGGCTATCGCAGGCCCGGTATCGCGCTCGCGCGATGGAGGGCGGCGACGCAGCATGCGCTGTCGTAGGACCGCGAGAGGAACGCGAACCGCCGTTCGTGGGGCCAGAGGGGACCGGAGGAAAGAGGGCAGGCGGGCCAACCGCCGTCGGCTTGCTGCCGGGTGAGCAGTCGGTCGGCGGTCGCGGCCAGGTCGTCTCCGGAGGGCGCACAACCGAGGGAGTCGAGTGACAGCAAGGCGCCGGCGGTGCGCAGAAGGTCGCCGTAGGATCCGTCGTTCTCGCGGCGGGCCCGGATGCGGGCCGCGATCAGCGGCAGGACGTCGCTGAAAAGGGGGGTCTGGATGTCGTGCGCCTGCGCCATCGCGGTGTAGAGATCGAGGGTGTCCCAGTAGTAGTGGATGGCCTCCCGCTCGTTGCCGGTCCGGACGAGGGAGACGAGCCAGTCGCGGATGGGCCGGGTGGCGTCGGTCTGGCCGAGATAGGCCAGGGCGTTGGCGTTCACGATTGCGTCGGCGTCGAGCCGGTCAATCGGCCGATCCGACAGCCACGTGTGCAAACGTCCGCTGCTGTGGCAGTTTCGTGTCAAGCGCTCCCGGTTCCAGCCGGCCAGCAACCACGGATGGAATCCGAGGGCCAGCGAGCAGATCGAAGTGGTGTCGACGTCCGGTGGGAGGTCGGGCCAGTACCTCCAGACTCCGGGGAACTCCATCGTTTCGGCGATGTGACGTCTCGTGCGAGACAGAATCGCCGCCGCGCGAGGGTGAACGAGACCGGCGAGCTTGAGCGATCCGAGGGCGCCCACGAAGGGGTTGGTATCGGGCATCCTCACCACGGGGTTGGCCAGGGCGTAGTAGTGGCACTCCCAGGCGCCTTTCGGGGAAACGGCGGTGTCGAGGAAGGCGATGCCTCGGTCGATGGCGAGACGAATCCGGCTGGCGATCGTTCCGGCCTTCTTCGGCATGGCACTCATTTGGGCAGCAGGAAGGCGCCCATGTAGGCCTTGCTCGCGATGCGGTCGCCTTCGATCAGGAGCTTCAGGTGATTGATCCCCGTCAGGAGCTGGTAGACGCCGTCTTCCGTCAGGAGGTAGTCTGTCTCGGGCCAGGACAACAGCGCGGACGCCTTGGCCGGGGTACACCATCCCTTCTCGACGAAGTGTCCGATCATGGGTGCCCAGAGTCTGGCGGGCCCGCGGTGCCACCGGTCCTTGAGATAGAGCTCGAACGCCAGACGGGTCGATACGCCCTCGGCCGACACGTCGCAGGCCAGCGTGAGCGCGGTGGTGCCGTTCTGCCAGCGGTCGAGCCAATGGAGAACGCGCTGGAGGTGGAACATCGAACCGGCCCAGTCGATGCGTTCGAGGAAGGGTACGACTTGGGTCCGGGGAATCCTGAGCACGAGACGCACCGCCCGGGGCTGGCGAGCCGGAAGGGCGCCGAGGTGTTCCGTGGTCGCGGCAGGGGGTAGAGCGCGGTGCAGGCGCTCCATTGCCCGGTGCTCGGCTTCGTTCGGCAGGCGGCCGACGGCCCAGCAAATGGCGGAGGTCTTGACGCCGTGGTTGCACGTCAATCCGTGGCCGGTTCCGGGAGGCCCCGAGCTCCCGGGGGCGGCGGCAACACTGTCGTGGGGCTCGAGGAAGACCCCGGGCGGGTCGATATGGGGCGGCGGCGATGCGGCCAGGTCGTACTCCAGGATGACCGTGCGAAACCACTGGGAAAGGAAACTCTCGGGCTTGGCCACCTCCGCCAGAAACCGGCCCAGGCCTCGAGCCTCGACCGTGGCCTGGTCTTCGGCGCCGCGGCGAATCAGGTGGCGGGAGAATCGGGACCTGGGTTGCACGGAGAGGAACAGGTCGCATTCGACGGGATCCTGGTCGAGTCGGCTTTCGAAACCGAAAGTCGACTGCAGCGCGAACGCGGGAAAGCGCGAGGCCCAGCGCAGGGCCCGACGCTGTCCGGCGCCGGAGAGGATCGCCTCGGGCACCACCTCGAGGACGGCTGACAGCATTCGGTCCATGGGTGCCGAAGGCAACGCACTGGCCATGAGGTTTCCTGTTCGGGTCAGGGCGTCGCGGAAGACCGCCCGTCGGTTCGGCTGCGACGGCTGGGGCGAGATGGACATCGGGCCTGGAAGCGGGCGAACCGGGAACTGCATGGTCGACGGACCCGAAGGACCTGGTCGGTACGTGGGGATGATACCAGAGCCGGTTCGGACGTGGACACAGGAGGGAGCGGAGCGATGAGTCGTGACGGTGAGTTGAGCCCGGAGTTGGAGGACCTGGGACTGCAGTCCCACGTTGCGGAACTCGCAGACAAGGGCCTGACCGTGGTGGGACCGGAAGCTGGTGGCCTCTCGGCGTCGTCGGTACGTGGCTTGGCGGAATTGCTGCTGCGTCGGGCGACGGAGTTCGTCGGCTGCGGTTTCACGGTGGAGCGCGGCCCGGACGCCGCCCTCGAGTATCACCCTGACGCGGAGGCGGTGGATATCGTCGTGCGCACGGGGGACAGGCCGAGTCAGGTCGTTATCCAGCAACTCGCGAGCTGGCACCGGGCCTTTCGCGACCTCGCGGTACACCCGGTCGCGGTCGCGCTGGCCCGACACCTGATCGGTGAGGCGCGAACGCGCTTCTCGTTCCATCAGTCCTTCATCAAGTGGCGGGACCAGACTGGGCACGGCTCGACGCTGGGACTGCATGCGGATCAGACGGCGGTTCCCGGACCGTGGGGGGGAGCGGCGTTCGTCGCCAATGCGACCTGGTGCCTCACCGACTACACGCGGGAGGGCGGGGCCCTCGCCTACGTTCCGGGCTCTCACCGGCGAGAGGGCAAGCCGGCAGGTGCCGAGGCGGTAGGCGAGGCGATTCCGGTCGAGGCTGAGGCCGGAAGTTTGATCGTCTTCCACGGCGCCACTTGGCACGGCGCTTATCGGAGATCGATTCCGGGTCTGAGGTTGTGCGTGGCGAACCTCTACCGGCACGTGATGGTCACTCCGCAGGAGGACCTGCGTCACTCGCTGGATCGGAGCCTCGCCGCCGACTGCCGCGATCCGGAGTTGTTCCGGGAACTCGCGGGGTTCAACGACGGATTCCCCTATGTCACCCAGCGCAAACCCGTCCGGGTCGTGTCGTCGGAAAGCTGAGGCCTCTTGCCGGGCCGAGGTGCTCCGAGTTCGGCCGGGGGCACGCGATTCAGGAGACCGGCCGGCAGGACTCGAGGCGCCGGGACGTGGATTGATCGCCGTGTTCACTCTGTCACCCGACAGCCGCCGGAGGTGGCGCTGTGCCTCGGCCTCGACCTCGGCTCGGCGGGCGCCATCCCGAGGGCTCGGCTCAACTCGTCGGCCAGCCCAGCCGACTGGATCACGATAATGGCCTACCGTAGCCAGTGCCACGCCGCCGCCGTCGAGTGCCACGAGCCGCTCCTTTTCTCGAATCCGCGTCAGCGTCACGCCGACGACCCGCTGGGCGTGGCCTTCGGTGACGAAGCGGGTCCGGCCGACACGGTGGCTGTCCTGGAGACCACTGCGCCTGCGGTGGCGGCATGGCGGGACCGCCGGCCCCGTCGCGCCAACCGCCCGCCGGTCGCGGTGGGCTCCCTGCCGGACCGGCGGCTGGTCCCGCGGGGCATCCTGCCCGTGGACGTGTCGCGCGCGTTCGTCGACCCCGACGGCGACGCGCTGGACTACGCGGTGTCGTCGTCGGCGACGCACGTGGTGACGGCAGGCGCCGCTGGCGCCCGCTTGACCCTCACGGCGGTCGGCGCCGGAGCGGCCGAGATTCGGGTGACGGCGACCGACTACGACGGCCTGGGCGCGACGCAACCGTTCACGGTGACGGTGAGCCTGTCACCGCCATTCACGGACGACCCGATTCGGCTCGGCGTGACCCCGATCAAGGCCCTCCACTTCACGGAGTTGCGGACGCGCATCGACGCGCTGCGCCGACAGGCGGGGCTGGGACGGTTTCCGTGGACGGGTCCGGTCCTGACCGGCGGGGTGACACCGGTCAGGCTCGTGCATCTGCTCGAGCTGCGGACAGCGCTCGCGGAGAGGTATGCGGCGGCGGGCCGGGCGGCGCCCCGCTGGACCGACGGGGCGGCCGTGGGGGGGACCCCCATCAGGGCTGTACACCTGACGGAACTCCGCGCCGCGGTGGTGGAGCTCGAGTGAAGGTGCCCGGGCGCTTTCTCGGGGTGCCAGACCGCGAGAGCCTGAGCTTCGACCTAGGCCTAGGCGTCGACGCGCAGCAACGGGAGAGCCCGATGCTCGCTCGCGCGGACATGGGGTTCCTCGGCCGGGCCGCGATGGGGTGGTGACAATGCAACGGACACGAGATCGCCGGCGTATCGATCGCGCGGAACCGGCGCCGGCGACCGGCAGTGCGCGCTGGCGAGCGGCCCTGATGATGGCCGTGCTCCTGCCCGCGTCGATCCCGTTCACGGTGGACGCGGTGGCGGGGCTTCAGGACGCCGACCCCCAGGGGCAGGCGGAGCGCCCGACGGGCGCCCTGGCCGAGGAGCTGGGCCGGGCCCTCGGGATGACGCCGGCCGAGGTGGAGCTCCTCGGGTTGTCGCCCGCGGAGATGCGGAGCCTGCTCGCGGGGTTCGCCGAGGAGACGGTGGTCGTCGGCTCCCGTGCCGAACCGCGCAGCGCCACCGAGTCGGCGGTCCCGGTGGACGTGTTGTCGGCCGCGGACCTCGTCCGGCGGGGGGCCGGCGACCTGAGGGACCAGCTTCGCACCATCGTCCCGTCGTTCAGCGTCAACAGCCAACCGATCAGCGGGGGAGCGACGGTGGTCCGCCCCGCCATGCTCCGCAACCTGGCCCCGGACCACACGCTGATCCTCGTCAACGGCAAGCGCCGCCACCGATCGTCGATCATCGACTGGCAGGGCGGCAACGGCGTGGCGTTCGGCTCGCAGGGGCCGGACGTCTCCGTCATCCCCGCGATCGCGCTCCGACAGGTGGAGGTGCTGCGGGACGGAGCGGCGGCCCAGTACGGCTCGGACGCGATCGCCGGGGTGATGAACTTCCAGCTCAAGGACGCCCGCTGCGGCGGGTCCGTCGAGCTCGACACCGGGACGTACCGGGCCGGCGACGGCGAGACGGCCCGGTTCGCCGGCAACGTCGGCCTGCCGCTCGGGGCCGCCGGGTTCGCCAACCTCAGCCTGGAGTACGGCAACGCGAACCGGACCGACCGGGCCGCGCCGCGCCGGGACGCGACCGCGCTCATCGCCGCCGGCAACACGCACGTCGAGTCGGACAGTCCGCAGATCTGGGGAGACCCGCAGGTCGACGACGACCTGAAGCTGTTCGGCAACTTCGGCTACACCCTCCCGGCCGGCGTGGAGGCCTACGCCCACACGAGCTACGCCAGCAAGACGGTGACCTTCGGCATCTTCTACCGGAACCCGAACACCCGGCTCGGAGTGTTCAGCAACGACCGCGGCCGCACGCTGCTCGTCGGCGACGTGCTCGCGGCCGACGGCATGGGCTCGGCCGACTGTCCCACCGTCCGGGTCAGCGACAACGTGCCCGACCCGGTCGCCCTGCAACAGGTGTTCGACGACCCGAACTGCTTCACGTTCCAGGAGGTGTTCCCGGGCGGCTTCACGCCGCAGACGGGAGGCACGGCGGCCGACGCGTCGCTGGCCGGCGGTCTGCGCGGCTCGACGGCCGGCGGCTTCGACTGGGACCTGAGCGGTTCGCTCGGCGTGCACCGGACCGACTTCTTCATCCGCGACACCATCAACGCATCGCTCGGCCCGGCCTCGCCCAACGCGTTCGACGTCGGCGCGAACCGGCAGCGGGACGCCGGCGTCAACTTCGACGTGTCGTACGCGGCCACCGACCGGGTCAACGTCGCCGCCGGCGCGGAATGGCGCGACGAGCAGTTCGGCCTCCGCGCCGGCGACCGCGCGGGATGGGAGATCGGCCCGTACGCGGCGCAGCGCTTCATGGCGGGCTCCAACGGCGTCTTCGCCTACAGCCCGGCGCAGGCGGGCACCTGGAGCCGCCGCAACCTCGCGGCCTACGGCGACCTCGAGGTGGCCGGCGCCGAGGGCGCGTGGACGCTGGGCGCGGCCGCCCGCCTCGAGGACTTCGAGGACTTCGGGACGACGGCGAACGGCAAGTTCTCGGGCCGTGTCGGCTTCGTGCGGGGCAGCGTGAGCACCGGGTTCCGGGCGCCGACCCCCGGCCAGCAGAACGGCCTGCACATCCAGAGCTGGTTCGACCCGACCGTGGGAGACCTGGTCAACAACGCGGTCATCCCGTCGACCTCGCCGGTGGCCCGGCTGCGCGGCGGTCGGCCGCTCGGCCCGGAAGAGTCGGTCAACTACACCGCCGGCGTGGTGTTCGACCGCGGGTCGTTCACGCTCACCGCCGACTACTTCCGCATCGACGTGTCCGACCGCATCGGCATCACGAGCAACTTCGTCCTGACCGCGGCCGAGATCGCCGAGGTCGTGGCCAGCGGGTTCGCGGCGGCGGAGAGCGTGAGGAACTACCGGTTCTTCACCAACGCCTTCGGCACCACGTCGCAGGGCATCGACGTCGTCTCGACGTGGACGCCGCTCGCGCTGCGCGGCAACACCGTCGTCAGCGCCGTCTTCAACCACACCGACACCGAGGTGACTGACAACGCGCTCGGCCTGCTCGACGGCCGGCGGCTCGCCGAGTACGCCTACGCCCTGCCGCGGACGCGCTGGAACGTCGGGGTCACGCAGCGCCTGGGGCGGGCGAGCCTCCTGGGACGGCTCAGCTACTACAGCGGCTGGTACGACTACGACAGCGGCCGCGGGGAGGTCTTCGATCCCTCGGGCGGCCTCGCCCAGGGCTTCTTCGACGGCCGGCCGATCGTCGACGTGGAGCTCGGCGTCGACCTCGCGCGGGGAGCGACCCTGTCCATCGGCGGGCAGAACGTCTTCGACATCTACTCGCAGGAGTCGGTCATCGCGAATGCCGTCGGCGAGCGCTACAGCGAGTACATGCCGTGGGGCTACAGCGGCGCCTACTACTACGCGCGCCTCGGATACGGCTGGGGCGATTGAGCCTGCCGTCGCCGGATGGAGAGCAGCCGCCGGGGCTTCGGCGGCACCCGTGCAGATTTCCATGGACACGACGGTTCCAGGGCGCTGGCGGCGTCAGCGGAGCCGAAATGCTGCAAGGGCTGAGCACCTCGGTCTGGCTATTGGCCCTGTTCATCGTCGGCATGCCGGCATCGATTCTCGTGCAGGTCAATGTTGTCGCGCAGCCGGCTGACGACGGGCTCGTCGTCCTGAGGGTCGACTTCGACGGGTCGCCGCTCGGCGACTGCACGCCGGCCGCGTTCCACTCGGACTGGCCCGACGCCGAGTGGGTCAGCGGCCTGGGTACCGGTCGAGCTGAAATAGTCGACGGCGTGTCGGCGTACTCCGGCCGCTCGCTGCGTCTCAGGTATCCGGCGGGCACGTAGGGGTCCAGGAACCAGGCCATCCAGGCGCGGATCGATCTGCCGCGAAGGGGACAGGCATCGATGCAGAGGCGGTTCCAACCGTGCTGGACGGCGTCCGGAGCCGGCGGTTGCGCCGGTCCCGAGGTCTCGTCGACGACGAGTGACGCTCCGTCCTGGCTGCTCAGGGCCAAGGTGTTCGCTCCCGAGCCGCCGGCCGGCTACGTGCGCCGGGAGTCGGCGCAGCGGTGCCTCGAGGGGTTGCTGGAGCGGAAGCTCACGGTGCTGCGCGCGCCGGCGGGATTCGGCAAGACGACCGTGCTGGCCGATCTCGCCTCGCGTACTCGAGAGCAGGGACTGGTCGTCGGCTGGATCTCGCTCGACGGCGACGACACGCCAGACCTGTTCGGCGGCTACCTCGCCGCCGCGTTCGAGCACGCCGGCCTCGATCGGACGCTTCTCGACGCGCACGACGGGTGGTCCTCTTCACCCGCGGTGCAGCAGATCGGGATGGTCGCCCGCGCGATCGAGTTGCACGCGGCGCCGTGCCTGCTGGTGCTCGACGAGGTCGACCGGTTGCCCCAGCGCACGGTGCGACTGGTCGACCTGCTCGTGAAGCGCGCTCCGAGCAACCTTTGCGTCGCGATTGCGTTGCGGTCCGATCCCGGGCTGGAATTGGCCCCGCAGGTGCTCGCCGGCAAGGCGGTGATCCTGGGCCCGGAGGACCTCAGGTTCTCCAAGGCCGACATCGCTCGGTTCTTCCAGGACGGGCTGTCGCGCCGGGAGCTGGCGGCGGTCGAGCGGCGTACGGCCGGGTGGCCCGTCGCGGTGACGATGTACGGCGACCTGCGGGCGAGCTGGCCCACCGGGCTGGCCGCGAACGCTGGGAAGCTCACCGACGACTACGTCGGCGTGTGCGTGCTGCGCGACCTGTCGGCGGAGGAGCGCGCCTGCCTGCTCGATGTGGCGGTCTTCGACTGGATCGATGCCGACCTCGTCAGGGAGGTGCACGGTGGCACGGGCGCGGTGGATCGCGTGACGGCGTTGTCGGCGCTGGAGGGCCTGTTGCTGCCCGTCGGCAGGGGCGGCGCCACGCGGCGCCTGCATCCATTGGTGAGAGACTACTGCGTTGCTCTGCTCTCGGCCGAAGACCCCGACCGGAAGCGTTCTCTGCACAGGCGGATCGCGCTCGCCCTGGCGAAACGCGGCCACCTGACGCCGGCATGGCGTCATGCCGCCGACGCCGGGGACAGCCAGTTGCTCGGCGAGTTGATCGAGCGCTTCGGGGTGTTCGAGCTGTGGCTTCGGGAGGGGGTCACGCGAGTGGTCTCGGCCGGCGGGTTTCTGACGCCGGAGATCCGTGCGTCCTTTCCGCGGCTGGATCTGCTGCGCTGCGTCGTTCTGCGGCTGTCATCGCGGTTCGATGAGGCGAGCGCGCTGTTCGACGCGGTTGCGCAGAAGACGGACGACTTCACGCGGGACCGGCCCGGCGGGGATGTGGATGGGCTGGCCGTGGACCGGATGTTCACGGAGGGGGTGTTGGGCGGCGGCGCAGACCGGCTGCCGCCGGACGAGCTCGACTCGCGGCAGTCTGCCGCCCGGGGGCCTGCGGGCGACGATGAACGGACGAGAACCGTCGCTCGTGCGCGGCATACGATGGCTTGCTTCGTCTGCCTCGAGCGCGCGCGCTTCGAGGAGAGCCGCCGGCACGGCCCGCGGGCGCTGGCGCAATTCGGCGACGACGCGCAGTTCGGTCAGATCTTCGTGAACCTCTGCCTTGGGATGTCGGCCATGGCCTGAGGGCAGGTGCAGGAGGCCACCGATCGGTACAGGCGAGCGCGGCAGCGGGCCCGGAAGTCCTTCTCCTCCGATCCCTGCCTCACGGTGGGGACCGACATCCTGGCGATCGAGCTGGATCTGGAGCGAAACCGCGAGAGGCCGATTCAGCAGCGAACGCTGCGGTGCATGACGGAGGTGCGTGGGGTCTGGGCCGCGGTCTACGCGACGGCGATTGCCGTGAGCGCCGAGTTGACGTTCACGCAGCATCGGCGCGACGCGGTCATCCCTCTCCTCACGAGAGCCGCTGACGACGTCCGCGCCGTGGGCATCGAGAGTCTGTTGCGCCACGTGACCGCGCTGCTGGCGTACTACCTCGCGGAAACCGAACGCGCCGACGACGGTGAAAGTGTGTGGACAGACGGCAATCTTCCGTGCGACGCCGAGGAGCTGCTCGATCTCGATGGACAGTCCTGGCGCACGATGGAGACCCTCTCGTGCGCCCGCGTGCGGCTGCTGGCGGCGCGGGGTGAATGCACCGGCGCCGAAGAGCTGGCGGTCGGGCTGTACCGGGTGGCGTCGAAGCGCGGTCTGATGCGCACCCTGCTTCGATCTCTGGTCCTGTCCATGGTCGTCGCGCACCAGGCCGGAGAGCCGGATCAGGCGGTGGCGCGGCTGGGCGAGTTCCTTCGCCTGACGCGCAAGGTGGACTACGTCCGGCCGCTCGTACGGCATCGCGAGGTCAGCCGAACCGTTCTGCAACAACTACTCCGCGCGGACATCGACGACGGCGAACGCCGTGCCGCCGAGTCGATGCTGGTCCGGTTGAGGGACCCGTCTTCCGTGACCGCTTCGGTCTTTTCGCCGCGGGAGCTGGAGGTGTTGTCCGGCCTCCGCCACGGTCTCCGGAACCAGGAGATCGGCACCCCAACTCGGCATAACCGACGAGGGCGTCCGGTACCACCTGAAGAACATCTACCGCAAGACGGGGGTCGGCAAGAGACGTGACCTGGTGCGCCATGTCGAGTCCATGGGTGTTCTGTCCGGACCGCCCGTGGCCCCAGGCAGGACTGAATGATGGTCCGACGTCATCGACCCGAGCTGCCGGCCTCACGGTCACAGCTCCGGGACTGCACGTGTCCCAGAGCCCCGTCCTGGAGCTCATGACTCCCGCCTCGCTGGGCATCGTCTGCTTCCGCGTCAACCCCGACGGCGGGGCGCTCGAGGAAAAAAGGGAATCTCCTCAAACAGGTGTGGGTAGGTGCGGCGCTAGTTCGACACCTCCGCAGCAGAGGAAGAGCATCGAGATGAGCGCCCCGTGTGTGTGAAAGCCGTACGCTCGCCGTGCAATGACCCGCAGCTTGTTGTTGATGCCCTCCACCGGCCCGTTCGTCATCCGGGTGTCGAGGTAGGCCAAGATGCCTGTGGCGTGCTTGCGGACCGTCCGCCCCAGCTTGACGAACGGCCCCAGGCGGGACCGCGCCGCCCACGCCAGCCACGCGTTGAGCAGGTCGGATGCCTCGTCTGGCCGGGCCCGCTCCAGGATGGTCGCCAAATACTCCTTCAACTGATACGCCCGGTCGAGAGCACGATTCTCCCGGCGCAGCGTCTCCAGGCGTCGCTTTTCCCCGGGCTTCAGCCGCGCAGGGTGTTTCAGCAGGCAGAAGCGTGTGCCCTTGAGCGGCTTGGCCGCTGTCGCACCCACCCGCCGTTGCTCTGCCCGCCGAACCTCGTCCACCGCGTCCGAGGCGAGGCGTTCAACGTGAAACCGGTCGAAGACCACCCGCGCGTGAGGCACCCATGCGCGCAACGCCTTCTGCCAGCTTGCGGCCAGGTCCGTCGTCACCAGGACGATCCGTTCGCAGCCGGACGGCCCCAGCAGCTCGAAGAAGGCGTCCAGCGTCTGGGCACTGCGCCCCTGGCCGGCCCACACCACCCGCCGGGTGTCATGGTCCACGACGACCGTCAGGTAGTGATGCCGCTTGCGGTAGGCGAACTCATCGATGCCGATGCGCCGCAGCCCCGAGAGCCGCCCCGGGTTCAGCCGCCGCGCCACCACCCGCTCGACAACGCCACCGACCGCCGGCCAGGAGATCCCCAATAGCCTGCTGACCGTCGTCCGGTCCGTCACCCGCGCCAGATACGCCGTCAGCTCTTCCAGCGGCGCCGTGAACGCGCTGTTCCCCACCGCCCAAGGCACCCGCTCCACCCGCACCCCGCACTGACGGCAGGAAACCCGCCAGGGCGCATACTGCAACCAGACCGCGGTGCGGCCCCACGGAGCGTGGAGCCACCCTCGCAGCGGCCGCCGGTCGTACCGCGGTGCCCGTCGGCCGCACGCCCCACAGCGTGACCGCCGCCACGACGGCCGTACACGAAGCGCCAACGGGCCGTCGGCCGCGATGTGCGCATCCTGGACGTGCAACTGCGTGACACCCAACAGCCGTCGTAGTATCGTGGTCGGACGCAAGGGGCTCTCCTCCTCGTTGGTCGTGGTGGAACACCCCAATGAGACCTGGAAGCCCCCTGCGTTTGCAACCCCTGCGGCCAGAGACCACGCCCGCACCCCCAACGGAGCTCGCCCCGGCGCCCGGCGCGACCGTGTGAACGGCCGCCGCCACGCCTCTCCAGGCCGAGCCGCAAGGCGGCGGCCAGCGCGTTGACACGCCGGCTGCCCCGCAGCTACCCACCCGGCGCGGCTCGATGACTCCATCGATCCGGTTCAACCTACCCACACCTGTTTGAGGAGAGCCGGAAAAGGCGCTGCACCAGCTCAACCGGAAGGTCCTCGCCCGCGTGTTCTGGGAAGAGCGCGCGTTCATGTCTTCGACGCTGCTGCGCCGGAAGTTCGCGCTGCGGATGTGCGTCATCAACCACTCGACGACCTGGGCCGACGTGCGCGAGACGCTGGAGACCATCGAGCGTTTCGGCCGTGAAGCGCTCTGAGCGCTCCTGCCTGAGTGGCAGCGGCAACACTGAAAAGGACTCCCCATCGGCAGTCCTCTCGGAACGTGCCGGGGCCCGGGACTCCTGGCCGTCAGACATCGGTGCCGACTCCCTCGCGAGTCTCGGCGATCACCAGATCGACAACGGCCCGCAACGCTCTCTCCCCAGTATCACCCTCCAGCCGGCGGAGCCGAAACAGATCGACCGGGCGGTCGGCGCCGCTGCCGCCCCGAATGATGGCGATCCATTTGGGCCGAAATACACACCTCGCTTCACCCAATGAAATTATCGTCATCGCCAGGACACGTCAACGCCATACGAACGCCATTCCAATGAATCCCTTGGAAACTCGGGTGAGACACCCTGAATTCCGGGGTCTGGACCACACACGAGCCCCTTGACAACCACGGCTCCGCGGTGATTACTCTACTGTGCCGATATTGAAACGCAGACTCAATATTGGTCTGTCGCCGTTTCGTCCGAATGGCCGCAAACCTCCCGTCGATTCGCCCCAGGACGTGGTGCCTGCGCTCCCCCGCGGCTGGCGTTCGGCGAGGATGGCGGACACCACCGTGAAGCTCGGCGGCCGGGAGGTTTGCATGACTGGACGTCACGCCTGTCGATGGACGTCACCGTTGGTGGTCGTCGCCGTCTGGGCGGGTCTTGCCGCCGATGTGGTTGCGCAGGGGAGCGCCGCGTCGGATCGGGCGGCCCTCGAGGCCGTTTATCGTGCGACGGGCGGCGACGACTGGATGGACAACACCAACTGGCTGAGCGACGAGCCGCTCGATGACTGGTACGGGGTCGAGGTGACCGACGGCCGGGTCACCGGACTTCGGCTCGGCGGCTGGGACGAGTCCGTCAGGAAGATCGTCGGCAACGGGTTGACCGGGTCGCTTCCCCCGGAACTCGGAACGCTGTCGGCGTTGCGGTGGCTGGAGGCTGCGGGGAACCGCGGGTTGACCGGCCCCATTCCCGCGGAGTTGGGCAATCTCGCGAACCTCGAAATCCTGGGTCTTCAGGACAACTGGTTGACGGGTTCGATCCCGGCGGCGCTGGGACGTCTCGCGAACCTCGAGATGTTCTGGCTCCACCGCAATGCACTGACGGGCTCTGTGCCGCCAGAGTTGGGCAACTTGAGAGCTCTTCGTATCCTGGTGGCGGGACAGAACATGTTGAGCGGACCGGTTCCACCCGAACTGGGGAACCTCTCCAGCCTCGAAGATTTGTATCTCGGCGGCACCATGCTGAGCGGTTCGCTTCCCGTGGAGATGAGTGATCTATCGGCTCTCGAGTGGCTGAGTCTCGACGAGAGCGGCCTGTGCGTACCGGACTCTCCCGTCATGCGGGCGTGGGTGGCGGCGATCGCCTCGCCAGTCTCCCCCTCGGGTCCGGCCGATCTTCACGTCAAGACGGCGACATCGGGTGATATCGACGCCGACGGCGACACCGATCTGTGGGTCGAAAGCAGCGGCGGCCTCAACGTCGGCAGCCACTTCATGGTGAACAACGGAGACGGGACGTTCACAGTCGACACCGTTCGCGCTCCGCACGAGCTGCTCCACAACCCGCACCCGGAATACTGGCGACACCGCGGAAACGCCCTCGTGGACCTGGACAACGACACCGACCTCGACCTCGCGCTTGGACAGCTCCGCGACGTCCACCCGACTCACATCAACCAGTTCAGCATCGTCCTGGTGAACGACGACACCGGACACTACCCGGCACGCATCGAGTTGCCGCACCCCGCGTTCTACGATGGCTATACGTCAGTCCCCGCACTGGCGCATTTCGACGTCAACGACGACGGGTTCCAGGATCTGCTGCTCGTGCACCAGCGGAACGATGACACTCTGCCGAACGTGATCTGGTTCTCGGGTCGCTACGTCCAGGTGCTCGTCAACCGCGGCGGGATGTCGTTCGCTGACGAGACTTCCACCCGGATGGGCGACCAGAGCGCCACGACGCCGGAGCGCAATCAGGACGGCGGCCGCCTGAACAACGTGGCGCGGGCTCCGGTGATGCAGGACATCGACCGAGACGGATGCGCTGATCTGGTCATGTCGCAATCCAATGCGGCGGTTCGCATCGAATCGCCGCTTGTGTACCGCAACGACGGAAGCGGCCGGTTTCGGGCGATGTCTCCCGTGCCGTTCGTCGGATCGTCCCGCTATTTCGGGGTTGGCGCCGTGTCTGCCGACGTGAACGGCGACGGCGCGGTCGACTTCGTGGTCCCGCATGACAACAGCGGCCCTGACCAGGAATACGGCACGGCCGACGACTTCGCGATGCTCGTGACGCTGTTGAACACCACGCCCCCCGGCCCCGTCCGTTGCGGCGACCCGTCGAACCGTGCGCCGGCGCCGGCGGGAGCGCTGCCGGACCGGACTCTGGCCCCGAACGCCACGCTGAACGTGGACGTCTCGCGGGCGTTCGCCGACCCTGACGGCGACGCGTTGACCTACACGGTGTCGTCGTCGGCCCCGCAAGTGGTGACGGCCCGCGCCGCCGGCGCTCTGGTGACGCTGGCGGCAGTGGGCGAGGGCACGGCGACGATCCAGGTGACGGCGACCGATCCCGGTGGCCTGAGCGCCGCCCGGTCGTTCACGGTGACGGTGTCGACGACGGTGTCGGGATCCTTCACCGACGACCCGATCCAGCCCGGGGTGACGCCGGTCAAGGCGGTTCACTTCACGGAGCTGCGGACGCGCATAGATGCCCTGCGCAGAGCGGGCGGGCTGCCGGCGTTCTCCTGGACGGACCGGGTCCTGAGGGCAGGGGTGACGCCGGTCAGGCTCGTGCATCTGCTCGAGCTGCGGGAGGGCCTGGCCGCAGCCTATGGGGCGACGGGTCGGGCGGCGCCGGGTTGGACCGATGCCGCGCCGGCGGTGGGGTCCGCTCCGATCAGGGCTGTGCACCTGATGGAGTTGCGCGCGGCGGTGGTGGCGCTCGAGTGAGTGCGACTCGCCGGGGCGGGTCGGTTCTGTGGCCAGACGCACTGGGCGCGCGGATCGACGAGCTGTCGACGGCCCGTCTCGTCGGCGGGGGCGGCCTGACGGCTTTCGTCGCGGCCTGCTGCCTCGTTCCGTTCGCCGCCGCGGTCGCGGCGGCGCAGGACGACGCCGGGTCGATCCGGGGTGTCGTGACCGACGAGCTCGGCGGCCTGCTGCCGGCGGTGACGGTCACCGCGCGGCAGGCCGACACCGGCCTCAGGCGCAGGGCCTTGACCGGCAACGTCGGCGACTACGAGATCGCGCGGCTGCCCGCGGGAGATTACGAGGTGACCGCCCTCCTGCCCGGGTTCCGCGGCGACCCCGTCCGGGCGACGGTCGCGGGGGCGGAGGTGATCGTCGACTTCACCCTGTCCCTCGCGCCGCTGGCCGAGACCGTCACGGTGACGCGGTCCGAGCAGGACCTCGACGACGTGGCCCACGCGGTCGCGGTGCTGGGGCCCGAGGCGCTCGGCTTTGCCGAGCGGAAGGCGTCGCTCGACGAGGCGCTGCGCGGCATTCCGGGCCTGACCGTCCAGAACCGGCGCGACTACGGGTTGACCGGCGGCATCGCCCTGAGCGTCCGCGCCCCGCCGTCCGAGCCGAACCTCGGCATCCGCGGGCTCGCCGTCATCCAGGACGGGATACCGCTGACCACCACCGACGGGACCACCGAGCCCGGCAACGTCGACCTCGGGGCGGTGCGGCGCATCGAGGTCATCCGCGGCCCGAGCTCCGTCCTCTACGGCAACGCCGCCGGCGGGGTGATCAGTCTGGTCACCGAGATCGATCCGACACGGCGGCTGACGATACGGCCGGACCTGCAGTGGGGCAGCTACGGCTACCGGCGGCAGCAGCTCCGGGCCGACGGCCGCAACGGCCGCGGCACGCGGTTCATGGGCAGCGTCAGCCGCTTCCGTGCCGACGGCTGGCGGAACCACAGCCAGGCGGAGGTGCGCCAGGCCAACGTGGTCGTGCGGCAGACGCTCTCGACGAGGACCGAGCTGTCCCTCGTCTTCAACCACTACCACCTGCCGTTCGCCGCGAACCCGGCCTCGCTGACGGGGGTCGAGGCGGGCGACCCGCGGCTGACGGCGGCCGAGCGGGGCGGCCGGGTCCCGGACCCGCGGCAGGCCCGCCCCTTCCGGGGCGCGACCGTCGCCGAGCAGAACTGGGGCGAATCGGCGGTCCAGAGGCAGGGCGGGGCGACCCTCGAGCACCGCTTCGGGGGCGCGCAGGTGCTGCGCGCCACCGTCTGGGCCTCCCGCCGGCGCGTCGACACCGGCCTTGGCATCCGCGCCCTCGACCTGAGGCGGCGCGGCGCCGGCCTGCGGTCGGAGGTCCAGGGCGCGGCCGAGGTCGGGTCCACGGCGATCGAGTGGACGGCGGGGGTGGACGTGTCGTCGAAGGACGAGGACCGGCTGGACTACCGCTTCCTGCCGCCGTTCGTCGTCGGCGCCACCGCCCACCGCGGCTCCCTCAACTTCGATCAGCGGGAGCTGGTTTCGTCGTCGGCGCCGTTCGGCCAGTTGAGCGTCTCGCCCCACCCGCGGGTCACGCTGACGGCCGGGGCCCGCTACGACCACTTCCGCTTCCGGGCGGTGGACCGGAAGCTCGACGACGGCGACCAGTCGGGGCGGCGCACCATGAGCGCCCACAGTCCGACCGCCGGCATGACGGTGGCGGTGGCGCCGGGCCTCAACGTCTACGGCAACTTCGCGACCGCCTACGAGACGCCCATCACCGCCGAGCTCGCGCGGTCGCCGGGCAAGCGGGGCGGGTTCAACCTCGAGCTGGACCCGTCGCGGCTGCGCAGCTTCGAGCTCGGCGTGCGCGGGCTGGTCGAGCCGGCGCGGCTGCGCTACGAGGTCGCCGCCTACCGTTCGCGTCTGCTGGACCGGATAGTGCCGGTGCGTTCCGGCGAGTTCGGGCTGTATTACGGCAACGTCGGCGAGACGGCGCGCAACGGCGTCGAGCTGTCGCTGAGCTGGCGGCCGACGGCCAGCCTGGATGCCCGGCTCGCCTACACCCTCCAGGACTTCATCTTCCACCGGTTCGTGCTCGAAGGGGTCGACTACACGGGGAACCGCGAGCCCGGCGCGCCGCCCCGCCGCCTGTTCGCGGGGGTCGACTACGCGGCGCCGTTCCGCCTGCAGGCGAGCGCCTCGGTGCGCCGGGTCGACGAGTACCTCCTCACCACCGCCAACGAGGCGGGAGTGACGAACTGGGCCTACACGGTGGTCGACCTGCGACTCGGATGGGTCGGTCGGATGGGCGACGTCGACGTGCAGCCCTTCGTGGGCATCGACAACCTCCTCGACGAGCGCTACAACTCATCGGTCCTCACCGACGCGTTCCGCGGCCGGCACTACCGGCCTTCGCCCGGCCGGGAGATCTATGCCGGCTTCACCCTCGGCGGCGGCGTGCGGTAGAGGGGACGCGACATGTTCGAGGTGAAGGCACATACGGATGATCAAGAGTTCGTCGGGCACGCGGGGCCGGGACCGGAGACGAGGGGCGCGCCGTGGCTCGTCACGGTGATGCTGGTTGTGCTGGTACCGGCATGGAACGCGGTCCCGATCGCCGACGGCGCGGAGCTTGCAAACGATGACCCGCCGAAGCAGTCGGGGGGCGAGACGGAAGCGCTCGTCGAAGAGCTGGGCCGCGCGCTCGGGATGACGCCCCCCGAGGTCGAGGCGCTGGGGTTGTCGCCCGCGGAGATGCGAAACCTGCTCGCGGGGTTCGCCGAGGAGACGGTGGTCGTCGGCTCCCGCGCGCAGCCCCGGAGCGCCACGGAGTCGGCGGTCCCGGTGGAGGTGCTGTCGGCCGAGGACCTCGCGAGCCGGGGCGCGGGCGACCTGAAGGACCAGCTTCGCACCATCATCCCGTCGTTCAGCGTCAACAGCCAACCGATCAGCGGCGGGGCGACCGTGGTCCGCCCCGCCATGCTGCGCAACCTCGCCCCGGACCACACGCTGGTCCTCGTCAACGGCAAGCGCCGTCACCGCTCCTCGGTCGTCGACTGGCATGGCGGGAACGGCGTGGCGTTCGGGTCGCAGGGCCCGGACATAGCCGCCATCCCCGCCATCGCGCTTCGCCAGGTCGACCCGAACTGCTTCACGTTCCAGGAGCTGTTCCCCGGGGGCTTCACGCCGAGGGTGGAGAGCAACGCGCTCGACGCCTCGCTCGCCGGCGGCTTGCGCGGCTCGACCGCCGCCGGCCTCGACTGGGACCTGAGCGGCTCGATCGGCATGCACGAGACCGATCGCTTCACCCACAACACGGTCAACGCATCGCTCGGTCTCGCTTCGCCCGTCGGATTCGATATCGGCGCGAACCGGCAAAGGGACGTCAACGTGAGCTTCGACGTGTCCCATCCCGTTACTCCAAGGGTCAACATCGCCGCCGGCGCGGAGTGGCGCGACGAGCATTTCAGCACCCGGGAGGGCGACCGCGCGGGATGGGCGATCGGTCCGTACGCACGGCAGGGTTTCACGCCGGGCTCGAACGGCAGCCCCGCCTACGGCCCGGTGCAGGCAGGCGCCTGGGGCCGCCGCAACGTGGCGGCCTACGGCGACCTCCAGGTGGACGACCCGGACGACCGGTGGACGCTGGGCGCGGCGACCCGTATCGAGGACTTCGAGGGCTTCGGGACGACGACCAACGGGAAGGTGTCGGGCCGTGTCGGCTTCGTGCGGGGCAGCGTGAGCACCGGGTTCCGGGCGCCGACCCCCGGCCAGCAGCACGGCCTTCACATCCAGAGCTGGTTCGACCCGACGGTGGGCGACATGGTCCACAACGCGGTCATTCCGTCGATCTCGCCGGTGGCGCGGCTGCGCGGCGGGCGGCCGCTCGGGCCGGAACGGTCGATCAACTACACCGTCGGCGTGGCGTTCGGGGGCGGCCCCTTCACGCTCACCGTCGACTACTTCCGCATCGACCTGTCGGACCGCATCGGCATCACGAGCAACTTCGTCCTGACGCCGGCGGAGATCGCCGAGATGGTTGCGGGGGGATTCGAGGCGGCGGAGACCGTGACGAACTACCGGTTCTTCACCAACGCCTTCGGCACGACGTCGCAGGGCATCGACGTCGTCTCTACCTGGACGCCGCTCGCGCTGCGCGGAAACACGGTCATCAGCGCCGTCTTCAACCACACCGACACCGAGGTGACGGACAACGCGCTCGGCCTGCTCGACGGCAGGCGGCTCGCCGAGTACGCCTACGCCCTGCCGCGCACCCGCTGGAACGTCGGCGTGACGCAGCGCCTCGGGCGGGCGAGCCTCCTCGGCCGGCTCAGCTACTACAGCGGCTGGTACGACTACGACAGCGGGCACGGGCAGACCTTCGATCCCGCCGGCGGCCTCGCCCAGGGCTTCTTCGACGGCCGGCCGATCGTCGACCTGGAGCTGAGCGTGGATCTCGGGCGGGGAACGACGCTGTCCATCGGCGGGCAGAACGTCTTCGACACCTACTCGCAGGAGTCGGTCATCGCGGACCTCGTCGGCGAACGCTACAGCGAGTACATGCCGTGGGGCTACAGCGGCGCCTACCACTACGCGCGCCTCGGCTACGGCTGGGGCGATTGAGCCTGCCGCCGCCAGCGGGACGGGCTCGTGCAGCCTCGTCCTCTGCGACTCGGGCTGCCCATGACCCGCCGCGCCGACGGGCGGGAAGCCTCCACTTTACCGCCGGCTCAGGCCTGAGCGGACTCCACGCGCACCACGACGACGTCCGTGTCGTGGTACTGGTAGTGGCGCACCGACGACGCGTAGTGCTGCAGCAGCCGAAGTGACACCTCCTGCTCCATCAGCCCGCCCGTCACCGGCTGGCCCAGCACCGCCATCTGGTCCTCGAGATTGACCGCGCCGGTGGCGGCGATGAACTCCAGCACCGCGGCATCCCCCTCGGCGCGGGCGATCAGCAGCAGTCGTCGCTCGGCGCCGTCCGCCCGGTCGCCGCCCTTCTCGATCAGCAGCAACAGCGCTTCTTCGCCGACGGCGCGAATCCGCTCGACGAGCTCGTCGTTCCACCGCTTGCGGGCGCCCAGCCCGGCGAGGTACGCGTCGATCTTCGGATAGGCGTCGACGGTCAATGCGACCCGCAGGCGCTGTCGCCGCGGTCCCGTCAGCTCCCGGAACAGCGTCAGCGCAATGACGGTCAGGCCGCCGACGGTCATGCCGTTTCCGATGAGCTCGCTCAGGGCCCCCTGGAAGTACTCCGGGAAGATCCAGTCGAGCTCGAACGCGATGCCGATCCAGAACGCGAGACCCACCACGAGGCTGTTGCGGTAGTCCAGAGTCTCGTTCTGGAGGATCTTCAGGCCGAACATGAAGAGCAGGGCCAGAATGACGATGAAGTAGGCGGCGACCACCGGGCCGGGTATGGCGACGAACACGGCCGCGAGCTTCGGGACGAAGGCCATCGCCGCGAAGAGCAGCCCGACGCAGACGCCCACGGCGCGAGCGGCCACCCCGGTGAGCTCGACGATAGAGATGCTCGAGGCGTACGTCGTGTTGGGAACCGTGCCCGCGAGGCCGGACAGCAGGTTGCCCACGCCGTCGGCGAACATCGCACCCTGTATGGACCGGAAGTCGATGGCCCGCGGCCTGCGCCAAGACACCCGCTGGACGGCGATGCCGTCGCCGAGCGTGTCCATCGCGCCGACCAGCGTCACCAGCACGAACGCGGGCAGGAGGGCCCAGAACTCCGGCCCGAAACCGAGATCGAGCCCGGGATAGGCAAGCGGCGGCAAGCCGATCCAGTCCGCATCGAGAATGCCCGCGGTGTCGTAGATCCCGAACAGCCCGCTGGTCACGCTGCCCGCGACCATCCCTGCGACCGGTCCCCAGAGCCGCCACAGCCCGGCGCCGCAAAGCGCGATCACGACGATTACCAGCAGTGTCACGCCCGCGGTGACCGGCGCCGCCGCCGCCGGCGCCCCGGCCGGCACGGCCGAGAGGTTGTCGAGGACGAGAGAGGACAAGGACACCGGAATCAGCATCAGCACGGTCCCGGCCACCATCGGGGTGAAGACGCGCCGCAGCACCGACAGTCTCGCGGCGAGGGCGAACTGGAACAGGGACGAGATGATGATCAGGGTCGCGAGCAGCCCCGGGCCTCCCTGTTGCAGCGCCGTCACGGAGATCGCGAGAAAGGCGCTGCTGCTGCCCATCAGCAGCACGTAACCGGCGCCGACGCGTCCGATCCGCGCGGCCTGAACGGCGGTGGTGACGCCGGAGATCACCAACGCCGCCCAGACGGCCCAGGACAGATAGGCGTCGCTGCCGCCCGCGGCCCGAATCAACAAGGTCGGGGTCAGCACGATGCCCGGGGCGGCAAGCATGGCGTACTGGAGACCCAGCCCGAGCGAAAGGAGGTTCGGGGGACGCTCGTCCGGCTCGTAGCGGACATCCCGGCTCACGTCGACGGTTCTCGATGTCATTGTTCAGATTGTCAGCGCTTGGCGATACGGGGAAGCGCGCCTTGCTCGGCGCGGCCAACCAGCCCGGCGTGGCGGGCCAGAAAGGACCCTTCGACGCCAACCTCGTCGACCACACCCTTCGGCGATGCGGGGTCATTGTCGCACAAGTGGCCGGCCCGGCGCGGAGGAGGTAGATGTCGGGTGGCAGTCGAGCCGCTCCTCTCCGACTCCCGGGAATAGCACGACGAACGCGCAGGAGTGGCGACGCAAACGAGTTCCCGCCCCGGGGGATGACGTGCCAGGCAGCCTTTCACGATGGCCGGTGGCATGTGTGTGAATATGAGGCCGACAATGTGACAGAATTGCGACATGTAGATTCCTCCTGGTGATCATGCGCCATTGTCTCGCGCTCAGAGGGCTGCGCGGGGCGTCTTCCAAGGATCTATGGGCAGGGCACCCTCATGCCGTTGTCTGGGCTCGGCTGCGTCAATGGCCCCCCGGTGCCCGCTGCCCATCGCGAATCGCGCCGCGGGTCCTCGGGCCAGGCCGTCCGGCGTCCCCGGGCGAAGCCCTCGTTCCGGAGCTCCTGCTGAATCAGGCGCCGGGTGGCTTGGTCGACGTTCAGCGACGCCTCGACGACCGCCGGATTCTGCGCGGCTGCCGCCGCTCGCGGGGCAAGACTCGTGGCCGCATGCACGGAGGGAACGAGCGCCAGCAACACGACGAGCAACCTCTCATGTCGCATTCCTGGTTCTCGCGGGGAGACATCGACGGGCTGGCGGCGCTCTACTCGGCAGAACCGTAGACGTTTCATCGCCGCGAATGTAAAACACGAAAATCGTCCGTGTCCATGCGTCAAAGTGTGAGTCGAAGCATCGCACGGCCGCCGTTTTGATAATTTCGTGAGTACGACTGAATCGGATTGATTGGGCAGCTTGAGAATGCCAGGTCCTTCTTGCCCTTGCTATAATTCCGTTAAAAAAACGTCCTCGACACGTATTCGCAGGAGTCGGTCATCGCGAACGCCGTCGGCGAGTGGTACAGCGAGTACATGCCGTGGGGCTACAGCGGCGCCTACCACTACGCGCGCCTCGGATACGGCTGGGGCGATTGAGCTTGCGTCGTCGGATGGAGAGCAGCCGCCGGGGCCTCGGCGGCACTCGTGCAGGTCGTCCCCCCTGCCGGACACGCTACAGCGTCCGGCGCCAGGCAGAGACCTGCTCCGGCGGAGATCAACCGATGTCGTAGTCGCGAATCACTCCCGAGACGTACACAGAGCCGGGGTTGCGGCAACGGGATGGGGCTCGTGCATCTGCTGGAGTTGCGGAAGGGTCCGGGAGGACGCCGCCGCGGACCGTGCGACGCTGGAGGCGCTCGCCAACAGAGGATCCTTCACCGACGATCCGCTCCGGCCCGGGGTGACGCCGGTCAAGGCCGTCCACTTCAGGGAGCTGCGGACGCGGATAGACGCTCTTCGAAGGACGAGAGGGCTGCAGGCGTTCCCCTGGACGGACCGGGTCCTGACCGCGGGGGTGACTCGGGTTCGGCTCGCGCATCTGCTCGAGCTGCGGACGGCGCTGGCCGCCGCGTACGCCGTAACGGCGAGGTGGGCTTCGCGGTGACGCGGGTGGAGAACGCGGACCGCGCGCGGCTGACGTCGGCGCTGTCCGACTTCGCGGGGTCTCTGCGGGACGACGACGTGGCGCTGTTCTACTTTGCGGGTCACGGCGTGCAGGTGTTCGCGAACGAGACGTTCTCTCGGCTGGCTCGGAACCGCTTGGCGGCGCTGCGGGGGCCGGGCAATGTGTCGCGGCCGTCGGCGGACCCGCCGGGCCGTCGTCGGCCCGGTGATGTGTTCCGTGACTGCGCGGAGTGCCCCGAGATGGTGGTGCTGCCGGGCGGCGATCTGGCGATGGGCCGTTACGAGGTGACGGTGGGCGAGTATCGCGCGTTCGTGTCGTCGACGGGGGGGAGGGCTGTCCGGGGGGGCGGAAGCGCGGCGCGCGTTCGTCAGTGATCTGATAGCGTTCGAGGTACTCGGGCCAAGCCTTCGCGTCGCGCCCACGCCTGTACACCTCGACGAAGAGGGCACGGACGTCGTCCTTCGCGCCTTGGCTCGTCCCGCGTGGCCCGCGGCGTCCTGTTGGGGGCGGGCGGCGATGAATTGGCTGGCTGAGCTGTCCCGGCCGCATCACCGCGGGTCACGTTTGCACGGGCGAACAGGGCACGATGGGCTCGTGCCGGGGCCGACAGCGGCGGCGCACTGCTGGTGCCGGGCGGTGCCGCTCGCTGGACTGCTCAGAAGTCGATGCGCGTGCTGACGCCGAAGGTGCGCGGCCGGTTCGTCAGGTAGCCCACCCGGGCCAGCGTGCCCCGCTCCTGGTCGAGGGCCAGCAGCGCCAGCTCGTCGGTCACGTTGTCGACGAAGAAGGCGATGTCCCAGCGGCCGTTCAGAAAGCCGATGCGGGTGTTGAGGATGTTGTAGGCGGGCAGCTCCGGATTGAAGGTGAACGCGCGCTGCGTCAGGGGGCCGCCGAGGTGCGCGCCGGGGCGCAGGACCGGCGACAGTGCCGTCAGGTCGACCGAGCCGAAGCCCGCCGCCTGGTCGCCGACCTGCGTGTAGCGCGAGCCGACGTGCTGAAAGGTCCCGCTGACGTAGCCGACCCAGCCGCCGCCGGCCAGCCAGCGCCACGTCGCCGCGGCCGCGGCCTGGAAGCGGGGGGTGGTCGGCAGGCGCCGGCCCGCCTCGATGCCCGACACCACGCCGACGGCGCCGCCGGCGTCGGTCGAGGTGATCGTCGACTGCAGCCGCGCGTCGGCGACGCTGGCCGAGACCGCGAAGTCGAAGAAGGTGGTGGGCTGCGCGGCCAGCTCCAGCTCGACCCCGGCGCTGCGCGCGTCGGGCACGTTGAAGATGATGCGCGACGAGCAGGTGCCGGCGGTGACCGTCGCCTGCAGGTTGCGGATGTCCATGTAGAAGCCCGAGGCGTTGAACGTGCCGCGGCCGCCGAGGAAGGTCGACTTGACGCCCGCCTCGTAGTTCCACAGCTCTTCGTCGGCCCAGGTCCCCCGGCCCCCGAAGGTGGCGAGGTCCGCGTCGGAGCAGATGGGGGTGTTGAGGGGGTCGTTGATGCCGCCGAGGCGGAAGCCCTTCGACACCTGGGCGTTGACCTGCGTCGCCTCGGTCACGTCGAAGCTGGCGATGAGGCGCGGCGCGACGCCGCTCGCCGACGTGGTGCCGGCGCTGTCGAGGGGGTCGGCGAAGAGCCCGTCGAACGCCTGGGTGCGCTCCTCGTCGAAGTCGTACCAGCGGAGGCCGCCGGTCAGGCTGAGCCGGTCGGTGACGGCCACCGACGCCTCGCCGAAGAACGCGAGCTGCTCGAAGTCGTAGTCGAGATCGGAGAAGAACAGCTCCTCGGTGTCGGGATGGCCGGCCAGCGGGCGGGACCCCGACCAGACGAGGTTCGGGATGCCGGTCACCGCCCGCAGGAAGTCGGTGACGGCGGGGCCGTTGACGGCCACGAAGTCCTTCGCGTACGCGCTCTGCCCGTACCGGCGCTCGGAGGCCCCGTAGAAGGAGCCGAACACCCAGTCCACCCGCTCGCCGCCCCCCGAGAGGCGGACTTCCTGCGTCAGTCCCTCGGCGGTGGTGGCGTCGACGAGGGGGAAGTCGAGGGCGTAGCCCGCCTCCGGCGCGCCGAACGGGCTGAACGAGACGCTGCCGCCCAGCGCCGACGCGTCGCGCACGACCTCGACGTCGCGGTAGGTGACGGAGGTGATCTGGGTCAGCACGACGTCGCCGAAGTCGAGCTCCGCGGTGAGGTCGCCGAGCACGAACCGGTCGGCGTAGGGCTCGTCGATCTGGGTGAACTGCTGGCGGTCCTCCAGCGAGACGGCGGGCCGCGTCGTCGTGAACGGATTGGCGAGGATGTTGTAGGCGTCCATCCGGTTCCAGCCGTTCATCGACACGTCCTGGTAGACGAGCCGCGGGGTGAACGAGAGTCGCTCGGAGGGTTGCAGCAGCACCACCACGCGGGCGCCCGTGCGCCGGCCGCCGTCCACGTTCTCGCGGACGCTCAGGTCGGGCTGCACGGCGTCGATGAAGCCACCGATGGCGGTGTTGTACGCGGCGACCCGGAGCGCCGCCGCCGACCCCAGCGGCACGTTCACGGCGAGCTTCGCGTCGTTGCCGAGCCCGCCCCCGGCGAGCGAGCTGAAGCCGAGCTCGCCCGTCCCCTCGGTGACGCCGAGGACCGGCTGGTTGGTGATGTAGCGCACCGTGCCCGACAGCGAGCCCGACCCGAACAGGGTCCCCTGCGGGCCGCGCAGCACCTCGACCCGCGACATGTCGAACAGGTCGAGGTCGGGCGTGAACAGCGACATCGAGACCACCGACTCGTCGAGATAGACGCCGACCTGCTCCTTGACCCCCGGCTGGTCGCGCACGATCTGGCCGGCCGAGACGCCGCGCATCGCGACCTGGCTCTGGCCGGGGCCGAGGTTCTGGACGGAGAAGCCGGCGACGTTGGCGGAGACGTCCTCGATGGTCTCGGCCCCGCGGTTCCGCAGGGCCTGCCCGGACGGCGCCGCCACCGAGAAGGGCACCGCCTGGACGTTCTCTTCCCGCTTGCGGGCGGTGACGGTGACCGTCACCTCCTCCGCGAACTGCGGCGCGTCGTCGACCCCCGCCTCGTCGGGCGGTTCGGCCGGCTGCGCGGCCGCGCACAAGGGCGCGGCCAGCAGCAGCGCGCCGAGCACCCCGGCCCGTCCAAGCATCCTCATCGGCTCTCCTCCCCGGAGTCCGCGCAATCGATCGAAGTCTACTCCCACTCGCCGGCCTCGTCGCCGTGACCCTGGTCGACGCCAACGTGCCGCTCTACGCCTGCCAGAGGGTGTACCGCATCCGCACACCGACGCGCCGCGGGGCGAGCACGTTGGCGAAGTAGCGGCGCGACCGGAAGCCGTCCTCGGTGAGGCCGATCAGGTAGGGGGTCTGGCGGACGCCGGTCATCGCGTACTCGTCGAACAGGACCATCGCTGCTTCCGCGCATCGAAATCAGGGAGACCTCCAGGAGATTGCGCCCCGCGCTGCGCGCACGTGATCCCTCCAGGTTTGGAGGCGCGAAACGGGGGGAAGGTCGGTTAGGCTGCGGCCGAGGCTGGAGGGCGACGCATGGCCACGAAAGGGACACGGCCGGCGGCGCGCCTCGTGGGGCTGGCACAGGATGGAGTTGCGCGCCGCCGTGGGCAGTCCTGGAACCGAGCATGCGACGAACCGCCGGGGTGCTTGCCGCCACCGCGCTATGGGCAGCGGTTGCGGCTGACCCCGTGGCGCAGGACGACGCCGCGTCGGACCGTGCGGCGCTCGAGGCGCTCTATCGCGCGACCGGCGGCGACGGCTGGGCCGACAACACCAACTGGCTGTCGGACCGGCCGCTGGGGGACTGGTTCGGGGTCGAGGCGGACGAGGACGGCCGGGTCACCGGGCTGCGGCTCGGCGGCTGGGACGAGACGGCTCGGGACTTCATCGGCAACGGGTTGACGGGAACGCTTCCGCTCGAGCTCGGGACGCTGTCCCGACTACGGTCGCTGGAGATCGGAGGCAGCCGGGGGTTGACGGGTCCCATCCCGGGGGAGTCGGGCAATCTGGCCGACCTCGAATCGCTGAGTCTGCAGGCGAACGGGTTGACGGGTCCGATCCCGGCGGAGCTGGGACATCTGGTCAACCTGGAAGGGCTGTCTCTCTCCCTCAACACGCTGAGTGGACGAGTCCCACCGGAATTGGGGGACCTGGTCAACCTCACGGGTTTGGATCTCCGCTATACCATGCTGAGCGGCCCGCTCCCCGAGAGACTGACCCGCTTGTCGGCCCTCGATTGGCTGCCGCTCGATGGCAGCGGCGTGTGCGTGCCGGATACGCCCGCCGCACGGACATGGCTGGCCACGATCTCCGATTTCACGGGCGCCATCTGCGCCGGCCCACCGAACTTCCTGCGTGTCGTCACACAGCCCGTCCTCGGCCGGTTCGATTTCGATTCCGTGCAGGCTGTCGCAGATCTCAACGGTGACGGACGCGACGACATCCTCGCGGGAGGGCTCGACTCCGGCGTCGACGACAACGTGCCCGAGGACCGATTCACGAAGACGCCGTTGCGCGTGTTCGCGGGGGAGGGGGACGGCAGCTTCAGGTACGCTCCGGAGCTGGTCGGCGGGACCATCGCCGCGCGTCAGCCGATCGCCGTCGCAGCCGACTTCAACGGTGACCGGAGACCCGATCTTGCGGTTTTCGACGGCGGCGCCTACGTGAACAGTCTCGGCTACGGCAATCCGCCGCAACTGTTCCTGAGCGGTCTCGACGGACGGCTTCGGCCGTCGGACGCCCTGGCGGATGCGGTCAGACGCGAGCACGAGCAACGGCCGGATCCCCGCTACTCCGGACCCGCCGACCTCCATCTCAAATCAGCGACTTCGGGCGACATCGACGGTGACGGGGACGTCGACCTGTGGGTCGACAGCATCGGTGGCGCGAACGTCTCCAGCCACTTCATGGTGAACAACGGAGATGGTACGTTCACCGTCGACGAGGCTCGCGCCCCGCCTGCGCTGCGCTACAACCCGCCGGAATACTGGTACCACTTGCAGGGGCACCTCGTGGACCTGGACAACGACGGCGACATCGACCTCTCGCTCGGGCAGAATCGCGACATCTTCCCGGCGACCGTCAATCAGTTCAGCATCGTCCTGCTCAATGACGGCACCGGACACTATCCGGTACGCATCGAGCTGCCGCGACCGGCGTTCAACGACGGGTATACGTCGGTCAGGGGCCAGACGGATTTCGACTTCGACGGCGACGGATTCCAGGACCTGCTGATGGTCCACCCGCGCAAACAACGATGCCCTGTCGAACATTCCGTTCACGGGTCGCTACATTCAGGTGCTCGTGAACCGCGGCGGGACGTCGTTCACTGACGAGACGTTGACCTGGATGGGCGACCAGAGCGCCACGACGCCGGAACGCACCCAGGACGGCTACCGCTTGTACAACAACGCGGAGCCGCGCGTGCACGATGTCGATCGCGATGGCTGTCCAGACCTGATCATGTCGCGAAGCCACGGCTGGGTTCGCACCGACTCGCCGCTCGTCTACCGCAACGACGGAGGCGGCCGGTTCCAGGCGATGTCTCCCGTGCCGTTCGTCGGGTCGGATGACCATTTCGGGGTCAATGCCGTGCCTGCCGACGTAGACGGCGATGCGGTGATCGACTTCGTGGTCCCGTATCCCGACGCGGGACCAGACGGCCGGGACGGCACGGCGGACGACTTCACCATGCTCGTCACGCTCTTGAACACCACGCCTCCTGGTCCCATCCGCTGCGCCGATCCGGCGAACCGAGCGCCGTCGCCGACGGGAGCGCTGTCGGATCGGACTCTGGCCGCGGACGACACTCTGAACGTGGACGTCTCGCGGGCGTTCGCCGACCCTGACGGCGACGTGTTGACCTACGCGGTGTCGTCGTCGGCCCCGCAGGTGGCAAGGGCTCGTGCCTCGGGTGCGCTCGTGACGCTGACGGCGGCGGGCGAGGGTACGGCGACGATCCGGGTGACGGCGACGGACCCCGGCGGCCTGAGCGCCACCCAGTCGTTCACGGTGACCGTGTCGACGACCGTATCGGCTCGGTTCACCGACGACCCGCTCCAGCCGGGGGTGACGCCGGTGAAGGCGGTCCACTTCACGGAGCTGCGAACGCGCATAGACGCCCTGCGGAGAGCGGGAGGGCTGTCGGCGTTCCTCTGGACGGAACGGGTCCTGACTGCGGGAGTGACTCGGGTCCGGCTCGCGCATCTGCTCGAGCTGCGGACGGCGCTTTCCGCCGTGTACGCCGCGTCGGGGCGTTCTGCGCCGGGCTGGACCGACGCGGCGCCGGTGTCGGGCTCGACCCGGATCAGGGCGGTGCACCTGATGGAGCTGCGTGCGGCGGTGCTCGCACTCGAGTGAGTGCGGATCGCGACGAGATGGGCGATCGACCACGCGGCTCGTGGAACGGTTCACGAGATCGACGACGTGACGATCGACTACGAGTTCACCGCGACCGATCCGACGGACGAGTACGCGTGTCACGAAGGGAACTACGGACTCGAGAACATCCTGGCGGGGGCGCGGGCCGCGGAGCGGTGACCGGCCAGCGGGGCAGCTCCGGGTCGAAGTCGACTCCCACTCGTCGGTCTCATCACCGTGACTCCATTTTGACATCAAGACGCCTCACGCCTAACATCGCCGGCATGAGGACGACGCTGAGCCTCGACGAAGACGTCGCGGCCAGGCTGCAGGAGGAGGTCCGGCGCAGGCAAGCCAGCTTCAAGGCGGTCGTCAACGACTGCCTGCGCCGCGGGCTCGAGGCGCCCTCGGAGGCGGAGCTCGCTTCGCCCTTCTCGGTCGAGCCGCGGCCGATGGGGCTCAGCGCCGGTCTCGACCTCGACGACGTCGGGGGGGTGCTCGAGCTCCTCGACGGCCCGGCGCGGCGATGACCCTGGTCGACGCCAACGTGCTGCTCTACGCCTACGACGCCGAGAGTCCTCGTCATGGGCCGGCGCGGCAGTGGCTCGCGGCGGAGCTGTCCTCGGGCCGGCCGGTACGACTCGCCCTGGTCACGCTGCTGGCGTTCGTGCGGATCGCGACGGATCGCCGCGTCTTCACCCGCCCGCTCTCTCCCACGGACGCGTGCGCGCTGATTGAATCGTGGTTCGCCCAGCCCAACGTGCAGCTCCTCCAGCCCGGCAGCCGGACGTGGCAGCTCCTGGGACGGACCTGCGAGGACGGTCAGGCCAGGGGCGCGATGGTGATGGACGCCCATCTCGTGGCCCTGGCGCGGGAGCATGGCGCCCGCATCGCCACCACCGACCGTGACTTCACCCGCTTTCCGGACGTCGAGATCCTGAATCCGGTCGAAGAGCGCCGCGACTGAGCGGTCGGGCCCGCCGTGGACGGGGATGCGCTGGCGGGCGCCGCCGGTCGTCGTCTTCGATACGGCAGCCAACTTCATCGCCGCCTGAGGCGCCCCGGACAATCCGCCCGCGGGGTCGTTCAGGGGCGACGATGAGAACAGAAGCGACTCCGCTTCAGCCGAGCTCGGCGAGCGACAGCACCAACTGCACGAGGTCCGCCTGCCGGGAAATGGACTGCTTCTGGTAGATCTGCTTCAGGTGCCAGTAGATGGTGCCTTCGGTGTGTCCCGTGGCCTCGGCCATGTCGCGCACGCTCCGGCCTTCTGCCAGCCAGACGGCGACCTGGGTCTCCGCCGGCGTCAGGTTCAGGGTGGTCGCCACGAGTCGGGGGTCCACACGATGCCGGCGACCCGGCTCGACGATCAGCACGAGGGCCGCGACGTGGCGGGCGCCGTAGTCGGGTTGAGGCACGCCCACGGGCTTGACGTGCACCGCGAAGGGGGGCAACACGGGCGAGCGGCGGAGCAGCATCGAGCCGCTGCGGGGCGCCGGGCCGCAGGCCGGGAGCGCGTCGCCCAGCAGTTGCTCGAGACGCGCCTGGTCGGCTGGCGTGCGGGCCCGCAAGGTCCCGTCCCGGTCAGACAGCCCGTCGCCGTGGCGCAGGATGCCGCGCGCGCGGTCGTTGGCCGCCATGAGCCGCCCGCGGCGGTCCAGGTGAACGACACCTATCCGAGGGTTGTCGAGCAGGTCGGTCACGGTCGTGTTGCGCGCCTCGGCGCGGACCAGCGCGTGCCGGACGCGGACGAACTGCCGGACATGAGGCAGCAGCGCCGTCACCATCGCGACCCGCGACGCACTCCAGCCGTCCGCGTCCAGGGGGTCGCCGATGTTCCAGGCGATGTGCGAGCCGTCCGGCCCGTCGAGACGCACGTTCAAGGCGTTCTGGCAGCCGCCTCGGGGCAACGCCTCGTTGTAGGTGGGCGACGTCTTCAGCTCCTCGGTCGTGAGCAAGTCGGTGACGTGAACGAGACGACTGTCCGGCAGTTGGCGGAAGCGTGGCACGCGCTCGTCGGTGGGATGGTAGCGCTCCAGGTACTCCCGCTCCAGGTCTTCGCGGCGCTGCCCGCGGCTGTAGATCCCGACGAAGAGGGCGCGGACGTCGTCCTTCGGGCCTTCGCCGACCATGAGGTCGTTGCCCTCGATGCCGCAGGCCTCGTCGATCAGGGCCGAGGCGGCCGGCCAGCGGGCATCGTCGAGCATGGCGTCGTACATCGTCGCCAGGATTCGCTCGAATGCGTCTTGGTCGCTCATGACTATCTGCGCGCTTTTTCCGAGCCGCTGCGGAGGCTGGCCTCGCCCCGCGTGTCCTCGTCGGCTTTCCTGGGCGCTCTTGATACCACGTCGCGCCGCTTCTGTCCCCTACAACATTGGAGGCAACAGCCCACGACAAAGCGGGAAAATGGGTTGGTCCCTACGGAACTGGGTGTGGGAGAGAGACTGAGTACCGGGTCGGCGGTGTCCTTGACATACACAACCCGCCGTTCCAACAACCGTCGGAAGGCAGCGGGATCGTCGCCGTGGAGCCCGCGTTGCTCCCCTGCGGCTCCGACGCGCTACGGTTCCCGACGACGAAGGTCCCGCTGCGTGGGCCGGGTCATGGTCTCACGGGGCGTAATGTGGGGTCACTCCGACCTGGGAGCACGCTCGCTCGTACTGGATCCGCGCTTTCTCGTATTCCAGGCTCGCCTTGGCGAGCGCCCGCTCGGCCTGGAAGAACAGCTTGCGCGCCTTGATGATACCGTCCCACTCCGATGGTGTTGTTGCCAACTCTTCGCCTCCTTCGAGGGTTGCCGTTCCAACCTGGCACCACGTCGTCGTGCTTGTTCTCTGGCGGCGGGGCCTCGGTGCGCGGTCGCGCGTTCGCAGGTCGCCGCGGTGGCGGCTTGCAGTGCGGTGCAAGGCATGTGCCCCGCCCTGGAGCCTTCCCGCGATGCGACCCCCCAGCTCTCCGAAACGCCCTTTCGCCGCCGCGTTCGGCCGCGTTCGCGTGACGCACCGCCCCGACGAATTCTCGCCCCGGTACGGCGACGTCGACGTGGCCCCACGAGCCGAATGGTCCACGCGAAGCCGGCGCTGCGGCCCTGCGTCATGGTCCCGCCCCCCCCGAAGCGGACTCGGAGGGGTTATTACATCAGCGTGTAGTTGGCTGTCAAAGGGTCTGGCGCCGCGTTCGAGCGGGGGGGCATGCAGCGTCATACCCCCACAATTGGAGGCCATGGCCGCTATAGGAAGATTCAGATCCGGAAAATACCACCCAAATCTTGGAGGTTGCAAAGAGACGCGATACTGGCGCCAGCATTGGAGCCGCATCGTGCAGCAAGCGTTGCTGGGGAGCGCGCGTCGACGACCTCGGCGAGGGGGAGTCCGGTTGCAGTTCGGCGTAACCGCTCCCAGGTTCAGGGGGTCGCGCGGCTCCACCGCAACTCCTCGGGTTCCACGACAGCAACCAGCCTGCGAGCCATGTGCCCCGACGAGGTGGGGGGAGCCGGACGGGCCGTTCGAGGTGAGCCTGCCGCTTCGCATCGGGTTCAGGTTCGACTCGGCCGAACTGACCGGGGGAACGCCATGGGGGACCTGACGGGGCGGCCGCGGCCTTCGACGACCCGCAGCGGTCGGGCGGCGCGGTTGACTCTGGAGGGCACACGGATGCGACTGTCTCGGAGTGCCGCAACCTGCGGCTGTCGCGCCGCGGCGCCGATGCGGTGGTGTCGTACCTGATGCGGCGGGAGGTCGGGGGGCGTACCTGCGGCCGGCCGGCTTCGACGACCCCCGCTGCTGTCGGTGCTTCGCGACGACGACGGACAACGTCGGGTCGAGATCGGGCCCCCGATTTCGCTTCCAGCTCGCTGGTGGGGCGGACGGCCTGCGGCGGGTGAGCGCGGCGGGCAGCAGGCGCGGTTCGCCTGCCGCGCCGTGGCACACATGGTGCCGGCACAGCCGCGACCGCGCCATTCCGTGAATCCCGCGTGGATTCCCGCAAGTTGTTGATTCTATTGGTGAGCCGCCAGGGACTCGAACCCCGAACCCGCAGATTAAGAGTCTGCTGCTCTACCAGTTGAGCTAGCGGCCCACCGTCCGACCCTATAGCGTAGCACGCATCGGCCCCTGACATCACGAGCGGCCCGGTTCTCACGTTGGCCGCCGGACTGGTCCCACCGGGGATTTATGTGTATAGTACGTGTGTATGTGCATGAAAGGTGCCCAGGTGTCGCGATGGCCAGAGTACATCTGCTGATTCCGGACGAGGAGCACGCCAGGTTCGCACATCAGGCGCGGACCGAGGGGATGTCGTTGAGCGCGTGGCTGCGGGCTGCGGCCAGCGAACGTCTGGAGCGTCGGTCGTCCACGGAACGGTTCGAGTCGCGTTCGGACGTCGAGCGCTTCTTCGCGTCGTGCGACGCGCGGGAAGGCACGGATCCGGAACCCGATTGGGAGCAGCACGTCACGGTGATCGGGGCGTCGCGCGGACGCGGCGCGGCGGTGGAATGACCTTCGTCGACACCAACGTCGTCATGTACGCGGTCGGCCGGCCGCATCCGCTGCGCGAGCCGGCCCGCGAGTTCTTCGCGGACGCGGCGCGCCGTCGACGGGCGCTGTGCACCTCGGCGGAGGTCCTGCAGGAGCTGGTGCACGCGTATCTGCCGGTCCAGCGGGAATCGACGTTGGACTCGGCCATGGCCCTCGTCGTGCGGGCGGGAATCGACGTCTGGCCGCTGGAGGCCGACGACGTCCACCTGGCCTGGCGGCTGCGCACCCGGTTCCCCGCCCTCGCGGCCCGGGACCTCTGTCATCTGGCGAGCTGCCGGCGTCGCGGCGTGAGCGACATCAGGACCTTCGATCGGGCCTTCGCGGCCGCGTTGCGCACCCGGCGTTGATGCCGACCACGGACGCCGGCCGGGTCGGCGTGCCGGCGCCACGCGGCAGCCCTTGTTGCCGAGTACGCGGGGCCGCCTGCGCCCGACTGGTCCCGGTGCACCGTGCCGACGATCGCGGCGTTGGTGCAGTCGCGGGCCAACCGGCTCGGTCCATCGACGCGGCGGAGCCCTGTCACCGCCCCCCCGGCGTTTCTGCGCTTCGTCACCACCCTCGGTGTGATTCCGGCCGGCCAACACAGCCCGGGGGCCGGCCCGCCGGTCACCGAGCATCCTCGATAGAGCCTGATACTTGACTCTGTCCAGAATAAGTGATGCACTGGGGGTGGTGAACGAGGACGCCAAGCGGCTCCTGCGGCGGCACGGGTTGCAGGTCACGGCCCAGCGGCTGGCCGTGCTGCGGGCGGTGTCGACCCACCCGCACGCCACCGCCGACGAGCTCGCCGACGACGTGCGGGGGAGCATCGGGTCGATCTCCCGCCAGGCGGTGTACGACACGCTGGGCACGCTGGTCGGGAAGGGCCTGGCCCGGCGGATTCAGCCCGCGGGGTCGCCCGCGCGCTACGAGGACCGCGTCGGCGACAATCACCATCACCTCGTGTGCCGCGCCTGCGGGGTCATGGTCGACGTCGACTGCGCCGTGGGCGAGGCGCCCTGCCTCACCGTCGAGGACGACCACGGCTTCGCGATCGACGAGGCCGAGATCGTCTATTGGGGGTACTGCCCCGGCTGCCGCCGTGGGCGCGCGGCCACGAACGGAACCATCGAGAACAGAGAGGATTGAAGGACATGCACGACACGGCTGAGGACAAGACCGCGAGCCAGGGCAAGTGCCCGGTGATGCACACGGCGGCCGGCGCCGCCGCGAACCTGCGCTGGTGGCCGGATCAACTGAACCTGAAGGTGCTCCACCAGAGCTCGCCGGCGTCCGACCCGATGGGCGAGGCGTTCGACTATGCCGAGGCGTTCAGGTCGCTCGACCTGGCCGCGGTGAAGAAGGACATCGAGGCGGTGATGACGACGTCGCAGGACTGGTGGCCGGCCGACTACGGCCACTACGGTCCGCTTTTCATCCGCATGGCGTGGCACAGCGCCGGCACCTACCGCATCCACGACGGCCGCGGCGGCGGCGCCTCGGGCACGCAGCGCTTCGCCCCCCTCAACAGTTGGCCCGACAACGGGAACCTCGACAAGGCGCGCCGGCTGCTGTGGCCGGTCAAGCAGAAGTACGGCCGGAAGCTCTCGTGGGCCGACCTGATGATTCTCGCCGGCAACTGCGCCATCGAGTCGATGGGCCTGAAGACGTTCGGCTTCGCCGGCGGGCGCGAGGACGTGTGGGAGCCCGAGGAGGACATCGACTGGGGCTCCGAGACCGAGTGGCTCGGCGACGAGCGCTACAGCGGCGACCGGGACCTCGCCAAGCCGCTCGGCGCGGTGCAGATGGGCCTGATCTACGTGAACCCCGAGGGGCCCAACGGCGAGCCGGACCCGGTGGCGGCGGGCCGCGACATCCGCGAGACGTTCGGCCGCATGGCGATGAACGACGAGGAGACGGTGGCCCTCGTCGCCGGGGGGCACACGTTCGGCAAGACCCACGGCGCCGCCCCCGACTCGCACCTCGGCCCCGAGCCCGAGGGCGCCGGCCTCGTGGAGCAGGGTCTGGGCTGGAAGAACGCCTTCGGCAGCGGCAAGGCCGGCGACGCGATCACGAGCGGGCTGGAGGGCACCTGGACGCCCACCCCGACGACCTGGGACAACAGCTTCTTCGACACCCTGTTCGGCTACGAGTGGGAGCTGACGAAGAGCCCCGCGGGGGCGCACCAGTGGGTGCCGGCGAACGGCGGGGGCGCGGGCACGGTGCCGGACGCCCACGATGCGTCGAAGAAGCACCCCCCGGTCATGCTGACGACGGACCTCGCCCTGCGGATGGACCCGATCTACGCGCCGATCTCGAAGCGCTTCCACGAGAACCCCGACGAGTTCGCGGACGCCTTCGCGCGGGCGTGGTTCAAGCTGACCCACCGCGACATGGGGCCGGTCTCGCGGTATCTGGGCCCCGAGGTCCCCGCCGAGCAGCTCCTGTGGCAGGACCCGGTGCCCGCCGTCGACCACGAGCTGATCGACGCGCAGGACGCCGCCGACCTCAAGGGCCGGATCCTCGGCTCGGGGCTGACGGTCTCCCAGCTCGTCTCGACCGCGTGGGCGTCGGCCTCGACGTTCCGCGGCAGCGACAAGCGCGGCGGCGCCAACGGGGCGCGCATCCGCCTCGCCCCGCAGAAGGACTGGGCGGTCAACCAGCCGGCCGAGCTGGCGAAGGTGCTGGGCGTCCTGGAGGGCATTCAGGGCGACTTCAACCGCGCGCAGGCCGGCGGCAAGAAGGTTTCCCTCGCGGACTTGATCGTGCTGGGCGGGTGCGCCGCCGTGGAGCAGGCCGCGAAGAGCGCCGGGCACGACGTCGAGGTGCCCTTCTCGCCGGGGCGGACCGACGCGGTGCAGGAGCAGACCGACGTGGAGTCGTTCGCGGTGCTCGAGCCGACCGCCGACGGGTTCCGCAACTACCTCGGGAACGGACACCGCCAGGCCGCGGAGGCGCTGCTGGTGGACCGGGCGCAGTTGCTGACCCTGAGCGCGCCCGAGATGACGGTGCTCGTGGGCGGCCTGCGGGTCCTGAACGCGAACGTGGGGCAGTCCGACCGGGGTGTCTTCACGAAGCGGCCGGGGACGCTGACCAACGACTTCTTCGTCAACCTGCTCGACATGAACACCGCCTGGGAGGCGAACGGCGACGGGTTCGAGGGGCGCGACCGCGGGACCGGCGAGGTCAGGTGGACGGGCACCGCCGTCGATCTCGTCTTCGGCTCGAACTCCCAGCTTCGCGCCATCGCCGAGGTCTACGCCTGCGACGACGCGCAGCCGGCGTTCGTGCGCGACTTCGTGGCCGCGTGGAACAAGGTGATGAACCTCGATCGTTTCGATCTGGCGTGATTCCCGGGGCGGCAATCGCGCCGTCGTGATCGGGTCTCGTCGGGCCTGCGGGGGGGCGTCCGCCAGGCGCGGTCACGCGCCCCTCGCAGGCCCGCGGCTCCTTTGTCTTGACGAACTGAATCGGGCTGTTGCTCCGGCCGTCACCCGCGGCCGGGCGCGCCGAAGAAGCGGCGCCAGCTCATCGCGACGCCGGTCCAGACCATGACGGCGGCGCCCGCGGACACGGCGCCGGCGATCGACTGCCCGATGACGCCGTACACCTCCCCGGTGTGCGCGTACCGCAGCCACCGGCGGATCTTGAAGCCGAGGCTGAAGGTCGGGTAGCCGCCGCGGCCGACGAGCTCGCCGGTAGCCCGGTCGAGCAGCAGGTCCTCGCTCTTCGACGGCTGGCGGCCGTTGCCGCGGTCCACCGCGACCACCACGGGATCACGAGCCGACTCGGGCAGGCTGATGGTGAGCGTTCGCCATCCCGGCGTCCCGGCGGCGGCCTTCGCGGCCAGCGTCTGCAGCTCGACCGGCGGGGCCGTCGGGTCCGGCGTGACGGGCGGGTCGTCCCGCGTCACGGATGCCGACTGCCGCGGCGACTGCTGGAACGGCCGCGCGTCGCCCGCCGCGAGATGAACGAGGTCGGCGGCCCACTGGTACGAGATGGTGGCGCCGCTGAAGGCGATGACCGCGAGCGGCACCGCGGACCAGAAGCCGATCACGTTGTGCCAGTTGAAGTCGCGGGCCCGTCCCCCGAGGCCGCGGCGAAACCACAGGGCCTGCCTCCAGGCGGCGCGGCCTCCCCGCGAAGGCCACCACAGGTAGACCCCGCTGACGAGCAGGAACAGGAACCCGAGGTTGGCGGTCGCCATGATCGTCCGGCCGACGATGCGGTACTCCCCCTCGAGGGCGAACCACCGGTGGACGTACATGACGCCGCGGAGGAAGCGCCCCGTCCGCGTGTCGCCGCCGCCCCGCCGCTCGCCGGTGAAGCGGTCGACGTGGACGGTGGCGCCGTCGCCGAGCTCCAGGACCGCGGGCTCCCGCGGATCGCTGCTCAGGGTCACGGATGCGACGAGGCCGGACGGCGCCTCGCCGCCGGCGCGCGCAATCAGCTCGTCGAGCGCGAGCGGGGCGGCGTCCGGCGCAGGGGCGGCGCGATAGCCGCGGAGCGCCCACCGCTCGAGCTGCGCCTGGTAGGTGAGGAGGACGCCGGTCACCGCCATCACGAGGACGGCGATGGCGGCGGTGACGCCGACCGCCAGGTGGATCCAGAAGATCGCCCTGCGCAGGGACATTTGCGGTCGGGTCTCGCGGTCTGATGACTGCGGCTGCGGCGCGGCCAACCGGCGGCCAAGGCACGGCCGGCAGCCAAGGCAAGGGTCCGGCCGGTCCCGCGCGCGCGGTTCTGCAGCCGGGATTCCCGGCTCGGGCGGTCGGTCGCGGCGAGCGCGTCCTACGGGGCGCCGTCAGAGTCGGTCGCCTGATCGGAGTCGGTCGCCTGATCGGAATCGGTGGCCTGGTCGGAGTCGGTGGCCTGGTCGGAGTCGGTCGCGGGCGAGCCCGCGTCGCCGCCCCCGTCCGAGTCGGTGCCGCCGGGGCAGGCCGCGGTCAGGGCCGCCGCCGCGGCGACGGAGCCGGCCGCGACCGCGCGCGAGAGAAACGAGCGGCGGTCGACCCGCACGCTGGTGATGTCGTCGTCGGTCAGCGACATCGGCGATTCCGGGGCATCCGCGCCGTGCTTCCGATCTTCCGGGTTCCGCATCACGTTTCTCCTGAATTTGTAAAATGAAAACGAGTCTCAGTATCGTAGTGGGGCGCACCAGAGTTGTCAACTCGTGACGCGACCCCTCGGCCCCGACTCGCCATCGGCGGCCACTTGCCCGGAGCGCCAGCATGACGACGGACGCACGAAGCACCAGCACGACGACGGACGCACGAAGCACCAGCACGACGACGGACGCGCGAAGCGCCAGCACGACGGTGGACGCACGAAGCGCGAGCACGACGACGGACGCACGAAGCGCCAGCACGACGATGGACGCACGAAGCACCAGCGCGACGACGGACGCACCAAGCACCAGCGCGACGACGGACGCACGAAGCGCCAGCACGACGGTGGACGCACGAAGCGCCAGCGCGACGACGGACGCACGGAGCGCCAGCACGACGACGGACCGCATCGAGCCGGCCCCGGCGGTCGACCGCGACTGGTACGCCTGGCTCATCGACCCGCTGCCGACGGCGGAGTTCGAACGCGACTACTACGAGCAGCGGCTCCTCCACGTTCCGCGCGAGGCGCCGTCCTACTACGCCGAGCTGCTCTCGGTGGCCGACCTCGACGTCGTGCTGGGTACCCACTCGGCCGGTCACCGCGACATCAGCCTGGTCCGCGGCGACGGAGACGGCAACGTCCCGTCCGGCGAGTACACGAACGACGCCGGCCGCGTGCATCCGCTCGAAGTCGCGAGGTTGTTCGACGGCGGCGCGACCGTCGTCTTCAACCAGCTCCACAAGCGGGTGCCGGCCCTGGCGCGGTTGTGCGTCGCCCTCGGGCGGCGCTTCTCGTCGCGGGTCCAGACCAACGTGTACCTGACCCCGCCCGACGCGCAGGGGTTCGCCCCCCACTGGGACACCCACGACGTCTTCGTGCTGCAGGTGAGCGGCACGAAGCGCTGGACGATCTACGACACCAAGGTGAGGCTGCCGCTACGGGGCCAGCGCTTCGAGCCCGGCACGCCGCCGGGCGACGTCAGTCACGAGTTCGAGCTCGGCCCGGGCAGCGCCGCGTACCTGCCGCGCGGCCTGATGCACGCCGCCCGCTCGACGGGAGAGGCGTCGCTGCACGTCACGCTGGGGCTCACCGCGTTCACCTGGGCCGAGTTCCTCGTCGAGAGCGTCACCGCGGCGGCGCTCGAGGAGGAAGCGCTGCGCCGGAACCTCCCGCGCGGCTTCGCCGGCGAGGGGCTGCCCGCCGCCGAGCGCGAGCGCCTGTTCGACGAGAAGCTGGCCCTCGTGCGGTCGCGGCTCGACCCCGAGGCGGTGTGGCGCCGCTTCGCGGACGAGGTGCTGGCCACCGACGTCCCCCTGTTCACCGACCTGCTCGGCCAGCGGCTCCGCCGCGACCCGCTGACCCACCGCTCGCGCGTGCGATGCCGGGCGGGGCTGCTCACCGAGACGGTGACGGAGGGCGGGACGTGCCTGCTCCGGTTCTGCGGGCGCGAGCTCAGGCTGCCGGTCGGCGTATGGCCGGCGCTTCGCTTCGCGACGAAGTCCGGCGAGTTCGCGGTCGAGGACCTGCCCGACTGCCTGGACGCGGAGGGCAAGCTGACCCTGGTGGCGCGGCTGGTCAGGGAGGGGGTGCTGCAGCGGGCCGGCGTCGCGTCGTCGTAGACGAGAAACGCGCGCTCGCGGCGGTCGACGAAGCGGCCGGGGGGTGGGCGGTGGTCGCCGCCGTGGTCCCTGACGGGAAGCGGTCGTCACCCGATGTCGGCGCCCGATCGCAACCCGCCGTCAGAACCACGACAGCGAGCACCGCCGCCCCGCGCGTCGTTGAGCCCCGGTTAGCGGGTCGACTGGTGAGACTTGTCTTGACAGTCCACCGACAGCGTAGCCCCGGCTTGTGTCGGTGTCGTGACGGTTCGGTGTCGGCCGGGTTAACTGGGGCGGGCGGGGAACTCTGCGCCGGGTCGAGCTCGCCGGTGGGCACGGCGACCAAACGCCGGGTGCGGCGCGGAGGCCGGAGGCCGCCGGGCGTGACCGCCGGCGGGAACGACGCGTCAGGCGGAGTGGCCGGCTCCGTCGACCCCGGTGGCCTTGGCGCCCTTGCGGAGGCTCCACGCGATGCCGAGGTGGGCCGGCAGGGCGAGGGCGAAGAACATCGCGTTCGGCTGCGTCGAGGCCGGCGCGAGCTGCCAGAGGAGGCCGGCGAGCCCCAGGGCCGCGACGGCGGCGGCGAGGGCGCGGGCGCGTCCCCGCCAGGCCTCGCTCCGGGTGGAGAGGGGCAGCAGGACGGCGAGGCCCAGCAGCAGCGGATTGACGAGGAAGAGGTTCTCGTTCCACCAGGAGAAGACGTGGTCCGTGGCCAGCAGCAGGGCGAGGATCGTCCCGGCCCCGCCGGCCGCGAGCGACCACCCGGTGGCGAGGGCGACGATGCCGCGGCGCAGGACCGGGGAGGACCGGACCCGGGGCGCCCCCGCCGCCGCGAACAGGGCCCCGAGCAGCAGGCCCAGGGTCAGGTAGCGGCCGAGCCACTCGGGCGGCTCCGCCGGCTCGGCCGGGCGCGTGGACGAGTACCGGACCTCTTCCCCCCGCACGAGGGGTCGGGTCTCCCCGTCGCGGGTGATGCGGACCCCTCGGATGCGGTCGCGCAGGGCCAGGGGCAGGAACAGCTCTTCCCACGCCGAGATCGGCCGGTCGGCGGGTGATCCGAGCGCGAGGTCGGCCCCGGTGTAGACGAGGGGATCGACCTGGGTGAGGCGCCGTGCATGGTGTCGGTAGCTGAGGCCCGTCGCCTGCCCCTCGAACGCGCGGCTCAGGGCGCCGCCGAGCACGCGGTCGAGCAGGTCCCGGATGCGCGTCGAGCAGTTGTCGAGGAAGTACTGGTAGGTGAAGTCGCGGTTGCGCGGCAGGGCGTTCCGGTTCGCCGCGTCGCGCAGCATCGCCTTCTCGGCCGGGGTGAGGTCGAGCTCCTGGAGGACCACCTCGCGGTCGGTCTCGCGGTAGAAGTCGAGCACGACGTCGGTCCGCTGGCGCGCCACCATGTAGAGCATGCGGCCTTGCAGGAAGCGCGCCATGAAGTCGGCCTGCCGGAAGTCGAAGATGCCCCAGTCGTAGGAGTAGTCGCGTCCGGTGCGGGTGTCCAGCACCCGCAGGGCGTTGTGGCCGTAGTGCTCCCACACCGCGTCGCCGGGGCCGGCCGTCACCAGCCAGACGCGCAGCTCGTCGCCGGGTTCGCGCGGTTCGGCCGGCGCCGGGCCCGCGACCGTCTGGTCCTGGGCCTCGCCGGCCGCGGCCGGCCCCGCGCCGGGCAGTAGCATTGCGGCCAGCAGCAGCGGGGCGGCGGGCCGGGGCCGCCGTCGGCGCGACGGGGCGGGGCGGCGGGCCGGGAACCGGGCGGGGCGCGCTATCGTAGTCATGTTCGCTTCATATAATCTCCCGGAGGCCGGTGTTCGGCATCCCGGAATCGGCGTGGCTGAACCGCGCGGGCCCGGGAGGACGGGCGAAGCGGCCACGGGGGCCGTCGCGCGAGTTCGCAGCCAGTCTCTCGGAGGCCGGTGTTCGGCATCCCGGAATTGGCGCGGCGGGACCGCGCGGGCCCGGGAGGACGGGGGGAAGCGGCCACGGGGGGCCGCCGCGCGAGCCCGCGGCCAGTCTCCCGGAGGTCGGTGTTCGGCATTCCGGAATCGGGCGCGGCGGGACCGCGCGGGCCCGGGAGGACGGGCGAAGCGGCCACGGGGGCCGTTGCGCGAGCCCGCCGCCGCGTCCGGCGTTCGCGGCGCTCCGCGGCGACGATGGCCGGGCGAAACAGTTGGGAGGAGACCATGCCGCATGCGTGTCGAGTGCTTCTGGCGGTGGGGCTGGGCGCGGTGTCCGCCACCGCCGCCGAGGCCCAGGAACGGACGTTCAGCCGGACCATGGAGTTCCAGGCCGGCAGCCGGCTCGCGCTCGAGACCGACCGGGGAGCGTGAGGCTGACGTCGTGGGACCGCCCGTCGGCCGAGATCGTCGCCCGCATCGAGCCGCCTTCGGGCGTCGACGACGACTACGCGCGCGAGGCGGTGGACGGCACCGCCATCGAGGTGCGGGGCAACCGCCGCTCGGTGCGCATCCGCACCGACTTCCGCGGGGTGCCGCGGCGGGGCGGCCTGTTCGGGAACCGGCGGCTGCCGCGGGTGCACTACGAGATCCGCGTGCCGAGGGAGCTCGACCTCGACCTCGAGCTCGACCGGGCGGCCACGACCCTCGAAGGATTCGAGGGGCGGCTGCTGCTCAACCTCGACCGGAGCGACCTCGACCTCCGGGACGTCGAGGGGGCCCTGACGCTCCAGCTCGACCGGGGCAGGTTCCAGGCGGGCGGCCTCGCGGGGTCGATCTCCATCGGTCTCGACCGCGCCCGGGAGGTCGTGCTCGACGGGGTGCGGGGCGACCTGCGTCTGGACGCCGACCGCAGCGACGTGGTCCTGCGCGACCTCGCGGTCGAGGGCGACTCGGCGGTGGAGGTGGACCGGGGCGACCTCGACGTCGAGCTCGATGCCGCCGCCGGCGTGACCGTCGACGTCTCCACCACCCGCCGGTCCGGCTTCTCGAGCGACCTGCCGGCGACCTTCGAGTCGCGCGGCGGCGGCTTCCGCGGGGACGTCAACGGCGGCGGCCCGGTGCTGCGCATCGAGGCCGACCGCGGCGCCGTCCGCGTGCGGATGCACCAGGACTTGCCGCGGTAGAGCGTACGCAAAGACCTCGCACGTCGGCAGGTGAGGCGCCGGCCACTCGATTGGGCGCCTGACGGCGCGCCGCTCTCCGACCTGGGTCTGCCGTCGTCGGTTACGGCAGCCGCAGGAGGATCTGCACTACGGCGGCACCAAGCAGGCCGAATCCGGTGACCACCACCGCGAGCAGGGTCGCGACCATCCAGCGGATGATCCGCACCTCGCCGGCGAGTTCGCCGATGTCGGCCGCAGCGGCGTCGGCGGTTTCCGCGCTCGCGCCGGCCTCGACCAGTGCTCCGCGCATCACGCCGCGCATCACGCCGCCGGTGGCCGTCGCCGGCGGGGACGCGGGCGCATCACGTGGCCGTCGCCGGCGTCCCGGTAGCCGAGGGCCTCGACCACCGGCAGGACGTCGGCGCGGGGGCAGGAGAGCCGGCGGCGCACCGGCTCGTCGGGGTCGAACCGGCCCTGCCGGGCGAGGCGCCGGAGGTCGCGGACGAGCCGTTCGAGGACGTCCGCGCGGACGGCGCGGGAGCCGGCGACGGGGAAGCCGACGGCGGTGTAGAGGGCGGCCGGCCGGTCCGGCTCCGCCGGCATCGACACCGCCGTCGGCGGAGGGTGGACCGCCTCGGCCTCCGCGCCCCAGAACGCCGCCGCCAGCGCCGTCCGGCGCGCGACCGGCCCCGCCTTCACCGATCCCCGCAGATAGACCACGCGCAGTCCCAGACAGATGCCCGCCTGCTCCAGGACCCGCCGCTCAGCCGGGGTCAGGGCCTGGAGCTGTGCGCGTGCGTCGCGGGCGAGGACGGTGCCCAGACCCTGCTCGAGCTGGTAGACGACGCCGCGCCCGGCCGGCCCCAGGTCCGCGAGGCGCTCGGTCCGCAGCGGCGCGAGGACCTCGCCCGCGAGGTCGCGGGCCGCCGCCACGAGGCGCCGTTCGACCCGTTGCCGGAGGCCCCGCGAGGTGGTCACCCCGTCGGACAGCACCACGTTCGGGCGCAGGAGATCGGCCCCCCGCACCAGGCGTCCGACCAGCCTTCCCGCGAAGCGGATGCGCGCCCCCGCATCGATCTCGATGCCCTCGTGCGGCGCGTCGATGAGCTGCTCGAGCCAGCCCGCGGGCCGCGCGGTCGTCGGAGACGCATCGGGCACGAGCCGGGCGAGGACCGCGAACGGGCTCGCGTCGCGGAGCTCGGCATCGTCGCGGGGGCGCGTCGCCCGGGCCGCGTTGCGCCGCGGATCGACGAATCGCTCCACGAGGCGCTCGTGCAGGGCGTCGCTCAGCCGGTCCTCGATGGCCCGCGTGCGCGCCTGCCAGTGGCCGGGGTCGGCGACCCAGGCGGGGCGGTGGGCGATGTACGTCCAGGTGCGGATGAACGCGAGCCGCGTCAGCAGGTCGTCGACGTCCCCGGCGGTCTGGTCGAGGCGGCCGATGCGCTCCGCGAGCCAGTCGGCGGAGAGCCGGCCCGACCGGGCCGTCAACTGGCGGAAGACGTCGCCGAGCAGCGCCGCGTGGTCCTCGAGCACGAGCTGCCGGTAGTCGGGAATCTGGCACACGTCCCACAGCAGCCGGACCCCCGGCTCGTCCCGCGCGCGGTCGCGGACGACGGGGTCGAGGGCGAGGCCGCACAGGGCGTCGCGGTCGGCGCCGCGCGTCGCCAGCCGCAGCCCGGGCCGGTCCGGCCGCCGGTGGAGCGAGGCGATGAGGGCGTCGAGGCCCGAGAAGTCGAGCTCGCGGTTGCGCCACATCACGCTCCGGGCGGCGGGGAAGCGGTGGCTCTCGACGGCCCGGACCACGCGCGGGGCGAGATCCTCCATCGGCGCGAGGGCGCCGAACGTGCCGTCGTTCAGGTGACGGCCGGCGCGGCCCGCGATCTGGCCGAGCTCGACGAGGTCGAGGTTGCGGCTCGTGCGGCCGTCGAACTTGGTGAGCTCGGCGAAGGCGACGTGGTCGACGTCGAGGTTCAGCCCCATGCCGATGGCGTCGGTGGCCACGAGGAAGTCGACCTCGCCGCTCTGGTAGAGGGCGACCTGGGCGTTGCGCGCGCGGGGGGACAGGGCGCCGAGCACCACCGCGGCGCCGCCGCGGCGCGCCCGCACCCGCTCGGCGAGGTCGTAGACCCGGGCCATCGAGAAGGCGACGACGGCGGTGCGCGGCGGCAGGCCGCCGACCTTCAGGCGGCCCCGGTGGCGCAGGGTCGAGAGCCGGGTGTGGCCGCGGACGGTCACGTCGGGGACCAGCGCCGCCACCATGCCCCGCACCGTGTTCGAGCCCAGGAACCAGGTCTCGCGCCGGCCTCGGGCGTGCAGCAGCCGGTCGGTGAAGACGTGCCCCCGCTCGGGGTGGGCGGCGAGCTGAATCTCGTCGACGGCGAGGAAGTCGACGGTCCGGTCGAGGGGCATCGCCTCGACCGTGCACACCCAGTAGCGGGGGGCGGCCGGCACCCGCTTCTCCTCGCCGGTGACCAGCGCCACCGCCTGCTCGCCGGCCCGCACCGTCAGGGTGTCGTAGACCTCCCGGGCGAGGAGGCGCAGGGGCAGGCCGATCATGCCGGTGCGGTGCTCGAGCAGGCGCTCGACCGCGCGATGGGTCTTGCCGGTGTTGGTCGGGCCGAGCAGGGCGACCAGCGGGGGGCCCGACGGAGGAGGTTGGACAGGCACGGCGATGCCGTTCGTGGGGCCGCGGTATGCGCAGCGTCGGCGCCGGCGGCCGTGACGGCGCCGGCCCGCCCCCGCCGGGGCGGCCGCCCGTCAAGGTGCCGGTCGGCGAGCGGTGGCGCTCCGGCTCGCCCCGCCGGGGCGGCCGGCTCGTCAATCGTTGCGTGACGGCTCCGGCCGGCGCCCGCCGGCTCGTCAATCGTTGCGTGACGGCTCCGGCCGGCGCCCGACCGACTCTGCGGGAGCCGGCGCCTCCTGCGGCGCAGGCCTCCGCGTCGACAGTCCGGCAGGGCCCGGGGGCGGTTTTACCACGGCCGGCCGACGCCCGCGAGTTTGCTAGAATAACAGGCTACGCGCCGAGCAGGTCTGTACCCGGCTCGACGCTTCCGGGCACTTCACATCACATGAGACTACCTGCTTCCACCGGCCGCCGCACCCGTACGGCCACCGCCGCCGCGGGTCTCGCGCTGCTCTGCATCTCGGCGGCGGCTCCGGGCGCGGCGCAGCCCCCCGTGACCGCCGTCGTGCCGTTCACCAACGTCAGCCGGCAGCCTGCCGACGACTGGATCGGCGCGGGCATTGCCGACACCGTCGCCGCCGACGTGCAGCGGGTCGGGATGTCGGTGGTGGGTGGGGGCGGCTGGGCCGGCGCCGCGCCGCGGGCCGGGGCCCGCGGGCCCGGCGCGATGGCCGCCTGGCACGACCGGGGCGTGAGCTGGCTCGTCGACGGCACGTTGCAGCGGGTCGGCGACCGCCTCCGCGTGACGACCCGGGTCGTCGACGTGGCGTCCGGCGCCGTCGCGTTCAGCACGCGCGTGGATGGCACGTGGCAGGACCTGTTCGAGACGCAGGACCGGGTCGCCGCCGCCGTCGCCGAGTGGCTGGCGTCGCGGTCGGCGCCGCCGTCGTACCGGGCCGCGCCGCGGCTCTCCCGGGCCGCGCCGCTGCGCGAGCCGCTCGTCGCCGGGCGTGCGAACGCGGGGGCGCCGTCCGAGACCCGCGCCGTTCCGGCCGAGGCCGCGCCGGCCGCGGCGGCCGGCCGGGGGCCGCGCACGGCGCCGGCGTCGAGTCCCTCGCCGGCCGCGTTTCCCTCCCCTGCCCGAGGCTCGGCCGGGGGCGGCGCCGATCCCTTCGCCGCGGGAGGGACGGCCGGATCCGGGAACGGGGTGACCGGCGCCCTCGCCCTGCCCGGCCCGGACCGCGCGCGTCCGCCGAGGGCCCGCGATGCGGCGCCGCCGCGGCGGACCGGCGGGGGCGGGTTCGCGCCCGGCCTCTTCGAGCGGCCGACGGTGGCGCTGACGCGGACCGCCAGCCCCCCGGCAATCGACGGCCGGCTCGACGACTCGGTGTGGGAGACCGCGACCCACGTCACCGACTTCGTGCAGATCGCGCCGGTGGAGGGAGCGCCCGGGTCGGAGGCCACCGAGGTGTGGATGGCCTACGACAGCGACCATCTGTACTTCGCCTTCTACGCGCACTACTCGAACCCCGGCATCATGCGGGTCAACCGCGCCGACCGCGAGGAGATTCGCGGCGACGACCGCATGGCGGTGCTGTTCGATCCGTTCCTCGACCAGCAGCGGGCCTACCAGTTCGAGGTGAACGGCTACGGCGTGCAGGCCGACTCGATCGTCAACGCCGACGGCAGCACCGGCTTCTCGCGTTCCGGCTCGAGCTCGTCGGCGCGGCGCGGCGGGGGCGGCGGCTCGCGCGGGCGCAGCAGCAGCAGCGTGTCGGGGCAGTTCGGCATCCGCGGCGACGACTCGTGGAACGCCCTCTTCGACACCGCTGGCCGCATCGTCGACGACGGCTGGATGGCCGAGATGCGGATACCGTTCAAGAGCCTCCGCTATCCGTCGCGCCCGGCCGGGGTGGGCCACCGCTGGGGGTTCCAGATCACCCGCGTCATCCGGGGCAAGTCCGAGGCGCAGTCGTGGTCGCCGATCTCTCGCGGCGTGGCGGGGCAGATCACCCAGTTCGGCCAGCTCGAGGGGCTGTCGGACCTGTCGGCGAGCCGGAACCTCGAGTTCCTCCCCGAGGTCACCGGGTTCCGCACCGGATCGCTCGACACCGCCGACGGGGTGTTCGCCGACAACGAACCGGTGGGCGCGTTCGGGCTCGGCGTCAAGTACGGCATCACCCCCAACCTGACCGCCGACTTCACCTACAACCCCGACTTCTCGCAGATCGAGTCGGACCGGCCCCAGGTCGAGACCAATCAGCGGTTCGCGCTGTTCTACCCCGAGCAGCGCCCGTTCTTCCTCGAAGGGCAGGAGATCTTCCAGACCGCGACGCCGCTGACCCTGGTGCACACGCGCACCATCGTCGACCCCCTCTACGGCGGCAAGCTGACCGGCAAGGTCGGCCAGTCGACCGTCGGGGTGCTCGTGGCCGACGACCAGGCGCCGGGGGCCCTGCTCGGCGCGACCGACCCGCGGAGCGGCACGTCCGCCCCGACCGTGATCGGCCGCGCCCGCTACGACCTGTACTCGGAGTCCTACGTCGGCGGCATCATGACCGCCCGCGAGTTCGGGGAGGACTACAACCGCGTGGCGGGGGTGGACGGTCGATTCCGGCTCGGCCGGAACCACCGCGTCAACTTCCTCGCCATGGGATCGGACACCGTGGACGGGGAGATGGGGGCGCTGTCGGGGCCGGCCGTCGAGGCCGACTTCTCGCGCGAGGGCCGCAACCTCAGCTACAGCGCCGCCTACAGCAGCATCGATCCGGAGTTCCGCACCCTGACCGGGTTCCTGCCCCGCGTCGACCTGCGCCAGACGAGCGGCAACATCGGCTACCGCTGGTGGCCCGAGTCGTCGATCCTCACGTGGGGGCCGTCGGTGTCCTACCTGCGGCTCTACGACCACGCCGGGGTGCTGCAGGACGAGCAGATCCAGGGCATGGCGAGCTTCTCGTTCACCAACAACATCTCGTTCACTGGGATGGTCAACCACGACCTCGAGCGGTTCCAGGAGGTCGACTTCACGAAGACCGGCTACGGGTTCTTCAGCGGCATCAGCTCGCGGGTGTTCTCGCTGTTCGGGGGATACAACTGGGGCCACGGCATCCTCTACGACGAGGTCAATCCGTACCGCGGGCAGTCGGTCTCGGGGAACGTCAACTTCCGCGTGCAGCCCACGTCGCGGCTCCGCACCGAGTTGAGGACGGTGTTCAGCAGCTTCGTCGACCCCGTCGGCGGCGCGGAGATCTACGACGTGAAGATCCTCCGGGGGCGGACGACCTACCAGTTCACCGACCGGCTGCTGCTGCGGCACATCCTGGAGCACAACACCTGGGACCTGACCCTCGGCAACAACGTGCTGATGACCTACCGCATCAACGCGGGCACGGTCCTGTTCCTCGGCTACGACGACCGCTTCCGGGACGGGATGAAGATCGACAGCGTGCTGTTTCCGATGATGGCGTACCAGCGGACCAACCGGGCGTTCTTCGGCAAGGTCTCCTACCTGTTCCGCTACTAGGGGACCGTCTCCGGCCCGGGGTCGGGCTCGAGTGGGACGAGGCCGCGGTGGCGGCGCACCTCGTCTGAAGCAGTTGCGGGCGGAACCGCGGTAGAGGGATACTATCGGGTCGAATCTGCATGCGGTCGGCCCGTGTCTTCGAAGGAGAGTCTGCGATGAGCGCCATGCGTGTTTCGGGACTTCTGGTCGCCGGCGTCGTCGGTTTCCTGCTCATGGCCCCGGCCGCCGCGAGCGCCCAGTCGGCTGCGGCGGACAGCGAGGTCACCTTCGCGCGGGACATCGCGCCGATCCTCCAGCAGAGCTGCCAGCAGTGCCACCGGCCCGCGTCGGTGGCCCCGATGTCGCTGCTCACCTACGCCGAGGTGCGCCCCTACGCGCGGGCCATCAAGACCCGGACCGCCCTGCGCAACCAGCGCGGCGCGATGCCCCCGTGGTTCATCGAGCGCGACATCGGCATCCAGCACTACAAGAACGACATCTCGCTGAGCGAGGAGGAGATCGAGCTCATCGGCCGCTGGGTCGACGCCGGCGCGCCCCTCGGCGACCCCTCGCACATGCCGCCGCCCATCGACTTCGGTGACGAGAACGAGTGGGAGATCGGCGAGCCGGACCTGATCGTCGAGTCGCCGGTGGTGACCGTGCCCGCGGCCGGCCCCGACAAGTGGACCAACCTCGGCACCATCCCCATCGGGCTCACCGAGGACCGCTACGTCGCCGCCGTCGAGGTGAAGGAGTTCAACGACATTCCGCCCGACGGGACCGGCGACACCGTGGGCGGGCGCTACGTGTTCCACCACATGACCTACGGGGCGGTGGTCCCCGAGGGGGCCGACCCCGCCGACGCCACCCGGTTCCCGGTCCACGAGGTGGGGCGGAACGCCGACATCTTCCCCGACAACGCGGGGCGGCTGCTCAAGGCGGGCTCGTCGCTCGAGCTCGAGACGGCCCATCTGCACTCGAACGGCCGCGAGACGAAGTCGCACCTGAAGTTCGCGTTCAAGCTGCACCCCAAGGGCTACGAGCCCGAGATCCGGCACGCGCGGACCCTCGTCGGCAACGGCGTCGACATCGACATCAAGCCGAACCAGACCTCGCAGGAGCTGCACGCCTACCGGGTCCTCGACGAGCACACCCGCATCGTCTCGTTCGAGCCCCACCAGCACGCGCCGGGCACCCGCATGTGCCTGGAGGCGATCTGGGGCCACAACATCGAGACCCTGTCCTGCGTCGGCTACGACCACAACTGGGTCAAGCAGTACATCTTCGACGACGACTACGCGCCCCTGCTGCCGAAGGGCACGATCGTGCACATCATCGGCTGGCTGGACACCACGGCGGCCAACCGCAACGTCGCCGACCCGCGGAACTGGTCGGGCGGCGGACGCCGCTCGGTGGCCAACATGTTCATCGACCTCGGCGAGGCCCTCGAGCTGACCGACGAGCAGTTCGAGCGCGAGATGGCCGAGCGCCGCGAGCGCCTCGACCTCCAGCCGGGCGATTACCTCATCGGCTGCCCGCTGTGCATGGCCGAGTTCCCGTCGCAGCAGATGCACGTGGACGAGGGCAACGACCAGCCATGAGGGTGACCGAAGCCGCCGCCGGCCGTCGGTTTGCATGGCCGAACGGACGAACGCGACCATCAGCCATGAGAGTGCCCGGGAGTCGACTCGTCCGGTCGGGTGCGGTCGTCGCGCTGCTGACGCTGGCCGTTGCGGCGGCGACCGCGACCGCCCAGACCCGCTTCACGTACTCGCGGGGGCAGAGCGTGCACCCCGCCTACGAGGGGTGGTGGCCGAACGAGGACGGCACCTTCCGCATGTACTTCGGCTACATGAACTCGAACTGGGAGGAAGAGCTGGACGTGCCGATCGGGCCCGACAACCACATCGAGCCCGGCGGGCCGGACCGGGGGCAGCCGACGCACTTCTATCCCCGGCGCAACCTGTTCCTCTTCACCATCGACGTGCCCGCCGACTTCGGCGACCAGGAGATCGTCTGGACCCTGACCGCGAACGGCCGGACCGAGCGCGCGTACGGCTCGCTGCGCACCGACTACCTGCTCGACGCGCAGACCATCGCGACGGAGATGGGCGCCAACTTCGGCCGCATCCGCGACGAGTGGCGGGACAACCGGCCGCCCGAGCTCGCCCTCCGGGTGGACGAGCCGCGGACGGTGCGGGTCGGCGAGCCGCTGAGCCTGGTGACGTTCACGAGCGACGACGGGATACCGTCGGGCAGCTACACGCCGCCGGCGGCCGAGCCGGGCGAGCCGCATCCCGCCTACCGGCCTCCCCAGCAGATCGTGCCGGGCAACCCGCCGGGGCTGCGGTTCTCGTGGATCGTGTACCGGGGCGACGCGTCGAAGGTGCGGTTCAGCCCGCGGCAGCTCAAGACCTGGCAGGACACCCGGGTCTACTCGTACTCGCCGTGGTCGCCGCCCTACATCCTGCCCGAGGTGCCCGAGGACGGGCGGTGGGAGGTGTACGCGACGTTCGACGCGCCCGGCACCTACGTGCTGCGGGCGATGGCCGGGGACAGTGCGCTGACGACGAGCGAGAACGTGACGATCACCGTCACCCCGTGACGCGGTGACGTCGATCGGAGTGCCCGGCCACGAGTCGGCGCAGCAACGGAAGACTGAAGAGGTGACGCCGCGGGCAGACCACGTGCCGGGTCATGAGAGCCGGTCGTAGCGGCGGCGACGAAGGCGGCGGAAGAAGGAGACTGACGACGATGACGATGTGGCAGAGCGCGCGGACCGGTGCGTTGCTGACGGTGTTGGCGCTGGCCGCCGGCCCGGCGGCGGCGCAGGAGGTGCCGCGCGCCTTCGACGGAAACCCCGACCTGAACGGGGTCTGGCAGGCCATCGGGACCGCGCACTGGGACATCCAGGACCATCCCGCGAGCGCGGGGCCGCCCGACATGGGCGCCATCGGGGCGATTCCCCCCGGCCAGGGCGTGGTCGTGGGCAACGAGATCCCGTACCGCCCCGAGGCCCTCGAGCAGAAGCAGCGGAACTTCGAGAACCGGTGGACCGACGACCCCGAGGTGAAGTGCTTCATGCCGGGCGTGCCGCGGGCCACCTATCTGCCGTATCCCTTCCGGATCATCCAGGGCGACCGGAAGATCCTGTTCGTCTACGGGTTCACCGACGCGAACCGCACCGTGCACATGGACCAGGAGAACCCCGAGCCGCCGCCCCTCGACACCTGGATGGGCCGGTCGCACGGGCGCTGGGAGGGCGACACCCTCGTCGTCGATGCCCAGGGCTTCACCGGCGAGGCGTGGTTCGACCGCGCCGGCAACTACGCCAGCAACGGCCTGAGCGTCGTCGAGCGCTACACGCCGATGGGGGCGAACGCGATCTGGTACGAGGCCACCATCGAGGACCCCAACGTCTTCACCCGGCCCTGGACCATCGAGATGCCCCTCTACCGGCGTCTCGAGCCGAACGCGCAGGTGCTGGAGTACAAGTGCGTGGAGTTCTCGGAGGACCTGATCTACGGGCATCTGCGCCGGGTGCCCACCCGCTGATCGAGCCGAACGCGCAGGTGCTGGAGTACAAGTGCGTGGAGTTCTCGGAGGACCTGATCCACGGGCATCTGCGCCGGGTGCCCACCCGCTGACGAGCCCGCGCGCCCCGGGGCCCCGGTTGCGAGACCGCGGGGCTCCCGCCGGGCGCTCCGATCCGTCGATTTGAGAGGCATCGCACGATGAACCGAACCAGAAACGTCCTGCTCGCCGCGGCCGCCGCCGCGCTCGTCGCGCCCGCCCCGGCCCTCGCGGCCGACTACCACCACGTGCAGCTTACGACGTCGAACGCCACCGAGGCGGTGGGCTGGTACACGCGGTACCTCGACTGCGAGCCCGTCGCCGACCGCGACGACGCGGTCCTGTGCGGCGGGGCCGAGCTGGTGTTCGACTCGCGCCCGACCCTCGGGAGCAGCCAGCGGACGGGCATCGACCACATCTCGTTCTCGTACCGCGACCTGACCGCGAAGATGGGCGAGCTCGAGGCGGTCGGCGTGCGCGGCTCGGGGGTGCGGCTGCAGCGCTTCGAGGACGGGTCGGCCCTGCGCGACGTGCCCGGGCTGTACCAGCACGGCTACATCTTCGACCCGTGGGGCACCCGCATCGAGCTCGTCGAGGACGCCGACACCCTCGGGTTCCACCACATCCACCTGAGCGCCACCGATCCGGCCGCCACCCTCGCGTGGTACCAGGAGCGGTTCGGCGGCGAGAGCGCGCGGCTGGGCGACCAACTGGACGGCGTGCGCATGGGCGACATCTGGCTCTTCGCGATGGAGGCCGAGGCGCCGCCGGCGCCGACGGCCGGCCGCTCCATCGACCACATCGCGTTCGCGGTGCCCGAGATGGACGCGGCCGCGGCCGAGCTGCGGGCGGACGGCGTCGCGTTCCTGAGCGATCCGGCGGTGCCCGAGGGCGGCCGCACCGCCGCCCGCCAGGCGTTCATCAGCGGCCCCGACAACGTCCGCGTGGCCGTCGTCGAGGAGGGCTTCGCGGGGATCGACGTCGCCTTCGACGCGCCGGTCGACATCACCACCGAGCTGCGCGAGTACACCGTGCCCCGCACCCCGTGGGGCGTTCCCGACTTCCAGGGCGTGTGGACCGGCGACGCCGCCCACGGCATTCCCCTCGAGCGGCCCGAGGACCTCGCCGAGGCCGAGGTGCTGACGGCCGAGCAGGCGGCGGCGCGGCGCGAGCGCGGCACCCTCGGCAGCATCTGGGGCTACGAGTCGGAGTGGCGCGACACCACCCTCGGCTACGTGCGGTCGGCCCCGTCGCGGCAGGTGGCGATGGTCGTCGACCCGCCCGACGGCCGGATGCCGGCCCGCACCCCCGAGGGCGAGCGGCTGCTCGCCGAGGCGCGGGCCGCCCGCCGGCCCATCGCCGCGGGCCCCGAGGACCTCAGCTCGTGGGTGCGCTGCATCACCCGCAGCCTCGTCCCCACCCCGGGCGTCTACAACAACGGCCTCCAGATCGTGCAGGGGCCGAACCACGTCGCGCTGCAGCGCGAGATGATCCACGAGACCCGCGTCGTCCCCACCGACGACAGTCCCCACGTGGGCGACGACATCCGGTCGTGGCTGGGCGACGCCCGCGGGCGCTGGGAGGGCGACACGCTGGTCGTCGAGATCCGCAACTTCAACGGCAAGGCGCCGTACCAGGGGTCGAGCGACGCGCTGACGATGACCGAGCGGTACACGCGCACCGGTCCCGACACGCTGGAGTACCAGTTCACGATCGACGACCCGGTGGTGTGGACCCGGCCGTGGACGGGCATGTTCACGTTCGTGCGGGACGAGACGCAGTACGAGCTCGTCGAGTACGCGTGCCACGAGGGCAACTACGGGATGACCAACATCCTGAGCGGCGCCCGCGCGCGCGACGCGGAGGCGGGCGACGGCCGGTAGGTGTTTCCGCCGTGGAGCCGCACCGGCTCCTGGAGGGTTGGTGGGCGCCCGGCGGAGCCGCGAGCGACGATGGCCGGCCAGGAGTCTGCGCCTGGAACGGCGCGGACCCCTGGAGGGTTGGTTGGGCGGTGAGCGGAGCCGCCGGCGACGCTCTCCGGGCTGGGCCAAGTCGGGCAGCGGCGGTGGATTCGGACGCGAGCGCCGGTTCGGATCGTCCTCGAATCGGCCGCGATGGTCCGGATCGGCCACGGAACTTCGGATCGAACGTGCGGGCCTGATCGGGCGCGGCGGAGTCGGCTGCGACCGACAGATCGATGAAGTGACAGTCCGTCAGGACATTCTCAGGAGCGAGGTAGGGGCAATGCGAAAGAACATGTTCGTGCTGGCCGCGGTCGTCGGCGTCGGCCTTGTTGCGGCGACCGCCCAGGTCGTGGCGCACCACGCGTTCGCGGCCGAGTTCGACGCCAACCGGCCGGTCCGGCTGCAGGGCAAGATCACCCGCATGGAGTGGATCAACCCGCACTCGTGGATGCACCTCGAGGTGACCAACGAGGACGGGACGGTCGACAACTGGATGATCGAGGCGGGCCCCCCGGGGGCGCTGGTGCGCCGCGGGTGGTCGAAGAACTCGGTGACCCCCGGCATCGAGGTGCTCGTGGAGGGCTACCAGGCCATCGACGGCGCCCTGCGGGCCAACGGCCGTGACGTGACGTTCCCCGACGGCCGCCGGCTGTTCGCGGGCTCGTCCGGCACCGGCGCCCCGCTCGACGGGCGCGACCCGACCGAGCCGCGCCGGTAGGCGGCCCGGCGTTCGCGTCCGGGTTTGCTGCCGGGAAGCTCCCGCGGCGGCCGTATCCTCCGCCAGCCGGCCGCCATGGCTGTCCACGGCGGGAACGCGTGGCGCGACGGCCCCGCGAGCCCGCGAGCGGGTCGGCGCCCACATGGACCGCCTCGCCCGTTGGCACCGGGTCGACGTCTACCGCCCGGCCACGCCACGCCTGCCGTTGGCCTTGGAGCCCGTGGTGAAGCCCCGCTCGAATGCAGCGGGGGCTTTCGCCACGGGCGCTCAGGGCTCATTCACCCATCAGACTACCCGCGTCGCTCGCCGAGCTCGCCGCCGTTGCGGTGGCATGCTCGCGTCGAGTTCGGCACACGCTTGAGCCACGGTTTCATGAATGCTAATGTCATTCAAGAAGAAGAGGAGCTTCTCGAACCCATGGCTGCGAATCAACTCGTTCAGGCCCGTGTCGACGGGGCCGTGAAGGAAGAGGCGGCGGCGGTGCTGGCCGCGATGGGTCTGACCGTATCCGACGCGGTGCGGCTGCTGTTGACCAAGGTGGCGCAGGAGAAGGCCCTGCCGTTCGCGCCGCTGGTGCCCAACGCCGCCACCATCGAAGCGATGAAGGAGGCCCGCCGGGGCGGTCTCCCCAAGTTCAACCGCGTGCAGGACCTGCTCGACGATCTGCATGCGGACGATTGAGCGCACCGGTCAGTTCAAGCGCGACTACCGGCGCGAGTCCCGGGGTCGGCACCGGAAGTACCTCGATGGCGGCCTCGTGCGGATCGTGGAGATCCTGGCCAACGATCGCCCGCTGGAGCCTCGGCATCACGACCACGCGTTGAGCGGCGAGTGGAGCGACCACCGCGATTGCCACGTGAAGCCGGACCTGGTGCTCATCTACCAGAAGCCCGCCGCCGGCACGTTGCGCCTGGTTCGCCTCGGATCACATTCCGAGCTCGGCCTGTGACCAACGAAGGCGACGGCTCGGTCAGGCAGCCACACCGACCCTCCGTCGAAGCCCCGGGGGTCCGGGTTGGCGCTCTCGGCGGGTGCGAAACCGGCCTCAGCGCTCGGAGTACCGGGTCAGGTGGTCGACGAGCAGCGCGGTCATCGCGTCGGGCGCCAGGTCGGGAATCCAGTGGTTGACGCCCTCCAGCACCTCGAAGCGGTACGGTCCCTCGACGTACTCCTCCGTGAGCACCGCCCCGTCGATGCACAGCGCGGTGTCGCCGTCGCTCCAGGTGAACATCGTCGGTACCTCGACCGAACCGACGGCCGGGCCCTGCAGGTTGCGGTCGGCGACGTTCGCGCGGTACCAGTTCAGGGCGGCGCCGAGGGCCGGCTTCGTTCCGAGCACCCGCACGTACTCCTCGACGGCGGCGGCGTCGATGCCGGCGAAGACGCCGCGCAACAGCGCGTGGTCGTTGGCGAGGAAGGCGTCCTCGGAGTCGGGCTGCACGAACACGTCGAAGTAGGACGACGCGGCGACCTGGCAGGAATCGGGATCGCTCAGGACCCGCGCGAACGCGGCGGGGTGGGGGACCGACACCGGGTTCGCGGTGATGACGCGGTCGCGCGCGGCGATCGCCACCCCCCAGGCCACCGCCGCTCCCCAGTCGTGGCCGACCACGTGGAAGCGGTCGGCGCCAATGGCGTCGGCGAGGCCGATGACGTCTCCGACGAGGAGGCGCAGCGCGTAGTCCTCGAGTCGCGCCGGCCGGGCCCCGGGCGAGTAGCCGCGCTGGTCGGGCGCCACCGCGCGGAACCCCGCCTCGCCGAGGGCGCGGAGCTGATGCCGCCACTCGTACGAGGTCTGGGGGAACCCGTGGAGGAGGATCACGACCTCGCCGTCGGCGGGGCCGGCCGTCCGCACGTCGAACGTGAAGCCGCCGACGTCGATCTGGGTCATCGTGATGCCGTCGTCGGACTGACCCGCGCCGACGGTCTCGACGACCGCTTCGCGCGGCGCCGCCTCCGGTGCCGCCGCCGCGCCTGCGACGGCGAGCGCCGCCGCGCAAGAAACCGCCGCCATCAACCGCATCGATTCCCGCTTCATTCAGGTGCACTCCCTGCCCGCCGCCTGATTCGCCGCGCCGACGGTGGACTGTTGGCTTCTCGCACGGTGGATGATGCGCCGGGCCGGGCGACTCGGTGCACCAGCCGCGCTTCCGCGGCCCTTCGCCGCGGATCCTGCGGCACATCGTCCTTCGGTACACGGCACTCGTCAAGCGCCAGCGCCGTCGATGGTGCGTGTTGAAGAGAGGGAGAAGCTGACCGTTGACCCAGCGCATCCGCATCGGGCCGCGAACGACAGTCGTATCGGGGTACGAGGGTCCGGGCCGGAGCCGCGGTGGCGGCGCGGCCTGGGTTCGCACCGGGCAGCCCCAACCACATCGTGCCGTGAACCGCATTCGAGCATGGGTCGGGACCGACCGGAGGCCGGCGACCTCCGCGCGTCGCTTCCGCGTATGGAGCCGGTCATGTCGATGCCCTGCTTCGTATCGAGTAGAGTGTCGACGAAACCAGTGCCTCCCGAGAACAACCGCCTCGATCATCTCCTTGTGAGGGTCCGGGGTTCCGCCGAATGCCTCCTCCACGACGCGCGGACCGCGCTCCGGGGCATGCGCCGCAACCCCGGCTACGCCTCCGCCGTCGTCCTCACCCTGGCCCTGGGATTGGTTGGGCGGCAATCGGAGCCGAAGGCGACGATTTCCGGGCTAGTCTAGGAGTCTGGGCCGTAGAACGGCGCGGCTTCCTGGAGGATTGGTTGGGGGTCAAGCGGAGCTGAAGGCGACGATTGGCCGGCTATGCTCCCACGAGTGACACCAGATCGGTGATCGCCGACACCACGTGATGCGCGTCGAAGCCGAGCTCCTCGGGGGGCTCGCCTGCGGTGCGCTGAATCCAGAACGTGGTCAGCCCGGCCGAGGCGGCGCCGGCGACGTCCCACGCGTTGGACGACACGAAGCCCAGCGCGGACCGGTCGACCCCGAGCCGCTCCGGCCCCAGGTTGTAGACGCGTGGGCTGACCTTGAAGATCTTGACCTCTTCGACGCTGATGATGGTGTCGAGCAGGGTGTCGATGCCCGCGCTCCGCGCCGCCGCCTCGAGCATGCGCGGCTCGCCGTTCGAGAGAATCGCCAGCTTCACGCCCTGGTCCCTGAGCGCCTCGAGCCCCGGCCTGACGTCTGGGAAGGCGGCCAGCGTCAGATACGCCTCCATCAGCCGGTCGCGCCGCGCCGGAGTCAGGTCGAGCCCGAGGCCCGCCGCCGCGTTGACGAGCGCGTCCCCGGTGACCAGCCAGAAGTCGCGGTGCCGGCCCATGAGGCTGCGCAGCAGGCTGTACTGGAGCTGCTTGGCGCGCCAGCGCTGGGCCAGGGCGTCGCCGTGGCCCGGGAACAGCTCCTCGCAGAGGGCGGTCACCGAGAAGACGTCGAACAGGGTGCCGTAGGCGTCGAACGCGAACGCCTCGATGCCCTCCGCGCGCCCCTGAGCGCGTCCGGCGGGAACTGCCTGATGGCGCCGCAGGTCCAGGAAATCGAACGCGAGCGGAGCCGTCCCCGCGCGGCCGGCGTCCCGGCTGGTCGCCGCCGCGATCCCCGCGCCGGCCACGGGCAGGGCGCCGACAGCCGCGCCCACCGTCTTGACGAACCGCCTGCGGCCGCTCTGCATGGTTGTGCCTCCTCGCGGGTCGCAAGCATACTCCGGGGTACGGTGGGATGGAAGCCGCGCCGCGGGTCAAGTAGCGCCCGCAGGCCGTGAGCGACGAGTTCGCAGCCGGGCGCATCTGTCGTCCGCGTTGCACAGGGATAGAATGTGTCGCAACTCGAAGTGCGAGAGGGCGGATACGCGCAACCCCGGGCGCACGCAGATGATTGGCACGAACATCACCATCAGGGTCGACGCGGACCTGGCCAGGGACGCCAGGGTGCTTGCGGCGCGGCGAGGGACGTCGCTCAGTCGTCTCGTCGCGGAGCAGTTGGAGGCGCTGGTCAGCGGCGAGCGGGCGACCTGCGAGGCAGCCAGACATCGGGCATTGGCTCGCCTGAAGCGTGGCTACGACCTGGGAGGGGAGCGTCCACTGAGCCGGGACGACGTGCACGATCGTGAAGGTCTTCGTTGATACGGGCGGTGGCAGCCGGCGAGCTCCCTGCCGACCGACCGCCCGAATCTCCCCACAATCACCGTCTAAGCCAGCGACAGCACGTCGAGCCGGCCGTTGCTGTTGCCGATCGGGTCCATCGGCGCCCCGAGGGCGTCCATGATGGCGACCAGCAGGTTGGCCATGGGCGTGTCCTCGGCGTACTTCAGGTGCCGGCCGCCCTTCAGGCCGCCGCCCGCCCCGCCCACGAGCATGACCGGCAGGTTGACCGGGGCGTGGGCGTTCGAGTTCGACATGCCCGCGCCGTAGAGCAGCAGCGAGTGGTCGAGGAGCGAGCCGTCGCCGTCGGGGGTAGACCGCAGTCGGTCGACGAACTCCGCGAAGAGCGACACGTGGTAGGTGTTGATCTTCGACATGGTGGCGATCTTCGCGGGGTCGTCGAGGTGGTGCGACAGGGGGTGGTGGGCGTCGGGAATCCCGATCTCGGGATACGTCCGCCCGCTGATCTCGCGGCCCACCATGAAGCTGGCCACGCGGGTGAGGTCGGTCTGCCAGGCCAGGAGCTGCAGGTCGAACATCAGCCGCATGTGCTCCTGGAAGGTCGCGGGCACCCCGGCCGGCTGCTGCACGAGGGGCAGGTCGCGGTCGCTCTGCTCCTCCGCCATCTGGATGCGCCGCTCGACGTCGCGGACCGCGTCGAGGTACTGCGCGAGCTTCTGGCGGTCGGCGGGGCCGAGCCCGCGCTCGAGGTCGGCGGCCTTCTCGGTCACCGAGTCGAGGATGCTGCGGTCCTCGTCGAGCCGGGTGCGCCGGACGGCGGGATCGGTGCTGCCGCTGTCGCCGAAGAGGCGCTCGAAGACGGCCCGGGGGTCGTTCTCCATCGGCAGCGGGGTGGTCGGGTTCCGCCACGAGATGGTGTTCGTGTAGGCGCAACTGAACCCGGCGTCGCACGAGCCGGCGAAGTCGCGGCTGTCGAGGCCGAGCTCGAGCGAGGAGAGCTGCGTCTCGCGGCCGAGCGCCTGCCCGAGGAGCTGGTCGATGGACGTGCCGGACTCGATCTCGGCCCCGTCGGTCCTGCGGCCGGGCACGCCGGTGAGGAACTTGGTCGACGCGCCGGCGTGGGCGCCCCCGCCGGGCCCGGGGTTGAGGCCGGTCAGCACCAGCGTGCGGTCGCGGTGCGGGGCCATCGGCTGCAGGATGGGGGAGAACGCGAAGTCCCGGCCGGTGGCGGCCGGCGTCCAGTGCTCCATCGCCATGCCGTTCGGCACGTACACCACGCCGAAGCGGCGCATGCCCCGCGCCGGCGTGTTGCGCACCGCGGAGAGGGCGGGGACCATCCCGTCGAGCAGGGGCAGGGCCAGCGTGGCGCCGAGGCCGCGGAGGACGGTGCGGCGGGGAATCGCTTTCCTGGTGATGATCATGAGCCTTGCTCCGCAGTTCGAACGGGCTGGATGTGCAGGCTTCGATCACGACGCGGCATGATCATGAGCCTGTGGTCCGAATCCCATGAGCCGGTGCTCCGAGCCGGCGCTCCGAATCCCCATGAGCCGGTGCTCGAAGCCCGTGAGCCGGTGGTCCCAAGCCTCATGAGCCTGTGCTCCGCATCTGGAACGGGGGGCTGTCGACGATGCCGAGGACGATGGCCGACCAGCGATAGCCGTCGCCGGCCGCGTCCCGGGCGATCTTCCGGATCGTGGGGTGGTCGTAGTGCTCGATGCCGCGGCCCAGCGCATAGGCGAGCAGCTTCTCGGTGACGGTGCGCACCAGCGGCTCGGGGTCGTTCACGAGCAGCTCGCGCAGCCCGGCGAGGCCCTCGAAGGCGTCGCCGGTGGGCATGGCCCCGCTCGCGTCGATGGCCTCGTGCCCGTCCGTGATGCGCCACCGGCCGATGGCGTCGAAGTTCTCCAGCGCGAACCCGAGGGGGTCCATCGGCGCGTGGCAGCCGGCGCACGCGGGGCTCTCGCGGTGCATCTCGAGCAGCTCGCGCACCGACGCCGGCTCGCCGCCCGGCCCGCGCTCGGGGAACGAGGGCACGTCCGGCGGGGGCGGGGGCGGGGGCACGCCGAGCAGGTTCTCGAGCACCCACTTGCCCCGCAGCACCGGCGAGGTGCGGTTCGGGTACGACGTGACGGTGAGAAGGCCGCCATGGCCCAGCAGGCCGCCCCGGCGGCGGTCGAGGGTGACCTTGCGGAACCGGTTGCCGTAGACGCCGGGGATGCCGTAGTGGGCGGCGAGCCGCTCGTTCACGAACGTGTAGTCGGCGTCGAGCAGCTCGGCGAGGCCGAGGTCCTCCCGCATGACGTGCTCGACGAAGAGCTCCGACTCGCGGCGGAACGCCTCGCGCAGGTTCTCGTCGAAGGTCGGGAAGATGTTGGGGTCGGGAGTGACGGTCGGGATGTTGCGCAGGAGGAGCCACTGCCCGACGAAGTTCTCGACCAGGGCCGACGACCGCGGGTCGGCGAGCATGCGCCGCACGTGGCCCTCGAGCACCGCGGGGTCGCGCAGCTCGCCCGCGATGGCCGCGTCGAGCAGCGCCTCGTCTGGAATGCTGCTCCAGAGAAAGAACGACAGCCGCGACGCCAGGGTGAGGTCGCTCACCGGATAGGCCGTACCCGGGGCGGCGTCGACGGGGTCCCGCTCGACCCGGAACAGGAACTCGGGGTCGGTGAGCAGCCGCTGGAGCGCGAGCTGGATGCCGGCCTCGAAGCCGTCGATCCGCGCCCGCCGCTCGTGGAACCCGAGCAGCAGGTCGACGTCGCCGTCGCTGACGGGCCGCCGATAGGCGCGCCGGGCCAGCCGTCCCAGGATCTCCCGCGCGCACGCGTCGGCCGCGTCCCCCCGATCGGGATGGCACGTGAAGACGGCGCGGCGGCTCGCGGTGTCGCCGGGGCCGTCGACCGAGTAGGGCCCGCCGATCTCCACGCTGTCGACCGCCGCGTTCCCCTGCCAGCGCTCGTTGATGGCGAGGGGGAAGCCGGTCTGGCGCGGCTGGAGGACGCCCTCCGTCTCCCAATGCTTGCGCTCGAACGACACGCCGACCACCCGCTCGCCCGCCTCGGCGTGGAACCTCACCTCGAGGTCCTCGTCGGCCCCGAGCACGTAGGTCTCCCAGTCGGGATGCCCGAAGAGCGGGGTGTTTCCGGCGAAGCTGGCCGGGGCGGCGGTGGCGTGGGCCGGCGCTCCGCCCCCGACCGTGAACCGGGTCACGAGGCGGCCGTCGACCCGCACGTCCAGATGCTGCGGGGTGCCGAGACCGCGGATGTAGTCGGTGTAGGTGCGCTGCAGGCGCAGCCGGACGGAGTACTCGCCGTCCACGGGAAAGCGGTGGCGCACCGCGATCCCCCCGCGCGATCCGAACGGGAGGTCCTCGCTCAGCCGGTCGTCCTGGTACAGCAGCAACGGGACGCGGTGGGTCTCGACGCTCGGCACCGGCGGGGCGAGCCCCACCGCGAGCCGGCTGATCTTGCGCGCCGCCGAGAGGTAGCGTTCCAGGAGGGCCGGCGAGACCGACAGCACCGCCGCCATGTTGTCGAAGCCGTGCTCGTCGGCGTCGTCGGCCGGCAGGAGGGCCGAGACGTCGACCTCGACCTCGAGCAGGTCGCGCACCGCGTTGCGGTACTCGGCCCGGTTCAGGCGGTGGAACGTCTCGGTGCGGCCCACGCCGGGGTCGAAGGCGGCGGCCCGGTCGAGCCCCGTCTCGAGATACGCCACCAGGGCCTGCGCGTCGCCGCGGTCGGGCCGGGGACGGCCCGGCGGCGGCATCGCGCCGACCCGCAGCTTGCGGATGACGTGCTCCCAGATCGCCGCGTCGCCGGCGACGTCCGACAGGTCCGCCGCGTCGAGGGCGAGTCCCGCCGTGCGCAGCCGCTCGTTGTGGCAGACGACGCAGTAGCGGTCGAGCGTGGCCCGATGCGGCGAGGCGTCGGCCGCCGGTTGGGCGCTCGCCGCCGCGGTGGCGCCGAGCATCGCGCCCGCGGCGCACAGCAAGCCGGCGAAAGCGGTCGCGGCGGGTGCTTTCCGGGCGGAAAGGGTGGCTCTCATTCGCTTCATCCAGGCGGTCCGGCGGTGCGACCGAGGACACGGGACGTCACTCTCGAAACCGGCGACCGCTCGCCACCGTCGGCAGCTACCTCTATAATTCCTCCCTGATTCACCTTTGCGATCTCCCGGAGGTCCCGGGTGTCCTTCACGAAGCCCCGCGTGGCGCCGCATCGACCACGCAATCGGATCCTGCCGGGAGCGGATCGCCGTGCCGTTCCAGAGAATCCACGTACCACCGCAGGGCGGCTCCTGTCCGCTCAATCGCTTCCCCGGGCGTCTTGCCGTAGACGTGAAGCCCCTTGAACGCAGGGCAGTACGCATGGAATTCGTCGCCGTCAGGCTCCACGACGACGGAAATCCCGATCCGCATGCGTGTCCTCTACCGACGACCGTTCGGTCCTCCCGTCGAGGACTTCCGCCCGCCACGACCGACTGAGCGTAGCAGCGTGCGAAACGCGGCGTCAATAGCCCTCGGGGCGTTGTCAGGGGACGGGGGCCACGATAGCATGGGGCGCCATGAAGACACGGACTCCGGCCCCTCCCGTCGTCGTCCTCGTCGCCGGTTTGGCGGTGGCGCTCGCCGGGGCGGGACCGGCCCGCGCCCAGACCGGAGAGAGCCCCCTCTCCGACGCCGCGAAGCGGCAGGACGGGGCCGCGTTGCGGGCACTGCTGCGCGAGGGGGCGGACGTCGACCGGCCCCGGGGCGACGGTGCGACGGCCCTGCACTGGGCCGCGTACCGGGACGACGTGGAGACCGTGCGCCTGCTGCTCGCGGCCGGCGCCGCCGTCGATCCCGCGAACGCGCTGGGGGTGACGCCGCTGTGGCTGGCCGCCAACAACGGCAGTCCGGCCGTGGTCGAGGCGCTGCTCGCGGCCGGGGCCAATCCCGACCGGGCCTTGCCGGCGGGCGAGACGCCCCTGATGACCGCGTCGCGCACCGGCAGCGCCGGGGCGGTGCGCGCGCTGCTCGCCTACCGGGCCGATCCCCACGCGAGAGAGCACGCGCACGGGCAGACCGCGCTGATGTGGGCCGCGGCCCAGGGGCACCCCGAGGTGGTGCGGCTCCTGCTGGCGGCCGGGGGCCGGGTGGACGACCGCTCGAGGGTCTATCCACAGGTCGTGAGCTCGTCCGGCAACGCCGACCGTAGCGGGGTCTTCGAGGTGATGCAGGGCGGCTACACGCCGCTGCTGTTCGCGGCGCGGAGCGGCGACGTCGCCACGGCCCGGATTCTCGTGGCGGCCGGGGCCGGCGTGGACGCGGCCGCCGCGAGCGGCACGAGCCCGCTGGTGGTCGCCGCCCACAGCGGCCACGGCGCCCTCGCCGCCTTTCTCCTCGCGGCCGGGGCCGACCCCGGCGCGGCGGACGCCGGCTACGGCGCCCTGCACGCGGCGGTGCTGCGTGGCGACCCGCGCCTCGCCCGCGTCCTGCTCGCCCACGGCGCCGACCCCGACGCGGTCCTCGAGCGCGGCACCCCGGCCCGCCGCGTCAGCGCCGACTGGCGGCTGCCCCACAACATGATCGGAGCGACGCCGCTCTGGATCGCGGCCCGGTTCCGCGAGCCGGCGATCCTGCGCGTCCTCGCCGAGTACGGCGCCGACCCGTCGCATCAGCTCGGCGGCGAGACCGCGCTCATGGCCGCGATTCAGGGGAGCTCGAACCGGGGCCGCTTCGGCATTGCCCCGCCGGATGCCGACGAGGAGGCCCGCCGTACCCTCGACGCGGCGGCGGCCGCCCTCGACGCCGGGGCCGACGTCGACGCCCGGAACGGGAACGGCGACACCGCGCTGCATATCGCTGCGTCGCGGGGGCTCGACGACGTCGTCGCTCTCCTCGTCGAGCGGGGCGCGTCGCTCGACGCGCGGAACGGGAGCGGACAGACGCCGCTGGGACGGGCCACGGGCGGCACCGCGGTGCTGCTCACCGAGCTCGGGGCGACCGACGCGGGGGCGGGCGCGTCCACCGTGGCCCGGTAGCCGCCAGACACGCACGCCGCCGCCGCGCGCGCCTGCGGTTGTTGGGCGGCCTTGCGTTTGGCGCATTACGCCAACCGTCCTGGACTCGCATCGTGATCCAGTCGTTCGGAGACGGCAGGACGCGGCGCCTGTTCGAGGATGGGCGGCAGAGAGGGTTCCGCGGGCTCGACTACGATCGGGCACTGATGCTCCTCGATGCTCTCGATGCGGTGAAGTCGCTCACGCCGTTGCGCGTCCTGCAGGCCGCTCGGCTTCACCCGCTGGCCGGACCCCGGCAGGGACGGTGGGCCATGACGGTGAATGCGCGGTGGCGCGTCACGTTCCGGTTCGACCAAGGCGACGCGCACGACGTGAGCATCGAGGACTACCACCGAGGATAGGGTTGGGGGGCATGGGACGATCGCGGACTCATCCAGGGGCGATGCTGCGTGCGGAGCTCGATGCGAGGGGAATGAGCGCGCATCGGCTGGCGCTCGCCATTCGTGTTCCCGCGAACCGCATCACGGCGATCATGCGTGGAGATCGCGCGGTGACGGCCGAGACGGCGGTGCGGCTCGGGCGCTACCTGGGCACCGGTCCCGAGTTCTGGATGACCCTGCAGAGCGCCTACGAGATCGCCGCCGTCAACCGCGAGAAGGGCCGTGCCATCGAGAAGGAAGTGCCGGCGGCGGCAGAGAGGGTCACAGCCGGCTGAAGAGGAGCACGTCGCGCCTGCGTCACGGCGCGACAGCGGCTGCACTGGAACTCCCTCATCGGGACGTGATGCCGCCGCGCGACCGCTACCGCCGCGCCGCCATCAGCTCGCCGAGGAGGGCCGCGGTGTGGGGGGCCTCCTTGAAGGTGGCGGTGCGGAAGACGCCCCGGGCGATGCGCAGGGGGGTCCAGCCCTCGACGTTCTCCTGGTCGAAGGTGTCGGCGCCGTGGGCGACGAGCAGGTCGACGATGGAGTTGGCGCCCCGGTAGGCGGCGCCGTGCAGGGGGGTCTCGCCCCGCTCGTCGACCGCGTTGGGGTCGCCGCCGAGCTCGAGGGCGAGCTCGACGCAGGCCAGAGCCTCGGCCTCGGTGCCGGGGTCCTCGCCCGGCGAGTGGATGCCGACGCCGGAGGCGACCATGAGCACGGTGGTGCCGTCCTCGTTGGTCAGGGTCGGGTCGGCCCCCAGCTCGACGAGCACCCGCATGAGGGGCGCGTCGGCGAGCCGGGCCGCCATCAACAGGGGCGTGGCCCCGACGCGGTTGAGGGCGTTGCGGTAGCCGTTGCGGGGCTCGGCCGTCATGCGGGCGTCGACGTCGGCCCCGCGCTCGACGAGGGCGCGGGCGAAGGTCAGGCTGTCGATGGTGCCGGTGGTCACCGGGCCCGGCGGGTTGAAGCCGAAGTTGGGCATCCGCACCCAGGTCATCGCGTGCAGGGCGGTCCAGCCCTGGCCGGCGCCGTCGGGGTCGGCGCCGAGGTCGACGAGGAGGACGCCGAGCTCCCAGTGGGCGTTGGTGGCGGCCAGCACCACGGTGTTCATGCCGTCGGGCAGCCGGTCGTCGGGGTCGGCGCCGGCCGCGACGAGCCGCCGCACCGCCTCGATGCGTCCCGCCCGCACCGCGAAGAGCAGGGCCGTGAAGCCGTGCGGGGCGGGGCCTTCGAGCCCGGTGCGGAGGGGGGTCGCGGGGACCACGGTGCGCGCGTGGACGTCCGCCCCCGCGTCGATGAGGGCCTGCAGGGCCTCGACGTGCCCTTCCGCCGCCGCCCACATCAGGGCGGTCTGGCCGGCCCGCTGGGCCGCGTTCACGTCGGCGCCGTGGGCGACGAGCGTCCGCACCGCGTCGGCCCGCCCCGCCCGCGCCGCCGTCAGCAGGGCGGTTTCTCCGCCCGCCCCCGGCGCGTTGGGGTCGGCGGCCGCCCGCAGCAGCGTGTCGAGCATCGGCGCCGAGCCGTTGGTCGCGGCGAGCGCGAGCGGGGTGACCCCGAAGGCGTTGGCCGCGTCGGCGTCCGCGCCCGCCTCGAGCAGGATGCGCGCCACGCCCGGGAGGTCGAGACGCGCGGCCCAGTGCAGGGCCGTCGTCCCGTCGGCGGTCCGTCCCTTCACGTCGGCGCCCTCCGCGAGCAGTGCCTGCACCGCCGCCGGGTCTCCGGCCCTGACCGCGTCCAGCAGCGGCGGATCCGCCGCTGCGCCGGCGGCTGGCCCTGCGGCCAGGAGGCAGGCGAGAAGGGCGAGCGGAACCGATGCGGCCGAACCGGGGCGTCGAGTGCGGAACGGAAGCGGCATGGCGTGCTCCTTGTGGACGATGCGCCTATCCTACCGCGATTGCGGGCGGCCGGCGGCAGGACCACGCGTCGCGCCGAGAGCGGCACGGCTCTTGCTCCCGATCGGTGCTACGATGGCCGCGCGCACGTGACCGTCCCGCGATGCGCCGCGCCGTCGTGGAGCGGAGAGGGACGATGCGCACTGGGCAGATGGAACAGCGAGTGGAGAGAGTCGAACGTCGCGTCGATCGGATCGAGCAGATTCTGCCGACCCTGGCGACCAGGGACGATCTGCAGGCGGCGATCAGCGGCTCGGATCAGCGCATGCGCGCGCACGTTTCCGAGTCGATCGAGGCATCGGAGCAGCGCATGCGGACGCACGTTTCCGAGTCGGTCGAGGCATCGGAGCAACGCATGCGGACGCACGTTTCCGAGTCGATCGAGGCATCGGAGCAACGCATGCGGACGCACGTTTCCGAGTCGGTCGAGGCGTCGGAGCAGCGCATGCGGACGCACGTTTCCGAGTCGGTCGAGGCATCGGAGCAGCGCATGCGCGACGCGATCAAGGCATCGGAGCAGCGCACGCGCACCGAGCTGCGCACTCACTTCGACGTGGTCGCCGAGGGCATGCGGCACGAGATCCGGCTGGTTGCCGAAGCCGTTGCGGAGCTCTCCAGCCGGGGGCGGTAGCCTCCCGACCGGCGAGGCGTGCGTCGACCGGCGGGTCGCTCGTCCCCGGGTGGCGCGGAAGCCGACGCTCCACGTCGCTCGCTCCTCCGACCAGAGGTTCCGACCGCGTGGCCGCACTCTACGGGAGCGCTCGGGGAGCGCCGCCCCGGCTCCGAAAGTGGTAGACTGCCCCGGTTGCCGCCGTGTGCCGCGGCTCGGGGAGGGCGTTCGTGAGAATTCTGTCCGCGCCGGTCGCCGCCGTGTTGCTGACGGCGTGGCCCGCCGCCGGCCAGCCGTCCGACACGCCGGAGCGCGCGCTGCTCGACCGCTATTGCGTCACCTGCCACAACGACGCCCTGCGCACCGCGGGGCTGGCCCTCGACGACCTCGATCTCGACCGTGTGGGCGACCACGCCGACGTTTGGGAGAAGGTCGTCGGCAAGCTGCGGGCGGGCATGATGCCGCCGGCGGGCCGGCCGCGGCCCGACGGCGAGGCGTCGGGGCGGCTCGTCGCCTATCTCGAGACCGAGCTCGACCGGGCCGCCGCCGCCCGCCCCGACCCCGGGCGGAGCGCGGCGCTGCGGCGCCTCAACGGCACCGAGTACCGCAACGCCATCCGCGACCTCCTCGACCTCGACGTCGACGTGGCGGCGCTGCTGCCGGCCGACGACTCGAGTGCCGGCTTCGACAACGTCAGCCTGGGCGGGCTCGACCCGGGGCGCTTCGAGCGCTACCTCGCCGCGGCGCGCCGGATCGCCCGGCTCGCGGTGGGCGCCCCGGTGCGGTCGCCGGTCGCCGACACGTTCATCGTGCCGTCCGACCTGAACCAGACCGGCCACGTCGACGGGATGCCGTTCGGCACCCGCGGCGGGGCGCAGTTCGACTACAACTTCCCGGTCGACGCCGAGTACGAGCTGCGGGTCGAGCTGGGCAAGAGCTGGAACACCAACCGCATTGGCGGCCTGCGCGAGCCCCACGACGTGGCGATCCTGCTCGACGGGGCCCCCGTCGAGGTGCTGACGGTGTCGCCGCCGGCGCGGCGGCAGGCCGCGACGCAGAGCCTGCTCTATCAGCGCGACGACCGGCCGGCCGACGCCGACCTGTTCGTGCGGGTGCCGGTCGCGGCGGGCCCCCACACCGTCGGGGCGGCGTTCGTCGGCCAGGGCGGTGAGCTCGTCGAGCGCCACCGGCAGCCGTTCGAGAAGGTGCACATCACCGTCGGCGGCGACCAGCGGACGCAGCCCAACGTGTACGCGGTCACGGTGACGGGGCCGTTCGAGGCCGCCGGCCCCGGCGACACCCCGAGCCGCCGCCGAATCTTCACGTGCCGGCCGGCAGAGGACGGCGCGCCGTCATCGGCGTCATCGCCCACGACATCCCGCCGGATGGCGAACGGCTCCGCGTCGGCGGACACCGAGCCGACCGCCGCCGGGCCGGCCGCGGCCTTCTCGGATGAGCGGGCGTGCGCGGCCGAGATCCTCCGGACCCTCGCCCGCCGCGCCTACCGGCGGCCCGCTACGGACGCCGACGTCGACCTGCTGCTCGGCTTCTTCGACGAGGGTCGGGCCGACGGCGGCTTCGAGCAGGGCGTCGAGATGGCCCTGCGGCGGCTGCTCGTGAGCCCCGAGTTCCTGCTGCGGGTCGAGCGCGACCCCGCCGGGGCCGACGGGCCGTACCGGGTGAGCGACCTCGAGCTGGCGTCGCGGCTCTCGTTCTTCCTCTGGAGCAGCCTGCCCGACGACGAGCTGATCGAGGCGGCGGCGCGCGGCGAGCTGCGCGACCCCGCGGTGCTCGAGGCGCAGGTGCGGCGCATGCTCGCCGACGAGCGCTCGGGGTCGCTGGTGACGAGCTTCGCGGCCCAGTGGCTGTACCTGCGCAACCTGCCCGCGGTGTCGCCCGACTTCATCGTCTTCCCCGACTTCGACGAGACCCTGCGCCGCGCCCTGCGCCGCGAGACGGAGCTCTTCTTCGAGAGCGTCGTGCGCGAGGACCGCAGCGCCCTCGACCTCGTCACCGCCGACTACACGTTCCTGAACGAGCGCCTCGCGCGGCACTACGGCATGCCCGGGGTGGCCGGCAGCCGGTTCCGGCGGGTTCCCCTGCCGCCGGGCAGCCCGCGGGGCGGCCTGCTGGGGCACGGCAGCATCCTCGCGGTGACCGGCTACGCCACCCGGACCTCGCCGGTGGTGCGGGGCAAGTGGGTGCTCGAGAATCTGCTCGGCACCCCGCCGCCGCCCCCGCCCGCGAACGTGCCGCCGCTCGACGAGGCGAAGTCGGCCGCGGTGCTCTCGATGCGCGAGCGGATGGAGGAGCACCGCCGCAACCCCGCCTGCGCCGCCTGCCACGCCCTGATGGACCCGGTGGGGCTGTCGCTCGAGAACTTCGACGCCATCGGCCGCTGGCGCACCCTGACGGCGGGGCTCGCCCCCATCGACGCGACGGGCGGGCTGCCGGACGGGACGACCTTCGATGGGGTGGCAGGGCTGCGGCAGGCCCTCCTCGACCGCTCCGACCAGTTCGTGCGCACCCTCGTCGACAAGCTGATGACCTATGCGCTGGGCCGCGCGACCGAGCACTACGACGCGCCCGCGGTCCGCGCCGTCGAGCGCGAGGCGAGGGCCGGCGGCTACCGGTTCTCCGACCTCGTCCTCGGCATCGTGAAGAGCACCCCGTTCCAGATGCGGCGTCCCGACCCGATCGGGGCGACCGCCTACAATGAACCGTCCGCTCCGGCCGTCGCGGCCGCCTCGCTGCCCGCGTCCGTACCGCCGGCGACGGAGGTCGCCGTCCACCAACCGAGACCGATCCCATGATCATCACCAAGACGCATCTGCCTCGACGGACGTTCATCCGGGGGATGGGGGCCACCCTGGCCCTGCCGCTGCTCGACGCGATGGTGCCGGCCCTGACCGCCGCCGCCAAGACCTCGGCCAACCCGGTGCGCCGGCTCGGCTTCATCTACTTCCCGCACGGCTCGGTGACGTGGGCGCCCGACGGCCAGAACCAGTGGACGCCGCCGGGCGAGGGCGGCGCGCTCGAGCTCTCGCCGATCCTGTCGGGCCTCGACCCGGTGAAGCACCAGATGCTGGTGCTCACCAACATGGAGCACAAGAACGCGCAGGGCAACGGCACCGACGGCAACGCCGAGCACACTCGCTCGAACGCGAGCTGGCTGAGCGCGGCGCGGCCCAAGATGACCGAGGGCGCCGATGTCCGCCTCGCCACCACCGTCGACCAGATCGCGGCCCGCGAGCTGTGCCGCGACACCCGGCTGCCGTCGCTCGAGCTGACCCTGGAGAACAGCTTCCTCGTCGGCAACTGCGACAACGGCTACAACTGCGTCTACGTGAACACCCTGTCGTGGTCGTCGCCGACGACGCCGCTGCCGATGGAGAACAACCCCCGCATGGTGTTCGAGCGGCTCTTCGGCGACGGCGGCACGGCGGACGAGCGGCGGGCCGAGATGCGACGCGACCGCAGCATCCTCGACTCGGTCTCCGACGACATGGCCCGGCTCGTGCGCAGCCTCGGCCCCGGCGACCGGGCGCGGGTCGACCAGTACGTCGACGCGGTGCGCGAGGTCGAGCGGCGCATCCAGCGCGCCGAGGCCCAGGCCGGCGACTCGGCCCTCGCCCTCCCGGACCGGCCCGTCGGCATTCCCGAGACCTACGACGAGCACGCCCGGCTGCTGTTCGATCTGCTACTGCTGACCTGGCAGGCGGACATCACCCGCGTCTTCAGCCTCCAGCTCGGGCGCGAGCAGAGCGCCCGCACGTTCCCCTGGATCGGCGTCAACGAGGGGCACCACGCCGTGTCCCACCACCAGGACAACCCCGAGAAGATCGCGGCCATCGGCAAGATCAACGCCTACCACGTCTCGCTGCTCTCGTACTTCGTCGAGAAGCTGGCCGCGAGCCCCGACGGCGACGGGTCGCTGCTCGACCACTCGATGGTCCTGCACGGCAGCGGCATGAGCAACGGCAACCTCCACGACCACAAGAACCTGCCCCTGGTCCTCGTCGGCGGCGGGGCGGGCCGGCTGCGCGGCGGCCGCCACATCAAGTTCCCCGAACTGACCCCCATGGCCAACCTGCTCCTGGGCCTGCTCGACAAGGCGGGGGTGCCGGCCGACCGCTTCGGCGACAGCACCGGCCGCGTCGACCTCGAGCCGCTGTCGCTGACGTCGGACGGGTAATGCGGGCGGGGAGCCTGCCCCCCCGCGGCGGATTTGTCCTTCCTGGAGTGACGAATTCCTCGTGATTCGTCACTCTCGCCGTGACCACCTTCCGGGCATCCTGCCCGGCCTCGCGGGTATCCCTGCCGGGCGGGCTCGCTGAGTCGCTGCAAACGACCCTCGATATCGAGCGCTGGAAGATGCCGCGGCGTATCGACCCGCGCCGCCCGGTTGAGCGCGCTGTGATAGCGAAAGGCTATAATGCCTTACTGTTGGATCGGGGTTGAGGGGAGATCGGGACATGCCCATCACGTTGACAGTCACCGCCAAGGGACAGATCACCCTGCGCAGGGAGGCGCTGGAGCACCTGGGGGCGCGCCCGGGCGACAAGGTGGACGTGGACCTGCTCCAGGACGGATGCCTCCGGCTCCGGGCGAAGCGGGGGACGCCGGCGTCGGTCGTCTTCGGCATGCTCGCGCGACCGGGGACGGCGCCGCGGTCCGTCGAGGACCTGAACGAGGCGGCCGCCGCGGGATGGGCGGGAGAGGCGTGAAGATCACCGCCGATACGAACGTCCTGGTACGGGCGCTGGTGCAGGACGACGTGGAGCAGGCCCGGGCGGCGCAGGCGTTGCTGTCGCGGGCTACCGTCATTGCGGTCCCGGTGCCGGTGTTCTGCGAGCTCGCCTGGGTGTTGAGACGCGCTTACGCACGAGGCGCCGGCGATATTGCAGCGGCGATCGAGGCGATAGCCGGAATCGAGGCCGTCGTCACCGACCAGCCCGCGGTCGAGGTCGGCTTGGCCATGCTCCGGGCGGGCGGCGACTTCGCCGACGGAGTCATCGCTCACGAGGGCGAGAGGCGGGGGGGAGCCGTCTTCGCCAGCTTCGACCGACGAGCGGTTGCCAGACTGAGGCGTAGCGGCGCGCAAGCGGCCGATCCCGACCAGCTGACCGCCTGAAGCGGTTCACTGGCCGCCCGTCGCAAGTCGCTCAAAGCGGTTAACCGACCCCCCTTCGGCCTCATGACCACCCTCGCGGCACCAGGCTCCCGCGGGCTGGGATGTTTATGTAGACAAACTACTCGTTTAAGGGTAGCGTGTCTATGAAACCGTGATTCCCGCGAACAGCGGGTCGGGCTCGACGGACCCCCGAACCATTCCACTGAAGCCGCGCGTCCAGGAGCGGGCCGAGAAGGAGACGGGTCATGTGGCGACAGGTCTTCGTCCGCTTGCGCTCGCTCTGGCGCTGGCGCCGGCAGGAGTCGGAGCTCGACGACGAGATCCGCTTCCATCTCGCGGAAGAGATCGAGGAGCGGATCGCCGGGGGCCTGTCTCCGGAGGCGGCGCGGGCGGCGGCGCGGCGCGACTTCGGCAACGTGCCGCTCGTTCGCGAGCTGACCCGCGAGACCTGGGGCTGGGGAGCGGCTGAGCGGTTGTGGCAGGACGCCGGCTCCGCCGTCCGCATGATGCGCCGGAACCCCGGCTATACGTGCGCCGTGGTCGTCACCCTGGCTCTCGGCATCGGCCTCAACGCGGCGATGTACGGGCTGCTGTCCCGGCTCTTCCTGCAGGCTCCGCCGCACATCGCCGATCCGGACGGGGTTCACCGGGTGTACGTCCGCGAGCGCGATGTCTTCCGTGAGGGAGTCTCGACCCTCAACCGGATGGACTGGAGCGAGTTCACGGCCCTCCGCGCCGACACCGGCCCCTTCGCCGCCGTCGCCGGCGCCACCTATCCGCGGACCAGGCCGCACGGGCGGGGGCAGGCGGCCGAGAACCTCCAGGTCTCGTGGGTCACCGGCGAGCTCTTCGTGCTCCTTGGGGTTCGTCCCGCGCTCGGGAGGCTGATCGGCCCCCAGGACGACGGCCTCGCCGCGGCGCCCGTCGCGGTGATCGGCGACGGGTACGCACGCCGGCGGTTCGGGCGCGCCCGGGAGGCCCTCGGCGCCACCGTCAGCTTCGACGATGTCACCTACGTGATCGCCGGGGTGCTGCCGCCCGGCTTCTCCGGCGCCGATCCGAGCGCGGCGGACGTCTGGCTGCCGATTCGGCTCGCGGCCCCGGCCGGCCGTGGCGACAACTGGAGGCGCTCCCTGAGTGGTTTCTCACTCATGCCCTTCGTGCGTCTCGCGCCCGGCGTGACCGCGGAAGCGGCTGGCGCGGCCGCGACCGCCGCCCTGCGCGCGTCGCGCGTCGACTCGCCGTTCGCAGACCGCCTGGACCTGGAGGCGACGGCGCTGCTGGGTCCCCTCCTGCGCACCCACGGACCGTCCGACGGCGCGGGCGACCTGCGGTTGCCCCTGGTCGTCGGGGGCGTCGTCCTCGTCGTCCTCCTCGTGGCCGCCGCCAACGTCACGAACCTGCTCATGCTGCGGGTGGCCGCGCGGCGCCGCGAGCTGGCCGTGCGCCACGCGCTCGGGGCGGGTCGATGGGGTGTCGGACGCCTGCTGGTGACCGAGAGCGTCCTGCTCGCGGTGGGCTCCGGCGTGGCCGCGCTCGCCGTGGCCGCCGTCGCGGGAAGAGTGCTGCGCGCGACGCTGCTCCCGCGCTACAACTGGGCCGGCGGCCCGGTGGATACCGCGGTGATGGTGTTCACGGGCGTCGCGGTGCTCGTGGTGGGGCTCGCCGCCGCCCTCGCGCCGGCCCTCTACGCGGCGCGCACCCGGGGGCTGGACCGGCTCGACGGGCTGCGCGGCGCCCGCGCCGGATCGCCGGTTCGCACCGGCCTGATAGTGGTGCAGGCGGCGTTGTCGATCGTGCTCCTGGTCGGCGGAGCGCTCTTCTTCCGTTCCTTCGAGGCGGCGCGGCGCGTGGACATCGGATACGCCAGGGAGAACCTGCTCACGGTGACGCTCGGCGGTGGCCTGACGAGCCTGGGCGGCGCACCGCTCGACGAAGCCGCCGTGGGGACGATGGAGGCTCGCATGCGCGCGCTCCCGGACGTGCTCGGGGTCGTCCAGGCGAGCACCACCCCCCGGTCCAGTCGCACGGCGATCGACGTTCGCGTCGACGGGCTCGAGAGTCTTCCCCCCGGGGAAGGACCCTACGTGAACTTCGTGGCCCCCGGTTTCTTCGAAGTGGCGGGCCTCGGTATCCGCGACGGGCGCGGCTTCGCCGAGCGAGACCGCGCGGGTGCGCAACGGGTTGCGGTGGTCAACACCGAGTTCGCACGGCGGGCCTGGCCCGGTCGCAGCGCGATCGGTGGCCGCCTGTTCGTGGGTGACGAGACCGGCGGCGCGACGGTCGTGGGGCTCGTGGAGACTCCGCTCGAGTACGGCCTGCAGGGAGACGCCATCCCTCAGTACTACCTGCCGCTCGCGCAGGCCGCGTCCGTGGCCACCTTGTCGCCCATGGCGTCGCGCATGGCCTCGTCATCGCGCGCCCTGGTCGTGCGGACCCGCGGCAATCCCGGACGGGTCGTCCCGTCGGTGCTGTTGGCCCTGGCCGATCTGTTCCCCGACCTGCCGGGCAGCAGCGTGCAGAGCATGCCGGCCGCCTTCGCGGAGCTGATCCGCACCTGGCGGATCGGCACCGCGCTGTTCGGCGCCGCCGCCCTGCTGGCGCTCCTGCTCGCGGCCGTCGGGCTCTACGCGGTCATCGCCTTCGGGGTGCGCCAGCGCGAGCTGGAATTCGGCATTCGGCGTGCTCTCGGCGCCCAGTCGTGGCACCTCCTGCGCCTGGTGATAGCGCGCGGCGTCGGCCTCGTGGCGGCGGGGGTCGCGGCCGGCGCCCTCGGCGCGCTCTGGGCCGGGCGGTTCGTCACGCCGCTGTTGTTCGACGGGCGCAGCGCGCGCGATCCGCTGGCCTTCTCGGCCGCCGCCCTGGTGCTGCTGGCGGTGGCCCTGGCCGCCTCGTTCCTCCCGGCCCGCCGGGCGGCGCTGGCGGATCCCCGTCAGGCCCTGCAGGCCGAGTAGCCACCGAGGCGCGAGGACACCGTCCGGACGCTCGACCCGGTGCCACCCTCTGCTCGCGCCGTCGCCACCTCGCTCGGACCGGCATCTCCGTCCTGCCCCGGCTACGACCTTGCCGTGGCGCGGCCGGGGTGAGCCGGGCGTGTGCGCACGGCGCCGCCGCGGCCGCGGCGGGAACGTTGGGATTCTCCCGTGCCAGATTCAGAAACCGCGGTAGCATGATTCGAGGGTGCACTGTGACTCATCCCGGCAACGAAACCGACCTCCTTCGTCGCATCACGTCGAACCCGGAAATATTCGGCGGCAAGCCCATCATCCGGAACCGCCGCTTGGCCGTCGAGCATGTGCTCGGGATGTTGGCGGCCGGCGACACTCCGGAGATCCTCCTGCAGGGCTACCCGTGGCTGGAGCCTGACGACATCCGGGCATGCCTGGTGTACGCCAGGCGCCTGCTCGCACACGAACGCGTTGAGCCGCCACTCGTCGAGTCCGCGGAAACGTGAAGGTTCTGCTCGACGCCTGTGTGTGGGGCGGCGCCGCGTCTGTGTTGCGCTCCGCGGGGCACGAAGTCGACCGGGTCGGAGACTGGTCGGCGGATCCGGGCGACGAGAGCATACTCGCCATCGCGAGCGCGCGTGCGCAGGTATTGGTGACGCTCGACAAGGACTTCGGCGAACTGGCCGTCGTGCATCGACGTCCGCATTGCGGAATCGTTCGGCTGGTGAACCTGAGCGCGCGGAGCCAGGGAAGTGCGTGCGCGGCCGCGCTCCACCGTTACGGCCAGGAGCTCGCGCAGGGCGCAATCGTGACGTCGGACCCCCAGCGCGTACGGATTCGGCCACCGGAAACGGGGCGCGGATGAGACGACGGCGCGGCGACGGTCCACCGCCGAGCCGATCGGGGTGATCGGTTCGGCGGCGACCGGATGGAGAGCTACGGCTCGTTCGAGGCGCTCAGCTCGATGTTGCGCTGTCCCCCGAGCATCAGCGGCATCGAGTAGTTGCCCTCGTGGCAGGCGTACTCGAACATCGGCTCGGGGTTCAGGGCCAGCGGCACCGAGGCGGTCCACGGGCTCACCCACGTCTCGGGGTCGGTGACCGTGAACTCGTAGTTCAGGGTGTCGGCGTCGACGCGGGTCAGCCGCTCGACGAGCCGCGCGCCGTCGGTGGTGTTCCGCCAGCGCCGCTGCGCGTCGAAGTTGCGGGTCTCGATGACGAGGGTGTCGCCCTCCCAGCGGCCGCGCGAGTCGCCCGACCACTGCCGGACGTCGGGGTCGAGCCGCGGCCGGCCGTCGAGGGGGACGATGCGCGCGGTGTGCACCATCTCGGTGACGATGACCACGTGGTCGGGCGTCTGGAAGAGCTGCATGTTGTTGTTGTAGGCGCTCGGCGTGAACGGCGGGCCCGCGTTGAAGCCGAGGATGCAGCGCACGCCGGCGCTGAAGTCCTCCCACGAGCCGGCGGGGTTCTCGCGCAGGTGGTCGCGCCGCTCGTCCGCGCGCCGTTGCGCGTCCGCGGTCATCGCCGGCATCCGGCCGTTCGGCGGATACGTGATGAGCGAGGTGCGGCGGGTCTCGACCGCCCGCAGCCCCCGGTCCATCCAGAAGTTGTTGTAGCCGCCGACGCTCCCGCCGGCCTCGGTCCGGCGCGGCGCCGCCTCCCACAGGCGGACGTCGCGGGCCACCGCGTTCTGCTCGAGCTCGGCCGCCTCCTCCTCGGTCAGGAACTCCCGGTCGGCGAGGTCCTCGGGCCGCTGCAGCGGCGTGATGCTGCGGAAGTCCCACACGCCCTGGAGGTCCGGCCGTCCCCACGCCGTCCGCGGGGCCTCGTCCTGGGCCTGCGCGACGATGGGCGCGAGCGACCCGACCGCGAACACGAGCGCCGCGACGCCGACGGACCTGCGACAGCGTTGACTCATGTCAGCCTCCTCCGGGATTGGATGAGCCTCCATCATAGCAGTCCGCCTGCACCCTGACCCGGCTCGGCCTCCGGTCTGTGCGTGCAGTGTCCACTCGTGAGGACGTTCGGCGCGCCGCGATAGCGTGCACATTCCATGAAGTCCCCTTGGCCGCAATGGGATACGAGGGCTGTTTGCTTCCACGCCAGAGTTGGCACGCTTCATGCTTTCCATAGGTTCAGTCAGGGAACGCCGCCCCGGCTCGGGAGCCTCGGCCTCCGGTCTGGCGCGGCGGGCGTGATGTCTCGGAGGAATCGGAGGAAAACATGAGAGTGACGGTTCGCAGGCGAGTGGGTATCGCGGGAATGACGGCGGGGATGCTGGCGTTGGCGCTGGTCGCAACGGGCGCCGCGGCGAACGGGACGGACGACGCGCTACGGCAGGCGGTGGAGCGCCGGCTCGCCGACGAGCCGGCGGTGGCGGACCGGGTCGAGGTCACGGTGCGCGACGGCGAGGTCGCCCTGGCCGGCACCCTCGCGACGCTCTGGGACAAGGAGTGGGCGATCGAGCGGGCGCGGGGGACCGACGGCGTCCTCGACGTCATGAGCGATCTGACCATCGGGATGCCCGAGACCGACAAGGAGCTCGGCAACGCGGTGGGGCAGGCCATCGTGCGCTATCCCTACTACTCGGTGTTCGACTACCTGGACGTCACCGTCGAGGACGGGGTGGTGACCCTGCGCGGCGACGTGACCGCGCGTCCCGACAAGCCGGCCGACCTCTACGAGCGCATCTCGAAGGTGCGCGGCGTGCAGGCGATCGTCGACGAGATCGAGGTCCTGTCGCCGGGCATCCACGACGAGCAGTTGCGCCACCGCATCGCCCGGGCGCTGTTCGGCCACCCGCAGCTCGACCGCTACCTCGGGCTGGCGCCCCGGATGTCGATCATCGTCCGCAACGGCTACGTGACCCTGAAGGGCGTGGTCTTCGACCAGGCGGACCGGATTCTCGCGGAGAGCATCGCCCGCCGGGCCTACGGCGTGGTCCGGGTGATCAACGAGCTGGAGACCCGGCAGGAGCTCCTCGAGGCCAGAAAGGGCGAGGAATCTGCGCCGTAGCGGGGTGAGACGCCCGCCAGAATCGGCTGGGCGGCAGGGGAGCCCGAGGCGTCGGTCTTCTTCCGTCCAGCAGGTGCGCCGGCCGCCGGCCTTTGCCCGGAGGCCGGCGCCGTCACGTTTCGACGCCGTGCTATTCTCGAACCGGGTCCGTCATGGGGCTGATACACACGCAAGTGGAATTGTCGAATCCGCGCAACCGCGAGCTCGCTGCCCTCCGGGTCGTGGCATTGGTCGACACCGGGGCGATCACGCTCTGCATTCCGGAGCACGTCGCCGTCCAGTTGAGCTTGTCCGAGCTGGAGAGGCGGGAGGTGACGACGGCGACCGGGAACCGGGTCTCGGTTCCGTATGTCGGGCCCGTGCAGGTCGGCTTCGGAAACCGGTCCTGCTTCACCGGCGCGCTCGTCATGGGCGAGAGCGTGTTGCTGGGGGCCATTCCCCTGGAGGACATGGACCTCGTGGTCGACCCGCGAAGGCAGGAAGTGACCGTCAATCCCGATAGCCCCAACATCCCGTCCGCCGTGGTCATGACCACGGCGCGGTAACCCTCGCCTCGCGGCCGCGTTCCCGCCTGCCCGAAACGCCGTTCACTGCCGCGATTCCGGCAGTGCGAACACGAACAGCGTGTTGCTCCCGCTCGGGGTCGTCAGCTCGGGGGTGAGCTGCAGGAACCCGGTGCCCTGGGTCAGGCCGCCGGACCCCACCGCGAGGTACTGGCGCCCGCCGACGCTGAAGGTCATCGGCCGGCCGCTGACCGGCCCGTTCAGGATCGTCTGCCACAGCACGTCGCCGGTCTCGGCGTCGAAGGCCCGGAAGCGGCGGACGACGTCGCCCGAGAAGAGCAGGTTCCCGCCCGTCGCGAGCACCGACCCGTAGATGGGGGCGCGCTGCTCGTAGAGCCAGAGGGTGTCGCCGGTCGACGCCGACACCGCCTCGAGGCGCCCCACCGGCGCCGTGTCGGGGTCGACGTCGGGCCGGTGGCGCACCTGGACGCGGACGTCGTAGCCGTCGCTCGGCCCCGCCACCTCGACCGACATCGCGATGTCCATGCAGGCGTTGTTCAGCGGCATGTAGAGCGCGCCGGTGTCGGGGCTGTAGGCGCCCGACGGTTGGTTCTTGCCGCCGAGCAGGTGGGGGCAGGCGAACGCCGGGTCCCGGACCGACACGGGCGCCGTCGACTCGTCGAACGCGGGGCGCCCGGTCGCGAGGTCGAGGCCGGTCATGATGTTCTGGTAGACGGTGGGCCGCGCCCACAGGAACTCGCCGGTGGCGGCGTCGAGGGTCCAGATGAGGCCGGTCTTGCCGGGGATGCCGGTGATGACCTTGCGGCGCTCGCCGGGGGTCACCGCGGGGTTGATCCATGGCACCGAGGCGGGGTTCGGCGACACCTCGGTCTCGACGATCATGCGCTCGTAGACGTGGTCGAGGTCCCAGTTGTCGCGGGGCAGGTGCTGGAAGTACCACGCCATCTCGCCGGTGTCGGGGTCGAGGGCGAGGGTCGAGTTGGTGAAGAGCAGGTCCGCCTTGCCCGCCCCGCGCAGCGACTCGGGCAGGGGCGCGGGCGGCCCCGTGCCCCAGTAGACGAGGTGGAGGTCGGGGTCGTAGCTGCCGACCATCCACGCCGAGGCGTGCCGCCGCGCGGCGCGGGGCAGGCCGCCCCAGGTGTCGCCGCCGAACTGATCGGGGGTGGCCGCGGTGTTGACGCGCCAGAGCTCCTCGCCGCTGTCGACGTCGTGGGCGGTGATGAAGCAGCCGCCGGGGCGCGGGCTCGACGGGTTGCAGCGCGAGCCGTTGATGACCTTGCCGTTCACGATGGTCGGCCCCGCCGTCTGCGCCACCCGCTCGCGGTAGTCGGCCCGCTCGGTCTCCCACACGAGCTCGCCGGTGCGGGCGTCGAGGGCGACGATGTAGGCGTCGTTGGTGGCGAGGAAGATCTTGTCGCCGTAGATGGAGACGTTGCGGTAGCGGTAGCGGGTGCCGGTGACGTTGGCGATGTTCTCGGGCAGGTTGCGCCGGTACTGCCACAGGAGGTCGCCGGTCGTCGCGTCGAGGGCCTGCACGATGTCCTCGACGTTGGCGAGGAACATCACGCCGTTGTGGACGATGGGTTCGACCTCCTGGTAGCCCTCCTGCATGGCCCGCGACCACACGAGCCGCAGCTCGCCGACGTTGCCGGCGTCGATCTGGTCGAGGGGGCTGTAGCCCCACAGGGCGTAGCCGTTGCGGAAGCCGATCCAGTTCTCGGGCGCCGGCTCGCGCAGCATGGCGTCGGTGACGGGGACGAAGTCCTCGAGCAGCTCGGGCACCGGGGTCGGGTCCGGCTGGCCGGCGGCTCCGGCGGCGAACGCGAGCAGAACGATGCTCGCGAGCAGGCTGACGCCGGGGGGGAGTCTGCGCGGGCTGGTCACCATGGGTCCACCTTTCCGATCTGACGCGTTCGGGATCGAGGCCGGTCCCGGAATTATATGGCTGGCCTTACCGATGCCGCCGACCCGTGGCAAGATCGCCCCGCTTCTGCCGCCCAACGATGGCGCGGCGCCGCGGCCGTTGCGTCTGCGTCGGTCCGATACGAGGAGAGGTATGAGAGTGGCGAGTGGAGCGAGAGGACTGCTGCTGGTCTTGGCCGTGCTGGCGGTGCCGGTCGGTGCGGCCCGGGGCCAGGAACCGGACCCGGCCCCGGGTCGCGATGGTGCGCGAGCCCTGGTGTTCCGCGAGCAGTTGGCACCGTTCGCCGGGCCGGCCCGCCACATCCTCGGCGAGGACTACGAGCGGTTCCGCGGCACCCTCGACGTCCTTGCCGCGCAGGAGGCGCGCCAGCGCGGCCTCGCGGGCGAGGTCGACTTCAGCTTCAGCGCCGACGAGACCGGCGACTTCAGCGGCGGCCCCGGCAACGAGACGCTGTTCGGCCTGCGCGCCGGCGCCCGGCTCGGCGGGGGCGGCTACCGGTCGCGGGTGCGGCTGCTCGGCGACATGCGGGCCCTCATCCACGACGACGTCTTCGAGCAGGACTTCAGCCGAGTGCGGCTCGGCTACGACCACCGGCGCACCGACCACCTCGGGGCGTTCGCGTTCATCGAGCGCTACTCGGACGACGCCATGAGCATCACCTCGCGCTACGAGATCGGGGGCGGGGTCAGCATGGGGGTCGACCTGTGGCCGAGGCCGGACGACGAGGCGGGGGCCCGGGCCCTCGCCCACCTCGCGGCCGCGGGTCCGGGTGGTTTCCGCTGCGGCGTCGAGCGGCTTCGGGCCGGCTTCGACCCCGCCGGCGGGACCGCGCCGTCGGCTGCCTGCGTGCCCCTGGGCGCGGCGCCCGCCGCGTCTCCGGTCGCCGGCGGCGGCGGGAACGCCGCGGCGGCCGGCGCCCCCACGGCCGTCGGCGGGCGCGGGAACGGCGTGGCGTCCGGCGCTCCGGCGTACCGGCCGGCGGCCGGCGACCCCAGGCCCGATCCCCAGGTCTTCGACGGCCTCCTCGACGTGGTCGACCCGCTGGAGCGGGGACTCGGCGCCCGGCAGGCCATGGTGTCGCTCTCGCTGGGGGTGGGGGTCTTCTCCGAGTTCGAGAACGCCCTCATCGAGACCGAGGTCTCCCGGCTTGATTCCGCCGCCGGCGTTCCCGCCGACCCCGTCGTCTACCTGCCGCCGCGCTACCTGCGCGTGCCGGGCCGGCACCGCTACCGGTTCCTGCTCTGGCCGACCATCGCCATGCGGCCGCTCACGAGCCTCTCGATCGAGTTCATACCGTCGTTCAAGCTGCCCATCAGCTCTCCGCGCCGCCTTCCCGACGGCCTGCTCGCTTACCGCATGGACTGGTTCGCGCGCATCGACTGGCGGCCCCGCCGCGACGACAGCCTCGCCGGCCGGACGAAGCTGTTCGTGAAGTTCGACTACTACAAGAACCCGGGGCCGCCGGTGGTCGCCGAGGCCCTCCCGCCGGAGGCGGCCCTCGATCCGCTGTTCTACCACCGCACCGGCGCGTCGAAGAAGCACCGCTTCGTCTCGCTGGGGATCTCGCTCGACCTGGGTGCCCCCTGACCCGGCCCCGATGCGCCAAGGGTCCCTAATCAGCCCGCGGGCGGGCGCGCCCGTGCGGCGCGGCGGGAAGATGCCGTCCGCAGGGTCCCCCTCAGCCCGCGGCCGGGCGGGCCGACGACGCCACCGGCACCCAGGGGCTCGTCGAGGCCCCTCAGCCCCGGGCGGGCGCGCCTGTGCACGCGACCGACGTGATCCGCGTCGTCAGTGGTGAGCCGCGGCCACCTCCGGCCGACTGCTCCCTCGTCTCGTCCTGTCCGTTCGGCGCCCGGCTTCGGGGCCGCCGGGCTCCGTTTGCGGACTGTTATGATGGACCCCGTTCCGCCACCCCAAGATCGTGAAGACCTGTCGCAACAGCAGAAAGGAAGACCCATGGCCTCTTCGAGACGACGGTTCCTGACGACGTTGACGACGGCGGCGGCCGGCAGCGCGGCCCTCGGTGGGCGCGCGGCCGCGTGGAACGGACCCGCGGCCCGGCCGGCCGCACCGGACAGCTTCTCGCCGTCCGAGCTGCTGGAACGCCACATGACCCGGCCCGTCGCGGCCGGCGCTCCCGGCGCGGCCGCCGCCCAGGCCGACCCCCGGATGCCGACGCCCGAAGAAGTGCAGTCGTGGTACACCGACCGCCGCAACTGGGGCCGTTGGGGCGACGACGACGAGAAGGGCGCCATCAACCTCATCACCGACGAGAAGAGCGCGGCCGCGACGCGGCTCGTGCGGTCGGGGCGGAAGGTCTCGGCGAGCCGCGTCTTCGAGCCCTCGCAGCAGTTCATCCGCAAAAGCGCGCGGCCGGGCGGCGGCGGCGCGGTGTCCGACTACTACGGCTTCATCTACCACGGGCAGACGGTGACCCACATCGACGCCCTGTGCCACATGTGGGAGAGCGACGGCATGTGGCAGGGCCGCGACCCCGACGTGGAGGTGACCACCCAGGGGGCGTTCTTCGGCGCCATCGACGCGTGGTCCGACGGCATCATCACCAAGGGAGTGCTGCTCGACGTGCCGCGCCACCGCGGCGAGCCGCACGTCACCCCCGGCAACCCCGTGCAGGGCTGGGAGCTCGAGGAGATCGCCGCCGCCCAGGGGGTCGAGGTCGAGCCCGGCGACGCGCTGCTCGTCTACAGCGGCAAGGACTCGTTCGTGCGGGCGGGCGGCGAGTACGGGGGCGGCGACCGGCCCGGGCTCGGCGTGACCTGCGCCAAGTTCATCCGCGACCACGACGTGGCCCTGCTCGGCTGGGACATGATGGACGCGCGGCCCGACCCCTACGGCCTCACGTTCCCCGTCCACGGCGTGCTGTTCAACTACGGCGTGGCCCTGCTCGACAACGCGCTGCTCGAGCCGCTGGCCGAGGCGTGCGCCGAGGAGGGGCGGTACGAGTTCATGTTCATGGCCCTGCCCCTGAAGGTCGCGCGGGGGACCGGCAGCCCGGCCAACCCCATCGCGATGTTCTGATCGCTTCCAACTCCGGTCGTTCGGCTGCGTGTGCGTCCTCCGTCCCGACGGGGGCGGAGGACGCACGCAATCCGTCCGTCGACCTCGGTCGCACCCCCTCCGCCGCTTCCGGTCGCCGACGGGGAAACACGGCTGGCCGAATGCGCTGGGGTGCGGTCTCGCCTCGGTCCGGCCGGGCGGCGGGCCGTTCCGCCGGGCGGCGCCGTCCGGACTTATCCCGCCTGCCCCGGGACGAACGCGAGGAAGCGCCGGGGGTTGTCGACGAGCATCTGGTGGATGGCCTCCTCGGGCACCCCCGCGTAACGCAGCTTGGGCACGAACTGCATCAGCACCGACGACCAGCCGTGGCCGTAGTACCGCTTGAACTGGCGGACGTTGCCCTGGTCGGACGACAGCAGGATGTGGTCGATCAGCCCCGCCTCGAGCAGGTCCTGCACCATCCGCACCTTGTCGGCGGCGGGGATGTCCGACCGGCTCATCTCGTGGCCGAGGGTGTCGAGCCCGATGAACGCGCCCCGGCGCGCGACCTCGCGGTGCGTGCCCAGCGGGTCGTGCTCTGGCCGGATGGTGGCCATGTGGCCGATGACTACGCGGGAGAGGTCGACGCCGGCGCCCTCGATGACGTCCATCTGCTCCATCGCGCAGCTCGGGCAGCTCTCGTGCGGGGTGTGGGTGAAGATGGGGATGCCCGTCCGCAGGTGGGCGCGGGCGACGGCGCGGTGCACCTTGCGCTCGTCGGGGCGCATCTGGAGCGACGAGGCGATCTCGCCGAAGGCGCCCCAGCGCTGGGCGGCGGCGTCGGCCACCAGCTCCTCGACCAGCTCGTCCTCCGACATCTCGGCCACCCGCACCGGGTAGACGGCGAAGCCGATGTCCTCGAAGTAGCCGCCGGCCATCACGATGCGGACCTCGCTCTCGGCGGCGATGGCGTTCAGGTGGTCGACCTGCTCGGGCGTCCGCCGGCCGGTGGCGGCGTCGACGATGCAGCCGAGGCCGTCGAAGGCGCAGGCGCGCAGCTCTTCGACCGCGAGCTCGACGTCGCCCCGGCCGACGTGCTCGTGGAAGAGGGTGGCGCCGTCGGCCAGCTCCTCGGGGGCCATGTCGCCCTGCAGGGTCCGGATGATCGCGCCGGCGGGGAAGTCGGGCGGGGCCACGCTCGAGAAGGTCTGCTGGGCCCGGGCCGGGACCCCGCCGGCCGCGGCGGCGAGGCCGGCGCCGGCGGTGCCGAGCAGGCGCAGCGCGTCGCGCCGCGAGTAGTCGTGTCGGCTCGGGTGCTTCGGGTCGGTCATGGCGTTCTCCGTGTTCGCGGTCTGCCGCCCGTCGTGCGGAATCAGGCGGGACCTGTCGTCGGTCCGGGCGGTCTGCCGCCCGCCATGCGGAAGGGGCGGCAATGCGGTGCACAGGGTACTACGGCCGCTCCCGGCGCGGACGAACCGCCGCAGGATACAATGCGAGCCCGGGAGCCCCGGTGAGCGGGCCGCGTGCAGCCGGCGACGACGGCGCCTGGCGGGTACTGCGACGGACTACAGGGACTCCGTCGACGTGATGACATCCGTGGCGCCGGGTTGTCCACGCGGGAGTCGCCAGTCGAACGGGTAGTGCGACTCAGGAACCAGTCGGTCATCGAAGGAGCGACGCGGTCCGCGTGGGGTGCGCCAGCCGAATGCCACGGGCCTGCCCGGCGGCTCCCAGCGCAATCTGAAGTCGTCACGTTCCGGTCGGTCCCGTGTGCGTTGCCGCCGCGGATCCGATCTGCCCACGAGGAGGTTGCCATCGTGAAGCGCAGCATGCGGTTGGCCGTGGTTCTGAGCGTTGCGGGGTCGATCTGGCTCGCCGGCGCCGGCGGGGTCGGCGTGTCCGCCCAGGGAAGCGGAGAGCAGGCGGCCGCCGCGTCCGACGCCGGCGACTGGCCCATGTACCGGGGCGACCCCGCCGGGACGGGGTTCTCCTCCCTCGACGGCATCACCGCCGCCAACGTCGCCGACCTCGCCGAGGCGTGGACCTACTCGCTCCTGGCGGAGGACGACAGCGCGCGCGGGCCGAACTCGCAGGCCACGCCCATCGTCGTGGCCGGCGTCATGTACGTGCCCGCCGCCGACCGCGTCGTCGCCCTCGACGCGGCGACCGGCCGCGAGATCTGGCGGCACGACCTCGACGGGGCGCGCCCGTCGCGCCGCGGGGTGGCCTGGTGGGCCGGCGGGGACGGCGCGGACCCGCGCATCATCTTCACCACCGGACAGCACCTCCGCGCCCTCGACGCCGCCACCGGCGCGCCCGTCGAGAGCTTCGGCGAGGGCGGCGCCGTCGACATGGTCGTGCCCTACAACTCGGTGCCCCTCGTGCACGGCGACGTGGTGGTGGTCGGCGCCAACACCCCCGCCGGCACCATCGGCGGCATCGGCAACGCGCGCGCCTTCGACGCGCGCAACGGCGCCCCGGTGTGGGAGTTCAGCTCGGTCGCGCAGCCCGGCCAGCCCGGGCACGACACCTGGGGCGGCGACAGTTGGCAGGGTCGGCTCGGGGCCAACGCGTGGCCGTTCTACTTCTCGATGGACACCGAGCGCGGGCACGTGTACCTGCCGCTGGCGTCCCCCATTCCCGGCGACTACGGCGGCGACCGGCCCGGCGACAACCTCTACGGCAACTCCCTCGTCGCGGTGGACATCGCCACCGGCGAGTACCGGTGGCACTTCCAGACCATCCACCACGACCTGTGGGACGCCGACCCGCCGGCCCCGCCCGCCCTGTTCGACATCCCCCGCGACGGCGGCGCGATTGCCGCCCTCGGGGTGACCACCAAGTCGGGCTATCTCTACATCCTCGACCGCGAGACCGGCGAGCCCGTCTACGGGGTCGAGGAGCGCCCGGTGGCGGCGAGCGACGTCCCCGGTGAGGCGACCTCGCCCACCCAGCCGATACCCCTGAAGCCGGCCGGCCTGTCCAGGCTCACCTGGGACCCCGACGACCTCGTGACCGGCGAGGACACCTCGCCCGAGCACGCCGCGGCGTGCCGCGACCTCGTCGACAGCCTCGGGGAGATCTACAACGCCGGTCCGTTCACCCCGTGGGTCTACCGCGAGCCCGGCGCGCCGCTGCGGACCACCCTCTCGTTCCCCGGCGGCGTCGGCGGCGCCAACTGGGGCGGGGTGGCGGTGGACCCCGCGACCGGCTACCTCCTCGTCGTCACCCAGGACCTCGGGGCCCTCGGCTACGTCGAGGCGGCGCCGCCCGACCATCCCGTGCCCTACCGGAAGGGCGCCCAGCGCCCCGCCAGCTTCGCGGTGCAGCTCGGCGGCGCGACCCTGCCGTGCCACCGGCCGCCGTGGGGCCGGCTGACCGCGGTCGACGCGGCCACCGGCGATGTCGCTTGGCAGGAGGTCCTCGGGGTCACCGACGGGCTGCCCGAGGGCCGGCAGGCCACCGGCCGCCTCATCCGCGCCGGCGCCATCACCACCGGCAGCGGCCTCGCGTTCGTGGCGGGGACCGACGACGGCCGCCTGCGCGCCTTCGAGGCGGCGTCGGGCCGCGGCCTGTGGGAGGCGCGGCTGCCGGCGCCGGGGAACGCCAACCCGATGACCTATCTGGGGTCGGACGGTCGCCAGTACGTGGCGGTGGCCGCCACCGACACGCTGGTGGTGTTCGCATTGCCGTGAGCCGGCCGCCCCGCCTATCGAAGGTCCGGAGACGAGATCCGGCAAGACGCCGCGCGACATGCGGAGCGATGGCCACGGTCATCGGTCTCGATGACCGGGCGCCCGAACGAGGGCCGATCGGCGACCGCGCGTCCGGAGGCAGCGCGCCCCCGTGTACGACGAGTTGTCCGGCGGTCACCCCCGCCTTCAGCGGCCGGATGGCGCAGGCAAGCGTCGAGGAGGCCCGAGGAAGGGGGAGAGCCTGCATGACCGAATGCGGAGCGGCGACCATCGTCACCCGCGCCTTCAGCAGCGGGATGGTGCAGGCAATCGTCGACCAGGGGTCTGCGCCGTAGAACGGGCGCGGACTCCTGCAGGTTTGGTTGGCGCCCAGCGGAGCCGGAGGCGACGATGGGCGGGCCAGGTCCGAGGGAGGGGGGAGAGCCTGCATGGCCGACCGTCATCGTGAACGCAGAGCGCCGGTGCTCGCCGTGCTCGGTCTTGCCGCCGCCGCGGCCCTCGGTGCGGACCGGGCCGCGGCCCAGGACCTCGCGCCGCCGGCCGAGATCCGGGCGGTGATCGAGGGGACGTGGGAGCTCGTCGAGTGGCACGTGGGCGACCTCGTGCTGCGGCCCCCCGAGATGGAAGGGCGGTGGATGGTGCACGACGGCCTCGTCATGGCGACGCGCCACCGCAACGGCCCCGACGACTTCGAGTCGACGGCCGGTTACGGGGAGTACCGCTGGGGTGCGATGACCTGGACCTACGGCTACGAGCGGTCGGAGGACCTGCGCGGGCCGTCGCCCGACGATGCCAAGTTGACCGTGACCGCGTCCGACCCCATTCGCATGAGCGCCTTCCGCATCAGCCGCGAGGGCGACATGCTCGTCCTCGACGGCGAGAGGCTGCGCTGGGAGTACGACGTCCCGGGCGGGACGTTCCTGCTCAAGACGAGCGGCGGGCGCCCGATACGCAAGTACCGGAAAGTCGCCTGGCCCCGGCCCTGACTCGCCTGGTGGTGCAACCGCAGGTCGGTCGGGTCTAGCGGTTCGAGCGGTCGCGGCGCTCCTCGAGAAGCGCCTCCAGCTCGGCGAGGGCGTCCAGGTCCTTTGGCCGCCCCGCCGCGCGCTTCACGCGGATCAGTTCGGGCAGGTCCAGGCACCGGCACCGGCAGCCGAACATGTCGACGTGCTCGCTGTGGGGCAGCAACGCCTCGTAGTCCCCGCCGCCGGTGATCGATCCCGAGGTCGGCGCGAAGCTCGACGCCATCGCGCGTGTCGCCGAGGCGGCGTCGGCGGGAGCCGGCGGCCCGGGGCGGTGACGCGGGAGCCGGCGGCCCGCGTGCTATCGTGTGGACCGTGGAGGTCTTCTTCTGGAGCCCCCGGTAGGGCAGGCGGGGGGCGGGCGCATCGCGGTCGTCGGGGCCAACAGCGCCGTCGGCGTGGCGTTGCTGGCGCAGGTCGCGGACGAGGACGCGTTCGATGCGGTCGCCGCGGTACGGCGTCCGGAGGTCGTCGGCGGGCTGCCGCGGTCGCCGCGCATCATCCCCCGGGTCGTCGACTACGGGCGGCGCGACAGCCTAGCCGAGGCGTTCGCCGGCTCGGACGTCGTCGTGCACCTCGCGGGCATTCTCTTCGAGAGCCGGACGTCGGACTACCGGTCGGGCAACGTCGAGATCACCCGTGCGGTGGTCGAGGCGGCGCGGGCGGCGGGGGCGAGTCACGTCGTCTTCGTCAGCTCGCTGGGGGCCGACCCGCGGTCGCCGAACGGCTACTTCCGGTCGAAGGGCGAGGCGGAGCGCCTCGTCGCCGACTCGGGCCTCGGCGCCACCATCATCCGGACGCCGTTGCTGCTGGGCCCCGGCACCGCGGGCGGACGCTCGCTGCTCGCTGCCGCGTCCGGGCCGTCGACGCGCGTGCTCGGGGGCGGGGCGCACCGGCTGCGGCCACTCGACGTGGACGACCTGTGCCGCGCCATCCTCGGTTGCTGCGAGCAGCCGTCGGCCGGCGTGCGGACCTGTGATCTGGTCGGACCGACCACCCTCACCCAACGCGAGCTGATCGAGCGCGCTGCGGGCTGCCTGGGCCGCGAGGTCTCGGTCCGCTCGACCCCGGTGTGGCTGGTCCGACTGGGCGCACGGGTGGCCGGCCTCGTCCGCAAGGGCGGTCTGACGCCGGCCGTGATCGACGTCATCACCTCGGACGAAACGGTCGAACGCAACGCGGACGGCGAGCTGGGCATCACCCTCTCCCCGTTGTCCGATACCCTGGCCAGGCTATGTCAGACACGCCCGAAGTGACGTCAGCACCCGCCGCGTCCGGTGACCCCGCCCCCGCCGGACCCGAGGTCGACTCCGCCGCGTCGGGCGACCGGGCGCCGGAGACCGTGTCCGCCGCATCCGGCGAGCCCACGTTGGAGCCCGCGCCGGCTGCGTCTGGCGAGCCCGCGCCCGAAACCGCGCCGGCCGCGTTCAGCGAGCCCGCGGCGGGGGCGCCCCCGGGCCGCGGCCGCGCCGGCCGCGCCGCCTTCCTTCTCCTCGGCGTCGCCTGCTTCGCCTACCTCTACACCCGGCTCGACGGCGCCGCGGCGCGCGAGGGGCTGTCCCTCGCCGCGTACATGGCGCAGGTCTTCGAGAACGTCCGGTGGGGGGCCTGGGCCGCCCTGATGGTCGCCTACTCGGGGTTCTACTTCCTCATCGACACCCTGGTCGTGACCCGCGCCCTCAACTGGTTCGTCGCCCCCATCCGCTACCGCGACATCCTGCCCGTCCGGGCCAGCGCCTACATCATCTCGGTCTTCAACGAGCAGATCGGCAAGGGCGCCATGGCCTACTACCTGAACCGGCGCCACCGCGTGCCGGGCTGGGAAGTCGGCTCGGTGATGCTGTTCGTGATGTTCTGCGAGGTGTTCTACCTGCTGTTCTGGGCGACGGTCGGCTACCTCGCGGGGCCGGAGCTGCCCCCGGCGTTCGGCCTCGTCCCCGGGCTCGCCCTCGCGGCCGTGCCGGTGTTCGCGGTGTGGGTGCTGTACTTCCGCGGCGCCGTCCTGCCCGGCAACCGCCTGCGCGACCGGCGCATCCTCCACGCGTTCCGGGTCGCCGCCCTCCGCCACTACGCCCTGTTCCTGGTCCTGCGCTCGCCGGCCCTGCTCGCCGCGGTGGTCGTGTACACGACGGCGCTGAACCTGTTCGGCGTCGACGCCTCGTTCCTGGCCCTGCTCGGCTACCTGCCGGTGGTCTTCTTCGCCGCCGCGGTGCCGACCCCGATGCGGGCCGCCGCCATCACCTTCTGGGTGGTGCTGTTCCCCGAGAACGAGGGGCAGATGGCCGCGTTCGGCTTCGTGCAGCACAACTTCTTCATCCTGTTCAACGCCCTCATCGGCGCCGCCTTCTGGCCGCGGGCGCAGCGCGAGCTGTTCGGGTAGCCGACGAGCAGAGGCGGCAATGGCCCACCTGCTGACCGCCGTTCGGCTGGGGCTGGCCCTGCCGCTCGCGGTCGCCTTCGCCCGCCCGGATTTCCTGGGTGCCGGCCTCGTCGCGGTGCTCCTGGCCGTGGCCCTCGCCACCGACTACGCCGACGGCATCGTCGCCCGCCGGCGGGGCACCGCGTCGCCCGCCGGCCAGCTCTTCGACCACGCGACGGACTGCCTCTTCGTGACCGCCGGCCTCACCGGGGCGGCGCTGGCGGGCGCGGTCCCCCCGGCGCTGCCGGTCCTCGTCGCCATCGCGTTCGGCCAGTACGTCTTCGACTCCTACGTCGTGCACCGGCGGAAGCGTCTGCGCATGAGCACCATCGGCCGGTGGAACGGCATCGGCTACTTCGTCCCGCTGGTCGTGATCGCGGTGGCGCGGCTGGAGGCTGTGCCGGGGCTGACGGCGGCGCTGCTGGTGGCCGCCCGCCTCACCGCCTACGCGCTGATTGTCTCGACCATCGTCTCTATTGCCGACCGCGCGACTGCCGCCCGCGGCGCGCACGGACGATAGGTGGGAGATGGCCGATGAACGGCTCAGGGAGCAGTTGCGTCTGGACAGTGTAGCAACCCGCGCATGACGTTGTGTGACAAGTCTTTCGTGCTTGTCTGCGTAGCGCGTATTGAACTCCTTGATGATGGATCGGTCCGACGGCATTACGCGGGGAGCATCGGTCGGGAGCTGCGGCCACGGATTCTCCACGAATGCGCCTCGCGGTTGAACAGTCGTCGTTCCCGATGGCAGCGACGCTCACGGCGAGACGTTCTCGTACCACTTGAGGTTCGCCGTCCCCCCGCCGATGCAGACGAGGTCGATCCGGCCGTCGCCGTCGAGGTCCTCGGCCACGCAGGCCGACGGGGACATGTCGCCGTCGTCGAGGATCTGGCGGGACCAGGCGTCGCCGTCAGGATCGGTCGCCGTGTAGAGATAGAGCCGACGCGGGTCGCCGCGGTCGCCGGTCGCGATCTCGTCGCGGCCGTCGCCGTCGAAGTCGGCGGTGACGATGGTGTGGCTGCTGCCGATGCGGTCGATGACCTGCCGCGTCCACGTGTCGCCGTCCTCGCGGTAGACGACGACCTGATTGCCGTGCCAGGGCTCGATGGTCGTGACGAACGTCGCATCGCCGAGCCGGCCGGTCTCGACCTCGCTCGCGCCGCTGCGGGGCCACGGGGCGGGGTCGCCGGGGGCGAGGGTGCCGCCGATCCACTCGCCGTCGATGTACCGGTGCAGGTGCACGCCCGCGAAGCTGGTGCTGAGGACGGCGTCGCGGTCGGGGTCGTCCCACGGCTTGACGAGCAGCCCGTGGACCACGCCCTGCCCGGCGTCCGGGATGGTCCGGCGCACCCAGTCGTCGGGCCGGTACCAGATGAGAGGTACCGCGTCGCGGTACTCGGGCGCCTCTGCCGCAGGACCGGAGAGGGGCGCGTTGATCAGCACGTCGCGACCCGAGCCGTCGATGTCCGCCCACCGGACGCGGTGCACGGTCGGGGTGCGGTCGATCTCGCGGATGCTCCACGGCTCGGTCGGGTCTCCCTGGTGGGTCAGCAGCGACAGGACGCCGAGGCTGCTGCCGTGCGTGGTGCCGAACTCGTGGGCCACCACCAGCTCGGGGATGCCGTCGCCGTCGAGGTCGCGGGCCGCCGCGTTGATGGCGCGGTTCAGGCCCGTGGTCAGGACGTGCCGCTCCCACCCGGGGTTCTCGTACCACGCCAGCTCGTCGAGGCGGGTCGACAGCGCGATGACGTCGAGCCGGCCGTCGCGGTTCAGGTCGACCACCACCGGCTGGTAGCCGCTCGCGAGCTCGGCGGCGATGGTGTGCGTCACGAACCGCGGTCCGGCCGCACCCTCCTGCGCGGTTACCGGCCCGGGCGCGCCCGCCAGTAGGGACGAGACCAGCAGCGCGACGCCTGCCGGTGTCGCCGCTTCCAGACGAGATCGTGGCGTCATGCTGTTGTCCTCCCCGGCACGGTTCCTGACGACCCGCTCCGGTCGCGCGCCGTTGGGCGCCCGCCGCGCCGTCGTCACTCCAACGTCATCGGCCGGACGCCGCTTCTGTCGCGGGCCGTTGGGTTCGCCCTGCGGCGGCGGATCGGCAGAACCTCGCTGCCATCACTGCATGTCATCGGCTGGGCCCGGCTCCTGTCGCGGGCCGTTGGGTTCACCCGCGTCGGCGGACGGGAACCCTCGCCGTGCTCCGCGGGCGATCCATGCAGCCGGCCGCCTGTTCCGCCAAGCGGAGTTCCGCCGCGGCGGCTGATGCGCCTGGCGGACACTTCCGTGGTGACGCGCGGCGCGGGCACCTTGCCGCCCGGCCGTCCTCGCGGCTGGACACGGTGCCCAACTGTCGCCTACCCGCGCGGAATCCACCGCCCGCCGAGCACCGTCCCGGCCGGGAAGAGCCGCTGGCGGTCGGTCCGCACGTTCTCGTAGTTGTCGACGAAGTCGAAGACGCCCACCCGCAGGTCGAGCAGGGTCAGGTCGGCCCGCGCCCCCACATGGAGGGTGCCGCGGTCGTTCAGGTGGGGGAAGACCCGCGAGGCGTTGACGGTCGCGCACGCCACCACCGCGTCGAGGGGCATCCCCGCGTTCAGGAACTTCGACATGACGTTGGGCAGGTCCACGACCCCCGCCACCGACCGGCTCGTGGTGTTGCCGTCGGTCGAGATGGTGTCGGGCCAGAAGCCCGCCGCGATGACCTGGTCGACGATGTCCCACCGCACGTGCCCGACCCGCCCGTTGGCGACGTCGAACCACACGCCCCGGCGCCGCGCCTCGAGCACGGCGGGGTCCATGCGGCCGGTGTCGTCGACGATGGCGTTCGGGGGCGGGGCCAGCATGTGGGTGACCACGTCGCCGGGCTTCAGCAGATCCAGCAGGGTGGAGAGCGGCGACGCCGTCTGGCCCATGTGGATCATCACCGGCAGGCCGAAGGCCGAGGCCGCGGCCTGGGCGCGGCGCAGGACCTCGACGTCGTTGGCCGCGACGCCCTCGGTCAGCCGCGCCTTGACCCCCACGACGATGTCGCGGTGCCGCTCGATGGCGCTCCTCGCGGCGTCGACGTCGGCGAGGTCGAGGTCCATCGTGTCGCCGCCGGGCAGGATGCCGGCGCGCCCGATGTTCACCAGGATGCGGCCCTGCTGGGGCGCCGCCCGTGCGACGACCACCTGGTCGTCGATGGCGTCGGCCCCCGCCGACCCCGCGTCGACCCACGCCGTCACCCCGTCCTCGAGGCAGATCTGCGGGCCTTCCGGCTCGCGCGCGTAGTGGGTGTGGACGTCGATCAGGCCCGGGACGACGAAGCGGCCGCGCGCGTCGACGACTTCCGCCGAGCCGGCGGGAATGTCCGCCCCGACCGCCGCGATGCGCCCGCCCGCGATGGCCACGTCGAGGGCCGCGTCGACGTGCAGCGAAGGATCGAGGACGCGCCCGCCCTTGACGACCATGTCGTACGACTGCGCGAGCAGGCCGGTCGCGCGGGCGCCGACGGCGGCCCCGGCCGCCGCCCGCACGAACTGGCGTCGATTCAGCAGCATCTCTGGCCTCCCGGTGGATGTGCCGACATGGTGTGCGGCTTCGACCGGCGTGTCAACCGGGGCGATTGCGCGCGCCGGCCCGGCTCGTGGCGCCGGTGCCTGGGCAGGACGCGCGGATTCTCAGCCGCCTCGCTCATCTCCCGACGTCGAGTCCTTGATGAGCGTTTGCCCTGTCCACGGCGTGGACAAATTGCAGGATGACCGCCCGAATCGTCGCGTCCGACGTCGAGAGCGCTCTCGAGCCCGCGCGCGCCTTCGTCGTGCACGCCGGAGACGACCGCTACCCGCTGTCGGAGAGCGTGGAGGCCATCGGCGTCCCGGCGTCCGCGAGCTGGCCGGCGAGCTGCGGGGCCGCTCGTGACGTGTTCCCGCGAGGCCGCGGGCTTGCAGCGTGTGCGGTGTAATGGGAGCTCCCCGCGGACGTCAGGAAGGGGCATCCCCTGGTGGCCGATCCGCCCCCGTCACGCCCGTTGCGCGCGGGTCGCCTCGAGGCCCTCGACCACCGCGCCGGTGATGGTGTCGAGCCCCACGCCGTTGGTGACCTGGGCGAACACGAACGGGCCGTCGCCGCGCATGTGGCGCGAGTCGCGGGCCATGACGTCGAGGTCGGCCCCGATGAGGGGCGCGAGGTCGGTCTTGTTGATCACGAGCAGGTCCGACTGGGTGATGCCCGGTCCTCCCTTGCGGGGGATCTTGTCGCCGCCGGACACGTCGATGACGTAGATCGTGAAGTCGGCGAGGTCGCGGCTGAACTGGGCGGCGAGGTTGTCGCCGCCGCTCTCCACGAAGAGCAGCTCGGGCTCGACCCTGGTCATGAGCTCGCCCAGCGCGTCGAGGTTCTGGCTGACGTCGTCGCGGACCGCGGTGTGGGGGCAGCCGCCGGTCTCGACCGCGGTGATGCGGCGGGTCTCGAGGGCCTCGTGGCGCACGAGGAACTCGCCGTCCTCCTTCGTGAAGATGTCGTTGGTGACGACGCCGAGGCTGTAGCGGTCGCGGAGCCGCCGGCACAGGGCGAGGAGCAGCGCGGTCTTCCCGCTACCCACGGGGCCGCCGATGCCGACCGTGAACGCGCGCCGGCGGTAGTCGCGCGCGTGCGGCTCGTCGCGATCGGCGTAGGCGCCGGGGCCGTGGTCGTGCGGCTGGTCGGGCATGAAGTGCATTTCGCGCGTCCTCCTCGACGACGAGCCTGCGCCTGCGGCGGCAGGGGCGGGCTTCTGGCGCCAATTCTACGACTGGAACAGGCGGGAATACAGCCGGTCGTGCGCCCCCTGTAGCAGATCGACGATGGGGGCGGTCTGGCAGATCTCCTCGGGTGCGAGCCTCGCGCACGTCTCCAGCGTCGCGTCGAGGCAGGCCTCCACCTCGTGCTGCATCCGCTGCGCGCGGTAGCTGCCGACGATGCCGAGCCGGACGGCGGCGGCGAGGACGCCGCGGGCGGCGCCGTAGAGCACGGCCCTGCCCGCGGTCTCCCGCGGCAGCCCGATGGTGCGGAAGACGACCCCCGAGACCGGCGCGACGTGGGCCCGTCCCTGTCGGACCCGGGCCTCGAGGGCGGTCGTCGCCGCCGAGGGCCACACCCGGGCCGCGGTGGCGGCGAGGGTGCGCCCCTGCACCCGGCTCGCGCGGTTGGCCACGGTGTTGGTGAGGAACGCCTCGTTCAGCGTGTCCAGCTCTTCCAGCCGCTCCGGCTGCCGGTAGGCGGCGCCGGCGAGGGGCAGCGCGCCCCATCCCGCCTGCCGGATCGTCTCCGTCAGGAACCGCCGCAGCGCCGCGTCGTCGTCCACGTGGCCGGCCTGCCACGCCGCTTCAAGGCCCCACGAGTGCGCGAACGTCCCCACCGGGAACGCGGAGTCGACAATCTGCCACGCGAGCCAGTCGGACATGTCGGTGTCGCGGCCGCCCTAGAACAGGCAGTACCGCTGCGCGAGCGGCAGCACCGGCGCCGCCTCGGCCGTCAGGACCTCGCCGTCGGCCTTGACGACGTAGGTCTCCGGGTCGACCTCGATGCGCGGCAGCGCGTCGTTGAGCTTCATGTCGCGCTTGCCGATGGTGCGGCAGCCGCGCACCGCCGAGAGCTGCTTGGTGAGCCCGTAGCTCTCGGCCGTCCCCGTGTCGAGGGCCAGGGCCGAGACGAACGCCAGCGACGTCGCCCCGGTGGCCCGCCCGAAGGCCCCGAACATGGGGCGCATGAGCTGGGGCTGCGGGGTGGGGATGGAGGCGTTGGCGTCGCCCATCTGCGACCACGCGATGAACCCCCCCTTGATGACCAGCTCGGGCTTGACGCCGAAGAACGCCGGCTTCCACAGCACGAGGTCGGCGAGCTTGCCCGCCTCGACCGAGCCCACCTCGTGGGCGATGCCGTGGGCGATGGCGGGGTTCACGGTGTACTTGGCCACGTAGCGCCGGATGCGCAGGTTGTCGTTGTCGCCCTGCTCGCCGTCGAGCCGCCCGCGCTCGTGGCGCATCTTGTCGGCGGTCTGCCAGGTGCGGGTGACGACCTCGCCCACGCGCCCCATCGCCTGGCTGTCGCTCGCCATGATGCTGATGGCCCCGAGGTCGTGCAGCACGTCCTCGGCCGCGATGGTCTGCCCGCGGATGCGGCTCTCGGCGAAGGCAACGTCCTCGGGGGCGTTCTTGTCGAGGTGGTGGCACACCATGAGCATGTCGAGGTGCTCGTCGAGGGTGTTGACGGTGTAGGGCCGCGTGGGGTTGGTCGAGCTCGGCAGCACGTTGGGCTCGCCGCAGACGCGGATGATGTCGGGCGCGTGGCCCCCGCCCGCCCCCTCGGTGTGGTAGGTGTGGATGGTCCGGCCCTTGAACGCGGCCATCGAGACGTCGACGAACCCCGACTCGTTCAGGGTGTCGGTGTGGATGGCGACCTGCACGTCGAAGCGCTCCGCCTCGGTCAGGCAGCAGTCGATGGCGGCCGGCGTCGAGCCCCAGTCCTCGTGCAGCTTCAGCCCCACCGCGCCGCTGCGGATCTGCTCCTCGATGCCCTGCGGCATCGACGTGTTGCCCTTGCCGAGGAAGCCGAAGTTCATCGGCAGGGGGTCGTTCGCCTGCAGCATGAGCTGGACGTGCCGGCGCCCCGGCGTGCACGTCGTCGCCTTGGTGCCGGTGGCCGGCCCCGTCCCGCCCCCGATGAACGTGGTCACGCCGCTCGCCACCGCCTCGAACACCTGCTGGGGCGAGATGAAGTGCACGTGGGCGTCGATGGCCCCGGCGGTGAGGATCATCCCCTCGCCGGCGATGGCCTCGGTCGTCACCCCCACCACGAGGTCGTCGCCCACCCCGGCCATGACGTCGGGGTTGCCGGCCTTGCCGATGCCGGCGATGCGCCCGTTCTTGATGCCGACGTCCGCCTTCCGGATGCCCGTCCAGTCGACGATGAGGGCGTTGGTGATGACGCAGTCGAGGGCGCGCTCGTCCGACACGCCGGCCGCCTGTCCCATGCCGTCGCGCAGGACCTTGCCGCCCCCGAACTTGCACTCGTCGCCGTAGACGGTCGCGTCGTCCTCGACCTCGGCCACGAGGCCGGTGTCGCCGAGGCGCAGGCGGTCGCCGGTGGTGGGTCCGTAGAGGTCGGCGTAGTGACGCCGGTCGATGCGGTGGGGCATGGTTACTCCGGGTTCTCGATGTCGCCGGCTTCTTCGACGCAACGATCCGCGCCGTGGCGTCGGTCGATGCGGCCGGGCACGGACCGCTCCCCGTTCTCGATATCTCGGGTTCCGTCGAGACAGCGGGCAACGCAGTGGCGGTCGAAGCGGCGGGGCATGGCTGCTACCGGTTCTCGATGTCTCGGTTCCCGTCGACGCCGTGCCGGTCGATGCGGCGGGGCACGGCTACTCCGGCATCTCCAGGTCGCGGGTCTCGTCGACGGGACCGCTCGCCCACGCGTTCCCGCCGCGGACGACGCGGGCGCCGGCGATGGGCACCAGGTTCACCGTCTTGCCCTCGCCCGGCTCGAAGCGGACCGCGGTGCCGGCGGGGATGTCGAGGCGACGGCCGTAGGCGGCCTTCCGGTCGAACGCCAACTCGCGGTTGGTCTCGTAGAAGTGGTAGTGGCTGCCGACCTGGATGGGCCGGTCGCCGGTGTTGGCGACGGTCACGGCGACGGCGTCGCGGCCGTCGTTCAGGGTGATCTGCCCTTCCTGGGCCAGGACCTCGCCGGGGGCGCCGGCCAGTGCCGCCGCCGGGCGACCCACCGCCGTCGCCGGCGCCTCGGGCGCGAGGAAGCTGCCGTAGAGGGCGAGGGCGTGGTCTCCGCGCTCGGCTGCGATGGGGTGGTGGACGGTCACCAGCTTGGTGCCGTCCGGGAACGTGCCCTCGACCTGCACCTCGTCCAGCATCTCCGGCACCCCGTCGAGGACGTCCCGGGTGCCCAGGAAACGGCGTCCGAGGTCCATCAGGTCGGCCACCGAACGGCCGTCCCGGATGAACTCCAGGAGCTGCGTTGCGATCAGCGCGACCGCCTCGACGTAGTTGAGCCGCACCCCGCGGGCCAGCCGCTTCTGGGCCAGGAACCCGGCCTGGTGCAGGATGAGCTTGTCGACCTCGCGAGGCGTCAGATGCATGTCGTCGTCACCATTTCCGGGCCCACGCCGGAACGTCGCCCCGGTTCTGCCGGCCGAAGCGGCGTCGGATGCCTGTCGTCACCGTTCCCGGGCTCACGCCCGACAGATCGTCCTGATTCCGCTGGCTGCGGCGGCGTCGAGTGCCTGTCGTCGCCATTCCCGGGCCCACGCCTGAGTGTCGTCCCGGTCGAGCGGCGCCGTGGGCCTGTCGTCACCATTCTCAAGCTCTCGACTGCCGTCCGCCCCTGGCCGAAGCGGTGCCGTGGGCCTGTCGTCACCATTTCCGCGCCCACGGGTTGTCGCCGAGGAGCCCGGGCACGAAGCCGAGCAGCTCTTCGAGCACGGCGTCGACGTCCTCGACCGTGCGCCCGGCGAGGCGCAGGATACACCCCGCGTCACCCACCGGCGCGGCCGCGAGGAGCCGGTCGGCGCGCCGCCCGACCGGCTCGGCCCGGACCCGGGCGTCGATGCGTGTGGCTTCGTCCTCGAGGCCGCGGCCGATCACCATTGCCACCGCCAGTACGTCGTAGCGGCCGAAACGGTCGGCGAGCGCGCCGTCCGACGCGCGCAGGGCCGTCGCGTCGTGCACGACGAGGCGGCCGCCGAGATGGACCACGGTGCGGCTGAAGTACTCGTCGAAACGCCAGCGCTCGCCCGACTCGCGCCGGCCGGAGGTGACCCGGTCGACGAGGACGAGCCGGGCCCCGGCGTCGAGGGCGATGCGCTGCGTCTGCCGGTAGCGCGACCCCGCGAAGCACACCACCGCGTCGGGGGCGGCGACGAGCAGGGCGTCCTCGCCGACTTCGGCGTCGAGGGCGGTCCGGGTCCCCCGCGGCGACCGGTAGACCTTGGTGGCCGACTGCGTCGACAGGAACGCGGCGGCCCCGGCTCCCACCGACGCCTGCAACGCGACGTCGTCGCCGTCGACGAGCCCGCCGCCGTGGCTCGACGTGTAGACCCACGCCGCGTGCCCGTGGTTCTTCGGCGTCAGCAGGCGCAGGGGGCTCGTCGCGTAGGCCCGGCAGACGACGCTGCGCCCGCCGATCCGCTCGACCGCCACCCGCCCGCTGCCCGGGCGCGCCGCCGCCCCGCGCGCCGGCTGCGCTCCGTGCGCCCGCGGTTCCCTTTCTGACGGCGGCTCCCCGTGCGCCGGCGGTTCTCCGCTGGCCGGCCGCGCTCCGTGCGCCTGCGGTTCCCCTTCTGACGGCGGCTCCCCGTGCGCCTGCGGTTCTCCGCCGGCCGGCCGGCCCCCGTGCGCCCGCGGTTCCCTTTCTGGCGCCGGCCCCCCGTGCGCCCGCGGGTCCCCGCCGGCCGGCGGCCCTCCGTGCGTCGGGAACGACTCGCGGGCCGCCCGCGGGTCGTGCCCTCGCGGCGCCTCTCCCACCGTCCGCGCCTCACGGGTCGTCCGCGAGTCGCCGGGCGCGGCGCCGAGCCCGGGCTCAAACCGTGAGGTGCCTGCGGATCTCATCGTCGCTCAGGGCGTCGATCGGGCCGCCGGCCACCGAGCGCCCCTTGTCGAGGATGTGGAACTCGCTGGCCACGCGGCGGGCGAACGGCAGCTTCTGCTCGACCAGCAGCACCGTCACCCCGGCCTCGCGGTTGAGCCGGACGATGATATCGCCGATCTCGTGGACGATGTTCGGCTGGATGCCCTCGGTGGGCTCGTCGAGGATGAGTAGCCGCGGCTCGAGCACCAGCGCCCGCCCGATCGCGAGCTGCTGCTGCTGGCCGCCCGACAGGTCGCCGCCGCGCCGCTGGAGCATCTGTTTCAGGACCGGGAAGAGCTCGAAGACGCGGTCGGGGATTCCCCCGCGGCGGCCGCCGCGCCGCGACCCGAGGCCGATGCGCAGGTTCTCCTCGACCGTGAGCTGCGGGAAGATCTCGCGGCCCTGGGGCACGTAGCCGATGCCCAGCCGCGCCCGGCTCTCGGGGGAGCGCGCGAGCAGGTCGGCACCGTCGAACGCGATCCCGCCCGACTCCACCGGAATCAGCCCCATGACGCACTTCAGGAGCGTCGTCTTGCCCATGCCGTTGCGCCCCATCAGGCACAGGCGGGTCCCCGCCGCCACGTCGAGGTCGACGTCCCACAGGGTGCGGCTGCCCCCGTAGGACTGGTTCAGGCCGCGGATTTCGAGCAGGCTCATTCCTCCCAGGTTACACCTCGCGGTCGACGTGCCACCGCGTCCGGCCGGCGCGGCGGGGCCGGTCGAGGCCGCGGATCCGGAGCAGGCTCATGCCCCCAGGTACACCTCGATGACGCGGGGGTCCGACTGCACGGCGTCCATGCCGCCCTCGGCGAGCACGCGCCCCTCGTGCAGCACCGCCACCCGCCGCGCGATCGAGCGGACGAACTCCATGTCGTGCTCGACCACCACCACGGAGTGCCGCCCCGCGAGCGACAGCAGCAGCTCGCCGGTGCGCTCGGTCTCCTGCGGCGTCATGCCCGCCACCGGCTCGTCGACCAGCAGCACCTTCGGCTCCTGCATCAGCAGCATGCCGATCTCGAGCCACTGCTTCTGGCCGTGGGCGAGGGTGCCGGCCGGGGTGTCGCGCTTCGCCGCCAGCCCGGTGGTCTCGAGCACCTCGTCGATGCGCTCGCGGTCGCGGGGCGTCAGGCGGGCGAAGAACGTGCGCCAGAACGACTTCTCGCCGGCGAGGGCGAGCTCGAGGTTCTCGAACACGGTGAGGAAGTCGAAGACGGTCGGCTTCTGGAACTTGCGGCCGATGCCGGCCTGGGCGATCTCCGGCTCGCTCATCGTGAGGAGGTTGGTCATGTTCCCGAAGAAGACGCGCCCCGCGTCGGGCCGCGTCTTGCCGGTGACGACGTCCATCATCGTGGTCTTGCCGGCGCCGTTCGGCCCGATGACGCAGAGCAGCTCGCCGGGGTCGACGTGCAGCGTGAGGTCGTCGAGGGCCTTGAAGCCGTCGAAGCTCACCGTCACCTGCTGCAGGTAGAGCACGTCGCCGGTCAGCACCGACGGCTGCCGCGCCGCCGCCGCCTCGCGCTTCTCGCGCCAGGGGTCGCCCCGGCCCGCGGCCTCGCGGGGAGGGATGCCCGCCTGGGGCTCGGCGGTACCGGCGTCGCCGGGACGGAGGTTGGCGTTCATGCGTTGCGGCTCCGCGCCGTCAACAACCGTGCCCGGCTTGACGCGCTGTCGCCGGGACGGAGGTTTGCGTTCATGCGTTGCGGCTCCTCGCCGGCAGGAGGCCGGCCGGCTCGCGCCTGTCGCGCCGGGCGTCGCACCGGCCCGCGATGGGGCCGGGGCGGAGGGCGCCCGTCCGTGGTTCGGCGCCGGCGTCGCCGGGACGGAGGTCGGCGTTCATGCGCCCCGGCTCCTCGCCGGCAGGAGGCCGGCCAGCCCGCGGGGCAGGAAGAGGGTGACCCCCACGAACATCGCCCCGAGGGCGTACAGCCACACGTCGGGCAGGGCCCCCGTGAACCAGGTCTTGGCGTAGTTCACGAGCACCGCCCCCGCCGCCGCGCCCCACAGGGTGCCGCGCCCCCCGACCGCCACCCAGATCACCACCTCGATGGAGTTGATGGGCTCGAACTCGCTGGGGTTGATGATGCCCACCTGGGGCACGTAGAGCGCCCCCGCCACCCCCGCGAGCACCGCCGACAGCACGAATACCCACAGCTTGTAGTCCTGCACGCGGTAGCCGAGGAACCGGGTGCGGCTCTCGGCGTCGCGTATCGCGCGCAGCACCCGGCCCGCCCGCGACGCGAGGACGGCCCGGCAGGTCCAGTAGCTGCCCCCGAGGGCGACCGCCGTCGCCGCGAGGAGGGCCGAGCGGGTGGCGTCGCTCTGGAGGTCGAACCCGAGCAGGTCCTTGAAGTCGGTGAAGCCGTTGTTGCCGCCGAAGCCCATGTCGTTGCGGAAGAACGCGAGCATCAGGGCGTAGGTGAGGGCCTGGGTGATGATGGAGAGGTAGACCCCGGTGACCCGCGACCGGAACGCCAGCCACCCGAACACGAACGCCAGCGCGCCGGGGACCAGGGCCACCATGACGAGGGCGAACCAGAACTGGTCGAAGCCGTGCCAGAACCACGGCAGCTCCTCCCAGTTGAGGAACACCATGAAGTCGGGCAGGACGGGATGCCCGTACACGCCCCGGGTGCCGATCTGGCGCATGAGGTACATGCCCATCGCGTAGCCCCCGAGGGCGAAGAACGCCGCGTGCCCGAGGCTCAGGATGCCGCAGTAGCCCCAGATGAAGTCGACGGCGAGGGCGAGCAGGGCATAGCTGAGGTACTTGCCGATGAGGCCGACGGCGTAGCTCGACAGGTGGAGCGGCGACGACTCGGGCACCGCCAGGTTGAGGAGGGGCGCGACGAGGGCCACCACGGCCAGCGACGCGAGGAACGCCACGCTGGCGCGGTCGGCGATCACCGCCGGCAGGCGCAGCGCCGGCGCCTTCATGACGCGCCCCCAGCCGACCGTCTCGTCGGGGGAACCGCCCGGGGGGACGGTGCTGGAGCCGGCGCCTTGACGCCCTTCCCGCCGGTCCCGTCCGCGGGAACCGTGCGCGGATACGATGCAGCCGCCGGCGCCTTCATCACACGCTCTCCGCCGCGCGTCCCGTCCGGGGGAACGGCCCGGGGGGACGGTGCTGGGGCCTGCGCCTTCACGACGCCCTTCCCGCCGGTCCCGTCCGCGGGAACCGTGCGCGGATACGGTGCTGGAGCCGGCGCCTTCATCACACGCTCTCCGCCGCCCGCCCCGTCTGGGGGAACAGCCCGCGGGGACGGCGCTGGATGAACAGGATCAGCACCACCAGGACCAGTATCTTGCCGAGCACCGCGCCCGCGAACGGCTCGAGCAGCTTGTTGACGATGCCCAGCGACATGCCGCCGATGAGGGTGCCCCAGAGGTTGCCGACGCCGCCGAACACCACGACCATGAACGAGTCGACGATGTAGGACTGGCCGAGGTTGGGGCCGACGTTCGTGAGCTGGGTCAGGGCCACCCCCGCGACCCCCGCGATGCCCGCGCCGAGGCCGAACGTCATCGCGTCGACCCACTCGGTGCGCACCCCCATCGCCCGGGCCATCGTGCGGTTCTGGGAGACGGCGCGGATGTCGAGGCCGAGGCGCGTGTACCGCATGACGGCCAGGACCAGGGCGAACACGATGAGGGCGAAGAGGACGATGTACACCCGGTTGTAGGTCAGCGCGAACGCCTCGTTGAACCGCAGCGCCCCGCTCATCCACGCCGGCGTGGTGACGGCGCGGTTGTTGGCCGAGAACACCGTCCGCACGAGCTGCTGCAGCACGAGGCTCACGCCGAAGGTCGCGAGCAGGGTCTCCAGCGGCCGCCCGTAGAGGAAGCGTATGACCGTCCGCTCGATGAGCACCCCCGCCGACCCCGCGACGACGAAGGCGGCCGGCACCGCCACCAGCAGCGAGATGCCGATGTGGTCGGGCATCCAGAGCTGGACGACGTAGGTGGTGTACGCCCCGAGCATCATCAGCTCGCCGTGGGCCATGTTGATGACGCCCATGACCCCGAAGGTGATGGCGAGCCCGATGGCCACGAGCACCAGCACCGAGCCGAGGCTCAGCCCGAAGGCCACCGTCTCGAGCACCGAGTAGACGTTTCGCCGCGAGTCGATCTGCCAGACGGCGTCCGTGGCGGCGGCCCGCACGGCCTCGTCGGGCTCGGCGAACCCGCCGTCGTCCGTGGCCCTGACCAGCGCCGACAGGCGGTTGTGGACGACCGGGTTCAGCCGGCCCGAGAGCCGTTCGACGGCGGCGAGGCGCACGCCGGGGTCGGGGTCGTCGAGCGCCTCGACCGACAGCGCCGTCTCGATCTCGAAGGCCACGTCGGGGTCGGTCTCGACCGCCGCCCGCCCGCGGAGGAGGTCGAGGGTGGCGTCGTCGAGACTGCGCAGCAGCTCGCGCACCGCCTCGAGGCGCACGCCGGGGTCGGGGCTCGACGAGTCGAACCGGGCGATGCCGGTGCGCAGGAAGCGGCGCAGCCGGTTGTTGGTGATGATGCGGTCCAGCCGGTCGGGCGAGATGGCCCCCTCGTCGGCCAGGGTGGCGGGATCGAGCAGTTGGAAGGTGGCGAGTCCCTCCTCGTTCGACTCGACGACGAACACGCGTCCATCGTCCTCGCGCTCGAACAGGCGGTCCTCGAGCAGGGCCGTGAGCACGTCGCGGACGCCGCCGTGCCCGGTCGCGAGCAGTCGTCCGGCGATCTCCTCCTTCTGCCGGAGGTTGGCGCCGGCGAGCTCGCCGACGAGCGTGCGGAACGCGTCGTCGCCGGTCTGCGCCGCGGCGGGATGGGCGGCCAGGCCCGCGGCGAGCAGCAGCCACGCGAGCCGCCGCCCGCCGGGGACCCTCGCGGCCCGCCCGGCAACCGTCGCCCTTCGGCTCCGAGAGCCGCCCATCCCATCCCTCCAGTCGTCTCTACAGGGAATCGGCGCCGTCTCGACGAAGGCGGCGCCGTTCCACGTCCCGGGCTGCTATTCGTAGTTCTGTCCCGAGCACACCTGCGTCTCGGTGTTGTAGTTCCCGCAGTTCAGCTCGACCCAGTCGGCCTCGGTGACCTCGCTGACCGGCAGGTAGTCCGACCACGCGTCGCCCGGCACGGTGCCGTCGGTCTCCCACACCACGTCGAACTGTCCGTTCGCCTGCACCTCGCCGATGTACACCGGCTTGGTGATGTGATGGTTGGGCAGGACCCGCGCGATGCCCCCGGTCAGGTTGGGGGTCTCGGTGCCCGGCAGCGCCGCCAGCACCGCGTCGACGTCCGTCGTGCCGGCCTTCTCCACTGCCTGGGCCCACAGGTTGAACCCGATGTAGTGCGCCTCCATGGGGTCGTTGGTGGTGCGGTCCTGATTGTCGACGAACGTCTTCCACTTCGCGATGAACTCGCCGTTCGCCGGCGACTCCACGCTCTGGAAGTAGTTCCACGCCGCGAGGTGCCCGACCAGCGGGGCGGTGTCGAGGCCCGAAAGCTCCTCCTCGCCCACCGAGAACGCCACGACGGGGATGTCGTCGGCCGACACCTCCTGGTTGGCGAGCTCCAGATAGAACGGCACGTTGGCGTCGCCGTTGACGGTCGACACCACCGCGGTCGGCTTGCCGGCCGAGCCGAAGCGCCGGATGGCGGCCACGCGGGTCTGCCAGTCGGAGTGCCCGAACGGCGTGTAGTTGATGTCGATGTCCTCGTCCGCCACCCCCTGCTGCTTCAGGTACGCCTCGAGGATGCGGTTGGTGGTCCGGGGATAGACGTAGTCGGTGCCCTCGAGCACCCAGCGCTCGATGCCGACCTCGTTCATCAGGTAGTCGACGGCGGGGATGGCCTGCTGGTTGGGGGCGGCGCCGGTGTAGATGACGTTCTTCGACGACTCCTCGCCCTCGTACTGGACCGGGTAGAAGAGCAGGCCGTTGTTCTCCTCGAACACCGGCAGCACCGACTTGCGCGACACCGAGGTCCAGCAGCCGAACACCACGTCGACCTGCTCCGACTCGAGCAGCTCGCGCGCCCGCTCGGCGAAGAGCGGCCAGTCCGATGCGGGGTCGACGACCACCGCCTCGACCGGCCGGCCGAGCAGGCCGCCCTTGGCGTTCTGCTCGTCGACCATCATCAGGATGGTGTCCTTCAGCGTCGTCTCGCTGATGGCCATGGTGCCCGACAGGGAGTGGAGGACGCCGACCTTGATGGGATCGCCGGCCGCGCCCGGCGTCGACCCGGACTCGCCGCCGCCTCCGCCCCCGCAGGCGGCGAGGGCGGCGGTGAGGCCGGCGACGAGGAATGCATGCTTCAGTCTCATGGTTCTGGCTCCTGTGGATGACCTGATCGCTGAATCTGTGTGGATGACCTGATCGCTACATCTGCAACTGCAGGCCGAGCCCGACCTGGAGGTCGTCGGGGTTGACGGCGGTGAAGGCGGTGTCCTTGACGAAGATCATCACGCGCGCGTTGAACTGGCGGATGACGTAGTTGAGGTTGAACTCGGTGGTGGTCTGGTCGTAGTCGGGGCCCATGCCCTCCCGGAACCGGGCCCGGGCGAACTTGCCGAGCAGCTCGAACCGGCCGTCGCCCACGCGCTGCGGGAACAGGTAGGCGGCGAGCAAGTAGCCGCCGTCGTTGGTGAGGTACCGCGGGTCGTAGCCGCCGAGCCCGTCGTAGCGGGCCCACTCGGCCTCGAGGGTCGCCGCGCCGCCGTCGCCGACCATGCGCTCCACGAGGACGTCGACGGAGTACGCGGACCCGGCGTCGGCCTGGGCCTGGCCGGCGAGGCCGAGGGCGAGGATGTTCCGCTCGCCGTAGTAGGTGCTGTTCAGGTAGTACCCCGGCTCGGCGTCCCAGAAGTCGACCTGGATGCGGCCCGCGCCGATGAGCGACGAGTTGCCGGTCGACGACAGGCCGTCGAACGCCCCCGCCGACAGCTTGACCTTGTCGAACTGGCCCCACCACGCGGCGCCGTTGTCGCGCCCCTGGAAGACGAAGGGATAGCCGTCCTGCACCCCGTCCGAGTACACCGCCCAGTGGTGGGCGAAGAACGGGCCGTAGAGGTTGGCCCGGTCGCTCGGGGGCAGGAACCGGCCCACCCAGACGTTGAACGTGTCCGACATCTCGAACTGCGCGACAGCGTCGAGGATCTGGAACGAGGTGTCCTGGGGCCCCGGCGCTCCCAGCGAGCCGCCGTAGGCGATGTCGGTGTTCACCATGAACTTGATCTGGCTGGTGGCCGCCCCGTTCAGGTACATGCGCAGGCTGTTCACCCGGAAGTGCTGCGAGGCGTCGGCGTCGTCCGAGGTCCGGTGCAGGAAGCTGGTCTGAAGGCCGCCGCCGATGGTGACCGGCGGGGGCGGGGCCGGCTCTTCGGCGTCGTCGTCCTGGGCGTGGAGCGGACCCGCCGCGGCGAGCGAGCCGGCCAGGGCCAGCAGGAGCGCCGCCGCGGGATGGCCGGGCCGCCGGCGCTCGACGCGGGCGTCGCGATGTCTGTGTCTGTGGCTGGGCACGAACGCTACTCCTCCGTTGTGTGTTGCGCGTTGCCGGGATGCCGGCGGGCCTCTGGTATCGGTCGCGTTACACAGCAATGTTCGTGCCGCTTCTTCGGCGCGGGCGCCCGGAACCGCGTCCGGTCTGGCGTTTCGCCCGTGAAACGCGCTGTTTTTTCGTGTGACGGGCGCCCGGCGGCCAGGCAGGAGGCCAGGCCGAAAGTGACATTTCTGTCGCTGGAATCACGGGGCCGCTACATTCCTGTCGAATCCAGGGGGCGACCGCCTCCGCGCCCGGGCGGGTCCCGGCTCTCGCGACGCGACGGGCTTCCCTCGTGAGGCTGCTCCGGCCGGCCGGGCCAGGAGTGACCGGGGCGCTTCCCGCGCGCAGGCGCCCGCCGACGGCAAGCAGTCCGCATGGCGACGTCGACGACGGCGGGCGGTGCGACGTCCTGCGGGATGCGCGGCCGGTGAAGACGGCGGGGACTCTCGCCGCGGGCTCCCGGGACCGGCTGCGCGGTCGCACAACGTCGTGGCGGCTGCTAACATAGGCTGCCCGCCGGGGCGGCGGGGCGCCGGGCGTCTGCGTCGGGAGCGGTGCAGACGCCCGGCGGCTTGGTTGGGCGGCAATCGGAGCCGTCAGGCGACGATCATCGGGCTCGGACGGTTTGGACCAGATGACGGGAGTGACAGGAATGAGAGTCGAAGAACCACGCGGGGCAGGCCGGACATCGTCCCTGGTGTTCGGGCTGGCATTGGCGGCGGCGTTGGGTGTCCTCGCGCCGGCGAGCGCGGCGGCCCAGGGGCCGGGGACCGAAGACGGCGGGTGGACCTACCTCGGCGGCGACGCCTGGCACACCCGGTACACCACGGCCGATCAGCTCGATCCGTCGAACTTCGAGCAGCTCGAGGTCATCTGGCAGTGGAACGCGACCAGCTTCGGCCCCGCCACCGCGCGGGCGACGCCGTCCCTGGTCGGCGGCAAGCTCATCACCGTGGCCGGCAACCGGCGCCACGTGGTCGCCCTCGACCCCGCCACCGGCGAGCTGCTGTGGAGCTTCCGCGAGCCCAACACCTACCGCTACGAGTACTCGATGCGCAAGGGCTACGGGAAGGGCGTCGCCTACACCGAGATCGACGGCCGCGGGGTGGTGTTCGTCACCTCGCCGGGCTTCTTCCTGCACGCCCTCGACGCCGACACCGGCCTGCCCCTCGAGGGCTGGGGGCGCCCCGTGCCCCTCGACGGCTTCGGCGACACCGGGGCCGTCGACCTCGTGGAGGACCTCATTGCCGACTGGGGCCCGTGGACGAGCATGGACCGGCCCTACGACCCCTACATCGGCATCCCGCGCGAGATCGGCTACATCACCGCGTCGTCGCCGCCCATCGTCGTCAACGACACCGTGGTCGTCGGCAACTCGGCCGAGCAGGGCTACCTGCAGACCCGGGTCGAGAACGTCCCCGGCGACATCCTCGCCTACGACACGCGGACGGGCGACTTCAAGTGGAAGTTCCACGTGATTCCCCGGCCCGGCGAGTTCGGCCACGAGACCTGGGAGAACGACGCCTGGCAGTGGACCGGCGACGTGTCGTCGTGGGCCCCGATGTCGGCCGACCCCGAGCTCGGGCTCGTCTACATCGTCACCAACGGCGCCACCATCGACTACTACGGCGGTCATCACCCCGGCGACAACCTGTTCAGCACGAGCGTCATCGCGCTGGACGCCGAGACCGGGGAACGGCGCTGGCACTACCAGTTGGTCCACCACGACATCTGGAACTACGACACCCCGACGGCCCCGGTCCTGATGGACGTGACCGTCGACGGGCGGGAGATCAAGGGGCTCTTCCAGGCCACCAAGCAGGCCTTCCTCTACGCCCTCGACCGCGAGACCGGCGAGCCCATCTGGCCCATCGAGGAGCGGCCCGTCCCGCCGTCCCGCATCCCCGGCGAGGTGCTCTCCGAGACCCAGCCGTTCCCGACCCGGCCCGCCCCCTACGACCTGCAGGGGCGGACCGAGGACCACCTGATCGACTACACGCCCGAGATCAAGGAGATGGCGCGCCAGGTGGCGGAGGAGAACAACCTCTTCAACGGGCTGTTCGACCCGCCGACCCACACCGACGACCCCGCGGGGCCGGCGTGGAACTGCCCGGGCGGCGGGGGCGGCACCAACATCACCGGGCCGGCCGTCGGGGACCCGGTCGCCGGCGTCATGTTCGTGAGCTCGACGAGCGGCTGCTTCCGCCTGCAGGTCATGCCGGGCGTGGACTCGCCGCTCGAGGAGCTCCCGCAGTCGGGCACGACCCACACCGACTTCGCCGCCGTCGCGACGACGGTGCGCGGCAGCATCGAAGCGTTCACCATCGACGGGCTCCCGATCTGGAAGGGGCCGGTGGGGCGGATCACCGCCATCGACGTGAACACCGGCGAGCACCTGTGGGTGGCCCCGAACGGCGACTCTCCGCAGGCGACGCAGGACCGCATCCGCAACCACCCCCTCGTGCAGGGGCTCGAGGGCGTCGAGATCAACCGCGGCCGCGGCGGGAACACCGCGATGGTGGTCACGCCGACCATGCTCCTCGCCGGCGGCCAGACCGCCGACAACACGCCGCACCTCTTCGCCATCGACAAGCGCACCGGCGAGCGGCTCGGGGCGGTGGAGATCCCCGGCCTGACCCGCTACGGCATGTCGAGCTGGTCGCACGAGGGCCGGCAGTACGTCATCATCCAGCTCCGCGACGGCCTCGCCGCGATGGGCCTGCCCAGCGAGGAAGACGCGGCCGGCGACGGGCACTGATCCCTTTCCAAGGGGAGCAGGGGGCCGTCCGCGCTTCCTGCTCCCCTCGCACCAGCCACACGACTACCAAGCGAGCAAGGCTGCCGCGGAAGGAGAGCACATGCGCATCGTGACCCGGTGGGGCGTTGGCGTGGTCCCGATCTGCCTTCTGCTCGCCGGGGCGCCCGCCCCGGCCCAGTCCGTCGCCGACGGCTACACGCCGGTGACCGAGGCCATGCTGCTCGAGCCGCCGCCGGAGGACTGGCCGATGTGGCGCCGGACCTACGGCCACTGGGGGCACAGCCCGCTGGACCAGATAGACACGTCGAACGTCGGCCGCCTGCGGCTGGCGTGGGCGTGGACCATGGGGGAGGGCCGACAGGAGACGACGCCGCTCGTGCACGGCGGGATGATGTTCCTGGTGCAGCCGTGCGACTTCGTCGAGGCCCTCGACGTGCGCGACGGCTCGCGGGTCTGGGAGTACCGCCGGGAGCGGGTCGACCACGCCGCCAACCTCGCCTGCGTCAACCGCAACGGCGCCCTCTACGACGACAAGCTGTTCATCGCCACCCACGACGCCCACCTCGTCGCCCTCGATGCCCGCACCGGCGAGGTCGCGTGGGATGTCGCGGTCGGCGACTGGACCATCGGCCAGCACTACTCCGGCGGGCCGATGATCATCAAGGGGCGGGTGGTCGCCGGCATGTCCGGCTGCTACCACCTCAACACCCGCTGCTGGGTGTCGGCCCACGACGCCGCCACCGGGGCCGAGGTGTGGCGCACGTACACCATTCCCGGCCCCGGCGAGTTCGGCTACGAGAGCTGGGGGGACGTGCCCGACGAGGACCGCCGCGGCGGCTCGGCCTGGAACTCGCCGAGCTTCGACCCCGGGCTGAACCTCATCTACACCGGCGTCGGGGTGCCGATCCCGTGGGGCTCGGTGCAGCGGGGCACCGGCGACGGCGACGTCCTCTACACCAACTCGACCCTCGCGCTGGACGCCGACACCGGCGAGATCGTCTGGTACTTCCAGCACATTCCCAACGACGAGTGGGACCTCGACCATCCCTTCGCGCGGCTCGTCGTCGAGACCGAGGTCTCGCCCGGCGACGTCGAGTGGCGCAGCGGCTCGATCACGCCCGGTCGGCGGCGCAAGATCGTGACCGGCATCCCCGGCAAGACCGGCATCGTGTGGGCCCTCGACGCCGCCACCGGGGCCTTCCTGTGGGCCCAGCCCACCAACGTGCAGAACGTCATCGCGGACATCGACGCCGAGAGCCGCCGCGTCATCGTGAACCAGTCGCTCAAGTTCCCCCAGGTCGGCGAGCCGGTCTTCGTGTGCCCGAGCGCGCTCGGCGGCATCAACTGGCAGGGCACCGGCTACCACCCGGGGACGAACGTGCTCTACGCGCCGACCAACAACGTCTGCATGGACCTGACCCTGAACGAGTTCCGCTACCGGCCGGGCCTCCACCACGGCTCGGCGCGCATCGCCCAGGTGCCGGCCCCGGACATGGGCGGGCGGATCGGTCAGTTCAGCGCTATCGACCTGACCACCGGCGAGCCGCGGTGGGTGTACCGGCAGCGGGCCGGCATCGGCGGCTCGGTGCTCACCACCGGCGGCGGCCTCGTGTTCGTGACCGACGACGCGCGCCGCTTCCGCGCCTTCGACGCCGCCACCGGCGACGTCCTGTGGGAGCAGATCCTCAACTCGAGCGCGGGCGGGTTCCCCGTCTCCTACATGCACGACGGCGTGCAGTACATCGCCATCGCGTCCGGCGGCGGCATCAACTTCCGGGGGCTCACCCCCGAGATCCGGCAGCCGGGCGGCGGCAACATGCTCTTCGTGTTCAGGCTGCCGTGACCGGGGCCGGCCGAGGATCTCGCAGAGCCCGGTCGGCGTTGCATCACGCCTGGAGGCGTCGTTTCGCGGAGCACCATGCTCCGCCATCACCCCTGCCCCCCACGCTCCCGCATCACGCGTCGTTGCGCGGGCGCCCTGCGGTCCGGCGCCCCCGGTCCCGACGCAATGCGGGGTTGCGCCAAGGATCCCGAGGCTCTTCATCCACCACGCCGGGGCCGGAGCGACGCTGTTACCGCGCTCCGATGCCGTCGTCGGCCGTCGCGCGCGGGTTGCATTCGGTGACCGTTCGGCTACACTTTGCGGACCGACACCGGAGACCGCGCTACGACTCGAGCCCGCGTCTCGGGCCCGCGAGGAGAGTTGACGATGACTGCACCGAGACCGGACACGAGCTCCCCCGACCGCGCCGCGAGCCGGCGCGAGTTCTTCAAGCTGCTGGCCGCGAGCCCGTTGCTCGGCGTGGCCGCATCGGGCCTGCCCGCGAGCTGGCAGCGCGCGCTCGCGCACGAGGCCGGGCGCCGTGCGACGGCCGGCCCCGCGACGCCTCACTGTCCCGAGTGCGGGTCGCGGATGCCCTCGTCGCTGGTGCAGCCCCGCTTCACCGCCTTCCAGGAGCCCGAGCTGCCGCCCCAGAACGCCGTCGAAGACCAGTTGACGGGGCAGGTCGTCGAGTCGCCCGAGGAGGCCATCAACGTGTGGGACCTCGAGCGCGCGGCCCACGCGACGAACCTGGCCCAGCACTGGGACTACCTGCACATGGGGGTCGGCGACTACGAGACGCGGCGGGCGAACCGGGAGGGGTTCCAGCGCCTGATGATCCGCCCCCGGCGGCTCGGCGGCGCGCCGATGGACGAGCTCGACACGTCGACCGAGCTCTACGGCCGCCAGTGGCCCTCGCCGCTCTTCCTCTGTCCGGTCGCGAGCCTCGAGGCCTATCACACGCAGGGCGAGAGCGGCGCCGCGCGGGCCGCGCGAGCGCGGGACATCCTGCAGATGCAGTCGCACCAGAGCTCGCAGTCCTACGCCGACATCGCCGAGGCCCGTGGCGAGCCGCACTGGTTCCAGATCTACACCGTGCCCGACTGGAACGTGAACAAGCGGGTCATCGACCGGGTCAAGAGCGCGGGATGCCCCGCCCTGGTGTGGACCATCGACCTCCTCGGCGGCAGCAACCGCGAGCTGCAGCGGCGCACGCTGTCCGGCGAGGGCTACGAGTCGGTGCTCTGCCAGAGCTGCCATCAGCACCACCCGGACTACGTCCGGCCGATGCGGGCGGGGCTCGGAGGGCCGGAGGGGCCGCGCTATCCCTACACGTGGGACTACGTCAAGCGCCTGAAGGACGCCAGCGACATGAAGCTGATCCTGAAGGGCATCATGACCGCCGAGGGGGCCGAGGAGGCCATCGAGCACGGCGCCGACGGCATCTTCGTGTCGAACCACGGCGGCCGGGCCGTCAACAGCATGTGGTCGTCGATCGACTCGCTGCCCGAGGTCGTGGGCGCGGTCCGGGGGCGGGTGCCGGTGTTCATCGACAGCGGCGTGCGCCGCGGCACCGACATCTTCAAGGCCCTGGCCCTCGGCGCCGACGCGGTCGGCATCGGCCGCCCCTACGTGTGGGGCCTCGGCGCCTTCGGCGAGGACGGCGTGGCCAAGGTCATCGACCTGATCCTCGCGGAGCTGCGCATCGCCATGCGGCAGACCCGGACGACGTCGGTCGGGCAGATCACGTCGCGCTTCGTCATGGAGGGGAAGAACCCGATCATGATGCGCGACAACCGCTTCGGATTCGGGCTCTGATCGACTGGACTCGGCCGGAGTCCCCAACCTGAGTCGGTCGAGGCCGACTCGATCGGCCGAGGTCGCCGGCTCGAATCGGCGGCCTCGGGTCGAATCGGGCCGAGGCCGCCGGAACCATGGGCCGCCGGGCGGAGCCGCGAGGGTCTGCGGCCGGGCCGCGGGGCGCGCTTGCTCGCGCCTGTCCCCTCGGCTGCGTGCCGGTCCGGCGCTGGGAGGATGCAGGAATGCTGGTCGTACGTCGAACGGTTTTCTCGTTGCGGTTCGTGACCGCCGTCTGTCTCGGTTTCGCGCTGCTCGCCGGGTCTCCGGCGGCCGCGCAGCAGTCGACGGTCGAGTTCACCGTCTCGGGCACCTCGACCATCCGGGGATGGACCTGCACGGTGAGCGGGACCGCCGAGGTCACGCCCGGCTCGTCCTCGCCGGCCCCCGGCTTCACCGAAGGCGTCGGCTCGGCCGCCCTCACCGTGCCGGTGGCCGACTTCGAGTGCCCCGACGAGACGATGACCGAGCACCTGCTCGAGGCCATGAAGCCGGCCGAGTTCCCCGAGATCACGTTCGAGCTCCAGGGCTACGAGGCCTCCGGCGGGGGCGCCCGGGCCAGCGGCGCCCTCACCATCCAGGCCGTCACCGCACCGGTGAGCATCCCGCTCTCGCTGTCGCCGTCCGGCGCCGGCGTCGAGATCGCGGGGGAGGTGAGCCTCGACATGACCGCCTACGGCGTGGAGCCCCCCGTCGTCATGCTCGGCCTCCTGCGGGTTCGCCCGCAGGTCCGCATCCAGTTCGAGGGGCTGGTCGTGCCGTAGGTCTCGTCCGCGGGCGCACGACAGGAAGTGAGACGCGGCCGAGGAGGCGATCCGGTGCGAGTTCGACCTCAAGGCCGCCTGAGCCCGTCTTCCTGATCGATCCGTAGCCCAGGCAACGCGTAAGCCGGGCAAGCCGGACCTGCCGGCGCGGCTGCCAACCCCGGGCGCGAGGCCAGCATCACCGGCCGAGGCGTGATCTCCAGTAGCCAGGCAACCGCCGATCGTGAGCGACCGCGAGGATCCGAATCGCGCCGTTCGCGAGCAGATAGATGAGGTGGTAGGGATAGCGATCCACCGGAACACGGCGTACGTCCAACTCGACCGAAAGACCGGGAACGGCGACCCCCGCGTGCGGCCACCGATTCAGCCGAGTCAACGCCAAGTCGACACGGTCAAGGAAATCACTCCCGAGACCGGTGCGGCGATTCTCGTACCAGAGGGTGGCTTCTCCGAGTTCGTCCGCCGCCTCGGGTTCGATGCGAACTCGGCTGGTCACCGCTTTGACGTCGGCGTCGAGCGCGACCACCGACGAGTTGACGTTCGGGTTCGATGCGAACTCGCCTGGTCACCGCTTTGACAGGCGCCGGGCCACGCGTGCTCGGACCACCTCCCAGGGCTCCCCGGACGACTGGCCCGACACTGCCCGACGCGCGCGCCGCTCGATTTCGGCCGTCCACGCCTCGGCGGTTCCCGGGCCGTCGTCGCCGGTCGGCCCGCCAAGACTCGCCAGCAACTCCGTGGCCATGTCGGCCCGTTCCGCCGGCACCAGCGTCAGGGCCTCATCGAGAAGTTCTCGCGCTCTACTGGTCATGAAGTGCCCCCCACAACTTCCGACGGTGCGATGCCGTCGGGTTCAGGACCGGCGACTTCCACCGTCAATCACGTCACTCGGCCGGCTCTATGCGGAGCAGGGCGGCTTCGCCTAGAGCCGGGTCGCGTCCGAGGAAGCCGCCGCCGGTCAGCACGTAGAGCAGGCCGTCGGGGCCCTGCTCGACGTCGCGGATGCGCTGCCGGAGATCCGCGAGCAGCCATTCCCGGCGCTGCTCCAGCCCCTGCCGGTTGAACTCGATGCGCTCGAGGTGGCCGGTGCGGGCGACGCGGCCGGTCATGAGCGAGCCCGCGAAGAGGTCGCCGCGCCACGCCGGGAAGCGGTTGCCGCTGTAGAAGACCAGGCCGGAGGGGGCAATCGAGGGGATCCAGACGATCTCCGGCTGCTCCAGGTCTTCCTGCCACGGCCGTTCCGATACGCGCAGCCCGGTGTACTCGCGCGAGTAGGAGACCTCGGGCCAGCCGTAGTTGCGGCCAGGCAGGATGCGGTTGACCTCGTCGCCCCCCATCGGGGCGTGCTCGCTCGCCCACACTTCGCCGGTCTCGGGATGGATGGCGAGGCCCATCGGATTGCGGTGGCCGAGCGAGAACACCTCGGCCGCGTGGCCCTCGCGGCCCGCGAAGGGATTGTCGTCGGGCGCACTGCCGTCGTCGCGCAGCCGCAGCACCTTGCCGACGTGGCTCGCGGGGTCCTGGGCGAGGGGCCGGGTGCCGCCGAACGCCCCGCCGACGGTCATGTAGAGCGACCCGTCCGGCGCGAACGCGAGCCGCGACGCGCCGCCGTTCAGGTCGGCGTCGGCCACGAAGACGTCGCGGACCTCGGACAGGGCGCCGCCCTCGAAGCGGCCCCGGGCCAGCGCGACGGTCGAGCCGTCCGCGGTGGGCTTGGAGTAGGTGAGGTACACGAAGCGGTTCTCGGCGAACCCCGGATGCGCCGCCACGTCCATCAGCCCCGCGAGCGGCCCTTCCGTGTAGACCTCGGGGACCCCGCCGAGCGGGGTCGGGTCGAGCACGCCGTCCCGGATCTGCCGCAGCGTGCCCAGCCGCTCGGTGACGAGGATGCGGCCGTCGGGCAGGAACGCGAGGCCCCAGGGGTAGGTCAGCCCGTCCGAGACCACCGACACGCGGATGCGCTGGCCCGCCGCGGTGTCGTAGACCACGGGGGCGTCGGGCAGCGGCACCGCGGGAATGCCCTCGGCCGCGAAGCCCTGTCCTTCCTGGGCGTACGACGCGGACGGCAAGAGCACGATAGTGAGTGCGACGACAAGGACGATGCGCATCGGATCCTCCCAGGGTACGCGAGACGCCTCAGCCTACACCGGCCGTCCGCGCGGGCCAACCGCCAACCGCTACCGCCCGGCGCGGACCCGCGTCGGTTGTCGTTCGATGAGGTTGGTGGCAGGATCACCCGATGAACAAGAAGCGACTTGCCTGGGGAGTTCCGGGACTCGTTCTTGCGTGCCTCGCCGCGTTGCCCGTGGTGCTCGCGCAGGTGCAGCCCGCAGACCGCCCGAACGTCGTCCTCCTGATGGGCGACGACCACGGCTGGGAGGAGACCGGCTACAACGGCCACGCCTACCTGCAGACGCCGGTCCTCGACACCATGGCCGCCTCGGGCCTGCGGATGGACCGCTTCTACGCCGGGCACCCGTCGTGCTCGCCGACGCGTGGCAGCGTGCTGACGGGGCGCCATCCGGTGCGCTACGGCACGTTCGCGCCCAACTGGTCGATGCGCCCGGAGGAGACCACCATCGCCCACGTGCTGCGCGACGCCGGCTACGCGACCGGCCACTTCGGCAAGTGGCACGTCGGGACCGTGAAGGCGGGCTCGCCCCTCAACCCGGGGGCGATGGGCTTCGACGAGTGGCTGTCGCACGACAACTTCTTCGAGCTGCACCCGATCCTGTCGCGCAACGGCGGGCCGCCCGAGCGGTTCGAGGGCGAGAGCTCGGCCATCGTCGTCGACGAGGCCATCCGGTTCATCGACCGCGCCGCCGCCGACGGCCGGCCGTTCCTCGCCGTCGTCTGGTTCGGCTCGCCCCACGAGCCCTACCAGGGACTGGAGGAGGACCTCGTCCTCTACGACGAGCTGCCCGCGCAGTACGCGGACCGCATGGTCCCGTTGACCTCGAACGAGACCGGCCTCCAGATCGAGCGCCCGCTCGGCGACGTCCTGCGCGAGCGTTACGCGGAGATCACCGCCATGGACCGCGCCATCGGCACGCTGCGCGACCACCTCGACCAGGCGGGGCTGCGCGAGAACACCCTGCTCTGGTACAACGGCGACAACGGAACGCCGCGCAGCGGGCTCGCGGAGACGCCCCTGCGCGGCCTGAAGGGTACGATGTACGAAGGCGGCATCCGCGTCCCCGGCATCATCGAATGGCCGGCGCGCATCGCCGCGCCGCGCGCGACCGACGTGGCCGCGGTGACCAGCGACATCCTGCCCACTCTGGCCGCCCTCGCGGGGCAGCCGCTCCCCGACCGGCCCCTCGACGGCATCGACCTCGCGCCCCTCATCGACGGCCGCATGACGTCGCGGCCCGCGCCCGTCTTCTTCTGGAGCTTCGACGTCGGCGGCCTCGCGGGCCGCGACCACGACCCCTACCTCGACCCTGCCCTGCAGTCGGGGACGACGCCCCTTGTCAAGCTGATGGACGGCATTCCGACCCGGAACTTCCGGAACATCCGCTACCCGGCCGTCGACGAGCGCGACTTCGCGGGCGCGCGCGTCATCATGGACGGCGACTACAAGCTCGTCGTCGACGGCTCGCGCGGCTCCGGCGTCGAGCTGTTCGACCTGCGCGAGGACCGGGCGGAGAGCCGCGACCTGGCCGCGAGCGAGCCGGCCGTCGCGACGGACCTGGCAGGCCGGCTGCGCGAGTGGCAGCAGGCCGCGCTGACCAGCCTGACCGGCGCGGACTACCGGGAGGACTCCGTGCCGTAGCGCGGCCGGCGCGCCATGCCGGCCTACGTGCGCGACCGGGTGCGGAAGTCCACCAGCCCTGGGGCCGCGGGGAGCCCAGGGCGCCGGCGGGTTGGCCGGTTCCTCCACAGAGAATGGAGCTTGTCGAGCCTCGCGACCCACGCCATGTCGAGTTCGGCGGGGTCGACGATCCGGGTGAGGACGTGGCGCCCCGGCTCACAACGTGTTCACCGTCGCTCTCCCAGGGTGCCTTGCTGCGACGCGACCGCGACGGTGTCGTCGTCCCGCTCTTGAGATCTTGCGCAACTGCCCTTCCTGCGCGGCGCGTCGGTCAAATGTCGGAACCGGGTCTGTCGACCAGCGCTGCGCCCTCATCGAAGCACGACGCAGCGGTGCCCGGAAACGCGTCAATCAACGCCAGCCTGACGTCGATATGCTGGTGGAAGACCGTAAACCAAACGGAGAAGAACCCATAACCTTCGGCGGCGGCGATTACGAGGCCGCGGGCCTCTGCAGAACGGTTGAGTGATTCGAACCAGTCGCGACACATCTCCGCCGTGGACCACGCCTCCTCTCGGTCCCTCCAGCGGCGGTCCCTCTTGGCCGGCCGCGGGCCTTCGTGGCCGCCATGTCGGTCGAGTCCGACGAGATCGATCAACGTCCGTGCGCGCCGCTGCAGTTCATCGTTCAGTTCTCCTGCGACTCGAACGAAGCCGCCGCGTGAGTACTCGAGCGCAAGCATCGTATTGTGTCTGTCGGGCCAGAGAACATCTTCATCAGCGACATCCGTGTCGCCTTTGACGGAATTGCAGTTGGTGCAACCGAGCAGGAAATTGCTCCAATCGCGTTCGCGACCCGCATGCAGGCTCTTCGGAGCCTTGTGCTCGACGGCCAGGCTGACGCCTCGCTCGCAGTAGCTGCAGTAGCGTCCCAGCCTGTCTTCGAGGTCGCCGATGGCGTCCCGGTAGTGCGCATACGCCCGAGGCGGCGCTCCCCGCTCGACCGGTCTCACTCGCGACCAGCCTTTTGTCTTGCGAGGGCTTCGAGCTTCAGAATCGCGCTCAGGCCGGGATTGGCGGAATAGCGTTCAACGACGGAACGGTACGCCGCCTCGGCTTCCCGTTGTTCAGCTTCGGTGGCAGCTTCCCGCAACGACGAAAAATAGCGCTCGGTGACCCTCGCCAATTCCTGAGCCTTGAGGCTCTGTTGAGGAACGTCGACCTCCTGGATCTCTTCGGCGATGTCCTCGATGGAGCGGTTCGCGTATTCCACCAACCGCGGTCCGCCGGGCAGCAGGGTCCTCAGTTCGCCCTCGTCGAGGGATTGAATGACGAAAGGGGAATGCGACGTGCAGACGAATTGAATTCGTGGGAAAGTCTCCTTCAGGTCGCGAACCACCTGTCGCTGCCACTTCGGGTGCAGGTGCACGTCGATCTCGTCGATCAGGACCAGGCCGGGCGTCTGCTGCAGCACCGGCGGAACGTCGCGACCATGCGGAGGGACGTCGGAGACAAGGTGCGAGTTCTGCATGACGACCTTCGTTGCGACGTCGGCGACCAAGGCGACCATCATTCTTTGGCCGGCGCTCAGATTCGTGAATGGCTGGGCCTGACCTTCGACCGAGAGCACGATCTCGTCGCGGTCGCCGTCGTACCAGAGTTCGTCGGCCCGAGGGACACAACGGACGATGGCGTGTCTCACGACCTCGTATGCGGGCCTCCAGCGCCCGGCGCGATTTGCGGATGCGATCGCCTCTCGCCGAAACCAGATTCGCAGGTCGCTCAATCGGATGCGTTCCACGAAGCAGTCGTAGAATGCCTCCCATCGGCGGGCGGGGCGCCGTGCCCGGCGCTGCGGCGAGCTTCGGGTTCGCGACGGAAGCCATGCGCGCCCCGCGCCGTAGTAGGCGAGCACCGGGCTCGGTGCGCTGCCGGCCGAACTGTCCCGGGAGTAGTGATTGTCAATGATGCGGAGGGCTCCGGCTGCGTCGGCGTTGGTGGTTCGCGATCCGTAGGCTCGAATCCCGCGCCGCCACTCGACGGGTTCACCGGCGATCTCACCAGTGGCGGTGATGGACACGGGTTTGCATTCGACGAACTGGGGGCGGTCGCCGCCGCCCTTCACTGCAAGGCGAATCTCGTTCGGAAGGATGTTCCTTCCACTGGTTGCGAGCATGGAATCGGGAGGCCTGACGAGCCAGATCCCGGCTGCGACGGCCAGAGCGTCGAGCACGGTCGTCTTTCCGGCGCCGTTGTCGCCTACGAGGAGGGTGAACTGTGGGTGCAGCTCCAGAGTGTGGTCGGCGAAGAGCTTGAAGTTCTGTATCCGGAGTCGATTGACTCTCATGTCCCGTTACACTCCGAGAAGCCCTCTCCCGTTCGGATTCAACCCACCAGGCCGGGGAATGGAGCAACGGGGGCCGATTCTGCCGGCTACAGGATCTCGTCCATCTCCAGGCTGAATCCCGGCAGCACGGGACCGGCCGACACGCTGGCCGGCGCCTCCAGGCGTTCCGGCGGCGAATCGGGTCGGTACACGAAGACCTGGCGCCCCGGCGGATCGATGAGCCAGCCGAGCCTGGCGCCGTTCTCCATGTACTCGCGCATCTTGTCGTGGACCGCGGACAGGCCGTCGCTCGGTGAGCGCAGCTCGACCACGAAGTCGGGGCAGAGGGGGATGAACCTCTCGCGCTGCTCGTCGGTGAGCGTCGCCAGCCGGGCGTCGGCGATCCAGGAGGCGTCGGGCGAACGGACCGCACCGTTGGGCAGCCGGAACCCTCCGGACGAGTCGAATGTCCTGCCGGTTCCGTCACGCTTGGCCCAACGCCTCAACTGGAACGCGATCTCGGCGTTCCTGTCGCTGGACTTCCCACCCGCGGGCGCCATGATCGACAGCTCTCCACTGGCCGCCCGCTCGATGCGCAGATCCCGGTTGAGCCGGCAGAGCTCGTAGAACCGGTCGTCGGTGAGGCCCAGGGCCGCCGGGAACCTGACGAGCAGGGCAGAGCTCGCCTCCGGCGTGTGCGCATCCACCGGCCGGACCGCGGTTTCCATGTCTTCTGCCCTCGGCTGCCGGGAGCGCGATCCCAAGCAGGGTTCTGTTGAAGGACCCTGAGCCTCATTCTACGGCGTCTGGCGCCAACCCCGCGTCGACCGTCCGCGCGCCCGACGACCGTCGACGAAACGGGGCAGCGGCATGGCAGCGTTCATGCCGGACCAGCCCGGAGAGCGTCGCCTTCGGCTCCGTTCGCCGCCCAACCAACCCCGCTGGTAGTCTGCGCCGTTCTACGGCACAGAGCTCCTAGGTGCGGTACCGGACGCGGAACGTCCACCAGCCCTCGGGCCGCGGCGAGCCCAGCGGCACCGGCGGGTTGGCCGGCTCCTCCAGGGAATGGAGCTTGTCGAGCCTCGCGACCCACGCCATGTCGAGCTCGCCGGGGTCGACGATCCGGGTGAGGTGGACCGGGTAGACGTTGCGGTCGAGGCGCAGCCAAGCCCGGGGGTCGCGGATCGCGAAGCCTGACCAGAGCTTGCCGTCGCAGCTCGAGCAGCTCAGGTAGAGGTTGCCCTCGTCGTTCGCGAAGCAGTTGAGGTTGATGGCGTGCGGCCGGAAACCAGCGTTGATCTGGATCTGGCACAACGTCACGTCGTTGGCGAACGCCCAGTCGGCGACGGGAAACGGCTGCTCGTAGCCGAAGAGGACGGCGCCCGGCGTGCGTTCGCAGGGGCAGGTGAACGACCACCCGTAGAACGCGATCACCAGCAGCACCACCAGGGCCGCCGGTCCCCCGATCGCCGGTCGCTTCAACGCCTTCACCAGTCGTTCGCCGATTGCGCGTTCGTCACTCATCGGTTCGTCTCCTTTGCCCGGTCGGGCTCGTCGCGCGAGCCGTAAACCGGGGATCGGGTTCGGTTCGTCGCGGATTCGTGTCGCTCTTCTCGTTCAACGATGTCGCGCGACCCGCGGACCGGCCTCGACCCGCGGACCGGCCTTGGTTCGTCGCGGACTTCGCGTTACCCTTCCCGACCGCCGGTTCCCTCGCCGGCCGCCTCGAAACCGGGCCTGACCAGCGCCTCGCGCGCACGGGAACGCGCCCACGCCTGTCCCTCCCGGTTCACGGTTCCTTCGCCGGCCGCCTCGAGCCCGGGCCTGACCAGCGCTTCGCGCGCGCCGGAACGCGCCCACGCCGGGTTCGGCGTCTGCACGACCGGGCGCAGGTCGGCGGCCCCGAACGACCGCGCCACCTGCCCGGCCGGGGGTTCGCCGTAGGTCGTGGACCGCTGCCTCGGGCTGCGGCCGGCCCGGGCGATCACCGCCTCCATTGCCTCCGGCGTCAGCTCCTGGCCGAAGCCCGCGCCGGCCGCCCGGGTGATGCTCTCGTTCATCAGGGTGCCGCCGAGGTCGTTCACGCCGGCCGCGAGGCAGGCGCGCACCCCGCGCGGCCCCAGCTTCACCCACGAGGCCTGGATGTTGGTGACCAGCGGGTGCAGCGCGAGGCGGGCGACCGCGTGCATGAGCAGCGACTCGCGGAACGTCGGGCCGCGCCGCGCCCGTCCCTTCAGGTAGATGGGCGCTTCCATATGCACGAAGGGCAGGGGCACGAACTCGGTGAACCCGCCGGTGCGGGCCTGCAGCGCGCGGATGCGCGCGAGGTGCCGCGCCCAGTGCCGGGGACGGTCGATGTGGCCGTACATGATGGTCGCGGTGGTCCGGAACCCGACCCGGTGCGCGGTCTCCATCGCCTCGATCCACTGGCCGGTCGTCAGCTTGTCGGGGCACAGGTCGCGCCGCACCTCGTCGTCGAGCACCTCGGCCGCGGTGCCGGGCAGCGTGCCGAGCCCCGCCGTCCGCAACTGAGAGAGGAACGACTCGAGCGAGACGCCGAGGGTGGCCGCCCCCTGCCAGACCTCGAGCGGCGAGAACGCGTGCACGTGCATCGCGGGGACCGCCGCCTTGACGGTGCGGCAGATGTCCAGGTAGGTGGCGCCGGTGTACTCGGGGTGGATGCCCCCCTGCATGCACACCTCGGTGGCCCCGCGCTCCCACGCCTCGGTGCTGCGGCGGGCGATCTCGTCGAGGTCGAGGTCGTAGGGCGCCCCCCGCAGGTTCTCGCTGAGCTTGCCCTTCGAGAACGCGCAGAACTGGCACTTGAAGTAGCAGACGTTGGTGTAGTTGATGTTGCGGTTGACGACATAGGTGACGTCGTCGCCGTTGACCTCGCGGCGCAGGGCGTCGGCCGCGCGCACCACCGCCACGAGGTCGTCGCCGCGCGCGGAGAACAGCGCCGCGATCTCCGCCTCGTCGAGCCCGTCGCCGCGCGCCGCCTTCTCGCACAGCGCGTGCGTCGTCGAGGACGGCGCGGGCGCGGCCGGGCGCGCGAGGCGGTCGAGCAGCGCGGCCGGCAGCACCGCGTCGGCGTCGCCGGGCGACCACGCGCTCTCTCGCGCGAACCCCTCGGCGTCGGAGGCCTGCAGGACGGCCGTGCGCAGCGGGTCCGCCACCCAGGCGTCGAGGCGCCGCACGTAGGCGGGATAGACGGTGAGCCGCTCGGTCAGCGCCTTGCCCTCGCGCGCGGTCTCGCGCTCGAGCTGCTCCAGGTGCGGCCACGGCGCCTCGGGGTTGACGTGGTCGGGCGTCACCGGCGACACCCCGCCCCAGTCGTTGATGCCGGCCCGGATGAGGGCGCGGTAGCCGTCCGGGGTCAGGTTCGGCGGCGCCTGGATCGCCATGTCGGGGCCGAAGATCAGCCGCGCGCAGGCGATCGTCCATTGCAGGTCCTCGAGCGTCGGCTCGGGGGCGTCCGCCATGCGCGTGTCCGGCTTGGCCCGGAAGTTCTGGACGATGATCTCCTGGATGTGCCCGTGCTCGTCGTGCAGGTCGCGCAGCGCGAGCAGCGCCTCGATGCGCTCCTCGCGGGTCTCGCCGATGCCGATGAGGATGCCCGACGTGAAGGGGATGGCCAGCTCGCCCGCCGCCCGCATCGTCTCCAGACGCGCGCCGGGTTCCTTGTCTGGCGAGCCGTGGTGGACCCCGCCCCGTTCCAGCAGCCTCTGGGAGGCGCTCTCCAGCATGAGGCCCTGCGAGGGGCACACCTCTCTCAGCGCGAGCAGCTCGTCCCGGGTGACGACGCCGGGATTGGCGTGCGGCAGCAGGCCCGTCTCGTCGAGAACGGCCCGGGCTGCCGCCACGAGATACGCGATGGTGGTGGGGTAGCCCAGCGCCTCCAGCTCGTCGCGCGCCTGCGGGTACCGGAGCTCGGGCTTGTCGCCCAGCGTGAACAGCGCCTCTCGGCAGCCGGCGCGGGCCCCCTGCCGCGCCACGTCGAGGACCTCGTCGAGGGTCATGTAGGCCCGCTCGCCGGGCCGCGGGGGCCGGGCGAACGTGCAGTAGTGGCAGACGTCCCGGCACAGCTTCGTGAGGGGGATGAACACCTTCCGCGAGTAGCTGACGGCGCGCCCGAACCCGGCGTCGCGGAGGGCCGAGGCTCGCGCCATCAGCTCGGGCGGGTCCGTCGCGCGCACGAGGGCCAGGGCGGCGTCCCGCGACGGTCGGGCGTATCGGCTCGTGTCCATCGTCGACGGCCTGGGCTGCGACCGGCGGCGGCCGGTCAGCGATCCGCGCCGCTCGAGTACACGTCGTCGGTCACCGGCTCCATCCACTCGATGGGCAGCGGCTCGCCGGCGTCGTTCGGGAACGTCACCGAGACGTGCGTGAGCGGCTCGTCGGGGGTCGCCCCGTGCCAGTGGCGGACGCCCCGGGGCAGGTACGTCGTCTCGTGCAGGCCGATCTCGCCCACCGGCTGGCCCTCGACCTGGTAGCGCAGCCGGCCCTCCTTGACGAAGAGGAGCTGCGCGCTGTGGGTGTGCCAGTGCGTGCGGGCGCCGGCCTCGAAGCCGCGCGAAGAGACGTTGATTCCCTCCGAGGCGACCCGGAACGAGGTGCCCGTGAAGGTCGTCTGCGCCTGGCGGGCGTGGCCGATCAGGACGAACGACGCGGCGGCCACCGTGCACGCCACGAGCCCCCAGCGCCACCGATCCGGCTGCTTCCGATGCATGGCAGATCTCCTCGTCTCAGGATTGCGCTCCCGGCGGCGCTCGACGTTGACGCCGACCGCCCCATCCGGGAGATAATAGGCTACTTTCGTCCACAACGGGGAGCGGTCATGAACGCGACATCACATCACGGCGTGTGCATCTCCCGCTGGCCGGCCGGCGTGCTGGCGGCGGTGGTCGGTCTTGCGGGGGCGGTCCCGGCCGCGGCCCAGTCGGCGGCGGAGTCGCCCACGTTCACCCGCGACATCGCGCCGATCCTGCAGCGGAGCTGCCAGAAGTGCCACCGGCCCAGCTCGCTGGCCCCGATGTCGCTCATCACCTACGAGGACGTCCGCCCCTGGGCGCGGTCGATCAAGCAGCGGACGGGGTTGCGCAACCGCATGGGGGTCATGCCGCCCTGGTACATCGAGAAGGACATCGGCATCCAGCGCTTCAAGGACGACTGGTCGCTGAGCGACGCCGAGATCGCGGCCATCGCGACGTGGGTCGACAACGGGGCCCCGCGGGGCGAGCCCGCGGACATGCCCGAGCCGCCGCCGTTCATCGACATCGACGAATGGGAGATCGGCGAGCCCGACCTCATCGTGTCGTCCCCGACCTTCGAGGTCGCGGCCGAGGCGCCGGACTGGTGGGGCGTGCTCGGTCAGGTCGAGTCGGGGCTGACCGAGGACCGCTACGTCGCCGCCATCGAGTACAAGGAGCGCAACGACCTGCCGCGCGGCGTGCGGTCCGACACGGTGGGCGGGCTCTTCGTCGTGCACCACTCGGCCCTGACGACGATGCCGCGGGACGGCGGCCCCGCCGACGCCTACACGTGGCCGGTGCACGAGGTCGGCCGCAACGCCGACGTCTTCGACGCCGACGCGGGGCCGATCCTGCCGGCGAACTCGATGGTGATCTTCCCGTCGACGCACCTCCACTCGAACGGCATCGACACCACCGCCCGGCTCGAGGTCGGCTTCAAGTTCCATCCCCGCGACTACGAGCCCAGCAAGAAGATGGAGCTGCTCTTCTTCGGGAACGGTCCCGACATCGACATCCTGCCGATGCAGGACAACCAGCGGATGGACGCCTACTTCACCCTGCCGGAGAACACGAAGATCAGCGTCTACGAGCCGCACATGCACGCCCCCGGGGTCAGGATGTGCCTCGAGGCGGTGTGGGGCGACACCGTCGAGACCCTCAACTGCTCGGGCTACGACCACAACTGGGTGCGGGTCTACAAGTACGAGGACGACGCGGCGCCGCTGCTGCCGAAGGGCACCATCCTCCACCTGAGCGGCTACTTCAACAACACGCCGACCAACCCCAACGTGGTCGATCCGCGCAACTGGTCGGGGTCGGGTCACCGGTCCGTCGACAACATGTTCATCAACCTGATTCAGGCGATCTACATGGACGACGAGGAGTTCGCGGCCGAGGTCGCCGAGCGCGAGCGGCTGCGGGCGGCGGACGGGCGGTCGGACCTCGGCTGCGTCGTCTGCGGCAGCGACTACTTCGAGACGCCGGTCAACGTCGATGGCGATGGCCAGTAGGAGTCTGCGCCGTAGAACGGCGCGGACTCCTGGCGGGTTGGTTGGGCGCCCAGCGGAGCCGTCAGGCGACGATGGGCGGGCGAGGCCGGTTCGGGGCGTGAGCATGCTTCGGAGAACAGTCGGCTGCCTGCCGTCACCCCGCGGGGTGGCATTCCTGGGCCTGCTCGTCGCGCTGGCGGCGGGGCAGGACGCCCGCGCCCAGCAGTCGTTCGCGAGCGGGCAGAGCATATCGCCCGCCTACGAGGGCTGGGTGCAGAACGAGGACGGGTCGTTCGACCTCGTCTTCGGGTACATGAACCGGAACTGGGAGCAGGTCGTGGACGTCCCGGTCGGGGCGGAGAACACCATCGAGCCCGGCGGCCCCGACCAGGGCCAGCCGACCCGCTTCCAGCCGCGGCGGAACCGCTTCGTGTTCAGCGTCCGGGTGCCCGCCGACTTCGGCGACCGCGAGCTGGTGTGGACCCTCACCGCCAACGGCGAGACCCAGCGCGCCTACGCCACCCTCAGGCGCGACTACTACATCGACGACCTCGTGATCCAGGCGAACTTCGGGGCGGCGGGGGCCGCCGGCTCGACCCCCGAGCTCGCCGAGAACGCCGCTCCCGTGCTGGCCGTCGAGGGCGAGCCCGCCCGCACCGCGCGGGTGGGCGAGGCGCTGGCGCTCGCCGCGACGGTCACCGACGACGACGTCCCGCGGGCACGGCCGCTCGCCCCCGCGAATCCGCGGCGGCCGGGCCGCATCACCACCGACACCGCGACCGGGCTTCGGTTCTCGTGGTTCGTCTACCGGGGCGCCGGCGGGGCGACGTTCGACCCGCCGCAGATCGTCACGTGGGAGGACACCCGGGTCGGGCGCGAATCGCCTTGGTCGCCGGGCTGGTCGACCCCCGAGGCGCCCGAGGACGGCCGCTGGGAGACCGCGGTCACGTTCAGCCGGCCCGGCGAGTACGTCCTGCGCGCCCTCGCCCACGACGGCGGCCTTCAGACCTACGAGGACGTCACCGTGACGGTGACGCCTTAGCGCGACGTCCTTCCCATCTTTCCGGAATCGGGCGTGGCGGGGTTCGTGGCAGGAGCTCCGCCGCCCCTACAGGCCGAGCCAGAGCACCGCGACGCCGCTCGCGGTGACGACGAGCCCCGCGGCCGCGTGGGCGAGCCGGCCGCCGCGTGCGAGGGCGGGGCGGCCGATCCAGCCGATGCCGTGCCAGGCGGCGGCGACCGCGGCCAGCATCACCCCGATCGTCAGCAGCCCGAACACCCCGGCCACCGCCGCCACCGCCAGCCAGTCGCCGGCCAGCCCCGGCACGACCATCAGGGGGATGAGGGGCTCGCAGGGGCCGAGCACGAAGACGACGAAGAGCGCCCACGCGGTCACGCCGCGGATGTCGCCCGTCCCGCCCCCGTCCGCGTCCGGCCCGCCTTCCGGCGGCGGCGCCGGCTCGGCCGCGGCTTCACGCTCGTTGCCGGCGCGTGCCCGCCGCGCGGCCTGCCTGCCCCCGCCCTCGCGTCCGCGCCGCCGCGGCCACAGGGCCCAGGCGGTGTACGAGAGACCGAAGGCGAGCAGCAGGGCCGCCGCCAGCTCGCCGCGGAACGCCTCGATCCGGAGCAGCGAATCGGTCGCGACGCCGAGGCCGACCCCCGCCGCGCCGATCACGACCGACGACGCGACGTGGCCGGCGCCGCAGACGCCGGTCACCAGCAGGGTCCGGCCCAGCGCCCAGCCGCGGGCGCGTCCCAGGGCGGCGAGGGGCAGCGAGTGGTCGATGCCGATCAGGGTGTGGACGATCGCCAGCGAGGCGGCGGTTCCGAGCAGCACGGTCGTGGTCTGGACGGGATCGGGCATCTTGGCATGCGGGGGGCCGCGACGGTCGGCGGCGAGCAAACGCCGCGACCCGGCGCCGCCGGATGGGGGGCGGCGCCGGCGCCTGACGGCGGGAATCCGGTATCGGGTCAGGACGGTGATCGGTCGTGGGCCGCCGGCCGCGCGCGCCGGCGGCTGCTCCTGCTGCGTCCGCGCGGCGGCGTGCCCGGCCTCGGGCCGGTGGTCTCCCTCACTGATCGGTCCGGGGCGCCGGTGAGACCTCGCGGAACATCTCCTCGACCGGGACCACCTGCACCCGCTCGGGGTTGACGGCGATGTCGAACGCCTCGATCAGCGCGTCCTCGGCGCGGATCTCGTCGGTCACCGCGGCGTTGTAGGTGGGCGGCGACGGCTCGTTCGCGAGCAGGCGGTCCCGGAACGCGGCGGCGTCGCGGGTGACGACGGCGACCGCGAGGTCGTCGGCCTGCAGATGCCTGCGGATCGCGGCGTTGACGTCGTCGACGGTCAGCCCGGGCAGCCGGCGCTGGATCTCGTCGATGAAGTACTCCGCGCCGTACGCCGCCGAGTCCATGTGGTACCCGAGCCGGCGGCTCGACGTCTGCACGTACAGCTTCGAGTAGTTGACGAGGAACTCGCGCGTGGCCTCGAAGTCGGCCTCGCTCAGACCGTCGTCGACGAGGGCGCGCAGCTCGCGCAGGGCCTGCCGCAGCGCGAAGTGGGCGTTGTGGTGCGGCACCGGCCGGATCCAGATGCTGAAGAACTGCTGGCGGCGCGGGATGTTCGGCACCGGCAGGCGCGACCCGCCGTCCTGGACGAAGTGCTCGATGTACGAGTAGTCGCCGTAGTTGAGGCCCCGCTGCCCGCGCATCTTGTTCATCAGCAGCCCGTTGAACGTGCGGTGCTCGCCGAAGTAGGAGTTGGCGACCATCAGGGCGTAGAAGTCGTCGTCGGCGCGGGTCACGTCGACGGGATAGCCGATGGAGATCGCGGTGGCGATGGCGTCCTTGTCCACCAGCAGCAGCTCGACGCCGTCGAGGTCGCGCGGGGCCGGCAGGTCGGCCGGCGCGTCGCCCCCCGCCGGCAGACGGTCGAGCAGCTCGCGCTCGACCCGCTCCGCGAAGCCGGCGGGGTAGCCGCCGGCGATGCCCGCGAGGGCCCGCCCCCGCGTGTAGCGCCCGCGGTGGAACGTGCGCACGTCGTCGAGGGTCAGCGCGGCCAGCCCCTGCTCGGTGCCGACGGCGGGGGCGGCGTAGGGGTGCCCCGCGTAGAGCAGCGCGTTCAGGGCCTCCTTGCCGAGCTCCTCGTCGTTGCTGCCGCGCAGCGTCGACACCACGGTGTTGGTCAGGAAGTCGCGGTTCCGCGCGAAGTCGGCGGGGTCGAACCGCGGCGCGACGACGAGGTCGCGCACGATCTCGAAGAACGGATCGAGGTGGTCGCGGTGCACCTCGCCCACGATCACGGTCATCTCCTTGCCGAACTGCGCCCGGATCGACGCCGACCACGGATAGAGCGCCTCGGTGATCGCCTCGTAGGTCATCGCCTCGGTGCCGCCGCGCCCCATCGTCAGGGCGGTCAGGGCGTTGAGGCCGTTCTGGCCGGCCGGGTCGTCGACCGACCCGGTGCGGAACCCGATGCGCAACGTCACCAGCGGCGAGTCGGGCGCGGGGAGCGTGACGAGGGCGGAGTCGGACTGGCCGGCGGTCGATACGCCGGGGGCGGCCGCCGCCATCGCGAGGACGAGGCCGGCGGCGACGAGCGGCGCCAGCCGCCGGCGCCGGGTACGCGTCGTCCTGCCAACGGCGCCCGGTCCGGTGGTGAGCGTCGGGCCGCGTCCAGGCGCGGGCATGCATCGGGAACGCGGTGCGGAGCGGGAACCCGAGCCGGCGGTGACGGCCCGGCGGCGTCGAAGAAGGACTGCGGCGGTCATCGGGCTTCCTCCTGGGTCAGGACGACCTCGGTCCGGTTGGCGTCGGCGAAGTAGCGGTTGGCCACCATGCGGATGTCCTCCGGCGACACCGCGTCGTACAGCGCGTAGACCCGGTTCACGGTCTCCGGGTCGCGGGTGAGCTGCAGGTAGTGCCCCAGCGTCTGGGCGATGGCGCCGGGGTTGTCGAGCCCCATCGCGAAGGCATAGCGCATGTGCGACTTGGTGGCCGCGAGCACCGCCTCGTCGACCGGCTCGGTCTTCAGCCGCTCGATCTCGGCGACCACCGCGTCCCGCACGTACTCGACCCGCGCCGGGTCGGTGATGCGCGCGATGATCGTGAACAGCGGCGCGTCGCGGCTGTCGAGGGCGCCCCCCTGCAGCGCGTCGACGACCTGCTCCTCCAGGTACAGGTGCCGGAAGAGGGGCGAGGTCTCCGAGAACAGGAGCTGCGACAAGACGTCGAGGGCGGGCATGTCGATGCGCTCGTCCGAGAACGCCGGCGCGTGATAGCCCATCATCAGGAATGGCAGGGTCGGGTTGGGCCACGTGATGCGGGTCGCGCGAGCCTCGGTCTGCGGCGGCTCCGCCGGAATCTGCGGCTCGAACCCGCCGCGTTCCCACCCCCCGTAGTACTCGCGGGCGAGCCGCTCGAGCTCGGCCTGGTCGAAGTCGCCGACCACGACGACGATGCAGTTCTCGGGCCGGTAGTAGCGGTCGTAGAACTGCAGGCTGTAGTCGTAGTGGTTCGGCATCTCCCGTATGTCATCGAGGAGGCCGATCGTCGTGTGCTTGTAGGGATGCGTCGTGTACGCGAGGTCGTGCAGGGTCTCGCGCAGCAGCGCCACCGGGTTCGAGAAGTTCAGGTTGTACTCGCCGAGGATGGCGCCGGCCTCGGTGCGGAAGTCGTCCTCGGAGTACCGCAGGTTGCGGAAGCGGTCGGACTCGAGGTCGACGATGGTCTCCAGCGCGTCCGAGCTCGCGACGATGTAGTAGGTGGTCCAGTCGGTGGTGGTGAACGCGTTCGAGTCGGCCCCGATGCGCTTGACCACCGCGTTGTAGGCCTCGGTGGGGTACTTCTCGGTGCCCCGGAACATCATGTGCTCGAAGAAGTGCGCATAGCCCGAGAAGCCCGGCTCGACCTCGTTGCGCGAGCCGGTGCGCACCACCGTGTAGTAGGCGACGATGCCGGGGCTGTCGTAGTCGACGCCCACCACCGTGAGCCCGTTGTCGAGCTCGAACGTGGTGACGGGGAACGGGAAGACCTCGCGGCCGGCCTGTCCCGCCGCCGCCGTCGCGACGGCGAGCACGAGGGCGAAGGCGGCGAGGCTCTGGCGCGTCCATCGCATGGTGACTGTCTCCTGTCGCGGGGCCGGACCCGTGCGCGCTGGGCCGGCCGCCGACTGCAACCCCCGATTATAGCGGTTCCGTCGCGCGTGCCGGCGTAAGGCGTCGCCGGCGCCCGCCGCGGCCACGAGCGGTCGCCTTCGGCGGGGCCGCCTCACGCCCCCGGGGTGGTGCGCCGCCTTCCGGCGTCGTCCGATTGCCGCCTCCGGCGTCGTCCGATTGCCGCCTTCCGGCGTCGTCCGATTGCCGCCTTCCGGCGTCTTCCGATTGCTGCCCTCCTGGCGTCTTCCGATTGCTGCCTCCGGCGTTTTCCGATTGCCGCCCTCCGGTGTCTTCCGATTGCCGCCGGCCCTTCCCCCGGCATAGACTGAGAGGGAGAGCGCTGCCCGGCGAGCACCCGGACGGTCCCGCCGTCGCACGCCGCGCCCCGGCTGCCACCGAGGATCCGAAAATGCACACTGTTCCGCGACTCGTCATCGCGTCGGCCCTTGCGGGGGTCGTGATTCTGACCACGGGCCGGCCGGCCGGCGCCCAGTTGTCGCCGGGAGAATTGTCCGTGGCGGTCGGCTACGGGACGAACGTCGACGAGCTGCGGCAGTGGGACGCGACGGTCGACGGGATGACGCGGACCGGCGAGCTCGTCGTCGTGTCGCGCCAGGACGACCGCAGCCTCCCGGGGCGCACCCACGAGTACCTCGCGCAGTTCCACGAGGGCGTTCGGGTGCGCGGCGGCGGCGTGTCGCGGCAGCTCGACGGCGGTGTGACGGTCTCCGTCTTCGGCACCCTCTACACCGACATCGAGATCGACACCGCGTCGGCGCTGGGCGCCGGCGAGGCCGCGAGCCGCCTCGTGCAGCGGATCGGTGCGGCCGCCGTGGGCCGCCTGCCGGGCGAGCCGGTCATCCTGCCGCTGATCGGCGGCTGGTACGAGCTGGCGTATCCCCTGACCCTGGAGGACGGCTACACCTACTTCGCGTCCGCCGCCGACGGCGCCGTCGTGCAGCGGGAGGCGGCGTTCGACACGCAGGCCGCGGTCGGGACCGGCGCCGGGTTTCTCGGCGACATGAAGAAGATCAGCACGACGCCGGAGGGCGGGCGGTTCGAGGCCCGCGACCGCCTCCGGCCGGGCGAGATCGTGACCCTCGACGCGGGCTTCGACGTGGAACGGCTCGTCAGGTTGATCCAGCCGGGGCCGTTTGGCGTCCAGCGCTGGACGTCGAGCGACATCGCGGCCGACGCCGACAACGACTGGGGCGACGCGGCGGTGGTCGACGGCCACGTGCACATGGGCTGGACCTACGACTACTTCTCGCAGCGCCACGGCTGGGAGGGGCTCGACGGCCGGAACGGGCGCATCGTCGGCATCGTCAACAACGGCTTCTTCAACGCCGTCGCCTGGCAGCCGCCGTTCGGCCCGGAGGGCGCCGGCGTCTACGTCTTCGGCCAGCGCGGGGTTCCGGATTCCGAGCGGACGCAGCCGCGGGTGGCGCTGCACACCGTCGCGCACGAGCTGATGCACGGCCTGACCTGGTTCTCCGTCAGCCAGCGGACCGGCGGGGGGCTCATCAACCGCCTGAGCGTCGTCGGCCGTCTCGGCCCGCCGAGCTTCGAGTGGGAGGGCGAGACGTACGACTGTCCCGAGACCAGCTTTCCCATCGAGTTCGAGCCCGACGTGTGGGAGCCGACTCCGGCCCTGTGCAGCGAGGACGGCCGGTTCGTCCTGGCGTCCTCCCAGGCGGGCGGCGTCAACGAGGCCTACTCCGACATCTTCGGCGTCTCGACCGGGTTCTTCCACGAGGGGGCCGGCGCCGCGGGCACGTACGAGTACGGCAGCGAGTACGCGGCCGGGACGCTGAGATCGCTGTCGGATCCGTGGTCGAACTTCGACGCGCCGGCCTATTTCGGCCGCTGGGAGTTCGCGGTCGTGCTCTTCGAGATCGACGGCGAACGGTACTACACGTACTCCGGGGCCCTGTTCTTCAACGGAGAGATGGTCGCCTGGCGCCAGGATCGCTGCTGCTACGGCGCCCAGCACTGGAACTCGACGATCCTGAGCCACGCGTTCTATCTCGCCCTCGAAGGGGGGACGAACGTGGCCACCGGGCTCACGGTCGAGGGCGCCGGGGCGTCCCGCCGCGAGCTGGTCGAGCGCATCTTCTTCCGGGCGCTGACGGAGCTGATGCCCCAGGCCACGTCGTTTCCGCTGGCCGCCGACGTCATCCGCCAGGCGGCCGCGGATCTCGCCGCCGGCACCGACGTCCAGCGGGCCATCGAGGACGCGCTGGTCGCCGTCGACCTGCCGCCGCTGCCCCCGGAGCCCGCCGGCTGACGCTCAGGGCGCGCGCCGGCCGTTCGTGCCCGGAGGCGGCGCCCCGGCCGCGAGGGCGAGCAGCGCCGTCCACAGCTCGGGCAGGCCGTCGCCGCGCTTCGCCGAGACCGGCAGCACCGGGTGGGCGAGCGCCTTCTCGTGCGCCCGCAGCTTCGCGAGGCGGGCGGAGCGCGCGAGGCGGTCGATCTTGGTGGCGGCGACGACGAGGGGCATCTCGAGGCCGGCCAGCCAGCCGAGGGCGCTGCGATCGTTCTCTAGTCCCGGGTGGCGGATGTCGACGAGCAGGACCGCCCCCATCGGCGCCCGAGGCGCCAGCGGTTCGGGCGGGCGGCTCCGTGCCGGACGGTTCGCGTCCGGCTCGGGGGCGCGTCGAAAGTAGCGCTCGGTGAGCCGGTCGAAGACCCGCGTGCTCTCGGCCCCGCCGCGGGCGTAGCCGTAGCCGGGGAGGTCGATGAGCAGCAGCTCGCCGCGGCGCCGGGCGAGGACGATGCGGTAGACGTTGAGGAGGCGGGTGGTGCCGGGGGCGCCGCCGGCCCGCGCGATCTTGCGGCGCGCGAGGGCGTTGATCAGGGTCGACTTGCCGACGTTCGACCGGCCGATCAGGCTGACCTGGGGAAGCCGCGGGTCGGGGAGCGGGCTGTCGGCGCCGACGCTCGTGACGAACTCCGCAGTGTGGATCTTCATCCGCCGGGGGGGCCGCGGTCCGGCCGTTCGGCCGTTCCGCTGAACGAACCTCGGCCGCCGCCAACGAGAGGCTGCCGCGCGGACGCCCGGAAAAGGCAGTCGAGCGGGAAGCGCGGCTGCGAGCCAAATCTTCCGGGCCGCAAGCCCGCCAATCGTCGCGCCTTCGGCTCCGCCTGGCGCCGGCCAGCCGCGCCGGGAGCCCACGCCGTTCTGCGGCGCAGATTCCTGACTAGTGCATCACGCCGCCGTCCGCGGCGGTCGCCGATTCGACGTCTTCCGCGGCCGAGAGCAGCGAGACGAGCGGCCCGGCGAGGGCGATCTTCAGGACCTCGTCCATCGACTCGACGAGGTGCAGCTCAAGGACGTCGAGCACCGGCTTGGGGATGTCCGCCAGGTCCTTCTCGTTGTCCTTGGGGAGGATGATGGTCTTGACGCCGGCCCGGTGGGCGGCGAGCACCTTCTCCTTGACCCCGCCGATCGGCAGCACCTTGCCCCGCAGGGTGATCTCCCCGGTCATCGCCACGTCGCGGCGCGTGGGCACGCTGGCGAGGTTGGACACGAGCGCGGTCGCGAGGGTGATGCCGGCCGAGGGCCCGTCCTTGGGAATCGACCCCTCGGGGACGTGCACGTGGACGTCCGTCCGCCGGTGGAAGTCCTTCTGGATGCCGAACTCCTCGGCCTTCGACCGCACGTAGCTCATGGCCGCCTGGGCCGACTCCTGCATGACGTCGCCGAGCTTGCCGGTCAGGGTGAGCCGCCCCTTGCCGGGCATCAGCGTCGACTCGGTGAGCAGCAGCTCGCCGCCCGCCTCGGTCCACGCGAGCCCCGTCGCGATGCCGACCTCGTTCTTCTCCTCCGCCGCCTGCGGCCGGTAGCGGGGGACCCCGAGGTACCCGGTGATCTGCTCGCCCGCTATCTCCTCCGAGAACTGCTTGCCCTCGACGACGACCTTGCGGGCCACCTTGCGGCAGATGGTGTTGACCTCGCGCTCGAGGCTGCGGACCCCCGCCTCGCGGGTGTAGCGCCGGATGATGGTCTCGAACGCCTCGTCCTTGAACTGGATGTTCTTGTCGGTGAGCCCCGTCGCCTTCACCGCCTTGGGGGCGAGGAAGGTGCGGGCGATCTCGATCTTCTCGAGCTCGGTGTAGCCGGCGAGCTGCAGCACCTCCATGCGGTCGCGGAGGGCCTGGGGGACGGTGTGCAGCACGTTGGCGGTGCACACGAACATGATGTTCGAGAGGTCGTACTCGACGTCGAGGTAGTGGTCGAGGAACGTGTGGTTCTGCTCGGGGTCGAGGACCTCGAGGAGGGCCGCCGAGGGGTCGCCCCGGAAGTCCATCGACATCTTGTCGACCTCGTCGAGCAGGAACACCGGGTTCATGGTGCCGGCCTTCTTGATCATCTGGATGATCTGACCGGGGAACGCCCCGATGTAGGTGCGGCGGTGGCCGCGGATCTCCGCCTCGTCGCGCACCCCGCCCACCGACAGCCGGACGAACTTGCGGTTGGTGGCGCGGGCGATGGACTTGGCGAGCGAGGTCTTGCCGACCCCCGGGGGGCCGGTGAACGTGAGGATGGTGCTCTTGGGCTTGCGGACGAGGGTGCGGACGGCGAGGAACTCGAGGATGCGGTCCTTGATCTTCTCCAGGCCGTAGTGGTCGGTGTTGAGAATCCCTTCCGCCTTCTTGAGGTCGCGGCTCTCGCGCGACTTCTTGTGCCAGGGCACCGCGATGAGCCAGTCGAGGTAGTTGCGCGAGACCGTCGCCTCGGCCGACATCGGGGGCATGCCCTCGAGCCGCTTCAGCTCCTGGGCGGCCTTCTCCTCGACCTCCTTGGGCATGCGCGCGTCCTCGATCTTCTTCTTCAGCTCGTCGAGCTCGCTGCCCTTGTCCTCCTTGCGGCCCAGCTCCTTCTGGATCGCCTTCATCTTCTCGTTGAGGTAGTACTCTTTCTGCGCCTTCTCCATCTGCTTCTTGACGCGGGACTGGATGCGGCGGTCGACCTGCAGCTTGTCGACCTCGGCCTCGAGGAGGCTGGCGATGCGCGTCAGCCGCCCCAGGGGCTGGACGATCTCGAGCAGGTTCTGCTTCTCCTCGACCCCCACCCCGAGGTGGGCGGCGATGGTGTCGGCGAGCTTGCCGGCGTCGTCGACGCGGACGGCGGCGATCATGGCGTCGTAGTGGAGGTTGTTCGACAGCTTCACGTACTGCTCGAACAGCGAGACGACGCGGCTCATCGCGCCCTCGATCTCCTCGTTGGTGTCGTCGGGCTTGGGCACGAGCTTGGCGACGACGCGGTAGAACCCCTTGTCTTCCTTCCACTCCACCGCCCGGGCCCGCTCGAGGCCCTCGACGAGGACCTTGATGTTGCCGTCGGGCAGCTTCAGGCTCTGCACGATGTTGGCGATGCAGCCCATCGGGTAGATGTCCGTCGGCTTGGGGTCGTCGACCACCGCGAGCTGCTGCGCCGCGAGGAAGATGCGCTTGTCCTTCAGCAGGGCGTGCTCGAGGGCCTGCGTCGACGACGGCCGCCCGATGACGAACGGGATCATCATGTGGGGAAAGACGACCACGTCGCGCAGCGGCACGATCGGGAGCGTTTCGTAGACTTCCATCAACCAGCCTTTTCGATGACCGTGATCGGGTCGCCCTTGGCCTGCACGACCTCACGGGTGATCACGCACTCGCGGACCTTCTTCTGGCCCGGGAGGGTGTACATGATGTCGAGCATCAGGTCCTCGATGATCATCCGGAGTCCCCGCGCGCCGATCTTCCGATCGAGCGCCGACTCGGCGATGGCCTCGAGGGCGTCCTCGGTGAACTGGAGCTTGACGTTCTCGTACTCGAACAGCCGCTCGTACTGGCGGGTGATGGCGTTGCGCGGCTGGGTGAGAATCTGCATCAGGGCCGGCTTGTCGAGCTCGTGCAGGGCCCCGATGACGGGCAGCCGCCCCACGAACTCGGGGATGAGCCCGTAGCGGATGAGGTCCTCGGGCTCGACGAGCTCGAGGGTGGCGCCGAGGTCGCGCTCGCGCGAAGTCTTGATGTCGGCGCCGAAGCCGAGCATCTTGCGGCCCACGCGGCGCTGAATGGTCTGGTCGAGCCCGACGAACGCGCCCCCGCAGATGAAGAGCACGTTGCCGGTGTCGATCTGGAAGAACTCCTGGTGCGGGTGCTTGCGGCCCCCCTGGGGCGGCACGTTGGCCACCGTGCCCTCGAGGATCTTCAGCAGCGCCTGCTGCACCCCCTCGCCGGAGACGTCGCGGGTGATCGAGGGGTTCTCGTCCTTGCGGCAGATCTTGTCGATCTCGTCGATGTAGATGATGCCCTGCTGGCACTTCTCGATGTCGCCGCCGGCTGCCTGCAGCAGCTTGAGGACGATGTTCTCGACGTCCTCGCCGACGTAGCCGGCCTCGGTCAGGGTCGTCGCGTCGACGATGGTGAAGGGGACGGACAGGAGCTTGGCGAGGGTCTGGGCGAGCAGGGTCTTGCCGGTGCCGGTGGGGCCGATGAGGAGGATGTTCGACTTGGTCAGCTCGGTGTCCTGCCGGCTGCGCGACTGCTTCTGGATCTCGACGCGCTTGTAGTGGTTGTAGACGGCGACCGACAGCTTCTTCTTGGTCTGCTCCTGGCCGACGACGTACTCGTCGAGGAACTTCTTGATCTCCTGCGGCACCGGCAGCGACGACCGGCCGCCGCGGGTCTCGAACCGGCTGTCGTCGGCGATGATGTCGTTGCAGACCTCGACGCACTCGTCGCAGATGAAGACGGTCGGTCCGGCGATCAGCTTGCGGACGTCGTTCTGGTCCTTGTTGCAGAACGAGCAGCGCAGAATCTCGGGCTCACCGGTTTTCTTGGCCATCTGTCACCCAACGCCCGGCCGGGCGAGGCGGATCCGCCGCTTGGGCGGCAACCGCCCCGTGGGGTCGCCGCCGCGGCATGCGACCGGCTCGGTTGCCCCCTTGGCGCGGTGGTTCCGCGGTCGCTTGCTGCCGGTGCGGTCCCTCGTCACGCCCTGCCGGGCGGGGCGCCTCGGCGCACCGTCGCCGCGCGGGTCCGCCGCGGGCGGCTAGGCGCGCTGTCTGACCACTTCGTCAATGATACCGTATTCGCGGCTCTGGTCCGCGGTCATGATGTAGTCGCGCTCGGTGTCCTCCTCGATCCGCGCCAGGTCCTGGCCGGTGTGCTGCACCAGCAGCTCGTTCAGCCGCGTCCGCATGCGGATGATCTCCTTGGCGTGGATGTCGATGTCGCTCGCCTGCCCGGCCAGCCCCGACATGAGGGGCTGGTGGATGATGATGCGGGAGTTGGGCAGGCTGTAGCGCTTGCCGGCGGCGCCCGCCGCCAGCAGCACCGCGGCCATCGACGCCGCCTGACCGATGCAGTAGGTCTGGACGTCGGGCTTGATGAACTGCATCGTGTCGTAGACGGCGAGCCCGGCCGAGATCGACCCTCCCGGACTGTTGATGTACAGCACGATGTCGCGGTCGGGGTCCTCCGCCTCGAGGAAGAGCATCTGGGCGATGACGAGGTTCGCGATGGCGTCCTCGATGGGGGTGCCGATGAAGATGATGCTGTCCTTCAGCAGGCGCGAGTAGATGTCGTAGGCGCGCTCGCCCCGGTTGGTCTGCTCGACGACGACGGGAATCAACTGGTTGTGGACCTCGGACATGTCGTTTGCGCGCCTCGTGTCGGGTTCTCCGGCGCGGCGGCCGGGGCGCGGCGACGCCGCGATACGGTGCCCACGATTGGTCTCACGGATGGTCGCGTGGCGGTCGGGGAAATGGCGGCTGGAGCGGGAGCGCGTGCTCACGCGGTCACGATGGTAGCACGCGACAAGAGCAAGTCAATCGCCTTCTCGCGCCGCAGGCTCTCCGCCAGCCGGGCGACGCCGCCGTCCCGGTCGAGCCGGGCCCGCACCGCGGCGGGGGTCTGGCCCAGCCGTTCCGCGTGGCGCGCGAGCTCCTGCTCGACGTCCTCGTCGCCGACGCTGACGTCCTCGCGCCGCGCCACCTCGTCGAGCACCAGGGAGGCCCGCACCGCCTCGACGGACGACGCCCGCTGCTCTTCCCGCAGGGCATTCCAGTCGACGTTGGCGGTCCGCGGGTCCATGCCCTGCTGGGCCATCGCGCCCGCGACCTGCTCGAGCCGCCGCGCGATCTCGCGCTCGACGAGGGCGTCGGGCACCTCCGCCGTGAGCCGCCCCGCGAGCTGCCGCAGGAGGTCGCGCCGCACGCCGCGCCGGGTCTCGATCTCGGCCTCGCGCCTGAGGTCGTCGGCGATCCGGGCCTTCAGCTTCTCCAGCGACTCGAAGTCGCCCACCGACTTCGCGAACGCGTCGTCGAGGTCGGGGAGCTCGCGCCGGTGGTGCTCGCGCACCGTCACCTCGTGGGTGACGCGCCGGCCCGCGAGCTCGGCCGGGGCCGAGCCCTCGGGGTAGGTCAGGTCGAACGTCTTCGAATCGCCGACGGCGAGGCCCGCGAGCTCGTCGTCGAGCCCCGGCGGGTTGCCCTCGACCCCCAGCTCGATGGTCGCCCGCTGCTGCGGCTCGCGGAACCCGCCCGCCTCGCCGTCGTCGCCGCCGGTGCGCCGGGTCAGGTCGAGAATCGCGATGTCGCCGGTCTCGAGGGGGCGGTCCGTCACCGGCACGACGCGGCTCGCCCGCAACCGGAGCTGCTCGAGCGCGCGTTCCTCGGCCCCCGCGTCGGGGGCCACCGGCCGCCGCCGCAGGGTCAGCGCGTCGTAGTCGAGGGCGGTGATGGCCGGCATCACCTCGAAGAGGGCGTAGAACGTGAGCGGCTCACCCTCGTCGATCGAGATCTCGCGGACGTCGGGGGTGTCGACGGTGCTCACCCCGTGCTCCCCGAGCGCCGTCTCCACCGCGGCCGGCACCAGGTCGTTCGCCGCGTCGCGCAGGATGTCCTCCTTGAACCGCTGGCGCACGACGTGCATCGGCACCTTGCCGGGACGGAAGCCGGGCACGCGGGCGCGCCCGCGGTGGCGCCGGGCCAGCCGGTCGATCGCGGCGTCGACGTCGGCCGCGGGGATTTCCACGTCGAGGCGCCGACGCGTCTCGCTCAGCTCGGTGATTCCCGACTTCATGGGCGTTTCATCCGGGGCGTGGGGTCCATCCGGAGCGTGCGGCTCATCCGGCATGGTGCGAAAGGGGGGACTCGAACCCCCACGGCCTTTCGGCCACCGGATCCTAAATCCGGCGCGTCTGCCAATTCCGCCACTTTCGCAGGGGACTCGCGCCGTCGGTGACCGAGGCGCCTGCACGACACGCTTCGGCGCGACCCGGGGTCGTGTCTCAGGCTACCACACCGGTGTTCCGGGTCCTGCCGCCCCGGTCGCGGGCACGCCCCGGCCACTCGCCGCGGGGCTTCCCGCCGCGGGTGCTGTGGTAGCCTTTCACGGCCGTGCGGCGTTGCCACGGGCTCGTCGGGACGCCGGCCGGGAGGGGATCTACGCATGGATCGGGCAAGTCAGCCGGTGGTCGACAGGGAAGCCAGCATCACGTGGTTCCGGAAGACCCGCGACCGGACCGCGGGCCTCTTCGACCTGTTGAGCCCGGACGCCTACTACGAGCAGCCCATACCTCTCCGTCATCCGGTGGTCTTCTACGAGGGGCACATTCCCGCGTTCAGCGTGAACACCCTCATCAAGCGGGGACTCGGGCGGCCGGGCGTCGACGCCGGGCTCGAGGTGCTCTTCGCCCGCGGCATCGACCCCGAGAGCCAGGACGCGGCGGACGGGGCCGCGGTCGCGTCCTGGCCCAGCCGCGAGACGGTGCGGCAGTACGCCGCCGAGGCCGACCGGATGATCGTGGACGCGATCGAGCACGCCGACGTCGAGCGCGAGGGGCATCCGGTCCTGCACCGCGGCCAGGCCGTGTTCACCCTGATAGAGCACGAGGAGCTGCACCAGGAGACCCTGGCGTACATGTGGCACCGGCTGCCGCCGGCCCTGAAGCGCCGCCCCGCGGACGCCGAGGTGGTCGGCGGAGGGGCGGCGCCGGCCGTCGACCGGGTTCCCGTTCCCGCCGGCCGGGCCACGCTGGGGGCGGAGCGGGACGGGATTCCGTTCGGCTGGGACAACGAGTTCCCGACCCTCGCGGTCGACGTGCCCGCGTTCGCCATCGACCGGCACAACGTGACCAACCACGCGTTCCTCGAGTTCGTCGAGGCGGGCGGCTATGCCGACCGCCGGTGGTGGACGGAGACGGACTGGGCGTGGCGCGAGGCCGCCGGGGTCCGGCATCCCACGTTCTGGGTGCGCGACGGCGACGCCTGGCGGTGGCGGGGGATGTTCGAGACGGTGCCGCTGCCGCCGGCCTGGCCGGTGTGGGTCACCCAGGCCGAGGCGGCCGCCTATGCGCGCTGGAAGGGGGCCCGCCTGCCGACCGAGGCCGAGTTCCACCGTGCCGCCTACGGGACCCCCGACGGCGTCGAGCGGCCCCATCCGTGGGGCGACGAGCCCCCCGACGGCACCCGCGGCCACTTCGGCTTCCGGGGATGGGACCCGGTGCCGGTCGGCTCGTTCCCCGCCGGCGCGAGCGCGTGGGGCGTGCACGACCTCGTCGGCAACGGCTGGGAGTGGACCTCCACGGTGTTCGACGGGTTCCCCGGCTTTGCGCCCATGGCCTCGTACCCCGAGTACTCCGCCGACTTCTTCGACGGGCTGCACTACGTGATCAAGGGGGCGTCCCCGGCCACCGCGACCGGCCTCGTCCGGCGCAGCCTGCGCAACTGGTTCCGGCCCCACTACCCGTTCGTCTACGCCGGCTTCCGCTGCGTGGAGGACCTGCCGCGGTGACCGGGGCGGTGGCGGTCCGCGACCGCTTCGCGGCCGACGTGCGGCGCGATCTGGCCCGCCCGCGGAAGCAGCTCCAGCCCCGGTATCTCTACGACGCGCTGGGGTCGCGGCTCTTCGAGGCGATCTGCGCCCTGCCCGAGTACCGCATCACCCGGGCCGAGCAGCGGCTGCTGGCCGCCCACGCCGCCGCGATTGGCGCCGGCCTCGCCGCGCCGGTTACGATTGTCGAGCTGGGGGCGGGCAGCGGCGAGAAGCTGGCGCAGATCGTCGAGCCCCTGATGGAGTCCCGCGTCCCGGTGCGGGTCGAGCTCGTCGACGTGTCGGCGACGGCGCTCGAGCTGGCCGCCCGGACGCTGTCCCGCTGGCCCGACCTGCCGGTGACGGGCCACCGGACGACCTACGAGGACGGGATCGAGCGGCTGGCGGCGCGTCGGCGGGGCGAGGGCGCGGTGCTCGCCGCGTTCCTGGGGTCGAACATCGGCAACCTCGACCCCGCCGAGAGCCGGGCCTTCGTCGGCGCGGTGCGGTCGGGGCTGCGGCGGGGCGATCGCTTCCTCCTCGGCACCGACCTCGTGAAGCCCGAGGCGGAGTTGGAGCTCGCCTACGACGATCCGCTGGGGGTGACGGCGGCGTTCAACCTGAACGTGCTCGCGCGCCTCAACCGGGAGCTCGGGGCGGACTTCGATCTCGACGCGTTCGCGCACCGCGCCGTCTGGAACGCGGCGGCGTCGCGCATGGAGATGCACCTCGAGAGCCTGCGGGCGCAGACCGTCGAGATCCCCGGCGCCGGGTTCTCCGTCGATTTCTCGGAAGGGGAGTCGATCTGGACCGAGAGCTCGTACAAGTACGAGATCGAGGGCGTGCGCGAGCTCGGGGCCGCCGCCGGGCTGGCCGTGACGCGGCAGTGGGTGGACGAGCGCGACCGGTTCGCGCTCACCGCGTTCGAGCCGCGGGAGCCCGCGCCGTAGGGCGGTGCCCCGTCCTCGAGGAGGCGCGGGTGCCCGGGGTGGCGCCGGCATCCAACGAGGAGGCGCCGACTCCACGGAATCGGCCGGGGCGGAGAAGGCAACCGCCGGGCCGCACGTTCCGTCAGCCCCGCTCGCCGCCGGAGCAACGCCGATGAGCCGCGAGGAGCTGTTGCCGCGCCGGGCCATGCGCTCCCTGGTGATCGCCGCCAGCACGATCGTCGTGGTGGCGGGACTGCGCGAGGCGAGCGAGATACTGCTGCCGTTCCTCAGCGCGCTGTTCATCGCCGTCGTCAGCCTGCCGGTCATGGCGTGGCTCCAGCGCAACCGGGTGCCGACGTGGCTGGCGGTGATGCTCACGGTCCTCGCCGCCGCCGGGGTCGTCAGCGTGCTCGGGGTCGTCGTGGGGCAGTCGGTGGGCGAGTTCGCCCAGGTCGTCGCCGACTCGCAGTACAACCAGCGGTTCGAGGAGCTGGCCGGTCAGCTTCGCGCGTGGGCCGAAGAGGTCAACCTCCCCTTCGCGGACCGGACGCCGTTCGAACTCGTCAACCCCGAGGCGGTGGTGAACCTGCTCGGCGGCACCCTGGGGGCGCTGGCGGGTCTGCTGCAGGATGCGTTCCTCGTCCTCCTCGCGGTCATCTTCATCCTGGTCGAGGCGGCCGGGTTCCGGCACAAGCTGCGCGTGGCGTTCGGCGATCGGGGGGGCAACCTGGAGCGGCTGGAGCAGATGGCCCAGCAGGTCCAGAAGTACCTCGCCGTCAAGACCGTCGTCAGCCTCGGCACCGGGTTCCTCGCGTTCGCCTGGGTGTGGACCCTCGGCATCGACTTCCCCCTGATGTGGGGGCTCGTCGCGTTCCTCTTCAACTACATCCCCAACATCGGGTCCATCGTCGCCGCCGTCGGCCCCTCGGTGCTGGCCCTCGTGCAGGTCGACCTGGCCCGGGGGCTGACCGTCGCCGCCGGCTACGTGGCCCTCAACATCGTCTTCGGCAACATCCTCGAGCCGACCCTGCTGGGCCGGAAGCTCGGGATGTCGGTCCTGGTGGTGTTCCTGTCGCTGGTGTTCTGGGGGTGGGTGTGGGGGCCGATGGGCCTGCTGCTCGCGGTGCCCATCACCATGACCTTCAAGATCGCGTTCGAGAACACCGACGATCTGCGGTGGATCGCGGTGCTGCTCGACGCCAAGCCGCGGGCGCGGGCGGCGGTCGGGGCGCCGGGGCCCGAGTCGCCCGCAATGGTCGGGACGCCGGCGCCGGGGTCGCCCGCAACGGTCGGGATGCCGGGACCCGGGTCGCCGGCAACGGTCGGGACGCCGGCGGCCGAGTCGCCGGCAGGGGTCAGGACGCCGGCGCCCGAGTCGCCCGCAACGAGCGCAGAACCGTCCGATGCTCGGCGTGGGCCGCAAGCGCCGACGCGTACTCCGGCTGCGTGAAGCCGAGCTCCCTGGCGATCTGCCCGGCCTGCGATTCCTCGATGGTGCTGATGGCGCCGTCCGACGCCGCCACCGCGAAGACGCAGTCGAGCAGCTCGAGGCGCTGGGTGTCGGTGGCCAACTCGCGGAACTCGCGGGTCACCAGGTAGTTCTCCGTTCCCCCGAACAGCCGGGCCTGGTGCTTGGCGATCTCGACCACCAGCACCGCCTGCGCCTCGGGCAGGTGGCCCAGCTTCCGCACGATCTCGCGCATCGCCTCGGTCTCCTCACCGGTGATCCGCGAGTCGGCGTGCGCGACGCGGCTCAGCACGTAGGCGAAGGCGGCGAGGAAGCGCGCGCGCCCGGCCGGCAGCGAGTCGAGCTCGGCCACGATGCGCTTCACGGTGTCGGTGTCGCCGCGTTCGGTTGCCGCCGGCCTCGCGGGGACCGCCCGCAGCACGTCGAGAATACCCACGCTGGACCTCTTTGGACTCGGTCGTCGATGGCTGGCACGCTTCCGGTTCGGCGGACTCTTCATGGTACAGGAATGCGGCGCAGCGGAAGTCCACGGCAGTCCACGGCGAGGCCGGAGCTGGCGAAGAATCTGAAAATGTTTGCCTCCATCCGTTCGGTTTCCGCCGCTCAGACGTCCTTATAGATGAGAACAGGCGGTAAAGATCCGGACGGGCGAACCGATTCCGAATTCGCCGGCACCCGGCCCTCCAGGACGAGAACGGCGCGAGAACCACGCTCTTCTCAACGACACGGCATTCCCGCCGGGTCGCCGAGAGGGCAGGAGACCAGCGATGCCCACCGCCGCCGCCATGCCGCTGGCGCTCGTCGTGTGCGTGCTCGTGGTCGCCGGCGTGGCCGCAACGCCTGGCGCTACTGCCGGGGAGCCCCTGACGGCTACCGCCCCCCAGGGCCCGGCCGCCGGCGAGGCGACGCTCGCCCTCGACCGGCCCGCCCGGCGGCTGATTCAGCAAGGACTCCGCAACGCGGGCTACGACCCCGGCACGCCGGACGGCCTGTTCGGCCCGCAAACGCGTGCCGCTATTCGGGACTGGCAGCAGTCGCGCGGAGCGTCACCTACGGGGTACCTGAACAGCGCGGATGCGGAGCTTCTGCGAACGGCCGCTGCACGGCCGGCGGCGGCGCCGGAAGCTCCGCCGCCGCTCGAGGTGATTCCCGCCGTCGCCCCCACCGCCTCGTCGGCCGCGCCGTCGCCCGCTTCCACGCCGACGGAGACCGACCCCAGTCCGCCGTCTCCCGCCACCGTTGTCGCCGAAGCAGGGGACCCGCGGAACGGCGCTGAGACGAACACCCGGCAGGGGCCCCGCGCCTCCGGCCGCGACGGGACCGTCCAACTGCCGCCTGAGATCCTCGTTGACCGCCACCTCGTGCGAGCGGAACGGCTCCTCGCGTCCGGCGACTCCGCCGGCGCTCTTGAGGCGATGAACGAGATTCTCGCGCTACAAGAGGAGCACGACCTCGTGTTGAAGGATGGCTTCGACTTCGAGTACGCAAGGGTCGCCTACGCGGCCGGCCGCACGGAGACGGCCATCGCGTCGTTGAACGAGTACCTCGTGGCTGCGGGCCGCGAGGGCGAGCTCTATCGAGAAGCGCTGGGGCTGCTCGATTCCGCGGAAGTACGGCTCGAGCGCGAGGTCGCGGACCGGCGGCGGGCTTGGCGCCGGGCTGAGGCAGAACGGCGCCGCGTTGCCCGCTGGCCCCCCGGCTACGTGTTTCGGGACTGCGAGACGTGCCCCGAGATGGTGGTGCTCCCGGGGAGCGTTCTGGCGCTGGGCCGCTACGAGGTGACGCTCGGCGAGTACCGGGCGTTCGCCGCAGCGACCGGCGGCGGAGCGGGTGCCGGATGTCGCGGCCCGGACGATGGCGACTACTCATGGCGGAACCCGCCCTTTCCGCAAACGGATCGGCATCCCGTGACGTGCGTGAGCTGGCATGACGCTCAGGCGTATCTATCATGGCTGAACGGGACGACGCGGGCTTTGTACCGTCTGCCCACTCTCGAGGAACTGGCGGGCGCGGCCGAAGGATCCGAGCCTGAATGCCATCGGCGCCGTACTGGCCGCGAGGGCCCGTGCCCCGTCGGTACTTACAGCCCCAACGACCTGGGTCTCTCGGACCTGCTCGGGAACGTGGCTGAGTGGACGTCACGCTGCTCCGACGGCGACTGTGGCCGCCGCTGGCTGCACGGCAGCCACTGGGCCAACCAGGGTGGTTTCCTCGGTCCAAACACGCGAGGTCACAGGCGCACCGCCTTTCGCCAGACTCTCGCCGGTTTCCGCGTTGCGAGAGTGCTGGAGTAGTCGGATGCCAAAGTTAACAGAGGAGCCGTGTGCGCTGTGACAAAGGCGCCATTCTTCAGCGGGTGCGAATCCCGCCCGGCAACTGTCGCTCCAGCCGGTAGCAATCGGAGCGGACGATGGAGGCAACCCACAACGTGAAGTGAACGCTGAGCAGGCCTCGAAACCTGTCACGCGGAAGCCGACCCGTTCACGGCTACGGGGAAGGCTGCCAGCGGTCGGGAAGTGAGCGGCGCGAGCACCGACCGGTTCCGCCGGGGTAATGGCGGTGGCATGCGTGGAAGAGGGGAATGGTCGCAACACGGGAAGCCCTGAGCGGTGGCGCGGCACACGCCAACCGACAGCTCGTGAGGGTCGGGTCGGGCCGGCAGGGTGGCGGAGAGGTCCGTAGGTACCGAAGAGGCCGGGTAACGCCGGCAGAGGGAAGGGACCTCAGGTGGAAGCGATGGCGACAGGGAGCAGGCTCGCGGGAGTGGCCGACGGCCTATCACCCCGGAGATGAGCGGAAATCCCGGATCGCCGTCACATGCACAAGCGAAGGGGACGACCAGAGCGGTCGCCGTCGTCAGGGCGTCAACAGGCCTGACGAGGCACCGGCCGACCGGCGCAAGGGTGCGAGCCGGCGTGTCACGGCTCGCGAGACCCGACCACCGGTCGCGACCGGGAACCCGTGTGCGAGCCGCATGATTCCACTGGAGAGCCCGGTGCCGGAAATAGGCACGCCGGGTTCGGAGAGCGGGGGGAGGAAACGTACCCCATGGGCGTCGGACTGCGGCCCGGAGCGAAAAGCGCCGGAAGCGCCACCGTCGCCCTACCGGCCACGCGCCTCCCCTCGACTCTACTATCGGACCCAACGCCGCGTCTGCTGCGTCTTCGGAGAAAGCCCAGCAGGAGGCCCGGCGGAGCAGCCTCCGCAATTTGTTGAAACTGAGGTGGAACGCCATGAGAAATACGATAAGTACCACGTTGGCAGTTGCGTTGGTAGGTGCGACGTCTGTTCACGGTCAAATCGACCAATGTGCGGAGTTGCTACGCTTATCTCGCATCACCGCCCGCACAGTCGTGGACCAGACGCAACTCACGAGGACCGTGGATAACTTTTGCGATGAAATGCGCAGGGCCCGTAGCGCAAGTACTTCGTTGAACTTGGACCTGCGGATTCTGGGTCTTGGTCAGGGGGGCAACACTGACGCCGCTACAAACTCCACTTTCACCAAGTACTGCAGCGAGCAAGCCGACGAACGCTACCACGAATTGAACTATCGACAGTACCTGGAGGATATTGCACCAGGGGCGTATACGGCGTACTACGCCTGCACGACCGCACGCGGCGACGGCGTCGAGTTTCAGATGTTGACACCAACCACGCGAGACGCGCTTGAGCTCGTTGTGTTCTTTCGGGCCGACACCCGGGACGCACGGGCCCACATGAGTTGGTCGGCTTCCGAACCAGTGAACTGCCAGTGGGAGTCGTTCAGTGGCGACGGCACTGTAGCTCCCCAGCAACGAACTCTCCAAGCAAACGAGAGGACCCGCCTTCGGTGCGGGCGTACCAGCGCCGACTCAGACCCGATTAGAGAGCCGGACTACGTTAATGTGATTCGAGATGGAGGCGATGCTACGATCAATATCCCCTGGCCGAAGTACAACGACCAGGATGAACCTGTGCAAACGTTGGAAGAGATTCGGAGGAGTCTGGAGCGTGACTTGGCGGCTATCAACGCCACCTTGGACACACTGAGCGAAGTTCGAGTTCAAACCGGAATGGTGAGCCTCCCCTATGCGTCTAGCACGCGGCCGGTCGTAACGCAGAGGGGCGGGCGACTCAGGGGTATTGTGGGGGGGCGAGTGGATTTCCCGGTGGCGTTTGCGCGCGCGCCCGAAGTGCACATGGCGCTTGCAGGTGTGGACATGTCGAATCGCGCGAATGCCCGCCTGCGAGTGCGTGTTACATCCGTGGACCGCGAAGGCTTCGAATACGAGCTGTATTCATGGGACAGCACGCACGTGTATACTGCATCGGCATCCTGGGTCGCCTTCATGCCTTAATTTAGTTCAGCTTCAGCGCCTTCAAAACCGATAGCGATTTGTGGAGCTCACGGAGACTTTCAGACGCTCTCTCTGATTCCGACATGTAAGATTCCGCGTTGGCTTTGATGTCAGATAGCGCATTGCGGAGTTCAATTAGTTCCCGGAGAAACTGCTTGTCGCATTCCGTCGTCAGAAACCGGTGGCCGCAGGACAGACACATTCTTCCTCTCTGAAGAAACTGGACGTCCTGGTGTGAGGTGAAATACCAAAGACGACTGTAGTCTTTAGGATTGTCCGTCACTTTAGCGGCCGCAATATACTTGCATTTCCGAGCACACTCACATTGGGGGCACCACATCGTAGTGCCCCCACCTGATCTTGACATGCGAACTCTCCAAGGCCATCGGCCTGCGTACCGTTCCCTGTCTCCACCGCGGGGTCAGCCGGCGGCGGGGCGGGCTGTGTCCAGTTGCTGTCGTCGGCGACGTGGCGGCTCCGCCAGCGCGTGAGAGATCATACACCAGTCGTTGATCGTCGGCGAGTGCCAGGGGCGGCAGCGGCGTCAGGTGTTCTTGAGGTTCCTGCGGCGTCTCGACCGCGCCTGTCGCGGAGGCCTCATGCTACGCGTGATCGCGGACAACCACGGAGTCCACAACCGCGAGCCTGTTCGCAAGTGGCCGAGCAACCGCGGTTCAGTTGCACTGCACGCCCACGGGGGCCTCGTGGCTCGACCTGGTGGAGAGCTGGTTCAGCGGGTTGACGCAACAGCGTCGTCGTGGCGCCTTCTGCGGCGTCCGGGCACTGGTCGCGGCCATCGAGGACCACGTGACCCACCACGACGCCGACGCGAGGCCGTTCGTGTGGAGCACGATCGTGGACGCCGTTCTCGACAGGGTCCGGGGCGGTGGAGCCACTCGGGAGACAGGCGGCTAGAAGTCGACCGCCAGGCCGACGTGCAGGCTCAGCATGTCGATGGCCGACCGCGTCGGCTCCAACGTCACCCCGTCCTCGTGGCGAACCACCGCGCCCTTCGTCAGGTACTCGACGTCGCCGCCCGTCAGGTAACGGAGCCCGACGTCGAGATTCAGCGTCGCTTCGCTTCCCGAGACCAGGCCGACGGCCACGCCCCCGCCCGCCCCGGCGCTCGGCGCAAGATCGCCGAGCAGGGTCGAGCCGGAGCGCCCCTCGTCGGCGTTGCGGAACGAGGTGCGCGTGAACACGTATCGGAAACCCACGAGTCCCTCGACGTAAGGCTGCACCCGCCCGGTCTGCGGCTGCACGCGGACGAGCGCGTGCGTCTGCAGGAAGTGGTTGGTGGTGTTCACGTCGGTCAGCACCTCGGGCACGGCGGGGGTCAGGGACAGGCGCCGCGTCTCCTTGCCGTACTGCAGGTAGCCGAGCTCTGCCCCGACGGCGATCGGGGTGCGGCCGATGCGGCCCGTGAAATCCAGCCCCAGGCCGGGGCTCGTGCCGGCGCGGTCGCCGAAGTCGCCCATGGGGATGCCCCCGAGGGGCCGCGCGGCGAACCGGAAGCGTCGGAACGCCGTGGGGCCGGCTCCGGGCGGTGCGGGCGGCGCCGGTTGCCCGATCTCCTGCACCGGGGCCGGGGAGACCGCGGGCTGCGCCGCGGCGGGTGACGCCGCGGCGAGCAGCGCGCAGCCGGCAAGGCCGCCGATGCAGCGAGCTGCGCGCGTCATGTGCTTCCTGTGCGTTCTGGACCCGGGCTGGTTCCTCATGACGGTCTCCCTTCCGCTGCCTCTTGCCGGGGATGCGGCTTCCACCCCTCCGTCCCGTCCCGGCAACCCGACCCTGGTGTGCGCAAGACTGGTGCCACGGGTCGAGACGGCCTTCAAGTCTCCGCTTGTCAGTGGTTTGACGCCAGCGAGCGTTTCCGTGCGGACGGCTCGTGTGACCTGTCCGGGTGACGATCCGTGACCTGTCCGGGTGACGATCGCGGTAGTCAGGCGGCCCGACCGGCCCTCGGAACCCGGGCTCGGAGGGGCGTCTTCGGCCCGATCCGAGTTGCGCATCTTGACGTCGATTCGTGCGACCATCAGGATGTGTGCATGAGAACCACGCTCACTCTGGACGATGACGTGGCCGATTTCCTCAACGCGCAGAGCCGCCTGCAGGGCAGGCCGTTCAAGCAGTTTGTGAACGAAGTGCTGCGCCGCGGCATGATGCCGGCGTCGCGCGATCCCGAACCGCCGCGATTCCGGGTCGTTCCCAACCATGGCGGGCTGCTTCCGGGTGTGGATCCGTTGCGGCTCGACCAGCTCGACGATCAACTGGAAGCCGAGGACTTCGCGGCCGAGAGCAGACGATGATCCGAGGTGTCTCATGATGCGAACGGTAACGAACAGCGTGCTCGCGATCGGTTTCGTACTCGCGCTCGTCCTGCTTCCGGAGGCGCCCGCGGCGGGCCAGGACGCGGGCGGCGCCGTGACCGTCGAGACCGGGCGGCTCGCCGGTGCGCCCTCGCCGCTCGGCGACGAGGTCATGGTCTACCGGGGCGTGCCGTTCGCGGCCCCGCCGGTGGGCGGCCTTCGATGGCGCCCGCCCGAGCCGCCGGCGGCGTGGGAGGGCGTGCGCGACGCGACGGAAGCGGCGCCGGCGTGCATGCAGAACCCGCTGCCCGCCGCGGTGCAGACGTTCTACGACGCGGGCGTCGACCGGATGGACGAGGACTGCCTCTACCTGAACGTCTGGACGGCGGCGGGGCCCGACGACCGCGCCCCCGTCCTGGTCTGGATCCACGGCGGCGGGCTGTCCATCGGCAACGGCGCCGACATCACCTACGACGGCACGCGACTGGCGCAGCGCGGCGTCGTCCTGGTCACCATCAACTACCGCCTCGGGGCGTTCGGCTATCTCGCCCACCCGCTGCTGAGCGCCGAGTCCGGGCACGCGGCGTCGGGCAACTACGGCCTCCTCGACCAGATCGCCGCCCTCGGCTGGGTGCGGCGGAACGTCGCGGCGTTCGGGGGCGACCCGTCGCGCGTGACCATCTTCGGCGAGTCGGCCGGCTCGTGGAGCGTCAACCAGTTGATGGCGACGCCGCTCGCGCGCGGCCTCTTCCACGCCGCCATCGGCGAGAGCGGCGGCGGCTTCGGCTCGCGGGGCGGGGCCGCGCCCCGGGCGGAGATCGAGGCGGCGGGCGAGCGCTTCGTCGAGGCCCTGCTCGGCGACGGCGCGGCGCCGTCGCTCGAGGCGATGCGGGCGGCGAGCGCGGACGCGGTACAGGCGGTGGCGCCGGACCTGGTCCGGTCGACCGCGAACGTCGACGGGTGGGTCTTCCCCGACACCGTCCACGACATCTTCGCGGCGGGGCGGCAGCACGACGTGCCGGTCATCGTCGGCTCGAACGCCGACGAGATGACCATGCTCGGCGGCGCCGCAGGGGCGGAGACCGTGGAGCAGTACCGCGAGACGATACGGAACGAGTACGGCGAGCACGCCGACGCGCTGCTCGAGACCTTCCCGGCCGAGACCGACGAGGAGGCGCGGCAGGCCCGGATGGCCAGCGGCACCGACGCCACCTTCGGCTGGGAGATGCGGACCTGGGCCCGCATGATGGAGACGGTCTCGTCGCCGGCCTACCTCTACTTCTTCAGCCGCGTTCCCCCGGCCCCCGACGCCGACCGCTACGGCGCGTACCACACGGCCGAGATCCCCTACGTGTTCGACAACTTCGGGGTCAGCCCCCACCCCTACGCCAACCGTGACTACACCGACACCGACCGCCGGCTCTCCGACATCCTCGCTTCGTACTGGGTCAACATGGCCGCCACCGGCGACCCCAACGGCGAGGGGCTGCCGCAATGGCCCGCCTACGACCTCGAGGCCGACGCGGCCCTCCACATCGGCGACACCATCACGGTGGAGCGTGGCATCCGCAAGGAGCGCCTCGACTTCTTCGACCGCTACTACGCGGCGCAGCGGGAAGGGGGCGAGTGAGGGCCGGTGGACGCCTGAGCCGAAGACGGAAAGGAGAGACGGAGGAGGTGCTGACCGTGCGGGGTGTCAGCGGCCCAGCTCGTCCTGAACAATCGAGGGCCGCTTGTCGATCAGCGCGAGCAGCACGCGCGCCGGCTCCTCCGGGCGGCGGCGGCCCTGCTCCCAGTTCTTGAGCGTGCCCAACGGAATGCCGATGCTCCGGGCAAAGGCCGGTTGCGAGAGCCCGGTCTTGCTACGGATGGCGACGACGTCGGGCCGGGGCACGTCGATCTCATGCACGGCGAATCCTGTGCGGTCACCCTTCAGGTACGCGCGCGCGTCGTCGAGCCCGGCCATGATCTTGTCGACTGCCTCGGTCACGACTCTCTCCTGTAGTCCGCTGCGAGCTCCTTGGCCGCGGCGATCATCGCCGTCCGTTCACGGGCGGTGAGATTCGCCTTCTCGTTCTTGGCGAAGACGGTCAGCAGGAACAAGGGGGTGTCCTCACCGGCGGACAGAACACCACGCGGGCTCCACCGCTCTTGCCGCTTCGCGGACGAGCGATCCGGACCTTGCGGACACCGCCGCCGAGCGGTACGCCCGCGTCGGGATTCTCGGCCACCATGCTGACGACCTCAGCGCGGAGGTCGACGGACAACACCCTCCGGGCCGCCGCGAGATAGGCCGGTGTCTCGACGACGGTGTGCGGGCGGGCCATGCAGGAACAGGATAGGCGCCATTGGCGCCTGCGGTCAACGGTGGCCTGGAGGTCCGCTCGGCGGGTTCTGCGGCACCATGTAGAGCACCGGTTGGTGAGTTCCGGCCCGAACCGTGATAGCGAGGGCTCGACGTCTCGATGGCGGAGGTCCTACCTCCGCGGGGCACCGCGCCGCGAAACTCGCGCGCCTGCACTTTATGCTTGACAGCTTTTCGCAGCCGGTCCGCGTGATTTCCGGGACGCGATCAGGAAGGCCCTCTGAACACCGCTCAGTCGCCCCAGGCGGCACGACGCCGAACGGGAGACCAAATCTGCCGCCCCACGGGCCGTCCGGGCCGCTGACGCGAGTACAAGCCGCTCAAAATCAATGGGTTACGATGGGGCATGCACCTCGAAACGATACCCGACCTCCCTGCACCCCCGCTGCATCCCGCGGACTTCATCGTGCCCGAGAGCGACGCACCCGCACCGCGGCCCTGGTGCCCCGACGGTCCCCAGGCCGAGGCCGTCGCACTCGGCGACCGCATCGCCGAGCTCTCCGCCCGCATCAGCGCCGCCACCTGGGAGCTGCTGAGCCTGATCCGACAGTTCGACGAGAGATACGGCTGGGCCGGCTGCACGTCGTGCGCCGAATGGCTGGGCTGGCGCACCGGGCTCGCCCCGGGCGCGGCCCGCGAGCACGTGCGGGTGGCGCGCGCCCTCGCCGACCTGCCGAAGCTGAGCGACGCGATGCGGCGCGGCAAGGTCTCCTACTCGAAGATGCGGGCGGTCACGCGAGTGGCGACGCCCGAGACCGAGGACGACCTGCTGAACGTGGCGCTGTCGGGCACCGCCGCCCACGTCGAGAAGATCGTGCGGGCGTGGCGGCGGGTGGACCGCCTGGCGGAGCAGGCCGAGGACCGGCGGCGGCACGAGACCCGGTCGCTACGGACGTGGGTGGACGAGGACGGGATGGTGGTGGTGCGGGGCCGTCTGTCGCCTGAGGTGGGCGCGGTCTTGCGGCGGGCGCTCGAGGCGGCGTGCGACCAGGCCCGCGGCATCGACGCAACGGCGGCAGCCGCGGACGGACAGGCCGCCTCCGACGCGGAGGCGCCGCCGCTGGCGCAGCGGCAGGCGGATGCGCTGGGGGTGATTGCGGAGTGCGCGCTGTCGGGCGGGCTCGACCGGGGGACGGCGGGCGACCGGTATCAGGTGGTGGTGCACGTGGACGCGGAGGCCCTGACCGAAGCGCCCGACGCTCTCGAAGCGTCCCACGTTCCCGCGGGAACGTCCGAGACAGCGGCGTCGCCGCAGCAGGCCGCGTCCAGCCCCGCCGGCCGCCGCCAGACGGTGCTGGAAGAGGCGGGGGGCATCCACATCTCGGCGGAGACGGCGCGGCGGCTCGCCTGCGACGCGGCCACGGTCGGGATGCGGCACGGCCCCGGCGGCGAGGTCCTCGACGTCGGCCGCCGCACGCGGACCATCTCGCCGGCCCTGCGCCGGGCGCTGCACGCCCGCGACCGCCAGTGCCGGTTTCCGGGGTGCCGGAACGTCCGGGTCGATGCCCACCACATCAGGCACTGGGCCCACGGCGGGGCGACGGCGCTCGACAATCTGGTCCTCCTCTGCCGGCGGCACCACCGGGCGGTTCACGAGGAGGGGTTCCGCGTCATACTGGATGCAAGCGGTGACGTGGAGTTCATTCGGCCCGACGGCCGTCCGCTGCCGGAAGCGCCGGCGCCGCCGGACTGGACGGGTCGGCCGTTGGCGCCGGTGAGGGCGCGGCTCGAACGAGACGGCGTCTCCATCGACCCGGACACCCTGACGCCGGACTGGCGCGGCGAGCGTCTGGACCTGGATTGGGTGATCCACCAGTTGTGGCGTCCGCGTCCCCGGGCGGAGGCGACCTGCAACCGGCAGGCGGCCGACCAGCCTTGACCGCGAGCGTCGGTACTGACGCTGCGCGCGACCGGCGACAGGAGTGATTGTCTTTGTCTTGCCGTGACGACAACGAACGTCGCGTCGAATGCATGAACACCTGGGTCGAACTGACGGGCGCGATGCCGCGGTAGGAGCCCGGCACGCGGGACGGAGTCTCGATGGCAGACGTCCTACCGCCGCCGGGGCACGCGGCGGGCGGGTTCGGAGACTCGTGTGTCGCCGGCGGGGCTCGCGAGCTGGCGCTCCAGGGCCGTGAAGGCGTCGATCAGCTCGGGCGCCTCGAAGGTGCGGTTGCGGCGGCCCGCGTTGGCCTGGGTGAGTACGCCGGCGACCACGAGGCGGTCTATCGCTTGGCCCGCAGCCTGGAAGGACCGGTCGATGAGGGCCGCCGCGGTGGACGCGGTGAGGACGGGCGCGGCCGGCAGCGCCTCGACGAGCCGGCGCGCCGCCGAATCGCGGCGGGGACGCCCGGCGCGCTCGATCCAGGATGCTTGCAGCGCGCGCACCTGCGCCTCGAAACGGGCGGCGTCCTCCACCGCCCGGCGACACGCTGACGCGAACAGCGCGATCCAGCCGTTCGTGCCGGCGCGTGCCTCCGCGGAGTCCGGTGGGCCGACGTGGCGCGTGCCGGTCAGGCCAGCGACGTAGTCCCTCGACCAGGTCGCAAGGACGAGCGAGACCGGCGGCAGGACGCGCAACCCCAGGCCGCGCCGCCGCAGGACGAGGTGGATCAGCACCCGGCCGGTGCGCCCGTTGCCGTCCACGAACGGGTGAATTGTCTCGAACTGCGCGTGGGCGATGGCGGCCTGGGCGAGGGCCGGGAGGGAGTCGTCGTTGCAGAAGGCGAGCAGGTCGTCCAGCAGGCCGGCCACCGCTTCCGGCGGGGGCGGCACGAAGTCGGCGGAGCAGGGGTGGTAGGCGCTGCCGCCGATCCAGTTCTGCAGGGTGCGGAGCCGTCCCCCGTGGCTCTCCAGGCGCGTCCCCGCCAGCAGGCGGCGATGCGCTTCGAGCAGGGTGTGCACGGTGATCGGGCTGCCTGGCTCGACGGCGTCCACGCCCCACACCATGGCGTCGATGTTGCCGAGCACCTCGAGGGCCGTCACGTCGCGCGAGGCTTCGCCGAGCTGGCGCGCGGCATCGGCGCGCAGCAGGCGCCGTCCGCCCACCTCTAGGCCCTCGATGCGCGACGACGCGACCGACTCGGCCCGGAGCAGCAGGCGGGCCAAGGCCTCGGTTCCCGCGAGGGCAGCCGCCGACGCGTCGAGCTTCAGGAGCGCGGCCTCGGCGTCGGTGACGTCGGCGGCGACGTCCCCATCCAGGACGAACCGGCGGCCGGCCAATCGGTCGGGCCGGTAGACCGCGTAGGTGCCCGGCCGCCGGTCGCGTCGGGTCAATCCGGCGGGGTCGCCCTCCCAGCGCCGTTCTTCGAGGCTGGCCATGGCCCTTCCTTGTTCAAGGATAGTCCATATCCCTGAATACAGGTGGGCCTCGTTCAAGGTTCGTCGACCGAGCACGACCAATGGAGCCTGATTTCGACACCGCCTCTTGCGCTGACAGCCAACGTTCGAGGTTCGTCGGCCGAGCGCGACCAATGGAGCCTGACTTCCAACACCAGCCTCCCGCGCTGACAGCACGACGTTCGAGGTTCGTCGACCGACCGAGACCGCCGCAACCGGAGCCGGTTCAGTGGAGCCTCTCGTCGAAGAACGCCAGCGCGCGCGAGCGGTACAGCTCGGGGGCGGCCGACCAGACCCGGTCGTGGCGCGACCCGGGGAAGATCCAGAGGTCCCAGACGGCCGGCCCGGCCGCGGCGGCGATGCGCCGGGCGTGGTCGACGGGGATGAGCCCGTCTGCCTCGGCGTGGATGACGAACAGCGAGCGCGGCGGCAGGGCGGCGACCGCCTCCACCGGGTTGAGAATCCGCGTGTCGAGGCCGTAGAGCTCCCGGCCGAAGTAGAGGATGGCGGGGTTGAAGAAGCCGGGCAGTCCGCTCTCGCGCGGCAGCTCCCGCGCCAGCAGGTCCTCGAGGCGGGCGAAGCTGCTGTCGGCGACGATGTTGCGCACGTCCGGCGAGGCGGCGGCCGCGAGCAGCACGGTGGCCGCGCCCATCGAGTGCGCCCAGAACCCCATCCGGTCGGGCGTGAACCCTCGGCTCTCGAGATGCGCGACGGCCCCCAGCACGTCGCCCTGCTCGTCCGCGCCCAGCGTGTAGCGCGTCCCGTCCGACAATCCGTGGGCGCGGAAGTCGAACAGCAGCACGTTGTAGCCGCCGGCGACGAGCGCGGCCGCCTGCGCCACCAGCTCGCCGAGGTCGCCGGTGCGGCTCGAGCTGCGGCCGTGAACGACGACGACGGCGCGGTCGCTGCCTTCGACCGGCAGGAACCACCCGCGCAGGACGGTGTCGTCCACCGTGCTGGAGAAGGTCACGTCCTCGTGGGCCAGGCCGATGGCGGCCGGCGACGAGGCGAGGGGGCGGCGGTACGGCTTGGTCAGCCGGTCGGCGACGAACATCGACACCGCGCAGTAGCCCACGACCGCGATCACGACGCCCGCGGACAGACCGACGAGGAGGCGGCGCCCTCGGCTTCGGGGCGGGCGGGGCTGGCCGGACGTGGCGACTCGCATTGACACGGACTCCGGGGCGCTGGCTTCGATCTCGTTGCGGTCGTTCGACGTGATTGTACCGGGAGGACCCGGCCGCGTCCCGAGCGCCTGGGGCAGAGCCGGTCGAGCTCTTCGATGGCTTGGGGCAGAGCCGAGCGGTGAGGCGGCCAACCTCGTTCCAGCCTCGTTCCCGCGGCCGCGACGGTGCAGCCGAGGCCGGGACCCCTCGAGGCCCAGCCTCTGCTGTGCGACGACGCGGTCACTCGCCGGCGTGTGCTTGTTGACAGTCGCGATGTCCTGACGCATAGTTCTATGCGATGACCATAGGAGAGGGCCGGACCGACGTGCTCCAGGGCACCCTGGACCTGATGGTGCTCAAGACGCTCGACGTCATGGGGCCGCGGCACGGCTACGGCATCGCCCGGCGCATCGAGCAGGTCAGCGACGACCTGCTGCACCTGAACGAGGGGACGGTGTACGCGTCGCTCCTGCGGCTGCGGCAGCAGGGCTGGATCGCGGCGAGCTGGGGGCGCTCGGAGAACAACCGGCGCGCCCGGTTCTACGCCATCACCGCGGCGGGCCGTCGGCGCCTCGCGGCCCAGACGGAAGACTGGGAACGCATCGCCGGGGTCATGGCGCGCCTCCTGCGGCTCTCACCCGACCCATGACCCTGTGGCGACGCGTCGTCGGGTTCATGTCCCGCGTGCGGGACCTCTTCGCGCGGCGACGTCTCGCGCGGGAGGCGGAGCAGGAGATCGAGCTGCATCTCGACCTGCTCGCCGCGCAGTACGTTCGCGCCGGCCAGCCCCCCGCCGAGGCGCGCCGGCTGGCCCGCGCGAAGTTCGGCGGGGTCGCCCGGATCCGGGAGTCGCTCAGGGACCAGGCGGGGTTTCCGATGCTCGAGTCGATTCTGCACGACGTCCGGTACGCGGCGCGCTCCCTGGTCCGTCAGCCGGGGGTGACGGCGCTGACGATGGGCATGCTCGCCCTCGGTCTGGGCCTGAACGCCGCGGTACTGGCCGTCGCCTACGGCGTCCTGTGGCGCTCGCTGCCATACCCGGCCGCGGACCGGCTGGTCACGGTGGCCCAGGTGAACCTGACGTGGGGCGGAGAGTACGGAGTAGCGCTCGACCGGATCGACGAGTGGAACCGCCGTCTCAGGACGGTCCGGGTGGCGGGCTACAACGCGCGGGAGCGGGTGGTGCGCGGGGCGGGGCCGACGCGCGTCAGGGAGGTGGCCACCGTCAGCGGGGGCTTCTTCGAGGTGATCGGCGTGCCGGCCGTCGAGGGCGCCGTGCCGCGCCTCGCGCGCGGCGACGGTCGGGCCGTCGTGAGCGCGGCGCTGGCCCGCGCCGTCGAGGACGAGACGGGCCGACCCGCCGTCGGTCAGGCGGTGACCATCGGGGACGGCCGCTACGACGTGGCCGCGGTGATGCCCGCCGGGTTCGCGTTCCCGTCGGCCGAGGTCGACGCCTGGGTGGCGGACCGGCCGGACTCCAGGGGGGATGGCGGCACTGTCGGGCGCATGCGGGACGGCGTCTCCCTCGCCCAGGTTCGGGACGACGCCGCCCGGGTCGCCCGCGAGGACCTCGCGGCCCGCGGCGCCCCCGTCGACTCGTGGGGCGCGGCGGTCAGGCCGGTGGAGGAGACGCTGCTCGGCGAGATCCGGCCCGTCCTGCGGGTGTCGGTGGCGGCGGCCCTGCTCGTGCTCGTCGTGGCGTGCGCGAACGCGGCGACGCTCCTCGTCGGACGCTCGGCCGCCCGCGGCCGCGAGTTCGCCGTTCGCATCGCCCTCGGCTCGGGGCTGGCCCGCCTGGTCCGGGCCGCGCTGGTCGAAGGTCTGGCGCTGGCCGCGGGCGGGCTGGTGCTGGGCCTCGCGGCGGCCTGGGCCGGCCTGCGGCTGTTCGCGGCGGCGGCGGCCGGCGTGATGCCGGGCGTCGGCGCCGTCGCCCTCGATCCGCCGGTCGTCCTCGCCGGCCTCGTGCTGACCCTGCTCGTCGGTGTGGCGTGCGGCGGCGCCTCCGTCGCGGGCGCCGTGACCCCGCGTCGCGCGGGGGCGGTGCGCGGCGCCGCCGCCGCCCTGCGCGGCGGCTCGTCGGCGACCGGCTCGCGGGCCGCCGGGCGGCTGCGGGCGGGCCTGGTGGCCGGGCAGATCGCCTTGTCGATCGTGCTGCTGAGCGGCGCCGGACTGCTCGTCCGCACCGTAGAACGGCTGCTCGACGAAGAGGCCGGCTTCGATCCGCGGCGGGTGCTGACGGCGCGGCTGTTGCTCGCCGACACGTCGTTCATCGAGGGCGGCGCTCGAGCGCAGACCGCGTTCGTGGACGCCCTGCTGGAGCGGGTGCGGGGGTTGCCGGGGGTGCGGGCGGCCGGGGTGGGCAGCGTGCTGCCTCCCGACGACGATCCCGTGTCCGTGGAGCTCGTCTATGACATCGGCAGGGACGACTCGGCGAGGCGCGAGATCATCCTCTCGTTCGGCGCGGTGACCCGCGGCTACTTCGCGGCGCTGGGTGCCCGGCTGCGGGACGGGCGCCGGTTCGATGCCAGCCACGACCTCGCGGAAGTGTCTCCCGTGATGCTGAGCGAGACCGCGGCGCGTTTCATCCACCCGAACCGCGACCCGATCGGCCGTCCGATGTGGTACGGCAACATCGATGCTCTCGACATCGCACGTGAGTCGCCGGTCATTGCCGTCGTCGACGACATGAAGTACGCGGGGCTCGCGGCGCCGCGGGGCGGCTCGATCTACGTCCCGTGGGCGCGGGTGCCCACCGGCGTGTCCCACCTCGTGGTGCGCACCACCGGCGATCCGATGGCGCTGGCCCCGGCGGTTCGCGACCTCATCCGGACGCTGAACCCGTCGCTGCCCGCCCCGGACGTGCGGTCGCTGGAGGACCACGTCGCGGGCTCGATCGCCGGGCGGCGGCTGCGCGCCCTGCCGGCGGCCGGCTTCGCCGCCCTCGCGCTGGCCGTCGCGATGGTCGGCCTCTTCGGCGCCCTGGCCCGGGCCGTCGTCGAGCGGCGGCAGGAGCTGGCCATCCGCGCCGCCGTGGGGGCGACCCCGGGCCGGCTCGTCCGGCTCGTCCTGCGGAGCGCCGTCGCGGTCACCGGGGTCGGGCTGGTGGTGGGGCTGCCGGCGGCGGCCGCGACGGGCCGCGGCCTCGCCACGCTGCTCTACGGCGTCGGCCCCTACGACGCGGCCACGTTCACGGCTGTCGCCGCCGCCGTCGTCCTCACCGCGTTGGCCGCGTCGGCGATTCCCGCGCGCCGGGCCGCTCGGCTCGATCCGATGATCGCCTTGCGGGCGGAGTAGCGCTTATCGAACCCGGATACAGGGACAGAGGCGGGTCATGCTTCTCGAGCGATGGCGGTGCGCATGGCGGGTCCGGCTGGGGATGCTCTTCGACCGCCGGCGAGCCGATCGCGAGCTGGAGGAGGAGCTGCGGCATCACGTCGCGCTCGCGACCGAGGCCCGCCGGGCGCGGGGCGTCCCGCCGGCCGAGGCGCGGCGGAAGGCGCTGGTGAGCCTCGGGGGGCTCGAGTCGGCCCGGAACCACGTTCGCGAGGCGCGGTTCGCGGCGGCCCTCGTGACGAGCTGGCAGGATCTCCGCCTCGCGGCTCGCGGGCTCGTTCGCCGACCGCTCGCCTCGGCGGTGGCGGTCGGCACGCTGGGCCTCGGTCTCGCGTCGCTGGCGGCGCTGTTCGCGGTCGTCGACGCGGTGGTTCTGCAGCCGATCGGCGACGACGATTCCCGGCTGGTGCGGATATGGAAGGACGACGTCGAACGGGGCGGCGGACTGCTGTTTCCGATCTCGTATCCCGAGTACCTTGTGTGGAGGGACGAGTCGGCCAGCTTCGACGCCCTCGCGGCCATCAACTATGCCGACGGCGCCACGACCGCCGTCCTGATCGATGACGAGCCGGTCACGGCCAACCGGGTGCTGGCCTCGGCCGGGCTCCTCGATGCGGTCGGCGCGAGGCCGGCCCACGGGCGGCTCCTCGAGGCCGCCGACGACGTCGAGGGCGCCGCACCCGTCGCCGTCGTCGGCCACCGTTTCTGGCGGCGCGTGAGCGGCGACCCGGCCTTCGTGGGCCGGCGCCTCAGGTTTCCCGGAGACGCCCCGTTCACGGTCGTCGGGGTCCTGCAGCCCGACGTGAACTACCCGGTCGACGCCGATATCTGGCTTCCGCTCGTGCCCGCGTACGCCCGCGACCCCGATGCGACCCTCGACAGCCCGCGGACCCGGCAGTTCCACGTCGTGGGACGACTCGCGCGGGGCGTCTCCATCGGCCGGGCGCGGTCCGAGCTGACGGTCGTCCACGGACGGCTGAGCGCGGCGCATCCCGAGGACTACCCGCCGATGCCGATCGTGATGACGCCGCTGGCCGACACCGTCCTCGGCCACGTCCGGCCCACCCTCGCGCTCCTGCTGGCCGGCGCCGCGCTCGTGTTTCTCGTCGCGGGGGCGAACGTCGCCATCCTGCTGCTCATGCGGGCCGAGTCGCGCCGCGTCGAGATGGCCGTGCGCTCGGCGCTGGGCGCGACCCGCGGACAGCTCCTGCGGCAGATCGTGATCGAGGCGGCGGTCCTCGGGGTGGCGGGCGTGGGCGGGGCGCTGATTCTGGGTCGCGGGCTGCTCGCGCTCACGAACGCCATCGATCCGGCGCAGGTGCCGCGCATCGGCGAGGCGGCGCTCGGTCCCGAGGTCATGGCGTTCACCGTTCTCGCGATGACCGCGTGGGTCCTGGTTTTCGGCACCGCTCCCGCTTGGCAGGCGCGCGCGGGGAGACTGCGCGGCTTTCTCGCGCAGCGCTCCGCCGAGCCGTCGCGCGGGACGGGTCGCCGGCTCCAGGCGATGGCCGCCGCCCAGATGGCGTTCGCGGTGGTCGTCCTCGTCTCGGCCGGACTGCTGACCCGGTCGCTCTGGCAACTGCAGTCGATCGAGCGCGGGATGGACACCGAGGGCGTCGTGACGACGCGCATGTACCTGCCGTCGCAACGCTACGGCACGCCCGACGAGGTCCGCGCCTTCTACGACCGCGCGGTCGACGCCATCGAACGGCTGCCCGGCGTGATCTCGGCGGCGCCGTATCACCTGCCGCCGGGGACGGGCACCACCGGCCTCAGCTCGCCGTTCCAGTTCGAAGGCCAGACGCCGGACGAGTCGGCGACGAACGAGTGGGCCAACTGGGACATCGCGACGCCGCGGTACTTCGAGACGATGGGGATCCCGATCGTGAGCGGGCGCGCCCTTGCGCGCACCGACACCGCCGATGCGCGGCGCGTGGCCGTGGTGAGCGAGAGCGCCGCCGCGCGCTACTGGCCCGGCGAGGAGCCGATCGGCAAGCGGGTCCGCATCGGCCCGCGGTTCGAGTGGGCGACGGTGGTGGGGGTCGCCGCCGACCTGCGGTACCGCGAGCTCACCAACAACTGGATGACGGTCTACTTTCCGGCCCCGCAGTCGTTCCACTTCCAGCCCGGCAACCTCGCGATTCGCACCAGGCGGCCGCCCTCGACGCTGTTGTCGGCGGTGCGGGACACGATTCGGGCCATCGAGCCGTCGATACCGATAGACGCGATGACCCCGATGGACGAGTTGCTCGCCGCCGAGCTCGCCCGCCCGCGGCTTGCGGTGCAGGTATCCACCGCCTTCGGACTGGTGACGCTGGCGCTGATCGCGGTCGGCCTGTTCGGCACGGTGTCGTTCGACGCTAGGCAGCGGCGGGTCGAGATGGCGATACGGTCGGCCCTGGGGGCGAGCCCCCACGCGCTGCGACGCCTCGTCGCGCGGCGCGCGCTGCGCATCGCGGCGGTGGGCGTGGCCGCCGGCCTCGTCGCGACCGCCTTGGGAACGCGCGCCCTGGCCGCGGTGCTGTTCGGCGTCGCCCCCCTCGATCCGGTCACGCTGGCGACGGTTTCCGGCGGGCTGGCGCTCCTGGCCGTCCTGACCTGCTGGATTCCCGCCCGGCGGGCGGCGTCCACCGACCCCGCGGAGGCGCTCCGAAGCTGTGAATGAGAGGTAGTCCCGGCGGGCCGCCCGGCTCGATCGGACGGTCGCCTTGCGGGTGGACTGGGGGGACTGCTTGCACCCGGGTTCGGGACGGTGAACGATAGATAGGGAGTCGCCAACTGCACTCGGGCGCAACGCGTTTCTGCGCTGTGCGACTGACACACGGCAAGGTCGTTTCCGTCACCATCCTCACCTTCGAACCAGGGTCACATGCCACGGGAAGCAAGCGCAACAGCACTCGCAACTTCATCTGTGCGACTTGGTCCTGGTAGTCGTCCCGAACGGCTCCGCCATCGTCGAAGGGGAAGCGCAGCAGCACTTGCAGCTTCGTCTGCACGGCAGTCCATCCGGAGTCCACTGTGAAGGGCCCGGCCCGCCGGCCCCCTGCAGACGGACCACCACGGCACACCCCCGAAGCTTACCGGCAAGACCAGGTGCTCACCTGGGAACAGGCGTTCGCGGCCGGCTCCGCGGCGGCCGGGGGGAAGGGCTGGAACCTCGCCCGCCTCGCGCGGTACGGCTTCGCGGTGCCGCGCGGCGGCGTCGTGGCCGCCTCCGTCTACGCCGAGCTGTTCCGCACGCCGGACATCGCCGCCCTGGCCGCGCCGCTCGCGACGGTGACCCCGGACGAAGTCGGCAGCGACGACGTGCAGGCGCGTCTCGCCGCGCTCCGCGACCTCGTCGTGCGGACGGGCCTGCCTCCGGCCGCCCGCGCGGCGGTGGGCCGGTTCCTGGAAGAAGCCGGGCTGGAAGGCCGGCCGCTCGCGGTCCGCTCCTCCGCCGCGGCGGAGGACGGGGCCGGCGCCGCGTTCGCCGGCGTCCACGAGAGCTTTCTCGGCGTGACCGGACTCGACGCGGTGTGCGAGGCCGTGTCGCGCTGCTTCGCGTCGCTGTGGACCCCGCGCGCCGTCGCCTATCGGCGGCGGCTCGGCGTCGCCGACGACGCCACGCCGTGCGCGGCGGTGATCTGCGAGATGGTCGGCGACCCGCGCGCCGGCCCGGTGGCGGCCGGCGTGGCGTTCTCGTGCGACCCGGTGACGGGCGAGCGGCAGGTCGTGACGATGGAGCTGGCGGCGGGGCTGGGCGACGCCGTCGTCGGGGGGACGGTCGCGCCGCAGCAGTACGCGGTGCGCCGGCCCGGCCTGGAGACCGAGGTCGCGCGGCTGGACGACACCGGCGACGCGCCGGTCCTTGCGGACCGGGAGATCGAGGCGCTGGCGCGCATCGTCGTACGGGTCCACTGGGCGCTCGGCGACGGCGACGTGCCGCAGGACGTGGAGTGGGCGTGGGACGGGCGGACGTTCTGGATGCTCCAGTCCCGGCCGGTCACCCGGCTGCCGCGCTGGACCTTCCCCGGCGTTCCCACCGAGGCCCCGATCTGGTCGGACGCCAACATCCGGGATTCTCTTCCCCGGCCGCTGACCGTGGCCACCTGGTCGCTGCTCGATGCGTCCGTGCAGGCCGTCGTCTACGCCTCGATGCAGGCGATGGACTATCCGTTGCCGCGCGGCATGCAGGTGATGCGCCGGTTCGGCGGGCGTCCCTATTTCGATCTCGACAGCCTGCAGTGGAGCTTCTACGACTCGGTCGGCATCCTGCCGGCCGAAACGAACCGAAACCTGGGCGGGTTCCAGCCCGAGATCGCGGTGCCGCACGGGCGCCCGCTCCGCGGCCGCGCCGGCCTCGCACGCCTGTGGCGGCGGCTGCGGCTGGCCCGCCGGCTGCGGCGATTCCACCGGGACATGCCCCCGCAAATCGATGCGCTGGTCGCACGAGCCCGGGAGAGCCGCGCGGTCGATCTCGCGACCCTCGGCGACGAGGCGCTGCTGGCTCGCTTCCGGGACGTGCAAGCACTGGGCGTCGAGTATCAGCCGGTCCTGCAGCTCGCCGCCAGCTTCTGCGCCGCCTGCGTGAAGGTGGCGGAGGATTTCCTCGGGCTGGCTACCCGCCGTGAGGCACAACCGCTGGTCGCCCGTCTCCTGGCGGCGTCGGGAGACGTGGCCAGCGCCGAGCACGGGTTTCGCATCCGGGAGCTCGCCGACAGCGTCGGCGGGGACGCCGCGGCGGAGGCCGCACTGCGGGACCCAGACCCGTTCGCCTGGCGCGGGCTGCCGGCGGACGCCCCGTTCCGGGTCGCGATGGAAGCCTACCTGGACCGCTACGGCCACCGGGCCGTCTACGAGATGGAGCTCGCCAGCGTCCGCTGGGCGGAGGACCCGGGCTACGTGCTGGATCAGGTGCGATTCCACCTCGACCATCCGCCCGCGCGCGACGCGCGGGCGCGCGCCGTCGAGCTGCGGCGGCGGGCGGAAGCGGAGCTGGCGACGGTCCCCGCCTGGCTCCGGCCGATCGCGCGGCGGATTGTGGCTCGCGCCCGACTCGGCGCCGCACTGCGCGAGAACGCCAAGTCGGGGTCGGCGGCGGCCCTCACCCTCGTCCGGCAGATGTGTCTGGAGGTGGGACGCCGATTGCAGGCCGCCGGCCGCCTCGCCGCCGCGCGGGACGTCTTTCACCTGAGTCTTCTCGAGGTCGAAGCGTGGTTGACCGGAACCTGGGACGGGAGCGGTGCGGGTGCGCTGGCCGGCGACCGCCTGGCTCGCCTTGCCGCCCAGCAGGCGCTGGAGCTCCCGGGCGTCATCCAGGAAACATCCTCGACGGCGCCGCGCGCGCACCCCAAAGGGGCCGCGACGGCTGCGCCCGCGCCGGAAGGCGACGCGTGGGACGGCGTTGCCGCGGCGCCGGGGGCGGCCGAAGGCGCCGCCTGCGTGCTGCGCACGCCCCACGACGGCGGCCGCATGCGCCGGCACGACGTGCTCGTGGCGCCCTCCACCGACCCCGGTTGGACCCCGCTGTTCCTGCGCGCCTCGGCGCTGGTGACGGAGACCGGCGGCTACCTGTCGCACGGCGCCGTGGTGGCCCGCGAGTTCGGGCTGCCGGCGGTGGTCAACGTGCGCGACGCCATGCGCCTGATCGACGACGGCGACCGGCTCACGGTCGACGGCGATGCCGGCCGGGTCGCGCGCACCGATCGAGGCCGGTCTCGCGGCAACGCCGCGTCACGCGGATCGCCGAAGAGCTCTGGCGGGCCGGCGTCGACCGGGTGAACGCGAGGAGACCCATGCTGATCGACGTGCACCCGTCCGCAGCGCCGCGAGCTATCGGGGTGTCTCAACGAGGTGCGACCTGCTCGGTGCCCATCCGCCACGACCGCCGGCCGGGGCGGCATCACACACGGCGCCCCGGCGGGCACGATGGCTCGCCCGGGCATCTCTTCGACATCGGCGGACTCGGGGAGGACCTTGTGACGCGCGAGTGGTTTTCCGCCGGAGTCCCGGGCGGTTTCCTACGGCCACAGCATCAGCCAGTCGGCGAGGTACTCGGCCCGTCCCCAGGCGACGCGGAGGGTCCCCGAGGGGACGGCTCCCTCTTCCGCCGGCAGGTCCGGCTCGAGCGTGACGGCCAGGCTGCGGACCGGCTCCGCCAGCCCCCGCCGGCGCATCGGCGCCCGGCCGAAGTCGAACGACGGGTCGTAGTCGGTGCCCCAGTGCCGGGTCTGGCGGCTGACGATCAGCTCGCCGCCGTCCTTGCGCGGGAGCATGAACAGGGTGTACTCGCCCCGCGGCACGTCCAGCTCGCCGAAGCGGACGTCGAAGTCGAGGGTCAGGCGGGTGGCCCAGTTCGCCCCCAGGCGCCAGACCTCGCCGTAGGGCACGAGCCCCCCGAAGATCGCGCGGCCCCGCGCGTGCGGCTGCCCGTAGTCGATGGTGATGCGCGACGGGCCCGAGTGGGAAGGCGTGTAGGTGAACCACCCGCCGTCGCGGAGGACGCGCCCGTCGAAGGTCACGCTCGTCGTCACCCGTCCGCTCGGCGCGACCCTGGGCCGGGGTCCCTCCCCGTCCTGCGCCGCGAGCGGCGCCGCGATCAGGAGCAGCGTCAGCGCGACGAACGGGGCGCGAAGGCGTGGGCGTCGGCGCCGAAGACGCGTGCAGGCTCCTCGCGGGGCCGACCGGCCGGCACGCTCAGCCCCGGGCAGTTTCCGGACCAGGATGTACATGGCATCATTCTACGGCCAGTCCACGCGCCTGGGTGACGCGGGTCCGCGGGATGGGAGAGGGTCTGTCCGCACCGGCCGCAAGGGCCCTCGGCGACTCGACGCCCGCTTCAACCGGACATGGACGGTGATCGACATGGGGTTGCCAACTGCGCCCCAGACGCAGCCGGTCTTCGGCGGTTTTTGCGTTGGGGGCACGTGGCAGGGCAGTTCCGTCACTGTCCAGGTAGCGAGGGTCCCGCCCGCCCCGGCGGCAGACGCCCTCCGCGCCTTGACGCGCGCGCCGGCGGGATGAGAGCCTGAATTCCAGCCGAAGAGACCGACCCCGCGACGCGATGCTCCGTCTCAGCTCGATCTCGACCGTGCTGTCCCCGCCGACGGTTCCGGTGCCGGGAGCGAGAGTCGCGGCGAGTTCCGCAGCCTGCAGAGATGAGAGCCTGAATTCCCAAACCGAAGACATGGACGCCGACGCGATGCCCCGTCTTACCTCGATCTCGACCGTGGTGTTCCCGCCGTCGCGGCGGTTTCCGTGGCCCGTAGAGGAGCGTCGGTTGCGTAGCAGGGTCCGCTGGCGGCGATTGGCGACCGCGCTGCTGGCGCTGGCGTTCGCCGCCGAGGCGCTCGCGGCCGCTCGGCCCGAGAGCCGGCAGGAGCCGACGGCGGAGCAGGACGAGACGCTGGCCGAGGAGCTGGGGCGGGCGCTCGGCATGACCCCGGCCGAGATCGAGGCGCTGGGGCTGTCGCCCGACGAGCTGCAGGGCCTGCTCGCGGGGTTCGCCGAAGAGACGGTGGTCGTCGGCTCGCGCGCCGAGCCGCGGACGGTCACCTCGTCGCCGGTGCCGGTGGACGTGCTGTCGGGCGCGGACCTCGGCCGCCAGGGCGCGGGCGACCTGAAGGAGCAGCTCCGCACCGTCATCCCGTCGTTCAACGTCAACACCCAGCCCATCGGCGGCGCGTCGACGGTGGTCCGGCCGGCCACCCTGCGCAACCTGGCGCCCGACCACACGCTGATCCTGGTCAACGGCAAGCGGCGCCACCGCTCGTCGATCATCGACTGGCACGGCGGCAACGGGGTGGCGTACGGCTCGCAGGCCCCCGACATCTCCACCATCCCCGCCATCGCCCTCGGGCAGGTCGAGGTGCTGCGGGACGGCGCGGCGGCCCAGTACGGCTCGGACGCCATCGCCGGCGTGATGAACTTCCAGCTCAAGGATGCCGCCTCGGGCGGGTCGCTGGAGCTCGACACCGGCCTGTTCGGCGGCGGCGACGGCGAGTCGTACCGGCTGGCCGGCAACGTCGGCCTGCCGCTCGGCGCGACGGGGTTCGCCAACCTGAGCCTGGAGTACGGCGAGTCGAACGGGACCAACCGCGCCGCGCCCCGCAGCGACGCCATCGCCCTGATCGCGGCCGGCAACACCGCCATCGCCTCGGAGGCGCCGCAGATATGGGGGGCGCCGGAGGTGGACGACGACCTGAAGCTGTTCGGCAACTTCGGCTACACGACGCCCGCCGGCGTGGACCTCTACGCCCACGCCAACTACGCGAGCAAGCGGGTGACCGGCGGCTTCTTCTTCCGCAACCCGAACCGACAGCGCGGCATCTACAGCAACGACAACGGCCGGACGCTGCTGATCGGCGATGCCCTGGCTGCCGCCGGGGCGGGGTCGGCCGGCTGCCCGACGGTGGCGATCGTCGACGACCGGGCCGACCCCGCCGCCCTGCAGCGGGTGCTCGACGACCCCGACTGCTTCTCGGTGCGAGAGATATACCCGGGCGGCTATACGCCGAGGATGGGCGGCGACGCGGCGGACGCGTCGATCGTCGGCGGCGTGCGCGGCGCCACCGCGGGCGGCCTCGGCTGGGACGTGAGCGGCTCGCTGGGCGTCCACGAGAGCGATCTGTTCGCCTACGACACCGTCAACGCCTCGCTCGGCCCCGCATCGCCCACCGCGTTCGACATCGGCGGCAACCGGCAGCGGGCCATCGGCCTGAACGCTGACTTCTCGTACGCCGTCACCGACGCGATCAACGTCGCCGCCGGCGCGGAGTGGCGTGACGAGCAGTTCCGGATCACCCAGGGCGACCCCGCGTCGTGGGCGATCGGCCCGTACAACGGGCAGGGGTTCTTCGCGGGCTCCCACGGCATTCCCGGCTTCGGACCGCTGCAGGTAGGTGAGTGGAGCCGCCACAACGTCGCCGCCTACGGCGACGTCGAGGCGAACGGCGCCGGCGGCGGCTGGACGCTGGGCGGGGCGGTACGCGCCGAGAGCTTCGAGGACTTCGGCACCACCACGAACGGCAAGGTCTCGGGCCGCGTCGGCTTCGTGCGGGGCAGCGTGAGCACGGGGTTCCGGGCGCCGACGCCGGGGCAGCGGAACGGGTTCAACGTGGGGAGCTGGTTCGACCCGTCGGTCGGCTACCTGATCGTCAAGGCCGTCATTCCGCCCACCTCGCCGGTGGCCCGGCTGCGGGGCGGGGCGCCGCTCGGGCCCGAGAAGTCGCTCAACTACACCGCCGGCGTGGTGCTCGACGCCGGCGCGTTCACCCTCACCGCCGACTGGTTCCGCATCGAGGTCTCCGACCGGGTCGGGGTCACGAGCATCTTCACGCTGACCGACACGGAGGTCGTCGACCTGCTGGCCGAGGGCGTGGAGTTCGCGCGCGACCTGCGGTACTTCCAGTTCTTCACCAACGCCTTCGGCACGACGACGCAGGGAATCGACGTCGTGGCGACGTGGACGCCGCTGGCCCTCCGGGGGAACACCGTCATCAGCGGCGTCTTCAACCACACGAACACCGACGTCACCGACAACGCGAAGGGGCTGCTGAACGACCGTCGGCTCGCCGAGTATGCCTACGCTCTGCCCCGCACCCGCGGGAACGCCAGCGTCACGCAGCGCCTCGGGCCGCGGATGAGCCTGCTCGGGCGCGTGAGCTGGTACGGCGGCTGGTACGACTACGACAGCGGCTACGCGCAGGCGTTCGTGCCCGCGGCCGGCCTGGAGCAGGGCTTCTTCCGGGGCCGGCCGGTCGTCGACCTGGAGCTGAGCATCGACGTCGGCCCCGGGACCACGTTGGCCGTCGGGGGCCAGAACGCGTTCGATACCTACTCGGAGGTGACGGCGCGGGCGATGTCGGTGGGCGAGAAGTACAGCGAGTACACCCCCTGGGGCTACAGCGGCGGCTATTATTACGTGCGGCTCGGCCACGACTGGGGACGCTGAACGACGCTACCCCGATGCCCACCCGCTCGACCTGCACGGATCAGGAACGGAACGGCCCGTGGTAATGTGTGAGGCGTCAGGCACTGGTTCCCTTTGTGGCCAGCACGTTACCCAAACGGCCGAACGAGGAGAGAACGAGATGTCCAATAGAGTCACATCCGTGCCCGCTGCCGGCGCCTCGAGCACGCCGCCGGCGACGTCGCGCCGAGCCTTTGGACGAGGCCTCGGCCTGTCGGCCGCCGGACTGGCCTTGGCGGGATGCTCCGCGTCCGAGCCCGCGGGCGACCCGGCGCCCGCCGACGAGGCAGCCGACCAGGAGCTCGTGCCGGCTCAGGATGCGGCGTCACAGGCTGCCGTCACTCCTGACGCCGCCCTCGCGCTCCTGGCCGACGGCAACGCGAGGTTCGTCGCCGCGACTCCCGCCCGTCGGGACTACGGCGATCAGATTCGGGCGACCGCGGCCGCGCAGTATCCGTTCGCGGTCGTGCTCGGGTGCATCGATTCCCGGGTCCCCATCGAGACGGTCTTCGATCAGGGGATCGGGGACATCTTTGCGGCCAGGATCGCCGGCAACATCGTGAACACCGAAATACTCGGCAGCATGGAGTTCGCCTGTCGACTCGCCGGGTCGAAGCTCGTCGTCGTCCTCGGGCACACGTCGTGCGGCGCCGTGAAGGGGGCCATCAGCAGCGCCCGGCTCGGCAACCTCACGCAGCTCGTGGAGAAGATCGAGCCGGCCGTGGAGGTGATCGAAGGCGAGCGCGACGTCGACAACGCCGGCTACGTCGACGGGGTGGCCGAAGAGAACGTCCGCATGGTGATCGCGGAGATTCGCCGAGACAGCCCCGTGCTGGCCACGATGGAGGAAGAAGGAGAGATCCGAATCGTGGGCGGGATGTATGACGTCTCCACCGGCGCCGTGCGCTTCATCTGATCCCATGCCGCGCGCGTTGATCGGCGCCCTCGTTCTCGCCGGGGCGATGCTGTCGCCCGGGGCGGCCCCGGCACAGCCGGTCGACCTGGACCAGCTTGGCGCCTGGTACATGCTTTTCTGGTCGACTCGCTTCGACGACTCGGCGGTGGGACTGCAGGGTGACGTGCAGCACCGCAACTGGAATGCGGGAACCGACCTCGAGCAGTTGCTGATCCGGGGCGGCCTGACCTACGCCCTGCCCGAGACCCCGGTGCTGGTGACGGGCGGGGTGGCGCACATCACGAGCGGCGCCTTCGGCGACAGCGACGAGACCAGCGCGGAGCGACGCGTGTATCAGGAGGCGTTGGTTCGCCATTCTCTGGGACGGGTCGTTTCCCTGCGCCACCGCTACCGGTACGAACAGCGTTGGGTCGACGGCCAGGACTTCCGCACACGGTTTCGCTACGCCCTGTTCGGCGATGTCGCGCTGAACGGACGAGGGACCGGAGACGGGTCGATTTACGTGGCGCTGTACAACGAGGTCTTCCTGAACGGGGAGCTCGAAATCGGCCGAGGCAGGACGACAGAGCGCTTCGACCGCAACCGGTTCTACACCGCGCTCGGCTTCGGAGTCAGCGACCGGTCCCAGGTCCAGGCCGGCTACATGGTCCAGACGACACCCGGTGGCTCGAAGGGGCAGATGCAGATCAGTCTCCACGCATCCTTCTGACGTGGTCGGCCGACCGCTTGCCGCGGTTACTACCCGATAGACAACGGCGTCCGTCCGCCATCACCGCCGACTGCCTCCCATCCACGCGGGCCCCGCTCGTGTTCGCCACGCACGACACGTCGTGGCTCCGAACCGTGGCGAGGTCTGGCTCACCGAGACGGACTCGGGCGGCGCCATGGGCCTGTCGCCCTTGGCCCAGTACGTCTCGGCTCCACGCGTGCCGGCCGGCTCGGGATCGGCCGCGCTCCCGGCCGGGAAGTCGTCGCCCATGGCTCCCGGCCCAACCCTGCGGCGAATCCAGCGCCGCACTACGGTGCGCGCGCCTGCCGGAGGCGCCGCAGGAAGTCGGCGGCGACCTCCGCGGGGTCGGCGCCCTGCTCGTCGACGGCCAGGTTCATCCGCCGCATGGCGGGGGCGTCGATGGTTCCGTCGAGCCGGCCGAGCGTGGCCAGCACGTCGGGGGCCTCGCGGGCGAGCCGCGCGCTGACCAGGACCATGGCGTCGTAGGGCGGGATGGCCCCGCGGTCGTCCTCGAGCAGGGTGAGGTCGTACGCGGTGATGCGCCCGTCGGTGGTGAAGGCGCTGATCAGGTCGACCGCCCCCTCGGCCGCCGCCTGGTACATCAGGGCGGGGTCCATCGTGCGGCGCTCGCGGAGCTCGAGCCCGTAGGTGTCGCGGATCGCGGTCCACTCCGGCCGCGAGAAGAACTCGTAGTCGCCTCCCATGGCGAGCTGCGGCCCGACCGGGGCCAGCTCGCTCAGGCGGGCGAGGCCGCGCGCCTCCGCGTCGGCCGCGCGCATCGCCACCGCGTAGGCGTTCTCGAACCCGAGGGTCGCGGCCACCACGATGCCGTAGGTGTCGCGCAGGTGGTCGGCGACCCCCGCGAGCACCGCGGCCCGGTCCTCGCCTGCGGTGTCGCGGCCGAGCTCGTTGGCCCAGAGGGTGCCGGAGTAGTCGACGTAGACGTCGACGTCGCCCGCCGCGAGGGCGTCGAACACCACCATCGACCCCAGCGACTGGAGCTGGGTCGTCGCGCGCCCGGTCTCTTCCTCGACGAGCCCGCCGATGAGGTGGGCCAGGATGTACTGCTCGGTGAACGTCTTGGCCCCGATGGCCACCGGCCGGTCGCCCCGGGGCATGAGCGCGGCGGCGAGGGTGAGGCCGGCATAGAGGTAGAGCGCCGCGACCCCCGCCGCGGCCGCCGCCTGCCGCTTCCGGCCCCCGCGCCCGTCGGCCGCGAGGCAGCGCACGAGCCCGTCGAGGACGAGGGCGAGCCCCGCGGCGGCGGCGCACCCCACGAGCACCGACGCGTAGTTCCGGGTCTGGAGGCCGCTGAAGATGTAGTTGCCGAGGCTCGTCGCCCCGACCGGGGTCGAGAGGGTCGCCACCCCCACCGTCCACACCGTGGCGGTGCGCAGCCCGGCCACGATGACGGGCATGGCGAGTGGCAGCTCGACCCGGCGCAACTGTTGCCACGGGGTCATGCCGACGGCCCGCGCCGCTTCGGTGAGGGCGGGGTCGACGCCGGCGATGCCGGTGACGGTGTTGCGCAGGATGGGCAGCACGCCGTACAGGGTCAGGCCGATGAACGCGGGGAGGAACCCGATGCTCTGCACGCCCAGCCCCGCCAGCAGCGGCACCATGACCGCGAGCAGCGCGAGGCTCGGCACGGTCTGGATGACCGCGGCCGCCCCCAGCACCGGCCGCTCCAGCCACGCCACGCGGGTCACCGCCACCCCTGCCGGCAGGCTCACCGCGGTGCTGCAGAGCAGGGCCAGCAGCGTGAGCTGGAGGTGGGCGGTGAGGTAATCCGGCAGCAGCGCGAGCTGTTCGCTCATGGGTGGGGGGCCTCGGCGTCGTGCCCGGTCGGGTTGCCGCCGCCGGGCGGCCGCGCGGGCTGTTCGCTCATGCGCACAGACCCTCCACGGTGCGTCCGGTCGGGTTGCCGTCGGCGCCGGGCAGCGGTGCGACCTGTTCGTTCATGCGTAGAACCCTCGACGTCGTGCCCGGTCGGGTTGCCGCCGCCGCCGGGCAGCGCGAGCTGTTCCGATCATGTCGATGCCTCCCCTGCGGCGAGGAGCGAATCGACGACCCGGGCGTCGCGGCACGGCGTGTCGACGAGCTGCCGCACGTAGTCGTCGGCCGGCGACCTCATGAGCTCGGCCGGGGTGCCGACCTGCACGAGCCGGCCGGCGCGCATGACCGCGATGCGGTCGCCGAGCACGAGCGCCTCGACCATGTCGTGGGTGACGAACACCGCGGTCACCGAGAGCCGGCGCCGGATGCGCACGAACGACTCCTGCAGCCGCTGCCGGGTCAGGGGGTCGAGGGCGCCGAACGGCTCGTCGAGCAGCATGACCCGGGGCCTCGCCGCGAGGGCGCGGGCCACCCCCACGCGCTGCTGCTGGCCGCCCGAGAGCTGGTCGGGGCGCCGGTCGCGGACCGCGGCGGGGTCGAGCTCGACCAGCTCGAGCAGCTCGTCGACCCGGCGGCGGACATCCGCCTCGCTCCAGCCGAGCAGGGTCGGGGTGACGGCCACGTTCCGGGCCACGCTCATGTGGGGGAACAGGCCCACCTGCTGGAACGCGTAGCCGATTTGCCGCCGCAGCTCGTGGGGGGGCAGCCCCGTCACGTCGGCGCCGTTCACCCGCACGCGGCCATCCGACGGCTCGATCAGCCGGTTGATCATCTTGAGGGTCGTGGTCTTGCCGCAGCCCGACCCGCCCAGCACCGCCAGCAGCTCGCCCTCGGCGACGGCCAGCGACACGTCGTCGACGACGGCCTGGTCGCCGTAGCGCTTGGTCAGCCGGTGGAGCTCGATCATGTTCGCCCGCGAATCAGCTTCGACTCCGCCACCACCGACCCTACGCCTTCCCTTCCGGCGCGACGGAGCCCTGGAGCTCGAGCAGCAGCGGATGCTCCAGGCGCTCGGCCACCCACCGCAGGAAGCGCACCGCGTCGGCGCCGTCGATCAGGCGGTGGTCGTACGACAGCGACAGCGGCAGCATCGGCCGGGGCTCGAACCGGTCGCCGGCCCACACCGGCGCCGGCGCCGACCGGGACATCCCGAGGATGGCCACCTCCGGGTGGTTCACGATCGGCGTGAACGCGGTGCCGCCGAGGCCGCCGAGGTTGGTGATGGTGAACGTCCCGCCCTCGAGGCGCTCGCGGGGGAGGCCGGTGGTGCGCGCCGCCGCCGCCACCTCGGCGATCTCGGTCGACAGCGCGGCCAGGCTCTTCCCGTCGGCCTCGGGGATGACCGGCACGATGAGCCCCCGTTCGGTGTCGACGGCCACCCCGATGTTGACGTAGCGCTTGTAGACGATCTCGTCGCGCGCGACGTCGAGCGACGCGTTGAACTGCGGGAACTCCCGGAGCGCGGCCGCGCAGACGGCGACCGCGAACGCGGTGACGGTGAGCGGCAGGTCGGGCGCGGTGCGCTTGAGGGTGCGGCGCACCGCCTCGAGCTCGCCGACGTCGGCCCGGTCGTGCTGGGTGACGTGCGGCACCGTCTGCCACGACGTGCTCATCCGGCGCGCGACCGCCTGCCGCACGTTGCGCATCGGCTTGCGCTCGACGGGGCCCCAGCGGGAGAAGTCGGGCAGGGCCGGGGCGGCCGGCTGCCCCGGCGCGGCGGGCCGGGGCGCGGGCGAGCGCGCCTGCTCCATCGCGCGCCGGGCGTGCGCCTTGACGTCGTCGAGGCTCACCCGGCCGTTGGCGCCCGAGCCCTCCACGGCGTCGATGTCGACCCCGATCTCTCGCGCCAGCTTGCGCACCGACGGGGCGGCAAGCGCCCGGCGCCGGGGTGCTGGTGCGGGGGCCGGGGCGGGCGGCGTCGGAGCGGCCGCGGGCGGGAGGGACGCCGGCGGCGCCACCGCGGGCGGCGGTGCGGACGCGGCCGGGGCGGCCGGAGAAGGAGGAGGCGCCGTGGCGTCCGTCCGCGTCTCCGCGGGCGCATGGGCCGGCGCCGGCCGGTCTCCATCAGCTTCGAGCGAAGCGATGAGCCCGCCGACGGCGAGCGTCGCGCCCGCCTCGACCGCCACCGCCGCCACGGTGCCCGCGACCGGCGACGGCACCTCGACCGTCGCTTTGTCTGTCTCGATCTCCAGCAGCGGCTGGTCGAGCGCCACCGTGTCCCCGGGGGTCACCAGCACCCGTACCACGTCGGCGCGCTCCACGCCCTCGCCCAGCTCCGGCAGTCTGACCTCTGTCGCCAACCGTCTCTCTCCGTGCATGTCGCGCCGGACGCTGTCCGCCGCCGGTCGTCAGCTCACCGCCGGGTCCGGCTTGTCGGGGTCGATGCCGAGCTCGGCGATCGCCCGCGCCGCGACCGCCGGCTCCACCGCGCCGTCGCGGGCCAGGCCATCGAGCGTCGCCACGGCGATGAACCGCGCATCCACCTCGAAGAACTCGCGCAGCGCCTCGCGCGTGTCGCTGCGCCCGAACCCGTCGGTGCCGAGGGTCACCAGCCGGGCGTCGAGCCATCGCCCGAGCGCGTCGGGCAGCGCCTTGACGTAGTCGCTGGCCGCCACCACCACCCCCGGCGACGGCCCGAGGCACCGCGTCAGCCAGGGCACCCGCGCCGGCTCCAGCGGGTGCAGCATGTTCCAGCGGTCGCAGGCGTGCCCGTCGCGGTGGAGCTGGCCCCAGCTCGTGACGCTCCACACGTCGGCCGCCACGTCGTAGCCCTCCAGCAGCGCCTGGGCCTCGAGGGCCTCGCGCAGTATCGCCCCGCTGGCGAGAAGCTGTGCCCGGTGCTTTCCCGGTCGCCGGGCCGGCCGCAGCCGGTACAGCCCCCGCAGGATGCCCTCGCGCGCGCCCTCGGGCATCGCCGGCATCGGGTAGGCCTCGTTCTCGACCGTCAGGTAGTAGAACACGCTCTCGCCGTCGACGTACATGCGGCGGATGCCGTCCTCCACGATGACCGCGAGCTCGTAGGCGTAGGCCGGGTCGTAGGCGAGCAGGTTGGGGACGGGGCTCGCGAGCAGGTGGCTCTGGCCGTCCTGGTGCTGCAGCCCCTCGCCGGCCAGCGTCGTCCGCCCCGCCGTGCCGCCCACCAGGAACCCCCGGCAGCGCGAGTCGGCGGCGGCCCAGATGAGGTCGCCCACGCGCTGCAGCCCGAACATCGAGTAGAAGATGAAGAACGGGATGGTGTTGACGCCGCGGGTCGCGTAGGCGGTGCCCGCGGCGATGAACGAGGCCATCGACCCCGCCTCGGTGATGCCCTCCTCGAGGATCTGCCCGTCCTCGCCCTCGCGGTAGTAGAGCAGGGTGGCGTGGTCGACCGGCTCGTAGAGCTGCCCCGCGTGCGCGTAGATGCCCACCTGCCGGAACAGCGCCTCCATGCCGAACGTCCGCGCCTCGTCGGGGACGATGGGCACGATCAACTCGCCCAGCACGGGGTCGCGCAGCAGCCGGCTCAGCAGCCGGGCGAACCCCATGGTCAGCGACGCCTCGCGCCCGCCGGTGCCCGCGTGGAGCTCGGTGAACGGCTCGGCCGGCACTTCGCCGAGCGGCGCGGCCCGACTTCGGCGCTCGGGCACCGGCCCCCCGAGGGCCTCGCGGCGGCTCCGCAGGTACGCCATCTCCGGCGTGTCGCGCCCCGGGGCGTAGAACGGCAGCTCGGCGATCTCGTCGTCCGACAGGGGGATGCCGAAGCGGTCGCGGAACGCGCGCAGCTCGTCCTCGTTCAGCTTCTTCTGCTGGTGGGTGATGTTGCGGCCCTCGCCGCCCTCGCCGAGCCCGTAGCCCTTGATGGTGCGGGCGAGGATGACGGTGGGGCTGCCCTGGTGGGCCGCCGCAGCCGCGAACGCCGCGTGGACCTTGGCGGGGTCGTGCCCCCCGAGCCGCAGCTTCTTCAGCTCGCCGTCGGTCAGGTGGCTCACCCGGTGCTGCATCCCCGCCCAGAAGTGGTCGCGGATGTACGCGCCCGGCTCGACGGCGTACTTCTGGTACTGCCCGTCGACCGTCTCGCTCATGCGGCGGACGAGCTGCCCGTCGCGGTCGTCGGCGAGCAGCGGGTCCCAGTCGCGCCCCCAGATCACCTTGATGGCGTTCCACCCCGCCCCGCGGAACGCCGCCTCGAGCTCCTGGATGATCTGCCCGTTCCCGCGCACCGGCCCGTCGAGCCGCTGCAGGTTGCAGTTGACGACGAAGATCAGGTTGTCGAGCTGCTCGCGCGCGGCCAGCGTGATGGCTCCCAGCGACTCGGGCTCGTCGGTCTCGCCGTCGCCCACGAACACCCACACCTTGGCGTCCGACGGCGGCAGCAGGCCCCGGTCCTCCAGGTAGCGCTGGAACCGGGCCTGGTAGATGCCCATGATCGGCCCGAGCCCCATCGACACCGTGGGGAACTCCCAGAAATCGGGCATCAGCCACGGGTGCGGGTACGACGACAGCCCCGGTCCCCGCAGCTCGCGCCGGAAGTTCTCGAGCTGCCCGGGGGTGATGCGGCCCTCCAGCCAGGCGCGGGCGTACACCCCCGGCGCCGCGTGGCCCTGGTAGTAGACGAGGTCGGCGGGCTGCGTGTCGGTCGTCGCCCGGAAGAAGTGGTTGAACCCGACCTCGTAGAGGGTCGCGGCCGACGCGTAGGTCGAGATGTGCCCGCCGATGCCGTCCGCCTCGCGGTTGGCGCGCACCACCGTCGCCAGCGCGTTCCAGCGGATGAGGCTCTTCAGCCGCTGCTCGAGGTCGCGGTCGCCGGGATAGGCGGGGTCCTCCTCGGCCGGGATGGTGTTGACGTAGGGGGTGTTCGCGGTGAACGGAAGCTGCACCCCGGCGTGCTCGGCCCGGCGGGTCAGCTCCTGCAGCAGCCGTCCCGTCGCGGTCAGCCCGTGATGGTCGATGACGGCGTCGAGCGAGTCGAGCCAGTCGCGTATCTCGTCCCCGTCGAGGTCGGGAATATCTCGTGTCGTGTCGGTCATTGAAGTGTGTCGAGCGGTCTGCCGCGATCCGACTCCCGCCGGGGCCGATCGCGTCTACGCGTCAGAGCTTCGTTTTCATCTCCCAACGGCAATCAACGCGTGGCCCGCTTCCTCGAAGTGTCGATCGAGCCCCAGCACGTCGTCGATTCGCTGCTGCCGCATGAACTCGAGGCTCACGCAGTCGACGAGGCTGAGCCGGCGGCGGTCCTCCCGCGAGAGGCGCCGCATTCCGCGCCTGTGCAGATCCTCCTTCACCCACTCTATCGAGAGTAGCGGGTACACGTGCTCGTCGAAGTCCCTCACGGGCTCGAGCCCGATGCGATGCTGCAACAAGGCCACCGTCTCCGCCACGACGTACGACGTCGTTCGGAGCGGCCGTTCCCGCGCGACGAGGTCGCGGAACGCCCGGACCACTTGGACGTGGCTGGTCTCGGAACCGACGAGGAGGGCATACACCCCGGAAGTGTCGACGAAGACGCTCACGACCCGTACGCCTCGCCGAGGTGCCGATCGTGATTCCGAGCCACGTCGGTATCCCCTTGCGGGTCGTGGTACTTGCCGCAGACGGCGAGCGCCGCCCGCACGCGATCATCTCGCGACGGCGCCGTCATCTCGCGGTCGAGCTGCGCGTCGACGCAACGTCGCACCGCTTCCGCCAGCGAAATACCGAGCCGGCCGGCGTAATGCGTCAACCGCCGGTGCTGATCTTCGGCAAGCTGTATCTGGGTACGCACCATGATATAATCAATATAACATCACCGCGGCCGGGGTTCTTCGAGGGCCGTTCCCGCGTCACTCGCCCGTCAGCACCCGTCGCACCTGCTCCGGATCGAGGGACAGCGCCCGCGCGATCGCCTCCGCATCCTGACCCAGGCTGTGAAGCTGGCGGATCGAGCGCGACAGCGCCAACTCCGCCTGCGCCTTCTCCTGCTCCGCCTGCGCCTTCTCCTGCTCCGCCTGCGCCTTCTCCTGCTCCGCCTGCGCCTTCTCCTGCTCCGCCTGCGCCTGCTGCGGCTCCGCCCGTTCGGCCCGCCGCCGCTCGTACTCCGCCTGCATGCCCAAGGAGACGGAGTCGAGCAGCAACTGGTCCTCGCCGTCCATGAAGCGCCGGATGTCCTCCTCGGCCGCCGCCCGCTGGAGCTGCCGCAGCACGAACCCGTACTCCTGCGGATAGGCCGATTCGTCGATGCTCAGCACGTGCGCCCCGCCGCGCGCGACCGGCGTCGCGCCCTGGTCGAAGATCGACAGAATCCGCTCCAGCTCGTCCCGCCGCCGTCCCCGCAGCCGCGGAATCTGCACGATGTGGCTGCGGTGGTGGATGCCCGCGACGAACGGATGGTCCGCGTCGAGGGCAGTCCCCGTGCGCCGCGCCGTCACCCGCGGGCACACGTCCAGCACCACCTCGTCGGACACGCCCAGGTCGTAGCCCAACAGGTAGATGGTGACGATGGGCACCGCCTCGCGCCGTCCGGACGGGTGCACGACCACGTTGTCGGGGTTGCAGAGCTGCTGGCCCAGATACGCGCGGAAGCGCTCGACCGCGGTGGGCGCGTTGGTCTTCTGGATCTCGATCAGCACGGTCCGCCCGCGGCCCTCGGCCGTCCGTACCCGGGCCGCGAAGTCCATGCGGAACAGGGCCAGCGGCGGCGCGGACGGCGCGTCCTCCGCGCGTTCCGTGTCGCGGGGCGTCGCGCGCTCCTGCGGGCGCAGCTCCAGCGACTCGACCTGCATGTCGGCAATCCGGCCGACGAGCAGCCGCGCCGCCCGGTCGTCCTGCATGAGGTACTTGAACGCGGCGTCGTAGATGGGGTTGGCGATCTCCATGCGGCCCGTTCAACCCGCTTCGTCGGTGCCCCGGTCGTCGACGGCCCGGTCGTCGGCGATCTCCATGTCAACCATTGAACCGTGGCCCCCGCCGGTGCGTCAACCGCGGTCCGACGGGCCATCCTCATTCGCGGCCGTTGGGTCCGGCCATCGACGACGTGCCGCGAGATCCGGCCACTCAACCGGGAGGGACCGCCTTTGTCGAACGGCGGGACATGATCCGCAAGATCAAGGCGGCGCGTCGCTGGGACCGGCGTTTCAATCGGGGGCTCCGGCGCGTGCGCGAGCACCTCGGCGACCACGCCACGACCTGCTACGGCGTCCATCTCGGACCGCGCCCCGCCCGCTGGGACGACGTGCAGGTGCTGCCGGTGCTCGATTTCCTCGAGCGGCTGTGGAACGGCGAGGTGCTGCGCTGAGCGGGACTCGGTCGCGGGGCTGCCCGACGTGGCTTCGGGTGGAATCCGCGTTCCAGCCGGCGACGCTGCCCGGGTCAGAAGCGGAGTGCGGCGTGGAGGTCGTCATGCTCGAACGCAGACGCCATCCGGTCGATGTCCCGGCGCGCGGCGCCCAGGCCGGCCGCGACCTCGCGCCACTGCGAGACGGAGGTCGCGACCTGCCGCGCGATGGTCTTCGCCTCCGTCATCTCCAACCCGTAGAACTCGACGGTCGCCAGTGCCAGCTCGACCGACGCCGAGGGATCGTCGGCGTCGATCGCGGTGGACAGCACCCGCGGCTGGATGTCGACGGGTACGGGATTGAGATCGTAGACGGGAGACAGGCGCCAGCCTCGGTGGTCCGCGTAGAGGAAGCCGTGGTTGCGCAGGTGGTCGTCGACGTTGGATATCAGCACGTTGAAGACGATGCGCCGCCACAACTGCCGCAGGTCCCGCCGGGGCCGGGCGCCGTGACGGCGCAGCGCGTCGGCGATTTCCAGATAGGAATGCGCCTGGCGTTCGGCCGCGCCGAGCATGCTCATGGCCGAGAGGAACGGGACGCGGCGACCCGCGCGGCGGTCGAAACGCCGGACGATAAGCACGTGCCGGCCCGCGATGGTCTCCAACCGCCGCTTCGGCGCGTCGATGCCGCTCTTCTCGGCGAGGGCAAGCGCCACCGCCTCCCACAGCACGACGTTCAGGTCGTCGTGGGCGTGCGGGAACTTCGCGATGGAGAGACGGCCGTCATCGCCGCGAACGGCGACCTTCGGGCGTGCGCCGCCCAGGGAGGAGCCCGGGCCGAGAAGAAGCCGCAGGTCTTCATCGCCTTCCGTGTTCTCGATGAAGCGATCCGCGCTGGCGAGCAGGCGCGGCAGCTCCACGAACGGCGGAATGCGGGTGTTTCCGGCCTCGGCGAGGAACGGGCCGGCGGGGTCGGTGGAGAACCGAAGCGCCCCCTGGCGGGCTTCGTCGTCGACCAGCAGCAGGACGTCGGCCTCGGAGGGGGCCCGCGGCGCGCGGCCCTCCTGCCGGGCGCGGCGGCGTTCCGCCCGCCGCATCAGGAGACGGCCCCAGCGGTCGGGCATCGAATCGCCGATGGCGCCGAACAGCGACCGTCCGGGCGCGGTGTGAAACGGACCGGGCGCGAGCATCAGGGCGGGCTCGAGGGCGAAGCGCTCGGGATGTGCCAGCCACCCCGGGTCGTATTCGAACGACGCGCTGTGCCGGCCCCTGCGCGTCCGGCACCACAGGCGTCCGACGAAGGCGACCGCCCCGTGCAGGTCGAGGGAAACGAGGATCTCCCGGTCCATCAGCCGTGCGCCGCGGGGTTCCGCGGGTGTCTGGCGCGAATGCGCTTCGGCAGCGCTTCCGCCTCGAGATCCAGCCCGACCACGTCGCGCCCCGCGTCAGCCAGCTCGCCGACGCCCGCCTCCAGGCCCAGCACGAACAGCACCGTCGCATAGACGCCCAGGGAGACGCCGGGGTCGCCTTTCTCGACCTTGTGCAGCGTCGTTCGACTGATCAGCGCGCGCTCCGCCATCGTCGCCGTGGGGATACGGCGGCGGCGCCTGGCGTCGCGGATGTCGGCGCCCAGCTTGCCGAGCACGCGGCGCACCGGCAAGGGCAGGGACCGGTTTCGGGTGACCTCCATAACGTCCATTATACGTGTCGTAAACGGTTATTTGGACTGTATTTGCGGACATTGGGCGGAATGTCGCGCTCGCATTGCTTCCCCCGGACCCCTCGGTCGCCGACAGGCGGTCTGCCGGAAGGTCAGGCCCAGAGCTGCCAATGGACGACGGCGTGCGTGTCGAGGAGGAAGCGCGTCACGCGTATGGATCCCAGTCGTCCAGCGGCCGAAACGCCTCGTCGTCCGCCACCCGCACGCGGGGGGGCGTCGTCATGCGACCGCGCCAGTCGGAGTGCCCCGCCGGCAGGAGCCGCGCCACCTCCGCGCCGTTCCTGACGATGATGATTGGCTCTCCTCGACCGGCTCGATCGACCAGCTCGAACAGTTGGCGCCGCAGCCGCGTGATCGTCACGGTCACTGTATGTGATCGTCACTGGGATGTACACGTACGTCAACGCTGAAGCGGCCTGCGCATCTGTCGGTCACGTTGCCAGCGTCGCCGATGTCGCGACGGTGCGGTGCGGACCATGAATTCGGTATCCTGTGAAGCCATATGAAGACCACCATCGAGCTTCCGGACGATCTCTTCGCTGCCGCGAAGAAGCGGGCCGCCGAATCGCGAACGACGCTGCGCGCCCTGGTCGAGCGCGGTCTCCGCCGCGAGTTGCGCGGCGATCGGCACCGCGGTCCGGCCGCACGGTCGAGCATTCGGTGGGTGACGGTCGATGGCGGTCTGCCGCCCGGAGTCGAGCCCGATGACCGCGCGTCCATGGGAGACTGGATTCGCAGGCATCGATGATCGCGCTCGACACCAACCCGGCCCGGGGGGCGGCGGTCATGCTTCAACGACCGTCACTTCCAATCGCCGATCAACGGCCTGAAGCGCCTGCTGGAGTCTGTCCATGCGGGAAGCGTGGCGAACATCGAGGATGCGGTCAACCTGTGGCATGTGCCACCCAAGCCGACGCCCAAGTTCAGCCTTTGTGATTCTCTGTTGTTGCATCGCTTTGTACAGTTCGATCTTTGGCACTGTCAATGGTGGAACAGTGACCGTCAGTTTTCCTCTCGAGGGCTGGGGTAGCCGTTGCCGATCTTTCATGTACGCCTCGATCACGGTCAGAAGGGCGTCAGATGCCCGCCACAGAGCGTCTTCCCTCGTGTTCCCGAAAGTGTGGGCCTCCGGGAAATCCGGGAAGTCCACGAGTATGTATTCACCCTCGGTCGTCAACTTCACGGGGTAGTACAACATTTCGCCTACGTCTCCTTCTGCGCCCGTCAGGTGTAGAGATCAACTGGACAGTCTCAGGCACTTCCAGGGCTTCGTCGTACACCTCCAAGATCCATCAGGCTTGTTGTGATGTCAACGTACATGTTGCATGGCGGTCGCCGTGGCCTGGCTGCGCGTCAGGCTCCGGGGTGACCGGCGTTAGCGGGGATCAGCGACGTGCGCGGGGGGCGGCATCGGCTGCAGGTGTTGCGGGGGCGGCATCGGAAGCCGGAAGCGGGAGGACCCGGTGACCCCGGATGGTGACCCGGTGGTCGGAGAGAGTCCGGGACCAGCCGTCGCGGGTGCCGATGGTGGTGGTGGCGTCGAGCAGGCCGAGGCGCTCCTCGCGGGCGGTGAGGCGGGCGAAGCGAGGGCGGGCGGGGTAGTCGTCGGCCACGAAGCGCTCCTTGCGGTGGAGCACCGGGGGATTCGCGGAACGCGTGTAGTCGCGGTAGTGCAGCCGCAGGGCCTTGAGGTCGGCGACGATGCTGGTCTGCAGGGCGGGGTGGGCTACCCGGTCGAACGACTCGTAGACGAGGTACGACACGCGGGGCCGGCGGCGGGAGAGCTTGACGAGGGTGAGCCCGTTCACCTCGCCGGCGAGCTGGCGGCCGCAGCCCTCGTAGACCCGCAGCAGCGGGGGCAGGTGACCGACCGCGGTGTGGTGGACGTAGAGGGCGTCGGGAAGCAGCTTGCCGACCGGCGCGCCGCGGCACGCGCGGTCCACCGCGTCCTGGTCGCCGGCCGAGAAGAGGAGGGTGTCGGCGGCGGCGCAGCCGGACTTGTAGGACCCGAAGAAGGCGCGGACGTCGAGCCGCAGCGCTTCGGGGAGAGCGCCGAGGCGGGGGCGCCGGGGGAACGCGGCGAGAGCGAGGTACACGAGCAGGTCGGCGCGGGCCTGGTCGCGGACCGCGTCCCAGCGGTCGGGTCCGGTAGCCCGCCGGAGCATGGAGAACGCCCGGGCGACGCTGCCGAAGTGGTGTGCCAGTTGCGGTGCGGCCGGCAGCTCTCCCGTGGCGGGAAGGCGCCCGCGGTCGGTGAAGAACGCGATGAGGGGCTCGAGGAGGTCCTCGTGGTCGGCCACGAGCTCCCGGCAGTCGTCGATGCCGGGGGTTCGCCGGCGGCGGGAGACCCGGTCGATGGCGAACGACTGCTCGTCGGCCTCGTCGCGGAACACGTAGAAGATGCCGGGAGCGGCGGCGACGGGTCGGCGGCCGAGCACGCGCTCGATCCAGGTGCGAAGCTCCTCTTGCGTGAAGAACTTCTGGAACGTGCGCCGGCCGGTCACGATGCCGTCGCCCTGGAAGTCGACGGCGGCGTCGGTCGCCTCCCAGTCGAGGCGAGCGGACACGATGAGGAGCTTGCGGGCGAGCTGCCAGGCGGCGGCGAGGACGACCAGGCGGTCGTCGGGGTCTTCGACGACGTTGACGACGTAGCCGAGGTTCACGACGTCGGCCGGCGAACGCTCCTCGTCGGGGAAGAAGGCGGGGTCCCAGCCGGACACGGCGATGCCCATCTTCTGGAGCCGCAGCAGGTCGTCGCCGCGCCCGCAGCCGTAGTCGAAGAACGTGCGCTCGGCGTGGATGAGGTTGTCCTGGAGCGCGAGGGCGACGGGTCGCGACAGCGCGGAGCGGCGGATGGCCGTGCGGTCGGCGCGTGTCGCGCTCATCGAACCCTCCGGCGCCCGCGGCGGGTGTCGCGGCGCGGCCGGCCTTACCCCAGTTGAACCCTCCGGCGCCACGCCGGGTGTGGTGGCGCGGCCGGGCTCACCCCAATTGAACCCGCCGGCGCCCACGTGGTGGCGCTGCCGGGCTCACCTCACTCGCTTCTGCCGGCAAGCGAAGAAGCGATTCCATCATCATCTTCGAGACGCTGACGAGCAGGCGCTGGCCGACGCGACGGTGTCGCCCACCTGCGCCATGCCTTCACCCTACTCGCTTCTGCAGGCAGGCGAAGAAGCGGTCCATCATCATCTTCGAGACGCTGCCGAGCAGGCGCTGGCCGACGCGGGCGATGGTGCCGCCCACCTGCACGGTGCCTTCCACCGTCACCTCGGTGGCGCCGCCGGTGTCGCGCAGGGCGATGGCGGCGCCGCCGTTGACGAAGCCGGGCTTGCCGCGGCCCTCCACGGCGAGGCGGTAGGCATTCGGGGGGTCGAGGTCCTGCAGCTCGACCGTGCCCTCGTAGCGGCCGGTGACGGCGGCGATGCCCATAGTGAGCACGGCGCGGTACTTGTTGTCGCCGGCCGGCTCGAGCGACTCAAGGCCGGGCAGGCAGGCGGCGACGGCGTCGATGTCGACGAGGAGGTCCCAGACGGCCTGCGGGGACGCGTTGAACGTGTAGCTGGCGTTGATGTTCATGGCGATTGGGGTGCGGTTGGCGGCGAATCGGTCGCCGGCCGCGCGACGGCGGCGGCCCGGCTTGCGTTCGCCGTCGTCCAGTGGGGTGCGCCGAAGGTGCGGGCGGTCACCGACGTTGTCGGTGCCTTCGAGCGGCTTCGAAGCGGGTCGCTGCGAAGACGAACGCGCTCGAGGACAAGGCGGGCGTCGAGGTTCATGGCGATTTTGTGGCGGCTGACGACGAGCGGCGGCCCCGCCGCCAGTCGGTGCCGTCCCGCGTCCCGGTCCCCGGTGCGAGCTGGCGGCGGGCGGGCCGGCGGTCGACGAGGCGGTTGAGGTGCGCGGCCAGCGACTCGAGGCTGGCGAGATTGTGCACCGGGAGGAAGTCGTCGATCCAGGGCAGGGCCGCCTGCATGCCCCGGGTCAGGGGGCGGTAGCGGGGGGAGCCGAGCAGCGGGTTGAGCCAGACGAGGCGGTGGCAGCTTCGTTGCAGCCGCGCCATCTCGCGGCCCAGGCGCTCGGGCTCGCCGCGGTCCCAGCCGTCCGAGATGAGGAGCACGATGGGGGCGTGGCCCATCACCCGGCGCGCCCAGTCGAGGTTGAACCGGCCGAGGGCCTCGCCGATGCGGGTGCCGCCCGACCAGTCGGGCACGTGGCGGGGCAGCGTGGGCACCACGTCGTCGACGCCGCGCCGGGCGAGGCGCTTGGTCACCCGGGTCAGGGTCGTCGAGAAGAGGAACGTCTCGACCTGGTCGAAGCCGCGGGCGAGGGTGTGGACGAAGTGCAGCAGCATGCGGCTGTAGCGCTCCATCGAGCCGCTGACGTCGCAGAGCAGCACGAGGGGGCGCGGCCGGGTGCGGCGGGCGCGGCGGGGCAGGAGGACGATCTCGCCGCCGAAGCGGAGGTTGTGCCGGACGGCGTGGCGGACGTCGATGGTCGGGCCCGCGCCGGGCCGCCACCGCCGCGTCGTCCGGGTGGCGGGCGCCCACGCGAGGGCCGACATGAGGGCGCGGGCGTCGGCGATCTCGGTGTCGGTGAACGTGGCGAAGTCCTTGGTCCGCGAGACCTGCTGGGCGCTGTAGGTCATCGCCGCCACCTGCTCGAGCCGCAGCAGCGGGTCCTCGCGTTCCTCGGCCGCACCGGGCGCCGGGGCGTCGGGGGGGACGTCGACCTCGGGCGGCGCGAAGCGGCGGCGCTCGCCCATCGCGCGTAGGTCGCGGGCGGTGCGCTCGCCCCGCGGTGGGCGCCAGAACAGGCGGAACGCCTCGTCGAAGACGGGCAGGTCCTGCGCGCGCCGGACGAGCAGGGTCCGCAGCGTGTGGTAGAAGTCGGCCCGCCGGCCGATGTCGACGTGGCCGAGCGCCTCCGCCACGTCGAGCATGCCCCCGGCCTGCACGTCGAGGCCGAGCGCATGGAGCAGGCGGCCGAATCGGAGGAGATTGCCGAACAGGTGGCCCGCGGCGCGGGGGTCGTCGGGGCTCAACTCGGGCGGCCGGCCGGCTTCGGGAGCGCTTGGCTGTGCCCCTTCGCTCGCGGGAACGCCGGGCTGCGATCCATCAGTCGCGGGAATGCCGGGCTGTGGTCCTTCGGTCACGGGGACGGCGGGAAGCGCGCCGCCGGCGCTCGCGCGGCGGTCCCGGCCGTTGGCGGTCGTGCCGTCCCGCGGGTCGCCGTTGGCCCCTTGGCGGTTGCCGGCAATGCGGCTCCCGCCGTCGCCGTTCATGCGCCCCCGGCCGCGCCGGCCGGCAGGAGGCTGCGCTCGAACAGCGCCTGGGCGCGTTCGCCGCGTATCGCCTCCAGGTCTTCCTGGGTCTTCAGCACGAGGCCCAGGGTCTCGTCGATGGTCGCGCCGTCGAGCTCGCGGCGGTCGAGGGCGACGAGGGCCGCTATCCAGTCCAGCGTCTCGGAGACGCCCGACACCTTGTAGAGCTCGGCCGTGCGCAACTCCTGCACGAAGCGGGTCACCTGCTCGGCGAGGCGGGCCGGGGCCTCGGGCACCTTCCCGGTGACGATGCGGTACTCCTTCTCGAAGTCGGGGTAGTCGATCCACCAGTAGAGGCAGCGGCGCTTCAGCGCGTTGTGCAGCTCGCGGGTCCGGTTCGAGGTGATGACCACGATCGGCGGCGTGGACGCGCGCACCGTGCCGAGCTCGGGGATGGTCACCTGGAAGTCGGAGAGCAACTCGAGCAGGTACCCCTCGAACTCCTCGTCGGCGCGGTCGAGCTCGTCGATGAGCAGCACCGGGGCCTGCGCGCCGGTCGACTCGAGGGCGCGCATCAAGGGGCGCTTGATGAGGAAGTCGGGGCCGAAGAGGTCGCGGGCCACCGCCGCGCGGTCGACCGGCCCCTCCGCCTCGCGCAGCCGGATCTCGAGGAGCTGGCGCGCGTAGTTCCACTCGTAGACGGCGTGGGTGACGTCGAGCCCCTCGTAGCACTGCAGCCGGATGAGCTCGGCCCCGAGCCCCTTGGCGAGGACCTTCGCGACCTCGGTCTTGCCGACCCCCGCCTCGCCCTCGAGGAGCAGGGGGCGGCCGAGGCGCAGGGCGAGGTAGATCGATGTCGCGAGGCCGCGGTCCGCGACGTAGGCCTCGCGCGACAGCAGGGCCTGCAGCTCGTCGATGGACGCGGGCACGGCGGGTGCCGGGGCGGTGTCGGTCATCATGGCGGACTATGGGCGGGTGCTGTCTCGAATCAGGGGAGCCCAAGGGCGGGAACCGGGATCGGCGCGGGGCGGCAGCGCTCTTCGCCCGCGCCGCGAGCTGTCCGGGTGACGGTATCCTCATGTGGCCGCCTGCCAACGGACAGCCGGCGGCCCGGGCGGCGTCTCGTGCCGCGAGCGCCCCGCCCGGAAGCACCGCCTGACGGCTACGACCGCCCCGACCTCGTCAGGGACCGGCCCTCAGGGACCGGACTCTGATGGGGAACCCCTCGCCCGGCAAGCGTCGCCTGACCGCTCCGCTCGCCGCCCCAACCACCCCTCGGACGTTCGCTCCACGGCCTGAGGCTACGGGGCTACGACCCCCACGGCGGCCACCACGAGCCGCCGCCCTGGCCGGAGCCCCCGGACGAGGGAGGGGCCGACGCCGGAGCCGGGCGGAGCGCCGCCGTGAGGGCGCGCTTCACGCAGACCGGGGCCATTGCCCGCCGGTACTCGGCCGAGGCGTAGATGTCGCCGATGAGATCGTCGCCGAGGTCGTTCGAGACCGCGGCCGCGGCGGCGGCGACGGCCTCGGCCGTCGGCGGCTGGCCCGACAGGGCCTGCTCGACCGAGCTCGCTCTCACCGCGGCCGGGACGAGGCCGCCCAGGGCCACCGCCACGTTGCCGACGGCGTCTCCCTGCCGCTCGACGGCGGCCGCCACCCCGATCACCGCGTAGCGCGAGGCGGGGTGCGAGAACTTCTCGTAGGCCTGTCCCTGCCCGTCCGGCCGCGCCGGCACGTCGATGGCGGTGACGATGTCGTGCTCGCCGAGGGCGGTGGCCATCATGCCCTGGAAGAAGTCGCCGGCCGCGATGGTGCGCTCGCCGTCGTCGGTGGCCACCGCGAACGACGCCCCGAGGGCCACGAGCACCGTCGGCAGGTCGGACGCGGGGTCGGCGTGGGCCACGTTGCCGCCGACGGTCCCGCGGTTGCGGACGGCGGGGTCGCCGATGACCCCGGCCGCGGCGGCGAGGGCCGGGGCGTGCCGCGCCACGTCGGCCGACGCCGCGATCTCGGCGTGGGTGGTGAGGGCGCCGATGCGCACCCGGCCGTCGGCGACGCCTATCCCCTTCAGCTCGGCGACGCGGCCGATGTCGATGAGGGCCGAGGGCGCGGCGAGCCGCAGCTTCAGCAGGGGGATCAGGCTGTGCCCGCCGGCCAGGAGCTTGGCCCCGGGGTGCGCGCGCAGCAGCCGGCCGATCTCGGCCACCGAGTCGGCCCGGTAGTATGCGAAGTCTGGTGCGTACATCGCCCTATCCTTTCGCCTGCCTGGCGTCCTGAATGGCCTGCCACACCCGCTCCGGCGTCAGCGGCATCCGCACCGACGTGACCCCGAGCGGCCGCAGCGCGTCCATGACCGCGTTGTAGACGGCGGCGGTCGACGCGATGGTGCCCGCCTCGCCGATGCCCTTCACCCCGAGGGGATGGTGCGGCGACGGGGTCACCGTGGACAGCACCTCGATGTCGGGCAGCAGGTCGGCGCGCGGCAGCGCGTAGTCGAGCATGCTGCCGGTCACGAGCTGGCCGCCCTCGTCGTAGACGGCCTCCTCCCACAGCGCCTGGCCCACCCCCTGCACGACCCCGCCGTGCACCTGGCCCTCGACGATCACGGGGTTGATCTGCGGGCCGCAGTCGTCGAGCGCGACGTAGCGCTTCAGGGCGACGGCGCCGGTCTCGGCGTCGACCTCGACCACCGCGAGGTGGGCGCCGAAGGGGAACGTGAAGTTGGGCGGGTCGTAGAACGTCGAGGCCTCGAGCCCCGCCTCGACCCCCTCGGGCATGTTCCACGCCACGTTGGCCATGAGGGCGATGTCGCCGATGGTCTTGCTCTGGTCGGGCGCCCCCTTGACGAAGAACTTGCCGTCCTCGTACTCCATGTCCTCGACCGCGGCCTCGAGGAGGTGCGCGGCGATGACCTTGGCCTTGTCGCGGATCTTGCGCGCGGTCAGGGCCAGCGCCGCCCCGCCGACGGCGGTGGTGCGGCTGCCGTAGGTGCCCCAGCCCATCGGGGTGTTGTCGGTGTCGCCGTGGAAGACCTTGACGTCCTGGGGATCGACCCCCAGCTCGCTGCCCACGATCTGCGCGAAGGTGGTCTCCTCGCCCTGGCCGTGCGGCGAGGCCCCGATGAACACGTGCACCTTGCCGCTCGGGTGGAAGCGGACGATGGCGCTCTCCCACAGGCCTCCCTGGAACCCGATGGCCCCCGCGACCTGCGACGGGCCGAGGCCGCAGATCTCGACGTAGGTGGCGAGGCCGAGGCCGGTGTAGGTGCCGTTGGCGGGGCCCGCCTTCTGCTTCGCACGGAGCCCCGCGTAGTCGGCGTGCGACAGCACCTTGTCGAGGGCGCCGGGATAGTCGCCGCTGTCGTAGTTCAGGGTGGTGACGACCTCGTGGCCGTCGTCGAACTTCGGGATCATGTTCTTCCTGCGGACGTCGGCGGGGTCCATGTCGAGCTTCGCGGCGAGCACGTCCATCATGCGCTCGAGCATGAACGTGGCCTCGGGCCGCCCCGCCCCCCGGTACGCCTCGACCGGCACGCCGTTGGTGTAGACGCCGTAGACGTCCTCGTGCACCGCCGGCAGGGTGTACACGCCCGACAGCATCAGCCCGTGCAGGATGGTGGGGATGCCCGGCGCCGCCGTCGACAGGTACGCGCCCATGCCCGCGTGCACGGTGCAGCGCAGGCCGAGCAGGGTGCCGTTGTTCTTCGCGGCCAGCTCCACGTGCTGGACGTGGTCGCGGCCGTGCGTCGTCGACTGGTAGTTCTCGCTGCGGGTCTCCGCCCACTTGACGGGGCGGTTGAGCTTCCGGCTGCAGAACATGGTGAGGAAGTCGGCGGGGTAGGCCGCGATCTTGCTGCCGAAGCCGCCCCCCACCTCGGGCGCGATGATCCGGATCTTGTCCTCGGAGATGCCCAGCACCAGCGAGGTGAGGAACCGCACGATGTGGGGGTTCTGGGTGGTGTTCCACACCGTCAGCTCGCCCGTCGCCCCGACGAAGCTGGCCAGGGCCGCCCGCGGCTCCATCGCGTTGGGGATGAGCCGCTGCTGGATGATGCGGTCCTTCACCACGACGTCGGCCCCGGCGAAGGCGGCGTCGACGTCGCCGCCCGCCACCTTCCAGTGGAACGCCTGGTTGCCGTCGATCTCGTCGTGCAGCTTCGGGGCGCCCTCGGCCGCCGCCGCCTCGGGGTCGGTCACCGAGGGCAGCGGCTCGTAGCCGACGTCGATGAGCTCGAGGGCGTCCTCGGCCTGGTAGCGGCTCTCGGCCACCACCACCGCGACGATGTCGCCGACGAAGCGCACCACGTCCTTGGCGAGGCAGTGGTAGCTGGCGATCTTCAGGTCCGAGTCGGGCAGGAGCCAGGCGCACGGGGCCGGCTGCAGCCCGCCCTCGGTGTCGGCATGGGTGTACACCGCGATCACGCCGGGGGCGGCCGCCGCCTTGCTCGTGTCGATCGACGTGACGCGCGCGTGGGCGTGGGGGCTCCGCAGCATGGCCGCGTGCACCATGCGGGGCAGCGTCAGGTCGTCGGTGTAGGTGGCGCTGCCGGTGATGAGGCGCGGGTCTTCCCGCCGGCGGATGCCTGAACCGAAGATGCGTGTGCTCATGGCTGACCTGCCGTGGTTCCGGCGGCCTGGCGGACCGCCCGCACGATGTTCTGATAGCCGGTGCACCGGCACATGTTGCCCTCGAGGCCGTGGCGGATCTGCGCGTCGCTCGGGTTCGCGTTGACCCGCAGCAGCTCGTGCGACGCCATGATCATGCCCGGCGTGCAGAAGCCGCACTGCAGCCCGTGCTTCTCCCAGAACGCGTCCTGCAGCGGGTGCAGGGCGTCGCCGTCGGCGAGCCCCTCGATGGTGGTCACCTCGGCCCCGTCGGCCTGGACGGCCAGCGCGGTGCACGACTTCAAGGAGACGCCGTCCATCAGCACCGTGCACGACCCGCACTGGCTCGTGTCGCAGCCCACCTTGGTGCCCGTCGACCCGACGACCTCGCGCAGGAAGTGCACGAGGAGCAGCCTCGGCTCGACCTCGCGGTCGTACCGCTGTCCGTTGACGGTGATCGAGACGGGGACAGTCAACCCGCACCTCCCTGGCGTCGGAGACGCCCGCTGGTCTTGAATGTGACGGAATTATAGCGCCGTTCCGCGTGCGTCGTCCGGGCTCCTCGTCGTCCACGGCGTCGCCGTCAGAAGGGCACGCCGGCCCCCACGTAGAAGACGCGGCGCCACCGGGGGGCTTCGGCGGCGGCGCCGGGCGGGGCGTCGGGGTCGGGGACCGCGGCCAGCCCGAAGCGAAGCCGCAACGGGGCCTGGGGAACGAAGGCGAGCACGTCCGTCGTCAGCTCGACGCCGAACGACGTCAGGGGGCGCCGTCCCGCCGGCGCCGCCGGGGCGAGGGCCGCGCCGGCGCCCCACGCGTCGCCGGCGTCGACGAAGGCCGAGGCGAACAGGCGGTCGAGGTGCAGGCCCCAGGTGCCGGCGCCGCGGTTGACCAGCGCCAGCGGCGCGCGGACCTCGACCGAGGCGGACCACGCCCGGCGCCCGGCCCGGGCCGCGACGTCGTGACCCCGGACCGCGAACCGGCCGAAGTGGCCGCCCGCCGAGAAGTACCCCGTGCGGGTCGCCGGCCCGCGCGCCGCGCCCCCGCTGGCGCGGACCGCGAGCACCGGGGCCGCGAACCCGGGCCCCGGCAGCGGCAGGTAGCCCCGGAACCGGCCGACGAGGTCGTCGGCCGAGCGGTCGCCGTCGGTCGCGCTCGCGAGCCCCGCCGGCACGTCGAGGTCGCGGCGCGTCCGGGCCGTCAGCTCGATGGCGGCGCCGCGCGCGTTTCCAAGCTGGAACGCGTGCGACCGCGCGGTGGAGACGTTCAGCGCGACGGCGAGCTCGCTCGAGGTCGCGCCCGGCCGCGCCAGCCGGTAGCTGCCGCTGGCCTGCAGGTCGGCGTCGAGCACCTCGCGGTCGCTCCGAACCAGCCCGGCCGAGAACGTCAACCCGACGGACGTCCGGTAGCCGGGGCGCCGGATTCCCACCGACGCGGACACGCGCCGCCGTCGCTCGAGGACGAAGAACGTCTCCGGCTCGCCCTCCGTCCCGGCCGCGCCGCTCACCCTGACGCCGTCGTGCCCCCAGCCCTGCGATGCCGCGAAACCGAGCGTGGGGTTTCCCAGCCCCCGATACTCGTACGACACGTCTCCCGCGCGGCGGCCCGACGTGAAGAAGCGGGCCCCGCCGGCGTAGGCGTGCCTGCCCACCACGTCGAACATCGCGGTGCGGCCGCCGAACGCGTAGCCGAGCAGCTCGGTGCGCGGCGCCTCGACGTCCCCGACCGTCGTCTTCGCGACCGCCACCGGCGGCCGCACGTCGGGAATCCAGTAGGTGGGCCACAGGGTCGACAACGGCGAGTAGCCCCCCACGGCGTCATCGGCGCGGCCCGGCCCGCGTTCGTCGCCGGCATGGGCCGTGTTCGCGGCCGCCGTGTTCGCGGGCGCGTCGTGGGCGAGGGCGTCCACCAGGATCGGGTGGGCGACGGCGTCGTCGTCGAAGCGCGCGGCCGGCTCGGGCGCCAGCGGGGCGCGGTGGGGCGCGAACGGGACGCGTTCGATCTCCCAGCCGTCGACGTGGTAGCCCGAGAAGTAGAGCCACTCGCCGGCGGGGTCGACGCTCGGAAACGCCGCCCCGGTCCGCACGTTGGTCAGGAGGCGCGGCGGCCCGGCGGCGCCGGTGCGGGGGTCGACCTCGACCGCGAGGACGTTGGAGATGCCGGTGCGGTCGGACGACCAGACGAGGTGCCGGCCGTCCGCGCTCCACGCCGGGGCCATGTCGAGGGCGCGGTCGCGGGTCACCGCGTGGACGAGCCGCCCGTCCGCGTCGAGGACGACGACGTCGTGCCGGCCCTCGGCCCAGCGGCTCGCCGCGATCCACCGGCCGTCGGGCGACACCGCGGGCCAGGCCCAGTACACGTCCGCGGCCGGGGCGACGATCTCCTCGAGGGCGCCGTTCACGAGGTCGACCCGCACCAGCCCGTTGGTGCCCCCGCCGTCCATCACCGCGACGGCCCGGCCGCCGTCGGGTCCGGCCGACGGCGCGGCGACCCGGGCACCTTCGGTGACGCGTCGCACCGACCCCTCGGGGGTCAGGACGTGGATGTCGCTGTAGTGACGGTAGCGGTCCGTGAACTCGCGCTGCGAGAACACGATGCCGCCGTCCGGCAGGAAGTCGAACCGCGTGAGGTGGTTCGTCCGCGCCAACGTGGACGCGTCCCCCCCGGCCGGCGGCACGGCCACGAGCCTCGGGTCGGACCGTCCGTCCGATCGGACGTAGACGAGCCGGCCGCCGTCGGGCGAGACCGCGGCATGCAGCGCCTGGCGTGCGCCGCTCGTCAGCGCCTCCGGCTCGGTGACGGGGCCGAACGCGGCGAGCTCGTCGTCGAGGCGTTCGGCCCGGGCGCGCATCTCGTCGCGCCACGCGTTCCACTCGCTCGTCAGCGAGACGTCGTCGAGGACGCGCCCGGGCAGCCGCCCGTTGCGCGCGACCTCCTCGACGAGCCGGGCCATCGTGTCGGGCCCGTGCCTGTCGAGCAGGTGCTCGAAGAACAGCGACCCGTACACGTAGCGGCGGCCGCCACCGGGCCACTGGGGCGAGTAGCCCCCGGCCGTGCCGAGCGACTCGAAGCGCCCCTCGATCGCCGCCGTCCGCAGCACCATCTCGTGGTAGGTGCCGTGCACGCGGCCGCCGGGGGTCAGGGCCGACTCGTACCAGGTGGCGAGCCCCTCGATCACCCACCCGGGGACGTTCGAGCCGGGGAAGGCGAGGACGGACCCGGGCCACGGCATGCGGCCGAAGAGGACGCGGAAGAACCTGCCGAACCACCCGGTGTAGTCGAGGTGGAAGACGTGCGCGAGCTCGTGGACGACGAGCTGCTCCAGCCAGTCGTCGAAGTAGCCCAGCGCGAGGTGGTCGGGCGGGGGGCGCGCGTAGAGCACGACGCGGTTCGAGGGCGAGTAGCGGGCGTAGCCGTTCGAGACGTCGACGTGGTCGGTCAGGACGACGTCGATGGTGCCGCCCGGACCCGCGCGGAACCCCGCCGACAGGGTCTCGTGCGCCCGCTCGGCCACGACTCCGGTCCTTGCCGCCAGGTCTCCGAGGTGCTCGGGGAACGTGATGCGGAAGTGTTCGGTCTCGAGGGTCCGCCATGCCTCGTCCGGCGGCACCTGGGCCGCCGCCGGGCCCGGTGCCCCCGCGCCCAGGCCCGCGATCGCCGCGAGCAGGAGGGGACGGGCTCGCGCGAGGCGGAGCATGGCGGATTCCGCGGCCGAGCGGCCGTCTACCCGGGCGGCTCCTCGAACCGCGCGGCGAGCGCGCGGGTTTCGTCGACGCCGATCAGCTCGTTGAACTCCTCGAAGGCCATCAGCCGGTCGGCGGCGCCGCGGGTGGCGCCGGTGTCGTGCAGGCGCCGGTAGACGCCGGTCAGGGCCTGCGCCGACGCGTAGAGCCCCGCGACCGGGTACAGGATCAGGTCGAACCCCAGCGCGGCGAGCTCCGACCGGCCGAGCACCGGCGTGCGACCCTGCTCGACCATGTTGGCGACGGTGGGCCGGGGCGCCCGCCGGCCGATCTCGCGCAGCTCGTCGAGCGACCGGGGGGCCTCGACGAAGGTGGCGTCGGCGCCGGCCTCGCGCGCCGCCTCGGCCCGCGCCAGCGCCTCTTCCAGCCCGACCGCGGCCAGCGCGTCGGTGCGCGCGACGATGAAGAAGTCGCGGCTGCCTCGCGTGTCGACCGCGGCCCGGATCTTCTCGAGCCAGGCCTCGCGCGCGACGACCCGCTTGCCCTCCATGTGCCCGCACCGCTTCGGCCACACCTGGTCCTCGAGGAAGCAGCCCGCCGCCCCGGCGTCGACGAGCGCGCGCACGGTGCGGACCACGTTCAGGGCGTTGCCGTAGCCGGTGTCGGCGTCGACGAGGACGGGGATGTCGACCGCGCCGCAGATGTGGCGGGCCCGCTCGACGATCTCGGTCTGGGTGAGGAGGCCGAGGTCGGGTTGGCCGATGAACGTGGCGGAGACGGCGTAGCCGGAGATGAACGCGAGGGGAAAGCCGGCCCGCTCGGCGATCTTCGCGGACAGCGTGTCGTAGACGCCGGGGAAGACGAGGGACCCGTGCTCGTCGAGAATCCGCCTGACGCGGTCGGGGTTGGGGTGAGTGACGGGGGTTGAACCCGCGACATCCGGAGCCACAGTCCGGCGCTCTACCACTGAGCTACACTCACCATGCGATGACCGCGAGGCGCGTCCGGCGCAGGAATGGCCGGCGCCGCCGGGGCAGGGAGCACCCTCCCGTTCATTCTATGCTCCCCGGCCGCGATCCGTCCACCGGGTAAACTGGTAGCCGAACCTCGACTTCCATCGAGCCGCCGATGACCCATCCTCAGCCGGTTCTCGAGACCCCCTGCACCGACGAGGCGCTTCGCGCGGTCCGCGTGCTCGCCGACGCCTACCGGCTCACCGCCGAGCCGCGCGACGCCGACCGGATTCTGAACGGCATCCTCGACTGCGTCGCCCGGCTCGTCGACTACGACTCGGCCGCCGTGTACGTGCTGGGCAGCTCGGGCCGGCACGTGCGCCACTACTGGTGGCGCGACGAGTCGGGGGCCGTGCCCTGCCACGACGGCGCCCTGGAAGAGGGGCGGCCCGTGGCCCGGGCCATCGACACCCGCGAGCCGGTGGTGCTGGACGAGACCATCGATCCCGCCGAGGGGGGGCCGTGTCGCCGTTCCGGCCTCGTCGTCCCCCTGGTGGGGTTGCACGACGTGATGGGGGCCATCGAGCTCCACTCCCGGCGGGCGGGGGCCTACGAGGCCCGCGCCATCGAGCTGCTGATGCTGCTGGGCACCGTCATCGCCGGCACCATAGAGCAGTCGCGCATGCGGGAGGAGGTGCGGGCCAAGCGGCGCATCGACGCCGAGATGCTCGTGGCCCGGCAGGTGATGGAGGATCTCGTCCCGCGCGACATCCCCGCCCTCGACGGGTTCGACATCGCCGGCGTCAACGAGGCGTCGTTCGAGGTGGGCGGCGACTACTACGAGTTCATCCCGCTGCCCGAGGACCGCTGGCTGATCATCATCGCCGACGTGGCCGGCAAGGGCATCGCCGCCGCCCTCCAGGTCGCGGCCATCCGCGCCTCGATCTACGCGCTGGTGGGGCGCGAGCTGGCCATCCGCGCGGTCATGCGTCACGCCAACCGGTTCTTCCACGACTCGGTCGACGCCGGCCGCTACGTCACCCTCTTCTACGCCGTCCTCGACGTGCCGACCCGCCAGATCATCTATGTCAACGCCGGCCACCAGCCGCCGCTCCTGCTGCGCCCCGACGGGTCGGTCGACAAGCTGTGGAGCGGCGGGGTGCCCATCGGCATGTTCGAGTCGCCGCGCTACTTCGAGGGCGGCGCCCGGCTCCGCCCCGGGGACCTGCTGGCCCTCTACACCGACGGCATCGTCGAGTCGGCCAACGCCCACGACGAGGAGTACGGCCACGACCGGCTGGCCGCGACGATGCACGGGGCGAGAGGGGAGAGCGCCGAGGCGATCTGCCGGCGCGTCATGGACGACGTGCACCGGTTCTCGTTCGGCAGCCCCGACGACCGCACGCTGCTCGTCCTGAAGTCCACCTGAGGGCGCTGCCGGGTAGTGTCTCGGTCTGGTACGCGCCGCCGCGAGCCAGCCCGCCAATCGTCGCCTGACGACTCCGCTCGGCGCCCCAACCAACCGTACAGGCGTTCGCGCCTTCCTACGGCGCAGACGCTGCTAGTGCTGCGCCTTCAGCAAGGCCGAGAGCACGGAATGCTGCGTCTTGCTCTGCTCGTCGACGCGTCCGGTCAGCACATCGACCTTGCTGTCGAGGGCGTCGATCTTCTCGGTGTTGGTGTCGATCTTCTTGCTGTTGCGCAGCCCGACGACCGCGCTGATCACGGCTCCTACCGCACCCCCCAGCGAGATGAACAACCCGACCAGCACGACCGCATCGTCCACCCTTGCCCCCTGCGTTCGGTGGGCCAGCCGAAGCACTGTGGGTCGCGACAGGCGTCGGGGCTGCGCCCTGCGTCGGTGTTTACACAAGCGTGCCGATTTTCACACAGGCAGTCAACCCGACGCCACGCAGGCCGACAGGATGTCGCCGGCGAATCGGCCGGGGCTGGGAGGCTCGCTGGAGCCGGGCTGGAAGGCTCGCCGGAGGGCGGTCGTCGCCGGACGTCGCGTCTGGGCGTTCGACCGACCAATCCGGGCCGGCCGGTTCTCACCGGCCGGCCCGGCAGGCGTGCGAGCGTCGTGCCGCGACGCCCGCCGCAACTCGTCAGTCCGCGTTGCGCGTGCCGTGGTCGTACTGCCGGTAGTGCTCGGCCAGCAGGTCGCGGCCGAAGTCGCCGGCGAAGTCGCGCCACACGCTGTGCACGTGGTTGGCGTTGCCCTGCGTGTTGTCGTACTCGATCAGGAACGTCGGTCCCTGGATGCGGTAGTAGTGGGGCTCGCCCTGGGCCTCGCCGCCCATCCACACGAACCGGATGCCGTCGAGGCCGGCGTCCTGCACCTCCGCTAGCCGCTCGTGGGCGACGGGGCCGGGCTGGGCGCTGGCGTACTCAACGATGATCGACCACAGGGCCGCCTGCTGGTCGGCGTCGAGGTCCTCGTGCGCCACCCCGAAGTCCTCGAGCAGGGTGACCCGCTGCTGGGCGCGGGTCAGGATGTCGCTGGGCGCCTCGTCCGACAGCTTGGCCGCCTTGCGCTGCTCGTCGTTCAGCGACGCGAGCAGGTCGCGGGCCTGGTCTTCCTCGCTGCCGAGGACCCGCAGGCCCTGCCGCGGCCCGCCCCGCACCTCGGCCGGGTTCGAGCCGAAGAACTGCGGCGTGGCGGCGATGGCGCTGCCGTCGACGATGGTCCAGTTCTGCGAGATGTGGTGCCCCTCGTAGCGCCAGCCCCACGTGTTGCCGTCGCCCGGCTCGCCGAAGATCATGAAGAAGTAGAGGTCGGGGTCGCGGATGTCGCGGCCCTCCTGCTCGTACAGGATCTGCTCGAGCTGGCGGATGATCTCGGCCTTGGTGAACCCGTCCTCGCTCAGGCCCGTCCGCACGAGGTCGAGGGCGGCGGCCCGCTGCGAGCCGGTCATCATCTTCAGCGAGACGCCCTTGCGCTCGCGCGGGATGAAGTGCCAGTCGAAGCGATCCTCGCCGTCGAACGGGAACCGCACCGCGGCCTCCTGATCGTCGTTCAGGGTGTCGAGGAACCGCGCCGCGGCCTCGGCCATCGCCGACGCGGGATCGGCGGGCTGTTGCGTGAGCGTGATGGTGCCGAGCAGCACGACGAGGCAGGCGACGTTGAAGATGGTGCGAGCCATGACCTTCCTTACCCCCTTACGCCGCCCCGGCGTGCCTGAGCACCCGGCGCGCGGCGTGCAAAGACCGGATTCCGAGCGAGAGCCGGAGCGTACCTCCCAGGGCAGGGCGAGTCAAGACGGCGCCCGCACGCTCCCGGAAACGACTACGAACCGACGGCGACGGCGCCCGGGCGATCGAGGGCTTCGTCCAGGGTGGGCCGAATGTCGAGGATTCTGTAGAGTCCGGTGACCCGGAAGACCTCGGAGACATGCGGGATGAGGCCGGCCACCCTGAACACCCGGCCCCGCGACTTGGCCGAGCGGGCGCCCAGGATGAAGGCGCGCATTCCCGACGAGGCCACGAAGACGAGGTCGGCGCAGTTCACGACCACGTTGGAGCCGGACTCGGTCAGACGCAGGATCGACTTCTCGACCTGATGCGCGTTCGCCGAGTCCAACCGACCCGCGAGCTCGACGACCTGGAACTCGGCCGCGGGAGCCTTGACCTGTCGAGTCGACAACTGGAGAACGTCGGTCATTGCACACCATCTCCGGGAGGAGAGACACGGTCGGCCGCCTCCCGGGGCGGCACGGCCATGACGGAGCGGTCCCGGTCGTACCGCCGCTCGAGCGCCACGACGTTGCGGTCGCCGTCCCGCCGGTAGCGCATCTCCTGCGCGAAGGCCTGAACCAGGCACAGCCCCAACCCGCCGACCGGCAGGTCGTCGGGGTCGGCTCCCCGGTCGAGATCGGGCGTCACGAAGGAGACCGGATCGAACGACTCGCCCGGCCAGTCGAACACGAGCCCGACGCGCTCCCCCGAGAAGGCGACCGAGACGCGGAGCACCGCGCCGGGGGCCGGCCGGGCATGGCGGACCACGTTGGCGACGAGCTCGTCGACGACGACGCTGAGGCCGTACACGACCGCGCCCGGCGCGTCGTGCCAGCGCCCGACCGTCTCGATCATCGAGATGAGGGGGCCGATCTCGCCGAGCCGGGCCGGAAACTGGACGGAGAACTGATCGCCGGCCAGGGTGGGCGAGACGGGGCTGACGCGGCCCGGAACGACAGGAATCGTGTTCACGGCTACACCAGGGGTCACCGAAAGCGTCCCGCACGAACGGGTCGGCGAACGCCGAGACCGCAGTATACGACGGACGCGGCCGGTCCCGGCGAGCCGGTCTTCAGGGCGCCGAGTTCCGGTAGACGACGCCGCCCTTCATGACGAACCGCACGTCGCGCACGGCGGCGACGTCGTCGAGGGGGTTGCCGGCGACGGCCACGAGGTCGGCCTCGTATCCCTGCGCTATCCGGCCGATGGTGTCCGCGAGGCCCAGCGACTCGGCCGCGAGGGACGTCGCCGAGACGATGGCGCCCATCGGGTCCTGGCCGCCGTCGCGGACGCGGTAGACGAGCTCCTCGGCGTTGCGGCCGTGGGCGCCGGCCACCGCGTCGGTGCCGTAGACCACCTTCACGCCCCCGTGGTCGAGGGTGCGGCGGAACGTCTCGTAGCCGGTGGTCCGGGCCTCCTCCATCAGCGCGAAGCCCTCCTCGGTGTAGTTGCCGCGGCCGATGAAGCGGTCCCGGTTCTCGAAGTAGTTGGCCCAGAGCAGGTGGACGTGGGGGTCGAGGTACGTGCCGCGTTCGGCCATGAGCTCGATGACCGCGTCGTCGTAGCGGTTGCCGTGCTCGATGCCCCCGCAGCCCGCCTCGATGGTCGCGGTGAGCCCGTCGGTGCCGTAGGCGTGCACCACCGTGCGCAGCCCCACCGCCTGCGCCTCGGTGCACACCGCCTCGAGCTGCCCGGGGGTCATCACGAGTCCGCCGCCCTCGCGGATGCTCGCCGAGGCGAACACCTTGACCACGTCCGCGCCGTCGTCCTTCAGCCGGCGCACGAACGCGCGGATCTCGTCCGGCGACCCCGTGCCGGCCCTGACCGCGCTCAGCGAGGTGAGCACCCGGGGGCCGGGCAGGACCCCGCGGGCGATGGCGTCGCGCAGGTCGCGGTCGGCGGGGCTGCCGAGGCTCTGCACGGTGGTGAAGCCGGCCATCAGGGTCGCCCAGGCGTTCTCGGCCGCGTAGAGGATGGTCTGGGCCGGCGTCTCGTCCGGGTCGGGGTCGGCGCGCCCGTCGGGGTTGAAGTGCGAGGTCAGGTGCACGTGGGTGTCGATGAGCCCCGGCATCAGGGTGAGCCCGGACAGGTCGTAGGCGACCGGATCTCCATCTGCAGGCGCCGGCTCGACGGCGCTGATGCGCGATCCGGTGACGTGCACGACGACGTTCTCGCGCACGTTGCCGAGTCCGTCGAGGAGCCGTCCCGCCCGGATCGTGAGGGTGTCCTCCTGCGCCTGGGCGGCGGCCGCCGCCAGCGTCAGGCCGATAGCCGCGAGTGCCGTTCTCATGTCATCTCCTCCTGGCCCGGAGCGCGTCGCCGCCCACCGCCCCATCGACCCTGCAGGAACCCTCGCCGTCCTGGCCCCGGCTCCCGGTCCGTCAAATCGTCGCCCGCGGCTCGGCTCGGCACTCCGACGACCTTCCATGCCTGCATCGTTCCAGGGGGCGGGCCCTACCCTTCGTCGGTCAGGCGATTCGAGCGAAGCGCCCGCATCGCGCGGTGCGCGGTCGTGACCCGCCGGTGCTCCTCGATCCGCGCCAGCTCTTCGCGGCGTTGCCGCGCCGCCTCCCGTTCCCGGCGCAGCCGGCGGAAGCTGTCGAGGCGGGCGGCGCTGAGGCGCCCCGTCTCGACAGCCTGCCGCACCGCGCACCGCGGCTCGCCCTCGTGTTCGCAGTCGCGGAAGCGGCATTCGGCGCCCAGGGTCCGGATGTCGTCGAAGGCGTCGTCGAGGGCGTCGGTATCCTCCCACAACTGCAGCTCGCGCATGCCGGGCGTGTCGATGAGCAGGCCCCCGTCGGGCAGGAGAATCAGCTCGCGCTGCGTGGTGGTGTGCCGCCCGCGGCCGTCGCGGCGCCGCACCTCCGCGGTCTTCTGCCGCTCGCGGCCGAGCAGGCGGTTGATGATGGTCGACTTGCCGACGCCGGACGAGCCGATGAGGGCGCCGGTCCGCCCCAGCGGCAGATGCTCGCGCAGGGGCTCGACCCCGCTGGGGCCCAGCGCCTCGATGACGTGCAGGGGAGCCTCGGGGGCGAGGGCCGCGGCGGCGGCGCAGCGCTCGTCGCGGTCGGCGCAGAGGTCGGCCTTGTTGAGCACGAGCACCGGGGCCGCGCCGCTGTTCCGGATGGCCACGAGATACCGCTCGATGCGCCGCAGGTTGAAGTCGCCGTCGAGGCCGCTGACCAGCAGCACGGTGTCGAGGTTGGCGGCGACGAGCTGCCGGCGGGTCGGCTCGCCGGCCGCCTTGCGCGAGAAGCAGTGGCGCCGGGGCAGCACCGCCTCGATGGTCGCGGTGTCGCCGTTCGCGCCGGGGCGGATGGCGACCCAGTCGCCGACCACCGGACGGGCGTCGGGACCGGGCGCGCGGTGCCGCAGCCGGCCGGCGACCTCGGCCATCACCTCGCCGTCGGCGGTGCGGAGCTGATAGAGGGCGTTGTGGGCGACGGCGACGCGGGCCGGCCGCAGGCCGCCGTCTGCGCACGCCTGGAGAGCGGTCTCGAACCGGTCGTCCCACCCGAGGGTCTCGAGCGTCAGCACATCGATACGTTCCCACGGCCGGAAACGGGTCCGGCCGTCTCGAATCCCGGGGGCCGCGCGAGCCCCGCGCCGCGCCTCGGCGGCGTCCTTGCCCGGCGTCGCCGCCGGGCTCGGCTCCGGCCCGACTGCCGGGCAAACGCGGTCTGCGCGCGCCCGGTGCCTCGGGGGCCCGGCCGCCGAGGTGAGCGCCCCGGCCCTCGGGGTGGAAGTACGGACTACGCGCTTCCGGTGTCTCGTGGGCCCGGGCGCCGCGGTGAGCGCGCCGGCCCTCGTGGGTGGAGGCGCGGGCTACGCGCCTCCGGTGTCTCGGGTCCGGGCGCCGCGCCGAGCAGCTCCGGCCCTCGGGAGTGGAAGCGCGGGCTACGCGCCTCCTGTGTCTCGTGTGACCTGGGTCACGCTGCCGAGGAGGTACTCCAGGACGATGCGGTCGCCCGGCTCCAGGGTCTGATCGACCGCCTCGGGCCCGACCCGCGCCATCAGCACCTGGCCGTCGGGATCGTCGGCGTCGTTGAAGAAGACGTCCCACGACACCTGGCCGTGCACGCTGATCGGCTGGATCTTCCGGAGGATGCCGGGACGTGTTCCCTTCAACATGGGCCCGATCTTACCTTGGCTCGGCCTTCGAGTGATCCCGTTTTGGCCCGTTTTTCGGGGGGAAATCCCAGCCCCGCCCGCCGACCGTCCCCCTGCGGCTCCGCTTTGGGGCACTGACGGAAGATCACCCTGCCACGTGGCGGCAGCCCGTGGCGAGAGTCCCGGCTGCATTCGAGCGGCGATGCACCCCGCCTGACTGCGTTGCTTTTCGGTCGGATTGCCCCGTATTCCCCTCGTCGCGCCTTGTCAGGCGGGCGCCTCGGCCGTCGCTGGCGCCCTTCGGGCGCGGTGCAACGCGGGCTGCCAAGCGCCGAGGCCCGCAGAAGACGGGCTGCGTCCACATGCGGTCGGCAGATTCAGGTCGAACGCTGTCCTCGGCGCTCATCCGGCGCTCCCGACGTCTGCGCGGTTCCACGCCGCGGGCTCCCGGTCGGCGGGGCCGCATCGGAGAGCGGCAGGGTCGGATGCCCGGGGCCGGGCGTGGCGTCCTCTCGCGCCGACAGGTTGTGCATGGTCACCCCGAGGAGGCGGACGGGCCGCGTGCGGGCCTCGGTCCGGTCCAGCAGCCGCCGCGCCCGCAGGACGATCTGCTCGGCGTCGCGGGTGGCGGGGTCGGCGCTGTGGCTGCGGGTGACGGTGGTGAAGTCCGAGTAGCGCACCTTGATGGTGACGGTGCGGGCCGCGAGCCCCTTGCGCTCGAGCCACGCCGCCCCGCGCCGGGCCAGCCCGTCGAGCTCGCGGCGGATCTCGTCCGGATCGGTGAGATCGGCCGGGTAGGTGTGCTCCGAGCCGGACGACTTGACGACGCGGTCGGGGCTGACCGGCCGGTCGTCCTTCCCCTCGGCGAGCCGGCGCAGCCAGTCGATGCGGCTGCCGACCGCGCGCCGGAGCACCTGCGGATCCGCGGTGCGCACGTCGACGAGCTTCACCACCCCGGCGGCCCGGAGGCGCTTCGCGGTGACCGGACCCACGCCCCAGAGCGCGTCGACGGGGAGCTGCCGCAGGAAGGCGTCGACCCGCTCGACGGGGATGACGGTCAGGCCGTCGGGCTTGTCCCAGTCGGAGGCGATCTTCGCGAGGAACTTGTTGGGCGCCGCTCCGGCCGAGACGGTCAGCGCCGTCTCGTCGCGGATCCACCGCTTCAGCTTCCGCGCCACCGTCGTGGCGAGCGGCTCGTTCCAACTGTTGCTCGTCACGTCGAGGTACGCCTCGTCGAGCGAGAGGGGCTCGACGAGGGGGGTGACCGAGCGGTACATGTCGAAGATGCGGTCCGAGATCGCCCGGTAGCGGGCGAAGTCGGTCGGCACCACGACCAGCTCGGGGCAGAGCCGCACCGCCCGCGCCATCGACATCGCCGAGCGCACCCCGAACCTGCGGGCCTCGTAGCTGGCGGCGGCGACCACCCCGCGCCGGTCGGGCCGCCCCCCGACCGCCACCGGGCGGCCGCGCAGCGACGGGTCGTCGCGCTGCTCCACCGACGCGTAGAACGCATCCATGTCGAGGTGGAGGATGCGGCGCACGGGAGAAGCCACGGCGAAAGTCTATACTTGATCTCTTCATCATGGCCGACGAGAAACCGCAGAAGACGGCAAAGAGACCGCTCGCCTCGCCCGGCGCCTGGCAGGAGGCGCGGGTGCTGGTGCACGCCCACCGCTACCGGCTGGCGCTCGGGCTGGCGCTGATGCTCGTCAGCCGGGCGGCCGGCCTCGTGCTGCCGTGGATGTCCGGCTACGTGGTCGACGACGTCATCGCCCAGGGCCGGGCCAATCTTCTCCTGCCCCTCGCCCTGCTCGTGGCCGGGGCCACCGTGGTGCAGTCCGGCACCGGCTTCGCCCTGTCGCAGGTGCTGGGGGTGGCGGCGCAGCGCGCCATCACCGAGATGCGCAAGCGGGTGCAGCGGCACGTGACCCGGCTGCCCGTCGGCTACTTCGACGCCACGCAGACCGGCGTCCTCATCTCGCGGGTGATGACCGACGCCGAGGGTATCCGCAACCTCGTGGGGACCGGCCTGACCCAGCTCGCGGGCGGCTTCGTGACCGCGACCGTCGGCATCGGGGTGCTGTTCTACCTGAACTGGCGCCTGACCTCGGTCACCCTGTTCATCCTCGTGGTTCTCGGGGCGGCGATGGCGATGGCGTTCTCGCGGCTGCGGCCGCTGTTCCGCGAGCGCGGGAAGATCAACGCCGAGGTGACGGGGCGGCTCGCCGAGACCCTCGGGGGGGTGCGCATCGTCAAGGCCTACAACGTCGAGAAGCGCGAGCAGCGGGTGTTCGCCGGTGGCGTGCATCGCCTCTTGCGGAACGTGGCGAAGACGGTGACCGGGGTGTCCGCCACCACGTCGGCCGCCTCCCTCGCCATCGGCGTCATCGGGGCGCTGATGATCGTCATGGGGGGGCGGGCGATCATCGCCGGCGCGTGGACCGTCGGCGACCTGCTGCGGTACCTGCTGTTCACCGGGGTGGTGGTCGCCCCGGTCATGCAGATCGCGTCCATCGGCACCCAGATCACCGAGGCGTTCGCGGGGCTCGACCGCATTCGCGAGATTCTCGGCACCCCGACCGAGATCGACGAGGACGCCGAGCGCCAGCCGGTGGGGCGCGTCGCCGGCGACGTGGCCCTCGAGGGGGTCACGTTCTCCTACACCGAGGGGGTGCCGGTGCTGAAGGACGTCTCGCTCGAGGCCCCTGCCGGCAGCACCACCGCCCTGGTGGGGTCGAGCGGCTCCGGCAAGAGCACCCTGGTCAGCCTGATCATCGCGTTCAACCGCCCCCAGTCGGGGCGCGTGCTCGTCGACGGGCACGACCTCGCCGACCTGCGGCTGGCCGAGTACCGGCGGCAGCTCGGCGTCGTGCTGCAGGAGAACTTCCTCTTCGACGGGTCGGTCGCCTCGAACATCAGCTTCGTGCGCCGCCACGCCACGCGGGCCGAGATCGAGGCGGTGAGCCGCATCGCCCACTGCGACGAGTTCATCCGCGGCTTCCCCGACGGCTACGACACCATCGTCGGCGAGCGCGGCATCAAGCTCTCGGGGGGACAGCGCCAGCGGGTGGCCATCGCCCGCGCGATTCTCGCCGACCCCCGCATCCTCATCCTCGACGAGGCGACCTCCAGCCTCGACAGCGAGAGCGAGGCGATGATCCAGGACGGGCTGCGGGCGCTCAGGCAGGGCCGCACCACGTTCGTCATCGCCCACCGGCTGTCGACCATCCGCAGCGCCGACCAGATTCTCGTCCTCGAGCAGGGCGAGATCGTAGAGCGGGGGACCCACGCCGAGCTGTACGCGGCCGGGGGCCGCTATCGCGAGCTGCACGACACCCAGTACCGGCTCGAGCAGGACCGCTTCATCAACCCCGGCGAGGACTTCACGCCCGAGCCCGAGCTGGTGGGCGCGTCCGGCGGGCACGGCGCAGGCGGGGCTCGGGACGGCCGCGGTTGACCGGGAGAGCGTTGGCTCGCGGCTCCGGCCCGTCGCGTGCGACCAACCCCAGTGGTGGCCGCCGTCCGGCCGGGTCTCCTGCTCCGAAGCCTCGCCTTGCGACTCCGCGAGCCACGCAACCAGCCGGATTCGGCGTCTCTCGCGGTAGGCGGCCCCATTCTGCGACGCAGGCTTCCGGTGGGGTACAGTAGAGCCATGACGAGACCTGTGCTTGCAGCGTGTGTCGCCTGCTTCGTCGCACTGGTGTTGGCTGCGGCGGTCCAGACTTCGGGCCGCGCGCAGGAGATGGGGACGATCCGCGGGGTGGTGACCATGGCCGTCCCCCCGGCGCCCGCCACCCTCGAGGTGAACACCGACCAGGCCGTGTGCGGCGACAGCGTGCCCGACGAGGCCATCGTCGCCGACGCTGCCGGCCACGTGGCGAACGCCGTGGTGCGGCTGACCGGCGTGCCCTGGCCGGCCGAGCGGCCGTCGCCCCGCATCGACAACGCCGGCTGCCTCTTCGTCCCGCGCGTGCAGATTGCCCCCACCCGCAGCCAGGTGCTGGTGACGAGCCAGGACGACACCCTGCACTCGACCCACACCTACGACGACCGCAACCGCACCGGCTTCAACATCGCCATGCCGTTCCCCGGCCTCGAGGTCAACCGCCCCCTGCGCCGCCCCGGGGTGGTGCGCGTCGAGTGCGACTCGCACGGCTGGATGCGGGCCTGGATCGTGGTCAGCAATGACCGCGGCGCGGTCAGCGGCCTCGACGGCGTCTTCGTGCTCGAGGACGTGCCGGCCGGCGACCACGAGCTGACGATCTGGCACGAGCGCCTCGGTGCGCCGCCGCGGACGGTGACCGTCCGCGCGGGGGAGACCACCGAGGTCGCCATCGTCCTCGAGTCGCAATAGGCGGCTCCCGGCGTCCGCCCGGCCGCGGACCATCCTCGACGGAACCGAAGCATGGCCCACCAATACGTCTACACGATGCACCGGCTCGGCAAGGCCTACGGCCCCGGGCAGGAGGTGCTGAAGGACATCTCGCTGGCGTTCCTGCCCGGCGCCAAGATCGGTGTGCTGGGGCTGAACGGGGCGGGCAAGAGCACCCTGCTGCGGATCATGGCCGGCGAGGTGAGCGACTTCAGCGGGACCGCGTTCGTGTCCGAGGGCGTCAGCGTCGGCTACCTGCCGCAGGAGCCGCAACTGAACCCCGACAAGACCGTCAAGGGGAACGTGGAAGAAGGGGTGGCCGAGCACAAGGGCCTGCTCAAGCGCTACGACGCGGTGACCGCGAGCTTCAACGAGGGCCTGACCGGCGACGAGCTGCAGGACGCGATGGACGAGCAGGGGCGTCTGCAGGACGAGATAGAGGCGGCCGGGGCCTGGGATCTCGACTCGCGGGTCGAGCAGGCGATGGACGCGTTGCGCCTGCCGCCGCCGCGCAGCGCCGTCACCCACCTGTCGGGGGGCGAGCGTCGCCGCGTCGCCCTGTGCCGGCTGATGCTGCGGGCCCCCGACCTCCTGCTCCTCGACGAGCCCACGAACCACCTCGACGCCGAGACGGTGGGATGGCTAGAGCGGCACCTGCAGCAGTACAAGGGCACGGTGGTCGCGATCACCCACGACCGTTACTTCCTCGACAACGCGGCGGGCTGGATTCTCGAGCTCGACCGCGGGGCCGGCATCCCCTGGGAGGGCAACTACTCGTCGTGGCTCGAGCAGAAGGAGCGGCGGCTCGAGGTCGAGCAGAAGCAGGAGACGCGGCGCCGGCGTACCCTGGCCCGAGAGCTGGAGTGGATCCGCATGTCGCCCCGCGCCCGCCAGGCCAAGGGCAAGGCGCGGCTGAACGCCTACGAGGACCTGCTGAACCAGGACGCGGCCGAGCGCATCGAGTCGGCCCAGATCTACATCCCTCCCGGCCCCCGGCTCGGGGACGCGGTGGTCGAGGCGCGGAACCTCCGCAAGAGCTACGGCGACACGTGCCTCATCCAGGACCTGACGTTCACCCTGCCCCCGGCCGGCATCGTCGGCGTGATCGGGGCCAACGGCGCCGGCAAGACCACCCTGTTTCGGATGATCACGGGCGAGGAGGCCCCCGACGCCGGCACCCTGACCCTGGGCGAGACCGTCGAGCTCGGCTACGTGGACCAGGGCCGCGAGCTCGACCCCGACAAGACCGTCTGGGAGACGGTGTCGGACGGCGACGACGAGATCCGGCTCGGCTCCCGGCGGGTCGCCTCGCGCGCGTACTGCTCGTGGTTCAACTTCAAGGGCCGCGACCAGCAGCGCACCGTCGGCACCCTCTCGGGGGGCGAGCGCAACCGCGTCCACCTCGCCCGCCTGCTGCTCGGCGGGGCCAACCTGCTGCTGCTCGACGAGCCCACCAACGACCTCGACGTCGACACCCTCCGCGCTCTCGAGGACGCCTTGGTCGCGTTCGCGGGCTGCGCGGTGGTCATCAGCCACGACCGGTGGTTCCTCGACCGCATCGCCACCCACATCCTCGCCTTCGAGGGCGACAGTCAGGTCGTCTGGTTCCAGGGCAACTACCAGGACTACGAGGCCGACCGCCGCCGCCGCCTCGGCTCGGCCGCCGACCGGCCCCACCGCATCAAGTACCGCCGCCTCGTGCGGGCGTGACGGCCGACCGGCAACCCTGCGCATCGCCGTCGTCGAGCTGGGCTGGGACCGCCTCCCTTGACCCTTGCCGCGAGCTCGGCGAGCAGGCGAGGCAGGACGGCGAGCAGCCCCCGATACCTGCGAGCTCCCCGCCGCCGACCCGTGGAGGTGCCCTCGGCCACGACCAGAATCTCGGGCGTCGCCGATTGGTCTTGACCAATATTCGATGGCATAGATAATGGTCGGCGATGGAAACGGCGCCGCGCCTCTACGACGCCGTCCTGGCCGAGCACCTCGCGAACCACCGGCAGATGGCGTTCGTCAGCGGTCCGCGGCAGGTCGGCAAGACCACCACCTGCCGGCGTCACGCCGACGAGTACCGCAACTGGGACAATCTCGACGACCGCGAGCTCATGCTCTCGGGGCCGGCCGAGCTCGCCCGCCGGCTGGGCGTGCATCGGTTGTCCGAGGCGGTTCCGGTGGCGCTCTTCGACGAGCTGCACAAGTTTCCGCGCTGGAAGACGTTCCTGAAGGGGGTGTACGACACCTATGCGGATCGGCTCCGGATCGTCGTCACCGGCAGCAGTCGCCTGGACGTCTACCGGCGCGGCGGCGACAGCCTGATGGGGCGGTACTTCTCGTATCGGATGCACCCGTTCTCGGTCGCCGAGATCGTGAGCCGTGAGCTACCCGACCCGGAACACGTCGTCCGTCCGCCGGGGACGGTCGATGCCGCCGACTTCGGGGCGCTCTGGCGGCACGGCGGCTATCCCGAGCCGTTCCTCAAGCGCGACATCCGTTTCAGCCGGCGCTGGCGGTCGTTGCGGCTCAGGCAACTGGTGAGGGAGGACGTCCGCGACCTGACCCAGGTGCAACACCTCGACCAACTGGAGGTGCTCGTCCAGCGCCTCGGCCGCGGGTCGGCCCGCCAGCTCGTGTACGACCGGCTCGCCCGGGACGTGCGGGTGTCGGTCGAGACGGCCCGCCGGTGGGTCGCCGCCCTGTGCGACTTCCATCTCGGTTTTCTCGTCAGGCCCTGGTTCCGGAACGTCTCGCGGTCCCTGCGCAAGGAGCCCAAGTGGTACCTGCGCGACTGGGCGGACATCGAGGACGTGGGCGACAAGGCGGAGACCTTCGTCGCCTGCCACCTGCTCAAGGCCGTCGACGGCTGGAACGACCTCGGGCTGGGCCGGTTCGATCTCGGCTATCTGCGCGACAAGGAGAAGCGGGAGGTGGACTTCGTGGTCGTGCGCGACGGGGAGCCGTGGTTCCTCGCCGAGGTCAAGCACCGCGACGAGGCGATGGGGCCGTCGCTCCGGTACTTCCAGGAGCAGCTCGCGGCGCCGTTCGCCTTCCAGGTCGTGGTCGACGCCGAGGCCGTCGACGCCGACTGCTTCGCCGCGCCGAGGCCCCCACTGGTCGTTCCCGCCCGGACCTTCCTGTCGCAGCTTCTGTGACGCACCGGGGGGCCCGGAAGCGCGGTCTCACGCCACCGGATCGATCACCCGCAGAAACGGGAACTTCCTGAAGTCGCGGTCGTGGGTGTAGATCGTGCCGACGCCGTGTGCCCGGGCCAGCGCCGCCACGTGGGCATCGGGCACGAGGTTGCCGCGCGCCGGGACGTCGGCGGCGACGAGGCGGTAGGTCGCGAGGAAGTCCTCCGGCTCGGCCACGACGCGGCAGCGGGGCATCCGCATGAGGGCGGCGATGTTGTCGATGGCCGCGCGAGGCGACAACGGTTCGGAGAACACGCGTGGGTGGGTTGCGAGGCGCACGTAGGCCATGACCACCGGCCACGTCAGGCACAGGATGTCGGGGTCTCGCGGACGTCCGCGCACGAACTCGGCCGCCGAGGCGTGGAAGGGCGATGTCCGGTCCGAGGCGTACAGCAGGATGTTGGCGTCGACGGTGTAGCTCACGGCCGGTCGTCGTCGAGGACGGCGAAGACGGCGTCCTTGTCCGCCAGGTCGACGCGCGCCCGCATCGGCTGGCTGGTCCAGTCGAGCTCGTGAGCGACGGGGGCGTCGCGCCGCGTCCTGAGTCCTTCCGCCAGCAGCCCGCTGACCAGCTCGCCCAGCGTGACGCCATCCCGCTTCTGAATCCGCTTCAACTCCTCGAGCACCGGCGTCGCGATGTTGATGGTCGTTCGCATGATGTTTGATGCTAGATGGACGCGCATCACATGTCAACGCGTATGGCCGAACTAGTCCGGGGGCGGGGGCTCCGGCTTGACCGACGGGCTGCCGGCGCGGCGCTCGCGCCGGTCGAAGCGGGGGTCTTCAGCGGGTTCGGACGACGTGCATGCCGATGGCGGCGACGAAGCAGGCCGCCCCGACGAGGTCGGTGACGGTGGTGGCGTAGAAGAGCAGCAGGCCGCCGGCGACGGCGAGGCTGCGCTCGGGCGTCGTCGCCGCCTGCCGCAGCCAGCCCCCGAGGCCCATGGCGAGGGCGAGGATGCCCACCGCCGCGGTGAGGACGGTGCGGGCGATGTCGGCCAGCGGGGCCTGCAGCAGGACGCCGAGCCCCTCGGGGCTGAGGGTGAACGCGAACGGGACGAGGAACGCCGGCAGGGTGTACTTCCAGGTCAGCATCATCGTCTTGAACGGGTTGCCGCCGGTGATGGCGGCCGCCGCGAACGGCGAGAGCGCCGTCGGCGGGCTGACCTCGGAGAGCACCGCGTAGTAGAAGATGAACATGTGGGCGGCGACGTCCGGCACCCCGACCAGGGTCAGGGCCGGCGCGATCATGACCGCCGCGATGATGTAGGAGGCGGTCACGGGGACCGCGAGGCCCAGCATCCACACCGCCACCGCCGCGTAGAGCACGGTGAAGAACAGGTTGCCCCCGGCGAGGTCGACGATGATGCTCGAGATCTTCAGCCCGAGCCCGGTCAGGGTCACGACGCCGACGATGATGCCCGCCGTCGCGGTGGTCGCCGCGACCGCGAGCACCGCCCGGCCCCCGGTCTCGAGCGCGGTGACGAGGCGCGCCGGCCGCAGCGCCGTCTCGCGCCGGACGAAGCTGAGGACGATGGCCAGCATCGTGGCCAGGAACACCGCCCGGAACGGGGTCATGCCCGACACCAGGAACACCACGATGGAGATGAGGGGCACGAACTGGTAGCCCGACTGCCGGGTGAGGGTCCACACCGACGGCACGTCCACGTCGACCGCCTTGGTGCCCAGCCGCCGCGCGTCGGCCTCGATCATGAGGACGATCGACAGGTAGTAGAGCACCGCCGGCACGATGGCCATCGCGATGACCTGCAGGTAGGTGATCTGCAGGAACTCGGCGATGAGGAACGCCGCCGCCCCCATCGTCGGGGGGGCGAGAATCGCGCCGATGCCGCTCGCGGACAGGATGCCGCCGCCGATCTCGGCCGAGAACCCGGCCCGCCGCAGCATCGGCCACGCCACCGCCCCCAGCGTCACGGTGGTCGCGACGCCGCTGCCCGAGACGGTGCCGAGCAGGAACCCGGACATGGTGACGGTGCGCCCCGGCCCCGCCCCGCTCGACGAGCGGCCGAACGCGGACATCGTCCAGGTGATGAAGAACTGGCCGGCCCCGGAGTGCTGCAGCATCGCCCCGAAGATGGTGAACAGCACGATGTAGCTGGAGGCGACGTTCAGGGGCACCCCGAAGATGCCCTCCAGGGTCATGTAGAGGGTGCCCACCAGCCGGTCGATCGAGTAGCCGCGGTGGGCCATTATCTCGAGCCCCATGAGCTCGAGCAGCGGGCCGTAGTAGCCGTAGAGCAGGAACGCGACGGCGGTGACGGGGAGAATCCACCCCACCGTGCGCCGGGTCGCCTCGAGCACCAGCAGGGTCGTGATGGTGCCGAACAGGATGTCGGGCCTGCTGGGGGTCGCGGCCCGGTAGACGAACTGGTCGAAGTCGACGATGGGCCACGCCAGCACGAGGACGGACGCCGCGGCCAGGGCCCAGTCGACGGCCGCCACCCGGCCGCGCCACGCGGGAACCGCGGGGTAGAGGACGAACGTGAGGACCAGGGTGATCAGCAGGAAGCTGACCCGGTAGATCTGCGGCTGGACGATGCCGACGACCCAGTACAGCGCGTAGAGCGACAGGCCGGCGGCGAGCACCGTCACCAGGCGGGCCGGGAGCCCGCTCAGCGTCCGGGTCGGGACCTCGGCGTCGGGGTCGTCGCGGAGGGCGGCCGGCGGAGCGGCTGGATCGGCCAGGGGGGATCTCCCGGTTCGTGTCGTCGTGGGCGCCGCCCCCGCCGCGCGCGGTTCCGCCCGCAACCCGCGGGAGCGGGCGACGGGCAAGGGTACTCGCTAATCCGGCCGGTGAAAAGGGGACGCCCGGCGATGCTCGGCGACCACCTCGGCGTCGACCGCGATGGCCCTTCTCGTTCGAGGCGCAGCCGGACCCGTTCCCGGTCGCGGCCGGTTCACGCGGGGGGGCGCGTTCGTCGAACCGGATGCTGGGGCGGGGCCGGCGGAGCCGGGGCCGGATCTACGACCCGGGCCAGGCCGCCCGCTCTTCGTAGTACCGGACGGCGCCCGCGTGGAACGGCACCGTCGACCCCGTCACCGCGGTCTCGACGGACAGCTTCTCGGCCTCGGGATGAATCGCGGCCAGCTCGTCCTGGTGCTCGAACAGGGCCTTGGTGATGCGGTAGGCCAGGTCCTCGGACATCTCTTCGTGCACCACCAGCACGTTGGCCACCCCGACGGCCTCGACGTCCCCGCTCATGCCGGGGTAGGTGGTGCTGGGAATGGTGACCCCGTGGTACACCGCGTCGCCGTAGTTCTCGTGCAGGAACGGCAGGGTGTCGGTGTTGGGTACGAGCTTGACGGTCCGGCCCGGCGTCGAGGCGAGGTCGAGGACGGAGCCGGTGGGGACGCCGCCGCTCCAGAAGAACGCGTCGATCTTGTCGTCCTTGATGGCGTCGACCGACTGCGCGGCCCCCAGGCTCTGCTTCCGGATGTCGGCGTCGGGGTCGAGGCCCACCGCCTCGAGCACCCGGAGGGCCGTGATCTCGGTGCCGCTTCCCGGCGCCCCCGTGGACACGATGCGGTCGCGAAGGTCGGCGACCGACTCGATGCCCTTGCCCTCGAGGGTCACGAGCTGGTTCAGGTTGTCGTAGAGCACCGCGAGGGCCCGCGCCGGCACCGTCCCGAAGTCGGCGAACGCGCCGCGGCCCTGCGCCGCGTCGTCGAGCGAGTCGGCGAGGACGAACGCGAGGTCGGCGCCGCGGTTCGAGATGAACTTCAGGTTGTCGACGGTCCCCGCGGTGACCTCGGCCGTCGCCTCCACCCCCTCGAGGTGGTCGCTGATGACCTTGGCCACGCCGCCGCCGTAGGGGTAGTAGACGCCGCCGGTGCCGCCGGTGGCGACCGACAGCCGTTCGGTGAGGCCGCCGGCGCCCTGCGGGCTGCAGGCGACCATCGCGACGCCGGCGGCCACGGCCAGCGTGGCGAGCACGCGCAATACGGAGCGGGACACGGTCGTCGAGCGGTTCTTCGTCACAGTGGCACCCCCAGCCCGCCAATCGTCGCCGAGCGCGACCGTGGGGTAGCGCCGCAGCCTCCGCTTGGCGTCCAACCGCCCCGCCGGGAGTCCGCGACGATCCACGGCCCGGACTCCCGGCTGTCGGGACAGAGTCACCTATTCTAGCAGTCCAGGTGTCTCGGTACGTGGGGCATTCGAGGGGGCGAGGCTCCGCTTCCCTGGCGAGGCCGCGGCGATGCGCCGTGGGTGGACTCTCGCTCTTGCCGACGAAGGCCCCGCCCCGGTGTTGAAGCCGTTCCTCGAACAGGTTATCCTCGACACACATGGAGATCTTCGATGTGGTCTCGGGAATCGCCGCCGTGATCGGAGCGTGCGCCGGTCTGGTGGCCGCCGTTGGCGTGCTGGTGGTCAACGGCAAGGTGGACAGGCTCACCGGTTGCCTGGACGAGCTGAGCCGCGCCTTCAACAGTCACGTGAACGCCAGCCACTGAGATTCCATTCTTCACTTCCGGCTCGCGGCGCACTGGAGACCGCCCTGGCCGTCGGTGCCGCCTTGGCCGTCGGCGCCGCCCTGGTGCTCTCGGGCTCGCCGACGGGACGGCGAAGATCGCTTGGGGAATCCGTGATGCGTTCGCATGTCCCGGGCCGCGTGCTCACCACGGCGGCGCTGACCGCCGCCGGGCGTCCTGCCGCTCGCGGGCCCGCCCGGCGGGATCCGGAAGCTCGCGGGCATCCGTGATGCGCTCGCATGCCTTGGGCCGTGTGCTCACCACGGCGGCGCTGAGCGCGGCCGCGGTCGGGTTCGCCTCGGCGGGTCAGACCGGCCTGCGCTTCGCCGTCACCCTCGATGCGTCGCTGCCCGCCCAGCCGGCGGGACGCCTGGTCGTGGTGATGGTGCCCGCCGACCAGCCGGGCGGCGAGCCCCGGGTCCGCATTGGCGACACCGGTCGCCGCGCCGTGCCCACCCTCGGGGTCGATGCCCCGCCGCTCGCCCCGGGAGACCGCGTGTACGTGGGGGCCGACGCGGCCGCGTTTCCCATCGAGAAACTGGGTGACCTTCCGGCCGGCGAGTATCGCGTGCAGGCGGTGCTGGCCACCAACCGCGACTTCCGCCGCGTCGACGCGCCGGGGAACCTCTACGGCGACGTGCGGCGGGTGGAGCTCGACCCCGAGCGGCCGGCCGCGATCGACCTGCGGCTGACGCAACGCATTCCCGACGAGCGGCTGCCCGACGACACCGGGCTCCTGCGCTTCGTGAGCATCCGCTCCGAGCGCCTGTCCGCGTTCCACGGCCGCCCCATCCACCTGCGGGCCGGCGTGATCCTGCCGCCGGGGCATGACGAGGAGGCGGGTCGGCGCTATCCGTTGCGGGTCCGCATCGGCGGCTACGGCGCCCGGTACACCGCGGTGCGGCGGATGATGCGCCCCGGCTCGCCGTTCAGGACGGCGTGGCTCGACCCCGACTCGCCGCGCTTCGTGCTCGTGCACCTCGACGGGGCGGGGCCCTGGGGAGACCCCTACCAGGTCAACTCGGCCAACAACGGCCCCTACGGCGACGCGGTCACCGAAGAGCTGATCCCCTACGTCGAGGAGCGGTTCCGGGCCGGCGGATCGGCGGGCGCCCGTGTCCTCGACGGCGGGTCGACGGGCGGCTGGGTGGCTCTCGCCCTGCAGGTCTTCCATCCCGACTTCTTCGGCGGCGCCTGGGCTTCGTGCCCCGACAGCGTCGACTTCCGCGCCTTCCAGCTCGTCGACGTCTACCGGGGCGGCAACGCCTACGTGGACGGCGAGGGGCGCGAGCGGGCCAGCGCCCGGAACCTCGACGGGAGCACGCGGTTCACCATGCGCCACGAGCTGCGGATGGAGAACGTGCTCGGGGGCGGCGATAGTTGGACCCGGTCGGGCGGCCAATGGGGAGCGTGGAACGCGGTCTACGGCCCGCGTGGCGCAGACGGCCTCCCCGTTCCCCTCTGGGACCCCGCGTCCGGCGAGATCGACACCGAGGTGACCGAGCATTGGGAGCGCTACGACCTGCGCCTGGTGCTCGAGCGGGGGTGGGACACGTTGGCGCCGAAGCTGCGGGGCCGGCTGAACATCTGGGTCGGCGACATGGACGACTACTTCCTCGAGGGCGCGGTGCGCCGCCTCGACGCCTTCCTGCGGGACCGGCCGTCGATCGACGCCCGCATCGTCTACGGCCCGGGCCGCGGCCACTGCTGGACCGGCATCTCCCCGGCCGAGATGATGCGCGAGATGGCGGCCCAGGTGGAGGGCGGCGGGAGATAGCCCGGTGCCAGGTTCTCGGATGCGTTCAGGGTTCCAGTTGCCGCTCTTTCCGCCACCGCCGCGCGTGAAGGCCCCGCCGCGCGTGGAGGCCCCGCCGCGTCCGGTTGCGCCGCCGCGTGTGGAGGCCCCGCCGCGTCCGGCCCCGTCGCCGCGGTGGTCCGGCGCCATCACCGCCGACTTTCCCGGCGCCGCCTGCCCGGTCGGGAGCCGCGTTCGGTTCCGGTGGCGCGGCCGGGAGATCGACGGCACCGTCGCCGAGCTGCAGCGCGCCCGCGCCGTCGTGGCGGCCGGCGACGACGCCCTGTGGAAGGTGCCCTACCGCCTCCTGACCGTCGTCGAGCGCGTCCCGGAACGCGAATGCACCCTGGCCGACGTCGAGAAGCTGGCCGTCGACCTCCTCGCCCGCCACAAGGCCGGCAGCGGGTTGCAGGCCGGCTGGGGGTTCGGCTTCGACCTGTCCACCTCGCGAGCCGGCGTCTGCCGCTACGACGAGAACCGCATCGACCTGTCGGTGAGCTACTGCCTGCGGGCGACCCGGGCCGACATCGAGGACACCCTGCTGCACGAGATCGCCCACGCCATCGTCGGCCACCGGCACCATCACGACGACGTCTGGAGGGCCGCGGCGCGGGCCATCGGCTGCACCGGCGAACGCTGCCACGACGTGAACCACACGCCGGCCCGCTGGTTGGGCGAATGCGGCTGCGGGAAGCAGTGGCGCCGCCAGCGGCTGAGCCGCCGGCTGCGGCACGGCGCGCGGTGCCGGAAGTGCGGCGGGGAGATCGCCTGGCGACTGAACACGGGCGGGGAGGCTCGGCCGTCAGCCGCCACCGGCTCTTCCTCCGAGGCCTGAACGTGTGGGCCGGTGCCTGGACGAATCTGAGCGATGAACAGGAGCCATCCGTCGCGATCCTCGCCCGAGCCGAAGGTGTCCCTGCATGTTCTGCAGGAATGGGAGGGCTACGTCGTCGAGATGCGCGGCGACGAGTTGGTGGCGCGGCTGGTCGACCTGACTGTCGGCTCGACACATGAAGAGGAAGAGGCGATCATCCCCAAGGCGATGATCTCCGGGAATGACCTTGCCACCGCCGTTGTCGGCAGCATTTTCCGTTGGGTCATCGGTTACGAACGGTCTCCAGGGGGTACGAAGAAGCGGGTGTCCCGGATTGTGTTTCGCGACCTACCCCGGATGACGGAGCGCGACTTCAGGGAAGGCCGGCGTTGGGCGAGAGAGACGATGCGGGCGTTCACCAGATGAACGCCGAGCCGCTCACTGGAGGACCATGAGCTCGAGGCACATCGGGCGGGCGCGCATCGCCTGGGCGGTGGCGACCCTCGTCGTCGTGCAGTCGATCGTGTGCGGCCTCGCCGTCCTGCCGGTGCTGGCCCTGTGGGCGCCGCTCTTCGCCTGGACCGCCATCGACCCTGCCGTGCGGGTGGCGGCGGCGAGCTTCGCGGTCATCCCGTCGTACGTGATCTTCGCGCTCGTGCTGATGTTCGCGTCGGCGACGGCTACCCGGGTGACGGGCTGGCGGACGCGGCCGGACGCCGCGATGCGGTTGGCCGACCTGGACTGGCCGGTGCTCGACTGGGTGCGCTACATGGTCGCGACCCACATCGTGCGCCTGTTCGCGGGCACGCTTTTCCGGGGGACGCCCGTCTGGAGCGCCTACCTGCGCCTGAACGGGGCCCGGGTGGGGCGCCGGGTGTACGTGAACAGCCTGGGGGTGAGCGACCACAACCTGCTGGAGTTCGGCGACGACGTGGTGATCGGCGGCGACGTGCACCTCTCCGGGCACACCGTCGAGGGGGGCTTCGTGAAGACGGGCCGGGTGCGCTTGGGCGACCGCGTCACCGTCGGGCTGGGCTCGGTGGTGGGCATCGGGGTGACGGTGGGCTCCGGCGTGCAGATCGGGGCGATGAGCCTGGTGCCGAAGAACGTCACCCTCGACGGCGGCCGCGTCTACGTCGGCGTGCCGGCGCGGCCCCTTGGTTCGGGCGCTTCGCCGACGGGTCGGCCCGGACCGGCGAACGCCCCGAACGAACCGAAGACCGATACGGGGGAGGTCTCGTGACCGGGGCGTTCAGCATAGAGCCGATCACTCCCGACGATGTCGAGGGGCTCCAGGCCGCGGTCGAGGCGGTGGCGCGCGAGCGGCGCTACCTGGCGGCGGTGGACGGCTTCGGCGTCGACGGGACCCGCGCGTTCGTCGACGGCCTCGCGCGTGGCGGCGGGGTGCAACTCGTGGTGCGGTCGGCGGGGCGGGTGGTCGGCTGGTGCGACGTGCAGCGACACCCCTTCGAGGGGTTCCGGCACGGCGGGGTGCTCGGCATCGGCCTGTTGCCGGCGTGGCGGGCGCAGGGGGTGGGGGCGGCGCTGCTCGCGCGCACCCTGGAGGCGGCCGAGGCGGCGGGCATGACGCGGGTCGAGCTCGAGGTCTTCGCGTCGAACACGCGCGCGATCCGGCTGTTCGAGCGGGCTGGCTTCGTGCGCGAGGGCGTGAAGCGGCAGGCTCGCCTCCTCGACGGACGGGCCGACGACGTCGTGTGCATGGCGCGACTCGCCTGAAGTCGGGCCGCTCGCGACCATCACCCGGCCCGCACTCCGGGAACGCCGTCCCGCTCCCGGCGACAAGCCGTGCTGCGCAGGGCACCGCGGTGTCGGAGGCAACCGTCTTCGATGTCCGGGCAGCCCCGCAGCGCCGAGATTGGTGCTATTGTATGGAGCACTGATTTGCGGGCTGGTAGCGGACGTGTCGCTTCACGTCGGCAGAGGAGGTATCCACAAATGCAGCCGTCCGAGTCGCGGTGTGTCCTCGTTCTTCTGTGCCTGGCCAGTCTCGCGCCAGCGCTGCTCGCTCCCGCCCCGGCCTTCGCCCAAGGTGACGCCGGCATCGCGGGCACCGTCGTGGACGACGTCGGCGGCGTTCTGCCCGGCGTGACCGTCGAGGCGCGCAGCCCCGCCCTCATCGAGCAGGTGCGCACGGTCTTCACCGACGGCGCCGGCAACTACCGTTTCACGAACCTGCCGTCGGGCACCTACTCGGTGAGCTTCACGCTGCCGGGCTTCAGCGTCGTGGTCCGCGAGGGCATCCTGCTGCAGGGCGCGTTCGTGGCCGAAGTCGACGCCGCGATGGCCGTCGGCGGCCTCGAGGAGACGGTGACGGTGGAGGGCATCGTCCCGCTGGTCGACGTCAGGACGACGCGGCAGCAGACGGTCATGCCGGCCGAGCGCGTCAACGTGCTGCCGGGGGCGGCGGGCATCATCAGTGCCGCCGCCTACGTGCCGGGGACGACCCTCGGCGAGACCCTCGTCCCCGACGACGTCAACCGCAACAACCTGCCCAGCCTGCACGGCTCCGATCCCCTCGACGGCCAGCCCGCCATCGACGGCATCAAGACCGGCGGGCAACTCCAGGGGCGGAACGAGTGGGCGGCCGGCGTCGGCACCGTCACCAACGAGGCGATGGTCACCGAGGTCGTCTTCGACACCTCGTCGCAGTCGGCAGAGTACGCCCAGAGCGGGGTGCGGACGAACGTGGTGCCCAAGGCCGGCGGCAACGAGTTCTCCTACAACTTCTTCATGAGCGGCACGTCGGGAGGGTTCCAGTCGGACAACCTCAGCCAGGAGTTGAAGGACCGGGGCTTCCAGTTCGCGCCGATCGCCTACCGCTACAGCTTCAACCCTGCGGCGGGCGGGCCGATCGTCGAGGACAAGCTGTGGTTCTTCGCCTCGATGATCGAGAACCGCAACCGGCAGTACGTCCTCGACCGGTTCTGGGACCTGAACGAGCCGTCGACGCCCGACGGCGTCACCGAGGACGACCTACGGGGGTACACCTGGGGCAAGACCGGCCAGTACAACATCCGCCTCACGCACCAGGCCACCCAGCGTAACAAGTTCACGTGGAGCTATTTCCAGGAGCCCAAGTCGAGCCTCTCCACCGGGGGCGGGGCCTTCGGCCGCCAGACCCCCGAGGCCTGGTACCTGTTCAACGGGAACCCGACGCGCATGTTGACCGGCCGCTGGACGGCGCCGCTGACGAACCGGCTGCTCGTCGAGGTGCACGGTTCGTTCATGCAGGCCGACGTCAACACCAGCCCGGTGGACCACGGCGAATTCCGGATGCCCAAGGAAGACCGTGTGCTGGGCACCTTCTACCACAGTTCGTTCCAGAACCACCACAACCACGACTTCCACCGCCGCGTGAACGCGTCGCTCTCCTACGTGACCGGTTCGCACAACTTCAAGGCCGGCGTCAACCTCGCGAACAACCGGACCGCCCTGGCGTACAAGGGGCCGGGGGACATCTTCCGTGGCTGGTTCAACAACGGGGTCCCGTCCGCGCTCCTGGTGACGGGGAACGGCAACCAGCGGCAGGGGATCATCCAGGACTGCGACTGCGGCATCTACGCGCAGGACGCCTGGACGATGGACCGACTGACCCTCAACGCCGGCATCCGGTACGACTGGTTCCAGAACTCGGTGCCGGGGGGAACCCGGGAAGCCGGCTGGTTCGCGCCGGAGCTGACCTTGCCCGACCCCGTCGTCGAGAACGTTCCGAACTGGCGGGATATCAACGGGCGGTTCGGCGCCGCGTTCGACCTGTTGGGCGACGGCTCGACGGCGGTGAAGTTCTCGGCGGGGCGGTACGTGGCGAACGAGGGGACCGGCCTCACCCAGCGGTACAACCCGATCTATCCCTACAACCTGATCGACTGGCGGATCTGGACCGACCTCAACGGAGACCTGACCGCGCTCAATCCGGACGGGACGCCCCAGCTCGACGAGGTCGGGCCGTCGTACAACCCGAACTACGGCTTGTCGAACATCACGACCCAATTGGACCCGGACCTGCCGCGCGCCAGCAACTGGGAGTACTCAGCCGGCGTTGAGCGCCAGTTGGGCAACGGCTGGGCGCTCAGCGCGATGTGGCACCGGCGCGTCTATTCGAACTTCGACTGGTTCGACAACCTGAACACCTCGGCGGACGACTGGTACATGGCCGGCACGTGGACCGGGCCGGACGACCCCGAGCTGCCGGCGGTCGCCCGCGGCGTGCAGGTGCCGATCTACGTCACCGACCCCGACTTCGACATCGCGACCGGGAACGACCGCCAGACCCTGGCCTCGGAGGACTACCGGACCTGGAACGGGTTCGAGGTGATTCTCGACGGCGAGCTTCCCCGCGGCGGCTTCATGACCGCGAGCGTCACGGCCGGCACGAACAAGAACCACTTCTGCCAACAGGGCATGTTCGAGAACCCCAACCGGCTCCGTTTCTGCGAGACGCGGATGCCGTACCGGCCCATGGGCAAGCTGTCGGGGGCCTTGCCGCTGCCGTTCGACACCATGATCTCGGGGCTCGTCCAGGTGTTTCCGGGAGCGCCCATCCAGGCCACCTATGAGGTCACCGCGGTCGATTTTCCCGGTCTCGTGAACCTCGGGAGATCCGACAACGCCAACCGGAGCCTCACCGTCAACCTGATCGAGCCGGGCACGGTGTTCGAGGACTACACCACGGAGATGCAGCTTCGGTTCTCGAAGGTGGTGACGATCAACGATATCCGCACGCGGTTCTACATGGACGCGACCAACATCACCAACCGGGCCCGCGTCACCGCCCGGAACCGGTACTACGGTGGCGACGGCGTCAGGAACCCGGACTTCCTTCGGATCAACTCCATCGAGCCGGGCCGGAGGCTGTCGTTCGGCATGCAGATGTACTTCTAGCTAGCCTAGTCAAGCTGGCTTGAGCTAGAGGGCGGGGTGAACCGGCGGGGCACGCCGGGCGTCCGAGGGGCGCCCGGCGTGCCTTTCCGTTTCGGCCTCGCGCCGAACTCACCGTTCGCGACGTACCGGGGCGGGTCTTCGCGACCGGCACGGACGGTGACGGAGTAAACGCCTCGCCGTGATCGGAATGCGACGAAGGGTCGCGGTCGTTCGAGTCGGCCGACGTTCGCAGGGCGAGCACGTGTTTCCCTGTCGAGCACTTGCTTCCCTGAGGTCAGCCAGCCCCTGGCCATCAGTACTCCAGCGTATCCTGCCGAGGTTGCCATGCCTGTCTCCCGCCGGGTTCTCCACGGCGCGTTCGTTGCCGCGTTCCTTCTGCTCGGCCCGCCCGAGGGTCTCGCGCAGAACGAAGAAGGCCGTATCCAGGGCCGGGTGTTCATCGAGGGCACCCGCGACCCCGTCGTCGGCGCCTTCGTCCGGGCCGACCCCCCTCTCTTCTCGCCCAACGGCGACCGGCTGCAGATGGCCGCTCCCATGGAGACCGTCACGGACGACGACGGTCGCTTCGCCCTGACGTGGATGCGGAGCGGAATCTGGAACACGATGATCATGGCCGAGGGCTACGAGGACGCCCAGTTGCGCATTGAGGTGACGCAGCGTCGGTCGAACGCGTGCACGCCGACGAAGATGCAGAACTGCGTGCAGCCCATCGAGTACTACATGGTTCCGCTGAGGGTGGACGCGGAAGACCAGGTGGAGTCGATCCTGGCTGAGCTGAACGTCGAGGAGACGGAGCTCGATCAGGCCGTCGCCGAGCTGAGCGCCGCCGACGACGCCTACAACCGCCAGGACTACCGGACCGCCATCGACGGTTACGCCGGGCTGCTCGCGAGGTGGCCGCAGATGACCACCCTGCACCAGGACATCGGCGACGCTCACCGGGCGCTGGCCGAGTTCGACGCGGCCATCGCCGCCTACGAGCGCTATCGGGCGGCCGCGCCGGGCGACGCAGCGATCGAGCGGAAGATCGCCCGCGCGCAGCTCCTGATGGGCGACCTCGCGGCGGCCCGAGACCTCGCCGCGGCGGGCGGAGACGCCTCGCCCGAGGACCTCTACAACCTCGGCGAGGTCGCGTTCAACGAAGGCGATGTCGCCGCCGCCGCCGGCTGGTACGAGAAGTCCGCCGCCGCCGATCCCGAGTGGGCGCCCCCCGTGTTCAAGCTCGGCATGGTCGCGCTGAACCGGGGCGACATCGAAGGCGCCAAGGCGCTGTTCCAACAGGTCGTCGACATCGCCCCCGACTCGGAGGAGGCGGCGCAGGCCCAGGGGATACTGGCGGCGCTGCCCTGAAGCCGGTTCGAGTTCGGGCATGCCGCGGGCCCGAGCTATGCGACGGGATCACCGGGCTGCCCCGAAGTCGGTTGGGGCATCGCCACGGTCCCGGAGCTACGACCGGAGCCGTCGGCGCTGCCCTGAAGTCGGTTCGAGCATTTGCCACGGGCGGGAGTTCTGCAACCGGAGGTTCTCGACATGACGGCCGAAACCACGCCACGTCGCTCCGTCGTCGGCGTTCTCGTCGCCCTCGCCCTCATCGCCTCCGGCGCGCCCTGGACGGGTCAGGCCGCGTGGGCGCAGACCCAATCGTTCTTCGTCAGCTTCACCGACGGCGAAGGCGCCCCGGTCACCGACATGAACCGCACGGAGGTGTTCGTCGAGACCGACGGCGAGCGTAGCGAGGCCCTCAGCCTCGAGCCGATCCGCTGGCCGCTGCGGGTGACGGTGTTTGTCGACAACGGGTTGGCGAGCCCGCCCGTGCTCGATCACATGCGCGAAGGGTTGAGGCGCTTCGTCGACGCCCTGCCCGCGGACATCGAGGTGGCGATAGCGACCATCGGGGGACGACCGCAGTTCTGGGCCCGGCACACGACCGACCGGATGGAGCTCGAGGACGCCGTCGGGGTGATCGCCCCCGAGATGGACGGCGCGGCCAGCTTCCTCGACGCGCTCTACGAGGAGGCGGAGCGGCTTCACGAGGACGAGGCGGGCGAGTACTTCCCCGTCATCGTGATGGTCGCGACCAACGGCCCCGAGGGGAGCAGCCGGGTGCGCGAGAGGCCCTTCCGCGAGATGATGGAGCGCCTGATCGCGAACCGGGCCGCCCTTCACACCCGCATGTACACCTTCACGTCGGTCACCGGGGTCAAGCAGGGCGGCGACCAGATGCGGTGGGGCATGGACATCGGCCGGGTGACGGGAGGCAGCTTCGACGGGCTGAGCTCGGCCATCGGGTTCCGCACCCAGCTCCCGGAGCTGGCCGAGGACCTTGGGCGGAAGCACCGGCTGATGAGCAACCAGTACCTCCTGACCTACACGCCGCCGGAGAACGCGACCGCGCAATCGGTCATCAGCCTGCTGACCACGCGGGCCGGTATCCGAATGACGCCCACGCGCGACGGGAAGATCCCGTAGGGGTCTGCCTCGCGGGACGTTTCGGCTCCCCGGGGTGGGGCGGTCAGGCGGGTATCGGAGCCGCGGCAGACGAGCCCGGGCCGGGCGAGTAGCGGTCGGGTCTGCGACGCGCCCGACGCCTACCCCGGCGTCCTTCCAGGGACCAGCGGGCTCGTTCAAGCTCACCGGTCGTTGGAACAACCGTCACCGACAGCGTCGATTCCGACGTGTGATAATCGCGACGTGCGCGTGATGCCTCGGTGCCTCGGCGGCGGTGCAGCCGCGGGGTCGCTCTTCGCGGTGCTGTGCTCCGCCGGGACCGGCGTCCCCTCGGGCGCTGTTCACGCGGCTCCGCAATCGCCGGAACCGCCCGCCGGCGAAGTCTGGTTCACCGACCGGGCCGATGCGGCCGGCATCGACTTCGTGCACTTCAACGGCGAGTCCGGCGAGCTCCGGATCAGCGAGACCATGGGTTCCGGCGCGGCGTTGTTCGACTTCGACAACGACGGCGACCTCGACGTCTACGTCGTCCAAAGCCGGAGCGCCGGTCCCCGCGGCACGCCTGACCCCGACCCCGCCCCGTTCCCGCCCCGCCCGCCGGGAGATCGCCTGTACCGGAACGACCTCGAGGTGCATGCCGACGGCGGCCGCACCCTGCGCTTCACGGACGTCACCCAGGGCAGCGGTCTCGACGGGCGCTCGTACGGCATGGGCGTCGCGGCGGGCGACGTCGACAACGACGGTTGGGTTGATCTCTACCGCACCGCCATCGGGCCGAACCAGTTGTTCCGAAACAACGGTGACGGAACCTTCACCGACGTCACCCGCGAGTCGGGCGCCGGAGACCCCCGGTGGAGCGTGTCGGCGTCGTTCGCCGACCTCGACCGTGACGGCTGGCTCGATCTGTACGTCGGCAATTACCTCCACTACGACCTCGACGAACCACAGCCGCCATGCTTCAGCCGCACCGGGGAACGGGACTACTGCGGCCCGAGCGCCTTCACGGCGGTCCCGGACCGGCTGTACCGCAACCGCGGAGACGGGACGTTCGCCGACGTCACCGCCATGTCGGGGGTGGCGCGCGAGTACGGCGCCGCCCTCGGGGTCGCGGCCTTCGACGCCGACGGGGACGGGTGGACGGACGTCTACGTCGCGAACGACGGCGAGCCGAACCAGCTTTGGATGAACCAGCGGGACGGGACCTTCACGAACGGCGCCCTGCTCGCGGGGGCGGCCCTCAACGACAGCGGCCGGACCGAGGGCAGCATGGGGGTCGACGCGGGCGACTTCGACGGCGACGGCGACGACGACCTCTTCATGACCCACCTGACGCGGGAGACCAACACCCTCTACGTCAACGATGGCCTCGGGCTCTTCGAGGACCGGACGGCCACGATCGGGCTCGGGGCGCCGAGCCTCGCCTACACCGGGTTCGGGACGGCGTGGCTCGACTTCGACAACGACGGCGGGCTGGACCTGCTGGTCGTCAACGGGGCCGTCCAGGCCAGTCACCAGCGGTTCGCGGGCGCCGGGGGCGCGTCCGCGCGGGCGGGCGAGCCGCTGCCCCTGCACCAGCCCAACCAGTTGTTCCGCAACCTCGGGAACGGGCGGTTCGACGAGGTGACCCGGCAGGCCGGGGCCGTCTTCGGGCTGTCGGAGGTGAGCCGCGGCGCCGCCTTCGGCGACGTCGACAACGACGGCGACGTGGATGTCCTCGTGACCAACAACAACGGCCGGGCGCGACTGCTGATCAACGAGGTGGGCAACCGCAACCGCTGGATTGGCCTCCGGCTGGTCGGCGGCCCCGGCCGCCGGGACATGCCGGGCGCGCGAGTCGGTGTCTTCCGCGACGACGGCCCCCCGCTGTGGCGCCGTGCGCGGGCCGACGGCAGCTACGCCTCGGCCAACGACCCGAGAGTGCTGGTGGGGCTGGGCGACGCCGCCGCCGTGCGGCGGGTCCGCGTCGTCTGGCCGAGTGGGCGCGAGGAGGAATGGACGGACCTGCCGGTAGACCGGTGGCTGACGCTCGAGGAGGGCACGGGCCAGAGCCCGGAGTCTGCGCTCTAGGGTGCTGCCCGACAATCGGGGTCTGCTTTGTTGCGGCCCCTGCTGCGTGGCCAAGGATCGCGCAACGCGTCGGCGCTCGTGCTCGGCGCCGAGATCGGTCGCTGTCGCGCCAGTTCGGATGTTGGCCGCAAGCCGTATGGGTTGAACGCACTGTCATCCGCGTGCCGTCGAGTGCCGGCATCGCGAGCGCGGCGGAGGCGCAGGTGGCGATTTCCGTGGGCTGGGAATGACGGTGGAACGGAAGCTGTCGAGCGGCCTCGCGGCCGCGTGCCTGTTGCTCGGTGCGGCTGACGGTACCGCGGCAGGTGGTCCGATCGGGGTGACTTCCTCGTCGCCAGCAGATGGGGCCGGGCCGCCTCCGACCGGCGGCGTCGGCGTGGTCGCGGCTCCACGCACGGCGGTCTCGTCACCGGCGGGCCCGGCCCAACCCGCGCTCGTGCCGGTCGTCCTGCCCGACCTCGGCCGCGCGCACGCTTCCGTTCGAGCGCAGCTCCGCGAGGCATACGCGGCGGCGGTGACCGCGGCGGGGCCCGGGCGGCCCGGCGAGGCCTGGGGAGAGCTGGGCCGGCTGCTGATGGCCGGCGAGTACCTCGACGAGGCGGAGCGCTGCTTCCGGAATGCCCACGTGCTCGCCCCCGGCGACTTCCGCTGGCCCTACTACCTGGCGCACGTGTTCAGAAGCACGGGGCGGCTGACCGAGGCGGTCGAGCACTTCGAGCGCGCCCTGCGCCTGCGCCCCGGCGATCTCGCTGCCCTCACGTGGTTGGGTCAGGTCCATGTCGACGCGGGTCGGCCGGAAGCGGCCGAGCCGCACCTCGCCAGGGCCCGCGCCCTCCACCCGGACACCCCGGCGGTGCTGTTCCAGCTCGGCCGCGCCGCCGCGGCGAGGCGGGACCACGCGACCGCCGTGGCGCGGTTCGAGGACGCGCTGCGGCTGGAGCCCGCCGCCACGGCCATCCACTATCCCCTCGCCATGGCCTACCGGGGTCTCGGCGATCTCGAGAAGGCGCGAGCCTACCTGGACGGCCGCGGGGGCCGCGCCGGCGATGGGGCCGGCGTCACCCTGCCCGATCCGCTGATGGCGGAGGTGAACACGGCGCTACGGAGCCCGCAGGTCCACTGGGACCTCGGGCTGGTCGCCGGCGCGAGGGACGACTGGCCCGAGGCGGTGCGGCAGTTCCGGGAGGCGGCCCGGCTCGCGCCCGAGCTGCCCGTCGTGCGGCTGAACCTCGGCCTCGCCCTGAACCGCACGGGCGACGCCCGCGCCGCGCTCGACCAGCTCGGGGAGGCGGTGCGCCTCGACCCCCGGCTGGCCGCCGCGCACTTCGCGATGGGAACCCTCTACGGGCGGAGCGGCCGTGACGAGGAGGCGGTCGAGCGCTACACGCTGGCCGCGACCCACGACCCCAACCACGCCGAGGCGCACCTCAGGCTGGCCGACACGCTCCGCCGGACCGACCGGCTCGAAGCGTCGCTGGCGCCCTACCGGCGGGCGCTCGAGATCGAGCCGGGTTGGCGGGAGGCGCGGTTCGGCGAGGCGATGGCCCTCGTGCGCCTGGCCCGCTACCCGGAGGCCGTGCAGCGTCTCCGCGCGGCGATGGATCTCCATCCCGGGGAGCCGGCGTTCCCGCTGGCGGTCGCGCGCCTCCTGGCCGCCGCCCCAGACCCGCGGGTGCGGGACGGCACGGAGGCGCTGGCGCTGGCGCAGGCGGTGGAGGCGACGCTCAAGACCACGGCCGTCGCCGAGACGATGGCCATGGCGCTGGCCGAGCTGGGCCGGTTCGCCGAGGCGGTCGAGTGGCAACGCGCCGCGATGGCGGGCGCCGCGGCGGGAGGGCAGGCCGGGGCCTCGCAGCGGATGGCCGCCAACCTGGCCCTCTACCGTCTCGGCCGGCCCTGCCGCACGCCCTGGCGCGACGACGACCCGGAGCACCGGCCCGGGCCGGTCGCGGAGCCGGGACTCCTGGATCCGCCGTCCGCGTTCTGAGCGAGGTCCGCTGTCCGGTGGCCGGCGTCGGCCGGATTCGCACGGGCTGGCGGAAGCGGTCGGCGGTTGGCGTCGGCGAGCGTCAGCGCACGTCCGGCAGGCGCGTCAGGCTGCCGGCAGCGGGGGGGGCAGGCCGATGACGGTTGTCCCGCAGCCACTCGCGTCCGGCCCGGTAAACGGGGTCACGCGGGGTCGACGGCGACTGCCGGGGGATCCTGCGACCGGAAGTCACCCGCGGCTCCTGGTCCGGGAACGGCGCGGGCCGGGGCGGTTTCAGGGGATATTCCCGTTGTCGGTCGGCATGGCCGCGATGCCCGTGCGCGCGGACCCGACCTGAATACGCGGCTGGTCGGACGCGTCGTCCGGCGGCCGGTAGGTCACCCGGTACTGGTGGCTGGTCAGCCGGTGCCTCCGGGCGATGTCGGCGGCGACCTCCGGCAACAGCGTACGGAACCGGGTGGAGACGACCATCTCTTCGTACCGGGCTCGGGTGGCCGCGGCGATGTCGCCGCCCCACTGTGCCTGGGCCCGGCCCAGGTTGCGGCCGACGCCGTAGGGGGACGTGAACAGCAGCGTGTAGACGGTCGCCGCGTTGTCGTACAGGCGGTCCATCGTTCTCTGCACCGCGTCGCCCCGGGCCCGGCGGCTCCCTTCCGATCCGGCCGTCGCGACCATCACGACGGCAGAGACGTACTGTCGTTCCCGGTCGTCCTCGAGTCTCTCGGCTTCTTCGTAGAGCGCGTCGAAGAAGGTCGCGGCGCCGCCCTCGCTGGCGAGCACGCCGATGGCGTCGGCGAGATCCTGCCGGTCCGTGGTATGCGACACCCGGAACTGCGGGCGTCCCGAGAGGGTCGCGATCGCCACCTCGATGTCCGGCGGTAGCGCCCTGAGGAAGAGCGTCAGCCCCTCGCGAATGTCCGGCAGGGCCGCCTGGCTCTCCGTCGCGTTGTCGACGTACACGGTCACGCGCGCGGGCCAGTTGACAGGCTCTAGCTCCACGATCTCGCAGGCCTCGCCGTCCCACTCGACGACCACGTCGTCGGCCGTCATGTCCGTGACCGGGGCGCCCTCGAAGTCGGCGAAGGCGATGTAGAGCGACTGCTCCTGCGCCGACGCCACCGGCGCGCCCCAGGGCGCTCCGCCCGCGACGAGGCTGACCGCGATCACCGACCCGACGAGCCACCGACGAGGTGTGCGTGTGTCCATATGAGGATGTTACGACACCCGGCGTCTTTCGTTCACCAGCCGCGTCGTCGGCGCGGACGATGCCGGGAACGGCCGTGATGTTGCGACGCCCGGCGTCACCCGTCCACCAGCCAGCCGTCGCGAAGCTGGATGACGCGGCGGCCGTAGGCGGCGTTGACGTCCGAGTGGGTGACCTGCACGATGGTCGTCCCCTCGGTGTTGAGCCTCGTGAACAGCTCCATGATCTCGCGGCCCTGGTCGGTGTGCAGGTTGCCGGTGGGCTCGTCGGCCAGGATGAGCTTCGGCTTGGCGATGAGGGCACGGGCCACGCCGACGAGCTGCTGCTGGCCGCCCGAGAGCTGGCTGGGGTAGAGGTCCTTCTTGCCCACGATCTGGAAGCGGTCGAGGGTGTCGGCCACCAGGCCCTGGCGCTCGGAGCGGGGCACGTTGCGGTACGACAGGGGGACGTCGAGGTTCTCGGCCACGGTGAGGTCGTCGAGCAGGTGGTAGCTCTGGAAGACGAAGCCGATGTGGGTGCGGCCGAGGGCCTGGCGGTGCTTCGTCCGCAGGCTGTGGACGGGCTGGCCGAGGAAGTCGTACTCGCCGGTCCACGCCGCGTCGTGCATGCCGAGGATGTGCAGCAGGGTCGACTTGCCGGCGCCGGACGGCCCCATGACGGAGACGAACTCGCCCTCGGCGATGTCCAGGGTGATGCGGCGCAGGACGAACGTCCGGCTGACGCCGTGGCTGAAGCTCTTCTCGATGTCGCGCAGCGCGATCAGGGGTTCGGGCATCGTCGGAGCTTACCGCACCGGGCGTGCCGGCGTCGTGCCCGCCGTTCCGCGGCGGCGTCATGAGACACTGTGACCCAGGAGGCCGCATGCCGACCGTGCACGTGAGTGTGCATATCGACCCCGCCGTCGAGGACGCGCTCGACAGGTATTGTCGGGCGCATGGCGTCGTCAGGAATCACTTCATCGAGGAAGCGATCGTCGACCGGCTGGAAGAGCTGGAAGACATCCAGGATCTGAAGCGTAGCCGTCACGAGCCGGCCCGGCCACTCGACGAGGTGCTGGCCGAGCTGGCGCGCGAAGGGCAGAGCTGATCCGGCCGCCGGAGCCGGCGGCTTCCCCTGTTCTACAATCCCCCGCCATGAGAGCCATGCTGTGCAAGGCGTACGGCCCGCCTGAGAGCCTCGTGTGGGAGGAGATCGACCCGCCGGCGCTCGACGACGACGGGGTGCGCATCCGCGTCCGGGCGGCCGGGGTCAACTTCCCCGACCTGCTTATCATCGAGGGCAAGTATCAGTTCAAGCCGGACATGCCGTTCGCGCCGGGGGCGGAGGTCGCGGGCGAGGTCGTCGAGGTCGGGGCCGCGGTGACGCGGTTCGCGCCCGGCGACCGGGTCATCGGGATGACACGCTGGAACGGCTACGCCGAGGAGGCGGTGGTGCCCGAGGAACGGTGTCTCGGCCTGCCCGCCGGCATGTCCTTCGAGATCGGTGCCGGCTTCCCCATGACCTACGGCACCAGCTTCCACGCGCTGGTGCAACGGGGCCGACTGCAGGCGGGGGAGACGCTGCTCGTGCACGGGGCATCGGGCGGCGTGGGCACCGCCGCCGTGGAGATCGGCGGCTGCCTCGGCGCCCGCGTCATCGCGTCGGGCGGCAGCGACGACAAGCTGCGCGCCGTCGCCGAGCGCTACGGCGTGGCCGATGTCGTCAACTACCGGACCGACCCCGCGTGGAAGGACCGCGTCAAGGCCCTGACCGGGGGCGCCGGCGCCGACGTCATCTACGACCCGGTCGGCGGCGAGGTCTTCGAGCAGTCGCTGCGCTGTGTCAACTGGGACGGCCGCCTCCTCGTGGTCGGCTTCGCGGGAGGCGCCATCCCCAGCGTGCGCGCCAACCTCGTGCTCCTCAAGGGCTGTCAGATCGTCGGGGTCTTCTGGGGCGCCTTCGTGCGCCGCGACCCCGAGGCGAACCGCGCCAACTTCCAGCAGCTCTTCGCCTGGTTCGAGGCGGGCCGGCTGCGGCCGCTGGTGTCGCGAACCATCCCCCTCGAGCGGGCGCCCGAGGCCCTGCGCATGATCGAGCGCCGCGAGGTCGTCGGCAAGGTCGTGCTGACGGCCTGACGCCGCCACCGTGGTGGACCGGCGCGATCGCGGCGCCCGCTGGCTCGCAGTGGAGGTCGCCAGCGTCGACGAGCTGCTCGAGCCACTTCTTCGCGGTGTCGTGCTCGCCGATACTGGGCAGGACATCCGCTGTCCCTGGTCGACAGGCAGGGGAACCAACGTGCCGGTGGGCCGGCTTCAGCCCGGGCACGCTGACTCCGACACGCGGCCGACGCGCCGGGCGCAATCCGGTGCTCGCGCGCTTCCCGAACCGCCGGGTCGGCGAGGCCGAGGCGCCGGGCGGCGTTTCCCGCGCTACCGCGCGGGCTCCGGCAGGGCGAAGACGTACAGCGTGTTGGTCGCCCCCGGCACCCTCCCCCCGCCGACGGGCACCGCCAGGTACTGCCGGCCGTCGACCGCGTAGGTGATGGGGAAGCCCTGCGGCGGCGACGGGAGGCGGGTGCGGAACAGCACGTCCCCGGTGTCGACGTCCATGATGTAGAGATATCGGTCGCCGTCGGCGGTCACCACGAGGCCGCCGGCGGTGGTGAGGGCGGCGGCGAGCGAGCGCAGCCGGGTCGAGTGGCGCCAGCGCACCTCGCCGGTGTCGATGTCCATCGCCACGAGGTGGCCGTCGTGGTCGGGGCTCTCCGGGTGGGGGAGCCGTCCCGCCGACTGCCAGCCCGTCCACCGCGGGTTGCCGTAGTAGTAGAGGTCGCCGGTCGGGTGCGGCTCGCGCGCCACCGCGCTGAAGGTGCCGCGGACGCAGGTCGGGTGGATGGGGATGTAGAGCATCCCGGTGCCGGGGTGGTAGGCCGACGCGCGCCAATTGCGGATGCCCTGGAAGTCGGGGCAGAACTCGAGCTCCTGGCCCGGCTCGGGGATGGTGCCCGGCCGGTAGGTGGCCCGCCCCGTCTCGGGGTCGACGTCGACGAGGGTCTGGTAACCGAGGTCGTGGGCGGCGACGAACGCGCCGGTGGCCCGGTCGAGCTCCCACAGGATGCCCAGCTTGCCCATCTTGAACAGCGACTGCCGCCCGCGGTGGTCGATGAGGACGCTCTCGAACACGTCGTCGAGGTCGTGGGTCTCGCCCGGCACGAACTGGTAGTACCACTCGAGGCTTCCGGTCGCGGGGTCGAGGGCCAGCGCGCTGTTCGTGTAGAGGGCGTCGCCCTCGGTGCCGCGCGAGAGCCGCGCCCACGGCTTGGCCTGCGAGGTCGACCAGTAGGTCAGGCCGGTGGCGGGGTCGTAGCTGCCGGGAATCCACGCGTCGCCGCCGGCCCGGAACGTCGCCGGCAGGTCGCCCCATGTGTCGCCGCCGGGGTCGCCGGGCTGGGCGATGGTCGACGTCCGCCACAGCTCGGCCCCCGTCTGGGCGTCGTGGGCCGAGATGAAGCAGGTGCCGTCCTTGTAGCGCTCGCAGCCGGTCATGCCCGCGATGATGCGGCCGTCGACCACGATGGGCCCGCTCGTGTAGCGATAGCCGAGGCGGGTGTCGGCCACGGTGTGGTCCCAGACCACCTCGCCGCTCCGGGCGTCGAGGGCGACGATGTGGGCGTCGTTCGTGTTCACGTAGATCTTGTCGTCGTAGATGGCGATCGACCGCGTGCGGGCCCGGAACGAGTCGTCCGGGGACCCCTCGAACGACTTGCGGTACTCCCAGACGGGGTCCCCGGTGACCGCGTCGAGCGCCTGCACCACGTTGAGGGGGCTCGGGAGGTACATGACGCCGTCGTACACCAGCGGCGTCGCCTGGGCGATGCCGGGCGCCATCGTCCACGACCAGGCCAGCCCGAGCTGGTGCACGTTGTCGCGGTCGATCTGGTCGAGGGGGCTGTAGCCCCAGCCGTCGAGGGTGCGCCGCCAGTGCAGCCAGTCGGCGGGGTCGGGGTCGGCGAGCATGGCGTCGGTGACCGGCTCGAAGTCGCGGTCCTGGGCCGCCGCGGGCGCGGCTCCGGCCAAGAGGCCTGCGACCGCCGCCGCGGTTGTCGTCGTCAGTATCCGGATCCATGCTCGCGTCGTGGTCCGCGGCGTTCCTGAATTCATGCTCGGCTCCCTCTCGTTCCCGGCGTCCTGATCCCGAACGCGGTCCGTTCAGGTGGAGTGGCTTGTACGATTGTCGCACTTCCCGGCACTGCGGGGGCGGTGCGACCTGCAGCGCCTGAAACGACAACGTCGCGGCGCGCCGCATGGCCGCGATCCGCCCGCGGCGGTGTGACGGTCCTGGCAGCGCCCGAAATGCCCGAATCCGGACTCACTCGACAGGCTTCACACCACCTCGTCGACCGAGTCCGTAGCCGACCCGGAAGACGTCCGGGATGTTCACCCGGCCGTCACGCATGTGCATGAAGACTCGCAACGTCTCGAGGTCTTCGCGAACGCCTTCTGCGCCCCTGTCGATATGGCGAGGGGGCAGCTTCACCTCGTTCTGTTCGGTCTCCTCGGCAAGGCGGTCGAGGACGCCCCTGCTCTTCCAGCGTTGCGCGATCTCGCCGAACTCGCAGGGCACGACCATGCCCCTGAGGGGACTCAAGACCCGGTGAACCCAGGGATAGTCCTCCTGGAGCTCACTGACGCGTATCTTCGAGGCCGCCTGGACGCCGCGCTTGATGCTGTCGTAGTGCAGCGCGTGTTGGTGTTCCGAATGACGGTCGGTCGTCTCGGCGGCGGCCGTCTTCAGCGCGGCGAGAAACGAACGCGGACTCACTCTGCCATCGGTATCGGCCAGGTGGTTCGGAATCCAGGTGTACGGAAAGCCGCGTCGTCGGTCGGTTCCCATCCATCGGCCGGCAATGGCGTGGAACTTCTCGCGTTGGTACTCTTCCCTGAAGATCAGAAGGTAGACGCCCTTCCGTTCGAGCTCGGCGTCGCGGTTCTGGAACAGGTGCTCGGTCGCTTCGGCATGGGCGGCGACATATCGTGTGCGGGCCGGCCATGAATCGTGCTGCTTGATTGGATGGTCTTTCGGTGCGAGCTGCCACGCATGCACCGTTCGCCAGATCGTGCGCGGTTCGAAGCCTCTGTCGACCAGAGTGTGCAGGACGTCCTTGTTGGGGTACTCGTCGAGCAGCGGTCTGACCCCGAACCCCGTTCGCACCTCCGTGTTCTCTCCCAGCGCGGAACGCTGGGCCCCTAGGAGTTGTCGGACGGCATCCTCCTGCAGGGCACTCCACCAGAAGGTCTTGCCGGCGCCGCGCATTCCCGTCACCAGCAGGGTGTCCGGGTCCATCGCCCTGACGTGGGAGCGCGGCAGGTAGACGTGCTCGGGCGCCGGCGTTTCACCGTGGCTCGTGCCTGCCGGCAGGTCGCCGATAGCCTGACGCGCCTCGTCGACGTCAATCGCGGTCACGGCTGAGTCTCTCCGCTGCGGTTGGCGGCAATCAGTCCATCGAATCGGGCGAAGAACTGTGCGTAGGCTCGGCCTGCGGTCGTCCGTTCCGGATCGAGCAGCGATGCGCCGGCGGCGAGGCCGCGCGTCCAGTGAATCACCATCGGAACGTGAGGCGCATCCTCTTCGAGGGCATCGAAAGAGAACGCATCGCCTAGCTCTTCGGAGGGCGCGACATCGTCGTACAGATGTTCACGGAACAGGTCCCACGCCCGTTCCCGGAACCGCCGCAGGTATCGTTCGGTGTCGAGTTCCGGGGTCAGCGCGGAGACGATTGACAGGCGCTCCCTTATTGCTCTGGCCAGGCCATGAGTCTGCCAGTGGCGAAAAAGAATGCGGTAGTCTGTCCAATGGCTGTCCGAATCCACGGCGAAGAGCAGGACCTGCGCATCGAGGTCGGTCACGGTCGCCGCGGCGATGTCGTGCAGTCCGCTGCGGCTTTCCAGCAGGACGATGGACGGGTCGCACATCTCTTCCAGTTGAGACAACAGATGCTCGAGGCGTCTGGTCCACGGATCGTCCGTGTCCATGTGGACCCGGCCGAGCTTCGCCAGATACTCGCCGGGCTCCCGTCCATGCGCCGTAGCCACGTGCACATCGCCTTCGAGATCGTGTGCCCAAGAGGGCACCGCGGTCATTCTCTCGACCAGGGAAGCACCCTGGGCGACGAGATCCTCCACGAACCAGTCGGTGATGCCGAATTCCGGCTGGTTTCCCGAATCGAGCATCGCCGATGACAGCCCTGGCGATTCCAGGGCCAGGTCGACGACGAGAACCCGCTCCCCGTTGCGTGCGAGTCGCCAGGCGAGCATGACGGCGCTTGTGCTCCGGCCCACGCCGCCCTTGACGGAGAACAGCGTGTAGCGGTCCGCGCCCGTTTTCCGGTATGGACGGCCGACCGACCACCAGTCGCGGCCCGTCACGAGGCGGTCGACCCAGAACACGCCGGGCTGGAGCTCACGTGCTGCATCATCCAGCGACTGCAGCATGGCGGAATCCAGGAACACGATGGTGTCGTCAGCGGGGTAGCCATGGGCGCCGAGTGCTTCGTGCAGGCGACGGGCGAGGTCCTGCAGCACCTGGGCGCGAGACTCGTCGGTCTCCATGGAGTCCGACACGCAGATTCGCACCTTCCCGAGCAGATCGCGTACAACGTAGAGACGGTCGAGGGTCGCCAGGGAGGGGCAGGACGCCAGGACGTCCGCGACGCGATCCTTGATGCGGTCGAACAGAACCAACCCCTGGGTCAATAGCAGACCATCCTGCCTGGCCTGCCGGACCATCCTGCAGACCCTCCGGGCTGCTTCACGGTGCGGCTCGATGTCGGTCCTCGGGAAGTGACGGCCGTGCGCGTAGCGATTGTGATGCGACCAGTCGTGGAACGGCTTGCCGACCGGAAGCAGTTGCACATAGCGTGCTCCATTGCGACCATTGGCGAAGCTGACGAAGGTCGACCAGAGGAGCTGGATGTGTCTCTGGTGTTGCTTTGATGTTGGCTTTCCCGTGGCGTCGACGGGCATTCCCTGCGCGTGCATCACCGCCTTCAAGCCGCATTCGGCACTGAAGCCATAGAGCTGGTCGGCGTTCGGCCAGCATGCATGGCGGTACAGGAGCTCGGCGTCGTGCCAATGTCGGCGATGGGAGTCGGTAAAATCGGATCGGTGGATCATTGCGGCGACTCACGACGCGTTTCAACCGGGCGTGTGGTCTCATGCTCGCTGATCGTACCGCGACGCGCCGCCATCCCGCGGACCTGGGAGCCGTCACCTGTCGTCGCCGTCCGATGGCGCGTCCTGCCGGTCCGCGTGCTCCCGCAGCGACGGTCCATTCCCGTGGCTCAACCACCTCTCGTAGTCGATCTTGCGCTTCGCGAGGTGGCCGTCCCCGGCGCCGTCGATGCACTCGGGGGTCAGATGGCACTCGTTGCGGTCGATGTTCTCGCTCTCCGCGATCCCGTAGAGCCAGTCCGCCACGTCGCGGCACGGGAAGTAGGCGTCGGCGCTGCCTTCCGGTTCCAGGGTGCGCGGCAGCCGAGCGGCTCCGGGGTCCTGCCCGAACAGCTCGACGGCCCGGTCGGACGCGTCCAGGAGCCCGGCCGGCGGGTCGCCGTGGGGGGCGAGCTCGTCGCTGGTCCTGAGGCGAACGCGGGTCACGGTCAGCGGATCGGGCCCCGGGTTGGTGACGGTGACGCGGAGGAACTCCAGGCCGGACTGACGGTGGCTGCGCCAGCTCCAGCGGACGGCCGGCGGCGTGGCGGGAACGGCCGGGCGTTCTCGATCCTCGGGCGCGTCATCGAGGGGCGGCGGGGCCTGCGGGCGTTTCGCCGGCGGCGGGTCGGGAGCGGCCGGGCCCTCTGGCGCCTCGGGTGCGTCATCGAGTGGCGGCGGGGCCTCCGGGCGTTTCGCCGGCGGCGGGTCGGGAGCGGCCGTGCTCTCTGGCGCCTCGGGCGCGTCATCGAGTGGCGGCGGGGCCTGCGGGTCATCCGGACCCGCCATGCATCGGTTCCAGAACCACACGGCCGCGGTGGCCAACAGGGCCGCCGTCAGCACGGCAACGATGTGCGCCAACTCTGTTCCCCCTGTTCCATGCCGGACGGACTCCCGACGTCCACGCTGGGCTCCCGACGACTCCGTCCGGTCGTGTCGGACCCGGCCGGTCCCGACGTCGGGCTGCGCCGTTCGACGGCGGACGCCGGCCTGCTGGTCCTGCTGAACGTCGATCGGGACATCCGACCGGACCGACTACGGAAGCAGGTCTCCGACCGCGATCGTAGCCGCCGGACGGGCCAGCGGTCCAACCGTTTCGCCGGCGCGGAGCACGGTCACGCTGCGGTAGTCCGTGTCGGCGGGGTCGCGGTACACCTCGAGGCGGGCGTCGGGCAGGGCGAGAATCCAGTACTCGGGGATGCCGTGACAGACGTAGAGGCGCTGCTTGTCGGTCCGGTCGTGGCGTAGCGAGTCGTCGGAAACCTCGACGACGAGCAGGGCGGTCGTCGGATGGGCGTCGAGGTAGTCGAACGCCTGCCCCGGGACGACCGCGAGGTCGGGTTCCGGCTCCGAGTCGTCGCCGACGGCCAGCGGACACTGCGTCCGGACGGTGCAGCCGTCGCCGAACACCCCACGCAGGATATCGCCGGCCTGGCCCACGGTCGCGGCATGCCGACTGCCCTGCGGGTTCATCGCGAGGAGCTGTCCTTCAACCAGTTCCAGGCGGTCGTCGGGACCGAAGACACCGGCGTCGACCGCCCGGTCGTAGGCCACGCGGGTCCAGTGATACGTGGCCTGCGTGCTCGCGTCGGACACCTGTATCTCCAGCGACCTGCGCCCCGCGCGGCCGTCACGACCAGGTCAGCGTGCCGGTGCTCTGGCCGAACGCGTCCGTCTCGACCCCCATCTTCTGCAGCAGGGTCACGTAGAGGTTGCACAGCGGCGCGTTGTGCTCGCCCTCGTGCGCCACGTGCTTGCCGTGCGCGAAGTCGCCGCCGGCGACGAGAATCGGCAGGTCGACCGGGGTGTGGGCGTTGGCGTTGCCGAGGTTGCTGCCGAACAGCACCGACGTGTGGTCGAGCAGCGACCCGTCCGCGGCCCCGCGGCCCGCGAGGTCGTCGAGGAGGCCGCGGAAGGCCTGGACGATTTGGGTCTCGACCCTCTTGAGCTGCCCGATCTTGGCCTCGTCCTGGCCGTGGTGCGACAGGCTGTGCTGGTCGCCGCTCACGCCCTGGACCTGGGGCACGACCCCGTGGTCGTGGATCATCAGGCTGACGACGCGAGACGAGTCGGTCTCGAGGATGAGCGGGACCATGCGCAGCATGAGGCCGATGCGGCCGATGAGGTCGGCGGGGTTCGGGATGTCGGTGGGCGGCTCGGCGTCGACCACCGGCTTGGGCCGGTCGAGCCACGCCTGCACCTCCGTCAGCTCCTGCTCGGCCGCCCGCACCGCGTCGAAGTAGGCGTCGAGCTTGCGGGTGTCGGCGGCGCTGACCCGCCCCCGCAGGGCCGTCGTCTGCGACTTGAGCCGATCGAGGATGCTGCCGCCGTCGTTCAGGCGCTGCGCCTCGCGCGCGACCTCGTCGGGCGTGCCCTGCAGGAAGAGCTTCCCGAACAGCCCGGCCGGGCTCGTCTCGGCCGGCACCATCGCCCCGCTCGAGGTGAACGACTGGCTCTGCGCGGACAGGGTGCCCAGGACCACGGACGGGAACCGGGTCACGTAGCCGAGGTGGTTCGCGGCGACCTGGTCGAGCGAGATGGTGTTGCGGAACCCGTCGAGGCCGGGGCGCCGCGCCGCCGTCAGCCACGTGATCTCCGAGTTGTGGGGCTGGCGGCCGCTCTGCTCCTCGTGCGAGAAGCCCGAGAACACCGTGTAGCGCGAGCGGTGGTCGTCGAGCAGCGACAAGTACTCGGACGCCTCGTAGCCGGCGTCGGCCGTCTTCGGGAACCACGACGACGAGTAGAGCCCGAGGGTGCTGCAGACGGTCACGAGCCGCTTCGGGCTCGCCGCCGCGGCGGCGCGAGCCAGCGGCGGGGCCATCGACTCGAGCAGGGGCAGGGCCATGGCCACGCCGGAGGCGCGCAGGAACGTGCGGCGGTCGAGGGGGCGGGTCAACGTCATGGCTATCGGCTCCTGAAGAGATCGCTCTGCACGACCTCGTGAATCATGCTTCTGACGGGGTATCCGCGGTCGCCGAGGCGGGACACGACGGTCTCCACCGCGTCGCGGTCGGCGAACTCGATCTCGGCCCCGGTCGAGTAGACGAGGAATTGCGAGGCGAGGTGGCGGGCCACCTGCTCGACGTCGTTCCGCAGCATCAGGTCCTTGTAGTCGGCGATGCCCGCGAAGACGTCGCCGGCCGGGGTGACGCCGCTCGGGTCGACGGGCGGGCCCTCGCTGAACGGCAGGTCCACCGTGAAGCCGCCGTAGTCCACTTGGCCGCCCGACGCCCGGTAGCTCGTCCGGAAGCCGCCGATCGGGTCGAACGACTCCAGGGCGAAGCCCGGCGGGTCGATCACGCGGTGGCAGCTCGCGCAGACCGGGTTCTCGCGGTGCGCGGTCAACTGCTCGCGGATAGTCGTCGTGCCCCGGGTGTCGGGCTCGAGCCCCTCGATGCCGGGCGGGGGCGGGGCCGGCGGCTGCCCTAGCAGGCTCGCGAGCACGAAGTTGCCGCGCGGCACCGGCGACGTCGTGGTGCCGTTCGCGGTCACCTTGAGGACGCTGGCGTGGGTCATCAGCCCGCCGCGGGGATTGCCCTCGGGCAGCGCCACCTTGCGCATCTGCTGACCCGCGACGCCCGACAGGCCGTAGTGCTCGGCGAGGCGCCGGTTCACGAACGTGAAGTCGGCCGCGATCAGGTGGTCGACGCCGTGGTTCTCGTCGACGAGCTCGCGCAGGAAGAGCTCGGTCTCGCGGGCCATCGCCTGCCCGAGCCGGTCGTCCCACTCGGGGTAGAGCCCGGCGTCGGGGGTGGTCGCCCGCAGCTCGTAGAGGCGGAACGCCTGCCCCGCGAAGTCGTCGACGAAGCGCTCGGCCTTCGCGTCGTCGAGCATCCGGTCGACGTGCCCGGCGAGGACCGCGGGGTCCGACAGCCGCCCCGCCCGCGCCGCGTCGAACAGCCGCTCGTCGGGCATGCTGCGCCACAGGAAGTAGGACAGCCGCGACGCCAGCGCGAAGTCGTCGAGGGCGCCCGCGTCGCCGATCTGGTAGAGGAACGCCGGCGCGCTGAGAATGGCCCGCAGCGGCACGCGGACCGCCTCGAGGAACGGCCGTCCCTCGGCGAGCAGGGGCTCGGCGAGGCTGGCGTAGGCCTCGAGCTCGCCCGCCGCGAGGGGCCGGCGGAAGGCGCGCGGCGCGAAGCTCGCGACGACGTCGACGACGTGCTCGTAGGGGGCCTTGGTGAGGCGAATCTCGCCCCACTCGTCGAACTCCACCCCGGCCAGCAACTCGCGGGTGCTTGCCGGCGGCCATGCGTCGCCGTCGAGGAGCGGCCCGTCGAAGGTCAACGACCGGAACGCGATGCCCTCCCCCGGGTAGTCCTTCATGCCGCCGTAGCCCTGGGAGGGATCGCCGGGCTGCAGGAGGGGCGCACCCTCGGGCGGCCCGTCGAGGTCGGCCACCGAGAGCCCGATCAGGTCCCCGGGACGCATGTACGGCGTCAGCTCCACCGTCCGGGGACCCGTCAGGTCGAACGTGCCGATCAGCTCGTCGAGCGACGCCGCCACCCCCGCCATCTTCCCGCGGTACACCATGACCGTCACCGGCGTCTCCGCCTGGTAGGGGTAGGCGTCGACGGTGACGCGGTAGCGGCCCGGGGCCGCGGTCAGGTAGCCCTCGGTGGCGCTGTGGAACGTGTAGGTCGAGCCGAAGTCGAAGAACGCCGCGAACGCATCGTCGAGCTTCTTGACGATGCCGAGCCCCAGGGCCCGGGCGTTCTCGATGACCGGCAGGTACTGCGACTTCACATACTCGATCTTGTGGTGGACCGGCTCGGGGCGCGGCCCCGTCCGGATGGCCGCGTCCAGCGCCCGGTCGGCCGCCTCCAGGTACGACCGCACGTGGAGCGGCGACATGCTCTGGTTCGCGGCCACGGTGTCGAATCCGCCGGAGTCGGCCTCCGCGGGCAGCGTCTGCGACAGGTCGAGCCCCACCGCCTCGTCGACCCCCAGCAGGTCCTGGATGGTGTAGGCGTACTCGAGCCGCGTGAGCCGCCGCAACGGGGTGCGCGGGCCGTTGCGGGCCGCGAGGTTGGCGTCGACCAGCGCCCGCTTCAGCGACGCGAGGGCGTTCTCGACCACCGCCGCGTCGGGGCGCCGGACGCCGGCGGGGGGCATCTCGCCGTTCGCGACCCGATCGTGGATGCGCTCCCACGCGCGGAACGTGGCCCGGTCGCTCAGGTCGTTGCCCAGGCCGGAGATGTCGAGCGGGGTCGCGGTCCGCGGGCCGTGGCACGTCAGGCACGACGTCTCGACGAGCGGGGCCACGTCGGCCTCGAACGACTGCGCGGCGGCGCCGCCGGAGACGGCCCCGGCGAGCAGCACCGCGAGGCACACCGAGTGCGTTCGCTTCATTCCTTCACCTGTCTCGATGACGATTCGGGACTTCGGCCCGGACGCTGAATCTCCGACACCAAACGGTAATGATACCCAAGATTCGCGGCCGGCGCGACCGCTGCGCTCTCGCGCGGCTCCGGATGCGCCGACGCCCGGCGTTGAGCGAGACCGCACTCGCGCTCTTGGGGGGGGCGAGAGAGCTCGCCACCCCGGGCGCTCGACGCCGGGAGTCCGCGCCATGGAACGGTGTGGACTCCCGGCGGGGCGGTTGGGCGTCCGGCAGAGCCGAAGGCGACGATGGGCGGGCTGGCTCATGCCGTCGGCGGATCTCGGGCTAGATGGCGCCGCTTCAGAACGCACGAGGCTCAATCGACGGCCTGCCCGCGACGATCCGCTCCGGGGGGGCACCCGGGGACTTGAAATGGTACTTATTTGTACCGTATGATGAGCGGCAATCACACGGGGCGCCGCTACCCGGAACGCGGACATCCGTGAGGAGGATGCGCATGATGCGACCAGCCAACATGACTTGCAGGGGAATCCGGCATTGAGCACTTCGGAGCTCTTCCGAAGGCTCAAGCGCTGGGCGCGCGAGCACGACGTTTCCTGGGAGGTGAAGAGACACGAGAGCAAGGGTTCGCACCGCCGGGTCTATCTGGGCAATCGGAATACGACCGTGCCATGGACGAGGAGCTTGACGACGGGCGTAGTGCACGGCGTTCTCAAGCAACCGGGAGTAGATGACTTCTTCTGATCCGAAGACCAATGAGACGGGTGAGTATCGGGGGGTGCCAAGACGCGCCTCCCGCCCTTAATTTGAACGAATTGACGGTATATTATATGGATTTTGCCTACCCCGCGCGCTTCGACAGCGAGGCCGATGGACGCTACACGGTGACCTTCCCGGATCTGCCGGATGCGATTACGCAAGGCGAAGATCGGGACGACGCCGTGGAAATGGCTGCCGACTGTCTCGCCGAGACCATCGGTGCCCGCATCGCGGAGCGCGCGGACATTCCGGCCCCGAGTTCAACGAAGCGCGGACACGTACGCATCACCGTTCCGGTGCACGTCGCGGTCAAGGCCGCGCTCTACGTGGCCATGAAGCAGGAGGGCGTCAGCCTGAGCGGGATGGCCAGGACTCTCAAGGGACAACCCCTTCAGGTGCGCCGGCTTCTCGACCCGGGCCGGGCATCGAGCATGAAGCGCATCGACGAGGCGCTCTCCGCCATCGGCCGAAGGGTGTGCGTGTCGCTGGAGACCTGATCGCCGGATCATCGGCCGCTCGCGGGTCGTCGGCTTCCGCCCGTCAGCCCCGGCATGACGAGATCGTGGCGTCGATGACGGCGTCTGCCCGGTCCCGAGGAATCCCGTGGTCGGCGCGTGTCACTCCTTCTCTCGTCGGCGCAGGGCCCGGGCGGCCCGACCGGCCCCTCACCAGAGTATCGGCGCCGGATAGCGAGCGATTTCCGCATCGGGCGTCACGATCGTCATTCCGTGCAGGATTGCCTGCGACACCAGCCCCCGATCGAACGGGTCGGCATGATGAGGGGGCAGGAGCGCGTCGTGGGCCGCGCAGCCCTCGTCGAACGCCAGCGCCTGAAGCTGCAGCCACTCGCGACGGCTGACCACGTAGCGCCCGGGCGGCTCCGGCAGCGGCAGCCTGCCCAGCCGATGCTTGATCGCGATCTCCCAGGCCGAGAGCGAGCTGAGGAACACGGCGTTCTCCGGGGCCCGGCAGGCCGCGCGCGCGGGCGGCGACAGCTCGGGGTCGTCGGTCGCCAGCCAGAGGAACGTGCAGGTGTCGACGAGGAGCTTCACGAAGGTCCGCCCTGAGTCCCGAACGCGCGCAGCATCTCGTCGGGAAGAGGCTCGAAGAAGCTGTCGGGTATCTTCATGCCGCGATCGATGCCGACGGGCCGCTCCCCCGCCGGCAGACCGGGCAGAGCCCGGATCTCGGCGATCGGCACGTTGCGCCGGCACAAGACGACCGTCTCGCCCCGTTCGACACTGTCCAGAACAGACGAGAGACGAGCCTTTGCCTCGGCAATGTTGACCCTGAGCATGGTGGAATAGTAGATCCTTTATCTGACCATGTTCAAGTACCGATCAGCCCCAGTGAGGCCGACGCGGCCGGCGCCGGCTTCGCCGGACATGCAGCCGAGCGATCATCCGCATGGCCGAGGGGTTGCGCTCGGTTGCACGGTCTGGCCATTGGACGCCCGTGGATGTGACGGCGCAACCGTCGTGATCCGCGTCCACACCTTTGCGCGTGGAGGGGGAGACGGAGCGGGTTGTCGGCCTGCGGCCGTGGGGAGACGGCTCCATGACCGAGATCATCTTCGAAGTCACCGAGGACGACGTGGACGGCGGGTATTCGGCGAGCGCCCTCGGGTACGGCATTCACACCGAGGGCGACTCGCTCGAGGAGATCCGCACCGACGTCAAGGAGGCCGTCGACTGCTACCTCGACGACGACATGCCGCGACCGAAGTTGATCCGGCTGCACTTCGTGCGCGACGAGGTTCTCGTGGCGTGAAGTTGCCCCGCAGCGTCAGCGGCGCTACGCTGCAAGCGTCGCTTCGACGTCTGAGCCGTGCTGCCGGGACGGGGGCAGGCTCGGACCGCGAAAAACGGTTGACGTCGGGTGGTCGGGGGGCCAGGATCGGACCAGAAGGACGACCGATTTCAGGGGGGGCGTGAATGAGGCGACGACTGCTTGAGTTGCTCGGGGTGGCGGCGGCCATCGCGACCGTCGCGGTGCTGCTGCAGTTGACACCCGTTTCCGTGCAGGGCCAGGAGCCGGGCACGACCCCGTGGGGGCATCCGGATCTGGAGGGCATCTGGCTCGACGTGTACTCGACGCCCCTCGAGCGGGCGCCGGAGATCGGCGAGCGCGAGTTCGCCACCGAGGAGGAGCGGGCCGCGCGCGACCGGGCCGCGCTCGCTCGCCCGCCGATTCTTCCCAGCGGGGCCTACAACACCGTCTACACGTCGGCGAGGCCGGCCGGCCCCCGCACGTCGCTCGTCGTCGACCCGCCGAACGGGCGCATTCCCGCCCTGACGCCGGAGCAGGTCAGGCGGAACGAGATCGAGCAGGAGTGGCGCGTCATGCTCCTGCAAAACACCGAGACGTGCCGGACCCAGGCGCCGCAATGCGCCGGGGGCGAGTACGGGCCGCCGTCGCCGCGCCGGTACGAGACCACGCCGTACTACAACACGCGCGGCCGTATGAACCGCCACGACGGGCCCGAGGACCAGAGCCTCGGCGACCGGTGCATGTCGGGGCGCACCCCCGACCTGAACGGGTTCCGCCGCATCGTGCAGGGCGAGAACGCCGTCTCCATCGCCTACGACACCGGGCAGGGCCAGGGGTTCCAGCGCCTCGTCAACCTCGGCGGCGACCATCCGCCGGGCCACATCCGCCTGCGGCACGGCGACTCGCGCGGTCGATGGGAAGGCGACACGCTGGTCATCGAGACCGCGAACTTCTCGCACAAGTTCCCCTACCAGGGTTCGGCCGAGAACCGCCGGCTCGTCGAACGGTATACCCGGGTCGACGAGGAGACGCTCGCCTACGAGATGACGATCGAGGATCCGACGGTGTGGGTGGCGCCGTGGACGATCCGGCAGGAGCTGAAGCGGCAGAGCGACGGGCAGAACCGCATCTACTACGAGCCGCGGTGCCACGAAGGGAACTACGGCCTGCCGGCGTTGCTCCGCGGCTATCGTCTGGATGATCAGGCGTTTGCGGAGGGGCGCGGTCCGGACCCGGCCTCCTTCTCCATCTACGACGCCGACCGCCTACAGCGCTGACCCGCGCGCAGAGTCCGGCCCCCGCAACCGCGGGGGCCGGACTCCACCATCACCGCTGTCGCCGTCGAGACGTCCGACGGCCTACCTGGGAGGCGCCGCCACGGTGTCGACGCCGGGCCGCGCCAGCTCGTAGGGGGCGCCGGTGCCCGACGACCCGAGGAACAGCCTCGTCCCGTCGGGGAACGTGATGTCGCGGCCGTTCGCCCGGTTCGTACCGTCCTTCGCCTGGTAGCCGTCGACGCGGACGTCGGTCCCGGGCATGAGCGACCGCCGCGTGAAGCCGCGCCGGAACAGCACGTTCGGCGTGCCTCCCTCGAACGCCCACACCTCGGTGGAGCCGTCGTCGAGCTCGACGTCGATGTGGATCCAGACGTGGGGGTTGACCCACTCGACGCGCGTGACCTTGCCGCTGAACTCGACCGGCCGTTCCGCGTCGAACTCGGCCGCGAACGCGTGATGCGCCGCCACGGGCTCGGCGGTCCCCGCCAGCCCCAGACCGATCCCGACGACCGCGCTCACGCCCGCAATCAGTAGCTTCTTCCTCATGGGCCTCGGCCTCCCTGCCGTTGTTGCCTCACACTCGGTTTCGCGCATCCGACCGGTTCCCGAACCGCCGCCTCGGCGGGTGGGCCGGTCGGCCAGCCCGCGCCAATCGTCGCCGCGGCTCCGCCGGGCGTCCAACCGACCCGTTCAGGAACCCGCGCCATCCTGCGGCGCGAATTCCTCTACCGCCGGTACCACTCGTGCAGCGCATCGCCCTCCGGAATCTTGCGCGTGATCTCGACGATCATCATGTCGCCCTCCCACCGCTGCACGAGCTGCTCGCGGCGCAGGCTCCCGTACATGAACTCCTCGGCGAACTCGATGCACGGATAGTCGAGCACCGTGGCGTTCGGCTCGAGGCGGCGGTAGAGCGGCATGGCGATCGACCACGGCTCGGTGAAGGTCTGCGGATCCTCGATCGTCACCTCGTACCAGATGGCGTCGGGGCTCATCGGCGTGTACCGCTCGGTGAGCCGCAGGGCCTCGCTGTGGAAGTTGCCGGCCCGGTCGAGCCAGTTCTTGCCGTTGAACTCGGTCACCTCGACCACCAGGGTGTCGCCTTCCCACCGGCCGAGCGAGTGCCCCATGTAGGTCCAGTCGGGCGGCAGGTCGACCTCGTCGAGGTGGATGACGCGGGCCGCGTTCGAGAACGCGAAGTTCATGTGGATCTTGTCGTCGCCCTGCACGATCTGGAAGGGATAGGGCATGTACATCGCCCGCGGCGTGCCCGGCAGGTAGCACTTGAGCTCGGGATCGCGGTCGATCCAGTTCGCGCCGTTCTCCTCCTTGATCCGGAGCGCCTCCGGCGTGTAGGGGATGGTGCCGTCGCCCTGCACGACCCCCATCGAGCCGGGCACGCCGGCCGCCGCGCCCAGCGCCACCACCGGCGCCGCCGGCACCCGGGCGTACTCGTAGGGATAGACGCCCTCCTGCATCACCATGCCCGGCAGCGCCTCGTGCGCCTGCAGGTCCCAGTGGGCCTCGTTGAGGGCCTGCCACACGCCGTTGAAGTTCGGGCGCCCGTCCGGGGTCTGCGCGGGACGGGCCTGGTCCTGGGCCTGGCTGGCCGAGCCCGTCACCCCGATGGCGACGACGGCGCCGACGGCGAAGGCGGCGAGGACGGTGGCAATGGTCGAGACTCTGAAACGGTTACCCATCATCGATGCTCCCTGGTGACGAGCCCGCCCTCGGCGTGGGCCGGGCTTCGTCGCCGCACGGCCGGCGGCGGCCCCGGGGCCGTCGCCGGCGCATGGCCGACTTCGCTCAGTCCTGCAGGCCCGTCACGCACGTGGCGGTGTCGAGCGAGAACGGGTCGGGGCCGCGCCCCTCCGCGAACGCCTGCTCGTCGACGCGGGCGCCGATGAGCAGCGCCGGCAGCCCGTAGTTGCCCTCGTGGCACCGCGGCTCGTAGTAGATGCGGTTCTGCTCGTCGTTCTGGCGCTTCAGCTCCTGCCGGACCGTCCATGGCGCCGTCCACACCGTCGGGTCCTCGACGGTCACCTCGTACTCGAGGGTGTCATCGTCGATGCGCGTGTAGCGCTCGACGAGTCTCCGGTTCGCGCCCGACTCGCGGTACGTGAACTTGGGCGAGAAGTTCGTGGTCTCGACGACCAGCGACCGGCCCTCCCAGCGCCCGCGCGAGTCGCCGTGCCGCAGGCGGACGGTGCTCGGGGGATGGTCGCCGCCCAGGTTGACGATGCGGTGGTAACCCTGACCCTGCCCGGTGTCGTAGCCGATGGCGACGGCGTCCTCGCCCTGCACGATGCGGCGGAACCCGTTGAAGTCGGGCGTGCGCCCCGACATGCACCGGTCGCCGAGGCTCTGGTCCTCGGGGCCGAAGTGGCGGTTCATGCGGCCCGTGTTGTAGAAGGGCACGACGTCGAAGCGGCGCGGCGACGCGGGTCCGTACTCCCCGCCGGTGCAGCCGCTGCCCCCGAGGCGGCAGGTCTCGGTGCTGCGCAGCAGCATGAGGCGCCAGTCGCGCCGGACCTCGTTGTCCCGCTGCGCCTCCGGCGTCAGGGCGGGGATGCGCCCGTCGGGCGGGTCGACGACGAGCGACGTGCGCGGGCCGGCGGGCCTCGCCGACGTGTAGACGGCGTTGTAGGCCCCGGCCACGTCCGTTCGGCCGTCCGTCCCCCGCCGGTCGCGCCCCGGGTTGACCATGCGGGCCTGGTCGCGCGCCTCGCGCTCGGCCGCGGTGAAGAGCTCGCGGTCGCCGACGCCGGCGGGCCGCTCGAACGGCGTCGCGTACACGTCGAGCCAGATGCCCTCGAGGTCGGGATGCCCCCACGGGGTGTCGCCCGGACCCTGCCCGCCGGCGGCGGGCTGCAGCAGCACCATGACCGTCGCGATGGCCGCCGCCACGCCGAGCGACTCGAACAGTCGTCGCTTCATCTCCGTGCCTCCTGACAGTACGGCTCGCGGCCGGGAACGCGACGCGGGCCTCTCCGCCGCCCGCTGCCGACGCTCCTCGAATCGAGTCGAATATACGCCCCCGGTCGCCGCCCGTCAAAGCGTCTGCGCGAGCGGCCCGCCCCATCCGCCGACCAGTTCGCGGCCGGCCGCCGCCGGTGCGACGCGGGGTCGCTACTGCTGGGTCGAACCGGCCGCCTCCAGCTCTGCCGCGCGGGCGCCGGCCAGGATGTTCTCCAGCCCGTAGTTGCCCTCGTGGCACGCGTACTCGAAGAGCCCGCCCGGGAGCGGGACCATCGGAATCTCGGCCGTCCACGAGCGCGCGTAGGTCGCGGGGTCGGTGACGGTGAAGCTGTAGTCGATGCGGTCGGCGGCGACCCGCGTGAACCGCTCGACCACCTTCGCCTCGTCGCTGCCCGCGTGCACCAGGTAGCGCACCCGCTCGTCGCCCTTCGGGGTCAGGTTGGTCGTCTCGACCACCAGCGTGTCGCCTTCCCAGCGGCCGCGCGAGTCGCCCATCCACTGGCCGATCCGCGCCGGCGCGTGGGGGCGTCCGTCGAGGGGGATGATGCGCGCGTCGTGGATCATCTCGACGAAGATCACCACGTGGTCGGGCGTCTGCAGGATCTGGTAGTTGTGGTTGTAGAAGCCCGGAATCATGGCGCCCGGCATGCCCCGCGTGATGCAGCGGTCGTAGAGGTTCAGGTCCTCCCAGGTGTCGAACCGCGTGCCGTCGCGCATGGCCGCGAATGCCTCATCGCTCTCGCGCACGCGCTCGGTCTTCGCCGGATACCGCCCGTCGGGCGGGTCGACGATCAGGGACGTCTGGCTGGTCCGTACGCCGCGGTCGAGCCAGAAGTCGTTGTACCCGCCGGTGCGGCCGGGCGGCGGCGGCGCATCCCGGGCGGCGTCGGCCTCCGCGTCGAGGGCCGCGCGCTCCTCGTCGGAGAGCACCGCCCGCTCGCCGAGCTCGATCGGCCGCTCGAGCGGCGTCGTGGTCCGGTTCGTCCATATGCCCTGCAGGTCGGGGTCGCCCCACGGCGTGCGCCCCGGGGCCTGGGCGTCCGCGAGCCCCGGAAGAAGGACGACGGCCGCGAGTATCGCGATGACATATCTCATGCTGCACCTCCTCGACGCGGCCATCATACCCGGATTGCGGCCCGCTGCTTGTCGAATCGTCGCCCCGGCTTCTTCCGGACGCGGCCCCGCACTCCCCGACCGCCGCCCCGGTCGTTCGGACGGCGGCCCCCGCGAATCCCGGGTCTCCGCCCTGCCGTCGTTCGGCCGGACCCGTCCGGCGGCGGGGTGTCTCAGGACCACCGGGCGTCCGGCGTCCCGCTGACGCGGCGCTTCTGCTCGGCCACCCGCACGTCGGTGACGAACATGAAGCCCGGCGCGTGCGAGATCATGAGCCCGGGCCGGGCGCTGCGCGCCACCACCTGGGAGGTCACGCCGCAGGCCCAGAAGACCGGCACCTCTCCCCGCCGGAGCCCCCCGTCCTCTCCCCAGTCGGGCCGCGCGAGGTCGCCGATGCCGAGCGCGGCCGGGTCGCCGGCGTGTACCGGGGCGCCGTGGGCCAGCGGCTGCTCGTCGCTGATGCGGACGGCCTCGTCCACCCGCGATTCCGGAATCGGCCTCATGCTGACCACGAGGCGCCCCCGGAACGGGCCGGCCGGCTCGCAGTCGCGATCGGTGACGTACATGGGGACGACGCGGTCCTCGTCCTGATGCCGGAGCCGGATGCCGCCCTCCGCCAGGCCCGCCTCGAAGCCGAAGCTGCAGCCGAGGAGGAAGGCGGTGAGCTCGGGCTCCCACACCTCCCGCACGTCCCGGCGCTCGCGGTCCGGCGTCCCGGGCCGGGCGATCCGGTACCGGGGCAGGTCGGTCCGCAGGTCGGCGCCCGGCGCGAGCGGGCCGAGCACGGGGCCCTCGCTGGCCGCGAGCAGCGGACAGGGACGCGGGTTGCGCTCGCAGAAGGACCGGAAGTCGTCGGCGAGGGAACGCGGCAGGACGATCAGGTTCGCCTGCGCGAAGCCGGGGCAGACCCCGGAGGTCGTGCCGGTGAAGCGCCCCTCGCGGCAGGCGGCGCGAAACGCCGCCGGATGGGGCCAGGGGCCGCCGGCGCCGTCCGCGTCGCGTTCGTCAGTGCGCACCGGGCCGGGTGGCCGCCGGTCCATGGCCAGGGAGTATAGCGATTCGTCATCCGCGTGTCAGGGCGGCCGGGGACGTCCAATGACCGGCCGCGCTCCCTGCGACGCGGTGCCGGGGCCGTTCCGCAGCCCGGGCCCGAGCCGGGGCCGCCGTCCGGCGGGCCGGCATCGCCACGGGCGGATCGCGTTTCATGGCGAAAACGGGGGACAATGCACTAAACAGTGATATATTCGTGATTTGCCTGATCTTACGGCGACTATTGTGCGCCAATTCGCACTAAATTGCGACATCGAAGGTGCGCATCGGAACGCTTCCTCATTGCGGAGCGTCCCGCACGGCCACGACAGGCAAGGAGGCTCGGTGAAGGAGAATCCCGCCGCGTTGCGGCGACGGATCGAGACGCTCGAGGACCGCATCTCGAAGCTGAGCGCGGCGGGTCTGCGCATCAGCGCGAGCCTCGACCTCGAGACCGTCCTGCGGGAGATCGTCGACAGCGCCCGCGCGCTGACGGGCGCCCGCTACGGCCTGATAACGACCGTCGACGACGCCGGGCAGCCGCAGGACTTCGTCACCGCCGGCCTGACCCCCGACCAGCATACGGAGATGGCCGCGTGGACCGACGGACGGCGGCTGTTCGAGCACTTCCGGGATCTTCCGGAGCCTCTGCGAGTGGCCGACCTGCCGGCCTACGTCCGGGGGCTCGGCTTCTCGTCGGAGCTGATGCCGTCGAAGGCGATGCAGTGCACGCCGATGCGCCACCGGGACGTGCACGTCGGCAACTTCGTTCTCGGGGAGAAGGAAGGCGGGTCCGAGTTCACGAGCGCCGACGAGGAGGTGCTGGTCCTCTTCGCGTCGCAGGCGGCGACGGCCATCGCCAACGCCCGCACGCACCGGGACGAGCAGCGGGCGCGGGCCCACCTGGAGGCCCTTGTCGAGACCTCGCCGGTCGGCGTCGTCGTCTTCGACGGCGGGAGCGGCAAGCCGGTGTCGTTCAACCGGGAGGCGCGGCGCATCGTCGAAGGCCTGAGCATGCCGGGAGGTTCGCCCGTGGAGCTGCTGGACACGATTGCCTTCCGCCGCGCGGACGGGCGGGAGCTCACCCTGGCGGAGTTCCCGATGGTGCAGCACATGGCCAGCGCCGAGACGGTGCGGGCCGAGGAGATCACGGTCTCGGTGCCGGACGGCCGGAGCGTGGCGCTGCTGGTCAACGCGACGCCGATCCGGTCGGCGGACGGCGAGGTCGAGTCGATGGTGGTCACCCTGCAGGACCTGGCCCCGCTCGAGGAGCTGGAGCGGCTGCGGGCCGAGTTCCTGTCCATGGTGAGCCACGAGCTGCGGGCGCCGCTGACCTCGATCATCGGTGCGACCACCACCCTGCTGCGGGCCTCCCCGGGGCTCGACCCGGCCGAGATGCACGAGTTCTTCCGCATCATCGACGAGCAGGCCGGCCACATGCGCGGCCTGCTCGCCGACCTGCTCGATCAGGGGCGCATCGAGACCGGTACGGTGTCGGTCGCGTGCGAGCCGGCGGAGGTGGCCGGCCTGGTGGAGCAGGCCAGGAGCACCTTCCAGGGCGGCGGCGGCACGCACGCCCTGAGCATCGACCTGCCGGACGACCTGCCGCGGGTGATGGCCGACCCGGGGCGTATCGTCCAGGTCCTCAACAACCTCTTCTCGAACGCGTCGCGGCACTCTCCCGAGTCTTCGCCCATCCGGGTCGCGGCCGAGCGCGACGGCGTGCACGTGGCGATCTCCGTGTCCGACGAGGGGGGCGGCGTGCCGCCCGAGCGGCTGCCGCACCTGTTCAGCAAGCACGCCGGTGCGGTCGCCGACGGCGGACCGCGAGCTCGGCGGTACGGACTGGGCCTGGCCATCTGCAAGGGACTCGTGGAGGCGCACGGAGGCCGCATCTGGGCGGAGACCGGCGGGGCGGGGCGCGGCACGCGGTTCACCTTCACGGTGCCGGTGGCCGGCGATGCCGGCGACGGCGGCCCGGACACCGCTCCGAGCGGCTCGCGTCCGCCTCGGAAGAGGGCGGAGCCGACGCGCATCCTCGTCGTCGACGACGACCCGCAGACGTTGCGGCACGTTCGGAACGCGCTCACCGATGCAGACTATGTCCCGGTCGTGACGGGCGACCCCGGGGAGCTGCCCGAGCTCGTGAGGACGCACAAGCCCCGGCTGGTCCTGCTGGACCTGGTGCTGCCGGGGGCCGACGGCATCCGCCTGATGGAGGGCGTGCACGAGCTGGAGGACCTGCCGGTCATCTTCATCTCGGCCTACGGCCGGGACGAGACGATCGTCAAGGCGCTGGACGCGGGGGCCGCCGACTACATCGTCAAGCCTTTCTCGCCCTCGGAGCTGACGGCGCGAGTGCGGGCGGCCCTGCGCCGGCGGGCCGGGCCGGTCCCTTTCCTGCTGGGGGAGCTGGCGATCAACTACGAGGAACGCCGCGTCACGGTGGCCGGCCGCCGCGTCGCATTGACGGTCACCGAGTTCGAGGTGCTCGTCGTGCTCTCACGCAACGCCGGACGGGCCGTGACCTTCGATTCGCTGCTGCGCCAGGCGTGGGGCGGGCGGGGCCGCGGCTCGGGAAACACCAAAAAGGTGCGCGCCATCGTGAAGAGCCTTCGCCGCAAGCTGGGCGACGACGCGTACAACCCGGCCTACGTGCGCAACGAGCGCGGCGTGGGCTACCGCATGCCCCGACCGGGCGAGGAGTCGCCGTAGAACGGCGCGGCCTCCTGGCGGGTTGGTTGGGCGCCGGGCGGAGCCGCAGGCGACGACGGGCGGGCCAGGATCCCTTCAACCTCTGGGCGGATCGTGTCCGATCAGGACGGCTTCGTCCGCGCGGTTCGGCCACGGCAGGTCCTCCGGCCAGTTGTCCGACAGGTAGCGGAGGGCCCGGTCTATCCGGCGGGCGGTTATCGTGCTGCCGCGGCGCAGCCGGACGATCGTATCGCCGCTCCCGGTCGCCAGGCGGGAGACGGTTCCTGCGCTCCGGCCGGTGTGGTCGGCGAAGAGCTCGACCAGGGCGACGAGGTAGGCGGCGGTCTTGTCCAACGGGGCCGTCCCGGTCGCGGTCGATGCCCGCGAGGCGCTACGGGCGGCCCGAGGCGCCCCGCCCGCCGACGCCGACTTCGTGTCGCTCCGCTTCGCGTCGAGGACGGCTCCGACGAGGGCCGGGAGCTCGGCCAATCGGCGGTCGATCTGGTCCAGGCGCCGCTCCAGAGCGGTCCGGTCGGCGGTGAGCTGCCGTTCGATGCGATGCAGGCGGACGACGAGGTCCTCGTCCATGATTGTCTCCAGAACCCCGGCCCGCCGGTCCGGTCGGCGGCGCCGGCCGGTCGGCCACGGACGAGGCTGGCGTTGCGCCAAGCGGTCGCCGCAAGGTCGGACGCCGCGAGTTCTCCTCGAGCGTCGCGGGGCGCCACCCGCCCGCGGTGGACGCGGCGCGGCCGCCCGCGCCTCGACATGGCAACGGTCGCGCATGATGGAATGTCACTGTAGAGGATGATGGCACAAAAAATGAGATATTTGGGCGATTTTAAGAATTTCAGTAGTGATTGTTGTGTGAATAAACAAGAAAATCGCGATCCGCCGGGGGGGACACGCGGCTCGTCCAGGACGTGCTCGGGCGCTCCGGCACGGTGCCGACGGAGCCGCTATACTCTTGGCCGCGTGTCCGAGGCGATGCGCTTGGCGACGTTCCGTTTCGAGGAGCACAGGCCCCGGTGACCGACAGCATGCGTGTTCCACGCCGTCGCGCGTTGCGTCCGCTCGGCGCGGTGGCGTTGGCGCCGGAGCGGGCGGCTGTGACGATCGACAGCGGCATCGGGCGACTCGCCACGTGGCCATCCGCCTACCCGAGGGTGGCGGTGACGGGGTCGGGAAGGCCGGATGGCGGATAGTCGGGACCGGCCCGCGCCACTCGACGGCATCCGGGTCATCGACCTGAGCCGGGTCGTGTCCGGCCCCTGGTGCACGATGACCCTCGGCGACATGGGGGCCGACGTCGTCAAGATCGAGGAGCCGGGGCGCGGCGACGAGTCCCGCGCGTTCGGCCCCCCGTTCCTCGGGGGCGAGGCGCCCTACTTCCTCTCCGTCAACCGCAACAAGCGGAGCTGCACCGTCAACCTGAAGCACGAGGCGGGCCGGGCCATCGTGTGGCGGCTCGTCGCCGGCGCCGACGTCGTCGTCCAGAACTTCCGCCCCGGCGCCGTGGCCCGGCTCGGCCTCGACTACGAGGCGGTGGCGGCGCGGCATCCGCGGGTCGTCTACTGCTCGATCTCGGGGTTCGGCGAGGGCGGGCCCGACGCGACCCGCCCCGGCTACGACCTGATCGTGCAGGGCGAGTCGGGACTGATGGACCTGACCGGCGACGCCGACGGGCCCCCGTCGCGCGTCGGCACGTCCATCGCCGACCTCACGGCGGGGATGATGGCGGCCCAGGGCATCCTCCTTGCCCTCTACGCGCGGCAGTCGACGGGCCGGGGGCAGCACGTGCACATCGCGATGCTCGACGCGGTGGCGTCGCTGCTGACCTACAACGCCGGCAACTACTTCGCGTCGGGCGACAGCCCCACCCGCCGCGGCAACGACCATCCCTCGGTGGTGCCCTACCAGACCCTGCGGGCCCGCGACGGCTGGATCAACCTGGGCATCGCCAACGACTCGCTGTGGGCGCGCTACTGCGACGCCGTCGGGCGGCCCGACCTACGCGACGACCCGCGCTTCGCGGCCGCCCCCGACCGCGTGAAGCACCGCGACGTGCTGGTGCCGATCATCGTCGAGCTCACCGCCTTGCGCACCGTCGCCGAGTGGATGGACGTGCTCGGCCGGGCCGGGGTGCCGTGCGGCCGCATCCGCAACGTGGCCGAGGTCTGCACCAACCCCCAGCTCACCACCCGCGGCAAGGTCGTCGACCACCCGCACCCCACGGCCGGGCAGGTGCGGATGATCGGCCAGCCCATCGAGCTGAGCGACACCCCCGGCCGCATCGACCGCGCCCCGCCCCTGCTCGGCGAGCACACCGACGAGGTGCTGCGAGCGGCCGGCTACTCGGAAGAGGAGATCCGGGCGTTCCGCGCAGACGGGGTCGTCTGACTCCGCACACGGCGGCCGGGAACCGCCGGATCCGCTCGGGGGCGTTCCGGCGGCGGGAGCGACGCGTGGTCGCGGCTCATCGCGCCGGGCTCCTCTGCCTTGCCGCCCGTCGGTCTCGGCTGCGATGCGGGGTTCACCAAAGGGCCCCAAAAGGGCTCCTGGTGACGCGGCACGTGGTAGTCTGGGGGCGGACCAGGTCGGAGAAGGGAAGGAGGGCGTGGACAAGGAAACGCTGACGCTGATCGTCGGGATCGTCACGGGACTCATATCGCTCGTGGCGGCGGTGGGAGTACTGCTCGTCAACGCCAAGGTGGACCGTCTGACGGGTCGCGTGGACGCGTTGCAGGCAGTGATCACGTCGTTCGTGACCCGGTGACGGCGTGGCAAGCCGGTTCGTGATGTCAGGAGCAAGTCGAATGACTGTCAGGCGAACAAGTGTGCTGGCGTGCTGCCTGCTGACGCTGGCGATCGGCCAGGCGGCGCACGGGCAGGCGGCGGAGTACGCGGAAGTCGAAGGCTGGCCCGACGCGCCGACCTCGGCCGCGGGCACCCCGGCCGCGTGGAACTTCGGGCAGGTGTCGGGGGTCGCGACCACCGCCAACGGGTACGTCCTGATGCTGCACCGCGGAGCGCAGCCGCTGATGCTGTTCGACCCCGGCGGCCGCTTCGTGCGGGCCTGGGGCGACGGCCTGTTCGACAACGGCAAGGTCGCGGGCATCGCCCCGGCCGACCGCGAGCCCGGGCAGTCGGGCTACACCGCCGTCTACGGGGCGGCGGGCTGCCACAACTGCGGCGCCCACGCGGTGCGGGTCGACCCCGACGGCGACATCTGGGTGGTCGACGCGCCCGGCCACGTCGTCTACAAGATGGACTTCCAGGGCCGAGTGCTCATGGAGCTCGGCGCCAAGGGCGTCGCCGGCCGCAGCCGCAACACCTTCAACCTGCCGACCGACGTCGCCTTCGGACCCGACGGCTCGATCTACGTCAGCGACGGCTACGGCAACGCCCGCGTCGTGAAGTACTCGGCCGACGGCGAGTACCTGCTCGAGTGGGGCAGCCGTGGAACCGGTCCCGGCGAGTTCGGCCTCCCCCACAACCTGCAGGTCGACGCCGAGGGGCGGGTCTACGTCAGCGATCGCGACAACCGGCGCGTGCAGGTCTTCGACGCCGACGGCGGGTTCCTCGCCGAGTGGCCCGAGATCGGCGGCAACTCCGCCCTGTTCATGACCGAGGATCAGCACCTGTGGACGGGGGGCACGCTGCGCAGCCTCGACGGCGAGGCGGTGGCGACCCTGCCCGGCGGCAACGGCGGGCACGGGATGACGGTGACCGAGGACGGCGAGGTCTTCGTCGCGCAGCTCGGCGGCCGCGTGCAGAAGTTCCTCGGCGCCGAGGACGAGTAGCGGTCTTCGCGGGCCGGGACCGCGGAGCGCGGTCGAGCACACGGGCGAGAGCTGCCTCGTCGTGTCCCGGGTTTCCGGAACGCGGCCGCGGGTTGCGTTCGGCTGAAGTCGGCGAGTCGATATCGAGCAGTGTCCCGGGCGGGGCCGCTCGGAAAGGAATGCCGGGAGCGGGAGTCGGCGCCGGCGGGCGCCGCCGGTGCCCGGATGACGAATACGGAACCGCGCAGATGGAGGAATGGTCGAGATGAGAGTACGAAGCCTTGCGATCGTCGGTGCGCTGCTGGTGGCGGCGGCCTCGGCCGGCGCCCAGACCTACGAGCCGCCCCGGCTGCCCGACGGCAAGCCCGACCTGCAGGGGGTCTGGGACTTCCAGTCGCTGACGCCGCTGCAGCGGCCCGCGGACCAGGACAAGGCGGTCCTGTCGGCGGAGGAGATCGCCGAGATCGAGGCCAGGGCGGCCGAGAACAACGCCGCCGCCAACGCCCCCAGCGAGGTGCGCGACGAGCCGCTACCGGTGGGCGGCAACGTCGGCGGCTACAACCGCTACTGGGTCGACCAGGACGCCTCGGTCGTCGACGACGGGCGCACGTCGCTCATCGTCGATCCCCCGACGGGCCGCCTGCCGGCGCTGCAGCCCGGGGTGGAGCTGATCGAGCTGTCGCTGGGCGAGGACCGGCCCGGCACGCGCCCCGTGCGGGCGCGGGCGGCGGGCATCGGGGCCGACAGCTACGAGGACCGCGGCCTCGCCGAGCGGTGCATCCTCGGGTTCAACTCGGGCCCGCCCATCGTGCCCGCCGGCTACAACCAGAACATCCAGGTGTTCCAGACCCCGGACCACGTGGCGATACTGAACGAGATGGTGCACGACGCCCGCATCGTGCCCCTCGACGGGCGCGAGCACCTGCCCGAGGGCGTCCGCCAGTGGATGGGCGACTCGCGCGGCTACTGGGACGGCGACACCCTCGTCGTCGAGACGACGAACTTCAGCGACAAGACGGCCAGCTTCAATCCGTCGGTGGCCCATGCCGTCGGCACCGGAACCACCCTGCACCTGACCGAGCGCTTCAGCCGGGTGGCCGACGACACCCTGCTCTACGAGTACACCGTGGACGATCCGACCTCGTTCACCGCGCCGTTCACCGCCGCCCTGCCGATGAAGCGCGGCAACGGCATGTACGAGTACGCGTGCCACGAGGGGAACTACGGGCTGCTCAACATCCTGACCGGCGCGCGGGTCGCGGAGCTCGACACGGCCGAGCAGGAGCAGTAGCGCGGGAATCGTCGCCTGCAGATCCGCTTTCCGCACGGCCTGTCGGCGTCCCGCGTGAGGAGCGCGGGGCGCCGCCGGGCTCGGTCGGCGGCCGTCATCAGGTCGCCTTCCCCCTCCCTGCCCGCCGGACCCACTCCGAGGAGTCGGCGAGTCGGGCGCCTTCCTGCCGGTGGCGGCCTCGCCCGCCGCCGCGGACGCCTGCTCTCACCCTGCCGGCGTGACCAGCACCTCGACCGCCACGTCCTGGTTCCCCCCGCCGACCGTCACCCCCTTCAGGGGGCTGACGTCCTCGAAGTCGCGCCCCCACCCCAGGGTGATGTGCCCCCCGGCCGGCCGGACGTCGTTCGTGGGGTCGAAGTCCACCCACCCGACGCCCGGGCAGTAGACCGACACCCACGCGTGCGACGCCTGCGCCCCGACGACGCCGGGCTTCGGCACCAGGTACCCGCTGACGTAGCGGGCGGCGACGCCGTGCGACCGCAGGCAGGCGATCATCACGTGCGCGAAGTCCTGGCAGACGCCGTGGCGGCCCTCCAGGACCTCGGAGACGGGGGTCGACACGGTGGTCGCGACGGGGTCGTACCGGAACTCCCGGTGGATGGTCCGCATCAGCGCCTCGACGCCCTCGAGCAGCGGCCGGCGCGGGTCTAGCAGCGGGGCCGCGTAGCGGGCGTAGAGGCTGCCCCGCGGGGCGAGCGGCGACTCCACCTGGTACTCGACGGCGGCCAGCTCGTCCGCCGTCTCGCGCGCCCGCAGCCGGGCGACGGTCTCGGCCAGCGACGGCGAGTCGAGGCCGGCCGGGTCGGGCGCCGACAGCGCCACGAGGCTCTCCGCCGTCACCCGCAGGTGGCGGTGCGCGCCCTGGATCGTGAAGGTCGTGGTGGCGTTGCCGAAGTAGTCCTCGCGCGTTATCGAGCCGCTGGCCGGCGGATCGATTACGAGCCGGGTGTCCCGCACGGCCTGCGTTCCCCTCGTCCGCGGGGTCAGCCGCACCTGGTGCATGGACAGCGACACCGTCTCGGCGTACGTGTAGTGGCTGGTGTGCCTCACACGGTACTCGCGCCCGGGCGGTGCGGTATTCATCGGCTCGTCAGGGTCAGGCGGTGCATGGACGGCGACACCGTCTCGGCGTAGCGTAGTGGCCGGGTGTGCCTCACACGGTACTCGCGCCCGGGCGGCGGTGCGGTGCTCATCGGCTCGTCAGGGGTCAGCCCCGCAGGACGGTGCGGACTCCCGGAGGGTTGGCCGGGCGCCCGGCGGGGACGTCGGGCGACGATGGACGGGCCAGGTGCCGGACCGGAACCGCGTGGGTGAGGTAGTCGCGGGTCAGCGCGTCGGAGAGGCCGCCCAGATCCGCCCGGACCCGGTCGAGCAGCGCCGTCAGCGCGTGGCGTCTGCCCTCGCGCACCTCGCACAGCTCGTCGAGGTCGACGAGCTGGATGGCCGCGACGGCCGCGGTGACGAGCTTCGACTCCGGCGACGTCCGGCCCGGCGTGGGCGGGTCGGGCAGCTCCGCCACATGCTGCTTCAGCCGATCGAGCTGGAACGCCACGCCCCGCGGGTTCGCGTCGTCGAGCAGCAGGAGGTCGACGACGAGGTTGGCCCGCAGCGAGGTGAGATAGCGCGACCGGTAGGTGATGGCGCTGTCGGTGGCGTCGAGCAGGAGCTCGATGCGCGCCCGTTCGTCCTCGGCCACCGTCGTCAGCCCGTGCCGCAGGAGCAGGAGCACCTGCAGCGCGCGCTCGAGCCGGCGCCCGATGTCGAGCAGGCGCCACCCGTGACCCCGCGTCATGCCCTCGCTGACGGCGCCGCTGAAGCTCGCGAGCATCATGACCATCTGGTCCAGCGTGCGGCGCAGGCCGCTGCGCTCCCGGCGGCCGGACCGGCCCGACCGGAGGTCGGACTCGAGGCGGCTGATGATGCGCCACGAGTCGGCCGAGAGGCGGTCGCGCAAGAGCCACGCCGCGTTGCGCAGGTGCTCGACCTGCCAGCGCAGGCTGCCGCGCCGGTCCGGTTCGGACAGCATCGCCCCGACCGCCGCCTGCAGGGCGCGAACGGGCGGGAGGCTGGCGATGCCCGCGCCCTGCGGCACGTAGTCGAGGTCGGTGAGGAAGCTCAGGGCGCCGGCCAGCGCCGCCGTCGACCGGCGTGACGATTCCTCCGAGAGCAGCGGCATCGCCGCGCGCAGCAGCCGCACCGCCGCCCCCACCCGCTCGGCGTACCGGCCCAGCCAGAAGAGGTTGTCGGCGACCCGGCTCGGCAGATCGAACGTGGCCCGGCTGACGCCGATGGGGGACACGCTGGCCGGGATCAGCGAGCGGTGGGGCTCGGCGGTCTCGCCCACCACCCAGACGTCCTTGCTGCTGCCGCCGCCGAGCAGGGTCACGTCGAGGGAGCCGGTCGACGACGACACGCGGCCCAGTCCCCCCGGCAGCACGTCGTAGCCGTCGCCCTGCGACAGGGCGTAGACGCGGATGACGAGGAAGCGCGGCGAGAGGCCGCCGGCCACCCGGACCGGGGTCGTCGACAGGGCGATTTGCTCCTGGGCCACATAGCGGTGGGGCTGGCGCGCGATGTGGTCGGCGAGCCGGGCGCGCTGCCCCTCGGGGAGGCGCCGCCCGAACGTCCGCTCCCGCCGCACGCTGGGATAGGCGGGCTTGATCACGAGGCGGTCGAGGTGGTCGAGCACGTGCGCGCGGGCCGCCTCGTCGCCGCACCACCACGTGGCCACCGACGGCAGCAGCAGGTCCGCGTCGAGGAGGCGGCGGCACAGGTCGGGGAGGAACGCCATCAGGACCGGCGACTGCGCGACGCCGGCCCCCAGCGGGTTGATGACGGCCACGTTGCCGCGCCTCACCGCTTCCACGAGCCCGGGCACGCCGCTCTGCGACGGTCCCCCGAACTCCAGCGGATCGCAGGCCTCCGACGGCTGGCTGCGCAGGATCAGGTCGACCGGCTGCAGGCCGCCCAGCGTCTTGATGTAGACGCGGTAGTCGCGGACGGTCAGGTCGGTGCCCTCGACGAGGGTGTAGCCCATGTAGCGGGCCATGAACGCGTGCTCGAAGTAGTTCTCCGACGCCGGCCCCGGGGTCAGGACGACGATGCGGGGGTTCTCCCGGTGCCCCGGCGCGCTCGCGGCGAGCGACATCCGGCGGGCCTCGAACGTGCCGGCGAGGCGCCGCACCTTCGACGCCACCAGCACGTCCGGCAGCACCGCGTTGACGACGATGCGGTTCTCGAGCGCGAACGCGAGCCCGGCCGGCGCCTCGGTGCGGTCGCCGAGCACCCACCAGCTCCCGTCCGGCGCCCGCACGAGGTCGGCGGCATAGAGGGGGAGCCAGCGTCCCGCCGGCGGCTGCAGCCCGTCGCATGCCCGCAGGAAGGCGGGGTTGGCGTGGAGCCAGTCCGCGGGCAGGGCGCCCTCGTGCACGAGCCGCCGCGGGCCGTAGAGGTCGCCGAGGACGGCCTCGTAGAGCCGGGCGCGCTGGACGACCGCCCGTTCCAGGTGGGCCCATTCGGCCCCGTCGATCACGCACGGGATGAGGTCGAGGGGCCAGGGGCGCTCCCGGGTGCCGCCGCGCCGGTGGACGTGGAACGTCATCCCGTTGTCGCGGATGAGCCGGCGGGCCTCCTGCGTCCGGCGGTTGAGCTCGTGCCGGCCGGCCGCGGCGAGGGCGTCGGTCACCGCCTCCCAGTGGGGCCGGCGGGCGCCGTCGCGTTCCACCATCTCGTCGTAGTGGCCGGCGAGGGGGGCGTAGGCGGGCGGCCGCGTCAAGGCTCCGCCTCCGGCGGCGCCCCCCCCAGGCGGGCCACCGTCACCGCATGGTCGAACTCGACCTCCGCCGGCGACACGCTGCCGCTGACGGGCGCCGCCGTCGCCGGATCCGCCGTCGCCGCCACCGGCAGGTGGCCCTCGGCCGCGAGCAGGCCCGAGGTGGGGTCGAGCCCCACCCAGCCCGCGCCCGGCAGGTACGTCTCGACCCAGGCGTGGAGCTCGGCGGAGTCGCGGGACGGCCCCGGCGGTCCTTCGAGGGGCCTGACGTCGGGGACGAGCTGTATCAGGTAGCCCGACACGAACCGCGCGGCCAACCCCAGGTACCGCAGGACCTGGGCGAGGAGCCAGGCGCTGTCCCGGCACGAGCCGCGGCCCCGGGCCAGGGTGTCGTCGCAGGTCCGGATGCCCGGCTCCATCCGGGTCTCGTAGTCGATGCGCCGCTCGAGGTCGCCGTTCAGCGTCACCAGGAAGTCGACGGTGGGGCGCGCCCGCGTGTCGACGGCGGCCAGGAACCGGCGGAGCTCGGGGCCGGGCTGCTCCCTCTCGAGGTACGGGCCCAGGTCCGTCGCCAGCCGCGGCTCGTACTCGAAGGGGAAGCTCTCGGCCGACGGCTCGAGGAAGAAGTCGAACGGGTTGATCACCGTCAGCTCGGCGACCAGGTCCACCTCGACGCGGAGCCGGCGCGCGGGGGTGCGGAAGACCGCGCGGGCGAGGTGGTTGCCGTGGGGGTCCTGCTGCCAGTTGAGGAAGTGGTCGGGCGGGTCGATGCGGAGCGAGTAGCGGGTGACGGGGGTGCGGCAGTGCGGCGCCGGCCGCAGCCGGACGACGTGCGGCGCCAGGGTCACGGGCCGGTCGTAGTCGTACTGGGTGCGGTGGTTGACGGCGACCTGTGTGCCCATGGAACCGACGATATCCGTGCACGCGCGCCGCCGACCGGTCCCTGGCCGCGTTGTTCGAGGGGATTCGGCGCGGACCCCCGCGGTCACGCCGGACGGGGCCGCGAGCCCGTCGGGGAACGGGCCTCCGGCGGCCCCGTCCGGCGGATGGATGGCGCCGCGCGCGTCACTCGAGCTCGGCGTAGATCTTCTCGGCGTTGTCCTCGGCGCTGGTCAGGGTGCCCCGGCTCATCGCGTAGTTGGCGTAGCGCTCGGGGAGGTCGAGCGAGGCCGCGGTCTCCGCCGCCGACTTGCCTTCCGCCCTGCCCGCCTCGACGGCGGCGAGGAAGTCGCGGTTGAACTCGCCGAACTCGCGGAAATCGGCCCACGTCATCACCGGGCTGTGCCCGGGAATCACGGTGTCGACGCCCGGGATGCCGTCGGCCGCGGCGAGCACCGTCCTGCCGTAGTTGATCCCGCTGCCGCCGTTGTTCACGTCGATGTAGGGCGTGCCCTTCCACGCGAACAGGTCGCCGGTGTGGGCGACCCCGAGGCCGGTGAAGACCACGACGGAGTCGCCGCTCGTGTGGCCGGGGCCGAAGTGGTAGAGGTCGATCCGGTTGGTCCCGTCGAGCAGGGTCAGCCGGTCCTCGTAGGTCGTGCCCGGCAGGTACTGCTGGCCGCTGGCCGATTGGAACGGCGGCATGCGCTCCATGTTGGTCCGGGTGTTGACGTGGGCCACCACCTCGACCGGCTGCGCGAAGTCGATGTTGCTGCCCACGTGGTCGCCGTGGGTGTGGGTGTTGATGATCATCGTGACCGGCTCGTCGGTCACCGTCCGCACCTGGTCGAGAATGGCCTCGCCCCACCCGGGGTTCTTGGTGTCGACCAGCACGACGCCCTCGCCGGTGACCAGGGCCGCGGTGTTCCCGCCCCCGCCGGTGATCATGTACAGGTTGTCCTTGACCTGCTCAATCCCGGCGACGTTGCCCTGGGCCACGGGTCGGCTGACGGCCGCCGCCAGGCCGATCGCGATCACCGCGGCCAGAACCGTGATTCGTCTCATGTCGTGCCTCCGTCTCTTCGAGTTCGGAACCGGCAGCCAGCGGTCGAAAGCTCCGCTGCATTCGACCGGCGGTGTGCCCTGCCTGGACCGCGTGGTTCCGCGGATCTGCATGGCTCCGCGGTCATCTGTGCTCGATACGCTGCCTCGTCATGCTCGTCGGGCAGGCGCCTCAGCCGCTCCAGCCTCCCCCGCCGCTCCTCCGGCGTGTTCTCGCCTGGTCTCCGCACCGCGTCGGGCGCCCGCCACGCGAACCTGCACGAGCAGGCAGCCGCACGCCAAGCGGCTCGCCGGTCTCGGCGCACGGGGGATCCTGCAACAACCGTTTCGCCCCACTATACAACGGTCCGACCGGCCAGCCGGTGGTCGAGCACCATCTCTTCGGTCAGGGTCGTCCCGAAGCCCGGCTCGGCCGGGGCCACGACCGCGCCGTTCTCCACCGGCGGCGACATCGCGTCGAGGATCGCCGAGCCGGCGGGGAAGCTCTCGGCCATGGTGCAGCTCGGCGAGATGAGCGCGATGGGGAGCCCCCAGGAGCTGGCGCCGCGGTGGGGGATGATCTCGAGCCCCGCCGCCTCGACGAGCCGCGAGATGCGGAGCCCGGCGGTGGTGCCGCCGCACCACGTGATGTCCGGCTGGAGGATCTCGGCCGAGCCGAGCCGCACCAGCACCTCGAAGCCGTGCTCGGTGTACTCGTGCTCGCCGCACGCGACCCGGGTCCACCCCGGGCCGCCGCCCCCGATGCGGCGCACCAGCTCGGCGTAGCCGAACACGTCGTCGGGCGACAGCATCTCCTCCATGAAGTAGAGCCCGGCCGGCCGCAGCCGCTCCGCCACCCCCACCGCCCACTCGACGGTGCCGTTGCGCGAGACGCAGTCGGTCATGAGGTTGCCGTCCGGCCCCAGGACGTCGCGGGCCTCGAGCACCGAGGTAATGGCCCGGTCGAGCACGTCCGGCGGGGTCAGGGGGTTCACGGGCAGGCTGCGCTTGAAGTTCCGCACGCCCGCGGCGACTCCCGCGGCGACGTCGCCCCCGGTCTGGTAGAGGGGGATGCGGTCGCGCGAGGCCCCGCCGAGCAGCTCGTGCACGGGCTGGCCGGCGTGCTTGCCCGCGATGTCCCACAGCGCGTTGTCCACCGCGCTCAGGGCCATGGCGAACACCCCGCGCCGCCCGTAGAAGATGGCCGACTGGTACATCTGGTCCCAGAGCTGCTCGACGTTGAGGGGGTCGGCGCCCATCAGCAGGTGCTTCAGGTGCCCGTCGATGATCTCGACGGCGGCGCTGCCTCCCGCCCCCATGCCGAAGCCCGTCACCCCCTGGTCGGTCTTGATGATGGCGATGATGGCCGACGGCAACTGCTCGAACGGCCCGCCCCAGCGCCAGCGCCGGGGGTCGTCGTCGCCCGAGAACGTCGGCGCGTCGAGCAGCCCGTCGGAGCGCTGGTTGATGTAGATGGGATAGGCGTCGACGGCGCGTATCCGCAGGGCAGGCCCCTGCGCGCGGGCCGCCCCCGCCCCGGGCGCGCGTCCCAGGGCCGCGGCCGCCGCCGCTTCCGTCGTGCGCCCTCCGAGGGCCGCGGCCGCCGCCGCGAACCCGCCGGCCGTCTGCAGGAACCGCCGCCGGGTCGGCAGCGTCAGGTCTCGTGTCATCTCTGTGTCTCCGCGAACGGGTCCGGCACCGCCCGGACCCGGATCTCATGACGATGCACCCGGCAGTGTTCCGGATCCTGCGTCATGGTATGCCCGGACTCGGCTGCTGTCGAACCGGATCCGCCGGGTAGACGTTATTCTGGTTGTGGTGATGGGCAGGGACCGGCTCGCCGGCGATGAGCGCAGCGAGGCGATGGCCTCGAAGTACGTCTGGTGGCAGCCGGCGGAAAGCACGCTGGCGGATCGGCGGCTCCTGCTCGCGCAGATGATGACGCTGGGCACCGTCGACGACGTCCGCTGGCTCCTGGCTCGGGTGTCCGAGGCCGACTTGCGCCGCGTGCTGCTCGATCCCCCGGTGGGCGTGTTCAACCGTCGCTCCTGGAGCTTCTGGCGCGGCCGGCTCGGCCTCGATCCGGCCGCGGGTCCGCCGGCGCGGCGGCTGCCACCGCGATTGCCGCGATGACGTTCACGCCGATGCTCGACGTGCTCCCGGAGGCGCAGCGCGTGCTGTGGCCGGCGCTCGGCGACCTGCCGGACTCGCTCGTCCTGTACGGCGGCACCGCGCTCGCGTTGAGGCTGGGGCACCGGTCCTCGGTCGATTTCGACTTCTTCTCGTCGGAACCGCTCGATGGCGACGCGTTGTTCGAGCTGCCCTGTCTCGTCGGCGCCGAGGTCCTGCAACGCGAGCCCGACACCCTGACCGTTTCCACGAAGCCGTCCGGCCGCTTGCCGCCTGTCAAGGTCTCGTTCTTCGGCGGCATCGACACCGGCCGGGTGGGAGAACCCCAGCGGACCGACGACGGCGTCGTCCTGGTCGCGTCGTTGCTGGATCTGTTCGGCACCAAACTCAAGGTGCTCCTGCAGCGCGTCGCCGCAAGAGACTACCTCGACCTCGCGGCCATCCTGCGCGCGGGCGTACCCCTCGAAGACGGGCTCGGCGCCGCCGCGGTGCTGTACGGGCACCGCTTCCCACCCATGGAGGCGGTGAAGGCCCTGGCGTACTTCGATGAGGGCGAGGCGGCCGAGGTCGACTCGGCGATCCGCCGATACCTGGTGGAACAGGCCGGTCGCTGGGATCTCACGGTATCCACGATTGCCCGCGCCGCGAGTACCCTGACGTGAGGGATCCTGCAGTTCGCGGGCTCGGGGCTTCGGGAGGGCGATCTGGCCGAGATGCGGACCGAGCGGCCGTGGTCTCCTCGGCCTGACGGTGGCGGGAGCGGCACTCCAGGGGTCAGGAAGAAGTGACGAGTCTCGACATCGGGCGGACCGGAACTTCGGAGCCGTCGCCGTATGGCAGCGTTCCGGAGGGCTTCATGCTGCTCTACTTCGCGGCCGCCACGCTGCTGGTCATCCTGCTTATGCTGAGTCAACGGGCGTGCCCCGAGAGTTGGGAGTTCGAGGCCGTCGTGACGGAAGAGCACTTGACGGTGGGGAGACCCGGAAGGCGCGACGGCCCGGACATCCAGGTGCTGCTGAGCCAGATTACGGACATCTACCTCGACATGACGACGCCGAGGGCTCGACGGCGTATCTACAGCGATTCGGTCAACCGCGTGCGGCGGCGGCGTGGCCGTTCGGTGGACGGCGTTCGGCGCGGGCCCTTCGAGGTCGTGGAGATGGGGAACGGCTGGCTGTACACGACCGACGGCTTCCCGCCGTACCTCGTGGTGCGCACCGCGGACACGTTCGTGATCGTCAACTACCCCCACGCCGACCGGACGCGCGCCCTCCACCAGGAGCTGGCGGCGGCCTGGCGTAGCCGCGGGGTGAACCAGGACCGGAAGGGCCGCCCGTAGCGAGCATCGGTCCGGCGGCTGGGCCGCTCGGAGAACGCCTCCCGCATGCAACACACAAGCGGCACCATGGGATCGATCCCTCGTACCCGGGAGCGAGGGACCACGATTGCCCGCGCCGCGGGCAGGCTCACGTGGGGGGTGTCCCGGGTGTCCCGGCGGCAACACGGTCCCCTCGGTGGAGAGTCGACAGGTCGGTCCAGGGCGATCGTCCTGCTACAACGGGAGATGGCCGCCCACGTAGCCGATTTCGATCTCTCGTATGCGTGCGTCGAAGCGCAGATGGATGCGCCCGCCGCTGCCGAAGCGGGCGCGCCACTCGAAGATCACGCACGTGTGTCCCCTTGGCCGACCGGAACCGCCGAGCCTCGCGCAGCTTGGGCTGGCTCATCACCCGGTCGCTCTCCGGCGTGACCCTGCACGTCCAGGATGGCGCCGCGCCATCCCGCCAGGCGCCGGCCGCCCTGTCGAGTTCCATCAACCGGTTGACGACCGTCGAGAGCATCCCCGCATTCAATGCTCCGCACTGGTGCTCGACGTCAAGGCCGAACGTCAGATGCGGGAACATCTGCTCCCGCTGCCGCCAGAATGTTGCGGCGTCGCGCGGCGGCGGCAGGCGTTCGCGGTGGCGCTGGACGATGGCGGCGCCGTGGGGCGACCGGGCCAGGTTGTCAACCGGCTCTACCTCTTCCACAAGAGAGCCGTCCGGCAGCAGCTCGAGGAAATCGACCGTGACTCGGTCGCGGTCCCACGCCGGCTCGGACGGCAGGCTGACCGCGGTCGCGTCCGTGACCGCACACAGCAGGAGCGGTGCGCCGTCTTCCTCAGGCAGTGTCTTCTCTTCGCATCTCAGGAATCGATCCGTGGAGTCTGCTCCGACATCGCGCAGGAGTGGGGACTTCGTGCTCAGGCGCATGAGGAACCGATACTCCTCCAGCGCCCCTCGCCGGCGCAGGTCCTGATACGCGTCGAACAACGATCGATCCGGCGAGCAACGGACTTCGTGGACCGATCGGCACATCCGCAGGCTCGCCGTCGCCGCGCCGTGCTCCACGAGCGCCGCCATTCCGGATGCAGTGTCCGCGAGCCACCCCACCGCCTCGTCGCGCCCGCAGGGGACCAGACTGGCATGGTTCAGGATCATCTCGCGCACGTCGGATTCCCCGCCCGAGTCCTGCTACAGCCAGTCGCTCGGCTTCGCGATGGCCTTCAGTCCCGCCTTGCGGGCTCTGTCGGCGGCCGCTCTCAGCCGCTCCGGATCCGCCATGCGCGCGAGCTTCTCGTCGGCGTCGCGTTGGTTGCCCCGCAACAGGTCGTTGATGACGGACTTCGCTTTGGCGTCCGAGCCCGGGCCGGCGAACGTGCGCCCGCTCTGCACGGGCTGCCCGGTGACCGGACACGACCGTCCGGTGCTGGGCGGCGCCGGCGTTGCGGTTGCCGCCGGTGTCGCGGCGGACTCGGGTGAGTCGGGGCGGCTCCGCGGGGCGAGTAGCCGCGCCAGGTTCTCGTCGTGCTGATCGAAGAACCCACCCGGCCAGTGCGACAAGCGCCCGTCCGCGTCGACCTCCGGGGACGAGACGACCGTGCGCCCGCCGTCGCGTTCGAAATAGTGGATCGCGGTGTCCGCCGGTGCGATCAGTCCATCGCGGACCGCGATGCGCACGCCGTCCATGAAGTGGTCGCTGTGGGTTCGGCGAAGACCTGGACTCCGGCCCGCGCCGCCCGCACCGCCAGCTCCGCCAAGCGAGTCTGCCCGCGGGGATGGAGGTGCGCTTCCGGGTTCTCGATCAGGCAGAGCGAACCGCGCGGCGCCAGCAGCGCCAACACGACCGGCAGCACGTACGACAGCCCGAAGCCGACGTTGGTGGCGCGGTGGCGGCGGGTCGCCACGTCGTTGGGCCGCTCGAAGACGAAGCCAGCGATGACGGCGTCGGCGGCGCGCACCGACTCGAGCTGCAGATGGGCGCCGGGGCTGACGTCCTGCAGCCAGTGGTCGACGGCGTCCACCAGCCGGCGCCCCGGAACGTCGCCGCAACGGGGATCGTCGGGCGGGAGGATGTCGTTCTGGTGCTCGTTCAGGAAGTTCCAGGCGTACTCTCCGCGGGTCCCCAGGTCGCCGCGGCGTGCCAGCATCTCGGACAACGGATAGGACTTGCGGGGGCCGACCCGTTCCGCCTGGACGTAGTGGCACCGTCCGCCGAACGGCGGAAACGCGCGCCAGAGCTGGGGGACTCCGGCCTCGACCGCTGGCCCGATGACCGACAGTTGATCGCCCGTTCGCGAGTAGCCGAATGCTTGAGTCCAGCGGTCGGGCGTCTCCCCGCGCTGCAATTCGAAACCGATGACTTCCTCCTCGGCGTCCTCGAATAACACGTCCGAGCCGGCGCCGAGATCGGTCAAGGCCCCGCCGAGCACGAGCCGCCCTTCCAGCAGGTCTCCCGTCTGGAACGACTGCCGAAGGACCAGCAGCGCCTGAATGACGCTGCTCTTGCCCATCCCGTTCAGGCCGCACAGCAGGTTCAGCGGCGCGCACGGCAGGTCCAGCGCCTCGAAGCACTTGAAGTTCGTCAGTCCGATTCGCCGCAGCATCAGAGGAATTCCTGCACCAGATCCCGGATGGCGGCGAAGCGCTTCCGTATCCGCTGCGGAGTGCCCGTTGACACGGAGATCGCCTTCTCGAACTCCGTGTCCTCGTTGAGCAGTGTCATGAATCGATAGCGTACATCCCCGCCGCGGTCGGCGAGCCCGTCGATCTGTTCCGGTGAGCAGCGCGCAAGCTGCACGGCCCACGCTTCGAACAGGGCGATGCTGACCTGGTGGCGGCCGGCATCCCGCCGGTAGCGTTTGCGGAACGCGTCGTTTCCGAAGATACGTCGCGCGGCTGACATAGCCCTGCGGAAATCGGCGGCGAGCGCTTCCAGTCGGTCTGGAGTCATGGCGTTGAGCGCCTTCATCGCCGTTTCGAGGTGGCTGTCGAGAGAGTCGGCCGAATACTGTTCCCACGGTTCCATGTGAAAGGAGAGGAACCGCAAGACACACTCGCGGTCGCTCATCCGGTCGGGCCTGATCGAACGAGCGGTGGCGTAGACGAACTCCGTGGACGAGGCCAACTGTTTCAGGTACTCCCGGACCGGACCCGGGTTGAGGGCGTGACGGATCTCCTGCCCGTTGAGCGGCATGCCGCCGGTATTGATGCGGCGGAAGATGTTGAACATCACTTCCGGCGTCCCCGGCTCGATGACGTTCACGACGAACTGGGTCTCGTCGATCCGCCGCTGCATGGCCCTCGGCAGGTCGTCGTACCGGCGGCCGTCGAGCTCGCCGCGATACTCGAGCCGGGTCAGGGGGAACTTGCCGGCAACGTAGTCGCGGATGGTCGAGAGCCGCTGCACCCCGTCGACCACCGCCCAGTTGTCTCTCTCGTCCGCGGCGACGTAGAAGACGGGGATGGGGATGCGCAGCAGGAGCGACTCGATCAGGCGGCTCTTGCGTTCCGCGTTCCAGATGCCGGACAAACGCTGAAAGTCAGGGGCCAGATCGATCTCCCCGTACTCGATGCGTGACATGAGCTGACCGACTAGGGCGGGAACGGTGTGGATCTTGATCCGGGCCGGGTCGAACCGACGCTCGACCGCGCCCGCTTCAGGGTCGTCCCTTTCCGGTTCGACGCCAAGGCTCGCGTCGGACTCGTCACAAGACCCGTTCGGCGTGTCACGGGGCCCGTGCTCAGGCTCGGCGGGGTTCGGCGCTGCGGTCTCCGGTTCGGTCTCGACAGCACCCGAGATGGTGACGCCGGTGCGACTCGAGGTGGCGTCGGGTTGCTCGATCACGTGGAGGAATCCCAATTCCCGGGTTCAACGGCATCCGCACCATACGGTCGAGGACCGGCCCGCGGTCGGGCAGAGTCGGGCAGGCCAAGGCCCGGGTGGTCCCGGCAGGTTTCGCTCGCCGCGTCTTCGGCCGCTCTGCCGCTCCCGGCCCCGCGAGCTCCGCACATCGTCCCAACCGACCCTACCAGAAGTCTGCATCCATTCTACGGCGAAGACCCCCAAGCGGCGAACTGGTGCCGCCGGCTCGGTCTCGATCTGGCCGGGGGCGCTGGCGTGGCGGCTGCCGCCGAGATTGCCGCGATGATGTTCAACCCGATGCTCGACGTGCTCCGGGAAGCGCAACGCGCGGCTCTGCCCGGTTCTCGGCGACCTGCCGGAAGCCGCTTGATCCCTTCACCGGCCGCCAGGAGGTGCTTCAGGGGTTCCGCGAAGACCGCGCGTTCCGGATGCCTCGAGATGTCCCTGCCCGGCTTCCCGATTGCCGACGTGCCGTTGGAGACCACCGCATTCGAGAAGGCGGTCGACCTCTTCCGTCTTGAGAAGCGCGCCGGAATCACCGTGCGGTCGAGCGGGTCGAGCGTCGATTTGTCTAATCGCGGTCTACGCGCCGAGAAGCGACTTCCCTAGAGCAGGCGGCGCGGGGCCTTGGCGCCCCTTCGGGACACCGGGTAGGGCGGGTCTCAGTCTGATCTAACGGAACACCCGTCAGCAGAGTCAGGGCTTGGCGATGTGTTTTTGCTTGACATTACTCGCTAAGTGTGCTACGCTTCAGTACATGTCTCGGGGGGAGGGGCAGTTTCCCCTCCCAGAATTGGGGTTTCGGGCCAAGTCTGGCGCGAAACCCACCCTCCTGCAAGCCAGGGACCAACCTGGCTGTCTCCAGTGCCACCGCCCCAAGTTCAGCAAGGAATCCTATCCGTGGGCGGGGTAGAAAGCGCATTGCAAGAATGCTCGAAGAACTCCTCCTTCCGTCTGCACTATCGTTGATGATTGCCGCACTCCGGTATCTCCTTGCGTGGTTGGTGTCACAGTGGAAGCGCCGCCGCACGTCCCTCCAGAGGGGAGTTATCTGGCTCGTAGTCATCTTCGTACCGGCAAATGGCCGCCGAGTATAGGTAAAGGAGCCCCTCCGGCCTGGCTCCCGTTTGAGCCGCGCCGGGGGGGACTAGTGGTGTGTCCGCGAAATGGCTTTACATCGCACCGCCGTGGTCGACAAGGCCGGAAAGCCCCCGATTTTCGGGCGCCAACTGAGGGCAGCGGCGTCTGGCCCACGGAAGCTGAACTGTAAGGTCATTCCAGAGACACCACTAGGCAACAGAGCCCGCCGCCCGATGGGCGTTCGCGCGCGGCGACGGGCAGAGAAAGGGGCGAGGCGGAGATCGGCGTTTGAGCCGGAAGCAGGTCGATCAGCGGCAGGCGCCTTCGTTCACCCGCAAGTACTCCACCAGGAACCGGTCCATCCCCTCGGACAGGAATTGCATGATGTAATCGCCGTCGCGACCGTGTGTGCCGATGGCGCTGTTACGCCACGTCTCGCTAGGCCAAGCCTCATTGGAAACTGGGTCGTACAGCACTTTGCTGAAGCGGATTTCTACTGCAAACGCCAGCCCCAACACCCTTACGTTGACCTCCAGATGCGCCGGCAGCAGATCGTCGGAGAATAGCCGCGCGGCACGTAGTCGGCTCTCAGCCAGCGTGCGGATGCGCTCGCGAGTGAGACTGAGCGCGGCTCCGTCATGAAGATTGACAACAAGACCCATCGGCTTGCACTCGTTGAGGATCTGGAAGCGGGCGTAGCTGTCAGGAACGTCTTGCGACGCCGCCGGTGCCGGGAGAGCGCACCCCAGCATCGCGACGAAAACTAGCCGCAGCCTCACCTGTTGTCTATCGATCATCCAGCTCCGCCTCCCGCTGCGAACAGATCGCGTAGGTCATTTGTCTCGTCTCTCCTTCGGGTCGCGGAGCACAGCGCCGGCGAAGCGGCGCGAACAGGACCCACCGCGCGTTGGTGCGCGTGACCACTCGTCCGGCTGTACTCAGCGCGGCAGCGGTAGTTCCCGGAGGTACGCCAAACGGCTGCGGCGCAACTCCCGGCAGCTCTGACTTACTCGCTCGTGGGTATCGCCTCCATCAGCAGCGCCAGCGCGTTGCGCAGGGCCCGGCCGCCGTCGCCGGCGCCGGCGTAGTGGCCCTGGCGCACGACGACGAGGTCGTGCGAGGGGACGATGAGGGTGGTCTGGCCGCCCGCCCCGGACATGTAGTAGGCGTCGCGCGGCACCGGGAACGTGCCGGTGGTGTTGATCCAGAAGAAGCCGCCGTAGATGGGCCGGCCGTCCGCCTCCCACGCGGGGGCGATGGTGCTGACGAACTCGGCGTAGCCCTCGGGCAGGATGCGCTCGCCGTTCCAGACGCCGTCCTGCAGGTAGAGGTTGCCGAGGCGGGCCCAGTCGCGCGCGGGGGCGAGCTCGTAGCCCTGGAGCAGGTAGTTCCCGTAGGGGTCGGTCTCGAGCACCATGCCGCGGACGCCGATCCTGTCGAACAGCTCGCGCTGCGGGAACGAGAGGTAGTCGTCGCCGCGGCCCTCGACGCCGAGGCGCACGAGGTAGTTGGTCAGCACGGGGTCCGAGTTGCGGTAGCGGCCGATGGTGTTGGGCGGCCACTGCTGCGGGCGGGTCGCGGCCCACTCGAACGAGTTGACGGTGCCGGTGTAGACGTAGAGGTGGTCGGGGTAGCCGAGGGCGGGGTCGAGGTCGGGGTCGGCGACGCCGCGGAAGCGCACCCCGCTCGACATGCGCAGGATGTCGGCGATGCGGATTTCCTGGCGGGGGTCGCCCTCGGTCTGCCACTCGGGCACCGGGGCGGGCTGCCAGAGGTCGTAGACGCCCTGCTGAATGAGCACCCCCATGAGGGTGGCGGTGAGGCTCTTGCCCATCGACCAGCTCTCGAGCGGCGTGTGCAGGTCGATGCCGTCGCCGTAGCGCTCGCCGATGATGCGGCCCCGGTGGGTCACCACGAACGCCGCGGTCATCCCCTCGGGCGGGTCGAACGCGGCGTCCACCGCCTCGGCCACCTTCGCGGCGTCCACGCCCTCGGCGAGGGGCGTGTTCGGCACCGCGTCGCCCATCGGCCACATCTGCGTCCAGGGGTCGGGCAGGGCGCTGGGGATGTCCACCGGATCGAAGAACACGTCCTCGGCGTCGATGGGCAGCGCGACGCAGCCGTGGTCGCCGTTGAACTTCGCGGTCCGCACCACGCCGTCGGGCAGGGTCAGGCGCACGCGGCGCTCGTCCTGGTCGACCTCGATGGCCGTCACGTGCCGTCGCTGCTCGTAGGGGCTGCTGAAGAAGCCGACGTTCTCGGCCGCGAACGCGGGGTCGAGGCCGGTGACGAAGACGGCCGAGCACAGGGTCTTGGCGAAGCCGGCGGTGTGGTGCCACAGGGGGTCGCCGGGCGGGGCCTCGTACTCGGTATCGAGCTCGGCTTCCGCCGCGCGGGCGAGCATCGCCTCGCGGCCCTCCTGGGCGGCGCTGTCGGCGGCCAAGCCCGAGGCCATCAGCAGTGCGACCGTCAGCCAGGCCGCCGGTCCCCGCGAGAAATACTGTCGTGTCATGGTGCCTCCTCCGTCGTTCGTGCCGTGTGACCGGACACTACCACGACCGGGCGGTTCGCGCACCTGCCCGGGACCTCGCGGCGAACCGCGCGGCGAGACGGGAGAGGCAGGGTTCGGCGACCACGCGCGCGGTCGCGGATTGGTGCGGCCGGCCCCCCGGCCGGGTTCCGTGACCGCAACCGTTCGCAGGCCGGTACGGGCACGCGGCGGTCGACTGGCTCGGTCCTCTCGCCACATCGTCGACCGCGAGGCCGTTCACCGTCTTCGTCGTCCGGTGCACGGCGGTCGACTGGCTCGGTCCTTTCGCCACGGGCGCCTCGGGGCCAACCTGATAGGATGCGGCGTTTTGGCTGTCGTCCGGTGGCCCGCGGGTTCGCGAGCGGTCGGCGATCGGCATCACCGGCTGCCGTTCCGTGCTGTTCACCGACTCGACCTTTCTGCTCCGCTTCCTCCCGCTGCTGCTGGCCCTGTTCTTCCTCGCGCTGGCCGTCACGCCGCGTCGATGGAAGGAGGGCGGACGCCGCTTCGTCCTCGCCAATCCCGTCCTGCTGGCGGGAAGTCTGGCGTTCCTCCACTGCGGGGCGGGGCCGTTCGCACGGTGGCTCGGGGGCCTGGCGCTGCTCGCGTGGCTGACGGGGCTCGCGACGGCCCGGGTGCGGCGGGCGGGAGGGACGCCCGGCGGGCTCCGCCTGCTCCCGGAGGCGCTGCTCACGGTGGCGCTGGCCGGCGGCGCGGTGCTGTTCGGGGTCTTCAAGTACGCGAGGCCGCTGCCGCCGGTCCTCGACGACCCGGGGTTCGCGGTCCCGCAACTGCTGGTGCCCCTGGGGCTGTCGTTCGTGGTCTGCCACGCCGTCTCCTACGTGGTCGACGTCCACCGGGGCGAGGCGCCGGCCCAGACCAACCCCGTCACCGCCGCGTCGTATCTGCTCTTGTTTCCGTTTCTGTGCGCGGGGCCGCTGGCCCGGTACCGCGACGTCGCGGCGCAGCTCGTCGAGCGGCGGGCCACGATGGCCGCGTTCGCCTACGGGGTGCGACGCTGGCTGGTGGGGTTCTGGAAGGTGGGGTTCCTGGCGGCCGCCCTGGCGGGCCCGGCGGGCGCCGCGTTCGCCCTGCCGGCCGACGCGCTCGGCGCTGCCCAGGCGTGGCTCGGCGCGGCGTGCTTCGGGCTGCAGGTCTACTTCAGCCTGTCCGGCTACGCCGACATGGCCATCGGGTTCGCGCGCATGTTCGGGTTCCGGCTCGCCGAGAACTTCCGCTGGCCGTACGGGGCCGACTCGGTGACGGAGTTCTGGCGCCGCTGGTTCGTCACCCTCTTCGACTGGTTCCGCGACTATCCCGGCCTGTCGCTCGACCCCGCCGCCGGCCGGCCGCTCGCCCGCGCCGGGCGCATCCTTCTGCTGTTTCTGGGCGTCGGCCTCTGGCACGGTCCGGGCTGGACCGTCGTGACGTGGGCGCTGCTGCACGGCGGCGTGGTGGCGCTGGAGCACGCCGGCCTCGCCGCCCGGCTCGCCCGCTGGCCGCGCCCGTTCCGCCACGGCTACGTGCTGCTGACGGTGCTGTGCCTGTGGGTCGTGTTCCGGGCCGAGACGCTGCCCGACGCCGGCGTCATGTTCGCGGCGATGTTCGGGCTGGGCGCCGCGGCGGACCCCGCGCCGCTGGTCCTGACTCGTGTCGAGTGGGCGGGATTCGTCATCGGGGCGCTGTCGGTGGTCCCGCTCTGGTCCGGGTTCAGCCGCTGGCTCGTCACCGTCGACGCTCTCACCACCTCCATCCTGTTCCTGGCCTCGACGAGCGTCCTGTTCGTGTGGCGTAGCCTGGTGGGTGCGGTCCTTTTCGTTGCGGGGCGCCGCCGGCGGTAGCAGGCTGTGCTCCGGCTCTGCCGCAGGCTTCCTGCAACCGCGGACGACCGCCTCGATGCGCCCGGAACGAAGGGGGCCCTCGACCCTACTCGCGGTCGCGCAGCTCGGAAAGGACGCTGGCCATCGGCGTGGTCCGGCCCTCGTTGCACTGGGCGACTGCCCGGCGGAGCATCTGTTCCGTGTCCGGGTCAGCTTCGAACGTCCCTTCACTCGTCCATCCAGTCGGAGCGAGCTTCCGGGCCGACGCCGTCCGAGGCCGTGTTCGCCTGGCGATCAGGGCGCGATGTTCGCGGGTCATGGTGTCGATGCGGTGGAGCGGGCTCATCTCCTACGGAACTCGGGGTCGCGGCACGTGGGTCGCACCGCCCTGTATTCCTCGACGAGGGTCACGCCGCGAGGGTCAGGTAGTCCAGGTGAACGAGAGGGGTGGCGCGAGCAGGACGGGGAGGAAAGCGAGGGCGAATCGCATCGTCACCTCCGTTGAACCGCTTGGGCTTCCATTCTGCCATATGCCGCGTGCCCGGCCCGCAGCCTGAGATGGGGGATAATCGGCTGGAGTCAGCGCGTCCGGTTCGGTGCGGCGGCGACGTTCCGCCGGAAGTCGCGGTCGAGCGGCACGGCCGTTCGGCGGGGACCAACGCAATATGCGGTCGCGGCGAGACGGAACTTGGAATCGGTTGGGCGCCGAGCGTGGCCGCAGGCGACGTTGTCGGCGTCGATGTCGAGAACCCGGATCTCGATTGCAGGAGCGACGCCATGCGACTTGCAGGCACCCTCTCGGCCCTCGTGCTCGGTTTCGGTCTCGCGGCCGTCCCCGCGGCCCAGGACGGGGCGGACGACACGCTGGACATCTACGTCGTCGACGTCGAGGGGGGCGAGGCGACGCTCTTCGTCGCCCCGTCGGGCGAGTCGATGCTCGTCGACACGGGCTGGCCGGGCTTCGACGGGCGCGACGCCGACCGCATCGCCGCCGCCGCGGCGGCCGCTGGCGCGACAGCGATCGACCACCTGATCGTCACCCACTTCCACGGCGACCACATGGGCGGCGCCCACCAACTCGCGGAGCGGCTGCCCGTCGGGAGCTTCATCGACCACGGGACCACCGTCGACGAGGGCGAGCGCCCGCTCGCCGCCTTCGCGCGGTACGTGGACCTGCGGCAGACCGCCCGGCACGTCGTGGCCGCGCCGGGCGACCGTGTGCCGATAGAGGGGGTCGACGTTCGCATCCTCGCTTCGGCCGGCGCCGTGCTCGACGCGCCGCTGCCGGGGGCGGGGGGCGCCAACCCGTTCTGCGAGGGCTTCACCTTCCACGGCGAGGACATCACGAGCCGCTACGGCAACGCGGAGGACGACCAGTCGATCAGCACCTTCGTCGGCTTCGGCCGGTTCCGCACCGTCATCATGGGCGACCTGAACTGGAACCGCGAGCACGACCTGATGTGCCCCGAAGACCGCATCGGCACCGTCGATCTCTACCTGGTGTCGCACCACGGCTCGGAGACCTCCGGCTCGGAGGCGCTGGCCCATGCCATCGCTCCGCGGGCCGCGGTGATGAACAACGGCCCCCGCAAGGGGGGCGCCGCCCAGACGTTCGAGATCCTGAAGGCGGCGCCGTCGCCGCCGGACATCTGGCAGAACCACTACTCCATCCCCGCCGGCGACGGCAACGCGCCCGAGGCGTTCATCGCCAACCTCGACGAGGGCGTCGAGATGCCTGACGGCCGGACCGTCCACATGGGCGACGCGCACTGGATTCACATTTCGGCGCGGCGGGACGGGTCGTTCACCGTCACCAACAGCCGCAACGGGTTCAGCCGGGACTATCCGGCGCGGGAATAACCCGTTCTACGCGGCGTCATTCGCGCTCCAGCCGCTCCTGCAGCCGGGCCAGTGCGTCCCGCGTGCGCGACAGCTCGGCCAGCAGTTCGCCGTGGGTCGGAGGCGCCGCGAGCTCGCGCAGCCGGTCCTGCTTCGCCTCGTCGAGGCTGTTGATGACCACCGCGATGAACAGGTTGATGACCACGAACGTCCCCACCACCACGAAGCTCACGAAGTACGCCCACGCCCACCAGTGGTGGTCGAGGGCCGCGTACATGATGTCGGTCCAGTCCTCCAGGGTGACGATGCGGAAGAGCGACAGGAGCGAGATGCCGAGGGTGCGCCAGTGCGTCGGGTCGATGTCGCGGAACAGGTGGTAGCCGGCCACGCCGTAGACGTAGAAGACGATGGACATCAGCGCGAGCACGTTGAACATCCCCGGCACCGAGCGGATCAGGGTCGCGACGATGAGCCGCAGCTCGGGCAGCGCCGACACGAGCCGCAGCACCCGGAACAGGCGGGCGAGCCGGGCGAGGGTCGCCAGCTCGCCGGTGGCCGGCAGCAGGCTGACCGCGATGACCGTGAAGTCGAAGAGGTTCCAGCCGTCCGCGAAGTAGTCCCGGAGCCGCGGCCACACCGCCGCCATCTTGATCAGCGCCTCGACGACGAAGATGGCGAGGAACGCCTGGCTGGCCAGCGCGAACGCCCCGCCGAAGCGGGCGGCGAGGGCGACCGACGTGTCGAGGCCGATGACGACGGCGTTGGCGACGATGACGGCGGTGACGCCGTGCCGGAACCACCCGGCGCCGACCGTCCGGCGAGCCCGGGCCACGAGTGGGCCGTCCCCGCGGGGCGGCGGCCCGGCCGGGCTCATGGGCTGAGAGTCTTCGCGATGGGCGTCAGTGGTCGACATGGGTCCCAGATCCTATACGTTCGGCGTGATCGCCGAACGGCCCCCAGGGATGGCGGCAGATCGCGTCTGCTCGTCGTGCGGCTGTCGGGGTAAAGTAGAGAGAGCGGGCGCGATGTGCCGCACCCGCCCAAGGGGAACACCGGATGCTGTCCAGCTTCTCGATCGCGAACTTCAAGAGCTACCGGCAGGCAACGCTGAAGCTGGCGCCGCTGACGGTCCTGATCGGCGCGAATGCGGCGGGCAAGAGCAACGTCGTCGAGGGGCTGCGCCTCCTGTCCTGGATCGCTGCGGGCAACAGGCTCGCGTCGATCCGCAATGCACTGCAGGAGAAGGAGCACGCGATCCGCGGCAATGTGAGTGATCTCGGGTTCCGACCGGAGCGTGCCTTTTCCCTCGCCTGCAGTACAGACGCGTCGGATTGGGACAACTACTCGATCAAGCTGGAAGTGCGGGACGACGACGAACTGCACATCGCCGACGAGCGGCTGACGGGAACCGGACGTGCCTCGTTCGCCCCGCTTTTCGAGGTCGTGACGCCTTCGCAGGGCGCCCTTGGCGATATGTCCGTCGCCTACAACAACTTTGCGCGCGGCGGCAGGAAGCCGCAAATCGCTTGCAGCGACCAGATGGCCGTGCTCTGTCAACTCATGAGTTCGGCAAGATTCTATAACGGTCACAAGAAGGCGCAGAAGGAGATTCCGGCCACGACCAGCCGATTTCACCAACAGCTCTCCACCATTACGTGGCTTGATCCACGCCCGTCACTCATGCGGGCGTACAGCTTCAAGACAGAGCGGCGCTTGACCGGCAGTGGGGCGAACCTCTCCGGTGCGCTGTACAACCTCTGCGAAACCGAGGAAACCAGGAACGACTTGCTCGAATTCGTGCGGGCATTGCCGGAGCAGGACATAAAGGCAATCGATTTCATCGAGACGCCGCGTGGTGAAGTCATGGTCACGCTGACCGAGACGTTCGGCGGGCGCAGCACGACCTATGACGCCACGCTGTTGTCGGACGGAACGCTCCGCGTGCTGGCGATCGCGGCAGCGATCCTGTCGGCGAAGGACCGTCTGGTCGTCATCGAGGAGATCGACAACGGCGTCCATCCGAGCCGTGCCGAACGCCTGCTCGACCACATGTCCCGTCTCGCGAAGTCGCGGAACCTTCGGGTCCTCATCAGCAGCCACAATCCCGCCTTGCTGGACGCGCTGCCGGACGATGCCACGCCTCACGTGGTCTGCTGCTATCGCAGCCACGACGACGGATCGAGCCAGTTGATTCGCCTGATGGACCTTCGGGACTACCCCGAGCTCGTCGCACGCGGGTCGGTCGGTCATCTGATGACACGGGGAATCCTCGAACGCTTCGTGCATGACCGTCCTGGCCCGGAACAGCGGAAAGAGCGAGCCCGCGTCTGGCTCGACGACATCCGGACGCAGGCCGGTTGACGACCCCCCGTCCGACAATCGCCACCGGCATGTCTGGCATCGTCATCGTCGACACCAGCGTGTTCCTGAACGTGCTCGACGTTCCGGGGTTCAATCAGGATCGCGAAGCCGATCTCTCGCAGTTCAGCGACTTCATCGAGGCGGGGGCGAATCTGCTGCTGCCGATCGCAGCCATCTTCGAGGCGGGCAACCACATCGCCCAGCTTGCCGACGGGCAGCAGCGACGGCGTTATGCGGAGACGTTCAAGGACCGGGTACGTTAAGCACTGGCAGGGCAGGCGCCCTGGACTCCGATTCGGCTGCCCGATGACCGTGAGCTGGCGGGCTGGCTCGACGATTTCCCGGATTCCGCCATGCGCGGCGCCGGCATGGGCGATCTCTCCATCGTCAAGGCGTGGGAACGAACCTGCGCGCAGCATCCCGCTCGCCGGGTCACCATCTGGTCGCACGACCGAGACCTGGTTGGATACGACCGCAGACCGTGATCGACCTAAACGCCCCTGCCGGTTTCCTGACCGGAGCAGGTGAGATGGAGACCTTCTCAATCCTCTCTCTCTCTTTGAGAGGTGTTCCTGGCATTCCAGGTGACCGCGCACAGTACGCGGGGTGCCTCGGCGACGCTCTCAATCGTCTGAGTGAGAGTCGGGTAGCGGCATTCGATGGGTAAGGGGTGACCGACGTGTCGAGGCCGATGACGACGGCGTTGGCGACGATGACGGCGGTCGGCAGCCGAAAGCGGCAGCGCGCGCTCGACCGCTTCGTCGCCGCCACCGACGGACCAGGGTCGGTGTACCGGTTCCCTTCAGCCGCCCGCCCGGACGTCGCCGCGGACGCGGGCGAGCAGGTCGGCCCCCGTCTCGCACTCGATGATCCAATCGCCGACCTGCGCGAGGCGGTCCGGGTCGGCCACGCCGGTCAGCGCCGCCGCCAGCCCCTCGCCCGCGTCGGCGTCGAACTTGCGGGCGGCCAGACGGCACAGCAGGGCGCGGCCCTGCTCGATGCCCTGCGCCCGGCCCTGCTCGATGCCCTGCTCCAGCCATTGCCGCGGCCACTGGCTCACCCGCTCTTCAAGCGTCATCCTCGCCTCCTCCACCGTCGAGACCGCCGGCGGCGGCGCGTCGCGCGGCGCGAGGCGACGCATCAACCGCTCCAGCCATTTCGCGAACACCAGGTTGAGACGTTCCTCGCCCGGCACCCACCGCCGGCGCTCGAGCGCCGTCGCCACCCGATGCAGGTCCTCCATCGACCGGCTTTGCTCCAGCGCCGCCACCGCCGCCATCAGGTTGCCCTCGGGGGCATCGTCGCTCCGTACGCGCCGCTCGTCAACAACGACATAGCGTTGCGCCGGCTGATACCGGGCCAGTGACGGCGGGGCCGGCGCGATCAGCTCGCCCACCTCGCGCGGTGCCCGCCACGGCGCCGTCCCGTTGTAGAGCACCACCGGCAGCACCGGGGGCCGGTGGCCGTCGGGCTCCAGCGCCCCGTTGCGAGCCAGCTCCTGGTAGAGCAGGGCGGTGTACTCCAGGATGCGGAGGGCCATGTCGGGGTCGTCCCGCGACTCGAACTCGAACATCACCAGCACGTGCAGCCAGGCGCCCCGGCGCCGGACGCGCCAGACGGTGTCGCCGCGGCGTGCGCGCCCCTCGTCGCTGACGAACTCGGCGGAGCGCTTGTCGAGGGTGGAGAAGTCGACGTCGTCGAGCCAGTCGCCGCCGACGAAGCCGCGGAGCAGGTCTTCGACGAGGCGGGGGAAGGCGAAGAGGCGTTTGTATTGGTCGTCGTGCATTCGGAACCAGCCCTGTCCCGGGTTCCCTCTCGGGCGGGGACCCGCATCGCTCGTCAGGCCGCCTCAGCCGGCCCGCCGGTCTCGCGGGTTGCGAGCGCGCGGCGGCTGCGGCAGCCGGTCGACGGAGTGCTTCAGGAGCAAGAACGGGGCCAACCTCGGAACGGCCGGCGTGCACGGGGGCGGAAGGATGGGCGGGTGGCCGACGGCGCAGGAACTGCGACGCCGGGGCGGTGCGGGGGTGGCGCGCACGTCAACGGCACCGGGGGACGTGGGTGGTGGGCCGCCGACGAAACGGACGGCGCGCGTGCTGCTGTGGCCCCGTCGGACGCGTTCTGCCGGAACGTGGCCGAGGCGGGGCGGTACGCGCACGGCCACGGGCTGTACCTGCCCGTGGCGTCGAGCGGGGCGCGGCGGTGGATTCAGAGGCTGCTCGTGCGCGGGCGCCCGGTGGAGCTGGGACTCGGCAGCTTCGCGCTGGTCTCGCTCGCCAAGGCCCGGGAGCGGGCGCTGGCGAACGTCGGCCGTGGCCGCGTGGGCTTCGCTATTGTCCAGAATCCCTGGGCATTAGTTAGTAACGTCGTCGTCGCCGCCAGCAGCAGGTCCATCATACGCCACCGTGATGCCGGTCGTTCCGTTATCCGCGCCGGCACCAGTAGGAATGAGCTTGTCAAGCGTGACCATGAACACGGCCTTGGGGTCGTCAACGTTGGTGGAAATCGTACTACTCGTCCCGGTAGCCGACCCGCCTGTCCACGTCACCGTGAAGTCCTTCGCGACCTCGGTGGTTGAGCGGGTCCACACGACCTCGCTCATAGCAATCTTGATATCGGCGCTCTCGGGAGTCCATGTGGCATTGGTGAAGACCGCCCTGCGCGGCAGCCGAACCGGCCCCGAGCGCGAACACCATCCCCACCAGGGCCATCCACTTCAGCGCCCGGCAACTACCTCTTGCGAAAATCGCTCCTGTCCGCATGTCGCAATCTCCCTTGTGAATCCGTCCGTCTGTCGCCAGCAGCGGGGGGAAACCGTTTCCTCCCCCCCTGCCTCCCCCCGGTGTTGCCGACTACCGCTTCGCATCTGTCCGTCCTCGGCCGCTACGTCCCGCCCCGAATTGGGCATACACTGGGCAACGGGCGTGACCGCGCCGCCCCAAGGCGCGTGCGGTCAAGAGCTTGGGGCGATTCGCCACCGGCCCCCACGGCAACGGAGAATCGGATCATTCCGCCCCCAAGGGGCGTTCCGGGCCGCCATGTTTCCCCTCACGGCTCGGCCCGGCGGGCCGGCGGCGAGCGGTGAGGGGCGCGGACGGCCGGCGCCGCCGGGGGCGCGAGGCGGCGGGGCGGGGCCGGCGAGCGGGCGCCGCGGCGGGAAGGTGGCGCGGCGGCCGAGGGGTGGTTTTCACGGCCGGCGCCGGGGAAACGAGGCCGATTCGCCTGCAAGGGGCAAACGATGCCGCCGATGACATGAGGGGAAAGGAGCAGCGACGTGCCGAGACGACGACGCTACCCGCAGAACGCCCTGACGTCGGCCTTCGTCCGACGGGCGAAGGCCGGCCGGCACTGCGACGGGAACGGGCTGTACCTCGACGTGCAGCAGTCGGGGAGCCGGAGCTGGATTCAGCGGATCGTGATTCGGGGGCGGCGGCGGGAGATCGGGCTGGGGGGCTTCCCGGTGGTGCCCCTCGACGACGCCCGGGAAGAGGCCCTGAAGAACCGGCGGCTCGTGCTCGCGGGGCGCGACCCCGTGGCCGAGAAGCAGCGGGCCCGGCCGGTGGTGAAGCTGGCGTTCGAGTTCCTGGTGCTGACGGCGGTGCGTTCGCGCGAGGTGCGGGCCGCGCTCTGGTCCGAGATGGACGCCGCGAACGCGGTGTGGACCATACCGGCGGAGCGCATGAAGGGCAACCGCGAGCGCCGCGTGCCCCTGTGTCCGCGCGCGTTGAACCTGCTGGCCGCGGCCCGGGTGCTCGAGAGCTGGCGGCCGGGCGAGCCGGACGGGACCCTGGTGTTTCCGACGGCGCGCGGGGGCGGATGAAGGACGAGGCGCTGTCGAAGATTCTCCGCGACCTGGATATCCCCGCGGTGCCGCACGGGTTCCGGTCGAGCTTCCGGGACTGGGCGTCGGAGGAGACGAACCACCCCCGGGAGGTCTCGGAGGCCGCGCTCGCCCACGCGGTGAGGAACCGGACGGAGGCGGCCAACGCGCGGTCGGACCTGGTCGACCGGCGGCGGAAGCTGATGGACGAGTGGGGCGACTACGTCGCCCGCCCGCGGCGGGCGGGCCCGCCCCCGTCGGCGTTTCGATAGGCGCCGGCGTCGGCGGTCGATAGAAGCTGCACAGGGTTCCGTGCGCGGCGCGGAAAGAGCTACTTGACTCGGAAGCGAGCCTGGATGGCCATGAGCTCGACCGTGAACGGAGGCTCCGCTCGCCGACCCGGCGGCGGCTACTGGTAGCGGAACGTCCGCGCCGCCGCGGCGGCGCAGAGCAGCGCGCCGGCGGCCAGCGCGGCCGCGTGGGGCAGGGCGGCGGCGGGGCCGTAGCCGAAGCTCACCAGCTTGTGTAGCGCGTCCATGGTCCACCCGGTGGGCAGGAAGCCGGCGAGCGACTGCATCCACGCGGGGGTGATCTCGATCGGCCACCAGCAGCCGCCGAGGGCGGCCAGCGCCATCGTGCCCAGCACGCCGATGCCCGCCATCTGACCCTCGCTACGCGCGAGGTTGCCGAGGAGGAGCGCGAGCGAGGCGTTGAGCCCGGCCCATGCGAGGAGGACGAGGCCCACCATGCCGACCGCGGCGCCCCAGTCCATCCCGAACAGGACGCGGCCGAGGAGCATGGCGAAGCCGATCTGCACCACGCCCAGGGCCATGCGCGCCGCCCACTTGCCGGCCACGACGGAGGCGGGCCGGACCGGCGTCGACGCGAGCCGGCGCAGCAGCCCCTGCTTCCGCTCGATGACGAGGGTGATGCCGCCGGTGGTCATCAGCACGAGCATCGTGAACATGACCATGGTGCCGGGAATGGCCTGGGCGTAGCCGGTCGGCGGATCCTCCCGCCGGCCCGCGGAGCTGACCTCGAGGGTCACCGTGCGCGGCGCCGCCTCGAGGGCCGCGAACGTCTCCGGCGACGCGCCGCCGTCGAGGACCGAGGCGGCCGCGAGGTCGGCCAGCACCGTGTAGACGGCGCGCCCCACGCGAAGCTGGTCGTACTGCCGGTTGAGATCGTCACCGCGGCGGTCGAAGGTCAGCGTGGCCTGGTTCCCGTCGAGGACCGAGGCGGTCAGGTCGTCGTGGCCGGCCGCCGGTTCGGGCAGCGTCAGCCGCCGCGCGTACCCGTCCGCCTCTGCCTCCGACGCCGTCGCCACCGCGAAGTTCTGCTCCTGGAGCCGGCGGGTCAGCTCGCCCACGAGGAAGCCGCCGCCGTCCGCGCCGCGCAGCGCGATGGGGTCGGGCCGGTCGGGGTCGGTGGTCGCGAACCCGCCGGTCACGGTGCCGAGGAAGTAGAAGAAGATCACGGGCATCGCGAACGTCCACAGCAGGGTCTCGCGGGCCAGGAGCATGCGGCGCAGGTCGTGCCGCGCGATGAGCCGGGCGTCCCGCCACAAGGTCGATTCCATAGGGGTCAGCTCACCAGGAAGCTGCCGCGCAGCCGCCGCACCGAGAGCGCGAACGCGGCGGCGGCGGGAAGGCCGATGGCGAGGGCCGCCGCGAGCAGGCCCCCGGGGTCCGGCTGCCCCGCGACGATGTCCTTCAGGCGCACCAGGGCGAGGCCGTTCGGCGTCCGCCGGCCGACGGCGGCCATCCACTCGGGCATCGCCTCGAAGGGGAAGAACGAGCCGCCCAGCATGACGATCGGGAACAGCACCAGGTTCGAGAGCATGCCGCCGGCCTGCTGTCCCGAGGCGAGAAGCTGCAGCAGCACGAAGTAGCTCAGCATCACCGCGCCCGCGAACGTGATCCAGAGGACGGCGAGGGGGGCATGGAGCGGCGGCAGGTCGAGGACGACCAGGCCCAGCGCCACCCCGACCACCGCGACCGCGCCGACGACCGCCCCGCCCGCGAGCAGCTTGCCGGCGAGGACCGCGGCCATCGGCGGGGGCGCGGCCGCGGCGCGGCGCAGCGTTCCGAGCCGCTTCTCGTCCCAGACGTCGCCGCTCATGCCCTGCGCGGTGAACAGGATCGACATGAAGATCATGCCGGGCAGGAAGATCATGCCGAGGTCGACGGCGCCGGGCGGCGTGTCCGTCTCGCAGGCGTCGGGCGGGTCGACGAGCTCGACGGTGAGCAGGGGCGGCGACAGCGTGTCGCCGAGCTCCCGCAGGCGCGTGTTGACGGCGATGGTCAGCTCGGCGACGGCGTCGTCGGTGAAGAAGCTGCCGCCGTCGGCCGGCCCGTCCAGGATCCGGCGCGCCGGCTCCCCGAGCAGGCGCTCGCCGTAGAAGGCCAGCTCGACCGCGATCTCCAGCGCCTCCTCCACCATGCCGGGCAGGATGCGCTGCGCCGGGTTGGTGACGAGCCGGATCTCTGCCGTCCCTTCCCCGAGCACCGCGTCCTGCAGGCCGGCCGGCAGGACGACGAGGGCGCTGGCGTCGCCGGCGTCCATGATGCGCCGGCCCTCGTCGGGGTCCACCGGCGTGACGTCGAAGAGCTCGGCCATCGGTCCCTGCGCCGCGGCGCCGCCGACGAGGCCGCTCAGCAGCGACTGGTCCTCGTCGGCCACCAGCAGCCGTCCCCTCGGCGAGCCTTCTCCACCGGCGGTGACGAGGACGAGCAAGCCGCCGATGGCCAGCGGCAGCCCCATCCAGATGAGCAGGCCCACCGGATCCGCGAGCTGCCGCCGCACGTCCTTGCGGGCGGTGGCGGCGATGAAGCGCGCCGTCACTCGCGCAGCTCCCGTCCCGTGAGGGTGATGAACAGGTTCTCGAGGCTCGGCTGGCTCAGCGTGACCTCGGCGACCTCTGCCCCCGCGCCGGCGACCGCCTCCAGGATGGCGGGCAGCCGGCGCGAGGCATCGCCGGCCGCGATGAGGAGGGCGCCGGCATCCGCGCTCACCACTCCGGCGTCGCCCAGGGCCTCGACCGCGCCCCGCGCCGGATCCGGGTCGAAGGCGCCGGTCAGCCGCAGGAGGTCGCGCTCGCCCACCATGGCGCGCAGCTCGGCCAGCGTCCCGGCCGCGAGGATGCGGCCGTGGTCCATGATCGCGAGCCGGTCGCACAGCGCCTGCGCCTCTTCCATGTAGTGGGAGGTGTAGAGGACGCAGGTGCCCGCCGCCACCTGCTCGCGCACGAGGTCGAGCAGCCGCACGCGGCTCTGCGGGTCCACCCCCACCGTGGGCTCGTCGAGCAGCAGGACGCGCGGCCGGTGGACGATGCCGCAGCCGAAGTTCAGGCGGCGCTTCATGCCCCCGCTGTACCGCTTGACGGGCTCGCGCGCGCGGTCGAGCAGCCCGGTCAGCTCCAGCACCTCGCCGACCCGCCGCTTCAGCTCCGGCCCCCGCAGGCCGTAGGCGGCGCCCCAGTAGTTGAGGTTGTCGGCCGCGCTCAGGTCCTCGTAGAGGGCCAGCTCCTGCGGCACCACGCCGATGCACGACCGCGCCGCGCGCCCGTCGAGCACCACGTCGTGCTCGAGCACGCGGATGCGGCCCGACGACGGCGGCAGCAGGCCCGAGATGCAGCCGATGGTCGTGGACTTGCCCGCCCCGTTGGGCCCGAGCAGCCCGAAGATGCCGCCCTCGCCGGCGACGAAGCTGACCCCGTCCACCGCGACGAGGTCGCCGTAGCTCTTGCGCAGCGTGTCGACCGTGATCAAGGTTCCTCCTGCCCTGTTCCTACGTCGAACCCGGGGCCCGGGTTCGACGTAGGTTCACCGCGGATGCGGCCGATCCGATCCCACGATGGCGCGGTGTGAGCCCTGGGCCGGGTTTCATGGCCGGTTCCCGGGCCGGTTGGTTCGCCGCCGCGTTGGCCGCAAGACCCGGCACTCGGATTCATGGCCGGCTCCCGGGCCGGTGCGGCGGGTCGTGGTTCGCCGCCGCGTTGGCCGCAAGACCCGGCACTCGGGCTCATGCCTCTGTCGACCGCGGATCGGCCGCGAGTGACGATTCTCCGGCCGCGTGGTAGCGGCATGACGGTCATGCTACGCTGGCATCATGAGAAGCCGGAAGCCGCCCGAGGCCGTCTGGAAGCCTATCGAGGACCTGCCGGCCGATGCCGCTTCCTGGGGATCTTCGGACTACCGGGAGCGCGTCCGGCGTTGGCATGACGTCCGCGGCCGGCTCCAGGACCGGGCTGTCGATCGCACGCTGCTCGATATCTGGCTGCGCGAGCGAGCGCGGGCGTTCGCCATCGAGACCGGTCAGATCGAGGGACTCTACACCCTGCGGCGCGGAGTGACCGAGCAACTGATCGCCGAGGGCTTCGAGGGAGTGCGCGCCGCCCACGCGTTCGAGCCGGGTCTGTCGGACCAGACGTTGAAGGGCCTGCTGGAGGACCAGCACGCCGCCGTGGAGCTGGTCTTCGAGGCCGCGGCCGGCCGCCGCCGGCTGTCCCACCACACGATGAAGAGCTGGCACCAGCTTCTGACCCGCCATCAGGAGCACGCGCCCGGCGTGCGCGACGGGCGGCGCGTGCTGATCGAGCTGCGCCGCGGCGACTACAAGGTATGGCCGAACAACCCGCGGCGGCCGGACGGCGTCGTCCACGAGTACTGCCCGCCCGAGCAGACCCGTAGCGAGATGGACCGGTTGCTCGAGATGCACCACGGTCACGCGGATCGCGGCCTGCCGGCCGAGGTCGAGGCGGCCTGGCTGCACCACCGCTTTGTCCGCATCCATCCCTTCCAGGACGGTAACGGCCGCATGGCGCGACTGCTGATGGCCTACGTCTTCGCCCGTGCCGGAGAGTTTCCTCCCGTGATCTCGACGGCACAGCGCGACGACTACATCAGGAACCTGGAGTGGGCCGACGGCGGCGACCTGCGCCGCTTCGTGCAGTACCTGGCCGACCTGGCCGCGCCGACCACCCTGTCGGCGATCGGCATCGCGGAAGACGTGCTCGACGGGCGACCCTGGAGGACGCACGGCAACGGCGGACAGACGGTACGGGAGTCGGACGGTGAGTGGCGGTATCACCCGCCGGTCTCCTGATCGCGCAGCTTCGCGAGCCGGACGAGTGCTCGTCAGCGCGCGACCAGCCTCGGTACCCGCCAGCCTGCTCTCGTTCCGTCCCGCCTCGCCCGGAGGTGGTCACTCACGGCCCGGGCCCTGTCCGGCCGCGCCGCCGCGGGTTGCTGCACGCCTTCGGCTGCGGGGGCGGTGCAGGCTTCTTTCGAGTCCGCGGCGATTGCGAGTCGCTCCGAAAACGCGGCCGGGCCTTTCGCCGCGCGCTACCGAGGCCTACGCGTCGCCGGTCTCCGGCACCGAGTTGTCCGCCGCGCCGGCCGAGCGGACCCGGATCGGCCAGCGCGACGGCTCGTGGTGCTCCAGGTACTCGCGCCGCGAGACCGAGCCGATGATCATCGACTTCGTCAGCCACCAGTTCTTCGGCCGGGCCCCGAAGATGATGTGAGCGAGGCTCAGCCCGGCCAGGGACAGGCCGGTCATGCCGTGGAAGACGTAGATCCAGCCCCACGCGCCCTCGGGCAGGATGTAGGGGTTGGGGGTGATGAACGGCGTGCCCATGCGCCACAGCATCACCATGCCGGTCAGGGCCACCGTGCACCCCACGAACGTCAGCACCAGATGGTACAGGCGGTTGCCGATGGGGTACTTGGCCGGGTGCGGCCCGGGCACCTCGTGGCCCGCCTCGCGCATGACCTCGGCCTTGAACTCGGGGATGTCCTTCGGGCCCACCCAGATCGACCAGAAGTCGAGGAAGAACACGGTGTGGAAGATGTGGAAGACGATGGCCCCGGTCAGCACGAGACCGGCCGTGTAGTGGATGCCGACCCAGTCGAACCGCCACCCCATGATCGGGAAGAACGCGGTGCCCAGCAGCGTGAAGATGGACCCCGCCATCACCCAGTGGAACAGCCGCGCCATGAACGAGTGCCGCTTGACGCGCTTCGGCAGTCCGGCGTGCTTCGCCTCGAGGGCGTCCGTCTCGGCCTTGGCCCTGACCCGGTGCGCCGACAGGATGACGTAGGACGCGTGCGCGACGAGAAAGGTGATGAAGACGAAGATCGACACCCACAGGACGTTCCACGCGACATGGGTCAGCACCGAGCGTCCCCACGGATCGGCGGCGGTTTCGACAAAGCCCACGACGGTTTCCTCCAGTCGACCCCTGACGGGTGCGGCAGGGGAGGTTCGACGAGCGCGGTCGCACGGTGACCCGCGGCAAGAGGATACTCTCCACGCGCCGACGCCGCTATCCGAGAATGACCGTCCATCGGTCCGGCCGTTGCGTTCATCAGCCGGAAGTCCGAGCGTCCCGACCGCAGTAGAATGCCGGCGAGCTGCACCGGGTGCCTGCGGCAGGCCAGGCAGGCTCGGGTCGCGTTCCGGCCGACTGGAGGCGATCGTGCGCAAAAGGGCAATCGTGGCGGCGTTGGTGCTGGGAGCTGCGGTCGTCGCGGGGGCCGGGCCGTCGCACGCCCGGGAGCGGCCGAACATCCTGTGGCTGAGCAGCGAGGACAACGGACCGGCCCTCGGGGCCTACGGTGACGCGTACGCCGACACGCCGAACCTGGATCGACTGGCCGAGCGCGGCACGGTCTATCTGAACGCGTGGTCGAACGCGCCGGTGTGCGCGCCCGCGCGGACCGCGATCATCACCGGGATGTATCCGCCGGCCCTCGGGGCGCACCACATGCGCAGCCGGGTGCGCCTGCCCGACGGGGTGCCGATGTTCCCGCAGCTCCTGCGCGCGGCCGGCTACTACGCGACCAACAACGCGAAGGAGGACTACAACGTCGAGAAGCCGGATCGGGTGTGGGACGAGTCGTCGAACGAGGCGCACTGGCGCAACCGCCCGGGCCACGGGGGGCCGGGGGCGGCGCCCTTCTTCGCGGTGTTCAACCTCGGCGTCACCCACGAGAGCCGCATCCGCCAGCGGCCGCACCGGGCGGTGCACGACCCGGCCGGCGTGCGGGTCCCCGCCTATCACCCCGACACGCCGGAGGTGCGGCGGGACTGGGCGCAGTACTACGACCGGCTGACGGAGATGGACGCGCAGGTGGGCGAGCGCCTGGCCGAGATCGAGGCGGCGGGGCTGGCCGGCGACACCATCGTCGTGTACTTCGGCGACCACGGCGTGGGCCTGCCGCGGGGCAAGCGGTCGCTGCTGAACTCGGGGCTGCGGGTGCCGCTGATCGTCTACGTGCCGCCGCGCTTCCGCGAGTTGGCGGGCGACGGCTACCGCGCCGGCGAGAGCACTGCCGAGCTTGCGGCCTTCGTCGATCTGGCGCCGACCATGCTCAGCCTCGCCGGCATTCCTCCGCCGGACCACATGCATGGGCGGGCGCTGCTGGGGCCGCATCGGGACCCGCCCGCGGAGTACCTGCACGGGTTCCGCGGCCGCATGGACGAGCGCTACGACTTCGTCCGCGGCGTGCGCGACCACCGGTACCTGTACGTGCGGAACTACGCCCCCCACCGCATCTACGGCCAGCACGTGGCCTACATGTTCCAGACGCCGACCACCCGGGTCTGGAAGGCGCTGTACGACGGGGGACGGCTGGAGCCGGCGCAGCGCCGCTTCTGGGAGACGAAGCCGGCGGAGGAGCTGTACGACCTCGAGGCCGACCCCGACGAGGTGAACGACCTCGCCGCCAATCCCCGGCACGCGGCCACCCTCGCCCGGCTGCGCGGCGTGTTGCGCGACCACCTGTTCGCCATTCGCGACCTCGGCTTCCTGCCCGAGTCGGAGCTGCTCGCGCGGGCCGGCGGCGGGGCGCCGTACGACCTCGGGCGGGATGACGACCGCTATCCCCTCGCCGAGATCGTCGAGACTGCGGATCTGGCGACCCGGCCCGGCGTCCCCGCCGTTCCGGAGATGACGGCGGCTCTCGGCCATGCCGACAGCGCGGTGCGGTACTGGGGAGCGGTCGGCCTGCTCGCCCGCGGCGAGCCCGCCGTCGGCGCGGCGCGTCTGCGGCTGCGGGAGGCCCTCGACGACCCGTCGACGAGCGTTCAGGTGACGGCGGCGGAGGCGCTCGGCCGGTTCGGGCCGGAGGAGGACCTGGCCCCCGCCCTCGATCGGCTGCTGTCGCGGGCGAATCTCGACGCCAACGACCTCTTCACGTCGGTGCTGGCCCTCAACGCCCTCGACTATCTCGACGACCGCGCCCGGAACGCCGTCGAGGCCATCCGGGCCCTGCCGCGCGAGCAGGCCGGCATGCGGCGGCAGTACCGGAGCTACGTCCCGCAGCTTGTCGACAAGATTCTGGCCGACCTCGAGCCATAGCGGTCCACCCGGGACGGGCTCCGGATTCAGGGGGCGACGGCGTCGACCGGCACGTCGCGCAGGCGCTCCTGCACGGTGCCGGGAATGCCGAGGTCGGTGTCGGCGCCGAGGCGGGCGAGGAGCTCGGCCGTCTCGGGCCAGCTCTGGAACTGGAACGACTGCTTGGCCCCCTCCGCCATGCGGTAGGGGGTCCGCCCCCGGAAGTCGCGGGCGTCGATGTCGGCGCCCTGGGCCACGAGGTACTCGATGACCTCGTTCAGGCCCCGGAAGGTCGCGCCGTGCAGGGCGGTGAAGTCGGCCTCGTTGGTCGCGTCGACGTCGGCCCCGGCCTCCACGAGCAGGCGCACCGCCGCCTCCGCCGTCGGCGACCGCACCCCGCGGGGCTGCCGGGGCGTGTAGGTGGCCCGGCCCAGCCCCGCCGCCGCCATCAGCGGCGTGGTCCCGTCGACGGTGGTCAGGGTCAGGTCGGCCCCGGCCTCGAGCAGCCGCGTCAGGATGTCGGTGCTGCTGCCGGTGAAGCTGGGGATGACGCTGAACACCTGGCTGGGCGCGCCGTTCAGGTCGAACGCGGCCACCCAGAGGGGGGTGGCGCCCTGCAGGTCGCCGGTGCCGGGGGCGAACGGCTCGAACGCGCCCTTCCGCGGATAGCCGATGTAGGACATCAGCATCGCCCACGAGGTGATGCGCGCATTGCGGTCGGCCCCCGCCGCGAGCAGGGCGTCGACCAGCTCCAGCCTCTGGCTCGCGCGAAGCCGGCCGCCGACCCGGCCGTGGCGGCGGTACCAGTCGCCCAGCCACGTGCCGACGCCGCCGGCGGCGGCGTGCAGGGCGGCGACCCCGCCCGCCCGGTGGTTGGGGTCGGCGCCCTCGTCGAGCAGGAACCGGGCGAACCCGGCCTGGCCCGCGATGATCGCGAACGGCAGGGCGTGGGTGCCGTCGGACCCCGGCGCGTTGACGTCGACGCCGGCCTCGACGAGGGCGCGGCCCATGGCGACGTCGCCGTTGCGCGCCGCGAACATGAGCGTCGTGAACCCGGCGGAGGTCTCCAGGGTCGGGTCCGCCCCGCGCGCGAGCAGCAGGCGCGCGACGTCGCGGTGGGGCGCCGCCAGCGCCCACATCAGCGCCGTGCTCCGGGTCTCGGCGGTGACCGCGTTCACGTCCGCCCCGCGGTCGAGGAGCGCCTCGACGATGGCGGCGTCGCCGGTGCGCGCCGCCGTCATCAGGGGGGTGAGGCCGCTCGTCCGGGCCGCGCCGGCGTCGGCGCCGCCGTCCAGCAGCAGCTCGACCATCGCGAGGCTGGCGTTCTCGGCCGCCCGCTCGAGCGGCGTCACCCCGTGGTCGTCGGCCGCGTCGGCGTCCGCGCCTGCCTCGAGGAGCCGCGCCGCGAGGGCGAGGTCGTCCCAGTGCGCGGCCCACGTCAGGGCGGTGGCCCCGTCGGGGCGCCGCGCGTTCACGTCGGCGCCGCCCGCGAGCAGCGCCTCGACCGTGGCGGCGTCCTGCGCCGCCACCGCGTCGACCAGGCTCGGGCCCTGCCCGGCCGCGTCGGGCGCGGCGCCGGCGGCGACGGCGAGGGTAATAGTCAGGCAGACGACGGTGGCTCGCATTCCGCTCTCCTTCACGCCGTGCCGTTCCGCGGCAGGCGGCGCACCCTATTATGCCGTGCGAGGCGAAGGCTCCGATAGGATCCGCGAGGCGGCGTGGAACCGCGAGGCGGTGATCGCGGGCCGGACGATGTCGCGAGAGAAGGGGAGGGTCATGGTGTTCAGGGGCGTCGTGGCGGGTGTCGCGTGCTTCGTCGTGCTCGAGGCGTCGTCCCCGGTCGGCGGGGGCGGCCGGGTGACCGGCGCGGCTGGCGTCGTCGGGGTCGATCCCGGGGTGGCGGCGCGGACGGCCGCTCGCCAGGGGCAGGAGTCGTCCGCGATGCAGGTTGCGGGCCGGTGCGACGTGTCCCCCGGAGCGTCGAACGAGACCATCGTCGCCGGCCGGCTGCTCCTGGGCGCGGAAGATGCCGAGCGCGGCGCGGTCCTCGTGGCCGGCGGCCGCATCGCGGCCGTCGGCGAGCCCGCCGCCCTGCGGGGGTCGGCGCCGGAGGCCGCCGTCATCGACTGCGGCTCCGCCTACGTCTCGCCCGGTCTCGTCAACGCCCACGAGCACCCGAACGTCAGCGGAGGGTTCCCCGACCCGGGGATGCGTCCGGTCTACACGCACCGCGAGCAGTGGCAGGGCCTCGCCGGCGACGAGCACTACGCGCTCGAGTACGCGAGGACCGAGGCTCCCGTCCAGCAGTTCTGGATAGAGCTCCGTCATCTGCTCGCGGGCACGACGACGCTGGGCGGGTCGGGGGCGGTGGCGGGGCTGCTCAAGAACGCGAGCTGGCGGGACGATCCGGCCTACGTCTACCGGGCCGACATGCAGACGTTCCCCTACGGCACCGCCAGCGAGTCGTTCTCCGGGCTCACCTGTCCCTACGACGGACCGGCGCCCCTCGAGCCGAGGTCGAGTCCGGGCTTTCCGCCGGACGCGCCCTACACGCCGCACATCGCCGAGGGCACGGACTGCACGGCGGCCCTCGAGGGCCGGTTCTACCTGGATCACGTCGCGGCCAACCCGGGCCGGCGCTACACGCTCATCCACGGCGTCGGGCTCGACCCTTCGGGCATCGAGCGGCTCGGAGGCCTGGACGTCACCCTCGTCTGGTCGCCCCGGTCGAACCTGGCGCTGTACGGCGAGACGGTGGACGTGCCCGACGCCCGGCGGGCCGGGGCGCGCGTCGCCATCGGCTCGGACTGGTCGTACTCGGGCTCGTACAACCTCCTCGAAGAGCTCCGCTGCGCCGAGAGCGTCGACGGGGCGCTGTGGGACGACCGCCTGTCGGCCCGCGACCTCTGGGAGATGGCCACCCGTCACGGCGCCTACGCCCTCGGCATCGAGGACCGGACGGGGCGCCTGGCGCCGGGGCTCGCCGCGGACCTCGTGGTCTTCCGGCCCCGGAGCGACGATCCGTACGCCGACCTGGCGGCCTCGACGCCCGCCGACGTCATCGCGACCTTCGTCGACGGCGGGCTCGTCAGCGGACGCGCCGACGCCTTCGCCCCGGCTGGTCTGCCCGCCGCCTGCGCCAACCGCGTCGGCGACCACTTCCTGTGCGTCGACTACGACGGCTACCCGTTCGATCACGAGGAGCTGCTGCGGGCCAACGCAAGCGCGGTCCCGCTGTTCTCCACCGACCGGCAGGCGAGCTGCGGGATCTTCGAGTGACCGAGGGCCGGCGCAGGGTGACGGAGCGTCGCTTTTCGTCGGCGTCGGCCGTGGTGACTTCCCCGCCGGCCTGCCCTATACTGCCCGTGATTCGCCGATAGTGAGCGGGACAGCGCGAACACCGCGCGTTCCCCCTCGGGGAGAAGGACCATGCAGCGAGTGTCCGCCGCCGTCGTCGTTGCGGGGATGGTGCTGGCGGCCGGCGCGGCCTCCGGCCAGGACGTCCGGCTCGTCGACGCCGTCGCGACCCAGGATGCGCAGGCCGTGCACGCCCTGCTCGAGGCCGGCGCCGACGTGAACGCGTCGCGCGCCGACGGGGCGACGGCGCTGCTGTGGGCGGCCCACTGGGACGACGGCGACCTCGCGGGCCGGCTCGTCCGGGCCGGCGCCGACGTGAACGCGGCCGACGACCACGGCGTGACCCCCCTCGAGCGGGCGGCCGAGAACGCCAGCCTGCCGATGGTCGAGCGCCTGCTGGCCGCCGGGGCCCGCGCGGACGTCGCCCGCACGAGCGGGCTGACGCCGCTGATGACGGCGGCGCGGACCGGCAGCACTGCCGTGGTCGAGGCGCTGCTCGCGCACGGGGCCGACGTCAACGCCGCGACCCGCGAGACCCGGAGCACCGCCCTGATGTGGGCGGTGGCGGGGGCGCACCCCGCGGTGGTGCGCGCGCTTCTCGACGCCGGCGCCGACCCCCACCCGTCGACCGCCAAGGGGTTCACGCCGTTGCTCTACGCGGCCCGCAACGGCGACGTCGCGATGGCGGGGACGCTGCTCGCGGCCGGCGTCCACCCGGACGAGACGGGCACCGACGACACCCACGCCCTGCCCTACGCCATCGTCTCCGGCCACGACGAGTTCGCGCACTTCCTGATCGAGCGTGGCGCCGACCCCAACGGGGCGATGGCGGGAGTGCCGGCCCTGCACGCCGCCGCGGGCAGCATCTTCACGTGGATGACCGACTGGAACCGCCGCCACAACGACATCGACCGCTACGCCCAGTTCGGGCGGAGCGGCCTCGACTCGGACCGCCGGCTGCGCCTCGTCGAGGCCCTGCTCGCGGCCGGCGCCGACCCGAACGGGCGCATCACGACGTCGGCGATGATCATGAACTACATCGGCTATCCCCGGAAGGGCGCGTTCGAGCCGTTCGCCTGCGGCACCGGCGACCTCCGCGGGGCCACGCCGCTGTGGGTCGCGGCGTTCGAGCTGAACCGTCCCGCCCCCCGGTACTCCGGCGCGCGCAGCTACACCCCCAGCGGCGGCAAGATTCTCGAGGCGCTGCTCGCGGCCGGCGCCGACCAGCACCTGACCACCGTCGACGGGACGACGCCGTTCATGGCGGCGGCGGGGCTCGGCCGCTCGACCTACACGCCGCGGGAGCCGCGGGGCGTCCGGTCGCCCGGCGCCGAGGCGGCGGTCCGCATCCTCCTCGAGGCGGGGGCGGACATCGACGCGGTCAACGAGGCCGACTTCACGGCCCTGCACGGGGCCGCGTTCCGCGGGCTGAACGAGGTGGTCGAGTACCTGGTGGCCAACGGCGCCGACATCGACGCGCGCGACTTCCGCGGCCGCACCGCGTACCGGATGGCCGAGGGGTCGAAGCAGTCGTTCCAGTTCCAGAGCTGGCCCGAGACCGCCGCCCTCCTCGCGCGGCTCGGGGCGAACACCCGGCTCGGCATTCCCGGCACCGTGCAGGAGCGCCTGCGCGACGTGCCGCGTGAGGCGGAGCAGTAGGGACACTGACGGGAATTGCCTTGCCGCGCGCCAGGCGAAGGAATCCGCAGGAAACGGGTTGCGCGCGGGCGAAGTTGGCAACTTCATTTTCGATGGCCGTCCTGATGTCTGCGCCATTCAGGACGGCCACGGGAATACGTCGCCACGTGCCGCACTCGAGAACTGCAGAGACGGACTGCGTCGGGCTGCAGGTTGGCGAGGTGATGTCGATCGCTGTCCCTGGCGGCGCAGGCTCACGGCGGGTCGGCTGGTGCTGGGAGCGGAGCCGTGAGACCACGATCCCCGGGCGAGCCTTCCCCGGGCGGGCTTCGCACGCTGACTTCGCGGGGGCGAGACCGCCCCGTCGCACCCCCGTGCCAGGTCCGGCGCCTTGTGCCGCCGGTCCCCGTGCCACCGGTTCCCGCGCCGCCGGCGAGGCAGCGGGGGAGGAAGGAGCGAGGGAATGGTCAGTGACGAGGTCCGATTCATCTTCAACACGTTCTCGTTCCTCATCTGGGGCGGGCTGGTCATGTGGATGGCGGCCGGCTTCACGATGCTCGAGTCCGGATCGGTGAGGACGAAGAACGCGTCGGTCATCTGCCTGAAGAACGTCGGGCTCTACTCGGTGGCGGGCATCGCCTTCTACCTCATCGGCTACAACCTGATGTACGTCGACGTCGGGAGCGTGATCGGCTCGGTGCGGTTCCTCTACGGGCCGTCGGCCGACGAGATCGCCCTGCTCGGCGGGAACGCCGAGGCGGAGGCGGCCGTCGTCGCCAACGGCTACTCGGTGATGTCGGACTGGTTCTTCCAGATGGTCTTCGTCGCCACCGCCGCGTCCATCGTCTCCGGCGCCCTCGCCGAGCGGGTCAAGCTGTGGTCGTTCTTCGCGTTCACCCTCGTGCTGACCGCCGTCATCTACCCCATCGTGGGCGCCTGGACCTGGGGCGGGGGCTGGCTGAACCAGCTCGGGTTCCAGGACTTCGCGGGATCGACCATCGTGCACGGCACCGGGGGCTGGGCGGCGCTGGCCGGCCTCCTCGTCGTCGGCCCCCGGCGGGGCAAGTTCCGCAAGGACGGGACGGTCCGGGCGACGCCCCCGTCGAGCGTCCCGACCGTGACCCTGGGGGTCTTCATTCTGTGGTTCGGCTGGTTCGGGTTCAACGGGGGCTCGGTGCTGGCGCTCGGCAGCGTCGCCGAGGCGGTCTCGATGAGCAACGTGCTGGTCAACACGAACCTCGGCGGCGCGGCGGGCTTCATCGCCGCCCTCGCCCTGTCGCGGCCGATTCTCGGCCGCGTCGATCTGCTCGGGGGCCTGAACGGCGCCCTCGGGGGGCTCGTCGCCATCACCGCCGGCCCCGACATCGTGCAGCACCCCTGGGCCCTCGTCATCGGCGCCATCGGCGGCGTCGTCTGCATCGCCGCCATGCGGCTGCTCGAGCAGCTCCGGGTGGACGACGTGGTGGGCGCGGTGCCGGCCCACCTGTTCGCGGGTGTGTGGGGCACGCTCGCCGTGAGCATCGCGGCCGGCGGCCATATCGGCGTGCAGCTCCTGGGGGTGGTCTCCGTCGGCGCGTTCGTGTTCCTCCTGTCCTGGCTGCTGTGGATGGGGCTGGAGAAGACTGTCGGCGTCCGCGTGTCCGACCGGGTCGAGCAGCTCGGCCAGGACGTGGCGGAGCTCGGCCTGGAGGCATACCCCGAGTTCGTGATCATGCCGGAGGACGACGAGGCGTGACGAGGCCTGATGACGCGTCGTGACGCGATGGGCACCGTGAGCGGATTGAGGACGACGAGGCGTGAGGACTCGTCGTGACGCGATGGGGTACCGTGAGCGGATGCGGCCGCCGAGGGACCGGCAGCCCGCGCGCCCGTTGCGAAGCTCGGCGTTGCGCGGAGGCCGACGGTCGAGTTCGGCGGGGGCCCTTCGCCGCGCGGGCTCCTGGATCGAGGGATTGAACGGCGTCAGGAATCGAACGACGTCCAGGAATCGAACGACGTCGGGAATCGAACGAGGCAGGAACGGCAAGGAGCAAACGGCCATGAGGAAGCAGAGGTTGGTGCGGGGGCTGGTGATGGCGGCGCTGGGCTTGGCGGTGCTGCCGCTGGCGGCGGCGGGGCAGGCGCCCGAGGGCTGGACGGTGCCCCGGACCGCGGACGGGCATCCCGACCTGCAGGGCATCTGGGCCAACAACAGCGCCACCCCGATGGAGCGCCCCGAGCAGTTCGGCGACAAGGCGCGGCTCACCGACGAGGAGCTGGCCGACCTGACCGCCCGCATCCAGGAGTTCCGCGACGCCGAGCAGGCCGGCGACCTGCTCGGCGACCGGCTGATTCAGCAGGCCCTGGGCAACGCCGAGTTCCAGGACTTCGACGTCGTCACCGGCAACTACAACGCGTTCTGGCTGGTCGAGCGGACCCTCGACAACCGCACGTCGCTCATCATCGACCCGCCGAACGGGCGGCGGCCGGCGTTGACCGAGGCGGCCCTGGCCCGCCGGCGGGCGGCGCAGGCCGGCGGCCTCGGGGCGACCGGCTCCGACGGCCCCGAGGACCGCACCCTCGGCGATCGCTGCCTGTTCTTCGGCGTGCCCAACATGGGGTCGGGCTACAACAGCTACACGCAGATCTTCCAGACGGCGGATCAGGTCGTGATGATCCAGGAGATGGGGCACCACTCGCGGACGATCCCGCTCGATGGGCGCCCGCACCTCGACGAGAAGATCCCGCAGTGGGCGGGGAACTCGCGCGGGCGCTGGGAGGGGGACGCCCTCGTGGTCGAGACCCGCAACTACGACCCGCGCACCCGCTACAGCGGCGCCTCGGCGGGTCTGGTGCTCGTCGAGCGGTTCGAGCGCATCGCCCCCGACGTGCTCCGGCACGAGATCACCCTGAACGATCCCGACACGTGGACGCGGCCGTGGACGGTCGAGCTGCTGCTCGACGGCACCGAGGACCCGATATTCGAGTACGCCTGCCACGAGGGCAACTACGCCATGCCCGGCATCCTCGCCGGCGCCCGCGCCGAGGAGCGGGCGGCGGCCGAGGGCGGACAGTAGGCGGGGCGGCCGGGCGGCAGCACAGCGTCGATGGCCGGGCGGGCGGCGTGCGCCGCTCGCCCGGCTTGCGTACAGGCACCGGAGGTGATTGGATGAGGCTCTCAGCAGCGGTTGTTGCATGCGGGTTGGCGGCGTTGATGACCGCCGTGGGGGGGACGCGCGCGCAGGAGCCGGCTGCCGTCGCGCTCGACGCCGACGACATCGGCGGCGTGGTCACGAGCGCGCAGGGGCCCGAGGGCGGCGTCTGGGTGATCGCCGAGACCCGCGACCTGCCCACGCCGTTCGCGCGCATCGTGGTGACCGACGGCGAGGGGCGGTACGTGGTCCCCGACCTCCCCGAGGCCGGCTACGAGGTCTTCGTGCGCGGCTACGGCCTGCTCGACTCCGAGCGGGTGGCCGGGGTGCGCGGGCAGCGCCTCGACCTCGCGGCCACCGTGGCCCCCGACCTCCGGTCCGCCGCCGCCGTCTATCCCCCCGCCTCGTGGCTCAGCCTGCTGGAGATTCCCGACGGCGACATCCCGCCGCTGCAGGTCGCGTCGACCGTCAAGTCTTGTCTGCAGTGCCACCCCCTCGGCAACGAGGGCACGCGGCAGATACCCGCCCACCTCCAGGACCTCCCCACCGACGAGGCGTGGCTGCAACGGCTGAACAGCGAGCTGTTCGGCGGCAGCATGATGACCGGCATGTTCCGCGGGCTCGGCGCGCAGGCCGCGATGTTCGGCCGCTGGACCGACGCCATCGCGGCCGGCGCCTATCCCGAGCCGCCGCCGCGGCCGGCGGGGCTCGAGCGCAACGTCGTGCTCACGGTCTGGGACTGGGCGACGCCCCAGGGCTCGCGCAGCGACTCGCAGGGCACCTACGCGTGGAACCCCACCCTGAACGCGGGCGGGCGCGTCTACGGCGTCCACCAGGAAGACACCATGCTGTCGTGGCTCGATCCCGCGACCCACGAGGTCGGCCGCATCGAGCTCGACGCCCAGGGGCTGCGCAGCATCGCCATGGACGGCGAGGGGCGCGTCTGGGCCACCGCCCGGCTCGACCCCGGCGACGCCCCGCCGGACTTCTGCGGTCCGGGGTCGGACAACCCGTACCTGGCCAACTTCCGGCCCTCGGGGAGCCCCAAGCAGGCCGTCGTCTACGACCCCCGGGACGGCTCGGTCGAGAAGATTCCCCACTGCCTCGCCGTCGACCACAACCACTTCACCGACGAGGACGACGCGCCCATCTACTTCGGCGTGAACGACGCGGTGGGGTGGATCAGCACCGAGGTGTGGGACGAGACCGGCGACGCCGAGGCGTCCCAGGGCTGGTGTCCCGCCGTGCTCGACACCAACGGGGACGGCGTCATCACCGAGTGGACGGAGCCCGACGAGCCCATCAGCCCCGGCCTCGACCACCGCATCGAGTTCGGCTGCTACTCCATCGGGGTCGACACCAACGACGGCAGCCTGTGGTGCGCGGGCATCGGCGAGGGCGACAACAAGCTCGTGCGGTTCGTGCGCGGCGACGACCCGCCGGCGAGCTGCATGGCGGAGGTCTTCGAGGCCCCGGAGCTGGACGTGCCCATCTTCAAGAGCGGCGGGGTGGCGGTGGACGGCGACGGCATCGTCTGGCTCAACTGGCGGGGGACGGACCAGGTCACCAGCTTCGACCGCAGCCGCTGCGACGTCACCGGCGGGCCCGGCGCCACCGGCCGCCACTGCCCCGAGGGCTGGACCGTTCACCAGATGGAGCGCCCCAACCTGCAGGGCACGCCGTCGCCCATCCACGCCGAGATGATGTACCTGACCCAGATCGACCACGCCGACGTGCTCGGCCTGGGGGGCGAGTCGGTGATCACCGGCCCCGTCAACAGCTACTCGCTGCAGGTGCTGATCCCGGCGACGGGCGAGTTCCTCGACATGGTCGTGCCCTATCCGAAGGGCTTCTTCTCGCGGTCGGCCCAGGGCCGCATCGACGACCCCGACGCCGGCTGGAAGGGGCGCGGCCTCTGGTCGAACTACTCGACCTACACGCCGCACTTCATCGAGGGCGGCACCGGGCCCAAGATCGTCAAGTTCCAGATGCGGCCCACCCCTCTCGACCGGTAGGCAGCCCTCGCGCGACGGGCCACGCCGAGCAGTCGGCTGGGGACTCGGCAGGGGGTGATGAGTGGGCTGGACAGCGTAGGCGCAGACGGCGACCGTCAGCCGGCGGCAGACGACGGTCGGCCTTCGGCCTTCCTGGACGCCGCGGACCTGCGAACCCGTCATCTCCGGCGGGCCGGGTGGCGAGCGAGCGCGAACGAACCGCTCGCCGCTCGGCCCCCGTCTGGATGGCCCCGCCGTGCGCCAGTGCCGTCGTGGTATCGCGGGGGGTTGCTAACTAACGTCCCTCCTCCGCGGCGAGGTCGGTGAGCCGCCACAGGTGCGACCGCGTGCGGATGAACAGGTTGCCGCGCGCGATGGCCGGGGTCGACATGGCCACCTCCTCCAGCTCGTTGGTGCCGACGACGCTGAAGTCGTTCTCGGTGTCGATGACGTAGGTGACCCCCTCCTCGCTCAGCACGAAGACCTTGCCGTTGTAGGCCCAGGGCGAGGCGGTGAACCCGCCGGTGCCGCGCGCCACCCGCCGCCGCACCTCGCGGTCGAGGACCTGCCGCTCGGTGTAGTACTGCTCCTCGCCGGTGCGGGCGTCGTGCACGGTGTAGAAGCCGCGGTCGAGCAGGGTGAAGTAGTGGTCGCCGTAAACGAGCGGGGTGGGGTGATAGGGGCCGGCGGTCTCGGCGTACCAGGCCACGTGGTCGTTGGCGGTCTCGCCCGGCTCGAGGGAGATGTCGCCGCTCGCCCCGGGCCGGATGGCGTAGACCGGCCGCACCGCGTCGCCGACGTACCCCGACATGACGTAGAGCAGCCCGTGGGCGCTGAACGGCTGCGGGATGGAGATGGAGTTCATCCCGCGGAACGACCAGATCTCGTTGCCGTCGAGGTCGTAGGCGCGCACGAGGTCGCTGCCGGTGGTGATGAGCTCGGTGCGGGCGTCGTGCTCCCAGACGAACGGGGTCGCCCAGTTGGTGCCCTCGTCGCGGTCGACCCGCCAGCGTTCGGCCCCCGTCGCCGTGTCGAGGGCGACGACGAACGACTGCTCGTCGTTGTCGTTGACGATGAACAACGTGTCGCCGTGGAGCGCCGGCGAGGCGGCCGGGCCCCAGCCGAGGCGCGTCTCGGCCGGGTCGAAGCGCCGCTCCCAGACGAGGTTGCCGTCCATGTCGAGGGCGAAGACGCCGACGTTGCCGAAGTAGGAGTAGACCCGTTCTCCGTCGGTCACCTGGGTGGACGACGCGAAGGTGTTCTTGAGGTGCCGGTCGAACTGCGGCGAGCCGGTGTTGACCTCCGTGGTCCAGACGACCTCGCCGGTCTCGAAATCGAGGGCGTGCACGAGCCAGTGGTGCACGTCCCGCTCCCGCTCCATCAGGTCGCCGGGCCTGGCGGGGGGAAACGGACCGCCGGGCATCTCCTGGGGCGACCCGTAGGGGAAGTAGAGCCCCATGCGCGGCTCCTGGGTCTCGCCGTCGCTGACCACCGAGGTCAGGAAGATGCGGTCGCCCCAGACGACCGGCGACGACCAGCCGAGGCCTTCGACGGGGGTCTTCCACACGACGTTCTCGGTGGTGCTCCAGGTGAGGGGCAGGCGGGGATCGTCGTCGGCCGTCGCCAGGGCGTCGGCGCCGCGGAACGCCGGCCAGTTCTCGTTCTCGGCGGCGAGGGTCGTGGTTGCGGCCAGCGCCGCCGCGAGCAGCGCCGCCGGGAGGGCTCTGCCGGCGAGACGGGCCGGCTGGAGATGCAGCGTCTTGAGTCGTGGAAACATGAGGGAGATTATATGCGGCCCGGGGGGCGATGCCCCGCGAACCTGCGATACTACGAGGGTGGCGCGGGTCCCCGTCCGGCGCGGGATTCGTTGCGGCCGGTCGGCGGGGCAGGCCGCAGCCCCGGGAGGGCGCTCACCTGTTGGTCGCCGGCGAGTTCGCCCTGCTGACGGGGTCGGTGGGGCAGGCCGGCAGCCTTGCGAGGACGCAAGGGGCTTCGGGGGCGGAACGGGATCCGTTGCGGTCCGTCGGCGCGGGACCGCGCGGACCGGCCTCGGCGACGCCGGCGCGGGTGCGGAGTCACGGACGAAGATCACGGCACGGGGTGACGACCATGCGAGAAGCACGCACGAGGCCCATCGGCCGGCGCGAGGCGATGCGGGCGTTGGGGGCCGGGGCGGTCGGACTGGGGTTCGGCGGGGCCGGCGCGGCGGCGAGCGCCCGCGGTCCGGCCGGCGCGGCCCTGCAGACGGCCTCCGCGGCGCCCTTTCCCGAGGGCGCGATTGTGCGCACGCGCCTGGGCGACGTGTCTCCCGACGCTCTCGGGGACGGCGCGACCCTCTTCCACGAGCATCTCTCGTTCGCGTACAGCAGCCCGCCCCCCGAGCCGCGGGCGCCCGGCACGCCGCCGCCCCCTGCGCCCACCAACGACGAGATGGTCGATCTCGTCGTCGAGGAGCTGCAGATGGCGGCGTTCGACGGGGTGAGCTGCATCGTCGACTCGTCCATCGGCCCCCGCACCGAGCAGCAGCTCGCGAACCTCACGGCGATGGCGCGGCGGTCGGGGGTGCACGTCGTGCTCGGCGGCAGCTACTTCCTGCTGCGGTCCTATCCGGAGGAGATCGTCGGGCTGCCCGAGGAGGCGATTGCGGCGCGGCTCGTCGAGCAGGCCGGCCGCGAGGGCTGGGGGGCGCTGGGCGAGGTCGGCACATCGTTCCCGGAGATGCACGACGAGGAGCGGAAGATGCTGCGCGCGGTGAGCAGGGCCCACCGCGAGACGGGGCTGCCCATCTTCACGCACGTGCCCCACGAGAGCTGCCCCTCGTGCGCCATCGAGCAGCTCGACATCTACGAGGCGCAGGGGGTCGACCTCGCCCACCTGTGCATCGGGCACCAGTCGACCATCAAGCGCTCGGACGATCCGGGATGGGAGACGCATCGGGAGATCGCGCGCCGGGGCGCGTTCATCGGACTCGACACCGTCGGCCATCGCATGAGCGCGTCGTTCATCCCCGAGAGCGAGAAGGTCGACATGGTGCTGAGCGCGATCGAGGCAGGGTTCGAGGACCACGTCCTGCTGTCGTCCGACTTCGCCAACACCACCCAGCTCAAGGCCAACTGGGGCAACGGGTTCTCGACGGTGCTGGTGCAGTTCGTCCCGAAGCTCCGCTATCGGGGGGTGCCGGAAGAGACCATCCGGAAGATCCTCGTCGACAACCCGCGCCGGTGGCTGGCCTTTCGTCCACCAGCCTGAGCATTTTGCGGGCGTCCGCCCTCCGCGCGAGCCGAGGGCCTGGGGCGGACAGCTCGATCGAGCTTGCCCTCCGCGCGAGCCGAGGGCCCCCTCGGCGGGGTTGGTCGCCGTACGGACCCGCCCTTCGGGCTCGCCGCGGGGAGTCGTTTCCCGGATCAGCTCACATTCCCTTCAGGCTCGGTTCTCGTTGGACGAGATCAGGTGTGGGCGCGCGCATGCCCCGTAGATGCGATAATGTACAGTTTCGAGCGGCAGGCGGCGCCTCCACCCGTGCACCGGCGGGTGGCGGCCGACGCTTGCGGGGTGCGTGAGAACGTCGAGTCAGCAAGCCGTCGGTGCGTGCCGCCGGCCGTCAAGCCCACGGAGAGTCCATGAAAGCCCTCGAGGGAGTACGTGTTCTGGACATGACGCATGTCCAGTCGGGACCGACCTGCACCCAGTTGCTCGCCTGGTTCGGCGCCGACGTCATCAAGGTCGAGCGTCCCGGCAAGGGGGACGCGACGCGGGGTCAGTTGCGCGACATACCCGATGTCGACAGCCTGTACTTCACGATGCTGAACCACAACAAGCGCAGCGTCACCCTCAACACCAAGAGCGAGAGCGGGAAGGCCCTCTTCACGCGCCTGCTCGAGAGCTGCGACGTCATCGCCGAGAACTTCGCGCCCGGCGCCCTCGACCGGATGGGCTTCTCGTGGGAGCGCATCCAGGAGATCAACCCCCGCATCATCTACGCCTCGGTCAAGGGCTTCGGGCCGGGGCCCTACGAGGACTGCAAGGTCTACGAGAACGTCGCCCAGTGCGCCGGCGGCGGGGCCAGCACCACCGGGTTCCCCGAGGGGCCGCCGGTCGTCGCGGGGGCGCAGATCGGCGACTCGGGCACCGGCCTGCATCTCGCCCTGGGCATCGTGACCGCCCTCTTCCAGCGCGAGAAGACGGGGCGCGGCCAGCGCGTCGAGTGCGCCATGCAGGACGGGGTGCTCAACCTCTGCCGGGTGAAGCTGCGCGACCAGCAGCGGCTGACCCACGGGCCCCTGAAGGAATACCCGCAGTATCCCCACGGCACTTTCGGCGCTGCGACGCCGCGCGCCGGCAACGCCTCGGGCGGCGGCCAGCCGGGCTGGATCGTCAAGTGCAAGGGGTGGGAGACCGACCCCGACGCCTACATCTACGTCATCGCCCAGGCGGCGGCCTTCGACGGGCTCGCCCGGGTGATCGGTCACGAGGACTGGCTGACCGATCCCGAGTGGAGCACGCCCGAGGCCCGCTTGCCCAAGATCGACGAGATGTTCGACGAGATCGAGAAGTGGACGCAGACCCTGACCAAGTTCGAGGTCATGGAGGTGCTGAATCCGCTGAACGTGCCGTGCGGGCCGGTGCTGTCGATGAAGGAGCTCTCCGAGGAGCCGTCGCTGCGGGCGACGGGGACGGTGGTCGAGGTCGACCATCCGGAGCGCGGGTCGTACCTCTCCGTGGGCAACCCCATCAAGCTGTCGGACTCGCCGGCCGACGTCAGGCGGTCGCCGCTCCTGGGCGAGCACACCGACGAGGTGCTGCGCGAGGTGCTCGGGATGGACGACGCGGCGATCGCCCAGGCCCGGGCCGACAGGGCGGTGTAGGACTTGTCCGGGTCGGCCACTCGCAAGGGCAGGAGCGGCGTCCACGCAAGGAGCGACATGTGAGGGTCTGCGTAGTCGGAGCGGGAGCCATCGGCGGCTACATGGCGGTGCGGCTGGCCCACGCGGGTCACGCGGTGTCGGCGATCGCGCGCGGTCCCCATCTCGCCGCCATCCGGGCCAACGGGCTGAAGCTGATCGAGGGTGACCAGGAACTCGTGGCGACCGACCTGACCGCCACCGACCGCGTCGGCGAGCCGGGGCCGCAGGACGTCGTGCTCCTGGCCCTGAAGGCCCACCAGATAGTCCCGGTCGTCGACGACCTGTCGTCCCTCTTCGGTCCCGACACGGTCATCGTCACCTTGCAGAACGGCATCCCCTGGTGGTACTTCCAGCAGGTCGACGGCGAGTACGCGGACCGGGTGGTCGAGACGGTCGACCCCGGCGGGGTGCTGTTCCGGGCCATCGACCCGGGGCGCGTCATCGGCTGCATCGCCTATCCCGCGGCCGAGATCGCCGAGCCGGGGGTGATCCGGCACATCGAGGGCAACCGCTTCCCGGTGGGCGAGCTCGACGGTGGCGACTCGGACCGGGTGCGCATGGTCTCGGGGCTGTTCGAGGAGGCCGGCTTCAAGTCGCGGGTCCTCGACGACATCCGGTCGGAGATCTGGCTGAAGCTGTGGGGCAACCTGACCTTCAACCCCATCAGCGCTCTTACCCACTCGACGCTGGTCGACATCTGCCAATTCCCGCTGACCCGCGGCCTCGCCGCGACCATGATGACCGAGGCGCAGCAGGTGGCCGAACGGCTCGGCGCCCACTTCCGGGTCGGGATGGAGCGCCGCATCGCGGGAGCCGAGAGCGTCGGCAAGCACAAGACGTCGATGCTGCAGGACGTGGAGGCGGGCAAGCCCCTCGAGGTGGACGGCATGCTCGGCGTGGTCGTCGAGCTCGCGGAGATGACGGGGGTCGAGGTGCCGACCCTGCGGGCCCTCTACGCCTGCGTCAGCCTGCTGAACCGGACGATCCAGGACGAGGGCGTGCGCATCAAGGGCGCGCCGAAGTAGCGGGGCTGGAGACCATGAGCATGCGATTGACGTTGGCGGTCGCGGCGCTGCTGGTCGCCGCCGGGGCGGGGGAGGCCCAGGAGAGCCGGACCACGGTGTGGGACGGGGTCTACACCGCCGAGCAGGCGGAACGCGGCGAAGGCGTCTACAAGAGCCACTGCCTGAGCTGCCACCTGGCCGACTTCAGCGGCACCGAGGAGGCCAGCGCCCTCGCCGGCGAGCCGTTCATGGAGTCGTGGCGCGAGGACACCGTCGGCAACCTCTACACCCGCGTCCGCAATCTGATGCCGTTCGACGAGCCGGCCAGCCTGAGCGACGACGCCTACGTCGACAGCGTCGCCTATCTACTCCAGGTCAACGGGTTCCCCGCCGGCGCCGCGGAGCTGACCGTGGCGGGGGCGGCCGACGTCCGCATCGAGGCCGAAGACGGCCCCGGCGACGTCCCGAGCTTCGCCCTGGTGAGCGCGGTCGGCTGCCTGGAGCGCGGCGACGGCGCCGGCTGGGTGCTGGCCCGGGCCACCCCGGCGGTCCGCACTACCGATCCCTCCGACTCCAGCCCCGAGGCGCTCGCCGCCCTCGCGGGGCGGCCGCTCGGCACCCGGACGTTCGAGCTGATGGCGGTCTATCCCGACCCCGCCGCCCACGCCGGTCACGTGATGGAAGCCAAGGGGTTCCTCATCCGGTCCCCGGACGGGGACCGCATCAACGTCAGCGCCCTCGGAATGGTCGCCGACGCCTGCGGCCCCTGAATCACCCGCAGCTCGCCGAGGTGTACTCGTGGTGGGAGTGTGGAGGGCGGCCGGTTTCGTGTTGTCGGGGTATTCGCAAGCAGTCTCGGGTTTGTGGCGGGCCGAGACATCGGTGGCGGACGCGGCTGTCAACGGGAGGGGAGCATTGCAGCCGGCGCGGTCGTGACCATGACTCTCCTGGTCAAAGCGGTCTCTCGGTGGTCGGCTTGGGCAGACCGGTGGCCGCGATGGGTCTCCGGTCGTTAGCGGCCAGCGGCTAGTCCCGGCGCAGGGCGAGCAGCGGGTCGACCAGGCTCGCGCGGCGGGCCGGCACCGCCACCGCGCCCAGGGCCACGCCGGCCAGGACGACGGCGACGGCGGCGAACGTGGCCGGGTCGGACGCCTCGATCCCGAAGAGGAAGCTGGCGAGGAGACGGGTCAGTCCCGTGGCGGAGGCGACGCCGATGACGACGCCTGCCGCGACCAGCCCCATGCCCTGCATGACGACCATGCGCCAGACGCGCCCGGTCCCGGCCCCGAGGGCGAGGCGGACGCCGATCTCCTGTGTCCGCTGCTCGACCGAGTACGCCATCAGGCCGTAGACGCCGATGGCAGCCAGCAGCAACGCCGCCGCGCCGAACACCGTCATCAGCAGCATGTTGAACCGCTGCCGGGCGGTGGACCGCGACACCACCTCGTCCATGGTCCGCACGTCCGAGACCGGCAGGCCGGTGGCGAGTCGCAGCTCCTCCTGGATCGGTCCGCTGAGCGCGCCCGGGCTGGTCCGCGTGCGCACCGTCCAGCCCATCGGTGCGATCTCGAGGGCGAGGGCGCTGACGGCGTCCGGCAACTGCGCCTGCGGCACGTACATCCGGGGCTGCGGGTCGGTGTCGAGCCCCGCGTCCCGCACGTCGGCCACCACCCCGACGATCTGCCGCTCGGGCTCGTCGGCGAACTGCTGCATGACCCCCCGGCCGATGACGAGTCGGCCGGTCAGAGGGTCGCCGTCGGGCCAGTAGCGGTCCGCCATGGCCTCGTTGATCACGACGACCGGCGGCGTGCCGCCGGCGTCGCGGTCGGTGAAGACCCGCCCCCGCCGGAGGGGGATGCGGAACACCTCGAAGAACCCGTCCGACACCGTCACCCATCCGCCCCCGCCGTGGAACGGCCCGTCCTCCAGCGGCCGCCCCGAGATGATGAAGGGCAGCCCGAACCCGCCCTGCAGCGGCACGCAGCACGTGGCCGCGGCGTGCTCGACGCCCGGCATCGCGCGCACGCGGTCGACCCCGGTGCGCAGGAGCTGCTCGACCCCGGCCGCGGTCTCGAAGCGCGGCCCGGTCAGCGACGTTCGCATCGTGAGCACGTTGGCGGCATCGAAGCCCGGGTCGACGGCGTTCAGGGCGATGGACGTGCGGATGAGGAGGGCCGAGCCGATCAGGAGGATCAGCGCCAGCGCGACCTCGCCGACGACGAGCACCGCGCGCGTACGGTTCTGCCGGAAGCCGGTGCCGGTGCGCCCGCCGCCCTCCTTGAGGGTCCCGCCGAGGTCGGTGCGCGACCCCTGCAGCGCCGGGATCAGCCCGAACAGCACCCCCGTCCCCACCGACACCGCGACGGCGAACGCCAGCACGCGCCAGTCGACGGCGACGAGCGCGCCGTCGGGGCCGATGCGCGGCAGCCCGACGGTGCTCACCGAGAGCAGGGCCCGGACGCCGGCGACGCCGGCCGCGAGCCCCAGCGCGCCGCCGACCGCCGACAGCACGACGCTCTCCGTCAGCAGTTGCCGGACGAGGCGTCCCCGCCCGGCCCCGAGGGCGGTGCGGAGCGCGATCTCCCGCTTCCGGCCGACCGCCCGCACGAGCAGCAGGTTGGCGACGTTGGCGCAGGCGATGAGGAGCACGAGGCCGACGGCGCCGAGAAGCACCAGCAGCAGGGGCCGGGCGTTCCGGACCAGCATCTCCCGGATCGGCTCGGCGCCGAAGGCGGCCTCGCCGTCGGGGAACACGTCGGGGAAGCGTTCGCGGTACGCCCCGGTCGTCTGCGCCAGCGCCGCCTGCGCCTGCGCCAGCGAGAGGCCGGGCCTCAGCCGGCCCGCGACCGTGAAGTAGTGCCCCTGGTCGGTCGCGTTGGGGTCGAGCTGGAACGGGGTCCAGACGTCGGGGGCGGCGCCGAAGTCGCTGAAGTCGAAGTCCTCGCCCACCACGCCGACGACCACGTGCGGCTCTCCGCTCAACGACAGGCTGCGGCCGACGATCTCCGGATCGCGATCGAATCGGCGCTCCCACAGGCGTTCGCTGACGAGCGCCGCCTTGGGTCCGTTGGGCAGGTCCTCCTCGGCCGTGAAGGCGCGCCCGGCGACGATGGGCGCGCCGAAGAGCCGGAAGTAGTCGGCCGACACCTGGGCCCAGCGCAACTGCTCGGGCACGTCCCCGCCGGTGTCGTTGATGCGGCCGGCCCGGAAGGCCGACACGTGCTGCAGCACGTCGTCCTGCCCCCGCCAGTACGCGAACTTCGCCGGCGACCCGCCGGGGTTGCGGCCCTGCGGCGACACCACCTGCAGCCACACGATGCGATCGGGCTCGGGGAACGGCGCCGGCTTCAGCAGGACCGTGTTGACGATGGAGAAGACCGCGGTGGCCGCCCCGATTCCCAGGGCCAGGGCCGCGACGGCGGCGAGGGTGAACCCGGGGCTGCGGGCGAGCCCGCGGACGGTGTGCCGGAGATCCTGCAGAAGGGTGTCCATGGGCTGCTGTCCCGTGTCGACGTGTCCGAGGGCGTGGTCATCCCCTGCGCGAGGGATGCCCTACAGGACTAGGACGAGCCCGCGGCACCGCGAGTTCGGGCAGTTGGTTGTCGAATGCGAGCGGCTGGTGGCGGAAGCAGGGAGGAGAGTCCAACGCCTCGACCGTGACACGGCGCAAACCGAGGTCAAGGTGCAACGTGAACGCCGGCCGGCTGCTGAGGAAGCGGGTCGGGCTGCCGCTACTGCCCGCCCGCCGGCCTGACCACCGCCACGCTGTTGACGTCCTTCTCGTGCTCGGCGCGGTAGACGCCCTGCTCGCGCATGTAGCTGCGCAGCAGCTCGGCCGTGTGGTCGGCGCGCTTGACGGTGCCGGTGTAGTGCACGCCGTCGGCGATGCGGAGGGGCGTCCAGCCCTCGCGGCTCTCGGCCAGGAGGTCCGCCCCGCGGTCGACGAGGAACTCGACGATGGGGTTCGCCCCCCGCAGGGCGGCGCCGTGCAGCGCCGTGTATCCCCGGTCGTCGGCCTCGAGCACGCTGCGGTCGCCGAGCTCCCAGGCGAGCTGCACCGCGTCGAACGCCTCCTCGTTGGTGCCGGCGCTCTCGCCCACGTTGAAGATGCCGACGCCGGCCGCGACCATCAGCGGCGAGGCGTTGCCCTCGGTCGGCAGGCGCGTGTCGGCGCCGTGGTCGGCCAGAAGCTGCATCAGCGGCACGTCGGCGTGCTTGGCCGCGAGCAGGTAGGGGGTGGCGCCCACGCGGTTCAGGTTGTTGCGCTCGCGGTTGTTGAACCGCCGGGTCTGGCGCAGGTCCGGGTCGGCCCCGTTCTCGAGCAGGAACCGCGCGAACTCGAGGGTGCCGAGGCTGTCGAGCAGCCGCACCGGGGGCATGCCCTTGCCGGAGTTCGGCCGGCGCGTGTACGAGAGCTGGTGCAGGGCGGTCCAGCCCTGCTCGGCCGCGTTGGGGTCGGCGCCCCGCTCGACGAGGTGCTTCGCGAGCGAAAAGTGCCCGTTGGTCACCGCGATGACGAGGGCGCTGGTGCCCGCGGGGCCGGCCACGCCGCGTCCCGGCGCCGCCTCCGCCTCCGCCGACAGGGGGCTGATGGTGTCGTTCACGTCGGCCCCGGCCGCGAGCAGCGCGTCGACCGCCCCGGCCTGCCCCGCCCGCACCGCGAAGAGCAGCGCCGACCAGCCCGCGTCCGAGCGCTCGTCGACGCGGGCCCCGAGCTCGATCAGGGTGTGCACGGCCCGCGCGTGGTTCTGGGCGGCCGCCCACATCAGCGCGGTCTGGCCGCGCCAGCTCTCGCGCGCCGCCACGTCGGCGCCGTGGGCGAGGAGCAGCCGCAGGGTGTCGACATCACCGGCGCGGGCGGCGGCCATCAGCACCGTCTCGCCCTCGGGCAGGGTGGCGTTGGGGTCGGCTCCGGCTTCGAGCAGCGCCCCGACGATGCGGGCTTCCCCCCGCTCGGCGGCCAGCGCGAGCGGGGTCACGCCGTACCGGTTCGTGACGCCGGTGCGGGCCCCCGCCGCGAGCAGGAGGCGAGCGGTCTCGACGTCGCCCTGGTAGGCCGCCCAGTGCAGCGCGGTGGTGCCGTCCACCTCGGACGCGTTCACGTCGACCTGCTGCTCGAGCAGGGCGCGGACCGCGGCTGCGTCCTCGGCCCTGGCGGCGTCGACGAGCGGCACCGCGGGGGCGGCGCCGGCCGAGGCGGCCGCCAGCAGTCCCGCGCCGACGAGGGACAGCGTCCGGATGGCGACGGCCCGCGACGCCGATTCAGGATTCGTTCGCATCGATGTCTCCAGGTGTCGCGGTCGAGCATTGGCCCGGCCCGCGATGAAGACCTGTATGCTACCGTTCCGTTCGAGCGATCCGCAACCGGGATGTGGAGGCGGCGGACTTCGCTGATACTGGCACGGCTCTTGCGTTGATTGGCGGCGCTTGCGGTGGTCCCGGTCCGGCGACCGGCTCGCGATCCGCCGCCGCCACCGTGGGACGGAGGGAGCCATGCGCGCCGAACAGATGGAACAGCGTGTCGGGAACTGCGAACGTCGGCTCGATCGGATCGAGCAGATTGTGCCGACTCTCGCGACAAGAGACGATCTGACGGTCGCCGTCGCGCCGCTGGCGACGAAGGAGGAGCTGCGGGTCGCCGTCGCGCCGCTGGCGACGAAGGAGGAGTTGCGGGTCGCCGTCGCGCCGCTGGCGACGAAGGAGGAGTTGCGGGCGGCCGTCGCGCCGCTGGCGACGAAGGAAGAGTTGCGGGCGGCCGTCGCGCCGCTGGCGACGAAGGAGGAGCTCGCGCTGCTGGCGACGAAGGAGGAGCTCGCGCTGCTGGCGACGAAGGAGGAGCTCGCGCTGCTGGCGACGAAGGAGGAACTCGCGCTGCTGGCGACGAAGGAGGAGCTCGCGCTGCTGGCGACGAAGGAGGAGTTGCGGGCCGCCGTGAGCGAGTCGGAACAGCGGCTGCGCGTCCACTTCGACGTGGTCGCCGAGAGCCTGCGACACCAGGTCCAACTGCTTGCCGAGGCGGTTGCGGCGCTCGCCGAGCGGAAACGGTAGTCCCTGCCGCGTTCCCGGTGTCGAGTCGCGGGCTCTCATTCCGACCGGTCGCCGGACCCGCTGCGTGGAGCAGACGAGTTCTTCACCCGGAGCACCAACCGCGTTTCCGAATCGGTGCCGAGCGCTGGCGGTCACTCGTCTTCGCGGGTGCACGACATCATCATGAGATTACCGCCCCGGCACTGGATGAGATGACCATCCCGGCACTGGATGAGATGACCATCCCGGCACTGGATGAGATGACCATCCCGGCACTGGATGAGATGACCGTCCCGGCACTGGTCGGGCCGGGGATTCCGATGTCGTTCTCGGCGCCTCGTTCTTGTCGTGCGACCCCGTCCCTGCCGCCGGGGGCCGCCGGGGGCCGCCGGGGGCCGCCGGGTTGACACCTTGGACGGAACTTGTACGATTGCAGGATCGGCCCCGTAAACCCGGAAGGCAGAGCAGCATGATGGCGATTGAGCAGGCGTCCAGGCGAAGTTCATGGTGGCTCGCCGGCATCGCGGTGGTCGCCGCGCTCGCCGCCGGCGGGTCCGTGGAGGCCGGTCCCTCCCAGGCCGCGGCGCCCGATCGCGGGAGCGAGATCGAAGGCCATGCGGCGCTGCTCCAGCGGTACTGCCTGACGTGCCACACCCAGCGCTTGATGGAGCGCGGCACCGTCCCCGTCGAGCTCGAGAGCGCCGACCTCGAGAACGTGCCGGCCCAGGCCGAGATCTGGGAGAAGGTGATCCGCAAGGTCCGCACCGGCACCATGCCGCCCCTCGGGCGCCCGCGCCCCGACGCGGCGGCGGCCGACCGCCTCGCCGCGTGGCTCGAGACCGAGATAGACCGGGCCGCGGCGGCGAGTCCGAACCCCGGGCGCACCGTGCCCCTGCACCGGCTGAACCGGACGGAGTACCAGAACGCCGTCCGCGACCTCCTCGACCTCGACGTCGACGCGGCGGCCCTGGTGCCGGCCGACGACCAGAGCTACGGGTTCGACAACATCGCCGGCGTGCTCAAGGTGTCGCCGACCCTGCTCGAGCGCTACATGAACGCGGCGCGCTTCATCAGCCGCCTCGCGGTGGGGGCGTCGCCGATGGCCGCGACGGGCGAGACCTTCCGCATCGTCTCCGACCTGTCGCAGTACGGGCACCAGGACGGCCTGCCGTTCGGCACCCGCGGCGGACTCTCGGTGTCTTACAACTTCCCGCGGGACGGCGAGTACGACATCGAGCTCGCCATGCTCGACCTGTTCGCGGGGGCCCCGATCCGCGAGCCGCACCAGCTCGAGGTCAGCGTGGACGGCGAGCGGGTCGCCCTGTTCCCGCTCGCGCCGGTCGACCCCGACCGCGACCAGGGCGCCGCCTACAACACCGGACCCGAGGACCTGCGGGTGCGCGTCCCCGTCGCGGCCGGCCCGCGCACGGTCACCGCAACCTTCATCAGAAAGACCGGCGCCCTGGCCGAGAGCCTCCGGCAGCCGTTCGACCGCCCCCACGGCGAGGGGGACTACCTGCTGTACGCCCCGCACCTCGGCACCCTCACCATCACCGGGCCGTTCGACGAGACCGGCATCGAGGACACCCCGGCGCGGCGTCGGATCTTCGTCTGCCAGCCCGGGAACGCGGCCGAGGAGGCGCCCTGCGCGCGGCAGATCCTGTCGGCCCTGGCCCGCCGCGCCTACCGCCGTCCCGTCACCGGGCGCGACCTCGCCCCGCTGGTCGCCTTCTACGACCAAGGGCGGATGGCCGGCGGCTTCGAGGCGGGCATCGAGCGCGCCCTCCGGGCCCTGCTCGTGAGCCCCGACTTCCTGTTCCGGGTGGTGTCGGACCCGCCCGGGGCCGAGCCGGGCACGTCCTACCGGCTGAGCGGCCTCGAGCTGGCGTCGCGCATCTCGTTCTTCCTGTGGAGCAGCCTGCCCGACGACGAGCTGCTGGCCGTCGCCGAGGCGGGCGGCCTCGACGACCCCGCGATGGTCGAGGCGCAGGTGCGGCGGATGCTCGCCGACCCCCGCTCCGAGTCCCTCGCCCGCAACTTCGCGGGGCAGTGGCTGCGCCTGCGCAACATCTCGGGGGCGCTGCCCTCCGACGTGCTCTTCCCCGACTTCGGCGAGAGCCTGAGGCAGGACTTCGTGCGCGAGACGGAGCTGTTCTTCGACAGCATTCTCCGCGAGGGCCGCGGCGTCGTCGATCTGCTCACGGCCGACCACACGTTCCTGAACGAGCGGCTCGCCCGGCACTACGGCATTCCCGGGGTCTACGGCAGCGACTTCCGCCGGGTGTCGCTCGCCGCCGGCAACCGCCGGGGGCTGCTCGGCCAGGGCAGCATCCTCACCGTCACCTCGTATCCGGACCGTACCTCCCCGGTGGGACGCGGCAAGTGGGTGCTCGAGAACGTGCTGGGGACGCCGCCGCCGCCCCCGCCGCCCAACGTGCCCGAGCTCGAGCCGGCCGAGGACACGGGCAGGGTGCTGGCGATGCGCGAGCGGATGGAGCAGCACCGCGAGAACCCGGTGTGCGCGAGCTGCCACCGGGTGATGGATCCGCTGGGGCTGGCCCTCGAGAACTTCGACGCGATCGGGCGGTGGCGCGGGCACATGCCCGGGGGCATCGCCATCGACGCCTCGGGCACCATGCCCGACGGCACCGCGTTCGACGGCCCGGCCGAGCTGCGCGGGCTGCTCGTGCGCGACCGGGAGCAGTTCGCCACCGTGGTGACCGAGAAGCTGCTGATCTATGCCCTCGGCCGGGGCATCGAGTACTACGACGGGCCGGCCGTCCGGCGGATCGTCCGCGGCTCGGCGGCGGACGACTACGGCCTCGCCTCGCTGGTCGTCGGCGTGGTGCGGAGCACGCCGTTCCGGATGCGGCTGGCGGGTGTCGTCGCGGAAGCGAACTAGGAGTCTGCGCCGCAGAACGGCGCCTACGGCAGGGTCGGATGGGGCGGCAGCGCCGCGACTCGGCAAGCCGCGGACGATTGACGTCGCGAACCCGTGTTGCGGAACGCGCCGGGGAGCGCTGACTCCGTGCAGGGACGCGCCGGCTCGTGTAGGATCGGCTGGGCGCGAAGCGTGGCCGTGAGGCGCCGGTTCCGTACCATGACATCGAATTCGGGTCGAGGAGACTGACTGTCATGTTCATCAGCAAGATGGCGTTGCCCCGTCGGACGTTCCTCCGCGGCATGGGAGTCAGCCTCGCGCTGCCGCTGCTCGACGCGATGGTGCCCGCCGCCACCGCGCTTGCCAGCACCGCGGCGAAGCCGGTGCGCCGGCTCGGCTTCGTCTACATCCCCAACGGGGCGGTCATGAAGTCGTGGCAGCCGGCCGGCGACGGCAAGCTCACCCAACTGTCGCGGACGCTCAGTCCCCTCGCCCCGTTCCAGGATCAGGTCGTGGTCCCCATCGGCCTGAGCCAGAAGCAGGCGGAGGCCCTCGGCGACGGCAACGGCGAGCACTCGCGGGCCGGCACCGTCTGGCTCAGCGGCGTGCACCCGAAGGAGACCGAGGGCGCCGACGTCCGCAACGGCATCACCGCGGACCAGATCGCCGCGCAGCACATCGGCGGCGACACGCCGCTGACGTCGCTCGAGCTGGCGATGGAGCAGACGTACCTCATCGGCAACTGCGACAACGGCTACAGTTGCGTCTACACCAACAGCATCTCGTGGCGCACCGCCACCACCCCGAACCCCCACGAGACGAACCCGCGCATCGTCTTCCAGCGCATGTTCGGCGACGGCGGCACCCCCGAGCAGCGGCTCGCGCAGCTCCAGGAGGACCGCAGCATCCTCGACTGGGTGACGCAGGACATCTCGCAGCTTCAGAAGAGGCTGGGGGCGGCCGACCGCAACAGCGTCGGCGAGTACCTCGACTCGGTCCGCGAGATCGAGCGCCGCATCCAGGTCGCCGAGCGCCAGCACGGCGAGTCGGTCCTCGAGCTGCCCGACCGGCCCATCGGCGTGCCCGAGGACTACGACGCGCACGCGAAGCTGATGTTCGACCTGCTGGCCGTCGCCTTCAAGGCCGACATCACCCGCGTCTTCGTGTTCACCCTCGGCAAGGAGCAGACCAACCGCGCCTATCCCGAGCTGGGCGTGAACGCGGCGCACCACGCGGTGTCGCACCACCAGCACGACCCCCTCAAGTTCGAGCAGGGGGCCAAGGTCAACCAGTACCACATCGGCCTGACCGCCCACTTCCTCGACAAGCTGAAGTCGACGCCGGACGGCGACGGCAACCTCCTCGACCACTCCCTCGTCCTGCACGGCGGCGGCATCAGCGACGCCAACGAGCACTCGCACATCGACCTGCCGCTGGTCATGATCGGCGGGGCCGGCGGGGTTAAGGGCGGCCGCGTCCTGCGCCACTCGAAGGACACCCCGATGAACAACCTCCTCGTCGCGATGCTCCAGCGCGCCGGGGTCCCGGCCGAGCAGTTCGGCGACGCGACCGGGTCGCTTCCGCTCGAGCCCATCGAGCCGCTCGCCGGCGTGTAGCGTTCACGGGGCTGCACCGCATGCCGGTGCAGCCCTGCATGCCCCGTACAACCTCAATCGACCTCCTGGCAGCGTGGGACTGTCGGTGCTGGAAGCCCGTAGCCGGCGGGCGGCGAGGGGTGGGCTGTGGCTAGTCGCGACGTCGACTTGCGAGCCCTGCCGAGTCGCGACACCGGCGGCAGGAGACGCGCGATCGACTACCGCCATGTCGGCCAGGAATGCGGGGGGGTAGCAGGCGGCTACTGGCGACGTCGCCGATTCTGCAAGACGGCCTGCATCCAGGCAACGTCGCCGGTGAGCAGCTTCTCGACGTCCTGCTTGACGTCATCGAGTTCTTTCTTGACGCCGTCGATGTTCCTGGCAATGGTGTCGTGGGCGGTAGCGTTCTCCGCCCGGGTCCATTCCAGCCGAACGACCAGCCAGACGAGGGCCAGCAGCATGCCGATGTCGGCGGCGTTCACGCCTTCCACGAGTCTCGCCAGGATCGCCACGGCGAGATAACGATAACACGCGCATGGGTTGACTGCGACACCTGTCGAGCATGCGAGTGTGGCGAGGCCGTCGCGTTTCGCTGACGGCGAACCGGCGCGAGTGCGGCTCTGCTCGGGGTTGCGCTCCCGCCGTCACGCCTCTCGCCGGGGCGGGCAGCGCTCGGCGTCGGGCGGGGCGGCGACGGGGAGCTCACGGATACGTGTAGGCGCCCTGAATGCCCAGCGGCAGGCCGATGATCCAGTAGGCGATCAGGAACAGCGTCCAGGTCACCAGCAGCACGACCGAGTAGGGCAGCATGAGCGACGCCACGGTGCCGATGCCCGTCGACTTGACGTAGCGCTGGCAGAAGACCACGACGAGCGGGAAGTACGGCATGAGCGGGGTGACGATGTTGGTCACGCTGTCGCCGACGCGGTAGGCGGCCTGGGTCAGCTCGGGGGCGATGCCGAGGCTCATCAGCATCGGCACGAAGATGCTCGAGAGCAGCGCCCACTTGGCGGAGGCGGAGCCGACGAAGATGTTGACGACCGAGGTCAGCAGGATGATGCCGACGATGGTCACCTGCGGCGGCAGGGCGAGGTCGCGCAGGAAGTTGGCGCCCTTCAGGGCGATGAGCAGGCCGACGTTCGAGCTGTTGAACGCGGCGATGAACTGGGCCGCGAAGAACGCCATCACGAGGTAGTAGGCCATCGTGCCCATCGCCGCGGTCATGCCCTTGACGATGTCGCGGTGCGTCTTCACGGTGCCCGCGACGTAGCCGTGCACCACCCCCGGAATCAGGAACAGCAGGAAGATGAGGGGCACCATCATGCCCATCAGGGGGGCGGTGAAGCTGGTCAGCGAGCCGTCCGGGCTGCGCAGGGCCGACCCCGTCGGCAGCGCCCACAGGGCCAGCAGCAGCAGCCCCGCGACCATGGCCCCCGTGGCGGCGAGGAAGCCGCGGCGGTCGTCGGCCGTCAGCTCGTCCATCTTCGGCATCTGGTCGGGGTCGCCGTCGACTGCCGTCGACTGGAGGCGCGGCTCGATGACGCGGTCGGTCAGGTACCAGCCGACGCCGATGACGAGCAGCGACGAGAGGGCGGTGAAGCCCAGGTTGCTCAGCGGATTGACCATCCGCTCGGGGTCGAGGATCTGCGCCGCCTGCTGGGTGAAGCCCTGCAGCAGCGGATCGATGCCCGAGGGGATGAAGTTGGCCGAGAACCCGCCCGAGACCCCCGCGAAGGCGGCCGAGATGCCGGCGAGCGGGTGGCGGCCCGCCGCGTAGAAGATGACCCCGCCCAGGGGAATGACGAGCACGTAGCCGGCGTCGGCCGCGGTGTGGCTGACGATGGCGGCCAGGATGAGCATCGGGGTCAGCAGGCTCGGCGACGTCCGGCCCAGGATCAGCTTGAGGCCGGCGTTGATGAAGCCGGTCTTCTCGGCCACCCCGACCCCGAGCAGCGCCACCAGCACCACCCCCAGCGGCGCGAACCCGGTGAAGGTGGGCACGAGCTGCACCAGGAAGGTGGCGAGGGCGGTGCCCGTCAACTGGTTGGCGATTCGCAGCGGCTCGCCGCTGCGCGGGTCGACCTCGGCGAACTCGACCGGGGCCAGCACCGCCGAGGCGATCCAGGTCAGCACCAGCAGCAGCAGGAAGAGGATGGCGGGGTCCGGCAGCCGGTTGCCGAGCGTCTCGATGCCGTTCAGGGCGCGGTCGACGAAGCCGCCCTGGGTGGCGGCCGGTGCCTTCGGCCCGTCGGATTGTTCCTTCGCCATGGATGAGCCTCCGCCTGCCGTCGCGCTCCGGCCGTCTCCGCGGCGCCGTCAGTCGAGCACGTCGAACAGGTAGCTGTACTTCAGGATGACGCTGCGGCCGGCGTAGGAGGGGATGAAGTCGCCGAGCCCGTCGGTCTCGTTGTAGACGAAGAAGAGCCCGGTGTTGGCGTCCTGCAGCCAGCCCACGCGGAAGTTCACCGCCCAGAGGTCGGCGCTGTCGTTGTGCTGCAGGAGGGTCTGGGCGTAGAGCCGCGGCGAGAAGTTGTAGCCGATGTCGATGCTGCTCAGGTTGGTGACGGTGCTGCCGCTCGGCAGGTCGATGTCGTTCCGGCTGTAGCTCAGCGACAGGTTGAAGGTCTCGCCGTAGCGCGCGTTTATCGAGGGCCGGATGGTCACGATGTTGCCGTTGAAGAACCCCGCGGTGGTGGCCCGGATGCCGGCGCTGATGGGGGCCGACCGGTTCGAGTTGTACTGATAGCTGAGCTCGTTGAAGTCCCAGCGGCCGGCCGGCACCGTGAGGCCCGACACCGTGAAGTCCTCGAACACGTACTCCTGTCGGATGTCGTAGACCACCCCGGCCGACGAGCTGTCCTCGAACTCGCCCTGGTAGTGGAGATGGACGTAGGTCGTCTCCATGATGCCGTCGAGGTTCCAGAACCGCGTGTAGCTCATGTGCGGCGACAGCTCCTGGTACCTCAGGGGATTGTCGTCGGGCCTGGTGGTGTTGTAGACCGAGAAGTCGACCTTCCGGAACCCGCCCCAGCGGCGGAGGTAGCCGACCTCGGGGTTGAAGTCCTCGCCGTTCTCCTGGTAGCCGGCCCCGAGGCGCCAGGACTCGGAGCTGTACTGGCTCGTCACGCTCACGGCGTGGTCGTGCCCGTCGTGGCCGGGCGTCTCGGTGCGCGCCATGTAGCCCTGCACCATGCCGTTCTCGCCGATGCCCCACCGGCCGTCGAAGGCGTAGGTGCGGTTGTAGTCGTCGCCCAGGGCGAGGCTGCCGGTGCCCTGGCGGTTGACGAAGAGCCCGCCGATGCTCGAGCGATTGGGCAGGTCGCGGCGCAGGCGGGCCACCGAGAAGTTGTTGGCGGTGTTCACCGTGTCGCCGACCTGCTCGGTCTGCATGTTCAGGAAACCCACCGTCATCGAGTCGGTCACCTTGCCCGACATCCGGGCGCCGCCCATGATGGGGATCTGGGCCCCGTCCTGGATGCCGATGCGCCGGCTGAAGAACAGCTCGGTCTGCCCCAGGTTCCGGCCGCTCGACTGGTTCGCCACCGAGAAGGCGCCGGCGTTCTCGAGGAAGAACGGCCGCTTCTCGGGGAAGAAGAGGTTGAACCGGTCGAGGTTGATCTGCTGCTGGTCCACCTCGACCTGCGCGAAGTCCGTTCTCCACGTGCCGTCGAGGGTCAACCCCGGCGTCACGCTGTACTTGAGGTCGGCGCCGTAGTCGCCGAACCCCTGCACGCCGAGGCTCGGCTCGAGCTCGCGGGTGGCCATCTCGCCGACCACGTAGGGGGTGACCTGCAGGTTCCCGGTGAAGCCGGCGGGCGCGCGCACTCCCGTCAACTGCCCCGCCAGCGAGACGCGGTAGAGGTTGTACTGCCGGGGCAGGGGCGCCCAGTACGCGGTCTCGTTCCGGCGGCGGATGTTCCGCTGGAAGTTCATCCCCCACACCTGGTCCTCGCGGTCCGGGTAGCGGATGGTCCGAAAGGGGATGGCGAACTCGGCGCTCCACCCGATGTCGGAGATCTGGGTCTGCACCTGCCAGGCGCCGTCCCAGTTGAGGTTGAACCCGTTGCCGCTGCCCCGCGAGAAGCCGCCCCCGCCCCCCGAGCCGCTGCCGCGGCGGGCGCCGCCCTCGTCGGTCACCTGGCCGTCGTACTCCTGGCCGGCGGGGGTGGTGCCGAAGACGAAGCCGTTCTGCCGATCCCGGAACGTGTCGAGCACCATCTGGAAGCTGTCGGCGTCGTTCATCGACGAGTCGCGCCGGCTGTCGCTCATGATGATGGCGGAGGGGTCCCGGTCGTAGCAGACGACCCCGAAGTAGACGGTGTCGTCGGTGAACACCACCCGCACCTCGGTCCGCTCCGTCGCCGGCTGCCCCTCGTCCGGCGCGGACTGCTGGAAGCCGCTGACCGGTTGCACGTCGGCCCAGGCGGGGTCGTCGAGCACGTTACCGTCGAGGTTCGGCGCCTGCTCGCGCCACTGCGCCACCCCCCACTTGCCGGCGACGGGCGCGCTCATGCCGGCGCCGGGGGCGGTGATCTGGACCGATGCCGGGGCCTCGCCGCTCACCGGCGGGCCCTGCGATTGACCGTGCGCCGGCGGCGAGCCGGCGAGCATCATCACGCAGGCAGCGAGCACGAGTCGGGCGTTCTGTCGCATCTTCGGTCTCGTCTTCGGGCGGGTCGGGGGCACGCCCCGACCGCCGGGGTCACGCCGCCTCGACGTCGGTGCGGGCGAAATCGTCGCCCTTGAACAGCAACGGCTCTCGGGTCGTGCTCGCGAGCGCGTAGGCGAAGCAGTCGCCGAAGTTCAACGCCGCCGGATGATTGCCCTTGCCGAACCGCCGCCAGGCGCGGCGCGCGGCCTCGATCTGCTCCCGCGTGACCGGCGTCAGCTCGATGTCGGCCTCCTGCAGAAACAGGTCGAGGTCGTTTCCTGCCTCCGGCCCGCTTCTGCCCTCGATGACCATCGTCGTCTCGAGCAGTGCGACCGCCGACATTCGTCGGGGCCAGGCGGTCGAGATTGCCCGTTCGTAACGCGCCGCATCCGATTCGGCGAGCAGGATGGCCACGACCGCCGACGTGTCGATGATCACTTCGGCAGCCCTCGCTCGTCATAGAGGTAGTCGCCATGCTCGACCGCCGAGGGTCCCGGCCCCATCCGCGCGGCGCAACGCTGCCCTATCTCGTGAAGCTTCGCCGCCAGCGCGTCCGCGTTGCGCACCCGCTTTTCCCGCTCCAGCCGGTCGCGCAACGCCACGGTTATCGCGCCGGTCATCGTCTCGCCGGTCAGGCCGGCCAGCTCCGCGGCCAGCCGGCACGTCTCCTCGTTCTTGATGTTCAGGCTCATGCGTTCCTGGTAGAAAAATGGCGCGACTATTCTACCCCAGTCTCGATCTTCGCGCCAGGAACCTGCGTCGTCGTCGCCGCGGTCTCGGTGTTCCCGTCGTCACCGTCGTCAGCCGGCCGCCTCGATGAGCTCGCAGGTCCGCGTCACCGGATCGGCGCCCTCGAAGCGCTGTGCAGCGGCGCGGCAGGCGCGGGCGGTGTCGTCCGACCCGAGGAGGGCGTCGACGGCGCGCGCTGCGGCCCTGCCGTCGACGGCGCCCGGCCACAGCGTGCGGCCCACGCCCAGGCGCTCGAGCCGAACGGCGTTGTCCGGCTGATCGAACGTCATCGGCATCACGAGCTGGGGGCAGCCGGCCCGGAGCGCCTCGGCCGCGGTGCCGATGCCGCCGTGGTGGGCGATGGCCGCGGCCCGTGGCAGCACCTGGCTGAGCGGCGCGTAGTCGGCGTGACGGACCCCGTTGGGGAGCGGGTGGGGAAGCTGCTCCGGGAACCGCGTGAGGAGGAGCCCGGGCCGGTCGAGGCGGCGGCACGCGTCGGCTCCGGCCCGGAAGAACCGGGACGCCTGGCGGTTGCCGGTGCCGGCGACGAAGACCGCCGGCCGTCGGCCCGCGGCCTCGCAGGCCGACAGCCAGTCGTCGAGGGCCGGCGTCAGGGGATCGGCGTCCCCGGCGTCGTACAGGGGGAAGCCGGTGAGGGTCGTCTGTCGCGGCCAGTCGGGCTGCGCGGCGGCGTACCAGTCGGGGAACAGGCCGATGACGCGTTGCGGCGAGTGCCACCACTCGCTCGCGATTCGCCGCACCGGCGGCAGGTCGAGCCGGGTCCGCAGCCCGTTGGCGGCGGGGGCCAGCGCGCGGTCGGCGAGGTGGTCGCCGAGAGCCAGCACGAGGCGGCGGATCGGCGCCGGCCACCGGTTGATCGACCGCAGCCGCGGGTGCAGCACCGGCATCTCGTGGACGCTGACCAGACAGCTCGGCTGCAGGTGCATCGTCACCAGCGGCAGGCCGAGGACCTCGTGGGCGACCCGCGCGCTGAACGCCAGGCCGGGCGCCACGAGGACCGGCGCGCCGCGCCCCGCCTCCGCCCGTATCAGCTCGAACGCCTCCAGGGCGAAGCGCTGCACCGCGCCGCCGAGCACCCGGAGCCCCCGGCGGTCGTGCCAGAGCTCGGGATTGTCGAGTATCGCGTGGTAGTCGTCGTCGGTCCCTATCGGCACGAAGGGCAGGCCGACCCGATCGAGCAGGGGCCCGAAGTACGGGTTGATGATCATCGAGACGTCGTGGCCGCGCTGCTGCAGCGCCAGCGCGACCTTGACGTAGGGATGGACGTCGCCGCCGCTCCCGACGGGGGTCATGAGGATGCGCATCGGCTGGGTCGGAAGCGGACGGTGCCGTCCGTCGTGCGTGCTATTCTGCGAATGGCGGGATCGACGGGGCGCGGCCGGCGCCGAATCGGACCCGCCTTCTGAAGACCTTGAAGCGAACAGGGCCGGGAGGGAGAGTCCATGAACCGTTCGAGAGGATCGTACATCGGAATCGCCGCGGCGGTCGTCACCGTCGTCGCCGTTGCGTCGGGGACGACGGCGTTCGCCCAGGACGTGCCGGACGCGGGTTGGACGCCGGAGTTGCTGGCCGACGGGCAGCCGAACATCACCGGCATGTGGAACAACTCGAACGCGACGTTCACGCCGCTCGAGCTGCCGGAAGAGCTGGTCGGCCGGGAGCTGTCGGCCGACGAGCTGCAGGCCCGGGCCGAGGCGCGGGCCAGTGGCCGCAAGGAACGCTCCGAGTGGCGCGGCCATGATAGCTCGCGGGGCGTCGGCGGTTACGGCACCTACTGGTTCGACTGGTACTGGGAGACGCCGGTCGACATCGGCCAGGCCTCGATCATCGTGGACCCGCCCAACGGCCGGGTGCCCGAGTACACCGCGAACGCGCGCGAGTCGATCGCGATGAACATGGCCGAGCTGCACGCCGCGGCCGGGAACATGGAGTCGGGAGACCGGTGCATCTCGCGCGGCGTGCTCGGCATGATGATGCCGACCGAGTACAACAACGGCACCCTCATCCTGCAGTCGCCCGGCTACGTCGTCATCCACAGCGAGATGATCCACAACGCCCGCATCATCCCCATCGACAAGCCGCACGCCGACGCCAGGGTGCGGCAGTGGGAGGGCGACCCCCGCGGACGCTGGGAGGGCAACACCCTTGTCGTCGAGTCGACGAACTTCCGGGCCGTGAAGAACATCCGCGGGCCGTCGGCGGGCATCCGGTCGCGCCAGTCGGAAGCGCAGACGATCGTCGAGCGGTTCACCATCACCGGCCCCGACGAGCTGCGGTACTCGGTGACCATGGACGACGCGGAGACCTACACCGAGCCCTGGACGGCGTCGTTCCCGTTCAATCGCGACGACGAGTACCTGCAGTTCGAGTACGCCTGCCACGAGGGGAACTACTCGGTGCCGAACGCCCTCGGCGGCGCGCGCATGGAAGAGGCGGGCAGGTAGGCGTCTGCGCCCGCGGATGCTCCTGCGGGGTAGCGCGGTCGGGCGGCGCCAAGCGCAGCCGCCCGGCCGTGTTTCACCCGCCCAACCCGTCGGGACACGAGCTGTCTCCCCCCGGTGGCGGCCGCCGGCCGGGCTCCGGCGCCGTGGCGTTCAGCTTGCCGCGGCCCGCGACGCGCCGCTCGGGCGCCGGCAGGGTCGCGTTCACCCCCCGTTCCCGGCCGCAACCGACCGGCGGGCCGCCCGCGGCGTACGGGGCGGCGCCGCCTTCAGTGGGCGTCGCCGGAGGCGCCCCGCTCGTGCGCGAGCAGCGCCTCCTTCACCGGCAGTCCCCCGCCGTACCCGACCAGTGTTCCGTCCGCCCCGATCACGCGGTGGCAGGGGACGACGATGGCGAGCGGGTTCCTGCCGTTGGCGGCGCCCACGGCGCGCGAGGCGGTCGGCCGCCCGATGCGCCGCGCGAGCTCGCCGTAGGAGACAGTCTCGCCGTAGGGGATGCAGCGCAACTCGTCCCAGACCCGGCGCTGGAACGCGGTGCCCGCGGGGGCCAGCGGCAGGTCGAAGTCGCGGCGCTCGCCCTCGAAGTACTGCAAGAGCTGTCGCTTCGCCTCCCGCAGGGATCCGGGCAGTGATCGGCGCTGTTCCCGCCACTCCGGATCCGGATCGCTCGCCGCCGTGTTGGGCAGGTCGATCCGCTCGATGCCGCCGTTGTCGCCGACGACGCGCAGGGTTCCGATGGGGGTGTCGAAGTCGTGGTAGGCCAGGCTCATTCCGGCAGTATCTCACGCGCCGCGCCGCGTCGAAAGGGCGCTCGAGTCGGTGCGGAGAGTTGCGAAGGTGAGGGACACACGGCAGGATCGACGGCCTGGGAGCCCTGATGACGCCCTCATTGCGAGCGGGTGCAGAACGCCGGGGCTTCACCGGGCGCGAGGAGGGTTCCTGCGGGTCGCCGGCCGGGCCCGCCCCGCCGCGTTGCCGGCTCAGAGGGCTGGCCGGCGCCGCGACGGAGCCCGTATTACATTGAATTTTGAGCGGTGGCCGTTCAATCTTCGAGTCCAGGGCGAGCTTCGAGTCCAGGGCGAGCTGCTGTTCCATCGCCCGGCTTCGCATCCTGCCGAGTCGGCTCGACCGCGCAGGCACGAAGCCGGCGCGGCTACCACAGCCCCAGCAGGCGCCACCACAGGCTGCCGGCGCCGACCCAGATGGTGATGTTCACCACGCTGATCAGCGCTCCGAGCCGCCACCATGTGCCGATGTCGACGTTCCCCGATCCGAACAGGATCGGCGCGGCGGCGGTGCCGTAGTGGGTCAACGACGCGAACAGGTTGCTGAAGAACGCCAGCACGAGGGCGGCGAGGACCGGCGGGGTCCCCACCGCGAGGGCGACGGCCAGGAACGGGGCGTACATCGCGCTGACGTGGGCGGTGTTCGACGCGAAGAAGTAGTGCACGTAGAAGTAGATCAGGCACAGGGCGAGGAAGGCGGGCAGCCAGTGCCCCTCGCCGAGCACCCCGGACACGCGGTCGCTGAACCAGCCCACGAGGCCCAGCGTCCCGAGCTGGCTCGCCATCATCACGAGCACCGCGAACCAGATGAGGGTGTCCCACCCCTTGCGTTCCTCGAGGATGTCCTGCCAGGCGAGGGCGCCGGTGGCCAGCATCGCGGCCACCCCCGCCATCGCGGTGGCGGTGGCGTTGATGCCCAGCTCGCCGCCCACGATCCAGAAGCCCAGGAGGAAGAGGAAGACCGCCACCAGGATCCGCTCGTCGCGCGACATCGGGCCCATCTCGCGCAGCCGCTGCCGCGCGAACTCGGGCGCCTCGGGGGTGTGGGTGACCTCCGGGGGATACAGGCGGTAGATCAGCAGCGGCACGAGCAGCAGGCTCAGCATGCCGGGGACGAACGCGGCGACGGCCCAGCCCGCCCAGGTGATGTTCACCCCCTGCTGCGCGGCGAGCTCGGCCGCCAGCGGGTTCGCGGCCATCGCGGTGAGGAACATCGCGCTGGTGACCACCACCCCCTGGTAGGCGGTGAACGTCAGGAAGCCGGCGACCCGGCCCTGGGTGCCGTCGGCGGCGTCGCTGCCGAGCGAGACGCACAGCGACTTGAGGATCGGATAGATGACGCCCCCGCCGCGCGCCGTGTTGCTGGGGATGAAGGGCGAGAGGAAGAGGTCGGTGGCCACGATGCCGTAGCCGAGCCCGAGGCTCCGCTTTCCGAGCGCCCGCAGGAAGTGGTAGGCGATGCGCGCCCCGAGCCCCGTCCTGACGAAGGCGGTGGCGATGAAGAACGCCGCCACCACCAGCCACACCACCGTGTTCCCGAAGCCGGCCGTCGCCTCCGCGATGGTCAGGGTGCCCGACATCACCGCGAACGCCACCCCCACGAACGCCATCGCCCCCATCGGCAGGGGGCGCAGGATGATGCCCACGATGGTGGCGACGAACACCGCGAGGAGCTGCCACGCCCGCGGCTCGACCCCGTCCGGCGTCGGGACGAGCCACACCGCGGCGCCGACCGCGGCCACCACCCCGAGCCGGGCGGCGTCCACGCGGGGGGCGCGGTCGGGTCGCTGCGGCGTGTTCTCGTCCATGCGTCACCGCGTCGACGCGGAGGCGTCGGAAAGAGCGCGGAGAAACGTCGTGCCGCTTGTCATCGGGCCGCCTTCGGGCGGGCGTGAGTCTATCGCATCTCGGGTTCGGTGAACGGAGGCGGACGTGCGGAACCGGAAGTACTCCTCCGGTCGCGAACCGCCGGCCGGCGACCCAGCCGTGGCTGGTGAACGCGTCGCGCCGGGACGCGTGCGCCGACGACCCGCGCTGCGGTGCGACAATGGAGGGGATGCGCAAGTTCAGCATCGCGGGCCCCGTCGTGGCGGCGGATCATTACTGCATCCCGCCGCTGGAGCGGGTGAATCTGCAGGCGTTGCTCGAGCTGGTGCGGGACAAGACGTACTTCGTGCTGCACGCGCCGCGGCAGACGGGCAAGACGTCGGCGTTGCGGGCGCTGCGCGACCTGCTGAACAGCGGCGCGGCCGGGGAGTACCGCTGCGTCTACGCGGACTTCGAGATCGGCCAGCCGGCGCGGGAGGACACGGCGCGGGCGATGCGGGCCCTGCTCGGCGAGCTGGCCCGCCAGGCCCACATGACGTTGGGCGACGACACGCCGGACGGGTTGCGGGGCTCGGCACTGGAGACCGAGGGCGCCGACGGCGCCCTCATCGACGTGCTGTCCCGGTGGGCGCGGGCCGACCCGCGGCCGCTGGTGCTGCTGATCGACGAGATCGACGCGCTGGTAGGAGACACGCTGCTGTCGGTGCTGCGGCAGCTCCGCGCCGGTTACCCCGACCGGCCAGGCCGCTTCCCGCACAGCGTCATCCTGTGCGGGGTGCGGGACGTTCGGGACTACCGCATCCGCTCCAGCGCGCAGAACGCGCTGGTCCTCGGCGGCAGCGCGTTCAACATCAAGTCGAAGTCGTTGCGACTGGGCGACTTCACGGAGGCAGAGGTGCGGGCGCTGCTGGGGCAACATACGGAGGAGACCGGACAGGCGTTCACCGAAGACGCGCTGGCGCTGATCTGGACGCGGACGGCGGGGCAGCCGTGGCTGGTGAACGCGTTGTGCCGCGAGGCGTGCTTCGAGAGCGAGGCGGGCCGGAACCGCGCCCGCGCCATCACCGCGGACGACATCCTGGAGTCCCAGGAGCGGCTGATCCTGGCCCGCGTGACGCACCTGGACGACCTGGCCGACAAGCTGCGCGAAGACCGCGTGCGGCGGGTCGTGGCGCCGATGCTGACCGGCGCCGCCGATCGGAGGAGCTACGCCGACCGCGACCGCGACGTGGAGTACGCGCGCGACCTCGGCCTGCTGTCGCAGCACGACGCGAAGCGCATCGCCAACCCCATCTACGCGGAGGTGATTCCGCGCGAGCTGACGTGGGTGACGCAGGACGACGTCGAGGCGGAGACCGCGTCGTACGTGCTTGCCGACGGCGCGCCCGACGTGAACCGGTTGCTCGCGGACTTCCAGCGGTTCTTCCGCGAGCACTCGGAGCACTGGACGCAGCGCTTCGACCGATACCAGGAGGCCGGCCCGCAACTGCTGCTGCAGGCGTATCTGCAGAAGGTGGTGAACGGGGGAGGCCGTCTCGAGCGAGAGTACGCCCTGGGCCGCGGACGCGTGGACCTGCTGATCGTGTGGCCGCACGGCGGCCGCACCCGCCGCTTCGTCGTCGAGTGCAAGGTGCGCCGCGACGGCCTGGAGCGGACGGTGCGGGAGGGGGTCGAGCAGACGCGGGGCTACATGGACCGTTGCGGGGCGGAGTCGGGCCACCTGATCGTCTTCGACCGCTCGCCGTCCAGGACGTGGGAGGAGAAGATCTTCCGCCGCCCGGAGTCGGCCGGCGGCGCTGCGCCGGTCACCGTCTGGGGCATGTGACCGGACGGCCGCAGCCGGTTCTCCCTGATGCGCCCGGAGGCTGCTACCGGCTCGCTTCTCGCGGCCCGGTCGGGACCGCACCGCCTGTCCCCGCCCGGCCCCGCCGTTACTGCAGCTAGGTCTAGGTGTCCCTGCCGCGCCCGGAGGCTGCCACCGGCTCGCTTCTCGCGGCCCGGTCGGGACCGCACCGCCTGTCGTACCCGCCGGGTTCCGCCGCTACTGCTTGACGTACTTCCGGATCCGTTGCGGGCCGACGTCGGCGGCGTAGACGTTGCCCTCCCGGTCGGCGGTGATGCCCGAGGCCCCCGAGATGCGCAGCTCGTCCTGCCGGTCGAGATCCGGATCCGGGATGTACGCGTGGACCGTCCCGTCCACCGCACTGCCGATGTAGATGCCGCGGTCGAAGCCGGGGTTGTTCCGCGCGTTCGAGGTCGAGTCGGTGACGTAGAGCACGTCGTCCTCGTCGATGAACATGCCGCTCGGGCGCCCGAACTGCCGCCACTCGGCGACGAACGTCCCGTCCGGCTCGAAGATCTGCACGCGGCCGTTGGAGCGGTCGCCGACGAACACCCGCCCGCGGCTGTCGAGGGTGAGGGTGTGAGGCTGATCGAACTCGCCGGGGCCGTCGCCCGGCTCTCCCCACGTCATCAGGAAGCGGCCGTTCCGGTCGAACTTCACCACGCGGTTGTTCGGCCCGTGGCCGTCGGTGACGAAGATGTCGCCGTCGGCGTTGACGGCCACATCGGTCGGCCGGTCGAAGGTGTCCGGCCCGTTGCCCGCCACGCCCGCCCGGCCGAGGGTCATGAGGATCTCGCCGTCCGGGCTGAACTTGAAGACCTGGTGCCCGCGCCCACCGGCGTCCATGCCGAGCACCGTCTCGCTGCCGTTGTAGTCGGTCGCCCAGAAGTTGCCCTCGGGGTCGACGTGGAAGCCGTGCGGGGCCGCGAACACCCCTTCGCCCCAACTGTCGAGGAGCTCGCCGTCGGGGCTGAACTTCACCACGGGCGGGTCGTCGTCCCGCCCCACGCAGGTGGCGGCCCCCGCCGGCTGGTTGTTGAAGCAGCGGTGGAAGACCCAGATGTTCCCGTCCGCGTCGCGGTCGACGCCGATGGTCTCGCCCCACCTTCCGCCGTTCATGTGGGCCGGCAGGTTCGGCCACTCGTCGACGAGGCGGTACGGGTTGGGGAGCGTTTGCGCCGCGGCCCCGGCGGTCGCGCCCATGAAGACGGCCACCACGAGCGTGATGCGGACCGAGGGATGAGTCAGCATGGCCGGTATCCTACCACCCGTATCCGTCTCTCTCGGCGTCCGCGTCTGCGACCGAGAGACGTTCGCGCTCCGGCTGTGTGCGGCGAGATGGCGGGTGGCGTTGGGCGTTTGCAGGAGTCTCGATCGGGACCGCCGGACCGCCGCACGTCGACCCATGCCGGCTTCATGCTACCGTCATGACATGGCTCACTTGCAGGTGAAGAACGTGCCCGACTCCCTTCACGACCGCCTGCGCTGCTTCGCCCGCGAAACGAACCGCACCCTGAGCGCGACCGTGCTCGCCGCCGTGGAACGTGAGCTGGATGCTTGGGAGTGGCGGAAACGGCTCGCCCGGCGGCCCGAGACCGATCTCGGGGTGGATGCGGCCACGCTGATCGCCGAGGCGCGCGCCCTTCGGAATCGCCAGTTGCGAGCCCGCCGATGAGCTCTTGGCTCCGCCTCGTCCTGGTCGCGCTGTTCACGTGGTCGAGCGCGCCGGAACCCTACCGCCCGAACGAATAGCGCACCCCCAACTGCGCCTGCCAGCGGCTCCGCAGGTCGTCGCGGGCGTAGCGGTCGCCGGTGAACCCGGGCCGGGCCGGGGTGTTGAGGCTGTAGACGTAGCGGCCGCTGTCGGGGTCGACGCTCGATCGCACGGGCTGGAGGTTCTGGAAGAAGGCGAACTCCACGAGCCCGTTCCTCGCGTCGAACGCGTTGACGAGGTTCCGGACGTCGAGGAAGAGCTCGACCTCGTTCGGTCCCCGCGGAATGTCGACCGCGACGCGGAAGTCGAGCGAGTAGACCCACGGGCCGCGGCAGGCGTTACGGGGCACGATCGTTCCCGGCGTGACGTCGCAGCCGGCCGAGAGGAACCGCATCAGGTCGTCGAAGGTGCCGTCGGTGACAATGACGTCGGCGGCGTCGCGCGGGACGTAGAGCAGGTCGTTCCCCCGCGTGCCGTCGCGGTTGCTGTCGCTCCCGTCCAGGTAGCTGTAGGGGCGGCCCTGCTGGGCGTCGTAGTAGGCCGAGAGGGTGACGCCGGCGGGCCCGGCGGGGATGCGGTACGAGCCCGACAGGCTGAACCGGTGGCCGGGCGAGAAGTTCGACACGGCCAGGGGCACCGCGTTGGGGTCGCCGTCCTGGTAGTTGTAGCGCCAGTTCGACGTCGCCTGGCTCGACCCGCCGTCGTTGACCGACCGCGACTCGCCGTAGAGGTACGAGCCGGTCATGAACCAGTTGTCGCCGAACCGCTTGTCGAGCTTCGTGGCCACCGTCCAGCTTCCGCCCTGGTCGGTGTTGGTGAGGAGGACGACGTTGCTGAAGTCGCGGTGCAGGCGCGCGTGCGTCGGGCGCCCGTCGGGCGCGGCGCCGGCCGCGACGAGGTTGAGGTTGCGGTAGTCGATGTCGCGGACGCTCTTCGAGAAGAGCAGCTCGACGCTGCCCACGAGGCCGAAGAAGCCGAGGTCGCGATCGTAGGCAAGGTTGCCGCGCAGGAGCTGCGGGAAGCGGTAGGCGGGGTCGACGAGGTTGATCTCGTTGGTAGACGCCGAGCCGATGTCGGTCGGCTGGGCGTGGGGGTCGGGGGAGAACGGAATCCGGTTGTCGGGGTCGAAGAACACCCGGATGCGCTGGAACTCGTTCCCGGTGTTCGAGTACTGGTTCGACAGCCAGACGTACGGCGTGCGGCCGTGGAACAGGCCGAGGCCGCCGCGCACCTGCTGGCGAAGCCGCGCCCGCGGGGCCGGGTCGTAGTTGAAGCCGATGCGCGGCGACCAGTTCCGCGTCGCCGGCACGACGTCGGTGGCCCGTCCGAACAGCGTCTCGACGAGCGGGTTCGCGGACGGGGCGTCGGGGAAGACGGGCGCGTCGAGGCGGATGCCGTAGGTCAGCGTGAGGTCGTCGCGCACCCGCCACTGGTCTCCGGCGTAGAACCCGAGCTGGTAGACCCGGAACCCGGCCGCCTGCCGGGGGTCGGCGGTGCGCGAGAAGCTGAAGCTGTAGGACTGGGCGAGCCCCTGCTCGAAGAGGGCCGGGCTCGTGAACTCGTAGACGCCGAAGTTGTCGCGGATGAAGAGGTTGCGGAACCGGAAGAGCTCGTTGTGGGTGCCGATGGTGAACTGGTGCCGCCCCCGCACCCACGTCAGGTCGTTGTGTATCTCGACGATGTCCTGATCGAGCTCGTTGGCGGTCGAGAACTGCTCGCTGCCGAACCGTATCTCCTCGCCGCCGTCGAGATCGATGGTGACCTGCGGGAAGGGCGCGGTCCGCGGCCCCCGGCGGTCGCGAATGCGCTGAAAGCTGACCCGCGCCAGGTTGAACGCGCCGCCCAGCGTGCTGTTGAGCTGGGCCACCGTCGAGTCGGTCCGGCTGCGGAAGAGATAGAAGTTGTCGGTGAAGCGGTAGCGGAAGTTCGACTGCGAGCCCACGTCGGCGGTGGCGTTCACGAGGTTGTGCCGCACCGACAGCCGGTGGGCGGCCGACAGGTTCAGGTCGGACCGCACGAAGACCTTGTCGTTCGGGTTCCCGCGGATGATCTCGCCGAAGCCGCCCGGGATGTCGTAGCCGTACCGCGTCCGCGCGACGTCGACGATGCGCTGGGCGTCGGCGAGCCGCCCGAAGTCGACGCCGGACGATCCGTCGAGCGAGTAGCCGACCGGGGTCTCCCGCCGCTGGACGTCGACGTTGGTGAAGAAGAAGGCGCGGTTCCGGACGAGTGGGCCGCCCACGCTCGCCCCCTGCTGCCGGTCGAAGAAGGTCGCGATGGGCACGTCGTCGATGCCGTGCCCGACGAGTCCCTGGTTGCGGCTGTAGAGATACGCCGTGCCGCCGAAGCGGTTCGAGCCGCTACGGGTGATGACGTTGATGCCGCCCCCCGAGAAGCCGCTCTGGCGCACGTCGTAGGGCGCCACCACGAGCTGCAGCTCGCTCACCGCGTCGAGGCTGATCGGCTCGGTGTTGGCCTGGCCCCCCGGGGTCCCCTGCCGGGCCAGCCCGAACAGGTCGTTGTTGACGGCGCCGTCGATCTGGATGTTGTTGTAGCGGCCGCTCCGGCCCGCGACGCTCAGGAAGCTCTCGGAGTCGGCGTTGCGGCTCGTCTTGACGAAGAACGGGTTGGTGCGCGCGAAGTCCTGGAGGCTGCGCTCGAGGGTCGGCAGGGTCTCGATGACCCCCGACTCAACGCTCGCCGTCGTGCCCGACCGCGCCGGCGAGAAGACGGCGCTCGCCTCGGCGGTGACCTCCACCGTCTCGGTGACGGTGGCGAGCTGAAGGGTGACGGGGACCTCCGTCGCCTCGCCGAGGCTGACCACGACGCCCGACAGGGCCCGCGTGCCGAAGCCGCTCAGGGCGATCTCGAGGTCGTAGGGGCCCACCTGCGCGTTCAGCAGGTCGAACCGGCCGTCGGCGCGGGTGAAGGCCTCGTAGCGCGTCCCGGTCGGGGCGTGGACGGCGACGACGCTCGCGCCCGGCAGCACCCCGAGCTGCGCGTCGCGCACGACGCCGCCCAGGGTGCCGGTGGTCGCGTTCTGCGCCCGGACGGCGATGGTCGTTCCCAGCACCGCGGCGACCGCGAGCGCCGCTGCGATTCTCCTCGACGTACGACGAATCATCTCCGACACCTCCTGCAACGATCTTACGGAGAAACGTATGACGCCACGGTGAAGGGAGGATGTCGCGCGGGCAAAATGTCGTACGGGGTGGAGAGGCCGTCAGCCTCTGAACTCAAGACGGAAGGCCATGCGAGCGGCGTCTCGCGGCGACTACGCGGGACAATCGGCGATCCATGTCTTCCGCGGGGACGAACTCACCCTCCCGCCGACGGGCGAGAAGCTCGCGTAGCGCCGCGCGTTCCGATTCTCCGCCCTCCAGCCGCCCCCGCCGGAGGTCGACGAACGCGTGCTTGCCGGTGAGCGAAACCGAAGGCTCCTTGGTCATGGCCCGTGTCAGAGCGAGCCCAGGAAGTCGAGCACCAGCCGGTTCACCTCGGCCGACTGCTCCTGCTGCACCCAGTGGCCGGCTTCGTCGAGCAGGTGCAGGCCCCGCAGGTCGGTGCAGGCCGTTCCCTCCATGCGCTCCAGGGCGCCGGGCCGCTGGTGGATGCCCCAGTCGCGCGCCCCCGCGATGAACATCGACGGCTGGTCGATGGTGCGCCCGGCGAAGACCTGCAGGTCGGCGTTGATCCCGCCGCCGAAGATGGACGACACCGACGCCACGCTGCGGTACCACTGCAGCCCGCCCTGGAAACCCGTCCGCTCGTACTCCGCGCTGTAGACCCGCAGCTCGTCGTCGGGCAGCCACTCGCACGCCGCGATCTCGGCCGGCGTCGGCATGTGCTCGGCCACCGTTTCGGCCATCCCCTCGCCGAGGTCGAGGACGTAGTAGCGGGGGAGCCGGGCCAGCTCGGCCGCCGACCATTCGCGGAGCGGCTCGGGGCGGTTGCCGCTCCAGTCGCCGCTCTTCATGTGGTAGTAGGCGCGCAGGAAGTCGTGCACGCCCTGCGGCGCCCGCCACAGGTCGTCGTTGGCCTCGCGCGTGGCGTAGAATCGCCGGTAGTGCCAGCGCGGTGGCTCCAGGCCCGCGAGGTCGGCGTCGATGTCCGTCGCGGGCGCGCCCCCCGCGGCCGCGGGCGCGTCGGCGGTGTCGAACGGCAGCGTCGCGGTCCCGCCGAACGGGGCGCTCATGAGGACGACGGAGCGGAAGACGTCGGGGCGGGCCACCGCGCACCACGACGCCACCAGCGAGCCGAAGTCGTGGCCGGCGAGGTGCACCTCGCGGTAGCCGAACGCCGCCACCAGCGACAGCATGTCCCGCACCTCGTTCAGCATCCGGAACGGGCTCAGGTCGTCGTCGTAGCCGACGCCGGTGCCGTCGGTGCGGCCGTAGCCGCGCAGGTCGGGGGCGATGACGTGGTAGCCCTCGGCCGCGAGGGCCGGCATGAGCCGCCGCCAACTGTAGGCGAGCTCGGGGAAGCCGTGCAGCAGGAGGACGCCGGCGCGCGCGCCGGCCTTCGACCCCGCCTCGAGCACGTGCATGCGGAGGCCGTTGACGTTGTCGACGAAGCGGGAGCGGACGCCGGCCGGCAGCACGCCGTCCGCATACGTCCCCGGCGCGCCCTGTACTGTCGCGCCCGCGTTTGGTCTTGCCGCGGTCACGGCAATGCCTGCGGCCGCGCTCTGCAGGAGCTGGCGTCGCGTGAGAGGAGGATAGCGCATCGCCGAATTATGTCATCCCGGGGGCGGAGTCGAGTCGGCCCCGTGGCGCCTCGTCGACCCATGCCGCCTGTCCGTCGGACGCGGCCCGCGGGCTACTCCCCGGCGCCGCGCAGCAGGAACATCCCCATCGATCCCCACAGCAGCGGCAGCCCGCGGCAGGACGATCCACACGAGCGAGACGGTGTCCGCTCCCAGCGCCGTGAACGTGGGGGTGAGCTGAGCGAACCAGTTGAAGAGGAACATGATGCCGAGGAACAGGCCGCCGTAGAAATGCACGTTGGCGGCGAGGAGCTCGCGCGTGACCGCCTGTCCGCCCCCGCCGGTCTCGACGGCCCTCTTGCGGGCGTGACCGAACCACACGCCGAGCGCCAGGGGCAGCATCATCAGCCAGCCCAGGACGCCCCACACGGGGCTGTACGGGCTCTCCTCGGTGGACGTGTAGTAGAGGGGCTCGACGATGGTGTGACCGGCGACCGCGACCGCCATCACGACGAGGACCACGCCGCAGATGCGCTTCATGTCCATGATTCCCCCTTCTCTTTCCCGATTGAGGGCCCGCCGGAGCTGCTCCGGGCGGGCTCCGAGCCCGGTCCGAACTCGTAGCCCTGCGATGGTATCCTGTCGACAACCGGATCTGGGAGGAGGCCTTCATGAGCGCGGTGAAAGCTGGCGGCATTCGGGTTGGTAACGATGATCGCGGTGGGTTGCGGCGCTCCCGAGCCCGCGCCGGAGCCTGAAGCCGACACCGCGCCGGCGCCGCCGCAGTTCGCGGTCACGGGCGAGCACCCCTGCGACCCCGTGGGCGACGTGCAGTTCATCTGCGACATGGTCAGCCCCGAGGACATCGTGGTCGTCCCCGGCGCGGAGTGGGCCATCGTTTCCGGCGCCCGCGAGGGCGGCCGGATCAACCTCGTGAACGTGAGCGACAAGACCGCGACGGTGCTGTTCCCGACGCCCGACAGCGAGATGCAGCTCGACGCCGAGGCCTATCCCGACTGTCCGGGTCCGCTGGACCTCGCCGACCCCGCCGGGTCCGTCTATCACGGGCTCTACCTTGCGCCGGGATCCGACGACGCCCACACCCTGCTCGTCGTCCATCACGGGTCCCGCGAGTCGATCGAGTTCTTCGAGGTCGACGCCGGGGACGGGCCGCCGAGCCTCGCCTGGACCGGGTGCGCGGTGGCCCCGGAGGGCGCCCGCCTGAACTCGGTCGTCGCCCTGCCCGGCGGCGGCTTCGCCACCACGAACGCCGGCATCGGGGTGTGGGAGTGGCAGGCCGACAGCGGCTGGGCGGTGCTGCCCGAGAGCGAGGACACTGCCCCGAACGGCATCGAGGTGTCGGCGGACGGAGAGACCCTCTACATCGCCGGTTGGGCCGAGGAGAAGCTGACCCGCCTGTCGCGCGGCGCCGAGCCGGTGCGGAAGGACGTCGTCGACCTCGGCTTCCGGCCCGACAACCTCCGCAAGGCCCTCGACGGCTCGGTCATCTACGCGGCCGGCCACACCGACAGGGACGGCAACTCGATCACCGATCCCCGCGAGCCGACCCTGGAGACGAGCAACGTCGCCGCCATCGACCCCGAGACCCTCGAGGTCGAGCGCATCCTCGTGCACCCCGCCATGAACGGGTTCATCTCGTCCACCACCGCGCTCCGCATCGGCGACGAGCTGTGGCTGGGGTCGTACCGGGGCGACCGGCTCGCCTACCTGCCGGCGCCGGAGTAGCGCTTCTCGGGTGCGCGTCCGGCTCCGGTTGCGAGAGCCGGTCAGCGCTCGGTTCTTCAGGCTGACCACTGCGGTCGCGCCCCAGTCTCGAATCGCGTCGAGGTCGGTGTCCGGGTCGCGTGCCCACGGCCCCGAGATCCCGTCCGGATCGGTCTTGCCGGGACACAGGGTGATGCCGATCCGGCCCTGGCCGTCCCCCGGGGGCACCGCGGCGATGCGGAGGGGGCTGTTCTCGCTGGTTCTTGTCTGCATGGGATGAAGCGATCTCACCGTGGTCGTCAGGTGCTCCGCGCGAGCTGTCGGTGCAGGGCATGAAGTCTCTTGTCTTGCGCCTTCATGCTGAGTTCTGCACGATTTCGACGGGAACCAGCGATAAAATGTCGTTCCTGCGCTAAACTGGGTCCGTGCTACTGCGATTCCGGGTCGCCAACCACCGCTCGATTCTCGAGCCGGTGGAGCTGTCGATGATCGCCGTCGACGAGGATCGCGCGGCGACGCGCGGGTTCGACGGCCTCTCGGAGCGTGTCCTGACCGTCGCCGGAATCTACGGGCCCAACGCGTCGGGCAAGTCCAACGTGCTGGACGCCCTGGCGTGGCTGTCGATGGCCGTCGCCACGTCGCTTCGAAGCTGGGAGGACTACGTTCCGCGCGATGCTCACCGGCTCGGCAACGGGCCGGCCTCTCCATCGGAGTTCGATCTGGATCTGGTCGCCAAGGGCGTCCGATACGGGTACCGGCTCGAAGTGGACGATTCGGCCGTCCTTTTTGAGAGCTTGGACAGCTATCCGGAAGGACGACGGCGAAACCTCTTCACGCGCCGCAGGAGTGAAATCGACTTTCGTCGGGGCCTCGACGGCACCCGGGGAATACGGGACCTGCTGACCTCAACGACGTTGGCGCTCTCCGCTGGCCGGCGAGTACGCGGTACTGACTTCGCACACGTCGGGCAATCGCTGGCCAGAATGCGTGTCCTGGGGCTCCGAAGGAGACGGTTTCCCGGGGCCGGTGGCGTGCATCCTCTCGACCCCACGCTACGCTTGCTCGTCGAGACAGATGAGGCCGATCAGCTGAGTCTCTTTGGTACGCCGGAGGAGCGACCAGCCGTCAAGGATCCAAGGCGTGTCCTGGACCTGCTTCGCTTTGCGGATCCGGGAATCGACGATTTGATGATCAGTGAAGAGGACTCCGGGCGCCCCGGTGGACCTCGTCGTCGCCTTGGTCTCGTGCATCGCGGAGAAGGCGAACCGGTCACCTTCGATCTGGAGGAAGAATCTGCCGGAACCCGGACTTGGTTCCGTCTGATCGGTCCTGCGTTCGCGGCGCTCAGATTCGGCCGGGTCCTCCTGCTCGACGAGATCGACGCGAGTCTCCATCCCCGGCTCTCGGCCCGTCTGATCGAGATCTTCCAGGATCCCCTGACCAATACTCGCGGGGCTCAACTGGTCTTCACTTCCCACGACACGTCCCTGCTGAACAGCTTGAACCGCGACGAGGTCTGGCTCACCGAGAAAGCGCCTGACGCCACCACGCGCCTCGTTGGTCTGGCCGAGTTCGGGGGTGAACGCGTGAGGAAGTCCCAGAACCTGGAAAGAGCCTACCTGCAAGGTCGCTTCGGGGCCGTTCCCGAGGTCGACCAGGTCGCCGTGCGAAGGGCCCTCGGGCTCGTTTCTCAGCCTCGCGATGGCTAGGCGGACGGGACACAGGCGGGGAAGGGACCCATCGCTCCGTCGCCGGGTCGCGCTCCGCGCTCCCAAGCGGACTTTCCTGGTGTTCTGTGAAGGCACGAGGACCGAGCCCGACTACGTCAAGGCCCTGAAACTGGAGCCGGCCGTCCGTGAATCGGCATCGGTTGACATCCGTATAGACCTCGAAGCGAGCGGCGCGGTGCCGTTGACCCTGGTGAACGCGGCGGCCGAAGCCCGAGCTCGCAGTGCCCAGGAGCAGGGTGAGATCGACCAGGTGTGGTGTCTCTTCGACGTCGAATGGCCTCGAAATCACCCTGATCTTCCTGAAGCCAGAGCCAAGGCCGAAGCGAGCGACGTCCGTCTTGCCATTTCGAATCCGTGCTTCGAGTTGTGGCTGGCGCTCCATTTCGAGGACCACACGGCCTGGCTCGACAACGACGCCGCCGGGAAGCTGCGCCGCAAGCATGACAAGAGCTCGGGCAAGGGACTGGACGGCTCTCCGTACATGCCGCGGCGAGCCGATGCAGCTCGACGTGCGCGTGCCTTGACTGCCAAGCACGCAGGTGACGGAAGGGAATTCCCGAAAGACAACCCATCGTCGGGCATGTACCTCCTCCTCGAGGCAATAGAGTCCGACGAGTAGTCATCGGCCGATCGCTTGGTGAGAGTCCGCCACCAAACGGATTGGTCTCGTCCACCACCGCGATCCGCATCGGCGACGGACCGTGCTGGGATCGTACCGCGGCGACCGGCTCGCCTACCTGGCGGCGCCGGAGTAGTCCGCCGCCGGGAATAGCCGCCGCGCCGCAATGGTCGCTTCGTTGCGCCCTTCTACGGGACCGGCTCCGACAGGTCGATTCCGGCCAGCACGTCATTCTCGGGAACACGCCGCAGCGGCGGGCCCCACGCCTGCCTGAACACCTCGACGCTCAGGATTCGGTCGACGTCCGGCTTGCTGAAGAAGCAGCGGTCGATCGGGACCTGCTGTGTGCGATGGGCCCGCAGCGCGGCTGCCTTCGCGGCGCGCTGGGCCGACACGTCGATTACGAAGTCGACGCCCGGTTCGCGGTCCAGGTGTCGCGGCCGGGTCACCTCCCACGGCAGAACCGGGGTGGTCCAGAGCAGGCGCGGCACGCGGTACGGCCGCTCGGCCGCGGCCATCCACCGCGGATCGGCCGCCGCGGCGGCCGCGTCGATCGTGAATCGGGCGATGGCGACGTGATCGGGATGGCCGTTCATCCCGTTGGGATCGAAGCTGATCGCCACGTGGGGCCGGTGCCGTCGGATGCCGCGGGCCAGGGCTTCACGCATGGCGTTCGCCGGGGCCTCCGCCAGGTGCTTGTCGCGGTAGTCGAGCAACTGCACGTCGGAGATGCCGAGGACGGCGGCCGCCCGGCGGAGCTCGGCCTCGCGGACGGCCGGCAGCTCCGCCCGGTCGCACAGAGGCGGGTCGCCGACGCGTCCGGCGTCGCCGCGGGTCGCGGTCACGAGCGCTGTTCGCGCGCCCCGATCGGCCTGCCCGCGCACCAGGCCGGCGGCGATGAAGCTCTCGTCGTCGGGATGCGCGAAGATCAGCAGGATGCGTGGAGGCGGCATGCGGCGCCTGTGGCCGGGCTCGGCGCCGGCTCCCGGGAATGGAGGACGTCCACAACGTGCTCGGCCGACACTTGCCGCGTCCATTCGGCCATGCGCTCCGCGCGCGCGACGCCCGGTTCGGGCCTACTCGTCGGCACGGCCAATGGGTTGGTGAAAGTAGTAGCAGAGGCCGTCCGGCGCGACCGCGAAGAACACCTGGTACTTCTTCCCGTCCCGTTCGTCCACGCGCCAGTTGGCGGTCTTGACGCCGCTGGCCTCCAGCTCGTCGCGAGCCCGGCGGATGTCCGTCACCCGGATCGCGGCGCCTTCGTTGCCGGGATCCCCGCCGTTGACGGCGAAGCCGATGCGGACGCCGTCGCGCTCCAGAATCACGGTCGGCACGGGGTGGTCGCGGCGCTCGACCTCGACGAGGCGGAACCTCTCGCCGTACCAGGTCGCGGCCCGGTCGATGTCCTCGACCGGCAAGGCCAGGACGTCGTCGGCGAACGGGAATGCGGCTTCGTAGAGTCGTGCGGTCGTCATGTTGTCAGCCGGCACGGTTGGGGGTCGACGGCGGATGCGGGTCTGCCCGGCGTGCGCAAACGCACGCAAGAGGCCGACGGCATCAGGCTCGGAAACGCCGCCGGTGCCGGTCTGCCGAAGTCGGCGAACGCGTCCAGGCGGTTCGCCCGCGCCTCCAGCCGAAGTCGGCGAACGCGTCCAGGCGGTTCGCCTGCGCCTCCGGATGCTCAGCCTCGTCCGGTCGTTTCTTCATCGTGCTCGTTCCCTCTCGGCGTCGTCGCGACCCTGGGAGACTCGCCGTCTTCGGCATCCCGCCACCAGACTATCAGTCCCGCCACGATTATCGTCACCACGGCGGTGGCCAGTGCCCAGGCGGCCAACGACGCCCACTGCATCGTCTGGGTGGACACGTCCAGCATCGACCTTGCACTCGCGCCGGCGGCCACCACGCCGAACGCGAGGGCGCCCGCGGCGAACCCGCCGAACGCCATGCCGCCGATGGCGAGCAGCAGGCCGGCGGCGAGGCCCCCGAGGCTGATGACGCCGACGGTCATCCCCCCCACGGTGACGCCGCCGAAGGCGAACCCGCCGATCGCCACCAGCCCTACCGCCATGTCGCCGATCGCGACGATGCCCCGCGCCAGCGCCATCCGTTCGCCGCCGGCGTCGTGGGCGATGTGGATCAGCGGCAGGCCCCAGACGGTGCGCGTCGAACGGTACTCGAAGTCGGGACGCCGCCGCGGGCTGCGCCGCCGCCCCCCGCGGGTGGGCGTCCAGCCCTGGTCCGAGGGTCGATCGCGATCACGCCGGGTGCCGGTTCCGCGCGCCGACTGCTCGACGTCGCGGCTCAGCTCGCGCGCCTGCTGGTAACGCCGGCGCGGCTCCTTCTCGAGGGTGCGCAGCACGACCTCGTCCAGCCGCACGTCGACCTCGACCTTCTGCGACGGCGGGGGGAAGCGGCCGATGGGCAGCTCGCCGGTCAGCATCTCGTAGAAGACGACGCCGAGGGCGTAGATGTCGGCGCGGTGGTCCACCTCGGCCGGGTGCTCGATCTGCTCGGGCGCCATGTAGTGCGGGGTGCCGAGGACGCGGGCCTGTCGGGTGAGGCGGGTCCCGGCGGCCGGTTTCGTCAGCAGGGCGAGGCCGAAGTCGACGATCTTCGGCGAGCCCGACCGGTCGATCAGGATGTTCTCGGGCTTGATGTCGCGGTGCACCACCCCGTGGTCGTGCGCGTACTGCAGCGCCTCGCAGATGCGCGGCACGACGGCGAGCGCCTCGGCCGGGGTGAACCCGCCGTCGGCCAGCGCCTGCCGCAGGCTCACCCCGTCGACGAGCTCCATCACCAGGTAGTAGAGGCCCTCGCGGTGTCCGAAGTCGTGGACCCGGACGATGTGGGGATGATCGAGGCGCGCCATCGTCCGCGCCTCGCGGGTGAACCGCTCGGCGAACGACGCTTCGTCCTGCAGATGGGCGTGGAGCACCTTGACGGCGACGGGGCGGTCGAGGGGGCGATGCCTCGCCCGGTAGACGGCGCCCATGCCGCCGGGACCGATGAGCTCGAAGCCGTCCAGGTCGGGGAGGCGGCGCCCCAGCTCCTCCGGGCTCGGCGGCGCACCCGGTTCGCGGGCCGCACCCGCGGAGCTCTCCGGGCGGAGCCCGGCGCGCAGCGCGCAGTAGGGGCAGACCCCCGGCGGCGCGTCGGGCGGGATCTCGGCGTGGCACTCGGGACAGGTACGCGGATTGGTCATGCCGGTTGCTACGCGATCTCCCGCCGTTCGTTACAGGCCGGCGCGGCTCGTCGCTTGGTCATGCCGGTTGCTACTCGATCTCCCACCGTTCGTTACAGGCCGGCGCGGCTCGTCGTGACGACGCCGACGACACCCACGAAGACGCCCGGGCCGACGGCGCGCGGCTTGCCGGCCGACGGCTGGCCGTCACGACGCCCACGACACGGCGCAAGACGATCGGGCCGACGGGGCGAGGCTTGCAGGCCGGCGCCGTCACGATGGCGGCTTGGGGGCCGACGGCTGGCCGTCACGACGCCCACGACACGGCGCAAGACGATCGGGCCGACGGCGCGCGGCTTGCAGGCCGGCGCCGTCACGATGGGGGCGCAAGGGCCCGGACGAGGTCGTCGAGCTCGTCGTCGATCAGGCGATCTCCCTGGACGGTCTCCGCGACGATCTCTCGCAGCCGGGTCCGCCAGCGGACGCGCAGTCGCGACGACGCCGTCCGCAGGGCGGCCTCGCTTCGGCCGAGCCGCCGCGACAGCTCGCCGTACGGCGCTCGGCCGGGGTCGGCGCCGAGGTACGCCTTGAGGGCGTCGAACAGCTCACCCTCTCCCCGGTCGGCGTAGCCATGCCGCACGTCGTCCAACGCCCGCCTGATCAGGGCGAGCGCCCACCGCCGTTCGTACTCCGCCTCGGGCGTGAGATTGTCGGCCGGCTCGACCCGATAGCGGTCCTCGGCGTCGGCCGCGTCGATGGACACGACGTCCGCGCCGCCGCCGCGCTTCGCCGCGGACTCCCGCCGCCATTCGCTGGCGAGGAAGTTCTTCATCGAGGTGAGCAGGAAGCTGCGGAACCGCCCCCGTACGGGGTCCGCGGCCGCGAGCCTGCGCTGCTCGATGAGTCGCACGAAGAAGGACTGAGTGAGGTCGCGCGCGTCGTCCGGGTCGTAGCCGCGCCGACGCACGTACGCGTAGAGCGGATGCCAGTAGCCGGCGCACAATTCCGAGAGGGCCCGGTCGGCCCGTTCGGACGGACCGGCGCCGGCCGCGAGCACCATGCTCCAGCGCGTCGTCGCGAAACGCACCGACGGATTTTCTCACGCCGGGCTCGAGGCCGTCGCCCGGTCCGTCGTGGGGCCGACGGCGCTCGGCCTGTTGGTGACGGCGCCTCGACCACCACGGCGGCGACCCGGTCACGGCGTCGAGCCGACCGTCTCCTCCACCGCGTCCGCATCGAACGCGAGGCGGTCGCGCACGAGCTCGGCCTCGCGATAGGGCTGCTCGTAGCTCCACGCCGCGTCTCGGATCTCGCCGTCGGGGCCGCGGATCACGTAGTAGGTGGCCAGCCCCTTGAAGGGGCAGAACGTCGTCTTGCCCGTCTTCTCCAGGCGGGACATGTCGACGCCGTCACGGGCCAGGTAGTGGCGCGTCGGGTATCCCTTCTCCTCGAGCGCCACGACGTCGGTGGTTGCGGCAATCTCGGTCCCGCCCGCGGCCACCCGCACGCGGAGGTGGCGGGGCACGAACGCGACGCGATGTCCGGGGGCGCGGGGATAGCCCGGGGCGCGCGTGCCGCGCGGGATGTCTGTCGGTCTCTCTGCCATGGGTCATTATGTCCTGACCGCCGCGCGGCTACCGGAGCACGGCCGGCGACGAAGCGCCCTCGAGGAGCAGCTCCGGGGCGCCGCCGCCGTCGGCCGGGACCTGCCAGACGTCGGTCACCATCGGGGTGGGTGCGGAGGGGTCGGGGATGGCGTACAGGACCGTCGAGTCGTCCAGCCACTCGGCCTGATCGTCCACGGACCGGAGCTCGGCGAGCGGTGTGACCGCGCGCGACCGCAGGTCCATGACGTGGAGCTGCCAGCCGAGCCCGGCCGCGAGGGGCAGGCGCTTCTTGAAGACGAGGCGGCTCTGGTCCGGCGACAGCGACGGGCACTCGACGCCTTCGACCACGACATCGGCTCGGCGCGTCGAGACGCGTCCCTCGACGAGATATGTCGTCCCCGCGGTGCCGAGGGTCGCGAAGAACCGGTCGCTGTCGGCCGCGAAGGTGACGCCCCAGAAGTTGAAGTCGATGGCGCGGAACGGCGCGCCGTCCCGGTACACCTGGAGCTCCTCGAGGTTCGCGACCCGGCGCTCGCCGGAGTAGGTGTCGACGATGCTCGTCTCGGTCGAGAAGCCCTCGTCGAGATACGAGTGGCCCGACACGAACACCGTCACCGCGGCCAGCCGGCCGTCGGGCGAGAGGCGCACGCGGCTGGGGACCCCGTGCAGCGGCAGCCGGTGCAGCGGTTCGAACGCACCGTCGAACACCATGATCGCGTGCGTCGTATAGAAGCGGTCGGTCGTCAGGCAGACGCCCCGCTCGCCCGCGAAGTCGACCCGGTCGCACCGTAGCGGCGTCGCGCGGCGCCCGCCGCCGGCCGCGTCCAGCCGCTCGACGCTGGCCACGCCGAAGCTCTCGTCGAGCCCCGTGTGGCGGAGGAGAACGGACCGATCGTCCGGCGGTCGTGCGGCGGGCGTCGTCGCTCCGCTGTCGCCCGGCGTCGCCGATGGCGGTGCGGTTCGCGCGGTCGCGCCCGGCGGATCGAGCTCGGCGCCCGGCGTCGCCGCCAGCGGTGCGGTTCGCGCGGTCGCGGCCGGCGGGTCGACCTCGGCCAGACTGTCGATCGGCGGCAGTGAGACGTCCCGGACGAAGCTCGCCTGCCGTGCCGCCGACCACCAGGCGTAGCCGACGGCCAGCGCCAGCGAGGCCGCGCACAGGAGCGCGAAGGCGACGACGCGGGGCGGCGTGCGCCGGTTCGCCGGCGCCTCGCCCGGCCGGCGGGCCGCGTGCCCGTTCCGCCGATCACCGGTCGGAGCCGTCATCGTTCGCCCTTGCCGCCCGTGTCCCGCAGAAGGACCGCCCCGGCCGCGATCGCCGCCGCGAGGGCGATCAGGAACACGGGCACGGCCGTCCCGGCACCGTATCGCGTCCAGAGCATGCCGAACACGACCGACCCCAGCAGCCGGGCGAGGCCGGCCGCGGTGGTGAGCAGCGCCAGTCCGCTGCCGCGCCGCTCCGTGGGCAGCCGACCGCTGGCGAACGCGATCAGCACGCCGTCGGTCAGCGCATAGTGGGCGCCCAGCAGGAAGAGGCAGGCCGCGATGCCGGGCAGGCCGGTCCCCGATTGCATCGTAGTCAGGTAGGCGGCGGCGAGCAACCCGTAGCCGGCGAGGAACGCGCGCTGCCGCCCGATGCGATCGGCCAGCCCGCCGGCTGGAACCGCGAGCGCCAGGTAGCAGCCCGAGGTTCCGACGTAGAGCAGCGGGAACAGACCCGGGCTGAAGCCGGCCTCCCGCTGCAGCAGCAGGTAGAGGAAGCCGTCGCTCACCGTGGCGGCGGCGAGCATCGTCGCGGCGACGGTGAGGCGCAGCAGGCCGGGGGTGCGCAGGATGCCCGCGATGAGACTCCGCGTTGCGTCGGGCCCCGAGGGCGCCAGGGGACCGGCGGGGCCACCACTTGACGACGCGCGACCGCGCCCCGTGGCGAGCGGCGGGACCCCGGCGATCGCCGGGGCCGATGCGGGGGCGCGCTCGGCGTTGGTGACGAAGAGCAGCAGCACGCCGAGGCCGACGAGCGCCACGCTGAAGCTGGCCACGAAGACGACGTCGAAGGCGTTCGGCAGGGTCCCGAGTATGGCGAGGGCGACGAGCGGCCCCAGCATGGCGCCGGCGCTGTCGAGGGCCCGGTGCACGCCGAAGGCGGTGGCGAGGCCGTCGCGACGGCTGCTCAGCGAGATGAGCACGTCGCGGGGCACGGCGCGCGCGCCCTTGGCGGCCCGGTCGAACGCCACCACGCCGGCGATGAGGGGCCACGAGGCGCCGGCCGCCAGCATGGCGAGCCGGGACGCCGCCGAGGCGCCGTAGCCCGCGAGGGCGACCTCCTTCGAGCGGCCGGTCCGGTCCACGGCGATGCCGCTGGCCAGCCGCAGCAGCGCCGTCACCCCGTGGTAGAGCCCGTCGACGATGCCGAACTGGAAGGGCGTCAGCCCGAGGTAGAGGACCAGGTAGACGGGCAGCACCGTGCCGACCATCTCGGACGACACGTCCGTGAAGAGGCTCGTGAAGCCGAGCGCCCAGACGGTGCCACTGACGTGGAGCCAGCGGAAGCGTCCGCCGGCGTCACGCCGGGCTCTCCGCAGCGCCGACCACGCCTCGACCTGGTACATCGCGCCTCCGTGCTCCAGGCGCAACCGCGCGGCCCGGAGGCCGCAACGCCGACCACGCCTCGACCTGGTACATCGGCTCGGCCTCGCGCGTTCAGCCGCGCGCGCGTCACCCCGTGGGCGAACTGATTCTACGGTCCGACCACGACGTCAGCGGCGCGCGCGGCGTGTCATCCGCTACCGGCTGCATCGCCACGTGACGCCTGAGGTTCAGCCGCGCGCGCGCGGCGTCATCTGCACCATGCGGGAGATGACCCTGGCCGCCACGGGTTCAGCCGCGCGCGCGCGGCGTCATCCCCGGCGATTCCGGTGTTCCGCAGGCTGGCTTCCTTTCAGCCGCGCGCGGGCGTCATCGCCCGCCGCCGGCGGCGCCGGCGGCGCCCTCGGTAGGCACTGCGGCCGGCCCCGGCAGCGGCTCGTCCGACGCGAACCGGCGCAGCACGTTCTCGGTCAGCCGCGAGACGTTGTTGTCGTAGTCGTTGAACGACAGGCTGCCGCTCCATGCGATGGAGCTCGTCGAGAACACCGCGCCCCCGTTGGGGTACTCCACGTAGGCCATGTCGGCGTAGACCAGCGGGTTGACGGTGCCGCCCTGCTCGGAGTTGCTGGTGTTCACTTCCTCGATCACGTGCTGGTAGGCGTCGGAGTGGCCGAACGACCGAGCCAGCACCAGCGTGTGGGGCGGCGAGCCCTGGGCGAGGTCCACGCGGTCGAGCTCCGACCCCGCCGCCCCGAAGTCGAGCACCAGCGACGGGTGGTTGCCGATGAGCTCGTTGTCGCCGATGCCCTCGAAGATGAAGGCGACCCGGGGGTCGAAGCTGTCCGGCATCCGGCGGTAGGGCGAGTTCCGGTCGAACCCCTGCGCGGTGAACCCCACCCCCACCAGCCACTGCGGGGCCCGGCCGCGGAAGCGCCACAATCCGCCGGGCTCGCCGGTCAGGCTGTGGTGGCTTTCGCCCGGCGCCCCCTGCCAGTGCTCGGTGCCGTCGCGCCGCCGCACCTCGATGAAGGTCCCGGTGGGGTCGACCGGCGTCACCCAGTAGAAGCCGTTGCCGCCCATGTACATCAGCCGGCCGCCCTGCTCGAGGTAAGACCGCATCCCCTGCATCATCTCCCACGAGTAGTACTCGGGGTGGGTGCCGGTCAGCACCACGTTGTAGGGCTCGAGCAGGGCCGCCCCCTCGGCGTGGAGGTCGTGGTCGGTGACGACGTCGACGCTGAAGCCCTTCACGTCGAGCCAGTCGACGAGGTGGGTGTCGGCCATGAACTGCCACGGGTTGCGCGTGTCGATCTTCGGGCGCATGTTGGTGATGGGGCGCAGCCGCGACGAGTAGGCGACGCCGCTCCCGTCGGTGTGGGTCGAGTACAGGCTCATCGGCTGGAAGCCGGTGCCGCCCGTCCCCGCGTAGGCGAGGTAGCTGACGGTCGGGGCCAGGAACGCGATGTTCGCGGTGGCGGTTCCTCGTGGCGGTCGGACGAAGAACGGCACGTAGTCCTCGCTCGTTATCGTCCGCAGCCGCGCCGCGTACACGCCGCTCGGCAGGTCCGCCGGCGCCTCGAAGGCGAAGCCGACCTCCCACCCCGCGTCCAGGAGGTCGTCGTCGTGGAAGTGGATGGCCCCGTACTGCTCTGGCGCGCGCCGGTAGTCCATCTCCGTGGCGTCCCACAGGTGGCCCGTCACCGCCCGCGTCGGCAGGTTCACGGTGCGGCCGTCGAGCCCGCTTCCCGCCGTGTCCCGCACCCGGTCGGTCTCGATGTCGGCCGCGAAGTCCCACGCCGCCGCGGCGTCGTCCGGCCCCGCGCCGTCCGCGATCGCCTCGACCTCGGCCCGGCCGAGCGCGCGCGCATAGATGCGCGGGTTGTCGATCTTCCCGTTGTAGTGCCCGGCCACGCCGCCGTCGGCGGTCGCGTAGGCCGCCATGTGCAGCGGTATCTCGGGCGTCGCCAGCGCCCGCACCGGCGTCGTCTCCTCCACCACGACCCGCGTCGGGTCGTTCGCATAGAGGTCCAGCGGCTCCTGGTACAGCGCCACCCGGCCGGTGACGGCGTCGAACGTCGCGGCCACGAAGTACCACTGCGTCGGCACGCCGTGGGGCCGCGGTCGCCCCGCCCCCGGGATGGCCGGCATCCAGCGCCGCAGCGCCGGCTCCGCCGCCACCCGCGCCACCTCGCCGTCCGCCGCGCCGAGCCACAGGGCCAGCCGTCCCTGCTCGTCGATCATCAAGCCGTAGCCGCGGTCCGCCGCCCACTTCGTCACCACGCCCTGCGCGCCCGGCTCTCCGACCCAGCCCACGACCCCAGGCCGCGTCGGCGCGATCCAGGCCGTGATCGTGAAGCTCCCGCCGAGCCGTAGCGGCGCCGCGTCCGGCACCGTCACGTAGGAGCCGAGCGGCAGCTCCTGGCGCCGGCCGGGGTAGTCACCGTTGGCCGGCGCCTCGACCAGTTCCTCCTTGATGCCCGGCCCGTTCGGGTTCGCGTCGCCGTGGACCAGCCGGACGATCTCGGCCCGGTACGTGGGCAGCCCGCTGCTCACCATGAACCGGATGGTCTCGCCCGGCGCCACGCTCATCCGGTCGGCGTAGCCGACGATGCCCATCGCGTTCAGCGCCGCCTGCGGCCCGATCTCGGCCGCCGACTGCGCCCCGGTGCTGCCGGCCAGGGTCAGGACCGCGGCGGCGGCCATTCCAACGCATCTCGTGGTCACGGACATCACTGAAGCTCCTCGTCGTTCTGGTCGGTGGCCGCGGCCCCACCGACCATGAACCGCTCGAACCACAGCCGCAGGTAGAGCTGCACGCGCAGGAAGTTGGTCGGGGGCGAGCTGCGGCTGTGCCAACTGTCGGTCAGGCGGATCATCGCCGTCGGCACCTTGCGCAGCTTCAGGGCCCGGTAGTACTGCTCGGTCTGCTCCATCGGCGTCCGCAGGTCGCGCTCGCCGGTCATCAGCAGGGTCGGGGTGGTGACGTTGCCCACGTACATCAGGGTCGACCGCCGCAGGTGCTCCTCGGGGTCCTCCCAGGGCAGCTTCTCGAAGTTGCGGTACCAGCCCGACCCGTCGGTGGTGCCGACGAAGCTCAGCCAGTTGGTGACCGGGGCCTTGACCACCGCGGCGGTGAAGCGGCCGGTGCGGCCGACGATCCACGACGTCAGGACGCCCCCGCCGCTTCCGCCGTACACGAACAGGTTGCGCTCGTCGACGTAGCCGCGGGAGATGACCTCGTCCACCCCCGCCATCAGGTCGTCGTAGTCCTCCCCCGGGTAGGCGTTCTTGATGGCGTTGCCGAACGCGCTGCCGTAGCCGCTGCTGCCGCGCGGGTTCGTGTACAGGACGACGTAGCCGTTCGCCGCGTGGTCCTGGTTCTTGAAGTCGAAGCCGGCGTTGTACATGGCGTGGGGGCCGCCGTGGATGCGGAGGATGAGCGGGTACTCCCTCGCCGGGTCGAAGTCGGGCGGCTTGACGATCCAGCCCTGGATGTCGAGCCCGTCAGGCGACTCGTACCAGATCTCCTCGACCTCGCCCAGGCGCACGTCGGCGAGGAGCCCGGCGTTGGTGCGGTGCAGGGTGCGCATCGACGCCGGATCGTCCACGTCGAAGGCCACGAGGTCGCCGGGCACGTGGAAGCTGGACACGACGCCGACCGCGACGCCGTTCCCGCTGACCGACGACACCGAGAGCATGTGGTTGCCGGTCGTCACCTGCCGCACCTCGCCGTCGACCGACGCGAAGTGGAGGTTGCTCGTGCCCCGGAGCTGCGCGTTCAGGTACACGCCGCCGCCGTCGGCGGCCCAGCCCACGATGCCGGGGCGCCGCCCCATCTCGGTGGCGACGACCCGGGGGCCCGAGCCGTCGGCGGCCATCACGTAGAGGCCCTCCTCGCGATAGGTGTCCGTCGTGTGGTCCATGCCGGTGTAGGCGATGGCGCGCCCGTCGGGCGAGGGGACGGCGCCGGCGTCGGGGCCGTCGCGGCTGGTCAGGGCGGTGACCTCGCGCGTCGCCAGGTCGACCCGGTACACCTCGGACTGCCGCCAAGCGTACTCCGCGTCCGGCTCCCGGAGGCCGGAGAAGACGATGCCGCCGCCGTCCGGGGTGAACCGCGGGCCGTCGTGGTGGAAGTCGCCGCTCGTCACCTGCCGCGGCGTCCCCCCGGCGGCGTCGACCATGAAGATGTGGCGATAGCCCGCCGGGGTGTACCCGGACCCGTCGCGCCGGTAGCCGAGCCGGGTCACGATGCGGGGCGGGGCCGTCCAGTCGGCGCCCTCCGGCGCCCTCGGCATGTCGATGTCCCAGGCCGGGTCGGGCGGGGGTGAGACCACCGCCCGGAACGCGAGCGAGCCGCTGTCGGGCGCCCACCTGATCTGCGACGGCGGGTTCTCCAGCCGCGTGATCTGGCTCTCGGCGCCCTCCGCGTCCATCCAGCGCACGAAGATCTGCGAGCCCCGCGGCTCGCCGGCCCGCGTGAAGGCGACGCGGGTGCCGTCCGGCGACCAGCGCGGGCCGGCGCCCTCGGTGAGGAACCGGTTCCGCGACCCGTCGGCGCCGATGACCCAGAGCTCGCCGCGGACGCCGTCGGCCACCGGGTCGACGAAGCGCCGCTCGTAGACGACGGTCGCGCCGTCGGGCGAGATGCGGGGATTGGCGACCGTCTCCCACGAGAGGTAGTCGTCGAGGGCCAGGTGGCGCCGGCCGTCGTCCTGGCCGGAAGCGCTCGCCGCTACGAGGAGCAGCGCGGGCAGCATGCAGACGCCGAGGCGCCGGAGCGGTCCTGCGGTGATAGAAGCGGGAATGGTCATGGCTCTCACCTCCTGTTGCGTCGCGTTTACCGCGGCGTGGGGCCCGACGGCTCGCATCGTCCGACTCTCTTGCAGCCGCCCCTTCGCATCCCGGACCACAGGATAGACCAGGACCGCCCCGGGCGCCTCAGCGAGTGTATTCCAGCGCGTAAACGCCGCTCGCTTTACGCGGAATTTCCCTACCCGTCATCGGCTCGACACATGCTTGCCGCATCCTTTGCGGCCATGGGGACCGGATCGACGTGGAGGGGGCGTTGCGCGTGTCGCTGAACGACTGGTTCGATCGCCGACTGTTCGAGATCGTCCATCGCCACAATCTCGTCTACAACACCTGCTGGGAGGACCCGCGGCTCGACCGCATCGCCTTGAACCCGGGTTCCGACGACACGCTGCTCGTCGTGACGTCGGCCGGGTGCAACGTGCTCGACTACGCATTGACGGGGCCGCGCCGCATCCACGCGGTGGACCTGAACCCGCGGCAGAACGCGCTTCTCGAGCTGAAGCTGGCCGGAATCCGCCACCTCGATTTCGACCGCTTCTTCGGCATGTTCGGCCACGGCTGCCTCCGGGAGGTGCGCGAGGCCTACCGGGACGTCCTGCGCGCGGGCCTCAGCGCCTGGTCGCGGCGGTACTGGGACCGCTGGATCGGGTTCTTCGCCAACCCGCACCGCCCGTTCTTCTTCCGCGGCACCGCCGGCGTGTTCGCCCGGGTGGTCAATACGTACGTCAACCGGGTGATCGGCGTGCGGCCCCACATCGACGCGATGCTCGAGGCGACCACGCTGGAGCGGCAGCGCGAGATCTGGGAGAGCCGCGTGCGGGAGCGTTTCTGGAGCCGGGCGATGCGTTTCGCCATCGACCGCCACGCGACGCTGTCCATGGTCGGCGTGCCGAAGGCGCAGCGCCGACAGGTCGAGAACCACTACGAGGGAGGCATCGTCGCGTTCGTGCAGGATTGCGTCGACGCCGTGTTCGGGCGGCTGCCGCTGTCGGACAACTACTTCTGGCGGGTGTACCTGACCGGCCGCTACACCCCCGACTGCTGCCCCGAGTATCTCAAGCGGGACAACTTCGAGCGGCTCAAGGCCGGCCTGGCGGATCGCATCAGCGTGCACACCGGCTCCGTCCAGCACTTTCTGGAGTCGAACGACGTGCGCATCTCCCGGTACGTGCTGCTGGACCACATGGACTGGCTGTCGGACCGCCACTTCCCGGCCCTGGTGGGCGAGTGGCGGGCGATTCTGGCGCGCGCGGCGTCGACCGCACGCGCCATCTGGCGCAGCGGCGGGCTGCGAACCGACTTCCTCGATCGGGTCGACATCGAGCACGGCGGGCGCTTGCGTCCGCTGCCGGATTTCCTGTCGTACCATGACGAGCTGGCTGCCCGTCTGCACGCCCGCGACCGCGTGCACACCTACGGCAGCTTCGCCATCGCCGACTTGATGGCGACGGCCTGACCTGCCGCGCGGCGCGATCTCGATGGGGCTCGTCTCGGACCTCCGGATTCTCTATCACCTGGCCCTCAAGCCGGTACGCGGCGGCGACCACGCGGCCCGGCTCGACAGCTTCTACGCCGGACAGGCGGAAGACTACGACGGCTTCCGGGCGCGCCTGCTCCCGGGCCGTGAGGCGCTGCTGAGGGATGTCCTGGCTCGGACGCCTGACGGCGGGACCTGGGTCGATCTGGGCGGCGGAACCGGCGCCGCGCTGGAGATGGGCGCGGCCGACCTCGGACGACTCGGCCGCGTGCACGTCGTCGACCTGTCGGACGCGTTGCTCGGCATCGCCCGGCGCCGGATCGCGGCGCGGGGCTGGTCGAACGTCGAGGCGGCGCGCGCGGACGTGACCACCTGGCGGCCTCCCGGCGGGCGGGTCGACGCGGTCACGTTCTCCTACGCCCTGACGATGATCCCGGACTGGTTCCGCGCGGTGGACAACGCCTGGACGATGCTGCGCCCGGGAGGAGTCATCGGCGCCGTCGACTTCTACGTGCCCCGCGCGCACCCGGCGCCCGGACGCGCGCGCCACGGCTTCGCGTCGCGCGCCCTCTGGCCGATGTGGTTCGGCGCCGATGGGGTCCGCCTCTCGCCGGATCACCTGCCGGCGCTCGAATGGCGCTTCGCGATGCTCGGGCTCGTCGAGGGCCGCGCCCGGCTGCCCTACCTGCCGTTCCACGCGCCGTACTACCGCTTTGTCGGCCGCAAGCGCGAAGCGCAAGGTGCGCTCGGGCGAGGGTGACGCGTCTCGGAAGAGCCATCGCGTCCCGGAAGAGTCCCGAGAGCGACCCCGCGACCGCTTTACCGCCGATGTGAGCACCGCGCGGACGGGGACCACCGGTGCAGCCTCCCTGAACGAGGCCGTCCCGCCCGCCGGGCTCGCTCCACATGACCCGCCGGAGGCAGTCCGACCCGTTGCTGAGCCGCGTTGACCTCCGTTCGCCCTCGGGCGTATCGTCTGTGCGGCGGGCGGCCCGCGTTGCACGCGGGGCCGGCCGTGAAGTCGACTCTGAACGACGCAATCGTGACCGGTGTCGACCGGGATGGGCAGCGCCGCCGTCCCCTCATCGCCCGGAGCGGGCGCTGGACGGCGGATCCGGGAGCTTCGGCATCCCCCGTGCGGTGGGTTCCATGATGCCAGCCACGACACGCGCGTCGTCTCGCTCGGTTCCTCGTCCGCAACGCCCCGTCGACGCCGTGCGCGGGCGTGGAACGAACGACGAATCGTCACGGAGACCGTCATGCTGGAATCCGCTCTGACCATCCGTGCGCTGACCGCGCGCGCTGTCGCCGCGCCGCTGGCGCGGCCGCTGCGCACCGCGTCGGGCGACGTCCCGGTCTCGCCGCTCCTGCTGGTGGACGCCGCCTCGGAGGAGGGGCCGGTCGGCCGGGCCTATGTCTTCGGGTACACCACGCTCACGCTGCGGGCGTTGAAGGCGTTTCTCGATGACCTGGACGAGGTCGTGCGGGGGCGCCCGGCCGTGCCCGCGGTGTTGTACGACGAGCTGGCCGCGCGCTTTCGCCTGATGGGGCGCCAGGGAATCGTCGGCATGGCGCTGTCCGGCCTGGACATGGCGCTTTGGGACCTGCAGGGGCGCGCGCAGCGGCGGTCGGTGGCCGAGCTGCTCGGCGGGCAGGCGAAACCGGTGCCGGCCTACGACAGCTTCGGCATCGTCGACCCGGCGGCGGACCGGGCCGCGCTGGAGCGCAGCCTCGAGCAGGGCTTTCGGGCGATCAAGATCAAGATCGGGGTCGGCGATCTGGCATGGGACGTGGCCCGGGTCGCCGGCGTGCGCGAGATCATCGGGCCCGACGTGCGGCTCATGGTGGACTACAACCAGTCGCTGACCGCGCCCGAGGCCCTGCGGCGCATCCGCGCGCTGGCCCGGTTCGACCTCGAATGGGTCGAGGAGCCGGTGCCGGCCGAGGACCTCGCCGGCCACGCGCGCGTCCGCGAGGCGTCCCCGGTCCCGATCCAGACCGGCGAGAACTGGTGGTTCGGGCACGACATGGCTCACGCGCTCGCGGCCGGCGCCTGCGACCTGTGCATGCCGGACCTGATGAAGATGGGCGGTGTGACGGGCTGGCTGCGCGCCATGGGGCAGGCCGAGGCGGCCGCCGTCCCGGTTTCCAGCCATCTCTTCATCGAGGCGAGCGCCCACGTCCTGCCGGTGACGCCGCTGGCCCATTACCTGGAGTACCTCGACCTCGCCGGCGCCGTCCTCGCCGACCCGCCGCTGGTGGTGGACGGCGCGGTCACCGCGCGCGGCCCCGGCCTCGGCATGGACTGGGACGAGGCGGCGGTGGCCCGCTATCTGGCGTGAGCGTTCGGCGATGAGCGATTTGGACCGCAACAAGCGGATCGTCCTGGCGTTCGTCGACGCCGTCAACGGGCAGGACTGGGACGCGCTGGACCGTCTGGTGGCTCCGGAGTTCGTCCGGCACAGCGACGCGGCCGGCGAGCCGGGGGTTCGCAGCCGGGACGATCTCAAGTGGTTCCTCCGCAACGAGTACCTGACGTTCCCCGACGCGCGGGAGACGGTCGAGGACCTCGTCGCCGAGGGAGACCGGGTGGCCGCGCGCCATCTGCTCGCGGGCACCCAGACCGGCCCGTTCGGCGACCATGCCCCGACCGGCCGGCCGGTGCGGGTCCGCTATCTCGCCGTCTACCGCCTCGAGGCGGGACGCCTCGTCGAGGCGTGGGCAGAGTGGGACAACCTCGCGGCGTTCGCGCAGATGGGCTTCGCTCCCGGCGGGGCGCCGGCGGAGCCGAGCCTGCACGAGTTCCTCGACGACCACTACGGCCCGGACGGCGACGCCGAGCTCGCCCGCCGGCTCGAGGCGGGGGCGGACCTGACGGTGCGGGCGGGCGCGGCCGCCGAGACGCCGCTTCACGTGGCGACGCGGCGCCGCCGTCCCGAGGCCGTGCGTCGTCTGCTGGACCACGGCGCCGACATCGATGCGCGCACCGCGGGCGGGAAGACCGCCTACGCCCACGCCGTGCGCCGCGGCTTCTCCGAGCTGGCGAGCCTGCTGGCCCAGCGCGGAGCCGACACCGCCCTCGCCCCCGCCGACCGGCTGGCCGTGGCCGTCGTCGGCGGGAGGCTCGACGAGGCGCGTCGCCTGCTGGAAGCGCACCCCGATTGCGCGCGCACCGGCAATCAGGAGGAGGACCGCCTGCTCGCCGACGTGGCCGGGCGGAACGGCACCGCCCCGGTGGCCCTGCTCATCGCCGCGGGGGCGGATCTAACGGCGACGGGTCTCGACGAGGGGACCCCGCTGCATCAGGCCGCGTGGTTCGGCCAGCCCGACAACGCCCGCCTGCTCCTGGAGGCCGGCGCGCCGCTCGACGTCTTCGAGCCGTGCCACGACAGCTCGCCGCTCGGGTGGGCGGTCCACGGCGCGCGCTACTCCGGCGGCGCGCGGGACCGGGCCGATGCCTACGTCGAGGTCGTCCGCTTGCTGCTCGACGCGGGGGCCGGCCTGCAGTACCCTGGCCGGCCGGACGACGACGCGTACCTGACCCACATGATGGCGGACGCGACCCCGGCGGTGCTGCCGCTCCTCGAGGACGCGACGGCGGCGCGGCGCTGAGTGCGCGCGCACCTGTTGGCGAACGCGATTTCGACGGTGCTGCCGCTCCCGTGGTGCTACCGGCTCCTGGAGGATGCGGCGGCGGCGCGGCGGTGAATGCGCCTGCGCACCTGATGGCGGACGCGACTCCGGCGGTGCTGCCGCTCGTGGAGGACGCGGCGGCGCGGCGCTGAGGGCAGATGCGCACCAGGACGAGGAGGAACGTGATGAGCGCAGACCCCGCCGGTCTCCTGCGCCGCGAGGTGTCGACCCTGATGTTCGACCAGTACGGCACCATCGTCGACATGCAGGGCGGGTTGACCGAGATGGTGGCGCCGTTCCTGGCCGGCAAGGGCTGGCGCGGAGACCCCCACCGCTTCGTCACCTGGTGGCGGCGCACGCACTTCGAAGACTCGATGATCGACTCGCTGTGCGACCGCGGCCACACGTCCTATCGCGAGATCGGCCACCGCGCGGTGTCGCAGGTCATGCGGCGCGCGGGCATCGACCACACGGTTGACGAGTTACGCTGGCTCGTCGGCTGCATCGAGCGGCTGAAGCCGTTCCCCGACGTGCTCGAGGCCCTCGAACGGCTGCGCGGGCGGTACCGCCTGGCGATTCTCTCGAACGGCGACCGCGACATGCTCGAGGCGGCGCGGCCGCACATCGGGTTCGACTTCGACGCGGTGATCTCGGTCGACGAGGCCGGCTACTTCAAGCCGCACCACGCAACCTATGCGACCGCGTGCGAGCGGCTCGGCGTGGAACCCTCGAGCGTGCTCTTCGTCGCCAACCACGCGTTCGACTGCATCGGCGCCAAGGCGGCAGGCATGCGCACCGCGTTCATCGACCGGCGCCGCCGTCCCTTCGGCGGCTCGCCGCACCAGCCGGACCTCGTCGTCGAGGACTTCGCGGGGCTGGCGCGGACGATGCTGGAGTGACGCGACCCATGGCTGAAACGCCGCGATGCCGTGGTCGCCGGCGTAGGCGAACAGCTCGCCGAGCCGGCCTTCGGCGTCGGCCGGTGCGAGAATGCGCCGACCGGTTCCCCGTCCGCGACGCCCAGACGGGGTCGAGGGTGGCGCAGAGACGGCCGATCCCGCCGGCGGTTCCCTGCCCCGTCGTCGAGCACTTCGCGCCGGCGCGGGCGCCGTCGGGGTGACGCAGCCCATGGCCCCCGCCGCCGCCGCCGGTTCCTTCGCCCGCCGCCTGCTCGCGTGGTGGGAGGTTCATGGCCGCAGGGACCTGCCGTGGCAGCGGGAGCGCACGCCGTACCGGGTGTGGGTGGCCGAGGTCATGCTGCAGCAGACCCAGGTCGGCACGGTCGCGCCGTACTTCGATCGGTTCACGGCCCGCTTCCCCGACGTGGAGACCCTGGCGCGGGCCGAGCTCGACGACGTGCTGCACCTGTGGAGCGGCCTCGGCTACTACGCGCGCGCGCGTCACTTGCACCGCGCCGCGGACATCGTCGTCGGAGAGCACGACGGGACGTTCCCCGACACCGAGGCGGCGCTGCAGACCCTGCCGGGCATCGGTCGTTCCACCGCCGCCGCCATCGTGGCCCAGGCTTGGGACCGGCGGGCGCCGATCCTCGACGGCAACGTCAAGCGCGTGCTGGCGCGTCGCCACCGGGTTCCCGGCCCGGTGTCGTCGTCGGCCACCCTCGACGAGCTGTGGCGGCTCGCGGAATCGCACACCCCGCGGGACCGCGCGGCCGACTACACCCAGGCCGTCATGGATCTGGGCGCGACGGTGTGCCGCCGCCGGCGGCCGCGCTGCGGCGCTTGTCCGGTGCGCGCCGGCTGCCAGGCCTTCGCCGCGGGCGATCCCGAGCGGTATCCGGAGTCCGCGCCCCGGCGCTCCCGCCGCCTCGAGCGGCGCCGGTTCTTCGTGCTGGTCGACCCCGAGGGCGCGTGCCTCGTCGAGCGGCGGCCACCCGTCGGTCTCTGGGGCGGCCTCTGGTCGCCGCCGGACCGCGACGCCCGCGAGACGGTGGACGGATTCCTGGATCAGGCCGGCGTCGATGCCGGTCTCGTCGACGAGGTCCGCGCCGCCGACGCCTTCCGCCACGCGTTCACCCACTACGACCTCGACGTCGAGCCGGTCTACGTCCGCCTCAAGTCCCGGCCCGCCGCGGTCCGCGAGGACGCCGCGCGCTGGATCGACCCGGACGATCACCGGCTGGGCCTCTCCACGGTCGCCGCGAGGCTCGTCGCCGCGACCGGCGGAGCGGCCCATTGACGGGCCCTCTTCACGCCTTGGCAGGCGGCGCGCGCTTCCGTTGCGCTACCTTCACTTCCGGTTCCAGGGTGTTGACGCGACCTCTCCACGCCCTGGCAGGCGGGCGCCCTGTCGGTGCGCCGGCCGCCGCCCGGCCTATTGGACCTCGATGCCATGCCGCTGGAGCTGGCAGGCGGGCGCCTCGTCGCTGCGCCGGCGCCCCTGCGGGCGCGGTGCACCGCTGGGCCTTTGCCACGGGGGCTGTCAGGGATCGGTCGCCAAGTGCCCGTACCTCTGTTGGTGCGAACGCCCGCGGGCAGTCCGGCGCCGTTGATTCCCGCGAAGCTCGTGCGGTAGCCTGAGGTCATGGCGGTCCTCCATCAGCGGCCCGGCCCTGCGGCCCTGGAGCTGCACATGGCTCCTGTGATCGACATGAGCCGGGAGCAGTTCTTCGAGTTCTGCCAACTGAATCGCGACGTGCGGATCGAGCGCAACGCGGAAGGGAGCATCGCGGTGATGACGCCCGCCGGCGGGGAAACGGGGGCGCGGAACGGTCTCGTGGTCGCTGCCCTCTATCGCTGGGCCGAAGAGGATGGGACCGGCGTCACCTTCGACTCCTCGACCGGCTTCGAGCTACCCAACGGCGCGGTACGTGCACCGGATGCGGCCTGGGTCCCCCGCAACCGGCTTGCCCGGCTCACTCCCGAGGACAAGGAGCGATTCCTGCCGCTGTGCCCCGACTTCGTCATCGAGCTGCTCTCGCCGACCGACTCTCGTGCTGCCGCCCGGCGAAAGATGGAGGAGTACCGCGCCAACGGGGCTCGCCTGGGCTGGCTCATCGATCCCGCCCGGCGGCAGGTCGCCATCTACCGTGCCGACGGCGGCCTCGAACAGCGCTCCGAACCGGACTTCGTCACGGGCGAAACGGTCCTGCCGGGGTTCTCGCTCGATCTTGCCGCCATCTGGAAGCCGCCATTCTGAGACGGGTCCGCCGCTCCATCTCATCCGACCGTGGGTTCCGAACCCGCGCGGGGCGACGGGAGCAAGCGGCGCGACGGTGCGAAACGGGTGCAACGATGAGACGGGTGTTGAAGATCGCCGGCGTGGGGTGCCTCACCGTCTTGGTGGCGGGCGCGGTCCTGGTCGCGGTCAACTGGGACCGGATCACCTCCGTCGCCCGGGATTTCGCGGCGATGCTGGATGGGGTGGGAGACGCCCAGGCGCTGCAGTCTGTCGACGCGTTGCTCGACTTCATCGACGCCAACCGATCCCGCGTATCGCTGGTCGCCTATAGCCTGGACTATCCCGATTCGGCGATCCTGCTGAATCCAGACGTTCCGCGGTCGCTTGCCTCCACCGTCAAGATCCTGGTGCTCGCCGGCTACGCAGAGGCGGTCGACGAGGGCCGATGGTCGCCCGACGAGAGGGTGCCGCTCGCCGATGTCGAGGCCTTTTTCCTGCCCGGGACCGACGGCGGCGCGCATGACCGCGCGGTGGAGGTCTACGGGGAGCGCGGATGGCTCGACGCGTCGGGCGCCGTCTCCCTGCGGGACGTGGTCTGGGCGATGATGACGGTGAGCGACAACGCCGCCACCGACTACCTGCTGGATCGACTGGGGCGCGAGCGCGCCAGGGCACTCCCGACCCGGCTCGGCCTCGGCGGCTCGGACGCGCCGCTGCCAATCGGCGGCGTCTTCCTGAGCTGGGCCGAGGCGGTCGACGAGCCCTTGGCGGACGCCGCCTGGGAGCTGTCGGATCGCCTGCGCGCCGATCCGGAGTTCCGGACGGACCGACAAGAGAACCCGATGACGAGCGACGTCTCGGTCCGCGACCAGGCGCGCTTGAGCGTCGCGCGCTCTACCAAGGGCACCGCGCGGGACTACGCCGGACTGATGCAGCGGATACAGCGCGGCGACCTGGTGTCGGACACCGCGTCGGCCACGATGCGACAGTTCCTCGAATGGCCGATGGAGAACGAACCGATCCGGCGTGAGTTCACGTCATTCGGCACCAAGGGCGGCAGCCTGGCCGGTGTGTTGACCGAGGCCACCTACGCGGTGCCGCGAGATGCTGCGTCGGGCGGGGTCGCCGCCCTGTTCTTCGAGGAGCTGCCCCTCGCGGTATGGCTCAGGCTGGCCCAGGCGGAAGTGCGACAGGAGGTTGCCGGCACCGAGGACGGCCGGGTGCGCGTGACGGCCGAGGCCAGCGTGCAGGCGCCGACCATCCTGCACCAGGACCTTCTCCGGCGACTGCTGACGGACCCCGAGTTCTTCGAGAGCGTCCGGCGGCGACTCGAGGCGCCGCCCGCGGTCGGGTAGCCCGGGGCGAAGCCGGCTACGACCGCATCGAGGACGAGGGAGAAGCGTCGCGTGGACCTGACCGGGAGCGTGTCTCTTTCCGACGATTGTTGTCTTCTGCGGCAGTGGAGTCTCGCGGACCTCGACGCGTTGATCGAAGTCGGTCTGGACCCGAGGATCTGGCAGCACACCGTGAGCTGCCTCGAGAGCCCGGCCGATGCCCGCGACTATATCGAAACCTCGCTCGACCATCAGCGGACAGGCCGGCTCCTGCCGTTCGCGGTGGTCGATCGCCGCGCGGGGTCCGTGGTCGGCGGGACCGCCCTCGGGAACGCCTCGGCGAAGGACCGGCGGATCGAGATCGGTTGGACCTGGCTCGTGGCCGCAGCGCAGGGCCGCGGGATCAATACGCGCGCGAAGTATCTCCTTCTCGAGCATTGCTTCGAGTCGCTGTCCGCTCACCGTGTGGAGTTCAAGACGGACGCGGCCAACCACCGCGCGCGCGGCGCGCTGAGCAAGATCGGCGCGATACCGGAGGGGGCGCTACGTTCCCACACCTTGATGCACGATGGGCGCTATCGCGACACCGTCTACTACAGCATCCTTGAGGACGAGTGGGCCCGGGTCCGGACGCGCCTGCGGTCGCTGATCGGGAGCGGTTGAAGAACCCGGGGGCGAGGAGGAGTACGCCGCGCCAACGCCCAAGGCGACTGCTACCACAGGTGGCGAACGAATCCCCGCATGGGCCCCTGGCAGATAGGGCATGGCGTGCACCGGACTGATCTGCCGGTCCGGCCCCCCGCACCGCGAGGGGTCATGCGGACCACGAACCCGTCGCGCGCCGAATCGCCGAGACCGGCACTATCCGTGTGTGGCCTGCACCGCCGATGCCATCTCGCCCATCGAGAAGAACACGAAGTCGGTCGACGGCATGGGATCGACGCGCTCGGTGGCGCCCCAGCTTCCGCCCTCCGACAGCCGCTGGCGGTCGATCCAGGCGTTGGCGAGGCCGAACCGGTTCGCGGGTCCGTGGTCGTGGTGGAGGCTCTGCGCGGTGTGCAGCACGGCCGGCCGATCCAGGTCCAGGTCGGACTTCAGGTGGGCCAGCAGGTACTCGAAGTTGGCGTCGGCCGGCTTGTACGACCCGATGTCCTCGGCGGTGTAGACGGCGTCGAACTCGACCCCGAGCTTCCGGTTGGAGGCGGCGATGCCGTCGCGGTGCACGTTGGACAGGATGACGAGCCGGTAGCGCCGCTTGAGGACGCGCAGGGCGTCGGCGGTGTCGGGGAACGCCGGCCAGTGCGGCACGGAGGCGCCGAAGGCCGCGTCGAGGTCGTCGTCCGTCCGCAGGTCCAGGCTCTCGGCGATGCGCCGGTGCACGCGCGCGAGCAGCTCCGGATAGCGCAGGCCGGGGGTGGCCTGCTCCTGCCGGCTCTCGCCCTGCGCGAAGGCGCGGAGGCCGGCGTCGCGGGTGACGCCGCGGCCCGGGTTGCGCATGATCAGGGGCTGCAGCGCATCCCAGATGCCGCACTCCCAGTCGATCAGGGTGCCGTAGCAGTCGAACGTCAGCACACGGTAGTCGGTGAGTGCGGGCATGCGGGCGCTCCTACTGGTCCTTGAAGTAGTCGTCCGTGCGGTCCAGCCAGTCCTGCCGGGGCGGGCTGAAGATGTCGACGTCGAGCGTCTCCTCGAGCGCCTCCGCCTTGTGGGGCACGTTGGACGGCAGGCGCAGCACCTCGCCCTCGCCGACGTCGAACACCTGCGAGAGGTCGTCGCCCACCCAGAACCGGAGCTTGCCCCGCAGGATGTAGGTGAGCTGCTCGTTGTGGTGCGAGTGCTCGGGGACGACGGCGCCCTTCTGGAGGTAGACGTGGGCCACCATGGTGCTCTCGCCGGTGACGATGCGGCGGTCGATGCGGTTGGTGACCCGCTCCTTCGGCATGTCGTTCCACGTAAACTTGGTGACGGTCGTCGAGGCTGACATGGCCTACAGTGTACGTGAACCGGTGCCGGGGCGCCGATTCCGGGCCCGCCCGCGGCCCGGGACGTGTCTCCGCCGAGGAGGAATCGTCATGAAGGTCTCCGAGGGCACTTCTGTCACTCCGGTCTCCAGGACGGACACGCGCTTCGGCCCCGGCCCGTGCTTCGGCTGAAGAGGATCGTCATGGAGGTTTCCGAGGGCACTTCCGTCACTCCGGTCTTCAAGACGGGCACGTGCTTCGATCGAGGAGGATCGTCATGAAGCTGACCCCCGAGGAGATGGCCCGGTTCGAGGAGCAGGGCTACCTGTTCTTCCCCTCGCGGTTCTCGGCCGACGAGGCGGCGGTGCTGCGGGCCGCCGCCGACGAGGTCTACGCCCTCGACCGCCAGGAGGTGTGGCGCGAGTCGAGCGGCGTCGCCCGCACCGCGTTCGCGGCCCACACCTACAACGAGGCGTTCCGCCGCCTCGGGCGCCACCCGCGCCTCGTCGAGCCGGTGATGCAGCTCGTCGACGGCCCGGTCTACATGCACCAGTACAAGGTGAACGCCAAGGCCGCGTTCGACGGCGAGGTGTGGCAGTGGCACCAGGACTTCGGCACGTGGCACCGCGACGACGAGATGCCCGAGCCGCGGGCCATGAACATCGCGGTGTTCCTGGACGAGGTGACCGCCGCCAACGGACCGCTGCTGTTCCTGCCGGGGAGCCACCGGCAGGGGGTGTTCGAGGCCGGCCACGATCTGGAGACGACGAGCTACCCGCTGTGGACCCTGGACCGCGCCACCGTGACCCGGCTCGCGGAGCGGGGCGGCTGCGTGGCCCCGACGGGGCCGCCGGGCAGCATCATCGTCTTCGCCTCGACCCTCGTGCACGCGAGCCCGCCGAACATCAGCCCGTTCGGCCGCAGCATCGTCTACCTCTCGCTGTGCCACGTCGACAACCACATCCGCCGGTTCAAGCGGGCGGCGTGGATCGCCCACCGCGACTTCGCGCCCATCGAGCCGCTGGCCGACGACTGCTTGGCCGAGCTCGCGCGCGCCGGCGCGACGGCCTGAGTGGGGACGCGATGTATCTCTGGGACGAGTTGCGCGCGCGCGCCGCGGCCGACCGGCCGGTGCGGGTGGGCCTGATCGGCGCCGGCAAGTTCGGATCGATGTTCCTGAGCCAGGTCCCGACGACGGTGGGCCTGGAAGTGCGCGCCATCGCGGACCTCGATCCGGACCGCGCGCGCGCCGCGTGCCGCGCCGTCGGCTGGACGGACGCGCGCATCGCCGAGACGCGGTTCACGGACGACGCGATAGAGATGGTGCGCGACGACGCCGTCGATGTCGTCGTCGAGGCGACCGGCGACCCCGCCGCGGGCATCGCGCACGCGCGCGCGGCCTGCGCGGCGGGGCGGCACGTCGTGATGGTGAACGTCGAGGCCGACGTGCTGGCGGGGCCGCTGCTGGCGGCGGAGGCGCGCGCGGCCGGCGTCGTCTACGCGATGGCCTACGGCGACCAGCCCGCCCTGACCTGCGAGCTCGTGGAGTGGGCGCGCGCGTGCGGCTTCGACGTCGTGGCGGCGGGGAAGGGCACCAAGTACCTGCCGTCGTACCACGCCTCGACGCCGGACACGGTGTGGGACCACTACGGGCTGACCGCGGACGAGGCGCGGGCGGCGGGCATGAACAGCCGCATGTTCAACTCGTTCCTCGACGGCACGAAGTCGGCCATCGAGATGGCCGCCATCGCCAACGCCACCGGCCTCGCGCCCGCACCCGACGGCCTGCGGTTCCCGCCCTGCGGCCGGGACGACCTCGCGCACGTGCTGCGGCCCCCCGCGGCCGGCGGCCAGCTCCACCACAAGGGGCAGGTCGAGGTGGTGTCGTCGCTCGAGCGCGACGGCCGGCCGGTGCCCGGCGACCTGCGCTGGGGCGTCTACGTCGTCGTCGAAGCGCCCAACGACTACACCGCGGGCTGCTTCCGGCAGTACGGCATGAACACCGACGCGACGGGCCGGTACTCGGCCATGTACAAGCCGTTCCACCTCATCGGGCTCGAGCTGAACATGTCGGTGCTCGCGGCGGGGCTGCTCGGAAAGCCGACCGGCGCCGCGCGCGAGTTCGTCGGCGACGTCGCGGCGACGGCGAAGCGCGACCTCGCGGCGGGGGAAACCCTCGACGGCGAGGGCGGGTTCACCGTCTACGGGAAGCTGCTGCCGGCGCAGGCGTCGCTCGACCGCGGGGCGCTGCCGATCGGCCTCGCCCACGGGGTGACCCTGAAGCGGGCCGTCGGCGCGGGCGAGGTCGTCGGGTGGAGCGACGTTCAGATCGACGCGGGCCTCGCGCCGGTGAAGGCGCGGCGCGAGATGGAGGCCCGCTTCACTCCGTCACCACGAACGTGACGTCCTCGTAGGTCGCGAGCCCGCCGTCGTGGGCGATGCAGCGCAGCACGTAGGTGCCGGGCTCGGTGAAGGTCGCCTGCACCACCCACTCGTTGTCCGGGGGTGGGTCGGGCGTCTCCCAGCCCGCGCCCCACGGCGAGTTCGAGTTGGCCCGCGTGTCCTCCCACACCTTGGTCTGCACCGGATCGAAGGTGACCGGCACCGCTCCCCGGTAGACGAACCACGACAGCCGGAGGCCGGTGGCGGCGATCGGCGTCAGGCTCGTGGGCCGGCCCGGGTCCACGGGGCGCATCCCCCGGCGTCTCGGCAACTCGTCCTCGTCGCGCGCGACCGCGGTCAGCGTGACCGGCGTGTTGGCCTTCACGGTCCGTGTCCCCTCGCCGTACACCTCGAGCGTCGGGGCCACGTTCTTGAACAGCTCGCCGGAGACGCCGGCCCCGTTGTTGGCCATGCGGACGTTGTCGTCCATGTAGTAGTCGGGCTTCAGCGTTCCGTAGGCCCGCTTCGTCTCGCCGTGGCTGGTGAGCGTCCACACCAGCTCCTTGGCCCCGAAGTCGGCCGGGACCCGGATGCGGAAGAGGAACCGGTTCCGCCGCGGCAGGAACCACGTCGGCTGCCCCTGGTCGGGCCCGCCGGGCTCGATGTGGTTGTCGGGCCCTACGGGGATGTGCAGCTCCTCCTCCCAGTTCCGGTTCATCGTCCCGAACACCAGGTTGAACGAGCCGTCCGGGTTCTGCTCCCAGCCCTCGTAGGCCGGCACCACCTCCTGGCCGAAGTCGTAGGCGCGGCGCGAGCCCTGCGCGTCCGCGTCCTGGACGGCGAGGACGACGAGCAGCCCGGCGAGGAGTACCGCCGTCGCCGAAAGGGCCCTGCCGCCGCCGGCCGGGGTCCTCACCGTCCCGCGGAGCGAACCGCCGCGTGTCGGGCGGTTCTGGAGGGCCCCGCCGTCGGCCCGGGCTCTCACCGTCCCGCGGAGCGGACCGCCGCGCATCGGGCGGTCTTCGAGAGTCCCGCCGCGCCCGGCCGCCGCTCTCACTGTCCGCCTCCGGCGTTCTCGGCCGGGGCATCGACCATCGTCCCGCAGAGCGGACAGCCGAGCACCACCTCGCCGTCGGCAAGCCCGAGCGCCTCGCGCCGCTTCGCCATCTCGGCCGCGAACTCCTCGTCGGTCAGGTAGACCCCGCGCATCAGGTTGATGAACATCTGGTCGACCGAGCGGTGTCCGCCGCCCGACCAGTTGCGCGGATCGGGCACGTTGGGGTTCGACGGCGAGTTGTTGAAGTAGCCCGTCATCCGGAGGATGGTGCCCTTCGGCAGCAGCGGCGCCGCGTCGTCGGCGTAGTTGTAGACCCGCACCCAACTGTGGTCGTAGCCGGCGCAGTTCAGCGTCTGGACGTTGTGCCCCCAGATGGCGTCGAGGCACATGCGCACGCCGGGCGCGTGCATGTGGGGCTCGAAGATGGTGATCAGGGTGTTCTCCGGCAGGGTGAAGTACGCCTCGGCCTGCTGGTCGGGGTCCATGGCCTCGATGTCGAGGTCGACGCCGTTGCCGAACGACATCCGCACCCACTTCCGGGTCGGCTCGTAGCCGCGGGGATGGAACTTGAACCCCACGTCGAGGTGGGCCCGCGTGTCCGCCCCGTTCGCGTGCAGGTGCATCGAGTTGAACTGCAGATTCGACCCCGCCTTCATGATCTTGCCCGCCTCGGGGTCGAAGACGTCCGCGTTGCGCCCCACCTCGTGGGTCGGCCAGCGGCGCTGCGCGGCCAGCGGATCGTCCTCGTTCTCGTCGGGGTTCGGGTCGGTGACGCCGAGGGTGGCGTGGTGCACCACGAAGAGGCCGCCCACCGTGTTGCGGGCCTCGCCCACGCTCGACTCGGTGATCTCCTTGTACTCCATCGCGGCGACGTAGCGGTCCTCGGTCAGCCCCGTCGGCACCTCGCCGATCGAGCCCCACCAGTCGGGCGCGTCGCCCGCCACGTCGAAGCTCGGCGACGACACGATCAGGTCGGGCTGACCGATCTCCCACTGGTCGACGTCGATGAACGGGACCGGCGGGGGCAGGTCGGCGGGATTGCCCCGGGGGGCGCCGTTGTCGGCCCACCGCGCGATCAGGGCGACCTCCTCGTCGCTCAGCGACGGGTCGTCCTTGAACCGCTGGATGCCGATGTCCTTCTCGATGTACCACGGGGGCATCACCCCCGGCTTGTCGCGCAGCCCCGTGCGCAGCTTGATGGCGCGGGCCCAGGGCCGCACCTCCTCGTAGTCGATGAGCGACATCGGCGCCAGCGAGTTGGGCTGATGGCACTTCTGACAGCTCCGCTGGAGGATGGGGGCGATGTCGCGCGTGAACGTGACCTCGTCGGTGGCCGCGGCCTGCGCGGCCGCCGGGGCCGGCATCGCGGCGAGGGCCGCGACCGCCGTGGTGAGCACGACCTGCCAGGGGAACGTCCGCCGCCGGTTTCGCGTGGTCGTCATCCGGGCCTCCTCGGTGCGAGCGCGGTATCCAGCCGGGACCGAAACCCCATTCTAGGAGCCTGAACGGCAAACCGCAACGGGCGCCTCAGCCGCCCGGCCCGTTGTCGCCTCGGACGCGGGCCAGCAGGTCCGACGCCGTCGCGCACTCGATGATCCAGTCGCCGACCCGTGCAAGGCGGTCCGGGTCGGTGACGCCGTCGAGGGCGGCGGCCAGTCCGTCGGCGGCCCCGGCATCGAACTTCCGGGCCGCTTGGCGGCAGAGCAGCGCCCTCTCTTCGTGGCGGCCCTGCTCAATGCCCTGTGCGCGGCCCTGCTCGAGCCATTCCTGCGTCCATTCCCGCACGGTCTCTTCCAGCATCGTCTGCGTCTCCCGCAACTGCGCCAACGGGTCCTCCCCGTCCGCCGGCAGCCGGCCCGCGTGCCGCAGCCCTTGTTGCAGCCACGTCACGAACGCCTGCGTCAACGCGTCGTCCTTCTGTTGCCGCAGAAGGTCGGATCGCCCCTTCAGCGCCTCGCGCAGGCCCGCCGCGTCGCGCGTCTTCTCCAGACCGATGAGCGCCGACACCAGGTTGCCTGCCGGCAGGTCGGCGTCTGCCGCGCCCGCCACGTCCAGGACATAGTATCGCTGCGACGGCTGGTACGGCGCCAGCGCGTCACTCCCCGCCGCCAGCAGGCTCGTCACGTCGACCGGCGCCGTCCACCGCCGTCGGCCGTTGTAGAGGACGACCGGCAGCACCGGCGGCAGGGCCCCGTGTTCTCGGAGCGCGTGGTGGTCGACCAGCCGCCGGTAGAGCAGCGCGGTGTACTCCAGGATGCGCACCGCCATCGCCGGGTCGATGGTGGACTGGAACTCGAGGAGCAGGACCAGGTAGAGCCAGCGGTCGTCGCGGAAGCGGACGCGCCAGATGAGGTCGCCATGGCGCTGCTGGAGTTCGCGGCCGACGAAGCTGGCGGGCAGGGGGGTCAGCGACTCGAAGTCGAGGACGTCGCTCCAGCCGCGACCGGCGAAGCCGTCGAGCAGGTCGCGGACCATGCGCGGGCGCGAGAACAAGAGCTTGTAGGCGGGGTCGTGCATTCGCGCTCCTGGTGACGTCCCGAGTCCACACTTGCGGCGTGTGGGGCGTGCGACGCGCTCGGCGGGTTTCGAGGGCGACCTGGGGGCCGGCAGGACGCGGACGACATGCTTCACGGAGCAAGAACGGGGCCAACGCGGAACGGCCCGATTGCATGGGAAACGGGCCGGAGGCGGGCGCCGACGGGTTGCAGGAATCGCCACGTTGGGACGGCGGGGAGGTGGCGTTGACGTTGGCTGCGCTCCAGGTCGGTTCGAACTCCAGTGACACGTTGTATCGGTAATGGGATTGTTTCGCTCATGCTGAAACGCTACAATACTGGGAACGCAGCGCGGGAAGAGGATCATGCCTGTGACCGACAAGCAGCTCCCGACCGGATTGCAGGTCGAGCGCCAGTTCGAGCGGTTTCTGGCTGAGCGAATTCCCGCCGGATGGTCGCTCGGCGCTCGGCGGACCGAATCGCTCGGTCGTTACCGCGTCGATCTGCTGGCGGAGATCGCGTCACCAGGGGGCGAGAGCGCGGTCCTTGCCGTCGAGATCAAGCGAACTCTCGAGCCGCGCGACGTTCTTCAGGCAGTCGAGCGGCTCTCGACGATCACGGCCGGCAGATCGCCGCGCGCCGTGCCCGTTGTAGCGTCCGCCTATCTCTCCCCTCGCACCCGGGCCCTGCTTCGCGCCCGCGGGGTCGGCTACGTAGACATCACGGGCAACGCCCGGATCGAGATCTCTGCGCCGGGGCTGTTCGTTTCCACCGACGGGGCCCAGCGCGACCCTTGGCCAAGAGACCACAAGCTGCGGTCCCTGCGGGGTCGGGGGGCCGCTCGAGCCATGAGGGCCATCATCGATGCGGCTCCTCCGTACGGTGTCCGCGAGCTGGCTCAGTCGACCGGCGCGTCGGCGCCGACCCTGTCCCGCGTGCTGGACCTGCTCGAACGAGAGGCAATCGTGACCCGTGTGCGCGGCGCCGTCTCGACAGTCGACTGGCAGGCCGCCATTCGCCGGTGGGCCGAGGACTACGACCAGACCGACTCAAATGCGCCAACCACGGTTCTCGAGCCGCGGGGCCTGCCGACCCTCGAGAACAAGCTCCGCGCGATGAGCTTCGCGTACGCGGCGACCGGCGCCCTGGCAGCTCAGCGATTCGATCCCATCGCACCTGCAAAGCTGGCGGCCATCTACGTCACCGACCCGAGCCAGGCCATCGACGGCCTGGGTCTCCGCGAGACCGAAGCCGGCGCCAACGTCGTGCTCCTCGAGCCTCTCGATCCCGTCGTCTTCGATCGGACGGTCGAACGAGACGGTCTTCGCTGCGTCGCCCCCAGCCAACTCGCCGTCGACCTGCTCACCGGGCCCGGCCGGGAACCGGCACAGGGCGAAGAGATGCTGGCGTGGATGGCGAGGAACGAGCATGTCTGGCGGTCCTGACCCGCTGTACGTTCGTGCCCGCACCGCGCTGCTCGACGCCGCTGACGCGCTTGTCGAACAGCTCGATGCTCTCGTGCTCGTCGGTGCTCAGGCCATCTATCTCCACACCGGCCGCGCCGACTTCAGGGCGCTCGTTGCCGATCTCCTCGCCGCCATCAGCCGTACCGGAATGGCAAACCAATCGGCATTCGCCGGGAGCGCCATCACGTCGGATGCCGGGATGAAGGGGGCGCGCCGGTAGTAGTCGCGCACTGGCACAGGGAGGGAACAATGGGGACAACGAAGAGGCAATCGAGCCCGGCTGGGGTCGTCGTGCTGGCGGGCCTCGTCACGGTGCCGCTGCTCGCGCACACCGTCAACTCCCCGGTCTTGCAGCCGGGCACGGCGCCGGCCGCTGGCGGACAGCGGGTCACGCAGGCAGATGTCGAGCGGTGGAAGCAGGAGCTGACGAACTGGGGCCGGTGGGGCGCCGACGACGAGAGGGGCACCCTGAACCTCATCACGCCGGAGAAGCGCAGGCAGGCCGCCGCCCTCGTGCGGGAGGGCATCTCCGTCTCGCCGGCGCGCGACGCCGAGACCGAGGCAACGATCGACGGCCCGCGCCCGTACGAGGTCACCCCGCTCGGGATCACCGCCGACGAGATCCGAGTCTCGTACCACGGGTTCATCCACACGCACCTTGACTTCCTGAACCACAACTTCATCGGCGACGGCGTGACCTACAACGGCTACCGGCCCGATCCCGCCGCGGTCGCGGCGCGGGGCGGCCACGCCAGGAACACCGTGCACAACGCCAAGTCGGGCATCGTCACCCAGGGCGTGCTGATCGACATGGCGCGGTTCCGCAACGTGCCGTACCTGGAGCCCGGCACGCCGATCCGCGTCGAGGACATCGAGGCCTGGGAGGCGGCGACGGGGGTGACCGTCTCCGCCGGCGACGTGGTGGTCATCCGCACCGGCCGCTGGGCCCGGCGCGCCGAGATCGGTCCCTGGGATGTGGCCAACGCGGCGGCCGGCCTGCACGCGTCGGTCATCCCGTGGCTCAGGGAGCGGGACATCGCGATACTGGGCGGCGAGGCCGCCCAGGACATGGCGCCGGCCGACGCGGCCCCGGCTGTCATGGCGGCGAACGACCTCGGCCCCCGCCCTCTCCACCGGTTCGCGCTCATCTACCTGGGGATGCCGCTGTTCGACAACCTGGACCTCGAGGCCGTGGGCGAGGTGGCCGCCTCGCTGAACCGCTACGAGTTCCTGCTGACGGCGGCGCCGCTGCCCACGCGCGGCACTGGGTCGCCGATCAACCCGATCGCTACTTTCTAGCAAGATTGAGGGAGCCTCGTCCGCGTACTTGATGCCGGTCCGCGCCTTGAACGACTGAGTCAAGCAACAATGTGCTTCTCCTCCCCATTAACCCTATAGGAAGCGTGAGTAATGGTCGACGACACTCTGGCTCTAGCGGGCACTGATAAGGAATCAAGCAAGCCACCGGCTGCGTCTGGCAATAGCGACTCGTCTGGAGGCAGAGAAGCAGCTAGTCGCTTGATTGCGGAGGAGATCGACGGTCTGGTTGGGCACCTTGATAGCCTCGGTGGAACATTGCTTCCTTTGATGGCGGCTATGGACGCGATAATCACGAACGAACGAGAGGAACTTGAGAATTACGAGAAAGAAAATGCCATGTCCGTGGAGGAAAAGGGCAACTCACGGACAGTTACATTGACTGCCGAGGCCTTTGCGCCTTACAAGCGGCTGATGAAGCGCGTCCAGACAGCGAGTCGCGCAACCGTCTTGCTTCCGGAGATCTTTGTTGTTGCGTTAGTCAGCCAGTATGACGCCTTCCTGGGTGGGCTAGTACGTGCCCTGATGAAGGGCAGGCCGGAGATCGTCAATGCCACTGGCCGCGCTATCCCGTTTGCCCAGCTTGTTGTATTTGAATCTATGGACGCAGCACGTGACACCATAATAAACGAGGAGGTTGAAGCACTACTGCGAAAAAGCCATTCAGACCAGTTTTCGTGGCTTGAGTCAACATTTGGATTAAAGCTCAAGGAAGGCCTTCGGCAATGGCCTGACTTTGTTGAATTGACGGAACGTCGAAATTTATTTGTTCATGCAAGAGGAGTAGTTTCCCGTCAGTATCTTGATGTGTGTCGTCGTCATCAGGTTGCCGTTTCGGATGAAATGAATTTGGGGAATAGGCTTCACGTTAGTAGAGACTACTTTATTCGTGCGCATAGCTGTGTGCTTGAGATCGGTGTAATGCTTGGACAGGTGCTTTGGAGGAAAATGTTCTCGGGTTGCTTGTTGGATGCTGATAAGCACCTGAACGACGTTTGTTACGAGCTCCTGGTGGAGCGTCGCTACGACTCGGCCATTACCCTTTTGGACTTTGCGACTTGCACTCTCAAGAGGTTCGGCTCTGAGGAATACCGGCGCATGATGGTGGTGAATCGAGCACAGGCGTACAAGTGGCGCGGGGAGAGCGACAAGTGCAAGACGATCATGGAAAGCGAGGACTGGAGCGCGTCGCAGGATTCATTCAAGCTGGCGGATGCGGTGCTTAAGGACGATGTCGGAGCTTCTGCGGAGATAATGAGGCGGATCGGGGCGAAACACGACGTCGTCACTAAGGAGTCCTATCGTGATTGGCCGCTGTTTCGGAAGATTCGCACACAAGGACTATTCCGAGAGACCTACGAGGGAGTATTTGGTGAGCCGCTCGAGAAGGTTAGGGTGAAGGCAGAAGGCGGTGCAATGGAAAGTGAGTCTGGCGCTGAGACGGACTCCACTGATGAGGAGAAGGGGCCTGAGGGGCCTGAGGGGGCGGTTCATTGATCAGCCGTCGAACCGCTACCGGATTCAGGCGCACCCGTCAGACTGGCTAACAGCCCGTGGAAAAGGTCGGCGGATCGGGGTCGACGTGGGTCGACCGGTGTCGTAGACTCGAAGGCATGGCGATGGGAAAGAAGCCGGCGGCGCGACAGCCGTCGCCGATGTGGGTGACGACAGCAGACCTTCCCAAGAGCGCGGGACATCCCTTCTTCGAACGGCTGAACCGAGTTCTGGAGGCGGCCGGGTTCGATGCCTTCGTGGAAGGGCTGTGCGCCGGCTTCTACGCGGACCGGCTGGGTCGGCCGAGTCTGCGTCCTGGGCGGTATTTCCGGCTGCTGTTCATCGGCTACTTCGAGGGTCTGTCGTCGGAGCGGGGGATCGTGTGGCGGGTCGCGGATTCGCTGAGCCTGCGGGCGTTCCTGGATCTGAACGTGACGGAGGCGCCGCCGAACCACTCGACGCTGTCACGCACGCGGCGTCTGATCGACGTTGAGACGCACGTGGCCGTGTTCACGTGGGTGCTGGAACGGTTGGAGGAAGCGGGTCTGGTGAAGGGGAAGACGGTCGGGGTTGATGCGACGACGCTGGAAGCGAACGCGGCGATGCGGAGCATCAAGCGTCGGGACACGGGCGAATCGTACGAGGCGTTCGTTCGCCGGCTGGCTGAGGCATCGGGCATTGAGACGCCGACGCGAGCGCAATTGGCGCGATTCGACCGGTCTCGGAAGGACAGGAAGACTTCGAACACGGAGTGGGAGTCTCCGGCGGACCCGGACGCGAAGATCGCGAAGATGAAGGACGGTCGGACGCACCTGGCCCACAAGGCGGAGCACGGGGTGGACCTCGACACGGGCGCCATTCTCTCGGCGACGGTTCAGGACGCGTCGGAGGGCGATACGACGACGCTTCCGGAGACGCTGACGATGGCGGCCGAGGAGGTCGAGGCGGTGGACCCGGAGGGCGGCGGGGTCGAAGAGGTGGTGGCGGACAAGGGCTATCACAGCGACAAGACGCTGGTGGCGCTTGAGGAGATTGGGGGTTCGCAGTTACATTTCGGAGTCGGAGCGTGGTCGCCGTCGCTGGCAGGACAAGAGGACTGGCGAGACGCCGGCGGAGAAGCGTGCTGCGCAGCAAGCGTTGTATAGGAACCGTCGGCGGACTCGGGGAGACCGGGGTCGGCGTCTTCAACGGCGTCGGGGGGAGCTGGTGGAGCGTCCTTTCGCGCATCAGTACGAGACCGGGGGCCTGCGGCGGGTGTGGGTGCGCGGCCGTGAGAATGTGAGCAAGCGGGTGCTCATTCAGGCGGCCGGTTGCAACCTCGGGCTGCTCCTGCGCCGTCTGACGGGCGTGGGTACGCCCCGGAGCCTGCAGGGGCGGGCTCTTTCGGCGATGTGCGGACTGATCGAGCGTTTGATCGAGCTCTGGGACCGTCTGACGGGCGCCTGGGGGCCCAAATGGAGACGGGTGCGGCTCTTTTCCGTAAGAGTCTATCTCGCTCATTCATAAGGGTTTATGCCCCCGGACACCGCCTCTGCGGCGCGGTTTGAGCGGAGATAGCGTCTCGCAGCCTCCTCACCAGCCTCTTTCGGGGCAACCAGCCCGGTGTGGGCCACCCAGCCGGAGCGTTTCGGTTTGGCCCCGGCGGCGCACCCTCTGGACATTCGGGAGGCGTTTTGCTACGGTGTCGTTGGGGAGGGAGACGCCCTGCGATGGCCGCGGCGACGACGAGGTTCTCGGGACGCGCCTTCAGCGCGCGGGACGTGACGCTGATCCGCGAGGTCGTGCGGGACTGTCCGGGCTTGAGCCGGATGGAGCTGGCGCGCACCGTGTGCGAGCTCTTGCGGTGGCGCCGCCCCAACGGGAGGCTGAAGGCCCGCGAGTGCCGGGAGTTGCTGGAACGGCTCGACGCGGCGGGGACCCTGGTGCTGCCGGACAAGCGCCGGGGCCGCGCCACGGGTTCGGTCACCCGCGTGCCCCGGACCGCCGCGGGAGAGCCGGGGCGCCCGCTCCACGGCGCCGTGCGCGACGTGGGGCCGCTTCGGGTCGAGCTGGTGCGCGAGCCCGCCGAGCGCCTGCTGTTCCGGGAGCTGGTGGGACGCTATCACTACCTCGGGCACACGGTCCCCTTCGGCGCCCACCTGCGCTACCTGGTGTATGCGTCGAGTCCGGCCCGGGCGGTCGTCGGCTGCCTGCAGTTCTCGAGCCCGGCGTGGCGCATGGCGGCGCGGGACCGTTGGGTCGGCTGGGACGACGCGACACGGGCGAGGAATCTCCAGCACGTGGTCAACAACAGCCGCTTCCTGGTGCTGCCGTGGGTGGCGGTGAGGAACCTCGCCAGCGCGGTGCTGGCGCGCGGCCTCGCGCAGATGGCGGCGGACTGGCCGCACCGCTACCGCCTCGAGCCGTGGCTGGTGGAGACGCTGGTGGACCCCCGCCGCCACCACGGCGGTTCGTATCGCGCCGCCAACTGGGTCGCGTTGGGCGCCACCACCGGTCGCGGGCGCATGGACCGGCACTGCCGCCGTGTCGGTGAAGCGCCCAAGACGGTTCTCGTTTATCCTGTGGTCCGGGATGCGAAGCGGCGGCTGCGGGAGCGTTGAACCATGCAAGTTGTTCCCCCCTGCGCCGCTCCCCCCGCCCCGGCGCCGTATGCGGCGGCGGAGACTGCTTTCGCGGAGACCAAAGCCTACCTCTCGTCGCACGAGGCCCTGCAGATGAGTGAGAGCGACCTCGAACGGGAGCTGCACCGACGCGGTCAGGAGTTGATGCGCAAGCTCCTCGAAGGGCACCTCGACCAACGCAGCCCCGGGGAGGCGGCGGGACCGGTCGAGGGGGCCGACGGCGTCGAGCGCCCGGAGCAGCGCGTGCACGACCGGCGCCTGGAGACGATCTTCGGCACGGTGGATGTCGAGCGCTTGGGCTACGCGCGGGCCGGTCACGACAGTCTGCATCCGCTCGATGCATCGCTCAATCTGCCGCCGGAGCGTTACTCGCTCGAGGTGCGCCGGCGGGTGGCGGAGGCGGCCGCGTCGCGGTCGTTCGACGAAGCCCTGTACGAGCTGTCCCGCAACACCGGGGCGGAGGTGCCCAAGCGTCAGGCGGAACAGTTGGCGGTTCGCGCGGCCGAGGACTTCGACGCCTTCTACGAGGCGCGCCGTGCGGCGGCGGGCGAGGCGCCGCCCGAGGAGTCGGTGGTGGTACTCACCTTCGACGGCAAGGGGGTGGTGCTGCACCGCGAGGACCTGCGCGAGGCGACGCGCAAGGCGGCCGAGCGGCGCCGACAGCAACGGGAACAGCTCTCCCCGTTCAATCGGCTCAGGCCGGGCGAGAAGAAGCACTCGAAGCGCATGGCGACGGTGGCCGCCGTCTACTCGGTCGCGCCGTTGGTGCGGAGCGCGGAGGATTTCCTCCAGAGCCTGATGCCCCGACAGCCTGGGGACAAGACCAAGGCCGGGACCAAGACCAAGGCCAAGACCCGGGCGGTGCGGCCCCGCCCGGTGGCGAAACGGGTCTGGGCGAGTCTCGAACGGGAGCCGGGGGAGGTGGTCGCGGAGGCGATGCTGGAAGCGGAGCGGCACGACCCCGAGCGCGTCAAGCACTGGGTCGTGCTCGTGGACGGGGCCGAGACACAACTCGACCTCGTGGAGGCGGGCGCCGCCGCCTACGGCGTGGACGTGACGGTGATTCTCGACATCATCCACGTGGTGGAGTACGTCTGGAAGGCGGCGCACGTGTTCCATCGCGAGGGGAGCCCCGAACTGGCGTGCTGGGCGTGGACGCGGGTCCGGGACATTCTCGAGGGCAAGGCGAGGCGGGTGGCGTCGTCGATGCGGCGTGCGGCGACCGTCGCCGGCTTGTCGCCCGACGCCCGCAAGCCGGTCGATACGTGCGCGGACTACCTGCTGAAGTATGCGCCGTATCTGCAGTACGACCGCTACCTCGCGGCGGGCTATCCCATCGCCACCGGCGTGGTCGAAGGGGCGTGCCGGCATTTGGTCCGCGACCGGATGGAGTTGACCGGCGCCCGCTGGCGGCTGGTCGGCGCAGAGGCGGTGCTGAAGCTGCGGGCGCTGCGCGCCAGCGGCGACTTCGACGCGTACTGGGACTTCCACGAAGCGCGGGAGTACGAGCGGAACCACGCCCAACGTTACGCTGGCGGGAAAGCACCGCCGGTCACCAAGCCGCCCCCGCCGCCTTCCTCACCCCGCCTTCGACGGGTCAAGTAGCTCTTACCATGCCGCTTGCAGAACGCTCTGGACCCCTCTGGACCGCCGACGAAAAAGAGCCGCACCCAATGGAGACCGGCGGCGTTCGTCGGCTCAATCGCCCATCGCCAAACTGTCTGACCAAGCCGGCTCGGCCAACGGATTTCTTCCACGGGCTGCTAACGGTCCCCAGTCCCGCCGTCGGAATCCGTGGCGATCCGCCGCTCGTCGGCGGGCGGCGCAGGCAGCGCCGGTGGATCCTCCTCGATCCGCCGCATGAGCTCCGCGACCGCGGCGTCGAGCTGCGGGTCGTTTCCCTTGGCCAGCTCGCCCGGGTGGTCGGTCACCGGGATGTCCGGCTCGACCCCGTGGCCCTCCGCGAACCACTTCCCGTCGTTGCGGTAGAGCCGCCCGGGCGGCGCCGTGTAGAAGCCGCCGTCGATGAGCTGGTGTCCCGAGGCGGGGCCGATGAGGCCGCCCCAGGTGCGCTCGCCCACGAGGACGCCCGCGTTCATCTCGCGGAAGAACCACGGGAACGCGTCGCCGCCGGAACCGGCCTGGCCGTTGATGAGCATCGCCTTGTGGCCGCGGTGGGTGATGGTGGGGTGACGCGCGGTCGCGCCGTGCCGGAAGTAGATGTGGCCGACGGTTTCGCGGTTCATCAGCTCGACGAAGCGATCGGGCAACTGACCGCCGCCGTTCCACCGCTCGTCGATGATCAGCCCGTCCCTGGCGTGCTGGTGGTTGAACTGCCGCACGAGCTCGGTCTGGCCGGGGACGGCCGTGTTCGGCACGTACACGTAGCCGATGCGGCCGCCCGACGCCTCGTCGACACGGAGGCGGTTCTGCTCGATCCAGTCGCGCATGCGGAGCGTCGCCTCGCTGGTGAGCGTCGTCACGACGACCTCGCGGGCGCCGTCGACCGTCGGCCGGTCGTTCACGGTGAGGAGGACGGTCTCGCCCGCCAGCCCCTCGAAGGCCGCGTGCGGGTCGCGCGCCGGGTCGAGGGGGTTCCCGTTGACGGCGAGCACGTAGTCGCCTTCGTCGACGTCGACGCCGGGCTCGTCGAGCGGAGACCGGTCCTCGATGTCCCAGGGTGCGCCCCGCACGATGCGGGCGATGCGGTAGGCGCCGTTCTCCAGCGACCAGTCGACGCCGAGCAGGCCGACCCCGCGCCGGCGCGGCGCCTCGGTATCGCCCCCGCCGACGTAGGTGTGCGACGCGTTGACCTCGCCGATGAGCTCGCCGATGAGGAAGTTGACGTCCCAGCGCGTGACCGCCTGGTCGACCAGGCCGCCGTACTGCGCCCGCAGTCCGTGCCAGTCGAGGCCGTGGAGGTCGTCGTCGTAGAAGTAGTCCCGGTAGGTGCGCCACACCTCGTCGAACATCTGCCGCCACTCGGCCGACGGGTCGAGCGTCATCGTCAGCGCGTTGGTGGCCAGGCGGTTCTCCAGCGTCTGTCCCGGCGCGACGTCGACGATCGCCCACGCTCCACCGTTCGATACGAGCAGCTTCCTGCCGTCCGCCGAGACCTCGTAGCTGTCGCCGTCGGGCAGGATGGTCTGCTCCTCCCGCTCCTCGAGGTCCCAGGCGACGATGGGGCTCGGCTGGTCGCCGGCGCCGCCGGCGTGCGGCCTGCGGTGGAAGACGACCTTGCCGTCGGCGGCCCGCAGGCGGCCGAAGTTCCCGGCCTCGACCGGCAGCATCACGGCCCGGCTCTCGAAGCCGTCGACGTCGATGTCGAGCGGCGCCGGGCCGGCGTCGTCCTCGTCCGACTCGGGCCCGGAGTCGTCCGCTTCCCCGGCCGCCTCTTCGCCGGGCTCGTCCTCGCCGGGCTCGTCCTCCTCGTCGTCCTGCGCCACGGGCTCCTCGTCGTTTCGCGGCGCAAGGGGGGACGGGACGTCGTCGCGCAGGGTCGCGGCCACGATGTTCGTGGCGTTCGGGTAGACCCAGGTGGCGTCGAGATCGGAATAGACCGGGGCGAGGGTCCGGTTCGAGTAGTAGTAGAGGTGCTTCCCGGCGGGGTCGAAGACCGGCCGGAAGTCGTTGTAGTAGCCGGAGGTCACCTGGAACCGCTCGCCGGCCTCGGTATCGAAGAGGAAGATGGCGCTGTTAGTGGTCTCGAGCCCGCGGGACCAGGCGATCCAGCGGCTGTCGTGCGACCAGCTCAGCTCGAAGCCGGCCAGCGCGCCATGCAGCATGTGCAGCCCGCGGTCGACCTCGGTCAGCGTCTCCGTCTCGCGGTCGAAGACGTGGATGCGCTGCGTGTGGTCGATGAAGGCGAGCTTCGTGCTGTCGGGAGCCCAGAACGGCCGGTAGCGGAACCCCGGTCCGAGCGCGGTCACGACCTCCGGCTCGCCGGTGCCGTCGGCCCGATGCAGCGTCAGCTCGTACTCGCCGCCGCTGTCGCTCCACGAGGCGATCCAGCGGCCGTCCGGCGACCAGGCGGGGAATCGATCCGCCGCGCCCGAGGAGTGCGTCAGGTTCCGAACGGCGCCATGCCGGGCGGGAACCGTGAAGATCTCGCCCCGCGCCTCGAACACCGCGCGCTGCCCGGTCGGCGAGATGCCCGCCGACGTGATGCGGTTCGCCACGTCCGCGGTGCGCGGGACGAGGGCGGCCAGATCGGTCACCACGTCGACCGCCACCCCCGAGACCCGCTCGGTGGCCAGGTCCATGCGAAAGAGCCGGCCCCCGGCCTGGAAGACCAGGTCCGACGGCCCGATGGCGGGGAAGGTGATGTCGAAATCGGTGAAGGTGGTCACCTGCCGCTTCGCGCCGGTCGCCAGGTCGTGGGCCCAGATGTTGTAGCGCTGGGCCGGCCCGCGATCGGAGAGGAAATACAGCGTGTCGTCGTGCCACATCGGCTGGGCGTCGTTGGCCGGGCTGTCGCTGACGTTCTCGGCGTCGAGCGTCTCGAGATCGAGGAGCCAGATCTCGGGCGCGGCCCACCCCGGTAGCGCTTCCACGTGCGGAACCCGCGGGTCTCGGGGGTGTAGGCGATGCGCCGTCCGTCGGGCGACAGCGTGCCGAACTCCCCGTACGGCACGGCGAGCCGCTCGGGCTGACCGCCCTCGACCGCGACCCGGTAGATCTGCCGGAAGGCGGGCAGGCCGCTCCGCCGGTTGGAGGCGAGGAGGATGCCGCGGCCGTCCGGCGTCCAGTCGAGGACCCGGTCTCCGCCGGGATGGTGCGTGATGCGGAACGGCGCGCCGCCCAGGGTCGGGACGACGTAGACATCGGTGTTGCCGTTGTAGTTGCCGCTGAAGGCGATCCGCGTGCCGTCGGGCGAGAACCGCGGGAAGGACTCCTCCCCGGGCGGCGAGCTGAGCTTGCGGGCCGAGCCGCCCTCCTTGGCGACCACCCAGATGTCGCCCGCGTAGACGAAGGCGATCTGCGTCTCGGAGACGTCGGGATGGCGCAGCATCCGGGCGTCGATCTGGGCCCGGGTCGTGGTCGCGCCCAGCGAGACCAGCAGCGTCAGCGTTGCGGTGAAGTAGCGCATCTCTTCCCCCGGGACGTTTGGACCCCGCGCCCCCCGTTTCGTTCCTGCTCCGTGCCCGATTGGACGTGCGGTCGACCGGCTTCGTTCATCTCTTGGTGCGGACGAGCGGCCGATGAACGTTGCGGCTGGATTCAGCAGAAGGCGCCGGGATGGACGAGGCCTGCGGCGGCTGCCTGCGGCGGCACCCGAAAGTCGTCGGCGCACCGGACCGCGCGCATCGTGGGCGTCCGGTCGAGCGCGTCGGCCCCGACGGGCGCGGTGCGCAGCTTGAGGTGCGCGAAGATGCGCCGCCTGGCCGGAAGCGGCCGGAGGCTGTCGTCGGGGCCGTCGGTCGCCGCCGGCAGCAGCTTCAGGCTGACGGCGCCGCGCACGTTGCCGCCGATGGCGAGAATGCGGCGGTGGGAGGGCTCCAGCTTCACGACGATGTCGCAGTGGGTCCGGGCGCCCACGCCCAGTTGGCGCCGCCGCTCGGCGATCGACCGGTAGGCGGGCCGGCGCGCGCTGCACAGCAGGTCGCCCGGCTCGACCGGCGCCTCGCCGACGTCGTACGCCGCGAACGCCGCGGCCGGCGCGTCGGCGCCGCGCGCACGGATGGCCTGGTCGATGTAGACGTGGTGCGCCACCGCCCGCTGGAATAGGGCCGGCTCGCCGAGGCCGGCCTCGCACATCACCCACGAAACGAAGGCGGCCGACCACGGGTAGCGCCAGCGCGAGCCGACGCCGCGCGGCCCGCGCCAGCGGTCGTTCTGGGCGCCGAGAATCCAGCCGCCCTGCGGCGTGACCGTCCAGTAGCCGGCGATGGAGGCGGCCACGCGGGCCGACTCGGCCCGGTCCGGCCGCCGCCAGCGGCGCCGGCGCGACTGGCTCGCGCCGGGCTCCTCGAGCGTCTGGTCCACGACGATGAAGCCGAAGAACGCCCACTCCTGCACCGCGAGGTCGACGATGCGCCGCCGGATCTCGTCCATCGGCGCCGTGCGGCACGACGTGCGGCCGACCTTCATGGAGCCGGGCTCTCCAGCGACGCGCGCCGACGGCGCCACCGCGTCGAGGACGTCGGGCGGCAGGCGGTCGAACCCGGCCGGCTGCGCGCCGGCGGTTGCAGCGAACGCGAGGGCGAGCACGGCGATGAGCGGCTTCATGGGCATCGGACTCTCCGGTTCCGTAGCGGGTCCGTCGCGGAGACCGGCGATTCTATCAGCAGCCGCGAGTCGACGCCGGTCGGGTCCCCTCGGCCATCGACTCGTCCGGGCACGCGCCTTCTCGCACGTCGGCGTCATCGGTCCACAGGTCCGAAGTCCGGCGGCGGCCGGCGGTGCTTCGTGGCCGCCTCGTAGGCCGACGCGACGCGCAGGACGATGGGCTCGTCGCCGGGCCCGGCCCAGAACGAGATGCCGACGGGGAGCGCGGCGTCGAGCTCCGTCCGCCGGCTGCCGGTGACGTTGTCGTAGCCGTTCCGGTCGTCGTTCAGCACGTACTCGGGGTCGTAGACGATCCGGTTGAAGCCGGCCGGCACCGTGATCTCGGGAACGCCGAGGTTGGCGCTCGTGGGAAACCGGCCGGTCGGACGGTCGTTGACCGACGGTTCTCCGGCGTAGCCGATTCGCACCGGGGGCACCGTGATCGTGGGGTTGACGAGGACGTCGAGGTCGTTCCGGTGCAGCACGTTGAGCAGGACGAGCCGCATGACCTCGCGCATCCTCACGCGCCGGGTGATGCCGGCCGAGCGGATGTCGCGGGCGTTCTCCCAGTTGCGCATCGCCACCGCGCGCCGCTCGCTGTAGTACTTCGAGTTCGCGTTCAGGCTCGCCCAGTCGGTCACCGTGGCGTCCCCGCGGCGCATCAGGTACTGGGCGAGGTGGAAGCTGAGGCTCAGGGTGCGCGGCGAGCGGTTGATGCTGCGCAGGTTCAGGTCGGGCGACAGCGGCGCGGCGCCCTCGGCCGCCCTCACGAGATAGTCGCGGCTGGTCACGTCGTGACCCGGCACCGCGAACCGGTAGCCGCCCCCGGCGTCCCTGGCCTGGATGTACTCCGGCATGTGGACGGGCAGGATCTCGGCTATCGCCCGGTGGAAGTCGTACGCCATGTTCGGGATCGACGGGTCGTCCGGATACGCCGGGTCGGACGACTCCACGATCTCCGCGCCGAGCTCGTCGCGCAGCACGCGCAGGATCTCCCCGTTGACGAGATCGCTCGCCGCGGCGTCGTTGGCGGTGTGCTTCACCATGTACTCGCGGACCACGCCGATGCGCACCCCGGCGAGCGGCCGGGCGCGGGCGGCCTCGGCGTCGACGACGAAGCTCGCGTAGGGCGCCTCGGGGACCAGCGCGCGCGGCAGCGTGGCGTAGATGTCGCGCGGATCGTGGAAGCCGCGGTCGGGGTTCGCGAGCGCGTCGAGCACCCGGGCCGCGTCCTCGACGGTGCGGCAGTTGATGCCCCCCCGGTCGAGGTAGGGCTCGACGCCCGTCGACCCGCCGTAGGGCACGAGCCCCTTGGTCGTCACGAGGCCGACGACGCCGTTGCGCCACGCCGGCTGCCGGCACGAGCCGCCGGTCTCCTCGCAGATCGAGCAGGTGGCGAGGTTCGCGCCGACCGACACCGCCGATCCCGAGCTCGAGCCGCCGGGCTCGCGCGCCGTGTCGTAGACGTTGCACGACGGACCGGCCCAACTGCTGCGCGCGACGCCCGCGCCGAACGTCCGCGACCGGGCGACGGCGCCCCCCGGGTCGCCGCCGCCGGCGTTGTACTCCGAGAGGTTGGCCTTGGCGTAGACGATGGCGCCCTTGGCGCGCAGCTCGGCGACGACCGTCGCGTCCCGCGGCGCGGCGTCCATCGCGTAGGCGGTGTCGGCCCCGCTCGTCGAACGCATGTCCGTGGTGTCGAAGACGTCCTTGAACGAGATCGCGGCGCAGTACATCGGCAGCCGTTCGAGGTCGGGGTCCGTGCCGTACCGCGCGTCGAGCTCGGCCGCCCGCTCGAGCGCGTCGGGCTGTCGCCGGAACGCCTCGCACGCGGCGGGGCAGTGCGCGGGCAGCGCACCGTCGGACGGGTGCGCGTCGCACCCGGCCTGGCAGGTCACCGAGCGCTCGCCGCGCAGGTTGAGCGTGTTCAGCGCGTTGAGCTGGCCCGCGTCCGCCATGCCCACGACCATGCCGTACTGCTGCTGGACGCCCGGGTCGGACCGCGTCGCCTCCATGCGCCCGAACTCGATCGGCCGCCCCCGGTAGTCGTCGTAGTCGGGCAGAATCTCGCGCACCGGCACGGTGCTGGCGGGGAACTCGACGGGGACGCCGGCCCGCACGGCGCCCGGGCCCGGCGCGACCGGTCCGCCGTCCGCGGTGACGAGCTGCGTGCAGATGCCGTTGTAGGCCCTCGCCCGCTCGACGTAGGCCTCGACCACCTGCACGCAGGTCGTCTCGCCCCCGCGGATCGCGCGATGAAGGTCGCCGATGGTGGCTTCCTCGACCTGAAAGGCGCCCTGCGCGGATGCGGCGACCGCGCCCATCATCCACGCGCAGCCGAGCGCCAGGTTCGAAGCGACAATTCGACCGATGTCATGTCTCGGGCCCGACAGCGTTGTCATCATCTGCTCCTGAGCTCCGCGGATGCGGTTCATCTTGTGCCATGCCCGCGTCGATCTCCAAACCTGCGAGGTCACGACGTCGAACCGAGCCGCGGAGGGGGACCGGATCGAACCGGCCGCGCGCATCGCCCACGCCTCGGTCGACCGCGCCGACATGACGGCAGAACGCTTGGTCGTGCAACATCGGGCAACGCGGCCCTCCATGACGTCTCGCGTCCGCTCAGTGCTGCAGGAAGAACGTGTACGCGGGGTTGTCGGCCTCGACGGTATAGGCATAGCCGAGCGCTTCGAGAAACGCCCGGAAGTCGGGCGCCTCCGCATCGGGCACCTCGAGCCCGGCCAGCACCCGACCGAAGTCGGCGCCGTGGTTGCGGTAGTGGAACAGGCTGATGTTCCACCGGTTGGCCAGCTTGTCGAGAAAGTCGATGAGGGCGCCCGGCCGCTCCGGGAACTCGAACCGGCACAGCCGTTCGTCGTGCACCGCCGAGGCGCGGCCCCCCACCATGTGGCGGACGTGGAGCTTCGCCATCTCGTTGTCGGTGAGGTCCTCGACCTCATAGCCCCGGCCCGAGAGCAGGCGGGCGACCTCGCTGGCGTCGCGGCGCGACTGGACGGCCAGCCCCACGAAGATGTGCGCGATCTGCCGGTCGCTGAGGCGGTAGTTGAACTCGGTGACGACGCGCCGGCCGATGGTGGCGCAGAACTCGCGGAACGCGCCGCGCCGCTCGGGAATCGTCACCGCCAGCAGCGCCTCGCGCGCCTCGCCGACCTCGGCGCGCTCGGCCACGAAACGCAGGCGGTCGAAGTTGATGTTGGCGCCGCTGGCGACGGCCACCAGCGTCCGGTCGCGCGCGCCCTCGCGGGCCACCCACCGCTTGAGCCCCGCCACCGCGAGCGCGCCGGCCGGCTCCATCACGGTGCGCGTGTCGTCGAAGATGTCCTTGATCGCCGCGCATGTCTCGTCGTTGCTGACCCGCACGATTTCGTCCACCGTGTCCTTCGCGATGGCGAACGGCAGGGCGCCGACCCGCCGCACCGCGACGCCGTCGGCGAAGATGCCCACGTGGTCGAGCTCCACGCGGCGGCCCTCGCCGAGGGCCCGGTGCATGGCGTCGGCCTCGAACGGCTCGACGCCGACGACCCGCACGCCCGGCTGCAGCGACTTGACGTAGCCGGCGATTCCCGCAATGAGCCCCCCGCCCCCGACGGGCACGAAGACGGCGGCGGGCCGGCGCGTGTGGCGCAGAATCTCGGCCCCTATCGTCCCCTGGCCCGCGATCACGAGGGGGTCGTCGAAGGGATGGATGAAGGTCGTGCCGGTCTCCGCCGCCAGTCCGTCGCAGTGCGCCTGCGCCTCGGGGTAGCTGTCGCCGCGCAGCACCACCCCGGCGCCGAGCGCGCGCACCGCGTCGACCTTGATGCGGGGGGTCGTCTCGGGCATGACGATGGTGGCGCGCAGCCCCAGCTTCCGCGCCGAGTAGGCGACGCCCTGCGAGTGATTGCCGGCGCTGGCGGTGATGATGCCGCGCGCGCGCTCGGCCTCGTCGAGATGGGCGATCTTGTTGTACGCGCCCCGCAGCTTGAAGCTGAACACCGGCTGCAGGTCCTCGCGCTTGAGCAGCACCGCGTTGCCGAGGCGGCTCGACAGCGCCGCCGCGGAATCGAGGGGGGTCTCGCGGGCGACGTCGTAGACCCGGCTGGTCAGGATGTCGTGGAGAAGCGTCGTCAGGCGAACGTTCACGTGGACCTCGCGCAACGGGGTCTGTCGCCGCGGCTCCCCCGCCCGACAGCGGAGACGCCTTCGGCGCGGAGTGCATCCGGACGGTGTCGGCTCAGAAGCGGAACTGCCGGGTGACCTTCACCACGAAGGCGCGGTTCTCGAGCATGGGGAAGCCGCGGTCGAGCCAGGTGTCGCGCTGGTCGTTGTACACGACGAACAGCTCGCTGCCCGGCTGGTACTCCCAGCGCAGGCGCACGTTGGTGCTCAGCACGTTGTCGACCGAGTTGTGCTGCAGCAGCGCGCTCGCGAACATGCGCGGCGTGAAGGTGTAGGTGAGCCGCGTCGTCGTCACCCGGGCCGTGAACGCGCCCTGCGGCAGGGTGATGCGGTTCAGCGAGACGCTCGGCTCGACCGCGAACTGCCGCGTCACCTCGATGCGGCCGCGCGAGTAGCCGACGGCGGTGATGTCGCCGTCGAAGAACTCGCCGTGCTGGACCCACAGGTTGCCCGCCACCCGGCGCTGCGGCCCCATGCGGTACGACACCTGGAAGTCGGTGAACTCGTAGCCGCCGACGGGCAGGGTCATGGCGCCGGCGAGCTCGAAGGGGTCGGTCAGCAGCTCGTAGTCCTGCTGGATGTCCGCGCTCAGGCTGTCGCTGTTCTCGAACGAGGTCTGGAACCGACCCGACAGGATGCGGGTCTCGATTTGCCCGGCCCCGTTCGTGATGTAGTCGAGGCTGCCGGCCCACGTGAACTGCCGCACCGCCTCGATGCCTTCGGGCCGCGGGCTGAACTGCGCGTGGACGTAGCTGCGCCGGAAGTCGTGGCGGCGCATGAAGCCGATCTCGGGGTTGAAGTTCCCGCCGACCTGCAGGTGGTCGACGAGGAGGCCGTAGAGGTCGCCCTCGTACGAGAACGCGGCCTGGTAGCTCTCGTCGTCTCCCTCGAGGCCCGGCGTCCTCGTCTGGGCGTAGTAGCCGTAGAGGTTGACGTTGTCGTAGAACGAGAAGGAGCCGTCGAGGCCGTAGGCCTGGTTCGCCCCGTCGCCGTTCAACGAGATCGACCGGTTGGTGAACATCGCGCCGACGCGGCTGCGGCGCAGGATGTCGCGCTTGATGCGAAGCACGCTGAAGTTCGTGCCGGCGGCGCCGGCGGGCGACGCGGCGCCGGTGGACACGTCGTCGGTCTGGATGTTGATGGCCCCGACGCTGAAGTCGCCCACCTTGCCGGTCAGCCGTCCGCCGCCGAGGATGGGCACCGTCCGCCCCGTCGCGTCGAGGCCGATGCGCCGGCTGAAGAAGAGGGTCGGCGCGTCGCCGGGCGGGAACACCCCCGGCGCCGCGTTGAGGCTCCCCCGCGCCGACCCGCCGAACCCGCCGAAGCCGCCCACCCGCGCGAAGTCGAAGATGCCCTGGCTCTCCAGGAAGAACTCGCGCTTCTCGGGAAAGAACAGGCTGAACCGGGTCAGGTTGATCTGCTGCTCGTCCACCTCGACCTGCGCGAAGTCGGTGTTCAGGGTGAAGTCGGCGGTCAGGTTCTCGGTCAGCCCGTACTTGAGGTCGACGCCGCCGTTCCCGTCACCGGCGTTCGAGATGGGCGGCGCGACGGTCCGATCGGTGTTGAGCGAGCCGATGGCGTAGGGCTTGACCTCGAACGTGCGGCTGTCCGCGGGCACCTCCAGGCCGACGAGGGTGCCGGCCACCGACAGGCGGAACTGCCCCGGCCCGGCCGAGATGGGCACCGCCGTGAGGTAGGCCTCCTCGTAGTTCGACCGGATGTCGCGGCCGAGCTGGATGCCCCACACCTGCTCGGCCCCCGGCCGGAAGCGTAGCGACTGGAAGGGAATCTCCATCTCGACCGTCCAGCCGCCGTCGAAGCGGCCGGTGCGCACGTCCCAGACGGGGTTCCAGTCGGGGTTCGGGTTCCCTTCGTCGGTGATCTGCTGGTCGCTGAACCCCCCGATGGGGTTGACCCGGAACGAGAAGCCGTTCCGGCGGTCGTAGAACGTGTCGAAGACGACGATGTAGCCGTCGTTGTTGATGAGCTGGAACGAGTCGCGCTGCATCTCGTTGGCGACCCACGCCGACTCCGGCACCGACTCGTACACGCGGGCCCCCACGTAGATCGACTCGTCGTCGAAGAAGATCCAGTTGTCGGTCCCCTCCGTGGCCGGCGCCCCCTCGTCGGGGGCCTGCTGGATGAAGTCGCCGAACGGCTCGGTCGTCTCGTAGGCGAGCTCGTCGAGCACGCCGTCGAGCAGCAGCGGCTGATCGAGGCGGACGGCGCGCACCGTCGCCCCGCCGGCCGCGTCGCGGTTGATGGTGGCCGGCGGCACCGGCGCGGGGGGGCCGTCGATGGCGCCGGTCTGCGGGGCGAGGGCCTGCTGCTGGGCCGCCGCCGCCGTTCCCGCCAGGACCAGGGCGCACGACACAAGGGCGCACGCGAGGCGCGCCGGCCACCCGGCCAGGATCGCCGTCTCGCCGCCCGGACGCACGTCCAGCGAGCTCGGGCTTCCCTCGATCATGTCGACCGGCGTCGATCCGTCGACGTCGAGCGGGCAATCATGAATCGGGGGTTCCGCATCGAAGCTCCTCCAGTGTGGACGTACTGCTTCCTCGACCAGCTCACCGAACGAAGGTGGATTATGACATCCGCGGCGTCTGCGCGTTCACCGCCCTCTCGCCTCGGCGGCGGCGGCGCGAAGGCACGGAACCCCGAGTCCTCGCGACAGTAGCGGAGGCCGGCGTCGGGTCGGGCGTCGAACGCGACGCGCTGGTCGCCGCCGCCGAGGCTGCTGGCGCGAGGAGTGTAGCCGTTCGTGAGTCCGCGGCGGCAAACCTGCTGCATGGTAGACGTTCGGAGGCCGGATTGCGCTTACCCTCTCGGCGTTGGCCCGGTCGTGGTCGGCTTCCGTGCGGCCGTTCGCCTATGGCCGTTCGCCCGAAGCCACCCGCTCCAGGCAGGTTCCCGGGGGCGACCCGTCGACCACGATGCCCTCGACCGCCCGCCGCGCGCTCGCCTCTTCCAGTGCGTAGAGAGGGTCCAGCATGCGAGGGGTCGTCGTGGAGGTGTGACCGGCGAAGCGCACCCGCCACTGCAACCGGGCGTCGAGACCGTCCGGCACGACCATGACGCAGGCGAACCGGTGCCGCCCCGGCCGGAACACGGTGGGCTGACCGCGGTCGGCGGCGCCGGCGAGGAACGCGTTGTCGTCGCCGGCGACGGTCACGTCGACGTGGTTCACGTTGTGGTAGCCGAACGCCAGCGTCCGCGAGCCGTCGGCGTTCACGATGAAGCCGTCGTAGATCAGGTAGACGGGGTGCCGGGGCTGGGCCCGGGCGGCGGAGGCGGCGACCGCGCCCGCCAGCGCGAGAACGACGGCGGCCCGGCGCATGCGGCTACTCCTCCGCCTGCAGCTCGGCGTACTCCTCCTCCGAGATGTGGAAGTAGTCGAGCCAGCCGATGTTCATCTCGTCGATGGTCCGCTGGCCCCAGCCCACCGCCGCGTCCGGATCGGGGTTGACCCGGTTGGCGGCCGAGTTGTCGTGGTACGCGGTGACGTGCATGACGGTTCCCGCTGGCAGGGTGAGCGGCGTCTCGTACACGTAGGTCGGCTGCCAGTCCCAGGCGAACCGGTCGACGTCGCTCAGCAGCTCGGGGGTCGCGCTGCCGGGCCGTATCGCCTCCAGGGTCATCGCCCTGCCCCGGTAGTGCATGTGGGGCTGGAAGCTGATGATGCGGGTCGCCTCGGGCAGCGTGAAGTAGGCGTCGCTGCGCACGTTCCGCGCGCCCGGCGGAATGATGAGGTCGGCCGCGTTGGAGACCGCCCTCGTCCTCACCACGTACTCCGGCTCGTAGCCCGCGGGGTAGAGCTTGATGCCCACGCTGGTCTGGTCGGTGAAGCTCCGCTCGTCGTCGGGCAGGTAGTGGAGCTGCAGGCGGATGCGGTCGTCCTTGCGAAGCAGCCGCGCGTAGCCGTCCTCGAAGTGGTCGCCGACGAAGTCGCCGCGCGCGCGGTTGGCCAGCAGCTCGCGCACCCCGCTCGGCGCGCCGTCGTCGGCCGTCCCGTCCTCTCCGCCCCGCACCGCGTAGACGAGCACGTGGTGGACGACGCGCGACTCGCCCGGCATGACCTGGATCCACTTGATGTAGCGGTCCTCGGTGAGCCCGGTCGACATCTCCGGCTCCGGATACGTCTCGGTCGAGTTGGGGGGCACCAGGACCGGCGGGCTGGTGACCACCAGGTCCGGCTCCTCGCCGTGGTACCACGTGTCGACGGCCGGCCACTCGACCGGCGGCGGCGCGTCGGCGGGGTTCCCGCGAGGGGCGCCCTGGTCGACCCAGCGGGCGATGGTGGCGATCTGCGCCTCGCTCAGCGACGGGTCGTCGCGGTACCGGCCCACCGTCCGGTCGGCGAACCACGGCGGCATGACCCGCTCCTCGACCCGCTGCCTGATCGCCCGCGCCCACGGCCGGACCTCCTCGTAGGTCAGCAGCGACATCGGCGTGAACATGTCCGGCCGGTGGCACGTCTGGCAGGACTCCTGAAGAATGGGCAGCACGTCCCGCGTGAACGTGGGGTGCTCGGGCGCCGTTCCGCCTTCGTTCGCGGCCGCCTGGATCGGACCTGCCGCCACGAACGCCGACAGCGCGACGCCCCGGACCAGGGCTCTCGACAACGAGATGCTCATCGCTTCACTCCGTCACCATGCGTCTGACGTGCCAATCTACCACGGTCCGCGGTGTCGATCCGGTCAATCCCCCCGAGGCCCGGGCCGCCCGAGTTCAGGGTGTCGTCATCCTGGATGTCACCCCTCGGCCCGACGGGCGAGGTGAGCGACGTCGAGGTATTGCGTTCGGTGGCCGCTACTGGACGAGGCGGCGGTCGCCGCGGTCGAGCGGTGGCGGTACGAGCCCACGCTGGTAAACCGCGTGCCCGTTTCCGTCCTGCCGACGGTGACCGTCAACTTCGGGCTCCCATCGTCCTGAGGTGACGGACCGGCGGCCGTCCGGCGGCGGCTCAATGCTCCGTCGCGGCGGCCGCCGCCTCGATGAACAGGTCGAGCACCTCGCGCACGACGCTGTTGTTCGCGCCGGTCAGGTTGATGAGTCCCACCACGACGACCCGCGTGTCGGGCTCCATGACCATCAGCGACGTGCCGCCGACCGATCCGCCGGAGTGGGACAGCAGGCGCAGGCCGTCGTCGCGGGTCCGGATGAACCAGCCGAAGCCGTAGCCCACGCCCTCGCCGTCGCGGGTCTTCTGCTCGGTGAAGAGCAGCTCGCGGGAGGACTTCGTCAGGAACCCGTCGTCGAGATGGGCGTTGGCGAAGCGCAGCACGTCCCCGGTGGTCGACAGGAAGCCGCCGCCCGCCCACTTGTAGCTGTTGTTCACGAACGGGGCGTTCACCACGCGCCCTTCCTCGTCCCGCACGTAGTAGCGCGTCCGTCCGCGGATGATCGGGGTCACGAAGTCGGCGACGGTGTCGCGCATCCCGAGGGGACGGAAGACGGCGTCGAGCATGTAATCGAGGAACGGCTGCCCGGCCGCTCCCTCGACCGCCGCGCTGAGCAGGTTGAAGCCGTGGCTCGTGTACGAGAACGCGGTGCCCGGCTCGTGCAGCAGCGGGTCGTCGGCAAAGATGGACAGCCCGTCGAGCACCGTCGCGTAGGGGTCGCGGATGAAGTTCTCGTTCCCCCGGTAGTGGCGGATCCCGCCCAGGTGGCCGCCGAGCTGCCGTGTCGTGACGGGGTGCGCCTTCTCGGGGAACGAGGGGACGTACCGCTGGACCGGCGCGTCGAGGTCGAGTCGGCCCTTCTCGACCAGTGACGCCACCGCCGCCGCCGTCATCGACTTCGAGATGCTGCCGACGCGGAACTTCACCGACGGCGACATCGGGACCCGGTGCTCGAGGTCGGCGTAGCCGAAGCCCTCCGACCACACCGTCTCGCCGTCGACCGACACCGCGACCGCGATGCCGGGATAGCCGCGCTCGGCGATGTCCGCCCGCACCAGCGCACGCGCCTCCTCGACCACCTCGGCGTAGTGCAGCGGCGCCGGCGCCACCGCCGTCGGCTGGGCCTGGGCCGACGGCGCGCACAGGGCGGCGAGCACCACGGCGAGGGCGACGTGGCGACCCGGCTTCATGCCGGGGGCCGACATCGTGATCATCCAGCGGGCCGGGCTTCTCATCGCTTCTCCTTGTCTCGGGCGCGACTCTCGCCGCCAGCCCGCCAATCGTTGCCTTCGACTTCAGCGTTGGCGACGGCCCGAGACTCTTCCCTACGGTCCGCGGTTCCGCCGCCGCGCGCTCCCGGCCCTCGCGCGCGGTTTCGCGAGGGCCGAGGCAGAGTCGCCGCCGCGGTCTACCGCGATTCCGCCGCCGCCCGCTCCTCGGCCCGGGCGCCGGCCAGGATGCCCTCCATCGAGTAGTTGCCCTCGTGGCAGGCGTACTCGTAGAGGGGCTCGTCGGTCCTCTTCAGCTCGACCCGCGCCGTCCACGGGCGGGTCCACGTCGCCGGGTCCTCGATGGTGAACTCGTACTCGATGAGGTCGGGGGCGACCCGCGTGAAGCGCTCGACGAGCCGCGCGTCGGGGGTCGAGCCCCGCAGGCTGGTCAGGCGGTTGAAGTGCATCGTCTCGACGACGAGGGTGTCGCCCTCCCAGTGGCCGCGCGACTGTCCCGAGAACTGCCGGATGGGCTGGTCGGGCCGCGGGCGGCCGTCGAGGGGCACGACGCGCAGGGTGTGCGTCATCTCGATGACCATCGCCACGTGGTCGGCGGTCTGGAAGATGTGCACGTTGTTGTTGTAGGCGCTCGGGACCATGGGCAGGCCGGTGGTGAACATGCACCGGTCGTTCAGCCCGCGGTCCTCCCACGAGTCGGCGGGGTGCTCGCGCCGGTACGCGGCGCGTTCGGCCCGCCGCCGCTCGGCCTCGGCCGTCAGGGGCGGCATGCGCCCGTTCGGGGGGTCCACGATGAGCGAGGTGCGCCGCGTGGTCTGGGTGGTCGTCCCCCGGTCCAGCCAGTAGTCGTTGTAGGCGCCGAGCGCGCCGTCCTCGCCGCGATCGACGCTGGTCCCGGCCCGGGTCCGCCGCGGGGGCCGAAGCAGCAGCTCGAGCTCGCGGTCGACCGTCGCCTGCTCGAGGCCCGCCGCCTCCTCCGCGGTCAGGAACTCGCGGTCCGCGTGCTGCTCGGGCCGCTGCAGCGGCGTGATGGAGCGGAAGTCCCAGATGCCCTGCAGGGAGGGCTCGCCCCACCCGGTCCGGAGGGATGCCGCCCCCTCCTCCGACTGCGCCGCCGCCGGACCCGGAGCAAGCGCGAGCCCCGCCGTCACGACAAGTACGGCAACGAGACAACGTCGGCTCATCTGAACCTCCTCTTCGTGCTTGGTGCAGCCGGCCTGCAGCCGTCCGTCCCCATGATGGACCCGGTTGCCTCCTCGTGCAAGCGCGCCTCCGGCGCTGCCGGTCTTCCTCGATCGTGGGTCGGGCGCGATAACCCGGCGGGCGCCAACCCGTCGAGCCGTGGGGCGCGAGCGAAACGCCCACGCGGCTCGGCCGCCGCGGCGGGTGGTCGAATACCCGGCCGGGCCGCCGCGTAGATCCGGAAAGCGAAGGGAGCCCGATGATCCAGAGCGAAGAACGCAACGACGTCACCCCGGTCTGTCCGCACTGCAACGAGCCGCTGCGCGCCATCCAGTACCGGTCCCTGTCGGGGTTCCTCGGCAAGCGCTACGTGTACTTCTGCGCCGGCTGCCACAAGGTGCTCGGCGTCTCCCACCGGAAGGGCTTCTGGATGGGCTGACGTCGGGAGCCCGTGAGCCGGGCGCGGGCGCCATCGTGCTAGACGATGTTCCGGGGAGACGACCCGCCCGCGAGTTCACCGCGTGGCGGGGCGCCAGGAGGCGTGCCGTGGAACGGTGCCGCTCCCCGCGGGAGGTGCAGGTTCCCGGCAGGGTCTGATGCCAGGTGGAGCCGCAGGCGGCGATTGGCGGGCTATTCTGCCGCGTCCTCGCCGCGGGCGTGGGCGAGCTCGCGCGCGCTCGGGTTGACCGAGGGCCGAAACGGGACCTCGCACACCCGGGCCTGCTCGGGCTGCCCCGGTCTGCTGGCGTATTCGTCGGGCAGCCACACCCGGAGCTCGGTGCCGACCGCCGACCGGCCGACCGGCACGTAGCCGAGGGCGATGTTGCACCCCAGCTCGGGCGAGTACCAGGGCGAGGTCAAGTACCCGACAGGATCGCCGCCGCCGGCGTCCGAGACCAGCCAGAAGTCCGGAGCATAGTCGTCGATGGGCTTGCCGCCCAGCGTCATGCCCACCATCGTCATCCTGAACGGCGGCCGCCCCGCCTCGATCTCGGCCCGCATGCGCTCGAGGGCGGCCCGGCCGATGTAGTCGCCCGCCTTCTTCCGCGGCACCTGGTAGGCGAGGGGGACCGAGACCCTCGTGTATGGGTGTTTGTGCGGGAAAGAACCCCTGGATTCACTGGGTTCTCGCGGGATACGCCGGAGTGGTTCGGCGGCGCGACGGCCGAATCCCGGCGGCACGGTCACGATCGGGCCGGCTGGCGAACCACGGTCGAGCAATCGGCGAGTCGCCGGGGTCAGGCGTGCGACCGGAGACGGGAGCCACCGGTGCCACGCGCCCGGAACGGAGGACGATGATGAGCGGATCCGACACCACCGCCGCCGGGGGGCCTCCGGCGACCCCGCCGGCGCGGGCGAGCATCGCGGTGATCGGCGCGGGCATCGTCGGCAACTGCCTGGTCGCGCACCTCGCCGACCTCGGCTGGCGCGACCTCGTGCTCATCGACAAGGGGCCGCTTCCCGACCCCGGCGGCTCGACCGGCCACGCGTCGAACTTCATCTTCCCGACCGATCACAACCGCGAGATCGCGATGCTGACCCTGGAGAGCCAGCGGCAGTACGCGGCGCTCGGCGTCAACACCACCTGCGGCGGCATCGAGGTGGCGCGCACCGAGGACCGCATGGAGGAGCTGCGGCGGCGCATGACCTCGGCGCGGGTCTGGGGCATCGAGGCCGAGCTGCTGTCGCCGGCCGAGGTGGTCGCCAGGGCGCCCTTCGTCAACGGCGACGTCATCCGGGGCGGCTTCTACACGCCGAGCGTGTCGGTGGTCGACTCGGTGAGGGCGGGCACGATCATGCGCGAGCGGGCGCTGGCGAAGGGCGCCCTCACGGTGCTGGGCGAGACCGAGGTCACCGGGCTCGAGGTCACCCGCCCGCCCTTCGGCCGCCCGCGCATCCGCGCCGTGGCGACCGCGCGCGGCACGATCGCGGTCGAGCAGGTGGTCATCGCCTGCGGCGTCTGGAGCCCGCGCCTCGCGGCCATGGCCGGCGCCACCATTCCCCTCACGCCCGCCGTGCACCAGATGGCCGACATGGGTCCCATCGACCTCTTGCACCGGACCGGCAACGAGATCGCCTATCCCATCGTGCGCGACATGGACGCGTTCATGTACGAGCGGCAGAGCCACGACGCGATGGAGGTCGGCTCGTACGCCCATCGCCCCATCCTGGTCCATCCCGACGACATTCCGTCGCTGGCTGAGGCGGAGCGCTCTCCCACCGAGCTGCCGTTCACCGCCGGCGACTTCGCGCCCCAGCTCGAGCAGGCCCGCGAGATCATGGGCGGGCTGCTGGCCGGGTCCGAGATGCGCTATTCGGTGAACGGCCTGCTGTCGCTGACCCCCGACACCCACCAGGTGCTGGGCGAGACCGCCGAGGTCGAGAAGCTGTGGTCGGCGGCGGCGGTCTGGATCAAGGAGGGCCCGGGCACGGCGCGCCTGATCGCGGAGTGGATCACGCACGGCTACCCGCGCCTGTGCGACCCGCACGCATCGGACGTCACGCGCTTCTATCCGCACGAGCGGACCGTCGGGCACATCCGGCAGCGGTGCCGCGAGCACTTCAACAAGACGTACGGCATCGTGCACCCGCGCGAGCAGTGGGCGTCGGGGCGCGGCCTGAGCCGGGCGCCGTTCCACGACCGGACCGCCGCCCTCGGCGCCGAGTTCTTCGAGGCGCGCGGCTGGGAACGGCCCCAGTGGTACGCGTCGAACGCCGACCTGGTAGAGCGCCACGGGGTCGCGGACCGCCCCCACGAGTGGGACCGCCGCTGGTGGTCGCCGATCATCGACGCCGAGCATCTCCACCTGCGCGAGAAGGTGGGCGTCGTCGATCTGAGCGCGTTCCAGATCTTCGACGTGTCGGGGCCCGGCGTCGTGCCCTACCTGGAGCGGCTGACCGTCAACCGCTGCGATCGCCCGGTCGGCCGCGGCATCTACACGCCGCTGCTCACGCCGGACGGCGGCGTCCGCGCCGATCTCACCATCCAGCGCCTCGCCGACGATCGGTTCCGCATCGTGACCGGCGTCTTCGACGGCGCGCGCGACGAGGTCTGGTTCCGCCGGCATCTGCCGGCCGACGGCTCGGTGCAGCTCGAGAACCGGTCGCCGGCGCTCTGCACGCTCGGCGTATGGGGTCCGGACGCCGGCGCGCTGCTCTCCACCATCACCGACACGCCTCTCACTCAGGCGGCGTTCCCCTACGGCACGCTGCAGGACGCAATCATCGGCGGCATGCCAACGACGATGCTGCGCATCTCGTACGTGGGCGAGAACGGCTGGGAGATCTATGCGCCGATGCCGCAGGGGACGCGTCTCTGGGACGCGGTTTTCGAGGCCGGCGGCGCCTTCGACGCCCGGCCGGTGGGCCTGGGGGTCTACGGCACCACGGGCCGGCTGGAGAAGGGCTACGCGCTCATGGGCGCCGATCTCGGCTCGGAGTACTCGCCGGTGGAGGCCGGCCTGGCGCGGGGCGGGGTGAAGGAAGCGGACTTCATCGGCAAGCCGGCCTACCTGCGGGCGCGCGCCGAGGGACCGGCGGCGAAGCTGTGCACGCTCACCATGGACAGCCACATCGCCGCGTCGGGGACGGCCCGATTCCCCACCGGCGGCAACGAACCGATCCTGACCCCCGACGGCGCCCGCATCGTCGACGCCCGCGGCCGCGAGTCGCGCGTCACCTCGGCCGGCATGGGGCCGTCGGTCGGCCAGTACATCCTGCTCGCCTACCTGCCGGTCGAGCACGCGGCGCCCGGCACCCGGCTGCAGGTCCTGTACATGAACGAACCCTACTCGGTGACGGTGGCCGCCAGCCCTGTATTCGATCCCGGGAACACGCGAATGAAGGCTTGAGGGCCCGCCCCGGCGGTGCGCCCGTCGCGGTTCGCGGACTTGTCCAGGGATGAGGGCGCGCCCGCCCGAAGCGGGCGGGTCGCGCCAGCCGGGGTTCCGGGGTTCGCGAAAGACGAGAAAACCCCGGCGGACGCGGCCGTGCCGCGCCAGCCGGGGCTCATGGACCGTGAAGCGCCCGCGTAGCCTTCCCTACACGCCGGACAGCAGCGGAAGCTGCCCGGTGCTGTCGCCGAACGCCTCCTCGCGCACGCCGAACTTGGCCATCAGGCTCAGCGACAGGTTGGCGAGCGGGGTGCCCTTCGGATAGACGAGGTGCCGGTCGCCCTCGAGCCCGCGCTCGGGCCCGCCGACCACCACCACCGGCACGTCGTAGTTGTTGTGGATGTTGCCGTCGCTCATGCCGCTGCCGAAGAGGACCACGGTGCCGTCGAGCAGCGTCCCGTCGCCGTCGGGGACGGACTGCAGGCGGTCGAGGTAGTAGGCCAGGGTGTCGACGTGGTAGGTGTTCAGCTTCGTGAAGTCCTTCATCTTCTCGGGGTTGTTGCCGTGGTGCGACATCGAGTGATGCGCCTCGGGCAGCCCGATCTCGTTGTACGACCGGTTGATGTTCTCGCGGGCCATCATGAAGGACGTCACGCGGGTGATGTCGGCCTGGAACGCGAGCACTTGCAGGTCGAACATCAGCTCGGCGTACTCGCGGAACGTCTCGGGCACCCCGACGGGGCGCTCGGGCACCGCGAAGTCGCTGTTGGTCGACTCGGCCCGGGCGATGCGCTGCTCGACGTCGCGGATCGAGTCGAGGTACTCGCCGAGCTTGGTGCGGTCGTGGCCGCCGAGCCGCCCCGACAGGGCCGCGATCTCGCGGGTCAGCCCGTCGAGGATGCTGCGATCCTCCTCGACCCGAAGCTGCCGCTCCTCGGGGGTGTCGCCGCTGCCGAAGAGCCGCTCGAACACGAACCGGGGGTTCGTCTCGGCCGGCAGGGGCTGGGTCGGCGTCTTCCACGACATCGAGTTCATGTAGGCGCACGCGTAGCCGTGGTCGCAGGCGCCGACGACGTCGTTGCGGTCGACCGAAACTTCGAGCGACGGCAGCTTCGAGTCGCGGCAGATGAGCTCCGCGATCATCTGGTCGACCGTCGTGCCCGCCTCGACGTCCGCGCCCTCGGTCTGCTTCGGATGCACCGAGCTCATGAACGCGGGGGCGGCGCGCGGATGCTGGCCGCCGGTGTCGCCCTGGTCGGTCGCCGGGTAGTTGTCGAGCCCGCTCAGCACCAGCGTGTGCCGGCGGAACCGCTCCGTCGGCTGCAGGATGGGGGAGAGCTCGAACCCCTTGCCCTCGGTGGGCGGGGTCCAGTCCCACATGTTCATGCCGTTGCCCACGTAGACCGCCGCGAACCGCGGCGTGCCCGGCGCCCGCGCCGACAGGGCCGGCACCATCGCGTCGAGCAGCGGCAGCGCCAGGGTGGCCCCCATGCCGCGCAGGAACGTCCGTCTCGGCAGCGCCAGCTTCGTGATCACCATCGCCCACTCCTGTCGTTCGAAGTCGACCCGTCCGGTCGCGTCCCGGTCTCGACGCAGGTCCACGCCCGTCGGCGCGTGGACTCCTGTTCCGGCGCACCACTTCCGTACGCCAGAGCCCACCACCACCAAGGGTCGGATTATAGAGGAAAGCGGCGACCTTGTCAGCGCCGCCGCCGCTTGTCGCGCAGGACCTCGGCGGCGGGGGGATCGAGCTCGATCGGCGGCAGTTCGGCGAGGCGGGCGAAGACCTCCTCCCGGGACAGCTTCGCCCACAGGCGGGAGATCGGGACGGCGTGAAGACGGTCGCCGAAGCTGGCGCTGATCTCCCCGTCGTAGAGCACGACCCCGCTGGCGAACCGGGCACCGACCGCGCCGGCGAGCTTGCGCAGGCCGCGGAAGTCCGACGCGGTCACCGTCCCCGACGCCTTCACCTCGACGCCGGCGATCGTCCCGGCGCCGCGCTCGAGGACCAGATCCACTTCCACGCCGTCCTTGTCGCGGAAGTGGAAGAACGCCGTCGGCGCCTCGTGCCAGCTCGCCTGCCGCCGCAGCTCCTGGAACACGAACGTCTCGAGCAGTTGCCCGAGCAAGGGCCGGTTGGCGAGCAGCGCGGCGGTGTCCGCACCCAACAGCGCCGCGGCCAGCCCGGTGTCGGCGACGTGCAGCTTGGGGGTCTTCACCAGCCGGCTCAGCCGGTTCGTGTGCCAGGGCGGCAGCCGGTCCAGCAGGAACACGCGTTCGAGCAGCGTCACGTAGTCGCGTATCGTCGGCCGGCTGAGCTGGAACGGGGCGGCCAAGTCGCTCACGTTGAACAACTGCGCCGTCCGGGCCGCCGCGAGCGCCAGCAGCCGCGGCAGCGCCTCCAGCGCTCCGATGCGCGCCATGTCCCGCACGTCGCGCTGGATGAGGGCGTTGAGGTAGTCCCGGTACCAGTTGGCGCGCCGCCGGCCCGGGGGACGCGTCAACGCCACCGGATAGCCGCCTGCCACGATCAGTTCCGCCAACCGCTTGCCCAGCCGCTCGCGCTGCTCGAAGGCGAACCCGCCGCCGAACAGGGCATCGAGGAAGTCGGGCGGACGGCGGCCGAGCTCGCTCTGCGCCAGCGGGTGCAGCCGCAGGGTCTCCAGGCGTCCGGCCAGGGAGTCGGCGAGCGCCGGCAAGATGGTAGCGGCAACATGAAAAGGGACCCCATGGCCACTTGAAAAGGGACCCCCTGAGCACTCGGAAACAGCGGCCCCTGGCGATGATCGACGGGGCGAGACACGGTCGTCTCGTCGACCGAGCCAGGAGGACGCGGAGGTGATCAGGATGACCCAGTGGGCCGAGGTCCGCCAACTGCATCTGGTGGAGGGTGTGCCGAAGAAGGAGATCGCCCGGCGGTTGAAGCTCGACGTCAAGACGGTGCGGCGGGCCATCGGCCGGTCGACGCCGCCGGTGCGGGTGTCGCCGCCGCGGCCCAGCATCCTGGATCCGTGGCGGGAGCGGATCAGGCAGTGGCTGGGCGAGGAGCCGCGATTGACGGCGAAGCGGATTCGCCGGTTGCTGTTGCCGTTGGCCGGACCCGTCCCGGCGCGCACGGTGCGCCGCTACGTCGCGGTACTGCGGGCAGCCACCACGAGGCAGGAGGCCTTCGTGCACCGCAGCGTGCGCCCCGGGACCACCCTGGAGGTCGACTTCGGCGAGTCGTGGGTCGACATCGCGGGCGTGCCGTGCAAGGTGAAGTACCTGGTGGCGACGCTGCCGTTCTCCAACGCGTACTTCGCCAAGGCGTACCCGGTCGAGCGGCTCGAGTCGCTGCTCGACGGCATCGAGTCGGCGTTCCGCTACTACGGGGGCGTGGTGGAGCGCGTCATCCTCGATAACACCTCGCTGGCGGTCAAGGACGTGTTGGCCGGTCGGGACCGCGTGCAGACCGAGGCGTTCAAGGCGTTCCGGGGCGGATATCCGTTCCGGGCAGAGTTCTGCGCGCCCGCCAAAGGCTGGGAGAAGGGTTCCGTCGAGTGCGGTGTGAAATACGTCCGGAACCTGGTGTTCCGGCCGCGGCTGGCGGTCGAGAGCTGGGCGGCCCTCAACGCGGCGATCATCACGGAGCTGGAGGCCGACCTGCCGACGCGCCAGCTCGACGACGGGCGCCCGGTCGAGGAAGCGTTGGCGGAGGAGCGCCGGCGCCTGCGGGCGATGCCCGCTCACCCGCCCGCCACCTGCCGCGTCGTCTCACGGGTGGCCGACAAGTTCGGGCACGTCCGCGTCGACCGGGTGACGTACTCGGTGCCGATCCGCCACGCCTACCGGCCGGTGTGGGTGAAGCTGTATCACGACCGGGTAGCCATCGCGGTCGACGCCGAGGTGGTCGCCGAGCATCGCCGGGCGTTCGTCCGGGGCGCGAAGGTCCTCGATGCGCTTCACGTGCTGCCGTTGCTCGAGCGCAAGCACCGGGCGGTGGCCGAGGCGACGGCGCTCCTCGACTGGCGGCTGGCCCCGGTGTGGCATCGGGCGCGGGCCGAGCTCGCCAAGCACACGCGCAAGCCCGATCAGGAATGGGTCCGGATGCTGCGGCTCATGGAGACCCATCCGGCCCCGGCCGTCGAGCGCGCGGTGACGGCGGCCCTCGAGCGCCATTCCCCGCGCCTGGAGACGGTGCGGCTCATCCTCCGGCAGCAGGAGGCCGGCCCGCCGCCGGTGTGCCCGCCGGTCTCGGGCGTGCGTCCGGAGCTGGCGCGGATCGCGGTGCCCGCGCCGAGGCTGTCGGCCTATGACGCGCTGGTGGAGGGCTCCTGCTGATGGCTACCGCGATCACCGAGCCTCCGCACTTGGCCGCGGACCTGAAGACGCTGTACCTGTCGACGGTCGCGTCGCAGTGGCGCCCCCTGGCCGAGCAGGCGGTCCGCCAGCGTCAGGCGCCGGCCGACTACCTGGCGCAGTTGGTGCACCTGGAGGTGACCGCACGCCGGGAGCGCCGCATCCAACGCCGCATCCAGGACGCCCGCTTCCCGATGCTGAAGACGCTGGACGCCTTCTCGTTCGAGGCGCAGCCGGACCTCGACCGCGACGCGGTCCTGCAGGTCTTCGACTGCCGCTTCGTCGCCGAGGCCGCCAACGTCGTGTTCGTCGGCGGGGTCGGCACAGGGAAGACGCATCTGTCCATCGCCTTGGGGATGGCCTGCTGCCAGCACGACTACCGGGTGCGGTTCGTGACCGCGGCCGAGCTGGTCACCATGCTCGTCGAGGCGCAGCAGCAGGGCCGGCTGGCCCGCAAGCTCGCCCAGCTTGCCCGCTACGACGTGGTCCACGTCGACGAGCTGGGGTACGTCCCGCTCGACAAGACCGGCGCCGACCTGCTGTTCGGGTTCATCAGCGAGCGTTACGAGCGCCGGAGCCTGGTGGTGACGACGAATCTGCCGTTCGCGCGCTGGTCCGAGGTCTTCCTCGACCCGACCGCGGCCGCCGCGGTCATCGACCGGGTCGTGCACCACGCGACGGTCCTGCAGACCACGGGCGGCAGCTTCAGGCTGCAGGCCGCCAAGCGGAACCGGTCGCCGGTCGCCGGCCGGCGGGGGGGCCGTTGATGTCTCCGGGGCGCGCGCCTGCTCGACGGCGACTATCTTGCCGGTCGCCGCGGTGGCGACGGGCCGGTCGCGGGAGCACCCGCGGATCGGTTGACACCGCCCGTTTCCCCACCGGGGACGGGTTGGTCACGGATGCGCAGATCGGCGATTGCGCGGGAAGCGGACGGCGCCGGCCGCGCTGCCTGCCGAGCACTCTGCACGGACACGGCGACCGACACGGGCGGGGCGACGCCGGGCCCGCCGTCGCCCGGCGTCGTGAACGTCCAGGCGCCGAGCCGCCCGTCACCGGTCCGTTACGTAACGGTGTGGAGTCGACATGGCGTTGACGAACGCGGAGCGGCAGGCGCGTTACCGGGAGCGGCGGCAGGCCGGCGAGTCCCGGGTCCGGTACCGCCGGCCGGCGGACCGGCGGTCGCGGCCACAGCGGTGGGACGACGCGGTGCGGGCGCTCCTGGCGCTGCAGGACCAGTACCGGGCGTGGCGGGACGCGTTGCCGGCATCCCTCGCCGGGTCCGCGACCGCGGAGTTGCTCGATGAGGTCTGCGAGCTGGACCTGTCGGTGCTGGAGGCCGTCGAGCTGCCCAGGGGCTTCGGGCGTGACGGCTAGACCGCCGGCGACAGCTTTCCCCTTGGCGGCCACGAAGCGGAGCCGGCGCCGGCATCCGGGAAGAACGGAGGCCGTCGATGATGCTGACCCGGGCTGTCGGGCTCATCAGCATGACCGTGTGCTCGCCGGCGTCAAGGCGCGTCGCTTCGCTCCGCCCCCGCTTCGCGGGGCTGACGGCCTTGACGCCGGCTGCGCGCACGGTCCCGGGCGAGCCCGCCGACAGCCCGGGAACGCTCAGACAGGGAGGGCCCAGAATCTGATGTGTTGACGGAGACTTGGGGGTCCCTTTTCACGTGGCCACGGGGGTCCCTTTTTCAGTTGCCATTTCCAGGCAAGAGCAACACTTGGCTCGACCCGGTCAGCAGGAAGCTTCCCGGCGTCCGCCGGCGATCGATGGCCAGCTTCATTGCCCCGAAGATCGCGGGCGCCCGCTGAACCTCGTCCAGCACGACCCGTTCGGGCAGGTCGGCCACGAACCCCGCCGGGTCCGCTACGGCTGCCGCGCGCACCGCGTCGTCGTCGAAGCTGACGTAGGGGTAGCCGCGGGACGATTCCGCCGTTCGGGCGAGCGTCGTCTTGCCGCACTGGCGCGGCCCGTGAATCAGCACGGCCGGCGAGTCGGCGAGCGCCTCCGCGAGACGCGGCTCGACGAAGCGAGGGTACAGAACGGCGTCCGCCATTCGGCTGATCGTAATCCAGGAGAGCGGCTGATTGAAAGGGTTGACCTCGGCTGATTGCAAGGTTGGCCGGCGACCAATCGCAATGAGCGAGGTCGCAGGTCAATGCTCTCCAGCTTCGAGCCGCCTTGACGATCGCCACCCTGTGTGGGATAACCCCCGGGGCTAGATCGAGGCACTCGGTTCGATCTTAGGACCGGCGCAGGGTGTGCAGCCGGCAGGGGCTGCGCGGACGCGATGACTAGGGGAAGGATCTTCAGAGAGCGCATCTCGCGTGCCGAGCTGACGCGCATGGCCGAGGAGCGGTTCGGGGATTGGGTCAAGGCCGTGGTCGATGTGTCCCGCGGGGTGATGGCCATCGGCGGGGATCTGCACGCGGACGACGAGGCGGCGCTTCTCGCGGACGGATCACGCCAGCGTGATCTCTGGGGCATCAACCTCTATCCGGGGGAGAGCGGCGACGATTGGATCGAGTTCGACTCGATGATCAACCTCCGCCCGGGCGAGGGCAACCGTTCGCGCGGCGTCGACGACGAGCGGATCCGGGACCGCATTCGCGAGGTCGTCGGGTCCCTGGTCGCGCCCGAATGAGGAGGGGCTCGCCTTGACCAGAGTCCTGCACAGGAGCGCCGCCGCCGGGGGCTGGGCACGGTTGGAGCTGGTCGAGCAGCTCGGGAACGTGGGCAGCGAGGTGGAACGTGCCATCCGGGCCCACGAGGCGGGCCGGACGGACCGGTTCGACAGTGCTCTCGAGCGGGCGCTGGAGCTGTTCGACCTGACCGCCGCCGATCCCCGCTGGCGAGGCCACCGCTGCCAGGAGATCCTGCGCGCACGCGAGGAGTTCTGCCGCCTCTTCTTCGATCCCGACGTGCCGCCGGACTCCGCCCGCGGGCTCAGCCGGTATTTCTTCGGTTTCGCGTGGGCCGCTCGGAGGCTCCACTGCCGCCGGCAGTCGGTCGACTGACCTGGCCCGCGCCTGCGGCTCGGCATTAGACGGAGTAGACGGCCGATCAACATCCGGCTTCCCTCCGAACTCAGGCAGCAGGTACTTCGGCAACAGTCTGATTCCCGCCCCTCCGCTACTCCCACCAAGTGGGAACACCCTCGACGAGAGCACGGCGCTGGCGGGTCTCCACCACCATTCCGCCATCGGTCGCGTACACGCGGCGGATCGGATCCCTCGAGAGGATGGCACCCAAGTACCGGCCGTCCTCGCGGTACCAGCGCAAGCGTTTCTTCTCCAGCAGCCCGAAGGCGGTCTGCGTGACGATCACGTCGCCAGCATCGAAGGTATCGACCAGAGCGTGTAGAGACTCGTCACGCAGCACGTAGAGCCGTGTATCGGTCAGCAGGTAGAGGTAGTCGCCGGTGTCCACGATCCTGCTGGGCACGCTGCCTATGTCGTACGCCCGCGTGCCCGCCCCGTGTTGGTCGACTAGGACGACGCGACCGGAGTACCCGGCGAGGTAGACGGCGTCCGAGCGAGCGGAGAAGCCAGCAGCATAGATCCAGTCCGAGGCGTGGAGCTCGCCGACCTCCATACCGATGCTCACGGTGAAGCTGGTTCCGTCCGCGTGAAGCTCGGTGCGCCCCATCTCGCGAACGAAGGTGGCGCCGGTATAGCGCGAAAGCGCACTCGCTTCGACGCCGGTCAGAACCTCTGCCGCCGCGGTGAGAGCCTTCATCTGCTCGCCGGCTCGCGGGTCGCCGGGATTGAGGTCAGGATGCCATTGCTTGGCGAGTTCCCGGTACCGCCGTTTCAGGACTTCCGGAGTGAATGGTAGGGATAGGCCCATAAGGGCGAGCGCCCGATCCACGTCAGCGCTCGTTCCGTACGTGCTGGTCGTGGTGGCTACCCGCGTCCATCCATCCTTGAATGGCAGTTTGACACCCCAGAGACCTTGGCCAGAGAGATCTACGCACCAAGCCTCGTCCACCGTTGTGAAGAGATACCGACTCGCGTCCCGGGAGAGCGCGACGCAGCGAGTGAGGCTTCTCAGTTTCTCATCTGGGACTTCGAACCGCTGCCTCAGGCGCCGGATCTCGGGCGCGTCAGTGAGGGACGTCTCGAGGATCGGCTGGAGGTGGTCGTCGTAGGCATGGACGACGCAATCTCGCGACATGGCAATCACACCCCGACCGAGTGGGTGGACGCCGACACGGTAGATGTCATGCTGGAGGCCCTGCTTGGCAGCTACCTCGCCGCTACGGTCGTAGCGCATGGCGGCCGCTTCAATATGGCCGAGACCGTCGGCCTTGCCGAGGTCGTCGATCATTACCACCCCGGAATCGGTCGGGTGCATATGGCGGAAGGCGGTGTCGGGACGCTGGGCCAGCGGTGTTCTCTCAACCGTTGCGATTTGCCAGTCGGCGTCTCGAATCTCGAAATCAGCCTCTATCCGGGGAGGTGCCGCTTCGCGGCTGAGCTGCGCTTCCTCCCATCGCAGTGGAGCTCGGGGCAATGGCACGTACGTGAGCGACTCCACGTCGATTTCGCGCAGCATCGGTGGCTTCCGGTCAGCCCGGTGCGATCGGACTATTCGCTTCGGGGGTGGCACGGGAACACCGGGCGAGTCGTGGGGCAGAATGCGGTACGTGCGGCCCGCCTTGACTCGTCGGATCCCTCCAGCCTTGTCCAGGTATGCCAGCAGGTTCGCTACGCGCCGACCGTCCTCTTCGCCGATCAGTTCCTTAACCTCGGTCTGTAGGCAGTTGGGCCGCGCGGCTACCAATTGCATGATGGATTCAAGTACTCGACGATCGCCTTGGTGCCGCTCGACCTCCTCGGCCCACGGTTCAAGTTCCGGGATCGACGCAACGATCTCCTGCATCCGAGCCAAGCCTTCACCATCGCCGACTACGCCGAGTATCGTCCCGCCTTGCTGCAAGGCTGGAATCGAGCGAATGTCGAAGGATCCGTAGTCGCGGCGTGTTTCCTTCACCCAGGCGGGGATATGCTGGAGGTTCTCCCGTACGAGCCGCGCCGCACTTTGGTAGTCTCGGCTGGAGATAGCTGCCTGCATCCGAGACATGGAATCGAAATAGGCATCACTGACTCGATGCCCGCGCGAGCGGTCGATGACGGGTCTTGCCTCGTCATTGCGTCGGTCATCGCCAGCGGTTGCATCGAGTCCGAACAGTCGTCTGATGAAGCGAAGCATCGCACCTCCGAGCTGTGCGGTTTGCATTCCGGAGTCCATCCAGGCGCCCGAGCCCCGGGCCGGCGGCCTCAGCCATTGCTAACTATAACTAAATTAAACGGGGTTGACGGGACCGGCATACAGCGCCCTGGTTGGAGTTGAGGACGAGGAACTCAGGGAGCGTAGCGGATCGTCAGTTCGTCCGATGCTGCGCCATGCGCATCCGGAACGGCGTGCTCGCAACGACGCCCTGGACGAGGGCGGCGAAGCGGTGGTCGTCGTCGGCGGCGTCGCGCTTGATTCGGCGCACGGTGGGCATGTCGGTGGCCTCGAGGCCGCGGCCGAGGGCGTAGGTCAGCAGGCGGTCGATGGCCGTGGTGAGGAAGTCGTCGGCGTGGCTCAGGAGCAGGGCGCGCAGCTCGCCGGGGCCGTCGAAGGTGGTGCCGTCGGGGAACTCGGCCGAGGCGTCGATGGGGAGGCCCGAGGCGTAGATGTCGCGCCACTCGCCGATGGCGTCGAAGTTCTCGAGGGCGAAGCCGAGCTGGTCCATCTGGGCGTGGCAGGCGGCGCAGACGGGGTTGGCGCGGTGGGCGGCCATCTGCTCGCGCATCGGGAGCACCTTGCGCGGGTCGCGCTCCTCGACGAGGTCGGGCACGTTCGGGGGCGGCGGCGGGGGCGGGGTGCCCAGGATGTTCTCCATGATCCACTTGCCGCGGATCACCGGCGACGTGCGGTTGGCGCGGGACGTGCCGGTGAGGATGGAGCCCTGGCCGAGGAGCCCGCGGCGCACGCTGTCGGCGGGCAGCGTGACGCGCCGGAAGCGCTCGCCGTACACGCCGGGGATGCCGTAGTGCCGGGCGAGCCGCTCGTTGAGGAACGTGTAGTCGGCGTCGAGGAGGTCGAGGACGCTGCGGTCCTCGCGGACGATGCTCTCGAAGAAGAGCTTGGTCTCCTGCTCGAAGGCCTGGCGCAGGTTGTCGTCGAAGTGGAACAGCAGCTCGGGGCTCGGCTGGAACCCGGCGACGTTGCGGATGTGCAGCCACTGGCCGGCGAAGTTGTCGACCAGCGCGCGCGACCGCGGGTCCTCGAGCATGCGCCGCACCTGGCCGCGGAGCACGTCGGGGTCGTGCAGCCGCCCGGCGACGGCGAGGTCTACGAGCTCGTCGTCGGGGATGCTGCTCCAGAGGAAGAACGACAGGCGCGAGGCGAGCTCGAGGTCCGAGATGCGGTACGGCGCGCCGGGCTCGGCCGACGCGGGCTGGTCCTCGAAGCGGAACAGGAAGTTCGGGCTCACGAGGATGCCGCGCACCGCCAGCTCGACCCCCGCCTCGAAGCCGCCCCGGGCGGCGCCCTCGCGGTACAGGCTCAGGGGAATCTCGAGATCCGTGTCGGTCACGGGGCGCCGGTAGGCGCGGCGGGCCAGGGTCGACACGATCTCGCGGGCGCAGGCGGCTTCCTCCTCCGGCGCTGCCCCCGGCGACGGCGTGCAGACGAGCAGCTTGCGCCGGCTGGGCGAGTCGCCGGGCGACGCGGTCTCGGGCATCGGCCCGGTGATCGTCACGCTCGACACCACCGGCTCGCCGTTGGCCGCGCGGTACGGGTCGCGGCGCAGGTCGGGGTCGAACAGGTCCTCGACGTAGGCCGAGGTCTTGGCCGTGAAGTACGCCTGCACGAGGTGCGAGCCGGCCGTCACCGGCGCCCGGAACCGCATGCGCTCGAGGATCAGCCGGATCCTCTCGTTGCCGCGCGCCCCCTCTGGCCGCTGCACGATGCCGGTCCAGACCCGGACGCCGTCGATGCTCACGTGGAGCTCGTGGGGCTCGGCGGTGACGCCCTCGAACCCGCCGGCGACGCCGCTCTCCTTCGGCCGCAACTGGAAGAGGTACTCGCCGTCGGCGGGGAAGTACCAGGGGAACGCCGCCCCGCCGCGCGAGCCGAACGGCAGGTCGTCGCTGATGCGGACGCCCTGGTCGCGGTCGGTCGGCACGAGGATGGTCTCGGGGGCGGGGGTCCCCCGCGGCCGGCCGAGGGCCATCTCGGCGATGCGGGCCGCCGCGCCCAGGTACCGCTCGGTCAGCGACGACGACAGGGTGAGGGCGTCGGCGTTGTTGTCGAAGCCGTAGGCGGCGTTGTCGGCGGGCAGCAGGGCCGCGTCGATGTCGACCGCGAGGAGGTCGCGGACGGCGTTGCGGTACTCCGTCCGGTTGAGGCGGTGCAGCGTGGGCCGGCCGGGATCGGGGCTCGCGAGGGCGGCGCGGTCGAGCTCGGTCTCGAGCCACGCCACCACCTCGCGGTAGGTGGCCCGGTCGGGCCGGGGGCGCCCCGCCGGGGGCATCGCGCCGGTCCGCAGCTTGTTGATGACGGCCTCCCACACCTCGGCGTGTTCGCCGGGGCGGGTCATGTCGAGGACGTCGAGGGCCAGTCCGGCCGTCAGGGTGCGCTCGTTGTGGCAGGCGAAGCAGTACCGCTGGAGGACGGCGCGGGGAGCGGGCTCGTTCGCCGTTTCGGCCGCGGCGGCGGCCGGCTGGGGCTCGGCGGCCTGCCCCGCGGCCGCCGCAGCGATCGGCGCAAGGAAGGCGGCAAGGCCCAAGACGACCAGGCGGGACGTGGCAGGGTCCGTCATCGGTTCAGCGCCTCCTCCGGGATGGCCGCCGCGCAGGGCGCGGGACACGGGATCTCCTTCGCGCCGAGCTCGCGCAGCAGCACCGCGGTGTGGGGGTGCGCCGCGAACGAGTTGCCGTACTCGACGCCGTCGGCGACCCGCAGGGGGGTCCGGCCGTCGAGGGCGACGACGTCGAGCTTCGCGCCCCGGTCGAACAGGTACTGCACGACGCTGTTGGCGCCGCGGTACGCCGCCGCGTGCATCGGCGTCTCGCCGACGTCGCTGACCGCGTTGACGTCGAGGCCCAGCTCTTCCACCAGCATCCGCACCGCCTCGAGCACCTGCGCCTCGCTCGCGCGGTCCTGGTTCGACGCCCACGAGATGCCCGCCGCCGCCATCAGGGGGGTGATGCCGTCCTCGGTGTCGATGGTGGGATCGGCGCCGTAATCGAGCAGCAGGCGCAGGACCTCGACGTCGGCGGACTTGGCGGCGAGCATGAACGCGGTGGCCCCGGTCATGTGGCGGCGGTAGCGCGCGCCCGACCAGCGCGGCTCTTCCATCGAGTTGCGCCCGTTGACGTCGGCGCCGTGGTCGAGCAGCGCGCGCACGACCCGCAGCCGGTCGATGTTCACCGAGATGAACTGGTCGCTGATGTGCCAGTTGGCGACGTGCACCGCCGCCTGCAGGGGCCGGCCGAAGATGTTGCCGCGGACGATGCCCTCCGACTCGCGCTCGCTGTAGCCGAGCTTGCGTATCTGGAGGGGCATCGCCTGGGCCCGCATGCCCGGCACCGTCAGCCGGGTCGAGCCGCCCTCGGCGTTCGGGTCGGCGCCCGCCGCGAGCAGCAGGTCGACGAGGTCCTCGTGGCCGTTGACGACGGCGACCAGCAGGGGAGCGGCGCCGTCGGGGCGCGACTCGTTCACGTCGGCGCCGGCCGCGAGGAGGGCGCGCACGGCGCCGAGGGTGCCCTTGCGCGCGGCGAACAGCAGCGGTGTCGCCCCGCTGTTCGAGCGGGCGCGGATGTCGGCGCCGGCCACGATCAGGGTTTCGACGACGGGGACGTGCCCCTCGGCCGCCGCCCACATCAGGGCCGACTGCCCGTTCCAGCCCTCCTGCGCGTCGACGTCGGCCCCGGCCTCGACGAGCGCCCGCACCGCCGCGACCTGCCCCGAGCGCGCCGCGTGCATGAGCGGAGTCTCGCCGGTGTTCACCGCCTGCCGCGGGTCGTTCGGGTCGACCCCGGCGGCGAGGAGCTGCCCGATGATGGCGGCGTTGCCGTTCCTGGCCGCGAGGGCCAGCGGCGTCACCCGGTAGCGGTTGGGGGTTTCCGCCCGCGCCCCGGCCCGGATGAGGGCGGCGCTCGTCTCCGCGTCGTTCAGGTACGCGGCCCAGTGGAGGGCGGTGGCGCCGTCGTCCCCCGCCGCGTCGACGTCCGCGCCCTGCTCCAGCAGGTAGGGGACGGCCTCCCGGTCCCCGCGCCGCACCGCCTCGGCGAGGGCGGTTTCCGGCCCGGCCGCGTCCTGGCCGCCCGCGTCGAGATCGGCGCCGACGACGCCGAGGCAAGCCATCACCAGGATGGCCGACATCCGCCGCCGGAATGCTCGTAGACCTCGCATGCTGCCTGTCCTCATTGATCGGCAATACTACTATGCTCGCCCCGCTCGGGTGGGCTGCGCCTGGCGCTTCGCCATGTCCGCGATCTGGTCGATTGCCTGCCCGAGTGCGGAATCAAGGGCGACGAGGGAGTCGGCCCGGATACGCCTGGCGGGTTGGAGCCTGACTGGAGACCGAGCCACTCCGAATCAGCCGTCGAGGAGTCGGCCCGGGTACGCCGGGCGGGTTGGAGCCCGGGAGGCGGCTCGACCCGTCCGTGGAGGATCGGCGCCGTCGATCCGCCGCCTCTCCCGGCCGCGACCCCCGCCGCTGCCGTTCTCCGCGGGGGGCGTGCATCGGAACAGCCGCATCCCGCCGTCGAGCGGCCACCCCGATGACCTGGGCCCGTCGAGGCTGTCGGGAGTCGCATCAGCCGCATCCCGCCGACGAGTGGCCGGCGCCGTTGCGGTCCTCCCCGGCCGGTATACTGCGGCCGGAACGGAGGAAACGCCATGAAGCGACGCGATTTTCTGAAGACGGTGGGGGCGGCGACCGCGTCGGCGGCGCTGCCGCGGACGGTCGAGGGCGCGGCAACCCGCGAGGACCGGCCCAACATCGTGTTCGTGCTGGCCGACGACATGGGCTACGGCGACCTGTCGTACCTCAACCGCGAGTCGCGCATCCCCACCCCCAACATCGACCGCATCGGCCGCGAGGGCATGTTCTTCAGCGACGGCCACTCGCCGTCGGCCCTGTGCACGCCGACCCGCTACGGCATTCTCACCGGGCGCTACTGCTTTCGCACCCGCGTCACGCGGGGCGTGCTGTGGGGCTACAGCCGGCACCTCATCGAGCCCGAGCGGACGACCGTCCCGTCGCTGCTGCGGCAGCACGGCTACCACACCGCGTGCATCGGCAAGTGGCACCTCGGCATGGACATGCCGACGCGCGACGGCCGGGGCACGCGGCTGCCCCACGCCGAGGCCGACCGGCGCGCCTACACCGCCGACGTCGACTGGTCGGGGACCATCCGCAACGGCCCCCTCGCGGTGGGGTTCGACCACTTCCACGGCATCTCGGCGTCGCTCGACATGCATCCCTACATCTACATCGAGGACGACCGGTTCGTGGGGGAGTGCACCACCACGCAGGACCTGCTGTTCGTCACCCGCGACTTCCGGCCGGCCCGCTACGCCGACAACACGGGGCCGTCGCACGCCGACTTCGTGGCCGAGGACGTCCTGCCCGAGATCACCCGCCGCAGCGTCGGCTACATCGAGGACCGGCCCGACGGCGACCCCTTCTTCCTGTGCATGTCGTTGACCGCCCCGCACATCCCCATCGTCCCGTCGGCCGGGTATGTGGGCCGGAGCCCGCTGGGGCCCTACGGCGACTTCTGCATCGAGGTCGACGAGTCGGTGGGGGCGGTGCTCGACGCCCTCGACCGCCGCGGCTTCGCGGACGACACGCTGGTCATCTTCGCCGCCGACAACGGGTGCGCCCCCTACATCGGGGTCGAGGAGATGAACGAGCAGGGGCACTACCCGAGCTACATCTACCGCGGCTACAAGTCGGACATCTGGGAGGGGGGCCACCGCGTCCCGTTGCTGGCCCGGTGGCCACGGCGGGTCCGGGCGGGGTCGAGCTCGCACGAGACGGTCTGCCTGACCGACCTCCTCGCCACGTGCGCCGCCATCGTCGGCGCCGAGCTGCCCCCCGACGCCGGCGAGGACAGCTACGACATCCTGCCCGCCCTCGTCGGCGAGCGGCTGGCCGCGCCCATCCGCGAGGCCACCGTCCACCAGGCCGGGGACGGCTCGTTCTCCATCCGCCAGGGCCGGTGGAAGCTGGAGCTGACCCCCAGCTCGGGCGGCTACGGGAACCTGAGCGCCGAGGAGGCGCGGCGGCGCAACCTGCCGCCGGTCCAGCTCTACGACCTGGAGGCCGACATCGGGGAGAGGCGGAACGTGTACGACGGGTTCCCGGAGGTGGTCGATCGGCTGGAGGCTCTGCTGGAGAGCTACCGGGAGCGAGGGCGCAGCACGCCCTTGTGATGCGGGGTGGAGGGCGCCGGCGCGCGGAGTGCGCGTGCGGCGCAGCCGGCATCGCCGCACGCCCCGGTGACGTGCGGCGATGCCGGGCGTGGCCGGCCCGTTCCTTGCCCGGCTACTGCTTGTCGGTGGCTTCCGCCGCATCCTCGGCGCGGCCGCCGGAGAGGATGCCCTCCATGCCGATGTTGCCCTCGTGGCAGGCGTACTCGTACATCACCTGATCGGTCATCCGCTCGAACGGATAGGCGACCGTCCACGGCCGCGTGTACATCTGCGTGTCGGAGACCTCCACCTCGTACTCGAGGCTGTTGGGGCCGGTGCGGGTGAAGCGCTCGACGAGGGTGAGGCCCTCGCCCGAGCCTTCGTCGTCGTGCGAGCTGAACACCGACCACGGCTGGAGCGCGCTCACCCGCGGGTCGAGGTTCCTCGTCTCGACGACCAGGGTGTCGCCCTCGAAGCGCCCGCGGGAGATGCCGTTCCACTGGCCCACGTGCTGCGGCGGGAACGGGCGGTCGTCGAGCGGCACGACGCGCAGCTCGTGGACCTGCTCGAGGAGCATCACCACCTGCCCGGGCGACTGGAACACCTGCATGTTGTTGTTGTACGACCGCGGGAACATCGCGTTGGGCATGCCGCCCCGCGTCACGCAGCGCTCCCAGATGTGGCGGTCGCCCCAGGTGTCGTCGCCGCGGGGGCGGCTGTTTCGGGCCATCTCGCCGGCCTCGGTCAGGGGCGGGAAGCGGCCGTTGGGCGGGTCGACGATCATCGACGTGCGGTTCGACCGCGCCCCCCGCTCCATCCAGAAGTTGTTGTAGGCGCCGACGTTGCCCCCGGCCTGGGTACGCTGGGCCGAGGCGTCGAGCAGCGCCTGGTTGCGGGCCTCGGTCGCGCCGCGAATCTCGGCGACCTCTTCCTCGGTCAGGGTCTCGCGCCCCTGGAAATCGTCGGGCCGCTCGAACGGCGTGGCCCCGGACGACGACCAGATGCCCTGAATGTCCGGATCGCCCCACGGGGTCTTGGGGGCCTGCCCGGCGGCGGTGGCGGCAGCCAGCACCGGGACCACGAACGCCAGGACGGGAACGGCGAATGCACGGAGCCGTGTCTTCCTCATCTGGAACCTCCTTCAGGACCGCGGCGCGGTCTCCTCGATCGGGACCGCGCCGTCGCGGTCTCCTCGATTCACGTCTTTCCAGCCGCAAACATCGCACAGGCGCCTGTCGAGGTCAAGGCGCGGGCGGCGAGCCCTTCCATGCGCCCCGGGCCACCGCCGGCACGAAGGCGTCGAGCCCCTCCGGCCGGAACGCCAGGGTGCGGCCTTGCTCGGCGCTCATGTACGCTGTCATCAGTAGCTCGACCACCTCGACGCCGTCGTCGAACGTGACGTCCGGCGCGTCGCCCCGCAGGAACGCCCGGGCCATGTGTCGGTTCTCCGAGGTGTAGCCGTACTCCGACGCCTCGTCGACGACCACCGGCATCGAGCCGACCTCGGCGTTCTGCTTCTCGACGAGGTCCTCGCCCGCCTCGCCCCGCACCGCGCGGCTGAAGAAGAGCTTCACGCCGCCGTCGAGGGAGTTGGCCGAGAGGGAGTACTCGGGGCCGAGCAGCTCCAGGCTCAGCCGCAGCCCCGCCCCCACGAAGCCCCACGACGTGGTGGCCTCGCCGACGAGCGGGGCGCCGTCCTCGGCCTCGTACTCGATGGTCACGCTGGCGAAGTCCTCGGCGGGGCGCGCCCCGTAGTCGACCTCGGCCCCCATGGCCTGCCGCAGCCGGGCCGCGTACTCCGGGCGGGTCCACTTCAGCGAGGCGATGCGCCCCGTCACCCGCCGCGGCCGGATCGACCCGCGCGGCGCGCCGGGCGCGGTCAGCAGGTGCCGCACGACCTCGACCGAGTGGCAGGCCATGTCGTTCAGCACCCCGCCGCCCTGCAGGTCGCCGCGCCAGAACCACGGGCGGTGGGGGCCGCTGTGCTCCTCGGCGGCGCGGGCCAGGTACGGCCGGCCGGTGAGGGCGGCGCCGCGGCGCCACAGCAGCTCGCGCCCGCGGGCGACGGCCGGCGCGAAGACCTGGTTCTCGAGATAGCCGTGGGGGAGGCCGGCCTCGGCCACGAGCGCCCGCATCCGCTTCGCCTCGGCGACGGTTCGGGCCAGCGGCTTCTCGCAGGCCACCCCGCGCAGGGCCGCGCCGGCCCGGACCGCGGACACCACCGCTTGCAGGTTCTCGATGCGCCGGTGATTCGGCCCGCACAGCCAGACCGCGTCGACGGCCGGGTCGGCGGCCATCGCCTCGATCGAGGGGAACGCCCGGGCGTCCCCCACGTCGAGGTCGCGGGCGAGCGCCGCCGCCTCTTCGGCGTTCTCGCGGTGCGGGCTCCAGCACCCGCGGACGTCGGCGTCCCGCACCCCGACCATCGACCGGATGTGGAAGCGGGTGATGAACCCGCTGCCGATGAACCCGATGCCGAGCCGGCGGCCGGGCGCGTCGGGGCTTGTCATGCCGTGTCCTCCGGGTCCGGCAGGGGCTCGGCGGCAAGGGCCGAAACCGCACCTCTTGCGGCGGGGCCGGTCACGCCCGGTCCTCCTCCAGCCGGGCAGCACGGCTGGCCGGAACCACACGGCGGACGGTGGCGTTGGTCATGCAGCGTCCTCCCCGGCTTGACGGGCAGCGCGTCCTGCGGGGTAGCACCGCCACCGCGACCGTCCCCCTGCAGCGGCGCCGGTCACGCCGCGTCCTCCCGCTCCTGCAGCGACCGCAGCAGCGACACCACGGTCAGGACCCCGACGACGAGGATCGGCAGCGACGCCACGAGCACCGCCGACCGCACCGCCTCGAGGCTGCCGATGACGACGAGGGCCGCGGGCAGGAAGGCGAGGGCCGCCGCCCAGAACAGGCGGTGGGCGCGGTGGGGATGGGTGCCGGGCCGCAGGCCGCGGGTCGCCGCCCCGGCGATCGCGTAGGAGGCAGAGTCGTAGGTGGTGGCCATGAAGACGAACCCGAGGACCAGGAAGAGCAGCAGCGGCCACGGCTGTCCGGCCAGCCCGCCGAGGGCGGTGGCGATGGCGGTGGGCACGTCGCCGGCGCGGACGAGGTCGAGCAACCCCAGCCCCCCGTGCAGGTCGAGCCAGAGAACCGTGTTGCCCCACACGATGTAGAACGCGGCGCAGCCCAGCGTGCCGAAGCCGGCCATGCCCAGGATGAGGGCGCGGAGGGTGCGGCCGCGCGAGATGCGGGTCACGAACAGCCCCATGAACGGGCCGTAGGCGATCCACCACGCCCAGTAGAAGATCGTCCAGTCCTCCACGAACCCCGTGTCGGCGAGCGGCTCGGTCCAGGTGTTCATGCGGAAGAACTCCTGCAGCATGAGGCCGACCGACGACGTGCCCAGCTCGAGCGCGAACCGGGCGGGGCCGGCCGCGAGGACCCAGGCGAGGAAGACGGCGCCGAGGACGAGGTTGGCGTTGGACAGGCGCTTGATGCCACGGTCGAGGCCCAGGTACGAGCTGGCCCCGAACAGGGCGACGCAGGCCCCGGTGATGACCCAGGTCAGGCCGAGGGACTGCTCGATGCCGAAGAGCCGGGACGCCACCGCCCCGAGCATCGGCGTGGTCAGGCCGAGCGAGGTGCCGGTGCCGCCGATGATGGCGATGATGAACAGGAAGTCGACGGCGCGCCCGGCCGGCCGGTCCGGGAAGTCGCGGCCCCAGAGGCCCACCAGGGCACCGGAGAAACGCAGGCACGGCAGGTCGTAGCGGTAGTAGGGCCAGGCGATGGCGACGGTCGGCAGGGCGTACAGGCCCCACGCCGAGGGCCCCCAGTGGAAGATGCCGTAGGTCGCGGCCCACTCGCGCGCGGCGAGGCTGCCGGGCTCGACGCCGAACGGCGGCTGGTCGACGTAGAACGCCCACTCGATGGTGCTCCAGTACATGAGCCCGCCGCCGATGCCGGCGCAGAACAGCATCGCCATCCAGCTCGCGTTGCCGTACTCCGGCTCCGGCGTGCGGCCGAGGACGCGCGTCCCGTGGCGGCCGAGCGCGAGCCAGGCGAGGAACGACAGGGTGAACAGGGTCGCCCACTGGTAGACGAGGCCCAGCTCGCGGGCCATCCACTCGTACGCGGCGGACACCAGGGCGCCGGCCACCTCCGGGGCCATGAGGATCGGGATGCTGACGCCGAGCAGGCACAGCAGGGCGAGGCTGAACACCGGCCGGTCGACGGACGGCGGAGGCGCCGGCGGGCCGTGCTCGGGTTGGTCGGGGATGACGCCTCCGGGAAGCTGACGGTCCGCCTAGTGTATCCGGTCGCCCTGGCGACCCGTTCGGCGCTGGCCGATCCGGCCGCCATGCCCGCCTGGGCGCCCGCGGATTGAAGAGCCGCTCGGGAGGGATGACGCGGAGGCGGTTGGGGTGAGCAACCGGGTAGCGTCGCGTCGACGCCGCACGAAACGCGGGTAGCGGGACGCATCCCCGGTAGAATGCTGCCAGACTTCATCACCGGCTTCTGGGGAGGCGAAGATGTGGAAGCAGTGCGCGGCAGATCGCGTCGTTCTCGCGGTGGCGGCGGGCCTGATCGTCGCGCTGGCGGGGCCGGCCCCGGCAGCGGGTCAGGGGCAGGACGGCGGCGCGGACGGCGTGCGCTGCGCGGTCGAGTGGGCGCCGATGCGCGACGGCGTCAGGCTCGCGACCGAGGTGTACCTGCCGGAGGGTGACGGGCCGTTCCCCGTGATCCTGCAGCGCACGCCCTACAACCGGCGGTCGCCCAACCCCGGCAGCGACTGCGATTCCGGGACCGGGCGCTACTTCGCCGCGCGGGGTTACGCCACCCTCAACCAGGACACCCGGGGGCGCTACCGCTCGGAGGGCGAGTTCGACGCCATGCGGCAGGAGGCGGCCGACGGCTACGACGCGGTGGAGTGGGCGGCCGCGCGGCCGTGGTCGAACGGCAAGGTGGGCATGATCGGCGGCTCGTACGTCGGGCTCACGCAGTGGCAGGCGGCGGTCGAGCAGCCGCCGCACCTCGTGGCCATCGCCCCGCACTACAGCTCGTCGGACTACCACAAGGGGTGGACGTACCAGGGCGGCGCGTTCGACCTGTGGCTCGCCATGAGCTGGACGGCGCAGACCCTCGCCCCCGACACCCTGCAGCGGCGCCTCGAGGCGGGGGGCATGCCGCGGGCGCAGGCGCTCGAGGCGGTCGGCCGGTTCGTCGCCGAGGGGCGGGAGAAGCTGCTCGACGACTGGCTCTGGCAGCTTCCCCTCGCCGACTTCGCGGGGTTCCGGCGCAGCGGCAACATCGCCGCCTACTACGACGAGTGGCTCGCCCGGCCGAGCTACGACGACTACTGGGCCCACCTCGACGTCGAGACGAAGTGGCCGCTCGTCGAGGTGCCGGCCCTGATCACCGGCGGCTGGTACGACATCTTCCAGGAGGGCACCATCCGCAACTTCATGGGGGTGAGGGCCGAAGGCGGCACCGACGTTGCGCGGAACGGCACGAAGCTCGTCATGCGGGCCCTCTGCCACGCCTGCCCGGGCGACACCACCGCCGGCGACATCGACTTCGGCCCCGACAACGCGCTCGACCTCAACGCCGCGTGGGCGCGTTGGTTCGACTACTGGCTGAAGGGCGTCGACAACGGCGTCGCCGACGACCCGGCGGTGCGGCTCTTCGTGATGACGCCGCCCGACGAGGGCACCGCCGGCGGCGGGTTCTGGATCACCGCCGACGAGTTCCCGCTGCCCGACTCGGTCGAGACGCGGTTCTACCTGCAGAGCGGCGGCGGGGCCAACTCGGCCGCCGGCGACGGCGTTCTCTCGGGCGAGGGGCCCGGCGGGCCGGCCGACGAGTACGTCTACGACCCCGCCGACCCGGTGCCCACCGTCGGCGGCAACATGTGCTGCCAGAACGGCCTCCTCGCCTCGGGCGCCTTCGACCAGCGCGAGGTGGAGAAGCGGCACGACGTCCTGGTCTACACCAGCGAGCCGCTGGCCGACGACCTGACCGTCATCGGCCCGGTGCAGGTGCGGTTGTGGGCGGCGTCCTCGGCCACCGACACCGACTTCACCGCCAAGCTCGTCGACGTGCACCTCGACGGCTACGCCCACAACGTGTCGGAGGGCATCGTCCGCGCGCGCTACCGCAACTCCGACTACCAGGAGTCGTGGCTCACCCCGGGGGCCGCCCACGACTACACCATCGACCTCGGCTACACCGCCACCGTGTTCCGCGCCGGGCACCGCATCCGGCTGGAGATCAGCTCGTCGAACTTCCCGCACTTCGACCGGAACCCGAACACCGGCGCCCCCTTCGGGCAGGGCGCTGAGGTGCGGACGGCGACCCAGCGGGTGCTGCACGACGACCTGCATCCCTCGCAGCTCGTGTTGCAGGTCGCGCCGGACGTGCGGGCGCCGTAGGGGCGCTCGGCGACGCCGGAGGCCAGCGCCCTCGCGGGCGCGAGTGCCGTTTTGGCGTCGCTGCATGCGGGACGGAACCGGCAGGCCGCGTTGCGGAGCGATGTCCCTCCTCACGACGTCGCAGGCGGCGAGTTCCCGGCCGAGACGTGCAGTACAACGGCGGTGGTGACCAGGCGACCTCTGTACGTCGTCGTAGGGGCAGCTCCTTGCCGAGCCATGATCGACGGAGAGTATCGTGGTGTTTGTGCGGGTGATACGGGAGAATCATTGACAAAAATAGGCGTTATTGCAGATTATCGAGAGCGATGCGTCTCGATACGGCCGTCGAGCTGCTGGGCGCGATGCCCTTCTTCGATCTCGCCACCGTCGTGCAGTTGACGGAGGAATCGCACGCGGGCGCGGTGAATCAGCTTCACCGCTGGCGCCGGGCCGGGAAGCTGGTGCCGCTTCGCCGCGGCATGTACACGTTCGTCGATCGTTATCGCCGCGTTCCCGTCTCGCCGGCCGCCCTGGCCAACGCGCTGTACACGCCTTCCTACATCAGCGGGCTCTGGGCGCTCGGGTTCCTCGGCCTGATCCCTGAGGGCGTGTCCGCCTACACCAGCGTCACCACGCGCACGCCGCGGAGGTTCGACAACCCGTTCGGCGCATTCCACTACACCGCCATCAAGCGGAGCTTCTTCTTCGGCTACCGTACCGTCTCCATCGCCGGCGCCGAGGTCGTGCTCGCCACCGCGGAGAAGGCGCTGCTCGACCTGTTTCACCTGAGCAGCGGCGAATGGGACCGCCCGCGGATGATCGAGATGCGGTTTCAGCAGACCGGGGTGGTCGACCGACGTCGTCTGCAGGCCTACGCGCAGCGCATGGCGAAGCCCCGCATTCTGCGCGCCGTACAGGTGTGGCGCGAATGCTGCGACGCGGGGGAAGACGGCGTGGACCTGTGAAGGACCGGGCCCTCGACGCGGCGTTGCGCTTCGACGATCCCGGGCGCAGGCTCAACGCCCTGCGCGAGTGCCTCCAGGCTTTCGTCATGCGGTCGCTTCACGAGAGCGAGGCGTCGCGGGCGATCGCGTTCGTCGGCGGAACCGCGCTGCGGTTTCTCGAGGACCTCCCGCGGTTCTCCGAAGACCTCGATTTCTCGCAGGTCTCGGTCGACGGCTACGAGCCCGAGCGCTGGCTGCGCAAGCTCAAGCGGGACCTCCATCTCGCCGGCTTCGACAGCACGGTCCGCTGGATCGACCGCAAGCCGGTGCAGGTCGCCTGGGTCCGAACCGCGTCGCTGCTGGCGGAAGCCGGTCTGTCCGGTCACCAGGAGCAGAAGCTCTCCATCAAGATCGAGATCGACACCCGTCCCCCGGCCGGGGCGGCGGTTCGCCGCTCCGTCGTCACCCGCCACTTCACGTTCGTGATCGGTCACCACGACCTGCCGTCGCTGATGGCCGGCAAGCTGCACGCGTTGCTCACCCGCAGGTATCCGAAGGGCCGCGACTGGTTCGACCTGGTGTGGTACCGGTCGCGTCGCCCGCCGGTCGCCCCGAACGTGGAGCTCCTCCAGCATGCCCTCGACCAGACGCAGGGCCCCGGTCGCCACCGGGCCGGGGACTGGCAGCGCCTGCTTCGGACGCGGCTCGCCGACCTCGACACCGGCGTCCTGATCCGCGACGTGGAGCCCTTCCTGGAGCGGCCGGCCGACATCGGCCTGCTGGAGCGCGCCAATCTGGAGGCGGTGCTCGTCGCGTGAGCAGGACGGCGTGCGCGAGTCGTTCCGACCCGTCGGCTCAGCGTCGAGTCGTTCCGACCCGTCGGCCCAGCGTCGAGTCGTTCCGACCCGTCGGCTCAGCGTGTACGGCCCCGTGTACCCCGGACCGTGTCGACGCGCTTCTGCTGAGGTGGCCGTCTATTGTGCGACAATTAGCACAATGCCTCCGCCGACTGTTGCTCCCGACGCCGGTCACCCGGCGGCCGGCGAGCCCGCGCCCGCCGGCGGGCTCGACGCCCCGGTGCGGATCGAGGTCGCCATGCCGCGCGACCTCTTCGACCGCCTGACCGACCACGACGACGCCCCCCGCTGCCGGTACGACGCGCACACCGGTCTCGCCGAATTCATGGTCGTGCCGGACATGACGCACGAAGTGCAGAGGATGGCGACCGGCCAACTCGTTTGCGGCGTCCAGGACGCTCTCGCCGCCCGAGGTCGCGAAGTCTCGTGGCGCGCCGCCGGGGCGACGCGCCTGTTGAGCGACGACGGCGCTTTCGAGGCCGACGCCAGCTTCTATCTCGACGCCGAGGCGGCGCGGGCGTTGGAGCGGGTGGAGGGCCATGTCGACGTGCGCACCGGCCTGCTGCCGCCCACCCTGGTGGTCGAGATCGACCGCAGCCGGCGGTCGCGACACAAGCTCCGGCCGTACTTCCGGATGGGCGTCGAGGAAGTGTGGACGAACCACCGCCTGGAACGCGCGGCCATCTGGACACCGGACACCGAGACCGCGGCGGGGTGCCGGCTTGTCGAGGAGAGTGCAGTCTGCCCCGGTCTGACGATCGATGATCTCAATCGCCTGTTCGCCCGGGGCAGCCCCTCAAGACAAGCACGGTTCTCGCGGAGCCTCGCCCGTCGCGTCGCAGATGCGATGCTTGCTGCACGCGAGGACGTCGGCGGCGGGTCTAAGGATTGGTCGTTTCGATGAACGGGTTCACGACGCGCACGGTGCCGTAGGTCTGGTCGTGGTTCAGGTCTTCGGTGAACAGGGTGCGGGCGCCCAGCGCCTCCGCCGCGGCGACGATGGCGCCGTCCCAGTAACTGATGCGGTAACGCTGGCTGATCTCGACGCCGAGCTTGACGAGACCCGAGTCGAGCGGCTGGCAGGGAAAGGCCTCGAGTTGCTCGATCCACTCGAGCGCCTCGGCGGGGCTGAGCGGCGCCTCGACCTTGCGGACGACGGTGACGTAGAACTCCTGGAGTACCTGCGCCGAGAGCCCGAAATCGACCTCGTCGATCAAGTCGAGTGCTCGCGCCCGCTTCGCCGCCTCCTTTTCCCGGCCCGCGGCCGCGTAGACCAGGACGTTGGTGTCCAGGAAGGCGTCAACGTTCATGCAGCTCCTCGCGGGTCCAAGTGCGGGAGCCGATTCGCGCCGTCGACCGCTCGCTCAGCTCGGCGATTCGTTCTCGCGCCTTGCGAACTCGATCCTCCCGGTTCGCGAGCTCGGTGAGAAATTCGCGGACGAGCGCGTTGACGGTCGAGCCCCTCTCGGCCGCGTACAGCCGGACCGTGCGAATCACGCCCTCGTCAACGCTGAGGGTGATGTTCTTCATGACCACAGTATACGTGCAACTGTGGTTGGCGGGCAGAACTTTTGAAATCGCGTGTCAAGCGACGTCCGGACCGGTGCACGGGGCTTGGGCCTACTGGCCGCTGCTCGGCCGCCGAGAACGCACTGTCCGTCATCGTTGCGGCAGGGCTCACGGCCGGGTTACACGACGCTGGGGTGTTTTGGCGATTCCGGGCCTTGCGTCGAGTTCGGCCCGGCGGTACATTCGGTCATCGGTGCTCCGGCGTCGTGCATCCGGTTCGCGTTCGCCGATCACCATCGCCCACGCCGCCGCCGCAGCGCCCCGGAGGGCGGCCCAGTGCGGTCTGCCGGTCCGTCCGCCCGTCGGTCCCGAGCGCCGCGATGCGGGTCAATTCGCGTCGCCGCGCAGAGGCGGGAGCGGGAACAGGCACACGAATGCGCATCAAGGTCCTTCCATGGCATGACACGTCGTCCCCGGGCGCGTTGACGCCCGAACGAGGCGAACGCGATCCCGAGCCGGAGGAGTGGATCGAGATCGAAGACGACCTGATGACCCCCGACCTCGTCGCGATCGTCGAGCGCGACGGCGGATGGCACCCGCCGCACCCCAAGCTGCTCCCGCCCGAACGGTTCGCCGACCGCGGACCGACCGCCGACGAGAAGCGGGGGCTCAGGGCCCGAACCGCGCCTGGGGAGACCGGCCGGCGCAGCCGGACCGTTCACTTCCGGCTCGGCAGGAGCTGCGCGGGCTGGGGCCCGCGGCAGCCCGGCACCGAGGAGTTCTACGACGCCGTGCGGGCCGAGCACCCGACGGATCGCCAGGCGGCGATCCTCGACACGTGGGCGACCGAGGCCGAGCCGAGCGAGATCATCGACGCGTGGGCCGAGGAGGCCTACACGTTCAGAGAGCTCGCAACGGCCCTCCACCGGGCCGACATCGCGCGCTGCAGGGCCGCGATTACGCTGAACAGGCTGGCGAGTTGAGCTGCGGCGAGAAGGCGGACCAGCAGCGACCGATGGCAAGAGTGGACCTCGTGTTGCCGGAGCCGGCACGGAGCCTGTGGCGCCGTACGCGAAGCGTCATCCGGACCGGTCTGGGGGAATTGGGCGACGACGTCGGCTACCGAATCGGCGGCGGGACCATCCTCGCGGCCCGGTGGGGCCACCGCACGAGCTTCGACATCGATCGCGAGGAACGGACGCGAAGATCTGTTTGGCCTGCCGGAGGGTGGAGACCGCCGCCACGAGTCCCAGGCGCGGCGCGGGAAGCTCGCGCTGGCGCAGTCCATGTACGAGACGTTCGAGATACGCGTCGAGCGCGCCGTCATCGTGATCGAGGCCGGGACTTACGGCGGTGACCGACGCTCGGTGCGGACAGGTGCGCCCGAGGCCGCCGACGCGTTCCAGAAGTACGGAATCGACGGGCACATCGGAGACAAGGGGCCGACCGCCGACGAGATACGGGAGTATGCGATTGCCGTATCGCGGCAGGATCGCGGCGATACGCTCATATTCCGCGCCCGCGACGACGAAGCGGTCGCGTGGCGGACGGGTACGGCGAGCCTGAGCCTGCCGGTCTTGACGGAGACGCCCGGAGCGCCCTGACGGCAACACTCGTCCCCGTGCAGGAGATCCGGCTGTTCATCTCGTCGAGGCTCCCGCCGGGCGCTTGCGCCGGGGCCGGCCCGGCGGTACAGTGCGGGCCAAGATGAGTTTCAGATCCAACGCGGCGCTCCTGTGCGTGACCGTCGCTCTGGTTGCCGGCGTCCACGCCGGCGCCCAGCCGGCGGGGCCGAACCCCGAGCAGGTCGAGTTCTTCGAGACCGAGATCCGGCCGCTGCTCGCGGAGCAGTGCTTTCAGTGCCACGGGGCGGCCCTCGAGACGCCGTTCGGGGGGCTGCGGCTCGACAGCTTGGAGGGGCTGCTCGCGGGAGGCGACAGCGGCCCCGCGGTGGTGCCGGGCGACCCGCACGCGAGCCCCCTCGTGCAGCGCGTGCAGGGACGGCCGGTGCTGATGCCGCCGACCGGGGCCCTCGCCCCGGCGCAGGTGGAGAGCCTGATCGCCTGGGTCGAGATGGGGGCGCCGTGGCCCGAGGCGGCGACGGCGGCGGCCGGCACGCCCGACCCGTCGGAGCCGTTCGATCTCGACAAGCGCCGGCGCGAGCACTGGGCGTGGCAGCCGGTCGGGCCGGCCGAGCCGCCGGCCGTCGCCGACGAGACGTGGCCGCGGGGCGCGGAGGACCGGTTCATCCTCGCCCGGCTGGAGGCCGAGGGGCTCGAGCCGGCGCCGCCCGTCGATCGCCGGACGCTCATCCGCCGCCTGTCGTTCGATCTGCGCGGGCTGCCGCCGACGCCGGCCGAGGTGGCGCGGTTCGTGGGCGACCCGTCGCCCGACGCCTACGCCGACCTCGTCGACCGGTACCTGGCGTCGCCCCACTTCGGCGAGCGGTGGGCGCGGCACTGGATGGACCTGTTCCGCTACAGCGAGTCGCACGGCAGCGAGGGCGACCCCGACATTCCCCTCGCGTGGCGCTACCGCGACTACCTGATCCGTGCGTTCAACGGCGACGTGCCCTACGACCAGTTGATTCGCGAGCACGTGGCCGGCGATCTGCTGCCGGCGCCGCGGCTCGACGCGGAGACCCGGACCAACGAGTCGATCGTCGGCACCGCCCACTACCGGCTCATCGAGCACGGCTATCAGCCCGTCGACCCGTGGGAAGACCGGGTGAAGTGGCAGGACAACCAGGTGGACGTGGTGTCGAAGGCGTTCATGGGCCTGACCGTCTCGTGCGCCCGGTGCCACGACCACAAGTTCGACGCGATCAGCCAGAAGGACTACTACTCGCTGTTCGGCACCCTCTACGGCGCGCGGCCGACCCAGCGGGCCATCGACGATCCGGCCCTGCTCGAGACGAACCGGGACGCGCTGGCGGCGCTGAAGGAGGAGATTCGCGACGGGCTGGCCGACGCGTGGCTCGAGGCGGCGGGGACGGTCGGGGCGCGGCTGCTGGGAGAGGCGGAGGCGGCCACGGCCACGGCCGCATCCGAGGTCGCGGCCCCGGCGGACGCCGAGCCCGCGGCGGCGGCGACGCAGGGCGACGGGCAGGACGCGCGCGACGGCGGCGCGCTGGCCGCGTGGCGCGAGCTGGCCGCGGTGGACGACGCCGACCTGCCGCGCGCCTGGGAGGAGCTGCGCGCCCGCTGGGAGGCCGAGCTCGCCGAGCGCGAGCAATTCAACCGCGAGCACTTCGAGGTCGCCTGGGACCTCGCCGGCGCCGACTACGCCGCGACCGTCGGGCACGGCCTGGGCCGCCCCGACGCGCCGTCGCCGCCCGGCGAGTTCGCCATCGAGCGGCGGGGCGACCGGCTGCTGAACGGCATCTATCCCGGCGGCGCCTACACCCACCTGCTGTCGTCGAAGCACGCGGGGGTCATCCAGACCCCGCGGTTCACCATCGACAGCGACTTCATCAGCCTGCGGGTGCTCGGCGGCGACCTCAGCTTCGCCAACCTCATCATCGAGAACTACGCGGTGCCGCGCGGCGGCATCTACCACCTGCGCTACAGCCCGAAGCGGGACGAGATGACCTGGGCGCAGTGGGACACCGAGTTCTGGAAGGGGTTCAGCGCCTACATCGAGTTCGCGACGCAGGACGACGTAACGCAGTTCACCCTCGACCCCGAGGACGGCCGGCAGACGAACCGCCCGGTGCGGCGCCGCGACGGCCGCTCGTCGATCGGGGTCGGCCAGGTGCTGTTCCACGACGAGGCGGCGGCGCCGCGCGACACCGACCTCCCGGTGCTGCACATGCTGGCCGATGACGGCGCGCCGCCGCCCGCCTCGCGCGCCGAGCTGGCCGCGCGCGTCGGCGAGCGCCTCGGCGCAGTGGTGGCGCGGTGGCGGGGCGGCGCCCTGACCGAGACCGAGGCCGCGTTCCTCGACGAGTTCGTGCGCGCCGACGTGCTGCCGCGGTCGCTGGAGGACCTCGTGGCCCTGCGCGCGCCGGCCGCGCGCTACCGGCTGCTCGAGCGCGACGTGCCGGTGGCGCGCCGCGCCCCCGGGGTGGTCGAGGAGTCGGCGCCGGACCACCCGCTGCTGGTGCGCGGCAACCACAACAATCTCGGCGAGGCGGTGCCCCGCGCGTTCCTCACCGCGCTCGACGCGCAGCCCTACGTCGACCCGGGCCTGGTCCGGCTGCGCCTCGCCGACGCGATTACCGCGCCTGACAACCCGCTGACCGCGCGCGTCGCCGTGAACCGCGTGTGGCGCCACCTGTTCGGCTACGGCCTCGTGCGCACCGTCGACAACTTCGGGCGGCTCGGCGACCCGCCGACCCACCCCGCGCTGCTCGAACACCTCGCGGCGGAATTCGCCGGCGACGGCCACTCGGTGAAGCGGCTCGTCCGGCGCCTCGTGTCGACCGCCGCGTACCGCATGAGCAGCCAGGGGTCGCCGGAGGCCCTCGCGGCCGACCCGTCCAACCGGCTGCTGCAGCACGCCAACCTGCGCCGGCTCGACGCCGAGGCCATCCGCGACTCGATTCTCTCGGTGTCGGGCCGGCTCGACCCCGCGATGTACGGCCCCTCGGTGCCGGTGCACTACGCGTCGCGGTACGGACGGACGGAGGGCGACCCGAACAACGGCCCCGTCGACGGCGACGGGCGGCGCAGCATCTACCAGGAGATTCGCCGCAACGCGCACAACCCGTTCCTGGACGTCTTCGACCTGCCGCGGCCGGCGGCGACGCGCGGCCAGCGCGACGTCACCAACGTGCCCGCGCAGTCGCTGACCATGCTCAACAGCCCGTTCGTCATCGGGCAGGCGGCCGAGTGGGGGCGGCGCCTCGCCGAGGGCGAGGCGGGGTCGGTGGAGAGCCGCATCGACCACATGTTCGTCAAGGCCCTGACCCGCCGGCCCTCCGACGAGGAGCGCGCGCGGGTCGCCGGCTACATCGACGCGGTGGCGGCCGAGCGCGGCGCCGCGCCGCACCTGCTGCTCTACGACCCGCAGGTGTGGCAGGACGTCGCGCACAGCCTGTTCAACCTGAAGGAATACCTGTTCATCCGGTAGGTGACGACTTCCATGTGTCTTGACCCGCGCCGCCACCCCGCACCCCGCCGGTTTCCCACGCGCCGCGAGATGCTGCGCCAAACGTCGTCGGGATTCGGCCTGCTCGCGCTGTCGGCCCTGATGGCCGACTTGTCCTATGCCGGCCTCGCGCAGGAGGCGGGCGACGGCCCGCTCGCCGCGAAGCCGCCGCACTTCCCGCCGAAGGTGAAGAACGTCATCTTCTGCTACATGTCGGGGGGGCTGTCGCACATCGACTCGTTCGACCCCAAGCCGAGGCTCGCGGCCGAGGCGGGGCGGCCCATGCCGTTCCAGACCGAGCGGACGATGTTCAACCAGGACGGCAACATCTGGCCGAGCCCCTGGGAGTTCACCCACTACGGCGAGAGCGGCATCCCGGTGAGCGCGCTCTTCCCCCACGTCGGCACCGTGGCCGACGAGCTGACCGTCATCCGCTCGATGACCGCGCCGTTCATGGAGCACGCCCAGGCCAACTTCTACTTCCACAGCGGCATGCCGTTCAACGGCTTCCCCAGCATGGGCGCGTGGGTGACCTACGGCCTCGGCACCGAGAACCAGAACCTCCCGGGGTTCGTGGTCCTCGGCAGCGGCGGCATCCCCCTGGGCGGCATCAACATCTTCGGCAACGGCTTCCTGCCCGCCGTCCACCAGGGCTCGATGCTCTACCCCGAGAACGCCGAGCCCCTCAACAACGTGCAGCCCCGCGAGACCGACCGGCGGCAGCGCGACCGCCTCGGCCTCATCGGCGACCTCGACGCCGGCTTCGTCGACCGCATCGGCGGCGACCGTCAGGTCGAGGCGGCCATCGACAACTACGAGATCGCCTACCGCATGCAGACCGCGGTGCCCGAGCTCGTCGACTTGTCGGGCGAGACCGAGGCGACGAAGCGCCTCTACGGCATGGACTCGTCCGTTGCTTCCACCGCCGCCTACGGGCGCCAGTGCCTGGTGGCCCGCCGGCTCGTCGAGCGCGGCGTCCGCTTCGTCGAGCTCACCATGGTGGGCACCGACGGCATGGGGCAGGCCGCCAACCCGTGGGACCAGCACACCAAGCTGATTGAGGGCCACACCGCCAACGCCCTCACCGTCGACCAGCCGGTGGCCGGCCTCGTCAAGGACCTCCGCGCCCGCGGCCTCCTCGACGAGACCCTCGTCATCTTCTCGGGCGAGTTCGGCCGCACCCCGTTCGTGCAGGGCACCAACGGCCGCGACCACAACCCCTACGGCTTCAGCCTGTGGCTGGCCGGCGGCGGCCTGAAGAAGGGCTTCATCTACGGCCGGACCGACGAGTACGGCTACCGCGTCGTCGAGAACTCGCACACCGTCCGCGACCTCCACGCCACGGTGCTCACCCTGCTGGGGCTCGACTACCGCAATCTGACCTACCGCTTCGGCGGCCGCGACTTCCGGCTCGCCGACGTGGACGGGCATCCGATCCGGGGGATTCTGGCGTAGCGGGACGGCGTGACCGTCGCGGCGTCCGGACGGAGGAGGGCGGCATGATTCGGACACGAACGCTGGCGGCCGCGGTCGCGGCGGTGACGCTCGGGGCGCCGGCCGCGGCGCAGACGACGGTGGAGATCCACGCCACCGCCACGGGTGGGAGACTGGGGACCGTCACGTTGGAGGAAGAAGCCGGAGGCGGGGTGCGCTTCACGCCGGATCTCGGCGACATCCTCCCAGTTGGCGATCACGGCTTCCACGCCCACGTGAATCCCGACTGCGGGTCGGGAGGCCAGGCCGCCGGCGGGCACTACGACCCGGCGAACACGGGCGTTCACGAGGGGCCCGAAGGCAACGGTCACCTTGGCGATCTGCCACGCCTCACGTCCGACGGCGGCCGCGTGACGACGGCGGTGGTCGCGCCCCGGTTGGCCCTGAGCGACCTGTACGGACGCGCGCTGGTGATTCACGAGGGCGGCGACAACTACTCCGACTCGCCGGCGCCGCTGGGCGGAGGGGGCGCACGGCTGGCGTGCGGCGTCGTGGCCACGGCGACGCCCGTCATGCCCCCGGCCGCCCTCGGGGCACTGATGGCGCTTCTGCTCGCGATCGCGGCGCATGCCGGCCGGCGGGCGGCGCCGGCGCCGAATCGGGGCTGACGGCAACTTCGGTTCTGTGCACCTGGTCGCCATCAGGGACAGGATTCTCTCGTGAACTACCTGGCGTGGCCGGCGGCGATGCTGCTGGCCGCGATGCTCGGCGGATGCTCGGGAAGCCCGGCCGCACCGACGGACGCGCTGACGTTCACCTTCGACTTCCGCCGGGGCCCACAGGGGTTCGTCGCCGGCTTCGCGGACTACCCGCCCGGCAATGCGGACATCTACGAGCTGACCTCCGACCACCGCGCCCTCCCGCCGCCCTTGGCGCCCGAGCCCGCCCTGTTCATCTCGGGAGTCAACCGCAGCGACGACCTCTTCATGTTCTTCAAGGGGTCCGTCGAGGGGCTGCTGCCGGGGGCGACCTACGACGTTACCGTCAGCGTGGAGATCGCCACCGACGTGCCGGCCGGGTGCGTCGGCGTCGGTGGCGCGCCGGGCGAGAGCGTCTGGGTCAAGGCCGGCGCGACCGCCGTCGAGCCGCTCGCGGTTCGCGACGGGGCCTACCTGCGCATGAACATCGACATCGGCAATCAGTCGGCGGGCGGCTCTCAGGGCGTGGTGCTCGGCAACGTCGCGAACTCGAGACCCTGCGAGGAGTCGCGCCGGTGGGAGCGCAAGTCCTTCGAGGGCAGACCGGTACCGGCACCGGTCTTGGTACCCACCAGTGGTCGGGCTTGGCTGTTGTTCGGTGTCGACTCGGGATTCGAGGCGAGGACGGGGATCCACTTCATGCGGGCGGAAGCCGTGTTCGCGCCGCTGTGACTCAGCGGGCAGAGGAGTCGATATGGGCACCCGTATTCGGGAATAGGGTAGAGTGAGTTCCATGAAGACCACCCTCGATCTGGCGGACGACTTGGCGCGGGAAGCCAAGCGGTACGCCGCTCGGCACGGTCTCACGCTTCGGGTCGTGATCGAGGACGCTATTCGCTCGACGCTACGCCGCGAGGCCGGGGTGCGAGACTCCTTCGTCCTTCGGGATGCCGGCGTGGACGGCTCGGGTCTCCAAGCAGGGTTCCGCTACGAAGCCTGGTCGAGACTTCGGGACGCCGCGTACGAGGGGCGGGGCGGTGACGCGCGGATGGTCACGGCCCCAGGGCGCCGATGGGGATGACCCCCACCTCCCCGGGCCTCACGTAGCCGTATCCGGTCGGGACGATCACGGCGAGGGCCGAGGGCTTGCCGTGGTCGCTCTGCTCCAGGCGGCGGGCGAGCCGGTTGAGGCTCTTCGCGCCGTCGTCCACCCAGCGTGCGCCCAGCTTGATCTCGAAGGCCGCCCAGCGGCCGTCGGCCGCCTCGACGACGGCGTCCACTTCCAGGCCGTCCTTCTCGCGGTAGTGGAACACCTGCGCGTCCGCGGCCTGGGCGTGGACCCGGAGGTCGCGGACGACCAGCGATTCGAACAGCAGGCCGAGGAACTCGAGGTCGGCGGTCAGGCGGGCGGGCGTCGCTCGCAACGCGGCGACGGCGAGCGAGGGATCGACGAAATGTCGAACCGCCGCCTGCCGGAGCGTCGCGCGCGACCGCAGGTGGGGCGACCAGGCGGGCTGGTTCTCCACCACCATGAGCCGGTCGAGTGCGTCGAGGTACTCGGCTACGGTGTCGCTCTTGATGGACCGGCCGTCCCCGCCCACCTCGGCGGCCAGCTTCGACAGGGTCACGGGGGTGGCGACGTTGCGCGCCAGCGAGGTCAGCAGGCGGCCCACTTGGACGGGGTCGCGCGTCTTGCCGCTGACTCTCGTTACATCGGTACGGCGGACTTCGTCCAGATAGCCGCGGTTCGTGCGCAGGATCCCCGGCAGCCGCCTGCCGACATGGCCCGGCCAGCCGCCGGCGCAGACGAGCTCTGCGACATCGGCGATCGGCGTCTCGGACCGGGGCGCCCGCTGCTCCGCACCGCCGAGGAGTCTCCGCAGCGAGATCTCCCCGCTGGAGCGTCCGCTCTCATACAGCGACAGCGGGCGCATGCGCAGCCGGACGAAGCGTCCGGCTCCGGTGTGCCGGGTGACGTCGTCGGCGGGAACGGCGGAGCCGGTGAGGATGAACTGGCCGGGGGCGCGGCGCCGGTCGACCTCCCGGCGGACGTGGTTCCAGATGGCCGGTTCCAGTTGCCATTCGTCGATCAGCCGCGGCGCGTCGCCGTCCAGCACGGTCGCGGGGTCGGCGCCTACCATGCGCCTGGCGTTGTCGTCGACGTCGAGCAGCACTTCGCTGGCCGCCGCTCGCGCCGCGGTCGCGGTCTTCCCCGATGCCCTGGGCCCTTCCACGAGGACTGCCCCGGCCGCCTCCAGCAGCTCGGCCAGCTCGGCGTCGACGATTCGCGGCAAGTAGGTCATGATCGTTCCGATCGCCAGCACCGGTTGTACTCCGGTCAGTGTGGGGAGCGCAACACCAGGGGGTGATTCGGCGAACGTTCAGGGGGTGATTCGGCGAACGTTCAGGGGGTGATTCGGCGCATGTCGGCGAGGCTCGCGCGCCGACGGCCGACAAGAACGCGCTGGACGTGGGGGCCGGGGAGGAGATCGGCGGGGAGGAGATCATGCCTGAGGCGGGACACCCTCGGTATATGCTGGCGGGAGCGAGGCGCTGCAGATCGGCGCCGGCGGGCTCGGTCGGTTCGTCGGACGCCGGACCCTCGCGAACCGAGGAGGTTGACATGACGCGTGGATGGTTGGTGCGCTCGGTGGCGGCGATGGTCGCGGTCGCGTGGCTGATGCCGGGCTCGGCGGCCGCCCAGGAGGCCGCATCGGCAGCGGAGCCGACGGCGTTCCGGACCCCGTGGGGCGATCCGGATCTGCAGGGCATCTGGTCCTATGCCACGTTCACGCCGCTCCAGCGGCCGGCGGAGTTCGCCGGGCGCGAGCTTCTGACCCCGGAGGAGGTGGCCGCGCAGAACCTCGCCGACGCGACCCGGGCGACATCGGAACGCCGCGACGAGCTCTCGGCCGAGCGCGACCTCGCCCTCGCCTACGACCAGGTGTGGTGGGACCGGGGCGAGTCGACCGGGCGCACGTCGCTCATCGTGGACCCGTCCGACGGCCGGCTGCCGCCCCTGACCCCGGCGGCCGAGGGGCGGCTGGCCGCCGCACGCGAGCGGCGCGCCGCCGGCCCCTTCGATTCGTGGGCCGACCGGCCGCTGCAGGAGCGGTGCATGACCTACCAGCGGGTGCCGCCGGTGCCGTCCGGCTACAGCAACGCGTATCAGGTCTTCCAGAGCCCCGGGCAGGTGGTCATCCTCAACGAGATGATCCACGACGTGCGCGTGGTGCCGCTCGACGGGCGTCCGCCCATCGACGGGCGCATCCGCCAGTGGAACGGCGACGGGCGCGGCCGCTGGGACGGCGACACCCTCGTGGTCGAGACCACGCACTACCGCGACGACACGACGTGGCGGGGGTTCCCGGGCACCCGGGGTCTGCGCGCGGTCGAGCGGTTCACCCGCATCGACGCCGACACCATCGAGTACCGCTACACGATTCACGACGAGGCGACGTACACGCGCCCCTTCACGGTGGAGCTGCCCCTCGTCAGCCCTCCCGGCTACGTCATCTACGAGTACGCGTGCCACGAGGGGAACTACGGCATCGCCAACGCGCTGCGCGGCGAGCGCGTCCTGGAGGCGGCCGCCAAACGGGCGCCGTAGAGCTCTACTGGAGCCAGTCGGCCCGCCCTCGGAGATCGCGGCCGCGCTCGATGTCGGCGAGCATCTCACCGATGTCGCCGGTGGGGTGGTTGCAGGTCGGAGCGCGATCCAGCGCTTCCAATCGGCCGCTGAAGCGCGGATCCGAATGGGCGCCGTGCCCGGCGTGCAGTCACAGCGGTGCGCAGGGCTCGGGGCGTCCGGCCGGGGGCGGGCGGTCATCCTCTGCAGCAGGCGCAGGTGGGGCCGTCGCCCTGAGAGAAGCTGGCCGTGGCCTGACGGGTGTCGCGCGGCGGCCGGTCGGGCGGCGGCGCGGCGGAACCGGCCGCGGCGCTCGCGGTCGCGGCGGCGCGGCGGCGGCGTTCCTGGCGGCGCGCTTCGGCCTGGCGCGGATCCGGGCCCCGGTAGCCGGTGAAGATCTGATAGCGGTGAAGGCCGATGGCACCGTCGATGCGGATGGCGTTCGGCCCCTCGACCGCGAACCGCGAGAACGGCGCGCCGTCGCACAGGATGAACACGTCGCCGGGGTCGGGCAGGTTGGTCACCCGCCAGCTCGTGGCGCCGCCGCGGCGCTCGGGGGCCGCCGCGTAGGTGCCGACGTGGAGGGCGCCGCTCTCGACGTCGTTCCAGGCCTGGTAGACGCCGAGTGAGGGAAAGTCGACGCCTTCCACGGTGGGGGCGTCGAACTTGTCCAGGTGCGGCGCGTCGAAGGCGCGGTTCCAGGCGTCGCCGTCGCCGACCTCGGCCACCATCATGCTCGCGCTGCGCTGGCCGCGCGGGTAGGCCTCGTTCAGGCCGAACCACCAGCCGAACTTCTCGTCGTGCTCGCCGAAGAAGCGCGGGTCGTACTCGCGCTCGGCCGCCGCGCGCAGCCGCTCCACGGCGGTGTGGTCGCCGAGCTCGCGCGCCATCACGAGGCCGGTGGCCGAGGCGCGGATCTCGACGCTGGGGTCGTTCCAGCGGAGGGCGTTGGCGGCCGACTCGTAGAGCAGGGTCGCCGTCTCGCGGTCCTGGGGCAGCAGCAGGAAGGCGACGCCGACCCCCGCTCCGGGGCCGCCGTTCGCCTTGTGGTTGACGATGGGGTCGTAGTAGCTGGTGACCCACTCGAGCCGCCCGTCGCGCGACGTGCCGATGAAGTTGTCGCGCGCGTACTCGAGCCAGCCCTGCACCGGGCGGTGGGTGTCGCGCCCCGACAACCGGTCGTACAGGAACATGCCGAGGCCCGCGGCGGCGTTGCAGGGGAACCAGATCTTCGTGTTCTCGCAGTGGGGGCCTTCCGGGCGCTCCCGGTACTGGCTCTCGAGCAGGGCCGCGATGCGGTGCTGGTCCCACTCGAAGCGCTCGTCCCCGTAGCCGGTCACCGGGAACGGCCGCTCGTACTTGTCGTCGCCCGAGACGTACTTGTAGATGCCGAGCACGAGGTTGAACCAGCCGCGGAAGAAGAGGTTGCCCTCGGACCCGATGGGATCCGGCGACAGGCCCCACGGCTCGATGCCGTTCGCGGTCCACCCGATGCGGTTGTAGCGGCCGCGGAGGCGCTCGGGGATGCCGGCCATCACCCGGGGGGGATAGTTCTCCCGCCGCGGGTCGTCGCCGATCTGCGTCAGCCAGTCGACGGCCCCCCAGTAGGTGGGGTAGCGGCTGGCGAGCCCGTCCGCGATGCGCGTGTAGACCTCGCGCCATGCCGGCGTCTGGTCGGCCATCAGGAGCAGCGCGTACGACGAGTTGTGCAGGTCGAAGCGGCCGTAGCTGGTGACGACGGGGTTGGAGTAGCGGTCCCACCACATGTGGGGAACGCCGTCGGCGTTCCAGTCGTCGGGGGTGGTGGTCTTCTCCCACAGGAAGCGGAGCCAGCCGCGGGTGCGGCGGTTGAGGGTGGGATGCACCGAGCGCGGTGTTTCCTCCAGCGTCGGGGCCGTCGACGCGGCCGGGGACTGGGCCGCCGCCTCGCCCGGCCGGACCGCGAGCATGCCGGCGGCGGCGCCCATCTGCTTCACGAACCGGCGCCGCGAGTGTCCCTGGGGCGTGGTCATCGCTTCCTCCGGTGAGCCGCGCTCGATTATACCGCCCGGACGCCCGCGCGGCGGCGGCCGGGGTGTCGCGGTCTCGATGTGGGACTCACCGAACCACGAGCGGCACGACGGCAACGTGCACGAGATGCCCGGCATCGTCTGGGGCGCTGTGTGACGCCGGTTTTCCTCTCGGCCACTTGCTGTCCCCTTTGTCTGCCGGCCGAAACGGCTGCGAGCTACCAGGCAATGGACGCTACCATCGGTGGGCGTTCCTCAAGTGCTTCTGCTGCAAGTCCGTCGAGTTCGATGTCGGGCGCCGTCGCGTAACGCAGCCGTCGGCGGAACCGGACATTCGATGTCATGCGCATGCACGGGACGTACGGTCATCGAGTCTGTCGCGAAAGGCGAATGAGGGTTCAGCGTCGCGGATGGTCGAGGTACGAGCGAGACGTCAGGTCCGACCAAGGCGGTTCGTGCAAAACCGGCGGAGTTGTGCGACGATGGGGACATGATGCGCGCATGGCGCCGATCCTTCGTGCTCGGTGTCGGCTCGTCCCTGCTCGGGGCCATGGTGCTGTGCCCGCTCATGGCCGCCGCGGTGGCCATGCCCGCCGCGACGAGCTGCCACGACGGGCCGGCCGAGGATCACCACGGTGAGACCTCGGCGTTCACCTGCTGCGCGCCCCTCGTCACCGTGGCGAAGCTGAAGGCCGCGCCGGAAGCCGCCGCCGCGTTGCCGCCGGCCGTCGAGACCGCGCCGCATGCGGCGCCGCAGGCGGAGTGGCGCACCGACCGCCCGCGGCCTCGAACGGCCTCGCCGCCGCTCTTCGTGCAACACGCCTCCCTGCTGATCTGATCGTCATCCGTCACCGCCGTCGTTTCTTCGCCTGAGCGCCAAGCGCGGGGCGCAACTGCGCACCGCGGAGCCGCGCGCCCGGAACGCCACCGGTGTCGTCCCGGTGTGCGCTCGGGAGGAGGACGCCTGTCTTCCGGAACCGTGGATGAACCCGCGACGGTTCGACCGCGAGCTCCGGGAACGCGACCGAACACGGGGGACGATCGCATGCCTGCACCACGTTCTCGGCTGTCCGCGGCCGGGCTGGGCGCCGCGGGCCTGATCTCGACGCTGGCCGCGGCCCAGCCGGCGCCGCCGGCGGCAGTCCATTCGGCGCCGCCGGTCGAGGTCCGGCCGGCACCACCGCCGGAAGTCCACTCGGCGCTGGCGGCAGCGGTCTGGCCGACCCTGGCGGGCGCGGCCCAGTCGGCGCTGACGACCACGGCCCAGTCGGCGTTGCCCACCACGGCCCGGTCGGCGCTGACGACCACGGCCCAGTCGGCGTTGCCCACCACGGCCCAGTCGGCGTTGCCCACCACGGCCCAGTCGGCACCGACGGAGGACCCGCTCGACTTCCACGCCGCCGCGCCCGATCTGCGCGCGTATGTGATGGCGGCGGTCGAGAGCAATCCGGCGATCCTGGAGTCCCGCGCGCGCTACGAGGCGGCCCGGCAGCGGGCGCCCCAGGCCGCCGCGCTGCCCGATCCGGTCGTGAGCTTCACCCAGGCCCTGCGCAGCGTGGAGACCCGGGTCGGCCCTCAGCTCAACGGCGTTACCCTGACCCAGGCCTTCCCCTGGTTCGGCACCCTGGCGCTGCGGGGCCGGGTCGCGCTGCTCGAGGCGACGGCGCTGCATCACCTCCACCAGGCGGCCCGGCGCGACGTCGTCGCCCGGGTCAAGGAGGTCTACTACGACCTCGGCTACGTCGACGCCGCGCTCGGCCTCGCCGGTGAAGAGCAATCGCTGCTCGAGCACTACGAGACCCTGGCCAGCGCCCGCTACGCCACCGGCCAGGGGCTGCAGCAGGCGGTGATCCGGCTGCAGGCGGAGATCACCCGCGTCATCGACCGCCGGCATCTGCTCGAGCGGCAGCGCGCGACCCTCGCGGCCCGCCTCAACACCCTGCTCGACCGGCGCGCGGAGGAGCCGGTGCCGCCAGTGGCGCCGCTGGCGCGGCCCCCTGTCGCGGTGGATCGTGAGGAGCTCTACCGCCTCGGCGACCGCAACCGCCACGAGCTGCAGGCGGCGAGCGCGCTCATCGAGGGCGGCGAGCGGTCCGTCGAGCTCGCGAGGAAGAGCGCGCGACCGGGGTTCACCGCGAGCGTGGGGGTGACCAACGTCGGCCGGCGCGACGACGCCGCCCTCCTGCCGCTGCCCGACGACGGCAGGAACTCGGTCACCATCTCCCTGGGCATGTCGCTGCCTCTCTGGGGTGCGAAGTACCGCGCGCGCGTCGTGGAGGCGGACGCGGAGCTGCGCGCGCACACCCGGCGCCGGGCGGCGGCGCGCAACGCCATGGAGATGGAGGTCCAGGAGGGAGTGGTCCGCCTCGAGACCCTCGACCGGCAGATCGACCTGCTCGACACGGTGTTGATTCCGCAGACCGAGGAGGCGCTGCGCGCGACGGAGACGGCGTACGAGACGGGGGAGCTCGGCGTGCTCGAGCTGCTCGACAGCGAACGGACGGTGATAGACGTCCGCTCGATGCGCGCGCGCTACCTGTCCGACCTCCTCATCGCGCTCGCCGCCCTCGAACGGGCGATCGGCACGCGCGTGCCGGGGAGCCCGCGGTGAAATCCGCGTTTTGCACCGCGCCTGAACGCCGCCGGCGGACGGCCGAGGTGCCCGCCTGACCAGGCATGAGGAGAGCGCATGTCGGGTAGCTGCAGCCGACGAGCAACGCAGTCAGGGCGGGATTGCATCGCCGCTCGAAGCGGGACGTCAGAAGCTCGGGCCGCTGTGAGGACGTTCGACGCACAAGCGCAGTCAGGCGGGATGCATCGCCGCTCGAAGCAGGGGGCTTCGCTACTGGCTCCCAGGATCGGGAGGATGCCGTGAGCAAGGCGGTCGCGGTCGGCGTCGTGAGCTTCGTTCTCGGCATGGCCGCCGCGGCGCTGGTGGCCGTCAATCCGGCGGGTTGGCAGTGGTCTTCGCGCCTCTTCTCCTTCGCCTCGGCGCGCGAGGCAGCGGCGCCGGCCGGCGGCGCGTCGGCCGGCGCGCCCGCGGCCGAAGACGACCGCGAGATCCTGTACTGGCGCGCGCCCATGGATCCCACCTTTACGTCGGACCGGCCGGGCGTGTCGCCCATGGGCATGGACCTCGTCCCGGTGTACGGCGACGGGGCCGGGGACCTGCCGCCGGGCACGGTCCGGATCGACCCGGGCTTCGTGCAGAGCATCGGCGTCCGCAGCGAGCCCGTCGCCCGGCGCAGCATCGGGCAGACCATCCGCACCGTCGGCACCCTCGCCCACAACGACCGGCAGATCGCCTGGGTGAACACGAAGTACGACGGCTGGATCGAGAACGTGGCCGTGAACTACCTCGGCGAGACGGTCGAGGAGGGGCAGGTCCTGTTCGACATCTACAGCCCGCGGCTCGTGACCACCCAGATGGAGTACCTGCAGGCGGTCGACTACGCGGCGCGGCTCGAGACGTCGGAGTACCCGGCGATCGCAGAGCGCGCGCGCTCGCTCGTCGCGTCGGCGCGCGCGCGGCTCGGCTACTGGGACATCACCGACGAGCAGATCGCGACGCTGGAGCGCGAGCGGACGCCGCGCCGCACCCTGTCGGTCCTGTCTCCGGTCACCGGCGTCGTCGTCGAGAAGATGGATCAGGCCCTGGACGGGATGTACGTCGAGGCGGGCATGAATCTCTACAAGATGGCCGACCTGACCACGATCTGGGTCGACGTCGAGGTCTTCGAGCACCAGGTCGAGGCGATGCGCGTCGGCCAGCGCGCGCAGGTCGAGCTGCCGTACCGGCCGGCGCGGCCCTACACCGGGTTCGTCCGCTACCTGTACCCGCACTTCGACGAGCGGACACGCACGATGACCGTCTCGATCGAGCTCGAGAACCCCGACCTGACGCTGCGCGCGGGCATGTACGCCAACGTGACGTTCGACGTGCCGGTGGCGCGCAACGCGCTGGCGGTGGCCGAAGAGGCGGTGATACGCGGCGGCACCCGCGACCTCGTGGTCCTCGAGCGGTCTGCCGGCACGTTCCAGGTCGCCGCCGTCACCCTCGGCCGGCAGGGCGAGGGCATGTGGGAGGTGCTGGACGGCGTCGAGGAGGGAGATACGGTCGTGGTGTCGGCCCAGTTCCTCATCGACTCCGAGAGCAACCTCACGCAGGCCGTCCGCAGCCTCGACCGGGGCCCGGGCATGTCCGGGATGCCGGCGGAGCACCGTCAGGGCGCGGAGCCCGCGGGGCCCGCGGCCGGCGCGCTGGCCCTGCCGGGCATGCCGGCGTCGCGGGACATGCCGGCGGAGCACGCGCACGGCACCGAACCGCCGCCGCCGGAAGGACCGGGCAGCCCCACGGCGGGGCCGGCCGACCACCGCCACTGACGCGGCCGCCGCGACCGACGTCGCGGGGGCCGCCCCCGCGGCCGCCCGGCCGCGTCGCGGGAGGAGACCGATGCTCGCCAGCGTCATCGAGTGGTCCATCGCGAACCGCTTCCTCGTCGTCCTCGGGGCGGTGTTCGTCGCCTTCGGCGGCGTCTACGCCCTCCGCGCGACGCCCCTCGACGCGCTGCCGGACCTCTCCGACGTGCAGGTGATCGTCTTCACCGACTACCCCGGGCAGGCCCCGCAGGTGGTCGAGGACCAGGTCACCTATCCCATCACCACGCAGATGCTCGCCGTCCCCTCCGCCACCGTGGTGCGCGGCTACTCGTTCTTCGGCTTCTCGTTCGTCTACGTGATCTTCGAGGACGGCACCGACCTGTACTGGGCGCGCAGCCGGGTCCTCGATTACCTCAACTACGTCGGCGGGCGCCTTCCCCGGGGCGTCACGCCGACCCTCGGCCCCGACGCCACCGGCGTCGGCTGGGCGTACATGTACGCGCTCCGCTCCGACGACACCGACCTCGCCGAGCTGCGCTCGCTGCAGGACTGGTTCCTCAAGTACGAGCTGACGGCGGTGCCGGGGGTGTCGGAGGTCGCGAGCATCGGCGGCTTCGTCAAGCAGTACCAGATCACCGTCGACCCCAACCGCCTGCGCGCCTACGACATCCCGCTGTCGCGCATCCGGGACGCCGTCGAGCGGAGCAACAACGACGTCGGCGGGCGCGTGCTGGAGATGTCGGAGGCCGAGTTCATGGTGCGCAGCGAGGGCTACATCCAGGGCGTCGACGACGTGAGGCGCGTCGCCCTCGGGGTCGACGAGTCGGGCACCCCGATCACGGTCCAGGACGTCGCCACGGTGCAGATCGGCCCCGACATCCGCCGCGGGCTCGCCGAGCTGAACGGCGAGGGCGAGGTGGTCGGCGGCATCGTCGTGGTGCGCTACGGCGCCAACGTTCACGAGGTGGTCGAGCGGGTGAAGGCCCGGCTGGCGGAGCTGCAGTCGGGGCTGCCGCCGGGAGTGGAGGTCGTCCCCGTCTACGACCGGACGTCGTTGATCGAGCGCTCGATCGACACCCTGCAGCGGAAGCTGCTGGAGGAGATGGCGATCGTGGCGCTGGTGTGCGCGGTCTTCCTGCTGCACGTGCGCTCGGCCCTGGTCGCGGTGCTGACCCTGCCGCTGGCGGTGCTGATGGCCCTCGTCGTGATGTATCTGCAGGGCATCAACGCCAACATCATGTCGCTGGGGGGCATCGCCATCGCCATCGGCGCGATGGTGGACGCCGCGATCGTGATGGTGGAGAACGCGCACCGGCACCTGGAGCGCGACGGCGGCCGCCTGCCGCACTGGCAGATAGTCAGCCGCGCCGCCACCGAGGTGGGCCCCACCCTGTTCTTCGCGCTGCTGGTGATCACCATCTCGTTCGCCCCGATCTTCACCCTGGAGGCGCAGGAGGGCCGGCTCTTCAAGCCGCTGGCGTTCACCAAGACCTACGCCATGGCCGCCGCCGCCCTGCTCTCGGTCACCCTGGTGCCGGTGCTCGTCGGCTACTGGATACGCGGCCGCGTCGTGTCGGCGCAGGCCAACCCGCTGACGTGGCTGCTCACGGCGCTGTACCGGCCGGTGCTGCGGCTGGTGCTCGCCGGGCGCTGGGCGGTCGTCGCCGCGACGCTGGCGGCGCTGGTCGCGACCGCGGCGCCCTTCTCGCGGCTCGGCTCCGAGTTCATGCCGCCGCTCTGGGAGGGCGACCTGCTCTACATGCCGACGACCCTGCCCGGGGTGTCGATTACCAAGGCCCGCGAGATCCTGCAGCAGACCGACCGCATCCTGCGCACCTTCCCGGAGGTGGAGCACGTGTTCGGCAAGGTCGGGCGCGCCGACACCGCGACCGACCCGGCCCCGCTGAGCATGCTCGAGACGACCATCCAGCTCAAGCCGGAGGACGCCTGGCGGCCGGGCATGACCCCCGAGCGGCTGACCGACGAGATGAACCGCGCCATCCGGTTCCCGGGCGTCACCAACGCTTGGACGATGCCCATCAAGACCCGCATCGACATGCTCTCGACCGGCATCAAGACCCCGGTGGGCATCAAGATCTCCGGGCCCGATCTCGCGGTGCTGGAGGCGGTCGGCCGCGACGTCGAGGCCGTGGTCCGGCAGGTGCCGGGCACCCGCTCGGCCTACGCCGAGCGGGTGATGGGCGGCAACTACCTGAACTTCTCGGTGCGGCGGGACGAGATCGCGCGCTACGGGCTCACCGTCGGCGACGTGCAGGACGTCATCCAGTCGGCCATCGGCGGCATGAACATCACCACGACGGTCGAGGGGCTGGAACGCTACCCCGTCAACCTGCGCTACAGCCGGGACCTCCGCGACAACCCCGCGGCGTTGCGGGACATCCTCGTCCAGACTCCGACGCGGCAGCAGATTCCCCTCGGTCACCTCGCGACCATGTCGTTCGTCAAGGGGCCGCCGGCCATCAAGAGCGAGCAGGCGCGGCCGAACGCCTGGGTCTACGTGGACATCGAGGACGTCGACGTCGGGACCTACGTCGAGCGCGCCCGGGCGGCGGTGGCCGCGCAGGTGGAGATCCCCACCGGCTACAGCCTCGGGTGGAGCGGCCAGTACGAGTACATGGTGCGGGCGCAGGAACGGATGCGGCTCGTGGTGCCGATCACGCTGCTGCTGATCTTCCTGACCATCTACGCCAGCACGCGCTCGGTCGCCCGGACTCTCATCGTGCTGTCGGCGGTGCCGCTGTCCCTGATCGGGACGTTCTGGCTGCTGTACGTGCTCGGCTACAACCTGAGCATCGCGGTGTGGGTCGGCGTCATCGCCCTGGCCGGCCTGAGCGCGGAGACCGGGGTGGTGATGCTGCTGTACCTGGACCGCGCCTGCGCTGACGCCCTCGCCGCCGGGCGGCTTCGCACGCGGGGCGAGCTCCGCGAAGCGGTTTTCGACGGCGCCGCCCGCCGTGTCCGCCCGGTGGTGATGCTGAGCGCCACCACCGTGCTCGGCCTGCTGCCGATCATGTGGAGCACCGGCACCGGGGCCGACGTGATGAAGCGCATCGCGGCGCCCATGGTGGGCGGGGTGGTGACGACGGCCCTCGTCGTGCTCCTCGTGTTCCCCGCCGTCTACGCCATCTGGCGCGGGTGGGGGCTCTCGCGAGGGGCCGAGGCGGTCAGCCCGCCGCGGGCGGGCGCCGGTCGCGCAGGCCCGAACAGCGTTTCAGCAGCTCGTCGCCGGTAGCACAGTCGATGATCCAGTCGCCCACGTCGGCCAACTCGACGGGGTCGTCGACGTCGGCGATCAGCTCGGCCAGCCGCTCCGCAGTTCCGGCGTCGAACCGGCGCGCGGCCAGGCGGCGCAGCAGCGCCCGTTGCTCTGCCCGTCCTTCGGCGCGGCCCTCCGCCCGGCCTGCGGCGCGCGTCCCGCGCAGAAAGGGGGCGTCGCCCGGGCCGGCGCCGTCGCGGTCGCGCAGCGCCCGGCCGACGCGTTCGAGCACCGCCATCGTCTCCGCCGACAACACCGGCTCGTTCATGGCCCGATGGATCTCGGCCGCCGTCCAGCCGGGGAACGCCCGGCTCTCGGCCGCCGGACGGTAGCCGCCGTCGGGTTGCAGGACGTGGATGGTCATCCCCGGCTCGCGGTTCGCGGCCCGGCTCGGCGCCCGCACGTCGGGCACCTCCACCCACACCTCGGGCAGCTTCCACGCCTCGTACATCGCGAGCTTGCGGCGGCGCACGTCGGTGGTGTGGTCCACCTCGACCACCACGTCCGGCATTACGTCCTCGCCCATCACGATGGCGGGGCCGCCGGGCCGGTCCCGTTCCAGTTGGAGATAGACGGTCTGGTCCGCCTCCATGATCCGGCGTCGGGCGCCGTGCTCGTCCCGCAGCAGCAGATCGGTCGAGCCGACGACGCCGATGGGCGAGCCCCGCGTCACCGCGATCAGGGCCGTCATCTGGGCCAGGCGCTGCGAGGGCTCCTCGTGGTAGATGCCGGCCGCCTCGCACACCATGGCGATCCCGGTGGCGGCGTCCCAGACCTCGACGCGGCCGTCGTAGTCGTCGAACTCCTCGCCGGACATGCGTACCGCGCGGCAGCCCGGGAAGTCGTCGGCGTCCAGCGCCGTCACGAAGTCGTCCATGGTCGCTTGCGCGGGCGCGGCGTCGCGCGGCGGGGCGGTCGCCTCGGATCTTCGCGCCGACGGAGGGGAGGGGACGGACAGGGTTGCTGGGTTGGCCATGTGTCGTAGCCCGGCCTGGAAGTACGGCGTAGCCGGTGTGCAGGGTACCGATCCTCCCTGCCTCTACTGAGAGAACGTTGCGCGATGGTCCTGGGGAGGATCACCGCGCCGACCACCAACCGCCTTGTCAAATATAACACACGTCAAATCGTCCGGATGTCGAACGGGACCGATCTCGCGGACCTTGGGATGGTGACGGGATTTCGTTGCCACGTGCCCAGTGCAGGAACCCTGGAAACGGGCCGTATCTGGGCGCAGTTGGCAACCTGGTGTCGACTGTCCTTGGCCCCGGCAGGCCGCGTCGAGCGCGGGGGCGCGGCCGACGGACAGACTGACCGGGCGGCGGCTGGCCGCATACAGCGAAAGCGGATACCGCCGGGCTCGAACGACGGGAGGCGTCAGCGGGGCCGCACCGCGCGTTCGACGCGGCCTTCGCCGCTCAGCGCCCGGAACGCATCCAGGCGGTGGCGAGGCTGTCGGCGTACTCGTTCCAGCGGTGGCCGGCGTGGGCGGCGATCCAGCGCAGCTCGCAGGCGGGATGGGCGCGGTAGAGGGCCAGCAGCTCCTGCACCAGCTCGAGGTTCATGATGGGGCCGGACTTCTTCTTCCAGCCCCGGCGCTCCCACCCCGGTGCCCACTGGGTGATGGTGTTCACGCAGAGCCGGCTGTCGGTGTAGACGCTGACGGCGGCGTCCTCGGGCAGCATCGTGAACGCCTCGATGAGGGCGCGCAGCTCCATGCGGTTGTTCGTGGTGTCGGGGTCGTGGCCGTGCCTCTCGGACAAGATCTCGCCGTTCTCGACCCACACGACTCCCCATCCGCCGGGGCCCGGGTTCGGCGATGCGCTGCCGTCGGTGAAGACGCCCGAGGCGGGGCCGCCGTCGTACTTCGCGCGAGCCTCGGCCGGCGTGAGGTTCTCCTCGCGCAGGGAGCCGGCGCGGCTCGCGCCGCCGCGGTCGGAGCGCGTCGCGCCCGCCTTCCGCCGGGCAGCGACCCCTCCCGGGGCGGCCGCCGCCTTCTTGGGGGAGTGCTCGCGGCAGTACTTCGGCCGCCAGCCGGGATAGCGCTCCAGCGCCGCCCGGGGAACGTCGAACGGCGTCCCGCACACCTGGCACTGGAAGCTCGGCACGGTGCCAAGGATACGACGGCCGGCAAGAGCCGCCGACGGTGGACGACGGGTCAGAACGATACGGACATGTTCATCGAGATGGTCCGCGGCGCCCCCAGCCACGCCGCGTTCTCCACGATCGCGGCGAGGTACGAGGCGTCGAAGAGGTTGTTCGCGACGAGCGACACCTCGGCCGACTGGAAGCGGTCCGTCAGGCCGTCCACCGAGAACGTCAGGTACGCGTCCACCAGCCAGTAGGCGTCGGCGTACCAGTCGGCGGTCAGGCTGACCCGCCGCGACGACGTGTACTTGCCGGAGATCCCCATCCCCAGCGGCCCCGAGCGGTCGAGCGAGAGCACCCAGAGCCGGTCGGGCACCCCCGTCACGTGGGTGCCCGGCTGGATGTTCTGCGAGGCGTCGACCAGCGCGTCGCCGGTGCCGACGTACCGCGAGTCGTTGAACGTCCAGGCGGTGTAGAACGACGTCCGCCCCGGCATCTGCACCGTGGCCGAGAGCTCGACGCCGCTCGTGTCGATGCCGCCCGCGTTGAAGTACGCGCCGCCGCCGGGGATGAGGTAGTTGGGGCTGGCCCCGGTCGTGGGTCCCAGGAAGAAGATGCGGTTGTCGAAGTCGATGTCGTACCAGGTGGCGCCGAGGGCGACGCGCTCGCCCGAGTACCGCATGCCGACGTCGACGTTCGCGGCCGTCTCGGGCTCGAGGGCGGCGAGGCTCCGGCCCGGCACCTCGAGCAGGCGGTCGGCCAGCGACTTGAAGTTCTCGGCGTAGCCCGCGAAGAGCTCGAGGCCCTCGACCCCCGTCTCCAGGGTGACGCCGCCCGAGAAGAGCAGGTCCGAGTCGGAGTCGACGGCGAGGCCGGGGTCGACGCCGAACAGGTCGTTGCGGGAGACGCTCACCAGGAACTGCTTGACCCCGCCCGAGATGGCGAGGGGCCCGGCGTAGACGGTGTCCTCGACGTACCACTTGAACACCTGCTGGGGGAAGTCCCAGTCGTACTGCTGCCAGTACGGGGTCTCGTCGAAGGTCACGTTCAGGGTCGGGTCGAGGATGCGGTGCCAGTCGCGGGCGAGGATGCGGGTCGAGTCCTCGAGCCAGAGGCCGGCCCGCAGGGTGTTGCCGGCGGCGCCGAGGCTGCCGGTCCATTCCTCGTCGAGGGTGAAGCCGAGCCGGTCCTTGCCGTAGTGGCTGTGGCGGAACGACTGCACCGCGGTGGCCCCGGGGTGGCAGGCGGGGTCGACCTCGGGCCCGCCCGCGCCGTAGTAGTTGAAGATGAACGACGACGCGCAGCCGGGCTGGGGCCCCACCGCCACGAGGTTGCGGTCGACGAAGTGGAGCTGCCCGAGGACATCCCCGCCCCGCACCGTCGGCCCCCCCATCAGCTCCGACTCGGGGCCGCCGCCGTCGTCGGTCACGTCGACGACGTACGGCGGCAGCCAGTCGCCGCGGCCGCGGTTGCGGTGGTAGTAGGCGCCGAGGCTCAGGGTGGCGGCGTCGTTGAACGCCCAGTCGGCCTTCAGGTAGCCGAAGGTGTTCTTGCGATAGGTGGACCAGCCGCGCCGGTAGAACTGGTTGAGGTAGGGCACGCCGGGCCAGTCGTCGACGAGGCGGTCCCAGCGGGGGGCGGCCGCGAAGTCGGCGGCCGAGTAGAGGCGCTGGTAGACGTCCTCGCGGATCTGGTCGTACGAGAAGTAGGACGTCAGCTCGAGCCGGCCGTGCGACGACGCGAGCTTGGCCGCGAGGTGCTCGCGCTCGTTCCGGGCCGCGCCGTGCACCCAGTCGGTGGCGGTCTGCCGGCCCGCCGACAGCCACGCCAGGGTGTCGCGGTCGAAGAGCGAGCCGGTGTCGACCCGCATGTAGTAGCGCTCGCCGTCGTTCTCGCCCAGGGTCACCGACGCCGTGTAGGTGCGCTCGGTCTCGGGGGCGTCGGTGAGGAAGTTGAAGGTGCCGCCCAGCGCCTCGACCGACCGCGAGGCGACGTCGGCGGTGCCCTGCGACACCTCGACGCCGCCGAGGTTGGCGGGGTCGACGAAGCGGTTGGCCTTGGCCCCGCTCCAGTAGTCGGAGGTGCCGTTGGGGAACCCGTCGATGGTGGTGCCGATCTGGGCCTCGTTGAGGTTGGTCTGGAAGCCGCGGACGGCGACCGAGCTCGACCAGTCGTCGAACCCGTAGGCGTCGCCCTCCTGCACCGACACCCCCGGGAGGTTGTCGACGACGGCGACGACGCTGGTGATGGCGGCCTGCTGCTCGAGCATCGGCTCGGCGACGACGTTGGTGGCGAAGACCGTCGGCTCGTCGGCGATGACGGACACCGCCTCGAGCAGCCGCTCGATCTCGAGCACGACGTCGAGCGAGACCGCGGCGTCGGCCTCGACCGCGACCCGCGTTTCCTGCGTCTCGAAGCCGGGGAGGGTGAACCGCACCACGTACTCGGCCGCCGGCAGCGTGTCGAAGACGAAGCGGCCGTCGGGGCCGGTGACGGCCAGCCGGGCGGTCGGGAGCGGTCCGCCGGTGATTCCGACGGTGACGCCCGGCAACGCGCCGCCTCCGATGTCGGTGACCGACCCGTCGATGGCGCCCGTCGTCTGCGCGAGGGTCCGCGGCGCCGGCAGCAGCGTCGATGCGGCGAGGAGGCCGGCCGCCAGGGCGGTGTGCAATGGAGAACGGGACGATGACGTCATCGGGACTCTCCTCGGGCACCAGGGCGGGGTGCCAAACGCCTTCATGGGCTCCCTGGCCGGGAGCGCTCGAAGGAAGCGAGACGCGGGCAGGAGAACGCCCTCATGCCTGCCGTGGCCCTGCTCCAGTCGCGTTCGTCATGTGTCGATTCGGGTGTCGGCAGGGTGATAATTCTGACACTGTTTTGCGATTTTTTCGCCACGCACGAGAGAGTGAGCTCATGGCATCGCGCGACGAGGTCTGCCGGTGGCACCTGTCTCCAGACGCCGGCTGTCGAAGGCCGTGCTCTCTCAATCCATGAAGAGGAGCTCCTCCGCGGCCTCGAAAACGAGGCGTTCGGTACCGGAAACAGTTCCGACAGCCTGGTGAAGAACGCCCGGTTGGTCCGTCGCAGCGCGGTCGAAGGCCGTGCTCTCCCAATCGTGCAGAAGTGCTCTTCCGCGGCCTCGAAGCGACGTGATCAGTACCGGAACAGGTACGACAGCTTGGTGAAGAACGCCCGGTTGGTCTGCCGCAGCGCGGTGGTGGGGAACCGCACGTCGTCGATCAGGTTGCCCTGCCGGTAGTGGTCGTCGTAGCCGACGAAGAAGACGGTGCCGGCGTTGACGCGGTAGGTGAACAGCACGTTGGCGCCGAGGGTGCGGTTCAGCGAGTTGAGCTCCATGATGTTGCGGAGGGCGAGGCGGTTGGTGAGCTGGTAGGTCGTGAACGTACGCAGGATCTTCACGTCGAAGACGAGGTCCTCGGTCATCGGGTCGTGCAGGCGGCTGGTGATGAGGGTCAGGTCGGCGCTGAGCCGGCTCGTGGGGCGCAGGTTGGCGAACACCGTGGTGTTGACGGACCGGCCGAGGAACGGGTCGGTCTCGTGGTAGCGGATCTGGTCGCCCCAGTTGAGGAACCCCCCGAACGAGACCCTGCGGCTGGCGCTGGCCCCGCCCCCGATGAACGCCGAGCTCTTGTGGAAGTCGATGCCGCCGTAGCGTTCCATGTCGCGGTTGACATTGGCGACGGTGATGATGCCGTTGGCGAGGGTGGCCCGCACCCCGAGGCCCGACTGCTCGTCCTGCAGGATGCCTCCGAAGTCGTAGATGCGGCCGTAGCTGGCGAAGGGGCCCCAGTTGATGACGAGGTTGTCGGGCCACCACTGGTAGCCGGCGTTGGCCCGTGCGCTCCGCGTGTCCACCCGCTGCAGGAACCCGGTGTCGGTGCGGAAGTTCGGGTCCACGGTGTCGAACGACGCCCCGTAGCTCAGGTTGCGCCCCTGCCGGTTCCAGGCGACGTGGGCGGTGGGCCCCGTCCGCTCCGCCCCGTCCTCGTCGCGGTGCTGCGACCCCGCGTACAGCATCGTCAGCGACGACGTGCGGCCGAGGCGGAAGCGGCCGTCCACCGCCGCCACCCGGCTGTAGGCGTCGAGAAACTCGCGGCCGGTCGCTATCACCCCGACCGACGACTCGGCGTAGAGGTCGTAGCGGGCCCGCCCCACGAACACCTGCGACGTCTTGCCGACGGCGTCGAGGGGCAGGTCGTCGCGCCGGCCCGGCGCCTCGTCGTTGGCGACCAGCACCCCGAGGGTGGTGTTGCCGACCTTGCCGGTGAGCTTCCCGCCGTAGCGAGGATCGACGATGGTGCGGGTGTGGAGCAGGTTCACCTGCCCCGGCACCGTGAAGACCTCCTGCCCTTCGAGGAAGAACGGCCGCAGCTCGGGATAGAAGAGTGGGAACCGCTGGTTGACCTCGATCTGCGGGGTGTCCGACTCGATCTGCGAAAAGTCGGGGTTGTAGGTGAAGTCGGCGGTCAGGTTGGGGGTCACCCCGTACTTCACGTTCACCGCGCCCTCGGGATGGGTCGCCTCGTCGAACGTGCCGGCCGCGGCGTCGAGCGACCCGATGCGGATGGCGGTGACCGTCGGCAGGATCTCGAGGTTGCGGCTCGTCGACAGGTTCGTGAGCCCGTCGAGCACGCCCATCTGGGTGAGAAAGCCGGCCAGCCCCCGGGACACCGGCGACCACACGTCGGCCTCGTCCTTGCCGAAGATCGTCCGCACGATCTGGAAGCCCCACCGGTGGGGCTCGCCCGGACCGCGTTCCGGATAGCGCAGGCTCTTGAACGGGATCGCCATCTCCGCCGTCCAGCCGTCGGCGACCAGGCGGGCCCCCGACTCGAAGAGGGCGTCCCAGGAGAGGTCGCCGGTGGGCGGCGCCCCCAGCGAGGCGGCGAGGGCCGCGCTCATGCCCCCGCGTCCGCTGCCCGGCGAGCGGCCCCCGCCGCCGGGCCGCCCCCCGCCTCCGCCGCCTCCGCCCCCGCCGCCGGGCATGCGTTCCGCGCTCGACTCGAGCAGCGAGTCGCCCTGCACGCCGTAGCCGTTCACCGAGAAGACGTAGGCGCGCTGCTGGTCGAGGAACGGGTCGAAGTAGAGGGCCACCGTGTCGTCGATGAACGTCTGGTCGCGGTCGGCCCGGTTGGCGCGGATCAGGCCGGGGTCGGAGTAGTGGGCGTGGACGCCGAAGTAGAGGTTGTCGTTGTCGTAGGCGATGTAGACCTCGGTGTCCTCGGTGGCGGGGGCGCCGTCGAGAGGGCGCTGCTGCACGAACTCCGTGATGCGCGTCGCGCGTTCCCACACCGGGTCGTCGAGGGCGCCGTCGATGCGGGGGGCGGAAGTCGTGCGTTGGGGGCGTACGCTGGGGCGGCCGGTCAGAATGCCGGCGCCGCTGGCGATGCCGAGGCCCGCGGCTCCGCCGGCCGGATTCGGGATGCCGGCGCCGCCCGAGGCCCGGCCCGGGACGCCCCCTCCGGCGGGCGCTGAGGTCGGGTTCCCTCTCGCCATCGCAGCCGTCGGCGCGGTTTCCGACGTGTGGGGGCTGACGCTCGCACCGGGGGGCGGCGCAGCCCCCTCCCGCGCGCGATCAACGATCTCGTCTCCGACCGGCGCGGTCTCCGCCGATTCGCGTCCGGCGGCCGCGCCCGGGACTGCCGCGGCCTCCAACGTCGGGCGGCGTGTCGAGGGGGCGGAGAAGGGAAGTGACGGCTCGCCGCGAGGCCCCGGCGGCACGATTTCCGCACGCCGGCCGCCGGCCGCCGGGGGGCGGGCCGGCTGGCGCATTTCCGTGCGGAATCGTTCAGTGGACAGGCCCGCCGCGAGCTCGCCGGCGATGCGGTCCTGCAGCGCGAAGATCTCGTGGCGGTCGCCATCGGTCCTGACCGCGTGGATGACGACGGCCGAGGGCAGGTCGACTATGCGGGCGTTGATGCGGAGGCGTCGGCCGACCTGCTGGAAGCTGCCGGTGACGGCCCGGCGGGCGCCGAGCCGGCGGTGCAGCCGCTCGAAGTCTCTGCCTGCGTCCCCGGCGCCCGTCGCCCCGCCGGTCGTCACGGTCGCAAGCCCGGCGGGGCCGACGACCGTCAGGCCTCGCGCCGCGAGCTCGGCCGTGAGGGTCTCGGCGATGCCGTCGCCCAGCCAGGCATCCGCCGGGTCGGGCGACAGGTTGGTGAACGGGAGCACCGCGATCGGATCGGAGTCACGTACAGCGAGCGGTTCCTGCGCATGGACGCCGGCGGCCCGCGGCAGGAGGAGAGCGGCCGGCGGCAGCAGGAGACAGGCGGCGAGAGCGGGTACGGCGCGAGTCATCGGAGTTGTCAAAGTTCGAGTCGGACGGCAAGACCCTCGATCGTGATGACAAACCATCTATGGTAACCCGTGGTGGAGGCTGTTGCCCGCGGGGAGCTCCCCGGCCGGCGCCGCCCGATTTGCGGGGCGCATCGCCCGGTCGAGCGCATCGGGGCTTGCGCCAAGGCTGGTAGCATGTTCGGATCGTGCGCGACCGCGTTCGCGCTTCCCACGAAAGGACGTCCTGATGCCCGCAGCCGCTTCGCCCGTCCGGGTCGCCGTCTTCCTCGCCCTCGCCGGGGCCGCCCTGCTCGCCGCCGAGCCCGCGTCGGCCCAGCTCCGGCCGGGTCCCCCCGGCACGACCGAGGCGGTACGCCTGTCCGAGCCGCGCATCGCCCCCCTGCCGGAGTCGCAGTGGACGGACGAGCACCGCGCCCGGGTGGACCGCTGGGCGCCCGAGGTGCGCATCGGCAACGCCTTCCGGACCCTGCTGCACGTGCCGGAGCTGGTCGACGCGGTGATGCCGTTCCGCGTCTACATCACCCGCGAGACGACGATTCCCGCCCGCCACCGCGAGCTGCTGATCCTGCGCACGGCGTGGCTCACGCAGAACCGTTATCTGTGGGCCGACCACGCGCCGACGGCCCGCCTCGTGGGGCTCACCGCCGACGACGTGAACCGGATCGCGGAGGGACCGGCCGCGCCGGGGTGGTCGCCCTTCGAGGCGACGCTGCTGCGGCTCGCCGACGAGCTGTACCGCAACTCGTCGGTCCGCGACGCGGTGTGGGCCGACCTCGACGAGCGCTACGACCTGCTCGAGCTCGTCGACGCGGTGATGACCGTCAACCAGACCACCCTGCTGGCGATGCTGCTCAACTCGTTCGGCGTCCAGCCCGACGGCGACGCGCTCGCCCGCTGGCCCGCCGACGTGCCCTGGCGGCTCGACGTGGCCGACCCCGAGCCGCCCCTGCGCGAGCCGCGGGTGGCGCCCCTCGAGGGGCCGGGCATCCGGGTGGGCCGCACCTTCGGGCGCCATCCCCGGATGCAGGCGGCGCGCGGCGGGCAGTCGGGCTACGTGAACCGCGTCTCGCCGCTCACGCCCTACTTCCGCGAGCTGCTCATCCTGCGCATCGGCTGGAACTGCCAGGCCGTCTACGAGTGGGCGAAGCACGTGGGCAGCGTGGGCCGCGCCCGCGACCACGGCCTCGAGCCGGAGCGCATCGCCCTCGGGCGCGACGCCGGGTGGGACCCGTTCGAGCAGGCCCACGTGCGGGCCGCCGACGAGATCTACCGGGACGGTATCATTGCCGACGACACGTGGGCGGACCTGGCCTCGCGGTACGACACCCGCGAGATGATGAGCGTGGTGATGACGGTGGCCAACTACCGCTTGGTGTCGATGTCGCTCAACGCACTGGGCGTGCAGCCGCAGGAGACCGACGAGCTGTTCCCGGCCGAGGCCGTCGCCGCTCTCGCCGAACTGACGAGGTGACCATGAACCGCCGATCCGTAGACCGCCGCACGTTTCTGTCCGTGTTCGCGGCCGGCGCCGCCGGCGCCGCAGCCGTTCCCGCGCTGGCGCGCCAGCAGGCCGCCATTCCGCCGTACCAGCCGCGCGACTGGTCCGGCAACACGCCGCTCCGCTATCCCGATCCGGACATCATCGCCCTCGACCCCCGGTTCCGCCGCTACATCCTGTTCAACACCCCGATTCGCCGCCACTACACCGGCACCCTCTGGGCGGAGGGGCCGGCCTGGAACGGCGTAGGCCGCTACCTCGTGTGGAGCGACATCCCCAACAACCGGCAGATGCGCTGGATCGAGGACGACGGCCGGGTCACCGAGTTCCGCAACCCGTCGGGCTACAGCAACGGCAACACCTTCGACCACGAGGGCCGGCAGCTCTCGTGCGAGCACGGGGGGCGCCGGGTGGTCCGCTACGAGCAGTCGGGCGAGGTGACGGTCATCGCCGACAGCTTCGAGGGGACGCGGCTGAACTCGCCCAACGACGTGGTGGTGCATCCCGACCGCAGCATCTGGTTCACCGACCCGCCGTACGGCGTCCGCGGCGACTACGAGGGCTTCCGGGCCGAGGCCGAGCTGCCCCTCTCCGTCTACCGCGTGGACGGGCAGACCGGCGAGATCGCGCGGGTCACCGACGACATCGGGGCGCCCAACGGCATCTGCTTCTCGCCCGACTACGAGCGCCTGTACGTGGCCGACACCGGCAGCGGGCGGGAGATACGGGTCTGGGACGTCGACGGGACCGGCCTGCGCAACGGGCGGCGGCACGTGCAGCTCACCATGCCCGGAGATCCGGACACCATATCGGGCGCCGACGGCATGCGCTGCGACGTCGACGGCAACATCTGGGCCGGCGCCCGCCCCGGCGTGCAGATCGTGGCCCCGGACGGCGACACCATCGGCGTCATCCGGCTGCCCGAGGTGTGCGCCAACGTGTGCTTCGGCGGGGAGAAGCGCAACCGGCTGTTCATGACCGCCAGCCAGTCGCTCTTCTCGGTGTACGTGGGCGTGCGCGGCGCCGGGATTGCGTAGCTGGCGGTCCGGAACGGTACGGATCGCCAACCGAGGTCGGCCCGGCGGCCATCTCGGAGCCAGAGGCGACGGTTCCGAGCGCTGCCGAGCGTGCCAGGTGGGCGAGGGCGCCCGCGGACCGACGGACCGCCGTGCGACCCGCGGTGGCGCCGGGAACCCGTTGGCGAAGATGAACTGGGCAGTCGGACGTATTGCGGGTCGGGGACCCTTTTACTCTTGACTCCTGACCCGCCACGTTGTCCGCAGGATTGGGAGTGCAGAGCGCGCGCCGTTGCGAGGCGCAGGCGCCTGGTTGGGATTTCGAGGAGGTTCGCATGAGGATTCGTGCCTGGTTCGTTGTATTGGCGGGTGCTGCGGTGCTGTTTGGAGCCGGAGCGCCGACCCACGCGCAGGTCGAGGAGCTGACGCCGGTCACCGACGCCGTGCTCCAGGACCCCGACCCCGCCGACTGGCTGAGCTGGCGGCGCACCCTCGACGGGTGGGGCTACAGCACCCTCGACGAGATCGACCGCGGCAACGTCGGCGAGCTGCGGCTCGCGTGGTCGTGGGGCATGGAGCCCGGCGTGTCGCAGACGACGCCGATGGTGCACGACGGCATCATGTACCTCGCCAACCCCGGCAACGTCGTGCAGGCGCTGCACGCCGACAGCGGCGACTTCATCTGGGAGTACCGGCGCGAGATGGAGGAGGCCCGCCGGCCCGCCGCCCAGATGCGCAGCCTCGCCATCTACGAGGACCTCGTCATCCTCAACACCGTCGACGCCCACGTCGTCGGCCTCGACGCCCGCACCGGCGAGGTGCGCTGGGAGACCGCGGTCATCCCCGAGGAGGAGGGCTACGGCTTCTCGAGCGGCCCGGTCATCGCCGGCGGCGTCATCGTGGCGGGGCTGCGGGGCTGCGAGCGGTTCCGCGAGGACACCTGCTACATCGTCGGGCTCGACGCCCGCACCGGCCAGGCCCTGTGGCGCACGTCCACCATCGCCCGGCCCGGCGAGCGCGGCGGCGACACCTGGGGCGACCTGCCGTTGCTCTTCCGCGCCGGCAGCGACGCGTGGATTCCCGGCAGCTACGACCCCGCGACCGGCCTCGTCTTCTACGGCACCGCCCAGGCCAAGCCGTGGTCGCGCGACGCCCGCGGCACCGACGGCGACGCCCTCTACAGCAACTCGACCCTCGCCCTCGACCCCGCCACCGGCGAGATGGCGTGGTACTTCCAGCACATTCCCGGCGACAGCCACGACATGGACGAGACGTTCGAGCGCATCCTGATCGACTACGACGGCAAGCAGTCGGTCTTCAGCATGGGCAAGCTCGGCATCCTCTGGGAGCTCGACCGGGCGAGCGGCGCGTTCACCAGCGCCGTCGACCTCGGCTACCAGAACATCCTCGACGTCGACCCCGACACCGGCGCCGTCACCTACCGCGAGGGCATGGTCTCCGGGGTCGGCGAGGAGCTCTTCTTCTGCCCCAGCACCGGCGGCTTCAAGGCCCTCCGGGCCATGGCCTACCACCCCGACACCACGGCGCTCTACATCCCCCTCAACCTCAACTGCGAGACCGCCGCGTTCGGTCCCGTCGAGCGCCGGCTCGGCGGCGGCGGCACCGGCGGCGTGCGCGGCCGGCTGAACCACTTCCACCCCGACGCCCCGGGGCAGCTCGGCGAGTTCCAGGCCCTCGACATCCGCACCGGCGAGACGCTCTGGAAGCACCGCCGGCGCGCCCCCTACAACACCGCCGCCCTCACCACCGCCGGCGGCCTCGTCTTCGTCGGCGACTGGGAGCGCTATGTCTTCGCCTACGACGCCGCGAGCGGCGAGCAGCTCTGGCAGAGCCGGCTCACCACCATGTCGAACGGCTACCCGATCACCTACGCCGTCGACGGCAAGCAGTACATCGCCTTCAGCGCCGGCGGCCCCCTCGGCGGCTCGAGCTGGACGAGCATCCTGCCCAACGATCTGCTGAGGGACTTGCGGAACCCGCGCCAGGGCAACGCGCTGTTCGTGTTTGCGTTGCCTTAACGCGGTCGGTGGTCCGTATCAGTCCGCACCTGTCCCAAAACGCGTATTTTCCCGTCTAATAACAGGAAATTACCCGTCTCCGGCGTCCATGCCGATCCGTGCCGGTCCACCCCAATCCGAGGTTGGACTGTGGTCGTACCGTGGGTGTAGTATTTCGGCCAAGGGAGGCTGATGCATGGAGAGACTGACAGCCAGGCGGGCCGAGACGCTGCGCAAGCCGGGCCGCTATCGGGCGGGCGACACGGTGTACCTGGTCGTGGCCAGGGGCCGGACGGGCCGGGTCAACAAGCGCTGGGTTCAACGGCTTCACGTCCAGGGGACGCGGCGCGACATCAGCCTCGGCACCTACCCGGCGGTCACGCTGTCGGAGGCTCGGGAGCGGGCGCACGACAACCGCCTGACGGCGAAGCGGGGCGGTGACCCGTCCGGGCGCGCGTCGACCGTGCCGACGTTCGCGGACCTGTCGGCCAAGGTCGAGCGAGGGGGCCAGTGGCGCGGCCGGACCCGAGAGACGCGGCGGCGGACCCTGGCGCGGTACGCGGCGCGTCTGATGGGTCGACCCGTCGACCAGATCGACCGCGCCGCGGTGCTCTCGGTGCTCGGGCCGGTCTACCGCGACAAGCCGGCGACCGGCAAGCTCCTGCGCGGTTGGGTCCGGGGCGTGCTCGCGGCGGCGCAGGCTCTCGGCCATGTCGACGTGAACGCGGCGGGCGAAGTGATCGACGCGGCCTTGCCGAAGACCCCGAAGGCGCGAGCGCATCGGCGGGCGTTGCCGTACGCGGACGTTCCGGCGGCGCTGGCGGCGGTCGACGCGTCCGGGGCCAGTCCGTCCGTCAAGGCGGCGATTCGCTTCACGGCGCTGACGGCGGTCCGGTCCGGCGAGGCTCGCGGGGCGAGGTGGGGGGAGGTCGACCTCGAGGCGCGGGAGTGGCGCGTACCGGCATCGCGGATGAAGGCCGGGGCGGAACATCGGGTGCCGTTGTCGGATGCGGCTGTGGCCGTGCTGGAGGGCATGCGGGCGCATTCCGACGGCTCGGCCGATTCGCTGATCTTCCCTGGCGTTGGCGGGCGGGTGCTCAACAGCGGCACCTTGATCATTGCGCTGCGGCGAGCGACGGGTACGGATGCGGACGTTCACGGCTTCCGGTCGAGCTTCCGGACGTGGGCGGCGGAGCGGTCGGGGGCGACGAGGGACGTGGCGGAACTGGCCCTTGCACACGTGGTGGGCGGGGCGGTCGAGCGGAGTTACGCGCGCAGCGATCTGTTCGACCAGCGGCGCGGGCTGATGGACCGCTGGGCCGCGTTGGTGACCGGTCCCGTGCCTACCCGGTAACCCGTCCCCGGTCGCCGCGAACGAACGCTCCCGCTGGTCGTCCAGGGCCGGCGGGAGCGTTGCGTATTCCGGTCCAAACCGACCACTGATTCCGGCCAAAGCCGGACACTGACAGGAGGTTGTCCATGCGCAAGATTCGAGAGGCGTTGCGGCTGCAATTCGCCGACGCATTGAGCATCCGCGCCATCGCCCGCAGCCCCGGGGACGTCGCCCGCGACGGTGGGTGACTACCTGCGCCCCCCATGTGCCGGCGTGAGTTGGCCGCCCGAGTCGGTCGACGACGTCCGCTTCGGGCAAGGCCTGTTTCCGGTGCTACCGCCGAGCCACGCCGCGTGGCCGCTGTCGGAGCGCTGTCGGCCGTCAGCCGCTCCGCGTGATTGACAGATTCGTCGCCGGACCACTACTCTCCATCGTCATGAGTGCCATCGCAACTCCTCGGAGCCTCCGCCGAGCCGCCGGCACGGTCGCGGCGCTCCTTGAGGTCGAGGACGGTCGCGGTGGCCACCGCAGAGAGCAATTCCGACGCCAAGCCGCCGAGGAAGCGCCGCTCGATGTCGGCCGCGGAGAAGAAGGCGGTGTCGGAGCGCATGACCGCCTACTGGGCCGCACGAAGGAAGAAGGCCGCCAAGAAGTAGGCGGTCGGTTACCCCCGGCGGCTGGCGAAGCGTGTCCCTCGGCTGGACGGCCTGCCCGACCCGTGGCCTTGGCCAACGGCTTGAACCAAGATCCAGAAGTCTCGGGAGGTCGTCGCGACGGCCAGTCCGGCTACACAAACCCATTTGTTAGGCCGAACACTAGCTAACTCCGCCACGCGGGTGCCGACCTCGCCGACATCCAGGACCTTTATGGACACACTAACGCAGCCACGGCGCGAGTCTATGCGGCCCCTACGCTCGCCAAACAACGCGACGCGACTCAACGACTGCGGCTGTTGGGCCACCGCCATGGCGAACAACTCTCCCGCCTGACCCCACGCACATGACCTACGAGCTCCGGCCGTGCGGAGGACCCCGCAATCATGGGACACTGGAAGCACATCATCGAAGGCATCGGCGACGGTAGCAACCCGCAGCCATACGCACAGGACTACGTTTGCACCGACTGTTTCGACGACGCCGGCCTGAAGGCCCTCATCCAAGACAACGCGGAGTCGAACAGCTGCACCTATTGCCAGCGCACAGCGCCCGGGCCTATCGCGGCATCCATGATCTGCATCCTCACCCACATAAGCGAATCCCTCCAGCGTGAGTACGATCTCGCGGCCAACTGCCTCCCATACGAAGGCCGGGAGGGCGGCTACCTTGGCGAAACATGGGACACCTTTGACCTTCTCCGTGACTTGCTCACCCTACCCAACGACCACAACGATGCTCTTCTGCTTTCCCTCCACGACGGGCTCGGTGACGACACGTGGTGTCGAAGACACCCATTCTCCCTTTCCGAACACGAACGCCTGAGGTTCAGCTGGGACGAATTCTGCCGCCTCGTAAAGCACCGCCTTCGCTTCTTCTTTCGTGACCACCAAAACAATGTCGATGAGAGTCACCATGCCGACGACGAGCTGTACGCCCCCGCAGAGATGTTGGCCGAATTGGCGCAGTGGTGCAACGAACAAGACCTCACGCGGATTCTTCCCCGGGGGACCGTCCTGTACCGGGCGCGCTATCAGCAACCCGGTGAGGCATTAACTACTGCGACGCAGCTCGGACCCCCGCCTGCGGACAAAGCCACTATGTCGAATCGAATGAGTCCGCCCGGCATCGTGATGTTCTACGCGAGCGAGTCTCCGGACACCGCGCTACGGGAAACGGCAAATGCCGAAGGCAGCTTCGCAATCGCTGAATTCCGCATTGCGCGCGACGCATCGATACTCGACCTGGGTGCAGCCCCCGCAGTTCCAAGCCTCTTCGAAACCGTCCCGGATTCCTTGCCGTACGATCCACGCGTACCTACAGCGTTCTTGAACTACTTCGCCATCGACATATCCAAGCCAATCGACAGAGACGATAGACAGCACATAGAATACATACCAACACAGATAGTCACGGAGTATTTTCGCACCCAGTTCCGAGCCAACGGCCAGGCACTTGATGGAATTCGCTACATGAGCGCCAGGCACCCAGACAGCTACTCGTTGGTTGTGTTCGCAACCCAAGACGATCTCATGAATGGTCAGCAACCTCCCGACGGCACTGAACCGTGGATCGAACTAGCGGGGCACAACCAAGTAGGCGTAATCAAAGAGGATGTCGCGCGATGGCGTCGTGAGACTGCCACCTAGTGGACCGCGCGGTGGGTTTGTTCGCTCTTTCCTGCAACGGGTCGACCGCGTCGGAGCGGCAGCTCATCGCAGGTGCGAAGTACAGAGTCCACGGTACACACTTTGGGGCGACGGAAGGTCCCGAGGGCGGGAGAACGGCCATGACCGATAGGGAACAATTGGTAAAGAGTGTGCGTCGCCTACTTGCATGCCTTTCACCCTGGATTGAGGAAGTCTCTGTTCTCGATTGGAATGGAACAGCGGGTTTCGCGCCTGTTCTCCGCCGGAGCGCGCTCCGAAGGCAATTCGAAGCCCTCGGAGTAAGCGTTGGGCTGGTCGAATCGGAGCACGGCTATGCCGCGGTGCCGCTCTTGAGACCCGCGTGTGAAGAACTGTTGTGGCTCAGGTACCTTGAGAAGCTATCTACCGACGACGCGAAATTGTTGGCGGAGTGTTGGATCCACTCGGGGCTGCTACGTGACCTCTACGCACAAGCGGGTGAGGTTGGCGAAGAAGAGATGCTGAAGATGGGATTAGCTCCAGCCCTGAAGGCCTTCCGCTCGAGAGAGTCTGTAGTGCAACAGAAGCTGAAAGGACTCGGAAGGCGCTTGGGCTGGCCCGATAGAGCGGTATCTAAGGGTAGCATACCGAGCATGTGGTTCATCGCCGAGGCCACCGATTCCGAAAGCCTCTATCGGCTTCTCTACCACGCGGCATCAAGGTACGTGCACTTTAGTCCCGTCGAACTCGCGCGGCGCGGGTGGGGACGGCCAGGCCGATTGGAGTTGTCGTCGCAGACCTACGAACCTATTTGGGCTGCGTTTGCTCTGTCATGGAGCCCACGCTTGCTCGGCTTGTCGATGATCGCTGCCTCCAATGCGCTGGAAGCGGAGGGCGTTTCGAAGCCCGACGAGGAAGCACTACAGGAAGCGTTTGATCGAATCAGCGACGTGCCACTCAGGCCGTTGGTGACACCGGAGGAGTTGCAATGGGACCCATAGTGGACCGTGCGCTATGCTCTCGTGCGGGCGACTACGTCCCGCTTTGGACGGAGCGGCCATGTTCGCGGAATCGTTTCGCAAGAAACGTGCCGCACGACATACTAGCTTAGCTAGCTAATAGCTATAGCTTAGGGCCGGCGCAAGAACAGATTCCGATTTTCGCTACGCGGGTTCGATGGTGTAGTTCCATTTGGACAGGGAGCTGTCGCTGGTGATGTGTAGCTGTTCCATCTGGGCATCGGTGACCTTGACGGCGGTCTTGTAGACTTTCTTCACCAAGTGCGCGCGCACGCGCAGTCCGGCCGCCGTGCGTGTGGTGCGCAGGTATTTCAAGATGGTCTCGTAGCTGTCCAGGCGGCCCGCCCAATTCTTGCTGATCGCAGAGAACAGGCGGTGATCGATGGGATTCCACTTGGACGCGGCCGTGGGGTAGTGGGCGACGGTGACGCGCAGTCCATGGCGGTTGCAGAGGCGATGCTGCAGCTGGAACTTCCAGGATCGCGGTCGGCAGCCGTTGCTGCCGCCGCTGTCGGCGAGGATCTGCAGCGTGGCGGCCTCGGGATAGCGTTTGCGGCCCTCGGTGCGCCACCACTTCTCGATGCAGTCGACGGCGAACGCCGGGGTGTCGGCGGTGGCTCCGACGAAGACGGTTCCGGTATTGGCCTGCAGGTCGTAGATTCCGTAGGGGATGGCGCGGCCCTCGGCGTCGGAGGGGAAGTCGTGATCGCGCACCAGTTCGGGAACGCGGTCCGATTTGGCGCCGGCGTTCTTGAAACGGCCGACGAGTTCCTTCTTCTTGGTGTCGACGCTGATGAACGGGGTGTTCTCGGCGGCGCAGCGCTCGCGGAGCGCCGTGATGCACTGGAATTGGTCGTCGCGGTTCGGATGGGAGGCGCCGGCGAGCTTCTTGTGGTTGATACGCAGCGAGAAGCCCAGGGCCTTGAGAAGCCGGGCGACGGTCCGAGCGCAGATGTCGATACCGAGTGCACCGAGTTCGGCGGCGATCTTGGCGGTCGTACGGCGCGTCCATTTCAACCCGCTGAGCGGGTCGCCGGCCGTCTCGTGCGCCATCAGGGCTTCGAGGCGGGCGATGACTTCCGGCGTTTTTTTTCCGTCGGCTTCCGCCCGCCCCCCGCGCGGCGCACCCGGTCGACCTCGACGTCGTGCTCGACGAGCTCTCGTCGTCCGGTCGCGACCGTGGAGGGGTCGATGCCGAGCAGGGTCGCGACGAGCCGGTCGCCGTCCCAGCCGCACTTGAGCGATTCGAGGCCGGCGAACAGACGCCGCTGCCGTTCGTCGAGCAGGCTGGCGAACAAGACGATGGCGGCGCGCAACTCGGCGGGCATCAGCTCGGCATCGGGCAGGGGCCGTACGAGTCCGGGCGTGGCCAGCAACAGGCGCCGGGCCCGCAGTTGCCGTGCCTGTTGCGTGCGGTCGGACGCGCAGTAGAGGAACTGGCCGGCGAGCTTGTGCCGCGTCAGGCGCCCGTCGCGGAGGAGCTTGCGCAACGCGTCCTGGGCGCCGACATGGAGCAGGTTGTCGAGCTCCTCGCCGAAATGCCCTGCGTGTGCCTAGTTGACGAACGACTCGGCGGTGGCGACCAGGGTGCCGGCGCGGGAGAACCGGACGCCGCCGAACACCCACAGTCCGAGCTCGTCGAAGTCGGGGAGTTCGTCGAGGGTGTAGTAGCGGCCGCGATGCGAGTAGCTGGTGCGGGCGGCGAGGTCCTTGAGCTTGCGGAACGCGGTGCGCCGGGCGCGGGTCCCGAGCGCCGCCATGACCTCGGGCAGCGACGCGATGGTCTGCTTGCGGAGCAGGGCAAGGATTGTGTCGGCGGAGAATTCGGATGGTCTCATTCTGGCACCATTACGGCTATGGAGTACGTAAGGATGCCAGAACCAGGTGCTGGGCGCCACCCAAGAAATCCAGAGAACAGCCCTATTTCTACCGACGGGTCGACAGGAGATTCTGGCGGGGGACGGCTCTGATTTCAGCGCACTACAGGCGGTTACAGGGACTTATTCTTGCGCAGGTCCTTAGTGCACGGGGTCGCGGTGGGCCGGTACTCGACATCGAGGTGGCGCATCTCGGCCTCGTCGTCGAGGTCGTGGTGAGGCACGTGGGGGTCGCAGGGCGGCGGCGTGGTCAACGACGGGCCCGAACGAGGTCCAGACGCAGGCGGGGTGGGCCGACTGTCGATGTGATGCGACAGTGCGAGCCGCGCGGCGACGTCGACGTTGGGCGCGTCGACCTGGATGGATGGCGATGCGCCTTGGCGGCCGCATCGGGAATGCTGAGCATCCCTTGTCAGCGGTCTCCGTCCTCGACACTGTGGACGTAGCGCGAGGCTGTCCACGCCGCGATGCCGAGGGCCTTGCCGATCTTGTTGAAGCTGAGGCCCTCGGTGCGGAGCTCGAAGATGCGCGCGACGGTGTCGACCGGAAGCGGCGGGCGAAAGAAACCGCGCCGGCCGGACGCTCGGCGGCGATGGCAACCGCGCGGGCACGATCCGAGAGCGTGCGCGTGAGGCGCCGGCCCGGCCGGCCGGTATCGGTGAACTCGCCAAAGCCCTCGCCCGCTCGCCGCCACGCTGCGGCCGGGGCATTCGGGAACACCTGTTCCGCTTCGAGAACCACCCGGTGTTCCCAGGTCGCCGCCTGCCGCCGGTCCAATCGTCGCTCGGCGACATCGAGCGCGCGCTCGATGTCGGTCGGCGTCCCCGTGCGCGACCAGGACGGGCTGCGGCGGTCGAGGGCTGCGACGAGCGCCGCGTCGCCGCCCGGCGTCGCGAACAGCGCCCTCACGCGAGAGACGCGCTTTCGCAGCGCGAGGGCGTCGTCGAGATCCGCCGTCCCGAACCGCCCGCCGCGCCTGCCGATCTCCCGACGGAACCGGGCGTCGGCCGCCCGGTCCGACAGCACGTCGCGAAGCCGGCCGAGACGCGTCTCGTCCGACTCCGCGGCGTCGAGGGCCGCATCGATGTTCCCGCTGGTCGTCGCGTCGTTGCGGTCCACGTTCCACTTCGGATCCAGGTCGGCCAGGTGTGCGAGGAATAGCTCCACGCCCCCGGGCAGGCCGCCGAGAGCCGTTCGGCGGGCTTTCCGCTCCTCGTCCCGCTTCGCCTCGGCACGGCGCCGCTCCGCTTCGCGCCGTGCGGCCTCGTCGGCTCCCCGCTGCTCCGCCTCCAGCGCCGCGATCTCCGCGTCGAGCGCCTCGAGTCTCGACCTCGCCTCGGCCGCCTCCGCCGCGTCCCGCCGCGTACGCCGACCGAGACTCCCGGGCCGAAGCCGACGCCTCCTCGTACGCGGCATACCGGTCCGGCTTCAGCTCCGGCGCCGCCCGACGACCGATCCTCCCATGTGTGTTTCGCCGCCGGCGCGATGTGCTTCGACGGCGGGCTGAGCCGAAGACGCTCTTCCTCCTTCGCGTCGCCGGCCTCGCGCTCCCGAGCCAGTTGCGTGGCGTGGCTCTCCGACGTCACCCGGTCCGACACGCCGGCTCCGGTCGAACGCCAGGTTCATCTCGGCCGCCCGCGTCTGCCGCGTCTCCTCCAGCCACGACCGCGGCTTCGTGCGCTCGCGCTTCTTCGCACCGCCGTCCCCGGATCGCCCCCCTTCGGACCCGCGCGCCGGAACCACTGCTCCGCCGCCCGCTCCACGCCGTCGTTCACCCGCTCCGAGAACACCAGGTGCAGGTGCGGGTTGTCCGCCACACCGCCTTCTTCGATTGGCCGGCGTGCACCGCCAGCGTGTACGGCAACCCGCCTGCCGTCACCTGCGCCGCGAAGCTGCGCGCCAGATCGAGCCGATCAGCAGAGCCCAGCGAGTTGGGCAGCGCCGCCGTCAGCTCCCTCCGTCCGACCCGAAACGCCCGGTGGACCTCAACCGGAGAACGTCGGACCCGCCCGCGCGACGTCCTCCCCAGAAGTGTGCAGTTTTTGGTTGCCATTGACATCGTGTAGACTCTCTGACCGAACGTCGCCGCTGGGGTGACAGAACCGGTAAGGTGGTGTCCGCCGATGCAAACCTTCGAGGCGCGGTGGCCGAGCGGCTCTGACATGGCACTGGCATTTGTCGCGTTCGTTATCGCCGGGCTCGTGGATCAAGCACTTCACAACGCGTGAGGATGCTGAGACTCTGCTAGCCGACGATCCCGACGAAGGAAATATCCTCGTTCCTGTAAATGAGCTAGAGTGGGCTAAGTACTCCTTTGACGTCTGGAGTTCAGACGCGGAGACGAGGCTACGGCTTTTTGATGCAGGCAACAATGCCTGCCCTGTCTGTCTCCGCATGTTCTCAAAGAATGATGTCGAGAGTGGGTCATCTGTAGTCCTCGCCCACATCCCCCTTAGGACATTTGCCATGGACGAGTCGGTGGAAGCGTGCCTGACGTGCAAGGATTGTCACGAGCTTGGAGTCGAACCTGCTGTAGCCTCACAACTTATCCGTACTAGAGCTCAGCTAGAGGTGGGTGGAGCAATTCTGCAGGCCGATATGGAGGTGGAGGATGACGGCACCCTTAATGCTAAGATCCGGGAGCATCACGACACCGCCAGGGCAAGGGCCCACAGGAAGGCTATGTCAAAGGGGGAGAATATGACCCTCACGTTTACTGCGCCGCGCAATCCGCGTGCTGCTATGGTTACCTGGTTGAAGCTTTCGTACTTGTCTGTGTTTTCGTTGTTGGGGGTATACGGCTACCGCTATGCTAAAGGCGCGGCTTTGGAGCGTGTGCGCGAGCAAATTTTGAAGCCGGACGATGAGATTATTCGCCACTTTGCTGTCAAGAGTTCAGAGGATAAAGAGTCGTCCGGAATCCTCATGAATCATAGAGACACCCAGTGCTGGGCAGTCATAATGTCAGGAATCGCGGTACTGCTGCCTAGGAGTTGGGACACGTCGTTCTACGATAGTATAGACGATGATTGGGTTGCTAAAGGGAGTTTGGGCGGTGGACCGCTATGGTTTCCAGCAAAGTTTGGAAGCGTGGCTAGTGGAAGTATCACCTTCAAAGAAGGCGCCGATTTGTCGCAACTAATGGGGAAGGATCGGCTCTTCGGAGCACGAGGGCGAGTAGAAAAAGAGGGCCGCAAGTCCGAGTTCATTATAGTGGACTGGAATGGTCGGGACGTTACCACACTTGGCGTAGAGAGCCTATCGTGAGCGTGGCTGTACGCCTTCCATCCACCGAACGAATGCCTTGACGTTGCCGACGGCGTACTGCTGGCCGACCTGGCTTACGTCAACCTTCAGCCGGGCAGGACGGAGAACGAGTTTCAGGTCGCGATCCGGACGTTGCGCGCGGCCATACCGATCGCTGCACCGATCCTCGAAGCCACGGGGACGTCACGGTGACGGGCGCAGATGCCCCAGGAGGATCGCGTCATGAAACAGGAGATGGCGGAGATCAGAAGCTCGGTTCATGTCCCCGGTCCGGCGGAGCCGGGGGCCGGAGCGGCGACGTTGCCGGCGCCGGCCTGGACGACGTGTCCCGGGTTGGGACCCGAACCGGTCCCTTCTCCCCGGCGGGACGTTCGACCGCGCCATCGCTCCGGAGCGGCGCCCTCGAAGGTGGCGAGGGCGCATCGTGGCGCCGCAGGGTCCCGGCCGGCGGGGTTCGGGCGGACTCCGAGGGCGGCCGCGGCCTCGGCATGACCCGCTCGAGCTCGGCGGCCATGGCCGCGCGGGCGACGCCGAACAGCTCGCCACGAGCGGCCGCGACGTCTTGCCGGCTCGGCCGGCCGGGACTCGCTCGTTCCGGCCTTCGGGTCATCCAGGGCCGCCGCCGTGGCAGGGCGCTCCATTCGCCGAGAGCCTGCCGATGGCGTTGGTCGGCCGCCGCCTGCTTCTCAACCAGGCAGCGGTGTCTCAGTCCGGCAGCCTCGGTCGAGCGACCGACCCAGGGCGCCGTCTCCCAGTCGATCTGTTCGAGGACCGCCCGCTGAGCCGCCGGCGTCTCCCGCCGGGCGCCGATCGGCGCCGCGGCAGCAGCTCGTACTCCGTGGCGGTGAGGTCGACCGCCTCGCCGCCGACCGTCACGCGCCGCTGCGCGTATTCGATGGCGAGGTCTCCGACCACGAACGGCTCGGGCTCCTCGCGGCGCCGGAGCGCCGCCCCGACCCGGGCGACCAGCTCGGTCGGCGAGAAGGGCTTGACGAGGTAGTCGGCCGCGCCCGCCTCGAGCGCCTTCGCGACGGTCTCGTCGCGGCGGTAGCTGGCAATGAAGATGGCGGGGATGTGGTCGAGGGCGACCGCGGCTTCACGCGGGCGGGTCTCGGTCTCGAGGATGACTCTGTAGGTGGTCGGCATGCTGGCTGTCCCGTGGGTCCGCTGGCGGTCAGGCAGCGGCGGCCACGCGCGCGATCGTGACATCGTACAGCCGGATGGCGTCGGCCCGCGGTCCGATGATGCATGTCGTTCCAGGCGCTCGCGCGTCTGCCGTAGTCCTCGTCGGGACGGCGATGGAGCGGCGAAGCTCGGTCAGGGCCTCGAGGTCAATTTCTGTCACCTCGTCATCGGTCTTCCTCCTCGAAACTGCGGACGTAGCGCGAGACGGTCCAGGCCGCGATACCGAGGGCCCTGCCGATCTTCTTGAAGCTGAGGCCCTCGCGGCGGAGCTCGACAATGCGCGCGACGATGTCGACCGGGAGCGGCGGGCGCAGATAGCCGCGCCGGCTGGACACCCGGCCCGGTCGTCTCAGCGTCGCCCGGTCGGCCGGCAGCGGCACCCGGCGCGGGTCGTCAACGGCCGGGCCGTACTTGCCGATGTCCTTCCAGTCGAGCTGCGTCCGTTGCGGACCCTCCGGCATGAACTCCTCGAGGTCCTGGTCGAGGGCGCCGTCGCTGCCCTGCCAGACCACCTCGCCCTTGGCCACCGCGCCGGTGCCGGCTTCCCGCACCGGGGTCAGCTCGGGTTCGGGCTTGCCGTAGACGACCGAAACGCCGGTGACGTGCCCGGCGCCGGTCCGCCAGCTGACGTCGGTCAGCGCGGACTGGACATCGGGCCTCGCGAGCGCCGCGGCGAGCGCGGAGCCATGCAGCCGCAGCTTCGACGTGATGGTCAACGCCCGCATCGTGCCGCCGGCGTTGTCGATGGAGCGGACGACGATCTTGGCGCCGACGCGCTGAACGGTTCGTTCGGACATGGTTCCTCTCTTTCCGGGATGTGTGCGGCGGACCAGGCGGCCCGCCTGCCGCGCCGGGTTGCCGGGCGGCGTTTTCTACGGGGGGTCGAGATGGGTGGTCGGGGTCGACGGGTCGACGGCGGTCCCCGCGGGCTGGCGGCGGGCGCGCACGAGATCGGCACGCGGCGGGACGGGTCCGCGTGGACCGCGGCCGGGAGGGCGTTCAGACGGAGGCGCGCCTCCTCGCGGTGAGTCCGGGTGACGCGGGTGTGGCGGAGCGGCCGGCCCGCTCCCGTGATCTCGTCGTCCCCGGAGCGGGCCGGCCGCGATGGCGGCATGCGGAACATGGCTGTCTCCTTTCGGTGCGCAGGGCGCACCTCTCCCCGCTTCGCGTGCGTTACGCGAACGGAATTCCGGGGAGCGTGGGTTCGGGTTGGGCGCGTGCGCCCGGGTGGGTCAGCGGGTCATCGGACGGTTGCCGCGGGTGCCGGCTCCAGGGTGCGTGTGGCTCGTGGTGGGCTCGACGAGGTGGGCGCGGCCGAGGGCGTTGGCGCTCGTTCGGGCCGCGGCGAGGACCTGGCGCAGCGCGGGCGGGTCGATGCCGGCGGGGGGCGTCACGGGCGGCCGCCTTTCCGCGCGAGGGCGCGCCGCCACCGCCGCCGGGCCGCCCGCGACCGGGGCCTGGCCGGGGCGGCGGGCCGCTCGACCTCCCGGCCGGCGAGCCAGCGCGCGATCGCGTCCGCGCTCGCGTGGCCGGGCTGCCGCTCGAGGGCGCGGCGCAGCGCCGCCTCGGGGCTCGCCGCCGCGGCCGCGTGCAGCTCGGCGACGACCCGCTCCGCGTCGGCCGGGTCGTGCTCGATCCAGCCGTCGTAGATGACGGCCCCGTCCGGCGCCGCGCGGTAGACGCTCCACCCGCGGGCGTCGGGGACGTCGACCCTCGCGACCAGGGGCGCGCCGATGGGCACCACCGGGGCGATGTCCCGCGTGCCGCGGAGCGGGTTGCCGTACGCGCTGGCCGAGAGCCTGGCGGCGCCTTCGCTCACCGCGAGCCGCCGCGTCCGGACCGCGCCGATCTTCACCCGCGGTCCGGGCTCGCCGTCGCCGTCGTCCTCGCTCGCGAGCCGGCCGTGGATCGGGCGGCCCCGGGCCTCCTGCCCGAAGCCGGCGGCCAGCAGCAGCTCGGCGCGCGCCGGCGCCTGCTGCGGGTCGAGTCGCACCTGCTCGTTCATCGCGTTGTCCTTTCCCTGGGGAGGTTCGTGGCGGCCCCTGCCGGCCGGGTTCTTCGTCCCCTGCCCCGCACAGCGGGGCAGAAAAAAAGCGCGCATAGCGCGCGCGAAAATTTCCCCTTCCGGCCGCCTGTCGAAGACAGGCGGCCGGGTGGACCGGTGGCGAGGGGCAAGGGGTCGGGTTCACATGATGGGCGATCGTACCTGCGGCCGTGCCCCCCACCTGTGCACCCCGATTGGGCCGTTTTCCGGGAGGTCGGGGCGAAGCCCTGGCGGCGCTCTTCAGCCGTCCGCCGGCGGCGCGGACCGGGACCGGGCGTCACCGGGCGAGAACCGCTCGAGTCGTCGCGGGTGTCGCTCAGAGGCCGGGTTCATGTCCGCGGTCTCGCCGAGCCGGGGGCGGGGGCGGCGACGTCGCCGGCGCCGGCTTGGGCCGCGTGTCCCGGGTGCGGACCGGACCCTGGCGCTGCCCCGCGGCAGGACGCTCGACCCGGCCATCGCGCTGGACCGGCCTCGAAAGGGGCGGGCGTTCGTCGCGGTGAGCCGCGGCGACGGGCGGGGTCCGGGCGCCGTCCGCAGGCGGAGAGGCCGGCCGCGGCCGCGGCACGACCTTCTCGAGCTCGGTGATCATGGCCGACCTGACGACGCCGACCAGCTCGCCGCGCGCTGCTGCAAGATCGTGCCGGCTCGGCGGGTCGGGGCTCTCGCGTTCCGGCCTTCGGGTCATCCAGCGCCGCCGCCGCGGCAGGGCGCTCCATTCGCTGAGGGCCTGCCGATGGCGCTCGTCGGCCGCCGCGGCCTTCTCACCCTGACAGCGGATTCTCAATCCGGCCGCCTCGGCCGAGCGACCGACCAGGGGCGCCGTCTCCCAGTTGATCTGGTCGAGGACCGCCCGCTGAGCCGCCGGCGTCCCCGGCCGGGCGCTGATCGACTCGGCGACAGAGACGACGGTGTCCGTGGCCAGCGGGATGTGTCCCCACTTGCGGGCGGCCGCCCGCGTGGCCGTGATCAGCTGTTGGGCCTGACGCCGGTCTCGCGCTGCCCGCTCGGCCGCGGCGGCCCGTGCCGCTTCGGCATCGCTGGCCGGAGAACGATCCTGACGGTGCGCCGCTCTCGACGGGCGAAGCCTGCCCAGCATCTTCTGAACGCGCTCCCGCAACCAGTCGAACAGCCGCTTCACCAAGCCGCGTGACGCCGGCGGCTCGGGCCGCTCGGCCGCGAGCGCCCGGGCGCGGGCGCGATCCGAGAGCGTCTGCGACACGCTCCCGGCCTGCCGCCCGATCTCGGTCGACCGGTTGAAGCCGGCGCCCGCGTCCCGCCACGCCGTGCTCGCGGCGCCGGGGAAGGCTCGTTCCGCGTCGAGGACCAGCCGATGCCGCCACGGCGGCGCCTCGTCGGCGTCACGGCCGCGCTCGGCGACATCGAGCGCGCGGTCGATGTCGCTGGGGCGAGTCCCTGTCCGCCGCCACGACGGTTTCTGCGCGTCGAGGGCCGCGAAGAACGCCTCGCTTCCCCCGGGGGCGCTCAGCAACTGCTCCAGGCGAGAGACGCGCCGCCCGGTGGCCGCCCGCCGCTGGCGCTCGGCGGCCTCGGCCTGACGCCGCTCTTCCCGATCGCGCTCGGCCGCCGCGAGGGCGCGGTCGATGTCGGCCGTCGTGAACCGGGCGGTCCTGTCGAACTCCTCGCGGTACCTGTCCGCCGCCGTCTCGTCCGACAGCACGTCGCGAAGCCGCCAGAGACGCGTGTCGTCCGACTCGGCGGCGTCGAGGGCCGAATCGATGTTCGCGCCCGTCGTCGCGTCGTTGCCGTCCACGTTCCACGTCGGATCGAGATCGGCCAGTTTTGCCAGGAACAGCTCCACGCCCCCGGGCAGGTGGGCGAGAGCTGTTCGGCGGGCTTTCCTCTCCTCTTCGCGCTTCGCCCACTCGGCCTCGGCCCGGGCCCGCTCCGCTTCGCGGCGTGCGGCCGCTTCACGCCGGGCCGCCGCGTCGGCTCGCCGCTGCTCGGTCTCCAGCGCCGCGATCTCCGCGTCGAGCGCCTCGACCTGCTGCCTCGCCTCGGCGGCTTCCGTCGCGTCCCGCGCGTGCGCCGACCGCGCCTCCCGGGCAGAGGCCGAAGCCTCCTCGTACGCGACAACCCGGTCCGGCTTCTGCTCCGGCGCTCCCGCCGACCGGTCCTCCCATTGGTGCTTCGCCGCCGGCCCGATGTGCTGTGACGGCGGACTGAGCAGAAGACGTTCCTCCTCCTTTGCGTCGCCGGCCTCGCGCGCCCGCGCCAGTTGCGCGGCGTGGCTCTCGGGCGTCACCTTGTCCGCCACGCCGGCCTGGACGAACGCCTGGTTCATCTCCGCCGCCCACGCCTGCCGCGTCTCTTCGAGCCACGCCCGCGGCTTCGTGCGCTCGCTCTTCTTCGCGCCGCCAGCGGCCGGGTCGCCTCCCTTCGGAGCCGCGCGGCGGAACCACGATTCCGCCGCCCGCTCCACGCCGTCGTTGACCCGCTCCGAGAACACAAGGTGCAGGTGCGGGTTGTCCGCCACCCCGGCGTTCTTCGAGTGGCCGGCGTGCACGGCCAGCGTGTACGGCAACTCGCCCGCCGTCACGTGCGCCGCGAAGCTCCGCGCGAGCTGGAGCCGCCCGGCGGAGTCGAGCGAGTTGGGCAGCGCCGCCGTCAGCGAGCGGAACAACCGGCCGTTGCTCCGCTCGTGGCAGTCGGCCGCCGCCCAGTACAGCCGCGCGTCCGACGCCGCGAACGACGGCATGCAGCCCGACTCGAGGTGCACCAGCTCGTCCTGGCTGGCTGCCCCGTACTTGCCGGCGCGGCTGATGTAGTCGTACTTCGCCGCCGCCGACTGGCCGCTGCCGCGGCTGCCCGTCTTGACGTTGACGTGGCAATACATGCGCGCGTGTCTCTTGCGCCTCAGGCGTGTCGTCGCACGTCGGTTTCGCACAGCGAAACCGGTAAGTGCGCCCTTCGGGTTTCGGGCTTTTTTCTCGTGGCGCCGTGTGACCCCGGGATGTCGTGGCCGAATTTAGCGCGTTGATCCGTTTTGCTCGACGGGATTCATGATATTTTCCGAATCATGCAGACGTCAAGACGCGCGGCTCAGATCGCCAAGCTCAAGGAGCGGCGCCAGGAGATTGCGTCCAAGGCGCGGGTCGCCGACAAGCGGCTCGCGGATCAGCTGCGCCAACTTCAGACGCACGAGTCGAAAGCGGAACGCAAGCGGGAGACCCGGCGCAAGATCGTCATCGGGGCCATCGTCCGCGCCGCACAGACGTCGCAGACGGACATCAGCCTCGGCTGGCTCGAGGAGCAGATCAAGGCGCTGAAGCGGCCCGACGACCGTGCTCTCTTCGGGCTCGACGGAGAGGCGTCCGCCGACCCCGCCGCGGCGAGCAAGACCGAGCCGGCAGCCGCGCGGCCGGCCCCGATCACGTCTCGGCAGAAGAAGCTCTTGGCCAAGCTGGTCGAGGAGCATCGCGAGCTCGCGCGGGAGTTCGGCGTCGACCCCGGCGAGCCCGGGCTCGACAAGCTCGACAAGGCGAAAGCGACCTCCCTGATCGGCGCGATGCTCGAGCGCGTCAACGCGCAGGCGCCGCCCAATGAACGATGACGACTCGTGCGCCGGGCGGCCGCCGGCTGTCGCCCGGCGGCCCGTTCGTCAGGTTGTCAGTGTCGAGCCGGTGGTGGGGAAGGTTGGCGGGAAAGGGCGGGTCGTCGAGGACGACGGAATCGGCCGGCGGGGACACCCCCGCCGCGCTCCGTCACGCGAGAGCAGGATCCGTCACCGCTCCCTCCTCGTCCCGGTGCCGGCCGGCGAACCGGTCGACTCTTCGCCGCGCGCGCGGGACTCGTTGCGGGACGCGTCCGATCGTCGGGACAGCAACTGCGCCAACTGCTTCACGCTCTCGACCTGCTGCAGGAGATCCTGCATGTCGGAGCGCTGGACCGTACCCTGCTCGAGCCAGCCCGTGATCCGCCGGTTAAAGGAGGAGGTCGTCTCTTCGAGATGCTCCGCCACCGCGGCTTGGAGCTCCGGCTGCTCGTCGAACAGCGCCCGCCACAGACCCGTGAGCCGGCCGGGGTGCCAGTCGGGAAGCCGGAACACCGGGTCCGACGAAGCGAGCCAACCGCGATACACGGCCAGGATGACGCCGCGGTCGTCGACGTCCTTGCGTTCCCAACGCTCCGTGACCAGGTCCTGGTGACCGTTCGGCTTGGGCGTGTCCCAGGCGGCCACCTCGTAGGTGGTCGCCGTCAGCCTGAGCAGCCACCGCAGCCCTTCGCGCCCCTTCCGGTCCCGGAGCCAGATCCGCTGACCGGGTTCGAGCTTCGCGCACGGAGAGACGAGGCAGAAATCCGCCGACCCGATGCCGGTCGGGACCATCGAGTAGCCGTAGTAGCTCACGTAGAACGCCTGCGGGTCGTCCAGATCCACGGGCGCCGGCCTCGTCTGATCCTGCTCTTCGCTCTCCATCAGGAAGACCTCCGGCGACGGTTGCGATAGCACCCGCACCGGCAGTTGGACGCTCGAGTCGAAGCGCGTCAGCGGGCGGGACGATTCCGCGCCGTCGGCCTCGACCTGAACATCCCGCGGCGGACCGATGTAGAGCTCCAGGCCGAGGGCGCGGCAGATCTGCTCGACGCGGTTGAGGCGGGGGACGTGCCCGTTCAAGACCGAGCGGATCGCGTCCTGCGGCAGGCCGCTGTTGATGGCGGCCCGGTACTGGGATTGTCCTCTTTCCGCGAGCCGACGCCGGACCGCCTCCGCGAAATCGATGATCGTCACGTTGAAAGTATACCGCCTCTCGACGCGAACGGCGCTTGATTGGACTCGTTATCAAGATCCATCATTTTTTGTATACATACGGATTGTCGACAACCGCATCGGGATCGCGGCGGCGAGGTCGATCTCTCCATTTTCGCCTCGACGCCTGGCCGGGCAGCGTGCCGTGACGAATGGGAGGTACTGGTGATGGCGCAGCTCTTGACGGTCAGGCAAGTGGCCGGTCAGCTAGGCGTCTCGCGGTCGACCGTGTACAAGATGCTGGAGGATCGGGTGTTCCCGGCCGCACCGATTCGACTCCCCAACGGCGACCCCCGCGGGCCGCAGGAGGTCGTCGATGAATGGGTCGATACCCGCAGATGCGACCCAGAGCGCTCACCGCGAGGCCGACGGTCGCTCGGCGGTCGCGGCGGCTGCTTCGGTCGCGGACTGTTGGCGGCAACTGTAAATTTCCCATTCGTGGCAACCGAAAACTGCACACCTTGGTGGTTGCTGGGCTCGGCCCCGCGTTCCAAGCTGTTGACGTCGTCAACAGGGAAGGAGCGGGGCCCGGATGCACGGATGGGAGACGAGGATGTTGCTGAAGCACTACCTGGACCGGGGCGTCTCGAAGGCCGAGTTGTCGAGGCGCTTCGGGGTGAGTCGCCGGACGATCCACGAGTGGGTCGTGACGGGGCAGCTGGACCGGGACCTGTCGACGGGTGGCTCGCGCTACTCGGCGCGGCCGCCGGTGCCCCACAAGCTGGATCCCTACGCGGGGATCATCAGTTCGCGTCTCGAGGAGTTCCCCGGGCTGTCGGCGCAGCGGCTGTTTGACGAGGTTCGCGCGGCGGGCTACGCCGGCAGCTACGGCCGCGTGCGGGACTACGTCCGGGCGGTTCGCCCCCGCGAGGCGCCCGAGCCGGTGGTGCGGTTCGAGACGCCGGCGGGGCGTCAGGGCCAGGTTGACTTCGCGACGTTCACCCTGCCGTGGGGCCGCCGGTACGCCCTGGTGGTGGTGCTGAGCTACTCCCGGCTGCTGTGGCTGTGCTTCTACCGCCGACAGACGATGGCGGTGTTGACCGGCGGGCTGGAGACGGCTTTCGAGCGGTTCGGCGGTGTCCCGAAGGAGCTGTTGTTCGACCAGATGCGCGCGGTCGTGCTGTCGGACCAGCGCGTGGGCGGCGGCGAGCTCGTGTTGAATGCGGAGTTCCTGCGGTTCGCCGCGCACTGGGGGTTCGACCCGCGGGCCTGCCGGCCGTACCGGGCCCGGACCAAGGGCAAGGTGGAGCGGCCGATCCGCTACATCCGGGAGAGCTTCTTCTACGGACGTTCGTTCGTCAACGACGAGGACCTGAACGAGCAGGCGTCGGGCTGGGCGGAGGGCACGGCCAACGTCCGCCGCCACGGCACGACGGGCGAGCGCCCCGTGGACCGCTTCGAGCGGGACGAGCGCGAGGCACTGGGTCCGTTGGCGAGCCGCCCCTACCGGCGTCTCGGCGTTCACCGTGGCGCCGAGCCGGTCCGCCGGCGCGTGCCCGAGACCGTCGAGGTCGAGCGCCGCCCGTTGCGGGTCTACGCGGAGGCGGTGCGATGAAGGCGGCGGCGAGTGACCGGCGCGACCGGCTGCGGGCGATGCTGGCGGACCTGAAGATGCCCGGCGCCCTGGAAGCGGTCGACGGTGTGCTGGCGCAGGTCGACAGCGGCGCGGTGACGGCGGGCGAAGCGATCGAGCTGGTGCTCAACGCCCAGATCGCGCTGCGCAACAATCGCCGCCTGCAGGCCGCGATGCGCTCCTCGCGCCTGCCGGCCGTCAAGACGCTGGCGGAGTTCGATTTCACCTTCCAGCCGAGCATCAAGCGCGAGCAGATCGAGAGCCTGCACGAGCTGGGATTCCTCGACCGCGCCGAGAACGTCATCCTGCTCGGTCCGCCCGGCGTGGGGAAGACGCACTTGGCGATCAGCTTGGCGATCACGGCCGCCGAGGCCGGCCGGCGCGTCTACTACGGGACGTTGACGGGCCTGATCGACACGCTCATGGAAGCCAGGGCCGCGGGAGAGCTGTCCCGGCGGCTGCGGGTGCTGACGCATCCCGCACTGTTGGTCGTCGACTTATGTTGAGTGATCGGTAATGTGCAGTGATCGTCCCGCGCCTCGGCGGAGGCGACGACACGCCCTCCAGGACTCCACATTACGTACGTAGCATCGGGACCGTGCCGATTCCGGCACCGCCTTCCTGGAGGTCCCGATGTTGGTCGAGCTGTTTCCCAGGGTGCACCGACGGTACACGTCGTTGGCGGTCATCGGTCCGATCTTGGACGGATACGGCGCGTGGCTCTTGAAGCAGGGCTACTCAGCGGAGCGCGCCCGCGAGCACTTCAGGGCGGCCCGGCGTCTCGCCGGCCGTCTACAGCAGCACGGCGTGCGAGCCCTGACGAGCCTGACGCGAGCACGATTGCGGGCCTGTGCTCCCACGGATTCCCAGGAGGACCCCGATTTGGCGGTCCTGGTGCGGCAGCTGACGCGGTACTGCGAGTCCGAGCTGTCGCTGTATCCGCTGCCCGCGTTGACCCGCATCGAGGAGCGAGTCGCCGGCTACGGGACCTATCTGCTGCGGGTCCGTGGATTCGCGCCGTCGACCGTCACCTACCATGACCGCACGGCGAGCGAGTTCCTGGCCCACATCGGCTACGAGACCGACCCGACGCGGCTTGCCGCGCTCGACTGCCGGGATCTCGAGTCCTTCCTGCGCGCCGTCGGCCCCCGCCAGTCGCGGGCGTCCCTCCAGCATGTAGTGGGCCACCTCCGGGCCTTCCTCCGGTTCCTGGCCTCTGCCGGCGAGATTCCGACCGGGCTCGACGCCCAGATCGACACGCCCCGCGTGTATCGCGGCGAGCAGCTCCCGCGGGCCCTGCCCTGGGACACGGTTCGAGCGCTCCTCGACTCGATCGATCGCGCGACCCCGATGGGGCGTCGCGACTACGCGATCTTCCTCCTCATGGCGACCTACGGCCTGCGCGCGTGCGAGGTCGTGACGCTCACGCTCGACGACGTCGAGTGGCGGGCGGGGCGGCTGCGCATCCCGCAGCGCAAGACACGCGGCTCGCTCTGGCTGCCGCTCACCGACGAGGTCGGGACCGCGCTGCTCGACTACCTCCGCCGCGGACGCCACGTCTTGACCGTGCGCCGGCAGCGCGTCCCGTTCCGAGGCGGGCCGCCGCGCAGCTATCGGGAGCTGTTCCTCCGCTGCCGCACCCCGACCGGCGTTCTCAAGCCGACCGCGGTCACCGAGGCCTTCCAGGCCTGGTCGAAGCGTAGCGGCCTCGCCATTCCGTTCCAGGGGTCCCACTGCGTGCGGCACTCGTATGCGGTGCACCTCTTGCGGTCCGGTCTGTCGCTCAAGACGATCGGGGACCTCCTGGGCCATCGCACCCTGGAAAGCACGTGCGTGTACCTCCGCCTGGCGGTTGACGACCTCCGCGAAGTCGCGTTGCCTCTGCCGGCCACGGTCGGCTGCGGTGCGCCGGGGGTGGCGTCATGACGACGTTCAGCTCCGGCCTGGCCGCCTCCATCCGAAGCTACCTGACGCTCAAGCGGGCGCTGGGCCGCCAATATTCAACGGAAGAATGGGTGCTGGGGTGCCTGGATCGGTTCCTCGCCGCCCGCGGCGTGGATCTCGTCGCCGAGACGTTCGCCGCCTGGTGTCTCACCTTGGAGCACTTGGCCTCTGTCACGCGCCGAGGTCGCATGCGGGTCGTACGAAACCTGTGCCTGTATCGCCGGCGCAGCGAGTCCGGCTGCTTCGTTCCCGACGAGCGGCTGTTTCCGCCGGTCCGTCAGGCCATCCGGCCGCACATCTTCACCGACAACGAGATCGTCCACTTGCTGGCCGTTGCGCGCACGCTGGCCCGCACCTCCAATTCGCCACTCTGTCCCGAGAACAGGCGCCTCGCGATCGTGCTGCTGTCCACCACCGGGCTGCGACGCGGAGAGCTGACGCGGCTGACCGTCGGAGACTACGATCCGCCGCAGCGCACGCTGGCGATCCGCGAGTCCAAGTTCCACAAGTCGCGCCTCCTCCCGCTGTCGGCGGACACCGCCCTCGAGGTCGAGCACCTGATCGAGATCCGCGGCCGGCGGCGACTGCCGGCCGCGGCGGAGACTCCGCTCCTCTGGCATCGCCAGCCGCCTACCGGCGGCTACAGCGGCCCGGGTTTCGGCCAGGCCATGCGGGCACTCTTCCGGCGGGCCGATATCTGGACCGCGGCGGGCCATCTTCCGCGCACGCATGACTTCCGTCACGCATTCGCCGTGAACGCGCTCCTCCGGTGGTACCGCGCCGGACTCGACGTGCAGGCCAAGCTGCCCTTCCTCGCCGCCTACATGGGGCACGTCTCGGTCGTCTCGACCGCCTACTACCTCCAGTTCGTCGAGCCTCTCGCGGCCGCGGCCAGCGCGAGATTCGCCGACCACTGCGGCGACCTCGTCACGGGACCCGCCACCGCGGGAGGTGCGCGATGACCGCCGCCATTCCCAATGACTTGGCGCGAGCCCTCCGGGCGTTCTTCGCCGACCACCTGCCCCGGGTGCGGGGAACCAGCCCCCACACCATCCGCAGCTATCGGGACAGCCTCGTGCTCTTGCTCCGCTTCGTCGCAACCCGGTCGCAGCGGTCCGTCGTCCAGCTCGACCTCGACGACCTCGGCCCCCAGCCGGTCCTCGCGTTCCTTCAGCACCTGGAGCTCGACCGACGCAACAGCGTCGCCACCCGCAACGTGCGCCTCGCCGCGGTCCACGCGTTCTTCCGGTACTGCGCTATGGAGTACCCCGCGCGGCTCGCGCACTGTCAACGCGTCCTCGCCGTCCCGTTCAAGCGGACCGGCAGCCGCCCTGTGGAGTACCTCGAGCACGAGGAGATCGAGGCCGTCCTTGCCGCCGTCGACCGCGGCACCGTCGACGGCCGCCGCGACTACGCGCTCCTCGCCACCATGTTCAACACCGGGGCGCGGGTCCAGGAAATCGTCGCCCTGTGCGTCGCCGACCTGCGCTTGGACACGCCCGCGCAGGTTCGTCTACAGGGCAAGGGGCGGAAGGAGCGGGTCTGCCCGTTGTGGCCCCAGACCGCCGACATCCTGCGTGCCCTGCTGGCCGAGCGCGAACGCGAGCCGCAGTCCGACGAGCCGGTCTTCCGCAACCACCGCGGGATGCGGCTGACCCGATTCGGCGTCCGCTACCTGCTGCGGAAGTACTGCGCCCGCGCGCAGGCTACGGTGCCGACCCTGCGCGGCAAGCGCCTCCATCCCCACAGCATGCGGCACAGCACGGCCGTCCACCTGCTCCGGGCCGGCGTCGACATCGTCACGATCAGTCAGTGGCTCGGCCACGCGAGCGTCACGACCACGCACCGGTACGCCACTGTCGACCTCGACATGAAGCGCGAGGCGCTCGAGAAGGCCCGCCCCACCGCTGGCGCCACCGCGGAGCCGGCCCTGTGGCGCACGGACGCGTCGGTGCTCGAATGGCTTGAAGCGCTCTGATGACCGATCGGTAATGTGGAGTCCGACGACCCTCCCGTGCCTGGGGCGAGCGCCTTTCTCCATCGCGACTCCACATTACTGATCACTCAACATAAGTCGACTAATGTGGAGCTCCACATTATGCGACGAAATCGGATACCTCCCGGTCAGCCAGGACGGCGCCGTGCTCTTCTTCCAGCTGATCAACGCCCGGCACGAGCGGGCGTCGACGGTGCTGACCTCGAACAAGGGCTTCGAGGAGTGGGGCAGCGTGCTCGGCGACGAGGTCATGGCGGCGGCGCTCATCGACCGGCTGCTGCACCATTGCCACATCGTCAACATCCGGGGCAACAGCTACCGGATGCGGGAGCACCAGGAGTGGCTGCGCTCCGCGGCGGAGAAGCGCCGCGAGGGAGTCGCGAGATGACCGGCAGTCATGATCAGGCGACCGACACCGTGGCGGGCACAGACAGGGACTCACACGCCGGTGCCGCACCACGCCGCCCTTCGGCCGGCGTGGTGGTTGTCAGGCTCGCCGGCCCCCTGCAAGGCGGCGTCGGTGGCCGCCGACGAGCAACGGTTGACACCGAGCTGCCGGACGGACCGGTACCGCAGGGAATCGCCGCCGGCGCCCGCCCCCGCGGCCGTGCTCCCGGTCCACGGCGGCCCCGGGCCCGCCGACGCTCGACGTCGCGAACGTCGGGGGCCGAGCCGCCTGTCACCGGTCCGTTACGTAACGGCGTGGAGTGGCCGTGGCGTTGACGAACGCGGAGCGGCAGGCGCGTTATCGGAAGCGGCGGCAGGCCGGCGAGTCTCCGATCCGGTACCGCCGGCCGGTGGACCGGAGGTCGCGGCCACAGCAGTGGGACGACGCGGTGGGGACGCTCCTGGCGCTGCAGGACCAGTACCGGGAGTGGCGGGACGCGCTGCCGGCATCCCTCGCCGGCTCCGCGACCGCTGAGTTGCTCGAGCATGTCTGCGATCTGGACCTGTCGGAGCTGGAGACTGTGGAGCTGCCCAGGGGCTTCGGACGTGACGGCTAGACCGCCGGCGACAGCTTCCGGTTGGCGGCCACGAAGGGAGCCGGGCGTCGGCGTCCGGAGGCCCGTTGATGCCTGCGGGGTCGCGCTCCCCGGTCGGACTCGCCCCTGGGATGCCCGGCTGGCTTGTCGGGAGGTCGGGGGCGCATAGCTGCGGGACGGACGGCGTGTCAACGCGCTTGCGCGCGTCCTCCGCGATGCTACGGCCCTGCGGGTGACACGCCGTCCGCCCCGCGGCTCAGATGGCAGTTATGGGCCTTGCGGCCCGGCCTGGACGGGGCGTCCCGGCCGTCCACGACGCTCACGGGATGCGGCGGACCGCCGGATTCAGGGCGCCGGACCGGAACCGCCGTCTCGGGGTTGCAGCCGGTGTCGGCACGGTCGACCGCTCCCGGCGGAACCGTCTACATACGCCGTTTCTTCGGGGGTCAGTTTTCAGTGTCGCCAGGGGGGAAACTTGACAGGAGCACGTACGGATCCGCCCGAGACGTCCTCCCCTGAAGTGTGCAGTTTTCAGTTGTCAGAAGTGTGCAGTTTTCGGTTGTCATTGACACGGACGCGAATCGTGACGCGGCCGACTCCGACATCGGCCTCTGCTGAGCGGCTTCCCCCTCGTCTCGGTGCAGGAGGCGCGGGAGCGCCAAGCGTCCGTCCCAACTCGTCCGGTCGTACGCCGTCCGGCCACGCTCCGCTGGGTCGAACAGGAAGTGCTCGACTTCATCGCCAGCCGTCCCCGTGCCGGCTCTGACCGGCCGTCTTCGCAGCTGGGATGAGCCGCGATCTGCTCGACCGGCAGCACAGGAAACCGGCGATGTCGAAGGGCGAGGGACGCTCGCGGGCCGTGCTGGCTGCCCTCCACCTTGAACCCCTTGCCGCCGGCCGCGCCCGGCGGGTGCTACCGGGTTGTCGTTCGGCTCGGTGCCGACTGCGTGACATTCCCGATGCCGTCGTGGTCGCACCACGACCACGACCACGAGCCCGCGGTCGTTGACAGCCTTCCCCGGAGGGAAGAATGCACCCTGAGCGACCCCGGCCGGTTCGGGCGTCAGACGCCCTGCCCCCCGTTTGTGTGGGGGCAGGGAGTCTTACGGCCCGGGCCGGGGTCGCTCAGGGTACTTCAACCGGTTCGGGCGCTAACCCCCGGGCAATCCGAGTTTCGCTACAAGCTGCTGTGATGATTGGACTTGGTGGCTCTCGCTCCCTGGCGACTCAGGGTCCGGCCTACGGCGTACGCGGGTCGTAGGGCGTTTCCGGCCGGGGGGCAGGAACTCGAGCGCTGCGGGGGCAGGAACTCAGGCAGGTTTCAGCCGTCGCAGGTGTCGCCGTAGCGGGCTCTCGGCAACGTCGTGCGGGGACTGCCGGCTGAGGGTCGGCAGCGTGCTCGACGTGCGGGGCGTCGCCGCATCAACCGCCCGCTGGACCCCGAGGCGGCGGCTGCTTCGGGAAGGACCGCGCCACCGCCTCGTCGTCGTCGAGCCGACGGCGTTGCGGAGACGCGTGCACGGCGTGATATCGTGGGCCAAATGAGCGGGACGGCACGTTGCGTTCCCCCGGCAAGTGGGCGGTGCGTCCGCACCGGGCCGAGACATCCGTGAGCATCCGAACCATCTTCGACACGTGCCGCCCCCGCGGCGACGTCATGCGCGGCACGGTGGCCGAGGCGGACTTCGCGGCCGATCTCGCCCAGGTGGTCACGGGCAGCGGAAGCCCCGAGTACGTCGATCCCGTCCGTTTCTTCGCCAACACCTATCCGACCCGCGGTCTGAAGAACCTGCTGGCCAACGTCTGCCGGCGTCTGAGCGGCGCCGGGGGCGAGGCGGCCGCCATCTTCCGCCTGGACACCTCGTACGGCGGCGGCAAGACGCACGGCCTGATCGCCCTGGCGCACGCGGCGAGAGGATTGCCGCGGGTGGCCGGGATGGACGAGTTCATCGACGCGTCCCTCCTGCCGAAGGGGCCGGTGCGCCTCGCGGCCTTCGACGGCGAGAACGCGGACCCGGCCAACGGACGGACGATGGGCGAGGGCGTCCGCGCGCACACGCCGTGGGGCGAGCTGGCGTATGCGCTCGCCGGGGTGGCGGGCTACGACCGGGTGAGGAACAGCGACACCGGCGGCGTCGCGCCGGGGGCCGACACGCTGCGCGAGCTGTTCGGCGGAGAACCGACGCTCATCCTGCTCGACGAGCTCTCGGTGTACCTCCGCAAGGTGCAGCAGATCGGCGCGGCGCGCGACCAGTTGACCGCGTTCCTGACGTCGCTCTTCAAGGCGGTGGAGGGGACGCCGCGAGCGGCCCTGGTCTACACGCTGGCCATCGGCAAGGAAGGCCGGGCGGTGGACGCATACTCGGCGGAGAACCAGTTCATCGCCGACCGGATGGCCGAGGCGGAGAGCGTCTCGGCGCGCAAGGCGACGCTGCTCAATCCGACCGAGGAGGACGAGACGGCCCAGGTGCTGCGCCGGCGGCTCTTCGAGTTCATCGACGACGACGCCGCGCGGGACGCGGTGGCCGCCTATCAGGCGGTGTGGTCCGCGAAGCGCGAGGCCATCGCCGACGATGCCGCCCGGCCAGAGACGGCCGAAGCCTTCCGGGCGAGCTATCCGCTGCACCCCGAGGTCCTGCAGACGCTGACGTCGAAGACGGCGACGCTCGACACCTTCCAGCGCGTCCGCGGCATGCTGCGGCTGCTGGCCCGCACCATCGCGCATCTCTGGGAGACCCGGCCTGCCGACGCCACCGCGATTCACCTGCATCACGTGGACCCCGGCTGCGAGCCCGTCCGGCAGGAGATCGTCACCCGCCTGCAACAGTCCGCCTACGTGCCGGCCATCGCCAACGACGTGGCGGGGTCGGGCGGCGCCCGAGCCCTGGCGGAGGAGATCGACGCGAAGCACCACGGGGGCCTGCCGCCCTACGCGGCCTACGTGGCGCGCACCGTCTTCATGCACACCCTGGCGTTCAACGAGCCGCTCAAGGGGCTGTCGCCCGAGCAGTTGCGCTATTCGATGCTGGGGCCGACCGCCGACGTCAGCTTCATCGAGGAGGCGCGGAAGAAGTTCGTCCAGGAGTCCGCCTTCCTGGACGACCGGCCCGGTGCGCCGATGCGGTTCCTCGCCGAGGCGAATCTGACCCAGATCATTCGCCGCGAGGAGAAGAACGTCGACTCCGGCGACGCCCGCGCCGAGCTGAACCACCGTATCGGGGAGATCTTCCAGGGCGGCAGGTTCGACGCGATCCAGTTCCCCGGCGGGCCCTTCGACGTGCCCGATGACGTGGGCAACGGGCGGCCGAAGCTCGTCGTGCTGGCCTACGACGCGGTGACCATCGGGGCGGCGGAGGATGTCCCCGAGCTCGTGCGGCGCATCTATCTGCGCAAGGGCTCCGACGGGTCGGCGCTGCGGCTGCTACGCAACAACGTCGTGTTCGTGGTGGCCGACGACGCCCGCAAGGCCGAGATGCGCCGCCACGCGTCGCGCCGGCTGGCCCTGCGCGAGCTGAGGAAGGCCGAGCGGCTCGCCCACCTGGCCGAGCACCAGCGGGACAAGGTGTGCGAGCTGGAGGCGCGGTCGGAGCAGGAACTAGCACTCGCCATTCAGCAGTGCTACCGCCACGTCTTCTACCCGTCGCGCCACCGCGTCGAGTCGGCCGACGTCGATCTGGCGCATTCTGCGATCGACATCCACTCGACGTCGGACCAGCCGGGCGCAGGCCAGCAGCACGTCGCGCGGGCGCTCGCCGACCTCAACAAGCTGCGCTACCCCGAGGACGAGCCCGACTCGCCGGCCTACGTGCGCGACCGTACGCCGCTGAAGAAGGGGGAGATGACGACGGCGGCGCTGCGCAACGAGTTCAGGCGCGACCCCGGCCTGCCGATGCTCGTCGGCGACGACGTCTTCGTACGCGGCGTTCGGCTGGGGGTCGAGCAGGGCGAGTATGTCTACCGGCGGGGCGATCTGCTGCTCGGCCCCGGGGACCCTTTCGCCGAGATCGTGATCGACGAGCAGTCCGTCGTCTTCACGATGGCGTTCGCGAAGAACCGCGGCATTTGGCCGAGGGTGCCCGAGCGGGTCGGGACCGACGGCGGCGGATCCGCCGGCGGCGCCGACGACGACTCGTCGTCAACCCGGACGCCGGGCTCCGGCGCGGGCAACGTCAAGGAGGCGGACGATCAACCGTACGCGCCGGCAACCCCGGCCGGCGCGATCTCTGCGGAAGGCGTCCTGCGCGATGCGCTGACCCAGCTTTGGGAGCAGGCCCGCAGCCGCGGCATCGACCGCATCGGCACGCTGACGATTCGCATGTTCGAGGCCGGCGACGCCTTTCGGCTCCTCGGCAGCGTCGGAGGCGTGCAGCGGGCCGAGAACGTCGTCACCTTCGCCGGCGGCTACGAGACCCGCGACGGCGGCTCGTTCCAGATCGAGTTCCGCGGGCCGGTGAGCGACGCCCAGCCCGTGCGGGAGTTCCTCGAGCCGCAGTTGCGCGACGCGACCGCCCGGAACCTGGAGGCGGGTTTCGAGCTGTCGTTCGCCGACGGACTGCCGATGACCGGCGACTCGGCCGAGACCTTCACCGAACGCCTGTCCCGGTTCGCCGGAGGGGCGGCCTACGTGTCGGCGACGGCGCACGCGGCCGCATCGTGATGGCGAAGCTTGAACGGGTGGACTCGGTCGAGACGCCGGCCTCGGCGCCCCGCTACGAGCTGCGGTTGCGCCGCCGCGGTCCCGCGGACGCCGAGTACGCCATCTGGCAACTGCCCGCCGCCGCCACTCCTCAGGTGACCGCACCCACGCGCGTCGCCGGCCTCGCGGGCGGCAACCTGCAGCTCGTCGAGCACCGCGTGCTGAAGCGCCTCGCCCGCGCCGGTGTCAAGCTCGGGTCGCCCGCCCGCCGCACGACCCGCGGCTACGCCCTCACCGAGGATCTCGCCCTGACTCTCGGGCTGCTGTTCCGCACCCTCGCCCCGATGCGCAGCCGCGACAACATGCGGGCGGTGGCCGAAGGCATCGAGGCGATGGGCCGCGAGGAGGCGGCGTACTGGCTCGGCATGGCCATGCACCGCCGCCGCCCGCGCCGCGTGCTGACGGCGTTGCGGATGCTGCTGACGGAGCCGCGGCCGCGCGGCGGGGAGCGGAGTTCGTGAAGGTCAGGTCGGTAGAGATCGACAATTGCCGTGCCGGTAGACGAGCCGTCTGCTGGAGTTCTTCACGACCGTCCGGTGCTTCTTCGGACCGCTGGCCGAACGGGTACTCGCCCCCTCAGTTGACGGACGTCCATCTCCTTGCCCTGGCTGTCGAGCACGGCTGCCGCTTCGTGACGTTCGACATGTCGATTCCCGTGGCGGCGGTGCGGCGGGCGGAGCGCCGGTCGCTGCTCGTCATCTGAATGCCGGGTCGCTCGGGTTCGGGATGTCAAGGGACTGCCGGTGGGGCGGTTGGTGACAGCGTTGACTCCAATCCGGACCGCGGAGAACGTCGGGCTGGCCGCGATGCCGCCGGACGCACGGAGTGATCGCGCTTCGGGCGGTGGATGGGAGCACCTGGAAAGGTTGGGTCGCTGACAGGTCGGGCGGTAGATGGGAGCACCTGGAAGGGCCGGGCCGTTGACAGGGAGCACCGCTCTTCCTGCGCTGCTGTGGTCTGCCACCCAACAGCGGCTACGCGCTGGACTGCACGATGGCTGACACCCGCCTGATCGAACGCTGGCTGCCGATCTCGGCGCTCGGCATCGAGAGCACTCGCGAGCGGACGCCGATGACGCCGTTTCCGGCGCCCAACCGCCTCCACGTCTGGTGGGCGCGCCGGCCGCTGGTGGCCTCCCGCGCGGCGGTGCTCGCGTCGCTGCTGCCGGCGGACGCGGACCGGGACAAGTTCCTGCACGTGCTCGGGATTCACGGGGATCCCGTGGCGGCGCGCGAGCAGATCGACCGAGCCCGAAGGACCGGCGTTCGCGTAGACGATCCGTACGGCTACGAGCGCGCCTTCAAGTATTCGCCGAAGAGGAGCGATTCCGAATGGCTGGAGAAGGCGCTCCCCGACGTTCCCGACGTGACGGTGCTCGATCCGACCGCCGGTGGCGGGAGCATCCCGTTCGAGGCGATTCGGACAGGGTTCACGTCCTTGGCGAACGACCTCAATCCGGTCGCCGCTCTGGTGATGAAGGCCACGGTCGAATGGCCTTGGACCTTCGCGGCGGATATCGAGACACAGTTCACGGGGCTGGCCGCGGAGTGGCGACGGCGAGTCCATGCTCGACTTGACGTGTTCTTTCCGCAGTGTGAAGTCGATCATCAACTCGACATGACGTACCTCTGGGCGCGCACGGTCACCTGCCCCTACTGCGACGGCGTGGTGCCGCTGTCGCCGAACTGGCGGCTGGCCTCGGACGGCACCGGCGTCCGGCTGCTGCCCGACTGCGCTGGCGGTCCGGGCACGCCCGGCCGCGTCTGCGCGTTCGAGATCGTCGAGTCGGCCGAAGAGCAGTTTCCCGGCACGGTGGCCCGCGGCGATGGCCACTGTCCCTACGGCGACTGCGGCCGGGTGGTCGACGGCGACGAGATCAAGCGGCAGGCGCGGGGCGGGCGGCTGGGCGAGCAGCTCTTCGCCGTCGTCTACAAGCGGCGCGTGCCGGGGAGAGTGCTGAAGTCGGGCAAGCGGGGCCGGGACAAGTGGGTCCGGGGCTACCGCGCGCCGCGGCCGGAGGACGACAACAGCGCGGCCATCCGGGAACGGCTCGCCGAGAAGCTGCCGGAGTGGGAGGCGCTCGACATGGTGCCGAGCGAGCGGTTCCCGGAGGTCAGCAACGACGACCGGCCCATCCAGTACGGCATGCCGCTCTGGCGCGATCTGTTCTCGCCCCGCCAGCTCCTGTGCCACGGCACGAGCGTCGAGGTGTTCCGGGAGATGCTGGACGCGGACCGCGCGGCGGGCCGGCTCGACGACATGCGTCAGGCGGCCTACGGGTACCTGGCGTTCGCGCTGGACAAGGTCATCAGCTACAACAACATCATGTGCCGCTGGCACGCGAACCGTGAGGTCGTGGCTCAGGTATTCGACCGTCACGATTTCTCGTTCAAGTGGTCCTACGCGGAAATGGCCCCGCTGGTCGTCGGCCTCGGCTACGACTGGGCCATCGGGCAGACGGCCAAGTGCATCGGCGAGCTGGTGGCCCTGATCCACCCCGAAGCCGGCGGCAACGCCGGCGGCCTGCTCGATGCGGCCGAGCCGAAACCGGCGGAGACCACGGCGCCGCCGCCCGTCACGATCACCTGCAAGCCGGCCGACAGCCTCGACCATGTCGACGACGCAAGCATCGACGCCGTCGTGATGGACCCGCCGTACTACGACAACGTGATGTACGCGGAGCTGTCGGACTTCTTCTATGTGTGGCTGAAACGGACCGCCGGGCGCGTGTTCCCCGAGCTGTTCCGGCGGCAGTTGACCGACAAGGAGAACGAGGCGGTCGCCAACCCGGCCAAGTTCCGAGACCGGAAGGGGGGCGCCCGCGCCCTCGCCGGCCGGGACTACCAGCAGCGGATGGCGGCGATCTTCGCCGAGTGCCGGCGGGTGCTGAAGGCCGACGGCGTGATGACCCTGATGTTCACGCACAAGGCCACCGGCGCCTGGGACGCGCTGACGACGGGGCTGATCGAGGCCGGCTTCGTGATCACCGCGTCGTGGCCGGTGAACACCGAAGCCGAGGGCAGCCTGCACATCAAGGACAAGGCGGCGGCGAACAGCACGATCTTCCTGGTCTGCCGTCCGCGGCAGACCGGCGAGGTGAGGGCAAAGGGTGCCGCAGAGGCGGTCCGCGAGGGGCGGCCTGCGTACGGGGACGACACCCGGGACCAGGCCCCGACCGTGTACTGGGAGGAAGTGGAGCCGGCCGTCGCCCGCGCGGTCCGGACGCGGGTCACCGAGTTCCAGGGCGCCGGCATCAGCGGGGTCGACCTGTATCTGGCGTCGTTCGGGCCGGCCCTCGAGGAGTTCTCGCGCCACTGGCCGCTGCGCCGAGGCGCCCCGCGGCAGCGGCCGGAGGAACGCCGGCGGCGCGGCCAGGCGGTGCTGTTCGAGGAGCCGTGGGACCCGTATGCGGTCACCCCCGAGGACGCGCTCGACGCAGCGCGGCGCGAGGTCAAGCGGTGGCGCCTGGGCCAACTGACGCACGTCAGGGCCGATGAAGACCTCGATGCGCTCACGGCGTTCTTCGTGCTGGCCTGGGACGCCTTCAAGGCGCCGGTGTTCGCCTACGACGAAGCGCTGCGGCTGTCCCGGGCGGTCGGTGTCGACCTGGAGGGCGGTGTGGTGGGCCGGGTCGCGGGCAAGAAGGCGAGCAACCTGCACCTCTGGGACAGCGCCCGGCGGGCGGCGGCCGGGGCGCTCGGGCCGGCCGACGGGTCGCGGGGGATGATCGACGCCCTGCACCACGCGGCGCACGCGGCGCGCGGGCGGTCCGTGGCCGCCGCGGCGGAGATGCTCGCCGCCGCCGGCCTGGACCGTGATCCGCGGTTCTTCGCGGCCCTCGAAGCCGTGCTGGAGGTCCTGCCGCCGTCGAAGACCTTCACCGGAATCGCGCTCGAGGGCGCGGTGGAGGCCTCGGGCAGCGACTTCGAGGCGCTCTACAACCTGTACCGCCTCGCCTACGACGACCGCATCGACGAGCCGGACCAGTTGCGTCTGTGGCGGGAGGAGAGCTGACCCGATGTTCGTCGAGCGCGCAGGACGGCGGACATACAAGCAGCCCCGGGCACCCGTGTCCGGGCGTTGGCGGTGATCACGTGAAGCCCAAGGTGTACGTCGAGACGTCGGTGGTCAGCTATCTGACGGCATGGCCGTCGCGGGACGTGGTGACCCTTGGAAACCAGGTGGCCACTCGGGAGTGGTGGCGCGAGGCGGCGAGTCGGTTCGAGCTTGTCGTGTCTCCTCTCGTGATCGAAGAGTCGAGCGTCGGCGACCCGGAAGCGGCCCGCGCCCGTCTCGACGTGCTGGAATCGGTCCGAGTGCTCGACGCCGGTGACGACGCGATCGCGTTGGGCCGGGTTCTGGTCACGGCGCATGCCTTTCCGGCCGAGGCCGCCACCGATGCTGCCCATGCGGCCATCGCGGCCGTGAACGGAGTAGATTATCTGGTGACGTGGAACATGAGGCATCTCGCGAATCCGGTTGCTGCGGCCCGCATCGAGCAGGTGTGCAGGGATGCCGGTCACGAGCCGCCGGTCATCTGCACGCCGAGTCAGCTCAAGGAGATGGAGCGATGAGTAGCCGTATCGACGATCCGATCGTCGAGGAAGTGCGGCGAGTACGCGCGGAGCTTGCCGCGAGGCACGGCAACGACGTGGCGGCCATCATCCGGCACGCCCAGGCGCTGGCGCGCACGTTGGATCGCCCTTGCGTGCGCTACCCGCCTCGGCGCGTCGTTCCCGCCGGCAAGGAGCCCGTGGCTCCGCCGAGGGAGCCGTCGTAGAGGCGAGGAGAGCTGACGGGATGCTCGCCGGGCGTACGTGGCGGCGGAAGTACACCCCGGATGACGGCGATCTGGTCGGCTTGTTCTACGTCCCCGTGCTCGAAGACGCGGAGCGCTACGACCGCCTGACCGGCTACTTCAACGCCGGCGCGCTCGCGCTGGCCGCCCGCGGCATCGAGGGGCTGGTTCGCAACCGCGGTCACATGCGTCTCGTGGTCGGCTGCACCCTGCCGCCGGCCGAGATCGAAGCCATCGAACGCGGTGCGGCGCTGCGCGAGCGGGTCGAGCGCCATCTTGCCGAGCTGCCGCTGGCACCGCCCGATCCGGTCGCCGCCGGCGCGCTGGAGCTGTTGGCGTGGACGGTGGCGCGCGGCCGTCTCGACGTGAAGGTGGCGGTGCCTTGCGACGCCGAACGCCGGCCGATTCCCGAGGACGGCATCTTCCACGAGAAGGCCGGCATCGTGGCGGACCGGGCGGGCGACCGGATCGCCTGGAACGGCAGCCTCAACGAGACCGCGGCGGGCTGGCGCCACAACTGGGAGAGCATCAACGTCTACACGAGCTGGGGGCCGGAGCCGAAGCGCGTCGACGACGAGGAGGCCAACTTCGGACGCATCTGGGCCGACAAGGCGAAGCGGGTGATCGTGCTCGACACGCCCGAGGCGGTGCGCCGCGACCTGATGCGCTTCATGCCCGACAGCGACCTGCCGGCACGCCTGCGGGAAGGGCCGGACCCACCGCCGGCGACCCCGGCCGTACCCGCGCCGGGAGCGGGTGATCTGCCGCCCGTCGGGCTGCCCGCGGTCGATCTGCGCCGCCGGGTCTGGGCCTTCATCGACCGGGCGCCGTCGCTGCCCGATGGAGGCGCGCGCGTCGGCGAGGCCACGGCCGCGGTCACGCCCTGGCCGCATCAGGTGCGGGCGTTCGAGCGGCTCTACGCGCACTGGCCGCCGCGGTTGCTCATCGCCGACGAGGTGGGGCTGGGCAAGACCATCCAGGCCGGCCTGCTGCTGCGGCAGGCGTGGCTGGCCGGCCGCGCGAAGCGGATCCTGATTCTGGCCCCGAAGGCGGTGCTCCGCCAGTGGCAGATCGAGCTGCGCGAGAAGTTCAACTTGAACTGGCCGATCTACGACGGGCGCCAGCTCGTCTGGTACGCCTCCCCGGCCCTGCGGGGGCGCGAACGGCGCCCGGTCGGCCCCGATGCGTGGCACGCCGAGCCGGCCGTCATCACCTCGAGCCACCTGATGCGCCGGCGCGACCGGGCGCAGGTCCTGCTGGAGGACGCGCCGCCCTGGGATTTGGTGGTGCTCGATGAAGCCCATCACGCCCGGCGGCGTGCGGCGGGAGCGGCGCAGGAAGGAGGGCCGAACGCGCTGCTGCGGCTCATGCAGGGCCTGAAGGACCGCGCCGCGGGCCTGCTGCTCCTGACGGCGACGCCGATGCAGGTGCATCCCATCGAGGTCTGGGACCTGCTGAACCTGCTGGGCCTGCCGGGCGACTGGAGCGGGCCGGCGTTTCTGCGGTTCTTCGAGGACGTCGCGGCGCCGAGTCCGTCATCCGATGCCGTCGAGCGGATGGCGCGGCTGTTCCGGGCGGCGGAGCGGGAGTTCGGACCGATGGCAGTGTCCGACGCCCGGCGGATCGCCGGGCTGTCGCCCCTGCGCGCCAACCGCGTGCTCCGCGCGCTGCGCGACCCCGCCAGCATTCCCCGCCGGCAGCTCGAAACGCCGGAACGGCGCGCGGCGCTGGCCATCATGCGGTCGCACACGCCGGTCCGCCATCTGGTCTCGCGGCACACGCGCGAGCTGCTGCGCCGCTATCATGAGAAGGGCCTGCTGGCGACCCCGATAGCCGAACGCCGGGTCGAGGACCGCTTCGTCGAGATGACCGCCGGCGAGCGGGCGCTCTACGATGCGGTGGAGGACTACATCGTCAGTACCTACAACCAGGCGGCGGCCGACGAGCGCACCGCGGTGGGGTTCGTCATGACCATCTACCGCCGCCGGCTCGCCAGCAGCTTCCGCGCCTTGCGCACCACGCTCGAACGGCACCTCGACGCGGTGGCCGCGGCCGGCGATGCCCCTGTGGGCGGCGGGGCGCCCGGTTCGCCGACTCCGCTCTTCAGCGGCCTGGGCGACGACGTGTCCGACGACGAGACGTCGGACGAGGCGCAGGAAATCGACGAGGTAGCGGCGCTCGAGCAGCGGGCGCTCGTCTTCGAGGAGGCCGCCGACATCCGGGGGCTGCTCGACGGCATCGGCCGTTTGCCTGCGGACGGCAAGGTGCAGGAACTGAAGCGCGTGGTCCTCGAGCTGCGTGGTGCCGGCTTCGCCCAGGCGATGGTGTTCACGCAGTACACCGACACGATGGACTTCCTGCGCGAGGAGCTGGGCGCCTGGGACGATGCGCCGACAGAGACCAGCGTTCCCGAGTCGCGTGCGGACAGGTCGCAGAATCGGGACTCCCGGAGCGCCGACGGGTCACTGCCAGCGTCGCCCCAGAACCCGTCGCAGCCCACTGACCGGCACGCGGGTGCCTTGCGCCTGATGTGCTTCTCGGGTCGCGGGGGCGAGGTCCGATCCGCCGGCGGCGCTTGGAGCACGATCGGTCGCGACGAGGTCAAGCGTCGCTTCCGGGAGGGCGAGGCCGACCTGCTGTTGTGCACCGACGCCGCCGCGGAGGGCTTGAACTTCCAGTTCTGCGGCGCCCTGGTCAACTACGACATGCCGTGGAACCCGATGCGGGTCGAGCAGCGGATCGGGCGCATCGACCGCCTCGGGCAGGCGCATCCGGCGATCCGCATCGTCAATCTGCACTACGCTGGCACGGTCGAGACCGACGTCTACACCGCGTTGCGCACCCGCATCAACCTGTTCGAGTCGGTGGTCGGTCCTCTGCAGCCGATCCTGGCCCGGCTTCCGAGCACCATCGCCGGTGCGGTTCTCTCGGGCGGCGGTCGACGCGGCGACGGCGCCCGCCCACCGGCGGGCGCCCAGGAGGCCGTGCCGGACGCCGGCGGGCGCGCCGATGTCGCTGAAGCCATTGAGCGTCAGGTCCGGGAGGCCCGCACCGGGGGGTTCGATATCGACGCCACGGTCGACGTGGACGTTGCGGTGCCTGTCCGAGCACCGTCGCCGGTCGCCATGGACGACCTCGACCGGGTGATCTCCTCGCCCGATCTGATGCCGCCGGGAACCGACATCCAGCCGCTCGGCAACCGCGAGTACGGCTTGCTCGCGCCGGGAATGCGCGAACGCCTGCGCGTGACCACCGACCCCGCCTACCACGAGGAGCACGCCGAGAGTGTCGAGCTCTGGTCGTCGGGCAACCCGCTCTTCACGCCGCCGGAATTCACAGCCGAAGTGAAGGACGACGAGTTTCCGGCGGAGACGACGCTGAAGGAGCTGCTGGACAAATCAAGCACACCAACGACATGAGCGCATCTTCACCCACAAGAGAAGACCGGTGCCGGAGCCGAGCGGGTTGACAATCCGGCGCTTCGATGGACCGTTGACAACCGAGGGGCTGGACCCTCCCGGCGCCGTCGTGATCGTCGCGTGGGGCGACGGTGCCGCTGCCCAGAGCAAGCTGATGTCACGTCCAGCCGCGCGTAGCCCGCGAGGTGAAGGGGTCAGGACGGCGGAGATTTGCCGGGTCGGGAGTCCCGTGGGCCGGCGGCTCGGACCCAGCGGGGCGGCGGATCCGGGGGTGCTAACTTTTGGTGCTCGAAAGGGGCCTTTTGGACCGGTTTCTGACCGTTGCTGACCCAATCCAGACAGCGGCCAACGGCGACCCGCATGGACGAAAACCCAACAAAAAGGGCCCTTTTCGTTGGGGAAAAGGACCTGAGAGGTTGGCGCGCCCGACAGGATTCGAGCCTGTGGCCTTCGGCTCTGGAGGCTGAACGCCTCCGCGGTCGGTGACGCGGGTGCGCACCGGGGCCGAGGGTCTCGCGCGACTTCACCCTTGGCGGCGGTGAACTGTCGCTGGCGCTCTTGGGGTGCCAACGCCTCGGGGAAGTTGATGATTTCCGCGCGATGACCAACATGCGTTGTCGTCGTAATGAACTCGTATCAGTATGGAGATTCAGGAGGCGAATCGTCCCCAGACGTCCATTCTCTGCTGCACAGCGAGGGCACCGCACGCTCCTCCTCCGGTTTCGCGGTCGATCTGACCTTGGATGGCGTGCGGCGGCAATACGGCTTCGAGGTTGATGACTATTAGTTAGGTTCTGGACGAGCACTCGTACCACTACCCGAGAGGAAAGAGCAGTGTCTCTGTCTACCTACGTTTCGCCCAAACACGGTTGTACCACCTGCTATCCTTCGACTTTGAGATCGGCGGGTACCACATGACCGCGTTGCGGACTATCGAGTAGTGGCTTTCGCATGGGAACGTGACCCCGATCGAAGGTCTCAGGGTAAGGTACTCACCATCGTACGTCAGGCTGCGAGTTGCCGGATCGAGCGTTACGTCGACCAAACGACCACACCCGCACGGACACAAGTGAGAAAGGGTGGCGAACCTCATGCTGACGTAGAGTGTGCCTTCTTCCATTTCGGGCAATCGCGGGATTGCCTCAACAAACACTGGCTTCAGTACAGTTGATTCTCGGGCCCTAGCAATGTACTTGGGACGAGATTTGCGTGTCCCGCGCTTCTTCCTTTTCCAAAAGCTCACTTTAGACCTCTCTTGGTATGAGAGACTGGTCACTAGCACTATAGTCTAGGCATTCTTCTCTATTCGCCTGCCAGAATTGGCCGCGCACCTTTCTCCACGACTGGATGGCCCAGCTCGCAGCCATTGAGTAAACATCGGGCAAGTCGAGGCTTCCGTAGTCGTCTTGTCCCGCTTGGCCAACTTGGGGAATAGCGTCCCTCCAAGAGGATACCGCGAGGTGGGCGGTTACTATTCGCATGGAAACTTTGACCCGTTTGTCCTTGCGAATTGGCGAGAGTCCTACCACGACGAACGGTATGCGAGCGTTGGCCAGCGCGTCGCAGACCATCATCCGGTCGTCAGCGTCGTCCACAGCTACGAAAGCGAAAGTAGTGCCTTCAATGACATCTTGGACGCCTTCAGGGAGCACCTTTACATTGTGGCCATGTATGCTCCTGTGGATGAGGGAGTAGGTCTCTTGGAACCAGTCGGCCTTTGGTCTGCCGATCCAGACGTTGGGATCGAGTCCACCTGGCATGCGAAGGATGTTCTTGGGCTCAATGCAGTCGTAGTCCCAGCCATGAACCGCTCTTGGATCGGCCTTGACAGCAAAGTCTGCTATCCATGCGCCGACACCACCAAGTCCGACGATGGATACATGCTCTTGAGCCAGTAAAGCCCTCCACTCCACTGCTTCTGGCAGTTGGTCACCAAGCACATCGAACGTATAGGGGCGTGGAGCCGCTTCTGTGCTCGATGCCGGTTGGCCAAGGAACAGTGCGTATATTCGCCTGACGTAGTTGTTTAGTGCGTCCCAAGCATCCTCATAGTCGCGCTCTCTGAGCTTGATCGAAAGCACGAGGCTCGAAGGAGTTCGCCCGATCACGCCGGCTGCCAACTCGGCGCCAGATCGGTCGTACAATTTTCCGTTGATGAGACCTCGTATATTGGCCGTGTGCAAAGCATTCTGCTGCCAGTCATGGGTTGCTTTGAGTTCGTCTGAGTTAGACCCGGTCCCTACCCAGATGTGACACTTGCCTACGGCATTCGGTGCGATAAAACAAGGCACCCCTACTGCACCTATTTCTAGGTCTCGGCGCTCAATTGTCCACTCACGCCGTTCCGCTTCATGACGTGCTCGTGATTCATGCTCTGACACGCGCTCCCCTCCTATGCAAGATAGGAATCATCAATCTTGAACGACAACTCGTCAACAACAGCAATTGGTTTGTCCGACGGATAGAGAATCCCCTTTTTTCCGTCTTTCGCCGTCCAGTTAATGCCCGGCAGATCGCCGATTACGTGTCGAGCTGGATCGAGTTTGTTCCACTGTTCGACCACTTGCGTAAAGCTAATGGTCGGCTTGTCCCAGAGCACCGACCGAGCATTGATGTAAATGGTCAACTCCTTGACGATCCCCGTCGGTCCAATGGGCCCATCGTCGCGTCCAAGTTCTTGCACCATGGTGAATTCCCTCCTCGTTGTCTTGGCTATTTCTCAGTTGCGTTCGCTTCTAGTGTTCTGCACGTAGGGCAAAGAAGTTCCTCCGGCGGGCGGCTAAGCTGCTCAAGGAAGTTCGTGGTGGTCCACCCAGAACACGTTTCAACCCAATGCCACGGGCCATAGCCGGTCTGTGCTCGGCGATACATGCGAAGCTCCTTGCGGCCTGCGTAGGTCAACACACGCCGACCTGCCGGTGTCTGAACGAGATGACCAACCTGTCGAATGGCGTACCTGATGATCCCGGCGCGAGAGGTGGTGGCCGTCACGGAGGAATCGGGATCGATGTTTCGCGTCAAATCGGCGATGTGCTCGCCGATGGCCAGCATCGAGGCGAGATCTGCGGCATTCGCCCGAAATGACACGCTCGCTTCTTCCCTGACCTCATCGTGGTGGTCGGTCGCCATGTTTTTGCTCCAGATCCACGGCCGAGTCACAGTGTGAGGCAGTGTAGCACAGCGTAGCTGATGGCGCAATAGTGCGGCACAGTGACGGTGCATCATGGACGATGTATGCGGTGTGGAGGGCGCGAATCCGGATCGTGGTGGTCGGCATGATGCCGCTCAGGGTGAGGAACAGTCGGCGAGATCGGGCGTGGTAGGGACGCATGAGGCGTGGGTGGCGTGGCAGCCGTAGGCACGGCGAGGCTGTACCGGCTTGAAGTTGGTCGTGGCGCGCGGTTGCGGTCAGGTTCGGGCGGCCTAAGCGATTTGGGCGGGTTTCCTGGCCGGTTCGAAGATCGGCTCGCCGGCGTCGATCTCGAGCTAGTGCGGGGCGAGGTCGCGGAGGTCATCCCTGCTTTGGGCGGCGGCCGGCTGTCGCTGACGCCGAGGGTCGAGGTGGGGCTGCGCCGCGACGGCGGCGATGCGGAGACGGGCGCCGGCATGGACGTGGGCGGCGGCCTCGCGTTCAGCGACACGGTCGCGGGGCTGTCGCTGGACCTGCGGTGCGGACGCTGGTCGTGCGCCAGGCCGAAGGGTTCACCGATCGCGGGATGTCGCTGTCGCTCGGTTGGGACCCGACGCCGTCGAGTCCGCTTGGGCTGACGACGAGGGTCGCCCGGTCGTGGGGCGGCTCGGCGCAGGGCGGGGCCGAGGCGCTGTGGGGCAACCAGATGGCCCACGGCATGGGCTCGCACCAGATGTACGGGTCCGGCGGGCAAGTGAACGCCGAGGTGGGCTACGGGCTGCCGGTGGGCGCCCGTTTCGTGGGAACGCCGCGCGTCGGGTTGGCGACGTCGCGGTACGGGCGGGAGTACCAAGTCGGTTACGCCCTCGGGGTGTTGGCGCAGGGCCGGGTGCACTTCGAGCTGGGCGTCGACGCGCAGCGGCGGAGAGCCCGGAGCACGGCGAAGCGAGCAACGGGCTGATGGCCGGGCGACCCTCGGTTGGCAGGCGGGCTCCGGGACCAGCGAGTCGCGGATGCGGCTCCCAAGCCTTCATGGCCAGCTTGGAGTACCTGGCAGACGGACACCAGGTCGATGACGCGGGCAACCTGATCGCCTGCCACGTTCGTCGACTTCCGCGACCAGGCGGAGCGGCTTCCGATTACCGCATTGCGGAAGGCCTCGTCGAAGCGGCACGCGATCCCCGGCTGCGAGACGACCGGATCTCGAAACCCACCTGTTTCGTCGGCCAGGGCGAAGGGATCATCGTGCTGCGAAACGCGGTCGTGGGCCGGACGTTCTCCACGGCCCACAAGAGCCAGACGGTCTACCACGGTCCCGTCGCCTACCTCGATGACCCCTACAGGCGTCTGGAGAGCGCGTCGTCGGAGCTGGAGTTCGCGCTGCTGCTCGTTTCCTGAAGGAGACCGCCCGCCGCGCCCAGCGCGAGTACCGGTTCGTCGTGTGGGCGGAGGACGAGCCGGCTGAAGACACGCTGGATCTCGGTGTCTCGGCGGCGCTGGTCGACGCGATGGGGAAGCCGCGGCCGGAGCCCGAAGGCAGCGGCTTCGTGCCCGGGCCGGCGGAGTACTTGGCGCGGGCGCGGGTCGAGACGCTGCCGGCCTTCGTCGGCGCCGGCGCTGCGGCCGCGCGACGTGGAGACGCCGCCCGGCGATCCGCGCGAGACCGTGGCTGGCGTATGCGGCGGTCGAGGCGCTACGCGAAGCCGTCGACGCGGCGGACGCGGGCTGCAGGAAGGACGTGGCAGCTGCGGCGTGGCACGCCGAGCCGCTGCTGCGGTTCCTCTCCACGGCGCTGGGTGGGGTCGCCGGCGTGTGGGTGAACGAGGACGGATTCATCGCCGTCACGGCCGAACTGTCCGCCGTGGTCGAGGGGAGCATCGCCGTGGGACCGGAGGGGACCTGCGCGTGCACGTCAGCGTCGGCGACACGCATCTCGCGTCGACGGCGCCGGATGTGCGGTCCTTCGAGCGGGTTGTCAGGGAGCGCTGGAGGAGGTCGGCGTGCCGGGCTCGGGACAGCAACCGTGAAGGCTCGCCGACACCGGTGTGATTCCTGCCCCAACCACCCGGGCGAGCGCCGTATCCGGGAGCCGAGACAGGGTGCGGCGTGCAGCCGTCGAGGGTCTCTGGCTCCGCGGGGGTCAGTCAAGTGGCGTATGATTGGACCGTCTGGGACGGTAGCGGACCAACCTCGAATGGCTCGGTCAAGCGTGGTGTTGGCGGCAACTGTAAATTTCCCATTCGTGGCAACCGAAAACTGCACACCTTGGTGGTTGCTGGGCTCGGCCCCGCGTTCCAAGCTGTTGACGTCGTCAACAGGGAAGGAGCGGGGCCCGGATGCACGGATGGGAGACGAGGATGTTGCTGAAGCACTACCTGGACCGGGGCGTCTCGAAGGCCGAGTTGTCGAGGCGCTTCGGGGTGAGTCGCCGGACGATCCACGAGTGGGTCGTGACGGGGCAGCTGGACCGGGACCTGTCGACGGGTGGCTCGCGCTACTCGGCGCGGCCGCCGGTGCCCCACAAGCTGGATCCCTACGCGGGGATCATCAGTTCGCGTCTCGAGGAGTTCCCCGGGCTGTCGGCGCAGCGGCTGTTTGACGAGGTTCGCGCGGCGGGCTACGCCGGCAGCTACGGCCGCGTGCGGGACTACGTCCGGGCGGTTCGCCCCCGCGAGGTGCCCGAGCCGGTGGTGCGGTTCGAGACGCCGGCGGGGCGTCAGGGCCAGGTTGACTTCGCGACGTTCACCCTGCCGTGGGGCCGCCGGTACGCCCTGGTGGTGGTGCTGAGCTACTCCCGGCTGCTGTGGCTGTGCTTCTACCGCCGACAGACGATGGCGGTGTTGACCGGCGGGCTGGAGACGGCTTTCGAGCGGTTCGGCGGTGTCCCGAAGGAGCTGTTGTTCGACCAGATGCGCGCGGTCGTGCTGTCGGACCAGCGCGTGGGCGGCGGCGAGCTCGTGTTGAATGCGGAGTTCCTGCGGTTCGCCGCGCACTGGGGGTTCGACCCGCGGGCCTGCCGGCCGTACCGGGCCCGGACCAAGGGCAAGGTGGAGCGGCCGATCCGCTACATCCGGGAGAGCTTCTTCTACGGACGTTCGTTCGTCAACGACGAGGACCTGAACGAGCAGGCGTCGGGCTGGGCGGAGGGCACGGCCAACGTCCGCCGCCACGGCACGACGGGCGAGCGCCCCGTGGACCGCTTCGAGCGGGACGAGCGCGAGGCACTGGGTCCGTTGGCGAGCCGCCCCTACCGGCGTCTCGGCGTTCACCGTGGCGCCGAGCCGGTCCGCCGGCGCGTGCCCGAGACCGTCGAGGTCGAGCGCCGCCCGTTGCGGGTCTACGCGGAGGCGGTGCGATGAAGGCGGCGGCGAGTGACCGGCGCGACCGGCTGCGGGCGATGCTGGCGGACCTGAAGATGCCCGGCGCCCTGGAAGCGGTCGACGGTGTGCTGGCGCAGGTCGACAGCGGCGCGGTGACGGCGGGCGAAGCGATCGAGCTGGTGCTCAACGCCCAGATCGCGCTGCGCAACAATCGCCGCCTGCAGGCCGCGATGCGCTCCTCGCGCCTGCCGGCCGTCAAGACGCTGGCGGAGTTCGATTTCACCTTCCAGCCGAGCATCAAGCGCGAGCAGATCGAGAGCCTGCACGAGCTGGGATTCCTCGACCGCGCCGAGAACGTCATCCTGCTCGGTCCGCCCGGCGTGGGGAAGACGCACTTGGCGATCAGCTTGGCGATCACGGCCGCCGAGGCCGGCCGGCGCGTCTACTACGGGACGTTGACGGGCCTGATCGACACGCTCATGGAAGCCAGGGCCGCGGGAGAGCTGTCCCGGCGGCTGCGGGTGCTGACGCATCCCGCACTGTTGGTCGTCGACTTATGTTGAGTGATCAGTAATGTGGAGTCGCGATGGAGAAAGGCGCTCGCCCCAGGCACGGGAGGGTCGTCGGACTCCACATTACCGATCGGTCATCAGAGCGCTTCAAGCCATTCGAGCACCGACGCGTCCGTGCGCCACAGGGCCGGCTCCGCGGTGGCGCCAGCGGTGGGGCGGGCCTTCTCGAGCGCCTCGCGCTTCATGTCGAGGTCGACAGTGGCGTACCGGTGCGTGGTCGTGACGCTCGCGTGGCCGAGCCACTGACTGATCGTGACGATGTCGACGCCGGCCCGGAGCAGGTGGACGGCCGTGCTGTGCCGCATGCTGTGGGGATGGAGGCGCTTGCCGCGCAGGGTCGGCACCGTAGCCTGCGCGCGGGCGCAGTACTTCCGCAGCAGGTAGCGGACGCCGAATCGGGTCAGCCGCATCCCGCGGTGGTTGCGGAAGACCGGCTCGTCGGACTGCGGCTCGCGTTCGCGCTCGGCCAGCAGGGCACGCAGGATGTCGGCGGTCTGGGGCCACAACGGGCAGACCCGCTCCTTCCGCCCCTTGCCCTGTAGACGAACCTGCGCGGGCGTGTCCAAGCGCAGGTCGGCGACGCACAGGGCGACGATTTCCTGGACCCGCGCCCCGGTGTTGAACATGGTGGCGAGGAGCGCGTAGTCGCGGCGGCCGTCGACGGTGCCGCGGTCGACGGCGGCAAGGACGGCCTCGATCTCCTCGTGCTCGAGGTACTCCACAGGGCGGCTGCCGGTCCGCTTGAACGGGACGGCGAGGACGCGTTGACAGTGCGCGAGCCGCGCGGGGTACTCCATAGCGCAGTACCGGAAGAACGCGTGGACCGCGGCGAGGCGCACGTTGCGGGTGGCGACGCTGTTGCGTCGGTCGAGCTCCAGGTGCTGAAGGAACGCGAGGACCGGCTGGGGGCCGAGGTCGTCGAGGTCGAGCTGGACGACGGACCGCTGCGACCGGGTTGCGACGAAGCGGAGCAAGAGCACGAGGCTGTCCCGATAGCTGCGGATGGTGTGGGGGCTGGTTCCCCGCACCCGGGGCAGGTGGTCGGCGAAGAACGCCCGGAGGGCTCGCGCCAAGTCATTGGGAATGGCGGCGGTCATCGCGCACCTCCCGCGGTGGCGGGTCCCGTGACGAGGTCGCCGCAGTGGTCGGCGAATCTCGCGCTGGCCGCGGCCGCGAGAGGCTCGACGAACTGGAGGTAGTAGGCGGTCGAGACGACCGAGACGTGCCCCATGTAGGCGGCGAGGAAGGGCAGCTTGGCCTGCACGTCGAGTCCGGCGCGGTACCACCGGAGGAGCGCGTTCACGGCGAATGCGTGACGGAAGTCATGCGTGCGCGGAAGATGGCCCGCCGCGGTCCAGATATCGGCCCGCCGGAAGAGTGCCCGCATGGCCTGGCCGAAACCCGGGCCGCTGTAGCCGCCGGTAGGCGGCTGGCGATGCCAGAGGAGCGGAGTCTCCGCCGCGGCCGGCAGTCGCCGCCGGCCGCGGATCTCGATCAGGTGCTCGACCTCGAGGGCGGTGTCCGCCGACAGCGGGAGGAGGCGCGACTTGTGGAACTTGGACTCGCGGATCGCCAGCGTGCGCTGCGGCGGATCGTAGTCTCCGACGGTCAGCCGCGTCAGCTCTCCGCGTCGCAGCCCGGTGGTGGACAGCAGCACGATCGCGAGGCGCCTGTTCTCGGGACAGAGTGGCGAATTGGAGGTGCGGGCCAGCGTGCGCGCAACGGCCAGCAAGTGGACGATCTCGTTGTCGGTGAAGATGTGCGGCCGGATGGCCTGACGGACCGGCGGAAACAGCCGCTCGTCGGGAACGAAGCAGCCGGACTCGCTGCGCCGGCGATACAGGCACAGGTTTCGTACGACCCGCATGCGACCTCGGCGCGTGACAGAGGCCAAGTGCTCCAAGGTGAGACACCAGGCGGCGAACGTCTCGGCGACGAGATCCACGCCGCGGGCGGCGAGGAACCGATCCAGGCACCCCAGCACCCATTCTTCCGTTGAATATTGGCGGCCCAGCGCCCGCTTGAGCGTCAGGTAGCTTCGGATGGAGGCGGCCAGGCCGGAGCTGAACGTCGTCATGACGCCACCCCCGGCGCACCGCAGCCGACCGTGGCCGGCAGAGGCAACGCGACTTCGCGGAGGTCGTCAACCGCCAGGCGGAGGTACACGCACGTGCTTTCCAGGGTGCGATGGCCCAGGAGGTCCCCGATCGTCTTGAGCGACAGACCGGACCGCAAGAGGTGCACCGCATACGAGTGCCGCACGCAGTGGGACCCCTGGAACGGAATGGCGAGGCCGCTACGCTTCGACCAGGCCTGGAAGGCCTCGGTGACCGCGGTCGGCTTGAGAACGCCGGTCGGGGTGCGGCAGCGGAGGAACAGCTCCCGATAGCTGCGCGGCGGCCCGCCTCGGAACGGGACGCGCTGCCGGCGCACGGTCAAGACGTGGCGTCCGCGGCGGAGGTAGTCGAGCAGCGCGGTCCCGACCTCGTCGGTGAGCGGCAGCCAGAGCGAGCCGCGTGTCTTGCGCTGCGGGATGCGCAGCCGCCCCGCCCGCCACTCGACGTCGTCGAGCGTGAGCGTCACGACCTCGCACGCGCGCAGGCCGTAGGTCGCCATGAGGAGGAAGATCGCGTAGTCGCGACGCCCCATCGGGGTCGCGCGATCGATCGAGTCGAGGAGCGCTCGAACCGTGTCCCAGGGCAGGGCCCGCGGGAGCTGCTCGCCGCGATACACGCGGGGCGTGTCGATCTGGGCGTCGAGCCCGGTCGGAATCTCGCCGGCAGAGGCCAGGAACCGGAGGAAGGCCCGGAGGTGGCCCACTACATGCTGGAGGGACGCCCGCGACTGGCGGGGGCCGACGGCGCGCAGGAAGGACTCGAGATCCCGGCAGTCGAGCGCGGCAAGCCGCGTCGGGTCGGTCTCGTAGCCGATGTGGGCCAGGAACTCGCTCGCCGTGCGGTCATGGTAGGTGACGGTCGACGGCGCGAATCCACGGACCCGCAGCAGATAGGTCCCGTAGCCGGCGACTCGCTCCTCGATGCGGGTCAACGCGGGCAGCGGATACAGCGACAGCTCGGACTCGCAGTACCGCGTCAGCTGCCGCACCAGGACCGCCAAATCGGGGTCCTCCTGGGAATCCGTGGGAGCACAGGCCCGCAATCGTGCTCGCGTCAGGCTCGTCAGGGCTCGCACGCCGTGCTGCTGTAGACGGCCGGCGAGACGCCGGGCCGCCCTGAAGTGCTCGCGGGCGCGCTCCGCTGAGTAGCCCTGCTTCAAGAGCCACGCGCCGTATCCGTCCAAGATCGGACCGATGACCGCCAACGACGTGTACCGTCGGTGCACCCTGGGAAACAGCTCGACCAACATCGGGACCTCCAGGAAGGCGGTGCCGGAATCGGCACGGTCCCGATGCTACGTACGTAATGTGGAGTCCTGGAGGGCGTGTCGTCGCCTCCGCCGAGGCGCGGGACGATCACTGCACATTACCGATCACTCAACATAAGTCGACTAATGTGGAGCTCCACATTAGTCGACGAAATCGGATACCTCCCGGTCAGCCAGGACGGCGCCGTGCTCTTCTTCCAGCTGATCAACGCCCGGCACGAGCGGGCGTCGACGGTGCTGACCTCGAACAAGGGCTTCGAGGAGTGGGGCAGCGTGCTCGGCGACGAGGTCATGGCGGCGGCGCTCATCGACCGGCTGCTGCACCATTGCCACATCGTCAACATCCGGGGCAACAGCTACCGGATGCGGGAGCACCAGGAGTGGCTGCGCTCCGCGGCGGAGAAGCGCCGCGAGGGAGTCGCGAGATGACCGGCAGTCATGATCAGGCGACCGACACCGTGGCGGGCACAGACAGGGACTCACACGCCGGTGCCGCACCACGCCGCCCTTCGGCCGGCGTGGTGGTTGTCAGGCTCGCCGGCCCCCTGCAAGGCGGCGTCGGTGGCCGCCGACGAGCAACGGTTGACACCGAGCTGCCGGACGGACCGGTACCGCAGGGAATCGCCGCCGGCGCCCGCCCCCGCGGCCGTGCTCCCGGTCCACGGCGGCCCCGGGCCCGCCGACGCTCGACGTCGCGAACGTCGGGGGCCGAGCCGCCTGTCACCGGTCCGTTACGTAACGGCGTGGAGTGGCCGTGGCGTTGACGAACGCGGAGCGGCAGGCGCGTTATCGGAAGCGGCGGCAGGCCGGCGAGTCTCCGATCCGGTACCGCCGGCCGGTGGACCGGAGGTCGCGGCCACAGCAGTGGGACGACGCGGTGGGGACGCTCCTGGCGCTGCAGGACCAGTACCGGGAGTGGCGGGACGCGCTGCCGGCATCCCTCGCCGGCTCCGCGACCGCTGAGTTGCTCGAGCATGTCTGCGATCTGGACCTGTCGGAGCTGGAGACTGTGGAGCTGCCCAGGGGCTTCGGACGTGACGGCTAGACCGCCGGCGACAGCTTCCGGTTGGCGGCCACGAAGGGAGCCGGGCGTCGGCGTCCGGAGGCCCGTTGATGCCTGCGGGGTCGCGCTCCCCGGTCGGACTCGCCCCTGGGATGCCCGGCTGGCTTGTCGGGAGGTCGGGGGCGCATAGCTGCGGGACGGACGGCGTGTCAACGCGCTTGCGCGCGTCCTCCGCGATGCTACGGCCCTGCGGGTGACACGCCGTCCGCCCCGCGGCTCAGATGGCAGTTATGGGCCTTGCGGCCCGGCCTGGACGGGGCGTCCCGGCCGTCCACGACGCTCACGGGATGCGGCGGACCGCCGGATTCAGGGCGCCGGACCGGAACCGCCGTCTCGGGGTTGCAGCCGGTGTCGGCACGGTCGACCGCTCCCGGCGGAACCGTCTACATACGCCGTTTCTTCGGGGGTCAGTTTTCAGTGTCGCCAGGGGGGAAACTTGACAGGAGCACGTACGGATCCGCCCGAGACGTCCTCCCCTGAAGTGTGCAGTTTTCAGTTGTCAGAAGTGTGCAGTTTTCGGTTGTCATTGACACGTGGGTGGCATCGTGGGCGTACCCGCCGCAGCCTGACCGAAATCCCAATGAATCCGGGGGTTTTCCGCTGTCTTCGCGCTATCGTTGCCTCAATGAGGCACGTCCGGGTCGTGGGGCGGCGGCGTGATCACGAGGAGCCCGAACCCGCAGGCGGAGCAGGCCCAGCTCGTACCGATAGATCACCGAGGAAGAGCTGGAGGCGGCGCGCGACCGGCGGGACCAGAGGCTGGCCGACTGGCGGCGCGAGGCGCCCATCCGGCCGGTGGTCTTCGAGGACGCCGGCGTGCTCGGCGACGACACCGTCCACCTGCACCTGGAGCAGCGGGTGGCCCAGCGCCTCCTCGCACTCTTTCGCGCCCAGAGCTTCGTGCACCACGACCTGTCCGGGCCTGCCTCGCGCAGGTCCGCGACTCGATTCCCAGGGTCGTGCTTCTCGGGCGGCTCTGCCTCTACGGGCGTCGGGCCGAGCGGCTGCACGAAGAGATCGTCCCGCTGGCGGCGCGCTGGGTGGAGCCGGCGCGGCGGGGCGCCCCGCTCAAGGCCTATGCCCGCGAAGCGGAGGCGCGCACCCTCCAGTTGTTGGAGCAGTCGCTGGCCGGCCGACCGGAGTGGATACCGCACGAAGTCATCCGCACCAAGCTGTTGGCGACCACCCCTCGTGACGTCGAGGAGCTGCTGCCGCAGCTCGAGCCGCGGGCCGACGAGATCGCCGAGCTGGCGACGCGCCGGCTGCGTGAGCGGGGGACCGGGAGGCACGCGACCTGGAAGAGACGCTGCGCCGCCAGCGCGAGCGCATCGTCGAAGAGCTCGACCGCCACGAGGGCCGCTACGCCCAGATCACCCTGGACTTCGACGACGACGAGCGGCGTCAGCTCCAGACCAACATGCGCTACTGGCACACTCGCCTCGACCAGTTCGACCGCGATCTGAAGCAGGAGCCGGGCCGGATTCGAGCGTTCTACGGAGTGCAGGCGAAGCGGGTCGAGCCGGTCGGCCTCGTGTATCTCTGGCCGGAGACCAACTGACTCCTTCACGCTCAGTCCCGCGTGCTGCCTCGAATACGGGCTGTGGTACGATTCCGTCGACCGGAATCCGTGGCGCTACCTCTACGTGCGGCGCGCGTGAAGCCCCGGGCTGAAGAGATGGTCCCAACCCTGACCCTCAGCGACTCGGTTCAGCGGGGCGTGGCCGCCATCTGGTCGCTCCAGGAAACCGTTGCGGACGACCTGCGCGAGGCGTTGGAGGCGGCGTACCCGCTCAGCCTCGATGACGACCTTGCAGAACAGGTCGCATCGACGGTCGATACCCTCGCGAGGAGCGAGATAGAGGAAATCGTCAGCGCGCTCTCGCGCTTGTCGGGAATTGCGAGTGGTGGATACGTTCCACTCGATGATCTTTGCCGCGGCGTGTACGAGACGATGAGAGACAGCGAAGATCATGCGCTGATTCTCTCGGAGTCGGAGCAGGTGCCGTTCAGGGGACGGCTGAAGTCCCTGATGTCAACCCGATCCATCCACCTCTGGGGCAGGGCGCGGCTGGTGTTCACCGAGCACGAACGGTTCGAAGCCGAGTTTGCCGCGCTTGCCGAGCGATGGCTCGCCGATACGGCTCATGTCTCGTCCCTGTCGAGAATCGTGATGCATCCGGCGTATCAGCAGATTATCGGAATGGGTCGCGATGCGTTGGCGCCGATATTGAGATGGATGCGGCAGGGACGTCCCGGGTACTGGTTCTGGGCGCTGGAGACGATCGCCAGAGAAACGCCGGTCACGGCGGAGATGGGCGGTCGGATCAAGGAGATGAAGCGGGCCTGGATTGCCTGGGGCGAAGAACGAGGTCTCGTCTGACCGCGCCATGTCGATGGACGATCTGCGGGCGTTGTTCCCCGCTTTGTCGCGAGATGCCGTGGAGACGAGCCCGCAAGACGATTCGTACAATTGCGTTGCATGGGCCGGCGGCGATACCGAGCGTTGGTGGTGGCCGGCCAGCTTTCCAACCCACGGCACGCACTGGCCGATACCAGCGACAGACGAGACGGTCGAGGGATTCGTCGAGGCATTTCGGGCGCTCGGCTACGAGGCGTGCGACGACGGCTCTCTCGAGAAGGGGTTCGAGAAGGTCGCCCTGTACGTCGACGCGGAGGGGCAGCCGACGCATATGGCCAGACAGTTGTCGTCTGGAAAATGGACCAGCAAGATGGGCAGGCTCGAGGATATCGAGCATCCATCGACGGAAGAGCTGTGCGGCCGGTCGTACGGGGTGGTCGAGAGATACATGAAGCGGCGAACGTGAACCGGCGGCTGACGCCATCCCATGCCCGTTGACTGCACCGACGTAACCGATGCCGAAACGCGCTTGGATGGGCCACTCTCATGGTAAAGCCAATTGAAGAGAAGCCATTGAAGGACTTTCGGGAGTTCGAAAGCTGGCTCGACGAAAAGGGCCTTTTCAACTCCAACGTACTATACCGGGGGCATGGCGAAAGCACGTGGACATTCGAGAGCACACTCTATCGACATCAACGCACATTGTTCGGGGCACAACATCCATCGATCAACGTTCCCATTTCTACATATATGGAAGCTGCCAGGAAAGTCCAGGCAATCGTAGAAACGCACACCAACCAAGACTTCGGCGAGATCCTGACCCCCGGTCATCACGATGTCTTTCCGGTTAGCCCAAGTTTAACAACTTGACCCGCCATTCCGCGGATTTCGGGCGTATTTTGGGCAATGCCTGTCTGTAAGTTGTTGATTCTAAAGAATCGGGGTTCGGGGAAACTGAATGTAGTGCCATAATTTGGTAATCAAGGTTGAAATAGGTGCCGCGACCGCGTATCGTGGCCCCATGTTCGTCCGGCGCACCCAAACCCGACGCACCGGGGCCGGAAAGCCCTACTTCTCCCATCGACTCGTCCACGCAGAGCGCATCGGAAACACCGTCCGCCAGCGCACCCTCCTCAACCTCGGCCGCCACTTCGATATCCCCAACACGGAATGGCCGCGGTTGTGCGCACGCGTCGAGGACATCCTGAACGGCCAGGCGCAGGTTCTCGCCGATGGCCCGCCCGACGTCGAGGAGGAAGCCCAGCGCATCGCCGCCCAGTTGCTCGCCCGCGGGGCGGGCGGGCCGTCCAACCGCCCGGCGGACGTGCAGCCGGTCGACGTGAGTTCGTTGCGCTTGGTTCGCCCCCGCAGCGTCGGCGTGGAGCAGGTCGGCCTGTGGGCGTTGGAGAAACTGGGCCTGCCGGCCCTGCTCGCCGACCTCGGCGTCAACGGCGCGTTGCGCGCCGCGGCCGCCGGCGCCATCATCGGGCGCCTGGCCCAGCCGGCCTCCGAGCGGGCGACGCACCGCTGGTTGCAGCACCGCAGCGGTCTCGGCGAGTTGCTCGGCACCGACTTCGAGACCACCAGCGCGATGCAGCTCTACCGCGCCTCGGACGCCTTGGTGAAGCATCGCCAGGCGATCGAGGAGCGCCTGTTCGACCGGGCGATGGGGCTGTTCGACCTGCAGCCGACGGTGACCCTCTACGACCTGACCAACACGTACTTCGAAGGCGAGGCGGGCCAGCAGCCGCAGGCGCAGCGCGGGCACTCGAAGGAGAAGCGCACCGACTGCCCCTTGCTGACCCTGGGCTTGGTGCTCGACGCCAGCGGCTTCGTGCGCCGCTCGCAGGTCTTCGCCGGCAACGTCAGGGAACAACAAACGCTGGCCGGCATGCTCGGGGCGCTTCAGGCGCCCCAGGACGCCCTCGTGGTGATGGACCGCGGCGTCGCCACCGAGGCCTGCGTGACGTGGCTGCGCGACAACGGCTACCGCTACCTCGTCGTCAGCCGGGAACGCCACCGGCAGTTCGACGCCGAGGCCGCCGTGTCGGTCCGCACGCGGTCCGACCAGACCGTGCATCTGCACAAGACGGTCTCGACCGACCCCGACGAAGTGCGGCTGTACTGCTTCTCGGAGGAGCGCGCCAACAAGGAACGGGCCATCGTCGACCGTTTCGGCACGCGCTTCGAGGCCGCCCTCGCCAAGCTCAACGACGGACTCTCGCGACCGCGCGCCCACAAGCGCCTCGACCAGGTCTGGCAGCGCATCGGGCGCCTGAAGTCCCGGCACACCCGCGTCGCCGCCCACTACCAGATCGACGTCACCGCCGACGAGACCGGCGAGCGGGCCGCCGCCGTCACCTGGACCCGCCGCCCCAAGGACGGCTCGATGCTCACCCATCCGGGCATCTACTGCCTGCGCAGCAGCGAGACCGACTGGGACGAAGAGACCCTGTGGCGCACCTACACGACGCTCACCGACGTGGAAGCGGTCTTCCGCTCTCTCAAGTCCGAGCTCGGCCTGCGCCCCATCCACCATCACAAGCCCCGGCGGGCCGAAGGCCACCTGTTCATCACCGTCGTCGCCTATCAGCTCGCCCAGGTCATCCGCACCCGGCTGCGCACTCATGGTGAGCACGCCAGTTGGAGCACGCTACGCCGCATCCTGGAGGGCCAGCAGCGCGTCACCGCGACGTTCCGGCGTCCCGACGGGCGCACGCTGCACGTCCGCACGGCCACCCAACCCGAGCCCGAACAGCGGGCCATCTACGACGCGCTCGGCGTCGACTCGCATCCGGGAGGCGTCCGCAAGACGACCATCTGAGGGTCCCCCTTCACGACTTTGCGCACGTTTGTAGTGCCACTCCAGTATTTTCGTCAGCGTAAACTGCTGATTCTGCAATAGCTTAGTGAAAGGGCTGTTAAACTTGGGTTAGAGACGTCGTCGTCGGTTGTTTGTCTTTTCGATACGCAGTATATCTCCGACATCATGGGTTCCCGTCACCACTTTTGGACTGGTCGTTATCGCCCTACGTAGCTGCTTATTTCGGTGCGCCGTGACAAGGCGCCATTCCACAGCGGGTGCGAATCCCGCCCGGCAACTGTCGCTCCAGCCGGTAGCAGTCGGAGCGGACGATGGAGGCAACGACATCGGGCTGAAGCACTCCGACGACAAGGGCCGCCTTGGGCGGCTCAGCGACCACGCGGGCTGCAACGCGAGTAAACGCCGAGCAGGCCTCGAAACGAAGCGATGCGGAAGCCGACCCGCCCGAAATACGGGGAAGGCTGCCAGCGGTCGGGAAGCGAGCGACGCGAGCACCGACCGGTTCCGCCGGGGTAGTGGCGGCGGCACGCGTGGAAGAGGGGGATGGACGCAACACGGGAAGCCCTGCCGGTGGCGTGGCCGCGCCAACCGACAGCCCGCGAGGGGTCAGGTCGGGCCGAGCAGGGTGGCGGAGAGGCCCGTAGTACCGGGGAAGCCGGGTAACGCCGGTGGAGGGAAGGGGCCTCAGTTCGAGAGCAGCGCATGACGGAGGACGGGACGTGGGGACTGGCGCGAGCCTAACCGCCTCAGAACGTGTTCAGCGACTCCAGACGGCGCTACATGCGAAAGCGAAGGGAGCTCCGGGCTTCCGGTTCTACTCGCTGAGCGACAAGGTGTGGCGCGATGACGTGCTCGCGGTCGCCTGGCAGGCCGTCCGCCGCAACGGCGGCGCGGCCGGGGTGGACGGCGAGACGGTCGCGGACGTCGAGTCGTTCGGGGTGGACCGGTGGCTGGGAGCACTGGCGCGGGACCTGAAGGCGGGGACCTACCGGCCGCGTGCGGTTCGGCAGGTCCTCATCCCGAAGAAGCAGCGTGGGAAGTTCAGGCCGTTGGGCATTCCCTGCCTCCGGGACCGGGTGGCGCAGACGGCGGCGATGCTGGTGTTGTCGCCGATCTTCGAGGCCGACCTGCAACCGGAGCAATACGCCTATCGGCCGGGCCGGGACGCGCATGACGCGGTCAGGCGCGTGCACCGGCTGCTGACGACGGGCCACCGGGAGGTGGTGGACGCCGACCTGTCGAACTACTACGGTCAGATTCCGCACGCCGACCTGCTCCGGTCCATCGCGCGTCGCGTGAGCGACGGGCGGCTGCTGGGCTGGGTCAAGGCGTGGCTGGAGATGGCGGTGGAAGAGGACGACGGGCGCGGCGGGCGCCGCCGGACGAACCGGGCACGTCGGGAGCGGAAGGGAACCCCGCAGGGGGCCCCGATTTCGCCGCTGTTCAGCAACATCTACATGCGTCGCTTCATCCTGGGCTGGAAGGTGCTGGGCTACGCCCGGCGCTTCAAGGCGGAAATCGTCAACTACGCGGACGACTTCGCGGTGCTCGGCCGAGCGCCGGCGGCAGAGATGCTGACGGCGGTCGAAGGGCTGATGAAGCGTCTGAAGCTGCCGGTGAACGTCGAGAAGACCCGCTGCTGCCGGTTGCCGGAGGAGTCGATGACGTTCCTCGGCTACCGGATTGGGCGCAACCACCGGCCGGTGACGGGTGCCGCGTACATCGGCACCCGCCCGAGTCGGGCGAGCGTCCGGAGCATTTGCCGTCGTGTGAGCGAGCTGACGACGCGTCGAGACGTGCGCCTGCCCCCCGGGGTCGTGGTGGAACGCCTGAATCGGTTGCTGACCGGTTGGGCGAACTACTTCACCCTGGGACAGGTCAGCCCGGCCTACGTGGCGATTGACCGGCACGCGACCCGGCGGCTGCGCCAGTGGCTCGGCCGCAAGCACAAGGTGCGAACCGGGAAGCTGCGACGCTTCCCGGCTGACCGGCTCTGGTCCGAGTACGGACTCACGCACCTTGCGCCACGCACAGCGAGCTTCCCGTGGGCGAAGGCATGATCTCGTCCGAGAGCCGGATGCGGGAAATCCGCACGTCCGGTTCGATGAGCGGCGACTGGAAACGGAGCCACGGCGAGGAGTGAGGCACCGGCATCGGCGAAAGCCGCCGGGAACAGCTACCCCCTCCGCCTACCGCCACCGCGCCAGTCGTCGACTCTACCCTTTGTCGACGCGACTGACCGGCAGGATGCCAGAAATGGTGGCGAAGAGGACGAGTCACGTGTTGCGATCTACGTCATGCGACCCCCAAAACGACCATACAAAAGATACACAGTTGGGAGCGACGCCGTGCCCGGGGATGAGGCGGGAATACGGTACTGGCCGAATCCAGTAAAGGGAGAGACGAGACACTACGACCAACAGTCGGCGTACACAACAGCTCTGCGTGCCAAGGTAGAGGATAGACATACCTATTTTTTTGACTCGCACGAGTACATTCTGAGGGAGTTTCCGCAAACACTCGTGCCGGGGACAAACCTTGTCACTTATGAGCATGCTATAGACCAAGTAGTCTGCTGGAAACTCACCATCCCGCAACGAAAGCGCGAACGGGTATTACAGCGGTTGGACAAAATGAACATAAACGCCTACACGCTGTTTCGCACAGAAGATACGCTTGTGAAGACTTACGGCCAGCGGGAACTGCACGGTACGATCAACGCAACGTGAGGGAGGGCGGAGTCACCGCCGGACACGTGACGCGCAAGCGGGACCAAGGAGTACATTGGCGGGAATGGTGTTGGCAGTGATGCACGGGAGCCGGTTTCGGCGAAGCCGGGGCCAGGCGACAACCAAGCGATGCGGCGAGACGCCATCGGGTGCGGTACTGGGGACGTCCAGCAACCGGCGGGTGTACGAGTGCGGGCGAAGCGCGTGGTGCAGGTCGCGGCGCGTCTACCTGTGGCCGGAGCCCAATTGGGCGGGCGACTATTCGTCGGCGCCGAGCGCGGCGTCGAGCTTGTCGAGGATACGCAGCCCTTCCTCTACGGAGCCGCGCGCGGCCAGCGCCCGGAATCGCGTCTCGGCGTCATGCTGGGTGACGGCGATGGTGCACAGCTCCTCCATCAGCTTGTTCACGCTCACGGCGCGGTGGCGGGCGAGGACCTTTATCCGCGCGTGCGTGTCGTCGGGAAGACGGATGGTGAGCATCGACATGGTTCAGCTTTCGGCAATCAACGCTCGCGGCGTGACGACGGCCAACCCGGGGAAGCGCAACTCGCTTCGTCTGAAGTCCCGCGTGTTGTGGGTGACGATGGCCTCCGCGTTGCCCGCGACCGCCAGCTCGACGACATGATTGTCCGCCTCGTCGGGCAGATTCGGTCGCCAGAGGTAGTACACGCGCACCCAGAGGCAGCGGCTGATGACGGCGGCCCACAACGCATGGCGTTCCTCGCTGGAGATCGGCGAGCGAACGAATAACTCGGATCGCGCCATCACGGATTCGTACTCGGCGAAGAGGGCCTGGCTCATCAGAGGCTCGTAGCGGCCCAGCAGGCAGCGCCGCAGGACCTCTCGGCTTGCGCCGCGGGTACTCGACGCCGCGGCGACGAAGACGTTGGTGTCGAGCACGATCCTCAAGGTTCGATGATAGCATATGCGCTGTCGTGGGTCGGATGCGTCGGTCCATTGGCGAGACGCGACCTGCCGCCGACGTGGCGGTTGAGCGCCGTCCCATCCCCGCGACCGTCGCGACGTAGCCGATGCCGAAACGCGACCCCCAGCTCGACGCCCACCTGGAGTGGATCGGCTTCGTCCGGCCGACCGGCCTCGTGGTGTCGGCGCCGGCCGTGGTGCGGGCGGGGGCGGTGCTGCCGCGCGACCCTGAGGGGCAGCGGCGGCTGCGGGCGTGGGCGGCCGAACGGCGCTTCCGGCCCGACGGCGAGCCCGAGCCGTGGCTGCCGGACTTCCCGGCGTTCGCGGCGTCGGTGCTCGGCTGGAGCTTCTCGCCGAAGGGGTACGCGGGGACGGCCGAGAGCCCGATCCCGCCCGGGCTGGAGACGCCGCTGCAGGAGGGCGGCGACGTGCTGCGCCCCGACTTCGCGGTGCGCGAGCGCGACCCGCGCGACGACGGGCCGCGGTGGCAGCTCCTGGTCAAGGTGATCGAGCCCGGCGACGACTTCGACCGCGTGGCCGGCGGGGCCGGCCGCCTGGAGGTGTCGGCCCACGGCCGGATGGAGCGGCTGCTGCGGCAGACCGGGGCGCCGGCGGGGCTGCTGTCGAACGGCCGCACCCTGCGCCTCGTCTCGGCCCCGCGGGGCGAGAGCTCGGGTTGGCTCGACCTGCACGTGGCCGACATGGTGACCACGGCGGGCCGGCCCATCGTGGCGGCGCTGCGGCTGCTGCTCGGCGAGACGCGGCTGCTCGCCCTGCCCCGCGACAAGCGCTTCGCGGCGCTGCTGGCCGACAGCCGGCGCTTCCAGAACGAGGTGAGCGAGCGGCTGGCCGAGCAGGTGCTGCACGCCCTCTACGAGCTGCTGCGGGGCGTGCAGGCTGGAAATGGCAACTGAAAAAGGGACCCCCGTGGCCACGTGAAAAGGGACCCCCAAGTCTCCGTCAACACCTCAGATTCTGGGCCCTCCCTGTCTGAGCGTTCCCGGGCTGTCGGCGGGCTCGCCCGGGACCGTGCGCGCAGCCGGCGTCAAGGCCGTCAGCCCCGCGAAGCGGGGGCGGAGCGAAGCGACGCGCCTTGACGCCGGCGAGCACACGGTCATGCTGATGAGCCCGACAGCCCGGGTCAGCATCATCGACGGCCTCCGTTCTTCCCGGATGCCGGCGCCGGCTCCGCTTCGTGGCCGCCAAGGGGAAAGCTGTCGCCGGCGGTCTAGCCGTCACGCCCGAAGCCCCTGGGCAGCTCGACGGCCTCCAGCACCGACAGGTCCAGCTCGCAGACCTCATCGAGCAACTCCGCGGTCGCGGACCCGGCGAGGGATGCCGGCAACGCGTCCCGCCACGCCCGGTACTGGTCCTGCAGCGCCAGGAGCGCCCGCACCGCGTCGTCCCACCGCTGTGGCCGCGACCGCCGGTCCGCCGGCCGGCGGTACCGGACCCGGGACTCGCCGGCCTGCCGCCGCTCCCGGTAACGCGCCTGCCGCTCCGCGTTCGTCAACGCCATGTCGACTCCACACCGTTACGTAACGGACCGGTGACGGGCGGCTCGGCGCCTGGACGTTCACGACGCCGGGCGACGGCGGGCCCGGCGTCGCCCCGCCCGTGTCGGTCGCCGTGTACGTGCAGAGTGCTCGGCACGCAGCGCGGCCGGCGCCGTCCGCTTCCCGCGCAATCGCCGATCTGCGCATCCGTGACCAACCCGTCCCCGGTGGGGAAACGGGCGGTGTCAACCGATCCGCGGGTGCTCCCGCGACCGGCCCGTCGCCACCGCGGCGACCGGCAAGATAGTCGCCGTCGAGCAGGCGCGCGCCCCGGAGACATCAACGGGTCCCCCGCCGGCCGGCGACCGGCGACCGGTTCCGCTTGGCGGCCTGCAGCCTGAAGCTGCCGCCCGTGGTCTGCAGGACCGTCGCGTGGTGTACGACCCGGTCGATGACCGCGGCCGCCGCGGTCGGGTCGAGGAAGACCTCGGACCAGCGCGCGAACGGCAGATTCGTCGTCACCACCAGGCTCCGGCGCTCGTAACGCTCGCTGATGAACCCGAACAGCAGGTCGGCGCCGGTCTTGTCGAGCGGGACGTACCCCAGCTCGTCGACGTGGACCACGTCGTAGCGGGCAAGCTGGGCGAGCTTGCGGGCCAGCCGGCCCTGCTGCTGCGCCTCGACGAGCATGGTGACCAGCTCGGCCGCGGTCACGAACCGCACCCGGTAGTCGTGCTGGCAGCAGGCCATCCCCAAGGCGATGGACAGATGCGTCTTCCCTGTGCCGACCCCGCCGACGAACACGACGTTGGCGGCCTCGGCGACGAAGCGGCAGTCGAAGACCTGCAGGACCGCGTCGCGGTCGAGGTCCGGCTGCGCCTCGAACGAGAAGGCGTCCAGCGTCTTCAGCATCGGGAAGCGGGCGTCCTGGATGCGGCGTTGGATGCGGCGCTCCCGGCGTGCGGTCACCTCCAGGTGCACCAACTGCGCCAGGTAGTCGGCCGGCGCCTGACGCTGGCGGACCGCCTGCTCGGCCAGGGGGCGCCACTGCGACGCGACCGTCGACAGGTACAGCGTCTTCAGGTCCGCGGCCAAGTGCGGAGGCTCGGTGATCGCGGTAGCCATCAGCAGGAGCCCTCCACCAGCGCGTCATAGGCCGACAGCCTCGGCGCGGGCACCGCGATCCGCGCCAGCTCCGGACGCACGCCCGAGACCGGCGGGCACACCGGCGGCGGGCCGGCCTCCTGCTGCCGGAGGATGAGCCGCACCGTCTCCAGGCGCGGGGAATGGCGCTCGAGGGCCGCCGTCACCGCGCGCTCGACGGCCGGGGCCGGATGGGTCTCCATGAGCCGCAGCATCCGGACCCATTCCTGATCGGGCTTGCGCGTGTGCTTGGCGAGCTCGGCCCGCGCCCGATGCCACACCGGGGCCAGCCGCCAGTCGAGGAGCGCCGTCGCCTCGGCCACCGCCCGGTGCTTGCGCTCGAGCAACGGCAGCACGTGAAGCGCATCGAGGACCTTCGCGCCCCGGACGAACGCCCGGCGATGCTCGGCGACCACCTCGGCGTCGACCGCGATGGCTACCCGGTCGTGATACAGCTTCACCCACACCGGCCGGTAGGCGTGGCGGATCGGCACCGAGTACGTCACCCGGTCGACGCGGACGTGCCCGAACTTGTCGGCCACCCGTGAGACGACGCGGCAGGTGGCGGGCGGGTGAGCGGGCATCGCCCGCAGGCGCCGGCGCTCCTCCGCCAACGCTTCCTCGACCGGGCGCCCGTCGTCGAGCTGGCGCGTCGGCAGGTCGGCCTCCAGCTCCGTGATGATCGCCGCGTTGAGGGCCGCCCAGCTCTCGACCGCCAGCCGCGGCCGGAACACCAGGTTCCGGACGTATTTCACACCGCACTCGACGGAACCCTTCTCCCAGCCTTTGGCGGGCGCGCAGAACTCTGCCCGGAACGGATATCCGCCCCGGAACGCCTTGAACGCCTCGGTCTGCACGCGGTCCCGACCGGCCAACACGTCCTTGACCGCCAGCGAGGTGTTATCGAGGATGACGCGCTCCACCACGCCCCCGTAGTAGCGGAACGCCGACTCGATGCCGTCGAGCAGCGACTCGAGCCGCTCGACCGGGTACGCCTTGGCGAAGTACGCGTTGGAGAACGGCAGCGTCGCCACCAGGTACTTCACCTTGCACGGCACGCCCGCGATGTCGACCCACGACTCGCCGAAGTCGACCTCCAGGGTGGTCCCGGGGCGCACGCTGCGGTGCACGAAGGCCTCCTGCCTCGTGGTGGCTGCCCGCAGTACCGCGACGTAGCGGCGCACCGTGCGCGCCGGGACGGGTCCGGCCAACGGCAACAGCAACCGGCGAATCCGCTTCGCCGTCAATCGCGGCTCCTCGCCCAGCCACTGCCTGATCCGCTCCCGCCACGGATCCAGGATGCTGGGCCGCGGCGGCGACACCCGCACCGGCGGCGTCGACCGGCCGATGGCCCGCCGCACCGTCTTGACGTCGAGCTTCAACCGCCGGGCGATCTCCTTCTTCGGCACACCCTCCACCAGATGCAGTTGGCGGACCTCGGCCCACTGGGTCATCCTGATCACCTCCGCGTCCTCCTGGCTCGGTCGACGAGACGACCGTGTCTCGCCCCGTCGATCATCGCCAGGGGCCGCTGTTTCCGAGTGCTCAGGGGGTCCCTTTTCAAGTGGCCATGGGGTCCCTTTTCATGTTGCCGCTACCAGTGCAGGCGGCCGACGACGCGTGGGACCGCGAGCTGCTGCGCGGAGCGCTGGCCGACCGTCCCGAGGACGTCTACCACGCGCTGCTCACCGTCATCCTGCGGCTCGTCTTCCTGCTCTACGCGGAAGAGCGGGACCTGCTGCCCGAGGGCGAGACCTTCGCGCGCCACTACTCGCTGGCCGGCCTCTACGAGCGGTTGCGCGAGGACGCGGCCCTGCATCCCGACACGATGAACCAGCGCTACGGCGCATGGGCGCAACTGCTGGTGCTGTTCCGGCTGTTCCACGACGGGGCCGAGGCCGACGGGCTGCAGCTTCCGCGGCGCCTCGGGGTGCTCTTCGACCCCGACCGGTTCCCGTTCCTCGAAGGCCGCCGGGCGGGCGGGACGCGGCAGGGCCACGAGCGCGTCGAGCCGCCGCTGGTCCCCGACGGCACCGTCTACCGGGCCCTCGACAAGCTGCTGGTGCTGGACGGCGAGCGCATCTCCTACCTAGGCTTCGAGGGTCGGCTCCCAAGGGAGCCGGGCTTCATCCCCCCGGGGTCTGGTGTCCTCGCGCACCACACGCCGGGGTTTTCTTTTGAGCGTCCCGACGTAGCCGATGCCGAAACGCGACCCCCAGATCGACGCCCACCTGGAGTGGATCCCTCGACGTGGCGCGGGCACTCAGGAAAGACGGGCGGCCGCTCGTGTTCCCCATGCGGAGCGGGAAGGCGATGTCCGCGTCGACGGTGCCGAAATGCTCCAGTAACATCGGATCGGGGCCGTGGCGCACGGCTTCCCCTCGTAGTTCCGGGACTGCGTGGCAGAGAGGCGTGCAATACTCCGAACACGGCGACGATTCGCTGACCACGAGAACGGATGGCGAAGCTCCGCACGCGGACCACGGCGGGCCGTAGCTACGCGGACCCGGACCGGGTCCGGCAGGAAGCGGAGCGCCGCCGCGACGAAGAAGACCGGTGGGCGCCGGCGACGCTGCTGCCGCCGGAGGCCTTCAGCGACGCGGAAGCGACCGGGCGCGACTTCGAGCGGCTGTGTGATCCCGGGGCCGGGACGGGCCGGCACGCCGCCGCGGTGCACCGCCGGATCATGAGCAGTTGCGCCGGATGGAGACGACGGCCGACCGCCGAGGAGTTCTACGAGGCGGTCCGCGCCACGCGCCCGACGGTGCGACAGCAAGCGATCGTCGACATGTGGGGGAGGGAAGCGACCTTCCAGGAGCTCCTCGAGGCCTGGGCGCAACGGGCGTACACCGACCGCCAACTGGTGCGGGCACTCCATCTCGCCGACTTCGACTGCGGGGACCGAATCCGCGAGATCAACCAGTGGGCGACGAAGTACTGACCCTGGCCACGACCGGCGGAGGCCTGTGGCGCGCCGTGCGGCAACCGATCGCGGCCTGTCTGGCCGAGCTCCACGGTGGACCGCACGAGTGCCGGCTGGGAGGCGGGACGACCCTGGCGGCGAGATGGCGGCACCGGGACAGCTTCGACATCGACCTGACGGTGTCGAGGGAAGCGAGCCTGTCGAGCCCTTCGGGACCGGGCAAGTGGACCTGGCGGAACGGTCAGGCCGGCCCGTCGTCGACCGGAAGCGGCAGGAGGAGAGTGTCGATCGGTGCGTACCTTCGAGCTGACCAGCGAGGTGATGCTGCCCCGGCCGCCGGCCGAGGTGTTCCCGTTCTTCGCGGACGCCCGGAACCTCGAGCGGCTGACGCCGGCGTGGCTTCGTTTCGAGGTGCTGACGCCGGGGCCGGTCGAGATGCGGCCGGGGGCCACCATCGACTACCGCCTGCGCCTGCGCGGGGTGCCGGTGCGGTGGCAGAGCGAGATCACGGCGTGGGAGCCGCCGTTCCGGTTCGTGGACGAGCAGCGGCGCGGCCCGTACCGGCTCTGGGTCCACGAGCACCGCTTCGAGGAGCGGGACGGGTGCACTGCGGCGAGTGATCACGTGCGCTACGCGGTCTGGGGAGGGCGCATCGTCGACCGCCTGCTGGTGCGGCCCGACATCGAGCGCATCTTCGAGTACCGGCGCGCCGTGCTCCGGGAGCTCTTCGGAACCGCAGGCGATTGAATCCACCGGCCAAGGCTTCGTCCAGCAGGTCGTCGATGGCGTCGCACCTGCACGGCACCGGCGCCGAGCCGCTGGTCTTCGTCTTCTCGTTCACGTTCGCTCGCGAGCAGCTACGCGAACGTCGTGTGCCAGGTCGACGAGGACGGCCGATTCGTGAAGCCGGCGGGCCGCACTCGCGGCCCGCCGGCCTGGTCCTACAGGGGTTCTACAGGCTGAACCCGCGCTCGTCGTGCAGCGCGAGGTCGAGGCCTTCCGACTCCTCCTCGGCCGTGACGCGGAGGCCCATCGTGGCGTCGATCGCCTTGGCGAGGATGAAGGTGAGCACGCCCGCGTAGGCGATGGTGGCGGCGGCGCCGATGAACTGCAGGCCGAGCTGCGACCCGATGCCGTTGTCGAGCCCCGAGCCCCCGAACGCCTCGGCCGTGAACACGCCGGTCAGGATGGCGCCGATGAAGCCGCCGACGCCGTGGACCCCGAAGACGTCGAGCGAGTCGTCGTAGCCCATCTTGCGCTTGAGGCTGCTCGCCGCCCAGTAGCAGATGACGCCGGACGCGAGGCCGATGGCGAGGGCGCCGACCGGACCCACGAAGCCCGAGGCGGGGGTGATGGCGACGAGGCCGGCCACGGCGCCGGTGGCGATGCCGAGCACGCTCGGCTTGCCGTGGATCATCCACTCGGTGGTCATCCACGCGAGGGCCGCGGTGGCGGTGGCGATGTGGGTCACGGTCATCGCCATGCCCGCGACGCCGTCCGCCGCGAGCTGGCTGCCGGCGTTGAACCCGAACCAGCCGACCCACAGCATCGACGTGCCGACGACGGTGAGGACGAGGCTGTTGGGCGCCATCGGCGTCGTCGGATAGCCCCGCCGCTTGCCGAGGACGATGCAGAGCACGAGGGCGGCGATGCCCGCGTTGATGTGGACGACGGTGCCGCCGGCGAAGTCGAGCACCCCCATCTCGCCGAGCCAGCCGCCGCCCCAGACCCAGTGGGCGACCGGCGCGTAGACGACCGTGACCCAGAGGGCCATGAAGAGCAGCATGGCCGAGAACTTCATGCGCTCGGCGAACGCGCCCACGATGAGGGCGGGGGTGATGATGGCGAACGTGAGCTGGAACATCTGGAACACGGACTCGGGGATCGAGCCCGACACGGTGTCGACGCCGACGCCGGACAGGAAGAAGTTGCCGACCCCGACGAACGCGTTCAGGCTGCCGCCGTCGCCGAAGGCGAGGCCGTACCCGTACACCGTCCAGATGAGCGTCACCATGCAGGTGATGACGAAGCACTGCATCATCACCGACAGGACGTTCTTGGCCCGCACCAGGCCCGCGTAGAAGAGCGAGAGCCCGGGAATGGTCATGAACAGGACGAGGACGCTCGACGTCAGCATCCACGCGGTGTCGCCGGAGCTCAGGCCGTCCTGGGCCCAGGCCGCGCGCGGGAACGTGACGGCGAACGCGCCGGCAAGCGCGACGAAGAACGCTCTCGACTTGAAGGTCATGCGTATCCTCCTTCTCCAGACACGATCAGAGACGCGGGAATCCGTTCGACGCCTCCCCCCGTGCCGCGTCGGCCGCCACGGATGATCCGTGACGGGTCCGGCACGGCGCGGGGCGCCGGCCCCTAGAGCGCGTTGGATCCCACCTCGCCGGTCCGGATGCGGACCGCCTGCTCCATGTCGGCCACGAAGATCTTCCCGTCGCCGATCTGGCCCGTCCGCGCGGAGGTCTTGATGGCGTCCAGGACCGCGTCGAGGCGGTCGTCGGCCACGACGATCTCGATCTTGACCTTGGGCACGAAGTCGACCGAGTACTCCGCCCCCCGGTAGATCTCGGTATGGCCCTTCTGCCGGCCGAACCCCTTGACCTCGGTCGTGGTCATGCCGGCGACGCCGAGGCGCGAGAGCGTGTCACGAACCTCGTCCAGCATGTGCGGCTTGATGATTGCGGTGACCTGCTTCATTACTGCGGCTCCTTCCTCGGCATGTGTCGCGAGTCCCGTTCGCGCCACGCGCACTCCACCATCGATGCCCACCGGGTGGGGCGCCCACTATATCAGGAGATTGCGGGGATCGAGATCGGTCCAGGGGTCTGCGCCGTAGAACGGTGCAGACCCCTGGCAGGGTTGGTTGGGCGGCAATCGGAGCCGAAGGCGACGATTTCGGGGCTACGACGCCGCCTCGGCGGTCCTCGCCGCCCGGGCGCCGCCCGCCACCACCGCGTCGTCGGTCAGGGGCGGCGCCTCGGGGGCGAACGCCGGCTCTTCCTGCCCGAACATCCGCCGCAGGCTCCGCTGGACGTCGTCGAGGATGAGGTACGCCGTCGGCACCAGGATCAGCGTGATGAAGGTGGCGAACAGCACCCCGAACGCCAGCGACACCGCCATCGGCACCAGGAACGCCGCCTGCATGCTGCGCTCGAGCATCAGCGGCGCGAGGCCGAAGAACGTGGTGAGCGACGTGAGGAGGATGGGGCGGAACCGGTTGCCCCCCGCCTCGCGGATCGCGAGCTGCAGGCCCGCCGACTCGAACGCGTGGCGGTCCCGCGGCTGCCCACCGGCCTGACGCACCTTGGCGCCCACGTCGTCGTGGACCTTCCGGGCGCGGTTGATGAAGTCGACCATCACGAGGCTGTCGTTCACGACGACCCCGGTCAGCGCGACGAGGCCGAACATCGACATCATGGTGACGTCGAGCCGCATCACCATGTGGCCCCAGATGGCCCCGACGAGGCCGAAGGGGATGGCCGCCATGATGATGAGCGGCTGCACGTACGAGCGCAGCGGCACCGCGAGGAGGGCGAAGATCATGAGGAGCGCCAGCGCGAACCCCCACTGCAGGCCGCCCACCGCCTCGACCTGCTCGGCCTGGGCCCCCTCGAAGGTGTAGAACACGCCGGGGTAGTCGGCGAGGACCTCGGGCAGGATGCGCGCCTGCAGATCGCCGATGACCGCCCCGGCCGACGTCACCGCCGGGTCGACGGAGGCGGTCACGTTGACGGCCCGGTTGCGGTCTACCCGCTTGATCGACGCGAAGCCGCGCCCCGGCTCCACCTGCGCGACCTGGCCGAACGGCACCTCGCCGCCGTTCGGGGTGCGGATGCGCATGTTCTCGAGGTCGCCGAGCGAGCGGCGGTCGTCCCGCGGGTAGCGCACCATGACCCGGATGTCGTCGCGCCCGCGCTGGATGCGCTGGGCCTCCTCGCCGTAGAAGGCCTGCCGCACCTGCCGGCCGAGGTCCTGCAGGGTCAGGCCGAGGGTCTCCGCCGCGGGCTTGATGCCGAGCTGCATCTCGACCTTGCCGGCGCGGAACGAGTCGGAGATCTCGTAGACGCCGGCGTAGGCCGCGAGCCGGCCCTTGACCTCGTCGGCGGCGGCGCGCAACCGCTCGAGGTCGGGCCCCGCGAGCTGCACGTCGACGTCGTCGCCCGGCGCCATCATCGACATGTCGAAGTTGACCTCGACCGCCTCCGGGATGGGGTCGGTGGCCTCGCGCCACATCAGGCCGAGCTGCTCGCTCGTGTACGCCCGGGTCTCGGCCGGGGCGAGCTCCACCGTCACCTCGCCGAGGTTCGCGGCGCTGGCCACCTCCATCGGCCCCATCGGCCCGCCGCCGCGCGACATCATCGGCTGGTCGCCGACCGCCGCCGACACGTGGCGGAAGTAGTCCATGCCGGTTTCCCGCTGCAACTGGGCGCGCAGCCGCGCGGCCCCCGCCTCGAGCTTCTCGACCGCCCGCGACGTCGACTCGACCGGCGTGCCCTGCGGCATGGTCAGCGACGCGGCCATGAAGTCGGCCTCGATCGAGGGGAAGAAGTGGAAGTTGGTCCACCCGCCGAGCACCATGCCCCCGGTGAGGATGAGGGTCGAGAGCCCCACCGCGGCGGTGACGTAGCGCCAGCGGAGCGCGGTCTCGAGCAGCGGCTGGTAGACGGTCCGGACGAAGTTCTTGAGCCCGTTCGCGAAGAACTGCTGGAACCGGTGCCACGGGCCGGACGTGCGGCGCTGGCGCATGTGGGCGAGATGGGCGGGCAGGATGCCGAGCGACTCGATCAGCGAGAAGAGCAGGCAGGGGATGACGACGAGGGGGATGACCCGGAAGATCTTCCCCATCATGCCGGGCACGAACATCAGCGGCATGAACGCCGCCACCGTCGTCAGGACCGCGAAGGTCACCGGCTTGGCGATCTCGTGCGCCCCCTCGATGGAGCCCCGCAGGGCCTCGCCGTGGTTCTCCTGGTGGCGGAAGATGTTCTCGCCGACGATGATCGCGTCGTCGACCACGATGCCCAGCACGAGGATGAACGCGAACAGCGAGATGACGTTGGCCGAGACGTCGAGCCCCGGCATCAGGGCGATGGCGCCGAGGAACGAGATGGGGATGCCCAGGCTGACCCAGAACGCCAGGCGGAACTGGAGGAAGAGGGCGAGGACGATGAAGACCAGCACGAACCCGGTGGCGCCGTTGCGCACCATCAGGGTCAGCCGGTCGGCGAGTATCTCGGCCTGATCCTGCCAGATGGTGAGCGAGATGCCCCGGGGAACCTGCGCCTGCATGTCGTCGACGTAGCGCTCCACCGCCGCCGCGATGTCGAGGGCGCTCTGGTCGCCGGTGCGGAACACCGACACCATCACCGTCGTGTCGCTGTCGAAGCGGGCCTGCTGGTCGGTCTCGGCGAAGCCGTCGACGACGTTCGCGACGTCGCCGAGCCTGAGGCGGGTGCCGTCGGCGCGGGTCCACAGCACGAGGCTCTCGTACTCGTCGCCGCGGTAGGCCTGGCCGATGGTGCGCAGCAGGATCTCGCCCCCGTCGGTGCGGACCGAGCCGCCGGGGAGGTCGAGCGACGAGCGGCGCACCGCGTCGGCGACCTGGTCGAAGGTCATGCCGTGCCGCCGCAGTGCCGTCTCGGAGACCTCGATCGAGATCTCGTAGGGTGGCGCGCTGACGATGTCGACCTGGGTGATCTCGGGCAGCACCGTCAGCTCGTCGCGCACCTGCTCGGCGATCGCCTTCAGGGTGAAGACGTCGGTGGCGCCGGAGATGGCGATGTCGGTGACCTGGTTCCGCGCGATGAGCTCGCGGATGATGGGCTCTTCGGTCTCGATGGGGAACGTGGTGATGGCGTCGACCTGGTTCTTGATCTCGTCGACGACGCGCCGGGCGTCGGCGCCGAGCTCGAGCTCGACCATGACCGAGGCGCTGCCCTCGGACGCGGTCGACTGGATCTCCTTGATGCCGTCGATGCCCTGGATGGCCTCCTCGACGCGGAGGATCACCCCCGACTCGACCTCCTCGGGCGCCGCGCCGAGATACGGGATGTTGATGCTGACCCGGTCGAGCTCGATCTCGGGGAAGATCTCTTCCTTGACCGCGGTGGTCGCAATCGCGCCGCTCATGATGATGAAGATCATCATGAGGTTTGCGGCGACCGGGTTGCGGGCGAACCAGGCGATCCCGCCCTTCATGAGTGTTTCCCTTTCCGTGATTCCGTCCCGGAGCCGTCGTGAGAAATGCGGGCCGCGCCGCGCCGGCGCTGAGCGTGGCCGGCTCGGCTCGGGCTCGTACTCCAGCTCAACGCGCCCGCCGCCGCATCTTCGGGCGCGGAGCGCACCTTCACCAATAGTAGTAGACGACGCGGCCGCGCCGTTTATTCCATCGCCCGGCCGCCGCCGCGCAGGCGCCTCCGTCCCCGGGCCGGTGCTGACAGCACCGGCGTTGGTCGTGGGGACCGCCCGCTCGCCGCCTCGCAGGCGCCCCCGTCCCCGGCGCTTCGCCGGCATGGACGATGCCGCCGCGCGAGTTGTTCCATCGCTCGCTCGTCACGCCCTGTCGCGGGAGCGTCTCGCCGTCCTCGCGTACCCCGGCGGTCGCGGTGCGCCGCCGGGTGCCGCCGTGGGGCCGCAGGTCCCGGCCGCGAAGCTCGCGAGCGTCCTGAATCGCGGCAAGTGCTTGCAAAATATGAGGTAATGCCGCTCGGAATCGTCCCGCGAACCACGGTGGCGGGACACCAGGAGTCTGCGTCGTAGAACGGTGCAGACTCCTGGCAGGGTTGGTTGAGCGGTGAGTGGAGCCGTAGGCGACGCTCTCCGGGCTAGACGCGGTAGTGGTCCCCCTGCCAGTCGGTGACGAGCTTCTTGATGGGGGTCGCCGCGGTGATGTTCTCGTCGAGCACCTTGCGGGCGAGGTCGGGCAGCTCGGCGTCGCCGGCGAACCGGAGGCCCACCATCTGCTGCGGCGTGAACTCGTTTATCCGGCCCTGCAGGTCCTCGGGCAGCAGCTCGCGCATGCGCAGGCGCATCTCGACGCGGATCACGCGGTCCTGGGCCTTGAGGGCGAAGACCCGCGCATACAGGAAGAGGATGAGCAGGGCGATGGCCACCAGCACGTCGAGCAGCGCCGGGAACGACGGGGCGCGGAGGCTCCAGATCGCCCAGACGAGGTTGACGAGGAGGATGGGGCCGGCGACGTAGTGGAAGACGGGCACGAAACGGACGTGGTTGTCGAAGTTCTGTTTCTGATCGGCCATCGATGGTCTCCTGGGGGTCGCGAGCGGCAGTCCAACCCACTATGATAGTGCCTTTGCCGGCACGACCGGCATCGGAGGAAGATGCATGAGCGAGCTCGCGTCGAAGCAGTGCGTGCCCTGCCGGGGCGGGGTCCCGCCCCTCGCGGGGGAGGAGCTGGCCGGGTACCAGCGGCAATTGGACGGCGGCTGGGAGGTGGTCGACGGGCACCACCTGGAGAGGACCTACCGCTTCCAGGACTTCCGCCAGGCCCTCGACTTCACGGTGCGGGTCGGCGAGATGGCCGAGGAGCAGGGCCACCACCCCGACATCCTGCTCGCCTGGGGCCGGGCCACCGTCACCATCTGGACCCACAAGATCGACGGCCTGACCGAGAGCGACTTCGTCTTCGCGGCCAAGGCGGATCAGCTCGAGTCGGTCTGAGCGCGGTCTCCGGCTGACGGCGCCTCCGCCCACGCGACGGGGTCGCCGACGGCGATGCGACCGTCGTCGAGCACCTCGGCGAACACGCCTCCCCGCCACCCGGGGTCGAGGGCGGCGCGCAGGCCCGGCTCGGCCTCGTCCATCCGCTCGCAGGGGCGGGTCTCGCCGCGCACCCGCAGCCGGCAGCCGCCCACCTGCAGGACGCGGTCGCGGGTGTGCGCGAGGGCGACCCCGCTGACGAGCAGGTTGGCGCGCCTCTCTCCAGGATCGACCGCCGTCGCGAGCGCCTCGACGACGCGGTCCCAGTCGGCGGCCGCGACAATCGTGACCTGCCGCCATCCGCCCTGGTTGGCGTTGCCCACGATGCCCGCGCCGCGACGGAGGTCGGCGGCCTCGGCCGGGTCCATCGGGCCGCGGTGGAATCGTTTCACCCAGATCCGTTCGAGACGTCCCATTCTCTGCTCCTTCGACCGGTCGACGGCGGTCGTCCGCCGTCCCGCCGGTCGGCGCCGTCCTGCGGCGCCGACTACTAGTGTAGGATCATGGGTTGATGACTACGGAGAGCAGCACGGCTGAGACCAGGGCCGCCCAGGCCAGGACCGCGCTCGACGCCTGGGTGCGCGAGATCGTCGAGTGGCACTTCAACCCCGACACCGGGTGCCCGTTCTGGCTCGACTGGGCGCGCGAGGCGGGGTGGGACCCGCGCCGCGAGGTCCACGGGTTCGACGATCTCGCGAAGTTCCCCCATTTCCAGGACGAGAAGCTGCGGGGCGGGCCCGTCCGCCGCTGGGTGCCCAGGGCCTACGCCGACCGGCCGACGTTCGTGTTCGAGACCGGCGGCACCACCGGCATCCCCAAGAGCCGGGTCGCCCAGGAGGACTTCCGCATCGACTACGAGCTCTTCTCCGAGACCCTGCCCGACGAGCACTTCCCGAAGGGCAGCAACTGGCTCATGCTGGGGCCGAGCGGCCCCCGGCGGCTGCGCCTCGCGGTCGAGCACCTCGCCCAGCACCGGGGCGGCATCTGCTTCTGCGTGGACCTCGATCCGCGGTGGGTGATCAAGCTCATCAAGAAGGGGTGGATGGAGCACCTGAAGGCCTACCAGGACCACGTCATCGACCAGGCGATCACGGTGCTGTCGGCCGGGCACGACATCAAGTGCCTGTTCTCGACCCCCAAGCTGCTCGAGGCCCTCGCCAACCGGCTCGAGGCCGACGGGTCGTGCCTGAAGGACACCGGCATCACCGGCATCTTCGCCGGCGGCACCGAGTTCACGCCGCAGTGGAACCGCTTCGCCCACGAGGAGCTGCTCGACGGCATCTACATGACGCCGACCTACGGCAACACCCTCATGGGGCTCGCCGGCAGCCCTCCGAGCGGCCCCGAGAACGGCTACAAGATCACCTACTACGCGCCGCAGCCGCGGGCCGTCCTGCAGGTCGTGGACCCCGACGACGCGGACCGCGTGGTCGGGTACGGCGAGACCGGCCGGGTGATGCTGACGACGCTGACGAAGGAGTTCTTCGTGCCGCGCTTCCAGGAGCGCGACGAGGGCGAGCGCGAGCCGCCGTGCGAGCAGTATCCGTGGGACGGGGTGAGCGGCGTGCGCCCGTTCAGCCGGCTCGCGTCGGCGACCACGGTGGGGGTGTACTAGGGGTCTGCGCCGTGGGCGGCGCGTGCTCCTGGATGACTGGTTCGGGCGGCGGCGCCGCACGGCGGCGTCGGCGCGAGGCGACGATTGGCGGGCTAGCGTGATTCACTTTCCGATTCTGCGTTGGGGGCAAGAGTACAAGAGCCTCGAGCTCGCCAAGGTCGAGCACTTCCTGACCGGCGAGCCGGTGGCCGAGGTCAGCCAGGCCAACCCCGGCATCGTCGCCCGGGACCTGCGCAAGGGGGCGGGCCGGGCGCGCGACGCGCTGCGGGAGATTCCGTGCGCGGACCTGCTGGCGATGGTCAAGAAGGGCGGCGAGCTCTTCAAGTCGGCGGATCTGCCGCTGGGCGACGGGGTCCAGACCCCCGACGACTTCGTGCGCCAGCAGTCGGCCACGACGGGGCTGCCCGAGCACCTGTGCCGCATGAACATGGGCAAGCTCGAGTACGTGCTGACCCACCTCGACGACGTCCTGCGCTCGCTGACCCGGCGGCTCGACTACGACATCCTCACCCGCGGCTACGGGGAGGAGGACGGGGTGATGCGCAGCTACCAGGCGACGACGCCGGTGCTCGGCATGGTGCTGCCGTCGAACTCGCCGGGCGTGCACAGCCTGTGGCTGCCGATCATCCCCCTGCAGATCGGGCTGGTGCTGAAGCCGGGGCCGCAGGAGCCGTGGACCCCGTGGCGCATGGCCCAGGCGTTCTTCCAGGCGGGGGTGCCGCGCGAGGCCATCGCCCTCTACCCGGGCCTCGGCGAGGTCGGCGCCGCGGTGCTGAACAACTCGCCGCGGAGCCTCATCTTCGGCGGCACCGCCACCGTCGAGCAGTACGCCGCCAACCCCGGCGTGCAGGTGCACGGGCCCGGGTTCAGCAAGATCCTCATCGGCGACGACGTGGTCGACGACTGGGAGCGGTACCTCGACCTGATGGTCGAGAGCGTGGCCATCAACAGCGGCCGGGGCTGCATCAACTGCTCGGGCATCTGGGCGTCGCGGCACACCCGCGAGATCGCCGAGGCGGTGGCCGAGCGCATCGGCCCCATCGCGCCCCTGCCCCCCGACGACCCCAAGGCCGAGCTGGCCGCGTTCACGGTGCCGGGGCAGGCGCCGGCGATCTCGGCCGACATCGACAACGCCCTGAAGGAGGACGGGGTCGAGGACGTGTCGGCGCGGCACCACGACGGCGGGCGCCTCGTCTCGATGGAGCGCTGCGACTACCTGAGGCCCACCGTCGTGCACTGCGGCTCGCCCGACGCCGCGATGGCCAAGAAGGAGTACATGTACCCCTTCGTCACCGTCGTCGAGTGCCCGCAGGACAAGATGATCCGGGCCATCGGGACGACCCTGGTGGCGACCGGCCTGACCGAGGATCCGGCGTTCTCGCGGGCCCTGCTCGACGCCCGCAACATCGACCGCCTCAACCTCGGCCCGGTGCCCACGACCCGGCTCAACTGGCTGCAGCCGCACGAGGGGAACATCGTGGACTTCCTGTTCCGCCCCCGGGCGTTCCAGCAGGCGTCGTGAATGTCCTCGACGGTGGCTTGGAGCAAGCGTCGTGATTGCCGATGACGGTGGCCTGGAGTCTGCGCCGCAGACCCCGGAGTCCGTGCCGTAGATGGGTACGGATTCCCCGAGGGGGGTTGGGTGCCAAGCGGAGCCGAAGTGGACGGTTGGCCGGACCGGGACCAGACGAGCGGAGGATACACGTCCGGGCGATCAGTTGTGAAGACCGGGTGCGTTGATGTGAGTCTTCAGTTGCACGCTGATCTCGTCGACACGGCCGGTAAGCCGCGTGAACTGGTACGCGTTCCACAAACCGGCTACCACCGCACCGACCACGCCGCCAACCGCCGCACACGTCAGCAAGACGATCTCCATGGCTGCGTCAAGTTTAACACACCATCAGGGTGGAGGTCCCAGTGCTCGAAGTCACCGGCCTCGCGAAGTCGTATCCGACGCCGCGGGGCGCCCTCGACATCCTCTCCGGGGTCGATTTTGCGCTGAGACCCGGTGAGGCCGCCTCCATCGTGGGGCCGTCGGGCAGCGGGAAGAGCACCCTGCTCTACATCCTGGGCGCCCTCGAGCCGCCCACCGCGGGCAGCGTCACCCTCGACGGCGTCGACCCGTTCGCCCTCGCGTCGGCCGAGCTCGCGGCGTTTCGCAACCGCCGCGTCGGCTTCGTCTTCCAGGACCACCTGCTGCTGCCGCAGTGCACGGTGCTCGAGAACGTGCTGGTCCCGACCCTGGTGGGGGACGCGGTGGACGGGGCGGGGGACCGCGCCCGCGAGCTGCTGGGGCGGGCGGGCCTCGCCGACCGGCTCGACCACCGTCCCGCCGAGCTGTCCGGGGGAGAGCGCCAGCGCGTGGCCCTCGCCCGCGCCCTGATCCGCCGTCCGCCGCTGCTGCTGTGCGACGAGCCCACCGGCAACCTCGACCGCGCCGCCGGCGAGGTCGTGGCCGACATGCTGTTCGACCTGCACGGGGGGCAGGAGACGGTGCTGCTGGTGGTGACCCACAACGTCGAGCTGGCCGCGCGATGCCCCATCCGTTACCGGCTCGAAGGCCTCGGGCTGAAGCGCGTGGACGGTGAGAGGCGAGTGGCCGGCGGCGACGAGCCCGCGGGCGGCGCCGAGGAACCCGCGAACGGCGGCGAGACGGGGAGCGAAGGACCATGACCTCCATCACCCTGCTGCTGCGGAGCGTGACCCACTTCTGGCGCATCAACCTCGCGGTGGTCGCCGGGGTCGGGGTGGCGGTGTCGGTGCTCGCGGGGGCGTTCCTGGTGGGGACGTCGGTGCGGGCCAGCCTGCGCGACCTCGCGCTGCAGCGGCTGGGGAACGTCGACCACGTCGTGACGGCGGGGGCGTTCTTCCGCGAGGCGCTCGCCGAGGAGGTGGTGGCCTCCGACGCGCTCGGCGGCGCCGCGGCCGGCGCGTCGCCGGCGGCAGGGTCGCCCGCGGCGGCGACGGCGGTGCCGATGATCGCGCTCGAGGGCTTCGTCACCCACCAGGAGAGCGGCAGCCGCGCCGGCGGCATCCAGGTCTACGGCGTGGACGACCGGTTCTGGGCCTTCAACACACCTGACGGCGGGCCTGATGGCGGGCTTGGCAGCGGGCCGGACGGCAGGCTCGAGGGCGCGGCCCCGGGCGGCGGGCGCGGACCCGGGCCCGGCGAGGTGCTGGTGAGCGGCGGCCTCGCCCGCGAGCTCGGGGCGGCGGCCGAGGACACGCTGCTCGTCCGGGTGCAGAAGCCCTCGGCCATTCCCGTCAGCTCGCTGCACGGGCGGCGCGACGACCTGGGGAGCACGATGCGTCTGGGCATCCGCGAGGTGCTCGCTCCCGCCGACCTGGGAGAGTTCTCGTTCCGGCCCCAGCAGGGGTTCTCGCGCGCCGTCTTCGTCAATCTCGAGCGCATGCAGCGCGACGTCGAGCTGGGCCGCGAGGCCAACACCCTGCTGCTCGCCGGGGTCGGGGCGGGGGCGCCGGCGGTGGCCGGCATCGAGGCGGCCCTGCGGGCCACGACGCAGCTCGGCGACCTCGGCCTGCGGGTGCGGGCGCTTCCGGGGCCGGGCGCTCTGGCCGTGGAGTCGACGGCGGGGCTGCTGAACGACGACGTCGTCGCCGCCGCGCGGGCCGCGACCGCGGGCGGCGACCTGGGCGAGCAACCCATCCTGACCTATCTGGCCAACGAGATCCGGCGGGGCGAGCGGGTCACGCCGTACTCGCTGGTCACCGCGCTGGATCTCGCGTCGCTGGGCGTTGCACCGTCGGGAGCCGCGGCGTCCGGCGCGGGGGCGCCGCTCGGCCCCGACCCGGGCGGTGCCGCCGGCCCGGCCGGCGGACAGGTCGCGCCGCCCGCCGCGGGGACCGCGCTCGGCGCCGGCCCGGGCGGTGCCGCGAGCCCGGCTCGCGGACAGGTCGCGCCGCCCGCCGTCGAGGGAGCGCCGACCGCTCCCGCCGTCGACGGTGAGGCGACCGCCGAGTCACCGCCGATCTGGCTGAACACGTGGACGGCCGACGACCTCGAGGCGGCGTCCGGCGATACGGTGACCCTGCAGTACTACCTGTGGCAGGAGGCGGGCGCGCTGGTCACCGAGACCGCCGATTTCCGGGTGGCCGGGGTGGTGCCGATGGCGGGGCTGGCCGTCGACCAGGACCTCGCGCCGGAGTACCCCGGCATCACCGAGGCCACGGACCTGTCCGACTGGGACCCGCCGTTCCCCATCGACCTCGGCCTCGTGCGCCCGAAGGACGAGGACTACTGGGACGAGTACCGGACCGCGTCGAAGGGGTTCATCGCCCTCGAGGACGGCCAGCGGCTGTGGGGCTCCCGGTGGGGACAGGTGACCTCGCTGCGGGTCTTTCCGCCGGACGGGGCCTCCGACCTCGCGGCGGCGGCGTTCCGCGACGCGCTCCGGCCCCGGCTCGATCCCCTCGCGGCCGGCTTCGTCGTCTATCCCGCGCGCGACCTCGCCCTCGAGGCGTCGGCGGGGGTGACCGACTTCGGCGAGTACTTCACCTACTTCAGCTTCTTCCTGGTGGTGTCGGCCCTGCTGCTCGCGAGCCTCTTCTTCCGCCTCGGGGTCGAGCAGCGCCTGCGCGAGATCGGCGCCCTGCGCGCCCTCGGCTTCGACGAGGGGAGCGTGCGGCGGCTGTTCTGGGCCGAGGCGGGGGCCCTCTCCCTCGCCGGGGGGCTCGTGGGGGCGGCCGGCGCGGTGGGCTACGCCGAGCTGATCATGTGGGGCCTGCGCACGTGGTGGGTCGACGCGGTGGGCACCACCCTGCTCGTGCTGCACGTGTCGCCCCTCGCCCTCGCCGCGGGCATCGGCGGCGGCATGGCGGCGGCGGTCGTGTCCATCGCGTGGAGCCTGCGCATGGTCGCCCGGGCGACCCCGCGCGCCCTCATCCACGGCGTGCTGCCCGCGTCCGGAGCCGTCGCGTCGCCCGGCGATGGCGACGAGGAGGCGCCGCCTTCGCGCGCCGCCGCCTTCGCCCGCCATGCTCCCGCCGTCCTCGGGCTGCTCGGCGCCGCCGTGCTCGCGGTGACCCTGGCCGGCGTCGTCGGCGACACCGCCGGCTTCTTCGGCGCGGGCATGCTGCTGCTGGCGTCGCTGCTCACCCTGTCGTGGGCGTGGCTGGGCCGGCAGGCGCCGGCCGGCGTGGCGGCGCCGTCGACCTGGACCGTCTCCCGGGTCGGACTGCGCAACACCACGGCCCGCCCCGGCCGGTCGGTGCTGTGCATCACCCTCATCGCGTTCGCCTCGTTCATCATCGTCGCCGTCGACGCGTTCCACCTCGAGGGTGGGGGAGACGTCGGCGGCCGGTCGTCGGGCACCGGCGGCTATCCGCTCCTGGCCGAGTCGCTGCTGCCGATCGTCCGCGACCTCGGGTCGGAGGCCGAGCGGGAGGAGCTGGGGGTGTCGTCGTTCGACGACGAGATCTTCGCGGACGTGTCGTACGCGCGGTTCCGCCTGCGGCCGGGCGAGGACACGAGCTGCCTCAACCTCTACCAGGCGAAGGACCCGCGGCTGCTCGCGCCCGAGGCGGCGTTCCTGCCGGAGGGGCGCTTCCGGTTCGGGGCGACGCTGGCCGAGACCGACGAGGAGGCCGCCAACCCCTGGCTGCTGCTGAACCGCGTCTTCGACGACGGGGCGGTCCCCGCCATCGCCGACGCCACGTCGCTGGCCTACGCGCTGCACCTCTCGGTGGGCGACGACTTCGTGCTCAACCGGGAGAGCGACAACCCCGTCACGCTGCGCATCGTCGCCGCCCTCTCCGACAGCATCTTCCAGCGCGAGCTGATCGTCGGCGAGGCGGCCTTCCTGCGCCTGTTCCCCGAGCACGACGGGTATCGCTTCTTCCTCGTCGACGCGCCGGCGGATCGGACCGTGGAGGCGACCGCGGCCCTCGAGGACCGGCTCTCCGACTACGGGTTCGACGTGACCTCGACGCCGGAGCGCCTCGCCGCCTTCCACCGCGTCAACAACACCTACCTCGCCACGTTCCAGACCCTCGGGGCCCTCGGCCTGCTGCTGGGGACGCTGGGGCTGGGGGCGGTGCTGCTGCGGAACGTGCTTGAGCGGCGGCGCGAGCTGGCCCTGCTGCGCGCCGTCGGCTACGACACGCGGCACGTCTCGCTGATGGTGCTGGTCGAGAACGGCCTGCTCCTGTTCGGCGGCCTCGCCATCGGGACGGTGTGCGCGGTGGTGGCGATAGCCCCCGCGTGGATCGAGCGGGGCGGCCAGTTCCCCGTCGTGGGGCTGGGCGGCATGCTCCTCGCGGTGGCCGCGGCCGGCCTCGCCTCGTCGCTGGCCGCCACCGCCGCCGCGGTCCGCTCGCCGCTGCTGGCGTCGTTGCGATCGGAGTAGGACGGAACGCCGGTTCACGGGCCGGCGGGTCCCACCGGCGGAGGCCCGACACCTGTGCAGCGCGAGTGGTGCAGGCCCCGACGGAAACGGTCGAAACCTACTGGGAGGGTCGGTTGGCCGCAAGGCGGCGCTAGCCGGGTCGGTCGCGCCGCGGCTCGTCTGCGGAGCATTCGGGTGGGAAACGGCAGGCCGAGGGTTCGGTGCAGATCAGGGCGGCGCCGCGGCGCGGCCGGGCGCGGGAGTGAGCTCATGAGTACAGTTCGATACCTGCTGGCGTTGGGCGTGCTGGTCGGGGTGGCGGCTACGGCCGAGTCCCAGACACGCCTGTTGCGGTTCCCCGACGTGCATGGCGACCGCGTCGTGTTCGTCTATGCGGGCGACCTGTGGACGGCGTCGGCCGCGGGCGGGACCGCGGTGCGGCTGACCGCCCATCCGGGGCTGGAGATCTTCCCGAAGTTCTCGCCCGACGGGCGGTGGATCGCGTTCACCGGGCAGTACGACGGCGACGAGCAGGTCTACGTCGTGCCGGCGTCGGGCGGCGTGCCGCGGCAGTTGACGTGGTATCCGGCCCGCGGGCCGCTCGCCCCGCGGTGGGGCTACGACAACCAGGTCTACGACTGGACCCCCGACGGCGGGTCGGTGCTGTTCCGGTCGCTGCGCTACAGCACCGACCTGTCGGACAGCCGCCTCTTCCTCGCCTCGATCGACGGGGGGCTCCCCGTCCCGCTGCCGATGCCCGAGTCGGGCGCGGGTGACCTCTCGCCGGACGGCACCCGGGTGGTGTACTCGCCGCTCTTCCGCGACTTCCGGACGTGGAAGCGCTACGAGGGGGGCTGGGCGCAGGAGCTCTACGTGTTCGACCGCGAGACTCACGACGTCGAGCGGGTCACCGACCATCCCCGCGCCGACCGCGACCCGATGTGGATCGGCGACGCCATCTACTTCACGTCCGACCGCGACGGCACCCTGAACCTGTACAGGTTCGACCTCGGCAGCGGCCAGACCACGCAGCTCACCGACAGCACGCAGTGGGACGTGCGGTGGCCCGGCGACGACGGCGCGAACCGGATCGTCTACGAGATGAACGGCGAGCTGCACCTCTTCACCATCGACAGCGGCGAGTCGCGGCCGATCCCCATCTTCGTGCCGGACGACGGGGTGGCGGCGCGGCCGGCGCGGGTGTCGGCGGCGGGGCAGATCGAGGACTTCGAGCTGAGCCCCAAGGGCGAGCGCGCCCTGTTCGTGGCCCGCGGCGACGTCTTCACGGCGCCGATCGAGGACGGCCCGACCCGCAACCTCACCCGCAGCTCGGACGCCCACGACAAGTGGGCGCGCTGGTCGCCCGACGGCTCGCGCATCGCGTTCGTCTCGGACCGCGACGGCGAGGACGAGATCTACGTCGTGCCTCAGGACGGGACAGGCTCGCCCGAGCAGCTCACGGACGGCGGAGCGGCGATGCGGTACGCGCCGTCGTGGTCGCCCGACGGGGACCAGCTTGCGTTCAGCGACAAGGACGGCCGGCTCTACGTCCTCGACGTCGAGTCGCGGGAGTCGACGCTCGTCGCCGACGAGGCGAACGGGCAGCTCCAGGACCACGTGTGGTCGCCGCGCGGCGGCTACCTCGCGTTCTCGCTGACCGACGACACCGGCTTCGGCTCGATCCACGTCTGGGAGCGGGCCGGGGGGGAGTCGCGCCAGGTGACGAGCGACCTGTTCCACGAGTGGAACCCGGCCTGGGACCCCGACGGCGAGTACCTCTACTACCTGTCGGACCGCTCGTTCACGCCCCAGCTCGGGTCGTTCGAGTGGAACTACCTCGTCGACCGCGAGACCGGCATCTACGCGCTGGCCCTGCGGAAGGACGTGCCGCATCCCCTGCCGCCGGAGAGCGACGAGGTGACGGTGGAGGCGGACGACGACGCCGAGGACGAGGGCGAGGACGGGGACGACGACGCGTCGGCCGACGGCGACGACGAGGGGCCGATCCGCATCGAGTTCGACGGCCTCGCGCGGCGGGTGGTGCGGCTGCCCGTCACGTTCGACAACTACGTGGGGCTGAGCGCCGGCAACGACCGGGTGTTCTTCATCCGCACCGGCGCGCAGTTCTACGGGCGCGGCGGCGACGTCCCGACCGAGGTGCAGACCTTCTCGTTCGAGGACCGCGAGACCGAGACGCTGGCCGCGAACGTCGGCGGCTATGCGGTGTCCGGCGACCGCGAGAAGGTGCTCGTCGCCACCGGGGGGCGCTACGAGCTGCACAACGCCTCGGGCGCCGGGGACTCGGACACGGTCTCCACGGCGGGGCTGATGGTGGACCGGGTGCCGGCCGAGGAGTGGGAGCAGATCTTCGACGAGGTGTGGCGGCGCTTCCGCGACTTCTTCTACGTCGACAACATGCACGGCTACGACTGGGAGGCCCTGCGCGAGCAGTACCGTCCCTGGCTGGAGCACGTCGCCCACCGCTCGGACCTGAACTACGTGATCGGCGAGATGGTGGCGGAGCTGAGCGTCAGCCACGCCTACATCGCGGGCGGCGACTGGGAGACCCCGGATCGGCCCCCGGTGGCCCTGCCGGGGGCGGTGTTCGAGCTCGACCGCGACGCCGGGCGCTACCGGCTGGCCGAGATCTTCGAGGGCCACAACGAGGAGCCGCGCTACCGGGCGCCGCTGACCGAGGTCGGGGTGGACGCCGGCGTCGGCGACTACGTGCTCGCCATCGACGGCGAGGAGCTCGCGGGCGGCGACAACCCCTACCGCCTGCTGCGGCACAAGGCGGACCGCCCGGTGCGGCTGACCCTGAGCGCGGCGCCCGCGTTCCCCGCCGCCGAGGGCGCGGCCCGCGAGGTGACCATCCGGCCCATCACCAGCGAGACCAACCTGCGCTACCTCGATGAGGTGACCGCGAACCGCCTGAAGGTCGACGCGGCGACGGAGGGGCGGGTGGGGTACCTGCACATCCCCGACATGGGCGTCGCCGGCATCCAGGAGTTCATCAAGTACTTCTACGGCCAGATACGCAAGGACGGCCTGATCATCGACGTGCGCGGCAACGGGGGCGGCAACGTGTCGGCGATGCTCATCCAGCGCCTGAGCCGCGAGCTGCTGGGCACCGGCTTCTCCCGCACGGTGGAGAACACCGAGACCTATCCCACGACGGTGTTCACCGGCCACCTCGTGTGCATCCTCGACGAGGACTCCGCCTCGGACGGCGACATCTTCCCCGCCCGCTTCAAGGCGGCGGGCCTGGGGCCGCTCATCGGGAAGCGCTCGTGGGGCGGCGTCATCGGCATCACCAACCGCGGGCCCCTCATCGACGGGGGTTCCGTCAACGTGCCCGAGTTCGGCACCGCCGGCCGCGACGGGAGCTGGGTCATCGAGGGCTACGGCGTCGAGCCCGACATCGAGGTCGAGAACGACCCGAAGTCGGTCATCGCGGGCGGCGACCCGCAGCTCGAGCGGGCCATCGAGGAGATCACCCGGATGATCCGGGAGGACCCGCGGCCGCTGCCCACGCGCCCCGCCCCGCCGGTGAAGACGCCGTGACCGGCGCCGCCCGCCGGTCCCGTTCCGCCGGTGGAGATGCCGTGACGGGCGCCGCCCGCCGGTCCCGTTCCGCCGGTGAAGATGCCGTGACGGGCGCCGGCGCCCCTTCTCGCTCTGCCGGCGATGACGCGGTGACGGCGGGCGCGGGCTCCTCGCCGGCCGCGGTCTCCGCCGTCGACGGTCGGGAGGACGGACCCTCCGTCGCGGGCGCGGCGCCGGCGTCCTCGTCGGCTCCGTTGTCCACGGCCGGCGTCCCGCCGCCGCGGGCGCGGGTCTCTCCCGTGCGCCACGAGGCCCACGGCGTGGTGCGGGTCGACGACTACCACTGGTTGCGCGACCGCGGCGACCCGGCGGTCACCGCGTATCTGGAGGCGGAGAACGCCTACACGCAGGCGGTGATGGCCCCGACCGAGGCGCTGCAGGAGACCCTGTTCGCCGAGATCAAGGGACGCATCAAGCAGACCGACATGTCGGTGCCGTACCGGGAGGGCGAGCACCTCTACTACACCCGCTACGAGGACGGACGGGAGTACCCCATCCACTGCAGACGGCCGGCTGACGCGCCCGCGCCGGTCGATGCACCGCCGGCGGTCGATGCGCCGGCGGTCGACACGCCAGCGTTGCCTGACCCGGCTCCGGCCGACGTCCTTGCTCCGGCTGGCTTGGTGCGGGCCGAGGCCTCGGCGCTGGCGGACCCCGAGCCGGCTCACTCGGTGCCGCCCGATGCCGGGGCGCGGGCCGTCATCCCGGCGCCCGCCATCCCGCGGCCTGGCGGGGAGGAGATCCTGCTCGACGTCAACGCCCTGGCCGAGGGGCACGACTTCTGCCAGGTGTCGGCGCTGGAGGTCAGCCCCGACGGGCGCCTGCTCGCCTACGCGATCGACGTCGAAGGCCGCCGCATCCACACCATCCGCGTGAAGGACCTGGCCGCCGACGTCCTGCTCGAGGACGAGTTGGCGGGCGCGACGAGCAACCTCATCTGGGCCAACGACGACCGCACCCTCTTCTACACGCGACAGCATCCCGAGACGTTGCGCTGGCACCAGGTCTGGCGGCACGTGCTCGGCACCGCGCAGGCCGACGACGTCCTCGTCTACGAGGAGTCGGACGAGACGTTCAACTGCGAGGTGGGGAAGAGCCGGTCGAAGCGCTACCTGCTGATCGCGTCGGCGCAGACGGTGTCGACCGAGTACCGGCTGCTCGACGCCGACCGGCCCGACGGCGTGTTCGACGTGTTCCGGCCCCGCGAGCGCGACCACGAGTACGAGCTCGACCACTATCGCGACCGGTTCTACGTCCGCACCAACCACCGCGCCCGCAACTTCCGGTTGATGGAGACCAACGCCGCCGGGACCCCGCCCGAGCGGTGGGCCGAGGTGGTGCCGCACCGCGACGACGTGCTCCTCGAGTCGTTCGCGCTCTTCCGCGGCCATCTCGTGCTGCAGGAGCGCTGCGGCGGCCTGAGCCGACTGCACGTGCGCCCGTGGTCGGGGGACGGCGCGCACGACATCGCCTTCGACGAGCCGGTCTACGACGTGCACGTGTCGGTCAACCGCGAGGCCGACACCCGCCTGCTGCGGTTCGGGTACGAGTCGCTGACCACCCCGCGGTCGACCTACGACTACGACATGGAGGCGCGCTCGCGCGCGCTGCTGAAGCGCCAGGAGGTGCTGGGCGGGTTCGACCCGGGCGACTACGAGGCCGAGCGGTTGCACGCGACCGCGCCCGACGGCCGGCAGGTGCCCATCTCCCTCGTCGCGCGGGCCGGCGCGCCGCGCGACGGGGCCGGTCCGCTGCTGCTGTACGGCTACGGGGCCTACGGCATCTCGATGGACCCCGCGTTCAATTCCGCGCGGCTGAGCCTGCTCGACCGCGGGTTCCGGTTCGCGATCGCGCACGTGCGCGGCGGACAGGAGCTCGGCCGGCACTGGTACGACGACGGTCGCCTGGGCCGCAAGCGCAACACGTTCACCGACTTCATCGCCTGCGCCGAGCACCTCGTCCGCGAAGGGTACACGCGGCCCGGCCGTCTCTACGCCATGGGCGGCAGCGCCGGCGGCCTGCTGATGGGCGCGGTCCTCAACATGCGCCCCGACCTCTTCGCCGGCGCGGTGGCCCAGGTCCCGTTCGTCGACGTGCTGACGACCATGCTCGACGACTCCATTCCCCTGACCACCGGCGAGTACGACGAGTGGGGCAACCCCCGCGAGCGGGCCGCGTTCGACGACATCCTCGCCTATTCGCCCTACGACAACGTCGCCGCCCGCGACTATCCCGCCCTGCTCGTCCTCGCCGGCCTGCACGACTCCCAGGTGCAGTACTGGGAGCCCGCGAAGTGGGTCGCCAAGCTGCGGGCCCTGAAGACCGATGCCCGCCCGCTGCTGCTCAAGACCAACCTGGACGCCGGCCACGGCGGCGTCTCCGGCCGCTACCGCCGCTACCGCGAGACGGCGCTGCAGTACGCGTTCCTGCTCCGTCAGGCGGGGCTGGCGTAGCCCGCCCATCGTCGCGTGCGGCGGCCGACCGCCCGTGGTCCTCAATCGTCTCCCCGCCACGCTGCGGTGGAGACCCGGCGGGCGGCCTCGCGGTTGCCAGCTTCGCCGCCACCGGCTACAGTGAGGTCATGAGCATCATCGTCAGCGAGGTCTACGACGCTCTCCTCGAGGCCGGCGCCTCGGAGTCGAAGGCCAAGGCGGCGGCCGCCGCCATCCCGGTCGGCGAACACCTCGCGACGAAGGAGGACATCGCGGAGCTGAAGGCGGAGATCGCGGCCCTGAAAGTGGCCATCTTCATGTTCGGCCCGCTCATTCTGGGGCTCTTGATCAAGTTGGTGTTCTTCCCCTGAGCTGCGTCGCAGAGCGGCGCGCGCTCCCGTCAGAGTTGGTGGGGCGGCTGGCGGGCCGCCCGGAAAGGGAATCCGTGATGAAGCGCTGGTCCTGCTCGGTGGGGATTGCGGCGGTGGTCGTCGGGTTGTCGTTGTCGCCGGTGCCGGCAGCGGGGCAGACCGGGGCGGAGGGGCCCCGCACGCCGTGGGGGGATCCGGACCTTCAGGGGGTCTGGGACTACTGGACGTTCACGCCGCTCGAGAGGCCCGAGGAGTTCGGCGAGCGCGGCGAGCTGACGGCCGAGGAGGCGGCGGTGGTCGGCCAGCGCGGCACCGAGGCGGCGCTGGCCCGCGACGCGGACGGGCCGCCGCCGGGCGACCCCGGGGGGTACAGCCAGGAGGTGTGGACGGACCGGGCGCGGCCGACGGCGCTGACCCAGGCGTCGCTGCTCGTGGACCCGCCCGACGGCCGGCTGCCGGCGCTGACGGCGGCGGCCGAGGCGGCGGCCGAGGCGCACCGCACGGGCGGCGGCTACCCGGTGCGGGTGCGGGTGGGCGGCCTCAACGAGGACGGCCCGGAGGCGCGCGGGGTGGCCGAGCGGTGCCTGCTCGGCTTCAGCACCGGGCCGCCGATGCTGCCGGGCGGCTACAACAACAACGTGCAGATCTTCCAGGCGCCCGGCTACGTGGTGCTGCTGCACGAGATGGTGCACGACGTGCGGGTCGTGCCGATGGACGGGCGCGACGCGCTGCCGTCGGACGTCCGCCAGTGGCTGGGGAGCTCGCGCGGCCGGTGGGAGGGCGACACCCTGGTGGTCGAGACGACCAACTTCACGAACGGGACCGGCAGCTTCAACACCTCGTTCGTGTCGTGGGGGTCGGCCGAGAACACGCGCCTCGTCGAGCGGTTCACGCGGGTGGACGGCGACACCATCCGCTACGAGTTCACGGTGGACGATCCCGACACGTGGACGGCGCCGTTCACCGGCACGTTCCCGCTGAACCGGTCCGACGCGCCGCTCTACGAGTACGCGTGCCACGAGGGCAACCACGGCATGTTCAACCTGCTGAGCGGCGCGCGCGCGGAGGAGCGGGCGGCGGCGACCGAGCAGCAGTAGCGGTGCGGGAGCCGGGGGGAGGAAGACTGACGTGACGCATCGGTTCCATGCAGGTGATGGGGGTCGGGTCCGGACGGGAGTGCGGTTCGGTCGGGTGGCGTTGGCGCTGCTCGTCGGCCTGACCGCCCCGACCGCCGCCGGGGCGGGCGAGAACTGGCCGCACTGGCGCGGGCCGTCCGCCAACGGCGTCAGCATCGAGACCGGCCTGCCGGTGACGTGGGGGCCGGACACGAACGTGGCCTGGAAGGTGGAGATGCCCGCGTGGACGGGGTCGACGCCGATCGTCTGGGGCGAGCGCATCTTCCTGAACGTCGCCGACGGCGAGAACATCAGCCTGTGGTGCCTCGACCGGAGCCGCGGCGAGACCCTGTGGGTGCGCCACCTCAGCGACGGCGACCGGCGGCTGCGCAAGCAGAACATGTCGTCGCCGTCGCCGGTGACCAACGGCGAGCACGTCTACGTGATGACGGGGACGGGCCGGCTCGCGGCGTTCGACTTCGACGGCGACCCGCTCTGGCAGCGCGACATCCAGGCGTCGTACGGCCGGTTCGGGCTGAACTGGGGCTACGCGTCGTCGCCGCTCCTCGTCGACGACGCGCTGTTCGTCCAGGTCATCCACGGCATGCGTACCGACGACCCGTCCTACCTCCTGCGCATCGATCGGCACACGGGCGAGACGGTGTGGCGGGTCGAGCGGCCCACGAACGCCCGACGGGAGTCGCCCGACTCGTACACCACGCCGGCCCTGCTCGAGTACAACGGCGCGCGCGAGATCGTCATCACCGGCGGCGACGTCGTGACCGGACACGACCTCGCCACCGGCCGCGAGCTGTGGCGGGCCGACGGCCTCAACCCGCGCAACAACGGCGCCTACCGCATCATCGCGTCGCCGGTCGTGCACGGCGAGATGATCTACGCGCCGACCCGGGTCCGCCCCCTCCTCGCCCTCCGGGCCGGCGGCCGGGGCGACGTGACCACCTCGCACCTCGTGTGGAAGACCGACAACGGCCCCGACGTGCCGACCCCGGTCACCGACGGCGAGTACTTCCACATCGTCAACGACCAGGGCATCGTGTGGGTGCTCGACGCGCGGACGGGGGAGGAGATCTACGGCCGCCGGCGCCTGCGCCCCGGCACCTACAGCGCCTCGCCGGTGCTCGCCGACGGCAAGGTCTACATCACCAGCGAAGGGGGCCTGACCAGCGTCTTCCGGGCCGGGGCCGAGTTCGAGCTGCTCGCCGAGAACGACATGGACGACTACGTGCTCAGCTCGATCGCGGTGTCCGACGGGCAGATCTTCCTGCGCACCACCGGCCATCTCTACGCGATCGGCGAACGCCGACGGTCCGCGGGCGACTGAGGTCGACGTACGACGATGGGCTCCGCGTTCGGTCGCGGTGTCCGACGTGCGCACCACCGGTCCTCTTCTACGCGATAGGGGAGCGCGCGGGGGGCGGAAGCCGGCGCGGCCGCGGGCTGTGTCCGGCTCCGCAGCCCGCGGTCGGGGGAATGGTCGGTCCCAAACTCCGGTACGATTCGCGAACCGTGTGCGCGGCGGCAGGGATGCGTCGCGTCATCGGCAAGTCGCCCTTGTCGCGTGCGCTGCCCGGTGTGGGTCCGAAGAGGGGCTCCGAGAGGCGAGCGGCAGGTGCCCGGCTCAGGTATTCTCCCGCCGAAACCGTCCGTGCCGGAGAAAGTGCACCACTTCCTCGGCGACGTCACGGCGGTTCATGATGAACGTGTGGGTGGCCGGCAGCACGAGGAACGACGCACCCTCGACCTTCGCCCGGTCGACGCCGACCGTGCCGTCGTCGGGGCCGGGGATGAGCCAGGAACCGATGGGGTTCATGCTCCGGCTGCCGGTGATGATGCCGAGGCTGAACCGGACCGGCGGGAGCTGGCTCGCGATGCCGTCCGGGCTGGTTCCCAGCCGCGCGCCCGCCGGGCCGAGGAACGACCGCAGCAGCTCGGAGTCGGCGAACGCGTCGACGATCTCGCTGCCCTGGTTCGGGGGGCTCAGCATGACCACGCGTCCCTCGTGCGGCTCGGGGCGCTCGGAGAGGTAGCTGCGCACCAGCACGCCGCCCATCGAGTGGGTGACGAAATGCACGCGCCGGGGATTGTCCCCGCAGCAGCGCTCGATCTCGTCGCGCAGGCGATCGACCAGGGTCTCTATCGGTTCCGAACGCGACGGGTATCCGAACCGGACGACCCGGAACCCGGCCTCCTCGAGACGGGCCGCGAGAATCGTCATCGACGCCGGGGTCCGGCCCAGACCGTGGGCCAGGACGACCGCCGGCGCGTCGTCCGGCGCAGGCGATCCGCCCAGGAGGCCGGTCGCGAGGCCGGCGCCGACGACGGCCGCGGCCCCGAGCACGCCGCCGGCGAACAGAATCGTCAGCGGGCGTCTCTTCAGCCGTCCGTAGCGGCCGACCGTTGGGTGCGGAGTCGCCATGGTTCCTGAAGTAGATTACGTTCGGAAGTCATCGGGCGTTCACAGGAGGGCCGGCTTCGTTCCCTGAGAAGCTGTGTGCAGAGCAGTTCGCAGGGCGCGACCCGATGGGGGTTGTCCGACAGGGTGTTGAACGTCGCGGGTGACTGACTCGCAGTTCGTCCTATGGAATCGTACCATACGCGACCTGCTCGACGCAGACATCGGTGGGCGCCAGTGCATCAAGAGCGCAGATGAGATGGCGCATATCCCCGTGGCCCGAACGCGCAGGAATCGCTGCTGGGTCTCCAGAAGCACGCTCGCCACCCAGCGTTGGACATCTGCCCGCCACGCCACCGCTTCACGTTGCGCGTGTCGCGCTCGACCCCGCTGTTCAAGTTCCCGATGATGTTCGTCGTCCACCGCGTCCGCTGCAGCGACCGGTAGTCCGAGACGCAACACCGTCAACGTCTCCTCCAGTCCTTCGCGGATCGACGCCGCGGCGCCGGGAGACTCCTCCTCCAGCGAGCGGACGAGCTGCTCGAGGGCGGGCTTCGCCCTCGTGGCCGACCGCAGGTCCCACGCTGTGCGCAGGGCTCGACCCGCGTTCGCGTGCAGCCGCTCTGGCAGATGGCGGAGGCCGTTGCGGTACTTTAGGCTTGGCAGCGTTGGGTCAGCGAGGGGACCCGTAGGTGTCCGTGATGGCCCGGGGCAGCGCATGACCGCCATCGAGCAGGAACGGCATCGTCCGGTCGGTCCGCAGCCCCCGCGTCACCAGGTCGTTGAGCTCTCGAAAGACCTGGCCGTTGATGCACCACGACCCGGCAGGTCCAGCTCGCCCAGCAGTCGGCCTGAGAACGCTCGCAGCCGTTGGGGCGACAGCGCCACGAACCGCCCCTACGCCCTCCGTGACGTGGCCCGCTCCCCGACCCCTCGGGGCACCGGGTCCAGCGTTCGCGCATACGGGCGCGTCGACGCGCCCGTAGCAAGCGCTTCGAGGGCGTGCGTCTCTAGCGGGTCCGTAGCCGCCGCCCAACGGATGCTCCAAATCGACACTTACCCATCAGCATTCCAGACGCGAAGCTGGGGTGCCGATTACCTGGTGGCTGCCGAGCGTGCCGTGGCTCGCCGCGCTCCGCCCGGCCATGCTGTCCGTGCGAGGTAAGCTACGCTTCGGCCTCCGACACATCACACAACTGTCATCATTTATGGCCATTCTGATCACTTTCTGATCACCCACATGTCATCCGCAATGAGGTATACTCTGCAACGAGTCGTTCCGCCCAGGACCGGCGTGATACAGGCAGCCGGCGAGCGGGGATCCGATTCGAATCGTCACGCTGTCGACTGCGAAAGGAGTAGGGACGAGCGGGAGGCTCAGCAGCCTCAAGTAGGGATTCGACATTGGTGACGGACAGAGGTCCGGAAGGGCTACGGCATTGACCATGCAAAGGGACTGAAGGGATTCGACCGCCGTGGCGGGCTTGACTCAACCGTTGCCTGTTCCGCGGATGTGACGGGGACGCGCCCATCATGGTGTTCACCGACGGGTACCGGGTGCACGCTGACCGCGGTGACCGTGGTCTTCGCTGCGTTCGGCCTTATACTTGTCGCCATCCCAGGTCGCCTGGATGTCGCGGCGCATCGACGACCTATAGCATACGTTTGAGCTTATAACGTGCTTCGCCTCGACTCCGGTGAGCACCGTACAGGATGATCTGCTGGCACCCTGGAATCGACCAACAAGGAGAAGAGCGAATGAGTCCAAGAAGAAAGCGGATGAGTCGTGTGGGCGCCTTGGTACTGGTTTCTGGATTACTATTATTGGCAATGGTCGTCCCCTTGGAAGCCCAACTTGACCTTGATACACCACCGCTCGGCCCGTTATCGACGTCTGAGATCTACCAGCGCGTGTCCGACAGCGTCGTAAGGATCTGCCCTGACTCTAACGTCGTGGGCGTCGGTTGCGGGTCGGGAGTTATCATCGACGTCAAAGGCGACAAGGGAACAATCGCGACGAACGCACACGTGATGGATGGAGCAGACGCGGCTCACATCGTGTTGTCCAACGGCAAGACGCATAGCGTCGAAGGCGCTCTCGCCATGCACGCGGCGATAGATATAATGCTGATCACGATAACAGCACCCGATCTGAAGGCGGCCAGCTTGAGCGACTTCGGGCCACTTGCAATAGGACAGGAAGTCGTCGTGGTCAGCTCTCCGAGTGGCTACTTGAACACTGTGAGCGAGAGCATAGTCGCCGGGTGTCGAACATATGCTTCCGTCAACTCCGGCTTCGAATTTGTGACGGACCGCTATCAGATCGATGGTGGTACGTCACCAGGCAGCAGTGGTGGAGGCGTATTCGACCGCGCGGGCGCGCTTGTCGGATTGGCGGTTGAGGGGGTGCCAGACACGCCTGAGTTGGACTTCGTTGTTCCGTCACCGTTCGTCAAGTGGCTCTACGATAATCAATCAGATCGGCCGATCTCCGTACCCCAAGCGCGGCGCCTGCAGGATCTGTACAAGGCCGCCCTGCAGATCATGAGAACTCTCAATGCCATGGGTAACGCAGCCAGTAGTCAAGCCGAATCCGCAGAGTTGGCACTGCGGGCGGTTGAACTGAACTTCAGGGATCCAGAGTTCGACCGCATCTTGAACCATGAAATAGATTTGCTGCGCCGGGTCGCCGCTCTGAGCACAAGTGCCCGAGATCTCCAAGGTGACGCCCTTAATAGCTGGGTGCCACAGCTCGTACAGCCCGGTGCGATTTGTGCCGGGCTCTCACAAGGACCCGCGCAAGAATAGGGGAGATTTGCACCTTCTGGGAATCGTGTCAGTAGGTGACGTGACGTAAGCTGGCTGAGGTCAGCGAGTCTGAGAGGATGATGCGCTGGCGTATGAGCGCAAAGACCGAGCGGCGGGATGGGCGGAACTTGGGCGGAGTTGTACCAGGCGCGACTGTTGACGGTGGTGCGCGCGCCGCCGGAGGAGGAGGAGGAGGAGGAGGAGGAGGAGGAGGTACGCGATCTATGTCGAGATCATGACGACGGGCGTTCCAGCGCGGATCGTCACCGTCGGGGGCCGATTACGAAGACGGCAACACGCTGGCGCGGCGGCCGTCGGGGGCCGTTCGAGGCCGGATGCAAAACACCGCCATCGACGCCCGGCTCAAACGGGGCTCGCCATGTACTGGAACGGTGGCCGGCGCCAACGCTTACCGACTGCCCGAGGATTTCTGGGAACGATGAAGCGCAGGGGCCGCCTGACGGTGAGATCAGAATCTGTCGTAGGCTGTCGTAGGGTGACGCGGAGTTAGCCTCGGGGGCTGCAGTTGCGCTCCATGAGGGGGCACAGCATTTGGCCGCGCCCCAGCGCCTAGCTAACACGGTCCAGTCCCCGATGCTCCAATCCGTTGATCGCCGTTAGCTAGTCGCAAGAGAGGAACGCTCCGATGCCGAGCCAAAAGTTTGTTGTGTATCTTGCTGGCCCAATCACCGGCTGCAACCCCGCGCAAGTGCGCCACTGGCGCGACCAAGTGAAGAAGAAGTACGAACGGCAATGTGAGTTCCTGGATCCTGTCGAGCATTTGGTGAGTGATCGCGCGATTCCACATGAGGTGGTCGCAGCTGATATTCACGCTATAGAGAATGCCGAGGGTATTCTCGTGAACATGTGGCGAGAATCGATCGGTACTGCCATGTCCGTTGTGCACGCTCACAGGACGCGGTGCCCCGTGATCGTATCGGATCCGAACCGGCTGGGGAACAGAGCACTGACCTTCTATGCGGATGGTGTTGAAGACAGCCCGTTGAAGGGCATGAAGACGCTGTTGACCTTGCTACGCGCGGAATCTTGGCACGTCATGAGGAAAGGCGGCGAAGAAGAGAGGTTCAGTCGTGGTGTGCTCATAACGAGCATTGAGAATGCTTGTCGGTTGGCGGGTTGCGACGACATTGTGATACCGCGTCTGGCCTTGCCGAGAATCATCGACGGTCTGCGGGCGACCAAGCGTAAGATGCCGGGCAGGCAAAAGAGGAACATGGTAGTAAGTACCAGCGATATCACCGCTGTGATTGAGAGCGTGTTGACAGAACTTGAGCGGGACCCTCGCTATGGCGGAATGACTTTGAACATCTCGGATAGCTGGAAGCGGAGCCAAGAGGGGATGGGCTCGCCGACGGCTTCGGAGAGTGCTAGGCAACGTAGTCAACGCAGGGTACAGGTTCCGGTCCACTCGCCCAAGTCACACGGCACGATTTGGGGCCGAACGGTCAACGAGATCGGTGACATTACGTCTGCGGCGGCGCGTGAAGTGCTCTATGTTATTTCGGCTTCAGCGTCGGGTATCACTCGCATTGTTCTCGGGACAATGGAGAAGGCGAGAAAGAGGAAGACATGCCAAGCCAGAATCGTAGCGTCAGATGAGCCGTTTGTGATCGAGGGCGAGCTATTCGACAATGGACGCAAGGGCGGCAAGCAGCGCTTCCAAGTTCGAGTTCAGTTCGACGACGAAAAGGGGGAAATCGCGAAAGTCATCGAGACCCACTTGCGGCATGAGGGACTCTGGGCGGCGGCGAAGTAGTAGCGGGAGTGGCTAATCCCGCACCACCATGCGCCGGGGAAAGCAGGCATATGCGCCACCTGAGGGGATGTCCGGGTTGTCCATAGGCCGGGGAACGTCGCGGGAGACTGACTCGCAGTTCGTCCTATGGAATTGTACCCTACGCGACCTGCTCGACGGCGACCTCGGTGAGGCGCTAGAGAGCGCGCTTGTCGGCGAAGTACGCGGCAAACGCCTTGACGAGGCCGTACACGCGCTCGGCTGCCTTGAGCAGGACGCCGCCGCCGGCGGAACTCGCTGCTCGCGGGTGAACGTGGCGACGAGGGGCTTGTCGAAGAGGTCCGGGAACAGGACAGTCTGTGATATGGTGTCAGATGTCACGCAAGGGCGTCCATTGTGGCTAAACGCTTGTGAACAAAATGTTTATACCACACGGAGGCTCCTGTGTCTGCCCCAGAATCACCATCTTCACGAATAGTCCAGGCTAGTGCATCAAGAGCGCTGATGAGATGGTGCGTATGCGCGTGACCCGAACGCGCCGGAATCGCTGCTGGGTCTCCAGAAGCGCGCTCGCCACCCAGCGTTAGGTCATCTGCCTACCACGCCACCGGGTTCACGTTCCGCGTGTCGCGCTCGACCGCGCTGTTCAAGTTCCCGATGATGTTCGTGGTCCGTAGCGTCCGCTGTGGCGACCCCGTAGTCCGAAACGCAACGCGGTCAAGGTCTCCTGCAGTTCTTCGCGGATCGACGCCGCGGCGCCGGGAGACTCCTCCTCCAGCGAGCGGGCGAGTTGCTGGAGGGCGCGCTTCGGGCTTGTCGCCGACACCGACGGCAGGTCCCACGTGGTGCGCAGGGCTCGGCCCGCGTTCGCGCGCGGCGCTCCGGCAGATCCGCGGGGTCGGTGCGGCACCTGTGGGCTTGGCAGCGTTGGGTCAGCGCGAGGGGCCCGTGGGTGTCCGTGATGGCCCGGGGCAGCGCAGGAGCGCCATTGAGCAGGAACGGCATCGTCCGGTCCGTCAGCAGCCCCCGCGACACCAGGTCCTTGAGCAGACCGGTGGCGTAGCGGCCGTCTCAATCGCGCTCTCACGTAGCCGGAGCACGTACGCGCGCGCGTCGGTATCTAGCCCCAAGGCGGTCACGATGCAGTGCTCTGGAAGGACCTTGCTGTTGATTCACACGACCCGCAGGTCGAGCTTGGGAGGCGGGCTATGCCGACAACGTCGAAATCGTCGACTACCACTGAGGCCCCGACACGAACCCGGGGCGTGTCGAACATGACCGGCCGGCGGCTGCCACGCCATGAGCCGCCGACCCATCCCGGCGAGATGCTGCTGGAGGAGTTCCTGAAACCGCTCGGGGTGTCGCAATCGGCGTTCGCCAAGCGTCTCGGCGTCTCCTACGCCCGGCTCAACGAGGTTGTCCGCGGCCGGCGCGGCGTCACCCCGGATACCGCGTTGCGGCTGGCCCGCGTCACCGGCATGAGCGCCGACTTCTGGCTCGGCCTGCAGCAGGACTGGGACCTGTGGCACGCGGCGGCTTCCACCCGCGCCGCGTCCATCGCGGCCCTGGAGCCGTTGCCCCGCGTCGACCCACGCGGGACCGGTGATTCGCCTTCCTGATCGTCGCGGAGTCGGCCCCCGCGTCCGATCACCCCGCGGAGCACGAACCTGCCTCGTCGGGGCCGTCCGGTTGCGTCGGGCCGGCGCGCCCTACCGTCCTTCCACCGGCTCCAGCTTCCGGACCCAGCCGTCGCTCTTCGTCAGCAGATAGAGCTCTCCCGCCGAGTCGATGCCCAGACGGGCGTCGGCCCGGTCGCCCGGGGCGTACGTGTTGCGGATCCCGGCGGCCTCGACGAGGTCGCGCTCCTCGCCGTCGATGACCAGCCGCAGCTCCCGGATCTCGGCGAGCTCGCCGGGCACGAGCCCGTCGGCGTCGATGTAGAACACCCGGCCCCGCGGGAAGTCGGTGAAGACGTACTGGCCCCGCAGCTCGGGAATGGCCTCGCCGCGGTAGACGAACCCGCCGCTGACGGCGTAGCCCTCGTCGTGGTCGTACTGGGCCACCGGGTACACGAAGGGACGGTCGTCCTCGGCCGGGGGCGGATACACCGGTCCCGGCCGCCGGGGGGTGAGCGTGTAGCCCGTGGCGAACGTGCCCTCGCGGAGGCGCCAGCCGTAGTTGGCGCCGGGCACCCCCAGGTTGACCTCCTCCACGACGTTCTGGCCGATGTCGCCCATGAACATCCGGCCGTCCGTGTCCCACGAGAACTGCTGGGCGTGCCGCAGGCCGTAGGCCCAGATCTCGGGGGCGACGCCGGCCTCGCCCACGAAGGGATTGTCGGGGGGAACGCCGTACCCCCGGCTGCCGTCGCCGCCGAGAGGGTCGATGCGGATGATCGCGCCGTGGGGCGCGGCGAGGGACTGCCCGAAGTCGCGGGGATCGTGGGCCGCCCCGGCGTCCCCGAAGCTGGCGTAGAGCAGCCCGTACTCCGGCGACCCCGGGGCCGCGTTCGGATTGAACGCGATGGTGCCGACGTTGTGGTTGGGGGCGAACTGGCCGATGCGGAAGACCTCGCGCGAGGTGCCGCTGAACGCGTTCGCCGCCGGATCGTCGACCGTCCACTCCCGGATCACGCTCTCGTGGCTCTCCGCGTCGTCGTCCAGGTAGTCGGCGGTGCCGCTGTCCGACCGGGCGCTGTACGCCGTGTAGAACTTGCCGAACCCCGGCGTGCCGGCGTCGGCGAACTGCGGGTGGAACGCTACTCCCACGAGGCCGGTCTCGTTGGGGAACATCGAGTCGTCGAAGCCGACGTCGAGGGTGCGGATGTCCATGTAGGTCACCGGCTCCGCCCCGTCCTCGTCGGTGATGTACAGCAGCCCGCGCAGGTCGTTGAGGACCAGCCGCCCCGAGCCGTCCCCGACCGGCGTCAGGTACTGGATGCGGGCGTATGCCTCGTTCGTCATCGCGTCCACGGCCGAATCCGCGGTCCGCGGCGCGCGGACGAACGGGGTCGCCTCCACGACTAGGTCGCCCTTCAGGATCGGATCTGGAATGGGGTCGGCCAGGGGTTCCACCTGCGCCGCGGCCGGGAGGGCCGCGGCGGCGATCAGGGCGGCTGTTCCGAGCGTTCGTACGAGTTGCATGACGGGCTCCGTTGGTTGTGTGGTGGATGGCGGCGTCGCGGTCGGCCGACACGGGTCGTGGCGGACGTGTCGATCATATCGCCAGCCGGCGCAGCGGGGGAACCCGCGTGTCGACGGACCGGGTCCTGGGTGATCGACTGTCACTGACATCCACTGACGGAGGGAGAACCGCGATGCCGATGAACGCCCCCGCCGCGACCCCGAACGCGTGGCGCGTCGGCGAGCAAACCGCCTTTTCGACGACGGCGGTCGTTGGCGGTTTTGGACACGGTCCGCCGCTGCGACGACGCGGTCTTGCGACCGCGAAAGGCGCAGCGACTTTCGGCTTGCATCATCCGTATTTCTTCGCTAAATTGAATGAAATGGCGAGCCGATCGTACTTGGGGAACTTCGAGCTGATGGTGCTGCTGGCGGTCATCCGGCTGGATGATGCCGCGTACGGGGTCACGATCTCGCGCACGCTCGAGGCCGGCTCCGGCCGCGAGATCGCGATCGGCAGCGTCTACGCGGCGCTGGAGCGCCTGCAGGAAAAGGGCTTCGTCACATCCCGGCTCGGAGAGCCCACGCCGGAACGCGGGGGCCGCGCGAAGCGGTACTTCCGAGTGACGCCGGCCGGCGTGCGCGAGGCCCGCTCCACGCGGGAGGCGCTGTCGGTGCTCTGGGAAGGCCTGCCGCAGTTGGAAGGAGGACGTGCATGAGCCCACCCAGACTGGCGACATGGCTCCTCGATTGGCTGGAGGGCACCTGCAGCCCGCTGGTGGGCGACCTGCATGAAGAGTGGCGACACGGTCGGTCGGCGGGGTGGTTCTGGAGGCAGACGATGAGCGTATTGCATGGACGTGCGGCAAGATGCGTCGCGGAGCGTCGGCCGCTGGCGTTGTTGGGCCTGGCGGCCATCGGTTTCTACTGGGTCGGGACGCGCGTACCCCTGCCCGGCGTGAACACCGACGCGCTTGCGTCCGTGACCCGACACGACGTGCTCGGGCCCCTCGGGCTCTACGACCTGTTCACCGGCGGCAACCTCGGAGGCGGCACGATCCTCGCCCTCGGCATCATGCCCTACGTCACCGCCCTGTTCATCGCCTATCTCGCGACCGAGCTCGGATTCGCTCGCGGCTGGGGCGCCCGCGGGCGCCGGGCGCTGGCATGGTCCGTGCGGGGTGTCGCGCTGGTGCTGGGCGTCTTGCAGGCGATGGCGATCGCGATCTGGCTGGAACAGCAGACCGCCGGCGGGTCTCCGCTCGTGGCCCAGGCCGGCTGGAGCTTCAGACTCACCCTCGTCCTGACCGTCACCACCATCACCGCGTGTCTCATCTGGCTGAGCGATGAGATCAGCCGGCGTGGAATCGGCTGGGGCGTCTCGCTGCTGTTCTTCGCGGGGCTGGCGTTCGGGCTGCCGGGCGCCGTATCGGCCATCCTGGAGCAGACGCGGGCCGGCTACATCGGTGCCGCCGAGCTCTCGGCATTCGTCGCGGTCCTGCTCGTGAGCTCAGCGTTCGTCGTGCTCGTCGATCCGGCCCGGTGGTGGTCCCGGCTTGGCAACGCGGGCAGCAAGGCGACCGCTCTTGGCTAGCGGGTGAGCCGCGGAGACTCCGTTTCGCCAACCGGACCGTTCCGGCCGCCGCCCGGGCTGGGCACGCCTGGCACGCGTTGCGGTCGTCCGCAATCCTCACGATCGAAGCACCAACGAGCACGCGGCGATGCCGGTCACCGAAAGGGCGGGGACGGGCCGTCACCGCCCTGCCTCTGGGGAGTGTCGGCGCCTGCGAGCTCGGGCCGACGCCCTGACGCAGCGGGCGTGCGCCGTTGCGCGTCGAGATCAACGGCATTAGCCGTCGATTCGACTCGCGCCGGCGGGCACGCTAACATCGAGCGGGACATGCTCAACGACGCCCATTGCCACTTCTTCTCGGCCGGTTTCTTCGAGACGCTGGCCAGGGACCCGGCTGCGCCGCCGGCCGCCCACCCCGCCGTCGATCTGCCGGCGCGGCTGGGCTGGGATGCGCCGGGAAGCCCCGCCGCGCTCGCGGACCGCTGGGTGGCCGAGCTCGACCGGCACGGGGTGGCGCGCGCGGCGCTGATGGCGAGCGTCCCCGGCGACGAGGCGTCGGTCGCGGCGGCGGTGGCGAGGCACCCGGCGCGGTTTGCGGGCAGCTTCATGTTCAACCCGACGGCGCCCGACGTGGCCGGCCGCCTCGGGCGGGCGTTCGGGGAGCACGGGCTCGGCTGCGCCTGCCTCTTTCCCGCCATGCACCACTTCGCGCTCGACGACGCGCGGGTCTTCGCGGTCTTCGAGGCGGCGGCCGGGCACGGCCGGGCCGTGTTCGTGCACTGCGGGGTGCTGTCGGTCGGGGTCCGCCGCAAGCTCGGCCTGCCGTGCCGGTTCGACGTGCGGCGGGGCAACCCGCTCGACCTCGTGGCCGCGGCGGCGGCGTTCCCGACGGTGCCGGTCGTCGTGCCCCACTTCGGGGCCGGCCTCTTCCGAGAGACGCTGATGGCGGCCGACCTCTGCGCGAACGTCCACGTCGACACGTCGAGCTCGAACGGCTGGGTGAAGTACCAGGCGCCCCCCCTCACCCTCGACGACGTGTTCCGGCAGGCCCTCGCCGTCCTCGGCCCCGAGCGGATCCTGTTCGGCTCGGACTCGTCTTTCTACCCGCGGGGATGGCAGCGGCCGGTCTGGGAGGCGCAACGCGCGGTGATGGACGCCCTCGGCCTCGACGCCCCGGGACAGGCCGCAATCTTCGCGGGGAACTTCGATCGCGTCTTCGGCGCCGCGCCGGACGCCGAGCCCGCCGACCCTTCCTGACCGGCAGCGCGAGGCCGACGGCGTCAGCGGGGCCGCTGCAGCACGAGGTAGCAGCTCGTGGCCAGGCCCGCCGACCCGAAGATCATGCACATCACGAGCACCTGGTAGCGTACCGCCACGAGGGGGGCGACGCCGGACAGGATCTGGCCGGTCATCATCCCCGGCAGCGACACCAGCCCCACCGCGAGCAGCGAGTTGGTCATCGGGATCAGCGCCGTGCTCATGGCCGCGTGCCGCGCCTCGGGGTAGGTGGCGCCGCGTCCGCGCTCGGTCTGGAACCGCTCGGCCGCGAGGCTGACGGTGTTCATCGAGTTGGCGATGATCATGCCGGCGAGGGGGACGACGACGCTGGCGTCGTGCCATGGGCTCGCGCCGAGCACGCCCTGGGTCACCAGGGCCAGCACCGTCAGGGCGCCGAGGCCGATGGCCGCGAGCACCGTCGGATAGCGGCCCGCCCGTCCGTCTCCGAGGGGGCGCAGGGCGATCCAGCCGGCGACGGCGAGCATCACGGCGACCACCGCCAGGGTCACCATGGCCCGCTCCGACCCGAAGATGAACGTCAGCACGTAGCCCACCAGCAGGAGCTGGGTGACCATGCGCAGCACCGCGACCACCGCGGTGCGGGTGCCCAGCGACCAGCGGTGGATGATGACGAGGACGGCGAGGACCGGCAGGAACGCGAGGGCGAGCCTGGTCAGGGGGATGAGCTGGGCGGACTCGTTCATCGGTCGCGGTCAGGACCCGGCGGGCGGCTCCGCCGGCGGGTCGTCGATGGCGAGCTCGCCGCGCTCGGCCTGGGCCAGGAGGTCGCGCGCCTCCTCGGCCCGGTCCGCCGGCACCAGCACCTCGGCCGCGCCGATGCCGTCGACGGAGATGGCGTGCGTCACCCGCAACGCTTCGCCGCGAAGCACGCACGGGATGCCGTGGGCCTCGAGGAACGCCTTGATCTGGGCCTCGACGAACTGACCCTGCACGATGGAGATGACGACGTATCCGTCCGCCTCGCTCACGGGTCCTCCTCGGGGTGACCCCGGCCAGGCGCCCGCGCCGACGAAGGGGCGCGGGCGCCTGGCGGGTCGGTTGCCCGGCCACGAGCCGCAGGGCGACGCTGGCGGGGCTACTTCAGGGGCGAGTAGTCGGTCGCGTCCATGAACACCGCTTCGACGCCGCTCACGATGCGGCCGTCGACCTGCGACGCGCGGGACACCTCCGCCCACTCGGGGTCGGCGCGGAAGCTGTCCCAGTTCTCGGCCGCCTGCTCGCGGCTGTCGTGCGAGATGATGTAGATGAGCGTGTTGTCCGAGGCCGGGGCGTCCTGCGGCACCCAGTAGCCCACGTTGCTCATGCCGTGCTTCTCGAAGATCCGCATCGTGTGGTTGCGGAACCGGGCCTCGAGGTTCGGCAGCTTGCCCTCGGGGGCGGTGTAGGTCCTGAGCTCGAAGACCTTGCTCCCCTGGGCGTGGACGGCGGTGTCCGCCTGCCACAGCGTTCCGGCCGCGAAGCCGGCGACGAACACCGCGGCGACGAACACGACGAGATGGCGGGTCTTGATGGTCATGATGGCTCCTTGCTGATGATGTGGGTCAGCGCCCGCCGGAACACGGCCTCGACGGGCCGGCCGGCAAGCAGTTCCTCCGCCTGACGAACCGTGGTCCAGCGCCGCTTCCGGACGGATTGCTCCTCCCAGGCGTCGTCCACCCGGTCGACGTGCATCAGGTGGACGGCGACGCGGTAGCGGCCACCCTCCTTGGCGATGTCATAGTAACCGACCGGGCCGCCCGCGACACGCCCGTGAAGGCCCGCCTCCTCGCGAGCCTCCTTGACCGCGGTCTCCGGTGCGGTCTCCCCGGGATCGATGAACCCCTTGGGAATGGTCCATCGGCCGGCCCTGATGGTCGTGATCAGGCAGATCTCGACCTCGCCTTCGCGGACCCTGAAGGGGATGGCCGCCGCCTGTTCCGGTGGTCGGTCGCCGGACGGATGCGGGTGCCGGGGCATTCCGCCCTCGTCAGGAGACGGCGGCCGGCAGCCGGGACGACGCGGGGGGACGAGGGCCCCGGCGATCGGGACGCGAACGGCGGACGCGGGCGGCGTGCCGCGCGGCGACGCGCCGGATGCGTACAAGGAAACGCGCCCTCGAGGAACGGTGCTTCACCATGGCTTCCCCGAGGGCGCGCAGCTCCGGCCGCGGCCGCCGCTATTGCGGCATGTGGGTGTTGTAGAGCGCCAGCTCGCCGTCGTCGGTGAACGAGATCACCGGGTATTCCCGGTAGAGGGACTTCGGGCCCTCCATGCCCGGCGAGCCCATGGGCATGCCCGGCACCGAGATGCCCGCCACGTCGGGGCGCTCGTCGAGCAGCCGGCGGATGTCCTCGGCCGGCACGTGACCCTCGATGACGTAGCCGTCGACGAGGCCGGTGTGGCACGAGAAGAGCCGCTGCGGAATGCCCTTCTCCTGCTTGAGCGGCGTCACGTCAGGCACGTCGGTCGTCTTTACGTTGAAACCCGCTTCCTTGAGATGCAAGACCCATCCCACGCAGCACCCTCAGGTGGGTGACTTGTAGACCTCGATGACCGGCTCCTGGGTCTGCACCGCGGTGTGGACCCCGAGGCCGACCACCAGCAACGAGAGAACGGCGAGCAGCGTGCGCATGAAGGCTCCTTCGTGGTTGTCGCCGTATCAGGCTACCCGTTGTGCGGGGGATTGGCAAGCCCGGCCGCTCCGACCACCGCGCGTCGCGACGTTCCGACACTCTGCGGCCCCAGCGGCGTCGGGGCGCTGATTCGACGGATGCGGTGCCTTCATCCGCACCGGCAGACCGGCCCACTTGACGGCTGGTGCTCGCAGTCGCTCACGCAGTCTCTCCGGCAGTGGCCGGGCGCCGGCTGCGCCTCTGCGCGGGTCCCGCCACGCGGCTGCCGACCGGCGCCGGCGTTCACGGCGGCCGCGTTCGTCGTCGACTCCTTTACCCGCGCCGGCCGGGCGGACCCGCTTCGAGCGTCTGCTGTATCACCGCCCGGGTGCGGTCGATCAGGCGGTCCACCTCCCGTTCGCCGTAGTCGGTGGTGGCGATCGGCTCTCCGACGATCACGTCGACCGGGCCGGGCCGCGGGGCCAGGGTGGTCCGGGGCAGGAGGGCGAACGTGCCCAGGATGGCGACGGGGACGACGGGCACGCCGGCCTTGAGGGCGATGCGGAAGAGGCCCGGCTGGAACGCCTGGAGACGGCCGTCGCGGGTCCGCGTGCCCTCGGGGAACCCGGCCAGCGACCGGCCGTTCCGCACCCCGTCGATGACCCGCCGCAGGCTGCGCGCGGTCTTGCGCGCATCGCCGCGGTCGATGGGGAAGTGGCCGGCCGTCCAGAGGTGCCAGCCCATGAACGGGACGTGGAAGAGGCTGCGCTTGGCCACGATGCGGAACGGGTGCGGCAGGTACGCGAACAGCGCCGGGGTGTCGATGAGGCTCGCGTGGTTCGCCACGTACACGTAGCTCCGGTCCCGCCGCACCCGCTCGGCGCCGTGCACCCGGATGCGGGCGAAGATGGACCACGCCACGAGCCGGCACCACCACCGCGCGCACCAGAACTGCCGGTCGCCGGTGCGGTCGAAGGGCCAGATGAGGAACGACAGGCTCGCCATGACCACCGTGTGGGCGTACCAGAGCAGGTTCGCGAACGGCGCCCACAGGTAGACGAGCAGCTTCACGGATGGTCGCCGGCGTGGTCGCAGGGCCGGGCGGGGAGCGGCGCGGGCGCCGCCGTCCGGACGCACCGGGGCAGGCTCGCGAACGACGCGCGACCGTGGACGAGCGGACTCACGGTCGTCGGCGTTCACTGCCGGAGGGCGGACCGGATGTAGATGAGGTCGATGAGCGCTTCCGCCCGCGCCAGCGGCCCCGGCTGCTCGAGCAGCCCCAGCCGGTCGGCGGGGGCGATGTCGATGAGCTGCGAGATGCCGTTGACGAGGTCCTCGTCGTCGAGGCCGTCGGGCACCTGCAGCCCGGGGATGCCGAGGGGAATCAGGGCCGCGAGGTCCTCCCGCACGTCGCGCAGGCGGTTGCGGTCGGCGGTGCTGATGGCATCGCTGATCGGCTCGATGTCGGCGAGCCGGTAGGCGCGGCTGTCGTCCTCGCGGAGGATCCGGAACTTGGTCAGGCCGCCGAGCAGGATGTTGTAGCGGCCGTCGGGGAGCTCGGTGGCCTCGGCGATGACCCCGACGCAGCCTATCGGATGGACGGGCGGGCGTCCCTCGTAGTCGGCTTCGTAACCGGGCTGCAGCATCACCATCCCGATCAGGCGGTCACCCTCCAGGGCGTCCGCGATCATCTCGCGGTAGCGCGCCTCGAAGATGTGCAGGGGGCGGGTGGCGCCGGGAAACAGCATGACGTCCGGCAGCGGGAAGATCGGGATCGTGCCAGGGAGCGTCGCGGGGGCGAAGCCCCGGGTCGTCTCCTGCGCCCCGGCGGGAAGGGGCAGGCACAGCACGCCTGCGAGTCCGACCACGCCGAGCAGCCGTCTGGCGGTCATGCCGTGCTCCTTCATCTGGTTCGGGCGGCGGTCTCGATCGGGCGGCGGAGGGCGGCGCGCGGGAGGCGGCCCTCAAGCGGATCCAGGCTCCCGTCAGGGTTCTCAACCCCCGTGCTCCGGGTCCGTCCCGGCTCGCAGCCTGCCGGCCAGCCTATCACGGAGCGGCAGTCGATCCACGCCGCAACGCCGCGGTCCCGCTCGCGGTCCCGGTCTCGGCGCACGCGCGGACAGTTGTCACGCCGCAACGCCGCGGTCCGTGGTCCCGGGCACGCGCGGACAGCTATCCGCACCGCAGCGCCGCCACCGCGGCGGCGACGGTCTCGATGGCGGTCTCGATCTCGTCGGCAGTGTTGAACCGGCCGAGCGAGAAGCGCACGCTGCCGCGGATGCGGGCGTCCTCGCAGCCCATCGCCCCGAGGACGTAGCTGGGCTGGAGGGCGGCGCTGGTGCAGGCGGAGCTCGACGACACTGCCAGCCCGGGCATTCCCATCATCAGCTTCGCCCCGTCCACCCCGGCGAAGCTGAGGTTCGTGGTGTTCGCGAGGCGCTCGATGCGGTGGCCGTTGACCTCGACGCCGTCCACCCGGGACTGCAGGCCGGTCTCCAGGCGGTCGCGCAGGGCGCGTACGGCGTTGTCTTCGGCGCCCAGCGCGGCCGCAGCCCCCATGCCCACGATGCCGGGGACGTTGAGGGTGCCCGACCGCAGGCCGCGCTCGTGGCCGCCGCCATGCACCATCGGCTCGCAGCGCACGCGGGGGCCGCGGCGGCGGACGAAGAGCATGCCGACGCCCTTCGGCCCGTGGATCTTGTGGGCGCTGGCGCTCAGCAGGTCGACGTGCATGGCGTTCACGTCGATCCGCTCCTTGCCCCAGGACTGGGTGGCGTCGGTGTGGAACAGGACCCCGCGCTCGCGGCACAGGGCGCCGATGCGGGCGATGGGATGCAGGACGCCGGTCTCGTTGTTGGCGTGCATGACCGAGACGAGCACGGTGCTCTCAGTGATCGCGGCCGCGAGCCGGTCGAGATCCAGCCGTCCGTCGCCGTCGACGCGCAGGTAGGTGACGTCGATCCCCTCACCCTCGAGGTGCTCGCAGGCATCGAGGACGGCGCGGTGCTCGGTCGTCACCGTCACGACGTGCCGCTTTTTTGCGTAGGCCGGCGCGTGCGCCACCCCCTGCAGGGCCAGGTTGTCCGACTCGGTCGCGCCGCTCGTCCACACGATCTCCCGCGGATCGGCGCCGATGACCGCCGCCACCTGCTCGCGTGCGGTCTCGACGGCGGTCGCCGCGTCGCAGCCCAGGGCGTGATGCCGGCTCGCCGCGTTGCCGAAGCGATCGGTGAGGAACGGCAGCATCGCGTCGAGGACCCGCGGGTCGAGGGGCGTCGTCGCGTTGTGGTCCAGGTAGATCATCGGAATGTCGGGAGTTCCGCGGTTCCGCGAGGGTGAGGTCGCGCGGTTCGAGCCGGTGGGGTTCTGCCGGAGCCGACTCTCGTATTCGTCGAAACCCCCGAACGACAGCGTCCGCCTGACGGTGGCGTACGGTCCGTGCCGGTCATCACGTTCAGTGTATCCGGTGTCGGTGAGTCGGGAGTGCCGCCGGAGCAGGGGTTCGGCACTATCATGTGTCGGGACCATGCGGAGATACCGGGAGGGCATGATGACAACGAGCTGCGGTTCACGCGTGGGCCGCTGGGAGCTCCTCTTCACCGCGTGGCCCAGGCGGCGCCGAACGTCGCCGGGTCGGCGATGGACCCGATAGCCGTGTTCCAGTCGCATCCGCCCCGTCGGGCTGGCACTGCCATGGTCGTCGCCCTCGTGTTGCGAGGGGGAGGGAGGTCGATATGCCGAGCAAGAGACTGTCCCGTGCGGTTCTCGTGGCCCTGGTCGCGGCAGCGGGCGCCACGGCGGGGCCGGCATGGTTGTCCGGTTCGGGGCCGTCCGCCGAATCGGCCACCGCGCAGGGTCGCGGCCTGCCGGTCTTCGAGGTCGATCCGGCGTGGCCCGCGGTGCCGGCCGGGATGAGCCTGGGCGCGCCGTCCAGCATCGCCGTCGACGCGGAGGACAACGTCTGGGTCCTGCACCGCCCGCTGACGCTTCCGGCCGAGGAGGACGCGATGGCGGCGCCGCCGGTCGTCGTCTTCGATGCGGAAGGCAACTTCATCCGGGCCTGGGGCGGTCCGGGCGACGGGTACGAGTGGCCGCAGCGGGAGCACGGTCTCCACATCGACCACGAGGGCTTCGTCTGGCTGGGCGGCAACAACTGCCCGACCAACGGCGTGGCCAGGGTCGATCCGGTCAACGACGACCAGTTGCTGAAGTTCACCCGGGACGGCGCGTTCGTCATGCAGATCGGCCGCACCGACGGCAGCCGGGGCAACGCCGACATGATGAACGTCCACCGGCCGGCCGACCAGCAGGTCCATCCCCCGACCAACGAGCTGTTCGTGGCCGACGGCTACGGCAACCGCCGCGTCGCCGTGTTCGACGCCGGGACCGGCCGCTTCAAGCGCAGGTGGGGAGCCTTCGGCGACACGCCGGTCGATGACGACCAGTGCCAGGTGCAGAACCCGACCAGCTTCTCCGATCCGGGCCCCTCGTACTTCAACGTCCTCCACGCCATCCGGGTGTCGAACGACGGCCTGGTGTACGCGGCCGACCGCGAGCACCGCCGCGTGCAGGTGTTCACGCTCGGGGGCGCGTTCGTGAGCCAGGTGATCACGCCCGACGCACCCTTCGCGCGCAACCTGGCCCTGTCCCCGGACCCCGAGCAGCAGTTCCTCTACGTCGGCGGCGACGACGGCATCGTCGTCGTCGACCGCGCGACGCTCGAGATACTCGGAACCGTCCGCCCCGAGGGCATCCTGGGCGCCGGCCACCACAGCGCGACCGATTCGCAGGGCAATCTCTACCTCGCGGCGACGGGCGCGGGCATGCAGAAGCTGACATTCAGGGGGATGTCCGGCGAACAGTGACGAGGAGGAGGATCACCGCGACCGTCGAGCAAGCACAGCCGGCCGGCGCGCCGATGCGTATTTCGGTGAAGTAGATCACCGATTCCGGGGATGTGGATCGGCGATTTTCGGTGAAGTGGATCGGCTCGTCGGAGCGCAGCAGCGTCGTCGGTCAGTTTCCTCCCATCGGTGCCGTACGTCGTTCTTCTAGAGTAACCAGACGCGATCTTGCCTGTGGAGCGTATGGGCGGCGCTCTTCGCCGTCCAAGGGGCTGTGGAAAACGCGCCTGCACGATGGCGCGGTCAGCCGCGAGCGTCTCGAGCGCGTTTTCCATGGCACCGGTGCGATCCACGGGCCGGCCTGGCGGGGTCGTGTCTTCTTCCGGTTGCGGGTCTTCGGCGCGTCGTGCGTCCGTCGCATCGAGTGGCCCTTGAGCTCGATGCGGTGCGCGTCGTGGAGCAGTCGGTCGCAGATCGCGTCGGCCTGGTTGGGGTCGCCGATGACGGCGTGCCAGTCGGTGACGAGAAACTGGCTGGCGATCAGGGTCGAAGCGCGTTCGGCACGGTCCTCGATGACCTCGGTGAGGTCGCGGCGTTCGGCGTCGCGCAGGGGCGCGAGCATCCAGTCGTCGATGGCGAGCAGGTCGAGCTTGGCGAGGCGGGCGAGGAGCCGAGTGTAGGAGCCGTCGCCGCGACCGACGGCGAGCTCGCGCAGCAGGCGCGGCATCCGGACATAGCGGGCGGTGAATCCACGGCGACACGCTCGTTCGACGAAAGCGCAGGCGAGGAGCTCTTCCCGATGCCGCACGCCTCGGTGACGATCAAATTGTGGCGCTCGGCGATCGGGGCCCTGGTCCGCATCTCCGTGCGACGCGTCTATCTCTGCATGTCCTCCGCCTGTCCCGACCAGGACCTCTTCCGCCTCGCCTGGGACCGCCTCCGCCCCACCTGACGCCCCGCACCCCGGCCGATCCCCCGAGAAACAGCACTCGTGCGTTCACACCACCCTCAATACCGTCGCATACGCCTCCCCGAACGCCCAGCCCACGTCGCATCCTCGCCAAAGGCTATCTCCGGGCCCGCACCAACCCCTTCCGACCGCCTCTGCCGCTTCCCCGCTCCTCCGATACCGCCCAGATCCGACCCCGGCGGTATGAGAAGTCCGGGCCAGGACCGCTGTCGATCAGCCCACGAGCCGCGCCAGCCCGAAGAAGGGTTCCTTCTCGCGCTCGCCGAGCGCCTGCTCCGCCAGCATCTCCCCGAGCGAGGCGCCCAGCTTGTAGCCGTGGCCGGACCCGCCGCCCGCGATCCAGACGTTCTCCGCTTCCGGATGGGTGTCCACGATGAGGTTCCCGTCGGCGCTCTGCTCGTACTGGCAGACGCGCGCCTCGATCAGCGGCGCTCCCTTGAGCCCCGGGAAGCGGTGCTCCATGTACTCCCGCGCCTCGCGGATGCCCTTCGGTGAGGGCGCCCGGTCACCGTCGGTGGGGTCGAAGTCGGCGCCGCGCCGGTCGTCCGCGATCTTGAAGCCCCGGAAGCGGGTCGCCGGTACGCCGTAGAACGGGCCCTCGATCCAGGTCGGGAACTCCGCCTCGGTCAGGTCGGCGCGGCCCGCCGGGGGGCCGAAATAGAAGACCTCCTGCCGGGTGGAGCGGACGAGCGGCGGGTCGAACTCCGGGAAGAGCTTCGCGAGCCAGGGCCCGCAGGCGAAGACGAAGAGGTCGGCTTCCAGCGCGCCGCCGTCCGAAAGGCGGATCTCCCGCATGCGGCCTCCGTCCATCGCGCCCGGCGCCGCCTCCGCCCGCCGGAAACTGCCGCCTGCCTCCTGGAACTCCCGGAGCACCCGTTCGCAGCCGCGCCGGGCGAGCAGGTAGCCGGCGTCCCTTTCGAACACGCCGTAGGAGAGGCCCTCCGGGTTGATCTGGGGGAAGCGGCGCGCCAGCTCGTCGCCGTCGAGTTCCTCGACCGGGAGGCCGAGTTCCCGGAGGATCGGCACCGCGGCCTTCGTGTACTCGTTCTCCCCGCTCCTCATCCGCAGCATGCCGATGGGAAAGAGCAACCGGTCGTCCCAGCGCGCCTCGTACTCCTTCCAGATCTCGGCCGCCCGGGCCACCATCGCGCTGTAGATCCGCCGCGTCCCGTAGGAGGCCCGGATCAGCCGGCTCTCGCCCCCCGAACTCGCGCGGGCGTTGCCCGCCCCCCAAGCGTCCACAAGCGTCACCTCGGCGCCCGCGCGGCGGAGCCAGAGCGCCGTCCAGCCGCCGAAGGCGCCGGCCCCGATCACGGCGGCCCGGACGCCGCTTCCGGTTTGCGGCGGGCTCGTGGCCGGTGTGGCCTCGGGTGTCCCGGTTTCGCCGGCGTCGTTCCCGTAGGCGCTGAACGCGGCGGCGCCGGCGAGTCCGGCGGTGATCGCCTCGCGGCGGGAAATCCGTTTCGTCATGGTTCTATTATCCCCCGAACCGGGCCAGCCTGGAAATGGCAACTGAAAAGGATGCGGCTCTTTTGCGTAGAGTGCTATCTGGCTCATTCATAAGGAGTTATGCCAACGGGCGCCCCCTCACCGGTGCGCTTTGGCCGGGGACAGCTTCCGGCCGGCGTCCCACCCGCTACTTTCGAGCCCCTGCCCGGCCTGATCACGACGCCGGCACGCTCCGGTCTTCGCTTCCGGTGCGCCCCCCCTGGACATTCCCACGGCGTTTTGGTACGGCGTCGTCGGGAAGGGAGACCCCGCGGCGATGGCCACGGCGACGACGAGGTTCACTGGACGCACCTTCAGCGCGCGGGAGATGACGCTGATCCGCGAGGTCGTGCAGGACTGTTCGGGCTTGAGCCGGATGGAGCTGGCGCGCACGGTGTGCTGTTGCGGTGGCGGCGCCCGAACGGGCGGCTGAAGGCCCGGGAGTGCCGCGAGTTCCTGGAGCGGCTCGACGCGGAGGGTGCGCTGGCGCTGCCGGACAAGCGCCTTGGCCGCGCACGGGGTTCGGTCACCCGTGTGCCCCGGACGGCGGCGGGAGAGCCGGGTTGCCCGCTCGTGGGCCGCGTGCGCGACACCGAGCCGCTTCAGGTCGAGTTGGTGCGTGAGCCGGCCGAGCGCCTGCTGTTCCGGGAGCTGGTGGGCCGCTACCACTACCTGGGGCACACGGTTCCCTTCGGCGCCCACCTGCGCTATCTGGTGTTCGCGTCGAGGCCTCGGCGGGCGGTGGTCGGCTGCCTGCAGTTCTCCAGTCCGGCGTGGCGCATGGCGGCGCGGGACGGCTGGGACGACGCGACCCGGGCGCGGAATCTGTTGGGCGCCACCACCGGTCGAGGGCGGATGGACCTTCACCCGCCTTCGACGGGTCAAGTAGCTCTTGCCATGCGGTCGCAGAACCCCATCGGTCCTCTCTGGACCGCCGACGCAAAAGAGCCGCACCCAAACCGAGGGTAGTTGGCGTAGCCATGACGCTCACCATCGGCAAGCGCGAGCAAGATATGAAAGACCGGTGGTGTCAGGCCCGGGGAGCTCCGGGGGGCCTTCTTCTGAGCATCAACTATATCCGTTGCGGATGTAGCAGGCGCCGTTCGCGGCCCGTGTCAAGTCGCACGTCTCGCCGGCCTCGAACCGCGACGAACCCAGTCCGGAGGGACTAGCGATGACGCTGCCAGGTGGCGCGGCTCTCGACTCCGTCGTCACCCATCAGCGACAGCACCAGCGTGTCGCCGTCGTCCGCGAGGTCGTACGAGTAGCTCAGCGTCCCGCCCCGCACATCCGGTCGAGACCCGCCCTCGACCTCATGCTCGACGACTTTCCGAGTGACGTTCACGTCATATCGGCCATAGTAGGCCAGATAGCTCTCACGGCCTGAAAGCTGGACCGACACCCGGCCGCTGGCGTCATACGACAGCATCCCGTCGGTGAACGCCGAACCGTCCGCGGCCGCCCCACCGACCCGCTCGAACGACGAGAGACCGAACGCGCCGACGAACCGGGCCATCTGCTCGGTGGCCCGCGCGCCGTTCAACAGCAGCGTCATGCTCCGATTGCCTTCGTGACAGGCAAACTCGTAGATCGGCTCCTCGGTGTTGGTCAGAGGGTACTCCGCCGACCACGGCTCCGTGAACGAGGCCGGGTCGTAGACGGTGTACTCCTGATGCATCGTGGCCTGGTCGATCCGCGTCAGACGCTGCACCAGACGCATGCCCGCCCCGGACCCCGCAAAGGTCCAGCGCGGGTCGAAGTTCGTCGATTCGATCACCAGGGTGTCGCCGTCCCACGAGCCGCGCGAGGTCCCGGTCCACTGCTGGATGGCGCTGGACACCTGCGGCCGGTCGTCCAGCGGGACCGTGATCGTGGCGTTGACGAACTCGTAGTGGATGACCACATGATCCGGGGTCTGGAAGATCCGGGCCGGGAACGCACTCCCTCGGAGCGGCAGCATCCCGCCCACCAGGCAGCGTTCGTCCAGTGCCCGGTCCTCGGGGCCCTCCGGGATGCCGCTCATGCGCCGACCTGGCATGCCCACCCGGTAGCGGCCTTCCTCGGTGCGTGGAATCCGCCCGTTCTCGGGTGAGACGACGAGCGACGTGCGCCCGTCCAGCAGCGGATGGTCGTAGATGGACTGGTCGACCCCGCCACCGCCCAGCTCGAAGTCGGCGTTCAGGGACCGAGCGAGCCCCTGGCGGATGCCGCGCCGCCGCGTGGCGAGAAACTCCGCCTCTTCTTCTTCCGTGAGACGAAGTCTGTCCTCGAGTTCGGCCGGTCGCTCGAGGGGCGTCATCGTGGGAAGCGACCAGGTCCCCTGGAGATCCGGCACGCCCCAGGGCGTACGGGGCGGGCCCGCCTCGTCGGCCGGCTGCGCCAGCGCCGGGCACGGAAGCGCCGCGAGGGCGCCGGCCAGCCCGAGGCATCGCAGGAAGTACTGAGCCATGCTCATGGTCTCGTCTCCGCTTTCAGTCGCCGCAGCTCCTCCCGCGGCCGGAACGTTCGGCTCCTGAACCGAGTACCGTCGTCGATCGCACCCGTTTGGCTCCTCAGCTGCTGCTCGTCACCGACCAGCAGGGGGTCGAGGGGCATAAGCTGCTGCGAGTCAGCAGATTATACCTGGAGCGTGTCTCCGACGATTGCAGGATCGTCGGGGACGGTTTCCTTGACGACATCTCGGTGGCTCCGGGGGCTGAACGGTGCATCCGATGAGTGAACGTCTCTCCATGGCCCCAGGACGTGGGATGAGTCTGGTGCGTGCCGGGTTGGGTGCATCCATCAACCGCGCTCGCCTGCGGCCAGCGCCGCCACCGTGAAGATCAGCGGGTAGAGCTTCTCGAAGTACCACAGCTTGGCGAAGTAGAGCCCGATGGGGGCCGGCCCGACCGCGTCCCGGGTGAGCAGCCACTGCCGGCCGCGGGGGTCGCCGGTGGCGGCGACGGCGAGAGCGGTTTCCTCGATGGTGCCGAAGCTCCCGTCCTCGTGCTGCTTCGACCGGAGGAAAGCCTCGCCTCGCAGTCGCGCCTCCGCCGGCAGGAGGTCCCGGCACTCCAGGACCCGCGCCGTGCCGTAGACGGGATTCGTCTGGTCCGGGGTCCACGGGTTGCCGAACCACAGGGGAATCCACGACCCGTCGGGGCGCTGGTGGCGCACCAGGTACGCGACCGCCCGTTCCATCGCCCGGTCGACCCGCGGGTCCACCGCGCGCCATGCGTGCCACGCGCGCAGGGCGTGGGCGGTGAGGTCGGGGCTGCTCCGGTCGAACGGCAGCCGGCCCCAGCCCCGGCAGAACGTCGGGACGCCGCCGTCGTCGTTCTGCAGGTCGATCAGCCAGCCGACCCCGGCCGTGGCCGCCGCCAGGAGCTCGGCATCATGGGCCGGGAGCCCGGGGCGGGAGTGCCGCCGCATTCGACCCGCGCCGTGGACCGCGTGGGCAGTGCTGCTCGTCGCCCTGCGCTCGGTCCCGGGTCTTCCAGGTTCCGCGGAGGCCGCGGTCGCGCCCTGCGACGCCGGCGCCGTTTCTCCGCCGACGTTTCCGCCGGTCCCGGCGCGACGCGCGCCATCGTCCGCCGCTGCCAGCTCGGCCAGCGCGAGGAGGGCGCCGGGGGTGTCGTCGCCGTCGGGCACGCCGCCCGACAGGTCGGTCCAGGCCCAGCCGCCCGGCGCCGACCGGGTGTAGGGATGGACGACGCGGTACTGCTGGTCGAGCAGCCAGCGCCGCAGGTAGCGCCGTTCCTCCGGGGTGAACGCGGCCCCCCCGAGGGCGTTGATCGACAGCGTGGTCAGCCAGGTGGCGAGGTTGGTGTCGATGGGCCAGCTTCCGTCGGGGCGGACCGAGTCGACGAGGAAGGCGACGCCCTGCCGGGCCACGGGGTGGCCGGCGAGCCCGCTCCCGGCGAGGGCCATGGTGACGAAGCTCGTCAGGGGGGCGGCCTCGAGGAACCCGCCCGACGCGGGCTGGATCGACTCGAGAACGCGCAGGGTGCGCACGCGGACCGCGTCGCGCACCGCGCGGCCGGTCCGGCTCGCAGTCGGGTGGTGGTGGTGCTGCGCCTGCCCGATGGCGATCAGGGCGGGCAGGGCGTAGCTCACCACCGGCAGGCCGATCCACTTGAACCAGGCGTGGGGCAGGGCCGCCAGCTCGAACGGCAGCACCGGGACGTGCTCCCAGCCGAAGCGCCCGGCCAGCGCGCAGTGGGTGAGGATGGGGACCGCGAAGGTGCGGTCGTCGCCGTACACGTGGGTGATGGCGGCGGCCAGCGACTCGGCGGTCAGGGGGCCGACGCGCCGCGTGAGCCACGCTTCGGCGCGCTCCCGCCCCACCGCGCGGTGCTGGCCGAGGGTGGCCCACGCCAGCGTCGTGGTGCTGATGTTGCTGGGGCAGCCGTCGGCGTCGCCGAAGCCGCCGTCCGGGTTCTGGTGGGCGGCCAGCCAGCGGAGCCCGCGCCGCACGAGGTCCTCGTGCCCGCCCGCGAGGGTCAGGGCGGTGACCGCGGTGGCGGTCGAGAGGGGGCTCGACGACAGCTCGCCCTCCCAGTGGCCGGCCGGCGTGCGCGCGGCGAGCAGCCGCTCACGCAGGGCCGAGGCGGACCACGGGGAGGAACGGGTACCAGGTGTGCTCGGCGTCGGGTTCATCGTCGTTTCAGGCGCCGCAGAACGCCCCGCCGGATCCACGGCTCGTGCAAGGCCGAGGCGGCCCATGGGGAGGAACGCGTACCACGTGTGTTGGGCGTCGGGTTCATCGTCGGTCCAGGCGCCGCAGAACGTCCCGCCGGGTCCTCGATTCGCGCAAGGCCGCGGTGGCCCATGAGGAGGAACGCGTACCAGGTGCAGTCGGCGTCGGGTTCATCGTCGGCCCAGGCGCCGCGGAGCGCCCGCCGGTCCACGGCTCAGGCAAGGCTGAGGTGGCCCATGGCGAGGAGCGCGTACCAGGTGTACTCGGCGTCGGGTTCGTCGTCGGCCCAGGTGCCGCAGAACGCCCGGCCGGTCCACAGCGTGTCGAGGAAGTCGAGGGTCTTGTCCTTGAGGTGCGCGAACGGGACGTGCTCGCCCGCGAGGGCGTGCAGGGCGGTGGCGGTGGACAGCAGGTCGGGCATGGGCGCCGCCTCGGTGGCCAGGAACCCGCCCTCGGGGTGGGCCCGCGCCAGCAGCCACCGGGTCGCCCCCGGGGGCGCCGGGACGCCCATCCGGCGGAGCAGGGTCACCGCCGCCGCCGTCGTCGGCGTGGTCCGGACCCCCGCGTCTCCCGGCCCCGGCATGGGGAACGGCTCGGGCCGCAGCCCCAGGTCCTCCAGGGCGCCCCACGCCAGGAAGCTGTGGTACACGCTGCCGCGGTCCCATTGCGCGCGGATGCGGGGGGCGAGGTCGGGGCCCGGTTGCTTGACCGCGGCCCAGCACCGGGCGAGGCAGCACAGGTGCACGAGGTCGAGATCCTCCCCGTCCTCGAACGACTCGAGGAAGCCGGCGACCGCCGCCGGCGGTTCGTGCTGCAGCGCGATGAGGCCCTCGAGCGCGAAGACGGTGTAGTAGAGGTCGCTCTGCCCCGAGCGGTCGGCGGCGCCGCCGTCGTCGTTGAACCGGGAGTGGAGGAACCGGGCGACCGGATCAGAGGCTTCCTGCAGCAGCTTCGGCGCCAGCCGCGCGACTTGCAGCATTTCGAGTCTCAAACTCACTGCAGTAGCCCTCGATCAACGTCTCGCCGAAGATCTTGCCGACGATGCGGCGCATCAGTCCCTTGAGGGTCGGGCTCGCCAGGAACCGTAGGGAGCGCACCGCGTCCTCCCGGTAGGCGGCCAGCAGGTCCTCGGCCTTGTCGAGCACGCCGAACCGCTCGGCGATGTCGCGCAGCTCGTCCGACCCGTCGGCCGCGCCCGAGCGGATGGCCGCCGCCACGCGATCGCGGTCGGCGCCCTCGGCGCGCTTGTGGGCGATGGTCAGGATGAGCGACAGGCGAACCTGCTCGAGGTCGTTCGAGTCGGCCTCGCCCCTGAAGTCGTCGATGTCGTCCTTGATCTGGTAGGCGATGCCGAGCGACTCGCTGTACTTGCGGAGCACGTCGTGCGTCGCCGCGTCGGCCCCGCCGAGGACGGCCCCGATGCGCAACGCCACCTCGAACGCCGCCGCCGTCTTCTCGCGGAAGATGTCGAGCACCTGCAGCGACGCCAGCGGCTGCGGGTCGCGCGCCCACAGCAGCTCGCGGCCCTGGCCGCGGCTCAGGGTCACGTGCCCTTCGGCCGCGATGGCTACGGCCTCGGGGTGGCCCGCCTCGGCGAGCAGCCGGTAGCCTTCGCCCACGAGGAAGTCGCCCGCGTTGAGGGCCACCGGCACGCCGACCTCGGCGTGCAGGGCGGGGCTGTCGTAGCGGCGCTCGTCGCCGTCCTCGATGTCGTCGTGGATGAGCGAGGCCTTGTGGAAGCACTCGATGGCGACGGCCGCCTTCCGCACCGCCGCCGTCAGCTCGGGCTCCGTGTCGCCGCGGTCGGTCTCGAGGGCCATGTACGCGCACGCCGCGAGGTACGGCCGCCAGCGCTTGCCGCCCTTCTCGAGATAGTCGCGGGCGATGCGGGCGGTGGCGTCGTCGGCGTCCACCGGGCCCATGATCGCGTCGAGCTCGCCGGCGGCGAACCAGCCCCGCACCCTCGTCTTCAGCGCGTCGAGGTCGAGGCGGTAGGTCTTGTCGTCGCTCGTCAGGTGAATCAGGTCCCAGACCCAGTCGAGGTCCACGGTGGTGTTGACGCAGTCGTCCTGCAGCAGGGGGATGGCCACGCCGGGGATGGCCGCCGCCTCCATGTGGGGGAAGCACTTCTCGAGCACGTTGATGCAGCTCACGCCGACGATCGCCTCGATCTTGCCGGTCTCGATCATCGACCGGACGATGGCCGACCCCTCGGCCACGAGCACCGCGTAGCCGAGCCGCTCGGCCTCGACCGTCAGGTCCTGGATGGAGCACAGCCCGCACTCCTTGCAGAGCAGGCCGAACTCGTCGAACGGGGCGGGGCACTTCTCCTCGACCCGCAGGCACTTCGGAATGAGGAGGAGCCGGCGCTCGTAGGGAATCCGGGCCAGCGAGTCGCGCCAGGCGGCGTTGCTGACGAGAATCGAGGTGTAGTCGCCGTAGATCGGGTCGAGCCCCGCCTCGGCGAGCACCGCCGCGGTGTGCTCGGTCAGCTCGTCGAGCGTGAGGGGGGGAACCGCTCCCGTCCGCCTGACGCGCTCCTCGGTGATCTGCTTCAGGCGGATCCGCACCGCCTTGTCGTCCGGGATGTTCGACTGCGCCTGCCGGTAGGTCTGCCGGGGCACCTGCACCGGGAGCTGCAGCAGGGGGATGACCTGGGGCTCGGCGTAGCTGGAAGTGTCGATGGCCATGGATCTCGCTGATCCTCTATGTATAAGCACCGAATCCGAAGAACCAGTGCTTCTTGGCGAAGCGGTACACCCAGTTCTCCTCGGGAATCTCGTTCCCGGGGTTGTGCTGGCTCGGCCGCGACCGCAGGGCCTCGAGCTCGGGGCCCGCGGTCCGGCGTATCGTCGTGTCGTCGGCCCCGTGGCGCTCGACGATCTCCCGCAGGAGGTCGGGGCGCTCGAGCACGATGCAGCCCCGCGTCGCGTCGGCCGCGGTCCGCCGGAAGTCCGCGAGCAGCGGCGACTCCGTCATCGTCTTGTAGATGTCGCCGTCGTTGTCCTGGATCTTCTCGTTCGCGAACTGGATGATGGGGCAGGGCTCGACGTCGCCGAACGGGCCGATGTGGTGGCTGATGCCGGTGGCGGCCGGGCACAGCGCCTGCCCCTTGTCGTCCCAGTAGGCGTCGATGAGGCCGATGGGCTTGCGGTTGCGCATGTCCATCACGAAGCGCCGCACCGACAGCACCTGCTCGGGAGTGAGGGCGAGCTGGGGGTTGGGCACCGGTCCCACCACCCGGTAGGTGTGGAACCAGCAGTAGTGCACGCCCATGCCGATCAGCTCGTCGATCCACGCCTCGCGCACGAGGTCGTCGATGTTGGTCTGGCAGACGCTGGTGGCGACGCCGGTGAGCAGCCCGTGGCGCACGCTGGCCCGGATGCCCTCCAGGGTGCGGTTCAGCACGCCCTCGCGGCCGCGCCGCTCGTCGCTGATCGACTCGGTGCCCTCGACGCTGATGAGCGGGGTCGCGTTGCCCGCCTTCCGCAGCCGCTCGGCCGTGGCGTCGGTGATGGGGTGACCGTTGGTGAAGATCTGGAAGTAGCAGTCGGGGTGCGCCTCGAGGACCCGGAGGAGGTCGGGGTGCATGAACGGCTCGCCGCCGAGGATGCCGAAGAAGCTGTTGCCGTGCGCCTTGGCGCTGTCGATGAGCCGGTTGAGATCGTCGTAGCTGATGAGGTGCTGCGGCTTGTCGACGTCGACCCAGCACCCCTGGCAGCGCAGGTTGCAGGCGTTGGTGATGGAGATGTAGAGGAACGGGGGGAACGACACCCCGGCCTTCAGGCGCTTCTTGAACTTCTGCACCGAGCGGACGCCCTTGTAGCCGAAGTTCCAGGCGAACTTCCGCAGAACGCGCGCGTCGGTCGAGCGCACCGTGCGATAGCCGAGGCCTGCCGCCGCCCTCAACATGGTGGTTTCGCTCCGGTTTCCGTCAGTTCCGGTCCGCGGCCGGCAACGCCGCTCGGCGCCGCCGTCCGCCCGGCCATCCTGCGCGAGCCGGCGCCGTTCTACGGCGCGGGCTCCCGCGCGCGCGTCCCGCCGCCCGCGGTCAGATGCCCCAGTCCCGCTCGGTCGGCGCCGGCCGGGCGTCCTGCACCGTCTGCGAGCGCGCGAGCCGCTTCTCCATCTTCGCCTTGGCGCGGGCCGCCCGCTCCTCGATGTCCTCGGCCGAGGGCAGGGTCATCAGCACCTCGTCGGGGATGTCCAGGTCCTTCTTGAGCTTGCCGAGGCAGCGCTTGCGCTCGAGCAGCGCCTTCGACTCGTCGCGCTCGGTCGAGAATCGCTTCCGGGCCTCGCGCTGGCGGGTGCGGAGCGAGCCGTAGAGGTCGCCCCCCAGCAGCGTGGAGATGTCCACCTTCATCGCCTCGCGCTGCACGTCCTGCTCGCGGACGACGTCGCCGTTGATGGGGCCCTTGCCGTACTTCGGGAACAGGATCGCGACCTCGGGGCAGACGCGCGAGCAGGCGGGGCAGTCGGTCTTGCAGTTGTCCTGGTTCTGCACCGTGATCTGCTTCTTCTCGTCGACCCCGTACACGTCGAAGAGGCAGAACGTCAGGCACTGCATGCAGTTGGTGCAGCGGTCGAAGTCGATCACCGGGAACCACGGCTTCCACGCCTCGAGCTTGCGTGCGCCGGCCGCCTCCCGCACCTCGCGCGCCGCCTCCAGCGCGTCGACCTCGCCGAGGTCGCGGAAGTGCACGTCCTGCTCCGGGTCCGCGGCCGGCGCCTCGTCGAGCCGGCCCAGCACCAGCATCGGGGCGCCGTCGGCCGGGGCCACGTCCTGCCCGGCCATCGGGCGGGTGACCTCGAAGCCGTTGTCGAGCAGGGCCGACAGGGCCTGGAAGCGCTCCTCGCCGTCGAGGGCCTGGCTGCCCGGGCCCTCGTACAGCACCACCCGCAGGTTACGTCCCTCGATGCGGCTCATGCGGGCAACCCCCCCGTGGCGTGGTCGGTGCGGCTCATGCGAGCAGTTCCTTCGCGATGTCCTCGGCCGAGTCCTCGCGCATGTTCAGCACGTCGACGCCCTCGCTCGGCAGCGGCGTGCCCGCCGCGTGGAACAGCCACTTCACGGCCCGCGGATAGCAGGCCGCGATCTTCGTGTCGCCGCCCTCGGCGATCTTGCGCAACGCCGCGTCCTTGCGCGCCGACATGTCGCAGAGGTCGGCCACCGCGTCGAAGGCCTGGCCCGAGTCGCAGAGGCGGCGCAGCACGTCCTTCTTGACGTCGGCGGGCACGACCTTGGCGTACGTGCAGTTGCAGTACAGGATCTTCATCGCGCCGTCACGCCATCCTGTGCGTGGGAACCGGCCGTCCCGGCCGCAACTGCTCAAGGTGCTCGACCCGCGCCTCGACGCCGTCGAGGGCGGCCAGGGTCTCGCGCAGCACCGCCTCGAGCCGCACCGGGTCGGTCTCTGCCCGCAGGTTCACCACCAACTCGCCCGCGTCGACCCGGTCGAGCAGCGACTCGCGCAGATCGGGCTCGCGGTCGCTGCCGACGAGGCTCACCACCGACAGCGTGCCCGACCCGTCCCGCGCGTCGAGCGTCATCTTGAGATGAGCGATTTCCTCCCCGGCCGCCGCGAGCCGCTCGCGCACCTGCCGGGCCAGATCGACCAGCGTCCGGTTGCCGTCGAAGGGCCTTTCCGCGCTGAGCTGCACGGTACAGTTCAGCCAGCCCAGCAGGGCCTCTCCCTCGGCGTATATATCGTAGTCGATCTCCAGCGCCCGGGACGCGGGATTCTCGGCGAGCACCGTCTCGAACCACGCGTCGACCCCGGCCCCGGTCCGGGCCGAGCACGTGAGGACCGTCGCCCGCGGGAACTCCGCCGCGAGGGCCGCCGACAGCCGGTCGAGCAGATCGGCGGGGTGCGCGTCGCACTTGTTGACGACGATGACGTCCGCTTCCTGCAGTTGCTTGCGGTAGACGTAGGTCACCTTCTCCGAGAAGCTCCGCCCGTCAACGAGGCCCACCATGCGGGCCGCCCGCACCGGGTCGACCATGACGCTCAGGGGCGCCACCGTGAACCGGTCGCCGTAGATGCGGCGCAGCGGATAGGAGACGGTGGCCACGAGGTCGGTGCAGCTCCCCACCGGCTCGGCGAGGAAGAGGTCGGGCCGCGAGTCGCGGGTCAGGGCCTCTGCCGCCTCGAGCAGCGAGTCGAAGCGGCAGCAGAAGCAGCCGCCGGTGATCTCCTCGACCGGGAAGCCCTGCGACCGCAGCAGGGTGGTGTCGACGAGCCCGCTGCTCTGGTCGTTGCAGATCAACCCCACCCGCTGGCCCCGGTCCGTCAGGTGCCGGGCGAGCCGCGCCACCGCGGTCGTCTTCCCCGCGCCGAGAAAGCCGCCGATCATCACGTAGCGCGCGGGCTCAGCCATGCTCGCATCCAGCCCGGGGAGCGTCGCCTGCGGCTCCGCTGACCGCGCAGCCAGCTTCAGGAGCCCGCGCCGCTCCAAGGCGCAGACTTCCGGTGCCCGACACCGGCCTGGAGGCCCGAGTGCCGAGCCGGCTGGAGGCCCGGATGGCGAGCGCGATGCGACGCACCCTAGTCGTGCTCATGCCGTCGTCCCAGCATCTTGTCGATGGTCGTGTCCAGCAGGGCGATGTAGCCGTGCACGTCCAGGCAGTCGTCGCTCGGCTGCCCGCGCACCCGGAAGAGCCAGCCCCGCCGGTAGGGGTCGTTCGACAGCAGCGCCGCCTGCTCGTCGACGGCGGGGTTGAACCCCTCGAACCGCCCCCCCAGCGGCGAGTACATGTCGGTCACCGCCTTGAAGCCCTCCAGCCAGCCGATGACCTGGCCGGTCTCGACCGTCGCCCCCGGCTCGGTCTCGAACCCGAGCTCGACGATCTCGCCCAGCATGCGCACCGCGAACTTCGTGAACCCGACCCGCCACACCTCCTCGTCCTCCCGCTCGAGCCAACTGTGGCCGGCCGTGTAGAGCCTGTCCTCGAGCAGGCGGGTCGAGAACCGCGAGCGATTATAGGGGATTTCGGCGGGGGCCATAGGGTGGGGCGGCGGGTCGTGGCGTCGCGTTGATCCTATCAGGTGTCGTCCGTCTCCGCTGGCGCCGTCCGGCCGGTTCGCTCTTCCCGCGTGGTCGTCACGCGCCGCGAACGAGCGAACGGCGGGTCGAGCGGCGGCGATGCGCGTTGGCAGCAACGGCTCGTCGGCAATCACCCCTGCAAGGCTGTCGAACGAGCGAGCCCGTGGATCGTGTAGTCGTGACGACATGTCGGCAGTCTTCTGCGACGCTGTCGATGTCGTTCGCGGCTTTCGGTGCCAAGGGGTGGGTGTCTTTTTGATGATCGGATCATGAATTTGACGTATCCGGATGGGCATGCCAGGATGAGACGTGCTGTCGCGGCATCTGACCGGCGCGTTGCAGGCCGCCGCCGCGTCGAACCCGGTCGTCACCCTCACCGGACCCCGCCAGTCAGGCAAGACGACGCTCGTGCGGGCGACGTTTCCCGCCCACCGCTACCTGTCGCTCGAAGCGCCGGACGAACGGTCGCGGGCGCTCGCCGACCCGCGGGGGGTGCTGGCCGAGGCCGAGGGCCGGGGCCTGATTCTCGACGAGATCCAGCGTGCGCCAGAGCTGCTGTCCTACATCCAGGTGCTCGTCGACGAACGTGACGAACCGGGCCGTTTCATCCTGACCGGCTCGCAGAACCTGCTGCTGATGGAGTCGGTCTCGCAGACGCTGGCGGGGCGGACCGCGCTCCTGCGTCTGCATCCCTTGTCGCTCGCGGAGCTCCACGGTCGGTCACCGCTGGATCCCTTCAATCTCGACGGCGCCGCGGGTCCCCGGCGCGACACGTCGGGCGGCCCGCCGCCGCAGGAGCTGGCCGACACGTCGGGCGGCCCGCCGCCGCAGGAGTCGACCGTCACGTCGGGCGGCCCGCGGCCACAGGAGCCGGCCGACACGTCGGGCGGTTTGGCCCCGCAGGAGCCGGCCGTCACGTCGGGTGGCCAGCCGCCGCAGGGTCTCTGGCAAACCCTCGTGAACGGGTTCTATCCGCGCATCCACGCCCGCAACCTGGCGGCGCAGCCGTGGCTGGCGGACTACGTGCGCACCTACGTCGAACGCGACCTCCGCGAGGTGCTGCAGGTGTCGGATCCGCGCAGCTTCGAGAACTTTCTCCGCCTCGCGGCGGCGCGGACCGCGCAGGAGGTGAACTTCAGCGCCCTCGCCGCCGACGCCGGCGTGACCCAGCAGACCGCGAAGCGCTGGCTCGCGGCCCTCGAGATCGGTTTCCTGGCGACGACGCTGCCGCCGCATCACGCGAGCTACCGCAAGCGCTTGCGCAAGCGGCGCCGCCTCCACTTCCTCGACACCGGCCTCGTCTGCTATCTCCTCGACATTCCCGACGCCCGGACCCTGGAGCGCCACCCGCTACGGGGGGCCGTCTTCGAGTCGTTCGTCGTCTCGGAGCTGGTCAAGGCGTTCGCCGCCCGCCGCCGCGAGCCCCCGCTTTCGTGGTGGCGCGACGCGGCCGGCCGCGAGATCGACATCCTGATCGACGCCGGTGGCCGGATCGTCCCCGTCGAGGTGAAGTCGGGGCGGACGGTGCCGGCCGACGCCGTCGACACCCTCGCCTGGTGGACCGCGCTTCCCGGCAACCCCAACCGCGGCGGGGCCCTCGTCCATGGCGGAAATGAGCGCTTCGAGTTCCGGGGCTTCCGCGTGCTGCCGTGGTACCTGCAGTGAGCAGGGGGCGCGGCGTGCCGCGACCGGTGTCGTCTTTCGCCCGTGTTCGCCTGGCGACGGCGCTGGCTGGGTCGAAGAACACGAAGCGACCAGCCCGGGCCGGCGACACGGCCACCGGCCGGGCGGACACCCGGGTGCCGGCAACCAGAGCCGGTCAGCCGGCCGCCCCGTCCCCCCTTGCGTCGCGACCGGGAATCGCCTACCGGAACCGGCCGCCTTGGGGTCCCGTCCCCGAGTAGCTCAGCCGGGGGTCGTACCGCAGCACGGTGCGTTCGACCGAGAGGACGACGCCGGCGAGGCCGGCCACGGTGTCGCCGGTCCGTGAGCCCAGGGCGAGCTGCATGATGGTGGGGCGTTCGAGCTCGGTGAAGCTCGAGTGATTCTCGACGAGCTGCCACACGGCCGCGCCGGAACCCAGGTAGCGTTCGTACATGCCGAAGACCACGTTGCTGCCGCGGAACTGCGGCAGTCGCTCCCGCATGAAGGCCTGCCAGTCGGCGAGGCGTCCCGGCGCCACCTCGAGGGTCGTGATCCAGGCCAGCGAGAGGCTGCCTGCGTTGTCGGCCTCTACGCTCAACTCGGGCCGGTAGCGCAAGGCGTAGCTCCGGTGGCCCGAGATGGTGCGTCGCACGCGTTCGTCGATGCGATCCAGATCCCGCCGATCGAGGGCGAGGGCCAGCGGGCCGCCGCGGTCGAGCTCGGCCAGGTCGTTCATCGGCGTCACGAACATCCACTCGTACAGGTTCCCGAACTCGGCCGTTCTCCATGCCGAACGCCAAGGCACCCCCGCGCGCTGCATGGCCTCGTTCACGTCCCTGCCCTGCACTTCGATGAACTGGTCCAGCTCACGGGGGAGGACCTCGATGATGTCGACGCGCATCCAGGGCATCGACTGCTGCGCGGGCGTCACGCGTGAGCTGGCGGGGACGAGAAGTACGACGGCGACGGCGATCACGAAACCTGCGACAAGGCGTTTCATCGGCTTTCCTCCGCGGCTGACTGTATCATACGCACGCAGCGGTGCGCGTGTCATCGGCCCGTGGGGCCTCCGGGGGCACGGGAGCGGAAGCCGCAGGTCCGGTCGGGCCCGGCCCCGACCATGGTCTTCATCAGGTTTGGTGAGCATTCGGGAGGATTGCCGATGGCAGCGTACTTCATCATGCGGGTCGACGTTCACGACTCCGAGGTCTACGAGAAGCACATCCAGCAGGCCGCGGAGGCGGTGGAGCGGTTCGGCGGCGAGGTCCTGGCCCGAGGGGGCCGATGCGAGCAACTGGCCGGCGAAGGCCGAAGCCGCAACGTCGTCATCCGGTTCGCCGATTTCGCGACGGCGAAGGCGTTTGCCGCGGATCCGAAGTACCAGGAGTCCATGCGCCTGACGGCCGGTGTGTGCACGCGGGACGGGGCCATCGTGGAAGGGGTCTAGCCGTCCGGCCTGAACCCGCATCGCCGCGAGACCGGCGAGTTTCGAGAGGCCCGGCCGGTCGAATGCCGCGAGGGCTCTCGCCGCCCGGGGCCTGGTCGGGCCGGGGGCGTGCTTCCGCTACGGGCGTCGGTTGACGGCGACCGCGAGCGCATGCGCACGTCTCCATCTTCAACCCGTTCCGCCGCCGCCGGTCGGGTGACATGAGCGGAGCTCGCATCAATCGGCGCATTCGTTACGAGCCGGACGAACCGTGCCCGCCCCTCGTGGCGCTCGGCGTCGCCCTGCAGGGCGTCGTTCTCGTCCTCGCCAACACCGTCCTGATGGTGACCATCGTCGTCCGGGCGGCCGGCGAGGACCAGTCCTACCTCGCGTGGGCGGTCTTCGCGGCGCTGGTCGTCGCCGGCGTCTCCACCGCGTTGCAGGCCGCCCACGTCGGCCGGTGCGGCGCCGGCCATGTCCTCATGACCGGGGCCGGCCCCCACTTCATCGCGGTCTCGGTCGTCGCGCTGACGGCGGGCGGGCTTCCGACGCTGGCGAGCCTCATCGTCGTCTCGTCGTTGTTCCAGTTCGCCATGGCCGCGTGGCTGCCTTTCCTGCGGCGGCTGGTCACGCCGATCGTATCCGGCACCGCGCTCATGTTGATCGCGGTCACCGTGATGCCGATCGCCGTCGGCAGGATCGCCGATGCGCCCGAAGGCGCGCCGGCCGCCGGACCCCTGATCGTCGCCGGCGTGACGTTGATCGTCACGACCGCGATGGCGCTGCGCGCCACGGGCGTCTGGCGGCTGTGGGCGCCGCTCAGCGGAATCGTGGCGGGCTGCGCCGCCGCCGCGTTCTTCGGGTTGTACGACGGGCGGGCCGTGACCGCGGCGTCCTGGTTCGACCTTCCGGAGGTCTCGGGCTGGCCGGGGCTCGACCTGACCCCGGACGTGCGGTTCTGGGCGCTCCTGCCGGTGTTCGTCATCGTGGCCGTCGTCGCCGCCATCAAGACGAGCAGCGACGGCGTGGTCATTCAGCGGGCCTCGTCGCGCCGCCCCCGCGCCACCGACTTCCGCCTCGTGCAGGGCGCGCTCAACGCCGGCGGCGTCGGGATCCTGCTCTCCGGCATCGCCGCGACGCCGCCCGTCATCGCCTACCTGCCGTCGAGCGTGTCGCTCATCAATCTCACCGGCGTTGCGGCCCGTTCCGTGGGGTACGCCATCGGCGGCATCATGTTCGCGCTGGCGTTCCTGCCGAAGCTGACGGCGGTGCTGCTCGCGGTTCCCGGCGCCGTCATGGGCGCCTTCTTGCTGATCATCATGGGGCTGCTCTTCGTGGAGGGCATCCGCACCGTCGTGCAGGACGGCCTCGATCCGCAGAAGGGCCTCGTGGTGGGCGTGGCCCTCGCGCTCGGCGTGGCCCTCGACGACGGGAGCGTCTTTCGCGGCGTGCTGGGCGAGACGTGGAGCGCTTCGCTCGGCAACGGCATGACCGTCGGCGTGCTGACCACGGTTCTCATGACCGCCTTCCAGGAGCTCACGAGCCCGCGGCGCCGGCGGCTGGAGGCGGCGCTCGACGCCTCGGCGCTGCCGGCGATCGACGCCCTCCTGCGCGAGATCGCGGGCCGGATTCGCTGGGACCCCGCGTCCGTCGAGCGGTTGCGGGCCGCCGGCGAGGAGGCGCTGACCTGTCTGCTGCAGGTCCGCGGGGACCCGGCCGCCGGCCGGCCGCCGCGCATGATTCTCGTGGCGCGTCCCGAGCGCGAGGCCGTGGAGATGGAGTTCCTGGCCGTCTTCGAGGAGCAGAACATCGAGGACCGGCTGACCTATCTGCGGGACCGCGCGGTGACCCCGGAGGAGAGCGAGTCCGAGATCTCGTTCCGGCTGCTGCGGCACTACGCGTCGTCGGTGCGCCACCGGAAGTACCACGGCCTCGACGTCGTCACGGTGAAGGTCGCGGGCTCGCGGCGGGAGGAAGGACGCGCGTGAGGACCTGCCCGCGGACCGGGTGAGGGCAGCCTTGGCCCCGTGGTGGGTGCCCGCGTTGCACCGAGAGCAGCGAGGCGCCCGCCAGGCAAGGCTCCATGTCAAGCTGGAGCTTCGTCAGGCTGACTCGGCACGGCTATACTCTCTTCGTGGCATCGACGAGCACCGTCGCGACGTCTCAGGAGGCACTCGACGCCATCCTCTGCGACACGCTGCCGCGCCAGGGCGACTGGAGCGACGAGGAGTACCTGTGGCTCACGGACCGGACCCGCCGCCTGATCGAGTTCACCGACGGCTACGTCGAGGAGCTGCCGATGCCGACCTCGAAGCACCAGGCGATCCTCGCGTTTCTCTATCGCCGGTTCTACGCGCACGTCGAGCCCGCCGGCGGCGTCGTCATGTTCTCGGCGTTGCGGCTTCGCGTGCGCGAGGGCAAGTTCCGCGAGCCCGACCTCCTGGTGCTGCGTGACGGTTCGGATCCCCGCTTTCAGGACCGCTTCTGGCTGGGTGCGGACCTGGTGGTGGAGGTCGTGAGCCCGGATGGCCCGGACCGCGACTTGATCGACAAACGGGCCGACTACGCCGAGGCCGGTATTCCCGAGTACTGGATCGTCGACCCGCGGCACGACACCATCACGGTACTGGCGCTCACGGACGGCGGCTACGTCGAGCACGGCGTCTTCCCGCGCGGACAATCGGCGACCTCGCCGCTGCTGGACGACCTCGCCGTCGACGTGACGGCTACGTTCGACGCCCGGCAGTAGTGGCGAAGCCCGCCTCACCGCGCCCGGTTCATCGCCAGGATCACCCCGAACAGTACCACCCCGGCCGCGTCGAGCACCGGCACCGGCAGGCCCGCCAAGGCGACGGTGGGGCCGGGGGCGAGGAGCAGGGCGGCGGCGGCGAACATCGCGAGCCGCAGGGGCAGGGTCAGGGCGGTCCGGAGCTGGCCGGTGATGCCAGAGGCGAAGCACAGCACCCCGAGGGTGCCGATGGCCACCGGGACCAGCATCGCGAGGGGCCCCGCCGTCTCGCCGGCCGGCGTCAGCATGAGGAGCTCGGGCCGGTAGACGAAGATGTACGGCAACGTGAACCCGACGAGGGCGAAGCGGAACGCGGCGAAGCTCGTCGCCATGATGTTGGTGCCGGCGATGGAGGCGGCGGCGTAGCCGGCGAGGGCGACCGGCGGGGTCACCATCGACATCATGCCGAAGTAGAAGATGAACAGGTGGGCGGCGAGGGGCACCACCCCGAGGTTGCCGAGCACGGGTCCGATGAGGGTCGCGAGCAGCAGGTAGCACACGGCCGACGGCAGGCCCATGCCGAGGACGATCGACGAGACCATGATCAGCACGAGGGCGAGGAAGAGGCTCTGCTCGGCCAGGGGCAGGATGGTCGCGGGCAGGCGGGTGCCGATGCCGGTGAGGGTCACGATGCCGATGATGATGCCCACCGACGCCGAGGCGGCGACCAGGGACACGACGTCGCGCGCCGACTTCACGAAGGCCTTGACGACGTCCTGGACCGACAGGCGGGTCCGCTCGTTGAACGCCCCGACGACGATGATGCCCACCAGCGACGCGGTCACCGCCCGGAACGGCGTGTAGCCGAGGATGAGCAGCAGGATCAGGGTGCCGAGGGCGGTGGCGAAGACGATGCCCTCGGGCCGCGACTCGGTCAGCGGGGAGGTGGTCGGCGCCTCCTTCGTGCCGGCCTGGGGGTCGACGGGGGCGGTGCTGCGCCCCTGGAAGTGGGTGATCAGCAGCAGCGACAGGTAGTAGAGAATCGCCGGAATGAGCGCGGCCCGGATGATCTGGAGATAGGTCACCGGGGGGTCGACGATCTCGAGCATCATGTAGGCGCCGGCCCCCATCACGGGGGGCATCAGCGCCCCGCCGGAGCTCGCCGCGGCCTGGATGCCCGCCGCCGTGGTCGCCCGGAACCCGGCGCTGCGCATCATCGGGATGGTGAACGACCCGGTCGTCGCGGTGTTGGCCACGGCGCTGCCCGACAGCGACCCCATCAGGCCGCTGGCGAGCACCGCGACCTTGGCGGGCCCCCCTGGGCTGCGGCCGAAGACCGCCTGCGCGAAGTCGATGATGAACAGGGTCGCGCCGCTCGCCGAGAGGAAGGCCCCGAAGATGACGAACAGGAAGACGTAGGTGAACATCACCCCCAGCGCGACCCCGAAGGTGCCCTGCGCTTGCAGGAACGCCTGGGCGACGATGCGCTCGACCGAGTACCCGCGGTGCGGGAAGAGCCAGTCGGGCATGCCGGCGCCGACGTACGCGTAGATCAGGAACAGGCCGCACAGGATCGGCAGGGCGAGCCCCAGGGACCGGCGAGCCGCCTCGATCACCAGCAGGAGGCCGACGACCCCGATGGCGATGTCGGTCCCGGTCTCGAACCCGGCGCGGTTGCCGAGGCTCGAGCCGCCCTGCCACAGGCCCTCGAAGAACGGGTCGTTCTGGACGAGGATCCACCCGCAGCAGACGACGGTCAGCCCCGCGAGGACGAGGTCGCCCGCCCGCGCCGCGGGGTGGTTCTTCAGGTTCGGGTGGACGGGGACGTTCAGGAAGCAGATGACCAGCCCCAGCAGGGCGAAGACCGCGAGCTGCGGCTGGGGGGCCAGGATCGGGTAGTTCACCTGGACGAGGGTGAACACGCACAGGCCCACCGCGAGCACGCGGGTGACCGCCTGCCGCGGGGCGTCGGGTTCCGGCCCGGCTGGCGGGGTCGCGGTTGTATCTGCCATGGTTCTCTCGGTGGGGCCGCCGGCGCCTCCTCGGCCCGCCGGTCACGGGCGTCGAGCGCCGGACCCGCGACGTTCGGCGGCGAGGACGCCGGGCTTCGCCATCGCCGCCCGGCGGCCGCCCGGACGGTCCTTCAGGAGTCTGCGCCGCTCCGTGGGAGGCGGAGCCGTCCTACGGCGCGGACTCCTGCTCCGGCCAGATCCCGATCTCGCGGTAGAAGCGGATGGCGCCGGGATGGAACTCGGTTCCGGTGTCGCGCACGACGTTGCCGGGGTTGATGGCCCGGCCCGCGGCGTGCTTCTCGACCACGCTCTCCCGCTGCTCGTAGAGGGTCTTCGTCGCGTTGTAGACGAGGTCGTCGCTGACGGCGGCCGAGGTGATGAGGTGCATCGACCCGACGTCGAGCCCCTCGAACGGCTCGTCCTGCCCGCGGTAGGTGCCGGCGGGAATCGTCGCGGGACGGAAGAAGAGGTACTCGTCGACGAGCTGCTGCCGGGCGCCCTCGTCGAACGGGATGAAGTGGATGTCCTGCGACGCCGAGGCCTGGGTGATGGAGGCCGTCGGCACCGCCCCGCCCACGAAGACCGCTGCCGCCGAGCCGTCCGCGATCAGGTCGACGGCGCCGGACTGGGTGGCGTTGAGCGGCGAGAAGTCGTCGTAGGTCAGGCCGTGCGCCCCGAGCAGGGGTCCCACGAAGTACTCGAAGCCGGCGCCGGCCGGCCCCACCCCCACCCGCTCGCCGCGCAGGTCGTCGATGGTCTCTACGTCGGATCCTTCCGGGGTGATGAACAGCGCCACGTTCGGGGCGAGGGTCATCACCGCCCGCATCGGGTACGCCTTCTCCCAGCCGTCGCCGCCCCGGACCGCGAAGTAGGTGATGGCGGCGTTCGACATCGCGAAGTCGAGCTCGCCGCCGTCGAGCCGCCGGATGTTCTCCTGCGAGCCGCTGGTCGCCTCGGCCGTGGCGTTCCAGCCGAACCCGGCTCCGAACTCGTTCAGCACCTCGGCGAGCGCGCTGCCGACGACGAAGAAGGCGCCCCCCGGCGGCGCCGTGCCCATGCTCAGGAACACGCGCTCCGGCGCCGCGTCCCCGTCCTCGCCGCCGCCCCCGCCGCACGACGCGGCCAGGGCGCACGCCAGTGCCACTACCGCCCATCCGTTTCGACGCATGCCTGCAACCTGCCTCTCGAGCCGGCGCGCGGCGCGTGCCCCGCATGCCGGCGACTGTCTCTGGTCATCCACCCGCGCCAAGCGCGGCGGACCGTACAAACCCCTATCCTACCCCAGTCTCACGGTCGGGTTTCCCCGCGGGGTCTCGATCCACGCGACGACGTCGGCCGCGTCGCGTGCCTCCCGGCCCTCCGCGCTCGCGGCATGGAGGCGCCGGACGTGCCGTCGGGATGCGGGCCAACCTCACCTCACTGTCCCGCTTCCCGCAGCGTCTCGATCCAGGCGACGACGTCGGGAACGTCGCGCGCGTCGAGGTCGGTCACGCTCGCGCGCATGGAGGCGCCCGAGGTGTCGTCGGGATGCGAGCCCCGCACGCCGTCGATGAACTTGCGGAGCTGCCGCGCGGTGTACCAGCCGGCCTGGCCGGCGAGCCGGGGCGCCCCGAGGGCGTCGTTGCCCTCCCCGGACCGCCCGTGGCAGACGGCGCATGCGGCGTAGAGCGTCCGGCCGCGCGACGGATCGCCCGCCGGCGCCCCTTCGAGGGCCCCCGCCTCCGCGCCGTCCGCCGCCTCGGCGGAAGAAGCCGGGAGGGGCAGCGACGCCAGCCATCCCGCCAGCGCCGCGAGGTCCGCGTCGGCGAAACCATCGATCATGGGGCGCATCTCCGCGCCTTCCCGGTCTTCCGGGTGCCGGCCCCGGTAGCCGCGGCGGAAGCCGTCGATCTGGCGTTCCAGGTACGCGGCGCTCAGCCCCGCCAGCACCGGCGCGTCGATGCGCGGATTGCCCTGCGCGTCGGCGCCGTGGCAGGACGCGCAGGCGGCCACGTACAGCGCCCGGGGCGCGGACGGGGCGGCGTCCGGCGGCTGCGCCGCCGCCCCTCCCGCGCCGGCGGCCGTGAGCGCCGCGCCGGCGAACGCCGGCCATCGCACGAACGCCGGCCATCGCACGAACGCCGGCCATCGCACGAACGCCGGCCATCGCACGAACGCCGACCATCGCACGGGCGCCGGCGATCGAACGGGCGCAGACGATCGAAGCAGCTTCTTCATGGCTCTGACGGTGTTCCCGGTTGCCCGCCCCTCAGCCGGCGGCCCCCGACTCCCGCTCGCGCTCGTCGATGTCCCGCAGGGCGTGGTACGCCGACTGGATGGCCCCCTCCTGCCAGCCCGGGTGATAGCTGATCTGATCGCCCACCATGTAGTGCCGGCCGACGGGGTCCTGCAGCGTCGCGAAGTGGTCCCGCATGGCCTCGTCGGTCCACCGGGTCGAGCAGCCGAGCACGTGGTTCATGCGGTACCAGGCCACGCTGACGCCCCGATCCACGAGCTGCCGGTAGTCGGGGTGGACCCTCTCGCCCTGGGCCAGCGCCGCCTCGACGCGTTCGGCCGGCGACAGCCGCGTCAGCCGCCGCCCGGGGCCGTCGTCGAAGGCGTAGGCGCCGAGAACCACCCCCGAGTCGCCGTGGATGCCGTGCGGCGGATACCAGATCTGGGTGATGTCCTGGTTGGTCCAGGAGATGCCCCCGTAGATGTGCTCGTCCTCCCAGAACCGGCGCTTCGCCTGGAACGCCAGCTTGAAGAGGCTGCCGCGCCCCGGGGCGGAGAGCGCCCGCACGTACCGGGCGGGAAAGTTGTGCCGCAGGCCCACCACGAGGTGGCAGGGGATGCTGTCGAGGCAGTAGTCGGCCTGAACGGCCCGTATCTCGCCGCGAGGGCCCGTGTACGCCACCTCCACCCCGGCCTCGCCGAGCCGGATCTCGCGCACCGCCGCCCGCAGCTCGACCGCGTCGCCCACCCGGCGCATGAAGCCGTCGACGATGCGGTCCATGCCGCCGACCGGCTGCAGCATGGGCGCGGCCTGGTCCGCCAACTCGCCCCAGTGCATGTACTCGCGCCAGAAGTTGGCGTCGAGCAGCTCCGGGAAGCCGCGCACCGGCTTCTTGACGCCGGGCGACGTCATGCCCCCGCTCGCATAGCCGGCGCGGTCCGAGCCGTGGTAGGCGAGCGTCTCGTCGAGGTCGCCGTAGCCGCGCAGGAACTCGCGCAGCCGCTCGTGGTCGTCGGCGTCGAGACCGGCGTCGAGGGCCCGCGGGTCGACCGACTTCGCCAGCAGCTCGGCCAGGAAGCCGCGGGCGTCCGTCATGTACTCGCGGTTGCGGATGGGCCGGCCGCCGAACGCGGCGTCGTCGTGGACCCAGGCGTTGCGGTTGTCGTTGACGAAGACCTCGAGGGGGACGTCGAGCTCGCGGCAGTAGCGCAGGAAGTTCGCGTGGGTGCCGGGAATCCGGGCCGGGCCGGCGTTGAAGTAGAGGTCGGGGTGGTCGTCGAAGTCGCAGACCTGCCGGGCTCCCAACTCGTCGACGACGTCGCCGTGCCGCAGGGTGAGGTTGCGCCCCCCGGGGCGGTGCGAGGCCTCGAGGACCGTGCAGCGGTGCCCCGCCTTCCGCAGCTCCCAGGCGGCGGTCAGGCCGGCGATACCGGCCCCGATGACGACGACGTGCCGCGGCCGGCCCCCGGCCGGCCGAAGAGACGGCTGACCGGCCCGGGCCACCTCCGGCAGCAGCCCCAGGGCGGTGGCCGCGGCGTGCACGGCCGCCGCCCCGCCGGCCGCGCCGACGGCGTTCAGCAACTGGCGCCGGGAGATGCGCGTATCCATCGGTGTCCTTCTGGTTGCTGGTCGCCGGTTCCGCGCTGTCGGCGGATCTCGCCCGGCCGCAGGGATGATCGGGGGCCCTGGGTCGTTCCGCGGAGCCTCCGCGTCGACCCGTTCACTATAGTGCCGAAACGGCGGGGGCGCGACCGGAAGTCGTGCCCGCCGGCACGTCCTCAGGCCCCGACGCCCCGCGGCCCGAACACCGACAGCAGGTGCCCGTCGGGGTCGCGGAAGTTGGCCGCCCACTGGTCGCCGGTGACGTTGCGGGGCTCGCTGAGGAACTCGACCCCCCGCGCCGCCAGTGCGGCGTGGGCGGCGGTCACGTCCTCGACCCCGAACACGATCTCCGTCCCCCCCGCCACCGGGTCGGCGAGCCGCGCGTGGGCCTCGCTCAGGGCGAGGGTCACGCCGCCCCCGTCGAGGAAGGCGAAGCCCGGCTGCTCGAACCGGATGTCGAGCCCCAGGGTCTCGTGATAGAAGGCCACCGACCGCGCCAGATCGGTCGTGCCCAGCATGACGTTGGCGATCCGCGACAGCTTGACTTCGTTCATTGCCGTGCTCCCGTGCCCGTCGTTTCCGGCGTCCGTCCGTCGACGACGAAACGCCGCGCCTTCAACTCGAACCGGGGCAGGGTGTCCGCGGTCACCACCCTTACGGGCACGGTCAGGCCCAGCGCCTCGTGCAGGGCCGTGCCCACCGCGTCCGCCGCCCCCGTGTCGGTTGCGTTCCCCCGCAGCTCGACCTCCACCGCCAGCTCGGTGCGCGCACCGCGGGTCGACACCGTGCAACGGTACTCCACGACCTCGGGGAACCGGCGGACCACCGCCTCGACCGCGGTCGGGTACACGTTGACGCCCCGCACCCAGACCATGTCGTCCGCCCGCGACAGGATGCCGCCGACGGCGCGGGCGAGGGTCCGGCCGCAGGCGCAGGTCCCCTGCCGCACCTGCACGATGTCGCCGGTCCGGTAGCGGATGACCGGGCTCGCGGTGCGGCCGAGGTTCGTCACCACCAGCTCGCCCGCTTCGCCGGCGGGGACCGCCGTCCCGCTCGCCGGGTCGACGACCTCGCAGACGAACTCGCTCTCGTTCAGATGCAGGGCGTCGGTCGCCTCCCGGCACTCGAAGCTCATCGGCCCGACCTCGGTCAGGCCGTGGTGGTCGATGACGCGGGCGCCCCACTCGCGCTCGATCCGACCCCGGGTCGCGGGAATGTGGCCGCCGGGCTCGCCGGCCACGATGACGGTCCGGACCGGTGTGTCCGCCAGATCGACGAGGCGGCTCGCCCGAGCCACCTCCGCCAGCCGAAGCGCGTAGGTGGGCGTGCAGCACACCACCGTCGGCCTCACCGCGTCGAGGAGCCGGAGCCGGCTCTCGCTCGACATGGCGCCCCCGGGGAGGCACAGGGCCCCGAGCTGCGCGGCCGCGTCGAACCCCGCCCAGAAGCCGATGAACGGCCCGAATCCGAACGGGAAGAAGATGCGGTCGGCGGCGGTGACCCCGGCCGCCCGGTACACCGCCTTCCAGCAGTCGACGATCCACTGCCAGCTCGCGCCGGTGTCCAGCCACCGGAGGGGACGTCCGGTCGTCGACGAGGTCTGGTGATAGCGCGTGTAGCGGTCGAGCGGCTCGTTGTGCGCCGTGCCCCACGGCGGGTCCGCCTCCTGGTCGGCGGCCAGCTCCTGCCGGGTGGTGAACGGCAGGGCCGGGAGGTCGTCGGGAAACCGGAAACCCGCCGCGTCGACCCCGGACCCGGCGAGCTTTCGCGTATAGAACGGGTTGCGCCCGTCGACGGCGGCGAGGAGCTCCGCGAACCGCCGGCCCTGCCGCTCGAGCAGGTTCGCGCGGGGCTGACGTTCGGCGTCCGGCGGGGCCGGCCCCGGGCCCGTCATCGGCGCTCTTCCGCGCCCGCGGGCGCGGTCTCGCGCGCCGCTTCGCGCGCGGCCCCGGTCGACGCCTCGGGCGCGGTCTCGCGGGCCACCGCGAACCGCGAGGCGATGTCCGGCGGAATGGGCGTGCTCCGCATCGGCCGCCCCGCCTCCCTGGCGACGCAGGCGATGGTGAGGGCGCCGCGGGCCGCGACATCGCCGTCCTTCGTGATCGTCGCGCGGTAGGAGAGGCTGCGCGTCGACTTCCTGGTCACCTGCAGGAGGACCTCGAACTCGTCCTCGAACCGGAGGGGCCGCAGGAACTCGAAGCTCGTCGCGACCCGGGGGAACCCGACCCGGGCATCGGGCGGCGCGATGCTCAGGCCGGCCGCCCGCCACAGGCCGTGCTCGGCCTCCTCCATGTAGCGGAAGAAGCAACTGAAGTGGACGATGCCGGCGGCGTCGGTCTCGTGGAACTGCACGCGCCTGGTGAGGCGGAACTGGCTGGTCACGATGGGTCCTGCACGGCGTGGGGGCGCTCGGCGAGCCGGGGCGAGGGTAGCGGAGGGCTACGTCAGTCCCGCGGCGGGTTGCCGGCCCCGCTCCCTGGTGTATTCCGCCAGCGCCTCGAAGAGCGGCTCGAGATCGCGGGACACGTTGCCCACGAGGAGGTCGACGAGCCGCGGCTGCAGGTGCGGATAGGCCCCGATGAACTCGCCGAAGTTGAACGTCCGGTCGTAGAACGCGATGACGATCTTGCGGAAGCTGTCGAGCGCGTAGCGCACCTCGCGCGCGTAGTCGTCGAAGGTCGCGGCGGTGACGTCCCCGCCGCCGTCGAGGGCGGCGTGGATTGCGTCGGCCGCGAGCTCGCCGCTCTTGAGGGCCACGAAGACCCCCGACGAGAAGACCGGATCGAGGAACGCGAAGGCGTCGCCCACCAGGCAGAAGCCGTCGCCGCCGGCGGCGGTCGAGCGGTAGCTGAACTCGCCGGTGACCCGCACCGCCCCCCGGTGGGCGCCGGGCTCGAGATGCTCGCGGATCCACTTGCACGCCGCCGCCTCGCGCCAGAAGATGGCCTCGGGGTCGCGCATGTCCCGGTCCCGGTACAGGTAGTCGCGCTCGGCGACGACGCCGACGCTCACCGTGTCGTCGACGAGGGGGATGTACCAGAACCAGCCCTTGTCGGGGATGTAGGCGACGGTGGTGGCCCCCTCGTCCAGCCCCGGGTCGCGCAGCGCGCCGGTGAAGTAGGTGAAGATGGCGATCTTGTTCAGGTCGGGGTCGCGCCGCTTCCAGCCCAGCCGGCCCGCGAGCAGGGCGTCGCGCCCGGTGGCGTCCACGACGACCCGGGCCCGCCACGTCGCGGTCCCGCCTTCGGCGAGGGCGGCGCGCACCCCGACGGCCCGGCCGTCCTCCATCAGGACCTCGCGCACCGTGGCCCCCTGGCGGACCTCGGCCCCCTTCTCCGCCGCGTTCCGCAGCATCATGGCGTCGAAGTCCGACCGCAGGATCTGCCACGTGCTCGCGCACTCGTGCTCGATGGTCTGGAAGAAATAGAACGGCTGCGACACCTTGCCGTTCGTCGACACGAACTGCACGCTGTGCTTCAGGGGGCTGCCCGACCGCTTCAGCCAGTCGAGCACCCCGAGGCGCTCGAAGGTGAACCAGGTCCAGGGCATCAGCGACTCGCCGATATGGTAGCGGGGGAACGCCTCGCGCTCGAGCAGCAGCACGCGGCGCCCATGCTGCGCGAGGACCGTCGCGGTGGTCGCCCCCGCCGGTCCCCCGCCCACGACGATCGCGTCGTACGGCGGGCCGGGCGCGTCCGCCACGCTCTCCCGGCCGGGAGCGGTTGTCGGGACGCCGCCGACTGCCCTCGATCCGTCGCGCGGCGCCCCTCCGCCTGCGGCCTCGGCGGTTGGGCCCTTCCCGGGGGCGAGTGATGGCGCCTCGAGGGTCGGCGAGTCCGTTCCGAGCCGCGTCCTACGTGTATCTGAGGTCGACATGCTCGGGGAGGAAGAAGCGCGGCAGCAGGCTGTCGACCCGGAGCAGCCCGTTGCGGGTCAGGGCAATCCGGTCCTCGTCGGCCGCCGTCAGGTAGCCGTCGTCGCGCAGGGCCGCGAGGGGTCCGGCGAACCGCTCCAGCACCGGCACGTCGTACTTGGCCCGGAAGTACTCCGGCCGCACCGAGCCGAGCTTGAGCTGGAGCACGAACTCGCGGATCAGACGCTCCTCGTCCGTCGGCCGGTAGGCGCGGTTCAAGGGGATTTCGCCCCGCTGGATGGCGGCCGCGTAGCGTCCCCAGCCGTCGAAGTTCTGCATGTGGACGCCGTTGACGTGTCCGAACGAGGCGACCCCCAGCGGCGCGAGGTCGGCCCCCCGCCAGAGCTGGTCGCGGTAGACGAACCGGGTCGCGGCGGGGTTCTTGACCGCGGTGTAGGCGCTGCCGACGGTGTAGCCGGCGTCCTCGAGCGCCGCGAACGCCTCGTCTACCCAGCGCCGCTTCGTCGGCCAGCCCGCCACCGCCTCCGTGAACTGCCCGGTCTTCTCGAGAAGGTCGTGGCTGATGGTGGTGTTCCAGGGCAGCTCCATCTGGTAGATGGTGACGCTGTCGGGGTCGAGCTCGATGGTCTGCTCGACCGCCGCCCGCCACTTCGCGTCGTCGTCGCCGAGCATGCCCGCGATGAGGTCGATGTTGATCTGGGGGAAGCCCAGGGACTGCGCGAAGCGGTAGGCGCGGAACACCTCGGCCGACCGGTGGGCGCGGCCGTTCAGCTCGAGGATGCGGTCGTCGTAGTGCTCGATGCCGAGGCTGAGGCGGGTCACCCCCAGCTCGCGGATCTGGGCCAGCTTCGACTCGGTGAGCGTGCCCGGCTCGCACTCGAAGGTGATCTCCTCGGCTCCGGTCCACGGGGTCACCGCCGAGAGCCGGTCGACGAGCCCGCGGAGCTGCCGGACTGACAGGAACGACGGCGTGCCGCCCCCGAAGTACACGAACCGCAGGGGACGCCCGGCGATGGCCGGCTGGGTGGCGTAGAGCTCCCACTCCCGGCCCAGCAGGTCGAGGTACTCCGTCACCTCGCTGGCGTTCTTGCCGGTGTACACGCGGTAATAGCAGAAGTGGCACCGCTTCCGGCAGAACGGGATGTGCAGGTAGAGCCCGAGGGGGACGTCGGCCGGCGGCTGGGCCAGCGCCGGCAGGGCGTCGGCGGCCACCGCCTCGTGCGTCCACGTCGAGAACGGGGGATAGTTGGCGACGAAGTAGCTGCCGACCTCGGTCTGCTCGGGCGCCGCCGGTGCTGTCTCGGTCATCGTCGCGGGTGGCTGCGTGTCGGTTGTCAGGAGCTTCTATCGGGCACCAGCGACAGGTGTCTGCGGCGACTCGTGCGGCCGACGCTCCGTGCGGCCAATGCCCCGTTCCTCGTGGGCGCGCTCACGTCGATGCTCGGCATCGAAGGCGGCGTCCTTCGCCGCCCGTCTTCGCCGTTCTCGCGGCGGGCTCTCCAGCCAACGGCCGACCGGTTCCCGGCCATCCATTCGAGTGGGCCCATACGGCACAATGGCGGACAAGTGCGCTCCCTCAATCACTAGCCGAAGCAGTACAGCACGCCGTCCTCGGACCCGATGACCAACCGGCCCTCGGCGATGGCCGGCGACGCCACGAGGGGGGCGGCGGTGTCGAACTCCCACAGCTTCTCGCCGGTCGCGAGATCCAGCACGTAGAGGCGGCCGTCGCTCGACCCCGCGTAGACCCGGCCACCGCTCGCGGCCGGCGACGAGTCGACCCGGGCCCGGGTCGTGAACGTCCACCGCGCCTCGCCGGTGGCCTGGTCGATGGCGTGGATCATCTTGTCGCGCCCGCCGACCACGATGGTGTCGCGGGTCGCCAGGGCCGACGAGTAGTACGGGAAGTGCCGCCGCGGGTGCTCGTAGCGCCAGATCAGCGACTGCGTCGCGAGGTCGATGCCGATGACCTCGTTGTCGTAGGTGCCGAAGAACACCTGCCCGTCGTCGATCGCGGGAGAGGAGATGGTGTAGGCGCCCGCCGGCAGGCTGACCATCTCGGCCCCGTCGCTGACGCGCACCCCGTGGAACACCTCGTCGCAGCCGCCGAAGTAGGCCACGCCGTCCCACACCGCGGGGGTCGCGTGCACGTAGTTGAGCGTCTCGTACTGCCAGACCAGGGCGCCGTCGGCCACGTCGAGGGCGTACAGGAAGCCGTCGTACGAGCCGATGAGCACGCGGTCGCCGACGACAACGGGAGAGGACTTGATCTCGCCGAGGGTCTCGAACGTCCACCGGGCCTCGCCGGTCGCGGCGTCGACGGCGTGGAACACGCCCCCGAGGTCGCCGATGAACACGAGGCCGCCGGCCACCGCGGGCGACGACTCGCCGATGCCCATGTCGCCGGTCGAGTACTTCCAGCGCTCTTCGCCGGTCTCGAGATCGAGGGCGATGAGGTTGCCCGAGTAGCTGCCGACGTACACGGCGCCGTCGGCGATGGCCGCCGACGAGTCGATGATGTCGTCGGCCTGGTAGGTCCACTGCAGCGTCAGCTCGGCCGGCAGCTCGGCCTCGGACACGCCGCTCAGGGACGGGGTGCCCCGGAACTGCGGCCACGCGTCGGCCGGCGCCGCGCCCGCGGCCTTGTCGGCGGACTGGGCCGTCGCCGCGGCCGGCGCCAGCGGGAGAACCAGCAGGAAAACGAGCGGGAGCATCGGAACGAGGCGGGTTGCACAGCGCATCGGCGATCTCTCCAGTGCGTCGAGCGGTGGCCGGCCGGGAAGCGTCGACCGGTCGCGGCGAGCCCTCCCGCCGCCAATCCCCTATCGTATCAGCCACCGGCGGGCCGGCGCCACCGCTCGCCGCGCCCCGGACTCGCTCGCGCCCTGGCCGCCCCGGGTGAGATCCCGCTTCGCATCGAGAGCGTCGAGGCGCGGGTGGCATCGACGCTCGAGTGCTGCGGGTTCTCGCCATGATCGCCGGATTCGCCGGTGGATTGGGAACGGCTCTCGACGGCCCCGGTGTTCCGGCCTCCGCATCCGATCCTTCGACGTGACCTCGGCGAGGGACTGGGATCGGTTCTCGGCGGCGCCGGGGGTTCCGGCCGGCCCGTCACACGTCGAGGCCGTCGGCGTCCTCGGCCCGGTCCATGATGAACCGGAAGCGGGCCGAGGCGTCGCGACCCATCAGGTCGGCGATGACCCGGTCGGTGCGGATCTGGTCGGCGATGTCGACCCGCAGGAGGCGGCGGGTCTTCGGGTTCAGCGTCGTCTCCCACAGCACCTTCGGCATCATCTCGCCGAGGCCCTTGAAGCGGGTGACCTCGGGGCGGACCCGCCCGTTGCCCTTCGCGACGGCGGCCAGCGTCGCGTCCCGCTGCCGGTCGTCGAGGGCCCAGTGGGTCTGCTTGCCGGCGTCGATGCGGTAGAGCGGCGGCTGGGCCAGGAACACCTTGCCGCTCGTGATGAGCCGGGGCAGGTGCCGGTAGAGGAACGTGAGGAGCAGGGTGGCGATGTGGTTGCCGTCGGCGTCGGCGTCGGCGAGGATGATGACGCGGTCGTAGCGGAGCCGGCCGAGGTCGAACGTCTTGCCGAGGCCGCAGCCGAGGGCGGTCACGAGGTCCGAGAGCTCCTTGTTCTCGAGCACCTTGGCGAGGGGCGCGCTCTCCACGTTGAGGACCTTCCCGCGCAGCGGCAGTATCGCCTGGCGGGCGCGGTCGCGCCCCTGCTTGGCGGAGCCCCCGGCGGAGTCGCCCTCCACCACGAACAGCTCGCTCCCGGCCTTGCCCGGCGACGTGCAGTCGCTCAGCTTGCCGGGCAGGTTGAGGCGGTTCGAGGTGGCGCTCTTGCGCGACACCGCCTGCTGGGCGGCCCGGCTCGCGGCGCGGGCTCGCGCCGCGAGGACGATGCGCGCCACGATCGACTCGGCGACGCTGATGTTGTGGTTCAGCCAGTGCTCGAGGGCGGGGCGCACGAGCCCGTCGACCATCGACGTCAGCTCGGGGTTGTTCAGCCGGTCCTTGGTCTGCCCCTGGAACTGCGGGTCGGGGACGAAGACGCTGAGCACGCCGACGAGGCCCTCCCGGATGTCGTCGGTGGTCAGCGCGACCCCCTTCGGGGTGAGGCCGTGGGTCTCGATGAAGTTGCGGACGGCCTTGCCGATGCCCGCCCGCAGCCCGTTCTCGTGCGTGCCCCCCGAGCCGGTGGGGATGCCGTTGACGTAGCTGCGCACGTGCTCGTCGGTGGCTTCGGTCCACTGCAGCACGAGGTCCACCCGGGCGCCGCCGGCGTCGTGGTCGCGGGTGAGCCCGAACGGCGCCTCGTGCACCGGCGCCGCCTGCCGGTCGGCGACGATGCGCCGCGCGTAGTCGGCCAGCCCGTCCTCGTGATGGAAGCGGTGGGTCCGCCCCGCCGCCTCGTCGGCGAAGGTGACGGTCACCCCCCGGTGGAGGTAGCTGGCCACCTTCAGCCGTTCGGCGATGACCTCGGCGTCGAAGGCGGTGGACGGGAAGATGGTGGCGTCGGGCCGGAAGAAGACCGTCGTGCCGCTGCCGCGCGCAGACCCGAGCCGGCGCAGCGGGGTGACCGGCCGCCCCCGGGCGAAGCGCTGCTCCCAGCGCGCCCCGTCGCGGGTGGAGGTGGCGACCAGCTCCTTCGACAAGGCGTTGACGACGCTCGCCCCCACTCCGTGCAGCCCTCCCGCGGTGCGGTACGTCCGGTGCTCGAACTTGCCGCCCGCGTGGAGGGTGGTGAGTATCACCTCGAGGGCGCCGCGCCCGCTCGGCGCGTGGGTGTCGACGGGGATGCCGCGCCCGTCGTCGGTGACGGTCACCGACGACCCGTCGGCGTGCAGGGTGACGCCGATGCGGGCCGCGTGCCCGTTCATGGCCTCGTCGATGGCGTTGTCGATGATCTCCCAGACGAGGTGGTGCAGCCCGGCCGGCCCGACCCCCCCGATGTACATGCCCGGCCGGCGCCGGACCGGCTCGAGGCCTTCGAGAACGGTGATGTCCTTCGCGGTGTAGCTGTTCGCCATGGATTGTCGGTCGTCACCCGATCGACGGGGTCGATCGAGTCGGTGATTCGGTCGCCCCGTCGCGCCTCGTCGTGCTCGGGGGCTCGTCGGCCCGCCGGCGCCCTCGGCGCGCGTCGACGCCCTCGGCGAGCAATGCGATGCGAAGTTCCGCCACGGGCTCGCGATGGTGCGTCACGTCTTGATCGTCGGACATGGACACGGAACCACGGTGCGCGATGATCGACGAGTCGGACCACCGCATACGCGAGCATCCAGTCATGGCGCAGCACTAGTCGCCGAGCACGGGCACCGTCACCGGCGGCGGGATCACCCGCTTGAACTGCCCCCGCTGCAGCAACTCGCGTCCCTTGCCGCCCCGGCTCGCGACCCCGTACTTCGCGGTGCTCACGGTCTGGCTGGCTCCCCGGCTCGTCTCGACCGTCAGCAGGTCCCGGTCGCCGGTCGAGGCGATGAAGCCGAGCACCCGGTCCGCCCCCCGCGGCAGCTTGATGAGGATGACGCCCTTGCCGGGGCCGGACAGGAAGTTGATCTCTCGGGCCGGGCACAGCATGGCCCGGGCCCGCGCGGTCACCGCGATGATCGTCTCGGTCCCCGTGGTGGCCGCCACCCCCACCACCTCGGCCCCCGCGGCGGGGCGGGCGAACCGGCGGCCCGCGCGGGTGCTCGGCTCCGCGAACGGCTCGAGGCCGAAGCGCAGGCTGTACCCGTCGCTGGTCACCGCCACCGCGTGCCGGGGCGGGACCTCCCCCTCGCCGCCCGCCGCGATGCCCGGCGCCGCCCGCTCGTCGAGGCTCATCGCGGCCACGACGCGCTCGCAGTCCCTGAGCTTGAACAGCCGCTGAATGGGCTCGCCGTGGCCGGTGGTGGCGGGGACGTCGACGATGCGGGCGGTGTAGGCGGCGCCGAAGTTGCTGAAGAAGACGACGGTGGCGCGGGTGCTGCCGGCGAGGGCGGCGAGCAGGGCGTCGCCCTCCCGGAGCCGGGTGGCGGCGAGGTCGCGCACCTCCTTCTGCCGCTTTATCCAGCCGTCGGTGGTGACGAGGACGATGGCGTCCTCGGCCACGATGAAGTCGTCGGCGCTGTACTCCGCCTCCTCGCCGGCGCCCTCGATGAGCGTCCGGCGGGGGTTGGCGCCTTCGCCATAGGTCTCCCGTATCGCGAGAAGCTCCTCCCGCACGAGCCCCCAGCGCCGCTCCTCGTCGGCGAGGAGCACCTCGATCTGGCGCGCCCGGTGCCGCTTTCCGGCCAGCTCCTCGCGGATGACGATGATCTCGAGGCGCGCCAACCGGTAGACCTTCAACTCGAGGATCGCGTCGGTCTGCTCGGCGTCGAGCTCGAAGCGCCGCATGATGCGGCGGGCCGCGTCCGCCTTTCCGTCGGATTTCCGCACGATCCGCAGCACTTCGTCGAGCGCATCGAACACGGTCTCGAAGCCCTCGAGGATGTGGATGCGGCGCTCGAGGGCGCGCAGCTCGTGCTCGAGCCGCCGGGTCACCACGTCGAGGCGGAACCGGAGGAAGTGCCAGAGGACCTGGTGCAGGTCGAGCCGTTGCGGCCGGCCCACCTCCGGCTGCTCGGTCGGGACGAGGCAGGTCAGGTTGACGGCGAAGCTGGTCTGCAGCGGCGTGTGCTTGAACAGGTACGCCATGACCATCCGCTCGTCGGCGTCGCGCTTGATCTCCAGCGCGATGCGGACGTCGTCGGTCGACACGTCCTTCACGTCGAGCAGGGGCGGGAGCTTGCGGGCGAGGATGACCTCGGCGATCCTCTCGACGAGCTGGGCCTTGTTCACCGCGTAGGGGATGCTCGTGACGTGGAGGGTGCGGCTGCCGCGGGTCTTCGGCCCCGGCTCCCAGGTGGCGCGAATGCGGACCGCCCCGCTGCCGGTCTCGTAGATCCGGGCCAGCTCGTCCGGCGTGTTCAGGATCTGCCCGCCGGTGGGGAAGTCCGGGCCCTTGATGTGCCGGCACAGCCGGGCGCTGCTCAGTTCGCGGTCGTCGAGCAGCGCGAGCAGGGCCGCGCACACCTCGCCGGCGTGGTGCGGGGGGATGTTGGTGGCCATGCCCACGGCGATGCCGGTGGCGCCGTTGACGAGGAGGTTCGGCAGCCGCGCCGGCAGCACCACCGGCTCGGTGCGGGTGCCGTCGTAGTTGGGCCGGAACGGCACCGTGTCCTGGTCGATCTGGTCGAGCAGCTCGGCGCTCGGCGGCGCGAGGCGGCACTCGGTGTAGCGCATGGCGGCGGCGGCGTCGCCGTCGAGCGACCCGAAGTTGCCGTGCCCGTCCACCAGCGGGTAGCGCAAGGCGAAGGGCTGGGCCATGCGCACCAGGGTGTCGTAGAGCGCGGTGTCGCCGTGGGGGTGGTAGCTCCCCATGACGTCACCCACCACCTTGGCCGACTTCCGGGGCTTGGCGTCGGCGTTCAGCCGCTGCTCCCACATCGTGTAGAGGATGCGCCGCTGCACCGGCTTGAGGCCGTCGCGCACGTCGGGCAGCGCCCGCGCCGTGATCACCGACAGCGCGTAGTTGAGGTACCGCGCCTGCGCCGCGTCGGTCAGCTCGACCGTCTCGATCGGGGGTGGTCCGGGGGGGGCGGGTCCGTCGCCGGGCTCCGGAGCGTCGAACAGCGGGGTTTCCCGGGTCTGTCTCTTGGCCATCGGCTGGTGGCGAGCGCTGCTCGAGCCTGGTACCCCTACATGTAGGGGTACCAGTCACTACAGGCTACTATATCTGGTCCTGCAATCGGACCCGAATCGCACCGCGTGCGGCGCGGAGCCGGATTGTAGTTCTACGACGCAGACTCCTGGGCGCGGCCTTCTTCGGTCGCGCGTGTCACGCCGCGTCCCCCGCCGTCCCCTTCCAGCAGGTGGAGCAGCTCGCCCAGCACCATCGCGGTCGCGCCCCACACGCGTTCGCCGAGCGCCTCGAAGTAGGGCACCGCGATCAGCTCGTCCCCGCGCCAGCTCCAGCCGCGCCGGCGCGACCCGGCCCCGCGGAGGTCGTCGAGGGGCACCTCGAGCACATGGGCCACCTCTCCCGCCGCGGCGACGAAGCGCGGGCGGCGGTCGGCGACCGCGACGACGGGATGCAGGGCGAAGTTGCTGACGGGAATGTGCAGCGCCGTCAGCCGTCCCACCACCCGCGGGTCCGACCCCACCCCGACCTCCTCGCGCGCCTCGCGCAGGGCCGCCTCCTCGATGGTCTCGTGCGGGTCGACGGCGCCCCCCGGCAGCGAGATCTGGCCGGCGTGCCGGCCGAGGGTGGCCGCCCTCCGGGTAAGCACCAGGTGCGCTCGCGCGTCCAAGGGGTAGAGGAGCACGAGGGCGGCGGCGGGCCGCGTCGGCGACGGGATGACCCCGGCCCGCCAGCTCCGCCGGGGCCGGGGAGCGAGGGCGTCGTGGACGTCGGGGCGCGGCGTCGGGTCGGCGAGAGCGGCGCGGAGCCGATCTTCGATCTGATACAGTGTCGGGGCTGCTTCCACGATCCGGGCTTCTATCCTAGCCCGAAATCGTCGCTTGCGGCCCCGATTGCCGCCCCACCGATCCTGCCGGAAGTCGGCACCGCTTGCGGCGCAGACGCCCGGCGCGTCCGGTGAGGGTATCCGACACGAATCCGTTCCCGCGCTGACCGGTGGGCGGCGGGCGGTCGCGCATCGCCGCCGTCGCCAGCCCCGGTCCCGCGCCGGCCGTTCCTCCCGGGGCGGCCGCCGTTCGACCCTGCCGAGCGCCGCATGACCGAGACTGCCGCCAAGTCGAAGTTCGACCGGTCGATCGTCGAGGGCCCGCTGACCCCGGCGGTCTGGCGGCTCGCCTGGCCGACGATGGTGCAGAACGTCATCGGCGGGCTGCAGGGCATCATCGACCAGGCGATGGTGGGCAACTTCGTCGGCCACACCGGCAACGCCGCCATCGGGGTCAGCCTCCAGATCTTCATCCTCGTCATCGTGTTCGTGGCCTCGGTGTTCACGGGCATGGGGGTGCTGGTGGCGCGGTTCGCGGGCGCCGACGACCCCGACAAGGTCAACCAGTCGGTCTACCAGGCGTTCATCGTCGCCGTCGCCCTCGCGGTCGGGGTCATGGCCCCGATCGGCTACTGGCTCGCGCCGACCCTGCTGACGTTGATCAACGCGGCCCCCGAGGTGCAGGCCGAGGCGCTGCCGTACATCCGCATCCTGTTCGTGTTCAGCATCGGGATGCTGCTGTTCTTCATGTTCGGCGGCGCGTTGCGGGCGGCCGGCGACGCCAAGACCCCGATGCGCCTCGGCATTGCCATGACGGCGATGAACATCGTGCTCAACGTGGTGCTGATTCGGGGGCTGGGGCCGATCCCCGCGTTCGGCACCCGCGGCGCGGCCATGGGCACGGCCATCGCGAGCGGCATCACCGCCGCCGTCTTCCTGTGGCTGCTCTTCTCGGACCGGCTCGTCATCCACTTCTCCCGGACGATGTCGTACCGGCCCAACCTGGAGATCATCCGGTCGCTGTTCCGGTTCGGCCTGCCGGCCGGGTTCCAGGGCATCGTGATGAACCTGGGCGGGGTGCTCATGCTGCGGTTCATCGGCTCCCTCCAGGAGAGCGCCGCCGCCCAGGCCGCCTACGCGGTCGGCTACACCGAGCTCTTCTCGCTGATCACGTGGACCTCGGTCGGGCTGATGGGAGCCACCGCGGCGGTGGCCGGCCAGAACCTCGGGGCCGGGTTCCCGGACCGCAGCGCCCGGTCGACGTGGGTGGCCTCCGGGATGGGCCTGATGGTCGCGTGCGGGGTGGGGTTGCTCTTCATCGCGATACCGCGGCCGCTTCTCGCCATCTTCGGGATGCACGAGGGCGCGGTGGTCGACATCGGGGTCGAGTTGCTCGGCTATCTCGCGATCTCGGGCCTCTTCGTCACCGTCGCGCTCGCCCACACCGGCGGGCTGCAGGGCACGGGCGACACCCGGAGCCCGCTGTACATCTCCATCGTCTCGCAGGTCATCGTGCCCCTGGGGATCTGCGCCGTCCTCCAGGCGACCTCGGGGCTCGAGTCGCGCGACATCTGGCTCGCCATCGTCATCGGCCACATGACCCGGTGCGGGCTCAGCGTGGTCCGCTTCCGCCAGGGAAAGTGGCGGCACATCGCCGTCGACATCGGTCCGGCCCGCGCCTGAGCGGGCCGGCCACGCGGACCCGAGGACGTCGGGATAGCATGGGAGCCCAGTGACCGAGGAGCGACATCGTTCGGGCGGCAGGGTGGAAGCGTCCGCGGCCGGCGACTTCCGCGACCGCCCGGAGACCTTGGCCGCGCAGGCGCTCGGGCGGGTCGAGCCGACCACCCGGTCGGTGGTTCCCGCCATCTATCCGTCCACCACCTACGAGCGGGCGCCGGACGGCAGCTACCCCGGCGGCCGTACCTACACGCGCGACCACAACCCGACCTACGATCAGGCGGAGGCCCTGCTCAACCGCCTGGAGGGCGGCGAGGGGGCCCTGCTCTTCGCCTCGGGGATGGCGGCGGCGACCACGGTGTTCGAGACCCTCGACGCCGGCGACCACGTCGTCGCCCCCGAGCAGATGTACTGGACGATCCAGCGGTGGCTGGAAGAGCTCGCGGGCCGCGGGCGCATCGCTCTCGACCTGTTGCCCAACGGCGACCAGGGCGCGCTCGAGGCGGCGCTGAGGCCCGGACGGACGAAGATCGTCTGGATCGAGACCCCCGCGAATCCGGGCACCGCGATCACCGACATCGAGGCGGCGGCGGAGGCGGCCCACGCTGCGGGGGCCCGGCTGGTCGCCGACGGCACCCTCGCCACCCCGGTGCTGTGCCGTCCCATCGAGCACGGCGCCGATCTGGTGGTGCACTCGGCCACGAAGCAGCTCAACGGCCACGCCGACGTGCTCGCGGGGGCGGTGGTCGCCGCCCGCCGCGACGGGTTGTGGGAGCGGCTCGCCCACGATCGCGGCTACCGGGGCGCGGTGCTCGGCCCGTTCGAGGCGTGGCTGCTGCTGCGGGGCATGCGGACCCTGTTCCTCCGCGTTCCCCGGTCGGCGGAGAGCGCGTTGCGCGTCGCCGAGCGGCTGGCGTCGCACCCCGCGGTGCTCGAGGTCCACTACCCGGGGCTGCCGTCGCACCCGGGGCACGCGGTGGCGGCGCGGCAGATGTCGGGCGGGTTCGGCATGCTCGTGTCGTTTCGCCCGCGGGGGGGCGCGGCGGCCGCCAAGCGGGTGGCCGGCGCGCTGCGGCTGTTCCGGAACGCCACCTCGCTGGGCGGCGTCGAGAGCCTGGTCGAGCACCGGGCCCCCGTCGAGGGGCCGGGCACGCGGGTGCCCGACGACCTGCTGCGGCTGTCGATCGGCATCGAGGCGGTCGACGACCTGCTGGCCGACCTCGACCGGGCGCTGGCCGCGGCGCCGGCTGCGTGACCATGGCCCCGGGCGAGCGCGAGGCGCCGCCGTGCCGCATCCGGCCCGCCGTCGAGGCGGACGCGCCGCTCGTCCTCGCCCTGATCCGGGAGCTGGCGGAGTACGAGCGGCTCGCCGGCGAGGTCACCGCCACCGAGGCGGACGTCCGCGACGCGCTGTTCGGTCCTGCCCCGAGCGCCGAGGCGCTGATAGCCGAGGCCGACGAGCAGCCGGTCGGCTTCGCGCTGTTCTTCCACAACTTCTCCACGTTCGCGGGGAAGCGCGGCCTGTATCTCGAAGACCTCTACGTGCGGCCCGAGCACCGGGGGCGCGGCATCGGGCGCCGCCTGCTGCGGCATCTCGCCCGGATTGCCCGTGATCGCGGCTGTCACCGCTTCGAGTGGTCGGTGCTGGACTGGAACGCCCCGGCGATTCGGACCTACCGGCGCGTGGGCGCGGTGCCGATGGATGAGTGGACGGTGTATCGCCTGACCGGCTCGGCCCTCGACCGGCTGGCGGACGACGACGACCCCTCGGGACGGTGATCACATGAAGTTGCCGGCTACGCCCGTGGGCCCGGATGCCCCGGAGGCCCCACCATGATCAGCTATCAGCTCACCCGGTTCGGCGGCGCCCTCGAGTGCGTCGAGTCCTCGCCGCCGGAGCCGGCGGGGACCGAGGTGCTCCTTCGGACCGAGGCCTGCGGCGTGTGCCACAGCGACCTCCACCTGCAGGACGGGTTCTTCGACATGGGGGGCGGCCGGCGGCTGGACCTGTCGAAGGGGCGGACGCTGCCCCTGACGCTGGGGCACGAGATCGCCGGCGTCGCCGCCGCCCGCGGCCCGGACGCCGAGGGTGTCGACCTGGGGGCACGGTGCGTGGCCTATCCCTGGATAGGGTGCGGCGGCTGCGGCACCTGCGAATCGGGGCAGGAGCACCTTTGCCCGCGGCCGCGGGCGCTCGGGGTCACCCGGGCGGGCGGGTTCAGCGATCACGTCCTCGTCCCGCATCCCCGCTATCTCTTCGAGGTCGGCGATCTGCCGCTGACCCTCGCCTGCACCTACGCCTGCTCGGGGCTCACCGCCTTCGGCGCGGTGCGGAAGGTCCGGGCGCGGGTCGACGGGCGCCCGCTCGTCATCATCGGTCTCGGCGGCGTCGGCTTCGCGGCCCTGCGGCTCGGGCAGGCCCTGACCGACGCCTCGGGCATCATCGTGGCCGACGTCGACGACGCGACCCTCCAGGCGGGGGCCGAGGCGGGGGCCGAGGTCGTCGACGCCCGGTCGCCGGACGCGGCGAAGCAGATTCGCCGGGCCACCGGCGGCGGGGCCGCCGCGGCCATCGACTTCGTGGGGTCGGAGAGCAGCGCCGCCCTCGGGCTCGGCGTCCTCGCCACCGGGGGCCTGCTCGTCGTCGTGGGGCTCTTCGGGGGAGAGCTGCGGGCGTCGCTGCCGCTCTGGCCGCTGCGCAGCCTCACCGTCCAGGGCTCGTACGTCGGCAGCCTCGCAGAGATGCGCGAGCTGATGCAACTGGCCGGGACCGGGCGGGCGCCGGCCATCCCCATCGAGCCGCGGCCCTTCGCCGACGCGCAGGCGGCGCTCGACGATCTGCGCGCGGGCCGAGCGGTCGGGCGCATCGTGCTCGGGTCCTGACGGGAGGGTATCGCGCCGCGCGCCCCTGTCTACGGCGCCGACTCCTCGCCCGCATCCTTCGCGATGAGTCGCCGCGCTTCGTCGCGAAGCCGGACCACCTCGCTCCAGTCGGCGCTCCGGGGTTGCAGCGGCGGTCCCACCGCGACGCGGATGCGGCCGGGCCGCAGCAGCAGCGTTCCCGCCGGGAACATGCGCCGCGTGCCGGCCAGGGCCACCGGCACCACCGGGCATCCCGCCTCGGCCGCGGCGCGGAACGCGCCGAGGCGGAACGGCAGCAGTCCCGGCGCCCGGACGAAGCGCCCCTCCGGGAACACGAACATCGACTCTCCCGCGGCCAGGGCGGCCCCGACCTCGCCGGCGCCCTCCATGCGCTGCGAGAGCCCGGTCTTCTCGATCCGCAGGTAGCCGCCGCGCCGGATGATGGTCTTCAGGATCGGATAGGTCGCCAGCCGCCCCTTGGCCGCGAAGCGGATGCTGGCGGGCAGGGTGGCGAGCACCACGACGACGTCCGCGAAGCTCGCGTGGTTGGCCACGAAGACGGCCGGTCCGAGGCCGTGCAGGTGCTCGAGGCCGCTCGCGGTGACCCGGGACAGCGAGGCCGCGGCCAGCAGCCGCGCGAAGCGGCGCAGCCACCGTCGGGCAGAGCCGGGCCGGGGGCTCGTGCGCACCAGGACCCACAACGGGGGCACGAGGACGACGAGCAGGCCGACCATGTAGAGGGTGTAGGCGGATCGCAGCAGGACGTCGAGGGCGCGGCGGCCGTGCCCGCGCGCCGCCTGCCAGGCCATGACGACCCACTGGCGCGCGAGCGAGCCGGCGCCTCGTTCGAGCGTGCCCGCCTGGTACGCGTCGCGCGTCCCGCTCCGGCGCACCTTGCCGCTCGAGGTCTTGAGCACGGAGCCGGGCCGGGCCAGCACGACGGTGTCGGGGGGGACCCCCAGCGCGTCGGCCACGCGCTCTTGAATCTCCCGCCGCATCCGCTCCCGCCGCTCCGGCTCCGCGGCCCGCGTTTCCGCCACCACCACGAGCCGCTCGGTTCCCAGGGCCGCGTCGGGGATGCCGAAGGCGGCGACGCAGCCCTTGCGCACGCCGTCGACGCCGTCGACCACCGCCTCCGCCTCGTGCGGGTAGATGTTGCGCCCGGCCTTGATGACGATGTCCTTCCGCCGCCCCGTCAGGAACAGCTCGCCGCCGGCCAGGTAGCCGAGGTCGCCCGAGTCGAGCCACCCGTCGCCGGTGGTGACGGCCCGGGTCGCGTCGGGGTTGCGATAGTACCCGGCCATCGTCGACGGGCCGCGGAACTGCACCCGTCCCTCGAGGCGCTCGCCGCGGGCGGCGCCGGCCTCGTCGACGATCCGCATCTCGTGCCGCGGCAGGGCGGCGCCGCACGAGACGAATGCCAGCGCGTCGGGCCCGGCGCTCGGATCGGCCCGGCCCGTGGCCCGGAACCCCGGCGCGACCCGATCGACGAGGGGCGGGTGGCGCCGCGGGGTCACCGCCAGCCCCACCGAGCACTCGGCGAGCCCGTAGACCGGCCGCAGGGCGTCGGGCCGCAGCCCGGCCGGGGCGAAGCGCTCCGCGAAGCGGGTCAGGGTGCGGGGCAGTATCGCCTCCGACCCGTTGAGGAGGATGCGGAGCGACCCCAGATCGAGGCCGTCCATCTCCTCCGCGGCGACCTTGGCGGCGCACAGGTCGAACGCGAAGTTGGGCGCCACCGACAGGGTGGCCCGATGCTCGTGGATGGCCCACAGCCAGCGGGCGGGGCGCGACAGGAAGGCCAGCGGGGACAGGATGGCGACGGGGATGCCCGTGTAGAGGCTGCCCAGCCACGCCCCGATGAGCCCCATGTCGTGGTACAGGGGCAGCCAGCTCACGACCGCGTCGTCGGGCCGGATGGCGAGGCCGTCGCGGATGGCGCGGATGTTGGCGAGCAGGTTCGCGTGGGTCAGCAGCACGCCCTTGGGCTGGCCGGTGCTGCCCGACGTGTACTGGATGAGGGCCGGATCTTCGCCGCCCAGCCAGCTCGCGGGCCGGTGCGGCAGGGCACCGTCGGCGGGGGCCTCGGGCGCGAGGTCGTCCAGGGTCGTCACGCCCGACAGCGTCGGAACTTGTGCTCGCAGCAGCGTCGCCAACCGTTCGACGGCGGCGAAGGTGATGAGCAGGCGGGCGCCCGCGTTCGACAGGATGCGCCCCTGGCGCTCGGCATAGTCGGCGATCCGGTCGGGGCGGAACGGCGGGTACACGGGGACGGGCACCGCCCCCGCGAGGAGGGTCCCGAAGAAGGCGGGGAAGAACGCCGCCTCGGTCCGCAGCATGATCGCCACCGTGTCGCGCTGGCCGATGCCGCGGGCGCGCAGCGAGGCGGCCACCGCGGCCGCCCGGCGCCACAGCCACGCGTAGGTGAGGGTCCGCTCCGGGCCGTCGTCCTCTCGCAGGTAGACGTGCGGGCGGTCCGGCGTCGCGTGCGCGTGCCACTCGAGGACGTCGACCAGGGTCTCCGCGGTGTCGGGGGCGGCCGCCCCCGTCCCGAGCGCCGGCCGCGCCTGGGGCGCCGTTCGCGGCCTCGGCGTCTCCGCGGCCCTCGGCTCGGCCTCGAGCACCGCCCGCACCAGCTCGGCGGGGGTGTCGACGGCGCCGAGCACCGCGTCCGACACCCGGACGCCGGTGGCCCTCTCGATGCGGCCGAGCAGCTCGACCTGCTCGAGAGAGCCCAGGCCGAGGTCGCGTTCCAGCGAGTCGTCGGGGTTGATTGCCGCGGCGGCGGACCCCGGGCGGAGCTCCGCGACCAGTTGCCCCACCAGGTCCAGGACGCGGCGTCGGAGCGCGGTGTCGTCGCCCGGCGCGGGGGTGCGATCCGACATGGTCGGCGGGCCTTCGGCGCGATCGGATCGCCCCCCGATACGGACGGGACGCGGTCCGGCATCGCGGGGGAACGCGATGAGTCCGGCCGCGGCGCGGCGCCGGCCCGCGCCGCGCCACGGCCGCGGGCCTCTAGCCGGCCTCGATCCGGGTGATGGCGTGGATGACCACCGGGTCGCGGGGGACGTCCTGCATCCCCCCCTGGCGGCCGGTCCGGACCCGGCCGATCCGGTCGACGACGTCCATGCCCTCGGTCACCCGGCCGAAGACCGCGTAGCCGACGCCCGACGGCAGGGGGTTCCGATAGTTGAAGTTGTCGTTGTTGTCGAGGTTGATGAAGAACTGCTGCCGCGCGCTGTCGGGCGCACTGCCGCGCGCCATCGCCACCGTGCCGCGCAGGTTGAGCAGGTTGCGGCTCGCCTGGTTGATGATGGTGCCGCGGAGCCCCTCGACCTTCGGCGCGAGCAGGTCGTCCTCGCCGACCGCGAAGCCGCCGCCCTGCACGATGATGTCGCGCAGGATCCGATGGAACACGGTGCCGTCGTAGTAGCCGTCCCGCACGTAGACCAGGAAGTTGACCACCGTCGCGGGGACCTGGTCGCGGAACAGCTCCATCTCGAAGTCGCCCATGCTGGTCTCCACCAGCACGTGGGGGTTGGGCGGCATCTGCTGGCCCGTCGCGGGGGCGGCCAGCAGGGCCGCGAGAACGCAGGCCGACAGCAGGCGTCCGGCCCCGCGGACTCGTCGACGGTTGGCTGGACGGAGTGGGCAAGGGGGCTTCGTCCGGGGTACCCGGCGGATGGGTAGATGCACTACGTGCTCCTTCGCTGGTTTCGGGGATGCGCCGGCTGCCGATCGGGAGCCCGTGGCAAGAGTCCCCGCTGCAGTCGAGCGGCGGGCGCCTCGGCGATTCGCTCCCGCCCTCCGGGCGCGGTGCACCGCGGGTTTCACCGCGGGCTCCCGGGCGGTCGGCAGTCCGTCCGGTCCGCGGCTACTGCACGGTGACCGAGAGAATCTCGACCGCGGTTTCCGGCACGTCGTTGAACGGCCCGCGGCGGCCGGTCCGCACGCCTTCGATCTCGTCGACGACGTCCATGCCGTCGGTCACCCGTCCGAACACGGCGTACCCGTAGCTCCCGGGGTCGGTGCCGCGGTTGTTGAGCCCGGGGTTGTCGACGGTGTTGATGAAGAACTGCGCGGTGGCGCTGTCGACGACGTTCGTCCGGGCCATCGCCAGCGTGCCCCGGTCGTTCGAGAGCCCGTTCGTCGCCTCGTTGCGGATCGGGGCGCGGGTCTCCTTCCGCTCGAGGTCGGCCGTCATTCCGCCGCCCTGGATCATGAAGCCCCGGATGACGCGGTGGAACACGGTGCCGTTGTAGAACCCGCTCTCGGCGTAGGCGAGGAAGTTGGCCACCGAGACCGGCGCGGCCCGGCGGTCGAGCTCCGCCGTGATGGAGCCCAGGCTGGTCTCGATCACGACGACGGGGTTCTGGGCGGCGGCGGGCGGGGCGGTCAGGATGGCGGCGAGGCCGCAGATCACGAGGAACGAGAGAGGTCGATGCGACATTGAAGGGGCCTCCTTTGGCCGTGGAGCGGCGGTCCGCCCGTTCGGGACCGATGACGCGGTCCCCGGAGAGCGACGCCCCGCCGGGGAGCGGCGGGTTGCTTCGTTTCGGGAGCGACCGATGCCGCTCATCCAATTATCTGGTATGTGTTATCCAATTGCGTGGATTTCTTGGGCCGGCTCCCGGCCCGTCGGTGGCCGGGCGCCCGATCTCGTCCCGGGTACGCGCCGTCCTCCACTTTTGGCCCCGAGTATGCATAATTCCCCTTGGCGCTGTCCAGTGGCGCCGGCGGCGGTCGCCGACGGCCCGCGGCGCCCGGACCCACGGACGAACTGAACGGGACCATACAGCCTCATGAGTTTGCTCGACCGATTGCGCGGCCAGCCGGGTTGGCAGCACGAGGATCCGCTGGTGCGGGCCTCGGCCGTGGACGACCTGGAGGACGACGCCCAGGACGTGTTCGCGGCCATTGCATCCGAGGATGCCGACCCCGGCGTGCGGCTGGCCGCCGTCGTTCGGTTGTCCGACCCCGAGACCATCGGGCGGATTGCGCGGACGGACCCGGACGGACAGGTCCGGGACGAGGCGGTCTCGATGCTGCGGGCGATCGCGGTCGAGGCGACGGAGCCCGACGCCGGCGAGGCCGCCCTCGCGGGGCTGTCCGAGGAGCGCGATCTCGGCGAGGTGGCCCGGACCGCCGGCATCGAGGCGGTCAGCCGCTCGGCCCTCGGGCGTCTCGATTCGCAGAAGGCGATCGGCGCCGTCGCCCGGCGATCGACGCATCGCGCGGTGCGGGGGGCGGCCCTCGACCGGCTCGACGACCGCAACGAGCTGGCCGCGGTGGCGATCAAGACCGACCATCGCGAGATCGCCCTCGCCGCGTTCGATCGGCTCGCTCCCCTGGGTCCCGCCGACCGGGACCTCCTGCGGACCGTCGCCGTCCGCGCCCGCACGAAGCCGGTGTCGCGGCGGGCGAGGACCGCCCTCGCCGATATCGAAGCCCAGCCCTCCCCCCTCAGCGCGGAAGAGCGGCGACGCCGGCGCGAGGAGCTGTGCGAGCGCGTCGAGGCGCTGGCCGGGGTCGAGCAGTGGGACGCGGTGACCGCGGCGCTCGATCAGGCCGAGCGCGACTGGCGGGACCTGGCGGAAGAAGGCGAAGCGCCCGGTGACGGCGGGGTGCCCGTCGGGTCCTCGGCGCCGGTCGCCTCCGAGGGGTCCGCCGCCTCCGGGGCGCCGGTCGCCACCGAGCCGCCGGCCGCGGCCGAGGGTGAGGCGTCCCCCGCGGCGGAGACCGCGGCCGAGGCGCCGGCCGCGGCCGAGAGTGAGGCGTCCCCCGCGGCCGAGGCCGCGGCCGAGGCGGCAGCCGATGGTCCGGCCGACGCCGATGCCGCGGTGGCGGCGCGGTGGCGGGCGGCGGTGGCGGCGGGGCTCGACCACGTGGCGCGTCTCGATGCGGCACGGAGCGCCGCCGACCGGCGGCGTCAGGTCCGCAGCGACGTCCTCGCGTCGCGCGTCGCGCTGTGCGACCGGCTGACGGCGCTCGCGGCCGACGAGACCCGGGACGCCGATGCCCTCGCGGCCGAGATCGGGGTCGTGCGCGCGGAGTGGACGGCGCTGCCCGAGGTGCCGCCGGTCGGCGCCGATGCCGCCGTCGATGACGGGACCGCGGGAGAGGACCGCACGGGAGGCGACGCCTCCACCCAGGTCGAGCGGCGGTTCGCCGATCTGGTGGCGGCGGCCGAGCGTCAGGCCGAGCGGCGCCGTACGGCCGCGGACCGCGTCGTCCGGCTGGCGGCGCTGGCGGAGAAGCTCGAGGCGGTGAGCGCGACCGAGAACCCGGAGGAGCTGACGACGGGGTGGAAGGCGCCGCACGACGAGTGGACGGCGCTGGCGGGCGAGTCCACGCCGGGCGAGCTGGCCGAGCTGGCCCCGCGGGTGGCCGCGGCGGAACAGAAGCGGGGCGACCGGTTGTTCGCCGCCCGCGAGGCCCGGCGCCGCCGCGAGCAGGCCAGTCTCGTCAAGCAGAAGGCCCGGTGCGACGAGATCGAACGGGCGCTCGCCGACGAGCAGCTCACGCTGAAGGACGCCGAGCACTTCCTCCGTCTCACCCGTTCCCTGCTCGGCAATCTGGGGCGATTGCCGACCCGCCAGGACCGCGAGGCCCTCACGGAACGACTCCGCGCCGCCCAGACCGGGTTGACCGGCCGGTTGCGGGAGCTGCGTGCGCTCGTCGAGTGGAAGCAGTGGGCCAACGTCGGCGTGCAGGCGGCCCTCTGCCAGCGCCTCGAAGCCCTCGCCGCGCGCGGCGAGGAGGACGACGAGGCGTTCGCCCGCGAGTTCCGGCAGATCATGAACGAGTGGCGGCAGGCCAGCGACGTCGCCCGGGACGAGGGGAACGACGTCTGGCAGCGCTTCAAGACCGCCCATGACGCGCTGTATCCGCGTTTCGAGGCGCACCGGACGGCCAGGGACGCGGCGCGCGGCGACAACCTCGCGAAGAAGGTGGCGCTGTGCGAGGAGGCGGAGCGGCTGGCCGAGTCCACCGAGTGGATCAAGGTCGCGCAGCGCATGACCGAGCTCCAGGAGCAGTGGAAGCAGGTGGGGCCGGCGACCCGCAAGGACGAGCGCGAGGTCTGGAACCGGTTCCGGGCCGCCTGCGGCCATTTCTTCCGGCGGCGCCGGCAGGACCTCGCGGAGCGCAAGGAGGTCTGGGCGAAGAACGCGCAGCTCAAGGAGGAGCTGTGCGGCAAGGCGGAGGCGCTGGCCGACGAGAGCGACCTCGAAGCGGCCAAGGCCGCGGTCAGGCAGTTGCAGGCCGAGTGGAAGACGGTGGGGCCGGTTCGGCGCTCGCGGTCCGAGACGTTGTGGCAGCGATTCCGCGCCGCGTGCGACCAGGTCTATGCGCGGGCGCGCGAGGCGGTGGACGCTCCCTTCGTCGAGCACATCCGGGCCCGGGCCGCGCTGTGCGAGCGCCTGGAGGCGCTCGCACCCGACGCGGGGGACGAGGGCGGCGCCGCCGATGCGCGTCCGCCGGCAGACACCCCGGAGACTGGCGGCGAGGGCGGGGGCGAGGGTGGTCCCCCTGCCGGGCCGCCCGCCGATCTCGCGGAGGCGGTGGCCGCGGCACGGGCCGAGTGGCGCGGCATGGAGCCGATACCGCGGCCGCAGGAACGCAGCCTGGCGGCGCGGTTCGACGCCGCCGTCGGCCGCATCGTCGATCGCTTTCCCGGCGCCTTCGCCGGCACGGACCTCGATCCCCTGCGCCACGTGCCGGCGCTCGAGCGGCTCTGCGAGCGCGTCGAGTCGATGATCGAGGAGGAGACGAGGGCCCCGTCCGGGGACGCGCGGTCGCCGTCGGAGATACTCGCCGCGCGGCTGCGGGAGGCGCTGGCCAGCAACACGATGGGCGGCCGGGCCGATGCGGACGCGAAGCGGCGGGAGGATGCGGAGACGGTGAGGCGGCTGCAGACCGAGCGGCGGGCGCTGGGGGTCATCCCGGGCGAGACCGGGCACCAGCTCTCCGAGCGCTTCCGCACGGCGTGCGACCGATACTTCAAGCTGAATCCGGCCCCGCCCCCGCCCCCGGCGGCGTCGAAGCCGCGCGGCGGCCGGCCCCGCCGCGGTGATGCGCCCCGGGGCGACGGGCCCCGCCGGCGCCGCGATTGACGGTCGATCGGGTCCTGCCCGGCGCCGTCCGGGGCGCCGGGTCCCCCTGGAGGACGGTTGCCGCGTCGGGGCCTCGTGCCAGCGCCCCGGGCTCGTGGTGGAATCGCGGGCGCCACCGACTTCCCGGAGGCAACCGGCCTCGCCATGCAGGACTTCCATCCCCTGACCGCCGAGTGGTTCCGGGGGCGGTTCGCCGCCGCCACCGCGCCGCAGCTCGAAGCCTGGCCGGCCATCCGGGCCGGCCGCGACGTCCTGGTGTCGGCGCCCACCGGGTCCGGGAAGACCCTCGCCGCCTTCCTCATCTGCCTCGACCGCCTGGTGACGGCGGGCCTCGCGGGCCGGCTCGACGATCGGGTGGAGGTGGTCTACGTCTCGCCGCTCAAGGCCCTGAGCAACGACATCGGGCGCAACCTCGAGACCCCGCTGGCCGAGCTCGAGCAGCTCGCCTTCGAGCGGGGCATGCCCGCCCCCGGCATCCGGACCGCGGTGCGCACCGGCGACACGCCGGCCTGGGAGCGCGAGCGGATGGTGCGCCGGCCGCCGCACATCCTCGTCACCACCCCCGAGTCGCTGTTCATCCTGCTGACGGCCGAGCGCAGCCGCGCCGCCCTGCGCCATGCCGGGACCGTCATCGTCGACGAGATCCACGCCCTCGCCGACGACAAGCGGGGATCGCATCTCGCGCTGACCCTCGCCCGGCTCGACGACCTGGTCCGGAAGGCGGGGAAGCCGCGGCCCCAGCGCGTCGGGCTGTCGGCCACGGTGCGGCCGATCGACGCGGTGGCCCGGTTCCTGCAAGGTGCCGTTCCCGCCGGAGCCCCCGAGGCATCGACCGCGCCGCTCGTCCTCCCGGACCAGCCGCCCCGCCGAGGCAGCCGTCCCGACGCCGCTGAACCCCCGACGGCGACTCCCGCACTTCCGGGTCAGCCGCCCCGACGGGACACTGCTCCCGCCGACGCCGCTGAACGCCCGATGGCGACGCCCGTCCCTTCAGGCCGGCCGCCCCGGCAGGGCGCGGTTCCCGCCGCCGCCTCCGGGAGTCGAGAGGGCGACGATGGGGCGCTGGACCTGGCGGGCGGCGCGCGGGCGGGCCGGGACCCGGCCGCCGCTTCCGTGACGGTCGTCGACAGCGGGCACCGGCGGCGGCTCGACCTCGCCGTCGAGGTGCCGCGCGACGAGCTCGGGGTCGTCGCCACCAACGAGATGTGGGGGGAGATCTACGACCGCATCGCCGAGCTGATCCTCTCCCACCGCACCACCCTCGTCTTCGTCAACACGCGGCGGCTGTGCGAGCGGGTGGCCCACCACCTGGAGGAACGGCTGGGGGAGGAGGCGGTGCTCGCGCACCACGGCAGCCTCTCGCGCCGGATCCGCCAGGCGGCGGAGCGGCGCCTCAAGAGCGGCGAGCTGCGCGCCGTCGTCGCCACCGCGTCGCTGGAGCTCGGCATCGACGTGGGGACCGTCGATCTGGTCTGCCAGATCGGGTCGCCGCGGTCGATCGCGGTCGCCCTGCAGAGGGTCGGCCGGTCCGGCCACCACGTCGACACCGCGGACCGCTCCCACGTGCCGCGCGGGCGGCTGTTCGCGACCACCCGCGACGAGCTCGTCGAGTGCGCCGCCCTCGTCCATGCCATCCGGCAGGGGCGGCTGGATCGACTGGAGATCCCCGACTGGCCGCTCGACGTGCTGGCCCAGCAGCTCGTGGCCGCGTGCGCGTCCGAGGCGTGGTCCGTCGACGACCTCTTCGGGCTGGTGCGGGAGGCGGCGCCCTACGCGGCGCTGCCGCGGTCCGCGTTCGAGGCGGTCGTGGACATGCTGTCCGACGGCATCGCCACGTCGCGGGGACGTGCCGGGGCGTACCTCCACCGCGACCGGGTCAACGGCACCGTCCGCGGCCGGCGCGGCGCCCGGCTCGCCGCCATCACCGGGGGCGGCGCCATTCCCGACAACGCCAACTACCTGGTGGTGGCCGAGCCGGACCAGACGACGGTGGGCACCGTCGACGAGGACTTCGCGGTCGAGAGCCTCGCCGGCGACATCTTCCTGCTCGGGACCACCTCGTGGCGCATCCGCCGCGTCGAGTCGGGCCGCCTGCGGGTCGAGGACGCCCACGGCGCGGCCCCGTCGCTGCCGTTCTGGCGCGGGGAGGCTCCGGGGCGGACGCCCGAGCTGTCGGAGGAGGTCTCGCGACTGCGCGAGCGCATCGCGGAGACGGCGGGCGAGCCGGCGGTCGGGACCGGCGGCGGAGACGGCGGGGACGAGGGCCTGAGCCGGGCGGCGGCATGGCTGACCGAGGCCTGCGGCCTCGACCGGGCGGGGGCCGAGCAGGCCGCGGCCTACGTGCGGGCCGGCGCCGCCGCCCTCGGCGCGGTGCCGGCGGAGCGCACGGTGGTGGCCGAGCGGTTCTTCGACGAGGGCGGGGGCATGCAGCTCGTCGTGCATGCCCCGTTCGGCGCCCGCATCAACCGGGCGTGGGGGCTTGCCCTCCGCAAGCGGTTCTGCCGCTCGTTCAACTTCGAGCTGCAGGCGGCGGCCACCGACAACGGCGTCCTCATCTCGCTCGCCGAGCAGCACAGCTTTCCCCTCGAGGTCATCTTCCGGTTCCTCAACGTCGACACCGTCGAGGAGGTGCTGACCCAGGCGATGCTGCCGTCGCCGATGTTCGGCGCCCGGTGGCGCTGGAACGCGTCGCGGGCCCTCGCGGTGCTGCGGTTCGCGGGGGGGCGGAAGGTGCCGCCCCCGATCCAGCGCATGCGCTCCGACGACCTCCTCGCCTCGGTGTTCCCCGACCAGGTCGCGTGCCAGGAGAACCTCACCGGCGACATCCGCATTCCCGACCATCCCCTCGTCAACGAGACGGTGCGCGACTGCTTGCACGAGGCGATGGACCTCGACGGGCTGCGGGCGGTGCTCGCGGGCATCGAGTCGGGGGCCGTCCGGACGGTGGCCGTGGACACCGCCGAGCCCTCGCCCCTCTGTCACGAGATTCTCAACGCCAACCCCTACGCGTTCCTCGACGACGCGCCGCTCGAGGAGCGCCGGGCGCGCGCGGTGCAGTTGCGCCGCTCGCTGGGCAGCGACCCCGGCGGCATGGGCGCCCTCGACCCCGCGGCCATCGCCACCGTCGCCGACGAGTCGTGGCCGGTGGTGCGCGACCCCGACGAGCTGCACGACGCGCTGCTGACGCTGGCGGCGCTGCCTCCGGTCCCCGAGTGGGCGGTGTGGCTCGACGCCCTGGCCGCGTCGCGGCGGGCGGGGGTGCTGCGGGTCGGCGAGACCCCGCTCTGGGTGCCCACCGAGCGCCTCGGCCTCGTCCGCTGCCTCTATCCCGGCGCGGAGGTCGAGCCGCAACTCCCCGACGTCGGCCCGCCCGGTCCCGCGGACCGCGAGACCGCGGCGGCGGAGCTGCTGCGGGGATGGCTCGAGTCCTCCGGGCCGGTGACTGCGCCGGCGATGGCCGAGCGGCTCGCGCTGCCGCCGCCGCTCGTCGAGGCGGCGCTGGCGCGTCTTGAGGGCGAGGGCCAGGTGTTGCGGGGCCGCTTCACCGGCGCGGCGGCGGGCAACGGGGGCTCGACGGAGGTCGAGTGGTGTAACCGGCGGGTCCTCGCGCGCATCCACCGCCTGACCATCGGCAGCCTGCGCCGCGAGATCGAGCCGGTCTCGACCGCCGACTTCGTCCGCTTCCTGCTGCGCTGGCAGCACCTCGCGCCGGGCACGAAGCTGCACGGCGCCGACGGCCTGCTCCAGGTCCTGAAGCAGCTCCAGGGCTGGGAGATCTCGGGCGCCGCCCTCGAGCGCGAGGTGATTGCGCGCCGCGTCGCGTCGTACGACCCCGAGCTGCTCGACCGGCTGTGCCTGTCGGGCGAGGTCATGTGGGGGCGGCTGTCGCCGCATCCGGCGTTCGAGTCGCCGGCCTCCATCCGGTCGGCCGCCGCCGACAACCGGCGGTCGCAGCCGCCCGGTGCTCGGTCGCAGCCGCCCGGGGCTCAGTCTCCGCCGTCGGGGGCGTCGCTGTCGTCCGGCGGGCAGCCCGGGCCCCCCGGCGCGCGTTCCTCGTCCGGTGGGCAGTCCGGACCCCCCGGCGCGCGTTCCCCATCCGGCGCGCGTTTGCCATCCGGCGCGCGTCCCCGGCCGTCCGGCGGTCGGTCCGCGCCGCCCGCCGCGCCGCGCGGGGCGACGGGCGCGCGCCCGCCCCGCGTTCGGCCGACGCGGGTGGCCCCGGTCACCCTCTTCCTGCGCGCCGACGCCGACTGGCTGCTCGCCTCGGCCGGCCGCGGCGGCGCCGGCGCGGACGACGCGGCGCTGTCGCACCCGGCGCGGGAGGTGCGTGCGGCCCTGTCGAGCCGCGGCGCCTCGTTCCTGCCCGAGCTGGTGCGTGCAACGGGCCGGCTGCCGAGCGAGGTCGAGGACGGTCTGTGGGAGCTGGTGGCGGCCGGCCTCGTGAGCGCCGACGGCTACGACAACCTGCGGGCGCTCGTGGATCCCAAGCGCCGGCGCGGCGAAGGGCGCGGGCGGGCGGCGCGGCCGCGCCACGCCGCCGGCCGGTGGGCGCTGCTCGATACCGGCGAACCGGTCGCGCCGCACGCGGGGCCGGTCGCGCGGGGCCGCGGAGCGGGTGCGCCGGACGGCGGGGCGAGTGCGCCGACCGCGGGTGCGCCGACCGCGGGTGCGCCGACCGCGGGTGCGCCGACCGCGGGTGCGCCGACCGCCGCGACGGCGTCTCGGGACGCCGACGACGAGGCGCGCCGCCGCCACGAGGACCAAGTGGCCCGCTTCGCCCGCCAGCTCCTGGATCGCTGGGGCGTCGTCTGCCGCGACCTCGCGGCGCGCGAGACCCTGGCCCCGCCGTGGCGCGACCTGCTTCGGGCCCTGCGCCGGATGGAGGCGCGCGGCGAGATCCGGGGCGGGCGCTTCGTCGCCGGCGTCGTGGGCGAGCAGTTCGCGCGCCCCGACGCGGTCGAGCTGCTGCGCGTCGTGCGCCGCGAGGACGCGCCGCCCGACCCGGTACGGGTGTCGGCCGCCGATCCCCTGAACCTCACCGGGGTCCTTCTGCCCGGCCCCCGGGTCAGCGCCCTGTCCGGCGGGACCGTCGAGCTGCTGCCCGGGGCGGACGCCGAACCGGGCGAATCTTCCGTTACCGGCGGAGCCGGCGCGGCGCGGACGGCGTGACGCCCGCCGCTCGCCTTGCGAATGACCCGTTGGGCCCGCGCGTCTCGCCCCGACCCACTGCGAAGAAGCGCCGGCGCGATAATCTACGCGCCCGGATATCATCGGCGTGTCGAAGTACCCGCGCCCGCTGATGGCGGGCGATCCCGGAACCGCGAAGGAGTCCTGAACGATGTCGACGAGAACCCGCGCAACGCACCTGTTCGTCGTGGCGGCGCTCTGCCTTTCGGGCCTGCCGTTCGGTGGGTCGGTCACGACCGCCGCCGCCCAGCAGGCAGACGTCCCCGCCCTGCCCGCTCCCGACCTGTACGCCGGCTCCCCCTATCTCCGCGAGCTGCGGAACTCGCTGGTCTACGGCGAGGTCTGGGAGCGCCCGTACCTCTCGAAGCGCGACCGCAGCCTCATCACCATCGCCGTCCTCCAGGCCCTGGCCCGGGAGGAGCTGGCCATTCACATCCCCCGCGGGCTCGACAACGGGCTGACGCCGGAGGAGATCTCCGAGATCATCCTGCACGTGACGTTCTACGCGGGCTGGCCGACCGGCGTGCAGGCGTCGCAGACCGCAGCCGAGGCGTTCGAGGCGCGCGGGCTGACCCTCGGCGACCTGCCGCGTGCGCCGGCGCTCGAGGCCGAGGTCACCACCCCGGGCGGGCTCAGCGACGCCTACGCGGCGGTGCCGCGGCTGGGGGCGCTGCGCAACAGCCTGCTCTACGGCGACATCTGGGAGCGGCCGCTGCTCTCGAAGCGCGACCGCAGCCTCATCACCGTGGCCGTCAACCAGGCCCTCTACGTCACCAACGAGCTGCGACTGCACATCGACCGGGCCCTCGACCAGAACGGCGTCGAGCCGCAGGAGCTGTCAGAGGTGGTCCTGCACGTCACCTTCTACGCGGGCTGGCCGGCCGCCGTGAACGCGGGCCGGTTGCTCACCGCCGCGTTCGAGGCGCGCGGCGTGGCTCTGGACGAGCTGCGGTAGGCGTCTGCGCGACCTGCGGTCGGGTTGGGAGCTTCGCCGGCGCGAAGACCTTGCGGCGGGAGCGGGCCGTCGTGGAAGCCCATGACGGCTCGCTCGGCCTCGTCACGGTTCGCAGGAGCGATGCGACCGCCGGCCGGCAGGGTACTTCGACCTCAGCGCGTTTCGGCTCCGTAGCTTGCGCGGAACCCGGCCCCGACCCTTCGCCTCGCTCGGTCGCGGCCGGCCCGCGGTGCGCGTGGAGTCCGCGTTGCACGGCAGTCGTCGATCACCGTCCGTCGAGCCTTCGGCGCGGTCAGGGCAACGGCACGCACAGGAGGTCTTCGCCCACCGTGACCGGCCCTCCGTAGGCCGCGCGCAGATGGCCGAGGCTGTCCGCCAGGACCTGCGGCGACGAGGTGGAGACGTGAGAGGCGACCACCCGGCCGACGCCGGCGTCCGCGGCCAGCGCCCCCCAGACACTCGGCCGGGCGTGCAGCTCGGCCGAGCGTCCGGTCGACGTCTCGGCGCCGCCGAGGTGCACCACCAGCACGTCCACGTCGCGCACGAGCTCGACGAAGGCGGCATCCGACCCGTTCTGGTCGCTGCTGAACCCCACGCTGACGTCCCCCACGTCCACCCGGTACCCCACGGTCGGGACATCGGCGTGCGGCACCCCGATGCCGCGTACCCGGACGTCTCCGTCGCGCCAGACCTCGGCCGGCGCGCCGGCCGCCACGTCCACCGTGACCGCATCCAGGTCGAGGCGGCCGGCGAGGACCCGGAAGATCCCGCCCGGCCCGAAGAGCCCGTCCAGCCAGTCGTCCAGCGACGGGAACGCGCTGCTCCCGGACGGGCCGGCCACCCGCAACCCGGCGCCGCCGGGCCACAGCAGCGCTGGCACCTCGGCGGAATGGTCGGGATGAAAGTGACTGAGCGCGAGCAGCCCCACGTCTTCGAGATCGGCGCCGGACGCGTGGAAGCGCTGCTTGATGCCGCCGCCGGCGTCGACGAGGATGCGGCTGACGCCGTCGATCCAGACGAGGTAGCCGGCCGAGGCCCGCCCCGAGGACGCGCCCGGCCCTCCCGAGCCCAGGATCTGGAGCTGCACGCCGGTCTCTCCGCAGGCCGCCAGCGCCGGCTTGACGGCCAGGAGAATACCGAGGGTCGCGACGACTACCGAGCGGAGTATGCCTCTTGTCATCGGGGGAACCTCCAGAGAACCCTGGTGTTGCGCCACTGTGGTTCGTGGAGCGATTCTGAGCGGCGCTATTCCAGTCTTCACTGACATTTGCCGATTCCAGACGTTCCCGAACTTCACAGCCGGGACACTGGGAGGTCAGTTGTGCGACTGGGACGCGGTGGCGCTCACCGTTCGGACATCGCCGGTTCCCGGGGGAGCCGACGGGAATCGCGTTCGCCGTGCGCCGAGCGCGCGAAACCGCGGCAGACGGGTCATGACCGGATGCAGTCGGCGCTTTCGATGTCCAGACCATCCTCACGCCACCGTCAGCTCGACGAGCCGGTGGGCCGGGTCGCTCCGGTCGAGGCCGCGGCAGGCCGCGATGATCTCCTCGAACCGCGCCGCGGGGACGGGGACGCCCGGCACGACGTCGCGAATGCGCCGCGCCTCCTCCTCGAAGTCCCAGATGAACTCGCGGCCCGTTGCCTGCCTCGTGTAGCTGCGTCCGTCCTTCGTGAAGACGGTGATGCGGGGGCCGAAGAGGGTCATCTCGTGGGACGGGATGATAGTGACGCGCTGCATGAGGTCGAGCACCTCCGGCGGGTCGGGCGCCCCCGCCAGCAGGGGGAAGCCGCGCCGCACGACCCCGTAGGCCGCGTAGTACCGCGTGCTGCCCACGGTGGCCTCGCCGAGGTCCTCCCGCCGGGTGGGGAAGGCGGGGCTCGGATACTGCGTCTCCAGCCAGTTCACCACCGCCTCGACCCGGTCGACGTCCTCGTAGGCGATGCCGTGCTCCTCGCAGAGCTGCGCGGTGACGTCGACGTGGGCGATGTTGTACCCGGCCGTCGAGTAGATGCGGTAGAGAGTCTCGAGGAACAGCCATTCCTCGCCGAGCCCGGTGGTCAGCGCGTCCAGGCTGGCGCGGGTGTCGCCGGTGAAGCTGTAGGTCAGGTCGCCCCGGTTGTTGCCGGCGTAGGCGTGGTACAGGCCGGCGTCGCCCTCCAGGGCGGCCTCGCCCGCCTCGCGGCCCTGCCGCGCCAGCGCCACCGCGAGCATGGCGTTGCGGGCGGCGGCGCTCTCCCGCAGGCCGCGGGCCTCGAGATTGCCCCCGGCGAGGTTGGCGCAGAGGCCGATGGCGTTCGTCGTCTGGTCCTCGGAGAGGCGCATGATCTTCGCGGCTGCGACGGCGGCCCCGAAGATGCCGAAGACCGGCCCGGCGTGGAAGCCGCGCGCCATCATCGTCGGGATGAACTCGGCGGCCATCCGCTCCATCACCTCGTAGCCGGCCACGAGGCCGGTGACGAAGTCGTGCCCGGAGGCGTCCTCGGCCTGTGCCGCCGCGAACGCGCACGGGACGATGCACGTGCCGGGATGCAGGAGCATGCGGAACGTGTCCCACTTGCCGCCGGCCAGGATCAGCTCGGCGTTGGCGAAGACCGCGCCCGCCTTCGTGGCCCTCGCGCCGTCCACCATGACGGTGACGCCGGCCGGCGCGCCGCCCTCTTCCCGGGTGACCAGCTCGACGGCCTGCCGGCCCGCGGGCAGTTGCGAGCCGAGCAGCGCCGACGCGAGAGCCTGGAGCGTGAGCCCCTTCGCGCGGTCGACCACCTCCGGGGGCAGGTCTTCGTAGCGCAGGCCGGTGACCCACCGCGCGAATTCCCGGCTGAGCGAGACGGCCGGGTCGGTTCGTGAAGCGCCGCCCGGCTGCATCGCCCGCGCGGCCGGGGTGAACGGCGTCGCGGCTCCCGTCCCGATGACGCCGGCCGCGAACGCGCTCTGCAACAGGCTCCGCCGAGTCAGTCCAGCTCTCATGGTGACGGTTCTCCAAGGACGCTGCCGGAATCACGTTGCCACGCGCGCCAAGCGCAGTAAAGCCGCAGAAACTGGGCGCGGGCGAAGTTGGCAACTCTTGTTTCGATCATCGTCCCCCGAGCGCTCGAGATCGAGGGGGTTGCCGGCCACGAGCCCGTGAAACCCCGCGTGTCGGAGTCTGTGGTGAACCCCACGCGGCGGGATGCATCGCTGCCTGAACGCGGCGGGGACTCTTGCCACGGCTCCCGGGCCCCGCCGAGTCGGTCCGGCTCTTCCGGTGGCAGGGACGCTACCACCGGCGGGATCCCGCAATCAAGCGCTTGCAGACTTTCCCGCGATTTGTCGGGTCGGGCATGTAGACTACGGGCATTCCGACCGAACAGGGGGTGGCGAGATGATCTCTGCAAGCTGTTTCCTCCGGCGTCCGGCGGCAACCGCGGCGGCGCTGGTCGTTGTCGTCAGTCTCGGCGACGGGGCCGCACTCGCCGCCGGGCAGCCCGCTCGGGACGGCATCCACACCGCGAGTCAGGCCGAGAACGGCCGCGCCGTCTACACGCGGAGCTGCGCCATCTGTCACCGCACCGACCTGCGGGGCAATTTCGAGTCCCCGCCGCTGGCCGGCCCCAACTTCTTGAGCTTCTGGGGAGACCTCACGCCTCAGGACCTCGTCGAGCGCATCCGGACCACGATGCCCCCCGACCGGCCGGGCCGCCTCGGGGACGAGACCTATCTCGACATCGTCGCGTACCTGCTCGAGGCCAACGGCGCGCCGGCCGGGGACCAGGCCCTGACGGCGGCCACCGCCGTCCCCATCGGCGACGTGGCGACCGGCGAGACGACCCCCGCGCCGGCGATAACCGCGGCGGCCCAGGGTCGGGCGCGGCGGCCCGACACGCGCACCGCGGCGGCGGCCGTGCCGGGCGGCGTGACGGTCGCGGGCGAGGTGGAGAGCTACACGCCGGTCACCGACGAGATGCTGCGCGATCCCGACCCGGGCGACTGGCTCATGGTGCGGCGCAACTACCAGGCCTGGAGCCACAGCCCCCTCGACGCGATCACCCGCGACAACGTCGGCGAGCTCGAGCTGCAGTGGATGTGGGCGATGAACGAGGGGGGCCGGAACGCGCCCTCGCCGATCGCGCACGACGGCGTCCTCTACTTCGCCGGCTTCGGCCCCGTGGTGCAGGCCCTCGACGCCCGCACCGGCGACCTGATCTGGGAGCACGAGGTGGGCGTCGAGGCGGGCCAGCTCGCCAGCTCGAGCCGCAACCTCGCCATCTACGAGGACAAGCTCTTCCTGGCCACCGCCGACGCACGGTTGCTCGCGCTCGACGCGCGCACCGGCGCCGAGGTCTGGACCACCCGCATCGCCGACGACGCCGAGGGCTTCCGCAACACCAGCGGTCCGGTCATCGCCGGCGGCACGATCGTGCAGGGGCTCGGCGGCTGCGGGCAGTTCACCCGCGAGGGCTGCTTCATCAGCGGCTACGACGCCGCGACCGGCGAGCGGCGCTGGCGGTTCAACACCGTGGCCCGCGCCGACGAGCCCGGCGGAAACACCTGGGCGAACCTGCCCGACTACCTGCGCGGGGGCGGCGAGACCTGGATCACCGGCAGCTACGACCCCGCGCTCGACCTCGTCTACTTCGGCGTGGCGCAGGCCAAGCCGTGGGTCGCGGTGAGCCGGGGCATGACCGTGCACGACCCCGCCCTCTACACCAGCTCGACCGTCGCCCTGCGGCCGGGAGACGGCGACCTCGCCTGGCACTTCCAGCACGTTCCCGGCGAGAGCCTCGACCTCGACGAGGTCTTCGAGCGGGTGCTCGTCGATCTCGAGGACCGCCGCGTCGTCTTCAGCGCCGGCAAGCACGGCATCCTCTGGAAGCTGGACCGCGAGACCGGCGAGTTCCTCGGCCACAAGGAGACCGTCTTCCAGAACGTCTTCGACCACATCGACCCCGAGACCGGCGCCGTCACCTACCGCCAGGACATCGTCGACGCGCAGTTCGAGCAGCTCGTGCCCGCGTGCCCCAGCACCGCCGGGGGCAAGAACTGGCACCCCATGAGCTACCATCCCGACTCGGGGCTGCTCATCCTCCCGCTCTCCCAGACCTGCATGGAGCTGTCGGCCCGCGAGGTCGCCCTCGAGCCCGGCTCGGGCGGCGTGGGCATGAGCGCCCGCCCCTTCTTCGAGATGCCCGACACCGAGGGCCGGCTCGGCAAGCTCGCGGCGTTCGACGCCGAGACCCTGGAGGAGGTGTGGAGCGTCGAGCAGCGGGCCCCGTTCCTGACCGGCGTGCTGTCGACGGCCGGGGACATCGCCTTCGCCGGCGACCTCGACCGGCGGTTCCGCGCCTTCGACGTGCGGACCGGCGAGGTGCTGTGGCAGGCCCGGCTCGGCACGTCGGTGCAGGGCTTCCCGATCTCGTTCGCGGTCGACGGCCGGCAGTACGTCGCGGTGTCGACCGGCCTCGGCGGCGGCAGCCCGCGGGCGGCCCCCCGCGCCCTGGCGCCGGACATCCATCACCCGCAGACCGGCAACGCGCTGTACGTGTTCGCGCTCCCGGAGGGGAATGGCAACCCCCGGTAGGACTGCCGGGTCGTCATCCCGGTACCTGCCCGGGACATCGGCGTTGTCACGGTGATCGAGGCGCCGAGTTGAGCGTGTCGACTGCGTTCTCCACCCTCGCCAACGGACTGGAGGGACCGAGAATCGCAGACTCAAGTCAATCCTCGCGTCTCTCTACTGGCGCGTTCGGTTCGTTCTCCGTGTTGCCAGCGTCCGCCGGATGTCTTGAGCAACCTCATCGACCTCACGCGCGACTCGGGGCTCGAGTCCGAGTTCCCGCTCCAGCGCCGTCGTCAACGGCAAAAGAAGATCCGCCGACGGCGATGCCTGGATGAGTTCGCGCATGCGCTGCGGTCCGAAAGCGATGCTGAAGTCCATCAGGGCCAAGATGGCCTCGTTTGGGATGGGGCTCAACTCCGGGAGAAGCGCAAGAACCGCCTCGACGTCATGCTCGCACCCGGCCCGCTCGGCGCCGCCCGCGAGGATCGCCTTGGCGCGGATCAGGTGGCCTCCAAATCGATGTTCCGGTGCCGCCGTGGGACGTTCAACCAACCGTGTGGCCGTCTCCGCGGCCTCCTCGTATCGACGGCTCTTGATCTCGATATCCGCCGCCCCGAGCAGCGCTACGCCCACACGCAACTGGAGTGCAGTGGTCTTGCTCTCCCCGAAGCGGCGCACCACTTCGTCGTAGGCCGCCACAGCCTCCTCGCGCCGATTCAGAGCGCCGAGGACGGCCCCCTTGTTGGCGAGAGCGGTCGCTACCCTCTGCAGAACGTCGGGATTTTCATTCTTGCCGAACCGACGGACCACATCGTCACAGGCTTCCAGCGCCTCCCGCGGCCGGTTCAGCGCGCCGAGAGAGCCTGCTTTGTTCACGAGGGCGGTCGCCACCGAGCGCACGACGTCCGGAGTGTCGCTCGCTCCGAACCGACGTACCACCTCGTTGCAGGCCTCCAGCGTCTCCTGCGGCCGGTTCAGCGCGGCGAGGGCAACCCCCTTGTTCACGAGGGCGGTCGCAACCGACGCCCGAAGAGCGGGGTTCTCGCTCTTCCCGAAGCGATGAACTACCTCGTCACAGGCCTCCAGCTCGTCCTGTGGCCGGTTGAGCGCGCTGAGCGCGCTCGCCCGGTTCAGGAGTGCTTGCGCGACACTCTCCAGAACAGCGGGAATCTCACTCTCTCCGAAGCGGCGGACCATCTCGTCGCAGGTCTCCACCGCGTCCTGTGGCCGGTTCAGCGCGCCGAGAAACGCCCCTTTGTCCGCAAGAGCCTGCGCGACCCGCTCCAGAACGGCAGGAATCTCACTCGCCCCGAAGCGTCGGATTAGCTCGTCCCAGGCGTCCAGCGCGTCCTGCGGCCGGTTCAGCGCGCTGAGCGCGCCTCCTCTGTTCACGAGGGCGGTTGCTACCGACCTCAGAAGTCCCGGGGAATCGCTCGTCCCGAAACGACGCACCACCTCGTCGCAGGTCTCCAGCGCGTCCTGCCATCGGTTCAGCGCACCAAGAGCTCCCCCTCTGTTCACGAGGGCGGTCGCAACCGGCTCCAGAAGTCCCGGGGAATCGCTCGTCCCGAAACGACGCACCACATCGTTACAGGTTTCGAGCGCGTCCTGCGGCCGGTTCAGCATACCGAGGGCCGCCCCCTTGTTCATGAGGGCGGTGGCAACTGACTTCTGAAGGGCGGGGGTTTCGTTCTCGCCGAAACGACGAACTACTTCGTCGCAAGTCTCGAGCGCGTCCTGCGGCCGGTTCAGTGTGCCGAGGGTCGCCACTCTGTTCGCGAGCGCGTTCGCAACGGACTCCAGAAGTCCCGGAGCCTCGCTCTCCCCGAAACGAAGGACTACCTCGTCGCAAGCCTGGAGCGCGTCCTGCGGCCGGTGCAGCGTACACAGGGCGGCCCCTCTGTTCACTAGAGCCCTTGCGACCAACTCCGGAACGGCGGGAACCTCAATATCCCCGAAGCGACGGACGACCTCGCCCCATGCCGCCAGCGCCTCCTCGAACCGGTGTAGAGTGTCAAGCGCGGCGCCTTTGTTCAGGAGGGCGCTCGCGACCGATTCAAAAAGGTCCAGGGTCTCGCTCTCTCCGAAGCGATGGATCACCTCATCCCAGGCCGCTAACGCCTCCTCGAACCGGTGCAGCTCACCGAGCGTCGCTCCCTTGTTTACGAGGGCGCTCGCAACGGACACAAGAAGACCCGGGGCTTCACTTTCCCCGAAGCGACGGACCACCTCGTCGCAGGCCGCCAGTGTTTCCTCGTATTGGTTCAGTTCGCTGAGGGCAGCCCCTCGATTCACCAGAGCCTTTGCGACCCATATCAAGACACCCGGTATCCCGCTGTCTCCGAAGCGGCGGACTATCTCGTCGCAAGCCGACACGGTGTCCTCTGCGCGGGTCTGATCATTCAACCTGGCTGTCGTCTCGAAGAGTTCCTTCGCCGTCCTCTCGGCCGAGTCGTCGGGACTGGTCTGAGACCGTTCCACCCTATCGTTATCCGCCTGAACGCCGTCCACGGTTCCCGTCACATCCGCCGGCGCCGAGTCCCGGCCGGGGACCGCTGGGAGACCGGAGGTCATCATCGTCAGCAACTCGTCGCGGTACTCGGCCAAACTCGACAGCTCCATCAAGGACGTAAGTGCGTTCCGATGCAGAGACCGCATCTCCGGAGGGAGGCCGGCCGCATCATCGACCAATTGGGTACCGATATCCTTCAGCTCGAGCGGCGAGTAGTACGACTCCATGAAGTGGATGAGGGCCTCGACCAGCCGGTCCGGCCCACGCCGACGCCGCAGCAGGTAGTAGATGTTGTACAGGCGCTCGGTCAGGTAGTACTGCTTGCGTCTGGCGCTGCCGCCCGCCACCCGGACCACCCCGCGCTCGCCGAGGCGCGCAAGCTGGGCGCTGCACGTGCTGGTTTCGAGACGGGCGTGGCCGGCGATCTCTCGTGTGGTTGCCGGCTTCCACAGCGCGGCGAGAGCGAGATAGACGCGCCGTTCCTGTGCCGGGAGCGATTCGAGGTGCCCCTTGAAGTACTCCGTGTGGTCATCGACCAGATCGAGCAGATGAGCCATGAGGTCGCGGAACGACAATCCGGCGGCGAATCGGGCCACGATCGCGATCAGCCGCGGGCTCCCGCCGGTCAGGATCTCCAGCGAACGAACGGTTTCCGGCGCCGGGTTGCGGCCGGACACGGTCTGCCACAGGACGGTGCATTGCTCGGTGTCGAGCGGACGTAGCGTGCGGACCCGGAAGAGGTCGTAGAGGGCGCGGTCCGGATTGTCGATCTCGTCGAATCGGCTGGTCGCGCTCGCGAATACGATGATCCGTGGCTCGGTCTGGAGGGTCTTTCGCAACCGCCAGCCCGCGTCGGTATCGGCCATGTCCCCGAACAGCATGTTCAGGTTCTCCACCACCAGCACGAGCCGCTTGTCTTCCCGGTCTGCGAAGTCCAGCAGCGCACCGAGACAACGATCGGCCAGCGCCAGGTCGTCGCGGATGTCCCGCAGCTCGTCGACGGTGCGTTGCAGGTCCGGCGCTTCCTCCCGGCGCGGCGCTTGCGTCGCCAGGTTGGTCAGACTCTCCAGCCAGAATTCCCCGGCCGTGGCGACCTCGTAGCTCTCCTCCGCGAAGACGACCGGGAAGAAGCGCGACGCGAGCGCGGAATTCCGGCGCACCTCAACCGCGATGCGCAGGAGCAGGCTCGTCTTTCCGCTGCCTCGCGGGCCGATCACGATCTGGTGCGGGTTCGAACCTCCGGTGCACTCTTGCAGGACCTCGACGAGTAGCTCGAACTCCGTCGTTCGCACGCAGTACGACGCCACCAGCTCGTCGTCGGTGAGAAACCCCGGGTTGTACTTGCGAGTGGGCGCGGCCATCGCGGTCATGCCCCCTGGGGGCTCCCGCGCCGCGCGACCGGGACGAAGTGGCGGCCGTGCCGGGCGAGCCACCAGTCCTCGAGCAGGCCCGAGACGAAACGGTACTCACCTTCTCCGCATGGCTCCAGATACCCGTCGTGCTCGAGCACTCGCAGCACGTCGTCGATCGGCACCGGTTCATCGGTCACCGCCCAGACCAGGAAGCGCTCCCGATACCGGTCGATGGCCGCGCGCTGCAGCACGCCGTCGTTGACCGCGGCTTCGGTCAACAGAGCAAGCGCGGCACGATAGCCATCGGGTCCGAGAACCAGTTTCAGCCTGCTCTCGTAGTGATCCAGATCCGCCTGACCGCGAATGCTGAGCATCTCGCCGGTGTACACGCGTTCGACGTCGTCGAGCGAGGCACGGCGCCGACCGTCCAGGCGCAGACTCTCGTCCAGGCTGTCGAAGAACCGCTGCACGTGGTGGGGAACGAGACACCGCAGCCGGCGGCACATCTCCTCACGCGCGGCGAGGGGCAGGTCGAGGTCGCAGGTCTCCGCGAGCGCGGCAAGGCAGTCGAGCGCTGTCTTCTCGTTCCAGGGTTTCAGATCCAGGGGAGAGAAGATGTTCGCGTGGGCGCTGAGTCCCGCTTGGCGCAGGATCGGCTCCAGACCGATGCTGCCGGAGAGGATCAGGCATATCCGCTGTCGATGGTCCTGACCGATCTTGCGCAGCCAGCTCAGGAATTCGTCGACGTCCTGCTTTCCCGGCGGCGTGGTGCGGTAGTCCTCGTCCTTCAGCATCCGGTTGACGAGGATCGGCAGCTCGTCGAGGGCGAGCACCACAGGCGACTCGTTCTTCGCCAAGGCCGCGCAGACCGCGTCGCCCTTCTGCCGCCAGTTTCCGGGGTCAATCCCAGCCCGCAGCTTCACGCGCACCTCGGCGACGGCCAGCTCATCGATTCGATCCTCGATCCCGCGCAGGACGTTGGCGAACCCGGACCTGATTCGGGCCCACGCACCATGCACGTGCCGCGACTCAACCCCGATCTCGACCACGGCGTCCGCCGCAGTGCGGACATCCTCCAGATCGACGAAGATCGTCTCGAAGCGCCCCTCGGCCGCCAGGAGGCGCAGCAGCTCCCGTACCAGGCTCGTCTTGCCCATCCGTCGTTGCGCGGTCAGCAACGTATGCGTTCCGTTCTGCACTCGCGCCCTGAGAACGTCGAGCTCGGCCTTCCGGTCGAAGAAGCGGTCGCCATCGACCCAGTTCGCCCCGGCCTTCCTCAATCCTGTCATCGAGTCTCCCAACAGGTTCGTTGCCAACAAGAATGCTTCAAAACAGTTGCGTTGTCAAGTCGGCTCGCGGGTTCGCCCCGGGACGGTCTGGAGGAACGCGGCGCTCGTCGGCGACCGTCAGGTGACTCACGATGGCCTGCGTCGGCGCCATTCCCCACAGCTTCGATGTCGTCCCCGGGCGCACGTGATACGCTGCCAGTCCGATGAAGATCCCATGGGTTTTGCCCGGTCGGCTGTTGCGGGTCCCCGCCGGGGTTCAGCCAGCCGCCGGCTCACGTCTCTGCGTCGGCACTTCCGCGGCGCAGACCGTTGCCAGGAGGTCCGCCATGGCGCTCGCACCCGGTAACCGCTCCGCCGGCCCGCTTCCGGCCGTTGTCGTCGCCCTCGCGATTCTGTTCGTCTCCTTCCCCTCGGCCCAGGAGGACTACCTCCATCTGAACCCCGTGATCGAGAAGCTGGAGCAGGGCAACCACGTGTTCGGCGTGAGCACCGCCGACCTGTCGCTGCAGAACGCGCGGTCGCTGGCCGGCGATCCGAGCATCGACTACGTCTACGTCGACATGGAGCACAACCCGCTGCGGTTCGAGCAGCTCGAGCAGTTCGTGGCGTACCTGGTCGCCAGCGACAAGGCCGGCATCGTCGAGCGGGGCAACGCCCAGGCGCGTCCGCCGGTGTTCGCGCGCTTTCCGCCCTACGGCCGTGAGCAGACGCAGTGGATCGTCAAGCACGCGCTCGACATCGGCCTGATGGGCATCCTCATCAACAATATCGAGACGGCCGAGCAGGCGGAGAACATCGTTCGGACGATCCGCCCCCGGCAGCTCCGGTCGTCGGCGATCCCGAACCCGCCTGGGGTGCGGGGTACGGTGCAATGCCCGTTCTGGGGCATCGGGCGGGCCGAGTGCCGGCAGCGCGCCGACCTCTGGCCCCTCAATCCGCGGGGCGATTTGGTGTTCTGGGCGATGATCGAGACGCGGGAGGGCGTGGAGAACGCCGACGCCATCGCGCAGGTGCCCGGCGTCGGGGGCTTCTACCTCGGGGCGGGCGGCGACCTCAGCTCCTCGTACGGCGCCGAGAGCGCCGAGGATCCCGAGGTCGCGGCCGCGTTCGAGCACCTCCTGGACGTCTGCCGGGCGCGCGACCTCGCCTGCGGGGGCACCGTCACCCCGGCCAACGCCGCCCTCCGCATGGAGCAGGGCTACCGCATCTTCAACTTCGGCGGCGCCAACGGCGGCCTGACCGCGGTGAACGGGGCGGCGCGCGACGCGGTTCTTGCGGCGGGGGCGCGACGTTGACGGCTGCTGCCACACGCCCGTGGTGAGTCCTGCGTTGCACCGCGCCCGCGGAGCGACAGCGGACGCCGCCAGCGCCAGCGGGCGAAAGCGCCCGGAGCCCGCAGTGTGGGGAGCGCGCATCCTGGGCATTCCTAACCGGCGAGCAACGGAGTCGGCCGGGATGCATGGCCACCGATACGCGGCGGCGACTCTTGCGTCGGGCTCCCTGGACTGCCGACTCGATGACCGCGCATCGCCACTCGGTGGCCACGCATCACGCCAAGAAGGGAACCAACGGCCATGATCCGCGCAACGCTCGCTCTGCTGCTCTCGATGCTGCTGTCCGGGACCCTTGCTCCCGCCGCCCGCGCGCAGGTGATGGACTTCGAGCCCGTCACCACCGACGAGCTCCTCGCCCCCGACGACGCGGACTGGATCAACTGGCGCCGGACCCTCAACGGCCAGGGCTACAGCCCGCTCGACCAGATCGACCGCGACAACGTGGGCGACCTCCAGCTCGTCTGGTCCTGGGCGATGCAGCCGGGCACGGACGAGGTCACGCCGCTGGTGCGCGGCGGCGTGATGTACGTGCCCAGCCGTAGCGGCGTGCAGGCGCTCGATGCCGCCACCGGCGACCTCCTCTGGGAGCATTCGCGCCGGCAGGCGGTTCCCGAGGACGAGAGCCTGCCCATCAACCGCCGCCCGGGCATGGCTCGGCGCAGCATCGCCATCTACGGCGACAAGATCTTCGCCGGCACGAGCCGGGCCGAGCTGATCGCCCTCGACGCGCGGACGGGCGAGCTCGTCTGGCAGCACCAGGTGGCCGACAGCAGCCTCGGCTACCGGTACACCAGCGGCCCGATCGTCGTGCAGGGCAGGGTCGTCGCGGGGATGACGGGGTGCGAGCGCTACAAGAACGACGTCTGCTTCATCTCCGCCCACGACCCCGACACCGGGGCCGAGCTGTGGCGCACGTCGACCGTCGCCCGCCCCGGAACTCCGGGCGGCGACACCTGGGGCGACCTGCCGCTGAGCTGGCGAGCCGGCGCCGACGCCTGGATTCCCGGCAGCTACGATTCCGAGACCGACCTGATCTACTGGTCCACCGCCCAGGCCAAGCCATGGGCCATCGTGCAGCGCGGCACCGAGGGCGCGGCGCTGTATACCAACTCGACGCTGGCCCTGGACCCCGAGACCGGCGAGATCCGCTGGTATTTCCAGCACATCCCGGCCGAGACCCACGACCTGGACGAGGTGTTCGAGATCGTCCTCGTCGACCGGGGCGACGGGCTCTCGCTCTTCAAGATGGGCAAGATCGGCGTCCTGTGGGAGCTCGATCCGCGCACCGGGGCGTTTCGGAACGCGTTCGACCTGGGCTACCAGAACATCGTCGACATCCACCCGGTGAGCGGGCAGGGCATCCTGGTCCCCGAGCGCATTCCGCAGGTCGACGTGCCGGTGGACTACTGCCCCGGCCCCGGCGGCCTGAAGAACCTCTGGGCCATGGCGTATCACCCGGAGACCGAGGCGTTCTACGTGCCGTTGACGCCGGGGTGCGCGCACTCCGTGTTCGGCGCGATGCCCGAGCCCGAGCTGGGCGGCGGCGGGGTCGGCCCGAACGACCGCAGGTTCACCGTCCATCCCGACAGTCCCGAGCAGTTGGGCGACTTCGTGGCGATGGACAGCCGCACCGGCGAGCTGCTCTGGCGCCGGCGCAGCCAGTGGCAGTACGGCACGGCGGTCCTCACCACCGGCGGCGGGCTGGTGTTCGTCGGCGACATCGACCGCTACATGTACGCCTTCGACGCCCGCGACGGCACCGAGCTGTGGCGCACGCGCACGCCCACGGCGACCGACGGCTTCCCGATTACCTACGCGGTCGACGGCCGCCAGTACCTCGCGGTGCCGTCCGGCCCCGGCTGGAGCATCTCGTGGCGGAACGCGCGGCTGGCGTTCCCCGAGACCATGCAGCGCCCGCCGGGGGCCGGGTCGGTCCTTCAGGTCTTCGCGCTTCCGGTGGAATGACGTGTTCCCGGCGAGTTCGAGACGTGGACGTGGGCGATCCTCGCGTCCTGCTCGAAGTCCGCTGGAATGAGGTGGCCGCGCCGACCGTGCGGCATGTCGCGTCGTGAGCTACGCCGCTGCTACGGCCGTGCGGGCGCCGGCGGGACCCGTCTCGTCGACCGCGTAGAGGAGCAGGTGGGTAGCTCACCATACGGCTTCACGAATGCCCGGCGTGGTCCGCCACCACGTTGATCGGCGCGCGATGCTCCAGCCACGCCTTCGCCGCGATGATCACCTGGTTGAAGCCGCCGGTCGAGTCGAGCGCGGCCGCGATGACAGTCGGCGGATCGCCGGAGTAGCCCGTCTCCTCGACCCGGAGAAGCGTGGTGTCCGGACCCTTCGCCTCGAACGTCCATACGACCGTGGTGAAGCCTCCCGCGTTCTCCCACTCCATGACGATCAGGCTCGGGCGCTCGAGCGAGGTCACCTGTACTTCGAACCCGGGCGCATCCGGTTGCGCGCCGAGATACCAGGTCACCGTTTCCCCTGCGCGGAGGCCGTCGTCACGCCGGGTGAACCAGAACCGGCCCATGGTCTCCGCATTCACGAACGCGTCGAAGACATCCGTCACGGGCCGGTGAACGAGAACCTGCGCCGTCGCGGCGAGGTCGGTGGCCAGCGTCATGCCGGTTCCCTCCAGTCAGCGGCCTGCCGCGGGCGCCGCCGCGACGGGGGTCGGTCGGCCATGTACAGGTCCATGTCGAAGAAACACGCGGACGTGAGTTCCGACCTCGGGATGACGACCCTGTGGTCGCCGAGCGTCGATGAAGCGTTCAGACGACGCTGGATTAACGGGGTGTAGTTGGTCGTGATGGTCAACTCGCACGTTTCCTTGTTCCTGTAGCCGCTCCACAGCGGGATAATCGCGACGTCGCATTCGCCGCGCACAGGCGGTTCCACGTCGAGCGCGTAGCCGATGTACACCTTGCCGCTCTTGAGGGAGACCTCGATGAGCTTCTGGTGCCTGATGGACTCGGCCATCAGCAGCTCGATGAGATCCCCGGCTTCCGCCGCCGCTCGCGACGCGGCCTTCTTCGTGTCGTAGACCCTGTTGCAGATCGGCGGCAGCGCGATTCCGAGCGCGGCGCTCAGCAGAAATGTGCCGGCGTAGTCGAACGGCACCAGTGTTCCCCACAACTCGGCGACGGCAGGAAGGACGCGATCGAGATACAGGACGATGGTGTGCGCCAGAACGACAAGCACGCCGCCGGCTGCACCTGACCGAAAGACCAAGTGGTACCCCGACTGCCGGTGCGCGCTGAAGCGCGTGAAGTGGGCGTGAGTCAGGAACCAGTACCCGCCCAGCGCCGGCACGAGAAGCCATCCGAGGCCCATGCAGGAGGTTGCGGGAAAGGCTAGTCGCCGGAGGCGGGCCGTGCGGCCGAACGTGATCCGAAATCGAGTTTCGCCGCCTTGTTGATGGTGTCTCGTACCTTGGAGCTCTTGAACAGCTCGTCGGGGTCGACGTGCAGCCCTCCCCGGGAGGTGACTTGAAAGGTCCCTGCCTCGTTTCCGCGTTCAGAACCGCTGGAAAAGAACTTGAAGATGCTCCCGAGCTTCGGCGGCAACGCTCCCTCCCCTCGGGTTGGCGCTCGGCCGGCTCCACGCGGCCTGCCGGCTACCCCATCGTAGACGCGTACGCGCCGCACTTGGCCCCCCAACGCCGCTCAACGCTCGCGGAGAGCGTCACCATCGTACCACACAGCCGTTTTGGCTTTAGCTTTGGCAGACTGCGGTCACGCAGACGGAGTCGAGAGGGCGGCCCTCGGGGGGGACGGGCAGTCCCGCCTCGGTCATGAGGGCGCGGAGCAGCGCCGCGGTCTCGGGGTGGGCGATGGACGACTGGATCGTCTCGTCGACTGTGCCCGCGTCGACGGGCAGCAGTACGGCGACGGGCCGACCGTTGCTGGCGGTCAGCAGGGTCTCCTCGCGAACTTGAGCCTCCTGCGGACGTGTACGCAGGTCACGAAGGGGGATGGTCTTCACGACTGGAGAGCGTATCAGAGAGGGCAGCGGATAGGCCCCGCCCGGCGGCGCGGCCGGATGGGGAGGTGGCGACGGCGGTCGCTCGGCGACGGCTGCAACCCGCCCCCCATTCGTGGAGAGGTACCGGGCTCGCCGCGGCTCCACCGGGCGGCGGCTGCGCTTGCCTGGGGCTGCCTTGTGCGGCCAGTCGTCGCCGGGCTACGATCCGGGTCTGTGCCGGGGCAAGCGTGGAGCCTGTCGGCGTGCGTCCGTGGCAGCGGATGGAGCAGGGTAGACAAATGACCAAGGTGGCAACCGTCGTCGGTGTGATTCTCGCGGTGCTGGCCCTCGCGTCGGGCGGGGCGTCGGCCCAGTCCGGGACGGACGGGGAGCCGTCGTCGATCCGGGCCAACGTCGAGTACCTGGCCTCGGACGAGCTGGAGGGGCGGTTCACGGGCAGCGAGGGCATCCGCAAGGCCGCCGACCACATCATCGCCGAGCTGGAGGCGATGGGGGCGGGGCCGCTGCCGGGGGTCGGCGACTACCGCCTGCCGTTCGAGTACACCGGCTCGGCCCGCGACGGGGGAAGCACCCTGCGGCTCGAGGCCGCGGGCGGGCAGGGCCGGGACTTCGCCGACTCGGTGCGGGGGCTCTCGTTCTCGGAGTCGACGACGGCCAGCGGGCCGCTGGTGTTCGCGGGCTACGGGCTCGTGATACCCGAGACCGACGGATTCAGCTACGACAGCTTCGCGACCCTCGACGTCGCCGACAAGATCGTGCTGGTGCTGCGGTACTTCCCCGAGGACAGCGAGGGCGACCTGCGGGCGCTCTTCTCACGCTATTCGGACCTCCGGTTCAAGGCGGCGGCGCTGCGCCAGCGCGGGGCGGTGGGCATGCTGGTGGTGACCGGCCCCCGGTCGCCGGGGGCGGGCCGGCTGGTGCGGATGACCGCCGACGCGGCCGTCGCCGATTCGGGCATCGCCGCCCTCAGCGTGACCGGCGACGTGGCCGAGGCGCTCTTCGAGCGGGTGCCGGACCGGACCCTGGAGGACGCGCAACGGGAGATCGACGACGGGAACCCCCATGTGGCCGGTTTCGAGATTCCGGTCGAGGTGACCATCGACGCGCGGGTGAGCCGCGAGCGGCGGACCGGCTACAACGTGGTCGGCTATCTGCCGCCGACGGCGGCGGAGCCGTTCGACAAGCCCTGGGTCGCCCTCGGCGCCCACTACGATCATCTCGGGCGCGGCGAGACCGGCTCGCTGGCGGGCCTGAGGGAGCCTTCGTCGCCGCCTCCCCCGGGGGTGGAAGGGGAGCCCGGCGTGCGGGGACGGGGAGGGAGCGAAGCGCCCGCCGATGCCGCAGCCACCGAGGTCGGGGAAGGTCCGTCGGCGGAAGCCGGCGGCGCCGACGACATCCACAACGGGGCCGACGACAACGCGTCGGGGGTGGCCGCGGTCCTCGCGGCGGGGGCGGCGCTGGCCGACCGGGAGCGCGCGCGCGGCGTCGTGCTCGGCTTCTGGTCCGGCGAGGAGATCGGCCTGCTCGGCTCCCAGGACTTCGTGAACGACGGGCCGCTGCCGATGGCCGAGGTCGCCGCCTACGTGAACTTCGACATGGTCGGGCGCATGAGGGAAGGCGCGCTGACCGTGCAGGGGCTCGGCAGCAGCAGCGTCTGGCCGGGCCTGGTGGACGAGGCCAACGGCGGGTTCGGGTTCGATCTCCAGCGGGTCATCGACCCCTACCTGCCCACCGACTCGATACGCTTCATCGAGGCCGAGGTGCCGAGCCTGGCCCTCTTCACCGGCAGCCACGAGGACTATCACCGCCCGAGCGACGACGCCCACACCATCAACTTCCCGGACCTGGAGCGCATCGCCGCCTACGGTGCGGAGGTGGCGGCGCGCCTGGTCGCCGAGCCGGCGCCGCCCGACTTCGTCGCGGTGCAGCGGAGCGAGCAGCCGGGCCGGGCGATGACGCGCATCACCACCGGCACCATCCCCGACTACGGCGCCGAGATCGAGGGGCTGCGGCTGTCGGGCGTCATGGCCGGGGGCCCGGCCGCGCTGGCCGGCCTGGAGGGGGGCGACATCATCGTCGAGCTGGCCGGGGTCGCCGTGGGCAACATCTACGACTACATGGGCGCGCTCGACCGGCTCAGGGCCGACCAGCCGGCCGCCGTCGTCTTCATGCGCGACGGGGAGCGCCGGGAGACGCAGCTCGTGCCCTTGGCCAGGGACTAGCCTCCGGCCGGAGGCTGGTCACACCGGTCTCGTCGGCGCCACGGACGGTTCCGGGGCGGGCTGTCCACCGGAGAGATGACGTGCACGCACTTGTGGGGGGTGCGTCCAGCGTCCTGTTGGTGACCGCAGTTGTCTCCGCCACGCCGGCCGGGAAGTCTGCCGAAGAACGGCGGGCTCGCGGAACAGGCCGGCGGAGCGGATCGCAGGCGCCACCTGTCCGCAATCTGGTATAACCGTCGTGATCGTGCACCGGCGGGGTCGCCCGCCCTCCACGCGGTTGAGAAGGAGACGTCACGTGACTCGACAATCCCTCGTCTCGATCGGCGTCCTGGCCGCCGCCGCGGCGGTTGTCGTCTGCTCGGCTGGCCCGGCTGCCGCCCAAGGCGGCTACGTCGCCCCGCGCACCGAGTACGGTCACCCCGACCTCCAGGGGTTCTGGACCAACCAGACCTACACGCCGCTGGAACGGCCCCGGGACGTGGACAAGGCGTTCTACACCGAGGAGGAGGCGGCGGCCATCTGGCAGGGGAGGGCGGGCCGGGAGTCGTCGCTGACCACGCCGGGCACGATTCCCGACGTGCACTACGACTTCACGCAGTTCGGGCTCGACCGCAGCCAGTCCACGATGACGTCGAACCTGCGCACGTCGCTGATCGTCGACCCCCCGACGGGCCGGCTGCCGGAACGGACGGCCGAGGGCGTGCGGCGCGCCGCCGAGCGCCGGGCCGCGCGGGAGGCGAGGGGCGGCCAGTACGACCGCGCCGAGAACCTGCCGCTGGGCGCCCGCTGCATCATCACCGGCAGCGCCGGGCCGCCCATGCTGAACGCGGGCTACAACGCCAACTTCCACATCGTGCAGAACCGCGACCACGTGATGATCCTGCTCGAGCAGCTTCACAACGTGCGCATCATCCCCCTCGACGACCGTCCCCAGGCGCCGGAGGCGACCCGGCAGTGGATGGGGGTGTCGCGGGGCCGGTGGGAGGGCGACACGCTCGTCGTCGAGACCACCAACATCAACGGCAAGAACCCGTTCCGGGGGTCCAGCGACCGGATGCGCGTGGTCGAGCGGTTCACGCGGGTGGCCGACGACGACATCCTGTACACGTTCATGGTGGAGGACCCGGCGACCTGGGCCCGCCCCTGGACGGCCGAGATGCCCATGAAGAGGTCGCGCGGGCCGCTCTTCGAGCACGCCTGCCACGAGGGGAACTACGGCCTGTTCAACATCCTCGCCGGCGCGCGCGCCGAGGAGGCGCGGGCCGCGGCCGAGCAGCAGCAACAGGACTAGCCGTACGCAAGTCGGGCGCCCTGTCGCCGCCGAGTCGGCTGCGGCAGGGCGCCCGTCGTTCTTTCCCGCCTGTTGCGCCGCCGGTCAGTTCCCCAGCGGCTCCGACTGCGCGCCCGTCTGCACCGCCCACAGCCGGTTGCGGGTCAGCAGGTACATGACGCCGTCGCGCACCACCGGGGTGCTGTAGACCGAGGCGCCCATGTTGACCTCGGCCAGCAGCTCCATCTCGGTGCCCGCCCGCAACACCGCGATGTCGCCGTCCTCGTCGCCCAGGTACACCTTGCCGTCGGCCACGAACGGCGAGCCCCAGACGGCCGCGAACGTGTCGTAGGTCCAGTGATACTCGCCCGTGTTCGGGTCGAGGGCGTGCAGGAAGCCCGAGAGGCTCGAGATGTAGAGGACGCCGTCGGCGATGGCCGCCGTCGACATGGTGCGGTAGAAGTCCTCGCCGTCGCGGCTCCACACCTTGTGGGTGTCGGTGACGTCGCCCGAGCCGGTGGCGTCGATGACGTAGAAGTGGCCGGGGGCCTCGCCGTGCTCGGGGTCCTGGCCGACGCCCACGTAGACCTTGTCCTCCCAGATCACGGGGGTCGCGAGGATGTTGTTGCGGGTGCCGCGCCCGCCGAGAATCCACTCCGAGTCCGGCGGGTTGCCGTCGAACTGCCAGAGCTGCTCGCCCGTCTCGGGGTCGAGGCTGTAGACGATGCCGTCGCCCCCGGCGACGATGAGCTGTGCGCGCCCCTGGATGACCCCGTAGGCGGGGTTGGTCCAGCTCCCGTGCAGCACCCCCTCGCCGACGTCGGTGTTCTCCCACAGCAGCTCGCCGGTGTTCTTGTCGAGGGCGATGACGTGGGGCGAGAACGGCGACGGGATGTTGACGTGCCCCTCGTCGACGCCGTTGCTCGTCACCGTGAACAGCACATCGCCGATGACGAGCGGCGACCCGGTGGCGAGGTTGTGGGGAAACACGTCGAGCTCGCCGATCATGTCGTACGACCAGATGATGTCGCCGTCGGTCGGGTCGGTGCCGGGCTCGTCGGTGAACGGGCCGTCGTTGCCGTTGGCGAGCCCGTTGGCGTCGAGGCAGATGACGTGGGCCTGGTTCGAGACGTACCAGATGCGGTCGCCGTCGACGAACGCGGTCGAGCACACGCCCTGCAGCGGCCAGTCGTTGACGCGGCCCGCCGACAGCTTCTCGTGCACCATCTGCCAGACGAACTCGCCGGTCATGGCGTCGAACGCCATCACCACGCCCATGTCGCCCTGGTAGGCGGGGTTCCGGACCCCCTCGTTGTTGGTGCCCACGTAGACCTTGCCGTTGGCCACGACGGGGCCGCCGTAGGCCTGCGAGCCCACCGGCTGGGTCCACAGGATGTTCTCGCCCGACCGCGGGTCCCAGCTCTCGGGGACGCCGGTCTCGTCGGACACCATGTTGCGGGACGGCGTGTTGCCGAACATCGCCACCTCGTTCTGGGCCGCGGCCGGAACCGCGGTCGCCGCGGCGGCGAGGCCCGCGAGCAGTAGACAGGTTGCACCGTGTCGAGTCATTGGTTCTCCACCACGCTGACGTTGTCGAAGTAGATGTCGATGGGCGAGTAGCCGATGATGCCGGGGCTGCCGTTGCGGTTGGGGACGGGGTCCTCGGCGGTGATCGTCCACTCGGCCGGCTCGGGCTCGTCGCGGGGCCAGACCTTGCCGCGCACCAGCCCCCGGTCGCCTTCCACGTCGACCCGGAGCTTCAGGCGGTACCAGGTCTCCGCCTCCCACTCGAAGTCGACCTCCTCGCGGATGCGCAGCTCGGCCGCCCAAGACTGGATCTGGAGCTTCCGCCGGTTGCCCTGCAGGTCCATCGTGTAGCCGCTGTTGATGAGCCCCACGTCGGGCCGCCGCCGGCGCCACTGCGACGCCCTGACGTCGGCCTGCACCGTGTAGCCGGACATGTCGGTCGGGCCCAGGTAGGTGGCGTGGCGGTGGATGCCGGTGCGGGACGCGCCCTTGCGGAACACCTGGTCGCCGTCGAGCTCCTCCACCGCGAGGCTGCCGCCGCCGCCGATCCAGTGGGGCGGGCGTCCGCTCTCGAAGTTCTCGGACCACGGCAGGGGGGCGTAGGCGCGCACCTGGGCGACGGCGCTCAACTCGCCGACGGTGGCGGTGACCGTGCCCGCCTGGTTGGAGGCGCGGTCGTCGGTGGAGAGGACGCCGTCCGGCGAGATGCCGGCCCCGGCGAGGCCGTCGACCGACCAGGCGGCGTCGCGGGCGCCGAGGAAACGGCCGTTCTCGTCGTAGGCGCGCACGCGGAACTCGACCGTGTCGCCGGACGACGCGATGACCTCCGCCGGCACCACCTGAAGGCTGGCCACGGTCTCCGTCGGGGCGGTCTCGGCGGGGCCCTCGGGCGCGGTCCCCGGCGCCATGGCGAACGGCGCGTCGGGGTCGCCGATGGCGTAGATGCCCGACTCGGCGGTCACGTAGAGGCGCCCGTAGCCCACCGCGAACGACCCGTAGATCTCGGCGTAGCGGCCGTCCTCGACGGCCAGCTCGTCGTGGTCGAGCTGGGTGGCCCCGTCGGGCCCCGGCTCGAGGATGGTGACGTTGCCGTTGGTCTCGGTGACGAAGAGCTTGCCGTCGGCCCACACCGGCGACGCCTTGCCGACGGTGCCGACGCTCTGCTCCCACGCCACGGCGCCGGTGGCGGCGTCGAGGGCGAACAGGTTCGCGGAGTTGTCGATGACGTAGAGCCGCCCGTCGTGGAGCAGCGGCGACGAGAACCCGACGGCGAGCTCGTCGGCGCGCCAGCGCTCGTGGGTGGCGGTGACGTCCCCCTCGCCGGTGGCGTCGATCGCGACCACCCGGCCCATGATGCCCGAGTCGACGTTCTCCTCGCTGTGGGCCGCGTAGACGGTGTCGCCGGCGAGCACCGGCGAGACGTTGATGCCCCGCTTGCTGAGCTGGTACTGCCACACCTTGTGGCCGGTGCGTGCGTTCAGGGCGTAGATGTGCCCGTCGGCGTTGCCGTCGATCCACAGGCGCTGGCCGTCCACCACCCCGACCACGCCCACCGACTGCGTGTTCATGTCGGCGACGTTGCCGCCCGGGGTCGAGTGCCAGCGGACCTCGCCGGTCATCTTGTCGAAGCCGAAGTAGCGGTGCCGGGGCGGGCCCCCGAGGTTGCCCCAGCCGGCCCCGATGATGCTCAGCAGGAGCTGGTCCTCGTCGACGAGCGGCGTCGAGGTCCGCCCGCCGTAGCCCGACGCCCGGCCGAGCTCCTCGGCGAGGCGCCAGCTCCACACGACGGCCCCGTCGCGGTCGAACGCGTTCAGGTGGCCGTCGATGTTCATGGCGTAGAGGTACCCGGTCTCGGGGTCGCCGGTCACGCTGCCCCAGCCCACCCGGTTGAACGGCACCGTGGTGTTCAGCACGTTGTAGTTGTGCTGCCAGAGCTTCTCGCCGGTCTCGGCGTTCCAGCAGGCCACCACCTCCTGCTCGTCCACGCCGTCGCCGGTGCGCCCGTTGGCGCAGACCCGGCCGTCGAAGACGGCGGGGGTCGAGCGCCCGACCCAGCGGTCGTACCAGATGAGGTTCTCGCCGTTGGGCGACCAGCTCGAGACGAGCCCGGTCTCGTCCGAGGCGCCGGTCTGGGCGCGCCCGCGCCAGCTCGGCCAGTCGTTCGCGGCGGCCGGGCCGGCCGGCAGGCCCGCCAGCAATCCGGCCACGAGCGCCGCGGCCACCCCCCGCGCCGTGCCGTGTGCAGCCGTGTTCATTCCCGTCAACCCCTCACTGAAGCATCGAGTTCATGGCTCGTCGAATCGAGCCGTTCACGGCGATCCGAACAAGAAATCATACTACAGCGTTAAGGGCGCTTCAGCGGTTCCGAGCGGTTCCGAGTGGTTCCGAGCGGTTCCGGTGGCTCCGAGGTGGTTCCGAGCGTTTTCCGGCAAGGGGTGATGGTCTGGTCTGTCGAATCGAGTGGGAACGAAGACGCGCGCCCTCCCGCGGGCGCCCGATCGAGTTGCCGGCAGCATTCATAGCTGAATTAGCGAGTTTATCCTGCCGGCATAAACTCTCCCGTGTCATTGACTTACGTGAAGAATGCGCTCGAAATTCGCCTTGTGTTCGCCGTGATCTCTCCCGGGCCACGAATCGCGTGGACCGGCCCATGTGGTTCTGCCGCGGAGCCCCTCAAGGGCTGCCTGCGCCCAAGGCCCGCTCAACCGTCCACAGCAGCCCGACGGCGGCGATGAGGGCAGAGGCCGGTATCGCCACCCGGCCGCGGTACCAGGGACGGCGCCGGCACCAGCCGACGGCGGCGAATGCGAGGCCGATGACCGCGAGCTGGCCCACCTCGATGCCCGCGTTGAAGGTCACCAGCCCGAGCCAGCGCTCCTCCGGCGGGAGCCCCAGCTCGCGCAGGACCCCCGCGAAGCCCAGCCCGTGCAGCAGGCCGAACAGGAACACGGTGGCGGGGCGCCACGGCGTGAGCCGCTCGGTGAGGATGTTCTCGACCGCCACGTAGACGATGGAGAGCGCGATCAGCGGCTCGACCACCCGCGGGGGCAGGGAGACCACGTCGAAGACGGCGAGGGACAGCGTCACCGCGTGGGCGACGGTGAACGCGCTCACCTGCCACACGAGGGGGCCGAGCCGGGCGCCGAGCAGGAACAGGCCGAGCACGAACAGGATGTGGTCGAGCCCGCGGGGGAGGATGTGGACGAAGCCGAGCCGCAGGTAGCGACCGGCCGTGGACCACGCGCCCGGCGGCGCGTCCGGCCCCGCCAGCGGGAACGGGTCGCTGCGGGCGCCGCGCTCCAGCAGGGCCTGGCGGGTCACCCCCCGCCGCTCGTCCCGGATGGTCAGGTTCACCTCGGCGAACGCGCGCGACGCGAAGAACTCCAGCTCGGCCGCGCCCGGCGGCACCGCCCCGGTCAGCCGGGCGGTCAGCCCCAGCACCGTCGGGATCTCCGACTCGGTCGCGGCGGGCGTGCCGTGGTCCGGGAACGAGACGTCGAAGGGCGCCGGCTCCCCGTCGAAGCGCAGCCGGACCCGGCGCTCGAACAGCCGCCGCAGCCGGCCGAGGGCCTCGTCGAGCTCGGCCGGGGACAGGCGGCGGACCGCCGCCGCCAGCTCGGCGTCGTCGGCGGTCTGCGGCGCTCCGAGGGCCAGCGCGTCGAGGTCGACCACCAGGTCGGCCCGGAACGTCCCGTCCCGCTGCAGCACGACGGTGGTGTCGGTCAACGTCAGGGGATGGGCGGCGGCCGCCGCCGGCAGCAGGGCGAGCAGCGCGGCCGCCGGCAGCCGGAGCCGCGAGGTCCACGTCATCCGACTATCCTACGACGGCTGGGCGCTGGGGGCGGACGGGCGGTGACGGGTGGCTCGTCGGCAGGCCATTCTGGAGCCGAGGGTGGCCACCGGCGAGCGTCTCGGAAGCCTCGCGCCAACCGGCTCCCGACGGCCGGCCGTGCTACCGCGCGTGCAGGGCGGGGCTGTTGACGTGCGCGTTGTGGCCGTGTTCGAGGGAGTCCACGCGTCCGGTGAGGCGGTCGAGCTTGCCGTTCACGGCGAGGATGACCACCATGTTGATCAGGCTCGTCAGGGCGCCGACCAGAGAGAGAACGAGCGTTGTCAACTCCATGCGTGTGAACAATGTACCGCACTTGTGTCCGATTTCGCAAGAAACTCGTCAGCGAACACTTGGGCGCCTCGGCCCGCGTCAGGGTCTGCGGAGCCTGACCAGGTACGGCCGGCCCCCGCGCAGGAAGTTGACCACGGTGTCGGCGCTCTCGACCAGCAGGCCGAGACGGGCGGTGGCCTCGACGTTGTCCTCGACGTCGACGCCGCCCACGCGGTAGATGACGTCCCCGGCCCGGATGCCCGCCACCTCGGCGACGCCTCCGGGGGACACTTCGGTGACGAGGGCGCCCCGGCGGAGCTGGAGGTTGTCGGGCTCGAGACGCGCGGCCAGGGCGCTGGTGGGGGCCGCGTCGCAGATGGTGGCGCCGATGTCGATCGTGCGGGTGGCGTCGAGGTCGGCGCAGACGTAGAGCGCGTCGCCGGTCTGGCCATGCGCGGCGGTCCAGAGCAGGACGAGGCCGAGGCCTCCGATAGTCAGGACGTGTCGCAACCTCTGCATGCGCGCAGTATACGCCGGGCCGCGCGCCCGGCGGTCCGCGGGCGCACGAGCGCGGGTCGGCGGGCGGGGTGGTGTGACGGTCGCCGCGGCGCCGTGCCGGGCCTCGGCGGGCCGGCATCGATCGGGCGGGAACCCAGAGGGGCGCGACAAGAGAGTGGTGGGTGCGCCGGCACGCAGAGGCGCGTGTGCGAGCCCGAAACCCCACGGCGGCGGGTTCGCGAAGCCGGTCCAGGCCGCTCCCGTGAATCGAGCGGCCGACAGGCCGGCGGCCGTCGCCTCACAAGGTGTCGTGCGCCGGAACGCGGGTTTTCGGTGTTCGCGGAGGCGGCCGATCCGTTACCCTGTGCGGCATGTCTCGAATGACTGCGTGTTCAGGAGGGCGTGGCGGATCGCTGTGGGGCCTCGCAGCGGGGGCGGCCCTGCTCGGGGTCGTCGCCGGCCCGGCCGGCGCCTCGCAACCGGAACCGGCCGGCGCGCCGGTGGTGGAGCGGTTCGCACGGCTGGCCCTAGAGTGCGTGCACCGCGAGTACCCCAACAAGATCGCCCACGTGCTGAACGACGACGGCGACGTGCGCCCGCCGCGCGAGCTGACGCCGGCGTTCTTCGGGTGCTTCGACTGGCACTCGGCGGTGCACGGGCACTGGCTGCTCGCCCGCCTGGCGCGGCTCTACCCGGACGCGGACTTCGCGGCGGCGGCCCGCGCCGCCCTCGACCGCAGCCTGACGGTGGAGAACGTCGCGGCCGAGGTGCGCTACTTCCAGGGGCCGGGGCGGGCCGGCTTCGAGCGGCCCTACGGGTCGGCGTGGCTGCTGCAGCTCGCGGCCGAGCTGCGCGAGTGGGACGACCCGACGGCCCGGCGCTGGCGGGCCGCGCTGGAGCCCCTCGAGTTCATCGCCTCGGCGCAGATCAAGTCGTGGCTGCCGAGGCTGACCCATCCCATCCGCGTGGGCGAGCACTCGCAGACCGCGTTCGCCTTCGGGCTGATCCACGACTGGGCGCTGCGCGCGAGCGACGCCGGCATGCTCGATCTGCTGGAAGCCCGTATCGCCGACTATTACCTCGCCGATCGGAGCTGTCCCCTGGCCTACGAGCCGTCGGGGCACGACTTCCTGTCGCCGTGCCTCGCCGAGGCCGACCTGCTCCGCCGCGTGCTCGAACCGGACCGTTTCGCGGCGTGGCTGGGCGAGTTCCTGCCGGGCATTCCGACCGACGGCGACGGGGCGGGCTGGCTGGAGCCGGCGGTGGTCACCGACGCCGGCGACGGCAAGCTGGTGCACCTCGACGGCCTGAACCTGAGCCGGGCGTGGATGCTGGAGGGGATAGCGGCCGTCCTGCCCGCCGGCGACGTCCGCCGCCCCGCGTTGCTCGACGCCGCCGCGCGGCATCGCGACGCCGGCCTCGCCTCGGTCACCGGCGAGCGCTACGAGGGCGGCCACTGGCTGGGCACCTTCGCCGCCTACTTGGTGACCCGGCGGGGGATTCCCGCCCCCGCCGGGGTCTTCCCGTAGGAGGTTCGCCGCCGTAGCGGCTGGGTGCTGCCCTGCTTATCGGCGCATCGGTCGCGCGGCTTCAGCTCTGGGCGCGTTGCGCGTCACGGAACACCTCAGTCGCAGCGCCTCGGACTGGATTTCGCCAATCGTCATGACGCCGCCTATCCCTCCTTGTCGGCGTACTGGTCGCGCAGCTTGGCGACCACCGTCGGGTCGGCGAGCGTGGTTACGTCGCCCAGTGCCTTGCCTTCGGCGACGTCGCGCAGCAGCCGGCGCATGATCTTGCCCGACCGGGTCTTGGGGAGGTCGGCCGCGAGCACGATCTCGTCGGGGCGGGCGATGGCGCCGATCTTCGTCACCACGTGCTGCTTGAGGACGCCGATGGTGCCGTCGTGCGGGGTCACGCCCTCCTTCAGGGTGACGAACGCGGCGATGCCCTGGCCCTTGATCTCGTGCGGCTTGCCGACGACGGCGGCCTCGGCCACGTCGGGGTGGTCGACCAGCGCGCTCTCGACCTCCATGGTGCCGACGCGGTGGCCCGAGACGTTGAGCACGTCGTCGACGCGGCCGAGCAGCCACAGGTAGCCGTCGTCGTCGATCTTGGCGCCGTCGCCGGTCACGTAGACGTCGGGGCCCCAGCGCCCGAAGTAGGTCTTCACGTAGCGCTCGTGGTCGCCGTAGATGGTGCGCAGCATCGACGGCCACGGGCGCTTCATGACGAGGTAGCCGCCGCCCACCTTCACCTCCTCGCCCTGCTCGTTCACGACCATCGGCTTGATGCCGGGGAAGGGGCGGGTGGCCGAGCCCGGCTTGAGGGCGACGAGGCCGGGCAGGGGGGCGACGCAGATGGCGCCGGTCTCGGTCTGCCACCAGGTGTCGACGATGGGGACGCGGTCGCCGCCGATGTTGGCGTGGTACCACATCCACGCCTCGGGGTTGATGGGCTCGCCGACGGTGCCGAGCAGCCGCAGCGTCGACATGTCGAACTTGGCGGGGATGTCCGTTCCCCACTTCATGAACGCGCGGATGGCGGTCGGGGCGGTGTAGAACACGGTGACCCCGTAGCGCTCGACCATCTCCCAGAACCGGCCCCGGTGGGGGGTGTCGGGCGCGCCCTCGTACATGACGCAGGTGGCCCCGTTGGCGAGCGGCCCGTAGACGAGGTAGCTGTGGCCGGTGACCCAGCCGATGTCGGCGGTGCAGAAGAAGACGTCCTCTTCCTTGAGGTCGAACACCCATTTCGAGGTGGCGTAGGTGCCGACGAGGTAGCCGCCGGTGGCGTGGGCGATGCCCTTGGGCTTTCCGGTGGTGCCCGACGTGTAGAGGGTGAACAGCAGGTCCTCGGAGTCCATCGGCTCGGGGTCGCAGCGCGGGGCGGCCTTCGCCATGAGGTCGTGGTACCAGTGGTCGCGGCCGTCCTGCATGGTGATGTCGGCGTCAAGGCCCTCGCGCTTCATCACCACGACCGACTCGACGCTGGGGGCGCCGTCGAGGGCGTCGTCGGTGATCTGCTTGAGGGGGATGACGCCGCCGCGGCGGTAGCCGCCGTCGCCGGTCACCACCACCTTGGCCTGCATGTCGTTGATGCGGTCGCGCAGCGACTCGGCGCTGAAGCCGGCGAAGACCACGCTGTGCACGGCCCCGATGCGGGCGCACGCGAGCAGGGTGATGGGCAGCTCGGGGGTCATCGGCAGGTACACCGCGACCCGGTCGCCCTTCTGGACCCCGAGGTCGCGCAGGGCGTTCGCGAAGCGGTTCACGTCCTGGTAGAGGTCCCAGTAGGTGAGGGTGCGCCGGTCGCCGGGCTCGCCCTCCCAGATGAGGGCCGCCTTGTTGCGCCGGGCGGTGCGGACGTGCCGGTCGACGCAGTTCACGCTGGCGTTGATCTGCCCGCCGAGGAACCACTTGACGGTGGGCGGGGTCCACTCGCACACGGTGTCCCACGGGCGGCTCCACTCGAGCTCGCTCGCGAACTTCGCCCAGAACCCCTCGTGGTCGCGGTCGGCCTCCTCGTAGATGCCGGGGTCGTTGGCGTTGGCCTGCGCCGCGAACTCGGCCGGCGGCTCGAATACCCGGTCTTCCTGCAGCAACGCGTCGAATCCGTCAGCCTGGGACACGGCAAGTCCTCCTGGAAATAGTCAGTGGAACGTCCGGCCGCCCTGCGGCCGGGACGCCTATTCTAGCAGTCCGTAGCGGAACCCTGCGTGTCACCCGGACCGGCGCCAGCCTGACGAAGCGTGACGACGGAGCAGATTGGAATACGTGACCGAGGAACGACGAAACGGGGGATTGCGCCGGTCGCGACAGGTCCCCGGCAGCCATGGCCGGGCGGCAATCGGAGCCGAGGCGGCGCTTGCCGCGCTCCGACAGGATGCCTCGCGGCCGAATGCAGCGGGGCCTTCTACTGCGGACTGCCGGGGCCGGGAATCCCCTCGAGTCCGATGAGCCCGCCGGGCCGGTCGGGACGGGCGTCGTCCTCCGCCCAGAGCATCCGTTCGGCCCGCTCGAGCAGCCCCCGCAGGCCGGTGCGGCGGAGGGCCGACACCGCGACGCCGCCGTGCTGCCGCGCCAGGGCCTCGCCCTCGCCGTCGGCCATCCGGTCGATCTGGTTGAAGACGAGGAGCTCCGGCGCGTCGACGTCGATGTCGCGCAGCACGCGGCGGACGGCCTCGATGCGACGCTCGCAGTCGGGCGTGGCGGCGTCGACCACGTGGAGGAGCAGCGAGGCGTCGGCCAGCTCCTCGAGGGTGGCGCGGAAGGCGGTGACGAGGTCCGCGGGGAGGTCGCGGATGAACCCCACCGTGTCGGTGATGATGACCTCGCGCTCGCGGGGGAAGCGCAGGCGGCGCGAGGTGGGGTCGAGGGTGGCGAACATCTGGTCGGCCACGTGCACCTCGGTGCGGGTGAGGGACCGCAGCAGGGTGCTCTTGCCGGCGTTGGTGTAGCCGACGATGGAGAGGACCGGGGCCCCGCGGCGTCCTCGCCGCTGCCGCCGGTTCCCGCGCTGCCGGGCGAGCTTCTTCAGCTCGCGTTCGAGCCGGGTCACGCGGTCGCGGGTGCGCCGGCGGTCCACCTCGAGCTTGGTCTCACCCGGCCCCCGCCCCCCGATGCCGCCCGCGAGGCGCGACAGCGAGACCTCGGCGCGCTGTGCGAGCCGCGGCAGCAGGTACTTGAGCTGGGCCAGCTCGACCTGCAGCTTGCCGTCGCGGGTGGTCGCGTGCTGCGCGAAGATGTCGAGGATGAGCTGGGTGCGGTCGATCACCCGCAGCTCCATGCGCTCGCCGAGGTTGCGGGCCTGGGTGGGGGTCAGGTTCTGGTCGACGATGACGAGGTCGACGTCGTCCTGGAAGGCGCGGATGACGAGGTCGTCGAGCTTGCCCGAGCCGAGCACGGTCTTGGGGTCGACGCGGGGCCGGTTCTGGGTCACCACGTCGACGATGTCGACGCCGGCCGAGCGGGCCAGCTCGCGCAGCTCGTCGACGTGGACCTGCAGCTCGCGGGCGCCGCGGCCGGCGGTGACCGACACGAGGATGGCGCGCTCGCGGTCGCCGACCCGCTGTGCGCCGGTGTCGCGCGCGAGGGCCGCCTCGCGCTCGCGGATCCACGCCTGGAAGTCGAAGTCGATCAGGGCCGGGGGCTGTGGGTCGAGACGCTCGATGCCCGCGTCGCGGTCCCCCGGTTCGCGGTCGCCGGCGGGCCGGAGGGCGGCGGCGTGGGCGAGCGCGGGCAGGCCCTCGTGGTCCATGCCCACCGTGACCATCGCGTCGAGGCGCAGCAGCAGCAGGTCGGTCCGGTCGTCCCGCGTCAGCCCCTCGCCCGCGAGGTGGGTGTGGACGCAGCGCAGGCCGCGCAGGCGTCCCCGGCCGGCGCGCAGGCGGCCCCAGTCGGGCAGGGCGATGGAGTGGGCGTCGCCCACCATGACGTGCTGGACGAGCCCGCGGCGGTCGAGCAGCACCCCGACCTGACGACGGATCTCGTGGCTGACCTCGGTGAGCTGCCGGGCGAGCTCCTGGGTGACGAGCCGGTCCGCGGGGACCCGGCGCCGGAACAGGCGCTCGAGCTGACGGGTCTGGCTCGCCTTCAGACCATGGGTGTCGCCAAAGACTTCGATGGGGAGTGCCTCCAGTCGATAATCGATGTGGACTCGCCGTCTCTAGAGGGGCGTCGCGCGCCCGCTGGGGATCGCGGATCGACCGGAGGCGGCCCTCTTGCCCGGGCCAGCCCGTTTCGGTGTCGCGCTCTGCGCACGACACGGTGGTTCCGCCAGCGTCGTCGCTGCCTGGCGCGCCAGGAACCCGGCCGGCAACCTGTCGAGACCCTACGGTCGCGCCGCGGCGCCCGTGCTCTCGCGCGCGAAGCCCCGGTAGACCTCGCGCGCCTCGTCGAACTGGGCGAAGACGTGGGCGCGTTCCCGCTCGGCCCGCCAGCCGGGCCACTCGTCCGCCATCTCCTGCAGCCGGTCGATCCAGCGCAGGGCGTAGTCGGCCGCGTTCGCGTCCCGGATCGGCTCGTCGCCGGCCAGCAGCCACACCGGGTTGGTGAACGCCTGTACGTAGCTCACGTCCATGGGGAACCGGTCTGCGGGGGCGCCCTCCGCCCGCAGGTGGCACCAGCCGCTTTCCGTCACGCGTCGGCCCACGGTGAACGCGGCCGACCGGCCGTCGACGCCGAGCGGCACCTCCTGCACGGCCTCGCCGTCGCACACGACGAAGACGCGGTCGAGGGGAGTGACCGACCGCACCCGGCCGGCAATCCGAACCTCGCCGCCGCCGGCCGGCAGGGTCACCTCTTCGCCCGGCATCCGGCCGTCGACGGTCAGCGCGAGAAGGGGCCCCGACGAGACGAACGCGCGCCCCGCCCGCAGCTCCTCCAACCACGCGTCGACGTCGAGGCCGCGGTCGCCGGTGTGGACGTAGGTGCGCACCGACCCCACGAGCTTCGAGCGGTGCAGGTTGCTGATGGAGTCCTCGCCCCCGGTGGCCGTGATGCGCAGCCCGTTGCTCCACACCGCGTAGAGGGGGAAGAAGCCGGCGCGGGCCGCGTCCGACCACTCCACCGCGTCGGTGGTCCCGAGGGCGGCGTCGACGATGAACCCCTTGCCGCCGCCGAGGTTGCCGTCGAGGGGGTCGTTCTCGCCGCCGAACGCGTGCACGTAGCCGACGGTGGCCCCCTGCGCCTTCGCCTTGCGGAACATGTCGGTGTTGCTGGGGTAGAGGCTCTCTATGGCGGTGCCCTCGTAGCCCATCGTGAACGGCGAGATCAGGTGGTCGCGCATGCCGAACATGAAGACGTGGCCGTAGAAGGGCGGCCGGTACTCCTGGCCCACGACCACCGGGTGCTCCGGCGTGGACGCCGAGTGGGCGCCGCCGCCGGGCTCGAACCACTGGTAGTCGAGGATGCGGTTGTCCTTGTTGGCGACCTGGTGGAGGACGATGTCCTGATCTTCCGCCTCCGACATCATGACGAGGTTCTCGAGCGAGTTGTGGAGGTTGCCGCCGTAGTTCCCGTGCACGTGGGTCGAGGCGCTGACCCAGCCGGCCGCGGCCATGTCCGTCATCCGGTCGAGCTCGACCGTCAGCTCGGTCGTCCCGCCGGCCGCGACCTCGGCCGTCGCGGCGGCGGGGTGGAACTCGAAGCCCTTCACCACGGTCAGCTCGACCGGCCCCGCCGGCACGTCGACGGTGAACGCGCCGGCGTGGTGGAAGATGTGGTCGCCGCGCGCGCTCAGCCGCGCGTAGGCGTCGGCGGGGGCGTAGAACTTGCCGTCCGCCGCGGTCAGGTGGACCCGCGAGCCGGTGGTCTCGCCGGTGTCGGCGGCGCGGGTGCGGACCGACAGCGTGCCCATGGGCCGCCGCCACCGCCGCTCGGCGATCTCGACGGTGCGCAGCGCGCCCCCGTGCGTTTCCAGCAACGCGAGCCGCGGCAGGCCGCCCTCGTTGGTGACGAACGCGATCCACTCGTCGTCGGGCGACCAGCGGGGGTGGAAGGCGTCGTGCTCGAAGAACGTCAGCTTGTAGGGCTCGCCCCCCGCCGTCGGCTGCACGTACAGGTTGTTGAACTGGTCGGCCGCCCCCCGCGTCGACGAGTAGACGAATCGACGGCCGTCGCTCGCCACGTCGGGCCGGGTCCGGTACAAGGTCTGCTCGCGCAGCACCGTCACCGCGTCCACGATGCCCACGGGGGCGGCGGGCACGCGCAGGACGTTGCCCGAGCCGAGGGGGATGTCGCGGTTCGAGACCAGCAGCAGCTCGTCGCTCTCGGTGCTGTCGGGGCCCGCGGGCAGCCACGTCGGCGTCAGGTGCATGTCCCACGGGCCGAAGTAGAGCCGGTTGGCGGGATAGGCGTGGTCGCTCGAGATCGGCATCTCGTCGCCGGCCCACCGGCCCTCCTCGACCGGCCGCACCGCGACGTTGAAGTAGCCGTTGGGGCGGGTCGACACGTAGGCGATGCGGTCGCCGTCGGGCGAGAACGTGGGGTCCGCGTAGACGTGGCCGTCGTCGGTCAGGGCCCGGGTCTCGCCGGTGGCCACCTCCAGCAGCTCGAGCTGCACGCGGTCGCCGTCGTGGTCGGCGGTGTAGACGATCCACCGGCCGTCGGGCGACCAGTCGGGCGACGAGTGGTAAGCGTCGGGGCTGTAGGTCAGCTCCTCGGCCACCCCGGTGTCGGGGTCCACCCGCCAGATGGACCCGCTCATCGCCACCGCGATCGACTCGCCGTCCGGCGCCCAGCTCGGCGCCCACGGCGTCGAGCTCGGGGCGGGCGGGAAGTAGAAGTTGTGCATGTAGTTCCCGCCGTGGCGCGACGCGGGGTAGCGGCCGGCTTGGGCGTGCGCGTCGATTGCCGCCGCCACCACCGCCGCGGCGAGGACACTGGCGAACATGGCTCGTCGCATTGGACGCTTCTCCTCGTCGGAGCACCGCCGCCTTGCTGGTGCCGCGCTCCCGATCAGCCAATTCCGTCGTTTGGCGCTGTTCTGGCTCCGAAGCCCCGCCCGCCGTGGCCGCCGCGCTCCCGACCCGACCGACCCTGCCGGGGCTGGCCGGACTCGACGGGTGCAGGTTTCCTGGGGCGGGTCCTACCGCCAGCCGGCCCGTAGCGCCTCGCGGTCTACCGCCTCCCCGTTCAGGTAGACGTCGGCGATCTGCCGCGTGTTCGCGATGCCGAACATCGGGTTGGCGTCGAGCACCACGAAGTCGGCGCGCCGCCCCGCCTCGAGCAGGCCGGTGTCGGCGCCGAGCACCTCGGCCGACGCGCTCGTGGCGATGCGGATGGCCTCGGCCGGCGAGATGCCCGCCTCGACGAACAGCTCGAGCTCGCGGTGCTCCATGAAGCCCGGCACGTGGTCCTGCACGCCGGTGTCGGCGCCGAGGACGAGGCGGGCGCCGGCGTCGGCGAGCTTCCGCAGGCTGCCCTCCATCGCCGCCCAGGACTCGGCCGCCCGCGCCGCCGCCTCCGGTGCGCGGTTCTCGAACGACGCGCGGATGCGCGCCAGGACGTCGCCGGCCACCGACTCGAGCAGCAGCGGGTGCTCGACCCAGGCCGGCGGCTCGACGTGCCGGCCCCGCTCCGAGATGCTCAGGTTCGGCATGACGAACACGTCGTTCTCGACGATGGCCGCCACCAGCGCGTCGTCCATCTCGAGGTCGCGCGGCAGGTGGGCGAACCCGTCCGCGCCCGCCTCGACGAGGGCGCGGGCGTCGTCGAGGTAGTAGACGTGGGCGATGACCTGCAGGCCGCGCTCGTGCGCGGCCGCGATGACCGGCTCGTAGAGGTCGGGGGTGAGCTTCTCGACCGAGCCGCCCCGGTCGTCGACCCAGATCTTGACGAAGTCGGCGCGGGTCGCCGCGATCTCGTCGACCACGGCGCGCGCCTCGTCCGGCGTCGACACCCCGAACGCGGTCGGCCGCATGGTCGCGGCCCCAGGCCCCGCGTTCGGCCGGGCGATGCCCCGGAACGCGGTGTGCAGCCGGGCCCCGCCCAGCGTGCCCGCCTCCTGCTCGGCCCGGATCCCGAACGCCAGCTCGCCGGGGTCGGTCCCCATGGAGACGATGGTGCCGACGCCGTGGTACGCGTAGCGGTGGAGCTGGTCGATCAGGTTCTCGCGCGTGTAGTTCGCGTAGTCGTAGGTGAGGCCCTGCTGGAACCCGACGTGCCCGTGCAGGTCGACGAGGGCGGGCATGACCGTCTTGCCGGCCAGATCGACCACCGCGGCGTCCTCGGGGACCGGCACGTTGGCGGCCCGGCCGACCGCGGCGATGCGCCCCTCGTCGACCACCAGCACGCCTCCCCCGATGGGGGGGTCGCCGTCGCCGGTGATCAGAGTCGCCCCCTGGTACGCGACGACGGTGCTGACGGGAGCTTCGGGAGCGTCGCCGCCGCAACTGGCCGCGAGCACGGCGAGAAGGATGACGGTCGGGACGGATCGCATGGTCATCTGTACAAGGGCCTGGAGCGGCGCGGTCGTCGAGGCGCGCACCGGGAGCGCCACCGGAGTCGGATTATAGCCCTACGCGAGTTGACCGGACCCCGAAGAGGGGGCGGTCCGCTCTCGACACGTGGCGGGCTTCATGCTGAGAGGAGGGGGCTCCCGGCGCGGCTCACGAAGGTCGGGAGCCCTGTCCCGGCGGATCCTGACGGGCGCGAAAGCCGGCGATGAATCCCTCGACGGTGCCTTCGAGCTTTGCCAGTCTTTCGCGAACGGCCGCGAGGTCGCGATGGAGCATCGCGTGCGAGGCGACGATGGCCACGACGACCGTGAGGAATCCGATCCACTGGTTCTCCATCCCGGTTGCTTCCTCGGCGCGCAGCGCGTCGCTCGATGTCGCGCTCCAGAGTGGCTTGGCGTCTACCTGAACACGACGGCGGTCAGGGTGACCGCCGACCCCCATGACCGCCGTGATGCGGGTACGGATGACCCATTCGTGTTTTTGGTCACACGGCCAGTCTACCACGTCTGCGAACGGTCGCTCTCCGGTCAGCCGTCGACGGAGAGGTCGGGGGCCGTGTCCGGGTCAGAATCCAGAATCCGGGGCCGTGGAGCGTTCGTTCCCGTTCACGCCGCTCACCGCAGCAGGTCGAACAGGTAGCTGTACTTGACGGTGATCGTCCGCCCCGCGCCGGGCGGGATGTACTGCCGGCCGTCGAGCCCCCGGCCGAGGCCCTGGATGTCGTTGTAGACGATGAAGAGCCCGGTGTTGGCGTCCGAGAGCAGGCCGAACCGCAGGTTCGACGACCACAGGTCGGCGCGGTCGTTGTACTGGACGAGGGCCTGGAAGAACATCCGGGTGTTGAACGAGTACGACGTGCGCAGGCGGATGAGGTTGGTGGTGAAGTCGCCGCCTGGGAGCCGCAGGGCGTTGTAGCTCCACTCCAGCATCGCGTTGAACGTCTCGCCGGCGCGGGCCGCGATGGACGGCGTGATCGTCACCCGGTCGCCCCCGAACAGGCCGCCGACGATGCTGTTGACGTTGAAGCTGATCGGGGCGCCGAGGTTCGTGTTGCCGGCGATCTGGGCTTCGCTGTGGTCGTACTTGCCCGGCGGGACGATGACCCCGGGGAATATCTCGAACGGCTCGAACACGCCCTCCCGGGTGACGTTCACGCCGGTGTGGACCTCGTAGCCGTTGCGCCACTCGATGTGGTTGTCGATGTGGGTGAACTGCGTCTCCTGCCAGCCGGTGCCGAAGTCGAAGATCGTGTAGTGCGAGACGTGGGGCCGCAGCTCGTGGATCCCCCCGAGGTTCTCGGGGCGCCACGTCGTGAACACGCTGCCGTTCATGCGCCGGTAGCTCCGGCGGGCGAGGAAGCCGACCTCCGGGTTGAAGTCGGGCGAGACCTCGGTGAAGCCGAGGCTGAGGCGGGCGCGCTCGGACTGGTGCTGGGCGCTGAGCCCGAGAGCGTGCGAGCCGCCCGGCCCGGCCGAGACCAGATCGTCCACGGCCCCGCTGTCGGCCAGGAAACCGCTCACCGTGCCGCCCTCCCCGATGCCCCAGCGCCCGTCGACGGCGACGGTCTGGTTGCCGTCGTCCCCCACCGCGAGATCGCCGGTTCCGTTCCGGGTGACGACCATGGCGCCGACGTTGGAGCGGTTGGCGAGGTCCTGCCGCACGCGGGCGACGGTGAAGTTCTGGCCCGGGGCCGCGCCCTCGTCGCCCAGCTCGCCGACCGACGCGGTCTGCATGTTGAGCAGTCCGATGTTGGTGTTGTTGCCGACCTTGCCCGACAGGCGCCCCCCGCCGATGATGGGAATCTGCTCGCCGTTCTCGCCGAGCCCGATGCGCCGGCTGAAGAACACGTCGACCGCGCCCGACTGGCCGACCGAGAACAGGCCCGCGTTCTCGAGGAAGAAGGGCCGCTTCTCGGGGAAGAACAGCGTGAAGCGGTCGAGGTTGACCTGCTCGTCGTCCACCTCGACCTGGGCGAAGTCGGTGTTGGCGGTCAGGTCGAGGGTCATGCTGGGGGTGATGCTGTACTTCAGGTCCGCCCCCAGGTCGCCGGTGTTGAAGTTGCTGCGGGTCTCGGTGCGGTGCAGGGTCGAGCCGAGGAGATAGGGCGTGAGCTGCAGGTTGCGCTGGGGCGGCACCGCGATGCCCTGCAGCTCGCCGGCCAGCGAGAGGCGGTTGAGGTTGAACTGGCGCGGCAGGGGAGACCAGTACACCTGCTCGTTGTTCATGCGGATGTTGCGCTGGAAGTTCACGCCCCAGGTCTGGACCTCGGTGGTCGGGTAGCGGAGGGTCCGGAACGGAATCGCGATCTCCGCCGTCCACCCGATGTCGCTCACCCGCGTGGCCACCTCCCACGCCCCGTCCCAGTTGACGTTCAGGCCGCCGCCCGAGCCGCGCTGCTGCCGGCTGTTGCTGGGGCGCCCGCTGCCCCCGCCCCCGAACCGGCCGCTGCCCTGCCCCTCGTTGGTGAGCTGCGCGTCGTACTCGATGCCGGCGGGGTTGGTGCCGAACACGAACCCGTTCTGACCGTCGAGGTAGGTGTCGAGGATGACCCGGAAGCTGTCGGTCTCGGTGAGCTCGGAGTCGCGGCGGCTGTCGGCGACGATGATCGTGCCCGGGTCGTCGGTGTAGCAGACCACCCCGAAGTAGATGGTGTCGGCGTCGTAGACGATGCGGACCTCGGTGCGCTCCGAGGCGGGCCGGCCCTCGAAGGGTCGGCTCTGCACGAACCCGGTGGCGAGCATGGCGTCGTCGTAGGCGGGGTCGCCCAGGACGTCGCCGTCCACCGCCGGCGAACCCTCGACGCCGAGGGCGCGGACCAGCGGGAACCCCGTCGGGGTCAGCTCGCGAGACTCGATGACGCGCAGGCCGGCGGACTGCGGCCCGGACTGGGCCGCGGCCGGCGCGGGCGAGAGCAGCCACCACAGACCGAGGACCGCGGTGCAGGTCGGAACGCCGGGACGCCGGAGGAGGATGCCAGTCAAGAAGGTGTTCTCCCGCCGCTGGCCGGGGGCGTCCCGGTTCGGCGGCCTGTCGGTGGCGTCGTGGCGGCACGGCACCCTGATTCGGTCCGGTGCGGGGCCGCTTCCGATACCATCAGTCGTACATCAACCCGTGGAGTGTATTACGGCCCACCGGCTGGCACCGTTTATCGGGCATGAGACCTCGGCGGGTCTCTGGGTGCAGCCGCCTTCGCGTAGTACCGTACGCCGGAGACGCCCTCGAAGACGGCGTCCTGGGTCCACAGCGTCGCACGGTTGGCTCGTGCGGTCGCCAGGATGATGGCGTCGCCCATCGCGAGGCCGCGCTCGTGCGCGAGCCACGCCGCTTCCAGGGCCAGCGCCTGAGACAGGGCGATCTCCCGTCCCCGGCGCATCAATGCGGCCGCCTGGACCGCATCGTCCTCTCCCCGTTCGCGCAGGACGACCCGGAAGACCTCGTAGAGACTGATCGTGGGGACCAGGAGCCGACTCGGATCGGCGAGCGGCGCCGCGAAGTGGCGGGCATTGGGGCCATCGGTGAGGTACTCCAGCCAGCCGGAGGAGTCGATGACGTGCAACCCGTCCATCGGCCGGGTTCACAGCGGGCGGTCCGGCTCACGCTCGACGCGCGTATCGATGCCGGCGAGCCAGCCTCGCATCTCGCGGATGTCCCGCATCGGCACCAGCTCGATGCGGTCCCTGTACTGAACGACCTGGAGTCGCTGGCCGGCCTTGAGGCCGAGGGATTCCCGCACCGCCTTGGGAATGACGACCTGGAACTTCGGGGAGATCTTCACCTGATCCATGATGTGCGGATCCATGATGTGCGTAGCCGGGACATCGATCGGGAAACCGTAATACGAGTCTGGCACGCCCGTGCCGGACCCCTCGCGTGGTACCGGGTCGACGCTCGGTGCGCCCCGTGGCCGCGCGTCGCGCGGGGGTTCGTCTTGGAGGTTGGCTCTCGCGGGCGGAGTGCGTACCATTAGGGAGTCGGCGCGCACGGCGAGCCCTCGTCGCCGATGGAAGGAGAGCTTCTCTGATGAGCACGGCATGTCGCACAGCCTGCGCCGCGGCGGTCCTGGCCGCCATCGTCGCCCTCGGCGCCGCGCCGGCGGGGGCGCAGCACTACACCGGCCCGCGGACCCCGGACGGCCAGCCCGACATCCAGGGCGTGTGGACCAACTTCGACCCCACCCCGTTCGAGGCCCCCGACGAGGCGGACATCGAGCGGCTGGCCCCGCTGGCCGCGTGGTTCCCCGGCAGCAACCAGCCTCAGCGGGCGCCGGCGATGCCCCAGTCCGTCGAGGACCGGGCCCGTCCCCCGCAGGGCCCGTGGGGCGACGGTCCCGGCGACGCCCTGCGCAACCCGCGGCGCCGGTCGATGATCGTCGACCCGCCCAACGGCCGGCTGCCCGTCCGTGACGAGGCCCGGGCCATCCGCGACTTCAACCTGATCAACCTGACCGATTCGTGGCTGAACCACACCCCGTGGGAGCGATGCATCACCCGCGGCGTGCCGGGGGGCATCTTCCCGCCGGGCTACGGGGCGGGCTACCAGATCCTGCAGATTCCCGGCCACGTGGTGCTCTTCTACGAGATGATCCACGAGGCCCGCATCATCCCCGTCGACGGCAGCCCCCACCTGCCCGGCAGCATCCGCCAGTGGAACGGCGACGCGCGCGGGCGCTGGGAGGGGAACACCCTGGTGGTGGAGACCACCAACTACAACGACCAGGGCACCATCGGCACCAACATCGCGACCCGCGGCGTGCGGGGCATTCCCCAGAGCGAGAACCTGCGGGTGGTCGAGCGGTTCACGCGGAACGACGACGACACCATCACCTACGAGGTGACCGTCGACGACAACTCCGTGTTCACCTCGCCGTGGACGGTGGCCATGCCCCTGAACCGGGACACCACCTACCAGCTCTTCGAGTACGCCTGCCACGAGGGCAACTACGGGCTCGAGAACAGCCTGCGGGCGGGCCGGGCCGAGGACGCGGAGGCGGCCGCGGCCACGCAGCAGTGACCGCGACGACGGCGCGATGCCTGTGACGGACGGGGGGGAGCGCGCCGCGGCGCCCCCCTCCGCCGGCTGACGGCGCCGGTCCTGCCGGCGCCGCGCCGCGATCCGCTCGTGTAGGATCGCCGCGTGACTCACGACTACGTCATCGTCGGGGCGGGCACCGCCGGCTGCGTGCTCGCCAACCGGCTGTCGGCCGACCCCGGCGCCAGCGTGCTGCTGCTCGAGGCGGGGGGCAGGGACGACTACTTCTGGATCGACATCCCCGTCGGCTACCTCTACACCATCGGCAACCCTCGCACCGACTGGTGCTACCGCATCGAGCCCGACCCCGGGCTGAACGGCCGGACCATCCTCTACGCCCGCGGCCGGGTCCTCGGCGGCTGCTCCTCGATCAACGCGATGATCTACATGCGGGGGCAACGGAGCGACTACGACCACTGGGCGTCGCTCGGCAATCGCGGCTGGGGCTGGGACGACGTGCTGCCGGTGTTCATGCGGTCGGAGGACTACCAGCACGGCGCCGACGAGTGCCACGGGGCCGGCGGCGAGATGCGGGTCGAGGAGCGGCGGGTGAGCTGGGAGATCCTCGACGCGTGGCGCGACGCGGCCGAGGAGTGCGGCATTCCCAAGATCGCCGAGTTCAACCGCGGCGACAACTTCGGCAACGCCTACTTCCAGATGAACCAGCGCGCCGGCCGCCGCTGGAGCGGGACGAAGGCGTACCTGCGGCCGGTCATGCACCGGCCGAACCTGACCGTGCGGACCGGCGCCCAGGTGCGGCGCATCGCGGTCGAGCCGGGCGACGCGGGCGCGCGCGCGACCGGGGTCGAGCTGCTGGGGGGCGAGCGGCTCGAGGCGCGGCGCGAGGTCATCCTCGCCGCCGGGGCCATCGGCTCGCCGCAGATCCTGCAGCTCTCGGGCATCGGCCCCGGCCCCCTGCTGCAGGAGCGCGGCCTCGAGGTCGTCCGCGACCTGCCGGGGGTGGGGGAGAACCTGCACGATCACCTGCAGATCCGCACCATCTACAAGGTGAAGAACACCGTCACCCTGAACCTGCGGGTGAACTCGCTGTTCGGCAAGGCGGCGATGGGGCTGGAGTACCTGCTGTTCAAGACCGGGCCGCTGACCATGCCTCCGTCGCAGCTCGGCGCCTTCGCGCGGAGCGACCCCTCGCGGGCGTCGGCCAACATGGAGTGGCACGTGCAGCCCCTGTCGCTCGACAAGTTCGGCGACCCCCTGCACAAGTTCAACGCGATCACGCCGTCGGTCGCCAACCTCCAGCCGACCAGCCGCGGGCACGTCCGCATCAAGGACCCGGACCCGCTCCAGGCCCCGGCCATCACCCTCAACTACCTGTCCACCGACGAGGACCTCGGGGTCGCGGTGGCCGGCCTGCGGTTCACCCGCCGCATCATGGCCGCGCAGGCCCTGGCCCGGTTCGAGCCGGAGGAGTGGAAGCCCGGCCTCGAGGTCGACAGCGATGAGGCGCTGGCCGCCGCCGCCCGGGACCTCGGCACGACGATCTTCCACCCCGTCGGCACGTGCAAGATGGGGAGCGACCCCCTCGCCGTCGTCGACGACCGGCTCGCGGTGCACGGCGTCGCCGGCCTGCGGGTCATCGACGCCTCGGTCATGCCGCGCATCACGTCGGGCAACACCAACGCCCCCACGGTGATGATCGCGGAGAAGGGGGCGGAGTTCGTGATCGAGGATGCGGCGGGGTGATGGCGGTGACGATCGTCCAGGTCGACGCCTTTACCTGCGAGCCCTTCGCCGGGAATCCGGCCGCCGTGTGCGTGCTGGCGCGGCCGGCGGAGGCGGCGTGGATGCAGCAGGTCGCACGCGAGATGAACCTGTCGGAGACGGCGTTCCTGCTGGGCCGCGAGTCGGGCGGGTACGACTTGCGGTGGTTCACCCCGGCCGTCGAGGTGGACCTGTGCGGCCATGCGACGCTGGCTTCCGCCCACGTCCTGTGGGAGGACGGACACCTCGCACCGGCCGCTCCCGCCGTCTTCCACACCCGCTCGGGCCGGCTGTCGGCGGAGCGCCGCGGCGACTGGATTGAGATGGACTTCCCCGCCGAGCCGGACGAGCCCGCGCCGCCGCCCGACGGGCTCGCGAGCGCCCTCGGCATCGAGCCGGCCTACGTCGGCCGGAACCGGTTCGATTACCTCGTCGAGGTCGACTCCGAGGCGACGGTGCGGGGGCTCGCCCCGGACATCGGCGCCCTGGGGCGGCTGCCCGTCCGCGGCATCATCGTCACCGCGCGCGGCGAGACCGAGGGGTTCGACTTCGTGTCGCGCTTCTTCGCCCCTCGCGCCGGGGTCGACGAGGACCCGGTCACCGGTTCCGCGCACTGCTGCCTCGGCCCCTACTGGCGCCGCCGGCTCGGCCGCGACGCGTTCACGGCGTGGCAGGCGTCGGCGCGCGGCGGCGTGGTCAAGGTCGCGGTGGCCGGCGACCGGGTCCTGCTGTCGGGGCAGGCGGTCACCGTCCTGCGCGGTGAGCTGCTGGCGTGACGCGTCGCCGCTCCGGTGCGTCCCCCGGAGTCGGAAGGGGCGCCGGGCACCGTCAGGGGCAGGAATGTAACGCTTTCAGGGGCAGGAATGTAACGCTTTCAGGGGCAGGAATGTAACGCTTTCGGCGGCAGGAATGTAACCGGGCGGAGGCAGTCTGCGACGGGGATCCCCGAGGCGGAAGGACCTCGTTCGACATCAGCGCTCGAGTCCCAGATCGGGGCTGACGTCGCGGAGCAGCTTGTCGATCGACTCCAGCGTGCTCGATTGGATGTCCTTGACGCTGGCGCCCAGCGTTACGTCGAGGCGGAACTCCAGCGGCAGGCCGGCAGCGGCCTTCACGATCTCCGGCAGCGCGTCGACCAGATCCTGCAGCGCCGCGGGATCGAGCACCGCGGACGACCCGTACCCGGCCGTGGTCTTCGAGACGGCCGGCGTGACGGAGGTCGGATCGAACCCGGTGGGCGGTCTCAGCGAGACCGTCCCCGCGGCGGCCACTTCGCACGGCCATGGGCCGCTTTCGGGCGTGGTTTCCAGCCAGCGGGACGCGATGGCGTCTTCGACCGCCCGGCGCAGCACCGCCCAGGGCAGGGGATTGCCCTCCTGGTTGGCCAGGGCGACGGAGAGCGCCAGCACCGTCGTTTCGTCCGTCTTCCAGGCGTCCGGCACGGCGTCTTTCAGCAAACGCTGCACCGGCAGCGGTTCCAGCGGCGCCTGAAGTGCAGCCGCGGGGGTCAGCACGCCGGCAGGCAACCGCTCGCCCTGGAAGCTGGCCGGCCCGTTCAGCAGCCACAGGCTTCCCTGCTGTACCGCCGCCGCGACGGCCGCTTCGACGGCGCTTGCGGGGCAGGCCGGAATGTCGAACGGTTCCTCGTAGCCCTCCCGGAGCACCGTGACCGTCCGGCCGCCTGCGAAGTAGTCGACGACGGTGGCGACGGTGGTCGGGTCGCCGGCCCAGAGCTCCGGCAGGACGCCGGGCGCCAGGACGCCGGGGTCGAGGTCGGAGAGGGTCGCCGCCGCGGGCAGGAAGAGCTCGAGGGCCGGCTCCGACCGCGCCGCCTCGTCGATCGGCGTCCGCCACCATGTCTTGACCGACCGGTCGGGCCGCGGGAGCGACGCGACGAACAGGCCGTCCTGTACGCCCCGGTCGATGGTGGCCAGGATCTCTTGCGTGCGGAGCATCTTGGGCAGCCGCGGGTTCTCCGCGAACGCACTTGCGAGGTCCTTGACGCGGCGGGACGGCTCGTCGTCGCGCCAGAGGTCGTACGGTCCCCCCGGCAGCATCGCCTCGGCGTTGATCGGCGCCTCCTGGACGCGCGCCCGCCGGTCGGCCTTGACGGTCGCGAACAACGTCTCGGAGCCGACCGTCACCCTGAACGCCTGGACCTCGTTCTGCGGGTTCACGGTCACCACGATGGTCCACGCCTGCCGGATCGCCTCGGGAATCCGGCGGCGCGCGTCCTCGGTCCACGTCGCCAGCATCTCCTCGCGCACCGGGTCCTGCGGCTGGCCCCTGAGCTGATGCTGCACGTCGTCCCACCCGAGGTAGTCGCGGATGCGGGTGCGCGCCACCTCGAGCCCGTCGGTCGAGGGCGCCGCCAGCACCACGGCGTTGCGCCGGATGCGGGGGCGGTCGGGGCCGGTCGTCTCGTCGAGGAAGCGGCGCGCGGCGCGGCTCGGCCGTCCCGCGTTCGAGACGCACGAGGGCGGCAGGACGGCGAAGTGGAACTCGCCGTCGTCCTCGACGTCGCGGGGCCGCTCCGGCAGCATGTGCACCCGCACGCCGGACGCCCGCGCGCCGTGGGTCAGGCTCTTCGTCGCGCGGATCTCGGCCAGCAGCTTCACCTCGACCGCTTCCGCGGTGACGCGGTTCGTGCAGGCGTCGTGGTGCATCTGCTTCAGGTTCGGCCGGTTCCCGAGCCGCCACGCCTTCGGCAGCGGCGGCGGGCCTCCGTCCGTCGCCGTTTCGCTCCCGAACTCGTTCTCGTCGAGGAACCACGACAGATCCGCCCAGCGGCGCAGCCCCTGCTCCAGCTCGATGCGGTCGGGGCGTGTGGCGCCGACCAGTCCGATCAGGTCTCTCGTCTGGGCCTTCTGACCGGTCGGCTGCGAGGCCAGGAACACCGTGCAGACCGCCTGCTCGATCTCGCGGCCCTTGAGTCCGCGCTGCTCGTCCTGGATGGCTCGCGCCTTGGCGAGCTCGCCCTCCAGGATCGCCGCCCAGTCGTTACCGCGGCTGTCGGTCGCCTCTCGTGTCGCGACGCCGGTCAGCTCGCGGGCCGCTTCGGCGATGCCGTCGCGGCCGGGCGCAGGCAGGAAGATGTTGGGGCCGACCAGGGGCGACGTGTCCCAGCCCTCGGCGTCGCGCAGCGCGATGGCGAACGTCCGCAGTATGCCGCGCGTCCGCTGGAACCGGTCGAGCTGCGTCCAGCGCACGTAGAAGAGGTCGGTCAGGTCGGGGTGGAAGGGATAGCCGCGGGCGAAGCGGTCCTCGGCGCTCTTGCGGTCCTTGCGGACGACGTCGTCCACCGCGGCGAGGTTGCGCACGGCGGTCGTCACGTGCGGCAGGAACGCGTCCGCATCCGCTATCGACGCGGGCGTGAAGAAACGCCGGCGCAGCACCTCGGCCACGTCCTCCTTCTGGACCGGCTGCACTCCTTCCTCTTTCTGCCGGTTGAAGACCTCCGCGATCTGCGCGCTGACGGCCTTGCCCGTCTCGTCGCTCTTGTCGAGGTCCGAGGCGAGCAGCGATGCCACGAGCGCGCAGCGGTCGACCTTGGTCACCGCCTGGCACAGATACTGGAAGAAGTCGGTCAGCCGCCCGCGCCACGCCTCGTCCACCGCGACCTTGCCGCGGGCGAACATCAGCACCTCGTCGATCAGCACGAGCGTTGCCAGCCCTTCGGCCTGGGGCCGCGACAGCAGATCGACCAGCAGCGGCTCGGCCGGGGCGGTCTCGCGCTCCTCGTCCCGGCTCTCGGCGTGCAGCGCCCGGAGGCCGGCCGCGCCGGCGATCTGGAAGGCGAGCACGCTCCACGGGTGCTTCAGCCAGCGCAGTTCGCCCGCCGGCCCGCGCACCTCCATCCCCTTCTCGACGTCCAGCTTGTCGAACGCGAGCGCCGCGACCCGCGCCGGCGGCAACGGCGCGCCGACGTCCGACCGGAACTGCTCGACCGCGGGCAGGTCCGGCAGCGAGGCGGGGTCGTGCGCGAGATGCCGCAGCGCCACCAGCGTGTGCGTCTTCCCGCCGCCGTAGGTCAGCTCGAGCTGCCGCACCGCCTTCGTGTTGCGGCCGGCCAGACGCAGCATGACGTCGCGGGCCAGCTCGCGCAACGAGAACGTGGGGTAGGTCAGGGCGAAGAACCGGGCGGGATCCTCGTAGATCGGGCGCGTGCCCCGCTGCATCATCACGTCGTGGAGGTCGGCGGCGAAGTCGGCCAGCGACAACTCGCCGGTGCGCACGTCCCCGCGCAGCTTCACGACACGGTGCCAGGAGGTCCAGGGGAGCTTCTGGGGCATCTTCATTTCTCGTCAGTTGCGGACGATGGCCTCAAGTCTCTTGGCGAGGGCGTCGAAGTCGTCGGGACATTTCTGGCGAATGGCATGTATGCGCCGCGCCGCTTCTTCTGCCAACGGTTTCCGCCCGCCACCGGCAGTTCCGCCGACTCTTCGAGCCTTAACGACTTCGTCGAAGTAACGTTCCTTGACCTGAACCTCAGCGCGAACATCCGCCCAACGCCAAGCGTCTGGCAATTCAAGCCCCGCCAGAACCCAGGTTTCCAGTTCTTCCCACGCATTCTCCGCCAGAAGAATACGCCCCTCGCCAAACTCCTTCTCGATGGCTCGCAGTCTATTGCGTCGCTCCAGATGGCCATCGCGATCAACGCACAGGATAAAGATCCTCGCCATACCGTCGTGCTGTTTGAATACCTCCGATAGGCGGCGCGATTTGAGCGCCGCGCCGTCACCGCCGAGCACCGGGTTCTCGCACACCCTGATCCTCGCTTTCGGCTTGCCGATAGAGCGAAAGAGAGCCTCAAAAAGAGGTTTCAGGATGTACTTATCCCGGCGGGAATCTTCGGGGATTAGAAGTACATTCACGAGCGATCGTCCTCCCTACTGCCTTCCGTGAAGGCGAGAGCCGTCTCCATCCAGCCGGACTCGTGTAGCCGCCCGAGTCCTTGACTCTGCCGCAGCTCCTGCACGTTCTGGAGCTCCGCAATGGGGCGAATTATCGCGTTCGCTGTTTCCTCCAGACGGCAAGTCACGGAGGTGTGCCTGAACGTGTTCTCGTTCATCACGGTCAAGAGAGTTGGCGCATGCGTAGTCCCGACTACCTGTGTATGACCTCTGGCGGGTCCTTCGAACAGATCGAGGAGCAGACCGAGCCTCACGGGATGAATGCCGTTGTCGATTTCTTCCAAGAAATACAACCCGGTCTTATTCTCCGCGAGTAGAGCAGCCAACATCGCAAGGAAACGCAGTGTGCCATCGGACACGCTGTAGGCTGACAACTTTCGCCGTTCGGTCTCGCGAATCACGAGGTGGACCAAACCCGTGACGGGATCGACCGGGAAGTCGAAGTCCGTGACATCCATCGGGGTAAGTTCACGGACCCAGTCGATCAGGTTTGTTTTTCGTTCCGGGTCGGCGCAGATCTTCCGCAGAACGGTTGACAGATTCTCGCCGCTGTCGCCCAAGACCGTCTGCCCGGGGAAGGCTGGTTGGCGCATGCGGTCCGGTATCAGGTCCAGAAATCGCATATTCGTAAGGACGTCGATCACCCTATTGGCATAGTCTTTGTGGGATCGAGCCACGGGTTTGTGTTCTCGAATCTGCGTCAACGCCGGCTGGTCGCGCCTTACCGCGATCCGGGCACCGTACTTCCGCTGCGTTCCTGTCTTCGCCATGCGGATCAGCAGATGTGTGTCGTTGTCCTGGCGATGTACAGGGTCACCGTCACCGGGGTGGCTCGTATAGATTCGCTCGTTTCCGACCGTGAGTTCTTCGCGGTGCACTCGAAAGCCGGCGGAATGCTCGTCGCCGCCGGAGACTTCGATGGTGTAAGCGGTACCCACCTCGAAGAAATGGGTCTCCGTTCTGCCGATCGGTAAGGCGAAGGTGACCGCTATCGTGAAACCAGGACTGGGTCCGGCTGCTTTCAGGCGATTGATCTCTTTCGGAGCACCTCGAATCGACATCCATTCGGCCTGACCACCGGCTCCGTACTTGCCGCCCAAGACCTCGGTCACGGTGTAGCCGCGGCCGATGCCATGCAGGAACCGAAAGGCGTCGCGGATGTTGCTCTTGCCGCTGGCGTTCGCACCCACGATCACGGTGAACGGCCCGAGGTGAAGCGTCTCGTCGGCGAAATTCTTAAAATCGACGAGCCTAAGCGAGGTGATCATGATTTTCTCCGAGCCGTTGCAGCTTCGGCTGGCGCGGGGGCGCCAGGCCGGCGCGGGCGGCGACGTGGTTCGAGAGCGACTCCAGGATGGCGCGTTCGTCGGAGCTGGCGTCGGCCAGCTCGATCAGGGCCTGCAGCAGGCGGGCGAAGAGGGCGTGGCGCTTCAGGCCGCGGTCGTCGAGATAGTCGTTGACCCGGGCCTCCTCGCCAGCGCGCCACAGGTGCATCAGGCGGTGCGCCTGGTCGATCAGCGGCGGCTGGCGACCGTCGGGCGCGGGGAGGCCGAGCGACCTGGCCGTCCTGCGGCTCCACGGCTTCAGCGCCACGCGGCTGCCGGCGCCGCCGGGGCCGTTGGTCGAGCCGGCGCTGTCGGTCGAGCCGGTGCGGTCGGTCGAGGCGGAGCCGTCCACCGGGCCGGCGTCCTCGTCGGAGTCGGCGTCTTCGTGGCCGGCTTCGCCAACGGACGGGCGTCTGCCGCGGGACAGGACGTCGTAGCGATCCGTCAGCTCGCGGTCGGACAGGTTGCAGGAGAGGGCGTAGAGAATGCAGGCGCCGGCCGGGGCGTCTCCCATGCCGAAGTCGTTGCGGTGCAGCAGGTAGTAGGTGGTGACGTCGTCGAGCCCGCTGGTCGCCTGGGTGTCGCCGTCGTGGGTCAGCACCCGGCCGACCACGAAGTCGACCACGAAGCGCCGCACCTCGCGGAGGAACTCCGACACCGCGAGTCGCTCGCCGGGGGCGTCGGCCTTCTTGACGACGGGGTGCTTCGAGAACGCCTCGAGGGCGGGCCCCGTCGCCGCCCACACGAAGTCGGGGCCGCGGATGCCGGCGACCCAGAAGTCGCGGAGCTGCCGGGTGATGTTCTCGCGCATCTCGGCGAGCACCGCGGCGTCCCACCCCGCCCGCGCGGGCGGGCGCTTCCGGCACACGATCCAGATCGACGAGGCGAGGGCCGCCGATTGCATGGCGCGGGTCCTGGCGAGCCGCTCCGTCTGGATCGGCCACGAGCCGACCACGACGAACCCGGCCCGGATGAGGGCGGAGACGAGCGTCTCCCACGCGTCCGGCGACTTGTTGGCGAAGACGATGACGAGCCGGCCCTCGTCGCGCAGTGCGGCGTGGAACCGCGAGAACGCGCGCGCCATGCCGTCCTCGTAGTTGCGCTTCGACGCCCCGCGGTCGCCGCCGAAGCGGGCCGCGTCGTCGATGAGCTCGCCGTCGTTGGCCGCCGCGTTCCACTTCGGGCCGAGGGGCGCCTCGAAGGCGGCGTCGATCTCGGGCGACAGCCCCCACAGCGCGCGCCGCAGCCAGACGTGGAAGAAGTCCATCAGGTCGGAGTAGGGAATGGCGTCGTAGTAGGGCGGGTCGGTGCAGATGAGGTCGAAGCCCGCGTCCTCGGCGTGGGCCTGGGGCTCGGTCGCGGACCCCGGCGTGCCGGTGGAGCCGGCCGGGGACAATCGCTGTTGAGTGCTGGTGGCCTGCGGCTCGGTCGCCGCTGCAGCAACCGCGGGCGCACCGACCGCCCCCGGCACACCCGCAGAGTCGTTGCGGAATGACCGCAGGCCGGGTTCGGTGGTGGCTTGGGGGTCGTCGGCGCGTTCAGGCGTCCTGTCGGAGGTGACTACCGGCGGACGTGCCCCAGGGGAGGCCGTGGGCTGCGGTTCGGCCGCGGACCGGCGCAGCACGGCCGGTGTGGGCGCGCCGGTCGTGGCGTCGAGCAGGTGCTCGCATACCTCGGCGGTCCACTCGATGGCCTGGTTGAATCCGCCGCTGGTATCTGTCAGGGGACATGCCTCCACGAAGTCCCAGACCATCGGCAGCGCGAAGCGGGCGAACGTGCTGCGGACCTTCTCGGGATCGTTGGTCCAGGTCGCCAGCGTGCTCCCACGGTCGGCCACGCGGCTGATCGTCGGCGTCAGACTCGCGACCACCGCTTCCCGCCACGCATCCGGCCATCCGGCCATCGTCTCGGGGAGGCGGCGCATCTCCTGGACCAGCGTGCCGAGGGCCAGGAGTTGGCGGTTCGTGAACAGAGTGCGCCACCTGTCGAAGCCGTAGCCGTCGACCGAGAACGCCCGCGACGCTCCGACTCCGGCCTTCGGCGTGGGCTCGTCCGGCAGGCCGAACGGAATGTCCGCATAGAGGGCGTCGAGCTCCGGCGGCTTCACCTGCTCCGCCTGAAGCTCGTGTTCCGTCGGCAGCCGATACTCCTTGCCGTGCGGGCCATCGACCACGACCGCGGTCATCACTTCGCCCAGCCGCCCGGCGCGGCCGTCGAGGCGGAGGTCCTGCATGGTCATGATGGCCTGGCAGAGGGGGCACCGCACGCCGGACCGGCTCATCGTGCCGGCGCCGACCCGCCGATCGTGCTCGCGCCGGCGCGCGGGGTTGCCTTCCCCCCGGGGCACGTCACTCTCGACCCCGAAGACAACGCCCGTCTCGTCCGCGTTCGCCGCCATCGTCAGCCGCACGCGCTTGGCGCCCTTCCTGGCGAGCCAGCAGGTCTTGAGCAGCGGGACCGTCGCGCGGCATCCCTTGCAGCGCGCGGTGCGCGCCCAGAGATACGCGACGGCCGGCTTCGCCACCCAGCGCGGGTTCCGCCGATCCTTCAGGTACACCGCGTCGAACTCCGCGTTCAGCGGACCGACGTCGGTGTCGCCGTTCGCGTCCGCGGCCAGCAGGGTCAACGGCCGCGGCACGAACCGCGGGCCGCCCGGCTTCAACGCCTGGAAGGCTGCGTAGGTCGGATACCGTCGCGCGAGCCGTCGCCGCGTCTCGGCTAGCACCCGGCGTCCCCAGGCGCGGACCTGCCACGCGAGGTCCGCCTCTAGCGCCGGCCCCGTGCCGATCAGACGCGGCTCTGTCTCGCGGTCGTCACCGAGGCAGAGCTCGGCGAGCTCCCGCTTCAACGCCCGGCCCTTCACGCCCCGCGCCTTCAGGAGGGCGGTCATGAACACCCGGTCCCGTAGCGCGAACGCCGGCAACGGCCGCGTCTCGCCCGCGAGCCTCCGCGGATAGTCGAGCGTGCACTTCAGGATGAACCACGCGACCGGATTGATGTCGACGGCCGTCACCGCGCAGCCGAGCCGCATCGCCTCCAGCGGAATCGCGCCCCCGCCCGCGAACGGATCGAGCACCCGAGGCGCGCGCCCGCCGAAGGCGTCGCGAACCCGCGCCCGGAACCACTCGACGTCCGGCCCGCCCTCCCGCTTCCAGTGGAGAATCCCGTCCTGCGTCTCCCGCCTCCGCCGCGCCACCGTCCGCCCGCCGACCCGTTCGTCCTCGACCGTCTCGACCACCTCGCCCGCCATCCGCCGGTAGACCGCCTGCCGCTCCCGAGCGTTGCCGGGGTCCGGCAGCAGCGTCGCAATCAGCGCCGCCCGGCTCGCCGCCAACGGCCGCCGCGCCGGCCAGATGTGCAGCGTCGAGATGTGCCCGTGGCGGACGTTCTTCTCGTGGACGGAGTCGAGCGACACCTGTTCCAGAGGGAACGCAACTTCGACCAAGCGCTTGAGGGACATCGTTCGGGGCAATTCCGCGTTGCCAAGTGGCTAAGGCCTGTCCGTGACTGCGAGAAAGGACTCCAGTCGCTGCGGAACAGTCACCTCTGGATTCCATTGCCACACAGCGTCCTTGATTTGTCGGTTCGACACGGCTGCGGATCGTACTCGATCGGAGAGAGAAGAGCTCCAGTGATGCGGGCGTATCTCTTCCAACAACCTCAGGTTGTTCTTTGCGTCAGCAAACGAGTCGGATTGGCAAAAAAGCGCGGCAACAGCCTCGGCCATGCGCCTCCTGGTCTCTGCGTGCTCGCGGAGAATCCCAAACAGTTCGTCAGCCACAACGACCGCCGACTTGCCGTTTCCGTTCATGCTTTGAAAACGGCCAATAAAGCCGTACGGATCGGTTCCCAGGCCCACGGTCACGATAAGCACTTGGCGGGCCATCGCGTAACCGATTTCCTGATCGGTCCACTCGCTCTGATGGAATCCCGGATGAAGTAGCGCCAGCATTCCGTCGCACGTCGCCAACGCCAACGCGATCTCGTCCTGCCACTCTCGTGTGGGCCTTATGTCATTGTGGGCCACGAAAGACGAGATACCCAACGCGAGCAACCGGTTCTGAATCTCCGCTGCAAATCGGCGATGGATAGCCAAGTGAGAAACAAAGAGGCGAAAGTAGTCTTTGCGCCAAAAACTGGCTTCCATGCTCGGACGCGATGCACCGAACTCGTAGCCCAAGTGCTTGCTGAGGGCCAACAGCGTGTCGTCGTCACCGTCTTCAATCATTTTCATGACATAGGCACGGCGATTATCGCCGCGCCAATCATCGGACCATGGTAGGCTGAATTGACGGAGGGTCATGTCAATGAGTACCCACTCCAAGACGCCGAGGCGTTGACCGATTTCGGAAATGATGCCGACGCGATCAGATGGTGAGAGTGCCATACGTCACGATTTCCTTCTGCACGTGCACAGCAGACGAATAGACTTACACACCGGAATCGCTTCTGAGATCGCTCCCATCTGCCATCGTAGGTTCCCTGTTCGCGGTCCAGTGTAGCCCGGATGTGAACACGCTTCAGCACGTCTTGGCTCCAGAATGCAGGCCCATCTCCTGCAGAAACCGTGACGGCTGTTTGGCCCAGCCGAAGTACGAGTCGGCATGCGTCAGGGTCAGGCTGGATTGAACGCGGGTGATGGCCACGAAGCAGTTGCGACGTTCCTCTTCCATGGCGGCAGGCCCGCCCCGCAGCGCGTGAAACGAAGGTAACTGCTCTTCCGCGAGACCAATCAGATAGACATGACGGAACTCCTTGCCCTTGGCGAGATGAATCGTCAGGCACTGAACGTCATCCGCCCGTGGAGGCGAGGTCTTCTGGCGAAGGTCGAGTTGCTGGAGGAACTGACTCAACGGCGGGTCAGCGCCGAGGTGGTGTCGGATCTCGGTCGCCAGAGATCTCCAGATGTTCCTCTCCTCCGATTCCTCGTCACAATGGATACCGCGCAGTCGCGGCGTACGATCACGCCAATCGAAGGTGTTCTTGATGAAATCATGGTACTTCCCGCGGTCGAGGAGGTCGTTGCGTAGCGTGTGGAGCAAGGGCTGTGCGGAGACAGGAGCGCACGAGGATGCAATGGTCAAGAAGCCGGCGAGCAGAGGATCTCCTGGGACAACGCTCTCGGTCTCTGCGTTCGTGGGCTGCACGCGGGCCAGGGTGAGCTCGTAGAAGGCCCCGCACAGGAGAGAGAGCTGCTCCGTGTCGCCTGGGTGGCGGGCCAGGCGCAACGAGGAGTGTACGAAACGCAGAAGCGGCGACTCGAACTCGGCCTTGCGGGTGACCACGTATGACGCGACGCCCGCTCGCGACAACGCGGTGGCAGCGGTGCGGACGAGCTTCGTGCTTCGGGCGAGGACCGTGCAGTCTTGGGGAGCGATGGAGCGCTCCTTGATGTCCTCGGCGACCCACGACAATTCGGTTGCGCAGTCGTCGAATCGCCGGACTCGGACCACAGGAGAGTCGGAGGAGGTCCCGGTCGCGGACACAAGGGGCCGCTTGTCGGGCGCCCGGTCAGCGTTGTGAGCGATGAGGTTGTTCGCCAAGCGAACGACCTCGGGCGGGCATCGAAAGCTCTCGGGAAGCTGGACGACCGCCATGTCGTAGTCGGTCCGGAGTCGGCGGAGACGCTCGGGGCTGGCACCGTTCCACTGGTAGATGGTCTGGTCATCGTCGGCGACGACGAAGAGGTTGCTGTTCCGGCCAGGGTAGAGCGCCCGCAGGAGAAGATCCTGGACCTTGTTGGTGTCCTGATACTCGTCCACGCAGGCGAACGGGTACACAATGCGGTAATCGCGGGCGATGCGGGGGCGTTCGCGGAAGAGGCGGAGACAGCACACGAGGAGCGCGCCGAAGTCGAGATGATTGCCGTCGATCAGACGGCGGATGTACGCCCTGTAGATGGGCCGAATCCACTCCTTGCCGGGGGCTGCGAACGGCAGGGGCGCGTCCGGACTCTCGCGACCGTCGTGGCCGTCGCGAAGCAGGCGGTCGACCATGGGCATCAGACCCTTTCCGGTCGCGCCGGGCGGTGTGCCGGAGTGACCGGCATCCTGTATCGCGTCGTTCAGGACCAGATGGCGGTCCTCGTCCTGGTTTAGGATCGCGAAGTCGGGCCGCAGGGCGAAGTGGCTGCCATGCTGGCGGAGCACGTCAGCGGCGAAGCCGTGGAACGTCGTCAGGCGGGCTCGGCGCATGCGCGGCCCGAGCAGTTGGGCGACTCGGCCCCTCATCTCCTCGGCCGCCTTGGTCGTGAACGTGAGCGCGAGGACTCTGAAGCGCTTGTCGGGGGTCTCCTGGATGAGCCGCGCGACGCGTGTCGTCAGCACACGCGTCTTGCCTGCCCCGGGCCCGGCGAGCACCAGCATCGGGCCGTCGTTCCACTCGACCGTCCGCCGCTGGTTGACGTTCAAGGAGTCCAGATCGAGCATGGTCACGCTCCGGCGAGCGCGGAGGCCTTGTTCAGGATACTCGACAGCGCGGCCGGCACTGGGGTTGCTCCGGTCGTCATCCGGGCGGCAGCTTCGGCTGCGACCTCCGGCTTGCTGTAGCGGTTCGGCAGCGCGTTCAGGACCTGAGTCCAGTAGGCCGCGGTGTTTCTCGCAGATGTCGGTTGTGGCTTCTGTCGGGACATGCGCGACTCGTACAGATCGCCGAATCCGCCTTCACAGAGCATCTGCTCGACGTTCGCGTAAGGCATGGTCAGTCGGTCCGCCGGGGGTGCGCCGGCGAACTGGTTCTTCAGGCGTTGCTGGTACTTGCGGCGCCCGCTGTCGTTGTCGAGCACACAGTGCCAGACGATGCCGAGGCTGTTGGCGACCTTGGCCAGCATGCCCACGTCGGTCTGGCTGAACTCGACGCAACGCACGCCCGCGCGCTCGATGTCGAGATCGAGCGCTGCCGCGGCACCGGTCAACAGCGTCGTCTCGGTTTCACCCTCGACGAGCAGCCAGCACTTGGCGAACAACAGCTCGCCGCGGGTGCGGCGGACATGCGAGTCGAATTTCCGTGCTTCTTCCGGCGTCAGCGTCCCCGGTTCTATCCGATGCACGTGAATGCCACCGCCGGCATGCGCGAACCGGCGCATGGCCGACGACGGCACGCTTGCGAGGAGGTCGCCGCTATGGGTGGACAACAGCTTCTGGCCCGGCAGGTCGCTGACGATGCCCATCAGCGAGCGGATAGCTGATGGGTGCAGGTGCGCTTCCGGCTCTTCGAGCGCCGTGATCGGCGCCGCGTCAGGGTCCAGGTCGGAGAGCCTGCTGCGGAGGAATGCTCCGAACAGCAGAAGCACGGCCAGACTCTGAGTCCCCTCCCCCTGAAACTCGACCGGGATTCGGGCGCCGGAACGCGATGCGAGGCTCACCTGGGCTCGGGACAGCAAGGAGAAGAGCTTGGTTGGCAGCGCGTCGATGGACACGGTCTGGTTGGCGCCGAACTCGATTACCTTGCGGGCGTCCTCGAGACGCGTGCGCACGTCGAGGAGTGGTTGATGCGCCGTGATCAGTTGCTCGTTCAACCTCGCGAGCGCCGTCTTCAAGTCGTCTCTGGCTTCTTCGGGCAGTCCGCTCTCGGCGAGGAACGTGCGCCAGAAACGGCCCTTGGCCGCGAAGTGCCTGGATGCGTCCCGAAGGGCTGAGAGGTAGAACGGCGGCGCCAGCCTCTGGAGCGTATTGAGTTGACTCGGCGCCTTGCCGGCCGGCAACGGATTACCGTCGGCATCGAGGAAGTCCCAGTCGGTCACGAACTCGCCGGCGTCCTGGTCGAAGGACGAGGTGACGCGGAACGTGACGCGGCGCTGGTCGTCGGCGTCGAGTGCAAACAGATCCGCCACGGCCTGGACGACCTCGTCGCTCCACGACTCCGACTCCGCTTCGACGAACGACAGCTCGATTTCGATGGGAGCGGCGTCCACGGGCGTCGAGGCATCGTCGGGAAGGTGATAGTCGTACTCGTCGAACGGCCCCCGGCCGCGACCACGCAGTCGTTCGAGACAGATGCGGACGGCCTCGAGAAAAGCGGTCTTGCCGGAGTTGTTCTCCCCGATCAGAACCGTAGTTTCGTCGAGGTCGACGGTGAGGTCCCTGATGCAGCGGAAGTTGCGGATCTTGACGGTGGTCAGCCTCATCCGGTCCCTCCGTCGGGCTGCGTTCGCTGCAGCGGCTCGTGTCCTTCGCGGTGAGGCGCCGCGCGTTCGGTCTCTATGGTCAAGACGTGGGTTGCGCCCATGTTCGACCTCCTCTCGGGTGGATCGGGCTCGGCGGCGAACTGGGTTGGGCTGCCGCCGGAATCACTATTGTGCACTTCCTGGACTCTCCTCCGCCGCCGCCTGCACCGACGACGCCGGGATGGAGTGAGCCGACAGCTCCCGGGTCCTCACGAGCAGCTTCCCGAACGGGTCGCGGACCCGCGCGAGCCGCGGCCGGGGCGTGGCACAGTCGTAGACGGCATAGAGCCAGTAGCCGTCGCGCAGGTTGCACGCCTTGGCCCATTCGTTGTCCGACAGCTCGATGTCGCCGGCGCGAGCCCGGCCCTTGACCTCGATGGCGCGGCGGCGGCCGGCCGGGGTGACGGACAGCAGGTCGAAGCCCGGCCAGTCGCCCAACCCGGCGCGGCGCGCGAGATCGGGACGCGAGACGTCGTGGACGGTGGCGCCGGACGCCTCTTCGTGCGCCTGCGCAACCCGCATGGCGATTTCCTCGACCCGGGCGTCGTGGCGCCGCCGCTCTTGCGCGTCGGCGGTCGGGAGCACCAGGGCGTGAGCGACGATCTGCGAGTCTCCTGCGGCGACGAGGCTCGGCTCCATTTGCACCCTGCGCAGGCGATGGTCCCTGTCGGCGGCGAGACGGCGCTGCTCGTCCTTGACCCTGGCGAGCTCGGCGGTTGCCCGTGCGTCGCCTGCGCGGGCCTTGCGACCGACGTGCTGGCGCCTCGCAATCAACTCGGCTGCCCTGTGGTCGCAGCCGCGGGTCGTCCAATCGAGCCGTTCGGGTACGGACTGCTCGATACGTGCCCGGTGCTCGTCGACCAGACGGGCGAGGGCATCGTTCTCGATCCAGTCGCGGGCGGCGTCGGTCAGCCGCCGCGCCGTGCGGGCGAGCGGCACGCTGCCCGGCGCGACGTCGGGCGCGCCGCGCAGCAGGAGCAGGTGTTCCAGCGGACAGGGCTCGACGGCGCCGTCTTCGTCCTGGCGGAGTCCGACCAGTCGGCTCTCGACGATCTCGGAACGAGGCTCTTCCGGCGCGGCGTCGCGGCCCGCGCCATGGTCGGAGCCGTGGCCGGCGCCATGAGCCGCCGCGGTCGACGGCGGTGGCTTGCGGACCACGGTCACCCGAGCGAGGTGGAAGAGATACGGCGCGCTCGCGTGCGGGTCGACGAAGAAGGCGCCTCGCCGCGCCTCGTTCTCGTGCCTCGACAGCAGCGTGGCGCAGAAGCCGTCGAACACCGGCTCGCCGGGGTGCAGCCAGATGACGTCGGCCCGGCTCGCAGGGCGGTAGACCGTGAACCGGCCGTGAGCACGGGCCGGATGGAGCTCCATGGCGGCGAGCACCGGATCGAGGCCGCGTCGGCGCGCCTGGCCGAGCTCGAAGATGCCGTCGGGGTCGCCGTCGACGCGAAGATCGATCAATGGCGCCGCACCGGCCACGAACCGCCGGACGTAGCCGGGCAGCAGTCGGCGGTACCGTTCCCGGTCGATGGCGGCCTGCAACGCGGGCAGGCTGCTCTTGACGTCGCCGCCTCCGAACAGCGTCCGCTCCCGTTCGTGGAGCGCCCGCACCTGCTCGGCCGTCAGGAGGCCGTCGATGCCGTCGACGGCAGACTCGGCGCCTTCCTCCGTCGCCGCCAGCTCCAGGTAGTCCTTGAGCGAGACGTTCTCGAACAGGCGGCCCACGACGTCGAAGACCTTGTCCGACCGGAGCTCGGCGCGGATCGCCTCCAGCTTGTCGAGCAGCGTCTTCAGCACCCGCCCCTCGCGCGTCTCGCCCGCGACGAGGTTGACGATGACGACGGGGTCGTGCCGCTGCCCGTAGCGGTGGATGCGGCCCATGCGCTGTTCGAGCCGCGCCGGGTTCCAGGGCACGTCGTAGTTCACCATCAGCCAGCAGAACTGGAGGTTGATGCCCTCGCCCGCGGCGTCGGTGGCGACCAGGTAGTTGGCCCCGCCCTCGTCGAGCGGGCGCCGGAACAGGTCGACGTGCGCCTCGCGCTCGCGGTAGTCGAGGCCGCCGTGAATCGACGCCACCTGTCCGGTGAAGCCCAGGCCCTCGAGGCGCCGGACCAGGAACTCGGCGGTGTCGCGGTGCTCGGTGAAGACGATGAACTTCTCCCGGGAGAAGGCGGAGCCGCGCAGCACTTCACGGAGCTTCTCGAACTTGGAGTCCTCGCCCTCGTCGGCGAGGCGCCGCGCCTGCGCGAGGAGCGCCTCGACCGCGCGACGCTCTTCCCGGAGCTGCGCCAGGGCCGGCGCGACGATGCCGCCCAGCGCGCGGTCCTCGAACGCCTCGTGGCCCTCGCCTCCACCCGCCTCGTCGGCGTCCTCGTCCGCCGTCCGTGTCTCGAAGAAGTCCGGAGTCGAGGCCAGACGACGCTGGCCGCGCTCCAGATCGTCCATCCGGCCGGCGCGCACCAAGTCGATCGCCTCGTCGAGCCGACCGAGCCGGCGCTCGAACGATCGCATCAGCGCGTACGTCGAGCTCGCCTGCCGGCGCTGGAAGACGCTCATCGCCAGTCGTGCGGCCGAGCGGTTCAGCACGCGCGCGCGGTTGTAGATCTCCGAGATGTAGCGGGTCGTCGCTTCGTAGAGGGCCTGCTCGGACGGGCTCAGCCCGTAACTGAGCGTGTCGCACCGCCGCTGCGGATAGAGGGGACGGCCGTCGAAGCGGACCATCTCCTCCTTCGTCCGCCGAATGAAGTGTCGCCGGCGCTGAGCCTGCGGGAACGCCCGGAACGCGTCGAACGTGGACAGCGCGTCCGGGGCCAGCAGCCGCCACAAGCAGTAGTAGGGGAAGTCCTTGCCCATGTGCGGCGTCGCGGTCAGCAGCAGGACGTGCGGTGCCGACCAGCCCAGCTCCCACCGGGGCTCGTCGGCCGGCAGGCCCGCCAGCGCCTCCGCGAGACGGTAGCGGTCCGTCTTGCGGACGGAGAGGTCCGGCTCCCGGTGGGCGGCCAGCTTGTGCGCCTCGTCGAAGACGACGAGGTCGTACGGGGCAGTCCCCGACGCCACGGCCTCCCGCAGCCGTCCGAACATGCGCTCGCCGGCAAGTGTGTCGACGCTGACGATCACCTGGTCGCTCTCCCGCCCCGCGAAGGGATTGCGGCCGCGCGCGTCCTCGCCCCGGACGATCTGGAACGGCAGCGAGAAGAGCGTCCGCATCTCCCGCTCCCAGTTGCCGACCAGCCCGGCCGGCGGCACGACCAGCACGCGCCTGACGAGGCGGCGGGCCAGCACCTCCCGGAGGTACAGGCCGGTCATGATCGTCTTGCCGGCCCCGGCGTCGTCGGCGAGCAGGAAGCGGAGCGGCGACAGGCCGAGCATGCGCTCGTAGACGGCGATGCGCTGGTGAGGCAGGGGCTGGATCAGCGAGACCTCGGTCGCGAAGGCCGGGTTGAAGAGGTGGCCGTACGACAGCCGCGTCGCCTCGGCGACGGCCGATACCACGGCCGGCCGGGCGGTGAAGTCGAGCTCCGGGGCCGGGGTCGAAACGGCCGCCGGCTCCGCTTTGCCGCCGCCGGGCGCCAGCGCGGCCTCCAGATCGAGAATCTGCCGCCACGCCAGTCGGGCCGGCCGGGTCTGGCCGTTCTCCCATCGGTTCACGGTCGCGAACGACACCCCGATGCGCTCCGCGAGCTGTGCCTGTGTCAGCTCTAGCCGCTCGCGGACGGACCTGACGCGGGCGGGGTAGTCCACGGGGAGGGCGGAGGCGGGCTGTTGCATCATCGACGTCGATGTGGGTTTCGGGTAGTGTGCTATGGAGTGCAATATAGCATGTGCTATGACCTGGGGAATCTCCTGGTTCCGTCCTGTCCGGTCGATGACCTGTTTGCGACGCCGATGGCCCTTTTGCGACGGAGAACCTGATGGGCGGGTTCGACTTCGTGTCGTGCTTCTTCGCCCCGCTCGTCGGCGTCGACGAGGACGCCGTGACCGGCTCCGCGCACTGCCGCCTCGGCCCCTACTGGTGTGGCCGGCCGGGCCGCGACGCGTTCACGGCATGGCAGGCGTTGGCGCGCGGCGCGTGGTCAGGGTTGCGGTGGCCGGCGATTGGAGTCCTGCTGTCGCGCCAAGCGGTCACCGTTCCTGCGCGGCGATCTGCCGGCTCGACGGCGCGGTTTGAAGCGCCGACGGCCAGGGCGTGGTGCCCGTCCGGTTTCGGATTGCGGGACGGTCGGTCCGCGAGCGGTACTTCAGCAGCCGATCCAGCGAGCGACAGCTCGCCGGTGCGCAGGTCCTCGCGCAGCTTGACGACGCGGTGCCAGGGGCTCCGGGTGAGCTTCCGGGATCTGCCGATCTCGGTTCCGGCTGTTCACGCTGTCTCGAATTGCAGGGCCGAGAGGTTCAGCTTGGCGGATCGTTTCGAGAGATGGAGCATTTCCACTCCCACGACTTCGTTCGATTCGTTGTAGTCGAGCACTACGCCCGGCGAAACTTCCCTCGAATCGACAATATCGGAGTCGTCGAGGCGCAGGTAGAGGGCGTCGGCTTCCTTGTCGATATGCAGCTTCATGGCTTCTTCCTCACGTTCCGGTCAAAGAAGACGCTCACTGCTACTCTCGTGTTCGCGACGACGCGCAACGCGCGATCATCCCGCTCCGGGATTCGGCCCAAAAAACGTTGCCACCGTCGGGTCGTTCGGCTCCGGTGAACGCCACGCCGGTGCAGTCAGTACACGTTCGACCCACTCAACGGAGATCGCCCGTTCCGCCATGACTTGAACGGCGTGTCTCGTGAATTCCAGTTTCGGGGTTCTGGCCGTGCTCATCCACCCGCACCACGACGATGCCGCATCGATCAGCGTCGGACTCGAGACATCCGTCTACCGGGATTCGCGCCACTCTTCGCGCGATGAGAGTCAGACCGCGACGCCCGCCCTCGCCTCGCCGATGATCCGGACGACGAGGTCGGCGCCGGTCGTCGACCTGCGGGCGACATCGAGCGGTGTGCGCCCGTCGAGCAACGGGTGCGGCCGATTGAGAGACCGCACCGTCGCCGCCTCGTCGTCGGCCCAGAGCCGCCGCGCCTCGAGCAGGACGCGCGCGATGCCATGGACCCGCTCGCTCGCCTCTCGCGTCAGATGTCGTCGCGGCCGCTTCTGGAACCGCGACCAAGTTGAACGCGACAACAGCGTGAACTTCGCTTGAGGGTCGTCGGGGGCCATGACCCGCGCGACGCGCTCGGCGGCTTGCTGGGGCAGCCCCTGCTCGATGCGGTCTACCAGAGACAGACTGTTCATCTTGCGCCACGACGGCAGACCCATGATCCGTGCGATCTGCGCCGCATCACTGAAGGGCTCTGTCGCGTCGCGGGCGAGTACTCGGTTCGTCACAGCGTGCCCTTCCGGATCGGCCGGCCCCCTTCGCGCCGCGCTGGGCCCCGCGCCTACCGCCCGAACTTCGCCTTCGCCTCCTGCCGCCTTGCGTGCAGGATCGGCTCGGTATAGCCGTTCGGCTGCTCGCGGCCCTTGAAGATGAGGTCGCAGGCGGCCTGGAACGCCACGCTCGAGGCGAAGTCGGGGGCCATGGGCCGGTAGGCGGGGTCGCCGGCGTTCTGGCCGTCGACGACGGCGGCCATGCGCTCGAGGGTCTCGCGCACCTGGGCCTCGGTGCAGACGCCGTGGTGGAGCCAGTTGCAGATGTGCTGGCTGGAGATGCGCAGGGTGGCGCGGTCCTCCATCAACCCGATGTTGTTGATGTCGGGGACCTTCGAGCAGCCGATGCCCTGCTCGACCCAGCGCACGACGTAGCCGAGGATGCCCTGGGCGTTGTTGTCGAGCTCCTGCTGGATCTCGGCCGCCGACCAGTTGGGAGACTCCTCGCGCGGAATGGTGAGAATGCGGTCGAGGTCGGCACGCGGGCGCGACTTCAGGGCCTCCTGCCTTTCGTTGACGTCGACCTGGTGGTAGTGGGTGGCGTGCAGGGTGGCGGCGGTGGGCGACGGCACCCAGGCGGTGTTGGCGCCCGCCTCGGGGTGGCCGATCTTGGCCTTCAGCATGGCCGCCATGAGGTCCGGCATGGCCCACATGCCCTTGCCGATCTGGGCGTGCCCGGGCAGGCCGCACTCGAGGCCGACATCGACGTTGTAGTCCTCGTAGGTGGTCATCCACGGGGCCGACTTCATCTCCGCCTTGCGGATCATCGGACCCGCCTCCATGGCGGTGTGCATCTCGTCGCCGGTGCGGTCGAGGAACCCGGTGTTGATGAAGAACACGCGGTCCTTGGCGGCGCGGATGCACTCCTTGAGGTTGACGGTGGTCCGCCGCTCCTCGTCCATGATGCCGATCTTCAGGGTGTGGCGGTCGAGGCCCAGGATGTCCTCGACCTGCGCGAGGGTCCGGTCGCAGAAGGCGACCTCCTCGGGGCCGTGCATCTTCGGCTTGACGATGTAGACGGACCCGGCGCGGCTGTTCTTCCGGTTCTTCAGGTCGTGGACGGCGATGACGGTCGAGATCATCGCGTCGAGCAGGCCCTCGGGGGCCTCGTGGCCGTCGCTGTCGAGGACCGCGGGGTTGGTCATGAGGTGGCCGACGTTGCGGATGAGCATCAGGCTGGTGCCCTTGAGCGTCGTCTCCGACCCGTCGGGGGCGGTGTACGTGCGGTCGGCGTTGAGGGCGCGGTCGACCAGGCGGCCGCCCTTCTCGAACCGGTCGGTCAGGTCGCCCTTGAGGAGGCCGAGCCAGTTGCGGTAGGCGACGACCTTGTCCTCGGCGTCGACGGTCGAGACGGAGTCCTCGAGGTCCATGATGGTGGTCGTCGCGGCCTCGAGGACGACGTCCTTGACGCCGGCCTTGTCGTCGCGGCCCACGGGGTGGGCGCGGTCGATCACGACGTCGACGTGGAGGTCGTTGTTCTTCAGCAGGATCGACGACGGGGCGGCGGCATCGCCGCGGTGTCCCGCGAACCGGGACGGGTCGGCGAGGCCGGTGGTGCGGCCGTCCTCCAGCGTGGCCGCGAGGGCCCCGTCCGTGACCGCGTAGGCGGTGACGTCGGCGTGGCTGCCCGACGCGAGGGGGGCGGCCTGGTCGAGGAACCCGCGCACGTGGGCGATGACCCGGTCGCCGCGCACCTTGTTGTAGGCGCCTCCCCGCTCGGCCCCGTCGTCCTCGGGAATGGCGTCGGTGCCGTAGAGGGCGTCGTAGAGGCTGCCCCACCGCGCGTTGGCGGCGTTCAGGGCGTAGCGCGGGTTGGTGACGGGGACGACGAGCTGGGGGCCGGCGATGGTCGAGATCTCCGGGTCGAGGTTGCCGGTCTCGGCCGAGAAGTCGTCGCCCTCGGGCACGAGGTAGCCGATCTCCTGGAGCACGGCCTTGTACTCGTCGAGGTCGATGGGCTGGTCGCGGTTCTCGCGGTACCAGGCGTCGAGGCGCCGCTGCAGCTCGTCGCGGGTGTCGAGGAGCTCGCGGTTGCGGGGCGCGAGGTCGTGCACCAGGCGGTCGAAGCCGGACCAGAACGCCTCGGGGGCGATGCCGGTGCCCGGCAGCGCCTCGTCGTTGATGAAGTCGTACAGCGCCTTGTCGACCCGGAGGCCTCCCGCGTTCACCCGCTCCGTCATCTGCTTGTCCTCTGCTCTCGTCTTGCGATGCCAATGCCGAACGCCGGGTCGAGGCGTTCGAGAGAGCATGATCTTACCGGATCGTTCCGCTCGCGATTCCGGCCCGGGGGCGGCGCGCCGGGCGGTCGGCGAATCGGGTGCGGCACCGGTCTACGGCAAGCGGGTGCGCGGGCTCAGGGGTCCCGGGGACGAGCCGCCAAGGCCGGTGACGGAAACCACCTGCCACGTGCCCAACGCAGGAACCGCCGAAGACCGGCGGCATCCGGGATGTGGGTGGCAACCTGACGTCGAGCGCCGCCCGAAGAGGCCGCGGCGGGGACGCGCCGCTCGCGGGTCGGAAGCCGGGGGCCCTGGGGCTCGGGCTCGGGGAACCCGGCGTATGATTCCGGTCATGGAGCGCATCGATCTGAACGCCGACGTCGGCGAGTCCTTCGGCCCCTACGTCATCGGCAACGACGAGCGGATGTTCCGGCACGTGACGTCGGCCAACATCGCCTGCGGGTCGCACGGCGGCGACCCGTCGGTCATGCGCCGGACGGTGCGGCTCGCCGTCGACCGCGGCGTCAGCCCGGGGGCGCATCCGGGATACGCGGACCTGATGGGGTTCGGCCGGCGGGACATCGCCATGGACCTGCAGGAGCTCGAGGATCTGGTGGTGTACCAGATCGGGGCCCTCGCGGCGATGGCGGCGGCCGAGGGGACCCGGCTGAACCACGTCAAGCCCCACGGGGCGTTGTACAACCGGGCGGCCCGCGACCGTCCGCTGGCCGACGCCATCGCGCGGGCGGTGCGCGCGGTCGACGCCCGGCTGATCCTGTTCGGCGGCTCCGGGTCCTGCCTCGTCGAGGCCGGCGACGCGCTCGGGCTGCAGACCGCGGCCGAGGTGTTCGCGGACCGCGCCTACCGTCCCGACGGCTCGCTGGCGCCGAGGCGCGAGCCGGGCGCGGTGATCACCGATCCGGCGGGGGTGGCGGAGCGGGCGCTGCGCCTGGTGCGGAACGGGGAGGTCGCGACCGTCACCGGGGAGGTCATCGAGCTCCGCCGCGACACCATCTGCCTGCACGGCGACACGCCGGGGGCCGGCGACATCGCGGCGACGCTGCGCGGCCGGCTGGAGGCAGCGGGCATTCGTCTCGCGCCGGTCGGGTCGGCGGGAAGACCGGTCGATGGTGGAGCGGCCCCGTGACCTCGTCGGGCCAGGCGCGGCGGGTGCGCCCGGCGTCAGTGCACGGTGTACGGCTCGGTCAGCGCGAACTCCGCGACCTCGGCGTCGAACGTCGCGCCTTCCGCCGTCACCATCTGGTAGGTGCCGCGCATCGACCCGAACGGCGTCGAGAGCGGGCAGCCCGACGAGTACTCGAACGACTGTCCCGGAGAGAGCGTCGGCTGGTGCCCGACCACGCCCGGTCCCCGCACCTGCTCCACCTCGTTCGAGCCGTTGGTGATGATCCAGTGCCGGCTGACGAGCTGCACGGTCTCGGGGCCCTCGTTGGTGATCCGGATGGTGTAGGTGAAGATCCACCGGTTCTGGTGCGGCTCGAGATGAGAGAATCGTGACGTGACGTTGACCCGGATGCCCCGGGTGACCGCCTCCGACGTGTGGACGCTGCTGCTCCGCATCGAATCCTCGAGAGTATCGTCTTCATCTCCGCCGAACGCCCCCTCGGCCCGGCCCGCGGGGCCGTCCCCGGCGTCGCAGCGGAAGCTCGCGGTCGTCCGACCTCGCAACGGAGGCCTGGAAACGCCGGCCCGCGTCTCGACTATTGTAAGACTTGGGGTACGGGCGGCGGAACGTCGCGACGACGATGAAGACGGGTCATGATCCCGACTGCGACCCTCCTCGGCGCCTATCGGGTCGGGTACTTCCCGATGGCCGTGGAGGGCGAGATCCGCTGGTTCTCGCCGGAGTGGCGCGGGGTGATTCCGATCGACCGCTTCCGGACCTCGCGGCGTCTCGCCCGGCTGCTGCGCCAGGCGCGGTTCCGCTGCACCGTGAACGAGGCGTTCGGCGACGTCATCACCGCGTGCGCGTCGCGGGACGGCGGCGACGGCACCTGGATCGACGACGAGATCCGGGAGAGCTACTGCCGACTGCACGAGGCGGGTCACGCCCATTCGGTCGAGGTGTGGGCCGACGACCGGCTCGCCGGCGGCCTCTACGGCGTCAGCCTGCGCGGCGCCTTCTTCGGGGAGTCGATGTTCCACCGGGTCACGGACGCCTCGAAGGTGGCCCTGAGCTGCCTGGTGGGGCGCCTGCGCGAGCGCGGCTACCGGCTGCTCGACGTGCAGTGGGTGACGCCCCACCTGGAGCGGTTCGGCGCCGTCGAGGTCCCGCGCGCCCGGTACCTGGCCCTGCTGGAACGGAGCATGCGGCGCGCCTGCACGTTCGAGGACGGGGGCGCCGCGCCCGCGGGTCGCGCCGGCGCGTCGGATTCCCCGTCGCGGTGAGGCCTTCGCCACGGGCGGTCAGGGCCGGACGTAGGCCGGGCGCTCCGCATCGCCGGCGAGGTTCCAGCTCAACTGGTGCACCATCCGCACGATGCGGGTCATCTTGTCGTAGCGGAGCTTCTCCGGCGTGTCCCGTTCCGTGTGGTAGTCGGGGTGAAGGCCGGTGTGCACGAAGAGGGCCGGGACCTCGCGGAACAGGAAGGGCCACTGGTCGCTGCGCCGCAGCAGGTTCGAGGGGTTGTCGTCGTAGCGGAACCGCACGTCGAGGCCCGTCGTCCGGTTGGCGCGCTCGACCGCCCGGCGCAGGTCCGGCGACCGGCTGTAGCCCAGGACGTTGACGGCGTTGCGGTTGGACTCGGCCGACTGCGGCTCGAGGCCGCGGAACCGGATGCCGCCGATCCGGGGGACCTCTTCGTCCCGGCCGATCATGTCCATGTTGAGGACCGCCACCGTCTGGTCGAGCGGGTGCAGCGGCGCCTCGGTGTACGCCCACGCCCCGAGCAGGCCCTGCTCCTCCGAGTTCCACGCGGCGAGCAGGATGGACCGTCCCGGCCGGTCGCCCCCGCGCGCGGCCGCGCGGTAGGCCTCGGCGATCTCGATGAGCGCCGCCACCCCCGACGCGTCGTCGTCGGCTCCGTTGTAGATGACGGAACCCCGCGCACCGTCGTGGTCGTAGTGGGCGCCGATGATGATCCACTCGTCCCGCAGCGCCGGGTCCGCCCCTTCGACCAACCCGACCACGTTGCGGTTCGCCACCGTCGTCCGGCGCACCGAGGCCGTCAGCTCGACCCGCGGCCCCGCCAGCGGGAGGGCCGCCGCCCCGCCGGCCCGCTCGGCCGCCTCCGCCAGCTCGTCGAACGACCGGTCCGCCGCTTCCGCGATGCGCTCCGCGAGGTCGCCCGAGATGTGCACGACGGGGATGTCCACCGCCTCGACCCAGCTCGCGAGCGCGTAGCGCGGCACCCGGGGCGGCCGCGACGGCCACGCCGTTCCCATCGGCCGGGCCGGGCCCCGCGTGCGCCCGTGGTTGTGGCGGTCGGGCGCCACCAGCACCGCGACCGCGCCCCGCGCCTGGGCGGCGAGGACCTTGCGCACGAGCCGCGCCGACTCCGAGCGCAGGGTGCCGTCGAAGGGGCTGTCCCGGCGGAACTCGCCCGGCTCGTGGTCGAGCATCAGGGCGACCGCCCCGGCGACGTCCGCCTCGCGGTAGTCGTCGTGGCCGAGCGACGGGGCGTCGATGCCGAACCCGACGAACACGACGTTCCCCGCCGCGCTCGCGGTGGCGCTGACGGGGTCGGGATAGAAGGCCGGGCCGAGCACGAGGTCCCGCTGTCCGGCTCCCGTGACCCGCAGGTCGTTGTCGGGGCCGAGCGCGGTCGTGACGAGATCGAACCGGTGGAAGTGGGTGCCGTCGGAGCCCACGGGGGCCAAGCCGTGCCGGGCGAAGCGCGAGGCGATGAAGTCGGCCGCGATCCGGTTCTCGGGCGTGTCCGTCAGCCGGCCCCGCAGGCTGTCGGCGGCGAGAAACCGGACGTCCGCCTCGAGGTCGCCGGCCCGAATCGAGCCGGCGCCCGGCGCGGGGGCCGGATCCTGCGCCACCACCGCCGCCGCGACGAGGATCGCCGCCGCCGTCGCGGCCGCCCAGCGGGTCGTCATCGGGCCATTGTACCTGCGGGGGGTCCGTCCGCGCTCCCCGGCGTGCGCGCAGCCGGGGCCGGGAGTCTGCGCCGCAGGACGGCACGGACTGCCGGCGGGTTGGTTGGGCGGCGATGGGATCTGCAGGGGACGATTCGACGGGCCGGGAACGACGCGGTCGAACGGCCTGGCGTCCCCGCCGCGGATCCGTGGCGGGCGGGATGGTCTGGTGTACCATCAGCGTTCGCGATCGTGACACCAGGAGTCTGCGCCGTAGAACCGCGCGGACTCCTGCAGCGTTGGTTGTGCGCCAAGCGGAGCCGAGGGCGACGATTGGACAGGAGGCGACAGATGACGGTGCGCTCGGTTGCGCGGCGAAGCCGGTCCGGCTGCCCGGCGTTCGCCATCGCGTTCGTCCTGTTACTGACCGTCGCCGGCGCCGGGTGCGGTCAGGTGGAAGACGGGGCCGGCGGCGCGGCCTTCGACGTCATGGAGCGGTCCGTCACCGAGCTCGGCGCGGCCCTCGACGCCGGCGAGGTGACGTCGCGCGAGCTGGTGGCGGGCTACCTGGCCCGCATCGACGCCTACGACCAGCGCGGGCCGCTGCTGAACGCGATGGTCGTCATCAACCCGAACGCCGCCGACGCGGCCGACCGGCTCGACGCCGAGCGCGCGGCGGGGCAGGTGCGCGGCCCGCTGCACGGGATCCCCGTCGTCGTGAAGGACAACTACGACACCGGCGACATGCCGACGAGCGCGGGGGCCATCGCCCTCGCGACTTCCGTGCCGCCCGACGACTCGACCCAGGTACGGCGCCTGCGCGAGGCGGGGGCGATCGTCCTCGGCAAGACCAACATGCACGAGCTGGCGCGGGGCATCACCACCGTCAGCTCCCTCACCGGCCAGACCCGCAACCCCTACGACCCGACCCGCAACCCCGGGGGGTCGAGCGGCGGCACCGGAGCTGCGGTGGCCGCGAGCTTCGGCGCCGTCGGGATGGGGAGCGATACCTGCGGGTCGATCCGCATCCCGTCCGCCCACCACGCCCTGGTGGGGCTGCGGGGGACGCGGGGGCTCGCGAGCGGCGACGGCATCGTGCCCCTCTCGACCACCCAGGACATCGGCGGTCCCCTCGCGCGCTCGGTGGAGGACCTCGCGATCACGCTCGACGCCACGGTGGGCGTCGACCCCGCCGACCCGGTGACGGCCCGGAGCGAGGGCCGCATTCCCGCCTCGTTCCGGGACGCCCTCGACCCCGACGGGCTGCAGGGGGCGCGGCTCGCGGTGCTGCACGAGCTGCTGGGCGACAGCGGCGCCGAGCGCCCCGTCAGCACCGTCATCGAGGCGGGGGCGGAAGCGATGGCGGCGGCGGGAGCGGAGATCGTCGACGTCGGCGAGACCGACCTGGGCTCGTTCCTCGAGGACGCGTCGGTGATCGGCCTCGAGTTCAGGCGCGACTTCGACGCTTATCTGGCCGAGACCCCCGGCGCCCCGGTGCGCACCCTCGCGGAGCTGGTGGAGCGGGGGCTCTACCACGAGATCATCGACGGCGGCCTCCGCTCGTCGCTCGAGGTGGAGACCCTCGACACCGACGACTATCGCGACCGGCTGGTCCGGCGGGTCGAGGCGCGGGCTGCCGTCTTGCGGTTCCTCGACGAGCACGATCTGACCGCGCTCGTCTACCCCACGATTCGCCAGACCGCCCGCCCCGTGGGCCTGGCGCAGCCCGGCAGCAACTGCGCCCTCAGCGCCATCACGGGGCTGCCCGCCATCACCGTTCCCGCCGGGTACGCGGCCGACGGCATGCCGGTGGGCCTGGAGATGATCGGCCGCGAGTTTGCCGAGTCCGACCTGATCCGGCTCGCCTACGCCTTCGAGCAGGCGACCGGCCACCGCCGCCCGCCCGACAGCACCCCGAGCCTGGTGGCCCCGCCGCCGCCGGTGGTCATCGAGGCCGTGGCCGAGGCGAACGGCGCCGGCCTGCGCGGGCGGTTCGAGCTCGACCGGGCCCGCCGCGAGCTGGTCTACTCCGTTTCCGCGTACGGCGTCCCGGCCCAGGACGTGCTGTTCGTCCACCTGCATCGCGCCGTCGAGGGCGGCGGCGCCGGGCCGGTCGCGCACCTGCTGGGGGGGCGCGGGCGCGCCCGGTCGTCCGGCCGGCTGCAACTGTCGGCCCGCGACCTCGAGAGCCTGCGGGCCGGCGAGCTCTATGCCGCCGTGCACGTCGCCGGGAACCTGTCCGGGATCCGCGCCGATCTCGCCTGGCCGGCGGACTGAGAGGACGAGAGACATGACGACATCGGCTTTCCGTGCTGTATCGCCTCTCGCGTTGGCCGCGGCCATGCTCGTGGCGGCCCCGGCGGCCCCGGCGGCCGCGCAGGCGCCGTCGCAGGTGCTCCGTCCGACGGACCGGCCGGGCGCCGGGGGCCCGGGTCCGGACTTTCAGTCCGGCGTCACGCTGGTCACGCTCGTCGTGGTTCCCCGCGACCGGGACGGCCTCTTCCTCGACGACCTGATTGCCCGGGACTTCGTGGTCGTGGACGAGGGCGAGGTGCGCGAGGTCGCCTCCCTCGTGCGCGTGCAGGCCGGGCGCGTCAGCGAGCAGCTCGCGCCGGGCCTGCGGGCCCGGAACGGAGTGCTGCTGCCGCCGCCGCCGCGGCCTTCGGACGAGTTGACCGGCCGACTCTTCATCATTCTCGTCGACGACCTGCACATTCCGGCCGGCCTGACGCCTCGCGCCCGCACGGCGTTCGTGGAGATGGCCGACAACCTCATTCACGAGGGCGACCAGTTCGCCGTCGTGTCCACCGGGCCGTCGGCGATCTCGATCGGGGTGACCGCCGACCGTGGCCTGCTGCAGTCGACGGCCGAGCGCATCACCGGCGACGGGTTCGACCCCAACGAGCTGATCCAGAACTTCCCGCCGAGGCCGGGGTACACCCCCGAGCTGATGGCGCGCGCCGGGGTCGCGTTCGCGACCGTGAGCAACGTCGTCCAGAGCCTCGAGCAGGTCCAGCACCTGCGCAAGGTGGTCGTCTACTTCAGCAGCGGCTACGACCTGAATCCCTTCCTGGCGGAGCGCAGAGGGTACCATCGCGAGCCGGGAACGGAGTCCGCGTTGATCAACCAGGGCATCGCGCGCCTCCTGCGCCAGGACGCCCCGATCGGCGACGTGGACGGCCTGGAGGGCGACGGGGACCTCGCGAGGCGGATCGACGAGCTCGCGGAGGCCGCGAACCGGGCCAACGCCGCGTTCTACACCGTCGATCCCCGCGGTCTCGCCGCCGCGAGGCCGGGGCCCGCGGAGTTCCTCCTGACCGGCCGGGGCTCGTTCGACGAGTGGAGCTTCACGACCCAGAACAGCCTGCGGTCGCTCGCCGAGCAGACCGGCGGCCGCGCCATGGTCAACCGGAACGATTTCGACGACGTGTTCCGCGAGATCGACGCCGAGACCAGCGACTACTACATCCTCGGCTTCGCCCTGACCAATCCCGAGCCGACGGTTCGGACCCGCCGGTTGCTGGTGCGGGTGCGGGGACGGGGACGCGTGGACGTACAGCACCGCACGCACTACACCTACTTCGGGGCCGCCTCGAGCCGGCCCGGCGTCCGGTAGCGCAACGGCCGCGCGACGTCGCGGCGGCGGGTCAGAGCCGCAGTCCCGCCCCCGGCCCCACCGGGAGGCCGAGCAGCATCCAGACGATCAGCAGCACCGACCAGCAGGCGAGGAACGTCACCGTGTACGGGAGCATGGTGGCGACCACCGTGCCGATGCCCGAGCGCCGGTCGTAGCGCTCGAAGAACGCGACGATGAGGGCGAAGTAGGACATCATCGGGGCGATGATGTTGGTGGTGCTGTCGCCGACCCGGTAGGCGGTCTGGGTCAGCTCGGGGGTGTAGCCGAGCAGCATGAACATGGGGACGAACACCGGGGCCATGATGGCCCACTTGGCCGACGCGCTGCCCATGAACAGGTTGATGATCGACGAGAGCACCACGAAGCTGAGCATGAGGGGGATGCCGCCCATGCCCGAGCTGCGCAGCCACTCCGCCCCCTTGACGGCCATGATCAGGCCGAGGTTGGTCCAGTTGAAGTAGGCGACGAACTGGGCCGCGAAGAACACCAGCACGAGGTACGTGCCCAGCGTGCTGATCGTCTTGCCCATGCCGTTCATGACGTCGGTGTCGCTGCGGAACGCGCCGGTCGCGGCCCCGTAGGCCACGCCGATGAGAAGGCCGCCGATGAAGATGAACGCCACGATGCCCGACAGGAAGGGCGAGCGCAGCAGTCCGCCGTCGTCCGGGTTGCGCAGGAACCCGTCGGCGGGCACCGTGCCCCAGAGCAGGAACAGCACGAAGACCGCCGTCGCGGCCAGGGCGGCGTAGAGGCCGCGCTTCTCCACGTCGGAGAGCGCCCGCATGACGTCCGAATCGCCCGCCTGCGTCTCGGTCGAACCCTTGTAGGGGCCCAGCCGGGGGATGACGACCCGCTCGGTCACCCAGGTTCCCGCCCCCGCGATGATGAACGTGGAGACCACCATGAAGTAGTAGTTGGCGGCGGGGTTGACCCGGTAGCCGTCGTCGACGATGCGGGCCGCCTCCTCGGAGAGGCCGGCCAGCAGGGGATCGATGGTGCCGAGCAGCAGGTTGGCGCTGTAGCCCCCGGACACCCCGGCGAACGCCGCCGCGAGTCCCGCCATGGGATGGCGCCCCGCGCCGAGGAAGATGATGCCGCCGAGGGGCACGAGCAGCACGTAGCCGATCTCGCTCGCCGTGTTGGAGAGGACGCCGGCGAGGACGAGCACGAACGTGAGGAGCCGCTTGGGCGCCGACAGCACGAGCAGGCGCAGGGCGGCGGCGATGAGCCCGCTGCTCTCCAGGACCCCGATGCCCAGCATCGCCACCAGGACCGTGCCGAGGGGCGCGAAGCTCGTGAAGTTGGTGACCATCTCGGTGAGGATGCGGTGCAGCCCCTCGACGGTGGCGAGGCTGACCGGCCGGATCAGCTCGCCGGTGCCGGGATGGACGACCTCGACGCCGGTGCGGGCCGCGATGGCCGAGATGACGACGATGACCCCCGCGAGCAGGGCGAACAGCGTGCCGGGATGCGGCAGCGCGTTGCCGCCGCGCTCGACGGCGGCGAGAAAGACGGTCATGGCGCGGTCGAGGACGGCGGTGGGGCGCTTGCTCATGGCGTGCTATGCTACGCGGGTCGCGCGGCTCGTTCCAGTGCCGCCGGCGTCGCCGCCGGGTTCCGTCTCCCCCCGCTCCGGGTCGATGCCGCGCCGGGCCTGCGCGCGCTGCCCGCCCGGGCACGAAGTTGCGCATGATGGACGCTCCCGACTCCGGCAAGGGCTCCGTCGAGAGCCAGCAGCGCGCCGCCGCCGCGGTCGGGGTGAGCGCGGCCGAGCGGCACGTGCTGCTCTGCGCCGACCAGACCCATCCGAAGTGCTGCGAACGCGAGCGCGGCCTCGCCGCCTGGACCTATCTGAAGCGCCGGCTTCGTGAGCTCGGGCTGTCCGAGCAGGGCGGGGTGCTGCGCACGAAGGCCAACTGCCTGCGGGTCTGCGAAGGCGGGCCGATCGCCGTCGTCTACCCGGAAGGGACGTGGTACCGCGCGTGCGACCCGGCGGTTCTCGAGCGGATCATCCAGGGGCACCTGATCGGAGGCCGGGTGGTCGAGGAGGCGCGCATCCTTGCGCGGCCGCTGCGGCCGAAGGGGCCCTCGGACGCTCCACGCTGACTCGGCTCTCCCGTTCCCCGGCCCGCATCTGATCGGAGGCCGGGTGGTCGAGGAGGCGCGCATCCTTGCGCGTCCGCTGCAGCCGAGGAGGCCCTCGGACGGGCCACGCCGGCTCGGCTCTTCCGTTCCCCGGCCCCCCTGGTCGCGGACCGCCATCGCTGCCCTCAAATGTGTACGGGTCGGGGTGCGGCTTCGACATCGTTGGCGAACGGTGGTTCCGTTCGAGGACGGGCCGGTCACGAGCAGGACTGTCTCCGGCCAGCGTGTGCTCACTACAAGCCCATAAGTTGCAATAGCTTACAGCTTTTGTTGCTGATGCGTCCAGGAACTGGCGCGACACTTGCATAGATAGTTGGCATTCGTCGCTCGGGTGTCGCGTCGACGCGGCGAGCCGGGCGAACGTCACCTCTCAAGCCTCACGCGCCGCGGCCGGCCGGTAGTCAATCGGCGGCACCGCGGCCCGTATCCGCCCGTGACCCACCCCCGACCCGGCCGGAACCGTCTCCGAGACGGCGCCGCCGGGCCCTGCCTTGTACGCTCGCGGTCCGGCCAGGCCTGCGTTTGACAACCGCCCGGCCACGTCGCTACCGTAGTCTCGTTTCTCTTCGTCCCTGTCTGTCTCACGCAACGAGCCGAATCATGACCATCAGCGGCGTGCTCGCTCCCATTCCGACCCCGTTCACCGACGACGAGGCCGTCGACCTCGACGCCTGGCGCGCCAACATCGATCGCTGGATGGCCACGCCGCTGCGCGGGCTGGTGGTGCTCGGGTCGACGGGCGAGGCGCCGCTCGTCGACGACGACGAGGCGGATCGGCTGATTCGCGAGGCGCGCGGGCGGGTGCCCGGCGACCGCCTGCTGCTCGCGGGCACCGGCCGCCAGTCGACCCGTGCGGCCGTCGCCGCCGCGCGCCGGGCGGCGGACGCCGGCGCCGACGGCGTGCTCGTGCGCACGCCGTCCTACTTCAAGAAGCAGCTCACCACCGAGGCGTTCGTGCGCCACTACGCGGCAGTGGCCGATGCGTCGCCGGTGCCCGTCGTCCTGTACAACTTCTCGGCCCTCACCGGCGTCACCCTGCCGGTCGAGGCGGTCGCCCGACTCGTCGATCATCCGAACATCGTGGGATTGAAGGAGTCGGGCCCCGACCTGGGCTACGTCGGCGACCTCATCGGCGTGGCCCGGGACGGCTTCAGCGTCGTCGTCGGGTCGGCGCCGACGTTCTATGCCAGCCTCGCGCTCGGCGCGAGCGGCGGCATCCTGGCCCTGGCGTGCGCGATCCCCGACGCCTGCGTGCGGATCCACGAGCACGTCGCGGCCGGCCGCCACGACGAGGCGCGCGCCCTGCAGCGGCAGGTCGTCCCGCTCGCCCGGCTGCTGACCACCAGGCACGGCATCCCGGGGTTGAAGGCGGCCCTCGACGAGCTCGGCTACGCCGGCGGGCGGCCCCGGCGGCCGCTGGCGCCGGCCGCCCCCGACGCGGCGCAGGAGATCCGACGGCAGATCGAGCAGTTCGCGGCCGCGCCGGCCGGTGCCTGAGCCCCGCCCGGGGGCGCGAGGCCCCGGCGCTCCACGGCGCAGACTCCTGGCGGACCCGTGGAACCCCGGGTTGCACCGAGAGTAGCGAGGCGCCGGGGCATCGCGGCTCGAATGCCGCTGGCCGGGAAGTTCGCGAAATCTCTGAATCGCGGCAAGTATCTGTAAACACAGGAGAACTTGTGCGCAGAATCGTTCCACGAACCACGGGTTCGGGACGCTAGAGCACGCGCCGGGCGCCGAGGAAGCGGCTCGTCCAGTACTGCGAGCTGAGGCGCTCGACCCGGACCTTCCCCCGCCGCGACGGCGCGTGGACGAACTGATCGGCGTCGAGAGCCAGCGCCACGTGCGACGGCCCCTCGGAGATGGTCTCGAAGAACAGCAGATCTCCGGGTCGAACCGCGTTGCGGTCGATCCGCTGGCCGACGCGAAACTGGTCGGCCGCGACCCGCGGCAGCTCCATGCCGTGGCGGCTGAAGACGTACCAGGTGAATCCGCTGCAGTCGAACCCTCGCGGGGTGCTGCCGCCCCACCGGTACGGCACCCCCAGATACTCGAGGGCGGTGGCGGTGACGGCGTCGGGTGCGGCGCGTTCCCCGGCCCGGGCGAGGGGCAGGTCCGCGGGGGCGAGGTGAGGTCTGGGGAACGGTTGCGGCGTTGCGCCGGGGCGTATCGCGCACCCGGCGAGAACGAGAAGCAGCGGACACCAGACGAACCGGCGCATCGTCCTCTATTGTCGGCACCTCTTCCCGGGGCGGACAGGGGCGCGGCCGTGGTGGTGGCATAACTCGTTACGCGGCAAGGCTTTAGTGAGGTTGTGCCGCTTGACACAGGTATCGGATTCAGGCACAATCGGCTTTTTGGACTGGCGGGCCGGAACGGTGGGAACCCATGGAGCACACTCTGCTGCTCAATGCGACCTACGAACCGTTGAAGGTCGTCGATTGGCGGCGGGCGATCAGGCTGTGGTGTCAGGGCAAGGTCGAGGTGCTCTCGGTCTACGACCGGGAGGTGCACTCGGTCTCGTTGACGGTGAAGCTGCCCTCGGTAATCCGGTTGCTGAACTACATCACCATCAAGCGCCACTTCAACCTGGTGCCGTTCTCGCGCGCCAACATCTACGCCCGCGACGACCACCTGTGTCAGTACTGCGGACGGGGGTTCCCGCCCGCCGAGCTGACCTTCGATCACGTCGTTCCGGTGCGCTACGGCGGGCGCAAGGACTGGGAGAACATCGTCACGTCCTGCGTGTCGTGCAACCGGCGGAAGGGCGGGCGCACGCCCGCCGAGGCCGGCATGCGGGTCATCCGGCCGCCCCGGCGCCCGCTGCGCCCCGCGACCGTGCGCATCGCCGTCGGCCTGCGCGACACCCCCGCGAGCTGGCGGGACTACCTCTATTGGAACGTCGAGCTGGACCCGGCGTAGGCAGCCCGTGGCGTGGCCACGGGCTGCCGGCCGTCCGCTCCCGCCGTCGTAGATGACTCAGGCGCCCAGCCCCAGAATCACTTCCGTGGATCCGCCGGCGGCTGTCGCCGGGGGACGGATCGCCGTCCTCGGGGCCGGCGTCGGGGGGGACGGCCGCCGGGTGCCCGAGGCGTGGATCGGCGACCGTCCCGCGCAGGTGGTGTGCGCGGGCCGGGACCGGGTCGCCTGTCTGGTGCCGCCCGACACCGGGGGCGGCTCGCTGCCCGTCCGGCTCGACACGGCGCCGGGGGAGGCCACCCGGCTGGAGGTCGGCGCGCAGGTCGCCGCCGGCGTGCACCAGGTCGACAGTCCGGTCATCGACGCCGACGGCACCGTTTTCCTGACCTACAGCGGGACCCGCGGGGAGTCGGCGCCGGTCTCGGTGTTCCGGCTCCGGCGGGACGGCTTTCGCGAGCCGTTCGTGACCGGCATCACCAACCCGACCTCGCTCGCCCTCGATCCCCTGGGCCGGCTGTTCGTGTCGAGCCGCTTCGACGGCGCGGTGTTCCGGGTCGACGCCGACGGGCAGCACAAGCAACTGGCGGCGGAGCTCGGGGTGGCCTGCGGGCTGGCGTTCGACGAGGCCGGCACGCTGTTCGTCGGTGACCGGTCCGGCACCATCTTCAAGATCGCGCCGTCGGGCGAGGTGTCGCCGTTCGCCACCCTCCCCCCCAGCGTGGCGGCGTTCCACCTCGGCATGGCCCCCACCGGCGACCTCTACGTGACGGCGCCGACGCTGGCCACCCGCGATGCCGTGTACCGCATCGATCGGGCGGGGGCCGTCACCACCGTCCACCGGGGGTTCGGCCGGCCCCAGGGCCTCGCCTTCGACGCCCGGGGCACCCTTCACGTCGTCGAGGCGCTGGCCGGGGCGAGCGGGCTCTACCGCATCGGGGGTGCCGACGAGGCCGAGCAGGTCGTGGCGGCGCCCGGTCTGGTCGGGGTCGCCTTCGACCGGCACGGGGGCGCGGTGGTCGCGTCCGACGATCGGGTGTACCGGTTCGAGCGCCTGCCCGGGCCCGCGCCGGCGTGATAGCATCAAGAGTTTGGGGCGGCCCCGCGGCGGCTGACCGCGGCCCCACGGGACTGGGAGTCTGCGCCGTGGAACGGACTCCCGGCAGGGGCGGTTGGGCGGCGAGCGGAGCCCTGGGAGTCTGCGCCGTGGAACGGTGCCGGCTCCCGGCCGGGTCGGTTGGCGCCCGGCGGAGCCGAAGGCGACGATGGGCGGGCGGGGCGACGCCCGCCGGGCTGGGACCTGATCACGGCGATGGCTCACGATCGCATCGAGGTACGGGGAGCCCGCGTCCACAACCTGAAGAGCATCGACGTCAGTCTGCCGCGCGACCGCTTCGTCGTCGTCACCGGGCTGTCCGGGTCGGGCAAGTCGTCGCTGGCCTTCGACACCATCTACGCCGAGGGGCAGCGGCGGTACGTGGAGTCGCTGTCGGCCTATGCCCGGCAGTTCCTCGAGCAGGTCGAGAAGCCCGACGTCGACCTGATCGACGGCCTGTCGCCCGCCATCTCCATCGAGCAGAAGACCACCGGCTCGAACCCCCGCTCAACCGTGGGGACCGTCACCGAGATCTACGACTACCTGCGCCTGCTGTTCGCCAACATCGGCGTGCCGCACTGTCCGCGTTGCGACCGGCCGATCACCCGGCAGTCGGTCGACCGCATCGTCGAGATGGTGCTCGGCGGCCCGACCGACGAGCGCATCAACGTGCTGGCCCCGATCGTGCGCGGCCGGAAGGGCGAGTTCCGGAAGGACTTCGCGGCCCTCCGGGCCCGGGGCTTCGCGAAGGTGCGGGTCGACGGCCGGGTCCGTTCCCTCGAGGAGGACATCCGGCTCGAGCGCCGCCGGAACCACGACATCGCGGTGCTCGTCGACCGGCTCGTCGTCCGGGCCGGGGTGGAGCGGCGTCTGCGGAACGGCATCGAGCTGGCGCTGGGCCTCGCCGACGACGTCGTGGTCATCAACACCCTGGAGGGCGGCGACCGGCTGTTCTCCCGGCGGCTCGCGTGCGTGCAGTGCGGCGTGAGCGTGCCCGAGATCACGCCTCGGGTGTTCTCGTTCAACTCGCCGCAGGGCGCCTGCGCGGACTGCCAGGGCCTCGGCGCCGTCGACGACTTCGACCCCGCCCGCATCGTGCCGGACGGCTCGAAGTCGTTGAGGGAGGGCGCGATCGCGCCGTGGGTCGACGGCGACGCGAAGCTGGTCCGGGAGGCCCTCGCGGGGCTGGGCCGGCACTTCGGCATCGATCTCGATACGCCGTTCGACCGGCTGCCCCGCCGCCACCGCGACACCCTGCTGCACGGCCCCCGCGCCTCCGCCGCGCCAGCGGAGGAGGGAGGAGGCCGGCGCGGCGGCCGGCGGCGCGATCCGTTCGGGCGCGACTTCGAGGGGATCCTGCCCAACCTGCGGCGCCGCTACGAGACGGGGACCTGGGCCCAGCAGGAGCTGCTCGAGCCCCTCCGCTCCCTGCAGAGCTGCCCCGCCTGCGACGGCGAGCGCCTGCGGCCCGAGAGCCGCTCGGTGCGGGTGAAGGGTCGCACCATCGCCGAGTACACCCGACTGCCGCTCGCGAAGGCCGACGCGGCGCTGGCCGCCATCGAGCTGTCCGAGCGCGAGGAGCTGATTGCCGGCCGCGTGCTCCGCGAGATTCGCGACCGGCTGAGGTTCCTCAACGACGTCGGGGTCGGCTACCTGACGCTGGCGCGGAGCGCGGCCACCCTGTCGGGGGGAGAGGGGCAGCGCATCCGGCTCGCCACCCAGATCGGCGCCAACCTCACCGGCGTGCTGTACGTGCTCGACGAGCCTTCCATCGGCCTGCACCAGCGGGACAACCGCCTGCTGCTGTCGACGCTGGGGCGGCTGCGCGACCTCGGAAACACGGTGGTGGTGGTCGAGCACGACGAGGAGACCATCCGGGCCGCCGACTACGTGGTCGATCTGGGGCCGGGGGCCGGGGCCCACGGCGGAGAGGTGATGTTCCAGGGGACCCCGGCGGAGCTGACGGCGAACGGGCACCCGTCGCTGACCGGGCGCTATCTGCGGGGCGAGCTCGGCATTCCCGTCCCCCGTGTCCGCCGGCCCCCGCTCCGGGGCGAGCTCGTCATCCGGGGCGCGCGGGCCAACAACCTCAAGAACGTCGACGTGGCCATTCCCCTCGGGCTGTTCAACGTGATCACCGGGGTGAGCGGCTCCGGGAAGTCGACCCTCGTCAACGACATCCTGTACCGGGCGCTGGCCCGCGACCTGTACCGCGCCACCGCGCCGCCCGGCCCCCACCGGCGCATCGACGGCGCCGATCCGGTGGACAAGGTCATCCAGATCGACCAGACCGCCATCGGCCGGACCCCCCGGTCGAACCCCGCCACCTACACCGGGCTCTTCACCCTCATCCGCGAGCTGTTCGCGATGCTCGCCGAGGCGCGGGCGCGCGGCTTCCGGCCGGGGCGGTTCTCGTTCAACGTCAAGGGCGGCCGGTGCGAGGCGTGCCAGGGGGGCGGGGTGAAGGCCATCGAGATGCACTTCCTGCCCGACGTCTACGTGACCTGCGAGCAGTGCAAGGGGCGCCGCTACAACCGGGAGACGCTGGAGGTCCGGTACCGGGGGGCGTCCATCGCCGACGTCCTGGAGCTGACCGTCGATCAGGCGCTGCCCCTGCTCGAGAACGTGCCCGCCGTCGCCGCCAAGCTGCGCACGCTGCAGGACGTCGGACTGGGCTATGTCGCGCTGGGGCAGTCGGCCACGACGTTGTCCGGCGGCGAGTCTCAGCGGGTCAAGCTGGCGAAGGAGCTGTCCCGCCGGAGCACCGGCCGTACCGTCTACATCCTCGACGAGCCGACCACCGGGCTCCACTTCGAGGACACGCGGAAGCTGCTCGACGTGCTGCAGAAGCTCGTCGACCAGGGCAACACCGTCGTCGTGATCGAGCACCAGCTCGACGTCGTCAAGAGCGCCGATCACGTGATCGACCTCGGGCCCGGCGGCGGCGACGGCGGCGGCCGGGTGGTGGCGGCGGGAACGCCGGAGGAGGTCGCGGCCGAGCCCGGGTCGGCCACCGGCCGATGCCTGGCGGAGCTGTTCGCCCAGGGGCCCGCGCCGTAGGAGTCTGCGCCGCGGAACGGCGCGGACTCCTGCCGGGTCGGTCGGGCGCCAGGCAGAGCCGTGGGCACGATCGGCGGGCTCGTGGGCCGCCCGGCGGGCCGCCGGGTTCGGGGGAGCGGGTGCCGATCCTCGGCCCGGGTCGGCAACGGCCGCGCCACACGCGTGACACGTGTGTTACGGTGACAAAGTGGGTCGAGTCGCGCATGAACTCGCGGAACATGCCGATAACCGGTTCAGTGAGACACCCTGGACGGCGCCCTGTCGTCGATCGGTCGTCCGCCCCGCCCCCCTGGAGGTCGCCGCTCCGTGACTGATTTTCAGCACACCGTCCGACGTTCCGTCTCCTGCACCGGAATCGGGCTGCATTCCGGCCGGAAGGTGACGTTGTCGCTGCGGCCCGCCGCGGCCGGGAGCGGCATCCGTTTCCGCCGGGCGGACCTCGACGGGGTCGAGATACCCGCGACGGTCGACAACGTCGACCGGCTGCACTACGCCACCGGGCTGTCGAGAAACGCCGAGACGGTGCGGACCGTCGAGCACCTGCTGGCGGCCCTGGTCGGCCTCGGCGTGGACAACGTCGTCGTCGACCTCGACCAGCCGGAGGTGCCGATCATGGACGGCAGCGCCGCCTCGTTCGTGTACCTGCTGCACGAGGCGGGGCTGCGGCGGCTGTCGGCGCCGCGGCGCTATCTCAAGGTGCTCCGGCCGGTGTCGCTGTCGCGCGGGGACAAGCGCATCGCCCTCTACCCCTCGGACCACTTCAAGGTGTCCTACAGCATCGCCTTCGACCACCCGCTGCTCCGGCACATGAGCCGCACCCTGACCGTCACGGAGGCGTCGTTCGTCGACGAGATCGCGCCGGCCCGCACGTTCGGGTTCCTCAAGGAGGTCGAGATGCTCCGCCGGAAGGGCCTCGCCCTCGGGGGGTCGCTCGATAACGCGGTGGTGCTGGGCGATACCGGGATCCTGAACAGCCGGCTGCGGTTCGAGGACGAGTTCGTCCGCCACAAGATTCTCGACGCGATCGGCGACCTCGCCCTGGTGGGTCATCCCGTCATCGGTCATCTCGTCGCGCACCGGGGCGGCCACGGGCTGCACACCGCCTTCGCCGAGAAGATCCTGGCCGAGTCGGACGCCTGGCGGATCGTCGAGTCGCCGGGGTCGGAGCGCACGCCGGCCGCGGCGGTCGCCGCCGAGGCCCCCGACTTCGTCACCCGCTGACAGCCCCGCCCGGGTTCCCCCTGACGTCAGGCGTTCTCGGTGACCTTCCGCATGTACGCGCCCAGACGCTCGTTCTCGTAGGTGACGGTGTTGAGGAAGAGGCTCTCGGCGAGGTAGGCGCGCCGTTCCTCGTCGGTCATCTGATCGAGGAGGTGGGCGATCTCGCGTGCGGTGTCCTCGAACGTGCGATCGAGGGCGTAGCGGGTGTTCAGCTCCTTGTACAGGGTTTCGAGCATCCCCAGCAGATCGCCGTCGAGCGGCAGGGCAATTCCGCCGGTCGTCGTGATACTCCGCATGTCACACCCCGAAGGCCGCGAGCGCGCCGGGCTCGTCGCCGTGGATCTCGATGAAGTGCTGGGCTCCGGTCATCGTCAACATCGTCTCCACGCGCTTCTGGACGCTCGCCAGCTTCAGCGTTCCCCCCGCCGCCGACGACTTTCGGTACAGGTCCATCAGGCACCCGATGGAGGCGCTGTCGACATAGACGACCGGCGACAGGTCGATGAGGACGTTGTGGGCGCCGCCCTCGATCATCGTCGTGACCGCGTCCGCGAACGTCGGCAACAGGGGGTACACCAGCCGCTCCTCGCCGACGCGGACGATGGCGACTTTGCCGTTCTGTTCGGTGGTGAGCTTCATGGTCGCTCCTGGCTGCCGGCCTGGGTGCTCCGCGCCTCGGCCTCGGAGATCAGCCGGCGGATCTGCCGGGCCAGCTCGTGGCGGCCGCGGTTGATCCGGGACTTCACGGTGCCCTCGGGGAGGTCGAGCTCCTGGGCGATCTCGCGGTAGGACCGCTCCTGGATGTCGCGCATGAGGACCGCGGTGCGCAGGGTGTCGGGCAGTTGCTCCAGCGCCCGATGCAGCAGCATCCGGCGATCGCTCCGCTCCAGGGCGGTGAGGGGGTCGGGCTCGCGGCTGACGGGCGAGACGTCCTCCGCGTCCACGCTGCGGTCCACCAGCTCGCGCTCCTTCCGGACGCTGCGGTAGTGGTCGATGCACAGGTTGCGGCTGACGCTGATGAGCCACGTCTGGAAGTTGGCGCGCCGGTCGAAGGTGCCCAGCGCCCTGAAGATCTTGAGGAATATCTCCTGGGTGAGGTCCTCGGCCACGTCGTGGCGGCCCACGAACTTGTAGGCGACGTTGAAGACCCGGCGCCAGTGCTGGGTGACTATCCGATCCCAGGCGCGCTCGTCCCCCGCCAGACACCGTTCGATGAGCTCGTCGGTCGATTCGGATGAGGAGGGCGCGGAACTCACGAGCATGGGTCGCTGGCACGCCGCCGAGGGCGGATCGACGGAGTATAGCGACGGCGGCGGAGACGGTCAATGCGCGTCCGCGCCCGAGGCGGGCGGCGCCCGGCCGCGGCGGAGAGTGCGCGGCGCCGGTGCGGCCGCTGCCCCGGTGCCGTACAATGCGCCTTCGATGTCGGGTTTCGTTCGCGGCGGCGGGGGATGGGAATGCGACGGCGTGCCGCTGGCCGCGATGGCGGCGGCGGTCGGGACGCCCGTCTACGTCTACAGCGCGGCGGTCATCCGCGAGCGCGTGCGTCGGTTCCGGGCCGCCTTCGAGCCGTGGCCGCACGCCGTGCACTACGCGCTGAAGGCCAACTCCAACCTCGCGGTGGTCGACGTCGTCCGGGTCGCCGGCGGCCTCGTGGACGCCAACTCGGGCGGCGAGATCGAGGTGGCCCTGCGGGCCGGCTTCGCCCCCGGGGACATCGTCTTCACGGGGGTGGGGAAGACCCCGGCGGAGATCGACCGGGCGGTCGAGCTGGGCGTCAAGGCGATCAACGCCGAATCGGCGGGCGAGCTGGAGCGGATAGCGGGCGCGGCGCGGCGGCGCGGTACGACGGCCCGCGTCGCCCTCCGCGTCAATCCGGACATCGCCGCCGACAGCCACCCCCACATCTCGACCGGCCTGAGCCGGCACAAGTTCGGGGTCGCGATCGGCGACGCGCGGGCGATCGTGCGCGATGCCTCGAGCCGCGCGGGGCTGCGCTTCACCGGGCTGCACATCCACGTGGGCTCCCAGATGCTCGGGCTGGGACCGCTGCGGCGGGCCGCGGCCTCGGTGGTCTCCCTGGCGCAGGCGCTGGCCGACGACGGCGTGAAGCTGGAGCACCTCGACCTCGGCGGCGGACTGGGCATCGCCTACGACGAGGCGGGCGGCGCGCCGCCGCCGGTCGACGCCTACGCGGAGGCCCTCGTCGAGGCGGCGCGGCCGACGGGGTTGACCCTGATCGTCGAGCCGGGCCGCGCCATCGTCGGCCCCGCGGGGGTCCTGCTGGCGTCGGTGGTCGACGTGAAGCCGCGGGCCGACGGCACCTGGTTCGTGGTGCTCGACGCCGGCATGAGCGAGCTGATGCGGCCGGCCCTCTACGGGGCGTATCACCGGATTGCCCTCGTGGAGGAGCGCGACGACGACGTGGTGACCTGCGACGTCGTCGGTCCGATCTGCGAATCGTCGGACGTCTTCGGGGTCGAGCGGCGGCTGCCGTTGCCCGCGGTGGGCGAGCTGGTCGCGGTGTTCGATACCGGGGCCTATGGATCCGCCATGGCGTCCAACTACAATCGGCATCCGTTGCCGGCCGAGGTCATGGTCGACGCATCGACCTGGCGGGTCGTGCGCCGCCGGCAGACGATGGACGAGCAACTCGCCGGCGAGGTTGCGGCGTCCGTGGCCCAGGCGCCGTAGAACGGCGCGGCCTCCGGAGGAGGCGCAGACTCACTGGAGGGCCGGTCGGGCGCCGGGCGGAGCCGTCAAGCGACGATTGGCGGACAGGAGTCGCCGTGGAACGGCGCGTGCTCCTGGAGATTGGTTGGGCTCCAGGCGGAGCCGTCAGGCGACGATGGCGGCCGGGCGACGATTGGCGGCTGGGAGACGTGCCGATGTTGATTGCGCTGGAGGGACTCGATCAGGCGGGGAAGGAGACGCAGGGGCAGCTCCTGCGCGACGGGCTGCGGGCCGACGGCCGGCGGGCGCGCCTCGAGTCCTTTCCCGACTACGGCACCTCCATCGGGGAGGAGATTGCCCGCGCGCTGCAGGGGGAGCGCGACTACGGCCCCGACGTCATGCAGCTCCTCTACGTCGCCAACCGCTACGAGCGCAAGCCGGACCTGCTGCGCTGGCTCGAGGCGGGGATCATCGTCATCTGCGACCGCTACGTCGCCTCCGGGTTGGCCTACGGCGAAGCGCAGGCGCTGGACGTCGAGTGGCTTCGCCAGATGCAGCGGTTTCTCCCCCCGCCCGACGTGACGTTCCTCCTCGACATCCCCCCCGAGCTCGCCGCGACCCGGAAGTCGATCGGGCTCGACCGTTACGAACGCGACCTGGCGCTCCTCACCCGGGTCCGGGCCAGCTATCTGCGCCAGGCGGAGCACGACGGCTGGATCCGGGTGGACGGCAGCCGCGACCGGGCCGAGGTCGCGGACGAGATCATGTCCGCGCTCGGTGGACGGCTCGCGCCAGCGTGAGCGCCCGCACCTCGCGGGCCCCGGCGCGCCGCAGCACGCGGGCGCAGGCATCGAGCGTCGCCCCGGTGGTGGTGACGTCGTCGACGAGCAGCACGCAGGCTCCCTCGACCGCCGCCCCGCCCGACCGGACTCCGAAGCGCCGGGCCGGGGCGAAGGCTCCCCGGACGTTGACGCGCCGCCGGCTCGCCGGGAGCTCCGTCTGCGGCGCGGTGGGCCGGATGCGCCGCAGGGCGCCGACGACCGGGAGGCCGAGCTGGGCGGCCAGCTCCGCCGCCTGATTGAAGCCCCGCGCCCGCTGCCGCCGCGGGTGCAGCGGGACCGCCACCACGCAGTCGACGCCGCCCAGGATGTCCGCCCCGGACTCCCGCATCAGCTCCGCGAGACGAGGCGCGAGGGCATGGCGTTGCTCGTACTTGAAGGCGTGCACGAGGCGGCGGAGGGTGCCCTCGTAGGGCCCGGCCGCTCGTCGACGGGCTATCAGCGCGTGCGGCTGCCGGCAGCGGCGGCAGCACGCCGGCGGCGAGGCTGCTGTCTGCCCCGCCGGCAGCGGATCGCCGCAGCGGTCGCAGACGGGAGGCGCGATGCGGCGCACGGCCCGCCAGCACGCCGCGCAGACCGGCCCTCGGGCGGGCGCGTCGAGCACGTTCCCGCACGCCGCGCAGTCCGGGGCGAGGAGCACGGCGAGCAGGGCGTCGAGGCCCTGCCGCCCCGCCTCCGCCAGGCCGCGCGCTATCCGTGCCGCGCTCCGGGCGGACCCGGGGCGCGGCGCCGGCCCCGCCGGCGCGCGGCTACATTTCCCGGCGGACGGCGTTGCCCCAGAGCCGCTCGAGCGCGTAGAAGCGTCGGGTGTCCGGGGTGAACACATGGACGATGAAGTCGAAGCAGTCGATCAGCACCCAGTTGGCTTCCGTGTAGCCCTCGACGCTCGAAGGCCGCGCGCCGGCCGCCTTGAGCCTGGCGAGTATGCCGTCGACTATCGCGGTGACCTGCCGGGGGCTGTGGCCCGAGCAGATCAGGAAATGGTCGGTGAAGGCGTCGGACTCGCGCAGGTCGAGGACCAGCAGGTCGTCCGCCTTCCGGTCTCGCGCCGCTTCGACCGCATCGAGCAGCGGTTCCGGCAGCGATTCCGTCGCCGTCCCGGACGAAGCCGCCTCGTGGTCAGTCATGCAACTCTCTTGCCAGCGGGTCGCCCAGGTAGAGCCGCCGGCGGTCGATGTACGCGGCCACCGCCGCGGGTACGCGTTCCTCCAACGGGCAGCCGTTCGCCAAGCGCCTGCGGATGTCGCTCGACGAGATGTCCGGCGTGTCGCCGCCGATCAGGAACACGACCGGCGCGCGGAGGGTCCCTTCCGCGGTCGGATCCGTGCCGTTCGCCGCCACTCGCAGACGCGGCCGCACCGCCGGGAGGCCGTCGGCGAGCGACGCCGCCGGGTATCCCGGACGGGAGACGACCACGAAGTGGGCGGCGTCGAGCAGGCGCGGATAGTCGTGCCAGGCGGCGATGTCGGCGAAGGCGTCGGCCCCGACGATGAAGTACAGGGACGTGGGGGGATGCCCCCGCTCGTGGAGCCGGCGCAGGGTCGTTGCGGTGTAGGAGGGCCCGTCCGCCGTCAGCTCCAGGTCGCACGGCTCGATGAACGGGTCGTCCTGCGCGGCGAGGGCCACCATGGCCAGCCGGTCGGCGTCGCCGGCCCGGGCCGGCTGCTTCCGGTGGGGCGAGAGCCGGGACGGCACCATGAGCACGCGGTCGAGGTGCAGAACCCGCCGGGCCACCGCCGCGGCGGCGAGGTGACCGCGGTGAACGGGGTCGAATCGCCCGCCCAGGATGCCGGTGCGCCGGGCTGTCTCGCTCATTCGGGCCTAGCCGCCGAACGGCTCCGCCTGGTGTCCGGCCGACCCTCCGGGGGCCCTCCCGCGCTGCCGCGCGGGCTCCCGGTCGCGGCTTCGATGGCGCCGTGCGAGTCGCGGAAGCGGGCCCAGACGGCCTCGAGAAGGCCGGCGACTCCCTCTCCGGTGACCCCGGAGATCGCGTGGAAGTCGATTCCGCGGCTTCGCGCGTGGGCGCGGAGCCGTTCCAGCCGTTCGGGTTCGTCGAGCGCGTCGACCTTGTTCGCCACGACGACCTGGGGCTTGTCGGACAACCGCTCGCGAATCCCGACGCCGGCGCCGTCCTCGCGGAAGGAGGCCAGCTCGCGGCAGACGACCTCGAAGTCCTCGCACGGGTCTCGTCCGCTGAGCGACGAGACGTCGACCAGGTGCACGAGGACGCGGGTCCGCTCGAGGTGCGCCAGGAACCGGTCCCCGAGGCCGTGCCCGGTGTGGGCGCCCGCGATCAGGCCGGGCACGTCGGCGACCACGAAGCTCCGGTCGTCGCCGAGGTCGACCACGCCGAGGTTGGGGCTCAAGGTGGTGAAGGGGTAGTCCGCGATCTTCGGCCGGGCGGCGGAGATGCGGGCGATGAGCGTCGACTTCCCGGCGTTCGGGAAACCCACCAGCCCCACGTCGGCGAGGAGCTTGAGCTGGAGCCGGAGGTGCCGCTGCTCTCCCGGCCGGCCCGGCTCGGTGCGCCGCGGGGCCTGATTGGTCGCGCTGACGAAGCGCCGGTTGCCGCGGCCCCCGCGGCCCCCGTGGGCGACGATCACGCGCTGACCCGGCTCGACGAGGTCCGCCAGCTCCACGAACGTGTCGTCACGGTGCTCGAAGGCGACGGTCCCCGCCGGGACCTCGAGCCGGAGGTCCCGGCCGTTGCGGCCCGTACGGGTCGACCCGCTGCCGTGGGCGCCGCGCTGCGCGGAGTAGGTCGGATGGAAACGGTAGTTGACGAGCGTGTTCAGGTGGAGGCTGGCGACCAGGTAGACCGAGCCGCCGTCGCCGCCGTCACCGCCGTCGGGTCCACCCCGGGGCGCCGACTTCTCGCGACGAAAGCTCAGGCACCCGTGCCCGCCGTCACCGGCGGTCACGTGGATGTCGACCTCGTCGACGAACATGCCTGAAGAAGTGCGGATTCCCGGCGGCCGGTCTGCGAGTGCCCGCGTTCGCGGGGGCGGCAGGACGCCGACCCCCGGCCCGCCCCATCGCCGCCTGCGGCTCTGCCGGGCGCCCGGCCGACGCTGCGGGAGTCCGTGCCGCTCTAGCCCGGAGAGCGTCGCCTGCGGCTCCGCTCACCGCCCAACCAACCCTGCCAGGAGTCTGCACCGTTCCACGGCGCAGACTCCTAGGGAGCAGACTCCAGTGGCAACACGCTGATGGCCCGTCCCCGGCCGCCGTGATCCTCGAATCGCACGCGGCCGGCAATCTTGGCGAAGAGCGTGTCGTCCTTGCCGATGCCGACGTTCAGGCCCGGGCGGAACCGCTGTCCGCGTTGCCGCACCAGGATCGAGCCGCCGGTGACGATGTTGCCGTCGAAGCGCTTCACTCCCAGACGCTGAGCATTGCTGTCACGGCCGTTTCGCGAGCTGCCTTGTCCCTTCTTGTGCGCCATGACTGCCTCAGTCGGAATCGGAGATGTCGCTGATGCGGACCCGGGTGAGGTCGGTGCGATGTCCGCGCGTGCGCCGCATGCCCTTGCGCCGCTTGTGCCTGAACACCCGGATCTTCGACCCGCGGTCGTGAGAGTCGACGAACCCGGTGACGGTCGCTCCGGGAACGGTGGGGTTGCCGGCGGCGACCGAGCCGTCGTCCCGGCCCACCAGCAGCACCCGATCGAACGTGACCGTCTCCCCGGGCTCCTTGCCGATCCGGTCGATATCGAGAACCTGCCCCGGTTCGACCCTGTACTGGTGTCCGGAGGCCTGAATGATGGCGTACACGCGCTTGGACCTTTCGTCGTATGCGGAGGCGCTCGGACGCCTCGTACCAACGCTACAGGGTACTCGCGACCGGCGCGTCTGTAAAGCCGCCTCGCTCAGCGGAGGAGGGTGCGGGTGCCCCGTACGCTCTGCGTGCTGAACGCCCCGAGCACGGACGGCAGCAGCCGGTCCATCAGCTCGAAGTAGGACGACAGGGCGGGCGTGTTCTGCGACGCGTCGTAGAGGATCTCCTCGCGGTGGCGCTCGGTGTAGAGCGTGGTTCCGGTGGAGCCGTCGATGAAGATGAACTTCGGGCTCAGGACGAAGCCGCGGCGGTCGCGATAGGTGCGCACGGGCACGGTGCGGCGGCGCCCGAACGAGTCGTAGACCTCTCGCTGGTTGGTCACCATGCCGGAACGGGCGTGCGGAGAGAAGTAGATGGTGCCGGTCAGGATGAGCGGATCCTGGTACTCCTCGCCGAGGTCGCGCCAGAACCCGATGTTGGCGAAGATCGTCTCGTAGCTCTCCAGCTCCTCTTCGCTCATCGAGTCGTCGTCCTCGATGGGTTCGACGTCGTCCGACCCTTCTGCCGGCTCGACGGAGTCGCCGCGCGGTTCCGGCCCGCCCCCCTGATCGGCCGCAATATCGAGCAGCGGCAGGACGTCGGCGTCGACGACCTGAAGGTCCGAGTTGCGGCGGAGCTGGCTGCGGAGCAGCCGGGCCGTCTCGAGGTTGGCGTCGACGTCTTCCGAGCCGCCGGAGACGAAGCCGGCGATCAGCACCCGCTGGAACCTCGAGATGTCCAGCTTCGGCGTCAGCGGCGTCTCGATGGCGACGTCGTAGAACGAGGTGCACCCGGCGACCAGCCCGACGCAACCGAGACTAGCGAGAGCTTTGGCTGACACGGTCACTCACTTCCAGGAAGAGGTCGTAGTTCTGCTCGATGGCCAGGTTGTCGGGAGCGAGGTCGAGGGCGGTCTCGTAGGCCTCGCGCGCCTGGTCCAGGAGCCCCTGCTGCTCGAAGGCGATGGCCAGGTTGTTCCAGGCCTCGGCGTAGGTCGGATCGATGTCGACGGCGCGCTCCCAGCGGAAGATGGCCTCGTTCCAGAGGCCGCGCCGCGCCACCTCGATGCCGAAATCGACCTGCGCCTGCGCCTCCGACCGGTCCTGTGCGCCGGGCGCGGTTGCGCCGCAGGCTACGACGAGGGTCAGTACGGCAAGTGTCGTTCGCATCCGTCGAATCCACTATAGCCAGTCGTCCGTCGTCGGCGCAAGCCTGCAGCCCGTGGTGAAAGCCCCGCGTTGCATCGAGAGCGGCGAGGCGCCCGCCTGACAAGGCGTGAGGAGGGCGCATATTGGGCATACGCAACCGACGAACAACGCAGTCAGGCGGGATGCATCGCCGCTCGAATGCAGCGGGGACTTTCACCACGGACTGCTGAGCGCGGGGAAGCCCGAAACGCGGGAGGACTCCCCGCGCCGCGGCCCCGCGGTATACTGCGGAGCAGGTCGGGCACGCCGGTTGCGTTGAACGCGGTCGGGGTGCCGTTCGCCGGGCGGATCCGTCCGGGCGTCTCCTCAGCTCAACGCCGTTTCATCGGCGGCGCCGTCGTGCGATGCCCGGTGGGGTCGCTCGCGGCCCGATCCGCAGGGCCGCGGCGCCGCGGCCCGGGAGGCGAGGACGATGACGCTCGACGACTGGGTCGCCCTGGCCATGCTCTGGTGGCGCGGCCGCGGCCGCCGCGCCATCGCGAGCTGGCTCTCGGACCCTCACGGGGCCGCCCGGCTCGGGCGGGCGTCCGAGGTCGCGCTGCCGGCCGTGGTCGCGGGCATCGCTCCCCGGTTGGCGAGCCCCGGGCGGTTGTCGGCGGCGCGGGACCGGGCCGGGGCCGCGATGGCCGCGGCGACGGCCGGGGGCATCGAGCCCGTGCCCTGGCCGGACCCGCGGTATCCGGCGCCGCTGTCCGCCATCGCGGACCCGCCCCCGGTCCTGTGGCTCCGCGGCGACCCGGCCGCCCTGAACGCGACCGCGGTCGCGGTCGTCGGCTCCCGCGCCGGGACGGCCTATGCCTGCGAGGTCAGCCGCAGCCTCGGGGCCGATCTGGCGTCGAGGGGCGTCTCCGTCGTCAGCGGGCTCGCGCGGGGGGTCGACTCCGCCGCGCATCGGGGCGTGCTCGCGGCGGGCGGGCGGACGATCGCGGTGCTCGGGTCCGGCGTCGACGTCGTGTATCCGCCTGAGCACGCGGGCCTCGCGGACGAGATCGCGGTGCGCGGCCTGCTCGTGAGCGAGCTTCCGCCGTCGACCACCCCGCGTCCGGCCTACTTTCCGTTGCGCAATCGCCTCATCAGCGGCCTGTCCCGGGCGGTGGTCGTGGTGGAGGCCTCCGAGCGCAGCGGGTCGCTGATCACCGCCCGGCTCGCGCTCGAGCAGGGTCGCGACGTGATGGCGGTGCCGGGGAACGTGCTGACGGGCCGGAACCGCGGGGCCCATGCCCTGCTGAAGGACGGCGCCCGAATCGTCGAGACCGCGGACGACGTCGTCGAGGAGCTCGGCCTCCCGGTCGGCGGTGCGGCGGGAGCGGCGGGTGGGGCGGGGCCTCGGGACGACGCCGGACCCGGGGACTTGCCGGACCCCGTCCTGCGCCACATGGACGCGGGAGAGGTCTACGGCGTCGACGACCTCGCCGCCCGGAGCGGCCTCGACAGCGCGTCGCTGCTCGTCCGGCTCACCGACCTGGAGCTCCAGGGGCGGATCGCCCGCGCCGGCGCCGGCCGGTTCGTGCGGGTCGGAATGGTAACTTAGGGTCCGTTGCTCCCGAGCGTCCGGAGGGGCCGGTCGCGCGCCGAGCGGCGCCTCGGGCGACGGAGGGCGGGGCAGGAGGCGGAAGGCGCCACCGGGCGGGGAACGGGGGCGCCGGCGGGGCGGCGGCCGCGCCGCTCTCGACAGCAGGCGTTGCAGTCGCGTTACAGTAGAGCCATGGCACGATCCCTGGTCATCGTCGAGTCGCCGGCCAAGGCCCGCACCATCAATCGCTATCTGGGCCCCGAGTACCTCGTCAAGTCGAGCGTGGGGCACATCAGGGATCTCCCGGTCGGCGGCAAGGGCGGCGCCCGCGAGCGCCGCCCCGCGTCCGGCGGGCGGAAGGCGGGGGGGCGGACGAGTCCGGCCGAGCGCCGGCAGCAGGCGCGGCGGCAGCTCGTGCGGCGGATGGGTGTCGATCCGGACCACGGCTGGCGCGCCACCTACGAGGTGCTGCCGGGCAAGGAGAAGGTCGTCGGCGAGCTCAAGCGGCTGGCCGGCAAGACCGCCCCCGTCTATCTCGCCACCGACCTCGATCGGGAGGGCGAAGCGATCGCCTGGCACCTCCAGCAGGAGATGGGCGGCGACCCCGCCCGCTTCCGCCGGGTGGTGTTCAACGAGATCACCCGCAACGCCATCCGCGAAGCGTTCGAGCACCCCAAGGCCATCGACGAGAACCGGGTGAACGCGCAGCAGGCGCGGCGCTTCCTCGACCGCGTCGTCGGCTTCGAGGTCTCCCCGCTGCTCTGGGCCAAGGTCGCCCGCGGCCTGTCGGCGGGCCGGGTGCAGTCGGTGGCGGTGCGGCTCGTGGTGGAGCGCGAGCGGGAGATTCGCGCCTTCGAGCCCGAGGAGTACTGGGAGGTCTTCGCCGACCTGGTGCGGGGGGACGGCGGCGACCCCTGCCGCTTCCAGGTCTTCAGGGCCGACGGCCGGGCCTTCCGGCCGCGGAACCGGCAGGAGGCGCACGACGCCGTCACGCGCCTCGGCGGCGCGGACTTCACCGTCGCCGGGGTCGAGAGCAAGCCGACGACGGCGCGGCCCTCCGCTCCGTTCATCACCTCGACCCTGCAGCAGGCCGCCTCGGCCCGCCTCGGCTTCGGGGTGCGGAAGACGATGACCCTCGCGCAGCGGCTGTACGAGGGCGGGCACATCACCTACATGCGCACCGACTCCACGAACCTCTCGCGCGAGGCGGTGACCGGCGTGCGCGACTACATCGGCTCGGCCTTCGGTCCCAAGTACCTGCCGGCGCGGCCGACCGTCTATGCCAGCAAGGCGGGCGCCCAGGAGGCGCACGAGGCGATCCGGCCGACGGACGTGGCGGCGCCGCCGGAGGCGCTGTCCGGCGCCGACGCCGACGGCCGCCGCCTCTACGACCTGATCCGGCGCCAGTTCATCGCGTGCCAGATGACCCCGGCACAGTACCTGAGCACCACGGTGACGGTCGATGCGGGTCCGTTCGAGCTGCGGGTCCGGGGGCGCGTGGTCCGTTTCGACGGGTTCACGCGGGTGCTGCCGCCCGCGTCCCGGAAGGGCGATCTCGCCGAGGTCCCCGGCTATGCGGCGGGCGAACGGCTCGACTGCGCGAAGATCGAGCCCGTCCAGCACTTCACCAAGCCCCCGCCCCGCTACAGCGAGGCCAGCCTCGTCCGCGAGCTGGAGAAGCGCGGCATCGGGCGGCCGTCGACCTACGCCTCGATCATCTCCACCATCCAGGACCGGGGCTATGTGTCGCTGAAGAAGCGCCGCTTCTACGCGGAGAAGATCGGCGAGCTCGTGACCGACCGCCTCGTCGAGAGCTTCGCCGACCTCCTCGACTACTCGTTCACCGCCGGCATGGAGCAGGACCTCGACCAGATCGCGTCCGGCGACAGCGAGTGGCTCAAGGTGCTCGACACGTTCTACCGCGATTTCTCCGGCAAGCTCGAGGCGGCGGCCCGGCCGGACGGCATGCGGAAGAACACGCCGACGGAGACGGCGATCCTCTGCCCCGCCTGCGGCCGGAAGATGCAGATCCGCTCGGCCGGCACCGGCGTGTTCCTGGGTTGCTCGGGATACGGGCTGCCGCCGAAGGAGCGCTGCAAGGAGACCATGGACCTCACCCCGGCCGACGAGGCGGCCGACGCGGAGCGCGACGACGAGGGCGAGAGCCGGGTGTTGCGGGCCAAGCACCGCTGTCCGGCGTGCGGCACCGCCATGGACAGCTACGTCGTCGACGCCCGCCGGAAGCTGCACGTCTGCGGCAAGAACCCGTACTGCGCGGGGCACGAGATCGAGGAGGGGACGTTCAGCACCGGCGCGGCGCCCGAGCGGACCATCGCGTGCGACCGTTGCGGGGCCGAGATGCCGCTGCGGTCGGGACGGTTCGGCAAGTTCTTCGGCTGCTCGAACCCCGAGTGCAAGAACACGCGCAAGCTGCTCCGGAACGGCGAGCCGGCGCCGCCCAAGGCCGACCCGGTGCCGATGCCCGAGCTGCGGTGCGAGACGGTGGACGACCACTACGTGCTGCGCGACGGGGCGGCCGGGTTGTTCCTCGCCGCGAGCGGCTTCCCCCGGCACCGCGAGACGCGCGCCCCGAAGGTGTCGGAGCTGAAGCCGCACGCCGACGAGCTCGATCCCAAGTTCCGCTACCTGCTCGACGCGCCCGTCGAGGACCCCGAGGGGCGGCCCGCCGTGATCCGGTTCTCGCGGAAGGCGGGCGCGCAGTACGTGACCTCGGAGGAGGGCGGACGGCCCACCCGGTGGCGCGCCGTCTACCGCGACGGCCGCTGGGTCGAGGAGCAGCCGACGGCCAAGCCGGCCGCCAAGGGGCGCCCGAAGCGGCCGGGCGGCGGCACGCGCCGGCGGGTGGCCTAGCCGGTGGTCCGTCACACCCTGTCTTCAGACACGGACATGGGTTGCCGCCGATGCCGTGGTTCGGAGCTCCGACGAGGGCAACATGAGCCAGAGAACGTACCGATGGGTGTCGGTACTCTTGATGGCCGGAACCCTGATCGGTATCTGGTGGACGCAGCATGGTGGCGGTCTTGTCAGGACGCGTGAACGAGCTGTCCGAAGGCCATCGAGAGCTCGTTTCGGCATTGGTGCGTCCGGTCCGGTAGGGAGGTCGGGGGACCGCCCCGGCCGAAATCGACCGGATTCTTGGAGTCGCACTTGATCCACATCATCGGGGGCGGGCTCGCAGGCAGCGAGGCGGCGTGGCAGGCGTCGCGGCAGGGCGTTCCCGTCACCCTCCACGAGATGCGGCCGGTGCGGCCGACCGCCGTCCATCAGACCGATCGGCTCGCCGAGCTCGTCTGCAGCAACTCGTTCCGCGCCGACCAGATCGAGAACGCGGTCGGGCTGCTGAAGGAGGAGATGCGGCGGCTCGGCTCGCTGGTGATGCGGGTGGCCGACGAGACCCGGGTGCCCGCGGGCGGGGCCCTCGCCGTGGACCGCGCGCGGTTCGCGCAGGGGGTCACCGCCGCGCTCGAGCGGGAGCCGCTGGTGACCATCCGGCGCGAGGAGGTCCGGGACCTCTCCCATGCGGGAAACCCCCGCGAGCCGGTCATCGTGGCCACCGGCCCGCTGACCTCGCCGGACCTGTCTGCCGCGGTCGTCGCCCTCGTGGGCCGGGGCCATCTCTATTTCTACGACGCGATCAGCCCGATAGTCCTGGCCGAGTCCATCGATCGGACCATCGCGTTCAGGGCGTCGCGCTGGGGGCGCGATTCCCCGGTGGCCGCGGCGCCGCGGCACGCCGGCGGCGGCGCCGGCCCGGACGGTGCTGCCGGCCTTGCCGGCGCGGCGGGGGTCGCGGGAGCGGGCGGCGCGGCCGATGCTGCCGACGCGAACGCCGCCCGCGGGCCGTCCGGCGCTGCCGACGCGAACGCCGCCCGCGGGCCGTCCGGCGCTGCCGACGCGGACGCCGCCCGCGGGCCGTCCGGCGCTGCCGACGCGGACGGCGCCGCTTGCGGCGCGGATGACGGGCAGGGCGATTACCTGAACTGCCCGATGACGGAGGCCGAGTACCGGGCCTTCCACCGCGCGGTGCGCGGGGCCGAGCTCGCGACCCTGCACGCCATCGACCAGGGACGCTTCTTCGAGGGATGCCTGCCGATAGAGGTGATGGCGCGGCGCGGCGAGGACACGCTGCGGTTCGGCCCCATGAAGCCGGTGGGCCTCACCGACCCGCGGACGGGCCGGCGGCCGTACGCGGTGGTGCAGTTGCGGCAGGACACCCTGGCCGGCGACCACTACAGCCTCGTGGGGTTCCAGACGCAGATCAAGTGGGGCGAGCAGAAGCGCATCTTCCGCACGATTCCCGGCCTGGAGCAGGCCGAGTTCGTCCGGCTCGGCATGATTCACCGCAACACCTACATCAACGGACCGGCCGCCCTGCTGCCGACGTGGCAGTCGCGACATCGGCCGGGGCTCTTCTTCGCGGGCCAGATCTCGGGGGTCGAGGGGTACGTGGAGTCCGCGGCGAGCGGTCTGATGGCGGGGCTCAACGCGGCCGCCCTCGCGCGGGGGCGCGCGCCCGACGCGCCGCCGCGGACGACCGCCATCGGTGCCCTCGGCCACTACGTGTCGCACGCCGACCGGTCCGACTACCAGCCGTCCAACATCGCGTTCGGGCTCATACCCGTGACCGGCGACGCCCCGCGCCGCCGCCGCGACCGCCGGCGCGCGGTGGCCGCGCGCGCGCTCGCGCAGATCGAGGAGTGGCGGGCGGCCCGCGAGGGCCCGGGCGGCGCGAATGAGAACCCAGCTTCGGCAGTTCCTGGACTACCTGCGGTTCAATCGCAACCTGTCGGCGCGGACCGCCCGCGCGTATGAGAGCGACCTGAACCAGTACCTCGAGTTCCTGGAGCGACACCTCGAGCGTCCCGCCGACCGCATCGCCCCCACCGACGTCGACTATTCCGCGGTGCGCGCGTTCATGCGCGAGCAGTACGACCGAGGGCAGGCGCGCTCGTCGTCGGCGCGGCGCCTCGCCGCGATCCGCTCGTTCGGCCGCTGGCTGCGGCGCGAGGGGCACGTCGAGCGCGACCCCGGCGCGCTGATGGCGACGCCGAAGCAGGAACGCAAGCTGCCGGCGCGCCTCGAGGAGCGCGAGATGGCGCGCTTGCTCGAGGCGCCCGACTCGTCGACGCCGCTCGGGCGCCGCGACCGCGCCATCCTCGAGCTCTTCTACGCCTCGGGCCTTCGCCTGAGCGAGCTGGTGGGGCTGGGCCTCGAGGATGTCGACCTCGGCAACCGGCTTGTGCGCGTGCTCGGCAAGGGCGGCAAGGAACGCATCGTGCCGTTCACGCGCGCCGCCGCTGCCGCCCTGCGCGCCTGGCTCCCCGACCGCGGGTCTCTCGCGCGCCGCGACGACGGGCCGGCCGCCGGTTCCGGCCGGCGGGGGCGGGCGGCGGCCGAGCCCCTGTTCGTGAACTACCGGGGCGGGCGCCTCTCCGCCCGCAGCGTCGACCGCCTCGTGCGGCGCTACGCGGCCGCGACCAGCACCCGCTACGGCATCAGCCCCCACGCCCTCCGCCACTCGTTCGCCACCCATCTCCTCGAGCGCGGCGCCGACCTGCGCGCCATCCAGGAGATGCTCGGCCACGCTCGCATCAGCACCACCCAGCGCTACACCCACGTCAGCGCGGCGCAGCTCCTGTCGGTCTACAAGAAGACCCACCCGAAGGCGTAGCGCGGCCGGGGCGCGCCGGCGCACGAGCGGCGCTGGGGCCGCCGCGGTGAGAGGATCACGGCCGCGATGCTGTCGTCGCCCGCCCCGTCAACCGGCGCTATCGGACCGTGCGACGGCGCGGCGCCGCCGGCACCCTATTGGCCGGCGGCCTGGTCGACGGCGCGGCTGACGAGCTCGCGGAACTCGCGGGTCGGGTTGCCGCCGCCGGGGCTCTGGGTGAGGACCATGCCGATGAGCTCGCGCGTGGGGTCGACCCAGCCCATGGTGCCGTCGGAGCCGGAGTGCGAGTAGGCGCCGTCGGGCGTGATTTGCCAGCCGAGGCCGTAGGTGGTGCGCTCGCCGCTGGCGATGTAGCCGCGGGTCGCCGCCGTCACCGAGTCCTCGGAGAGGACCTGCGCGTCGGCGTACCGCCCGCGGTTCAGGAACATCTGCAGGAAGCGGGCGTAGTCGGGGGCGGTGGAGATCATGCCGCCGGAGGCGCGGACGACGGGGAAGTCGGGCGGGTCGCCGGGGGTGAAGCCCTGGCGGAAGGCCACGCCGCCGTCGTTCCCGCGGCGCCCGCGATACACGGTGGCCATGCGGTGGAGCTTGGCCTCGTCCTCGTGGTTGAGGGTGTCGGTCATGCCCAGCGGCTCGTAGATGCGCGTGCGCAGGAAGTCCTCGAGGGGCATGCCCGAGGCGATCTCGATGATCGCGCCGACGGTGTTGTAGCCGGCGTTGTTGTAGCTGTAGGACGTGCCGGGCTCCACCTCGGGCCCCTCGGCCCCGAACCTCGCGACGGCCCCGAGCAGGGTCGGCGTCTCGACGGGGTCGAACGGATGGAAGATGGGGCGGACGCGCAGCCCCGACGCATGGCTCAGGAGCTGGCGGATGGTGATGTCGCGCGACCGGAAGTTGTCGAACGACTCGAGGTGCTCGGCCGCGCGGTCGTCGAGCGAGAGCCGGCCGTCCTCCTGCAGGATGAGCACCGCGGTGCCGATGACCGGCTTGGTGTTCGAGGCCATGCGGAACAGCGTGTCCGGCTCCATCGGCAGCCGGTAGGCCTCGTGACGCCACCCGACCGCTTCGTGGAGGACGATGACGCCGCGGCGCGCCACCATCAGCACCGCGCCCTTCAGGTCTCCGCGGTCCACCGCGTCGCGGTACAGCCCGGCCGCCTCGTCGAGCAGCGCGGCATCCATGCCGGCCGACGCTGCCGAGCCGTGGGTGAGGGCGGTCGCCGGCTGCGCGAGCCCGGGGGACGCCAGGAGGGCGAGCACGCAGGTGATGGCGGCGACGGTGGTCACGCGGCGGGTCGATGGCTTCATGGCGGGGCTCAGACAGAGACGGGTTCGATCAGCTCGTCCGGTTGTTCAGCGCGAGATGAAAGCGTCGGCCAGACGCGCCTTGATGAACGCCTGCCGGGTCACCCCGAGCCTCCTGGCCTCCCGATCGATCTGGTTCAGGAGATCGACGGGAAAGTCCACGTCGACACGGCGCGTCTCCCGGCCCGGTCGCCTCCCGCTCCCGAAATCGAGATGCGGTGTCATGTCGGCGCCGGCATCGTGGAGCGCGTCGAGCTGGTCCGAGCCGAGCGCGTCAGCGCCGGTCGTAGCGTGTTCGTTCCTCCGTTCGTGCCCGTCTGACCGAGATGATGCGGATTTGCTCATGGCGATAGGTGATGAACGCCGACCACAAGGTGTCGCCGATGTGGCCGATGACTTGCCAGCGAGGCTCGTCGGCGCTCCGCGCGGCAATCTCGAGACGATCCGGATCGTGCCACAGGGCCTGAGCGTCGATGAAATCGATTCCGTGCTTGACCTTGTTGGTCGATGATTTCGCGTCGTCGAACTCGAACCTCATTCACCGAAAGCCATTGTACACACGGTCGATTGCCTCCCGTGAGCTGGTTGGTCGTGGGCCGGGCGGCCTGGTCCTCGGCTGGAGACCCGACGGCTTCGTCGGCCGACCGTCAGGCCTGGCCCGACTCGCCCTCCGACTGCTGCAGGGCCTCCCACTGGCCCATGAGGTCGCCGACCTTCCACATCAGGTTCTGGTGCTCGTCGACGACCGGCTGGGCGGCGGCGCGGTCGTCGTAGAACCCGGGCGAGGCCATCGTGGCCTCGATCTCCTTGATCTTGCCCTCGTGTTCGGCGATGCGCCGCTCGAGCTCGCCGATGCGTTTCTCGCGGGCCACTCGCGCCCGCTTGACGCGGCGCTCGGCCTGGGCGCGCTGCCGGCGTTCTTCCCGGTCCTGCCGGCCCGCCGCCTGCGTCGGGCGTTTCGCGGAGGGCGCGCGATCTGCGCGCCCGGCGGCGGTGGCGTCGGCGGGGCGGAGTCGGGTGTCGGCGGTGCGCGGCCCGGCGGTTTGCGGGCGTCGTTCCCCGTTGCGCGCGTTCTCCTCCCGGTGGGCCTTGCTCCAGCGGAACTCCTCGTAGGTGCCCGGATAGCGCACGGCGGCGCCGTGGCCGACCTCGATGACGGTGGTGGCGAGCCGGTCTACGAAGTACCGGTCGTGGGAGACGAAGAGGAGCGTGCCGTCGAAGTCGGCGAGGGCGTCGAGGAGGACGTCGGTGGAGTCGATGTCGAGGTGGTTCGTGGGCTCGTCGAGGAGCAGGGTGTTGGCGGGGGACAGGAGCATGCGCGCCACCGCGAGCCGGGTGCGCTCGCCGCCCGAGAGCACCCGCACGGGCTTGGTCACGTCGTCGCCCGAGAACAGGAACCCGCCGAGGATGTTGCGGATGGCGGGGAGCATGTCGACCGACGAGGCGGCGCCGAGGGTGTCGTAGACGGTCAGGCCCGGATCGAGCCGGGTGGCCTCGTCCTGGGCGAAGTACTGCGCCACGAGGTTGTGGCCCTCGACCCGCGACCCCCGGTCGGGAGGCTCGGCCCCGGAGAGCATGCGCATCAGGGTCGACTTGCCGGCGCCGTTCGGGCCCACGATCGCGATGCGGTCGCCCCGCACCACGTGCACGTCGACGTCGTCGAGGACCACCGTCGGGCCGTAGGCCTTGCGGACCCCCTGCAGCTCGAGGGCCACGCGCCCGCTCTTCCGGCACTCGGGGAACGAGAAGTGCACCCGCTTGCGCTCCGGCGGCACCTCGATGGGGGTCATCTTCTCGAGCATCTTGACCCGGCTCTGGACCTGCGCGGCCTTCGTCGCCTTGTAGCGGAACTTGTCGATGAAGTGCCGGATGCGCGCGATCTCCTCGTCCTGCCGCTTCTTCTGCTCGCGCAGGGCCGCGACCCGCGCGTCGCGCTCGACGAGGTACTCCGAGTAGGTGCCGACGTAGGGCGTCAGGCCGCGCCGGTCGATCTCGACGATGCGGGTGACCACCCGGTCGAGGAAGTAACGGTCGTGGGACACGAGCACGAGGGCGTGGGGATAGTCGGCGAGGTAGTCCTCGAGCCAGTTGCGGGCCTCGAGGTCGAGGTGGTTCGTGGGCTCGTCGAGCAGCAGCACGTGGGGCCGGCGGAGGATCAGCTTGGCGAGGGCGATGCGCATCTGCCAGCCCCCGGAGAAGGTCTCGGCGGGCTTGTCGAAGTCGTTCGGTGAGAACCCGAGCCCGTTCAGCACCCCCGCGACCCTGAGGTCGATGGTGTAGCCGTCCTCGTCGCGGAAGCGGTGCTGCAGCTCGCTGTAGCGCTCGAGGATGGCGTCGTGCTCCTCGCGCGAGAACCGCGAGTCGGCGAGCTGGTGCTCGAGCTCCTCCATGGTGCGCTGGACGTCGAGCAGCGGCTGGAACGCGGTGCGCGCCTCGTCGACGAGCGAGCGTCCCGAGTGGCCGAGGCCGTCCTGCGGGAGATAGCCGATGGTCAGCCCGCTGCGCTTGGTGATCTGCCCGGTGTCCGCCTCGTCGAGGCCCGCGAGCATCCGCAGCAGCGTCGTCTTGCCGGAGCCGTTGGGGCCGCACAGGCCGACGCGGTCGCCGGCCGAGACCTGCCACGTGACCCGGTCGAACAGGGTGCGGCCGCCGAACCCCTTGGTCAGCGACGACAGTTGGAGCATCGAGGTCTTCTTCGGTCAGGAGAGGGTCTGGTGGTGGATGTTCGGGTTGCGGCCGGCGCCCGCGAGGGATCCCGGGAAAATGATACCGCACCGCCCCCGCCGGCGATGCGCGAGGGCCGCGGCGCCGGTCGCGGGCTTCGGCCCGGGCGTTCGGGGGCGGGGCCGCCTCCGCGGTCCGTGCCGCAGGCCGTTTCGAGCCGGCCGGCGTCTAATGGTTCGAGTCCTGCTCCCCGGGCGGCGGGTGCCGAGGGCGTGGCAGACGGGCTTGTCGACCACCTCGTCGGCGGCGGGTGATGCCGCCGGCATGTCGAGCCCGGCGGCGTCTGATGGTTCGAGTCTTCCGCGCCGGGGGCGGATACCGGGGCCATGTCGACGGGCTTGTCGACCACGCCGCCGGCGGCGGGTGATGCCGCCGGCATGGGGTCCGCGCCGGGCGGACGCGGCGGCGGACGGAGCGCGCCGCCCCGGGCGCCGGCGGGACGGGAGCACCGGCCGGAACCCGAGGCGGAACCGACACGTCACAACGAGTGCGACACGATGAGCGCGACGCGGGCGGCCGCGGTGGGCATGCAGAGAACCGACGAGGAGCTGGTCGCGCTGGCGACGGCCGGCGACCCCGAGAGCTTCAACCAGTTGATCCTCCGCTGGGAACGGTCGATCTTCGCGCTGGCGTTCCGCGTCCTCGGCCGGGAGGAGGACGCCCGCGACGTCTGCCAGGAGACCTTCCTCCGCGCATTCCGCAGCATCAAGGGGTTCAAGGGGCAGTCGAAGTTCTCGTCGTGGCTGTACCGGATCGCCCTGAACCTCTGCCGCGACTGGATGCGCCGGGAACGGCGCTCGGCCAGCCTCGCGCCGCTCGACGAGGAGGCGGAGCCGGCCCGGTCGCCCGGCGCGGCGCCGCCCGAGACGGCCGAGGACCACGCGCTGCGCCGGGACATGCGGCGCGTCATCACGGAGGCGATGTCGGCCCTGTCCGACGATCAGCGCATCACCATCGTGCTCAAGGAGTACCATGGCCTCACCTTCCGGGAAATCGCCGATCTGCAGGGGTGCCCGTTGAGCACCGTCAAGACCCGCCTCTACCAGGGGCTCGGGGTCCTGCGGAGGCACCTGGAGCGGGGCGGCGTTCACGGCGCGGCCGATCTGGTGGGCCGCGGGGCGGCGGCGGCCGGCCCCCGGTTGGCCGCGGATGTCAACGGAGAGTCGCGAGAACGATGAGCGAGAAGAGCAGTTGCATCGAGAAGGACGCGTTGATCGACTACCTCTACGGGGAGTCCGATGCCGACGCGCGGCGCCGCGTCGACGCGCACCTTCGGTCCTGCGCACGCTGCGCCGACGAGGTCCGGTCGATGACGGACCTCCGTCGGACCATCGGGGCCTGGGAGCCTCCCGACGCCGACCTCGGGTTCCGCATGGTGGCCGCTGCGGGCCGGCCCGCCCGGGCCCGCGCCCACTGGCGGTCGACGCTGGCCCTGGCCGCGGCGGCGGTGCTGGCGGTGGCCGCGGCGGGGTTGCTCCTGCGGCCCGAGATCAACCTGCCGATCGGCGAGCGGGTACTGCGCATCGGCTGGAGCGACGGCGAGAGCGGGGCGCCGGCCGGGTCGACCGGACAGCCGCCCGGGCCCGATGCGGCGCGGCCGTCGGCGGCGGAGGCGCCGGCGGGACCGACCCTGCGGGGGACGCCGGCCGGCATGCGGACCGGCGGCGGGGCGATGCCCGTCCCCGGCCCCGGGGTCGGGGCCGACCCGGACCCGCTGACGGGTGACGAGGCGTTGCTGCAGCAGCTTCGCGAGCTGATTCGCGACGATGCGTCGGCCCGTCAGGAGCTGCTGGAGTACGTGCGTCAGGTCTCGGAACGCCGGTGAGGGCGTCGGGCCGGAGCCCGCGCGAGAACATGATCTACAATCTTCGCATGACCGCTGAACCGAGGCGTCGCGCGACGATGCGCCGGGCGTGGCTCGGCGCCTGTATCGCGCTCGTGCTGTCGATGGGGTGCGGCCCGTCGATCGACGTGCCCACGGCCCTGCAGGTCACCCAGGTGTCCAGCGGCTGGTTCGACGCCGGCCTCGACCCGCTGGGCCGGAACAAGCTCGTGCCCACGGTCTCGTTCCGCCTCGAGAACCTGACGCCCGACACCGTGCAGTACCTTCAGCTCAACGCGGTGTTCAAGCGCATGAACGAGACGGAGGAGTGGGGGAACGCGTTCGTGCGCGCCGTGGGCACCGAGGGTCTCGAAGCCGGCCAGACCACCGAGATCCTGCGGCTCGAATCCGGGCGCGGCTACACCGGGGAGCAGTCGCGCGCGGAGATGCTCGGCCATCGAGACTTCGTCGACGTCACGATGGAGCTCTTCGTCAAGCACCGCGGCGACCAGTGGGTGTTCCTGGACACGGTCGCCGTCGAGCGCCAGCTCCTGACCCGCTGACGCCGGGTTCCAGTCCGATTCGCGACGGCCGGGGCCGGCGGGTCCGATCGCGTCTCGAGCCACCGCCATGTCCGGTCTCGACCGCCGTCTCGGCCCCCTCGACGGCGCCGCCGTCGTCGTCTCCAACGTCATCGGCAGCGGCATCTTCCTTCTCCCCGCCGTCATCGCCGGCCTGACGCCGCACCCGTGGTGGATGATCGGGGCGTGGGCGGCCGGGGGCGCCCTCGCGTTCGCGGGGGCGATGGCCTACGCCGAGCTCGCCGCCCTGCGCCCGCGCGCCGGCGGCGAGTACGTCTACCTGCGCGAGGCGTTCGGCCCGCTGCCCGCCTTCCTCACCGGCTGGACCTCGTTCGTGGCCGGCTTCAGCGGGGCCATCGCGGTGGGCGCGGTCGGCTTCGCCGGCTATCTCGGCCGCCTTCTGCCCGCGGCCGGCGACACCGAGCCGTGGGCCGTCCTGCCCCTCGGCGTGGTCGACCTCACCGTCTCGCCCCAGGCTCTCGTGGCCCTGGCGGTCATCGGCGTCCTGACCGCGGTCCACCTCGTCGGGCTGGGGCCCGGCCACGTCGTCCAGAACCTGCTGGCGGTGATGAAGGTGGCGCTGCTCGCGGCGTTCGTGGCCTTGGGCTTCGCCCTCGGCGAGGGCTCGGGCGCGAACTTCGCGGAGACCGGCGAGGCGGTGACGGGTGCCGGCTGGCTGCTCGCCCTGCTGCCGGTCATGTTCGCCTACTCGGGGTGGAACGCCGCGGCCTACCTGGCCGAGGAGATCCGCGACCCGGGCCGCAACGTGCCGCTGGCCCTGGGGCTGGGGACGGCCGCCGTCGTGGTGCTCTACGTGCTGCTCAACCTGCTCTACGTCTACGCCCTGCCCGTCACCGAGTTCGGCGCCGCCGGCCACATGGCCGACGGGGTCGCCGAGCGCCTGTTCGGCCCCGCCGCGGCGGCCCCGGTCGCCGTCGCGTCGGCGGTGATGATCGCGGCCAGCCTCAGCGCGATGGTGTTCGCCGGTCCGCGCGTGTACTACGCGATGGCCCGGGACCGGCAGTTCTTCGCCTCCGCCGCCGCCGTGCACCCCCGGTTCCGCACGCCGGCGGTGGCGATCGCGGCCCAGAGCGTGTGGTCGGGCCTGCTCGTGCTCAGCGGCACGTTCCGGCAGCTCGTCGACTACACCGCGTTCGCCGTCGTGCTGTTCGCGGGGGTGGCGGTGGGCGCGCTCTTCGTGCTGCGCCGCCGCGAGCCCGACGCGCACCGGCCGTTCCGCGCCTGGGGCTATCCGGCCGCCCCCCTCGTCTTCGTGGTGGTGAGCGCCGCCCTCGTCGTCAACGCGATCCGCATCAATCCGGGGCCCTCGCTGGCCGGCGTCCTCCTCATCGCGGCGGGGATTCCCATCTACCTCCTCACCCGGCGGAACGCTTCCCCGGGACTTTGAGGCGCGACGTGCAAGGGGGCGAGCGGCGCGAGCCCGCGGAGCCTCCCCCGGCCGAACGCTTCTCCGGGAGCTCGAGGTTTCTCTCCACCGGGCGGCGACGGCAGGATGCGCCGCCGAACCGGCAGGAAGCCCTGGCCGTCCCGGAGGCCGTACCGTAGAAGGGCGCCGGACGCCTGGAGGTCGGTCGGGCGCCCCGCGGAGCCGAAGGCGACGGCGGCCGGGTTGCGGGGGGCGTCCGGCAGCGGATACGCTGGGAGGATGTCCACTACGCGGAGCACGACCATCCTGGCCGTACGGCACCGGGGACAGACGGTGATGGGCGGCGACGGGCAGGTGACGTTCGGCGAGACCGTCGTCAAGCAGCGCGCCCGCAAGATCCGCCGCCTCTACAACGATCGGATTCTCGCCGGGTTCGCCGGCTCGGCCGCCGACTCGTTCGCCCTCTTCTCGCGGTTCGAGTCGAAGCTCGAGCAGTACCGCGGCAACCTCGAGCGGTCGGCGGTGGAGCTCGCCAAGGACTGGCGCACCGACCGCCTGCTGCGCCGCCTCGAGGCGATGCTGATCGTGCTCGACGCCGACTCGACGTTCCTGCTGTCGGGAAACGGCGACCTGATCGAGCCGGACGACGGCATCGTCGCGATCGGGTCGGGCGGGGCCTATGCCCTCGCCGCCGCGAAGGCGCTGGCCCTGCACGGCGACCTCGGGGCGAGGCAGATCGTCGAGCACGCGATGGCGATCACCGCGTCCATTTGCATTTACACGAACGCGAGTGTCACGATCGAAGAGATGTAGCGAACACCCGAGCCCCGACCTGCCAGATCAGTCGTTTTCGCGGTCGGGGTGGCCGTGCGGCGTCGCGGCCGGCCGCGGCGGCCCTGCTCCCCGGCCGATGCGCCGGGTTCACGACAGCGCGGCCCGGTCCTGGTCCACATGCCCATCTATCTCCCCGAATCGCTGGCGTCCCCGGCGCCGCTCGAGGCGGAAGCGCCGGTCGGGCCGTCGGTCGACACCCTGACCCCCCGCGAGATCGTCGCCGAGCTCGACAAGTACGTCATCTCCCAGGCCCAGGCGAAGCGGGCCGTCGCGGTGGCCCTGCGCAACCGGATGCGGCGCCAGAAGCTGCCCCCGGAGCTGGCCGAGGAGGTGGCGCCGAAGAACATCCTGATGATCGGGCCGACCGGGGTCGGAAAGACCGAGATCGCCCGCCGCCTCGCCCGGCTCGCGCAGTCCCCCTTCATCAAGGTCGAGGCGTCCAAGTTCACCGAGGTCGGCTACGTCGGCCGCGACGTCGAGTCGATGGTGCGCGACCTCGTCGAGCTGGCCGTGGACATGGTGCGCGAGGAGCGGGTGGAGGGTGTGCGGGCCAAGGCCCGGCAGAACGCCGAGGCGCGGCTGCTCGATCTCCTGCTGCCCCCGCTGCCGAAGCAGGTGCAGGAGAACGACCCGGGACCGGCCCGCGAGCAGCACGAGCGGACCCGCGCCCGGCTGCGGGCCCAGCTCGCCGAGGGGCGCCTCGACGAGCGCGAGGTCGAGGTGGACGTCCAGCAGAAGAGCTTTCCCTCCTTCGAGGTCATCTCCGGTTCGTCGATCGAGGAGATCGACATCAACATCAAGGACATGCTGCCCACCCTGTTCCAGGGACGGGGCCGGAAGCGGCGGGTCAAGGTGCCGGAGGCCCTCGACCACCTGGTGGTGGAGGAGGAGCAGAAGCTCGTCGACACCGACAGCGTGCGGTCGGCCGCGGTCAACCGGGTCGAGGAGGCGGGCATCATCTTCATCGACGAGATCGACAAGGTGACGGGCCGCGAGGGCGGGCACGGGCCCGACGTCAGCCGCGAGGGCGTGCAGCGCGACATCCTGCCCATCGTCGAGGGCACCACCGTGAACACCAAGCACGGGATGGTGCGCACCGATCACATCCTGTTCGTCGCGGCGGGGGCGTTCCACGTCGCCAAGCCGTCCGACCTGATTCCCGAGCTGCAGGGGCGGTTCCCGATCCGGGTCGAGCTCGAGGCCCTCGAGACGGCCGACTTCGTGCGCATCCTCACCGAGCCGCGCGGCTCGCTCGTCAAGCAGTACACGGCCCTGCTCGCGACCGAGGGGGTCGAGCTGACGTTCCGGCCCGACGCCGTCGACCGGGTGGCGGAGTTCGCGACGCAGGTCAACGAGCGCTCGGAGAACATCGGGGCGCGGCGTCTCCACACCATCATGGAGAAGCTCCTCGACGACGTCTCGTTCAACGCGCCGGACCTCGACGAGAAGAGCGTCGTCATCGACGCCGCCTACGTCGACCGGATGCTCGCCGACGTCGTCGGGAACGAGGACCTCTCCCGATATATCCTGTGACCGTGCTCGGGCGCCGGAACGTCTTGGCGATCGGGGCGCTTCTCGCCGCCGCGCCCCTCTGGGGGTGCGGCATGAAAGGGCCGCCGCAGGCGCCGATCGTGCTGGTGCCGGCGGCGGTGACCGAGCTCGCGGTGCAGCGCCTCGGCGACGAGGTCTCCATCGGCTTCACCCTGCCCACCACCAACGAGGACCGCTCGGAGCCGGCGTCGCTCGACCGGGTCGACGTCTACGCGATGACCACCCGGCCCCGCCTGCCTCCCGAGCGGACCCTCGAGCTCGAGGAGTTCATGGAGGCGGCGACCCTCGTCGCCTCTCTCGAGGTCGCCCCGCCCCCGGATCCCGAGGAGGCCGGGTCGGACGGTGGGCGGGAGGGCGACGAGGCTCCGGCGGAGACGGCGGCCGCCGAGACGCCTCCGGCCGAGGCGGACGCGGGGGACGAGGCGCTACGGCAAGGCGACCCGGTGCTGCTCACCGAGGCCCTGACGGCCGAGATCGAGACGCCGGTCGACCCCTGGGAGGAGGAACGCGAGCGTCGGCTCGAGCTGGAGGCGGAAGCGCGGGAGGCAGAGGAGGAGGACGGCGCGGACGAGCCGGAGCGGCCGGTCATGGTGCCGTTGATGACGCCGCCCCTGCCGGGTCCGCTGCAGCGCGAGTACCTCGTGGTGCAGGTCTCCGAGGGCGGTGACGAGTCGGAGGGCGGGGAGCGCATCGTGGTGCCCCTGGGCGTCCGGCCGCCGGAGCCGCCGCCCGCGCCCGAGGTGGTCTACACGGAGGCCACCGTCGACGTCGCCTGGGAGCTGCCTCCCGGGGTCCGGGAGACGGTTCAGGGCCCGGTGACGGACGAGCCCGCCGGGGACGGCGAAGACGCGGTGGAGGCCGAAGGGGTCGACGAGCCGGCCGAAGGCGAGGCCGCGGGGGCGGAAGGGCCGGCCGGCGCGGCGGGATCTCCCGAGGCGCCCTCCGACGAGGCGCCGGCGTTCGATGAAGCACAGGCAGAGGACGAGGTCGCCGCGTCCGGCGAGGCGGCCGCGCCTGACGAGGCGGCCGCGCCTGACGAGGTGGCCGCGCCTGACGAGGTGGCCGCGCCTGACGAGGTGGCCGCGCCTGACGAGGCGGGGTCGGACGCCGGCGGCGACGTCCCCGGGGAGACCGGGGCGGCAGAGGCGGGCGGTGACGGCGACGCGCCGGCGGACGACGTGGAAGAGCCGGCCGCCCCGCTGACCCGGCTGGAGTCCCGACCGATCGTCGAGTGGCCGCCGGCGTCGACCTACGAGCTGTTCGCGGTGTCCGGGTCGGATGGCGATGGTTCCGCGGCCGCCCCGGTGCGGCTCAGCGATACCCCGCTCGCCGAGCCCGCATACACCGAGCCGCGGGGCGAGTACGGGGCGGAGCGATGCTACGCGGTGCGCACCCTCGACGTGGTCGCGGGGTTCCAGGTGCGCAGCCGGCTGTCGCCGGTCACCTGCGTCACGTTCGTCGACACCTTCCCGCCCGCCGCTCCCGAGGCGTTGACCGCGGTCGGGAGCGCGGGAGAGGTGAGCCTGCTGTGGCGGCCGAACGACGAGGATGACCTGGCGGGCTACGTGGTGTTGCGCGGCCTGCCGGGGGATGAGACACTGCAACCGCTGACGGACGCGCCGCTGGTCGACAACACCTACCGCGACGTCGGCGCGGAGCCGGGCGTGCGTCACGTCTACGCCGTGCGCGCGGTCGACGACGCGGCCACGCCCAATCTGAGCGAGCCGTCCGAGCGCGTCGAGGCGGCGGCGCGGTAGCCGTCCGCGCCGTGGAACGTGGCGGACCGCTGGCGGGTTGGTTGGGCGCCCGGTGGAGCCGAAGGCGACGCTGGGCGGGCGAGCCGTCCGCGCCGTGGAACGTGGCGGACGGCTGGCGGGTTGGTTGGGCGCCCGGCGGAGCCGGAGGCGGCGCTGGGCGGGCGAGCCGTCTGCGCCGTGCGGCGATTTGGCGGACTGGACCGGGTTTCCCCATGGAGCCGATTTATCGAGTAGAGCAGGACGGACGGGTGCTCCACGCCGTTCGGCAGGACGGCGCGTGGCACGAGCTGGAGGGCGATCCCTTCGGCGCCTCGGCCGTCGGTGCGCGTCTGGACGCGGCGGCGCCGCGCATCCTCGCCCCCGTCGCGCCGTCCAAGATCGTCGCGGTGGGCTTGAACTACCGGGACCACGCGGCGGAGATGAACAAGGCGTTGCCAGACGAGCCGCTGATCTTCCTGAAGCCCTCCACCGCGGTGATCGGACCCGGCGCGTCGATCGTCCTGCCGCCGGGGGCGGGGCGCGTGGACTACGAGGCCGAGCTGGGCCTCGTCATCGGGCGCACCGCCCGCGACGTGCCCGCGGACCGCGCGCACGAGGTCGTGGCCGGGTTCACCTGCGTCAACGACGTGACCGACCGCGACCTCCAGCGCCGCGACGTGCAGTACACCCGCGCCAAGGGCTTCGACACGTTCGCCCCGGTGGGGCCGTGCATCGCCCCCGCGGACCTGGATCGGGCGCTGGGCATCGAGACCCGGGTCAACGGCGAGCGGCGGCAGCACTCGAGCACCCGCGAGCTGATCTTCCCGTTGCGTCGGCTCGTCGAGTTCGTCACCGCGGTCATGACGCTGCTGCCGGGCGACGTGCTGTCCACGGGGACACCCCCCGGGGTCGGGCCGCTCGCGCCGGGAGACCGCGTCGTCATCGCGATCGAGGGCGTGGGCGAGCTCGAGAACGACGTCGTGGCCGGCGGTCCGGACCCCGAAGCGTCTTCGTGATTCCGGCGGGAGCCGGCGCCCCGGACCCGCGATCATCGATTCGAGGCTGGCATGAAGCTGTTTGCAGACACCGCGAACGTCGAGGAGCTCGAGGCTCTCGTCCCGCTCGGCATCATCGACGGCGTGACCACCAATCCGTCGCTGCTCGCGAAGGCCGCGACCGACCCGCGCGCCGTCCTCAAGCGCATCTGCGACGTGGTCGGCGGCCCGGTCAGCGCCGAGGTGGTGGCGACCGACGTGGCGGGCATGGTCCGCGAGGGCCGCGAGCTCGCCGCCATCGACCCCCACATCGTCGTCAAGGTGCCGTTCGGGAAGCCGGGGGTGCAGGCCTGCCGCGAGCTGACGGAAGACGGCATCCGCGTCAACGTCACCCTGATCTTCTCGGCCGCCCAGGCCCTGCTCGCGGCCAAGGTCGGGGCCACGTTCGTGAGCCCGTTCGTCGGGCGGCTCGACGACATCGCCACCCCCGGCATGGACCTCATCACCCAGATCGTCGACATCTTCCAGAACTTCCCCCTGTCGACCGAGGTGCTCGTGGCGAGCACCCGGGGGCCCATGCACATCGTCGAGGCGGCGCGCCTCGGAGCGGACGTCTGCACCTGCCCCCCGAAGGTCATCGACGCCTTGTTCAACCATCCCCTGACCGACATCGGCCTGGAGCGTTTCCTCGCGGACTGGGCCAAGGCCCGCCAGCCCGTCGGTTGAGACGGTCAGGGAAACGCCCTGTCACGCGCCAAGCGACGGGAATCGCAGAAACGGGCTGTGTCTGCATGCAGTTGACGGACCGGTAGCGGTCGCTGTGCCTGGCCCGGCCCATCGTACCCGCTGCCGCATCGAACCGATGGACAAGCACAAGCTGCTCGAGGACTACGAGCGCCGCGCCCACGAGGGCGGCGGCGAGGCGCGCCTCGCCCGCCAGCACGCGGCCGGCAAGCTCACCGCGCGCGAGCGCATCGACCGCTTCTTCGACCCCGGCACCTTCCAGGAGGTGGACAAGCTCGTCACCCACCGCTGCCGCGACTTCGGCATGGAAGACCAGGTCGTGCCCGGCGACGGCGTCGTCACTGGGCGCGGGCGGGTCGAGGGGCGGCTGGTCTACGCCTTCGCCCAGGACTTCACGGTGTTCGGGGGCTCGCTGTCCGAGACCAACGCGGCCAAGATCGTCAAGATCATGGACATGGCGATGGAGTCGGGCGCGCCCGTCGTCGGCCTGAACGACTCGGGCGGGGCGCGCATCCAGGAAGGCGTGCTGTCGCTGGGCGGCTACGCCGACATCTTCCTGCGCAACACCCTCGCGTCGGGGGTGGTGCCGCAGATATCCGCCATCATGGGGCCGTGCGCGGGGGGCGCCGTCTACTCGCCGGCCATCACCGACTTCACGGTGATGGTCGACAAGACCAGCTACATGTTCATCACCGGGCCCGAGGTCATCCGCACCGTGACCCTCGAGGAGGTGACGAAGGAGGAGCTCGGCGGCGCGATGACCCACAACGCCAGGAGCGGCGTCGCGCACTTCGTGGTGCCCGACGACGAGGCGTGCCTCGCGCTGATTCGCGACCTCCTCGGCTACATGCCCGGGAACAACCTCGACGACGCCCCCCGGGGCGCGGACACCGACCCGATCGACCGCGAGGACCCCGCCCTCGACGACCTCGTCCCCGCGCAGCCCAACCAGCCCTACGACATGCGGGGGGTGATTCGCGCGGTGGTCGACGACGGCGAGCTTCTCGAGGTGCAGGAGCACTACGCGAAGAACATCCTCGTCGGCTTCGCGCGCCTCGGCGGCCAGTCGGTGGGGGTGGTCGCCAACCAGCCCGCCCATCTCGCGGGCGTTCTCGACATCGACGCCTCCGTCAAGGGCGCGCGCTTCGTCCGCTTCTGCGACGCGTTCAACATCCCCCTGGTGACGTTCGAGGACGTGCCCGGCTTCCTGCCCGGCACGCAGCAGGAGTTCGGGGGCATCATCCGCCACGGGGCCAAGCTGCTGTTCGCGTTCGCCGAGGCGACGGTGCCCAAGGTGACGGTCATCACCCGCAAGGCCTACGGCGGCGCCTACTGCGTCATGGCCAGCAAGCACATCCGCACCGACGCCAACTTCGCGTGGCCCACCGCCGAGATCGCGGTCATGGGGCCGGAGGGGGCGGTCAACATCCTCTTTCGGCGCGAGCTCGAGGCGGCCGACGACCCCGAGGCGCTGCGGGCCGAGAAGATCGCCGAGTTTCGCGAGAAGCTCGCCAACCCCTTCGTCGCGGCCGGCCGCGGCTACATCGACGAGGTCATCCCCCCGCGCGCCACCCGGCCCAAGCTCATCGCCGCCCTCCGCAGCCTCGACGGCAAGCGCGACCGCAACCCGCCCAAGAAGCACGGCAACATCCCGCTGTAGCACGGGAGCGAGGTTGCCTGCGCCGGGGCCACCGAGCTCCGGAAGCCGATCGACTTCAGCTCGCGGGCGGCGCCAGCGGACGAGACTGGAGGCGGCCCGCGGCGGGTGGGACGGTCCGTATAATGGCAGGAGGGGCTTGGACTCGAGGCTTCCGAATGGGCCGCATCGTAGTACAGACGTCAGTCACGAATCCCGTCGACGAGGGCAAGTCCATCCGTTGTGGCATGCTCGTCGACACGGGTGCAGGCGCCCTCGTCCTTCCCTCGGCGTGGAGAGAACGGCTCGGTCGCTTCGCACGTTCCGAGCCGGTCGAGCTCCAGACCGCGAGCCAGGAGGTCATTCGCGGCGAGGCGTGCGGGCCGGTGGAGGTCCGCATCGAGGGCTTTCGCCCGGTCTGGAACGAGGTGGTGTTCCTGAACATGGAACCGAATGACGGCGGAGGCTACGAACCACTGCTGGGCTACGTCATTCTGGAGCAGGCGCAGGCCGCCGTCGACACGCTCGGCCATCGGTTGGTCCCCGTGAGGTACATCGACATGAAGACCCTCCGCCGCGTGTAGCGACGGCGGGCCGAGTTCCAGCTTCGCAAGCGCAACCCGTCATCCGGAGGTCACAACATGGGCAGCAACCCTGCGGCGTACCGTCGTATCGCCTCCCGGTTCGCGCTGACCGGCGTCCTGTTTCTGGTCCCGCCGCTCGCCGCCGCGCAGGAGGAACGGGCCGAGCTCGAGCCTCCCGGCCTCCCCCGCGTCACGGTGCCCGACGAGCCGTTCGTCATCAACACCCATGCCATCGCGGAGGTCCGGGTGGTCGTGGTGACGAAGGGGCTGTCGCGTCCCTGGGGGATGGCGTTCCTGCCCGACGGGGGCATCCTCGTCACCGAGCGCGATCTCGGGACGCTCCGGATGGTCCGCGACGGGGTGCTCGATCCCGAGCCCGTCGCCGGGGTGCCGGCGGTGTTCACCGGCGGCCTCGCCGGCCTGATGGACGTGGCGCTGCATCCGGACTTCGACGAGAACCGGCTCGTCTACCTCACCTACACCCGGCCGTTGCCCGACGACGATCCCGGGGCCCGTTCAGCCGACGGGGAGCGGGCCGCCACCGTCGCCCTCGTCCGGGGGCGGCTCGACGGCATGGCCCTGCGCGACGTCGAGGACGTGTTCGTCGCCGAGCCGTTCGGGGGGTCCACGGCGGGGGCCCGCATGGGGTTCGCGCCCGACGGCTCGCTGTACCTGACCGTCGGCGGCGCCTTCCGCACCGACCCCGCCGAGTCGCGCGCCCAGGACCCGGGCAGCCACGCCGGCAAGGTGCTGCGGCTGAACGCCGACGGCTCGGTGCCCGACGACAACCCGTTCGTCGGCCGGGAGGGCTACCTGCCGGAGATCTTCTCGCTCGGGCACCGGAACCACCAGGGGCTGACCCTGCATCCGGAGACGTTCGCCCCGCTGACGACCGAGCACGCGGTGCAGGGCGGGGACGAGGTGAACGTCATCGAGGCGGGGAAGAACTACGGGTGGCCCATCGTGTCCTACGGGCGGCAGTACGACGGCGAGCGGGTGTCGGCCCGGTTCTGGGCGCCGGGCATGGAGGAGCCGCTCGTCTTCTGGTCGCCGTCCATCGCCCCCGGCGGCCTGACCTTCTACACCGGCGACCGGTTCCCCGAGTGGCAGGGGGACCTGTTCGTCGGGGCGATGATGACCGGCCGCATCCGCGGGACGGGGCACCTCGAGCGCATCGTCTTCAACGAGGTGGGCGAGGAGCTGGCCCGGGAGTGGCTGCTGGCCGAGCTCAGGCAGCGCATTCGCGACGTGCGCCAGGGGCCGGACGGCCTGCTGTACGTGCTGACCGACGAGGACGAGGCGGCGCTGCTGCGGCTCGAGCCGGTGGGGGAGGCCGCCGGACCTTGAGGACGGTGGAAACCACCCTGGCCACAGGCCGGGCGCGCGAAACAGCAGAACGCGAGATGCGCCCGGGTGACGCGGGTTACCCTTGGGACGGTGGGAATTACCTTGCCACGTGCCGCGCACAGGCACCGCAGGCACGCGGGACGGTTCTGAACGTAGTTGGCAAGGTCATATCCGATCGCTGTCCTTGGTTTCCGACACCGTCTTCGGGGCGGTCGGCGCATTCCGGCCCGGAAGGTCGTCAAGTCCCGGGCCGATCGCGTCGTTGCCTGACGCGGGCGAGGAAGTCCGCGCCGTCGCGGCACGCGAGTGCGGCGTCGATGAGTTCGCTCTGCGGCGCGGCCGCAACCTCGTCGACGAGGTTCTTCGAGACGGCAATCCCCCGGGCGCGAAGGACCTGCGCGACCGCGTCCCGAGTTGCTTCCGCCGCGGCGTTCCGTGCGGCGTCCAGCGCCGCCTCTCGCCGCTGCTCCCGCAGCCACGGGTGATCGTCGGGGACGGTGCCCTCGGCGTCGCCGAGGGCGCGTCCGACGCGGGTCAGCACCGCGCTCGTCGCCTCGGACAGCCGGGGCTCGTTCAGGGCGGCGTGGATCTCCGCCGCCGTCCAGCCCGGGAACGCGGCGCTCGCGGTCGCCGGGCGGTAGCCGTCGGGGCCGAGCCGGTGGATGGTCAGGGCGGACGGACGGCGCGGCGATCGGCTCCGAGACTCGGCCTCCGGCACCTCGACCCACACCTCGGGGAAGCCCCACGCTTCGTACAGGCCCAGCTTTCCGCGCCGCACGTCCGTCGAGTAGTCGACCTCGAGCACGACGTCGGGCAGGTGGTCCGTGCCGACCTCGACGGCGGCGCCGCGAGGCTCCGTCTCGGCGGGGCGCAGGTAGACGATCTGGTCGGCCTGCAGAATGCGCTGCCGCTCGCCGCGGGCGTTGCGCACCAGCAGGTCCGCGGTGCCGAGGGTCGTGATGGGCGACCCCCGCCCCGCGGCGATCAGCTCCGCCAGGTGGGCCAGCCGCTGGCCGGGACCCTCGTGGTAGACGGTGGTCGGCTCGCGCACCATCCACGCCGTCTCGGTGTCGCCGTCCCAGTACTCGATGCGCCCATCGAAGTCGGCGATGGCGTCACGGGTGATGCGCACGGCGCGGCAGCCGGGGAACTCCGGCGCGGGCTCGGCCGCGGTGAGCTCGGGTGCCTTGGCGGACGAAGCGGACTGCGAAGGGAGCATGTACCATCCTACACCGGTAGGGTGGCATGGGGTGAAAGCAGAGTTCCGGGTGCCGGACGCGACGATGGCGGCAGAGATTCGACCGGTTCCGGAGACCGGCGACGGCTCGGCTCCCCGCGCGCAGCGACCGGACGCACCAGAGCGTGCTGCCGTCCGGCAGCTCCTCGCGCGCGGCGTCGAGGACCTCGATGACCGTTGGGGCCGTGACGGGAATTACCTTGCCACGTGCCAAGTGCAGGAACCTGTGGAAACGGGCTGCATCTGGACGCAGTTGGCAACCCTGATGTCGATCACTGTCCACCCTTACCGCGGCGCCGAGGCGCCGGTCCGGTACCAGACGGGCGAGGTCCACGCGCGCTCCTGGATCCGCCACGGCAGCTCGGCGTCCCCGCACGCGGCGGGACGCTCGTCCTCCGGCAGGGCCGCGCACTGCAGCGCGTTCCAGCGGCAGCTCGGGTTCTCGAGCACTCTCGCGTAGTAGACGGCGGGGCGCGTCGGGTCGAATTGGGGATCGGTCCAGACGGCGCACAGAGACGCCGCGCCGGTCCCGCTCCGCTCGCAGGTGTTCCGCGACACGTCGGCCCCGTTGTCGGCGTCGCCGGCCACGTCGTGGATCGCCTCGTGGAACAGGCCGTCGTCGCCGACCCAGCCCTTGATGACCTGGATGCGCTGCAAGGGGGTCCCGGGATAGGCGTCGGTGCCCGGATCGGCGAGGGCGGTCACGAAGAACGAGGGCGCCTCCGCCCCATCGCGGTCGGGCAGCACGCTGCCCATCGGCACCCCCGCCTCGTACGCCTCGGCGATCATGTCGCTGCTCGCGCACAGGTCCGGCAGGTCCCAGCCGCCGAAGAGCCGCGCCTGGATGCGCACGCCGCTGGTGCCGAACGTCTCCTTCCGCTGCATCGCGTCGAACAGCGAGTCGCGCGAGTTCTCCTCGGCCCAGACGCCGACCAGCCCGCCGGGGTTCCGTAGCGGGTGCGGGGCGTAGGCGTCGGTGGTGAGCCGCCGCTCGAGGTCCGAGTCGACGTTCGAGTTGTGGCCCTGGTAGTCGAACTCGTCGGTGTCGCCGGGCAGGCCGTTGTGGCCGTCGGTGCTGCCGATCAGCCCGAGCTGTATCGGGTTGACGCCGATCCGCTCCTCCCGGGCGATGCCCTCGATGAGGGCGTAGCGCACGAAGTCGAGCCGCGACTGGCAGCCCTCGCCGCGCAGCCCGCCCTCCCCGGTGCCGTCCTCGCAGTCGGGGGGGCGCTCGCCGTCGACGTAGCGCACCTTCTCGAAGTCGCACAGCTCGTCCTCGCCGCCCACCACGTTCCACATGCCGCGCCGGCACTCGGACTCGCCCTTGGCCTGCATCATCTCGACCAGCGGCTCCATCTCGGTCCGCAGCGCGGCCCGCGCCCGCTGCTCGTCGAGGGGCAGGCCGCCCCAGTCGAGGGTGAACATCTGGCCGTTGGAGATGTTGGGGTTGTGGGGAATGGTGAGGGCCTCGCAGCCGGTGCCGGTGTCGTTGCAGCGGGCCCTGAGCCGGGTCCAGAGGTCGCGCGGCCGGTCGGCGTCTATCCACGAGATGGGCAGCTCGGGCGCGATCTCGTTGCGCAGGATGACGTTGCGGTGCACCTTGGAGCGGCCCGGCGCCCGGGTGTACTCCCACGCGTGAAACGTCGTGAACGCGCAGTCGCTCGATCGGTCGTAGTGGCGCTCGGCCGCCTCGCGGGTCGCTTCCCAGGCGGTCAGGAGGCCGTCGCGGCACCGGCTGCCGTCCTCGCCGCAGACCGTCGGGCCGCGGCCGGCCAGCCGGTCCGCCTGCCACGCCGCGCGGTCCTCGGCGGCGCCGCCCGGGCGCAGGCCGCGGCAGGCGGGGGTGTCCCAGGCGGGGGACGCCGGGTCGGTGCACACCGCGACCTCGCCGAGCCACTCGGAGTGGTCGGTGACCGCCGCGAAGTCGAGGGGGCGTTCGAGTCGGGCGGTGCGGGTGGGCCGGCCCTCGGCGTCGACAGGGCTGAGGCCGATCTCCTCGCCGCGCGCGAAGCGGTAGGCGTCGTCGGGGGTCTGGAAGCCGCCGCGCCCGAGGGCGTCGAGCGAGAACGCGGTGTGGGTGTGGAGGTCGCCGAAGAAGACCTGCCGCAGGGGGTCGTGGTGCGCGCACGGCTCCCGCGAGGCGAGATCGGCGGCCTGGGCCGGCGCGCTCGGGGGGGTCCATTCCACGACGGGGCGCTCCGGCGCCGCGGCCGGCGGCTCGCCGTCGCCGGCCGGCGTGCACGCGAGGGCGACGAGGGTCAGGAAGCAGGCCGTGAACAGTCGTAGTGCCGTCATGTCGACAGTCTCCTTCGCGTCCCGGGACGCGCCACGCGGCCCTCGCGGGGCCCGTCTCGGCCGACCGGCGCCGCGATCGGGCCCGGCCGGGCCGATCTGCCGAGCCGTGCGGCACCGCGCTCCCAGGCGTCGCCGCGTGCCGCCTCGCCGCGCCCTCGTCACGGTTCCTTCAGCAAACCGGCGCAGCGCTGGTTTCCCGGCCCGGCCGGGTCCCCGGTGGTTCAGGGCCCGGTGCCTGCCTCCTGTCCGTTCGCCGCCGGCAGACGCACCTCGTAGTCGTCGCGCAGCGCCCGGTAGGCGGCGCGGCCACGCTCGCGCCGGCGCTCCTCGCGCAGGTCGGCGACCACCCGATCGCGAAGCTCGTCGAGCGACGGCCCGCGGGACCGCGTCCGATCGTGCACCCGGACGAGGTGCATGCCGTACGTCGACTCGACCGGCCCGCTCCAACTGTCCTCCGGAAGCGCGGACACCGCGTCCTCGAAGCCGGCCCCGAACATCCCCGCGATCTCCGCGTCGGTTCTGCCCGCGTAGGTGCGCGACAGCATGAAGGGATCGCCGAGCCGCCGCCAGTCGTCGCCGCCGCCGGCGCGGATCCCGGGAAGAAGGGCGGTCGCGTCGCCGGCCGGGTCGGTCCTGCGATCGGCCGACAGGAACACGTGGTCGAACGTGGTACGCGGCGGCCGCCGGTAGCGCTCGGCGTGCCGCGCGAAGTACTCGTCGACCGCGTCGGCGGAAGGCGCGCCGCCCGCGTCCTCCAGGATGAACGTCAGCTTCTGGGCGAGCCGCCGCCGCACGATGGCGTCCTCGCGGTCGAGTCCCAGCCGCTGCGCCTCGCGATAGAGGATCTCCTCGTCCACCGCCTCCGCGATCAGCGATTCCAGCTCCGGCCCGGTGGGCGGGCGGCCCCACTGCGCGGTCCAGCGGACATGGAGCCGCTCGACCTCGTCGGCGGTCACCTCGATCACGTGGCCCTCCCTCCCGCCGCGGGCCGGCCAGAGATCGAGCGCGAACACGCCGAGGCCGAGCAGGAGGAAGATCACGAGCGGGTCGGTCGACCGCCGGGGCGTGGGGGGCGACGAACTCTCTCTCCGGTCGCTTCCACTCGTGCGACGATCGCAACGGGAGTCTCGGTGCATTCGGTTGCGGGGCGGAGCTGGATCGCATTCTAGCGCATCGCGTGACATCCCCTTGAGGCGAGTTGCGGCGAGCGGCGCCACCGAGGGGAGTAGAATGGGATCCATGAAGTTCGCCACACGGGTCGCGCGGCTCGTCGGCGCGAGCATCATCCCGCGGTTGGTGTGGTTCGCCAAGCGGGTCGCAGGGGGCGCGTGGCTCTTGGCGCGGATCATCATCCGGCTGTGGGCAGGGCGTCCAAGCCTCGGCGCCACAGCGCCGAGGTGGGCGATTGGCGGCGTCCGACTGGCTGCGTTGGCCGGGCTGTTGCTCTACTTGGCGTCTTTCGGGCGCGTCGCGCCCCCAGTGACCGAGGCGTTGAGGAGCGCCGATCCGGGGACGCGCGAGGGGTTGGTGGTCCTTCTCTCTCTTGGTCGCGTGGCTGGGTGGCGACGCGCTGCGCTACCGTCGTTCGGCTATTCGGCCAGGGGGTGCGGTCGCAGCTCCGGGTACGCAGAGTCAGGCGCACCAGCGCCGCTGGCGGCACACGGTTCCCGAGTGACACCGATCGCCGGAGGTCGATGGTTCTTGCGCATCGGCGCGTCAGGCGCAGCGGCTCGATGAACGACTCTTGCAGCGGGGCGCGCGGCCTCCGTCTTTCGCGACGCATCCGGTCCCGCATGCCGCGAATCGTCAGATGAAGATCCTGGTCGCCAACCGAGGCGAGATCGCCGTCCGCATCCTGCGGGCCTGCCGGGAGATGGGGGTTCCGTCGGTCGCCGTGTACTCCGAGTGCGACCGGACCGCGCCCCACGTCCGCCACGCCGACGAGGCGGTGGCCATCGGGCCGAGCCCGGCCGCCGAGAGCTATCTCGACATCGAGCGGGTGCTGGCCGCGGCGGCCGGGACGGGCGCGACGGCCGTGCATCCGGGCTACGGGTTCCTCGCCGAGAACCCCGCGTTCGCGCGCGCCTGCCGCGCGGCGGGGCTGGTGTTCATCGGACCCCACCCCGGCGTCATCGAGACCATGGGCGGGAAGACGGCGGCCCGGCAGGCGGCCATCGACGCCGGGGTCCCGGTGGTGCCGGGCACCGAGGCGCTGCCCGACACCCTGTCCGAGGCCGAGTTGCGCGCGCGGGCCGACGAGGTCGGCTATCCGCTGTTCATCAAGGCGGTGGCCGGCGGCGGCGGTCGGGGGATGCGCCGCGTCGCCGGCCCCGACGGGGTGGCGGCGGGGGTCGAGAGCGCGCGGTCCGAGGCGGGGGCCGCCTTCGGCGAGTCGGCCATCTACTTCGAGCGGCTCCTCGAGCGGGCGCGTCACATCGAGGTCCAGGTGCTGTGCGACGAGCACGGCGCGGTGGTGCCGTTCGTCGAGCGCGAGTGCTCGATCCAGCGGCGGCACCAGAAGGTCATCGAGGAGTCGCCGTCGGTCGCGGTCACCGGGCCGATCCGGACGGCGCTGGCCGAGGCCGCGGCGGCCCTGTGCTCGGCCGTCCGGTACGTCAACGCCGGCACCCTCGAGTTCCTCCTCGACGAGAACGGCCGGTTCTACTTCCTCGAGATGAACACGCGGCTCCAGGTGGAGCATCCGGTCACCGAGATGGTGACCGGGGTCGACCTCGTGCACTGGCAGATCCGGATCGCGCGCGGCGAGCGGCTGACCCTGGACCGCGGGCGCGCCCTCACCCCGCAGGGGCACGCGATCGAGGCGCGGGTCTACGCCGAGGACCCCGACGCCGGTTTCATCCCCGCGCCGGGCCGCATCACCTTCCTGCGCAGCCCGTCCGGCCCCGGGGTTAGGGACGACAGCGGCGTCGAGGCCGGGTTCACGGTCCCCGTCCACTACGACTCGATGATCTCCAAGGTCGTGGCGTGGGCCCCCGAACGCGCCGGCGCCATCGCCCGCCTGCGGCGCGCCCTCGGCGAGTACGAGATCGGCGGCATCACCACCGCGATTCCCGCGCTGCTGTGGATTCTCGAGCAGGACGTGTTCGCGGCCGGCGACTTCGACACCGCCTTCCTCGACGGGGTGCTCGCCGAGCGCCGCGGGCGATCGTTCTCCGAGCTGCCCGACGAGGACGTCGACGTGGCGGTCGCGGCGGCGGCGCTGCTGGGCTACCTGTCCGGCCCGGACCGGCCCGCGGGCGACGATTCGGCGGGGGCGACGGCGTGGCGCCGGGCGGCCCGGCTCGAGGGGTTGCGGCGATGACCGTGAAGGACCGGGGTCCGATGCGCCTCGAGGTCGACGTGGCCGGCCGGCCGCGGCTCGTCACCGTCGAGCCGCTCGGGGCCGGCGGCGACGCGACCCGTCTGGCCCTGAGTTGGGACGACACGACCCGCGAGGTGGACGTGTCGGCGCTGGGCCCGGGACGCCTTTCGATGATTCTGCCGGGGTCGGGCCGGGCCAGCCGCGGGGTTCGCGGCGACGAGCCCGCCCCCGGGGACTGGGTGGTGGGCATCGGCGGGCGGCAGGTCCGCGCCCGTGTCTCGGACGGCCGCCGCCGCCGGCGCGCGGCCGCGTCGCAGGCCGGCGGCGACCACGCGGTGGCGGCGCCGATGCCCGGCCGCGTGGTGCGGGTGCTGGTAGAGCCCGGGGACCGCGTGGCGGCGGGGCAGGGCCTCGCGGTGGTCGAGGCGATGAAGATGGAGAACGAGGTGGCGGCGCCGGCCGCCGGCGTCGTCTCCGACGTGCGGGCGGCCCCGGGAGACTCGGTCGAGGCGGGGGGAGTGCTGGTCACGCTGACCGCCGAGGAGGGCGCGTGACCAGCCTGAATCTGGGCGGCCCGCCGAGTCCGGCGGGGCGGGAGGAGCCCGCGGCCGACGATTCCCGGACCGGCGGCCCCCGTCCCGGAAGCCCGCCGCCGGCGTCGGGGCGGCCCGGCCGTCGGGCGGCGCCGCCGGCGCAGGACTCCCGTGCCGGCCGGCCCCCGGCCGGTCCGCGAACCCCCGCGCGCCCGACCGCGCGGGAAGGGGAGCCGCCCGGCGGCGGTGCGCCGCGCGGTACTCCGGACCCGCCGGTCGCCGATTCGCCGCTCGACCCGGATGCGGGCCCGAAGGCGCGGGGGGCGCCGTCGCCGCCGGCGACGAGCCCGTTGCGCGTGCTCCGGACCGCGTGGACCCGGTGGTGGTCCCGCCGGTACGTGCGCCGGGGCGTCGCGGGGGGCGCCGTCGTCGTCGCGGCGACCCTCGTCGGGCTCGTGACGATCGACCTCGGCCCGGTTGTGCGGGCTCGGGCGGAGCAGGCGCTGGGCGGCTATCTCGACCGCGACGTCAGCATCGGCCGGGTCGGCATCTATCTGGCGAGCGGCGAGTTCGTCGTCGAGGACCTGACCATCGGGGGGCTGGACCCCGGCGACCGGCCCTTCCTCGTCGCGGGCGAGATCACGCTGTCGGTGGTCTGGTCGGCGCTGCTTCACGGGGAGTTTCTCGCCGACGCGGTGCACATGCGCGACTGGCGGATGCTGGCCGAGTCGTTTCCCGACGGCCGGCAGAGCTTCCCTGCCTTCGTGCGCCAGGGGGACGGCGAGTCCGCCGCCGAAGCCGCGGAGGCGCCCATCGCGGCCCCGGCCGAGCCGCCTCCCCCGGCCCCGGCCGAGGCGGACGTGGAGGCGGGCCGGCGCTTCGTCACCACCCTGCAGTACCTGAGCGCGTCCGATGGCGAGTTCCGCTACGAGGACCACGGGTCGAACTGGAGCGTCGACCTGCCGGGCCTGGACTTCGCGATCACCAAGGTCCTCGACTACCGCGGCCACGCCGCCTCGGCGGGGGGCGTCCTGCAGATCGGCGACTTCGAGCCGATGTGGATCGACCTGGACACCGACTTCCTGATCGATCGCGCCGACGTCGAGCTGACGCGCATCGACCTGCTCACCGACGGGGCGACGACGCGCGTCGAGGGCAACGTCGACCTGTCGAACTTCCCCGAGATGTCCTACACCCTCGAGTCGGACATCGACCTCGCGCGCATGCGGGAGATCTTCTTCGCCGACGCCGGCTTCACCGCCGCCGGCTTCTCGCGCTTCAGCGGCACGTTCCACAAGTTCGAGGGGGGGCACGACCTCCGGGGCTCGTTCACGAGCGACGAGGCGGGCATCAATCAGTTGCGGTTCCCGAACATGGCCGGCGACCTGAGGTGGCGGCACGACCTGTTCGAGGTCCGGAACGCCGATGCGTCGCCCTACGGCGGGGAGGCGGCCTTCGACTTCACGATGGCCCCCCTCGGCGCGAGCGAGCCCGGGCAGGCGGCGTTCGACGTCCGCTACGACGGCATCGGGCTGGCGCCGCTCGCGCGGGCCCTCGAGGTGGGCGGCATTCGACCGACGGGCCGGGCCTCCGGCCGCAATCGCCTCGAGTGGCCGATCGGCCGCTTCGCCGACTTCGCCGGCGAGGGCCGGGTCCGGCTCGCCCCTCCGGCGGGGGTGCGGCTCGCCGGCCCCGAGCCGCATGCCGGCGCGGCGGCGGGGGTGGCCGGGCGGCGGGACCGGCCGCCCGATCTGACGACGCGGACCTTCGCCCTCGGGGGGCAGATCGATTACCGGGCGACCGGCGAGGGGCTGGCGTTGGAAGACGCGTGGCTCGCCACGCCGTCGACCCACATCGCGTTCGGGGGGCGCACCGCGTGGGGGGCGGACACGCGCGTCGCCTTCGACGTGGCAAGCGAGAACTGGCAGGAGAGCGACCGCCTGATGGCCGCGGTCATGACCGCGGCGGGCTCGCCCACCACCCCTTTCGCGGTCGACGGCTACGGCACCCTCGACGGCGTGCTTCTGGGCGACCTCGCGTCGCCCCGCGTCGAGGCGATCTTCGCCGGCGAGGACGTGCGGGCCTGGAACGTCGACTGGGGCACGGGCCGCGGCGAGTTCGTGGTGGAGGACTCGTATCTCGACGTCATCGACGGGGACTTCCGCCGGGGCGACGCCGCCCTGGCCATCGACGGGCGGTTCTCGCTGAGCCGGCCCCGGCGCGACGGCGGCGAGGAGATGAACGCGCTCGTGCGGCTGGTGTCGTTCCCCGCCGCGAGCATCCGGGCCGCGTTCGGGCTCACCGAGGGCTACCTCATCGAGGGGCCGGCCACCGGCGAGATGCGGCTCTACGGGCCCTACCGCCGGCTGTTCGGGGTGGGGCGGCTGCGCCTCGACCGGCCGACCGCCTACGGGGAGCCCTTCGACGCCGCGTCCGCCGACCTGCGCTTCGAGGGCGGCGGCGTCCGGCTGAACGGGCTCGACATCCGCAAGGGCGAGGGCTCGGCGACGGGGGCCGCGTTCATCGAGTGGGATGCGTCGTACTCGTTCAATCTCGACGCCCGCGGCGTCGACGTCGCCTCGCTGGCCTTCCTGCCCGAGCTGCCGCGGCCCCCGTCCGGGACCATCGCGGGCGTCGCGTCCGGGGTCGGGTCGCTCGACAACCCCAGCTACACGGTCCGGGCCACGGTCAGCGATCTGCGCATCGGGGACGAGGAGGTCGGGCACATCACCGGCCAGCTCGACATCCGGGACGGGGAGCTCCGCCTCGATCTGGAGGGGGCGTCGTCGACCGTCGCGCTCTCCGCGGCGGGGCGGGTGACCCTCTCGGGGGCGCAGGACGCCGACCTCTCGGTGCGGGTCGCGGACTGGTCGCTGGACCCCTACGTCCGCATGTTCGTCCCCGAGTGGTCCCCCTACACGCGGGCGATGCTGAGCGGCTCGCTGGACGTCGTCGGCCCGTTGCGGGACTGGGACCGTCTCGACGCGACGGCGACCATCCAGCGCCTGCGGGCGAGCCTGCTCGACTACGAGATCGGCAACGACGGGCCCATCCGGCTGAGCCTCGACCGGCGGGTCGTCGGCATCGATCGGCTGCGCCTGGCCGGGCTCGGCACCGCCCTCGATCTCACGGGGGTGGTGGATCTCGGCAACGACGAGGTCTCGGTCGGCGTCGACGGCAACGCCAACCTCGACATCCTCCAGGGGATGTTCCAGAGCCTGCGGGGGTCGGGCTCGGCCGTGGTGGACGCCGAGGTCGCCGGCACGGTGCGCCAGCCGGTGTTGATGGGGGAGGCGGCGGTGCGGAACGGGCGCATCCGGCACATCTCGCTGCCGCACGCCCTCGAGGACATCAACGGCCGCATCGTCTTCGAGCGGGGCGGCGTCCGGTTCGACGAGCTCGTGGCGTCGATGGGCTCCGGCCCCGTCCAGCTCGGCGGGCAGGCGGCGGCGGACGGGTTCACGCTCGGCGAGCTGGGGATCACCGCAACCGGTCGGGACATGCAGTTGCGGTTTCCCGAGGGGTTCCGGTCGAACGTCGACACCGACCTGGAGCTGCGCGGCCCGCCGGACCGGCCCGTCCTCGGCGGCACCGTCAACGTGCGCGACGCGGTGCTCCTCGGCGGGTTCGACGAGATGGCGACCGGGTTGCTCGGAGGGGACGACGCGGCCGGCGGCGGGACGGCGGAGACCGGGTTGCCGCTGCGCTTCGACGTCCGGATCGAGGCCCCGTCCACCCTGCGCATCGACAACAGCCTCGCCCGCATCACGTCGAGCGCCGAGCTGACCCTGCAGGGCACCTACGAGCAGCCGGTGCTGCTCGGGACGATCGAGCTCGAGCGGGGCACGGCGTTCTTCGAGGGCAACCGGTACCGCCTGAACCACGGGACCGTCGGGTTCGCCAACCTGAACCGCATCGAGCCGTTCGTCGACATCGAGGTCGAGACCGACGTGCGCGTGCCCGGTCAGACCTATCGGGTCATGGTCCGGGCGACGGGCACCCCGGACGGTTTGGTGCCCGTCCTGTCGTCGGATCCGCCTTTGCCGGAGGTCGACATCTTCTCGCTGCTGCTGGGCGACATCCGCGATCCCCTCAGCGCCGACCTGCGGGCCGCGCGCGCGCCCGAGCTGGCCCAGCAGCAGCGTTTCCAGGCCGGCGCCGCGCGCCTGCTGACGAGCCCCCTCTCCTCCAGCGTCGGCCGCGTCGTCCAGGACTCGTTCGGGGTCGACACGTTCCAGATCACGCCGTCGCTCGGCGACCCGTCCTCCCAGCAGTCGGCCGAGCTCAACCCGACGGCGCGGGCGCTCATCGGCAAACGGATATCCGACCGGACGCACATCACGCTCTCGCGGGCCGTCAGCGGCGCCAACCGCGACCTCCTCGTGGTCCTCGAGCACGACCAGAGCGACCGGCTGACGTGGATCCTGTCGCAGAACGAAGACCGCACCTACGCCCTCGACTTTCGCGTGAGGCATGCATTTTGAACCGTGCCCTCATCGCCGGCGCGGCGGGGGCCGCGCTGGCCCTCGCCGCGCCGCCCGCCGGCGCCGCCGACCCCGCGGCGCTCGCGGGGCAGACCGTCGCCGAGGTGCGGCTGTTCCGTGACGGGCGACCCGTCGACGAGTCCTCGCTGCTCGACTTCATCGAGACCCGTCCCGGCCAGCCGTTGTCGATGCGGCAGGTCCGCGAGAGCCTCACTCACCTGTTCAGCCTCGGCGAGTTCGTCGACGTTCGGGCCAGTGCCGCCGCCGTCGCGCAGGGCGTCAGCCTGCGCTACGACCTGGTGCTGTTCCGCGGCGCGGGCGGCATGGAGGTGATCGACGCCCGCGGCCGCCCCGTCGAGGAGGCGGCGGCCCTCGTCCGGCGCCGGCTGGGAAGCCGGGTGGCGCCCGACCAGGTCGACGCCGCCGCGGCTCTCCTCGACCGGTACTATCGCGACGCGGGCCGGTTCGCGGCGCGCATCACGCCGCGGCCGCCGGCGCCGGACGGCCGGCTCGTCATCGACGTCGACCCGGGCCCGTCCGCGCGCATCGCGAGCATCGAGGTCCGCGGGGTCGAGCCCCCCCAGCGGCCCGTCGTGCTGAATCGGCTCGGCGTGCGGGAAGGGGACCCCTACGACCCGGCCGAGCTCGATCGCCGCCTCGCCGAGTACGAGGGCGAGGTCCGGTCCCGGCGGTTCTATGCCGCGCGCTTCTCCCACGCCGTCGTGCCGAGCCCGGACGGGCTGGAGGTGTCGCTCGACCTGGACGTCCGGATCGGTGCGCAGGTCGCCATCCGTCTCGAGGGCGATCCGGTCCCCGGGGCACGGGTGGACGAGCTCGTGCCCATCGCCCGGGAAGGATCGATAGACGAGGACCTGCTCGAAGATTCCAGCCTGCGCATCACGACCCACCTGCGGGAGCTCGGCTACCGCGACGCGCAGGTGACCCACAGCCGCCTGGAGGAGCCGGGGCAACTGGCGGTCGTGTTCTCGGTCGAACGGGGTGCACGCCACGTGGTCGACGAGATCGCGTTCACGGGTCACGAGGCGCTGTCGGAGGCGGAGCTGGCCGCGCTCTTCGCGGTGGAGGCGGGGTCGGCGCTGGTCCTGGACGGCGTGGAGGCGGGAGCCGCCGCGGTGCGGGCCGCCTACGAGCGGCGCGGCTACCGCGGCGTCGAGGTCGAGGTGCGGCCGGAGCTCGCCGAACCGGTTCCGCCGGCCGCCGGAGCCGAGCCCGCGGTGGTGCCGGCGCGCCTGCTCGTGGCCATCGCCGAAGGGCCGGCCACCAGGGTCCGCGCCGTCACGTTCGAGGGCGTGACCGCCTTCACCGAGGCCGAGCTCGCCGCCTCGATCGAGGTTCGACCCGGCGATCCGTTCCATGCCCCGCGGGCGCGGGCCGCCGCCGCGGCGCTTCTGCTGGGCTATCTCAACGAGGGGTACGAGGCGGCGCAGGTGGACGTCGAGCCGCGCTTCGACGAGTCCGGCGAGTCCGCCGAGGTCGCGTTCCGGGTGCGCGAGGGGCCGCAGGTCTTCGTGGACCACGTGCTGATCGTGGGGAACCGGCAGATCTCCGCCTCCACCATTCGGCGCGAGCTCGCCCTGCGCCCGGGCGAGCCGCTGGGGCGGGACGAGATCGACGAGACCCGCCGCCGCCTCACCGCGTTGGGGATCTTCCGGCGCATCGAGCTCCGGGAGTTCAGCCACGGCGCCGCGGACCGGCGCGACGTCGTGGTGGTGGTCGAGGAGGCCCCGGCCACGAGCGTCGGCTACGGCGGGGGGATGGAGGCGAGCCAGCGGCTTCGCGCCGCCGCCAGCGGGGTGGCGGCCGAGCGGCTCGAGTTCGCCCCGCGCGGTTTCTTCGAGATCGGCCGGCGCAACCTGTGGGGCAAGAACCGGTCCATCGACCTCTACACCCGGGTCAGCCTGTGGCCTCGCGGAGCCCCGGCCGGCGAGGTCTCGCGGACCGATCTGGCGTTCAACGAGTACCGGTTTCTCGTGAACTTCCGCGAGCCCCGGGCGTTCGGCCGGTCCGGAGACCTTCTGGTGTCGGGGTTCGCCGAGCAGGTGATTCGCCCGAGCTTCGACCTGATAAGCCGCGGCGTGAACACCGAGCTGCGGCGCGCGATCGGGACCGCGATGACGGCGCGCGTGGGCCACACCTTCGGGGTGAACCGGATCGCGAACGAGCAACTGCAGTCCGCGGACCGTCCTCTCGTCGACCGGCTGTTCCCCGCGGTGAGGCTTTCGACCCTCTCCGCGGGGCTGGTCCGGGACACGCGGACGGACCCGCTCGAGCCGACGGGGGGCACCCTGTTGGCGGTCGACGTGGAGGCGTCCTCGTCCTGGCTCGGCTCGGCCGTCGGGTTCGGCAAGACCGTGCTCCAGGGGTATCTGTACCGGCAGCTCCCGGGTGAGGCCGTCTTCGCCGCGGGGGGGCGCCTGGGGCTGGCCCGCAGCTTCACCTCCACGTTCATCCGGGCGTCGACCCTGGTGCTGAACGACCAGGGGTTGCCGGTGCTCCGGGAAGTCGCGGAGCTGACCTTCATCCACACCCTGCCCGCGAGCGAGCGGTTCTTCGCCGGGGGCGACTCCACCGTGCGGGGGTTCGCCCTCGATCGTCTCGGCGACGAGTCGACCATCGGCGCGAACGGCTTCCCGACCGGGGGGAACGCCATGATCGTGCTGAACTCGGAGCTGCGGATGCCGGTGTTCGGGCCGCTCCAGGTGGTGGGGTTCCTCGATGCCGGCAACGTGCTCGACCGGGTGGGCAACCTCGACCTGGCGGGCATTCGCGGGGCGGCCGGCTTCGGCGTGCGTTATCGTTCGCCGATCGGCCCGATCCGGATCGACCTGGGGTTCAAGCTCGATCGGCGGGAGTTCGCGGGCGAGCGGGAGAGCCTGACGGCCCTGCACCTCAGCATCGGGCAGGCGTTCTAGGGGTCCGCGCCGCGGGCCGGCGCGGACCCCTGGAGGCATGGTTGGGCGGCGAGCGGGGCCGCAGCGCGACCTCGCGGTCGCGTTCCGCGGCGATTGGCGGGAGCAGGAGTCGACGGTGCCGAAACGGCGGGGGAGGGTCGTGGGGCTGTGCGTGCTGGTGGCCGTCCTGGCCGCGGGTGGCGACCGGCGTCCCGCGACGGGCGCCGGACAGTCGCCGCCGGGGGTCGGACAGCTCCTCGACCGTGTCCTCGCGGTGGTCGGCGGACAGGTCATCCTGCTGTCGGACGTTCGCCTGTTCCTGGAGACGGGGCTGGTGGAGCCCTCGGGGGCCGCCGACCCGGTTCCGCCCGCGCTCGAACGCCTGATAGAGCGACGGTTGATTCTGGACGAGGCGGCCCGCTATGTCGTGGAAGACCCGCTCCAGGACGAGGTCGACGCCCGCGTGGGGCAGATCGAGCGGCGCCTCGGCGGCCCTCGCGGGCTCGCCGCGGCGTTGGCCGCGACGGGATACGCGCCGCGGGACTTCGAGCAGGTCGTGCGGGACGACCTGCGCATCGAGCGCTACCTGGCGCGGCGGTTCCCCCCGCCGGCGACGGCGGCCCAGCAGGCCGTGATCGACGACTGGCTGGCGTCGCTCCCGGCCCGCGCCGCGGTCATCCGGGTCACGCCCTGACGCGGGAGTCCGCCGGGTGGGGGAGACCCGCGCCGGGGCCGCCGGCCGTCATCCCGCCCCGCTCCCGACCCAGGCGATGAGCACCTCCGTCGCGTTGAAGCCGGCATGACAGGCGAACGGCGCCACCATGCTGCCGCGGACCAGGTAGAGCACGCCCCAGAGCGCCCCCAGCAGGCCGGTGATGATGGCCGCGTCCCGGCCCTGCACGAGGTGGCCGAGGCCGAAGGCCACGCTGAACACCACGAGCCCGACCGCCGCGCCGCCGAGGTGCTGCTCGAAGCGGCGCAGGATGAAGGCGCGCTGCACCTCTTCCCGCAGGCCGCCGGCGATCACCGCGACGGCGGCGAAGGTCATCGCGGCCGCGGGCGTCGTGATGAGCGCCTCGAGGGGATTCTCGGGCACGTTGCGCAGCTCGGGGGCGACCCGGGACAGGATCGTGAACGCGGCCGCGACGACCAGGAGCGCGGCGGGCACGAGGGCGAGTCCGAGCAGCAGCTCGGACCGAATCGGCCGCCGGCCCACCATCACGGCGACGGGATGCTCGCCGCGGGCCCGCATGAGCATCCATACCAGCGCCAGGATCACCGCCGCGTCGACCATGGACAGGGTGACGACGTAGGCCAGCGAGAGGTCCCCCGAGCCCTCGGTCGGCCCCGCCCCGAGCAGCCCGAGCACCACGACGAGGGTCAACTGGGTCGGGAAGCCGGAGCAGAGGACCACCTCGCCGGCGGCCGTGAGGCGCCGGTGGAGGCCCGGGGCCGGGGGCTCGTCCGCCCCGGCCGGCGGCCCCTGGCTCTCGAGCGGCGCCGGGTCGACGGGCCCCGCCCCCGGCCGTGGTTCAGCGGCCGCGTCCTCATCCGGGTCGCGAGCGGCGTCGATCCGCGACCACGGATGCCCGGACGGCTCCTCGCTCGACATGGCCGCGACTCTATCACACGCCGCGGTGTCGATCTGTTGACAAACCGTCTACATCTAGGCTATCTTGCCCACCCTGACCACAACATCTAGTGCCTTTGACCAGCAGGGGAACCGGTTTCCAGACCCGCGCGCGGACGTCCCGCACCACGATTCCGGCACCACCCGCGCGCGCCGGCGGCGCCGAGTCCCGGACCGGATTCGGCACCCCGGGCTCCGGATCGCCCTTGCAGGCGATGCGCCTTCCATTCGCGCCCGGCCTTGCCGTCAGTCTTGAGTCGAGAGCCTCGCGAGCGGCCGGCCGACGACCCGGTGCGCCGTAGGTCCTGAACCCGCGCCGACACGTACCGCCGTGTCGCGCCGAGAGGAGTTGCCCGATGCAGAGAAGCGCCGTTCACGAGCCCGAGGCGGTTGCGCCGCCGGCCGACGTGCAGCCGCCGGCGGCCGATCGCCAGGGCCTGGAGTTCCCGCGGTACTTCTCGCGTGCGGGGTCCGACCCGTTCGACGAGATCGAGTGGGAGTCGAGGGGCGCGGTCATCGGCAACGAGCAGGGCGAGGTGGTCTTCGAGCAGCGCGACGCCGAGGTGCCCGCGTTCTGGTCGCAGCAGGCCACCAACATCGTGGTGTCGAAGTACTTCCGCGGCGTGCTGGGCACCCCCGAGCGCGAGCGGAGCGTCAAGCAGCTCATCGGGCGGGTGGTCGACACCATCACCGGGTGGGCCCGCCAGGACCGCTACTTCGCCGGCGAAGCGGACCTGCAGGCGTTCAGCGACGATCTCAAGCACCTCCTCGTCTTCCAGAAGGCCGCGTTCAACAGCCCGGTGTGGTTCAACTGCGGCTTCGAGAAGGAGCCCCAGTGCTCGGCCTGCTTCATCAACTCGGTCGACGACACCATGGAGTCGATTCTGACTCTCGCCCGGACCGAGGGGATGTTGTTCAAGTACGGGTCGGGGACCGGCACCAACCTGTCGTCGATCCGCTCGTCGAAGGAGCTGCTGGCCGGGGGCGGGACCGCCTCGGGGCCGGTCTCGTTCATGAAGGGCTACGACGCCTTCGCCGGCGTCATCAAGTCGGGCGGGAAGACCCGGCGGGCCGCCAAGATGGTGGTGCTGAACGCCGACCACCCCGACATCGAGGAGTTCATCAACTGCAAGGTGGAGGAGGAGAAGAAGGCCTGGGCGCTGATCGACGCCGGCTACGACGGGTCGTTCACCGGTACCGCGTACTCGTCGGTGTTCTTCCAGAACTCGAACAACAGCGTGCGGGTGCCCGACGACTTCATGCGCGCGGTCGTCGACGACGAGGCGTGGGAGACGCGGGCAGTGACCGACCCGCGCCGGGTCATGGAGACCCACCGCGCCCGCGACCTGATGCGCCTCATCGCCGAGGGCACCCACGTGTGCGGCGACCCCGGCATGCAGTTCGACACCACCATCAACGACTGGCACACCTGCCCCGCCACCGACCGCATCAAGGCCTCGAACCCCTGCTCGGAGTACATGTTCCTCGACGACTCCGCCTGCAACCTCGCATCGCTCAACCTCATGCAGTTCCTCGACGAGGGGGGGCACTTCGACGCCGCCGCGTTCGCGGCCGCGGTGCGGACGATGATCACCGCGCAGGAGATCATCGTCGGCAACGCCAGCTATCCGACGAAGGCGATAGCGCGCAACAGCCACGACTACCGCCCCCTCGGCCTCGGCTACGCCAACCTCGGGGCGCTGCTGATGTCGCGGGGCATTCCCTACGACAGCGACGAGGGGCGGGACTGGGCCGCCGCCCTCACGGCCCTGATGACCGGCGAGGCCTACGCCCAGTCGGCCCGCATCGCCCGCGACAACGGGGGACCGTTCGCGGGGTTCGACGAGAACCGCGAGCCGTTCCTCCGGGTGATGAACAAGCACCGCGACGCCCTGCGGGGCGTCAACCCCGAGCGCGTCCCCGGTTCGCTGTTCGGAGCGGCCTCCCGCGCGTGGGACGACGCGGTCGAGCTGGGCGAGGCCCACGGCTACCGCAACGCCCAGGCCACGGTGCTCGCCCCCACCGGCACCATCGGGTTCATGATGGACTGCGACACCACCGGGGTCGAGCCCGACATCGCCCTCGTCAAGTACAAGAAGCTCGTCGACGGCGGGCTGATGAAGATCGTGAACACCACCGTCCCCATGGCCCTGCGCAACCTCGGGTACGACGAGCCGCAGGTGGACGCCATCGTGGCCTACATCGACGAGCACGAGACGATCGAGGGCGCGCCGGACCTCGATCCCGGGCACCTGCCGGTGTTCGACTGCGCCTTCAAGCCGGCCCGCGGGAGCCGGTCGATCCACCACATGGGGCACATCCGGATGATCGGGGCGGCGCAGCCGTTCATCTCCGGGGCCATCTCCAAGACCATCAACGTGCCGCCCGACGCGACGGTCGAGGAGATCGAGCAGGCATACCTCGACGCGTGGCGGCTCGGCACCAAGGCGGTGTCCATCTATCGGGACGGCAGCAAGCGCACCCAGCCGTTGAACACCACCCGGAAGGGTCCCGCCGCCGAGTCGGCGCTCGCCGCGGTAGCGGCGGACGCGGCGGCGAGCGCGGGGCCGTCCCGGCGCCGCCTGCCGGACGAACGCCAGGCCATCACCCACAAGTTCGACATCGCCGGGCACGAGGGGTACATCACCGTCGGGCTCTTCGAGGACGGCGCGCCGGGCGAGATATTCCTGGTGATGGCCAAGGAGGGCTCGACCATCTCCGGCTTCGCCGACGCCTTCGCCCAGGCGGTGTCCTACGCGCTGCAGTACGGGGTGCCGCTGCAGGTGCTCGTGGACAAGTTCAGCCACGTGCGGTTCGAGCCGTCGGGGCGGACCCGGAACCGGGACGTCGCGATCGCCAAGTCGATCGTCGACTACATCTTCCGGTGGATGGCGACCAAGTTCCTGTCTCCGGAGGCGCAGTTCCGCGCGGGGGTCAACGTGACGGCGGGCACGGAGCCGGACGGGCCGGTCGGTCCCGCCGGAACGACGGGGCGCGGTAGGAACGAGCCGGGAGAGCGGTCGGCCCTGGAGACCGGGGCGGCGGGTTGGGGCGGCGGGTTGGCCGATGGCGGCGGCGACCGCTCCGGCGCCGGTACTGGCCGGGGAGCGCCGTTCGCCATCCAGAACGATCAGGACGCGCCGTCGTGCTCCACCTGCGGCGCCATCATGATCCGCAACGGAAGCTGCTACAAGTGCGTCAACTGCGGCGCCACCAGCGGGTGCGCCTGACGCCCGCGACGGGCCGTCGCGGGCCCGTGGCGCAGCGCGCCCGCGACGGGCCGGCGCGGGGAGCTTCTCTGCCGCGGGCCCGGCGGCCCGTGGCGGAGTCCCGCGTTGCACGGACCGGCGCGGCGCCTGCCTGACGACGCGCGGCGATCGCGCCGGTTGGCCACGTGCAACCGGGAAGCGGCGCGGTCGGGCAGGATGCACCGCCGGTCGAATGCGGCGGGGCCTTGAGCCGCGGATTGTCAGGCCGGGTCGTCGCCGCCGCGCCCGAAGTAGGCCAGGGCGACGAGGACCGTCGCGAACAGGGCGCGTGCGATCTGGGGCTCGGGTGCGATCTGCCCGTACAGATAGCCGGCGTTGTGGAGGGCCAGCGACTGCAGCCCGAAGAGGGCGGCCAGGGCCAGAGCCAGGCTGCCGGGCAGGCCGACCCGGACCAGGAGCCCCGCGAGCACGAGCATGGCGCCGAGGATGATCAGGCCGACGTTGGCCAGCAGATCGAGCCGAGAGGCTCCGAACAGGTCGAGGAGACCCGTACCCAGCGAATACAGGCCGTAGCAGGTCATGCCGAGCGTTGCAGCGGTCAGCATCTGAGTCGTCGCCTATTATGTCGTAGACGACGGACACGCCGGCAACCTTTCTCCCCGGCACGGCACGTCAGGCCCTGCGCCGTCGACGCGGTGCCGGCCTGCACGCGAGGCGCCGACGCGCTCGATGATCGGTCGGGCCGCGAGCGGGGCCGCAGGCAGCGCTGCCCGGGCCGGCGGGGCCCCGAGGACGACATGGACTTGCAGCTCGACGGCAAGGTGGCCGTCATCACCGGATCGAGCCGCGGGCTGGGACTGGCCAGCGCCCGCTCGCTCGTGGCCGAGGGCGCCCGGGTGTGCATCTGCGCCCGCGGCGCCGAGCGGCTGGCCGCCGCGGTGGCCGAGCTGCGCGCCGTCGCCGAGCTCCGGCGTGCGGGCGCCGACCATCCCGGTGCCGGTGCGGACCCGCGCGGCGGGGCCGGCGCGGCCGCCGGCGCGGCCGCCGGGACGTCCGCAGCCGCCGACGGAAGCGTCATCGGGATCGCGGCCGACCTGAGCACGGAGGCCGGGGTGGCCCGGGTCGTCGACGGCGCCGTCGAGGCGTTCGGCGGCCTCGACATCCTCGTCAACAACGTCGGCAAGGCGGGCGGCGGGGGGATAACCGAGGCCACCGACGCCGAGTGGCAGGCGGCCCTCGACCAGACCCTGCACCCCGCCATTCGCGCCTCGCGGCTCGCGGTGCCCCACCTGCGCGCCCGCGGCGGCGGGGTCATCCTGATGATCGCCTCGATCTGGGGCCGCGAGTCGGGCGGGCGCATGACCTACAACGCCGTCAAGGCGGCCGAGATCAGCCTCGCGAAGTCGCTCGCCGGGCAGCTTGCGGCCGACGGCATCCGGGTCGTCAGCGTGGCTCCCGGCTCGATCTCGTTCCCGGGCGGTTCGTGGGCGAAGCGGCAGGCGGCCGACCCCGAGGGCATGGCCGCCTTCGTCCGGCGCGAGATCCCTTTCGGCCGCTTCGGCCGCGCGGAAGAGGTCGGCGACGTCGTCGCCTTCCTTGCCTCCCCCCGCGCGAGCTGGGTCACCGGCGCCTGCGTCACCGTCGACGGCGGGCAGTCCCGGTCGCTGTTCTGACTCCGCCGGATGAACCCACAGCGCCGGGCCCGGCCGCTTCGCGGATCGGCATCGCCACGACCCGCCGCCCCGACCCGCCGACGAAACGGCGGTCGTCGATGGCGGCGGGGCGCGGCTCTTCCTCAGGACAGTGATCGACATGAGTTGCCAACCGCAACCCGGATGCAGCCGGTCTTCGGCGGTTCCTGCGTAGGGCATGTGGCAAGGTAATCCCGCCACCGTCCGTGATACTCGGACGGTGCGTCCCCGAGATGAGCCTCCGCCCCGGCACCCCGTGGCTCGACGCCCGGACCGGCATGCGGACGGCGTGTTCCCGAGATGAGCCTCGGACTCACGCCGGCCGGGCAGCTTCGGTGGGCGCCTCGCGACGGTGAACCCGTTCCCCCCGAGATCGCCCGCCTGGAACCCGCCTTCGCCGCCGACTGGCGCGAAGCCCTCTTCATGCTGGCGGCGGACCGGGTCGACACGCGGGCGTCACCCCCCGCCCGCTTCTGGCAGCAGATCGCCGAGCGCTACCTGACGGCCCTGTGCCATCTCGCGGAGCACGAGACGCCCATTCGGGTGGAGGCGCCGGCCGTGGCCGACTGCGCCGCGTGGATCCTGGCCGCCCCGCCGATGCGCGGGGGCGAGTACCTCTCCGAGGACAGCCTGCAGGGCGTCTGGCGCCACCTCGACGCGTGGGTGGGCGAAGCGGTCCCGGCGACCGGGGGCCTGCCCGCGTTCCTGCGCGCCCGGGCCGCGAGCTGGCACCAGGTGGGGCGGGTCTGCTTCCACCTCGCCGAGAACCGCAACGACGAGGAGCGGCCGTTCGCGTTCATGGCCACGTACGCGTCCGGATTCGGCGCGGCCGGGCGGGTGAAGCACCTGCCGCTACGCCGGGCCCTGGAGCAGTACGCGGGGGCGAAGAACCGGGCCGCGCTCATCGCCCTGCTGTCGCCGATGCAGCAGGCGGCCGAGGCGTGCGGCTGGGTGAAGGAGCTGGTGGACTCGGGCGACGTCTACCAGCCGCTGGCGTGGACGCCGGACCGCGCCTATCGGCTGCTGCGCAGCGTGCCCGCCCTCGAGGCGAGCGGCCTGACCGTGCGGCTGCCGAACTGGTGGCGCAAGCGGCCGCGCCCGCAGGTCAGGGTCACCATCGGCGAGGCGGCCCCGTCGATGGTGGGCGCCGACGCCCTGCTTGACTTCGACGTGGACGTCGCCCTGGGCGGCGAGCCGCTGTCGCGGGCCGAGCTGGAGAACCTGCTCGACGGCGACGGCGACCTCGTGCTGCTCAAGGGCCAGTGGGTCGAGGTCGACCGCGACCGGTTGCGTCAGGCGATAGAGCACTGGCAGGCGGTGCGCCGGGACGCGGGCGACGACGGAATCTCGTTCATCGAGGGCATGCGGCTCCTCGCCGGCGCGTCGGCCGATCTCCGCCACGAGGACGAGGCCGAGGCCGAACGCCCCTGGGTGCACGTCGACGCCGGCGATGCCCTGCGCGGTCTCCTGGCCGACATGCGCCGGCCCGACGCGCTCGACCCGGTGACCGTGGGCGGGGCGCTCGAGGCCACGCTCCGGCCGTACCAGCGCGACGGCGTCGCGTGGCTGCGGCTGCTGGCGACGCTGGGCCTCGGCGCCTGCCTCGCCGACGACATGGGGCTCGGCAAGACCATTCAGGTGCTGGCGCTGCTGCTCTGCCACCGCAGCGAGCGCGCGCCGCGGCCGGCGCCCTCGCTGCTGGTGATACCGGCCTCGCTGCTCGGCAACTGGCGCCGCGAGGCCGAGCGGTTCGCGCCGTCGCTGTCCCTGCGGTTCCTGCACCCGGCCGAGACCGACCGGGAGGCGCTGGCCGAGGTCGCCGAGGCCCCGACGCGGCACCTCGCCGGGGTCGACCTCGCGGTGACGACCTACGCGATGCTGCACCGGCAGCCCTGGCTGGCCGACGTCGAGTGGCGGCTGGTGATCCTGGACGAGGCGCAGGCCATCAAGAACCCCGCCACCCGCCAGAGCCGGGCCGTCCGCGCGCTCCCGGCCCGCGCCCGCATCGCCCTGACCGGCACCCCGGTCGAGAACCGCCTCGGCGACCTGTGGGCGCTGTTCGACTTCCTCAACCCCGGGCTGCTCGGCTCGCGCGACGTGTTCAACAGGTTCGTCAAGAAGCTGCAGCAGCGCGAGGAGCAGCCGTTCGCGCCGCTACGGCGGCTCGTCGCCCCCTACATCCTCAGGCGCCTGAAGACGGATCGCCGCATCATCGCCGACCTGCCCGACAAGACCGAGACGACGCGCGACTGCCACCTCACCCGGAAGCAGGTCGCGCTCTACCAGCGCGTCGTGCGGGGCATGCAGCGCGAGCTGGAGCGCACCGAGGGGATTGCCCGGCGCGGCGTCGTGCTGCGGTCGCTCATGCGCCTCAAGCAGACGTGCAATCATCCCAGCCAGCTCTCCGGCGACGGCGACTACCGCCCCGGCGACAGCGGCAAGTTCGCGCGCCTGGCCGACATCGGCGAGGAGCTGGCCGAGCGCCAGGAACGGGCGCTGGTCTTCACGCAGTTCAGGGAGATCATCGGTCCGCTGTCCGAGCACCTGGCGGCGGTCTTCGGCCGGGCGGGCCTGGTGCTGCACGGCGGGACCGGGATCCGGCGACGGCAGAAGCTGGTGGACCGGTTCCAGCGCGACGACGGGCCGCCGTTCTTCGTGATCTCGCTCAAGGCGGGGGGCACGGGGCTGAACCTGACGGCGGCGTCCCACGTCATCCACTTCGACCGCTGGTGGAACCCCGCGGTCGAGAGCCAGGCCACCGACCGCGCCTTCCGCATCGGCCAGCGGCGCAACGTGCTGGTCCACCGGTTCGTCACGCGGGGCACCATCGAGGAGAGGATCGACAGGATGATTGCCGAAAAGCGGCAGTTGGCCGATGATCTGCTGGACGGCGGCGGTGAGATCGACCTCACGGAGCTCTCCGACGACGAGCTGATCGATCTGGTCCGGCTCGACGTCACGCGTGCGAACCCACAAGCAGAGGCCTGACAGGACGGGACGGATGTACTGGTATCCACGCTACGTGCCGGTCGGGGTCCGGCGCGCTCGAGCCAACCTCAAGATGCGCGAGCTGCGCGCACAGGGCATGAAGGTGCAGCCGGTCGAGCTCCGGGACCGGAACATCGCCGGCAGCTTCTGGGGGCAGCGCTGGTGCGAGCACCTGGAGTCGTTCTCCGACTACGCGAACCGGTTGCCGCGCGGCCGCACCTACGTGCGCAACGGCTCCGTCTGCCATCTTGCCATAGAGGCCGGGAGCGTCGAGGCGATGGTCATCGGACAGGAGCTCTATCGGATCGTCGTGAGCATCCGACCGCTCGAGCGGCCGACCTGGAAGGCCATCAAGAAGGCGTGCGCCGGGCAGATCGGATCGGTCCTCGAGCTGCTGCAGGGCCGGCTGTCGGATCGGGTCATGGACGTCGTCGCCCACCGCGACACCGGCCTGTTTCCGCAACCCGGCGAGATCGAGCTGGCGTGCGACTGCCCGGACTGGGCCACGATGTGCAAGCACGCGGCGGCGGTGCTCTACGGCGTCGGCAGCCGCCTCGACGACAGCCCGGAGCTGCTCTTCCGCCTGCGCGGCGTCGACGAGGCGGAGCTCATCGCGGCCGACATGGCGCTGCCGCAGGGCGCGGCGACCGCCGACACCCTGGCCGACGGCGACCTCGGCGACATCTTCGGCATCGATCTCGACCCGGCGGACGGCCCGCCTGCGCCGAGTGCGTCGAAGCCGGCGGCCGTCGCCGATCCGGCCGTGGCGGCCGGTGCACGCAGGCCGGCGGCCGTCGCCGATCCGGCCGGGGCGGGCAGCGCAGCGGCCCCGAATGCGCGGCAGCCGGCGGCGCACGTCGCGCGGGGACCGAAGAAGGTGACGAGGGCGCCGACCTCGCGACTGCCTCGGGCCGACCCCCCGACGGCGTCCCCGGGACAGGAGGACGCCGACGCCGCGGCGTTCCGGTTCCGCCCCACGGGTGCGCTGATCGCCGGGTTGCGGGAGCGGGGCGGGTTCTCGGTCGCCGAGTTCGCCGAGCTGCTTCGGGTCTCGGCGGCGACCGTGCGCCGTTGGGAGGGGGCGTCGGGACCGCTGGGGTTGCACGCCCGGTCGCGGGAGGCCCTGGCGGTGCTGAGCCTGGAGATCGAGAAGCAGCCGGAATGACCGGCGGGTATCGCCGAGAGGGGTCCGGCCGGCGCGGCGCACGGGGGCGGCGCCGGCCGGGGCGCGGAGCCCCGGGGGCGTTCCGAGTCGGCGAGCGAAGCCGAAGGGCCGCGGTTGCCGAGCCCGCCCGTCATCGCCTTGCGGCTCTGCCGGGCGCCCGGCCAACCCGCCGGGAGTCCGCGCCGTTCCAGAGCGCAGCTTCTTGCCCGCCGGCTGCTCGCGAGCTTGACGGTGGAGCCGTCACGCGGGAGACTACGCCACGTGCCTGGCCCGTGCAGCGGAGCGCCGGTAGTTGAAGCGGGCGACCGGCGGGCGTGCCCCGGAGGGGCCGGCCGCGTCGGTTCAGTCAGGAGGAATGACGTGAAGCGCAGCATCGTTCTCGCCTTGTTGGTCGGAGTGGGCGCCGTCTCGCTCGCGGCGGTCGCCGCGCAGGACGGCCCGATGGAGATCGAGGTCGAGCAGCTCGAGGACAACCTCTACGTGCTCAGGGGCCAGGGCGGCGGCGGCAACACCGCGGTGTTCGTCACCACCGACGGGGTCGTCGTCGTCGACAGCAAGAACCCGGGCTGGGGCGCCCCCATTCTGGAGGCGATCGGGGAGCTCACGGACAACCCGGTGACGACCCTCATCAACACCCACAGCCACCACGACCACGTGAGCGGCAACGTGGCGTTCGCGGACGTGCAGTTCGTGGCCCACGAGACCACCAAGGCCAACATGGAGGTCATGCGGCCCTACACCGGCCGCACGGAGCCCCCCGTCAACGTGTTCGCCGACTCGGGCGGGCACGGGCTGCCGACGATCACCTTCTCGGACCGCATGTCGCTGGGCAGCGGCGACGACCGGGTCGACCTCTACTACTTCGGCCGCGGCCACACCGGCGGCGACGCCTGGATCGCGTTCCCGGCCCTGCGCACCCTCCACGCCGGCGATGTCTTCCTCGGCCAGCGGGTGCCGTTCCTCGACGCCGAGAACGGCGGCAGCGGCGTCGACATCCCCGACACCCTGCAGAGGGCCCACGACAACATCAGCGGCATCGACACCATCATCACCGGGCACAGCAGCCAGATGACTTGGGCCGACCTGAACGAGTGGGCCGCCTTCAACCGTGACTTCCTGCAGGTGGTCCGCGACGGCCGGGCCGAGGGCAAGTCGGTCGAGGAGATCGCGGCCGGATGGTCGCTGCCTGACGCCTACTCGCACTACGACGCGCCCGCCGCGGCGGGGGTGCAGCGCAACGTCCAGGTCATCGTCGACGAGCTTGAGCAGTAGCCGGCCGTCTCTCCACTCGCGGGCCGCCGCAGCAGGGGACGGCGGTCCGCCATCGTTTCTCGGTCGCCCGACGACCCGGCGGTGAGGTTCAGCACGTGCGGGAGACTGGCGGCTTGACCGTCACCTCCCAATCGCGAGATCGAGAAACTCTTCCCGTGTCAAGCCGGCGTCGCGGATCAGCGATCTCAGGAGACCGCGCCCCAGCTCCCGGTGTTTCGGTACGGAGAGTCGCCGGCCAGTCGGCCCAATCAGGATCATGTGGCTGCCTTCCGTGCGATCGAGGGAGAACCCGATCTTCCCGGCTATCGTCACGAAGTCGTCTCCCGAGAGAACGGGAAGCCGGACCACCGCTACGCCCGCACCTCGACGATCTGAAACTCGGACGAGGGCGGCAGTGCGGCGTCGTGCTCTCGCATGCTCGCCAGATAGCCTCTGATCGCCTCCCGGACGTTGTCGAGCGCCTCTCTCCTCGTCCGTCCCTGACTGTGGCACCCGGGCAGCGTCGGACAGCTCGCCACCTCCCAGCCGTCCTCGTCCCTCTCGAACACCACCAGCAGTCTCAGGACTTCGTCGTGGTCCTGGTTCCCGGCTCCGGGATCGGCCGACGACGCGGGATTGCCATTCGTACGGGGCGGGGTTCCGGTGCCCACCGGCGCAGGGCCTTCGTACTCGGAGACGTCGAAGCCGAGTCGCGAGAGAATCCGATGCGCGTCTTGCGCGCCGAACTCCCGCGGGCCGGTGACCAGCCGAAGGACCTGCTTGATCGGGAAGCGCCGCCCGTGAAGTTCGACGAAGTACTTGTGCCGCCCATCGATCGGGGTCGGTCGAGCGTCGCGCGTAGCTGTGAGGATGTCGCCTGGCGTGATCGAGAGCGCCTCGCCCCGGAGCTTGAAGTCCATCTAGTTGGCCGGTACGGCCGGGGCGTCCGCCGGAGGGCTTGCGTCGGCTGGAGGCTTGGCCTCCGCGGCGGCGGGCTTGGTCTCGGGGGCCGCGGCCTTTGCGGCCGTCTTGCGGGCCTGCTGCTGGCGGGCCTTGAGGGCGGCCACCGTCTGCTGGCCGTACTTCTTCGTGAACCGCTCCACGCGCCCCTCGGTGTCGACGAGCTTCTGGCGGCCCGTGAAGAACGGGTGGCAGTTGGAGCAGATTTCGAGCCGCAGCTCCTTGCGGGTGGATCGGGTCGTCCACGACGCCCCGCAGGCGCAACGGGCCTCGACTTCATGATATTCCGGATGAATCCCTGCCCTCACGTCTGCTCCTTTTGAGGTGACCAAACGCGACATTATACCATCGCCGGGGTCCGCCGCAGTCTCTGCCAGTCTCTGCCTCCGCGGCCTCCTGAAGCCGCTCTTGAAATTACGATTTTTACTGAGTAAAAATACTCATCTTGGTGAGTAAATCGAACGTCTACGCCCGCCCGCAGGTTCGGGAACTGGTCGAGCGTCTCCTGGAGCCGCGGCGCTTCATCCAGGTGGTCGCCGGGTCGAGGCAGGTCGGGAAGACGACCCTCGTCGAGCAGGCGGCGCGGGGGTCGGGTCTGCCGACCCGGTATGCCAGCGCCGACGAGCCGGCGCTGCGGGGCAACTTGTGGATCGACCAGCAGTGGGAGGCGGCCCGGCGTCTCGCGGCTCAGGGGGGGGAAGACGGCGCGCTCCTCGTGCTCGACGAAGTGCAGAAGGTCACGGGCTGGTCGGACACGGTCAAGTACCTGTGGGACGCCGACACGCGGGCCGGCCGGCCCCTGAAGGTCGTCGTGCTCGGCTCGGCCCCGCTGCTCGCCGAGCGGGGCCTGGGCGAGAGCCTGGCCGGGCGTTTCGAGGTGACGCGCCTTCCGCACTGGAGCTTCGAGGAGATGCGGACGGCATTCGGCTGGTCGCTCGAGCAGTACATCTTCTACGGCGCCTATCCGGGCGCGGCGCCGCTCGTCCGCCAGCCGCAACGGTGGGCGCGCTACGTCCGCGATGCCCTCATCGAGCCGATCATCTCGCGCGACGTGCTGTTGATGGCGCGCGTCGACAAGCCGGCGCTGCTGCGCAGGCTGCTCGAGCTGGCGTGCGCGTACTCCGGGCAGATCCTCTCCTACACGAAGATGCTCGGGCAGCTCCAGGACGCCGGCAACACGACCACGCTCGCCCACTACCTGGACCTGCTCGCGGGCGCGGGTCTGGTCGCCGGCCTGCAGAAGTATGCCGGCGGCGTGGCGCGACGACGGGCGTCGAGCCCCAAGCTGCAGGTCTTCAATACCGCCCTGATCACGGCGCAGGCGGGCCTCACGCTGAAGCAGGCGCGGGATGACCGAGCGCTCTGGGGCCGCCTCGTGGAGTCGGCGGTCGGCGCACATCTTGCCAACGCCGCCGTCGGGGGAGGCTGCGAAACGTACTACTGGCGCGAGCGCAACCGCGAGGTGGACTTCGTCGTGCGGGCCGGCAAGCGGCTCGTGGCCATCGAGGTCAAGAGCGGACGGGTTCCCGATGCGCTGCCCGGCATGGCGGCGTTCGCCGAGGCGTTCCGGCCGACGCGGAAGCTGCTGGTCGGCGGCGACGGCATCGACGTCGAGAAGTTCCTGCTGACGCCGGTCGAGAACTGGCTGAGCCCGTGAGACCGGCAAGCCAATCGTCGCCTTCGGCTCCGCTCGGCACCCAACCGATCCTCCGGTGGTCCGCGCCGTTCTACGGTGCAGGTTCCTGGCCGGCGGGGCCGGGGCGTAACCGCGCCATCGCCAGTGCCGTCCGAACCGTGACAGTCGTCACGTTCGATTGCTGACGAAGACACTGGCGCGCCATCGGCGATCTGGTCCAGGATTCCTCCTGCGGGAACAGGAGGATACCCGTTCGGCGGCGGTTCCACCGTCGATCTGCGGGTTACGGCGGTCGGCGCGGACGCGGACGGCCGAGTGCTCGTCAGATCCGCGAGGCCGAGCGGATCTCCCGCGAGACCCTGGCGGACGTGCGCGCCGCCATCAGCGGCTACCGTGCACGGGGCCTTCCGGGCGAGCTCGACAACGCGCGCCGGGTGCTGGCCGGGGCCGGGGTCGCGGTGTCGTCGGCCATGGATCCGGTCGAGCTGACCGCCGTCCAGGAGACCGCCCTGTCGCTGGCGTTGCGGGAGGCGGTCACCAACGTCGTGCGTCACGCCCGCGCCGGCCGGTGCGCGATCCGACTGCGGCGGGAGGGCGACCGCATCCGGCTCGACGTCGAGGACGACGGCGTCGGCGGCGTGCCGGCCGGCGGGAACGGTCTCGCCGGCATGCGGGCGCGCATCGCCGAGGTCGGCGGCGCCGTCGAGCACGACGGCCGGGACGGCTGGCGTCTCGCCGTCTCCATCCCGGCCGGCGGCGCCGGGCCGCCGCTCGCCGTGGCGGACGCACTCGCCGCTCCCGCAGCTTCATGATCCGCGTGCTGATCGCCGAGGACCAGGCGATGGTTCTCGGCGCCCTCGCCGCCCTCCTCGGGACCGAGCCCGACATCGAGGTCGTGGCCCAGGCGGGCGACGGGCGCGAGGCGCTGTCGCAGGCCCTCGACCTGCGGCCGGACGTCGTGCTGACCGACATCGAGATGCCGCGGATGACCGGCCTCGAGCTCGCGGGCGAGCTGGCGCGCCGCGACGCCTCCATTCGCATCATCGTGCTGACCACCTTCGGACGGCCGGGGTACCTGCGCCGCGCGCTGGACGCCGGCGCGGCCGGGTACCTGCTGAAGGACGCCCCGTCGGCGGCCCTGGCGAACGCGATCCGGACGGTGCATGCCGGCGGGCGCGCCGTCGACCCGGACCTCGCGGCCCAGGCGTGGACCGGGCCCGACCCCCTCACGGACCGCCAGCGCCAGGTGTTGCGGCTGGCCGGGGAGGGCCGGTCCGGACCGGAGATCGCGGCGGATCTGCGCCTCTCGGAAGGGACGGTGCGCAACTACCTGTCCGAGGCGATCTCGCGGCTGGGGGCGCGGAACCGGGTCGAGGCGGCTCGCCTCGCCCGCACGAAGGGGTGGCTCTGATCCCGTCTCGATCTGCAGGGCGTTCTCAGAGACGCGCCGGATGTGCTTGGCGATGGCGTGGCCGTTGCATGGCATTGCATTACAATGACGCGAGGGGGGAGGAGCCGAATGCGCGACCAGTTGAGCGTCAGATTGCCCCGGGAGTTGAACGAAGCCGTTGGAGAACGGGCGAAGCGCGACTCGCGGCGGCCGTCGGACGTCGTGCGGCTGGCGCTGCAGCAGTACCTGCTGGGTGCCGCGGGCGACGGGCGCGGAAGAACGGGCCGGGTCAGCGAGGCCGGCGGCGTGCCGGCGTGGGGCGAGTCCGAGAGCCCGAACCCCGAGCGCACGATCGTGCTTCGTGATGTCCCCGAAGACCTCTACCTGGCGCTGGAGGAGCGAGCCGCCGCCGAGCGCCTGTCCGTGGCCGGCTACGTGCTGGACATTCTGGCCCGCAGACGGTTCAGCGAGCGCCTGCAAGGGCGTCCACGTGTCGAGCTCAGCGTGTCGGCCGCCGATATCATCCGCGAAGCTCGGGACAGCCGGTGATTGTCGTCGACGCTTCGATCGTGGTCGAGGTGCTGCTTCGCTCCGATGCGGGCACCGCGCTGGAGAAGCGCCTCTTCAGAGGCGGCGACCCGCTGCACGCGCCTCACATGCTGGATGTCGAGGTCGCCCACGCGCTCAGACGTTGCGCCCTGCACGGCGACATCGACGAGCGGCAAGGCCGCGACTCGGTCGGGGATCTGGCGGCCATGGCCATCGAGCGCCACGGACATCAGCCGTTGCTGGAACGGATGTGGCAGCTTCGTCACAACCTGACGCCCTACGATGCCGCCTATCTGGCGCTGGCGGAACGCCTGGACGCACCGCTGCTGACGCGCGATGCGGCGCTGACATCGGTCGCCGGGCACCACGCCCGCGTCGTGCTCGCGTAGCCGTTCCGCCGGAGTCTCGTCTGGTAGCCGGTTCGAGAGCCGCCATCCATGTCCACGGATCCCGCCGACCTGGAGTTCACCGCCGACGAGATGCGGCGCATGGGGCACGCCACCGTCGAACGGCTCGTCGACCACGTCCTGAGCCTCGAGAAGCAGCCGGCCCGGGGCGACGTGGATGCGGCCGATCTCTGCCGCCGTCTCCGCGAGCCGCCGCCCGAACGTGGCGTCGCCTACGAGCCGCTGCTCGACCGGCTGCTCGACGAGTGGGTGCCGCGTTCGTTCACCTCGTCGGGGCCGGGCTACCTCGCCTACATTCCCGGCGGCGGGCTGTATCCCGCGGGGCTGGCGGACCTGATTGCGGATGGGGTAAACCGCTACACCGGGGTGCGGCTGGCCGCGCCGGCGCTCGTGCAGCTCGAGTCGAACGCGCTCGACTGGCTGCGCGACTGGATGGGGTTTCCCGAAGGGGCCCGCGGCCTGTTCACGACCGGCGGGTCGATGGCCCATTTCAACGCGGTGGTGTGCGCGCGCGAGCGGCATCTCGGCGCGGACATCCGCGCGGGCGTGCTGTACGGCTCGACGCAGATGCACCACTCGATGGCGAAGTCGGCCCGGCTGGCCGGCATCATGCCGGACCGGGTCAGGGCGGTCCCGGTCGACGAGCGGTTCCAGATGGACGTGGGGGCCCTGGCCAAGCTGATCGCGGCGGACCGCCGGGCCGGCCTCCGGCCGTTCTGCGTCGTGTCGGCGGCCGGCACTACGAACACGGGCGCGGTCGATCCGCTGAACGCCATCGCCGACCTGTGCGCGCGCGAAGGGCTCTGGCACCACGTGGACGGCGCCTACGGGGCGTTCTTCCACATCTGCCCGGAGCTTCGAGACCTCATGCCCGGGCTCTCGCGGGCCGATTCCCTCACCCTCGATCCGCACAAGGGCCTGTTCCTGCCGTACGGCACCGGGGCGCTACTCGTGCGTGACGGCGCGGCGCTACGGCAGGCGCACGAGGCGACCGCCAGCTACCTGCCCGGCCGCACGGACGGCGACGAGTTCTACGACCCTCATCTGTACGGGCCAGAGCTTTCGCGCGGGTTCCCGGGCCTTCGGGTCTGGCTCTGCCTGAAGCTGTACGGCGCGGAGCGGTTCCGGGCCGCCCTGGCCGAGAAGCGGGCCCTCGCCCTGGAGGCGGCGGCGCGGGTGGCCGCGGTCCCGGGGATCGTGATGGCAGCGCCGCCGCAGGTGTCGCTGTTCGCGTTCCACCTGCGCTGGCCCGGCTCCAGCCTGGCCGAGGAGAACCAGGCGACCGAGCTCCTGGTGGAGCGCGTGAACCTCCGGAACCGCGTGATGCTGTCGGGGGCCGTCGTCGACGGGAGGTTCCTGGCGCGCGTCTGCGTCCTGAGCTTCCGCACCCGCGCCCGGCACGTGGAGGCCTGCGTGACCGACCTGGCGGAGGAGGCGGCCGACATTCCGGCGACCGCCACGGCATGACACGAGGGCGCAGGGTTCCTCGGGTGTGAGCGGCGAACGCCTGACCGGCTGGCGGTGTCCCGCCGTGCGGAGAATACGGCGGGCGCCGGTGGAACGCGTGGTACGATGATTCGTGGTGAAGGCGACAGTGGACATTCGTGACGAATTGCTCGCCCAGGCTCGTGCGCAGGCCGCTCGGGAACGCACGACGCTGGCCGCCATGGTCGAGGAGGGGCTGGTTCTCCGCCTGCGTTCGATAGCGCGGCGTGGCGGAGACCTGAACCCGTTGCCGGTCTCTCCACGCCGCGGTGGCTTGCGGCCCGGCATCAACGGCTCCTGCAATCGATCTCTGCTGGATGCGACGGACCGGTGATCCCGGACGTGAACGTGCTGGTCGCGGCGTTCCGACCCGACCATGAACACCATGTCGCTGCCGTGACTTGGCTCAACGGCGCCCGAGACGCCTGCGCGAGAGGAGACGGCACGCTTGTTCTGCCACCCATGGTGGTCGCCGGTTTCCTGCGGGTCGTGACGAATCACCGCGTGTTCATCGATCCCGATCCTGTCCAGGATGCCATAGCGTTCCTCGACGCTCTGCTGGAGACCCCGGTGCTGAAGTCTGCCGGTCCGGCGACGAGTGGCCCGTGCTGCGAAACAAGCTGATGGAGCGGAACCTGGAGGGGAACCTCGTGACCGATGCGTGGATCGCAGCAGTCGTCCTCCACCAATCGGAGTCCCTGGCCACGTTCGACAAGGACTTCCGACAGCTATTGCCCGCCCAGGCGTTCATCCTCCTTGACATCCCGTCTGCGTCCTGAGCTTCCGGATCCGGGTGCGCCACGTGGAGCCTGCGTGACCGACCGGTCGGAGGAGGCGGCCGCGGTCCTGGCGACCCGCTACATGCTGACGGCCTACGCGAAGGCGGATCGCGACGATCTGACCGCGGAGTACAGAAAGGCGCTGGCGCGGCTGGTCGCGGGAATCGAACGGGAGATGCAGAGACGATGACGACGGACCGCACCCGGACCGGACAGGAGATCGAAGCGGCGTTGGGAGAGGTCGTCGCCCAAGTTCGGGGCGAGGCGGTGCTGCCATGCCGAATCGTGGAAGTCCCCGCGGCCGACCGGATCGTCGCCCTTCGCAAGCGGCTGAAGCTGAGCCGGCAGAAGTTCGCGGACCGTTTCGGTCTCGACGTGCGGGCCGTGCAGGAGTGGGAACAGGGCCGCCGAGTGCCGGACCGGGCCGCCCGCGTGCTGCTGACCGTGATCGACCGCGACCCGGAATCGGTCGTGCGCGCGCTCGCCGCGGAGGAAGCCGGAACCGGCGAGACTCGGGTACCGTCACCGTGACGGCGAGACCGAATCGGCTTCCCCCGCTGCTCGGGAGGCTGCCGGGTTCCGCCACGTCGGGGCAGAAGACGCCGAGGTTGCCGAAGTAGACGAACAGCGAGTCGCCGTCACCACTGGTCCCTCTCCTCCGGAATCCGGCGACCCGATCGACGTGCTGGGCTGACGGACCGAGAGCGCTGGGACAGCCGTCCCGGGCCAGGGACGACGCGCCCCGGGCGATGACAGCAAGGCCGGGACGAGCGGGGATCACTGTCGCGGACCGGCGTCGGGCGGCACCCTCTGCGTGTTCAGGCGGCGGGCGCCGGCGAGAATGCCGGCCAGGCCGATATTGCCTTCGTGACAGGCGTACTCGAACATCGGGCCGTCGGTGCGGCGCAACGGCATGAGTGCGGTCCAGGGCCGCGTATAGCCGTTCGGATCGTCGACGGTGAACTCGTACATCACGGTGTCCGGGTCCACGCGCCGGAACCGCTCGACCAGGGTGGTGTCCCGACTCGAGCCGCCGAGGCTGGTCTCGCGCAGGAAGTGCGTCGTGTCGACCACCAGCGTGTCACCGTCCCAGCGACCGCGAGAGTCCCCCGAGTATTGAGAGAGCGGGACGTGAGGACGGCCGTCGAGCGGAATGATGCGTGCGTTGTGCACCATCTCGTTCACAATCACGACGTGGTCCGGCGTCTGCAGAATCAGCACGTTGTTGTTGTACGCGCTGGACACCATCGGCGGACCGGCATTGAATCCCAGGAGACATCGGTCGGACAGGCTGCGATCGGTGTAGGAGTCGGCGAATCCGTTGCTGATGTTCGTCCCCCGGACCCGCGCCTCGGCCTGAAACGCCTCGCGGTAGGGGATCCGACCGTCCGGGGGATCCACGATCAGCGATGTGCGCTTGTCTCGGGTCAGCTCGATGCCGCGTTCGTACCAGAACTCGTTGTATCCGCCGACGCCGCCTTCCGCGAGCGACTGATATCGCACGCCCGGTGCGCGGACGGTTAGATCCTGCGCGTCGCGATTCAGCTCCCGGCGCCGCGACGCCTCGTACTCGGCCGCCTGCTCCGCCGTGAGCGTCTCCCGGCCCGCCAGAAGCGCCGACGCGCCGGCATCGATGACCGGACGCTGAAGCGGGGTCAGCGTCCGGAACGTGAACAACCCCTGGATGTCGGGATCGCCGTGGGCGGTGCGCGGCGCGGACTGCCCCATCGCGGGTGTGGACAGCGCGACGCAGACGAGGGTCAGGAGCCCGTGGCGGGAAGCGTTGCTCATCGCCGCATTCTACCAGGCCGCGGGCCAGGGGCCGGCCGCGTTTGCGGCGTGTCATCCCCCCGGACGGCGTTCTTCCCGGCGGCTCCGGCGCGCAAGCCGGAACGGGGTTCAGGGAGCCCCGTCCTCGCCAATCCGGTAGAGCTTCGACCGCGTCCGGATGAACAGGCTGCCGTGGGCGATGGCCGGCGTGGCCATCGTGAACTCGCCGAGCGGGTTGCGGCCCACGACCTCGAACGTGCCGCCGGCGCGGATCACGTAGGCGTCGCCGTCCTCGCTCAGCGCGAAGATCCGGTCGTCGTAGGCCCAGGGCGACGCGGTGAACGCGGCGCCGACGGCGATGCGCCGCCGCGAGTAGATTTCCTCGCCGGTGTGCGCGTCGTGGGCGGTGAAGAACCCGCGGTCGAGGAGGGTGTACAGCACGTCGCCGTAGAGGATCTGCGACGTGTTGTAGGGCGCGGCCTGCGGCTGCGACCACGCGATGAACTCGTTTTCCGTCTCCGACCCGCGGAGCGAGATGTCGCCGCTGGCGCCGGGGCGGACGGCGAAGACCGGGCGGTTCTGGTCGCCGAGGTACCCCGAGCCGATGTAGAGCAGGCCGAACTCGGCGAAGGGCGTGGCGACGGTGATGGACGACATGCCGCCGAGCTCCCACAGCAGGTTGCCGTCGAGGTCGTAGGAGCGCACCCGGTCGGTGCCGTTGGTGACGATCTCGGTCCTCAGCTCGTTCTCCCAGATGAAGGGGGTCGCCCAGTTGGTGCCCTCGTCCCTGGGGATGCGCCAGACCTCGTTGCCGGTCTCGGCGCTGAGGGCGAGCAGATACGACTGCTCGTCGTTGTCGTTCACGACGTAGAGGCGGCCGTCGTGGAGCACCGGCGACGCGGCGGTGCCCCACCCGAGCCGGGTGGCCGCGGGCGCGACGTCGTGCGACCACCGCAACGTGCCGTCAGCCGCGTCGAGGCAGAAGACGCCGAGGTTGCCGAAGTAGACGAACAGGGAGTCGCCGTCGGTCACCGGCGTCTCGGTCGCGAGGGTGTTCTTCATGTGGTAGCCGCCGGCGGGGGTGCCGCGATGCACCTCGCGTTCCCATCGCACGGCGCCGGTGTCGACGTCGAGGGCGTAGACGATCCACCGGTGCTCCGCCGCCGAGGGGCTCCAGGTCTCGCGTCCGCGATAGAGGCCGCCCAGAGGCTCTTCGACCGCCTCGGCGCTGACGACCGTCGTCACGTAGACCGTGTCGTCCCAGACGACCGGCGAGCTCCAGCCGAGGCCAGGGAGGTCGGCGACCCAGGCGACGTTCTCGGTCGTGCTCCAACTGGTGGGCAGGCCCGAGGCCGCGGAGACGCCCCGCGCGTCCGGTCCCCGGAACTGGGGCCATCGATCCTGGGCGCCGGCGGGTGCGCACAGGACCACGGCGAGCAGCAGCGCGAGCATGTATCGAGTCATCTGGTTTCCTTCGCTTGGTTCGTTTGCCAATCTTCGACGACGAGCCCGGGAACGCGTTCGAACTCGCGGACGTTCCGGGTGACCAGCGTCAGGTCGAGGGCCCTCGCATGGGCGGCGATGAGCAGGTCGTTGTGGCCGATGGTGCGGCCGACGCGCTCCAGCTCGCTGCGGATAGCCGCGTAGTGGGCGTCCGCCGGCGGCGCCAGCGGCAGGGTCACCAGCGCGGCCAGGATGGTCTCCAGTTGCCTGGTGAGGCGTGCCGATCTGCGGCGCGCGGCGCCGTACCGCAGCTCGGCCGTCACGGTGATGCTGATGGCGATGGTGCGCGGCTTGAGCGAGCCCGCCCCTTCGGGCAGATTCGCCATCCCGCCGGCGCACCAACTCGGAGACGACGTTGGTGTCCAGTATGTAGCGCAAAACAGACACGTCAGAGTGTGTCTTCGGGGTGGACCGGCGGGTCCGCGATGGAGGAGAAATCCTCGTCCAGCCGCGTCAATCGTGGCAGCACGGTCGCCAGCGTGGGGGTCCGGGGGACGGGCTTGACGACGAGGCGGTCGTCTTCACGGTAGATGATGATCTCGTCTGCCGCGGGCTCGAACTCCCATGGGATTCGCAGAGCCTGGTTCCGCCCGTACCGGAAGAGCCGGGCGTGGCAGGCCGGTCGCGCCGTGTCGCGGCTTCCAGGAAGCATATGCAAACCTTATGCTTCCAGCCCGTCCGTTGTCAACGCAGCTCGCGGCCGGGTCGTGTCTCAGTTCGAAAATGGAGCCGGCTGAAGTGGCACGGTCTCGCAGCGCGTCCGTGACGCCGGCCGCCATGGCCGGCGTCATCCGCAGCGTCCGGTGGAGCCGGCAGAAGTTGTAGTGCAGGAAGTGCAGCGCCACGTGGTGCGCGTGGTTTTCTGGCGCCTTGCTGAACGCGTTGGTCAGCCTCGTCAACCGGCGGCCTCCATCCGCAGCGTCAGGTTCTGCCGCTCGATGTACGGCGTATTGGTGTGCCACCGGCGCGGCTGCCGGGCGACCCTCTGGATGCGGTATCCGATGCACTTCGGTGGGCTGCGCGCTGAGGTCGTGTTCTCGTCGACCTGATGGTGGACCTGGCCGGCCGGCTCCGCAACCGTCCGGCCAGCCGATGCGCTCGACCCTGGCGCGGTCGGTCAGGGAGTAGAATCACACTATGACCAGCATGAGGCTCGTACGCGAGGTGGAAGACTTGACGTGCGACGGGTGTGGGGAGCGTCTAGTCAAGCAGGAACCGTTCCCGCCTCGATTGCAGGACCTCCCGCGCACGGGGGAGTACGTTCGAGGTTTTCCCAGCTTCGCACACTGCGATAACGGCGACTGTCCGAAGGCAGGCGTCGAAATCCCATGGGGCTTGATCCCGTACAGCCGCCTAGGACCGCAGCTACGCCACTTGGGCGGTTTGACCTACGACGGGAGCCGTGTGCTCCCCGACACGGGCGACCGGGATACGAAGCGTCGTCCGGCGACGGACCCTGATACGGGGTACTATGGAGATGTACTGAAGCCGGGCGAAGAGCCGAAGGGTGAGCGGAAGACCGAGGGCCAGAAGAAGTACCGACGGTGACGGCTGTGCGCCAAGCGCGCTTCTAGGTGAACGGCTGGGTACGGCAGGACCTGCTGACCGGCGGTCACAGTCTGATCGACCGGGTCCGGCGGTAGCTCCGGCAGCATGTAGCGGGACCGCTTGACGGTTCTGCCTGCATGGATCGGGTGATCGCGGCCGGGTCGACGTGCCGGTTGGAGCGTAGCTCAGCGTCCACGCGATCCAGTTCCTCCTGGACGCGGGTGGCGAACGTGATCGCTTCATAGGGGTGCAGCATGCCGACAAGCCTCTAGTGGAGGAGATCGCCTCTATGGCACGCTCGACTGGGCGACACGGCCTCCAGCCTGAATTGTGCGCTGCGGGTCGGGTCCGGCGAGACGGCTCTGCGCCTCTCCGTCGAGGGCTTCGTGAAGATGGTCCTCGAACCCCTGATGATCTTCTCCCCGGAGGGCTGACCGCGGCGCTCAACCCGATCGTCAGGTCGAGGCCCGGTCGGGGCCTGGACCGATCTGTTTCTGGTACAGGCCGGCGATCTTCCGCGCCTCGTCGGGTCCGCCCTTCAGGACCCCGGCTTTCTTCAGGATGTAGGGCGGGAACTTGCTGGGGAGGTAGAAGTCCTGGAACCACTGCCTGAATGCCGGCAGGGCCGCGTCCGGGTAAGCCCATGCCTCTTGGGGGTTGCTCGTGGCCTGCGGGAAGTAGGGCGGGTAACAGTGGTCCCACCTGCGGCGCTCGCCGTGAGCTTGGGCCAGATCGTTCCGGATCCAGTGCCTGCCCCAGTGCGAACCGACGCTGATGTCCGGGACCGTTTTGTCGTTGACGGTCAGCCCTTGGTTGATCATGTCTACGACCATGCCACTGATCTCCTTGAAGATCGAGAAGTACCCCTTCGGGACGCTCTCCATCTCTCGGAGCAGCGAGACACGGTCGTTGAAGTGCCTCCACTCGTCCGCGGGGGTGTATTCGAGGGCTTGGTAGATGAAGCTGCGGAGGCCGTGTCGTGCTATGTCTCGGTAGTTCTTGATGGCGGTGGGGTTGGTTCTTTGAGCCTCGAACGCGAAGTACTCGATGATGGCCATGCACACCACGTCGGGGTACGCGTGGTGCGGGACGCCTGACTTCTGCACTACGATGAACAGGCTCGGGTCGTTGTACTCGCCTGACAGATGCTCCCTGAGCCACCCGACGCGGGTCTTCGCGTCGATGATGCCCGAGTCGACGGTCCGCTCCCACTCGGCGGCTAGGCGAGAGATGTTGGCCCGGTCCGCCCCTGTTATTCTGGCCAGCCCGTTCCGGGTTAGGTATGGAGTTCCGTCTTGCAGGACGCCCATCTCGATCCCGGCCACGGTCCGCTCGACCTCGATGCCCAGATCGAGTCTGAGCTGGTTGGGGGTGGTGACCTGGAGGGTGGTCTTCGGCATTATCTTGTTGATTCCAAAGGGCCGCGGGGTGGTGACCGGACCACCCATGGATCACCTAACATAACAGGCAGGGCGATCTTTTTCAACTGAGACACTGCCCGCGGCCGCAGGCTTCTGTTGCGACACCGCCCCTGCGTCTCACCCCCAGAATGCGGCGACCCGCTCGATCACCCAGAAGCTGGCGACGGCGCCCAGGCCGTACGCGGCGGCGTGATCGAGCCGCGCGCGCCGGGCCGGCGTGCCGAGGAGCCGGTAGCAGCTCCACAGCACGAGGCCGCACGCGGCCGCGAACGCGATCTGTCCGAGCTCGATGCCGAGGTTGAAGAGCAGCAGCGTCATCGGGACGTCGCGGCCCGCCAGCCCGGTGTCGAGCAGGGCCCCGGCGAAGCCGAACCCGTGCATCAGCCCGAACGCGAACGCCATCGTCCACGGCTTGGCCGAGCCGGCGGCCGCGCGGTCGCGCCGCAGGATCTCGAACGCCAGATAGACGATCGACAGCGCGATGAACGCCTCGACGGGCGGGCCCGGCACGCGCACCACGTCGAGGACCGTCATGCCGAGGGTGATGGAGTGCGCGATGGTGAACGCGGTGATGGTGGCGACGAGGCGGCGCCACCCGCGGACGAGCAGGATCATGCCGGCGACGAACAGGAGGTGATCGACGCCGCCCAGGATGTGCTCGACGCCGAGCGCGAGCCGGTCCCGGACCCCCGCCGAACCCGGGCTCAACGGGATGGTGGTCAACGCGCCCGACGCCACGCGCGTCAAGCGGTTGCCGTGCTCGTCCTCGACGTGCACCAGGACGTCGACGAAGCCGCCCGCGAGTCCCGCGAGTCCCATGACCGGCGCGGCGCCCGTCACGTCGCACGAGAACCGTTGCTCGACGACGAGGCTGTCGTCCTGGCGGAAGCGGCGGTCGGGGCCCCCGGGCGCGCAGGTCGCGGGCAGCCGCACCTCGATCGGCCACGCGGTCGCGCCCGTTACCGGGATCTTCAGCACGGAGACGAAGTCGCCGGCCGCCAGCGCGCGCACTTCGAGGAACGCGAGGCGTGTCTCATGGCCGTGCGCCGGCGACGCGAACGACCACAGCGCCATCGCCGTCAGCACGCGGGCCGCCGCCGTCATGGCTGCACCAGGTCGCCGATCGCGTCGAACGGCGCCACGTCGACGTCATAGCTTGCGCGCATCTCGGCGTAGCGCTCGGCCTCGCGCGCGGCGACGTGGTCGCGGCGCCAGTCGTCGAGCACGATCTCGCGGACCTCGTCCAGCGTTCGTCTGCGCCCCTCCCGGTAGGCGTCCACGCGCACGAGGTGCGCGCCGTATGCCGAGGGGACGGGCCCGAACCACGCGTGCCGCGACCCGGGCCGGCCGGCGTGTTCGACCACTGCATCGCGAAACGCGGTGCCGAAGATCTGCTCCAGCCGGCCGGCGTCCTCGAGCGCCAGCGTCTTGGCCGCGTGGAAGCTGTCGTCGTCGACGGTCCCGCCCGCGGCCAGCGGCGCGAGCGCTACGCGCGCGTCGTCGTCGGCCGACTCGCCCCGGCGGTCGCGGCTGAAGAACCGGTGGGTCAGGGTGAGCCCGGGCGGCTCGACATAGCGATCGGCGTGCGGCTCGAAGTACTTCTGCAACTCGTCGGCGCTCGGCTCGGCCGTCGCCGCGACGTCGTTCAGCGCCATCTCGAGCTTCTCCGCGAGCCGGCGGCGCACCAGGACGTCGTTCTCGTCGAGGTTCAGGGCGAGGGCCTCGCGGTAGAGGACCTCCTCGCGCACGCGGTCCACGACGAGACGGGTCAGCTCGTCACGAGTCGGCGGACGCCTCCACTGGGCCTGCCACAGGGCGGCCAGCGCCTCCAGCTCGTACCGGTCGATGACGATGCGGCGGTCGTCGGTCGGCGCGCGGTTCCCGACCAGCGCATACAGGACGAAGAGTGCGGCCCCGGCCGCGAAGAACCGGGTCAGGGGCTCGCGCCAGAACCGCCGCCACGGGGATGCTGTCATGCCGCGTCTGGCTGTGTGCTGCGAACGGACAGTTCCATCCGGGACAAGTCCGCTAGTTGCCCGGCATGTACCAGATCGGGGACGTGTACGCGCGCTCCTGCAGCGTCGGCATCACGTCGCCGCGCGGGGGGAGCCCGGCCGCCGCCGTATCGTAGGTCGACCAGCGCGGAGTGGGGATCTCGATCACCCGCACGTAGTAGACCGCGTGCACGTCCGGGTCGAAGTCGGGGTCCCGCCAGATCGCCTCGAGCGACGCCGCGCCGATGTCGTTGGTGTAGGTCGCGCGCATCACGTCGACGGTGTTGCCGACCGGCGGCGCCTTGCCGGTGGGGCCGACGCGCCGGCCGTCGGACAGCGCGACGTCGTAGATGCGCTCGTACGTCTCGCCCTCCGCGCTCCAGCCCTTGACGACCTGGATGCGGTCGAGGTTGGCCGCGACCGGGTCCTTGGCGGCCCGGATGACGAACGTCGGCGCCTCGCCCTCGGCCCCGCGCAGCACCCCGCCCATCGGGACGCCCCCGGCGTATCCCTGCGCGACCCAGTCGTCGCCGTCCAGCACGTCGTCGGCGTAGTCCCAGCCGCCGAAGAAGCGCACGGTGATGCGGGTCCCGGTCGTGGCGTAGGTCTCGCGGCGGCGGAACGCGGCGTAGAGGTCCTCGCGGGTGTTCTCGTTGGCCCAGGCCGCGGTCAGCCCGGCGGCGCTGCGCGCGACGAACGGCAGCCGGCTCCACGTGTTGGTGACCAGCCGCTCCTCGAGCGTCCCGTCGACCGCGTTGCCCGACAAGCTCGTCATGTTGTCCTCTTCCACCGCCGAGGTGCCGGAGTGGAAGTCGGTGGCGCCGACGAAGCCGAACTGGAACGGGTTGAAGCCTCGGTCGGCCTGCATCCGCACCCCGTTGACGAGCGCCTCGCGCACGTAGCTGCCGGGCACGAGCCCGTCGACGCGGCCCACCCCGGCGCGGGGCCCGTCCCCGCCGATGGGCCGGTTCGCGAGGAGGAGCTCGGGGAACAGCTCGAAGTCGGCGAACTCGTCGTTCGGCGACAGGACCGGGTGCGTCTCCGACGTGCCCTTGGCCTGCGTTATCTCCACCACCGGCTCGTTGCGCAGGCGCTGCGCCGCGTAGTCGGCGGTCATCGGCGCACCCGCGAAGTCGACGAGCGCGAACATCTTGCCGTTGCTGACGTTCGAGTTGTGGGGGATCGCGAGCGCCTCGACGCCGGCCGCGCGCTGCGTGTCCAGGAAGTCCCAGAGGTCTTCCGGGTTGTCGGAATCGAGCCGCGAGAAGGGGAAGGGCAGGTCGTCGGTGCCGGCGAAGATCACGTTGCGGTGCAGGTTGCCCTCGCGGGTCCCGACCGTCCACTCGTAGGCGGCGAACGTGGTGAACTCGCCCGGCGCGTAGTGCCTGACCGCGGCCGCGACGATGTCCGCCCAGACCGCCTGCCCCAGGTTCGGAGGGGGATTGGGCCCCGCCTGCCTGCGGCCGATGTTCTCGGCGTGGTCCGTCACCGCCAGGAAATCGAGCGGGGTCCGGAGCTGGATCTCGATGCCGCCCACGTGGGGGACCGCCTCGCCCTTCGCGTAGCGGTAGGCGTCGTCCGGCGTGCGCGTCGTGCCGAACGAGGCGGCGTCGTTCGAGTAGCGCGTGTGCAGGTGCAGGTCGCCGAAGTAGACATGCTCCGACACGGCCGGGCCCTGGGCCGCGACTCCCGCCACGAGCAACGTCACCGGCCACAGCTTCGTGATGACTCTCTTCATGTGTCCTCTCGCTCCCTGCGGACTGCAACAGCCGGAGTTTCTGCGGTCCGAGTCGTGGCCTATCGTAGTCCGCAGCGAACGGTCCGGCAAGGCCGCACGGCTACGGGATCGAAAGGGTGCGGGAAGGCGCACGCCACGCGGGCTGACCGCCGCGACGATACGGGCCGCGGCGTGGATGCACCCAGGCTACCGACCGTCGTCCTTGGCCTGGTCGTCCTGCTTGCCGGGCTGGTTGAAGTAGTCGCTCTTGTGCGGATAGTCGTCGCCCACGACCCCGCCCTCACGACCCCGCGCCGACGGGACGACCCAGTCGCAGCCCGGCGTGTTCTCCGGCCCCGCGAGCCAGCAGTCCACGAGCTCCTGGTAGTCGTCGGCCATGCTCCCGGGAGCATGCGGCGGCATGAAGCTGTTCACCTCGAGTTGCGCCGCCTCGAAGATCTGCGAGATCTCCATCGGGGCGCTGTGGCAGCCGAGGCAGCGGTTGCCCTCGATGTGGATGGTGCGCATGTCCCAGTTCGAGCCCCCGACCACGTAGTAGGGCACGTCCCGGCCGGTGATCTCGGGCATGACGGGGCGGCTCGGGTCGTCGGGGTCGCGGGCGCTGTCCATGAACGGGTCGTGGATGAACGGGCCCGACTGGTGGCACTGGACGCACTGCACGACGTCGGGCTCGCCGTCCCGGTTCATGTCGGCCGGGGGCGGCGGCATGAACGCGTCGTTGAAGTCGGGGTCGTCGGGTCCGGGCAGTTGACCCACCATGCGGTGCCCGTCGAACGAGACCCACGGCCTCTGATCGCGGATCTCGGAGTTCGCGGGATGGTCCTCGGACAGCGAGTGCCGGCCGTCGGCGGCCTCGAAGAAGCAGGTCGCGCCCGACCGGCGGTTGTAGCCGATGAGCTGCACCGAGCCCCAGCCGCGCTGCTCGAGGTTCTCCGGGCCCACCGAGCGGCAGAAGTACACCCACGAGACCTGCGGCAGAGGATTGCCGCCGGCGTCGCGCCCCTCCACGTGCCCGAGGCGCGAGCCCGGCGAGCAGCCGCCCCGCAGCCCGTCCGGGTTGTCGCACGCGTGATTGCCGGGATCCTCGAACACCTCGACGCCGTCGACCAGGATCGGAATGAGGACCCCGTCGTCGCAGGCGATCTTCGGGACGCGCCCGAGCTCGGGCTCGCACATGGCGGCGTACTCGGTGGCCAGGAAGGGCATCGGCCTCCCGGAAACCGGTGCGGCTGCCACCGGCGCCTGTGCCGAAGCAGCGGGTGTTCCTCCCGCGGCCTCGACCTCCGCCCTCGGCGCCGTCCCGGGGCCGGGGGATGACGCGCCGCCGGCCGCTGCCAGCACGGCCAGGACGAGCAGGAGCAGGGAACAGCAGGCAAGGCGGGATGTGAGCGACATGGTGAGATTATCGCACCGCGCCAATGGCGGTTGGCGTCGGTGCAGCCGGCCGGTGGTGCGGGGTCAGCATCCGGGCCTGCGCCACTCGCCACCCGGGCGGCGCCCGTCGTCCCCCGTCCCGCGGTTGAAGCGGGCCGCGGCGTGCGGGTAGTCCGCGCCCACGACGCCGCCGTCGCAGTCGCCGGCCGGCGGAACGACCCAGTCGCAGCCGGGGGTGTTCTCGGGGCCGTTCTCCCAGCACGCGACGAGCTCGGCGTAGTCGGCCGCCAGGGAGCCGGGGGCGTGCGGCGGCATGTGCTCGTTGGGGTCCCAGTGGTCGCCCGTGTACTCCGCGAGGGTCTCCATGCCGATGCGGTGACACCCGAGGCACCCGTTGCCCTCGATGTGGATGGTCCGCATGTCCCAGTCCTGTGCCCCCACGACGTAGTAGGGCGGGTCGGGGCCGCGAAGCACCGGAAGCACCGGCTGGCGCGGGTCCTCGGGCAGGCGCGCGCTGTTGATCCAGGGGTTGTGGTTGAACGGGTCCGCCTGGTGGCACCGCACGCACTGGACGCCCGGGACCGTGTAAGCCTGGTCGAACGCCGGATCGTCGGGCCCGGGAAGCACGCCGAGCAGGCGGTTGTTCTCGTCCACGTGCGTCCAGGGGCGGTTGTCGCCCGACTCGAAGAAACAGGTCGCCCCGGTGTCGTAGTTGTAGCCGATCAGTTGAACCGAGTCGGGCATGTCGAAGCCCACCACGTCGTCCCGTCCGTCGTGGCGGCAGAAGCTGACCCACACCACGTCGTCCCGGGGGGTGCCGTCGGCGTTCCTGCCCTCGAAGCGCTGCAGGCTCGAGCCGGGCATGCAGTCGCCGATCTGCAGGCTGGCCTTGTCGCACTCGTGCAGGCCGGGGTCTTCGAACACCTCCACGCCGTCGACGGTGATCGGAAGCAGGACGCCCGCGCCGCAGTCGACGGTGGGCGCGACGCCCAGCTCCAGCGCGCACATGGCGGCGTACTCCCGGGCGCTCGACGGCATGTCGCCGCAGGTCGTGCCCGGAATGCACTCGTCGGGGGGGACCTGCGCGGCGCGTTCACCGGTCGCGCTGACGGTGAAGAGGGCCAACGCGAACAATGCCGCCAGCGCCCCGCGGTGGATGAGGCGTCGTCGAACTTCGGCCATGGTTTCTCCTCGAGCGAGCACGGCCCGCGAACGCAAGCCGGCCTCGACCGTACCTCCCGCCCGCCGGCCCGCAGCGCACGTCGGGCCAAGAATGCCAACCCGCCCGGTCGAGGTCAAGACCGCCGCCAACCAGAAGCCGTCCCTGGAGGCTCGCTGCATTCATGTCGCCTTCCCACCCGCGCGATCCGACCGTGTTCTCGGGGCACCCATGAACAGGGTGCCCCCGTCCGGCCCTGGTCAGACGCGCGTTCGCCGGCCCCGCGCAACGCGGGGACTGGCCGCGGGTTTCCGGCTCGACCGCGGGCGCGCGGGCGTGCTACTCTCCGCCGGCCGGCCCCGGTCCTCCGCCCCTCATCGAGACGTTCAGGAGTCCGCGATGCCCATCGCTTCACGACGCATGAGCCGCATCAAGGCCTCGCCCGCCGCCATGATCTCCGCCCGGGCGATGGAGATGGCGAGGGCCGGGCGCGACGTCATCGCCCTCTCGGCGGGGGAGCCGGACTTCGACACCCCGGACCCCATCAAGATCGCGGCGATACGCGCCATCGTCAAGGGCAAGACCAAGTACCCGCCGCTCACGGGCATCCCCGAGCTGCGCGAGGCGATCTGCCGCAAGCTCGAGCGCGAGAACGGACTGCGCTACGCCCCCGACGACGTGATCGTCTCGAACGGCGGCAAGCAGGTCGTCTACAACGCCCTCGCGGCCACCCTCGACCCCGAGGACGAGGTCGTCGTTCCAGCCCCGTTCTGGGTGAGCTATCCGGACATGACGCTGCTCGCGGGGGGGACCCCGGTGGTGGCGCCGGCCGACGCCGCGAACGGGTTCCGACTGACGCCGGAGCAGCTCGAACGCGCGATCACCGTGAAGACGAAGTGGCTGATCCTCAACAATCCCGGCAACCCGTCCGGGGCCGTCTACTCGGCCGGGGACCTGGCGGGGCTCGCCTCGGTGCTGCGCCGGCATCCCCACGTGTGGGTGCTCGCCGACGACATATACGAGCACATCGTCTACGGCGGCGGGCGGTTCGCGACCATCGCGCAGGTCGCGCCCGACCTGCACGAGCGCACCCTGACGATGAACGGGCTCTCGAAGGCCTACTGCATGACGGGATGGCGCATCGGCTACGGGGCGGGGCCGAAGGACCTGATCGCGGCGATGGCGAAGGTCCAGTCCCAGACCACCAGCGGCGCGTCGAGCATCAGCCAGTGGGCCGGGGTCGAGGCCCTCGACGGCGACCAGACGTTCATCCGCGACAACCTGGCCGTGTTCGAGAAGAGGCGCGACCTCGCCGCCGCGATGCTCGACCACGCCGACGGGCTCTCGTGCAGCGCGCCGCCGGGCGCGTTCTATCTCTACGTGGACTGTGACGGGTCCGTCGGAAAGCGAACGCCGGACGGCGGCGTCATCGAGAGCGACGGCGACTTCGCGAAGTACCTCCTCGACGCCGAGGAGGTCGCGGTGGTGCACGGCGAGGCGTTCGGCCTGTCTCCGTATTTCCGCGTCTCGTACGCGCTCGCGACCAACCGTCTCGAGGAAGCCTGCCGGCGCATCCAGCGCGCGTGCGCCTCGCTCTCCGGCTGATCGGCGCTCCCTTCCAGAAGACCCGCGACGGGAGTCATGGCTCGAGTGTCCCGTGTGCTCGGCGGTCCGTGCCCGCCCGAACGGCGCCCTTCAGCAGACGCTCCCGTTCCGCGGTCCTGATCGCGTCGCGGGCCAGCCCGCAGACAAGTCGTTCGCCCGTCGCTGGCGGCGGGCGCCATGCATAGCCAATCGGCTATACAATGGCGTGATGGTTCTGCGCAACCTCGTCCGCGAGGCCCGCAAGCGGGCCGGACTCACCCAGGTCGACCTTGGCCGCCGCGCGGGCGTCCCGCAGTCGACCGTCGCCCGCATCGAGTCCGGGGCCCGCACCCCCTCCACCGAACTCGTCGAACGGCTCGTCCGGGCCGCCGGTCTCGAGATCCGCGTCAGCCTCGGCGAGCCCGACCCGGGAACGAGCTCCCTGTTCTCGCGCACCCTCCGCCGAACGCCCGCCGAGCGTCTGGCCGATGCCGCCCGCACCGCGCGGTTCGTCCTGCGCGGGCGCCACGAGTTGCACGGACGCCGTGGCTGAGCCGCCGTTCGACCCCGCCGCGATGCTGGCCGCATTGGCCGGGGCCGACGTTCGTTTCGTCCTCATCGGCGGCATGGCCGCCATCCTGCACGGGGACGTCGGCGTCACCATCGACATCGACATCGCGCCCGCGTACGACCCCGACAACCTCCACAGACTCGCCAATGCACTGCGCGCCATCGACGCGCGCATTCGCACCGACGACGCACCGCACGGCCTGCCCTTCGACTGCTCGGCCGAATTCCTCCGCAATCTCGGCCCCGACGCCATCCTGAACCTCACCACACGCGACGGCGCCCTGGACATCTCCTTCTCGCCGGCCGGCACCGGCGGCTACCGCGATCTCGAACGGGACGCCGTCCCGATGACGGCGGCCGAGGGCGTCTCCGTGCTCGTCGCGTCCCTGGCCGACGTAATCCGCTCGAAGAGCGCGGCCGACCGCGAGAAGGACCGGCGGGCCCTGCCGCGACTGCACGAGCTGCTCGAACGGACATCGGGAACCCGGCGCGACTGACAGGTCGGCGGTGCTGACCCCGGACGGCAATCGTCGAACGACACGGCTCGAGCTCCACGCGGCGCGGACCGGTCCAGGCGGGGAAGTCGATGCCGGTGAAGCGGTCGCCGCCGGTCCGGATCAGGTCCAGCGGCGGCCGGCAGCAGGGCCGTCGCCGCGGCCCCGAAACTCCACATCGCCATCGGGCTTCCTCGGTCAGACGGCTCGGATTCCTCTAGCGTGACGCGCGTCGCCGCGCTGCCGCGGCGCGGCCGCCGCCTCCGGCCGACCGGGCTCCCGGTGTGGATCGGCGGCGGTGGCCACCTGCGGGTCGGGACGAATGGGACCGCGGCCGTGGCGCGGCGGCCGGCGGGGCCGGCGCCTCGGCGGGCTCGAACCCCGGCACGATCTCCTTCGGGATCGCGCGCCCCACGAGCCGCTCGATGGCGGCGAGCTGCGGCCGTTCCTCGGGGGCGGCCAGCGAGATGGCGTGGCCGCTCGCCCCGGCCCGGCCTGTGCGCCCGATGCGGTGCACGTAATCCTCGGGCACGGTGGGCAGGTCGAAGTTGACCACGTGGCTGATGCCGTCGACGTCGATGCCGCGCGCCGCGATGTCGGTGGCGACGAGGGTGTCGATGCGCCCGTCGCGGAAGCCGGCCAGCGCGCGCGTCCGGGCGCTCTGGCTCTTGTTCCCGTGGATGGCCGCGACCCGGCGCCCCGACCGGTCGAGACGCTTCGCCAACTGGTTGGCCCGCGCCTTCGTGCGGGTGAAGACGAGGGTCTGCCCCATCTCCGGCTTTCGGAGCAGCCACGCGACGAGCTCCTTCTTGCCGGTCGCGGCCACGGGGTGGACGATCTGGCTGACGGCGCCGACCGGCGTCGCGCGGCGCGCCACCTCCAGCATCGCGGGGTCTTTCGTCGTGCGCCGGATCAGGTCCTCGATCTCGTCCGGCATCGTGGCCGAGAAGAACAGGTTCTGACGCTTCTCGGGGAGCGCGCCGAGGATGCGCCGCACGTCGGGCAGGAAGCCCATGTCGAGCATGCGGTCCGCCTCGTCGAGCACGACGGCCTCGACGCGGTCGAGGTGCGCGTGCCCCTGGCGCAGGTGGTCGAGCAGCCGGCCCGGCGTCGCGACGAGCAGGTCGAGCCCGCGCCGGAGGCGGCGGGTCTGCGGCTCCAGGCCGACGCCCCCGAAGACGACGGCGCTGCGCAGGCGCAGGTGCGCGCCGTACTGCGTGGCCATCTCTCCGATCTGCGCCGCCAGCTCGCGGGTCGGGGTGACGACGAGCGCGCGCGGGCGCCGTGCCGGCGGCCCGCCGGCGAGCCGGTGCAGGATCGGGAGGAGAAAGGCGGCGGTCTTGCCGGTGCCGGTCTGGGCGCAGGCGATGAGGTCCCGCCCGTCCAGCGCGACGGGAATGCCGCGCTCCTGGATGGGGGTGGGGGTGGTGTAGCCGGCGCCGCCAACGGCGCGGACGAGCTCCGGGCGGAGGCCCAGTTCGGCGAACGTCATCTGTATTCGGTGCTCCTGGGCCCGCGCTCACCCTGCACGGAACCCGAGTGGTTGTCGCCCGCCTGCACTGGGGGGCGGATAACGAGAGAATCCGGGAGGAGGGAGGCTCGGCGGCCGCCGAGCGATGCCCCGCTGCTCTGAGCGGGGTTTCCGGGTGGAAGAAAACCTGCTCGCGATTCACGGCCATGGTAGCACGGGTGGGGACCGCGAGGCGAGGGAGCCCTTTCCGATGAGCTCGAAGGGGGAGTCGATTCCAACGGGAGATGAGCCTGCAGGGGCCGTGTCCCGGATCATCGGAGGATGACCTAGACATCGACGGCTGCGCTGCGGGACATCCAGGCGACGTGGGACGCCGAGGAGACACTTGACGCCTGCAGAGTCGCCCCGGCAGCGATCGCCGCGTCGCCGCGGTTGCTCGCCGACGAGACGGATCGGGCGTGCGAGCCCTACGCGGCTGTCGTCCGCGCCAGCGCGATGCCGCCGACGGCCGCGGCGAGCGCGAGCGCCGCAACGAGGCGCACGATCGCGCGCGCCCGCCGGTAGTCGACGGCGGCGCCGGCGGGGGCGGCGGCCGGGTCGCCGAGCCAGATCTGGGTGACGAGTCGGCCCCCGAGCCGGATGGGCCCGGCGAGGCGGCGCGCGATGGCCCCCGCCATGGCCGCCTCGCTCCAGCCCGGGTTCGGTCCGGGCACGACCGCGTGCTGCCGCCAGCCGGTCATCAGCGCTCCCCGGCCGGAGCAGCCGGGCAGGGCGCCCGCCGCGAGTGCGATCAGGAGACACGTCGCGCGGGCCGGGGCCGCCTGCATGAGGTCGTCGAGCCGGGCGCCGCACCACCCGAACCGCAGGTAGCGGGGCGTCCGGTAGCCGACCATCGAGTCCATGGTGCTGACGACCTTGCAGAGTACCAGGCCCGGCACGCCGAGGACGGCGTACCAGGCGATGGGGGAGACGACGCCGTCGACGAGGTTCTCGGCGAGGCTCTCGACAGCCGCGCGCCGGCACGCGGCGGCGTCCATGCGGTCGACGTCGCGTCCGACCAGCCGCGCGACCGCGCGCCGCGCCGCCGGCAGGTCCCCGCGGGTGGCGGCGCGATCGACGGCGGCGCCGTGGGCGAGCAGATCGCCGAGGGCCAGCAGGCTGTAGAGCAAGAACAGATGGGCGGCGGTGGCGACGGCGGGATGCAGCCGGCCGGCGCCCGACAGCGCGAGAGAGAGACCGCCCACCCACAGCGCGCCGAGCACCACGAACAACAGGCAGCCGCCGACGCGGCCGTCGGCGCCCGCCGCGCGCAGGCCGCGCTCGCACCAGGCGAGCGACGCGCCCATCAGCCGCACCGGATGCCAGCGATACACGGGATCGCCCAGCGCCCAGTCGAGCGCCGCCGCCGCCGCGAGCAGGTCGGCGCGCGGCAGCAGGGGGCTCAGGTCCACTTCGCGCTCCACCCGGCCGCGAGCGCGCGCAGCACCAGCTCGACCGGGTCGTCGGGCGCCTGCGCGAGTTGCGCGCGGAACTCGGGCCAGTCGAGAGGGCGCGCGGCGAGCGCGCAGGCGAGGCACGCGGCCTGCTGCCGCAGCGCCTCGCCCGTCGCGCTCGCGGGCAGCGTGCCGAACGCCGCGCGGTCTAGCACGGCGGCGAGCGCGTAGGCGGCGGCGGCGACGCCGGGCTCGTAGAACACCGCGTTCCGGTTCCGGTCGAGCAGCGCGTAGTGCTCCGGCGACAGCAGCTCCGCCAGCCGCGCGAGCGCGCGCGGCTCCGTGACCCCGAAGCGGCCGAGGGCATGGAAGAGCCCGCGCGTCAGGGAGGGCTCCAGGCCGTTCTGCCAGCGCAGCGCCTCCTTGACGGCCTCCCGCACCGCGGTGCCGATGAGCTCCCCGAGCTTGGCGTGGGGGCCTGTCGCGGTCCTCGAGGTCCGGTTCGGGTCGAGGGGGGCGGCGATACAGAGCTGGTCGGTGCCGGTGCCGGTGGCGATGGTGGGGGAATACCGGCTGGGCACGGCCAGCTCCGCGAGGGCGGCCGACTTCGCCTCGGTCAGCGTCACCGCCGCCCGCGCCTGGGCGGCCGGGGTGACGGGGCAGTCGAGGAGCAGGATGACGTTGATCGTCCCGTCGCGCGGCACCGTCCCGTTGTCGGGGCCGTCCGCGTCACCGGCCTCGACCCGTCGCCAGCGCCGGTCCCCGTCTTCCATCCAGCGCGCGGGGTCGCCGGCGCGGGCGGCGTTGCCGGCGACGCCCGCGGTGACGAACGCGTCCACGCGGAGGTCGTCGAAGACGGCGGGCCGCGATGCCGCGTACGCCATGTTGGCGGCGGTGCCCATCAGCGCCGTCCGCTCGGCGGGCACGCCCATCTCGGCGCAGGCCGCCGCGTGGTACTCCGCGGGCCCGAGCGCCGCGATGCGGTCGTAGCGGACCGCGTCTCCCTTGCCCTCGCAGCTCTGGTGGTTGGCGAGAAACGAGACGTCTTCCCGTTGCCCGCCGCATCCGGCGCCCGTGCTGACGACGCGATGCGGGGCCAGCAGCTCGACGAGCAGGAAGCGCCCGGACCGCCGGGCGACGAAGAGACCGGTCTGCTGCAGCACGTCGGCCGCCTGCCAGTCGACCGCGGGCACCTCGCGGTCCGTGACAGCGCCCCGCCCGCGGGCACGGTTCGGGTCCCTCCCTCCGGCCGTCATCTCGTGGTCCGAGACAGCGCGGCCGGGATGCTATACTGCCCCCCGACAGCTCTGCTCCCGACGATTCCGGGAAGTGGGTGAGAATCCCACACGGTCCCGCCACTGTATGCGGGGAGCGGGCGGCACGCGGGCGCCGACGGGCGCCGGTCACTGTGCTCGGCCGGGAGCTCGCCTCGCAGGAGTTTCGCGCCAGCGAGACTTCTTGCGTCGGCGAGATCCCCAACGCGACCACAGGGTTGCGCAGGCACGGGAAGACTCTGCCGTTCCGCATCGATCCGCGAGTCAGGAGACCGATCGTCGGGAGAATCGTACGACCCCTGAGGCCGGCCTGCCGGTCCTTGAAGTTCGGCGCGTGGAAACGCCGAAAGGAGGTTCCCGCCTGTCATGGCTCGTCCGCTCTGCTTGCGCGCGGCTCGTCACGTGAGTGACGGGTCGGCATCCGCGAATCGATAATCGTCGTTTCGGCGACCACCGCGGCCACCGGGCTTCGCAGGGGCGGCGCCCGCGCGGGGCCCGGATCAGCCACGCGCGGCCGCCCGTGGAGTCCGGGCGCGGCAGCACCACGCCGGGGCCCGGCCGACGCCGTGATGCGCAGGACATCATACGCGGACAGGCCGTCAGCGCGCCGGGGCGGTGCATCGCCGACACGATCCGCAGCGCATCGCAGGCATGGTCGGGCAGTGGAGACAGCGCCCTGAGCATCGTCACAACGGGGGCGACAAGGAGAGCACCGGGCTCGCCGGCGGCGTACGCGTTCCGCGGCGCATCGCGGGCATGGCCGGACGGTGGAGACACCGCCACGAGCATCGTCGGCAAGGCGGGGGACAAGGGCAGCACCGGGCTGGTCGGCGGCGTACGCGTTCCGCAGCGCATTGCGGGCATGGTCGGACAGTGGAGACATCGACATGAGCATCGTCACCAAGGGGGGCGACAAGGGCAGCACCGGGCTGGTCGGCGGCGTACGCGTGTCGAAGGCGGCGCTGCGGGTCGAGGCGTACGGCGAGGTCGACGAGTTGAACAGCCAGATCGGCCTCGCCCGCGCGATGTGCCCGGGCGCCGGCGTGGGGGAGCTCCTCAAGGGGATCCAGCGCGAGCTGTTCGCGGTCGGCGGCGAGCTGGCGACGCCGGCGCCCCGGGCCGGCCAGGCCCCCGCGGTCACCGCCGCGATGGTCGAGCGGCTCACGGCCGAGGTCCGGCGCATCGAGGCCATCGAGGGCGTGCTGGGCGACTGGGCGATTCCCGGCGAGCACGCCGCGTCGGCCGCCCTCGACGTCGCGCGGGCGGTGTGCCGCCGGGCCGAACGGCGGGTGGTGCAGCTCGCCGAGTCCGGGGCGGAGGTCGGCGCCGACCTGCTGGCGTACCTGAACCGCCTCTCCGACCTCCTGTGGATTCTCGGCCGCCAGATCGAGGTCGAGGCGGGCGTCGACGCCGCCCTGCGGACCGGGGAGGCGGGCGGCCCGAAATGGTCACGCGCATGGTGAGCCGGGGTCGAGGCGGGCGGTCCTGCGAACGAGGGATGTCCGAAGTGGTCACGCGCATGGTGAGCCGGGGTCGAGGCGGGCGGTCTTGCGAACGAGGGATGTCCGAAGTGGTCACGCGCATGGTGAGCCGGGGTCGAGGCGGGCGGTCCTGCGAACGAGGGATGTCCGAAGTGGTCGCGCGCGTGGTTAGCCGAGGTCGAGGCGGGCGGCGATTCTGTCCTGCGAACGAGGGAGGCGGGCGGCCCGGAGTGGTCGCGCGCGTGGTGAGCCTATGAACCTGTTCCTGCGACGCTTGGCGCGCGGAAGGCTGCGGGCCGCGATCGAGGTCGCGCTGTGCCTGGCCCTGCTGGTGGCCGCCTGGCGCTGGAGCGCGGACGCCCGCGCCGGCTGGCCGTTCGCCGGACGGACCGAGGCGCCCGCCGCGTCCGGGTTCCCGCGCACGGTGCGCGACCACGCCGGCGACGCGCTCCGGCTGCCGCGGCCGCCGTCGCGCATCGCGTCGCAGGCGCTGGTCACCGACCACTTCCTGTTCGCCGTCGTGCCCCCGTCGGGCATCGCCGCGGTCAGCGCCGTCGCCCGCGACCGGCGCTACAGCTTCGTCGCGGACGTGGTGGCCGGGATGGACGTCGCGGTGGCCGGCGAGCCCGAGTCGCTCCTGCGGAGCCGCCCCGACCTGCTGATAGCGTCGCACACCGCCCGCGCCGACTACGTGGCGCTGGCGCGGGGCGCCGGCATCCCCACGTTCCGCCTGTCGACGGTGTTCGACGACTTCTCGCAGATCGCCGACGGCCTCGCGACCGTCGGCCGGCTCACCGGCGAGGAACGGGCGGCCGAGCGGGTGATACGCCGGTTCCGCGACCGCATCGCAGTGGCAGTGGCGCGCCGCCCCGCTGCGGCGCCGGCGCCCCGCGTGCTCGTCTACGTCGCCTTCTCCGGCACCTTCGGCGCGGGCTCGCTCTTCGACCACATCCTCACCGAGCTGGGCGCGGTGAACGTCGCGGCCGAGCAGGGCGTTGGCCCGCACGGCGACATCGGCAGCGAGCAGATCGCCGCCTGGGACCCGGACTGGATCGTCGCCGACGCGCCGGCCGGCGAAGAGGCGGCGGTGCGCCGGCGCCTCCTCGACCACCCGGCGGTGGCGGTGACGACCGCGGGGCGGACCGGGCAGATCCTGGTCATCGACCACCGGCAGTTCATCACCATGTCGCAGTACGCGGCGGGGCTGACCGAAACGGTGGCCGCCGCGCTGTATCCGGACGCGCCGTGACCGACACCGTACGCGGGGCGTCGCGGTTGCGGTCGGCGGGGCGGAGACCGTCCGGGACATCCGGACGCAACCCGGCGGTGGGGGGCACCGCCAAGGGTCTCGCCCGCTTGTCGGTCGGGGGCTCGCCTGGCGAACCCGGGAGACGGCCGTGACCGACACCGAAGGTGCTCGACTCGTCGGACGCCAACCACCCAGCGTCGGCGAACCCGGGAGACGGCCGTGACCGACACCGAAGGCCTACCGGGGTTTGGCGGCGCCGCCCGGGCGGCCCTGCCGCTGCTCGCGGTCCTCCTCGCGGCGGCGGCGGTGGCGGCGATCGCCATCGGCAGCACCGGCATCGCGTGGGGCACCGTCGTCCGGGTGCTCGCGTCGCGAGCGCTGCCGACGGGCTGGATCGACCTGGCGGGCATCTCCGAGGCCGAGCAGGTCATCGTCTGGATCATCCGCACGCCGCGCGTGGCGGTCGCGGCGCTCGTGGGAGGCGCCCTCGCGGTGGCGGGGACGCAGATGCAGGGGCTCTTCCGCAACCCCCTGGCCGAGCCCAGCGTCATCGGCATCAGCCAGGGCGCGGCCCTGGGCGCCGTCGTCACGTTCGTCAGCGGACTCGCGGCCACCGCCGTCTTCTGGCTCCCGCTGTTCGCCTTCGCGGGGGCGCTGGCCGCCCTCGCCGCCGTTCACGCCGTCGCCACCCGCGCCGGGCGCACCCCGGTCGCGACCCTGCTGCTCGCGGGCATCGCCCTCGGGTCGCTGTCCACCGCCGTCGCCACCCTGCTCATCTCGCTCAGCGTCGTCAACTGGCAGGTCGCCAACGAGGTCGTCTTCTGGCTGATGGGCGGGCTCGACAACCGCACGTGGACCCACGTCTGGATGTGCCTGCCGCCGGTGGCGCTGGGCGCGGTGGCGGCGCGCTGGCACACGCGCGACCTCGACCTGCTGCTGCTCGGCGAGGAGACGGCGGCGAGCCTCGGCGTCGACGTCGAGCGGGTGCGCCGCACGATGCTCGCGACGGCGGCCATGCTGACCGGCGCCGCGGTGGCGGTGAGCGGGGTCATCGGCTTCGTCGGCCTCATCGTGCCGCACATGCTGCGGCTCGTGCTCGGGCCGTCGCACCGCACCCTGCTCCCGGCCGCGATGCTCGGCGGCGCGCTGTTCGTCATCGTCTGCGACCTGCTGGCCCGCACCGTCCATCCGCCGACGGAGATTCGGCTCGGCATCATCACCGCCGCCTGCGGGGCGCCGTTCTTCCTCTATCTGCTGCGCCGGCAGCGGGGAGGGCTCGCCGCGCCATGAGCCTGCGGCTCGATCGGGCCAGTCTCCGCATCTACCTGCTGCGCCGGCAGCGGGGAGGGTTTGCCGCGCCATGAGCCTGCGGCTCGATCGGGCCAGCCTCCGCATCGGGGTCCGCCACCTCGTGCGCGACGTCACCGTCGAGGCCGCGCCCGCGCGCATCACCGCCCTCATCGGCCCGAACGGGGCGGGGAAGTCGACGGCGCTGCGCCTGATGGCCGGGCTCTGGACGCCGACCGGCGGTCGCGCCAGCCTCGACGGGACCGACCTGCCGCGGCTCTCGCGCCGGCTGCTGGCGCGGCGCATCAGCTTCGTGCCGCAGGACACGCACGTGGACGTGCCGTTCACGGTGCGGGAGCTGGTGACGATGGGGCGCCACCCCCACCTGCGCCGGTTCGACGATCCCGGCCCGGTCGACGCCGCGGCCGTCGCCGCCGCCATGGCGCGCGCGGACGTCGCGCACCTCGCCGACCGCCCCGTCACCGAGCTGTCGGGCGGCGAGCGCCGGCGCGCGGTCATCGCGCGCAGTCTCGCCACCGGCTCGAACGTGATCCTGCTCGACGAGCCCACCGCCAACCTCGACGTCGACCACGTCATCGAGACCCTCACGCTGCTGCGCGAGCTGGCCGAGGGGGGGGCGACCATCGCCCTCGCGCTCCACGATCTCAACGTCGTCTCGCGCTGGGCCGACACCGTCGCGGTGCTGCAGGACGGGTGCCTGCGGGCGACGGGCCCGCCCGCCGAGGTGCTCGACGACGACCTCGTGGCGTCGGTGTTCGGGGTGCGGGTGGAGCGGCTGAGCGCGGGCGACGGCCGGCCGGCGCTGGTGTTCCACCGCCGGCGGGCCGCGGCCGGCTGACGGCGGCCCCGTCCGCCGCTGAACACCGTTACGGCTGCGATTCGGATTCCGCGCTCATGGGATTACGGCGAATGGCCGTCTTCCGCCTGTTCACGCTGCGGGTCGTCGCGCCACTGAACGTAGGAGTACCACCACAGGAGCCCGGCCCAGGCCAGGAACAGGCCAAGGACGACCGGCCACGCGAGACGCACACCCAACAGCTCGGGAAGGATCATCACGGCGGCTGCGACCGGCGACGACTGCCCCGCGAGGCGATGTGAGCGGACCCAGGACAGATTGCTCCTCAGCGTCCAGCGTGTGCGGAGGCCGATCAGGGTATTCGGCTCCATTCGTTGCGCCAGCCAGGACATGGCCCCGAGGATCAGGCACAGCATGCCGGCAGTGACGCCGTTTCCTTCAAGCACAGGTCAAACCATAGGCCACAAGGAATACCCATGGACAGTGTCACGAGAAAACCGGGAGGGGTTCCAGACAGCCGAAGCTGGCGAAACTAGCGCGGCAATCGAAAGCTCAGCCCGGTGCCGACGAACAGGTCGTCGGCGGGACCTCGCAACCCGCGGCCGACGGAGACATCCAACTGGAGCACTTCGGTCAGCAGAAAGGTCAGTCCCGTATCCGCCGACACGCTGCTTGCGACCGGGTCGGTGACCTGCCTGTCGCCGAAGACCTCGAAGAACGCCCCCAGGCGATCGGTCAGCCCGGCGCCGATCGCCAGCGAGTACAGGACGAACGCGTCACGATCCGGATAATCGGCCGAGGACTCCCAGGCCGCTCCCGCGTTGTAGCCCAGAGAGAGCCTCGGCGCCAGCTCGTGGGTGAAGGCGACGAGGAACGACGAGTCGGCGCCGGCGCTCGAGAAGCGGCTGTCGCCGGTCGGGAGCGACAGGCCGCCCAGGAGCGCAAGCTCGGGTCGCCAGCCGGCGGCCCGCGGGATGAGGTTGACCTTGGCGCCGAGCTCGCTGTCGCCCGCGCCGCGGCGTCCTTCCGTTCCCATGACGCCGGCGTGGCCGAGTCTGAGCTCCGTGCGCCCGCCGAGGCCGATGCGGAACAGCGTGCCGGGCGCGGCGTGGCTGCCGACGTCCCCTTCGCGGGTGAACAGGTAGCCCGTCTCGACCTGCAGCAGGCCCCGCGGCACGACGGTGGCCGACTCGGTCTGGTCGGGACGATCCGTCACCAGCTCCGGCGACTGCGCGCTCGCGCCGACGGCGCCGGTCAGTACCGCCGCCCCGAGGAGGGGGACCCTCGCGACTCGATACCCTCCCGCGACACCCTGGAGGCTCGTGGCGAAACGCCGTCTCGCGATGAGACGGGCGACGCGCCATCGGGCAGCATGCAGACAGCGGGCAGCAGGTCGCTCCCGCGACGAGGCGTGACAACAGAGCATGGAAACGGGCCTGGGTGACGGTGCGGCAGGGACTGTTGAAGTGGGGACCGCGCGGCGGGGGGCTCGGCGCACGGGCAGTCAGCCGTCCGAGCGCCGAGCCCTCGACTTCTACCGGCCCTGGCCGGCCGCCTCCGTCGCGCGCGAGCCGGCGAGGATGTTCGTCATCCCGTAGTTGCCCTCGTGGCAGGCGTACTCGTACAGGGGCTGGTCACCGCGCGCCCACGGCGACGAGCCGGTCCACGGGGTGGTCCAGACGTTGGGGTCGTGCACCGTGAACTCGTAGTCGAGCGTCCCCGGGGCCACCCGGGTGAACCGCTCCACGACCCGGAGGTCCGGGCTGAGGTCCCAGTTGGTGCCGCCCTGCGGTCCGGGGCCGGAAGCGAACAGGTACGCCCGGTCGCCGAAGCCGGCCGTCTCGACCACCAGCGTGTCGCCCTCCCAGCGCCCCAGCGAATGGCCGCCGAACTGGCTGACCCGCTCGTCGATGCGCGGGCGCCCGTCGAGATGGATGAAGCGCACGTCGTGGATGTGCTCCTGCACGATGGCGATGACGCCGGGGGTCTGCACGATCTGGTAGTTGTTGTTGTAGGCGGTGGGCAGCGAGGGGACGCCGCGGTACCAGATGCACCGGTCGCCCCAGTCGAACTGCGCGTAGGAGTCGGCCGGCACCACCCCCTCGCGCACGTCCTTCAGCCGCTGGCGCCCGGGCGACGAGACGTACGCGGCCGCCTCGGGCGTGAGGGCGGGCAGCCGCCCGTTCGGCGGGTCGACGACGAGCGAGGTGCGCCGCGTGGGGACGACGGTCGTCCCGCGGTCGATCCAGAAGGCGTTGTAGGCGCCGACGTTGCCGCCCACCGGCAGGGGCTCGGTGCGCACCTCGCTGGGCGCGTTGGCGCGCGCGTTGGCCTCGACGACGCGCGCCTCGACGGCCGCCGCCTCCTCCTCGGTCAGGAACGCCTGGTCGCCCAGGGCCTCCGGACGCTCGAGCGGCGTCACCGTCGAGCTGTTCCACACGCCGCCGATGTCGGGGTCGCCCCAGGCGGTCCGCGGCGCCGTCCATTCCTCCGGCACCGGCTGCGACCATCCCGCGGCCGGGGCCAGCGCGACGCCCGCGGCCAACGTCAAGGCGCCGACTCCGACGCGCACACGAGAAAGACGACTCATCGTTGACTCCTTTGACCGGACGCGACGTGGTCAGGGCCGCAGCTCGCGACCCTGGCTCTCGAGGTTCCGCGCGCCGGCGAGGATGCCGTAGAGCCCGATGTTGCCCTCGTGGCAGGCGTACTCGAAGATCTCGCCGTCGGTGCGCCGGAACGGCAGCATGACCGTGTAGGGGGCGGTGTACCGCTCGGGGTCGGTCACCGTGTACTCGTAGGCGACGGTGTCCGGGTCGAGCCGGGTGAACCGCTCGACGAGGCGCAGGCTCGGGCCGATCGTCCCGTTCCCCCAGTCGCGGTACTGCGCGGTCTCGACGACCAGCGTCTCTCCCTCCCAGCGCCCCCGCGACACGCCCGCGATCTGCTCGAGCCGCGGCTTCTCCACGTCGTCGAGCGGGATGATGCGGTGCTGGCGCGCCTGCTCGGTGAGGATCGCCACGTGGTCGGCGGTCTGGAAGATCATCAGGTTGTTGTTGTACGCCCCGGGTCGCATGGGCGGGCCCGACTTGGTGAACGCGATGCAGCGGTCGCCCATGCTGCGGTTCTCGTAAGAGTCGTACATGTGCTCGCGCCGGTACGCCCTCCGCGCCGCGTCCCTCTGCCGGGCCGCCTCGGTCAGCGCGGGGTAGCGCCCGTCGGGCGGATCGACGATGAGCGACGTCCGCTTGTCCGACGTCAGCTCGATGCCCCGCTCGTACCAGAACTCGTTGTAGGAGAGCACGCCGCCTGCCGCGCGCGGCGCGTAGCCGGCGTTCGGCGCCCCCTCGATGGGATCGAAGAGGTCGCGGTTCTGGCGCGTCCGCTCCGACGCCTCGAACGCCGCCGCGGTCTCCGGATCGAGGGTCTCGCGGTCCGCGAACTGGGCCGGCCGCTGCATCGGCGTCAGGGTCCGGAAGGTGAACGTGCCCGAGATGTCGGGGTGCCCGTCGGGCGTCCGCATCGGCATGCCGCCGCCGTCCGACTGGGCCAGGGCCGGAGCGGCCGCGAACGCGAGCACGAGGGCCGGAACCGCGAACGCCGCCAAGGCTGTCTTGAGCATCTGCTACCTCCGATGCGAGAGGCGTCTAGTGAACGAGACTACGGCGATTATACGCGCTCGACTGCTTCGGCCGTGGCAAGCTGGGCAAGTTGCGGCTCACTTCGCCAGCAGCTCGGCGAGGAGCCGGTTGCGCTCGACGCTCGCGCGATAGTGTGCCATCACCTCGGGGCGGATGGTTCCGCGGGCCCGGGCTTCGATGTAGCCGGTCATCGCGTCCTCCAGCACCGCCTGGAAGTGGCGGCCGTCGGCGCGGGCGATCCGGCGCATCGCGGCCAGTAGCTCGGGTGCAGCTTGGCTGGAGAACTTCTCGCGTGCGGCCATCTGCACACAGCTCCTGACTCGGGTTTCACAACACTGGAACGAATCCGCCCATTGTACCGACAGCAACTCGGTGGGTTGCGTGACGCGGTCCCCAATCGGGGATAATCGGCGGAGAGCCGGGGCGAGCGCGGCCGCCCAGTCGCGAGTCGAGTCGGCGCGAGGCAGCACGAGGAGGACAGGATGAGCCATCGAACGACCGCGGTGTCCATCGCGGCGTGTCTGTTCGCCGTCGCGGTGGGCGCGGCCCCGGCCGGGGCCCAGGACGACCCGCCGCGGACCGCGTGGGGCACGCCCGATCTGGGGGGCGTCTGGGACTTCCGCAGCATCACGCCGATGCAGCGGCCGGAAGCGCTGGCGGACCAGGAGTTTCTGACCGAGGAGGGGGCGGCCGAGCTGGAGCAGCGGGCCCTCGATCGCCTCAACGACTTCCTGAACCTGCCGGCGCAACGGACCGAGGCGGGGACCAACGTCGACCGGCGCCCGGACGGCGGGAACGGCTCGTACAACCACACGTGGCTCGACCAGGGCCTGCAGGCGGTGGGGACCCGGCGCACGTCGCTCATCGTCGATCCTCCGAACGGGCGCTACCCCGCGATGACGCCCGAGGGCGGGGAGAGCGCGCGGCCGCGCGGGCGGCGCACCGGCGCGCGCAACCGGCCGACTCGTGGCTCGACTTCAGCACCTACGACCGCTGCATCCTCGGGTTCAACGCGGGGCCGCCGATGAACCCGAGCGCCTACAACAACAACATGCAACTGTTCCAGACGCCGGACCACGTCGCCATCATGACGGAGATGGTGCACACGGTGCGCATCGTCCCCCTCGACGGGCGGCCCGCCCTCGATCCCGGGTTCCTGCAGTGGTCGGGCGCCTCGCGCGGGCGCTGGGAGGGCGACACCCTCGTCATCGAGACCGCCAACTTCGACCCCCGCCGGCAGTGGCGCAGCACCAGCGGCAGCATGCGCCTGACCGAGCGGCTGACCCGCGTCGACGCCGACACGTTGCTGTACCAGGCCACGGTGGACGACCCCGAGACCTGGGAGCGCCCCTGGACCTACGAGGTGCCGATGCTGCGGCTCGAGGAGGACATGTGGGAGTACGCCTGCCACGAGGGGCACCACTCGATGCCCCTGATGTTGGGCGGCGCCCGCGCGCTCGAGGCGGAGGCCGCGGAGCAGCAGTAGGGCTCGAGGGGCGATGCGGTTGCGGGGACTGCCGGACGGGGAGGCGACGCGGCCGCGGGAGGTGATCATGGATGCACGGCGTCTTCCGGTGCTGTCGCTCGCGCTCGTCCTGCTGGCCGCGCCCGCGGCCGCGCAGGAGACGGAACGGTTCGACCTGATCGTGAGTGGCGGCCGCGTCGTCGACGGGACCGGCAATCCCTGGATTCGCGCCGACGTCGGGGTGCGCGGCGACCGCATCGCGCGCGTCGGCGACCTCGCCGAGGCGTCGGCGGACCGCGTCGTGGACGCGACGGGGCTGATCGTCGCGCCGGGGTTCATCGATCCGCACACCCACGCGGTGCGCGGCATCTTCGACGTGCCGACCGCCGACAACTACCTGCTGCAGGGGGTGACCACCCTCACCGAGGGCAACGACGGCAGCTCGCCGTGGCCCATCGGCGTACACCTGGAGCGGATTGCCGCCACCGGCATCAGCCCGAACTGGGCGGTCTTCGCCGGCCAGGGCACGATTCGCCGCGAGGTGCTGGGGGTGGAGGACCGCGCGCCGACGCGCGACGAGCTCGACCGCATGCGCGCGCTCGTCGCCGACGCCATGGAGGCGGGCGCGCTCGGCCTGTCGACGGGCCTCTTCTACGTGCCGGGCAGCTTCACGCCGATCGAGGAGGTCATTGCGCTCTCCGAGGTGGCGGCCCGGTACGGCGGCATCTACATCTCGCACATGCGCGACGAGGCCCAGGGGCTGCTCGACTCGGTGCGCGAGACGATCCGCATCGGCGAGGAGGCGGGCATTCCCGTGCAGATGACCCACCACAAGGCGATCGGCCGCCCCGCGTGGGGGCGGAGCGTCGACAGCCTCGCCCTCGTCGACGCGGCGCGGGCCCGCGGCGTCGACGTCACCATCGATCAGTATCCGTACACCGCGTCGCAGACCTCGATCACCGCCGTCGTCCCGCAGTGGGCCCAGGAGGGCGGCACGAGCGAGCTCGTCGCGCGCCTCGAGGACCCCGAGACCCGCCGGCGCATCCGCGAGGAGATCGTCTACCGAATCGAGCACGACCGCGGGGGCGGCGACCCCGCGAACATCGTCATCGGGCTCTGCGAGTGGGACCGGTCGCTCGAGGGCAAGAGCCTGGCCGACATCCTCGCCGAGCGCGGGGAAGCGGTGACGGTGGCCGCCGGCGCCGACCTCGTGATGGAGATCATCGAGAACGGCGGCGCGCGGGCCATCTACCACGCGATGGACGAGGCCGACGTGGAGCGCATCATGCGGCACCCGGCCACCGCCATCGGCTCGGACGGCGGGGTGTCGGTCTTCGGCGAGAGCGTGCCCCACCCGCGCGAGTACGGCACCTTCGCCCGCGTCCTCGGCCGCTACGTGCGGGAGCGGGGCGTGCTGACCCTCGAGGAGGCGGTCCGCAAGATGAGCGGCGCGACCGCCCAGCGCATCGGCCTGCGCGACCGCGGGCTCGTGCGCGAGGGGTTCTTCGCCGACCTCGCGGTGTTCGACCCGGCCCGCGTCATCGATCGCGCCACGTTCGCCGAGCCGCACCAGTACTCCGAAGGGGTCGAGTACGTGCTGGTGAACGGGACCCTCGTCGTCGACGGCGGCGAGCCCACCGGCGCGCGCCCGGGACGCGTGCTCTACGGCCCGGGCCGCCGCTGAGCATCGTCGGTCCGGTGACGACGGCGCGGACCCGGCGCGGACCCTGTCTCCCGGCCGGGGCCGCAGGGTGATGCGAACAGTTGACATGCAAGCGCACACTTGCCTATCATGGGCTCCTGACAGGCAAGCGAGCACTTGCCTTGGACTGATTTTGTGGACGTGTATCGCGCGATCGCCGATCCAACCAGGCGAGCCATCCTGGATGAACTCGTCGATCGGTCGGGTCAATCGCTCTTCGAGCTCTGCGCACGCCTGACCATGAAGCACGGCATCAACTCCTCGCGGCAGGCGATCACGCAACACCTCGACGTCCTGGAGGCCGCCGGGCTGATTCGCACGAGGCGCGAGGGGAGGTCGAAGCTCCACTGGTTCGAGGGCGGCCCGCTGCAGGCCATCGCGGAGCGTTGGCCGATCTCGACAGATGAAAGGACATTCGAGAGATGAGGATTCACTGGGCCAGCGTCATGGTGGACGACCAGCAGAAGGCGCTTCGCTTCTACACGGAAACGCTTGGCTTCAAGCTGAAGCACAACATTCCCCTGGGAGAGCACGCCTGGATCACCCTTGTATCCGAGGAGGCTCCGGAGGGGACGGAGCTGGTGCTCGAGCCTGATGAGCATCCCGCGGCGCGTCCGTTCAAGAGGGCCCTGGTGGAGGACGGCATCCCCTGGACCGGCTTCGCGGTCGACGACGTCGAAGCCGAACACGAGCGTCTCGAGGCAAAGGGTGTGAGGTTCGTGCAGCCGCCGACGGACCTCGGGACCGTCATCACCGCGGTATTCGACGATACGTGCGGCAACCTGATCCAGATCCAGGAGGAGAAACGTCAACCATGACGGTTGCAGCGCCGGCAGTCGTTCACCCGGGCCGGAAGCTGACGGCGGCGTTGCTCGCCGCCGTCTTCGCCGCCGCCTGGGCCCTGGGACACGCCGCGCCGGCCCGCGCCCAGGACGCGCCGGGCGCGCCGCCGGTGGTCTGGGTGCTCGCGACCGGGGGGACGATATCCGGCGGCGGCTCGTCGTCGACCAGCCTGACCCAGTACCGGTCGGGCGCGTTCTCGGGCGAGGAGCTCGTGGCGGCGGTGCCGGCCATCGCCGAGCACGCGACCGTGCGGGTCGAGCAGGTCGTCAACATCGGCAGCCCCAACATCACCTTCGACGACTGGCTGACCCTGGCCCGCCGCATCGACGAGATCTTCAGCGGCGATCCCGACGCCGCGGGGGTGGTCGTCACCCACGGCACCAACACCCTCGAGGAGACCGCCTACTTTCTGAACCTGACGGTCCGCCACGACCGGCCGGTGGTCCTCGTGGGCGCCCAGCGGCCGGCCACCGCGATCAGCACCGACGGTCCTCTGAACCTGCTGAACGCGGTGCGCACCGCCGCCTCGCCCGAGGCGCGGGGCAAGGGGGTGCTGGTGGTGATGAACGACGAGATCAACGCGGCCCGCGACGTCACCAAGACCAGCACCTACCGGGTCGAGACGTTCCGCTCGCGCGACCTCGGGTTCCTCGGCTACGTCGACGGCGACCGGGTGGCGTTCTACCGCGCACCGACGAAGCGGCACACCGCCGACTCGGAGTTCGATCTGGCCGGGGTCGCCGGGTTCCCCACCGTCGACATCGTCTACTCGTACGTCGAGCCGAACCCGGTGTTGATCGAGACCCTGATCGGGTCCGGGGTCGACGGCATCGTGCTCGCGGGCACGGGCGCGGGCCTCGTCTCGCGCGTCGAGCGTGCCGCCCTCGACCGCATCGCCTCCCTGCCCGAGGCCGAGCGCCCGGTCGTCGTCCGGTCGAACCGGACCGGCAGCGGCCGCGTCGTGCCGCTCCCCGGCTACGACGTGCGGGGCATGATTGCGGGCGACACCCTCAACCCGCAGAAGGCGCGCATCCTCCTGATGCTGGCCCTCACGAAGACCCGCGACCTCGACGAGATCCGGCGCATCTTCCGGGAGTACTGATGCCGCAGGAGCCCGCGGTGACATCGCGCTCGCTATCGGCCGCCGCCCGCTACTAATGCCGTAGGAGTCGGCGGGGATGTCGCGCGCGCTATCGGTGGCCGCCCACCGGAGAGGGTGCGACGTCGAGGTATCAGCCGGTGGAGCGCGCGCGCAAGGCCCGCGGTTTCACCTCGACGGGTCGAAGATGCCGCGGTCGGCGCGTGGCGGTCGACGCCCGCCGACGGCGGGGACTCGTGGACAGGGCACGGGCGAGAAGATACGCTGTGACGACGACGGGTGTCCGCTCCGACGCGGTAATTCCCTCGGTGGAGCGGACGGGCTCCGAACCGGTTCGCGGCACCGTTGCCCGACCGGGTGGGAGGTGGCCAATGCCGTGCCGACGCCGTTCCGCACGATCCGTGCTCGCCCGCACCGCTGCCGTGCTGCTTCTCGCGCCGGTGCCGGCCGCGGTCCACGCGCAGCCGGCCGACGACTTCGTCCCCGTCACCGACGCGATGCTCGAGGACCCCGCGCCGGCCGACTGGCTGTCGTGGCGGCGGACGCCGGACGGGTGGGGCTACAGCCCCCTCGGCCAGATCGACCGCGACAACGTCGGGACGCTGCGGATGGTGTGGTCGCGCGGCCTGACCGCGGGCAGCCAGGAGGGGACGCCGCTCGCCTACGACGGCGTTCTCTACATGCCGAACCCCGGCGACGTCATCCAGGCCATCGACGCGGCCACCGGCGACCTCGTTTGGGAGCATCGCCGGGAGTCACCCGACGATGTCGAGGAGTACGTGGGGGGTCTCACCACCAACCGCAACATCGCCATCTTCGGCCGGCACATCATCGACACGAGCGTCGACAACCACGTCTTCGCCCTCGACGCGATGACCGGCCGCCTCGCCTGGGAGACCGCGATCCTCGACTACCGGACGAACCCCGCCCGACACTCGTCCGGCCCCATCATCGCCGGCGGCAAGGTCGTCTCGGGGCGGAGCTGCATGCCGCGGGGCGGCCCCGACGCGTGCGTCATCACCGCCCACGACGCCGCGACGGGGGCCGAGGTCTGGCGGCGGCGCACCGTTCCCGCCCCCGGCGAGCCCGGCGACGAGACGTGGGGCGGCATCCCCTTCGAGGAGCGCGTGCACGTCGGCTCGTGGATGGCGCCGAGCTGGGACCCCGCCCTGAACCTCGTCTACATCGGCACGTCGGTCACCTCGCCGGCCCCGAAGTTCCTTCTCGGGGGGGTGGAGAACCAGCACCTGTACCACAACTCGACGCTGGCCCTGGATGGCGACACCGGCGAGATCGTCTGGTACTACCAGCACCTGAACGACCACTGGGACCTCGACCACCCGTTCGAGCGCCTGCTCGTGGACACCGCGGTGGACCCGGACCCCGACGCGGTGAGCTGGATCAACCCGGGGCTCGAGCCCGGCGCGGTGCGGCAGGTACTCACCGGCATTCCCGGCAAGACCGGCGTGGTGTACACCCTCGACCGGGCCACCGGCGAGTTCCTGTGGGCGCGGCCGACGGTGACCCAGAACGTCATCAGCGCCATCGACGGCGAGACCGGAGACGTCACCGAGAACGCCGAGGTCGTCTTCAGCGCCGAGGGGCAGGAGGTGCTGGCCTGCCCGACCTGGATCGGCGGCAAGGACTGGGAGGCCGGCGCCTACAGCCCGCGCACCAACACCATGTACATGCCGCTGCGCAATGCCTGCGCGCGCATGATGGCCACCCGCGAGGGCGGCATGGCCCTCTACGCCCTCGCGGTGCGCACCCAGTTCGCGCCGGGCCACGACCAGCTCGGCACCGTGCACGCCATCTCGGCCGAGACCGGGGCGACCGAGTGGCTGTACGAGCAGCGCGCCGCCACCATGTCGCTCGTCGCCACCGGCGGCGGGCTCGTGTTCGGGGGCGACGTCAACGGGCGCTTCCGGGCGTTCGACGACGAGACCGGCGAGGTCTTGTGGGAGGTGAACCTCGGCTCGGCCGTCACCGGCTTCCCCATCACCTACGCTGTCGACGGCCGCCAGTACGTGGCGGTCAGCACCGGCACCGCGGGCACCGCGTCCGGGTTCATCCGCCTGACCCCGGAGCTCAGCCCGAGCGCGGGGAACAACCTGTTCGTCTTCGGCTTGCCCTGAGCGACGTCAATCGTGATCGTCGGCACCGGCGCCGCGGACGGTCAGCCCGCGTGAAATGAACGCCGTGGCCTGACGCTCGTCGTGCGGCCAGAACTCACCTGACGCGACCCGGCTGGCCGAGCTGGTCCAGGAACTCGGCCACGGTCTGGATGCGGACGCCCAGCGTTTCGTCGGGTCTGTTCATGAATCGGCCGAAGTCCTTCAGGTCACCGGTCAGCAGATGGGTGGCTTGGCACGTCAGCGCCGCCTGGAAGATGGGCCGGTCCTTGCGCGCCAGTCCTTGGGGGTAGTCGAGCGCGGCTCGATGTTCAACCAGCCTGACGCTGCGCGCGATCGGACCAAGGCGATCCAGGCAGTGGGGGAGTTTCCGTGCGAGGTTGCGGCGTGCCTCCTCGACGGCAAGGCGACTCGAGCGCAGCGCCCAGTGGCCGCCGATTCCCAGCTCGATGACCAGGGCGGCCTTTCCTCGCGGGTTGTGTGCGGCGGTGAAGAGGACGTTGGCATTCGAGGAACAGCCTCATGGCGCCTTCGATGCCGGCAACTTGGCCAGGATGCGCGTTCGCTCCTCATCCGACAGCGCATCTTCGGCGTCCCATCGGGCGACCTGCTCGTCGCCGTAGAGCTGAAGCTCGACCACCACGCCCGGCTTGAGCACGATCTCGTCGCCGCGGTCCTCGAGAATCATGACGTCGCCGCCCTTGATTCCGAGACGCTTGCGCAGGGTGGCCGGCAGGGTGATCTGGCCGCGGCCGGAGACGACGAGCGTTTCGTTCATCCGATGGACCCCACGTCATAGTAACGGATCTTCAGAATATCGGAAATGTCGCAAGTCGAGATCGCTGGGTCCGACGTCGTGACGTGCCGCCAGGACTGATGCCGGCAAAAGATGGGTTGCGCACGCAGCGCTATTCCGCGCGTAGCGCCGCCATGGGGTCGGTGCGAGCGGCCCGCCGGGCCGGCAGCCACGCGCCGGCGATCGCCGCCGCTAGGAGGAAGGCCGCGGCCGCCGCGAACGTCGCCGAATTCGTCACCGTGGTCGCGGACGGCAGGGGCGCCGACAGCGGGATCAGCGCCACGGCCCCGAGCAGCCCGAGCGCCGCGCCGGTCGCGGAGTGCAGCAGGGAGCGGCCGAGGACCTGCCGGACCACCGCGCCGCGGGTGGCGCCGAGGGCGACCCGTACGCCGATCTCCCGTGTCCGCGCGCTCGTCTCGTAGGCCACGACCGCGTAGAGGCCGGCGCCGGCCAGCAGCATCGCGAGCAGGGCGAACGCCGCCAGCAGCGTCGTGAGGAAACGCGGCTGGGCGAGGGTGGCCGCGACCACGTCGTCCATGGCGTGCACGGTGACCGGCAGCGCCGGGTCGAGCCGCCACACCTGTTCCTTGAGCAGCCCGATGGGGTCCGCGCCTTGGGCCGTACGGACCAGGACGAACCGCGGTTGTCGCCACATGCCGACGCGGGTGGCCCAAGGCAAGCAGATCTCGTACGGATCGGGCCGCTCCAGGCCGCCGGAGGCATTTGTGCGAACGCTGCCGGCCACGCCGACCACCGTGAGCCAGTCGCCGTCGTTCAGCGAGCGCATCCGAAAGCGCTGCCCGACGGCGGCGCCGGACGGCCACAGCCGGTCGGCGAGATCGCGGCTGACGAGGGCGGCGTCGGCCGCGGCGGCGTCCGCATCGAACCCGCGTCCCTCGAGAATCGGGATCTCGGCGGCGGCGAAGTAGCGGTTCGGGACGTAGTTGGTGGTGACCTCGGCCTGGGCGATGCCCGCGTCGTCGGTGTCCAGCGGGCCGAACGAGAACATGCCGGGAAGAAACGGGATCTGCTCGGCCGGCGCGGCGAACTCGACGTCCGGGACCGTCGCGGTCAGGTCGGCGAGTTGCGCGAGGAAGCGGGAGCGCGCCTCCAACCCTTCATAGCGGGCCCCGGCCAACCGGGGCTCCAGCGCCACGGCGTTCTCGGTCGTCCAGCCGACGTCGACGTCGAGCAGGGTCCACAACGAGCGTCCCATCAGAAGCGTGCCGATCAGCAGCACCACGGCCAGGGCATTCTGCACCGCGACGAGCCCGCCCCGGAGGCGGCCGTGGCCCCTGGCGGGGTCCGACGCGCGCCCCTGCATCGGCCGCATGAGATCCCGGCCGACCGTGCGCAGCACCGGCGGCAGGGTCGCCGCGAGGCCGGCGAGCAGCGTTGCCACCGCGGCCCAGGACACCACCCGGCCGTCCACGTCGATGGGGCTCAGCACCCCCCGGCCGAACTCGGGCGGCACCGCGGCGGCGGCGAGCCCGACCAGCCACCCTGCGAACGCCAGCCCCAGCAGCCCCGCGAAGGCGGAGACGAGCACCGACTCGGTCAGGAGCTGGCGGCACAGCCGCAGCCGGCTCGCCCCCGCGGCGGCCCGGATCGCGAACTCCCGTGTGCGGGACAGCGCCTGCGACAGGAACAGGTTTGCGGCGTTGGCGCACGCGATGAGCAGCACGCAGGCGGCCAGCCCGAACAGCAGGAACAGCGCGGCCCGCCGCTGCTGAACCCATGCGAACTGGCCATCGACGCCAAGACCCGCGAGTTGGTTCAACGACCTGAGCCGGGTGGTGTACCCGGTCGAGAACCACTCGGGGTTCCACTGGGGAGCCAGCGCCGCCGCCCGGGCATCGGCCTGCTCGAACGTCACGTCCCGCCCGAGTCGGGCGAGGACCGAGACCCGACGCTCGCCCGGATCGCCGGAGGCGGCCCGGCGACCCAAGTCCAACGGCTCCCAGAAGACGGTGTGTGCGTCGGGGAACCGGAATGACGCCGGCATCACCCCCACGATCGTGAGCACGCCGTCGCTGAAGCGCAGCGGGCGGCCGACGATGTCCGCATCCCCGCCGAAGCGGGTCAGCCACGTCGAGTGGCTGACGATGGCGACCGCGTTCGCCGCCTCGTCCGGCGCGAACGCCCGCCCGAGCTGGGGCGCGACGCCGAGGAGCGGGAGCAGGCCCGGCGATATCCGCGCGCCCTGCATCGTCTCCGGCTCGTCGCCCCCGGTGAAGACACGCTCAACGCGGACGTACGCCTCGACGCCGTCGAACAGCGCCCGCTCGTTGCGCCAGCTCTCCACCATCGCCGCCGGCTGGCTCGGGCCGCCGCCGGTCGGTCCGAAACGGTGCAGCTCCACCAGCCGATGCGCCTCGGCGAACGGCACCGCGTTCAGCAGCACGCTGTCGACGATGGCGAACACCGCCGTGGTCATCCCGACACCGACCCCGAGGATGAGGGCCACCGCAACGGTGAACCGCGGCGACCGGCGCAGGATGCGGACGCCGTAGCGCAGATCCTGCGTCAGGGTGTCGAGCCAGTACAGGCTGTCTGCCTGGCGGCGCGCCTCCTTGACCGCCGTGATGCCACCGAGGTCGCTGTGCGCCACCCGCCTCGCTTCCCTTTCGCTCATCACCACGCGCGAGGTACTCCTCGACCGCCATCTCCAGGTGGTCGCGGAGCTCGTCGTCGAACTCGCGCTCGGCCGCGGCGCCGCGCAAGTGCGTCCTCAGGCTCGCCAGCCAACGCCGGAGGATCATGGCTGCACCTCCAGGAATCGCGCGACGATCGCCGCCGTCCGCTCCCAGCTCTCCACCTGCTTCTCGAGCTGGCGGCGGCCGGCGTCGGTCAGCGCGTAGTACTTCGCGCGCCGGTTCTTCTCCGACATCCCCCACTCGTACCGGATCCAGCCGTTCTGCTCGAGCCGCAGCAGGGCCGGATAGATCGATCCCTGGTTGATCTGGAGCCGCTGGCCGGAGGTCTGCTCGATCCGGCGGGCCAGCCCGAACCCGTGGAGGGGCCCCATCGCGTGGAGGGTCTTCAGGACGAAGAGGTCGAGCACGCCGTACGGTACGTCCGCACGCGACTCGGTCATGTTGTCTCCCTATATGAGCATGATGGATCCCTTTCGTGTTGTCTGTCAACAGGGCAGCCCTGAAGGGGTGGAGGACGGCCGACTCGCGGGCACGACGACCCGGCGCGAGGGCCTTCGGCAGACGCGCGCCTGCATGGACCGATGCGGGGCGGCCGAGGGGCACTTGCCAATCTTCGACCGCGCCAAGGCCAAGCCGTGGCAGGACAAGCTCTATCGGCAGGAGGACGCCGAAGGCGGCGCGCCGGTCACGGATGGAGAATGTGAGCGAGTGGTCGGGAAATCGCCTCGCCGGTCAGCTCGACCGGTGACCCACGAGTCCCCACACGAACAGCCCCACGCCGATCAGGCCGACGATCAGGCCGACCGGGAGCATGATCAGCGTCACCCCGAGGCCGAGGCCGACGACCATCAGCACGAACCCGATGGCCGCCACCGCCAAGTGGCTGAGAACGCGCCCGCCCTTCGCGAGCAGCCCGTTACCCTGATCGGCTGGTTCTGTCCCCATGTCATCACCCCGTGAGTGCAACGATGCGCACTTTCGGCAACCATATGCCCCGCGGGTACGGGTGTCAAGGCGGCGCCGGCCCGGCGATCACCGCGCCCCGGCGGGTCCCCCGGTCACGAGAGCCCTCGTCGAACCGCCACTCCTGGCGCTGCCGGCAGGTCGCGAGCGGCGGCCCAAGGGAGGGCGCACGTCGCGACGGCGCGGCCCGGGAACCGGGTCGTACCGGCCGGGGGAGGAGGCCGCGTGGACAGGGGCGAGGGTGAAGCGTTACGCTGTGGCGACGACGGGCCACGGGACGGCAGGAGGATCTTCGATGTCGAGCACCGACCGAGAGATGAGACGGCGTGAGTTCCTGGCGAGCGGTTCGGCCGGGCTGGTGGCGGCGGCGTTCGTGCGGACCGAGGCGTTCGCGGCGCTTCCGGCGCGGCAGGAGCTGAGCGAGCGCATCCAGGGCGTGCGGGCGATGACGTTCGACGTCTTCGGCACCGTGGTCGACTGGCGGACGAGCATCACCCGCGAGGGCGAGGCGGTGGGGCGCCGCAAGGGCATCGAGGCCGACTGGGCCGCGTTCGCCGACGACTGGCGGGGCGGCTACGGCCCCGCGATGGGGCGCGTCCGGCGGGGCGAGCTGGGGTGGACGAAGATCGACGACCTGCACCGGATGATCCTCGACGAACTGGTCCCGAAGTACGGGCTCGAGAGCCTCTCCGAGGAGGAGCTCGACGACCTGAACCGCGCCTGGCACCGCCTGACGCCGTGGCCCGACACCGTCGAGGGCCTGACGCGCCTGAAGGCGCGCTACGTGCTGGCGTCGCTGTCGAACGGGAACGTGGCCCTGCTCGTCAACATGGCGAAGAACGCGGGCATCCCCTGGGACGCGGTGCTGTCGGCGGAGCTGGCCCGACACTACAAGCCCGACCCCCAGGCCTACCTGACCGCGGCGGATCTGCTGGGCCTCGAGCCCGAGCAGTGCATGATGGTCGCCGCCCACAAGGGCGACCTCCGCGCGTCGGCCCGGCTCGGGTTCCGCACCGGCTACGTGCCCCGGCCGACGGAGTTCGCGCCAGGCGTCGAGCGGGACCTGACGCCCGATCCCGACTTCGACCTGGTGGCCACCGATTTCAACGACATGGCGAGCCAGCTCGGATTGTGAGGGGCGAAGCCGACCCGACCGAGCAGCATCGAGCCATGCGTGAACGCGAGCCGCCTCGCGTCGAAGAGGCCGACGGCGCGGTCCTGAGCCGCCGGGTCGAGTCGTCGGGCATCGCCGCCCGTCTGGTACCCCTGGCGTTCATGGCCGCCGTCGCCGTCGTCGTTGGAGGGTTGCTGTACCTCACCTTGCCCGCGGCGCGGTCGACCGTCGAGAACGAGCTGTCGATCTTCCTGCTCACCGGGGTCGCGCTGGCTCTGCCGTGGTGGTTCCGCAACGTGGTGTGGCCGGACGATCCGCGCGATTCGCGACGGCCCGACGAGCGCCGCTGAGGCGCTATTGCCGGCCGCTGCGGCCGACCCGCCCCGGCGCCACGCGTGCCGTTTCATCTCTTCGACGCCGCGGAACCTGAACACCGGCATCAGTCGTCGTCCAGACCGAATCGTTCCCGCAGCCAGGCGGCGTCCGCCCCTTCGGACGCATCCGCGATCAGGAACCCGATCCGGCGGCGCCGGCGCCCGCGCTGACGGCGGCGATGGTGGCGGCCTGCTGGGCGTCGAGGATCGCGCGGATGGACTGCAGCGCCGCGAGGTCGCCGGCGCTACGCTCGCCGGCCTGCTCGCTGTCTTCCGCCAGCTCGATGCCGGCGGCGAGCGACCAGGCGATGTCCTTCGATGGCCGCGGCCTTGCGCTCCGCAAGCGGTCGCGGTAGCGCTGCACGCGGTCGACGACGTGTCCGGGCGGGGCCTGGGTGAGGGCCAGCACCGCGACCTCGTCATAGCGGCCGGTCCCGACGCGCTCGCCCGCGCTTCGCAGGCGCTCGGCGACGACGCCGAAGCGCTGCACCGCGTTGTCGGCGCCGCGCGGGTCGACCGCGAGCAGGTGAGACACGAGCTGCAACTGGTTTCCGCGGCGGAACCCGGCGTCGCGCAGGCGGGCGTAGGCGCGGCGGACGTCCTCGGTCAGCGATTCCACCGAGACGTCGCGGCCGGCGTGAAGGGCCGACGCCGGCAGGTCGTTCGCGTCGGTGAGCCAGAAGTGATCGGTGCGCCACTGGGCGTAGATGCGCGCGAGCCGATCGAGGTGCTGCTTCGGCACCCGCTTCCCTTCGGCCTGCAGCGCCAGCAGCAAGGCCGCGAGCGTGGCGCCCGTTCCCCGGCGCTTGATGCCGTGCTCGGCGAAGCGGTCCCGCGTGGCGATGACCTGGCCGTGGACCGTGGCCGCATCGAGGTCCCGCCGCAGGATCATCGCCGCCACCACGTAGCGGATCTCCGAGCGCAACGGGCTCGTCCAGCCGGCGCGCCGCCGCAGTCCGGCCGCGACCTCCTCCAGCCGGTCGTGCGAGATCCGGGCGCCGGCCGCCCCGAGGGTGAGGGCCACGAACCGGTAGGTGGCGGTGTCGGTGCTCCAGCGCTTGCGGGCGCGAAGGCGTTCGAAGGTCTCCAGATAGGTGCCGATGGGATCGCGCTCGACGGTCATGCGTGGATGCTAGCACGGCGGTCGGCGAGGGAAACCGGTCGGGCGATCCGGCTTCCCGACCACGACGAACTCGTCGAGCTGCCGGCGTTGCGCCAGGTGCGCCGTTCCGTCTCCCGGATGCGGGGGGAGACGGAGAGACGGCCATCCTGCCTCGTCCGGGCCGGGCCTTCAGCCCAGGATCTGGCGGGCGATGGTCTGGAGCTGCATGTTCGACGTGCCCTCGTAGATCTGGCCGATCTTGGCGTCGCGGAAGAGCTTCTCGACGGGATAGTCCTTCGTGTAGCCGACGCCGCCGAAGAGCTGCACCGCGAGCGACGTGACCCGCTCGGCGACCTGCGACGAGAAGAGCTTGGCCATCGCCGCCTCGGTGAGGAAGGACCGGCCGGCGTCGCGGAGGCGGGCGGCGTTGTAGACGCCGAGCCGGGCCATCTCGACCTCGGTCTGGGCCTGCGCCACCTGGAACTGCACGGCCTGGAACCCGGCGATGGGCCGGCCGAACTGCTCGCGCTCCCGGATGTAGCGGACGGCATGGTCGAGGGCGCCCTGGGCGAGCCCGACCATCTGGGCCCCGATGCCGATGCGGCCCTCGTTGAGGGTCTCGATGGCCACCTTGTAGCCCTTGCCGCGCTCGCCGAGGACGTGGCTCTTCGGCACCCGGCACCCGTCGAGGAGCAGCTCGCAGGTGCTGCTGGCCCGGATGCCCAGCTTGTCCTCCTTCTTGCCGACGGCGAGCCCGGGGCGGTCGTGCTCGACGACGAACGCGGTGATGCCGCGGTGGCCGGCGTCGGGGTCGACGTTGGCCATGACGATGAAGAGCCCCGCCTCGCGGGCGTTCGTGATCCAGAGCTTGCGGCCGGTGATGACGTAGTCGCCGCCGTCCTCGACCGCGCGGGTCCTCAGCCCGAAGGCGTCGCTGCCCGAGCCGGCCTCCGACAGCGCGTAGGCGCCGATCGCGCCGCCGGCGAGGCGGGGCAGGAACCGCTGCTGCAGGTCGGCCGAGCCCCAGCGGAGCAGGGCGTTGATGACGAGGGTGTTCTGGACGTCGACGACCACCGCGACCGACGGGTCGACGCGGGACAGCTCCTCGACCGCGAGCACCGACAGGAAGAACGGGGCCCCGGCCCCGCCGAGCGACTCGGGGATCTCGATGCCCATCACCCCGAGGTCGAACAGCTTGTCGAGGAGCGCCCGCGGGATGACCGCCTGCTCGTCCATCTCGCGCGCGAGGGGGGCGATCTCCGCCTCGGCGAACGCCCGCACGCTGGCGCGGAACAGGTCCTCCTCCTCGGAGAGCCGGGTCAGGGGAGCGGGAGCCGAGGCGACGGTGTCGGTGGTCATGGGGTCTTTCTGCGGCGGCTGAAAGGTGGTTGTCCGATGACGGGCGCCTGCCGCCCTGGTGATGTCGTGCAAGCACCCGCCAGCCAGTATCATGGGCGGAAAGAGGGCGCGTCAAGGTCGGCCCCAGCCGCGGCCGGGCTGCACCGCCTCGTTACGTCGGCGCGTCGGTACGGGTCGGTGTCGGCCTGTTACTGCCCAGGCTGCTCGTCTTCGACTGACCGGTGCGGCGCAGGAGGTCCCGATGCCGAACTCGGTTGTCGTCGCTATTGCCGCCGCCGCGCTCGCGGCGTGGGTTCCCAGCGTCGCCGCGGCCCAGGCCGCCGACACCATCTTCGTCGGCGACCACATCGTCACCATGGACCCGGAGCGGCCCGCCGTCGAGGCGGTGGCGGTGCGGGACGGCGTCATCGCCGCGGCGGGAGCGCGCGACGCGGTTCTCGCGCGGCGCGGGGACGAGACCCGCGTCGTCGAGCTCGGCGAGCGCGCCCTGCTGCCGGGCTTCATCGACACCCACGGTCACTTCCTCGGGGTCGGGCGCGGGCTCGACACCCTGTCGCTGCACTCGCCCCCGGTGGGCGACGTCACCGATATCGACGGCCTCGTGGGCAAGATCCGGGCGTGGATCGCCGAGCGGGACATCCCGCCCGGCGGGGCGGTGGTCGGGAGCGGCTACGACGACTCGCTGCTGGCCGAGCGGCGCCACCCGACGCGCGACGACCTCGACCGCGCCTCGACCCGCCACCGCATCGTGCTGACCCACGTCTCGGGGCATCTGCGGGCGGCCAACTCCGCCGCGCTCGAGGCGTCCGGCGTCACCGCCGACACCCCGGACCCGCCGGGCGGGCTCATCCGGCGCCGCGCGGGGTCGCGAGAGCCCGACGGGGTGCTCGAGGAAACCGCGGGAGGGCTGGTCGCCGGCGGCGGTCCCGCCCCGACCGCGGGCGAGCTCGAGGCCCTGGCGCGACGGGCCCTCGAGGTCTACGCCGCCTACGGCACCACCACCGTGCAGGACGGCTCCACCGGCCCCGAGACCGTCCGCGCGCTGCGCGCCGCCGCCGCGCGCGAGCCGTTCGCGGTGGACGTCGCGGTGTTTCCCCGCTTCCGGACCATGGCCGACGCCGAGGGCGTGACCTACGAGCCCGCCTACCGCGGCGGGCTCCGCGTCGCCGGCGTCAAGTTCAGCCTCGACGGGTCGCCCCAGGGGCGCACCGCCTGGGTCACCGAGCCCTACGCGGAGGGCCCGCCGGGGGCGCCGCCCGACTACCGGGCCTACGGCACCCTCGACCCCGACGCCTGGCGCGCCGGCGCCGCGCACCTCATCGGGCGCGGCGTGCCCATCATCGTCCACGCCAACGGCGACGCCGCCATCGACCTGATGCTCGACGGGGTCGAGGCGGCGGTGGCGGGCCGCGACCCGATGCCCGACCACCGGGCCGTCATCATCCACGCCCAGCTCATGCGCGCCGACCAGCTCGACCGGGCCGCCGCCCTCGGGGCGGTCCCCTCGTTCTTCTCGGCCCACGCCTTTTTCTGGGGCGACTGGCACCGGCGCAGCTTCGGCGAGGCGCGCGGCAACAACGTCAGCCCGGTGCGCTGGGCCATCGAGCGCGGCGTGCCCTTCACCGTACACAACGACGCCCCCATCGTGCCGCCCGACATCATGCGACTGGTCTCCATCACCGTGAACCGGACCACGCGCAGCGGCCACGTCCTCGGGCCGCACCAGCGCGCCACCGTCCGCGAGGCGCTCCGCGCGGTCACCCTGGGGGCCGCCTACCAGTACTTCGAGGAAGACGCGAAGGGGTCGATCACGGTGGGGAAGCAGGCCGACCTCGTGGTCCTCGACCGGAACCCGCTGACGGTGGACCCGGCCGACCTGGAGCACATCGCGGTGATCGAGACGTTCTCGCGGGGGCGCTCGGTGTACTCGCGCGAGCCGCAAGCGGGCAGCCGCTGAGCGCGGATCGGTTGCGCGTCTCGTCGGCGTCGATGTCGGTTGCCTTGCCCAAGTCCCAGGCGAACGCGACGGGTGCCATCACGCTTCCCGCAGGACGAGGTCGATGGCGGCGGAGAGCTGCGCCCACGATGCGGCCTCGCGCTTGAGGTGCGCGCGGCCGGCCCGCGTCAGCGTGTAGAACTTCGCCTCGCGGCCGGTGTCCGTCGCCGCCCAGCGTCCGGCGATCAGCCCTTCCTTCTCGAGGCGGTAGAGCGCCGGATAGAGCGAGCCCTGCTGTACCTTCAGGACCTCGTTGGACACCTGCTGGATGCGCTTGGCGATGGCCCAGCCGTGCTTCGGCCCGTGCTCGATGGTGCGCAGGACGAGCAGGTCGAGGGTCCCCTGGACGAGTCCGGTCGGTTTGCCCATGGGGTCTGCCTTGATGCCTCGACCATCGACAATACAAGAAGATCCGTAGATTGTCGATTGGGTCCGCGCCAAGAGCACTTCGGCGGATTCGGCATGGGACACGGTCAGGTGACGCCTCGCGCGGCGGCGAGGAGAGCTCCGCACGAATCCATGACGCGACAGCGACCGGCCCCGCGATGCACCTCCGGGTCGCGAGACCCTGCGGCTACCGTCGCTCGCCTGACTGTCTCCTTGCCGGATCGTGTGTTCGCCGGCGCGCCTGCAAGCGCTTCACGAACGCCGCGTGGGCCGGCTCGTCGAGGCCGTGCCGCTGGGCCTCCACGACGGTGGGAAGATCCTCGTTCAAGAGGGCGTCCACGGCGAGACGGAGTCCCGGAAAGACGGCGCTGTGCACCAGGCCGGATGCATCCGGCCGTCGCGGGCGATAGACGCCGTCGACCAGCTCGAACCAGTCGAAACGGCGATCGAGGGTGCGCCACACCAGATACTCGCGAACGCCGTTGCGCCGATAGGCGTGGAGCTTGTCGTGCAGGTCGTCCGACGCGCTGCTGGCGGCGATCTCGGCAACCAGCTCCGGCGCACCCTCGATGTAGTCGTCCCGGCCGACGCGTGCCTGCCCGCCGACCGCGGGATCGAGGAGCAGCGCCACGTCCGGCTGCGGCTCGTTGTCGAGATCGAGGCGAATCGTCGGGTTGTCGTTGATCTGCACGTCCGGCGTCGCCAGAACATAGGCGCCCAGCCAGATGATGGTGGCGGCGTGGGGTCGGGCATGGCTGGCGGATCGGGTTGGCGACGGCGTGCGGACGACCCCTGCGATCAGCTCCGCCTTCTTCAGGTCCGGCCGGGCCTGGTAGCGGCGCTCGAACTCCGCGCGGGTCAATCGGGCGCCGTTCTCCAGGGACGGCGCCCGCACCGCGCGAGCCGATCGACTGGCGTCGGGCGGGGGGCCGGGCGAGAGGTTGGGCGATCCCATGACGGCATGATCCGGCGCGCGGGCACCCGAGCCGTGCGTCGCTCCCAGTATAGCGGCTCCAGCGCCGCCCCCGGTGCAACGCCGCGGCGTCGTTCAGGCGGGCACGCGGTCAGAACGACGCCGGCTCCTCGTACTCGCCCCAGACGTCCCGGAGCGCGTCGCACATCTCGCCGAGGGTGGCGGAGGCGCGCACCGCGTCGATCAGGAGGGGCACGAGGTTGTCGGTGCCGAGGGCGGCCTCGCGCAGGCGGTCGAGGGCGCGGGAGACGGCGGCGCCGTCCCGTCCCGCCCGCAGGGCCGCGAGCCGGTCGCCCTGCGCGGCGGCCGCGGCCTCGTCGATGTAGAGGGTCTCGACCGGGGCCCCGGCCTCGCCGGTGCGGTCGTTGACCCCGACGATCTTCCGCTCGCCCGACTCGACCTCGCGCTGGAACCGGTAAGCGGCTTCGGCGATCTCGCGCTGCGGGTAGCCGGCCTCGATGGCCTCGACCATGCCCCCGAGGTCGTCGATGGCCCGGAAGTACTCACGCGCGCCCTCCTCCATGTCCCGGGTCAGCCGCTCGACGAAGAACGACCCCCCCAGGGGGTCGACGTGGGCGGCGACGCCGCTCTCGTGGGCGATGACCTGCTGGGTGCGGAGGGCGAGCAGGGCCGCCTCGCGGGTGGGCAGCGACAGGGCCTCGTCGAGCGAGTTGGTGTGCAGCGAGTTGGTGCCCCCGAGGACCGCGGCCATCGCCTGCACGGCGGTGCGGACGACGTTGTTGTAGGGCTCCTGGGCGGTCAGCGACACGCCCGCGGTCTGGGTGTGGAAGCGCAGCTTCCACGACCGCTCGTCCCGCGCCCCGAAGCGGTCGCGCATCGCCGCCGCCCACAGGGCGCGGGCGGCGCGGTACTTCGCGATCTCCTCGAAGAAGTCGTTGTGGGCGTTGAAGAAGAACGAGATGCGGGGGGCGAAGCGGTCGACCTCGAGGCCCGCGTCCACGCCGTGCTGCACGTACTCGATGCCGTCCCGCAGGGTGAACGCCAGCTCCTGCAGGGCCGTCGCCCCCGCCTCGCGGATGTGGTAGCCGCTGACCGAGATGGTGTTCCAGCGCGGCGTCTCGCGGGCGCAGAAGGCGAAGGTGTCGGTGACGAGGCGCATCGACGGGGCCGGCGGGTAGATGTACTCCTTCTGGGCGATGTACTCCTTCAGGATGTCGTTCTGCAGGGTGCCGGACAGGGCGGCCCAGGGGACCCCCTGCCGTTCCGCCGCGACGAGGTACATCGCGAAGATCATCGCGGCCGGCGAGTTGATGGTCATCGACGTGGTGACGGCGCCGAGGTCGATGCCCTCGAAGAGCCGCTCCATGTCGGCGACCGAGGCGACGTTGACCCCGCACTTGCCCACCTCGCCCCGCGAGTACTCGTGATCGGGGTCGCGGCCCATCAGGGTCGGCAGGTCGAAGGCCACGCTGAGCCCGGTGCCGCCGGCCGCGAGCAGCTCCCGGTAGCGCCGGTTGGTCTCCTCGGGGGTGCCGTAGCCGGCGAACTGCCGCATGGTCCACAGCTTGCCGGCGTAGCCGCCGGGGTGGATGCCGCGGGTGTAGGGGAACTCGCCGGCCGGCGCCGGCGGCTCGATCCCCCGGAGGTCGGCGGCGGTGTACAGCGGCTCGACCGGCCGTCCCGACACGGTCGTATGAGCGGACGGCGCGGGCGGCGCCGGGGCCCCGGCGGTCTTGGTCATGGGCAGGCAGGTCGGACGGAAACCGGCATCGACAGCGAGTATCTTACCAGCCCGCGGCCGGCGGCCCCCGCCCGGGGCCGGGTCCGCATCCGGTCCGGCGGGCGTCACTTCGGCGTCGGCTCTCGCCGCCCGACTGACCGACCGCAGCCCGCGGTAGTCGCATCCGGCCCGGCCGGCATCGCTTCGGGGCCAGCCTGATTATGCCTCGGGCTCTGCGGGCTCTCGCGTCACGGTTCGTCGGACAAACCCCCGCGCCTCGCCGCGCACGGTGGGGTCGGGAGGGGCGGCGCCGCGCCGACGTTGACACGACTCCGGTCCTGGTTCAAACTCTCAACCACAGTGAACAACTCTGTACGGCGCGGAAAACACGGAGCGGCGGCGGGTCTTGCCGCCCTGACGCTGATGGCGGCGGCGGGTGCGGCCGGCCAGGACGTCCGCCTGGACGCCCCCATCCCGCACGTGCGCGGGCAGAGCGTGTCGCCGTCGTTCGAGGGCTGGTACCGCAACCCGGACGGGACCCGGAGCCTCGTCTTCGGGTACTTCAACCGGAACTACGACGAGCACCTCGACATCCCCGTCGGCCCCGACAACCGCTTCGAGCCCGGCCCCGCCGACCGGGGGCAGCCCACCCACTTCCTGCCGCGGCGCCAGACCGGCATGTTCGCGGTGGTCGTGCCCGCCGACTTCGAGGGGCGGCTGACGTGGTCGCTGACCGCGTACGGCGAGACCATCGCGATTCCCGGGCACCTGCGCCCCGAGTGGGAGATCGACGCGCTCCAGGAGGTGACGAGCGGCAACACGCCGCCCGTCGTGCGCTTCGGGTCGCCGGACGGCGAGGCGGGGCAGGGGCAGCATGGGGTTCGCTCGCGTTCGGCGGCGCAGGCGGCGGTCGCCGAGCCGGCGCAGGTCGCGGTGTGGGCGATCGACGACGGCGTCCGCAAGCGGCGCGCGGCGGATCGGCCCAACCAGTTCGGGCTGGTGTGGAGCAAGTACCGCGGGCCCGGCGCGGTGGCCTTCGAGACCACCTCGCCGGAGACCGACGACGCCGGCAGGGCGGTGACCATGGCGACGTTCGATGCGCCGGGCCGCTACGTCCTGCGCGTGCTCGCGTGGGACGACTCGGGGGGGCAGGCCGCGATCATGGCCGGCGGCTTCTTCTGCTGCTGGACCAACGGCTACCTGACGGTCGACGTCGAAGAGTAGGCGTCCGCGCCGTGCAACGCCGGACACCGGCCGCCGGCGGGTCGGTCTGGGGACGGCGCCGCTACGGGTGGCGTGGTCGGGCTGCGGAGAGCACGGTCGGAATCGGCGGTGCGCCGCACCGCGCCGTGCCGGAGCGGGACGGTGGACGGTTGGACGGATCTACAGGAGATGCCTGGAGACAGACGATGACGCAGACCACGGGACGCCGCTTCGAGCGGCTTGCATTGTCCGCCGCCGCGTTCGCGCTGGCCGCCGGCGCCGCCGGCGCGCAGACCGCCGACGTCACCTTCAGCCGCGACGTGGCCCCCATCCTCCAGCGGAGCTGCCAGGGCTGCCACCGGGCCGGCCAGATGGGGCCGATGGCCCTGACGAGCTACGAGGAGGTGCGCCCCTGGGCCCGCGCCATCCGCACCAAGGTGGTCGAGCGGTCCATGCCGCCCTGGCACCTCGACAAGACCGTCGGCATCCAGCAGTTCGAGAACGACATCTCGCTGAGCGACGCCGAGATCGACACCGTCGCGCGCTGGGTCGACGCCGGCGCCCCGCGCGGCAACCCCGCCGACCTGCCGCCGTCCGTCGACTGGCCCGACGGCGACGTCTGGCACCTCGCCGAGCGGTTCGACCGCGAGCCCGACCTCGTGATCGCCTCCGAGCCCTGGACGCAGAGCGCCGAGGGTCAGGACCAGTGGTGGCAGCCGATCATGGAGACCGGGCTGACCGAGGACCGGTGGGTGTCGGGCATCGAGGTGCGGCCGTCGGAGCGGCGCATCACCCACCACTCCGTCGTCTACCTGCAGCAGGAGGAGCAGCCGGGCGACCACGAGGCGGTGGTGGACGTGCCGGGGCGGGGCACCTACCTGACGGAGTTCGCGGTGGGCAAGATCGGCGACGTGTTCCGCGAGAACACCGGCAAGCTGATGAAGGCGGGGTCGCGCATCGCCTTCGACAACCACTACCACTCGGTGGGCGAGGAGCTCGTCGACTCGACCGCGGTGGGCGTCTGGTTCCACCCGAAGGGCTACGTGCCCAAGTACCGCGTCCACGGTGGCGCCCTCGGGGTGCGCCAGGCCATGGACACCCTCGACATCCCGCCCGGCAAGGTGACCGTGCACCACGCCTACGTGCCCCTGGCCCTGCCCGCGCGGCTCGAGAACTACCAGCCGCACATGCACATCCGGGGCAAGGCGATGTCCATGGAGGCGATCTACCCGAACGGCCGGGTCGAGATGCTGAACCACGTCGCCAACTTCGACTTCAACTGGCACGTGAACTACGTGTACACCGACGATTCGGCCCCGGTGCTGCCCGCGGGCACGGTCATCAAGCTGACCGCGTGGCACGACAACACCGAGGCGAACCGGGCGAACCCGGACCACACGCAGTGGGTGGGGTGGGGCCAGCGCAGCTACGACGACATGTACCACGCGCACGTGAACATCACCTACCTCACCGACGAGGACTACGAGCAGATCATCGCGGACCGGCAGGCGAGCCGGACCGACGACTAGCGGCGTGACACGTCCCGATCTTCGGACACGGACACGGGTTTGCGGCGCGCAATCGTCGACGGATCACAGCGCCGCACATCCGAACGTCTAGTCTTGGCGCAGCACTAGGATCCCCGGGGTGAAGGCCCTCGCTGCTCGAATGCAGCGGGGCCTTGGCCGCCGATTCCTGCCCCGGCCGAACGTGGAGACACCGCTCACGCCGCTCGAATTCCAGCGCCGCTCGCGGGCGCTCTACCCCGACCGCGAGTGCGTGGTGGACGGCGGCGACCGCCTGACCTACGCGCAGTTCTTCGACCGTTGCGACCGGTGGTCCGGGGCGCTGCAGCGGCTCGGGGTGCGCAAGGGCGACCGCGTCGCGTACCTGTCGCTGAACACCGCGTCGCACCTCGAGTCGTTCTACGCGGTGCCGCAGATCGGCGCGGTGCTGGTTCCCATTAACTTCCGGCTCAAGCCGCAGGAGATCGCCTACATCGTCCGGCACTCGGGCGCGAAGGTGGTCTGCGCCCACGCCGAGTTCCTCGACGCCGTCGACGAGATTCGCGGCGAGTGCCCCGGCGTCGAGCACTGGGTGGCCCTCGAGGGCGCCCGCGACGGCTGGCTCGACCACCGGGGGCTGCGCGACGGGGAGTCGGGGGCGGTGGACCGGCCGCCGGTCGACGAGCGCGACCTGCTGACCATCAACTACACGAGCGGCACCACCTCGCGGCCCAAGGGGGTGATGATCACCCACCGCAACGCGTACATGAACGCGGTGGGGACCCTGGTGCACCTCCCGATGACCTGTGCGGACCGGTACCTGTGGACGCTGCCGATGTTCCACGCCAACGGGTGGACGTTCGTGTGGGTCGTCACCGCGGTCGGGGGCGCCCACGTCTGCCTCCGCAAGGTCGACCCGGTGCAGGCCTTCGGCTTGATCCGGGACGAGGGGGTGACCATGCTGTGCGCGGCCCCGACGGTGCTCATCGGCCTGGCCGGGTGCCCGGCCGCGCAGCGCGGGGAGGTGCCGGCCGGCGTGCGGGTGGTGACGGCGGGGGCCCCGCCCGCGGCGGCCACGATTCAGCGGGTCGAGGGCGAGTTCGGGTGGGACCTGACCCACGTCTACGGCCTCACCGAGACCGCCCCGTTCATCACCGTGTGCGAGCCGCGGCCCGAGCACGGGGGGTTGTCGCCGGCCGACCGTTCGGTCGTCAAGGCCCGCCAGGGGGTGGAGCTGATCACGTCGGGCGAGCTGCAGGTCTTCGACGACGAGGACCGGCCCGTCCCGCGCGACGCGCAGACCCTGGGGGAGATCGTGGTGCGCGGCAACGTCGTCATGGAGGGCTACTACAACGACCCCGAGGCCACCGCGAAGGCGATGCGGGGCGGGTGGTTCCGCAGCGGCGACGCCGCCGTCGTGCACCCCGACGGCTACCTCGAGATCCGCGACCGGTTCAAGGACGTCATCATCAGCGGGGGGGAGAACATCTCCTCGGTGGAGGTCGAGGGCGCGCTGATGCGCCACCCCGGCATCCAGGAGGTCGCGGTGGTCGGCATGCCCGACGAGAAGTGGGGCGAGACCCCCCACGCGTTCGTGGTGGCGACACCCGGCGCGGCGCCGGGCGAGGCCGACCTGATCGCCTGGGCGCGCGAGCGGATGGCCCATTTCAAGGTGCCGCGGAAGATCCGGTTCGTCGACGAGTTGCCGAAGACGGCCACCGGCAAGATCCAGAAGTACGTCCTGCGGAGCGGCCGCGCCGCCATCGCGACGCAGTAGGCGTCTGCGTGCAGGGACGCAGCAGGCGTCTGCGTCCTGGAACGGCCCGGACGCCTGGCCGGGTCGGTGGGGCGGCAATCGGAGCTGCAGGCGATGATCCTCCGGGCCGGCGACCGCGGTCGTCGAACGCGGCAACGCCCGCCGGCGGACGGCCGAACGGTGGTCGGTGGGCTGCTGGCGTCACGGTTCGGGCCGGCGGCGCGGTACGCCCCGACACCCGCATCCGGATACGAGACAGGGCGATGACCGCCTTACCGTCGTTCGACCAGCCCTCCGCCGCGCCGTCCGGGGCGGCCACGGCCGAAGCCGCCCGGTGTCTCGCCGCCATCGAGCGCAAGGTGCTGTGGCTCAGCACCTGGATGATCCATCACGCCAACCACGTTCGGGCGAGCCGCGACGGCCTCAAGGTCGGCGGCCACCAGGCGTCGTGCGCGTCGATGGTCACGTTGATGACCGCGCTCTACTTCGACCTCCTCCGCCCCGCCGACCGGGTCGCGGTCAAGCCCCACGGCAGCCCCGTCTTCCACGCCATCCAGTACCTGCTGGGCAACCAGACCCGCGACCAGCTCGAGCGGTTCCGGGCCTTCGGGGGCGCCCAGTCCTATCCGTCGCGCACCAAGGACAAGGACGACGTGGACATCTCGACCGGGTCGGTCGGGATGGGGGTGGCGATGACGAGCTTCGCGGCCCTCGCCCAGCAGTTCCTGCGCACGCGCGGGCTCGCCCCCGACGACGCCCCCCCGGGGCGGATGATCGCGATCGCCGGGGACGCCGAGTTCGACGAGGGGAACGTCTTCGAGGCGCTGCTGGAGGCGTGGAAGCACCACGTCACCGACGTCTGGTGGATCATCGACTACAACCGCCAGAGCCTCGACGCCATCGTCGCCGACCGGTTCTTCCACCGTCTCGACACCATCTTCGAGACGATGGAGTGGCGGGTCGTCACCCTGAAGTACGGCCACCGCCTCGAGGCGGCGTTCACGCGGCGGGGGGGCGGCGCCCTGCGCCAGTGGATCGACGACTGCCCCAACTCCACCTACTCGGCCCTCGCTTACCAGGGGGGCGCGGCGTGGCGGTCGCGGCTGGTGAGCGACCTGGGAGACACCGGGGGCATCCGCGAGCTGCTCGACGAGCACGACGACGAGTCGCTCCACCAGTTGATGACCAACCTCGCCGGCCACGACCTCGACACCGTGCGCGAGGCGTTCCACCGCGCCGCGCGGGACGACGTCCCGACGTGCTTCATCGCCTACACCATCAAGGGGCACGGGCTGCCGTTCGAGGGGCACAAGGACAACCACGCGGGACTGACCAATCCGCAGCAGATCGCGGCCCTCCGCGGCGAGATGGGCATCGCCGAGGGCGAGGAATGGGACCCGTTCGCGGGGCTCGACGTTCCCCTGGAGACGCTGCAGGCGTTCCTCGACGCGGTGCCGTTCAACCAGGCCGCGACGCGGCGCCACGACGCCCCGCGCATCGCGGTGCCGGCCGAGATCGAGGTGCCGCCCGGCGACCCCCTGTCGACCCAGGCCGGCTTCGGCCGCGTGCTCGCCGACGTCGCGCGGCGTCATCCCGACCTCGCCGACCGCATCGTGACCACCTCGCCCGACGTCACGGTGTCCACGAACCTCGGGGGCTGGGTCAACCGCCGCGGCGTCTTCGCCCGCTCGGCCCAGGCCGACGCGTTCCGGGGCGACCGGCCCCTGTCGGCCCAGGACTGGACGATGGGGCCGAAGGGCCAGCACCTCGAGCTCGGCATCGCCGAGAACAACCTGTTCGTGCTGCTCGCCGCGCTGGGCCTGACGGGGCCGCTCTTCGGGACCCGGCTGCTGCCGGTGGGCACCCTCTACGACCCGTTCATCAGCCGCGGCCTCGACGCCCTCAACTACGCCTGCTACCAGGACGCGCGCTTCATTCTCGTAGCCACCCCCTCCGGCGTCAGCCTCGCCCCCGAGGGGGGCGCCCACCAGTCGGTGCTGACCCCCCTCATCGGCATGGGTCAGCCGGGCCTGACGTCGTTCGAGCCGGCCTACGTGGACGAGCTGGCCGAGGTGCTGCGCTGGAGCTTCGAGCACGTCCAGGCCGACGACGGCGGCGCCGTGTACCTGAGGCTGTCGACCCGGCCCCTCGCCCAGCCGCGGCGTGAGCTGTCGCCCGCCGAGCGGGCCGGCATCGTGGACGGCGGCTACTGGCTGATTCCCCCTGCGTCGGGGGCCGAGCTCGCGATCGTCGTCTCGGGGCCGGTGGTCGTCGAGGCGGCGGAGGCCCACCGGCAGATCGCCGAGGACGTGCCGGGCGCCGGCGTGCTGGTGGTCACCTCCGCGGATCGGCTGCTGCAGGGCTGGATGCAGGCAGTCAGGGCGGGGCGCCCCGAGCGCGCCCGGGTGTGGGGGCTGCTCGAGCCGCTCGCCCCGACGGCGGGGCTCGTCACCGTCCTCGACGGCCATCCCGCGACTCTCTCCTGGCTGGGATCTGTCGGCCGGCACCGGGTGCAGCCCCTCGGGGTCACCCGGTTCGGGCAGTCCGGCGACATCCCCGACCTCTACCGGGCGTGCGGGCTCGACGTCGACGCCATCCTGGACGCGGCGGCGCGGCTGTGCGTTTGACTCGGGCTGCCACCTGAACGACGTGCCGCGTATCTCGCGCGCGGGCGATATGATGGTGACGGGCTTCCGTTGCGCTGCCGCCGGTCAGGTGCGAGCGTCCAGACGCATCGGAAACCGGGCGCGAGGAAGCCGTAGCGAGTCGGCATGAGCGTGGATCGGCGAAACCCGAGAGGGCGGGCGACATGAGCGAGACGACGGTGGCGGCAGCGGCCGGGAATGCGGCGACCGCGACGAGCGCGGCCGCGGCCACCTCGCAGGCGGCCCTCGGCGCCCTGCTGTGCGACATCCTGCCGCGGCAGGGATGCTGGAGTGACGAGGCCTACCTGTGGCTCACCGATCGCAGCCGCCGTCTCGTCGAGTTCACCGACGGGCGCATCGAGGAGCTGCCCTTGCCCACGTTCTCGCACCAGGCCGTCTTGCTGTTCCTGTATCGCCTGTTCCATGAGTATCTTCAGCCGCGTGGCGGCGTCGCGATGGTCTCCGCGTTGCGGATGCGCGTCCGCGAGGGCAAGTACCGCGAGCCCGACCTGCTGATGTTGCGCGAGCGCTCCGACCCCCGCTGCCAGGACCGGTACTGGCTCGGCGCGGATCTGGTGGCCGAGGTCGTCAGTCCGGACGACCCCGACCGGGACCTGGTCGAGAAGCGCGCCGACTACGCCGAGGCGGGGATTCCCGAGTACTGGATCGTCGACCCTCGCGACGAGACAATCACCGTGCTCGCGCTGGAAGGGGAGGTCTACGTCGAGCATGGCGCATACGGCCGCGGCGACAGGGCCGTGTCGCCCCTGCTCGACGGATTCACCGCCGACGTGGACGCGGTGTTCGACGCACCCGAACCGGGTGCATGAGCGGCCGCGTCAGCGGCCGCGGATTGCGATGCGTTGTGGCCGGTCCGCGGACGCCGGTCGACCTGCCCAGCCGGCGTCCGTGTCGCCCGGGCCGGCCGACCACGAGAGGATTCCTCGGCGGGGACGGATGGCGGAGACGACCGAGATTCGACTGCCCCGGCTGGCCGATTCCGTCACGTCGGTCAAGTTCGGGGCGTGGCTGAAGCGGGAGGGCGAGCGGGTCGAGGCGGGCGAGCCCGTCGCCGAGGTCGAGACCGACAAGACCACGGTCGAGCTGGAGGCCCCGGCCGCCGGCGTGCTGTGCGACCTTCGCGTCGCGCCGGGCGCGGACGGCCTGGAGGTCGGCGCGGTGCTCGGGCGCATCGCCCCCGTTGCGGGCGAGTCCGCCGGTGCGGGGCCGGCCGGGGTGGCTTCGGTCGACGGGGTGCCCGCTACGCCGGGCGGGCTGCCGGCGGTCCCCGCCGAGCTGCCGGCAGCCCGCGCCGAGCCTCCGGCAGTCCCCGCCGAGCCTCCGGCAGTCCGCGCCGAGCCTCCGGCAGCCCCCGCCGAGCCCCCGGCGGCCTCGGGCGATGCGCCGGCCGGGGCGGCGGCGGAAGCCCCCGCGGCGACGCCACTGGCCCGCCGCATGGCCGCCGCGGCCGGGCTCGACCTGTCCGCCGTCCGGGCCGCCGGCCCCGACGGCCGCGTCCGCAAGACGGACATCGACCGGGCGCTCGCCGAGCGGCGGGGCGCATCCGGTGACGGAGACCCACCCTCGGCACGGGTAGCGCTCTCCGGAAGGGAAGCCGCCGCGCGAGTGGGCGCTCCTTCCGGCGACGGCGCTCCTGCCGGCGCGTCTTCCGGCGACGGCGCTCCTACCGGCGACGGCGCTCCTACCGGCGACGGCGCTCCTTCCGGCGACGGCGGGGAACCGTTCGCGGCGGCGTCGGTCGGACCGGCTTCGCCCCCGGCGCCTCCGGCTTCGCCGGCCGAGGCGGAGGCATCGGGGGACACGGCGGCGGAGGCATCGAGGGACACGGCGGCGGCATCGGGGGACACGGAGCCGCCCCACCGTGAGCAGCCCCTGACGGCCATGCGGCGGGTCACCGCGACCCGCATGCAGCAGGCCAAGCAGACGGTCCCGCACTTCTACCTGCGGACCGAGTGCCGGGTCGATGCCGCGTTGCGGTTTCTCGCCGCCGCCAAGCGCCGGTTGCCGGACGCGCCGCCCACCCTCACCGATCTGGTCGTGCGGGCCGCCGCCTGCGCGCTCCGCACCGTGCCCGAGGCCAACTCCGCGTGGGTGGACGGCGCCGTCCGCGTCTACGAGCGTGTGGACGTCGCGGTGGCCGTCGACACGCCGCGGGGCCTGGTGGCGCCGGTGGTGCGCGGCGCGGACGGGAAGGACCTCGGGGCCATCGCCCGCGAGACCCGCGCTCTCGCCGCCCGGGCGCGGGAAGGGCGCCTCGCCCCCAATGAGTACGCGGGCGGCACGTTCACCATCTCCAACCTGGGGATGTACGGCGTCGAGAGCCTCTACGCCATCGTCAATCCGCCGCAGAGCTGCATTCTCGGGGTGGGGGCGGCGACCCGGCGACCCGTGGCGGACGGCGACGGCGTCGGGGTGGGGACGGTCATGGCCTGCACCCTCTCTGCCGACCACCGGGTCATCGACGGCGCGGCGGGGGCCGAGCTGCTGGCCGCGATCAGATCACGCCTCGAGCAGCCCGGCCTGATGCTGCTCGAGACCGGGGCCCCGCCTGCGGCGGACCGGAGCGGCCCGCCGTGACCCTCCGTCTCCACGAGGAGCCCGTGGTGAAACCCCGCGTTGCAGCGCGCCCGGAGGGCGCCGGTGAATCGCTGAGGCGCTCGCCTGACGGGGTGCGACGAGGGGGAATGCCGGGCATGTTCGACCCGGGGGCAACGCAGTCAGGCGGGATGCACCGCCGTTCGAATGCAGCGGAGACTCTCGCCGCGGGCTCCCGGGCCCGCTGACGTCCATGCGCGCCCTGGCCGACCTGCTGCACGCGGCGTTCCACGAGCGCGACACCCCGGTGTACCGGTACGTGCAGGGGACGGTGTGGACGCTCATCCTCACCTCGGTCCTCCTCCTCGTCGTCGAGGCCCTGCTGCCGGCCGACAGCCCCGCCCTGCTTCCCCTGCGGCGCGTCGACGTCGTGCTGCTGTCGACCTTCGCGGTCGAGATCCTGCTGCGCGTCGGGTCGTTCCGGCCGCCGGCGCTGGCCGTCTTCCGCCGCCCTCCCGGGGGGCGGCTCCGGACCCACCTGCGGGGGCGGCTCCAGTTCCTGATGCGGCCCATCATGCTGGTCGACGTCCTGGCCGTGCTGGCCCTGTTCCCCGAGCTGCGGGCGTTGCGGCTGCTGCGGCTGCTGCGGCTCCTGCGCTCGAGCCGGTTGTTCCGCTACCGCAACCCGTTCGCCATCCTGCTGCAGGCGTTCGAGGAGAACGGCGTGCTGTTCACCCTGGCCTTCGGGGTCCTGGGCCTGGCGACCCTGCTGGGCGGGGCCAGCATGTACCTCGTCGAGGTCCGGGACAACCCCGACATCGTCACCCTCCTCGACGGCATGTGGTGGGCGCTGGTCACGACGACGACCGTCGGCTTCGGCGACATCGCCCCGGTGACCGGGCTCGGCCGCCTGATCGGCGCGGTGATGATGGTCGCCGGCATGTTCACCCTGGCCCTGTTCGCCGGCATCGTCGGGTCGAGCCTCGTCAGCAGCGTCGTCAGCGTCCGCGAGGAGCAGTTCCGCATGAGCGAGTACGTCAACCACATCGTCGTGTGCGGGTACGACCAGAGCACCCACCTGATGCTCGAGGCGCTGCGGGCCGAGCTCGACCTCGTCGAGACCCGGGTGGTGCTGTTCGACACCCACGAGCGGCCGCGCGACGTGCCCCCCGAGTTCGTGTGGGTGCAGGGCGACCCGACCAAGGAGAGCGAGCTCGACAAGGTGCGGCTGACGCACGCGGCGGCGGTCATCGTGCCGGGCGAGCGCGACACCACCCCGCAGGCCGCCGACGCGCGCTCGATCCTCATCACGTTCACCATCCGGTCCTACCTGAGCCGCCAGCGGGGCCACGTGCGCCGCCGCCGCTTCCCCCTCTACGTGGTGGTCGAGATCCTCGATTCCGAGAACGTCGACCACGCGCGCAAGGCCGGCGCCGACGAGGTGCTCGAGACCCGCAAGATCGGCTACGCGATGATCGCGCACGCGGTGGGGTACCACGGCACCGCCACCGCCATGAGCCGGGTGCTGATGTCGGGCGCCCACAACGTGTACATCGGGGTGCTGCCCGGCGACCGCAAGGAGCCGGTGCCGTTCGGCGAGCTGCTGGTGGAGATGCAGCTTTCGAAGCGCGGCGGCCTCGTGGTGGGGCTGCGCACCGCGGCCGGCGACGAGGTGATCAACCCGCCCAAGGAGTACGTCGTGCACCCCGGCACGCAGTTGCTCTATCTCGCCGAGCAGCCGCTGCTCGACCCGCCGGGATGAGGGGGGCTGCGGTCCCTCCCGCACGGCGACCGCGTGCCGCGGCCCGCTACGCCCCTCGTCCACGCGGCCGGGGGAGCCCCCGGTCGACCGGGTCGGGATGACGGCGGGCGGCGAGGCCGGACCGCGACGGTCAGCGACGGTCCGGTCCACCGCGGAACCGCGCTATACTGCGATGTTTCGGTGCGCAACTGTCGCCCGCTACCGCGGACGGCCCCGAGGAGGACCCCATGACCATGAAGCGCGTGATGGCGGCGCTGATCCTGGCGCTGCTGACGGCCCCGATGCCGGCGGCGGCCCAGCAGGAAGAGACCTACGACTACTGGAAGTTCCAGCGCGAGATGGTCCGCTACGGACAGCAGGCCATCTTCATGTGCAACGGGCTGTTCACGTCGAACCGCAGCCTGGAGAACGTCTTCGCCCAGGAGCTCGCCTTCCTGCCCCGGCCGGTGGGGACGCCGCGGGGCGGCGACTACGTCATCGACGAGAAGCGGAAGGCGGTGGCCATCGGGACGCCGGGGGGCACCCCGGTCATGCGGGCGGCGTTCCGCGAGGGCGTCGGCTGCGTCATCCTCGCCCCCGACCAGACCTTCGAGGACATCGACTCGCTCCCGATCCTCGAGCTGCCGTACCCGGACGGCGACCCCGCCGACATCCCGTGGCCGGACGGCGACCTCGTCGCCGAGGCCGCTCCGTCGCCCTCCATCGACGCCGCCGCCATCCAGGCCGCCTCGGACTGGGCCTTCGACCGCGACACGCCCGAGCAGGACACCCTGAGCCTGCTCATCGTGCACGAGGGGCAGATCATCCACGAGCGCTACGCGCCCGGCGTGGACGTGACCACCCGCACCCGCACCTGGTCGACGGCGAAGAGCATCGCCGCCACCCTCATCGGGATGCTCGTCGACGACGGCAAGCTGAAGCTCGACGAGCCGCTCGGCTTCGAGTGGCTGCCCCGCGCCGCGTCTCCCGAGACCGACCCCCGCAACGACATCACCCTGCGCCACGTGCTCAACATGTCGAGCGGCCTCGACGTCGTCGACAACGGCGGCCTCGAGTACGCCACCGGCTCGGGCATGTCCTACTGGGCCGGGTCGAGCTCGGTGCGCGGCGCCCTGCGGCAGGCGCTCATCCGCGAGCCCGGCACCAACTGGGACTACGAGAACTACGACACGCTGCTCGCGGTCCTCAGGATGAAGCAGGCCCTGGGCGACGAGAAGACCTACCGCGAGTTCCCGCGGCGGGCCCTGCTCGACAAGATCGGCATGCGCAACACGCTGGTCAGCACCGACCGCTTCGGCGACTTCATCCTCAGCAGTCAGGTCTACACCAACGCCCGCGACCTCGCCCGCTTCGGTCTGCTCTACCTGCAGAACGGCGTGTGGAACGGCGAGCGGCTGATCTCCGAGGAGTGGATCGACTTCGTGCGCACCCCGGCCCCGGCCACGGTCGGGCGCGGCGGCCAGTACGGCGGCCAGTGGTGGCTGGTGCCCGAGAACCGGAACGACGTGCCGAGGGACGCCTACTCGACCTCGGGCAACCGCGGCCAGTACGCCGTCGTGGTCCCGTCGCACGACCTCGTCATCGTGCGCCGCGGCCTCGACTGGGGCCGCCAGGGCTTCGACCGGTGGGGCCTCGTCCGCGAGGTGCTGAAGGCGGTCAGGGTTCCCACCGACGAGGGGCAGTAGGGCTCAACCGCCCGTGCGGCGGCCAAGGCGGACTACGATGTCGTACTCCGCCTTGGTCACCGGCTGCACCGACAGCCGGCTGCCTTTCTGGACGACCTTCATCGCCTCGAGCCCGGGGGTGGTCTTGAGGGCGGCCAGCGGCACCGTCTCCGCGAACCGCTCCACGAACGCCAGGTCCACCATGTACCAGGTCGGGGCGTCCGGCTTGCTGCGGGCGTCGAAGTACTTGTGGCCGGGCTCCCACGCGTAGTGGTCCGGGTAGCTGGTCCGGCAGATCTTCGCGAGCCCCGAGACCCCGGACGGCTCGGCGTTCGACGCATAGAACAGCACCCCGTCGCCCACCCGCATCTCGTCGCGCATGAAGTTCCGGGCCTGGAAGTTGCGCACGCCTTCCCAGCAGGTCTCTCCGTCGCGCGCCAGGTCGTCGATGCTGTAGGCGCTCGGCTCGCACTTCATCAACCAGTAGCGTTTCGCCATGCCGCTATTGTCGGCGGGGAGCGGCGCCGGCACAAGAACCGGCGGCGGGGAGGGGTCGCAGGCGGGCGCCGTGCCGGTTCTGTGCGGCTCCAGCCGCTCGACGGGCTCGGCGTGACCGGACGGGAGACCGCCGGCGCCTTGCCGGTCTCGTCCGGCGCCCGGTTCCGTCGCGGGCTGCCGGCGAACCTCGACCGGCGTGCGTCCGTCAATGTCAGGCAGGAGGATTCATGTCGACACAGACCTGGTGGGAGACAGTGGGGGGCACGGGCGGCGCGGTGCTCGATCAGCTCAGGAAGCTGCTGGCCGAGGGCAACATCCGGCGGGTGCGGGTCCGTCAGAAGGGAGAGGTCATCGCGGAGTTCCCGCTGACGGTGGGGCTGGTCGGCGCGGTGTTCGCGCCGCTGCTGGCCGCCATCGGCGCGATGACCGCCCTGATCACCGGATGCACGATCGAGGTCGAGCGCCAGCGGGTTCCCGATGCCGAGGAGCCGCCTCCGCCGCCCGACTCGCTCTGAGCAACCGGGCGGCGGGCGTCGTCACGACAGAGGGTGCTCCGCGGAATGCCGTCCTGCACTCGAGTCCGCCTCCGCACGGCGGGCGGCGCTGGCGCTGGCGTGGCTCGTCCCGACGCTCCGTGACCGGGTGACCAAGCTGGTGCGTGACGACGACGGCATCGTCGTGCGCGATCTCTGGACCTGTCTCGCGCCGAGTCCCGGCCGGAGGAGCCGGCGCGGCCTGGAGCGAGTCGCCTTCGAGGGTGGACCGACACGATGGGGGGGCTGGAGCGGCGGTTGGCCAGGGTGCTCGGGGGCTGGCAATCGGAGTCGAACGGACGGAAGCCGCGGCCCGGATCCGAGGCGGCGCGAGGAAGCTGGCATGGGCCTGTTCCGGCGGAAGCCTGAGTTCGACGCGGAGCTCGAATCGCGGGTCGATCGCCTCGAGTCCGAGTGTCGTCAGGCGAGGCTGCATTGCGAGTCGTTGCCCGACGGCGCGGACAAGCAGAACCGCTTGAAAGATCTCGAGGTGGCCGAACAGGCGGTCGCCGAGGCACGCGCGGAGGGCGACAAGGCCGCGCGGACCCGTGCCATGCGGAGAGCCGAGGCCGATCTCTGCCTGACGAAGCCCGCCGCGTCGTTGGTCCCCACCGCAAACCGCCTACGTGACAAGTTCTTTCGGCTGAGCTCCGAACAGCGTGAGGCGTGGGAGAAGGACCTCGACCGGTTGATGCGCGACGGTGACGTAGAGGAGGAACAAACCCTACGGCTTCGCCTGCAAATGCTCACCAGACGATTGTCGCGGCCGAGGCCCCGGTGGAAGAGGAGCGGCGGTGGCTGATCGAGCAGGGACGTGAAATCCTGGAGTTCCTCTCGCGCAACTCTACTTGGCGAAGGCGCCCGGGATGAACTCGCCGAGACCCGTCCGCCCGCGGAAGCGCGGGTGAGGCCGGGTCGGCTTGTGGTGCACACCGCGGCCGGCGCGTGGGCGTCGACGAAGCGCATGCCCTCGCCGGCGAGGCGGTCGATGTGGGGGTGGGGATGCCCGACTCCGGATGCATGGCCCCGACGTCGCCCCAGCTGAGATCGTCGGCGAGGACGAGCACCACCTTCGGCGTGGCCGCGGTGCGGTCCTGTGCGTCCGCGGCCAAGGGCGCCGCGCCCGCCGCGGCGATCAGGAACGTCAACAGACGCAGTCTCATGCTCCGTGGTTCTCCCCTCGTCGTAGCCGCCCAACGGGCCAGGCGATCCGTCCGCCCGCCGCCGCCTCGGAGGACATCGCGAGCCCCCAGCACACGCTCGACGAGCGCCGGGTGCCGGGTATCCCCGGCCATGGGGGGCAGGCTCAGTCCGCGCCGCGCGCCAAGTGCGCCAGTGCGATCCGCGCCAACAGTCCGGATCGGGTGGTTCCCGCGCGCCGGGCGGCATCGTCGAGCGGCTCCACGATGCGGCTCGGCAGCGTGATGTTGAGGCGCACCGTCCGGTCCGACAGCAGGCCATCGTCCACGTGCACCACCGCCACGATGCCCCCGTCGGCATCCACGGTCGGCGCCGGCGCCGGGACGGGCTCGTGGTCCGACAGCAGTCCTTCGACGTGGAGCACGATCGCTTCTCGTGCATTCTCCAGTGCATCGGCCAGCGTGTCGCCGGCGGAAAAGCACCCCGGCAGGTCCGGCACCGTCACGCCGAACGGCCCGCCGGGGTGATCGTGATGCACGACGACCAGGTATCGCATGGTTACGGCCGCTCCTTCCAGGGCCAGCCGGCTTGCCGGTAGATGTTCCGGAGCGTACCGGTCGGGATTTCCTTCCGCGGGTGCGGCACGGTCACCCGACCGTTCCGCTCCGAATGCGTGTACTGCCGATGGCTTCCGCGCTGGCGTGCGAGCGTCCAGCCCTCGCGCAGCAGCCGCTTGACGACATCGGCGCTGTCCACTTGTGTGTATGTTGCACACTTGGCGGTTCCGGCGTCAATATCGGCCAAGCGCGGGGAGGGTCGTGCGTTATCATCGCGAGATGGTTGCGTTCGTCGGGTCGCGGCTTTCGCCGCGCTGGCGATCGCGCAGCCGGAAGGAGCGTCATGAGAGCACGGATGTGGCTGGTCGTCTGCGTTGCGGTGGTGCTGTCGGGTTCCGGAGGATTCGCGGAGCAGGAGACCCCCGGTTGCGAGCCGGTCGGGGACATCCGGTTCATCTGCGACCTCGTCGGCCCCGAGGACCTCGCCATCCTGCCCGGCGAGGAGTGGGTCATCGCGTCCGGCAACCAGGAGGGCGGTCGGATCCACCTCGTCGACGTGGCCGACAAGTCCACGTCGGTCCTCTTTCCGACCGACACGCGCACCGAGCGGCTCGACGCGGCGGCGTGGCCGGACTGCCCCGGGCCTCTCGAGCCCGGGGAGCTGGACAACGACGAGTTCCGCGCGCACGGCCTCTACCTCGACCCCGGCGAGGGCGGCGTCCACGACCTGTACGTGGTGCACCACGGCCGGCGCGAGTCGATCGAGGTCTTCGAGGTGAACGCGGGGGCGCAGCCGATCTCGCTGGCGTGGGTCGGGTGCGCGGTGGCGCCGGAGGGGCTGCGGCTCAACTCGGTGGTGGCGCTGCCCGAGGGCGGCTTCGCGGCGACGAGCACCTCGACCGGCGACGTCTGGGAGTGGCGCGCCGGGACCGGCTGGTCGCTCATCGCGGGCACCGAGGACACGACCCCGAACGGCCTCGAGATCTCCCCCGACGGGCAGTGGCTCTACGTCGCGGGCTGGCGCGGCGAGAAGCTCACGCGCCTGTCGCGCGGGCGGACGCCGCAGCAGAAGGACGTGGTGCCCATGGGTTTCCGGCCCGACAACCTGCGGTCGGTAGACGGCGGCGCGGTCATCCTGGCCGCCGGCCACGGCGACTTCGGCACGCCGGAGGAAACGTCGAACGTGGCCCTCGTCGATCCCGACACGCTGGAGGTCCGGCGCATCTTCCGCCACCCGCGCATGGAGGGGTTCGCGTCGTCCACCGCGGCCATCCGCATCGCCGGCGAGATCTGGCTTGGCACGAACCGCGGCGGGATGATCGCGTACTTCCCGGACCCGGACGCCGGCGCCGCGCGCTAGCCGACCATCGTCGCCCGCGGGCTTCGCCGGGCGCCCGACCCTCGGGGAGTCCGCGCCGCTCCACCCGTACCTCGGCGAGGCCGCCTCGCGTGCCGCCGGGCGGATGACATCCGGAGTTGGATGCCGCCCGTTCCGGCGAGTCACGAATCTGCAATGGCGAGCGGGGCGGCTCCGGCTACGACGCCATCATCCGGAGGCGTTGCACGAGCTGCAGGGAGATGGAGCGGAGGTCTTGCGGAGGCTTGGCGCCGGCGGCCGGTTTGATCGATGCGCGGCGGTGCTGGTGAAGCGGCGCGGCGGGGAGCCGCAGCCGCGGGTGGACATTACGGGCGAGGGTCCTTCCGGTTGCGTGTCGTCGTGTCGGCATGTTCCTCCTCATGGGTTCACAGGCAGGCTTGTTTGTGACCTGCCCAACCTTCAATTCTATACCGACGTTCTCGGCCACGTTCCGGTTCACTCGCGCCGTGTGAATTACGCGGGCGGGCGGCGGTCCCGCTCCGCGCGGCGGCGGCCCGCGCGGGTTGCTGGCGGGGCATCGCGTTCCCCTCCGTCGAGGGTGCCGAGGGCTCCGCGCCGCGGCGGCGGCCCCGCGGATTGCGGGGGACGCGCCGTCCGGGGGCCGTGAAATCGGCGTGAAGGCCCGCGGCCGATTCCCTCACGCCGGCTTCACGACGCCCCCCGTAGCCTGGACGGGTCGGGGCGAGCCGTCGTTCGATGCCCCGCGGGGAGGCGCCGTGAAGGGCATGATCGACTGGTTCGCGCGCAACGCCGTCGCCGCCAACCTGATGATGGCGTTCATCCTGTTGAGCGGGGTCCTGGCCGCCGTCAACAGCAACGAGGAAGTGTTTCCCGAGATGGAGCTCGACAGCATCAGCGTCGAGGTCCAGTACCTCGGCGCCGCTCCCGAGGAGGTCGAGGCGGCGGTGAACGTGCGCATCGAGGAGGCGATTCAGGGCATCGACGGCATCGAGCACATCCGGTCGACGGCGTACGAGGGGACGGGCGTGGTGACGATCGAGCTCGACCTCGGCGCCGACGCCCGCCGCGTGGTCGACGAGGTGAAGACCGGCATCGACGCCATCACGACCTTCCCCGTCGAGACCGAGAGGCCGATCATCCGCGAGATGACGAACCGGCTGCAGGTCGTCGACATCGCGGTCTCCGGCGACATGGACCCGTTCGCGCTCAAGCAGGTCACCGAGCGGGTGCGCGACGAGCTGACCGCCGTTCCCGGCATCACGCAGGTCGACATCGTGAGCGCGCCCCCATACGAGATCTCGATCGAGGTCTCCGAGAACGACCTGCGGCGGCATGCCCTGACGTTCGACGAGGTGGCCGACGCGGTGCGCCGCTCGTCGCTCGACCTGCCCGGGGGGTCGGTGCGGACGGAGGGCGGCGAGATCCTGCTGCGGACCATCGGGCAGGCGTACCGGGGGGCCGAGTTCGAGGACCTGGTGCTGTGGACGCGGCCCGACGGCAGCCGCCTGCGGCTGGGCGACGTGGCGACGGTGGTCGACGGCTTCGCCGAGACCGACCAGTACGCCCGCTTCGACTTCGAGCCGACGATGATGGTCACGGTCTTCCGCACCGGCGACCAGAGCGCCCTCGAGATCGCCGAGCTCGCCACCGCGTACGTGGACGAGGCCCGGGCGCGCCTGCCCGAGGGCGTGACCCTGACGGTGTGGCAGAACGACGCCGAGTCGCTGAGCAACCAGCTCTCGCTGATGCTCGGGAACGGCATCGCGGGGTTCGCGCTCGTGTTCCTGGTGCTGGCCCTCTTCCTCGAGCTGCGGCTGGCGTTCTGGGTCAGCCTCGGCATCCCCATCTCGTTCTTCGGCGCCATCGCCCTGATGCCGGGCCTCGACGTCTCCGTCAACGTGCTGTCGCTGTTCGGCTTCGTCCTGGTGCTGGGCATCGTGGTCGACGACGCCATCATCGTCGGAGAGAACATCTACCGGCACCAGGAGGAGCACGGCGACGGCCTGCGCGGGGCCGTCGAGGGGGCGTACGAGATCGCCAGGCCGGTCACGTTCGCGGTCCTGACGACGGTGGCCGCCTTCAGCCCGCTGCTGTTCGTGCCCGGGGTGCTGGGCAAGGTGTTCCGGGTCATTCCCCTCGTCGTCATCCCGTGCCTGCTGTTCTCGCTGCTCGAGTCGCTGAACATCCTGCCGGCCCACCTGTCGCACGTCCCGCGGCGCGTCCGCCCGGGACCCTGGCGCCGCTTCCAGCTCGTCTTCGCCAACGGCCTGAAGCACGTCGCGCAGCGCGTCTACAGCCCCCTGCTCGAGGCCGCGCTGCGGTGGCGCTACGTGACGGCGGCGCTGGGCGTCGGCGTGATGATCGTCACCGTCGGGATGGTGCTGTCGGGCCGGCCCGGCTTCCGGTTCATGCCCTCGATAGAGGCGGACGTCATCTCCGCCTCGGTGACGATGCCCCAGGGCACGCCGGCCGCGGCGACGGGGGCGGCGGTCGCCAGGCTCGAGGCGGGTGCGGCACGGCTGCGCCGACGGCTGCTCGACGAGACCGGCCGCGACCACTTCCGGCATGTCCTGGCCGCGGTCGGCGACCAGCCGCTGGCGGCGCGGGGCGGCGGTCCCACGGGCCCCGACGTCGGGAGCATGGCGTCGGCGAACGTGGGCGAGGTGGCGATAGAGTTGATCCCGGCCGAGGAGCGAGCCTGGGGCAGCGAGCAGCTCGGTCTGCTGTGGCGCGAGTCGACCGGGCCGATTCCGGAGGCGGTCGCGGTCGACTTCGCGCTGAGCGACCTGAGCGCGGGCAGCGACATCGACGTTCAGCTCGCCGGCCCCGACCTCGACGTGCTGCGGGCGGCGGCGGCCGATGTCAGGCGGCGCCTCGGCGCCTACGCCGGGGTCCACGAGGTCGGCGACTCGTTCCGCGCCGGCAAGGCGGAGATGAAGCTCGGCATCAAGCCCGCGGCCGAGGCCGTCGGCCTCACCCTGCAGAACCTCGGGCGTCAGGTGCGCCAGGCGTTCTACGGCGAGGAGGCCCAGCGCATCCAGCGGGGCCGCGACGACGTCCGCGTCATGGTCCGCTACCCGCGCGACGAGCGCCGATCGCTCGGCGACCTCGAGAACATGCGCATCCGCACCCCGGACGGCGGCCAGTTGCCCTTCGGCCAGGTTGCGGTCGTCGAGCCGGGGCGCGGCTTCGCGTCCATCCGGCGCGTCGACCGCAACCGGACCGTCAACGTCACCGCCTCGGTCGATCCGGCCGTGACGTCGGCGGGCGACGTCATCGCCGACCTGAACGCGCGCGTCCTGCCCGAGGTGCTGGCCGGCCACCCGGGCGTGTTCCACTCGTTCGAGGGGGCGATGGCCGAGCAGCGCGACGCCCTCGGCGGGCTGCAGCGCGGATTCGTGCTCGCGCTGCTGATGATCTTCGCGCTGCTCGCGGTCCCCCTGGGGTCCTACGTGCAGCCCCTCATCATCATGAGCGCCATCCCCTTCGGCCTCATCGGCGCCGTCTGGGGGCACGTGCTCCTGGGCCTGAACGTGTCGATCATGTCGATGTTCGGGCTGGTGGCGCTGACCGGCGTGGTGGTCAACGACAGCCTGATCATGGTCGACTTCATCAACCGGGCCCGCGGCGTGCACGCGGGCGTCGGGCGCATGGCGCGGGACGCCGGCGCCGCTCCGGCCGACCGGTGGGACTTCGAGACGGCGGGCCTCGCCCTCGCGGTGCGGGAGGCCGGCGTGCACCGCTTCCGGCCCATCCTGCTGACCTCGCTCACCACGTTCTTCGGCCTCGCGCCCCTCATGTGGAACCAGAGCCTGGACGCCTCGTTCATGGTGCCGATGGCGGTCTCGCTCGGCTTCGGGGTGCTGTTCGCGACCGTCATCACCCTCGTCCTGGTGCCGACCGCCTACATGATTCTCGACGACGCGGGCCGGGCGCTGCGGGGGGTCTTCGGGCGCCCCCTCGTGCCGGACGCCGCGTGAGCTTCTCGACCGTCATCGCCCCTCGTCCCGGTGCCGAGAACCGGTACGACCGCCCGGCGCTCGGTGCGCCGAAACCGGGACGACGTACAGGTCACGGCCGGGGCTGGCCGGGGCGGGCAGCGGCGCCGGTTGCGGTATCATCGCGGGATGGTCACGTTCGTCCGTTCGCGGCCTGTAACCTCAGGCTTCCATGGCGACGGCGGGAGCGGCGGCGTGGGCGCGGCCGCGGAGTTACAGCGCGAAGCGGACCCGCGAGCCAGACCCGGGAGCAGCAGCATCCGGCGGCAGCTTCTTCGCAGTGCGGCGGCGGCGGGTCTGGCCGCCTGGGCGATCGTGGCGCCCGTCGGTCCGGCGACGGGCCAGCCCGGCGACGCCGGACCGTGGTTCACCGACCGCGCGGCGGCGACGGGCCTCGACTTCATCCACTTCAACGGCATGTCGGGGGAGTACTACTCGGCCGAGATCATGGGGCCGGGCGGGGCCCTCCTCGATTTCGACGACGACGGCGACCTCGACGTCTACCTCGTCCAGGGCCAGATGCTGGGTACCGGCCGGACGCTGGAGCAGTCGCTGGTGGCGCCGCCGGCGGGCCGGCCCCTCACCGACCGGCTGTATCGCAACGACCTGGAGATTCACGCCGACGGCACCCGCACCCTGCGCTTCACCGACGTCACCGCGGGGAGCGGCCTCGACGTGGCGTCCTACGGCATGGGGGCGGCGACCGGCGACTTCGACGACGACGGCCGGATCGACGTCTACCGCATCGGGCTCCGCGACAACCACCTCTTCCGCAACAACGGCGACGGGACGTTCGCCGACGTCACCGCGCAGGCCGGCGTGAACGACGCGCGGTGGACGGCGGCGTCGTCGTTCGCCGACTTCGACCGGGACGGCCGGCTGGACCTCTACGTCGCCAACTACGTGGACCCGCGCCTCGACGACGACCTCGAGTGCTTCAGCCGCACCGGCGAGAAGGACTACTGCGGGCCCAACCGCTACCCGCCGGTGCCCGACCGGCTGTACCGCAACAACGGCGACGGCACGTTCGCCGACGTCACGCTCGAGGCGCTGCGCGGCGGCGAGTTCGGCCCCGCCCTCGGGGTGGTGGCGGCCGACCTCGACGGCGACGGGTGGACCGACTTCTACGTCGCCAACGACGGCGAGCCCAACCAGCTCTGGATGAACCGGCGCGACGGCTCGTTCGAGGACATGGCGTGGCTGGCGGGGGCGGCCGTCAACCGCGACGGGCGCCCGGAGGGGAGCATGGGGGTCGACGCCGGCGACTTCGACGCCGACGGCGACGACGACCTGTTCATGACCCACATCGCGACCGAGACGAACACCCTCTACGTCAACGACGGCCTCGGGCTCTTCGAGGACCGCACGGTGCGGGTCGGCCTCGGCCCCCCCAGCCTGCCGTTCACCGGGTTCGGGACCGGGTGGTTCGACTTCGACAACGACGGCTGGCTCGATCTCATCGTCGCGAACGGCGAGATCCGGACCATGGAGGCCCTCGCGCGGGTGAACGACCCGTTTCCCCTGCACCAGCGAAACCAGCTCTTCCGCAACCTCGGGAACGGCCGCTTCGCCGAGGTGAGCGGCGAGGCCGGCGCGGTCTTCGAGCTCTCCGAGGTCAGTCGGGGCACGGCGTTCGGCGACGTCGACAACGACGGCGACGTCGACGTGCTGCTGACCAACAACAACGGGCCGGTGCGCCTGCTGATCAACGAGGCGGCCGGCGGCAACCGCTGGGTCGGCCTGCGGCTGGTCGGCGCCTCGGGTCGGGACATGCTGGGGGCCCGGGTCGCGGTGTTCCGCCGGAGTGTCGCGTCAGCGACACTCCCAACGCGACCGGAAGGTCGCGCGGACGCGGGACCGCCGCTGTGGCGGCGCGCGCGCACCGACGGGAGCTACGTGTCGGCCAACGATCCCCGGGTGCTCGTCGGCCTGGGTTCCGCCGCCGCCGTCGACCGGGTCCGCGTGGTCTGGCCCGACGGCGGGGCGGAGGAGTGGGCCGACGTCGCCGTCGACCGGTGGACGACCCTGGTCGAGGGAACGGGACGACCCGCGGAGTGAGCCTCGAGACGACGGCTGCATCCGACGCCGGCCAGGACGAGGTATATCCGAGCACACGAAGGGCCGCTATTGCGTTTCCGGCGATTCGGGGCGCCCCCAGGCGAGGCTCGCTTCCAGGCTCTCGAACTCGGCGCGGAGCATGTCGCGGTCACGTGATCGCCATGGTCGGCCGCCTGCTTCACGGCATCGGTGAAATGGCGTCGGCGAGCTTGGGGTTTGCGCCCGCATCGGTCAACGCGCGGGCAATCGCATGCGTGTCGAACATCCCGGAATCGAGCATGGCACGAAACCGCCGGCCTCCGTTGGCCCCCAACGTCCGCCGCTTGAAGGAACCGCAGCCCCGCGCGGATAATTGAAAATATGCGCTGCACTTTCCGGCCTGGTGCCGAGGGCGTCGTCACCCGAGCCGGTCTGGTGCACGGCATCGGCGTCATGCTCGTCCTGGGCGCGGCCTCGGCGGCCGCCGCACGGCCGCCCGCGCCGGGGCAGGCGCAAGAGGATGAAGGAGCTCCCGCGGGGTGCACGCTGCCCGACCTGAGCCGCATGCACGAGGCGACCCGGACGCAGCTCGGCGACGCCTATCGCGCGCTGGAGGCGCTGGAGCCCCGGAGCGGCGCCGGCGGGCCGGCAGAGGCTCCCGATCCCCGGCGCGGCGATGCCCACGGCGCCCTGGGCATGCTGCTGCTCGCCGCCGACTACCCCGACGCGGCGGGGCGCTGCCTGCGGAACGCGGCGCGCCTGATTCCCGGCGAGTTCCGCTGGCCGTACTACCTCGGGCACGTCTACATCCGGCTCGGAGACCTGAACCGGGCGGTCGAGTCCTTCGAGCGCGCGTTGACGATCGATCCCCAAGACCTGGCGGCCCTCGTCTGGCTGGTGCACGTTCGCGTCGACCTGGACCAGCCGGTCGAGGCCGAGCAACTGCTGGCCCGCGCGTGGGCGAGCCATCCCGGCGCGCCCGCCCTCCTGTATCAGGGGGGGAGAGCGTCCCTGGCGGCGCGGGACTACGCGGCGGCGGTGGAGCGCCTCGAGGAGGCCCTGCGGCTGAACCCGGCCGCGACGGTGATTCACTATCCCCTCGCGATGGCCTACCGGGGGCTCGGCGACCTCGATCGGGCCCGGGCCCACCTGGACCGGGGCGGTGCACGCAGCGACGGCCGCGGCGCCGAGGGCGGGGTGCTGCCCGATCCCCTGATGGCCGAGATCTACACCCTGCTCCGCAGCCCGCAGTCGCACCGCGACCTCGGCCTGCAGGCGGCGGAACGGGGAGACTGGCGGGAGGCGGCGCGGCAGTTCACCCTCGGCGCGCGGATGGCGCCGGAGAACCCCGTGATGCGGCTGAACCTCGGGACCGCCCTGATCCGGAGCGGCGACGCCCCGGCCGCCCTGACCCAGCTCGAGGCGGCGGCGAGCCTCGACCCCGGCTTCGCGGCGCCGCACTTCCTCGTCGGCACCCTTCTCGAGCGCAGCGGACGCGACGAGGAGGCCATCGACCGGTTCAGGAGGGCGGCGGACGCCGACGCGAGCATGAGCGCCGCCCGCCTCCGGCTGGGCGACGCCTTGCGCCGCACCGGCCGGTTCGAGGCCGCGTTGCCCCACTATCGGCAGGTGCAGAGCGAGCAGGCCCGCTTCGGCGAGGCGATGGCATTGGTGCGGCTGGGCCGGTACAGCGAGGCCCTGGACGTGCTGGACGCGGCCGCGGCGAGGTACCCCGGGGAGCCGTCGTTCCCGCACGCCAGGGCCCGCCTGCTCGCCGCCGCGCCGGACGATGGCCTGCGCGACGGGGCGCGGGCGCTGGCGCTGGTCGAGGGGCTGGTGACCGACGGGTACAGGACCGCGGGGGTGGCGGAGACGATGGCGATGGCGCTGGCCGAGCTGGGCCGGTTCGCGGAGGCGGTCGAGTGGCAGGGGCGCGCGATGCAGGTCGCCGCCGGCGCCGGCCAGTCCGCGGTGGCGCGAGGGATGAGCGCCAACCTGGCTCTCTATCAGCGCCGCGAGCCGTGCCGGACGCCGTGGCGGGACGACGAGCCCGAGCACAACCCCGGCCCCGCCGTCGATCCCGATCTCCTGCCGGCCGGTTCCGGCGGCTGACTCCCCGGAGCCCGCGCGGGAGCCGCCTGATCCGGGTTCGTCCCGCGGGCACGGCGTCGTCGGCCCGGACCGACGGCGACACGACGAAGGGACGGCCCGCCCCGCGGGCGCGCGGCGTCGTCGCCGCGGCGCGGGAGTGCATCGGCAGGATCGGCTCGGGCGGCGGGGGTTCGCCGGCACGCGTTCATTCGGAGACAGGAGATCCCACCATGACACTCGGCCCCCTCGGTCGGATTGCCGGCCTTGCCGGCGTCCTCGGCCTGGTCGCCGGCGCGCCGTTCGGCGCGGCGGGTCAGCCGCCGCAGGGCCAGCCCGCGCAGGACGTCGTGCACATCCCGCCGGTGCTGGTCGACGAGAGCTGGGTCGAGCCGCGGCGGGACGCGCAGTTGCGCACCGCCGGCGACTTCGACGTGTTCCACGACTTCCGCTTCGCGGACCGCGTGGCCGAGAGCGGCATCACCTTCGTGCACCGCATCGTCGCCGACGCCGGCCGGAACTACAAGGCGGTGCACTACGACCACGGCAACGGCATCGCGGTGGCCGACGTCGACGGCGACGGCCTCCTCGACCTCTACTTCGTGACCCAGGTCGGCGCCAACGAGCTGTGGCGCAACCTCGGCGGGGGGCGCTTCGAGAACGTCACCGAGGCGGCGGGGGTCGGCGTCGCCGAGCGCATCGGGGTCACCGCCTCGTTCGCCGACGTCGACAACGACGGCGACCCCGACCTCTACGTCACCACCGTCCGCGGCGGCAACGTCCTCTTCGAGAACGACGGCACGGGAGCCTTCCGGGACATCACCGCCGCCTCGGGGCTCGGCTACGTGGGCCACTCGTCGGGCGCGGTCTTCTTCGACTACGACCGCGACGGGCGGCTCGACCTGTTCCTGACCAACGTGGGCGTGTACACCACCAACGCGATCGGCGGCGACGGCTACCGCTACTACGTCGGGTTCGAGGAGGACGCGTTCCGCGGGCACCTGTTTCCGGAACGGACCGAGCAGAGCCTGCTGTTCCGCAACGAGGGCGGCAACCGGTTCGTGGACGTCTCGGCGGCGACCGGCCTCCAGGACCGGCGGTGGTCGGGCGACGCCAACCTCGTCGATCTGAACGACGACGGCTGGACCGACCTCTACGTGCTGAACATGCAGGGCGACGACGAGTACTACGAGAACGTCGGGGGGACCCGCTTCGTGGCGCGGGGCCGCGACGTGTTCCCCCGGACCTCGTGGGGCGCCATGGGCATCGCCGTCCTCGACTTCAACAACGACGGCCGGCTCGACATCTACGTCACCGACATGCACTCGGACATGAGCCAGGAGGTGGGGCCGGCCGACGAGAAGCGGAAGGCGGTCATGATCTGGGACCGCGAGATGGTGGGCGACGGGAGCACGAGCATCTGGGGCAACGCCTTCTTCATGAACCTCGGGTCGGGCCAGTTTCGCGAGGTGTCGGACGAGATCGGGGCCGAGAACTACTGGCCCTGGGGCCCCAGCGCCGGCGACCTCAACGCAGACGGCTACGAGGACCTGTTCGTGGCCTCGAGCATGAACTTCCCCTTCCGCTACGGCGTCAACACGGTGCTGCTGAACAACGGCGGCACGCGGTTCCTCGACGCCGAGTTCATCCTTGGGGTCGAGCCGCGCGAGGGGGGCCTGACCACGCCGTGGTTCGTGCTCGGCGAGGCGGACCGCCTGCCGGGGTTCACGGGGACCCCGCGCGACGTCACCATTCGGGCCGCGCGCGGCTCCCGCTCGGCCGTCATCTTCGATCTCGACGACGACGGCGACCTCGACATCGTGACCTCCGAGTTCAACGCCGCCCCCATGGTGCTGGTCAGCGACCTCGCCGAGCGGCAGGGCATCCGCTACCTGAAGGTGCGGCTCGAGGGCGCCGCCTCGAACCGGGACGGCCTCGGGGCGCTGGTGCGGGTGACGGCCGGGGGCCGGACCTACACGCAGCTCCACGACGGCAAGTCGGGCTACCTGTCGCAGAGCTCCATGCCCCTGTACTTCGGCCTCGGCGCCGCCGACGCCGTCGAGCGCATCGACGTGCGGTGGCCGTCGGGGGCCGAACAGGCCGTGCCCGGACCGATCGATATCAACACCCTCATCGTGGTGAGCGAGGAATAGGGGGCGCGCCGCGGCCGGCCGGCGGGCTGGGCTCGGCACCGGTGCGACTCGTCTGCCGATCATGCGGCGATTCTGGTAAGCTGGCGGCCAGGAATCGGTTGGGGCGGCAGCGTCGCAGGGCGGCGATTCGTCGCCCGAGGAGGTCCGATATGGTCCCGAAACTGGTCAGAGGAAGCGGGCGCGCGCTGCTCGGGGCGGCATGCGGTCTGCTGCTCGCGGCGGCCGCCGCAAGCGGTCAGGCGCCGCCGGAGCAGCGGGCGGACATCGACGAGCTGAAGGCGGCGCTCGACGCCGGCGCCACCATGCTGCTCATCGACGTGCGCGAGGACTGGGAGGTGGCGAGCGGGTCGATGCCGGGGTCCATCCACATCCCGGTGGCCGAGCTCGAGCGCCGGATGCCGGACATCCCGAAGGACGTGCGGCTCGTCTTCTTTTGAAACGCCGGAGGCCGAAGCTCCCGTGCCGCGGAGCTCTTCACCGAGAACGGATACCGGGTGGCGGAATTCTGCGCCCTGAACGACTGGAAGTCGAGAGGCTACGAACTGGGCGAGACGGAGAAGCCCGCGCCGGGGCCCATCGCGCCGAAGTAGCGGAACGCATGCCGATCACCGGCGTCCGCCGGTGATCGGCCCTCCCGCGGCGGGTGGTCACTCCGTCGCGGGCTTCGACAGGTCCTGGCTGTCGATCGAGTACTTGATCCACCCCTCGAACATCTCGTCCCAGCTCTGCTCGCCCCAGTAGACCTCGCGGTGCGGGGCCGGGTTGTACCGGTTGCGAACCGAGTTGTCGTAGTGCCCCTCGACGATCAGCCGGCTGCCGGCGGGGATGCGCAGGGGGTCGACGAGCTCGAACTCGGTCTGCCAGTTGAAGTCGTAGCGGGGGACGTCGAGCAGGATCTCGTCGCGGCCGTCCGGCCACACCAGCCGGAACCGCATGTCCTTGCCGCGCAGGTGCATGTGCGGCGAGATGGCGTAGAACGTGATGGGCTCGGTGACGTCGGTCTGCATGGTGATCGCCCAGTCGTCGGCGAAGGGCGGAATGACCGGGACCTCGCGCCGGGGCACCTCGTCGCCGTTGACGATGACGGGCAGGGTCTGGTCGGGCGTCGTCGGCAGGGGGCTCCCGATGGTGCGCGACAGCATCTCGTGGGTCACCGGGGCGTCGGAGAGCCAGATGCCGATGCGCGAGCGGTCGACCTCGGGCCGGCCCGTCGCGTTGTAGTGCAGGCTCCACTGCAGCGCCCTGCCCGCCGGCACCCGCTTGGCGACCCCGGCGTGGAACATCTCGAACCCGCGCCCGGGCACGAAGCAGATCAGCTTGGTGGCGCCGCCGAGGACGTTCGAGTCGCTGCCGCGGGCGGCCCTGATCGCCTCGTCCGTCAGCGGCGCGCCCTGGGCGTCGTAGGCCTGGCCGTCCATGAGCACCGTGCCCTCGGGCAGGGTGGTGACGTTCACCGACAGGTGATGCACCACGCTGCGGTTCGACGGCAGCATCTCGATGGCGTTCGCGAAGACGTCCTCCTCGAACGGGATGGCCGAGTACAGGGTGATGTAGGGCAGCTCGCCCTGGGCGGGAATCTCCATCTCGACCGGCATCGGCAGGATGTGGTCGGGCGGCCGCCCGCTGGGGTGGTGCCACTCGTTGTCGGAGAACTCCGGCAGGGGCGGCATCTTCGCCGCGTCGCCGAGGGGCGCGCCCCCGTCGACCCAGGCGACGATGGTGTCTATCTCGTCCCGGGTCAGCCCGCGCGAGTTGCGAATCGGCACCCCGCCGGGGGCCGCGTGCCACGGCGGCATCTCGCGCGACACCACCTTGTCCTTGATGGCCCGGCTCCACGGCCGCACCTCGCGGTACGTCAGCAGCGACATCGGGGCGATGTCGCCCGGCCGGTGGCAGCTCGCGCACTCTTCGTAGAGGATCGGCGCCACGTCGGCGGCGAAGGTCGGCGCCTCGGCGGCGGCGGCCGGGGCGGCCGTCGCGACGAGTGCGAGGGAAGCGATGATCAGGTTCAGCCGGTTGTGCATGTCGCGTCTCCGTCAATCGAGCGGTTCGCCTGTTTATGGTAACAGCCTACGGGCCGTCGGGGGGGCTCTTGGAGGCATGGTTGCTCTCGCACCGGGCAGCCGTCGCCGCGAGGCAGTCCAGTGGCGCCCGCGGGAGCCGGGAGGAAGCCCTCGGGGACCGCGGCGTCGGGCTCACGGCTCCCACGCGGGTTCGTCGTCGTCAGTTGCCCCCCGGCGGCCGCCGCCGGCTCTGCCGCGTCAGGGACGGCGGCGCCAGGCTCACGGCTTCGACGCGGGTTCGTCGTCGTCGGACGAAGCTCCTGCGCGCGGCGGCAGCCGGCCCGCCTGTTGCAGGGCGCGGCGCAGCAGGAACTCGATCTGGCCGTTCACGCTGCGCAGCTCGTCGGCGGCCCAACGCTGCAGGGCGGCGATGACCTCAGGATCGGTGCGCAGCAGGAACGGCTTGCGTGCGGGCATCGGGGCGTCCCCGGCTAGTAGAGCGACCCCGTGTTCACCACCGGCTGGGTGCTCTTGTCGCCGCACAGCACCACCAGCAGGTTGCTCACCATCGTGGCCTTGCGCTCCTCGTCGAGCTCGACGATCTGCTGGCTCGACAGCCGGTCGAGGGCCATCTCGACCATCCCCACCGCGCCGTCGACGAGCTCCGTCCGGGCCGCCACGATGGCTCCCGCCTGCTGGCGCTGCAGCATCGCGGCCGCGATCTCCGCCGCGTAGGCGAGATGGGTGATGCGCGCCTCGATCACCTCGACCCCCGCCTTGTCGAGCCGGCCCTGGATCTCGGTCTGGAGCTGCCCGGCGACCTCCTCCGTGTCGCCCCGGAGCGAGCGGCGCCCCGCCTCGCGGGTGTCGTAGGGGTAGCGGGTGGCGAGGTTCCGCACCGCCGACTCGCTCTGCACCTGCACGAAGTTCTCGTAGTCGTCCACCTCGAAGCTCGCCTCGGCGGTGTCCACCACCTTCCACACCACCACCGCGGCCATCTCGATGGGGTTGCCGTCGACGTCGTTGACCTTCGACCGTTCGGTCTCGAAGTTGCGGACCCGCAGCGAGAGCCGGCGCTTGGTGAACAGCGGGTTGGCCCACCGCAGGCCGGGGTCCTTGACGGTGCCGACGTAGCGGCCGAAGAGCTGCAGCACCCGGCCCTCGTTGGGGTTGACGACGAACAGCCCGAACAGGAGGAACACGATGATCGGCACCGAGAGCAACATGGTGAAGCCGAGGAAGCCGATCTGGCCGTTGTCCGCGACGTCGACGAGGAACAGCACGACGACCGCCAAGAGGGCGGTCAACAGGACGGCCAGCGCGAGCCAGCCGGACGACGCGACGTGAACTCTCTCCTTGAGCATGTTGTCTCTCCCCCGTCATGGACCCGTCGGAATGGGCGAGTCCGGCGTGGATTTCAAAATGATATCACATAGATATCTTCTGTCGAACTGCGGTTCCGCGAAACAGTCGCCCGGACTGGAGGTTGATGATTACCCGTTAGTCATGTAATCCTGGGAAGGTGATTCGGTCGTTCGACGATGCGGGGACGGCCGACATCTACTACGGCCGCGACACGAAGGCCGCCCGCCGGCTGCCGAAGCGGTTGTGGCCCGTGATCCGGCGGAAGCTGGACGCGCTGCACCGCGCGTTGACGATTCGGGATCTGCGTCTGCCCGCGGGCAACCGCCTCGAGGCGCTGAAGGGCGACCGGGCGGGGCGCCACAGCGTGCGCGTGAACGAGCAGTACCGGATCACGTTCCGGTTCGAGGGAGGCTACGCCGATGCCGTCAGATGCGAGGACTACCACTGAGGGACCGCGGTCCGTGCTCGATCTGGAGCGTCCGCCGACGCCGCCGGGGGAGATGCTGCTCGAGGAGTTTCTGCGGCCGGCGAACCTCACGCAGGTCGAGGCGGCCCGCCGCATGAACATCCCGCTGAACCGCTTGAACGAAGTGGTCCGCGGGCGCCGCGGCATCACGGCAGACACCGCGCTCCGGCTCGCGCGGTTGTTCGACATGTCGCCGGAGTTCTGGATGGGCCTCCAGGCCGACTGGGATCTCTGGCACGCGGCCGCCGCGTTGCGCAAGGCCGGGTAGCGCCCCACACCGTTCCCGAGGCGCAGACTGCTACCCGAGCACGGCCCGGACGGCGCCGGCGAGGATGTCGACGGTGCGGTCGACCTGCTCGTCGGTGATGACGGCGGCGGGGGCGAGGACGTAGGTGTCGGCCTTGACGCGGCTGAACAGGCCCCGGTCGGCCGCTTCCCGCTGGACGCGGGGTCCCACCTTGTCGCCGGGCAGGAAGGGCTGCTTGGTCGCGCGGTCGGCGACCAGCTCGACCGCGCACATCAGGCCCTTGCCGCGGATGTCGCCGACGTGGGAGTGGTCGCCGAGCGCGGCCCGCAGGCCCGCGAGCAGCCGGTCTCCCTGGACCGCGCAGCGGCCGGGCAGGTCCTCGTCGCGGATGATCTGCAGGTTGCGCGCGGCGACGGCGCACCCGGTGGGGTGGGCCGAGTAGGTGTAGGCGTGCATCCATACCCGCGCGTCGGCGTCGAGGGCGGCGGCGATGCGGTCGCTGACGCCGATGCCCCCGAACGGCATGTAGCCCGACGTGATCGCCTTGGCGAACTGCATGATGTCGGGCTCGACGCCCCAGTGGTCGAGGGCGAAGAGAGTGCCGGTGCGGCCGAAGCCGGTGATGACCTCGTCGGCGACGAGCAGCACGTCGTGGCGGTCGCAGATCTCGCGGATGCGGGGGAAGTAGTCGTCCTGGGGCACGAGGACCCCGCCCGCCCCCTGCACCGGCTCGGCGATGAACATCGCGACGGTGTCCGCGCCCTCGCGCTCGATCGCCCGCTCGAGCTCGTCGGCGGCCGCGACGCCCTGGCTCACCCCCGGCGGCGCCTCGTAGCGGTAGGGGTACGGCGAGGGGATGTGGACGAACCCGGGCACGCGGGGCTCGAACAGCGGCCAGTAGGCGGAGAGCCCGGTCGCGCTCATGGCCGCGAGGGTGACGCCGTGGTAGCCCTCGATGCGCGAGACGACCTTGGTCTTGCCGGGCCGGCCGCGCAGCTTCCAGTAGGCGCGGGCCATCTTGATGCTGCTGTCGGTGGCCTCGCCGCCCCCGCTCGTGAAGAAGAAGCGGTTGATGGACGGGTAGGCGATCTCCGCCAGCCGCTCCGCGAGCTCGATGGCGGGCCGGTTCGAGCTGCCCGTGTACCCCGACGCGTAGGCCAGGGTCTCCATCTGCGTCCGCGCCGTCTCCGCGAGCTCCCGCCGGCCGTGGCCGGCCAGCACGTTCCACAGGCCGGCGAGGCCGTCGATGTACTCCTTGCCGTCGGCATCGAAGAGCAGCGCCCCCTCGCCCCGCTCCCAGACCCGGGCCGTCCGGTGGGCGTCGGCGTCGTGCAGGGGGTGAATGAGGTGGGCGGCGTCGCGGGCGACGAGCTCGGCGTTGGTGGTCGTCGTGGCGGTCGGCGGCGTCATCGTCGGCATCCTCAGCGGGTTTCGGGGTCGGGGTTGCCCGTGCGGAGGTAGGAGCCGTCGCCGAGGCGGCGGAACGGTCCGCCGTCCACGGAGAACTCGTCGACCACCGCGAAGGCCGTGTCCGACGTGGTGCGGACGACCCGCCTCAGCACGTGGACGCGCCCGTCCGCCTCCATCGGCGCGGTCAGGAAGGTGATGGCGATGGGGCTGGTCCAGTTGCCCAGCGCGGTCAGGGTGCGGCCGTCCGGCCGCTCCTCCTGCCAGACCACGGCCCGGGTGGCCTCGTCGAAGCCGATCGTCCAGGTCTCCTCGTAGGGCTCGCCGTAGAGGTCGCTCCCGGCCCGCCCGCGGACGAACGGCCCCGCCGGCAGCGGCTCGAAGGTGACGGTGCCCTCGCGGGTCCCCACGCTCAGCGGGGGGAACTCGCCCCCGACGTACTCGAAGCGCCAGCTCCCGCTGAAGTAGTCGATGCGGGGCTCGATCTGCGGCTGCGGCACGTCCGCGCGCCGTGCCCGCTCGAGCGCGAGCGCCACGTCGAAGCCGTGGCCGCCCGCGGTGACGCGGCCGATGCCCGACAGGTCGCCGTCGTCGCGGATCAGGGTATAGACGAAGGACAGGGGGCCGAAGTCGGTGTCGGCGGCGGCCTCCACCGTCACCTGCTCGCCGTCGACGACCACCCGGTCGAGCCGCACCTCGTGGTTGGGTGCGAGCCCGTCGACGAGCCCGGTGTAGCCGCCGCCCTCGCCGGCGACGAGGGTCAGGGACACCGGGCTGCTCGCCTCGGGGCCCGAGGTCAGCTCGCCGCGCCACGTGCCCGCCCAGGGGTCGGGCTGGGCCGGGGCCGGAGCGGCGAGTCCGGCCGCCAGCGCGACCGTCATCCACCCTAGTCGTCGATGCATGGACATCCTCCCCGAACCTCAGTGAGCGTCGCGCCGCCATCGCCGCCTGCGCGTTTGGGCGTCGCGCCCGGCTGCTGCGCCCGGGCGCCGCCCGACCCCGCATGAATCCACTATACGCGCCGGTTCCGCGAAAAATCAAAGGCTCGGACGGCTGGCGCGGCCGCGGGTCGGGCCGCCGCGGCCGGGTCTGGTATCATGCCCGCCCTACGCGGTTCGGGGCCGGTTTCCCTGCCCTGCTGCGTATTGGAGGGCGGCACAGCCCGAGACACCAAAGGAGCCGACCGTGTCCATCCCGACCCTGACGTTCATCGAGATCCGGCCGCGGCAGGTCGCGGCCCTGCTCGTTCTGCTGGCGGTTGGCGCCGCTGCCTCCGCGGCGGCCCAGACGGCGGGGGGCGCCCCCGAGATCGTGACGCTGTCCAACCGGGCCGACATGGTGAGCGGCGGCGATGTCCTCGTGCGCGTGACGCCCGCGCCGGGCGCTGCGGACGCGGCGCTGACGGTGCTGGCCGGCGGCCGCGACGTCAGCGGCGATTTCCGCCGGCTCGACGACGGCGCCCTCGAGGGGCTCGTGAGCGGCCTCGAGCCGGGGACGACGCACATCGAGGTCCGCGCCGCCGGCGGCGCGGCGGCGGGCATCGACGTCGTCAGCCACCCGATCGCGGGCCCGGTCTTCTCGGGTCCCCACGAGAGCCCCTTCGTCTGCCAGACCGACAGCTTCGAGCTGGTCTCGGGCGAGACCCTCGGCGCCGCGCTCGACGACGACTGCTCGGTCGAGCGCCGGGTCGACTACGCCTACCGGTCGGCCGAGGACGGCAGCCTGAAGCCGCTGGCCGACCCCGCGATGCGGCCGGCCGACCTCGCCCGCACCACGACCCTCGACGGCCGCGAGGCGCCCTACGTCGTGCGCATCGAGACCGGCACCATCAACCGCGCCGTCTACCAGATCGCGATGCTCCACGACCCCGCCGGCGAGCCCGATCCCGACCCGTGGCAGGCGCCCGCGGGGTGGAACCGGCGCCTCGTCTACACGTTCGGCGGCGGCTGCGTGAACGGCTGGTTCCGGCAGGGGGCGACGACCGGGGGCGTGACCGACGACGTCATGCTGCGCCAGGGCTACGCGGTGGCCTCGGCCAGCCTCAACGTCTTCGGCAACAACTGCAACGACCTGCTCGCGGCGGAGACGATGATGATGGTCAAGGAGCGCTTTGTCGAGGCCTACGGCGCGCCGCGGTTCACCATCGGCTGGGGCTGCTCGGGCGGCTCGTACCAGAACCACCAGATCGCCGACAACTATCCCGGGCTGCTCGACGGCATCATCCCCGGGTGCAGCTTCCCCGACGTCATCTCGGGGACCATCCCGTTCGTGACCGACGCCCGCCTGCTGAACCATTACTTCCAGGAGAACGCGGGGGTGCCGTTCACCGAGGAGGAGCAGCGGGCGGTGACCGGCTTCCTCGTCCTCGCCACCATGCCCAACGTGTCGCGCAACGCCGGCCGCATCACCACCGGCGAGTTCTGCCCCGACGTGCTGCCCGAGGAGCAGCGCTACGACCCCGAGACCAACCCCGGGGGCGCGCGGTGCGACGTCTTCGAGCACACCGTCAACGTGCTCGGGCGCGACCCCGAGACCGGCTTCGCGCGACGGCCCCTCGACAACGTCGGGGTGCAGTACGGGCTCGAGGCGCTGAACACCGGGGTCATCACCGCCGAGCAGTTCCTCGACCTGAACGCCCGGGTCGGCGGCTTCGACGGCGACGGCGACTTCCAGGCCGAGCGCACGGTGGCCGACCCCGAGGCCCTGCGCGCCGTCTACGAGAGCGGCCGGGTGACCCACGGCGGCGGCGGGCTCGCCGAGACGCCGATCATCGACTACCGCGCCTACAGCGACGACCGCGACAACGGCGACGTGCACGTGCGCTACCACTCGTTCTCGATGCGCGACCGGCTCGAGCGGGCCAACGGGCGCGCCGACAACCACGTCATGCTCGTCGAGGACGACCGCTACGGGCTCTACTCGACGGCGAGCCCCGTCGCGCAGGAGGCGCTGCGCCAGATGGACGAGTGGCTCGGCGCGCTGACCGCCGACGAGTCGTCGGCGCCGGCCCTCGACCGCATCGCCAGCGCCCGGCCCGCCGACCTCGTCGACGCGTGCTGGAGCCGCGACGACGACCCCGTCAAGATCGCCGAGCCCATGGTGCGGGGCGCCGGCCGGTGCGAAGAGCTGTATCCGTCGGCCCCGGGGCCGCGCGAGGTGGCCGGCGCGCCCGTCGGCAGCGACGTCCTCAAGTGCCAGCTCAAGCCGGTCGACCTCGGCGACTACGACGTGACCCTCACGGCCGAGCAGCGGGCGACGCTCGAGCAGGTCTTCTCGGCCGGCGTCTGCGACTGGTCGCAGCCCGGCGTGGGTCAGACGTCTCCGCCGGACACCTGGCTCCGCTTCGGCGGCGCGAGCGCCGGGCAGTGACCGGCCACCCCGCGGGGCGACGTGCGATAGTTGGGCAGGCGTCAGGTTGGGTGGGGGCCGTGACCTTTCGGCGCTACAGGCGCAATCGGAGGCTCTCGTGCGCGTCGGCGACTGGGGTGACGGCGCGCTTCGGTGCAATCTGCAGATCATCCGTTTGCAGAACGAAGAATGCGCCCTGAAGTATCGGGTGCGGTTGGGCATTTGCCTGCGTCGTGCTGGGCGTTTGGACCTTGCTCTGCGTGTGTTCGATGGTGTGCTTCGGCGTGATCCAGCGAATCGTGTCGCGGCGGATGAGTTGCGGCTCGCGCAAGCCGGGTCGTTGCCGTCCGCCGTCACCGTCAAGTCAATCGGGGATGTTGTCGGGTGTTGGTCCTGTCGAGCCGTGTTTTCTCGCGAGGCTCGGTGTTCAGGTTGTGGTTGGGGGAGGTGTCCGTCTTGTGGCGCTTGCAGCAGCGGTTGTCCAGGCCGTGATCGGCATCCGGATGCGTGACCGAATGCTAAAGGCCGTTTCTTTCCTGGTTGCCCTCTTGGTCGCGCTGAGCACGACCGGCGCGTCAGCCCAGACGCGCCTGCTCGCCCATGTCGGGTCTGTCTCCGTGTCCGGTCCGGTGAACGCGCTGGCCGCGGGCGACGGGCTCGTGGTCGCGGCCATCGGGTCGAGCGTTCATGTGATCGACGTCTCCCGGCCCGAGTCGCCGGAGGTCGTCGGGCGCCACGACTTCGACCAGCCGGCGCTGGGGGTGGTCGTCGACGGCCGCCTCGCCTACGTCGCCAACAGCCACGACGGGCTCCGCCGCCTGGACCTGTCGGACCCGGCCGCCCCGGCGCTGACCGGCACCGCCCCCACCCGCGGGCAGGCGGTGGGGGTGGCGGGGTCGGGCCGGTATCTGTTCACGTCCGACAACTCCATCGGCTTCGACATCGTCGACGCGGCCGGCGAGCCGACTCGCGCGGGGGAGTACCTTGCCGACGGGTTCCCGCGGGGCATCGCGGCGACGGGCCCGCGGGTCTTCGTCGCCGACCAGCCCGCGGGGCTGATGGTCGTCGACGTGTCCGACCCCGCCTCTCCGCGGGTCGAAGGCCAACTGTCGCTCGGCCGCGACCCCGTCCTCCTGGTGTTCGCGCCGGACAGCCGCTCGACCGGCGGCGATCCGCCGGCCGTCGTCTGCATCGTGAGCGGGCGGGGCGGGCTGCAGGCGGTCGACCTGTCCGATCCGGCGGCCCCGCGCGTGGCCGCCGCGGTGCCGGCGGAGGGGCGGCCGACCGGCGTGGCGCTGTGGGGGCGCCGGCTCTACACGGCCGGCGGCGGCTTGCTGCAGGCGTTCGACCTGACCGATCCCGCGCAGCCCGTGCTCGCCGCGTCGTCCGATGCCGGCGGTCCGACCGGCCCGGTCGCCGTCGACGAGACGCACGTGTTCGTGGCGACCCAGGGAGCGATTCTCGTCTATCGGCGGGAGTAGGGCACCATGACGGCGGACGCCGGCGGTGCGGGCCCGGACAGAGACTACGGTGCCGAGTACAGCGAGGAGTCGCTGTGGCGGAAGATCGCCGCTTTCGCCGGGCGGGCGGGTCGCGAGACCATCGAGAAGGTGCTCGTGCTGTACTACTGTTGCCTGGACAGCGACACTCCGGTGTGGGCGAAGGCCGTCATCGTGAGCGCGCTCGGCTACTTCATCGCTCCCCTCGACGCCATCCCCGACCTGATGCCGGGCGTCGGATTCTCCGATGACCTGGGCGCGGTCGCCATGGCGCTGGCTACCGTTGTGGCGCACGTGAAGCCGGAACACCGGCGTCTGGCGCAGGAAAAAGTGACGACATGGTTCTGATGTTGAACGCTGCAATGCTGCACGGGGGTCGTATCGCCGCCCGGAATCGGATCGCGCTGCTGCTCGCGGCCGTGACCATGCTGTCCGCGGGCCGCGCCGCGGCCCAGGAGTGGACCCAGTTCCGCGGCCCTGGCGCGGCGGGGGTGGTCGCGGACAACCCGAACCTGCCCGAGCGGTGGAGCGCCGACGAGAACGTCGCCTGGCGCACTTCGCTCCCGGGCCTCGGCTGGAGCTCGCCCATCGTGGCCGGCGGCCTCGTGTTCGTCACCACCGTCGCGAGCGACGGACAGGTCGAGTCGCCCGAGAGTGGCTGGTACCGCGGCGGCGAGCGCCCCACCCCGCAGGACGTCCACCACTGGCTGGTCTACGCCCTCGACCTCGAGACCGGCGACACGCGGTGGCGGACCGAGGTCCACGCCGGGGTGCCCGCATCGTCGCACCACCTGAAGAACACGTTCGCGTCCGAGACCCCCGTCACCGACGGAGAGCGCCTCTACGTGCTGTTCGGCAACGTCGGCCTCTACGCCTTCGGCTTCGACGGGACGGTGCTCTGGTCGCGCGACCTGCCCCCGGCGGCGACCCGCAACGGCTGGGGCACCGCGTCGTCGCCGGTGCTCCACGACGGCCGCGTCTATCTCGTGGTCGACAACGAGGAGCAGTCCTACCTCGCGGCCCTGAGCGCCGAGACCGGGGCCGAGCTGTGGCGCGCCGAGCGCGACGAGGGCAGCAACTGGTCGACCCCCTACGTCTGGGAGCACGACGGGCGCACCGAGATCGTCACCACCGGCACCGACCGCGTGCGCTCGTACGACCTCGCCGGCCGCGAGCTGTGGGGGCTGACCGGCATGTCGTCCATCGTCATCCCCACCCCGACCGCCGCCCACGGGCTGCTCTACCTGGAGTCGGGCTACATCGCCGACTTCTTCCGCCCCGTCTACGCGATTCGGCCGGGCGCGAGCGGAGACATCTCGCTGGCCGAGGGCGAGACCGCCAACGACTACGTGGCGTGGTCGCTCGAGCAGGGCGGCTCGTACCATCCCTCGCCGCTCGTCTACGGCGACTACTACTACACCCTGCTCGACCGCGGCATGATGACCGCCCACGACGCCCGCACCGGGGCCGAGGTCTACGGCCGCACGCGCATCGACGTCGGCCAGGCGTTCACCGCCTCGCCCTGGGCCTACAACGGCAAGATCTTCGCCCTCAGCGAGCAGGGCACGACCTACGTCATCGAGGCGGGGCCCGAGTTCCGCGTCCTCGCCGAGAACCCCCTCGACGAGTTCACGATGGCCACCCCCGCCATCCTCGACGACAGCCTGATCATCCGCACCGCCGAGGCCGTCTACCGCATCGCTGGCCGGTAGACTCGCGTCACGCTGGAGTTCTCGTCGTGCGGGTCGGCATCCGTGCGCCTGGACATCGTCGACGGGATGATCACGGGTGCTCGGCCGGAGTCGCCATAGTGGGGGTGGCCGCCAGCCGACCCTGGGGTACAGAGCGTGGCAGCCCGGGGTCTGTGCTGCGGGTTCGCGATGCGGACCGTCCCGTCGCTCCAGCGAGACCAACCCGCAGAATCGACCGAACCCCGTGATATCGTGAGGAACGGGATGACGGATACGACCGCCATCGTCTTGTCGATCATCGGCACCGGCCTCACCGCGAGCGCCCTGCTGGTCACCGTGATCGTGTTCGCATGGACGAACATCAGCAAGCGACTGGACGAGCTGAAGGGCGACATGAACCGCCAGTTCGGCGAGGCGAACAAGCGCCTCGACCGGGTCGAGACTCGGATCGACACCATCGGTCGGGACATCGCTGACCTACGGGACCGGACCGGCACCCTCGAGGGAACCCTCTCCACCTTCATGAACGAGGGCCGCAGCCCGAACGCCGCCTGATCGCGACCCACCAACGAGCCCGGCGTGCGTCGACCACCGATGTCATGCCGGCTGGGAACCGGAAGACTCGATCGAGCAAGTGTACGCCGGTTCAAGAGCCTTCCCCCCGGCTACGTCGTCATCAAAGGGCACCGGTTCCCTTGGGCGATCCACCACTTCCAAACGAGGAATCTGCCGGGAGGCTGGGGCGAAGTGCTGATCGCTGCCGACCGGGCCTACACTGACGGGAAGGTCAAGGATCCGGATCCCATCAAGATAACCGTGGGACCGGAGGAGCTTGCCCGTATCCGAGCGCAACTCCGCGAACGGAAGCGGCTGAGAAACGGATCTTCGACCAAGGTCCGATAGTATATTTCCGTTAGCGTCAACCAGGCGCGGTGTGCAGCGGTGTGCTTCCCGAGTGAATCCGGGGCTCTCGCGGGAAGCGGCTCGCATCTTCGCCACCTGTTCGCCAGTGGATCGGCATCGATCTCTCAGAGGTCGCTACGAACCCGGTGGCCGGCGTCGGTATTCGGCGCGGTTCGGATCGGGGGAAGGCGAGCGGTAGAGGGATTCAGGGAGACGGCTCGGGTTCGATGACGCGGAGCGGCTCGAAGCAGCGTCGATGGTCGGTCAGGACGTCCAGAAGATCGGAGTTGTCGACGGCCGTGATCACGAGCTGCAGCCTTCTCCGCCGTCTAGATCCGGCTGCCACGCCGGACCCCGCGTCTCCTCCAGGTAGGCGTCGACATCGATGTGCCTGGGGAGCAGGCCGACGAGTCTCCGAAGCGGGTCCACGGGCGCGCGGCGCCTGACGATCAGGGCGCCTTCCCGTTCCTCGAACTCGAGCTCGTGACCGGGCTCCAGCCCCAGGCTGTCGCGGAGAGGCTTGGGGATCGTCAACTGACCCTTCGCGGTGAGCCGTGAAACCATACCATCAGAGTACGAATTCCTACCGATGAGGGCAACGTCGGCGACGTCAGCGGCTTGCACCACCGCGACGTCCGATGGTCGTCTGCACCGTGGAGGTCCTTCATGCGGTTCATCTACCCCGCACGCCTGCGCCGGGCCGGATCCGACGAGATCGTCATGTCGTTCCGCGACGTGCCGGAGTGCCTGACATCCGGAAGGGACGAGGCCGAGGCGCTGACCGAGGCCCGGGACGCGCTGGAGGAAGCCATCGCTGGGCGCATCGTCGACGGAGAGCCGATTCCGCGGTCCAGCGCGCGGCGGGCCCGCGAGCATCGGGTGGCGGTGCCGCCGACGATGGCCGCCAAGGCGGCGCTGGTGTTGGCATTCCGGGGCAGCGGGCTGTCGCGGGTCGCGTTCGCCCGGCGCCTCGGCGTCGACGACGAGGTGGTCCGCCGCATGCTCGACTCGCGCCACGCCACCGCCGCGAACCGTCTCCACAAGGCGCTGCGCCTGCTCGGCCGCGAGCTCGTCGTGGAATCCGCCGCGGGATGAACCTCCGCTGCCGCGCGGCGCCGCTCGACCCGCACCGGAGATCGTCCCCGGTCGGCCCCGACTGGGGTAATATGTAGCCCCCGCGGGCGGGTGCGCCCGCGGGTCGGTAGAGGACCGTCGTCCCGACATTCACATAGCTTGGGAGCTTGCGGGTCATGGCCAACAAGAACACCAACGGGCAGAAGCCGCCGTATCCGGGCATCCGGATCACCGCCAACGGCAACCAGCTCGTCTCGTACCACACCGAGGCGCGCGTCGCCGACGCGGGCATCTTCTACCCGATCACGCCGTCGACCGAGGGCGGCGAGCTGTACCAGCAGTCGTTCGCCGAGGGCCGGCTGAACGTGTTCGGGCGCAACACGCTGGCGGTGGAGGCCGAGGGCGAGCACGCCGCGCAGGGCGGGGCCATCGCCTACTCGGTGTGCGGGCGCCGGGTCTGCAACTTCACTTCGGGTCAGGGCATCGTGTACGGCATCGAGCAGTACTACCACGCCCCCGGCAAGGCCTCGACGATGGTGGTCGAGGTGGTGGCGCGGGCCCTGACCAAGCACGCCCTGAACGTGCACTGCGGCCACGACGACGTGTACGGCTCGCTCGACACGGGCTGGACCACGCTGTTCGGCAAGGACGCCCAGCAGGCGGCGGACCAGGCGCTGATCCTGCGCAAGGTCACCGAGCTGAGCCTGACGCCGGGGCTGAACGTGCAGGACGGGTTCCTGACCTCGCACCTCGAGCGCACGTTCTACAAGCACGAGTCCGAGCTGATCCGCAAGTTCCTGGGCGCCCCCGACGACGTCATCGAGTGCCCGACCGAGGCCCAGCGGAAGCTCTTCGGGCCGACCCGCCGGCGCGTGCCGCCGATGATCGACCTCGCCAACCCCGTGCTCCTCGGGCCGGTGCAGAACCAGGAGCACTACATGCAGGGCGTCGTGGCCCGCCGCGACAACTTCACCGAGCCGATCCTCGAGTTCCTCGACGCGGCGTGGAAGGAGTTCGGCGAGCTGACGGGCCGCTACTACGGGCCGGTGACCGAGTACAAGACCGAGGACGCCGACACCGTCTTCGTCTCCCTCGGCTCGGCCGCCGAGAACATCGAGGCGGCGGTGGACCACCTGCGGGCGACCCGCGACGCCAGCGTCGGCTCCATCCACCTCAACGTCATCCGGCCGTTCCCCGAGCGCGCGGTGGTCGAGGCGCTGGCCGGCAAGAAGAGCGTCATCATCGTCGAGCGGACCGACGAGGCGATGGCCGGCGCCAACCCCGTGGGGCGCGACATCAGCACCGCCCTGCACAAGGCGCTGCACATCGAGGGCCAGCCCGTCGAGGCGGGGTTCCCGGTCATCGAGGTCGGCCGGATGCCGCGGCTCTACCACGGCGTCTACGGGCTCGGCTCGCGCGACTTCCGGCCCGAGGACGTCCTGGGAGCGTACGAGTTCGTCAAGGAGGACCGGGCGCGGAAGGACGGACAGCGGGCCCGCGACGGGGCGAGCTTCTTCGCGCTGGGCATCGACCACCCCTACGAGGTGAAGTCCGACGAGACGCCGTCGCTGCTGCCCGACGGCTCCATCGCGGTGCGGTTCCACTCCATCGGGGGCTGGGGCGCCATCACCACCGGCAAGAACCTCGGCGCCATCATCGGCGACTTCAACGACTTCCTCGCCGCGCGCAGCACCAAGGTCGACGAGTTCGGCCGCCCCGAGGAGGTCATCCACGTCAGCGCCAACCCGAAGTACGGCTCGGAGAAGAAGGGCGCGCCGACCGCCTACTTCCTCGTCGTGGCCCCCGAGCGCATCCGCGTGAACTGCGACCTGCGCCACGTGGACGTCGTGCTCTGCTGCGACCCCAAGGCGTTCACCCACACCAACCCCCTCGACGGCATGTCCGAGGGCGGCGCCCTCATCTGGGAGTCGGACGAGGAGCCGGCCGAGGCGTGGGAGCGGCTGCCGATCTGGGCCCGGAAGCAGATTCTCGACAAGAAGATCCGGGTGTTCACCCTGGCCGGGTTCGACATCGCCCGCAAGGCGACGAACCGCCCCGACCTCCAGCTCCGGATGCAGGGCAACGCGTTCCTCGGCGCCTTCTTCCGGGTGTCGCCGCTGCTCCAGGAGTTCGACATCGCCACCGAGCAGTTCCACGAGGTCGTCCACAAGCAGTACAAGAAGAAGTTCGGGCGCCTCGGCGACGCCGTCGTCAAGTCGAACATGGAGGTCATGACCCAGGGGTTCGACCGGGTCAGCGAGATCCAGGTCGGCGAGGTGCAGGCGGCCGACCGGTCGACCCTGCGGGGCATCCCCCTGCTGCCGATGGAGGGCTGCGGCAGCGGCTGCCGGACGAACCCGATCCCCGAGGGGCAGGGCGAGCGGACGCCGGTGACCCAGGTGGCCGAGTTCGACGGCCTGTTCCGGTCCGACTACGACTACGACCAGCCCGCCAACCAGTTCGCCGCGATGGGGGTGATGGCGGCCGGCACCGGCGACACCGCCTCGAAGTACGTGGCCCGGCGCGAGACGCCGCTCTTCATCCCCGAGAACTGCACCCAGTGCATGGAGTGCATCTCGGTGTGCCCCGACACCGCCTTGCCCAACTGCTCGCAGGACATCGAGACGGTGCTTCGCACCGCCGTCAGCAGCTACGTCACCGACGAGGGCGAGCGCATGAAGATGCTCGCCAAGGTGCCTGAGATGGAGGCGCGCACCCGCAAGATGATGCGCGAGTCCATCAAGGAGAAGGCGGGGACGCCGCTGCCGGACATCATCAAGACCGTCGCCAACGAGGTCGACGGGTTCTCGCCCGAGGCCAAGGGCGAGTTCTTCGCGGTCATCGAGAAGCAGCCCCTCGCCTACAACAAGGTGAACGCCATCTTCAACGGCCCCGAGAAGAAGAACCCCGGCGCCGGCGGCATCTTCTCGATCTTCGTCTCGGACCTGTGCAAGGGCTGCGCGGCGTGCGTGACCGCCTGCGGCGACCACGACGCCCTGCGCATGGTGCCCGAGACCGAGCAGGTCAACGCCGACCACGAGACCGGCACCGCGTTCCTCGACCTGCTGCCCGACACGTCGCAGAAGTTCCTCGGGTTCTACAACGACGCCAACCCCACCGACTCGAAGACCGCGACCCTGCGCAACCTGATGATGGTGCGGCGCAACTACGACGCCCTCGTGTCGGGCGACGGGGCCTGCGCCGGGTGCGGCGAGAAGAGCGTGCTCCGCGCCATCGCGGGAGTGACCGAGGCGTACATGCGGCCGATCTTCCACGCCAAGGCCGACCGGTTCCGGCGGGTCGCCGACGACGTGCTCGAGCTCGGGCCCACGAGGCTGGCCGCGCTGGCCGCCCGGAACCCCGAGGAGTACGCGCTCTTCAAGCGCGCCGTCGCCCACTTCCTCATGGGGCTCGGGGGCGAGGACGACGCCGACACCACGGCGCGGCTCGAGGCCCACGGCGAGATCACCGATGAGGAGATCGCCGACGCCATCGCCACCGTCCTCAAGCAGGAGGCGTTCAACCACCAGAACCTGCAGGCCCTCGACGGCCGGCTCGCGAACGGGCAGTCGGTGATGGCGATGGCCGCCCACACCGGGTGCAACACGGTGTACGGCTCGACCCCGCCGAACAACCCGCACCCCTACCCGTGGATGAACTCGCTGTTCCAGGACGGCTCGACCATCGGCTGGCTCATCGGCGAGAGCTTCATGGTCGACCACGCCCGGCGCTCGGTCATCCCCGAGCGGCTCGCGAACGCCCTCCTGCACGAGGACGAGGGGCTCATCGACGAGCAGAAGTACTACGAGTTCGGGCACTTCAGCGACTCGGTGATGACCGACCAGGAGATCAACGAGCTGCCGAAGGTGTGGATTGTCGGCGGCGACGGGGGCATGGGCGACATCGGCTACCAGAACGTCTCGAAGATGATTCTGCAGAACCGGCCCAACGTGAAGGCGCTGATGCTCGACACGCAGGTCTACTCGAACACCGGGGGCCAGAACTCCGACTCGACCCCGATGCTCGGGGGCGGCGACATGAACTCGTTCGGGGCGGCCAGCCAGGGCAAGATCGTCGAGAAGAAGACCGTCGCCGAGACGTTCCTCGCCGGCCATGGCTCGCCGTTCGTGGCCCAGGTCTCCATCGCCAACGCGCCCAAGCTGTTCCGGTCGATTCTCGACGCCCTGGAGTACCGCGGCACCGCGTTCATCCAGTCGTTCACCACCTGCCAGCCCGAGCACGGGGTCGGCGACGACATGGCCCTCGACCAGGCCCAGCGGGTGCGCGACTCGCGCGGCGCCCCCGAGTTCGTCTTCAACCCGCAGTTCGGCGAGAGCTACATGGAGGCCCTCGACCTGAAGGGCAACCCCACCCCCGACCGCGACTGGTACCAGACCCGGTTCAAGGGCAACCGCGAGTCCTACCAGTACACCGTCGCCCACTGGTGCGCCACCGAGGCCCGGTTCCGCAACCACGTCAAGAAGGTCAAGCCCGAGGCGGCGGCGGACATGATTCCGCTCGACAACATGCTGCTCCGCCTGACCCAGCAGGACGTCGTCTGGCGGCGCCACCTCGACCCCGAGCACCGCGCCTACGTCCCCGACTTCGGCGTCTGCATGAAGGTCAACGGCAAGGACAACATGCCCGAGTACCGGGTCCTGTCGCGCCAGCTCGTGCTCTTCTGCGTCGAGCGCCGCAAGGCTTGGCGCCTGCTGCAGAGCAAGGTGGGCAAGGTCAACAAGGACTACGCCGCCCAGCGCGAGCTGCTCGCCGACGTCGACGCCGGCAAGATCTCCAGGGATGACCTGTTCGCCCGCGGGCCGGAGATGCTCGAGGAGCTCATCGCGGGGCCGGTCAAGAAGGCGGTATAGCCTGCGTCGCGAGCCTGCCCCCTGGTCTGCCCGACCGACCCGGGGGTGGGTTCCGGGCGCTCGACGTCCCACCCGACCTGCGCCCCGGAGCCCGGCTTTCAACCCGCTCTCGACGGTGAAGGCGTTGTGCTTCTTCGGCGACGGCGATCTCGCCACGCTGCCCGCCGACGTGCGCCGGCGTCTGCTCGACGCGGCGTCCGCCGTCGATCTGGAGCGCCTGCCGCGTTTCGAAGCTCTGGCCGGTGTCGCGCGGGAGCGGGCATGCTGAACCCCGGCGCGCGGGGGGAGCTGCTCCGCGTGGCGAAGCGCATGGTCTGGTTCAAGACGCCTGAGGAGGCGTTGGCGGAGCCCGCGCTGTTCGTGAGCCACGCGATGACCTACGGCACGGTCGACGATCTGCGGGTGGTTCGGACGCACTACACCGACGATCAGTTGCGCCGGGCGCTACGCTCGGGTCCTCCGGGCATCTTCGATGGGCGGTCGTGGGCGTACTGGCATGCGCGGCTCGGCGTGGAGCCGGTGCCGGACCTGCCCGTCAGACGCCTGTGACGGGATGACGTCGCCCGGGAGCTCGTGCCTCGTACCGTCGGAAGTCCATCGACCGCGGTGAGGCCTGGTGCGGCGTCGAGGGTGCGGATGTCTCCTCGCAGGGCCTCGCCGACTGGTAGTGCAGCTCACCGAACTCCCTCGATACACCGTCGCGGCGATCGTCAGCGCGATGGCGCTACCGGAATCAGCGCCCGGGCCGCCTCGGGGAGGTCCTGACGAAGCAGCGCGTCGCCGGAGACGGGCCGGTACATCGGGTGGCCGAAGGCCAACAGGAGCACGACGACGACCTCCAGCAGGACGAACGTCGCCGCTGCCACCCGGGGCAGGAGAGACCGGGCCCTGAACGCCGCATGTATCCACGCCGCCACCGGGATGCAGGCGGCGTGGAACGCGATCACCACGTGCCATCCCTGCACGGGCACGGGAGACAGGGTTGCGGCCGCGCACAGGGCGGCCAGGCACCACCCGGCATAGGCCCGGAGCCACTCCGCCGGCGGTGTCCCGTCGGCGTCGTCGGGGTCGACGGAGGGGTGCCGCCGGAAGTAGCGCCAGGACGCGAACACCGCGACCGCCACCGAGACTGTGCTCAGCGTGATGACGACTGCCGTCAGGCCGGAGGCGAAGGCTCCCGATGCGGCTTCCGGGTCGGCGTAGACCGTCTGCTCCAGCCGCCGTCCGATGTACAGCGAGCCGAGGCGCCACCAGTAGGCCAGGGTCTTCGGCAGGTTGACGAGGGCGATGAGCACCCGGGACAGCTCGTCCGTGCGCCCGGGCAGAATCTGCGGCAGGTTGCCGGCGACGAAGGCCTGCGCGGTCGGCAGGAGGGTGAGCGCCCCGGCCAGCCCGCCGAGCACGAGTCCCCGGATGTCCAATCGGATGCGCCGGACCGCCGCGAGCCCCGCGGTCAGGAGCGTGAGCACCAGGAACGACGCGTGGAGCTGCAGCGTGAGCGTCAGGGTCGCGCCGTGCAGCAGGCTCCACCCCCGGTGCGGCCGCTCGCGCAGGTGGTAGGCGCTGGCGAGGTGCACCGCCGCGGGCAGGAACACGTAGGCCGGCTCCCAGATGAAGCCGGCGTGGTAGAGCCGCCACGGCGACAACCAGTACACCGCGAGATACGCGGCGAGGAACCGGACGCCGAGGGCGCGGCCGATGCAGACCGACAGGATGGTGACGGCGGCGACGTGCGACAGGCCGATGAGCAGCCCCGGCGCCCGGTAGTCGGCCCAGACCTGGAGGGGGGCGGCGACTAGCAGCGGCAGGAGGGCGCCGGGGACGCGTCCGCCGCCGCTCATGGTCTTGGCGAACGGCGGCAGGTCGCCGGTCTCGAGGACCCCGATGCCGGACAGCAGCAGGGCGTACTGGTCGCCGTAGATCCACTGGCGCGACCAGAGCAGGACCTGGAGGGCGGCGCCCGTGCACACGATCGCGGCGACGAGACGGAGTGGTCGGGTCATTCCAGACGGGTCGTCATGGCCGGGCTCGGTAGATCGCCGCCCTTCGGCTTTCGGTCGTCGCCCACCAACCCGCCATCGGGGCGGTGCAGCCGGGGTCTCAGCCCTTCCCGCAAGGGTGGCGCCTCCGGTGACCGCCGGCGTTCCTGCAGGCGGCGAGGGCTTCTACAGTCTAGTGCGCTTGAACACGCGCTCGGGGATCGCTCGCACCACCAGCATGATCACCCGCCAGATGCGCCGGACGTACACCACGTCCCGCCGCCGGCGGATGGCCCGGACCACCGCCCGCGCCACCTCGTCGGACTCGGCCGTCAGCTTCGGCGGCAGGTCCATGCCGTCGGTCATGCGGGTGCGGACGTAGCCCGGCTTGACGGTGACGACGTGGACGCCGGAGCCGGCCAGCCGGTTGCGCAGGCCGGACAGGAACGCGGAGAAGCCGGCCTTGGCCGAGCCGTAGACGTAGTTCGAGGCGCGCCCGCGCTCGCCCGCCACCGAGCTCACCCCGACGAGCACGCCGCTGCCGCGCCGCTCGAACCGTTCGGCCAGGGCCGCCATCAGCAGGGCGGGCCCGATGTAGTTGGTCCGCATGATCCGCTCCGCCACGGCGCCGTCGCGTTGGGCGGCCGTCTGGTCGCCGGTCAGCCCGACGACGCAGACCGCCACGTCGGGCAGCGCGTCGAGCCCGTCGAGCAGCGAGGCGCCCCCGTCGGCGTCGAGCACGTCGCAGCGGTGCGCGGTCACCGCCCCGGCGGTCCTCGGCCGCATGTCCTGCACCTCCGCGGCGAGGTCCCCGTCGTTGCGCCCCGCGAGCTGCAGGGCGCAGCCGTCCCGGGCGAGCCGGCGGGCGATGGCGCGGCCGATGTCCGACGTGGCGCCTACGACCAGGACGGTACCGGGAGCCTTCACGGACCGAACCTCCGCGACTCCGCGAGCTGCAACGCGAAGCCGTCCCGGGCGAGCCGGCGGGCGATGGCGCGGCCGATGTCCGGCGTGGCGCCCGCGACCAGGACGGTACCGGGAGCCTTCACAGACCGAGCCTCCGCGACAGCGCCGACGCGAACCGGTCCGCGTCTCGGTTCGCCCCGGTCCGGACCTCGTTGAACTCGTCGAGGCGGGGATAGCCCTGCCGCACGCGCTCCGGCGCCGCGCAGGCGTCCTTGGCGAGGTAGACCCGCCCGCCGTGGTCGTGGGTGATGTCGTCGAGGCGGTCCAGCAGGGCCGCGGTGCCGGCGCGCATCGGGAAGTCCAGGGCCAGGGTGTAGCCCTCCAGGGGGAACGACATCGGCCCCTCGCCGGCCGGGCCGAACAGCTTGAGGACGGTGAGGAACGGGCCCGGTGCGGCCGCCGCGACGCACGCCAGCAGCGCGGCGAGGCCGCGCGGGCTCTCCGCCTTCGGCAGCACGCACTGGTACTGCACGAAGCCGCGGCGTCCGTAGAGGCGGTTCCAGGCGGCGATGCCGTCGAGGGGGAAGAAGAAGGACCCGTAGTGCACCGGACGCGGGCCGCGGCGGAGGCGCCCGCGCACGCGGTACAGCGCGTTGAACAGGCGGATCGATCTCCGGTTCAGCAGACCGGCCGGCGCGTCCACGGGGACCGCCAGCCTCTCGGGCGACGCGGTGCGCAACGGGCTCGCGGCCAGCCGCGCGGGCAGGGAAGCCCGCGGCAGCCACGCCCCGCGGGACAGCAGCGAGCGGCCCAGCCCGCCGCCGCGGGCCAGGCAGTCGATCCAGGCCACGCTGAACGGCCGATCCCCGGACGCCTCGAACAGCGCCATGGTCTCGTCGAGGTCGTGGGTGGCGACGGTCTCCGCCAGCACGTACGCGGAGTCGATGCGGCGCAGGCGAAAGCTCGCGGAGAGGATCACCCCGGTGAGGCCCATGCCGCCCAGGGTGGCGCGGAAGAGGTCCGCGTTCTCCGAGCGGCTGCAGCGCCGGGTCTCGCCGTCGGCCGTCGCCAGCGTCAGCGACTCCACGTGGGCGCCGAACGAGCCGTCGCGGTGATGGTTCTTGCCGTGCACGTCGGCCGCGATCATGCCGCCCACGGTGACCCGCTCGGTGCCGGGGACCACCGGGGGGAACCAGCCCCGCGGCACGAACGTGGCCAGCACGTCCGACAGCAGCACCCCCGCCTGGCACGTCAGCCGCCCGGTTTCCGGGTCGAACGCCTGCATCCGGTCCATCGCCAGCATGGACAGCGTGAGGGCCGGGTTCAGCGCCGCGTCGCCGTAGGCGCGCCCGTTGCCCCGCGCGATCAGGGTCGGATTGTCCACCAGCAGACGGCCCAGTTGACCGCAACGCCGGAGCCGCTCGAGCCGGCAGTCCAGCACCGGGTAGCGGCCCCATCCCGACAGTTGCATCGCTCCTCGTCCGGGAAGTCGTCGACTCGTCGCGTCCGGCCGGCCTGCCGTTGCGGATCGGCGGCCAGCGTGCGCTGCGTCAAGTGTATGCGCACCGGGGCGGCGCTCGATGGGCGGGGGAATCCACGGCCCATTGCCAAGGCCCTCCCCATGCCCATGCCGGCGCCCGCGGTCAGGTTCCGGCCCCTGGTGATGGGCGGGAATCCACGGCCATTGCCAGGGCCTTCCCCCCATTGCCCATGCCGGCGCCCGCAGTCAGGGTCCGGCCGCTGGTGATGGGCGGGAATCCACGGCCATCGCCAGGGCCTTCCCCCCGGACCTCCCTGCATGGGGTCTGCTGCAGCGCGAGGCGTCGCCGCCGCCTTCTACAGCGCCGCGACGACGATCGCCCCGATTGCCAGCGCGGTCAGCCAGCTCGTCCGGTCGCGCATCGCGAACACCAGCGGGTCGTCGTCCACCTCGCCGCGCGCCGCGAGCAGGGTCAGCCGTCCCAGCCAGTGGACGAGCAGGGGGCAGACCAGCCACAGCAGCTCGTGCTGCGCGTAGCGGGTCCCCACCTCCGGGCTCTGGATGTAGAGCGTGAGCACCACCACCGTCGCGAACCCGCTGCCGGCGCCGAGCGCGGCCATCGCGGGGCCGTCCTCGGCGCGGTAGGCGCGGCCGTCGGCGCCCTCGCCCGCCGCCAGCTCGGTCTGCCGCTTGGCGATGGCGATGGCGAGGAAGACGAACAGCGAGAACGCCAGCAGCCACGGCGACGGCGTGACGGCGACGGCGGCGGCGCCGATGAGCACGCGAATCGCGTAGAGCAGGGCGATGGCCATGACGTCGATGAACGTCTTGCGCTTCAGCCACAGCGAGTACGCGAACGTCACCGCCAGATAGAGCAGGACGCCCAATCCCGCCGCGACGGAGAGTCCGAACGCGGCGGCGAGGCCGGTCGCCACCAGCGCGAGGCCGATGCCGACGGTCGGCGGCAGCGCCGTCCTGCCCGCGGCCAGCGGCCGATGCCGTTTGCGGCGGTGCCGGCGATCGTGGGGGAGATCGAGCACGTCGTTCAGCAGGTAGGTGCCCGACGCGCAGGCCGACAGCGCCGCGAACACCCCGAGCAGCCTCAGGTAGAGCTCCCCGTCGGTGCCGTGGTCCGCCAGCAGCGGCACGAACACCATCAGGTTCTTGATCCAGTGGTGGGGACGCATCGCCCGGACGTAGTCGAGCGGCGAGCCCGCCACGGGCGGAGTCCGGGCGTCGTTCTCGGCGGGGGGCCGGGGGGCGGCGACGGACATCGTTTCCGCCTTCGCGGCTACTCGCCCGCGGCCGGCCAGTGGCCGGAAGTCGGGCTCGCCTCCTGCGCGCCGGGCCACGGCGGCATGGTGACGATGAGGATGCCGAGGTCGTCGTCGCCGGTGTTGCGGAACTGGAAGCGGCATCCCGTCTCGATGCTCAGGGCGACGCCCGCCGCCACGTCGACCACCGACTCTCCGTTCCCGTCCGCGCGCCAGACCTGGCCGCGCCCCTGGACGACGTACCAGACCTCCTCGACCGTCGCATGGACCACCGCCCGGGACGTCGCCCCCGGCGGCAGCAGGCAGTGCACGAGGCTGCCGCCCTTCACCGCGACCAGCTCGCGGATCTGCGATCCGTCGGGCGCGAGGGCAGTGCAGCCTTCGGGGAGCTTCGCAGTCTGCATCGCACGTGTCCAGGTGCCGCGCCGCGGGAGTCTCGCGTCAGCGGACCTCCAACGCGGCCGCAGGGCCGAGCCCCGCGTGGTCGATTGCGGCCCCACCGACCCTTCAAGGAGTCACCGCCCGGGCGCAGACGGCGCCGAGCCGCGCCGCCCGCGTGGTCGATTGCGGCCCCACCGACCTTTCAAGGAGTCGCCGCCCCGGCGCAGGCGGCGCCGTGCCGCGCCGCCCGCGTGGTCGATTGCGGCCCCACCGACCCTTCAAGGAGTCGCCGCCCCGGCGCAGGCGGCGCCGTGCCGCCGCGCAGCCTCCCGGGCGGCGCCTATAATAGCCGGAATCACCCACCGGTCCGCCCATGAACCAGGTCAAGCGCACCGAGATCTTCACCCGCCTGCGGACCGGGAACCCCGAGCCCACCACCGAGCTGAACTTCGGCTCGCCGTTCGAGCTGCTCGTCGCCGTGATGCTGTCGGCCCAGGCCACCGACGTCAGCGTCAACCAGGCCACCGGCCCGCTGTTCGCGGCCGCCGGCACGCCCCGGGCCATGCTCGACCTCGGCGTCGACGGGGTCCGGGACTTCATCAAGTCCATCGGCCTGTTCAACACCAAGGCCGCCAACGTCATCAAGGCCTGCCGCATCCTCGTCGACGAGCACGGCAGCGAGGTCCCCCCCCGCCGCGAGGCGCTCGAGGCCCTGCCCGGCGTCGGCCGCAAGACCGCCAACGTCGTGCTCAACACCGCGTTCGGCGAGCCCACCATCGCCGTCGACACCCACATCTTCCGGGTCTCGAACCGCACCGGAATCGCCCCCGGCAAGACCCCCCGGCAGGTCGAGGACCGGCTGTTGCGTCACGTGCCGGCCCGGTTCCGGCGCGGCGCCCACCATTGGCTCATCCTCCACGGCCGCTACGTCTGCACCGCGCGCAAGCCCCGCTGCCGGTCGTGCGTCATCGCCGACCTCTGCGAGTTCGAGGACAAGACGGCGTAGGAATCCGCGCCGTCGAAGGCGCCGCCTCCGGAGCAGGCGCAGACTCCGCGCAGGGCTGTTTGCCGCGAGATTACGGAACGTGAAGGCTCACAACCTCGTGAGCGACCCAAGGTCGCAAGAGCTGTAGGCGACAACTGGCGGGCCAAGCTCCCGTCCGCAGCTCAGATGCCGGCCAGGCTCTTCACGGCGTCGCGGAACACCTGGAAGCTCTTCGACTGGTTCCGGCCCACGTCCATGTGCGGGGCAATCTTCCGCGCCCAGTCGCACTTCGCCCTGCCCGCCGTCGGGTACCCGGCGCTCTTGAGCGGTGCCGATCCTCCGGGGTGAACGGCGTCCGCGAGTACCTCCCAGGTGCCGCAGATGCTGTCCTGCGTGTAGCCGTTCAGAACCGCGTCCTTCGCGTTGGGATACGCGGCCTTCACGGCGTCACGATCTCCGAGCAACCAGGCTTCGCCTTCCTCGATGGCAATCCTGAACAGTGTTGTCGGACGAGGGGTGCACGCCTGCAGGACGCCGAGCAACTCCCGCTTGAACGTGTGGCAGTCCTGACCGTCCAAGTCAACGACGACGAGCACGCAGTCACGTCGCGGATGGAGGCTCCGGCCGTACCCGCGCAGCAACCGGGGCAGGTGATTCAACAGGAGTCGCTTTCGCGGATTCGGTACGGCGTGCAGGTTTACCGGTATCCGGCCGATGCCCTTGTAGGGATGCAGCCTCCAGGAGTGAGGCTGTCCGTTCGGGCCGAGAATCTTCTCCAGCACGACATCGAGCGCGATGCTCCCGGATTGATCTTCAATCAACACCTCGAAGTGCATTCTTCTACTTCCGGTCCAGGTATTCGCTGTACCAAAGGCCGCCGAGGGGGAGTTCCTCGTTCCACAACGCGGTGACGATCGGGTCGTCGCTGGCCCGGCGTATCGTGGCGAAGCCGTCGTCCTGCTTTTCGAGAATCCATGTTTCGTCCGGCTTCAGCGCGTCGACGAAGTAGGGTTGATGTGTCGTGACGAACACCTGAGGTGCGTCCCTTCCGGCCGTGGCGTGTGCGCGCAACTCCTCGGCCAGAACCTCCAGCAACTTGTGGTACAGACCGTTTTCGGGCTCCTCGATGCAGATGAACGGGGGCGGCTGCGGATCCTCGAGCATGATCAGGTAGGCGAAGACCTTCAGCGTGCCGTCCGACATCTGCTGCGCATAGAACGGGTCTGAGAATCCCTTGTCGCTGAAGCGGAGCAGCAATCGTCCGTCGGGGCTCTTCCTGGCGGCGATGCGGCCGATGCCGGGAATCTTGTCGGCGATGCGATCCAGAATGCCCTGGAAACGGTCGGGATGCTCCCGTTCCATGAACTGTACGACGTTGCCGAGGTTGTCGCCGTGCACGTTGAGATGCTTCTGCGGTCCCGCCAGCGGGAGGCTTCTGGCGGCGTCCGGCGTGAAGTAGCTCAGATACCACCCTTCCACGAACTGCCGGAACGACGATATCCTGGGATGCTGCTTCAGGGCGCCCAGCGTGGCGATGCCGAGCTTCCGCTTGTCCTGAAGCTCGACGATCTCCGTTTCAGCGGTCTCCTCTCCCGGCGACCCCTTCTCGATGAGATCGATCAGCGACTCCAGCTCCGACAGGGCGTCGCGCGCTTCATCGAACCGCCGGCCCTGCGCTTCTCCCTTCCAGGCCAGGCCCCTGCCGTCCTGCATCATCAGGAAGGAGAAGGGCCGGCCGTGGCTCTGCCCCTTGCGGCGCTGCCGAAGGCGCTCGCGTGAGACGTACGGGCGTCCGGAATCGTCCCCGTCGATCTCCAGCTCATACGTGATGGGGCGCGCTCCCGCCCTCTGTCTGTAGTAGAGCTCGAATCGAATGGCCGAATTGCTGCCCTGCGACCGAATCCGATTGAATCCACCCCGCCCCCGCGCGTCGCACGCCTCCTCCACGCCCAGCTTGAGGCAGTCGGCGAGGAAGCCGAAGGCGTCGAAGAGCGAGCTCTTGCCGACCCCGTTCTTCCCGATCACGACGGACATCGGGGTCAAGGGCCGGACCTGCTGCGTATTCCACAGCTTGCCGAGCGTCAAGTTCTTCAACACCCGGTAGTTCGCTATGCGGATTCCTTCGATCTTCGCCATGGCGTCGATTCCTCGGCTCGACCGAGGCCTCCGCGAGCGTGGCGCGGGAACGCAACGGTAGCCGGCCAAAAGAGTACCGGTCGGCCCTGACGTGTTGCAAGGCGCGATCGAGCCGCACGGCGGCGCCGGAGCTTGCGCCGTGTTGTCGAGCGCGGGTTTCCGCCGTTGAGCGAGATGTCGCGAGCCTGCGCCACGGAGTAGGGGGGGCGTTCGCCGAGCGGCGATCGGACGCTCGGGAATCAGTCCGCCGCCACGAGCCGGGCGAGGCCGGTGGCGTCGCGGACGAGCAGGCCGTCGGGCAGGGGGACCGGCACCGTCCAGGTAGCGCCGTCCGCGATCTCGTAGTGGTAGGCGACGGCGAACCCGGCGGGGCTCGGCTCCGCCACCAGGAGCTCGGCGTCGCCGGTCAGCAGGAGGAGGTCGTCTCCCGCCAGCAGCGCCGCCGCGTACTCGCCCTCGCGGCCCTCGCTCGACCATCGGACGGTCCCCGTCGCCGCGTCGAGGGCCACGAACTGGCCGGCGCGGGCCGTCGAGTGCCCGTAGACGATGCCGTCGGCGAGCACCGGGGAGGTCATGTACATCGTCACGCGCGGGTTGCTCCAGGCCGGCGCGGCCTGCCAGGCGTCCCCGTGACGGCGGATGGTGAATGCGTGCGTCCCCTGGCGGGGGCCGGAGACCACGAGGTGGGCGCCGGTCCAGACGGGGGTCATGATGTTCTCGTTCCACTCGTCGGTGAACGGCGTGCTCCAGAGCAGGGTCCCGTGGGCGGGGTCGAGCCCGACGACCGACGACTCGGTCAGGGTGACGAGCTGGCGGTAACCGTCGACCTCGATCAGGGTCGGCGACGCGTACCCCGGACCCACCCCGCGCCACGCCCAGATCTCGGCGCCGGTCGCGGGGTCGAGGGCGAGCACGCGGCCGCCGCCCGGATCGCTGCCGACCTGCACGATCAGCCGGCCGGCGTCGACGAGGGGCGAGGCCGCGGTGCCGCAGAACAGGCCCGTCACCTGCACCGACTCGGAATAGTCGTTCCGCCACAGCAGGTCGCCTGACGCCGCGTCCCAGCTCGACAGGATGCCGCCGGCGCCCAGGGTGAACACGCGCCCGCCGTCGACGGCCGGCGTCGCGAACGGACCGGGCAGGGCGGTGGGGACGATGGTGTTCTGCACGAAGCGCGCCGGGTAGTCGTGCCGCCACAGCCTCGCGCCGCTTCCGAGATCGAACGCGGTCACGACCTCGAGGTCGCCGCGCCGACCGTGGACGAAGACCCGGCCCCCGGAGACCACGGGCGACGAGTAGCCCTCGCCTACCTCGACGCGCCAGGAAGGGGTGAACGACTCGGGCCAGCTCGCCGGGGCCTGCGCGGCCGGCACGGTCCCGTCGCGTTGCGGGCCGCGCCATCCGGGCCATTCCTGTGCGTGGACGAGGTGTCCTGTCACGACCAGCGCGACCGCGATCAGGAGCGGGAAGGCCATGCGGCATGCGCATGGAAGGTCACGCGACGGGTGAACCTCGCGGTCTGCTGATTCACTTGGTGCGGCAAGCAAAGGACTTCACCTCTTCGGCAGCGCGTCGTCGGCGAAGGGATTGACGACGCGAAGCTGCGCGAACGCCTGACCGTGCTGCAGGTGCTCCGTAAGGAGAACGGCTGCGCCCGCGTGTCTGGGGAGTCGGGGTCGAACAGACGAACACGTTCGTGTCGACGAACCAGGGTTCAGCGGTCATGCAGCTCGTCGTGTGTCCATCTCGCCGAGCCTCTTGCGGCGTTCGCAGTCGTCGACAGGTGCAGCAGGCGGTCGATCGCCTCTCGGCGGCGGTGCTCCACGCCGGCGTACGACTCCAGATATCGCCGAACCACCGCGTTGACGGACGTGTCTTCCTCAATTGCGCGAATCCGGGCGCGCTGGAGGATCTCCTCGTCGACCGTGACGGTCAGGTTCATGGGCGTGACTTTCTACCGAACACGAGTGTAGCAGGGATTTAGCTGGGTAGAGTGGGCCGCCCCCCGGGGGTGCCGGAGCGACTACGCCGACGCGGGGCGTAGCGCCGCCCGCCCGCCGCCAGATGCCCTCTTCTTCGATCTACCGTGGTTCCGGGGAAACGACCAGGATCTCGTTGGGGCGATCCTCGACGACGATGTCGAGATCGGTCTGCGACTCCAGGTTCCGAGTCAGGAGGTCCAGGCGCCGGGTCCCGAACGCCGACCCGTGGAGGACCGCGCGGAAGGGCTGCGCGACCGGGCCCGACGTCTCGTTCACCACGGGCATCAGGAGATGCCTCGACATCAGCTCGGCCAGCTCTCCGACGTTGCCAAGTGTGCCTCTGCCGCCCGGTCCACGTTCGTCCTGGCCGTCCGTGAACACGTGCAGCACGCGCTGGCCGCCGAGCTCGTCGTCCGCCGGCAATTCGCCGACGGCGCCTCTGAGAACCAGCGTCGGGGCCGGCTCGGTGGCGATTCGAAAGTCCAGGTTCAGATCGAACCGTTCCTCCAGCACGCGCGGGAGATCGTCGAGGAGCGCTGTCCGGGAAGCGCCCTCGCGCATCACGATGTCGGCGTCGATCGGGACGTTCCGGGCGCCGCCCTCGAAACGAACGGACGCACGAACGACCCCGAGAGCGTCGACCACCGCGAGCAGGTCCCCGCAGCCGAAGCAGGCTCCGCGCAGGCTCGGGCCGCCGGCCGTCCACACGATGGTCATCATGTCGGCCCCCCACGGAACCGCCCGGGCCTGCACCGGGCTGCCGGTGCGGTACAGCACGCCGCGCTCGGGCGGATGGGGCGGCGGCAGGAGGTCGAGATTCTGCCCCTCGGGTAGTCCGTAGATCTCCGCCAGACGGCGTTCCAGCTCCTTCTCGTCGACCCGCCGCGTCGCGACCTCCACGCCTCGCCAGGAGACGCGGAGGTCGACCATCAGGGTGCCTGCGACCGGTGCGCCGCGACGGAGGATCGGCTCGAAGCGGAACGTCTCCAGGTAGGGCACGAGTGCCTCCGATTCCTCTGTCGAGTCCGGTTGCCCGAGTAGATTCCTGCGGGGATCGCGAAACGGGGTGACCGACTCGACGTTGCCCGCGCCGTCGACGGACAGCAGGAAGGACAGCAGCAGCTCCCCGTCGCCCACGTCCAGCGCCGGCGCCTCGCCCTTCGCCAGGATCGCCGCGAACCGCGGTTTCCTCTCCCGCCCGGGGGCGGGAAGCACGTCGCCCACCTCGTCGCCTGCCAGCGTCTCGCCCGGGTCGTAGAGCGACTGCCGCGGCAGAGTGAGGTTGATGTGGTAGTCGACCTTCACCTCGACGATCACTGCCCCGCGCTCGACGTGGGTCGTCGGCTCGAAGCGCGCGTTCTCGAGCACGTCCAGAAAGGGCCTGCGCAGATCGTCGTCGATGTCGTCCCCGAAGCGGACGCGGCGTACTCTGCCGGCCCGATCCACGATGAGCGTCGCCGTCAGAGAGCCGAGCTCGTCGAGACGGTCGAACAGGTCCGGATTCCCGGCCGCCGTCGCCGGCAGGTCGGGCGTCAGCGGCGTCAGCGCACGGCCGATCGTGAAGTCGCCGCCTACGTTGACCCGTTCGGCGCCGTCGATCTCTTCGACCGAGTCTGCGAGGAAAGCGTCGCGCCAGGAGGTACCCGTCAGAATCCGGGGAGTTTGCTCAGGCTGAGCCGCACGGGGCGGACGTGCTTCCGTCGAGAGCGCCAGCCCGAGGCCGACGCCGAGGACCAGCGTGGCCAGGGAGAGGACGCCAGTGGCCGGCTCCGGTTCGTACCGGCGGCGCAGCATGCGCTTGAGGCGCAGGGCCAGCGGCCGCCGGCCGGGCAGCATGCCCAGTCCGGGTGTGTCGTACGCCGGCGAGCGTTCCTCGACCAGCCGGAGCAGGCAGTCGATGTATGTCCGCTTGCCTCCCGGAAGCCGGCGAACCACGGCGTCGTCGCACGCCCGTTCCCGCTCGGTGGCGAGATGCCGGCCGACCCACCAGACGAGGGGATGGAAGAAATAGACGATCTGCAGCAGGTTGCCGAGTGCGCGCACCGCGGGGTCCCGGCGTCGGAGATGGATGAGTTCGTGGAGGAGGATCGGATCGAGTTCGCCGCCCTGTCGCGATCGAACCCGCCGGGCCGGCAGCAGATCGAGCTCTCCACCTTGCCGGGAGCGCACCAGCCGGGCCGGCAGCAGAACGCGCGGCTTCACGAATCCCTGGACCACGGGTCCGGCGACGGCGGCGTCCGGGACCATCCGCGCGTCCACGGGCCGGCGCAGGCCGAGCTCGCGCCGGAGCTGGTCGACCCGCTTTGCGAGCCGGGGCGGCAGGCCCATGGCGTCGCGTGTTCGCACGCGCCGCCGCGCGGCCCGCACGAGGTGCGCGGACGCGAGCACGAGAACCCCGGCGCCCCAGGCGAGGAAGAGCACGACGGTGGGCGAGGTCGCGGAGTTCGCCCCCTGTGTCCAAGCGGCCCTGTCGCCGGACCCGGCGTGCGAAGCCGACTCGGGGCTCGCGACGGTGGACGACTCGAGGAACCCGTTCGCGAGCGAGGCTTCCTCCGGCGGCGCGCTCGTCCATCGCGACTCGACGAGAGACGCCGGCACCGCCCCGAACGGCGACGAGAGGCCGACGGGGATAGTCAACCGAAGCAGGACGAGCAGCCAGATGGCATGCCGGACCCTTGGGGACAGGGTGCGGGACACGAGGAGAGCGGCGCCCGCGATGACGGCCAGCACCGTGAACTGGATGCTCACGCCGAGCATGGCGGCGAGCCAGTGTCGGGCGAGGTCCTCGATCATGGCTCCTCCTCCTTCTCCCTCTCCAGTTGCCGCCGGAAGAACGCGATCTCCTCCGGAGTCAGGTCGTCACGTTCCGCGAGGTGCAGGTAGAGGGGGGCCACGGACCGCTCGAGAACGTCGTCGACGAATGTCGTGACGACCTCCGACAGCGCGCGGCTTCGGGCGACGGCGGGGACGAACAGGCTCAACCGGCCCAGCTTCTCGATGCGCAGGAAGCCCTTGGCGGCCATGCGGTCGAGGAGGGTCTTGACGGTGCGGTAGTCCCGCGTCCTGTCCGAGGCTTCGTGGACCTGCCGCGCCGTCGCGCGGCCGAGCCGCCAGCAAATCTGCATGATCGTCCACTCGGTGCGGGAGAGCGGTCGCCGGGGATTGCTCTTCTTCTTCATAACGTTTGTAGTCTTTTTACTACAGTTGTAGTAAAACGTCAAGCTGCCCCACCGGGTCGGGTGCACGACAGGTCCGTGAGATGACCGCCCCGACCCTCGGTCAGGCCGGCGATTCGGGTGTCGGGCTCGGCGGCGTCTCACCTTCTTGTCGTGCATCCCACGGGGTCGCCGCCCCGCTTTCTCCCCCAAGACTGCCGTCGAGACTCTGTCACTAATGGCACCTCGCTCGTCGCCGGTTGCGCCAGGGCCCCCACGGCACCGCGGTAGTCGATTCCGTACCGCAGAGCCGGCGAGAGCAGGGCCGCAGCCGGCCGTCGCCGGTCCCTCGACTTCCTGTTACCATCGGCGGGGGCCGGCGGTCTCGCGCCCCGGAGACGCAGAGCATGCTCAGACGCCCGATCGTCACGTTCCTCCTGGTCCTGGCGGCATCCATCGCGGCCTGCGCGCCGCCGTCCGGCGACCAGCCGGCGGCGGGCGCGGCGGCGGCGTCCGGGGAGGTCGCGGTGGTGACGTCCGGCGGCCTCGCCGCCGCCTACGATGTGCTGGCGCCGCTATTCGAGGCCGAGACGGGCATCCGCCTGGCGACCGCGTACGGGGCGTCGACGGGCGGGGCGCCCGACTCGATCCCGGCGAGGCTCGAGCGCGGGGAGCGCTTCGATGTCCTCGTCATGTCGCAGGCGGGCCTGGACGGGCTCGCCGAGCGGGGCCTGGTCCGGCCCGACACGCGGGTCGACCTCGCCACCTCGTCGATCGGGCTGGCGGTGCGCGAAGGGGTCCCCCTGCCGGACATCAGCACCCCCGAGGCGTTCGTCGAGACCCTGCTGGCGGCCGAGTCCATCGGCTACTCGGCGAGCGTCAGCGGGACCTACGTGTCCGCGGAGCTGTTCCCCCGGCTCGGGGTGGCCGAGGAGCTGGCGCCCAGGAGCCGACGCATCGTCAGCGAGCGGGTGGCGGCGGTGGTGGCGCGCGGCGAGGTCGAGATCGGCTTCCAGCAGGTCAGCGAGATACTCTCCATCAAGGGCGCGGCCTATGCCGGGCCCATCCCCGCCGAGTACCAGCGGGTCACGACGTTCTCGGCGGGAATCACGACCGACGCGGCCAATCCGGCCGGCGCGCAGCAGCTCATCGAGTTCCTGGCCTCCGAGGCGGCGGCCCCGACGATCGCGGAGTCGGGGCTCGAGCCGGCGGCGGGCGCGCACTGAGAGCGCCCGGATCGACTCTGTCGTCGCGAATCGCCCCCCGGCGCGACATGACGCATGGCGGGCCGTCTCCTCCGCGACGCGATTGCCCATGTCGGTAGAATCGTGAGGTGCAGAGCGTGCAGGGCACGATGCCGGCCGTCCTGAACGACCCGGCGCGGCCGGCGCCGAGCGGGTTCGACCGCACCGCCGCCGACGCGCGCTACGCCGCCGGCTTCTACGGGCTGGAGAACGACGACCTCGAGCGCTTTCGGTGGATGGGCCTGCGGGGTCGCATCGAGTTCGAGCCGCGCGCCGAGCCCGGCTTCGCCGAGCTTCGGGTCTGGGGCGGGTTCCATGACCTTCGGCAGCGCCTGACCGTCGAGGCCGGCGGCTTGGCGGAGGCGTTCGAGCTTCCCCACGGCTGGTGGACGGTCTCGGTCCCGGTGCCGGCGGGGTGCGGCGCCATCACCCTGTGGGCCGACCGCCAGCTTCCGCCCTCGGCGCGCCCCGGCGACGACCGCCAGCTCGCGGTCCGCGTCGCCGCCCCCCGCACCCACCGCGACGCGGCGCGCCACCGGACGGTGGCGGGGCAGTTGCGCAACGCGGTCCTCAACACCCGCGAGGGCCTCGAGGGCCGCGCCGAGCTGGAGTCCACCCCCACCAACCTCGGCATCGACATGTACGGCGTCTGCAACGTCAAGCCGCCGTGCGTCTACTGCGACTGGGACTTCGCCAAGGCGCTGGAGAAGGACGACGTCGAGGCGCCGTTCAACCTCGACACGCTCGGCGACTACGGACCCTTCTTCGAGAACGCGGCGTCGCTCGTGAACTGCTCCATCGGCGAGCCGTTCATGATGAAGGACTTCGACGCCCTCCTCGACGCGTTCGGCGACGGCAACAAGCTGGTGGAGATGACCACCAACGGTCAGATCCTCACCGACCGGAACATCGGCCGGCTGCTCGGCCGCCGCATCGAGCTGTACGTCTCGCTCGACGCGGCCACCGCCGCGACCTACGCCAAGCTGCGCAACGACACCTTCGACCGCATCCTCGCCAACCTGCGCCGCCTCATCGCGGCCAAGGGCGGGCGGGGCGGCCTGCCGCGCATCCACCTCGTCTTCATGCCGATGCGGGTGAACATGCACGAGCTGGACGGGTTCGTGGACCTGTGCGCCGACCTCGACGCCGACCGGTTCGTGCTGCGGCCGCTGAACGAGATCGGCGACGAGCTCGACTGGACCCGCGCCGGCCACCACTTCGTCTACAGCCGGGAGCGGCTCGACTTCGACACGCTGGTGCGGCTCAGCGCCCGCGCCGCCGCCCGGTGCCGGCGTCGCGGCGTGCCCTTCTCGAACCAGCTCGACTTCGGCGGCGAGATGGAGCCGATCTACCGGCGGGCGTTCGACGAGGCGCTGGCCGAGGCCGACGGGCCGCCGGCCGACGCCTCGCCGGCCCGCGCGGAGCGCCCGGACCCCGAGCGTCGGTCCGAGGGCGAGCCCGAACCCGAACCGGCGCCGGCCCGTGCGGATTCCCCGGACTCCGAGCAACGGTCCGAGCCCGAGCCCGACCCGGCGCCGGCTCGTATGGAGCCCCAGAGCTCCGTGCAACGGTCCGAGGGCGAGGCCGAGCCCGTGCCCGTGCCGGCCCGCGCGGAGCGCCCGGACGCCGAGAGTCGACCCGGTGGCGAGCCCGAGCCGCCCCGACCGCTCGCGAGCGACGCCGCCGCGGCGGCGCGGGACGACGACGGCACGCTCGGCGAGGACGGTGTTCCCGCCTGCCTCGAGCCGTGGAAGAGCCTCTACGTCCTGCGCCGCGGCGTCATGCCCTGCTGCTATGGCGACCGCCCCCTCGCCCCGATGGGGGAGTACCGCGAGACCTGGAACGCCCCGATCCTCCAGGACATCCGCCGCCACATCGCGCGGGGCGAGTTCCACGCGTACTGCCTGGGCTCGCAGTCCTGCCCCATCGTGCGCAAGAGCCTCCATGTGCGGGACGCCGGCGGGGACGCATCGGGCCGGCGGCTGCAAGAGACGACCCTCCTCGGACTCATGCGCCAAGCGCGCGCGCTCGGGCTCAAGCCCGCCCTCAAGGCGTTCGACCGGGCGCTGTTCGGTGGGGCGGGGATGGCGCTGTACCGCCGCGTGCGGCGAGGTCCGCCGGGCCCGCGGACGCCCGCGGCCGGCTGACGCGTCCGCGGCGGGGTTACCGCCGGTTCCGCCGGGCATCGGCGGCCCGGGCCGGCGCCTCGGCGGCAACTCGGTCCGGCGACACCCGGTTCTTCCTGAACGGCGTCCTGTTCGCTGTCGTCGTCTTGCATCCGGGCTGCCACGGATGGGGCATCGGCTCCCCCTCGCGTCGGCCGCCAGCCGGGAGAAGGACGGGCCGGGAGCGATGCCGGGGAGGGCTGGGGACGGAGGTCTGTTCTACCGTTCAGGTTCGCAGCAGCAGCACCGCCAGCGCGGCGGCCGTCGCGAGCTGCCACCAGAGCTGGGCCTGCTCCCTGACGAGCAGGGTGCCGAGGCCGACGAGCCCCGCCGCGGCCGCGAGCAGGTACCAATAGAGCTCGGTGAACGTCTCCTCGCGGTGCGTCGCCTGGGCGCGGCGCTCGACGTCGCCGAGGATCCGAAGCGCGATGTCCTGCCCGGTGTCGACGCCGAGCTCGAAGTAGGCGCCGTCGCCGGCCTCGGCGATGGCGCGCAGCGACTGCCGGTCGAGGGCCGAGTGGATGGGGGCCTCGGGGGCGTCGTAGGGGCCGGCGGGAAGCTGGGGGATGAGCCCGCCGGCGGTGGTCCCGATCCCGACCGCATAAACCCGGATGCCGCGGTCGCGGGCGAGCTGCAGGGCGTCCTCCACCTCGCCGCTCCAGGCCTGGCCGTCGGACAGCACGATGAACGCCTTGGCGCTGAGGCGCTCGCCGTGGAGCTGGGCGTCGCGCTCGAACATCTGCACGCCCCAGTAGATGCCCTCCTCGATGTTGGTGTCCCAGCTCGTGTCGTCCTCCAGGCGGAACGGCGGCTCGTCGCCGAGGTGGTCGAGGAAGAAGAACAGGGCGTTGGGATCGCGGGTCAGCCGGACCTGCGGGGCCGCGCGGTGGGCGAAGAGGGCGAGGGCGACGCGCTGGTCCTGCCAGCCGAGGAGCTCGCTGAACGTCCGGATCCACGCCACCGACCGTTGCCACCGGTCGGGCGCCACGTCGGAGACCCGCATCGACGTCGAGCCGTCCTGCAGGATGATGAAGTCGGCGCCGGCGCTCCGGGTGACGGGGACCAGCGCCTGGGGGCGCGCGAGGGCGAGCGTCAGGGCCGCGACCGCGAGCAGCAGGCAGAGCCAGAACGAGAGCCCGCCGGCGAGGGCGAACCGCTCCGGGACCGGCGTCGTCCGCCCCCGCCGCGCCGCGCGGGCGTCGCGCCGCCGCCGCGCGAGCTGCCACAGCCAAAGCGCGCCCAGGGCCGCCGGCAGCGCCAGCAGCCACAGGTACAGCGGTTCCTGGAACTGAAGCGCGGGAAGCTGCGTGGGGATCACGGCCGGTCCTCGTGTCGCCTCATTCCCGTGTCACGTCGACGAAGTTCGCCACGGTGTCTTCCTGCCGGCGATGCAGCCGGGGCACCGGTCGCCGCCGACTCGTTCACCGCCGCTCGAATGCAGCGGGACTCTCGCCAACCGCGGCTCAGCCGCGCCGGCGGATGGGCGCGCTCTCGCCGATGGTCGGATCCTCGGTCTCCTCCGGCTCGACGAAGCGGTCGCGCGGCACGTAGATCTGGATGTCCTCCATGTCCGCTTCCTCGGGCTCCGTCCCTTCGTTGCCCGGCACGCTCGGCGGCCGCACGTCCGGCACCGGGTCCCCGGCCGCGATGCGGGCGCGCAGGCGCACCATCAGCTCGTAGTTGAACGCGGCGTCGGGATGCCCCTGGTTGGCCTCGATCACGCGCCGGTAGACGCCGATGGCCCGGTCGAGTGCGCCCAGGGCCATGTCGCGGCTCGCGTCCGGGCGCTGGCCGGCGCGGTAGCGCGCGTTGGCGACGAGCAGTTGGAGGTCGACGTTGCCCGCGATGCTCGGGCTGTCGGGCGAGTCGTAGAAGGTGACGATGGGGAGGTAGTCGCCGCGCCAGTACCGCACCGCGGCCTGCTTCACCGCCACCGTGTCGCGGAATCCGCCCAGCAGCCCGGGAATGTGCGCGGTCGTCGCCAGCGACGCCGCGACCCCGTCGTACCCCGCCGCCGCGCCGGCCAGATCGAGGGTGGCGAGGGCGCGGTCGGCCGCTGCGAGCCGCCGCTCGAGCCGGCTGCCCGCGAGCAGCGCGAGGGCCGCGGCGGCGAGGAGCAGGGCGGGCACGAGGTAGCGCAGCGCGGTCTTCACGGGAACCTCCTGAACGGCTTCACGCCGGGCCGCGGCGGTGACGGCGGCCATGCCGGGCGCCTCACGGGAACCTCCTGAACGGCCTCACGCCGGGCCGCGGCGGTGACGGCGACCATGCCGGGCGCCTTACGGGAACCTCCTGAACGGCTTCACGCCGAGCCCCAGGACCAGGGCCAGGCTCCACAGGCCCGCCGCTGCGAGCGCGAACGGCGGGAAGCGGGGCTGGTGGGCCACGTACTGCGTGACCTCGATCTCGCCCGCCGACAGCTCGTCTATCTCGTGCACCGCCTGCAGGATCGCGGCCTCGTCGGCGGCGGGGTAGAAGCGGCCCCCGGTCTTCTCGACGGCCAGCTTCCAGGTGATGTCGGGCAGGACGTCGCCGAGCCCCTGGTCGTAGGCGGTCCGGATGAAGTAGACCGGTATGGAGTTGTCCGCCGCCTCCTGCAGGATGTCGTCGAGCGACTGCCCCTCGTAGACCGCGTGGGTGTCCTGCCCGTCGCTGAACACCACCATCAGGTTGCCCTGCGCCCGGAGGAAGTCGAACGTGCGGAAGAGCTGCACGCCGCGGCTGATCGCACGCATGATCAGCGTCCCGTGGTCGGGGAAGCGGTCGTACTCCTCGGGGGTGCCGATGAGGCCGAGGCTCAGCAGCACGTTCTCGTAGTCGTTGGTGAACGGGGTGACGACGTAGGCCTCGCCCCCGAACTGCACCAGCGACACGAGGTCGCGGTGCGACCCCTCCATGCGCCGCCGCACGAAGTACTCGGCGGCGGCGGCGTTGGCGAGGAACGTGTTGCCCCAGCCGAGCTGGTCGGTGGCGAACGAGCTGTCCATGCTGAGCGAGGCGTCGATGAGGATGGCGATGCGGTGTCCCGGATACGTCGCGCGCTCCTGGACCAGCGCGGTGTGGGGGTCGGCGAGGGCGACCGCGAAGAACGGCAGGCCGGCCAGGACCAGCACGAACGGCGCGTGGCGGAGCGGCGCGAGGGCCGAGCGGCGGGTGATGGCGGCGGGGAGCAGCGTCGGCAGCACGAGGTGGCTGCGGCCGGCCCGCGCCCGCATCACGGCGCGGGCGAGCAGCCCCGCCAGCGCGAGGAGGGCCAGCACCCCCAGGGCGATCACCGTCTCGTCGCGCCGCGGCAGGGGCAGGGTGGACAGGGACATCCCGCCCAGCTCCGCCAAGGTGAGTCGCAGGCGATCGAGGATGGTGGTCAGCGTCTCCACGGCGCTTGCCTCGTCAGTTGGGGCCAGCCGCCCGAGCGAGAGTCCCCGTCGCATTCGAACCGCGATGCATCGCGCCTTGCGTCCTTCGTCGGCTGCCTGCGCCCGACATGTGGCTTCCTCACGCCTCGTCGGGCGGGCGCGTCGGCGGTTCGGCGGTGCTCTCCGGGCGCGGTGCAACGGGTGGCCTCGCCGGGGACGGCCAGGTTCGGCGGACGGCGTCGGCCCAACGATCGAAGTGCCGCACCGGCGCGAGCGCTCGCCAGCGGAGCCTCGCGACCTGGCCGATGCCGGCGTCGAGAGCTCGCGTGAGCGCGTCGGGTTCTGCGTCGGTGTCTACCGTCCCGTTGCTGCGCGCGTAGCGGAACGCCGTGAGCAGGGTCATCGCCCGCTGGAGGTCGGTCGCCGTCGACTCGCCGGCGAGACGACCGGCCGCGGCGGCCCCTTGTACGGTCGGGCCGGCGAGAGGTCCGGTGTCGCCGGGCAGTGGTTCGGTCCCGTCGTCCCGGTGGGGCGCGCGCCAGTCGGCGGCGGTGACGCTCGACGAGAGGGCCGCGGTGCGGCGGCCGAGCAGCCCGTGGCGCACCCGCAACTGCCCGTCCCGCGGCGCCTCGCCGGCGGCCATCGGCGACTGGGTGACGGGCCGCCCCAGCGCCACCGCGCTCGCGACGCGCAGGGCGGCGAGGGCGCGCCCCGCCGCGTCGCGCGTCCAGCCGGTGCCGGCCGCGGCCCCGCGCACCCGGACCAGCTCCTCGAGCGCGCGGCGGGCGGCGAGGGCGGGCGACAGGCGCTTCTCCGTCACCGCCGCCACGCCCCGGCGGTCGCGCACGACGCGCAGCGCACCGAGCGCGACGAGGCCGAGGGCGGCGACCCCGAGGAGCGCCGACAACAGCCCCAGCACGTTGGCCCGCAGCTCGCCCGCCTGCGCGGCCCCGAAGCCGGCCGGCGGCAGGTCGCGGATGTCGTCCACGGCGTCGGGGACCAGCGACAGGAGCCGGACCGATTCGGCCGGCAGGATGTAGGTCAGCTCGCGTCCCGCGAGGGCCGGGCCGTCGCCCACCCGCCGCTCGATCCGGTACGGCAGCTCCAGGGCGGGGAGCTCCACGTCGTTGCCGAAGCCGCTCTCGGCGATCAGGCGCAGCGTGTAGTCGTGCTGCGAGAAGCGGTAGGGCCCGGTCGGAATGTCGTCGAAGCGCTCGCCGGAGAGCACCTCGAAGGGGGTCGCGTCGATGGTGGCGGGCTCGAGCGCGGCCTCGTCGAGCCGCGTCCGCGCCGCCTCGGTCTCCACCGTCCGGCACGTCACCGTCATCGTGAACCGTTCGCCGACGTAGACCGCGTTCCGGTCCACCCGCCGCCAGCACCGCAGCGCGTCGACCGCGGTCGCGTCGGCCAAGGCCCCCGCTCCGCCGTCCGCCGCTCCGCGGGTTGCCGCTCCGCCGTCCTCGGTCTCGCCGACGGCGATTCCGCGGGCATCGGGCTGCGCGGCGGACGCCGCCATCGGCGCGGCGGCCAGCGCAAGCCGGATCGCCCACGGAGCACCGGTTCGGAGCATGGCCAGGGTCATGGGTCTTCTGAACGCGTCGACTCGTCGGGTGGTCTGGGCGATTGAGGCAGGCGCTTGGGACGCTGATGGAGAGAGCGTGCGCCGCATCAAGTGCCGTCCGTCCTCATGCACGCGGCTCGCGCGGACGCGAACACCGGTCGAGCAGTTCGGCGCCGGTGGCGCAGACGACGATCCAGTCGCCCACTTCGGCCAGGTGGGCGGGATCGTCGATGCCGGCGAGCAGTTCGGCCAGCCCTTCGGTGGTGCGCGCGCCGAACCGCCGCGCCGCCTGGCGGCGCAGCAGCGCCCGCTGCTCGGCACGGCCTTCCGCCCGTCCTTCGGTCCGGCCGTCCGCCCGGCCCGCGGCGCGCGCCCGTTGCAGCAGGGGAGCGTCGCGCGCGCCGGCGCCGTCCCGTTCGCGCAGCGCCCGGCCGACCCGTTCCAGGACCGCCATCGTCTCGACCGACAACGTCGGCTCGTTCATCGCCCGGTGAATCTCCGCCGCCGTCCAGCTCGGGAACGCCCGGCTCTCGGGCGACGGGCGGTAGCCGCCGGGGTGCAGGACGTGAATCGTCACGCCCGGCTTGCGGCTCGCGGCCCGGCTCGGCGCGCGCGCGTCCGGCACCTCCACCCACACCTCGGGCAGGCCCCACGACTCGTACAGCGCGAGCTTGCGGCGCCGCGCGTCGGTGGTGTGATCGACCTCGACCACCACGTCCGGCAGCACGTCGTCGCCCACCACCATCGAGGGGCCGGGGGGGCGGTCCCGTTCCGGGTTCAGGTAGACGGACTGATCCGCCTCCATGATGCGCCGCGGCTTGCCGTGCCCGTCCCGCAGCAGGATGTCGGCCGAGCCGAACACTTCGATGGGCGAGCCCCGCGTCAGCACGATCAGGGCCGTCATCTGGGCGAGGCGCTGCGACGGGTGCTCGTGGTAGATGCTGGCCGGCTCGCACACCACCATGGCGGTCTCGGTGGCGGCGTCCCAGACCTCGATGCGGCCCTCGTAGTCGTAGATCTCGTCGCGGGAGATGTGCACCGCCACGCAGCCCGGGAACTCGTCGGCGACCGGGGCCGGCGAGTCGGGCACAGCCCCGACGGGACCGGCGCCGCCGCCGTCGCGGGTCGGCGCCGCCGGCGTCGGAGGTCCCGGGGACGACGGAGAGCGGGCGAGGGTGGCTTCGGGTGTCGTCATGTGTCGTACCCGGCTCGACGCGCGTTGGCGCCCGATGCCCGCGAGCCGCCGAAGGGCCGCCGCGCCACCACCGTCCCGGCCGACTCGCCGCCGACGGTGAAGCGGCAGTTTCCCCATCATACGCCAGCCGGGGCGATGCCGCCGGGCGCCCGCACGGGCGAACCGCGGGCGCGGAGCGGGGGCGGCGGCTCCACGGAGCCGGTTCGTTGAACCGCCCGATGACATGCGGTAGGCTGGCCGCCTCAGTTTCTGCGGGCAGCGGCCGGCGGCGGCGTTCGCCGCGCATTCCGGGGAGAGAACCGATGAAGATGACAGCGCGTGCCGCGGGATGGGGAGTCCGCCGTGAGAACGTCGGCCGAGGCCGCCTGCTCCTCGGATTCGTCCTCGCGGCCACCTTCGCCTCCGCGCCCGCCGCCATCGCGCAGGCCCCGTCCGAGTTCGTTCCGGTAACCGACGAGATGCTGCAGGCGCCGGCGCCCGACGACTGGCTGATGTGGCGCCGCACCCTCGACGGCTGGGGCTACAGTCCCCTCGACCAGATCGACCGGGACAACGTGGGCGATCTGCGGATGGTGTGGTCGCGCGCCCTCAGCCCCGGCGGCCGCCAACAGGGCACCCCGCTCGTCTACGACGGCGTCCTCTACATGCCGAACCCCAGCGACGTCGTCCAGGCCATCGACGCCGCCACGGGGGACCTGCTCTGGGAGTACCGCCGCGACCTCCCCGACGACGCGTGCGAGCGCATCATGCCCGGCGTCTGCACGACCAACCGGAACCTCGCCATCTACGAGAACCTCATCATCGACACGAGCGTCGACGAGTACGTCTTCGCCCTCGACGCGCAGACGGGGGAGCTGGCGTGGGAGACGCGGGTCCTCGACTACCGGACCCATCCCGCGAACCAGAGCACGGGGCCCATCATCGCCAACGGCAAGGTCATCTCGGGCCGGAGCTGCATGCCGGCGGCGGGCCCCGAGGCCTGCGTCATCACCGCCCACGACGCGCTTACGGGCGAGGAGCTGTGGCGGCGCCGCACCACCCCCGCCCCCGGCGAGCCCGGCGACGAGACGTGGGGCGGCGTGCCCGACCAGGACCGGCGGCACGTCGGCACGTGGATGGCCCCCAGCTTCGACCCCGCGCTGAACCTGCTCTACATCGGCACCTCGGTGACCTCGCCGGCGCCCAAGTTCATGGTGGGCGGCGCCGACCTGACCCACCTCTACCACAACTCGACCCTGGCCCTCGACGCCGACACCGGCGAGATCGTCTGGTACTACCAGCACCTGAACGACCACTGGGACCTCGACCACCCCTTCGAGCGGCTCCTCGTCGATACCGTCGTCCGCCCCGACCCGACTGCCGTGAGCTGGATCAACCCGGGCCTGCAGCCCGGGCAGGAGCGCCGGGTGATGACCGGCATTCCCGGCAAGACCGGCATCGTGTACACCCTCGACCGCGCGACCGGCGAGTTCCTGTGGGCCACCCCCACCGTGGCCCAGAACGTGGTGAGCCGCATCGACGGCGCGACCGGCGCGGTGACCGAGAACCCCGAGGCGGTCTTCCGCGGCTTCGGTCAGGAGGTCTTCACCTGCCCCACCGCGATGGGCGGCAAGGACTGGGAGGCAGGCGCCTACAGCCCGCGCACCAACACCATGTACATGCCGCTCCGCAACGCCTGCGCCCGCATGGCCCCCCTCGACGACGGGGGACGGTCGCTCTACAGCCTCAGCATGCGGAACGAGCTGGCCCCCGGCACCGACCAGCTCGGCGCCGTCTGGGCCATCTCGGCCGAGACCGGCGCCGTCGCGTGGACCCACGAGCAACGCTCCGCCACCATGTCGCTGGCGGCGACGGCGGGCGGCCTCGTCTTCGTCGGCGACATCAACGGCCGCTTCAAGGCCCTCGACGACGAGACCGGCGACGTGCTGTGGGAGATCAACCTCGGCTCGCCGGTCAGCGGGTTCCCGGTGACCTACGCGGTCGACGGCCGCCAGTACGTGGTCGCCGGCACCGGCACCGGCGGCAACGCCTCGCGCTGGAGCGCGATGACCCCGGAGCTGCGGCCGAGCAGCGGCAACAACATCTTCGTCTTCGCGCTGCCGACGCCGTAGGACAGTCGCCTCTTCGGCTGCATGTGCGTGGTCACTCGGACGGAAGCGTGTGAGTAGCACCCTCGAGCAGATCCGGGCGCTGGTCGCACGCGGCGAAGTGCGAGTCTCGCTTCATGGATTCGAAGAGTTGGCGGCGGATGCCGTGCGGGTTCGTGATGTCGTCGCCGGGGTTGCGGGGGCTCTCGTGGTCGAGGACTATCCGGACTACCCGAAAGGGCGCTGCTGTCTCGTCCTGCAACGCGATGGAGCGAATCGACCGATTCATGTAGTCTGGGGTATTCCCGCCGGACAGGAGTCGCCGGCCGTCGTCGTCACGGCGTACAGGCCCGACCCCGCGAGATGGGACGAGACGTGGCTGAGGAGACCATCATGAGTACCCGATCGACCTCCAGACTCGTGCGAGGCGGCGAGTTCATGGCGGAAGTCGATGTCGAGCTGGTGGAAGCCGATGGCGGCTGGGCCCCCTACCTGAGACTGGAGGACGCCTGCAAGCTCGACGATGTCCGGGACGCGCTCTGTGCGGGGGACATTGCGCGTGCATCCAGGATCGCTGATCGTGTATACCGGTTGACGCCTCTCCACGTCTCCGGCGAGGCTGCCAAGCGCAGCGGGACCATCGACCGAACCGTCTGACACCCCTTACCGAGACCGATCTCCACCTCCGCCCAATTGCATATCCCCGCAGCGCTGCGCAGAGTCCTCAGCCGACTGACTCGCAGCGGACCGACGGAAGACCCCTCGCCGCACCGATACGATGGCCGCATCGGTTGCCTCTTCGGAGCCGCCAGAGTCACCCTCCACTACGACAGTGGCGGCAACGCCTCGCACTGGAGCGCGATGACCCCGGAGCTGCGGCCGAGCAGCGGCAACAACATCTTCGTCTTCGCGCTGCCGCAGTAGACGGAAAGGCGGGTGTCGACGCCGAGACCGGCGGGGGCCACCGACGCACGCCGGTGGCCCCGCCATCAGGCTCTAGGAACAACTGGGTCCGGTTCGCTCCCCGCGAACCCACTCGGCCAGCATCTGCCACTCCGGGTCGTCACGACTCTGCCAGCGTCGCGGACCGTTGTGCGTGTAGGCGCCGCCGCCGTCGGGATGAAGGGGCTTCAGCAGAAACCGACTCTGCTCGGGGTTGCCCGGCGTGATCACGCGGGTGATCAGCCGATAGGCTCGCTGGGCCTCTTCGTCGCTCCACTCGTCGCCACGTCCGGGAGCCGGCGCGAAGCCGATGAGACCTCCGGAATGGCAGTTGCTGCAGCGGAGCTGCCCTTCGCGCGGATTCGCGAAGACGGGCTGAACGCACGCGCGGAAGAACTCGAAGTCGATATCGGGCTCCGGCGGAGGGACGAAGGCATCGTCCGGCATGCTTCGAATCCAATCGAGCAGCGCAACGTACTCCGGGTCGTCAGCGGAGGTCCAGTAGGTCCCCCCGGTGTGAGTCAGTCCGCCCGCATCGGGTGACAGGGGCTTCAAGAGCAGTCGGCTGCTCTCGGGGTCGGCCGTGTTGATGAGCTGGCTCACCACGTCGAAGTTGCGCATCGACTGCTCGCTGCTCCAGCCGGCATTGGAGCTCGGGGTCTCCAGACTGAAGCGCACGCTCGTCTGCCACGTGTGACACATCACGCACGATGCATAGCCTCGAGTCGTGCCCCCGCGGTCTTCCATGAAGACGCTCTCGACGGTGCCGCGATACGTCTCCAACTCGCCGGTGCTCAGGGTCTGGGCGGCGACCGGCGCGACGATGCCCGGCGTCAGCGCCAAGGCCGCCACGGCAGCCAGACAGCGGATCGGTTCCAGGTCGACTCTCGTCATCATGACGCCTACTCCTGTGACGACTGCATGTTGGTGCCCTTGGGATTCACGCGGTCGGGGGGCAGGATGACGGTGCTGATGCGCGCCGGCCGCGCGCCGGTCGTGATGCTGGCGACCACCTCGAGCTTCTCCAGATCGACCGCCAGCGTCTGGTCGGACCCGGACACCGCGACATACATGGTCTTGCTGTCGGGTGTCGACGTCATCCAGTTGGCACTCGGGCCCACCTCGACGCCGCCGATGTACTCGAGGTCGGGCAGACTCCAGCCGTAGATGCGGCTGTCGAGCCGGCTCGAGGCCCACACGGCGGAACGATCCGCCAGCACCTCGAGACCGTGCATGTCACCGGTCTGTATCCCGTCGGCGTTCTTCTCCCACAAGGGCAGCTCGGGCGGCCACAGCATGTCGACGACCTCACGGCTCTCCCAGTCGATGACCCACACGGCGTTGATCCCGGTCGCCTGCGCGAAGATCCGTTTGGTCGACCCGTCATCGTTGGCCTCGAAGGCCATCGGTCGCACCTCGTGGTGCGTCCGGCCGTATTGCTCGTATCCACTCAGCCCGAGCGACCAGGCCACCGTGTCGGTCTCGGGGTCAATCACCTGGATCGTCGGATCGTCCGGCCCGGCCGGACCCCTGAGACCGGCCACGACCCACCGTTCGTCAGGGGTCACGAAGACGTTGTGCACCGGATAGTGCACCTCGATGCTCTTGACGGTCTCGTGCGTGTCGATGTCGATGACATCGACGAGCGCCGGCGACACCCGGTTCGGATCGACCTCGACCCCGGGGCCGAGTGGATTCATCGACCGCCGCGCGATCCCCGCATAGATCTTCCGGTGCTTCTTGTTGACCGCGACCTTGTTCGGTCGCTGCGACAGCTCGATCTGCTCGACCAGCTCGAGCGTCTTCGTGTCGAACACGTCGACCGTATGGTCCTGCTCGTTCGCGCAGTAGTAGTAGAGCGCGTCGGGATGCATCGTCAGGTTGTGCGGATTCGGACAACCTCTGATCAGCCCCACGACCTCGTTCAGCTCGGGGTCGATGACGTGCTGGATGGTGCCCGCGTTGTTGCTCTGCAGGATCCGCACGACCGCCCCGTCGTCGGAATCGAGCTGGGGCACCGTCTGTGCCGCCGCGGACGAGGCGAGAAGCAGACTGGCGAAGACGACCGAGAGTGCGCGGCCGAAGAGTGAACCTGTCATCTGAACCTCCGTGTCATGGCCCATGGCGCACCGGACTGCTGCGCCGCACGACCGACCTGGTCCTGGCCGGACAGCCCATGATAGCGGAGACGGTCGGGATGTGCACGTGGACGCCGCCGCCGTGCTCGCGGTGCAGGACCGCCGTCCACGAGTAGCGGTCCTGGCACGTCGACTCCCGGGCGCCCGCCTCTCGCGTTCGCGAAGCCCGCAGGCGCTACGGCTCGTCCCTCGCCGCTTCGCCCGGCCGCTCGCCGAGGCGCACGGCCCAGAGGCCGGAGTTCATGTCCGAGAAGAAGATCGTCCCCTTGTGCGGCTGGGCGCCGAAGACCTGGGGGGCGTTGGGAACGAAGCCCGCGGGGTCGAGCGGCAGGAAGCGGGCGATCTCGCGGCCCTGACGGTAGAGGTTGCCGAGCAGCTCGCCCGAGACGTCGACCACCCGCAGGCCTCCGTTGTAGAACCCCACGTACATCACGTCGTCCTCGACCCAGATGTTGTGGCTTCCGGCCTCGGGCACCTCGTAGCGGCCGACGAGGCGCGGCGGCGACTCGAAGCGCTCGTCCCACTCCAGGATGTGGACCCAGCCGCGCCAGCGATGGGGCTCGTTCTCGTAGCCGGGGGTGCCCGTGCCGACGGCCGCCCGCGGGCTGTAGTTCGGGCCGCTGCGCGCCGCCTCGTCCCCCGCGAAGATGTAGAACTTGCCGGTCGAGACGCTCCGGTAGGGATAGACGGCGTGGTTCCAGCCGGTCGGGAACGGGAACTGCCCGATGAGCTTCGGGTCCCGCGGGCTGCCGCCTCTGTCCCCGCCGCCCACGTCGACCACCGCCACCCCGTCCGTCCAGTTCGCGGAGTACGCGATGCCGTCCACCACCACGACGTCGTGGACGGAACGCGCCGGGTTGTCGAGCGCGAAGCTCCCCACCCGCCGGGGGGACGAGCGGTCCGCGATGTCGATGATGTCGTAGCGCCGGGCGCCGGAGAGGGCGTACACGTATCCGTCGTGGATGAAGGTGTTGTGGACGCCGCCGGTGAGCTGGTCGTCGTACTCGGCGACCCTGCGCACCCCGACGGCGGGATCGGACACGTCGAGCAGGACCAGCCCGTTCCGGCGGTTGGAGGCGCCCTCGCGCGAGAGCACCGCGGTCCTGCCGTCCTCCGAGACCTTGACGTCGTTCACCGAGCGCGCGTCCACGCGGACGACGTCCACGAGATCGATGCTCGCCGGGTCCGTCACGTCCCAGAAGTAGGCGTGGCCGCCGGCGTTGTGGGTGCCGGTCACCGCGTAGTCGCGCCCGTCGGGGGCCTCCCACACCCAGAGGTCGGTGGTGGCCCGGTCCTGCACCCGGGCGTGCCCGACCAGCTCGATGGGGCGCTGGACGCCGCGCTCGACGACGCGGATGACGGTGGCGGCCGATACCGGGCCGCTGCGGGCGACGACGGTGTAGACCCCGGGCAGCTCCGCCACGAAGCGGCCGTCCCGCGTGATCAGCCCCGAGGACGGACCGCCGCTGCTCAGGTCGTCGGTGACGGCCGAGACGCTGAACCCGACCGGGACGTCGTCGAGCCGCAGCCCGGCGACGTCGGTCACCGTGGCCGTCAGGCGCGTCACGTCTCCGGTCCGAACCGCGCTCCGGTCGGGGGTCAGGTCGATGTGCGCCACCGGGTTCGGCGCCACGTCGAGGAGCATCTCGGCGGTGGCGCCGCCGGCGGTCGCGGTGACCGTGACCCTGCCCGGCGCGCCGAGCGCCAGCACCCCTTGGGCGGCGCCATCGATGGCCGCCGGCCGACCCACCGGCAGGGCCACCGACCCGTCCGATGAACGCCAGTCGACCACGGTGTCCGGGACGACGGCCCCCCTCTCGTCCCGCGCTTCGGCGACGACGGTCACCTCGGTGCCGGCGTAGAACGGCCCCGAGGCGCTCACGGTGAGCGACGCCGCCGGCCGCGGCAGGATGGTGAGGGGCACGCGCCGCTGCAGACGAGTCTCCGCCCCCGGGTCGGGCGCTGCCGGGTCGGGCGCCGGGCGCGCCACCCGCACCATCACCGCGAACCGGCCCGGACGCATGGTCGAGACTCGGCCGTCGGCCGACACCGTGAAGATGTTGAAGCCCCAGGTCCGTTCCTCGAGGTTCCAGTACTGACCGTACAGCGGCAGATAGAGGACGTCGGCCTCCATCTCGTTCCCGTCGGCGTCGAGCACCGTGGCGTCGATTTGGGCGCCCTCGCCGGCGGTCAGGGTGATCTCTTCCGGTGAGACGGCGAGGGACACCGGGGTCGGCCCGCCCGGTTCGACTTCGGCCTGCGCGAACGCGCCGGCCGGAACCAGCAGAGCGGCGGCCAGCGCCTTCGCGCGTCGGAGAGTGGTGGAAAGGGACATTCTGCGCTGCTCCCTCGGTTGTCGTCTCGATTTGCCGGGATGGCCCCTCTCGACCGAAGCGTCACCCGATTCCCGAAGGATAACCCGGCGCCGGATCCGGTCAGGCGCGGCTATCGCCGCTTCATCTGCTTGCGCTCCAGGAGGAACGCCACCACCGTGTCGTGGAAGTGCCGCCCGGCGCCGCCGAGGCGCAGGACGTCGAGGCCGCGGTCGCGGGCCTGGTGCTCCACCGAGTCCTGCCACTCGCCGATGCGGCGGGCGAGCTGACGCACGTCGTCGGCCGCGAGCACCCGGGTGCGGCCCGTCTCCGCGTCGGCGGCCTCGATCCAGCCCGCCGACAGCGCCGGCAGCTCGAACGCGAACGCGCTGTCGATCAGCACCACGAACACGTCGTGGGCGCTGTTCAGGTCGGCGAGCTCGGCCAGGAACGCCTGCGGGTCCTCGAACAGGAAGTCGGAGATCACCGGCACGAGCGACCGGCGGCGCAGCATCTCGGCGAAGGTCCGGTGCGAGACCGGCTCGGCGCCGTACCGTCCCCGAAGCTGCTCCTGATAGACGTCGACGCAGTGGATGGCGTGGTTGCGCCCCGGCTGCGGGCGCACCGCGATGCGGCGGGCGTCGCGGTCGAAGGTGACGAGGCCGGCCCGGTCCTGGAAGAAGGCGGCGGCGAGGGCGAACGTCGCCACGGTGTGGGCGATGACCCGGGCGATCGACTCGCCCCCGGCCCCGCAGCGGGTCGAGTCGGAGACGTCGGCCGCGATGATCACGGACGCGCTGCTCTCCTGGTCGAACTCGCGCGTCATCAGGGGGCTGAAGTTGGTGAGGGTCGACTGCGCCCAGTCGATGGCGGAGGGCCGGTCCCCGGGCTCCCACTCGCGCAGGCCCGCGAGGTCGTGGCCGGGGCCGTGGACGAGGCTGGGGTGGATGCCCCCCATCAGCTCCTGCATGCGCCGCCGGATGACGAGCTCGACGTCCCGAATCTCCTCCCAGGACACGAGCGAGTCGTCGGCGTCGAGGCTCATGGCATCGGCACCCGGTCGAGGACGGCGATCTCCACGCCTTGTTCCGCGTGGGGCGTTCCCTGGCACGGGTCCTCGGCGTGGCCACTCACGGCATCGGCAACCCGGTCGCCGACGGCGATCCTCGCGCCGCGGTCTGCCGCGTAGGGCGTCCCCCGGCACGGGTCCTCGGCGTGGACATTCATGGGGTCCTCTGGGACGTGGTCGCGTGCTGCAAGCGCGTCGCGCGTTGGCACGGGTCCTCGGCGTGGGCACTCATGGAATGGGCACCCGGTCGACGATGTCCTCGATGACGTCCTCGACCCGCACGCCGCGGCCGGCCGCGTGCGGCGCGAGCCAGACGCGGTGGCCGAGCACGTAGGGGGCCAGCGCCTGCACGTCCTCGGGGTAGACGTCGGCCCGGCGGCCCGAGAGCAGGGCCCACACCTTGACGAGCCGGCCCCAGCAGATGGTGGCGCGGGGCGAGCCCCCGAGGTCCACGAACTGCTCCACGAGGGGCGACGGCGAGTGCTGGCGCCACTCCGTCTCGGGGCTGAAGGGCCGGCTCGCCGCCACCAGCCGGCGAATGTACTTCCCGAGCGCCTCGTGCAGGAACACCTGCTCGCCGATGCGGGCCCGCAGCTCGAGCACCCGCGCCTTCGGCATGAGGCCGTCGAGGTGCACCTTCTTGAAGTCGAAGGCCACCAGCTTCTGCTCCTCCTCGGGGGGCAGGTAGCCGATGTTGACCATGATCGCGAACCGGTCGGTGGCCGCCTCCGACAGGGGGAAGGTGCCCTGGCCGAGCTCGATGGGGTTCATGGTGGCGATGGCGAAGCTGAAGGCGGGCAGCTTGTAGGTCTCCTTGCCGACGGTGACCGAGCGGTCCTGCAGGCCCTCGAGGAACGCGCTCTGCGACTTGAGGGGGATGCGGTTGATCTCGTCGAGCAGTATCACCTCGGCCGAGGCGAGGGGGCCGAACTCGGTCATGAAGTCGCCGGTCGCGGGGTTGATCATCTGGAACCCCACGACCTCGGTCGGCTGCAGGTCGGCCCGGCCCTGCAGGCGCGCGAACCGGGCCCCGCTGATGGCGGCCAGGATGACCCCGAAGAACGTCTTGCCGACGCCGGGCACCCCGCGCAGCAGCAGGTTGCCGGCGTTCACCTGCCGCTGCTCCTCCTGGTCGTAGGTGGTGGGGATCTCGGCCAGCAGCACCATGTTGGCGAGGGCCTTCTCGCGCTCGTAGCCGACGAGGGCCTTGCCGCCCTCGGCGATGATGGCGTCGTGGAAGTCGACGGCGTCCTGCAGGTCGGCGTGCATGGGTTTCGGGCGATGCGCGGCTACGAGGTCCCGTCCGCTTCCAGCAGGGGCCTCAGCCCGCCCCAAACTTCCGGGTCGAGCGCGAGCAGGGTCGCCAGATACAGGTCGACGTCGGCGGCGTCGAAGCGCCCGCGGAGGCCGTCGACGGCGGACGCGAGCCGGTTGCCCGCGAACGGCCCGGGCTCGTGACCCGGCGCGATCAGGCCGTCGTCGTTCGGGACCTCCAGCGCGTCGAGGAACGCGCCCAGCAGCGGCCTGCGGTGGGCGAGGTGCAGCGTGGTCAGGAGCGTCGAGGCCAGCGAGTTGTCGGGACGGACGCGGCGCACGAAGTAGTCGACCCGCTTGTCGACCGGCAGCTTGCGGACCCCGGCGGGCCGGAAGCGCAGAACGTCGGCGAGGGCCTGATCGGCCTCGCGACGGAGGTCCGGGTCGTCGTCGTACATCGCGTGGACGGCCAGCCGGCGGGCCGGATCGTCCAGGGCTGACCACAGGCGGGTCGGAGTCAGGTTATCGAACGAGAGGTTCTGCAAGAGAGTCACGATGTTCGGTCAACAAGAAAGGAGTAGCGGGGGGCCGAAGTTTCAGGAGTCCGCGCCAACACGCCGCTGCGGAACCATCACCAGTCCTCGTCACCCCAGCCCGTCCCGGCGGCATCCAGCTCGGCTGCGGTCCGGCGCTGTTCCCGAGCCATTTCCGGATCTCCGAACAGCTCGTTCAGACGCCGGGTGATGTCGGTGTCTTGCCGCGGTTGTCCGCGGCAGTCGCGATCCGGCCGGGCGCCCTTCAGTCCGCTGGCGCCCTCGGCCGTCCCGGTGGAACGCAGGGTCTCCGTCACGGGGCCTACGGACCGCTCTGCCGCTCGGCGATGAACTCGCGGGCCATGCGGCGGGCGCTGTCGCGGATGGAGCGCACCGCCGCGTCGTTGGTGATGGTGGCCCGCGACACCCCGTCGATGTCCTCGCCGACGGTGAGCGGGGCGAGCACGCTCTTGCCCCGGAACTGCTCGATGAACTCGGGGAGGTCGATCGAGAAGTAGCCGAACGGCTCGTCGTGGTACACCATGCTGACGTCGAGGATTGCGCCGCTCGGCGCCATTCCCACGAGCATCCAGATCTCGCCCTTGTAGCCGCGCACGTCCCGCGCGAAGTCGACGGTGAAGAACCCGAGGCCGACCAGGACCTCGTCGCCGTCGGGTCCCGTCCGGTAGCCGCGGTAGTGGGGCGTCCCGCGGTCGACGAAGCGGAATGTCTCGGCCCCAGGCAGCGCCTCGCGGAGGTACCGTTCGTAGCGCGGGATGTCGTCGGTGGCCCGCCACCGCTGCGCGAGGGCAGCGGTGGGCAGGCCGGCGATCACGAGCATGGCGGTCAGCCATGCGGCCGGTTTCACCTCGTCTCCTCCCTGCGCCGTCAGTCGGCCAGCGGGTGCGGCCGAAGCTGGAAGTGCACCATCTTGCTCGGGGTGCCCTTGCCGCCCTCGATGTGCCAGTTGAAGTTGCCGCCGTAGTTGGCCCACAGGCCGCGGCCCTTCCAGCCCGCGTCGGGGTCGTCGATGCGGCCGTCGAGGCCGCGCGAGAAGAAGCCGAGCGGGTAGGGGATGCGCAGCACCACCCACTCGCCGGTGTCCGGCTGCAGGGCGAGCAGCGAGTCCGAGCCCGAGCCGTTCGCGATGGGGACGTTCTCGCCGAGCCCCAGCGTGTTGAACTGGTCGACCCAGTTGTAATAGTGGAAGTCGCCGCTCCCGGGGTCGTCGACGCCCCTCATCTGGGGACCGGGGGTCGGGTAGAGGGTCCAGCCCTCGGGGCAGTGCTGGCCCGTCGCCTCCGGCCCGTTCAGCACCCGGCACCGGCTGCGGTCGAAGCTCGCCATGTGGCCGCTGCCCGACAGCGCCGTCCAGATGACGCCGTTGCGGTCGACGTCGATGCCGCGCGGGGCGTGACCGGTCAGGGCCGGGTCGACGTCGGGGTTCTCGATGGACGGCGGCTCGTAGACCTCGGCGATGCACGTCTCGGGCGGGTTGTCGCCGCGGTCGAGGCGCACGATGCGGCCCGGGAACGGCCCCGTTTCGGCGCCCCACACGGTGTGGTCCACCGGATTGGCGATGACCCCGTAGAAGCCGCCGCCGACGCGGGTGTCGCGGGTCGGGTCGACATCGCCGCCGGGCTCGTTCCACGGCCGCGTGATGCGCCCGTCGCCGTTGGTGTCGAGCACCTTGGGGCACCAGCCCTGGGCCGCCTTCTCGTCGCCGGTCTCGTCGTAGAGCCGCGTGTTGATCCAGGACACGACGTTGCCGCTGCCGCTGAACCACAGGGTGTCGTCGGGGTCCTCGCCGAACTGCAGGTGGTGGGTGCTGAAGCAGGTGTCGAGGAGCGCGAACTCGCCGGTGGCGGGGTCGTAGTACGACGCGTGGCGCCGGCCGGTGCGCGACATCGGGAACCACTGCGCCGACGGGTGGTCCGACCCCTCGCCGCACCACTCGGGCCCCTGCGCGCCCCGCACCGTCGACGTCATCCACACCCGGCCCTTCCCGTCCATCATGGGGTTGTGCGGGTCGGCCAGCTCGTCGGGGTCGTTGCCCCACAGGATCTCGTCGCCGTAGTAGTACGAGGGCTGGAGCTGGGTCTGGGGGAACCGCGACACGATGGTCTCCGGATCGTCGCGCACGGGAATGACGATCTCGGTCGAGGTGTGGGCGTTCGGGTCGGTGACGACGAGAGTGCCGTGGCCCGCGTCGACCGAGTACACGGGACCGTTCGCGTTGACGCGCGGGTTCCGCTTGTCGGTCACGATCTCGTCGTGGATGTAGGCGGTCGGCCGCCCCCAGTCCCACATCGTCAGCACGAGGTTGCGCTCGACCCCCGACGGCCGCGGCGGCACCGGGGGCAGCTCGCCGGCCGCGATGCGCTCCGTCCACTCGGCGTACATCTGCAGGCCGCGCTCGCGGCCGAAGCGGTTCATCCCGGCGTTCATCGAGGCGCCGCGCTGGCCGGTCTGCACCCGGTGGTCCCAGGCCGCGAGGGCCGAGTCGAAGTCGTCGAGCTGGTCGATCTCGCGGGTGATGCGGTTGCCGAGCTGGTGGCAGAGCTGGCAGCCCTGCTTCATGCGGTCGACCCACCGCGCCTGGCTCGTCATCCCCGGCGAGATGCCGTTGCCGTTGGGCCCGGTGCCGGGGAACTCGCTCTCGTCGGGCACCTCGATCAGCGAGTACCAGTAGTTGGCGGGGTAGATCTGCGCCGCGTCGCGGGGCGTCGGGGCGAGGACCGCCCGCAGGTCGACCTCGTCCCCGGGGCGCCCGGTGACCTTCTCGGAGTCCACGAGGCCGTAGCCGCGGACCCAGAGGTCGTAGGCGGCGTCGGGAAGCTGGGGCAGCAGGAAGCGCCCGTCGTCGCCGGTCACCACGATCTTGACGAGCTTCGTCTGCAGGTCGTCGGTCTCGGCGATAACCCAGACGCCCGCCTCGGGGCCGTCGTCGCTGCGGACCACGCCGGTGATCACGCCGTCGTCCGCGAGTTGCCGGGCCCCCGCCGGCCCGGTCGTCCAGGTCGCCAGGACCGCCAGCGTGCAGGCCGCCGCCGCGGCGCCGAGCGCGTGTCGCATGCTCATGTTCGTCCCCTTCCGAGTTGGTCGACGGTCCGAAAGCCCCTGGTGAAGTCCCGCCGCATCCTCCTCACGCCTTGTCGGACGGGCGCCTCGACGATCCGTCGGCGCCCTCCCGGTCGCGGCGCGACGCGGGGTCTCACCACGGGTTCCCGGTGTCGAACCGGTAACGGTATGCGCATCATATCGGGTACCCGGACGACGGGGAAGCCGGGCGGCTATAATCGCGGGGCCGAATTCCCGTGGCGAGCCCGCTCGGCCCCGAGGCCGGCGGGCGCCGTCCGCGGGGCGCCGCGCCGCCTTCCGGGTGCGGCCGGGGTCCTGCACGGATACACGGGACGCGACTTCCTGGAGGTGCCATGCTTGTTCGCTCCGCCGCTCTCGCCCTGATCGCCGCCGTCGCCGCTCCCGCCCTGCTGCCGGCCCCGGCCGCCGCGGAGGAGGGCCTGGTGACCATCGAGCGCTTCGTTCCCCACACGTCGACGGTGCCCGCCAACGAGGGCCAGCGGGTCGGCCTCTACCTGCGCGAGAAGGCGTCGGCCGAGGCGATGGCCCGGTTCGAGGCCGGGCCGGCTCCGGAGGGGCGCGTCGTGCTGTTCGTGCACGGCGGCTCGGTGCCGTCGGTGCCCGACTACGACCTCGACTACGAGGACTACAGTTGGATGGGCCACCTCGCCGAGGCGGGGTTCGACACCTTCGCGATGGACCACACCGGCTACGGCCGGTCGCCGCGGCCGAAGATGGACGACGCCTGCAACGTGAGCGAGTCGGACCAGGCCATCGTGACGCCGCATCCCCTGTCGGCGCCGTGCGAGCCGAGCTACCCGTTCGGGTCGACCACCGTGCGGTCCGACTGGGACGAGCTCGACACCGTCGTCGACTACATCCGCGAGCTGCGCGGGGTCGAGCGGGTCAGCCTCGTCGGGTGGTCGGCCGGCGGCACGCGCACCGGCGGCTACGCCGCGCGCCACCCGGAGAAGGTGGACAAGCTCTTCCTGTTCGCGCCGGGCTACCGCCCCGACGGGCCGTCGGCGGCGCCGGGCGAGTTGCCCGCCCCGGGTGTGCCGATGCGCCTGCAGACGCGCGACACCCTGATGCACGGCCGGTGGGAGGACAACGTGGCCTGCGCGGACCAGGTCGACCCCGGTATCCGCGCGGCCATCTGGCAGAGCATACTGGCGTTCGATCCGCTGGGGTCCGTCTGGGGGCCGCCCGAGGGGGTCATGCGGGTGCGGGCCGGCAACCCGTCGTGGGGGTGGAACCGCGAGTACGCCGCGAAGGTCGTCGCGCCCACGATGATCGTGGTCGGCGCGCAGGACAACCCCGAAGCCCGCGGCGTGCTGCACGCGGACCTCACCGGGACCGACTCCCGGGTCCTCGTGACCATGGAGTGCGCGACCCACTTCGCCAACTGGGAGCGCGCCCAGTACCGGTTCATGCACCGGGCGTCGCTCGAGTGGCTGTCCGAGGGGACCTTCCGGGGACACCGCAACGGCGTTTACAGGGTCGGCGTCGACGGGGCCGAGCCGACGACGGGCGAGTGATGGCGCGTACGTGCGCAGCGCGGGCGGCGGCGATCCGTCGGGCGCGTGACCGCCGGCGGCCGGGCCTGCGCGGGTCGGTCGCGCCGGCGGCCGGGAGCGGAGCCGCAGGCAGCGGTCTCCGGGCCGGCAGCGGGATTCCGCGCGGTGCCGAGACCGGTGCCGAAGGCGGGGTTTTCCGCAGCGTCGGGGCCGGCGGGGCCTGCCGCCGCGGGCTGCTGGCTCTGACTCTGGTGCTGGCGGGGGCCGTGGCGGCGGCGCAGCCGCTGGTCTCGCCCGCGGACGAGGCGGCGCTGCGCGGCCTCCTGCCCGACGCCGGCCACTTCGAGCTTCACGACCGCGGCCCGCGCCACTTCCGGGCGTTCGCCGCGCCCGAGGCCGGCGCCGCCCCCCGGCTCATCGGCCTGGCCTTCTTCACCACCGATCTCGCCCCCCGCATCTACGCCTACAAGGGGCGCATCACGAGCCTGGTGGCGATGGACCCCGGCGGACGCCTGATCGGGGTGCGGGGGTGCACCACTACGAGCCGTTCGGCTACTTCTCGATCGATCTGCCCGGGTTCACTCCCCAGTTTGCCGGCAAGAGCATCCTCGACCCCCTCGAGGTGGGTGGGGACATCGACGCCGTCTCGCGCGCCACGATCACCATGGAGGCGGCGACCCGCGCGATCCGGCAGGGCGCGAGGCGGCTCGCCCGAGACTTCCTCGCGGAGCAGAGCGCCGACCGCTGAGTGGTCGGCTCGAGCATGCCGGTGCATCCGGGGCCGTGACGTGCCAGCCGGCGAGGAGGGCCGCTCGTACCGAGAATCCCGGCGCGTCCGGGGCCGCGTCTTCCGCGTTCCGCGGCACTCAGCTCCCGGCGTATCGGGCTTCCAGCCGGGCCAGGCGCCGGTCCATTTCCGCGAACCTGGCGTTGGTCTCGGCCTTGAACTCCTCGAACTGGCGGGTGAGCGAGAGCAGACCTTCGGCGAGAAGGCGTATCTGCTCTTCCAGGCGTTCCGCGACCGCGTCGAAGTGCGCCCGCGTGCGCTCGCCCTCGGCCCGTACCTCTTCCTTGGTGGCGAGTCCGGCGACGGCGTTGCGCAACTCTTCCTTGGTGGCGAGTCCGGCGACGGCGTTGCGCAGCTCTTCCTTGGTGGCCAGCGGGGCGATTGTCTTCTGGAGATCGTCCTTCGTCGCCAGGGTTGGCAGGATCTGCTCGATCCGATCGACTCGGCGATTCAGGTTATCGAGTACTTCTTCCATCGTCCGGCCGTCCATGGCAACCCTCCTTCGCCCGCCGTGGCTGCGATGAGAAGGTCGCCGTCCCGCAGGTGGGCATTCTATCATCGGTTCCATGGTCTCTACGGCAAGCAAACAGCGTGCCACCCGTCGTGTCCGCGTCTCCGGCCGACCGAACGGGCCGCCGCGGGCCGCCTGACGGCCGGCCGCCGTTGCTCGGCGCCCGAAGGCCGTTCCGCCGCCTCGGCCGGCGGTTGCCCGCGTTCGATCCGTGGGGGTTGGCTCCGGCCGCGGCGGATCGGACAGAATAGGGGCGCGCCGGCCGCGTGCCGCCGGCGTGGCGTTCCGCTCCGCATCGGCAGCCTTCGAGTGTTTCCATGACCCGTGGTTCTCCCCGCGTGATCGTTGCCGGCGCCGTGCTGCTCTTCGTGCTGGGCCTCGCTGCGTCCGTGGCGGCCCAGCCGGCCCCGGCCGAGCCGCAGCCACTGTCGCTGGACGACCTCGCCGCGCTCGACGCGCTGCTCGAGGAGGACGAGGCGGAGTCGGCCGCGTTGCTCGACGCGGGCTCCGCCGTCGACGTCGCGGCCCTGGGGCTCTTCTTCGCGTTCGCGGTGTACAGCTTCGTGCGGAAGGACGACCGGCTGAAGGTCGCGAGCCTCGTGCTCGCCGTCGCCTACCTCGGGTTCGTCAAGGCGAGCCTGGTGTCGGTGGTCGACATCTTCGGGGCGATGCGCGGCACCCTGCCGGCGTGGACGGACGGGCAGGCCTACTACCTCCTCATCGGGTTCACGCTGGCGACCACCGTCCTCTGGGGGCGCCTGTACTGCGGGCGCATCTGCGCTTTCGGCGCCCTCACCCAGCTCATGGACCGGGTGGTGCCGGCGCGCCTCCGCGTCGAGCCTCCCGCGTGGCTCGATCGGCGTCTCGTGTATCTCAAGTACGCGGTGCTCGCGGGGGCGGTCCTCTACGTGCTCGGGGGCGGCGACATCCTCGTCTACCGCTACATCGAGCCGTTCTGGATGTTCACCCTGAGCGGCGACGCCGTGATGTGGACGCTGCTCGCGATGCTGCTGCTGGCGACGGTGTTCGTGCGCAACCTCTACTGCCGCTACCTGTGCGCGGTGGGGGCGGGCCTCGGGCTGCTGTCCAACCTCACCGTCTTCCGCATCAAGCGGTGGCGCGAGTGCGACACGTGCAAGCTCTGCGAGAAGACGTGCGAGTGGGGGGCCATCGACGGCCCGAAGATCCTCGTCAGCGAGTGCGTGCGGTGCGACGACTGCGAGCGGCTCTACGCCGACGAGGACCGCTGCCCGCACTGGTTGATACAGAAGCGCGCCGCCGCCCGCGCGGCGCGGGGGTGAGGGACGCCGCCGACCGGGGGGGCGCCAGCTTCCCCCCGCCGCGGTGGAGCTGCGGCGTCACGACCGGTGATGCCGCCCCGTTCGACGCGGGCGTGAGACCGGAGTGTCGATTCTGACGACCGCCGCTGCAGGAACCCGACGCCCGATCGGATTCCGGCCCGTGTCGGAGGCGTGAGCGGCAGAACGGGAGGGCGCCATTGAACATGACGAACCGCAGGGCAGCGGCGCTGTTGATCGCGGGCGCGGCAGCGGTGGTCGCGGCGGGCGCGGTCGCCGCCGCACAGGGGCGGACGGTGTGGGACGGCGTCTACACCGCCGAACAGGCGCGCCGCGGCGCCGAGGCCTACGCGGAGGCGTGCGCCGAGTGCCACGGGGCCGATCTCGGGGGCGGCGACATGGCGCCGGGCCTCGCCGGGGTGCAGTTCGCCTACAACTGGCACGGGTTCTCGGCCCGCGACCTGTTCGAGCGGCTGCGGGTCTCGATGCCCCCCGACCAGCCCAACCGCGTGAGCCGGCAGGACAAGGCCGACATCCTCGCGTTCATGCTCGAGGCGAACGGCATGCCCGCCGGGGACGCCGAGCTGGCCAGCCGGGCCGGCCCCCTCGGCGCGATCCAGTTCCTCGCCGAGCCGTAGGAGTCTGCGCCGTAGAACGGCGCGGACTCCTGGAGGGTTGGTTGGGCGCCCGGCGGAGCCGAAGGCGACGATGGGCGGGCTAGTACCTGCCGTGACCGGGGACTTCCAGCGGCTGTGAAGCCCGGGTGCGTTCAACGCCGCTCCGCGCAAGTCCCGCCAGGAGGGCGAAATCCTCACTCGGCGGCCGCCTCGCGGGGCGGGGGAGACTGAATCGCCTTGGCGCCGGCCCACAGCGCCCCGGCCATCAGCAGCAGGAGCACCATCCACCCCATCGCGCCGGTGAACATCGCCCGGCTGAACGCCTCCCAGGTGATGGGGAACTGGGTCAGCACCCCCCACCGCTCGGTCATCCAGTGCCAGCTCGTGTGGGCGACGAGCGTCGACAGCAGGATGGTGCCCACCTTCTCGGCCACCACGTAGCGGAACATCAGGTGAAGGGCCGGCACCAGCACCGCCAGGACCAGCAACTGACCCAGCTCGACCCCGATGTTGAACGACAGCAGCGACGTCAGGAGGTGCGAGCCCGCGAACTGCAGGGTCTCGCGCAGGGCGAACGAGAAGCCGAACCCGTGCACGAGCCCGAAGAGGAACGTGATGGTCCACCGGCGCTGCACGTTGGCCCCGAGGATGTTCTCGAGGGCCATGTACACGATGGACATCGCGATCAGGGTCTCGACCATCGGCGGGAACCACAGCGCGTCGGGCGCGAGGTCGTAGGCCGAGGCGATCAGGGTCACGGAGTGGGCCACGGTGAAGGCGGTCACGATGATCGCCAGCGGCTTGAACTTCCGGAACGGGATGACGAGGCAGGCGAGGAACAGCAGGTGGTCGGTGCCGCCGAGGATGTGCTCGAAGCCCATCGCCACGAACCGGAACGCGGCCTGGTGCCAGCGCGGGTCGAGCACCACGACGCCGGGGTCGCCCCGCAGCTCGAACGCCCGCTCGGCCCCGCCCGGCGGGAGGAACCGCAGGACGGTGACCACCCGCAGGCCCATCCGCTCGAAGCTCGGGCGGATGGAGAACTCCGACCGGTCCGACCGGATGTCGTAGTCGAACAGGACGTCGAGCATCGCCTGCTGCCAGACGATCTGGGTGTCGGCGGGCAGCAGCGGGCCCTGGACGTGGGCGAGCGCGTCCTCCCAGGTCTCGAACGAGCGGTTCGACGGCAGCGAGATCCTGATGGCGGTGATCGCCGGCTCGGGGAGCGGCTCGCCGTTCTCGAAGATGCGGACCTCCTGCCCCATCCACACCATCGCCGCGTCGGTGAACTCGTCCCGCTCGCGGGCTCGCTCGAAGTCGAGGTAGCCCGGCCCGTAGGTCGGGAACGCCATGTCGGACAGCGCCTCGAGCGGCACCCGCACGAGGAGGCGCAGGCGCTGCCCCTCGGGCTTGACGAAGGCCTGCACCGTCACGTCGCCGGGGATGTCGTGGGCCGACTGGGTGACGGGCAGGGTCAGGAGCAGGCCGACGATCGCGAGGCCCCGGACGAGCAGCCCTCGGGGCATGCGCCGCGTCGGTACGGCGGTCCCGCGGTCGGGGGCGCCCGGCCGAAGGCCCCCTCCGGAGGCCTGCGGAGCACGGGGGTTTCGGGTGGAACAGCCCGGCACGAGGCGTTCACGGGCGGGCACGGAAAAGAGTGCGCAATTCATGAGGTTTACAAGTATACTGGCGACTCCCGGCCGGCGGGTCATCGTGCCCTCGGTTCGTACGGGCGGCCGCGGTCGCGGTTCGGAGCGGCGCGGTTCGAGTTGCGGTTCTGTCGTACGCGTTGCGGGCCGGAGGGGCCTCAGCTACAAGACGTAGCCGGCGCGGGTCGGCGCAGGGCGCCGGGTTTCGCCACGGGCTGTCAAGGAGGAGTTCGATGAATCGGAAGCAGCATCTTCTATTCGCAGGCGCGCTGGCGGCGGCGGCGCTGGTCGTGGTGGCGGCCACCGGCGCCCAGGAGCAGGGGGGCGGGAGCGCCGCGCTCTCGATGGACCCGAACGACGGCGTCCCGACGTTCGAGGTCGATCCGCTGTTTCCCAAGAACCTGCCGAACCACTGGCTGATGGGGCCGACCATCGGGGTCGACGTGGATGCCGACGACCACATCTGGGTCGTGCACCGGAACACGCCCAATCAGTTCGTCCTGAACACCGAGATCGGCATGACCACCGACCCGCCGGTCGCCGAGTGCTGCCAGCCCGGTCCCCCCATCCTCGAGTTCGACCAGGAGGGGAACCTGTTGCAGGCGTGGGGCGGCCCCGGCACCGAGACGGGTGACTACACCTGGCCGCTGTCGAACCACGGGATCGCCGTCGACGGCATGAACAACGTCTGGATCGGCGGCAACGGCGGTACCGACTCGCACGTGCTGAAGATGGACCATCAGGGCAACTTCCTGATGCAGGTCGGGATTCCCGGCGCCCGCATGACCGGCCCCGTCAGCGAGCGCACGGGTGCGGCGACCCCGCAGCGCGACAGCCACTCCACCGACAGCTTCGGCCGCGTCGCCGAGATCGGCATCGACAACGAGGCCAACGAGGCGTACTTCGCCGACGGCTACTTCAACCGCCGGGTCGCGGTGGTCGACATGGACAGCGGCGAGGTGAAGCGGTTCTGGGGCGCCTACGGCAACGAGCCGGACGACGATCTCGACCTCGGCCGCTACGAGCCGGGCGGCGAGCCCACCTCGCAGTTCCGCGGTCCCGTGCACTGCGCCGTCATCTCCGACGACGGCCTCGTGTACGTCTGCGACCGGGCGGAAGACCGCATCCAGATCTTCCAGAAGGACGGGACCTACGTCTCCGAGCACATCGTGGCCCCGCTGACCCGCTCGCAGGGCTCGACCTGGGACATCGCGTTCTCGCACGACGACGAGCAGCGCTGGATCTACCTGGCCGACGGCCAGAACATGAAGGTCTACATCATCCAGCGCGACACCATGGAGGTGTTGACCGCGTTCGGCGACGGCGGACGCCAGCCCGGCATGTTCTTCGCGGTGCACAGCATCGCCACCGACTCGGACGGCAACATCTACACCACCGAGACCTACGAGGGGTCGCGGCTGCAGAAGTTCGTGTTCAAGGGCTACGGCCCGGTGCCGGAAGGCGCGGAAGGCATCAAGAGCCAGGGCGTGCTCTGGCCGACCGGGAACTAGCGCGGCCGCGCGGCCCGACGGCCGCGTTGGGAGTTTCGCCGGCGCGAAGCTTCCGGCAACGGGGAGACGTTCGGTGAAGTCGTGATGGTGAGGCCGGTCCCCGCGTGCGCGGCGGGCCGGCCTTTCCTGTTCAGAGAGGCCGCACCGGCGCTGTCCGGTCCGGTTCAGGGAAGGGGAAGTCGATGATGCGGTGGTCTGGTGCGAAGAGATCCCTGGTGTCCGGTGTCTGCGCCGCGCTCGTCGCGGCCGGCGGCTTCGGCGTCGCGTCGGCGCAGGAAGCGCTGACCGAGGAGGCGTACGGCCCGACGATGAGCGAGATCCGCCTCATCGTGGGCGATGCCGAGTTGCACGTCGACGCGCGGTACTGGCCCGAGCTGGGCGAGGACCTCGACAAGCTGTTTCCGATGTTCCGCCAGATCGAGGCGTTCTGGGGGGAGCGGGGCAACGACGACGCGGTCGCCAAGACCCTGACCACGATCGAGGCGCTCCGGGAGATTGGCCAGGCCGGCATCGCGATGGACCAGGGCAGCGCGAGGTCCGGAATCAGGGCCCTGCGCACCACGTGCGCGTCGTGCCACGAGGCGCACCGGGAGGAGACCGCCGACGGCTACCGGATCAAGCCGGGGTCGTAGGGAGTCCATCGCCAGCGACGCCCGGCGCGACCGGCAGTCCGTTGGTTCGGCCGGTGCGCCGGCCGTTGCTCGGCGTCGCGTCGTCCGCGCGATGTCGGCGGGGCACGCCGGCGTAGTGTCCAGTGATGGGCTCCGGGTCTTTCCCGGGAAGGAGTCGATGATGCGACGACCGTTCTTGCGTACGGTGTCGGCGGCAGCGGCGTTCGGTATCGTGCTGGGTGCGGCAGCGTTCTCCGAGGCCCAGGGCGCGAAGCGGGGACAGGTCACCGACGAGTGGGACAACCCGCTCGAGGGCGTCACGGTGCTCGCCGATCCCGCCGGCGCCGACGGGACGCAGCAAACCACGACGACCGACGACGGCGGCAACTTCTCGTTCATCGGGCTGGGGTCGGGAGACTGGCAGTTCACGGTGCTCCTCGACGGCTATCAGGGCCTGGCGCAGGTCGCCAACGTCCGCCGGACCGGGCAGACCCGCCCGCTGAGCTTCGAGATGCCGGCCACGCCCGCCGGGGGCCGTTTCCGCGAGCGCACCGAGTTTCGGGCCGAGGGCGGCACCCCGAGGTTCCGCTTCGAGGACGACGAGCGGTTCGAGTTCGAGGACGAGGACGGCGAGGGCGAGGGCACCTACGGCATCGTCGGCCTCACGGCGGTCCTCACCGTGCGCGAGTACGACGGGCCCGACGACAGGTTCAGCCTGCAGACCCCCGTGGTGGTCGAGTTCCCGAGCAACCAGTTCAACTCGGCGACCTACAACGGTGTGCAGCTCCAGAAGCGGTAGCCCGCCCATCGTCGCCTTCGGCTCCGCCGGGCGCCCAACCGACCCTGCCGGGGTTCTCCACCGTTCTATGGCGCAGACCCCTGGCCCGCCCATCGGCGCCCCGAGGCTGGGCCTGTCGCCCGGCCGACCTGCCAAGCGTCCGCGCCGGCCTACGGCGCAGATGCCTGGAAGCGTCAGCAGGAACACCCGGGGCGGGGTCACCATGCTCACGGCGCGACGCCGGGTCGTGTGGCTGGCGCTGGCGGCGTGGGGGGCGACGGCCTCGGCCGCCGCCGAGGTCATCCGCCTCGACATCATCTCCCGAGAGTCGTTCGGCACGCGGGTCGAGTCGAAGGTCGGCGCCTACGAGCGGCTGCGCGGGCGCGTGGTCTACGCCCTCGACCCGGACGCCGCCGCCAACCGGGGCATCGTCGATCTCGACCTCGCGATCGCCGACGAGCGGGGCCGCGTGCAGTTCTACGGCGACGTCGAGATCATCGCGCCGGTCGACCGCGCCCTCGCCCGCCCCACCGTGCTCTACGTCGTGAACAACCGCGGCCGGCGGACGTGGGGCGGCGAGCCGTTCTTCCTCGAGCGCGGCTACGTCACCGTGTCGAGCGGCTGGATCGCCCAGGTGCCGGTGACGCGGGACCTGCTCCGGCTCGAGGCGCCGGTGGCGTTCGACCCGGACGACCTGATACCGGTCGTCGGGACGGTCCGGGCCGAGCTGTCGACCGATGCCGCGGCCGACCGCCTGCCCGTCGGCGACCGGAACCAGCTCGCCTTCGAGCCCCTCGTCGGCGGGCTGCCCGACGCCACCCTGACCCGCCGGCTGCGCGAGCAGGACCCCCGCGAGCCGGTGCCGCGCGAGCGGTGGCGCCTCGGGGCCCGCTACGACGGGCGGGACGAGGGGAGCGGACTCGTCGAGCTGGAGATGGCCCTCGCCGGCGGCTTCGAGCCCGGGGTCATCTACGAGCTGATCTACGAGGCGCGGGGCTCGGTGGTCCAGGGCGCCGGCTTCGCGGCCATGCGGGACCTCGTCTCGTTCCTCAAGCACGACCGGTCGGACATGAACCCGCTCCGGGGGCCGGACGGTGCGCCGGTGGCCGAGCGCGTGATCGGCCAGGGGCGGTCGCAGAGCGGCCGGGCCCTGCGGGCGTTCCTCCACGAGGGGTTCAACGCGGACGAGCAGGGCCGGCAGGTGTTCGACGGCGTCATGCCGACGGTGGCGGGCGCCGGTCGCGGGTTCTTCAACCACCGCTTCGCGTCGCCCACCCGCACCGCGACCCAGCACCTGGGCCACCTCTATCCGGTCGACCTCTTCCCGTTCACCTACGGCGACGAGACCGACCCGTTCACCGGCCGCACCGACGGGCTGCTGCGCCGCGCCCGGGCGAGCGGGACGGTGCCGCGGGTCATGCACCTCGACACGTCGTCGGAGTACTGGCACCGCGGCGGGTCGCTCGTCGTCACCGACCCCCTCGGCGAGCGGGACGCCGTGCTCCCGCCCGAGGTGCGGGTCTACGTGGTCGGCGGCGCCCAGCACCGCCCGGCCCGCGCCCCGTCCGACCGCGGGCAAGTGCCCTTGAACCCCAACGAGTACGCGCCGATACGCGAGGCGCTGTTCCTGGCCCTCGATCGATGGGTGTCCGAGGGGGTCGAGCCGCCGCCGAGCGTGCATCCCCGCATCGCGGACGGTACGCTGGCGGGATGGGCGGAGTCGGACGCGGGCTGGCGGGCCCTGCCCGGCGTCGCGTACCCGACGGTCATCCAGCAGCCGGAACGGCTCGACTACGGCGAGTGTTTCGAGGACGAGCGACGCGTCGACCTCCACCCGCCCCGCCCGACGGGGGAGCGATACGGGGTGCGCGTGCCCGCCCTCGATGCCGACAACAACGAGCGGGGGGTGTTGCGGCTCCCGCGGGTCGCGGCGCCGGTGGCCACCTACACCGGGTGGAACCTGCGCAACCCGGCCATCGGGGCGCCCACCGAGCTGCTCGATCTGCAAGGGGGGCGGATTCCGTTTCCCCTCACGGCGCAGGAACGGGAACGGACCGGCGATCCGCGCCGCGCGGTGACGGAGCGTTATGCGGACTTCGCCGACTACCAGGGCCGCTACATGGCCGCGGCCGAGCCGTTGATCGCGGGCGGCTACCTGCTGCCGTCGCACCGCGGCGGGCTGGAGGCCATCGCCGAGGAGCACCGGCCGCTGTTCGCGCCTTGAGCGGCCTCATCCGGAGAGTGAGTACATGCCCGAACGAGTGATGCGCGCGGCGCGGTGGTCGTGTGTCTTCCTGCTGGTGTTGGCGACGGGGCCTCTCGCGGCGGGGCAGGACCTGCCGACCGCCGCGCCGGCCCTGCTCGGCCTGGACCCGGACCGGCTGGAGGGCATCGTGACCCTCGTCGAGGAGGCGGTGGAGCGTCAGGAGGTCGCCGGGGCGGTCACCCTCGTCGCCCGCCTCGGCCGCGTGGGACACCTCGAGGCGGTCGGCTGGCGCGACATCGAAAGCCGGGCCCCGATGGAGACCGACACGCTGTTCCGCATCGCCTCGATGACCAAGGCGGTCACCAGCGTGGCGGCGATGCAGCTCTACGAGTCGGGGGCGCTCCTGCTGGACGACCCCGTCTCGGCGTACCTGCCCGCGTTCGCGTCGGTGCGGGTGCTCGCGCCCGGCGGCGGGTCCGGGGCGCCGCTCGCGCCGCTCGACCGGCCCGTCACCATCCGCCATCTCCTGACCCACACGTCCGGCCTCAGCTACCGCTTTCTCGCGCCGCCGCAGCTCGCGACGCGCTACATCGACGCGGGCATCACCGACGGGCTGGCGCAGACCGCGGGCACCGTGGGCGAGATGGTGGACCGGCTCGCGACCCTGCCCCTGCTGCACCAGCCGGGGGCGCGGTTCACCTACAGCCTCGGGGTCGACGTGCTCGGGCGGGTCGTCGAGGTCGTCAGCGGCCGGTCGCTCGCCGACTACATGCGGGACGAGATCTTCGAGCCGCTGGGCATGGTCGACACCGGCTTCTTCCGCGACCCCGCGGACGCCGACCGCTATGCCGCCGTCTACGCCCCGGGGCCGGACGGCCTCGTCGAGGTGTCGGCCGATCCGGTTTCTAGCCCCGACGGCCGTACCGTCTACTCGGCCGGCTACCCCTACGACGGCCCCCGGACCTACCACTCGGGCGGCGCCGGGCTCACCTCGACCATCTCCGACTACGCGCGGTTCCTCCTCGCCCTCCTCAACGGAGGCGAGCTCGACGGCGCCCGCATCCTCGGCCGCCGCACCGTGCAGCTCATGACCCGCGACCACCTCGCGGGGCTCGGGGTGCCCGACACCGGCCAGCGCTTCGGCCTCGGGTTCGCCATCTCGGGCGACCCCGGCATGACCGGCGGCCCGCGGTCGGAGGGCGCCTTCGGCTGGCTGGGCTTCTTCAACACCGTCTACTGGGTCGATCCCGAGGAGCAGCTCGTGGCGATCATCATGACCCAGCTCTACCCCAACAACCGGTCGCGGCTGACGGACCGCTTCGAGGTGGCGGTCTACAGCGCCATCCTCAACTGAGGGCGGGCGGGACGCCCGGGTCCCGGCACCCGGCCGACGTTCGAGCCCCGCCGGCCCCGTTCCGCAGGGAGTGGGGGCGTCGCCGGCCGGGACATCCGCCGTGCGCCAGCGGCCATTCCGCGGCCGTCATCGCCGGTTCCGCACGACTGCGTGCGCCATCCGCACATCCGCGGGCGTCGTCGCGACCGCCGGCTCGCGCTCCGGGCGTCGGCCGGAGGGGCATTCGCGGTACCATAACCGGCGTGGACGACACCCACGGGGCCGGCGCGGTCTACGGCCGGAAGACCATCCAGCAACTGGCGCGCGGCCTCGACGTCGATCTCCGTGACGTGTCCCGGGCGGCGCGGCGCGTGCTCGGCCTGGATTCCGGCAGCGCGCGCGATCGCCGTTTCATGCTGTCCTCCACCCAATGCCGGCAGGTCGCCGACGCGCTCGGCAAGAAGCCGCAGCCGTCGCTCCTCGGTCTCGCGGAGGTCGATGACGCTCGCCCGTCGGGACCGTCCGGTCGAGCGCGGTTGCGATTCCGGTCCGACCCGCCGGCCCACGCCGCCGACCTGAGGCTCCGGGACCTGCGTCACGGGCTCTGGGTGCATCCGGAGGTCTCCGATCGCCTGCGCGAGCGGACGCACCTCTACAGGCGGCTGGGCATCGTGCTCCAGCATCTCGCCGCGCACGGCCGGTCGACGGTGGTCAAGGGGTGCCGGGACGCGAACCGCGGCTGGCGTCGGTCGCCGCTCGGCGGCAACAACGGGATGCAGTACTACCTGTGGTGGACGCCGTGCGGCAGCTCGGCCGCCGGGACGCTCGAGCTGCCGGACCGCGCCATCCTGGTGCGGGACGTTCGACATCACGACGACCACAGCCCGCTGGGGGCGGGCGGTCTCGGCGACTACCTGCCGCTGACGACGCCCGACCATCTGAACGACGACATCGCCGGCTCTCCGTGGACGGACGAGCAGATCGACTTCGTCGAGGACGCCAGCCCGGTCCGCGTGATTCTCGGCCGCCCGGGGTCGGGGAAGACGACCGTGCTCTGGAAGGCGGTGGAGGCGCGGAGCCGCCAGCGCGTGCTGTATCTCACGTGGTCGAGCGCGCTCACGCGCCACGCCGAGGAGCGCTTCGCGTCGTTCGCGCCGGCCGACGCCGAGGTGATCGCCCGCGACTTCACGACCTTCCTCGGCGAGGTCTGCGGCGCCGACGTCGAGCGGCGGCCGTTGAGCGCCAGCCGCGCGAGGTTCGACCAGGTGCTCACGCGGCTCGGGCGCGACATGGCGGGGCCCTGGGCGCGGCGGCAGCACGCCCTGCACGCCGAGCTGCGCGCCGTCTACTTCGGCGGGGCGGTTCCCGGCGACCACGGATGCGCCACCGATCACGGCATCGCGTGCCTGAGCGAGGAGACCTACGGCGCGCTGCGGGGCGATGACGACGCCGGCGGCGCCGCCGGCGTCGGCGCCAAGGCGGTCAAGGCGCTGCTCAAGGTCGCGCAGCGCCTGGCTCGGGACCGCGAGCGGGCCCGATCGGTCTTCCCCGAGCTGGTCGCGGCGACGCGGGCCATCGAACGGCTGCGCGGCGACGAGGTCCCGGAGGGTTTCGCCGACTTCGATCGCGTCGTGGTCGACGAGGTCCAGGACCTCACGCTGCTCGAGGCCGCGGTGGTGGTGGAGCTCTGCCGGGCGGTCGCGCGGGCGCGCGGGCGCGCCCCGTGGCTGCTGATGGCGGGCGACGCGGGGCAGACGGTGCGGCCGACGGGGTTCGAGTGGGCGCCTCTGAACGACCTGCTGGCGGAGCGGCTGCGGCGGCCGGAGAGGTTCCATCTCGGCGAGCACCTGCGCTGCCCGAGCCGGATCGCCGAGGTCGTCGACCGGGCCTCGCGGCGCTACGCCGACATCGAGAAGGAGGCGCGCCCCACGAGCCAGCGGCGCCAGCGGGGCGGCGAGCACGTCGACGCGCACCTCGTCCACGTGCACCTCCCGGCGCGGGCGGAGGCGGTCCGGCTGCTGGAGGGGCTCGACGAGACCGACGACGTGGTCGTCGTGTCGCCGCGGGACGACCCGCCCGACTGGGTGCCGGCCGGGCTGCGCGGCGTCGTGCTGACGCCCGAGGAGACCAAGGGGCTGGAGTACCAGTCGGTCTGCGTCCTCGACCCGGGACGCCTGCTCTGGAGCCTGAGGCCGGAGAACGCGTCGTACGGGCTCGACGCCGAGCTCGACCAGCCGGCGCGTCGGACCGCCATCGACCATCTGCGCGTGACGTTGAGCCGGGCGACGGAGACGCTGGTGTTCGTGGACGTCGAGGCCGGCGACGACGAGCTGCGCGAGAGCCGCGGGCTGCTGGGCGACGCGGCGCCGTACAGCGCGGAGGACCTGCTCGACCATCTCGCCAACGCCGACGCCTCGGCCGAGGAGCGGGTGCTGGCGCGGACCGGCGACGCCCGCGCCCTGATCGACTCGGCCCCGCGCCGGGCCTGGCAGCGCGCCTGCCAGGCGGTGCGCCTGCTCGGAGAGCCCGACCTGCCGAACGGCGTCTCGGACCCCGTCGTCCGCCGGGACGCCCGGTCCACCCTGCTCGCGACGGCGGCGCGGCTCCTCGTCGACGGCGTGCCCGAGGGGGTGCAGCGCCGGGACGTGGTCCTCGTGGCCCTGGCCGTCGCGCGGACGGAGGAGGCGTCGGGGGGCGCCGCCACGGCACGGGCGGAGGAGGATGCCGGCGGGGAGCGCGCCGCCGGGGGCCCCGACCCGGCGCCGCCGACCGTGGTGTCGACGCACGAGGCGATCGCGTTCCGCGCGCTGGAGTACTGGTCGGGCGACCGGGGGGCGCCGCCCTTCGACCTGCTCGAGTCGGCCCGCGAGCTCGACGCCGTGTCGGGGGGCGGCGGCGACTGGCTGCGGGCGGCGTTGCTGTCGGCGGCCCAGGCCCTGCGCGACGGGCTGAGCGCCAGCGCCGCCGACCCGGCGTCGGCCTCGGCGTTCGCGGGCGCCCACGTCGAGGAGTGGCTGCGGCTGACCGGCTACGCGGGAGATGCCGCGGCCCGGGCCCACGCCCTGCGGGGCAAGGCGTTCGACGCGCTCGTCAAGGGCGGCGGCGCGGACGAGCCGCGGTCGGCGCGGCGGACGCGGCTGGGGCGGGCCGAGTCGGTGCTGGAGACGATTGCGCCCGACCCCGTGCGGCTGGGCCGGCTGCGCGAGGCGCAGGGGCGGCCCGACGACGCGGTGGGCGCGTACGAGCGCGCGGGCCGGCCGAAGGACGTGTTGCGGGTGCTGCGCAACTCCGGCCGGTGGGAGCTGGCGGCGGAGCTGGCGGACGGCGAGACGCGGGCCGACCTGGACTGGCTGCTCGAGCTGAAGGCGCTCGTCGAACGCCGGCCGCCGCAGCAGAACCGGCGCCTGCGCAACGCCGAGCGCGATCGTCTCGAAAAGCTGCTCGACGAGATCCAGAAACGGCCGCCCAGGAAGTCGGGAGGGGGCTGACGTCAGGTCCGCCGGCGGCCCCGAGGGACCGCCGGCGCTCGATTCGAGGTGGAGCCGAAATGCTGCAAATCAACGTCGGTGGGATGGCGCGGGTCGGTGTCGTGGCCGCCTGTCTGGCGGCGGTCGCGGTCTCCCCGGGGGGCGCCCAGGAGCCCGGGGGCGGGTTCTGGCCGGAATGGCGCGGGCCCCTGCACAGCGGGGTCGCGCCGGCGGGGGACCCGCCCGCGACGTGGAGCGAGTCGTCCAACGTGCGGTGGAAGGTCGAGCTGCCGGGGCTCGGCTCGGCGACGCCGGTCATCTGGGGCGACCGGCTGTTCGTGCTGACCGCGGCGCCGACCGGCGAGCGGGCGGGCTCGGGGCCGGGGCTCTTCTCGCGCCTCGCCGACCGGTTCATGCGCCGGACGTCGGCGACCGGCGTGCAGCAGTTCGTCGTCCTCGCCATCGACCGCCGCGACGGCAGCGTGCTGTGGGAGCGCGTGGCCCGGGAGGCGGCGCCGCACCAGGGCCGGCACGGCACCAACACCTGGGCCTCGCCGTCCGCCGTGACCGACGGCGAGGTGGTGTGCGCGTCGTTCGGCTCGGTCGGGCTGTACTGCTACGACCTCGACGGCAAGCCTCTCTGGGACGCCGACCTCGGCGACATGCAGACGAGGCTGGGCTTCGGCGAGGGGGCGTCGCCGACCCTCCACGGGGACCTGCTCATCGTGCCGTGGGACCACCAGGGCCAGTCGTTCATCGCCGCGTTCGACAAGCGGACGGGGCGCGAGCGCTGGCGGACGCCTCGCGACGAGCAGACCTCGTGGAGCACCCCGCTCGTCATCGAGGGCGAGGGCGGCGCCCAGGTGGTGACGAGCGCCACCGAGGCCGTCCGCGGCTACGACGCGGCCACCGGCGAGCTGCTCTGGTGGGACCGGGGGGTGACCGAGAACGCCATCCCCACCCCGGTGTCGGCCGACGGGCTGGTCTTCGTCACCAGCGGCTATCGCGGCAGCCGGCTCGCGGCCATCGACCTGTCGGCGGCGGCGGGCGACATCCGCGGGTCGGACGCGGTGGTGTGGTCGGTGGACCGGGACACGCCGTACGTGCCCTCGCCGCTCCTGCTCGACGGCCAGCTCTACGTCCTCAAGAGCAACACGGGGGTGCTGACCGCCTACGACGCGGCCACCGGCGCGCGGCGCTACGGGCCCGAGCGGCTGCGCGGCATCCGCAACGTCTACGCCTCGCCGGTCGCGGCGGGGGGACGGCTGTACGTGACGAGCCGCGACGGGGCCACCGCGGTGCTGCGGGCGGGGCCGGAGTTCGACCTGCTCGCCGTCAACACGCTCGACGACGGCTTCGACGCCTCGCCGGCCATCGCCGGCGACGAGATCTACCTGCGGGGACGGCAGTTCCTCTACGCCATCGCCGCGGACTGACGCTGGCGTCTGCGCCGTGACCGCGGCGGACGCGCCGGCCGCGGGTCCTCGGCCCGGGGACGCTGATGGATGTTGTGCCGTTGGCGGTCTCCTTGGCGTGCCGGGTGCATTGAGCGGCAGGAGACCGGCCGCGCCTGCGTCCGGTCGGCAATTCGCGTCGGCGGCTTCTGCAAGGGGCGACGGCTGCATGGATGGCAAATCCGCGGGCGGGAAGGCCGGCTTGCCGGCGAGGACGGACGACACGTGAGAATCACCAGCATCACGGCCGGGGCGAGCGGCATGTACTGCGGAAGCTGCATCCGCGACAACGCGCTGGCGGCGGCCCTCACCCGCCGCGGGCACGACGTCACCCTGCTGCCCCTCTACACGCCGACCCGGACCGACGAGGAGAACGTCAGCCAGAAGCGCGTCTTCTTCAGCGGCATCAGCGTCTACCTGGAAGAGTACGTCTCCCTGTTCCGGTGGACGCCGTGGCTGCTCGACCGGCTGTGGGAGTCGCCGTGGCTGCTCAGGCTCGTCTCGGGCCGCATGAAGACCGACCCCGGGCAGCTCGGCGGGCTGACGGTGTCGATGCTCGAGGGCACGCACGGGCACCAGCGCAAGGAGTTCGACAAGCTCGTCCACTGGCTGCGCGACCAGCCCCGCCCCGACGTCATCGACATCTCGAACTCGATGCTGATCGGCATCGCCGAGCCCCTCAAGGAGGCCCTGGGGTGCCCCGTCAACTGCACCCTGCAGGGCGAGAACATCTTCCTGGGCCACCTGCCCGAGCCGTACCGGTCGCGCGCGGTGGCCCTCATCCGCGAGCAGGTCGCGCACGTCGACTCGTTCGTCGCGGTCAGCGACTACTACGCCGGGTGCATGAGCCGGTACCTGGAGATTCCGGGAGCGAAGATGCACGTCGTGCCCCTCGGGGTCGACGTCGACCGCTTCCGGCCGGGTGACGACGCCCCCGGCGGCCCCCTGACCATCGGCTACTTCGGCCGCATCGCCCCCGAGAAGGGCATCCACCGGTTGTGCGATGCCTTTGCGGCGCTGCGCGGGCGGGGAGAGATCGACGGGTGCCGGGTCGAGCTGGCCGGCTATCTCGGCCCGGAGCACGCCGACTACTGGCGGAAGATCGAGAGCGGCATCGCCGGCGGGGACCTCGCCGCCGACATCCGCTACCGCGGGGAGCTGGAGCTGGGCGACAAGGTCGCGTTCATGCAGGGCCTCGACCTGTTCGTGGTGCCGGCCGAGTACGACGACCCCAAGGGGCTGTCGCTCATCGAGGCGATGGCGTGCGGGGTGCCGGTGGTGGCCCCGCGCCGCGGCACCTACACCGAGCTCGTCGAGCGCACCGGCGGCGGCGTGCTCGTCGAGCCGGAGGACGACGGCGCCCTGGAGCAGGCCCTCGCAGCGCTCGCCGCCGATCCCGACCGGCGGGCCGAGCTCGGGCGCCGCGCCGCCGAAGGGGTGCGGACCCGGTACAGCACCGAAGAGATGACGACGCGCGCGCTCGACGTCTACGCGCGGCTGACGGCGGGGGCGGCAGGGTAACGTCGCGGCTCCGGCGCGAAGGAACGATCCGGTCGAGCGGGGTGGCGAGTTCGTCGAACGGGCGAGGATGATGTCGATCCGGCTGGCGCGAGGGGAACGAGCCAGCCGAGAGTGTCCGGAGCGTTTCGACCACGTTTCGACCCGGACGGCGTGGCCGGCTGCGTGGGGTGAGCAGTGACGCGGGGGAGCAAGAGAATGATGTCGAGATGCCTGTCGATCCTGTCGGCGGTCCTGATCGCCGGCGCCCTGTCCTGCTCAGGTGGCGAGCCCGCAAGTGAGCCCGACGCCGGCGTCACCGAGACCGGCCTCGCCTCGCCCCGCCTCTACATCTTCGACTGCGGGCATCTCCGCGTCGGCGATCCCGGGCGCTTCTCGCTGACCATGGACGAGGTGTCGACCCTCGAGCTCTCGGTGCCGTGCTACCTCATCGAGCACGCCGAGGGCAGCCTCCTCTGGGACGCCGGCCTGTCGGACGCGCTCGCCGGCCAGGACGCGACCGCGCAGTCGAGCGGCAGCGTCGCCACCGTCACCACCACCCTGCGGGCGCAGCTCGCCGAGCTCGGCTACGAGCCGTCCGACGTCACCTACATCGCCATGTCCCACCTGCACTACGACCACGCCGGCAACGCCAACGACTTCGCGGCGTCGACGTGGCTCGTTCAGCGCCCCGAGCACGAGGCCGCGTTCAGCGACGACCCCGCCGCGTACAGCTTCGACCCGCAGTACTACGGCGCCCTCGAGACGGCCGAGACCCTGATTCTCGACGGCGACCACGACGTCTTCGGCGACGGCACCGTCGTCATCAAGTCGGCCCCCGGCCACACCCCCGGCCACCAGGTGCTCTTCGTCGACCTCGCCGACTACGGCCCCGTCGTCCTCAGCGGCGACCTCTACCACTTCCCCGAGAGCCGTTCGCTGAAGCGGGTCCCCACGTTCAACTTCGACGCCGAGATGACCCTCGAGGCGATGGACCGCGTCGAGGACTTCCTGATCGAGACCGGCGCCCGGCTCTGGATAGAGCACGACATCGCCGAGAACGCGCTGCTGGACAAGTCGCCGGCGTACTACGAGTAGCGGCCGAGGAGCCCCATCAGTTTCGCTCGCCGCCGGTTTCACACGATCCTGACCAACGACAAGCTCGAAGCCGCGCACAGCGGAAACTGGTTCCTGGAGACCGACCTCGTCATCGCGAGGCTCGACAAGCAGCCACGGCTTCGAGCGAGAGTAGCCCGCCGGCGACGATTTCGGGCCGGGCCGCGCGTGTCACAACCGCCGCCACTGTTCGATCAGTTTCTTAAGCCCGTCCACCAGCTCGTACAGCGCTTCCGTCCGCGCTTCGCGCTGACCGACGATGCGGGCGATGTCCGCGACCGTGCGTTCGAGCCGGTGCGCCAGCGAGCCGATGGCGACCTTGGCCATGTCCTGTCGCTGCCGCACGGCGCCATCGACCAGGCGCTCGAGGTCGCGCATCGTTCGCTGCATGTCGGCCGCGGTGGTCCCGAGCCGCTCCGCATACGCGTCCCGCCGCTTTCGCACGGCCTCCCACAGCCACTGCTCGGGCGGGCCGTCGCCGGGCAGGAACAACACGTGCACGGCGTGTCCGCGCCGCTCCGCGATGGCCTCCAACCCCTCCTCCAGCTCCCGCGAATCGCCGTCGAGGACCAGGATGAAGTTGGAGAGCCGGCCGAACTTCGCCAGCGTGCGGACATGGCCCGGAAACTCGTCCCGCCCCGAGTTGCACCCGATGACGATGTCGCCGTGCATCAGCTCCATCTCGACGTTCAGTACGTCGAGCACGCCGCGAATCACTCCCTCGGCGACCTCGTCCTCGCACAGTATGAAGAGCTGGTCCTGTGAGGCGCCGTACAACGCCTTCTGGAAGAGGTCGCGATAGGCGGGCCAAGCGGCGCACCTGGCCAGTGTCGTCGTCGCGGTCGAGGAATATCCTCGCCTCCGGCGGCACGCTGTCGAGGATGACCGGGCTGTGCGACGCCACGATGATCTGCAGGTTCCGCCGCAACGCGCTGCGCTGCAGCTCGAGCATCGCCTGCTGCTGCGTGTAGGGATGCAGGCCGGTATCGATCTCGTCGATGAGGACCAGTGCATTGTCGAGCCGCGCGACATCCTTCGAGACCCGCAGGATGGAACGTTCTCCCGACGACATGTGGAACTCGGAATACCGGGTCTCGTCGCCGCCTTCCAGCTCCGCGAACAGCAGGTCGTTCTCGGGCCCGCTGATGACCGACAGGTGGCTGTAGCGCCACGGCAGGATGCGTTGGGCGAAGGTCAACTGCTTGGGGTCGAGGGTCGCCGTCCGCACCTGTCGGCGGCCGAGCCGCAGCAGGCTGCGCACCTCGGAGGGGTTGGTGAGGTTGGCGAGGGTGCGCAGATAGACGGGCCGCTCGGGCTGGCGCTCGCCGTTGCGGCTGGTGAAGCTGCGTCTCCACCGCTTGCCCCGCTTCCAGGACATGGCGACATCGTCGCCGTGGTGCAGGTACTGGAAATCAATCTGCGTCCGTTGCGGCGCATCCGAGGACACGTCCTGCTGCCGGCTGGTGAAGTCGGGAAACAACCTGCCGGGCGTCAGGTCCCGGGGACTTCCGCCGGGAACGCGGTAGGCGCAGGCGCACGCGAAGAGCACCGTGGACTTCCCGCTGCCGTTCGGTCCTGCGAGAACGCACACCGGATACTCGAAGGGAATCCGGACATCCCGAATACCCCGCAGTCTGCCGATGCGGACCGCCGTCAGCGCTTCGTCGCGGTGTCCGTTGCTGGCGCGCAGGGCATCCCAGACCTGGCGCAGCTCCCTGGCCATCAACGACACGGACAGCCTCCTTGCGGACCGCGCGCGTGACCGACGACGGCGGTCACGCTTCCTCCTCGACGTCCCCGTGGGCGTCGCCGAGCAGGCCGCCCTGTTCTGCACTGCCGGCGGCGGCGAGGCGGCCGATCGCCCTCCGCCACGAAGATGACCGCCCGCGCGGCCGCCAAGGGGCGTCGCGCCCACCAGAGGTGGAGTGTCGATGGATGGCCGTGACGGATGGACTTGTCGCGGGCCGCCGCGGCGTTGATCGCGTCGAGCGGCAGCGCCACCTCGATCAGCTTCCTGCGAACGGGCTTCGCAGCCACTGAAGGCATCACCAGTCTCCCAGCGGGTCGAGGACGGTCAGGAACGGAAAACGACGAAAGCCGCCGTCGCGGGTGCAGATGCGGCTGACGCCGTGCTCGCGCATCAGCACCGCGGTGTGCACGTCGTGCATCACGCTGCCGCGCAGGTCGGGCAGTTCCGACAGGGTCTGCGCAAGGACGGCCGCATGACGGGGTGTCGCCACGAGCACCTCGAATGCGGGCGAGCCCATCAGGGTGTGGACGAGGCCCCAGGCCCCCGAGGCGGTCCACGGCGACCGGAACACGCGAGGATGGGTGCTGACCCGGAGGAACTCGTAGCAGACGCTCCAAGTGAGGTACGCCGGCGCGGAATCGTGGCGGGCGTCGTCCAGGCGACGGCGGCACGCCGTACTCAGGTCGGAGCGCCGGTCGGCGGCGTGAAGAAGCACGTTGGTGTCGAAGACCAGCAACTATTCCCCGTCCTCTTCCATTGCGCGGTAGAGCGCGTCACGGTCGTCGATGTCGACCAGATGGCCGCCGCTGTTCCACGTCGGCAGCGGAGGCAGAGTCTCGGGCGGTTGCGTGGGGTCTTCCGGCGCGGCGAGGACGCGGCGAAGCCCGGCCTCGACGAGCGCGGACATGGTGGTCCCTCGATGCGCCGCCTCTTCGCGCAGCCGCTGCATGACGGAATCGTCGATGTTGAGGGTCGTCTTCATATGGAAAACCATACCACGACACCAGCGGCCGGGAGCATGCGCTTCGACACGGTCGCCGAAGAGGTCTTCCGCCGCTATGGGCGGCACTGGAAACCGCGGACCCTCGCGGTCAATCGGTCGTACTTGCGCAACCGGATCCTGCCCTGGTTCGGCGACCGCCCGGTCGCCGCAATCAACCGCTCGGACGTGCAGCGCTGGTTCGCTGGCCTGCATGCGACGCCGTCGGCGGCGGACCGCTCTCTCCCGGTGCTGTCGACGATCATGCGGCAGGCGGAGGTCTACGGCTATCGGCCCGACGACAGTAACCCGTGCACGGGTCTCCGGCGGTACCGGCGGCGGGGGCGCGAGCGCTTCCTCACCGTCGACGAGACCCGTCGTCTGGGCGAGGCGCTGGCCGCCCGAGAGGCCGCCGCCCCTCTGCCCGCGGCGGCGGTGCGCCTGCTCCCAGGCCGCCATCGGGCCCGGGATGGGGGTATACACCCGCTACGCCAGGGTGATCGACGTGGCCCGCAACCGAGATCGGTGCGCGGTCGTTCGGGGCGATCAGCGACCGTCGTGCGGATCACGGCGGCGTCGTTGCTCTCTGAGGTTCAACTGCTACGGGGCTTCGCCGAGGCGGTCGGCCAGCACTTGGCCCGGGATTGGATTCTCGCTGGGCGCGAGCGGGGCCCCGGCGGCGGTTCTCAGGCCCGTTCGACCTCGAACGACGCGAGGTTGCGGGTTTCCCGGCTGAACTCCACCGCCACCAGGTGCACGGGCAGACCTCGGCCGCGGTGCTTGTCGGCGTAACCCTTGCTCTTCAACTGCGCCATCGCCGCGCCCGCGGCGGCCTCCACCACCTTGAACTCGAACAGGTAGACGCCGCCGTCGAGGCGGACGGTCATGTCGACGCGCCCGCGGCTGTCGCTGTCCTCGACCGTCACGTCGAGCCCCGCCGCCGCGAAATGGGAGTAGAACACGCTGGCGTAGTAGCCCTCGTACCGCGCGATGTCGTTGTTCGTGTGCCACTCGTAGGGGATGCTGGCGAAGAACGCCCGCAACAGCTCCTCCAGCCCCGCGAAGTCGTTGGCCAGCAACAGCCGGCGCAGCCGGTCGCCCTGCGCCAGGCGTCGAGATGCCGGCGGCGCGAGGGCGTTCAGCAGGCTGCGGTTCAGGCTCTGCCGTACCTCGCGGTTGGGGTAGCCGAGCCGGTACAGGAGCTCGCCGCCGGCGTCCTCGGCGTCGAGTATGGTCAGGTAGCCGGTCTGGAACAGCAGCGCCTCGGGGGCGATGTCGTCCACGTCGAAGGCGCCCAGCAGCTCGTCGCCGGCCCGCATGCCGTCGAGCTCCATCGAGCCGACACCGCGCGCGAGCAGCGTGTTCACCAGGAACGTGGGCGTGCCGGTCTCGAACCACCACGCCCCGAACCGGCGGCGGCGAAAGAGCAGCAGGACGTCGAAGGGGTTGTAGACCCTCTCCTCGCCGAGCCAGCCGTAGCCGTTGTACCAGTCGCGGATGCGGTCGCGGTCGAGGCCCGGCAGCTCGGGCGCGAACACGTGGTCGAGGTCCGCGTCGGTGTAGCCGCAGATGGTCGAGTACTCGGGCTCGAGGGTGATGTCTACCAGGTTGTTCAGCCCCGAGAACAGGCTGACCTTCGAGAACTTGCTGACCCCCGTGAGCAGGGTGAACTTGACGTGCGCGTCCGCGAACTTGATGGTCGAGTACAGGTCGCGCAGGTAGTCGCGGTTCGCGCGGGCGACCTCCGGCTTCTCCAGCGCGTCGAGAATCGGCTTGTCGTACTCGTCGACCAGGACGACCACGCGCTGCCCCGTACGCTCGCGGAGCGCCGTGATGAGATGGCGGAAACGGGCCGGCCCGCTCGTCAGGTCGGAGTGGATGCCCGCTTTCTCGCCGAGGGCCTGGAGTTGCGCCACCACTTCGTACCGCAGGCCGTCCGGCTCGGCGAAGTGGCCGCTGCTGAAGTCGAGGCGCACCACGGGATGGCGCAGCGACCAGTCCCAGCCGTCGTGGACGTCCAGACCTTCGAACAGCGCCTCGCTGCCCTCGAACAGCTCCTTCACCGTGTCGAGGAACAGGCTCTTGCCGAAGCGGCGCGGGCGCGACAGGAAGTAGTGCTTGCCCTCGTCCACGAGGCGGCGGATGAACGCGGTCTTGTCGACGTAGTAGCAGTCGTCCTCGCGAATCTCGCGAAGGTTCTGGATGCCGGTCGGCAGCTTGCGCCTCGGCCCCTCCCGCTTCGCCGACATGATGGCCGTCTCCTCGCGCGGCTGCGGGCGTTGCGCCGATGTCGCCGCAACCGCTCCCATTCTAGCCGGCCCCGGTCGGCGCCGTTCTAAGGCGTAGACTCCCGTGCCGATGGCCGTCCTGCCGCAGCAGGTCCGGGGCGGCCGATCCGAGCAGCAGGAACTGACCGGCCGCCTCGCCGGCCCGGATCCGTTCGTCGATGAGGACCCGCAACAGCGGGAACAGCCCGGGCGCGCGCTGCACCTCGTCGATCACCACGAGCCGGCGGCGGAGCGCGCGCAGGTACCCGGCCGCGTCGGCCAGCTTCGCCAGGTCGACGGGGTCCTCCAGATCGAGGTACACGCTGTCGGCGGTCTCGGCCAGCCGGCGCGCCAGCGTGGTCTTGCCGACCTGCCGCGGCCCGAGCAGCGCGACGGCAGGAAACTGCCGAAGACGGGCGGAGACGGCCGCCTCGAGGGTCCTGGCAATCACCTTGCAATCCGGGACATGAAGTCCATAATTGCAAGGCTATCATGCGTGCAAGTCGACCCGGAGGGCCGTTTCACGCCTGGGAGGGGAGCTTGGGCCGCTCGGTGGGACGACCGCCCTTGCGTCCGTTGCGACGGGCGGCCTCCGCCTTGGCTGCGGTCGTCTTCTTTCCCATCAACGCTGCCGGTCCCACGAAGCGCAGGCGCTCGCGGCGCGTCCGGGCCCGGGCGTCATGGCGCAGGACGAGCAGGTCGGCATGCGGCTTCACGTCCTGCCCCAGCGCGGTCAATGCGTCGAGATGGGCGGCAAGCGCGGACCGGATGCCGCGCTTGGCGGCCGCCGCGGTGTCCGCGGCCGCATATACCCCGGGCAGTCCCGCCACCCAGGCGCTGAACGTGCCGTTGCTCTCGCGCTCGACGACCACCGGATAGTGTTCGATCACAGCCCCGCCTCCTTCATGATGCGGTGCGCCAGTCCGGTGCCCACTTCCTTGCTGGTGTGCACGGAGACGGTGACCACCCTCTTCGTCTCCGGGTGCACGAGCTGTCGTGACTGCCCTTGCCGGTTCGTCGGTCCACGAAGCCGGCCGCCCGCAGCCGGCGAATCAGCTCGCCCCAAGGTCACGGAGCATTGTAACCCAACGTTTGGTTCGGCGGCGGAGAGGCGCCGTCGGGTCCCGTCAAGGCGTCCCGAACGCGACGAGCTCCTGGCTGCCGCCGGGGGGGGCGCCCGAGGGTCCGTGCCCTCGAGTGGGGACGGCCGCCCGTCGGTGCCGATCAGCGCCCTTCGTAGATGAGCCCGACGATCTGCTCCACTCGGCCCGCCGGGGCCTGGAAGTCGCTGTACTCCTCGGGCACCGAGTACGCGGCCACCGTCTCCTCAACGCTCTGCCCGGCCGCCGCCCCGGCCTGGGCGCGGGTCAGCAGGTCGTCGTAGAACGCCGCGTAGTCGACGAGGTCGTCCCAGGTCAGGGGGTCGTCGTTGTGCCCGGGGATGATGGTGTCGACGTCCTCGATGGCGTCGACGGCGTTCTGCAGGGTCTGGCCGAACTCGGTGGCGCTGCCGTTGGTGTTGTCGGCGTCGATGAACGGCAGCCCCTTGCGCGCCATCATGTCGCCGGTGTGCATGGCCCGGGCCTCGCGGAACACGACCCAGGTGTCGCCGTCGGTGTGGCCCCGCCCGAAGTAGTAGAGGTCGATCTGGTCCGCCCCGCTGTAGAGCGAAGTCCGGGTGGCGAAGGTGATCTTCGGCAGGAACCGCGCGTCGTCGCCGGTGAACGCCTCGCAGTTCTTGATGGACCCGCCCTGGTACCCGGCGCCGTCGTCGCAGTCGGTGCTCGCCATGTGCCCCGCGGTGTTCTCGTGCACCACGAAGTCGACGGTGTCGGGAAACTCGGTGTTGGCGCCGCTGTGGTCCCAGTGGGTGTGGGTGTTGATGATCGTCGTCACCGGGTTGTCGGTGATGCGCGCCACCTCGGCCAGGATGTCCTCGCCGTAGCCGCGGATCTTCGTGTCGACCAGGGTCACCCCCGACGCGGTCACGAACACCGCGGTGTTCCCGCCGGTGCGCATGCCCTGCTCGGCCGGATCGGACGTCAGCACGTAGAGGTTGTCGGCGATCTCCAGGGTGCGGATGCCGAAGCGCTCCTGCCGCGCCTCGTTGGCGGCGACGACGGCCGTCACGCCGGCCAGCGTCAGCATCGCCAGGCAAGTCGTGCGTCTCATGGTGTGGACCTCCACAGCCCTTGGGGAGTCCCGCGTCGCGCGCGCCCGGATGGCGCCGGCGAACGCCGAAGCGCCCGGCTGCCAACCCGTGACGAGATGGCATGCGGCCGGGCTGCGGTCGGCGGACAACGACCGTCAGCCGGGATGCGCGCCCGCCCAACGCGGCGCGGACTCTTGCCTCGGGCCGTTCAGGGACCGGCCGCGCCCCGATCGGCTTCCCGCCGGCGGCGCTTCCGGCCGTTCACGTTCCCTCGACGGCGCCCCCCGCGGGCGCCCTGCTGCCGATTCTATTGCGAATCGGGGCCGGCGACGATAGACCCGTCATGCGGAACGCACCCCCCGCCACCGTTGACGGCATCGGCTTCGTCGGTGGTAGGATGGCTGCCGTTCGCTTCGAACGGCGGTCTCGTGACGGCGCGGGCCCCTCGTCTTCCTTTGCCGGGTCGGACGGCGGAGGGGCGGAGCGCGCGCCGGGAGCGGGGACCCCGGCCGCGGCGCGACACGGGCTGCCGGCGCTGCGCGGCCGGCGAGACGGGTTGAGCTTCATGCACCACGGGCGAGGCCGATTACGGCGACTCCGTCGGTACGCTGCCGTCTGCGCGGCGGCCATCGCCGGTCTGGCCCTGCTCGGCCCGACCCGCGCCGGAAGCGTCGGCGGCGTCGAGCCCGACGCGGCCTTCGAGCCGGTCGTGTCGCAGGTCGCCGAGCTGCCGCGCATGCGGTCGTTGCTCGTCTCGGTGGGCGGCTCGCTGCTCGTCGAGGAGTACTTCAACGGTGCGCGGCCGAACCGCGCCGCCAACATGAAGTCCGCCTCGAAGAGCCTGATCTCGCTGTTGGTCGGCATCGCCGTCGACCGCGGGCACCTCACCGTCGACGACACCGTCGATCGCTTCTTCCCCGACCTCGTCGACGACCCCGCGAAGCGCGGCATCACCGTCGAGGACCTGCTGACCATGCGGTCGGGCCTCGAGACCACCAGCAACCGCAACTACGGCCGCTGGGTGGCGAGCCGGCACTGGGTCCGCCACGTCCTCACCCGGCCCCTGGTGGCCGAGCCGGGCACCCGGATGATCTACAGCACCGGCAACACCCACCTGCTGTCGGCGATCGTCGCCGAGGCGTCCGGCATGAGCACCTGGCGCTTCGCCCAGCGTCACCTGGGCGAGCCGATGGGCATCTCGGTGCCCCGGTGGACCACCGATCCGCAGGGCGTGTACTTCGGCGGGAACGAGATGTCGATGCTGCCGCGCGACATGCTCGCCATCGGCGAGATGTACCTCAACTGCGGGCGCGCCGGCGTGCGGCAGATCGTCTCCGAGGACTGGGTGCACACGTCGATAGTCGCCCACGCGACGAGGACCCGGAGCCCGGACCGCGCCTACGGCTACGGCTGGTGGGTGCGCGAGCTGGCCGGCTACGACGCGTTCTACGCCTGGGGCTACGGCGGGCAGTTCATCTACGTGGTGCCCGCCCTGAGGCTGGTCACGGTGATGACCTCGTCGCCCAGCCCCGGGCGGACGCTCCGCGCCCACCGGCGGTCGCTGTACAGCCTGATGGAGGACGAGATAGTGCCGGCCGTGGCGGGCCGCCGCGGTTCGGCGGGCGGCGGGTAGCCGGGGCGGCGTGGCGTCGAGGGGCGCTTGCACGAGGCGCGCGTCGACCCGGTTTCGCCTCAGGCCGCAGCATGAGCTCCCGAACGGCGCCCGCTTCGTCGCTTGAGAACCCGTCATGGCGCTCGTGCGGAAGCTGCGAGCTGACCTCGCGCGAACGGATCGGACCAAGCACGCCGCCGGGGGAGGAGCCGGGAGGCCCGCCCGGGTCGGCGATCGATGTCGTCGCCGGCAACGGGTGCGCCGACGATCCGCCGGCGTATCACGCCCGGCTCGAGAGCGGCGGTCGCGTCGTCGATGGTCGGTTGAGCGCGGGCGGACCGCCGCCTCGCGCGAGGAGTCCTGCAGACATGATCCAGAGCAACCATCGTTTCCCGCGAACGCATCGGAACGCGCGCGGCGCCGGACGCCGGCGCATCGCGTGCCTGATCGCCGCCGTCCTGCTGGCCGCGCCGGCGGCCTGGGGGCAGACCGGGGCCGGCGCCCAGGGCGGGGAGTGGCGCCACTACGGCGGCGACGAGGCGAACACCCGCTACTCGCCGCTCGATCAGATCGATCGCGACAACTTCGAGGAGCTCGAGCTGGTGTGGCGGCTCAAGACCGACAACTTCGGCCCCGAGCCCGAGTACAACTTCCAGTCGACGCCGCTGATGGTGGGCGGGATGATCTACACCACCGCGGGCACGCGGCGCGCGGTGGTCGCGGCCGACGCGGCCACCGGCGAATACCTGTGGATGCACCGCCTCGACGAGGGCGAGCGGGCCGAGGTGTCGCCGCGGCGCCGGTCGGGGCGCGGGCTCTCGTACCGGGACGACGGCGGCGACGGGCAGATCATCTACGTCACCCCCGGCTACCGCATGGTCGCGCTGAACGCGAAGACGGGGCAGCGCATCGCCGGGTTCGGCGAGGACGGCATCGTCGACCTGATGCAGAACATGGACCAGGAGATCGACCCCCTCGGCGGCTCCATCGGCCTGCACTCGACGCCGCTGGTGGCCGGCGACACCGTCGTCATCGGGGCCGCCCACGTGCCCGGCAGCGCCCCGGTGTCGATGCGCAACACCAAGGGCTACGTCCGGGGCTTCGACGCCGACACCGGCGAGCGGAAGTGGATCTTCCACACCCTGCCGGGGGCCGACGAGTTCGGCAACGACACGTGGCTGAACGACTCGTGGCGCTACACCGGCAACACCGGGGTGTGGGGGCAGACCAGCGTCGACCTCGAGCTGGGCATCGTCTACCTGGCGACGGAGATGCCCACCAACGACTACTACGGGGGCCACCGCCACGGCGACAACCTGTTCTCGGACAGCATCGTCGCGGTGGACCTCGAGACCGGCGACCGGCTGTGGCACTTCCAGGCCATCCACCACGACGTGTGGGACTGGGACTTCCCGTGCGCGCCGATCCTCGCCGACGTCGTCATCGACGGGGTCGAGCGGAAGATCGTGGCCCAGCCGAGCAAGCAGGCGTGGCTCTACGTGCTCGACCGCGAGACGGGGGAGCCGATCTGGCCGATCGAGGAGCGGCCGATGGAGCAGTCCGACGTGCCCGGCGAGCTGCTCGCCGCCACCCAGCCGTTCCCGACGCGCCCCGCCCCCTACGACCGGCAGGGCGTGGGGGTGGAGGACCTCATCGACTTCACGCCCGAGCTGCACGCCGAGGCGCTGGCGCGGGTCGCCAACTTCCGGATGGGCCCGATCTTCACGCCGCCGGTGGTCGCGGATCCCGCCGGGCCGTACGGGACGCTCATGCTGCCGTCGGCCGGGGGCGGCACCAACTGGCCGGGCGGGTCCCTCGACCCCGAGACCGACATCTTCTACGGGTACTCGTTCACCACCGTGACCTCGCTCGGGCTCGTCAACGATCCCGAACGGTCGGACATGGACTTCATCCGCGGCAACCCGGCCGGGGTCGCGCCGCGGGACCGCGCCCTGACCATCCGCGGGCTGCCCCTCATCAAGCCGCCGTGGGGGCGCATCACCGCCATCGACCTGAAGACCGGCGACCACCTGTGGCAGATACCGCACGGCGAGACGCCCGACAACGTCCGCAACCACCCGGACCTCGAGGGGGTGGAGATCCCGCGCACCGGCCGCGTCGGCCGGGTCGGCACCCTCATCACCAAGACGCTGGTCATCGCGGGCGAGCCGGGGACGTTCACCACGCCGTCGGGCGAGGTGGGGGCGATGCTGCGGGCCTACGACAAGGCGACCGGCGAAGAGGTCGGCGAGGTCCTGATGCCGGCCGGGGTCTCGGGATCGCCGATGACCTACATGCACGACGGCGCGCAGTACATCGTCGTCGCCGTCAGCGGCGGCGGCCAGGCCGGCGAACTGCTGGCGTACCGGCTGCTGGACTGACTCGTTCACTACGCCGACGCAGAGGTGTTTCGGAGCGCGCCGAGCGGGTCCACCCGCGTCTCGTCCAGACCTTGTGGTTTGGCGGGTGTTTCCGAGCGGGCCCCCGGCCGCCGTGCGTTCGCCGGGGGCGGGCCGAGCCCGTGTCATGCATGCAACGGTTCGAGCCCTGCGGGCCGGGTCCCGCGACGCGCGGGTTCCGCCCGCGCCGCCGTCGGACTGGGCGGCGGCGACGCCGGCTCCCAGGGCCTGGCCGGCGAGGGCCTCTAGGGACCGCCTCTCTCATCGGTCGACGTGATCGCGGAGCGTCTGCCAGATTTCGGCATGCTCGCGACGCATGTCGGCGTGTTCGCGACGCATGTCGGCGTGTTCGCGGCGCATGGCGTCACGGATTTCGATGTGCTCTTCGCGGATGGTGCGTCGAATGTCGGTGATCGCCGCCTCGAGCCTCGCGACCTCCGACGTGATCCTGGCGTCGAGGCTGAACGTGTTCCACAGCACGCCGAGCACGGCGAGGAAAATCGGCACGCCGACCCCCAGGATCGCGATGGTCTCCTGCGACCATCGAATCGACCGGCGTCGTCGCGCCGCAGGGGCAACCGGAGGGTTGTCTGCGGGTTCGGTCATGGCCTGTGCAAAACGAAACACAAGCAGCATACCCCGCCGGCGGCCCGCTATGCAATCGACGTCCCGCCGTCCACGGGTATGACCGCGCCGGTCGTGTAGGCGCCGGCCCGCGACGCCAGGTAGATGGCGACGCCGGCCATGTCCCCGGGGCGGCCGATGCGGCGCAGGGGGCAGCGGCGCACGATCTCGTCCCCGAACCTCTCCAGCGACGCCTCGGTCATTCTGCTGGGGAAGAACCCCGGCGCCACCGCGTTGACGGTGACGTGGCGGGGGGCCAGCTCGAGAGCCAGCGACCGCGTCAGGTGGTGGACGGCGGCCTTGCTCGCCGAGTACGGGAACGTACCGTTCTCGAGGATGGTCGGCGCCCTGAGGCCGTCCATCGAGCCGATGTTGATGACCCGGGCGGGGTCGTCGGGGGTGGCCGCGGCGGCGAGCAGCGGCGTGAGGTCGCGGGTCAGGAAGAACAGCGCCGTCACGTTCAGCTCGAGCACCTTGCGGAACCCCGACTCGGGGAACGCCTCGTAGGGGGCGCCCCACGCCGCCCCGGCGTTGTTCACGAGGATGTCGAGCCGGGGGGTCCGCTCGCCCAGCGCCTGCACGAGCCGGGCGCGATCCGCGTCGTCGGCGACGTTCGCGGGCAGGGCATGGCACGGTCCTGCCGCCGACAGCTCGGCCGCGGTGCCCTCGCAGGCGTCGGCCTTCCGCGACGAGATCCAGACGGTCGCCCCGGCCTGCAGGAACCCCTCGGCGATCATGCGGCCGATGCCGCGGGACCCGCCGGTGACGAGCGCCGTCTTGCCGGTGAGATCGAACAGCGTGGCCGTGTCGATGCCAGACGGCGGAGGTGTGCCGGTCAAGGGCGTTGCTCGCTGAATGTGAACGGAGCCATGGGCTCGTGACGTAGAACTCCGCGCCGGAGACGCCCGCCGTGCCGGCCGGGCCGGGTCGCGACTCCCCCGGCCCGCGTTCCGACCCGGCGAGGTCGTCGGCGTCCGGAGGTGCCCCGTCGGGCGAGCCTCGCGATGCGCCGTGCGGGCCTATTGCTCTGCCAGGGGCAGGAACAGCGAGATGCGGTCTTCCGTGCCAACTGCCCGCGAGATGTGCCCCTGCCCGGTGGTGTCCTCGGCCAGGAGGATATGCCCCGGGTGCAGGCGAACGACGGTCCCGTCGCCCATCACCACCTCGCTCTCCCCGCTCAGGGTGATGACGAACTGCCGCCGCGGCGCGGTATGCCAGTCGATGAAGTAGTCGGGCGAGGTCCGCCGGAACTGGACGCTCGTGACGTCTATCGGCTCCGAGACCTCGGTCGCGCCGCGCGGCGCCCCCAGCGGCACGTCGTACTCCTCGGCGTGGGTCTTGCCGTCCTCCCCGGTGTAGATGCGGGTCACCTTGATGGGCGTCCGCTCCTGGGCGGCGGCGTGGCTCTCGCCGGTCCAGTGCACGGCCACGAGGGCCAGGGTCGGCACCCAGCCGAGGGCCGCGATCACGAGGGCGATTCTGCGGAATGATGGCATGGCTTCTGCTCGCTGGCGGCGGCGTCACCGCCCACTGCGGCGGCGCTGCGATTCGGACGCTACGACGAGCACCCTGTATATCACGTTCCCGGGGCGCGGCCATGCCTTGCAGGGGTTCCCGGGACTCTCCCGCGAGTCGGCTCACGCCGGCCGCGCACGGCCCGCCCCGGGGCGCACGACGAATCGTGAGGTGTCCGGCCGTGGCCCTGCCTTCCCGGCGACACCTCACCTTCCCCCACTTGCACCACGGCCGGTCCGTTGCCGGGTATTCCCGGCTCGGGTGTGGTAGCTTCCGCCAATGCCTGCCACCCCCATCCTCGAACGCCTCGGGCTGCACCGCCCCGAGCTGCGCGCCTGGGCGATGTACGACTGGGCCAACTCCGCGTTCATGGTCACCATCGTGACCGCGGTCTTCCCCATCTACTTCTCGTCGGTCGCCGCCGCCGACCTCGAGCCGGCGACGGCCAGCTTCCGGTTCGCGGTCACGACGACGGTGGCCCTCACCTTCGTCGCGGTCCTCGCGCCGGTGCTGGGGGCGCTGGCCGACTTCGCGGGCATCAAGAAGAAGATGCTGGGGGCCTGCGTGGGGCTCGGGGTGGTCGCCACCGCCTGCATGTACTTCATCCAGCAGGGCGACTGGGTGCTGGCGGCGCTGCTGTTCGCGTTCGCCAACATCGGGGTCACCTCGAGCCTGGTGTTCGCCGACTCGCTGCTGCCGCACATCGCCAGCCCCGCCGAGCTCGACCGCGTGTCGACGGCGGGCTACGCCCTCGGCTACCTGGGCGGCGGCCTCCTCCTCGTCGTCAACCTCGCCTGGATCCAGGCCCCCGAGGCCTTCGGGCTGGGCGGGGCGGAACTTGCGAGCCGGCTGTCGTTCGTGAGCGTGGCGATCTGGTGGGCCGGGTTCTCCATCCCCCTGTTCCGCAAGGTGCCCGAGCCGGCCCGGACGCTCGAGGCGGACGAGCGGGCGGGGGAGAGCGCCATCCGGGCGTCGTTCGTCCGGCTCGGCGAGACGTTGCGCGAGCTGCGCGGGTACCGGCAGGCGTTCATGATGCTGCTGGCGTTCCTCGTCTACAACGACGGCATCGGCACCATCATCCGGATGGCCACGACCTTCGGCACCGAGATCGGCCTCGAGCAGGGCGATCTCATCACCGCGGTGGTGCTGGTGCAGTTCGTCGGGGTGCCGTTCGCCTTCGTGTTCGGACAGCTCGCCGCCCGCATCGGGGCGAAGCGCGCCATCTTCCTGTCGCTGGTCGTCTACACCGTCATCAGCGTGCTCGCCTACGGCATGACCACGGCGACGGGGTTCTACGCCCTCGCCCTGCTCGTGGGGATGGTGCAGGGGGGGAGCCAGGCCCTCAGCCGGTCCCTGTTCGCGAGCATGGTGCCCCGCCACAAGTCGGCCGAGTTCTTCGGCTTCTTCGGGGTGTTCGAGAAGTTCGCGGGCATCGTCGGCCCCGGCGTGTTCGCGGTCATGATCGCCCTGACCGGCTCCAGCCGGGGCGCGATCCTCTCCCTCATCACGTTCTTCGTGGTCGGCGGCCTCCTGCTGTCGCGGGTGGACGTCGAAGAGGGAAGGGAGGCGGCGCGCCGGGCGGATGCGGACCTGCGCGAGGGGTAGGAGTCGGCGCCTCGAATGGCGCGGCCCCGGAGGGTCACGCGGTCTCGGCGGGACCCGGCGTGACCCCTTCCTCGTCGAACACCTCGCGGGCGAGCCGGAACGCCTCGACCCCGGCCGGGATGCCGCAGTACACCGCCACCTGCAGCAGCGTGTCCCGGATCTCCTCCACCGTGCAGCCGTTGCGCAGCGCGCCCCGGACGTGAGTCCTGAACTCGCCGCTCCGGTTGAGGGCCGCGATCATCCCGAGGTTGATCAGGCTCCGCTGGCGGTCGTCGAGCGTGGACCGGGTCCAGACCCGGCCCCAGCAGTACTCCGTCACGAGCTGCTGGAACTCGGCGTTGAACGCGTCGAGCCCGCCGAGGGCGCGGTCGACGTACTCGTCGCCGAGCACCCGCCGCCGGGCCTTCAGTCCGTCTTCGTCCAGGGGTGTGGTCATCGCAGGGTCTCTCGTGTGGGGCCGTGTGTGGGGGCGGCAGTCGGGCGCGAGTGTACCATTCGGGCGGTCGGCCACGGAGGAAACGGGATGGACTTCACGTTGACGGAAGAGCAGCAGGCCCTGCAGGCGGCGGCGCGCGACTTCGCCCGCGGCGAGATGACCGCGGTGGCCGAGGAGACCGAGCGCGACGCGGCCCCGCTGTCGCGGAGCTGGGTGAAGCGCTACGCGGAGATGGGTTTCCTCGGGGTGAACATCCCGTCCGGGCACGGCGGGCTCGGCCTGGGGAACGTCGAGGCGTTCCTCGTCCTGGAGGAGTTCGCCAAGGTCTCGTCGGCGGTGGCGTTCCCCATCTTCGAGTCGGTGGCCGGCCCCGTCCGGGCCGTCGAGCACTTCGGCGGCGACGCCCTGAAGCGCCGGGTTATTCCTGCCGTGTGCCGCGGCGAGCTGATCGTGGCGGTGGCGATGTCCGAGCCGGACGCGGGGACCGCCCTCACCGACCTGCGCACGCGGGCCGAGGTGCGCGGGGACCGCGTCGTCGTCAACGGCGCCAAGCGCTGGTGCTCGGGCGGCGGGCACTCCGACGCCTATCTCGTCTACTGCCGCCTGTCGGACGCGCCGGGGGCCCGGGGCATCGGGGCCGTCTACGTCGAGAAAGGGACGCCGGGGCTGACGTTCGGCGAGCAGGAGCGGCTGATGGGGTTCCGGGGCATCCCCGAGTCGGACCTCTACTTCGACGACGTGTCGGTGCCCCTCGATCAGCTCGTGGTGCCGGCCGGCGGGTTCCCGAAGCTGATGCGGGCGTTCGACCTCGAGCGCTGCGGGAACGCGACGATGGCCCTGGGGCAGGCGTCCGGCGCGCTGGAGGACGCCCTCGCGTGGGTGCAGGAGCGCCGGCAGTTCGGCAAGCCCATCGTCGAGTTCCAGGCGGTCCAGTTGAAGCTGGCGGAGATGGCGATGCGGGTCGAGGCGGCGCGGCTGCTGATTCACCGGGCGGCCCGGAACGCGGACGGCGGCCTGCCGTCGATACTCGACTCCAGCATCGCCAAGTGCTTCGCCAACGAGGCGGCGCGGGAGGTCACCGGGGCCGCGGTGCAGTTGATGGGGGGCTACGGCTACTCCCGCGAGTACCCGATGGAGCGGCGCATGCGCGACGCCTGGGGATGGGGCATCGCCGGCGGGACCATCGACATCCAGAAGGTCAACATCGCCTCGGCGCTCGTCGGCCGGCGGTTCGATCAGCGGCGCTGACGGGTGTCCGCCGGCTGCCGGGACGACCCCGTGCCCGCCGGCTGCTTGGGCATCGGGGCCGAGACCATTCGGGCATCGCCCTCACGTGCCGGCGCGACCGGTCGTCGCCCACCCGCCCCGCAAGGTTGACGCTCCATACCCGGTTTGAGACGATCCGGCCGCGCCGACCCGCCGGCCCATGGTGGTGCACGCACGTCGAGTGCGGTGGAGGACGGCGAAGCGGCGCCTGGTGCGGCGCGTGGGGCCCGCCCGCCCGGGTAGAGGGCGGTCGCGCATCCGGCGACGGCGGGCGCCGAGACGGGAGGCGGCGATCTGCATGGGGTATCGGGAGCTGTTCGACCTGCGGGGCCGGGTCGCGGTGGTGACGGGATCCTCGAAGGGGATCGGACGCGCCATCGCGGAGACGCTGGCCGAGGCGGGGGCCCGGGTGGTGGTCTCGAGCCGCCGCCTCGAGAGCTGCGGCCCGGTGGCCGACGCCATCAACGCGGCCGGCGGCGAGGCGGCGGCCATCCCGTGCCACATGTCCCACCTCGACCAGGTGCGGGGGCTGGCCGAGGCCGCCCTCGATCGCTGGGGCCGCATCGACGTCCTGGTCTGCAACGCCGCCGTCAACCCCCATTTCGGGCCGATGGCCGACGTGACCGAGGCGGCCTGGGACAAGATCCTGGCCACCAACGTCAAGCACAACCTCTGGCTGTGCAACCTCGTGCTGCCGCAGATGGCCGAGCGCGGGGACGGGTCGGTGATCATCGTATCGAGCATCGGCGGGCTCAAGGGGCACGACACCCTCGGCATCTACGCCATCTCGAAGGCGGCCGACCACCAGCTCGCCCGCAACCTCGCGGTCGAGTGGGGGCGCAGCAACGTCCGGGTGAACTGCATTGCGCCCGGGCTGGTGCGCACCGACTTCGCCCGCAAGCTGTGGGAAGATCCGGATCGCCTGCGGGAGGCGGTCTCCACCTATCCTCTCGGCCGCATCGGCGAGCCGGAGGACGTGGCCGGCGCGGCGCTGCTGCTGGCCTCGCCGGCCGGCCGCTTCATCACCGGCCAGGTGCTGGTCGTCGACGGCGGCGCGACCATCTCGTCCACCCGTTACCCCTGACCGGCGGCCGCCGCCGTCGACGTCGTCGCCTGGAGCCAATCGCATGAGCTATCGGACCTTCCTGGCCCTGCACCTGATCTCGGTCCTCCTGATGTCGGGCGTGACGTTCGCCGCGTTCGCGGCGCCCCACCCCGACAACCGTCACCGCATGCTGATGGCCTCGGGCGCCCTCAGCCTGCTCGTCTTCCTCAGCGGCTTCGGGGTCATGGGCGTGATGGGGCTCGGGTTCCCCGGCTGGGCCCTCGTCAAGGTCGTCTGCTGGCTGGTTCTGTCGGGCCTGACCGGCATGGCGTTCCGGATGGCCGACCGCATCCCGGCGCTGCAGGCGGTGGCCGCCGCCGCCATCGTGGTCGCGGTCGTCATGGTCACCTACCGGCCGTTCTGACGCGGGGGCTCCGCCGCGCAGCCCGCGTGCGCGAACGCGGCCACCGGCGGCTCCGGCGTTCATCAGCCGGGTCGATCGCCGGACGACCTGTCTGCACGACGAAACCCCGACTCACGCCGGGTCTTCACGATGATGTCGTGCACCCCCGCCGACGGCCCGCTCGCGCGCCGGCAGCGGCTCGGCCCGGTACAGCGCGGCGGCGTTGCGGGCCGCCGACCACAGGAGGACGGCGGTCATCGCCACGATCGCGGCCGCGCCGCCGACGTCGAAGAGGCGGTAGGGCTGCCCCATCAGGACCACCGTCGGCCTGGCGAGCAGCGCCAGGGTGCCCGCGGCGAGGAGGATGCGCAGCTCGGTGGGGCCGAACCACCCGATCGAGAGGCGGAACACGCCGCGCACGTGGGTGGCGAGGTAGACCTCGGCCGAGACCAGCAGCCAGGCCGCGAGCAGCCCCAGCGCGACGAGCGGGCTCATGTAGCCCGACAGGCCGAGGCCCCCCAGCAGTGCGCAGGTCCCGATCAGGTCGACGACGTGGTCCACGTAGTAGCCGTAGCGCGGCCGCTGCTGGTTCCGCACCCGGGCGAGGGTGCCGTCGAGGCTGTCGCCGAACCAGTTGACGGCGAGGCCGGCGACGACGAGGACGAGCGCCGCCGGATGCCGGCTCGCCATCCAGTAGGCCAGCCCCGTCCCCAGCATCGCGGCCAGGGCGAGGGCGGTCAGTTGATCGGAGGTGACCCAGCCCGGCAGGCGCTCGGCGAGCCAGACGAGGGTGCGCCGCTCGCCGGCGGCGAGGAGGCTGCGGTTCTCGCGGACGTGGGATCGGACGGCGGAATCGGACATGTCGCACTCCCTTCACCCGGGAATGCGACATGCGGGCGCCCGGGGGCTCACGCGACGAGAGCCGGGCTCGATGCCGGAATCGGTGCTCCGAATGCCGGTGGTGGTGCGGAAGGGGGGACTTGAACCCCCATGGGACTAGGTCCCACAGGCTCCTGAGGCCTGCGCGTCTGCCAATTCCGCCACTTCCGCAGTTGGGGGGAACCGCCTCGCAGAGCCCCAGTATACCGAAGACTCCCACGCCGGCGCCAGCCGCGGGGCCGCCGCCGCCCTCGTCACGTATACTCGTGTCGATCGCCGGCCGGTGCTCGCCGGCGACGGAGCATGCCCGGAAGGCGGCGTCGCCGGTTCGCGCCGCGTTCGCCGCGCGCCGGCGCGTCAAGGAGGTCAGTGGTGGGGGTCAGTCGCGGGGTACGGTTCATCGTGGTCTTTCTGTCGCTGGCGGTCGTCGTCTCGATGGCCGGCATCGCCGTCCTCTACCTCATGGTGTCCGGGGCCCCGTCGGTGGCCTCCGACTCGGTGCTCGTGCTGCCGGTGCGGGGCGGACTCGCCGAGCACCGCCAGAACGCGCTGCTGACGTCGTTCGGCCCCGGAGGGCCGACGGTACGGTCGGTCACCGACAGCCTGCGCAAGGCGAAGGTGGACGATCGCATCAGCGGGGTGATCCTGAAGCCGCAGATCGGGCCTCGGGTCCTGTGGGGGAAGCTGCAGGAGATCCGGGACGCGGTCGCCGACTACCGGGAGTCGGGCAAGCCGATCGCGGCGTTCCTCGAGTACGGGGGGGCGGAGGACTACTACCTGGCGTCGGCGGCGGACAAGGTCTACCTGATGCCGGGGAGCCCCCTGGAGGTCGTGGGCCGCGCCCAGTACGAGGTGTTCTTCCGCAACGCGTTCGACAAGGTGGGGACGTATCCCGACATGCTCGCGGCCGGCGACTACAAGACCGCCGCCAACCAGTACACCGAGACCACGATGACCCCGGCCCATCGCGAGATGGCCGAGTCGCTCAACCGCGACCTCTACGAGCAGATGGTCGAGGGCATCGCGGAGTCGCGGGGGCTCACCGGCGACGAGGTGCGCCGGCTCGTGGACGAGGGGCCGTTCCTGCCGGAGGACGCGCTTGCCGCGGGGCTGGTCGACGGGCTCGCCTACGCCGACGAGGTGAAGGGCCGGGAGCCCTTCGACGCGGCCGACCGGCGGGACATATCGGACAGCGACTACCGGCAGGTCGGCCTGCGGTCGGTGGGTCTGAACCAGGGGGAGCGCATCGCCCTCATCTACGCGGTCGGGGCCATCAACTCGGGGTCGAGCAGCTTCGACGTCCTGAACGGGGAGGTGCTCGGCTCCGACACCCTGACGAGCGCCATTCGCAGCGCCCGGGAGGACGACTCGGTGCGCGCCATCGTGCTGCGCATCGACAGCCCGGGGGGCTCGGCCATCGCCTCGGACGTCATCTGGCGCGAGGTGGGCCTCGCCCGCGAGAGCGGCAAGCCGATCGTCGCCTCGATGTCCGACCTGGGGGCCTCCGGCGGCTACTACATCGCCATGGGCGCCGACGCCATCGTCGCGCAGCCGGCCACGCTGACCGGCTCCATCGGCGTCGTGTTCGGCAAGTTCACCATCGGGGGCACCTACGAGAAGCTCGGGGTCGGGATCGAGCCGGTGAGCGAGGGCCGGTTCGCCGAGATCTACTCGCCGGTGACCCGGTTCTCGGACGCCGAGCGGGCCAAGGCGCAGGAGCACGTGGACGCCATCTACGAGCAGTTCGTGACCAAGGCGGCCGAGGGGCGGCAGACGACGCGGGACCGCCTCCACGAGGTGGCCCAGGGCCGGGTGTGGACGGGACGACAGGCGCTGGAGCACGGCCTGATCGACGAGGTCGGCGGGCTCGGCCGGGCCATCGCGCTGGCCAAGGAGAAGGCCGGCATCGACCCCGGCGACGAGGTCGAGCTGGTCGTCTACCCGCGCCCGAAGGGCTTCTTCGAGCTGCTCGAGGAGGGGTTCCCGATGGCGCGGATCGCCGCGGGATGGGCCGGGCTGGCGGCCCCCGAGGCCGCGCTGGTGGGTCGGGCGGCGGCGCCGGCGCGGCTCTTCCGCCCCGGCGAGCCGCTGGCGATCATGCCCGGCGCATTCGTGCGCTGACTCCCGGGCGCCAAGCGTCGCCTGCCCGACCGACCGTCCGGTAGTCCGCGCCGTTCCCACGGCGCGGACCACTACGCGGTCGCCAGGGCGAAGGCCCCCATGTCGATGCTGATCGAGATGCGGGCCTTGGCGTTCTCCATGTACGCGCCGTAGAACTGGTTCTGCCGCTCCAGGATCATCTCGCTGCGCAAACGCTCGCGGCTGGTCTGCAAGGCGGCCGGATCGGCGTCCTCGCGTTCGTGGAGGTGGAGGACCACGGCGGAATTGCCGGTCAGGACCGGATCGCTGGTCTCGCCGGGAATCAGCGAGAAGGCCACCGCCTCGACCTGCGCGTTGACGCCGACCCCGGGAACCGCGGCGCCGCGGGCGATCAGGCCGCTCTCGCTCACGTCGAGCTCCTCGGCTTCCGCCGTGGCGCCGAAGTCGTCGGCGTCCTGGAGGATCGCGGCCACGGCGTCGGCCCGCTCCTGGGCCAGGACGAACGCCTTCCGGCGGATCACGTCGTCGCGGACCCGCGCCTCGACCTCCTCGAGGGGCGGCACGTAGGGCGCCTGGATGCCGGTGACGGTCACGAAGGCCGGCCCCGTCGGGGTCGGAATCGGACCCGCCACCTCGCCCTCGGCGAGCTGGAAGGCCTGCGTGGTCACCTCGGACGAGAAGCCCAGCCCGAGAATCGGCTCGCCGAGGGCGGCGAATCCGCTCTCCTGCGCCTCGAGGCCGCGGCGCGCCGCGGCCGCCTCGAGGTCGGCGGCCTCGTCGATCTCCAGCGACATCGCTTCGGCCAGCGCGGCGGCGCGCGCGTCGGCGCTCTCCTGCTGGAGGATGTCGACGATGCTGTCCCGCACGTCGTCCAGGGTCTGGGTCGCGCCGCCGGTCTTCTCGGTCGCCTTGATGACATGCACGCCGAACATGCTCGTGACCGGGTCGCTCACCTCGTCCTGCTCGAGGGCGAACGCGGCGCCCTCGAACTCGGGCACCATCTGGCCGCGGGTGATCCGTCCGAGGTCGCCGCCCGCCTCGCGGGTGCCCTCGTCCTCCGAGTACCGGCGGGCCAGCTCCGCGAAGTCGGCGCCGTTCCGGGCCTCGGCCGCGATAGACTCCGCCTGCGCCTGAACCTCGGCCAGCTCCGCGTCCTGCGTCCGGAGCAGGATGTGGCTGACGCGCAGGTCGACCTCCTCGGTGTAGCGATCGAGGTTGTTGTCGTAGTACGCCTGGACGTCGGCGTCGCTCGGGGTGAATGCGGCCTTCAGGGCGGGCACGTCGATGAGCACGAACCGGAGCCGGCGCTGCTCGGGCACCAGGTAATCGTTGGCGTTCTGGTCGAACAGCGCGGCCACGTCGTCGTCCGTCGCGTCCAGCCCCTCCCGGAAGTCGTCGGCCCGGAACGAGATCGCGCTCAGGCGGACGCGCTCGTTGCGACGGACGTGCTCGCGCTCGACGTCGTCGTCGCTGACCGTGATCCAGTCGGTGAGCGCCGCCTGCAGCCGCTGGAGCATCAGCGACCGGCGCACGTTCTCCTCGAACTCGGCCGGCGCCACCGGCGGCTGCTGCATCCGCAGCATCTGGAGATAGGCGGCCTCGCCGATGAACTCGCCGTCCTGCTGGAAGGCGGGGAGCGACACGATGGCCTCCCGCACCTCCGCGTCGCTGACCGTCACGCCGAGGCGCGCGGCTTCCTGCAGCGCCGCGTACTCGTCGATCACCTGTTGCAGCAGTTGCCGGTCGATGCCCATCGATCGCAGGAGGTCGGCCGTGATCTCGCCGCCCGACTGGACCTGGTAGCTCTGGAGCTGGCGCCGGAAGAGCGTCTGGAACTCGCCGACGGTGATCTCCTGGTCGCCGACCTGGGCGAGCACGTCGGTCAGGGTGCCGGGGGTCTCGGGGGGAGGCTGGATCAGGGGGAACCCGAGGACCAGCAGGGCGAAACCGGCGAGGGCGAGGGTCCACTTCAGCCACGCCTTGTGGCGTCGCATGCGGTCCAGCATCGTCATCTCGTGCTCAACTCCTGGATACTGCTGCCAACCTTCGGTCGCGGGATGCGAGACGCCTCCCGGGCCGGCGCTCCGGTGCGGATTCCCCGCCCGGCGCCGCTCCGTCGGCACGCGAATCGCTACATTCTATGATAAGACGACATGGCACGATGCGTACGGCGCATCGAGCGGGGCGGTTGGCCCTGCCCCCGGCCACTACCGGTGGGGTCGGATCGCCCGGGGCCACTACCTGTTGGGTAGGTCGGCGCAAATGACCGCCGGATATGCTATAGTCTGTCGAACTTGGCGGGCCTGCGTGGAAGTGCTCCGATGTCGGGGGAGGTCTATGTTGCCTGGCTGGAGGGGCGTTGCCGCTTCGGATGTTCCTCTGATGAGCGACCGGCTCGGCAACCGGCCTCCGCACCGCTCCGGACGGCGTCGGCTCCGTCCCTCGTCTCCAACGGCAGGTTCGTCCGGGGCGCCGCCGGTCGAGGCCGGGCTCTTCACGGTCCTTTCGGAGCCCCGCCGGAGCTTCGTCCTCGGCGGTGGAGGTGGATCCCAACCGCCGGCCTCGTCGACGCCGTTCCGTGCCCGCCGCCGTTTCGCGCCGCCGGAGCGGGTGGGGCGTGAAGTGGTCGCGCCGGCCCGGCGGCGCGGCGCGGCGTATTCTCACGACATGCGGACGACGGCATCCGGGGTCGCCGAGACGACTCGGGCCATGACGTCGAACGGTTCCACCGTGCGCAGCCATCGCCATCGGCCCGAGATGCTGGAGGAGTGTCCCTCTTGAGTGTCAGCTCCCTTTTCTCGCTGTTCTCCAGCGACCTCGCCATCGATCTCGGGACCGCCAACACGTGCGTCTACGCGCGTGGCAAGGGGATCGTGCTCAACGAACCGTCCATCGTGGCCATCAACAAGGTCACCGGCCGCACCGAGGCGGTGGGGCGCGAGGCGAAGGAGATGCTCGGGCGCACCCCCGGCAACATCGTCGCCATCCGGCCGATGCGCGACGGGGTGATCGCCGACTTCGAGATCGCCGAGAAGATGCTGACGTACTTCATCAAGAAGGCGCACAACCGGACCGTCTGGGTGCGGCCCCGCATCGTGATCGGCGTGCCGTCCGAGATCACCCAGGTCGAGAAACGCGCCGTCAAGGACAGCGCCTACCGGGCCAAGGCCAGCGAGGTGCATCTCGTCGAGGAGGCGATGGCGGCGGCCATCGGGGCGGGGATGCCGGTCACGGAGCCGTCCGCCAACATGATCGTCGACATCGGCGGCGGCACCACCGACATCGCGGTGATATCGCTCGCCGGCATCGTCTACAGCAAGGCGGTGCGCGTCGCCGGCAACGAGATGGACGAGGCGATCATCCAGTACATCAAGAAGACCTACAACTTGCTGATCGGCGAGCGTACGTCCGAGACCATCAAGATGAGGATGGGGTCGGCGTGCGGGCTCGACGGCCGCATCACGATGGAGATCAAGGGGCGCCACCTCGTCGAGGGTGTGCCGAAGACGATTACAATCACCGACGAGGAGATACGCGAGGCGCTGGCGGACACCGTTCGCGTGATCGTCGATGCGGTCCGGGTCGCGCTGGAGCGGACGCCGCCCGAGCTGTCCGCCGACATCGTCGACCGGGGGATCGTGCTCACCGGCGGCGGGTCCCTGCTGAAGAACCTCGACAAGCGGCTGCGGGAGGAGACCGGGCTCCCCCTGGCCCTGGCCGAGGACCCGCTGGCATCGGTCGTGCTGGGCGCGGGCCGGATGCTGTCGGACTTCGGGCTGCTGCGGAAGATCTCCATTGATTGACCTGACGCGTCGCACCGGCGTCTCTCTGCTGGTGGCGGTGGTCGGCCACCTCCTGCTGTTGTCGACCCAGGCCAACACCGCGGCCGGCGTACCGGTTCTGCAGACGGTCGCGTTCGGCGTGTTCTCGGAGGTACAGCGCGCGGTGGCGGGGACGGTGGGGACGGTCGGCGGGCTGTGGAGCGGGTACGTCGAGCTGCAGGCGGTTCGCGCCGAGAACGAATCGCTGCGCCGGGAGCTCGACGCGGTCAGGCTGCAGTGGCAGGTGGATCGGGCCGGCGCGCAGAGGGTCCGCGGCCTGGAAGCTCTGCTCGGGTTGCGGGACGCCGCCGGCCTCGCCACCGTCGGCGCCCGGATCATCGGCAACGACGCCACGCCGTACTTCCGGACCGTGACCATCGACCGGGGGCGGCGCGACGGCGTCCGCCCCGACGCGGCGGTCCTGTCCGCGGCCGGCGTGGTGGGGCGCGTCGTCGACGAGCCCGGGCACCGGGCGTCGCGCGTCCAGTTGTTGGTCGACCGGAACGCGGCGGCGGGAGCGCTCGTCGAGAGGAGCCGCGTGGCCGGGCTGGTGAGGGGCGCCGCGGACGATCGGCTGCTGCGGATGGAGTACGTGTCGAACCTCGAGGACGTCGAGGTGGGAGACACCGTCGTGACGTCCGGAAGCGACGGCATCTATCCCAAGGGGTTCGTCATCGGGGACGTCACTGTCGTGCAGCGGGGTCCCGGGCTGTATCGCACCATCCACGTGCGCCCGCGCATCAGGTTCGGCGACCTCGACGAGGTGCTGGTCATCCTGCCCGAATCGCCGCCTCCGGTACCCTTGGCGGCGGCGGGCGGTGGTGGATGAGGGTCGCGTGGATCGCCTTCGCCCTCGCCGCGGCGTTGGCGGTACAGACGACGCTGGTGGAGATCGTCGCGGGCACCGGGGCGCCTCTCGACCTCGTGCTCATGGTGGTCATGGTCGTGGCCATCCTGAACGGACCCCGGGCCGGCTTGTGGACCGGCACCGTCGGCGGACTGCTTCAGGACGCGCTGTCCGGCGGCGTCATCGGCATGGGCGGCCTGGCGAAGACGGTGGTGGGTTATCTCGGCGGTCAGGTCGCCGCCCAGTTCATGGTGACGCGCCTGTGGCACAAGGCGATGGTCTTCGTCGGCGGCTCGCTGCTCCACGCCGCCCTGTTCGTCGGCGGGTACCGCCTGCTGTTCGAGGACCGCGTGGTCGTCACCCAGCGCGATCTGCTGATGCAGGCGGCCGCCAACACCGTCGTCGGTCTGGTGGTGGCGGTGGGGCTGCAGACGATTCCGGACGAGGCCGAGCGGCAGCGCCTGCGTGGGCGGTGGCCGGGCGGTCGCCACGCCGAGTAGAACGCGTGGAAGCCGAGCAGGGGTAGAGGCCGAGCCGATGAGCGACATGTCCAGCCGGTTCGCACCGGGCGCGCTGGAGCGGCCGCGCGACAGCCTCGCCGTTCTGCTGGCGACGTGGCGGTGGGGCATCGTCCTCGTGTTCGCCGGCCTCGCGGTCGGGTTCTGGTGGTTGCAGGTCGTCCAGTACGACAAGTACCGGCAGCACGCGGAGGACAATCACCAGCGCACCCTGGTTCTCAGCGCGCCCCGGGGCGCGGTGCTGGACCGCGACGGCCGCGTCCTGGCCGAGAACCGCAACTCGCTCAACATCACGCTCTCCCGCGAGCAGGCCGAGGACCTCGAGGGCACCGTGGCCCTTCTCGCCGATCTGTCCGGCGTGCCGTTGTCGGAGCTGCGGGCCATCGTGGAACGGCACCGGCGGGACCCGCCCTTCCGGCCGGTGGTCCTGATTCGCGACGCCGCGTTCGACCAGGTGGCGGCGGTCGCCGCGCATGCCCGGGAGCTTCCGGGCATCTACGTGCAGGAGCTTCCCGTCCGCTTCTATCCGGCCGGGGAGGTGGCCGCGCACATCCTGGGGTATGTCGGCGAGGTCAGCGAAGCCGAGATGGCGACGCCGGAGTTCGAGGGCGTGCGACGCGGCGCGATCGTCGGCAAGTCCGGCATCGAACGTACCTACAACCGGCTGTTGATGGGCCGCGACGGCGCGCGGCGGGTCGTCGTCGACAACGTCGGCCGCGAGATACGGGTCCTCGACGAGCGGTTGCCGCTCGAAGGCCGGCAGATCCAGCTCACCCTCGACTACGATCTGCAGGAGGCGGCGGAGGATGCCTTCGGCGACGCCGGGTTCAACGGTTCGGCAGTGTTTCTGGATCCCCGTTCGGGCGAGATCCTCGCCCTCGTCAGCCGTCCCGCCTACGATCCGAACGTCTTCGCCCGCGGCATCGACGGCGAGACCTGGGGCCGGCTCAACCGCGACCGGCTTCGCCCGCTGAACCACCGCGCGCTGCAGGGGCGGTACTCGCCGGGGTCGACCTTCAAGGTGGCGATGGCGGTCGCTGCGCTCGAGGAGGGGGTGGTCACTCCCGACTTCCGCGTGGCATGCCCCGGCGGGCGGCGGGTGCACGGGCGCTTCTTCCGGTGCCATTCGACGCACGGCTCGGTCGACATGCGCGAGGCCCTCGAGAAGTCGTGCAATTCCTACTTCTATGCGCTCGGTGAGAAGATGGAGATCGACCAGATCCACAAGTGGGCGACGGCCCTGGGTCTGGGCGAGCTCTCCGGCGTCGATCTGCCGCACGAGGTCCGGGGGCTGATGCCGTCCACGGCCTGGAAGCGGGAGCGGCGCGGCGAGCGCTGGTACCCCGGCGAGACCATCTCCGTCGCCATCGGCCAGGGGGCGGTGTCGGTGACGCCGATCTCGCTCGCGGTGATGATGGCGACGGTCGCCAACGGCGGCACGCGCGTCACCCCGCACCTGCTCGCGGCCGTCAACGAGGGGCAGGGGTTCGAGCGGGTGCGCCGACCCGTGCCCCGTTCCCGGGTGTCCATCAGCCCGACGACGCTGGACGTGGTCACGGAAGGGCTCTGGTTCGTGGTCAACCGGGCCGGGACCGGCCGGCGCGGCCGCATCTACGAGCGCGACGTGATGGGCAAGACCGGCACGGCCCAGGTGATCTCCCTGCAGGGCCGGGCCGCGGCGGCGGGCAGCTCGGAACAGGACCTCCGGGACCACGGGTGGTTCGTCTTCGCGGCCCCCGCCGGAGCACCGGAGATCGCGGGCGCCGTCTTCGGCGAGCACAACGAGCACGGTTACCTGTCGGCCCCCATCGCGAGGCACGTCCTCGAGACGTACTTCGCCAAGAAGGACGGTCAGCCGCGGCCGACGCTGCCGGTGCCGCCGTTCGCGAGGAGGGCCCCGGCGGTGGCGGCGGCGGATCAATAGGAGTTTGCGCCGTAGAATGGCGCGGACCCCTGCAGGGTGGCGGGGCGCCAAGCGGAGGCCGCGGCGCGACCCTGCGGTCGCGTTCGGCGGCGATTGGCGGGCCAGGAGCGGTGGAACGGCAACACGGGGCCGGGCCGACGCGCGGCCCCGGGCCTCGTCCCCGACAAACCGGGCTGCAGATGCTGGAGCAACGACTCTATCGCCACATCGACTGGCTGCTGCTGGGAGCGCTGTTCCTCCTGGCGGCCATCGGCGTGGCGATGATCTACAGCACGACGTACGATCCCACGACAGGCGGCGCCGGCCCCCTGGTGTCGATTCAGTTGTGGGCGCTCGGCCTCGGCTTCCTGGCCCTGATCGTCACCCTGTCGATCGACTACCGGTGGTTCGCCGACCTGTCGCCCCTCATCTTCACGGGCCTGGTCGGCCTGGTCGCCTACGCCCTCCTGTTCGGGACCACCGGCGGCGGCGCCCGACGCTGGATCGATCTGGGGGTCTTCAACCTTCAGCCCTCGGAGTTCGCCCGCATGGTGGTGGCCCTGGGGCTGGCGACGCTGTTCACGCGCCTCCGGTGGAGAGGGCGCTCCCCCTTCGGCTGGGTGATGGCCGTGTTCATCGTCGGAATCCCGTTCGTGCTGATCGCGCAGCAGCCCGATCTGGGCACCGCCGTGACCCTGCTGCCGGTCGCCCTGGTCATCTTCGTCTTCGCCGGGCTCCCGCTGCGGTACGTGGGCCTGCTGATCGTGGTGGGCACCCTGAGCGCGCCGGCGGTGTGGGCCTACGGTCTGGAGGACTACCAGCGGGAGCGCATCCTGAGCTTCCTGGATCCCGAAAAGGACCCGCGCGGGGCGGGCTACCAGCAGCTTCAGGCCAAGATCACGGCCGGATCGGGGGGGGCGACGGGCAAGGGGTTCCTCAGGGGGACCCAGAGCCAGTACAACTTCCTGCCGGTCGCGCACAACGATTTCGTTTTTTCGGTACTCGCGGAAGAACAAGGGTTTCTGGGCGTGGTGGTTGCGCTCGGCTTGTATCTGTTCGTCATCCTGCGCGGGATGGATGCGGCTCGACTGGCCAAGGACCGTCTGGGCATGTATCTCGTCGTCGGGATCATGGCCGGCTTCACGTTTCAGGTGATCTACAACATCGCCATGTCGGCCGGACTGGCGCCGGTGAAGGGGCTAACCCTGCCGCTGATGAGCTACGGCGGCTCGTCGGTGATCGCCACGCTGGCGGCCTTCGGGTTCGTGCTCAACGTGCGAATGCGAAGGTTCACGAACTGAGCGCAGCTCTCCCACCGATTCGAGACGTTCGGAACCCGCCTTGGACGTGGCCGGGCACGCTGCCCGGCGCACGCGAATCCGGTAGACACGACCGGCCGGACGGCGCCTGAATGGGGCGGCGGCCGGTCGGGCATCAGGGGCGCCGCCGAGGCGAAGCGCGCCGCCCGCCGCCGGTTTGCCCGTCGACGCCCGCGCGCCGGGTCGGGCATCCGGGCCCGGTGCGGGCAACGCGGCGTCACCCCGTCTGGAGTGTTGGTGATGAACAAGGAGATGATCATCTCCGCCAGCGGCCACGAGACGATGGCCGCCATTCTCGAGGACGACGAGGTCGTCGAGATCTCGGTCGAGCGCGAGAAGTCTCGCAGCGTCGCGGGGAACATCTACAAGGGCCGGGTCTCGAAGGTGCTGCCGGGCATGCAGGCCGCCTTCGTCGATCTCGGGGTGGAGCGCGACGGCTTCCTGTACGTATCCGACGTCATCGATCCCATGGCGTCCCTGGACGGCATCGACGCCGCGGACGCGGAGGGCGTCGCCGGCGAGCCGCCCGCCGCCCCCGACGGCCAGGGCAACGGCGGCGCCCGGGGGCGCGGCCGCGGGCGCGACCGCAACGCCAGCGACCAGCCGATCGACAAGCTGCTGACCGCCGGTCAGGAGATCGTCGTTCAGGTCGTCAAGGAGCCCCTGGGCACGAAGGGCGCGCGCATCACGTCGCACGTCACGATTCCCGGCCGGTTCCTGGTGTTCATGCCGACGGTCGAGCACATCGGCGTGTCGCGCAAGATCGTGTCGCGCGAGCAGCGCAGCCGCCTGCGGCGCATCGTCCGCGACTTCCGCGCCGAGCACGAGATGCCCGGCGGGGTGATCATCCGGACCGCCGCCGCGGATCGGCCCGAGGAGGACATCGTCAGCGACCTCACCTACTTTCACGAGCTGTGGTCGGACACCCTCAAGAAGAGCGAGTCCCGCCGGGCGCCCGCCGTCATCCACCGCGAGGAGAGCCTGGTCGCCAAGCTGCTGCGCGACCTGCTGACCGACGACTTCTCCGCGATTCGCATCGACCATCGCGGCGAGTACCGCAAGGCGGTGAAGCTGGTCCAGCGGATCATGCCGGACCTCGTGTCCCGGGTGCACCACTACGACAAGAGCTTCCCCATCTTCGAGGAGTACGGGGTCCAGTCGGAGATCGACAAGGCGCTCCGCAGCAAGGTCTGGCTGAAGTCGGGCGGCTATCTCGTCATCAACCAGACCGAGGCCCTGGTGGCCATCGACGTCAACACCGGGCGCTACGTCGGCAAGCGGACGGGGCGGCTCGAGGACACCATCGTCAAGACCAACCTCGAGGCGGCGAAGGAGATCGTCCGCCAGATCCGCCTCCGCGACCTCGGCGGCATCATCGTCCTCGACTTCATCGACATGGAGGAGCGGAAGAACCGCCAGAAGGTGTACCAGTTGTTCGAGCAGGAGATCCGCCGCGACCGGTCGCCGTCGAAGGCGGTGCAGGTCTCCGAGTTCGGGCTCATCATCACCACCCGCAAGCGCGTCAAGCAGAGCCTCGAGCGGCAGTTGACCGAGCCCTGCCCGTACTGCTCGGGGAGCGCCGTGGTCAAGTCCACCTCGACCATCTGCTTCGAGATCCTCGCCGAGCTGCGGAAGGTCAGCGGCGACCTCAACGGCCACCGCATTCAGCTCCGGGTCAACCCGGACGTGGCGCGGGCGCTGAAGTCGGAGGAGCGCGGGGTGCTGAAGGAGATCGAGCGCACCCTCGATCGCGAGGTCACGCTGCGCCCCGACGCGATCCTGCATCACGAGCAGTTCGACGTGACCGCGATGTAGCCGACCCGCGGTCGATCATCGGCGCTCGGAGCCGGTCCCGTCCGTCCGCAGGCCCGCTTCGCGAGGCGGCGGCAACGACAATGGCTTCGCCTCGCCGGCCCGCCGTCCGTCGGCCGGGTACGGCGACGTGGACGACGTGACGGCGATGCGGGGTCGTGGCGGGTCGTCGGCGCTCGGAGCGGGGTTCCGCCCCGCGCACCGCGTCGAGGCCGTGTGGGCGACAGGGCGGGCCGCGGCGGGTCATCGGCCCCGCGGGCCGGGTTCGGTCCACCGTATCGCGTCGAACCGTCGGATCGTGCCGCGGCCCACGACGACCCCTTCGTCCTGCAGGAGCCGCCGCTTTCGCAGCGGATCGCTGTAGCCCCCGAGACGGCCGCCGGCCCCGACCACGCGATGGCAGGGGACGCTGGGCAGGCGGCAGGTCCGCATGATGGTGCCGACGGCGCGCCAGGCCCGGGGCCGTCCGGCGAGGGCCGCCACGTCGCCGTAGGTGGCGACCCGGCCCCGGGGGATGCGGCGGACGACCGCTATCACCCGCGCCTGAAACGAACCGTCAGGAGGGGGCGTGGAGGAGGCCACGGGTTCCCGAGGACAGCATCCGTGCGCGACGGGGGCTACTCCGTCGGGGTCGTCTTCCAGACGTCGTGGATCAGCCCGGTCTGGATGAGCTTGGTCGCGAAGACGATCTGCCCGGCGTGGGTCGTGAAGTGGAGCACCTGGTTCAGGATGAGCTCGCCGAAGGTGAGGGTCTTGCCGTTCAGCTCCGTCGTGTCGGTGAGCCGCTCGGCGTCGAACGCGGCGAGCGCCCGGTCCGCCTCGGCCATCGCGAAGTCGAACCGGGCCAGCAGGTCTTCCTTCGGCAGCGGGCCCGGCTCCGCGAACTCCGCGTCGCGGTCGCGCCGATAGCCGTTCCCGCCCACCCCGTGGCCGATGTAGAGGCGCGTCGAGCCGCACAGGTGCAGCACGAGGTTGCCGACGGCGTTCGACTCCTCGTTGGCGCGCCACCACAGTTGGCCGTCGTTCAGGGCCTCGATGCAGGTCCGCACCTGGCCCGCCTGGTGGACCACGAGGCGCTTGCGGGCGGTGTCCAGCAGCAGCCGGTTTCCAGGGTCACTCATCGTCGAATCCTCGTCCCGGAAGTCGTCGCGCCCGGGCGACGGCACGGAAATCCCGCCTCCGCCAGGCCGACGACGCGACGGCAGGCTCGCGCCGCCGGCGTCGGTCCGGCTCACCGATACACCCTCGGAAAGTAGCAGACGCCGGCGACCCCGACATCGTACACGGCGCAGGCCGTCGCATACCAGGGCGGCATCGATTCCGATGGCAGGATCCCCGCCCCGTGGAGCAGGCCGAGACCGGCGTGACCCGCGAACGCCAGGGCGAGCAGGGTCAGCGCCGTCCCCGGCTCGCGGGTCACCGCGACGGAGGCGAGCACGAGGAAGCCGACCGCGAGGGCGATGTCGAGCCCGCTGCCGGCGGTCGATTCCTGGGCCAGCGCGAACCCGACGTAGACCCCGGCGTCGAGCGTCAGCATCATCGCCGCGAACTGGGCGAGACGGAGCTCGGCGACGAGGCGGGCGGGGGAGCTCGGGTCGGCCCGGACCGCGGCGAGGGCCAGCCTGACGAGGATGATCGCGAGGGCGGCCCCGGCCACGAGCAAGGCGCGCGCGCTGTCGGTCATGGTGGTTGCACGGATCTCGTGTTCCCGGTGACGGGGTCGCAGGCGCCGGGCGGGCTGACCGGGAGCCTTCATCATGATACCCGCCCGATTGGCCCGAGCGGCGGTCTCGGCGGCTCACGGTGGACCTCGCCTCGCACCGACATCCGTGATTGGGCCGGGCGGGCGGAAGGGGCGCCCGGCGTGGCAGGCACGACGAGGATGGTTCCGGGGACGAGGCCTGCGCCGGTCGCTCCCGGTGACGGTGCAGAGCTTCCGGATCCGTGATTGGGCCGGCGGGCGGAAGGGCGCCCGGCGTGGCAGGGCGCGACGAGGGTGGTTCCGGGCACGAGGTCCTGCGCCGGTCGCTCCCGGCGACGGCGCAGAGCTTCCGGCTGCCGGTGACGTCCGGCGGCGGCTGCGGCCGCGGCGGTGCCAGTCGCTCCCGGTGACGATGCAGAGCTCCCCCGGACCCTGCCGCGAGTCCGGTAACTCTCCGATCGGGGCCCCGACCCGCGTATGATCGGCGGCGCATGACCGCGAACCGGCTCGAACGTCTGGCGCCGTCCGACTGGCGCGTGCGCCTCGGTCCGGCGGTCGCCGCCGTCGCCCTCGGCGCCGGCGCGCTGTGGCTGCACGACGTCGTCGACGCCCGGCTGCGCGCGCTCGCCGGCATCGTCGCGTTCATCGCGGTCGCCACGGCCTGCTCGGCCCGGCCGGCCGACGTGAGCTGGCGGCTCGTGGCGCGGGGGTTCCTGCTCCAGATCGGGCTCGCGGTGCTCATCCTGAACGTCGAGATCGCCGGGGTGCGTCCGGGGTACGCGGTGTTCGCGGCGGTCGCGGCGGTCGCGACGCAGTTCCTGGAGTTCACCAACGCCGGCTCGCGGTTCGTGTTCGGGGTGCTGGCCGACCCCGGGCAGATGTCGGCGGTGTTCCCCGACGGGTTCGTGCTCGCTTTCGCCTCGCTGCCCATCCTCATCTTCATGTCGGCGGTGTTCACGGTGCTCTACCACCTCGGCGTCCTGCAGGCGGCGGTCAAGGTGATGGCCCGGGTGATGGCGCGGGTCATGGGCACGAGCGGGGCGGAGAGCCTGTCGGCGGCCGCGAACGTGTTCCTCGGGATGACCGAGGCCCCGCTGATGACGCGGCCCTACGTCGCGGGGATGACCCGGTCGGAGCTGCTGGCGCTGATGACCGGCGGCCTCGCGACCATCGCGGGCACGGTGATGGCGATCTACATCAGCCTCGGCGCGGATCCGGTCGGGGTGCTGACCACGAGCGTGATGGCGGCGCCGTGCGGCCTCTACCTGTCGAAGATCCTGCTGCCGGAGACCGGCACGCCCGCCACCGCGGGCACCGTGCGGGTGGCGGTGGAGCGGCAGCACGTGAACGTGATCGATGCGCTCGCGGGCGGGGCCTCCGACGGCATGCGGCTGGCGATGAACGTGGCGGCGATGCTGATCGCGTTTCTCGCGTGCATCGCCATGATCGACTTCGGCCTCGGCCTCGTCAGCCCGGGCCTGTCGCTGGCCGTGATCTTCGGTTGGCTGTTCGCGCCGGTGGCGGCCCTGCTGGGGGTGGCCTCGGCCGACCTGCCGGCGGTGGCCGACCTGCTCGGCACCAAGCTCGCCACCAACGAGTTCGTGGCCTTCGTCAAGCTCAACACGGACTACCTGGGAACGGTGAGCGAGCATACCCGCCTGGTCGCGACGTTCGCCCTGACCGGCTTCGCCAACTTCGGCTCGATCGGGATTCTCCTCGGCGGCATCGGCGGCCTCGCCCCGGAGCGGCGCCCCGATCTGGCCCGCCTGGGACCGGTGGCGCTGCTGGGCGGCTTTCTGGCAACATTGATCAACGCCGCCATCGCGTCGGTGTTGCTGTAGTCGCGGGGTGGCGGAGGACCGGCCGGATGTTGCCGACAATCGGATGGGAAGACGGCGAAGTGGTCATGATCGACCAGCGCAGGCTGCCGGCCCGGGAGGCGTACGTGCGCTGCCGCACCGCGCGGGAGGTCGCCCGCGCGATCCGGACGATGGTCATCCGCGGGGCGCCGGCGATAGGCGTCGCGGCCGCGATGGGCCTCGTCCTGGAGCTGCGCCGCAGCACCGCGTCGGGGACCGCGCAGCTCGCCACGGAGTTCTACCGGGCCTGCGACCTGCTCGCCGCCACCCGGCCCACCGCCGTCAACCTGTTCTGGGCCATCGCCCGGATGAAGCGGACGTTCGCCGGCGCGATGCGGGCGGGGCGGTCGGTGGACGAGATCCGCGGCGCCATGGACGCGGAGGCCGCCCGCATCCACGACGAGGACGTGGCCGGCTGCCGGGCCCTGGGGCGCCACGGCGCCGCCGTGGTGCCGGCGGAGGCGCGGGTGCTGACCCACTGCAACGCGGGGGCGCTGGCCACCGGCGGCTACGGCACCGCCCTCGGGGTGGTCCGGGCGGCGGTGGAGGCGGGGAAGCGGGTCGCGGTGTACGCCGACGAGACCCGGCCCTTCCTGCAGGGGGCCCGCCTCACCGCGTGGGAGCTCGTCCGTGACGGCATCGAGACCACGGTGATCACCGAGGGCATGGCCGGCTCCCTCATGCGCGAAGGACGGATCGACGTCGTGGTGGTGGGCGCCGACCGCGTCGCCGCCAACGGCGACGTCGCCAACAAGATCGGGACCTACACGGTGGCGGTCCTCGCCCGGGAGCACGGCGTGCCGTTCTACGTCGCGGCGCCGGTGTCCACCATCGATCTCGAGACGCCGGACGGGGCCGCGATTCCCATCGAGGAGCGCGACGCCAGGGAGATGACCCACCTCGGCTCGGCGCGGCTCACCCCCGAGGGCGCCGCCGTGTGGAACCCGGCGTTCGACGTCACCCCGGCCCGCCTCGTGGCCGGCATCATCACCGAGCGGGGCATCTGCCGGCCGCCTCTCGCGGAGAGCCTCAAGGCGGTCTGCACTTCCGTTCCGACCCCCGCATGACTCAGCAGCAGACCACCGTGCTCGCCATCGAGACCTCCTGCGACGAGACCGCGGCCGCCGTCGCCACCGGGGACGGGACTGGGCCGGGGTCGTGGAAGGTCCGGTCCAGCGTCATCGCCTCGCAGGTCGACATCCACCGCGAGTGGGGCGGGGTGGTGCCGGAGCTCGCGTCGCGCCAGCACGTGCGGGACCTGTGCGGGGTCACGGAGCGGGCCCTCGGCGACGGCGGCGTGGGCTGGGCCGATCTGGACGCGGTCGCGGTCACCCAGGGGCCCGGCCTGGTCGGCTCGCTCCTCGTGGGCGTGGCCTTCGCGAAGTCCCTGGCCCTGGCCCTGGGGCGGCCGCTGGTCCCCGTGCACCACCTCGCCGGGCACATCGAGTCGCTGTTCCTCTGCCGCCCCGACCTCCCGCTGCCGGCGGTGGTCCTGGTCGTGTCGGGCGGCCATACGAACCTGTATCACCTGCCCGAGGCGGGCCGCTACGAGCTCGTCGGCCGGACCCGCGACGACGCGGCGGGCGAGGCGTTCGACAAGGTCGCCAAGCTGCTGGGGCTGACGTATCCGGGCGGGCCGGTGATCGACCGTATCGCGCGCGGCGGCGACGAGCGGGCGATCCGCTTTCCGGTGGCCCGGATGACCCACGACGACCGCGCGGCGGGACCCGCCACCGTCACCCCGCCCGGCTTCCCGCGGCGGGGCGAGGGGCGCATGGACTTCAGCTTCAGCGGCCTCAAGACGGCGGTCGCGCGGCACCTGCAGCGCCGGCGCGCCGGGGATGCGGGCCCGATGTCGGAGTCGGAGCTCGCGGACATCTGCGCCAGCTTTCAGCGCGCGGTCATCGACGCCCTGCTCGACCGCACCTTCGAGGCGGTGCGGCGCTTCGGCGCCCGCGGGCTGGGCATCGCCGGCGGGGTGTCGGCCAACAGCCGGCTGCGGGAGCTGGCCCGGGAACGCGGCGAGAAGAAGGGGTTGCCGGTGGTGCTGCCGACGCTGCACCTGTCGACCGACAACGCCGCGATGATCGCGGCGGCGGGGCTCCGGCAGCTTGCGGCCGGCGTGACGGCGCCGCTGGACCTGAACGCGGACCCGGCGCTGCCGCTGAGAGCGGGGGGAGCAGCACCATGACACCGACTCGCGACCAGGCGTGGCGCCTCCTCAACGAGTACACGCAGAGCGATCGCCTGCTGAAGCACGCGCTGGCCGTGGAGGCGGCGGTGCGCGGCTATGCGCGCGAGCTCGGCGAGGACGAGGAGGACTGGGGCATCGTCGCCCTGCTGCACGACTTCGACTACGAGCGCTGGCCGAGCCCCGAGGACCATCCGTACCGCGGATGCGAGATCCTGCGGGAGCGGGGCTATCCCGAGCACGTGATGCGCGCCATCCTCTCGCACGCCGACTACACCGGCGTGACCCGCGAGTCGCGCCTCGAGCACACCCTGTTCGCGTGCGACGAGATGGCCGGCTTCGTGACCGCGGCGGCCCTCGTGCGGCCGTCCCGCAGCGTGCTGGACCTGGAAGCGAGGTCGGTCCGGAAGCGCATGAAGGACAAGGCCTTCGCGCGGGCGGTGCCCCGCGACGACCTCCGGCAGGGGGCCGAGGAGCTGGGCCTTCCCCTCGACGAGCACATCGCCAACGTCATCCGCTTCATGCGGGCCGCCGCGGACGAGCTCGGGCTCCGCGGGAGTCTCTGAACCGGCCCCCGCGTCCGCCTCGCGCGAACCTCACCGCGCCGTTCTCCGTATCATCGCTACCAGAAGCATGACGACTCCCTCCCCGGACGTCCCGCCGGTGGCCCGCCTCGACGACGTGTCGGTGCAGTACGGCGAGCAGGTCGCCCTGCGCGACGTCGCGGCGACGTTCCCGCCCGGGGCGGTGGGCCTGCTGGGGCCGAACGGGGCGGGGAAGAGCACCCTGCTCAAGGCCCTGCTGGGCTTCGTGACGCCCACCACCGGCCGCATGCACGTGCTGGGGCTCGACGTCGCCGCGAGCCCCATGCAGATCCGGGCGCGGCTCGGGTACATGCCCGAGTCGGACGGGCACGTGCCGGGCATGAACGCGGTCTCGTTCGTGGCCTACTGCGGGCAGCTCGCCGGCCTCCCGCGCAGCGACGCGATGCAGCGCGCCCACGAGGTGCTGTACTACGTGGGGCTCGGCGAGGCGCGCTACCGCAACCTCGAGACCTACTCCACCGGGATGAAGCAGCGCATCAAGCTGGCCCAGGCCCTGGTCCACGACCCGGACCTCCTGTTCCTGGACGAGCCCACCAACGGCATGGACCCGAAGGGCCGCGACGAGATGCTGGCCCTGGTGAGGGACCTCTCGACGCGCAAGGGGGTCAACCTCATCCTGTCGTCCCACCTCCTGCCCGACGTCGAGGCCACCTGCGCCCAGGTCATCGTGATGTACCGCGGGGCGGTGGCCGCCCAGGGGGCCATCGAGGACCTGAAGGCGGGCCGGCGCGAGGTGTTCGAGATGCGGGTCAAGGGGGAGGTCGGCGCCTTCATCCGGGGGCTGGAGGCCGACGGCGTGGAGTGCCGCGGGTCCGGCGAGGCGGTCATGCGGGTCTTCGTCAAGCCGGGCCAGGGGCCGCGCGACCTGTTCGCGGCGGCGGTGCGGCACCGGGTGCAGGTGCGCCACCTGCGGCCGAGCGTGCCCACCCTCGAGGACGTCTTCGCCGAGGCGGTCGGGGAAGAGTGATGCCCATTCACGACCAGAGCTACCGGCGCTACGCGGGGCCCCGGAACGAGCCGGGGTCGGCGTGGCTGGTCATCGCCGCCGCCGGCATCCGCACCCTCCTCGGCCGCAAGCTGTTCCTCGCGGTGATGCTGGCCGCGTGGGGGCAGTTCTTCGTGCGCGCGGTGATCTTCTACCTGTCGGCGAACTTCCCGGCCATGAACGTGCTGGCCCCGTCGGTCGAGACCTTCCGGCAGTTCTTCGACATTCAGGAGATCTTCGTGCTGTTCGTGACCGTCTACGTCGGCTCGGGGCTCATCGCGAACGACCGGCGCTCGAACGCCCTGCAGATCTACCTGTCGAAGCCGTTGAGCCGCGCCGAGTACGTGGCCGGCAAGCTGGGCATCCTCGCCTTCTTCCTGCTGATGGTGACCCTGGTGCCGGCGCTGGCGCTGCTGTTGCTCGAGGCGATGTTCTCGGCCAGCCTCGCGTTCCTGCTCGACAATCTGTTTCTGGTGCCGGCGATCACCCTGTACGCCCTGATGGAGGTGTCGCTGGCCTCGTTCACGATGCTCGCCCTGTCGTCGTTGTCGACGAGCGCCCGCTACACGGCGATGCTCTACGCCGGCGCGCTGTTCTTCACCGCCGCCGTCTTCGGGATCCTGCGCGGCGCGACGGCCAGCTCGATGCTGGCGTGGCTCTCGCTGCGGGCCAACGTCGAGCAGATCGGCGACGTCATCTTCCGGCTCCCGCCCCGGTTCGAGTCTCCGTGGCTGGCGTCCGTGCTCGTGGTGCTGCTGCTGATCGGCCTCTCGGTCGTCGTGCTCGACCGCCGGGTGCGCGGGGTGGAGGTGGTGACGTGAGCGCGCCGGTGGTGGCGGCCGAGCACCTGTCGAAGTGGTACGGGCAGGTCATCGGGCTGAACGACGTCTCGGTCGAGGTGGGCCCCGGCATCACCGGGCTGCTCGGCCCCAACGGCGCCGGCAAGTCCACCCTGCTGAAGCTCGTCACCGGCCAGCTCAAGCCCAGCAAGGGCGGCGTCCGGGTGCTCGGCGAGCCCATCTGGGGGAACCCGCAGCTCTTCTTCCGGCTCGGGTTCTGCCCCGAGCAGGACGCCTTCTACGAGCGGATGACGGGGATGGAATGGGTGACGGCGCTGGTCGGGCTCAACGGGCTGTCCGAGTCGGAGGCGGCCGAGGCGGCCCGGAGCGCCCTCGACACCGTCGACCTGCTCGACGCCGCCGACCGCAAGATCGGCGGCTACAGCAAGGGGATGCGCCAGCGCGTGAAGCTGGCCCAGGCCATCGCGCACGATCCCGAGCTGCTGGTGCTGGACGAGCCGCTGGCCGGCCTCGACCCGATCGCCCGGCGCAAGGTGATTCGGCTGATCAAGGACCGGGCGGCGCGGGGAAGGAGCATCCTCGTCTCGAGCCACATCCTGCACGAGATCGAGGCGATGACCGCGACGATTCTCCTGATGCACAACGGCCGGATCCTCGCCGAGGGCAACGTCCACACGATTCGCGACCTCATCGACGAGCATCCGCACCAGGTGCGGGTCCGCGCCAGCGATCCCCGGGGGCTGGCCCGGGGCCTCATCGCTCACGACGACGTCCTCAAGCTGCAGTTCGTGGACGGGGCGGTGGTGCTGGAGACCGACCGGCCCGACGCCTTCTACGGCCGGCTGACGGAGGCCGCGGCGACCGGCGCCCTCGGCGAGATCCACGAGGTGAGCTCGCCCGACGACAACCTGCAGGCGGTGTTCGACTATCTCGTGAAGTAGGTCCGCCCCCATGTCCAGCCCCAGCGAGCCCCCGCCGCCTTCCTCGCGCCCCGACGGACCGTCGTTCCTCGGCTCGGTGGCGCGCATCTACGACCTGACGTTCGGCCAGATGCTGTGGTCGCGCCGCACGGTGTTCATGGTCCTCGTGGTGGGGGGACCCGTGGCGGTGGCGCTGATTCTGCGCCTCCTGGTGTCGATGGACCTGTTCGACGCCAGCGGCGAGATCGACGGCCGGCCCGTGAACATCGACGGTCCGGTCATCTTCGGTCTGATGATCTGGGGCTTCTACCTGAGCTTCTCGGTGCCGTTGCTGGGCGTTTTCTACGGGACGTCGCTCATCGCCGACGAGGTCGAGGACCGCACCATCACCTATCTCTTCACCCGCCCCGTGCCGCGCGGGGCGGTCCTCGTCGGCAAGTATCTCGCCTATCTGGTGTGCGCCGGCCTGCTGGTGCTGCCGTCGGTGGTGCTGGTGTTCTTCCTCGTGGTTCCGCTCCTCGGCGGGAGCGTCGGCGCCGGCTTTCCCGACCTGCTGAAGGACCTCGCCCTGCTGGCGGTCGGGCTCGCCGTCTACGGCGCCCTGTTCGCCCTCGTCGGCGCCCTCTTCAAGCGGCCCCTCCTGACCGGCCTCGTGTTCATCTTCGGCTGGGAGCCGGTGGTCATCGTCGTGCCCGGCTACATGAAGCGGTTCACCGTGTCGTACTACCTGCAGGGATTGGTCCCCCACGCCATGCCCGAGGACGGGGGGGTGACCAGCCTCGTCCTCCGGGTGCTGCAGGCGAACGAGATACTGCCGTCGGCGACGGTCGGCCTCGTCGGACTCGCCGTGATCGTGATCGGCGGGCTGGCCCTCGCGGTCCGGCTCGTCGAACGGCGCGAATACGTGCTGGAGCAGTGAGGCCGCCCGCGGGCGTCGACCGCCGCCGCGGCGGTATCATAGGGGGTCGTGGTACCGCCCTGCTCGTCACCGGCTCGAAGGGTCGCCAGTCCTGCCAGCGGACTGGCGGGTGATCGATGATGGCCTCGATGTCGCGTCGGACGCGTTACGTCGCGCTCGCCTCCGGCGGGGTGCTGGCGGTCGGGCTCTGCGGCGGGCTGGTCGCCTACCTCAACCGCGATGCCGCGCCGGGGGCGGCGTCCGACGCACTCGCCGAGCTCGCGTTCGTGCCTCCGCACGCGACGGCCATCGCCTTCGCCGACGTACGGGCGGTGATGACGTCCGAGCTGCGGGAGCGGGTCCGCCGCATCGTGCCGGACGGCGTCGGGCGCGAGCAGCTCGAGCGGCAGCTCGGCCTCGACATCGAGCGGGACATCGACCGGGTGCTCGTCTTCTGGGCGCCCGAGCCGAATGCGGAGGTCGGGGAAGAGGACGGTTCCTCCGGGCTGGCGCTCTTCCGCGGACGGCTGGACGCGGACCGGCTCGAGGCCGTGGCCCGCGGCGGTGGAGCCGAGGTCACCGAAGAGGACGGCTTGCGCATCGTCACCCGCGAGATCGAGGGTGCGGGGGCGCTGGCGATGGCGTTTCTCGAGCCGGGGCTGGTGGCGGTGGGGGAGCTGGCCGCCGTCCGGTCGGCGGCGCGCCGCGGGTCGGCCGGGGCCGGCATCGACGCCGATGCGGACATGATGCGGCTCCTGGGCCGGGTGGACGGCGGGAGCAGCTTCTGGGCGGTGGGGCGGTTCGACGATGCGGGACTGCTGGGCTGGGTGCCCGAGCAGGTGTCGGAGCGGCTGCCGCCGGTGACCGCGTTCGCGGTGCAGGGACGCATCAACGGCGGGATCAGCATCTCGCTGGCCGTCGAGGGCCGCGACGACGCGGCCGCGCAGAACCTGCGCGACGTCGTCCGGGGCTTCGTGGCGCTGGCGCAGTTGCAGACGCTGGGCAACCCGGATCTTCAGGCGGTCCTCGACTCGCTGCAGACCGGCGGCGACGGGACCGCGGTCACGTTGTCGTTCCGGGTGCCGGCCGAAGCGGTCGACTTCCTGCTGTCGATGGTGGCTTCCGGCGAGGCCTCCTGAGCGGCTCCGGGGCTTCCCGACGGCGGCCCGGGGGCGCCGGCCCGCGGCATCGGGAGGGCTCGATCCGGTGCGCGCGCCCGCCCGACCGGCAACCGTTTGCTATGATCCGACCTCTGCGGCGACGATCCGCTCGGCCGTTCCCTGCCGCGGCGGTGACCGCGGTCGCGGACGGCTATCCGGAAAGCGAGCCCGTGGCGCGGCATCGGCGACGGGCCTCCAGGCTCCAGGACAACCTCCGGCGGGCTCGCACGTGAACGGGATCGGGGGTCTGCGCCGTGGAACGGCGCCGATGCCCAGGGCGTCGCCGAGCCCGAGTCCCGCGGAGGGCGGCGACGACGTCACCGGAGGGTCGGCTGGCGCCGGCGGGGCCGCAGGGCGGCGATTGGCGGGTGAGCGTGGCAGACAACGCGGAAGTGAAGGTCGTCGGCGTCCTCGGGTGCGGGCTCATGGGCTCGGGCATCGCCCAGGTCTGTGCCCAGGCGGGCTATCGGACCGTCGTGCGAGAGGTCGATCAGGCCGCCGTCGACGCCGGGCTGGGGCGGATCGAGCGCTTCCTCGACAACGGCGTGGCCCGCGGCAAGATGACCCGCGAGACGCGGGACGCGGCGATGGGGCGGCTCAGCGGGACCACCCGCTTCGAGGCGCTGGCCGAGAGCGACCTGATCGTCGAGGCGATCGTCGAGGACGTCGACGCCAAGCGGGCGGCGTTCGCGGCGGTCGAGCCGGTGGTCGGTCCCGAGACGCTGCTCTGCTCGAACACGTCCTCGGTGTGCATCACCGAGCTGGCGGCGGCGACGACGCGGCCCGACAAGTTCATCGGGCTGCATTTCTTCAGCCCGGTGCCGCTCATGTCGCTGGTGGAGGTGATTCGCGGACTGTCCACCACCGAGGCCACCTGGGAGCGGGCCTTCGCCTTCGCGAAGTCGCTCGGCAAGCAGCCGGTGACCGCGCCCGACCGGCCCGGGTTCATCGTCAACCGCCTGCTCATTCCCTATCTGCTGAGCGCGGTGCGCGCCTACGAGCAGGGCTGCGGCACCCTGGAGGACATCGACACCGCGATGACCCAGGGATGCGCCCATCCCATGGGGCCGTTCACGCTGGCCGACTTCATCGGCCTCGACACCACGTACTACATCGCGAACATCATGTTCGAGGAGTTCCGCGACCCCGCCTACGCCCCTCCGCCGTTGCTGAAACGGATGGTGCTGGCGGGGCGGCTGGGGCGCAAGACCGGTCATGGCTTTTTCAGGTATTGAGGCGCCGGCGTCCGCCCTCCCCGCGCATGGCGCCGACGACGGCATCGCCGAGGCGGTGCATGTCCTGCTCACCGAGCTGGGCGAGGATCCGGCGCGCGAAGGGCTCGTCAAGACCCCGGACCGGGTCGCGAAGGCGCTGCGGTTCCTGACCAGCGGCTACGATCAGGACGTCGACGACGTCGTCAACGACGCCCTCTTCACGGTGGACTACAGCGAGATGGTCATCGTGAAGGACATCGACTTCTACAGCCTGTGCGAGCACCATCTGCTCCCCTTCTTCGGGCGCTGCCACGTCGCCTACGTGCCGGACGGGAAGGTCATCGGACTGAGCAAGCTGCCCCGGCTGGTCGAGGTGTTCAGCCGCCGGCTGCAGGTGCAGGAGCGGCTGACGAGCCAGATCGCCGAGACCGTCGCGGCCAAGGCGGGCCCCCTCGGCGTCGCCGTGGTGGTTGAGGCCACCCATCTGTGCATGGCGATGCGCGGCGTCGAGAAGCAGAACTCGGTGGCCCTGACGAGCGCCATGCACGGCGTGTTTCGCACCGACGCCCGCACCCGGATGGAGTTTCTCAACCTGTTGCGTCCGGGGGGCGGCGCCGCCGTCATCCGGGACGTCACGGAGCACGCGATCGATGCCGAGCACAGTTGAGCGTCGCCGGCGGTGGCGGGCGGCGGCCCTCGCGGCCGCCCTGACCCTCTCGTCGGTCGCCGCGGCGGGGGCGCAGTCGCGCCGCATCGAGCCGGCCGAGGTCGAGTGCCCGTCCGTCCTCGGCGTCGGGGTGGACACCGACCGGACCTACTGCGACGTGCAGATCGGCGACGAGATCGCCGACGGCGTCATCGTGCGGATTCCCCCGCACCGCGGACCGGCGACGGTGACGTTCACGCTGCACGGCCGCCACACCTACTCGGAGGACGAGGTGGCGAGGGGCCGGGGCTATGCGCGCTACCTGGCGACGGCCGCGGTGGCGAGCGCCCAGGAGGTGCTGGCCCGCCCCGTCGTCCTCGCCGAGTTCCATGGCGCCGCCGATCTCGTCGACCGGGTCGGGGGCGGGGCGGGCCCGGGCGGCGTCAAGGCGATCGCGCCGGTGGGGGCCGAGCGCATCCGCGTCATCGTGCCGTCGAACGTGACGGAAATCAGCGTCGTCGGGCTCGAGCTCGAGGTCCGGCGCGTCGACAGCGAGGAGACCCAGATCGCGCGCGGGCGGGCCATCGCGCTGATCAGCGACGTGAACGTGGAGTACCGCGCGCGCTAGCGAGTCTGCGCCGCTCTCCGCGGGAGGCGCCGCTCCCCGGACGGAGAGGCGCCGCGGGGCGGCGGACGCCGCGTGCGAGAGTCCGCGCCGTTCTGCCGGGCCGGGAGTCCGCGCCGCAGGTAGATCGGCGCGGACTCCCGGCGGGTTGGTTGGGCGGCGAGCGGAGCCGCAGGCGACGATTGGCGGGCCAGGCCATGGAGCAGCAAAAGACCGATCCGGATCGCGTGAGGGACGTCGTCGTCGTCGGGGCGGGGCCGGCCGGCCTCGCCGCCGCCATCGCGGCGCGCCGTGCGCGGCTCGACTGCGAGGTGTTCGAGCGGGCCGCGCTCGTCAACTCGATCCTGAAGTTCCCGACGAACATGGTCTTCTTCACGACCCCCGAGCTCCTCGAGATAGGGGACCTGCCGTTCGTCACCCCCTACGCCAAGCCGACCCGCGACGAGGCCCTGCGCTACTACCGCCGCACCGTCGACGCGTTCGACCTCACCGTCCGGCTCGGCTACGAGGTGGCCTCGATTGCCCGACAGCCGGGGCCGGACGGCGCCGCGGTGCTCGCCGTCGACGTCGACCATCCCCAAGAGGGCTCGTCCCGGCGGCTCGCCCGCACCGTCGTCGTTGCCGTCGGGGCCTACGACTGCCCCAACACGCTGGGCATTCCCGGCGAGGACCTGCCGCACGTCTCGCACTACTACACCGAGGCCCATCCCTGCTACCGGAAGCAGGTCGTGGTGGTCGGCGGCAAGAACTCGGCGGCCGAGGCGGCCCTCGAGCTGTACCGCTCGGGCGTCCACGTCACCCTCGTGCACCGCCACGCCGAGCTGGGGGAGGGCATCAAGTACTGGGTCCGGCCCGACATCGAGAACCGGATCGAGGAGGGTTCCATACCCGCCCGGTTCGAGACCCGCGTCGTCGAGATCCGACCGCGCGAGGTCGTCGTCGAGTCCGCGGCGGGGCGGGAGGTGCTGCCGGCCGACGCCGTCCTCCTGCTGACCGGCTATCACCCCGACACCGCGATGCTCCGGCGCTTCGGCATCGACGTCGACGACGCCACCATGGTGCCCGCCCATGACCCCGAGACCTACGAGACCAACGTCCCCAACCTGTTCCTTGCCGGCCAGGTCATCTCCGGCGTCTACAGCGGACAGATCTTCATCGAGAACGGCCGCTTCCACGGCCAGCGGGTCATCGGCGAGATCGCCCGCCGCCTGGCGCCGGCCGGCGACGCCGTGCCGGCGTAGCGCGGCGCGGTACGACTCCGACGAGCCGCGCAGGCGCCCCTTCCGTCGCGCAGGCACGGGCCGCCGCCGATGCCTACTGCGGCCGCAGGCCGCCAGCCTGCGAGGCGAACGCCCGCATCTCGATCAGGTCGATGAGGGCGCGCGAGCGGGCGGCGACATCGCCCTGCTCGAGCAGCGCCTGCTTCTCCACCGGCTCCAGGTCGAGGTACTGCGCGAGGGTGTTGACGAGGGCGTCGTCGCCCATGTCCGCGGGCACCATCCGGCGCCATCCGGCGTTCTCGAACTGGCCCGCGAGGAGGGGGTCGAGGCGGGTCCGCAACCGGCGGAGCTCGTCGCGGATGCACTCGGAGTCGGTCTCCGGCAGGGGGGCGACCTCGGCCCGGCGATAGGCGCGTCCGCCGACCTCGTCGACGATGCGGAAGCGCTCGATGCCGCGCAGGATGATGTTGGAGCGGCCGTCAGGCAGGCGTTCGGCGTGGCTGATCAAGCCGGCGCATCCGACGTCGTAGACCGGTGGCGGTTCCTCCGCGAGGGGCCCGCTCCCGGTGGCCGCGAGATCGGCAGGCGAGGCGGCGGGCGGTCGCGCCGGCTGGTCCCGGGCGCGTCCATCCTTCAGGAGCACCATGCCGATGATGCGGTCGCCCGACAAGGCGTCGGCCAGCATCCGGCGGTACCGCGGCTCGAAGATGTGCAGGGGCAGGAACACGGACGGAAACAGGACGACGTTGGGCAGCGGGAAGATCGGGATCGTCGAGGGCAGCATCATGACGCTTGGCGGCCCGCGGCGGGGCGGCGCGGCCCGGGCCGCGGGCTCCTCCGGACGGATCAGTGCACGGTCCGGGTCTTCTTGTCGAGGAAGTCCATCAGGACGTAGCGGCCCAGCGTGTGAGGGGTCGTGAAGTACGCCTTGCCGTGGCAGAGCGCGGTCACCCGCTTGACGAAGCTCACCAGCTCGTAGTCGCGCGCGAGCATGAAGGTGTTGATCATGATGCCGGCCTTGCGGCACGCGGCGACCTCGGCGAACGTCTCCGAGATGACCCAGGGGTCGAGGCCGAAGGCGTTGCGGTAGATCTTTCCGTCGGGGCGGGTCAGGGCCGACGGCTTGCCGTCGGTGATCATCACGATCTGCCGCATCTCGCGGGGCTGGCGCTCCAGCAGGCGCCGGGCGAGCCGGAGCCCCTCCCGCGTGTTCGTGTAGTGTGGCCCGACCCGCGCCCGCGCGAGCTGTCGGAGCGGGATCTCCTCGGCCGAATCGTGAAACAGGACGACGCGCAGGGTGTCGCCGGGATATTGGCGCCGGATGAGGTTGGCGAGGGCCAGGGCCACCTGCTTGGCCGGCGTGAACCGGTCCTCGCCGTACAGGATCATGCTGTGGCTGCAGTCGAGCATGAGCACGGTCGCGCAGGCGCTCTGGTACTCGCCCTGGGCGACCATGAGGTCCTCGTGCTCGAGCGCGATGCCGGGTCCGGCGATCGCGTCGCGTCCCATCCGCTGCACCGCGCTCAGGATGGTCGCGGCGGCGTCGAGGTTCATGGTGTCGCCGAACTCGTAGGGCTTCGGGGCGCCTCCCGCCTCGACGCCCGTCGCGTAATCGCGCGTGTCGTGCCGGCCGACGCTGCTGTGGCCGACCGACCCGAGCAGGTCCCGCAGGGCCCGGTAGCCCAGGAAGTCGAGGCCCTTGTCGGTGACCTCGAACCGCATGGGCGGCGACTGCCCTTCGCCGCCGCCGCGGCCCTCGCGGGCGCGGGCCGCCGCCTCGAGGTCGGGGTGACGGGTGATGTAGCCCTGCTGCGCCATCTCGTCGATGAGCCGGTCGAGCAGCGCTTCGAGCCTTGAGGCCCCGTCGTTGTCCGCGTCGGCGGCGTCGCCCAGGAGTTGCAGGATCGTCTCGTCCGAGAGCAGCCCGCCGTTCAGCAGGGCCTCGATGATCGCGTCGCGCAGGGCCTGCTCCGAGCGCTGCCCGTCCTCGGCGTCCCCGTCGCCGGGACGGCCGGAGGCGCTGCCGAAGCCGCTGTCGAGGAGCAGCCGCGAGAGCTTCGACACCAGCTCTTCGATGTCGAGCCCGTCGAGCTCGTCGCCGGTGTAGCGTGTGTATCGATACCTCATGGGTCGACCGCGCGTGGACTTCCGGTCCGGGCGGCGCGTTCCTGTCGCGAAGTCGTCCGGCTTCTCCCGTGGCCCCGACCCCGTCCTGCCGGGGACGTCGGTCCCGCGGAGGGGATCGATCCTAGTTGTAGTACTTCTTCTTCCCGGGCGGGACGCGGACGTCGGTCTCGAACACCTGCTCGGGAGTCCTGGCGGTTCGCCGCCTGGTCTCCGCCGCCTTGTAGTGCCACGTGTCGTTCCGGCTGATCTTCTTCTGCGCGTACAGCCCCTCGATGATGAACTCGACCGCGGACGCGAGCACCGGGGGCGGCTCGTCCGCGTCGACCCGGAGGTGGCCGGCGAGCTCGTGCAGGCCGTGGATCTGACCGGTCTGATCGAGGAGCTCCGCCGCCGACGTCGAGTCCCCCAGGTCGAGCGTCCCCCCGAGGTCGAACCACTCGACCACCGCGCCGGTGTCGACGGTGGCGAACCACCCCTCGAAGACGCGGCCGACGGCGGTGCGGATGACGTCGCGGGCGACCTGGTCGGCGCCCCGCAGCTCGCCCTCGTACTCGAGCTCGAACTTGCCGGTGATCGAGGGCAGGGCCGCGTAGACGTCGGCGACGCGGACCGCGGCGGCGGGCTCGCGGTTGACGAGGGCCCGCCGCTCGGCGTTCGACACCGCGTTCTCGACGCACGTGATGGGCATGCGCTGGCTGACCCCCGAGCGCTTGTCGATCTTGCCGTGGCCGCGGGCGACGAACGCGACCTCTTCGACGATCTCGCTGATGTACGGCGCGATGCAGGGCGCCCCGGCGGCATCGCGGGACCGCGCCGTCCACGCCTCCTGGCTCGTGATCCGCATTCCCTCCCGGCGCGTCTGCGGGTAGTGGGTGCGGATCTCGGAACCGATGCGGTCCTTGAGCGGCGTGATGATCTTGCCGCGGGCGGTGTAGTCCTCCGGGTTCGCGGTGAACGTCATCACCACGTCGAGCGGCAGCCGCACCGGGTAGCCCTTTATCTGGACGTCGCCCTCCTGGAGGATGTTGAACAGGCCGACCTGGATCTTGCCGGCGAGGTCGGGGAGCTCGTTGATGGCGAACAGGCAGCGGTGGGCGCGGGGAAGCAGCCCGTAGTGCATGGTGAGCTCGTCGGACAGCTCGAGCCCGGCCCGGGCCGCCTTGATGGGGTCGACGTCGCCGATCATGTCGGCGATGGTGACGTCCGGCGTCGCCAGCTTCTCCACCAGCCGGCGTTCCCGCGGCAGCCACGCGATGGGGAGGTCGTCGCCCAGCTCGGACACCCGGGTGCGGCAGGCCCGGCACAGGGGCGCGAGGGGGTCGTCGTTGATCTCGCAGCCCGGCATCACCGCCACCGCCTCGTCGAGCAGCGCGACGAGGGCGCGCAGCAGGCGGGTCTTGGCCTGTCCCCGCAACCCCAGCAGCACGAAGTCGTGCCGCGAGAGGATCGCGTTGACGACCTGGGGAATCACCGACTCGTCGTAGCCGACGATGCCGGGGAACAACGCCCCCCCGTCGCCGAGCCGGCGCACGAGGTTCTCCCGCATCTCGAGCCTGACGCTGCGGTGGGGAAGCCGGCCGGCCTCGACCGCCTCGCGAAGCTGTCCCAGACGTTCCGGTAGCGGCATGATGCGATCTTAGCAGCCCGCGGCCTCGGTCGCCCCGGCCGGGGAGCGGGCGGCGCCCGGCCGCCCGGGCCGGCGTTCCGACTGCATTCGGGCCGCGCCCCCTGTTTCGGCGCCGTGTCGGCATCCTCGCCCGCCGGCGCCCGGGCGGAATCAGGTCTCGGCGGCGGGTGATGCCCTCACCGGGCGGCCGCGGCCAGCGCCGCCGCGGTGACGAAGCGGGGCTGGATGTCGATGGGGATGTGCCCGAGCCGGTCCAGGACCTGCCGCACCGCCGGGGTCACGACCCCCCGGGTCTCGAGAATCCGTTGCGCGGCGTCGAAGTCGCCGGTGGCCTGCACCGTCATGAGCTCGCGGGCGAGGGCGGTGACGGTGTCCCGGATGCGCCCGTGGTCGACCGCGAAACGCCCGTCGGCGTCGACGGTCACCGCCCCCGCGTCGAGGAACGTGTTGAGCTGGATGGCCACGCCGCGCCCGTGCGCCGCGTCGATGCCGAAGCGGATCGAGCGGAACGTCGAGGCGAGGAACGTGGTGTACATGCTGCGCTCGAGCGACCGGTCGACGACCCCCCGGTCGATGAGCTCGCGCAGGGCCCAGAGGCCGGCGACGTCGGCCTTGGCCTCCTCGATGGTGCTGTGGGTCTCGCGGAGCTCCTGCCGGACGGTGGTCCGCCGGCCGTCGACGGTGATGGTGCCGGGCCCGAGACCGTGCATCAGCTCGTGCATCAGGATGTGGGTGAAGAACGCCTCGAACGTGACCTCCCGCTGCTCGGCCGGCCGCAGCGTCACCTGGGCGATGGGGGTCAGGACGCGCTGGAACTTGGCTTCCTGCACGTTCTTCAGCATGACCCGCTTCGAGCCCTTCTCGCGGACCACCCGCTCGTCGTTGGGCAGGTTGAACGCCGCCGTCTGGACCCCGCTGTTCGCGTCGCCGGCGGTGAAGACGACGTTGACGACGCGGATCGGGGCGAGGGCGCCGAGGGCGGGGTTGCGGAACCGCGGATCGATCGGCAGCGTGTCCTCCAGCCCCTGCAGCTCGGCGCCGAAGCGTTCCAGCGTCGCCGTCTCCGCCGCGTCGCGGACGGTGACGAACGCCTCGAACGCCGCCTTGTAGTTGAACCACTCGTCCTCGTAGACCTCGTAGGGGCCGATGGTCGGCTCGATCGCCGAGTCGAGCTCCATCCACGCGACGTCGCTCTCGTAGTAGTCGTTGCTCGCGAAGGCGGCCGCGCGGGTCTCCAGGTAGCGCCGCAACGTCGGGTCCGCGGTGGCGCGGGCGCCCGCGAGCAGGTGCGCGGCGGCGATGGCCAGGGGCCCCTCGTACTCCGCGCTGTAGGGCACGCTCGCGAACCCGCCTTCGGACGTGCGGCGAATGGTGGTGAAGTACCCCGTGGCGGCGGCGCGGGCAGGCCCCTCGAGCCCGTCCAGCCACGCCGCGACCTCGTCGCGCGTCGCCCCGGCGGGGTAGTAGTTGGCGCCCGCGGGCTTGGGCGGTGCGCCGGCGACGAACGGCCGCTCGTCCTCGATGCGCGACCACGGGCCCTTGTTGAGCAGGAAGTAGTCGAGGGCGGCCTGCCCCGCGGCGCTCCGGTCTCCGGCGAGCGAAACGAGCATCGCGGGGTTGCCGGCCCAGACCTGCTCGAGGAAGATGCCGTCCATCACGCGGGCGGCGTCGATGACGTGGCCCAGCGCGCGGCGCTCCGAGTCGGGGAGCCCCGACAGATCCGCCCCGATGTCGACGGGTGCGAACAGTCGCGTCATCGTGGTCCCCTGGCCCCCCGCGGCGGCCGTGGCGCCGGTGAGGGCGCCGGCGCCGGCGACGCCGACGGCCAGCAGGATGGTCCCGGCGCCGCCGAACGGTCTCCGCGTCTTCGTCATCCTCACCTCCAGTGTTCGGGGGGCTCGTTATCATCATGGAACGGCCGGCGGGGCCGAGGCAAGGCGGCGGATTGGTACACTGGTAATCGGCCGCGCCGGCTCGCGGTCGGGGCGGGTTGCCGCGGGTCGCCGCAAGTCCGCCTGCGCGCGGTGTCGACTTCCGCGGCGCTCGCGGACCCGGTGAGGGCGCTGGCGGGCACGAACGGATCGCGGGTGCGGGTCGGCGGCGCCGGAGGCGTGGCGAGGCCGCCCGCGGCGCCCGTTCGACCGGGCGATGACCGGGGGTCGCGGAGGCTCCCGGGTCTCCGGCGGCAGGAGTGCACATGACGAGCTCGACGCAGGTGGCGGTGATCGGCGGGGGGCCGGGCGGGTACGCCGCCGCGTTCCTCGCCGCGGATCTGGGCATGCGCGTGACCCTCGTCGACGAGGCCCCGAACCCCGGGGGCGTGTGCCTGTACCGGGGGTGCATGCCGTCGAAGGCGCTGCTGCACGTGGCGAAGGTGGTGACGGAGGCCCGCGAGGCGCGCCACTGGGGCGTCGACTTCGGAGAGCCGGCGCTGGACGTCGACCGGCTGCGGAGCTGGAAGGACGCGGCGGTGTCGCGGTTGACGGGGGGCCTCGGCCAGCTCTCGAGCCAGCGCGGGGTGACCTTCCTCCAGGGCCGGGCCGAGCTGTCGGGTCCGACGTCGGCTCGGGTGACGGCGGCCGGCGGCGGGGTCACCGCGCTCGAGTTCGAGCACGCGATTCTCGCCACCGGATCGAGGCCGGCGGCGCCCGGCCCGCTCGCTCTCGACAGCGATCGGGTCTGGGACTCGACCCGCGCCCTCGAGATCCCGTCGGTGCCCGGCTCGCTGCTGGTGGTGGGTGGGGGCTACATCGGGCTCGAGCTGGGGTCGGTGTACGCCGCGCTCGGCTCGAAGGTCACCGTGGTCGAGATGACGGCCGGCCTGCTTCCGGGGGCCGACCGTGACCTCGTGGCGGTCGTCGCGCGCCGGCTCGGCCGGGCGTGCGAGGCGGTGCTCCTGGAGACGACGGTGACGGCGCTCGCCGACGACGGCGACGGCGTCACGGTGACCCTGAAGGGCAAGGACGGCGAGTCGGCGCAACGGTTCGACCGCGTGCTGGTGGCGGTGGGCCGGGTCCCGAACTCGGACGTGCCGGGGCTGGACCGTACCGCGGTGGGTCGCGACGCGCGCGGTTTCGTCGTCGTCGACGGCCAGCGCCGGACGGCCGAGCCGACGATCTTCGCGGTCGGCGACCTCGTCGGCGAGCCGATGCTCGCGCACAAGGCGAGCCACGAGGCGCGCATCGCGGTCGAGGCCATCGCGGGCCACCGGGCGGTGTTCGAGCCCGCCGCCATCCCCGCCGTGGTGTTCACCGACCCGGAGGTGGCCTGGTGCGGCCTCACCGAGACGCAGGCCCGGGCGGCGGGACGGGCGGTGGAGGTGGCGAAGTTCCCCTGGGGGGCCTCGGGGCGGGCGGTCACCCTCGACCGGCCGGCCGGCGTCACCAAGCTGGTCATCGAGCCCGAGTCGGAGCGCATCCTCGGGGTGGGCATCGCGGGTAGCGGGGCCGGCGAGCTGATCGCCGAGGGGGTGGTGGCCATCGAGATGGGGGCCACCGCGTCCGACCTGCGGTTGTGCATCCATCCTCATCCCACGCTGTCGGAGACCCTGATGGAGTCGGCCGAGGTCTTCTTCGGCCAGAGCACCCACGTCTACCGGCCGAAGCGGAAGCGCTAGGCTTCAGGGAGTGGCGCGGTTGGCCGCGGCGATCGCGTCCGCCTGCTCGTGGGCGTGGTAGGAGCTTCGCACCAGCGGTCCCGACTCGACGTGCCGGAAGCCGAGCCCCAGCGCCTCCTCCTTCAGCTCGGCGAACTCGTCGGGGTGGTAGTAGCGTGCGACCGGCAGGTGGGCGGGCGACGGGCGGAGGTACTGGCCTATCGTCACGATGTCGCACCCGGCGCGCCGAAGATCGGCCAGCGCCGCCGCGAGCTCGTCCCGGGTCTCGCCGAGGCCCACCATGATCCCCGACTTCGTGGCCACCCGGGGACGGTGGCGGCGGGCGTGGGCCAGAACCCGGAGGGCGCGGTCGTAGCCGCCGCCGGGGCGCGCCCGCCGGTACTGGCCGCGAACGGTCTCCAGGTTGTGGTTCAGGACATCGGGCCCCGCCGCCAGCACGATGTCGAGCGCGCCGGGGCTCCCGCCGAAGTCCGGCACGAGGGTCTCGACGCGGCAGTCCGGGGCCAGGGAACGGATGGCGGTGACGGTGGCGGCGAAGACGCCGGCGCCGCCGTCGTCGAGGTCGTCCCGGTCGACGGAGGTGACGACCGCGTGCTCGAGACCGAGGGCCCGCACCGCTTCCGCCACCCGCGCCGGCTCCCCGGGGTCGACGGGGCCGGGGCGGCCGTGCTCGACGTTGCAGTAGGCGCACGCCCGGGTGCAGACCCCGCCCAGGATCATGAAGGTCGCGGTCCCGTGGTGCCAGCACTCCCCGATGTTGGGGCAGTTGGCCTCTTCGCACACGGTGTGCAGCCCCTGCTCGCGGACGAGCCGCTTGAGGCGCCGGTAGCCCTCGCTGCCCGGCGCCCGAACCCGCAGCCAGCGGGGCTTGGCCTCCGCCGGGGCCGGCTGGGGGCGGACCCGGCGCCCCCGGTAGAAGGTCGCCGGCGCGGCGGGGAGGGCGGCCGTCCCGTCGTCCAGGGTCGCCATGCCCCGGATCGTACCGCGCGGCCGCTTCCCCGCGCAACGAGGCCGGATCGGATCGCCGCCGGAGCCACGCGGCCGCGATGCCCGCGGCCTGCCCGGGCCGGCGCCGGCGCCGCAACCGGCCTGCCGCTCCTCGGCCGCGGGACCTCGCCCGGCTCGCGGGGGAGCACGCCCGTCGTCCTGTCCCGGCGGCAACGGCTCAGGACCTCGCCCGGGCTCGCGTGGGGGGGGCGACAGACTCGTGAGATGACCACCTGGCGCTGGTCCGGTTGGCGACCGGCGCTTCGCGCCCGGCGGCGTCTCATTCTCCTGTCGTGCACCCCTCGCGGGACGCGATTCGCCGGCCGTGGGAAAATCGTGTAAACTTGCGCCGGTGTCGTATGGGCACCGTAGCGCCGCCTGGGCGGAAGACGCGGCCCCGGCCCCGGCCGTCCGGCACTATGGGTGCCAGGGTGACCGGCGGTTCGGCAAGCGGGGATGGCGAGGGTCGGCAAGCGGGACGCGGCGCCGTGTTCTTCGGTTGACGAAAGGCACGATCGGGCCGGGATGCGCGCCGGCCCACTCGGACCGAACTCTCACCCCCTCGGCCCGGGCAGCCCGTGAGCCACGGCGCCGCGGCCGGTGAACGACACGGAGGAGTCGATGGCGTACAGCATTTGTGAACCCTGCGTCGGGACCAAGGACACCGCCTGCGTGGACGTGTGTCCGGTGGACTGCATCCACCCGCGCAAGGACGAGGACGAGTTCGAAGCCGAGACGATGCTCTACATTCATCCGGAAGAGTGCATCGACTGCGGCGCCTGCGTGCCTGCGTGCCCGGTCGAGGCGATATTCGCCAACGACGAAGTGCCCGATCAGTGGGAGAGCTTCATCGAGGTCAACGCCAACTGGTACGAAGGCAAGTAGAGCAGCGAGCCTCCCATGGGTTTGATCGACCATCGCTTCGAAGACAACTTCATCACCACGAACCTCGACAAGGTTCTCAACTGGGCGCGGCAGTCCTCGTTGTGGCCGATGGGGTTCGGGCTGGCCTGTTGCGCCATCGAGATGATGGCGACCTCGGCATCCCGGTTCGACATCGCCCGGTTCGGCGCCGAGGTCTTCCGCGCGTCGCCGCGCCAGGCCGACCTGATGATCGTCGCCGGCACCGTCACCAAGAAGATGGCCCCGGTCCTGCGGCGGCTCTACGACCAGATGCCCGAGCCGAAGTGGGTCATCTCGATGGGAAGCTGCTCGAACGCCGGGGGGCCGTTTCCCACGTATTCGGTGCTGCAGGGCGTGGACAAGGTGGTGCCCGTCGACGTCTACGTGTCCGGGTGTCCGCCCCGCCCCGAGGCGCTGCTCTACGGGTTGATGCGGCTCCAGGACAAGATCCGGCGCGAGAACACGGTGTTGCGCAAGGAACGGGTGATCATGGCGGGGCAGAGCGAGCCGATTCTCGTCGAGGACCGGGGGTAGCGGCCGTGCAGCAGTTGTCGAAGCTCTTTCGGATGGTGTTCCTGGTCGATCTGATCAAGGGGCTGCTGGTCACCCTCAGGTACACGCCGCAACCAGCGTTCACGTTCCAGTACCCGGCCGAGCGGCGCCCCGTCGCGCCCCGCTTCCGGGGGGTGCTCAGGCTGCAGGTCGAGCCGGAGACCGGCGCGCAGACCTGCATCGTGTGCGACCAGTGCGCCAAGGTCTGCCCCGACGAGCTCATCTTCCTGGGCGGGCACCGCGAGCCCGGTCACAAGATCAAGGTGCTCGACTTCTTCGACTTCAACCTGTCCCGCTGCAGCTTCTGCGGCCTGTGTTCCGAGGTGTGCCCGACCAAGCCGGTCAAGGCGCTCATCATGAGCGAGGACTACGAGCTCGGCAGCTACGACCGCCAGAAGCAGATTCTTCGCGTCGACGACATGTACGACGGCGTGGCGATCGAGCAGTACTCGCGGTAGCGCGACCGCGTGACCTGCGGTCGTGTCGGGAGCTTCGCCGCGAAGGCCCCCCTGGTTGCCGGTGCCCGGGCGGCGTTGCCGACGCGCCGGCGTCAGCCGTTCCCGGTGGAGGTGACATGAAACTGGCGTCACGCACCCTGATGTTCGTTGTGGTGGTAGCGGCGCTGTCGGTCGTCCTCGGCGCGCAGCCGACGCCGACCGCGTCGCGAGTGGAGGCCCGCGTTCAACTCGGCAAGCTGCTGCTCGACGACATGCGCTACTGGGAGGCCGTTCGCGCCTTCGAGGAGGCGCAGGAAGGAGCCGCCGACGATCAGCGCGTGCGCGCCTCGGCCGGCATGCTGAGGGCGCTGCTGCCCGTCGCCGAGTTCACCCGCGCGCAGATCGAGGCGCAGGTGCTTCTCGAGCTCGCCCCGAACGATCCCGAGATGGTCGCCCTCGTCGGCGACGCACTGTGGGGCGGGGGGCTGTTCGACGAGGCGGAGCAGTTGTACCGCGACGCGCTGGCCCTCGATCCGGCATCCGGCGCGGCCCGGCACGGCCTGGCGAAGAGCCTGACGACGCGCCAGCGGTACGAGGAGGCGCTCGACTGGGTCCAGGCGGCGCTCGACGCGAGGCCCGACTTTCCCGCCGCGTATCACACGTTGGGGTACATTCACCGGCGCATGCGCCGGTTCGCCGAGGCGGCCGACGCCTACGAGCGGTACATCGAGCTGATCCCCGGCTGGGCCGATGCCGAGAGGGCGGGCTGGGCGCGGGCCGAGGTGCAGTTCCTGCGGTCGTTCGGGGACCGCCCCGCGGTCGAGATGATGGCGCCGGGGCAGCTTCACACCATTCCGTTCAGGCTGGTCGACGAGAAGGTCATCGTTCAGGGCCGGGTCAACGGCCGCGACACGGTCGACTTCGTGGTCGACACCGGGGCCGAGCAGACGGTGCTGTCGCAGCCCGTCGCCCAGCAGCTCGGCGTGCGCCCCGTCAGCACCACGCTGAGCGCCGGCGTCGGCGAGATCGGCTTCAGAGGCCTGCAGGCGGGCCGGCTCGAGTCGCTGGAGTTCGGCTCCCTCGGCATCCGGAATCTTCCCGCCCTGATCAAGAGCCCCCCGCTCGGCGGCCTCCCCACGCCGGAGGCGGAGGCGTTCTCGCCGCTCGCGGTCGGCCTGTCGATGATCGTCGACTACGCCCGCCAGGAGATCGTCATCGGCGAGGAGCTGCCCGACGAGCCTTTCGACGTGTCCATGCCGCTCAGGCAGCACCGGCTCGCGGTGGTGCGCGGCGTCGTCAACGACCAGATTCCCCGGAGCTTCGTGGTCGACACCGGCGGCGAGGTCATTTCCATCAGCCGGGGCACGGCGAATCTCCTGCCTCCGCTCCAGGTACGCCAGGTGCCCGTCAACGTGTACGGGACCTCCGGGTGGGACGAGCAGGCGTATCTGCGGCCCGGCACCTCGCTCGCCTTCGACCAGTTGCTCTATCCCAACTATTCGGTCGTGGTGCTGAACCTGCACCGCCCGAGCGCCCTGCTGGGCTTCCACATCGGCGGCACGGTGGGCCACCACTTCCTCAGCGACTACCGGGTCGTGTTCGACCTGGGACGTAGCGAGTTGCGCTTGACGCGGCTCTGACCGTTCGAGTCGCTCGGTCGCTCCGGCGTCGGCAGAACGCGAAACAGCCCGTGACGACGGCCCCCGATGGGGGGCCTCGTCACGGGCTGTTTCCGTTTGCCCACCCCACCCGCTCCGTCGTCGAGCCCTCCGGACTCGGGCCGGTCCGCCGGTGCCCTCCGGCGGCCGGCAGTCGGCGCCCGTGAACGGCGCGGGCGCCCGGCGGGTCGGCCGGGCGCCGAGCGGAGCCGCAAGCGACGATTGGCGGGCCAGGAGCCTGCGCCGTGGAACGGTGCAGGCTCCTGGCCGGGTGGGTTGGGCGGTGAACGGAGCCGCAGGCGACGCTCTCCGGGCTAGAAGTCGAACCCGATCCAGAAGTCGAAGCGCGGATTGCGGAAGGCGGCGCTGCCTCCCCGGGTCGCGAAGAGGATGTTCTCCCAGTCCTCGTTGAAGAGCGTCCGCCACGACCAGTCGAAGTGCATCGGGATGCCGATGACCGATGTCGTCAGGCCGATGCCGTACGACGCCCGGCCGTCCACGAGCCGGAAACCGGAGACCGGCGCGGGGTCGCCGAACACCTCGAAGAACTCGCCGGTCACGGGGTTCTGGCCGTAGCCGATGGTCGGGGTCACCGTGTCGCCGCCGGAGGCGAACCACGTGAACGGCCGGTCGTTCAGGCTGGCGCCGCCCATGTTGAAGAAGAAGGTGCCGCGGATGCCGCCCATCAGGCCGATCGGGGTGAGCATCGCCTCGATGAGGGGGAAGCGCAGTTCGGCGTTGAAGAAGGCGGCGTTGTGGCCGATGAACTCCAGGTACTCGTAGCCGCGCATCTCCGAGTTGCCGCCGAAGTAGAGGAAGTCCGGAAAGTCCCCGAAGCTCTTGAGGGCGCGGCCGCGCAGGGCGAGCACGCCCGTCTCTCCGATCCGCATGTAGTAGCGGGCGTCGGCGTCGAGGGTCTTCTTGCCGAGGAACGTGGTGCCCACCGTCGGCGCGTAGTTGAAGGCGAAGCGCATGGTGTTGCCCGACACCGGCCCGAACTCGCGGAAGACGGTGGTCTCCTGGATGAACGAGACCCCCACCGGCATCTGCGCGCCGTTGCGGAACAACTGCGTGCCGAACTGCTGCTGCTGGTACTGGTCGGACTGCTGCTGGAGGAACGGGTCGTTGAACCGCTCGTTGAAGTGGAATATCCCGCCGTTGACCTCGAGGCGGCGGTAACGGTCGAGGGGGTAGATGCCGAAGGCGCTGCCGCCCCGTATCGACTGCGACGCGATGGCGTCGTCGCGGCTGAGGAAGGCGAGCGACGGGGCGTACCAGCCGGCCGCGCCGTAGAAGAACATCTCCTGCGAGAACCCCTGCAGCGCGAACTGAAGGCGGCCGCTCTGGTTGAAGTACGAGCCCGAGAAGGTCCGGTACTGGTGGATCGAGTAGGCCATCAGGTTGAAGCCCTGATCGCCGAGGACGTCGGAGAACGAGATGCCGGTCCCGCCGAGGAAGTCGCCGTTGCTGGTCATGCCGACGTTGATGGGCGGGGTCCCGTCCATGAACATCTTCTCGAACCGGCCCTTGCGCCGGTTGTTGGCGGTCACCAGGGTGTGGGTCAGGGGCGCCTGGAAGTCGATGTTGGGTCCGGGGGCGCCGAAGTCCGACGTGAACGCGGTGTACAGCGGTTCCTGCCGCTCGACAGTGTGGATGCCGTACTCGCCCTTGAAGTAGGTGACGAAGGCGATGCGCGCCTCGGGGTCGCCGGGGAGCACGATGGTCGAGACGTTGCCGGTCGCGGTGTCGGTGTACTGGCGCAGCTCGCCGTTGTCGAGGTCGAGCGTCCACACGTTGTAGATGTCGCCGTTGGCGGCCACGTCGGGGTCGACGGGGGCCAGCGGGTCGGTGGCGGTGGACGAGAAGACCAGGGTGCGCTCGTCGAGGAACTGGGCGCTCGCCTCGCTGAACGTGCCGAACGTGAGCTGCGTCTTCTCGCGGGTCTCGAGGTCGAGCTTGAAGAGCTTGTTGTTGCCGCTGATGCGCGCCACGTAGACGAGGTAGGAGCCGTCGGGCGAGAACGTCGGCGCGTAGTCGGCGAAGTCGTCCTGCGTGAGGTTGGTGACCTCGTGGGTCTCGAGGTCGAGCAGGTGGATGTCGCCCACCGCGTTCTGCAGGGCCGAGAACGCGACGTAGCGCCCGTCCGGCGAGAAGTCCGGCGACTCCGGCGCGTCGACCATCTCGAGGTCGATCAGCTCCTCGGTCTCGCGGGTCACCACGTTCTGCAGCATCAGCGACCGGTACTTCCCCTTGCGGACGAAGTACGCGAGGCGGTCGTCGACCGGCGACCAGGACATCCACGGCACCGCGTTCCACCGCGCGCCGGGCAACTGAATCGACTCGTAGCCGAGGTCCTGGTTGAAGCCCGCGGTCAGGTTGGACACCACCTCGCCGTCCTCGGTCGACAGCAGGATGATGTCGATCTCGCGGTCCTTGCGGTTGACGGCGTAGGCGGCGAGGAGATCGCCGGACGGCGACGGCTCGATCGAGTAGACGGCCAGGTATCGCGTCTCGAAGGGATCGGGGGCCAGGTCGCGGCCGTAGTCGTCGGGCCGCTCCTTGTCGCGGAAGGCCTGGAACCGGCGCCGGATGTAGGACGAGTACTCGACGTCGAACTCCTCGGCGGGGATGTTGAAGGCGTCCTCGTAGACGTCGCTCTCGCCGCCGATCACCGACTTGCGCAGCGAGAACAGGAACTCGCGGACCCCGGCCATGCCCCAGCGGTCCTCGATGAACTCGAAGGCGGCGTGGCCGAGGTTGTAGACGAGCCGGGGGCTCGCGTTGAGGCCGTAGCCCTGGTAGGTGCTCATCTCGGGCAGGGTGTCCGAGAGGGCGGCGTCGCGGACCGTCATCAGGTCGAGGGGCCGCCACACCCCGGCCAGGAAGTCGGCGAGCCCCTCGTCGACCCACAGCGGGATGCCGCGCCGGATGACCGAGCGCGGGATGATGTCGAACGCGAACTGGTGGGTCAGCTCGTGGGCGATCAGCCGGTAGAGCTGGTCGGGCGGCTCGTCGATGGGCAGCACGATGCGTTGCCGGAACGGCTCGGCGAAGGCGGCGACCCCGTCCGACACCGCGCCGGGGATGATGTTCTGCTGCTCGAACTCGCTGTGCGTCTTGAAGATGACGAGGGGGACGAGGTTGGCGAGGTCGTGGGTCAGGTCGGCGCTGATCTGGGCGTACGCGCTCTCCGCGTAGCTGGCGATGCGCTCGAGGTGCTCCTCGACCTCGGGGTAGTAGAAGATCTCGAAGTGCTCGGTCGTGTAGATGTGCCACTGGAAGTCGTCGTACTTGACCCGGTTCTTGCCGTAGTACGGGAAGAACTGGGTGGCGGCCTGGGCCATCGCGTCGGCGGCGGTCCAGCCGAGGGCGAGCGCGGCGATCAGGCCGGTACGGACGACGCGGTTCCGGAGGGCGCGCCCGCGGGGGGAGCAACTCATGGTTCACCTCGTGAGGGGCCAGCGGCGTGCGGCGGGAGCTGGCGGAGAGTCTGTCTCACCTTGATTGTAGCGGCCGCGGCGGTCGCGACGCCGGCGGCCGCGGGCCGCGGTTCCTTCCGTCGGTACCCATCTTAGCAAGAACCGCGCCCGGTCGGCGCGGACCCCGGGGGGCGTGACGGCTCGGGGTCTCCGCGGGTCCCGGCGACGCGCCGGTCGCCTGCGGCAGGGTCCTGCGCCGGGGGTCGGGAATGGCCGCGCTGCCCCTCGTCCCCGCGTCGGCCGTCGTGATCGCGCGGCGGAGGACGGCCTCGCGGGCCGCCCGCGGCCGATCCGCGCCGCGCGGGAGTGTCGCGCCGAGCTGAACTCCCGCGCCGCCGGAAGGGCCGTGCCGACGCTTGCCGGCCGGCGGCCGGTGTCCCCCGCGGGAGAGAGATCGACCACCGGAGAGGACATGGACAAGTCCGCCCGCGTGTGCGACGCTATTGCAGGAGGCGGTGCCGATTCGGCGGAGCCCGGCGCCGGCCGACGAGAGGAGCGAGCCATGACCTTGCGTTGGATGGTCGCGGGTGCGGGTGCGTTGGCCTTGGCGATGTCCACGTTGCCGGCCGGCCTCGTGTCGTCCCATGCGCACCCGCACGGCGGCGGCAGTGCCGGGGCGCTCGGCGGCGAGGCGGTCGCCGCCTGCGACGCCGGGGCCAAGCCGGCCAGCTACGATTTCGTGCTGCAGGACCACGAGGGGCGGGACGTCGACTTCGAGTCGTTGCGCGGCAAGGTCGTTCTGCTGAACTTCTGGGCCACGTGGTGCGGTCCCTGCAAGATCGAGGTCCCCTGGTTCGTCGAGTTCGCCGAGGAGTACGCCGACGAGGGGCTGGTCGTGCTCGGCCTGTCGGTGGACGACACCGTCGACAAGATCCGGGAGTTTGCGGACGACTTCGACGTGAACTACCCGATGCTGGTGGGCCTCGGCCGCGAGGACTTCCAGGAGGCCTACGGGCCGATCTGGGGCGTGCCGATGACCTTCTTCATCGATCGCGAGGGCACGGTGTGCCGCACGCATGCCGGCATCGCGACCAAGGACGAGTTCGAGCAGGACATCCGGGATCTACTGTAGGAGTCGGCGCCGTGGAACGGTGCGGACTCCTGTCGGGTAGGTTGGGCGCCGAGCGGAGCCGCCGGCGACGATTGGCGGGCCGGGAGTCCGCGCTCTGATGTATGATTCGGATGAGGGGTGCCGATGCTGAAAGGGTTCGTCCACGCGGAGCTGGCCTGCGGCTGTCGACTCGCATTTCGCGAAGGGGTGGAGGGCAGCCCGGTCACCGTGGTCGTCGACCGCAAGGCGCCCGGCTGTGTCCTCTCCCTGCACGTGCAGGGGTTGCCCGTCTACGACTACCGGGAAGCGTTGCGACCCTCGACCCGCATCAGCCCCGTGGAGGAAGAGGGCTACGAAGAAGAAGGGTGACGGCCGGGGCGTTCCCACATGACCACGCTGCTGTCGTCGGAGTTCGACGTGGTCTGCCCGTGCTGCGGGGCCGTGCAGACCGTCGACGCGCGGCTGAAGCGGGTCGTGGCCCATCGCGAGCCCGAGCACGAGGACAAGCCCGAGCTCGACCAAGCGCAGCGGATTCTCGCCGAGGAGGCGGCCCGGCGCGAGGCCCTCTTCCGGCAGTCGGTGACCGACGAGCGGACCCGCGGCGACGTCCTCTCCAAGCGCTTCGACGAGGCCCTCGAGCGGGCTCGCCACGAACCCGTCACGCGTCCCGAGCGCGACTTCGACCTCGACTGAAGTGCATCACGGCGTCCGCCGTGCCCCCCTTGCCGCCCACGAGCGCAGACGACCGCCTCGGGTAGACTTCCCCCGATGCCTGCCCCCGCACCGCCGCCGGACGCCGGTTCCGACCGCGCCCCGGCCGCGCCGCCGCGCATCCTCGTCGGCACCTCCGGCTACAACTACGTGGAATGGCGGGGCAGCTTCTACCCCGAGAAGCTGTCCCCCAAGAAGATGCTGCCGTTCTACGCGGAGCGGCTGCCGACGGTCGAGATCAACTACACCTTCTACCGCATGCCGACCGAGCGGCTGCTCGCCGGGTGGTCCGACCTGACCCCGGAGCACTTCCGCTTCACCCTCAAGGCGCCGCGGCGCATCACCCACGAGGCGCGCCTGCGGGACAGCGGGGACTCCACCGGCGCGTTCTGCGGGGCGGCCCGGTCGCTGGGGCCGAAGCTGGGCGTCCTGCTGTTCCAGTTGCCGCCGTACTTCAGGAAGGACCTGTCGGTGCTCGACGACTTCCTGGCCGTGCTGCCGTCGGGCGTGCGGGCGGCGTTCGAGTTCCGTCACGCGTCGTGGCACGACCCGGCGGTGTTCGAGCGGCTGCGTTCGCGCCGGCTGGCCCTCTGCATCGCCGACAGCGAACGGATGACGACGCCGATGGAGGTGACCGCCGACTACGGCTACTTCCGGCTGCGGGACGAGGGCTACCGGCCGGAGGACATCGCCCGTTGGGCGGAGACCATCGCCGGCGGCACCCGGGACTGCCGGGAGGTGTTCGTCTACTTCAAGCACGAGGACAAGGGCAAGGGGCCCGAGTTCGCCCGGCAGTTCATCGACGCGCTGCCGGGTCCGGCCTGACCTGAAACGGCCTCCGGACCAGCCGGCCGCATCCGGTCGGGGTCCACGCGGCGTCTACGTCGCCGGCGACGCCCGTTTCCGCACGACCTCCACCGCCCGCCGTTCCGCCCAGTAGCCGTCGAAGCCGGCTTCCGCGCGCGCATAGAACCCGCAGTGGCCCCCGTGGGGCGTGATCTGCACGGCGACATGCGGGTTCTCGACGATCCCCGGGTCGTCGAACTGCTCGGGCGGGATGAAGGGGTCGTCGGCGGCGCTGACGACGAGGGTCGGCACCCGGACGCGGTCGACGACGCGAAGGCTGCTCGCCCGGTGGTAGTAGTCGGCGGCGTCCCGGAACCCGTGGTGCGGGGCCGTGTAGCGCTCGTCGAACTCCCGCACCGTCCGCACCGAGCCGAGCCGGCCGAGGTCGAACCGGCCCGGCCACGCCCGCGCCTTCCGCCGCATGCGGCGCTTCAGGTTGCGCACGAAGTTCCACTGGTAGAGGCGGTTCGCGGGGCGCTCGAGGGCCTCGACGCACATCCCCAGGTGCATCGTGGGCGACACCGCGACGACGGCGCGAAGCTGGGGCGGCGCCTCCCCCCCGTAGTCGCCGGCGAGGCGCACCGCCACGTTGCCCCCGAGCGAGTAGCCGGCGACCGCGATGGCGGGAAGACGGTCCAGGGCGATCAGCTCCTCGATGACCGCCCGCGGGTCGGCCGAGAGGCCCGAGTGGTAGAGCCCGGCCGACAGGGCCTCGGTTCCGCCGCAGTTTCTCTGGTTCAGCAGCACCGCGTTCATGCCCGCGGCGAAGGCCTTGTCGGCGAGGCCGCGCATGTAATGGGCCCCGCTGGAGCCCTCGAGGCCGTGCAGGGCGACGAGGGTCGGGCGCCGGCGCGGCTCCGCCTGCCAGTGGCAGTGGGCGAGCACCCGGGCGTCGGGGGCGACGTCGAAGTAGCGGGGCACGGGCGGCGGCAGGCGCGGGAAGCGCCGCGGGCGGCCCCAGGTGAACAGGGTCATGCGGTGCCCGCCCCGGAGGCGCGGATGGGGCACGAAGCCGTCCGCGGCGCCGCACGGGATGGTCGTCGTCATCGTCGGGGCCGGGAGCCCGCGGGCTCGCGGTCGTCGGCGGTGGGGCCGTAGATCGGGGGCAACCGGCATCCCCGCATGCGCAGGTAGACGCTGAGCTGTCCGCGGTGGTGGACGAGGTGGTTCAGCACGAGCCCCTGCACCATCGCGATCCGGGGCAGGGAGAAGACCACCCGACCGTCGCGCCGCAGGGTCCAGTCTGCGACGAGCTCGTCGTCGGGGCGCCCGACGAGCGAGCCTCGGCCCGCGGCCGCGCCGGCGTCGAACCGGCCGAGCGCCTCGGTCACCGACCCGACGGCGCCTTCGACGGGCACGTCGGCCAGATCGCAGCCCTCCTCGTTCATGATGCCGCACGTCCAGGCGGGAATCTCCGCCAGATGGCCGGTCAGCTCCGCGAGCGTCCGGGCCCCGCCGCCCGGCCCCCACGCGAGCTCCGCCCCGGGGACGATCTCGATGAGGCGCCGGGCGGTCTCCAGCTCCCGGTCGAACTGCGGCAGAAGCATGTCGATGAGCGGCATGGGCCTGGACCGACGCGCGGGGATTGTACCCGCGAACCCGGCGCGGCGGACGCGCCAGCCTCCACGAGGCCGGCACACGCGGCCGCCCGGATGACGAACCGCGCCCGTCCGCTCCGGAGATGGCATGTCGTCCTCGTTGCTTGCGGTCGAGCCCAAGACGGCGCCCGCCCGCGCCCGGAGACGGCCCGGCGGCGCCTTCTGGACCGGGCGCCGGCCGATTCGGGAAAATACCCCCATGCGGCTCCGGCAGCTCAACATCGGTTGCTTCGGCGGCGGTACGGGGTTGCCCAGCCTCATCGGCGGCCTCAAGCAGAACCCGTGGCTGCGCGTCAACGCGGTGGTCACCATGTTCGACAGCGGCGGCAGCTCGGGGGTGCTGCGCGATCAGCTCGGGGTGCTGCCGCCGGGCGACGTCCTCCGCTGCGCGCTGGCCCTCGCCCGCAACGAGGCCGAGGCGCGGCGCATCCTGCTGACCCGCCTCTCCGGCTTCGAGCACGATCGGCTCGGCGGCCATACCGGCGGCAACCTGCTGCTCTCGATGATGGAGCAGTACACCGGCGACTTCCTCGCCGCCGTCGACGGGCTGCGCACGCTGCTCGACTGCGTCGGGCTGGTATGGCCGGTCAGCGTCGAGCAGGCGGCGGTGTGCGCCGAGTACGAGGACGGGTCGACCACCCGCGGCGAGGTCGAGGTCGACGCCGGGCAGCGCGAGGGGCGCCGCGTCCGCCGCATCTGGCTCGACCCCGGGGTCGCCATCCATCCCGCCGCGGCCGAGGCCATTCCCGGCTTCGACGCCGTCGTCATCGGTCCCGGCAGCTTCCACACGAGCCTCGTGCCGACCCTGCTTCCGGTCGGCGTGCGCGACGCCCTCGCCGCCGTCGACGGGCCGATCGTGCTCGTCGCCAACCTGCTCACCGAGGGCCGCGGCATGGCGGGCTTCACCGCCGCGACGGCGGTGGAGCGCATCGGCGAGGTCATCGGCCGCCGCGTCGACGCGGTCATCGTCAACACCGGTCGGCCCGACGACGAGACCGTCGACCGCTACGCCGCCGAGGACAAGCGGCCCCTGCCGGTGGGACGCGTCCCGGACGGCTGCGAGGTCGTCACCGGCGAGTTCTGGGAGGGGACGTTCGCCCGGCATGCCCGGCGGCGCCTGGCCTACGCGGTGTGGGGCGTCCTGTCCCGCCGGATCCTGTGGGACGACGGGGGGCGCGGTTAGCGCGCCAACCGTCGCCGCCGGTTCCCACCCGGCGCCCGACCGACCTTGGCGGGAGCCCCGCCGCCACGACGCAGACTCCTGGCCCGCGATCGTCCGCCTGACGGCTCCTGCCGGCGCCCGCCCGACCCCGCGGGGAGTCCCGCCGCTCTACGACGCAGACTCCCGGTCGTCGCGCGCCAGCTTCTTGGCCGCGGCCTTCTCGATGATCTCGCGCAGCGCCTTGCCGGTGGCGCCCCCGCGGGCGGCGGCGCGGCCGGTCACCCAGACGTCCGGCAGGTCGGCGGCGAGGATGTCGTCGAAGTCGCCCTCGCTCTTCACGCTGAGCGGCGCGAAGGTGGTGATGTCGAGAGCGCCCGACCAGAAGTCGCGGTGCTTGATGAGCAGCCAGCTCCTGCCGCGCTGTGACGGGGAGGTGTCGGGACGGTCGCGGGTCCGGACGAGGGCCCACGACCCCTTGAGCTTGTAGCCGTCGAGGGCGAACTTGAGGTCGCCCTTGCCGAGGGCCTCGCCGACGTCGTCGACCTCCGGGCTCCAGGTGCCGTAGTCCCACAGCATGACGATGCCCTGGCCGTAGCCCTCGGGGATGACGCCCTCGAAGTCGCCGTACTCGCGGGGATGGTCCTCGGTCCGCACCGCGAGGTGGCGGTCGCGGTGATCGAGCGACGGCCCCTTGGGCACCGCCCACGACAGCAGGACGCCGTCGTGCTCGAGCCGCAGGTCGTAGTGCAGGCGGCTCGCGAGGTGCTTCTGCACGCAGAAGTAGAGCGGCTTCGGCTTGCCGCCCCGGCGTGCCCGGGGCTTGCCGTCCCCGCTCGGCTCCGGGGTCTTCGAGAAGTCGCGCTTGCGGCGGTACTCGTCGAGGGGCATGGCCCCCGAGGATAACAGCGGGGCGTTTGCGCCGCACGCTCGGAACCTCGCCGGTTGAGCGGGGAGCCCGTGGCGGCCTCGGCGACCCGGACCTCCGGCGGCGCCATTCGGGCTGCGCCCCGCGGGTCGGTGCATAATGCAGGCGGAGACCCACCATGCTGACGGCCGTCCTCCTCTATCTCTCGGTCCTCGTCCTCGTCGGCGCCTACCGCAGCCGGCGGGTGCGGACCGGCGACGACTTCCTGGTGGCGGGCCGGGCGCTGCCGGCGCGGGTGCTGGTGTTCACCCTGCTCGCGACCTGGATCGGCTCGGGCAGCCTCTTCGCGGGGGCGGGGCTCGGCTACCGGGCCGGGTTCGCGGCCCTGTGGCAGTCGGCGGGCGCGTGGGTGGGCATCGCCCTCGTCTACTTCATCGCGCCGCGGGTGCGCCGCATCGCCCAGTACACGGTCCCCGACATCCTCGAGCTGCGCTACGGCCCGGCCGCGCGGGTGCTCGGCACCATCACCACCGTGCTCGCCTACTCGACCATCGCCGCCTACCAGTTCCGGGGCGGCGGCCGCCTCCTCGCGTCGGTCGCGGGGGTCGACCCGGACACCGGGGCGTTCATCACGATGGCGTTCTGCGTCGTGTTCACGGCCCTGGCGGGCATGCTGTCCATCGCCTACCTGGACGTCGGCAACGGCGTGCTGATGACGATCGGGGTGGTGCTGGCGGTCACGTTCATGGTCGGCGACGCGGGCGGGCTCGGCGCCGCGGTGGGCGCGCTCCGGCCCGACCAGGTGTCGCTGTTCGGCAACCTGGGGCCGCAGGCGGCGCTCGCGCTCTTCCTGCCGACGATGTTCCTGCTGCTCGGCGAAGCGAACATGTACCAGAAGTTCTTCTCGGCCCGCGACGAGCGGGCGGCCCGGCTCGCCGTCGGCGGCTGGATCGTCGGGACGATGGTGGTCGAGACCCTGATCGACTCGACCGGCGTCTTCGCCAGCACCATCACGCCGGGGCTGACCGCGGTGCAGTCGGAGGAGATCGTCATCCGGGTCGCGACCGACGTGCTGCCCGCGTTCCTCGGGGTGGTCCTGGTGTGCGGGGCGGCCGCGATCATCGTCTCCACCGCCAACAGCTTCCTCCTGACCCCCGCCACGAACCTGATCCGCGACGTGTACCAGCGCTTCGTCGACCCGTCGATCACCGGGGCGCAGGTCATCGTCTACACGCGCGTCATCGTCGTGGTGCTGGGCCTCTTCGGCTACGTGGCGGGCAGGTTCTTCCCGACCATCCTCGCGATGGCCCTGTGGGCGTACACGATGTACGGGGCGGGCATCACCCCGGCCCTGCTCGGCGCCCTGCTCTGGCGCCGTGCGACCCCGGCGGGCGGGGTGGCGTCGATCCTCGTGGGGATGGTCACGACGCTCGGGTGGGAGATCGTCGCCCTCGCGAGGAGCGTCGACGGCGCGCCCGTCTACCCCCTGGGCCTGGAGACCGCGTACCCGGCGCTGGCGCTGTCCATCGGGACCCTCGTCGTGGTGAGCCTGGCGACGCCTCCGGTGGCCCGGCCGGCGGCCCTCGACGGCGAGGCGGCCTCCTGACGGAGCTCCGACAGGAGGCCGCGGCGGCACGATGGTCCGCGTTGTCCGCGCCGTCCGCGCACACGCCGGGTGAGGCTGTCGCCGGCAAGCCTCCCGGCCGGTTGCCGGGAAGCCGTCACGGCGGCGGGGGAGTGCCTCGGCTCACCGCCGACGGACCGGCGCGCGGGACGTCACTTCTGCTGCTGCGGCACGTACTCGGGGGGCGGCGCCGACTCCTCGCCGAAGAAGAACTCCTCCATGTACTTCGCCACCAGGTCCTGGGCCTCCTTCTGCCAGGGCATGAGGCGGTACTCGTTGAGGATCATCGTCATCCGTTCTTCCCACTGCTTCCAGGCGTCGGCGGAGACCTGCTCGTAGACGCGCCGGCCCAGCTCGCCGGGCCAGGGGGGCTCGTCGAGCCCGGGCAGCTCGCGCTGGAGCTTCACGCACTTCACGGTTCGGACGGGGGCGTCGGAATCAGGCATGGCGGTGGTCGGCTGGCGGCGCCGGTCGAGGGATCGTAACATGGGAAGGTTGGACCGGGTGCCGGTCTTCCGGGAGGCACCCGCCAGGCGCATGACCCATCACCAACCCATCCGCGGCGCCCGCCGGACGGTGGCCATGGCCGGCGTGCTCGGCGGCACGTTCCTCGCGGCCATCGAGATGACCGTCGTGGCCGCGGCCATGCCGACGGTCGCCGACCAGCTCGGCGGGCTCGCCTGGTACAGTTGGGTCTTCTCCGCCTACCTGCTGGCGTCGACGGTCTCGATTCCCCTCTGGGGCAAGCTCTCCGACCTGTACGGACGCCGGCGCTTCTATCTCTGGTGCATCGGCATCTTCCTGCTCGGCTCCGCCCTCTCGGGGGCGGCCACCAGCATGGCCGCGCTCATCGCGTTCCGGACGCTGCAGGGGTTCGGCGCCGGCGGCCTCATGCCCCTGGGGATGAGCATCATCGGCGACCACTACACCCTGGAAGAGCGCGGCCGGACGCAGGGGCTGCTGAGTGCGGTGTGGGGAGTCGCCTCCGTGGTGGGGCCCCTCGCCGGGGGCTACATCACCGCCCTGCTCTCGTGGCGCTGGGTGTTCTACCTGAACATTCCGTTCGGCATCCTCGCCGCGGTGGCGGTGGGCGCCGCCCTGCGCGACCCCGCGCCCGGCGTCCGGCGCAGCGTCGACTACGCGGGGGCGGCCCTGCTGATGACGTCGGTCACGCTGCTGCTGCTCGCGGTCGGCCAGACCGGGGTGGCGGGCCGGGGGGCGTGGGCCGCGCTCGCGGGCGGGGCCGCGGCGGGGTTCGGCTGGTGGCTGGTGCGGGTCGAGCGGCGGGCGGCCGAGCCGATGGTGCCCCTCGATCTCCTCGCGGACCGGATGGTGGCGTCCATCGCCGGCATCGGGCTCCTCGTCGGCGCCGCCATGTTCAGCGCCATCACCTACGTGCCCCTCCTCGTGCAGGAGGGGCTGGGCGGCACCGCGGTCGAGGCGGGCCGCGCCCTGACCCCGCTGGTCCTCGGCTGGGTCGTGGTGTCGGTGATCGCCGGCCGCCTCGTGCACCGGACGGGCTACCGGCCGATGGTGCTGGGCGGGCTGAGCGGCGTCTCCCTCGGCTTCGTGGGCCTGACCCTCGTCGGCGCGGACACCCCCGACTGGGTGCTCCGGGCCGACCTCGCCCTGATCGGCATGGGCATGGGGACCGCGATGCTCTCGCTCGTGCTCGCCATGCAGAGCGGGGTGGCCCGGCGCCATCTCGGGGTCGCCACGTCGTTCGGGCAGTTCACCCGCAGCATCGGCGGGGCGGTCGGCGTCGCCCTCTTCGGCGCGGTGATCGCGGCGACCGTCGCCGCGGGCGCAGGGCCTTCGCAGGCCGGCATGCTCCAGGCGATTCACCGCGTCTTCGGGCTCACCGCCGCCGTCGCCGGAGTGGCGGTGATCGCCGCCGCCCGCATGCCCGGCGGCCGGGTCTCCGACCTCGTCCACCCCGACCACGCGCCCGCCCCGGCGGCGTCGGGGGAAGCGTGACGGCTGGAGGGGGCCTTCGTCTGCGGCCGCCGGGTTGGAATGGAGGAGACCTGGAGCGGAACGCCACCCTTTCGACCGTTCTGCAGGTGCTGACGCTCCTGGTGTCCCTCGTCAGCGCGATCGGTGTGCTGATCGCCAACCGCAAGGTCGACCAGTTGACCGGTCAGGTCCAGGCCCTCCAGGAGCTGCTCGTCACGCACGTGACCACGCCCGGCATGCACTCCGACTGAACGCCTTTCGTGGCGCTTCCCGCACATTCCCTTGGCGCTGCGCTTCCCACCGAAACCGGTCTCAGTGGACTGACGCATCCCGGCCGGCCGCGGAGGCCGCCGGCTCCTGCCCGTCGAGCTGCAGCGTGGCGGTGACGACGCGGGCCACCTGGACGCGGGCGTCGTTGAAGACGGCGCCGCCGCCGACGTCGGTCAGGTCGTCGGGGACGAGGGCGTTGGCGGTGGCGCCGTTGAGGGTGCTCATGCGCCAGAGCCCCTTGGGCAGGGCGACGGTGCCCCGGCGGACGCCGGTGTCGAGCGCCACCGGGCAGTGCACCTCGCCGAGGGCGTTGAAGACGCGGGCGGTGTCGCCGTCGGCGAGGCCTCGCGGCTCGGCGTCGTCGGGGTGCATCTGCAGGCGGGCCACGCGCGTGCGCAGCTCGCCGAGGGTGGAGTTGACGGTCTTGCCGGTGGACGGCGAGATCAGGGCGAGGGGATGGTCGGCGGTGGCCGGATCGGGCCGGAAGCGGTATATGCCCTCGGGGCTCTCGCGCTCGAGCTCGTCGGGGAACAGCCGCACCCTCCGGTTCGGGGTCCGGGGATGGACGTCGACGAACTGCACGGGTGCGCCCTCCGCCACCCCGAGGGCGATGCCCGACTCGAGCAGATCGGCGCGGGCCTCCTCGGGCAGCGCCGCCGCGAGCTCGAGCAGGGCCTCGGCGTCGCTTCCGTACCCGGCGCCGACGTCGAGGCCCAGCCGGCCCGCGAGCTCCGCGAAGACCTCGACGTTGGGCCGGGACGCGCCCACCGGCTCGATGACGGGGCGGGCGAGCTGCAGGTTGGTCGACCCGTAGCTCTGGGCGACGTCGTAGGACTCGAGGAACGTGGTGGCGGGGAGCACCACGTCGGCGAGGGCCGCGGTGTCGGTCATCACCTGGTCGAACACCACGGTGAAGAGGTCGTCGCGGGAGAGCCCCTCGATCACCCGGTTCTGGTTCGGCATCGTCGCCACCGGGTTGCAGTTGTAGACGAACAGCATCCGGATCGGCGGGTCCCGCAGCTCGAGCAGGGCCTGCCCGAGCCGGTTCATGTTGACCACCCGGGTGTCCGGCTCGGGGGCGCCGATCCACGACTCGGCCGAGAGGTTCCAGGCGGCGGTGTTGCTCATCGAGTAGCCGCCGCCGCGGACCCCGAACTTGCCGGCGACGGCGGGCAGGGCGAGCACCGCGAGGGCCGCGCTGCCCCCGTTGCGGTTGCGCTCGAGCCCCCAACCGCACCGGATGACGGCGGGGGAGAAGTCGGCGTACATCTCGGCGAAGCTCTCGATCAGCCCCGGGTCGAGCCCCGCCACCTCCGCCGCCCGGTCGAAGGTCCATTCCGCGCAGCGCTCCCGCAGCCGGTCCGCGCCCTCGGCGTGGGCGGCGAGGAACTCCTCGTCGGCCCGATCGTTCTCGAACAGGTAGCGGTGGATGGCCAGCGCGACGGCGACGTCGGTCCCCGGCCTGACCGCGAGGTGGATGTCGGCGCGCCGGGCCAGGTTCGTTCGGCGCGGGTCGACGACCACCAGCGCCGCCCCCGCCTCCTGCGCCGCCTTGATGGGCGGCACGAAGTGGATGCCGGAGCTGGACGGATTGGCGCCCCACACCACGATGAGCCGGGCGTGGCGATAGTCGGCGGGGGTCACGCTCGGCATCTTGCCGTAGAGGGCCTGGTTGGCGGTGCTCGTCGGCAGGGCGCAGACGGTGCGGGCGAGCCGCGAGGCGCCGAACTGCCGGAACAGCCGGGCGTCGACGGTGTCCTGGGTGAGGAGGCCGTTGGACCCGCCGTACGAGAACGGGAGGACCGCCTCGGCCCCGACGGTGTCGCGGATCTCGATCATCCGCCCCGCGATCAGGGCGAGGGCCTCGTCCCACGTGGCCTCCCGGAACTCGCCGTCGCCGCGGCGGCCCCCGCGGACGAGGGGCCGGGTCAGGCGGGCGTCGCCGTACACCCGCTCGCCGAACCGGCGGACCTTCCCGCAGATGTAGCCGTCGGTGACGGGGTTCCTGCGCGACCCGTCGATGGAGACGACGGCCCCCCGCTCGACCGCGACCTCGAGGCTGCAGGTGTCCGGGCAGTCGAGGGGGCAGACGGTGTGCACCGTCGACCGGCCCCAGGTAGGCTCGTCGTCGGGTCTGGACATCGGGCCAGTGTACCATCCGGTCCGGCGGCCCGCGTGGTGTAGGGTATGGACATGGCGCGGCGTCGATCCCGATCGGAGCCGGTTCGCCGCGGGCCGGGCTGGCTGCCGGCGGCGCTCGTCGGCGGCGCGGTCCTCATGGCGGTGCTGCCGGTCTCGCGCTCCGCCGTCGAGTCCGCGTACTCGCAGGGGGTGTATCCCGTTCTGCGGCAGCTCGTCACGGCGGCGACGAACCGGGCGCCCCTGGTGCTGTTCGACTGGCTGCTGCTCGGGGGGGCGGCGGCCATCCTCGGATGGATCGCGTGGCGGCTGCTGCGCCCGGGGCGGCAGGGGCGGCTGCGCGTGCTCGGCGCCGTCGCGGCCCGCCTCGCCGTCGTCGCCGCGGCGCTCTACCTGGTGTTTCTCGCCGCCTGGGGACTGAACTACCGGCGCGAGACGCTGGCCGTGAAGCTCGCCTACGCGGAAGACCGGGTGACCCCGGCGGTCCTGGAAGCGCTGACGGCGTCGGCCGTGGCCCGTCTCAACGAGCTGTTCGAGGCCATCGAGACGCGGTCGTGGCCGCAGCTCGAGGAGCTGCCGGCCGAACTCGGCCCCGCGTTCGAGCGCGTGCAGCGCGAGCTGGGCGCGTCCCGCCCCGCCCCCGCCGTCGTGCCGCGGCGCTCGCTGCTGACCCCGTACTTCCGGCGCGCCGGCATCGACGGCATGACCGATCCGTTCTCGCTCCAGGTGCTGGTCAACGACACCGTGCTGCCGTTCGAGCGGCCCTTCGTCACCGCGCACGAGTGGGCCCACGTGGCCGGCTACGCCCACGAGGCCGAGGCCAACTTCGTGGCGTGGCTCACCTGCCTGGCCGGCGACGAGCGCATGCAATACAGCGGGTGGCTCAACCTGGTGGGGCGGCTTCTCGGCGCGGTCCCGGAGTCGTCGCGGGAGGCCCTCGGCGCCCTGCTCGGCCCCGGTCCGCGCGCCGACTACGCCGCGATTCGCGCCCGGACGAGCCGGGTGGTGCCGGTCATCCAGCGCAACGCCCGCCGCCTCAACGACGGGTATCTCCGGGCGAACCGGGTGGCCGGCGGGGTGCGGAGCTACGGCGAGGTCCTGCAGCTCGCGGTGGGCACGGACCTCGGGCGTCGAAGGTGGCCCGCGGGGGACGCAGCGGCACGACCGGGCTCCGATTGACGCGGAAGTTGCGGCAGGGCTCCGCGGGTCGCGGTCGACCGCCTGCCCTCGGGCACGGGAGGCAGGGGTTGCGGCGCGGCCCGGCTCCGATGACGCGGGAGTTGCAGCAGGGTTCCGCGGGTCGCGGTCGACCGCCTGCCCTCGGGAGCCGGGGAAGCCGGGGCCGCGGGCGGCCCGGCTCCGAAGTCATGCGGGGTCGCCCCGTGGCGTTCCGGCCTGGCCGGGGCTCCGTTGCGCGGCGTCGACCCCAATCGCGGTCGACCGCGTCCCCATCGGCCGCCCACCGCGACGGGGTATGATCTCCCCGCCATGTTCAAGCTGATTCCCACCGTGCGCGGCGGCGCCGCCAACTCGCCGATCCTCTTCAACCGCTACGCCACCGTCGAAGAGGCCCGCGACGCCACCAAGGCGTTGATCCACGAGAACGCCCGGGTGACCCGGGTGATGATCGTCGACGCCTCCGTCGACGGATCGAAGTTCGTCGAGTGGATCGAGCGCTCCTGACGCCGACGGGCGATCAGCCCCGCAGCCCGAGGCTGTCGACGATGCTCGTGACGGCGCGGGCCCGGTTCAGCGAGTAGACGTGGAGGCCCGGCGCCCCCCCGGCGAGCAGGGCCTCGCACTGGCGGGTCGCGAACTCGATGCCGAAGTCGGCGACCGCCTCGGCGTCGTCACCGAACCTCTCCAGCTTCGCGCGCAGCGATGTGGGCAGGGTGGCCCCGCAGAGGGCCGTGAACCGCTTGATCTGCTGGGTGCCGAGTATCGGCAGCACGCCCGGCGTCAGCGGCACCCGAACCCCCAGCGTGTCCACCAGGTAGTCGCGGAACGCGAAGTAGTCGTCGTTGTCGAAGAAGAGCTGGGTCAGCACGAAGTCCGCGCCCGCGTCGATCTTGGCCTTGAGCCGCTGCCAGTCGACGTGCTTCCCCTCCGTGCACGCGATGTGGCTCTCGGGGAAGCCGGCGGTGCCGATGGAGAATCCGCCGAGCTGCCGGATGAACGTCACCAGTTGGTACGAGTACTCGAACCCGCTCTCGAGCTCGGCCAGCTCGTCCACGTTCTGCGGCGGGTCGCCGCGCAGGGCGAGGATGTTGCGGATGCCGCGCTCCCGCGCCTCGAGCAGGTACCGCTCGATCTCGGGGCGCGGGGTGCTGATGCACGTCAGGTGGGCCATCGCGGTGGCCCCGTGCTCGCGCTGGATGCGGTCCGCGATGTCGAGGGTCCGGTCCCGGGTGCTGCCGCCGGCCCCGTAGGTCACCGAGTAGAAGTGCGGCCGGATCGCCTGCATCGCCGGCAGGGTTCGCTCGAAGAGGTTGACCAGCCCCTCGCGGGTCCGGGGTGGGAAGAGCTCGATCGAGACGACGGGCCGGCCCGCCCGCCGCTGCTCGGCGTAGATGTCGCGGACGAGCCGGGCGGCGGGGAGGACGGCGGCAGCGTCAGCCGATCCGGGGTCGGAGCGCCGTTCTGTGGCTGATGTCATACGGGTCGGTTCGAGGCCTCGCTGACAGGACAGTACCATCCGGCTTCGCGGCCTGACAAGGCGGCCGGCGGTTGCTTCCCGCCGCGGATGCCCTTATAAAGGCGGCCATGAGCGCATCCGACCCGTCGTCGCCACGCTTCACGCCGTTCGTGCCCGAGGAGACCGATCTGCCCGAGCTGACCGTGCGCGCGGTGCTCATCGGCGTCGTGATGGCCGTCGTGCTCGGGGCTGCCAACGCGTACCTGGGGATGCGGGCCGGCCTGACCGTCGCCGCGACGTTCCCGGCCGCGGTGGTGGCGATGGCGGCGCTGCGGGGGCTCGGGGGGTCGGTGCTCGAGGAGAACATCTCCCGCACCACCGCTTCGGTCGGCGAGGCCCTCGTGGCGGGGGCCATCTTCACGATTCCCGCCTTCGTGATCAGCGGGGTCTGGGACGAGCTGCGCTACTGGGAGAGCACCGCCATCATGCTCGTGGGCGGGCTGCTCGGGGTGCTGTTCATCATCGTCCTGCGCCGCACCATGGTCGTCGAGGCGGACCTGCCGTTTCCCGAGAGCGTGGCCGCGGCCGAGCTGGTGAAGGCGGGGCAGGGCGGGCAGACGGGTGCCAGGTACGTCTTCCAGGCGATGGGCATCGCGGGCGCGTGGGAGCTCGTCGAGAACTCCTACGGCCTCCAGATCGTGAGGGACTCGGCCACCACCTTCGTCAACCTGGGGCGCTCGACGGTCGAGATGCTCGGCCAGCCGGTGAGCTACGCGGGCGGGTTCATCCTGCAGTCGCCGGCCGCCTCGCCGGCCCTCGTCGGGGTCGGGTTCATCGTCGGCCCCCGCATCGCCTCGACGCTGTTCGCGGGGGCGGTGCTCGGCTGGCTCCTGCTGGTGCCGCTGGGGCTGTTCCTGAACCCGGATGCGGCGGCGGAGACGGCGGACGGGTCGACCCTGATGGCCCTCGGCGAGGAGGTGTGGCTGCGGCAGATACGCCCGCTCGCGGTGGGGACGATGATCGTGGCCGCGTTCTACACCCTGTTCAACCTGCGGACGGCCCTCATCGAGGGGATCGGCCGCGCGTGGACCGACATCCGGCAGGCGCAGACCGGGAAGGGGACGGGTACTCGCCTGAACCTCGATCTGGACTTCGGCAAGATCGGCCTCGCGATTGCGGCCCTGTCGGTACCCCTGCTCGGGCTCTACTGGTTCTTCAGCGGCAGCATCGCCGGGGCCCTCGTCCTCACCGTGGTCATGCTGGTCCTCGGCTTCCTGTTCGCGGCGGTGGCGGCGTACCTGGTGGGCCTGCTCGGCAGCTCGAACAACCCCATCAGCGGCCTGACCCTCAGCACCCTCCTCATCGCGGCGATCCTCATGGTGGGGCTCGGGGTGACCGGCCCCGCCGGCATCCTCGGCGTCCTCGGCGTGGCGGGAGTGGTCTGCTGCGCGGCCGGCGTCGCCGGCGACATGCTGCAGGACCTGAAGGTCGGCCACATCCTCGGCGGGACTCCCTGGAAGATGGAGGTCGGCGAGATCATCGGGGTGATCGTGGCCGCGCTGGTCCTCATCCTGCCGATGATGGCGATGCACGAGGTGTACACCATCGGCAGCGCCGACCTGCCCGCGCCCCAGGCGGGGCTGATGGCGCTGATGGCCGAGGGCATCGTCGGCGGCGAGATGGCGTGGCCCCTGGTCATCGCCGGGATGTTCCTCGCCCTCGGGCTCATCCTCATCCAGTCGCCCTCGCCGATGCTGATCGCGGTCGGCATGTACCTGCCGTTCTCGGCCACCGCCGCCATCTTCGTCGGCGGAATCATCGCGTGGCTGCTGTCGCGCGCCCTCGCCGCCCGCAACGCCGGCGAGGCGGCGGTGACGCGGGCCAACAACACCGGCGTGCTGCTGTCGTCGGGCTTCATCGCGGGCGAGGCGCTGATGGCGGTGCTGCTGGCGTTCATGGTCCTGGGGGCGGCGGGGGTCGCGGGGGGTGGAGAAGTCGGTCGGGTCCTGCCGTCGATCGCCGAGATGGCGGGCTTCCCCACCTGGCTGCAGTCCCTGCTCGGCGCCCTGGTGTTCGGCCTGCTCTACCACCTGCTGGTCCGCGTGCCCCTGGCCGCCGGCGAGGACGAGCCGGATCCGGGCGCGCCCCCGTCGTGATCTCCGCCGACGCCCGGCCGCGGCGGCTGCTCGAATGGCGGGAGGAGGACGGACGCTGCGTCCTCCTGCGCCCGCGCTTCGGCACGAGCCGGCCGGGGCGGTGGCTCGCGGGACTCGCCGGCGACCCACACTACCGGATCCGGCTCGACGAGGTCGGCACCCTCGTGTGGAAGGCGTGCGACGGCCGCACGTCGCTGGCCGAGATCGCCCGGGCGATGCGCGCGGCTTTCGGCGACCGGGCCGAGCCGGCCGAAGAGCGGCTCGCCCGCTTCGTGCGCCGGATGCTCAAGGGCAGGATGATCGCGGTGGCGGAGCCGGACGGACCCGATTGACGGACGGGGAGTCTGCACCGTTGAACGGCGCGGCTCTTCGCGGAGGGGGTTGGGCGGCGGGCCGAGCCGCAGGCTACGCGGCGTCGCGGTCGCGCCGACCGGCGAGGAATCCCTCGAGCGCCCCCGCGAGGCGGGCCATCCGCTCGCGAAGGTCGCCGATCTCCTTGCTGACGAGGTCGAGACGCTTGTTGACGCCCTGCAGATCCGAGCGGGCCATGCGCCGAGCGCAATGACCAGAGCCGGCGTGAGCCAGGGCGTGATGGTCTCCATCCATCTTCAGGGTAGCCCGCCGGCGCTCGAGCGCGGCGTGTAGCCGTTGGTGATGGGCAGCCGGCGGTCGCGGCCGAACGCGCGCACCGAGATGCGCACCCCCGGCGGGGCCTGGCGGCGCTTGTACTCGGCGCCGTCGACCATCGCGACGATGCGGTCGACGAGGGCGGGGTCGAAGCCGGCCCCGGCGATGTCCTCGGGGCTGCGGTCCTCCTCCACGTAGGCCTCGAGCACCGCGTCGAGGACGTCGTAGGGGGGCAGGCTGTCGGTGTCGAGCTGGTTCTCGCGCAGCTCGGCCGTGGGCGGCTTGTCGATGATGCGTTGCGGGACGACCTCGCCTTCTCGGTTGCGCCACCGGGCCAGGCGGTACACCCACCCTTTCAGCACGTCCTTCAGCACCGCGAAGCCGCCGGCCATGTCGCCGTAGAGGGTGGCGTAGCCGACGCTCATCTCGCTCTTGTTCCCCGTCGTCAGCACGAGCCAGCCGAACTTGTTGGAGAGGGCCATCAGCAGGTTGCCGCGGATGCGCGCCTGCAGGTTCTCCTCGGCCACGTTGGGCAGGGCGTCGCCGAACGGCACCGCGAGGGCGCGATCGTAGGCGCCGGCGAGCTCCGCGATGGGCAGCTCGAGCAGCTCGACCCCCAGGCGGCCGGCCAGCTCCCGCGCGTCGTCCCGGTTCTCGGCGGCGGTGAAGCGCGACGGCATCGAGACCGCGGTCACCGCGCCGGGGCCGAGGGCGTCGGCGGCGACGGTGAGGGCGAGGGCGGAGTCGATTCCCCCCGACAGGCCGAGCACCGCGTGGCGGAACCGGTTCTTGCGGAAGTAGTCGGTGGTGCCGAGGGCCAGGGCGCGATAGACCTCGGCCTCGGGCTCGAGAAGCGGCGGGATCCGCGGGGGGGGCGCCGGGGAGCGGCGCGGTGCGGCCGCCTCGGATGGGGGCGCGCCGGAGACGTACCCTGCCGTGGGCAGCGACGGTGCCGCGGCCTCGGCCATGGACGATTCCGGTTCACCGAGGGCCGGGTCCGTCGCCGGAGTCGGCGGCGCGGTGGTCTCGGCCGCTCGCAATCGGCGCTTGCCGAAGGGCTGCGCCGAGAGGTGCGAGGGCGGAGCTGTCTCGACCATTCGCGATGGCTGCTCGTCAATGGCCGGCGCGGGTCGAAGGCCTCCCCGAACCGGTTCGGGAATCTCGACCGTTCGCGCTGACCGTTCACCGATGGCCGGCCCTGCCGGGGGCGGTGGCGGTACGGCCGTCTCGACTTGGATCGAGCGCACCCGGTCGCGATCCGCCCCGGCCTGCCGCCACCGCGGGTCATGGAGCCGGCGGCGCCTGGCCGAGAGGATGTCGAGGTCGACCACGAGCAGGTCCTCCTCGAACTGCGCGCCGCGGGCCACGACCCGCCCCGCGGGATCGACGACGAGGCTGTGCCCGTCGAAGACCAGCTCGTCCTGGCCGCCGACGGCGTTGCAGAAGGCCACGAAGCAGCCGTAGTCGGCCGCGCGCTGGGCGAGCATGCGTTCGCGCTCGACGCCCTTGCCGCGGTGGTACGGCGAGCCGGAGAGGTTGACGAGGACCACCGCGCCCCCGTCGATCGCCGCCCAGCGGCCCGGCCCCCCCGGGTACCACAGGTCCTCGCAGATGGTGACGCCGACGCGGACGCCGCCGAGGTCGACGGTGAGGGCGGCGTCGCCCCGGGCGAAGTACCGCTGCTCGTCGAACACCGCGTAGTTCGGCAGGAAGTACTTTCGATAGACGGCGGCGACCTCGCCGCCCGCGAGCACCGCCGCCGCGTTATGGAGGTCGCCCGCGAGGTCCGGCAGCCCGACCACCGCCACCGTCCCCGTCACCGACGCCGCGAGGCGGCGCACCCCGTCCGCCGCCGCCTCCGTGAACCGCGGGTTCAGCAGCAGGTCCTCGGGCGGATACCCGGTGGCGGAGAGCTCGGGAAAGACGGTCAGGTCGGCGCCGCGTTCCGACGCGCAGGCGATCAGGTCGCGGAGCCGGTCGAGGTTCCCCGCGAGGTCTCCGACGGGCAGGTTGCACTGGCACAGGGCCACCCGCAGGGTGGCGCCGTCGGCTCTGGGGCGGTTCGGATCGGTCGCCATGGCGTCGGCGATCTCACCATATCACCCCGTCGACCCGTATCACGCCGTCGGCCCGTACGCGCCGTCGACTCGCACATCCCGTCGACCCGCACACGGGCCGTCGATCCGCACACCCCGTCGACCCGCACACGGGCGGTCGACCCGCACACCCCGTCGACCCGCACACGGGCCGTCGACCCGCACACCCCGTCGACCCGTATCACCCCATCGACCCGCACACGTGTCGACCCGCATCACCCCGTCGACCCGCACACGTGTCGACCCGCATCTTCCTGTCGACCCGCACACGCGTCGACCCGCATCACCCCGTCGACCCGAAACCGTCCCCGGCCCGGGCCGTCTCCGACAGCGCGTCCGCCTCGACGACCTCCACCTCGACCACCGGCGTCACCACGAGCTGCGCCACCCTCATGCCCTGCCGCACGCGGAAGGCCTCGCGGCCGTGGTTGACGAGGAGGATGCCGATCTCGCCTCGGTAGCCGGCGTCGACGGTGCCCGGCGCGTTCAGCACGGTGACCGCGTGGCGGAGCGCGAGGCCGCTCCGCGGCCGTATCTGGCCCTCGGTGCCGGGGGGCAGCTCGATGGCGAGCCCGGTGCCGACGAGCCGGGCCTCGCCGGGGGGGATGTCGATGTCGGCGGCCGCGAACAGGTCCAGCCCGGCGTCGCCGGGGTGCGCGCGCTCGGGCAGGCGGGCCCCGGCCCGGTCGAGACGCTTCACGATGAGCCGCATGGGGGCGTCGATGCCGGGGGGACCCCTATCGGAGGACCTCGGGGACCGGCAGGCTCGCGACGTCCAACCCGATCGCCTCGGCGATCTCCAGCAGGCTGGCCTGCACCGCCCGCACGTTGCGCGGGCCCATGCCGAGAAACTGCTTCTGGACCGGCAGGAGCTCCTCGAGGGCGGGGTCCGCGAACTCGAAGAACGGGGCGCGGTGAATCAGCCGGACCTCGCGCTCCAGCACCGGGGTCTCGAGGAGGTTGCGCAGGGCGCGCAGCACCGTCGCGTCGAACTCGTCCCCGGTACGTCCCAGCTCGGCGTAGGCCGAAGCGATGAGCGGCCGGAGGCTGTGATAGAGCTTGGCCGCCGCCGCCGGCTCTATCGCGGCCACGATCTCGGCGTGGGTGTCGTAGCGCGCGTGGCTGACGGGGTCGACGTGGAGCTCGCGGGACGAGCCGGTGGTCTGGAAGCGGCGGGTCGGGCGCCACGGCGGCAGGTGCCGGTCCGGCGTGTGGCCGTCGGCGACGTTGTCCACCACCACGACGAAGATGCGGACCAGATCGTCGGGAATGAGCCACGCGGCCAGGCCCGGGTGCGATGACAGCTTCGCCACCAGGTCCCGAACCAAGCCGTCGCTCTCGTCGAGGGCCATGGGCGGGTCGGGCGCGGGGTCAGGGGTCGTGTCCACCGCGGCCGGCGCGGGAGCCGGCGCTTCCGCGCGGAAGGGCGCCTCCTCGACATCCGGCGGATCGGCGAGGAAGAAATCGTACGAGGCGACACCGGCGACTATCGCCAGTGCAACAACGCCGACGAACGGCCCGGTGCTCCGGCCGCGCGGACGTACCGCCATACACGACACCCCGATCAAGAAACTCGGTGCGGCGCTTGCGCCGCCAGGAGCCCGTGGCGCGACGCGGGGGCCTTCGACACGACTCCCAGTCCATGATACGGCAGACGCCCGCCGTACGGCCAGCCGTTCCGTGTCAGGGTGCAGGACAGACTCGTGAGACGACCGTCCTGGCCGGGTCATGTCGGCGATTTGGCGCCGTGTTCGGCGCGGTCTCACTGTCTCTCGTCGTGCACCCCCGTATCACGGACCGACTGCGATGGTCCCCGCCGATGCCGACGACAGCGCCGCGCCGCCGGGGGCAGCGCCGTTCTCCCGCAGGATGTAGGCGACGATGGCGGTCAGGGTGTCGTCGTCGGGTTGGCGGCCCGCCGGCGGCATCGCCGCCTCGACGTAGCCGAGCAGCTCGCGTACCGGCCGGCCGGTCCACATGCTGCGGAACACGGACCCGGCCAGCTCGGGGGTGTCGAAGCCGCCGCTCAGGTCGCGCCGGTGGCACGAGGCGCAGACGTCGCGGTAGGCGAGCTCACCGGTCTGCGCCTGGCTGGCGAGGTAGCGGGCGGGCGACGGCGCCGCGGCGTCGGCCGCCTCCTCGTCGCGGGGCAGCAGCCATCCGCGGATCTCCCCGTCGGGGTTGTTCCGGGTCGCGATCTGCACGTAGTACTCGCCCCGGCGCAGCGCCGCCGCCTGCATGTCGTCGAGCTCGACCTCGCCGTCGACCCGGCCCGCCGCGGCGGCGGTGACGTCGAGGGCGAACACGGCGGGCCCGCGCCGGGCCGGCGGGGCCCGGTGAAGATGAGCTTCCGTGGCGGGCGAGCTCAGCCCCTGGAACGTGCCGGCGACGGTGAGGGTGCGGCCCTCGAGCACCGCCTCGGCCTCGCCCGAGCCCGACACGTTCGGCCGCGTCGCGAAGTCGACCGGGACGATCGAGAGGCGGCCCCCGAAACGGTCGCCGTCCTGCGCATGGGCGGCGGCTCCCGCGGTCAGCAGCATGCCGATGCAGGCGAGGCGTCCGGTCAGCGGCCCGCGGCGCCGAACGGGGCGGGCGCCGGCAGGACGGGAGTGGCCGATCGCGGATCCGCCGGGCGGCCGCGCCGGCCTGGCCTCGCCGCCCCGCCGCCGGTCCCGCCCGGGCTCGTTCAGCGTGGTTGTGGGATGGTCCATCCGTCACTCCCCGACGTCGGCGGCGACCGCGGCCGGCGCCGTCTCGGTTGGCGGCGTCTCCGCCGCCGACGCGGCCGGCAGCTCCGCCAGGATCTCTTCCGTGTGCTCGCCGAGGGCCGGCGGAGGGCGGTCGACGACGGCCGGCGTGCGCGACAGCTTGATAGGGTTCCCCAGCGCCCGGATGGCGCCGAGCTGCGGATGGTCCAGCTCGACCACCATGTCGCGGGCCGCGAGCTGGGGGTCGGCGAGGGCCTCGGCCAGCGAGCGCACCTGCCCGCAGGGGACCGCGTGCGCCCGCAGGCGCTCGATCACCTCGTCGCGGGTCCACGTTCCGAGCAGCGAGCCGAGCAGGGCCTTCAGCTCGCCCCGATGCCGCATGCGCTCGGTGTTGGTGACGAACCGCGGGTCGGCCTCCAGCTCCGGCCGGCCGATGGCCCGGCAGAACTGGCGCCACAGACGCTGGTTGCCGACCGCGATCATCACTAGGCCGTCGCTCACCTCGAGCGCCTCGTACGGGGTCAGCGAATGGTGGTCGTTGCCCTCGCGCCCCAGCTCCTCCCCGGTGGCGAAGAGGACGTTGGCGGGCAGGGCCAGGGTCGAGGTCATCGAGTCGAGGAGGGCGATGTCGACGTGCTGCCCCAGCCCCGTCTCGTCGCGGTCGCGCAGCGCGAGGAGGATGCCGTTCATCGCGTAGAGCCCGGCCAGGAAGTCGGTCATCGCGACCCCGACCCGGGTCGGGGGGCCGTCCGGCGAGCCGGTGACGTGCATGACCCCCGACTCGCCCTGGATGACCGCGTCGTAGCCGGGGAGGTTGCGCCTGGGGCCCTGCTGGCCGTAGCCGGTGATCGAGCAGTAGATCAACTGGGGGAAGTCGCCGCGGATCGACTCGTAGTCGAAGCCCAGCTTCCTGAGGCTGCCCGGCCTGAAGTTCTCGATGAGGACGTCGGCCTCGGCGAGCAGCCCTCTCAGGGCGTCGGCCCCGGCCGGGGTCTTGAGGTCGAGGGCGACGCTGCGCTTGCTGCGGTTCAGCCCCAGGAAGAAGGTGCTCACGCCGTCCGCGAACGGCGCCCACGCCCGCGTGTCGTCGCCGTGCGAGGGCTCCTCGACCTTGATGACGTCGGCCCCCATGTCGCCCAGCATCATGGCGCAGTAGGGGCCGGCCAGCACCCGGGTCAGGTCGACGACGCGCAGCCCATGCAGTGGCGGCATTTGCAGGGACGGAATTATATCCCCACCGGCGCCGCCGCCGCGGCGCCGTGTGTCAGGGGCGCGGATAGGGTACGATCGTCGGATCTGCGCCCCTCAGGGGCCGGTCCAAAGACGGCTCGACGCCGCTATCTCGGGGAGACCATGTCAGCTTCCACCATCATCTGGACGAAGATCGATGAAGCGCCGGCGCTCGCCACGTTTGCGTTGCTGCCGCTCGTACGGGCGTTCACCAAGGGGACGGGGGTCGAGGTCGAGACCCGCGACATCTCGCTCGCGGGGCGCATCCTCGCCGCGTTTCCCGACCGGCTGCGCGAGGACCAGCGCGTCCCCGATCACCTCGCGGCGCTCGGCGAGCTGGCCCGGACCCCGGCCGCCAACATCGTCAAGCTGCCCAACATCAGCGCCACCGTCCCCCAGTTGCGGGCGGCCGTCGCCGAGCTGCAGGGGCAGGGGTTCGACGTTCCCGACTACCCGGACGAGCCCGCGAACGAGGCCGAGCGGGCGGTGCGGGCGCGCTACGCAGCCGTTCTCGGTTCGGCCGTGAACCCGGTCCTCCGCGAGGGCAACTCCGACCGCCGGCCCGCCGCCGCCGTGAAGCGGTTCGCGCAGAAGCACCCCCACCGCATGATGAAGCCGTGGCCGGCCGACGGGTCGAAGGCCCGGGTCGCCCACATGACGGAGAACGACTTCTTCGGCAGCGAGCGCTCCGTCACCGTCGAGGCCCCGTGCGACGTGCGCATCGAGTTCGTCGACGCGGGCGGGGCGGTCACCGTCCTGAAGGAGCGGGTGCCGCTCGAGGCGGGCGAGGTGGTCGACGCCGCGGTCATGAACGTGGCCGCCCTGCGCGCCTTCTTCAGCCGCACCATCGAGGAGGCGCGGGAGGACGGGACCCTGCTGTCGCTCCACCTCAAGGCGACCATGATGAAGGTCTCCGACCCCATCATGTTCGGCCACTGCGTGTCGGTGTACTACGAGCCGGCCCTGCAGAAGCACGCCGAGACCCTGCGGGCGATCGGCGCCAACGTCGACGATGGCCTCGCCGGGGTGCTGGAGAAGGTCGCGAAGCTGCCGGCGGACGAGCGCGCCGCCATCGAGGCCGACATCGACGCGGTGTACGCCGAGAGGCCCCCCCTGGCGATGGTCGACTCGCGCAAGGGCATCACCAACCTGCACGTGCCGAACAACGTCATCATCGACGCGTCGATGCCCAACGTCGTCCGCGACGGCGGCCGCATGTGGAACGCCGCCGACGAGCTGCAGGACACGGTGGCGATGGTGCCCGACCGTTCCTACGCCACCATGTACCAGGCCATCCTCGAGGACTGCCGGCAGCACGGCCAGTTCGACCCCGCGACGATGGGCAACGTGTCGAACGTCGGGCTGATGGCGCGCAAGGCGGAGGAGTACGGCTCGCACGACAAGACCTTCACGGGGCCCGGCCCCGGGACCATCCGGGTCGTCGCCGGCGACGGCGCCGTCCTCCTCGAGCAGGCGGTGGGCACCGGCGACATCTTCCGCATGTGCCAGACCAAGGACGAGCCGATCCGCGACTGGGTCCGGCTCGCGGTCAGCCGGGCGCGGGCGTCGGGGGCGCCGGCGGTGTTCTGGCTCGACGAGGCGCGGGCCCACGACGCGCAGATCATCGCCAAGGTGCGCGCCTGCCTGCCGGAGCACGACACCGAGGGGCTGGACATCCGCATCCTGAAGCCGGTCGACGCCATGCGCGTCTCGCTCGCCCGCGTGCGCCGCGGCGAGGACGCCATCGCGGTGACCGGCAACGTCCTGAGGGACTACCTCACCGATCTCTTCCCCATCCTCGAGCTGGGGACGAGCGCCCGCATGCTGTCCATCGTGCCGCTCCTGAACGGCGGCGGCCTCTTCGAGACCGGCGCCGGCGGCTCGGCCCCCAAGCACGTCGAGCAGATGCTGCGGGAAGGGCACCTGCGCTGGGACTCGCTCGGCGAGTACTGCGCCCTCGTGCCGTCGCTCGAGCTGATTGCGTCGCGGACCGGCAACGCCCGGGCGGCGCTGCTGGCGAAGACCCTCGACCGGGCCATCGGGTCCTACCTCGAGAACGCCCGCTACCCGTCGCGGAAGGTCGACGAGATCGACAACCGGGGCAGCACGTTCTACCTCGCCCTCTATTGGGCGCAGGCCCTCGCGGCCCAGGACGAGGACGCCGAGCTGAAGGCCCGCTTCGCGGGCGCGGCGGCGCGTCTCGCCGAGAGCGAGGCGGCCATCACCGGCGAGCTGCTCGCCGCGCAGGGGAGTCCGGTCGAGGTCGGCGGCTACTACCGGCCCGACGACGCCCTGGTCGAGCGGGCCATGCGGCCGAGCGCGACCCTGAACGCGATAATCGACGGCCTCTGAGCCGGAGGGCGGGCACGGACTCGGTCGTGACATGGCGGACGCGCCGGCCGCCCCCACTCGGTGCGGGAAGCGTGGTCAACAGGTGCGGAAGTGGCTGGAGCGCCGGGGCGGACCGCCCCGGCAAGGACAAAGGGCTCTGCACCTCGTTGGTGCAGAGCCCCCGTTTCAGTGACCCCAGTCAGCTTGTCATCGCCGGCCGGGGACTGCTACCCCCGAATGGGGTAGTCTTGCAAGCCCGATTTATCGGGAAACACCGAGTATCACGCCTCCGGTCGCGCCCTTGCGTCAAGACCCAGTGCGCTCACCACTCCTTGGCGGATCGCGTCCAGGTCCTCGTCTTGCACCCTTGGCGCGACGAACACTCGCCTGCCGCCCTGGTTGACCAACACCCGGTCCAGTTCCACCGAGGATGCGCAGCTCTCGCCAAGGCCGTCGCGACCTACGATCGGGAGGTCGACCACCTCGCACGAACACCTGCTCTCCGCGTAGGCCGCTCCACCGAAGGGGATGCTGACTGTCTAGAGTGTCCTCATACCGGCGAACAGGCGCCGGTGCCCCTCGACGATCCAGCGTTCCGCCTCCGCGTCGACGTCGAGGCTGGCCTCGCCGCGCTCGAACGTGCCTCCCAGCAGGATGCCGTCCGACCGCGGGAACATGTAGAGCCCCCGGTAGATGGCGATGTAGTCGACCTCTGGCTGCGGGAACAGGATGGTGAGCTGGCCCTTGGCGGGCACGAGCTGATCGTCGCCGAACAGGTCGGCCGCGCCGAGGCCGGTGCAGTTGACGACGACCCGCTCGGGCAGGGCCGCGACCTCACGCCGGTCGCGCAGCTCTCCCACGACGACCCTGCCCCCCGCGACGTGCACATCGCGCAGGAGGGCGTTCAGGTAGATGGCCGGCTCGATCAGCATCGTGCGCACGCGCTGCACGAACGGCGCCGCGAACGGATGCTCGTGCGGCTCGAGCTCGGTCGCGCTCGCCAGGACGTCGGGAAGCAGGTCGTACAGCCAACTCTCGCCCGGCGGCTCGTCCGACAGGTAGTAGTTGTCGATCCAGCGGACGCCGTAGCCCGCTCCCACGAAGTCCTGGAAGTAGCGGTAGGCGAGCCGGCTCGCCAGCGCGAACTGCTCGACGAACGCGGGCGTCGCCACATCACGGTCGAAGACCGACGTCGGCGTCCACTGGCCCCCGGCCACGTTCGAGGTCGTGCGCGGCGGCAGGTCACGCGCATAGAGGGTGACCCGCCAGCCCCGGAGCTGGAGCAGCCGGGCTGTCGCCAGCCCCATCACCCCGCAACCGAGCACCGCCGCCCGCCGCTCCCGCCCCGCGGCGGCGGCCTCTGCCTCGCGGACGGCGAGCTCGGCCGTCCCCCACGACAGCGAGATGCCGCCCCCGCCGTGGCCGTAGTTGTGGACGACGACCTGCTCGCCAATCCGCGCCGCATGCAGCACGAACCCGGCCGGGCGGTAAGGTCGCAGGCCGACGACGCGCCGGATGATACGGTTCCAGGACACGTCGACGGGAGCGAGCACGGGGCCGGCGGGACGCACGCCAGCGGGCGCCGGCGGCCGGGCCGCGCAGGCTGTGCCGGCGACGGCGCCGAGCATGACCTGACCGCCGCGCCGCAGCGCAGTCCGACGGGTGACTCGCCGCGGCGCGGGTCGTCGCCCGGGCCGGTGCGCAGACATGCCAGGAACTCTACCACTGCCGGCCCGAGCCTTTCGGGGGCGCGGCAGCGAGGCTCCGCGCAGCGGCATCGCCGCCCGACTGCGGCGCCGCCGCCGCGTTGCGCTCGAAGATCCAGGCCCCCGTTGTGGAGCTCAGGTAGTTGACCGGCCGTCGCCGCGATAGACGTCGAGCGGCGGACCCCCCCGCCGCGTACGCGGGTCCTGGGCCGGCATCGCCCGCCTCGAGGCCTCGACCAGGGGCGACGCTCCTGTCGCGCGTCACGCTCGCGCCCGACGTCGAGATCGGGTTCCGGCAGGACGGCGGCGACGCCGAGAACGGATCCGGCATCGACATCGGGGCCCGGCTTGGCGCTGACCGACGCGGGGACGGGCCTCGCCCTCACGGTCCGTCTACGCAAGCTCGTCGTGCACCTTGTGTGCCCCGTTGGGCGCGCGGGTTCCTCCGGCTGGTCGTCCTTTGGCCACGAACTGCGCCCCGAGTCTCGACCCGAGCCCGGTAGGCTCTGGCCTTGGCTGCCATGCTGGTCGGTGATGCGGGTGACGGTCACCGGGGTCCCGAGCGGGCACGTCAGGAGCGAGTGGTACCGGCGCGACTCCATCGCGCCGTCGGGGCTGGGGATGGGATTGCCGTGGGGGTTGACCGACGGATGGCCGAGCATGGCGTCCATGCGGTCGATCAGGCGGTCGGACACCACGTGCTCGAGCTTCTCGGCGTCGTCGTGGACGTCGGTCCAGCTCATGCCCATGATCTCGACGAGGAACTGCTCGATCCCGGGACCCGTCGGCGACGCCGACCTGGGGCCGGCAGGAACGGGTCCGGACGGGGGTCGCCGCGCCGTCCGTTCCCGCCGAAGTGGCGGCGTCACGGGTCAGCTTTCTCAGGTGTCTTGATCTGTCACCGTGTCGTGGTATGCCCGCAGGCTTCGAGACCGCGGGCACACCTGAGGCTGATGCAGAGTCTCACTGACTTGGCAGACCGGACCGGCACCCCTCGGTGTCGAGGCCTTCGACGCTACCTATGGGCCCGGCTTCCAGGCGTCGGATGACTCGCCGCACGCCGTCGAGTGCGAGCTGGTCGAGGACGGCGGGGCGTTCGTGGCGCACCAGCCGACCGACGCGGGCCGCCCCCGCCGCGTCGCCTTCGTCGACGGCACCCTACGCACCGAGGCGCGGCTGACCCGCACCGACCCCGTCGGCGACGTGAGCATGGGCCTGGCGGGAAGCTGGGCGGCGGGCGCGGTGCTCGTTGATGGGGACGAACCGGCCCGCTTCGGTCAGGTGACGACGGGGCGCGCCGCCATCTTCACGGGCGGCCGGCCCGTCCGGCTGCCCGACCACCGCGACGGCTGGCGCTGGGAGCCGTACGCGGTCGACGGAACCGACATCGAAGCGGCGCGGCAGCAGCTCCAGCGCCTGATGCGTGACGCCGAGGCGGACATCGCCGAGGCCCTCTCGAACGGCCGTTGGCTGACGGTGCTCGACGGCCCCCCGGCACGGCATCCGGCACCGCCGCGGCCTGCCCGTCATCGGCTACGTGAAGACACACCACCGCCGCATGCTCGCCCGCGAGCACTGGGTCAGAGTGCCGGAGCTGACGGCCGGGGAACGGTCGGGCCTCTTCGCGATGAAGGACGCTCTCTACGACTGCTACCTGCGCGTGGGTGATCCGGGGCCGCGGGCGGGACCCGGTAGCCGGTGTCACAGAGGGTCAGCGTGAGATCGCGTGTACACTGGACCAGCGGGTAGACACGACGCCATGACGACGGCAGCCCAAAGACGAGAACCGGAAGCACGGCCACGGGCGACGTACCAGGACGTCCTGGACGCACCCCCCCACCGTGTGGCCGAGGTTGTCGATGGTGTCCTGTACACCAATCCCCGACCGGCCGCGCCGCATGCGCTGGCGGCGTCGGCCCTCGAGATCGACCTCGGCGCGGCGTTTCAGTTCGGCCGGGGCGGCCCCGGCGGTTGGTGGATCATCGTCGAGCCCGAGCTGCACTTCGGAGATGACATTCTCGTCCCCGACCTCGCTGGTTGGCGCCGGGACCGGATGCCGCGGTATCCCGAGACCGCGTACTTCACGCTCGCGCCGGACTGGGTCTGCGAGATCCTCTCGCCATCGACTCGTAAGCTCGACCTCGAGGCCAAGCGTCCGGTGTACGCTCGGGAGGGTGTGCGTCATCTGTGGCTCGTCGACCCCGCGGGACGCACCCTCGAAGCGTTCGAGCTCACCGCAGGGGAGTGGTCGACGATCGCGACCGTTGCCGACGACGCTGCCGTCCAGATCCCCCCGTTCGAGGCTGCTAGCTTCAGCCTCGCCGACCTCTGGCCCTGACGGCGACCCGCTGCCCTGCTCCGACTAGGCGCCGTTGGCGCGAGGGGTCAGGAAGCCACCCCAGGTGTTGGGGTGCTGCTCGCCGTCCTCGGCGTCAGTCGGCTGTTACGGTGCCGTGGATGGCTTGGCGGGAGCCGCCCGGGCTCCCGAGGACGAGCCAGCCATCGAGGCGGCGGACCGCCCGGGCGGGTGTTCAACACCGCCTGGAGACCTCCGTCCGAGAACCTGGGGCGAGCTTAGCGGCGGCGGCCGGCGCGATGTCGTCGCCGGCGGCGAGACCGGGGTGCGCGAGCCGTACGACGAGCTCGTCGACGGCGACCGTCGGATACCTCCCGGGACCCGTCGGCGACCGCCTCGGCCGCGGCGGGTTGTGCGTTCGCCTCCCAAGCCGATCCGGCCGGGCCGGCGTGATCGACTGTCGGCAGACACGCCGTCCGCCCACCCGTCGCGCGAAGGTGCGGGAAGCGTGGTCAACAGGTGCGGAGGTGGCAGGCGCAGCCGGTGGCAAGTGCGCCGTCCGCCCGTCCGAAGGGCGGCGTCACGGGCAGCTTTCGCAGCGTGATGATCTACAGCGGGCACACCCATCGCACCTGAGGCGGATGCAGAGCGCAGGACCTCGAGCAGGGCCGCGCTGGCGCGGTCGCTGACCTTGGAAATCTCTCTGGACATGGCGGACTCCGTTTCCGCCCCCGATGCCGACCTGGGGCGGCAGGAACGGTCCGGAGCGGGACCAGGCTTGGGCGTGAAACTGCCGATATGAGCGATTTCGTCGCCGTCGCACGGGTTCCGGGGCGACTTCGAGCCCGCCTCGCGGGCCGTGCTACGCTGCTGGTCCGAGGCGAGAGGTCGGCAGGGCGTTTTGGTCACCGTCGACGGCACGCCGCTCGACTAGCTCGAGCTCGCGGTCGAGACGGACGCCGTCGTCCGCATGGCGGTGAACGAGACGTGAGCGGTGGTCCTAGACGCCGAGCGGCCGCGGCGGGACTCCGCGAGGGCGCCGCGGCCGAAGAGCAGGCCGGCCCGGTGGGCCGCGGCCCTCGCCGAACTCCGGACCCTGCAGGCGGAGTACGAGGCCTGGCGCGACCAGCTGCCCGAGGCCCTGGCCGAGTCGAGGACGGCCGAGCGGCTCGACGAGGTGTGCGACGTCGACCTCGACGCCCTCGACGTCGAACTGCCCCGAGGCTTCGGCCGCGACTGAAACACCCGGCGGGATCAGGGAGAATCTGAAACCTGATGCTCGACACGCACGCCGTTGCCCGGTCACTGACCGCCGCCGACTTCACGCCCCGCCCAGAGGGGGAGGTTGCCCATGCGTCGCGTTGCGTTCGTCGTCGTCGGAGTCGTCCTCGCCTTGTCCGCTCCCGCATCGGCCCAACAAGAGGGGCTCGCCGCGGAATGCGCCAATGACGTGCTGGAGGCCTTGGTCGGGTTGGACCCCAACCCCGACCCGCCCATTCCCGTCCCCCTCGTCGGGTTCGTGCTGTGGTTCCTGAGCTGCGCCCCGTACGTTCCCCCCGTCGCCGGCCCCGCCCTGGACGCGATGCGGGACGACATCGAGATCCTCAACCGTTACCGGGACGACCTGCCGGACGTCAACAAGCGCCTCCGTCAGACGGCGTGCGCTGCGTGGTTGTTGATCTACAGTGACGAGTACGACTGGGTGCGTCGTGAGTACGGGGACATCGCCTTGCGCGGCTTACCGACACCCGAGGCGCGTTTGGCCGACTGCAACCGATGGGTAGACGACGCGAGGGGGCGGTGAGCTATGACCCAGCGCCCGAGCGCCAGCGCCGGCTGCGCTCTCCTCAATGCGCCGACGATTTCCGACGCCTGATCGGCCGACCTCTGCGATCTCCGGGCGCCGGTGCTTCGCGAACACGAGGTTGAACCGTGAGCGGGACCGTGTTTCTCTCGCCGCCGGCGCGTCCCGGTCGCCGCCGGCTTTTCGCCTTGGCGGCCCTGGCCGGCTTCCTGGACGGCAGCGGTGACGGCCGAAAGGTCAGGACGGCGAGGCATGAGCAGAAGCTCCCTTCAGCCATGTCCGGCTGCGCGAGGACCTGCGCCAGCCACCGGGCGACCTGGCGCAGCTCGACGCCAGCGCGGCTGCGGGTCGGATACTCCGTCACGGTCAGACCCAGAGCACCGGCATCCTTGGCCGCGGGTCGCTGCTATTTGGCCCCCCCGCTGGACCCTTGTACACTCCGCTCCCGTGGAGAAGCTGAAGAAAGCGCTCGGCGTTACCGTGACCTACCTGCTCATCATCGCGGTGTCGGTAGCAGCTTCGCTGGTTGTGCGGCTGGCCGTCCGCGAGATGCGGTCGGAGCCGGCCTCCGGACTCGACATGTCCGAAGCCGCGAACCAACTGAACACCATGGCGCCGATGATGGTCGACGAGGAAACGGAACTGATGAATGCCCTGGGGATTGAGGGTCTTCTCGTCTACAACTACCGCCTCGTGAACGTAGATCAGGGGACGAGCGCCAATGGGGTGCGGCTCTTTTCCGTAGAGGGCTATCTCGCTCATTTATAGGGATTTACGTCATAGGACGCCCTGCTTTGGTGCGCTTTGGCCGGGGACAGTAGCTGGCCACCGCCTCCGCACGCCTCTCTCGGACCAGCCGCCCGACCTGATCACCGCGCCGCCGACACGCCGTTCTGTCGCCTCCCGCGCTCCCCCCTGGACATTCCCGCGGCGTTTTGGTACGGTGCCTTGGGAAGGGAGACGCCCCTGCATGGCCGTGGCGACGACGAGGTTCTCGGGACGTGCCTTCAGTGCGCGGGAGATGGCGCTGGTACGCGAGGTCGTGCGGGACTGTTCGGGCTTGAGTCGGATGGAGCTGGCCCGCACCGTGTGCGAGCTGCTGCGGTGGCGCCGGCCCAACGGGCGGCTGAAGGCCCGCGAGTGCCGGGAGTTCCTGGAGCGGCTCGACGCTGACGGCGCGCTGGTGCTGCCGGACAAGCGCCGGGGCCGCGCGGCCGGCGCGGTCACCCGCGTGCCCCGGACGGCGGCGGGAGAGCCGGGGCGCCCGCTCGGCGGCACCGTGCGCGACGTCGGGCCGCTCGAGGTCGAGTTGGTGTGCGAGCCCGCCGAGCGCCTGCTGTTCCGGGAGCTGGTGGGACGCTACCACTACCTCGGGCACAAGGTCCCGTTCGGTGCCCACCTGCGCTATCTGGTGTTCGCATCGAGGCCGGCCCGAGTGGTCGGCTGCCTGCAGTTCTCGAGCCCGGCGTGGCGCATGGCGGCGCGGGACCGCTGGGTCGGCTGGGATGACGCGACTCGGGCGAGGAATCTCCAGCACGTGGTCAACAACAGCCGCTTCCTGCTGCTGCCGTGGGTCGCGGTGAAGAACCTCGCCAGCGCGGTCCTGGCGCGCGGCCTCGCGCAGATGGCGGTGGACTGGCCGCGCCGCTACAAGCTCGAGCCCTGGCTCGTCGAGACGCTGGTGGACCCGCGCCGCCACCACGGGGGCTCGTACCGCGCCGCCAACTGGGTCGCGTTGGGCGCCACCACCGGCCGGGGGCGCATGGACCGGCACTGCCGCCGCGTCGGCGAGGCGCCCAAGACGGTTCTCGTCTATCCTGTGGTCCGGGATGCGAAGCGGCGGCTGCGGGAGGGTTGAACCATGCGAGCCGTCATCGACCACGCCGCTCCATCCGCCCCGGCGTCGTATGCGGGGGCGGAGGTCGTCTTCGCCGAGGCGAAAGCCTTCCTCTCTTCGCGCGAGGCTCTGCAAATGAGTGAGAGCGACCTGGAACGGGAGTTGCACCGGCGCAGTCAGGAGTTGATGCGCAAGCTCCTCGAAGGACACCTCGACCAACGCAGCCCCGGGGAGGCGGCCGGGCCGGTCGAGGGAGCCGACGGCGTCGAGCGCCGGGAGCGGCGCGTGCACGGCCGGCGCCTGGAGACGATCTTCGGCACGGTGGGTGTCGAGCGCCTGGGCTACGCGCGGGCCGGCCACGACAGTCTGCATCCGCTCGATGCATCGCTCAACCTGCCGCCGGAGCGTTACTCGCTCGAGGTGCGCCGGCGGGTGGCGGAGGCGGCCGCGTCGCGGTCGTTCGACGAAGCGCTGTTCGAGCTGTCTCGCAACACCGGTGCGGAGGTGCCCAAGCGCCAGGCGGAACAGTTGGTGGTTCGCGCGGCCGAGGACTTCGACGCCTTCTACGAGGCGCGCCGTGCGGCGGCGGGGGAGCCTGCGGCGGAGGAGTCGGTGGTGGTGCTCACCTTCGACGACAAGGGGGTGGTGCTGCATCGCGAGGACCTGCGCGAGGCGACACGCAAGGCGGCCGAGAAGCGGCGGCGGCAACGAGAGCAACTCTCCCCGTTCAATCGCCTCAAGCCGGGGCAGAAGAAGCACTCGAAGCGCATGGCGACGGTGGCCGCCGTCTACACGGTCGCGCCGTTCGTGCGAAGCGCCGAGGACTTCCTCCAGAGCTTGATGCCCCGACAGCCGGCGGACAAGACGGCCAGGACCCGGGCCAAGAACAGGGCCAAGAACAGGGCGGTGCGGCCCCGGCCGGTGGCGAAGCGGGTCTGGGCGAGCCTCGAACGGGACACGGGGGAGGTGATCGCCGAGGCGATGCTGGAAGCGGAGCGGCACGACCCGGAGCGCACCAAGCGCTGGGTCGTGCTCGTCGACGGTGCCGAGACGCAGCTCGACCTCGTGGAGACGGGCGCCGCCGCGTACGGCGTCGAGGTGACGGTGGTCCTCGACATCATCCACGTGGTCGAGTACGTCTGGAAGGCGGCGCATGTGTTCCATCCCGAGGGAAGCCCCGAGCTGGCGTGCTGGGCGTGGACGCGGGTGCGGGACATTCTCGAGGGCAAGGCGCGCCGGGTAGCGTCGTCGATGCGGCGCGCGGCGACCGTCGCCGGCTTGTCGACGGACACCCGCAAGCCGGTCGACAAGTGCGCGGACTACCTGCTGAAGTATGCGCCGTATCTGCAGTACGACCGCTATCTCGCGGCGGGCTATCCCATTGCCACCGGCGTGGTCGAAGGGGCGTGCCGGCATCTGGTCCGCGACCGGATGGAGTTGACGGGCGCGCGCTGGCGCCTGGTCGGCGCCGAGGCGGTGCTGAAGCTGAGGGCGCTACGAGCCAGCGGCGACTTCGATGCGTACTGGGACTTCCACGAAGCGCGCGAGTACGATCGGAACCACGCCCAGCGCTACGCTGACGGGAAAGCACCGCCGGTCACCGAGCCGCCGCCACCGCCCACCTCACCCCGCCTTCGACGGGTCAAATAGCTCTTGCCATGCCGCTTTCAGAACGCCCCGGACCTCTCTGGACCGCCGACGAAAAAGAGCCGCACCCGCGCCAATGTCTTGCGCCGCGTGATCGCAAACGACCTCCGGCCCGACGCCACCCGTCAGGCTTGCTCGACGCCCGAACTGATCGCTCTCTTCGAGAGGGGGGGCACCCTTCGCTACGTCTACCACTACAGCGATCGCACCTACATCTCCAGCTTCGATGTGGCCCCAGGGGACTGCGGCCTCTGATGGGACCCCGGGGTCAGGCGAGTGATCAGCCCGCCGCGAGGGCTGCGGCCAGGGCCTCGCGGACCGGCCGGCGCTCCATGAACCTCGAAGCATGGCTATGAGAGCAACCGAGATCGCGCTGGTCTGGGCCATAATTGGGTGGCCCGCCGTCGGACACGCTTACGACATTGTCTGCGGGGAGCAGAAAAGGCTCCCCAGAGTCAAGGCTGCCGTGGTCGGTCAGTACGTCGAGGCTGAGTTCGGCTGGAGTAGACGGCCTTGGCAGATCAACAGGTCTGACTTGTACCTGGAGTCGGGCGAGGTCCTCAACCTGAGCCTCATCAAGGTGAGACGGGACCCTGCCGAGCATCTGTACCGGTCTCAACCGCTGGGCAGGCTCACCCCGAGCGTCTACAAGCTAGACATCGTAGCCGTCGGTGAAGACATCAACGGCCTCCGATCGGTCGCCTCGTATCAGTGCTCCTACCCGGCGCCGCCCACGGTGCGGCTGTCGGCCTCACCGAACCCCGTCGATGAGGGCGATGCGGTGACGGTGACGGCGCGCCTGTCGTCGGCGCTCTCGAGCAGCGTGACGATCCCGTTGTCGCTGTCGAACGGGACGGCCGAGGACGGGGACTACGGCTCGCTGGCGAGCATCACGATCGGCTCCGGTTCGACGACCGGAACCGGCACGATCTCGACGAATCAGGACGCCGACACCGACGACGAGACCTTCACGGTGGCGCTGGGGAGCCTGCCGTCGTCGGTGTCGGCGGGCAGTCCAAGTTCGGTGGAGGTCACCATCAACGACGACGACGGGGGAGGCAGCTCCTCCACCACGCTGACGCTGTCCGGCCCCGAGGACAGCAACATCGTCGAGGGCAGGTCGTACGAGCTGACGGCGACGGCCAGCTCCGCGGTCCAGGCGGACACGAGGGTGGAGATCAAGCGAGACGCGGCAGCGAGCGATGCCGGCGAGGACGACTACAGCGTCGAGCCGATCCTGATCGAGACGGGCGAGACCACGGGGACGACCATGCTGATGGTAACGGCGGATGACCTGCCGGATGGCGGCACCGGCACCAACCGGGGAGAGACGCTGGTGCTCTTCGGAAGCGTCGACGGGATCGAGATCGGCGACTTGACGTTCACCATCTGGGACGCCGCGGTCCCGGCGCTGCCCCTGAGCGGAGTGGTGCTGCTCGGGGCGCTGCTGCTGTGGCGCGGTGCCGTGCGAGCGCGCCGACGAGACGGCGAACAGGCATGAGGACGGGGCCGGCGGTCGGCTCAACGCCGACGTAGGCTACGGCCTGCCGGTGGGCGCCCGGTTCGTGGGGGCGCCGCGCGTCGGGTTGACGCTCTCGCAGTACGGCCGGGTGTGCTCCGCAAGGCGGGCTCGTTCGGTCGCTTCGAGGTATTCGAGCACCAAGCGTACGTCCTCTGCGTCGAAGACGTGGGGACCTCGGCAATCGCTCAGCGCGTCGACTTGGCGGCGCAGGCGTTGGGCCGCCGCACCGGGCGTCCCCTGAAAGTACTCGCAAGGCATGTGCAGCTCTTCGGGAGCAAACCGTACCACGACCTTCGCCAATTTGAAGGTGCACGTCCACCCAGACTCGCGACCGCACGATCCCGCCCCCCAAGCCCGTCACGGCTGTGCGTCTCTTCGCTGCAGGTCCCGAGGTCTGCGAGTCGACGGCCGGGCAGCTCCGTCGACGTTGGCCGCCACGCCCGGGGAAACCCCGCCCGCCGCGAGGCCGCCGCGGTGGCGAAGCAACCGCTCAGTGTCATGATCTGTCACCGTGTCGTCGTATGCCCGCCGGCGTCGAGACCGCGGGCACACCTGAGGCGGATGCAGAGCCCCACTGCCCCGGCAGACCGGACCGGCACCCTCGGCGTCGAGGCCTTCGACGCCATCTACGGGGCCGGCTTCCAGGCGTCGGACGACTCGCCGCACGCCGTCGAGTGCGAGCTGATCGAGGACGGCGGGGCGTTCGTGGCGCACCGGCCGACCGACGCGGACCGCCCCCGCCGCGTCGCCTTCGTCGACGGCACCCTACGGACCGAGGCGCGGCTGACCCGCACCGGCGCCGACGGCGACGTGAGCATGGGCCTGGCGGGAAGCTGGGCGGCGGGAGCGGTGCTCGTCGATGGGGACGAACCGGCCCGCTTCGACCAGGTGACGACGGGGCGCGCCGCCATCTTCACGGCCGGCCGGCCCGGCCGGCTGCCCGACCACCGCGACGGCTGGCGCTGGAAGCCGCGCGCGGTCGACGGAACCGACGTCGAAGCGGCGCGTCAGCAGCCCCAGCGGCTGATGCGTGACGCCGAGGCGGACATCGCCGAGGCCCTCTCGAACGACGGGTGGCTGACGGTGCTCGACGGCCCCCTGCACGGCATCCGGCACCGCCGTGGCCTGCCCGTCATCGGTTACGTGAAGACGCACCACCGCCGCATGCTCGCTCGCGAGCACTGGGTCAGAGTGCCGGAGCTGACGGCCGGGGAACGGTCGGGCCTCTTCGCGATGAAGGACGCTCTTTACGGCTGCTACCTGCGCGTTGGTGATCCGGGGCCGTGGGCGGGTCCCTGGGCTGGCATCGCCCGCCTCGAGATGCCGTCAGGCATCGGCCGCGACGCCGCGGTCGAGGCGGCCGACCAGGCCGCGGGGTGGCTGCCGGGCTTCGCGTCGGCTCTGCACCGGGACGCGCGGGCCCCGGTGAACCTGACGCCGATCGCGGGCCTCGAACGACATCTGCACCGGCTGCAGGGCGACGCCCGCCTCGCCCTGCGGGCGGTGCGCGAGGCGGTGCTCGAACGCAACCGCGAAGGCGGGACGGCGTGATCGAACCTCGCGTCGTTCTCCCGCGTCTACCTGACAAGTGACGTGCAGCGTCTGCCGAGGGGACACGGCGTCCCGGCCGGCGACGCAGAGCTCACCGGGACGAGGGCGGCGGGCTCTCGACAACCGGTCAGGGAGAAGCGGCGATGAGGCACCTCAACACCCGGCGCTGGTCGACCCCGCTCACGATGGGCGCGGGCCTCTTCGTCGTGATGACCGGCCTGCTCATGTTCTTCGTGGCGGAGCAGCCCTTCAAGTTCGCGCACGAGCTGGTCGGCATCGGGTTCTCCGCCGCCGTCGCCCTCCACGTGCTGAGCCACCGGCGGTCGTTCGCCAACTACTTCTTCCAGCGCGGCGCCGTCCGCGTGCTCGCGCTCGCGTGGGCGATGGGCATCGGCCTCGTCGCGGCGTCGATGCTCCTGGGCACGGGAGACGCCGAGGATCTGATCGTCGAGAGAATGGACGTCGTTCCCCTCGAGGTGCTCGCGCCGGTCGCCGGCCTCGCCGTGAGCGAGCTCGTCGATCGCCTCGGCGCCGAGGGCCTCGTCGTTGACGACCCCAGGATGTCGGTTCGGCAACTGGCCGAGCGGAACGACGCCGAGGCAGACGACATTCTCGTCTCGGTGTTCCGCTGAGCGAAACGAACGCGCGGCCAGGTGTCGCCGGCCGTAGCGAGCAGGGCGCGGCCCCGAACGCGAAGGGCGGCGACGACACCGCGGGGCGCTGACCCCGGTGATCGCGCGTCCGCGGCGCATCTTGGCGCGGGCGAAGGTTCTGTTGCAGGGCTCCCAAGCACGACCGGAGCAAGAGCATCGTGGCGGACGCGCATCCGCCCCCGGAGGAGGACCGGTCCCGAGGGTTGTTTGGGCTGGCGGGACGGTGCTACCGTTGGGCGTGAGGCAACGACGGTCCGTTGTCCCCGAGGGGATGGAAACGCGATGAGAGAGCAGCGTGTCGGTCTTCACGATCTGAGGTCGAAGCTGATCGAATACATCCGGGACGTCGAGGCCGGTGCAACGACGATTGTGGTCACCGACCACGGGCGCCACGTGGCCCGCATCGTTCCGGAAACGGACTCGCTCGACCAGCGGCTCGCCATGCTGAAGCACACCGGTGCACTTCCCTGGAGCGGGCGGCGGCTGGATATTGCGAAACCGGACGTGCGTCTGCGCGGCGGGGCCAGCATCAGTGACATCGTCATCGAGAACCGCGGGTGACCTTCCTCTACCTGGATACCAGCGCTCTCGTCAAGTGCTACATCGCCGAGCAGAGCTCCGATGACGTCATCGCCCTGGTGGCCGATGCCGCGGCCGTCACCACGTCGCTGGTCACGCGAACGGAAGTGGCCGCCGCCCTCGCAAAGGCGATCCGTGATCACCGGGTGGACGAGGACGAGGCGCGGCGGGCGCATCGAAAGTTCCTGCGCGACTGGCCGAATCTCGGCAGGGTCCCCGTCACCGATGCGTTGGTGGAGCGGGCAGATGCCTTGGCTTGGCAGCATGGCCTGCGCGCGTATGACTCCGTTCAGCTCGCGGCGGCCCTCGCGTGCCAGGACATGGTCGACGCACTCGGAGTGGACGTGCTGCTCGCCACCTTCGACCGTCAACTTCGCAAGGCGGCCGGCCGGGCCGGATTGTCGACGTGGCCCCGGTGAGATCGGTGTCCGAACGCATGACCACCTACTGGGCCAAACGGAGGAAGCAGGCGGCCAAGAAGTAGCCCAGTTAACCGAATACCGATTATCCGACCCAATGGGGACCGCCCTGCAACCCGTGCAGATGCACCCGCCTGACCCGCGTTACCCCGGGGCCGCAGCATCGGGGTCGGTCTAGGAGAACCGCGCCAGATCCGCTGTGCTCCGACCGCTGCACAACGCGATGATCTCGAGGCGGGAGATGAGCAGTACGAACGGCTCTACATCGCGCTGATGAACGCAAACCCGTTCACGCCCACGGTACGGAACAAGGTAGTGCGCGCAGCAGTAGATGGGATACTTCAATGGACTGGCTTCAGGAGTGGGTTCTGTTGGTGTCGGGTGTCGCAGGCGGTTATATTCTCGGCATAACCAGGGACCAGTTGACGACAATTCGTGCGCAGCAGGTCGCCGTTATCACGCGCCTGCAGGAGCATGTTGTTGAGATCGCGACGAAGGAGTTATTTGACGGCGACAATATAAAACTGACAGTTGGACTTGAAGGCGGGACCAGTACGAAGACGCGTTTAAGCCCGGGACAATTGCAGTACGACTCTGAGGTGTATCCGTGGCACGAGAACCTGAGAAGGGAGGAGGATAGGGCGCGGTTATGGATTAACGTACTCACGGTTGACATGATAAGCGTGTACGGTCTTCTTATGTCACACTGTCGGAACTGGGAGCACGACGGGAAAGGCGTACTGACAGAGGACCCGCGGTTTCTTAATTACATGCGATGTATATTTGGCCGCAGCACAAGCAAAGCTATCGGGCAAGTTGTCACAACCCACAGCGCCACCAGGAAGCCGTGGTGTCTGAATCTTATCGCGCTGTCACACTTGTGCTTGGGCGCAATCCAGCGACGTATCCGCCTGGAAGTGAAGTCACCGATGTGCTTTCGCCTAGAACAGTTTAGGGAGAAGCTGTCGGGCGAGACGGAAAGGCGCTGCAAGTGGAGAGCCGTACCGTCAGAGTGACGTTGGTCTTTTGACGCCGGGTGGGTGGTCGTCGCGCGTACCCACCGTGCGGGTGTCGTGTACCGCATTGTGCCCGCCGGGAGCTGAGCACGGAGCGGGGGGGGGACTCACGGGCTGCCCCCATTGGCGCCCGGCCCGGCCGCGTCCGCGGCGGGGGCCGGCCCGGCGCCGACGGAACTTCGGTATTCGGGGATCGCGGCGGCGGCTGGCGCGGTCAGACCGTGAGGGAGGCGCCGTCCCGGCGCGGGTCGCCGGCGCCACCGAGAACTTCGCCGCGGCGCTCGGCCGTGTGCGCGCCGCCGAAGAACACGCTGCGGTCGTTCCACACCTGGTGCTCGGGCCACGCGGCCAGCGCGTCGGCGATGGCGTCCCCGTCGTGGCCCCCCTCGACGCTGAGCAGCGAGCCCTCGACGTGGATGCGGGGTGCGCGCACCGCCGCGTCCACGTCCATCCCGTGGTCGACGAGGTTCACGATGACCTGCAGGATGGCGCTGCGGATGCGGTTCGAGCCGCCGGAGCCGGTCGCCACCAGCCGGCCGTCGGGCCACCGCAGGGCGCTCGGGGCCATCATCGACGCCATGCGGTGATCGGGCGGCCAGCGGTGGAAGCCGGCGGGGTTGAGGTCCTCCTCGCCCAGCATGTTGTTCAGCATGACGCCGGTGCCGGGGACCACCCGCCCCGAGCCCTCCCCGTTCGACAGGGTGAGGCTGGCGAGGTTGCCCCGGACGTCGATGACCCCGAGATGGGTCGTGCCCCGGGCGGCCTGCGCCCGTCCCCGCACCTCGTTCCGCCACCGCGCCAGGAGGGCGGGGTCGAGCAGGCCCTCGTTCGCGCCCGCGGGCTCGCCGCCATGCGCCTCGGCGCGGGCGGACCGGGTGGCGCGCATCACGTCGGCGAGCATCGCGACGGCGCGGCCGCTTCCGGGCGGCGCGACCGGCAGCCCGTTCAGCAGGCCCAGGCCGAACCCGATCAGCGCGCCCCCCGCGGAGGGCGGCGGGTTGGTCAGCACCGCGACGCCGCGGTAGTCGAGGGCGAGCGGGGCCCGGACCTCGGTGCGGTAGGCGGCGAGGTCGTCGAGGCCGACGAGGCCGCCGTCGCGCAGGTCCTCCGCCAGCGCGCGCGCCACCGCACCGCGGTAGAAGACGTCGTCTCCCTCGACGGCCATCAGCTCCAGGAGGGCGGCGAGGTCCGGATTGCGCAAGCGCTCGCCCTCCTCGATCAGGGCGGGGCCGCCGCCCGGGCTCGCGTAGAGGGCGAGGGCCTCGGGGGTGGCGCCGAGGATGGGCCGCAACAGGTGCAGGAAGCGGGCCTGCAGCGGGGTCGTCACCACCCCGTCGCGCAGGAGGGCGCAGGCGGGGGCGACGAGGTCGGCGGCGGGCAGGGTGCACAGGTCGCGGTGGATGTCGAAGAACCCCCGGACGACGCCCGGTACCGCGACGGTGCCGCGGCCGATGTGGAACTCCTGGCGGGCCGGGCCGAAGTCGACGACGACCGGCTCGAACTCGATCTCTTCCGCCGCGGCCCGCCGCCGCGGGGTCTGCACGAAGAAGTCGTAGACGCGGGGTCGGCCGCCCGCGGGCAGGGCGAGGAGGAACCCGCCCCCGCCGAAGGACGCCAGCGCCGGCTCGCACGCGCAGGCGGCGCACAGGGCGGCCAGCGCCGCGTCGAAGGCGTTGCCGCCGGCGCGCAGCACCTCGCCCGCCGCCTCCGCCGTCAGCGCGTGCCCCGCCGCCACGACCCCGCGTCGTCCGCGCATGACGCGTGATGATACCGAATGCGGCCCGCGGCCGGCTGGCCGGCGTGCGACGCGTTGGGGCGGCCCGCGACCGGTTCGTCGACCCGCGACCCCTGCCGGGCACCCCAACCCCGTTTTCTCGCGTGCCGCCCCGTTCCGGCGTGCCGCCCCGTTCCCCCGGCCCCCACGTATAATGAGTGCCTTTCGCCCAGCGAACGGTGCCCGCGACCATGACCGACGCCTACATCTACGACGGAGTCCGCACCCCGTTCGGCCGCCACGCCGGGGCCCTCTCGCCCGTGCGCCCCGACGACCTGCTGGCCGGCCCCATCGCCACCCTGATGGCGCGCACCTCGTTCCGGCCCGAGGACGTCGAGGACGTCATCGCCGGCTGCACGAACCAGGCCGGCGAGGACTGCCGGAACGTCGCCCGGCGGGCGGGGCTGCTCGCGGGGCTGCCGGTGGAGGTGGCGGGCATGACCGTCAACCGGCTCTGCGCGAGCGGCCTCGCGGCGGTGGTCGACGCGTCGCGCGCCGTCGCCTGCGGCCAGGGCGATCTGTTCATCGCGGGCGGGGTCGAGAGCATGAGCCGGGCCCCGTTCGTGATGGCGAAGTCGGAGCGGGCCTTCGGGCGCCAGCTCACGGTGCACGACAGCACCCTGGGGTCGCGGTTCTCGAACCCCCGGACCACCGCGCAGTACGGCGACCACGCGATGCCCGAGACGGCCGACAACGTCGCCGCCGACCTCGGGATCACCCGCGCCGACAGCGACCGCTTCGCGCTGGCGTCGCAGCATCGCTTCGCGGCCGCCAAGGCCGAGTGCTTCTACAAGGAAGAGCTCGACCCGGTGACGGTGCCGGGGCGGAAGCGCGGTACCGAGACGGTGGTCGCCGACGACGAGCATCCCCGGCCCGGCACGTCGCTGGAGAAGCTGGCCGCGCTGCGCCCCCTCTTCGACGGCGGGGTGGTGACGGCGGGCAACGCCTCGGGCATCAACGACGGCGCCGCCGCCCTCGTCGTCGGCAGCCGCGCCGCCGGCGAGCGGGCGGGGGCGACGCCGCTCGCCCGCGTGGTCGCGGCCGCGGCGGCGGGAGTCGAGCCGCGGGTCATGGGCCTGGGGCCGGTGCCCGCGAGCCGCAAGGCGCTGGCGCGGGCGGGCTTGTCGCTGGCCGACATGGATGTCATCGAGATCAACGAGGCCTTCGCCACCCAGGTGCTGGGGTGCCTCAAGGCGCTGGAGATCGACCAGGACGACAGTCGCGTCAACCCGAACGGCGGCGCCATCGCGGTCGGCCATCCCCTCGGCGCGTCCGGCGCGCGGCTGACGCTGACCGCGGTCCGCCAGTTGCACCGGTGCCGGGGACGCTACGCCCTCGTGACCCTGTGCATCGGCGTCGGCCAGGGGCTCGCGGCCGTGCTGGAGCGGGTGTCCTGAGAGCCCGGGGCAGGAGGCCCGCCGTATTCGACCGGCGCTGCGGCCCGCCTGACCGCGTGGTTCCGCGGGGCGGCCTCGAGCTCCGCAGTCACCCTATGCCCAATACGCGCCCTCGTCGCGCCATGTCAGGCACTAGGAGTCTGCGCCGTAGAACGGTGCAGACTCCTGGCAGGGTTGGTTGGGCGGTGAGCGGAGCCGTAGGCGGCGCTCTCCGGACTAGCCTCGGCGATCCACTGGCGCCCCCCGGGCGCCGTTCGACGCCGGGTCTCGCCACCGGCCGTCACCGAACGCCCAATCATGGCTGATGAGCCCGCCGCCGCACCCCCCGCGGCTCTTGTCAGGCCCTGGCGGCTGCTGGCGCTGGTCGGAATCTACGTTGCCATCGCCCACGTGCTGCCGCCGCCCGACGGCATCGAGGCCCAGGACTGGCGCCGGGTGGGCGTGTTCTTCGCGACCATCGCGGGGCTGATGCTGCAGCCCATGCCCGGCTCGCAGGTGGTGCTGGTGGGCATCGCCGGCATGATCGTCCTCGGCGGCCTGCCCATGGACCGGGCCCTGAGCGGCTATTCGGCGCCGACGGTGTGGATGGTGCTGATGGCCATGCTCATGTCGCGCGCCCTGCGCGACTCGGGGCTCGCCCGCCGCATCGCCCTCTGGTTCATCCGGGCCATCGGACGCACGTCGCTCGGCCTCGGCTACGCCATGCACCTGACCGACCTCACCCTCGCGACGGGGGTGCCGTCGATCACGGCGCGTTCGGCGAGCATCGTCTTCCCCATCGCCCGCAGCATCAGCAGTCTCTACAAGTCGCATCCCGGCCCGTCGTCGGCCATCCTCGGCACGTTCCTGATGACCTGCCTGTACCAGGGCAGCGTCATCGCGTCGGCGATGTTCTACTACAGCAGCGCCGCCAACCTCCTGCTGGGGGAGCTGGCGGCGGAGTACGCCGGGGTGACCATCACGTGGGCGAGCTGGTTCACGGCGGGCCTGCTGCCGGGGCTCGTGGCCAGCGCCGTCGTGCCGTGGCTGGTCTACCGGGTGATGCCGCCGTCGCTGAAGAAGACCCCGGCCGCGGCCGAGTTCGCCGACGGGCAGCTCGCCGAGCTCGGCCCCATCCGCGGCCGCGAGGCGGTGGTGGGGGCGGTGTTCGTCGGGCTCATCGGATTCTGGGTCCTCTCGTCCTACGTGAGCTGGCTCTCGCCGACGCTGGTCGCCCTCCTCGGCATCGCGGTGCTCTTCACGACCCAGGCCCTGACCTGGGACAGCGCCCTCTCGGAACGCTCCGCCTGGGACATCTTCGTGTGGTACGGCGGCCTGCTCATGATGGGCGGGGTGCTGAACGACACCGGGGTCGCGACCCTGTTCGCCGAGTGGTTCGGCTCGTGGTTCACCGGCGTGCACTGGGCCGTCGTCTTCGTCGCGGCCCTCGTCATCTACTTCTACGCGCACTACTTCTTCGCGAGCACCACCGTCCACGCCCTCGCCATGTACCCGCCGTTCCTCGCCTTGCTCGTCGGGGTGGGGGCGCCGGCCCCGGTGGTGGTCTACAGCCTCGTGTTCATCAACAACCTGACGGCGGGGCTGACCCACTACGGGACGACGACGTCGCCGATCATCTTCGTCGAGGGCTACGTCAGCCTGAAGGACTGGTGGCGGGTCGGGTTCCACGCGTCGGTGGCGAACCTGGCCATCTGGATCCCGGTGGGGCTGCTGTGGTGGAAGATTCTCGGGCTGTGGTGAGGACGGTGACGGGAATCACCTCGAGGACGCTGACGAAAGCTGTTGACGAGCACTGCTTGCCACGTGCGGCGGGCCCCATCTCCGGGAATGGGTGCCTTGGGTGCAGTCGGCAACCCATGTCGATCACTGTTCCTGGCGGGAGACCGAAGAGGAAGGGCTGCGTCCGGGTGAAGCCTGGCCGGCTGACAACGATCCCGGCGGCGTGATCAGGCCGCACCGTTGGAGGTCCGCGTCAAAGGGTCTGGGTCGTAGCGGCGGCGCCGGCTCGTCGCCGGGGGGGCTGCGCCGAAGGGTCGTGCGGAGATCCAACGGCGGTTGCCGGGCGTGAACGGAGGAACCCACCATGACCGGATGCAACTCGCAAGGGCGGCGAGCGGGACGGCGGGCGGCGCTGGCCGCCGCGTGGTGCCTCGCGGCGGTGTGCGGCGTGGGCGCCGGGGCCTTGACGGCGTGCGGCGGCGGCGCCCAGTCCGGGCCGGTGGACCTGCTCGTGACGGGCGGGCGGGTCATGGACCCCGAGAGCGGTCTGGACGCGGTCGCCAACGTCGCGGTGCGTGACGGGACCATCGTCGCCGTCGGCGACGAGCGGCCCGAGGCGCGCGAGGTCCTCGACGCGACCGGCCTCGTCGTCGCCCCGGGGTTCGTCGACCTCCACGCCCACGGCCAGGACCCGGTGAGCCAGCGCTACCAGGCCCGGGACGGCGTCACCACCGCGATGGAGCTGGAGATCGGCGTCTATCCCGTCGACACCTGGTACGCCGAGCGCGAGGGGCAGGCGCTGATCAACTACGGGGCGACGGTCAGCCACCAGGGCGCCCGCCGCGAGGCGTTCGGCGCGGTGGCGACGGCGCGCAACGACGAGGGCACCTTCACTCTCGGGCGCGGCGGCGCCTACCTCTACGAGGAGGCCTCCGAGGAGGAGGTGCGCCGGGTGGCCCGCCTGATGCAGGCGGGGCTCGACCAGGGCGGCCTCGGCTTCGGGTTCGGCATCGCCTACACGCCGGGGGCGAGCCACGAGGAGATCTGGCGCCTGTTCGCGGCGGCGGCGGAGCGCGGGGCGCCGGTGTTCATCCACCTCCGGTCGGCCGGCGCGTTCGCGAGCCGCGAGGCCATCGCCCCGTTCCAGGAGGCCATCGCCAACGCCGCCGCCACCGGTGCCTCGCTGCACATCGTGCACATGAACAGCAGCGCCGGCGAATCGGCCCCCGCCGCCCTCGAGCTGATGCGGGGGGCGCGGGCGCAGGGGGTCGACGTGACCACCGAGGCCTACCCCTACACGGCCAGCGCGAGCCTCATCGAGTCGGCCCTGTTCGACGGGTGGCGGGGCCGGTCGCCCGACTACTACGCCCGCCTGCAGTGGGTCGAGACCGGCGAGCGGCTGACCGAGGAGTCGTTCGGCCGCTACCGGGAGCAGGGCGGCTGGGTCATCACCCACGGCCGCTCCGAGACCACCAACGAGTGGATCGTCGCCCAGCCCGACGTCATCGCGGCCAGCGACGGCATCCCCTTCACCGAGGGCCGCTCCCACCCCCGCGGCGCCGGCACCTTCGCCCGCATCCTCGGCCACTACGCCCGCGACCGCGGCGCCCTGTCGCTGATGGAAGCCCTCCGCAAGATGACCCTGCTGCCGGCGCAACGGCTCGAGCAGGTGACCCCGCAGATGGCCGCGAAGGGCCGCGTCCAGGCCGGCGCCGACGCCGACCTCACGCTGTTCGACCCGGAGACGGTCATCGACCGGGCGACCTATGATGCGCCCAACCGCTACTCGGACGGCATCCGCCACGTGCTGGTGGGCGGGACATTCGTGGTCCGGGACGGGGATCTCGTGGAAGAGACCTTTCCGGGCCGGCCGATTCTCGGGTCGGCGAGCGGGGAGGTTGCGCGGTAGGTGGCACGGGCTCAATGGACGGGAGCGGAGCATTCCAGACCGTCGGGTTGTCGGACCGGATGGTGCGGGCGACGCATCGAAGGGAAGAACGGCGGGACCGAATGGTCCCCACCGATAGCCTGGATTGCCGGCCGGCCGGCCGGTAACGCGGCCGAAATGCGGGCACCCCGATCAGTGCCGGGCCGTTCAGTCTGCGGGCGCCGGTACTTCGCCGCTGGGCCGCACGCTGGTCGGGGTCACTTGAGATCGACCAGATTCACCTTGACGAGGCGGTGGCCCACCAGATCGACGACGGCCTGGGCCTGCTCGAGCGGAATGTAGCCAATCAGCGGCTCGTACCGCCCGTCGGTCGGGGTCATGTCGATGAACAGCACCTCGGCCAGGACCGGCCGGAACCGCTCCATGCGCAAGAGGACCGGCCCGCAGATTTCGCCGCTGACCACGGTCTGATTCGCGACTTGCACGTCGACGGTAGCGAGCCGCGTCAGCTCACCGAGGCGATCGCGCCAAGCGTTCGGCAACGTCAGATACGCGGCCCCGGTGTCGACCAGGGCGTCACAGCGGATACTGAAGGCGGCGTCGGTGCCGTTCTCTATCGTGGTTTCGACGTTGATGCGGCCCATGGAGCCCTCCCGTACCAACCAGTGTAGCGCGGTGCGGCGGTCGAGTCGCAGGCGTCGGCAGGCGTGCGCCGCCAGGGTGGCGCCAGCGTTGCGGCTGAGCATTCCCCGCACAGCCCGGGCGTGAGTCTCCTCATGGACAGGCGCAGGCTCCCTGTCGGCATCCAGACGTTCCGGGAGATCCGGGAGGAGGGCTGCTACTACGTCGACAAGACCCCTTACGCCCGGCGGCTGGCGGACGACGCCGGCAAGCACTACTTCCTGTCGCGCCCCCGGCGGTTCGGCAAGAGTCTGTTCGTCGACACGCTCAAGGAGCTGTACGAGGGGGCCGAGGGGCTGTTTCGCGGCCTCGCCGTCCACGACGCGTGGGACTGGTCGCGGCGTCATCCGGTGGTGCGGCTGAGCTTCGGCGCCGGCAACTTCAAGCGGCCCGACGAGCTGCGTGCGAGCGCCCTCCGGCAGCTCGACGCCGCGGAACGCCGCGGGGCGCCGGGGCCGCTCGGCCGCCTCCTCGACGCCGTGCGCGGGCGCCCGCCCGAGGCGCGCGGCGACGACTCTGCGCCGGGACGGTTCGCCGCCCTTCTCGAGACGCTGCACCGGCGGACCGGCCGGCGCGTGGTGGTGCTGGTGGACGAGTACGACAAGCCGATCCTGGACGCGCTGGACGAGCCGGAACGGGCGATGGCCAACCGCGACGACCTGCGCGGGCTGTACGGCACGCTCAAGGACTGTGACGCGCACGTGGAGCTGTCGTTCATCACCGGCGTGAGCCGGTTCAGCAAGGTCAGTCTGTTCTCCGGGCTGAACAACCTCGTCGACCTCACCCTCGACCCGGACTACTCGGCCATCTGCGGCTACACCGACGCGGATCTGGACAGGGTCTTCGCGGCGGAGCTGCCGGGCCTCGACCGGGACGAGATTCGCGCCTGGTACGACGGCTACGGCTGGCTGGGAGAGGAGAAGGTCTACAACCCGTTCGGCCTGTTGAAGCTGTTCCGCAGCCGCCGGTTCGAGGCCCACTGGTTCGAGACCGGCACCCCGAGGTTCCTGGTCGACACCCTGATCCGGCGGGGCGTCACCGCGGCGGACCTCGACGACGTCCACGCCAGCGAGGCCCTGCTGTCGGAGTTCGACGTGGACGCCATCGCGCCCGAGGCGTTGCTGTTCCAGACCGGCTACCTGACCATCCGGGGCGAGGAGCGACGCGGCGGACGCACCGTGTACCGCCTGGCGTACCCGAACCGGGAGGTCCGGCAGGGGCTGAGCGAGAGCCTGCTGGACCGGTTGGCGCCGGACCCGAGGCGGGAGCGCCACGCCGCCCGGCTGTACGACGTGCTGGCGGCGGGCGACGCGGCCGGCGTGGAAGCGCCGTTGCGGGCGCTGCTGGCGGGCATTCCGCACGACTGGCATCGCCGGAACGAGATCGCCCGTTACGAAGGCTACTGGGCGAGCGTGTTCTACGCGCACTTCGCCGCGCTGGGACTGGACGTGGCGGCGGAGGACACGACCAGCCGCGGGCGGCTGGACCTGTCGGTGCGGCTGGGGACGCACGTCTACCTGTTCGAGTTCAAGGTGGCCGAGTCGTCGGGGAGGGTTCAGTCGGCCGGCGCGAGGGGGAGTTCCCCGGAGAGGGCCGGTGCGGCGCTGGCGCAATTGAAGGAGCGCGGCTACGCGGACAAGTACCGCGCTCCCGGGTGCGCGATCCACCTGATAGGCGTGGAGATCGGGGCCGAATCGCGCGACATCGTCACGTTCGAGACCGAACTCGCCTGAGTGGTGCGAAAGGGATCGAGAAACAACCTGCTGCTGCTCGACGGGCTGGTAGTGTCAATCCGCCCGCAGCGTCGCGAGGGGGTCGGTCTTTGCCGCGCGCCGTGACGGTACGAGACAGGCGAGGAGAGCCGCGCCGGCGAGCACGATGCCCGTCACGGTGAACACGACGGGGTCGGTCGGACTGACGTCGACGAGGAAGCCGGCGACGAGTCGCGTCGCTGCGGTGGCTGCGACGGCGCCGAAGGTCAGGCCGAGCGTTGTCAGGGCGAGCCCGCGACCGAGGGCGAGCCGGGTGATGGCGACCGAGGTCGCGCCGAGGGCGGCGCGGATGCCGAACTCCTGCTTGCGCCGGGCCACCGCGTGGGACACCACGCCGTAGAGCCCGACCGCGGCGAGAAGCAGGCCGAGGGCGCCGAACGACCCGATGAGGGCGGCGCCGATGCGCACGCTCGCGAGCATCGGGTGGGAGCGCACCGCGGCGTCCATGGCGCCGGCATCGAGGATCGCCAGGGTGGGGTCTCGTCGGCGGATGGTCTCGGCGACCATCGCGGCCGCGACGCTCGCGGGTCCGTCCGTGTGCACGTGCAGCGTGGCTCGCCCGCTGAGCCGGTGGCCGAACGCGTAGAGCACGAAGGGCGGCCGGTCGAAGGGCGTCTGTCCCATGTGGGCGTCGCGCACCACGCCGATCACCTCGAACGGGGCGCCGCCGGTGTCGGCGTCGACGATGCGCCGGCCGAGCGCGTCCCGGCCCGGCCAGAGCTGTTGCGCCGCGCGTTCGCTGACCAGCGCGACCCGCCGCTCCTCGGCCGCATCCTCCTCGCGAAAGCCGCGTCCGCGGGTCACGGGAATGCCGAGGGTGTCGAAGTAGCCCGGGTCGACGTGGTTCACGGCGACGTTCGCGGCGTCGGGCTCGGGTGCGGTGCCGCCGTCGAGGGTGAACACGCTCCCCGAGCTGCCGCCCGGCGCCAACGGGGCTCGGCGCGCCCAGCTCGCCGACCTCACGCCGGGCAGGGCGGCGACGTCGTCGGCGACCTCGTCGTAGAACGCGCGGGCCTGCTCCGGGTCGTACCCCTGCGCCAGGGGATCGACGGTCATCACCAGGAGATCGTCAGTCCGGAAGCCGAAGTCGATGTCGCCGGCGTTCCTGCCGCTCTGCACGAAGAGGCCGGCGCAGACGAGGAGCACCATGGAGACGGCGACCTGGACCACGACGAGCCCGTTCGTCAGGCGCCGCCCCGGGGCGCCACCGCCGTCGTCGCGGCCGCCGGAGCCGATGGCGCGCGCGAGGTCGATGCGCGTCGAGCGCAATGCCGGTGCGAGGCCGGCCAGTGTCCCGGCCGCCAGCGCGATCGTCGCGGTGGACGCGAACACCCGCCAATCCAGGGACGGAGCCAGCGCCAACTGGTCCACGGCCGTGGCCGTCGCGATGGCCGCGACGACGAGATCGGCGGCCCAGAGCGCGACGATCCCCCCGCCGGCGGCGGCGATCAACGCCAGCAGCACGCTCTCGGTGAGCAACTGCCGCACGAGCCGCCGCCGGGTCGCCCCGAGACCCACGCGCAGGGCCATCTCCTGCCGCCGCACGATTCCGCGGCCGACGAGGAGGGTGCCGACGTTCGCGACGGCCACGAGCAGCACGAGCGACGCGATGGCCATGACCACGCTCGCCAGCGGCCTCGCGTGGCGCGATGCACTGGGTTCCGGCCTCGCGTGACGCTCGGCGACGACGTAGAGCTCGCTGTGGCGGCTCGCGTCGGGATGCTCCGCGGCCAGCGCGCCGGTGAGCACGTGGAGCTCGGCTGCGGCCTCGGCGACGGTCGCGCCGGCCCGCAGCCGTCCCGTCAGCACGAAGCGCTCGGGGAGGCGGTTGGTCAGGAGCCCGGCCCATCCCGGTTCGGCGAGCGCGCCCTCGGTGGCGGGGGCGAAGAGCTCCGCGGGCACGACGCCGCCCGCCCCGGTGAAGGCCTCGGGGGTGACCCCGATGACCGTCATGGTCACCGGTCCGACGCGCACGACTCGTCCGAGCACTTCCGGATCCCCCCCGAACCGCGTCTGCCACGCGCGGTGCGTCAGGACGACGTACGGAGCGTCGCCGGGCGCGAGCCCCTCGCCCGGCAGGAACGTGCGGCCGCGCTCGGCGCTCACCTGCAGCACGTCGAAGTAGTTGTCACTGACGTACTCGATCCGCATCCGCTCCGCCGCGCCGCCGTCGATCGACACCAGCGGTTGCGCCGGGCTCCGCGCGGCCAGGCCCTCGAAGACGTCGTTGCGCTCCCGGTAGTCGAGGTACTCGGGATACGACAGGCCGTGCGGGAACTCCGCGGTGTGCTCGTCGAGCTGCGCCACGACCACCAGCTCGTCGGGGTCGGGCACCGGCAAGGGCTGGAAGAGCAGGGCGTTCGCGACGGCGACGACCGCCACGGTGGCCCCGATGCCGATCGACAGGGCCAGCACCGCCGTTGCCGTGAACCCGGGACGCCGCGCGAGCCCGCGCACGGCGATGCGCACGTCGGTCCGCAGGTCGTCCAGCCACGGCAGGCCGCGCTGGTCGCGCAGCGCCTCCATCGCTTGGGGAACGCCGCCGAGGCGCGCGCGCGCGAGCCGCGCGGCCTCGGCGGGCGAGTGGCCGTTCGCGCGAAGCTCCTCCTCCGCGTGCTCGAGGTGGAAGTGCAGCTCCCGTTCGAGATCGTGATCCGTCGGGTTACGCCGTAGCGCGCCCCGGAAGCGAAGCAGGCACTCGCGAAGCATGGCCATCGTGGTTCTCCGGTCAACGGGTCGCGCCACGGCCGGCGGTCGTCGCCGTTTCCCGCCCCGGCCGGTGCGCCGACTCGCGCTGTCTCGTCAGTGACGACCGCCCGCCGTCGCCGCCGGTTCCTGAAACAGCGCGTCGATGATGGAGACCATCCGGTCCAGGCCGCGCTTCTCGGCGGCCACGTGCCGCCGCCCGGCCGGCGTGATCCCGTAGAACCGGGCGCGCCGGTTCTTCTCGGTCGTGCCCCACCGCCCCTGCACGAGGCCGCGCTGCTCCAGCCGCATCAGGGCGGGATAGAGCGTGCCCATGTTGAGGACGAGGGCGCCGCCGGAGACCTGCCCGAGCCTCGCCGCGATCGCGTAGCCGTGCGACGGGCCGAGCGACACCAGCGTCTGCAGCACCATCAGGTCGAGGGTGCCGCGAAGGACCTCCGTCTTCGAGGGCTTTGTATTTGACATTCCAATGAAGCGTATCAGTGCATCATTGGGATGTCAAATGGAAAGTCCGGGCTCGGGTGCGCGGGGGATATGCGTCAGGCGGGTGCGAGGCGCGGGGAGCGGTTGCGGTGCTGTGGGCAGCGGCAAGCTACGGCGTCACCGTCAGCGGATGTCCACGAGTCGCCGGTCATGTGTCAGGAGCTTCAACGCACGAGTTCCTATCCGTCCTCCGGATCGAGACCGAGTACACGTCGGCTGAACGCCGGATCGTCGAACTCCTCGGGCCAGCGCTCTCCGTCTCCTTCGATGCCGAGCTCTCGGAGCGTCTCCTCCAGCTTCTCGCAGTCAAAGCCCCCCTGCGGTGGGCAGCGCACGAGTTCTACCGCGGGGACGCCGCGCTTCGTGATCACGACCCGCTCGCCCTTCTGCGCGGCTGCGATGAGCTCCGACAGTCGCGCCCTGGCTTCACGGACGGCGAGTTCCATGCGGGCGGCCTCCTCGTCCGGCTGCACGTCGATCCACTATCGCTTCAGTCTTCGGCGAAACCAGTCGGCAAGCTCGACCTCGCCGACGTGACCGCTCGCGACGCCCTTCATGATTCGGATGGCGTCCCGGGGATCGAATATCAGAACCTGCCCGTTGTCGGCCAGGAACAACCGCGCCGCCACCCAGGCCGTACGCTTGTTGCCGTCGACGAAGCCGTGGTGCTTCGCGAGACCGTACGCGTAGGCCGCCGCCAGCGCTGCTGCGTCGGGATCCGCCTCGTATGCGGCTCGGTTCCTCGGGCGCGCCAGTGCGGCCTCGATCGTCCCGAGATCGCGAATGCCGTCGGCTCCGCCGTGCTCGGCGAGCTGACGGTCGTGAATCGCCAGTACCACGCGCAGGTCAATCCAGCGCCAGGCATCGGGAGGCGCGGCGTTCACTTGGCCAGCGCCCGCAGCACTTCGCGGTCGTCGTGCATGATGTCCTCGGCGAGCGCCATCTGGCGTCCGAAGTCCGGGTCGTAGGGGGTCAAACGATAGCCCCCCCCCGGAGCCTCGGTCAGATAGACCTTGTCGCCCCTTCTGACCCCGAGCCGCGCCATCGCTTCCCTGGTGAGAATGAAGCCGGAGGATGCACCCACGGTCGTTACCTTGAAGGAGAGCATTTCGTTGACCTCAGCGTCTATATAATCCCGATTATATACCTGTTGCCGAAGGCGGCGACAAACCGCCGAGGGCGCAGCCGGCCTCATCGGCTCGTCCGCCACTCGGTTCGATCGCTGGAAACCGCCGCCTCGGGGGCCAGCAGCGCCGCGAGCCGCCCGCCCGCGGCCACCGCGTCGGCGGCGCCGATCTCCAGCAGCCGGTGGATGTAGTCGGGCTGGAACATCAGCAGGCTCAGCAGGTCGGGGCTCGTCGTCTCGCGCGACCCGAGGCCCCGGGTCAGGTAGCGGAACGCCCGCGGGAGCTGCGGCTCGAACTCGAGGGACAGCCGGCCGAGGTCCTCCGACGGGCGGATGACCACGAGCTCGACGGGATGCAGGCCCTGCCGGCGGTGGGGAGGCAGGTCCCGGACCAGCGAGTTCAGGCGCTGCAGGGTCAGCCCGTCGTGATCGAGGTCGTCGAGGAACATCGCGTTGAGGAGCTGCCCGCCGATCTGGGCGGGCGGCGGGTAGTCGTGGATGACGGGCCGGCTCGCCTCCTGCGTGATGGCGCGGTGGCGGTTCGAGACGGCGAGGATGCGCCGGGCGCCGAGGTGGATGGGAGCCGAGCAGGGGGCCATCATCCGGATGCCGCCGTCGCCGTGCCAGCCGTCGTCGAGCCGGACGGCGGGGAAGAAGAGGGGCAGGGCGGCCGACGCCATGACGTGCTCGACGGTGATGGCGACGCGGCGGCCTCGGCGGTAGGGGCGGTTCCAGTCCTCGAGATCGCCGCCCTGTACCCAGATTACCGACTGCCCGGTGCTGTAGCTGCTGGTGGAGATGGCGAGCGACCGCAGCCGGCCCGCCTCGAGGTTGCGGGCGATGCCCGCGATCTCGCCCTCGTGGTTCGGCCTGAGCCGCTCGTGCAGGGAGGCGCGGAGGGGCGCGGTATCGAGCAGTCCCCGCACCTGTGGGGCGAAGGTGGCGCCCCCCGACAGCAGCCGGACGCCCCAGCGCGCGACGAGGCCGGCGAGCGAGCCGGTGTCGACGCGGAACACGCGGTCCACCCGCTGGCGCCGCCAGTGCTCGACGAGGTCGCCGATGGCCTCGGCCAGCGACCCCTCCCGCGCCGCCAGGTAGGTCGCGTTGATGGCGCCGGCCGACGTGCCCACGAGAATGGGGAACCGCGCCGTCGGGTGACGCCGGATCAACTCTCCGAGGAACCCGACCTGGTAGGCGGCGCGGGCGCCCCCGCCGACGAGGACGAGGGCCAGGTCGTTCACTAGTGCGCAAGCGGGTCGGGGCGAATCTGGAACTTCACCAGGTTCCCCTGCGTGCCCTTGCCGCCCTCCGAGTGCCACACCGCGTTGGTGCCGTAGTCGGCCCACACCGCCCGGCCCTTCCACCCCGCGTCGGGGTCGTCGATGCGGCCGTCCATGCCCCGCGAGTAGAAGCCCATCGGGTACGGCACCCGCAGGATCACGAACTCCTCCTCGTCGGGGAGGAACGCGAGCAGCGAGTCGGACGTGCTGCCGGTGGCGATGGGCACGTTGGGCCCGAGCCCCAGCGTGTCGTGCTGGTCGACCCAGTTGTAGTAGTGGAAGTCGGCGCTGCCGTGGGTCGTGACCCCCTTCATCTGGGGACCCGGGGTCGCGTGCAGGGTCCAGCCCTGGGGGCAGTGCTGCCCGGTGGCGGTGGGCCCGTTCAGCACGTCGCACCGGCTGCGGTCGAAGCTGGCCATGTGCCCGCTGCCCGACAGGGCGGTCCACACGATGCCGTCGGTGCCGATGTCGATGCCCCGCGGCGAGAACCCCTGGATGGGCGCGTCGGGGTTGTCGAACGGGGGCTGGTAGTACTCGGCGACGCACGTCTCGGGCGGGTCGTCGCCCAGCTCGAGGCGCACGATCTGCCCGGGCACCCCGCCCGAGGCGGCCCACACCACGCTGTCCGCGGTCGGGTCGGGGACGATGCCGTACCACCCGCCGCCCATCTCCTTGTCGAGGGCCGGGTCGAGGTCGCCGGCGCGGCCCACCCACTCGGTGATGCGGCCGTCGCCGTTGGTGTCGACGACGATCGGGCACCAGCCCTGCGCGGCCTGCGCGTCGCCGGTCTCCTCGTAGACGTCGACGTCGAGCCAGCCGATGACGGGGCCGACCGAGCTGAGGTACAGGCGCTCGCCGTCCTCGTAGCCGAACTGCAGGTGGTGGGTGTTGAAGCAGGTGTCGATGAGCTCGACGTGCTCGCTCGCCGGATCGTACCAGGCGACGTGGCGCGCCGCCCGGTTCAGCGGATAGTGCTGCGCATAGGGGTTGTCCGAGCCCTCGCGGCACCACGCGGGGTTGCCGGGGCCGCGAATCTGGTGGGTCATCCACACCCGCCCCTGCGCGTCCATCATCGGGTTGTGCGGGTTCCCCGGGTTGTTCCAGATGAGCTCGTCGCCCCAGTAGATGGAGGGCTCCAGGTTCTCCCGGTCGATGTAGGACCGGAAGTCGCCCTCGCCGGGGGTGTCGCGCACCGGCAGGACCACCTCGCGCGCCTCGTTCGTGCGCGGGTCGACCCACACCAGCTTGTCGTTGGCGAACTCCACGCCGTAGACGGGGCCGCCGGCGTTGACCGTCGGGTCCCGCTTGTCGGTCGCGATCTCGTCGTGGATGTAGCCGGTCGGGCCGCCCCACTCCCACAGGGTCAGCACCACGTTGCGCTCGCGCCCCCGCGGGCGCGGCGGGGCCGGGGGCACCTCGCCGGCCATGATGCGATCGGTCCAGTCGGCGTACATCGCGACGGCGCGCTCGGCCCCGAAGCGGCGCAGGTAGCCGTCCATCAGGGCGCCCCGCTGGCCCACGCGCACCCGGTGCGCCCACGCCGCCTCCGTCGAGTCGAAGTCGCCGGGGTTCAGCACCTCGCGGGTCGCCTGGTTGCCGAGCTGGTGGCAGAGCTGGCAGCCCTGCTTCAGGCCGTCGATCCAGGCCGCCTGGTGGCGCATGGCCGGCGAGATGCCGTTGCCGGCGTCGCCGGTGCCGGGGAACTCGTCCTCGGCCGGCACCTCCACCAGCGAGTACCAGTAGTTGGCGGGGTAGACCTGCGCCGCCTCGCGCGCGTCCGCGGCGAGGATCGCGTCGAGGTCGAGCGGGTCGCCCGGCCGCGCGGCGACCGGCTCGGAGTCGCGGAGGCCGTAGCCGCGTACCCAGACGTCGTAGTCGGCGTCGGGCAGATCCGGCAGCACGTAGCGCCCGGCGTCGTCGGTCACCACGATCTTGCGGAACCTGGTGTCGAAGTCGTCGGTCTCGGCGATCACCCACACCCCCGCCTCGAGCCCGCTCGGGCTCCGCACGACCCCGCCGATGTCGTCGGCGTCGAGCGGCCCTTGGGCCGTCGCCGCCACCCCGAGCCACAGCGCCGTGGTGGCCATGATGACCAGCGCGGCCATGAGCGCCGGCATGCCGCCGAAACCGCGTATCAGTCGCGTTTGCATCGTTTCGTCTCCCGTTGCGCGCGGACGACGTCGGCGTGTGCGATCGATGCGCGGGTCGCCAGACCTGTCGTCCGTTCCCCTCAAGCCGGTCGCGAAGGCTCCGCTGTCCGTACGTTGTAACACCGTCGTCGCCGTGTCAATCCCGCAGTCATGCGGTTTCCGCGGACGGGCTGCCTCGATCGGCGGGTCATCGACCCGCTCGGAGAGCCGCGTCGATGGTGGAGTGGTCCCGGTCTTGGCGGGCGGGCGAAACCAGGTGGCGACCGCGCCCGCGGTCAGGCTGCCGTCAGGACCGGCGGCCGGCGTCGCCGGCAGTCGGTGGCCTGCTCGAAGGCGTGTGCGACCTGCAGCACGCCGAGATCGTCGCAGGGGCGGCCGACGATCTGCAGCCCCACCGGCAGGCCGGCCGGCGTGAACCCGCAGGGCACGGAGATGGCGGGGAGGCCGGTCGCGCTGACGAGGTAGCACGACTTCATCCAGTCGAGGTAGGTGGGCAGGGCCTGGCCGGCGATCTCCGTCACGTACGGCTGGTCGACGTCGAACGGTGCGACCTGGGCCACCGTCGTCGCCAGGAAGTCGTGCTGGGCGAACCACGCGCGGAGGCGCCGGTGAAGGGTCGCGCGCCGGCGTTCGGCGTCGGCGAGCTGGGGGCCCCGGAGGGCGCGGCCGGCCTCGATGTTCCAGACCACGGTGTCCTTGAGGACGCCGGGGTGGCGGTCGAGGATGGGGCCGAACGCGAGGTCGAAGTACCAGGCCCGCCAGCTCGTGAAGACGTCGTGGGCGCCGTCGAGGTCGGGGGCGCTCTCGTCGGTGACGCACCCGAGGTCCTCGAGGACGGCCCGGCCGCCGTCGAGCACGGCCAGCACCTCGGGCTCCACCGGGAGGGCACCGAGGTCGGGCGACCAGCCGATGCGGACGCCGTCGAGGTCGCGCCCGAGGGCGTCGCGCGTCGCGACGGGCGGCACCGTCAGCGACAGCGGCGCCCGCGGGTCCGGGCCCGCGACGGCGTCGAAGAGCAGGGCGGCGTCCCCGACGGTGCGGGCCATCGGCCCGTGGACGTGGAACGAGAACCACGGGGCGGCGCTGGGCCACCGCGGCACCCGGCCCGACGAGGGGCGGAACCCGACGACGTTGCAGAAGCTGGCGGGGTTGCGCAGCGAGCCTCCGAAGTCGCTGCCGTCGGCGATGGGCACCATGCCGGCGGCGAGGGCGACGGCGGCCCCGCCGCTGCTGCCCCCGCACGTCTTCGACAGGTCCCAGGGGTTGCGGGTCGCCCCGAACACCTCGTTGAAGGTCTGCGAGCCGGCCCCCAGCTCCGGCGTGTTGGTCTTGCCGACGGTGATGGCGCCGGCCTGCCGCTCGCGCTCGACGATGAGGGCGGTCTCGTCGGGCACGTGGTGCTCGAAGGCGCGGCTGCCGAACGTGGTGCGGATGCCCGCGGTGACGAAGAGGTCCTTGTGCGCGACGGGGAGGCCGTGCAGGAGACCGGGCTCGCGGCCCGCCGCGAGGGCCGCGTCGGCGGCGTCGGCCGCGTCGAGGGCGGCGTCGGCCACGCAGGTGACGATGGCGTTGACGTGGGGGTCGATGCGCTCGTAACGAGCGAGATGCGCCTGCATGACCTCGCGCGCCGATACCGCCCGGCTGCGGATCAGCTCCGCGAGGCGGCGCGCCGTCAGGTCGCACAGGTCTTCGATCGGGGCGGACGTGGCGTCGGGCATCGGCACGCCAGTGTACACGGCTCTGCCGGGCGGGACGCCGGCAGGCAACGCCGCCCGTGCGACAAGGCGTGGCGAGGGAGGCGGTCAGGATTCGCCGGCGCGGCTCGGGCCCGTTCGGCGCGGCTCTCCGTGCCACGCCGACACCCAGGCGGTGCCGAGCCGCGCCCACGCGCCGGTGGCGTGGGCGGCCCAGAGGGTCGGCTGCAGCGCCCAGTGTGCGACCCGGGCCGGGCCGGTCTCCCGCCGGGTGTAGGCGACCGCCTGCTTCGGCGGCGACAGCAGCGCCTCGCCGACCAGCACCTCGTGGCCGTCCTGGTTGACGCACACCGTCTTCAGCCGCACGCGGTTCCGCTCGGCCAGGCGCTCCACGACCTCCACCCGTGCGGTGATGCGGTCGCCGAAGTAGACGGGCCGCGTGAACGCGATCTCCTGGCCGACGTAGACGCAGCCGGGGCCCGGCAGCCGCGTGCCCAGCACGGCCGAGACCAGGGCGGCCGTCCACATGCCGGGGACGATGGGCTTCTCGAAGCGGGTCGAGGCGGCGTACTCGTAGTCCCGGTGAATGGGGTTGTGGTCGCCGATCGAGTCGATGAACTCGGCCACGTCCCCGGCGGTGGCGACGCGGGTCAGCTCCGCGTTGTCGCCGACGGCCAGGTCTTTCAGGGGGCGTCCTCGCATCGGTCCCGTCCGTCTCCGGCCGCGCCGGCGATGACCGGCCGCGGCGCAATGGTCGTATGCATCCCGCCGCCGCCCACGCCCCGCAACCTCGGGGTCTCGCGGCGGCGCCGCCCGTATATTGCGTCACCCCCGCCCAGGTAGCGAGGGCCTTCCCGACCCTGATCGGTGTCTCACGGCGGCGCCGTCCGGTATATCGCGTCACCCCGCCCAGGTGGCGACGGCCTTCCCGACCCTGACCGGTGTCTCACGGCGGCGCCGCCCGCATATCGCGTCACCCCCGCCCAGGTAGCGAGGGCCTCCCGACCCTGACCGGTGTCTCACGGCGGCGCCGACGGCAGTGGTGCGTCGGCCGCCCCTCACGTCCGACGCTTCCGCGTCCTCGCGTCGCCGGGCCCGGTCTTCGTCGCGGCGCTTCCCGTCTTCGCGGCGCTTCCCGTCTTCGCAGTGCGTCCGGTCTTCGCGGTGCCGCGTCCGGCCTTCGCGGCTCCGGTCTTCGCGGTGCCGCGTCCGGTCTTCGCGGTGCCGGCTCCGGTGCTGGCCGCGCCGGCCCCGGGCTTCGTCGTGCCGCGTCTGCCCGTCGTGGCGACGCGCCCGGCCGTCGTGCCGCTGCGTCCGGCGCTCGCGGCGCCGTCGTCGTTCATGGTGCGGCTCGTCTTCGCGGCGCCGCCGCCTGCCGTCGCCGTCCCGCCGGCAGGCCGCCGCGGCGCTGCGCCGTCGCCCGTGGCGGGCGTCGGGGCGGGCGGACCGTTCCGGAGACCCTCGATCTGGTTCACCAGCGCCTCGAGCCGGTCTCCCAGGTCCATCATCCGGGGACTGTCCCGGAGGCCCTCGATCTTGTTCTCCAGCGCCTCGAGCCGGTCTCCCAGGTCCGTCGGCCGAGGACGGTTGCCGAGCTCCTCGATCTTGTTCTCCAGCGTCTCGAGCCGGTCTCCGAGGTCCATGGGCGGATTGTTCCGAACTCCCTCGATCTTGTCCTCGAGCCCCTCGAGCCGATCCTCGAGGTCCATCATCTGCCGCGACAGGCCCACGACCTGCTCGCGCGACGGCAGGCCGACGGCGTCGATCGCGGCCTTGCCGGTGCGCTCCGCCGCCTGCCGGGCCTTGCCTTGGATGGTCAGGAACTGGTCGAGGGTCTTGCCGAGGGCCTCCGCGAACGCCTCGGTTCCCATCGCCTTCTCGAGGGCCCGGCTCCACGCCCCGATCCAGTCGTCGAGGAACCGCTTCCACTGGGCGAGCACCTCGGGATCGACGGGTCCCGCCCCGGGGAACGGGGGCGCGTTCATGGGACCGAGGTTCGAGAACTGGCGCCAGAACTGCATCGGGTCCGGCGGGGGCGGGACGTGCCCCTGGCTCGCCATCTGTCTGACCGTCCTGATCCACGCGTCGGTGCCCGCCTCTACCTGCTTGCGCCACTGCGCGAACAGGTCGTCGCGGTCCGAAGTGGGGTCTGCCATCAAGAAGCTCCCTTGGGACGGTGACGAGAATCACCTTGCCACGCGGCGGACCCGGATAGTCGACCACGCCCTGTGTCCGGGTGCAGGCGGCAAATCAGTGCCCCACCCGCCCGGACACGTCGGCGCGGCCGCTGTGTCCGGGTGCGGCGGCAAGTCATGTCGACCACTGTCCTCAGTCCGCGAGTAGTCGCCTGCGGCTCCGCTCGTAGCCCGACCGCCGTGCGCAGAGGTCCGCGCCGTTTCTTGGCATGGACTCCGGGCCGGGACCCGGTCGCCTCGGCGTCTGCTCTCCGCTCGCCCGGCCGTGCCGGCAATCGGCGCCGTGCCGCGGCACCGATGCCCACGATCACGTGCCTACGAGCGCGCCGCCAGCCAGCTCGCCACGTGCGGCCAGCAGTCGCGCGACGCGCTCCGCCCGGCGATCAGCGAGATGTGCCCGCCGGGCAGCTCCCTGTAGTCCTTGTCCCGGCTCCCGACGAGGTCGACGAGGGCCCGGACCCCCGCGGGCGGGGCGATGTTGTCGTCGCGGGCTCCCACCACGAGGAGGGGGCACGTGATGCTGCCCACGTCGACCGGCCGCCCGTTGAGTTGCAGGGTGCCCTGCGCCAGACGGTTCTCCTGGTAGAAGTCCTTGACCCACTGCCGGAAGAACTCGCCGGGAAAGGGGACATAACCGTTGGCCCACTTCTGGAGGGCCTTGTAGCCTTCCAGGTAACGGTCGTTCCAGGCGTTCCACCAGAGGTTGAGTCCCGTGCTCATGTCCATGGTGGGCCGCAGCAGCTTGAAGCCGAGCTGCACCATCTCGGCCGGCATCTGCCCCATCGTGTCGACCAGCTTGTCGACGTCGAAGTAGCGGCGGTCGAGCCAGCAGCCGAACAGGCCCGCGTGCGAGAAGTCGATGGGGCCGGCGAGGTTGACGAGGTTCCGGACCGGGAAGTCGGGGTGGCTGCCGAGGAAGCTGACCGCGAGCGGCGCGCCCATGCAGTAGCCCACCACGGAGCAGGCCTCCGCGTCGGCGTCGGCCAGCAGCTTCCGCCCCATGCGGGGCAGGATGCGGGTGGCGCAGTCGGCGAACGTCAGGTGGTCGTCCTCGGGGCCGAAGACCCCCCAGTCGAGCAGATAGAACGGGAACCCCTGCTCCACCATGTAGCCGATGAAGCTGGCCTGGGGGAGCAGGTCGAAGACGGTGGGACGGCTGATGCCGAGGTTCGGGACGAAGAGCACCGGCGTGTCGTGGCGGGCCTCGCCTTCGTAGCGGTAGAGGCGCGCCTTGTGCTTGCGGCAGACCTCCCGGCGCGGGCTCTGCCCGACCGCGGGCTCGTTGGACTCGGCCACGAGCTCGCCGATGTTGCGCACGCGCTGCATGGTGCGCTCGATCTCGGTCTGCCAGGCCGACCAGGCGTTCTCGCCGCCGGGGGTGGACTGCACCGACATGCCGGTCATCTCCTATGCGGGAACCAACGGCGCCGGGCTCGCCGGCGCCGGCCGGGGTGGTCGTCGATCGGGCGCGCGGCGGCCCGACCCTGGCCTTCCGTCAGGAACGGGCCGCGCCACCGGGGCGAATGCGCGAGCCGCGGTTCGCCGGGAGATGTCGACCGGGTCGCGCCCGGCCCGCCAACGCCGCCGCCGGATCCGGCTGGCGCCCGCCCAACCTCCAGGAGCCCCGCGGCGTTCCACGTCGCAGGTTCCTACGCGGCGCTCTTGGCGGCCGGTCTCGCCTTCGCCGCGGTCCGCGTGCCCTTCGGCACCGCGCTGGCCGCGCGCTCGGTCCACATCTGCGCCCACGCCGACTGGGCCGCGCTGACCTTCTCCACCGACTCCTGCCACGCCGCGAACAGCTTCTGGTTCTCGTCGTCGATGGTGCCGAGCATCTTCACCGGCACCGCCTTGCGGACCATGCCGAAGTAGCTCTCCCACAGCTCGGCCTGGGCTTCGGTCCAGCGGTTGCCGAGGGCCTGCGTCTGCTCGGCCCAGTCCAGCAGGTCCTTGGGAATGCTGGGGACGGCCGACGCGCTGTCGGCGAGGCTGCCCATGACCGCCTTCTGCGTCTCGAGGCCGTTCTTGACCGCCTCTTCCCAGGTGTCGACGGCCTTCCGCCAGGTCTCGGCGAGCTGGGCCTGGCTGGCCTGCTGCTCCGTCGCCTCGGCCCAACCGCTCCAGAGCTTCTTCTGGGTGTCCGTCCACGCCTGCAGCATGTCGTCGGTCTGCTTGGTCCAGTTGATCATGGGGATTCTCCTTCGAAACCGCGGGTTCGAGCCTCCGCCGCCGTCCGCGTGCGGTACCGACGCCGCGCGTGCGGGGCGCGGCCGCCGATGGACGGAATGGTAACAAGGAGCGGTAACTTTTGCAAGCAATTCTCCGGAGGTCTCCGAGGCGGCCGCGCGACGGTCCGCCGGCGGGCGTCATTCGGCGGCGTCGTTCACCTTGCGGAACGACTCGTACATCTCGACGAGCATCTCGCGCTGGCGCGCCGACAGGTAGGGGTCGCGGCGGATCGCCTCGACGACGTCGCTCGCCTCGCCGTCCGACGGGTCGAGGATGCCGGCCTGGGCGTACAGCGTCTCGGCCGACATCTCCAGCCCGTCGGCGAGGGCCTTGAGGACGAAGCTGCTGGGGTTGCGCAGGCCGCGCTCGATCTGGCTGAGATAGGCATTGGAGATGCCGCACACGTCGGCGAGCTGCCGGACCGACAGGTGGCCCAGCTCGCGCTGGCGGCGGATGAACTCGCCGAGGCCGGCGTCGGGACCGGATCGCTTGGTGGACATGCGGCAGTCGCCCTACCGGCCCGCGGAGAGGGTGCCCGCTGCATTCGAGCGGTGGGGCATCCCGCCGGACTGCGTTGCTCCTCGGTCGAACATGCCCGACAATCTCCCTCGTCGCGCCTTGTCAGGCGGGCGCCTCGGCGATCCGCCGGCGCCATCCGGGCGCGGTGCAACGCGCGGCTTCACCACGGCGGCTACATCTCCAGGCCGCCGTTGACGGTGAGGACCGCGCCGGTGATGTACCCGGCCTCGTCCTCGAGGAGGAACCGCACGCAGCGCGCGACCTCCGAGGCCTGCCCGAGGCGGCCCACCGGGATGCGGCCGATCACCTGATCGAGGACCGGCTTGGGGACCGAGGCGACCATCTCGGTCTCGATGAACCCGGGGGCGATGCAGTTGACGGTGATGCCCTTGCGCGCCACCTCGAGGGCGAGGCTCTTGGTGAAGCCGAACTGCCCCGACTTCGACGCGGCGTAGTTGGCCTGCCCGATGTTGCCGCTCTGGCCGATCACCGAGCTGATGTTGACGATGCGGCCGCTCTGGCGCTCGGTCATGTGGTTGAGCACCGCCTTGATCATGTAGAACGCGCCGGAGAGGTTCACCCGGAGCACCGCGTGCCAGTCGTCGACGGTCATCTTGCGCACGGTCTTGTCGACGTTGATGCCCGCGTTGTTGACGAGGAAGTCGATGCGCCCGTGCCGGTCCAGCACCTCCTGCACCACGCGCGAGCAGGCCTCGGGCTCGGCCACGTTGCCCTGGTGCAGCGACACCGAGCGGCCCTCGGCCCGCAGGCCGGCCGCGAGGCCCTCGGCCGCCTCCGTCCCCCGGTTGTAGCCGGCCGCGACGTGGGCGCCGGCCTCGGCGAGATTCCGGGTGATGGCGGCCCCGATGCCGCGGCAACCCCCGGTGACGACGGCGACCTTTCCTGTGAACATCCTTCGTTCCTCCACGCACTCCCTGGCAGAGAGCCCGCCGCAAGTCGGCCGGCGAAGCGTCCTGCAGCGGGACGACGTTCCCGGTGACGCGGCCCGGCGTCCAGTGACCCTGCCCGGCGCCGGTGACCGGCCGGGCTCCCGATGGACCCGGCCCGGCGGCCGCGGTCGTCACGCCCCGTCGGGCCTTGCTGGCTCCCGGCGCGGCGCCGGGCGCTGGCGCCCGTCCGCCGACCCCGCGACCCCGCGAACCGGCCCGAAGGGTAACACGGCCGTCGAGGGCCTCCGGGCCGGAGTCAGCCGCCGAACGCGGCCTCGACGTCGGCGGACGACGACGTGTGGGGCGGCGCCGGCAACGGGCCGGTGTCCCTGGCCAGCGGCGGTCCCGTCCGCTCCGGCGCGACGACGGCGGGGTCGACGCGCAGCACCGCGTAGCCGGCGACGGCCCCGGCCCCGAAGCCCGGCGTGAAGACCCGCGTCGGCGTCGAGAGCACGCCTTCGCGCACCGCGTCGTGGATCGCCAGGGGAATGCTGGCGGCCGAGGTGTTGCCGACCCTGGCGATGTTGAAGTACATCCGGTCGCGGCCGATGCCCGCCTGCTCCGCGAGGTCGATGACCATCCGCTTGTTCGCCTGGTGCGGGATGATCAGCTCGACGGCGTCGACGAGGCTTCCGGGCTCGCCGTCGGGATGGGGCAGGGCCTGAAGCTCGCCGATCATCTGCTCGAGATAGCGCTTCACCAGCGCCTTGACCTCGGGCCCGTAGACGGTGATGTCGCAGCCGAACTCGACGTTCGGCCAGATGATCGAGTTCACCTGGCTCTCGGGGCCGCTGGCGTAGGTCTGCAGCACGTCCACGTCCCCGGCCGCGCCGTCCGGGGCCGGGGCCACGACGAGGGCGGCGGCCCCGTCGCCGAAGATCATGCGCGACGTGCGCACGCTGCCCACCTTGTCGGAGAACTTCTCGGCGCAGACCAGCAGGATGGGGCGCCGGACCTCCTGCAGGATGCGCACGGCGTCGACGAGGCCGTAGGGGAAGCCGGCGCAGGCCGCGACGAGGTCGACCGACGTGTGGGTCTGGAACATCCCGAGCTGTCCCGAGAGCCACGTCGCGGCCGACGGCAGCAGGCGGGTGTTGGTGCAGGTGCAGAAGAGGACCGCGCCCATCTCCTCCGCCGACCGGCCGGCCCGTTCGAGCGCGCTCGTGGCGGCGTCGAGGGCGAGGTGCTCCAGGCCGCCCTCGGTGTAGCAGCGGCTCTCGATGCCGGTCTTGGCCGCGATCTCGGCCGCGCTCATGGGCGACCAGTTCGAGGCCGAGTTGCGGATGATGTCGTCGTTGGTGCAGAGGATCTCGCCCCGGCGGACCGCGAGCGACTCGATGCGGGGCTGCACCGCGAACTGCGACCGCACCTGCACGGGGGCGAGGGGAGCGAGGGGCTGCCGCGGCGGGGCGGCGGGGGGAGTGCGCGGCCGCCGCGGCGCGCCGTTCTTCACGCGCCGGATGAAGTCGAGCACGTCCGCGGTGCGGGGCTGGTAGAAGACCACCACGTCGTCGGGCTTGAGGGCCCCCACCGGGGTCAGCCGGGTGTCCGAGCGGTCCCAGGGGTACTGGTTGTGCAGGGTCATGGTCCAGCGGCGCAGGGCCTCGAGCTCGGGCACGCTCTCGTGGCAGTCGATGATCTCGTTCAGGCTGAACCGCGGATAGTCGGGCTCGAACGCGCCCAGGCGGTACACGAGCTGGGAGCCGGTGGCGACGGCCTCGGCGACCGTCGGCTTGATGGCCGGCAGGTCGGTGGCATGGTGCCGCTTGTGACGGAACACGTCGAACAGCATCCGGAACAGCTCGTGCTCGACCTCGGGCGCCCACGCCGCGGGGAGCTGCCGGTAGCACGACTCGACGGCCGCGACCTTGCGCTCGCCGTCCTCCCAGGGCGTCAGGGCCGGGAGGAAGATGTCGTCGCGTCGCCGGGGCACGTCGCGCCACCGTGTCGGCCGCTTCTCGTACATCGTGATGACGTAGCGGTTCATCCAGAACATGTGCAGCCCGAGATCGCGCAGCAGCTCGTACCGGTTGGCGTACGCGCCCGACTCCGCGCGTTCCCGGATCTCGGAACCGGTCGGCGCCTTGACCTCGAAGTCGCGGCGCACGATGGCGGCGAGATCGTCGACGGTGTCGATGGACGAGAAGTCCGGTGCGGGGAAGAAGTTGGACGGGAACACGAGGCGACGGTGCGAGTTGACGACAAACGGCTTCATGTCTTGCGTCTCCGCTGCCCGGTCCGGGGCGGCGCCGCCGCCGGATCCCGGGTCTTGTTGCGCGGGTGGAGCCCGAGGCCGGCGCCGTCGGGCGGGTGAGATCCGGGGCGTCAGCCTTCCGGATCGAGGTCGGCCAGGATCTCCTCGATCCAGACGGCGGTCTGGCGCCGCTGCGCGGTGGCCGACGCATCGCGGTCGGCCCACGGGAAGTCGCTCCAGGCGCCGTTGCCAGCCGGGGCGTCGAGGCGGCCGGCGGCCGACCGGGGGCGCAGGGGGCCGTGCTCTTCGAGGAGGAAGTCGTTGCGTGCTGCGGTCATCGGTGTCTCCGGGGTTCAGGGTTGCCGGGTCGAATCGAACGGAACGGCGCGTCTCCCGATTGCATGCTCCAAGCAAACGTCGTGCCACTTTCCGGACTCCCCGCCGCCCGCTTGGAAAGGCGGCGGTTCGCGATGACGGGAGACGCTCGATCGACACCGCTGTCCGCGCTCGTCCGCCCGAATCTACATTCTTGTAGGAGGCCGCCGAGGAGGGATACGCCCTGCCGGAGCCGCTGGAGCATCGACGTCCCCGAGATGTCTTCGGGGTCGACTCCGCTGACTGTCGGCTTCAGCAGAACGATGAGCTATCGAGTATAGCAGCAATCGGAGCGCGACGGGTCCGCACGGTCCGCACGGTCCCGCACGGTGGAACCACGCAGACTCCGCGCGCGTCGGCCGGATGCCGGGCGGCAGACGTCCCGCCGTCGATGGCTGGCGCTGCCGCGATCGGACGAGCCGTTCGATCTCCTCCGGCCCGGGTCAGCTCCCGATGGCGAACAGCTCGTCCGCGGTCCGGATGTACCAGATGCCGTCGACCAGGGCCGGCGAGGCGAGGGTGGGGGCCCCGATGTCGTTGACGTGCAGGATCTCGAACTCCGGACCCGTCTTCAGCACGAAGGTCTGGCCCTCGTCGTTGGTGACGAACAGCTTGTCGTCGACGACGATGGGCGACGCCGAGATGCCCTCGCGCCGCGGGCGGCCGAGGCGCTCCTGCCACACCGTCTCGCCGGTCCGCGCGTTGAGGCAGGTGAGGATGCTCGACATGTCGTTGATCTGGTACAGGTAGTCGCCGTAGACGGTCGGCGACGGCACGAACGGCGAGCCGCGGGTGATGCTCCACTCGACGTGGGTGCGGGTGACGTCGCCGCGTCCCCCCGGCCGGATGGCCAGCGTCGGCCCCGCCCGGCCCGAGGCGCAGTAGATCAGGCCGTGCCCGACCGCGGGGGTGGGGATGACCTCGCGCAGCATGCCCTCGCAGCGCCACAGCTCCTCGCCGGTCGAGGGGTTGTAGGACTGGACGAACCGCTGGCTGCTCACGATCAGCTCGTCGTGGTCGCCGACGCTGATGGCGATGGGGGTGCCCCAGCCGACCCGCGCCGCCCGCGGCGTCCGCCACCGCGTCTCGCCGGTGCGCGCGTCGAGGGCGATGACGAACGCGTCCCGGTTCTGGTCCTGGTAGATGATGATGCTGTCGCGGTAGAGCAGCGGCGAACCGGCGGGGCCGTGGTAGTTGTCGATGCGGCCCAGCTCGCGGTGCCAGAGGATGTTGCCGTCGAAGTCGACGGCGAGCAGCCCGCGGCTGCCGAACGAGGCGTACACCCGCTCGCCGTCGGTGGTCACCGTCGCCGACGCCGGGCTGTTCTTGCCGTGGGTGCGCTCGCCGGGGCCGTTCGGGGCGTCGGCCTGCCACAGCAGCATGCCGTCGGACCGGCGGAAGCTCAGAATCGAGACCCGCCGGCCCCGGTCGCGCGACGTGGTCAGGAAGATGCGGTCCTCCCACACGATGGGCGAGGAATGGCCCCGGCCGGGCACGGGGACCTTCCAGAGGACGTTCTCGGTGTCCGACCAGCGGTCGGGGTAGCCCGTGCCCTCGACCACGCCCTGCCCCGACGGGCCCCGCCAGCGCGACCACCAGCGGGCGCCGTCGCCCTCCGGCGGGACCATGCGGACGCCGGCCGAGTCCTGGGCGCCGGCCGGGGGCGCGAGGGCGGCCAGCATGACCAGCGAGAGGACGAGTGCGGCGAGGCGGCGGGGGCCTGGGTTGCTCCGTGTCACGGTGCTAGCTCCTGGTGTTCCCGTTGGACTGTCCTGGAACCGAATCCGACGCCGAACCGGCGACATATCGGTAGAAGACGACCGAAGTCGCGGCGACCTTTCACCAACACGGGCTGCTAGTGGCTCATCGCGTAGAGCAGGACGTTGATGCCGAGCCCGTAGCCGTTGGGCGAGAACTGCCGGAAGTACCGCGGGTCCTCGCCCTCGCGCTCCCAGGCGTCGGCGACGTCGGTGTTGTGCGACATCAGCACGAGGATGCGGCCGTGCTCGTCGGTGATCGCGCGCAGATGGGCCGTTTCGCTGTCGCGACCGCGCTCCGACGTGGTGCCGCCGCTGCGCCACCAGAACTGGATGGCGGTTATCTGCGGCACTTCCTCGACGTACATCAGCGCGCGGAACACCGGGTGGTCGAGGGGCAGGTCGCGGATCGGGTACTCGGCCGGCGGCAGCACCCGGCTGATCTCCGACTGCCAGTGCTGCCACGCGGCGGTACCCCAGAAGTCGTCGACCCAGAGGAACCCGCCCTTGAGCAGGTAGTTCCGGAGCTGGGTGATCTCCGACCCGCTCAGCCCGATGGTGCCGGCGTCGGCGGCCATGATGAAGGGGCAGTTGAACAGCTCGCGGTCGGTGAGCGAGACCACCCAGTGGTTCGGCTCGCCCCGCCGGTCGCGGCTCACCTGGGCCGTCGTCAGGTCCGAGAACCGGAACATCAGGTTGATGCCCGCGTACGGATAGTCGGTGATCCAGCCCATGCCCAGCGCCTCGTAGCGGACGCTGCGGTACATCAGCTTGCAGAACGCGAAGTCGCGATCCGGCATCGACGACGGGGGGTAGCGGGGGGGCATGTTGCCCTCGCCGAAGAACCGCTGGGCGCCCGCGCCCGCCGCGAGGGTGGCCACCAGCCCGACCGCGAGCAACAGGGCGATTCCCGCCGGGAGACGGCGCCGCGCGAGTCTCATCTGCGATCCTCCGCCGTGTGCGTGCCTCCGAGTCCGGGCCGGCTTCCCGTGGCCATGCCCGGCCGCCCGACCGGACCGTTATACCACGGCCCGGCGGGTCCGGGTGACGTGGAGGGAGTCAGGCCCGGAACAGCCGGAAGCCGGCCGTCTCGAAGTCGCGGTCGAACGCGAACGCCGAGTCGACGCCGCGTCGGCGCATCACGAGGAAGCTCACCTGGTCGACGAGGCCGACGCCGCGGTGCGCGTCCCGGAGCGCGTCGACCGCGCTGTCGTGCAGTGCCTGGTCGACCCACTCGACCTCGAACGCGCGCGCCTCCGCCGCGAAAGCAATGGCCGTCTTCCGCCCGAGGCGGCGGTGCAGCAACGCCATCGATTCCGCGAGAACGTAGCTGTGGGTGATCAGCCGGCGCCCGGTCCGCAGCAGCTCGGCGAACGAGCGCCGTGCCTCGTGATGCCGGAGGTCGCGGTGGCTCGCCAGCGCCAGGATGGCCGAGGTATCCACGAAGATCACGACCCCTCCTGCTCGTCGGACCCTTCCCACCGGCTGGCCACGGCCTCGGCGTACCACCTGTCGTGGTCGACCGACACCGGGACGTCGGGGGGTGGATTCGCATCGGTGCCCATGCCGACGAACGTGAAGTCGTCGATGGTCCGGAACGGCTTCGACGCCGGTGCGCCGAACGCCTCGGAGAGCGCCTCGCGCACGACCGCCGCCATCGACCGGCCCTGCTCGAAGGCCCGGCGTCGAACCGCATCGTAGATGGCGTCGTCGAGCTGGATCTGGGTGCGTTTCATCCTCGTGTGCTCCGCGAAGGCGACAGCATGACGCCATGCTAGCATGCCGTCGGACAGCGCTTCCGCGTGCCTGGCGATTGCAGCGAATCGAGGTGCCCCCGCACCCCGGCGCGGGCGGGGGCGGGGCGAGGGGCCTGCGATCCGGCCCGCGACCATCGTAGAATCATGCCGAGATGCAATCACGACAGACCGTGACACGGAGACGGTGCCGGATGCGGCGGAGCGCCCTCGCCCTGATCGTCGTGGCGGCGGCGGGGACCCACGCGGCCGCGCAGGACTGGCCGCAGTTTCTCGGGCCGGGGCGGGACGGCCGCTACATCGGTCCGCCGCTGGCGGAGAGCTGGCCGGGCGGCGGCCCGACGCAGTTGTGGTCGAGGCCGGTGGGGGCGGGCTTCGCGGGTCCCGCGGTGGCGGGTGGCCGCGTCATCCTGTTCCACCGCCTCGGGGCGCGCGAGGTCGTCGAGGCCCTCGACGCCGGGACCGGCGACACCGTCTGGCGCTACGACTACGCGACCAGCTACCGCGACGACTTCGGGTTCGACGAGGGGCCGCGGTCGGTCCCGGTCGTGCACGACGGCCGGGTGTACACCTTCGGCGCGCAGGGCCAGCTCCACGCCGTCGACCTCGAGACCGGGGCCGGCGTCTGGCAGGTCGACACCCACGCCCGCTACGGCGTGCGCAAGGGGTTCTTCGGGGCCGCCGGCTCGCCCCTCGTCGAGGACGGGCGGGTCATCGCCAACGTCGGCGGCCGCCGCGGCGGCATCGTGGCGTTCGACGCCGCCACCGGCGACGAGCTGTGGACCGCGACCACCCACGAGGCGAGCTACTCGTCCCCGGCCGTCGGCACCTTCGGCGGGCGGCGGCTCGCCCTCGTCTTCACCCGCACCGGGCTCGTCGGGCTCGACCCCGCCTCGGGCGAGGTCCGGTTCGAGAACCGGTGGCGCTCGCGCCTCGGGGCGTCGGTGAACGCGGCCACGCCCCTCGTCGTCGGCGACCGCGTGTTCATCTCCGCCAGCTACGGCACCGGGGCCGCCCTGCTGCGGGTCGACGGCGGGACCCTGGCCGAGGAGTGGTCCGGCGACGACAGCATGACCAACCACTACGCCACCGCCGTGATCCATGACGGCGTCCTCTACGGCTACCACGGCCGCCAGGAGTACAGCCCCAGCCTGCGCGCCGTCGACCTGCGCACGGGCGCCGTCCGCTGGAGCGAGGACCGCTTCGGCGCCGGCACCGTCACCGTCGCCGGCGACCTCCTCGTGGTCCTGCGCGAGAGCGGCGAGCTGATGCTGGCCGAGGCGACCCCCGAGGCGCTCCGGCCGCTCGCCCGGGCCCGCATCCTGCCGGGCGTCGTGCGCGCGTATCCGGCCCTCGCCGACGGCCGCCTCTACGCGAGGAACACCGACACGCTGGTCGCCGTCGACCTTCTCCCGTAGCGAGGTCGACTGGGCCCGAGCGGAGCGAGCGGACAGGGGCGCGGCGGTTTGCACTTCTCAATCCCAGGGTGGATTGGGGCTCGGATTGGGGTTGGGGTTCGGATTGGGGTTGGGATTCGGGTTCGGACCACCGGAGCCCTCCAGCCGGGCCAGCGCCCGGATTGCCATCTCGCGCACGTCCCGGTTGCTGTCGCGCATCGCGTCGATCAGGGCATCGGTGGCGTCAGGGTCGCGGATGCGGCCGAGCGCCCAGACGATCTGCTCGCGCACCTCGGGGTCGTCGTCGGCGAGTCCGGCGATCAGCCCCCGGGTCGCGGTCCGACTCTCGATCCGGCCGAGCGCCCAGGCCGCCTGCTCCCGCACGTCGGCATCGGGGTCAGGCCGGGTCAGGGTCGCGACCAGGTCGTCGACGGCGCCTTCGTCTTCGATCCGGCCGAGCGCCCAGGCCGCCTGCTCCCGCACGTCCCCGTCCGGGTCCCGCAGGCCGGCGAAGAGCCCGGGCAGTCCATCCGCGTGCTCGATGCGTCCCAGCGCCCAGGCGGCCTGCTCTCGCACGTCGGGGTCCGGATCCCGTTGGGTGAGTGCCGCGGCCAGGGCGGGGATGCCGGCGCGTCCTTCGATTCGCCCGAGCGCCCAGGCGGCCTGCTCCCGTACGCTGCCGTCCGGGTCGGGCCGTGTCAGGACGCGTCCGAGCGCGGCGGCGGCCCGTCGATCCTCCAGGCGCCCGAGCGCCCAGGCGATCTGCTCCCGCACGTCGGCCGCCGCGTCGGCCAGCCCCTCGATGAGGCCGGGAACGGCGCGCCCATCCTCGATCCGGCCGAGGGCCCAGGCGGCCTGTTCCCGGACCGACGGGTCGGCGTCGTCCAGGGTGTTCACCAGGGGCGTGACCGCGCGAGAATCGTCGAGGCGTCCCAAGGCCCACGCCGCGGCGCGGCGGACCTCGGGGGCGTCGTCGTCGAGGGCGCGGATCAGCCCGTCTGCGGCCCGTGCATCCTCGAGTCGTCCCAACGCGCCGGCCGCCTGCTCTCGGACCCTGGCGTCGACATCGGTCAACGCTCGGCCGAGCGGCTCCACCGCGCGGTCGTCGTCGAGGAGGCCGAGCACACGTGCCGCGTTCATCCGGACGCCCCAGGCCGGATTGTTCAGGGCGGCCAGCGTCGGCGACAGGGCCGCCCGGCCGATTCGGGCGAGCGCGCGGGCGGCCTCCTCGCCCGGCGACGTCGGCGGCCACTGTCGATCGTCGAGCTGGTCGATCGAGATCGAACGCCCGGCCCACGGTCGGATGCGGCACTCGACCAGCGGCGTCGCCGTCGTGTCGCCGAGCAGCGCCACCAACAGGGGAATGACCGGCTCGGCCGCGTCGTGCAGACGTCCGAGCTCGCACGCCGCGCCGGCCCGGGTGACGGCGTCGGCGGCGTACAGCGCCTCGGCGTGGATGCGCGGCTTCGCCGGGAGCGACACGCCGAGGGTGTCCAGCGCGATCGTGGGCTGTGCGTGGAGACCGCCCGCGATCCCCAGGGTAGCCAGCGTTGCGACGAGCACTTGCGAGATGTTGAAAGCCATGCTGTGCCTCCGTAGCGTGGGACGTGAAATGCTGAAAAACCAGCACTTTTGAGGGCGGCTCACGCCGCCACCGTCGGTTCGGCCGATCCTCAGTGAAGCCCCTGGACCCGCGCGTCGGACTGCTCGGCGACGGCGTCGTCCCGCGGATTGGGGTTCGGGTTGGGATTGGGGTTCGGGTTGGGATTGGGGTTCGGGTTGGGATTGGGGTTCGATCCGCCTGAGCGGCCCAACGCCTCGATGATCAACTGACGCACATCGGCGTCGGCATCGTCGAGCGCGTCCACGAGCGCGTCCGTGGCCCGGGCATCGCGGATCCGGCCCAATGCCCACGCCGCCTGCTCGCGCACGTCCTCTTCGTCGTCGGTGAGCGCGGTGACGAGGCCGTCGATGGCCCGCGAGTCCCGCAGCCGGCCGAGCGCCCACGCCGCCTGCTCGCGCGCATCGTCCCCCGCGCCGCCCAGCGCCTGGATCAGGCCGTCGACGGCCCGGGCATCGCGGATGGTGCCGAGCGCCCAGGCGGCTTGCTGCTGGACATCGCCGTCGGTGTCGCGCAACGCGGCGATCAACCCGTCGACCGCGCGCTCCGCCCGAATCCTCCCCAGGGCCCAGGCCGCCTGCTGCCGTGCGTCGTCGGCGGCCGAACGCAGGGCGGCGACGAGGCCGTCGACCGCCGAGGCGTCGCGGATGTTCCCCAGGGCCCAGGCCGCCTGCTCCTGCACGTCCGGGTCCTCGTCGTCCAGCGCATCCACCAGGGCGCCGACCGCTCCCGCTTCGCGGATCGTTCCGAGGGCCCAGGCTGCCTGCCGACGCGCTCCGTCGCCCGCGTTCCCGAGCGCATCGCGAAGCCCGTCGATCGCGGCGGGGTCCCGGATATTGCCGAGCGCCCAGGCGGCCTGCTCCTGGACGTCCGGATCGGTGTCGCGCAGCGCGCCGACCAGCGGCTGGACCGCTTCGCGGCGCCGGAGGTTGCCGAGGGCCCAGGCCGTCTGTTGCCGCACCTCGGCGTCGGCGTCGTCGAGCGCACCCGCCAGCCCGCCCACGAGCTCCGCCGAGGCTTCCGATCGGCGGGCCCGGCCGAGTGCCCAGGCCGCGGCCGATCGAACGTCCGCGTCGCTGTCCGAATCGAGGGCGTTCGCCAGCGCGTCGAGCGTCCGCTCGTCACGTACCCGGCCGAGCGCCCGGGCGGCCTGCCGTCTGACGGAGGCCGCGGGATCGTCCAGCGCCGAGATGAATGCCTGGATGACGCGCTCGCTCGGCTCCCGGTTCTCCGCGTCCTCGTCGTCGGCAACCGGGTCCTGCCCGGCCCCCGTCGAGCCGGACACCGGCCCGGCGGGGTCATCCGCGCTGTCAGACTGCGGCGCGCGCCCAGAAGGCTCGAGCGCGGCCAGGGCGAGAGCGAGGACCACGACCGTCGACACCGTGAACATCCGCACCGCGCGCGGGGTCGCACGGCGTGCTTCCGGATCGAGAATGGCCATGAGTCGTCCCTCCAGCTCCGAGCGCCGCGCCATGGCCATGGTGGCCGCCGCGGCCCATTCCATCGGTTGTGAACCTGCAATGTCGAGCAAATGCGTCGCGTAGTTCGACGGGCGCATGCCCATCGCCAGTACCCGGTCGTCGCAGGCGCGCTCGCGCTCGACCCGCAGGCGCCGGGCGGCCAGCCAGACGAGCGGATTGAACCAGTAGACCGCGCACGCGAGCTGCGCCACCGCCTGGATGGCGCAGTCGTGGCGCTGGACGTGCGCCAGCTCGTGGGCCAGCACCGCCGTGCGGCACTCGACCGGCCAGTCGTCCGCGTCGGCCGGCAGCAGGACGACCGGTCGCCACCAGCCCCATGTCATCGGCACGCTCGCGCGCCCGCTTCGCAGCAACCGGACGGTTCGGACCAGGCCGAGTCGATCGGACAGATCGTGTGCGAGGTGCCGCCAGCTCGGATCGTCGATTGCCGTGGCCGTCCGTGACATCCACCACGCCGTTCCGAGCCCGACCGCGAACCGCAGCACCACGAGCAGCGCGCCGGCGGTCCAGAGCAGCAGCAGCGCGGCTGGCCAGTCGAGCGGCGGCGTCGGGAGGGGGACAGGCGACGGGGTCGTCGACCGGATCGCTGGTCCAGTTGGTGGCACGCGTGTCGTCGCGGTGGCTTCGGGAAGCTCCGGTGAAGGTGGCGACGGCGGTGTGCGGCGGGCACCGATCGCCGCCGCCGGCTCGATCGGCGATGTCGGCCGCGCAACCAACGGCATCAGCGACTCGGGCACCGCCACCGTGATCGAGGGAACCCGTCCGGAGGCTGCCGGCAGGGCCAGCGAGGCCGCGAGAGCGACCGCCCAGATCAGGTGTCGCGCGGCCGGGGACGCCCGGCGCGCCCCGGCGGCCAGCAGGCCGGCGCCGGCGAGCAGCGCCGCACTCCTGACGGCTGCGTCCGCCAGCCAGGCCGGGTCGGTCAGGAAGGTGAACGTCTGCAACGGCACCATGGCTACCGGCCTTCCTTTCGTGCCTGCTCGACCAGCGCGGCCAACCGGGCTCGCTCGCTCTTGCTGAGCTGCGACGACGGCATGTCGAGCAGGGTGGCGACGGCGTCGGAGGTGGAGCCGCCGAAGAAGGTGTGGACGACCTGCTCGAGGGCCGAGCGCCGCGCCCGGTCCGCCGCGACGACCGGCCGGAACACGTAGCGCCGCCCCTGCTGCTCGTGCCGCAGGTGGCCCTTCTCCGTCAGGATCCGCAGCAGGGACCGGATCGCGGAGTAGCTCGGCGGATCGGGCATGTCGTTCCCGATGTCGGCCGCCGTGGCCTGTCCGCGCCGATAGACGATGTCCATGATCTGCCGCTCCCGTCGGCTCAACTGCCTGGCGTCCGTCATCCGTGGTCCGTTCTCGGCACCCGCCGGGCGCCGTGCGTTTGAATCCGCGAGTTATGCTAAAAAATCAGCATATGCTGAAAAACTAGCCCAAGTTTAACAGCCCTTTCACTAAGCTATTGCAGAATCAGCAGTTTACGCTGACGAAAATACTGGAGTGGCACTACAAACGTGCGCAAAGTCGTGAAGGGGGACCCTCAGATGGTCGTCTTGCGGACGCCTCCCGGATGCGAGTCGACGCCGAGCGCGTCGTAGATGGCCCGCTGTTCGGGCTCGGGTTGGGTGGCCGTGCGGACGTGCAGCGTGCGCCCGTCGGGACGCCGGAACGTCGCGGTGACGCGCTGCTGGCCCTCCAGGATGCGGCGTAGCGTGCTCCAACTGGCGTGCTCACCATGAGTGCGCAGCCGGGTGCGGATGACCTGGGCGAGCTGATAGGCGACGACGGTGATGAACAGGTGGCCTTCGGCCCGCCGGGGCTTGTGATGGTGGATGGGGCGCAGGCCGAGCTCGGACTTGAGAGAGCGGAAGACCGCTTCCACGTCGGTGAGCGTCGTGTAGGTGCGCCACAGGGTCTCTTCGTCCCAGTCGGTCTCGCTGCTGCGCAGGCAGTAGATGCCCGGATGGGTGAGCATCGAGCCGTCCTTGGGGCGGCGGGTCCAGGTGACGGCGGCGGCCCGCTCGCCGGTCTCGTCGGCGGTGACGTCGATCTGGTAGTGGGCGGCGACGCGGGTGTGCCGGGACTTCAGGCGCCCGATGCGCTGCCAGACCTGGTCGAGGCGCTTGTGGGCGCGCGGTCGCGAGAGTCCGTCGTTGAGCTTGGCGAGGGCGGCCTCGAAGCGCGTGCCGAAACGGTCGACGATGGCCCGTTCCTTGTTGGCGCGCTCCTCCGAGAAGCAGTACAGCCGCACTTCGTCGGGGTCGGTCGAGACCGTCTTGTGCAGATGCACGGTCTGGTCGGACCGCGTGCGGACCGACACGGCGGCCTCGGCGTCGAACTGCCGGTGGCGTTCCCGGCTGACGACGAGGTAGCGGTAGCCGTTGTCGCGCAGCCACGTCACGCAGGCCTCGGTGGCGACGCCGCGGTCCATCACCACGAGGGCGTCCTGGGGCGCCTGAAGCGCCCCGAGCATGCCGGCCAGCGTTTGTTGTTCCCTGACGTTGCCGGCGAAGACCTGCGAGCGGCGCACGAAGCCGCTGGCGTCGAGCACCAAGCCCAGGGTCAGCAAGGGGCAGTCGGTGCGCTTCTCCTTCGAGTGCCCGCGCTGCGCCTGCGGCTGCTGGCCCGCCTCGCCTTCGAAGTACGTGTTGGTCAGGTCGTAGAGGGTCACCGTCGGCTGCAGGTCGAACAGCCCCATCGCCCGGTCGAACAGGCGCTCCTCGATCGCCTGGCGATGCTTCACCAAGGCGTCCGAGGCGCGGTAGAGCTGCATCGCGCTGGTGGTCTCGAAGTCGGTGCCGAGCAACTCGCCGAGACCGCTGCGGTGCTGCAACCAGCGGTGCGTCGCCCGCTCGGAGGCCGGCTGGGCCAGGCGCCCGATGATGGCGCCGGCGGCCGCGGCGCGCAACGCGCCGTTGACGCCGAGGTCGGCGAGCAGGGCCGGCAGGCCCAGTTTCTCCAACGCCCACAGGCCGACCTGCTCCACGCCGACGCTGCGGGGGCGAACCAAGCGCAACGAACTCACGTCGACCGGCTGCACGTCCGCCGGGCGGTTGGACGGCCCGCCCGCCCCGCGGGCGAGCAACTGGGCGGCGATGCGCTGGGCTTCCTCCTCGACGTCGGGCGGGCCATCGGCGAGAACCTGCGCCTGGCCGTTCAGGATGTCCTCGACGCGTGCGCACAACCGCGGCCATTCCGTGTTGGGGATATCGAAGTGGCGGCCGAGGTTGAGGAGGGTGCGCTGGCGGACGGTGTTTCCGATGCGCTCTGCGTGGACGAGTCGATGGGAGAAGTAGGGCTTTCCGGCCCCGGTGCGTCGGGTTTGGGTGCGCCGGACGAACATGGGGCCACGATACGCGGTCGCGGCACCTATTTCAACCTTGATTACCAAATTATGGCACTACATTCAGTTTCCCCGAACCCCGATTCTTTAGAATCAACAACTTACAGACAGGCATTGCCCAAAATACGCCCGAAATCCGCGGAATGGCGGGTCAAGTTGTTAAACTTGGGCTAGCACTTGTCCGGCGAGGCTGTCAACTGCCTGTTTTCTGCCGTGAGATCTCTGCGCCCGAAGCCGTCGGGTGTTCGACGGCGTCGCGCTAGAACCCGAGGCGGAATCCGAAGCGCAGCAGGCTCGGGTTCATGATCTCGAGCGTCTGGCCGGGCCCCGTGGGACCCTCGGCGGTGGCCATGTCGTACTGGCGCCTGAGGATGGTGCCGGCGTTCAGGATGTTGAACCAGTCGAGGTCCACGTTCATCCTGAAGCCGTCGCCCCGGAACTCCTTGCCGATGCGCACGTCGAAGCTCCTGGTGGCGGGCAGCCGGAACGCCCCGACGTCGGGCGCGAGGAGCACGTCCTTGAACGCCGCCGCGTCCCGTTCGTGGGCCTGGATCTCCTGGTAGTAGGGCTGCCCGTAACCCTGCCTGAGCAGCAGGCTGCCGGCGATGTTGATGCCGAACGGCCCCTCGTAGAGCCCGTTGGCGACGAGCTGGAACCGGGGGCTCACGAAGAAGATGTCGGTCTTTCCGCTGCCGGTCGTGCTGGTGATGACCAGGCCCCCGTCACGCCTGGGGCTGGTGGGCGACGGCGTCGGATCGACGATGGCCGCCGCCGGGTCCGAGAAGTACTCGCGGTGATCGTTGAAGGAATAGCCGATGCGGGCCTGCCAGCGGTTGGCCAGCCGCTTGATGAAGCTCGTCTCCCAGCCCCAGTAGCTCTGGTGGTAGCCGTCGCGGTTGCGCTCCTCCACGCCGCCACCGGCCGGCAGCACGACGCCCGGCAGCGGCGCGTAGACGTCCTGGCTGACCGTCCCGCTCCCGCCCGCCGCGGGCAGCGTCGCCGTGAGGGTGTCGACCACGCCGTAGTCGGCCGAGGTGAGCCCGATCAGCGGGGTCCACGTGAAATTGGTGAAGCGGCGCCACGTCACCGACGTCGTGAGGGCCGAGTTCGGGATCGGCAGCTCGCGGTCGAGGCCGAAGATGAGCTCGTGGGTCCTCGGCGACGACAGGTCGGACGCCACCTGGTTGACGCTGGCGGTCGACGCGGGGGCGTCGGGGTCGAAGCCGTCCGCGAACAGCATCGGCCCCAGCTCGTCGGCCTGCGTCACCCCGTCGCCGTTCGCGTCGACGGCGAGGAAGTAGGCCGCGGAAGAGCTGACCGGACCGGCCAGGAGCCCGGCCGCGCCCACCGGCAACTGCGAGGCGAACTGCCCGTAGCTGGCCCGCACGAGCGTGTCCGCCTCCGCCCCGAGGGCGTAGCTGACGCCGATGCGCGGCGCCACGATGTCGAACACGTGCGTGTTCGTCAGGGCCGGAGACGTCAGGGCCGGCAGCAGGTCCGGGATCAGCGGGTTCGCCCGGCGCTGCGCCTCGAGCAGCGACGAGGTCGATCGATCGAAGCGGACGCCGACGTCGACGGTCAGGCGATCCAGCGTTATCCGATCGCTGGCGTAGAGGCTCAGGTAGCGGCCCTCGGCGTTCAGCACCTCGTCCCCGTAGACGATGGCCAACATCAGGTTGTCTTCGGGATAGCTCGCCTGATGGAGCGAGAGCGTCCCCGAGCCGGGCCAGATGAACTCCTCCTGCTGCAGGTTCCTCCGCCAGTTCACGCCGAACCGCAGCTCGTGGTCGCCGCGGAAGTAGTTGGCGTCGACGTCCGCCACCGACTGCGGCCGCCACGAGCGGAAGTCGGCGAACGAGTTGTGGTAGACGCGGTTGACGTCGCGGTAGACGTCCCGGTCGAGGCCGCCGCGCGGGGTCAGGAAGAAGCCCCAGTTGAAGTGCGTCGCCTTGGCGGTCACGACGAGGTTGTCGTTGCCCACCCAGTTGGCCGTCCCCGTGAACAGGCCCGCGCCGCTGCCCCCCTGGTTCCAGGTCGTCTCGTCGGGCCGCGTCGGCCCCGCGTTCCGCCCCAGCTTGATCTTGGCCCCGTTGAAGTGGTTGAGGCCGACGCGCAGGCCGTCGGTCACCTGCCCCTGCACCTTGAAGGCCCGGTTGGTCAGGGTGGTGCGGTCGGGCGTGTCGATGAGGGTGCGCAGCCGGATGTCGGTCTCGCCGAGCGAGCCCCAGCCCCACAGCCGGTCCCGGATGATCGGGCCGCCGAGCTCGAAGCCGTAGTCGGCGTACTGCTCCATCCGGTTGCCCTTCCTGGTCTCCCCGCCGATGGCCTCGGCCAGGGCGGGCGAGAGGTTGTTGCGCTGCAGCCCCTCGTTGGCGAAGTAGCCGCGGGTGCTGCCGCTGAGCTGGTTGGTGCCGCTCTTGAGCACCACGTCCACCGCCGCGCCCGGCGTCTGGTTCCTCACGTCGGCCCCGCCGGTGTTGATGCGCACCTCCTGGAACTGGTCGAAGTCCCAGTACGTGGGCGACGAGAGCGACGCCATGTCGGTGACCACGACGCCGTCGAGGGTCCAGGTGTTCTCGCCGGCGCTCGCCCCCTTGGCCATGTAGAGCGACTGCTGGCCCGACTCGGCCCCGCCGACGTTGACGCGGTCGACGACGACGCCGGGAATGGTCTGCAGCAGCACCCACGGGTCGCGGGCGGAGGGAATCTCCTGCAGCTCCTCCACCGTGATGTGCGTGTCGGTGCTCTGGCGGCGCGGGTCGATGATGGGGGCGGTGCCGGAGACGGTCACCGTCTCGTCGATGCCGCCCACCTCCAGCGCCGCCACCACCGGGGTCGACGCGGCCGCCCGCACCTGGACCCCCGTGTCCACGAAGGTACGGAACCCCGGCAACGCGATGCGCAGCTCGTAGGTGCCGACCGGCAGCCGCAGCAGGCGCGCCCCGCCCTGCGCGTCGGTGAAGACGTCGGACCGGTTCTCGGGCCCCGTCACCGACACCCCCGCACCCGGCAGCACACCGCCGGTGGAGTCCTGAACGGCGACGTCGATCCGGCCGAGGTCGACCTGGGCGGCGGCGGCCGAAGCCAGCAGGAGCGCCGCTGCGAAGGCTGCGCCGGTGGTAGCGGTACGGAGAGACTGTACGCGCTGCCTCATTGTTGTCCTCCTTCCGCATGCGAGGGGCAATCCGGATGCTGTCCCCGCCGAACCGGAGTGATCCCGGGTCGTCCCGGATCGCGCTCGCTGCCCGGGGTTCGGACTGTCGGCCAACCGACTCGAGACTCCGGGACGCAGGGATGGAGCAACTCCCAGCGTGCGCATGGTAGCACTCGGATCGCCCCGCTGACACCCCGTGGGCGCGGCGATCCTTCGCGCTCAAGCCCTGCTGCGTCGGATATGGGCGGCGCCGGCCGCGTCCCCGGACGGGGCGGCAGGTATGACGACTCGCGGATGAGGACGATGAACTCGCTGGTGCGGCCGGGATGCGCACGGACCGAGGGCCAGCGGTCTCTGCGCTGCGCGTGAGTCGTTTGGGGATCCTGAGACGGCCCGCCGCAGCCGCGTCGGAATGGCAGTGGATTTCGCGACGGCGCAGCCTCAGGTCCCCGCTGTGCCTACGATTACGCTCCGCGCGAGTGTCGTCTTGCCGATCTGCCGCGCACCGATGAGGCCGACGCCGGGGAACCGCGGGTCGTTCCTGATCGAGACCGCATGGTCGCGACGAGGCATCGTATCGGTGCTATGCATGAAATCCGAATTGTCACTTTAGATATTCATGCCTATGTGGTTCTCGGCATCTGCTGCCGGGCGCGGCCGCCCCCTCGATGCCTGCGGCTCTCGCGCCGTGGTGCTTGCCCTCGCCAGGCTCTCAACCTGCGCCTCGCGCAATGAACTGGTCCGGTGAACTGACTTGCCGGCGGCGAAGTGGTTTTCCGTCAGTCAGATCCCGGCCCAACACGCTGCGCAGGTCGTTCGGCCGCGCCCCTCCCGCGAGTCCCGCCTCAGTCGCGCAGGGCGAAGGTCGAGAGCGAGTGCCCGGCGATGACCGCGACGTACTGCCGGCCCGCCACCTCGTAGGTCATGGGGCCGTTGGTGATCTGGCCGCCGAGGCTCGTCCGCCAGAGGAGGTCGCCGGTGCGCGCGTCGAGGGCCTGGAAGTAGCCCGAGCGTGTCCCGGTGAAGAGCAGGTCCGAGGCGGTGGTGAGGATGCCGCTGCTCGTGACGTCGGTCATCTCGAACTTCCACCGCTGCTCGCCGGTCAGTGCGTCGAGGGCCACCACCGCGCCGGACCCCGCCGCGTCGGTCCACGTGTTGATGGGGCCGCGCGTCAGGCCCGGCACCGTCGGGGCGTCGGGCACCGGCGCCGCCGTCCGGGGGCGCCCGCCGATGAACGAGCGCCCCGGCTCGTACTCCTGCGGCTGTGCGTCGAAGACGGACGCGTAGTCCTCCCAGGCCGGGACGTAGAAGAGCCCCGTGCGGGGGCTGAAGGACGGCGAGTACCAGTTCGTTCCGCCCTGCACGCCGGGGAAGGTCGGCGCGCCCGGCGGCTGGGGCGTCTCGACGGGGCGGCCGCTGTCGTCGAGCCCTTCCGCCCAGTTGACGGTCACGAACGGCAGCCCGTTGAGGAACCGGCCCGTCGTCCGGTCGAGCACGTAGTAGAAGCCGTTGCGGTTGGCCCAGAGCATCGCCTTCAGGGTGACGCCGCCGCGCTCGAAGTCGGCGAGCACCGGTATCTGCACCGAGTCGTAGTCGTAGGGGTCGTTGGGCGTGAACTGGAAGTGCCAGCGGAGCTCGCCGGTGTCGGCGTCGAGGGCGACCACCGAGTCCGAGTAGAGGTTGTCGCCGGGTCGCTGCTCGCGGTTGAAGTCGGGCCCGGGGTTGCCGAGGCCCCAGTACATCAGGTTCAGCTCGGGGTCGTACGACCCGGTCAGCCACGCCGCGGCGCCGCCGTGCATCCACGCCTCGGGGTCGCAGTAGGTCTCGGAGTTGGGCGGGCACGGCTCCCAGGTCTCGTGCCCCGGCTCGCCGGGCCCGGGGATGGTGTGGAAGCGCCAGACTTCCTCGCCGGTGGCCGCGTCGAGCGCAGAGATGAACCCGCGGATGCCCCGGTCGCCCCCGGCCGAGCCCACGATGACCTTGTCGTCGACGACGAGGGGCGCGAGGGTGAACGAGTACGCCAGCTCCTTGTCGGCCAGCTCCACGTCCCACAGCTCGGCCCCGGTGGCGGCGTCGATGGCCACGACGTGGGCGTCGAGGGTGGCCATGAACAGCCGGTCGCCGAGGATGGCGACGCCGCGGTTGTTCGAGCCGCAGCAGGCGCGGTGGTCGGGCGGCGTCGCATAGCTGTACACCCAGAACACGCGCCCCGTCCGGGCGTCGAGGGCGACCACGTCGTTGGGGCGCTGCGTCAGGTACATGACGCCGTCGACGACCAGCGGCGTGGCCTGCCAGGGGCCGAAGACGGGCGTCTGGTAGACCCACTGGAGCTGCAGATCCTCGACGTTGGCCGGGGTCACGTCGTCGAGCTCGCTGTAGCGCTGGCTCGAGTAGGTGCCGGAATAGGTCAGCCAGTCGGCCGGCGCCTGCGCCGCGTCGCGGAGGCGCTCGAACGGCACCTGCGCCGCCGCCGAGCCGGCGGCCAGTGCGCCGACGAGCACCGCGAGTCCGATCCGCCGCATCGTCTGGTTGGTTCGCATCGTCCGCCTCAGCCTTTCAGGGACACGAGATACGCCAGCAGGTCGGCCAGCTCGTCCGCGTCGAGCCGGTCGCCGTAGGCCGGCATGGGCGACGCCGTGAGGACCCGGAGCTCGCGCAGGTCGGCCTTGTCGAACGACCGCAGCCGTGCGTCGTCGTCGAGGATCTGCACCGTATAGGTGTCTTCGTTGAGCCGTCGGCCAGTGACCCGCTCGCCGTCTGCCGTCACCAGCTCGACGGGGCGGTCGATGGGCCGCATGGTGCCCGTCGGGTCGAGCAGCGACCGCCGCAGGGCGCTCGGTGCCCGGCCGGCGCCCACCGCGGTGAGGTCCGTCGCCGCCCGGGGGCCCCGGCCCCCCACGCGGTGGCAGTCGAGGCACGCGCCCCGGCCCTCGAAGATCGCGCGGCCCCGCGCCGCGTCGCCCAGGGTCACGGCGTCGGCCTCGTAGGTCATGTTCCGCAGGTAGGCGACGATGCCGGCCATCTCCGCGGCGTCGAGCTCGAACGCCAGCATGCCGGTGCCGGGAATGCCGTTCCGGATGACCCCGATCAGGTCCCGGTCGGTCGCCCCGCGGCGCAGTTGCCCGCTGCGAAGGTCGACGCCGGCGACCGCGTCCCCGGCCTCGCCGTGGCAGCTCGCGCATTCTGCGAGGTACACGGCGAGGCCGTACTCGATGTCGGCGGGGTCGTGTTCTACGTGGTCCTGGGCGCTCGCCGCGACGGCCGATACGGCCAGACAGATCGCCGCTCCGACCATCCCTTGCCACCCGAACTCCCCGCGCCGCCCGAAAACCCCTCTTGGCATGGGACTGGCCTCCTTCGCCTCCTGCGGGTTCCGGCAACCGGTGGCAGACGGCTCCGCGGTATTCGACCGGCGGTGCGTCCCTGCCCGATTTCGTCGCCCCTCGGTTTACCTAGGCCCCTCAGTATGCACCCTCGTTGCGACTGGTCCGGCACGGGCAGTCGTCCGCCCGCCGGCGCCTCGCAGGCCCGCGGCCCCGCGAAGTGCCGGGCTGCCACGAACCGCTCACTCCGGCAGGGCCAGGGCCACGTACTCGCTCGGCATGTCCTCCCAGCCCACGGTGACGACGATGTACTGCCGGCCGTCGACCATGTAGGTCATCGGCGCCGCCGTCGTGCCCCCGGGCAGCTCCATCTCCCAGACCACGTCGCCGGTCAGCTTGTCGTAGGCGCGGAACATCTTGCCCCCGGCCCCGCCCCAGATCGGCTGCAGCACCACGACGCCGGCGTTGCCGCCCTCGCCGAGGAAGACGAGCGACTTCGTCACCAGGGGCGACACCCGCCCCGGCTGGCCGAGGGGCGGCAGGTCGAGGTCCTGCAGCATCGGGTGGTCGCGCGGCCCGTCGCCGTTGGCCTTCGACCAGAGGATCTCGCCCTTCTTCAGGTCGATGGCGACGAGGCGGCCGTACGGCGGCTTGAAGATCGGCAGCTCGTTGGGGCCCTGGAGCGGCGCCAGCGTCTCGACCACGAGCCGCATGTCCGAGCGGGGATGCTCGGACGGCACGATGCCGATGACCGACTCGCTGTGGACCGACGGCACGTAGAGGATGCCCGTCTCCGGGTCGACGGCCGAGCCGCCCCAGTCGGCGCCGCCCACCACGCCGGGCATCTGCAGCGTGCCCTTCGTGCCCCCCGGCGAGTCGTCGACCATCGACGGCGCGGTGAAGAGGGGGCCGGTCACGTACTGCTCAAAGACCTCCAGCGCGTCCTGCCGCAGCTCGGGGGTGAAGTCGATGAGGTCGTCGACCGTCGTTCCCTGCTGGTCGAACGGCGGCGGCTTCGTGGGGAACGGCTGGGTCGGCGCGTACCACTCGCCGGGCACGTCGCCGGGCGGCACCGGTCGCTCCTCGATGGGCCAGATCGGCTCGCCCGTCACCCGGTTGAAGACGTAGGTGAACGCCTGCTTGCTCACCGCGGCCACCGCCTTCACCGGCTCGTCGCGGCCCTCGACCTCGAGGTCGAGCACGTTGGGGGCGGCGGCGAAGTCGTAGTCCCAGATGCCGTGGTGCACCGCCTGGAAGTGCCAGACGCGCTCGCCGGTGCGGGCGTCGAGGCACACGATGCTCTCGGCGAACAGGTTGTCGCCGGGGCGGTAGCCGCCGTAGTAGTCGTTGGTCGGGGTGGACAGGGGCACGTACACCAGGCCGAGCTCCTCGTCCGCGCTCGGCCACGCCCACATGTTGGTGTTGCCGCTGTACTCCCACGACGGCCGGTCCTCGTCGATGGCGGTCAGCCAGGTCTCGTTGCCGAACTCGCCGTCCTGCGGGATGGTGTGGAATATCCAGATCTGCTCGCCGGTCCTCACGTCGAAGCCGCGCACGTCGCCCGGCGGCATCTCCTTCATCGCCGGCATGTTGGGATTGGTGACGTCGCTCATGGCCGAGCCGATGACCACGACGTCGCCCACGACCAGCGGCGGCGAGCCCCAACTGAACGTCTCCACCGGCTCGTCGAACCCCTGCGTCAGGTCCACCTCGCCGCCGTCGCCGAAGTCGGGGTAGCGCTCGCCGGTGCCGGCGTTCAGGGCCACGAGGTGGGAGCCCACGACCGCGAGCACGCGGGCGTCGTCGCTCTCCGAGTCCTCCCAGTAGGCGACCCCGCGGGTCTGGCGCACGCGGGTGAACGGCTCGCCGTCCCGGTCGGGGGGCGTGTCGAACCACAGCACTTCGCCCGTCTTCGCGTCGAGGGCCGCGACGGTGCCGAGGGCCGAGCTGATGTAGAGCCGCCCGCCGGCCATCAGCGGGGTGTTCTGCGAGGCGATCGACGGCGTGAAGTCCTCGCGCCCCTCCCGCATCGCGTCGGGCAGCACCGACTGCCGCCAGGCGATCTCGAGGTCGCCGACCGTCTCGGCGTCGATCTGGTCGAGCGGCGAGTACTTGGTGCCGGCGGCGTCCGAGCCGTACGATCGCCACTCCACGTCCTGGGCGTGCGCCGCCGGGGCCATGGCCACGAGGACCGCCGCGATCGCGGGAAGCACCAGTGTGCAGGTCAGCGTGATCGGAATGTCATGTCTCGAAGATCGTGTTTCCATCGTCGTCTCGCCGGACAGTCAGGATTGCCAAGTCTCGCCCGACGCCGCACCACGGACACCTCGTGGTCGACGCCTGCTCCAGGTAATCGTCATCGAAATCGTCGAGCGCTAGGTCGATGGACGCGTGGCCCGCGCCCCGCTCACGGCTGACCTCCCGGTTCGCGTCAGGAACCGTCGTCGTCCGCGTCCCGCCAGCCCGCCAGGTCGTCCAGGGTCACGCCTAGGGCGGCCGCCAGCCGGCGGAAGAGATCCAGCGTACCGGACTTCCGGCCGTTCTCGATCTGCGACAGGTACCCCTTCGTGACGTCTACTCTCGCAGCCAACCCGCCGAGCGTCAACCGGCGGTGCCGCCGCCACGCGCACAGGGGCGGCTCACCGTCCAGGATGGCGTGCACGACGTCGCCCGGCACCGTCTCGCCCGCCTCGTTGTCGCGCAACGCCCGGTCGATGGACACGCGATCCTCGGACTCACGCAGCGAAGCGACCATGCGGCGGTACCTCGTCGATCGGCCGGGCTCGTGCTACGACATGCGGGTAGCGGAGATCGATCACCGGTGAAGAGTGTACCGACGAACGGACGCTCGATCTATCCCGGTTCCCTGCCCGCTCCGGATCGGGCAGCCCTGATTCTCGTCTCGCCCCCCCGCGGGGTGGCGGCGCAGCGGCTACGCAGGCCGACCTCGAGATCGGTGGCGGCGAGCGCCGCCGGGCTCGGTGCAACGCCGGTTTCGACGGGCGGATCAGGTCTCGGTGCGTTCTTCGCCGGCGAGTGCCAGGACGCGGTCTCGTATGGCGTCCGTCATCCACATGCCCGCGTTCGACGGGCGGATCAGGTCTCGGTGCGTTCTTCGCCAGCGAGTGCCAGGACGCGGTCTCGTATGGCGTCCGTCATCCACATGCCCGCGTTCTCCAGTCGATCGACGAACGGCTCGATGCGATCCGTCAAGCCACGAGCCTTCGCCTCGATGAGAACTCCGAGCGTACCCCGCACCTCCAGACCGGCACTCGCGGCAATGCGACGCGCCTGCCTGTCATCCAGAAGGACGGTGCATTCCGGACGTTCCAGCGCCAAGGCCAGCACCGCGAGCTCGCCACGACCCAGGTCCAGCGTCAGCCACTCGGATGGTATGGCGCCGGGATCGACGATTCGCAGCCAGTCGTAGCGGGCCGGATCGGGAACGTCGTATCCTCGCCTGCGCCCCTCCTGCAACTCCAGTTCCACGGCCTTGGGAATCCGGACTTCGCCACCGAGCGCCGGAAGCCAGCTCAGGGCCTCAATGCGGTAGAGATAGAGCAGCGGCGACGTGTCGCTGACGATCTCAGCCATGCCGCTGTTCCAGATCGTCCAGCTCCGCATCCAGCGGGAAGACACGGTAGCGACCGAGCGACAGGATGAACTCGACGCGGGCCATTCCGGCGAGCTCGGCGGCCCGCCCGGACGACAGGCGGCCGAGCTCGTAGAGCTTCACGGCGGCGAGCATGCGAAGTTCCTTGGCGAATGCCCGTTCGTCGGTCTTTTCGGCCAACAGCACCTTCTCCGGAACGTCGATCGCGATGCGGCGTGTGGTCATCTCGGTCTCCTGCGGTCATCGGACGTGCGGCAACGGCCCGCTTGCGCGCCATGCGGCACGCCGCCGAGCACCGGGATCTCCTGACGCCAACGAATGTGAGCAAGCATGGTCAGGGATCACTCGGCGCTGTTCCCGCGGCTGGCTGCGGCGGCGCGGTCGCCGACCGGAGGGTTGCGTCATGATCGGTTCGGATCCGCGGCCTCCCGGAACTCCGCGGGGTCCAGCACGGGGATGCCTCCGTAGCGGCCCTGGAGGTAGCGTTTTGCCAGAGCTTCGTCGCGCTTCGGCCGGAACTCGGCCATCGAGTAGAGGGTTGTCGCGCCGTCGGCCTTCTTCTCGGTGAGCCAGACTTGGTCCCGACCGAGGGAGCGTCGGCCGCTGTCCCCGAGAATCGTCGGATCGTGGGCGTTGAAGATGAGTTGCGCACACGAGGGGTTGGTACCGCGGCTCTGAAAGAGCCGGATGAACTCTCGTACGAGGTGGGGGTGAAGACTTCCGTCGAGCTCGTCCACCAGGACCGTCGATCCGGTGCGTAGCGTGTCCAGCAGGGGGCCGAGCATGCTGATCCACGCTCGCGTTCCCTGCGATTCGTGCACCGCCTCGATGGGGGTGGGGCCCTCGGTACCCGTGTGGTGCAGGCGCACGAGGTCACTGGACAACGCGCGGAACTGCTTCCCCTTTCTCGTCCCGGACTCCTCCTCGAGTCCATGGAGGACGCGCAGCGCCCGCTCGATCCGTTCGGCGATTTCCGGATCCGGTTCAACCCGCTCGATGTCGGTGATGCCCAGGTCGGCCGCCTGCAGGAGGTCGAGGATCATTGCGCGCTGCTCGGGGTGCTGCAGGCGATCGGCCGTGTAGGCGACACGCTCCAGTCCGTTCCCGGACTCCATCAGCAGGAGATTGGTGCGGAACCAGGTGAACAGCGGGCCGAGCAGGTTGGCGCTGTCCGGACGCTCTTCGCCGGACCCGCCTTCCAGCGCCCCGGCCACCGACAGGACGAGGGCGTTCTTCCGGACGAGGCGTGCAAGCGCGCGGCCGAAGGAGCGAAACGCAGGACCGAAACTCGGTTCCCCGCCGTCCCGGTTACGGCGAAACGCCAGCGCCTGCCGCCCCTTGGGAAAGTGATAGGCGTACTCGTCGAGCACTCGATGGTCGTCGATGTCGAACCCGTACTGCCACCGTACCCCGTTCAGGATCAGGTCGACCGCGAAACGGGACGGGCGTTCAGGGGCCTCGCTGTGGAGGAGGAACGAGTGTCTGGGCAGCCTGCTTTCCCGATCTCCGCGCCGAAACGAGCTCAGCACGATCGCACGCATGTCCGCCATGGCGCGGAGTATCGTCGACTTCCCGGAGGCGTTGGCGCCGAAGATGCCGGCAACCGGCAGCACGCTCACGGGGGCGGGGGGCCCGGCGATGTTCAGCTCTCGGACGACGTCCGCCTCGGACAACCGAGTTCCGAGGAGCGAGAGGTTCACCTCTTCCCAGTACGAACGCACGTTCCGGGCCGTGAACGACAGGAGCGCGTTCGCGGCCGGCGGCGAATCGGTCTGGTCGTTCATAGCCGCCATTGTTGCGGAAAATCCGCGCAAAAGGCAAGTTAAAACGACCAAAGTTCACTTGAAAGTGGCCCCTATCGGGGGCTCGGCTGGTCGCCAGTGCGGTCGGTTCCTGTCCGGCGGTGACTCTCTCCCACGCAACGCCGCCGCCCCGACCTGACGGCAGAGCCCTGCGCGTCCGCGTCAGAACGCGGTACTTCGGCGCCGTCCAGCATGGACGGCGGTTGGGACTGCGCGTCGGCGTCAGAGCGCGGTCTCGGTTTCCGCCCCCGCAGGCAAGCCCGACAGGCGGGAGAGCAGGTCGTCGGCGTCGTCGCAGGCGGTGATGAGATCGAAGGCCTCGGTGAGGCGGCGGGGGTCTTCGATGCGGGCGAGGGCCTCGGCCGTCTGCGCCGCGGTGCCGGGACCGAACTTCTGCGCCACCAGCCGGTGGAGGAGGGTGCGTTCGCGGGCGATGCCCTCGGCGCGGGCCTGCGCGATGCCTTCGGCGCGCCCCTGCGCGATGCCTTCGGCGCGGGCCTGCCGGCGGTGGCGGCCGAGCTGGGGGTCGTCGTCGGGGGTGGTGCCCTCGCTCTCGCCGAGCCGCCGGCCCACCCGCGTCAGGTCGGCCAGCGTCCGCGGCCCGAGGCGCGGCTCGTTCAGCGAAGCGTGTATCTGCGCGGCCGTCCACGTGGGGAACGCGCGGCTCTCGTCGACCTTGCGGAAGCGGCCCGCGTCGAGCACGTAGATCGTCAGGCCCGGCCGCACGCCCCGGGGGCGGTTCGGCGACGGCTCGTCGGGGGTGTCCACCCACACTTCGGGGAAACCCCAAGCCTCGTACACCGGCAGCTTGTTGCGCCGGATGTCGGTGGTGTGATCCACTTCGAGAATCACGTCGGGCAGCGGGTCCACCCCCAGCACGATGGCGGGGTCGCGCGGCCGCCAGACCTTTCGGTCCAGGTAGACGGTCTGGTCGCCCACGAGCACCTGCCGCGGCCTGCCGTCCGCGTCCCGCTCCATCAGGTAGACGGCCCCGGCCAACAGGAAGCGCGATCCGCGCTCCTGACCGAGGCGGGTCAGCAGCTCGCTCAGCAGGTTCGGGGCATTCTCGTGGACGGGGCCGGCGTCGCGCATCACCCAGGCTGTTCCCGACTCGCGCGACCAGTATTCGATGCGTCGGTCGTAGGCCCACACGTCTTCCCAGGTCGGCAGCGAGACGGCGTCGCAGCCGGGGAAGTCCTGGGCCGCGGTCGGGGTCGGCGCGGCCGGCGTGCCGGCGTATCGGGTACGGGCTTTCGGGGAGGGGATGAAGGGGGTCATGCACCTGTGCCCATTATCGCACAGCCGATCCGTGCGCGGCCGCTTGGTGGTGTCTCCGTCTGATTGTCGAGTGGCCGCCCGCGCACCCCGGACCCCGGGAGCCCTGCCCGCGCCGGCGTCGGCTGTGCAGCCCGCGTGCCCGGACGACCCTGTGTCAACTGTGACCTTTGTAGAGGTCCCGCGAACAGGGCCGGATACAATGCGCGGTGGGAGTACAGGCGATGATCATCCACGATGCCGGGATCCGGAGACTCGCGGCGGGTGCGGCGTGCGCGGTGGTGGCCGTGCTGGCCGGCGCTGCCGCCGCGCGGGCGAGCGACTGGCCGCAGTTCCGCGGGCCGACGGGGCAGGGGCATGCGCCGGACGCGACGGTCCCGCTCACGTGGAGCGAGACCGAGAACGTCACCTGGAAGACGCCGGTGCCGGGCCTCGGGTGGTCGTCGCCGGTGGTGGGGGACGGGCGGCTCTGGCTCACGACCGCACTGATCGACCCGGACGAAGGCAGCTCGCTCCGGCTGCTCGCCTTCGACGCCGAGACGGGAGACCCCGCCCTCGACGTGGAGGTCTTCGACAGCAGTGAGGTCTATCCCCTCAACCCCAAGAACAGCCTCGCCTCGCCGACGCCGGTCCTCGACCCCGGGGGGGAGCGGGTCTACGTCCACTTCGGGGCCACGGGAACCGCCGCCGTCAGCACCGCGGGCGAGATACTGTGGCGCACGCGCTTTCCCTACATCTCGCAGCACGGCAACGGGGGGTCGCCCATCCTCCACGACGGCAACCTGATCGTCAGCATCGACGGCTACGACGTCGCCTACCTCGTGGCCGTCGACGCCCGCACCGGCGACGAGCGCTGGCGCTCGGTCCGGCCCGATCCGGTGTCGCAGGCCTACTCGACGCCCATCGTCATCGACGTCGACGGCCGCGAGCAGATCGTCAACGTCAGCGCGTTCCGGACCTCGGGGCACGATCCGACGTCGGGGCGGGAGATCTGGGAGGTGGTCTATCCCCGGGGCTTCTCGAACGTGCCGCGGCCGGTCTACGGCCACGGGCTCGTGTACCTGTCGACCGGCTTCCAGCAGCCGACGCTGCTGGCGGTGCGCGCCGACGGCGCCGGCGACGTGACCCGGTCGCACGTGGCGTGGCAACTGCGGCGCGGGGCGCCGCTGACCCCGTCGCCGATTCTCGTCGGCGACGAGCTCTACATGGTCTCCGACTTCGGCATCGCGACCTGCGTCGACGCGCTCACCGGCGAGATCCACTGGCAGGAGCGGCTCGGCGGCAACCACTCGGCGTCGCCGGTGTTCGCGGGGGGGCGCATCTACTTCCAGAACGAGCGGGGCGTGACGACGGTGCTCGAGCCGGGCGCCGAGTTCAACGTGCTGGCCCGGAACCGGCTCGACGGCTCGGCGCTGGCCTCGATGGCGGTCTCCGACGGGGCGCTGTTCCTGCGCAGCGACACGCACCTGTACCGCATCGAGGAGCAGCCCTGATTCTCGCTCCGCGCCCACGCGGGCGTTTCGCCATCAGGGTGCCGTCGCCCGCTCAGGTTGTCGTGGGCCGCACGTGGCCCGCAGGCTCGCGCCGTCGCGCCCTGTCGGCCGAGCGCTTCGTCCGCTCTCTGCGCGATGCAGGAGCCACGCCGTCGCGCGGGGGCGTGCAGATCCCGTCGGCCGGGCGCCGCGTCGCTCTCGGCGCAACGCGGGCTCGGCCGCGTGCCGTCAGTCCCGCACCAGCGGGCGCCACGCGAGCTCCCAGCTCAGCGGCGCCTCCGCCGGCAGGTAGCAGATCTCGTGGTCGCACGCCTGGTACTCCAGCATCCCCTCGACCCGCAGGGTCGCATCGGGCTCCGAGGCGAGCGCGTCGATGTCGCGGCGCATCGGGATGGTCACGTCCTGCACGAGCCGGAACGGCTGCTCGTAGACCGCGACCGTCTCGTCGAGGGGCTCGAAGTGGTACATCCCCGAGGCCGGGTAGGTCACCTCGTGGCTCCGCAGGAAGTCGGGCGCGGTCAGGCGCAGGCGGATCACCTGATAGGAATGGTCGCCGGGCGCGTAGACGTGCATGTCGGTCTTCGGGGTCACGTCGACCACGAACGACAGGCGGTTGCCCGGCGCGACCACGTCGTCGGTGGCCCAGACGAGGGCCTCGAGGTGGTCGGTGTCGACGCGGGTCGCGGCCCTGTCCGGGGCCCCGGGCATCGCGTCCCCGAGGCGGACGGCGATGCTCGACACCGTGGAGCGCTCCTGGTACGCCGCCTCGAAGAAGCGCGCGGTCACGCGGCCCGCCGTGTCCAGCATGAACGTGCCGGGATAGGGGATGCCGTAGAGCCGGCGCATCATCTCGCGCCGCTCGTCAGGCGCGCGGGCCGGGTCCATCTCGTGGTTCAGGAGGCCGTATTCCCGGATGGTCGCCGAGCCCTCGTCGGAAAGCAGCGGAATCTCGACGCCGCGGGCGTCCGCGAAGCCGGCGAGGGTCGCGACCGGGTCGTAGGTGACGACGGCGACGCCGAGGCCCTGGTCCTGGAGCTCGTCATGACGGCTTTGCAGCTCCACGAGCTGCGTCTTGCAGTACGGTCACCAGTCGGCCGAGCGGCTGAACACCAGCATCAGCCCGGCCGGCCCCATCAGCGAGTCGAGGTCCCGCGCCGTGCCGGTCTGGTCGGGGAGCGAGAAGGACGGCACGACGTCGCCGACCTGGGGACCGAGCCCGTCCACGTCGGGCAGTGGCTGCGCCGATGCGGTCGAAGCCGCTCCCAGCGCGAGCATCAGGCAAAGCGTTCCGATACGTGTGATCTTCATCGAGGCGAGTCTCCCACCGTCATCATGGCCCGGCAAAGCCGCTTCGTGCGGCGACCCCTGGAAAACGAATCCCGCCGCAGTGGTCTTCCGGCGGGACACCCGTAGTGCACAACCTGATCATAGCGCCCCCAGGGGCTTGTGCGGGGCCGCGGTTCTCATGCGGCCGACAGCCGGCCGACATCGGGGGCTGCCGCCGCGACCACGCGGCGGAACCGCAAGAGTTGAGAAGGCTCGCGCAACGGACCCCCCGGGGTGCGCCCGGCCTTCCTCCGCCGCGCCCTGCCCAACGGACAGCGCTCACCACACTTTGTCGCACGTCAGGCGGAAGCCCGCCAGCAACGGTTCGGCAGAGACGCCCGGCTCCCCCCAGCGCGGCACGCGGCGCGCGGCGCGCGCCGCGGCGCCAGAGGTCTTGGCGGCTATTCGGGCAGGGCCAGCGCCACCAGCTCCGGCACGTCGCCGCCCACCGTCAGGGCGATGTACTGCCGCCCCTCGTGCAGGTAGGTCATCGGCGTGCCGATGGGGCCGCCCGGCAGGTCGACCGAGCCGACGATGGCGCCGCTCGCCTTGTCGCGCGCCACGAGCCGGGGGCCGTCGTCGCTCCCGCCCGCGTTCAGCCCGCTGACCACCAGCGTCTTCGTGATCACCACGCCGCCGCGGCCGTCGCCCCCGAGGGGCGGCAGGTCGAGGTCGCGCAGGGCCGGATGCCGGCGCACGCGGTCGCCGTCGCCGTTGGGCTGCATCCACGCGTGCTCGCCCCGCGTCAGGTCTATCGCCGTCATCCGCGAGTAGGGCGGCTTCAGCAGGGGCAGGCCGTTCGGCATCCGCGGCTGGACGCCGGCCGCGAGCCCCCGCATGGTGTAGCGGAGGTTGCCGCCCTCGGCGGGGTCCGGCGTGTAGTACTTGATGACCGAGAACCGGTTGACCGACGGCACGTAGAGCAGCCCCGTCTCGGGGTCGACCCCCGAGCCCGCCCAGCCCGCGCCGCCCCCGACGTGGGGGCGCTGAATGGTCCCCTGCAGGCCGCCGTCGTGGCTCAGGGTCGGGGGCGAGAAGAGCGGCCCGAGCCGGAAGTTGCGCACCGCCTCGACGGCCATGGCCCGGATCTCGGGCGTGAAGTCGATGAGGTCGTCGATGCTCACTCCCTGGTACTCGAACGGGGGCGGCTTCGTCGGGAACGGCTGGGTGGACGACAGCACCTCGCCCTCCATGTCGCTGTCGGTCTCGACCGGCCGCTCCTCGATGGGCCACACCGGCTCGCCCGTCACCCGGTCGAAGACGTAGGTGAACCCCTGCTTGCTCACCTGCGCGATCGCCCTGACGGGTTCGGGGCGGCCCTCGACGGCGATGTCGACGAGGCTCGGGGCGGCGGGGAAGTCATAGTCCCAGACCCCGTGGTGCACCGCCTGGAAGTGCCACATCCGCTGGCCGGTCTCGATGTCGAGGGCGACCACGCTCTCCGCGAACAGGTTGTCGCCGGGCCGGTGGCCGCCGTAGTAGTCGCCGGTCGGCGTGCCCGTCGGCAGGTACACGTAGCCCAGCTCCTCGTCGGCGCTCATCGGCGGCCACACGTTGGTGTTGCCCGAGTAGCGCCACGACTCGTTGCCCCAGGTGTCGGCGCCGAAGTCGTCGCCGGTCGGCACGGTGCGGAAGACCCAGCGCACATCGCCGGTGCGCGCGTCCACGCCCTTGATCCACCCTGGCGGCGCCTCCTTGGCGATGACCCCGTCCGAGATGACGTTCGGCGTGACCACCACGTCGCGGGCCACGACGGGCGGCGACGCCACCCCCATCAGGTTGCGGCCGCGCCGGTTCGTGTTGCCGCGGTCGGCGCGCGGGATGCCCTCCATCAGGTCGACGCGCCCGTTGTCGCCGAAGTCGAGCACGGGCGCGCCGGTCTCGGCGTCGAGCGCGATCAGGTACGCCTCGTGGGTGCCGAAGAAGATGCGGGCGTCGTCGCCGTCGCTCCACCACGCGACCCCGCGCGAGTTGTAGAAGTGGGTGGGCCGCCCGCGGAGGTACACCTGCGGGTCGTGCACCCATAGCGTCTCGCCGCTCGCGGCATCGATGGCCGCCACCTGGTGCAAAGCCGTCGAGATGTAGAGGGCGCCTCGCGCCATCAGCGGCGTCGCCTGGAACATCCGGATGCCGATGCGGGGGACCCGCTCGCGCAGCGCGTCGAGATCGAGCGCGCCGTCGGCCGACTGCCAGCGCCACGCGATCTCGAGGTCGCCGAAGTTGCCGGCGTCGATCTGGTCGAGCGGCGAGTACTTGGTGCTGCCGGCGTCGCCGCCGTAGCTCCGCCACTCGCCGTCGACGGCGCCGTGCTGGCCGCGCGCGTCGGCCGGGCCGAGCGCGGGCGCGCACCACGCGAGGAGCATCACGAAGCGAAGGGCCGTCGAACGGCGCGGCGTGCAGGGCATGGTCACCTCCCGCGTCCACTATACTCGCGTCGGGGACATCGGTGACCACGAACGGCGATACGGCACGCTCGAAGGCGATGGGCGCCGAACACGGTGATCTCCTGGAGAGGCTCGGCCGCCTCCGCGAGGAACCGGATCCCCGACGCCGCCGGCTGATCATGCTCGGGCTGCTCACCGCCTGGTTGTCGCCCCGGGGCATCGAGCCGATCCTGGTCGGTGGCGCCGCGGTGGAGTTCTACACCGCCGGAGGCTACGCCACCGGCGACGTGGACCTGGCCCTGCCGTCGGCACCCGAGGTGGACGCCGCGTTCGCGGCCCTCGGGTTCGAGAAGGAGGGCCGGTTGTGGCATCACGCCGACCTCGACCTGCTCTTCGAGGCCCCGGCTCCGGCCGGGCTCCCGGGCGAGGACGCGCCGCGGACCGAAGTCGCAGTCGACGGTCTGCGCGTGGTGATCATCGGTGTCGAGGATCTGCTCGTCGACCGCCTCCGCGCCTGGGTGCACTGGAAGAGCGACGAGGACGGACGGTGGACCCGGCGGCTCGCGAAGCTGTACGCGCACCGCTTGGACTGGGGCTATCTGCGGGCGCGGACGAAGGACGTCCCCGAAGAGGCCGACGCCCTGCAGCGGGTCGAGCAGGAGGCGCACCCGCGATGATCGACTACGACGAGTTCCAGGCGGAGGTGCGGCGGCTCAAACGCGAGCGCTGGGCGAAGATTCTCGCCGCCGAGCCGCCAGGCCGCGCGCCGGGAAGGCGGCCGCGCGATCCCGAGCAGGAGCGCCTGCTGCTGCGGATGGACCGCGCCCGGCTGCAGCGGGAGCAGCCTTTCCTGTTGGCGTGGAAGCAGCGTTCAGACTGACGACCGCGCCGGCGGCGTCAGTGCTGCTTGACGATCTCGGCGCCGCTCGGGCTCCCCGCGAGCACCGTCGGGTCGCCGTCGATGGCGTCTACGGGCCGAACCACGGCGGTCAGCACGGCAGCTCCCGCATCATCGCGCCCACGGTCGCTGCCGAATCCTCCACGTCGAATGGGAAGCAGGCCATCTCCAGGTCGTGATCATCGACGAATCGGAAGACGATCGTCTCGCGGAACGCCGTCGTCCTCGGATAGACCAGGACCACCCGCCGGCAGCCGTATCTCCTGCCGTAGGCGAAGAGTTGGTACGCGTCGTCCTGACTGACGCCATGGTTTGGCGCGCCGGGGTCGAGACGCTTCCATTTCGCATCCAGGATGAATCGGACCTGCCCGCGCTCGGTCAGGACGATGTCCGGCTTCAGCCGAAAGGCACCCTCGCCAGCGTCATCCACCGCGAGAGGCCGCAGCGGCCCCTGGGCGCGCACCGCGAAGCGCCGCTGGTGTCGGCGGACGGCGGCGGTGACGAAGTCCTCGAACACCTCCTCCATGGGAAAGAGCAGCGCGCGATTGACGTGCGGGCCGGCGAGGGTGGCGAGACCGTGGCCGAACAGGAACAACCGGACCCAGGGCATCACGGCGCCGTAGTGCCGCATCGAGCGGTCCACGCGATGCCGCACCCAGTCGTCGTCCGGGTTCGTGGATGGGGGCACATCGGAGAAGAGGATGCGCAACTGGTGGACCCGCTGTCGGTTCGCGGGATGACGCACGGCATGCGTCAGCCGCCGCAACGCGAGGTGGATCAGACGGTTGGCGGGTCGGTCCGCGGTGAACTCGTCGTAGCCGACGTAGAACCGCGAGCGGTCGACCAGGTTCTCGCGAACGTGCGGCGGGAACAGGATGCGCCCGCGCAGGCATGGGATATTCGCCTCTCGCGTTCGGTACGCCCGAGCGAGTCCTCGGCGGGTCAGCAGGATGACGCTCGTCAGGAACAGGTGGACGAAGGCTTCGAGCATGTCGAAGCGGCAGACCGAACGGATGGCGGCGGCCTCGAGCTGCGCCTGCCCGAGACCGCGCCAGTCTCGCAGCATGGTCAGGAAGACCCTGCGGGTGTCTTCGTGCCGGCCGGTCGGGGAATCGGCCGAGCCGCTCCGTCCGCCTGCGGGGTGTGCGGTGGCCTCTCTCGACTCGTTTCCGACGCTTGTGAGGTCGATCTTCGGAAGGACCTCGATTATCGTTCCGCGGCGCGTCTCGATGGTTCCCACGTAGTTCTGGGCATGGAGACGGCCGTTCCGGAGCACCAGGACGGGCCGCCACTTGGTTTCGGGGCCGGTCGGTTGCGTGAGAGCGAATCTCTCGAGCTCCCGCCGCTCGTCCTCAACGAGTCCGACCAGCGCATCGTGTTCTCGCACGACCAGTTTCCGGTGCGCGCCGCGGCGAGGACGCCCCGCTGGGGCATCGGCGAGGGAGGCCGCCTGTCTCGCGGGTGGCGTAGGTCGCCCGGGTGGGTGTCGGCCGCTCGTGTCACCGAGGTCGGCGGGTCGGTCGTGCCCGCTCACGGCCGGCATGGTCAGTCGCCCCCGGCCACACCGTCATCGTCCGCCTGCGTCTTCGTTTCGTAGATCTTCCGGTACTCCGTCGGGGCGGCCCATCGGCCGTCCTGGGCAGGCAGTAGCTCGTACACGGCCCGGTCGGCATCCACCAGATCCAATTGAACCAGCTCGGCCGGCGGGTCCGACTTCCGCACGAACGAGTTCTGGTTCAGGACCGCCCGGATCTTCTCCCAGTCGTCGTAGAAGTACTCCTGCAGCAGGGGCACGATTCGGGTCCGGAACGTGTTCGCGAGCGCCTCCGGTTTGTCGACACCCAAGAGGTAGGTGTGGCCGATCTGGTGCTCCCGGTCCAACAGGACGGCGATACGCCGATTCATCGCGGCGAGGAGTTTCCGGCAGTCGACGCCGTCCACGTCCTTGCGGATGTCCGGATGGAACGGCTCCGGCATCATCTCCTCGAACACGAACCGCCGCCGCAACGCGGTGTCGAGCAGGGCGATGGATCGATCCGCGGTGTTCATCGTCCCGATGACGTGAAGGTTCGCCGGCACGCCGAAGTCCGTCTTCGAGACGGGCAACGTGACGCGCGCCTCGTCGTTCCGGCCGAATCGCTTGGAGTCCTCGATCAGGGTGATCAGCTCACCGAAGATCCGGGCGACGTTGCCTCGGTTGATCTCGTCGATGACGAGCGCGTAGCGCCCGTTCGGGTCCGCTGCAGCACGCTCCGCGATGCGCCGGAACACGCCGCGCGACAGTTCGTACTGCACCTCTGCAGCCGATCCGCCGTCGGCCGGGGTCTCCGCGCCGGCGCTCGCTCCGCCCGCCAGGACGGGCCGGATGCCCTCGACGAAGTCCTCGTAGGTGGTGTTCTGATGGAACGTCACCATCTCGATCCGTCCGGCGTCTCGATGCTTGTCGAACCGGCGCTTGACGTCGGCGCGGTCCTCCCGTGCCACCTCGTCCGCTTCCCGGTTCTCGACGACCGCCACCGCGCGCGTGACGGTGTGCCAGGTTTTCCCGGTGCCGGGCGGGCCGTAGAGGATCGTGTTCAGGGCATGCGCCGGCCGAGGCGGGTCGCCGTCGCGGTCGGGAACGGGCTTGGGGTCCGGTGGTTCGGGGTCCTTGAGCCACCAGACCACGGATTGGGCCTCCAGCCGAGTGCTCGGCCAAGCCATGTCCCGCCGCCTCGTCTCTTCAAGCATGCGATCGAGGAAAGCCAGGGCATGCTCGTACTCGCCTCCTGCGTCGCTGGCCGAGCTCGGCGGATAGCCCAGGCTCCGATACGTGTTTCGGAACGCCTTCCGCCGGTACGGCGGATAACGTTGCAGGTCGATCCCCATCATGAAGTACGATGCTATGTCGAGACGGGCGCTCCCGGATCCTCGCGAGTACACGCTCGCGGGAAGCCGGTCATCGAACGCGCGAACGCGATCCCCGGGCGTTTGGTCGTGGTCGGACCAGATTGCCGACAACGCGTCGCGCACCTCGGCTGTGTTGTCGTCGATCCATTTCACCAGCTTCGCCTGAACGCGCCAGTTGAGGTTGATGTTGTCCTTGTGCTGGACGGCTTTCAACACGAGCTTCGACCAGTCTCGTTCATCGCGCAGCAGCGCCTCACGGGCTCTGGTCAACGCCTCTCCGAGAGCGCTCTTGTAGCGTTCCCCGGTCTCGATCTCCTCGTGCATCTGCCTCGCTCGGGTGAGGTATGCGTTCCAAGATGTGTCAGCCATCGCGGTGTCGGTGTTTCCCAGAGTAGTGGTCGTCTCGAGTATCCTTGTCTTCGTGCTTCTTCGATTCGGCCTTCCATCCGCGACTGTCCGGTCTGATCCCAAGCTCCAGCCTCGGGAGGAGAGGCGCGGACTTCGGACTGGTGAGTGACGTCGAGGCAGCCTGGAGCGAAAGCAGCCGTTCTGGTTGCCGCGCCGGCCTCATTCCGACTACGGCCGCCGCGGCGGCGTCAGTGCCGCTCGACGACGATCTCGGCGCCGCCCGGGACCGCCGCGAGTACGCTCGGGTCGCCGTCGATGGCGCCGATGACATTGACCGCGCTCGCCGGCCGGATCTCGTCTCCGCGGCTCATCGGCGTCGGTCCCCAGAACAGACAGAGCGCGCTGCCCGGCGGCCAGTAGGCCACCGCCCCCTTGTCGACCGTCTCCACGGCGTCCGGCGCCTCCGCGGCATCGACCGGTATCGGGAAGTAGATCTCGTCGCCCCAGGTCTGCACCCGGCCGGTGATGGGAAGCGCGTCCCACACCGCATCAGCGGTGGTGGAGCCGTTCAGCGCCGCGGTCACGGACACCTCGCCGGCGCGTATCCGAATCAGTCTGTCGCTCATCGTCATCGAGCCCGTCGCGGTCGGCGCCTCGGGATGGGTCGCAGCCCCTTCTCGCTGCCGCCGAGGGCCGCGAGGCGGCGCGCGCTCTCGCGCGCGATCAACGCTTCCAGCCCGCGGTTCACGAGGGTCGACTCATCCTGGATGCGGATCAGTCGCGCGGCCTCCCGGAGCAGGTCGTCGTCGAGGTCGAGAGTCGCCCGCATGCACGTGAACATGCACGAACGACATGCACGGCGTCAACCATCGACCCGCACCCCCTCGGATTCGCGTGAGATCATGACGGTATGGAGGTCACTGCGGCGTTCGCGTCGACGCGCCGCCAAGCCGGACTCGTCGACGCGGCTGGTCTCGGCTGTGCCCTGGGATACGGCGCCCTGGCCTGGGCTGCCCGGCAGCCGGGCGAGCCGTCGCTGGTCCTCTTCCTGGCCATCGCCGGCTGGACGTCGCTGCTGACCTTCGGCCTGTATGCGGCCTGGGGCCGTTGGGGAGACGGGCCGTTTCCGGTGGGGCGCCTGCTCGTCTGGGCGGTCGTGTTCCGCGCCTGCGGGCTCGTCGGCGGCCCGTTCTTCGAGGACGACTTCTACCGCTATCTCTGGGACGGGTACCGCTTCGCGCAGGACGGCACGCCCTATGGGGTGGCGCCCGAGGCGTTCTTCACCGACCCGGGGGTGCCGGCGCGGTTCCAGGACGTCCTGGACCAGGTCAACTACCCGGAGCTGCCGACCATCTACGGGCCGGTTACCCAGCTCGTGTTCCTCCTGGCGTACGGGCTGAGCCCCGGCAGCGTGGCGGCGCTGCAGGGGGTCCTCGTCGTCGTCGATCTGCTCGCCATCGGGCTGCTGCTGCGGATGGCGCCGGCCCGTGGGGTGCTGCTCTACGCGTGGTGTCCGCTGGTCGTCAAGGAGATCGCCTTCACCGCGCATCCCGACGGCGTCGCGGTGTGCCTGCTGCTGGCCGGCGTGGTGCTGGCGCGGGACGGCCGCCTGCGGGGGGCCGCCGCCTGCCTGGCCCTGGGCGCGGGCGCGAAGGTGCTGGCGCTGCTGATGGTGCCGCTGGTCCTCGCGCGGGGGCGGCCGGCGCACTGGGGAATCTTCGCCGGGGTGCTTGCGTTGCTGTACCTGCCGTTCGTCTGGCAGGGCGGCACCGACCTGCCGACGTTGGCGGTGTTCGCGCGCGAGTGGCAGTTCAACGCCGCGGTGTACGGGCTGCTGACGCCGTGGATGCCCGGCGGCGGAGCCCGGCTGGCGTGCGGGCTGGCGGTGGCTGGCGGGTGGATCTGGTACTATCTCCGTTACCGGCGCGCCGCGACAGGCGCCGTTCCCCGTGGCGACTGGGTCTACGGCGGGTTCCTCGCCCTGTCGCCGGTCGTGAACCCCTGGTACCTGCTGTGGCTGCTGCCGTTCGCGGCGATCCGGCCGAGCGCATGGGCGTGGACGGCTTCGGTCGCAGTGCTGCTCGCCTACGTGACCGGGCTCAACCTGAACGATCTGACCCTGCATCCCTTCGACCATCCGGTGTGGGTGCGTCCGGTGGAGTACGGCCTGATCGCCGCAGCGATCGGCTATCCGTGGGTGGCCGGGCGCCGAGTGCCCATTGAGACCGACGGGGGCGGCAGCGGGTCGTGATGCGCCCGTGCGACGAGGCGCGGCGCCGGGGCGCCATGGCATGTTGACCGCGGCCGGTGGGGAACGACACAGGGCCCGTGCGACGAGGCGCGGCGCCGGGGCGCCATGGCATGTTGACTGCGGCCGGTGGGGGAACGAACACGGGGCCCGTGCGACGAGGCGCGGTGGCGGGGCGCCATGGCATGATCGGTCGAGGGCTGCCAAGCGACGCGCGCGGGCGGGCCGACCGGGAAGACGGGACGCGGTGTACAGGGGCCTGACGATCGGCGTCGTCGTGCCGGCCCGCGACGAGGAGGACAACGTCGGCGCGGTGGTCGGCGAGCTGCTCGCGTTGCGCGGCGACAGGGGAGGGGTGCTCGTCGACGATTTCGTCGTCTGCGACAACGGCTCGGCCGACGCCACCGCGCAGCGCGCGCGCGAAGCAGGGGCACGGGTGGTGCGCGAGGAGACCGCGGGCTACGGCGTTGCCTGCCTGACCGCCCTCGGCGCGCTCCGTCCCGTCGACGTGGTGCTGTTCACCGACGGCGACCGGTCCTTCGTGGCCGGGCAGTGCGTCCGTCTCCTGGACGCGGTCGCGGACGGCGCCGACCTCGCGGTGGGGTCGCGCGCGCTGGGCCGGCGCGAGCCGGGGGCGCTGTCGCCGCCTCAGATCATGGGGAACCGCGTCGCCGGTGTCCTGATTCGGCTGCTGTGGGGAGAGCGCGTGACCGACCTCGGGCCCTACCGCGCCATCCGCGCCGGGGCCCTGCAGCGCCTTGGCATGCGGGATCGCGCCTACGGCTGGACGGTGGAGATGCAGGTCAAGGCCATTCAGCAGCGTCTGCGGATGGGCGAGGTGCCGGTGGACACCGTACGGCGGCGCTTCGGCGTCTCGAAGGTGGGGGGAACGTTGCGCGGCGTCATCGGCGCGAGCATCGGCATCTTTTCGACGATCGCCCGGCTCCGTTGGCGGCAGGCGTCGGCGGTCCCCGGCGGTACCGCGCGGGGAGAGGATTCCGGACTGCGGCAAGAGAAGGAGAACACGGAACGATGACACGAACGACGCACGCTTCGCGGGGAGGCGCCCTGCGGCCGGCGCTCGCCGGCTTCGTCGCCCTGTCGCTGCTGGCCGGCGCCGCCTGCCGGGCGCCGCGCCCCGAGTCGGTTCCCTTCTGGGACGAGCGCGACGACGCCAACTCCGAGCGCATCGACCACGGCCGCTGGCAGGCGATTCTCGACGCCTACGTCAGCCCGGACGAGACCGGCGTCAACCTCTTCGACTACGCGACCCTCCAGGCCAGCGCCGCGGACCGGGAACGCCTGAACGGCTATCTGGACGATCTGCAGGCCATCGACCCGCGGCGCCTCGCCGCGGACGAGCAGATGGCCTACTGGATCAACCTGTACAACGCCCTGACCGTGCACGTGGTGCTGGGCGACTATCCGGTCGACTCCATCCGGGAGATTCACGAGGGCGTGATTCCCCTGGTGGGGCCGTGGGGCGACGTCCGTGCCTCCGTCGCCGGGCAGCCGCTGACCCTGGACGACATCGAGCACCGCATCCTGCGGCCCATCTGGCAGGACGCGCGCATTCACTACGCCGTGAACTGCGCCGCCTACGGCTGCCCGCATCTCCTGGCGCGGGCCTTCACCCGCGACAACCTCGAGGAGCTGCTGGAGCAGGGCGCGCACGACTTCGTGAACCACCCGCGCGGGATCGAAGTGCTCGACGAGGCGTTCGCCGTCGCTTCCAGCATCTACGCGCCCGACTGGTACCGCGAGGACTTCGGCGAGACGGACGCGGACGTCATCGCGCACTTCCTGCAGTACGCCGAGCCCGACCTGGCCGAGCAGTTGCGCGGATTCGACGGCATCATGGAGTTCGAGTACGACTGGAACCTCAACGCGCCGCCCGCCGCCGTCGAGACCACGAACGAGCCCTGACTGACCGCCACGGCACCGCGCCGCAACCGCTCGAACGCGGCGTCGCTTGCCGTGCGGGATGCCGGCACAAGGAAGGAGCCGTCCCGATTCCGGGGGACGGCGCCTTTCTCGATGAACCGCGGCGGGGGTCGCGGTAGGTAGCCGTGGGCTGTAACCGGCAGGTTCCGGAACCGGTCGGCGTCTCGAGGGTCGGGCGGCGGCGAGCGGAGCCGCCGGCGCCTGGAACGAGCCGCCGAAGCTGAAGCCCGCGGACGGGCGCCTGGAACGAGCCGCCGAAGCTGAAGCCCCGGGCCGCCGCGGATGGAGCCGAGCCGCCGAAGCCGAAGCCCGGGCCGGGGCGCGGATGGGGGGGGCGCCTAGAACGAGCCGCCGAAGCCGAAGCTCAGCCCGGCGCCGAAGATGCGCGCCGCCGCGACGTTGCGTCCCCTCACCACCTGGCCGAAGAACGCGTTCACGCTGACCATGTCGGTGACGTTGGCGATGAGCCTGCCCCCGACGATGTGGCTGTCCTCGTGCAGGCCGGGGAACCGGCTCGGCGAGAAGCCCTCCCCGCCGATGTCGATGCCGGAGAGGGCATTGACCATCCGGTAGTCGACGCCGATGGTGACGACGTTCCCGGCCGGGATGAAGAGGCCGAGGTTGACGAACATGTCGTTGGGAATGTCGACCTGCTCCCCGGCCATGGCCCCGACCGCATCGGGGTTGACCTCGGTGCTCGTGCGGGCGCGGAAGCCGATCTCGCCCGAGAACCCGGCCGCGCTGCCGAACCTGCCGATGACGAGCGACGTCTCGATGCCGTTGCCGCCGTCACCCACCGAGTTGATGTAGCCGGTGTCGTAGGCGCCGGCGATGATCGCGCCGACGCGCAGCGCGACGCTCGGCGCGTCGGTGATCAACTCGTCGACGAAGCGCCAGGTCACCGCGACGTTCGAATCGTAGAGGCCGCTGTACCCCTCCTGGCCCCCGGACGGGCCGACCGCGCCGGGCAGGGAGCTCGCGGCCCAGGCCGACTGCACGTCGAAGGCCACCGCGTCCGTGACCGCGTAATTGACGCCGAACCAGACCGTGTTCTGCGACAGGTGGGCGCCGGTCGGCCCCAGCGGTCCCGTCGTCTTCGTGGTCTGGCGGTAGAACTCGGAGGCGTCCTGGTTGACGAACGACAGGTTGACGGATCCGGTGCCCGGCTCGGCGATCCACGGCGAGCCCTGGGCGGACGCGGGTTGCACGGCGAGGCCCGGCAGGAGCGCCGAACCGACGAGGGTGGTCAAGAGCAGCCAGCGAGCGTTGTTCATCGGCTTTCTCCGCATTTTCTGGGGTCGAATGTCCGCGTACGCGCCGCCTACAGCTTGTAGCGGCGCGTGAGGAAGTAGTGCACCAGCTCCATCTTGAGCTGACAGTCGTCGGTGCCGGCGCACAGGACCTGGACCGCCGCGTCGTCCGGCGAGCCGGTTTCGCCGCCCTCGTAGGCGGCTTCGAGACTGGCCGTCAGGCTGCGCGCCCGGCCCTGGTCGAGGTCGTCCTGCTGGAGCGGGCACGTGTCGCACACGAGCTCTCTGAACGTGAGCGCCTTGCCCTGCGAGTAGGCGGCGCGGGGGCTCACCTTGCCGGGCCCGGGCCCGATGGAGCCCGACGCCGAAACCGACGCCCGAAAGAGCCCGATGCCCGCGGCGAGCACGACGGTCAAGAGAATCCAACGCTTCATTTCGGTTCCTCCAAGGTCATTGATGGCATTGTCTTCCGGCTCTCGGCACGCCTGGGACGTCCTGCGAGGCGAACGGAAGCCGGAGCCGACGCCACGCCCGATTCCCGGGAAGCGTCAGTCATCGTATCAGAAAGTCGCGGTATCGCGGTTCGAGCGACGCCCGAGGGCGCCAGATCGCGAATCTGTCGTGCACCCGCCCGATACGCAAGACGGATTCGTGATCTGACAGTTCCAGGCAGGCAGTTCGTTGCGGCTTGTCGTTCCGAGAGATCCTCGAAGCGGCCGCCGAGCCTGCAGCACCGCAGGGCGATGGTCGTATCGGCCTCCTCGCCAGTCTCGCTCCGGGCGCCCAGCGTGGTCCGGATGACATCGATCCGGCCGGCGTCCAACTCGTCCCGCCGGTCCCGCCATCGGTCGACAACGCTCGCTCACATGCCCCCCGGACGGCAGAATCCCCGCGTGTGCGGGGAAGCCGGGCACATCGCCCGGGTCGACCGCGAGCTTTCGGGTCCGTCCCCCGCGTGTGCGGGGAAGCCCGATGGCGAGCGCGGGGCCACAAGCCAGAGTGGGGTCCGTCCCCGCTCCATCGGTCCTGCGCCCGGCCCCGGGAGATTTGACGTTGAGTGTTCATGAACGTACATTGGATGTACGTCCTCGGCCGACCATGGATCCCGCAGACCGATGCCCCTGTTCCCCGCGGACGAACGCCGCACCGTCGAGTCGGTTGCCCAGTTCGCCGCGTGCAATCCGTTCGTGCCCGAGTTCGTCGACCGGGAGCGCGCGCTCCTGGGACCGGACCACGCTCCAGACCGCTCCGTGTGGAACCTGCGCGCGCAACCCGAGGTGGAGAACCGGGCCCTCGCGATGGTGGGTGTCATCGCCGAGCGGGCCGCGCGCGGGGCGCGCGAGCGGCTGCGCCGGCGCCCGGCCGCGACACGCGACGAGCTGATCCTCTACGGGGAGGTCGTCGCCTACACCCTGTTCCAGCGCCACGCCGAGCCGCTGCAGCAGGTCGACCTGGACACCGCGCGCGGGCCCGGGCGGGTGGCCTGCTACCGCCGGTTCCGCCGGGACCACGATCACTTCCTCGCGGTGCCCGGGCTGCGGCTCCCCGGGCAGGTCGACCCCGCGCACCTGTTCGCCTGCTTCCACCAGGTCGGCCGCGCCTTCCGCCTCATCTACCGCCACATCATCGGCGCGTCGCGCCCCGCCGCGCACCTGCGCGCGTCGGCGTGGCAGTCGATCTTCACGCACGACATGCGCCGCTACTGGCGCTCCCTCTACGAGCGGATGCACGACATCACCACCCTGATCACCGGTCCCTCGGGCACCGGCAAGGAGCTGGTGGCGCGCGCCATCGGGCTGTCGCGCTACGTGCCGTTCGACGCGGGGCGCGAGGCGTTCACCGCGACCCTCGGCGGCGCCTTCCACACCCTCAACCTCTCGGCCCTGTCTCCCACCCTCATCGAGTCCGAGCTGTTCGGTCATCGGAAGGGCGCCTTCACCGGGGCGGTCCAGGACCGGGTGGGGTGGCTCGAATCGTGCCCCGCCATGGGCACCGTCCTCCTCGACGAGGTCGGCGAGATCGACGCGTCGATCCAGGTCAAGCTGCTGCGCGTCCTGCAGACGCGCGAGTTCCAGCGCATCGGCGAGACCACGCCGCGCGAGTTCAAGGGGAAGCTCATCGCGGCCACCAACCGCGACCTCGCGGCGGAGATGCGCGCCGGGCGGTTCCGCGAGGACCTGTACTACCGGCTCTGCTCGGACCTCGTCGAGACCCCGTCGCTGCGCGACCAGCTTCGAGACGCCCCCGGCGAGCTCCGCAACCTGGTGCTCTTCGTCAGCGAGCGCGTCGTCGGCGAGGCCGGCGCGCCGGAGCTCGCCGACGAGGTCATGGACTGCATCGAGCGCGACCTCGGCCCCGACTACCCCTGGCCGGGCAACGTGCGCGAGCTCGAGCAGTGTGTCCGCAACGTGCTGGTCCGCAAGCGCTACCGACCCCCGTCGGCGCCGGCGCAGGGGACCGACGACGGCCTCGCGGCGGCCCTCCGGGACGGCGGCCTCACCGCCCGCGAGCTGCTCGGCCGCTACTGCACCACCGTCTACGCCCGCACCGGCAGCTACCAGGAGACGGCCCGTCGGGTGGCTCTCGACCGGCGGACGGTGAAGCAGCACGTCGACCCCGAACTGCTCGAGAGACTGCAGGGTGGCCCGCCGGCGGCATCCTCCTGATTGCCCCGTTCTCTCGGGATGCACCGTGGCCCGCTTGCCGCGATCAGGGAAACACGCCCAGCGACAGGTAGGACCGGGCGACCTTCTCGATGGCGTTGGCCATGGCCGCGATGCGCAGCGAGCCCATTTCGGGGCGGCGCGCCAGCGTCTCGCGGATCTCGCGGTAGGCGACGGCCATGATCTCCTCGAGCCCCGAGTTGACGACGGTCAGCTCGTCAGGGCCGCGGATGACGGCGGCGCGCTGGTCCGGGGTGAAGCGGTTGCCGGTGGCGGTCTCGATGGCGCCGAGAATGCGGCCGTAGGTGCTCTCCTGATACCGCTTCTCGATGCGGCCGAACCCGATGTGGGAGAGGTTCTTGAGCCACTCGAAGTAGGACACGATGACCCCGCCGGCGTTGGCGTAGATGTCGGGAATGACGAGCACCCCCTTGTCGGCGAGGATGGCGTCGGCCTCCGGCGTCGTCGGTCCGTTGGCCCCTTCCAGCAGGATGCGGGCCTGGATGCGGGGGGCGTTCTCGTCGGTGATCTGGTGCTCGAGGGCGGCGGGAATCAGGACGTCGCAGGGCAGCTCCAGCCCCGCGCGGGTGTCCGGCAGGGTGGCGGCGCCCGGGTAGTCGAGAACCGAGCCGGTGGCGGTGCGGTGGCGCCGGACGGCGTCGGGATCGAGCCCGCCGGGGTCGGCGAGGGCGCCGTCGTGCTCGGCGATGCCGACGATGCTCGCGCCCGCCTCGTGGCACGTCTTCGCCGCCCAGTAGCCCACCTTCCCGAACCCCTGGACCACGATGCGCTTGCCCGAGACGCCGGGATCGAGGCCGACGCGGCGCATGTCGTCGGCGTCGCTGCACGCCTCGCGCAGCACGTAGTACAGCCCGCGCCCCGTCGCCTCGGTGCGTCCCCGGATGCCGCCCAGGTCGACGGGCTTGCCGGTGACGCAGCCGAGGGCGTCGATGTGGTCCGGGCGGAGGGCTGCGTAGGTGTCGGCGATCCAGGCCATCTCGCGGCTGCTGGTGCCGTAGTCGGGCGCCGGCACGTCGACGGCGGGGCCGATGAAGTTCTTGCGCACCAGCTCGTGGGTGTAGCGGCGCGTGATGCGCTCGAGCTGGTCGACGGTGTAGGCGCCGGCGTCGATCTGAACCGCGCCCTTCGCCCCGCCGAAGGGGATGTCGACGATGGCGCACTTGAAGGTCATGAGGGCGGCGAGGGCCATGACCTCGTCCTCGTCGACCTGCGCGCTGTAGCGGATGCCGCCCTTCAGGGGAAGCCGGTGATGGCTGTGCTCGACCCGCCACGCCCGGACGACCTCGAGGCCGCCGTCTGGCTGCCGCACCGGGAAGTCGAAGCGATAGAGCGCGTTGCAGCGCTTGATCTGGTCGAGGAGGCCGGTCGGGTGATCGGTGAACGATGCGGCTCTGTCGAAGATGCTCGACAGGTCGGAGAAGAACCGGTGGCGCCTGGTCATCGCGGGCATCAGAACGCCCCGCGCAGCACCGTGGGCTGCGCGGGGCGTTCAGGCCAAGCTGCTACGGCAGCGCGTAGGCCAGCAGGGTGGCCGACCGGCCGCCGCCGCTCGTCGCCAGCACGATGAACTGCCGGCCGTCGACCTCGTAGGTCATCGGCGACCCGCTCTGCGGGGCGGTCATGTACACCGCGCCGACCTCGTCGCCGGTGGCCTTGTCGTAGGCGCGCAGCATCGCCCCGGCCTCGCCGGTCTCCGTCGTGTAGAAGCCCGACTCGCCGGCGACGATCAGGTTCTTCGTCACCAGCACCCCGACCCGGCCCGGCCAGCCGGTGCGGCCGATGTCCTGGCCGTCGAGCAGGGGGTGGTTGCGGATGTTGTCGGGCGCCTCGCCGTGGGGGACCTGCCAGGCGATGTCCCCGGTGTTCATGTCGATGGCGGTGATGCGCCCCCACGGCGGCTTGATCATCGGGAACCCGTCGATGCTCGTCGACGCCTCGCGGAAGCCCACGCCGTCGGGCCGCCCGCGGATGAAGTCCATGTCCGACCGCTCCGGGTCGTTGACGAGGCCGAGCACGCCGACCTGGGTCTTGGTGTAGATGTAGAAGAAGCCGGTCTCGGGGTCGGCCGACGCGCCGGGCCAGTTCACGCCCCCCGTCGAGTTGGGGAGCTGCAGGGTGCCGAGCATGCCCGGCTCGGCCACCGTCGGCGGGTCGTAGAGCCAGCCGATGGTGTGGCGGTTGTAGATCTCCATGGCCCGCGTGAAGAGCTCGGGCGTGTAGTCGACGAGGTCCTCGATGCTGAGGTCGACGTCGTCGACGTTGGGCGGCCGCATCGGGATCGGCTGGGTCGGGGCGTACCACTCGCCCGGCACGTTCCCGGCCCGCACCGGGACCTCGGGAATCGGCCACACCGGCTCGCCGGTCGCGCGGTCGAGCACGAACATGTAGGACTGCTTGGTGGGCAGGATCAGGGCCTTGACGTCCCGGCCGTCGACGGTGATGTCGAGCAGCACGGGGGCCGCCGGCAGGTCCCAGTCCCAGATGTCGTGGTGCACGGTCTGGTAGTGCCACGCCCGCTCGCCGGTGTCGAGGTCGACGGCGACGACGCTGCCCGAGTAGAGGTTGTCGCCGGGCCGGTGGCCGCCGTAATAGTCGCCGGTGGGCGCCTCCACCGCGAAGTACGCCATGTTCAGCTCGGGGTCGACGCTCCACTGCGCCCACACCCCGGTGTTGCCGGTGTAGCGCCACGAGTCGTTCAGCCAGGTGTCGTTGCCGAACTCGTCGCCGCCGGGAATGGTGTGGAAGATCCACTTGCGCTCGCCGCTGCGGGCGTCGAAGCCGCGCACGTAGCCCTTGACGTTGGTGCGCGACGGCGGGGCGCCGCCGGGCCGGTGGGCGGCCCCGATGAGGATGGTGTCGCCGGCGACGATGGGCGCCGCGTGCAGCCCGATCTCGGAGGTCGGCTCCAGATCCTGGTCGATGTTCTGCTTCAGGTCGACGATGCCGTTGTCGCCGAAGCCCTCCTCCTCGTAGCCGGTGCGGGCGTCGACGGCCACGAGCTGGTAGCCGGGGGTGACGTAGAGGATGACCCCGTCGCCGCCGTCGTCCCAGTACGCGAGCCCGCGGCCGGACAGCCGGCGCGGCGCCGTCTCGCCGCGCTCGCCCTCGTCGACGCGGTGCATCCACAGCAGCTCGCCCGTCGCCGGGTCGAGGGCGACCACGGCGCGGCGCGACCCCGCGGTGACGTAGAGAATCCCGTTCACCATCAGCGGCGTCGACTGGTAGTTGGTCTCGGGCCGGGGGCCGAAGCTGTCGGTGTTGAACTGCCAGGCGAGCTCCATCTCGCTGAAGTTCTCGGCCGTGATCTGGTCGAGGGGGGAGTAGCGGTCGTGCGAGAGGTTGCCGCCGTAGGACGGCCACTCGCCGTTGGCCGTCGACGGCTCCTGGGCCGCCGCGACTCCCGACAGGGACAGCATCACGACCGCCGCTGCGGTCGCGATCGACATCGATCTCGTGCTCATGGAATCGTACCTCTTCCCTCTTCGTCATCGTCACCGGGCGCGATGGCGTGTCCGTCGGGGCACCGCCGTCTCGCCGGTTGTGGGCGATACGTACGCAGGAATGATAGCGAAAAACGGCGCGAAGCGGGCGGCGGCAGCGGACCATCCGGACGGGACGAGACGTACGCCGGGGCCAGGATGATCTTCAAGCTAGGGGAGCCGGAAAGCGATCTGCAGGATTGCGGAGATCATGATCCCGAACCCCGTCACGGCAACCGCCAGCACCACGCCGACCATCCACTTCAGAACTCGGACGTCGTGGCCGAGATCGCCCATCTCTTGCGCGGCCTTGAGTGCGGTCTCGGGGTTCGCTCCCGCCGACAAGTGCGCCGCGAAGGTCTCCGCTGCGACGGCCTTCATGGTCTGATTCTACTCCAGGGGAAGGCGCATCCTCGTCATGGGACGTATCGTCTCGGCAACGGTCGGCGCGGTCCTCACAACGCTCGACACCGCCCGTCGCCGGTAGCCGCGCCGCCGGTCAGCCCGCCCGGATGACGCTCATCAGCTCGGGCAGGGTCGGCCGCTTGCCGTGCATCAGCAGGGCATAGCGGAAGATCTTCGCGGCCAGCCAGCCGGAGGCGACGATGCCGAGCGCGAGCAGGGCGATGCCCAGCCAGATCTCCCAGAGGGGCGGCGTCAGCACGTTCACGCGGGCCAGCATGACGAGGGGCGTGAAGGGCGGCAGCAGGCTCAGCACGCGGGTCGCCGTGGTGCCGGGGTTGGCGATGACGTAGAAGCTCGACATCAGCGCGATGACCATCGGCAGGACCGCCGCGAACATCGCCTGCCCCAGCTCCTCGGTGCTCGTGCAGGTGGCGGCGATGGTCGCGAAGAAGACCGAGTAGAGGAAGTAGCCGAGCGCGAAGAAGATGGAGAAGTAGAGGATCAGCTCGACGCTGAGGATGGCCCCCAGGTCGAAGTCGGCGAGGTCGGGGCCCATCGCCAGCATCGGCGCCGCGTAGAGCACGCCGAGCAGCAGCGCGCCGACCCAGATGGCCAGTTGGGTCAGGCCCGAGCCGAGCACCCCGAGAATCTTGCCGGTCATGAACTCGGTGGCGGTGACCGCCCCCAGGATGACCTCGATGAGCCGGGACGACTTCTCCTCGACGATGGCCATCGCCATGCCCTGGCCGTTGATGAGCACCGCCATGTACAGCAGCATCGCGAGGGCGAACGTGCTGAAGAACGCGGCCTCGAAGCCGCCCTCCGCCTCGCCCGCGTCCGACACCGTCACCGCGTCGAGGTCGAAGCGCTGCCAGGCGCGGACGCGCTCGGTGTCGACGCCGGTGCCGGCGACGAGGCGGTCGAGCAGGGTGGCCTCGATGGCCCGCTCGATGTCGCGCAGCATCACCGGGTTCCCGGTCTCCCGCGCGTAGTAGCGGCTGCCCGCCCCGATGACGGGGTCGGGGGTGAGCACCAGGTAGCCGTCGAGGCTCCCGTCCAGGACCGCCTCGGTGTAGGGCTGCCGCACGCCCTCCGAGTCGTCCGGCACGACGGCCTGCTCGGCGACGTCTATCCGCGGCTGCTCGATGGCCGCGAGCTGCCCGGCGAGGGCCGGTGCGAGACCGGTCCCCGCGTCCACCACCGCGATGCGCAGCCCGTCGGTTCCCGACGACGTGAACAGCACCGGCATGATGAAGATGTAGCCGCCCATGAGGATGGGGATCATCACCGTCATCAGGATGAAGGCCTTGCTGCGCACCCGCGTCAGGTACTCGCGGCGCGCGACCTTGGCGATCTGGCTCGGACTCACGACGCGTCCTCCCCGGCCGGGGACCGCGACGCCCCGACCCGTTCGAGATAGATGTCCTCGAGGCTCGGGTGCTCGAGGCGCACCGACCGTATCGTCACCCGGTCGACCACCGCCCGGATGACCGCCTGCGCGTCGCCGCCGGCGTCGACCTCCAGCCGGGCCTCCCGTCCCGTGTCTTCGCCGCGGCGCACGCCCGGCAGGTCCGTCAGCGGTCCCGCGCCGTTGCCCTCGTACTCGACCGCCACCGTGTTTCGCCCGTAGCCGGCCCGGATGTCGGCCACGACGCCGTCGAGCACCGGCAGGCCGCGATGTATCAGGCAGATCGACTCGCACAGGGCCTCGACCTGCTCCATGAGGTGGGTCGAGAGGACCACCGTCGCGCCGCGCTCCCGCTGCTCGAGGATGAGGTCCTTCAGGAGGCGGGTGTTGATGGGGTCGAGGCCGGTGAAGGGCTCGTCGAGGACGATGAGGTCGGGCTCGTGGATGACCGCCGCCGCGAACTGCACCTTCTGCTGCATGCCCTTCGACAGGTCGCCGGTGTCGGACTTCGCGTTGGCGGCGAGGCCGACGCGGTCGAGCCACGCGTGCGCGCGCCGCGCCGCCTCGGCCTGGTCGAGCCCGCGAATGGCGGCGAGGAACGTCAACTGCTCGGCCACCTTCATCTTGGCGTAGAGGCCGCGTTCCTCCGGCAGATAGCCGACCCGGTGCCGCACCGCCAGCGGGTCGCGCGAGCCGAGCAGCTCGACGTGCCCGCCGTCGGGGACGTAGAGGCCGAGGCTGGTGCGGATGGTCGACGTCTTCCCCGAGCCGTTGGGCCCGAGCAGCCCGAAGATCGCGCCGGCCGGCACGCTCAGGTTCAGGCCGGCGACCGCCGTGGTTCCCGCGAAGGTCTTGACCAGGTCCTGACAGCGGAGAGCGGGGGTCGGCATCGTCACCTCGATTCGGGAGCGGTTGTCGGCGGTCGAGCCGGGGCGGTCCGGCCGGGCTCGCCGCCCGCGGTCCGCAGGGTACTACGACGCTGCCGGTGGTACATTCGTTCCGGGAAGGCTGCCGACCGGGTTGCCGCGGAGCGGCGTGCTCGCTCTCGCCCCACCCGCTTCGGTCTGCGAACGGCGCGCTGCCGCGAGGTGGTCCGCCGGGTGACGCAGCCCACGCGGGGCCGGAGCGCCGGTCGAACGACGGGGGCGCTGCCACGGACTCGGGCCGGCAATGGCCGATGAGCGATGAAGCTCTACGCGCTCGGCGATCTGCATCTCGGCCACCGCGCCAACCGCGAAGCCCTCGCGGACTGGCCGGCCCGGCCCGACGACTGGTTGATTCTCGCCGGCGACGTCGCCGAGTCGATGCCCTTGATAGAGCTCGGCCTGCGGGCGGCGGTCGAGCGGTTCGCCAGGGTGTTCTGGGTGCCCGGGAACCACGAGCTGTGGAGCCACGGCGGGGCCGGTCCCCGCGGCGTGGCCAAGTACGAGGCGGTCGTCGAGGCCTGCCGCCGGATCGGCGTGGTGACCCCGGAGGATCCCTACGTCGTCTGGCCGGAGACGCCCCGGTGCGTCATCGCCCCTCTGTTCCTGCTGTACGACTACACCTTCGGGCCCGACTCGGTGGGGCCGGAGGAGGCGGCGGCGTGGGCGGCCGAGGCGGGCATCCGGTGCGCCGACGAGCATTTTCTCGCCCCCGATCCGTACCCGTCGCGGGCCGCCTGGTGCCGTGCGCGCATCCGCGAGACGATGCCGCGGCTCGCCGAGGCGGCGGCGCGGCATCCCCTCGTGCTCGTGAACCACTATCCCCTGCGCCGCGACCTCGTGCGGCTGCCCCGCATTCCCCGCTTCTGCGTGTGGTGCGGCACCCGGCGCACCGAGTCGTGGCACGTGCGCTATCGCGCAAGGGTGGTCGTGGCCGGGCACCTGCACGTGCGGACCACCGACTGGATAGACGGGGTCCGATTCGAGGAGGTGTCCCTGGGCTATCCCCGGCACTGGCGCCGCGACCGCGGCATCGACGGCTACCTGCGCGAGATCCTGCCGGGGCCGCCGGCGGCCGGGTGGCGGGAGGGTCCGGTGCATCACCGATGAGGAAGAAGCGCGCAGCGTGCGCGGGCGGCCCGCCGGACCGGCGCCGCGCGCGTGGGGTCGACGGCTGTCTGCGCGAGACTCCGCCGCTGGCGCGGTGGCGGGAGGGTCCGCATCACCGATGAGGAAGAAGCGCGCAGCGTGCACGAGCGGCGGCGCGGGTCCGCGTGCGGAGCCCGGAGCGGCGGTCGTATCCGACCGGGTCATGGCCATGGCCGCGGATGCGCAAGTGCCCCTGGCCGCCGCGGAGGGGCGCGTGCCCGGTGCCGGCGCGGAGGCTCAGGTTTCCCTGGCCGCCGCGGATGCGCATCTGTGGTGGGCGCGGCCGGACGCGTTCGCCGAGGCGGGGCAGCTCGCGCGGCTGCGGGCGTTGCTGACCGACGACGAACGCGCGCGCGCCGACCGCTATCGCCTTGCGCGCGACCGCCGCACCAGCCTCGTGACCCGCGCGCTGGTGCGGGTCACGTTGTCCCGGTACTGCGGCGTGCCGCCGGCTCGGTGGCGGTTCCGGACCAGCGGACACGGCCGGCCCGAGGTCGCCTCGCCGGCCACGCCGCTCCGGTTCAACGTGTCGCACACCGAGGGCCTCGTCGTCTGCCTGGTCGGCCGGGGACGTGAGCTCGGGGTCGACGCGGAGAGCCTGCGCCAGGACCGGCGCTGGCTCGATATCGCGGAGCGGTTCTTCGCGCGGGCCGAGGCGCGCGCTCTGCGCGAGGCGCCGGCGGCGCACCGGCGGCTACGGTTCCTGGAGTACTGGACCCTGAAGGAGTCCTACGTCAAGGCGCGCGGTCGCGGGCTGACGCTCCCCCTGTCGGGGTTCCGGTTCGACCTTCCGGCCGGGGCGGGGGACGGCATCCGCATTCGCTTCACCCCGGCCGTCGCCGACGACCCGGCGCGATGGCAGTTCACGCTCGACCGCCTGGGGACGGGCCACGTCGTGGCGACCGCTATCGACAGCACCGGCGTTGCGGGGGTGCGGATTGCCCACTACGAGGCGGTGGCGGCGCGGGGCGGCGGTTCGCCCGGTCCCCCGCGCTCGGCAGGGCGCATGGTGCTCGATCCGGGGCAGGAGTGAGGGGCGCGGCCGGCCGGTCCGCGCGCAGCCGCCAGGCGTCCGCGCCGCGGAATCACGGCCCGACGCGCAGGAACTTCTGGATGCGCCGGCCCTCCTGCTCGGCGACGTAGACGTGTCCGTTCGCGTCGACGCCGATGCCGTGGGGCAGCGTGAACTGGCCGCGGTAGCGTCCCGGGCCGCCGCCGAAGCTGGAGACGACCTCCCCGCTACGGCGGTCGAGCACGTCCACCATGACCCGGTTCTGGTTCACGACGTACAGCCAGCGCTGTTCGGGGTCGGGCGAGAACGCCACGACCACCGCCGTGCCCCGCGTGCCGCTGGGGCGCCCCTCGGCGGGTGTGAGCGGCTCCCACGGCACGTCGATGTTCCGGATGAAGGTCCCCTCGCGGTCGAACACCTGAATGCGGTCCGCCTCCCGATCGCAGACGTAGACGAGCCCGTCGCCGGACACCCGCAGGCAGTGCGGCACGGGGGTGACGTCGCGTTCCTCGTCGGTGCGGTGCAGGGGCCACTGGCGCAGGAACTCGCCGTCGGGCGACAGCACCGCGATGCGCTGGTTCCCGCCCGGGAGCTCGCCGTCCGCCACGTAGATCTCGCCGGTCTCCGCGTCGACGTCGATGGCGGCGGGAAGGAAGAACTGCGCGCGGTCGGAGTTCAGGGGCTCCCCGGTCCGGGTGCCGTCCGACGAGTCGTAGCGCCCCGCCTCGCCGATGCGGAGCAGGAGCTCGCCGTCGCGCGAGTACTTCTGCACCACCCCGGTGGCGGCGGCGATGATCCACAGGTTGCCGTCGGCGTCGGCGTGGCAGTCGTGGAGGCGGCCGCCCAGGGCCTCGGGGTCTCCCCACGACCCGACGACGTTGCCGTCGGGGTCGAACTCGACGATGGGCGGGGCCAGCGTCGCGCCGTCGAGGTCTTCGGGGACGACGTTCTGCCGGTTGAGGGCGAAGACGTGGCCGCGGCCGTCCACGCACATCCCGCCGAGCCCCCCCGTCAGCATGCGGTCCGACAGGGGTACCGTGGGCCAAGCGGGGTCGAGCTCGTGTTGCGGGATCTCCGGTTGCGCGGCGGCCCCCGCCGGCAGGGCGAGGCACAGCGCGGCGACGACCCACGGGGCAACCGCCCGCGGGCCGCGGCGCGCGGGCGTCGACTCGTTCCGGAATGGTGTGTTCGATCGCATGGCTGACTCCCGGGCCTGAATGCCGCTGCTTCCCGCCGCTGTCCGCGGCGCGACGGTGCGCGGACAAGCGCCGTTCCTCGGCGCCGACTCCCGGCCCTGAATCGTGAAGGCGCGGCTGCGCGCCCGATCCTCTCCCGGCCCGCGAGCCGCCGGCCCGACCGCGCCGCGACCCCGCGGCGCGCGGCGGCGCGGACGGCTACGCCGCGGCCATCTGGGTCAGGATCAGCTCGCCGATCCGGCCGATGACGAGGGCCGTGACCCCGAAGAACATGCCCGCGAGCAGGAGGATGGCCAGAGACCGGGTGAACGACACCTCGAACAGGTTGCTGACGTAGGAGATGACCGTGATGGCCATCCACGCCGGCAGGAACAGGAAGATCCACGATCCGTGGTCGATGACCGCGACGGTCGTGAGGACGACGAAGAGGCTCAGGATGAGCACGCCCATGGCATTCGTGAAGGCGTGCCGGAACGTCACGTGCCCGGCCTCCATCGAGGTGCAGGCGAAGTAGAGGGTCGAGCCGTAGACGAGCTGGGCCACGGCGGTGGCCACGAACAGGCTCAACGTCATGAGAACAGGGGTCATGGGATTCCTCCAGCCCGGAATCGGCGCGGCGGCGCTCCCGCAACGCCGGAGCCGAAACCTTACCACACGCCGCCGGCCGTCACGCCGCCTCGTGCCGCCGTGGCCTGGGCGCCAGGCAGAGCCGTGGGCGACGACTGGCGGGGCAGGAGCCTGCGCCGTGGAACGGCATGGACTGCCGGGGGGCGGTTGGGCGCCAAGCGGGGCCGCGGGCGACGACTGGCGGGGCAGGAGTCTGCGCCGTGGAACGGCATGGACTGCCGGGGGGACGGTTGGGCGCCAAGCGGAGCCGCGGGCGACGATTGGCGGGGGCAGGAGTTCTGCGCCGCGGAGCGGGCGGACTGCTGGAGGGTGGTCGGGCGCCAGGCGGAGCCGCGGTCGACGATTGTCGGGCTAACGGCCGCCCGCCCGTTCGCCGGCGCGCCAGGACCGGAGGGCGGCGGCAATCGCGCGCCGCGCCGCGGCCCGGCCCTGGTGGTGATTGACGAAGTAGCAGAAGACCACCGGGTCCTCCGATCCGGGATCGAGGAACCCGGCCAGCGCGACGGTGTGCCGCAGCGTGCCGGTCTTGGCCGCGACGGCGGGCAGCCGCGGCCACGCGCGCAACGTGCCTCGCCCGGGTCGCGCCAACGCCTCGATCAGCCTGTCGCCCCAGGGCTGCCGGGCCGCGTACGCGAGCACCCGGACGACGGCGGCCGGGGTCACGAGGTTGGCGGCGGAGAGCCCGGAGCCGTCGCGGATCGCCAGATCGTCGGGCCCGGCCGCGGGGGCGTCGCGGAGGCCGAGGGCGAAGTCGGCGATCACCTCGACCCCGTCGTCGAAGCGGCCGGTCCCCGCCACCTCCCTCCCCAGGGTCAGGGCGAGGGTGTCGGCGTACCAGTTGTGGCTGTTGGTGAGGAGCGGGTCCAGCAGGTCGTCCAGCGGGGGGGACGGCAGCTCGGCCAGCACCGGGCCCGGACCCGCCGCGGCCGGCCGCGTCCTCTCCACCCGCACCTCGCCTTCGACGGTCACCCCGGCCCCACCGAGAGCCGCCCGCAGTCGGCGCGCCGCGCGCAGCGACGGCGCGGGATCGCTCACGGGCACCGTGAACGGGGGCTCGCTGAGCGGGTACTCGCCGCGGAGCAGCAGCGTGTCGGTGCCCCACACCGGCAGGAAATCGAGGGTGCCGGCCCCGTGCCGGTCGCGGCCCACGGTCGTCGTCAGGTTGATCACGGTCAGGGGGTCGGGCGCCTCCACCCGGGCCGGCGCGCCGATCGAGGCGCCCGGGGCCACCCGCACCGTGATCGTCGCCTCGTCGACGGCGAGCGGGGCGGGCGGGGTGCCGTGACGGTACGGCAGATCGCCGAAGCCGCGATCGAGCGGGTGCGGGCGGCCGGGGAACCGGCTCGCGTCGACCACGAGGTCGCCGGTGACGCGGGCGACCCCGCGCGCGCGGACCTGCTCCGCCAGCGCCGCCAGCGGTTCGGCCGCACCGCCGGGAAACCGGTCCCGCCCCCAGGTCGGGTCGGCGCCCGGCTCGATGACGAGGTCGCCGTCGAGGACCTCTCCGGCGACCTCGGCCGCGGAGGTCAGTCGGGTGCGCCAGCGGTATCCGCGCCCGAGGTGCTCGAGGGCGGCCGCCGCCGTCACCGCCTTGAGCACCGACGCGGGCACGAAGAAGCGGCCGGCGTTCAGCTCGTCGAGCACCTCCAGCTCTCCGCCGTCCGTCATCCGCGCGGCGAGGTAGCCGTGGTGCGCGCCGTCGCCGGCGACCGCCGGCTGGGCCTCCGCGCCGCGGGCGGCGGCGACGGCCAGGCAGGCGACGGCCGCGCCCGCGAGGCAGCGGCGGCGGAGGGCGGTCTCGCCGCCGTTTCCGCAGATCCGACGGAGCCGGGTCAGGATGGGGCGCGCTATGATCTCAGGCATCGTTCACCGGGTTCGAGACGGTCTGCGGCGGCGCGGGCGCCGTTCAGTTCCATTCGACGAGACGGTCATGCCGAGGTGGCGAAACTGGCAGACGCACGAGACTTAAAATCTCGTGACCTTCGGGTCGTGCGGGTTCGAGCCCCGCCCTCGGCACTTTCGCCCGGCGCCGGCCCGCCATCGTCGCTTCGGTTCCGCCTGCCATCCAACCAGCGCTGCCGGGCGGCGCCGCCGCTGCGGCGCAGACGGGCCGCGGGAGACCCCGGTCGGCGCTCGAGGTCGGACGGGTGGCCCGGATTATAGCGGGGGGCGAGCGCGGAGCCGCGCCCTGCGAGGGGCCGGCGCCATCGCCCGCCGGGTGGAGCGGGACTGCGCCGCGGGCGCGCGCCGGTGGGCGGCGCGCGGTCGGTGACCTCGCGGCCGACGCCGAGTGGAGCGGGACTCGCCGCGGGCTCCCGCCTATCCGCGGTCCCCCCGGCATCGAGGAGATTCTCCATGCAGAGACCCTTGCGAGTCCTCGCGTTCGCGGGCAGCACCCGTCGGGCGTCGTTCAACCAGGCCCTCGTCGGAATTGCCGCGGACGGCGCCCGGGAGGCGGGCGCGGAGGTCACCGAGATCGAGCTGCGCGACTATCGCCTGCCGGTCTTCGATCAGGACGACGAGTCGGAGCACGGCAAGCCCGAGCCGGCCCGGCGGCTGAAGCAACAGCTCGTCGACCACGATGCGTGGCTCGTCGCCGCGCCCGAGTACAACAGCTCGATCACCGGGGTGCTCAAGAACGGCATCGACTGGGCGTCGCGGCCCGACCCCGGCGACCCCGGCCCGCTGGTGGCGTTCCGCGGCAAGCTCGTCGTGCTGATGAGCGCCTCGCCCGGCGTGCTGGGCGGGCTGCGGGGGCTCGTGCACGTGCGCGCGATTCTCGGCAACCTCGGATGCGTGGTGCTGCCCGACCAGGTGGCGGTGCCGAAGGCCCGCGAGGCGTTCGACGCCGAGGGCCGGCTCGTCGATCCGGAGCAGCGTCGGCGGGTCCAGGGTCTGGGCCGAACCCTGGTGGAGCACGGGGCGAAGCTGTTCGGATGATCGTGAAGGCGATCGATGCCGCCGCGGATCTGCACCGCGTCGCCGGCATCGTGTTCACGCTGTGGCTGGTCGTCGCCGGCGCCCGTTGCGGGCGGCGCGGGCCGAATCGCGGGAGCCGGATCGGTGTGAGACATCGCGGCGCGGCGACCACCGCGCTGCTTGCATTGGCTGCCTGTGTTCATTAGGATTCCGCGCGTGGGGTCAGGTGGAGACGCCGCCTTTTGCTGCGCATGCCGCTTGCCGGGAGGAGCCTGAATGGCCACCAGAATCCGAGTCCGCAGGGGAGATACCGAGGTCGAGTACGAAGGAAGCGAGCAGTTTCTCAAGACCGAGCTCGCAAGCCTGCTTCAAGCCGCCTCGACGTTCCCCGCGGGTCCCGACCGCCAGGCCGGGGCGGCGGCCGCCGACAGCGCCTCGCCGGAGGCGGCCTCATCCAGAACCTCCGGCAGAAAGACCCCGACCGGAAGCAGAAAGACCCCGACCAGAAAGAGCTCGGCAACCAGGTCGTCGGCAAGTGAGACCTCGGGCGGAAAGGCCGCCGGCAGAAAGGCGTCCGCGGTCGAGTCCGCCAGCCCGGCCGACGGAAGGGCCTCGGGCGGTCCGGATGCGATGACACCGGCGGCCTCCCCCACGGCGGAGATCGCCGCGAAGATCGGATGCAGGCACGGTACGGACCTGGTGCTCGCGGCGGCCGCGCAATTGAACCTCGGGGCGGGGCAGAGATCTTTCTCGCGGGCCGCGCTGCTCGGGGAAATGAAGACGGCGAGGCAGTACTACCAGCCGGTCTACGGCAAGAATCTGAGCCGATACCTGAGGAACCTGATCAAGGAACGGCAGCTCAACGAGCCGCGCTCGGGCAACTACGCCCTGACCGCGCCGGCCCGAAGAGAGCTGGGCAAGATTCTGGCGGAGTAGCGCGCCGCCATCCTATCGCTTCGACGCCGTCAAGCCGGCCAGAGGCTCCTGGGCCATGAAGTCGTCCCAGTATGAATCGTCGCGCTCCGACGGCTCGAGCATGGCGTCCACCCAGCGGAAGTCCTCGAAGCCGGCCTCGCGCGCCGCCGCCGCGTAGGCAGCCGGTTCCAGATAGTAGTTGTCGAACTGGAACGCCGTGCCGTCGTGGTTGGTGATCCGCCACAGGACCGCGTCGCCTTCACGGGGCGGGTGCGGGCACGTCCTCTCGAGTCCATACTTCGCCAGCGACTCCCCGGGCCGGGGCGGACGCCGGGCGTTGTCGTTGAAGCCGACGAGCCGCCCGCCGGGCCGCAGCGCGTGGTAGCAGGCGCGGAAGAGGCCGTCGAGCTCCTCCCGGGTGCGGGCATAGTTGAACAGATAGATAGCGGTGACGAGGTCCACGGGCTCTTCCGGCGTGAACGCGGCGGCGTCCGACTGGACGTACCGGCAGCCGAGCGGCTCCCTGCGGTCTTCCGCCTGCGCGAGCGCGATCATCCCTTCGGAGATGTCCACGCCGGTGACCGCGGACGCGCCGCACCGCTTGAACTGGCGGGCATAGACGCCCTCGCCGCAGGCGAGGTCCACGACCGTGCGGCCCCGCAGGTCGCCGATGAGCTCCATGAGCGAGTAGCGCTCGATGAAGTGGCGGAACAGCAGCCACTTCGACTCGCGGTACTCGTTGGCGATGGAGTCGTACACTTGCTCTTCTGTCATTTGCTGCCTCTGACGCTTGGCGGCCGCGCCGTCCGCGCCCCGCGGAGCCACGGCGCCGCGACCCGATTGTACCGCCGTTCCGCGGGGCCGACGGCGGCCGGTCCGCCGCCAGGCGGGTGCGCTCCGAAGAACGGGTTGCCGCGTGCGTTCGCGGCTGATAGTGTTGGGCATTCGCGGAGTCGAACGGGTCGTCGCCGGATGGCGGCCGACGGTTCTCGCGGGGTGCCCGCGTCCGGTGGCTGCGGAGGTAACGCGATGAAATACGGACAGATGGCCGGGTGCTTCGTGCTGGGTGCCCTCGTGGTGTTCTTCCTGTCCACGGATGGGCAGCCCGACGCCGCCACCGTCGCGGAGGCGATGCAGTCGCCCGCGGCCTACGTGCCGCCGGCCTTCACGCCGGAGTCGCGCGAGCTCGACCAGGCCGACATCGAGCGCCTGGTGGACGAGCTGTCGAACTGGGGCCGCTGGGGGCCCGACGACCAGCTCGGGGCGGCGAACCTGATCACGCCCGAGAAACGGCTGGCCGCGCTCGCCCTGGCCACCGAGGGCATCACCGTGTCGCTCGCGCACCGCGTCCTGAAGGACGAGGCCGACGACGTGCCCCTGCCGTTCGGGCACAGCATGCTGGGGGTGCCCGACGAGGAGGCGAAGTCGGCGTTCTTCGGCGGCGTCAGCGACAACTACCAGGTCAGCTACCACGGCTACTCGCACAGCCACATCGACTCGCTGTGCCACATCCTCCACAAGGGGCGGATGTACAACGGCTTTTCGCAGGACACGATCACCGAGGAGGGGTGCTCCCACGCGTCGATCGTCAACCTGCAGGGCGGCATCGTCACCCGCGGCGTCCTCGTCGACGTCCCGCGCCTCAAGGGGGTGCCGTATCTCGAGCCGGGGACGCCGATCTACACGGAGGACCTCGACGCCTGGGAGGAGATGGCGGGGGTCACCATACAGCCGGGCGACGCCGTCTTCATCCGTACCGGCCGATGGGCGCGGCGCGCCGAGGTCGGCCCGTGGAACATCTCGCAGAACGCGGCGGGGCTGCACGCCTCGACGATGCCGTGGTTCAAGTCGCGCGACGTCTCGTTCATGGGGAGCGACGCGGCCCTCGACGTGGTGCCGTCGCTGGTCGAGGACGTCCGCCTGCCGGTGCACCTGCTGACGATCGTGGCGATGGGGGTCGACCTGTTCGACAACCAGGACCTGGAGGCGCTGGCGGAGACCGCAGCGTCGCTGAACCGCTGGGAATTCACCCTCGTGGCGGGGCCGCTGGCGGTGGAGAACGGCACGGGGTCGCCGGTCAACGCGCTGGCGATCTTCTGATCGACGGTCCCGGGCAGGAACCCGCGCCGCACCGGTCGATGCGGCGGGGCTGCTGGCATTTGCGGACCGTGTTCGCCGGGAGCCCGCGGGCAACGGGCCGCGTCGCACCAGCCGATGCGGCGGGCTCTTGCCACGGGCCGTCGAGGACGGTTCGCGTGGCCGGCATTCACGGTCGTCACCCTGGGGGACGGCCAGCCATGGCGAAACCGCCGGGCTGCCGCGAGGAGTTGCCGGCGAGTTTCCGGTGTGTTCGACTGGAGCGAAGGACCCGCGAGGAGGAAGACGATGAGCGGTACGAACCCGAGCCGGCGGCGGTTTCTGAAGAAGGGCGCGGTCGCGGCCGGCCTCGTCGCGGCGCCGCCGGCGGCGCTGGAGCTGACCGGCGGCTCGTCCACCGCCGCCGCGCAGGTGCCGGCGGTCGCCGACAACAACGCCATCGAGAGCGTGCTCTACGGCCGGCGCTCGCGGTTCGTCACCACCACGCGCGAGATCGAGGGGCGCAGCCACTACCAGGTCCCCCGCATCCGGCCGAACCCGCAGCGGCCGAGCGCCAAGACCCCGCTGGCCGAGCTGACCGGCACCATCACGCCCACGTCGCTGCACTTCACCACGCAGCACTACTACGGCATCCCCGACATCAACCCGGCCGAGCACACCCTGATGGTCGAGGGCATGGTCGACCGGCCGCTCGTGTTCACGATGGACGAGCTGCACCGGCTGCCGTTCGTCTCGCGCGTGCACTTCCTCGAGTGCGTCGGCAACCGGCCGAGCCCGCGCGGGGCGACGGTGACCGCCACGCACGGCCGCATGGGGTGCAGCGAGTGGACGGGGGTGCCGCTCTCGGTCCTGCTCGGCGAGGCCGGCGTGCGCGACGGCGCGTCGTGGATCATCGCCGAGGCGGCCGACGGCGGGCGGCACACCAAGAGCGTCCCCCTCGCCAAGGCCCTCGACGACGTGCTCGTCGCCTACGGGCAGAACGGCGAGCCGGTGCGCCCCGACCACGGCTACCCGCTGCGGCTGCTGGTGCCGGGGTTCGAGGGCATCTACAACGTCAAGTGGCTCAAGCGCATCAAGGTCGTCGACCAGCCGTACCTGTCGTTCCAGGAGCACTCGCGCTTCCTCACCCCCGACCCGAAGACGCAGCGCGACAGCTACGACTTCGGCCCGAACTCGGTCATCACCCGGCCGTCCGGCGACCAGCGGCTCGAGGCGCACGGCGCCCACGTCATCAGCGGGCTGGCGTGGTCGGGCAGCGGCAAGGTGAGCCGGGTCGAGGTGTCGACCGACGGCGGCGCCACCTACCAGGAGGCGGAGCTGGTGGGGCCGGTGCTGTCGAAGGCCCACACCCGCTTCTGCCTGCCGTGGCGCTGGAGCGGCGACGAAGCGGTGCTGCAGTCGCGCTGCCTCGACGAGCGGGGGCAGCTCCAGCCGACCGAGGCCGAGTACGCGCAGTACTGGGGCCTCACCCGGGGGCAGCTCTACGGGACGATCCAGAGCCAGCTCGGGCACTGCAACTGGATACAGCCGTGGAAGGTGGGTTCCGATGGCAAGGTCACGAACGGGCTCGAGCCCGTCGACGTCGTGGTCGACGTGCATGCGTAACGGTCTGCGGGGCGCAACGGCATCGGCCTTCCGATGGCTGGTTGCGCGGGGGGTGGAGCCGTCGGGCGACGCTCCCTCGGCCGGCCGGATGCGCGGGGCGCGCTTGCGCGCCGCGGGCGCGCTCGTCGCGGCGGAGTCACCGAGCAAGTGCGGGGTGGCCGGCGAGCCGGTGCGCCTGCGCGTCGCGGGCGCACTCGTCGCGGCGGGTCTGCGGGTCGCCGGCGCCGTCGTCGCGGCCGGCCTGCTGAGCGTGGCGGTCCAGGCGCAGGAGGGGGCGTCTCCCTCCGGCCTCGGCCGCCCGCCCACCGCGGCCGAGCGGGCGGACCGCATCGTCGGACCCGACGGCGCGGACCTGCCCGAGGGCAGCGGCAACGCGGCCGAGGGCGCCATGGTGTTCGCGCGCCGGGGCTGCTCCACGTGCCACGGCCCGACGGGAGAGGAAGGCCCGTCCATCTCCCTCGTCGGCGGCGACGTCACCACCCGCACCAACTACTGGCCGATCCGGCACTGGCCGTTCGCGCCGGGCGTCTGGGACTACATCCGCCGCGTCATGCCCTACGACCGGCCGGGCATCCTCACCGACGACGAGGCCTACGCGGTGACCGCGTACCTCCTCTACCGCAACGACATCATCTCCGAGGAGGCCGTCATGAACGCGGAGACGTTGCCCGAGGTGCGGATGCCGCGCCGCGACGACTACGTCATGCCCGGCACGTGGACGCCGGAGACGCGGCGCGGGTTCCGGATCGAGTCGGACCGGTAAGCGCGGTGACGGAAACTACCTGGCCTCGTACCAAGCGCAGAAGCCGACGAAGAGCGGGCTGCATCCGGGTGTGGTCGGCAACTTTGTATCGATCACCGTCCTGAGCGCGGATGAGGTTGCATCCCGCGGGCCCGACACCGCGTTGCGGCGAGGACGGCCGGTCCGGCGCGTGACGCCGGAGAGGCGGCGCGGGTCAGGGTCGAACCCGACCGGCAGTCGTCCGGCTGCGGTCCAGCCGGATCGGCCCTCGGATCCGGGCGTCTCCTGCATTGAATTCTGTGCGTCTTGTGCTCATAATTCAACGCAGTGGAGATCCCGCGACCAGTCCACCTGCGCCGGCTGACGCTGCTCTTGCGCGAACGCCCGGTGGTGGCCCTGCTCGGCGCCCGGCAGGTCGGCAAGTCCACCCTCGCCCGTCAGCTCGCGGCTGCGCGCCGGGGTCCGACCACGTGGTTCGACCTCGAGAATCCGGTAGACCTCGCCCGGTTGTCCGACCCCGGCCTCGAGCTGCGGCGGCTCCGGGGTCTGGTCGTTCTCGACGAGATCCAGCGGCTGCCCGACGTGTTTCCGCTGCTGCGGGTGCTGGCCGATCGCCCGCGCACCCCGGCGCGGTTCCTCGTGCTCGGCAGTGCGTCGCCCGAGCTTCTGCGCCAGACGTCGGAGACGCTCGCCGGCCGCGTCGCCTTCCATACGCTCGGCGGCTTCGACCTGCGCGAGGTCCGGGACGTCGATCGGCTCTGGCTCCACGGGGGCTTTCCGCGCGCCTTTCTGGCCCGCTCGCCGGCCGCCAGCCGCCGGTGGCGCGACGACTTCATCAGGACCCTTCTCGAGCGCGATCTTCCGGAGCTCGGAAGCACCGTGCCGTCGACCACGTTGCGCCGGTTCTGGACCATGCTCGCGCATTGGCACGGCCAGCTCTGGAACGGCGCCGAGTTCGGCCGCGCGTTCGGCGTCGCGCACACGACCGTGCGGCGCTATCTCGATCTGCTGACCTCGGTGTTCGTGGTGCGGCAGCTTCCGCCGTGGCACGAGAACGTTGCGAAGCGGCAGGTGCGGGCGCCGAAGGTCTACGTCGGCGACTCGGGGATCCTCCACGCGCTGCTGGGCCTGAACAGCCGCGACGCGCTGGTGTCGCATCCGAAGGTGGGCGCGTCCTGGGAGGGGTTTGTCGTCAGGCAAGTCTGCCACCTGCTGGCGGCGCGTCCCGAGCAGTGCTTCCACTGGTCGACGTACTCGGGGGCGGAGCTCGATCTGCTCGTCGTGGCCGGGTCGCGCCGATACGGCTTCGAGGTCAAGCGGACCGAGGCTCCGCGGCTGACGCCGTCGATGCGGTCGGCCCTCGAAACGCTCGACCTGCAGCGTCTCGACGTCGTGCACGCCGGGCAACGAACGTACCGGCTGGCGCCGCGTGTCCGCGCCCTGCCCGCCGCGCAACTGGCTACCGAGCTCCGGCCGTTGCGCGCGTGAGCGGCGCCGCGGCGGTTCCGGATCGAGTCCGATCCGGTAAGCGCCAGGCGGCGCGTCAGGTGCTCGCGACGGTGGATTTACATGAAAATCAGCAACTTAAACGCTGATTTTCACCGCCATTCGTCAGCGATAATGTCGCTGATATGTACCGTCGCGTTCTGGATCTGCGGTCTCTCGTCCGAGACCGTTCGATTTCCTGCTCGGCCCCCGCCAGACAGGCAAGAGCACGCTCGTCCACCGTACGTTCCCCGATGCGGCGATCTACGACCTCCTCGAAGCCGACACGTTCCGGCAACTGAGCCTCCATCCGGAGCACCTGCGGCAGACCCTGGACCCGCGCCGCGAGAATCGTGCCGGTGCAGCGGTTTCTGCAAGAGCTGTGGGATGGCGCGATCGTCAGGTGATCAGACGGTGAGGGAGCGCGAGAGCGCGTGCCAGACGGCCTGGCCGTCGCGTTTCGACAGGGCCCCGAGCTTGCGCACCATCAGGGCGTCGTCGAGCGTGAAGAGCTTGAGGCGGACCGGGCAGGGGACGTGAAGACCGGCCTGGCGCCAGTCGCGTAGCGCGACGTCGCTCGGCCAGGTGCTCCGCGCCGAGGTGATCATCGCCAGGATGGACTGCGCATGGGCCTGGTTGAACGCGGCCGAGGACACCACCAGCGCCGGCCGGCGCTTCACCGCGGGCCGGTCGGTGAACGGGAACGGCACGGCGACGACGTCGAGCGGCTCACAGGTCACGCCAGGCGTCCTCGTCCTCGGGCGAGGCCCACTCGCTCACCGTTGCGGAAAGGCCCTGCAGGTACTCGTCCCGGCCTCTCGCGACCTTCCGCACGATAAGATGGTCGCCCTCGATCTCGAAGGCGACCACGTCCCCCTCGAGCAGGCCGGCCCTTTCTCGGATGCGTTTGGAATGGTCGTCTGGCCGCGCGCCGTGATCCTCGCTACTTCCATGCCCGAAAGCTACCATAGTTTCTGTACTGTCATTGAATCGTATTTCCGATATACCTGAAATACTGATTCACCGGCCTACCTGCGGTATTCGAGCGCGCACGGCGTCCAGCCATCGCGACGGCGAACGACGCGGCAGCGGCCGGTCGATGCCTCAGGTGCGCATCACGCGCAGGACCTGGACGGCCGGGTCGACGGCTTCCTCGTACTGGAGGTGGGAGGCGGACGCGAGGGCGCGCCGCCGCCAGGCGATGACGGTGATGAGACCGGCGAGCAGTGTCCCGGTGGCGACGCCCCACAAGAGAGGTCTGCCGAGCAGCCAGAGCTCCAGGCGCGCCGTCCACGAGGCGTACGCGGTCAAGGCCAGCGCGTACAGCGGCCACAGGAGCTTCAGATTGGCCTTGCCGGGGACGTAGCTGCACGTGAACGGCACCTTGTGGAACCGGCACAGCAGCAGCTCGGTAGGGCGCCGGCCATGAGGACCCAGAACACGGTGTGGGCGAGCGCGAGGCCGGGTCCCCACAACGCGAGGTAGATCGGCGTCGTCACGAGGGCCACCGGCGCGACGCCGAGCGTCCACAGGGCGGTCCGGGCGCCGCTCAGGCGAGGACGTCGCGATGGATGTCTTCGCCGTCGACGCGGATCTCGCCGAGCGTGGGTTCGAGCAGCCCCGCGACCATGTTGACGGTCGTCGACTTGCCGGAGCCGTTCGGACCGAGGTAGCCGAGCACCTCGCCGCGGCGCGCCGTGAAGCTGACGTCGCGGACCGCGGCCAGCCCGCCGTAATACTTGGAGACGTTGAGCACCTCGAGCATTCGACTCCTCCAGTCGCTGTCGTCGACGCGGTCGCGGCGCCCTCACTCGGGGCGCAACGCGGCCACCGGGGGCGAGGGCACACGAGCGCCGATGCGGACATCGTCGCGGCGCGCTCACTCGTGACGCAGCGCGGCCACCGGGTCGAGCCGGGCCGCGCGCCGCGCGGGCCAGACGCACGCCGCCACCGACACGCCCCCGAGGAGGACGGCGACCGCGGTCTGCGTGGCCGGATCGGTCGGCGGCGTGTCGACGAGCCAGGTCTCGAACAGCCGCCCGACGGTCAGCGCGCCCCAGAGGCCGAGGGCCAGTCCGGCGCCGAGCTGCGCGAGTCCGCGCCGCAGCACCATCCATCGGACCTGGCCGGCCCGGGCGCCGAGGGCCATTCGCACCCCGATCTCGTGCGTCCGTTGCGTGACGGCACAGGCGGTGACGCCGTAGAGGCCGACCGCGGACAGGACCAGGGCGATCCACGCGAACGCACCCAGCAGCGACCCGATCAGACGCGGGATGAAGAGCGTCTGCCCGAGCACCCCGTCCAGCGTCCAGACGCGCCCGATCGGCACGTCGGGGTCTAGCCCGCGCACGATCTGCCCGACGGCGCGGGCTGCTGCGTCCGCGCCCTGCTCGCTGCGCACCAGGAGCTCGAGGAACGGCAGCGGCTCCGCGCGGTACGGGAGATAGGCGACCGGGCCGGGCGCCTCCGCCATGCTCTGCCGCACCGTCGGCGAGACACCGACGATCGTCAGCCACGGCCCCGGTTCGCCCGCCTCCCCGGCGGGCGTCAGGCGAATCCGCCGGCCCAGGACGCGCGGTGGAACGGCGCGGACTCCGGCAGGGTCGGTCGGGCGCCGGGCGGAGCCGTCGGGCGACGTTTGGCGGGCTGGCGGAGCGCCGTCGGCCAGGAGCAGGTCCGCGAAGCGCCGATTGACGATGACGCTGTCGTTGCCGGCTGTCCCGTCCCGGTCGGTGAACGGTCGGCCGCGCTGGAGGCCGAGGCCGAGCGCCTCGAAGTAGTCGTTCGCGATCGCGACGACGCGCGCGGTCGGCGCGGAGTCGCCGTCGGGCGCCGGCCGGCCGTCGATGGCCACGGCCCTTCGCGCCGCCCCGCCCGGCGCGAAGGGGATGGCGCTCGCCCGCGTCACCGACGCGATCGACGGGCTGGCCTCGACCTGTTCGTGAAGCGTGCGGAAGAAGGCGATGCGTTGCGCCGCCGTCGGGTAGCGGGCGTCGGGGAGCCCGACCTGCAGGGTCGCCACGCCTTCGGTGTCGATGACCCGGTCGGCGCGGGCGAGCGTCAGCAGGCTGCGCGCCATCAGGCCGGCCCCGGCGAGCAGGACCAAGGTCAGGGCCAGCTCGGCCGTCACGAGCCATCCCATCCAGCGCCGGGCCGGCCGGCCGGCGGCCCCCGCCGGGCCGGCCGCGGTGGCGAGATCGCGAACGTTCGCCCGCGACGTGTGCAGCGCCGGCGCCAGCCCGAAGATCAGGGCGGCCGACAGGCAGGTCGCGGTGAGGAACGCCAGCACGCGGCCGTCGATGGCGAAAACGACCCAGAAGGGCGCCATCAGCGGCTCGATGCTCATGGTGAGCAGCCGCGCGCACAGGTTGGCGAGGCCCAGGCCGAGCACCCCTGCGGCGCCCGCGATCACCACGCACTCGGCCAGAAGCTGCCGCACGATGCGCGCGCGCGTCGCCCCCAGCGACACGCGCATGCCGACCTCGCGGGCACGGCGCGCGGCGCGCGCCAGCAACAGGCTGGCGGCGTTGGCGCAGGCGATGAGCAGCACGATGACCGCGGCGATGAGCAGCGCCGCCAGAGCGGGCCGCAGCGTCCCGTTGTAGTGCTCGTTGAACGGGTCGACCCACGGCCGGAATCCCGCGTTGGTGTCGGGGTAGGCGGCGGCGAGGCGCGCCGCGACGGCGTCGAGGTCCGACTGGGCCCCCGCGACGGTCACGCCGTCGGCGAGGCGTCCCACGGCCCGGAAGACCCGCCGGTCGCGCGGCTGCCCGGCCAGGTCGGGCGTGAGCCACAGCGGCTGCCACAGCTCCGCCCACATGGGGAACTCGAAGCGCTCGGGCATGACGCCGACGACCGTCGCCGGCGCGCCGTCGATGCGGATGACGCGGCCGATCACCTCGGGGTCGGCGCCGTAGCGGCTCGTCCACATGCCGTGCCCGAGCACCACGACGGGGGTCGCGCCGGGCCGGTCGTCCTCGGGCCGAAAGTCGCGGCCGAGCAGCGGCTCGACGCCGAGGAGACGGAACGTGTTCGCGGTGACGCGCGCGCCCGAGACCCGCTCGGTCGCCAGCTCGGGGTCGCCCACCGTCATCGCCGGCTCGGTGTAGGCGGCGATGCCGCTGAAGCCGGTCGCCTCGGCCCGCCAGTCCCGGTAGTCGAGGTACGACAGCCGCCGCTCGCGGCCGTCGGCGTCGCGCATCGCCAGCGCCATGACGCGGTCCTGGTCGTCGACGGGCAGGCCTCGGACGAGCATGGCGTTGTACACCGTGAACCCCGTGCTCGCGAGCCCGATGCCGAGCCCGAGGGCGAGCACCGCCGCCGCCGTGAACCAGCGTTCCTTGAGCAGCAGCCGCACCGCGAACCGCAGGTCGTGCCACGTCTCGTCGATCCACCGCGTGCCGCGCGCGTCGCGGCACATCTCCTTGACGGGGTCGAGGCCGCCGAACTCGAGGCGCGCGCGGCGGCGCGCCTCCTGCTCCGGCAGGCCGGACCGGACGTGCTCGGCGACCTGACGCTCGACGTGGTCGCGCAGCTCGGCGTCCAGCTCGTTCTCGACCCGCTCGCGATGCCGCAGCCGTCGCCACCAGCTCATGACGGTCACTCCCTTCGCAGCACGGTCATCGGATCGAGCCGGACCGCGCGCCGCACCGGGCCGAGGCTGGCCATCAGCCCGACGAGGGTGACGACGGCGGGTCCCGGCGCGAACAACATCAGCCGAGCGAGGAGCCCCTCGGCGCCTCCGGCGTTTCCCCCGGGGAGCAACGTGGCCCAGGCGTAGATGCCGACGGCCCCGACGGCCGTGCCCATGGCCAGGTGGCGGACCACCCGCCGCAGCACCATCCAGCTCACCTGCCGCGGTCGCGCGCCCAACGCGATTCGCACGCCGAGGTCGCGCATCTGCCGTTCCACGGCGTGGGAGGTCACCGCGAAGAGGCCGGCCGTCGAGAGGACGAGGGCGATGAACGCGATGGTCCAGAGTATCGCCTCGCTCATTCGGCCGTTCCACGAGGCGTCGTCGAGCGCCCGCTCCAGCGTGCGGACGCGGAACACGGGCAGGTCCGGGTCGATCCGGCGGACCGTCTCGCGGACCAGGGCCGCGGCCGAGGCCGGGTCTCCGGGCGCGCGGGCGAGGAGAGTCGCGAGGCGGGGCGGGTCGGCGCGAGACGGGAGATAGAGCAGCGGGTCGGGCTCGCGGCGCCCCGGGCGCTGTCGCAGCGTCGGCGCCACGCCGACGATGGTCAGCCAGGGAGCGCGCTCGTCGACGACTTCGGTGACGAGCCGGATCCGGCGGCCGAGGGCTTCCTCGTTGGGGAAGTGGATCTCGACGAAGCGGGCGTTCACGATGGCCGCCTCCGCGCCCGGCGCGCCGTCGCGTTCGGAGAACGGCCGGCCCCGCAGCAGCGCCACGCCGAGCGCGTCGAAGTAGGCCGGCCCCGTCGTCAGCGTCACGACGGTAGGGAGCAGCTCGACCGGCGTCGGCGGTCGTCCCTCGATCACGCCGAAGGTGCGCCGGTCGCGGGGTCGATCCGCGAGGTCCGCGACTGCGACCTGGGACACCGGCTGCCACAGATCGGCGAGCCGCGGAAACCGGAACCCGTCCGGCATGACGCCGATCACTTCCGCCGGCTCGCCGTCGATCCGGATGGTCCGGCCGACGACGGTCCGGTCGCCGCCGTACCGGTCCCGCCAGACGTGCCCGGCGAGCAAGACGACCGGCGGCGCGCCGCGCTGCTCGTCCGCGGCCCGGAAGTCCCGGTCGAGGACGGGCGCCTCGCCGAGCAAGCGCAGGCCGGCCGCGGAGACGAAGACGCGCTGCAGCCGCGCCGGCGCCCGGTCGTCCTCGGCGACGGCGGCCGGCGCCGCCTCGTAGGCGGCCAGCGCGCCGAACGACGTCGCCGCGTTCCGAATGTCCTCGAAATCGGCGTACGAGACGCCCCCCGGCCGCGCGCGGCCGTCGCGGGTCGAGATATGGACCACCCGCTCCGGGGCGTCGATGGGCAGGCTCCTCGACGTCAGCGCATCGAAAATCGTGAAGAACTGCGTGGTGACGCCCATCCCGAGTCCCAGCACGAGGACGGTGACGACCGTGAACGACGGCCGGCCGGCGAGCAGGCGCACCGCGAACCGCAGGTCCTGCCAGGTCTCGTCCAGCCACCGCGTGCCGCGCGCGTCGCGGCACTGCTCCTTGATGTGGTCGAGGCCGCCGAACTCGACCCGCGCGCGCCGGCGCGCCTCGTCCTCGGGCAGGCCGGCCCGCACGTGCTCGGCCGCTTGCCGCTCGACATGGTCGCGCAGCTCGCGGTCCAGCTCTCCATCGAGCCGGTCACGGTGCCGGAGGCGCCGCCACCAGCTCACCGCGCGCCTCCGCCCGCGGTCCCGAGAATCAGGCCGACGGCTTCGGCGAGCCGGGCCCAGCTCTCGGTCTGCTCCTGCAGCCGGGCCCGGCCCTTCGGCGTGAGCCGGTAGAACCTGGCGTCGCGGCCGGTGTCGGACGGCTTCCACTCGGCCGCGAGGAGCTTCCGGTTCTCCAGGCGGTGGAGGGCCGGATAGAGCGACCCCTGGGGAACCTGCAGCACGTCGTGGGAGATCTGCTTGATGCGCTGGGCGATGCCGTAGCCGTGAATCGGACCGTTGGCGGCCACCTGCAGCACCAGCAGGTCCAGCGTGCCCTGCGGCAGTTCGGTCTTGGGTGTGTTCATTGCTTTATGCATCTGACTTCTACATGTAGCAGATAAATATGTAGAAGATCAAGGTGTTCGGGGATCATCCAGGATTTCGCGTTTCCGCGACGGCGTGCCGCCTGCCTCGGCAGGGGAAGTATGGGCGCCGGGGTGGATCACGTCGAGCGAGTCAAGCCGGGGCGCAGTCAGGACGCGGGCAGCCGCGCAGGGGAATCGCTCCGCGGGTCAGGCGAGGGCAGCGAGCGGGCGAGGGCGTCCGCGACGATCTCGCCCGCTCGCTTCGACAACGCCCCGAGCCCGAGCAGGATCAGGGCGTCGCCCACCAGGAAAATTGGACGTCCAGCGTCCAATTTTCATGGTTCCGGAGATCGGAGGACCGGCTGCGGCCGGCTGCGGTCGGGATGTCGCACGGCCGCCGGCGCCGCCCGCCTCAGTTGAACTCCGTGCCGCCCTTGCGCGTCAGGTAGTCGCCGGAGACGCTCTTCAGGATGACCCGCCCGAACTCGGCCGACTCCCGTTCCGTTGCCGGCTTCACCACCACGCCCTCGCGCACGTGCTTGCCGCCGAGTGCGGTCGCGCCGTCGGTGTGCTCCAGCATCACGGCGGTGCTGAACGGCCCGCGGTAGAGCACCGGCACGAGCGGGAAGAGGTCGCCGAGCGACTCGACCTCGTCCGGGGACAGGTAGCGGCCCCGGCCCGGCTCGCCGACGTAGGCGTCGAACACCCGGAACGCGGGGTTCGGCTCGCCGTAGTGCAGGTCCTGCACGCCCCGGCCGTACACCTCGCCGACCACGTAGAACGCCTGCCCGTCCCCGGCGAGGCGGGCGCGTGCGGTCTCGAACGGCGCCTCGAAGGCGTGCCACGTGCGCACGTAGAGGTTGGTCCGGTTCGCCTCGTTCAGGATCAGGGCCATGCCGCGATCGGACATTCCCTTCGACGTGACGATGGGGCCGTGGTCGGGATGCCAGCCCAGGCAGCACCACGTGCCGTGCAGCTTCTCGGTGATGACCACCGTCTCGCCGTCCTGCAGCGCGTCCGGGTACTTCTTGACGTTCTCGATGTCGTAGTGGAGCGTCGCGCCGTGCACCGGCCGCACCTCGCCCTGCATGGCGATGGGGATGGGCGGCTCGTACTTCACGAGCTCCAGCAGGTCGGTCACCGTGTCGCCTTCGGCCACCGGCCGGCCGCGGACCATGCCGTCGCGCACCGGGTAGACGAGCCCCTGCGACAGGGCGCCGCGCAGCTTGACCGCCTTGACGCGGTTCCTCTTGCTGCCGGCCAGCTTGCCTTCGAGGCCGAGCTCGGCGATGAGCCAGTCGGGGCAGACGGACCCCTCGGGGATGTAGGCGGCGAGGTCGCCGTCGCTGAACGAGCCCTTCCCGACGACGCAGCGGAAGCCGCCGATCGCGGCCAGCTCCAGCCGGTCGGCGTTCGGGTGCGGCTCGATGCGCAGGGCGTGGATTCTGGATTCGAAGGTCGCCATGACGGGTTCTCCGTGACAGGTGGAACCAACCATTATGACCGATTCCGGGCCGCCGCGGTTCGCCCGCGCGGGACTGTCCGACGGTCCGGCGTAGGGCGCGTCGTCGCCCGGCGGTTGACGACCCGCCGGTTCAAGTGCACGATGAGTGCATGGCCGTCAAGACCATCACGCTCGACCCGGAGGCGTACGAAGCCCTTCGGCGCCACCAGCGCAGGGGTCAGTCGTTCTCGCAGGTGATCAAGGAGCACTTCGACGCGCCCAGGACCGGGCGGGATCTGCAGGCGGCGCTGGGACGGTTCGTGCTGAGCCCTGACGCGCTCGACGCCATCGACGACGTCGTGCGTCGACGGGGCGAGAGCCCGGCCGGATCGGCGGATCCGTGATCCACTGCGACACCTCCTTTCTCGTCGATCTGTTGCGCGAGTCGTCCCGGTCGGGCCGGAGACCGGCTCACGATCGGCTCGACTCGTTGCGCGGGCACGAAATCGTTCTGTCGGTGTTTGCCGCCTGCGAGCTGTACGTCGGCGTCGAGCGATCGGCGAGTCCGCCTCGCGAGCGAGCCAGGGTCGAGGGGCTGACGGGCTTTCTCGGGATCGTCTATCCTGACGAGCGATTCGTAGCGGTCTACGCGCGGCTGCTGGCCGGTCTCCAGCGGGGCGGGGAGACCATCGCGACGATGGACCTGATGATCGCTGCTGCGGCGGTCGTCGACGAGGCCCCGCTGGTGACTCGTAACCGCAGGCACTTCGATCGCGTGCCGGGCGTCGAGGTCGTTTCGTACTGAACGTGGAGCAACCCCATGCCTGACCGCTCGCCGGCCCGGATGACCATCGCGCTCGCGTGCGCGCTCGCCTGCCTCACGACCATCCCCCTCCACGCCGAGGACTGGCCCCAGTGGCGCGGCGTCGACCGGGACGCGGTGTGGCGCGAGACCGGCATCGTCGAGCGGTTCGACGCCGACGGGTTGATCGTGAAGTGGCGCACGCCGGTGCGCGCCGGCTTCGCGGGGCCGGCCGTGGCCGACGGACGCGTCTTCGTCCTCGACTACCAGGAGACGCCTGGCACGCGCACGATGGACGGCCGCGAGCGGCTCCTGGCCCTCGACGAGGAGACCGGCGAGGTGTTGTGGACGCGCGAATGGCCGGCCACCTACCGCAACATCGTGCCGGTGTTCGCCACCGGGCCCCGGGCCACGCCGACCGTCGACGGCGACCGCGTCCACGTCCTGGGCGCCGCCGGCATGCTGTCGTGCTTCGACACCGCCACCGGCGACCTGCACTGGCAGATCGACACCGTGGCCGACTACGGCGTCACCGTGCCGGTCTACGGCGTGGCGCACTCGCCGCTCGTGGAGGGCGACCTCCTGATCACGCTGCTCGGCGGCGAGCCCGACGCCATGGTCGTGGCGTTCGACAAGGCGACGGGCGTCGAGGCGTGGCGCGCGATCGAGACGGTGGTGGAGGCGGGCTACTCGTCGCCGATCGTGACCACCGCGGGGGGCGTGCGGCAGTTGATCGTCTGGCACCCCGGGGGGGTCACGTCGCTCGACCCCGCGAGCGGCGGCGTCTGGTGGCAGCACGACTTCCGGGTCGCGAGCGGCCTGACGATCGGCACGCCGGTCCGCAGCGGGCGCTACCTGCTCATCTCGCAGGTCGAGAACGGGGGCCTGATGCTGGCCCTCAACCCCGACCGTCCGGCGGCCCGGGTGGTCTGGACGGGCGCCAACCCCAACCGCACCGACCGCCCGGCGCAGAACTCCATGACGTCGACGCCGATCGTGACGGGCGACGCCATCTACGGGCTCAACAGCTACGGCGAGCTGCGCGGCGTGAACGCGGCGACGGGCGAGCGGCTGTGGTCGAGCGACCGCCTCGTGCCCCAGGACCGCTGGGCGAGCTCGCACATCGTGCGGCACCGGGACCGCACGTTCATCTCCGTCGAGACCGGCGACCTCGTCATCGCGCGCTTCTCGCCGGCCGGCTACGAGGAGGTCGACCGGACCCACCTGCTGACGCCCACCACCCGGACCCGCGGCGGCGGCTCCGGCCGCTGGCGAGACGTCGACCGCCCCGTGCTGTGGGCGCACCCGGCGTACGCGAACCGCCACGTGTTCGCGCGCAGCGACGCCGAGGTGGTGCGCGTGTCGCTGGCCGCCGCCGACTACGAGTGATTCTCCGTGGAGCAGTCGATGTCCGATCAACGTGCACGCAGCCGGATGAGGGCTGCGATTGGCTGTACTTTCGTTTGCCTGGCCGCGGTCTCGCTGGGCGCCGAGGACTGGCCGCAGTGGCGCGGGGTCGACCGCGACGGGGTGTGGCGCGACACCGGCATCGTCGAGCGGTTCGCCGACGACGGGCTCGTCGTGAAGTGGCGCACGCCGATCCGCGGCGGCTTCGCGGGGCCGGCGGTGGCCGGCGGTCGGGTCTTCGTCCTCGACTACCAGGAGACGCCGGGCAGCCGCACCATGGACGGCCACGAGCGGCTGCTGGTCCTCGACGAGGAGACCGGCGAGGTCCTCTGGACGCGCGAATGGCCGGCCGCCTACCGCAACATCCACTTCAAGTTCGCCATCGGCCCGCGGGCGACGCCCACCGTGGACGGCGACCACGTCTACATCCTCGGCGCGGCGGGGACGCTGTCGTGCTTCGAGATAGCGACCGGCGACCTCGTCTGGCGGGTCGAGACCGCCGTCGACTACGGGGTGACGGTGCCGGTGTTCGGCGTGTCGCAGTCGCCGCTCGTCGAGGGCGACCACCTCATCGCCCTGCTCGGCGGCGAGCCCGACGCGATGGTGGTGGCGTTCGACAAGATGACCGGGGCCGAGGCGTGGCGGGCCATCGAGACGACCTCCGAGCCGGGCTACTCGTCGCCGATCGTGATCACCGCGGGCGGTGCGCGCCAGCTCATCGTCTGGCACGCGGCGGCGGTGACCTCGCTCGACCCCGCCACCGGCGACGTCTGGTGGCAGCACGACTTCGCGGTGCCGAGCGGGCTGACCATCGGGACGCCGGTGCGCAGCGGGCGGTACCTGCTGGTGACCCAGGTGGAGAACGGCGGCCTGATGATGGCCCTCAACTCGGACCGGCCGGACGCGCGCCCCCTGTGGACCGGCGAGAACATGAACCGCACCGACCGGCCGCCGCAGGGGGCGACGCTCGGGACCCCGGTGGTCGCGGGCGACGCGCTGTACGGCCTGAGCAGCTACGGCGAGTTCCGCGGCCTCGACGCGGCGACCGGCGAGCGGCTGTGGTCGACCGACCGGCTGACCCCGCACGAGCGCTGGGCCAACTCGTACCTGGTGCAGAACGGCGACCGCTGGTTCGTCGTCAACGAGACCGGCGAGATCGTCCTCGTCCGCTTCACGCCGGCCGGCTACGAGGAGATCGACCGCACGCACCTGCTGACCCCCACCACCCGCACCCGCGGCGGCGCCTCCGGCCGCTGGGACGACCGGGCGGTCCTGTGGTCGCACCCCGCGTTCGCGAACCGGCACGTGGTGGCCCGGAACGACGCCGAGGTCGTGCGCCTGTCGCTGGCGGCCGAAGACTACGAGTAGCGGTACCGCGTGGCGGGCGGGTTCGGCGTGCGGGGGGAGCGCTGCGGCGAATCACAAGGCAGGAGCGTTGCGGCGGATCTCAAGGCAGGCGGAACGCGATCTGGAACAAGGCGCCAATCACCAGGACGGCCTGTGCAAGCACGAGGCCGATCAGGAGGTTCAGACGGGTCGTGTTCGACTTCACCTCGACGTACAGGTCCCCCAACTCTGCGGCGGCCGCTTCGGCCTGCTCTTTCGGCGCGTCTGCCGCCAGTAACGCTCCCTGCATCTTCGACGCCGCCAGCTTCATGATCAGCCTCCTCGCCGATCGGAGTATAGCTGTCCATCAGCCTCGTAAACAACCGCCCGCAGCGACGATCCAGCGCCCGTGGAAACAGTTGCGCAGGCGTTCGGTGGCGTGTCGGGGTACGATGGTCGGAGATGTCGTGCGCCGCCCGGTCGAGTCGTGATGCATAGCGACACGCCGTCCGAGAGCACGTCGAAAGGGTTGGGGGGCGACGCGGTCTCGACCGACCGTAGTGGTGGAGCAAACGGATGACTGACCGTCGTTCTCCGACCCTAATGATCCTCGCCGCAACCACCGCCGTCGTCTGCCTCGCAGCGGCGGTCGTCGGCGCCGAGGACTGGCCGCAGTGGCGGGGCGTCGACCGCGACGCGGTGTGGCGCGACACCGGCCTCGTCGAGCGCTTCCCCGACGACGGCCTGGCCGTGAAGTGGCGCGTGCCCGTGCGCGGGGGCTTTGCGGGGCCGGCGGTGGCCGGGGGGCGCGTCTTCGTCCTCGACTACGCGGAGACCCCCGGCAGCCGCACCATGGACGGCAACGAGCGGCTCGTCGTCCTCGACGAGGAGACCGGCGCGCTGCTGTGGACGCGGGAGTGGCCGGCCACCTACCGCAACATCCACTTCAAGTTCGCGACGGGCCCGCGGGCCACGCCCACGGTGGACGGCGACCGCGTCTACATCCTGGGGGCGGCGGGCATGCTGTCGTGCTTCGACACCGCCACCGGCGACCTCGTGTGGCGCATCGACACCCCGGCCGAGTACGGCGTCACCGTGCCCGTCTACGGGATCTCGCAGTCGCCGCTCGTCGAGGGCGACCTGCTGATCGTGGTGCTCGGGGGCGAGCCCGACGCCAAGATCGCGGCCTTCGACAAGGCCACCGGCGAGGAGGTGTGGCGCGCGCTCGAGAACACCTCCGAGACCGGCTACGCGTCGCCGATCGTCATCGACGCGGGCGGCGCGCGGCAGCTCATCGTCTGGCACGCGACGGCGATCACGTCGCTCGACCCCGCGACCGGCGAGGTCTGGTGGGAGCAGCCCTTCGCCATCGGGGGCGGGCTGTCCATCACGACGCCGGTGCGCAGCGGACGCTACCTCGTGGTCAGCCAGTTCTTCAACGGGGCGATGATGCTCGCCCTCAACTCCGATCGACCGGCCGCGCGGGTGCTGTGGCGGGGGCGCAACCGGGGCGAGCTGCCCGAGCAGACCGACACGCTGCACGCCATCCTCTCGACCCCCATCGTGGTCGGCGACCACCTCTACGGCGTCGGCAGCTACGGCGAGCTGCGGGGCATCGACGCCACCACCGGCGAGCGGCTGTGGCAGAGCGACCGCATGAACGCCCAGGACCGCTGGGCGACGGCGTACTTCGTGCGCAACGGCGACCGCTACTTGGTGACCAATGACTCGGGCGACCTGATCATCGCGCGGTTCACGCCGGCGGGGTATCGGGAGATCGACCGGACGAGGCTGCTCGAGCCGACCACCCGCACCCAGGGCGGGGCCAGCGGCCGGTGGGGCGACCGGGCGGTGCTGTGGGCCCACCCCGCCTTTGCGAACCGGCACGTCGTCGCCCGCAACGACGCCGAGGTGGTGCGGCTGTCGCTCGACGCGGCCGACTACGATTAGATTCGGCGGCCGGCCGCGCGGCCGAGCATGTAAAGCCGCCGAGGGCCTGGCGCGCGCCCCCGTTGCGTTGGGTATGGTGACCTCGCGGGAGTCGTTCCTCGGCCGTCCGGAGCGGCGCTCGCAGGGCGACGCCGCGGGCGCGCCGGAGAGTCCGCGGCCGACGCGGCCGGCGTCGCGGAGCCCGGCGTCGTCGCGGGGGCGGACCTCCCGGGGGCGTTGCGGCGGGGGTCGACGAACCGCTCCACGTAGAGGTCCCGCCGGCGCGGCCCGGGCCGCCGTCGGCGTCGCGCCTGCTGCTGGCCGCAGCCTGACGGGAGCCGGAGTTCCCGGCGGCGCCGGGACTTCGAAGAGGAACCCATGCTGGATGCACTGACACGGGACGTTCGCTACGGCCTGCGCTCGCTGCTTGGTTCGCCGGGCTACGCCCTGATCGTGGTGCTGACCCTGGGGCTCGGCATCGGCGCCAACACCGCCATCTTCAGCCTCGTCGACGGGGTCCTGCTGCGGCCGCTGCCCTACGCCGACGGGCAGGAGCTGGTGCTCGCCCGGCAGCAGGCGCAGCGGGCCGGCTCGGCCAACATCCCCTTCTCGGTCAAGGAGATCAGCGACTATCGCGAGCAGCTCGCGACCCTCGACGGCTTCGTCGAGTATCACGGCATGTCGTTCACGCTGCTGAACCGCGGCGAGCCCGACCGCGTGCTCACCGGGGTGGTGTCGGCCAACTTCTTCGACGTGCTCGGCGTGCAGCCGCTGCACGGCCGGACGTTCCGCGACGCCGACGACGACCTCGGGGCCGAGGCCGTCCTCGTGCTCAGCTACCCCTACTGGCAGCAGCGCTTCGGCGCCGACCCCGACATCGTCGGGCAGGTCTTCGAGATGAACGACCGGCCCCACACCGTGGTCGGCGTGCTGCCGCCGGTCCCCCAGTACCCGCGCGAGAACGACGTCTACATGCCGACGTCGGCCTGCCCCTTCCGCGCCCGCGCCGAGGCCCGGATGGAGGAGGACCGCACCGCGTTCCGCGGCATGACCGCCTTCGGCCGCCTCGCCCCCGGCGTCGAGGTCGACCGCTTCGGGGCCGAGCTGGCCACCGTCGCCGGCCGGCTGCAGCGCGCGCATCCCGACACCTATCCCGACGACTCGGGCTACACCGCGACCCCGCTGCCCCTCGCCGACGAGCTGACGCGCGAGGCGCGCCCCACGCTGCTGGTCCTGCTCGCCACCACCGTCCTCGTGCTGCTCATCGCCTGCGCCAACGTCGCCAACCTGACGATGGCGCGCATGAGCCGGCGCGAGCGCGAGCTCGCCCTCCGGTCGGCCCTCGGCGCGGGCCGCGGGCGCCTGCTGCGGCAGCTCGTGACCGAGGCGAGCCTCCTCGCCCTCGCCGCCGGCGCGTTCGGCCTGCTCATCGCGTGGCTGAGCCTCGACCTGCTGGTGGCGTTCGCGGCCCTGTTCACCACCCGGACGACGGAGGTGGCGGTCGACGGCCGGGTGCTCGCGTTCACCCTCGGGCTGTCGCTGGCGACCGGGGTCGCGTTCGGCGCGGCCCCCGCCCTCGGGGGCCGGCGCGACGTGTCGGCGGCCCTCAAGGAGGCCGGCGCGCACACCACCGACACCCCCGCGCGCCACCGCGTGCGGGGGCTGCTGACGGCGTCGCAGGTCGCCGCCGCCTTCGTGCTTCTCATCGCCACCGGGCTGCTGCTGACCAGCTTCTACCGGCTGCAGCAGGTCGACGCGGGGTTCGACGCCGAGCGCGTGCTGACGGCCGAGGTCTTTCCCAACTGGTCGAAGTACACGACGCAGGAGAGCCGCCGCCAGCTCTTCGCCGACGTCCTCGCGCGCCTCGAGGGCCGGCCCGGGTTGACCGCGGCGGCGGTCGCCAACGGCTTCCCGATGGCGAGCGAGGTCGGCCAGCAGCAACAGTTCGCCATCGAGGGCCGCACCTACGAGGACCCCGACCTGCGCCCCGAGCTGGAGACCCGCGTGGTCAGCCCCGACTACTTCGCGGCCGTCGGCGTCCCCCTGCTCGCCGGCCGCACCTTCACCCGGCTCGACGACGCGGAGACGACGCCGGTGGCGGTGGTCAGCCGCGCGCTGGCCGAGCGGCACTGGCGCGACGGCGAGACTCCCTTGCAGCAGCGCGTCACCCTGGACGACGGCGAGACCTGGGTGACCATCGTCGGCGTCGTCGGCGACGTGCGCGACCACGGGCTCGACCGCGAGCCGCCCGACCAGCTCTACCGGCCCTTCCTGCAGGGCGCGGGCTCGCCGACCCGCGTCCTCGTCCGGGCGCCGGGTGACCCGCGGGCCCTGAGCGCCCAGGTGCGCGACGCCGTGCACGCCGTCGACCCCGATCAGCCGGTCGAGAACTTCCGGACCCTGGCCGAGACCCGCGCCGGCACCACCGCGACGCGGCGGCTCTCGGTGCTGCTGCTGAGCCTGTTCGCGGCCCTCGCCTTCGTCATCACCGTCAGCGGCATCGCCGCCGTCATCGCCACCTCGGTCAGCCACCGCACCCGCGAGTTCGGCCTGCGGCTGGCGCTGGGGGCCGAGCGCCGGTCCATCCTCGCCATGGTGCTGCGGCAGGGGCTGGTCCTGGTGCTGGCGGGGCTCGCCATCGGCGCCCTGGCGGCGGCAGCCCTTTCGCGGACGCTGTCCAGCTTCCTCTACGCGACGGCGCCCACCGATCCCGGGGTCTTCGCGGTCGTGTCGCTGGTGTTCGTCGCGACGGGGCTCGCGGCGTGCTACCTGCCGGCACGCAGGGCGATGGGCGTCGATCCGCTCGTCGCGCTGCGGGACGAGTAGCGGGGGTTCCCGGACCTCGAGTGGGGCCGCGTAGACGAACGAACCGGAGGAAACGGCGTTGATCGAGGCAGTGCAGGTGGAGCCGCGAGAGGGCTACCGGATCTGGCTCCGGTACTCTGACGGGGTGTCCGGCGAGGTGGACCTGTCCGACATGGCCGGACGGGGGGTCTTCGAGGCCTGGCTGGACCGCACCTGTTTCGAAGGGGTGCATGTATCCGGACATGGGTCGATTGCGTGGGGCGACGACATCGAGCTGTGTCCGGATGCGCTCTACATGGAGCTCACCGGCAAGTCCGCGGAAGACCTGTTTCCCGCGCTCGCGGACCGGCCGGTCGATGCCTGAGCTCAGCAGGTTCTACGGCATCGTCATTCGCATGCACTTCCGCGAACACGGCCCGCCTCACTTCCACGCGCACTACGGCGGCGCCCAGGCGTTGATGGGAATAGACGATTGCACCGTGCTCGACGGGAGCCTGCCTGCCAGGGCCCTGGGGCTGGTGCGCGAGTGGGCGATGCTGCACCGAGGGGAGTTGCGCATGGCGTGGGAGCGGGCCATGCGCCACGAGAACCCCGGCAGAATCGAACCGCTGCAGTAACCCCGACAGAATCGAACCGCTGGAGTAGAGCACGATGCACGGTCTCGTTCGATGTGTGGTGGCGTTGGGCCTGGGCGGCCTGGCGACGGTCGGCGTCGCGGCCCAGACCGGCCGGGCCGAGTCGAGCGCGTGGCCGTACTTCGGTGGTACCCGCGCCTTCGCGCGATACGCCCCGCTCGATCGGATCGACCGGACGAACGTCTCGCGCCTGAGCGTCGCGTGGCGGCGCCCGGCCGTCGACGCCTCGATCACCGGCCCGTTTCCCGAGCTCGAGCCATCCGGCTACCTGCGGTCCACCCCGATCCTCGTCGACGGCGTCCTCTACGCGTCCAACGCGGTCGGGCTCGTCGAGGCGTTCGATCCCGGCACGGGCGAGACCCGCTGGCTGCAGCCGCCGCCGCTGCCGACCCTGGAGGGCGTCGCGGGCCGCGGCGCTCACGGCGTGGCGTTCTGGTCGGACGGCGCGGACCGCCGCATCTTCGCGTTCCGCAACCGGTTCCTGTACGCCCTCGACGCCGCGACCGGAGAGCCGATCACCGGGTTCGGCGACGGCGGCCGCGTCGACCTGACGCCCGAGGGCGCCCGCAGCGCGCACGGGGGGGCGAGCCCCATCGTGGTCGGCGACGTGGTCGTGGCGGCGGGCACGGTGGACGGGGCCGGCGACAGCGGGGCGCGGTGGCGGGGCAGCGCCCCGGAGAACGTGCGGGGCTACGACGCGCGGACCGGCGCGCTGCGGTGGACCTTCCACGTGGTGCCGCGGCCGGGCGAGTACGGCGCCGACACCTGGGGTGCCGGGTCGCTCGAGGCGTCGGGCGACCTCGGCGCGTGGTGCTGCCTCAGCGCCGACCCCGAGCTGGGCCACGTCTACGTGCCCCTCACCGCCCCCACCGCCGCCTACTACGGCGGACACCGCCCCGGCGACAACCTCTTCTCGAACAGCCTCGTCGCGCTGGATGCGGCCAGCGGCGAGCGGGTCTGGCACTTCCAGATAGTGCACCACGACCTGTGGGAGTACGACACCGTCGGGCCGCCGACCCTGGGGGAGATCACGGTCGACGGGCGGCGCATCCGCGCCGTGATGCAGCCGAGCAAGACCGGGTTCCTGTACGTCTTCGACCGCGTCACCGGCGAGCCGGTGTGGCCGATCGAGGAGCGGCCGGTGCCGCCGTCGACGGTGCCGGGCGAGCAGGCGTCGCCGACCCAGCCGTTCCCGACGCGGCCGCCGCCGTTCGCCCACCAGGGCGTCGGCGAGGACGACCTCGTCGACTTCACGGCCGACCTCGAGGAGCGGGCGCGCGAGGTCGCCGGCCGCTTCGTCCTCGGCCCGCTGTTCACCCCGCCGTCGCTCGTCAGCGACGAGCCGGGCGGCACCGACGGCACCCTCGCCCTCCCCGGCTCGTGGGGGTCGGGCAACTGGAACACCGGCGCGTTCGACCCCGAGACGGGGCTCTACTACGCCTTCTCCCACGTCGTGCCGCGCGTCTACCGCCTCGCCGACGCCTCGGGCGAGGAGAACGCGGAGATGACGTACTACAGCCCCAACCGCGACGCGCCGTACCTGGACGGCATCCCCCTCGTGAAGCCGCCGTGGGGCCGCATCACCGCCATCGACCTCAACCGCGGGGCGCTGGCCTGGCGGGTCGCCAACGGCCGGGGGCTGCGCGACCATCCCACCCTGCGCGGCCTGGATCTTCCGCGCCTCGGCATCGCCAGCCGCCCGGTCGCGCTGGTGACGGCGACGCTGCTGTTCATCGGCGAGGGCGGCAACGTCTTCGGCGGCATCCAGGACAACATGTGGGGGACGGCGTTCCGCGCCTACGACAAGGCGACGGGCGCGGTGGTGTGGGAGACCGAGCTGCCGGCCGGGACGACCGGCGGGCCGATGACCTACCTGCACGAGGGCCGGCAGTACATCGTCGTCCCGATCGGCGGACGTGATTACCCGGCCGAGTGGGTGGCCCTGGCCCTGCCCTGATGCAGTCGGGGGGGGAGGGGCAAGGCGCTTCGGCTCCGGTGCAGGACCACCGACAGGGACGATGGTGGTGTCAAGGCCGGTCGTCGTCGACGGGCTCGAAGGAGATCCGCAGACGGGTGCCGGTGCTCCGGGCGAATGCCTCCAACGTGCGGGTGGAGGGGTTCCCCCGCCCGCACTCCAGTCGGGCGACGACCGACTGGGTCGTCGCCATGCGTTCGGCCAACTGCGCCTGGGTGAGTCCGGCGCCGAGGCGCGCCTCGATCAGCGAGCGCGTCAGCGTGAACTCGGCATCGAGATCGTCGTAGGCCTCGCGATACGCTGGATCGCGGCTCCATTTCCGGTGCAGATCCTGTAGCTTGCTCATTCGACCACCGTGAGCGCCCGCTGCAGGGCCAGCCGAATCTCGCCCGCGGGCGTCTTGCGCGTCTTCTTGACGAACACCCGTACCACCACCACGCGTCGGTCACGGACCGTGACGTAGAGGGCGCGGGCTACGCCGTCGCGGCCGGTCAGGCGCATTTCCCAGAGCGGACCCTGCACGTGCCTGACGTACGGTTCACGCACATGTACGAGTCCGACCGTCGCGATCAGGTTGCTGATACGCACGAACCGGGCCCGCATGTCGGGGGGCAGGGCATCGAGCTCCTGTCGACGGTCGCGTTCAGGGTCTCGACCGACCAGCGCACCGGCCGAAATATAGCACATATGCTATGTGCGCCGTGTGGCTCGGGGCGCCGATCTTGACAACCTGCCCCCGTAGCGGCATGGTTGCGGGCAGCGTCCGCGACGGACGGACCAGCGTTGCGACCGGACTCGGGGCGTCGGGCCCGGTGAAGACGACGGGAGGAGCGATGACTGCCGCCGACGTGCGTCGTCGAAGGCCCTTTCGGAGGAAGCTGACCGCCGGGCTCGCCGCGGTGGCGGTGGCCGTGGTCCTGGCCGGCGTTCCGACCGCCGCGTTGGCCGAGACCCGCGGCTACGTGATCTCCATGGTCCACACCGCGACCTGGGGGAACACGGACACCTGCCCGCGGGGCGACAACGGCGGGCTGTCCGACCTCAAGGTGCGGCGCCTCGTCGGCCGGGGCTTCAGCGAGGACGAGGCCAGGGCCATCCTCGCCGGCGGCGGCGTCGACGCGAACGGCAACCGGGTGCCCATCAGGGAGCTGCCGCGCCTGGACGGCCGGGCGGTCGATCCCGGCAACGTGCCCGTTCTCGTCGCCGACCCGGAGATCCGGACCGCCGAGGGCCGCTTCGCCCACGGGTTCGACCTGAACGGCGTGGCGGAGCCCGACGCCTTCGAAGATCCGGTGAGCGGCGAGCCGGGCGTCGACAACCAGATGTGGCGCGCCCTCGGCTGCTTCGAGGTCTACCAGGTGCGCCGGCCGGTGCGGCCCTACAACGAGGACATCGCCTGGGACACCGCCCTCGACGCCATGCCGGCGTGGCTGATGTCGATCACCGGGGACGATCTGGACGCCGACGGCGACGTGACGGTCACCTTCGACCGGTCGCTGAACGTGGCCATGCGCGACGCCCGCGGCGGGGTGCTCTCGGGCGCCAGCTTCGTCGTCGACCCCGACCCGCGCTCGCACAGCGTGTTCGCGGGGCGCATCGAGGACGGGGTCCTCACCATCGAGCCCGGTAACTTCTCCATCCAGGGCGAGTCGCAGTTCTACGCGATACTGCGGTTCACCGGAACCCGCCTCCGCCTGGAGATGGCCGACCACGGCGGCGCGTCGGGCATCATCGGCGGCTACCAGCCCTGGCGCGACTACTTCCACTACCTGGCCATCCGCGGCGAGGAGAACGCCCAGGTCGACCTGCCCGGCGTGTACTACGCGATGAAGCGCCTCGCAGACGCCGTGCCCGACCCCGAGACGGGGGAGAACACCGCGATCTCGGCCGCCTACTTCCTGGAGGCGGTGCCCGCGTTCCACGCCACCCTCGCCGGCGAGGTCGTGGCCCAGGCGGTCGGCCCCGGCCCGGAGCTGAGCGGACCGGCGGTGCACGAGAACGTGACGCTGGATCCGGAGTGAGGACATGAGCGGGAGGACTCCCATGCGGCGCATCGTCCGCCTGCCGGCCCTGCTGGCGGCCCTCGTCGTCGGCGTGTCGGCGGCGCCGGGGGCGGCCGAGGAGCTGACGTTCGTTCGGCTCACGCCGGCCCAGTACCAGCGCGCCGTCCACGACATCTTCGGTCCCGGCATCCGCGTCGACGACAGCGCCGGGGTGCTCGGGGTGCGCGACCGCGGGCTGCTCGCGGTCGGGGCACGGCGGAGCACGCTGACCGCCGCGGAGGTGGAGCGCTACGAGGCCCTCGCGCAGCGGATTGCCGCGCAGGTGACCGAGCCGGCGCGGCGGGCCACCCTCATCGGGTGCCGGCCGGCGGCGGACGACGCCCCGGACGACGCGTGCACGGCCCGGTTCGTCGAGCGGGCGGGGCGGTTCCTGTTCCGCCGCCCGGTGACCGGGGGCGAGACCGACCTGTACGTGGCGGTGGCGCGCGCCGCCGCCGAGACCCTCGGCGACTACTACGCGGGGCTGCGCGCGGCGCTGGCGGGGATGCTGGTGGCGCCCGAGTTCCTGTTCCGCGTCGAGCGCAGCGAGCCCGACCCCGCCGACCCCGGGCGGCTGCGCCTCGACGCCTGGTCGCGGGCGTCGCGCCTCAGCTTCTTCCTCTGGGACAGCGCGCCCGACCACCTGCTGCTCGACGCGGCCGAGTCCGGCGAGCTGCTCACCCCCGAGGGACTCGAGCGGCAGGTCGAGCGGCTGCTCGCCTCGCCGCGGGCCGAGCAGGGCGTGCGCGCGTTCTTCTCGGACCTGCTCGAGCTCGACCGCTTCGCGACGCTGTCCATCGACTCGAGCCTCTTCCCGCGGTTCACGAAGAACGTCGAGGACGACGCGCGCGAGCAGACCCTCCGGACCGTCGCCGACCACCTGCTCGGCCGGAACCGCGACTACCGCGACCTGTTCGTCACCCGCGACACGTTCCTGACCCCGCCCCTCGCCGCCATCTACGGCGTGCCGCTGCCGCGCTCGCAGGAGCTGGGCGGGGCGGTGCCGTGGGTGCCGTACCGGTTCCCCGAGGGCAGCAGCCACGTGGGGCTGCTCGGGCAGGTGAGCTTTCTCGCCCTGCACTCGCATCCCGGGCGGTCGTCGCCGACGCTGCGGGGCCAGGCGGTGCAGCAGATCTTCTTGTGCCGGACGGTGCCGCCGCCGCCCCCGGACGTCGACTTCAGCCTGCTGCAGGACACCTACAACCCCGACTACCGGACGACGCGCGACCGCCTCGCCGAGCACCGGCGGAACCCCGCGTGCGCGAGCTGCCACAACCTGACGGACCCCATCGGGCTGACCCTCGAGGTGTTCGACGCGGCCGGCGGGTATCGGACGATGGAGAACGGCGCGCCCATCGACGCCAGCGGCGAGCTGAACGGCCGGACCTATGCCGGGCCGGCGGGGCTGGCGGAGGCGCTGCGGGACGACCCGCGGGCGGCGTCGTGCTTCATCGAGCGGGCCTTCTCCTACGGGGCGGCGCGCCCGCCGACGGACCGCGAGCAGGCGTGGCTCGCCGACGTCGAGGCGGAGCTGGCGGACGGCGGCCTGAAGTGGCGCGAGCTCATGCGGCGCATCGCGCGCAGCCCCGACTTCTACACGGTGGCGGAGTGACCGGACCGGTTCCAGGCGGAGCGACGCGGCTTGGGCGGAGCGACGGCTCGTTCAGCGAGTGGTGACCGGCGGCGGTTCCGGGCAACGAGGCACGGCGAGTGTGAGCCGGCGGGCGGAGACGGCCTGTCGCCGGCGGGGCTTCGGCGGAGCGACCCCCGGGTTGCCCCCGGAGCAGGTCACGAAAGAGGAAGGCGACATGAAAGCGACACGCGATATCGGCCGCCGCACCGTGTTGCGGGGCATGCTGAGGGGCGGCGCCGCGGTCACCGTGGGGCTGCCGGTGCTGGAATCGTTCCTGAACGCCAACGGGACGGCGTACGCGGCCACCGGGGCGCCGCTGCCGCCCTGCTTCGGCACGTGGTTCTGGGGGCTGGGTCTGATCCCCAACCACTGGGAGCCCGCGGTCGCCGGGCCCGACTACGAGCTGCCCGAGCACCTCGCGGGGCTGCAGCCCATCCGGTCCAAGATGAACCTGTTCAGCGGCATGCAGGTGTTCCTGGACGGCAAGGTCAACCAGAACCACTACTCGGGGGCCCAGGGCCAGGCCACCGGCATGGTGTCGCGCAACGGCGGCGACTACTCGACGAGCATCGACACCCTCATCGGCGACCACATCGGCCGGGGCACGCGGTTCCGCTCGCTCGAGGTGACCTGCGACGGCGACGCCAGCGCGAGTTGGAGCGCGCGCGGGTCGAGCGGCCTGAACCCGTCCGAGACGTCGCCCCTCGCCCTCTACGCGCGCATCTTCGGCGACGGCTTCCGCGACCCGAACGTCGCCGAGTTCCAGCCCGACCCGGCGGTGATGGTGCGGCACAGCGTGCTCTCGGCGGTGTCCGAGCAGCGCCGGAAGCTGATGTCGTCGGTGTCGGTGACGGACCGCGCGCGGCTCGACGAGTACTTCTCGTCGGTGCGCGACCTCGAGCAGAAGCTGGCGTTCGAGCTCGACCGGCCGGCGCCGCTGCCCGCGTGCAGGGTGCCGGAGGCGGGGACGGAGGAGATCGGCGCCCTCGTCGAGCAGGTCGAGCGGACCCACCGTCAGTTCGCGCGGCTTCTCGCCCACGCGATGGCGTGCGGCCAGACCCGCATCTTCAACCTGACGATGGGCTCGGCGTTCTCCCGGCTGCGCCTGCCCGGCGAGGTCAACGCCTATCACTCCCTGACCCACGAGGAGCCCATTCATCCCGAGCTCGGCTACCAGCCCGGCTGCAAGTGGCTGGCCGAGCGGATGATGGACTTCTTCCGCGAGTTCGTCCAGACCCTCGACGGCATCCAGGAGGGCGAGGGCACCCTGCTCGACCGCACCGTGGTCTTCGCGTTCACCGACCACGGCGAGGCGCGCATGCACTCGATGAAGCGCTACCCCATCCTCACCGCCGGCAGCGGCGGCGGCCGCATGAAGACGGGGCTGCACGTCGCGGCGGAGGGCGACGCGGCCACCCGCGTCGGGTTCACCATCCAGCAGGCGCTGGGGCTGGTGAGCGGCAGTTGGGGCACCGAGTCGAATCAGGTGTCGCGGCCGTTCAGCGAGGTGCTGGCCTGAGTTGCGCCGGCGGTCGGGGCGATGGCCGCGGCGGTCGCCCCGTCGACGAGGAGAGTCGGGGACCGCGCTCCCGGGGCTCGTGATGGGACCACACCGTCGCACCCCGGGTGGGGAGCGGTGATGGGCAAGACGGGCCGCCGGGGAAATGCGGCGGGGCCGGTCGTCGAGGGCTCCCGGGCTGGAGAGTTGTCATGATGCGTCTGCGATGCGGTGGGTCGGCGGTTCGGTTCGCGGCCTTTGCCGTGGCCGCGTTCGCCCTGGGCGGGCCGTTTCCGGCCCTGGCGGAAGAGAGCGAGGCGCCGCCGACGGTGCCCGCCGGGGTGACCCTGGTGGAGGTGGTGCGCGAGCTGCAGGCGTCGGCCGCCCAGATGCTCTGGACGCGGCTGGGCGACGAGGAGGGCCGCACCCTCCTGTTCGCGGAGGACTATCGGACCGGCGGCGCGGGGTGCGTGGCCGCCTGCGCGGCCGAGTTCCCGCCGCTGCCGGCGCCCGCCGACGCCGAGCCCTTCGCGGACTGGTCGCTGCTGCGCCGCCCGGACGGGGGCCTGCAGTGGGCCTACCAGTTGCGTCCGCTGCACACCTGGTCGCGGGAGGAAGAGCCGGGCGAGGTCGCGACCAACGTCGGCCTTGCCGAGACCGCGAACCTGAAGCTCGCGGAGCGGCCGGAGGCGGCGGGGGCGCTGCTGCCGCCCCCGGGTTGGCGCATCGCCCGCTTCGAGCCGCACCGCTCCATGGCGGCGCCCGACGGCATCGAGGCGCGGCTGGTGCTGTCGGCGCAGGCCGTGGTGCTGACCGACTTCGCCGGGTTCACCCTCTACGCATTCGACGGCGACGCGGCCGACGACGACCAGGGCGGCTGCTTCGGCGGAGGCTGCGAGGCGCGCTGGCGGCCGGTCGCGGCGCCCGCCCTCGCCCTCGACGTGGGCGACTTCTCGGTGGTGAGCCGGGCGGACGGCTCCCGGCAGTGGGCGTACCGGGGACGGCCCCTCTATCGGTACCGCGGCGACCTGCTGCCCGGCGACGCGCACGGCCGGGACGCCGACGCGCGCTGGCGCATGGCGGTGCTGACCGATAGCTTCCGGCCGCCGCGGGTGGCGGTGACCGCCCTGGAGGGCTACGGCGACGCCCTGTCGCTCGCGGGCATGACCCTGTACTCGGGCTCGGCGTTCCAGAAGTACTGGGGCGGGCGCAACCTGCGCGACAGCTTCAAGAACTCGTGGCGCCGGGGCAGGCGCCTGGGCGGCGACGCCTGCGCCGACGAGGACTGCCTCGCGCTCTGGCGTCCGTTCCCGGCCCCCGCCGACGCCCGGTCGACGGGCTTCTGGGAGGTCGTCGAGCGCGGCGACGGGACCCGCCAGTGGGCCTACAAGGGCTACGCCCTCTACACCTACGCCGACGACGAGGCGCCCGGGCAGAACCGCGGGCAGGCCACGTACAGCTTCGCGCGGCCGGACGGCGGCCCCGACGACATCGAGCGCGCCATCTGGCTCGCCGAGCTCGGCGACACCTACGGCGGCGCGGGGGTGTACTGGAACGTCGCCAAGCCGTAAGGCGCGGCCGGACTCGACTGGCCCGCGGCCGGGCTCGCGGCCGGAAGCTGGCCGGCGCCGAGGGCCTCGTCGTCGACGACCCCGGGATGTCGGTCCGGCAACTGGCCGAGCGGAACGACGCCGAGGCGGACGACATTCTCGTCTCGGTGTTCCGCTAGTCCGGAAACGCCTCGAGAAAGTGCACCTCGCCGTCGAGGGCGCCGGCCTCGACGCCCACCGCCGCCGCCTCCGGCGACGCCATGTACGCCTCGGCTCTCTCCCGGTTCTCGACGTCCAGCAGGAAGTAGACCTGATCGGGCGCGTCGACCGAGCGCCACACGTGAAGGACGGTCAGACCCGCCGCCGTTCCCGCGGCGGCCTGGGCGTCGAAGACGCGCTTCCATCGGTCGGCGTCCTTCACGCGATTGCGAACCAGCAACACCATCGTCCTTCTCCATTCATGAGCAGCCGCTCTCGCCGTGAAGCCCGATCCTTCTCCCATTCAGGAGTAGCCGCTCGTCGCCGTGAAGCCTGCCCCCCCGGGGTTGCTGCACCCCCCGGAGCCGCCCTCTTTCATGAGCAGCCGCTCGTCGCCGTGAAGCCCGACCCCGGAAAGCGGGAGGGCCTCGCGTCGCCCCTCACTCGGCGGCCGGCGGGGCCGGCAGCTCGAACGCGTGCCCCGGCAGCCGCACCGTGAGCACGGGGCAGGGCGCCTTGCGGACCACCTTCTCGGCCACGCTGCCGAGCAGCAGGTGCCGGACCGCGCCGCGCCCGTGCGTGCCCATCACGATCAGGTCGATCGCGTTGTCGGTGGCGTAGCGGACGATCTCCACGAACGCGTGACCGATGCGCAGCGCCCGCACGGTCTCGACGTCTCCCAGCGAGACCTGCTCCAGATGCCGTTCGGCGTCGGTCTGCCACTTCTCGAGCAGGTCGGAGACGATGGGCGCAGCCGCCCCCACCGCCCAGTCCTGCGGCGTCGGGTCGGGCACGACGTACAGCACGTGCACCTCGGCCCCGAACCGTTCCGCCATCTCGCGGGCGTAGCCGAGGGCGTGCCGGGCGGTGTCGCTGAAGTCGGTCGGCAGCAGGATGCGCTTCAAGGTCATGTCGGTGGCTCCGTGGCCGTAAAGGCGGTCGCACCAAGGTCTGGACCCCGGCGGCCGTGCGAGACCGGAGTCCCGGCCGCGGTCCGCCGTGCCGGTTGGTGTCGGGTGAGACGCAGACCATTCCGGCGGCCGGTCCGGGTAGCGGACGGCAGGCGCCTGAAGCCGCCGCCGCGAAAGGAGGGCCGCGGGCGGGGAAGGGCAGCAGGCCGGGGTCGCTCCACGGCGATAGCGTCACTCCCGAAAGCGATGACCGCGACGCGGTCGCCGGCCTTCCACGGGCCTGTCGCGCGCGGCGCCGCGGGTCGGCGTCACCCGGCTCGTCACCGCGAGGGATTGACCAGCTCGGTCAGCAGGGCGGCCACGCGTTCCCGCGCCGTGGCCAGCCGTTCCTCGAGCTGGTCGAAGACGAAGCGGTGGCCCGCCTGCCGTGCCTCGATCAGCGGCACCTCGGTCTGCTGGTACGCCGCCTCGAGGGTGCGCCGGCGCTGGCCGTCGCGCACGCGATCGATCAGGTGCCGGGCCGCGTCGAGCGACTCCCGCACCTCGCCGATGCCCTCGAGCAGGAGCCGCGCGTCGGCCGCGCGCCCGGGGCGGGGCTCGATGCCGTCCGGGCCGTGGCACGCCGCGCACCGCCGCTCGAGCCCCTCCGGCGACAGCAGCCGTCCGTTGACGCTGCCGTGGCAGGTCGAGCAGGTCGGGCCCCGGCGGTCGCCCTGGATGAGCAGCTCGTGGTGCCGGCTCGACTGGAAGTTGGCGTAGGACCGACGTGACAGGCGCCGCACGTCGACGGCAGCCGGGTGCGGTGGACGGGGCTCGACGGGTTCTGGCTGCCCAGTATCCCCTGGTGCGCCAGCAGCGATTCGAACGTGTCGGGGTTGCCGCCGTGACAGCGGTCGCACCCCACGTTGGCCCGCCGGTGCGGCGACAGGCTCCACTCGTGCAGGTGGCTCTGTGCCGGCTCGGTGTAGGGGTTGGCGAAGTGGCAGTCGGCGCACCGGCTCTGGTTGAGCTGGGCCAGGGCGGCCGGCGCGCCGACGGCTCCAAGGATGGCCGCCGCGGCTGCCAAAGACAGGAGGTATCTCATCGTGGTCGTCTTGGTTGAAGCCATGTCTCTGTCCTCGACCGGATCTGCGGCGGAACCGTCGACCCCCCGGCGCCGCGAGGCAGTCCCTCCGGGGGCCGCGAGGCAGTCCCTCCGGGAGCCGCGAGGCAGTCCCTCCGGGGGCCGCGAGCCAGTACCAGCAGGATACTACGTCCGCCGCCGTCGGCCCATCGAGCCCGACCCGGATACCGTCGAGTCGTCGCGGGGCTCGCGCCGGCGCGCAGCTCACGAGCAGCAGGTCGCGGACCCGTCGTCGATGGCGGCGCGGGACGGATTGGCGCCGACGACCCTCTTGTCGAGCTGGCCGGCGTCTCCCGACTTGACGTACCACTCCCAGCGCGCGCCGTCGGGGTCGGCGAGCCAGGTCTCCGTCTTCTCGGCGTAGCAGCAGACGGTGTCCTCGACGCCGGTCGTCTCGAGCCCGGCCCCGCTCAGGCGCCGTTCCGCCGACCCGACCTCCTCGGCCGTCTCGACCTCGACGCCCAGGTGGTTGAGGGTCGCGCCCTCCGGACCCTCGAAGAGCACCAGCTTCAGCGGCGGATCGGCGATGGCGAAGTTCGCGTAGCCGGGCTTCACCTTCGCGGGCGGCGTGTCGAACAGGCGGGAATAGAAGGCTATCGCCTTGTCGAGGTCGGTCACGTTGATGGCGAGCTGTACACGGGACATGAGGTGCTCCTGAGGTCGTGCCGCCGACCCTGCCGGCACGGTGGGCCAGTGCGCCGAGTGATCCGGTGACGACGGCGGGGCCGATGCAGCGAGCGCCGATTGATGTTGCGACTAGGTGCCGAGCCCGTCGCTCCGGCCATCGGCCACCCATTGTACCAACGCCCGCGGCGGGAGCGGGACGCCGCTGGTCACGGCCTCGTGACCCGTGTTCCTGTAGCATGAACGAGTCGCGGCTGCGGTCGCGGCGTCAACGGTGCGGCGCCGACCCTCGGTGGGCATCGCCTGCGGCTTGGATGCGTTCAGGCGCCCGCGGACTCGTGCTCATGCGAGCGGGAGAGACCGTCGGGAGAATCACGGCATGGAGTGGCGGGACGTTCGCGGGCGGATCGAGGCCGGCGAAGATCGGCATACGGAGTTCAAGCGGGGGCTCGGTGACCTGTCCGCCGTCGCCGAAGAGCGCGCGGCGCTCGACGCAACGCCTGGACATATCGATCTCGACGCGTTCCGCTCGTACCTGAAGCGCCTGGGCTTCGATACGGCGGAGGATCCGCAGCCCGACGGCGCGGACGACCTGCTCAACCGGGACGTCCTCGTGGAGATCGGGGGCGAGCTGCGGGCGACCCTCTACGGGGTGCTCGCCTTCGGGCGGGATCCGCAGCGCTACACCCGAACCCGGGACTTCCGCATCGAGTGCGTGGCCTACGCGGGGGACGACCGGGCCGGCGAGGTGCTGCAGGTGGCGAACGCGGCGGGGCGGCTGGACGAACAGGTCGAGCGGGCGACGGGCTGGTTTCTCGGTCTCGGCCGTTTCGAGACCTACGAGGGCCTGGTGCGCCGCGATCGGCACCTGCTGCCCCGCCGGGCCATCCGGGAGGCCCTGGCCAACGCGGTGACCCACCGCGACTACGCCATCACCGGCTCGAAGGTGCTGCTGGAGGTGTTCGATCGCCGGGTGGACGTGACCAGTCCGGGGGCGCTGCCGAACCACATGACGGTCGAGCGCGTCCGGGCGGGCGCCAACCCCCGATCGAGGAACGAGTCCCTGGCGCACTTCATGGCCGGCATGGGCTTCATGGAGAACCGCGGCCGGGGGTGGCTGATCATGCGGCGGGAGATGCAGGCGTTCAACGGCACAGAGCCGGACCTGCTCAACGATGAACGGAACAGGTTCGTTCGGGTGACCTTCCGCACCGATTCGCGGGAGAGCCAGGGCGCGGTTTCGTGACCCGGGCCCCGTAACCGGACATCGAGCGCGGTCGTCTTCGGGGCCGGTCACGTGTGGCTCCGGCGTTACGTACGTCTCTCCTTGGGGGGTCGCCCGCCTTCAGCGACCCGTCTGCCGGATGGCTTTGCACAGACCCCTCCACCACGTCTGTAGCAGCAGGGCGACCGCCCTCCACCGCGGGCGCTTCGGCCGAGTCAGGTCGTCACCGATGAGGATCATCGCCCCAGATTCCGGCGGAGGGATATCCCGTTCATGAGGGCGCGGTGCAGCCCGCGTCCGTGACGTTCCCGACCGTGCCGACCCGGCCTCGCCACGGGTCCTCGTCCGCGATCGAACTGTGCGGCGGCGGGGACGCCAACCCTCGGCCTCGGCGGCGAGCACGATTCGTGCGCATGCCGCTGCATCCGATGCGGGGTCGTGGTGCAGCAGAGGAATGCCGAGCCGGTGACACACGTCGGGCAGCTTCGTCGGGCGGATTCCCCATTGCGCCCGGGCAAGTTGAACCGTGCAGGTGAATCGCGTCCGTGATGGGCGCAGCCGGTACCGGGCGCAGCAGGCGTGCAGAACGCTCCGGTCGAACGGCGCGTTGTGGGCGGCCACGAACTCTGCGCCGTCGATCCAGGCGCGGAGCACCGGCCACAGCTCGGCGAAGGTCGGCGCATCCTGCACGTCGCTCCAGGTCAGGCCGTGAAGCGTCGAGAACGTGAATCGGTGGTTGGGCGGGCGGATCAGGTAGGTTCTGGACAGCGCGACACGTCCGCCGGAGCAAGCCACGAGGGCCACGGCGCAAGCGCTGTCACGCCGGGTGGTCGCGGTCTCGAAGTCGAGTGCGACGAAGGTGCTCACGGCGGTCGCGTACGATCATCACGCCGTCGATGACGGGGGCGCGAACCGAGCCCGCCGGCTCGGCAGAGTCCTGGAGGCCGTCACGTGTACGCCTGGGGGAAGTTCGACGAGTCGTCGGGTCGCTTTCACCGTCTCGAACATCATTGCGCCGACGTGGCCGCGTGCTTCGAAGCTCTGCCGGTTCGCGAGCGATCCGATCGTGCGGCATCGGGCCCCGGTCTCATTGAAGCGGTCGGCCGCGACCGCGTCTGCAAGAAAATCTGTAACCGATCTGCCCGCCGGGACTCTTCACAAGAGAGGAGGCAGATCATGAGACATCGTCGAATCCGTCCTGTGGCCGCGGCTGCGGCCACCCTCGCGGTCGCGATCTCTGCACCGCTCTACCATCCGACCGGGGCCCAGCAGGGCCGGAAGGTCACCGGCGTGGTCGAGGCCGCAGGCGTGCTCGTCGCGGGCGCCCACGTGGTCTACAAGGAGGCGGGCCAGGAGCCGCAGACGACGGTGACCGACTCGAAGGGGTACTTCGAGCTCCAGAGCGGCACCCTCGGCGTGGTGACGGTCACCGCCAGGAACTTCGGTACGGCACGTCGGAGATGGCCGCCCGTCAGCGGCGGCTCCACGCTGCGGGTGAACCTCAAACAGCCCGCGATCCTGCACGGGACGGTGAGCGACCTCGTGACCGGCCAGCCGCTCAGCGCGCTGGTGAGCGCGTTGGTGCAGCACCCCGGAAACTCCCTGATGCGGACGGCTTCTGCCCGACGCGGTACGTTCCAGATGGTGGATCTGCCTCCCGGGCCGGCGCTCGTGACGGCGCGGGCGGCCGGATATGCGCCGTACGTCGGCAGCACCACCGTCGTGGAGGGCAGCGCCCGCGACCTCCGCATCGGCATGCTTCTCGCAGCGCGCACCCAGGGCTTGGTCAGAGACGGCGACGGCGAGGCCGTGTCGGGAGCCGTCGTGACCGCGGCGTACCCGGAGCTGGCCGGCGCGGGGCTCGTCGAAGCCTTCATGGGCGGGCAGCCCCAGACGGGGCCGGACGGCGCCTTCGCCTTCGTCGGCCTGGTCCCCGACACGCCGATCGAGCTCCAGGCGGAACTCGGCGACCGCCGCTCCGGGGTGGAGACGATCGAGATCGGTCCCGGGATGATGCGGTCGAACGTCGTCCTCACGCTGCCGTGAATGGCCAGCGCCAGAGGACTTGAGGAAAATCCACGGAGCTGAAAGGAGAGGGGAAAATGCGCAAGCACCATCGGACGATTCGGATCCTCGTGGCCTTCATCGCGGCGGCCATTCCCGTCGAGGCCGTAGCGGACTGCTACGTCACCGTCGAGCTGTACAACCAGCAGCGACGGGTGCCGGGGAATGTCAACGTGGAATGCACCGAGCCCCACTACTCCGGGAAGAACTCCCGCGGCAAGAGCAGGTACCAGAAGGGGTTCGGCAACTGGGGCGTCATGTCGTACTACGGGGCGGCGTACGACGGCTTCCAGTTCGCCGGCTGGTACGAGGAGGACGGCTGGCTGCAGTGGCAGTCGTGCACGAAGAAGCTCCCGAAGCCCGACTGCATCGCCTACAACGCCTACGGCTGCACGGGGCAGAAGGCCGTGCCGGACCGCGAGAGGAAGTACGGCAGCGTCTCCTTCTTCCTCCAGAGCCGCCAGCCCTGCGCGACGATAGGGGTCCTGACGGTCGAAGAGATCGACATGCACATCGTCGAGCTGGACTTCGATGGGCCTTTCGGGGAAGAGCACGACCCGGTCGCCTCGCTCATCTACGGCGACATCGACGTCCCGCTCACTTGTGCGCACGCGTGGTACTGCACGGGAAGGTCGGACTGGCTCTACGCGTCGAGCGGCGCCGGCACCGTGAACTCCCGCGCGCAGGTGAGGGTGAGGACGCAGCGCCGGGGCAGCCACCGCTGACCACCAGCGACAATCATGCCGGGCGGGGGGTTCGCCCTCCGCCCGGCGGGAGGGCTTGAGATGTTGCGCATCAGAACGGCAGCGCTCGCGGCGGCGCTCTTGTGGACAGGGGCCAACGCGACCGCGGAGGCGCAGTCCGCCGGCACGTTCGAGGAACTCAAGGAGCTGATCGAGCCCGGAGAGGCTGTCTCGGTCACCGACGCCGAGGGGCGCGTGGTGACGGGTCGCGCCGTCGACGTCTCGCCGCTCTCGCTGACCCTGATGGTCGCGGGCGCGGAGCTCGAACTGCGCAAGAGCGATGTCCAGCGCGTTCGGCAGCGGTGGGACGACCCCACGTATGAGGGAGCTCTGCTCGGACTCGCCATCGGCACCGCGCCTTGGCTGCTGATGGGCGAGACCGACAGGGCCCCAGCGTTGCTGTTAACGGCGATGTCCGGCGTGGCGGGGATGCTGATCGGCGCTACCGTCGACGCCAGGATGGTGGAGGAGCGGGATCTCTACCGCCGCCCCACGGCGCAGGTGCGGATTGGCCCGACGCCCTCGGGGAGGGGCCTCGGCGCCTCGATGGCGGTCTCATGGTGAGGAGCGGCAATGCCCAACGGAGAACGGTACGTCACGCGGCGCGAGTTCGACGCGGCAATCCTCGAGCTTGAGGGCCGCATCACGAACTGCTCGCTCGGCACCGGGATCGCCATCGCGGGCGGCGCCGCAGCCATGGCGTTCCTGCTGGTACGCCTCGTGGCGCTCGCGATGGCGGTGCTGGTGCTGGCGGCCTCAGCGGTGGGCCTGCAACCGGCGGCGCAGGAGACGGTGGGCGCGATGCAGGCGCTGGGCCACGTTCCGCTTCGAGATGTGCAGCCGCAGCGCGACCTCGGCGTTCGGGCGGTCCTCGATGTCCCGCAGCTTCACGACCTCGCGGAACGTGGGCGGCAGCTCGTCGATGGCCGCGAGCAACAGGCGCCGCAGCTCGACGGCGTAGACCAGGGCCTCGGGCGGGAGCTGGCCGGCCGCCAGGCGGTCCGCGTCGGTCGATTCGAGCGGCACCTCCCGTGTTCGCCGCGCCGCGGCTCGCAGTGCCTCGTGCCGCACGATCGCCGCGACAGCCGCACGCGGGCGGTTCCCCTCGGTACTGGTGCAGCTTCTCTAGCACGTTGACCCAGCTCTGCTGCAGGGCGTCGTGCGCGTGGTGGTCGTCGCCGGCCACGCGGCGGGCCAGCGGCAGGAACCGGCGCGTGCAGCACCGGATCCACGATTCGAGATCGTCTTCGAGCAGCGGGCACCAGGGAGGTTGTGTGGGCACGGGCCGCACAACGTACCATGGCGGGCCGTGATAGCATCCCGCCTTCATCATCGAGGGACATGATGCACATCAGATCATGGGTGCGGGCGCTCGGGGTCGGGCTGCTGGCCGTTCAGCCCGCCTCGGCTCAGGATCATCGATTCGCGCGTCGAGGAGTTCCCCGAGCTGTCGGCGCAACGGCTGTTTTGACGAGGTCCGGGCGGCGGGCTACCCGGTGGCTACAGCCGTGTGCGGCACTACGTCTGTCAGGCGACAGTGACAACTGACCCTCCAAGCGACGTGAAGACTGACCCCTTGGCTCCAAGGGAGGAGTCAGCAGATGAAGGGATGCCAGGATGTCGGCCCGTGGGCGGGGAGGCCACGGGCACAGATGATGATCCACGGCGGTAGCGTGGGCCTCCGGCTACGCCGAGGTTTCACTGCAACATGGAGAGCGTGGATTCCCCGCACCCGCGGGCATGGACCCGCCGCAGGATGTCCGGCCACTGGCGGAAGTGCGGATTCCCCGCGCCGGCGGGGATGGACCCCGCAGGCGGCCGCTGGCGTCTACCTGCGAGAGGCCGCCTCGTTCCCCGTGATGATGGCGTCGCGCAACTGCGAGGAGATGTCCCCCACGTGGCCCGGCGAGTGGGGCAGCAGGATGGTGTTGGCCTTCGACGACTGGCCGATGTCCTTGAGCATGTCGAAGTACTGCGTCATCAGGATCAGGTTCATGACGTCCTGCGCCGACGTGCCGGGGACGGTCCGCTGGAACTCGTCCACCGACTCGCGCAGCCCCTCGACGATGGCCTGCCGCTGATCGGCGACGCCCTTGCCCGACAGGGCCTTGGCCTCGGCGTCGGCCTCGGCCGCCTTCACCTGCATGATCTTCTCGGCCTCGCCCTTCTCGGTGGCCGCCGCGCGCATGCGCTGGGCGGCGTTGATCTCGTTCATGGCCTCCTTGACCTTGGCGTCGGGGTCGATGTCGGTGACCAGGGTCTTGACGATGCCGTAGCCGAAGTCGTCCATCACCTGCGACAGCTCGGCCTTGACGGCGCCGGCGATCTCGTCCTTCTTCTCGAAGACGTCGTCGAGCTTGATCTTGGGCACCCGCGCCCGCACGACGTCGAAGACGAACGCCTTGATCTGGTTGACGGGGTCGTCGAGCTTGTAGAACGCGTCGTACACCTTCTCGGCGAGCACGTAGTACTGCACGGAGACGATGACGCGGACGAAGACGTTGTCGCGGGTCTTCGTCTCGACCTCGACGTCGAGCTGCTGCACCCGCAGGTTGACGGTGCCGGCCACCTTCTCGATGAACGGGACCCTGACGTGGAGGCCGGCCTCGGCGAGGCGGTCGAACTTGCCGAGCCGCTGCACGACGGCGACGGTCTGCTGCTGAACGATGAAGAAGAACGGGCCGACGGTGGCGGCGAAGTGGTCGCGTCTCGGCATCAGGCTGGGCATGTGCGGGTCTCCCTGCTGCGGCGGTATCCGCGGGACGGCCCGGCGCCGTCGTTCCACGAGGAGCGGGGCGGCCGGTCCGTCGCTTTCTCGGAGAGATACGCCGCAGTGTCGGGTTTGTTCGCAAGATGACCGGCCGTTCGGCGCCCGCGGCTTCGGCGCAAAGGGCTCGACGGCTGTCGCGACGGGCCGCCGCCGCTCGTTCCTCGCGCCCGGGGATCCTGCCGGATTGCGTCTCGGCCGGCGCGGGTGTACCCTGCGGCCAAGCACGTGGTTCGTTCGGGACGGCAGGAGGTCTGGGCATGAGAATGCTGTCTGTCGGCGTCGCGGCTCTCGGGGTGCTGCTGGCGGGGGCGGGGGTGTCGGCGCACCACTCGTTCTCGGCCGAGTTCGACATCGACCAGCCGGTCACGCTGAAGGGCACGCTGACCGAGCTGGAGTGGGTGAACCCGCACGGGTGGATCCACATGGACGTCGCCGGCTCCGACGGAGAGGTGGTGAACTGGGCGGTCGAGCTGGGCAATCCGACCGCGCTGCTGCGGCGCGGTCTGCGGCGGAGCGACTTCCCGCCGGGCCTGGAGATCGTGGTCGAAGGCTACAAGGCCAAGGACGCGACGCCGACGGCCAACGGCATCACCATCACCTTCCCCGACGGCCGCAACCTGTTCGCGGGCTCGTCGGGAACGGGCGCGCCGGAGCCGAACCCGCGCTAGAAGTCTGCGCCGTAGAACGGGTACAGACTCCTGGCAGGTTGGCTGGGGGGGCCGGGAACGCAGGTGACGGGCTCCGTGCCGACGAGTGCGCCGGCCCTCGCGTCTCGCGCGTAGCCGCCCTCTCGCGGCCCCGGCGCGGGAGTCTGCGGAATGCAGTCGGCGTGTTCGAGTTGCGCCGGGCAGTCGGGGCGGAGTTGCTGATGACTACTGTCGGCCGTTTCGTGCGAGGGTGCGGTGAGTCGCTTCTGGTGCTGAGCCTGCTCGTCGTGGCGGCGGGCGCCGGCCAGGCCCAGCCGGCGGAGCCCGGGGCCTACGTCCCGCCGCGGACCAGCGACGGCCACCCCGACCTGCAGGGCATCTGGCAGGCGTTGAACACCGCGGCGTGGGACCTCCAGGACCACGGGGGCAGCCTGGGCGTCCCCGCCGGCCAGGGTGTCGTGGTGGGCGGCGAGATTCCGTACCAGCCGTGGGCCCTGGAGCAGAAGCAGCGGAACTTCGAGAACCGCGCGACGGCCGACCCCGAGACCCGGTGCACCATGCCGGGGGTGCCGCGCATCACCTACATGCCCTACCCGTTCCAGATCCTGCAGTTCTCCGACCGGGTGCTCATCCTCTACGAGTACGTCCACGCCACCCGGACGGTGTACATGGACGGGACGCCGCACCCCGAGGGGCACATCGACTTCTGGATGGGCGACTCCCGCGGCCGGTGGGAGGGCGATACGCTGGTCGTCGACGTGATCCACTTCAACGACGAGACGTGGTTCGACCGGGCCGGCAACTTCCACAGCTCGGCCCTGCACGTGGTGGAGCGCTACACGCCGACCGGTCCCGACCACCTGCTGTACGAGGCCACCATCGAGGACCCGGAGGTGTTCACGCGGCCGTGGACCATCCGCATGCCGCTCTACCGGCGGCAGGAGGCCGGCGTCCAGCTTCTCGAGTACGAGTGCTACGCCTACGCGGAGGAGGATCTGGCGGTCGGCGCGCGGCCGCAGTGATGCCTTGCCGCCCCGGGACGCCGGGCGGAGGTGATGGACCGACGGAGGCCCCGGGAGGGACCCGGAGAGAGGCGCCGACGATGAAGAGCAGATACACGGTCTGGAGTGTCCTGGCCGCCGCGGGCCTGATCGCGGCCGCCCTGCCGCCGTCCCCCGCCCTCGGGCAGTCGACGTCCGCGGGCGCCGCCGGCGTGGAAGCCGCGGCGGAGACCGCGGGCGCCGGGGCCGGCCAGTCGGCCGGGTCGGCGTGGTCGCCGCGGCGCACCGCCGACGGCCGTCCCGACATGCAGGGGTACTGGGACGGGGGGCCGGCCAACGCCTCGCACAGCATCGAGGACGGGTGCTGCGATCCCATCCACGCGCGCATGCAGAGCCGCGGCCCCGAGCGCCTCGGCCTGCCGTTCCAGTTGATCGTCGACCCGCCGGACGGGCGCATCCCCTATCAGGCCTGGGCGGCGGAGCGCCGCACCGAGATGCTCTACGACATGGAGACGCCCACCGAGCTGGCCCACATCGACCCCGAGGACCGGTGCCTGCTCCTCGGCGCGCCGCGCAGCAACTACCGCGGCGACCTGGAGATCCGCCAGAACGACGGCTACGTGGTGATTCAGTACGAGTGGGCCCACGCCTACCGCATCATCCCGCTCGACGGGCGCCCGCACGTGGGCGGCGGCATCAGGATGTACAACGGCGACTCGCGCGGCCGGTGGGAGGGCGACACGCTGGTCGTCGAGGTGACCAACTTCAACGACGAGCCGTGGCTCGATTCCCACGGCAGCTTCTACAGCGAGAACCTGCGGGTGGTCGAGCGCTACACGCTTCTCGACGACGACACCCTGCGCTACGAGGCGACCATGGAGGACCCCACCGTCTTCACGAGCCCGTGGACGCTGCGGTTCGACATGGGGCGCATCGGGCGCGACGGCGAGTACGAGTTCTTCGAGGAGGCCTGCTCGGAGGGCGTCACCAACGAGCACCGGCTGGCCGCCGGCCGGCAGGCGGTGGCGCGGGGCGAGCGGTTCATCCACACCCACGAAGGGCCGTGAGCCGTGTTCCATGCCACCCCGACCGGTTGCCCCGGCTTTCTGCCGGGGCCGCCCGCCGTCTCCATCGTGGTCGAGGACCACTGGAGCGAGGTGGCCGAGGTGGTGCCGCGGGACCGGTTCTCGCCGGTGCGCATCGCGGCCGGCCTCGAGGTGGGGCCGGTGCCGCCGCCGCGGGCGGCCCGCCGCGAGTACGCCACGCCGCTGCTCGGGGCCCGGGTCGTCGTCGATCCGCCGCCGGTCGCGGGTCGACCGTGAGCCGATTCTCGCCGGGATCGGCACGCCCGGCGACGGTAGCGCCCCGCGCTCAGGACGCCGACCGTCACCGCCTCGTCTTTGCCGGCGGGGCCGACCGCGGGTTCAGCGCCATGGGCACCGGCGAGGTGCTCCGGGAGACCCGCCTCGGCCACGCCGCCCGCGGCTTCCCCGTCGCCTGCGCCGCCGGCGGCCGGCAGTCTCTCGCGGTGCCGACCGGCCTCGGCATCTTCAGGGGGCAGATCGCCACGTTGAGCCCCGAGATCCACCAGGACCGGACCGGCAACGCGCCCTGCGTCTTCGCGCTGCCGGAGTGACCCGCGTCCGGCCCGAACCTCGTCAAGGAGCTGTCATGCACGCACGCCGCTTCGTCCCGTTCTTCATCGTCGCCCTGGGGCTGTCGGCGCCGGCCGTCTTCCCGGCCGCCGCCCACGCCCAGGCCCCGGACGAGTTCGTCCCCGTCACCGACGCCATGCTGCAGGACCCCGACCCCGACGACTGGCTGATGTGGCGGCGCACCCTCGACACGCTGGGCTACAGCCCCCTCGACCAGATCGACCGCGGCAACGTCGGCGACATCCGCATGGTGTGGACGCGGGCGCTGGGGCCGGGGCTGCAGCAGGGGACCCCGGTGGTCTACGATGGCGTGATGTACATGCCGAACCCGCGCGACGTCATCCAGGCCCTCGACGCGGTGACCGGCGACCTCATCTGGGAGTACCGCCGCGACCGGCCCGACGACCTCGCCGAGTACATGATCGGCAGCCTCACCGACACCAACCGCAACATCGCGATCTGGGGCGAGCTCATCATCGACACGAGCGGCGACGACTACATCTTCGCCCTCGACGCCAAGACCGGCGAGCTGGTGTGGGAGACCGAGGTCCTCGACTACCGGGTGCATCCCGCCAACCAGACCTCGGGCCCCATCGTCGCCGACGGCAAGGTGGTGTCGGGCCGGAGCTGCGCCCCCAAGGGCGGCCCCCACGCCTGCGTCATCGTCGCCCACGACGCCATGACCGGCGAGGAGCTGTGGCGCCGCCGCCTCATCCCCGGCCCCGGCGAGCCCGGCAACGAGAGCTGGGGCGCCGTCCCCTTCGAGGAGCGGAAGCACGTGGGCTCGTGGATGGTCCCGAGCTACGACCCCGAGCTGAACCTCGTCTACGTGGGCACCTCGGTCACCTCGCCGGCGCCCAAGTTCATGATCGGCGGGACCGACCTGAAGCACCTGTACCACAACTCGACCCTCGCGCTGGACGCCGACACCGGCGACATCGTCTGGTACTACCAGCACCTGAACGACCACTGGGATCTCGACCACCCGTTCGAGCGGCTGCTCCTCGACACCGCGGTGGCGCCGGACCCCGCCGTCGTGCCGTGGATCAACCCCGCGCTGCAGCCGGGCGAGGTGCGGAAGGTCATGACCGGCATTCCCGGCAAGACCGGCATCGTCTATACCCTCGACCGCGCCACCGGCGAGTTCCTGTGGGCCATGCCCACCACCGCCCAGAACGTGGTCAGCGGCATCGACGGCGCGACCGGCGCGGTGACCGAGAACGCCGAGCTCGTCTTCGAGCGCGAGGGGCAGGACATGCTCATCTGCCCGAGCTTCGTGACCGGCGGCAAGGACCACGAGGCCGGCGCCTACAGCCCCCTGACGGGGCTGATGTACTACCCGCTCCGCAACGTCTGCGCCCGCATGATGGCGACCACCGAGGGCGGCGTGACCCTCTACAACCTCGCCCAGCGGCAGCAGATCGCGCCGGGCACCGACCAGGTCGGCGCCGTCTACGCGATCTCGGCCGAGACCGGCAACACCGCCTGGGTCTACGAGCAGCGGGCCGGCACCACCTCGCTCATCACCACCGGCGGCGGGCTCGTCTTCGGGGGTGACGGCAACGGGCGGTTCCGGGCCCTCGACCAGGAGACCGGCGAGTCGCTGTGGGAGATCAACCTGGGGACGTCGGTCACCGGATTTCCCATCACCTACGCGGTCGACGGCAAGCAGTACGTGGTGGCGAGCACCGGGTCGTCGCTGAGCTCGCGCGACAACATGCGCCTGACCCCGGAGCTGCGGCCGAGCAACGGCAACAACATCTTCGTGTTTGCTCTGCCGTAGCCCGGAGAGCGGCGCCGCGCGGCTGCGCCTCGGCCCACGTCCGCATGAGGTCCTTCAGCGCCCTGCTCAAGCTGACCGGCGGGGGCATCATCGTCCTCGCCTTCGCCTTCTGGCAGACCTTCGGGATCGGCCTCAGGCGGTGGTTCCCCCTCGCGGCCCGGCGCTACGCCAACCGGGTCACGTCGCTCGGCTGCCGGGCGTTCCTGCGGCACTGGGGAATCGCGGTGACCCTCAGGAACGCCCGCCGCGTCGTTCCCGGTCGGACGCATCTCTACGCGGTCAACCACCTGTCGTATCTGGACATCCTCGTCCACGGGGCCCTCTTTCCCTCCACCTTCGTCACGTCGCGGGAGATGCACGGGACCCCCTTCCTGGGGCACATCTGCCGGTTCGCCCAGTGCTTCTTCGTCGATCGGATCAGCAGGAGACAGTTGACGCAGGAGATACGCGGCGTCGCCGCCCTTCTCGAGAGCGGCGTCCCGGTGACCCTCTTCCCGGAAGGCGGGGCGAGCGACGGGGCCGGGGTCCAGCCCTTCAAGAGCCCCCTGTTCAAGGCCGGCGCCGTGGCGAAAGTGCCCGTGCTGCCCCTGACCCTGAACTACCGGGCTCTCGATGCCGCCCCCGTCGGTCGCGGGAACCGCGACGACGTCTGCTGGTACGGGGGCATGGCGTTCTTCCCCCACGTGTGGCGCCTGCTCCACCACCGCCGCATCGAGGTGGAGGTCGTCGTCTCCCCGCCCGTCACCGGGGCCGATTACCGGGAGCTGTCCGACAAGGCCCGCGAGGCCATCGCGGGCTCGTACGTCCCGCTCGCTCAGGAGTCTGCGCCGTAGAACGGTGCGGATTCCTGGTGATGGAGGCGGCGCCGGCCGACGGCGGTGCGCGCGGCGTGCCGTCGGGCGGTCTCCCGTGGCGCGTGGCGCGTCACGTCCCGGATCTTCCGACACGGAGATGGGTCTTGCCGCGCGCAATCGCTGACGAACCCCGGCGCCGAACACCCGGGCGTTCAGTGTCGACACAGCGACAGCAGAGTCGGTTGGGCGCCAGGCCAGGCAGAGCCGAAGGCGACGATTGGCGGGCGAAGCGACCGCCGCCGCCGCCGACCCGGCCGTCTGTGTGCCCGGCGATGCAGAGGATGGTGGGGGAGTTGAGGGTGGCGGAGGCGGGCCGGCGGTCCCACCATTCGATGAGCTAAAAATGACACGATTCGGACGAGTGCTCGCGTGATAGATAGCGGCGGGGGCACGTCCGTCCTCGGTCCTGACTCTGGCGATCGTGGGTTCGATATGACACAATGGCCGAGATGGCTCCATCGATCCCCCCGGCAGGCAGGCGCGCCGCACGCGCCGAACGCGTCGTCGGGCCGAGCGTGCCGCCGCCGACCGCCGCCCCGGACTTTCCCGGCTGCGACCCCGTCTCTCTGCCGACCTGGGACGACGTGTGGGCCTACGACGGGCGCATCGAGTAGTGGTTGCGCGAGACGGGGACAGCCTGGGTGATGCGCGACGCCGGCCCCGTCCACGAGAATGCCCCCAACCTGCTGAGCGAGCTGCTGACCCGCATGTGCCTGGAGCGCGGGTCGCGCTTCCTCCTGGCCGGGGCCGTCTACCTGATGGAGCGGGACACGGACGGCCGGCCGCGGCAGGTGCTCGTGGGCGACCAGACCATCTACCTGGATCGAAGCGTCTGGCGGCCGCGCGACCCCGCCATCGTGCTGGGGGTGGACCCCCTGCCGGACGTGATCCTCGAAGTGGATCACACCACCGACGTCCGGCGCAACAAGCTGCCGGTGTACGAGGCGTGGGGGTTCCCCGAAGTCTGGGTGGACACCCCCGACGAGCCGTCGCCGAACCGCCCCCGCGGCCTGCGGCCGGGCCTGACGATCTACGTGCTGGACGACGGTCGCCGCTTCCGGACCGCGGACGAGAGCCGGGCGTTCCCCACCTGGACGGCCGCGCAGCTCCACGCCGCCCTGAACGAGAGCCGCCTCAGCGCGCACACGCTGGCCGACCTCACCCGGGTGGGCCGGCGGCTGGGCCGGCAGGAGGGCACCACCCCCGACGACGACCCCCAGCTCGGCCGCCACCGCCGGCAGGCCCACGACGCCGGGCTCCGGGCGGGTCGCGCGGAAGGCCTCACACGAGGGCGGGCCGAAGGTCTCACGCAGGGGCGCACCGAGGGTCTCATGCAGGGGCGCGCCGAAGGCATCGCTCGCCAGCGGACGTTTCTCGGCCGGCTGGCCGCGCAGAAATTCGGGCCGCACACCGCGGAGCGGATCGCCGACCTCCTGACCGCTATCGAGGACCCCGATCGCCTCGCGGCGGCCGGCGACCTGATCATCGCGTGCGACGACGGCGACGACCTGCTCTCCCGCCTGTCATGAAGGTCTCGCTCGCGTAGTCGAGCGATCATGAGCGGCGTTCGGCAGCGGCTTCGCGAATCAGCCGTCGCGCTTGGCCGACCAGATACAGGGGCAACGACAGCAGGTCGTAGCGCACCGTCGTTCCATCCGGCAGCTTCCTGGACTCTCGCAGCAGGCTCGGCGGGTCCGCGTTGAAGCGCAGCGCGAGTCCTGCGGACTTCTCGCGGACGAACTGGTGCAGCGATCGGAGAGCGCCGGTCGCGCCCGCCTTGACCTCGACCGGCACGACGCGGCTGCCCACCGCGATGACGTAACCGGGCTTTTAAGTTATTTGCGCCTTGAGACCGAGGAGACGGTTCCCGACGGCTGCGACGGACGATCGTCACGCGTCGCGTCACCAGGTCGGCAGCTCGGGGAGGCCGATGCCCGTCGGGCTGTACCGCAACGGGTCGCCGGCTGCCGTGGACAGCAGGCTCAACAGGAACGGATAGAGGGCCTCCATCCGGAACGCCGTCGACGCGCCGGGCTCCCAGGCGACCTCCCCTCCGACCGCGAAACCCGCCGCCGCCAGCGGTTCGGAAAGAGCGGGAATGTCCGTGACGACGTGAAAGGCGACGTCGCTGCCGCCCCGCCCGTCCGCGATGAACGGCGGTTGGTGGTCGCCGAAGACCAGGGCGATGAATCCGGGTTCGATGCGATGTCGGAACGCCGCGAGCAACAGCTCCCATTCATAGGCGAGGGTGATGAAGTAGCTCCGCTTCCAACCCTGGGGGACCGTCAGCGCGAGTTCCACGTAGTCCGGTCGGGTCTCGATGAACGACGGCTGCGGTTCTTCGAGCGCCGCGATGTCCTCCGTGATCCGCGGCGGAGGCTCCCAGGCGAAGTGCGTGGATACGGTCGAGAAGTGAAAGAGCCGGGGCCGCGGGCGCCGGCTCCAGTAGTTCTCGAACGCGTACTCCAGGGCCCACTGATCCGGCACGTGACCGAACCCGTACAGGTAACCGTCGTACGAGAAGTCCTGCCGAAGGACCACGTCGTCGTAGCCGTACAGGTCCTCCGCCCACGTGGCGCCGGGCTGAACGGCCAGCGTGTAATAGCCGTGGCGCCGGAGGTACGAGATCAGGTGCGGGTAGCGACGGGCCATCCGCTTCCAGGCCCAATACGTCGAATGGTTGTCGATGCGTATCCCGCTCAACGCCGACGCGGTGCTCATCCAGGACCCGCCGCCGCTCACCGGGGCCGTCGCGAAGCGCGTGAACATCGGGAGTCGCAGCGCGTCCAGCTCGCTCCGCACCCGGTCCATCAGCCCCTGTCGTGCGACGCGGTAGTCGTCGTCGGCCCACAGTGTCGCCCCGTACGACTCGACACCGAAGAGGAAGATGTCGGGACGGCGCAGGGGCGGCGTCCCGGCCAGGACGGCCGCCTCCCGGAGGGCGGAGCCGTCCAGCGCCTCGACGGTGGTCAGCACGTCCTGCGACCGCTGCCAATTGGAGTACGCGTGCTTTGCCTGGAGCTGAATGACGGGGTCGTCCCGCCACAGGCCGAACCATGACAGCGACAGCACGCACCAGGCGTTCACGATCACCCACCCGGCGGCCACGGACCGCCGGTCGAGTCCGGCTCCCCAGCGCCAGGCGGCCCCGAGGTACCGCGCCAGCAGCAGTCCGAAACCGGCGGCCACGGCCAGGAATGCGGCGGCGCGGAGGACGTCCGCGAATCCCCACGTGTCGCGCACGAAGATCCACGCGCTCTCGAGCATGAGAACGTCGTCGAGCACCGTGCCGGGACGGTCGAAGAGCGCATGGACGAAGCCGGTGTACGCCATGAACGCAAGCAGTGCGACGTAGGCGAACCACGCCAGCGACACCGCGGTCGCGCGCCACCCGCCGGCGAATCGGCTGGCGAGAACCAGCGACGAGACAATGAAGACCCAGTCCGCGCTGACCCGGAACATGTCCATGTTGCCGCGTCGGACGAACAACTGCATGACGTACTCGTAGCTGCTGCGCCCGAGTCCCGCCCATCCCCAGTCGTACTGTCCCCGGGGGTGCTCCCGCGGGAAGAAGGGCCAGAAATCGTGCTCCTGCGAGACGAGCAGGTAGAGGGGAACGAACAACAGCAGATCGAGCGCGACGAACCCGGCCGCGATGCCGGCGCCGGTGGGGAGCGACCCTCCGCACATCCACCCCGGGATGCGAAGGGTCAGGCGGATCTCAGGCATGCGCGCGCGTCCTCGACAGGGATCCCCATCCGCGCCGCGAGCGAAGGGTCAGACGGATCTCAGGCATGCACGCGCGTCCTCGATTCGGATCTCCATCCGCGCCGCGAGCGATGACCCGTTGCCGGCCGGCAGCGGGCGGGCATGGGCCCATGGTGAAACCCCGCGTTGCACCGCGCACGAAAGGGCGCGGGGGAAAGCGGAGGCGCCCGGCCGACGGGGCGCGTCGGGCGCCGATCGGTTCATGTCGAGCCCGCGGATCTCGACGCGGGCGCGGCCCGGCACGCTCGCGCTCGCCGGGGCCGGCGCCGATCAGTTCATGTCGAGCCTGCGGATCTCGACGCGGGCGCGGCCCGGCACGCTCGCGCTCGCCGGGGCCGGCGCCGATCAGTTCATGTCGAGCCTGCGGATCTTGACGTTCCGGAACGCGACGGGGTCGCCGTGATCCTGGATGGCGATGTGCCCGCGGGGCTCGCGGCCGTAGCGGGGAATCGACGCGAACTTGCTCGCCAGCATCCGCCGCTCCCAGTCGGGGCTGCCGAGCTCGTACTCGAGCAGCTTCTCGCCGTTCATCCAGTGCTCGACGTGGGCGCCGCGCACGACGAGGCGGGCGGTGTTCCATTCGCCGACGGGCCGGGTGACATCGCGGGCCGGCGGGTGGACGGCGTAGTTGCTGGCGGCCGAGGTGATGGGGGCCTGCCCGTCGCGGTGGCCGGCGTTGTGCAGGATCTGGAACTCGGGCCCGGTGTGCCACGTGGGGCCGTCGCCCTCCGCCACGCGGAACATCACGCCGCTGTTGCCGGCCTCGTCCACCCGCCAGTCGAAGCGCAGATCGAAGTCGGCGAACTGCTCGACGGTGATGATGTCGCCGCCGCGGCCGACCCGGGCCATGGCGCCGTCGACCGCCTGCCAGCCGTCGGGCACGGCGTCGCGCCGGTAGCCGCGCCACGCCGCGAGGCTCTCGCCGTCGAAGAGCAGCTCCCAGCCGTCGGCCTTCTCCTCTGCGGTCAGGGTGTTGGCGGCGGCCTCGTCGGCGGTGGCGGGCCTGTCGGCGGCGGGCCTGCGGCTCACGCCGGGCGCGCCGGCATCGGCGGCGATCTGGGCCGCGTTGGCGTCGGCGGCCGGTGCGGGTTCGCCGATGGCCCAGGCGATGCCCTGCAGGAGATGGGTCTGGAAGCGCGGGTCGTCCCACACCTCGGGACGGTGGCCCAGCGCGGTGTAGAAGACGCGGCCGTCGCCTTCCTCCCGCGTCCACGCGAGGGCGAAGTCGCCGTCGTCGCGCCGGATGTTGCGCGCGTTCATGTCGACCGAGCCGGTGTCGAGGCTCAGGAGCACGTCGACCTTGTCGCGCGACCACTCGCGGTGCTGGTAGATCTCGTCGTGGATGCGGAACGACTCGCCGAGGTGCCGCGTCGCGGGGTGCTCCCCGTCCTCGACCCGCACCGTGACCTCCTGGTGCCACGGATGGCCGTCGAAGTAGCCGCCGATGAGGGCGAGATAGCCCGGCCACTCGTAGAAGGTGTCGGTGGCGCTGTGCACGCCGACGAACGCCCCGCCGCCGCGCACCCAGGCGAGAAGGGCCGCCTTTTGCGCCTCGTCCATGGGCAGCTCGCCGGTGGTGAAGAAGACCACGGCGTCGTAGTCGGCGAGGGTCGCGGCGTTCAGGGCCGAGGCGTCGCGGGAGACGGTCAGGTCGAGGCGTCCCGACTCCTTGGCGATGCGCGTGAAGACGGCCTCGGAGTGCGGCAGGACGGGATGCGCGAACCCGGCCGACTGCGTGAGGTAGAGGACCTTCGCGGTCTCCGCCGCGGCCGGCGGCGGGCCGGCGAGGAGAGAGAGGGCGGCTGCTGCCATGGCTACTAGCTGAACTGCGTGTCGCACGGTCCACATCCTTTCCGCGGTGGGGGTCATGCCGTGCCCATCATGGTACCGCGTTTCTCGCCAGGGACCACGCCGACCGCCGGGGTATCCTATGGCCCGATGGCGGTGCTGGGGCTCGATGTCGGGACCGGCGGGTCGCGGGCGGTGATCGTCGACGAAGACGGGTCCGTCACCGCGACGGCGACCGAGCCGCACGCGGCGTTCGACTCGCCCCGCACCGGCTGGGCCGAGCAGCATCCCGGCGACTGGTGGCGAGCGTCGCAGGCGGCCGTCCGGGCGGTCCTGGCGGCGGGGGCGACGGCGCCCGGCGACATCCGGGCCGTCGGGCTGTCGGGGCAGATGCACGGCGCGGTGCTGCTCGACGCGGCGGGAGAGGTCGTCCGGCCCGCCCTCATCTGGTGCGACCAGCGGACCGACGCCCAGTGCCGGCGGCTCACCGACGAGGTCGGGGCGGCGCGCCTGATCGAGCTGGTCGCCAACCCCGCCCTCACCGGGTTCACGCTGCCGAAGCTGCTGTGGGTGCGCGACGAGGAGCCCGCGCACTGGGAGCGGGTGCGGACGGTCCTGCTGCCCAAGGACTACGTCCGGTGGCGGTTGACGGGAGAGCGCGCCACCGACGCGGCGGACGCCTCGGGGACCCTGCTCTTCGACGTGGCCGGCCGGCGGTGGTCGTCGGCGCTGCTCTCGCACGTGGGGATCGACGCGGCCGCCCTCCCCGCCGTCCACGAGGGGCCGGAGGTCACCGGCCGTCTCGCGCCCGCCGGGGCCGAGGCCACGGGCCTTCCCGCCGGGACCCCGGTCGTGGCCGGCGGGGGAGACCAGGCGGCGGGGGCGGTGGGGATGGGCATCGTGCGCCCCGGCGCCGTCAGCGCCACCATCGGGACCTCCGGCGTGGTGTTCGCGGCCACCGACCGGCCGGCGCGCGACCCCCGGGGGCGGGTGCACACCTTCTGCCACGCGGTGCCGGACCGCTGGCACGTCATGGGGGTGACCCAGGGCGCGGGGCTGTCGCTGCGCTGGCTGCGCGACACGATCGGCGTGGCCGACGGCGGCCCCGCCGCCGCGGACGGCCCCTACGACCGGCTGTGCGCCGAGGCGGCGGAGGCCCCGCCCGGCGCCGACGGGGTGCTGTGGGCGCCGTACCTGATGGGCGAGCGCACGCCGCACCTCGATCCCGAGGCGAGGGCGGCGCTCGTGGGGCTTTCCGCCGCGCACGGCCGGGCCCACGTGATCCGCGCGGTGCTCGAGGGCGTCGCCTTCAGCCTGCGCGACAGCCTGACCATCTTCGACGAGATGGGGGTGCCGGCGACGCGCATCCGGCTCGGCGGGGGCGGGGCGCGGTCGCCGCTGTGGCGTCAGGTCCAGGCCGACGCGTACGGCCAGCCCGTCGACGTGCTGGCGGCGGAGGAGGGCGCCGCCTACGGCGCGGCGCTGCTCGCCGGGGTCGGGGCGGGGGTCTGGGCCTCGGTGGACGAGGCGTGCGCCGCCGCGGTCAGGGTGGCGGAAACGGTGGCGCCGGATCCAGGTGCGATGGAAGCTCTCGATCGGCAGTACGGCCGCTTCCGAACCTTGTACGGCGCCCTGCATCCGAAGGCCGGCGAGAGATGAGACATGTCTGACGATGCCTACGCTCCTCGTCCGGAGCACAAGTTCTCGTTCGGCCTGTGGACGGTCGGCAATCCCGGCCGCGACCCTTTCGGCGAGCCGGTGCGGCCGCGGCTGACGCCGGTGGAGCTGGTGGCCCTGCTCGGCGAGGTGGGCGCCTGGGGGGTGAACCTGCACGACAACGACCTCGTGCCCATCGACGCGACCGCGGCCGAGCGCGACCGCATCGTGCGGGAGTTCCGGCAGGCGTGCGCGGACCACGGCCTCGTCGTGCCCATGGTCACCACCAACCTGTTCACCGACGCCGCTTTCAAGGACGGCGCGTTCACCGCCAACGACCCCGCGGTGCGGGCCCTCTCGGTGCAGAAGGCGATGGGGGCGATGGACCTCGGGGCCGAGCTCGGCGCGAGCATCTTCGTCATGTGGGGCGGCCGCGAGGGGACGGAGACCGACGGCTGCCGGCGCCCCGACGCCGCCGTCCAGCGGTTCCGCGAGGCGCTGAACTTCCTGTGCGAGTACTCCATCGCCAACGGCTACGGGTACCGCTTCGCGCTCGAGGCGAAGCCGAACGAGCCGCGCAGCGACATCTACTTCGCGACCACCGGCGCCTATCTCGGGTTCATCCCGACCCTCGATCATCCCGAGCTGGTGGGGGTGAACCCCGAGGTCGCCCACGAGCACATGGCGGGCCTGAACATGACCCACGCGGTGGCCCAGGCGTGGGAGGCGGGCAAGCTCTTCCACATCGACCTCAACGACCAAGTCATCGGCCGCTACGACCAGGACTTCCGGTTCGGGGCGGCGAACCCGAAGGCGGCGTTCTGGCTCGTGAAGTTCCTCGAGGATGTCGGCTACGCCGGCCCGCGCCACTTCGACGCCCACGCCTACCGCACCGAGGGCATCGACGGCGTCAAGGACTTCGCGCGCGGCTGCATGCGGACCTACCTCATCCTGAAGGAGAAGGCGGCGCAGTGGAACGCCGACCCCGATGTCCGCGCCCTCCTCGCCGGCCTCGCCGAGGCCACCCAGGCCGCGCCGGGGGTCGGAGCGTTCAGCCCGGCCGCGGCGGCGGCGCTGAAGGGCCACCGCTTCGACCGGGCGGCGCTGGGGGGCCGGGAGCTGGCCTACGAGCGGCTGGACCAGTTGACGACGGAGATCCTGCTCGGGGTGCGGTAGTCTTGCCCCGCTGGCCGCCGCGACTCGCCCGTTACCGAGACGACCCAAGGGAGGCCAGCCAGGCCGGGCGCCACCCGTGGAGCGCTCGGCGCGTGCCGCGGGCTTGGGGACGGTGATCGACATGAGTTGCCAACTCCATCCCGGATGCAGACGGTTCTGCGTTGGGCACGTGGCAAGGCGATTTCGTCATTGTCCTTGCGCCACGGGCCCGCGGAGGTGAGGGAGTGTTCGGTCCGGGGAGCCGCGGAAGTCCGGTTCCGCGGAGGTTGGTTTCAGGGAAGCATGTGGAGGAAACGCTCATGATTCGTCAATGTGCAGGGAACGCGGTCGGGCTCGTGGGGATCGTCGCGACCGCGGCGCTCGCGCTGGCGGCCCTCGCGCCGGCGGCGCTCGCGCAGTCGTCCGCGTCCGAGGACGCCGGGCTTCCCGTCGCGGCCCCGGGCGCGGTCGGCATGTCCGCGGACGGCCTGGCCCGCATCGGGCCGGCCATGCAGGCCTACGTCGACGACGGCCGGCTCGCCGCGGTGATGACGATGGTGGCGCGCCGGGGGCAGGTCGTCCACTGGGAGGCGACGGGCACGCGCGACACCGCGACCGGCGACCCGGTGGAGCGGGGCGACATCTTCCGCATCTACTCGATGACCAAGCCGGTGACGAGCGTCGCGGTGATGATGCTCGTCGAGGAGGGCAAGGTCGCGCTGGACGACCCGGTCTCGAAGTTCGTGCCCGAGTTCGCCGACGTGAAGGTCCTGGGAGACGGCGGCGAGCGCGTCGCGACGGACGGCCCCATGACCGTCGAGCACCTGCTGACCCACACCTCGGGGCTCACCTACGGGTTCTTCGGCGACTCCGACGTCGACCGCCTCTACAACCAGTCGAACCCCCTCACCCTCGCCGAGGACCTGGAGGACTTCGGCCGCCGCGTGGCCGATCTCCCGCTCATCGCGAGCCCCGGCGCGCGCTGGAACTACAGCGTGTCGACCGACATCCTCGGCCGCGTCGTCGAGGTCGCCTCGGGGCAGGCGTTCGACGCGTTCGTCGAGGAACGCATCCTCGGCCCCCTCGGCATGGACGACACCGCGTTCTGGGTGCCCGAGGAGAAGCGCGGCCGCTTCATGGCCAACTACGCCAGCCTGGGCGGGAACCTCGTCGTCGCCGACTCGCCGGTGGACGGCCAGTACACGCGCCCGCCGGCGTTCCCCTCGGGCGGCGGCGGCCTCACCTCGACCGCGTCCGACTACATCCGCTTCGCCCAGATGCTCCTCGAGGGCGGCAGCCTCGACGGCGTCCGCATCCTCGCGCCCGAGACGGTCGAGAAGATGCGCTCGAACCACCTCCCCGACGCGATGGTCCCCATCGAGCTGGGCGCGTTCCTCAGCCCCGGCTACGGCTTCGGCCTCGGGTTCGCGGTCATGGTCGACGCCGAGGCCTCGCCCGAGCCCGACCACGACGGCGTCTTCCGGTGGGCCGGCGCCGCCAACACGTTCTTCTGGATCGACCCCGAGGCCGAGCTCGTGGGCATGGTGTGGACGCAGTTCATGCCGTTCGCCGCCTACGACCTGGAGCGCGAGTTCCAGACGCTGGTGTACGAGGCGATCGAGTAGGCGCGGCGCGGCCGGGAGGGCATACAATCGGGGAAGTCCGGGAAGTCTGCAACTGAATCGGGAAGTCTCCGGCTCCGCAACGAAGGGGGGAAACGACCATGATGGACAGTCTGCAGTTCCTCTTCCGATGGCTCCACGTGTTCGCGGGGATCATCTGGATAGGGCACCTCTACTTCTTCAACTTCGTGAACGCCCCGTTGGCCGCGAAGCTCGACGGGCCGACGAAGCAGAAGGTCGTGCCCGAGCTGATGCCCCGGGCGCTGTTCTGGTTCCGCTGGGGCGCGGCCTGGACCTGGATCACCGGGGTCCTCCTGCTCCTGCTCATCTTCTACCACGGCCGTCTCGCGATCGACGTCGACGCGAGCTGGGGGGCGGGCGCGATCTCGATGATCGCGGTGACCTTCCTCGCCGTCTTCGGCTACGACGCGCTGTGGAAGAGCGGGCTCAAGTCGAACGTCCGCGCCGCCACCATCGTCTCGTTCGTGCTGCTCGCGGTCGTCGTCTTCCTGTTCGTGGAGGTCGGCGGATTCCCGCCCCGCTCGGTCCTCATCCACACCGGCGCGATGTTCGGGACGATGATGGCCTTCAACGTGTGGTTCCGCATCTGGCCGGCGCAGCAGCGCATCATCGCGGCGGTGAAGGCCGGCAAGGCTCCGGACTCCGCCGACCCGGCGCTGGCCGGGCTGCGCTCGAAGCACAACACCTACATGTCGCTGCCGCTGCTGTGGGCGATGGCCAACGAGCACGCGACCCCGTTCTTCGGCGGCAACCTGGGGATTCCCGGCGACTACTACTGGGTGGCGTGGCTCGCGGCGGTGGTGCTGGGGTGGCACATCATCTTCCACTGCTACCGCATCGCCGGCCGCGTTTCGGGAATGTGAGGCCAGTCGCGGGGAGCGATTGCGAGCCGTTGCGGTGAGGTCCGCCGATCGTCGTTCGAGTGACGGCGCGACGTCGAACATGCAGGACGCGAGTCCACCTTCATTCCGAGTCCGGGGGCGCAGGGATGCCCGAGCCTCGGCCGCGCGGCGCCGTGGCGGACGGAGTGCGCTGAACGGGGAGTGCGGAAGGGGGGTAGTCTGTTTCCAGCAGATAACCCTTCCGCTTCGGCTCAGCGCAGGAGCCCTTGCCTCCGCACGAGACGCGGCCGACTCGGAGTGCCCGAGTCCCGACAGCGCGACGCCCCGGCCGACGGAGGTGCGCTGAGCGAGGGGCGCGGGAGGAGGTCCATTTGAAGTAGATAACCCTCCCGCTTCGGCTCAGCGCAGAGCCTCGACCAACGTGCGTCGCCGCGCGGATCGGTACCGTCATGCCGCCGCGCGGCCCAGGAAGTCCTGGATCACGTTGGGTGCGGCGGTGTCGAAGCCGACCACGTCGAGCATGCCGGCGTCCTCGGGATCGGCGATGCTGCATTCGGTCGCGGTCATCGCCGCCACCACCAGCTTCGCCGGAATCCCGGTCCGGCGCCGGTACCGGCGCAGGGCCTCGCTCGGATGCACGTCGCCCGCCCACGTCTCGTTGTCGGTGAGCACGATGAACGCGTCCGCCTCGATCCCCTGCTCCAGCGCGTCCAGCATCGGCAGTGCGCAGTCGGTGCCGCCGAAAGGCAGATCGCTCGTGACCCGAACGGCCTCGCTCAGCGAGCTGGACCGCGTGATGGGCAGCGAGTGCATCTGCGTGTCGGCGAACGACCAGCCTGCGGTCCGTCCGGCGGAGAAGCCCTTGATGACGTGGCGTTCTGCCTGACGTGCGATGATCGTCGCCATCGCCGCCGCCGCTTCGCGTGCCGTCAGGTTCGACAGTCCGGCGACGTGGGTCCAGCCCATCGAGCCCGACACGTCCACCGCGAGGTAGACCCGCTGGCGAATCGGCTCCAGTTGGTCGAACGCGAGCACGCACGCGCGCTCCAGCGCGTCGACGACCTCCGGCGCCGGCGCCCACGTGCTCGACCCGCGCTCCGAACGGCCCTGGCCGTAGGTGCGCAGTGCGACGAGCAGCGACAGCGGGTGCACGCGCGCCCCGCGCAGCGCCTCGCCGTCGGTCAGACGCGCGGCCACCGCACGGGTCTCGTCGGCCAGCGGCCGTACGACGTCGAGCCGCGTCAGCACCGGCAGGTTGCGCACGAGCGCGGTCAGCGGCAGGTTTGGCAGCAGCGCGCGCCAGACGGTCGGGTCGCCCAGGTGGTCGGTCGGCACCATCTCGCGCGAGAGGCCGCGCGCATGCGCCTTCAGCAGGCCGGCGGCCTCGGCCGCCGTCTGCGCGCGCTGCAGACGCCGGAACGCAGCGACCTGGGGCAGCCGCTCGGCGTCGACCTCCGCCGTGTCGGGATGCGTGACCCACTGCAGGAGATGGCTCAAGCGCCCCCGCGCGGGGGCCTTCGGATGCGTCAGCCGCAGCACGTCGCGGTGGCTCCAGCCGTCGCGCTGGCGGTACTTGAGCACTTGGTGCGTCAGGCGGTCGATCTCCTGATCGGTGTACCAGCGCCCGACCGCGCGCTTGAGCGACCGGCCCCAGCCGCGCATGTCGTTGACGAACGAGACGAAGTGCAGCAGGTGCGTCCCTGTGCGCGCGACTCTCGGCAGCGCGGCGGCGGCGGCGCGGCGCGTCTCCTCGTCGCCGAAGCTCACGGCCATCGCCAGCGCGAACAGCGCCGGGTCGTTCTTCGGCGCCCGGCCGCGCACGCTGACGTCCACGAGGGTCCGCAGCGTGCGCGGCCCGTCCGCGGCCAGGCAGCGGCGGACGGCGGCGGCGTTGTCCAGCGTCAGGGCGCGCGCGGCGGCGTAGTAGGTGCCGGCGTCGGTCCCGAGAATCAGGAACCGATCGAGCCGGGTCCAGTCGGTGACCGGGAAGACGTACCCGCCCGCCGCGTTGCGGACCATCTCGGCCTCGCGGTCGACCATCGGCTCGGACTGCCGCGCCGGGACCCCGTGAACACTCTTGAGAACCTGCATCGCCATGTACCCGTTCCCGCGTACCGCGCTCCGGCGTATCGCGTCGCCGCAGCGCCTGACTGCGCCTCGAACAAGGGATCGGAAAAGGGAGGTTCCGCGGCGCTCGACCAGTACGTGCGCCTCGGCGTGGGGTGTCGAACCCACTGCGTTGGAGACTGATGACCCTCTTCGCTTCGGCTCGAGGAAGACAATCAGTATGAACGTGTTGTCCCGAACACGTCAACCCCTATATTGATCGAATGCCGTGATGGTGGACGCAGTCGGCTGCGAAGACCTTGGACGAAGTGCCGGTCGGATACCGCGCCGGCCACAGGTCGAGGTACCCCGGACCTGCCGCGCGTTGGGCAGACGTGAGACGGCACGATGGCGTAGGGGATCGGGAGGGCCGATGTCGGCGTACGGCGGGATTCGCCGACCGGGTACGGGCGGTATGCGGCGGATGACGCTCGGCTGTACCTTCGCCTCGACCGACTCTCTTCGACAGGTCGAGCTTGCTTTGGTGTAGGTCTTGCCGCATCCGCCGCGCCGCGGAATGTCGGAAGCCGGGAACGCTTCAGGGGGGCAGGAAACAGCCCACGGACGTGCGCCTCACGGAGCCGGCGGCGGACGGGAACCCCCGGTCGGAGCCCCGTCCGCGGCCGCGAGCCCGCGTCGGGGCGGGACTACTCTCCGCCCAGCGCGAAGACCCAGAGGACGCCGCCCTGCGGCACCTGGACGTTCCGCTCGAAGTGCTCGTTGACGGCCCGCTGCATGCCCTGGGCGTCGACCCCCCACCCGGACTGCACGGCGATGTACTGGACGCCGTCGACCTCGTACGACGAGGGGACGCCGATGACCCCCGAGTTCGTCCGCTGCTCCCAGAGGACCTCGCCGGTGGCGGCGTCGAACGCCCGGAAGTAGCGGTCGTTGGTGCCGCCGGCGAAGACGAGGCCGCCGCCGGTGGTCATGATGGGGCCCCAGTTCTGCGACTCGGGGAACTCGTGGGTCCAGACCTGCTCGCCGGTCGAGAGGTCCCACGCCTGCAGCTCGCCGAGGTGCTCGGCGTCGTTCACCACGAAGACCCGGGACGTCGCGCCGGTGAACGCCCGGCCGGGGACGTACTCCACGTCGCGGCCGACGATGGTCGAGCAGAGGTTCTCGTTGGCGGGGATGTAGAGGTAGCCGGTCTGGGGGCTGTAGGCGGCCGGGGGCCAGTCCTTGCCGCCCCACAGCGAGGGGCAGAAGGTGGCCGGCCGGTTCGTGCCGGGCTTGCGCTCGGGGTCGTACTCGGGGCGGCCGGTCACGGGGTCGATGGCCGTGAACACGTTCTGGTCCACGTAGGGCTGGGCGTCGACGAAGGTGATGGCGTCGGGCCCGCGCTCGAGCATCCACAGGTAGCCGTTGCGGGCGGGGTGCACCAGGGTGGGGATGGTGCGGCCGTCGCGGGGGACGTCGATGAGCAGCGGGGCCGACACCTCGTCCCAGTCCCACGAACCGTTCCAGTGGTACTGGTGGTACCCCTTCAGCTCGCCGGTGTCGGCGTCGAAGGCGACGACCGAGTTGGTGTAGAGGTTGTCGCCGGGCCGCTGGTCGCCGATCCACGGGCCGGGGTTCCCGGTCCCCCAGTAGGTGAGGTTCAGCTCGGGGTCGAACGAGCCGGTGATCCAGATGGAGGCGCCGCCGGTGCGCCACGTCTCGCCCGGCCACGTCTCGATGCCGGGGTCGCCGGGGCCGGGGATGGTGTGCGTGCGCCAAACCTCCTCGCCCGTCTCGGCGTCGTAGGCGGCCACGAAGCCCCGGATGCCGCGCTCGCCCCCTGACGGGCCCACGAGGACCTTGCCGTTGGCGATGAGCGGGGCGATGGTCATGTAGTAGCCGGTGCGGTAGTCGGCGACGGCGGTCTCCCACACGAGCTCGCCGGTCGTCGCGTCGAGGGCCACCACGAACGCGTCGTGCGCCGTGTAGTAGACCTTGTCGCCGTAGAGGGCGACGCCGCGGTTGGTGCGGTGGGGATGGGCCATGTCCTCGGGGAACTGGCGCTGGTAGAGCCAGAGCTGCTCCCCGGTGCGGGCGTCCACCGCGATGACCCGGTCCTCGGGGGTGGTGATGAACATGATGCCGTCGTTGACGACCGGCGGCGACTCGTGGCCCGAGGTGACGCCGGTCGACAGCAGCCACACCGGCTCGAGGTCGGCGACGTTCGCGGTCGTGATCTGGTCGAGGGGGCTGTAGCCCCAACTGTCGTAGGTGCGGCGGTACATGAGCCAGTCGCCGTCGGCGGGCGATTGCAGCCGCTCGTCGGTCACCGGGGTGTAGTCGGGTTCCTGCGCCGCCGTCCCCGGCGGAAGCGCCAGCGCGAGCGCGGCCATCGCGGCGCCCGCGGCAATGAGTCGTATCGGAAGTCTCGCCATTCGTCCTCTCCCTGCGTGTGCCCTTGCATTCCGTGCTTCGCGCTTCGGGCGACGGTCTCTCGTTGAGTCCTGCCGGCAGTCGCCTTCTCCCTCGTCGGGTGCGGGATGCCGTGTCCGTGCCGATCCGCCACAGCAAGCACGTCGCCTCTGCCTTCGGCGGGGGCGGAATGCTGCCGGGGGCCCTCGGCCGCGCCGCCCCGCGATCGCGGTTGCGGGGTCGGCGTACGCGACCCGAGGCAGCGGGTCGGCGCGCTCTCGTCCCGGCATTATGACGCGAACCCGCCGGCCGGCGCACCGCCGGTTCGCCGGGAGGCCGGCCCGGGCGGGGCCGGGCGCCGGAATCGAGACGCGGTCCGTGCCGCTCGCATGGCGGGGCGGTCTGTCAACGGAACCGGGGTCTCGGACGTCCTACATGTTTATGCGACAATTGCCCGACTTGGTCCAGGGAGTCGGAACGATGATGCCGAGTGTCTCCACGGCGGCCGCGCACGGTCGCGCCTCGCGGCGGGTTTCGGGCGGGCTGGAGGTCGGCGGCGGAAGCCCCGCCGGCGGGGTCGGCGGTTGCGCGGCGATGCGGTACTGGCTGCCGGCGGTGGTCTTCCTGCTGGCGCCGGCGCCGGCGCAGGCCCAGGTGGCCCAGCCGGCCGCCTTCGGCGACACCGTCGCGGTCGTGGCGTTCGCCAACATCACCGGCGCGGCCGAGGACGACTGGATCGGGTTCGGCATCGCCGAGACCATCACCGCCGACCTGGCCGGCGAGGGCACGGTCCCGGTGGTCGGGAACGACGCGGTGGCGGCGGCCCTGCGGGCGGCGCGCGTCGACGCGGGGACGGCGGTGGATCTGAGCGACACTCCGGCGGTGCAGGCGGGGCGGATGCTCGGGGCGCGGTGGGTCGTCAGCGGCGGCTTCCAGCGGCTCGGACAGCAGGTGCGGCTGACCGCCCGGATTGTCGACGTGGCGACGGCCGCGGTGCAGCACGCGACCACCGTGGACGGCATGCTGGCGGACCTCTTCGACCTGCAGGACCGGCTGTCGGCCGACCTGCGCCGAGGGCTCTCGGGGTCGGGACCCGCGTTGGCCGCCAACCTGCCGCCCGCCGGCGCCGCGCCGTCGCCCGCGATGCGCCGGCCGGGCGCGCCGCGCGACCCCATCGCCGGAGACCCGCCGGTGGCGGAGGGTGGCCGGCCTCCCTTCGTCCCGCCCGGCGGCGGTGAGGGCGCGGGGCGCCGGCCTCCGTTCGGCGGCCCCGGCGGCGATGCGGGCGCGGGCGCGGGGCGCCGGCCTCCGTTCGGCGGCCCCGGCGGTGATGCGGGCGCGGGTGCTGGGCGCCGGCCTCCGTTCGGCGGCCCCGGCGGCGGCGCGGAGCCGGGCGCTGGGCGCCGGCCTCCGTTCGGCGGCCCCGGCGGCGGCGCGGAGCCGGGCGCTGGGCGCCGGCCTCCGTTCGGCGGCCCCGGTGTCGGCGCGGGGCCGGGCGCGGGACGCCGGCCACCGTTCGGCGGCCCCGGCGGGGACGCGGGCCCGGAAGGCCGGCCACCGTTCGGCGCGCCGCCCGACCCGGCGGCCGGCGCGGGGGGGGCGGCCGGTTTCGCCGCGCCGACTCCCCGCGTCATCGAGGGGCCCCCGCCGCCGCTCGCCCCGGAGACCCTGGCGCGCGACGCCGCCGGCCGGGTGACCATTCGCGCCGTGCCCCTCGACCAGCCCCTCGACATCGACGGCAACCTCGGCGAGGGCGTCTACGAAATCGTGCAGCCCCTGACCGGCTTCGTGCAGCAGCAGCCCGACGAGGGGGCGCCGGCGACCGAGCGCACCGAGGCGTGGGTCTTCTACGACGACAGCAGCATCTACATCTCGGCCCGCAACTGGGACTCGGCCCCCGAGTCGCGCTGGGTCGCCAACGAGATGCAGCGCGACTCGTTCCAGATCATCAACAACGACACGTTCAGCGTCGCCTTCGACACCTTCTACGACCGGCGCAACGGGTTCGCGTTCATGGTCAACCCCATCGGGGGGTTCTTCGACTACCAGATCACCGACGAGGGCAATCCCAACAGCGACTGGAACCCCATATGGGACGTCCGGACGGGGCGCTTCGACGGCGGCTGGACGGTCGAGATGGAGATTCCCTTCAAGTCGATCCGCTTCCCGGGCGGCGAGTCGCAGATGTGGGGCATCCAGCTCGGCCGCAACGTCCGCTGGAAGAACGAGTGGAACTACATCACGCCCGTCGCCATCTCCGCCGGCCCCGGCATGTTCCGGCTGTCGGCGGCGGGCACCCTGACCGGGCTGCAGGTCCCGTCGGGCAACCGGACGTTCGAGATCAAGCCCTACGGCATCGGGTCGTCGGCCACCGACGTCAGCTCGGACGTCTACAACCAGGGCGACGCCGACTTCGGGGTCGACGTCAAGTACGGCGTGACCGAGAACCTCACCGCCGACTTCACCTACAACACCGACTTCGCCCAGGTCGAGGTGGACGAGGCGCAGGTCAACCTGACGCGATTCAGCCTGTTCTTCCCGGAGAAGCGCGAGTTCTTCCTCGAGGGCCGCGGCATCTTCGACTTCGGGCGCGGGGTGAGCTTCGGCGGCGGCGGCGGGCCCGGCGGCGGGGGGAGACCGAGCTCCGGCGGGTTCTTCGGCGGCGGCGACGTGCCCACCGTCTTCTTCAGCCGGCGGATCGGCCTCGAGTCGGGAGCCACGGTGCCCATTCAGGCCGGCGGGCGGCTGACCGGCAAGGTCGGCGACTTCACGGTGGGGGCCCTGAACATCCAGACCGACGACGTCCTCGACGTCGCGGATCCCACCAACTTCACGGTCCTCCGGCTGAAGCGCGACATCCTGCGGCGCAGCGCGGTGGGCGCGCTGTTCACGGGGCGGTCGGTGTCGCTGAACGGCGAAGGGTCGAACGAGGCTTACGGGTTCGACGGCGTCTTCTCGTTCTACGACAACGTGAACTTCAACGGCTACTACGCCAAGACCCGGACGCCGGGGCTCGTGGGCGAGGACGAGAGCTACCAGGCCGCGTTCACCTACAACGGCGACCTCTACGCGGTCAGCGTCGACCACCTGCTGGTCGGCGACAACTTCAACCCCGAGGTCGGCTTCATGCGCCGCGACGACTTCCGGCGCACCTACCTGCAGGCCAAGTACTCGCCCCGCCCGGCCGGCATCGAGGCGGTGCGGCAGTTCACGTTCGGGGGCAGCTACGACTACTTCGAGACGGTGGCCGGGGTGCCCGAGACGGAGCTCGCCCAGGCCAACTTCCAGATCGAGTTCGAGAACAGCGACCGGTTCAGCGCCGACGTGCAGCGGAGCTACGAGTTCCTCGACGTGCCGTGGGAGCGGGTGCTGGGCACCGAGTACATGATTCCGGCCGGCGAGTACGTGTTCCGCGACTACTACGTCTCGTACTCGATGGGGGCGCAGCGCCGCCTCTCGGGCAACCTGTCGCTGCAGTACGGCGAGTTCTACAACGGGGAGATCACCTCGGCGGGCTACTCGCGGGGCCGCATCGAGGTCACCCCCCAGTTCTCGTTCGAGCCCAGCATCTCCGTCAACCACGTCAAGCTTCCGGACGCGGAGTTCACGGCTCCGCTCGCCGTCACCCGCCTCACCTACACGTTCAACCCGCGCGTCTTCTTCAGCGGGCTGGTGCAGTTCAACCCGGTGCGGGAGGTGGTGAGCACCAACCTGCGCCTGCGGTGGGAGTACCGCCCCGGCAGCGAGCTGTTCGTCGTCTACAACGATCAGCGCGACACCGTGCTGGTGCCGGACCAGCGGTTTCCCATGCTTCAGAACCGCGCTTTCGTTGTAAAGTTCACCAGACTGTTCCGCTACTGACGGCGGCTCTCCCGGACCGACGCGAGCCGGTGCCGGCCGGGGACGGCCGACGTGGGGCGAGGAGTGCATACACCATGTCCATTCGTCGCTCGGCTCTCGCCCTGACCGTCGCCGTCGGCGCCGCGGCGCTGCTCGCCACGGCGCCGGCCGGCCTCGCCGCCCAGGGACCGCCGCCCGCGCCCGCCGCCGCCGTCGACTTCCAGCGCGACGTGCGGCCGATCCTGGCCGACAACTGCTTCTCGTGCCACGGGCCGGACGAGGGCACGCGCCAGGCGAGGCTGCGCCTCGACACGCAGGACGGGGCGTTCGGAGCGCGCCCCCGCGGCGCCGCCGTCGTGCCCGGCGACGCCGGGGCGAGCCTGCTGCACCAGCGCGTCACCCACGCCGACGAGCGCCTTCGGATGCCGCCGCCGGCGCTCTCCAACAAGCGGCTGTCGTCCGGGCAGATCGACGTGCTGACCCGCTGGATCGACGAGGGCGCGTCCTGGGACCAGCACTGGTCGTTCGAGGCCGTGGCCGAGCACGCGCCGCCCGCCGTGTCCGACGAGGCGTGGCCGCGCAACCCCATCGACCGGTTCGTGCTCGCGCGCCTCGAGGCCGAGGGGCTGACGCCGGCGGCCGAGGCCGACAGGCGCACCCTGGCCCGCCGGGTGGCCCTCGACCTGACGGGGCTGCCGCCCGATCCGGGCCTCCTCGCGTCGTATCTCAACGACGCCTCGGACGACGCCTGGGAGACCCTCGTCGACCGGCTGCTGCAGTCGCGGCACTGGGGCGAGCACCGCGCCCGCTACTGGCTCGACGCGGCGCGCTACGGCGACACCCACGGCATCCACATCGACAACTACCGCGAGATGTTCGCGTATCGCGACTGGGCGATCCGGGCGTTCAACGACAACCAGCCCTTCGACGACTTCGTGGTCGAGCAGGTGGCCGGCGACCTCCTGCCCGAGCCGAGCCTCGACCAGCTCGTGGCCACCGGCTTCCAGCGCAACAACATCACCACCAACGAGGGCGGGGTGGTGCCGGAGGAGTACGAGGCGATCTACGCCAAGGACCGGGCCGAGACCATCGGCAACGTCTTCCTCGGGCTGACCGTCGGCTGCGCCACCTGCCACGACCACAAGTTCGATCCCATCGCGCAGAGCGAGTTCTACGCGATGACCGCGTTCTTCCGGAACACCACCCAGTACGTCCTGGACGGCAACGTCTCCGACCCGCCGCCCATCCTCGTGGTGCCCGACGACGCCGACCGCGAGCTCTGGCACGAGCTGCGCGACGAGGCGGTCGAGCTCGACGCCAGGCTCGACGAGCGCACGGCGTCGGTGAACCCCGACTTCATCGAGTGGGTGACCCGCGGCGAGCACCGCGACCTCGTGACGCCGCTCGAGCCCGAGGCCGAGCTGCTGACGCTGGACCTCGACGACCCCGCCGGCCCCGCCGTCGTGCACGAGGGCGAGCGGCGCACGATAGCACTCGAGCCCGGCGTGACCATCGAGGACGGCCCCGACGGCCATCCCGCCCTGCGCTTCGAGGGCGAGTCGTGGGTCGCGCTGCCGTCCCTGGACCTCGACGCCGACACGCCGTTCTCCATCGCGATGTGGATCTACCAGCCCGAGGGCGAGGGCAACTTCGTCGTGGCCGGCCAGTACGACCAGGAGGACGGCGCGAGGGGGTGGGCCGTGACCCTCGGCTCGCGGCAGCTCAACTTCCGGCTGACCGGCGAGCGCAACGAGCGCGGCGCGGCGACCACCGCCCGCGTCGGGCCCATCAACACGAAGCGGATGCCGGCCGGCGAGTGGACCCACATGGTGCTCACCCACGACGGCTCCGGCGAGCGCGGCGGGCTGCACGTCTACCAGAACGGCGAGCGCGTCGAGGAGCAGGGCAGCGAGTTCTTCGCCAAGGCGGAGGGCAGCATCGTTACCGACCAGCCGTTCTACCTGGGGCGGGGCGGCGCCGTGAACCGCGGCGTGCTCGAGACCCGCCACTTCGCCGGCGGGGGCATCGCCGATCTCCGCGTGTTCGACCGGGCCCTCACGGTGCAGGAGGCCAAGGTGGTGTCCGAGTGGCGGACCCTGCGGGGGGCCACCGTGAAGTCGCCCCAAGGGCTGACCATGCCGGAGCGCAGCGTCCTGCGGCTGCGTTACCTCAGCATCGACGACGAGCCTTACCGCCAACTCCAGGCCCGGCGGCGGGCGGTGGACGACGAGTGGCGCGAGGTCCGCCGGCGCGGCAGCATCACCCACGTGATGCAGGAGCGGATGGACGGCGAGGCGGCGGCCCACGTGCTCGAGCGCGGGGTGTACGACCAGCGCCGCGAGCGGGTCCTCGCGGGCACCCCGGCCGCGCTGCCCCCGATGGCGGAGTCGTGGCCCCGCAACCGCCTCGGCCTCGCGCGGTGGCTCGTCGACGACGCCAACCCCCTGACCGCCCGGGTCACCGTGAACCGGTTCTGGCAGCAGGTCTTCGGCACCGGCCTCGTGGCGACGAGCGAGGACTTCGGGGCGCAGGGGGAGACGCCCTCGCATCCCGAGCTGCTCGACTACCTGGCCCACGACTTCCGCACGTCGGGGTGGGACGTCAAGCGGTTCTTCCGCACCCTCGTGACCTCGGCCGCCTACCGGCAGGCCGCGGCCGTGACCCCCGAGAAGCTCGAGCGCGACCCGCAGAACCGGCTGCTCTCGCGCGGGCCCCGGTTCCGGATGGACGCCGAGATGGTCCGCGACCAGGCCCTCGCCGCGAGCGGGCTGCTCGTGCGCACCGTCGGCGGGCCGAGCGTGAAGCCGTACCAGCCCGAGGGGGTGTGGTCGACGGTGGCCATGCCCCAGAGCAACACCCGGGTCTACGAGCGGGACAGCGGCGACGCCCTGTACCGGCGCAGCCTCTACACGTTCTGGAAGCGGTCGGCCCCGCCGGCGTCGATGGACATCTTCAACGCGCCGACGCGCGAGCACTCGACGGTGCGCCGCGAGCGGACCAACACCCCGCTCCAGGCGCTGGTGACGATGAACGACACGCAGTTCGTCGAGGCGTCGCGGCACCTCGCCCAGCGGGCCATGCGCGACGGCGGCTACGACTTCGACGAGCGGCTCGACTACATGACGACGCGGCTCCTCGCCCGCAGCTTCACCGCCCCCGAGCGGGCGGTGGCGCGCCGGACCTGGGACCGCTTCGTCGACCTCTACGGGACCGACGCCGACGGGGCGCGCGAGCTGCTGGCGGTGGGCGAGTCGGCCCACGACGCGGCGTTGCCCGTGACCGAGTCGGCGGCGTGGACGATGCTGGCGAGCCAGTTGATGAACCTGGACGAGGTCCTGAACAAGTAGGGCGCGACCCAGGGCCATGGCCGATTCGAATTCGCCGATTGCACTCGGGCGCGGGCCATTCTGCAGGGCCCTGCGCTCGCGCGCGCGGCAGGGTGATGCCCGTCAGCGTCATTGATCCCGAGAGGAAACGATGCACCCATTCAAGGAAGCCGTTCGCGCGGAGACCCGGCGCCAGTTCTTCGGCCGCACCGCCCGCGGCATCGGCGGGCTCGCGTTGGCCAACCTGCTGGCCGACGACGCGTATGCGCTGCCCGGGCAGGCCCCCGCGGCGGCGGGCGGGCTGCCGTCGCTGCCGCACTTCGCGCCCAAGGCGAAGCGCTGCATCTACCTGCACATGATGGGCGCGCCGCCCCAGATGGACCTGCTCGACTACAAGCCGAAGATGCGGGACTGGTACGACAAGGACCTGCCCGAGTCGATCCGGCAGGGCCAGCGGCTGACGACGATGACGTCGGGGCAGTCGCGCTTCCCCATCGCCCCGTCGGTGTTCGAGTTCTCGCAGCACGGCGACGGCGGCGCGTGGTTCTCGGAGATCCTGCCCCACACCGCGAGCATGGCCAACGACATCGCGGTCATCCGGTCGATGCACACCGACGCCATCAACCACGAGCCGGGCATCACGTTCATCCAGACCGGCCAGCAGATTCCCGGCCGGCCGTGCATCGGGGCGTGGTTCGCCTACGGCCTCGGCAGCATGAACGAGGACCTGCCGACGTTCGTGGTCATGAACGCCGAGCGCAGCCACCCCCGCGCCGGGGTGCAGGCGATCTCGGCCAAGCTCTGGAGCGCGGGGTTCCTGTCGCCCGAGTACGCCGGGGTGGGGCTGCGCACCGGGGCCGACCCCGTGCTCTACCTGCGCGACCCCGACGGCGTGTCGCCCGGCGTGCGGCGCGAGATGCTCGACGGGCTCGGCGCGCTGAACCGGCTGCGCCACGAGCAGGTCGGCGACCCCGAGACCCTCGCCCGCATCGAGCAGTACGAGATGGCCTTCCGCATGCAGTCGTCGGTGCCCGAGATGGCCGACCTGTCGAGCGAGCCCGACCGCACCTTCGAGCGCTGGGGCGAGGAGGCGAAGCAGGCCGGCAAGTTCCAGAACGCGGCCCTGATGGCGCGCCGGCTCGTCGAGCGGGGCGTGCGCTTCGTGCAGATCTACCACCGGGGCTGGGACGTGCACTCGTTCGCACCGCAGGTGCTGCCGGCCCAGGCCCGCGACGTCGACCGCGCCGCGTGGGCCCTCGTCCAGGACCTGAAGGAGCGCGGGCTCTTCGACGAGACCCTCGTCATCTGGGGCGGCGAGTTCGGCCGCACCATCTACTCGCAGGGCCGCCTGACCCCCACCGACTACGGCCGCGACCACCATCCGCGCTGCTACAGCCTGTGGATGGCGGGCGGCGGCGTGCAGGGCGGGGCGGTCTACGGCGAGACCGACGACTTCTCGTACAACATCGTCAAGGACCCGGTCCACATCCACGACTTCCAGGCCACCATCCTGCACCTCTTCGGCATCGACCACGAGCGGTTCACCCACAAGCACCGGGGGCTCGACGCCCGGCTGACGGGGGTCGAGCCGGCCCGGGTGGTGCACGAGATCCTGGCGTGATGCCCGGCGGCCGGGCCGATGAACCCGGCCGCCGCGACCTGCCCACGGGTTCCGGTCGTTGCGCCCGGGAAGCCCGTCCGCCGAAGAGCGGCGGCGGGCCGTGTCGGGCCGCGCACGGACGTTTGTCGCCGGTCGCCGAAGCGTGCTACGCTGCCGTCAGTGAGCAACGACACGAAGTGGATCATCGGTACCCTGGTGTTGCTCGCCGGCCTGATGTCGGCGCAGTTCGTCGGCGTGAACGCGCGCTTCGACGACGTGAACGCGCGCTTCGACGACCTGCGGGCCGACATGAACGCCCGCTTCGACGCCGTGAACGCCCGCTTCGACGACATGGGCGCGCGGATGGACGGCATCGAGACGCGGATGGACCGCATCGAGACGCGCCTCGACGGCTTCGACGAGCGGCTGCGCAACGTCGAGATCGCCTTCGCCAAGGTCGACCAGAGACTGCTCACCCTCGAGCGCATCCTCCTGCCGGCGCCCGAGCCGCCGCCGGACCAGCAAGAACAGTGAGGGCAGTGACGGGAGTTACCTTGCCACGTGCCCAGGGCGGGCACCACCGAAAACCGGCTGCATCCGGGTTGCAGTTGGCAGCCTCATATCGATCACTGTCCTGACGGTCGAGAGTGGGCCCGAGCCCCACGCGGCGATGCGGGGACGGGTGTCGTCGCCATGGCGGTCCTGCTCCGCTCGCGTCGACCTCTCACGATCAGCCCGCCGATTCCGCAACCCACTGACCTTGGGCCGCCCCATCGCATGATCGAGCCCCTGTCGCGCGCGCTCTTCCACACCCTCGCGGCGAGCGCGACGGTGAAGCGGCTCGCCTCGCGCTACGGAATGCGCGAGGGCCGGTTCGCCCGGCGGTTCATTGCCGGAGAACGGGTCGACGATGCGCTGGCCGCCGCTCGGGCACTGGCCGACCGGGGCATCGGCTGCACCCTGAACCACCTCGGCGAGGCCGTCACCGCGGCGCCGGCGGCGCTGGCCGCGGCCGACGCCTATGCCCGCGTGGTGCAGGACGCGCGCGAAGCCGGCCTCGCCGGTCAGATCTCCGTCAAGCTCACCCAGCTCGGCCTGGGCGTCGACCCCGCCGCCTGCGAGGCCAACCTGCGCCGGGTGCTCGACGCGGCCGGCGACGGGTGCTTCGTCCGCATCGACATGGAGCAGTCGCGGTGGGTCGACGCCACGCTCGACATCTTCGAGCGGGTCTGGGGGGACGGCCACCGCAACGTCGGCGTGGTGCTGCAGTCCTATCTCTACCGGACGGCCGACGACCTCGCCCGGGTGAACGCCCTCGGCGCCCGGGTGCGGCTGTGCAAGGGCGCCTACCAGGAGCCCGCGAGCGTCGCCTGGCCGCGCAAGGCGGACGTGAACGCGTCGTTCGTGCGGCTGATGCAGTCGCTGCTGGCGGACGGCGTCGACCCCGCGTTCGCCACCCACGACCCGGCCATGATCGCGGCCACCCGCGACCATGCCCGCGCTCTCGGCCTCGGGCCGGAGCGGTTCGAGTTCCAGATGCTGTACGGCGTGCGTCGCGACCTGCAGGCCCGGCTCGTCGACCAGGGGCACCGGGTCCGCGTCTACGTGCCGTTCGGGAGCGAGTGGTTCCCCTACTTCATGCGCCGGCTGGGGGAGCGGCCGGCCAACGTGCTGTTCGTGCTCAGGAGCCTGTTCCACGAAGGGCGGGGTTGACCTTGCCCGCCGTCGGCGGGGAGCCCTGCGGCTGGCTTCGTCGCCTCACTCCAATACGGCGCGAATCGCGTGCATCGGCACGTAGCACCCCGATGCCCACCAGGTAGACGAGGCTCGCCCTGCGGAAGCGCGGGTGGTCGCCCAGCCGTATGCCGATCGCGCGTGGGCACAAGAAGACCAGAAGCCGGGTCAGAGCAGGGTCACCGTGGAGTCGTAGGTGTCGAGGCTCCGCCACCCCGCGAGGCCGGCGACGCACCACGCGGGGAAGGAGACCGCGGCTCGCCTGATGAACACCAAGTCGTCACGGACGGGAGGTTTCGAGCCGGAGAATCTCATTCGTCCGTGTACGGCGGGCCTTCTTCACGAACACGCACGCTGGAGCGCTGGCGGCGGCGCACGATGCGGGCGACGGCCTCCGCGCGCTCGTCGTGGGTAACGCTGAGACGCATGCCCGTCACCGCCTCGCGGATGTCGGCCGGGGTGAGCCCGCTGACCACCTTCGAAGCGGTGAGCCTGCGCGGTTCAGCGCGCGGACGCAGGGCGAGGAACTCCGCCTCCGGCAGGTCCCGGCCTCCGCGATGACGCAGCAGCCACAACTCCCGCACGCCCATGTTGCCGTAGCGGTCGATCTTGCCCGCGTCGGCGCTCGTGATCTCCACCTCCACGACCAGGTCGGGCGCGGTCTTCTCGAAGAACGCGTCGGCCGCGTCTTCACCCCTCCTGAGAGCTTCTCGATAGGCCCGCGCGTTGCCGCCGACGTAGAACGCGCAGTCGGGCTCCATGCCGGTGCCGGGAGGGGCGCCCGGTTCGCGAAGGCGGGCCGTGCGCAGCCCCGTGACCGCGCCGCTGAGGGTGCTGGCGGCGATGTCCACCACGTGGTCGAGAACCGTCGCCAACTCGTCGTGGAGGCGCGACGGGGTCATCAGGACTATGAGTCCGCCGACCGGGTCGAGGCAGACCCGCCGGAACGAACGGGTCCAGTCGATGACCGCGAACTCGGCAATGGTTCCGGCGTCGGCGCGCAGGACGTGGATGGTGGATCCGAGCGGCCCGACGTGCATCGTGGCCTCTCGATTCCCGGCGACGAATGCGGTGGGCCTTGTCATCTTCGTCCAGGATAGCACGCGCTGAGCGATTCCTGTCACGCGCCATGGGATTCGCCGGGTCGTGCAATCAGGCGGGATGCGCCCTCCCACTCGAATGCAGCGCAACGGGGCCGCTATGGTCGGTCTTCGGCTTCGGCTTCCGGCTGGAAGCTGACGTCGGGCAGGTAGCGGACGAGCCACTGCTCGCTGCGGGTCACGACGCCCGACAGCTTCGCCATCACCTCGAGCGCCGCGGGGGCGCCGAGGGCGCGGGCCAGCGGCGACCCCCGGTCGAGGGCGGCGAAGTCCTCGACGTGGAAGACGTGCACGTACCCGCCCTCGCCCCCGAACGTGAGGGCGCCGGTGGTGTGGTGCATCTCGGCCTCGTCGAAGTGGGGGAGGACGTCCTCGGCCATCACCCGCAGGTACTCCTGCTCGCGGCCGGGAGCGATGGAGACCATCTGCACGAGCATCAGGGCCGGCGCCTCGCCCTCGGGCAGGGGGTTGTCGAGGGTCGGCGCGGTCCGCACCGCGTAGGTGGCGCGGCTCGTGATGACGTTCCGAATGCGGCCGACGATGCCGGCGCGGGGGCCGTCGTCGTCGGCGGCGCGGTCGAGCTGGGCGAAGCTGTCGAGCGGGGTGGTGATGACGAACCGGTAGGTGTCGCCGAAGACGGCGGTGCGGCCCACGCTGCGCCACGGCACTCCCGTCTCCCGGTCGAGGGCCGAGATCTCCCGTTGCGCGGCCAGGAACTCGCCGACGCGGGCGGGGTCGACCTGCACGATGGTCATCTCGAGCCAGGGCGGCGGGTCCTGGCCCGACGCCGGCGCTGCGAGCAGCGCCGGCAAGAGGAGGACGACAGGGGGAAGCGCCCGCAGGAACATCCGCCACTGTCCGCGCGCACGAGCTGTTCGCTGCATCTGCTGCCGGTTCTCGGCGTGTCGCGGGGATGGGGTGACGCCGCCGGCGGGACGCGGGTCCTGCCGGCGGCGGAGGTCAGCACGTCACGCAGTTGTTGTTGTTCTTCGAGCCGAGGCTCTCGAGCAGGGCCACCGTCCGCGGGATCGGCGACACCCGCTGAACGGGCCCGTTGGCCATGTCCGCCGTGGTCTGGCCGCGCCGGCTCACCGCGGTGACGTCGCCGCCCTGGTCGACGAGGTAGAGAATGAGCTCGTCGTCCCCCCGCGCCGCCGCATGGTGGATGGCGTTGTAGCCGTTGTGGTCGCGCTGGTTCACGTCGGCGCCCAGCTCGACGAGGTAGCGGACGGTGTCGAGCCAGGCGTCGGGCGCGTGGCGGTGGGCGTTGCCCGCGAACCCCTCGCCGTAGCCCACCCCGGACGCGGCGTGAATCGGATACACGCCGGGGTCGCCCTCCTTGTAGGGGGGCAGGCCCGACGGGTCGGGGCCCATCGTCGACAGGTCGGTCGCCACCCACAGGCCGGGCGCGGCCGGCACGACCGGCGGCACGTCCGCCTCTTCGTCGTTCTCGGCGGTGGTGCCTCCGCGGGGGCGCCGGAACGGCGGGGCGAGAGTGGGGACGTCGGGGTCGGCGCCGTGCTCGACGAGCAGGCGCATGGCCGGCAGGTCGGTCGCGTAGGCGGCCCGCCAGAACGCGGTCGAGCCCCGGGTGTCGACGAGGCCGCAGTTCCGGTTGCCGCAGCCGCTGTAGACCATGTACCAGGGGTGCCGGGTCACCCGCGCGTTCGGGTCGGCGCCGGCGTCGAGCAGCGCCGCCATCACGTCGAGATAGGTCGCCTGCTGCAGGCCGTGCTGCTGGGGCTGGGGATAACGGGTCCTCGGCTGCCACTCCGCGTTCACCGCCGCCCACAACGGCGTCACCCCGTTGAGGCCGGACGCGAGGTCGGGGTCGGCGCCGGCGTCGACGAGCATCAGGGCCAGATCGAAGTGCGCGTTGATGGCGGCCATCAGGAGGGGGCTGGTGCCGTCGCCGTCTCCGACCTGGTCGACGTCGGCGCCGCCGTCGAGCAGGGCCATCGCGGCCCCGACGTGCCCCTGCCGCACCGCGTGGAGCAGGGCCGTCAGCCCGCCCTTGGTCTCGATGGACGGGGGCCGCGCGTTGGGGTTCTCCGGGGCCGGCGGCACCTCGCCCGACAGGTAGCGCGCGCGTCCCGCGAGCACCGCGGCCTGGACCTGGCTCGGTGTTGCCCGCGCGTCTCCGGCCTCGAAGGCGTCCATCACCGCGCGTTGCCGCCGCCGGGCCTCGCCGGCGAGGCGGCCGTCGGCGACGAGATCGACGGTCTTCGAGGTGATCGAGGGGTCGGCGCCCCGCTCGAGAAGGACGCGGATGGCCTCGACGCGGTCCCGCGCCGCCGCGAACATCAGCGGCGTCTGTCCCCAGGCCGCCTCTCGTGCGTCGGGGTCGGCGCCGCGGTCGAGCAGGGCGGCCACCGCGGCCGCGCTTCCCGCGGCGGCCGCGAGGTGCAGCGGGGTCGCGCCGGAGTTGCTGGCGGCCGCCGACACGTCGCCCCCCGCCCCGACGAGCCGCTCGATGACCTTGGCGTGGCCCCCGGTGCTCGCCACGTGCAGCGGCGTGTAGTGGCCGATGCGGGTCACCGCGTCGACGGCGGCGCCGGCCTGCACCAGGGCCGCGACCATCTCCGCGTCGCCCCGCTCGGACGCCCAGTGCAGCGCCGACATGCCGTCTCCGTGGGCGGCGTTCACGTCCGCGCCGTCCTGGAGCAGCGCGCGGACCGCGTGCAGGTCTCCGATGCGCGCCGCGTCGGCGACCGGCGCGTCGCCCGGCGCCGCCGCGAGGCCGCTGACCACGGCCACTCCGACGGCCAGGAACGCTCCGGCGACGGCCTTCGCGACACGACCCTTCGTGCGTGAAACATGCACGGCGTTACCCTCCCGCTTCCGTGAGGTTCGGATTCGTCTGCCCGGACAGAGCGCGTTCGGCGCGCTACCCTCCCGACTCGGTCGTCTCCGGCGCCATCGGCGCGGACAGCGCGAACGTCCCGTTGCTGTCGCCGAAGTGGTCCATCTCGAGCCCCAGCGACTGCATCAGCGTCAGCATCGCGTTCGCCATGGGGGTGCCGTCGGCCGCCTTCAGGTGCAGGTTGCCGCGGAGATGGCCGTTGGCGTGGCCGAGCAGGACGAGCGGGCAGCGCCGGTGGTTGTGGATGTTGGCGTCGGCCATCGGCGAGCCCCAGATGACGGCGGTCTTCTCGAGGAGCGACGCGTCCCCCTCCACCGCCTGCTGCATCTTCTCGAGGAAGTACGGGAGCTGCCCCACGCGGTAGGCGCAGATCGTGTTGAAGTCCATGATCCGCCCCTCGTTGTTCCCGTGGTGCGACGCGGGGTGGAACGGCCGGTTGCTGCCGCTCTCGGGGAACACGCGGTTCTGGGCGTCGCGGCCGGTCTTGAACGAGATGACCCGCGTCATGTCCGTCTCCATCGCCAGCACCTGGAGATCGAACAGAAGCTGCATGTGCTCCGAGAACGAGTCGGGCACCCCGGGCGGGGCGTCGGGCAGCTCGCGCGGGTCGGCGGAGCCGTCGTTGCGGCCCTCCACCATCTGGATGCGGCGCTCGACCTCGCGGACGTCGTCGAGGTAGCGGTCCATGCGCCGGCGGTCGGCGGTGCCGAGCTCGTTCCGCACCTCGGCCACGTCGTTCAGGATCCAGTCGAGGATGCTGCGCCGCGTCGCCCGGCGCTCGGCCCGCTCCTCGGGGGTGCCGCCGGCCCCGAACAGCATCTCGAAGGCGACGCGAGGGTCGCGGATCATCGGGAGCGGCTCGCTCGGCGACGACCAACTGATCGAGTCGGTGTAGGCGCACGAGTAGTTGTAGGTGCAGCCCCCGGCCTGGTCGAGGTTCTCGATGCAGAACTGCATCGACGGCATCGGCGTCGACTGCCCGAACCGCTGCGCGTAGAGCTGGTCGAGGGACGTGCCCACGAAGAGGTCCGACCCCTGCGTCTGCTTCGGGTGCGACTGGGTCAGGAACACGGCGGACGAGCGGAAGTGGTCGCCGCCGATCTCCGGCGGGCTGAACGCCTCGGCCATCCGCACGTCGGTGTTGCTGACGATGGTGAGGTAGTCGCGGAACGGCTCGAGTGACTTCAGCGCGTTGTCGGGAAGCAGCTCGAAGTCGCGCCCCACCGTGGCCGGCGCGAACAGGTGCTGGGTGGCGCCCCACTCGTTGCAGCCGGGCAGCCCGTGCACCTCCTCGATGCACACGAGCCGGGTCACGTCGTTGACCGCGGCCAGGGCGGTGCGCCCGAAGCGCCCCGCCGGGGCCATCGCATCGAGGAACGGCAGCGCCACGGTGGCGCCCATGCCGCGCAGAAACGTCCGCCGGGGGAGGTGCTTTCCGGTGATGAACGCCATGAGGTCTCCTCTACATCGGTGCGTCGGTCGAGCCCGGCCGGGGGCCGGGAGCCTCGCCCGGAAACGTCGCCTCTACGCGACCGCGAAACGTCCTCTACGCGAACCGCAAGCTCTACGCGAATCGCAAGGTCGCGCTGCGGCATTCGATTGCCGCCCAGCCAAGCTGGCCAAGCGTCTGCGCCGTTGCGGCCAGGACGCCTGCGGCATCCGATTGCCGCCCAACCAACCCGGCCAAGCGTCTGCGCCGTGGCGGCCAGGACGCCTGCGGCATTCGATTGCCGCCCAACCAAGCCGGCCAGGCGTCTGCGCCGTTGCGGCCCGGACGCCTGCGGCATTCGACTGCCGCCCAACCAACCGGGCCAGGCGTCTGCGCCGTTGCGGCCCGGACGCCTGCGGCATTCGACTGCCGCCCAACCAACCCGGACGCCTGCGGCATCCGTTGCCGCCCAACCGGCCCGGCGAGGCGTCTGCGCCGTCCTACAGCCCGGACGCCCGGGGTTCCCGGCTGCGCTGAAACGCGTCGCTGCCGACCACGCCCAGCACGAACGAAGCCATCCGGTGGTCGTTCGCCTCGGCCGCGCGCGTGATGGCGCGGATGGCCGGCTGGTCGAAGTGCTCGACCCGGCGGCCGATCGCGAACGCCAGCAGGTTCTCGGTGAACGTGCGGACGAGCGGAATCGGCCGCGCCATCAGGGCGTCGACGAGCTCGCGCGGGGTCGACACCGGGGTGCCGTCGTAGTAGTCGCCGCGCGTGTCGAGGGGGACGCCGTGCTCGCGCACCCGCCACTTGGCGGTGACGTCGAAGTTGTCCAGCGCCAGCCCGATGGGGTCGATCAGCCGGTGGCACGAGCTGCACGCCGGGTTCGACCGGTGCATCTCCATGCGCTCGCGGGTCGTCAGGCGCCGGCCGTCGCGGGTCTCGTCGGTCTCTTCGAGGGCCGGGATGTCCGGCGGCGGCGGGGGCGGCGGGGTGCCGAGCAGCACCTCCATGACCCACTTGCCGCGCAGCACCGGCGACGTGCGGTTCGCGAGCGACGTCAGCACCAGGACGCTGCCGTGCCCGAGCACCCCGCGCCGGGTGTCGTCGGGATAGGTGACGCGCCGGAACTGGCGGCCCGCCACCCCGGGAATGCCGTAGTGCCGCGCCAGCCGCTCGTCGACGAACGTGTAGTCGGCCCGGTAGAGGTCGAGCAGGCTGCGGTCCTCCTGCACGAGGTTCGCGAAGAACAGCTCGGTCTCGCGCCGCATCGCGCGGGCGAGGTTCTCATCGTAGTTGGGGAAGAAGTTGGGGTCCGGCCGGACCTTGTCCATGTCCTGCAGCCGGAACCACTGCGCCGCGAAGCGGGTGCCGAGGGCCTCGGCCCGGGGGTCGGCGAGCATGCGCAGGGCCTGCCGCTCCAGCTCCTCCGGGGTCAGGCGGCCCGCCTCGGCCAACGCCCGGAGCTCCTCGTCGGGGGGCGTGCCCCACAGGAAGAAGGACAGGCGCGAGGCGAGGGCGGCGTCGCCGAGGCGGTAGCCCCGCCGCGGCGCGTCGACCGGCGCCCGCTCGAGCCGCAGCACGAAGTGCGGGCTCGCCAGCATCGCCTCGAGCGCGGTCCGCACCCCGACCTCGAAGCCGCCGGCCGCCGCCCCCTCGTCGAAGAACGACAGCAGCCCGTCGACATCGCGCGGGGTCAGGGCCCGCCGGTACGCCTCGCGGCCCAGGCCCTCGATGATGCGGCGCGCGCAGGGCCGGGCCTCGTCGGGGGCGGTGGGACGGCACGTGAAGATGCGTTGCCGGCTCGGCGTCTCGGAGAGGCCGGTGACCCCGTGGGGCCCGGTGACGACGAGGTCGCGCACGTGGGGCAGCGTGGTGACGCCGGCGCCGCCCGAGCCGCCGCCCGCGAACGACCAGTCGTGGGGGCGGATCAGGTCCTCGTAGGGGCCGTCCGCCCGCCGGATGAACGCGGCCGCCACCCGGCGCGGCCCCGCCCGCACGAACACCGGCGGGGTCTGGGTGGTCACGCCGCCCCGGCCGTCGGCGTCGACGCGCCGGTCGGTGTTGTAGTGCAGCAGCGCCACCCGCTCGCCGTCGATCGAGACGTCGATGTCCTCGATGCGGGTGTTCGCCCCCGACGTGAACGTCAGCCCGAAGACGTACTCGGCGTCGGCCGGGAACACGTGGTCGACGACGATGCCACCCCGGGTGCCCCAGGGCGCGCCCTCGACGTGGTCCCACGGATGCTGCGACACGTACTCGGAGTTCGAGTAGGTGTGGTCGACGGCCCGCCGGCCGGGCTCGCCGACCGCGAGCCGGGCGATGGCGCTGGCCGCGTTCAGATACGCCTCGAGCAGGGTCGGTGACAGCGTCTGGGCGTCGGCGATGTTGTCGAAGTTGGCGCTCACCTGGTCGAGGGGCAGCCAGTCGCCGGCGTCGACCTCGAGGCCCAGCAGGTCGCGGACGGCCCGGGCGTACTCGGCCCGGTTGAGGCGCTGGAAGGGCCGCCCGCCGGGGTCGGGAGCGATGCCCGAGGCCGCGTCGAGCTGGTCCTCGAGGGTCTCGACGAGGGCGCGGAGGTCGGCGTCGTCGGGCCGCCGCGGGCTCGGGGGCGGCATCATGCCCGCCCGCAGCTTGCGGACCATCGCCTCGGCGATCTCGGGGTGGTCGGCCGCCGCAGTCGGGTCGAAGTCTTCGAGCGACAGGTTGCCGCGCAGCGTCCGGTCGTTGTGACAGCCGACGCAGGTGCCGCGCACCACGCGTTCGGGGGCATCGGCGCCCGGCGCGGTCTGGGCGGAGGCGGACTCCGGCGCGCCGCCCGCGAGGAGGACGTACAGTCCGGCGGTCGAGACGATGGTTCGTGTCTGCATAAGCGCGTGGACGCCAACAAGTCTAGCCTCGTGTCCACCCCGATTCAAGTGGGCCGTCGGCTCGCGGGCGGGCCGTCGTCGGCCGCCCGGTTCCGGGGGCGTCAGCGCCAGCCGTCGATCGAGTAGCGCGACACCGCGTCGTCGTCCAGGGCGATCCCGAGGCCGGGGCCCGACGGCAGGGCCACGCCGCCGGGAACGACCTCGAGGGCGGTCGAGAACAGCCGGCCCAGGTTGAGGACCTTGAAGTCGGTGAAGTACTCCACCCACGCCGCGTTGGGGGTCGCCGCCACGAGGTGCACGTGCAGGTCGGCGAGCCAGTGAGGGGCGACGGCGAGGTCGTGGGCGGCGGCCAGCCCGGCGATGCGGCGCCACTCGGTGATGCCGCCGCAGACCCCGGCATCGGGCTGCAGGACGTCGGCGGCGCCCCGGTCGACGAGCTGGAGGAAGTCCCAGCGCGTCGCGTGGATCTCGCCGGTGGCGACCGGCGTCTCCACCGACTCCGCGACCCGCGCGTGGCCGTCGATGTCGTCGGGCATCAGGGGCTCCTCGATCCAGCCGGGATCCCACTCCTCCCACGCGCGCACCGCCCGGATCGCGCTCGCCGCGTCGCGCCATGCGTTGTTGGCGTCGAGGAAGAGCTCGACGTCGGGGCCGACGGCCTCCCGGGCGGCCGCGATCCGGTCCGCGTCCTCCGCCGTCGACACGCCGCCGACCTTGATCTTGACGGCGTTGAACCCCATGTCCACGTAGCCGCGCACCTCGTCGGCGAGGTCGTCGGGGGTCTTGCCCTCGGCGTAGTAGCCGCCGCTGGCGTAGGCCGGGACCATCCCCGTCCGGTAGCCGCCGAGGTAGCGGTGCAGGGGCAGGCCGGCCTCGCGCGACACGGCGTCCCAGAGCGCCTGGTCGACGGCGCTGATGGCCCGCACCACCGCGCCCCGCCGGCCCTGCAGCAGGGCCTCGCGGAACATCGCCTCCCACAGCGCCTCGACGTCGTGGGGGTCGCGCCCCACCACCAGGTCGCGGAGCAGCTCGCGCACGGCCAGGGTGGCGAGCCGGCCCCCCCGCGTGCCGCCGTAGCAGAAGCCGATGCCCTCGGCCCCGGTGTCCGTGCGCACCCGCACCAGGGTGTAGTGGCGCTCGGCCACCGCCCGGGTGGCGAACGCGATGCCGCGCTCGAGCGGCACGACGCAGGTGGTGGCTTCGACGGCGGTGATCTTCACGGGCTCTCCTTCATGCCCGGGGCGTCCTCGGCGTCCTCCGGGTGATCCTCGTCGTTCGGTTCGCGGGTCGGCGGCGGTCCATGCCGACCGCGTTCGGCTCCCGCCGGGCCGCGCCCTCCACGGCGCGGACATCGCCGGAGGGACCGGTGGGCCAGGCAGGGCGGGCCGCCCCCGCCGCCCCGGCTGGAGCATCGCGATTGGGGTCGACCGGCGACCCGGTGCGGTCGGGAACGGGAGGCCGGTCGTGCGGCCGGGCCGCGACGAGCGGCGCTCAGAACATCGCGATGGGATTGACCGGCGACCCCGTGCCGTTGGGAATGCGCAGGGGGGCGATGGTCACCATGAACTCCCACCGGCCGCGCTCGGCCGCGGCCTCGGCCACGGCCTGGAAGTCGGCCCGGTCGAGGACCTGGATGCCGAGGATGGTCAGCGCGAAGTTGTGCAGGGCGGTGCGGGGCAGGTCGCCCTCGGGCTGGGGCACGTAGCCGGGCGTCTCCCAGCCCGCGATGGCCACGTCCCGCTCCTTCAGCCAGGGGATGACGTTGTTGTCGAGCCCCGCCGCCTCGGCGCCGGTGTCGAAGGGGCCCAGGGCGTCCTGCCGGGCCCACCGTCCCCAGCGGATGAGGAAGGCGTCGCCGGGGCCGACGCGCACGCCGGTCTGCGCCTCCCACGCCTCGAGGTCCTCGACGGTGATGCGGGTCCCCGGCTCGAGCCACGGCACGCCCTTCAGCCTGGGCATGTCGTAGAGCACCCCCCGCGTCACGAGGCCGTCCTTCACGACCATGATGGAGTTCTTCAGGGCGCCGTCCTCCATCGTCACGAGGCCGTCCACGTCGTAGCCGTTCCACATCTTGCCGTCGAAGAAGACGTGCGCAAACGCGTCGAGGTGGGTGGTGCCGGGGCCGTGGATGCACGGGTAGGCGATGGTGTCGCTGGCCCCGGTGCGGGTGGCCCGCGACATCGACCACTCGACCGGGCACGGCACGTCGGCGGTGCGGAAGTTCTGCGCGTTCGACGCCAGCGAGACGGTGTGGCCCTCGGTGACGAGGGCGGCCGCCTCGGCCCGCTTCGCGGGGGTGATGAGGTTGGCCATGCCCAGCTCGTCGTCGGGCCCGAAGCGGCCCCAGTTGGAGAGCTCGGTCAGCCAGCGCTCGAACTGCTCGGGGCTGACGAGGGGGGGCAGGGCGTCCGGCTCCTGGGCGCGGGACCCGGTGGAGAGCATCGCCGCGCAGGCGGCGGCCCCCAGCAGCAGCGACAGTCGGCGGCATGCGGTCATCGGTCGATCTCCCTCTGAATGGCGATGCGCCCCGCGGCGGCCGGCGCGGGGCTGCGCACCGGGGTCGAGACAGGGAAACGCGGTCATTATAGGGCCGCCGGGACGGCCGTGGACGCGGTCCGCCACGATATAATCCCCGCCGTAGTCCGAGGAACGGCTGCGGATTCGCCCGCGGGGGCGGATGTCCGGGTCGCAGCGGCGCCGTCCGGCTGCGGTCGGCCGCTCGCCTGCACGCCGTGCGCTTTGCCGACCGGGAGCGAGCGCGGCCCTGCGGTCGCGGTGCGACCCATGGTTGCGTCGGGAGTTCGCTGGCGTGAACTCCCGCGGCGGAACGCCCCAGGGGTCTGCGCCGTAGAACGGCGCGGACTCCTGTAGGATTGGTTGGGCGCCAGGCGGAGCCGAAGCCGACGATTGGCGGGTCGGGGGCCTGCGCCGTAGAACGGTGCAGACGCCTGGCAGGGTTGGTTGGGCGGTGAGCGGAGCCGCAGGCGACGCTCTCCGGGCCAGGGGTCTGCGCCGTAGAACGGCGCGGACTCCTGCAGGGTTGGTTGGGCGCCCAGCGGAGCCGGAGGCGACGATGGGCGGGCTAGGAGACGAGATGCGAACGAGGACCGCGATAGTCGCCGCCGCCGTGATGCTGGCGGGGTCGTGCGGCGGAGAGCCGCCGGCCGGCCCGCCGTTCCGGACGGACAACACCGTCCAGATGCTGATGGCGAACATGCTGGACCCGGCCGCCGACCTCCTGTGGGACGCCGTCGGGACGATTCTCGACGAGAACGGCGAGACCTACTGGGAGCCGGAGACCGAGGAGGACTGGCTGCGGGTGAAGCTGGGGGCGGTGGCCCTCGCCGAATCGGCGAACCTGCTCATCATGGAGGGCCGGGCTCGCGACCAGGACCAGTGGGTGCGCATGTCCGAGGCCATGGCCGACGCCGCCATGCTGGCGTTCGACGCGGCCGCGGCCGAGGATCCCGACCGGATATTCGATCTCGGCGAGGTCGTCTACGAGACGTGCAACAACTGCCACACCCTGTACTGGGTGGACGACGCGGACCGGGGCCGGGCCATCGAGCCGGGGGCCTAGCGGCCTTCGCCGCGGGCGCCGCGGACCGCGAAGGCGCGGCGCCCCGTCGGGCGGGAACGGGGGCGAATCGGTGTCGAGCCCATCCATCATCTTGCGCCGGGGCCTCATCTACACGCATCGCTGGCTGGGCATCGCCGGCAGCCTGCTCTTCGTCGTCTGGTTCGCCTCCGGCATCGTCCTGATGTACGCGGGCATGCCGGCCCTCGACCCCGTCGAGCGGCTCGCGCGCGCGCCCGCCCTCGACCTGTCGGCGGCCCGGCTCGACGTGGGCGAGGCGGCGGTGCGGGCGGGGTTCGCGCCGGCGCGCATTCTCGTCGGCATGCACGGCGACCGGCCCGTCTACCGGCTCGCCGGGGGCGGCGGCTGGACGACGATCTACGCCGACACGGGCGAGACGGCGGGCGGGCTGGGTCCGGAGCAGGTCGTGGAGATCGCGCGGCGCTTCGCCCCCGAGCACGCGACCGGCGCCCGCTACGACGCGCGCCTGACCGCGCCCGATCAGTGGACGCTGCAGAGCGGCGCCTTCTTTCCCCTCCATCGCGTGGCCCTCGGCGACGACGCCGCGACGGTCCTCTACATCTCCGACCGCACCGTCGAGCCGGTCCTCGAGACCACCCGCCGGGGCCGGCTCTGGGCCTGGCTGGGGGCGGTGCCTCACTGGCTGTACTTCACGCCCCTGCGCTCGCGGGCGTCCTTCTGGTCCGATCTGGTGATCGGGCTGTCGGTGCTCGGCTGCCTGCTGGCCCTGTCGGGCATCGCCTGGGGGCTGTGGCGGGTGGCGGCCTCGACCGCCTACCGGTTGCGCGACGGCCGTTCGCACTCGCCCTACGCGGGCCTGATGCGGTGGCACCACTACGCCGGCCTCGTGTTCGGCCTGTTCACCTTCACGTGGATCTTCAGCGGCGGGCTGTCGATGGACCCCTGGAGCTGGCACCCGGGCACGGGGGCGACGGCCGCGCAGCGGCAGGCGGTGTCCGGGGGGCCGTTGCGGCTCGGTCCCCTCACCGCCGACGGCCTTCGCGCCGCCGCCGCGGCGATCGGCAGCTCCTTCCCGCCGAAGGAGCTGGAGGTGCTGCAGCTCGCGAACGAGCCGCACGTGCGGGCCGTCGACCCCGCGGGGGCGCCGCCGGGGGATCTGACCCTGCCGACCACCCTGGCCACCCTGCGGTCCCGGGCCCCCGAGCAGCGGCTCGTCTCGATGCTGCGTCCGGAGGACGGCGCCTTCGCCCGGTTCGGCGACGAACGCATCGAGGCCGCGGCGACGGCCGCCATGCCCGGCGCCGCCGTCGAGGACGCGGTCTGGCTCCGGGCCTACGACGACTACTATTACGATCGCAGCCGGCGCCGGCCCCTGCCGGTGCTGCGGGCCCGCTACGACGACGCCGCCGCCACGTGGCTCTACCTCGACCCCTACCTCGGCGCCATCGCCCGGAAGGAGGAGCGCCTGACCCGCGCCAACCGCTGGCTGTACCGGGGCCTGCACGGACTGGACTTCCCGTTCCTGTACGGGCGCCGGCCGCTGTGGGACGCGGTCGTCATCGGGTTGAGCCTCGGCGGCATCCTCGTGAGCGTGACGTCCGCCGGCCAGGGATGGCGGCGGCTGCGGCGCCACGCCCGGCGCCTGCGCCCGCCCGCGTGACGCGATTCCGCGTCCCGGCGCCCTCCTCGCCATTCTTGACCTTGACCAAGCTGCGAGGTACACTCCGCGCCTGCGAAACGGCGTGGCGTTCGCGCCGGTCGACGCGGGCCGCGCGGCTCGAGGCGGGTCGGACGCGGGCGGTACGGGGGTAGAGGCGTAGAGCGGCGCGCGGCGGCCGCGTGCCGCGGCGGTGCGAGACCGGCGGAAGCGGCCGCCGCTGCCCCGAGGGGAATCGCTGCCCCGCACCGTGAGAGTGCATCGGCGACCCGTTTCCTCGTTCCCGAGGCTTGCTCGGGGCGGGACGAAGCGCGTGGCGGGGCGGCGAGACGACCGAGGGAGAGGCAGCGGATGATTGCCAGCGTGCTCGAGTTGATGCGGCCCCTCTTCGAGTGGGTCGACGTGTTGCCGAGCAGCATCGCGTTGCGGGAATCGCTGAACGGCTACGTCTATCTGCTGACGGCGCACGTCGTCAGCATGGGCCTGGTGGCGGGGGTCATCGCCTACTGGGACATGCGGCTGACGGGCATGGCTCTCCGGTGGGTTCCCGTGTCGAAGGTGAAGTCGGGGCTGTTCCCCTGGCTGTACGCCGGCGTGCTCATCAACGCGGGCACCGGCTTCGTCATGCTCTACAGCCAGCCGATGCGGTACTTCCCGAACTTCTGGTTCTGGTTCAAGATGGGGATGCTGATCGTCCTCGCCCTCAACGCCGCGTACTTCCACCAGAACATCGAGAAGACGGTCGACCAGTGGGAGCGCGATCCGGTGGCTCCGCTCAAGGCCCGCGTGGCCGGCTACGTGTCGCTGGCCCTGTGGGCCGGGGTCATCGTCACCGGGCGCATGACCGCCTACAGCGGCTTGGTGCCCCAGTGGTGGGCCGACATGGGACTGGGGTAACGCGATGCTGCTACCGTTCTTTCAGTGGATGCAGGAGCTGGGCTTCAGCGCCTACTTCCTCAACTCGGTCTGGCCCACCCCCATCGTGCAGTGCATTCACCTGCTCGCGGTGGCGGTCTTCGCCGGCGCGGTGCTCGTCGTCGATCTGCGGCTCCTCGGCCGGGGGCTGACCTGGGCGCCGATTCCCCAACTGGCGCGGACGGCGCAGCCGTGGCTCGTGTGGAGCTTCGTGGTGCTGGTGCTGACCGGCATTCCGCAGATGTCGTCGACCGCGATTAAGCAGTACTACAGCCCTTTCTTCTGGTGGAAGATGGAGGCGCTGTTCGTGGGCGTCGTGGTAACGTTCGTGATTCGTCGAATCATCGCATCGAAGGAGGAGGGGCATTTCGGGCCGGTCTGGCCCAAGGTGGTGGGGATCACGTCGATCGCGCTCTGGACGAGCGTCACGATCGGCGCGCGCCTCATCGGACTCTTGTCGTAGAGTAGACTCATGTCGCGTAGGGCAAGCTCGAGGTGGCGGGGAGCCCCCGCGGTGGTGCGGGTGCCCGCCGGTCAGACACGCCGCGGCGTGTCAGGGAGACACAGAGAAATGCGAAATCGGCTCACCACAGCAATGATCGCCGGACTGGTGGTCTTCGGCATGACCGTCGCCGTCCAGCCGGCTCAGGCTCAGGACGAGGAGTACATGGCGCCGCGCACGGCCGCCGGCAACCCGGACCTGAACGGCATCTGGCAGGCCCTGGGCTCGGCCCACTGGGACATCGAGCCCCACGCCGCGCGGTTCGGCCCCGTCGTCGAGATGGCGTCCCTGGGCGCGATCCCCGGCGGCCTCGGCATCGTCGAGGGCGGCGAGATCCCCTACACGGAAGAGGCGCGGGCCCAGCAGCAGGAGAACCTGCAGTACTGGCTCGAGCGCGACCCCGCGGTGAAGTGCTACATGCCGGGCGTGCCGCGCGCGACCTACATGCCCTATCCGTTCCAGCTCGTGCAGACGCCCGAGTACGTGCTGCTGGCCTACGAGTTCGCGAGCGCCAGCCGCATCGTCTACATGGACCGCCCCGACTTCGTGGCGCCGGTCGACGCCTGGATGGGCCACAACCTCGGCCGCTGGGAAGGCGAGACCCTCGTCATCGACGTGACCGCGCAGGTGCCCGACACCTGGCTCGACAGCTCGGGCAACCACCACAGCAACCAGATGCACGTCGAGGAGCGGTACACCGCCATCAGCCCGAACCACCTGATGTACGAGGCGACCATCACCGACCCGGAGACCTACACGCGGCCCTGGACCATCAAGCTGCCGCTGTACCGTCGCATCGACGAGAACATGCAGTTGCTCGAGTTCAAGTGCGTCGAGTTCGCCGAGGAGCTGATGTACGGGCATCTGCGCAAGGATCCCGACCTGACCCCGGTCTTCCGGGCTTCCGGCGTCGGCTCCGACCGCCAGATCGTGCTCGAGCCGCCCCAATAGCGGGGGGGATCGGCTGCATGAATCACGGGTATTGACATGGGACGCGGGAATTCCGATAATCACCGAAGTGTGAGCTTACACAGCGAGGAGGCGTACGAGATGCGAAGAGTACTGTTTGTCGTGGCGGCCGCGGCCTTCGTGGGCCTGACCACCGTCCCCGGGGATGCTCATCACGCGTTCTCGGCTGAGTTCGACGCCAATCGTCCGATCCATCTCGAAGGGGTGGTGACGAGGATGGAGTGGATCAACCCGCACGCGTGGGTCCACCTGGACGTCGAGAACGAGGACGGCACCGTGACGAGCTGGATGGTCGAGGGCGGCACCCCCAACACGTTGCTCCGACGTGGCTTCAACAGGGAGTCGCTGCTTCCGGGCACGTTCATCATCGTGGACGGCTACCAGGCCAAGGACGGCTCGAACAAGGGCAACGGCCGTGACCTGACCTTCCGGGACGGCCGGAAGCTGTTCATGGGTTCGTCCGGCACGGGCGCGCCGCGCGACGGCCGCGACCCCACCGAGCCCGAATAGGCGACGGGTTGCGAGACAGCTTCGAAGAGGCCCGGGTGCTCAGCACTCGGGCCTCTTCGTGCGTACCGGGCGGCAGCTGATCCCGCCGTGCATTGCGTGGAGGCGTGCGCCGCGCCTCGAAACCGCGGGCTCGGTCATGGCGGGGTGCTCGTCACGAATCGCAGACCGCGGGATGGCGGCCGCCGCGTCTGGAAACCGCCCCGCGGCTCGCATAGAATGAAGGTCGCCATCATGTCTCGGCAGGCTCTTACCGCGACGCTCCTCGCACCGTTCGCCGCGGCCGCGGTGGCCGTTGCCGTCTCCGGCCAGCAGGCCGACCGCGGCGACGACTTCTTCCGCACCGGGGTCGAGATCGTCCAGATGGCGGCCACCGTCGTCGACGCCGACGGCCGTCTCGTGGGCGACCTCGGGCGCGACGACTTCGAGATCTACGAGAACGGCCAGCTTCAGCCCGTCACCCACTTCACGCGCGACCGCGTGCCTCTCAGCGTGGGAGTGGTACTCGACGTCAGCCAGAGCATGTACGGCCAGCGCATCGACGACGCGCGGCTCGCCCTCGACCAGTTCCTCGCCGACCGGCTCGACGTGGGCGACGAGGTCTTCATCAGCGTCTTCAACCACGAGCCCAGCATCGCCGTGCCCTGGACGGTGGGCCCCCGCGAGCTCCGCAACCGGCTCGACGACATCCGCCCGTGGGGCGGCACGAGCATCTACGACGCGATGATGGACGCCCTGCCGCTGTTCGAGGACCGCAGGCATCCGCGGGCCGCGGTGGTCCTGATCTCCGACGGCTCCGACACCGGCAGCCTGGCGAACGTGCGCGACGTCCGGCGCCTCCTGCGCCGCAACTCCGCCTTCGTCTACGCCATCGCCATCGACGCTCCCGACACGCGGGCCATCAACGACCGCGTCAATCCGCACGCGCTCCGCGAGATCACCACGGAGAGCGGCGGCTACACCGAGGTGGTGCACGACAGCCCCGAGCTGGGGCCGGCGACGGCGCGCATCGCGGAAGAGCTGAACCACCAGTACATGCTCGGCTACCGGCCCGAGCGCCCGGCCGACGGCAGCTATCGGTCGATCCGGGTTCGCATCAAGGGGCAGGACCTCACCGTCAGGACCCGCCGCGGCTACGTCGCCGATCCGTTGCGCCGCAATTGACGTCGGCCGGCCCGCCGCCAGCCCCCGGTGTGGTGATTCGACCGGAAGCTGCCGTCGGCACGCCGCGCGCCGCTCCGTTGCGGTCCCGTCCTCGCGCCCGGCCAGGGGGGGATTCCCGTTCAGCGCCCCGAGGAACCATGCCTGTGAACCTGAGACGACTGCTGCCCGCACTGCTCGCGGCCTCGGCCCTCTGGCCGGCCCCGGGCCTCGCCCAGGATGCGCCGCCCTCCATCGCCGAGCGCACCGCGGGCATGGAGCGGCTGCCCGGGCTGCTCCCGCTCCATTGGGACGCCGCGACCGGCACCCTGTGGATGGAGATCGCCCGGCTGGACCAGGATCTCCTCTACGTGCGCTCGCTCGCCGCCGGGGTCGGGTCGAACGACATCGGGCTCGACCGCGGCCAGCTCGGGGCGACCGCGCTCGTGCGCTTCGAGCGCATCGGCCCCAGGGTGCTGATGGTGCAGCCCAACCAGCGCTACCGGGTAGAGACCGACAACCCCGACGAGGCGCGGGCGCTCGAGGAGGCCTTCGCCACCTCGGTGCTCTGGGGGTTCGAGGTCGAGGCGGAGTCGGACGGCGCCGTGCTCGTCGACGTGACGCCGTTCCTCCTCCGCGACGCGCACGGGGTGGCCGACCGGCTGCCCGGCACGTACCGGCTCGACGAGAGCCGCAGCGCCGTCCACCTGCCGCGCACGAAGGGCTTCCCCCGGAACACCGAGCTCGAGGCGCGGCTGACGTTCACCGGCGACCCGGGCGGCGGCGGGCCGGGGTTCGGGCGCGGCTCGCTCGGGGCGGTGGCGCCGACCGCGCGGGCGGTGACGGTGCGCCAGCATCACTCGTTCGTCGAGCTGCCCGACGACGGCTATACCCCCCGCCCCTACGACCCGCGGGCCGGCTTCGGGGCGCTGACTTACGAGGACTACGGCGCCCCCCTGGGCCAGCCGATGACGCGGCGGTTCCTGAGGCGCCACCGCCTCGAGAAGCGCGACCCCGCGGCCGCGTTGAGCGAGCCCGTCGAGCCCATCGTCTACTACCTCGACCGGGGGACGCCCGAGCCGGTCCGGTCGGCCCTCCTCGACGGCGCCCGCTGGTGGAACCAGGCGTTCGAGGCGGCCGGGTACCGCGATGCGTTCCGGGTGGAGATGATGCCGGAGGGCGCCGACAATCTGGACGTCCGCTACAACGTCATCCAGTGGGTGCACCGTTCCACCCGGGGCTGGAGCTACGGCTCGTCGGTCACCGATCCCCGCACCGGCGAGATCATCAAGGGCCACGTGACCCTCGGCTCGCTCCGCGTCCGCCAGGACTACCTGCTCGCGGAGGGGCTGCTGTCGCCCTACGTCGACGGGGACGAGGAGCCGGCCGAGCTGTCGGAGATGGCCCTGGCCCGTATCCGGCAGCTCTCGGCCCACGAGGTCGGGCACACGATCGGGCTCAGCCACAACTACTACGCGAGCACGCGGGGGCGCATCTCGGTGATGGACTATCCCCACCCCCTGGTGACCGTCAACCGGGACGGGCGCATCGACCTGTCGGACGCCTACGACGTCGGCATCGGGGCGTGGGACGAGGTGGCGATTGGCTACGGCTATCAGGACTTCCCGGCCGGGACCGACGAGCCGGCGGCCCTCGATGCGGTGCTCGACGAGGCGTGGGACGCGGACCTCCGCTTCCTGACCGGGCAGGACACCGGCGCCAACCCCCGCGTCCACATCTGGGCCAACGGCACCGACCCGGCGGCCGAGCTGCATCGCATGCTCGACGTGCGGCGGGCCGCGCTCGACCGGTTCGGGGAGACCGCGGTGCGGAGCGGCACCCCCCTCGCCCTGCTCGAGGAGACGCTGGTGCCCCTGTACCTGCACCACCGCTACCAGGTCGAGGCGGCGGCGTCGGCCCTCGGCGGCGTCGACTACGACTATGCGTTCCGGGGGGACGGGCGCGTCCCGCTCCGGCCCGTCTCCGCCGCCGACCAGCGCGCGGCGCTCGACGCGCTGATGCGGACCTTGCGGGCCGACGAGCTCGCCGTTCCCGCTTCCGTCGCCGACCTCATCCCGCCCCGTCCCGCCGGTTACGGGCGCCACCGCGAGCTGTTCCCCCGCTACACCGGATCGACGTTCGACCGCATCACCCCCGCCGTGGTCGCGGCCGACCTCACGGTGTCGGCGCTTCTCCGGCCCGACCGGGCGGCCCGGCTGGTCGAGCAGCACGCGGTGGACGGCGACCTGCCCGGGCTCGTGGAGATCGTCGACGCGCTGGTGCGGGCGAGCTTCGGCGAGGCGTCCTCGGACGGCTATCGCCTCGAAGTGGAGCGGGCGGTGCAGCGGGTGGTCGTGGACCGGCTGATCCGCCTCGCATCCGCGGCGCCGATGGCCCAGGTGCGCGCGGTCGCGGCGTACTGGCTCGAGGAGGTTCTGGACGAGGTCCGTAGCGAGCTGGTGCCGGCGAGCGGCCTCGACCGGATCGCCGACGCGGCGCACAGGAACGCCCTCCGCCGCGACATCGACCGTTTTCTGGAAGCCCCGGTCGACGGCGCCCGGGCGTGGGAGCCGCCGCCGGCTCCCCCGGGCAGCCCCATCGGCGATCCGGGCCTCCGCTGGCTGCCCGAGCCGTACTGCTCGCAGTGGTTCGAGTCGACCCGGTGGTAGCGTCCCGGGCGCGCGGCGGCCCCGAACCCGGCCTTCGGCGCCACGAGGCGGTGCGGCCGGCCGGGTCGGTCGGGCGCCCTTCCTCAGGCGACGGCCCGAGGTCCGGGCCGGTGCTGGAGGCCCGGGGCCTGTACAAGCGCTACGGCGACGGCGAGACCGCGGTGGACGCCCTGCGGGGCGTCGGTCTGGAGCTCGCGGCCGGCGAGTTCGTGGCCGTCGTGGGACCGTCCGGGTGCGGCAAGTCCACGCTCCTGCACCTCTGCGGGGGCATGGACCGGCCCTCGTCGGGGACGGTGACCGTCGACGGCGTCGACCTCGCGGAGCTGGACGACGAGGGGCTGACGGCGCTGCGGCGCGACCGGATCGGCTTCGTCTTCCAGTTCTTCAACCTCCTTCCCACGCTCACGCTCGCCGAGAACATCGCGCTGCCGCTGCTCCTCGCGGGCGTGCCCCGGGACGAGGGTCTGGCCCGCGCCGGGGAAGGAGCCCGCCGGGTGGGGCTCGCCCATCGTCTGGAGCACCATCCGGCGCGGGTCTCGGGGGGAGAGCTGCAGCGGGCCGCGGTCGCGCGGGCCCTCGTGCACCGGCCCGCCCTCGTCATCGCCGACGAGCCCACCGGCAACCTCGACACCGACAACGGCGGGCGGGTGCTCTCGCTGCTACGGGAGCTGAACCGCGAGACCGGCGTCGCGGTATTGCTGGCCACCCACGACCCGGCCCTCACCGCGGCCGCCGATCGCGTGCTTCGGCTGCGCGACGGCGTTGAAGAGGAGGTCGTGGCGGACCCGCGCGTCGCGCGGATCGGTGAGGCGGACTTGCCGCGCGTGCTGCCCCGTTGACGGAGCCAGTCGATTGACGCTCTTCGGCCAGTTCATCGTGCGCGGCATGCTGCGCGACCCCGTGCGGGGGCTCGTCACCGTGGCGGGACTGACCCTGGGGGTGGCGGTGGTGGTGGCCATCCGCCTCGCCAACGCCGCGTCGGTGGGGGGCTTCGAGGCCGCGCTCGACGTCGTGGCCGGGCAGACCTCGCTGGAGATCGTGGGGGCGGGGGTCGGCGTGCCCGAGGAGCAGCTCGCCGGCATGGGGTGGCTACGCGAGTACGGGCGCGTCAGCCCCGTCATCGATCGCTACGCCCGGCTCGAGACGGCCGACGGCGCCGGCCACCGGCTCCGCGTGCTCGGGGTCGACGTGTTGCGGGAGCGGCCGTTCCGGGAGTACCAACTGCTGCGCTTCTCGCGGCAGGGGCGGCCTCCCCGCCCGCAGGAGCTGCTCGACGTGCTGCTCGATGCCACCTCGATCGTGCTGACCGAGCGGTTCGCGTCGCGGCACGGCATCGACGTCGGCTCCCCGGTGCAGCTCGTGGTGGGCGACGCCGCGCACGAGATGACGGTGCGCGGCCTGCTGCTCGACGAGGGGCCGGCGCGGGTGGCGGACGGCCGGCTCGCGCTGCTCGACATCGCGGCCGCGCAGTGGCGCTTCGACGGCCTGGGGTGGGTCGACCGGGTCGAGATCCGGCTCCTCGACGCGTCCGCCGTCGACGCCGCGGAGCGGGCCATCGCGGCGCGGCTGCCGGACGGCCTCCGGGTGCAGCGGCCCGCGCAGCGGGGGCGGCAGGTCGAGCGCATGCTCGCCGCCTTCCACTTCAACCTGTCCGCGCTGTCGTGGATCGCCCTGATCGTGGGGTTGTTCCTGGTCTACAACACGGTGGCGGTCTCGGTGATCTCCCGGCGTGCCGAGATCGGGATCCTGCGCGCAATCGGTGCGACCCGTCGTCTCGTGCTCGGCCTGTTCCTGGGCGAGGCGGCGGTCCTCGCGGTCCTGGCGGCGGGGCTGGGCGCGCCGGCGGGATGGGGACTGGCCCGCGCCGCGGTGGCCCTGACTTCGACCACCGTCAACACGCTCTACGTGACGTCGCAGGCGGTGGTGCCGCCGTTGGGGGCGGCGGACCTGGCGTTGGCGGGGGCCGTCGCGATCCCGCTCGCCCTCGTCGCCGCGGCGATGCCGGCGGCGGAGGCGGCGGGGGTCGCTCCCCTCGACGCGGTGCGCCAGCCCGACGGCGGGGCCGGCGGCGGGCGGTTCCCGCGGCGGGCGGCCCTGGCCGCGGTGGCGCTCTTCGGCGCGGGGGGGTGGCTGTCGACGCTCGACGCGGTCGGCGGGCTCCCGCTGTTCGGCCTCGGGGCGGCGCTCGCCGTCGTCTTCGGGGCGGCGGCTCTGGTGCCGGTCCTGCTGGAGTGGCTGCGCCGGCGGGGCCGCCCGCTGCTCGCCGGCCGGTTCCGCATCGAGGGCCTGCTCGCCCACGCGAACCTGTCGGCGGCGGTCTCGCGGCTCGCGGTCTCGGTCGCGGCCCTCGTCGTGAGCCTCGCGATGCTCGCGGCCATCGCCATCATGGTCGGCAGCTTCCGGGAGACCGTCGCCTACTGGGTCGGACAGACCCTGCAGGCGGACCTCTTCGTGGCCGTCGCGGACGGCGGGCCGGTCGGCGCGTCGGCGGGGGTCTCCGAGGCGGCCGAGCGGCGCATCGCGTCCCACCCCGCGGTGGTCGCGGTGGACGGGTTCCGCAGCGTCGATCTGCCCTACGGCCCGGCGGGCGACCTGATCATCCTGGGCGCCGGCCGCTTCGAGGTGCTGCTGGAGCACGGGGCGCTGCTGTTCAAGGCCCCCGCCGACGGGCCCGCGGCGATGCGTCAGGCCATCGGCACGGACGCGGTGACGGTGTCGGAGAGCTTCGCCATCAAGCACGGGGCAGCGGTGGGCGACCGCATCACGCTCGACACGCCGCGGGGGCCGCGCCCGTTCCGGGTCGCCGCCGTGTACTACGACTATTCGAGCGACCGGGGCATCGTGGTGATGGACGAGACGACCTTCGCCGCCCACTACGGCCCCCGGCGGCCGGGCGGCCTCACCCTCTACCTGGCCCCGGACGCGGACCCGGAAACGGTGCGCGACGAGCTGCTCGCCGCCGCCGGCCCCGACCACCGGCTCTTCATCCGCACCAACCGGACCCTCCGCGCCGAGGTGCTGCGCATCTTCGACGCGACGTTCGCCATCACCTGGGCGCTCCAGGCCATCGCCATCGTCGTCGCCATCCTGGGGGTGGCCGCCACCCTGCTGACCCTGGTGCTGGAACGCCGGCGCGAGCTGGCGATGCTGCGGCTCGTCGGGGCCGGCCGCCCGCTGATTCGGCGCATGGTGGTCATCGAGGCCGCGATGCTCGGGCTCGTCAGCCAGGGGGTGGGGCTGGCCGTGGGCATCGCGCTGTCGCTGATCCTCATCTACGTCATCAACGTGCAGAGCTTCGGCTGGACCATCCAGTTCCACCTGCCGGTCGGGTTCCTCGCGCAGTCGACGGTGCTCATCGCGGCGGCGACGGCCCTGGCCGGCCTGTATCCGGCCCGGGTGGCCTCGCGGGTGGCGGCGGGGGCGGAGCGATGACGGGCGTCCGCGGCGTCGCCGGCCTGATGACGCCGTCTCGTGCCGGCGGCGGGCGGCGGTCTCGCATTGGAATGGCGCTGCTGCCCGCGTGGGCGGCGCTCCTCGGTTGGGTGTTCCTCGACGGAGTCATCGTCGCAACCGGCGCCGCCGGCGTCTCGCCGGTTCTCATCGAACGCGCGGGCTCGCCGCCGACGTTCGCGGATGTGTCCCGAGCCGGAACCGGCGATCCGGCGGGGCGGGCTGCTGCCGTCATGTCCATGCAGCCGGGGCCGTCCCCCGGCCGGGAGGCCGGCGGGGCGGTGACCGCGGACGGCTGGCGACAGGCGGGGTCCGGCTACGTCTGGCGCTTTCCGCGCGACCACGGCAGCCATCCCGAGTACCGCATCGAGTGGTGGTACTACACCGGGAACCTCGCCTCAGACCGCGGGCGCCGGTTCGGTTACCAGGTGACGTTCTTCCGGGTCGGCGTCGACCCCGCGCCGGAGAACCCCTCGCGGTGGGCGGTCCGCGATCTCTACATGGCGCACCTGGCGGTGACCGACCTCGCGACCGGCCGGCATCTGTTCGCCGAGCGGCTCGATCGCGGCGGGCTCGGCTGGGCCGGTGCGCGGGAGGCGACCCTCGACGTCTGGAACGGCGACTGGCGGGCATCGCTCGACGGCGGGGGCCACCGGCTGGAAGTGATCGACCGGTCGTTCGGGGTCGACCTCCGTCTGGAACCCGGCAAGGGGCCGACCCTGCACGGCGAGAACGGCCTCAGCCGGAAGGGCCCGTCGACGGGCAACGCTTCGCAGTACTATTCGATGACCCGAATGCCGACGACGGGCCGGGTGCGGCTCGACGGCGAGTGGACCGAGGTGACCGGCGCGAGCTGGATGGACCACGAGTTCGGCACGACGTTCCTCGAGCCCGGCCAGGTCGGCTGGGACTGGTTCTCGCTCCAGCTCGAGGACGGCGCGGACCTCATGGTCTTCCAGTTGCGCCGAGCCGACGGGCGGTCCGATGTCCATTCCGCCGGCACGTGGGTGGACGGCGGCGGCGAGGTGACGGCGCTCCTTCGCGATGACGTGCGCCTCGTACCCGGGCGACGGTGGACGTCTCCGGCGAGCGGCGCCGCCTACCCCGTCGAATGGCGGGTGGAGCTTCCGGGCCGGCAGGCGAGCCTCGCGGTCACCGCCGCCCTCGACGCCCAGGAGCTCGTCACCGCCGCCTCGACCGGCGTCACCTACTGGGAGGGCGCGGTGACGGTGACCGGCCGGGTCGGCGGCCGGCCCGTCCGGGGGCGCGGCTACCTGGAGATGACCGGGTACTCCGGGCGCCCCATGAGCGAGGTGTTTCGATAGAATTGGTGAGACCGCGCGTCCCGGGACGCGCGTGCCGCCATCCGGCAAACGGGGGGCGGCATTCTGTCGGAATGGCCGGTGTGCAGACGGTTCGGCGCCAAGCTGTCGGGGATGACGGTCACGTCAGGCGGCTTGCGCGTGGGGAGGTTGGGGCAGGATGGCGATGCGAACGTGGCCGCTGTGGTTCACGCATCGGGGTGTCACGCTTGGGCGGGGCTTCATTGCCAAGGTCGAGCTCACCGGCCGGCTCGTGGCGCACCAGGGTTCGACGGGAGTCTGGCTGGAAGGCGTGACGCCGGCAGGACTCGTGATCGACGCCGGCGCTTCCACGGTCGACGAGGTGCAACCGCTCGTTCGTGAGACGCTGGTCGGCACTCTCGACGCATTGGCGAAGGACGCTGCGACCTTCGGTGAATTTCGAGACGCCGTCCACGCATTCCTGAGCACGACGGATGAGACCGCGATCGAGGAATGGCGCGATGCCGTCGAGCGCGTTCGGCGCACGGATGAGCGCCCCGATGGTCTCGACGTCTGGTCGGCTGACCGCGAAGCGTCCGTCACCGTTGTCGAGATGGCGGTCGAAGACCTCACCCCCGTGGAGGCGACTCCGCCGACGGACTATCTCCGAACGGCAGCGTAGTGGCGGCGGAAATCCGGGTCCTGGACGTCCTCAAGATGCTGGAAGCGTGCGCCCCGACACATCGCGTGGTGGAGACGACGCATTCCTTTCTCGTCAAACCGGCAACGGGTACGGGAGTGGTCACGGCCGTGTTCCCGTCGGGACCGCACTTGAAGCTCGAGCGGCGCAGGATACGAAGCAGCGCCGTCAAGTCTCTCGCGAGAAAGCTCGGCATTCTCGATTGCGCGAGGCGGCACCTGCCCCTCTGAGCCCATCCCCTTCGAGCCGCCGGGGTGCTCGTCGGCGGCGCAGACAGGTCGGTTCGACGGACTCTCGCCCAGTGCGCATGCCCGATCTCTCCTCCGGTTCGCATCGGGGTCGACCATGCATCTGACCGTCTGCGGCCAGTCGGTGGTCCGGCACCCTTTCGCCGCGCCGACGTTTCTCACTATTGTGTCCGTGCTGTTCCTCGCGGGCATGCCGGGAACGGTCGTTGCGCAGGGTTCATCCCGGGAGCAGGCGCCGGGAGGTACGGCGGCGGTGCCGGGGACCCCCGCACCGGTTGCCGGGTCGGGGGACCGGCAGGCGCCCGGGGACGCGTCGGGTTCCGGGGCCGGCGGGTTCGCGCTGGCCGGGGTGCCGGACCGTCCTCTGCCGCCGAGGCCGCCGGCGGTGGTTGCCCGCGATGCGCAGGGCCGGGCGTCGGTCCGGGCGATCCGCCTCGCCACCGGCATCCGGCTCGACGGCGTGCTCGACGAGCCGGTCTACGAGACCGTGCCCGCCATCGACGGCTTCGTCCAGCAGATGCCGGTGGAGGGGGCGCCGGCGACCGAGAAGACCGAGGCGTGGATTCTCTTCGACGAGGCGAACATCTACGTCGTCGGCCGCGTGTGGGACTCGGCGCCCCCGGACGAGTGGGTGGCGAACGAGATGCGGCGCGACACCCCCCAGCTCCGCGAGAACGACTCGTTCTGGGTCGCGTTCGACACCTTCAACGACCGGCGCAACGGGGTCGCGTTCTACACCAACCCGCTGGGGGCGATCGGCGACTTCGGCATCACCAACGAGGGCAACCCCAACGGCGACTGGAACCCGGTGTGGGACGTGCGCACCGGGCGGTTCGAGGGCGGCTGGACGGTGGAGATGGCCATTCCGTTCAAGTCGCTCCGATACCGGCCGGGGCCGCTCCAGCAGTGGGGAGTGCAGATTCGCCGCCTCGTGCGCCGGAAGAACGAGCAGACCTACGTCACGTCGGTGCCGATCGCGGCCGGCCGCCGGGGCTTCTTCCGCATGTCCGACGCCGCGTTGCTGGTGGGCCTCGACGTCCCGGACAGCGGCACCAACCTCGAGATCAAGCCGTACGGCATCTCCGGCGTCACCACCGACCTCACCCTGGACACGCCCCGCCGGAACGCCGGCGACGGCGACTACGGCGTGGACGTCAAGTACGGCATCACCCGGAACCTGACCGCGGACTTGACCTGGAACACCGACTTCGCCCAGGTCGAGGTGGACGAGCAGCAGGTGAACCTGACCCGGTTCAACCTGTTCTTCCCCGAGAAGCGCGAGTTCTTCCTCGAGAACCGCGGCATCTTCGACTTCGCCCGCGGGGGCGGCCCCAGCCGCCGCGACGGCGCCCTGCGGCTGATCGGCAGCGGGAGGTCCAGCGAGGAGAGCCTCGCGCCCACGCTGTTCTACTCCCGCCGCATCGGGCTCCAGGAAGGGGCCGTCGTGCCCATCACCGGCGGGGCGAGAGTCACCGGCAAGGTGGGCGCCTTCGACGTCGGGGCGCTGAACATGCACGCGGGCGCGCACGCGGGCGACGAGGTGCGCGCCGGCGTCGAGCCGACCAACTTCACGGTCGCCCGGATCAAGCGCGACATCCTGCGGCGGAGCGCCCTCGGCGTCCTCTTCACCAACCGCTCGGTGTCGCTCGCGGGCGTCGGCGCCAGCCAGACCTTCGGCGCCGACGGCACGTTCTCGTTCTACGACAACGTCAATGCCGTGGCCTACCTGGCGCGGACGCGGACGCCGGGCCGCGCCGGCCGCGACACGAGCTATCAGGGGCAGCTCTCCTGGAACGGCGACCGCTACGGGTTCGAGGCCGAGCACCTGACCGTCGAGGACAACTTCCGCCCCGAGGTGGGGTTCTGGCGGCGCGAGAACTTCCGGCGCTCGTACGGGTCGGCGCGGTTCAGCCCCCGGCCCGCCTCGATCGAGGCGATCCGGCAGTTCCGGCTCGAGGGCGCCTTCGACTACGTCGAGGCCGCCGACACCGGCGTCGTCGAGACCCGGCAGGCGCAGCTCGCGTTCCTGACCGAGTTCGAGAACAGCGACCGCATCGGGATCTCGGCCGCCGAGAGCTACGAGTTCCTCGTCGAGCCGTTCGAGCCGGGGCGGGACGTGGTGCTGCCCGTCGGCGGCTACCGCTTCCGCGACCTCGAGACCACCTACACCCTCGGGGGGCAGCGCCGCCTGAGCGGGGTCGTCACGGTGCGGACGGGCGAGTACTTCAGCGGCACCATCCGGTCCATCGGCTTCCGGCGCGCCCGCTTCGTCCTCGTCCCGCAGCTCGCCCTCGAGCCGACGGTGTCGGTGAACTGGATCGAGACGCCGCAGGGCGCGTTCCGCGCCGACCTGCTCGTCTCGCGCATCACCTGGACCCTCTCGCCGCGCATGTTCGTCAGCGGCCTCGTCCAGTACAACTCGAGCACCCGCACCGTCAGCAACAACCTCCGGCTGCGGTGGGAGTACAGCCCCGGCAGCGAGCTGTTCGTCGTGTACACCGAGGACCGGGACAGCGATCCGCTGCGGCCGGACCGGTACACGGGGGGGCTGCGCAACCGCGGGCTGGTGGTCAAGGTGAACCGGCTGTTCCGCTTCTGACCCAACCGCCCCTGCCGCGACGCCGCGTTGCGGCGGGCGCGGCGCGTAGCCGTCGAGCCGCCGGGCGGCGCGCTCACGAGCCCTCGGTGCAATCCCGCGTTGCGCCGAGCCCGGCGAGGCGACCGCGCGTCGACGTGCGACGAGCGCATCGACCGCTTGCACGCAGCCGGGGCGAAACGCAGTCACGCGGAATGCACCGCCGTCGAACGCAGCGGGGCTCCCGCCGCGGGCTCCTGCCCCGGGAGTTCCCAATCGCGCCCGGTTTTGCGGTATAACGACCGGCGAGAGGAGCTACTTGCGATGACCCATCCCCTGTCTCGACGTCACTTCCTGCACGCGGCCGGCGCCGGCGCCGCGTCGGTCTGGATTCCCAAGCCCGTCAAGGGCTACAGCGCGGCCGAGATGAGGCGGCAGGCCCCGGGGGGCCGCCTCGAGGCGGGCATCTCCAAGTGGGACCTCGACACGCCGTGCCTCTGCGTCGACCTCGACCGGCTGGAGGCCAACCTGGACCGGATGCAGACCACCGTCGCCGGCAACGGCATCGCCAGCCGCCCCCACGCCAAGACCCACAAGTGCCCGGCCATCGCGCGCCTGCAGATCGCCACCGGGTCGGTGGGCATCTGCACCGCGAAGATCTCCGAGGCCGAGGTGATGTTCGAGCACGGCGTCGAGCAGATTCTGCTGACCACGGTGAACGTGAGCCCGCGCAAGATCCGCCGCGCGATGTACCTGAGGAAGTGGTGCGACGGGTTCGTCCAGGCCGTCGACACCGCCGCCAACGCCCGCGAGCTCTCGGACGCGGCGGCCGAGGCGGGGGTCGTCGCCGACGTCACCGTCGACGTCGACCCCGGCGGGCACCGCACCGGCATCACGCCCGGCGCCCCCGCCCTCGAGCTCGCTCAGCTCGTGGACACGCTGCCGGGGCTGCGCCTGCGGGGCATGCTGTGCTACGACGGCGGCTCGCAGCACGTGACCGGGTTCGCCGAGCGGCGCCGGCGCACCCTCGCCAACCTCGAGGCGGCGGCCGACACCGCGGACCGCATGAAGCGTTCGGGGCTCGACACCGGCATCTTCAGCGGCGGCGGCACCGGCACCTACAACATCGACCACGAAACCCCGGGCATGACCGACGTGCAGGTCGGCAGCTACGTGTTCATGGATGCGCAGTACCTGGGCATCGGCGGCGCCGAGGACGACGAGGTCTACAGCGACTTCGCCCCCGCCCTGACGGTGCTGACCACGGTGCTCAACGACCAGTACGAGGGCCGCGTCACCACCGACGCCGGCGCCAAGGCCAACACCATCAACCGACCCTGGCCCATCGTCGCCGGCGAGACCGGCATGAGCTACACCTCGGGGTCGGACGAGTTCGGGACCCTCCGCTACGAGGAGAACGCCAGCCGCACCTACCGCGTCGGCGACAAGCTCGACCTGATCGTGTCGCACTGCGACCCGGTGGTGAACCTCTACGACCAGCTCTACGGCGTGCGAGGCGACCGGGTCGAGGTGGTATGGCCCATCGCGGGGCGGGGGATGTCGATCTGACGGCGCCCGAGTCTCGCGTTCGCCGGTGCTCGCGCATTCGAAGTTCCTGGCCGCGCTGACCTGGAACTCGCCCGGTCCCGTCGTGGGTGAGGTCGGACCTACGGTGGCGCGGTGATGCGTCTCGACTGTCGGGCGCGCGAGATCACGTAGATGAGCCATTCCGAATTGCTGAAGCGCATCACCGCGCGCCCGGAGGTCTTCGGGGGGAAGCCCGTCATTCGGGACATGCGACTCTCGGTGGAGCTGATCCTGAGCTTGATGGCCCAAGGCGTGACGGCGGAAGCCATCCTCGACGAATACCCGGAGCTGGAACCGGAGGACGTTCGTGCGTGCGTCGCCTACGCACATGCGGTGATCGCGGGCGACACGCTGTCCGCCGTTTCCGTGGCGGAACCATGAAGTTCCTCGTCGGCCCCAGCCCCACGTGGGGGCCTTGGGAGCGCCGACGAGCTCTTCCTCCGCTCCCGGCGGCGCCCTCGAGGCCACCCGGCCAGAGTCCGTGGGCGGCTGCGGTATAATCACCACCCATGTGGACGAAGCTTCAGAACACCCCCCGCAAGCGGGCGCCCCGCAAGGTCGCGGTGGTCGATCCCGACCGCTGCTTCGGCGCGTTCGCCTGCTCGATCTGTCAGGCCGCCTGCCCCGTCGAAGACTGCATCGTCGAGGAGAAGGACTCGAACGACCGCTGGGTCTGCGCGGTGCGCATCGACAAGTGCATCGGCTGCGGGCTGTGCGTGACCATCGGCAACCCGACCGCCCCCGGCAAGCGCGACTTCGGGTGCCCGGCCGACTACGACGCGATCGACATGGTCGAGTACGGGGACGTGGTCGCGGCGGTCGAGTCCGAGGTGGGGGCCGACGCGCCGGCCGAGGCTGCGGTAGCCAACGCCTGAGACGGACCGACCCCAGAGACGGTGCTGTTGCCGATCTCGCCGGGAGGGGGCGCTGTTCGACGCTGGACAGATTTCGCGGACTGTCGGTCTGAGTCGAGTGGCTGTCGAGTCGACTCGGCCGAGTTCACGCTGCAGACGGTGGCGATGTGCTCGCGTCGCGCGGGGCCGCCACTGGTGGCGGTGCCCGCGTTACCGCTGAACGCCTGAACCGGGCGGGGTGCTGCTCGGACGAAGGCGACCAGCCGCCCGCGGTCCCCACTTCCGAGCCGCCTCGCGGTCGTCCAGCTCCACCAGGGGAGCATCCGCGTCCACCCGGTGGCGGTGCCCGCGTTACCGCTGAACGCCTGAACCGGGCGGGGTGCTGCTCGGACGAAGGCGACCAGCCGCCCGCGGTCCTCACTTCCGAGCCGCCTCGCGGTCGTCCAGCTCCACCAGGGGAGCATCCGCGTCCACCCGGTCGCCCGGTTCGCACAGGACGGCGGCGACTCGGCCGTCGCGCGGCGCCTTCACCGGAAGCTCCATCTTCATCGCTTCGAGCACCAGCAGGGTGTCGCCCCGTGCCACCGCCTGGCCGGGGACGGCCGCGACCGCGGTGACGACGGCGGGCATCGGGGCGCGGATGGTCCCCGTGTCGCCGGCCGGCTCGGGGTCGCGCACGGACGCCTCCGGCGGGTGCGCCCAGCGAAACGCGCGGCCGTCCACCCAGCCCCAGTCGACCCCCGGCTCGCGGGCGATGACGACCTCCCTCCGCCGCCCTCCCAGCCGGACCCGATAGCTGCTTCCGTCGATTCGCTCCACCTCGACCGGCTCGTCGATCCCGGCGACGCGGACCCGGCCGGCCGTCGCGTCCGCGTCGCGGGCGACCGCTTCCACCGACACCTGGCGGCGGGGACGGGTCATGACAGCCGCCAGCTCCCGAGGCTGGTCCACGGATCGTGCCCGGCGGCCGCGGGCGGCGCGGTGCCGACGGCTGACCGGCCGGTTCGGGGGGAGGCCGGGGAGAGCCGCGCGTCGACGGCCAGCGCCGCCGCGAGGGCGAGGGCCGGGCCCTCGTCGTCCTCCGCCAGCAGGCCGTCGAGCTCGGCGTCCAGGAACCCGGTGTCGACCGGCCCCGCGGCCACCCGCGGGTGGCGCAGGATGCGCGACAGCAGGTCGAGGTTGGTGCGCACGCCGAGCACCACGTAGCGGGCGAGGGCGGCCCGGGCGCGCGCCAGGGCCTGCGCCCGCGTTTCCCCGTGGACGACGAGCTTGGCGAGCAGCGCGTCGTAGGCGGTCGAGACCACGTTGCCCTCGACGACCCCGGCGTCGACGCGGATGCCGGGGCCGACCGGCTCGCGGTAGCGGAGCAGGGTCCCGGCGTCGGGAAGGAAGCCCTCGGCCGGCCGCTCGGCGTAGACGCGGCACTCGACGGCGTGGCCGCGCACCGTGATCTCGTCCTGCGACCACGGCAGGCCGGCCCCGGCGGCCACCGCGAGCTGGGCGTGCACGAGGTCGCGGCCCGTCACCAGCTCGGTGACGGGATGCTCGACCTGCAGCCGCGTGTTCATCTCGAGGAACGCGACGGTCGCGTCGTCGCCGGCCCCGTCGACGAGGAACTCCACCGTCCCCGCGTTGCGGTAGCCGGCGGCGCGGGCGGCGGAGACCGCGGCGTCCGTCAGCCGCGCGCGCACCGCGGGCGTCAGGTCGGGGGCCGGGCCTTCCTCGACGACCTTCTGGTGGCGCCGCTGGATGGAGCAGTCGCGCTCGTGCAGGTGCACGACCCGGCCCGCGTCGTCGGCGACGATCTGGACCTCGACGTGCCGCGGGCGGACGAGCAGCCGCTCGACGTACAGCGTGCCGTCCCCGAAGGCCGACGCCGACTCGCGGCGCGCCTCGTCGATCGCCTCCCGCAGGCGGTCTGGCGTCCGAACCGTGCGCATGCCGCGCCCCCCGCCCCCCGCGGATGCCTTCAGCAGGAGCGGGTAGCCGACCCGCCCGGCGGCGGCGGCGAGGCCGGCGTCGGTCTGGTCGGCCGGGGTTTCACCGGGGACGATAGGCACGCCCGCCGCCTGCATCAGGCGCCGGGCCTCGATCTTCGAGCCGAGGCGCGCGATGACGTCGGCGGGGGGGCCGACCCACGTCAGGCCGGCGTCGGCGCACGCGGCGGCCATTTCGGGGGACTCGGACAGGAAGCCGTAGCCGGGGTGGACGGCGCCGGCGCCGGTCTCGCGAGCGGCGTCGATGATCGCGGCGCGGTTCAGATAGCTGTCGCGCGGATGCGGCGGGCCGATGGTGACGGCCCGGTCGGCGGCGCGAACGTGAGGGGCGCCGGCGTCGGCGGTGGAGCAAACCGCCACCGACTCGACATCGAGCTCGCGGCACGCGCGGATGACCCGCAGGGCGATCTCGCCTCGGTTGGCCACGAGCAGGCGGGAGATGGGCCCGGCCATCGGCGTCACATGCGGAAGACGCCGAACTTCGGGTCGGCGAGGGGGGCGCTCGTCGCTATCGACAGGCCGAGGGCGAGGGCGGGCCTCGTCTCGGCCGCGGTGATCACCCCGTCGTCCCAGAGCCGGGCCGTCGCGTACCAGGGAGATCCCTCGTGGTCGTAGCGGGCGAGGATGGGGTCGCGGATGGCCGCCTCGTCGTCCGGCGCGAGCTCGCCGCCCCGGCGCGCCTGCTGGTCCCGCTTCACGGTGACGAGCACGCTCGCGGCCTGGGGGCCTCCCATCACGGAGACGCGCGCGTTGGGCCACATCCACAGCAGGCGCGGGTCGTAGGCGCGGCCGCACATGCCGTAGTTGCCGGCCCCGAACGACCCGCCGATGATCGCCGTGAACCGGGGGACGACGGCGTTGGCCACCGCGTGCACCATCTTGGCCCCGTCCTTGGCGATGCCCGCCCGCTCGTACTCCCGGCCGACCATGAACCCGGTGATGTTCTGGAGAAAAACCAGCGGGACCCCGCGCAGGTTGCACAGTTGGATGAAGTGGGTCGCCTTGAGGGCCGACTCGGAGAAGAGGACGCCGTTGTTGGCGACGATGCCGACGAGGAAGCCGTGGAGGCGCGCGAACCCGGTGACGAGGGTGGGGCCGTAGCGGGCCTTGAACTCGTCGAAGCGCGAGCCGTCGACGAGCCGCGCGATGACCTCGCGCACGTCGTATTGGCGCCGGAGGTCGGCGCCGACGATGCCGCCGATCTCGGCCGGGTCGTACCGCGGGTCCTCGGGCGCCGCGACGTCGCCGGCTGGCGGCCTGGCGGCGTGCAGGGTCGAGACGACGGTGCGGGTCAGCTCCAGCGCCTCGGCGTCGTCGCGGGCGAGGTAGTCGGCGACGCCCGAGAGCCGCGTGTGGACGTCGGCGCCCCCGAGCTCCTCGGCCGGGACGTTCTCGCCGGTCGCCGCCTTCACGAGCGGCGGCCCCCCGAGGAAGATGGTGCCCGTGCCCTCGACGATGATCGTCTCGTCGGCCATCGCCGGCACGTAGGCGCCGCCGGCCGTGCACGAGCCCATGACCACCGCGATCTGCGCGATGCCCGCCGCCGACAGCCGGGCCTGGTTGTAGAAGATGCGCCCGAAATGCTCGCGGTCGGGGAACACGTCCGCCTGCATCGGCAGGTAGGCGCCGCCGGAATCGACGAGATAGACGCACGGCAGCCGGTTCTCGAGGGCAATCTGCTGCGCCCGCAGGTGCTTCTTGACGGTGACGGGGAAGTACGTGCCCCCCTTCACGGTGGCGTCGTTGGCCACCACCATCACCTCGCGGCCGCTCACCCGCCCGACGCCGGTGACGAGCCCCGCCCCCGGCGCCTCGTCGTCGTACATGCCCCCGGCGGCCAGCGCCGACAGCTCGAGAAACGGGGTGTCGGGGTCGAGCAGCCGGTCGAGCCGTTCGCGCACCGGCAGCTTGCCCTTCTCGGCGTGCCGGCGCGTCGCCGCCTCGCCGCCGCCCTCCCGCGCCCGCGCCCGCCGGGCCTCGAGGTCGCGCTCGAGCGCCTCCATCGCGCGCAGGTTGGCGCGGAACTCCTCGCTACGGGTGTCGATGTTAGTTGGGAGGACACGCATGGGGCGAACGCCGGGCAGGGCCGCGAGCGCGGGGCCGGACCCCGCGATTCACCACGGCCGGCGCGGGCGCCGGCGGGCTCGATGGGCGCGGGTGCGGCGCGCCGCAGGCGGCCGGCGCGGGCGGACGAGACGGCATCTCGCTCGATTATAGCCCCGTGCACGAGCCCCGGCCGCGCCGGCCGCGCCGGCCGACGGTGCCGCTCCTGATATCCTCTAGCGATGCGTATCGCCTACCAGGGTGAGCCCGGCGCCTATTCCGAGGCGGCTGCCCTGCGGTTCCGGCCGTCGGCCGACCTCCTGCCGTGCGAGACCTTCGAGGCGGTGTTCGCGGCGGTCGAGCAGGGGAGGGCGACGCACGGCATCCTGCCCATCGAGAACTCGAGCCACGGCACGATTCACGGCAACTACGACCTCCTGCTGAAGCACGAGCTGCCGATCGTCGGCGAGGTGAAGCAGCCCATCGTGCACAACCTGCTCGCGCTCGACGGGACGACTCGCGAGCAGCTCCGGCGGGTGTTCTCGCACCCGCAGGGCCTCGGGCAGTGCCAGCGGTTCCTCCGCACCCTCGACGTGGAGCTCGTGCCCACCTACGACACCGCGGGCAGCGCCAAGCTGATTCGGGACGGCGGGCTGCGCGACACCGGGGCCATCGCCTCCGAGCGCGCGGCCGAGGTGTTCGGGCTGTCGGTACTGGAGGCGGGGGTGCAGGACTTCGCCGACAACACCACCCGGTTCCTGCTCGTGGGGCGCGACCAGACGCCGCTCGGCCCCGCCGACAAGACGACCATCGTCTTCACCGTGACCAACGACGCCGGGGCGTTGTTCAAGGCGCTGAGCGTGTTCGCGCTGCGCGACATCGACCTGACGAAGCTCGAGTCGCGGCCGATTCCCGAGCGCCCCTTCGAGTTCCTGTTCTACGCCGACCTCACCGCGTCGCGCGACGATCTGCCCTGCGCGCGCGCCCTCATGCACCTGGCCGAGTTCGCCCCGCTGCTCAGGACGCTGGGGTCTTATCCGCGCTGGGAAGAGCCCGAGACCGAATAGATGCCGAACCGTCTCGCCGACGAGCCCAGTCCCTACCTCCTCCAGCACTGCGAGAACCCCGTCGACTGGTATCCGTGGGGGGAGGAGGCGTTCGCCCGCGCCCGTGCCGAGGACCTGCCCATCTTCCTCTCCGTCGGCTACTCGACGTGCCACTGGTGTCACGTCATGGAGCACGAGTCGTTCGAGAACGAGGACATCGCCCGCGTCCTGAACGCGAGCTTCGTCCCGGTCAAGGTCGACCGCGAGGAGCGCCCCGACGTCGACCGCGTGTACATGGCGTTCGTGCAGGCGACGACCGGCTCGGGGGGCTGGCCGATGAGCGTCTGGCTCACCCCGGAGCTGAAGCCGTTCTACGGCGGCACCTACTTCCCGCCGTCCTCGCGGTGGGGACGCCCCGGGTTCGCGGAGATCCTGGCCGAGATCGCGAAGCGCTGGCGCGAGTCGCGGGCCGAGCTGGCGTCGTCGGCCGACGGGGTGATCGAGCGGCTGCGGGAGGTGCAGCAGAGCCGCCGGCCGGCGGCGGGGCGGATGCCGGACGGCGACCTGCTGGCGGGCGGGGTGCGCGAGTACGCGGGGGCGTTCGACGCGCGCAACGGCGGGTTCGGCGGCGCGCCCAAGTTCCCGCGGCCGGCGGAGCTGTTCTTCCTCCTGCGCGAGCACGCGCGCACCGGGGACGTCGAGGCCCGGCACATGGTGCTCGAGACCCTGCGGGCGATGGCCCTCGGCGGCATGCGCGACCACATCGGCGGCGGGTTCCACCGCTACTCGGTGGACGCCATGTGGCGCGTGCCCCACTTCGAGAAGATGCTCTACGACCAGGCGCAGCTCGCCATCGCGTTCCTGGAGACCGCGCAGGCGGCGAGCGAGCCGTCGTTCGCCGAGGTCGCCCACGACACCCTGGCCTACGTCCACCGCGACCTGCGTCACCCCGGGGGCGGGTTCTTCTCGGCCGAGGACGCGGACAGCCTCCCCCCGGACGGCGACGCGGGCGGGGGAGGCGGGCCGGCCGCGACGCGGGACGACGCGGGCGGTGCGCCGGCGGATGACGCGGGCGGTGTGCCGGCGGCTGGCGCGGGCGGTGCGCCGGCGGACGGCGGCGGGCGGGGCGCACCGGCCGCGAAGCGCGAGGGGGCGTTCTACGTCTGGGCGCAGCCGGAGATGGAGGCGCTGTTCGGCGACGACGCCGACGTCGTCCGGTTCCGCTACGGGATCGAGCCGGACGGCAACGCCCCCCAGGACCCGCACGGCGAGTTCACCGGCAAGAACCTGCTCTACGTGGCGCGCGGGGTCGACGATGTCGCGCGGTTGAGCGGCCGGTCCCTCGAATCGGTGATGGCGGTGCTCGACGGGGCGAGGCCGCGCCTGTTCGAGGTACGGGGCCGGCGTCCCCGTCCGTCCCTCGACGACAAGGTGCTGGCCGGCTGGAACGGCCTGATGATCGCGGCGTTCGCGCGGGCCGCGCGGCTCGCCCCGATGGGCGAGGCCCCGTCGCCCGACCCGCTCGAGGCCGCGGCCGCCGCCGCCCGCTTCCTGCGCGACCAGCTCTGGGACGGGAAGCGGGGGGTGCTGCTGCGGCGGTTCCGCGACGGGCGCGCGGGCATCGACGGCTACGCCGAGGACTACGCCTGCGTGGTGTGGGGCCTGCTCGAGCTGTTCCAGGCCGGCGGCGATCCGGCCTGGCTCGACTGGGCCAGGGAGCTTCACGCCACCCAGAGCCGCGTGTTCCGGGACGATGCGGACGGCGGGTGGTTCAGCACCAGCGGCGACGACGCCAGCGTGCTCCTCCGGCTGAAGGAGGACTACGACGGGGCCGAGCCGTCGGCGGCGTCGGTCACGGCGTGGAACCTCCTGGCCCTGATGCACCTGTCCGGTCCCGAGGAGGCTGCCGGGTATCGGGAGCAGCTCGAGGAGACCCTGCGCCGGGTGCCCGCGTCGCCGCAGCTCGCCAGGGTGGTGCCCATGATGATGGCCGCCGCGTCGGCCGCGCACGCCGGCGTGCCCCAGGTGATCCTGCTCGGCCCGCGCGACGCGCCGGAGACCGCGGCCCTGCACCGGGCCTTCGTCGCGTGCTTCCTGCCCGCGGCGGTCGGCCTGGTCGTCGAGCCGGGTGCGCACCAGCAGGAGATCGCGGCGCGGATGCCGTGGGTCGCGTCGATGGAGATGCTGGACGGCCGGCCGACCGCCTACCTCTGCCGGGACGGCGCCTGCGACCAGCCGGTGAACGATCCCGGGGCGCTCCAGGCCCGGTTGGCGGCCCTGACCGCCCACCGCGCGGCGGCGGGCCAGTCCTGACGGCCCACCGCGCGCCGGCGGGTCGGCCCTGGCCGCCCATCGCGCGCCGGCGGGCAGACCCTGACCGCGGCGAGAGGAACCAGCGCATGACCTTCGACGTCGAGGTGCTGCTGAAGGGGACCGACGAGGTGGTCACCGAGACGGTGACCTACGCCGGCCCCGCGCCGCCGGGCTGGACCGACGCCGACGTGCGCGAGGTGTTGCTGTCTATTCTCCGGGTGTTCGACCGCGTGAACCGCCGCGAGGCGGCGGAGCCCGACGAGGTCTCCCTGCGCGGCCTGAGCTGGATCGTCACCGCGGCCGGCGCGGGCGTGGCGATCGCCATCGAGATTCCGAGCGGCGCCATCGCCGCCGGCCCTTTCGACCTGCCGGCCGACGAGCTGACCCAGATGATCGCCCGGGTCATCTCGTCGAGCGTCCAGGCGCCTGCGGTGCACTGATGCCGCGGCGACTTGCCGCGATCAGGACGGTCCTCGAGCTGGTCAGGGTCTGGCGGGGCCTCGCGTACGCCGCCGTCGAGTGAACGCTGAGCTCGTCCACACGCCCCTGAGGACGCTGAACTGGTAGCTGTTCCAGAGACTCGCGGCCGCGGCGAGCATCCCCGTGACAGCTCCGATCGTCGCCGCGATCGCCGTGTAGATCTCCATACCGAGCAGGATATCGGAGTTGACGGAAACGGCCGGGCACGTGCCCGGAGGGCAGGACCCATCCGGGAACGTTCGAGAGAGTACTGGTGCCGGAGGTGGGGGTCGAACCCACACGGGCCGTAAGGCCCACGGGATTTTGAGTCCCGCGCGTCTGCCAGTTTCACCACTCCGGCACGGAGGGCGGAGCTCGTCGAGGGCTCCTGGCCCGCCAATCGTCGCCTTCGGCTCCGCTTGGCGCCCAACCAACCCTGCCAGGAGTCTGCACCGTTCCACGGCGCAGACTCCTAGGGGCGCACGACGCCGTCGGCGCGCCACAGGTGCAGGGTGCGCGCGGTGCCGCGCTCGTCCTCGAACTCGTGCGTCACGTCCGGCCGCCAGTCGCCCATGCGAAAGGCGTGCGACACGATGCGCGCGCCGGGCCTGAGCTGTCTCGTCAGGATCGGGCGCAGCCTGCGGTTCGACGACGAGAGCAGATAGAGGGTGACGACGGTGGCCTCCGACACGTCGGCCTGCATCGCGTCCTGCTGGATGAAGGTCACGAGGTCCTGCACGCCCCGGCGCGCCGCGTTGGCGTTCGCCTCGGCGATCCGCTCCGGGTCGTAGTCGATGCCCACGCCGCGGGCGCCGAAGCGCTCGGCCGCGGTGATGACGATGCGGCCGTCCCCGCAGCCGAGGTCGTAGACGACGTCGTCGCGGGTCACCTCGGCCAGCTCCAGCATCCGGTTCACCACGTCGTACGGCGTGGGAACGTAGGGCGCCAGGCTCTCCGGCTGCTGGAGGGCGGTCACCGCCGGCGGGGTGATCGGCGCCGAAACGACAATCGCCAGCACCGCCGCCAGCATTGCGGCCCGTCTGCGCATGACAGTCTCCTGATCGAACCACGGTCGGTCGCGCCGACCCCTACTCTACAGTACTTTCGACTCGCGGCCGGCTCTGCCGACGGGACCGGCCGTGGCGCGGCGGCGGGGCCGAGCCGCGGCGGGGCCGGGAGTCCCGCCACCGCGGCGTGCACTCCCGACGGGACGGTCGGGCGCCGGGAGGAGGCGCCGGCGACGATTGGCGGGGTCAGGAGTCTGCGCCGTGCGAACGGCGCGGACTCCTGGAGGGTTGGTTGGGCGGCGAGCGGAGCCGGAGGCGACGCTCTCCGGGCCGGGGCCGAGAACTCCGTAACCGTTGATGAATGATGGGTTTGCCGTTGATCCAGGAAGCAAAACGGGCTATGATGGGCAGATTTCGGAGCGCGCGATAGCCGGATTCCAACTGGGGGGTTACGTGAAGTTCGAAGTTGGAGACAAGGTCATCTATCCGAACCACGGTCTGGGCGTCGTGCGGTGCATCGAGACCCGGACCATCATGGGGACGACCTGCGGGTTCTATTCGTTGCGTATGGCGGACAGCGACACCACCGTGCTCGTTCCCGTCGACAACGTCGACGGCGTGGGGCTGCGTCGTGCAATCGGCGACAGGGAGGTCAAGAAGCTGTTCACGCTGCTCGGGAACGGCAAGATCGACAATCACCAGAACTGGAAGGGACGCTTCAAGGACAACTCGGACAAGATGCGCACCGGCTCGATCTACGACGTGGTCGACGTGCTGAAGAACCTCACGTTCCTCGCCAAGTCGAAGAACCTGTCGTTCCGCGAGAAGCGCATGCTCGACCGGGCGAAGTTCCTGGTCGTCTCCGAGATATCAGAGGTCGTGGGCGTCAGCGCCGAGGCCATCGACGAGAAGGTGAACAAGGCCCTCGACCGCTGCTTCGTCAACCGGGATCGGGCCATGGCCCGGGCCAAGGCGGCGAAGACCGAGGCGAAGACGGCCGTCGCCAAGGCGACGAAGACCCCTGCGGCGCGGGCGCAGGAAGCCCGTGCGTCCTGACCGCCCGTGGCGAAAGTTCCCGCTGCATTCGAGCGGCGATGCATCCCGCCTGACTGCGTTGTTCGTCGGTTGCATATGCCCGATATGCGCCCTCCTCACGCCTTGTCAGGCGGGCGCCTCGCCGCTCTCGATGCAACGCGGGGCTTTCACCACGGGCTGTGAAGGCTGATCGGTGTCCTCGGGGAGCCCGATCCGGCGTCTGCCGGGTCGGGCTCTTTTCGTATGCGCCGGCCCCATCCCATCATGCGTTTCCCGTGGTCCACCGTCGTCGCCGCCGCGAGGTCCCTCGCCGCCTACGTGATCGTCTCGCTCTACGTCCTGGTGACGGCCCCCGTGGGGATGGCGATTGCCCTCGTGGTACGGCATCCCGGCGTGCTCTACCGGCTCGGCCGCCAGGGGGTGCGCATCGGGCTCGCCGCCGTCGGCATCCGGTACCGGGTCGCCGGGGCCGAGCATGTCCGGGGCGACCGTCCCACCGTGTACTGCGTCAACCACACCAGCAACCTGGAGCCGCCCATCGTCTACATGGCGCTTCGCGCCGTGCACCCGAGGCTGCGCATCCTCTACAAGGCGGAGCTCCAGAGGCTGCCGCTGCTGCCCGTGGCGTTCGGGGTCGCCGGGTTCGTGCCGATCGAGCGCCGCAACCGCGAGCAGAGCCGGGCCGCCATCGACGCCGCGGCCGCGGCGCTCAGGGGCGGCTTCTCGTTCCTCGTCTTCCCCGAGGGCACGCGGAGCCGGAGCGGCGAGCTCCTGCCGTTCAAGAAGGGCGGATTCGTGATGGCGATCCGCGGCGGCGCGGCCGTCGTGCCGCTGACGATACTCGGCGCCGGCGAGGCGATGCGCCGGGGCAGCCCCATCATCCGACCCGTCACCGTCAGCGTGCGGATCGGGCCCCCCATTGAGTCGCGGCGGTTCGGCTTCGCCCGGCGCGACGAGTTGATCGAGGCCACCCGGTCGGCGATGGAGGGGTTGCTGGCGGCGGGGCCCGTCCCTTAGGCAGGCCCGTCAGTGGTGCGACGCCGGGGACGTCGGGGCGCGCGTCGACCCGGGAACCGCGCTGCCGCCATCGGCGCCCGTGGCGACTCTCGGCGCCTGACGATTCTCCGGGCGTCCCGCGGGTTCGGGCGCAGGGTCTCGAGAGCCGCGGTATCTCATCGGCGTCCGACGAGCCTCCGGGGCGCTCGCGGGTTTCCAGGGCGCAGGGCTCTCTCGAGAGCCGCCGGCCCTCAGGAGCCGCCGGTGGCGAACCGCAGCGTGTAGGGGATCAGCGCGGCGCCGTCGAGGGCCTCGATGCCGTCGCCGAGCGTCACGGCGAGCGGCCGGTAGGGGAGCAGGGGCTCGATGAACTGCACGTTGAGGACCCGGTTGCGGGGCCGATACTCGGTCGTGAGCTCCAGCGCGCCGTCGGCGCCGACGTAGGCCGCCCGCACGTTCCCGGCGAACGAGTCCGGGTTCATGTCGCGCGAGAACTGGAAACGGACGAGGGCGTCGACCGCCACCCCGGTGTCGTCCTGTGTCGGGGCCGAGAAGATGACCTCGGACGGGAGCCGCTGCTCGGGCCGGGGCGCTTCCCGGCGGTCGGCGACGGGGGCGGGCCGGTCGACCGTGGCGAGGCTCTCGGCCTCGATGGTGGCGAGATGGTTGCCGCCGCCGACCACGCCGGTGACCTGCAGCCAGCGGTTGGTGTCGACCCTGGCCATCACGTCGAAGTCGAAGCCGTCCCCCCTGGGCTCCATGCCCACGATCCAGATGGCGGCGTCGCCGGACCGCAGCACGAAGTCGTCGCGGGTGTTGCCCGGCGCCTCCGGGAGGTCGCCGAACAGGTTGCGGGCACGGAACCGGCCGGTCACGGTGACGGTCCGGTCGCGGTAGCGGGCCGGCTCGAGCGCGATGGTCCGGATGGTGGTGCCGTCGGGCGCGTCCGCCCGCCGCGTGTCGTCGGCGATCAGGAGTCGCAGCTCTCCGGTCGACGGCCACGGCTTGCCGAGCAGCCGGTCGGACAGGGCGGCGATGCCGTGGTCGGCCACGCGGGGGTCGTCCGGCTGGAGACGGCCCACGTCCCAGAACGTGCCCTCGATCTCGAGGACGTCTCGCTCGTCGGCGACCGGCGGGGCGACGTGGAGCGCGCGGACGCGCCGTTCCCCGTCGCTGACGAACACGTCCCGCAGGTCGCCCTCCGGCGTGGCCCGCACCACCACCGGCTGGCGGTGGAAGAAGCTGGGATAGGCGTCGAGGGCGGCCAGGGTCGTCGGCATGTAGCGGAGCGGCTGGGCGGCGGGCACCGCGGGGCGCAGCATGCCGGCGAGGAGCAGCACGGCGGCGGCCGCGAACCGCCACCGCCGGAGGTGCGGCCCCGGCCGGTCCGGCGCGCCGGGAGGTCGTCGGTCACCGGTTGACGCGCTCCGCACGAGGCTATCCTAACATATACTCTCTCCGGCAGTTGCGGCGACGGGGGCGCCGGCGGCGGGCCGGCCGGGGTGTCATGGCAGAGCAGGTTTCCGAACAGACCACCAATCGGTTGTCGCTGTATCTTCGGTTCCTGAACGAGCTCGAGGCCGGCGGCGTGCGCACCGTGTCGTCCAAGGTGCTCGCGGCGCGGTTCGATCTGAACGCGGCCCTCATCCGAAAGGACCTGTCGCACTTCGGCGACCTCGGGGTCCGGGGCGTGGGATACGTGGTCGCGGACCTGCGGCAGCGACTGCGGCAGATACTCGGGCTCGACCGGTGCCTGAACGTGACCATCATCGGCGCCGGCAACCTGGGGTTCGCCCTCGCCGACTATCCCGGTTTCCGCAAGGAGGGGTTCCGAATCGTCGCGCTGTTCGATACCCTTCCCGACAAGGTGGGCGGCCGGTCGCGGAGCGGCGTGCCCATCCACGACATCCGCGACCTGAAGCGGGTGGCGCGGCGGGAGCAGATCACCATCGCGGTGGTCGCGGTGCCCGCGGAGTCGGCCCAGGTCGTCGTGAACACCGTCGTCGAGGCGGGCATCAAGGCATTGCTGAACTTCTCTCCGGGCGCGTTCCGCGTGCCGCCGGACGTCAAGCTGAAGAGCGTCGACCTGACGGTGTCGCTCGAGAGCCTCTCCTTTCATCTGGCCCGCGGCGTCGACCGGCCGCCTCACCCCTAGCCCATGCCCGAGACCAGGTCGCGCACGTCGGCCGGCGACGCGGGGACGCCCCTGTCGCACGTGGATGCCGAGGGCCGCGTTCGCATGGTCGACGTCGGCGCCAAGGCCGCCACCCACCGCGAGGCGGTGGCCCGCGGCTCCATCACCATCGCCGCGGATGCGCTGGCCCTGATCCGCGAGGGGCGGGTCGCCAAGGGCGACCCGTTGCAGGCGGCGCGGATAGCGGGGATCATGGCCGCGAAACGGACCGCGGACCTCATCCCCCTGTGCCATCCCCTGCCGCTCTCGCACGTGGAGGTCGATCTGCAGGAGCGGCCGGACGGCTACGACATCGAGGCGGTGGCGCGGACGACGGCGCAGACGGGCGTCGAGATGGAGGCCCTGACCGCGGTGGCGGCGGCCGCGCTGACCGTGTACGACATGGTGAAGGCGGTCGACAAGACGATGGTGATCGGCGAGATTCGCCTCATGCGGAAGACGGGCGGCCGCAGCGGCGAGTACCGCCGGGAGGGCTGACGGGGCCGCCGGAGTCGGCGCCTCCGAGCCACGGGCGACCTGCAGCGGGCGGGGCGGTTGCGTCCCGGGGAGCTTCCCGCCGGCGAGACTCCCCATGCGAGCCCGAGGTCGCGCCGCGCCGCAATGCCGCGCCGACAGGAGAAGAGGACATGACCGATCCCGACATCCGGACCCTGGCGGAACTGCCGTTCCACGTGTCCGGGCGCTTTTCCAAGCCGGTGCTCACCGGACGCTGCGAGGGCGACCGGATCCGCGAGTGGTCGAACCGGCAGCTCTTCGACGAGGTGCGCGACCTGAGCCTGGGGCTGGGGGCGCTCGGCGTCAGGCCGCGCGACCGCGTCGCGATCCTGTCGGACAGCCGCCCGGAGTGGGTCGTCGCCGACCTCGCGACACTGACCGCGGGGGCGGTGACGGTGCCCGTCTATCCGACCCTGCCCGCCAACCAGGTCGGCTACATCCTGGCCCACAGCGGGGCGCGGGTGGTGGCGGTGGCGGACGAGGAGCAGGCCGCGAAGGTGCGGGCGGCGCGGAAGGACGCGCCCGCGGTCGAGGCCGTCGTGGTCTTCGACCGCGCCGCGGGCGGTTCCGCCGGCGGCGAGGCGGGCGACGCCGGTCCCGCCGCGGATGCCGCCGGTGCGGGCGAGGTCGGGGCGGAAGCGTCCGGAGCCGAGGCGGAGGCGCCGCTGCGCGAGTACTCGCTGGCCGAGATCAGGGAGCGCGGGCACCACCGGCTGATGACCGAGAACGGCCTGGGCCGCATCTACAAGGAGCGGGCGCACGCCATCGAGCCCGACGCCCTGGCCACCATCATCTACACGTCGGGCACGACCGGGCACCCCAAGGGGGTGATGCTCTCTCACCGCAACTTCCTCGCCAACGTCGCCGACGTCAACCAGGTGATCGGGGTCTCCGAGGACGACACGGCGTTGTCGTTCCTGCCGCTGAGCCATGCGTTCGAGCGCACCACCGTCTACATGTACCTCTACAACGGCGCGACGTTCATCTTCGCCGAGTCCCTCGAGACGATCGGCCGGGACATGCAGCAGGTCCGTCCGACGGTGATGACGGGCGTGCCGCGGGTCTTCGAGAAGGTCCGCGCCAGGGTCATCGCGGCCGTGGCGGAGGCGCCCCGGCTGCGGCAGGCGCTGTTCGCGTGGGCCACCGGAGTCGGTCACGCCCTGGCCAGCGCTCGGCTCGGGGGGCGGAAGCCGGGCCTGATGACCCGGCTCAAGGCGCCCGTCGCCGACCGCATCGTGCTCTCGAAGATCCGCGCGCGGACCGGCGGGCGGCTGCGGTTCGTGTGCTCCGGCAGCGCGCCCCTGAGCCGCGAGGTGGCCGAGTTCCTCTACGCCATCGGGCTGCCGGTGCTCGAGGGCTACGGCCTGACCGAGACCGCACCGGTGCTGACCGTCAATCCGCTGGGGGCGGCCCGGATCGGCACCGTCGGGCCGGCCCTGCCCCGGGTGGAGCTGCGCATCGCCGCCGACGGCGAGGTGCTGGCGCGCGGGCCGAACATCATGATGGGGTACTACCAGAACCCCGAGGCCACCGCCGAGTGCATTCGGGAGGGGTGGTTCCACACCGGCGACATCGGCCGCATCGACGAGGACGGCTACCTGGCGATCACCGACCGCAAGAAGGAGATACTCGTCACCGCCGGCGGCAAGAACGTCGCGCCGCAGCCGATCGAGGCACTGCTGAAGCGCGACCCCATCGTCGCGGAGGCGATGCTCGTCGGCGACCGGCGTCCCTACGTGTCGGCGGTGCTGGTGCCGGACGCGGCTACCCTGGAGCAGCGTCTCGCCGCGTCGGGCATCGCGTCCGGCGGGCTCGACGACCTCGTCGGGCGCGACGACGTGCGGGCGTTGTTCCAGCCCATCGTCGACGAGGCCAACGCCGAGCTCGCCAGCTTCGAGCAGGTCAAGCGGTTCGCGCTCCTGCCGGCGCAGTTCTCCATCAACACCGGCGAGCTGACCCCCACGTTGAAGCTCAAGCGCCGCGTGGTCATGGAGCGCTGGCAGGACGTCATCGAGGGGATCTACCAGGACGCCTGACTCGCGCTCCGGCCGGATTGGGCCGTTCCCGGGCGCGCGGACCCCTCCCGAAGGCGGCCGCGTCCTGGGCCGGCCGCGTCGACGGCTTCCCGCCCGCACGGCGGTGGTTGCCCCCCGTGGCCGCCCCGGGGCGCCGTTTGCCCGGCCGCGGAATCCCGGTTAAGCTGACATCACGATGGTGCTTTCCAGGAGGACCCATGCACACGGGGCTCGCACGGCGTAGCCCCGGCTGGCGCGTCTGGATCGCCGCACTGGCGATTGCGCTGGTCGGTGCCGCGTCCGCTGCAACCGCTTGGCACGGGGACCACGCCGGCGACGAGGACTGCGCGGTCTGCCAGTTGCGTCACCAGCCCGTGGCCGAGCTGTCCGGCGATCTCCAGATCGGACCCGCCGACGTCGCGGAGCGGCTGGAACCGCTTCCCCGCGACGGATGGACCGCGTCCGATCGGCTCTCCCGTCTCCCCGCCCGCGCTCCCCCCGCCTAGCCGCCTGTGGGCGAGAGCCCCCGTTGCACTCGAGCGGCGAAGCATCCCGTCTGACTGCGTTTCGTCGGTTGCAGATGCCCGATCCGTGCCCTCCTGACGCCTTGTCAGGCGGGGGGCCTCGGCGGTTCGCCGACGCCCCGCGGGCACGATGCAGCGGGGTCTCACCGAGGGCTGCCAGCTCTCGTCACTCGCTGCATTCGTCGATCGCGTAGCGGTCGCCGTTGTCCATTGCTCGTGCTCGCGGCGTACGACCGGCGTACTCCGCGTCGCGGGCGTCAGTGCCGGGTACCGTCCCGGCGCGTGCAGCTCCGGCCGCGCGGCCGGCTGCTCGCCGCAACCGAACAGTCTGCTGGAACAGGCTTGGAAACGAGGAGAGTCTCGATGTACCGATTGACTGCAACACGCTTGTCGGCCGCCCTGGCCGCGGCGGCGCTGCTGGCGCTGCCGGCCAGGGCGCAGGAGACCGGCGCCGTCGGCGGCCGGGTCACGTTGGAGGAAGGCGGCGGACCCGTCCACGGCGCGGTGATCGTGGTCGTCGGCGCGGGCGCGGTCGGCCTGACCGATGGGGACGGCGTCTTCGAGATCGACGGGATCCCGGCCGGGACCTACGAGGTGCTCGCCCAGCGCGAGCACCTGACCGCCGGCCGCCAGGCCGTCACCGTCGCCCCGGGGGATACGGCGATGGTGGACTTCACGCTCGGCCTGTCGGCCGTCCACGAGGAGCTGACCGTCACCGCCTCGGCCGGCGGGGCCGAGACGTCGCTCGAGGCGTTCAACGCGGTGACCACCCTCGACTCGTTCGACGTCGTGGCGGTGGGCGCCAACACCATCGGCGAGGCGCTGCGGAACGAGCCGGGCATCGCGAGCCGCAGCTTCGGGCCGGGCTCGGACCGGCCGATCATCCGCGGCTTCGACGGCGACCGGGTGCTCATTCTCGAGGACGGCATCCGCACCGGCGACCTCTCGAGCCAGTCGGGCGACCACGGGGTCACCGTCGACCCCAACGGGGCCGAGCGCATCGAGATCGTCCGCGGCCCGGCGACCCTGCTCTACGGCTCGAACGCCGTCGGCGGCCTCGTCAACGTGATCACGCCGCACGAGAGCTACCGCGACTCGCAGTTCCAGGGCACGCGGGGGCAGTTCACCGTCGACGCGGGGAGCGCGAACGCCCAGGCAGGCACCGCGGCCAGCTTCCAGCACGCGCAGGGCAGCGTCCTCTTCTGGGGCGGCGGCAGCCTGCGGCAGACGGGTGACTACAGCACCCCGGACGGCGTCGTCGAGAACTCCGCGACGGAGCTGACGAACGCGCAGGGCGGGGTCGGCTGGTTCGGCGACCGGGCTTTCGTGAGCGGCGGGTTCAGGGCGGAGGACGGCCGCTACGGCGTTCCCTTCGCCGGCGAGTTCCACGCGGCGCACGGCCACGAGGAAGAGGAAGACCACGGCGAAGAGGACGATCACGATCACGACCACGACCACGATCACGATCACGATCACGAGGACGACCACGAGGACGAGGAGGTACACGAGGACGAGGAGGCACACGAGGTCGCGATCGATCTCGCCTCGCGTCGGCGTGTTGGCCGTTTCGACGTCGGCCTCCGCAACCTCGCCAACCGGGCCATCGAGGGCGTCCGCTTCACCGCCAACGTCATCGACTGGGGCCACGACGAGCTGGAGATCGACGAGGGCATCGAGAGCATCGGCACCCGGTTCACCAACCGGACCACCATCCTGCGCGCCGAGGTCGACCAGCAGCAGACGGCCCGGCTGTCAGGCCGGTTCGGGGCCTGGGCGCAGACGCGCGAGTTCGAGGCGGTCGGGGTGGAGGCGCTGGCGCCGCGGACGGACCAGACGTCGTTCGCCGCGTTCGCCTACGAGGAGGTCGACTTCGGGCGCGTCCGGCTGCAGTTCGGCGGCCGTGTCGAGCGGAACGACTACCGGCCCGACGAGCGGCCGGAAGGCGGGCACGACGACCACGACGATCATGACGACCAAGAGGACCAAGACGACGATCATGACGACCACGATCATGATCACGATCATGACCACGATCATGACGACCAAGACGACCAAGACGACGACCATGACGACCACGACCACGGCGGTCTCGTGGCCCCCGACCCGCGGGACCGGCAGTTCCTGGGGAGCTCGGCGTCCTTCGGCCTCCACACGGATCTGGGCACGGGCAGCGCGTTCGTGGCCAACGTCACGTCGTCGCACCGCGCCCCCGCCCTCGAGGAGCTGTACAACTTCGGCCCGCACGTCGGGAACCTGGCCTTCGAGGTCGGCAACCCCAATCTGGACGCCGAGACGACGCTCGGCCTCGACCTGAGCCTGCGGCACCAGTCCGAGCGGGCGCGGGCCAGCATGAACTTCTACGTGTACGGGATCGACAACTTCATCTTCGGCGAGCGGACCGGCGAGGAGGCCGACGGCCTCGCGGTCCTCGACTTCCACCAGGGAGACAGCCGGTTCCGGGGCTGGGACGCCCGCGCGAGCTTCCGGCTGGGGAGCCGCGCCTGGACGACCCTCGGCATCGGCTACGTCGACGCCAGGCTCACCGCCACCAACGAGCCGCTGCCGCGCATTCCGCCGTTGCGGGGGACGCTGAGCCTCGACCTGCCGTACGGCGGGTTCACGGTCAGCCCGGAGCTGGAGTTCGCGGGCGCCCAGAACCGCGTGTTCCACGACGAGACGGAGACCGAGGGCTACTCGGTCGTCAACCTGCGCGCGTCCTACGTCTGGCCGCGCCAGCACGCGGCGCACGTCCTCAGCTTCACGGGCTACAACCTGACCAACGCCCTCTACCGGAACCACACGTCCTTCATCAAGGACCTGGCTCCCGAGATGGGCCGCGGCGTCAAGGTGGGCTACTCGGTGCGGTTCTTCTAGCGACAGCCGGCCGCCCACCCGATCGGGTGGGCGGCCGCGGCGGGCACTGCGTGCGGTCAGAAGATGGTGAGGTTCGTCAGGGGCCACCAGCGGACGTGGACCTTGCCGATGACGTACTTCTCCGGCACCTGGCCCCAGTGGCGGCTGTCGGAGCTGCTGTTCCGGTGGTCGCCCATGACGAAGTAGTGGGCGTCCTCGACCCGCTCGGGGCCGAGGTTCTCGTGGCTCCGGAACCTCGGCGGCACGTACTCGTCGGGCAGGAGGACGTCGTTGACGTAGACCTTCCCGGCCTCGATCCGGACCTCGTCGCCCTCCTGCGCGATGACCCGCTTGACGAACGACTTGTCGGGGTCGCGCGGGTAGTAGAGCATCACGATGTCGCCGGGTTCGGGCTCACCGAAGAACCTGTACAGCGCCTTGTTGACGATCAGCCGGTCCTGGTCCTCCAGCGTCGGCTCCATGCTGCGGCCCTCGACCCGGGCCACCTGGAACCCGAAGGTGACGATGAGGGTCGCGTAGACCGCGGCGGACGCAAAGGTCTTGATCCACGCCACGATCTCCTCGCCGGCGCGCGCCGCCAGGGCCGAGCGTTGCGCCCGGCGCTGCGCCTCCCAGGCCTGACTGGGCGACAGCAGGTGGGACGGCAAGCCTTCCGGGCTCGGTCCCGCTAGAGGCTCAGGTACTCCCGGAGCCGCTTGGTCTGGGTGCGGCTGACCGGAATCTCCGTGCCTTTCCCGTCCTTCATCCTCAGGATGTAGTTGCGGCTGAACCAGGGGACTATCTCCTTGATCTTGTTGATGTTGACGACGTGCGACCGATGCACGCGCCAGAACACGGCGGGGTCGAGATGCGAATGCAGCTCATCGAGCGTCCGATAGTTCGACGTGCCGGACACGGTGCCGGTCACGATCGTGATGACGTCGTCGGCCAGCGAGGCGTAGACGACGTCGTCGGACCGAACGAGCAGGAAGCGGTCGCCCGCCCTGATGGCCAGGCGTTCCCGCCGGTGCTGCCGTTCCGCTACGTATTGGACGATCCGTTCGAGCTCACGGTTCGCCGCCGTGTCCTCCGGCGGCCCGACCGGCGTCGCCAGCAGCCGCCGGACCCGCTCGATCGACCGGGCGAGCCGCGACGGCTCGACCGGCTTCAGGAGGTAGTCGACCGCGCTCACCTCGAACGCCTCGATCGCGTACTGATCGTAGGCGGTCACGAAGACGACCCGGCTCCTGACGCCGCGAGCCAGCAACCGGCGGGCCACCTCGAACCCGGTCATGCCCGGCATCTGGATGTCGAGCAGCACCAGATCGGGATCGAGCGACTCGGCCAGCGACACCGCCTGCGGCCCGTCCGCCGCCTGCTCGACCACCTCGACGTCGTCGAGCTGACCGAGCTGAAAGCAGAGCTCGTTGCGGGCGGGCTGCTCGTCGTCGGCGACGAGAACTCGAAGGGGCATTCTATCAGGACCGCGGATCGCCGACCACCGCGCCGGCCCGCCCGTCGTCGCCTGGCGGCTCCGCCGGGCGCCCAACGTCGTCGCCTTCGGTTCCGCCGGGCGCCCAGCCGACCGGGGAGGAGTCCCCGCCGTTCGACGAGGCGGATTCCCGGGCCGCGGCGGTCCGCGGCATCGCCAGCTCGGGAATCTCGATGCGGGCGCGGGTTCCCTCTCCCGGCGCGCTGTGCAGCTTCAGATGATAGTTGGCGCCGTAGATGACCCGGAGGCGCTCGTCCACGTTCTTCAGGCCGATGCCGCGCCGCCCGCCGGGGTCGGGGGCCTCGGTCACCATGCCCAGGCCGTCGTCGACGACCTCGATCACGGTGTGGCCGCGGACGCGCCCGCTCGAGATGGTGACGCGGCCGCCGCCGACCTTGCGCGAGATGCCGTGCTTGATGGAGTTCTCCACCAGGGGCTGCAGCAGCATGCTGGGCACCAGTTGGTCGAGGGTCTCGGGGGCGATGCGCTTCTCGACGACCAGCGTCTCGCCGAAGCGGACCGTCTCGATGTCGAGGTACTCGTCGATCGACTCGATCTCCTCCCGCAGGGTGACGAAATGCTCCTGGCTCCGCAGCAGCCGGCGCAACAGCCCCGAGAGCTTGCCGATCAGCATGCGCGCGGTCTCGGGCTGAGAGCGGATCAGGTACGAGATGGACGTCAGCGTGTTGAACAGGAAGTGGGGGTTGATCTGGCTCGCGAGGGCCTCGACCCGGGCCTGCATGAGCAGCTTCTCCTGCTCCTGCAGCCGGTGCTCGATGCGCGCGGTGTTCCAGATCTTGATGGGGATGGCCACCGACATGACCGTGGTCAGCACGACGACCGCCATCAGCCAGACGCTCGCCGGCTCGAGGGCGAAGAGCCGCTGAGCGCCGAACCGGTCGGTGAGCGCCTGCCGGAGCAGCTCGAGGGAGACCGGCCCCGCCATCAGCGTGAACTGCCAGTCGACGCGGAACCGGCCCGCGAGCCGCCACGTGTGCCGCCGCAGGGCCGTCACCAGCAGCGGGCTCACGTGCCAGATCGCCTCCTTGGGGGACAGCTCGCGCAGCCCGCCGCCGGCGAATCCGCAGCCGACCATGAGGATGATCGCGATCCACTCGCCGGCCAGCAGGGCCGGGAGCCCGACGAGGCCCCCGACGATCGCCCCCGCGTAGGGGCCGGCGATGAGCCCCGCGAGGAACGAGCCGGCGAGGGACAGGTCGGCCGCCGCGTAGTCGAGCAGCAGCCGCGAGATGACCCCGATGCTGACGGGGATGCCGAACGCGAATGCGAACGTCAGCCGCTCGCGCCACGCGCGCTTCTCGGTGAGGAGAATCCGGCGGAACTGGCCGAACCGGACCAGCATGGTGGCGAGCGTCGCCGCCACCGCGATCTTGACCACCAGGGTGGTCAGCAACGCCCGCTCGGGCGTGAGGAACCTGACTTCCTCGGGCATGGTCGGGCGGGGGGAGCCGGCCGGCGCCGCGGGGCGCCGCAAACGACCGGCTCAGGCCACTATACCGGCGTCGGCGGTCGCCTGTCAAACCGCGTGATGACGGCCAAAGCCTTGGCAGCAAATGAGTTAGCGACCGGGCTGGCGCCGCTTCGCCTCGGCCTCCGGCCCGTCCCGCCCCGTTTCTCTCCTTGCCGTCACGTCGGCGAAACGGTATAGTCGCACGGTTGTCGTCTCGGGAGCGACGGCGGGTCGACGCCGCACGGTTGCCCCTCGAGGCTGTCCGCTCGACCGCCACGCGGAGCGCGATTGCATGTCCGTACAGATGCAGGAGTCGGAGCCCAAGAAGGCGGTCACGCCTCCCGACGCCGCCACCCGCACGCTCTCCGTCGCGTCCGTCGAGACCGACTTCGTCGAGGAGGTCTACGAGAAGATCGCCTCGGTGTACGACTTCACCTTCGGCCCGACCCTTCACGCGGGGCGGCTGGAGTCGATTGGGCGCCTCGGCATCTCGCCCGGCGACCGGGTGCTCGAGGTCGGGGTCGGCACCGGCATCAACGCGGTGCTCTATCCGCGCGACTGCCACGTCACCGGCATCGACCTGTCGGCGTCGATGCTCGAGAAGGCGGAGCGGCGCATCGCCCGGCGCCGCCGGACCAACGTCCGGCTGCTGCAGATGGACGCCGAGGCGCTGACGTTTCCGGACGACGCGTTCGACGTCGTCTACGCGCCGTACACCATCAGCGTCGTCTCCGATCCCATCAAGACCGTGCACGAGATGCGGCGGGTCTGCCGGCCCGGCGGCCGGTTCGTGTTCCTCAACCACTTCATGAGCCGGAGCCGGCTCGGGGCGAAGATCGAGCGGTGGATCTCTCCCGTCACCGTGCACCTCGGATTCAAGGCGGATCTGGATCTGCCCGCGTTCCTGGCCCAGGCCGGCCTCGAGCCGGTGTCGATCGAGAAGGTCAACATTCCCCGCATCTGGTCTCTCGTCACCTGCATCAAGGACGCCTGAGCCGTCGCCGGGGCGCACGCGGACCGCGGGCGCCGGCGTTCCCGGTCCGGCCCCGGCCATCGTCACCATGGCACGCCACGAGCGCGACTTCTTCAACGAACGCGAGGAGCGGAAGCCGGCCACCTTCACCTGCCCCAAGTGCCGGCACCGGGCCGAGTACCAGGTGCGCTGGATCCGGCGCCTCAAGAAGGACCGCCCGCCGCGGGGGGCCGACGCCGAGGACCGCGAGATGCACCGCAAGCTCCGCGACTACATGGTGCGCGTCGACGACATGCTCTCCTGCCCCCGGTGCCGCCGCCGCTTCGAGATTCCCTCGCACCAGTCGATCGCCTTCCTGTGAGGGGTCCGGGGGCGCCGTCGCGTCCTTGCAGCGCTCCCCCAACGCCTCGATTCGCCTTCGCCGCGTCGCGACGCCTCCTCACCTCGACCGTCCTCGGTCCAGTGTGGGCGTAGCGCGAGCGCCGCCGGAAGTCACTTGAATACAACTGCTTGGCTATGGGGTCACTCAGAATGTGACCCGAAATCGCTTATAGTGGTGGCGTCGCGCTGAGAAGATCGCTCGGCTGTCTCGGGCACCGTCCTACGTGAGCCGGCTGCGTAACGTCGCCGGCACACCGGGACGCGCGGCGGGGGACGGCGGCGTGACCTTCACCGCCGGGACCGGCCAGCACATGTTCACGGGGTTCGCGGCGACCTGCGCAAGATGACGTTCTCGCTGCCCGGCTTCAACGCGCCCGCCCGGCTCGTCCAGGTCTCGCGGCCGGCGCTCCCGACATGACCGGACGCCGCTGCTGCCGCAGATTGTCGTCGCTGCTGCTTGCCGTGGGTGCTCTCTGGGCAGGCTCGACTGCCGATGCCGCCGCCCAGGGGAGCGCCGCGACGGACCGGGTCGCCCTCGAGGCACTCTACGACGCGACGGGCGGTCCGAGTTGGGCGAACCGCACGAACTGGAAGACGGCGTCGCCGCTCGGCGAGTGGCACGGGGTGAGGACCGACGACGACGGCCGCGTCACGCGGCTGCGTCTCGATCGCAACGGGCTGACCGGTCCGATCCCGGGCGCATTGGGCGACCTGGCCCGTCTCGAGGAGTTGTCGCTACGGGAGAACCGCCTGACCGGGTCCATCCCGGCCGCGCTGGGCCGCTTGACCAACCTGGACTGGCTGCGTCTGGACCGCAACGATCTGACCGGGTCCATTCCGGCCGGGCTGGGCCGTCTCGCCAACCTCCGCGGGTTGTATCTCGCGCGCAACGACTTCGACGCGGGGCCGGTGCCGTCCTGGTTGGGAGATCTCGACCGACTCGAACGGCTCGAGCTCTGGGAGACCAACCGAACCGGACCGATTCCCCCGGCGTTGGGCCGCCTGACCAACCTCCGCTCGCTCTCCCTCGACGGCAACGACTTGACGGCAGGGCCCATCCCCCGATGGGTGCGCGAGTTGGTCGACCTCGAGTCTCTGTCACTCCGGCGGACCAACCGGACGGGCTCGATCCCGCCCTGGCTGGGGAATCTGCCTGGACTTCAGTGGCTGAATCTGGGACGCAACGACCTGACCGGGCCGCTGCCGGCCGAACTGGGCCGTCTGGCCAACCTCCGAGGCTTGTACCTGAACGACAACGACCTCACGGCGGGACCCATTCCATCGTGGCTGGGCGGCCTCACCAACCTCGAACGGCTGCATCTCCAGCGGACGAAGCGAACCGGCCCGATCCCGACTGCGCTGAACCGCTTGAAGAACCTCCGCCAACTGCACCTCGGCGACAACGACCTGACGGCGGGGCCGATCCCGTTGTGGCTGGGTGATCTCACCAACCTCGAACGGCTCGTGCTCCGGGAGACCAACCGCACCGGACCGCTGCCGGACCGCCTGGGCAACCTGACCAGCCTCCGTCAACTGGACCTTGGCGGCAACGATCTGACGGCGGGGCCGATCCCATCGTGGCTGAGCCGGCTGTCCAATCTCGAAGAGCTGACGCTTGGGAGCGCCAACCGGACGGGACCGCTACCGGGCTGGCTGGGGAGCCTGACCAACCTCCGCTGGGTGCATCTCGGGCACAACGACCTGACGGGACCGCTGCCGCCGGAACTGGGTCGTCTCGGCAATCTTCGGGATCTGAATCTCCGCGACAACGGCCTGACCGGACCGATCCCGGCGGCCCTGACGAACCTCGACGAGCTCGTGACGTTCGACGTGTCGCAGACCGACGTCTGCGTTCCATCCGATCCCGCGTTTCAGCGGTGGAAGGCGGGGATCGAGGCCCGCGGGGGGAGGTTCGCCGCTACTTCCTGCGACGACCACGCGGGCGACCGGGCAGTGCTGGCGGCGCTCTACGACGGGACCGGGGGTCCTAACTGGACGGACAATACGAACTGGAAGACGGAGGCGCCGCTGCGCGAGTGGCACGGGGTGACGACGGACGCGGATGGTCGGGTCAGTCGGCTGCATCTTGACGGCAACGGGTTGACCGGCCGGATGCCGGTGTCGCTGGGCGATCTGGCCCATCTCGTCGATCTGTCACTCCGGCGCAACCACTTGAGCGGAGCGGTCCCGGCCGCTCTGGGCCGCCTCACGAACCTCGACTGGCTGAGCCTCGACCGCAACCACCTGACCGGGGCGATGCCGGACCTGGGCGGTCTCGCAGCCCTTCGGGGTCTCTACTTGGGCGGCAACGATTTCGCGGCCGGCCCCATCCCGGCGTGGGTGGGCAACCTGCCCCGTCTTGAACGGCTGTCGCTCTGGGAGGCCAACCGGAACGGGCCGATCCCCGCCGCGCTGGGCCGCCTGGGCGACCTCCGGCATCTGGATCTCCGAACCAACGCTCTGACCGGCGAGACTCCGACGGCTCTGACGAATCTGAGGAACCTCGACTTCTTCGATGCGTCCGGGAACGCGGTCTGCGTTCCGTCCGATGACGCGTTCCGGGCTTGGCGGGAGGAGATCGAGGCGCGAGGAGGGACGTTCCGGGCTTCCTCGTGTGAAGAGCACGCGGGCGACCGTGAAACGCTGGCGGCGTTCTACGACACTACCGGGGGCTCGAACTGGACGGACGACACGAACTGGAAGTCCGACGAGCCGCTGTACACGTGGTACGGAGTGACTACCGACGCGGACGGCAGGGTCGACGGGCTCTCGCTCGCGGAGAACGACTTGGCCGGGCCACTGCCGGCTGTGCTGGAGGACCTGACCAACCTCAGGTTTCTAGACCTTAGCGGAAACCAGTTCTCCGGCCCGATCCCAGCCGAGCTGGGGAACTTGGTCAATCTCGAGGAGCTGATGCTGCGGCACGGCGAGAGCGACCCCAAGGACTCCTCGGACGACGGCCTAGCCGGAGCTATACCGGTCGAGTTCGGAAACCTGACCGGCCTCGAACGGCTGAACCTGTCGGGCCACGACCTGACCGGTCTGATCCCGGCCGCGCTGGGCAATTTGACCAACGTCCGGGATCTGGATCTCGGCGGAAACGGACTGACCGGGCCAGTCCCGGCCGCGCTGGGGAACTTGACCAGCCTCCACTGGCTGAATCTAGGCCGCAACCGGTTGACCGGGCCGCTTCCGGCGGTGCTGGGGCGGCTCACCGGCCTCAACGGGCTGGATCTCGGCCGCAACGACTGGACGGCGGGGCCGATCCCGGAAGCGTGGAGCAACTTGTCTAACCTCTCAAGACTGCGACTGTTTCACGCCAACGTGACCGGGCCGCTCCCGATCTGGCTGGAGACCCTGCCGGACCTTCGGCTGCTGGACCTCTCCTACAACTGGGGCATTTCGGGACCGCTGCCATCGAGATTGAACCTCTCGCATCTCGACGAGATCGACATCTTCGCCACGCGCGCCTGTGTACCTTTCACTTGGCTGTCGTGGCCGGTCGATTTCCTGGGGGCGCAGTGCGGGTCGGCGCCCGAGACGATAGACGTGGCGGTCTTCTATACGCCCGCGGCTCGAGACGCCGCCGGTGGACCCCGCGCGGTCGAGGCAGCGATTGACCTCATGGTGGCCGAGACCAACCGGGCGTACGAAGCAGCCCGGTTGAGCTACCGCCTCGCACTGGTGGCCAGCGAGGCGGTGGAGTACGAAGAGACAGGCGAGAGCGAAACCGACGCTAGGCGTTTCCGCGATCCGGCTGACGGCTACATGGACAGCATCCACGACATGCGAAATCGGGTCGGGGCGGACTTGGCGCACCTGATCGTCGAAGAGTCGGACGTGGGCGGCGTGGCCTTCAGAAAAACTCCCTTCGCCATGACCACACGGAGGGCCGGTGGCCGCGTCTTCGCGCACGAGCTGGGACACAACTTGGGACTGGGCCACGACCGGTACGCGGAACTCCATGTGGGTCCTAGACGAGGGTGGGGATTGTCGTCGTATCCCGGCTACGGCTACGTGAACCAGCAGGCGTTCGACGTGGGTGCCTCGCCGGACAGTCACTGGGTCACGATCATGGCCTACGTTACGCAGTGCAGCGACAACGGCGTACGCTGCGGGCATGTGTTCCAGTACTCCAACCCGCAGCAGACTCGGGCCGGCGAACCGCTGGGCGTACCCGCCGACGCCGAATCGGTGGGCGTCGACGGCCCATCCGACGCGGCAGCCGTGCTCGACGCGACGGGTCCTGCAGTGGCGAGTTGGCGGGACCGCCCCGGCGCCAACCGGCCGCCGACAGCGACGGGGAACTTGCCGGACCGCGAACTGCCCCTGCGCGACACGCTCGCCGTAAACGTGTCGCAGACGTTCGTCGACCCCGACGGCGACGCCCTGACCTACGCGGTCTCGTCGTCGGCGCCTCACGTGGCGACCGTGTTGGCAGCGGGTGCGCGTGTGACGGTGACGGCGGTGGGTCTCGGCAAGGCGACGATCTCGGTGACGGCGACCGACCGCGGCGGCCTGAGTGCCGCGCAGTCGTTCTCGGTGACGGTGAGCTCCCCCGGGAACCGGCCGCCAGAGGCGGTGGGGGCGCTGCCGCCGCTGACGCTTGGGGTCGATGGCGCGGCGGTGGCGGTAGCGGTGCGAGGCGCGTTCCGGGACCCGGACGGCGATCGGCTGACCTACGGGGCGGCCTCCTCGGTGCCGACCGTGGCCGCGGTGGCGGTTCTCGGCAGCACGGTGACGGTGACGCCGACGGGGGAGGGCACGGCGACGTTGACGGTGACGGCCACGGACGCGGGGGGCTCCAACGGGACGGCGACGCAGACGTTCACGGCGACGGTGGGCCCGGCCGGGGCGCGCCGTTTCACCGACGACCCCATCGTGCCCGGGGTGACGCCGGTCAGGGCCGTCCACTTCACGGAGTTGCGGGTGCGCATCGACGTCCTTCGGGGTGAGGCGGGTCTGGCGCCATTCGGCTGGACGGACCCGGTCCTGCTGGCGGGGGTGACGCCGGTCAGGCTCGTGCACCTGACGGAGCTGCGGTCGGCGCTGGCCGAGGCGTTCGCGGCGGCGGGACGTGCGGCCCCGCGCTGGGCGGACGCGTCGGCGTCGTCGTCGACCCCGATCCGGGCGGTGCACGTGACGGAGCTTCGCGCCGCGGTGCTGGCGCTGGAGTGAGAAGACCTCGATTGCCAGCGTCCCACGGCCGCGGCTCACGGACCCGGATATAATCGGACCGTTCACGACCCGATGCACAGGGGAGAGGCAGTGTGACGAGCAGACGTCCAGGCTTCGGTGTGCTCTGCGCCGCGGTTGCGCTCGGCGTCGCGTGTCTGTGGCCGGCCGCGGCGGCGGCCCAGGAGCGGTACACGCGGGCCGAGGAGGACGAGTTTCACCGCGCGTCGACCCGCGCGCTGGCCCACGGCGACTACGACGCGGCGCGGGCCCTGGCGGAGGAGCGGGACGCGGCCGACCCGTCGGCGGCGGCGCTGCTGGCGCGGCTCGACGTCCTGCGCGGCGAGTACGAGGCGGCCGAGGAGCGGCTCGCCCCGGTCGCGGAAGCGAACCCCGTCAGCGCGGCGGGGCTCGAGCTGGCGCTGCTGCAGCAGTACCTGGGCCGGCGCGACGAGGCGGCGGCCCGGTTCCGGGTGCTCGTCGACCGGCTGCAGCGCTCGCCGGACGCCGTCGACCTGTACCGGGCGGCCCGGGCCGCCCGGGCCCTCGGCCGTTACCGTCAGGCCAACGCGCTGTTGCGGAACGCGGCCGGCATCGCCCCCGACGACCCCGCCATCCAAACCCTCTGGGGAGATCTCTTCGGCGAGAAGTACGACCAGGCGGAGGCCTCGCAGTCGTACATCGCGGCACTGGAGATCGACGAGGAGTGGGCGCCGGCCCTGCTGGGGATGGCCCGCGCCCTCGCCGACACGAACCCCCCGGCCGCGAGCGCCTCGGCGAGCCGGGCCGTCGAGGTCGACCCCGACTACCTGGACGCGCACCTGTTCCTCGCCCAGCGCAGCTTCGATGACCGCGACCACGAGGCGGGCCGCGCGTCGCTCGAGCGCGCCTTCGCCATCAACGACCGGAGCCTCGAGGCGCGGTCGCTGCGGGCTGCCGTCGCCTACGTCGAGGACCGGCTGGACGACTTCGAGGCGGAGGTGCAACGCGTTCTCGAGTTCAACCCGACCCACGGCGAGGTCTATCGGGTCGCCGGCAACCTCACCGCCCGCAACTACCGATTCGAGGAGGCGGCGGCCCTGGTGCGCCGGGGCCTGGCCATCGATCCGGCCAACACGCGCGCCTACGCCGAGCTGGGCATGCACCTGCTCCGCACCGGCGACGAGGCGGGGGCGCGGCTGGCCCTGGAGCGGTCGTTCGGGGAGGACCCCTACGACGTCATCACGTTCAACCTGCTGGAGATGCTCGACACCCTCGACGGGTTCGAGACGTTCGAGGAGGGCGACCTCATCGTCCGGCTCCATCCCGACGAGGCGCCGGTGCTGAAGGACTACGTGATCGAGATCGGCCAGCGGGCCCTCGACGAGCTCTCGGCCCGATACGGCATGGAGCCGGAGGTGCCGATCCTGATCGAGATGTTCCCGCAGCACGACCACTTCGCGGTGCGGACGCTGGGCCTGCCCGGCATGATCGGGGCGCTCGGGGCCTGCTTCGGCAGGGTGGTGACCCTCGACTCGCCCCGGGCGCGCAGCCCCGGCGATTTCAACTGGGAGTCGACGCTGTGGCACGAGATGGCCCACGTCATCGCCCTCCAGATGTCGAACCAGCGGGTGCCGCGGTGGCTGACCGAGGGGCTCTCGACCTACGAGGAGAAGCGGGCGCGCGCCGACTGGGCCCGCGATCAGGACCTCGAGTTCGCGACCAACCTCAACCGGGGCGACGTGCTGTCGCTGCGCGACCTGAACGGCGGCTTCTCGCGGCCCGAGACCATCTCCATCTCCTACTTCCAGGCCTCGGTGCTCGTCGAGCACATGATCGACGAGTACGGCGAGTCGACCATCTACGACCTCCTGCGGGCCTACGGCGACGGCCTCGACACCGAGGCGGCCCTCGACCGGGTCGGGCTCGACTTCGACACGCTGCAGGCGTCGTTCGACGCCTTCCTCGAGGTGCGGTTCGGCGCGTTGCGGCGGGCGATGGAGAACCCGGAGCAGCCGAGCTCGTCGCCCGAGGGCGTGCTCCTGGGGCGGCGGGGCGACCCCGACCAACCGGTGAGCCCGCCGCCGGGCCGGGAGCTGGAGGGGGAGGCCCGACTCGACCACCTGCGCGAGCTGGGCGAGGAGCATCCGGGGAGCTACCCGGTCCAGATGTCGCTGGGCCACGCCCTGTGGGCGGACGGCGACGCCGAGGGGGCGCGGGCCGCGTTCGAGACGGCCGCGGCGCTCGCGCCGATGGCCACCGGCGACGGCAGCGCCCACCTGCCGCTGGCCGCCATCGCCCTGGAGCAGGAGGACCGGGAACGGGCGATGGCTCATCTCGAGGCCCATCTCGAGCACGACCATCGCGCCCTCGGGGCGGCCCGGCAGCTCGCGGTGCTCGCCGAGGAGGCGGGCGACGACCGCCTCCGGCGCCGCGCCTACGGGCTCGTCGCGGCGCTGGACCCGTTCGACGCCGAGCCCCACCAGTCGCTCGGCCGCCTCGCGATGGCCGCCGGCGACACCGCGACCGCGGTGCGGGAGTTCTCGATCGCGCTCGCGGCGGGGCCCATCGATCGGGTGTCGGCCCACGTCGATCTCGCGAACAGCCACCTGGCCGCCGGCGACATGGACGCCGCGAGGCGGCAGGTCATCGCCGCCCTCGAGATCGCCCCGACCTACGAGCGGGCCCAGGAGATGCTGCTGGACATCGTGGAGGCCGGCCTGTGACGACGGGCTCCGCCGTTCTGCGGCGCGAACTCCCGGCGCTGCTCCTGGCCGGCCTGACTCTCGCGGGCGGGGCTCCGGCCGCCGCCCAGCCGCCGGGCGCGGTCATCACCGACATCGACGCGGCGCCGCCGACGCCCCAGCTCGACGGCCTGGAGTGGACCTTCGTGCGCATCCGCTACAGCTCGTGGGAAGAGCAGTTGCGGGCCTTCCGGGCGCGGTACTGGAGCGATCCCTGGGCCATCGACGGTCCCGCGGCCGAGCAGAACCTGTCGCGGCGGCTCGGGCGGGTCACCTCGATCCGGGTCAAGGACCCGGTGGTGCTCACCCTCGCGGACGAGCGGCTGTGGGAGTACCCCTGGATCTACTTCGTCGAGCCCGGGAACCTGCGGCTGAAGCCCGAGGAGGTCGGGGTGCTGCGGGAGTTCCTGCTGCGGGGGGGCACCGCGACCTTCGACGACTTCCACGGGCCGGTCGAGTTCGGCACCGTGCAGAAGGAGCTCCGGCGGGTGTTCCCGGCGCGGGAGATCGTGAAGCTCCCTCTCGACCACCCCGTGTTCAGCGCCTTCTACCGGCTGACCGAGTATCCGCAGATCCCGGGGCTCGGGTCGTTCTTCAACGGGGTCACCTGGGAGAAGGGGGGCGTCGAGGCGGGGCTGCACGCGATTCTCGACGACGACGGCCGCGCCATGGTCCTCCTCAATTTCAACACCGACATGGGCGACGGCTGGGAGTGGTCGAACGCGGAGGACTACCCCGGCTACATCCAGTACACCGCCCGGGCCTACCGCATGATGATCAACGAGGTCGTCTATGCGCTCACCCACTGACACGATGTCCCGTTCCCCGCGGCATTCGACGGGCGGCGCATCCCGCCTGACGGCGCCGCGCCTCGGTCCCATCGGCCGGGCATGCTCCCTCCTTGGGGCCCGCCCGGAAGGCGCTTCGCCGATCCGGGTGCGACGCGGGTCTCCACGGGATGCCGCCATCGAGGCGGCGCCGTTCCGGGCGCATGGCTGACGTGTCGACGGAAGACCTCGACGGCGTCGGGACCTCTCCCGCTCCGCCGGCCGGCCTCTCCGCCGCGGCCGAGGCGGCGGCGGCCGGGGCGCGGGACCTCGCGCGCAGCCGCGAGCGCATCCTGGGAGAGCTCCGGCGCGTGATCGTCGGCCAGGACGAGGCCATCGACCTCGTGCTGACCGCGCTGTTCACCGGCGGGCACTGCCTGATCACGGGGGTGCCGGGGCTCGCCAAGACCCGGCTCATCAAGGCCCTCGCCGACATCCTCGACCTGCCGTTCAAGCGCATCCAGTTCACGCCGGACCTGATGCCGGCCGACATCACCGGCACCGAGATCCTCGACGAGTCGGGCGGCCATCGCACCCTGACGTTCAGCGAGGGTCCCATCTTCGCGCAGATCGTCCTCGCCGACGAGATCAACCGCACGCCGCCCAAGACGCAGGCGGCGCTGCTCGAGGCGATGCAGGAGCACCACGTGACGGTGGCGGGGCACAGCTATCCGCTGCAGCGCCCGTTCTTCGTCCTCGCCACCCAGAACCCGATCGAGCTCGAGGGCACCTATCCGCTCCCCGAGGCGCAGCTCGACCGCTTCATGTTCAACGTGGTCATCCGCTATCTGTCGGAGGACGACGAGGTGAGCGTGGTGACCGCGACCACCGGCGACGAGGAGCCCCGGCTGGAGCGGGTGCTGAACGGGGACGACATCCTCGCCGTGCAGCATCTCGTGCGGCGGGTGCCGGTGGCCGAGGAGGTGGCGCGCTACGCGGTCCGGCTCGTCGACGCGTCCCGCCCCGGGCAGCCCAACGCGCCGCCCTTCGTCGAGAAGTGGGTCCGGTGGGGGGCGAGCCTGCGGGCGTCCCAGGCCCTCGTCCTCGGCGGCAAGGCCCGGGCCCTGGTGCGCGGGCGCTACCACGTCTCGGTGGCCGACGTGCGGGCCCTCGCCCATCCCATCCTCAGGCACCGCATCGTCACCAACTTCTACGCCGAGTCGGACGGCGTCGACGCCGACGACGTCGTCGACCGTCTGCTCGAGACCGTGCCCGCGCCGGCCAGCGGGATGTGAGCGCGGCCATGCCCAGCGCGGCGTCCTCCGAGCTGTCGCTGCTCGACCCCGCCGTGGTGGCCCGCATCGGGTCGCTCGAGATGATTGCCCGCGCCGTCGTCGAGGGGTTCCTGGTGGGCCTCCACCGCAGCCCGTTCAAGGGGTTCAGCGTCGAGTTCAGCGAGTTCCGCCCGTACGTGCCGGGCGACGACACGACCACCATCGACTGGAAGCTCGCCGCCCGCCGCGACCGCTACTACGTCAAGAAGTTCGAGGAGGAGACGAACCTCGAGTGCCACCTCCTGCTCGACGTCAGCGCGTCGATGGCCTACAACTCCCACGCCGTCAGCAAGCTCCGGTACGGGTGCTTCGTGCTCGCCGCTCTCGCCTACCTGATGCACCGCCAGCGGGACGCGGTCGCCCTCACCCTCTTCGACCACGAGGTGGTCGACGCGCTGCCCGCCGGGGCCCGGAGCGGTCATCTGCGCCGGATCCTCGCGCGGCTGAGCCGGGCCGAGGCGGGGGCGCGGTCGGACGTGGCCATGCCCCTCCACCGCCTCGCGGCGCGAATGCGGCGCCGCGGCCTCGTGGTGCTGGTCTCGGACCTCCTCGACGACCCCGCGGGCATCATCGAGGGGCTGAAGCACCTGCGGTTCCGGGGATCGGACGTCCTGGTGTTCCAGGTCCTCGATCCGGCCGAGCTGACGTTTCCGTTCGAGGAGACGGCGAGGTTCCACGATCTGGAGTCGGCCGACGAGGTGCCGGTGGTGCCGGCCCGGGCGCGCCGGCGCTACCTCGCGGAGATCGAGGGCCTCGTCGCGCGCTACCGCGACGCGCTCCGCCCCGCCGACGTCGACCACCACCTGCTGCGGACCGACCGTTCCCTGGACGCGGCCCTCCTCGCGTTCCTCGCGGCGCGCGGGCGGAGGCGGTGAAGTGACGTTCCTCACGCCGGCGTTCCTGCTCGGGGCCCTGGCCGCCGCGGTGCCCATCGTCCTGCACCTCCTGCGGCGCGAGCGGCTGCCGCGGGTGCCGTTCAGCGACGTGCGCCTGCTGCGGGGCGCGCGGGTCGAGCAGACCCGCCGGCAGCGCCTGCGCGAGCTGCTGCTCCTCGCTCTGCGGGTCGCCGCCCTGCTGCTGCTCGCGCTGGCGTTCGCCCGGCCGTTCGTCCCCGACCCGGGAGGGATCGGGGAGGGCGCGACGGTGGTGCTGGTCGACACGTCCTTCAGCGTCTCCGCCCCCGGCCAGGCGGCCGAGGCGCGGGCGCTGGCCCACGCGGCCGTCGACGCGGCCCCCGACGGGCAGCTCGTCGGGGTGGTGGCGTTCGACGACGCCGCGCGGGTGGTGGCCCCGCTGGCCCTCGCGCGCGCCGGGGCCCACGCGGCCGTCGACGGGCTGTCGCCGCGCCCGCGCGCCACCCGCTACCGCGACGGGCTGGCCGCCGCCTCGGCCCTGATCGGCGACCGGCCCGGGCGGGTGGTGGTGGTGACGGACCTGCAGGCGGGGGGCTGGGAGGCGGGGGGCGGCCGCCTCTCGCCGCGGGTCGAGGTGGAGACGAGGCGGGTGGCCGCGCCCGCCGGGAACCTCGCGGTCGTGGGCGTCGAACGGGAGCCGTCGGGCACGGCGGTCCGGCTGTGGCGATGGGGGGACGATCCGGAGAGCACCCGGCTCACCCTCGAGGTCGACGGCGAGGTCGTCGACGAGAGCGTCCACCGGGTGGGGTCCGGCGAATCCGTCATCCGGCGCCCCGTCGTCCTGCCCGCGTCGGGGGTCGTGGCGGCGGCGGTCTCCGACCCGCGGGGGTATGCCGCCGACGATCGCCGCTACCGCCGGCTGGAGCCGGCGGCCTCGGCCGCGGTGCTTCTGATCACCGACGGCAGGGGGCGTCCCGAGCTCTACCTGGAGCGGGCGCTCGCCCCCGGGGTCGGGGCGGGCGGGTTCACCGTCGCCGCGGCGCCCGCGGGCGACCTCGGGCGGCCGGACCTGCTGGCGCCGGCGGCGGTGGCGGTGCTGGCCGGGGTCCGCGGCCTCGACCGCGCCGGGCGCGAGGGGCTCGCGGGGTTCGTGCGGGGCGGGGGCGGGCTGCTCGCGGTCGACGGCCCGGCCGCCGCCGCGGCGGCGCGGGCGGGGCTGCTCGGCGGCGGGGTCGACCCGGGGCCTGCCGCGATCCGCGTGCACGCCGAGCCCTTGGCCCTAGTGCCCGCGGACCGCCGCCATCCGCTGGTCCGCGCCCTCGGGGGGCTGGCCGGCCGGCTCGGGCGGTCCCGGTTCGCACGGACGGCGCGGCTCGACGCCGAGACCGGCGGCGTGGTCCTCTCGTTCACCGACGGCGCCCCCGCGCTGGTGGAGCATGCCGCCGGCGCCGGGCGCGTCCTCGTCTTCGCCTCGGACCTGCGCACAGAGGGCAACGACCTGCCCCGGCGGCCCGAGTTCGTGCCGTTCGTGCACGAGATGGTCGGCTACCTGGCGGCCCGCCCGGCGCGGCCGCGGGAGTTCGTCGTCGGCGCGGCCCCGCCGGGCGCCCCGGGCGAGCCCGGGCCGGTGCGACTGCCGGGCGAGGCGGGCCCCGTCGTGCTGAACGTCGATACCCGGGAGTCGGCGTTCGAGCCTCTCACCGACGAGGCGTTCCGGGCGTCCGTCGGCCGGCTTGACCCGGGGTCGGGGGCCGGGAGCGACGACGCGCCGCCCCTCGAGGAGACAGCGCCTCCGGAAGAGGCGGCGCAGAGTCTCTGGCGCTACCTCCTGATCGGGATGGCCCTCGTGCTCGTCGCCGAAGGCCTGCTGGCCGCCCGGACCCCGTAGCCGTCGGCGGTGCGATCCCGCGGCCCGCGCGCGGTTGCCGCCGCCGGGGGCGGGTGAGACAATTGGCGCCATGGCTGACGGACACGGGGCGGAGCTCCGAATCGCCTTGACCCGGGTCCGGCGCCGTTGGCTTGCCGCCCGGTGGCTGCAGGGTCTGGCCCGCGTCGCCGGAGGCGTCTGCGTCGGCCTGCTCGCGGTCATCGGGACCGAGCTGCTCCTCGCGCCGCCGGACGTCCCGTTGCTCGCGGCGGCGGCCGCCGTGCTCGCGGCGGCGCTCGCGTTCTCGGCCCTCGTGCTGTGGCGGCTCGGCCGCCCGCCGTCGGACGAGCGCGTCGCGCGGCTCGTCGAGGAGCGGTGCCCCGAGCTGGAAGACCGCGTGGCCAGCGCCGCCGCCCTGGCCGCGGCCCGCCCCGCCACCGGCTTCGAGGAGCTGGTGGTTGCCGACGCCGCCGAGCGCCTTCGCCGAACCGACCTCGCCCGGGTCGTCACGCCGGCGCGGCTGCGTCGCGCCGTCACCCGGGGCCTGCTCGCCCTGGCCGCGCTCGTCGCGGTCGTCGCCCTCGGGTCCACCCCCCTCGGCCGAATCGCCCGAACCGCCTGGTTGCACGCCTCGCCGGCCGGCGCCGAGCTCGCGGTGGAGCCCGGCGACTTCCGCCTCGTGGCCGGCCAGCCCCTCCGGGTCCGCGCCCGGTTCGAGGACGGCGGAGGCGCGGCGGCCCGGACCCCGCCCGTCCTGTCGGTGCTCGACGGCATGGCCCCGCGCGACGTCCGCATGCGGCCGTCCGGCGACGGCTACGTCGCGGAGTTCCCGTCGGTGACCCGCAGCTTCCGGTACCGGGTGGGGGCGGCCGCGTTCATCTCGCCGGACTATCTCGTCGAGGCGCTGTCGCCGCCGCGGGTCATGCGCATCGACGTCGAGTACGTCTACCCGTCCTTCACCGGTCTCGCGCCGCGGTCCGAGGAGGACGGCGGCGACCTGTTCGCCCCTGCCGGCACCGCCGCCAGGCTTGTCGTCCACACCGACAAGCCGGTCGTCGACGGGGCGCTGGTGCTGTCGGACGGCCGTCGGGTGGACCTGGCCGGCGCCGGCGACGCCCGCCGCGCAGCGACCCTCGTCGTCGAGGGCGACGGCCGGTACCGGGTGCGGGTCGTCGATGCCCACGGACTGTCGAACCGGGACCCGGCCGACTACCTCGTCCGCGCCACCGTCGACCGCCCTCCGGCGGTGCGGGTGCTGCGACCCGGCGGCGACCGGGAGGTCACGCCGCTCGAGGAGGTGACCATCGAGGTGCGGGCCGACGACGACCACGCCGTCGAGCGCGTGGACCTCGTCTACACGGTCGTCGGCCGGGCCGAGCGGACGCTGCCGTTCGACGTCCCCGAGGGGGTCTCGGCGGTGACGGGGGTCCGCACGTTCTTCGTCGAGGACCTCGCCGTCGAGCCCGGCGACGTCGTCACCTACTTCGCGCGGGCGCGCGACTCCGGCCTCGGCGGGGTCTCGACCGAGGCGCGCTCCGACCTCTACTTCCTGGAGATCCGGCCGTTCGACAACGAGTTCGAGGAGGCGCTGAGCCAGGGGGGCCTGGGGCCGCAGGCGGCCGAGATCGGCCGGCTGGTGGCGCTGCAGAAGCAGATCGTGGTGGCCACGTGGCGGCTCGACCAGGAGGCGCAGGGCAGGAGCGACGACGACGTGCGGGCGGTGGCGGAGGTGCAGGGCGACGTGCGCGACACGGCGGCGGGCGCGATGGGCGCGATGGGGCGGGGGCCGGCGCGGCGCGGGCGCGGCGCCGCCGGCGATGACGGCCCCGCCGTGCAGGGCCGGGCGATGCGGGCCGCCGTCGAGGCGATGACCGCGGCCGAGGCGGCGCTCGAGGCGTTGGACACGGCGTCGGCGATACCCCACGAGACCGAGGCGCTGAACCAGTTGCTGACGGCGCAGGCGGCGGTCCGGCGCCGTCAGGTCTCGATGCAGCCGGGGGCGGGGTCGGCCGGCCAGCAGGCTCAGCTCGACCTCTCGCAACTGTTCGACCGGGAGCTGCGGCGCGAGCAGGAGACCAGCTACGAGACCGGCCGGCAGCCCGGCGAACCGGAGGACGGCGAGGAGGGCGAGGAGGACGAGGCGCTCGCCCGCCTGCGGGAGCTCGCCCGCCGGCAGGAGCGGATCAATCGCGACCTCGAACGGACCGCGGAAACGGAGACGGAGGCCGAGCGGCGCCGGATGCTCGAGCGGCTGCGGCGCGAGCAGCAGGAGCTGCGGGCGGAGCTCGAGGTCCTCGCGCAGCGGCTCGGCGGCCGGCCCGGCGCGTCGTCGGACGGGTCGCCCGGCGCCGCCGGCGAGGAGCTGCGCCGGGAGTCGGACGGGTCGCCCGGCACCGCCGGCGAGGAGCTGCGCCGGGCGTCGGAGGAGATGCAGCGCGCCGGAAGCGGCCTGGGCCGGCAGGACGCGGAAACCGCGCGCGGGCACGGGGACCGGGCCGCGGATGCGCTGCGGCGGCTCGCGGAACGGCTGCAGGGCGCGAGTCCGGGCGAGGGGACGGGAGCGCCGGGCTCGCGGGAGGACGAGGCCGAGCAGCGGCTGGCGGCCGAGCTGGAGACCGCCCGGCGGCTGCTCGATCTCCTGCGGGCGTCGGCGGCGGCGGACGACGCGGGCCGCGCCGTGGACGCCGGCGAGCCCTCGGGTGACCGCCCGTCCGGCGGGGAGTCCTCGGGTGACCGCCCGTCCGGCGGCGAGCTCTCGGGTGACCGCCCGTCCGGCGGGGAGCCGTCGCCTGACTCCGGGCCCGGGAACGAAGCCGGTGCGGCTGGCGAGCCCCCGGACGGGGACGGGGGCGCGTCGGGGCGTCGCGACGCCCACGCGTCGGAGCAATCCGGCCCGGGCGCCGGCGGGTCGCCGGGCGCGGGACAGGAGGCGGCGGCCGAGCTGGCGCAGCGTCCCGATCTGCTCCGGGCCCTCGGCGAGGCGAGTCCCGGCCTCGTCGCCGACCTCGAGCGCTGGGCGCGGCAGTGGCGCAGCCGATCCGCGCCCGGCACCGACCCCGCGCGGCTGGACTTCGCTCGCTGGACGGTGCTTCGCCGCGATCTGATCACCGCCCTGCAGCGCTTCGAGAGGGACCGCGCGCGGGAGCTGTCGGACCGTGCGCTCCGGGACCGCTACGCGGAGGAAGCGGACGATGCCGTCCCGGAGCGCTATCGCCGCCTCGTGGAGCAGTACTACCGGTCGCTCGCCGACCCGCGGGCGGCCCCGTGATGCGACTCGCTGCCTCCTGGCCGTGGTGGGTGACCCTGGGGCTGGCCGCGGCCTTCGCCGTCGCCGCCGGTTGGGGCTACCTGCGGCCGCTCGCGACCCTGACGCGGTGGCGCCGGGCATCGTTGACGGGGCTCCGGTTCGCCGTCTTCCTGCTGATTCTCCTCCTGCTCGCCCGGCCGGTGCGGGAGGAGCCCGCGACCGCGGATCGCCCGGTGCTCGCGATCCTGCTCGATCTGTCGCGCAGCATGGGCATCGCCGACGTGGACGGCGCGCGCCGTCTCGATGCGGCGGTGGCGGCGCTCCGGGACGAGGTGATGCCGGCCCTCGCCGGCCACGTGCAGATCGACCTGTGGGGCGTCGGCGAGCGACTCGAGCCCCTCGATCTCGAGACGGTGCGGCCCGAGGCCCGGTGGAGCGACCTCACCGGCGCCCTCGGCGAGATCGAGGACCGCTACGCGGAGCGGCGGATGGCCGGCGTCGTGCTCGTGTCCGACGGCGCCGACACCGGAGCCGGGGTTCCCGACCCGGCGGCCGGGCCGACCGTCTTCACGGTGGGCGTGGGCGCTCGCCGGCCCGCCCGGGACCGCGAGGTGCTCGACGTGACGGCAGGCCGGCCGGCCGCGGCGGGGTCGGCGATCGACCTCGCGTTCTCCACCGTCGGCCACGGGTTCGGGGCGGACCCCTTCGATGTCCGGGTGCTGGAGGACGGCCGGGTCGTCCGGGTGGTGACGGTGACCCCGCCGGGGGACGGCGCCGTCGCCCGGACCGTCGTCCCGGTGTCGCCCGGGCGGGAGGGCGCGACCCTGTACACGGTCGAGATTCCCGTCGACGAGCGCGAGCCGGTGGCCGCGAACAACGTCCGGAGCGTGCTGGTGCCGCCCCCCGCCCGGCCCCGGCGCGTGCTGCTCGTCGAAGGGGGGCCCGGCTACGAGCACAGCTTCCTGAAGCGCGTCCTGCGCGCCGACCCCGGGGTGGTCGTCGACGCGGTGATCGACAAGGGCCGCAACGATCTCGGCGAGCGCACGTTCTACGTCCAGGGCGCGGCCGGCCGGGCCGAGGCGCTGGCCGGGGGGTACCCGTCGACGCGCGAGGCGTTGTTCCGCTACGACGCGGTCATTCTGGGCAACGTCGAGCCGGCGCGGCTGCGCCCGGCCCAGATGGAGGACACCGCCGCGTTCGTGTCCGAGCGGGGGGGCGGCCTGCTCGTCATGGGCGCCCGCTCGTTCGAGGGGCGCGGGTTCCAGGCCACGCCCCTCGAGCCCCTGCTGCCGCTGGCCCTGCGGGAAGAGGGGCGGGCGGGGGTCCTCGGCACCGGCGCGGCCGCCGGCGCGCCGGCGCGCATCGCCCCGACCCCGAACGGGGAACGTCATCCCGTCATGCGCCTCGGCGGCGGGGTCGGGGAGACGGTCGAGGGCTGGGCGGCGATGCCCGCGCTGGGAGGCGTCGTTCCCCTGGGGCCGCCCCGCCCCGGCGCGGCGGTGCTCGCGGTCGCGGCCGGCGAATCGACGGCCCGGCCCGTCGTCGCGGTGCAGCGCTTCGGGCGCGGCCGCGCCATGGTCTTCGCGGGCGAGGCGTCCTGGCGGTGGCAGATGCTGGCCCCCTCGACCGACACCACCTACGAGCGGTTCTGGCGCCAGGCGGCGCGCTGGCTGGGGGGCGGCGCCCCCGATCGTGCCGCGCTTCGGGTCGACGGCGGGCGGTTCGCGGGCGAGGCTCTGCGCATCGAGGTCGCGGCGGCCGACGACCGGTTCGCGCCGCTCACCGACGCCCGCGTGCGGGTGCGCGTTCGCGATCCGAACGGCGAGGAACGGGAGCATGCCGCGTCGCCCCGGCCGGGAGAGCCGGGTCGCTACGCGGTGGAGGTCGCCCCGGGGGGACGGGGCCCGCATCGGGTGACCGCGGTCGTCGAGCACGCCGGCGGCACCCTCGAGCCGGCGGAAGCCGCGGTGCTGGTGGGAGGAGCGGACCCGGAGCTGAGCGAGCCCCGCCGCCACGAGCGCCTGCTGCGGCGGCTCGCCGAGGCCACCGGCGGCCGGTCGTTCGATCTCGGCGGTGCGGATGGGCTCGCGGGCGCGGTGCGGGCCGGTCTCGGCCCGCCGCCCGCCCCGGTCCTGCGCGACGCCTGGGACACGGTGTGGGGCTTCCTCCTGATCGTCGGCCTGCTCGCCACGGAATGGGGCCTGCGGCGCCGGTGGGGGCTGCGATGAGCGGGGCCCGGCGTCGCGGCGCCGCGGATGTGGAACGTAGCGGAGCGCGACTACTCCCGGTGGTTGCGATGAGCCGGGTCCGGCGCCGCGGCGTCGCGGATGCGGAACGTGGCGGAGCGCGACTACGCCTGGAGGCTGCGATGAGCCTGGTCCGACGCCGCGGCGTCGCGGGGCTGCTCGCGGTCGTCCTGGCCGGCGCGGTACCGGTCGCCTCTTCGGCGCAGGATCGGTACGCGTTGGTAGTCAGCGGCGCCTCGGGCGTGGCCGCGTTTCAGGAGAAGCACGCGCAGTGGCGCGCCGCCCTCGTCACCGCCCTGCGCAGCTCGCCGCGGTTCGACGACGACCACCTGATCGTGCTCGCCGAGACCCCCGGCCCCGGCGTGGGGCGCGCGTCGCGCGCCGGCGTCCGGCAGGCCCTGGACCGCCTGGCCGGCCGCATGGGCGAGGACGCCGTGCTCTACGTCGTCCTGATCGGCCACGGTTCCTTCGACGGCGTCGACGCGAAGTTCAACCTCGTCGGCCCCGACCTCGAGGCGCGCGAGTGGGACCGGTGGCTGCGGGAGCTGCCGGGGCGGCTCGTCCTCGTCAACACCGGCAGCTCGAGCTTTCCCTTCCTCCGGCGGTTGTCGGGGCCGGGCCGCACCATCGTCACCGCGACCGAGTCGGCCGCGCAGCGCTACGACACGGTGTTCCCGGAGTTCTTCGTCGGCGCGCTGACCGACGCCGCCGCCGACGAGGACAAGGACGGCCGCGTCTCGGTGCTCGAGGCCTTCGAGTTCGCCAGCCTCGGCGTGCGGGAGTGGTATCGGCGACGGGGGCGGCTGGCGACGGAGCGTCCGCTGATCGACGACAATGGCGACGGCGTCGGCCGGGAAGCCGGGCAGCCGGGCCCGGACGGGCAGGCGGCGGCCCGGCTCCAGGTCGGCGCGGGTCCCGCGGCCACGCTTCCCCCGTCGACGGATCCGGCGGTGGCGTCGCTGATGGCGCGGCGGGCGGTCCTCGAGGAGACGGTCCACGAGCTGAAGGCGGTCCGGCCGCGCATGTCGGCGGCCTCGTATCTCGAGGAGCTCGAGCGTACGCTGATCGAGCTGGCGCGGGTGTCGCGGCAGATTCGCCGTCTGGAATCGCCCCCCGGGGAGCCTGCGCGCTAGGAGTCTGCGCCGTAGAGCGTTGCAGACTCCTGGAGGGTTGGTCGAGCGGTGAGCGGAGCCGAAGGCGACGCTCTCCGGGCCGGGAGTCTGCGCCTGGAAACGGCGCCGACGCCGGGCGGGTCGGTCGGGCGCGGAGCGGAGCCGCGGGCGGCGATTGGCGGGCGAGGGTCTGCGCGGAGCCACGCGGACCCCGAGCAGGGTTGGTGGGGCGGCGACGGGCGCCGCAAGGCAGGATTCTCGTTCTCCAATGCGTTGTGAAGCTTGTGGTACCGAGATAGCCGAGAGGGCGCTCATCTGCTTCCGGTGCGGCGCCGCGACCGCCCGCCGCCGCCGGGAGCCGGCGCGGCTCGGCCGGCGTCGGCGTTGGCCGTGGGCGGTGCTGCTCGGGTTCGTCGTTCTGGCGCTGCTCGGCTGGGTGATGTTCGGCGACGCGTGGCGGGAGCGGTTCCGGGAACCGGACCGGGCCCCCGCCGGGCGCATGCAGCATGATCCCGGGGGGCGCGGCGCCCGCCTGATGCGAGGAGTTGAATGGCCCTGCCCAGACTCGACGTCGGTGACGAGCACGGCCGGCGGGTGGTCCCGCTCGACAAGGACCCGTTCACCATCGGGCGGCGCATCGGCAGCGACCTGCACCTGACGAGCGGCGACGTGTCGCGCGTCCACGCCGAGATAGCCGCCGCCGACGGCGGCTTCCGCCTCCGCGATCGCGGATCGCGCCACGGCACCTTCGTCAACGGCGAGGCCGTCACCGAGCATCGGCTCGTCCACGGCGACCGGGTCAGGCTCGGCCATGGCGACGGAACCGAGTTCGTCTTCCTGACGGAAGAGGACGGCCCGGGCGCCGCGCCCCCGGAGCGCGCCGCCGTCGGCGAGATGCACCAGGTGGCGGTGCTGCTGGAGGGGCTCAGGGCGCTGGGCTCCGGCAAGGTGCTGGACGACGTGCTGGCGATGGTCGTCGATTCGGCCATCTCCGTCAGCCGGGCCGAGCGCGGCTTCATCATGCTGGCCGGCGACGACGACCGGCTCGAGTTCAAGCTGGGCCGCTCGCGCGATCAGGCCACCCTGCCCGGGGACACGTTCCAGACCAGCCGCAAGATTCCGGAGGAGGTCTTTCGCGCGGGGAAGGCGCGCATCGAGACCGATCTCCTCGACGGCGACCTCGCCGACCAGCACGTGGGCACCGTCGCCCTCGGCATCCGCAACGTCCTCTGCGTGCCCTTGCGCCTGGTGCGGTACGTCGAGTCGACGGAGGCGGCGGCCGACGACAAGCGCATCGGCGTGCTCTATCTCGACAGCCGCACGAAGGGCGACCTGCTGTCGCCCGAGACCGGCGCGACCCTCGACGCCCTCGCCGCCGAGGCGGCGGTGGCCATCGACAACGCGCGGCTCTACCGGGCGGCGGTGGAGAAGGCCCGGCTCGACCAGGAGATGGCCACGGCGGCGCAGATACAGCAGGCCCTGCTGCCGACCCGCAGCCGGACCGGGCGGTTCTTCGACGCCGTCGCCGAGATGCTGCCGTGCCGGTCCATCGGCGGAGACTTCTTCGAGTACATCGATCTGCCGGACGGGCGGTTCGGGTTCGCGCTCGGCGACGTCTCGGGCAAGGGGCCGCCGGCCGCGCTGCTCGGCGCGCTGACCCAGGGCAGCCTGGCCGCGCAGACCGCCGTCGCGTCGGGTCCCGCCGATGCCCTGACCCGGCTCAACACCGCCCTCGTCCGGCGGGCCATCGAGGGTCGTTTCGTCACGCTGTTCCATGCCCAGCTCGACCCCGACGGCACCCTGACGTTCTGCAACGGCGGGCACAACCCGCCGTTCCTGGTGGATGGGCGCGGCGCGGTGCGCCGGCTGGAGACCGGCGGCATGCCGATGGGGCTGTTCGACGGCCTGCCGTTCGCCGAGGAGTCGGTCACCATGGAGCCGGGCGACTTCCTGGTGCTGTTCTCCGACGGCGTGTCCGAGGCCCTCGACCCGGACGGGAACGAGTTCGAGGACGCCCGCATCCTCGAGAGCATCGCCGGCGCCCCCGCCCGGGAGGCGCCGGCGCAGATGGAGCACCTGCTCGCGAGCGTGAAGAGGTTCACCGCGGGGGCGCCCCAGAACGACGACGTGACGGTGCTGGTGGTCGCATACCGGGGCCGTCCGCCCGAGAGCGAGGAGTCTGCGTCCTAGCCATTCGGCAGCCGTCGCGGGACGACGCTCGCGGGCTGACGGTCCGGGCGACGCGGACATCCCCCCTTGACGCGTAAGACGCGGACATCCCCCCTTGACGCGTAAACAGAGGCGCGGCGTCCGGCGTCTGACCGGATAGAGGCCCGAGACAGCATCTTGCAGGTCCGCCTTACCGGGGTCGTCGTCCGGCGGGCGGTGGCGCGGCTGCCGGTCGTCGTGCTCGTGTGGCTCGTGGCCGGGGCGCCGGGCGCGTCGCGCGCCCAGCCGGCGGCGCCGCCCGGCGCCGTTGCGGCCCCGGACCGGAGCGCACCGCGCGGCGAGGGCGTGGCGGTCGTACCCTTCCTGAACATATCGGCGGAGCCGGCCGACGACTGGATCGGCACGGGCATCGCGGAGACGGTGTCGGCCGACCTCGATCGGCTCGGCGGGGTGAGGGTCGTCGCGCGCGACGTGCTGCGCCGCGAGGCGGCGGGGGCCGCCCTCGACTCGCGCGGCGCGGACGCCGAACGGGAGGCGCGGGCGGCGGGCCGTCGGCTCGGCGCGGCCTGGCTGGTCACCGGCGGCTACCAGCGGTTGGGCGATCGGATGCGCATCACCGCCCGCCTCGTCGACACCGCGACCGGCGCCATCGCGGCCAGCGTCAAGGTCGACGGCGCGGTCGGCGATCTCTTCGCCCTTCAGGATCGGGTGGCGGACGGGCTGGAGCCGGCGCTCGCGTCCGCGACGGACCGGCGCCCTGCTGGAGTCGCAGCGCGTCGAGGAGCGGACGGGCTGGAGCCGGCGCTCGCGTCCGCGACGGGGGGCCGTGACGCCGTGCGGCGCGTTGGCTCCTTCGGAGACGGGCTCGGCCGTGACGATGGAGACAGCGTCGGGAGCCGCGCGTTCGGTCGCGCCCCGCCGCCTGCGCCGAGCGCGCCGGTCCTCGTCGGAGACCGGGGGCGCGACCGTGCGTCCGACGCGTTCAGGGGGTCGCCGCCTCTGGCCGGCCGCGGCGGCTCGGCCGGCGAGCGCGGCGAACCGGCCGCCGGACTTGGCGGCTCGGCCGGCGAACGCGGGGGACCGACCGCCGGATTTGGCGGCTCGGCCGGCGAACGCGGCGGACCGACCGCCGGATTTGGCGGTTCGGCCGGCGAACGCGGCGGACCGGCCGGCGGGCGCTTCGCGCCGCCCGACGTGCGCCCGTCGCCACTGCCGCCGGCCGGCGTCGCGGGCAGCCTGACCCTGGGGGCGCCGCCGCAATCGGGAGGCGGGGACCCGCCCCTGTCGGGGTTCGCCGCCGCCGGCATCCTGGCCGGACGTCCCACGCTGCGCCCGACCCGCACCGACGTCCGGCCCGACATCGACGGGCGCCTCGACGACCTGGTGTGGCGCAACGCGGTGCGCGTGACCCGCTTCGTCCAGCAGCAGCCGCTCGACGGGGCGCCCGCCACCGAGGCCACCGAGGCCTGGATCAGCTACGACAGCCAGAACCTCTACCTCGCGTTCCACGCCCACTACGCGGATCCCGGCATCATGCGGGCCAACCGGGTCGACCGCGATCAGGCGTTCCGCGACGACAACATCACCGTCTACTTCGACCCGTTCCTCGACCAGCAGCGGGCCTACGCCTTCTCGGTCAACGGCTACGGCGTGCAGGGCGACGAGATCATCAGCGCGCGCGGTCGCGGCGGTGGTGGCGGTCGGGGCGGCGGTGGCGGCGGCGGGTTCGGCGGCCGGGGCATTCCGTGGGGCGACGACTCGTGGGACGCGCTGTTCGACAGCGGGGCGCAGATCGTCGGCGACGGCTTCACGGCGGAGATGGCGATTCCGTTCAAGAGCCTGCGCTACCCGCGGCGCGACCGGGACGTTCCGCATCGCTGGGGGTTCCAGATCGTCCGCGAGATACGGGGCAAGGACGAGAACGTCGTGTGGGCGCCGATCTCGCGCGGGGTGGCCGGCTTCCTGCCCCAGATGGGGCTGCTCGAGGGGATGACGGACCTCTCGATGAGCCGCAACCTGGAGATCATGCCGGTCGCGACCGCGATCCAGCTCGGTTCCCTCGACACCGGCGGCGACTTCGTGTCCGGGCGGGCGGAGCCGGAGGGAGGCGTCAACGTCAAGTACGGCATCACGTCGAACCTGACCGCCGACTTCACCTTCAATCCCGACTTCTCGCAGATCGAGTCCGACCGGCCGCAGATCGAGATCAACCAGCGGTTCGCCCTGTTCTACCCCGAGCTGCGGCCGTTCTTCCTCGAGGGCGCGGAGATCTTCAACGTGTTCGGGCCGATCAACTTCGTGCACACCCGGACCATCCGCGATCCGGACTGGGGCGCGAAGATCACCGGCAAGGTGGGGCGGACGTCGATCGGGTTCCTCGCCGCGAACGATGCGGCGGCGGGGTCCGTCGCGGGCCTCGCCGGGGCCGACGCGAGCGCCGGCGCGAACGTGATGATGGGCCGGGCGCGCTACGACCTCTACGCGGAGTCGCACCTCGGGGCGATGGTGACGAGCCGCGACTTCCTGGGCAGCGCCAGCCGCATGGTGCTGGCCGACGGGGCCTTCCGGCTGGGCCAGACCCAGTCGTTGGGGTTCAGCGCGGTCCAGACCGACAACCGCGATCTCGACGGCGTCGACTCCCGCGGCCGGCTGTTCGACGTCAACTACCGGCTGAACGGCCGTCACTGGAGCATCTTCAACGGCACCTACACCCTCTCGCCCGATTTCCGGACCGATGTCGGCTTCGTGCGGCGGACCGATCAGCGCCGGAACGTCACGACCCTCGGCTACCGGTTCTGGCCCGAGAGCTGGTTGATCAACTGGGGGCCGAGCGTCACCTACGGCCGCAACTGGAACTTCGACGACGTGCTCGAGGACGAGAGCCTCCGCGCCAGCCTCAACGCGACGTTCGCCAACAACATCAGCGCGAGCGTGAGCGTCAACCGCGACATGGAGCGCTATCTCGGCGTGAACTTCCACAAGGAGAGCTACCGCGCCTTCGGCCGCGTCAGCAGCAGCCGGAAGTTCTCCGTCGGGGGGTTCTTCCAGTACGGCGACGAGGTGCGCTACCAGGAGAACCCGTTCCTCGGCCGCGGCGGCAGCGGCGGGATGTTCGCCACCATCCGGCCGGTGCCGCGGTTCCAGTCGCAGATCGACCTCAACACGAGCCGGCTCATCGACCCGCGCGACGACCGGCTGGTCTTCGACGTGACTATCCTGCGCGCCCTGAGCACCTACCAGGTCAGCGACCGGCTGGCGTTGCGGAACATCGCGGAGTTCAACACGCTGCAGGGCACCGTCGGCCTCAACGTGCTCGCGAGCTACCGGGTCAACGCGGGGACCGTCTTCTACATCGGCTACGACGACCGCTATCGGCAGGGCGACCTCATCCTCGGGGACGACCTCGACGGCGACGGGGTGCCGGACTACCTCTTCCCGTCGGTCACCGCCCTGCAGCGCACCAACCGGGCGTTCTTCACGAAGTTCCAGTACCTGTTCCGGTACTGACTGTGTCTTGGTCGCGTACCGGGCAGCCCCGGAGCCGTGCCGACAGGCCACGGCTGCGGATCGTGCCGCCAAGGTTCGACTCGCTCCAAGCGCATCACCGCTTGATGCTGCAAAGCCCCTGCGTGACGCGGCATCCTCGTCAGCGGCGCCCAGGCTCCCGTCGGGCCGGAAAGGCTGTCCTCCAGGATGAGAGGTAGGGGTCGACGGCGCGGATTGCAGCCTCCAACCACCGAGTGGCGTGGCTGGTACGCCGCGGGGGAAGAGTTGCACGTCGAATGAACGGCACGAGACCGGGCAGAGTCGATTCTCGTCCCGCCGAGACGACCTGGTTCTGCGTTCGGCGAGACGGCGTCGCGAAGCACGAGGGCTGGATGCCCGACGTCTCCCTGAACGACCTGCCGGGGCAGGTGGCTGCGCGCAGCGGGGACGTCGTCGAGGTCTGCGTCGCCCACGACTTCCGACCGGTCGAGCCGGGTCACTTCTCACGGGTGTTTCGCGAGCGCGCCCGCGGGATTGTCGGCATCGAGATCGCCTGTCGAGGACCGGTCCTCCGTGTCGCACCGACGTCGACGGTCGCGTTCAACCGGGGGTTCGAACGCACCCTGGAACGCTTTCTGGACGAACGAAACGCAACCGCCGCCGAGTTCGCCGCCCACGGCAGCGTCCGCGCGTTCTCCGCCCGACAGTACCTGCTCGACGTGGGCGACGACGGCAACGACGCGACCGAGCTGTTTCGTGGCGCGCCGCTCGTTTCGCCGGCGCCGTCGGCCGGGGAGGACCGCGTCGCCGATCTGGCCCGGGGCATCGGCCGGTGGATGCTCCGCAACCTGTCGGCGGAAGGCGCGTTGCCGTACAAGTACTGGCCCAGCCGGGGGGTGGTCTCCACCGCCGACAATGCCATTCGACGCTTTCTCGGGTCACTGTCTCTCGCGCGGCTCGGGGAGCTCCGCGGCAGCGCCGAGATACGCGAGGCGGCCCGGCGCAACCTGCGCGCCAACCTGAGACGCTACTTCAGCAACCTCGGCGGAGGGCGCGGCGCCATCGTCGAATCCACCGGGGCGAAGCTGGGGGCGGCGGCCCTCGCGGCGTTGTGCATCCTGGAGAGCCCGGGGGCGAACGAGTTCTCGACCGAGCTCGGCATGCTGTCGGCCGGCGTGAGCTCGCTCGCGGACGACGAGCTCGGATTCCGCACCTTCTTCTTTCCGCAGGAGCGCGACGGGGAGAACTGGAACTTCTACTCCGGCGAGGCGCTGCTGTTCTGGGCCGAGGCCGCGCGGCGCGGCCTGACCGGCGCTCCGACGCTGGAGCGGTGCGCGGCCGCCTTCGCCCGCTGCCGCGAACGGCACCATCGAGCCCGGAACCCCGCCTTCGTGCCCTGGCATGCCCAGGCCTGCGCGTCCCTGTTCACGCAGACAGGTCGAAGCGAGTTCGCCGACTTCGTGTTCGAGATCAGCGACTGGCTGCTGCCGATGCAGCAATGGGACGGGTTGCCGCCGGACCTGCAGGGCCGCTTCTACGACCCGCGGCGACCCGAGTTCGGACCGCCGCACGCGGCGTCCACCGGCGCGTACCTCGAGGGGCTCGCGGATGCCCTGGCCCTGGCCCGCAGACTGGGAGACGCCCGCCGCGTCGCGGCCTACGAACGCGTGGTCGAGCGCGGGTTGCGGTCTCTGCGGCAGTTGCAGTTCCGGGGCCCCCACGACGCCTTCTACGTTTCCAGGAAGGCCCGTGTGCTGGGGGCGCTGCGCACCGAGGCCTACGACAACGCGGTGCGGGTGGACTCGGCCGCGCACGCGCTCGCGGCGGCCGTGAAGCTGCTGCGGCAGAGGCGACCTCAGACGAGCGGCGGCCGGACGTAGTACCCGCGCCCGGCGGCCGGCAACACGTCGAAGATGAGATGCACTCGCGGCTCGTCGGTCGGATTCCGCGCATCGTGCCGGGCCTTGTTGTCGAACGCCCACAGTTCTCCTTCGCGCATCACCACGGTCTCGCCCTCCGCCGTCAACGGACTGCCCTCACGGCTCTTCAGCACGAGGTGGAACCTGTCGCGGATGCGGTAGTAGGCGCCCGCGTCGACGTGAGGCCGGACCCATCCGCCCGGCTGCAGGGCGACCAGGGTGGCCCGGCCGAGCTCGCCGTCCTGGAGGGCCGCGATGCCTTCGCAGAAGGCCAGCGCCCGCGGAAAGCGTGCGGCGTTAGCGGCCCTGCGACTCTCGTGGACGTCGTTGGCGTTCCTGGCGCCGGGCGGCAACGGCTTCCTGGCAACGCGCAGGAATATGTTCTGCGTATCGCGCTGACATCGAATCTTGCGCTGCCGGCTGGTGTCGGCGAGCCACATTTCCGAAGCCGCGGCCAGCTCCGACAGGAAGGGCGCGACGTCCATGCCCGCCGCGATCCTCGTGAAGCGAGGCGCCTCGCCTCCGGTCCCGGGGGCGGGCAGCGAAATGTCCGCGACCATGGTCGACTCCGATTCGCTCCGATTTCACCGTCCGGTCGGCGCCTTCGGGCTCCGACTCCACGCTCGTACCACGCTCTTATAGCATGGGACAGGAACACCGCAAACTTGGGACTGCGATTCAGTGTCACTTTCCTTCTCGACACTGAGATTGCGTCTCGGTCACAAGGTTGGAGGGCTGACGCTTCCATGGTAAGTAGAGGAGATTGGAATTGACGATCCGGCTCTATGACCGGGAGGTCATGGGCCGTTATCGGCCGGGTCGACGGTCATGTGGCTGGCCCGAGTGACACGTACCAGGAAGGGCGCGACGTCATGGGTACTCATTCCGAGGCGGACTTCGATGTCGAGGCGGAGGAACCGACCGCGGGCCGTTCGTTCTCGCGCGGGACGAGGGTCTTCTGCTGCTTGACCCTCGCCATCTTCTTCGTCGCGAGTTGCGGGGACGACGGCGAGCCCCTGGTGCCTACCGCACCCAGCGCCATCCCGAGGAATCCGGCCGCCGCTGCGGGCGGCGGGAGCGGGGACGGCGACGGCGACGGAGATGTCGACGACGATCTCACCGGCGACTGGATCGGTGATTGGGGCGGCGACGGCGCCGAGGGCGGTGGCCACGCGAACCGCATGGTGCTCGACGTGCCGGCGCAGGAGGAGGATGGCGACGACAACGCCGTCACTATCGTCAGGTCCGCACCGGTCACCTTCACCGGCGATGGCGACGGAGATGGCGACGGTGATGGTGACGGCGACGGCGACGGCGATGGCGACGGAGATGGCGACGGCGATGGCGACGGAGATGGCGACGGGGATGGCGACGGGGACGGGGATGGTGACGGGGACGGTGACGGCGACGGCGACGGGGACGGCGATGGCGACGGGGACGGCGATGGCGACGGGGACGGCGATGGCGACGGGGACGGCGATGGCGACGGTGACGGGGATGGCGACGGTGACGGGGACGGGGATGGGGATGGCGACGGTGACGGAGATGGTGACGGGGATGGAGACGGCGACGGCGATGGTGACGGAGATGGCGACGGCGACGGCGATGGTGACGGAGATGGCGACGGGGACGGAGATGGCGACGGCGACGGGGATGGCGACGGTGACGGGGATGGCGACGGTGACGGCGATGGCGACGGCGATGGCGACGGTGACGGGGATGGCGACGGGGATGGGGACGGGGACGGCGACGGCGACGGAGATGGCGACGGCGACGGGGACGGGGACGGGGATGGCGACGGGGACGGAGATGGTGACGGGGATGGCGACGGGGATGGCGACGGGGACGGTGACGGGGACGGTGACGGGGATGGCGACGGAGATGGCGACGGGGACGGGGATGGCGACGGTGACGGAGATGGTGACGGGGATGGCGACGGGGACGGTGACGGGGATGGCGACGGGGACGGTGACGGGGATGGCGACGGGGACGGTGACGGGGATGGCGACGGAGATGGTGACGGGGATGGCGACGGAGATGGTGACGGGGATGGCGACGGAGATGGTGACGACGACGATGATGATGACGAATAGTGACTACCGCAGGCCCCTAGCCGCATGTATCTCCGTCCTCGAACCGGCATCTGCGCGGCAAGTACCCGCCGACCACCGTCTGCGGCACGCCTTCGAACTGCCGGAACGCGGGGGCCTTCCCAGGGTCCGTCATCGGTCTGCAGCTAGGAGCGGGACCGTGGGGTATCCCGGCATGCGCTTCCTGGTCGGCGGCCTGCTTGCGGCGGCAGCCTCGGGCTGCGGCGGTGAGGCGGCAAGTACCCGCCGACCACCGTCTGCGGCACGCCTTCGAACTGCCGGAACGCGGGGGCCTTCCCAGGGTCCGTCATCGGTCTGCAGCTAGGAGCGGGACCGTGGGGTATCCCGGCATGCGCTTCCTGGTCGGCGGCCTGCTTGCGGCGGCAGCCTCGGGCTGCGGCGGTGAGAGCGCCAACCCTGTTGCTCCGACCGAGCCCCCTGCGTCCAACCGGGCTCCATCCGCAACCCAGGGAATCCCGGAACAAGTCGTGCTCGTCAGCGAGGACAAGCAGCTCGACCTGCAGGGCTACTTTGAAGATCCCGACGGCGACCCGCTGACCTTCCGGGCGGCCTCGAGCGACGCCGGCGTCGTCTCGGCGAGCATCGCGGGGAACGTCCTCACGCTCACGGCGGTGAGCGCGGGCATGTCGGAGGTCACCGTCACCGCCGCGGACCCCGGGGGCCTCAGCGCCGCGCAGACCTTCCGCGCGACCGTGGAGCCGCCGCCCAACCGCGTCCCCCTGGTCTCCGCGCCCATTCCCGATCAGGCGCTGAGGCTGAACGGGAACGATACGGCCACCGTCGACCTGAGTCGTCACTTCGCCGACCCCGACGGCGACGCGCTGACCTTCCGGGCGGCCTCGAGCGACGCCGGCGTCGTCTCGGCGAGCGTCGCGGGGAGCGTCCTCACGCTCGCGGCCGTGAGCGCGGGCATGTCGGAGGTCACCGTCACCGCCGCGGACCCCGGGGGCCTCAGCGCCGCGCAGACCTTCCGCACCACCGTGGAGCCGCCGCCCAACCGCGCCCCCCTGGTCTCCGCACCCATCCTCGGTCGAACCCTGAAGCTGAACGAGAACGAGAAGGCCACCGTCGACCTCGCCCTCTACTTTACCGACCCCGACGGCGACCCGCTGACCTTCGAGGCGACCTCCAGCAACACCCGCGTTCTGACCGCGGGCTTCTCGAACGGCACGCTGACGCTCGTGGCGCAGGATCTCGGGACGGCGAACGTCAGCGTCACCGCGAGCGATCCCGGCGGCCTGACCGCGACGCAGACGTTCTCGGTGACCGTCGAGCCGGGAAGGCTCTCGGCAGAGCTGGAGGTCACGAAGTGTCAGGCCGACGGCCTCGGGTTCGTGAACGTCACCGTAGAGGGCACCGTCCGTGCGGTGGTGCCGCTGCCGTCCGCGCTCGTCACCGCGTACATGGACACCCAGAGGTTGGGCGGGCAGGCCCTGGGCGACCTGGCGCCCGGCGAGACCCGCGGGTTCGTGATTCGAGGCAATGCGACCGTCGGCTCGTCGTCACGGTGCCTCGTCGAGCTCTCGGCCGGCGGGGGCAACATGACCTCGGCAGCGTCCGTGTCGTTTCGCTGAGTCAACGCCGACGGGGTCGCCTCGTCCCCCGCGGCCCGCGTGAAAAGCAGCGGCGCCTTTGCCGACGCGTGCCGATACCGCACCGCGCGCGGCGACTCTCAACCGCACCCGCGAGTGGGCCCGCCTGCGGCGGCCCTGTCCCGGCCGGACGGGTCCCTGATCGTCGTCTGCGGCCGCCGCCGTTGCGGCAGGTCGCGGCTGCTGCAGGAGGCGTTGCGCGCCCATCCGCACGCGTACTACCTCGCCGACCTGAGCGACCCCGCCATTCAGCGCCAAGCCCTCTCGGTCGAGGCGGAACGCGTCGTGCCCGCGTTCGCCGCCGCGTCCGTACCCCGACTGGCCCGCGATCTTCGACACCTAGCCCAAGTTTAACAGCCCTTTCACTAAGCTATTGCAGAATCAGCAGTTTACGCTGACGAAAATACTGGAGTGGCACTACAAACGTGCGCAAAGTCGTGAAGGGGGACCCTCAGATGGTCGTCTTGCGGACGCCTCCCGGATGCGAGTCGACGCCGAGCGCGTCGTAGATGGCCCGCTGTTCGGGCTCGGGTTGGGTGGCCGTGCGGACGTGCAGCGTGCGCCCGTCGGGACGCCGGAACGTCGCGGTGACGCGCTGCTGGCCCTCCAGGATGCGGCGTAGCGTGCTCCAACTGGCGTGCTCACCATGAGTGCGCAGCCGGGTGCGGATGACCTGGGCGAGCTGATAGGCGACGACGGTGATGAACAGGTGGCCTTCGGCCCGCCGGGGCTTGTGATGGTGGATGGGGCGCAGGCCGAGCTCGGACTTGAGAGAGCGGAAGACCGCTTCCACGTCGGTGAGCGTCGTGTAGGTGCGCCACAGGGTCTCTTCGTCCCAGTCGGTCTCGCTGCTGCGCAGGCAGTAGATGCCCGGATGGGTGAGCATCGAGCCGTCCTTGGGGCGGCGGGTCCAGGTGACGGCGGCGGCCCGCTCGCCGGTCTCGTCGGCGGTGACGTCGATCTGGTAGTGGGCGGCGACGCGGGTGTGCCGGGACTTCAGGCGCCCGATGCGCTGCCAGACCTGGTCGAGGCGCTTGTGGGCGCGCGGTCGCGAGAGTCCGTCGTTGAGCTTGGCGAGGGCGGCCTCGAAGCGCGTGCCGAAACGGTCGACGATGGCCCGTTCCTTGTTGGCGCGCTCCTCCGAGAAGCAGTACAGCCGCACTTCGTCGGGGTCGGTCGAGACCGTCTTGTGCAGATGCACGGTCTGGTCGGACCGCGTGCGGACCGACACGGCGGCCTCGGCGTCGAACTGCCGGTGGCGTTCCCGGCTGACGACGAGGTAGCGGTAGCCGTTGTCGCGCAGCCACGTCACGCAGGCCTCGGTGGCGACGCCGCGGTCCATCACCACGAGGGCGTCCTGGGGCGCCTGAAGCGCCCCGAGCATGCCGGCCAGCGTTTGTTGTTCCCTGACGTTGCCGGCGAAGACCTGCGAGCGGCGCACGAAGCCGCTGGCGTCGAGCACCAAGCCCAGGGTCAGCAAGGGGCAGTCGGTGCGCTTCTCCTTCGAGTGCCCGCGCTGCGCCTGCGGCTGCTGGCCCGCCTCGCCTTCGAAGTACGTGTTGGTCAGGTCGTAGAGGGTCACCGTCGGCTGCAGGTCGAACAGCCCCATCGCCCGGTCGAACAGGCGCTCCTCGATCGCCTGGCGATGCTTCACCAAGGCGTCCGAGGCGCGGTAGAGCTGCATCGCGCTGGTGGTCTCGAAGTCGGTGCCGAGCAACTCGCCGAGACCGCTGCGGTGCTGCAACCAGCGGTGCGTCGCCCGCTCGGAGGCCGGCTGGGCCAGGCGCCCGATGATGGCGCCGGCGGCCGCGGCGCGCAACGCGCCGTTGACGCCGAGGTCGGCGAGCAGGGCCGGCAGGCCCAGTTTCTCCAACGCCCACAGGCCGACCTGCTCCACGCCGACGCTGCGGGGGCGAACCAAGCGCAACGAACTCACGTCGACCGGCTGCACGTCCGCCGGGCGGTTGGACGGCCCGCCCGCCCCGCGGGCGAGCAACTGGGCGGCGATGCGCTGGGCTTCCTCCTCGACGTCGGGCGGGCCATCGGCGAGAACCTGCGCCTGGCCGTTCAGGATGTCCTCGACGCGTGCGCACAACCGCGGCCATTCCGTGTTGGGGATATCGAAGTGGCGGCCGAGGTTGAGGAGGGTGCGCTGGCGGACGGTGTTTCCGATGCGCTCTGCGTGGACGAGTCGATGGGAGAAGTAGGGCTTTCCGGCCCCGGTGCGTCGGGTTTGGGTGCGCCGGACGAACATGGGGCCACGATACGCGGTCGCGGCACCTATTTCAACCTTGATTACCAAATTATGGCACTACATTCAGTTTCCCCGAACCCCGATTCTTTAGAATCAACAACTTACAGACAGGCATTGCCCAAAATACGCCCGAAATCCGCGGAATGGCGGGTCAAGTTGTTAAACTTGGGCTAGCGCATGCGGGCGCCCCGGAACGCGTGGTTGGTGCCGGCCGAGCTGCCCTACCTCGTGCAGGTCTCCCCGGCGGCCACGGCGGCGCAGATCCAGCAGGCCCTGTTGCCGACCCGCAGCCGGACCGGGCGGTTCTTCGACGCCGTCGCCGAGATGCTGCCGTGCCGGTCCATCGGTGGAGACTTCTTCGAGTACATCGATCTGCCGGACGGGCGGTTCGGGTTCGCGCTCGGCGACGTCTCCGGCAAGGGACCGCCGGCCGCGCTGCTCGGTGCCCTGACCCAGGGCAGCCTGGCTGCGCAGACCGCCGTCGCCTCGGGTCCCGCCGCCGCCCTCGCCCGGCTCAACACCGCCCTCGTCCGGCGGGCCATCGAGGGCCGTTTCGTCGCGCTGTTCCATGCCCAGCGGCACGCTTTGGCGCTGGTTGGTCCGAACGCTGCGCCGGCTATTGCCGGCCCTCCACCACGTGGCCGCGAAGTCACGACTTTGCCGACATCACGGCCTGTGGCGTGATGATTGATGCCCCCGCGGCGGCGTTTCCGTCGTCGCGCTTGAGCCAGAGGGCGTAGTGCAGTCGGCGGCCGCGGCGGAACGGGAGGCGTCGCGCCTTGCGGGCCAGCTCGTCGAGCAGCGCGGCCGGGTCGATGCGGTCCGACCATTTGGCTTCCCCGAGCAGCAGGTGCCGCCGGTCGGCGGACTCGGCCACGACGTCGATCTCGAGCGGGTCGCCGTCGGCGTCCCTGCCCCACCAGCGCGACGCCGGGCCCCAAGGCACCCCGTCGATGGCCAGGCGCGGCGTCGAACGTCGGGCCAGTCCCTCCCAGACCTCGGCCACATGGCCGGGCAGCCGGGCGAGCACGTCGGCGTGGACCGCGTCGATCAGGTCGAGCTCGAGACGGGACCGGTTCGGCGCGACGAACCGGTACCAGAACAGCAGGAAGGCGTCGTCCAGCCGGTACAGACTGCGCCGCGTCGACCGAGGGCTCTCGCCGAACGGGACCTCGCGCCGCACGTAGCCGAGATCGATCAACCGGTTCAGGGGACGGCTGAGGTTGGTGGCCGACTGGCCGATGCGGCCCGCGAGCTCGCTCAGCCGATGGCATCCGGCGCCGATCAGGGCGAGCAGCGAGTTGGCCTGAACGGCGCTGCGCATGTCGTCGAGGAGGAGGCGCGCCGGCTCGCCGTGCAGGACGCCGTTTCGGTCGAGGACGAGCTCGGTCAACGCCTCGGACGTGGTGCGGTACTCCGCGGCGAGCTCCCAGTTGCGGGGCAGGCCGCCCCAGACGGAGTACGCCACGATGCCATCCTCGGCGTCGAGCCCGAGCGCGTCCGGCAGCGCCTCCGGGGGCATCGGTGTCACCTCGACGATCTCCGCCGCGCGGCCGTACAGCGGCGCGGTCTCGTCGAGGACGAGGCCGTGCATCATGCGCTGGGACGATCCGCACGCCGCCAGGCGCAGGGGCCGTTCACCGGGGGTGTCCACGATCTTCTGGATGATGCTCGGCAGCGCCGGGGAGACCTGCACGAGGTAGGGCAGCTCGTCCAGCACCAACCACGCGTTCCGGGGCGCCCGCATGCGCCAAGTGTCGAGAATCGCGGGCCAGTCGGGGTACGACGCGGCGGCGAATGCGGGCACGACGCGTTCCGCCTCGACCGAGAGGGCTTGGCGCTGAATGCCGGCATCGCTCAGGTCGGCGAGGTAGTACGCGTGCGGATGCGCGCGCAGCGCCTCCTGCAGCAGCCGCGACTTGCCGCAACGCCGGCGGCCGTAGACGACGATCAGGGAGCCGTCGGGCCGGGACACGGCCCGCCGAAGGCGGGCCAACTCGCGGGTGCGGTCGAGAAACGGAAGGCGCACGCCGACTATTATGTTCCACAATCATTATGTTTGTGAAACATAATATCGGCGACACGCCATCCATCGCGGTCGCGGGCGGGCGACGGCCGGAGACGGGGCGAAGCGGCCGGGGACGGCGGGAGCCGGGCGTGCTCGAGCCCTGCCGCCGGGAGCGGTCGCTTCACTCCAGCGCGATCACCGCGGCCCGCAGCTCCGTCAGGTGGGCGGCCCTGATCAGGGTCGTCCCCGCCGTCGGCGCCGCGTCGGTCCAGACCGGCGCACCGCGCCCCGCCGCCGCGTACGCCTCGGCGAGGGCCTCGCGGAGATCGAGCAGATGCGCGAGCCTGACCGGCGTCACGCCGGCCGTGAGGACGGGGTCCGTCCACGCGAACGGCGCCAGTGACGCCCTTCTCCGCAGGGCGTCGATGCGCGTCCGCAGCTCCGCGATGTGGATGGCCCGGACCGGCGTCGATCCGGGCCGGATCGGGTCGTCGGTGAAGGTCCCCGGCCTCGCGACCGTCACGGTGAACGACCCGGCGGCGCTCAGACCGTGCGGGTCGGTCGCGGTTACCCGGATCGTCGCCGCGCCCGCGCCCACCGACGTGAGCGTCAGTCGGGCGCCGGCCAGGCCCACCGTCACCACGTCGGGTGCCGACGACGAAACGGCGAAGATCAGTGCGTCGCCATCGGGATCGACGAACGCCCGCGCAACGTCCAGCGTCAGCATGGCGGGCGGCGCCGGCAATGAACGATCCGGCAGCGTTCCCACCAGGGCGGGGGGCCGGTTGGTGTCGGGGGACGGACGCTTCCGCCACCGGGCCACGGCCGGGCCGGTGTGGACGAGGACACCCGCCGCGTCGGCCGGTCCGGTCAGTCCGGAGCCGCCGGCGCCGTAGGCGACGCCCATCGGGTCGTCGTTCAGGGTCTGGCGCGGATTCGAGAAGCGGAGCAACCGCCGACAGGAGAAGAAGTAGTACTCGCACTGCGCCGGGTAGGCCATGATCGTGCGCCAGCGCCTGGCCGGCGAACGGTCGTGCGCGAGCCCCTGCTGGTTCACGTAGCCGTGCGCCGGATGCGGGTACGGCCCGATCTCGTGGTGGAGCCTTTGGTACCTGTCGTGCAGCAGCCCCAGATTGTGCCCGAGCTCATGCGCGAAGAGTCTGCCGCCCCCGCAGGATCGCTGGGTGACGCTGAACGGACCCCCGAGCATGGCCAAGCCGCAGGTTTCGGGTTCCAACTCGTAGACAAGCAGGTGCACGAGGTCCGCCCCGACCCGGTCGCGCAGAGCGTGCACTTCGTCCATGTAGCCGTCCGAAGGACTCGCGAGCCGGCGCAGATCGTCGCCGAGGTCGCCCGACTCGGCGTACTGCACCTCGGACCTCTCCACGAGGGCGATGCGATGCGGCACCCCGCTCGCTCCAAGGGCCTGGTTGGTCTCGTGGACCATCAGGTCGATCACGGCTTCGATGTTGCCGAACACCGCACGCACGGCCGGCGTATAGACGATCGCCACGTCGATCGTGGCGTCCGTCGCCGTCTCGCACAGTCGTCCGTGGAACACGATGGTCTCCAGCCAGCCCTCCCAGGCGGCGGGCGCGCACACCGGGGTGGCGAAGACGTCCAGCTCGTCGAGACTCGAGTGCCGCAGCTCGGGCGGAAGCGGACCCGACAGGCCCCAGTTGTACGACACGTCCACCCGATCGAGGTCAGGCAGGCTTCCCAGGCTGCCGGGGACCCGGCCGGCCAGGGCATTGCAGCAGAGGTCCAGCCGTTGGAGGCGGGTCAGGTTCCCCAGCCACGCCGGCACCGGACCGGTCAACTCGTTCCCCCAGAGCGACAACCACTCCAGTCGCCCGAGGTTTCTCAGCTCGTCCGGGATGGGGCCGGTCAACCCGTTCCTGTAAAGGGCCACCGCCTCCAGGTTCGCCAGGTTCCCCAGCTCGCCCGGGATGGGGCCGGTCAGCTCGTTCCCCCAAAGCGACAGCCGCTCGAGGTGCGCGAGGCTTCCCAGCGCGGGCGGCAGGGAGCCCGTCAGGCCGTTCTCGCCGAGCGCCAGCTCCGTGACCCGGCCGGCGTCGTCGGTCGTCACGCCGAACCAGGTGTGCAGGGCCGCCGCCGTCTTCCAGCTCGTGCTGTCGGTCCAGTCTTCGCCGCCGGTCGCGTCGTAGAGGGCTTCCAGCACCGCCCGATCCGACGCGGTGTCGTCCTGCGCCCCCGTGTCGACTGCGAACGTTCCCCAGAATGCAGCAGCCGCCAGCGCCGCGATCCGTGCCGTCGCACGCCGCCGCGCCCGGCGAAGCGTCCCGGTCCCGATTCGGCCAGACTGGAAGGGCATTCCGGTCCGGGGTGTCCGCTCTCCGTCAGCGCTCGGCCATCGCGACGTAGTCGCGCCGGTCCTCGCCGACGTAGATCTGCCGGGGGCGGGCGATCTTGCGGGTCTCGTCCGAGAGCAGCTCCTCCCACTGCGCGATCCAGCCGGCGGTGCGGCCGATGGCGAAGAGGACCGTGAACATCGCCGGATCGAAGCCCATCGCCTGGTAGATGAGCCCCGAGTAGAAGTCGACGTTGGGATAGAGCTTGCGCTCGACGAAGTACTCGTCCTCGAGGGCGATCCGCTCGAGCTCGAGGGCGACGTCGAGGAGGGGATTGCGGCCGGTCACCTCGAAGACCTGGTCGGCGGTGGCCTTGATGACCCTGGCGCGGGGGTCGTACGACTTGTACACGCGGTGGCCGAAGCCCATCAGCCGGCCCTCGCCGTTCTTCACGCTCTGGACGAAGGCGGGCACGTGGTCGGCGCTGCCGATCTTCGCCAGCATGCGCAGGACCGCCTCGTTGGCCCCGCCGTGGAGGGGGCCGTAGAGGGCGGCGGCGGCGCCGGCCATCGCCGCGTAGGGATCGGCGTGCGAGCTGCCGATGCCGCGCATGGCGCTCGTGCTGCAGTTCTGCTCGTGGTCGGCGTGCAGGATGAACAGCACGTCGAGGGCCCGCTCGAGCACCGGGTCGGGCCGGTAGACGGGCTCGGTGCGCCGGAAGAGCTGGCTCAGGAAGTTGCCGGTGAAGCTGAGCTCGCTGTCCGGATAGACGTACGGCTTGCCGACGCTGTGCCGGTAGGCGTAGGCGGCGATGCCCGGCACCTTCGCGATCAGCCGGATCGTCTGCCGCCGCCGCGATTCGGGGTCGCCGACCGCCTTGGCGTCGGGATAGAACGTCGAGAGGGCGCCGACGGTGCTGAGGAAGATGCCCATGGGATGGGCGTCGTAGCGGAAGCCCTCCACGAGCTTCTTGACGCTCTCGTGCAGCATGACGTGCTGGGAGAGATCTTCCTGCCAGTCTGCGAGCTGGGCCGCCGTCGGCAGCTCGCCGTTCACGAGCAGGTAGGCGGTCTCGACGAACGTGCTCTGCTCCGCGAGCTGCTCGATCGGGTAGCCCCGATAGCGGAGGATGCCCTTCTCACCGTCGATGAACGTGACCGTGCTCCGGCACGAGGCGGTGTTCAGGAACGCCGGGTCGTAGGACATCATCCCGAAGTCGTCCGGATCGACCTTGATCTGCCGGAGATCGAGGGCGCGGATGGTGTCGTCGACCACGGGGATCTCGTACTGCCGGCCGGTGCGGTTGTCGGTAATCGTGAGGGTGTCAGCCATGTCGGTTCGCGGTCGTTCCTGTCATCGAGGGATCGTGCGGGTCGGGCGTGCTCGGGTCCGCTCCGGGGCGGCCGTCACGGCTGTCGGTCCGGGTCGTCCCCGCCCGCCTCCGCGGCGTCTTCTCCCGGGATCCGATAGCGTCCGTCGACCCAGTTCCGGAGGTCGAGCAGCTTGCACCGCTCGCTGCAGAATGGAGCCCACTGGGAAACCGCGGCCCGCTCCCGGCAGTAGACGCAGACGGTCCGCCCCATTCCCTCGTTTCCCGTTGCCGTCCGGCGGCGCCCGGCCCGGCGAGCCCGGACAATTCTAGTGCCGGAGTCCCGGCCCGTCCAGTGCCGGAGTCCCGGCCCGCGCCGCATGATTTCCGGCCGCGGTTGGGGGCGGACCGACCGGTCAGACCGCCCCGGAGGGCTCGCCGCGCGCGACCGCCGAGGCACCCTGCCGGCGCTGCATCGCTTCGGCGCCCCAAGGGCCGCCGGCCCGACGGCCGGGGTCTGCATCAGAACGGCGGGGACTGCCGGCGGGTCGGTCGGGGCGCCGAGCGGAGCCTCGGGCGGCGATCGGCGAGCCGTCTCGTCGCGTAGCGTTGCGCCGGGTCCCGCGGACTCGATGGGGCGCTCCGCGAGGGGTTGCGCGTCGAGGCGGCGCGCCGTCGTCAGCCCGCGCCCTGTCGGCGAGCTGTGTCGTCGCGTAGCGTTGCGCCGGGTCGGGACTCGATGGGGGCGCTCCGAGAGGGGTTGCGCGTCGAGGCGGCGCGCCGTCGTCAGCCCGCGCCCTGCAGGAGCGCCCCCGCGACCGCGCCCCCGAGCACCAGCCAGGTGGAGTTGAGGCGGGTGGCGAACAGCAGGACCGCGGCCGCCGCGAGCAGGGCCGCCGTCGCGGGGTCCACGATCGTCGATCGGAACAGGCTCCAGGTGACCGCCGCCATCAGCCCCAGCGAGGCGACGACGACGCCGTCGAGGACGGCGCTGGTGACGGCCGAGGCCCGCAGGCGGGGGATGAGAGGCTGCGAGAGAGCCACGAACAGGAACCCCGGCGCGAAGATGCCGAGCGTGGCGAGGATCGCGCCGCTCCACCCGTGCAGCACGTAGCCGATGAAGGTGGCGGTGGTGAAGACGGGGCCCGGCGTCACCTGGCCGATGGTGATGGCGTCGATGAGCTGCGCGTCGCTCAGCCAGCCCCAGCGGTCGACGAGGTCCGCGCGGAGGAAGGCGAGCAGCACGTAGCCGCTGCCGAACAGGACCGACCCCACCTTGAGGAAGAACAGGGTCAGGCGGGCGAGGGTGACGGGCGCCGCGAGGCCCGCGCCGGCCGCCAGCGCGGCGGTCGCGGGGACGCACGCGGCGGCGAGGGCGGCGACGCCGGGACGGCCGAGCCGGGCCCCGGCCATGACGATGCCGCCCAGGGCGAGCAGGCCCAGCTCGTTCCAGCCCTGGAGGGCGAGCCCCGTCGCGGCCACCCCGAGCAGCAGGGTCAGCGGTCCCTTCACCGCGGCGGCGCCGAGCTTCCACAGGGCCTGGGCGACGATGGCGATGATGACGGGGCCGACGCCGTACATCACCCAGCCGAGCTGCGGGGCGTCGCCGAAGCGCACGTAGGCCCAGGCGATGGCGCCCACGACGAGGGCGGCGGGCAGGATGAAGCAGGTGCCGGCGAGGAGCAGCCCGGACGCGCCCCCGCGCTTGAACCCGAGATGGATCGCCATCTCGGTCGAGTTGGGGCCGGGAATCAGGTGCGTCGCGGCGAGCAGATCGAGGAACTCGGCGTCGCTCAGCCACCGCCGGCGCTCGACGACCTCGTCCCGCATCATCGCGATGTGGGCGGCGGGTCCGCCGAAGGCGGTGACGCCCAGGCGCAGGAACAGGCCGGCGAGCTCGCGGATGGCGCCGTGCGTGGTCACGCGGCGATTCTATCCTGCAACCGCGGCGCGGCCGGCGGCCGAACGGCGTCGATCAAGGGTCGAGGGAGGCGGCTTCGCTCACGGGTCGAGCTGCCGGGGATCGACGATGCGGGCGTTCACGATGCCCAGCTCGACGCGCCGGTTCCTGGCGTGGGCGGCGTCGCTGTTCCCCGTGTCGAGGGGATAGGCCTCGCCGAGGCCCTCCACCGTGAAGCGCTCGGCCGCGAGCCCCGCCTCGATCAGGAAGTCGGCGACGGCGCGGGCCCGTCGTTCCGAGAGGCGCTGGTTGTACTGCCGGTTGCCGCGGGCGTCGGTGTGGCCGCTGATGGTGATGGCGAAGTCCTCCGACGTGAACAGGATGCCGGCGATCAGGGCGAGGGTCTCGCGGCTCTCCGGCCGCAGATCGGCCCGGTTGAAGTCGAACCTGAGGGAGCCCTCGTCGAGGTTCATCACGAGGCCGAGCGCGGTGCGCCGGGTCTCGGCGATTCTGCCCAGCGCCTCGTTCAGGCGGTTCATCTCCGCTTCCGCCGCCTGTCGGGTGGCCTCGGCCTCCTCCATGGCCCGGCGCGCCTCCGCCTGGGCGGCGAGCGACGTGGCCTCGACGTCGGCGGCCCGCGCGATGGCGGTGGCGGCCCGCTCGTCGGCGTCGGCCGCCTCCTCCCGCGCCGCGTCGGCTTCGGTCTCGGCCTCCTCCCGCGCGGTGCGCGCCTCGCGGGCGGCCCGTTCCGCCGCGGCGGCCCGCGACGTCTGCTCGCGGGCCTCGCCGGCCGCGCGCTGCTCGGCGACCTGCAGGGTGGCGATCTCGTCGTTCAACCCGTCGATGTGGTCGATCACCCAGCTCGCCAGCAGCCCGATGCCGCCGCCGACGGCCATGGCGAGGACGACCATCGGCAGCTTTCTCTTCCAGCCGCCGGGTGGTTTCCCGCCGCCGGGTGGTTTCCCGCCGCCGGGCGGTTTCCCGCCGCCAGGCGGTTTCCGGCGTGACCCGGGCGCGGCTGATGCGGGAGTCTTGGCCATGATCGCCCCTCGCTCTGCAGTCGCCATCATTGTCGCGCAGCGGGGCGAGAAATCAAGAGGCTGCGCGACCTGCGGTCGCGTTGGGAGTTTCGCTGGCGCGAACTCCGGCGCTGCGCGGCTGCCGCGGCGGAGGTCGGCTGGCGCGAAACTCCGGCGCCGCGCGGCTGCCGCGGCGGAGGTCGGCTGGCGCGAAGCTCCGGCGCTGCCCGGCTGCCGCAGCGGAGGTCGGCTGCGGCGAGTCTCCGCCGCGGGCTTCTCTAGAGCTCCCGCACCTGCCGGTGCCCGAGGAGGAACAGGGCCGCCACCAGCGACAGCAGGCAGCCGTTGACGGCGATGACGGCGGGCGCCGAGTACTGCGCGATGAGGGCCCCGCTCACGAGGCTGCCCAGCGGCATCCCCCCGCGGAACGCCACCAGGTAGATGCTGATGACCCGGCCCCGCAGCTCGTCGGGGACCGTGAGCTGGACCAGCGAGTTGGTCAGCGAGAAGATCATCAGCAGGGCGGTGCCGCCGAGGAACAGCAGCACGTAGCTGGCGCCGCCGATCGGCAGGAGGGCGAACGCGGCGACGATGCCGCCGAAGACGATCTGCGTCAGCAGGAGCGCCCGGCCCATGTGGTCGAACCGGCCCAGCCACGCGACGATCAGGGCGCCGAGTACCGCCCCGGCCCCGAACGTCGTCATCATGCGGCTCAGCAGGAGGACGTCGTCCTGGGCGAACACCGGCAGGAAGGCCCGGATCGGCAGGGCCAGCGAGGTCGTCGCGAACGCCAGCGCGGTCAGGCCGAGGAGGGCGCGGCTCCGTTGCACGTAGCCCAGGCCGCTCCCCAGCTCGGTCAGGATCCGCTGGCGCGTGGCCGGGGCCGGCGGCGGGACGCGCATCAGCCCGAGCACCACGATGACGACCAGGAACGACAGGCTGTTGAGGCCGAAGCAGGCGGCCATGCCGAGCCCCACCATGACCACGCCGCCGATGGCGGGCCCGACCATCTGCGCCAGGTTGAACTGTATCGAGTTGAGGGCGACGGCGTTCGGCAGATGCTGCCGCGGCACGAGGGACGGGACCAGGGACTGGAAGGCGGGTCCGCCGAAAGCCTGGGCGAGGCCCGCCACGAACGACAGCGCCAGGATGTGCCACACCTGCACGACGTCGAAGAGCACCAGCGCGGTCAGGGTGACGGCGCTGGCCATCTGCAGGGCCTGGGAGCCCATCAGGAGGTGCCGGCGGTCGTGGCGGTCGGCGACGACGCCGCCGATCAGGGTGAAGAGCAGCAGCGGCAGCTCGGCGAGGAACGTGTCGAGCCCGAGGAAGAAGGCGGAGCCGGTCAGGCTCAGAATCAGCCACTGCTGGGCGATGCGCTGCACCCACGTCCCGATGGCCGACGTGAAGGCGGCCAGCCACATGTTCCGGAACCGGGCGAACGTGAACGCCGCGATCAGCCGCAACAACAGCGGGGAACCGGTCGGCGCGGGGGCGGGGTCGGGTCGGGACGCGTCGCGGGAGGCGCCGGCTACCGGTTCGGCCACTGAATGTAGAGTCCTTCGCCCAGGAAGATGATGCTCGTCCAGAGGCCCGTGGCGAGCCGGAAGAAGAGGAACGGCCCGAGGGCGGCGAGGGGGAGCAGCAGCCCGAGCACCTGCGACGCCGGCCACGCGGTGAAGGCGTTGATGATCAGGTAGCCGCCGGCCGGGAGGATGCCGGACAGCCCGAGGTTGATGTAGATGACCCCGAACCACTGTCCGGGCTCGCGTTCGAAGCGCTCGCCGCACGCCAGGCAGTGGTCATGCATGCGGAATCTCGTCCGGAAGAGCCGGCCGTGTCCGCAGCACGGGCACCGCAGCTTCGCGCCCCGGCCGAGGATGTCGAGGATCTCGAAGAACAACCTGCACCCTGCCTTCGACGGGCATGGTAACACCGTCCGCCCCGCGCGCAGCCGCCGGTAGCCGCCGGTTCCGGCCCGGGGCCGCGGACGCCAGCCTTCGGCCCCCCCGGGGCCTGCGCTCGGGACGTCTCCGGCGATCGGTGCTCCGCCGCGGCCGCCGGTCGTGCCGCGAGCCGGGAAGCTGCCCCGACTAGCGGGTCAGCCCCGCCGCGGCGACGAGGGGCGCGTTGAGGAACTCGACGAAGGGCGCCAGGGTCTCGAAGCGCCGCAGCAGCGTGCGGTAGAACCGGGGACCGAGGGCGATGTCCGGGTTGCGCTCCTCGCCGCCGGCCAGGAACTGCTTCAGCTTCAGGTGCTCGGCGAGCTCGTGGTCGGCGGGGAAGCCGCGGGGCATCCGCTGCAGCTTCGTCCCGTGCACGCCGCCCCGGCGCCGGAACGCCGGCGACTCCACGAGGCGGCGGAAGCGGTCGGGGTCGGCCGCGATGTGCTGGCGGATGCGGTGCAGTCGGGGTGTCCCCGGAGCGTACAGGCCGGCGCCGATCCAGAGCTGGCCGGGCGCGAAGTGGAAGTACAGGGCCGCGCTCTCCTGCCTGGGCAGGGTGCGGTGCGTGAATGCGGCGGCGACGTGGGTCTTGTACGGCGTCTTGTCGGGCGAGAACCGCGTATCCCGGTAGATCCGGTACATGGACCGCGGCGTGGCGGCGAGGTCGGGGGCGATGCGCGGAAAGTCCTGCGAGAGCCGCTCGATGATCGCCAGCATGGGGGCGCGGACGTGGGCCTCGTAGTCGGGCTTGTGGGCGTTGAACCACTCCCGGTCGTTGTTCCGCTTCAGGGCCTCGAGAAACGCGACGGTCTGGTCGGTGAACCGGAGGTCGGCGGTGCTCATCGGCGGCAGAGTATAGCCGATGGCGCCGGTCCCGCGGCCGCGGGTCACGTCGGTGGGCCGTGGGGCGGCGCCGACGCCTGGCGGGTTGCCGGGGGCACCCGTCGGCGCCGAGGCGACGATGGGCGGGCGAGTCCGGGTGAGGCGTGCGGTGCTACCGCGGACCGTCGGAGCCGGGGCTCGGGCCGGACCACTTGACCGTCGGCGCGAGCGACCAGTCGAAGGCGTCGAGGCGCGCCGGGCCCAGGCGGTCCACCGCCCGCCGAACGCGTGCCGCTCCCGCGAGGAGATCCGCCACGTCGACGCCCTGGCAGGCCGGCGCGAACCGGCGCAGGTGGTCGGTGCCCCGTGCGAGCATGACCGTCACCCCGTGGTGGTTGCCGCGCCGCAGGTGGTGCATCGCGACCCCGATCTGCAGGATGCCCTGGTACAGACGACGGACCGGCCGGGCCTCCGCCCGCCAGAGGTCCTCGAGGGTCTCGTGCTGCTCGAAGAACTCGCCGGCGTTGAACTGCTCGATGCCGCGACGCAGCAGCGGCGGCGCCGGCTCGCGGCACGGGTGGGTCACGGGACGGGATTATAGAGGCGTCCGGGCGGGCGCCCCTCGGGAATGATAGGTTAGACCGGTCCCGACGTCTCCGGGTGGTAGTCATGGCCGCGGTCGATCCTCCCGTCCCCCCGGCGCCTTCGATATCCGTGATCGTCCCCGTGCTGCACGACGCGGTACGGCTCGAGGGGCTGCTGTCGCGGCTGCCGGGGCGGTCCCGGTGCGAGGTCATCGTCGCCAACGGCGATGCCGGGGACGAGGCCGTCCGCCGCCTTCGCGGGACGCGGCGGGACGTCGTGTGGGTCGAGAGCGAGCCGGGGCGGGGACGGCAGATGAACGCGGGCGCGGCGCGGGCGGCGGGGGAGTGGCTGCTGTTCCTGCACGCCGACGCGCTGCCCGGCGCGGGATGGACCGACGAGATCGGCAGGGCCGGGGCGGCCGGCGCGGTCGGGGGCTGCTTCCGGCTGCGCATCGACGCCCGCCGCTGGCCGGCGCGCGTCATCGAGGCGGGGGTCCGGTGGCGGGTCCGCTGGCTCGGGGTCGTGTACGGCGATCAGGCCATCTTCGTGCGGCGGGACCTCTTCCGGCGGCTGGGGGGCTTCCGGCCGATTCCCGTGATGGAGGACGCCGACCTCGTGGCGCGAATCCGCGCGCGGGGGCGGTTCTGGCGGTCTTCGGTCGGGGTGACGGTGTCGGCGAGGCGCTGGGAGCGCGACGGCTGGTGGCGCCGCACCGCCGCCAACCTCCGCATCCTCGTGATGCATCTCGCCGGTCGCTCTCCCGATCGCCTCGCCGCGATGTACCCGGCGTGGCGGGACTCGGGCGAGGACGCGGTTTGACAAGCCCGCCGCGCTGGAGCGAACATGACGGGTGGGCGCTTGGGCGCGCGCCCGTCGTCACCGCCCGTCGTCACTCGAGTGGAGCACGAGCATGTTGATCAAGCAGGCACCGGATATCCGATCGTCGGAGATCACCCCCGAGCGGGTGTACCGCAACCGGCGGGAGTTCATCCGCACCGCGTCCGGGGCGGTGGCCGGGGCGATGGCGGCGGGGGCCGCGTTCGGACCGGAGGCCGGCCGGGTCGAGGCGCAGGAGCCCATCCCGAACCTGCTGAAGTCCCCGTTCAGCACCGACGAGGCGCTCAACTCGTTCGAGGACATCACCACCTACAACAACTTCTACGAGTTCGGGCTCGACAAGGGCGATCCGGCGCGCTACGCCCACGAGATGACCATCGACCCCTGGTCGGTCCGTGTCGAAGGGGAGATGAACAAGCCGGCCGCCGACGTCCCGCTGGAGACGCTGCTGCGTCCCCACCCGCTCGAGGAGCGCATCTACCGGCTGCGCTGCGTCGAGGCGTGGTCGATGGTGGTGCCGTGGGTCGGTTTCCCCCTCGGTGACCTCATCAAGCGGTTCGAGCCGACCTCGAAGGCGAGGTACGTCCGGTTCGAGACGCTCTACCGCCCGTCGGAGATGCGCGGCCAGCGCGGACGCTCGCTCGAGTGGCCGTACGTCGAGGGGCTGCGGATGGACGAGGCCATGCACCCCCTGACGATCCTCGCGGTCGGCGTCTACGGCAAGACCCTGCTGAACCAGCAGGGCGCTCCGTTGCGGCTGGTCGTGCCCTGGAAGTACGGCTTCAAGAGCATCAAGTCCATCGTCAGGATCCAGTTCGTCGAGGACCAGCCGCGGAACTCCTGGAACGTGGCCATCCCGAACGAGTACGGCTTCTACTCGAACGTCAACCCCGAGGTGAACCACCCCCGGTGGAGCCAGGCCAGCGAGCGCCGGATCGGCAGCTTCTTCCGCATCCGGACCCAGATGTTCAACGGCTACGCCGACCAGGTGGCGAGCCTCTACGACGGGATGGACCTGCGCCGGTACTACTGAAGATGTCGGTGCGCCGCGTCAAGCCGTGGGTGTTCGCCGCCTGCCTGATCCCCCTGGGCATGCTCGTCTGGCGCGCGTTCACGGGCGATCTGTCCGCCAACCCCATCGAGTTCATCACCCACCGCACCGGCGACTGGACGCTGCGGTTCCTCCTGATCGCGCTGGCCGTGACGCCGGCCCGGCGCCTCTTCGGGTGGTCGTGGGCGGCCGGCTTCCGGCGGATGTTCGGGCTTTTCGCGTTCTTCTACGCCCTGCTCCACTTCAGCACCTATCTGGTGCTCGACTTCTTCTTCGCGTTCGACCTCATCCTCGACGACATCGTCGAGCGCCGCTACGTGACGGCGGGCTTCGCGGGGTTCGTCCTGCTCGTCCCCCTCGCGGTCACCTCGACGAACGCGATGATCCGGCGCCTGGGGGGAGAGCGGTGGCGGCGGCTGCACCGGCTCGCCTACGTGGCCGCCGTCGCCGGGGTCGTGCACTACCTGTGGCTGGTCAGGATCGACATCCGGCCGCCGCTCGCCTACGCGGCGGTGCTGACCCTGCTGCTCGGCGTGCGTCTCTGGTTCCGGCTCCGCCCCCGGCTCGCGGCGGCGGAGGCGGGCCGCGGAGCGGTGCGGCCGCGCGTCGCCTCCCCGCCGGCCGACCGGAGCGGCTTCCCGGCCGAGGTCCCCCGCCCTTCCGGGTCTCAGAAGATCTGACGCGACCGCTGCGGCCGGTGCGCGGCGAGGGTGAGGCACGGTTCGGGCTCGTCGAGCCCGGCGACCTGCGAGGCCACGTAGTTGCCCACGGCGGGGCCGTGCTTGAAGCCGTGGCCCGAGCCCGCGCCGACCAGCCAGACGTTGGCGATGTCCGGGTGGCGGTCGATCAGGAAGTCGCCGTTCCAACTGTTCGAATAGGCGCAGACCCGCGCGTCGAGCAGCGGGGCGCCGCGCAGGGCGGGTATGCGCCGGGCCAGGATCATGCGGGCGACCTGCAGGCCCTCTTCCGAGATGACCCGATCGTCGCGGGTGGTCGGGTCGAAGTCCGAGCCGTGGTGATCGAGGCCGATCTTGAACCCCCGGCCCTCGATGTCGGGGACGCCGTAGACGCCTCCCGAGGGGTCGATCCAGGCCGGCATCGACGGGGACGTGAACCGCCGGTCGCCCGGGTCCGGTCCGAAGAAGAAGACCTCCTGCCGGGAAGGATGGATGCGCTCGCCGAGGAGGCCGGGGAAGATGTGCGGGAGCCACGCGCCGCAGGCGAAGACGAAGCTGTCGGCCACGATGTGGTCGCCGGTGTTCGTCTGCAGCGACTCGAGGCGCTCGACGTTCGTGGGCGGGGGCAGCACCCTCGCGATCAGGTAGTCGACGCTCCGCTTGACGGCCTGGCGGACGACGCTCTGCACCGCCCGCCGCGCGAGGATCACCCCGGCCGTCGGCTCGAGGAGGCCGCGCGTGACCGGACCCAGCGTGAACTGCGGGTAACGTCGCTCCAGCTCGACGCGATCCAGCATCTCGAACGGGACGTGCAGCAGCCCCAGGTTGCGGGCGGTGTCGTCGAGGGCGGCGTCGTTCCCGCGGGCCATCCACAGCACGCCGGTGCGGATGAAGAGATCCTCGCGCCAGTCGCGCAGGAGCTCCTGCCACGCGTGGGCCGAGTACTGGGCCCAGCGGGTGTACAGCGCGTGCCGGCCGTAGCCGAAGCGGATGAGCCGTGACTCTCCGCTCGAGCTCGACCGGGTGTTGCCCGCGCCGAAGGCGTCGACGAGCACGACGGAGCGGCCGGTGCTGCGGAGCTGCAGTGCGGTCCACGCGCCGAACACGCCGGCGCCGATGACGGCGATGTCCGCCGTTTGTCGCGTTTTCCAGGCAGTGGTCAAGTTCGCCGACCTCGATGGGTGTCGTCGTGCGCCGGAGGGGTCGGTCCGGCGCGTTCCGAAACCCTAAAATAGCACTGATGGCGCTTCGTTGTATCGAGATCTACCCCGATGCGCTGCACCTGCCCGGGGTGCTGGCCCCGGACGAGCAGCGCCGGCTCGCCGCGCGGTGCCTGGCCATCGGCCGGGGGCCGGCCGGCTGGTACGTACCCCGCGTGCGGGGCGGAGGCCTGATGCGGGTGCGGATGGTCTGCCTGGGCCGGCACTGGAACGCGCGCACCTATCGCTACGAGGCGGTGCGCAGCGATCACGACGGCCGCACGGTCCTTCCCCTGCCCGCCGACCTCGCCGATCTGGCGGCGCGGGTGGCGGCCGCCGCCGGCATGCGGCTCGCGCCCGACGTCTGCATCCTCAACTACTACGAGGCGGCAGGGCGGATGGGGCTGCACCAGGACAAGGACGAGCGTCGCGAGACGCTCGACGCGGGCGTGCCCATCGTGTCGCTCTCCATCGGCGATACCGCGAGGTTCGTCATGGGCGGGTTCACGCGCAAGGCCCCCGGCACCGTGGTGCGGCTGGAGTCGGGAGACGGGTTCGTGTTCGGCGGCCGCAGCCGGCTGCGCTATCACGGCGTGACGTCGATCTTCCCGGGAACGGGACCGTCCGGCTACGGTTTCGCCGGGCGCTTCAACCTCACGTTTCGTCAGGGCGCGGCCTGACGCCCCGGCGTCCCGGCCCGTGCCGTGGCCCGGCCTGACGCCCCGGCGTCCCGGTCCGTGCCGTGGCCCGGCCGCCCCGCGCGCCAATCAGGGCGCCCCATGCCCGTTCAACGTGCCGATGCGCCATCCCGGGGCAAAGTCGCGGGCTTCGCCGCCGGCCCGGGCTAGGGTACGGTCTCACGTCGATGCATGCCGACCCGGCGGCGCCGCGTCCCGGGCGGGATGCGTCGGCGCGCCGCGTGCGGCAACGCCGCCGACTTGCAGGAGTTGAAGATGCACAAGCCGATCAAGTACGCCGAAAAGGGTCTGACGCTGGCCGCCGACGCCGGCTTCCGGGTTTTCGACTTCCTCAACCGGTTCAACCAGCGGCCGTCGTTCACGCCGGCGTGGGCCGACAAGCCGCTCCTGAAGTCGCACGAGAAGGTCAAGCCGCCCCTGGGGTGGCCCCGCGAGACCGACTCGCTCTGCCCCAAGTGCGTCCGCGAGGCGCGGCAGGAGATTCTGGACGGCAAGAGGGACTACAAGGTCCTGCTCAACGAGAAGGTGGGCGAGATCAAGGCGACCATCATCGAGCGCGACGGCAAGATCATGATGGTGAAGGACTGCCCGGTGCATGGCCACTTCGAGGACGTGATGGCCATCGACACCGAGTTCTTCAAGCACCTCGAAGAGTCGTTCCCGGGCAGCGACATGCGGGCCCACAACGACGAGAAGCTGCACGACCACGGCAGCAGCACCATCAAGTACGGCCGCGGCTCGGTCCTGACCATCGACCTGACGAATCGCTGCAACATGATGTGCGACCCGTGCTTCATGGACGCGAACCAGGTCGGGTTCGTGCACGAGCTCGGCTGGGACGACATCAAGACCCTGCTCGACAACGCCATCTCGATCAAGCCGAAGCGGCAGATGTCGGTGCAGTTCTCGGGGGGCGAGCCGACCATCTCGCCGTACTTCCTCGACGCCGTGCGCTACGCCCGCAAGGTCGGCTACAACAGCGTGCAGGCGGCCACCAACGGCATCGAGTTCGCCAAGAGCGCCGACTTCGCCCAGGCCGCGGCCGACGCCGGCCTGCGCTACGCCTACCTGCAGTTCGACGGCATCGGCAACGCCGCCAACTCGCACCGGCTCGTCGGCAACCTCTTCGACGTCAAGCTGCGGGCCATCGAGAACCTGCACAACGCCGGCGTCGACATCGTCCCCGTCATCACCATCCTCAACGGCATCAACAACGAGCAGGTGGGCCGGGTCGTGCAGTTCGCGCTCGACAACCCCAAGAAGATCAACTTCCTGTCGTTCCAGCCGGTGTCGTTCACGGGCCGCGACGAGGAGATCACCGACGAGCGTCGGCACGCCCAGCGCTACACGCTGTCGCACCTCGCCCACGACGTGAAGGACCAGACCGGCATCGGCGAGCCCGTCCGCGACTGGTTCCCCATCTCGTTCATGGGCACGTTCACCGACTCGGCCGACTACGTCCACGGCCCGCAGGCCGACTGGGGCCAGCTCAACTGCGGCTGCCACCCCAACTGCGGCATCGGCATGGCGGTGATGATCGACAAGGAGACCAGGGAGTCGGTGCCGGTCACCGCGTTCCTCAAGGCCGAGCGGCTGGCCAAGGACCTCGGCCGGGTGAACGACGGCGGCCGCGGCCGCCGGACCTCGGTCCTCGGCATGGCCCTCGCCCTGATGCGGAACTACGACCCGTTCAAGGCGCCGACCCACTTCAAGCTGTGGGACCTGCTGCAGAAGTTCGACAAGACCTTCGGGGCCTCGAAGAAGGACTACGGCAGCGTGACCGGCGACCGGACGCGGGCCGACATCGCCAGGCGGCGGTCCGACCGCTGGAACTTCCTGTTCATCGCCGGCATGTGGTTCCAGGACCTCTTCAACTACGACTTCCGGCGCACCGAGCGGTGCATCATCCCCTACGCCACCCAGGAGGGGGAGATCTCGTTCTGCGCCTACAACACCGGCATCGGCTGGCGGAACATCATCGAGAAGATGCACATGACCGCCACCCTCACCAAGTGGTACGACGAGCACGGCCGCCACGAGATCTTCGCCGGCGGCAAGAACGTCGACATGGCGAGCGCCGAGCACCACCTGGTGCTCGATCCCGAGGCGGTGGCGGCGGGCCAGCAGACCGACCTCGACGAGCAGGGCATCGCCAAGAACGCCCGCCAGGAGAAGATCGAGGCCCGCGAGCGGATGAAGCAGGAGGCCGAGAACAAGCGGATGGCCGAGCTCTACCGCCAGCACATCCTGAAGGAGGAGGCGCCGGCGGAGGGCCTCATCCAGATCCAGGGCCTCGGCGGCGCGAAGGCGGAGGCGGAGGAGCGCCAGCCGGTCGGCGTCGGCTAACCGGGACGCGCGGCCGACGGGCGGCGAACGGCTCGACGGACACCAGAGGGCCGCACGGCGGATGCCGTGCGGCCCTTCTCGCGTACGTGGGAAAGCCGCGGATGCTGAACGTCGAGCCGTCCCGGGGCGATTCGGCGACGGGCGTGGCCGCTGCGATCATCGGTCAGCGGCGGAAGCTCGCGTTCCGGAACCTCGACGAGATGCCCGTTCCGTTCTTCGAGACGCATCGTCGTGGCTGCCGGCTCGATCTCGATGACGCCTTCCCGTTCGCGGATCTCGATGGTTCCCCCGCCCGTCAGGCCCAGGCTGTCACGCATCGATTTCGGAATGACGACGCGGCCGGCTGCATCGATGGTGATCTGCATGACAGAACAATACCTGATTTCGCGCCGGATCCTCGGAGTCCCCGGGGGATCCCGAATCCTCGTCCGCGCCGTTCCGGCGAGATGGTGTCTTCGTATCCTACATCCTGATGCTATGATGCCATCATGCGCAGCACGGTACGAATCGACGACGATCTGATGGTCGAGCTCAGGCAGCGAGCCCACGGCGCTGGCGTCTCTCTGACGCGCATGCTGAATCGTACGCTCCGCGCCGGGCTGACCGATCCCGATCGCCGACGAGGATCCGCACGACCGTACAGGCAGCGTACCGCCGCGATGGGCCGGCCTCTTGCCGACCTCGACAAGGCCTTGGCGTTGGCTGCCGACCTCGAGGACGAGGAAGTGGTCCGCAAGCTGGCGTTGCGCAAATGAAGATCGTCGATCTCAACGTGCTGCTGTACGTCGTGAACGAAGATGCGCCGCATCACGACCGGGTGGCGGCGTGGTGGCAAGGCGCGCTGAACGGCGACGAGACCATCGGACTGGCGTGGATCGTCGTATCCGGCTTCTTGCGCGTGTCCACGCATCGGAGGGTCTTCCCGCAACCGCTGTCGGCCGAGGACGCGGCGCTCCAGATCGACGATTGGCTGGCCCTCGACGTCATCTCGCTGGTCACGGAGACCCGCGAGCACTGGCGCACCTTGCGGAGCTTGCTGGCCGAGACCGGCGTCGCGGGCAATCTCATGACCGACGCCCACCTCGCGGCGCTGGCGATCACCCGCGGCGCGACGCTGGCTTCGTGCGACGCCGACTTCGCGCGGTTCCCGGGCCTGCGCTGGGAGAATCCCCTGCGGCGTCGCGCGTGACAGGTAGTCACACTCCTCCGGTCCGTTCCCGGGCGGGTCGGTCCCCGCCTTCCGGTGGGTTCCCCTCGGGACATGCGCCGCGCACCGTCTGCACCATCGCCCTCCGCACGGACGTGGTTCCCGTCCGGAGCGTCCGGACCATGCGCCGCGTACGGTCTGTAGTAGACTCGCCCGCATCCGGGGAGCGGCCGTGAGGGCATCGGCCGGCGGTGTAACGCCGGGGGAGGGAATGCGGACGGTGAACGGTTTCGAACAGGCTTTCGAGGACGTCGAGCGCGCCGCGGGCGCCGCGGTCGTGTCGGCGCAGGGACTGGTTTCCCTGGCGAAGAAAATGCAGAAGGCGGCCCGCGAGGGCAACGTCGCGGCCATCAAGCGTGCGCGGAGCGACTTCGACGCCGTCCTGCCCGAGGTGAGTCAGGCGGTCTCGGGCGCCGCCGACTCGTGGCCGCTCCCCGAGGACGACGAGGTGCGGTATCTCGAGGACGGCTACGCCGAAGAGCTGTGCGCCGTCGCCGAGGTGCTCGGGCTGAACGTCTACGAGCGGGACGGCAAGCTGATCTCGTACCCGTCCATCGTGCGCGTCCTGCCCGGCGACCGGGCGGTGCGGGTGGACGGGAAGCGGGTCGCGGCCATCCGCCCGTCCCACCTGGCCGGCCTGCTGCTGAAGAACCAGAGCAAGCCCGCCCGATTCCGGTCCGACCGCTTCCTCGAGGCGATCGACACGGTCTACGCCGAGATCGTGCGCGAGGACGGTGCGGGCCGCGCGGCCGGCGACGGGCCCGTGGTTCCCCTGGCCAGGATCTACAAGCTGCTCACGTCGCTGCCGGGCGCGAGCCGCGAGTACGACCGGACGGACTTCGCCCGGGACCTCTTCATTCTCGAAGCCGAAGGCCCCCGCCGGACGCGGAAGGGCGCCGCCGTCTCATTCCCGGCCTCCACCGGCACGCGGCGGGCCGGCCTCTTCACGTTCGTCGGCCCGGACGGCCAGGAGGCGCGGTACTACGGCATCAGCTTCACCGCGGACGGGTGATGACGGACGCCATTCCCCTCGACGAGTGGCTGCGGCGCATCGACGAGGAGTACCTGTCGGGGTTCGTCCGCGACGGGGGCGCGGCCGTCAAGTTCGCGGTGACCCCGGACGAGGCGCGGCCCATGTTGCGCGACGCCCTGGAGCAGCGCTGCCGCGAGTCGGGCTACCTCTTCGCCGCCCTGGACGCCGCAGAGCTGCGGGCCCACATGCCGCAGGACGTCTTCTTCGGACTGGCGCGACAGATCGACTGGCGGGGTCTGGCGCGCCGCCGCGTGCTGCGGCTGGCCGCGGAGAGACGGTATCGCGTCGATACCATCGACCCGGCGGGGGGCGGCGACGTGTTCGACGCCATCGCCGGCGCCAACGATCTCGAACCGCGGACCGTGCTCATGCGTCTCAGGCCGGATATCGAGGCGCGCGTCTTCAAGCACGCCGCGATGGCCCGCGACTTCCGGGCCGCCATGACCTTTCTGTGCGAGCAGACCGGAGAGCGGCCGGACGGCAGCTACGAAGGCCAGCCGGTGCTGGACTGGCTGACCGGAGAGGACACGCGCCTGAGCCCCGTGCGGCCCTTTCTCATCCACACCGCCGTCAACCGCGCCACCGCCCGTCACTTCATCGAGTCGGTGCTGCACTGGGTGCGCGAGGCCGGCTTGGCGGGGACGGTGATGCTGCTGGACAACCGCCGCGTCACGGTGGCGCGCAACCCCCGGGACGGCCTGCGGTACTACACCCGCGCCATGACCGTCGACCACTACGAGTTGCTGCGCGAGTTCATCGACGGCGTCGACCGGCTGGCCGGCGCCCTGCTGGTGGTGGCGACCGGCGACGGCTTCCTCGACGACGAGGCGGGCCGCGGTTCCCGCGGCTTCGGCATCTACGAGGCGTTGAAGACGCGGGTGATGAACGACGTGCGCGACCGCCGCCTGCTCAACCCGGTGGCCGCGCTGGTGCGGTTGTCGCAACCCGACGCACGGCGGGACGACGGTGAGGAACGGGAACCGGCCGGCGGTGCCAAGGACCCCGGTGACGAACGACGCGCAGGACCGCCGTCCGCTCCGTCCGGCGGCCTCGCCGGCGCGGTCGTGGCGGCGCGACGGGCGGCAAGATGGTTCGCGACGAACGGAAGCTGACGGCGCGCCGCGCCATCGAGGCGTTGCGCAATGGCGTGCCCAACCGGGCGGCGGTGGAGAGGCTGGGTTGCCGCCAGCCGAAGGCGGAGGCGGCGTTCGCCGAGCTGCTGGCCAGGGCCGGGGATACGCAGGTCGGCGCGGGCCGCGCGCAGGGCATGCTCGTGTCCGGAGACTTCGGCGCGGGCAAGTCGCATCTGCTGGTCCACCTGGAGCGCTTGGCCCTGTCGCAGGGTTTCGTGTGCAGCACGGTGGCCGTCAGCAAGGAGACGCCGCTCTACGACCTCGGCAAGGTGTACGCCTCGGCCGTCGACAACGCCCGGATGCCGGATCGCGGCGGACGCCTGTTCGAAGAGCTGGGCGCGGGCGCCGACCGCGACTCGGCGTACTTCGCGGCGTTCCTGGAGTGGGTCGAGACCGCGGCGTCGAGCGGGGTCCTGCACGATATCTTCCCGGCCGGTGTGGCGGTCTACGAGGGCGCGCGAGACCCCGAGCTCAATGCCCGGATCGAGTCGTTCTGGGCGGGCGACCGGATACGGGTGGCCGAGATCAAGCGGGGACTGCGGGTGCTCGGGCAGCGGCGCGCCTTCCGGGCGCCGAGGGTCGCCGAGCTGCCCCCGCAGCGTCTGCGTTTCGCGGTCGAGCTGATGCGGGGCGCCGGCTACAAGGGCTGGGTGGTCCTGCTGGACGAGCTGGAGCTCGTCGGCTCCTACTCGCTCCTGCAGCGCGGCCGGTCGTACGCGGAGCTGGCCCGGTGGCTGGGACAGGCGGCCGGCGACGGCGGTGCGGGCCTGATCGCGGTCGGGACGGTGACCGGCGACTTCGCGACCGCCATCATCGGCCCCGATGGGAAGCACGACCGCGAGGGCGCGGGCCGGCGGCTGGCGGACAGCCGCCACGCTGATCGTGTGCGCGGGGCCGAGGCGGGCATGCGTCTGCTCGAACGCAAGTGCATCCGCCTGTCCGCGCCCACCGCCGACGACGTGCGTGACACCCTGGAGACGCTGCGGCAGATCTACGGCGAAGCCTACGGATGGGAGGCCCCGCGGCTGGAGACCCGCGTCCGCGGCGTCGGCATCCAGGCGCGGATGCGCTACAAGGTCAGGGCCGCCATCAACGCGTGGGACCTGCTGCGAATCTACCCCGACTCGCGCCCCGAGACGGTGGGCGGCGAGTTCCGTCATGCCTACCGCGAGGACACCGACCTCGAAGGGGAATCCGGCGACGATGCGGAGCGGTAGCTCCTGCGATTGTTGCGAGCCGCCTCGATCCCAAGCCGAGTCGACCCCCGCCGTCCCGGGCTCGCCTACTCCTTTTCGTCTTCTATCCGCCACCGCAGGAACCCCACGTCCATCCTGTCGGAGTCCCGGACCGTGTCCTTCATTCGAATCAGCAATCGCTTCCCGGCCAGCGGAATGACCACATCCTCGACAAGGCGTTCCTCGATGTCCTGCGCGGTCGCGTCGTCGTAGGTGATGCCGCACGCCGCGGCCATGAGATCGACCACGATTTCGTCCGCGACCCGAACCACGGCATGGCGCCGGACGTCCCCGTCATCGATTTCCGCGACCGCGTTGTCGGGAAGCCTGCCGAGGGCTCTCTTGATGGCCGCGACGTTCTCGTCCGAAGGGTCCACCAGCAGGTCGATGTCCTTCGTCGTACGGACGAAGCCGTGGAGGATGACGGCGAATCCGCCGATCAGGAGATAGCGGACGCCTTCCGCGCGGAGGGCTCGGCAGAGGGCGAGGAGGTCTTCGAGTTCAGGTGCGCGGCTGAACGCACGATCTGACTCATCATCCATCGGTCCGCCTCTTCGAAGGACGAGAATCGGTACAGCCCCCGCGGCACCAGTCCTCGTCCCCGCAGCCGGTTGAGCGTGCGTTGCAGCCGCGCCACGTCGTCGAGGACGCGTGCCCCGGGTGCCCGTTTCGACACGAGCTTCATGGACCGATTCTAGCGTATCGACACGAGCGATCGGCGCGTGCAACGTCAGTTGGCGCGATCGGAAGGGACGTTGGGGGTCCGTCCGATCGCCTTGCAGGTCACACGCGCCGGCCGGGTGTCGCCGTCGTCGTGGCCGATGATGTTCCCGGACGACCCGCGGCGGTGCCGGACGGCCGCGAAGACTGCTCTCGCGGTCCGGTCATTGCGCTTCGGTGGCGGGTACGAGCAGCGCGTCGAGTGCGACGACGCCCTGTCCCGAAGGGCGCACCACCACCGGATTCAGCTCGGCGCTCTCGAGCCGCTCGGCATGGGCGGCGGCGAAGCGGGACAGGGCCGCCAGCGTAGCGGCGAGGGCCTCGACGTCGCCCGGCGGGCGCCCGCGCGCGCCCGCGAGGAGCGGGTATCCCCGGAGCTCGCGCAGCATGCGGTGCGCCTCGGCGGCGTCGAACGGGGCGGGCCGGAAGGAGACGTCCGCGAGGATCTCGACGAACACGCCGCCGAGCCCGCACATCACCACGGGGCCGAAGGTCGGGTCGTGCTGCACCCCGAGGATCATCTCGACGCCGTCGGTGACCATGGGGGAGACGAGGATCCCGTCGACGTGGGCGCCGGGGCGGGCCGATCGCGCGGCGGCGACGAGGGCGGTGAAGGCTCGGGCCACGGCCTCCGGGGTGCCGAGGTCGAGCGCCACGCCGCCCATGTCGCTCTTGTGCGCGATGTCGGGTGACGCGATCTTGAGGGCGACGGGGAACCCGAGCTCCGCCGCTGCTTCCGCCGCGTCGCGGGCCGTGCCGCACAGCCGCGACTCGATGACGGGAATCCCCGCATCGGCGAAGATGCGACGGGCCGCGGTCTCCCCGATGGGCGGCGGGGGCAGCGGGATGGTGGCCGGGGCAACGGCGGGCGCGCTCGCGGTCCGCTCGAAGCTCTCGGCGAGCCGGGCGAGGGCGGCGACGGCGCGGACGGCGCGCGACGGGTCCTCGAACACCGGGCACCCCGCGGCCTCGTAGTGCTGCACGACGTCGGGCGGGCCGACGATGGACAGGACGAGCAGGCGGTCGGGGTGGCGGCGCCGGGCGTCCTGCAGGATCTCGCGAACGGGCTCGACCATCGCCTCGGCCGCGGCGACGAACGTGAAGAAGGCGACGACGGCGTCGTAGGCGTCCTCCTCGAGGATGACGTCGAGGTTGGACCGGATCAGGTCGAGGTCGTTGAACGCCTGGGCGGTGATGTCGACGGGGTTGCGGGGCGAGGCGTAGGGGAGCTGCGCCTTCAGCCGGGCCTGGGCGCGGTCGCTCATCGGGGTGACGTCGAGCCCGCAGGCGACCGCCTCGTCCGCCATCTGGACGCCGACGCCGCCGGAGATGCTCATCAGCGCGACCCGCCGGCTCGCCGGGAACGCCCCGAAGCTCGCGGCGTAGGCGACGTCGAGCATCTCCTCGGCGTCGCGGGCGCGGTGGACGCCGAACTGCCGGAACACCCCGTCGTACACCGCGTCGCTTCCGGCCAGGGTGGCGGTGTGCGAGCGCACCGCGTCCGCCCCGATCTCGGTGCGACCCACCTTCTGCAGGACGACCGGCTTGCCGCGCTCGCGGGCGAGGGCGAGCGACTCGAGCAGCCGGTCGCGGTCGGCGACGCCCTCGATGTAGGCCACGATCACCGAGATGTCGGGCTGGCGGGCGAGCCACCCGATGGTCTCGGCGACGTCGACGTCGCACTCGTTGCCGGTCGTGACGAAGAACCGGATGCCGATGCGGCGGCGGGTCGCGAGCAGCGACAGGTGGCTGCCGTAGGCCCCGCTCTGGCTCACCAGCCCGACCCCGCCGGGGACCGGGTGCATCGCCTCGAGGGTCGTCGTGAACGTGGCGTAGAAGCCGATCTCCGAGTTGTAGATCCCGAGGCAGTTGGGGCCGACGATGCGCATGCCCGACGCGCGGGCGACGGCGGTCAGCGCGTCCTGCCGTCGGCGGCCGTCGTCGCCGGTCTCGGCGAACCCGGCGCTGAAGACGACCGCGGCCTTCACGCCGCCGGCGGCGCACGCCTCCACCGTGTCGACGACGGCGGAGGCGGGCACCGCGACGATCGCGGTGTCGACGGGCTCGGGGACGTCGGTGATGCTCGGGAACGCCGGCAGGCCCTGGACGGTGGCGCGCCGCGGGTTCACGGGGAAGATGGGCCCCGCGAACCCCGCGTCGCGCGTGTACGCCAGCGGCCGGCCGCCGATGCGGGCGGGGTCGTCCGAGGCGCCGATGATCGCGATCGACCGCGGGTGGAGGAGGGTGGTCAGGGAGTCGTCCGGCGCAGGGGTCGCGGTAACGGTCATGTGGCGTCTCGACGAGATGGGGGTTGCCCGCGCCCGGCCCGGGCGCCGGGCGCCTGGCGGGCCTCTCCTGCGAGCGGTCCGGGCCGGCGTCACCGGGGCCCGGTTCCGAACCCGCAAGATTGTATCCGTCGGCCCCCGTTGTGCAGCCCGGCTCCGGCGTCGGGGCGGTTCGTGAGCGCCGAACGCGGAACCGTCCTGTCGGCCGGCCGCGGCGACGGCGCGTGGCATGCCGGGCCGGTGCTACCATCAACCGTTCACCGATGACGACGATGCCGGCCGGGCCCATCCGGATCCTCAACCATCGCCCCGGCGCGGTCTGGATCGAGCGGCTGCGGGCGGGCGGCTACGCGATCGACGTGCGCCCCCTTCGCACGCCCGCGGACCTGAAGGCGATCGGCGCGGACCGGCCGGCCGCGGTGGCCATCGACCTCTCGCGCGCGCCGAGCCAGGGGCGGGACTTCGGGTTGGGGATTCGTCAGCAGGCGTCCTCGCGGAGGATTCCGCTGGTGTTCGTCGGCGGCAGCCCGGCCTGCGTGGCGCAGATACGCAACCTGCTCCCGGGCGCGGTCTGCATCGCCGACAGGGAGGTTCTCGCGGCGGTGCGCGAGGCGATTGCCTGCCCGCCGGCCGCCGTGCCGCGACCCCCGTCGGTGCTGGCCGGCTACTCCGGCACGCCGCTGCCGCGCAAGCTCGGCATCAAGCCGGGAACGGTGGTGCGGCTGCTGAACGCGCCGGCGGGCTTCGAGGCCACCCTCGGGGAGCTGCCGGAGGGGGCCAGGGTCACCCGGCGCCGCGGCGGGGCGTGCGACCTCACCCTCTGGTTCGTCCCGCGGCGCCGCGACCTGGAGGAGGGGCTCGAGCGCGTGGCCGGCGCCGTGACCACCGACAGGCTGTGGATCGTCTGGCCCAAGAAGACCTCGCCCCTCGCCGCCGACGTCTCGCAGCGGGACGTCCGATCGGCCGGTCTCCACCAGGGGCTGGTCGACTACAAGATCTGCGCCGTCGACGACGACTGGTCGGGCCTCCTGTTCTCGCGCCGGAAGACGCGAGGGCGCTGACCGGTCGAGGACCGGTCGCGCCTCCGGCTCGGACCGAAGGCAGGGCCGCCGACTCGGCGGCGGTGGTTGCCCGGTGCTCGCCGTGGTGGATATGATTGGAGTATGAAACTGAAGACCTCCATCACACTGGAAGAAGGGGTGGTGGCGGCGGTTGAGAGGGCCGCCCGAGCTGGCGAGAGTCGCTCGCAGGTGATCGAGCGGCTGCTTCGACAGAGCCTCGCCGAACAGGAACGGGCCGCGATCGACCGGCGCGATCGGGCCATTCTCGACGCCAACGCCGACGAGCTCAACGAAGAGACGGCCGACGTTCTCGGCTACCAGGAGTCTGCGCTGTAGAACGGCGCAGACTCCTGGCGGTTCCCGCGCACGCCGCGCCAACCGGCTACGCCGGCGGAACGAAGGCGAGGAACCGCAACGGGTTGTCGACGGTCATGGCGTGGATCTCGCCGTCGGTCACCCCCGCCTCGCGCAGCATGGGGACGAACCGGGTGATCGTCCGGGCGTAGCCCGGCCCGCCGTTGCGCTGGATGTCCTCGGCGGCGGCGAAGTCCGACGCGAGCAGCACGCGGTCCGCGTGGCCGTCCGCGATCAGCGCCTGAATCATCGGCACCTTGCGCCCGTCGGCGTCCGGCCCGCCGCCGAGCCGGTCGAAGCCCACGAACGCGCCGCGCGCGGCGATGCGCCGGTGGACCGCCGCCTCGGGGTCGTCGAGCCCGCCGAGGTGGCCGATGGCCACGCGCCCCGGCGGCACCCCGAGCGACTCGAAGAGGTCGAGCTGCTCCTCGGCGGCCTCGCCGTTCGCGGTATGAGTGAAGATCGGCAGGTTCGTCAGCAGGTGGGCCTTGCCGACGGCGCTGAACGCCTTGCGCTCCGACGGCGTGATCTCGGCCGAGCTGCCGATCTCGCCGAAGGCCCCCCACCGCTCCGCCGCGGACGCTGCGGCCAGCGCCTCCGCGAGCTCGTCCTCGCTCCGATCCGCCAGCTCCGGGGGATGGAACGGGTCGGTGTAGTAGCCGCCGCTCGCCACGATCGGCATGCCGGAGCGCTCGGAGACCTCGCGCAGGAACGCGACGTTCCGCCCCATGTCGTCGTGGCCGCCGTCCACGAGCGCCGCCACGCCCTCGCGGGCCGCCGCCTCCAGCTCGGCCGCCATGACGTCGACGTCCTGCATGAAGTACGGAGAGTCCGACGGACCGATGAACCGCTCTCGCCCCGGGTTGTCGGCCCCCAGCAGGCGGTCCCAGAACGCAAGGTCCAGCGACATGTGCTCGTGGAAGAGCACCGCGCCGTGCGACAGCCGGTCCGGCGGAACGTCCTCGAGTACGGTGCGGACAATCGCTCCTTCCGGAAAGGACGGCCCGACGGGGGCCGCCGACTCGGTGGGTGGCGCGGTCTCCGGCGGGCGGTCGCACGCGGCTGCCAGGCCGGCGCCGCCGAGTCCGAGAATGCGCATCGCCTCACGGCGGCTCCAGACCGTTGCCCGACTGCTTCGTTGTCCTGTCATGTCGCCCTCGCTCCGTAACGCGCCTCGTCCCGGGACGCCGCTCCCGGTGGACGGTCCCATCTTGACATGATTGGCGCGGGGCCGTCCGCCCGCAAGGCGCGAGGGATCGCACCGAACGCGGGCTGCGCCGCTTGCGGGCCGCGGGAGGGCGAACGAGGTTGGAGGACGGCCCCGCGGCCAAGACAGTGACGGGAATTACCTTGCCACGTACCCAGGGCAGGAACCGCCGAAAACCGGCTGCATCCGGTTGCAGTTGGCCCCTTTACATCGATCGCTGTCCTAACCGCCGCGCGTGTGCATCTCGAGGTGGGGCTGGCTCTGCAGCGCCTCGACGGGGATGAAGGTGGAGCGGTCGGCCGCGGCGAGGCGCTCCTCGGCGCCGCGGTCGTCGCGCTGCCGCCATGTCGCCGCGATGAGGTCCTCGAGGGCCTCGCGGCCTGCCCCGGCCCGCAGGGGGCCGCGCAGATCGGTGCCGGTGCGCGCGTAGAGGCAGCGGTACCAGAGCCCGTCGGCGGTGAGGCGGCTGCGGTCGCACTGCCGGCAGAAGGGCTCGGTCGTCGACGAGATGATGCCGAACACGAGGCCGTCGGGCAGGGTGAAGCGGTCGGCGGGGGCGGCGGTGGCCTCGTCGACGGCCTCGACGGGTCCGTAACGGGCGGCCAGCCGGTCGAGCATCTCGCGGCGCGACACGACGTCGTCCATCGACCAGCGGGTGGCGCCGCCCACGTCCATGTACTCGATGAACCGGACCTCGGCGTTCAACCGCCGGCCGTACTCCAGCATCGGCACGAGCTCGTCGTCGTTGACGCCGCGGATCACCACGGTGTCGATCTTGACGCTCTCGAAGCCGGCGCCGGCCGCCGCGTCCAGCCCCCGCAGGACGTCCCGGTGGCGGTCGAAGCGCGTGAGGGCCTCGAAGCGGTCCGCGTTCAGCGTGTCCAGGCTGACGGTGATGCGCGGCAGGCCGGCGTCACGCAACGCCGCGACCTGCTCGGCGAGGAGGATGCCGTTCGTGGTCAGGGCGAGGTCGCGCAGCGCGGCCTTGCCGGCGAGCAGCGCCACGAGGTCGGGCAGGTCGGTGCGCAGCAGCGGCTCGCCGCCGGTGATGCGGACCTTGTCGGTCCCGAGAGCCGCGAACACGTCGACGAGGCGGTCGATCTCCTCGAAGGTCAGGATGTCGTTGCGGGGCAGCCAGACGTACTCCGCCTCGGGCATGCAGTAGTTGCACCGCAGGTTGCAGCGGTCGGTCACCGATACCCGCAGGTTGGCGAGCGGGCGGCCGAGCCGATCCTGGACCTCCATCGCCCCTCATTATGCCACCGGATACGGGCTTGGGGCCTGCAGCGGCAGTGGGAGAGCCGAATCGCGGTCTCGCGGGCCTCCCCGCCCGGCGCGGCGCCGGCCGCCCGCCGGTTCGACATATAATTCACGCCGTGCTTCGGCCCCACCGCGCCGGCTTCCCGCGGGTCGCCGCGTCGGCGTTCGTAGACGAGAGCGCCCAGGTCATCGGCGACGTCGAGATCGGCGAGGACAGCAGCGTCTGGATGAACGCGGTGCTGCGCGGGGACGTCCACTGGATACGCGTCGGCGACCGCACCAACATCCAGGACGGGAGCGTGCTCCACGGGATGAGCGGGACTCACCCGACCCGGCTCGGGGACGAGGTGACGGTGGGGCACGGGGCGATTCTCCACGGGTGCGCGGTCGAGGACCGTTGCCTCATCGGCATGGGGGCGATCGTGCTGAACGGCGCCGTCGTCGGGTCCGGCTCGATCGTCGCGGCGGGCGCCCTCGTCGCGGAGGGGACCGCCATCCCCCCCGGGTCGCTGGTCATGGGCAGCCCCGGCCGGGTGCGGCGGGCGACCACCGGCGACGAGGCGGCGTCGATACGCCGCTACGCCGACCACTACGTGGCCTACAAGCGCGAGTTCCTGATGTCCTCGGAGGGGACCCGGGAGTCGGCGCGCCGGGAGCCTCCGCCGTAGAGGAGCCTCCGTTGTGGAACGGCGCAGACTCCTGGCAGGGTTGGTCGGGCGCCGAGCGGAGCCGAAGGCGACGACTGGCGGGCTGGCGCGGCGCGGACCCCTGAGGGTCGGTTGGGGCGCCGGGCGGTCGGCGCGACCTCCGATCGCCGGCGGCGATTGGCGGGCCAGGAAGCAGGTGACGATGCGGTCGGCGGCAGAACGAAGGGACCCCTCCTCACGGTGATTTCCGGCATTCGCGGCACGCGGGACATCCTGCCCGACGAGGTGGGACGGTGGCGGCGCGTCGAGCGCGCGGCGGTGGAGGTGTGCGAGCGCTACGGCTACGTCGAGGTGCGCACCCCCGTCATCGAGCGCGAGGAGCTGTTCGCGAAGGGCACCGGCGAGTCGACGGACATCGTTCAGAAGGAGATGTACGCGTTCACCGACAAGGGCGGCGAGCGCGTCACCCTGCGTCCCGAGGCGACCCCCAGCCTCGTCCGCGCCTTCGCCGAGCACGGCCTCGAGCAGGCCCTGCCGTTCGCCAAGCTCTACAGCCTGGGGCCGATGTTCCGCTACGAGCGCCCCCAGAAGGGCCGTTACCGCCAGTTCCACCAGCTCGACGTCGAGGTGTTCGGCATCGACGATCCGGCCGTCGACGCCGAGGTCATCGAGATGGCCTCGGCCTTCGTGACCGAGCTCGGTATCGAGGGGGCCGAGCTCGTCATCAACTCCGTCGGGTGCCAGGCGTGCCGGCCCGCGTTCAGCACCGCCCTGCTCGCGGCCCTCGGCGAGCGGGTATCCGACCTGTGCGCCGACTGCCGGCGGCGGGCCGGGACCAACCCGTTGCGCATCTTCGACTGCAAGGTGCCGGCCGACCAGCCGACCATCGACGCGCTTCCCCATTCGGAAGACTACCTGTGCGACGCGTGCCGGGACCATTTCGCCGAGGTGCGGGGCCATCTGGACGCCTACGGGCTGTCGTACCGGGTGTCGCACCGGCTCGTCCGAGGCCTCGACTACTACATGCGCACCACCTTCGAGATTCTCGGGGCGGGGCTCGGGGCGCAGAACGCGCTGCTCGGCGGCGGCCGCTACGACGGCCTCGTGAAGCAGCTCGGCGGGCCCGACCGCCCCGGCATCGGGTTCGCGGCGGGGCTCGAGCGGCTGGTCCTCGCCCTGCCCGAGGGCGCCGGCGACGCGGCGCCGGTCGACGCCTTCGTGGTCGCCCTCGGCGACGCGACGTGGCCGTCGGCCCGGGTGCTGGCCCGCGACCTGCGCCGGGCCGGCCTGCGGGTGCTGATCGACTACGGCGGCCGTTCCTCGAAGTCGCAGATGAAGCGGGCCAACCGCAGCGGGGCCCGGCACATGCTCATCGTCGGCGAGGACGAGCTGGCCGCCGGCGAGGTGGCGGTCAAGGAGATGGAGACGGGCGAGCAGCGGCGGGTGGCCCGCGAGGCGGTCGCGGAGGCGCTCGCGGCGAGGCGCGCCGGCGACGGGGTGTGAAGCAGTGCGGACACATACATGCGGCGCGTTGCGCCCGAGCGACATGGGGCAGGCGGCCACCCTGCTGGGGTGGGTGCACCGGGTGCGCGACCTCGGCTCCCTCATCTTCGTCGACGTGCGCGACCGCTACGGGGTGACCCAGGTGGTGGCCCGCGACGACGAGGGGCTGCTCGCGCAGGCGAAGCGGCTGAGGCCCGAGTTCGTGGTGGAGGTCGCCGGCGTCGTCGAGCGCCGGTCCGACGACACCCTCAACCCGAAGATCGCCACCGGCGAGGTCGAGATTGCGGTGCGGTCCATCGAGGTCCTGAACGAGTCGAGGCGCCCGCCCTTCCACATCGCCGAGGAGAGCCCGGTCTCGGAGGACCTGCGGCTGAAGTACCGCTACCTCGACCTGCGGCGGCAGCGGATGCAGCGGAACCTGCAGCTCCGGCACCGGGTGGTGCTGGCCGTCCGCCGCGCCCTCGACGAGCAGGGCTTCCTCGAGATCGAGACCCCGATCCTGGCCAAGTCGACGCCGGAGGGGGCGCGCGACTACCTGGTGCCCAGCCGGGTGCATCCCGGCGAGTTCTTCGCCCTGCCGCAGTCGCCGCAGATCTTCAAGCAGATCCTGATGATCTCGGGCATGGACCGCTACTTCCAGATCGCCCGCTGCTTCCGCGACGAGGACCTGCGCGCCGACCGGCAGCCGGAGTTCACGCAGATCGACATGGAGGTGTCGTTCGCCACCCCCGACATCGTCTTCGGCATCGTCGAGCGCCTGATGCACGCGGTGTGCGCGGCCGCCGACCTCACCGTGGAGACGCCGTTCCCTCGGCTGACCTACGCCGACGCGATGGCGAGGTACGGGTCCGACAAGCCCGACCTGCGCATCGGCATGGAGATCGCCGACGTCTCCGACGTCTTCGCCGACTCGAGCTTCCGGGTGTTCCGGGAGTGCGTGGCCGAGGGCGGCGTCATCCGCGCCCTCGTCGTGCCGGGGGCGGGGCGCTACTCGCGCAGCCAGGTCGACAAGCTCGTCGACGAGGCCATCGCCCTGGGCGCCTCCGGCCTCGTGTGGGCGCGGCGCGGACCCGAGGGTGACGTGCAGAGCTCGATCCTCAAGGTGGCGGGGGCCGAGACCCTGGGGCGGCTTCTCGAAGCGTCGGGCGCCGGCAAGGCCGACCTCGTGCTCGTGGCGGCGGGGTCGGGCGAGGAGCCGTCCGTGCTGCTCGGGAAGCTGCGCCTCGAGCTCGCCCGGCGCGAGGGGCTCGTCGACGAGTCCCGCTCCGCCCTTGCGTGGGTGGTCGACTTCCCGATGTTCGAGTGGAACGAGACCGAGGGGCGCCACGTGTCGCGGCACCATCCGTTCACGTCGCCCCACGACGACGACCGCCACCTCCTCGACGGCGGCGATCTCGGGGCCATCCGGGCCAAGGCCTACGACCTCGTGTTCAACGGGTGGGAGATCGGCGGCGGCAGCATCCGGATCCACGAGCAGCCGCTGCAGCGGCGCATCTTCGAGCTGTTGAAGATCAGCGACGAGGACGCCCGCTCGCGGTTCGGTTTCTTCCTCGACGCCCTCGAGTTCGGGACCCCGCCGCACGGCGGCATCGCGTTCGGGGTCGACCGCATCGTGGCCCTGCTCGCGGGCGAGACGTCCATCCGGGACGTGATGGCGTTCCCGAAGACCGCCGCCGCCGTCGACCTCATGACCGGCGCCCCGTCGACGGTGAGCCCCCACCAGTTGCGCGAGCTGCACCTGCAGACCGAGGGCTGAGCAGCCGGTGGCGAGAGTCCCCGCTGCATTCGAGCGGCGAGGCGGCCTTTCGCCACGGGCTGCGAGGGCACTTGCCGTAGCCGGCCGATTGGTGCACGATCGCAGACGAGACGTGTCCGAAGAACCCAGCCCATCCGGCACAGCCGCGGCCACGCGGATAGCCGTACCCGACGACGGGATCGAGCAACTGTTCGGCGCCCACGATTCACACCTCGCGACGTTCGAGGAGCTGTTCGGGGTGCGCGTCCGCACCGACGGCAACCAGCTCCTGGTCGACGGCGAGGCGGGGGCGGTCGAGGGGGTGGAGCGGACGGTCCGCCAGTTGTCGGCGCTGGTCGGCGACGGCTACCGGCTGTCGCCGGACGACGTGAGGCAGGCGGCCCAGCTCGTCATGCAGGACGCGTCGGTCCGGCTGCGCGACTACTTCGTCAAGACCACCGTCAAGGCGTCGAGCAAGCGGCAGGTCGCCCCCAAGAGCCTCAATCAGCGGCGTTACCTGGAGGCCATCGACCGGCACGACGTCGTCTTCGGGGTCGGACCGGCGGGGACGGGCAAGACCTATCTGGCGATGGCCCAGGCCGTCGCCTACCTGACCGCGAAGAAGGTCACCCGCATCATCCTCGCGCGCCCCGCCGTCGAGGCCGGCGAGCGGCTCGGGTTCCTGCCCGGCGACATGCAGGAGAAGGTGAATCCCTACCTGCGCCCCCTCTACGACGCCCTCTACGACATGCTCGACCTCGATCGGGTCGACCGGCTGCTCGACCGCCGGACCATCGAGATCGCGCCCCTCGCGTTCATGCGGGGGCGGACCCTCAACGACGCGTTCGTGATTCTCGACGAGGCCCAGAACACCACCGCCGAGCAGATGAAGATGTTCCTCACGCGCCTCGGGTTCGGGTCGAAGGCGGTCGTCACCGGCGACATCACCCAGATAGACCTGCCGGCGGGGCGCGTGTCCGGCCTCGTCGAGGTGCTGGGCATCCTGGAGCACGTGGACGGCATCGCGTTCACTCGCTTCGACGACCGCGACGTGGTGCGGCACCCGCTGGTGCGGCGCATCGTCCGGGCCTACGAGACCTGGGCCGAGCGCCCCGACGAGCCCGCCGCGGCGCCGGCTCCCGCCGGGAGGGGAGCCTTCGACTCGACGCCATGACCTGCTCGACGGACACGACGATGACGACCGACACGAGACGTTGCGCGATCCGACGCCATGACCTGCTCGACGGACGCGACGATGACGACCGACACGGGGCGTTGCGCGACGGGAACCCTCGATCCGGCGCCATGACGGTGATCGACCTCCGATGACCGCGGACGACCCCGACCCTCGCCCCGCCCGGCCGTCCACCCGACTCGAGGTGGTGGTGACGGACGGGCGCGGCCGGCCCAAGCCGGCCGGCGACCTTCCGGCCTGGCTCGCTGGCGTGGCGCCCCGGTCCGCGGCCGGGCACGCGGTGGTCGCCCTGGTCTGCGATCGCAAGATGCGCGACCTCAACCATCGGTTCCGCGGCATCGATCGCGTGACCGACGTCCTGTCGTTTCCGGCCGAACCCGACGAGTCCGGGCCCCGCCGCCACGGCGCGGGCGGCGCCCCGCGGTGGCTGGGCGACATCGTCATCGCCACCGGGCGGGCCGCCCGCCAGGCCCGCGCGGCCGGGCTCACCGAGGGCGAGGAGAGGCGCCGCCTCGCCCTCCACGGCCTGCTGCACCTGCTGGGATACGACCACGAGCGCGACGACGGACGCATGCGGCGCCTGGAGCGGCGGCTCCAGCGGCGCGGCGGGCTGCCGGTGGACGCCTCATGATGCCCCTGGCGTTGTTCCTGCTCGGCTGCGCGGTCATCTACGTCGCGACCATCGAGTCGGCGTTCGGGGCGATGGTCCGGCTGCCGGAGCGGCTGACGGCCGAGCGTGACGCCCGCAACGAGTCGCTCGTGACCCATCTCGAGGATCCCCTGCGGCTCTACGTGGTCACCCGCCTGCTGCGGGGCGGGCTGTTCGCGGCGGCCGCCGTCATCCTGGCCCAGTTGATCGGCGTGGCCACGCCCCGAGCGGTCGGCGTGCTGCTCCTGAGCATCGTCGCGTTCGTGGTCGTGTGCGAGCAGGTGGTGCCGTCCGCCCTCGCGCGGCGCAACGCCGGCCGGGTGCTCGAGCTGCTGCTGCCGTCGTTCGACCTGGCGCTCCGGATTCTGGGGCCGGTCACGGGCTGGCTGATGCTGCTGGCGCGGCCGCGGCGCGGGCGGAGCACCAACGGCCGCGCCGCCAGCGGCGCGGACGACGCGCCGGGCGAGGACGAGGAGGCGCGGGCGGAGGCCGCCGACACCGAGGAGCGGCGGCTCCTGCAATCGGTGGTGGACTTCGGGGGGACGCTGGTGCGCGAGGTGATGACCCCGCGGCCGGACATCGTGGCCATCGCCCACGACGCGACGGTGGACGAGCTGCGGGCGCTCTTCGCGGACGAGGAGTACTCGCGCATTCCGGTGTTCGAGAACGACCTCGACAACATCCTGGGCTTCGTCTTCGCCAAGGACCTCGTGAAGGTCGACGGGCTCTCGGGGAGCACCCCCATCGTCCCCCGCCTGCTGCGACCGGCCTGCGTCGTGCCCGAGGGCCAGCGGGTGGCCGACCTGCTGCGCGAGCTGCAGGTCAGGCACGTGCAGAGCGCCATCGTCGTCGACGAGTACGGGGGCACGGCGGGGCTGGTGACCATCGAGGACCTCCTCGAGGAGATCGTCGGGGAGATACGCGACGAGTACGACGGCGACGAGTCGGAGCCGGTGGTCGAGGAGGACGGCGGACGCTTCGTGTTCCTCGCCACGGTGGGGGTCGGCGAGCTGGCCGATCGCCTGGGAGTGTCGATAGAGCGGGACGGCTTCGAGACCGTGGGGGGCTATCTCCTGACGAGGCTCGGGCGGGTGCCGGGGGTCGGAGAGACGGTCGACGTCGACGACCTCGTCGTCGAGGTGCTCGACGCCGAGCGCCGGCGGGTGCGGAAGGTGCGGGTCAGCCGCCGGCCCGCGGCGGAAACGGTCGGGGGGTAGGCGTGCCGGAAACCGATCCGCCGGCCATGCGCGCCGGCTTCGTGTCGCTCGTCGGGCGCCCCAACGCGGGCAAGTCCACTCTCCTGAACCGCATCGTCGGCACGAAGCTGGCCATCGTCTCGGACAAGCCGCAGACCACGCGGAACCGGATCGTGGCGGTGCGCAACTACACGGGGAAGACCCCCGCGCAGGCGGTCTTCGTGGACACCCCGGGCATTCACCGGCCGCTGCACCGGATGAACGTGCGCATGGTCGACGTGGCCCTCGAGTCGATCGGCGAGGTCGACCTGATCGGGCTGGTGCGGGACGCCACCGACGGCGTCGGGGCCGGCGACAGGTTCGTCATCGACGCCCTCGCGAGGGTCCCGGCGCCGGTACTGCTCATCCTCAACAAGATCGATCTCGTCGCCAAGCCGCGCCTGCTGCCGCTCATCGACTGGTACCGCCGGCAACGCGACTTCGCCGCGTTCGTGCCGGTGTCGGCGGCGACCGGCGACGGGGTCGACGTCCTCGAGCGGGAGATCGTCGGGCGGCTCCCGGCCGGCGAGGCGCTCTATCCCGACGACTTCCTCACCGACCAGCCCGAGCGCGTGCTCGCGGCCGAGACGGTCCGCGAGAAGGTGCTGCACCACACCCACGCCGAGCTGCCGTTCGTGACGGCGGTGGTCGTCGACCGCTTCGACGACGAGAGCGAGCCGGGGCGCCTGGCCCTGTTCTGCTCGATCCTGGTGGAGCGGAAGTCCCAGAAGCCCATCGTCATCGGCCCCGGCGGGGCCCGCATCCGGCAGATCGGGACCGAGGCGCGGCAGGACCTCGAGCAGTTCTTCGGCGTCCCCGTGTATCTCGATCTGCACGTCAAGGTGCGGGCCGACTGGCGCGACGACGACCGGATCCTCGACCAGGCCGGCGTGGCGCCGACGGAACAGGGTTGAAGGCAGACTCGCGGGCCGTCGCGGACAGCGCGTCCGCACGCAAGCCTCCGACCGGCTCCGCCAATCGTCGCGTACGGTTCCGCTTGGCGCCCGACCAGTCCTCCCGAGTCCGCGCCGTTCCACGGCGCCGGCGGCTACCGGCCCGCCATCCGCTCGGCCATGTTGCGCAGGAAGTTGACGATGTGCCAGATCTCCTCGTCGGTGATGCGGCCCTCCCACGCGTCCATGTCGTAGGCCGGCGGCACGCCGTTGCGGATCACCAGGAAGATGTCGCCGTCGGTGTCGCCGTGCGTCCACTCGTCGTCGATCAGGTTGGCCGGCCTCGAGCCCGTCGGCGCGGTCATGCCCTGGCCGTCGGCGCGGATGCCGTGGCACGAGCGGCAGAAGCGGCCGTAGACCCGCAGGCCCGACCTCACCGATTCCTCGGTCGCCTCGACGGGGTTCTCGGGCGGCGCGGCGGCTTCCTCCTGCGCGGTGGCGGCCGCGACGACGGGGGCCGAATCGCCGGAGGCGACCAGGACGAAGACGAGAGCGAAAGCGGCGGGGGCGGCCGCGATTCGGACGAGATTCGATAGGGTCACGCATCCTCCTCGATGTGGAAGTCTCGCCATGAGTCTATACCGTGCCGCCGCCTGCGGTGGCGCGGCCGGCTGCGACTGCGCCGGAGTCGGCTGCAAGTGCCCGATGCGCGCCCTCCTGACGCCCCGATCAGCCGGGCGCCTCGCCGTTCCCGGGCGTCCTCCGCGGGACCGCCGGCGGTTGACCGGTTCGTCGGCAACGGGATACACTGCTTCTCCCTGATTCCGGGCCTTTTCTGATTTCGGAGAGATGAGCGAATGCGTAGATTGAGCGTTGTCTTCATGGCGGTCCTGCTGGTCGCGGGCACGGCGCGAGCCCAGGACGCGGAGCCGCAGGTGTTCGGCGATCTGGCCGAGGTGATGCGCGGCATCCTCTTCCCCAACTCGAACATCATCTTCGACGTGCAGACGATCAACCCCGACGACCCGGTCGAGGCGGTCGAGGGCGATTCCACCACCGCGCGCTTCAGCACCATGTACACGGGGTGGGAGGCGGTCGAGAACGCGGCCGTCGCGCTGATAGAGTCCGCCAACCTGATCGAGCTTCCCCGCCTGTGCGAGAACCTCGAGGACGACCCCGCGCGCAACGGCCTGCCCGCGCCGATCGAGCGCGACGACTGGAAGCAGTACGTCGCCGGGCTGCGGGCGGCGGGCCAGACCGCCTACGAGTGGGCGCAGGCCCGCGAGTACGACGATTTCGACGCGATCCTCATGACCGGCGAGGTCGCCGAGGCCTGCTCGGCGTGCCACGGCGTCTACCGCGACACCTACAACGAGCCGCCCACCCCGCGCTGCACGCCTCCCACGGAGTGAGCCGTCCGGCCGCCCGGCCCCGGGGTTCCCCCGGCCGGGCGGCGGTCGCCCGTAGCCTCGCCTGCCGCTCCAGCCCGCCACATCTGCGCCCGTCCATGGCGCTGACTCGCCGTGCCTATGCGGGCTCGGCCAGTTCGGCGGGATCCACGCGCTCCACCATCTCCAGTCGGTCGAAGTGCCGGTCGGCCGAGAGTCAACTTGAATGTGTCGAATCAGTTGTGTCCAAGAACCTGTGTCCGCGGCGCGTGGCGGGCGTAGACCAGGGCGTAGATCGGCCCTCGCCAGGGAGTTCGGGTTCCGAACGCACGCCACCCCGGGCGCCTGACGCCCCCATGTGGTTGTGTCTGCAGCGCCAGGAGAAATCCTGCAGGGACGCCCCCCGGCGCTGTGCTACACTGGAATGTTCCTGATGCTGACTGTGGACTATCCAGACGAACCCGACTTGTCGCGGCATTCATCCGCGACGGCTCCCCGGACGACGGGACGATGCCCTTCCAGCGCCGAATCGACGTGGTGCTCGACTCGGTCAAGCGACTGCAGCGGATAGGTGCGTCCGCCAACCTCCTCAATCTCCTCCAGAAACAGCGCCCCGCCGACCTCGCCGAGGTCCTCGGCGAGCTCTCCGACAAGAACCGCCACGACGCGTTCAACCTGCTGCTCGACCGCGACAGCCGCCTCGCGATGGAGGCGCTCATGGAGTACGGGGTCGAGCCCGGCGCCGGCCTGCTGGCCGACCAGCCGCCGGAGCGCCTCGCGCTGTGGCTGCTCGACCTGCCGTCGGACGACGCGGCGGCCCTGATCGACGAGCTGCCCGAGGACCTGTCGGCGGCGGTGCTCGAGCGGATGCGCCCCCACGAGTCGGGCGAGGTCGAGAACCTGCTCGAGTACGCGGAGCAGACCGCCGGCCGCATCATGAACCCGACGGTGTTCGCGCTGTCGGAAGAGATGACGGCGGGCGAGGCCATCCACGCCCTGCAGGGGTCGCGCGAGGTGGAGATGGTCTTCTACCTCTACGTGGTCGACGAGCGGCGGCACCTCGTGGGCGTGGTGTCGCTGCGCCGGCTGCTGCTCGTGGCCCCCGAGACCCCGCTGCAGCGCATCATGACCACCGACCTGATCAGCGCGCGGGTCGACACCGACCAGGAGGAGGTGGCGCAGCACGTCGCCAACTACAACCTGCTCGCGATCCCGGTGGTCGACGAGGAGAACAAGCTCGTCGGCATCATCACCGTCGACGACGTCATCGACATCATCAAGGACGAGGCGACCGAGGACCTCTACCGGCTGGCCGGGGTCAGCGGCGACGAGCACGTGTTCACCCCCGCGGGGGAGTCGGCGCGGAAGCGGCTGCCGTGGCTGGCCATGAACCTCGTCACGGCGGCGCTCGCGGCGTTCGTCGTGCGGGCGTTCCAGGCGACCATCGACGAGGTGGTGATGCTGGCCGTCCTCATGACCATCGTGGCCAGCATGGGCGGCAACGCCGCGACCCAGACCCTGACCGTCATCGTGCGGGCCATCGCCCTCGGCGAGCTCACCTGGGGCAACTCGCGCAAGACGGTGCTGAAGGAGGCGGTGGTCGGGCTCGGCAACGGCCTCGCCCTCGGCACGGTGGGGGCTCTGGTGGCGTGGCTGCTGTCGGGGAACGTGTACCTGGGGGCGATTCTGGCCCTCGCGATGGTCATCAACCTGCTCGTGGCGGCGGTGGCCGCGACCCTGATTCCCATCGCCCTGCGGGCCCTCAAGGTGGATCCGGCGCTGGCGTCGGCGGTGTTCATCACGACGCTGACGGACGTCTTCGGGTTCTTCGCGTTCCTCGGCCTCGCCACCGTCTTCCTGCCCTATCTGGAACGCCTGGGTTGACCGCGGCGGCCCCGCCGTGGCGTCGGCGGCGCCGGGACGCTACAATGTTGGCCGGTCGCGCTCGCGATGCCAGTCCTGACGACCGACGCGCTGATCCTGCGCACCTACCACCTTGGTGAAGCGGACCGCATCGTCGTGTTCCTGACGCCCGAGCGGGGCAAGAAGCGGGGCGTCGCCAACGGCGCGCGCCGTCCGCGCTCGCGGCGGTTCGCGGGGGGGCTCGAGCCGCTGACGGCGGTGCGGCTCGCCTACTACGAGCGCGAGCACCGCGAGCTCGTCCGGCTGCGCTACGTCGAGCCGGTGCGCTCGCCGATGCTGGCGCGGGACGGCGAGCGGCTCGGCTACGTCGAGTACTTCGCGGAGATACTCGACGAGTGCGCGCAGGAGGCGGAGCCGAACGCGCCGCTGTTCCGCCTCGGGTCCGCGGTGGGGGCGCTGCTGGCGGGGGAGATCCCGATCGCGCGGCTGGCCCGCTACTTCGAGTACTGGGTGCTGCGCCTGCAGGGCGTCTATCCTTCGCTGACCGCCTGCGGGCAGTGCGGCCGCCGCCCCGACTCCGGCGGCCGCATCGACGCCGCGCGCGGCGGCTTCCGGTGCGGGGCGTGCGCGGGCGACCGGGGGCTCCCGCTGTCGGCGGCGGCGTTGCGGTTTCTCCGCGACGCGGCCTCGACCCCGCCCGAGGCGCTCGCGCGGGTCGGGTTGCCGGTGCGGGCCGACCAGGAGCTCGATCGGGCGCATCGGCGCCTGCTCGCGATGCACCTGGAGAAGGAGCTGCGGGCTGCGAAGGTGCTGAGGGCGATGGCGCGGACGAGCCCCGGAGTGACGCCGTCATGACGACTACCTGCCATCCTGTCGTGTCATCCCCGACCGGTGCGTCGCCGGTCTCCGCGGAGCGCGGGGCGGCGCCATGCGCTCCCGGGATCGGGGGCGCTGCGGGCCGCAGTGCCGCAACGCTTCCGCCAACGCCGCGGGGGCGCTGGTACCGGGTGGTGGCGCCGTGACCCTCCAGGACCTGATCGCCGCGTTGTCGCGCTTCTGGTCGTCGCGCGGATGCCTGATCCAGCAACCCCTCGACACCGAGGTGGGGGCCGGCACCATGCATCCCGAGACGTTCCTGCGCGTGCTCGGGCCCCGGCCGTGGCGGGTCGCCTACGTGCAGCCGTCGCGGCGCCCCGCCGACGGCCGCTTCGGCGAGAACCCGAACCGGCTGTTCAAGCACCATCAGTTCCAGGTCATCCTGAAGCCGTCGCCGGACGCGGCGCAGGACCTCTATCTCGACAGCCTGCGGGTGTGCGGCATCGACCCCGCCCGCCACGACGTGCGCTTCGAGGAGGACAACTGGGAGTCGCCCACCCTCGGCGCGTGGGGCATCGGTTGGCAGGTGCTCCTCGACGGGATGGAGATCACCCAGTTCACCTACTTCCAGCAGGCCGGGGGCATCGAGCTGTCGCCGGTGTCGGTGGAGCTGACCTACGGGCTCGAGCGCATCGCGATGCACCTGCAGGGGGTCGACGACGTCTACGACCTCGAATGGGCGCCGGGGGTGACGTACCGCACGGTGCGGCACCAGGACGAGGTGGAGCAGACGAAGTACGCCTTCGGCATGGTCGACATGCCGGAGGCGGAGTTCGCCGCCGCCCACCGGGACCTGTTCGAGCGGCATCACCGCCTGGCCCGGACCCTGATCGAGTCGGGCCTCGTGCTGCCGGCCCTCGACGCCTGCCTCAAGTGCTCGCACACCTTCAACATCCTCGACGCCAGCGGCGGCATCGGGGTGACCGAGCGGGCCGCGTACATCCTCCGCGTGCGGGAGCTGGCGGTGGCGGTGGCGGGGGCCCATGCGGGCCGGGAAGCCGAGGACGGCAAGCCGGAAGGCGACGGCGCGGCCCCCGGGGAACCGGTGTCTCTCGGCGGCGCAAGGTAGCTGCCGGGCCGGTCCGGTGGGGAGCCGTGCAAGGCACGCTGCCGCCGGGAGATCCGAAATACGGACGTCGGCATCGAGAAACGACCGCGGCCGAACTGACGTTCAGCCGCAGCCGTGCTCCGCCTCCGGCGTGCCTGACCGTATACACGCCGGAGGTGCAGGCCCGTAGTCAACGGTATTCGTGGAGTCGAACGGAACCGCCAACCGTAGCAGAGAACAGGGTGCACGACGAGAAGGGCGAGACGCCGCCGAGCACGACATCCAGGTCGCGGCCCGACCCGTACCAGAGCGGTCATCTCACGAGTCTGTCGTGCGCCCCGGAGAATCGGGTGCCTTGGTCATGTATCGAGAGCTGTTGATCGAGATCGGGTGCGAGGAGCTGCCCGCGAGCTGGATGCCGCCGCTGGTGCGGCAGCTCGGCGCCTGCGTCGGGGCGCAGCTCGAAGCGGCCCGGCTCGCGTGCCCGACCCCGCCGGAGGCGTTCGCGACGCCGCGCCGGCTCGCGGTCCACGCGGCACGGGTGGCGGAGCGGCAGCTCGACCTCGAGGAGACGGTCACCGGACCGCCGGTCAGGGCCGCCTTCACCGACACGGGAGAGCCCACTCGCGCCGCCGCGGGGTTCGCCCGCAAGCAGGGGGTCGCCGTCGACCGGCTGATTCGGATCGACACGCCCAAGGGGACCTATCTCGCCCACCGGCGCCGCCAGCGCGGGAAGGCCGCCCGCTCGGTCCTCGGCGGCGTGCTCGCCGCGACCCTGCGCGACCTCGCCTTCCCGAAGCAGATGCACTGGGACGCCCGGCTCGACGACGGCCGCGGCGACCTGCCGTTCGGGCGCCCCATTCGCTGGCTGGTGTTCCTGTTCGGGGGGCGGGTCGTGCCCTTCGTCATCGGGCGGACCCCGGAGGCGGCGGCGCGGGGGGTGGCCCCGATCCGCGCCGGCTCGGCCACCCGCGGCCACCGCTTCTTCTCGCGCGACGGCCGGCCCGGCCGCCCCGTGCGGGTGGGCTCGTTCGCCGAGTACCGCAAGACCCTGAAGCGGCATTACGTGCTGCTGACCCGCGAGGAGCGCCGCGCCCGCATCGCCAAGAAGCTCGAGGCGCAGGCGGAACGCCTGGGGGGCGTGGTCGGGGGCGCGGGCGGGGCGGCGTCGCTGCTCGACGAGGTGCCCGATCTCGTCGAGTACCCGTCGGTGGTCGCCGGCCGCTTTCCCGAGGAGTTCCTCGCCCTGCCCGAGGAGGTGCTGAAGACGACGATGATTCACCACCAGCACTACTTCCCGGTGGCGACGGGCGAGGGCCGCCTCACCGAGCACTTCCTCGCGGTGACCAACGTCCCGAAGGACAACGTGGCGGCGATCGCCCGCAACTCCGAGCGCGTGCTCGTGGCGCGGCTGCGGGACGCCCGGTTCTTCTGGGAGGCGGACCGCGGCGCGCCCCTCGACTCGCGCCTCGACCGTCTCGACACGCTGCGGTTCCACGCGAAGGTCGGCAGCTATCTGGACAAGGCCCGCCGCATCGAGAAGCTGGCCGCGGCCGTGGCCGGCGACGCGTTCGGCGCGCCCGCCGCGGTCGGTCACGCGGCCCGCGCCGCCCGCCTCGCCAAGGCCGACCTGACCACCGACATGGTCGGCGAGTTCCCGGAGCTGCAGGGGGTCATGGGGGGCATCTACGCCCGCGAGGACGGCGAGCCGGAAGAGGTGTGGCGCGCCGTCTACCACCACTACCTGCCGGTCGGCGTCACCGCCGACGCCCACCCGCGGCCGGACGATCTGGGCGGGGCCGGCACGAGCTGGGCCGCCGTGGCCCTCGCCGACAAGCTGGACACGCTGGTCGGCCTGTTCCGGGCCGGCGAGCGTCCGCGCGGGGCGCGGGACCCGTTCGGGCTGCGGCGGCAGGCCCACGGCGTCTTCGCGATTCTGGTCGACCTGCCGGAGCTGACCGGCCTGGCCGCCCGCCCGGACCTGGGTGGTCTGGTGTCCGCGGCGGAGGCGGCGCACGACGCAGGGCAGGAGTCGGCGGCCGAGCCCGAGGCCGTCGAGCGGTTACAGCAGTTTCTGCTGGAGCGACTGCGGTTCGTGCTGGAGCAGCGCGGCCACGACGTGCGGAACGTGCGGGCGGTGACGCAGCCGTGGCCGTCCTGGCGCGCCGTCACCCCGGTCGACGCGCGGCGCAAGCTCGAGGCCCTGTCGGGGTTCACCGGGTCGACCGACTTCCAGCAGCTCGCGGCGCTCTTCAAGCGGGTCCGCAACATCGCCCGGGAGCTGCCCGACGCCGAGCTGGCGGACGTGGAGGCGGGGCGGGCCGCGGTGTCGGACGAGCCGCCCGAGCCGGCGGAGGCGGCCCTGGCGGCCGAGCTCGAACGGCGCCGGCCGGCCATCGCGGCGGCGGTGGCGGCGGGGACCGACTACCACGCGGCGTTCGCGGAGGCGGCGGCGTTCGGTCCCGCCGTCGACCGCTTCTTCACCGACGTGCTCGTCATGGCCGGCGACCCCGGCCTGCGGCGCCGGCGCCTCGCCCTGCTGAAGCGCCTCGAGAACCTGATCCTGCAGCTCGCCGACGTATCGGCGCTGGTCAAGGAGGCGGACCAGCAGTAGAACGGCGCGGCAGGCGTCGCGGGTTCGACGGCGGTCGGGGCGGGGCTCTGGTCGAGGCGGACCAGGAGTAGGACGGCGCGGACGCCTTGGGGTTGGGGAGGCGATCGGAGCCGGCCCCGGGGAGTTGGCCGGTTTCCGCCGCGATGTTAATCTGTCTCCTGCTGACGGGAGAAGCCGGATCGATGAACGACGCACTCCAGTTGGCGAGTCTGGTCGCTTCGCTGGGGGTCGCCATCGGCGCGGTGACCGCCGCTGTCGTCGAAATGCGGAACAGCAGGAAGCTCGATGATCTCGACAGCAAGGTCGATGTCCTCTCAGGGCGTTTAGCCGAGCGGGGAGAGACCCTGCAGTTCGTGATGGCCGCCCTGTTGAAAACCCCGTGACCCCCCACCCCCGGCCGACCTCCTCGTCCGACCAGGTCCAGGAACACCGCCCGCCGCGCATCGTGCGGCTGCCGGCCGAGCTGGCGAACCAGATCGCCGCCGGCGAGGTGGTCGAGCGCCCCGCGTCGGTGGTCAAGGAGCTGGTCGAAAACGCCCTCGACGCCGGGGCGTCGCGGGTCGCGGTCGCCGTCGAGCTGGGCGGCAAGCGTCTCGTGCGGGTGGAGGACGACGGCGAGGGAATGACCGCCGACGAGGCGCGGCTCGCCCTCGAGCGGCACGCCACCAGCAAGATCCGGCGGGTCGAGGACCTCGCCGCCATCACCTCCCTGGGGTTCCGCGGCGAGGCCCTGCCGAGCATCGCCTCGGTGTCGCGCCTGCTGCTGCGCACCCGGGCCCGCGGGGCCGCGCGCGGAACCGAGGTGCGGGTGTCCGGCGGCGCGGTCGACTCCACGCGCGAGGCCGGCGCGGCGGAAGGCACCATCGTCGAGGTCGTCGACCTCTTCTACAACGTGCCCGCGCGCCGCAAGTTCCTGAAGTCGGACAGCGCCGAGACCGCCCAGATCTCGCGGCTCGTCACCCAGCTCGCGCTGGGCCGGCACCGGGTCGGCTTCACCCTGACGAGCGGGACCCGCCGGCTCGCGCGGTGGCCGCCGGTCGAGAGCCTCGCGGACCGGCTGTTCCAGCTCTACAAGGACCGCGACGACCTCGTCGAGGTCGGCAAGCAGGCGGCGGGGGTCACGGTGACGGGGTTCGTGGCCGGCCTCACGGGTGAGCCCGGCGGTCGCGCGCGGGGTCCGCAGAACGTCTTCGTCAACGGCCGGGCCGTGAAGGACCGCACCATCACCCACGCGATCGCCCACGCCTACGACAAGGCCACCATCAAGGAACGCCGGCCCGAGGTGCACCTCTTCATCGAGCTGCCCCCCGACCGGGTCGACGTCAACGTGCACCCGACGAAGGCCGAGGTCCGCTTCCTCGAGTCCTCCCTGGTGCACGAGGTGCTGCGCCGCGCCATCGCCGAGGCCCTGGGCGCCACCGCCGCCCCGACCGTGACCCTGGAGGACGCCGCCTCCCCGGCGGGCGCCGGCCCCGCGTCGGAGGCATCGGCGGCCTCGGGGGTGACGCCGGTCTCCGCGGCGGGAGGCCTCGAAGGCTGGCGCCCCGTCTCGCACCCGGTGGGAGAGGCCGCGGACGGGTGGCGCGGGGCCATGGCGGATCGGCCCGGCGCAGGCGCGTCCGCCGCGTCCGCCGGCGCCGCGGGTTCCACCGGCGCCGGCGCACCGACGCTGGCCGACGCGGTCCGCGAGCTGCGCCCGGCCGCGGTCACCGTGAGCCCGTCGGCCGGCGCCCCGGCGGCGGCGGGCGGGGTCGTCGACCGGCCGATGCAGCCCCTCGGCCAGTTCCGCGACACCTTCATCATCGCCATCGACGAGGACGGCATCGCCATCGTCGATCAGCACGTGGCCCACGAGCGGGTGCTGTTCGAGCAGGTGATGGAGCGGCTGACCGCCGGCCGGCTCGAGAGCCAGCGCCTGCTGCAGCCCATCGTGCTGGACCTGCCGCCGGCCGAGCGGCAGGCCCTCGCCGCTCACGGGGACGTGCTGGATCGGCTGGGGTTCGAGGTGGAGGCGTTCGGCGGCGACAGCGTCCGCATCGCCGCGGTGCCCGCCGTCGTGCCCCTGGGCGCGTCGGAGGCCGCGGTGCGCGCCCTCGCCCAGGACCTCGACGGCCTCGACAGCGGCGGGGCCGTCGACGAGGCGCTCCGGCGCAGCGCCGCCACCACCGCGTGCCACGCCGCCGTCAAGGCCCACGACCGGCTGACGCCCGAGAAGATGATCTGGATTCTCGACGCCCTCCGCCGCACCGCCCACTCGTCCGTGTGTCCCCACGGCCGCCCCGTGGTCCTGCGCCTCTCGGGCCGCGAGATCGAGAGGCGGTTCGAGCGCATCTGAGCAGCCACATTCGACGAGCGCATGAGCACCCCCACCGAAGGCTGGCACGGGTGGGATGCGTACGCGCGGTTCTACGACTGGGAGAACGCCCAGACGGTGGGCCGCCGCGACGTGCGGTTCTGGGCCGATCTGGCCGGCCGCGCCGACGGCACCGTCCTCGAGCTGGGCTGCGGCACCGGGCGGCTGTCGGTGCCGGTCGCGCGCAAGGCGCGCCGCTTCGTGGGCGTCGACCGCTCGTCGGCGATGCTGCGCAAGCTGCGGGCGCGGCTGCGGCGCGCGCGCCTGACCGCCCGTGCGTCGCTCGTGCGCGGCGACATCCGCGAGCTGCCCTTCCGCGCGGACCGGCGCTGCCAACTGGTGATGGCGCCCTACGGGATGCTGCAGTCGCTGCTCTCCGACGACGACCTCGCCGCGACCCTCCACGGCGTCGCCCGGGTGCTCGCCACCGGCGGCACGTTCGGCGTCGACCTGGCCCCCGGCCTGCCGCGGTGGGGCGAGTACGCCCGGCGGGTCGGCCTTCGCGGGCCGATGAGCGGCGGCCGCCGGGTGACCCTCATCGAGTCGGTGCGCCAGGTGCCCCGGCAGGGGCTGACCGTCTTCGACCAGGAGTTCGTGGAGACCCGCCGGGGGCGGCGCAAGAGCTACCCCGTGTCCATCGCCTTCCGCACGTTGAGCGTCCCGGAGATGATCGAACGTCTCGAGGCGGCCGGCTTCGCCGTCGACGCCGTGCTCGGCGGCTACCGGGAGGAAGCGTGGTCGCCCGACGCCGAGATCTGGGTCGTCATCGCGCGGCGACGCTGACCGCGAGTGAAAGCAACCGGCGCGCGGGCCCGCGGGGCGCGCGGTCTCACGCTCGCGGCGGAAGCTCGACCGGCGCGGACTCCTATCCGGTGGTGCGCTTCACGATGAAGTGCCCCACGAGGAAGACCGCGACGCCGAAACCGAAGATGCGGGGGCTGGGGCCCATGGGGCCGGCGATGAGAATCGACTCGAGGAGCGCGGCCATCCCCAGGAGCTGGAGTCCGCGGCCGACGTAGTAGAGGGCGCCGGGCATGGTTCAGTCTCCCGCCTCCGCATCGGGCGGCGGGGGAGCGGGGGCGGTCCCGTCGCGCCGGGCGTCGGCAGATGCGCGGCGCTCGGCCTGGATGCGCCGCCACCCGGCGAGCCGGCGGCCGATCTCCTTCTCGAAGCCGCGCGCGGTCGGCGCGTAGTAGCGGCGTCCTTCGACCGAGGGCGGCAGGCAGCTCATCGCGGCCACGGCGTCCGGCTCGTCGTGCGCGTAGCGGTAGCCCTTGCCGTAGTCGAGGTCCTTCATCAGGCGGGTCGACGCGTTGCGCAGGTGCAGGGGCACGGGGTCGGCGGCCTCGCGGTGGGCGTCGGCCGCGGCCTGCCCGTAGGCCCGGTAGACGGCGTTGCTCTTCGGCGCGGTGGCCAGGTAGACCGCAGCCTGGGCGAGGGCGGTGTTGCCTTCCGGCATGCCGATGAAGTGTACCGCCTCCTTGGCCGCCACCGCCACGGTGAGGGCCTGCGGGTCGGCGTTGCCGACGTCCTCCGACGCGAACCGGACGAGGCGGCGGGCCACGTAGAGGGGGTCCTCGCCGGCCTCGACCATGCGGGCGAGCCAGTACACCGCCGCGTCGGGGTCGCTGTTGCGCATCGACTTGTGCAGGGCCGAGATCAGGTTGAAGTGCTCCTCGCCGCTCTTGTCGTAGAGCAGCGCGCGCCGCTGCATGGCGTCGGACGCGAGCTCGAGGGTGAGCCGGGCCTCGCCCGGCGTCCCGCCCTCGGCCGCGCGGGCGAGGGCCGCCGCCGCCCCGAGCTCGAGCAGGTTCAGGGCGACGCGGGCGTCCCCGTTGGCGTGCCGGGCGATGGCGGCGAGGGCGTCGGGGTCGGCGCGCAGCCCGTCGCCGCCCAGCCCGCGCTCGGCGTCGGCGAGCGCGCGGGCGAGGAGGGTGGCGACGGCCTCGCGGGGGCAGGGGCTTCAGCACGTAGACCTGCGATCGCGAGAGCAGGGCGGCGTTCACCTCGAACGAGGGGTTCTCGGTGGTGGCGCCGATGAGGACGATGTCGCCGGCCTCGACGCGGGGAAGGAAGGCGTCCTGCTGGGCCTTGTTGAATCGGTGGATCTCGTCGACGAACAGGATCGTCCGCCGGCCCCCGTGCGCCCGCGCCGCCGCCGCCCCCGCCAGCACCCCGCGGATCTCCTTGATGCCGGAGAGGACGGCGCTGAACGCGACGAACCTCGAGGTCGTCACGTCGGCGATGAGCCGGGCCAGGGTGGTCTTGCCGCTGCCGGGCGGGCCCCACAGGATGATCGACCGCAGCGTGTCGCGCTCGATCGCCTGGCGCAGCGGGCGGCCCCGGCCGACGAGATCGTCCTGGCCGACCAGCTCGTCGAAGCGCCGCGGGCGCATGCGCTCCGCGAGGGGCGTGTCCGGCGCCGCGGTCTCGCCGCCTGGGCGTTCGTCGACGTCGCCGGCCGGCTCGTCGAAGAGGGATCGCGAAGTCATTGTCGATCGTGGCTCACTGCCCGAGGCTGTCGGCGCGGCGGGGGGCGTCACGCGACCGCCCCGTCGCCGGCCGGCTCGTCGAAGAAGGACCGCGAAGTCACGCCGATCCTGACGCACTGCCCGCGGCTTCCGACGGCATCGTCACGCGGCCGCCGCGCTGCCGGGCCGCTTCGTAGACGATGAGCGCCGCCGCCACCGCGATGTTGAGCGATTCGACGGGCGGGCGCATCGGAATCGACACGGCCTCGTCGGCGGTCGCGGCCACGCCCCGATCGAGGCCGGACCCCTCGGCCCCGAGCCAGATCAGGCACGGGACGCTCAGGTCGACGTCGGCCACCGGCGTTCCCCCCCGCGGAGCCGCCGCGAGCACCCGCAGGCCGTGCGCCGTCGCCAGCCTCCGGGCCGCGGCGGGCTCCCCGGTCCTGGCGATCGGGAGCCGGAACGCGCTGCCCATCGCGCCCCGCAGCGCTTTCCACCCGAGGGGGTCGGCGCCGTCGACGGTGACCACGCCGGACGCGCCTCCCGCCTCGACCGCGCGGATCACCGCCCCGGTGTTGCCGGGATCCTGCACTCCGCTCAGCCCGACGACCAGCGGCCGCGGCGCCCGCATGGCTTCCTCGACCGGGGCCGGACGAAGGACGGCGAGGGCGACGAGGCCGCTCGGCGTCGCGGCCGGGCTCAGCGCGTCCATTACCGCCGGGGTCACGCGAACGACGCGGGCGACCGGCTCGAGGCGGCGGGCCAGCGCCGCCGCGCGCGGGGCGGGCGAGGTCGACACGGCGGCGACATCCACGCCAACGCCCGCCGCCAGGGCTTCCTCCACCAGTCGCGGGCCCTCGAGGAGCACGGTCGAGTCCGCATCCGCGTCGCGGCGCGCGGCGCGCCGGAATCGGGCCACGAGCGGATTGCGCCGGCTGGTGATTGGCTCCACGGCTCCGGAAGTCGGGCCCAGCTCCGCGGGCTTCCGCGACCCGGCGGCCCGGTGGGTCGGCGTCGTCGCTCGAGCGCTCTCCCACTCGAGGGTAGCTGTGAAAGCGATTCCGCAGACGCCCCGCGGGTGCATGTCCCGGCCCGCGACCCCCCAGGGCTGTCCGGTGGCGGGGACGGTCCGGGCGGGGCGCGGGCGCGGCCGTCCGCCGGCCGGTTTCCGCGCGGCTGCGGACCGCTCGTCGGGGTCCGGGGCGAGCATAGCAGATGTGCTATCGTTACCTGTTGGCGGACACGCCGGCGGTCCGGCAGGTGGCGGCCGGCGGCGGAAGTCCAGCGGCGGCGGTCGGGCGGCGCGACGGCTCTCGGCACGGATCGACCCGGGAGACTGCCATTCTTCGGGCCCGGAGTCGGCGCCGTGACACGGCGCCGACTCCGGCAGGGTCGGTTGGGCGACAATCGGAGCCGCGGGCGACGATTTCCCGGCCAGGTGGAGACGACGCTGGCATGAAGGCGGAACTGCTCAAGCGATTCGAGGGAGAGATTCGCGAGCTCGAGCGCGAGCTGAACAGCGAGCTGCCCCAGGAGATCAAGCGCGCCCGCGAGCTCGGCGACCTGCGCGAGAACGCCGAGTACCAGGCCGCGAAGGAGCGGCAGGTCTTCGTGCAGGCGCGCCTCGCCATGCTGCGCAAGCGGGTGGCCGAGCTGTCGCTGCTGAACCTCGACCGGATTCCCGCCGACCGCGCCGGCTTCGGCTCGACCGTGCACCTGCACGAGGTGGACGGCGACAGCATCGTCTACCGGCTCGTCATGCCCGAGGACGCGGATCCCGAAAAGGGCTGGATTTCCACCGCGTCGCCCATCGGGCGCGCGCTGATGGGCAAGGAAGAAGGGGACGAGGTGGCGGTGCCGACCCCGAGCGGGATACGCGAGTTCGAACTGATCAAGCTCGTCACGATTCATGGCGAGTAGACCGCCCGCCCCGACCCCGTCGGGCAATGCGGCGGCTCCCACGCCGGTCGGCGCCAGGGCTCCATACTCTCCGCACCGGCGCACCGCCGTGGTGCTGACCGGCACCGGCACCGCCGGCGCCTACCATGCCGGGGTCCTGCGGGCATTGCACGAGGCCGGCGTCAAGGTCGACCTGATGGCCGGGCGCGGCATCGGCACCGTCGGCGCGTTGTTCGGCGCGGTGGACGGCGCCGACCAGCTCTGGGAGCGGTCGGGGCTGTGGGCGGCGCCCGGTGCGGCCCGGTTGTACCGGTGGCGCCCGGCGCTGGTGGCGGCCGCCGCCGTCCTCGGGACCGCGCTCGCCACTCTCCTCCTTCCCCTCGGGGTCGTCGTCGTCGCCACCCTGGTCTACGCGATCGCCTACTTCGTCCAGGTCGCGGGGTTGAACGGGACGTGGTTGACGAGCGGGTTCGGCCGGCTCGTCGACTGGGTCTTCGCCCCGGGCGTGCTGCCGGTCTGGCTGCCGCGGGTCACGGTGTTCGCCCTCGTCCTGCTGCTCGGCGTGCTGGGCTGGTCGGCGGTGCTGACGTGGTACCGGACGCGGCCGGGGCGGCGGGGGCGCGGGGCGCTGTGGTGGCTGCTGGCGGGGGCGCCGCTCGACGCCGACTACGGGCAGCGCTGGTTCGGCAAGGGTCTGTGGAAGTCGGTGCGGGGCGCCTCGGCGATGGCGCGCCCGAGCCCCGAGAAGTTCGGGCTTCGGTACACGCGCCTGCTCTCGGACAGCCTCGGCCAGCCCGGGTTCCGCGAGCTCCTGGTCGTCGTGCACGACCTGGACGGGTCCCGCGACCTCGTCCTCGCCATGCTCACGAAGAAGTTCAGGGGGTCGTTCTTTCGGCGTCGCGGCGGGGGCGCCGACCGGCCCCTGGAAGCCCTGGACCTGAGCGGATGGGCGGCCCGGCACTCGTTCGACGCCCTCGCCGCCTCCCTCGGCCTGCCGGTCGCGACGGAGCCGTGGTTCGTGCAGTTCCCCGCCGGCAGCGGCTGGCGGGGCGAGACGCATCGGCTGTGCGACCGGCCGGACGCGGTCGGGCGCCTGCTCGACGAGGTGGCCCTCGCCGGCGTGCAGCAGGTCATCTTCGTGTCCGCCCAGCCGCCGCTGACGGGTCCGCATGCCCTGGGGGGTCAGCGTCGCGACGGCCGCGGGCGCATCGGGGAGTCGCTGCAGTCGCTCGAGGCGGCGGCGGCGCGCGATGCCGTCGCAAGCCGGGCCCGGCTGTTCCAAGCGTTCTTCGAGATACGTCCCGGCCACAATCCGCTGGGGCCCTTCGACTTCGCGGGATCCTACGACGAGCGTTCGGATCGGGCGTGGGCTCTCACCGATCTCATCGACCGCGGCTTCGACGACGGGTACCGGCAGTTCGTCAATCCCGTCGTCGCCCCCAGCGGGGAGGAGATGCAGCCGACGCCGCGGCCCCGCCCGCCGACCCCGGTGTCGCCGGCGACGTGAGCCGGGAGCGGCTGGTCATGGAGCGCTGGCGGGAAGTCATCGAGGGCATCTACGAGGACGCCTGAGTCCACGACGCGGCGGGCCGCGATGGCGGCCAGGGACGGAACGGACATCCACGAAGGACGTACGTGAGGCGCCGTCCCGCGGGCGTCGCTCACCGGGGGGCTCGGGCGCGAGAGTGTCCGGGCGCCGGCGTCGTCGACCGCTCCCGGCCGGCACGGGGCGGTCCACCCGCGGCCGGGGCGGCGACCCTGTCCGGTCGGGGCCTCCCCGCTCTGTGTTACGCTGACCACAGCAATGGTACTTCCAAGGAGGACCCATGCACGCAGGGCTCGCACGGCGTAGCCCTGGCTGGCGCGCCTGGATCGTGATACTGGCGGTCGCGCTGGTCGGTGCCGCGTCCGTCGCGACCGTCTGGCATGAGGACCATGCCGGCGACCAGGACTGTGCGGTCTGCCAGCTTCGTCACCAGCCCGTCGCCGAGGTCGTCGGCCATCTCGAGATCGGACCCGCGGATGTCGCCGAGTGGCTGGAGCCGCTCTCCCGCGGCGGATGGATTGCATCCGATAGCTTCTCCCGCCTCCCCGCCCGCGCTCCGCCCGTCTGACGGGCCGGGGCGAAGTTCTTCCGCTTGCAATCGAGCTAAGCAGCATCCCGCCTGACGGCGTCGTTCGTCGGCTGGGGATGCTCCGTATGCGCCCGCTCCACGCCTGGTCGGGCCCTCGTTCTCGGTGCAACGGCGGGTTGACCCCCGGCCGCCAGCCATTTTCACTCAGCGCATCGGTCGATCGCCTCACGGCCGCCGTCGTCTCGGCGCGTGCGCGTCGCGGTGGTTCTGCACGCCCCGCGTCACGGTCGCCCGTGGCGGGCCCCGGTACGGGCATGCCGGCCGCGCACGGCCGGCGGTGCGGCGTGGCGCGGGACCGCTTGTGGAACAGGTTCGGGATACGAGGAGAGTCATGTCTGGATTGACTGCAAAACGTTTGTCGGCCGCCCCGGCGGCGGGGCCTTTCCGGTGATGCTGGTACGGGCGCAGGAGACCGGCGCCGTCGGCGGTTGGGTCATGCGGGAGGACAACGGGGGACCGGTCCACGGCGCGGTGATCGCCGTGGTGGGCGCGGGGGCGGTGGGTCTGACCGATGACGACGGCGGGTTCGAGATCGACCGCGTGCCGGCCGGTTCGTACGAGGTGCTCGCCCGGCGCGAGCACCTCACCGCGGGCCGCCGGACGGTCACCGTCGCCGCCGGCGAGACGGCCGAGGCGGACTTCGTGCTCGGCCTGTCGGCGGTCCACGAGGAATTGACGGTCACTGCCTCGGTCGCCGGCGCCGAGACGACGCTGGAGGCGTTCAACGCGGTCACCACCCTCGACTCGTTCGACATCGCGTCGGAGGGCGCCAACACGATCGGCGAGGCGCTGCAGAACGAACCGGGCATCGCGAGCCGCAGCTTCGGGCCGGGCAGGAGCCGGCCGACCATCCGCGGTTTCGACGGCGACCGGGTGCTCATTCTCGAGGACGGCGTCCGCACCGGCGACCTCTGCATTTCGCCGTTTTTCAACTAGAACTCGTGCAATATCCGGGTTATGGACCGAGACAAATGACCAAACACACATCCAAGCCGGTGGCGCTCGCGTTCGCTGCCGCACTCACAGTTCCTTGCCTGCAGCCTGTTGCAGCACAAACAACACAGGCAGGCGACTCACAGGCAGGCGACTCACAGGCAGGCGACTCACAGGCAGGCGACCCCGGACAAGTCGTGGAGGAGGTTGTCGTCGTAGGCGAGCGACGCGCGTATCAAGGGAATTTTGAAGATCTCGAAAAGCCGTCGGCGGACCAGACCATCGACGAGGACCTGCTTCGCGAAGTCGGTGCGATAAACCTCAATCAGGCGCTGGATTTATCGGCATCCGTTGCCCGCCAAAACAACTTCGGCGGTTTGTGGAACAGCTTTTCAGTTCGCGGCTTCTCAGGGGACATCAATTTGCCCAGCGGATTTCTGGTCAACGGATTCAATGCGGGCCGCGGGTTCGCCGGTCCGCGGGACCTGGTGGGCATCGAGTCCGTGGAAGTGCTCAAGGGGCCCCGCTCGGCGCTGTTTGGACGTGGCGAGCCTGGCGGCACGGTCAATCTCGTTACCAAACGGCCGCAATTCGAGAAGGCGGGGGACTTCCGGACCACCTACGGCCGTTGGAATCAGAAGCGATTCGAAGGGGATGTCCAATCCACAGCAGGCGCCAACGATCAGCTCGGGCTGCGCATGGTGGGATTCTACGAGGGTGCGGAGAGCTTCAGGGATACAGTTGAGACGGAGCGTTTCGGCCTCTATCCGTCGATCACCTGGGCCGCTTCCGACACTACCAGTGTGACTTACGAACTGGAGTACACGGAGCAGGAGATTCCCTTTGATCGAGGGGTTGCCTTTTCGGAGGACTATGGCTTCACGCCGCGCGAGACCTTCGTCGGCGAGCCGGCTGACGGACCCATCGGAACAAGGGTGGTTGGTCATCAGCTCGAAGCCCAGCACTACTTCTCCGGCAACTGGAGTCTGCTTGCCGGTCTCGGGTACAGGGGTACGTCTTTTGAAGGCAATGCATCCGAACCCAACTTCGGCGGACGTCAGACCTACTTTCTGGATGGCCGAAACCTGTCACGGTTTTTTCGCTATCGAGACTTTGAGTCGGACTACTTCGTAGCCCGCGCTGAAGTTGCGGGGTGAGTTCAACACGGGTTCAATTCCCCACAGACTGCTCGTGGGCACCGACTATGACCGCTTCGAAGTCAGCCACTTCATCCTGCGTCACCGGCCAGGGTGGTTTCCGGCGGGCACGGATATCAACACGCTCGACCCGGCGGCCTATCGCTTCCTTGACGTGTTCGACCCAGTCTATGGCCGGTTTCCGCAGCCGGTGCCGGGGCCGAACACGAACCGAGTGGAGGACCTCGATGGACTCGGCATCTACATACAGGACCAGATCGACATCACAGAGAGGTTGCAAGGTCGCCTGGGCCTGCGCTGGGACAATTTCGAGCAGGATTTGACCAACCTTCTCGCGGTTCCCGCAACGACGACCACCTCATCGGATACTCGCGTCTCACCGCAGTTTGGTTTGGTTTATCTGGTCGACGAGGGCCTCAGCCTCTACGCGTCCTACGGCGAAGGTTTCCGCCAGCAACCAGGTTCCGACTTTCGGGGCAACCAGTTTGCCCCCAACATCACCGAGTCTGCAGAAGTCGGGCTGAAGTTGGATTTGGCGCAATTCTCAGAAGAGGTCTCCGGCCTGGTCGGGTTTTCGCTGTTCCAGCTCGACCAAAGCAACATTCTGGTGAACGACGATCGGGACGCGGCGGTTGCACTCGGGTGGTTTTCTCTGGACGCCGGTGAAGCACGCAGCCGGGGAATTGAAGTTGACGCGGACCTTGCCTTCGAGGGCGGTTTCAATCTGTGGCTTTCTTACGCGTACATCGACGCCGAGTTCACCAACAGCAATCCCGATGCGGACTTCGGCGCGACCATTGAGGCCGGTGACCCGCTCATCAACTCGCCGAAACATCAGGCGAGCCTGCAAGTCAGCCAGGGTTTCGAGGCGGCAGGCAGGCCCGCGCAGGTGGGCGGCGGCGTTCAGTACACTGACAGCCGGCTTGGGTGGACTGCCTTCGACTTCATTTTGCCCAGCTATACCACCGCACGGTTGTTCGGCCAGATCAAACCTACAGAGCGACTGACGTTGCGCTTTGACCTCGACAACGCGTTTGACGAGATTTACTACACCAATTCATATGCAGACGTCTGGGTCGAGCCGGGCGCACCGCGTCGCTACCGCCTTTCGTTGGCCGTAAACTTCTAGTTCCGCTGTCGAGGAGTGGTTTCATGGTTGTTTCCGACAAAACGGCGCCATCCGACCCACCGGCGAACACAACGGGAGGATCGTCCCTCATCGAGGCGCCGGTGCTGGCGGCGGAGTCGCTAAGCGTGATTCGTTCCGGCCAGCGAGTCCTGAAGGACGTTACTTTCCGAATCTCTCAGGGCGAGGTTCACGCCTTGCTCGGCGGAAACGGCGCCGGCAAGTCGACGACTTTGCTGACCTTTCTCGGATTCCTCACGCCAGCCGGCGGAAGTGTGCAGGTACAGGGCAGGGAAGTGGGCGAAAATCTCAGCGCCACCCGGCGGGCCATAGCCTATCTGCCCGAGGCGGCAAGCTTGTATGGCCACCTGAACGCCTATGAGAATCTGGGCTATTTCCTGTCGCTGGCCGAGACAAACACGGACCGGAGCGCGTTCGACGACGTGCTCGACCGGGTGGCGCTGCAATCCGGAGCTCGCGGCATGCGGATGCAAACCTATTCCAAGGGTATGCGCCAGAAAGTGGCGATTGCTCTCGCCATTCTGCGTGATGCACCGATCCTGTTGCTGGACGAGCCGACTTCGGGCCTGGACCCGGTTGCAATCGATGATTTCAACCGCCTGGTGCGGGATCTCGCCGACGCGGGAAGAACCATCCTTCTGGTCACCCATGACGTGTATGGCGCCTGCCATGTAGCCGACCGTATCGACCTGCTGAGAAGCGGCGAACTCGTAGGTACTTTTGACCGGTCGCCCGGCGTCGACCGCATCGACACCGAGGCAGTCCATGAGAGCTTTGCCGGGAGGGCGGCGGCATGATGAACAGTGTTTTTTCGATCGCACGAGAAGAGTGGAGACTCTGGCTCAGATCGCGGCTGGCCTTGAGCGCATTACTAGTGTTCGCCCTGTTGCTGACTGCAACCAGTGTTCTCACCGCGCTCAGGATGAGCGCCGAGCATCAGCGACGCACGGAACAGCAGGCGCTGGCGGAGGAGGCCTTTCTGGCCCAGCCCGATCGCCACCCGCACCGAATGGTGCATTACGGGCATTATGTTTTTCGGGTCCCTCCGCCCCTGTCCGTGGTGGACCCCGGTGTCGACGCCGTAACCGGACAGTCGATATTCCTGGAAGCCCACCGGCAGAACACCGCGATGTTCGCCGACGCCGGAGCCGGCGCCAATATTGGCAGCTTTGAAGCGCTGAACGGCGCCCTGGTTTATCAACTGTTCGTGCCCCTGCTGCTGATCGCAATCGGGCATGGCCTGATAGTCCGCGAGCGTGAAGAGAACACCCTCGCGCCGCTGCTGGCCCAGAACGTGACCGGAGTCATGCTTTGCCTGGGCAAGTGGATAGCCCTGGCTGGTGTCACGCTGGTGCTGCTGGTGCCGCTTTTCGTCATGACGACGGTTGCCGTTGCGCGAGGGGAAAGCCTGCTTGCAGGCGCAGGGCTCATCGGGATCTACGCGCTGTATTCGCTGGTCTGGTGCAGCCTGATCCTGCTCGTCTCGGCGCTGGTCAGGTCTCGAAGTCTTGGTCTCGGCATTCTCGCGCTATTCTGGCTCGGCGCCGTACTGATCCTCCCGCGCTCGGCGGTAGAAGCCGCCAGCACGGTCATGCCGGCGGAAGGGAGGCTGGAGGCCGACTTGCGGATGCAAGACGAATTGCGCGAAGTCGGAGACGGCCTCTATGCCGGCGCTCCCGAGTACTTGCAGCTTCAGGCGAATCTGCTGGCGCAATACGATGTCGAACGCGTGGAAGACTTGCCGGTCAACTTTCGCGGAGTCGTCACGGAAGTGAGCGAGGCCGCACTGACCGACGTAATGAACAGATTTGCCGAAGAGCGAATGGCGCTCGAAGCGCGGCAGGCCCGGTTTGCGGAGTCATTTGGCTGGCTTTCGCCGGTTGTGGCGGTCTCCGCGGGTTCGCGAGCGCTTTCGGGCACCGATCTTGCGACCCATCATCGGTTCCTGCGCGAAGCGGAAGAGGTGCGTTTTGATTTCGTGCAAGGTCTCAACCGGGTTCATGTCGAGCAACTCGACTACATCATCGACATCAATCGCGGCAACGACATGGCGTCCGAACGGCGTGCCAGGATGTCGGCCGAGAACTGGAATGTACTTGACGAATTCAGCTTCCAGGCCGCGCCAGCCAGCGAGCGACTGGCTCGCTCCACGCCCGCACTGATCATGCTGTTCGCCTGGTTCGTGGGGCTGACGGCGGGAGGCATTGTCGTTTCCCGAAGGATCCGGCCATGACCGGCTTGCTCCGGGAAATCCGCTTTCTGTCCCGTGACGGTGCTGCATTGCTCTGGCTGGGAATCGCAATGTTCATCGCCGTCGTGTCGGTGTTTCTCGGCATGGGGGAAATTGCGTCGCAACGCACGGAACTGGATGATTTGATAGCAGCCGATCGTCTGGAACGGGAAGTGTTGATGGGCCGGTATCAGGACTGGGGCGAGGTGGCCTATTACACCTTTCATCTGACTTACGCTCCGCCTTCGGAATTTGCATTCGCCGCCCAGGGGCAGCGCGATACTTCTCCCTGGAAACACAATATCCGCGCTCTGGCCCTGGAAGGGCAGATTTACGAAACCGACGCGGAAAATCCCGATTTTGCCTTGATTGGGCGCCTTGACTTTGCTTTCGTCGCAAACCTGCTCGCCCCGCTGTTGCTGATCCTGCTGTTGCACGACTTGCGCTCGGCCGAACGCGCCGCCGGACGCTATGAACTGCTCTGCGCCACCGGGGCAAGCCTGGGAAGTCCCTGGGTGGCGCGGGCGGCCTTGCGCGCCGGCGCCCTGGCGCTTTGCCTCATCGGGCCGCTCTGGGCCGGCGGATTGCTTGCCGGAACCGACGCTGCGTCCTTGGCTCTGGCGAGCCTGGTCGTAGTCTCGCATATTGGGTTCTGGTGCGCAGTGTGCAGCCTGATGGAACGCCGTGGCTGGAGCAGCCCGGTCAACCTGACCGCGCTGGTCGGGGCCTGGCTGGCGCTCGCCGTTATCGTTCCGGCGGCAATCAAGGTTTCGGTCGAGTCAATTGTGCCATTGCCGGATGGCGGGGAAATCCTGTTTACCCAAAGAGAGGCGGTCAACGACGCCTGGGACCTGCCCAAAGCGGCAACGATGGAACCGTTCATCGCGCGTCACCCGGAATGGGCAGATTACACGGAAATCGATCAGCCTTTCGAGTGGAAGTGGTATTATGCCTTTCAACAGGTGGGAGACCAGACCGTCGAGCCATTGTCGGATGCCTTTCGCGAAGGCCGCATCAGAAGGGACAGACTCGCCGGCCTACTTGCCTGGCTAGCGCCGCCGGCGCTGGCCGAGCGCGCCCTTCAGGCGCTGGCGGGCACCGGTGTGGCGGCAACCTTGGCCTATGAACAGCAAGTGCGTGAGTTCCACACGGCACTGAGGGAATACTACTATCCTCGCCTGTTTCGCGATGAGCCTGTGTCTGACGCCAGTCTCGAACAGCGGCCGGATTTCGCGGAACCGGGTGAGGCTCAATAGCGGACCCGCGCGGAGCGTCGGGAAGCGCGCCGGCGAGCGGGACGGACGGACGCTTCGTGCAGGCCTGCCGGCTCAGACCGCCGGTCCGGCGTCGGCGGGAGCCTCGGCGCCTCGGCGCCGCTCGGACGCCGACGACGCGTGGAGGAACTCCTCGGCCAGGGCGTGGGTGACGGCGAGGACGCGGTCGGGCTCGACCGATCCGAACCTCTCGGCGAACCGGGCGACGGGCGCGACCGCCTTGGCCATGACGCGATGGCCGCCGGCGCTGCCGATGTCGCCGAAGGAGCGCCGCACGAACTTGCCGGCGTCGCCTGCCACGCCGAGGTTGCGTGCGCAGATCACGACGTTCTGCCGCACGATTCCCGACACCACCGACCAGGAGATCTCGTCCACCTGGAGCAGGAAGTCGGCGACGAAGGTGATCAGGTCCTCGCGCGCGACCTCGCCGAGGTGCGACGTGTAGAGCGCCCCGTCGACCCGGCTGCGCTGCATCGCGGTGGACAGGCACGCCAGCCGTTCGAGGTTCGTCTCCGACCCCTCCATCTTGCGGACGAGGGCCGCGTTGGCGAGGGGGTAGAGGAAACGGAACGCGTCGAGGTCCGACTCGTCGGTGTGGCGCGACAGGAACAGGGTGTCGGACTTGATGGCGTAGAGCATCGCGGTGGCGGTGCGCTCGGAGATGTTGGCGTCGACGGCGCGGAGGTGCTCGGTGAGGATGGTGCAGGTCGAGCCGTAGTCGGGGCGGATGTCCTTGAACGCGGCGCTGTACCCGGCGCGGGCGGGGTGGTGGTCGATGACGAGGTCGACGCGGTTGAGCAGCCCCCCGAAGTAGTGCGGCTGCACGTCGACGGTGGCGACGCGGGGGAACTCGGTGAGGGAGCGGCGGCTGAGGAGCTCGATCCGGATGTCGAGGAGGTTGGCCATCCGCAGGTTCTCGGGCCGGGTGACGGCCTGGAACGTCCCGATGATGGCGGTCGTCCTGGTGCGGTGGAGCAGCGTGCGGAGGGCGAGGCCGCTGGCCATCGCGTCGGGGTCCGGGTCGTTGTGCAACAGAATCAGGATGCGGTCGGCGTCGGCGAGGTATCGCTGGTACTGCTCGACCCGCGCGCGGGTGATGGACCGCTCGAGCGCCGCCGCCAGGGCGCCCCGGAGCAGCTCGGAGAGGGCGAGTCGGGTGATGCCCGACGCGGTCAGCATCCGCTGCCGCTCCTGCTGCCGGGGGCTCCGCGGCCGCTCGGTGTCGAGCAGGTACACGAGCGTGGCCCCCGCGTCCCATATCGCCTCGATCGTCCGGCGCGGGCTCCGGCGGGGGGAGTCCTCGACGAGGACGCAGGTGGCGGGACCGACGTCGGCCTTGAGCCAGGTGTCGACGCGCCGCGGGTTGCCGACGTGGACGGCGATGCCGGCGTCTTCCAGGCGCCGCCCCAGGAGCCGGTCTTCGACGATGAACTCGGCGTCGAGGCGCGGCTTGAGCGTCCGGGCCAGGAGTCGAACGAGAAGCTCGTCCTGGCAGACGGCGAGGCACTTCATGCTGCTGACCGTTCGAGCCGCTCCGAAGCGGCCCGAGTCTCCATTATAGTCGGGGCGGTCCTCGACCGGCGCCGGTCCGGCGAGGGGGAATCGGATAAGATCGCCGACATCCGAAGCAGCCGTCCGCGCCGTGGAACGGCGCGGACGGCTGGAGGGTTGGTTGGGCGCCCGGCGGAGCCGCAGGCGACGGCGGGCGGGCGAGGAGTCGCCGTGGAACGGCCCGGGCTCCTGGAGGGTTGGTCGGGCGCCCGGCGGAGCCGGAGGCGACGATTGGCGGGCGAGGAGTCGCCGTGGAACGGCGCGGACGCCTGGAGGCTTGGTTGGGCGCCAAGCGGAGCCGGAGGCGGCGATTGGCGGGCCGGGAGAGCACCATGCACCGAGTCGTGACGTCGGTCGTCCTGGTTCTCGCGGGGGCAGTTGCGGCGGTCGCGCAGCCGGTGTTCCGGAGCGGCGTCGATCTGGTCCGGTTCGGGGTCACCGTCCTCGACGACGACGGCGAGCCGGTCTCCGGGCTGACGGCCGACGACTTCCGCGTGCTGGAGGAAGGACAGGAGCAGCGCATCGCCTACTTCTCGCGCGGACTCGAGCTCGACAGCGATCGCATCCCGCTGCACCTCGGGGTGCTCTTCGACGTCAGCGGCAGCATGACCGTCGACGCATCGTTCGCCAAGACCGCGGCCATCCGGTTTCTGCGGGGGCTGGACTTCGCGGCCGACATGACCCTGGTCGAGTTCGACACCCAGGTGCGGGTGAGCCGGTTCACCCAGGCCGACTTTCCCCGGCTCGTGGAGCGCGTGCGAAGTCAGCGGGCCGAGGGGATGACCGCCCTCTACGACGCCCTCGGGGTCTATCTCGACGGCGCCTTCGCCCAGGACGGGCGAAAGCTGCTGCTGCTCTACACCGACGGCGCCGACACCCGGAGCCGGCTGCGCTACGGCGAGCTGCGCGACCTGCTGCGGGCCTCCGACGTGACCGTCTACGCCATCGGGTTCCAGGCCCAGCGGCGGAACATGAGGCAGATGCGGGAGCGCCAGCGACTGCGGCAGATCGCGGCGCTGACGGGGGGGCGCGCCTACTTTCCGATCTCGCGGGACGATCTGGACGAGATCTACGGGGAGATTCGCGAGGAGCTGGAGGCGCGGTACTCGATCGGCTACGTGTCGACGGACCGGACCACCGACGGCGCGTGGCGCCGGGTGACGGTGAGCCTGCGTGGAGATCGGCCGGAGCTCGACGACGCCCGCATCCGCACCCGGGAGGGTTACTTCGCGCCCTACCTCGAGCAACCTGCACCGCGCTAGCGCGCGCCCGGGGTCCATCGAGAGGTCTCCCGTGCCCTCCACCTACGATCGGTTCAAGCTCGTCAGCGACTTCGAGCTGCGCGGCGACCAGCCCCGCGCGGTGCAGGAGCTCACCGACGGCCTGCGGCGCGGCGACCCGCACCAGGTCCTGCTGGGGGTGACCGGTTCCGGCAAGACGTTCACGATGGCCCGGACCATCGCCGAGGTGAACCGCCCGACCCTCGTGATGGTCCACAACAAGACCCTCGCCGCCCAGTTGTTCCTCGAGTTCCGGCGGTTCTTCCCGGAGAACGCGGTCGAGTACTTCGTCAGCTACTACGACTACTACCAGCCCGAGGCCTACGTGCCCGCCACCGACTCGTACATCGAGAAGGAGGCGACGATCAACGACGAGATCGACCGCATGCGGCTGTCCGCCACCCGGTCCCTCTTCGAGCGGCGCGACGTCGTCATCGTGGCGAGCGTGTCGTGCATCTACGGGCTCGGGTCGCCCGAGGCGTACTACGGGCTGATGCTGCCGCTCGAGCGGGGCCAGCGCGTCGAGCGCGACTGGATCCTGCGCAAGCTCGTCGAGATTCAGTACGAGCGGAACGACCACGAGTTCGACCGCGGCACCTTCCGGGTGCGTGGCGACGTCGTCGAGGTGCACCCGTCCTACGAGAACGTCGGCGTGCGCATCGAGCTGTTCGGCGACGAGGTCGACGAGCTGATCAGCTTCGACCCCGTCACCGGCCGGACCCTCCGGCGCCACGACAAGATCGCGGTGTACCCGAAGTCGCACTTCGTGACCCCGAAGGCGCGGACCCTCGAGGCGGTCGAGGCGATCAAGGCCGAGCTCGCCGAGCGCCGCGGCGACCTCGAGTCGATCGGCAAGCTGCTCGAGGCGCAGCGGCTGCACCAGCGGACGATGTTCGACCTCGAGATGATGCGCGAGATCGGCTACTGCCACGGCATCGAGAACTACGCCCGGCACCTGTCGGGCCGGGCCGCCGGCGAGCCCCCGCCGACCCTGCTCGACTACGTGCCGCCCGACGCCCTGACCATCGTCGACGAGAGCCACCAGACGGTACCGCAGGTGCGCGGCATGTACCACGGCGACCGCTCGCGGAAGGAGATGCTGGTGGAGCACGGGTTCCGCCTGCCCTCGGCCCTCGACAACCGTCCCCTGACCTTCGACGAGTGGAAGGGCCGGGTGGGCCAGGTGGTCTTCGTGTCCGCCACCCCCGGGCCGTACGAGCTCGACCAGAGCCAGGGGGTGGTGGTCGAGCAGATCATCCGCCCCACCGGCCTGATCGACCCCGTGGTGGACGTCCGCCCCGTGAAGGGGCAGGTCGACGATCTGCTGCACGAGATCCGGCGTCGGGCCGAGCGCGGGGAGCGGGTGCTCGTCACCACGCTGACCAAGCGCATGGCCGAGGACCTGACGCAGTTCTACCAGGAGCTCGGGGTCAGGGTGCGCTACCTGCACTCGGAGGTGGAGACCCTCGAGCGGGTGCAGATACTGCGGGACCTGCGGCGGGGGGTGTTCGACGTGCTCGTGGGCATCAACCTCCTGCGGGAGGGGCTCGACCTGCCCGAGGTGTCGCTGGTGGCGATTCTCGACGCCGACAAGGAGGGCTTCCTGCGGTCGTCGGGCTCCCTCATCCAGACCGCGGGCCGGGCCGCCCGGAACGTCAACGGGCTGGTGATCATGTACGCCGACGTCGTCACCGATTCGATGCGGGCCGCCCTCGACGAGATGCAGCGCCGCCGCACGTTGCAGGAGGCGTTCAATCGCGAGCACGGGCTGACCCCGGAGTCGATCGTGAAGGACATCGACGACGTCCTGTCCGGGGTGTACGAGCGGGACTACGTGACGGTGCCGGCGGTGCGCGAGACGGCGGAGGCGTTCGGGTCGCAGGCCGAGCTCGACGACCATCTCCGGTCGCTGGAGACGGAGATGCGGGCGGCGGCGGCCAACCTGGAGTTCGAGCGCGCGGCGGCCCTGCGCGACAAGATCAAGGCGCTGCGCAGTCCCGGCTACGCGCTGTCCTGACGGGCGCGTTTCCGCGGTACAGGAGTGCGGACCGGGTGTAGAATGGGCCGGGAGTCCGCGCCGTGGCACGGTGCGACTCCAGGAGGCTCGGCCGGGCGCCGAGCGGAGCCGAAGGCGTCGGTTGGCGGGCTGCGAGCCCGGCAAATCCACCGCATTGGACCGTTTCGGGTGCGCGGCTTCACGCGCGCTCGTCGTGTCGCGATTGCTCGGTGTCGACGGAGGAGGACGAGAAGCTGCTCGAGACATAGGAGGGCACCATGTTGGGATGCGTTCGGTGTGTAGCGAGACCCGCGGTGTTTGCGGCGGTCACGGTGCTCATCGTGGGCGCCGCGTCCTGGGCGCAGGGTCAGGAGTCGGCGTCGCTGGCGGGGCAGTTGGCCGCGGCCCTGGAGAGTGCCCAGCTCGACAGCATCGCGGCCCGGGATCCGGAGGGGCCCCAGGGCGACGACCGGTTCGTGGCCGCCCTCCGCTTTCCGGGACAGCTCATGGTCGTGTCGGCCCGCATGGACCCCTCGATCTACGTCGAGCAGAAGCTGGCCGCCGGCAGCTTTCGCGACGTCTACATGGACCTCAACATGGCCTCGGTCGCCGAGAGCAAGGTGCTGGTGACCGATGTCGGGGCCGACGGCCTTCAGGCGGGGGTGCCGGGCGACAGCGCGAACGTCGCCGGGACCGTCGTGGCGTTCACCGACGCGGCGACGGCGGAGCACGCGGACGCCGACGCGAGCTACACCCGCATGCTGCGCGCGCTGCTGGAGGCCGTCCCCTGACTGTCCGCCGGCGATCGGAGCAGGGGCGCCGAGAGGCGACGATCGCCCGCGTGTCCCGAGCGGGGCCTGCTGTTCGTCGCGCACGGTCTGCCGCTGTTCCTGGAGGCCGGCTGCACTCGCGGCGAGTTCCGTGACGGGTGTGCGGTCCCGGCGGATTCCTGTCAGGGTGGTTGGGCGCCAGCGGAGCCGCCGCCGACAGGCGGGCTATGGGCCGGTCGGCCGCGTAGGTTAGAATAGACGACCGACCTCGGAGTGGGCGCTTGGCTCAGTGGTAGAGCATCGCCTTCACACGGCGGGGGTCAGTGGTTCGAATCCACTAGCGCCCACCACTTCCTCGTCCGACAGCAGCCGCCGGTGGGGTCCCGTGGCGCACCGACGCGTGCGCGGAGGCCCGCGCGCTGCAGGCGCGACCGTGCGATCCGGTGTGACGAAGCGGCCCGCCGGCGGCGGGTGTCCGCGGAGCGGCTTGGCCGCGAAGGACGACGCCGGCCAGGCAGGATGCAGCGCCCGCCCAACGCCGCGGAGTCTTCGCCGGTGACCGCCGAAACCGCTTCGGGCGTGGCCGCAGGCCCCGTCCCGTCCGTCCTGTTCACCCCCGAGCGCATCCAGGAGCGGGTCCGGCAGCTCGGCGCGGAGATCTGCGCGGGCTACCCGGCGGGGTGCGAGCTCCACCTGTTGTCGGTCCTGAAGGGCGGGGTGGTCTTCGTCGCCGACCTGATGCGGGCGCTGGCCCGGCCCGTCACCGTCGACTTCGTCAGGTTGGAGAGCTACGGGTCGGGGACCCGCCCGTCCGGTCCGCCGAGGCTGACGAAAGACCTCGACGATGACGTCGGGGGCCGCGACGTGCTCATCGTCGAGGACCTGATCGACACCGGGCGGACCCTGGCGCGGCTGATCGACCTCGTGCGCGCCCGGCGCCCCAGTTCCCTGCGCACCGTCGCCCTGATGGACAAGCCGTCGCGCCGCGAGGTCGAGGTCTGCGTGGACCACGTCGGGTTCACCATCCCCGACCGGTTCGTGGTCGGCTACGGTCTCGACTACGGCGAGCGGTACCGGGACCTGCCGTACATCGGGGTGCTCGACGCGACGGCCGCCGCGCCGCCGGCCGCGCCGGGGCGGCCGGACCGAGGGTAGCGAGCCGTCGACCGCGCCGGACGTCCTGCTTTCGTCGAGCCTCCCGCCGGCATGGCGAACCGTCGGTGCGACACCCGGTCAGGGCGGCGCGGGCCGACGACGACGGCGCGGGGCGCGGCCTGCCGCCGCGGGGGGGGAGGTCCTCGACCGGGAGCGGGACGGCCATCAGGCGGGCGGCGTCATCGGAAGGCCGCGGCCTGTCGACGTGGCGGGAGGCTCGACCGGAGGGTGATAGGATGCCGGCGGCGTGTCGCAATCGTCGTCACTCGAAGGAGCGGGAGAGATGAGAATGCTCGTCGCACTCTGCGTCGTGGCTCTGGTGGCCGTGGCCGCGGTCGGCGTGAAGGGAGCCGCCGCCCAGCCGCTGAAGGTCGGCGACGCGGCGCCGGCGTTCAGCCTGCCGGGCAGCGACGGCAGGACCCACAGCCTGTCCGACTACGCGGGGACGCCGGTGGTGCTGGCGTGGTTCCCGATGGCGTTCACCGGCGGTTGAACGGCCCAGTGCAGGTCGCTGCGTGAGTCCAGCGACGAGTTGAACGCCATCGACATGGCGTACTTCATGATCAGCGTCGACGACCCCGACACGAACCGGCGGTTCGCCGAGTCGCTCGGCGCCGGCTTCCCCATCCTGAGCAATCCGACACGGGAGGTCGCCGAGGCCTACGGGGTCGTGCCCGCCGGCGGGCGCGGGTTCCCTGCCCGCTGGACCTTCATCATCGGCGGCGACGGCCGCATCCTGCGCATCGACAAGCGGGTCAACCCGTCGAGGGCGGGGCGGGACCTGGTGGCGCACATGCGCGACCTCGGTCTCGACTAGGAGTCTGCGCCGTGGAACGGCGCGGACTCCTGCAGGGTCGCCGTGGAAGTCACGCGGGGGTGAAGACACACCAACCCCCGCGCGACAGGGGGTCGCAAAGCGGGACGCCGATTCGTGCGCCTGCGGCGATGTTCGGCTGGTCAGGCGGCCCCATTGTGGCCTCGACGCCGAACGGTGCCCGCGGGCGGACAGGCTACCCTACTTCATGCGGTTGGGGTGGTTGCGCGAAGCGTGGCCGTGAGCGTTTGGTCGGGCGCCCGGCGGAGTTGAAGGCGGCGATTGGCGAGTCAGGGACTCTGCACGCGAAACGGTGGCGACTCCCGAGCGGGCCGGTCGGCGCCGAGCGGAACCGCAGGCGACGATTCGGCAGGCGGAAAAGCGATCCGGAAGGCCGGCCGCTCTCCGGTGGGATGCCGATTGGTCGAAGGGCCGGCGTGCCTTGCCGGGCGCGCCGGCCCTTCCCGCGTACCGTGGGGCGAGCCGCGTCAGGCGTCGCGCGGCGGGTCGGCCTCGGCCGGCTTCTCCTTCGCGCCCATCTCGTCCTTGAACCCGCGGATCGCCTGACCCATGCCGCGGCCGAGCCCGGACAGCCGGTTGGCGCCGAAGATGAGCATCAGAATCAGGAAAATGATGATCAGCTCGGGAACGCCGAGCGTACCGATGAGCGCGAAAACCGTCTGGTCCATCACAGGGCACCTTCCTCGTCGAAGCCGGGAATCTCCACCTAGAGAATAGCACGTCAGGGCGCGGCGTGCAGATCGCGCAGAGCCGCGCGACGCCGCGGCCCTCTCCGGGCCTTCGGGCCGTCGAGGCGGTTCCCGTGGACGTGGCGGGTTGCTCTGCCGCGAGCCGCCGCCGGCGTTGCGCGCGGAAGCGGGCCGGCCGAGCGGCTTTGTTGCGGCCCGGAAGTGTGATAGATCGACCGCTTATGACATCCGAGCCCCCGCCGTCGACCGCCGGCGCCACGCCGAGCGACCACCGCCCCGCCAAGTCCGCCGCGGAAGCCGCGTTCGACGAGAAGCGGCGGAAGATCGGCCTCGTGGTCGGGCCGCTGGCGTTCCTGCTGGTCCTCGCGTGGCCCTTCGAGTCGCTGACGCCCGAGGGGCACCGGCTCGCGGCGGTCATGGCCCTCGTCATCGTGTTCTGGATCACCGAGGCGGTGCCGCTGGCCGTCACCGCGCTGCTGGGGCCGACGCTGGCCATCTTCCTGCAGGTGGCCCCGGCCGGCGAGACCTTCCGGCCGTTCGCCAGCACCACCATCTTCCTGTTCATCGGCAGCTTCATCCTCGCCCGGGCCCTCTTCGTCCACCGCGTGAACGAGCGGGTGGCGTTCGGGGTCCTCTCGCTGCCGATCATCGGGGCCCGGCCGACGCGCATCCTGTTCGCCTACGGCCTCATCGCCGCCGCCCTCTCGGCATGGATGAGCAACACCGCGACGGCGGCGATGCTCGTCCCCCTCGGCATATCGCTGATCCGGTTCATGGAGTCGACGGCGGACATCCCCAAGAAGTACGGCACGGCGCTGATGCTGATGACCACGTACTGCTGCTCGCGCGGCGGCATGGCCACCCCCGTCGGTACCCCGCCGAACCTGATCGCGGTCGGGATGCTCAGCGAGCAGCTCGACTTCCGCATCACGTTCGTGCAGTGGATGCTGTTCTCGGTGCCCATCGTGGTCGTGCTGATGGCGATCGTCTTCGTCTACCTCAACTGGGTCGGCCAGACCGGCATGAAGGAGATCCCGGGCACCGACCGCATCATCGCCGAGCGCAAGGCCGCCCTCGGGCCGTGGCGCCGCGGCGAGATCAACGCGGTGATCGCGTTCGGCGTCACCGTCTGCCTGTGGGTGGGCCCCGGCCTGCTCGCCCTCGTGCTCGGCGCCGACCATCCCGTCGCGAGCTCGGTGCTGGCCAGCGTGCCCGAGGCGGTGGCGGCGCTCGCGGGGGTGGTGCTCCTGTTCCTGCTCCCCAACGGCCCGAACGAGCCCACCACCATCACCTGGAAGCAGGCGGCCCAGATCGACTGGGGAACCATCCTGCTGTTCGGCGGCGGGCTCGCCCTCGGCGGGCTGGCCGCGTCGACCGGCCTCGCCCGCGTCGTGGGCGAGGGCATCACCGGGCTGGTGCCGACCAGCGAGCTGGTCACCCTGACGTTCGCGGCCGCCCTGTTCACGGTCATCCTGTCAGAGACGATGTCGAACACCGCGGCGACGAACATCGCGGTGCCCATCGTCATCTCGATCGCGGCGGCGGCGGGGGTCAACCCGATCATCCCGTCGGTCGCGGCCGCGCTGTCCGCCTCGGTGGCCGACGCCCTGCCGGTGTCCACCCCGCCCAACGCCATCGTCTACGCCTCGGGCCGGGTCCGCATCACCGACATGATCCGCTACGGCATGCTGATGGACTTCATCGCCGTCACCGTCGTCCCCGCCCTGGTGCTGCTGATCGCCCCGCGTTTCCTCGGGTGACCCGCGACGCCGGTGAGCGACCCCGGGGCTCGGCCTCGGTATGTGCGCACGCAATACGCGTCCACGGGGCGGATGCGGTCCCGCCATGCGGATGCCGCACCGCTCCCGACGGGGTGCGCGCCGGCGAGCCCGGCCTGACGCAACCGCTTGTCGGGCCCGCATGCCGTCGTCAGTTCCGCACGGCGTCGAGGAGCCGGTTGCAGAGACCGGCGACGTACTCGAGGTTGCCCGCCGCCCGTTGGGCGTCCGACTCGTCGAAGAGGTCGCGCGGGGCGAGGCTCTGGCGCTCGTCGCCGTAGAACGCGATGCCGCGGTCGCCGGCCATCTCCGTCGAATGGTGGCGAGGCGGTCGACCTCGGTGCGGAACCAGTCGGGGAAACGCGCGGCCTCGCGGCGCAGCAGCTCGGCGACGTCGTGGGTCCGGGTCGGCTCGACCGCGGCGAGGCGGAGGGCGCCCTTCAGGAACAGCTCGACGCACTCCTGCGCCTCGCGGACGACGGTGGCCCAGAGCCCGCGCTCGAGGGCGAGGCGAACCAGCTCCACCCGGCTCGCGGCTTCGTCGATGTAGAGCCGCCCCATGCGGGAGCTGGTCATATCTCGACCACCTCGCCGAACCGGAAGTCCGGCTTCAGGTCCCAGTACCAGCTTCCGTCGTCGAGGAAGACCCGGCGGCTCCCCAGCTCGCGCATGCGGGCGCGCATGGCGTCGAGCACCGCTTCGAAGGACCGCCCGCGGTCGACGAGGAGGATGCCGTCCTCGACGATGTCGAGGTAGAGAGGGCTGTGGAAGCGCGCCTCCTCCGGCGTCTTCGTCACGAGGTTCCACTCGATGGCGGGCAGTGCGTGGCGAGCCCGTGCCTGGGACCACGCTTCGAGCAGCGGGCGACGGCGTTCGACGAGGGCGCGCGGGAAGCCCTCCGCGATCACGAGGATGTCGACATCCGAGCGGGCCGTGCCCTGGCCTCGGGCGAGCGAGCCGAAGAGCACCAATGAGCGGAGGCGGGGGCCGAGGAGCTCGCACCACGCATCGCCGGCCGCGACTATCGACGTGCGGAACGGTTCCGGCACGGACGCCGGCAGGCTCGCGAGCGAGGGCGGGGTGGAGCTCACGCTCGGATCCTACCAGCGCGGCCCCGGCAGGCGTCGACGCGACAGGGAACCGGACTCGCCGACGGCGTCGCGAACCGAATGTGCGCCCGGAGCCTCGCACGCAGGTGCGGAGTCCCGGGGCGGTGATGGCTCCGATTCGTCAACCGCGCCGAGGCGCGTCCCGCATGGCAGTCTGGTGCACCCGGGACGCGGCGCGGCGCTATCCGTCACTGCCCCCGGTTCGGCACGAGGAACAGGTTGGTCATGTCGCCGCCGAGGTCGATGGTGCGCAGGTAGCGGTAGGTCGACGCCTCGTGGAGGTCGATGGTGGCGCCCGCCTGGTGGACGTAGAGGAGCTGACCGTTGGTGCTCACGGCCAGCGACATGCGCGGGCGCCCCTCGAAGACCTCGCGCCGCTCGACGCGCCGTTCCACCAGGTCGAAGGTCCAGATCTCGTAGTGGCCGATGCGCTTGAGCACCGCGTAGGCCTTGCGCCGGTCGGGCGCGAGGGAGAACGAGGACAGCGGCTCGTCCGGCCCGAGGGTGTAGAAGTCGACGTCGCGCTCGGCGAGGTTGATGCGCGCGATGCCCATCAGGCGCCGGTTCTGCACGGGGTCGCTCACGCGGAAGAGGTTGGTGAAGTAGCCGGGCTCCTCGTTCCGGTCGACGCCGAAGCCGAAGCTGAAGCGCTCGAGGTCGGGCGCCTCGACCGACGACAGCTCCCACCGGTCGACCACCTCGAACGACCCGGTGTCGAGGGCGATGATCTCCCCGCCGAACAGGTAGAGCACGCCGCCGTCGGGCGAGAACATCATGCTCGCGCCGGTCCGCTCCTCGCCGTCCGGCCACGGGATCTCCCGCATGACCTCGTGCGACGCGAGGTCCACCTGGAGGAGGCGGCGGGGGGCGATCTCCCACCGATCGGCGTGCTTGACGGCGGTGTCGGCGAGGAGGACGGCGTAGGCGTCGTCGGGCGACACCACCAGGCTGCGGATGCGCACCTTCGTCGCGCCCTCGCTGAGGGTGAAGGTGTCGATGGTGCTCCGCGTCTCGAGGTCGATCACCTCGATGTGCTCGAACGTGCGGTCGCGCATGTACATGCGCGAGCCGTCGGCCGACATCCGCATGTCGTTCGGCGGTCCCCCGAGGGTCATCTCGATGGTGTCGACGACCTGCTCGGTCGCCTCGTCGATGACGTAGATGCGGTTGGGGAACGCGCCGACGTAGAAGGTGCCGTCGCCGCCCGTCAGCCCGCCGGCGGGCTGGGCCGCCGCGCCGCCGGACAGGAGGGCGAGAACCGCGAGGGTGCGGACCAAGTCGCGCATGGGTCGAGATCTCCCGAAACGGATGATGCGGGCAGACGCCTACGGAAAGATCAGGTCGATGTTGCGCCAGTCCTTCTGGGCGGCGGCGCACTTGCCGGTCCAGTCGGGGGTGTGGTTGAGCTGGTCGGGCACGTGCGCGGGCCAGAAGCAGCCGCGGTGGCAGTCGAACAGGTCGCGCTCGACCGGCTGGCACAGCCCCGCGGTGCCGCCGTTGCGGTCCGCCTCCCAGCCCGGCTGGAACACCAGCGAGCACCCCAGGGGGATGTGCGGCCCCTCGGGCTGCTGGGGCGGGCCCGAGCCCTGCTGCAGCGCGACGACGTCCCCGTCGGGGGACGCGTCGGGCGGCGGGGCGGCCACGGTCCGCTCGACGCGGGCGGCCTTCTGGTTGATTGCTCTCAGGTGTCTCATGGTCTCACCGCCGTTCACTCGAACCGGCGCAGGAACTCGGGGTTCCGTGCCGCCAGCTCGCCGTAGACGCGCAGGCAGACGTCGGTCCACCCGCGGATCCACTCGCAGTAGTGCAGGTTCGGTCGCTCGCTCGTCCCGTACCGGGTGTGCGCCTCGTGGTAGCACCCGCCCGAGCACAGCGGCCGCGCCCAGCAGGTGTGGCAGTCGGTCTTGTTCGCCAGGTGGTGCCGTTCGAGGAACGCGTTCTGGGCCTCCCGGTCGAGGCCGTCGTCGACGGTGCCCAGCTTGTGCTCGTCCGAGCCCGCGAACCGGTGGCACAGGCCGACGTCGCCGCCGGTCGCGACCCCCACCAGCCCCAGCCCCGCCCCGCACGGATAGGCCTTGCTGGCGCCCTTGTGAATCTCCTCGAGGGTCTCGCTCACGTTCGAGAACCCGTGGTGCTTCCCGGCCAGCGCCGCCTCGAGGAACTCGTCGGCGAGCGCCGTGAACTGCTCGACCATCTGGTCGAACCCGTCCCCGTCGAGCGCGTACTCGCGGCCCGGCGAGGTCGTCACCGGGGCGAACCCCACCTCCCGGAACCCGATCTCCTCGGTCAGGTGCCGGTAGATGCTCACGACGTCGCTGACCTGCGAGGTCAGGGTCACCCGGGCCCCGACGGGCCGGCTCGTGTGGCGCCGCAGCAGCTCGCGCACCCGCGGCAGCAGCACGTCGTAGCTTCCGCCGCCGTCGTGGAACACGCGGAAGCGGTTCTGCATCTCGCGGGGGCCGTCCATCGACACCGTGACGGAGATGTCGTTGTCGGCGAGGAACCCGATCATCTCGTCGGTCAGCAGCGTCGCGTTCGTCGTCAGGTTGAACTCGACCTGCTTGCCCCGGGCCGCGGCCTGCTCGCGGGCGTAGGGCACGACGCGGCTGAGGACCGGGTAGTTCATCAGGGTCTCGCCGCCGAAGAAGCTCACGTGCACCACCCGGTTGTCGCCCGACTCGTTCATCAGCAGGTCGACGCTCTTGCGGGCGGTCTCCTCGCTCATGAACTTGGGCTGCGTCCCGTTGGTGGTGTCGACGATCTTGTCCTCGCTGTACTCGTAGCAGTACGAGCAACTGAGGTTGCACTGGTTGGTGACGTTGAGGACCGCGGTGGTCAGCGGGAACGGCGTCAGCGGGATGATCGCGGGCGCCGGGGGAGTCGGGGGCGCCGGAGGCGACGGGGCCGCGATGGTGCGGACCGCGTGCACCTGCTCGAGCTCGTCCAGCGTCTGCGCGAGGTCGGTGCCCGGGAACCGCACGCCGACGTCGGCCAACAGGTCCTCGCGCGGCAACCGGCGCCCGTCGAGGCCGTCGATCAGCGCCGCCGCCGGCTCGTCCAGGGCGAACACCGCGGCGCTCGGCACCAGGTAGAGGAACCGTCGGCCGGCCGCGGTGAACGGATGGAACTCTCCCTGGGCAAGCACGCTCATGGCTGCTCCACGGCGGTGGGGTCCCAGCGCAGGTACAGCGGTACGGTGACGAGGAGGTGGGCGCGTCCCGTCAGCCCGTCCCCCTCGCCCGCGTCCGGCGGCCAGGTCGCCACCACCCACACGTCGCCGACGTTGTTGCGGCTGCCGCTGCGCTCCACGTTCGGCCCGTCGACGGCGGGGATGAACCGCCCGCCGGCCTCGATGTCGCCCACGTAGCGGATGTCGTCGTCGCCGATGGTCACCGCGTACTCCTCGATGGACCAACGGGCGTCGACCATCCCCAGGTCGAGGTCGTCGTCGGTCGCCCGCTCGCCGTCCGGCCCGTCGTGCCACGCCCGCGCCTCGAACTGCTGGAACTGCTTGGGGAAGCGGACGCCGCCGACCCGGGCCATGCCCGCCCGGGGGGTCACCGCGATGCGGTGGACCTCGTCATAGACGGTGAGGGCGCCGGTGACCGCGGTCCGGTCGAGGACCAGGTCCCGGCCGCCGGTGGCCGCGCCCTCGTCGACCTGCACCTGCACGTCCAGCCAGTCGCCGGTCGTCCCCGTCACCTCGAGCACGGTGACGCCGGGGCCGAGGTCGACGGCGTCGGCCGACGTCGCCGCCAGGTTCCGGCCATGGATGCGGACCGTCGCGGTGGCGCCCGCCGGCAGCGACGGGGGATGCACCCCGGCCACCGCCGGCGCGTCGCCGAGGCGCTCCAGGGTGACGTCGATGCCGGTCTCGTCGTAGCCGCCGGTGAACCAGCGGCCGCTGATGGTGCGCCAGTCGCGCTCGACGAACATCACCTCCCGAAGCTCGTCCTCGTTCGGGTCGCCGGGGATCGACCGGCCCCGCCACTGGAAGCCGGTGTAGACGATGGCGCGGCCGGTGCGCTCGACCGTCCGGCCGGTGTACGCGAACGTGTACGTCGCCTCGGTCGTGAACTCGTCCTCGGTGCCGGGCACGGGCGTGATCGCCATCCGCCCGTAGACCGCGCCCCGGCCGGGGGCGTGCCCGCGCAGCAGCCACTCCCCGCCGACGCGGGGCGGGCGCATCGTCGCCGACCACGCCGACCACTCGGCCGTCTCGAACGGGAACCGCTCCGACAGGTGGGCCACCGCCCGGTCGACCGCCTGCGGCTCGCCGTCGCCGGGGTTGCCGCGGCGGAACGCCTGGAAGTCGGTGAACGGGTAGTAGCCGCGGTGCATCGCCATCAGCAGCGACCACTCCTCGCCGGTGCGCCGCTGGCTGATGACGCGCCCCATCGAGTGGCACTGAATGCAGGTCTCCTCCACGTCGGCGTCGTCGTAGGGCTGGTCGTCGCTGCGGCGCTCCGCCTCCCAGGCCGCGTCGAGGGCCTCGGCAGGGGCGAGGCCGAGGTGGTTCGACAGGTAGCGCACCACCTCGCGGGCCGTCTCGGGCGTCAGGGCCACGTCGTTCAGGGTGACCATGCGGCGGATGGTCTGCTGCCACCCCTCGGGCGTCGTGCGCCGGAACGAGATGCGCGACAGCCGGCCCGCGTCGTCGGCTTGGTGGCACGACCCGCAGGCCCGGCGCACCGTCTCGTCGTCGACGGGAATGCCGGGGCCATCGGTCGTGGCGGGCTGGGCGGCGGCGCCGCCCGCCGCGAGCAAGGCGATGAGCGTGAGCCGGAACAGGAGCTTCGGACGGGACTGGGACATCGGGAGACTCCGGCGGACGGCCCTTTGTAGCACATACCGCGGCGTCTGTCAGCTTCGCGGCTCGTGCGGTGTCGCCGCAGGTTGGGCAGCCGGGGCCGCCGAGGCGGGGCGCCGCCGGCTCGGCGTAAGGTGCCCGCAGGGTCGTCGCCGCCCGGCGGGCCGCTGATGTACGCTTTTGTCCTGGAGCAGGATCGTGCTGACGACGGACCAGTTGCGCGCGTTGATCGCCGGCGGAGAATCCGACCGCGTCGAGTTCACGGTCTCGACGACGAACATGGACAAGTTCGGCGAGGCGATCTGCGCGTTCGCCAACGACTTCCCCGATCACGGGCAGCCGGGCCGTCTCATCGTCGGCGTCGACGACGCCGGAACGGTCGGCGGCCTTGCGGTCACCGACGACCTGCTCAAGCGCCTGGGGGCGTTGCGCTCGAACGTCAACCTCGAGCCGCTTCCGGCCATGACCGTCCAGAAGCACACGCTGCCGGACGGCGACGTGGCCGTCGTCGAGGTCCTGCCGTCCGATCTGCCGCCCGTTCGCTACAAGGGCCGGGTCTGGGTTCGCGTCGGTCCGTCCCGTCGTGGCGCGAATCAGCAGGAAGAGCGCATTCTGATCGAGAAACGGACCGCCCGGCAGCGGCCGTTCGACGTCCGCCCGTGCCACGGTTGCACGCTCGACGACCTCGCCCTGGACCTGTTCCTGGTCACCTACCTGCCTGCCGCCGTGGACCTGGCGGTCATCGCCGAGAACAATCGCGGGAACGAGGAGCAGATGGCGTCGCTACGGCTGTACGACCTGGGCGCCGGTTGCCCCACGAACGCGGGAACGCTGTTGTTCGCCCGGGATCCTCTGCGCTGGATGCCCGGCGCCTGGGTTCAGTTCGTTCGTTGGGCGGGGACGACGATGGCGCACGATCCGATCGGCGAGAGGCGGTTCCGCGGCGACCTGATCACGGTCCTGAGGGAGGTCGATGCGTTCATTTCGCTCCCCGCACAGGCGCGTCCCGTGACCGAATCGGCCCTCCGCGAGAGGACCGAGACGGACTACCCGCCGATCGCGGTTCGCGAGCTCCTGCTGAACGCGATCATGCACCGCTCGTACGAGTCGAATGCGCCCGTCCGGTTCTACTGGTACGACGACCGCATCGAGATCCAGAACCCGGGCGGGCTGTACGGCATGGCGTCGCGCGAGAACTTCCCGCGGCAGACGGACTACCGCAATCCGGTCCTGTCCGAGGCCCTCGCGACCCTGGGGTACGTCAACGCCTTCGGGCGCGGGGTCGTTCGGGCGCAGGACGCCCTGCGGAGGAACGGCAACCCCGAGGCGGAATTCACGTTCGATCCCACCCAGGTGCTGGCGACCATCCGGAGGGCGCCTTGAAGACGATCGCCTTCTTCAACAACAAGGGGGGCGTCGGCAAGACCACGCTCGTATACCACCTGGCCTGGATGTACGCGGAGCTCGGATTCTCGGTGTTGGCCGCGGACCTCGATCCGCAGGCGAACCTCAGTACCGTCTTCCTCGACGAAGAGCGGCTGGAGCGGTTGTGGCCCGACGGCGATCATCCGGACAGCATTCTGGGCGCCGTATCGCCCGTTCTGCGCGGTCTCGGGGACATCAGGGCGCCGCACGTCGAGAAGGTCGCCGACAACCTGGGCCTGGTCGTCGGCGACCTGGGACTGTCGAGCTTCGAGGCGAAGTTGTCCTCGGCGTGGCCGGACTGCCTGAGCCGCGACGAGTCCGCGTTTCGCGTCGAGTCGGCGTTCCATCGGACGATTCTCGGGGCCGGCGACGAGCAGAACGCCGACCTGGCGTTGATCGACCTCGGTCCGAACCTGGGCGCCATCAACCGGGCCGCGATCATCGCGGCGAACTTCGTCGTCTTCCCCCTCGCCCCCGACCTGTTCTCGCTCCAGGCGCTGCGCAACGTGGGACCGACGCTCCGCGAGTGGCGCGGCGACTGGCAGGACCGCCTGGCGCGTCGTCCGGCGGTTCAGGACCTCGATCTGCCGCCGGCCGATATCGTGCCGGCCGGCTATGTCGTCATGCAGCAGGCGGTGCGCGCGGGTCGTCCGGTCCGGGCCTACCAGAAGTGGATTGCGCGGATTCCGGACGTCTATCGCCAGGAAGCGCTCGGTCAGGTCGGTGACGGCGCGTCCTCGACCGATGACGACGCCGAGTGTCTCGCCACCTTGAAGCACTACCTCAGCCTGATGGCCATGGCCCATGAGGCCCGCAAGCCGATGTTCCATCTCAGGGCGGCGGACGGTGCGCTCGGGGGTCACGTCTACGCCGTGCGGGACTGCTTCAGCGACTTCGAGCAGCTTGCGAAGGCGATAGCCGCCAGGTGTGACGTGCGCATGGGTGCGGACGAACGGCCGGCAACCCTCGCCGGAAGACGCCCCTGAACTGCCGCCATGCGGGCCGGGCTCGTCGCGTGCCGGTCCGGGTCCATTCCGCGTTCTGCCGGGCCGTGGGGCGCGCAGGACGATGGCGGGAACCTCTCGGCTCCTGACGTGCGGGACAGCGGGTCTCGCGTGGCGGCAGGTCGGCGGATGCGGCAGGGTCGGCGGGTTGGCGGGTTGGCGGGCAATAAGGTGGCGCTTCCTCGAGCTGCCTCGGACTCTCACGCCGGGGACGGGTCGCTGACCTCCTGCAGCGCGCCCTTCGCGATGAGGACCGACAGGACGCCGAGGAAGTCCGGCAGCGGGGCCGGGGGGCAGACGCGGTTGTAGGCCTCGTACAGATCGGGGACCTGCCGGTGGCACGGGGCCAGCTCCACCACCCGGACGAGGTCGATGTCGCGGAGGAACCGGAGGCCCCGGGCGGCGTCGGCGTCCGGCCAGCCGGGGACGACGAGGCGGTCCTCGAGGATGATGCGCCGGGCGGTGATGGCGGGGCGGCGGACGACCCCGAGCCGGTCGCCGCGCCGGAGCCGCAGCGCCGGGGCGCGCCGGAGGGCCTCGAAGGCGGCGAGGACGCCGGGGTCTCGGCGCAGGGCGTCGACGGCGGGCTCGGGGGGGGCGAGGGGGGCCGCCTCCGGCATGCCCGCCTCGGCGCGGTCGGTCCAGAACGGGTGGTCGTGCCGGCCGGCCGCCTCGGCGAAGAACTCGGCCGACTGCCGCTCGAGCGCGGCGTGCATCTCGCGCTCGCGCTCGTCGAAGAGGTCGAGCGCGACGCCGGCCAGCGCGGGGTCGGTCAGCGCCGTGTGCACGACGACGGCGGCGAGCCACCCCGACGCCAGCGCCTTCTTGACGCCGTAGGACGACAACGGGTCGATGAACGATCCGGCGTCGCCGACCAGCAGCATGCCCGGGGCCGCGTAGGCACGCGCGTCGTAGACGGAGGCGTCGCATCCCCACGGCCCGGCGTCGAGGGCCGCCCCGGCGGTCAGGGGGCCGAGGGCCGCAGTCTTCGCGAGCTCCGCCTCGTAGCAGGGCGCGAGAGGTCCGCCCCGCTCCAGGCGGGTGACCCGGGGGTCCACCATCAGGGTGAAGTAGCGTTGCTCGGCCGTCACCGGGACCGACCACGCCCAGCCGTCCCCGTAGCTCTCGACGAGGGTGTGCGACTCGTCCTCGAGGCCCCATCCTCCGCGCCGGGACCACGCCGCGGTGAGGGCCAGCGTCGTGCGGCCCGCCGCGTGTCGGCGGAACCCGCGCCGCGCGACGACCCCGGCGCGGCCCGAGCAGTCGAGCACGAACCGCGCGGCCAGCGATCGGGCCTCGCCGCCGGCCAGGTAGCGCAGCGAGGGTTCCGCCGCCCCGGCCGGGGCGGACCGGGGCGCCAGATCCACCTGCCGCACCGTGGCGTCGCGCTCCACGGCGGCGCCCGCCTGCGACGCCAGGCGCAGCAGCAGCCGGTCGAGCTCGTTCCGCCGCACCTGCCATCCGGTGCCCCCGCCCGCGAACGGCACCGCCCGCGGACCCCGTCCGCCCCACCACACCGTGTTGCCGGTGCTGCGGAGGAAGCCCGCCGCCTCGACGTCCGGGGTCACCCCGATCAGGTCGAGCAGCTTGCGGCAGCTCGGCGGCAGCGACTCGCCGAGGGCGCGCGCGTCGTCGGCCGGCTTTGCCAGCACCCGCACCGCGTGGCCCCACGCGGCGAGCAGCCGGGCCGCCGCCGCCCCGGCGGGGCCGCCCCCGATGACGACGGCGTCGAGAGGCGCCGGATCCATTTCGACATATTCTGTCACCCGTGCTGGATCCGCACTTTCGCCGCGCCCTGTCCTATCTCAGGCCCTACCGGTGGCAGTTGACCCTGGTGGTGGTGCTGAGCCTCGTCTCCACCGGCTTCTCGCTCGTCGTCCCGCTGCTGTCCCGGACGCTGGTCGACGGGGCGATCCTCGCCGGCGACGCCGGGGCCCTGCGCCTCGTCGTGCTCGTCTTCGTCGCGGTCACCGCGGCCGGGTTCGGGCTCAACGTGTGGAGCGGGCTGCGCTACACGCGGGTCTCGGCGGACGTCCTGTTCGACATGCGCCTGGCCCTCTACCGCCACCTGCAGCGGCTCTCGCCGCGGTTCCACGCGCGGACCCGGTTCGGCGACATCATGTCGAGGCTGAACAACGACATCGGCGAGATCCAGCGGGTGGCGTCCGAGGTCGTGCTCGCGTGGGTGGGGAACGTGCTGTTCCTGATCGGGGCGGTCGTCATGCTGGCGTACCTCGACCTGCGGCTGCTGCTGCTCGGCACCGCCGCCCTTCCCGTGAGCATCTGGGCCCTCGTGCACTACCGCCGGCGGCTCGAGAAGCGGGTCGCGGTGCTGCGCGAGCGGAGCGCCGACATCGGCAGCTTCCTCATCGAGACCCTGCAGGGGGTCCGGCTCGTCGTCGCCGCCAACGCGCAGGAGCGCGAGGTGCAGCGCTTCCGGCGCCGGAACGGCCGGTTCATCGACGCCCTGATGGCGATGCAGTGGACGACGTACCTGTCGGGCGGGCTCCCGGGGCTGGTGCTGTCGGGCAGCACCGCCCTGGTGTTCCTGTACGGCGGCCAGCGGGTCATCGACGGCACCCTGACCCTGGGCACCCTCGTGGCGTTCATGGCCTATCAGCTTCGGCTGTTCGGCCCGGTGCAGGCGCTGATGGGGCTGTACGCCAGCTTCGCGACGGTGCGGGTGTCGCTGGGGCGGGTGCACGAGATCCTCGACGTCGAGCCCGAGGTGGTGGAGCCCCCGTCGGCGGCAGCGCTTTCCGAGGTGCGCGGCGAGCTGGCGCTGGACGACGTCACCCTGTCGTTCGATCGCGGCGGCCCGGTGCTGGAGCACGTCACCCTGCGGGCGCCGGCGGGCGCCTGCCTCGCCATCGTCGGCCCGAGCGGCGGTGGCAAGAGCACCGTCGCCGACCTCGCGCTGCGGTTCCTCGACCCCGACGCGGGGACGGTGCGGCTCGACGGACAGGACCTGCGCGCGCTCCGGCTGCGCGACCTGCGCGCGCACGTCGGGCTGGTGGAGCAGGAGCCGGCGGTGTTCCACGCCTCGATCGCCGACAACATCCGCTATGCGCGGCCCGGCGCGACCGACGACCAGGTCCGGGCCGCGGCACGCGCGGCGGGGCTGGAGGCGCTGGCCGCATCGCTGCCTGACGGCTACGAGACGGTGGTGGGGGAGCGGGGGGCGGCGCTCTCGGCCGGCGAGCGCCAGCGGGTGGCGGTGGCGCGGGCCCTGCTCGCCGCCCCCTCGGTGCTGGTCCTCGACGAGCCGACGGCGGCCCTCGATCCCGAGTCGGAGCAGCGGGTGGCGGAAGGGTTCGAGGCGGTCATGCGGGGGCGCACCACCGTGCTCATCACCCACCGCGCGGCCCTCGCGCGCCGGGCGGATCGGGTCGCGGTGCTCGACGGTGCGCGCGTCGTCGAAGAGGGCGCCCCCGACGAGCTGATGGCGCGGGGCGGCCGGTTCGCGGAGCTGTTCGCGGCGGATCGCGCGTCGTCAGCCCAGCCCGGAGGTCACACAAGGGGGTGAGGACGAAGGGGATGGACCTGGATTACGGCGGCCCGGACGAGGGGACCGTGCCCGGGCCGCGGCCGGCGCGGGTGGCGGTCGTGGACAGCGGCGTCAATCCTTCGCACCCCCACATCGGACGCGTCGCCGGGGGCCTGACGGTGGTGCCCGGCGCGGCGGACGGCGACCCTGTCGACCGTATCGGTCACGGCACCGCGGTGACCGCGGCCATCCAGGAACGTGCGCCGGGAGCCGACGTGTTCATCGTGAAGGTCTTCGACCGGACGCTGTCGGCGTCCATCGACACCCTCATCGCGGGCATCGACGCGGCGTGGCGCCAGGGGGCCGACCTCGTCAACCTCAGCCTCGGCACCGCGAACCAGGCGCACGCCGCGGCGTTGCGCGCGGCCGCGGACCGGGCGGCCGCGGGGGGGGCGCTCATCGTGAGCGCGGGGCTTCACGACAGCGTGCGTTACCTCCCGGGGACGCTGGACGGCGTGGTGGCGGTCGAGCTGGACTGGACCTGCCCGCGGCTTGCGGTGGAGGTGGGAACGGACGCCGCCGGGCGGCCGGTGTGCCGGGCCTCCGGCTATCCCCGGCCGGCCCCGGGCATCCCGCCGGAACGGAATCTCAAGGGCCTGAGCTTCGCGGTGGCCAACGTCACCGGCGTTCTCGCCCGGCTACTGTCCGGAGGCTGCCGCCCCACTGCCGACGGCGCGCTGGCCGCCCTGCGCGCCGAGGCCGACGGCGCGGGGGGGTGATGGCGGACGGACGGCGCTTCGCGTCCCCGGACGCCGGCCCGACCCACGCCTCGCGGCGCTGGCGGGCGATGCCGCGGTGGGCGAGATGGTCGGTTCGCGCCCCGCTGCTCTCCGAGCAGCTCCGCCTCGTCGTCCTGGCGATGGTCGCCGGCGCGCTGACGGGCTGGGGCACCGTCGGCTTCCTCCTGCTGCTCGAGATGACGCGCGACCAGCGCATCCTGCCGCCGCTGCTGGCGGCCACTGCGGCCAGCGTCTGGGTGTCCTGCCGCCTGTCGCCGTTCAGCATCTACACCCTCGGGCTGCACCGCCGGGGCGTCATCCCGCCGGGGCGGGAGGAAGCCGAGCCGTCCGCCGGGTGAACGGGCGCTTCCGAGCCGTCGTCGACTGCCGCCGAGCAAACCGGCCGGAGGAATCACGGCCGGCCGGGTCGCCATTGGCAGCCGGTGCGGCTGGCAATCCGGCATGGGTATTGCTTTACCCGTAGATAGCGGCCCGGGACCGCAGTCGGCGCCAACGTCCTGTCGCGGCGCCTTGAAGTTCGTCGCGATTCCGAGACAACATCGTAATGCGGGACGTGAACTTCGTCGGCTCGTCCCTCGATGACCTTCGGAGCTGGCCCAAACCTGCCCGGCAGGACATGGGACGCCAGATCGATCGGGTTCAGAGGGGGATCGAGCCGAGCGACTGGAGGCCCATGCCAAGTGTGGGTCAGGGCGTAAGGGAGATCCGCATCCAAGATGCCGGCAACGCCTACCGGAGCATCTACGTGACGAACATCTCCGAGGCCGTCCATGTTCTGCACGTCTTCGTGAAGAAGTCGCGGAGAACCGCGGTTGGGGACGTTCGCCTTGCGAAGTCTCGACTGAAGTCGCTTTGGCGACAGCAGAGATCATGAGCCCGGAGATACACACCTACGAGAGCGTTTGGGATGCGGTTGCCGACGACGCCGAAGAGGCTGCCAACCTCAAGCTGCGCTCGCAACTGATGGACGCCCTCGAAGCGTACATCGGCCGTGAGAGCATCACACAGGAGGAAGCATCCAGACGCTTCGGCGTACCTCGATCGCGCGTCAGCGAGCTCGTCAACGGCCGGATCAGCAAGTTCACCATCGACAAGCTGGTGAACATGGCTGCCCGTGTCGGCCTCACGACCCGAATCACCGTCGAGCAGGACGCCCGGCCGTCTGTCGAAGCGACCGCCCCCACCGGGTCGGCCGCCGAGGCGACCCGACGCCGTGGAGCGCCCGTGGTCGTGCTGCTCGGCGTCGAGGGCGACGACTGGGAGACCGTGATTCTCGAAACCAGCCCCGCGTTCCGGGATCTCGTCGAAGCGCGTCGCAAGGAGCCGACCCTCTCGGTGGATGAACTCCAGCGCCGGCTGCGCGACCGGCGCGTTCGCCTGGAGCGGAAACAGGGAGCGGTTCCGGACTGAAGGGTGCAGCAGGGAGCCATGGATCGTCGCTTGGACAGGATGCTGGCGGGAACCGCTCTCGCCCTGATCGTCGCGCTTGGGTGGGCAGACGACGTCCACGCGCAGGACGCGGTCATCGGTGGCGCGGTGACCGATGCGACGGGCCTCGTGTTGCCCGGCGTGACGGTGGAGGCGCGCGGCGCGGAGACCGGCGAGCCGGTCGCGGCGGCCGTCACCGACGGCGCCGGCGCCTTCGCCATCGCGGGGCTCCGGCCGGGCAGGTACGACGTACGGTTCACGCTGCCCGGCTTCCACGAGGTCGTGCGCGCCGGGGTGGAGGCGGCGGCCGGGGCCGCGGTCACCCTCGACATCGAGCTGACGGTCGAGCTCGAGGAGCAGGTGGTGGTGGTCGGCAGCCGTGCGCGGCCGCGGTCGGTGACGGAGTCGCCGGTTCCGATCGACGCCATCCCGTTCCGCGACGTCGCCAGCCAGGGGGGCAACTCGCTCGACTACCAGTTGCGGACGCTCGTGCCGTCGTTCAACGTCGCCACCCATCCCATCAGCGGGGCGGCCTCGCTGGTTCGGCCGGCCAGCCTGCGCAACCTCGCCCACGACCATACGCTGGTGCTCGTCAACGGCAAGCGCCGCCACCGCTCGGCCATCCTGGTCTGGTTCGGGGGGGTGACCGACGGCACCCAGGGCCCCGACATCTCGACCATTCCGGCCATCGCGCTGCGGCAGGTCGAGGTGCTGCGCGACGGCGCGTCGGCGCAGTACGGGTCGGACGCCATCGCCGGGGTGATGAACTTCCTGCTCAAGGACGACCGGGCGGGCGGCAGCCTGGAGATCGACACCGGCACCTACCGTGCGGGCGACGGCGACGCCTACAGCGCCGCCGGCAACGTCGGGCTGCCCCTCGGCGACACCGGCTTCGCCAACCTCAGCTTCGAGTACGGCAACACCGGCCCCACCGACCGCAGCGTGCAGCGCGCCGACGCGGCGGCCCTCGTCGCCGCCGGGAACACCGCCGTCGCCGACCCCGCACAGCCGTGGGGCGACCCGACGAGCGAGGACGACCTGAAGCTCTTCGGCAACTTCGGCCACCGATACGCCAGCGGCCTTCAACTCTACGGCCACGCGAATTACGCCGGCCGGACGTCGACGCAGGGGTTCTACTACCGGAACCCCAACACGCGGGCCAACATCTTCAGCCTCGACAGCGGGCAGACGCTGCTCGTCGGCGACGTGCTCGACGCCCGCGACGGCGTGCGCGACGGGTCGGCGGGTTGCCCCACGGTGACCATCACCGACGACCGGCCGGACCCGGCGGCCCTGGCGCAGGTGTTCGCCGACCCGAACTGCTTCAACTTCCAGGAGATCGCGCCGGGCGGGTTCACCCCGTCGTTCAGCGGGGTCATCGCCGACGTGTCGGCGGTCGCCGGCCTGCGCCGGACCGCGGCCAGCGGCCTGACGTGGGACGCGAGCGCCGGCTACGGCGCGCACCAGGCCGACTTTTTCCTATACAACACCGTCAACGCCTCGCTCGGCCCCGACACGCCGCGCGACTTCGATCCCGGCCTCTACCGCCAAGCCGAGGTCAACCTGAACCTCGACCTTTCCTATGCCGCCACCGACATGGTGAATCTCGCAGGCGGGGCCGAGTGGCGCGACGAGCGGTTCACGATACGGGAGGGCGAGCCGCTCTCGTGGCAGGTGGGCCCCTACGCGGCGCAGGGCTTCGTCTCCGGCTCGAACGGCTTCGCGGGGTTCCCCGACTACACCGCCGGCACATGGACGCGCGCCAACGCCGCCGTCTACGGCGACGTCGAGCTGCGCGAGCCCGACGACGGCCGCTGGACGGTCGGCGGCGCCCTCCGGCTCGAGCGCTTCGACGTGTTCGGCGCCACCACCAACGGCAAGCTGTCGGCCCGCTACGCGCTGGCCCCCGCCGTCTCCGTGCGCGGCGGCGTCAGCACCGGGTTCCGCGCCCCGACCCCCGGGCAGCAGAACACGTTCAACGTGCAGTCGACCATCGACCCGGAGACCCTGGACCTCGTCGACAGCGCCACCGTGCCGTCGACCTTCCGGGCCGCGCAGCTCCGGGGCGGCCGGCCCCTCGACCCCGAGACCTCGGTCAACGCGACGGCGGGGGTGGTGGTCGACACCGGGCCGTTCACCCTGACCGCCGACTACTTCCAGGTCGACGTCGGCAACCGCCTCGCCCTGTCGCAGAACTTCACGCTCGGCGCGGACGAGCGCGCGCAGCTCCTGTCGGAGGGCATCGCGTCGGCACGCACCCTGGCCTTCTTCCGCTTCTTCATCAACGACTTCTCGACCCGGACGCGGGGCGTCGACGTGGTCTCGACCTGGACGCCTCTCGCGCTGGGCGGCGCCACCGTCTTCAGCTTCGCGATGAACCACACCGACACCGAGGTGACGAACGACTCCGACCTGCTCGGCCCCGGCGACGTGCGCGCCATCGAGCGGGGCGTGCCGGAGACGCGCTGGAACGTGGCCGTCAACCAGCGCGCGGGCCGGGTCGGCCTCCTCGGCCGCCTCCACTACTACGGGTCGTGGGTCGACCACATCGACGCCCGCTCGGCGCGCGGCGCCGACGCCCCGGTCCTCGGCGGCCGCTTCATCCTCGACCTCGAGGCCAGCGTTCCCCTCACCGCCGCCGCGACCCTCGCCGTCGGCGGCCAGAACGTCTTCGACACCTACTCGGACCGGATGGACCTGTTCGCGGCGCGGTTCGGCCTGCCCTACAGCCAGTTCACGCCGTGGGGCATGAGCGGCGGCTACTACTACGCGCGCCTCGGCTACCGCTGGGGCGGGTAGTGGACCGGCGGCGAGCCCGCGGCGGAGCCGTGGCTACGTCGCGGCCGTCGCGCCGCCGCACGAGCTGCCGGCCCCGGCGGTGCAGCCGAAGCAGTGCGGGCCGGTCGCGACGCGGCGGCGCTCGAGCGCGGCGAGGGCCAGCGCGGGTGACGCCGGTCCGCCGTCGGGTTCCGGCAGGCCGCGCGCGAGGTCCATCACCGTCTGCGGGGCGGAGGGCTCCACCGCGAGGTCGAGCATCTGGTTGAAGTCGCAGTCGTGGAGCCGGCCGTCCCAGCCGACGCTGAGCGTGTGGCGGCACATGAGGCCGTCGACCGTGTCGGGGTTGAACGCCTGCACCAGGCGGTCCATGTACCCCTGCAGGTTCCCCGACTGCTCCAGCCAGTCGAGGTACCGGCTGATGGGCATGTTGGTGATGGTGAACAGCCGGTTGAAGCGGATGCCGTGGCGCCGCTCGAGCTCGCGCTTCCAGTCGCGCTCGAGGGCGGCCTGGCCGGCGGGCAGGAACGCCCCGACGGGGTTGGTCACGAGGTGGAGCTCGAGGCCCGAGTCGGGGACGCCGTAGCCCAGGGCGTTGAGCCGCTGCAGCGCCTCGACGGACTGCTCGAAGACGCCGTCGCCGCGCTGCCGGTCGGTCATCGCGCCGGCGTACGACGGCAGCGAGGCCACGATCTCCACCCGGTGCCCGGCCAGGAACTCCGCCAGGTCCTCGTAGGCCGGCAGGGTCAGGATCGTGAGGTTGCAGCGGTCCATCACGCGCCGGCCGAGCCCCGCCGCCCGCGCCACCATGTCCCGGAACCGCGGGTGCAGCTCGGGCGCGCCGCCGGTGATGTCGACGGTGGGGATGTCGGTCGCCGCGAGCAGCGCGAAGCAGGCCTCGACAACGTCGTCCGGCATCACCTCGGGCCGGTCGGGGCCGGCGTCGACGTGGCAGTGGCGGCAGACCTGGTTGCAGCGCTTGCCCACGTTGATCTGCAGCGTCGTCGTCTCGGCCGGCAGCAGCGGCCGGTGTCCCGCCGACGCTGCCGCCTCGGGGAAGGTGCGGGCGAGGGGCAACGCTTCGAGGCGAGCGCGCTGGGCGGCGGGCAGGGCGAGCGGCGAGCGCGTGTTGAGCAGGGTGGGCAGCGACATGGCTACATCGACAGCTTGTCGAGGCGGTTGCGCATCTGCACGCCGTGGACGAGCGCCGCCCCGCCCCGGATGGCGGCCGCGACGTGCACCGCCTCGGTCATCTGGTCGGGGGCGGCGCCCTTCTCCAGGGACGCCGTCGTGTACGCGTCGATGCAGTAGGGGCACTGGACCGCGTGGGACACCGCCAGCGCGATGAGCGCCTTCTCGCGCTCGGTCAGCGCGCCCTCGGCGAACACCGCGTCGTACCACGCCGAGAACTTCTCCCACAGCTCGGGCGCGTCCTTGCCGACGTCGCCGAACCTCGCCAGATCGGGGGGGTGGTAGTAGGTGTCCATGGACGGGTCTCTCGCGGTCCGCGCGGGCGCCGGGCGGCGAGGCGCGAGGCCCGCCTTGGCGAGCGCCGGCCGCCGTCGCGGCTGGTTGCGGCGGGGACCTGGCGACCATCGTATCACTCCCGACCGTCCTGCGCCGGGTGGGTCAGGGCCTCACGTCGTTGCCGAAACCGCCTGAGTTCTCGCTGGCAGGAGCTTGCGAGGCAACCTCCCGGGATGGTTGACCGTGACGCAGGGCGCTGCCCTCGTGATGCTGCCCTGCATCGCCGGCCAGGACTCGGCCGCCCGGGCCGTTGACCGCGATGCGGGGCGCCGCCCTCGTGATGCTCGGGCTCGCCGCCGGCGCCTGTGTCGTGCCCGCGATCCGCGCCCTCCACGCGCCGCCGGCCGGGACGCTGCACGCGGAGTGACCGGCGTCACCAGGATCGATCCCGGCAAGAGCCGCGCCCCGATCGGCGGGGCAGGTGACCACCCCCGGCGCCGTGCGGCGCCGGGGGTGACGTCCGCTGGCGGCGGCGACTGCCGGCGTCGCGGCAGCGGGCGGCCTCGCGCCGGGAGTCCGGGAACCGCCGGATCAGATCGCGGATCCGCGGCGCCGCGGGCGCGGACTCTCCTCCTCCTCTTCCTCGGCCGGCTCGACCGTCAGGGACGTCTCGGCGCGGTCGCGCACGATCGTGACGCCGAACGCCGCGCCCGGCTCGAGGCGCGCGAGCTGCTGGCGAAGCGCCCGGAGATCGTCGACCGCCTGCCCGTCGATCGCGGTGATGACGTCACCGGCGCGCAGGCCCGCGGCCGCTCCCGGCGTGCCGTCGTCGACATGCTCGACGAGGATGCCCGCCTCGGTCCCGAAGTACTCGGCGAGCTGTCCGCGGACCGACTCGGCGCGGATGCCCAGTCGGGCGCGCCCCGCACGCCGCGTCGCAAAGCCGCGAAGGACCTCGGGCAACCCGCGAAGCACCGCGAGCTCCTCCGACTCGGCGAACTCCCTGGCCCGTTCCTCGATCTCGGCGCGGCGATCCTCGAACTCGTCCACCTCCACGCGAATGCGGTCGGCGAACCCCCGCGGCACGCGGGCCGCCCGGCCCGAGCTCTCCGCCGGCGTGACGTTCAGCGCCACCGGCGACCCGTCCCGCAGCACGCGCACCGGTGCGGCCCGGCCGGCCGGCGTCTCCTCGACGAGCCGCGCCAACTGGCGGGCGCCGCGCACGCGCTCGCCGTCGAACTCGACGATGACGTCTCCCGCCTCGATGCCGGCGGCCTCGGCGGGGCCGTCGGCGCGCACGTCCGTCACCACCGCGCCCTCGGCGCCTTCGGCGGCTTCCTCCACGTCACGCACCGAGACGCCGATCTCGGGGCGTGCCCCGCCGATCTCGATCCGCCTCACCACCGTGCGCTCCGCCTCCTCGCGCTCCTCCTGTGTCGTTGCCTCCGCTCCCGACGCGAACACCGGCGCCGCCAGCGCCGCCAGCACCGCGATGCTCCATAGCCTCCCTCTCGTGCAGGTCGTCGTCGCCATGTCGATTGATCCCTCCCCCGGATCGTGGGGTCGTGACGCGAGCTCGCCGATCCGCGTCCCCCTGTCGAGTTAGGACGCCGCCGCCGACCGGTTGGCCGGGAAGGCGAACGTGCGGAGCGCGGCGAACCCGCGACCACCTCGGACGAAGCCGTCGTGAACCTGGGTCGGGTGTGCGTGCAGATGGGGTCGTCGGCCGAGGGGAACCGGGTCGCTCCGGACGAGCGCCGGGCGCGATTCCCCGCTCGGCGGCCGCTGACGAGGCGGCCGACGGGGCGCCGGGGCCGGCGTTCGGCCCCGGCGGAACGCCGGCGGCTACTGCGCCTCGGTGATCATGATGCCGTCGAGATCGTCGGTGTCGCTGGGAAGCTCCATGCTGCCGGCCGGCACGTCGTTCTTCTGCAGCATGTAGGCGGAGATGTCCGCGTAGCCGGACGGGCTCAGGCTCGCCGGGGCGCCCTGCGGCATGGTGGTGCGGATGGCGGTGTACATGTCGCCCATCGACAGCTCGCTCCACCGGAAGAAGAAGGCCGAACCGATCAGCGACGGCGCGATGCCGTCACCCATGAGGTCGTCGAGGTGGCACGCCGCGCACTCCTGGTCGTAGGTGCGCTGGCCGCGGGCCGCCTGCTCCTCGGTGTACACGCCGTCCCAGATCGTCTGGTCCTGGGCGGCGGTCGTCGTCGTGAGGGCTGCGGCAAGGCAGAGCGTCGCAAGCAGGCACACCGCGGGAGCGCGGCGACCGGAGTTGGGGGACGGATTCCGCATTTCTCTCATACCTCGTCTGTCTGGGGGCGGTCAGAGGCGGCATGCGCCGCCCGGTTGACGCCGGTTGCCGAAGAGTGCACGCGGCAGGCGCCGTCGTACGCACTTTCACAGGGCCTCGATCGACCGGCAACGCGCGGCCTGACGCCGGGGCGCGACCGCGGGGGGGCGACTGAGACCGAATCCGACGGTGAACTATATCATCTCCGGTTGCGGGTTCCCCCGGTTCCCCCTCGGCGGGTGGTCTGTCAAGTTCTGTCAAGTGGGTGCGGGCACTCGTGGGCTCCAGGAACGCGGGCGCCGCCGGGGGCGGGCGTCAGCGACAGAATCGAGGCGGGGGAGCTCGTGGAGGGCGTCAGGGCGCGCCGCTACGGAGTTGAGGGGGCGGACGGCGCGGCTTCCCCGGGCCGGTTCCATGTCTCGTCGATGGGCGTGCGGCGCGAGCGGGAGGGGCAGTGGAACGGTTGCACGGTGCGGGCAGAGATCGCCGCCCTCGGACCGGCGATCAACCCGGGGGAGACACTGCTCAAAGGCGGTCGCGGAAGGCGGCGCGGGTCGTGGCGGGCTCGATGACGAGGAAGGTGACGGTGCTGACGATGCCCACCGCCGCGGTCAGGCTGGCCCAGGCGGGGCGGGTGTCGGCGATCAGGGCGGTCGCGGCCAGCAGCAGGGCCGCGAACAGCCAGTCCGCGGCGCGGACCCAGGGCGCGACCCGGGTCTGCTGGAGGTCGAGCTCATCAGGGGTGAACCGCTCCGTGAAGGAGAGGTGGAACCGGAGGTTGGCGGCCACCAGCACCGCCGCGAGGGCGGCGAAGAACACCGCGGGCCCCCACGGCGGCGGCGCCCACTCCCGCACGCGCCACAGGGGATACAGCATCGCGTAGTAGACGACGCCCGCCGCGCGCTGGTGGAATTGCCACCACCACACCGGGCTCAGCCGCATCCCGCGTTCCCGCTCGTCGCTGCCGCGCGCCGCTTCGTCGGACGGACTCGACCGCCGTCCGCGCTCCGGGCGGAGGCCGCGCGCCGCTCCCGGCGGACTCGACCGCCGTCCGTGCTCCGGATCGACGCCGCGCGCCGCTCCATCGGCCGGGCGCGGTCGCTGTCCGCGCAGGTGGGCGTGGCTGCCGCGCGCCGCTCCGTCGGTCGGGCTCGGTGGCTGTTCGCGTTCGAGGTCGTGGCTGCCGCGTGCCGCTCCGTCGGTCGGACTCGGTCGCTGTCCGCGTTCGTGGTCGTGGGCCGCCCCACCGTTGCGGGGGGCGGCTGGCGATTCGACAGGAGTCCGCCGGGCGCCCGCGAGGTCGTCGACCAGCTCCCGCGTGGCCGCGTACCGCTGCGCAGGGTCCTTCTGCAGGCACCGGCCGATTACCGCGGCCAGGGCGGCGGGGCAGGCCGGGGCGAGCTGCCGCAGGTCGGGCGGCGTCGATTCGAGCACCCGGGCGACGGTCGACACCGGCGTGGCGCTGGTGAAGGGGTGCGAGCCGGTGGCGAGCTCGAACAGCAGCACCCCGAAGGCGAAGATGTCGGCGCGGAAGTCGACCGGCTCGCCGCGGATCTGCTCGGGCGCCATGTAGCCCGGCGTGCCCAGCATCGCCCCCGGCGCGGTGAGCTGCGTGGCCGACGCGGCGCCGGCCTCCGGGTCGCCGAAGCGGGCCAGCCCGAAATCGACGATCTTGACGCCGGCGTCCTCGATGCCGGTGTCCCGGACGCGGATCACGTTCTCGGGCTTCAGGTCGCGGTGCAGGACGTTGCCCTCGTGGGCGGCGGCGAGGGCGCGAGCGATGGCGACGGCGGTGTCGAGGAGGTCGGCCGGGGGCAGCGGCCCCGCCGCCAGCTCCTGCCTCAGCGTCTCGCCCGCCACGTACTCGCTGACGATGCAGAGGGCGCCGTCGAACTCCTCGAGGGCGTAGACGGTGGCGATGCCGGGGTGGGTCAGGCTGGCCGCGGCCCGCGCCTCGCGGCGCAGGCGCCGGCGGCGGCGCTCGTCCCGGGTGAACCGCGGGGGCAGCGCCTTGATGGCGACGCGCCGGCCGAGCCGCGTGTCCTCGGCGAGGTGCACGACGCCCATGCCGCCTTCGCCGAGCTTGCGCATGATCCGGTAGGGACCGAGCCGCCGGCCCGCCGCCAGCCCGGCCCCGCCGGCTTCGCTGGCCGCGGCCGCGTCCTGAGGCGGGGTCGGCACGACCTCGGACGGGGTCGGTCCGACTTCGGACGGGGCGGTACCACCTCGGACGGGGAAGGCACGACTTCCGACGGGGGACGGCACGACCTCCGACGGGGTCGGTACGACCTCCGGCGGGGTCGGCACGACGGGCGGGGCGCCGTCGTCGTGGTGCGCGAGCAGCGAATCGACCTCGGCCCGCAACGCCGCGTCCCCGCCGCAGGCCTCGTCCAGGAACCGCGAGCGCTTCTCGGGGCCGTGCTCCAGCGCCCGATGGAACAGCTCGCCGACCTGCCGCCAGCGTTCAGGATCCACCGCCCTCCCCGGCGCCGCCCGGGTCGGCGCCGAGCTCGCGCTTGAGCCACGCCCGGGCCAGCGTCCAGTCCCGCTTCACGGTGGCGGGCGAGACCCCCGTCGCCTCAGCCGTCTCCTCGACCGTCAGCCCCCCGAAGAACCGCAGCTCGACGACGCGGGCCTGGCGGGCGTCGAGGGCCGCGAGGGCCGACAGCGCCTCGTCGACCGCGAGCAGGTCGACGGCGGCGCCGGGGCCGGCGACGAGGGCGTCGTCCAGCGTCACCTGCACCCGGCCGCCGCCCCGCTTCTCGGCCCCGCGCGCCCGCGCCCGCTCCACCAGCAGCCGCCGCATGCCGATCGCGGCGATGGCGAGGAAGTGGGTGCGGCCCTGCCAGCGTTGCGGCCGGCCGCCGGCCAGCCGCAGGTACGCCTCGTGGACCAGCTCCGTGGCCTGCACGCTCTGCGCGCGCTCGCGCCGGACGTAGCTTCGGGCGAGCCGGCGGAGCTCGTCGTAGACGACGGGCATGAGGTCCGCCACCGCGGCGCCGTCGCCGGACTCGAGGCGGTCGACGAGCTCCTCGACGGTGGCCGGCGGGAGGGGGGCGGCGGCGTCCTCCGTCACCCGCCCATCACCTCGACGCCCTTCCGCGCGAGGTCCCGCACGCGGACGTCGTAGTCGGCGAAGCGGGCGTCCCGGGTCTGCCCGCGGAGGTAGCGGATGTAGATCTGCTGCACGATGACCACCAGCTTGAACACGCCGAAGACGTGGTACCACGCGATGCGGTCGAGGTCGAGGCCGTTGCGGCGCGCATAGCGCTCGACGACGTCGGCGCGGGTCGGGAACCCCGGGTGGTTCGTCGGCATCCGCGAGACGTGGTGCCAGCGCGGGTCGTCGCCCGGCTCGTTCCAGAAGTTCAGCAGGTAGCCGAGGTCCATCAGGGGGTCGCCGCGCGTCGTCATGTCCCAGTCGAAGACGGCGACCGGGGTCGCGGGGTCGGCGGCGTCGACCATCAGATTGTCGAGCTTGTAGTCGTTGTGAAGCAAGGCGACGGCCTGCGGCGCGGGAACCCCGCCGTCGAGCCAGCGCAGCATCCGGTCGACGTCGTCCACGTCCCGGTCCTTCGCCGCGTGCCAGCGGCGGCCCCAGCCGTCGAGCTGCCGCCGGGCGAAGCCCTCGGGGCGGCCCAGATCGCCGAGGCCGACCGCGGCGGGGTCGACGCGGTGCAGGTCGGCGAGCACGTCGACGATCATCTCGCCGGTGCGCCGCTGGAGGTCGGGCCGATCCTGGAGCGCAGAGGGCAGCTCGCGGCGGATGACGGCGCCGTGACGGCGCTCGATGACGTGGAAGTCGACGCCGAGGACCTCGGGGTCGGTGCAGAGCGCGTAGCTGCGCGGGGCCAGCGGAAAGGCGTCGCCGAGGCGGGCCAGCACGCGGTGCTCGCGCGCCATGTCGTGGGCGGTGGGAGCGACGGGGCCCAGCGGCGGGCGGCGCAGCACGTACTCGGCCGCCCCGAACCGGAGCAGATAGGTCAGGTTGGCGTGCCCGCCCCCGAACTGGCGGATGATCAGCGGCCCCGCCGCCTCGGGCAGGCGCCCGCGCAGCCACGGCTCGAGCCGCGAGCGGTCGACCTGCTCGTCGGGGCGGACCTCGATGACCTCGGGATCGACGACTGACTGCACGATGATTCCGTCTCCGTCCAAACTTGCCACGGGCGCCTATACTACCCGAGCCGGCGCGGCGTATCGGCGCGGTCGGGCGGTTCGAAGCAGCGGAGAACAGGGGAGCAGGCATGCGCGTAATCGACGGCCTCGACGCGCTCGAGGCGCTGGCCGGCACCGAGCTCGGCGCGAGCGAGTGGATGACGGTGACCCAGGAGATGATCGACCGGTTCGCCGAGGTGACCCTCGACCCCCAGTGGATCCACGTCGACCGCGAACGGGCGGCGGCCGAGTCGCCGTGGGGGACGACCATCGCCCACGGGTTCCTCACCCTGTCGCTGATGCCGCACTTCCGGCGGCAGATCTCCCAGGTCCGCGGCGTCTCCCGCGCCATCAACTACGGGGTCGACCGGGTCCGGTTCCCCAACGCGGTCAAGACCGGGGCCCGCGTGCGGGGGGTGCAGACGCTGCTGACGACGAAGCGCGTGGAGCCGGGCCTGGTGCGGTTCACGAGCCGGTTCGTCGTCGAGATCGAGAACGAGTCGAAGCCGGCGTGCGTGGCCGATACCGTCACGCTCGTCTACGCCTGACCGGGCTCGGCCCACAAGTACCCCTCCTTACTCGAGGTGCAGAATGGTCTTCTGCGCCCAGGCTTCTCCCCGCTGACCGGGTTCATGACCTCTCGCAGGTCCGTGACGGACGGTTGACCGCGTGGTATATATGGCACTCGTGGTATATATGGCACTGATCTGACACGCTGGCCCGAAGTCATATGAGTCGTATGACTCGAGGGTTCTGCCGAGGAGCAGGGAATGGCCGAGCCATCGCACGACACGGGGAAACCGTCCGTCCGGCCCGCCTGGCGCGGCTACACGCAGTTGGCGTCAATTCTCTTCGTGATCGCGGCAGCCCTCTACTTCGCCCGGGCGCCGGCCCGCGTCGACCGTGGCGCCGCGGTCGACGCGTCGCCGGAGAGCGTTCGGCCCACCGTCAGGGTGATCCGCCCGACACCGACGGAGCAGGCGCTGAGCGTCGAGCTGACCGGCACGGTGAACCTGAAGGAGCGGGTGAGGGTCGCGTCCGAGGTCGTGGGCCGCGTCGCCTGGGTCTCGCCCGACTTCACCAGCGGCGGGTCGGTCGCGGCGGACGAGCCGTTCATCAGGATAGACCCGGCCGAGTTCGAGCTGCAGGTGGAGGCGGCGCAGATGGCGGTCCGGGAGGCCGAGGCCCGGGTGTGGGTCGAGCAGGCCGGGGCCGAGGAGGACGTCCGGGCGTTCGAGCGCGAGAACCCGGGGGGCGAGGCGTCCGAGGCGGTCCGCCGGCTGCCGTCCATCGCGGAGGCCGAGGCCCGGCTGGCGAGGGTGCAGGCGGAGCTGAGGCTGGCCGAGCTGCGTCTGGAGCGCACGAACATCTCCCTGCCGTACGACGGCCGGGTGATGAGCTCGGACATCGAGGTGGGCGAGCTGGTGGGTCCGGTGGACCGGGTCGACGGGCCCCCGTCGCGCCTCGGCATCGTCTACCGGCCCGAGGCGCTCCAGGTCGTCGTGCCGATCGAGCCGCGCGACCTGGAGTACCTGGATCCCGCCATCGGCCGCACGGCGAGCGTCGCCGGCGAGATGGCGGCGTGGCGGGCCCGGGTGGAGCGGGTCTCGTCGGTGGTCGCGCCCAGGACCCGGCTGGCCTCGGTGTTCCTGACGTTCTCGGCCGACGAGCACGTCGACTCGCTGCCGGCCCCGGGCACGTTCGTGGAGGTCGTCATCGAGGGGCCGGCCCACGAGGACGTGTACGTGCTGCCGGAGTCGGTCTTGCAGGAGCGCGACAGCGTCTGGGTGGTCAGGGGCGGCCGGCTGAGCGCGTTCGAGCCGTCGACGGTGGGACGGACGGCGGCCGGTTGGGTGGTGCAGGCGTTCGACGCGGGCGAAGGCGTGGTCGTCGGCGCGTTGCCGGGGGCCCGCGAAGGGCTGGCGGTCTCCGCGGCCTCGGCCGAGCCGTCGGCGGACTGATGGAGGTGCGGGCATGACCACCACCGATGCCGGCGGGGCGGCGCCGTCGCGAACCGCCGCGCCACCCGACCGGGAGGCGGCATGAAGACGGGGCTGATCGGCTACTTCGCGGGGAACCCCGTCGCCGCCAACCTGCTCATGGCGGTCCTCGTCGTCGGGGGGGCGGCGTCGGGGATGCGGCTCGCGGTGCAGAACTTTCCCGACATCGACCTGCGGACGGTCGCGGTGACGGTGCGCGTGCCCGGCTCGTCGGCCCAGGAGGTGGAGCAGGACATCAACCGCCGGGTCGAGGAGAGCGTGATCGGGCTCGCGGGCGTCGAGCGGGTCGTGGCCACGGCGACCGAGGGCGTGGCTCGAATCCGCATCGAGCTGGCGACCTTCGCGGACCCCGCCGTCGCCCTGAACGACGTGCAGAACGCGGTGGACGCCATCGAGAACTTCCCGCCGCCGAACGCGGAGCAGCCGGACGTCAGGCTGGCCCGGCTGTCCGTCGAGGCGATGACCCTGGCCGTCACGTCGTCGGCGGTGGGCGAGCATCGGCTGCGGCTCGCGGCCGAGGACGTGCGCAGCGAGCTGCTCGAGCTGCCGTCGGTCTCGCTGGTGACGCTCCGGGGCACCCGCGACCGGGAGATCGCGATCGAGCTGAGCGAGGAGGAGCTGCGCCGCAACGACCTGACCATCGCCGAGGTGTCCGCCGCGGTGCAGCGGGCGTCGCTCAACCTCACGTTCGGAGAGCTGCGGACCGAATCGGGCGGGATCGTGCTGCACACCGTCGCCAAGCGCAGCATCGGCGAGGAGTTCGAGGGCATTCCCCTCATCACGCAGCTCGACGGGACCATCGTCACCCTCGGCGAGGTCGCGGAGGTCCGCGACGGGTTCGTCGACGACGACGTCGTCTCCGAGGTCGACGGGCTGCCCACGGTGTTCGTGCGCGTCGACGCCGCCGACCGGCAGTCGATCGTCGACATGACCCGCGACATCAGGAGCTGGCTCGCGGGCTACGACGCGCCGCGGGACGTCCGGATCGGCGTCTGGAACGACAGGGCGCGGCCGGCCCTCGACCGGTTGTCTGCCGTGACGAGGAACGGGGTGGCGGGAGCGGGCCTCGTGTTCGTCCTGCTTCTCCTCGTGTTCGACCTGCGCGCCGCCATCTGGATTGCGCTCGGCATTCCCCTGTCCTTCATCGGCTCGCTGATGTTCTTCGGCCCCGCGAACCTGACCCTGAACATGGGGACGCTGGTCGGCTTCTTCCTGATGGTCGGGCTCGTCGTGGATGACGCCGTCGTGGTCGGCGAGAGCATCGCCACGGAACGCGACAACGGCAGGCGGGGGGTCGACGCCGCCGCCGCGGGCGCGCGGGCGGTGATGGGCCCGATAACCATCGGCGCCTGCACCACGGTCCTCGCGTTCGTGCCCTTCCTCTTCGTCACCGCGACCGTGACCCAGCTCGTGAACGTGTTTCCGTACGTCGCCTTCTTCGTGCTCGCGGTGTCGCTGCTCGAGGCGTTCTGCATCCTGCCGGCCCACCTCTCGGGCGAGGGGCGCTGGAGCCGGGAACCGCTGCGCTCGCTGCAGGACCGCGTGTGCGCGCGGATTGACGGCATCCGGGACCGCACCGTGGTGCCGGCGGTGTCGTGGTCGGTGCGCCACGGCCCGGCGACGCTCGCCGGGGCAGCCGCGCTGCTGCTCTTCGCCCTGCTGCTGGTGGGTTCCGAGCGGGTGCGGGTCATCCTCTTCGACGAGGCGATGAACGTGCCCGACAACGTGCAGGTCGACCTGCACCTGCCGGTCGGCACGCCGTTCGGGACGACCGTCGCCGCCGCCGGGCAGATCGCGGACGCCGCCCGTGCGATGAACCGGCAACTCCCGGGCGAGTCGGTCGACAGCGTCAGCGTCCTCGTCGGCAACGTCCTGTCCTCGCGCGCGGGGACCGAAGAGCCCAACGGCAGCCACCTCGCCGGGGTGAGGGTCCATCTCAACGAGCGGCCGCTGCGCGAGGCATCGCCGGCGGAGATCGAACGGGCATGGCGCGGCAACATCGGCGAGCTCCCGTACGTGGAGCGCCTGGAGTTCCAGACGACGGACCTCCGCGCGAGGCCGAGCGTGGCGTACTCGCTGCAGCACGACGACGAGGAAGTGCTGGCGAGGGCCGCCGCCGAGCTGAGGTCCTTCCTGGTGTCGGTGCCGGGCGTGTACGAAGTCACGGACAGCATGCAGTTCGGGAAGCGCCACCTCGAGATCGAGCTCACCCCGGTCGGCGAGGCGGCGGGCCTGACCCCGGCCGTCATCGGGGCGCAGTTGCGCGCCAACTTCCACGGCGTCGAGGTGCAGCGGATCCAGCGCGGCCACGAAGAGCTCAAGGTGATGGTGCGATACCCGCGCGAGCGGCGCAGCAGCCTGCGCGAGCTGGCGAGGGAGCGCGTCCGGCGGCCGGGCGGCGGCGACGTGCCCCTGTCGACGGTGGCCAGCCTGACCGAGGGGCGCGAGCTGGCGACGCTGACCCGCATCGACGGCAACCGGTCCGCGACGGTCGACGCCCGCGCCGATGCCGCGGTGATCACGCCCATCCAGGCCCGGCGGCGGGTCGAACGGGAGGCGGTTCCCGGGCTGCTCGCGGACCACCCCGGCCTGACCGTCGAGCCGGAGGGCGGCGTGCGGGACGAGCGGGCCATGATCGAGACGCTGACGCTGCTGGTCCCGGTCGTGCTGATCGGCATCTACGCGCTGATGGCCGCCTTTCTGCGCAGCTACTGGAAGCCGCTCGTGGCCGTGGCGGGTTTCCCGATATCGTGCGCCGGCGCCGTCCTGGCCCACTGGCTGCTCGGATGGGACCTGACCGCCATGTCGCTGTTCGGCCTGATCGCGGTCTTCGGCGTGGTCGTCAACGACGCACTGGTGCTGCTCGATCGCTACAACGTGATTCGCCGCGAGAACGCGATGCTGCCGGCCGTCGCAGCGGCGTCGGCGGCGGCCCGGCACCGCTTCCGGGCGGTGTTCCTGACGAGCGCGACCACCATTCTGGGGCTTTCACCCCTGCTCTACGAACGCAGCGACGACCTCCTCTTCCTCGTGCCCTTCGTCGTCAGCATGGTGGGCGGCCTGGTGCTGTCGGCCGCGTTCATCCTCTTCGTCCTGCCGACGCTCGTGATGCTGGCCGAGGGCGCCAGCGAATAGGGCGGGGGAGGGCGCCGTGAACCGCCCCATCGCCTGGCTCGCCGACAACCCGGTCGCCGCCAACCTCCTGATGCTCCTGATCGCGGCCGGCGGCCTCATGGGCGCCGCGACGGTCACCGCGGAGGTGTTTCCCGAGCTGGACCTGCGCCGCATCCGGATCGAGGTGCCCTACCTCGGGGCGGCGCCGGAGGAGGTCGAGACCGGGGTCGTCGTCCGCATCGAGGAGGCCATCCAGAACGTCGACGGAATCCGGCAGATCGTGTCGACGGCGACCGAGGGCAGCGGGTCGTTGATCGCGGAGCTGGACCCCGGCGCCGACGCCGCCCGCGTGCTCGACGAGGTGACCAACAACGTCCAGGCCATCGAGACGTTCCCCGCCGAGACCGAGAGGCCGATCATCCGCGAGCTGGTCACCCGCAACCAGGTGACCGACGTCGCCATCACCGGGGCCACGGACGTCGCCTCGCTGAAGGCCATCGCCGAGCTCGTGCGCGACGGGCTCGCGGCGCTGCCCGAGGTCGGGCAGGTCGAGATCGTCAGCGTCCCCCCGTTCGAGATCTCCATCGAGGTGTCGGAGACGGCGTTGCGCCGGCACCGGCTCACGTTCGACGAGGTGGCCGACGCCGTCCGGCGCTCCTCGGTGGACCTGCCCGGCGGCTCGGTGCGGACCGAGCGCGGCGAGATCCTGCTGCGCACCATCGGGCAGGCCTACCGCGGCGCGGACTACGAGCGGCTCATGCTCTGGACGCGGGAGGACGGCAGCCGCCTGCTGCTCGGCGACGTGGCCAACGTCGTCGACGGCTTCGCGGAGACCGATCAGCGCGCTCGATTCGACGAGGCGCCGGCGGTCATGGTCTCCGTCTACCGCTCGGGCGAGCAGAGCGTCCTCGACGTCGCGGCCGCCGTTCGCGGCTACGTGGAGCAGGCGGGCGCGTGGCTGCCGGAAGGCATCACGCTGACGGTGTGGCAGGACCAGTCGCTGGTACTGTCCGACCGGCTCGCCATCATGCTCGGCAACGGCGCCGCCGGTTTCCTGCTCGTCTTCGTCGTGCTGACGCTGTTTCTCGACATGCGGCTCGCCTTCTGGGTCAGCCTCGGGATTCCGATCTCGTTCCTCGGCGCGCTGGCGGTGATGCCGGCCCTGAACGTCAGCGTGAACATGGCCTCGTGCTTCGCGTTCATCCTGGTGCTCGGCATCGTGGTGGACGACGCCATCATCGTGGGCGAGAACGTCCACCGCCACCAGGAACGGGGCGGGGACGGCCTGGCCGGCGCCGTCCGGGGGGCGCAGGAGATCGGCAAGCCCGTCGTCTACGCCGTCCTGACGACGGCGGCGGCGTTCGTGCCGCTGCTGCTCGTGGAGAGCGCGTTCGGCCAGATGTTCCGGGTGGTCCCCCTCGTCGCCGTGCCCTGCCTGCTCTTCTCCCTGCTCGAATCGCTCGGCATCCTGCCGGCCCACCTGGCGCACCGGCGGCGGAGGAGGCGCGCGGGCCCGTGGCGCCGGCTCCAGCAGCGCATCGCGGGCGGGCTGGTGTGGTTCGTCCGCGAGGCCTACGAGCCGTTCCTCGACGCTGCCCTCCGCTGGCGCTACGTCAGCGCCGCGGTCGGGCTGTCCACCCTGGTGCTCACCGGCGGCGTCGCCGTCGGCGGCTGGACCGGCTTCCAGTTCGCCCCGTCCATCGAGAACGAGTTCATGACCGCGTCGATCACGATGCCGCTCGGCACCCCGGCCGAGGCGACCTCGGACGCGGTCGCGACCTTCGAGGCGGGAGTCGCCCGGCTGCGCGACCGGCTGGAGGACGAGACCGGTGTGGACCACTTCCGGCACGTGGCGACGACGATCGGCGATCAGCCGGTGCTGGCGAGCGGCGGGGGGCGCGTGGGACGGATAAGCGCCGACGTCGTGGCCGCCGGCAACATCGGCGAGGTGACCATCGAGCTCGCGCCCGCGGAGACCCGCTCCTACACCAGCGAGCAGCTCGGCATCCTGTGGCGAGAGGAGACCGGGCCGGTGCCGGAGGCGGTCGCCATCGACTTCCACACCTCGCTGCTCAGCGCCGGCGACGACGTCAACGTCGAGCTCTACGGGCCCGACCTCGACCGCCTGCGGGCCGCCGCCGACCGGCTCCGGGGCGGGTTGGCCACCTACGCCGGGGTCTTCGGAATCGCCGACACCGTCCGCGCCGGCAAGTCCGAGATGCGGCTCGACATCCGCCCCGCGGCGGAAGGGCTCGGGCTGAGGCTGCAGGACCTGGCGCGACAGGTGCGGCAGGCGTTCTACGGCGAGGAGGCCCAGCGAATCCTGCGGGGGCGGGACGACGTCCGGGTCATGGTGCGCTACCCGCGCGACCAGCGGCGGTCGCTGGGCAACCTGGAGGACATGCGCATCCGCCTGCCCGACGGGGGGGAGGTGCCCTTCCGCCAGGTGGCCCTGGTCGAGCCCGGGCGCGGCTTCGCCTCGATCCGGCGCATCGACCGCAACCGCGCCGTGAACGTGACCGCGTCGGTCGACCCGCAGGTGGTCTCGACGTCGGCCCTCGTCGCCGACCTGCGCAGCCGCATCCTGCCCGAGGTGCTGGCCGAGTTCCCGGACGTGTTCTACGTGTTCAGGGGCACGCAGGAGGCGCAGGAGGAAGCAGTGGGCGACCTGCGGGCCGGGCTGCTGCTCGCGCTGATCATGATCTTCGGCCTGCTCGCGATACCCCTGCGGTCGTACGCGCAGCCGATCATCATCATGGGCGCCATCCCGTTCGGCCTCGTCGGCGCGCTGTGGGGCCACGTCGTGATGGGGCTCGACGTCACGTTCCTGTCGCTGCTCGGCTTCGTCGCGCTGACCGGCATCGTCGTCAACGACAGCCTGATCATGGTCGACTTCATCAACCGGGCGCGGAGCGTCCCCGACGGGGCCGGCGGCCCGGCGGGGTCTCCGCCGGGCGGCGGCCGGCCGGCCGCGGCCAGTCTGGAGGACGCCATCCGCCAGGCCGGGGGGCAGCGGTTCCGTCCCATCGTCCTCACGTCGTTGACCACGTTCGCGGGCCTGATCCCCATGCTGGCGGACCGCAGCATGCAGGCCGCGTTCTTCGTGCCGATGGCCGCCTCGCTCGCGTTCGGCGTGCTGTTCGCCACCGTCATCACGCTGTTCCTGGTGCCCGTCGCCTACGCGATCCTCGACGACCTGCAGCGCCTGCCGCGGTCGCTGTCGGCGGCCGCGGGCCGGCGGGGCTGAACAGCGCGGGCTTCACCACGGGTTCCGGCCGCCGCCACGCTCAGCGCTTCAGCTCCAGCCGGGCCACCGCGCGCCGGTGCACCTCGTCGGGCCCGTCGGCGAGCCGCAGGGTGCGGGCGTGCGCCCACGCCGCCGCGAGGCCGAAGTCGTCGCAGATGCCGGCGCCGCCGTGCACCTGGATGGCGCGGTCGATGACGTCGAGGGCCATGTTGGGGGCCACGACCTTGATCATCGCGATCTCGGCCCGCGCCGCCTTGTTGCCGACGGTGTCCATGCGGTGGGCGGCGTTCAGGGTCAGCAGCCGCGCCTGCTCGATCCGGATGCGCGACTCGGCGATGGCCTCCATCACCACCCCCTGGTCGGCGAGGGGCCGCCCGAACGCCACGCGGCTCTTCGCCCGCGCGCACATCTTCTCGAGCGACCGCTCGGCGAGCCCGATGAGCCGCATGCAGTGGTGGATGCGCCCCGGGCCCAGCCGCCCCTGGGCGATTTCGAACCCGCGGCCCTCGCCGAGCACGAGGTTGTCGGCGGGCACCCGGACGTCCTCGAAGGTGATCTCGAAGTGCCCGTGCGGGGCGTCGTCGTAGCCGAAGACGGTCAGCGGCCGGACCAGGGTGATGCCGGCGGCGTCGGCCGGGATCAGGACCATCGACTGCTGCCGGTGCTTCTCGGCCGACGGGTCGGTCTTGCCCATCAGGATGAACAGCGCGCAGCGCGAGTCGCCGGCCCCCGACGCCCACCACTTGTGCGCGTTGACGACGTAGTGGTCGCCGTCGCGCTCGATGCGGGCGCCGATGTTGGTGGCGTCCGACGACGCCACCTCGGGCTCGGTCATGGTGTAGGCGGACCGGATCGTCCCGTCGAGAAGGGGCTCGAGCCACCGTTTCTTCTGGGTCTCGGTGCCGTAGCGCACAAGGACCTCCATGTTCCCGGTGTCGGGGGCCGAGCAGTTGCACGCCTCGGGGGCGATGGCCGAGCGCCCGAGGATCTCGCACAGCGGGGCGTACTCCAGGTTGGTCAGCCCGGCCCCGAGGTCGCTCTCGGGGAGGAAGAGGTTCCACAGCCCCGCCTCGCGGGCCCGGGCCTTCAGCGCCTCCATGACGGGAGGAGACTTCCAGCGGTTGTCCGCGGTCGCGAGCTGCTCGGCGTACACCGGCTCGGCGGGGTAGACGACCTCGTCCATGAAGTCGATGACGCGGCGGCGCAGTGCTTCGGTTTTTGGTGAGTACGAGAAGTCCATGATCTACACTTGGACGGGCGGCGTGCGCCCGGCGAGATGGGGTGCCGCAGTCCGGCGTGACGGTGCCACAGTATAGCGCCGCGAATCGTCGAGGCGATCCGCGTGTCCGGGGGAGGGTGACTGATGCGAGTATCGAAGACGGCGGCCGGCGTGTGCACGGCGGCGTTGCTGCTGGGGACGGTGGCGACCGGCGCCGAGGCGGCGGAAGGGGTGCCGACCTTTTCTGCCGACGTGGCGCCGATCCTCTACGAGAGCTGCGTGGCCTGCCATCGGCCGAACCACCTCGCGCCGATGTCGCTGATCACCTACGACGACGTCCGCCCCTGGGCGCGGGCCGTCAAGTCGAAGGTCGTCTCGCGCGAGATGCCCCCGTGGGGCGCCGACTCCAGCGTGCGCGCCTACAGGAACGACGTGAGCCTGTCGCAGGACGAGATCGACCTGATCGCGGCGTGGGTCGACGGCGGCGCGCCGCGCGGCAACGAGGCCGAGCTGCCCGAGGTGCCCGAGTTCGCCGAGGGCTGGTCCATCGGCGAGCCCGATCTCGTCTTCACGATGCTCGAGCCGTTCCGGGTGCCCGCCGACGGCACCGTGCCCTACTCCTACGTCACCGTGCCGACCAACCTGCCGGAGGACACCTGGATATCGGCCCACGAGTTCCGCCCCGGAGACCGGCGGGTGATCCACCACGTCATCTCGCAGGTCCTCGAGGACGACGGCGTGCCGGCGACGGCCGAGGTCAGGCTGCAGCGCGACCGCTCGCGCACCCGCGCCCGCGGCGCCCGCGTCGGCGGCTACGTGCCGAACCGGCTGGGCACCGTCTACGAGGACGGGGTCGCAGTGAAGCTGCCGGCGGGAGCGGACATCGAGGCGCAGATGCACTACACGACGATCGGCGAGCCGGTCCTCGACCGGAGCAGTTGGGGCGTCGTGGTGGCGCCGGCGCCGGCCCCGGGCACCGACCGCAGGCGGGCCGGCGGGGGTGCCGCCCGCAACGGCAGCTTCCGCATCGAGCCGGGAAACCCCGCCTACGAAGTGCGGGCGACGCAGGAGTTCGACGAGCCCGCGTACCTGTCGAACATGATGCCGCACATGCACGTGCGCGGAAAGTCCGCCAAGTACATCGTGCGTTACCCCGACGGCACCGAGGAAGTGGCGCTGTGGGTGCCCGACTACGACTTCAACTGGCAGCTCCGCTACCAGCTCGAGGAGCCGATCCTCATGCCCGCCGGCTCCGTCCTCGAGGCGGTGTTCACCTACGACAACTCGGCCAACAACCGGCACAACCCGGACCCCTCGGCCGAGGTGGGCTGGGGCGACCAGACCTGGGAAGAGATGATGCTGGGCTACTACGGCACCGTCGAGGTCGCGGCGGAGGAGACGACGAACCAGCCGTGAGGCCGGGCAACGCGTGATCGGAGCGCGGCGTCCGCCTGGCCGGGCGCCGCGCCAACCACGCCGGGGCCACGAGCCTCATCCCGCACGGGTTCAAGCCCCTGCCGTTCCGCGAGATCGTGGTCCGATGTCCCCCACCGGGGCCACGAGCCGGCACGGCTCCCGGCGCTCAGGTCTGCGAGTTCGGCGTGGACAGGAGACGGTGTCCTTCCAGCCAGCCGACGATCCGCCCGGTGACCGACTCGTACACGTCCGCGGCTGGCGGTGCGTTCTTCCCCCGCCCTCTGAGCGAGTGGTCGCCGCCGTCCACCGTGACCAGTTCCGCGTCGGCGCAGGTGGCGAGGATCGGGCGCAGCTCGTCGGGCGTGCCGAAGGCGTCGCGCTCGCCCTGCACGAAGAGCATCGGGGCAACGACGGACGGCAGGTGCGCGGTGCGCGGCTTGTCGGGCCGGCCCGGGGGGTGGAGGGGATAGCCGAGGAGCACGAGGGCGTCCACGCCGGCCTCGGCTCCGTCCACGTCGGCCTCGCTGCCGTCCACGTCCTGCGCGGCCGCCACCTGCGTCGCGATGCGGCCGCCCATCGACTTGCCGCCGATGACCATGCGGCGCTCGCCGTCTCCGGCCCGGGCCCGCGCGGCGGTGATGACCGCGCGGTAGCAGGCTTCGAGGCGCGCCCTGGGGTCGGGCACGCGGCGGCCGCGCTCCATGTAGAGGAAGTTGAACGTGACGACGTCTATCCCGCGTGCGGAGAGCAGGCGGGCGAAGGCGGTCATGAACGGATGCGTCTGCGGGGCGCCGGCGCCGTGCGCGAGGATCATCGTCGTTCCGGCGGGCGGCCCCCCCGCCGCCGGGTACGCGATGGCGCCGACGGTGTCGCCCGAGGGCAGCGTCACGGTGAACGGCGAGGCCGTCGTTGCCTCTTCCCTGCCTTGATCCGACATTGCATGACCTCCGCGAATCCGGCCTGGACGGCGTCGTCCTTCGGGCTCCGCTCTCCATCGGTTGCGGTTCTCGAAGCGTCCGCACCGTCATGACCTCCGCGAGCCCGGCCTGGACGGCGTCGTCCTTCCGGCTCCGCTCTCCGTCGGTTGCGGTTCTCGAAGCGTCCGCACCGCCATGACCTCCGCGAGTCCGGCCTGGACGGCGTCGTCCTTCCGGCTCCACTCTCCGTCGGTTGCGGTTCTCGAAGCGTCCGCACCGTCATGCGCCGCCGGCCGCAGCCGCGCTCGGATGGCCGGACGTCCCGTTGGCCCGGGCGTCGGCCCGCCAGATCGCGATCAAGGCGGCGACGATGGCGACCCCGAGCCAGCGCCCCGGTCCGTTCACGAAGACCACGGCGCCGTTCACGATCATGAAGAGGAACGCGCCGCGCACCGCCGGTGTCCAGGCTCGCGCGCGCCGCGCGTAGCTGGCCGGCCGCATCTGCCACCAGAGCGCCTCGCCGCCCCAGAGGACGGTGAAGGCGTAGTTCACCCACAGCCCGCCGCCCCACGCGAGGCCCAGCAGCGCCTCGGTGCGCGCCGCGGTATGGGCGTAAGCGGCGGCGTGGCTCCATTCGTGGTAGGTGGCAAAGGCGGCGGCGACGTGGGCGAGATAGGCGGCGGCGCCGAGCAGCCAGACGGGCCGGGCCCACGCCGCCACGGGCCGGCGGGTGCGGCCGTACTCGCCCGCGACGTAGAGCAGCAGGGCGGTCCAGATGGTGAGTGCGACGAGGGCCGGAGTAGGCGGCGGCATCTGTCGAGCGGCCTTCGGGCGATGCTGGGGCCCCGCGCGGCAAGCGGGTTCGATCCGGGGCCGCTCGGGCGAGGCCCTGCGGTCCCGGTGGCGACGCGGCGACCGGCGCGCGTCGCAACGCAACGGCGCGAGCGTGCATCGGCGCCCGGCACAGCCCGTCCCCGCCGGCCACTCTACCACCGGTGCCGCCGGTCGGGAGCCGCCGGGCCGCGGACCGCCCGGCGCCCGGGAGCCGCGGCGAGCCGCGGCCGCCACCGGGAGCGAACCCGCAGGCATTCACCGCGGGGCGGGATTGCGGTACAGTCTCCCTTGTCCGGGCACCGCCGCGGAAGGAGACATCGCAAGACGAGGGACAGCCGGCGCAGCGTGCGTCCTGGCGGGCCGGCGGCCCCCCGGACGGATGAGGAAGGCGCCGCCGGGGCCCAACCCTGAATCGAGGACGACATGATGAGACCGACCAGTCTGACGATGGCGGCCGCCCTGGCGGCCTTGACGATGGCCTGCGGCGGCGCGCCGGAAGAGCCGCCCGAGGAAGTGGAAGTCGGGGAACCGGCCGGGGAGGGCCGCATCCTCCGGGTCGATCCGCGGCTCGACTCGCTGGTGCCGCCCGGCGCGACGATCGAGAAGCTGGCCGAGGGCTACGTGTTCACGGAGGGGCCGGTGTGGATCCGCGGCGAGTCGCGGCTGCTCTTCTCCGACGTGCGGGCCAACGCCATCCACCAGTGGACCGAGGCGGAGGGGGCGAGCCCGTTCATCGACCCGGTGTTCGAGGGCGACCGCGAGGGGCTGCGGTCGATCTCGTCGAACGGGCTGACGCTCGACGCCGAGGGGCGTCTGATCATCTGCGAGCACGGCAACCGCCGCATCTCGCGGCTCGAGGAGGACGGCACCCGCACGGTGATCGTCGACAGCTTCGAGGGAAGCCGCCTCAACAGCCCCAACGACGCCGTCTTCGGCTCCGACGGGTCGCTCTACTTCACCGACCCGTCGTACGGCCTCGAGGGGCTCGAGGAGTCGCCGCTCCGCGAGCTCGACTTCAACGGCATCTACCGCCTGAGCCCCGACGGCGAGCTCGAGCTGCTGGTCCAGGACCAGAGCCGCCCCAACGGCATCGCCCTCTCGCCCGACGAGGACGTTCTCTACGTCGCCAACTCCGACGCGAACCAGAAGGTGTGGATGGCCTACGACCTCGGCGAGGACGGCGCCACGAACGGGCGCGTCTTCTACGACGTCAACGACCAGACCGCGCCCGGCGGCGCCGACGGCCTGAAGGTCGACCTCGGCGGCAACCTCTTCGCCACCGGCCCCGGGGGCGTCTGGGTGATCGGCTGGGACGGGGTGCACCTGGGGACGATCCTGATGCCGGAGGTCGTGGCCAACGTCGCCTGGGGCGACGACGGGCAGACCCTCTACATGACCGCGAGCACCGGCGTCTACCGCATCCGGCTCGCCACCGGCGGCACCGTCCCCGGCAGCAACCCGACCGTGGTCATGCAGACCAGTGAGGGCGACGTCACGATGGAGCTGTTCCAGGACCGCTCGCCCGTCTCGGTCCGCAACTTCCTGCAGTACGTCTACGCCGACTTCTACACCGATACGGTGTTCCACCGCGTGATCGACGACTTCATGATCCAGGGCGGCGGCTTCCGCGCCGACCTCACCCGCAAGTTCACCCGCGAGCCGATCCGCAACGAGGCCGACAACGGCATCAGCAACACCCGCGGCACCGTCGCCATGGCCCGCACCGCCGCCGTCAACAGCGCCACGTCGCAGTTCTTCATCAACCTCAGCGACAACGCGCGGCGCGGCCTCGACTACCGCGGCGACTCGGACGCGGAGTTCGGCTATGCCGTCTTCGGCCGCGTGACCGAGGGCATGGACGTCGTCGACGCGATCGCGGGGGTCGACACCCGGCAGCAGGGCAGCCACCAGGACGCGCCGGTCACCCCGGTGGTCATCAACGACATCACCGTGCAGTAGCAGGCGGTGGGTGGCGGGAACGTCCAGACTGGTGGCTTGCGGGGCTGCCCGGGAGCAGACTGTCGTGGTGTCGTGGAAGTAGGTTTTGCCGCCGAACTGCTGCTACGTGTGCAGAAGCCGACCACAACGTGGTCGGCTTCTGCAGGGCCCGTCAGTTAGTCGGAAGTCGGGACGCCGTCTCGGTGAACCCGGGGGCTGTCTCATGGCCCCGGGCAACTCGACTGTCTTTCAGGCTACACCGAGGTGGAGGGTCGTGGCGTGACCGCGGGGATGTGGTCGGAGCCGCGCGTTGCCGACACGGTCGGCGAGATCACGGAACACGATGGAGATTACCTTCGACCCGCAGTTCATTCCGCTGGTCAACGCGCTCGGGGCGGGTGATGCGCAACGCGTCTGGAAGGCGGTGGAGAAGTACCAGCGGGAGCCCGATACACCCGGCCTGAATCTGGAGCAGCTCGAGGGTCGCGCCGGCAGACGCCGGCTCTGCACGATTCGCGCGTCGCAGGAGTTGCGAGTCCTGCTGGCGCGGGAGGGTCCGACGTCGGTCTTCCTGCGGGCGGGACATCACGATGATGTCTATCGCTTTGCCGATCGCGTGGCCTTTTCGGCGCCCCTTCATGGGAGACCGGGCCTGATTCCCGTCCGGCCCGACGCCCTGGAGCTGGACGGCTCGCCGGTGGTGCCGACAACGTTCAGGCCGCTGTACGCGCCCGCGCCGGAGCGTTCGATACTTGGGCACTGGACCGACGGCGAGCTGGCCGAAGCCGGATTCGATGTCGACGCGATTGAGCGACTGCGTCGCGCCACCGATGAGACACTGCTGGAGGTATGGCCGAGCATCGACGATGCGACATTCGACCGGGTCTTCGAGTGCATGGAGCAGTCCCCGGACGCTTGGCGGCAACGCCGGTTGATTGCCGACGAGGCGGCCGAGCACAAGCGGTTCCGCGACACCATCGTCGAGCGGGGTGCGCTGGCGGGACTGTCGTTGTTGCTCACGGCTGACGAGTTCGAGCGCCTGCGGGCGGCTCCGATCGAGGAATGGATGATCTTCCTCCATCCCGATCAGCACGCCCTGGTCGAGCGGTGGTTCAACGGTCCCGCGCGCGTTCGCGGGTCGGCTGGCACGGGCAAGACGGTGGTGGCGCTGCATCGCGCCGCCGCGCTGGCCAAGCGTTTCGCGACATCGCCCAGTCTCCCCGTCCGTCGGCGGCGCTCACCCGTCCTGTTCACGACCTACATCAGCAGTCTTCCCCCGGTTCTCGAATGCCTCTACCGCCGGCTGCCGAACGCTCCAGGGAACGTCGTCGAGTTCATCAACGTCGATAAGCTGGCGGCGCGTCTCTGTAGCGCAGCGGGGGAACCGCCGCGACTGGATCCGAAAGCCGCGACCGCCGCGTTCAAGGATGCGTTCGGCGCTGTCGTCGTCACCGGCTCGCCGCTGCATCGCGCGAGGGTGACCCACCAGTACTTGCGCGAAGAAGTCACGAACGTCCTCAAGGGGAGGGGAATCGACACTCAGGATGCCTACCAGGCCATGGAGCGAACTGGACGGAGGACGAGGTTCACATCCGCCGTGCGCGAGCAGACCTGGCGACTGAGCCTGGAATGGGACCGCCGGCTCGCCGACGCAGGAATCGAGGACTTCGCCGACGTGCGGCGACGAGCCCGCGACCTGGCGCTTCGGCGTCAGGAGCCGACGTACGAGGCGGCGGTTGTCGACGAGTCACAGGATCTGACGCTCGTCGGTCTGCAGCTCGTTCGCGCCCTCGTCAACGGGGGCGACGGCGCGGATCGGCCGGACGCGCTCTTTCTCGTCGGCGACGGCGCGCAGAAGATCTATCCCGATGGCTTTACGCTGGCCCAGGCGGGGCTGGACGTGCGCGGGAACAGCGCCGTGCTGCGGCTGAACTACCGGAATACGCGGCAGATCATCGACGCGGCCATGGCTTGTGCGGGCTCGGAGCCGGTCGACGATCTCGGTGACGCATACCGACGCGGAGATGCCGACTCGGAGGCACGTCGTAGCGGCACCAGACCCCGGTTGGTGCGTGCCGGCGACAGGGACGCCCAGATGGAGTGGGTCGTGAAGTGTATCCGGCGCCTCGCGGAGGGAGACGGCGGCGACCTTCGTTTGGGGGACATCGGCGTGTTCGCGCCGGATCGAGCCCTCGTGGACCTGACGGTGGCTCACATGCGGGGAGCTGCCCTCAAGTGCCAGCGGCTCGACGACTTCGACGGCCGCCCGAGCGAAGCGGTCAAGGTCGGCACGTTCCACCGCGCCAAGGGGCTGGAGTTCAAAGTGGTCTTCCTGTTGGACCTTTCAGTGTTCCCCCGGCCGAAGCGGACCAACGGGGCGGCCGGCGAGGTGGACGAGCGGACTGCCCTCTATTTGAGCCAGTTGTTCGTGGCGATGACGCGCGCAAGAGATGCACTGTTCCTGCTATGCAACGAGCGCCCCAGCGAGGCAGTGTCCCGCGCTCTCGACCACCTGGACGATACGGTGGAGTTGTCGTGATTCTCTCTATCCGCGACGTTCTCTTGGCGTCCAGACCGGAGATGGAGGCGACGCGGCGCTCGAGCGGGAACCCCGCACGGCGCTACGTGCCGCCGATGTGAGGCCATGCGCGAGTTCAGCACGGCCGGACCCGTGGTGGCGGGGGACCACTACCTGATCCCGCCGCTGTCGCGGCTGGACCTCGACGCACTGCTCGGTCTCGTGCGAGGCAGGAAGTACTTCGCCCTGCATGCCCCGCGGCAGACGGGCAAGACCTCCGCGTTGCTGGCGTTGCGCGATCTCCTCAACGGGCGTGGCGAGTATCGTTGCGTGTACGTGAGCGTCGAGAGCGGGCAGTCGGCGCGCGAGAACGTCGCAGAGGGCATGCGCGTCGTTCTGGCCGAACTGGCGTTCGAGGCGAGAGCGACCCTGGACGACGGCACGCTCGAGGACATCTGGCCCGATTTGTTGGAACGGGTCGGCCCCCACGGTGCGTTACGCCAAGCGCTGGCGCGCTGGTGCCTGGCCGAGCCAAAGCCGCTGGTGCTGCTTGTCGACGAGATCGACACCCTGATCGGGGACACGCTGCTGTCGGTGTTGCGGCAGTTGCGCACGGGTTATTCGGAGCGTCCCGAGCGCTTCCCGCACTGCGTGATTCTGTGCGGGGTGGTCGACGTGCGCGACTACCGCATCCGTTCGAGCGCCGAGAATGCGCTGGTGCTCGGCGGAAGCGCCTTCAACATCAAGTCGGAGTCGTTGCGGCTCGGCGACTTCACGGAGACGGAGGTGCGCGCCCTGCTCGCGCAGCACACCGGGGAGACCGGACAGGTCTTCACGGCCGGTGCGCTTCAGACGGTCTGGAGGCGCACCGCCGGCCAGCCGTGGCTGGTGAACGCGCTGTGCTACGACGCGTGTTTCAGGCACGAGGCCGGCCGCGACCGCGCGCGTCCGATTACCCGGGACGACGTCCTGGAGGCGCAGGAGCGGCTGATCCTGCGCCGGGAAACGCACATCGACCAGTTGGCGTGCAAGCTGCGCGAGGAACGGGTGCGGCGTGTCGTCGAACCGATCCTGACCGGGGCCGACGAGCATGCCTGGTCGGACGAGGACGTCGACTACGTCCGCGACCTGGGTCTCGTCGCGCTGGACCAGGACGGCACGCCGCGCTTCGCCAATCCGATCTACGGCGAAGTGGCGCCGCGTCACCTGACCCACGCGGTGCAGATCGGTCTGCCGCAGAGGACGGCGTGGTACGTGGACGAATCCGGCGACCTTGACGTGGACGGCTTGATCGAGGCGTTCCAGACGTTCTTCCGGGAGCATTCCGAGCACTGGGTGCAGCGTTTCGACAAGTATCACGAGGCTGGCCCGCAGTTGTTGCTGCAAGCGCACCTGCAACGGATCGTGAACGGCGGCGGCCGTCTCGACCGGGAGCATGCGTTGGGCAGTAGACGCGCCGATCTGCTGATCCGCTGGCCGCAGGGCGGTCGGGAGCGTCGGTTCGTGGTCGAGTGCAAGCTGCTGCGCGGCGACCTCGAGTCCACGATTACGCGCGGCCTGGAGCAGACGCGTGACTACATGGACCGTTGCGCGGCAGAGTCCGGGCACCTGATTGTCTTCGACCGGTCCCGCGAGCGGACGTGGGAGGAGAAGATCTTCCGTCGCGCCCCGCCGCCGGAGGGGCCGCGGATCACCGTCTGGGGTATGTGAATCGCGGCCCGGTACCAAGGAGAGAACGGGGCCGGCGGGCTTCACTATCGGCGCGCCGGGCCGCGACAGGCGCCGATTCCCTGCGGCCGCTGTCGCTGCCCGGGTAGCCGCCGCCGAGGATGGAGAACGCGACGGCTGTGTCCGGCGCATCCGCTAGCGCAGCCCGGAGAGCGTCGCCTCCAGCTCCGCTCGCCGCCCAACCAACCCTCCGGGAGTCCGCGCCGTTCGACGGCGACTCCTCGCCCGCCCGTCGTCGGCTGTGGCTCCGCCGGGCGCCCAACCAACCCTCCAGGAGTCCGCGCCGTTCGACGGCGCAGACTCCTATCGGACATTCGCGATGAGCCCGAGCAGGCGGGTCGAGCGCTCGGCGAACATCTCGTGCTCGGCCGCGATCTCGGCGTAGCGGCGCGCGAGGCGGAGGACGCCGTCGTTGTAGTACCCGAGGGCGGCGTTGTAGAAGGACGAGGCGGCCTGCTGGCGGACGACCGCGATCTCGTCGGTGCGCCGCGCGACGAGCCGGGCGCGCCGGTCCTCGGCGAGGTCGGGGTTCTGCTCGATTCCGATCAGGTCGGCGGCGAGCCGGTCGGCGTTCGCCCGGAAGCAGAGGGCGGCGCGGCTGAAGGCGGAAGCGGTCTCGATCCAGCGAGCCTCCTCGATGTGCACGCGGCCCAGGTGGAACGCGGCGTAGCAGTATTGCGGGTTGATGTCGAGGGCGGTCTCGAGGTCGGACCGGGCGTCGTCGAGCCGGCGCTGCACGAGCGCGATCTGACCCGAGAGCGCGTACGACTGGGCCTCGGGTCGATGGCCGATGGAGGTGGCCGCGTCGTCGCGGGCCCCCTCGACGTCGCCGAGGTTGAACCGGTTGTACGCCCGCCAGAAGTGGGCCTCGGCCAGGTACCAGCGGCCCATCCCGATCAGCCGGTCGAGCAGCGGCACCGCCTCGGCGTTGCGGTCGAGGTAGCTGAGCGACTGCGCCCGGCCGAGGAGGGCGTCGCGCTGCTCGGGGACGAGGGCGAGGGCGGCGTCGTAGAAGGGCAGGCTCGCCTCGTAGTCCTCGACGGTGCGGGCCACCTCGCCCAGGGCCATGGCCGGGGCGGGCCATTCCGGCCATTCCTCGCGGGCCCGGGCGTAGTGGAACTCGGCCAGGGCCACGTCCCCCTGTTGCGGTCCGCGCCCCTGCTCCAGCGCGTGCCGGCCGAGGAAGAGCTCCATCTCCGTGAAGCGCGGCTCGATGGTCTGGATCGAGGCCAGGGCCACCTGCTCGTCGGCGCAGAGGGCCTGCCGGTAGCGGACGTAGACGGCGTCGTCGTGGACGGCGAGGACCTCCGCCAGCTCGGGCGGCTGCTCGGCGAGCCACTCGCTCGTGCAGTTGAGGCTGAGGTACAGGTAGGCGGCGAGGGGGTCGGTCGGGACCAGCGGCCGCAGCACCCGGTTCCAGGCGTCGCGGTCGCGGTCGGCGATGGCGCGGGCGTAGACGTTCTCCTCGGCCAGGTCCTTGGGAATCCCGACGTCCTGCCAGGGGGTGGTGGCCGCGATCTGGAGGAAGGTCTCCCATTCGGGGCCGACGGACGCCGTCTCCGCGCTCCCCGCGGCTTCCCAGGATTCCCCGCCCTCCGCGCTTTCGGCGCCGGCAACCGTCTCCGGCGCATCTCCGGCTTCCAGGGGGTGCCGGGCTTCCCCCGCCTCCCGCCCCGCCGGGCCCTCCGCTGTCTCCTCGGAATCCTCGGCTTCCGGGGGCTGCCGGGCTTCGCCCGCCTCCCGCCCCGCCGGGTCTTCCTCGGCCTCCGCCGCTTCCCGGGCCTCCGCCATCTCCTCGGCGGCCGCGACCTCCAGGCCCGCCAGCGCCACCGTTCGCTCGAACGTGCCGCCGCCGGGCAGGCCCATCTCGCGTTCGCGCATCCCGATCAGCAGGGTGGTCCGCAGGAGGCCGGCGTTCGCCGTCTCGGGCACGAACCCCTGCCGGCCCACCTCCTCGTACAGGTCCCGCGCCTCGATCAGGCACCGGTAGCAGCCGCGCTGGGTCAGGTCCTGCGCCTGCGCGAGCTGCGCCCGGACCGCATCCATCGGGTCGGGCACCACCGGCGGCGGCGCGGCCGAGCAGGACCAGACCAGGATCGGGAGGGCGAACGGGATCGTCGTTCGGCGGACGTGTCTCATCGCGGTCGCCCCGAAGTTTGCGCCGAGTCGGCGCGGACTCCTCCGGGATTCGGGTCGGGCCGGCATCGGCGCTCCACGCGGCGTCGTTCGAGCCGGACCGGTTGCTCCATCCGGGGATGACCGGCGTCGGCCGGATGCACCGGCGTCTGTTCCTTGGACACCGTTTCCGCCGGCTTGGCCGCTCGCTCGGACCGTCTCCGCTTGACAGTGAACCGTCCGCAGCCGGATCTCCGCTTGTCGTGCGACGACCGTGCCCGGTCAGCAGCCCGTGGTGAAAACACCGCTTTGCATCGCGCCCGGAGGGCGCCGGCAAAGGGCCGAGGCGCCCGCCTGACAAGGCGCGAGGAGGGCGCATATCGGGCACATGTAACCGACGAACAACGCAAACCGGGCGCCTGTGCCGGCCACGGCGCAGACGCCCGGCAGGCACGGTTGGGCGGCAACGGGCCGAGGGCCACGCTTTGCCGGGCGCAGGCGCATGCATCGCCGCTCGGGATGCAGCGGGGGACCTTCGCCACGGGCTGTCAGAGCGTCTCCGCCAGATAGGGAATCGTCTGCGGGCCCTCCGGGAGGACGCAGACGCGGGCGTCGGGCCCCGAGCGCGAGAGGGCGTCGCGGGTGGCGGCGGCGACGTCGTCGATGGGGGTGAGGTGCGCCGCGCGCACCTGCTCGTCGGAGAGGCCGTCGGTCTTGAGCAGCACGTCGGCGCGCTGCTGAATCTGGGCCTGCACCTGCACCTCCCACTGGTCGTGGCGGTTGTGGCCGGGGGCGTTGATCATGGCCAGCAGGGCTTCGGGGCCGTCGCCCCGCGTGAGGATGTCCAGGTACTCGCCGTGGTCGGGATAGCCGTCGGCGCAGGCCGAGGCGCACACGATGGTGCCGTCGGGCTTCACCACCTGGGCCGCCGCCGACATGCCCTTCACCGTCTGGTAGAGGTTCTGGTCGAGGGGGTAGCCGCTGTTGGTGGTGACGACGACGTCGAAGGGCCGGTCGAACGCCTGCATCGCGTTTCGCCGGACCACGTCGCGCACCGCCCGGTGCACCGCGAACAGCTCGCCGGCCGCGACGTGGGTGATCCGCCGGTCGCGGTTGATGGCGACGTCGACGCTGAAGTCGACCCCCGAGCGGGCGGCGATGGCGCGGACGCCGTCGTGGATGGGGTTGCCCTCGACGACGCCCCAGCGCGCCCGGGGGCTGCCGATCATCTCGGCGTCGTGCAGCCGCATGATCGTCCGGAACCCGGCCAGCCCCGGCGCCACCATCTTCGGGCCGCCGCTGAAGCCCGCGAAGAAGTGCGGCTCGACGAAGCCGGTGGTGATGCGGACGTCCGCCTCGACCCAGGTCCGGTTCAGCCAGACCGGGACGCCGCCGTCGACCTCGCCGAGGGACACGAGCTCGGCGTCGTCGAACGCGTCGTGGACGACGATGCGGTTGCGGTCGACGATGTCCGCCCCGAGCATCTCGACCAGCTCGTCCCGGGTCGTCGCGCGGTGGGTGCCGCTCGCGATCATGATCGCGATGCGGTCGACGGGCACGTGCGACAGGGCCTCGAGCACCACCGGCAGCACCGTCGCGCTCGGCATGGGCCGCGTGACGTCGCAGACCGAGATGGCCACCGACTGGTCGGGGCGGACCCGTTCCCGCAACGGCGCGCTGCCCATCGGCTGCTCGAGCGCCTGCCGAACTGCCCCGGCCTCGTCCGGCAGCCCGTCGACCCAGGTGGGCTCGATGACCGTGGTGCGGTCGTCGGGAAACTCGACCGGCAGCCCGGTACGGCCGTACGCGAGATTGACGATCATGGCTGGCGACCCTCCGCCGCCGGATCGTAACATCGTCGCGCCCGACGGCTGGCGTGTCCGGCACGCGGTCATGGGTGTCGCTCCGTCGCGAGCGCGGCGCGGTCTGGCCTGGGCGGCCAGGCCGGGGCCACGTTCACCCGCGGCCGCGTCACGGAGCGCCGAGGCAGGTCTCGGGCAGCCCGGCGGCGTCGACCACGTCGACCCAGTCGAACGCGGCCAGCCGGGCGTCGTCGTCCACCGCGTAGAACGCGCCGTGGGGGAAGCCGGGGAGCGGGGTCAGGGTCAGGGCCACGCCGTCGGTGTTGGCGGTGGCGGGACCGGCGAAGGCGCTGGCGTGGCGCAGCGTCGCGCGGTCAAAGAGGTGGAAGACGTTGGCCGCCTCGTCCTGGTCGGTCACGAGCCAGTAGCCCCTTTCACCGCAACGGGCCAGCGCGATTCCCTCGGGTTCGAAGGCGATGACCCCCGCGCCCAGGGTCCGCCCCGTGAACGACCCGTCGAACGAGTAGACCTTGATGTCCACGTCGCGCGGGTCTTCGTCAGCGATCACGAGGATCTGCTGCGCCGGGTCCGCGTGGATCGATTCGACGGTGTGGAGTACGCCGGGGCCGCTCGTCTCGCCGAAGGCGCCCACGTGGGTCGCCTCGGCCGTCCCGTCCGGCAGCGCGACACGGAACTGCTGCACGCGGCGGCCCAGCTCGTCGTCCGGGGGCACGATGTCGTCGCCGGCCTCGTAGTTGTCGGTCACCCAGACCATGTAGCGACCCGGCGCCGCGTCGTCGGCGACGACGGCGATGCCGTAGGGGCGGGTCAGCAGCGCGTCGCCGAACGTCCCGGCCGGCTCGAAGCCGGGGAGGTGGAGCACCTGAACGCGGTGATGGTCCCGTTCGACCACGAACGCGAGGTCGTCCGCGACGGCGATGCCGTTGGGCCGCAGGAAGTCGCGCTCCACCCGCGCGACGCGGGCGCCGGTGCCGGCGTCGTAGACGTACAGCGCGTGCTCGGCCTTCGACGTGGCGATGAGCCAGTCGGCGTCCGGACCGTGCCAGACGGCGATGGAGTCGAGGTCCGCCCGGGTCCGCTCCGTGTGGAACCGTTCGTCGACCACCGCGGCCGCCGGGGAGGCCGGGGCGCCGGCGGGGGGCTCGGTCTCGGGCCGCTCCGGGCCGCCGTTCACGCAGGCCGCACCGGCGAGCGCTGCGGCCAGGGCGGTCAGGGGGAGGGGACCGGCGCGGCGGAACCCGCACGCCCCGCCGGACGTGGAACGGGTCTGCGCATTACGTGGCAGGCTCCCTGGAAACGGCACACCGGGTGTGCCGGTGCGCCGTCGAGGCCGCGTCGGAAAGTCAAGCGCATGCCGAAGGTGTTCCACCACCGGTATTACCTCTCCTGGATCGGCCGGTCCACGACGCCCTGGCCCGCCAATCGGCGCCTTCGGCTCCGCTCGGCGCCCAACCAACCCTGCCAGGAGTCTGTACCGTTCTACGGCGCAGACTCCTAGCGTCGCGCCTGACCAATGCCTTTACGCAATTGCCCGTCTGTCTCACCGACTGGGCTGGGTAGCCAACGCGATTCTCGGCCCGTTCTTGCCAATCGGAACAGGAATCCGAGGGCTTCGGGCTCTTGAGAGAAGCACCATGTCGGATGAACCCAATTGTCAGGCAGCACACTAGAAGGTGAAGCGCATGCCGAAGGTGGTCCACCACCGGTAGTACTCCTCCTGGATGGGCCGGTCCACGACGCCCTCGTAGAACCGGAGCGGCTCGTTGGTCAGGTTGAGAAAGTCGGCGAACAACCGGAGGCGCGAGGTCAGCGCCTGCCCGACGGACAGGTCGAGCTGCCGGTGGGCGTCGAGATAGACGTCCTCCGCCGGCTCCTCGCCCACCTCCGCCAGCCACCGGTCGCGGACGTTCAGCGAGACCCGGGCCGAGAAGCCGCGCTTCTCGTACCAGACCGACAGGTTGCCGCTGTGCCGGGCCTGGCCCGGCAGCCGCTCCTCGCGCGCCTGGCCGGGGAACTGCGCGAGGGAATCCGCGAAGGTGTAGTTGGCGTAGAGCCCGAGCCCGTCGAGCGGCGCCGGCAGCCCCCGGAACTGGTTCTGGAACGCCAGCTCGAGCCCGGTGATGCGGGCGGCGCCGCCGTTCCGCGGCTCCAGCACGTCGAACGCGTCGCCGCCGCGCAGCTCCTCGAACGTCGCGGGGAAGATGAAGGCGGTCAGGTCCTTGTGGAACAGGCCGGCCGAGACGACGCCCACCGACGGCAGGTAGTGCTCGGCCATCAGGTCGAGGTTCCAGGCCGTCGTGGGGTCGAGGGTGGGGTTGCCCCGTTCGATCTCGCTGTCTTCCTCGAGGATCAACTGGAACGGCACGAGGTCGTAGTAGTTGGGCCGGGCCAGCGAGCGCGTCACCGCCGCGCGCAGGTTGGTGTCGTCGGTGAAGGCGTAGCGCAGGTGGAACGACGGCAGGGGGACGGCGTAGTCGTCGGTGTCGCCCACCGAGCTCAGGGAGACCGGGTCGCCCTCCTCGTCGAACAGCAGCTCGAAGCCGCCGTAGTCCAGGCGGGTCCGCTCGAACCGGAGCCCGGTGAGCAGCGACAGGCGGGAGCTCAGCGCGAGGTCCGCCATGGCGTAGGCGGCGGCGAGGTCCTCGGTCGCCGTGTAGTCGGCGAGGTCCGCCTCCAGGTCCACCTCGGACTCCAGCCGCGACGTGTTTCTCAGCGACCGGGCGAGATTCGGGGCGATGAACGCGGTGCCGGGGGTGTACCGACCGCCGAGGAACGCCGGCGGTCGGAATCCGGCGTCGAGATAGTCGGCCAGGAAGAGGTCGTCGTCCGACTCGTAGGCCAGCGCATTGTTGTCGCGCGTCTTCGTCTTACGGCGGACCTTGGCCCCGAACTTGAGCGAGCCGGCGAGCCCTGCCGCGGTCGAGAACGGCACCCGGAGGTTCGCCGCGGCCACGACGTCGCGATCGCTCGTCAGGTTGTTCTCGACGACCTGGTCGTCGAGCGTGAAGGGCGGCGAGGTCCTCGTCGAGGGGATTCGCCTGGATGTCGCGCGGATCGATGAAGGTGGGGCTGACGTTGGGGGCGAAGGCCACGTCCTCCTGCGTGAAGGTGGTGTCGTGGCGTTCCGGCTCGTTCTCCTCGGCCCGGGCCACCGACGCCCGGTAGTCGACCAGCACGCGATTGCCGAGGAAGTGCTCGCCGCCGGCCGAGAACGACGTGATCTTCTGGGTCTCGAGCCGGTCCTTCAGCTCCCGCTCGATGCTGTCGTCGCCCACGCGGTAGCGGGTCCGGCGGCGGTACTCCTGGTCGGAGAACGCGTTGTGGACGCCGCGGACGGTGAAGCTGCCGTCGGCCGACGGACGGACGTCGAGGACCCCGTTCAGGCCGGTGCGCTCGCGGTTGACGGTGTAGTCGCGCAACTGCAGGTCGTCGAGCTCGCCGTCGTCGTACTCCGGCTCCAGGTTGTCCGACCCCCGGTTCGCGTCGTCGTAGCTGACCGTGCCGATCAGGCCGATCCGGCCGTCGCCGAACCGGCCGCCGCCGGTGAGGCTGGTGCGGCCCTGGCCCGCGTCCTCCATCAGGCGGTTGTAGCCTCCGGCCACCGAGCCCAGCACCGTGGCCGTCTCCGGGGCGCTCTTCGTCACCAGGTTCACCGCGCCGCCGATGGCGTCCCCGTCCATGTCCGGGGTCAGGGCCTTGGAGACCTCGATGGCCTGGAGCAGGTCGGTCGGAATGACGTCGAGGGCCACCGCCCGCACGTCCCCCTCGGGCGAGGGGATGCGCTCGCCGTCGATCAGCATCGAGTTGAGCCGGGCCTCGGCGCCCCGCACCGAGACGTAGCGCCCCTCGCCCTGGTCGCGCTCGATCGTGATGCCGGGAATGCGCTGGGTCGCCTCGGCGGCGTTGGCGTCCGGGAACTGGCCGATCTGGTCGGCGGAGACGACGTTGGTGATGTTCGGGGCGGTCTTCTGCTGGTTGAGCGCACGGGTCTGGCCGTCGGCGATCGACCCGGCGGAGACCGTGACCGTCTCCTCGAGCGCGAACGACTCGCTCATCACGACGTCGACGGGCAGCGTCGCGCCCGGCGGTACCGTCACCGTGGACGTGACGGTCTGGTACCCGAGGTAGGTGACCACCAGGACCTGCTCGCCCGCCGGCACCCCGGCGAGTCGGAATGCCCCGTCACGTCCCGCCGCGTCCTGGAGGGCGGTCTCCGCGATGACGGCGAGGGCGCCGGGCAGCGGCGCGCCGCTACGGGCGTCGACGACGCGGCCCCGAATGGAGCCGGCGCCGCTACCGGCCGCCGCGCCGCCGTCGGGCTGGGCGGCCGCGCCGGATGCGAGCGCGGCCAGCGCAACGAACAGACAGAGGGGGCGGGCGGGTCCTGGGAGTGACATCGTTGCTCCTGGGCTTTCTCGTCGGAACGGAGAATCGGGGTGTCGAGGGCTCGCGCCGCTGCCGTGCGTGGCGTCGAACCGCGAGACTGCTCGTCGGCAAGGGATCGTGGAGCAGGCCGACGACGGTGACACGATAGCCGCGGGTTATGGCAGCGACGTGACGGAGCGGTTACGGATGGGTAAAGCAGCCCGCCCCAGCCGTCGGCCGAATCTGCGCCCGCGATGCAGACTTCCGTTGTTTTCCCGTTTCTGACCGTCGTCGACCCGCTGGGCGCGTGGTGAATGATGGCGCCGGTCACGGGCTGTTGCGGCAGGAAGGGAACCGCGCCGCCCGGTCGGTCGACCCGGTCAACGGTCCTTCAGTAGTCGAAAGCCGCAGGAGCAGAGATATGACCACGTCTCGTCCAGCTCGGTCAGCGGTGGCAGGAAGACGAGGTGGGCATCTCGACCTCGCGTCAGGAGCACGCGGTAGGCGTTTGCACGCAGTTGCCAGGGGTCGCGCACCGTGGCGTTTCCCGCCGACCGGTAGCGCCGCGCGCGGTCAATCACCCACGCGCCGTCGCGCAGCACGAAATCGGTGCCCCAGGCGAGCAGGACCGCGTCGAGCTCCAGCCCCTGCGCGCCGAACTCGGTCACGCAGTCACGCAAGTGCCGACACGACCGGTCCCCGATGTCGGCTTCACCGTCGTTGTACCAGGGGCCGTAGCGCACGCGTTTCGTCGACTGGAAGTCGTTCGGCACGTCGAAGCGGACCAAGTCCCGATCTCGGCTGGACGCCATGAGGCCGAAACGGGCCTCTGCGTGATCCCGATACCGCTCCCGGAGATACCGCTCCGCCAACGCGCGGTCACGCGTGATGCGCAGGTCGTGACCGTCACGCTGCAACTCGTCCGCGATCGGCCGCAGACCCGCGGCGCCCGGCGGCGTCTTGCGCAGCAGCTTCGCGACGAAGGCATGGAGGCGCGTCGCCCGGTGCGATCGAAGCGTCTCATCGAGGGTGAGCGCGTTCGATGTCTCGACGGTGAGGCCACGAAAACGGCCTGCCATCTCCGGCGGTGCGTGCACGGTCCACCGGTGAGACTCACGGCTCCCGTGAATCGCGTCCGCCCAGAGACCGAGTCCACCTTCCTCTCCGATGTGAATCTCCTGGCCGCTGCCCACCAGACCGACGATCACCGACCAGCCGCGCCTCCGTTCGGCGAACTCAATGAAGTGCTCCGGCTCCGAACGCGAGCGGGCAAGCGAGTGCTTGTGGGTATCGGCCACCCTTGCGCGGTCGAACGCCCGCTGCGCCTCGTCGAAGACCACCACATGCTCCGGCGGCTCCAGGTCGGGTCGACCGTCGTAGCGGCGCACGTACTCCCGGATGGGCCTCACGAACGTTCGTCCCGCGCCGCCAGCCTCGCGCAGCACGTACTGCAGAACCTCCACGAGGGGGCCGTTTCCCGACAGGAACACCGCCGGCGCACCCCGGTCGCCTTGCTTCAGAAGATCCAGCCCGGGATCGTGCGCGATCCGCATGCCGACCAGCGTCTTTCCCGCCCCAGGCACGCCCGCGAGCAACACCAGGCGTCGCGTGCCGCTGAGCCTCGCCTCGGCCACGACGCGCGCGATGTGATCGACTGCGTCGTCGGTATTGGCCGCCGCGCGCCACAACTGAGGCGGCCGTTGTACGAGGAACAGGTCGCGCGCCGCCCGGATCAGGGAGGGCAAGGGCCGGTACGCATCGGCGGCCAGGAACCGGCCCGCGTCGATAGGCGGTCCGGTACGCCGCGCGTCCAGGCTGCCCACGAGCGCATCCAGTGCGTCCGGCCCGCAGACGTGCACGTTGCGGTCCACTCCCTGGCGGCCGCGCATCCGGGTCGGCACCAGGACCGCGTGTACCGGCCGGTCATGACATTCGCGGTGGTAGCAGCGCAGATCGCGCGCGTAGGCATGCGCTTGGTCGATGTCGGCGTCCGATGGAATCAGCTTGCCCTTGAGCTCGATGACGACCACGCCCTCGCGGAGCAGCAGCACGGCGTCGGCCCGCCTCGATTCCATGGGCAATTGGTATTCGAGGACGGCCGTGCACCGTGCAAAGTGGGTATCCACACGGACCACCTCGCCGATCTCCTGCTGGAGCTTCGGCACCGTGTCGCCCCATGACAGACGCTCTTCGCGGGACGACTCCGGATAGGCCAGGCGCAGCCGTTCGAGTATGCGCGACCGATGCGTCGTCTCGAACTGGACGAAATCGGAGTTCCACCCGCGCTTGGCTTCCGACGCTGGCGCCGATGTCAGCCCATCTCGCGCAGACTGATCGTCGGCAGCGCTCGACGACGGTCCGTCCGGGGCAGAGGGATCGGTGCCCACGTTCACTCCTGGGACGACGCTACGCTTTCGCCCTGCGCAGGCGGTCGGGTCAGCACGCGCTCCAACTGCGGTGCCGCCTCCTTCGCCCGATCCTCGATTTCATCCTCCGAGAGGGTGCTCAGCGGGTGGGTGATGACCACCGGCTCGAGGTCGTCGGCGCCGAGGGCGGCGCGTTGCACCTCGGCCTCCTCGACGAACGCTGCGGTCACGATGACCGCGGTGGGGACGCCCCGCTGCTCCAGCCGGGCCGTGTCGTGCACACTGCACGACGTGCAGGACCCTCAATCGCCTATCGCGGTGACCACGACGTCGTTCTCGGCCGCGATGCGGTCGAGCAGGGCGTCGGTCGCCTCGCGCGAGAAGCTGTCCTTGACGTAGCGGTTGACCGCGGCCGGCTCGAAGTCGTCGAGGGCGGCGGCGGTGTGCCGCAACAGCCGCGACGCGTTCCACTTCGAGTTGTCCAGCACCCCCAGGCGCACGCCGCGGAGGGTCTCGGGCCGCGGGGCGAGCCGGATCTCGGTGGCGGTCACCGTGCCGCGCGGGTCGAACACGATCTGTCCAGAAGGCAGGCGCCGCTCGCTGTTCCCTGTCATGTCGTATCGCCTCGTTCAGAAGGGGATGAGCGCAGACCCATCCTTTGCCGCCTTTCGTTTCGCCGCTTCCTCGTCATCTGCCTGATAGACCGTCTTGCACGACCGATCGTCAGCACGGTTCTTTCTCACTTCGTTTGGCTCGTCAGAGCTCGCACGTTCCGTCCACGCACGGCGCGCGGCCGCCCGGCGCGCGGCCGTCGAGGGCGCGCAGGACCGGCGACGTCATGTGTCCCCAACCCGGCAGGAAGGCCGAGAAGCGGCCGGCGTCGCCGCCGGCGACGAAGAGATGGATGTCGTCCGCGGTCGGCACGATGGGGATGCGGGCGCCGGGCCGGCGGCGGTACCAGCGCGGCAGGTTGCGGTTGTAGATGCGGCCGTAGCGGCCGCCGAAGCTGATGTCGTCCCAGGTGTTCTCGGTGTGCGACCAGAGATAGCGCCGCACGTCGCTGCGCGTCCAGCCGCGGGCGGCGATGGTCGCGGCGTGCTCGGGGCCGATGACCACCGCGCACGAGCCGCTGCTGACGGCGTTGTTGTGGGCGATGGTGCTCATGGCCGAGACGATGCTGTCGAGCACCCCCTCGGGGTCGTGGGCCACGTGGTTGGTCACGCTGTGGGGGCCCTCGGCCGCGATGCAGAAGACGGTGCTGTCCTCGGGGCGGTAGCCCTGCTCGACGTGGTACGGCGCCCACGGGCTCGCCTCCTCGTTCTCGGCGATGCAGAACGTGTACTTGCCGGGATGGCCGAGGGTGCTCTTGTCGAGGTCGCCGGGCTGCGCGCCGCCGACGTTGAGCAGCACGAGCCGGACGGCGCGGCCGATGGTCGCGTTGGCCCGGTTGCCCGAGCCGAAGACGTTGGCGCCGGCGTTCATCCCGATCTCGGTGCGGACGGGACCGTTGACGACGAGCAGGGGGGCGGCCATGTGGGTCGTCGCCTGCACGCCGTGGAGATTGAAGTGGGAGCTGCACAGGGCGAGCATCGCCGACCTGACCAGCGGCGCGTACGCGGGCCGGCAGCCCGCGAGCACGAGGTTGACGGCGAGGACCTCGCGGGTGAGGTTGCCCCACCGCGGGGGGACCCGGGTCTCGACCCGCTCCGGTTCTCCGCCGAGGGCGGCGACCATCGCCCCGACGGACTCCGGGGTCGGCGGCACCACCGGGAGGCCGTCCGTCCAGCCCTGCCGGAAGTACCACTCGACGAGGTCGATGGCCTCGCCTGCCTGTGGTGCAGTCTGCTCGGTGCTCATGTCGTGACGTCCGGTCGCGGCCGGTGTGTTCGAATTCCTTTCGGCCCGGGCGGGCGCGGTTCACAGCCGCAGCCGCAGCAGCGTCCGGACCGCGACGATGAGGTCGCGCCAGTCGATCTTCTTTCCGCTCACGTACGAGCGTCCCGAATAGCTTATCGGCACCTCGACGATCTCGATCCCCTGCCGCAGCACCCGCGCCGTCAGCTCCGGCTCGACGTCGAAGCGGTCGGCGGCCAGGGGCAGCTTGGCGATGACGTCGCGCGCGAACAGCTTGTAGCACGTCTCCATGTCCGTCAGCGACGCGCCGTAGAGCAGGTTGGTGAGCCGGGTCAGGAACACGTTGCCCATCCGCTGGGTGAAGAACATCGGCGGCCGCGCGCCCAGGAACCGCGAGCCGTAGACGACCCGGGCCCGCCCCTCGACGAGGGGGGCGAGCAGGCGCGGGTAGTCCCGCGGGTCGTACTCGAGGTCGCCGTCCTGGATGATGACGTAGTCGCCGGTGACCTTCGCGAGCGCGGTGCGGATGGCCGCCCCCTTGCCCCGGTTGCCGGCGTGGTGCTCGACGGCGACCCAGTCGGGCTGGTCCTCGACCCAGGCGTCGAGCCACTCCCGGGTGCCGTCGGTCGAGCCGTCGTCGACCACCACGATCTGCCGGTCGAGGTCGAGCTCGAGCGCGAGCACCCGAGACAGCACCTCGGCGATGGTGGCCGCCTCGTTGTAGACGGGGACGATGATCGACAGTCGCAAGGGGATCCGCCGCTGGCCAATCAGGCGTCAGCGCGCTTCCGGCAAGGCCAGCGCGATGAGCTCGCTCGCCATGTCGTCCCAGCCGACGGTGGCGATGATGAACTGGCGACCATCGATCATATAGGTCATCGGGGCGCCGGTGGTGCCGCCCGGCAGCTCCATCTCCCACACCACCTCGCCGGTGGCCTTGTCGTAGGCGCGGAACATCTTGCCCCCCGGCCCGTTGTACCACTGCGGCAGGGCCGAGACCCCGGTGTTGCCGCCCTCCCCCAGGAACACCAGCGACTTCGTGACGAGCACCGAGGCGCGTCCCCCCTGGCCGAGCCACGGCAGGTCGAGGTCGCGCAGGGCGGGGTGGTCGCGCGGGCCCTCGCCGTTGGGGACCTGCCAGGCGATGTCTCCGGCGTGCATGTCGATGGCGGTCAGCCGGCCGTAGGGCGGCTTGAACATCGACAGGCCCTGCGGCCCCAGCAGCGGCGTGTACCGCTCCCGCACCAGCCGCACGTCGGCCCGCGGGTGCTCGGACGGCACGAGGGCGACCACATTGTGGCTGTAGGCGGACGGGACGTAGAGCATGCCGGTCTCCGGGTCGACCCCGGCCCCGCTCCAGCTCGCGCCGCCGGCGGTGCCGGGGCTGAAGACGGTGCCCTTCTTGCCGCCCGGCCGGGGGTCGAGCAGGACCGGCGCGGTGAACATGGGCCCCCACACGTACTGGTCCAGCAGCTCGACGGCCTCGGCCCGCAGCTCGGGCGTGAAGTCGATGAGGTCGTCCACCGTCACGCCCTGCAGCTCGAACGGCGGCGGCCTGGTGGGGAACGGCTGGGTCGGGGCCAGCCGCTCGCCGGGCACGTCCGAGTCGGGGACCGGCCGCTCCTCGATCGGCCACACCGGCTCGCCCGTCACCCGGTCGAAGACGTAGGTGAACGCCTGCTTGCTGGGCTGCGCCACCGCCTTGATCTCGCGCCCGTCGACGGTGATGTCCAGGAGCACCGCCGACGAGGCGAAGTCGTAGTCCCACACCCCGTGGTGGATGGCCTGGAAGTGCCAGAGCCGCTCGCCGGTGCGGGAGTCGACGGCGACGAGGCTCTCCGCGAACAGGTTGTCGCCGGGCCGGTGGCCGCCGTAGTAGTCGTTGGTGGGGGTCGAGAGCGGCAGGTAGACGATGCCCAGCTCCTCGTCGCCGGTGGGGTGGGCCCACATGTTGGTGTTGCCGCTGTACTCCCACGACGCGCGGTCGTCGACGGGGTCGGCCCCCCACGTCTCCACCCCGAACTCGTTCTCGAGCGGAATCGTGTGGAAGGTCCACACGTGCTCGCCCGTCCGCACGTCGTAGCCGCGGACGTCGCCGCGGGGCGACTCCTTGTTGGCGGTGCGCTGGGCGGTGGTGATGTCCTCGACGAACGAGCCGATGACGACGGCGTCGTTGACGATGATGGGGGCCGAGTTCCAGTAGAAGTCGGGGAAGGGGCGCAGCAGCCCCTCGCGCAGGTCGACCTCGCCGGCCTCGCCGAACCCGGGGTCGCGCTCTCCGGTACGGGCGTCGAGCGACACCAGCCTCGGGCCGAGGGTCGCGAGCACGCGGCGCTCCTCGCCGTCGGTCCAGTACGCGACGCCGCGCGTCTGCCGCACCCGCACCCCATCGCTCGGCCCGGTGTTCCAGACCACCTCGCCGGTGGTCGGCTCGAGGGCGGCGACGGTGCCCAGCCCGGTGCTGAAGTAGAGCAGGCCGCCCGCCATCAGGGGCGTCGTCTGCGAGCCGACGGGCCCGCGGGTGGTCTCGCCGTTGCGGATGGCGTCGGGAATCACCGGCTGCCGCCACGCGATCTCGAGGTCGGCCACCGTCTCGGCGTCGATCTGGTCCAGGGGCAGGTACTTGGTGCCGGCCTGGTCGGCCGCGTAGGCCGGCCATTCCACCGTCTGACCGGCCGCGGGGAGGGCCGCCGTGCTCAGGGCCACCGTTCCGGCCAGGACCATCGCCCCGGCCCGCACGCCAAGATTCGTCCGCTCCGGCATCGTTTCCCTCCTGGAATCGGCGCCAGTCTACCGCACTTGGCGGCGCCGACCGCGCGCGTGGCGGCGCGCGTAGCTGCCGGGCGGTGACCAGTGCGGTGGGGCAGGGTGATTTCGGCATCGCCGATTCAAAATATCATGATATTTTGAAGTCAATGTTCCAAAGGCGCCTCCACCTTCCCGACCCCGGGCAAGAGACCTTCTTCCTGTGGGGTCCCCGCCAGACCGGCAAGAGCACCCTCCTCCGACAGCGGTATCCGGACGGACGCTGGATCGATCTGCTGAAGGCCGACGAGTTCCGGCGCTACGCCGTCAACCCGGAGTTCCTGCGTGAGGAGATCGACGCCGGCAGGCCGGAGCCCGGGCGTCAGATCGTCATCGACGAGGTCCAGAAGGTGCCGGCGCTGCTGGATGAAGTGCACTGGCTCATCGAGAACCGAGGGCTGCACTTCGCCTTGTGCGGGTCGAGCGCGCGGAAAGTCAAGCGCGGCGGTGCCAACCTGCTGGGCGGCCGGGCGGTGCGCTACCGGATGTACGGGCTGACGGCGGCAGAGATCGGAAGCGGGTTCGACCTGCCCCGCCTGCTCAACCACGGCTACCTGCCCAGGATGTACGAAGCGCGCCGGCCGGGCCGGCTGCTCGACGCCTACGTCGCCGACTATCTCCGGGAGGAAGTGGCGGCCGAAGGGCTGGTGCGCAGCCTCCCGGCGTTCTCGGGATTTCTGGACGCGGCGGCGCTGGGGGACGGGGGGGTGGTCAACTGTTCCAACCTCGCCCGCGAATGCGGCGTGTCGAGCCGCACCGTGAGGGGGTACTTCGGCATCCTGGAGGACACGCTGCTGGGACGGTGGCTGCCGGCCTGGCGGAAGCGTTCCCGGCGCCGGACGATCGGCGCGCCGAAGTTCTATTTCGCGGACGTCGGCGTGGTCAACCGCCTCGCGCGCCGGGGCGAGCTGTCACCCGGCTCGGAGCTCTACGGCCGGGCGTTCGAGAACTGGGTCTTCCACGAGCTGTCCGCCTGCCTCGACTATCGCGAGCTCGACGACCGGCTGGCGTACTGGCGGCTCGCCGGCGGTACCGAGGTCGATTTCGTGGTCGGCGACCTGCGACTCGCCGTGGAAGCGAAGGCAAGCCCGCGGATCACGCGCGATCACCTGAAGGGACTGCGGAGCCTCGTCGTCGATCATCCCGGCGTCCGCCGCCGGGCCGTGGTCTGCCTGGAGCCGCGGGCGCGGCGGACCCCCGACGGCATCGACGTCCTCCCGGCGGCGACCTTCGTGCGCGAGCTCTGGCACGGCGGCCTCTTGTAGCGTGCAGAGAGTCGGCGTTCGGCACGTGTGCCGGCGAGTCACGGCTTCGGTCGATTCTCTCGCCCACGAAACCGCGTCCGCTGCGAAACGGAGGGCCTCGGCGACGTCCTCCGTTCTCAGATCCGGGTAGGCGCGAAGGATGTCTGCCAGGCTCATTCCGTCGGCGACCATCCCCACGATCGTGGCTACCGGCACGCGCAGACCTCTGATGCAGGGAACGCCTCCCATACGGACCGGGTCCGCGCCAATCCTCGTAAACGCCATCGCCTCCCTCCATGCGCATCATGCCATGATGCGCCCGTGGTGGCCCGCTCTCGACTCGTCCTCGCATCCGCTGGCGGACGCCGATTGACAGCGTTTCCCTTCCCCCGGATACTACGGCGGGTACACAAGACATGTCTGGACGGCGAAACACTCCCGCACTGGCGTGCACGGCGCTCGCTCTGGTCGTCGCGTGGGCCGGCGGCGCCCGGCCGGCCCTGGCCGGCGAGCCGGTGGGGCAGCCCGAGGCAGCCGGCGGGTGGCAGCGGGAGCTGCTGGACCGCTACTGCGTGACCTGCCACAACGGTCGCATGCGCACGGCGGGGCTGGCCCTCGACGAGCACGACGTGGGCGCGGTGGCGGCGGCCCCCGCGGTGTGGGAGACGGTGGTGCGCAAGCTGCGGGCCGGGGCCATGCCTCCGCCGCCCAGGCCGCGGCCGGACGCGGCGACCTACGACCGGTTCGTCGGCTGGCTGGAGACCGAGCTCGACCGGCACGCCGCCGCCAACCCCGACCCGGGCCGGACCGAGGCGTTCCACCGCCTGAACCGGACCGAGTACCACCACGCGGTGCGCGACCTCCTCGACCTGGAGATCGACGTCGCGGAGTTGCTGCCGGCCGATGGCGCGAGCTACGGCTTCGACAACATCGCGGGAGTGCTCGGGGTGTCGCCGACGCTGCTCGAACGCTACCTCGCGGCGGCGCGCAAGATCAGCCGGGTGGCGGTCGGGCGGCCGGCTCCCTCGGCCACCGCCGAGGTCTTCCGGCTCGCGAGCGACCTGCCGCAGGACGACTGGGTGGCGGGCATGCCGTTCGGCACCCGGGGCGGTGGCGCGTTCCGCCATACGTTCCCCGAGGACGCCGAGTACGACTTCCGCGTTCGCCTCGCCCGCAACGCCGGCGACAACCTGGCCATCTTCGAGGTGCCGCACACGGTGGAGGTGAGCCTGGACGGGACGCTGGTGCGCACCTTCATCGCCGGCGGGCCGCCGCCCGACGCGCCGCGCGACAGCGACGAGTACCGCGCCTGGCGCGACCGGCAGCGGAACGTCGACCGCGACTGGGAGTTCCGCCTGCCGGTACAGGCGGGCCCGCGCGAGCTGCGGGTGACGTTCGTGCGGAAGACTACGGCGTACCCCGAGACGCTGCGCCAGCCCTACCTGCGGCCGTACACCAGCATCACCGGCGGCGACACCCGGGTGCAGCCGTACCTGGGCAGCGTCACCGTCACCGGGCCGTTCGCGGCCGCCGGAGGGCCGCCGGCGGAGGGGACGCCGAGCCGCCGGCGCATCTTCGTCTGTCGCCCCGCCGACGCGGTCGAGGCCGAGCAGACCGACTGCGCGCACCGCATCCTGTCGCGTCTCGCGCGCCGTGCATACCGGCGACCGGTCACCGACGCCGACCTCGACGTCCTCCTCGGGTTCTTCGACGAGGGCCGCCGGGAGGGCGGCTTCGACGCCGGCGTCGAGATGGCTCTGCGGTGGCTGCTCGCGAGCCCGGAGTTCGTGCTGCGGGTCGAGCGCGACCCGGCCGGGGTCGCGGCGGGGGAGGGCTACGCCGTCAGCGACCTCGAGCTCGCGTCGCGGCTGTCGTTCTTCCTGTGGAGCAGCATTCCCGACGACGAGCTGCTCGACCTCGCCGAAGCGGGCCGGCTGCACGAGCCGGCGGTGCTCGAGGCGCAGGCGCGCCGCATGCTCGCCGACGAGCGGTCGCGAGCGCTGGTCACGAGCTTCGCGAGCCAGTGGCTCTACCTGCGGAACGTGCCGGCCGTCGTCCCCGACGAGGACCGGTTCCCCGACGTCGGCGAGGGCCTGCGGCAGGCGATGCGGGGCGAGACGGAGCTCTTCGTCGAGAGCGTCTTCCGCGAGGACCGCAGCGTCCTCGACCTGCTGACCGCCGACTACACCTTCGTCAACGAGCGGCTCGCGCGCCACTACGGCATGCCGGGCGTCTACGGCAGCCACTTCCGCCGCGTTCCCGTCGCCCACGAAGCGCGGCGCGGGCTGCTCGGCCACGCCAGCATCCTCTCGGTCACGTCGTACCCCAACCGGACGTCGCCGGTGCTGCGCGGCAAGTGGGTGCTCGAGAACCTGCTGGGGACTCCTCCCGCCCTGCCGCCCCCGGACGTGCCGGCGCTCGAGGAGACGACGGGCACGGGGGAGGCCCTGTCGATGCGCGAGGCGACCGAGCGCCACCGCGCGAACCCGGTGTGCGCGAGCTGCCACCGGCTGATGGACCCGCCCGGCTTCGCCCTCGAGCAGTTCGACGCGGTGGGGCGCTTCCGCACCCGCAGCGCCGCCGGCACGCCCATCGACGCCTCGGGCGAGCTGCCCGACGGCACCCGCTTCGACGGCGCGGCGGGGCTGCGCGAGGCCCTCGTGGGCCGGCCGGAGCGGTTCGTCGGCACCCTGACCGAGAAGCTGCTGACCTACGCGCTCGGGCGCGGCCTCGAGCACTACGACGCGCCCGCGGTGCGTGCCGTCACCCGCGCCGCGGCGGAGGACGGCTACCGGTTCTCGTCGCTCGTCGTCGGCATCGTCGAGAGCGCGCCGTTCAGGATGAGGAGAGCGGAATCATGATCATCACCCGAAAGACGCTGCCGAGGCGCACGTTCCTGCGCGGCGCGGGGGCGGCGCTGGCCCTCCCGATGCTCGACGCGATGACCCCGGCCCTCGCCGGCGTCGGCGTCCGCGCGGCCGAGCCGGTGCGCCGCCTCGGGTGGGTGTACCTGCCCAACGGCATGGCGATGGAGTCGTGGACGCCGCCCGCGAAGACGGCGCTGGAGTTGTCGCCGACCCTGCGCCCCCTCGACCCGTTCCGCGAGCGCATGGTGGTGCTGAGCGGGCTCGCCCAGGGGCAGGCCGAGGCCCTCGGCGACGGCAACGGCGAGCACACCCGGGCCACCGCGACGTGGCTCAACGGCGTCCACCCGAAGGAGACCGAGGGGGCCGACGTGCGGGCGGGGATGACCGCCGACCAGATCGCGGCCGCGCAGCTCGGGCGCGCGACGCCGCTGCCGTCGCTCGAGCTCGCCATCGACCGCGACTTCCTCGTCGGCAACTGCGAGAACGGCTACAGTTGCATCTACATGAACACCATCGCGTGGCGCGACCCCACGACGCCGCTGCCGATGGAGAACAACCCGCGCGTCGTCTTCGAGCGCCTCTTCGGCGAGGGCGGCTCGACGGCGGAGCGGCGCGCGCAGTTCCGCAAGGACCGGAGCATCCTCGACGCCATCGGCGCGGACCTCGCGCGCCTCGAGCGCGAGGTCGGGGCCGGCGACCGCGCGCGGGTGACGCAGTACCTCGACGCGGTGCGCGCCATCGAACGGCGCATCCAGCTCTCGGAGCAGAGCGACACCGAGCTGCCTGAGCTCGCCCGGCCCGTCGGCATACCCGAGTCGTACTCCGAGCACGTGGGGCTGATGTTCGACCTGACGGCCCTGGCGTGGCAGGCCGACATCACCCGCGTCTTCACGTTCATGCTGGGCCGCGAGCTGAACGGCCGCGCCTACCCCGAGGTCGGCATCCCCGAGTCGCACCACGGCATCTCGCACCACCGCTACGACCCCGTGAAGCTGGCCCAGCTCGCGAAGATCAACACGTACCACGTGTCGCTCTTCCGCGGCTTCCTCGAGACCCTGGCGTCGACCCCGGACGGGGACGGCTCGCTGCTCGACAACTCGCTGCTGCTCTACGGCGCGTCGCTCAGCGACAGCAACAAGCACCTGCACTACGACCTGCCGCTGATGCTCGTGGGCGGCAGCGGCGGGCAGCTCAAGGGCGGGCGGCACCTGCAGTACCCGCGGGACACGCCGATGACCAACCTGCTCGTCAGCCAGCTCGACAAGGCGGGGGTGCGGCTCGACGACGGGCTGGGCGACAGCACCGGGCGGCTGCCCGAGCTGGCGCCGCTGGCCGGCGTGTAGATCGCGCCGGGCATGCGGTTCGCAACGTGACGGGGTTGTCACGAGGGTCGATGCGCTACGGCAGGTCAATCGGCGGCGGGGGTGGCGGCGAACGATGAGTGGTGATTCCAGACTCGCGTCGGGGGCCGGGGCATGGTGCGCCGTCGGCGTCGTTCTGGGAGCGCTCGCCTGGGCGGGGGCGTCCCCGGGGCAGCCGGCCGACGATGCGACGCTGCTGCACCGGGCCGCGCACGCCGGCGACGCGGTGGCGGTTGCCGAGCTGCTGGACGCCGGCGGCGAGGCCGACGGCGCGACGCGTCACGGGGTGACGCCGTTGGCGCTCGCCTCGGCCGGGGGCCATGACGCCGTGGTGGAGGCGTTGCTCGCGGCCGGGGCCGACGCGAACAGGGTGTCGCCGGAGGGCGAGACGCCGCTGATGGCGGCGGCGCGGACCGGCGTCGTCGATAGCGTCGAGGCGTTGCTGCGGCACGGCGCGGCGGCGACGGTCGACGCCCGGGAAGGGTGGCGCGGGCAGACCGCGCTGATGTGGGCGTCGGCCGAGGGCCACGCGGCGGTCGTCGCGCCGCTGGTGGCGGCGGGCGCGGACGTCGACGCACGATCCGACGGCGGGTTCACGCCGCTCGCGTTCGCCGTCCGCGCCGGTCACAGCGCGGCCGTCGAAGCGCTGCTCGCGGCCGGGGCCGACGCGAACTTGACCCTGCCCGACGGCACCAGCCCCCTCCACCTCGCGGTCGTCAACGCGCGTTACGACGTGGCGGTGCAGCTTCTCGAGCACGGCGCCGACGCAGCGGCGGCGGGACCGGGGTGGACGCCGCTCCACCAGCTCGTCTGGACCCGCCGGCCGAACCGGCACTACAACAACCCGGCCGCGTTCCCCACCGGCACCGTCACCGACCTCGAGCTGGCCCGCGCCCTCGTCGCCCACGGCGCCGACGTCGACGCCCGGCAGGCGGCGGAGCCGCGCGACGGCTATCGCAACCAGCTCAACCGCACCCACGCCACCCCGTTCCTCCTCGCGGCCAAGGCCGTCGACCTCGACATGATGCACCTGCTCCTTGATCTCGGCGCCGACCCGCTGACTGCCAACGAGGACGGCACCACCGCGCTGCTGGTGGCGGCCGGCGTCGGCATCTGGTCGTCGAGCGAGAGCCCCGGCAGCGCCGAGGAGGCCCTGGAGGCGGTGAAGCTGATGGTCGATCTCGGCGACTCGGTCGCCACCGTCGACGCCAACGGCGACGCCGCTCTCCACGGCGCGGTCATGCGCGGCTCGCCCGAGCTCGTCCTCTACCTCCTCGAGCACGGCGCCGCCCTGAACCCCGTCAACGAGCGGGGCTGGACGCCCCTGACCATCGCCCAGGGCGTCTTCTACGCCAACCTCGGCCGCCGCTGGCCCGACATGGAGGCCCTGCTCCTCGGGCTCGGCGCCACCTCGCCCACCGCTCCCGAGCCTCCCCGGTAGCCGTCGGCGTCGGCGTGACCGACAACAGCCGTCGGACTTGGGGGCTTACATGGGGGGCTTCTTGGGGGTCCGGACCGCGTCTTGACCTTGTCGGCGTCGACCTCGCCGACGCCTCGCGCATGTTCACCGTCAGCGGCCGCCTCCGCCGGTTGGCTGCCCGGGGCGAAGTGTTTCACGCCACTGCGCCTCGTCGATGCTGCATGTCCATATGGTACACTGGCATGGTCCAAAAGGGGGAATCCGATTGACGGCAACAGTGACCGCAGGATCGGGCGGCCGGGGGCTGCGGGCGCCCACGCTGGCTGAGGTACGCGCCGGCCTTCCCGCCAGCTTTCTCGATCGCCTGAAGGGCGCCCTGGAGGTGACGGAGACGCAACTGGCGAGCGTCGTCGGCATTCCGCGCCAGACGCTGGTCCGGCGGCGGAGCCAGGGAGTGCTGCGCCGGGACGAGGGGGACCGGGCGGCGACGGTGGCCCGGGTGTTCGACCGGGCGCTGTCGTACTTCGACGGCGACCGGCGGGACGCCCTCGAATGGCTCAAGCATCCCAATCCGGCGTTGGGTGGAGACACGCCCCTGGATCGAGCGGACACCGCGACCGGCGCCGAGGACGTCTTCGATCTCATCGGCCGCCTGGAGCACGGCATCCCGTCGTGAAGGTGTGGCGCATCGCGAGGTCGACGCACGCGGCCACCGTGGAGGACATGCTGAGCGGTGAGGGCGCGGCGCGGTACGGTGGCAGGTGGAACCCCAAGGGAATGCCCGCCGTCTACTGCAGCGAGAACTCGTCGCTCGCGGCCCTCGAGGTCCTCGCCAATCTGGCCCGCCCGTCCACGTTCCCCAGCTACCGCGTCCTGGATCTCGACGTTCCCGACGGCGCGATTCTCATGCTCGCGAAGCCCGTCGGCGATACCCGGCGGGCCGGCGCCGAGCTGCTGCGGACGCATCTCGCCATCGCGGCGCCGAGCGCGGTGAACCCGCTGGAACGCAACGTCGTGATCAGTCCGGCCCACCCCGACTTCGACCGCGTTGTCCCCGGCGTGACTCGGCCCTTCGTATTCGACCGCAGGCTGGCCGCGGAGTGACGCCGTCACCCAGCGGGGGCGGAGCCACGCGCGGCACGACGTAGCAGACGTCGTCAGGTGGCCCCGCCACGTGTTCGACTGCCGGGCGCGTTCTGTGGACGAAGGAGTCCTATGCCGGTTCCGCCGGGGCGTGGACGATCTCGTACTTGATGCCCTCGGGATCCTTGAAGAAGAGCGCGTAGTAGCCCGGCGGGACGTACTCCGGGAACTCCCGCGGTGGGATCACGATCGTGGCTCCGATCCTCTTCAACTCGACGTGCAGTCGATCGACCTCGGCGCGCGACTCCGCCCTGAACGCGAGGTGGTGCAGCGCCCCGGGCCTGCGACGGTTGACGGTTTCGCCCCGGAACGCGCTCCTCGGCGAGTTGATGGCGAAGCCCAGCCGCGGATGCAGGTACTCCACGACGTGCAGCTCGTGATCCGCCAGGACCGCGTTGTTCCTGGCCTCGAGATCGAAGCCCAGGAGCGGAAGCAGCCTGTCGTAGAACGGCACCGCGACGCTCATGTCCTTCACGGTGATCTCGATATGGTCGATGATCGGCTCCATCCCGGCACTTCCCCTTCCGCGACTCGGCCGCTTCACTCCGGAGACTCGACCTTCAGACCCGCCGCGACGGCAGCCGTTCGTAGCCGGAGGTCGTAGGTGACCAGGGCTTCGAGTCCGTCCAGCGACAGCGCGGTGGCGAGATGAACGGCATCCAGGTTGCGCAGGCGGTCCGGTCGCAGCGCGGCGGCGTCACGCAGGATCGCTTCGTCCACCGCGACCAGGGCGATTCCCTCCAGGACCTGCTCGGCCCGGCGCAACGCCGGCCGCGAGCCGCCGTGCGCGCGGCGCAACGCCCGGAGCACCTCGACCCGGGCGAGACCGCTGGTGGCGCGGTCCTCATGGCCGGCGAGGAATCGGCGGAGCGCTTCCGACTCGGGCTCGGGCACGACGAGCTTGACGATGGCGGACGAGTCCAGGTAGACCACGGCGGCTCAGAGCCGATCGTCGCGGTCGGCGAGGAGCGCGTCGCTCGCTTCGGTCGACGGCTCGCCCGGTGGCGCCGGCAGGTCGAGAAGGTCTCGCACCGGCATGCGTGCGCGTCCCTGCGCAACGAGTCTCTCGAGCGGCGACTGGTTGCCCGCGAGCGGGACGAGCAGGGCCACCGGCCTGCCCCGGTCGGTGATCTCGAATCGTTCGCCGCCATCCAGGCGCCGCAGGTACACGCTCAGGTTCTGCCGCAGCGCGCGGATGCCCACTCGGGAGGTGCCGGCAACTGTCCGGGACATCTTGACGCACATCGTAGCACATGGGCCGGCTGCACTCCTCAGCCTTCCGAAGATCATGGCGTGACGGACCAGTCGTCGGATCCGAGCGGGGGGGCGGACCGTTCGGACTTCGGGGTCGCGGCCGCCCGCACCCATGGAGCGCCAGCCTGGGTCCTGGAGGTCAATCAGGCCCGGCGATCGTTCCCGATGCGCGCGATCGTGGTCGTCGCCGCCAGGCCGGCGAGCACCAGGGCCAGCGCGGCGCCGACTTGGGCGACCGTGGGGGCGAAGCGCGCGAGCGGCCAGTCGGCGGGGTCGATGCCGGGGAGCGACGCTTCGGTGACGACCTGCCCCCGCACGATCGACCCCGGGACCGGCTCGACCGGCTGCTGGAAGGGCCAGAGCCCGGCCACCGCGCCGAGCAGCAGTCCCAGCAAGGCGCCCAGCGTCGCCGGGCGGTAGCGGTCGAGCAGCCAGCGCAGCAGGTTGGAGACGCCGACGATGCCGGCGGCGACGCCGAGGCCGACCGGCAGGAGGAGCGCCGAGGCGTCGAGCAGCCGCCCGGCGTCCACTTCGAGGAGCCCGGCCCTCAGCGTGTCGACGGCGCCGAGAATCGTCTCGTACTGGCCGAGCAGCAGCAGCAGATAGCCCCCGCTGACGCCGGGCAGGATCATCGCCGAGGCGCCGGCGAGCCCCGACAGGAAGAGCAGGAGTCCGCTCGCCTCGCCGCCGGCCCTCCCGGCGCCGAGCCCGAGCTGCATGAGGAGCATCAGGACGACGGCGCCGGCCGCGCTGGCGTAGACGGCCGGTGTGGCGGGTCGCGCGAGTCGCCACACGAGGGGCGCGCCGCCCAGGGTGAGCCCGATGAACAGGCTGTACATGGCCCAGCGCTGCTCGATCACGAGGCTGCGCATGGGGCCCGCGAGGAGCAGGATGGCCAGGGCCGCCGCGCCGCCGACGGCGCCGAGCAGCACGAGGGTGCGCCGGTCGAACCGGAACGTGGTGACGTCGGCGATGGCGGCGATGAACGCGGGGTAGACGCCGGCCGCGAGCAGCATGGTGCCGCCGCTGATGCCGGGAACGAGATTGGCGAGGCCCATGAGGGCCCCGCCGATCGCGCCGCGAATCGTGAGGGACGGCAGGGAGCCGGCGCTGGCCGGCTCCGCGGTGTCGGCGGTCACCTGGGGCGTTCGCGCCTACTGGCCGCCCTCCGCGGCCGCGGCCCGGTCGTCGGCCCGCGCGCCGGAGAGGATGCCCTCCATCGAGTAGTTGCCCTCGTGGCAGGCGTACTCGAACAGCGGGACGTCGGTCCGCTGCATCGGCATCGACGCCGTCCAGGGCACCGCCCACGTGTCGGGATCGGTCACCGTGAACGTGTACTCGAGGGTGTCGTCGTCGAGCCGGGTGAACCGCTCCACCAGGGTGAAGCTGTCGCTCGACGCCACGCCGGAGCCGCCCGAGGTCAGGGGAATCCACTGGCGCTGGTCGTTGAAGTTCGCCGACTCGATGACCAGGGTGTCGCCCTCCCAGTAGCCGCGCGAGTCACCCGTCCACAGGCGGATGCCGTCGTCGAGGGCGGGGCGGCCGTCGAGGGGCACGATGCGCGACGTGTGGACCATCTCCGTGTGGATGACCACCAGGTCGGGGGTCTGGAAGAGCTGCATGTTCTGGTTGTAGGCGAGCGGCGTGATGGGGGGGCCGGCGTTGAACCCCACGATGCACCGGTCGGACGTGTTGCGATCGGTGTAGGTGTCGGCGGGGTGCTCGGCCATGTGCGCCCGCCGAGCCTCCGCACGCTCGGCCCCGACCTCGGACAGCTCGGGGAACCGTCCGTTCGGGGGATCGGTGATGAGCGACGTGCGCCGCGTCTCGATGGGACTCGTGCCCCGGTCCATCCAGAAGTTGTTGTAGGCGCCGACGTTGCCGCCGGCCTCGGTCCGCTGCGCCTCGCGCTCCCAGAGCTCGATGTCGCGCTCGATGGCCTCCCGCTCGAGGGTCGCGGCCTCCTCCGGCGTGTAGAACGCCTGGTCGCCCAGGTCTTCCGGCCGCTCCAGCGGGGTGATGGTGCGGAAGTCCCAGATGCCCTGCAGATCCGGCGCCCCCCACGGGGTCCGGGGCGCGTCCTGGGCCGCCGCCGGGGCCGCGGTCAGCCCCGCGATGGCGATCACGGCAAGCGCCGCGACGAGAGAACGGTTGGTCATTCATCCACCTCCTGGTGTGCCGATCGTCGTTCTGTACCTGCCAATCATCGATCCGGAGGGTGGTCGCGCGCAAGGACGTCGCCGGTCCGGCCCTCGTCACTGGGGGCCCGAGGCCCCGGCCCGCCCTCGAAGTGCGTCGGCCACGTCTCCGAGCGTATGAGGCGAGCCGGCGGCGATATCGACACGGTTACCGCCGCCGTCCTGGAATAGCCGCCGACCGTCTTGCCGCCCCTGGTTCCGCCGTCCCGGTTCACCTGGAACCGCGACGGCAGGGCTGGAGCGCTTGTCGACCCGAGGACAATCGCGCCGGCGGGCGGTGCACGGGCGGCCCGAGGCGCGGGCGCGCACCTTGACACCCACGGGGGCGGCGCCGATGATGGCGGCACGGCGCCGAGGGGTTGCGTCGTGGGCGGCGCGCCCGGTCGGGAACGGACGGCGCCCGCACCGGGCCGAGGAGTGGTGTGATGCATGAGCAGTCTCCGATCTTGCACGGGGTTCCGGCGATCGCGGCCGCGCTCCTGGCGTTGGCGGCGCCGGGGATGGTGTCGGCCCAGTCCGAGTCCGAGTCAGGGTTCGTTCCCGTCACCGACGCAATGCTCCAAGACCCGGCGCCCGAGGACTGGCCGACGTGGCGCCGCACCCTCGACGGGTGGGGCTACAGCCCGCTCGACCAGATCGACCGGGACAACGTGGGCCGGTTGCGCATGGTGTGGTCGCGCGGGCTCGCGACGGGGCGCCAGGAGGGCACCCCGCTCGCGTATCGCGGCGTGCTGTACATGCCGCAGTCGAGCGACGTCATCGAGGCCATCGACGCGGTGACCGGCGACCTGATCTGGCAGCACCGCCGCAACCTGCCCGACGACGTCTACGACTTCGTCGGCGGCAACGCGCGCAACAACCGCAACATCGCCATCTACGACCGGTTCATCGTCAACACCAGCGACGACGACTACTTCTTCGGGCTCGACGCCGAGACCGGCGAGATCGCCTGGGAGACGCAGATCTTCGACTACAAGGTGACGCCGGCCGGGCACAGCTCGGGCCCCATCATCGCCGACGGCCGGGCCATCTCCGGCAGGAGCTGCCGGCCCCAGGGCGGGCCGGAGTCGTGCGTCATCGTGGCCCACGACGCCCGCACCGGCCGCGAGCTGTGGCGGCGGCGCACGGTGCCGGCCCCGGGCGAGCCGGGCGACGAGACGTGGGGCGACGTGCCCTACGAGGAGCGGGTGCACGTGGGCACGTGGATGCCGGCAAGCTACGACCCCGAGCTGCGGCTCATCTACCAGGGGACGTCGGTCACGTCGCCGGCCCCGAAGTTCATGCTGGGCGGGGTCGACAACACGCACCTCTACCACAACTCCACCCTCGCCCTCGACGTCGAGACGGGTGAGATCCGCTGGTACTACCAGCACCTGAACGACCACTGGGACCTCGACCACCCCTTCGAGCGCATCCTCGTCGACACCGCGGTGGCGCCCGACCCGTCCGAGGTGAGCTGGATCAACCCGCGCATCCAGCCGGGCGAGACGCGGCGGGTGGTGACGGGCATCCCCGGCAAGACCGGCGTCGTGTACACGCTCGACCGCGAGACCGGCGAGTTCCTGTGGGCCACCCCCACCGTCGCCCAGAACGTCATCAGCGGCATCGACGGGGCCACGGGCGCGGTGACGGAGAACGCCGAGGTGGTGTTCACCGCGGTGGGGCAGCAGGTCTTCGCGTGCCCGACGTGGAACGGCGGCAAGGACTGGGAGGCGGGCGCCTACAGCCCCCTGACGAACACCATGTACATGCCGCTGCGCAACACCTGCGCGCGCATGCTGGCGACGACCACGTTCCCCGACGACACGCCCGCCGCGCGCACCGAGAGCCGCTCGCGCACCTACGCCATCGCCTACCGCCACCAGCTCGCGCCGGGCAACGAGAACGCGGGCACGGTGCGCGCGATCTCGGCCGAGACCGGCGAGACCCTGTGGCTCCACGAGCAGCGCGCGGCGACCATGTCGATGGTGGCGACGGGCGGCGGGCTGGTCTTCGGCGGCGACGTCGCGGGGCGGTTCCGCGCCTTCGACCAGGAGACCGGCGAGGTGCTGTGGGAGATCGCCCTCGGCTCGCCGGTCAGCGGCTTCCCGATCACCTACGCCGTCGACGGCCGGCAGTACCTCGCGGTCGGCACGGGGGCCGGAGGGACGGCGTCGCACTTCAGCGCCCTGACCCCGGAGATTCGGCCGGCCTCGGGGAATACGCTCTACGTGTTCGCCCTGCCGGACGGGGAGTGACGACATACCAGCCACGGGGCGCGGCAGATGCCGCGGACATGGTGGAAGAGCGTGGACCGCTGGACGGAGGATCCCGAGGGGCGCATGCCGGAGAGGATGTGGCCCCGCTACAGGTGGGGGCCAGGGGCCATCGTCGGCTTCACGTGTTTCTGGGGCCTCTGGGTTTCGTGGGCCTGGTGGCGGGCCGACGGCTGGTCCTACCGCTGGCTCTACGTGCTCCTCCTGGTGTCGATTCTGCTGAACGGTTGGTGGCGATGGAAACTCGACGTGATGGACGAAGGGAGGAAGTGAAGCACGGCCGGCAGCGGACGCCCCTCGAGTGAGCGCAAAATGGACAGCGATCAGCCGGCCGCCAACTGCCCGACGGCGGCGAGGGCGCGGTCGATGTCGGCGCGTGAGACGTCCAGGTGGGTGACGGCCCGGATGGCCCCGCCGGCCCCGCTCATGCGAACGCCGGCCGTTGCGAGCCGGTCGAGAAATTCCCGATTGCTCAGGCCCAGCCCGGATGCGTCGAAGAACACCATGTTGGTGTCCGGGGCGGCGGTGCGGACCTCGATGCCGTCGATTTCGGTCAGCCCGCGGGCGAGCCGGCTCGCGTTCTCGTGGTCTTCCACCAGGCGGTCGACGTGGTGATCGAGGGCGTACAGGCACCCCGCGGCGGCGATGCCCGCCTGCCGCATCGCGCCGCCGAAGAGCTGCTTGTAGCGGCGCGCGTGCGCGATGAACTCGGTCGTTCCCGCCAGCACTGCGCCGATGGGGGCGCCGAGCCCCTTGGTGAAATCGATCCAGACGCTGTCCACCGGCTGCGCGACCGCGGCAGGGGAGACGCCGAGACCCGCGCAGGCGTTCAACAAGCGGGCGCCGTCCATGTGCAGCGGCGCGCCGCGTGCCCGCGCGCAGGTAGCGACCGCGTCGAGCGCCTCGATCGGCCACACCGCTCCGCCGCCGAAGTTGTGGGTCTGCTCGACGCAGACGACGCCCACGGGCTGGCCGTACGGCTCGGGCACGGCGATCACCCGGTCCATCGCCGTCTCAAGCTCGGCTGCGGTGAAGATGCCGCGCTCGGTCCGAATCCCCTCGGCGATGACGCCGGACGCCAGGGCGGCCCCGCCTGACTCGGCGCGGATGACGTGCGCCATCCAGTCGGCGACGAGGGCGTCCCCGGGCCGGGTGTGGGTCTTCACCGCCACGAGGTTGCACATCGTGCCGGTGGGCAGCCACAGGGCCGCCTCCTTGCCGAGCAGCTCGGCCACCCGTTCCTGCAGCCGGATGACGGTGGGGTCTTCGCCCTTCTGCTCGTCGCCGACCTCGGCCGCCGCGATGGCCGCCCGCATGCCGGGCGTCGGCCGGGTCTCGGTGTCGCTGAAGAGGGGAATGATGGTGTTCGGCATGATGTGGTGCCGCGGGCCGCCTGCTCTCTCGCCGCGGCCGGCCGCGTTCAGAAGATGGCGATCGGGTTCACCGGCGACCCCGTGCCGCCGGGCACCCGCAGCGGGGCGACCACCAGCATGAACTCCCAGCGGTTGAGCCGCGCCGCGGTCTCCGCCGCCGCGTCGAGGTCGATGTTGTCGAGCAGGTTCATGCCGCGCGCGACGATCGCGAACCGGTGGATGGGGTTGACGCGCAGGCCCGGCACGCTGTCGGGCGCTTCGTGCACCGAGTCGGCGCCCTCGACCCGGTCGCCCGAGTTCTGCCCCTCGGGGTTGACGTTCATCTGCAGCACGTAGGGCTCGGCCGCGTCGGCCGCCGCCTCGGTGAGGAAGTCGTGCGACAGCGACACCGTCGTGCCGGTCCGCACCAGGGCCGCCGCCTCGCGGCGTTTCTCGTCGGTCATCAGGTTGGCGGCGCCGATCTGGTCGTCGTCGCCCCACCGGCCCCAGTTCGACAACTCGTCCATCCACCGGTCGAACTGCGCGATGCTGACCGGCTCGCGCTCCGGCGACTGCGCCAGTGCGTCCGCGGTCGATGCCACCAGACCGAGTGCCGCGATGCCCGCCGCGAGTGTCGGTGTCTTCTTCATCGGTGCTCTCCCTGCCCCGCGGCCCGGTCGCGGGCTGCCCGGGCGATTCAGCGTCGCGTAGTCGCTGTCGTGCCGGCGGAGCGGGTCGGCTCGCGCAGGACCACAGGCTGGCCGTGCGGGGTGTGGCGGTAGGCGTCGGCCCACGCCTCCTTGCGGGTGTGGAGGGCCGGGGCGTCGGTCAGGCCCTTGGCGGCGGCGAGGCGCTCGAGGGCCGCGACCCAGTGGTGGTAGTAGCGCGAGCCGTCGTCGGGCTCACCGCGCGCGGCGGCGGCGCGGAGCTCGTCGGCGAGGGCGGCGGTCCATTCCTTCCAGGTGAAGTGGCCCCGGTCGCTGAGGCTGACGGCGAGGGCGAACGCCTGGGCCTGCCACGGCTCGGCGAACACGGGGCCGTCCTCGTCGCGCGGCAGCGGGGGGAGGGCGGCGAGCCGTTCGGCGTCCAGGTGCGGCGCGTCGGGCCGCGGTGCGTGGCGCGTCGGGCCGGCATGGGGTCTGTCCCCCCGTGGCGGGACGGCGGCGGGCCGCGGCGCGTCGGGCCGGGGCGTGCGCGGCGGAGGTTCAGACCGGCTCAAGGTGGTCCTCCCAGGGGTCGACGCGGGGCGGCGATTGAGTGGTCGCCGCCGTCGAGCGCTCAGGCCGGCTCAAGATGGTCCTCCCAGAGGTCGACGTAGACGGTGTCGCGCGCGGAGGCGCGCTCTCCCCACAGGTCGCGCGCGGCGAACCGCACGGTGTAGACGTGCTGCGGCGGGCGGTCGAGGGCCTTGCCGGCCTCGTCGGTGTCCTGCAGGGCGTACACGCCGTTGTCCCGCGCCACGGTGCCCGCCTTGCCGCGCGCGTAACGCGGCAGCCGCGTGTGCCCCGGGGGATGCAGGTTGCGCGCGCGCACGCCCTCCCCGGGCTGGAATCGCGGCGCGACCTCGATATCGAGTCGTCCGGGCGCGGAAGGTCGCCGGTGTGACGCGGGGCGCAAAGACTCGACCGGCGACCCTGGTTCCGGCTTCCCCGTCTCGAGCTCGGTCCGGGTGACGAGGCCGCTGCGGAGAAGACGGTCCAGCGATATCGCGAACCAGCGCTCGTAGTACGACATGCGCAGGTAGTCGGCGGGGGGGATGCGCTCGAGGTCGTAGCGGAAGCTGCCCCACCCCGGCACCCGGTCCTTGGGCCGGAGGGCGGCGCGGATGGCGAACACGCGGCCCTCCCACGGGTGGTGGAAGACGGGCTCGCCCACCTCGGGCTCGACGGGTCCGAAGCCGTCCATGCCGCCCATGTCGTGGACGCCGTTCATGCCCCGGTCCCGCCGGTCGGGGGCGGCTCGACCGCGACTTCGGGCCTGGCGGGGCCGAAGCCGTCCATGCCGCCCGTGTCGCGGACGCCGTTCATGCCTGCCTCCCGCCGGCCGGCGCCGGCACGACGGCGACGCCGATCATGGCGTCGCGCGAGACCAGGTTGGCCAAGTCTTCCTCGGTCATCCCCTCGGTGCCCGAGGGACGCTCGGGCAGCACCAGGTAGCGGATCTCCGCGGTGCTGTCCCACACCCGCACCTCGACCTCGTCGGCGATCTCCACGCCGAACTCGCGCAGCACCGCGCGCGGCTCGATGACGGCGCGCGCGCGGTACGCGTTCGACTTGTACCAGACCGGCGGCAGGCCGAGGGTCGGCCACGGGTAGCAGGAGCACAGGGTGCAGACGACGAGGTTGTGGACCTCCGGGGTGTTCTCGACGACCACCATGTGCTCGCCCTGGGTCCCGCCGAGGCCGATCTCGGCGATGGCCGCGGTCCCGTCGGCGAGCAGGCGGGCCTTGTAGGCGGGGTCGGCCCAGGCCCGAGCCACGACCTGCGCGCCGTTCCTGGGGCCGATGCGGTTCTCGTAGGCGTCGACCACCTCGTCGAGGGCGGCGGGGTCGACCATCTGCTTGTCGACGAGGATCGACTCGAGCGCGCGCACGCGCAACGCGATGTCGTCGGGCACGACTTGGTGCTCGTGGTGGTGCTCGTGGCCGTGCTCGTGCGCGCCGGCCGGGCCGTTCCCCGATTTCGCCATCTTCTGGGCCCCCGATCTACCGTCCGCCCGACCGTGGCAAGTCGATGCTCGTCGGCGTCCTCATTGCACCCGGGTGCTGTGCGCCGAGACGCACTGCCACCGGCCGTCGCGCCGTATCCAGACGTCGGTGTAGCGCAGCGTCAGCTCGGCCTCCTGCCCCTGGCGCAGGCCGACGAGGTGCAGGGTGAACCAGACCACCGCGGTGTCCCCGTAGATCGCGACGCGGAAGTCGTCCTGGACGGCCGAGATCACCGCCTGGTTGAAGTTGGCGACGAGCTCCATCTCGCGTGCCTTGTCGCCGCGGCTGCCGTCGTCGTAGGTGCCGCGGAACTCGTCGGCGAGCAGCCTGTCGATGACGTCCACGTCCCCGGCGTAGACGGCGTCGTTCCAGCTTCGCTCGAGCTCGATGAGGGTCTCCCGGGTCGACCTGTCCGTTTGAGCGTGTGCCGTCGCCGCGACGGCGAGGCAGGCGGCGGCGAGCATCCAGGACGGCGGTCGGCGGCAGGTTCGCATCGTCGGCGCTCCTCTCGATGGGGCGCGGCGTCGGCGCCCCGGGCCTTGGGACAGTGATCGATACGACCCCGCCGACTGCACTCCCCACGCCGCCGGTTTCCGCGGTCCTCGATCTCGGCGCGTGGCAAGGTGATTCCCGCCGCCGTCCTTTACAGCTCGCGGACCCAGATGTTGCGGTAGCTCACGAGGTTGCGGTGGTCCTGGAGCATGAGCGGCAACCGGTCCGCGTGGGCCTCGTAGCTTGGCGCGCCCCGGAAGACGGTCGGCCCTTCCAGCGTCACGTGGTTCTGCACCAGCACGCCGTTGTGGAGCACCGTCACCGTGGCGGGGCTCTCCAGCGCGCCGGCGGCGTCGAACCGGGGCGCGGTGAAGATGATGTCGTAGGTCTGCCACTCGCCGGGTCCCCGCGAGGCGTTCACGAGGGGGACGTGCTGCTTGTAGACGCTGGCCGCCTGCCCGTTGACGTAGGTGGGGTTCTGCCACGAGTCGAGCACCTGCACCTCGTACAAGCCCATCAGGAACACGCCGCTGTTGCCCCGGCCCTGGCTTTCGCCGACGATCTCGGCGGGAGTGCGCCACTCGACGTGGAGCTGCACGTCGCCGAACCCGCGCTTCGTGGTCAGGTTGCCGGCGCCGGGAACCACGGTCATGGCGCCGTCGGCCATCTTCCACTCGGGCTCGCCGTCGCGGCCCCGCCACTCGGACAGGTCCTTGCCGTCGAACAGGACGATGGCGTCGGCCGGCGGGCGGCCGGGGCGGCCCGGGTCCACGGTGGCGGGCACCGGCTTCCAGACCTCGGTCTTCTCGGGGGGCGGCAGCTCCTGGCCGGACGCGGACGCGGCGGCCAAGAGTACCGACAAGATCAGCCCGCCGGCCATGGACCTTCTGTCACGCAGCATGGTTGGGTCCTCTCTCCATCAGCGCTTGTGTTCCGCACGGATTCCGTTCCACCGTTCCTCGCACGACTCATCGGTCTACGCTTCGTGCTTCGTCAGACTCCTGGCGCGCGGCATGTCGTCGGTCGCCTCGATGGACTACACCTGCGGCAGCGTCCAGGGCGCGCGGTACGGCGTCCGCAGCATCTTGTTGGCGGCGCTGTCGGCCTCGCCCTCGAACATCTGCTTCTTGGCGTCCCAAACGACCTTGCCGCCGGTGCGGAACGCGATGTTCCCGAGATGGGCGTTCACGGCGGCGAGGCTCGCGACGTCGGCGTTGCAGACGGGCTGCTCGCGCGAGCGCATGCACGCGATGAAGTTCTCGGTGTGCTGGTCGAGCCCCCGCTGGGCCGGGTTGGCCACGACGGGCGGCCGCCCCGGCATCTTGTAGCCGACGGGCCGCCGGTTCTCGAGTTTCTCCTCGGGGTAGAGCTCCCAGCCCCCGCGGTCGACGACCAGGGTGCCGTTGTTGCCGACGAACGCCACCCCGTGCGCCCGCTGGAACGGCCCGAGCTCGATGCCCGTGGCGTGCTCCCAGGTCATCAGGAAGTCGTCGAACTCGTAGAGGGCGGTCATCGTGTCGGGCGTCTCCTGGTCGTCGTCGGGATAGGCGAACTTGCCGCCGCTCGCGACCACGCTGCGCGGCGCCTCGGCCTGCATGCCCCAGAGCACGATGTCGATGATGTGGACCCCCCAGTCGGTCATCAGGCCGCCCGCGTAGTCCCAGAACCACCGGAAGTTGAAGTGGAACCGGTTGGGGTTGAACGGCCGATTCGGGGCGGGGCCGAGCCAACGGTCGTAGTCGACGCCCTCGGGCGGCTCGCTGTCGGGCACGTCGGGCACCGGGGGCAGCCAGTTCATGTACGCCCACGCCCGCACGCTACGGATGCGGCCGAGCGCTCCGCCGTGCACGAACTCGATGGCCTCGGTCCAGTGCGGGCCGCTGCGCTGCCACTGCCCGCACTGCACGACCCGGCCGTAGTGGCGCGCCGCGGTGGTCATGACCTGGCACTCGTAGATCGAGTTGGCCAGCGGCTTCTCCACGTAGACGTCCTTGCCGGCCGCGCATGCCTCTACCATCTGCAGGCAGTGCCAGTGGTCGGGGGTGCCGATGACCACCGCGTCGAGGTCGCCGTTCTCGAGCAGCGCCCGGTGGTCGGCGTAGAGGGCCGGCCGCTTGCCGCCCATCGCCTCGAGGTCGCCGGCCCGGCGCTCGAGCACGCTCTCGTCGACGTCGCACAGGGCGGCGCATTCGACGCCCGGCTGCCGCAGCAGCGACCGCACGTTCGAGAACCCCATGCCGTTGACGCCGATGGCGCCGATGACGATGCGGTCGCTCGGGGCGGTCGCCTGGCGACCCGCGGCGTAGGCGGGCGGCGTCCACAGGGCGGCGCTCGCGCCCACGGCGCCGGTGGCGGAGGTCTGGAGGAAGCGGCGTCTCGACAAGCTCATGGCACTCTCCATCGTCGGCGGATCACGTCAGGGCGGATTGCGGGACCAAGGATAATCCGGCGACGCGCGGCTTGTCACCCGCGGTACCCGCGGTGTGCCGCCGCGCCCGGGATCAACTGAAATAGACCAGCACCGCCGCCACCAGCAGCACGATGGCGGCCGACTGCACGAGATCTCCCGTCGTCCAGGTCCGCTCCCGCCGGGCGTCCTCCGCCGGGGCGCCGAAGGTCAGTCCCCTCAGGCGCGCCGGGTCCGGCCGCTCGGTGGCGAGGCTGACCGCGGTGAGCAGCAACACGCAGGCGACGAACAGGGCGAAGCCGAAGTAGAGGAAGTTCACCCCGGCCAGCCAGCCAAGGGGACCGGAGAGCGCGTCGGCTCGCAGCTCGAGGAGCAGCTTCCCCATCCCGAGGACGAACCCCGCCACCAGGGTCCAGATGGCCCCGGTCGCGTTCACCCGGTTCCACAGCAGCCCCAGCAGGAACACCGCCGCGATGGGCGGGGCGATGTACGCCTGCACGTTCTGCAGGTAGGTGTAGAGGCCGGTGGCGAGGACCTGCATGACGGGAATCCACGCGATGCCGAGCGCGACCACGGCGAGGGTGCCCCAGCGCCCCACCCGCACGAGCTCGGCCCCGCTCGCCTCCGGCCGGACCTTGCGGTAGACGTCCATCGTGAACAGGGTCGAGCACGAGTTGAAGACGGCGGCGAGCGAGCTCATCAGCGCCGCGAGCAGGCCCGCCGCGACGAGGCCGCGCAGGCCCACCGGCAGCACCGCGTTGACGAGGACCGGCAGGGCCTGGTCGGCCTCGGCGAGGTCGAGGCGTCCGCGGTTGGCGAGGCCGAGGGCGATCATCCCCGGCACGATGAAGAGGAACACCGCCGACAGCTTCAGCCACGCCCCCCAGATGGCCCCCCGGCGGGCGGTGGCCTCGTCCTCGGCCGCCAGCACCCGCTGCACGATGTACTGGTCGGTGCACCAGTACCAGAGGCCGACGATGGGCGGGGTCAGCACCATGCCGAGCCACGGGAACTCGGGGTCGTCCATCGGCTTCCACATGTCGAACAGGTCGTCCCCGACCGCCAGCCGCAGCTCGCCCCAGCCGCCGATCTCGACGAGCCCGAAGACCGTGACCGCGGCCGCGCCCCCGACGAGGACGAACGCCTGCAGCGCCTCCGTGTAGACCACCGCCCGCAGGCCCCCGAGCACCGTGTAGACGCCGGTCAGCACGACCACCGCCGCCGCCCCCGTCCAGAAGTCGAGGCCCATCAGCCCCTGCAGCATGACGCCGCCCGCGTACACGGTCACCGACACCTTGGTGAGCACGTAGCCCACCAGCATGACCACCGACAGGAACCAGCGGCTGCGGCCGTCGTAGCGGCGCTCGAGGAACTCGGGCATCGTGAAGACGCCGCTGCGCAGGTAGAACGGCACGAACACCCAGCCGAGCAGCAGGATGATCCACGAGTGCAGCTCGTAGTGCCCGAGCACCATGCCGGTGCTCGCCCCCGAGCCGGCGAGGCCGACCACGTGCTCGGAGCCGATGTTCGAGGCGAACAGCGACGCGCCGATGGCGAACCAGCCGACGTGCCGGCCCGCGAGGAAGTAGTCGGCGGCGGTCTGCTGGCGCCGGCGGGCGACCCACGCCGCGATGCCCAGCAGGGCCGCGAAGTACGCCCCGACGACGACCCAGTCCAGAGCGGCGAACCTCATCAGGCGGTCTCCCTCCCGCGGTGAAGCGCGTTGATTCTACCGGCACCGGCTGCCCAGGCGCGGCGCTTGTGATATGACAATGCCGCGCGGTGCCCGCCGGGGCGGGCGCCCGGCGGTCCGACGGCGACGGGACGGAGATCGGCGGCGCATCGGCGCCGGCGAAGCGCGGGCAGCGGGCGGCGCAGACGGCCGGCCCGCCGCGACGGAAGGAGACGAGGCGAACGATGGCGCGAAAGGTAACGCTGTTCACGGGACAATGGGCCGACCTGCCGCTGGCCGAGCTGGCCCCGAAGGCGAAGGGGTTCGGTTTCGACGGGCTGGAGCTGGCGTGCTGGGGGGACCACCTCGACGTCGACCGCGCCGCCGTCGACCAGGCCTACTGCGACGGGCGCCACGCCCTGCTCGCCGAGCACGGGCTGGGCTGCTGGGCGATCTCGCACCACCTCGCCGGCCAGCTCGTCTGCGACCCGAACGACGACCGGTCCGACGCGTTCGCCCCCGAGGCGGTGCACGGCGACCCCGAGGCGAAGCGGGCGTGGGCCGTCGACACCATGAAGAACACCGCCCGCGCCGCCCGCAACCTCGGGCTGAAGGTCGTGTGCGGGTTCACGGGGTCGCCCATCTGGCACCTGCTCTACTCGTTCCCGCCGGTGCCCGAGGCGACCATCGAGGCCGGCTACCGGCGTTTCGCCGAGCTCTGGAACCCCATTCTCGACGTGTTCGACGAGTGCGGGGTCCGGTTCGCCCTCGAGGTGCACCCCACCGAGATCGCGTTCGACATCGTCAGCGCCCGGCGCGCCCTCGACGCCGTCGGCCGGCGCGAGGCGTTCGGCTTCAACTTCGACCCCAGCCACCTGCAGTGGCAGGGGATGGAGCCGGCGCGGTTCATCGACGAGTTCTCCGACCGCATCTACCACGTGCACATGAAGGACGCCGCCGTCACCCTCGACGGGCGCACCGGGCTGCTCTCGTCCCACCTGCCGTTCGGGGCGGCCGACCGGGGCTGGGACTTCCGCTCGGTCGGCCGCGGCGACGTCGACTTCGAGGCGATCATCCGCGCCCTGAACCGCATCGGCTACGCGGGGCCGCTCTCGGTCGAGTGGGAGGACTCGGGCATGGACCGCGAGCACGGGGCCCGCGAGTCGTGCGAGTTCGTCAAGGACGCCGACTTCGAGCCGTCGGCGGTGGCGTTCGACGCCGCGTTCGAGGAGTAGAAATGGTGACCGCCACGCGACGGCTGCGCATTCGAACGGCGGTTCCCGCATCGGACTCGGAGCGGCAGTCACATGAATATATCCGGTGAGACGCTGGCCGTTTTTCTGCTTCTGATGCCTGGTTTTCTGGCGTCGGCGGTACTGAACGCGATCGTGGTACGCTCAACGAAGGATCGGATCGGGAACATCATCGAAGCGTTGGTCTTGAGTTTCGTGATTTATGCCATCCTCACTCCTTTCGGTCGCAGTGCGGTCGATCTGGAGGTGACGAGCGCGGGAATCTACCGACCAGTCGTCACCCCAGAGCTCCTCCCTTGGGCGATGGGGTTGGCGGTCGTCCTGGCGCTTCTGCTCGGTTTCTCGATCACGAACGACTACCACATGAAGTTGCTGCGGAAGATCAAGATCACTTCGAGTACCGCGAGAATCAACACATGGCTTGACATCTTCATCGACCAGCGGCGCTATGTCGTGGTCACGTTCACCGACGGCCGTCGTTTGTTCGGCTGGCCGGAGTACTATTCGAATGATACGACCGAGGGATTGCTCTACGTCAGCGATCCGGCGTGGATCGGGGACGACGACGAGTATACTGATCTCGGTGTTCACGGCATTCTCTTGACCAACAAGGACAGCATCGAGTCCATCGTCTTCATGGATTTTGAACCAACAGATGCCGAGTCTCGTACAGGAGGGCAGTGACAATGGCGAAGCCAAATGGACGCAAGAAGCCTCAGACCGACCGTTCGGTCGAAAAGAGAGGTTACAGCTCTCCACCGGTCGCGCACGTGCAGCGGCCCGCGCCTCCACCGGCGGGGCCACGGCCGCGACCTTCCGGGACTACGCCGCAGCGGTCGAGGAACGGCGGGGAAGGTGGTTGAGTTCGGGGGACTTGCCATCCGTCGCTTGCCGACCCAGAGGAAAGCACCAACGGACGTTGGCTAGTGTCCTGGCCGTGAAGTTCGCGAAGGCTCTGAATCGCCATAGCGGCCTCGGAGAACCCAAAGAACAGCCCGCAGAGTTGTTCTGCGAACCCGCGGGTGGCGGACATCAGGTGGAGTGACAGACATGGCGACCACGGCACGACGGCTGCGCATGGGCATGGTGGGGGGAGGCCCCGGGGCGTTCATCGGCGACGTCCACCGCCGGGCCGCCTGCATCGACGGCGACGTGGAGCTGGTGGCGGGGGCGTTCGCGTCCGACGCCGCCCGGTCGCGGCAGAAGGGGGCCGAGCTGGGGCTGGACCCCGACCGCGCCTACGCCTCCTACGCCGCCATGGTCGACGCCGAGCGCGCGCTTCCCGACGGCGACCGCATCGACTTCGTGTCCGTCGTCACCCCGAACCACGTTCATTTCCCGGTCGCCAAGGCGTTCCTCGAGGCCGGGTTCCACGTCGTCTGCGACAAGCCGATGACGTTCACGGTGGACGAGGCGCGCGAGCTGCGCCAGATCGTCCGCAAGAGCCGCCGCGTCTTCGCCCTCACCCACAACTACACCGGCTATCCGATGGTGAAGCTGGCCCGCGACCTCGTGCGTGCGGGCGACCTCGGCCGCCTGCGCAAGGTGGTCGTCGAGTACCCGCAGGGCTGGCTCGCCACCCGCCTCGAGCGGACCGGCATGAAGCAGGCCGAGTGGCGCACCGATCCCCGGCGCAGCGGGGGCGCCGGCTGCATGGGCGACATCGGCACCCACGCCGAGAACCTCGCCGAGTACGTCACCGGCCTCCGCATCGTCGAGCTGTGCGCCGACCTGACGACCTTCGTCCGGGGGCGCCGCCTCGACGACGATGGCAACGTCCTGGTGCGCTTCCAGAAGGGCGCGCGGGGGGTCCTGCACGCCAGCCAGGTGTCGGTGGGGGAGGAAAACGCCCTCACGCTGCGCGTCTACGGCGAGGAGAAGGGGCTGGAGTGGCACCAGGAGAACCCCAACACCCTCCGCGTCCGGTCGAACGACGGGCCGGTCGAGATCTGGACCCGCGGCTCGGGCTACGTCGCCGAGAAGAGCCCCGCCGCGGCGCGGGCCACCCACCTGCCGGCCGGGCACCCCGAAGCGTTCCTCGGGGCCTTCGCCAACGTCTACCGCAACGCCGCTGACACCATCCGGGCCCGCCTCGCCGGCGCCGAGCCCGACCCGCTCGCCCTCGACTTCCCGACCGTCGACGATGGCCTGCGCGGCATGCTGTTCATCGAGGCGCTGCTCGGGAGCGCGGGGTCGGACCGGAAGTGGACACGCGTGGCGGCGCGGTGAGGGACGAGTCGTTGGAGGCCTGGGGCGGTCGCGAAGGGGCCGGCGTCTCACGCCGCGCTGCCGTCGCTCCGCGAGCAATCACGCGCCTTCGCGAGGATGCTGGCGCCCGACCGAGCCCCGCCACGTCCTACCGGCCGGCCAGCAGCCGCGCGGCGTTCGTGGGCAACGGTCTCAAGTGCGCGAGTTCGTTTCGCCACCGGCTCATTCGTCGCACGTCCCGTCGAACCTCGGTGTCGAATCCTGGACGTTGCACCATGCCCGTGAGTTCTCCGATGTCGAGGTCCAACGCGTCCGCGGGGCTGCCCTCACGTTCCAGATGCTGCGCGAGCAGCACTCTGTGCTCCAGGAGGAAGTTCCACCGCCAACTTTCGATAGACGGCAGGAGCACCGAAGCCTGCGCGTTCCAGAGGCGCCGCCGAAGGTCTCTCGGCGGATCTTCCAGGGATGCCAGGGCCGCGTGCGACACGCCGCTTCCCGATGCGGTGCCGAGCTCCCAACAAGCGCTGGTGTCGGACGTCCATCCCTTCTCTTTCGCGACCGATTGCAGAAGGGCAAGGGGATCGAGTATCGCGTCGCAACCCTCGTCGAGCAGCCGCTCCGCCAAGTCCGGATCCCAGCTCGCGACATGCGCCACGGTCGCGGCGAGCAGTGAACGCATCACGACCCCGGCGTCCCGGCTGCGCAACCGCTCGTGTGCCGCCAGGAGCAGGTCGATCTCGTCGATGGCGCCGCGCCAATCGAAGCACTTCAGCGTGACGTCCTCTGGCGGGGGATCGGCCGGCGGCGTGCCTTCGAGAACGACGACGAACAGGGTCCGCTCGAATTCGGGCACGTTCCGGGAGGCTTGCGCGTAGTCCACGAGGAACTTCTTCCAGGCGGAGCAGTCTTCCCCGTCCATGCGGCCCACGCCGTCGAGCCAGATAAGGCGCCCCCGGAAGTCCTCGTGCTCGCACAGGTCGAGAAGAGTCGGGTTCCACTCGTTGGGCAGGTTCGGCGCGAAGCGCTCGCGAAGGTTCTCGAAGGGTGGATTCGCCGGCTCGGGACGATATACGGTGCAGCGCCACGACTCCTCGAGCCGCGACCGGACGTGTTCCCCGAAACCGGCCAGTGTCTGCCGCGGAAAACGCACGACCACACTGACACCGCCGCGCAGTGCATGCTCGACGCGGCGAATGAAGGCAACAGGACCCGGCAAGTGCCAGATGTCCATCAGTCTGGATCGTACGCCTCGAGTAGACGCTTCACCAACGAATTGAGCTTCCAGCGACCGTCTTGAGTCCGATGCAGCAGATGCAGACGCTCGCCCCACCGGACCCGGCGTTGAACCTCGCCGACATCACGACCAACCTCGTCCGCGACTAGTTCGACGCTGGCCTCGTCGAACGGTTCATCCGCTGTGGCGAGGCCGTGAAACACGAGTGCCGCCTCGCCGGACAGGCCGAAGCGGTCTCGGAGCTGCGCCTCAGGGCGCTTCTTGAGATCGCGCACGAGCGCGTCCATCCGGGCTTGCCAGGTCTTCGCCCTCTTCTTGGCAAACACCTCGAGCACGGCCGGCCACCCACCCGAAAGCTCCAGAAGGTCCCTCGCGTTGCCCGGGACGGTAATGTCCTCGAGCCACCGTTGGAGAAAGAGCTCGTCGCACGGCCCGAGCTCGAACCAATCGACCATGTCCGTCGACGGCGTGTCGGCCTCGGTCAACAGGTGCCAGAGGCGTTCGGGCGTCGCCAAGAACGCTGCCCGAAGCTGGACTGTCTTTACGCGAGCCTTCCGGTCCAGGAACCGTCGGGCTGACTCAATCCACGACCAATCCCATTCGACCGACGGTGGCACCAAGCCCACGGTCACACTGTTGCGAACGCCTTCCAGTCTCTTGAGGCGATCGTCGAACTCCGCGCGGCTCCGAAGAGGCTCAAGCCGACGAAACTCACGAAGTTCCCCCTGAGTACGCTGAGACAGGAAGTCGCCCGCGTCCTCCAGGCCGGCGGCGGGGCACCCACAGATCACCGCCACTCCGGCGTGTCGAAGGCGTGATTCCTGCGCGCGGGTCAGAGGGCCGCGCCGAGGGCTGGACGGTTGGTCTTGTGGATAGGGAGCTCGGAAAGACGCGGGCGCGTACAGCTTAGGCAAGTCCCGGACGCTGAGAAGAGCGTCTTCGATCTCCTGCCGGCTGCCTAGCAGCGCGAGGATGTTCGGATTACGCAACGTGTAGCCCGAGTTCACGCGGCGCAGCACCCCGAGCCCCTCCATTTCGTGAAGCAGCATGTTGAATTCGGTGGTGGTCAGGGCGAAGCCGTCCGGCCACCACGAACGGGCCATGTCGAGAATCGCGGGACCTTGGCGTCCTTCGCCGAAAGCTGAATTCTCCCTCAGGTCGTAGGCCAAAGCGTAGGCAATCACCTCGTAACGCGGGTCGAGCTGCAAGGTCAGGCGAAAGCGCTCCGCTATCGCCGTACCGAGGTCTCCGCTACCGTGTGCGCGGTCGATGTCGTCGTCGGATAGTTCGTACGGGAATGGCTTGTCCGAATCGCGAAGCCCGCGCATGAGTTCAGCGCCGAAGAGCTGAATCAGGGAAGGGTAGTAGTTGGTGTGGGCAAGAATCCGCGTGCTCAAGTCGTCACGACCGAACTGGCAACCGAGGGCTTGAAGAGGTTGGCGCACCAGCATCTGAGCCTGTTCCCATTCCCCGTTGCTCAACATGGCCCCGACGCGGATCGGGTCACCCAGGTGCGCAAGGGGGTGATTGGCCTGCTGGACCGTGCGCAGTACGTTGTGGAGACCGGCGAAGACGGCCTTGAAGCGCCGATCCGTGTCGTCCATGAGGCCCTTGAGGCGTGACGACTCGCGGAAGTCGTTGCGGGCGTCAACGTAGAGAAAATGGTCGGCTTCGTCGAGCAGAAGAAGCAAGCGGCGTCCCGTTCGATCGAGAAGCCATCGCCGGATCCGGTCGATCAAATTGTCGACCTGACGCTGGCTCTCGGGGTCGAATCTGCTCGGCATCTGAATTACCCGCTCACGCTCGAGCTCGCGCTTGAGGACCCGCCAGATGTCCGGCGGCCTGTCGATGTCGTTCACCCTGAGGTCTATCCACTTGGCGACGTGGTCCGGAGTGCGTCGGAAATCGTGCTCGACGCGTCGCAACAACGCCGTCTTGCCCAACTGGCGTCCGCCGTAGATGAAGCAGCGGCCGGACTGATCCATGATCGCTTGGCGCTCGGCGTCGCGGCCGTAGAAGAGTTCCGGCGGCACGAGGCCAGATGTGGTCGCGTACGGTTCGGCGGCGCTGTACGGCAACGTGCAGCGAAAAAGCGCGGACAAGCGATTCGCTCCACGACCGGCGAGGAAGAGAACGAGGGACTCGTCGACGACGAGGAACAGGCGGTGTTCGCGGGTTGCCCGCTTCCGTATCGCGTCGCGGTCGACGCCCAGGCGACCGAAGTGCAGGACGATCGCGGGGTTGCCGCTCTCGATCCCGATGGACCCGAAAACGGAGTCGACGGCAGAGGTATTCCAGTTGAGGAGCACACGGTAGCGTCCGTGCGCCTCGGATCCGAACTGGCGGGACGGGCACACGACACGGTCCGCTATGGGCTCGGCGGTGACTGCGGCCTGGGAGCCTGATTGAGAAGTGACGGTACCCACTCTGAACCCAAGACGCTCGAGCAAATCCCGAAGCTGCGCCGTGTCGACCGAACGCTTCCGGCCGGTCTGATACCACGCCTGCAGGAAACTCGACGCCGATTGCGCTTCTTCTTCCGACAGTCGGTCGAACGGCACGGCCGCGACGCGCTCGCGCGCCGCGGAGCAGCGGATGATGGTCGGTATGTCTGTGGTCTTGCGGGCGGCCTCTATGGCCTTCACGACCGACGTGAATTCGGAGAACGGGTCCTCGACGGGTGGCGGCGGTTCGACCGATTCCCCGCGCTCCAGACGATCTAGTTGCTCATGGGCTGTCTGGACGTACCCCTGTTCAATCGCGCGGTCAACAATGGCCCTCGCCGTCTCATCCATTCGGTCGTCCGGCACATGCTGCAAGCGGCTGCTGACCTTCTCGAGGCTGTTGCGGCTGGACGCTGCGATTCGGTTGTCGATTTCGCGAAGTCGTCGCGACGATCCAGTCAAGACCTCCACGTCGTCGAGACGGGGAGGTGTCAAAGAGGAGGGCTCAGCGGCCTGTCTGAGTGCAGCGAGTGCGGCCGCCATGGCGTCGCGGTCGTCGGCCGGAAGCTGACCTCGACAGAAGGCGCGCTCGAGCCGTTTCTGCGTATTCTGCAGGTCGTTGCGCAGGGTGCGGCGACGGTCGTCGATGCGGTGGGTGAGGGATGCGATGTACTCGTCGACATCCGCACCCTCTTCGGTCTCTAGGAAGTCGAGAGCGAGACGGGCGCCGATGAAGTCGCCCCGTTCGAGTCGGGCGTGGAAGGCGTCGCGCATCGTCTGGGCGTGTGTGGTCGTGGTGAGCAGGCGGTCGAGCAATGGGGTCTCATCGATCGAAACCGGATCGAAACTGGTGTCGACGTCCACGTCCGTGACGTACAGCAGGTCTCTCGACCGAAGGACGTTCGCGCCCGGGCCCGGTGCCGTGCTCGCGGCGTTGCGGTCGAGGAGCCGGAGCAGATCGTCGAGGGCCTTCCGTGCGTGGGTCATTGTGGCTGCGAGCGGACCAGCCCCGGGAGAAGTGTCGAGGGCTGACTGAAGCGCTTCGCTGGCTCTGCGGCCGTCTCGTTGCAGATCGTTGTGGAGCGCGTCGATGCGCTGACTGATGAATCCGGCGGTGTCCGGCCGAGTATCCATCAAGGAAAGCCACTGACCGGACAAGTCGACGGCGGGCTGAACGTCCTTCCACATCTGCTTGAGCGCGAGGCCCTGGATCGGAATGCGCTTGATACCCCTTTGGTCGGAGCGGTGAACGAGCTGGTTGAACGTCCGCTGATCACTGATCTGCTTGTGAATGGCCTCGACATCAGAGCGAAAGGACGTGTCGGAATCGGAGATGAGCCTCACCAACTTCGCGAGGAGGCCGTCGCGGCCGAACAGGTCACGCCACACCTTGGTCGCCGGACCGTAGATGTTGCGCTTGGAATCCGCGCCGGCGTGCCATGCGCGCACGCGCGCTGTGAGCGCATCGAACTGCTTCTGCCAAGTGCCGGTCTGGCTCGACCGGAACATGGAGGCATGGAGTCTGACGCCCCGCAGGCGGTCCGCGTGTTCGGCAACGCGAGTGGCGAGGTCGTAGATGGGCTTCAGGTCGTCGGAAAGGCTCACAGCGCGGAGCAGTGACGGGGCGCCGGTGGTCGGCGCGAAGAGCGCCGGCCTCAGGGTAGCGCTGAAGAGCAGCAGGCTGACGGCGTCTCGCTCCGGTTGACGCCGCTCGTCGCGCAGCAATGCGGTCGGGTCGATGCCTTCGAGGATGGGGCGGAGGTCCCGTACGGATTCGCTGTCGGGCGAGTGCACGTGAGGCGCGAGCATGGACGCGGCGATGATGTCGGCTAGCGTCGGCGAGAGGGTTGCGTGGTCGCGCGAGGCGCACAGTCGAGCGATGTGATAGGCGATGCCGGGCCGGCCGGCCCCGAGCGTTCGCCACAACCCGTCGGCGGCGGATGCCTGCCGACGGTCGACGACCGGGAGGCGATCAGGTGGCCCGTCTTCCGCGCTCGGTGTCTGGGCGCCCGGCGACGCGGAGTCGGGCGGGGACTCGACGCTCGGGGAGGGGGTGTCGTCGACCGACGTGGCGGCGCCGGCGTCGGTACTGGGAGTAGCCGCTGCCGGTTCGGTGGTACCGTGAGTTCCCGCTGCCGCAGTGTCTTCCGTGCCGGCGGGCGTGTCGTCGGGCGGCCCTGCCGTGGGCTCATCGTCGGGGTCGGGCGATTCGGGGGGCGTGTGCGCGTGGTCGTCCCGGTAGTCACGACGTGGGTCGAACGTCTGGGCGTCCGGTCCGACCACCTGGAAGACGTGGTCGCGCGCGCTCCGGATCTCCGCGGCCGCGCGACCGAGCTCTTCCTGAAGTTCGGCCTCGCGATCCTGGGCATCGAGGCGCTGGAGCGCGTCGTTCTCTTGCTCCGCGCGCCGTTGTGCGTCCCGGTATCGTTCGTCGATCTCCTTCCGGTGGCGACATCCTTCCCGCCACGCATCGAGCGCAGTCTCCAGCTCGGTCTCGAGACGCTCTACGTCCGTACGGAGAGACTCGATGTCCAGATCGGTTCCGGGCGAGTACGCCGACCGCCACTGGGCGGCTATCCGATCCGTCAACCCTGCGGTGGGCGAGTCACCGCTCTCGGTCAGCCTCGCCAGGAGGTCGACGACGCGTTGCAGCAGCTTCTCGGGAGAGGATCGCTCGAGAGCGCGGACGAGCGGTGCGCGGAGGTCGGAGAGCGAGTCCATCTGTCGCGACAGATCGGACAGGAGTTCGGGTTGGGGTGGGTCCGCGCCGAGGGTCCGTGCGGTGGCGGCGATCTTGTCGCAGGCCTCCCGCCACCGGCGGATGACGTCGTCCTCTTGACTGGGGGACTCCTCGGGCTGGTCCTTCAGCAGCGGCGCGAATTCGTCAGCGAGGGCGTCGACACCACGGGTGGCCCATTGCAGAAGTCGGACGTCATCGAGAACGGTGGCCGCTGCGAACAACGCGGGCATCACCGCCTCGCGGCGATCTTCGCCCAGGTCGTTCCACTCGGCGATGTCTCGATGCAGGGCTGGCAAGGCCGCGAGCGCCGGGCGCTGCCAGTCGGGCGCATCGGCGACGGACTCAACGACATCAGGGAACTCACGAAGTACATCCTCGACGGTGGCGATGTCGACTTCCCTTTCACGAAACTCGGCGTCATGGCGCTGCAGGGCGATGAATTCGAGCGAAGGCAGCGGCTGGCGGCGAGCGGCGGCCGGGAGCGGGGGGGCCAGCGCCTGCCGCCAGAGCTCGCGACGCGACTCCGGATTCTCGTAGTACGCCGTGAGCGCCATGCGGCGTCGTTCTGCCCCACGGGGCTTCCCGGGCACGCGCGGAACGGCGTCTTTGACGGCGTCGAACACGGCCTCCACGGCCTTGACGTTGGGAATCTCCAGAAACTTGCGCAGTCGCTGGAACCCGGGCTGGCCATCCAGGAACCGTTTTGGGAGGCCGCTCGGGAGCGGGATCCTCTGGCTTTGGGTCATGTCAGCATCCAGTCAAGCAAACGAGCACCGCCTTCGCGTCGCGAGCGAGAACGGAGATACCGATGGTTGCTCGGGCGCAACGGTCGACGGCTTGGCGAACGGATGATAGCGCACGTGCTGTCAGAATCTGACACAGCGTCAGGATCTGTGGCTGGTGGAAGGCCAGCGGTGGCGCGACGGCGGAATCGACCCGGCCGCGCGCGGAGTTGAGCTCGTTCAAGCGGCGAGCCGGCGACATGCGGACCTCTGGCGCCCTCGCCCAAGGCGCTCGAAGACGCCTCCTGGATTGTCTCGGTCGCCACGACGGTCATTGGTATCGGTGACCAGCCATCGCGCTTGGTCGCCGTGGTAGGCCACCTCCAGTGGGCGCGAAACCGTCTACGAACGGCCGACGGAATCCCGCTCACGGGATAAGGTCGACGAACTCGGCGGGCGTGAGAACTCGTGGGCGCTGTGGCCTCCACTCGATCAAGTCGCGATCGCCGGAGACGATGAACGCGGCTCGATGAACACGAGCAAGCTATCAGGTAGTCATCACCCCGATCACGCGTATGGGATGCAACGTCGTCGGGATCCGGCACCAGTTCCATGGTCGCGGCGAGTCGGTCGACGAAGAGCTCGGCAACCGGGCGCTCGATCCAACGGCGCAGCCGCGGACGTTCCGTCAGGACTTCCCGAATCTCCGCCAGCAACCTGGGACACGCCAACACCTCCTGGGACACGCCAACACCTCGAAGGCATCATGCCCCAGCCATGCGTCGACGATCCGGGTTGACGGTCCGTTGTGGATCGCGGCCGACACGAATACGTTGGCATCGACGACGACTCTCACGCCGACATGCTCACCTGCGGCCACGCTGGCGTCGAACCGCCCGCACCTCTCCTGCCGCCAGTTCGATGGCCTCGTTCTCGCCGAGCGAGGGCTGGCGTGCGCCGGTGTCGTCGGCGACCGCGGTACGGGCATCGCGGGTGAAGAACTCTCGCGCGGCCTGTCGGGTCATGCCGAGGGCGGCGCCGATCTGTTCCCACGTGGCGCCGGCGGCTCGGGCCGACGCAATCCGGTCTCGACACAGCCGCGCGATCTCTTCCCGCCGCATCTCCATGTAGGGGCGTCCCGACAGAGCGCAGCGGACGGCCATGACGTCGTCATGCGGGACGGAGGCCCGAGATACACCGCGTTCTCCCCGACGGAGGCGCCCCGCGCGACGATCCGGGACGGCCGCATCGTGCCGATTCCGCGCGACCAGTGGCGCCCGCTGTCCGCCGAGGAGCAGTTCGACGTGCAGCCGGCGATTCCGTTCCTCCAGGGCACGACGCTGGCGCCGATGTCGATGACCGTCAACCGGTCGGCACTCGCCACGATCCGAATCTACCGCGCCGGGCTGCCTACCGCGACGGATACCCCCCCACCCAGACGGGGCTCGACCACGCCATGGCGTCGTTCACCTGCCGCACCCGCACGTAGTAGTAGTCGCCCTGCCGCGGGGTGTCCTCGTCCGTATAGCTGAAGCTGACGTCGCGCGGGCCGTTGCGGATGAGGCGGCGCAGGGTGATGCGGTCGTCGGGGTAGTCGTCGATGGGCATCGCGCGATCGATGCCGCCGGCGTTGAGGGTCATCCGCACCCGGCTGGCGGGGATGACCGCGCGGGGCCGGTAGAAGGGCGGGGCCGAGCCGGTCTCGGTGGTCTCCTCGAGGTCGACGGTGACGGCCACGCTGGGGCGGATGCCCGACAGGGTGAGCCGCAGCGAGCTGCTGTCGCCGCGGGTGTGGGTGGCGAAGCGGGCGCCGTTGGCGGTCCGCTCGAGGAGCTGGGTGGTCGGGTTGACGAAGTCGGTGGCGGCGACGCCGACGACGTTGGCCCCGCTGACCCGCACCTCGCCGCGCCAGTGGCGCCACCCGCGCGGGGCGTCGCCGGGGTGGACGGGGGTCTCGCCGGACGAGAACGAGAGCAGCCACTGCTCGGTGTCGGCGGGCCGGCCGCGGCCCACCGCGTACTCCTCGCTCCAGATGACCTCGTCGTTCTTCAGCAGCTCGACCGACCGGATGGGCGCGGTGCCGACGACCCGGCCCTCGACCTCGCGGACCTCGGCGTACTCGGTCTCCTGCCCCATCGCGGTGCCGTTGACGGTGACGTCGAGGATGATGCGGTCGCCGGTCGTCGCATAGGTGCGCCGCTGCTTCATGGCGTCGAAGATGGCGTCGCGCGAGCGCTCGGGGGCCATGACCGCGCCGAGGCCGCCGCGCTGGGCGAGCGAGTCGCGGTTCGGGGCGGAGTAGCCGGGGTGCGAGAGGTGGTCGTCGGACGCCGCGATGAGGCCCACCCGGTGGCCGTGCGACAGGTACTGCCGGACGAACCAGTTGAAGGTGCCGTGCATGGACATCATCTCGATGAGCGGCTCGAGCTGCGGGTCCGACTGGCGGTAGTCGCCGGGGTTGTGGGCGTGGGGGATGACGAGGACGTCGTCGGGGTCGTAGCGCGCGTGCAGGCCCTGGTAGAGCTCGGACAGGGTGGGGTACTCGACGGCGGACACCGGCGTGCGGTCGGTGGTGTCGCGGTAGAGCACGTTGTGGTGGCCGCCGAACCGGGCCGGCCGCGTCCACTCCCAGCCGAGATAGGGGATGAACCGGCCGGGGTCGTCGAACGCCTCCACCGCGTTCTTCGACAGCTCCCACTCGGCGTCGTCGAGCCAGACGTCGTGTTCGGAGTGGGTGACGAAGTCGAGCCGGGCGTCGTCGCGCGCGAAGGTCATGAAGAAGTCGATGGTGCCGATGCCCTCGGCGTAGCCCGAGTGGCCGTGGGTGTCGCCCCAGAAGATGCGCCGCTCGGGATTCTCGACGACGAGGACCGGGTTGGCGTCGCCGGTGATCTCCCGGTCCTCCGAGCGGAGGGTGATCCAGTGCGGTCCCGGCTCGTCCAGCGTCAGCGGCACCAGGGTGATGGCCTCCGTGCCGGCGGGGGTGGTGGCGCGCACGTCGCCGTCGACCAGCACCTCGAAGGCGGGGATGTCGCCGGTGGCGCGGTTGAAGAACGCGTCCTCGGCCCGCACCGACAGCTCGAACGGCTCGCCCGGCTCGACGATGCTGGGGGCGAAGCCGTGCACGCCGGCCACCCGCGTGCCGCTGACGACGAAGGGCAGGATGGGCAGCGGCCGCCACTCGCCCGACGCGTCGAGGTCGACGTAGAGGGGCAGGGGCATGCGCGCGCTCGACGTGCCGGTCATGAGCAGCCCCGGGCCGCCGCCGCTGGTGTCGCCGTAGGTGATGGTGACCGTCTCGCCGGGGTCGAGCCGGCCCGCCCCGAGCCGGAAGACGAGGGCCGGCTCGGGCGCCCGGAACCCGCCGTGGGGGCCGCGCGCCATGTACACGTCGGGCTGGAACTCGGCGTCGCCGTCGCTGGTGGCGATGGTCACGTACCCCTCGCCGGCGGGGTCGTCGGTCTGGAAGGGGCCGTAGTTCATGTTGAAGTGCCGGGCCACCCAGAAGCCGCCGTCGGTCTCCACCGCGCGCGTCCCCGCCGTCCACGTCTGGCGGATGGTCTGGTGGCTGCGGGCCTCGAACGGCCCGAGCGACTCGGCCGCGAGCTCGCCGAGGGCGCCGGGCTCGTCGTGCAGGGTGAACTGGCGGACGAGCCGGTCGATGACCGCGCCCTGGGCGAGGGCCGCCTGACCGGTCGGAGGCAGGGTCGACTGCAGCCGCACGCGCGGGCCCTCCAGCCCGACCTCACCGCCGCCGAGGGCGTAGGCGTCGACCCACTCGTCGAAAAGGCGCGCGCGCTCCGCGATGGTCGCCTCGTCGGTCGGGCTCGCCGCGACGTCGGCCTTGAGCTGCTCGACGGCGGCGCGCAGGTTCGGCGACAGGTAGTCGCCGCCGGCGCCGTCGCCGCCCGGCGCGCCGCACGCGGCGGCCCAGCCGGCCAGCGCGAGGGCGGAAATCAGGCGAAGAACCGGTCGTGTCGCGGCTTCGGGTCGGCTGCCTGCTGCCCTGCGTCGTTCCGGGTCCGCTCTCCAGTCTGTCATCGACGTATCCAGCTTCCTCCGCCGTGGCGGCCCCAATCGAGGCGTCCGCGGCCGGCACGTTCCGGCGTCCGGGAGCCCGTGGTGAGAGCTTGGTCCTCCTCCGCCGCTGCGATTTGCGTGGACTGAGCAGCGCCGCCTGGCCCGCCCATCGTCGCCTGACGGTTCCGCCGGGCGCCCAACCAACCCTCCGGGAGTCCGCGCTGCCCTACGGCGCAGGCTCCCGGCTGGTGGAACCCAATCGCCGCTTCGACGCTGTCGCGCGGGCGTCCGGCCGTCCTCCCCGGGTTTCGGCTCCACCCGCGATCAGAACATCGCGATCGGGTTCGCGGGGCTGCCGGTGCCGCGCGCGACGTTGAGGGGCAGCAGCATGAACATGAACTCGTGCCGGCCCTCTTCGGCGCAGGCGTCGGCGATGGGCTCGAGCCGCGCGTTGTCGAGCAGGGCGACGCCGAAGTTGAAGAGCACCCCGTGCACCGGCCACGGCAGGCCGGAGCCGCCCATGCGGGCGTCCATGAGGTCCCAGCCGAGCAGGGCGACGTCGTGGTCGCGGATGAACTCGGCGCAGCTCGGGTGCAGGCCGGGGCGCCCCTGGCTGCCGTCGTCGCCGCTCTGCATGTACGACGCCCAGCCGCTGTGCACGAGGAGGGCGTCGCCCGCGTCGACGGTGACTCCCTGCGCGGCCGCGATGGCCTCGAGCTCGTCGCCGCGGACCGGTCGGTCCGCCGTCACGTGGGGCTCGCCGCGGTGGCGGGGCACGTCGATGAGGACGCCCTTGGTGATGACGCCCCGGTTCCAGTGGGTGATGTCGCCGAAGTGGGCGCCCTGGGTGGTGATCTCGACATCGGGGTCGCGGCCCTGCCACATGCCGTCCTCGTCCCAGATGTGGCAGAGGGCGTCGATGTGGGTCACGGTGGCGCCGTGGTAGATGAAGCCCAGGTAGTCCATGACGTAGCCGCCGTTCCCGCCGAGCGAGTCCTTGGTGATGAAGTGCTGCGGCGGCTCGAAGACGCGGCTGAGCGAGACGGTGCGGCCGGTGCGCACGAGGCCGGCGGCGGCGGCGCGCTTCTCGGCGGTGATGAGGTTGATGGCCCCCACCTGGTCGTCGTCGCCCCAGCGGCCCCAGTTGCGCCGGTCGCGGTACATCGCGGCGTAGTCGGCCTCGGTCTGGGCCGTTGCCGCGGCGGGCGCCGGTGGCGCCGGCGCCCGCCCGGCCCGCACTGCCGCCGCCCGGTTGCGGACGGCCTGGCGGGTCAGGAGCTCCGGAGGAGAGAAGGTCTCGGAGCCGGTGTGCGGGGCGCCCTCGGACTCTGCCAGGGTCGAGGCCGGCCGGGCCAGGGCGGCGCCGCCCATGGCGGCGGCGTGCATCAGGAAGCGTCGTCGTGATGAAGCCATTCCCAGATCCTCCGCGGCCCCTCCGGGGCATCTCAAGCCGTGGCCGTCGAGCCGCTGAACGGGATGGATTATAGCGTCAGGCGCCGCCGCCGGTCCGCGGTCCGGTAAACGGCCGACGGAATTCGACGTATCCTATTGAGTCGGGTGTCCGTGGCGAACCGCGGCCGGGTCTGGCCCGGGCCTCCCTCGATCATCGCGCCGAGGATGTCGGAATTGTAGCCGGTGGCGAGCCGCGGTCCGGCTTGGCTTGGGCCTCGGGGGTCGTGCCGCGCTCGTGGCGAGCAGCTCGAGGGGGATGGAGGGGGATCGGCATCCCGTGGTCTGGATTCCGCGCCGCAAGCCGGGAGCCCCCGCGGCTCCAACGCGCCGGCTGACAGGGCGCGACGAGCGAGCGGATCGGGGAAGCTCGCGGTGGATCGGGCAACTCCGCGGAACCACGGCCGTCAAGGAGCACGGCGCGCGTCGAACGCAGCGGCGCCTGTTGCCCGTGCCGCCGCAGCTGCGGTCCGCACTGACGAGGGGCTGGTGAACGTGGGAGCGAGAGGCGTGAATCGGGTGGCCCCGGCATGGGCAGTGCTGGTGGGGGTGGCGCTGGCGGCGACCCCGGCGCCGGCGCAGCGCGCCGCGGTCTCGTCCGCCGTTCCGCTGGCGGGGACCGTGGCCGTCGTGCCGTTCACCAACCTGACGGCAAGTCCGGTCGACGACTGGATGGGCCGGGGCATCGCCGAGGCCGTGGTGGCGGGGTTCCCCGCCGGGAGCGCGGTCGTCGTACAGCACGGCGCGGCGGCGGCGGACACGCCGCCGGAAGGGCCGGTCTCGGCCCACGAGGCCGCCGAGGTCGGTCGTGCTCTCGGCGTCCCGTTCGTGCTCGTCGGCGCCTATCAGCGATTCGGGAGTCAGCTTCGCATCACCGCTCGTGTCGTGTCGGTGGCCGGCGGCGACGTCGTGCGTTCCGCCATCGTCGACGGCGCCTCGCCGGACCTGTTCGACCTGCAGGACCGCCTCGTGGTCGCTCTGACTGAGCCCGAGGCGCCGGTCGGAGACGCGGGCGCCCCCAGGGGGAATCCGGCGGCCGGCGTGATCGCGCCGCCCGCCGGCGCCGCCCCTTCCGTGGGGACGGTACCGTCGGGCCGGGCCGGTTCGCCCGGGAGGCCGCTGTCGCCTCCGGACCGGCCCGCGGCCGCCCCCGGCTTCGGCGAGGCTCGGGCGGCCTCCGGCGCCCCCTTCGCGGGGCGGCCGGCCCCGGCGTCAGGGACCCCGGCGTCAGCGGCCCCGGCGCCCGCGGCGGCGGCGGTCCCGGCGAGCGCGGCCGGCGCCGTGGCCCCCGGCGGCTTCCTGGCCGGCGCCGCCGCGTCGCTCTCGTCGCTCATCGACGGCCCCGCGGCGCCGGTCGCGCCCGAGGTCATGAACCGTGACGAGGAGGGCCGGACCACCGTCAGGGCGATCCGGCTGGCCGAGGGCATCCGGCTCGACGGGGTGCTCGACGAGCCGGTCTACGAGACGGTGTCCCCGATCACCGGGTTCATCCAGCAGGTGCCCGACATCGGCGCCCCGGCGACGGAGCGGACCGAGGCGTGGATCCTCTTCGACGAGACCAACGTCTACGTCTCCGCCCGGGTCTGGGACTCGGCCCCCGAGAGCCAGTGGGTCGCCAACGAGATGCGCCGCGACACCAGCCAGCTCCGCCAGAACGACACGTTCACGGCCTTCTTCGACACCTTCTACGACCGCCGCAACGGCTTCAACTTCTACACGAACCCGCTGGGGGCCCGCGCCGACCAGCAGTTCACGAACGAGGGCAACCCCAACTCCGACTGGAACCCGGTGTGGGACGTGCGCACCGGCCGCTTCCCCGGCGGCTGGACGGTCGAGATGGAGATCCCCTTCAAGACCCTGCGCTACCGCTCCGAGCCGCCCCACATCTGGGGCATCCAGCTCCGCCGCGCCATCCGGCGCAAGAACGAGTGGGTGTACCTGACCCGGCTGCCCATCTCGGCCGGCGGCGGCAGCGGCTCGGCCGGCATCTTCCGGGTCTCGGCCGCGGGCACCCTCGTCGGCCTCGAGCCGCCCCCGGCGAGTCGCAACATCGAGGTCAAGCCGTACGGCATCGGGGGCATCTCGACCGACCTGACCGCGAACCCGGTGGTGAACAACGAAAGGAGCGGCGCCGGGGGCATCGACGTCAAGTACGGCATCACCGAGAACCTCACGGCGGACTTCACCTACAACACCGACTTCGCGCAGGTGGAGGTGGACGAGCGTCAGGTCAACCTGACGCGGTTCCCGCTGTTCTTCCCCGAGAAGCGCGAGTTCTTCCTGGAGGGGCGGGGCATCTTCGGCTTCGCGAGGGGCGGCGTCACCGGCCGGTTCGGCGGACCGGGAGGCGGTCCGGTGGGCGGGGTCTTCGGCGACGTGAACGTGCCGCAGCTCTTCTACAGCCGGAAGATCGGGCTCGAGCGGGGCCGCGTGATCCCCATCGTCGGCGGCGCGCGGGTGACGGGGAAGGTGGGGCAGTTCGACGTCGGGGCGCTGAACATCCACGCCGGCGACGAGGTGGTCTCGGCCTCGGAGCCGACCAACTTCACGGTGGTGCGGCTGCGCCGCGACATCCTCCGCCGCAGCTCGGTGGGGGGGATGTTCACCAACCGGTCGGTGTCGCGGGTGGCCCCGGGGGCGAGCCAGGCCTACGGGGTCGACGGCACCTTCGCGTTCTTCGAGAACGTCAGCCTCATCAGCTACTTCGCCAAGACCCAGGTGCCGAGCCCCGAGTACGAGGGCAGGGACACCAGCTACCAGGGCAAGTTCGAGTACGCGGCCGACCGCTACGGCGTGCAGGTGGATCACCTGCTGGTCGAGGACAACTTCCTGCCCGAGGTGGGCTTCCTCCGGCGCGACAACTTCCGGCGCACGTACGTTTCCGGGCGGTTCAGCCCGCGTCCTGCGTCGATCGAGAGCGTGCGTCAGTTCAGCCTGGACGGGGCCGTCGACTACATCCTGCTGGCCGACGAGACGCAGCTCGAGACCCGCCAGCGCCTCGTGTCGTTCCAGACCGAGTTCGAGTCGAGCGACCAGTTGACGTTCTCGGCGACCGACAACTACGAGCTGCTCCTGGAGCCGTTCACGCCGCCCGGGGCCGAGTTCTCGATTCCGGTCGGGGCCTACAGCTTTGCCGACTACCAGGTGGCGTACTCCATCGGGCAGCAGCGGCGCATCAACGGTCAGGTGGCGCTGAGGCGGGGCGACTACTTCGGGGGCGAGCTGACCAGCCTCCTGCTGAGCCAGGGCCGCATCGGGGTGCTGCCGCAGATGTCGATCGAGCCGACGGTGTCGTTCAACTGGATCGACACGCCGTACGGGACGTTCCAGTCGAACCTGGCAGTCACCCGGGTGAACTACGCGTTCAACCCCCGGATGTTCTTCAGCGGCCTGCTGCAGTACAACTCGGCCGACAACTCGTTCAGCAGCAACCTGCGCCTGCGCTGGGAGTACAGCCCCGGCAGCGAGCTGTTCGTGGTCTACACCGACGACCGCGACGTCACCAACGGCTTCCGCCCCGACCGGGGCCTCGACCTCCGCAACCGCGGCTTCGTCGTCAAGTTCAACCGGTTGTTCCGGTTCTAGGTGTCTGCGCCGTAGAACGGGGCCGACTCGTAGTGTCCTGAACCGTGGTTCGTGGAACGTTCTTGCGCGTCACTTGTCCTGTGTTTACAGACATTTACCGCGATTCAGAGCTTTTCACGAACTTCACGGCCGGGACACTAGCAGGGTTGGTTGGGCGGTGAGGCGGAGCCGTAGGCGACGGCTCTCCGGGCTGGCACCCGGTGGCGAAATGCCCCCCCGCGGGCCACTTGCGCCACCCGCGAGCATCGGGTCCGCGTAGCCGGCCGGTTTCCGTCGCCGGACTCACCCGTCCACGCGCCTCAGGGATTCAGACTGTACGGCAGGTAGCGGTCGGGTCGCGAGCAGAAGCGCGCAGGGCTGCACGGCGCCCCGTCCAGCGCGACGCGCCGACCACGAGCTCGAAGACCTCCCGCGGTGGGATCGTGCAAATCCTGCGATCCTATCGAACGATTCGCACGATCGGGGGGCGGCGGCCCGCTGCTGGTCCGGATCCGGGCCGAGCCAAGGGACGCCGGCTCACGTCGGCGTCGAGCACCGCCGGGGGCTGGTGCAGGAGAGACGGTCCGGCTTGGTGCTCAGCGGACGGCGGTGAAGTCGGCGGCCCACTCGTGGGGGCCCCAGTGGACGACGAGGCGGCCCCGGTCGTGCCCGGTCGGGACGAGGGTGGCGCCCAGGGGCCGGAACGAGCCGGCGGCGCGCGAGTACTCGACGGGGGTCTCCGCCGCGTCGAAGTCCGGGTCGTGCTGCGTGCCCCAGGAGTCGGGCTCGTGGTTGAACACGAAGCGCCAGCCCGCCCCGTCGCGGCGAAGCCAGACGCCGTAGGCTCCGGCGAAACCGGGGGCGAGGTTGCCGGTGGGGACGTCGGCGTCGCCGAAGCGCAGCGAGACGTCGGACTTGAGGCGGAGGACGGGGGCGCGGATCATCTGGACGACCGCCCCGTTGGGGGTGTCGGCCAGGGTGGGATAGTCCTCGTCCTCGACGTCGATGCCCTTCCAGTAGAGCATCGAGATGCGCGCCCCGTCGGGCAGCACCATCGCGGTCTCGTTGCGCTCGTTGAGCATGTTGTTGCGGGCGATGCGGGTGTTGTCGTCCGCGGCCTCGCGGGGGGTGCCGCGGCCCGAGACCCGGGGGCGGCGGGGCGGCGGCGGCAGCTCGTCGAAGCGGAAGTCGCTGCTCCACGCCTGGCGCCCCCAGCGCAGCTCCAGCCGGCCCGTCTCGGCCGCGGTGGCGTGCACCGAGGCGGAGAAGACCGGTGACGCGGCGGCGGTTTCCGTGTGGTGCAGGGGCACGACGCTGACGGTCCCGCCGTCGCCTTCGGCATCGCCGGTGGTACGGACTTCCAGGCGCCAGCCCTCCGCGTCCCGCGCGATCCACAGCTCGGGATCGGGCGGCTCGGCCGGTTCCGGTGCGGCGTCGGCCCCGGACTCGTCCGACTGCTCCGTGGCCTCGTCCTCGGCCGGCTCCTCCTGCCCCGCGGCGGCTCGCCGGGCCTCGGCCGCGACCCGTGCCGCCGCCGCGGCCCGCTCCGCGGCCAGCGCCTCGAGGTCTGCCTCGAGGGTTCCGATCCGCAGGGCGCGATGCCCCTGGAAGGTCCCGAGGCGCACCGCCTTGCCCGCCAGCAGCTCCGCGTAGGCGGGGCCGGTCGCGGCGAGGTCGGGCGGGAACGCGACGTCGATCTCCTGTCCCTCGAGCACCAGCGAGGCGTGCACGAGCCCGTCCGCCTCCTCGGTGGGCGGCGGTGTCTGGGCGCCGGCGTGCACCCCCGCCAGGGCGGTCAGGCCGCAGGCGACGGCGAGCGGGACCAGGCGCATGGACGGGAGGCTGCGCCGGCCGGGGCCGGCAGGATGGTTGTCACCGATGGTCGCCATGGCGATATTCCCCGCAGAATTCGTTGTTTCCCGGAACCCGTTGTTCCCTCTGGAACCCGTTGTCCCCTCTGGAACCCGTTGTTCCCTCTGGTCGCCCGGTTCCGATGTTCCCCGCGGAACCGGTGGTTTTCCGCGGAACCCGTTGTTCGCCCGGTTCCGATGTTCGCGCTGGAACCCGTTGTTCCCCGCGGAGCCCGCTGTCAACGCAGAGCGCGCAGGGCCCGCAGAATCGCGATGTCCCCCCGCAGAAAAAGCGAGGGCGGGACCAACGAGCCCCGCCCCCGCCATGAAGCCACGCCGCGTCAAGCGCCGGCGTCAGTCGTTGTCGGTGGTCGGCATCGCCGCGGGCTCGTCGACCTCGGCGTAGCCGATGAACCCGAGCGACATCTCGTCGTCGGTCCGCGGCCCGTAGCCGACGAAGCGGTTCGGGTCGAAGCTGCGCCGCGAGGCGCGCTCCGCGGTGTTGTCGTACCAGAAGTCGACGTCGATGCGGGTGCCCTTGGGCAGCAGCTTCGGCTCCTTGTACTTGTAGGTCACCTGCCAGCTCTGGTCGTAGTGGGGCACGTCGAGCAGCAGCTCCTCGGTGCCGTCGGGGTAGAACGCGGTGTAGCGCGCGGCGACGGCCCGCAGGTGGGCGTGCGGCCAGTAGGTCAGCACCAGGGTGTCCTTCTCGAGGACGCGCGACGACCCCACGCGGTAGTTCGGGTGGTTGGGCGGAATCTCGAACCCGCGGTTGTAGAGGGTGTCGTTGATGACCTGGTGCTCGACCGGCTCGTCGGCGACCCAGAACGCGATCTCGGGGTCGCTCCAGACGGACGATCCCTCGGCCGGCTCCTTGTGGTAGTGCATGTTGAACGAGATGCTCGACCCCGTCTCGAGCAGCACGCCGAAGCCCTCGGGCAGCATGTCGGGCTCGCCGCCCTCGGCCACGCAGCTCAGGAGCTGGCTGCCGGCCGTGTCGGCGCCCTCGTCCTCCACCGCGCCCTCGGGGATGAAGGCGCCGGGCGCGATCATCGACGAGCACATGTGGTGGGTGATCGCGTTGTCGCCGACCCGGAACTCCCAGCCCTTGACCCACGTGTCCTCGGGCAGGATGTCCTCGGTCAGCTCCCTGTAGAAGGTGATGTTCAGGTCGTAGATGTCGTCCTCGACCAGGAACGGCTCGGGCATCTTGACCACGAAGTCGGGGGTGCCGAGGCTCCAGCCGTCGTTGGCGTCCTCCGCGAACCGCCTCGCGGGCGGGGCGTGGGCCATGTCGCCGGCGGGCGCGCCCGCCGCGACCCAGCTCAGGATGGTGTCGATCTCGGCGTCGGTCAGGCCGCGCTCGTTCTCGAACACGCCCTTGGGGGCCGAGGCGAACCACGGCGGCATCTCGCGCGACTCGACCTTGCTGGCGATGGCGCGGGCCCAGGGCCGCGTCTCGCGGTAGTCCATGAACGACATCGGGGCGACGAGCCCGCTGATGTTGGCCCCGGACGGCCGATGGCAGGTCTGGCAGTTCTCCTGCATGATCGGCAGCACGTCCTTGTAGTAGGTCACCGCGGCCTCGGCGCCGTTCTCGGCGTAGCCGGGAGCGCCGATGGCCGAGACGATGCCGAACGCGAGAAGAGCGGCGAGCGTGCGCGTGAGCTTCATTCGGGATCTCCTTGGCGGCCCGGGTCGCGTGCGTGTCGTGTCGAGACGAAGGTTGTCAACGGATGCTTGTACCACAGGCGCCGCCGGGCCGCAAGAGGAGCTCGCGGCGCGTCCACCGAACCTGCGCGCGTGGACCGCGTCCGCCGCCCTCCGGGCCGTGGCTGCGCCCGACGCCCGGACCTGTGCGCGTGGACTCGCCGACGGCGTTGAATGGCCTTCGTTCCCTTCATCTGGCGCTCGTCATCTGGCGCTCGCACCCGCGCGCGTGGGCCCGCGTCTGACGAGGCGCTGACACGGCATGCGCGGTCGGGCCTGTTCATCAATGACCGGCCGGCGGCAAGGGGAAGGCGCTGGTGGAGGCGGTGCGGTCAGGGGACCGGCACCCGCTCGGCGAGCTCGGTGAACCAGTTGGCGACGTAGACGAGGCGGGTCGGCCCCTGGCGCGGGTCGGTGGGCGAGGCGTCCCCCTCCGCCTCGCGGAGCACGACGAAGCGGCGGCCGTCCGGGGCGACGTCCCAGTGGCGGAACACGCCGCCGAGATCGACGGGACCCGGCAGCGTGAACAGCCGCTCGGGGCGCGAGGCGGTGAACGCGGGCTCGTCGCCGTAATCGACCGCCATCATCCCCTGCCCCTCCGGGCCGGCGGCGACGTAGAACAGCTCGCGGCCGTCGCGCGACCAGACCGGCATGAGGCCGCCGCGCAGCGACACCTGCCACTTGCCGCCCTCGACGTCGGGAAACGGCCGGACGTAGACGGCGGGGCGGCCCGACTCGTTGGAGTGGTAGGCGAGCCAGCGGCCGTCGGGCGAGACCGCGGGCCACCCCTCCATGTCGTCGCTCGCGATCAGCGGTTCCGACCGCCGGCCGCCGTCCAGGGGCAGCAGGTGGATGTCGACGTCCGCCAAGCCGCTCGCGCGCATGAGGAGGAGGGCTCCCGGCTCGCCGGGTCCGCCGGTCCAGGCCGAGGCCGTCTCGAACGGCCCCGGCGCCGTCAACGCCTCCACCTGGCCGGTGCCGTCCGCGGCCTTGCGGGAGAGGACGGATCCGTCGGTCTGCATCGACGTGAACACGACGCGCCGCCCGTCGGGCGACCAGACCGGACTGACGTTCCAGCCGTCGAAGGTCAGGCGGTTCGTCGCCTCGCGGGCAAGGTCGTGGACGTAGACGTCGGCCGCCCCGTCGTTCTCGGTGACGTGGAGGGCGATGCGGTCGCCGGCGGGGGAGAAGCGCGGCGTGCCGTAGGCCCGCGGCGGGACGGGGACCGCCTCTTCGCGGCCGTCCCGGTCGATCAGCACCGGCGTGCGCCGGACCTCGCCCGCGTCGAGCCCGGCGTCGGCCGCGTAGACCAGCGTGCCGTCCGCGGACCACGCGGCGGCGCCGGCGCCGGGGACGACGGGGACCGGCGCGCCGGTCAGCTCGAGCCGCTCGGCATCGAAGGGGGCCGCGAGCAGGGCGGTGCTGCCGGACCCGGGTCTTCCCGGTGTCGGCGGGCTCACCTGCTGCAGCAGGAGATGGCCGGTCGGGGTGTAGGCGGCCGCCGTCGCGTCGGACGCCACCGTGCGCGGCTCGCCGCCGGTCAGCGACACCGCCTTCACCCGGGCGCCGTCGGGCGACTGCTCGGCGTAGAGCACCGCGGCGGAGCCGGGCAGCACGTGGGGCGACGAGCACACGGCGAGCTCGGGGACCGCGCCGGCCGGCAGCAGGGGCTCGGGCGCGCCGCCGGCCGCGGGTACGGCGAGCAGGCCGCCGAGGGCCCCGATGACGATGCGGTCGTCGTCGCCCCAGCTCCCGCGCAGCACGGGGACGTTCTCGGCCAGGGTCACCGGCGCGCCTCCGCCGACCGGCGCCTTCTTCAGCGTCCAGCGGTACTGCAGGCGCTCGGTCGGTCCGGGCGGCCCCTCCAGCGCGAAGAACGCGATCCACGCGCCGTCCGGCGAGAAGAACGGGTCGAGGGCGCCCTCGGTGCCGTCCAGCCGCTCGGCGCCGGCCTCGTCGAGGCGGCGGACCATCAAGTGCCGGGTCCGGCCGGCGCGGCCGGTGCGGGCCACGTAGGCCAGGGTCGAGCCGTCGGGCGACAGGGCGGGGGCGGACCCGCGGGCCATGGGCGCCGACAGGTCGAGGGTGAGGCGCCGGACCGCGGGCGGGTCGGGCGCGGGGACGAGGGTCGAGGCCGCTGCCGCGGCGAGGAGCGCCCCGAGGGCGAGGCCCCCGGCCGCCCAGGCGAGGCGCGCGCGCGACGCGCGCAGCGGCGACGGCTCCGCCGCCGCCGGCCGGGCCGCATCTTCCGGCCGGGTCTCCGGCGAGGCCGCCGCCTCGAGGTCGCTGACGGCCTCGCCCGCGTCGCGCATGCGGCGCCGCCGGTCGCGTTCGAGGCAGCGGCGCAGCAGCCGCCTCACCGGCGCCGGCGTCGCGGCCGGAAGGGCCGACAGGTCGAGGTCGCGGTCGATCACCCGGGCCAGCACCTGCGCCACCGTCTCGCCCGCGAACAGCCGCTCGCCCGCGAGCATCTCGTAGAGGACGACGCCGAACGACCAGAGGTCGCCGCGTGCGTCGGTGGGCCGGCCCTCGGCCTGCTCGGGCGACATGTAGGCCGGGGTCCCCATGACGAGGCCGGCGCCCATCCGCGTCACCGAGGCGGTGAGGGTCGCCGTCATGCCCGAGTCCGCCTCGGGCGCGGGGGGCGCGTCGTCGAGGGCCTTGGCGAGGCCGAAGTCGAGGACCTTCACGGCGCCGTCGGCGCGCACCTTGACGTTGGCGGGCTTGAGGTCGCGGTGGATCACCCCCGACTCGTGCGCCGACTGTAGGGCGAGGGCCATCTGCCGGGCGATCGACAGCACCTCGTCGAGGGGGATCGGCCCGCGGTCGAGGCGGTCGGCGAGGGTCGGACCCTCGACCAGCTCCAGCACCAGCGCCCGCGAGCCCCGGCTCTCTTCGACGCCGTAGATCTGCCCGATGTTCGGGTGGTTCAGCGAGGCGAGGACCTTCGCCTCGCGCTCGAAGCGCGCCAGTCGATCGGGGTCGGCGGTGAACGCCTCGGGCAGCACCTTCAGCGCCACGTGCCGGTCGAGCTTCGTGTCGCGGGCGCGGTAGACCTCACCCATGCCCCCCGCCCCGAGGGGGCCGGTCACGTCGTAGGCGCCGATCCGAGTTCCTTGCGCTAACGGCATGTCAGGGGTCGGGCGTGCTCATCCGCATGATAACCGCGCTTCCCCCACCCCTCGTCGCGGTCGCCCTTCGATTGACACCGGGCGGACGTTGGGCCAGACTATCAGCGACGCGATCCGTGGCCAATTCGCCGTTCCACAGCCACATAGACCGGCGTGCAAGGTCCGTTCTTCCGCGGCGGCGGCGGCGTGCGGTCCGGTCACGCCCATCGCCGGCACCGCGGCCGTCGGCGTGCCGGCGTCCGGCGGCGAGCCGGTCGCCGGGCGGCGCGCAGGGAGGCTGACCCACGATGCAAGCTCTTCCGCAACGGTTCCGATTCGGAGCGGCCGTGGCCGCGGCCATGCTGGCCACGGCGTTCTTCGCGACCGGTGCGGTCGCCCAGCCGGGCCCCGCCGCCGGTGCGGTCGCCCGGCCCGCCGCCGGTGCCGACCTGCTCGCGGCCACCGTCGATCGCTACTGCCTGACCTGCCACAACGACCGGCTCCGCACCGCCGGCCTCAGCCTCGACGGCCAGGACCTCTCCGCCGTCGCCGGCCACGCCGAGCTGTGGGAGAAGGTGGTCGCGAAGCTGCGCACCCGCGCCATGCCCCCGGTGGGCCGTCCGAGGCCCGACGCCGAGACCTACGACCGGGTGGCGGGGTGGCTGGAATCGGAGATCGACCGCGTCGCCCTGCGCGCGCCGGACCCCGGGCGCACCCAGGCCGTGCACCGCCTGAACCGCGCCGAGTACGCCAACGCGGTGCGCGACCTGCTGGCGGTGGACGTCGACGTCGACGACCTGCTGCCGGCCGACGACTTCGACGAGTACGGCTTCGACAACAACGCCGACGTGCTGACCGTCTCGTCCGCCCTCATGGAGCGCTACCTGTCGGCCGCCCGCAAGATCGGGCGGACCGCCCTCGGCGAGGCCCCGCTGGGGCCGGCCGCGGAGACCTACAAGATCCCCATCCTGCTGCTGCAGGACGACCGGATGAGCGACGACCTGCCGTTCGGGTCGCGCGGGGGCATCGCCATCCGCCACGTCTTCCCCGTCGCCGGCGAGTACGACCTCCAGATCCGCCTGCACCGCAACTACGTGAACTACGTGCGGGGCATGGGCTCGCGCCACGAGCTCGAGGTGCGTCTGGACGGCGAGCTCGTCCGCACCTTCGTCTTCGGCGGCGAGGAGCCCGAGGGGGTGCAGGCCCCGGCCAGCTACGGCGGCAACCTGTTCGGCGACCCCGAGTGGGAAGAGTACATGCTCTTCGCCGACGCCAACATGCGGGTGCGCTTCGAGGCCGAGGCCGGCCCGCGCGTCGTCGGGGTTTCGTTCGTGCGGCGGTTCACCGAGCCGGAAGGGGTGCTGCAGCCCCGCCAGAGCGTGTTCGCAGTGGCCGTGAACGAGATGCGCGACGGCAACGCCGCCGTCGAGCACGTCGTCATCGGCGGCCCCTACTCGTCGGCGGGCGGGCCGGGGGACACCCCGAGCCGGCGCGCCGTCTTCACGTGCCGCCCCGACGGCGACACGGCGGCGGACGAGGAGGCGTGCGCGCGCGAGATTCTCGGCTCGCTCGCCCGGCGCGCCTACCGGCGGCCGGTCGACGACGGCGACCTCGACACCCTGATGCAGTTCTACCGGGCGGGCCGCGACGGGGGCAGCTTCGACGCCGGCATTCAGCTCGCGCTCGAACGGGTGCTCATCGCCCCCGACTTCCTGTTCCGGGTGGTCCGCGACCCCGTCGACGCCGGCCCCGGGAACGCCTACGCCCTGAGCGATCTCGACCTCGCGTCGCGGCTCTCGTTCTTCCTGTGGTCGACCGGCCCCGACGACGAGCTGCTCGCCCTCGCCGAGGGGGGTCGCCTCGCCGACCCCGACGTGCTCGAGGCGCAGACGCGGCGCATGCTCGCCGACCCGCGGGCCACCGAGCTGGTGCGCAACTTCGCGGGCCAGTGGCTGTACCTGCGCAACCTGCGCAGCGTCGTGCCCGACGCCATCACCTTCCCCGAGTTCGACGAGAACCTGCGCGAGGCGTTTCGGCAGGAGACCGAGCTCTTCGTCGACAGCCTGCTGCGCGAGGACCGCAGCGTGCTCGACCTCCTCGGGGCCGACTACACGTTCGTCAACGAGCGGCTCGCCAACCACTACGGCATCCCCAACGTCTACGGAAGCCACTTCCGGCGGGTGCGCCTGGACGACGACCTGGCCGAGCGGCGGGGCGGCATCTTCGGGCACGGCAGCGTGCTGACCGTGACCTCGTACCCGAACCGGACGTCGCCGGTGCTGCGCGGCAAGTGGATGCTGATCAACATCCTCGGGACGCCCCCGCCCCCGCCGCCGGCCGACGTGCCCGACCTGCCGGAGCGGGGCGAGGACGGCCGGGCCGCCACCGTGCGCGACCGGCTGGCGCGCCACCGCGAGAGCCCCGCCTGCTCGGTGTGCCACGCCCCGATGGACCCGCTGGGGCTGGCCCTGGAGAACTACGACGCGGTGGGGCGCTGGCGCACCACCGGCACCGCCGGGCTGCCCATCGACTCGTCGGGGCAGTTGCCCGACGGCACCGCGTTCGACGGGCCCGTGGGGCTGCGTTCGCTCCTGCTGGAGCGGCGCCACCAGTTCGTTCAGACCCTGACCGAGAAGCTGCTGGCCTACGGGCTCGGGAGGGGGCCGGAGTACTACGACCGTCCCACCGTGCGGGCCATCACCCGCGAGGCGGCTACCGACAACTACCGCTGGTCATCTATCATTGCCGGCATCGTGAAGAGCACACCGTTCCGGATGCGGAGGACCGAATCATGATCGTCACCCAGAAGGCGCTTTCCCGTCGTACCGTGCTCCGAGGGCTCGGAGCCTCGCTGGCGTTGCCGCTGCTCGACGGGATGGTGCCCGCCTTCGCGGCCCTGCGCACGACGGCGGCGGCCCCCGTGCGCCGTCTCGGGGTGGTGTACGTCCCCAACGGGATGATGATGCCGCAGTGGACGCCGTCCACCGAGGGCGCCGGCTTCGAGTTCCCGACCATCCTGAAGCCCCTCGAGCCGTACCGCTCGCAGGTCGAGGTGCTGTCGGGCATGCACGGCGTCGAGAGCGAGGGGCCGCACGCCCGCTCCTCGACCCGGTTCCTCACCGGGGTGCCGTCGAAGCCCGACGACGGCTCGGACCTGCGGGGCGGGGTCTCGATGGACCAGCTCGCGGGCCGGGTGCACGGCCGCGAGACGCAGCTCGCGACCCTCGAGCTCGCCCTCGACGGGCGCGACTTCGCCGGCTCGTGCGACGACGGCTTCAGTTGCGCCTACACCAACACCATCGCGTGGGCCAACGACGTGACCCCGCTGCCGATGGAGAACAATCCGCGGGCGGTGTTCGAGCGCCTGTTCGGCGACACCGGCAGCACCGACCCCGCGATTCGCCGGGCGCGGCTCGAGAAGGACGCGAGCCTCCTCGACTCGGTCACCGACCGCGCCGCCGACCTGTCGCGCCAGCTCGGGGCCGGCGACCAGGCCAAGCTCGACCAGTATCTCGACGCGGTGCGCGACATCGAGCGCCGCATCCAGATGGCCGAGGCCCAGAGCGACCGCGAGCTCCCGGTGGTGGCCCAGCCCGCCGGCATTCCCGACACCGTCGGCGACCACGCCAAGCTGATGTTCGACCTGATGGCCCTCGCCTGGGAGACCGACCTCACGCGGGTCGTGACGTTCATGATGGGGCGGGAGATCACCGGTCGGACGTATGCGGAGATCGGGGTGCCCGACGCGCACCACCCCATCTCGCACCACCAGCGCGACCCCGAGAAGCTGGCCAAGCTGACGAAGATCAACCAGTACCACGTGCAGCTCTTCTCGGCCTTCGTCGACCGGCTCGCCGCCACGCAGGACGGCGACGGCACGCTGCTCGACCACTCGATGATCGTCTACGGCGCGGGCATGGCCGACAGCAACTCCCACGCCTCGACCAACCTGCCCATCCTCCTCGCCGGGGGCGGGGCGGGCACCGGCGGACGCCACGTGAAGTACTCCGAGGACACGCCGTTGGCCAACCTCCACCTGAGCCTGCTCGACAAGATGGGGGTGCCCATCGAGCAGCTCGGCCACAGCAACGGCCGGCTCCCGCTCGAGCCGCTGTCCGGCGTGTAGGGGTCATGCTCGGGCGTGTTGCGGCCGGCCTCGCCGCCCTGGCGATGCTGGCCGCCCTCGGGTGCGAGCGCGAGCCCGACGGCGTGCGGGGAGCGCTGCTGGAGACCATTGCCGAGCTGGAGGCGATCGCCCACGACGAGATCGCCATCCTGGAGGAGCTGAGCGGGCGGCCGGATACCCGGTCCCGCCACGAGGTGTGGCGGCAGCGCCTGGACGAGGCGCGAGGCACGCTCGACGAGCTGGCGGCGCTGCGGGCGAATGTCGACGCCTCGACCGAGGCCCAGCTCGCCGGAGACGCCGGCCGCCACGTCTTGTCCGTCGTGGACGAGATTCGCCGCGCCACGGGCGAGCGCCTTCAGCGCCTGCAGGTCGAGTTCGGCCGGCAGCGCATCACCTGACGGCGGCCCCTGGGACGGTGATCGGAACAGAGTTGCCGACTTCGCCCGCGCGCAACCCGTTTCATCGGCTCCCTGCGCCTGGCGCGCGGCAAGGTAGTTTCCGTCAGTGTCCTTCCCGGGAAGCGAGAGGAGACAGCCCCATGCGATTCATGACGGCAGGGCGTGAGTCCCGGCGGCGCTCGTCTCGAGCGGGCAGGGTGGCCCGGGCGCTGGTCGCGACCGCGATGGCGTCGGCGCCGGTCGCGGCCCAGGAGGCCGGGCGGAGCGCCGCCGCCGACTGGCCCACTTACAACCGCGACCTCGCCGGCACCCGCTACTCGCCCCTCGACCAGATCGACGCGTCGAACGTCGCCGCCCTCGAGGAGGTGTGGTCGTACCGGTTCCATCCCGAGGACGGGTTCATCGAGGGGCCGAGCCCGGCCGAGCTCTTCCAGCAGGTGACGCCGATCGTGGTCGACGGCGTGATGTATCTCGCGTCGGGCGACCGGGTGGTGGCCCTGCGGCCCGAGACCGGCGAGGAGATCTGGCGGCACGAGCTGGCCGAGGGGCTGGCGTCGTTCCGCGGCGTCGCCTACGGGCCGGCCACCGACGACCACGAGGCCCGCATCTACTTCACCAGCCTCTCGAAGGTCGTCGCCCTGACGGCGGCGACGGGCGAGCGCGACGCCGCGTTCGGCGACGGGGGCGAGGCGGCGGTGCGCATCCCCTATACCGGGGTGCCGGTGGTCTACGACGACACCCTGATTCTGGGCTCGAGCGCCTTCGGCCCCGGGCAGCGGCACATCGCGCCCCACCTGAACCAGCCCCGGGGCGGGGGAGAGCCGACCCGGGCCTGGCCGCGGGCCCTCGACGCGAGCGGCACGCTGCTCTGGGAGTTCCCGACCCTGCCCACCGAGAGCGACTTCGGCAGCGAGACCTGGGGCAACCAGAGCTGGCGCGACCGCATCGGGAACAACGTGTGGGCGTTCACCCTCACCGTCGACGAGGAGCGCGGCCTCGTCTACATGCCCGTCAGCAGCCCGGGCTCGAACTTCTACGGCGGCGACCGCCCCGGCGACAACCTCTTCGCCAACTCGACCATCGCCATCGACATCGCGACCGGCGAGCTCGCGTGGTACTTCCAGAACATCCACCGCGAGCTGTGGGACTACAACCTGCCGCCGTCGCCCGGCCTGATGGACATCGAGCGCGACGGCGAGGTCATCCCCGCCCTCGCCCAGGTCGGCAAGTCGGGGTGGATGTTCATCCTGAACCGCGTGACCGGCGAGCCCGTCCACGGGGTCGAGGAGCGGCCGGTGCCCGTCGGCGACGTGCCCGGCGAGCAGTACTCGCCAACCCAGCCGTTCCCCCTCGCGCCGCCCCCGGTGTCGCGGGTCAGCATCGGCCCCGGCGACATCGTCACCGCCGACGACACCACGGCCGAGCACGCGGCCGCGTGCCGCGAGCTGTGGGACACCGTCGGCTACTACAACGACGGGCCCTACACGCCCATCCGCTACCGGCAGGAGGGCACCCCGCCGTCGCTCGTGTTCCCCGGCACCGGGGGCGGCGTGAACTGGAACGGCACCGCCTACGACCCCGAGCTCGGCTACATCTTCGTCAACTCGAAGGACCAGCCCATCAGCGGCTGGATGACCGAGAACGAGCTGTACCCCTCGGATACCGACGACCAAGTGGCCTTCGTCCGCGAGGCCGGTCCGCCGTTCGAGGCCCCCATCTTCGACGCCGACGGCGAGAGGCTCGGCGCGCTCCCCTGCTTCAAGCCGCCCTGGGCGCGCCTCGTCGCGGTCGAGGCGGCCACCGGCGCCATCGCGTGGGAGGTGCCGCTGGGCATCGACGAGCTCCTGCCCGAGGGCAAGCAGAGGGTCGGCAGCCGCAACGTCGGCGGCGCCATCGCCACCGGCGGCGGCCTCGTGTTCATCGGCGCCACCGTCGACCGGCGGTTCCGGGCGTTCGACTCGCGCACCGGCGAGGAGCTGTGGTCGGCCGAGTTCGACTACAACGTCGAGGCGGTCCCCATCACCTACGCGGGGAGCGACGGCCGGCAGTACGTCGCCGCCAACGTCTCGGCCCCGGCGAGCGGCGAGCCCCGGGGGAACGAGCGGCTCGTGGTGTTCGCGCTGCCGGGCGAGTAAGACCTCGGCGGTGAGTTTGCGATCGACCTCGAGACTCGTGCGAGGTGGTGAGTTCGCAGCCGAAGTCGACGTCGACCTCATCGAAGCGGATGACGGCTGGGCGTCGTACGTGCGACTGGAGGATACCTGCAATGTCGACGGTGTCCGGGACGCGCTCCGGGCCGGCGACATCGTGCGTGTATCCAGTATCGACGACCCGTGTACCGGCTGACTCCGCTCCATGTCTCCCGGGAGGCGCCGGAGCGCAGCGAGACCTCGACCCCACCGTCTGACATCTCCCTTGGTTTCTGGCGGCTGGGCGGCCGACCTCGCGGGACGAGCGTTGTGGTGTTCGCGCTGCGTGGATGCCCCCACGTTCCGCGAGCGTCAGGGTTCGTACATACAGCCGTTGTCCCCGGTGCCGCTCAGGTTGGCGGCGCTCTGCTGTTTCGCTTGCGCCCTATGCATCGGGTCGAAGGGTCTTCCGCACGGAGGGGCTTTCCGCACGGATGGTTGCGACACCGCGACGGGCGCGGTCCAGAACGACGTGGGGGGCACCCGACGCGACCCGTCGTCCGATCTGGGCGGACGGGACTCCTGGCGGCCCGACGACAGTTGACCTGGTCACGGCGGCCTGAGATGCGCTGTGGCTTGACCAGCGCCTGTGGCTGGCGTTCTCCAGAGCCGAAGCCGTGCCCGACCAAACAACGCAGGAAACACAAACACAGCCTTTAGGTTTCACATCCTCAATAGTGGCAAGACGCCTGCTTTCCACGTCAGATTGTTCCGATCCAGCGTCCGGCTGCAGGCCGACACCCGTTCGTTCTCGGAGCCTTCGACCTGGATGCGCACGGTTCACTCAACTGCGTCGGTCTTCCCGAACAGCACCCTCCACTACAACATTGAAATCCCGCCGTACTTCGAGGGTTTGGGGCTCTACACCCAGACGGGCTTCTACATCACGGTGGCGGCGCGGCTCGAGTACTGCGACGCGAATCGCAGTCTCCACTGGACTCAGCTCGGCGTCGGCAAGAGTTTCTTCGAGACGGAACCTACTGTCCGTCACAACGCCGCGAGCCTCCATCCCGGTGAGGCCAACCACCCCAAGTGCCAGGAGGAGGAGGAGCCGTGAGCGTTGGGCGACGATTCGACTACAAGGTGACGTCGGTGGGCCACGGCTCGGTGTTCGCGTTGTCCGACCTGGAACGGCGGCAGGAATTCGCGCCGGCCGAGTTGACCGGGTGCTGAGGTTTGATGAGATCGAGAAGACAGGGAACTTCGTGCCCACAATTGGCTCCTGGAGCCTGCGGAGTTCAGGGGATCGAGATGGATATTGCCGATTGGAATCATCAGTGGGTCTGAAGCCTTGAAACGGACTGGATCGCAGTTTAGTTCTTGGCATCTAGCGCGAGCTGGGTGCTATCCCAAGGAGCCCACCGTTAGGCTGAGCAGGACGGCGAGACCCGACGTGAGGTGAGGGGTCTGCCGCGGAAGCGCGGCGGCGACCCGGCCAACGATCGACTGCGGTCGTGCCGTGGGGCGTGTGGAAGTGGAGGGCGAGCATGTTTTTTTCGACGCGCCAACGACGGACGTGCTCCACATCGCGAATGCGCTCGAGGGGTTCGGGAATCAGCGGACGGGCGCCGAGTGAGCAGAGCAGGTCGACGGCGGCCCGCCATGAGGCGGGTGTCAGGCTGGGTACGATGTGGAGATCGAAGGGACGCGCGATCCGCCGTGGAGGCCGCCGGCCACCCCGCCGGCGGTCACGAAACCGATACCGTGGTGGTGAAGCTCGGTCAGAACAGCGAGAAGCCGGTCGGTCCCCCCACGTTGACGTCAGCGACACGGCTGCGCCGCCCCAAGGTGGCAATTCTGGCACTCGTCGGCGTCCGCCACGGCCCGGTTCCCATGGAACTCGGGCCGTTCCGCGTTTGGCCCCGTTCTTGCTCCGCGAAGCACCTCGTCCACGGCCTGTTGGCCCCGGGTCGCCCAGGCAAGCCGGGGAGCGCGCCGCACGGCCCGCACGCCGAGGGTGTGGGTTCGGGACGTCACCGGGAGCACGAATGCACGACGCCGCCTACAAACTCTTGTTCGCCTGCCCGCGAATGGTCCGCGACCTGCTCGACGGCTTCGCCGCCCGCGGCTGGAGCGGCGCCCTCGACTTCGAGTCGCTGGCTCCCCTGCCTGCCAGCTTCGTCGGCCGGGAGCTCCAGCAGCGCCACGGCGACCTCATCTGGCGCGTCCGCTTCCGCGACGACCGGTGGCTCTACCTGGTCCTGCTCCTCGAGTTCCAGTCCACCGTCGAACCGGCGATGGCGGTGCGCATCCTGGAGTACACCGCGCTGCTCTACCGGCGGCTGGTCGACCACGACGTGCTCCGAGAACGCGGGGCCCTGCCGCCGGTGCTGCCCGTCGTCCTCTACAACGGCCGACGGCGGTGGACGGCGCCGGTCGAGGTGACGAACCTCCTGGCGGCGGGGAGCGACGTGCTGGCGCCGTACCAGCCGTCGCAGCGATACTATGTTCTGGACGTGGCGCGCGTGGCGGACGCGGACCTGCCGGCGGGCAACCTGGTGTCGGCGCTCGTCGGTCTGGAGAAGACGCGCGACGCGGCGGGCCTGCGCGAGGCGTTGAAGGTGCTGTTCGACCTTCTGCGGAAACAGAAGGACGACGTGTTGACGCAGGCGTTCGTGACGTGGCTGCGCCAGGGGCTGCGGCATGCGGGCCGGCTGCCGGCGGAAGGGGAGGACCCGTTGGCGCAGTTGCAGGAGACGCAGACGATGCTGGAAGAGACCGTGCGGGAATGGACGCGTGAATGGCTTGAGCAGGGCCGCGCCCAAGGCATCGAGCAGGGCCGCGCCCAAGGCATCGAGCAGGGGCGCGTCCAGGGTATCGAGCAGGGCCGGCACGAAGAGCGGGCACTGCTCTGCCGTCAGGCGGCGCGGAAGTTCGATGCCGGGGCGGCCGAGAGACTGGCCGCCGCTCTGGCCGGCGTCACCGACCCGGACCGCCTCGCGCGGGTCGGCGACTGGATCATCGAGTGCGCGACGGCGTCGGACCTGCTGGCTCGCGTCCGCGGCGACAACGGGCCGGGCGGCTGAGGCGTTGCCGCGGCGGGGCCCGGCGGCGACGCGGTATCGGCGTCGAACGCGAACGGACCGCGCGTCGGGAGCCCTCGAGGCGCCGGTCGCGCGTCCTCGGCCCAGCCCCCGCCAAGCCGCCGAGTTCCCGTCACGGTCGTGGATGAACGCGGGAAGTCGCCGCCGCCGTGGTCACTCGAGCCGTTTCCGTATCCTCTGTAGTTCCTGGATGTCCAGGACGTCCTGTGGCCGGCCGCTGGCGCGCTTCATGGCGAGCAGGTCGTCGATGGAGGCGACGGAGAAGGTCCGGTCGCCGACGGAGACCTGTGTGGCGCGGCCCCGGAGTTGTTCGAACTCGTCGCTGTGGCTGACCAGGAGGTCGACCTCGGCGGTGCCGTCGGGCGAGCGGAAGTTGAGTGCGAGCATGTTCTTCTCGACGGGCCAACGGCGGACGTGCTCGACGTCGCGAATGCGTTCGAGGGGTTCGGGAATACGTGGGCGGGTGCCGAGGGCCCAGAGCAGATCGACGGCGGCCTGCCAGGAATCAGGGGCGAGGCTGGGTACGATGTCGAGGTCGAACGTGACCCGGGAACCGCCATGGAGGGCGGCGGCGACGCCGCCGACGATCACGAAATCGACGCCGTGGTCGTGAAGCTCAGTCAGAATCTCGAGAAGCCGGCCGGCCATGAGATTGTTGTTCCTTCAACGCCCGACGCAGGAGCCTCAGGTCGTGCACGTGCTGCTCGAGCCTGCGCAGGCGTAGCAGGAACGTGCGGCCATCGAGGGGCTCGATGGGTGAGTCGTCGGGCTGGACGCCCGTCCAGTCGATGCGGCGCTCGTTCGGCGGCTCCATGGCGTATCGTCTTGGCGGTCGGGCGACACGGAGTGGTGAGGACCCGCCGGTCCCTGACAGTCCGCGGTCGTCGCATTCACTCCCCCGGCAGCGCGAGGGTACGACCCGCGCCGGCCGCATTCACTCCTCCGGCAGCGCGAAGGCATAGCCCAGCGCCGGTCGCGTTCACTCCTCCGGCAGCGCGAAGGTAACAGCCCGCGGCCGCCGCTTCACTCCTCCGGCAGCGCGAAGGTGACGATCATGTTGCTGCCCATCGGCGCCTCCAACTCGGAGGCGTAGTTGCTCAACTGGAAGATCGACGCGCCGCCCACCGGCACCGTCAGGTACTGCCGGCCGCCCGCGGTGTAGGTGACGGGGAAGCCGGTGATCTGGCTGCCGAGGATGGTCTCCCACAGCACGTCGCCGGTCTCGGCGTCGAAGGCGCGGTAGCGGCGGTTGAGGTCGCCGTGGAAGACGACGTTGCCGGCGGTGGCGAGGGTGGAGCCGGCGTTGGGGGCGCGCTGGGTGTAGCGCCACGCCTCGCGGCCGGTGGCGATGTCGATGGCGCGCACCTCGGTGAGGTGGCCGTCGACCTCGAAGCCGGGCTCGGGCTGGGTGAAGCGGGGGCTGGCGCCCGAGACGGAGCGCTCGTTGGCGGTCTGGTTGAGGCACGAGCGGTTGATGGGGACGTAGAGCATCCCGGTCAGGGGGCTGTACGACCACGACCACCAGCCCTTGACGTTGTGGCCGCAGATGATGAACTGCTGGCCGAGCTCGCGGGCCACGAGGTCCATGTTGATGAAGACCTGCCCGGTCGCGGGGTCGATGTCGCTGATGACGAAGCGCTCGGTGCTGTCGTAGGGCACGGGGTGCCCCCACAGGAACTCGCCGGTGGCGCGGTCGAGGACGAAGAGGCCGCCCGGCTCGCCCATGGTGACGACGACCTGGCGCTCCTCGGCGGTGCCCGCGAGGTTGGGGTTGACCCACATCGCCGCCTCCGGGTCGGGGTCGATGACGGTGTCGATGAGGGTCCGCTCCTGCACGAAGTCCTGGTCCCAGTCGTCGCAGGGCAGGTGCTGGTAGTACCACGCCATGGCGCCGTCGCCGACGGCGAGGGCCACCGTCGAGTTGGAGTAGAGCTCGCACGGGGTGCTGTTGCCGACGTCCCAGGTGCCGCGCCGCACGATGCGGGGGTAGGGCAGGGGGACGGCGATGCCCCAGTAGATGAGCCCGAGCTCGGGGTCGTAGCTGCCGGGGGCGCCCCACGGCGACACGTGGACCCGCTCGGACACGGGCAGGTCGCCCCAGCTCTCGCCGCCGGGGTCGTCCGAGCCGGCCGCGGTGTAGACGCGCCACAGCTCGCTGCCGTCGTCCGAGTCGTGGGCCGAGATGAAGCAGCGGGCCTCGCGGCTGCGGGGGCTGCAGGTGCGGCCGGCGAGGACCCGGCCGTCGATGATCATCGCGCCGGTCGAGTGGGTGATGCCGTCGCGGTAGTCGGCCATCTCGGTGTCGAAGACCACCTCGCCGGTGCTCGCGTCGAGGGCGAGGAGGTGGGCGTCGGCGGTCAGGTGGTAGATGTGGTTGCCGTAGATGGCGAGGTTCCGGGTGCGGTTGCCGAGGGTGACGTACTGGCGCAGGTCCGCCGGGGTCTCGCGCCGGTAGTCCCAGAGCATGTCGCCGGTGGTGGCGTCGAGGGCCTGGATGTGGTCGTCGTTGTGGGCGAGGTACATCACCCCGTCGTAGACCAGCGGCTGCGTCTGCTGCGGCCCCTCGTCCATCGCCCGCATCCACGCCACCTGAAGCTGGTCGACGTTGTCTCGGTTGATCTGGTCGAGGGGGCTGTAGGCCTGGAAGTCGTAGGTCCGGTGGGTCATCAGCCAGTCGCCGGGGTCGGGGCTCCGCAGCATCTCGTCGGTGACCGGCGTGAACGGCCGCGCCTCGCGGGTGATGGTCGTGCCCTCCTGGGCGCCCGCGAGGGGCGGGAGGCACAAGGCGACGAGGGCGAAGAACACGCACGCAAGCGTCAGGGGTCGGTTCCTCATCGGTACCTCACTGAAAGCGACAGTCACTGGGCATCGGAGCCCCGCCGAGGCTGCCGGGTTCCGGGCTGGACAACGTTATCCGGCGACGTCGCTGCCCGCCAATCCTGCAAGCGAGCGTGCCGGAATGCCGCCTGCCCGCGGGTCGACGATGGGCGATGCTCCCCCGCCGAGGCGCGGGAGAGCATCGCGTCACTCGTGAGCCGGCGAACGGCCGAGCCGCCGCCTGCTACTCCGCCAAGGGATGCGGCCGGACCTGGAAGCGCACGATCTCGCTCGTCATCCCCTTGCCGCCCTCGTTGTGCCAGTTCGTCACCGAGTCGTAGCTGGCCCAGACGCCGCGGCCCTTCCAGCCGGCGTCGGCGTCGTCGATGCGGCCGTCGAGCCCGCGGGTGTAGAAGCCCAGCGGATACGGCACCCGCAACGTGACCCACTCGCCGGTGTCGGGCAGCAGCGCGAGCAGGGCGTCCGAGCTGGTGCCGTTCGCGATGGGGACGTTCTCGCCCAGCCCCAGCGTGTCGAACTGGTCGACCCAGTTGTAGTAATGGAAGTCGGCGCTGCCCGCCGCCTCGACCCCCTTCATCTGCGGGCCGGGGGTCGCATAGAGCGTCCACCCCTCGGGGCAGTGCTGCCCGGTGGCGGTGGGGCCGTTCAGCACCCGGCACTTGCTGCGGTCGAAGCTGGCGAGGTGGCCGCTGCCGCCGAGCGCGGTCCAGAGGACGCCGTTGCGGTCGACGTCGATGCCGCGGCCGCCGTGGCCCCACTGGCTGGGGTCGACGTCGGGGTTCTCGAACGGCGGCTCGTAGACCTCGGCGATGCACGTCTCGGGCGGGTTGTCGCCCAGCTCGAGGCGCACGATGTTCCCCGGCACCGGCAGGCGCCGCGCGATCCAGATCGAGCCGTCGACGGGGTTGGGGATGACGCCGTAGGCGAACCCGTCGATGCGCATGTCCTTCGCGGGGTCGAGCGGCTCGCCGGGCTCGGTGTAGGCGCCGATGACGCCGTCGCCGCTGGTGTCGACGATGGTGGGGCACCAGCCCTGCGCCGCCTGCTCGTCGCCGGTCTCGTCGTAGAGCCGGGTGTTCAGCCACCCGACGACGTCGGTCGACCCGCTCAGCCAGAGGGTGTCGTCGTCGTCCTCGGCGAACTGCAGGTGGTGGGTCATGTAGCAGGTGTCGACGTGCACGAACTCGCCGCTCTCGACGTCGTAGTACGAGAGCTGCCGCTGGCTGCGGTCGATGGGGAAGTGCCGCGCCGACGGATGGTCGGAGCCCGCCTTGCACCAGTCGGGGTTGTCGGACGGGCGGATGAGCTGGGTGATCCACAGCCGTCCCTTGTCGTCGAGCATCGGGTTGTGGGCGCTGTAGCCCCGTGCCGTCGAGCGCTCGTCGCCCCAGTACGGCGACGGTATGCGGGCCCTGGTGCCGGCGTAGGAGTCGCCGCGCTGCTCCATCGGCACGCGGGTCGTCATGTCCAGCCGCTCCGAGCGGTGGGTCACCGGGTCGGTGATGACGAGCCCGGCCCCGCCGACGCCGTACACGGGACCGTTGGCGTAGAGATGAGGGTTGCGCTTGTCGGTGGCGATCTCGTCGTGCACCATCGCGATGGGGTCGCCCCAGCCCCACATCGTCAGCACCAGGTTGCGCTCCCGGCCCTGCGGCCGCGGGGGCGCGGGCGGCACCTCGCCGGCCGCGATGCGGTCGGTCCAGTCGGCGAAGAGGCCCAGCGCGCGCTCGCGGCCCATGCGGTTGAGCCCCGCGTTCATGCTCGGCCCGCTGCGGCCGACCTGCACCCGGTGGTCCCACGCGTCGAAGGTCGAGTCGAAGTCGTCGAGGTCGAGCACGGGCATCTCGCGCGTCGCCATGTTGCCCATCTGGTGGCAGAGCTGGCAGCCGTCCTTCAGCCGGTCGACCCACTCGGCCTGGTGACGCATGGCCCGGCCGATGCCGTTGCCGTCGGGGCCGGTGCCGGGGAACTCGCTGGCGGCCGGCACCTCGAGCAGCGAGTACCAGTAGTTGGCGGGGTAGATGCGGGCGGCTTCCTGCGGCGTCGCCGCCGCGGTCACCGTCAGGGTCACCTCGTCGCCGGGTCGTGCCGCCTGCTTCCCGGAGTCGACGAGGCCGTAGCCGCGCACCCACAGCTCGTAGCCGGCCTCCGGCAGGTCGGGCACGAGGAAGCGCCCGTCGTCGCCGGTGACGACGATCTTCCGGAAGGTGGTCTCGAGGTCGCCGGTCTCGGCGATCACCCAGACCCCGGCCTCGCCACCGTCGGGGCCCCGCACGACGCCGCCGATGTCCCCCTCGGCCGCCGACGCTCCGGCGCCGGTCAGCAACAGGACGCCGCTCGCCAGGAGCACGGCTCCCGCGAGATCGATCCGCGATGTCCCACGCATGTCAACCTCCTTGCGGAGCCCGCGGGTGAGGCCCCACGTCGACCTTCACCAGGGCCCTCGAGCAACCGGGTCCACGTCGATGGCTTACAGTGTATGTCGTCGCGAGGGGAAAGTCGCACCGCCGCGTGCGGTGCGGAGATCGAGGGCCACCGAGCGCCGCCCATTCGTCCGGCGCGCACGAAGCCTCGCGTGGTGAACCCCGCGTTTCGCTCTCGCGGCGAGACGCCCGATGGGCAGGACGCGACGAGAAAGGACCTTCGATGCACCAATGAGCCTTCTTCGCCGGTTGCCAGGAGAGACCAATCCATGCGTACGTCGTCCACTGCGGCCCGGCGCTCCGCCACGGCCCTGCTCGTCACCCTGACCGCCTGCTCCGGCGCAGCGCGTGGCCAGACCTCCGGCGCCGGGGAGCCGGCGCGGCTCCGCATCGAGGTCGCCTACGGCGTCGATCTTCACGACGGCCCGCTGACCGGCCGCCTCTTCCTGGCCCTGGCCCCGACCGCGGAGCCCGAGCCCCGCATCGCCGCCTACAACTCGGCGCGGCAGCGCGACGGCCGCGTGCCCTTCTTCGCGGCCGACGTGACGGGGATCGAACCAGGCGGGGCGATGTTCATCGACGCCGGCGCCGACGGCTATCCTTACGCGCGCCTGGGCGAGCTGCCGGCGGGCGACTACTGGGTCCAGGCGCTGCTCCACGTCTACACGGAGTTCCGCCGGCAGGACGGCCACGTCGTCTGGGCCCCGCAGGACCAGTGGGAGGGCCAGCGCTGGGCGTTCTCGCCGGGCAACCTCGTCAGCGCCCCGCGGCGCGTGCGTGTAGACCCCGCTTCGGAGACGCCGATCCGCCTGGAGCTCGCCGACGTCCTTCCCCCGGTCGAGGTTCCTCCGGACACCGAGTGGGTCAAGCGCGTGAAGATCCGGAGCCGTATTCTCAGCGAGTGGTGGGGGCACCCCATGTACCTGGGCGCCGTCGTCCTGCTGCCCCGCGGCTACGACGACGACCCCGGGCGGCGGTACCCCGTGATCTTCGAGGCCGACCACTTCCGGCTCGAGCCCGCCTTCGGCTTCACGACCGAGCCGCCCTCGGGCGGGCCGGGGCTCTTCGCGTGGATGGTGCGCGACGCGGGGGGGATGCGCGAGTCCGGGTACGACTTCCAGCGGGCGTGGACGGGCGACGACTTCCCGCGCGTGCTCGCGGTGACGATTCAGCATCCCACGCCGTTCTTCGACGATTCCTACGGCGTCAACTCGGCCAACAACGGCCCCTACGGCGACGCCATCCACGAGGAGCTGATTCCGTACCTGGAGGAGAACTTCCGGATGATCGGCGAGCCCTGGGCTCGGGTGCTCACCGGCGGCTCCACCGGGGGCTGGATCTCGCTCGCTTGGCAGGTTCGCCATCCGACGTTCTACGGGGGCACCTGGACGTATTATCCCGATTCCGTCGACTTCCGGCGCTACCAGCTCATCGACATCTACGAGGACGAGAGCGCGTTTCTGGTTCCGGGCGCGGTGCCGGGCGCGCCCGAGCGGATGTTCCAGCGGACCATCGAGGGGCAGCCGGTCGGCAGCGTCCGCCAGCTCAGCCAGCTCGAGCGGGCGCAAGGGTCGCGCGGGCGCTCGGGCGGGCAGATCGACGCCTGGAACGCGGCCTTCGGGCTGCCCGGCGACGACGGCTACCCGCGCCGCCTCTGGGACCTCGAGACCGGCGCCATCGACCGCGAGGTCGCGCACTACATGCGCGACAACGGCTACGACCTGCGGCACTATCTCGAGGAGAACTGGTCGCGCATCGGCCCCGACCTCGTCGGGAAGATCCACGTCTACAACCCCGAGATGGACCAGTTCTACCTGACCTACGCGGTCTACCTGCTGGAGGCCTTCCTCGAGGGTACGACCGAGCCCTACTACGACGGCGAGTTCGTCCACGGCCGCCCCATGAAGGGCCACCTGTGGTCGCCGTTCACCAACGCCGACCTCGTGCGGCGGATGGCGGACCACGTGGCCGCCAATGCCCCCGCCGGCGCGTCGTTGGCGTGGCGCACCGGGGGGCCGTGAGAATCGGTCGTGGACGGGTGGGTGCCGGCGCGACACGATTGCAGGTACAGTGGAGCGACGGGAATCGATACTCGATTATATCGTAGTTACGATATGCTGATCTCGTGGGCGGGCTCGAATGGAACGACGCGAAGCGGCAGGCCAATCTCGTCAAGCACGAGGTGGACTTCGAAGCCGTCGATGCCTTCGATTGGGAGACGGCGATCGCCAATGCCGATACCAGGCACGCCGAGCCGCGATGGATCGCTACGGGCTACATCGGCAGCCGGCTTCACGTCGTAGTGTACGCGATGCGCGGGACGCGCCGCCGCATCATCAGTCTGCGCAAGGCCAACGCCCGGGAGGTGCGCAAGTATGCCCAAGCTGAAGCCTGACACGATCGTGCCGACTCCCGAGGAAGACGCGGCGATCGACGCGGGAATCGCGGCCGACTCCGACGCCGAGGAACTGGACGACGCGTGGTTCGCGAGTGCTCGACCGGCTGCCGTCGTGGACCCGGACCTCGTTGAACATGTCCGCCGCGGTCGCGGCAAGCAGAAAGCGCCCACCAAGGAGCAGGTCACGATTCGCCTGGATACGGACATCACCGCCCACTTCCGGGCCGCCGGGCCGGGCTGGCAGACGCGGCTGAACGACACGCTACGCCGCGCCGTGTTCGGCTCGCCCTGAACGGACACACGTTTGCGACGGGACCGTTCGCGAACCTGGACTGGAGCGCGGAGGCCCGCAAGCGTGCGGGTGGACGGGAGGGTGCTCCGCGGCCCCCGTCCTCTGTCAACGTGGTCCGCCGAAGACCGGAGCGCTGTCGTCGCCAACATCAGTAGACTACCATTCTGTCCGGCCAGGAGCGCGTTGGGAACCATCGGGCTTGCCACGGGTCTGTCACGCCTCGCAGGAGGGGTACCATGCCGATTCGCATCAGTCTCTGCCTCGGATTCCTGGTGGCCGCCCTGCTTGCTGGTGGTGGTGCGACTGCCCAGGAGCGGAGCCCGGACGACGCCTCGAGGGACGTGGCGGCGCCCGAGGGGTTCCGGGCGAACCGCTCGTCCTACAGCGCGATCATGGACGTCATCCGCTCCAGGCAGGAGAGGGTGGAAGTCAGCGATGCCGATCTGGCACGGTTGGCCGAGATGCAGCTCGAGGACATCTGGCGCTCGCTCGGCGACTACCGGACGAACTACGTGCGCGGGTTCCGCGCGACGCAGCCGGGCCGGCGGGTGGCGGGCCGGGCGCTGACCATGCGCTTCCTGCCGCCGCGGCCGGACCTCGTGGCCGCGATCGACCAGCTTGCGGCCGAGGGCGACTGGGACCGGCGGTACTACGCGCGCGCGTCCGAGGAGGCGCGGCCGGGTGACGTGATCGTCGCGGAGCTCGGGGGCGCGGCCGGCCACGTGCTGTTCGGCGGCATGGGGGCGCTCGGCATCAAGCTGCGGGGCGCGGCCGGCGTGGTCATCGACGGGGGCAGCCGCGACCTCGCGGAGCTGGTGGGGGAGACGTTCGCGGACTTCCCCGTCTTCGCGCGGTTCTTCGACGTCACGACCACGAGCTGGCTCGGCGTCGAGTGGAACGCGCCGGTCCGCATCGGGACCGCGACGGTGCTGCCCGGCGACGTCGTCGTCGCCGACGAGACCGGGGTGCTGTTCTTCCCCGGGCACCTTGTCGCCGACGTGCTGCGGGCCGCCGAGGAGCAGGCGGCGCTCGAGGAGCACGAGCGCGAGCTGCTGCGGTCGGGCGAGCACCGGTTCCGCGACGTCTACCCGCTCTCGCCGGCCCTGCGCCGTGAGTACGAACGACGACGGCGGTAGTCCGTCGCGGGACCCGGCACGTGTCGCGGTCCGTGGTCTGGCTCGCCGGCGCCGCGCCGAAGATCCCGGCGCCGGCCAGCGTTGCGGTTCTCCCGCACGTTGGGGCCGGTAAAGGGAAACGGCCGGCCGAACCGAATCCGCAGCTTCGGCCGGCCGGCCGCCGGTTCAAATTGCGCAACCGCGGCGCGCGCGGAGGCTCCCTGCGCGCGCGCCGCGGCCGCCCGCCGCGTCAGTCGGCCCCGGTCACGAATTCCTCGAACTCGGACCACGCGCCCGGGCGCCCGTGGATGGGGACGATGGTCTCGACGTCCAGCCCCAGGCGCTCGACGTTCCGGTAGAGGGCCCGGGCGCTGGCGTTCGGCGCATCGGGCAGCGGCCGGCCGGGGCCCGGCGGCGTGTAGAGGTCGGCCTCGACGAGTATCTTGTCGGCCGGGAGGTAGGCGATCAGCATCCCCGCGGCGTGGGCGAGGCCCTGCACGTTGTGCAGCTCGACGAGCCGCGTCGAGTCGCCGAGGATGTACTTCTCGTGCAGCGTCTCGAAGATGTAGCCCTCGGACCACTCCTCGGGCGGGTGGAGCGAGAGCCGGTCGGGCTCGAGCATCCACAGCCCCGCCCGCAGCACCTCCTGGTAGTAGGGCCGGTTGCCGAAGTGGGTGACGACCGTCGCCCCCTCGTGCACGTAGGCGCGGAGGCCGCCGATGTGGTCCCAGTGGTGATGCGTGGTCACGATGAACCGGATCGGCTTGTCCGGCATGAGGCGCATCACCTCGTCGATCACCGCGAGCGACCGCGCCTCGTTGAGCGGGGCCTCGATGACCGCGACATGGTCGGCGAATTCCACCGCCACGCTGTGGTGCGATCCCCCGGCGATGAGCCACACGCCGTCGGCCACCTCTTCGGACTCGACGCGCATCGGCGGCACGGTGGCGGTGCGCACGATGTCGGGGACCGTGAGGGCGGCGCCGTCCACGTTCACCTCGACGCTGTCGATGGTGGTGAGGCTGAACGAGTGGTCGCCGCCGCTGACGTTGGGCTCGTTGGCGCCGTCGTCGTAGTCCTGGTGCTGGTGCCAGTTGAAGGGGAACATCATCCCGCCCCCGACGTCCCGGTAGTCCGTGTACACCGTCTCGTAGTACATGTCGCCGACGACGGGGCTGGGCACCCACGTCTGGACGCGCTCGACGACGTTGTCCTCGGTGATGGTGCCGTTGATGCGGTACTTGCCGAGGGCGATGTACGAGACGACCGTCACTCGCTGCCCGTACTCGTTCCGCTGGATCGCGATCGGGTCGCCGGCCGCGGCGCCCTGCAGGAACCCGTGCGGGGTGAGGAAGATCTCGAGCAGGCGCAGCTCGGCGTTCTGCGGGGTGGGGACCACCCGATCGACCCCGGGGGCGTCCCAGGCGTACTCGCCCCGGACCCGCGGGTTGCGGATGCGGTCGCCCTGGATCGGCGCGCCGCCCCCGCCCCGGGCGGGGTAGCCGCCCTGCCGGATGACCATGTCCTCCCTCGACGAGTTGGTCTCGAAGTCGATGGTGCGCTCGTACTCCGCCAGCTCGAAGCGCGGCCAGTCCTCGGCGGGCGAGGCATTCTGCCCCACCGCGCCGACCCAGCCGCTGCCGGTGTACCGGATGGACGTCATGTCGGTGACGCCCATCGTGTCCATCGCGGCCTGCAGGGCCGCCATCGGGTCCTGGGCCGAGGCCGGCCCCGCCGCCAGCATCGCGACGGCAACGAACGATCCGATTCGCTTCAGCATGGTCCCCTCCGCGCTTCCTGATGACTCGCCGGGCGGACCGTGAACGCTCCGCCGGTCCTGTCGGGACGTTCCCGTTCGCGTAGGGTAGCCCCTTTGGTGGGAGATGACCACCTCGGCGGCAACCGATGCACGACAACCTCGCCCTGCCTGCGGGCGAAACGATCGGCGGTTTGACAGGTCGAGGCTCTCGGTAATACCGTAATACCCTCATGGCCACCATCTCGTTCAAGGTGAGCGAGGACGAAGCCCGGCTGATCCGGGCGCGGGCGCGGAAGGAGGGGGTCAGCGTCTCGGAGTATCTCCGCCGCCGGGCGCGTCTCTCGACTCCAGGTCCCCCGCCGTTGCGGCGGGTCCGCTGTCCGGACACCGGCGCGATGATCTTCGCCGCCCCCGAGGAACAGGTCCCGCTCACCACGGAGATGGTGCGCGAGCTCCTCTCGGATTTCCCGTGAGCTATCTGCTGGACGTCAACGTCCTCGTTGCGTGGGGATGGTCCGATCATGTCGAGCACGAGCGGACGGTGCGGTGGTTGGCGGCGACCCGGGAGCGGAAGACCTCGCGGCTGCTGACGTCGCCGATCCCCGAGCTCGGCTTCGTGCGGGTGTCCGTCCGGCGCGCGGGAGGACGGGTGACGGTGGAAGAAGCGGGCCGGACGTTGGCGGGGATGCTGAGCACCCTGGGAGCGCGCCACGTCTTTCTGCCCGACGACCGGCCGGCCACCGACTTCCCCGAGTGGTGCCGTGGTGCTTCGCGGACCACGGATGCGCACCTCCTCCGGTTGGCGGAGGCCCACGGGGCGCAGCTCGCCACGCTCGACACGGGCATTCCCGGCGCCTTTATCGTGCCCGGCACGGGCCAGACAAGCGGAGGCTGACTACAATGGAGGGGTGGCTTCGAGACATGCCGACTGGTTGCGGCAGGCGGACGCCGATCTGCGCCACGCCGGGCAAGCGCGCAACGGCGAGGCGCACGAATGGGCCTGCTTCGCTGCGCAGCAGGCGGCGGAGAAGGCGCTGAAGGCGGTGCTCATGCGCCGCGGCGCCGACGCCTGGGGGCACACCGTGACCGGCCTGCTCGGCCTCGTGGTCACGGAGGAAGAGGCGGGTGAAGCGCTCGTCGAATGCGCCAAGACGCTCGACAAGCACTACATTCCGACCCGCTATCCGAACGGATTCGATGCGGGCGCCCCGACCGACTTCTACACGAGGAAGGACTCTGACGATGCGATCGCCTGCGCCGAGCGGATCGTCGTCTTCGCTCGTCGTCAAGCCGAATAATCAAGCCGGCGTCGAGAGCGCGGTGCGGGACTGGGCGCGGCGGCTCCGCGAGTGCCGGCCCGAGGTGCGCCGCGTCATCTGGTTCGGGTCGCGCGTCACGGGCACACCGGCCCCGGGCAGCGACGTCGATGTCTGCGTCGTGCTGGCGCACGCCGACAAGCCGTTTCGCGAGCGCATCGGCGATTACCTGCCGTACGGGTTCCCCGTCGGTGTCGATCTGTTCCCCTACACGGTTGCGGAGCTCGAACGGCTCCGGCTGGAGCGGCCATCGTGGCACGCGGCGATTGCGTCCGGCGTGGACATCGTGGCGGGATCCGGGAACGGGTCGCGCCAACGCACCTTGAACTTCCCTCCGAGGCGGGTCTGAGGGAGGGAATCGACGCGGCGCGGGCGCTGCCGAGGCGCCGCGGGGTGTCCCCGCGAGGCATCGGCTGCCTCGCGGGGACCCTCCCATGATGACGCTTGTCGCCAGCGCCGATCAGTTCATGGCCTTGCTGTACTTCGTGACGCCGCCGCCCGCGAACGGCCGCGACGCCGGCCCCTCGGCCACGAAGACGTTGCCGTCCTCGTCCACCGCGATGCCCTCGCCGGCGAGGCCCTGCAGGGTGCGGCCCTCCTCGGGGACATGGGGCGGGATGAACCCGGTCACCACGTCCTCGTTGGCCGACCCGATGCGCGTGCCGTTCAGCCAGCCGTAGTGGTTGGTCTCCTGCGACTCCGAGTCGATGGCGTAGAGGGTGTCGTCGGCGGTGATGTACAGCCCGCTGATGCGGCTGAACTGGTAGTAGATGTCGAGCAGCTCGCCTTCCTGGTCGAAGATCTGGATGCGGTGGTTGCCGCGGTCCGCCACGAACAGGCGCCCCTGCGAGTCGAACTCGACGCCGTGCGGGGTCCGGAACTGGCCGGGCCGGAAGCCGATCTCGCCCCACTGCTTGATGAAGTTGCCGTCCTTGTCGTACTTCAGGATGCGGCCGGTCCGGCCCGCCGGCGGATCGGGGTTCTGGCCGCTGTGGCCGTCCGACACGAAGATGTCGCCGGTCGGGCCCCACGTGACGACGTCGCACGGCTCGTTCAGGTGGACGCCCTCGGGGTCGCTGCCCGGCTGTCCCGCGACGCCGAGGGTCATGAGGACCTCGCCCTCGGGGCTGAACTTGAAGACCTGGTGGCCGATCTCGTCGTTGCCCTGCGAGTCGGTGACCCAGACGTTGCCGTCGTCGTCGACGTGCAGGCCGTGCGGCAGCACGAAGAGCCCGGCGCCGAAGGCGGCGAGGAGTTCGCCGGTGTTGCGGTCGTACTTCAGGATGGGATCGACGGTCGGGTTGGCCGCGCATCCGCCGGCGAGCCCGATGCCGCCGCATCGGTCGTAGACCCACACGTGGCCGTCGGTCGGGTCGATGTCGATGCCCGCGGTCGAGCCCCAGACCCGGTCGTCGGGCAGGGCGGCCCAGTTCAGCTCGACCTCGGGGTTGGGGTTGGGCAGATTCCGCTGCACGAGGTCGGCCGACCCCTCCTGGGCCGCGGCCGGCGCCGCCGCGACGGCGAGCAGCGCCGCGAGGGCGAGGCCGCGCTTTACGACGTTCCATCGATGTTCGGTCATGCTCGTCTTTCTCCTGGGTTGAATCTCCGGGGTTGTAGTGAGGGCCAATATCCTAGCACTCGCGGCGCCGCGGCGGTTGCCAACGGCGGTAGGATCGGCGGATGGAGCAGACCAGGATTCTCGCCGCCGCCGTCGCCGTCGTGACGCTGGCCCCGGCCGTGGGCCTCGGACAGACGGCGCCGCCGCGCACGCCGTGGGGAGCGCCGGACCTGCGGGGCGTCTGGAGCCACGGGACCGCCACCCCGCTCGAGCGCCCCGAGCGCTACGGGGACCGGACGCAGTTGACCGAAGCGGAGGTCGCCGAGGTCGACGCCGCGCAGCAGTCGGCGGAGGGCGTGGGGGCGCGCCGCGTCGTCTGGTGGGAGCGCAGCCTGTCGGACGGCCGGACCTCCATGATCGTCGACCCCCCTGACGGCCGCATCCCGTACTCGGCGGCGGGCCGGGCGCGCCGCGCCGCCCGTCCGGGCCAGACGACGGAAGGGCCGGAGGGCCGCAGCCCCCAGGAGCGCTGCATCTCCTACGGCATTCCCCGCCTCGGCGGCCCCTATAGCCAGAACGTCCACATCGCGCAGACGCCCGACCACGTGCTCCTGCTGCACGAGATGGTCCACGAGTTCCGGGTCATCCCCCTCGACGGCCGGCCGCATGTGCCCGACCACGTGCGCCAGTGGCTCGGCGACTCGCGCGGCCGCTGGGAGGGCGACACGCTGGTGGTCGAGACCACCAACTTCCGGGACGACCAGTGGTTCCAGGGGCTGTCGCAGGGCGGGATGCGCCTCGTCGAGCGCTTCACGCGCCTCGACGCCGAGACGGTGCACTACGCGGTGACGTACGAGGACCCGGAGCTGTGGACCCAGCCGTGGACGGCGGAGATCCTGATGCCGCCCACCGTCGGGGCGATGTTCGAGTTCGCCTGCCATGAGGGGAACACGGGCATCGCGGCGACGCTCGAGATCGCCCGCGGAGAGGAAGCCGCGGCGAGCGGGTCGCGCTAGCCCGCTAGGCCGGTCATCCGTCCGCCTGCGCTCCGCTGGGCCCCACCCTGCAGGAGTCCGCGGCGCTCTACGGCCCGAGCTCCCCGCCCGGCAACTCTCGCGCGGGGGCGTTGCACGCCGGGCGCTCCCCGCGTCTCCGGCCGCCCGGCGGGCGCGCCGCGCCCTCACGGGAGCGCCGCGCCACGCCGCCGGGCGGGCGGGGGAGGGTGGCAGGGAGGCGTGCCGCGCGTCAGCGGCGGCGTATCTCGATGCCGCCGTTGACGGTCGAAACCGCGATCGCGGCTCCGCCCTGTCCGATCCGGCCCGACGCCGAGCGGGGGCCCCAGCGGCCTCGGACCTCGACCGGGAAATCGCTGTCGATGCGGCCGTTGACGGTCCTGAGCCTCAGGTCGGCGTCGGCGTCGGCGGGCAGGGCGAGGCGAATGCCGCCGTTCACCGAATTGAAGGACAGGTTCTCTCGAGGGCCGGCGCCCATGGCGGCGTCGATGGCGCCGTTCACCGTGCTCGCCGACACCGACCCTGCGCTCTCCGCCTCGATGTCGCCGTTCACGGTCGCGGCGGCGACGTCGCCCGACAGCCCCGACACCCGCACGTCGCCGTTGGTGTTCCTGGCCTCCAGGCGCACGCCGTCCGGGACGGACACGTTGAACGCGACCTGCACGTCGTTGTTGCGCGAGCTCATGCGGTAGGCGTCTCCCCTGGCGCAGCGGTTCCGGCGGAACCAGCCCGACGGGTAGACGGCACAGACGAGGATGCCTTCGTCGTCCTCGACGACCTCGATGGTGACGTCGCCGGGGTCGTTGCGGCGCGCCGTCTTGACCGCCTCCACCACGACCTCGCCGCTTCCCGGCGTCGCCGTGATCGAGCCGCTCACGCCCCGGATGGTGACGGTCCGACCCGCCGCCACGTCGCCTTGCCACCGGAAGTCGGGGGTGGCGCCGGCCTGCCCGGCCGCCGCCGGCAGCGTGGCCACGGCCGCCACCGCCAATGCCGCCCACAACTGCCTCCACGGTCTGCCGCCTGCCCTCATCGCTGTTGGAACCATGCTCAACCCTCCTCGCGTCTGTTGCGGCGCTCCGAACCCGTGTCACGGTGGCGGGACGGCGGTTCGGCCGCCGGCCGCCCGGGCCGTGGCGGCGAGCGCGCGGTCCGTCCCGATTTCCGGGCGGGCGGCGCACCTCGTCGGTATGCCTCTCTTGGAGAGTGGAGACGGACGCAGCCCGCCGCAAGTTCCCGGGGCGCCCCGCTGCGTCACGGTGGCCCCCCGAAGCCGCCGCATGGTCCGCTCGGATTCGATGCGGGGACTCCGTGGCGAAGGCGGTTGCACCGGAGGCCGGCGAGCTGTCCGCGCTGGAAGGCGCCGCGTACAAACGCGCACGGCAACGTCGGGACGCGGGGTGCATCGCGGGTCGAACGCGGCGGATCTGTCGTCACGGGCCGCCCGGCGACGAGGCGCTTCACCGTTTGGCTGGAAGCGACGAGAGAAAGCGGTAGAGAATGTGGCGATGAGGGCGTCGGCCCGCACCGGGCGGGCGACGATACACGATGCCCGGGAGACACCCATGACCTCGATCTCTCGCACCACCCCGCTCGGCCACCGCGTTCGCTCGCTCCGGACGGCCACTCGGACGGCGCCGGGGTCGCTCCTCGACCGGTCGTCTCGGCCGTGGGCGACATGGGTCGTGGCCGCCGCAGTGGCGGCGTTGTCGGCCGGTTCTCCGGCCCTCGCACAGGCACCCGGGCTGGAGTCGGCTCTCGACCACGAGGACACCTACCGCTGGAACACCATCCGGGACTCTCGCATCTCGGCCGACGGCAGGTGGGCGGCCTGGGTGGTGGAGCCCTGGGACGGCGACCCCGAGCTGGTGGTGTCCCGCACCGACGGGTCCGCGTCGAAGCGGCTGCGGGGCCGCGACCCCGTGTTCGCCCGCGACTCGCGGCACGTGGCGTACCGGGTGCCGCCGCCGCAGGCGGAGGTCGACGCGCTGCGCCGGGAGGGGAAGTCGGGCGACGAGCTGCCGGGCGATTCGCTGGGGGTGCTCTCGCTCGCCGCGATCGAGGCGTCCCCGGACGGCGCGGAGGCCGAGTTCACGGCGGGGCCCATCGAGTCGTTCCAGGTGCCCGAGGACGGGGGATCGTGGATCGCCTATCACCTGGCCGAGGACCCGACGGAGGCCGAGGAGGAGGACGCCGGCTCGGAAGGGGCAGGCGGAGGGGCGGAGTCCGGCGGTGAGGAGGCCGGAGAAGAGGAAGAGGAGGCGGCGGAGAACCGTTCCCCGGAGTACGAGAAGCGCCATCAGAAGGACGCCGGGACGCCGCTCGTGCTGCGTCACCTCGACACGGGGGAGGAGTTCTCCTACCCGGACGCGGTGTCCTACCGGGTGGCGGACAGGGGAACCTCTCTCGCCTACGCCGCCTCGACCGACGAGGAAGGCGGCGACGGGCTGTACTGGGTCGACGCGGCGTCGGGGGCGGCGGCAGCGGTCATGGAGGGCGAGGGCCACTACCGGCAGATCGCCTTCGACGAGCTGGAGAGCAGCCTCGCGTTCGTGAGCGACGCGGCGGAATGGGATCGGGACCAGCCGGCCTTCTCCCTCTACCGCTCCGACGTCGGCGGCGCCGCGGCCCTGGTGGCGACGACGACGACCGCGGGCGTGCCCGCGGGCTGGTGGATCAGCGAGCACGGGGAGGTGTCGTTCTCGGACGACGGCGGACGCCTGTTCTTCGGCACCGCGCCGCGACCCGAGCCCGAGCCGGACGAGGCGCCGCTCGAGCGCGACGAGGTGCGGCTGGACGTCTGGAACTGGAAGGACCCCTACCTGCAGCCGATGCAGCTCGTGCAACTGGACGAGGAGCGCGAGCGCTCGTACCTCGCGGTCGCGCGGCGCGGTGGCGACGGCGTGGCGCAGCTCGGCGTGCCGGACATGCCCGACGTGGCGCGGACGCGGGACGGCGGGTCGGACTTCCTGCTGGGGACGACGGACGTGCCGTACCGGCAGGAGCTGTCGTGGGACGGCCGCTACCGGGACGCCTACGCGGTGGACGCCGGAACCGGCGAGCGGCGGAAGCTCGCCGAGCGCGTGCGCGGGGGGCGCGGGGTGGGCCTGTCGCCGGGCGGCGCCTACGCCTACTGGTGGGACGACGGCGACCGCGACTGGAAGGCCGCCCCGGTGGCCGGCTCGGCCGGCGCGGTCAGCCTGACCGGGGGGATTCCCCAGGCGTTCCACGACGAGCTGAACGACCGCCCCCAGGGGCCGTCGCCCTACGGGGGGGCGCAGTGGCTGGAGGGTGACGCCGCCCTGATCGTCCACGACCGCTACGATGCCTGGCGGGTCGACCCGGCCGGCGCCGAGCCCGCGGTGCGGCTGACGTCGGGGCGGGCCGGCCGCGTCCGGCACCGGCTCGTGCGCACCGACGACGAGCCTGTCCTTTCCGAGGGTGGCCTCCTGTTCTCGACCTTCGACGAGAGGACGCGGGCCGGCGGCTACGCCCGGGGATCCACCGACGGCGCCGGCGGCGTGACCCCGCTGGTGTCCGAGCCTTTCCGATTCCGCTTCCAGGCCAAGGCCGAGGACGCCGAACAGGTCCTCTGGACCCGGGAGAGCTTCGCGACGTTCCCCGACCTGTGGACCGGCGACGCGGACTTCGGGGCGAAGCGCAGGCTCAGCGACGCCAACCCGCAGCAGGCGGAGTACGCCTGGGGGACGGCGGAGCTCGTGGACTGGACCTCGAACGACGGTGCGCGGCTCGAGGGCATTCTCATCACCCCCGACGGGTTCGACCCGTCGCGGCAGTACCCGCTGATGGTCTACTTCTACGAGCGCATGTCCGACGGGCTGCACGACTACCGCGCGCCGACGCCGGGGGGCTCGTCGGTCGCGTTCTCGTTCTACGCCAGCCGCGGCTACGTGGTGTTCGTGCCGGACATCCCCTATGAGGTCGGCTACCCGGGCGAGAGCGCCCTCGACGCGGTGGTGCCGGGGGTCCTCGAGCTCCTCGGCCGGGGCTTCGTCGACCCCGCCCGCATCGGGGTGCAGGGCCACTCCTGGGGCGGCTACCAGATCGCGTACATGCTGACCAAGACCAACCTCTTCGCGGCGGCCGAGGCCGGCGCCCCCGTCTCGAACATGACGAGCGCCTACGGCGGCATCCGCTGGCAGACGGGCATGAGCCGCATGTTCCAGTACGAGCGCACCCAGAGCCGCATCGGCGGCACCCTGTGGGACGAGCGTGACCGCTACATCCACAACTCGCCGCTGTTCTTCGCCGACAAGGTGCGCACGCCGCTGCTCATGATGCACAACGACGAGGACGGGGCGGTGCCCTGGTATCAGGGCATCGAGCTCTTCGTGGCCCTGCGGCGCCTGCAGCAGCCGGTGTTCATGCTCAATTACAACGGCGAGGCGCATGGCCTGCGCCGGCAGGCCAACCAGGAGGACTGGGCCGTCCGCATGCAGCAGTTCTTCGACCACTACCTGCTCGACGCTTCCGCCCCGCGCTGGATGGCCGAGGGGGTGCCGGCCGTCGACAAGGGCCGCGACCTGGGCCTGGAGCCGGCGGGGGCGGCGAAGGAGTAGGTCCGTAGAGCGACCCGGACTCCTGCGCGGTGGCCTCATCGGAGAGCCCGACGTTGTGGCCGCGCTTCGCCGTCATGCGCGTGTGGTGCTGCCAGTTCGCCGGTGGCGGCTTGCGCTCTTCGACGACGGGTTGCGCAAGGGACGCCGTGACAGGGCGTACGGCATGATTCCCCTCCGCATCTTCATCAGCAGCGTGCAGGGCGAGTTCGCCTCGGAGCGGGCGGCGTTGCGCGACTACGTTCGCGACGACGTGCTGATGCGCCGGTTCTTCGACGTGTTCCTGTTCGAGGACGCCCCGGCGTCGGATCGGCCGCCGGATCAGCTCTACCTGGACGAAGTCGAGCGGTGCGACGTGTACGTCGGGCTGTTCGGCCACGACTACGGCACCGAGGACGGCGAGGGCGTGTCGCCGACGGAGCGGGAGTTCGAACGCGCGACCGGGGTCGGCCTGTACCGTCTCGTCTTCGTCAAGGACGCAGGCGGCGGCCGCCGCCACCCGAAGATGCGGGCGCTCATCGGCAAGGCGCAGGCGGGTCTGGTCCGGAAGCGCTTCGGGACCACGGCGGAGCTGGTCGCGGGGCTCTACGCCGCGCTGGTCGAGTATCTGGAGAGCAGGGAGCTGATCCGTTGGGGGCCGTTCGACGCGGCGCCCTGCGCCGGGGCGGGGGCGGACGACCTCGACACGGAGAAGATGGCGCAGTTCATCCGCGCCGCCCGCCACGCCCGACAGTTCCCGCTGCCGGAGGGGACGCCTCCCCTGCAACTGCTGGAGCATCTGAATCTGCTGAACGACGGGCGGCTCACGAACGCGGCGGTCCTGCTGTTCGGGAAGACGCCGCAGCGGTTCCTGATCTCGTCGGAGGTCAGGTGCGCGCACTTTCACGGAACCGAGGTGGCCAAGCCGATTCCGTCCTATCAGGTGTACAAGGGCGCGGCGTTCGAGCTCGTCGACCAGGCGGTCGACTTCGTGCTGAGCAAGATCAATCGGTCGATAGGCACGCGGGCGGAGGGCACGCGGGCGCGCAGGACCTACGAAGTTCCGCCGGAGGTGGTGACCGAGGCCATCGTGAACGCCGTCGCCCATCGGGATTATACGGACAACGGCAGCGTGCAGGTCATGCTCTTCTCCGACCGGCTGGAGGTCCGCAACCCCGGGCGGCTGCCGCCTCCTCTGACCCTCGAGGGGCTGCGCAAGGCGCACCGGTCGGTGCCCGGCAATCCGCTGCTGGCCGAGTCGCTGTACCTGGGCGAGTACATCGAGCGCATGGGCACGGGCACCCTGGACATGATCCGCCGCTGCGTCGGAGCCGGCCTGCCGGAGCCGGAGTTCGCGGTCACCGGCGGTTTCGTGACCACGATTCAGCGCGCGGCGGGCCGCGACGGCGCGGAGGTGCGGGTGCGCAGCCCGGTCTCGAAACACCCTGGGGACTGGCCGGGACCGGCGGCGGGGACGGGCGCGGTCCATGACCAGGTCGACCCGTACGGAGGTGTGCGAGAGGGAATCCGGGGGGGAGGGGAGCACCAACCTTCCGTAGACGGGAGCCGAGTCGGGGGGCAAGCAGGGGTGCAAGTCGGGGTGCAAGTCGAGGTGGATGCGATAGACGTCGCCATGCTTCGAGCTTGCGTCGACGCGGCCGCGACGAGCCGGGAGTTACGGTACGCGGGGGGCTACGCAGGCCGAACGCGCAGCTTCGAGCGGCGGATGAAGCGTCTCCGCTCCGCCGGACTGATCGAGATGACCGTCCCCGACAAGCCGCGGAGCTCCGCACAGCGCTACCGGCTGAGCGACAAGGGGCGGGCCGCGGTCGCGGCCGCTGAGGCCATGTGACGTAGTATTCCCCTGAACGAGCTGGACTCGCCCATGCGGGCGGAGAAACGGAGTCTCTGGTTTGCGGATTATCAGCGCATCGTTGCTCGTCGGTCTCCTCGGTCTCGCCCCGGTCGAGGCCGGCGCCCAGGTGGCCCTCACCGACTGGATGGGACGGTCGGCCACGTTCGAGAAGGGCGAGGTCGATTCGCACGGGGTCGGCATCGTGTACCACGCGGCCGGCGAGGGGCCCCTCGTGATCTTCGTGCACAGCATCACCGGGCCTTGGTTCGATTTCAGGAACCAACTGGTGGCGCTGTCCGAGCGGTACCGCGTGGTGTCGATGTCGACCCGCGGCACCGACGAGAGCGGCAAGCCGGAGGGGGTCGAGCACTACGCGTCGGCCCGCATCGCCGATGACATCGAGGCGATCATCGACCACTTCGGCGAGGAGCGGGCCACCGTGGTCGGCCAGGACAGCGGCGGCCTCCACGCCTGGCACTTCGCGATGACCCGTCCCGAGCGGACCGAGCGCCTGATCTCGCTGGGGTCGGTCCATCCCGCGGGGCTCATCCGCGAGCTCATCGACAACCCCGACCAGCAGCGCGCCAGCACGTTCCAGCGCAACATGCAGGAGAACCCCGAGGCGGGCGCGCAGTTCGGGGCGAGGATTCGGAGCGGCGGGGCGCGGCCCGGCGACACGCCGGAGCTGGCGCGGCTGCGGGGGGAGGCCTACGAGCGCCTCTACGCGGAGTCGATCGTGAACTTCTACAAGGCGAACTGGCCGTACTCGCCGGTGACGGCGGAGACCGAGGGGTTCGGGTTCACGATGGACGCGTTCCCGCCGGTGCAGGCGCCGACCCTCTTCATCTACGGCAAGGACAGCGGACCGTTCCTGAACGAGACCCTGAACGACCTCTGGGGCCGGGTGGAGGGCGAGCTGACCATCCACGTCCTGCCGGGGGTGGGGCACGGGCCGCACAACCAGGCGCCCGAGTTCGTCACCCCGCGCATGCTGGAGTGGCTCGACACGGGGCGGTAGCGTCTGCCCGGAACGGCGCCCGTGCGGTGGAGCGGCTGGCGACGGCGTATGGCGACGACCCTGGCAAGCCCATGGCGTAGGCCCCGCTGCATTCGAGCGGCGATGCAACGCGCCTGACTGCGTCGTCGTCGATTGCATAGCCCAAGCATGCGCCCTCCTCACGCCTTGTCAGGCGGGCGCCTCCGGCCGTTCGCCGGCGCCCTTCGGGTCGCGGTGCAACGCGGGTTTCACCACGGGCTGCCAGGGGTCCGGCAGTGGGCGCCGGGGCCGTGCACGCACGGCTGGTCGGGCGGCGGACGCCACCGCGAAGACCGTGGGCCTGGGCCGGACGGCCATGCGGCGGGGCCCGGAAACGCGTGAAACGGCTGGCGAGCGGTGGTATTCTGGCCGACACGAGAGTCATGGCGGACGGGCGTCGGGCCGCGTTCGCGTTCGGGAAGAGGAGGATGCCGTGAGACTGAAAGCGCTGGTTCTCGTCGTGGTGTTCGCGACGGCGTCGGTGGCGGCGGGGCAGGAGTGGGCGCCGGCCCGGACCGCCGACGGCCACCCCGACTTGCAGGGGGTCTGGGCCAACAACAACGTGACGCCGCTGCAGCGGCCCGAGGTGCTCGGCGACCGCGAGACCCTCACCGAAGAGGAGGTGGCGGCGCTGCAGGCGCGCGCCGGCGAGCTGTTCAACGACGAGGCGGGCGACGCCGCCTTCGGCGACAGCGTCTTCGCGGCGGCCCTGGCCGAGGCCGAGTCGTTCTCGTCGCGCGACCGGGCGACCGGCAACTACAACCACTTCTGGATGGTCGAGCGCGACTGGGACAACCGGACGTCGCTGATCGTCGATCCGCCCAACGGGCGGCTGCCGGCCCGCACCGAGGCGGCGGACGCGCGGGCGGCGGCGCGGGCCGAGGCGCGGGCGCGCCACGCCTGGGGGCCGGAGGACCGCAGCCTCGGCGAGCGGTGCATCAGTTGGGGCGCGCCGCGTCTGGGCGCCGGATACAACAGCTACCTGCAGATCTTCCAGAGCGCGAGCCACGTCGTGCTCTACCAGGAGATGGGCGGGCCGCGGGTCATTCCGCTGACCGACGCCCCCCACGTGGACGACAGCGTCCGGCTGTTGCACGGCGACTCGCGGGGGCACTGGGACGGCGACACCCTGGTCGTCGAGACCACGAACTACGCGCCGCAGGCCTCGGTGGCGGGCTCGGCCGGCGAGAAGCTGCACGTGCTGGAGCGGTTCACCCGGGCCAGCGACGACGTGCTGCAGTACGAGGTCACGGTGACCGATCCCGACACCTGGGCGGGGCCGTGGACGGCGATGATCCCGTTGCGCCACTCGACCGACCCGGTGTTCGAGTACGCCTGCCACGAGGGCAACATCGGCATGGAGGGCATCATGGCCGGCGCCCGCGTGCTGGAGAGGGCCGAGGCCGAGGGCGGCCAGTAGACCCGCTTTGCGAGGATTCGAGACCATGAGACGCCTTTACACGTTCATCACCGCGACCGCCGCGGCGGCGGCGCTGGCGGCGGTCGCGACCGTCGCCGCGACCGCCAACCCCGAGGCGGCCGGCGGGGCCGCCCAGTCGGCCGCCGGGATGGCGAGCTGCGACAGCCTGATGTCGCTCGCCCTGCCGAATACCACCATCACCGGCGCGACCCTCGTCGAGGCCGGCGCCTTCGCACCCCCCGGGCCCCGGAACGAGCGGACCGCCCGCACCTACGGCGGGCTGCCGAGCTTCTGCCGCGTCGAGGCGACGCTGACGCCGTCGGACGACTCCGACATCAAGGTCGAGGTGTGGATGCCGGCGTCCGACTGGAACGGCAGGTACCAGGCGGTCGGCAACGGCGCGTTCACGGGGTCGATCCGGCACAACTCGATGGCCGCCGCCCTCGCCCGCGGCTATGCCTCGAGCTCGACCGACACCGGGCACGAGGGCAACACCGCGAGCTTCGGGCTCGGGCACCCCGAGAAGGTCATCGACTTCGGCTACCGCTCGATCGGCGAGATGACGGTGATGGCCAAGGCCGCCGTCGAGGCCTACTACGGCCGGGCGCCGGAGTACACCTACTGGAACGGCTGCTCGGCCGGCGGGCGCCAGGCCCTGAAGGCGGCCCAGCGGTACCCCGAGCACTTCGACGGCATCATCGCCGGGGCCCCCGGCAACGACTGGACGGGCCGCGCCGGCGGGTCGTTGCGGGTGGCCAAGCCCCTCGAGGCCAACGAGGCGGCGCGCCTCACCGCCGATCTGCGCGAGCTCGTGCACGGGGCGGTCCTCGAGGCGTGCGACGCCGGCGACGGCGTGACCGACGGGGTCGTGGGCGATCCCGAGGCGTGCGACTTCGACCCGGCGGTGCTGCGCTGCGCGGACGGGCAGGGCGAGGGCTGCCTGTCGGCCGCGCAGGTGAACACGGTGCGCATGCTGTACTCGTCGCCCGAGAACCCCCGTTCGGGGCGTCCCATCACCGGGCTCCTGCCCGGCAGCGAGCTGGGATGGACGGACCTCGGCTGGACCCGCTCGGCGCGGGCGACCGGGCTCGAGCAGTTCCGCTACCTGACGTTCGCGGACCCGGAGTGGACGATCGACCAGTTCAACTTCGAGACCGACATCGTGCGGGCCGAGGAGGTCGACAACGACACCCTGAACGCCCTCGACCCGGACCTGAAGCCGTTCTTCGACCGCGGCGGCAGGCTCATCTCCTACCACGGCTGGGCCGACCCGCAGATCTCGCCGGCCAACGCGACCCAGTACTACCGGCGGGTCGTGGACGCGGTCGGTGACGCCGACGAGGTGCACGACCACTACCGCCTGTTCATGGCCCCCGGCATGGGGCACTGCGGCGGCGGGGCGGGGCCGAGCCAGTTCGACATGGTGACCGCCCTCGAGGCGTGGGTCGAGCGGGGCGAGGCGCCGGACAGCATCCTGGCGTCGCGCGTGCGCGACGGGGCGGTGGACCGCACTCGGCCGCTCTGCCCGTATCCGCAGCAGGCGGTGTACACGGGCAGCGGGAGCACCGACGACGCCGGGAACTTCGTCTGCCGCACGCCCTGACGGCGGGGCTGGCGACGGCGTCGGCTATCGCAGGCCGGCCGGGTGTCCTCGCGGGCGCCCGGCCGGCCTGTTCCATGTACCGCGGTGCGAGGCGTCGCCCTGCAGGACGAGGCGGACGTCTGGAGGGTCGATGCCAGCGGGGTCGTGAGGCAACGCCGGCCCGGTCGGGGACGCCGGCGAGGATTCGCCTCGGCACAGCTCCCCAGCGTCTTGCGGGGGTGAGACTCGGGCCGTGCTTCGCCAAGCTGGCGAGTCCCCGTCGGCCACCGTTGCGACTCGCCGCGTCACCGCGTGTCGAAGCGGATGTTGAACCAGGTGATGCCCTCGGTGTCGCGGATGCCGTGGGGCACCCCGGCGGGAATGTAGATGACGTCGCCGACCCCGATCACCCGGTCCGACCCGCCGCGGATGGCCGCGCCCCGCGTGCCGTCGACCGGCTCGCCCTGCTCGTCCACGATCTGCCCGCCCGTCACGAGCGTGCCAGAGCCCTCTCGTACCACGTAGACGTCGGTCGTCCGGGGGTGCATCAACGCGGTCTCGGCGTTGCTGATGCGCCGGATGTTGACGTTGTAGCTGCCCCCCTCGAGCAGCCGGGTCGTCACCCGCCCCGCCGCGTCCATCTCCGCGATGATCTGGTCGATCTCGGCCGTCGGGAAGTCGACGGCGCGGTCGAGCGGCGCCTGCTGCCGAATGTCGATCTGCGCGGTGAGGACCGCTGCCGCGGCCAGCCCGATCGTGAGCCCGCCGGCGAAGGTGATGCAGAATCTGCGCATGTTGCCTCCCTGGTCGTCGTCACCGATTGCGACTCGTGCTTGTGGTTGACCCTGTCCCGGGCGCCGGGAGAGCGCATGACCGTCACCCGGGCGCCGTTGAGTAGAATAGCGTTATCCGCGGGAATCGGGGAGAACGTGCGGAATTGCGTCAAGCGTCCGTGTGTCCGAGTGAGGGCGGGCGGCGACGCGGCCATGGTCTCGGACTCTGGCATCGCGATTGCAATGGGTACTGCCAGAGGGGCGTCGGACGAATGGACCTGCGTTCGACGGAAGTAGTATCCGCGCGCGCCAGTTTCCGCTGGCGTCGCTCGGCGGCGGAGGAGTCGGATCATGAGTACCGAATCGCAAGGCGCGGCGGTATCGGCGGGTGCCGGGGAGGCCGGAACGCGGGCCGGCGACCGCCTGTCGGCGGTGGAGGCGCGCCTCGTCGGACTGGAGACCGGATTCGAGGCGGTGGAGGTGCGTCTCGGCAGACTGGAGACGAGATTCGAGGCGGTGGAGGCGCGTCTCGTCGGACTCGAGGCAAGATTCGAAACGGAGATGAAGCACGTCGCCACCAAGGTCGATCTCGAGCGGCACTTCAATCGCCTGCTGCGTTGGGGTCTGGGCATCATGGTCACCGCTACCGGCGCGTTGTCCGCAATCATCTTCGGTCTTCTCCGGGTTGCGGGCGCCTGAGCGCCTCGTGGTCGCGACGGAGGACGACGGCATGAGCGACGACATGCAGGTTCCGGCGTCGCTCCGGGGAACGGACGGCTGGATCGACAGCCGCCCGCGGGCGGTGGGATTCTGGCCGGGGCGGCTGCGCCGCAGGGCGGCGTTTGCCGGGATGGGAGAGATTGCGATGCGAACGATGCGGAACGTCTTGGTTCTCGGACTGGCCGCGCTCTTCGTGGCGGCGGGCGCGGCCGGCGCCGCCGCCCAGTCGGAACGCGGGCCGGTGGTGCTGACCTCGTCCGGCGAGCTCGAAGGGGCGTGGGCCGACGCGGAGGCCGGCGTCTCGGTGTTCCGGGGCGTGCCCTTCGCGCAGCCGCCGGTGGGCGACCTGCGCTGGCGGCCGCCGGTGGCGGTCGAGCCCCGGGACGGGACGCAGGCGGCCACCGAGTTCGGGCCCGCGTGCTGGCAGGCCCGGAACGCCGACGATTCGCCCTACGCGCGGGGCGAGCTGCCGCGCAGCGAGGACTGCCTGACCCTGAACCTGTGGACGGCGGCGCGGGTGGGCGAGCGCAGGCCGGTGATGGTGTGGTTCCACGGCGGCGGGCACAGCTCGGGCACCGGCAGCGCGAAGATCTTCGACGGCACCGCGATGGCGAAGAAGGGCGTGGTCATGGTGACCGCCAACTACCGCCTGGGGCCCTTCGGCTTCCTCGCGCACCCCGCCCTGACGGCCGAGTCCGAGCAGCAGGCGTCGGGCAACTACGGCATCCTCGACCACGTCGCGACCCTCGAGTGGGTGCGCGACAACGTCGCGGCGTTCGGGGGCGACCCCGGCAACGTCACCATCTTCGGCCAGTCGGCGGGCTCGTGGTCGGTGTGCGTGCTCCAGGCGTCGCCGCTGGCGAAGGGGCTCTTCCACAAGGCCATCGGCCACTCGGGCGGGTGCTTCGGCGCTCCGCGCGCGCATCTCGCGACGACCGGCGGGCCGGCGACAGCCGTCTCCGGCCACGACGCGGGCCTCGCCTTCGCGACCCGGCTCGGGGTCGAGGGCGAGGGGGCCGACGCGGCGGCGGCTCTCCGGGCGGCCGGGCCCGAGGCGGTGCTCGAGGCCGGGCGCGGCACCGGGGTGGTGGTCGACGGCTGGGTGCTGCCCGACCTGCCGGGCGCGATCTTCGCGGCCGGCGGCCAGAACGACGTGCCGGTCATCGTCGGGTCGCTGTCCGACGAGGGCACCACCCTCTACGCGGGCATGGCCGGGCCGCCGCGGGACGAGTTCGAGGCCGGTCTCCGCGACCGCTACGGCGACCGGGCCGACGCCCTGCTCGAGGCCTACGCCGGAGAGGTCGCCGCCTCGACCCGTACAGCGGGCCAGGCGATCCAGGCCGACCGCAGCTTCACGTGGCAGATGCGGGAATGGGCGCGGGCCCACGCGGACGCCAACGACGTCTACCTCTACTTCTTCAGCCACGCCCCGCCGGTGTTCCGGCTCTACCTGCCCGACCGGCCCGAGCTCGACTATCCCGCGGGCCTGCGCGGCGCGGGCGCGTACCACTCGGGGGACCTTGCTTACGCGTTCGACAACGTCGGTCTCGTCGGCGTCGGCTGGAACGCGCGCGACCACGAGCTGTCGGACCAACTGTCGCAGTACTGGGTGAACTTCGCCAGGACCGGAGACCCCAACGGCGACGGCCTGCCGCTGTGGCCCAAGTACGACCGCGAGGGCGAGCCGGCCATCGAGTTCGCGACCTTCGGGACGGCGGCGGCGAGCAAGATCCGCGAGACCAAGCTCGACCTGTTCGACGCCTCGTACCGGGCGGCGGCGACCGATCAGTAACGACCGGGGCCGCACCGCGAAGCAGTTCCGCCCGCGCCGTGCGGGCGCCCGGTGTCTCCCGGACCCTCCCCGATGCAGGGGAGGGTCCGGAGCACCGTTCCCCGAAGGCTCAGCATCCCCCATCGGGCGGGGTGCCCTCGAAGCGCTCGGTCACGGCCGAGAGCTGCACCACCAGGCCGTCCGGGTCGGGGACCAGCACGCTGCCCCCGCCGCCCCGCACGCCTTCGAAGCCCGCGTCCTCGAGCTCCCTGGCCACCCGGTCGCCGTCGAAGTTCTCGATCCCGACTCCGAAGTGATCGATCTCGCCCGCGACCGCGCTGCCCGCGGTGAGGCTGCAGTTGCCTCCCTCGACCGGGCACAGGCTGATGAGGCCGCCGTCGGGAAAGTCGAGCGCGTAGGCGTCGCCGACGATGTAGCGCCGGGCCGGCAGCCCGAGCAGGTCGCGGTAGAACGCCTCCGACCGGTCGAGGTCGGCGACCCCGACGTTGACGTGGTGCAGGGTGCGGGCCCGGACCTGCCCTGCCTGGGCGCGGGCGCCCGCCGGCAGGGCCATGGCCGCGAAGGCGCCCAGCACCTGCCGCCGCGTCAGCTTGCCATCCTCGTACTGTTTCAGTAGCGTGTCGAACGTCTCTCTCATATGGGTCCTCCCTCCACGGGTCAGAGGGCGATTGTAGCCGCGGCGTCGGGCGGGGCGACCCGCCGGCGGACCCGCAGTTTGTGACGAGCGCCGAACTGCGCCGGGAGCGGCGGTGGCGCCGGCGCCTGCAAGGAGGCCGGTGCGCAGGGGAACGCCCGTGGGCGACGGACGTGAGGAGGGTGCATACCGGGCAGGTCGAAACCGCGGACCTCCCGGCAGTCCGTCAGGACGAGGAAGTCGGGTCTGACGCATGGCAGTCGGGGCTGTTGCCGCGGGTTGCCAGGTCCCGCGGCAAAGTGATCCGGGCGCATGCGGCCCGATTCCGGTTGGAGCATGACATGGCGCGAACGGTGGACCCGCAAGGGCGGGAGCTGGAGTTGATCGGCCGGGTCGCGGACGTGGCCGGCAAGAACGTGCTCGACATCGGCTGCGGCGACGGGCGGACGTCCCGCCGCCTTGCGGGGCGGGGCGCGACCGTGCTGGGCGTGGACCCCGACGAGGCCGCGATCGCCCGAGCCCGCGCCGTCGGGCCCGGCGGCGCCTGCCGCTTCCGGGCGGCGGACGTCCTCGAGCTCGCGCTGCCGCCGGCCAGCTTCGATCTGGTCGTCTTCTCGCGTTCGTTGTGATGACTGCCTTCCGAGGGCGTCGGTGACGCCCTGCGCAAGGTGGCACGCTGGCTGCGCCCCGCCGGGCGCCTGGTGAGCCTGCAGCCGATTGGCCGGCCCATGCCCTTCCATCTCCACCGGGCCGGCCGCGTCGAGCTCGTCGGCGAGGTGCACGTCACCGACGCCGGGCAGCGCGACATGCGGTCGTCCCGCGAGGCGCTCGCCGAATCGATGCAGGCCGGCCTGTTCACTCCGCGGGCGGAGCTCTCGACGGTGCTGGAGTTCCACTACCGGACCGAGGACGATTGGAACGAGTTTCTGGCGAGGCCGCGGACTGGCGCCGTCGAGGCCGATCCGGACGTGCTCGCGGGGGCGCTGGTGGCGCTGTCGCGGGAGAACGCGGTGATCGTGGCGCGGGAAGAGACCCTGTTCAGCGCGTGCGACCGGGCCGACGACCGCGCCCGGGACGCGGGGTGGAAGCCGCGATAGACTGAACGCGCGCGCCCCGCCCGCGAAGCGTGGTCGCGAGGAGGCAGGACGCAGGAAGACGACGTGTCCGGCGAGCGGAGCGCCGGGGTGCAATGGGCCGTCGCTCCGCGCGCGTCCTGCGCGCCGGGGCGTCGCGGATGCGCCGCGGGCGCCGTAGCGGACGCGGGTGCAGAGCGCCCTTCGTCTGGCGGGGGGCCTGCACCGGGGGCGGTTGGGCCGGGTGGCACGCCGCGGACGACGGTTCCGGGGCGAGGAGAAGAAGCAGATGATCCGAAGCAGAAGCAGGGGCGGTTGGTTCGCGGCGGCAACGGTGCTCGCGGCCCTGGCGGCGGCGCCGGCGGCGGCCCAGGACGGGCCGGGTCCGCACGACGAGGCCGAGTTCGACGCGCTGTTCGAGGAGGTCAACAACTGGGGCCGCTGGGGCGCCGACGACGAGCTGGGCACGGCCAACCTGATCACCGAGGAGAAGCGCCGGCAGGCCCTCGCGCTCGCCACGCGGGGCCGGACGGTGTCGCTGTCGCACAACCCGATGCCCGGCGTCCATCCCGACAACCCCGACTCGGCGTTCAACCACACCATGTCGGAGACGCTGCGGTCGGACACCATCGAGTTCTCCTACCACGGCTACGGCGTCAGCCACATCGACGCCCTGTGCCACTTCCTGCACAAGGGCATGATGTACAACGGCCTGCCCGCCGACACGAGCTCGGCCGAGGAGGGCTGCGTCAAGCTCGGCATCGACAACCTGAAGGACGGCATCGTCACCCGCGGCGTGCTCCTCGACATCCCCCGCCTCAAGGGGGTCGACTACCTCGAGCCGGGGACGCCCGTCTACACCGAGGACATCGAGGCGTGGCTGGAGCAGGCGGGCGTGACCATGCAGCCCGGCGACGCCGTCTTCCTGCGGACCGGCCGCTGGGCGCGCCGCGCCGACGTGGGGCCGTGGCAGCTCTCGGGCAACTCGGCCGGCATCCACGCCTCGGTCATCCGCTGGATCCGCGGCGAGGACGTGGCCCTCTTCGGCAGCGACGCGGCGACCGACGTGCAGCCGTCGGGGGTCGACGGGGTCGGCCTGCCGCTGCACGTCCTGCTCATCGCGGGCCTGGGGACCAACATCTTCGACAACATGGACCTGGAGGCCCTGGCCGAGGCGGCGGCCGAAGAGGGCCGTTGGGAGTTCCTCATCGCGGCGGGGCCGATCCCGGTGACCGGCGGCACCGGCTCGCCGCTGAACGTGATCGCGGTGTTCTAGCTGGCAGCCCGGGGTGGTGCGGCGCTTCGGAGTGCAGCGGGGTCCCGCCACGGGATCCAGCTTCGTCCGGCGGCTGATTTGCCATGATGTTCTCTGCATGAGAACATCATGGCCGCAGAAGCCCAACCGTTGAGAATCCAGTGGACGACCAGGGCGGTCAGGGACATGCGCCGCCTCGCCGGTTCGGAACGCAGGCGGATAGTGGCCAAGGTCGAGCGGTACGCGGAAGACCCGACATCGCTCGCCAACCAGGCGATCCAACTCGCTGGCGGCACCTGTCGGCGGTTGAGGGTGGGCGACTATCGGGTTCTGTTCACGACAGAACGCGGCACGACGGTGGTCATGGTCGTGATGAGGGTGCGGCACCGCAGAGAAGCCTATGACTGAGACCGACTCGGTCACGCTGACGCGGTCGGAATACGACGCGCTGATTGCCCGTACCGAGGAGCTGGAAGACACGCTGGCGGCCCGGATGGCGGATGACGGCAGCCGGATCCCGCACGAGGTGGCGCTTGCGATCATGGATGGCGAGCGACCCGTCGCGGCGTACCGGCGGCACCGCCGCCTGACGCTACGCCAGTTGGCGGCTCGGACAGGGCTCGCTGTCGGCTACCTCTCCGAGATCGAACGTGGCCTGAAACCCGGATCGACGAGCGCGCTGTCGCGAATCGCCGACGCCGTCGGGACCACGATCGATACGCTGGTTCGACTGGACTGAAGCGCGTCGAAGCACGTCGACCCGTCAGAACCCGGAGAACGGTTGCCGTGAAGGCCCATCTCGTAGCATATGGTCAGGCATGCACGCCTCAGCAGGTGCATCACCTGCTCAACGATATCCAGGCCGTCGTGACCTGGGTGTCCCCATTTCCGTATGCGGCCATTCTCGTTTCCGGCCTCGATGTGAACGACCTCGCCGCCGTTCTTCGGGAACGGCTGCCCGGCGTGTGGTTCATGGTGACGGAGCTCAGGAGCGATTCGGCCCAGGGATGGTTGCCGAAGGAGCTCTGGGACTACGTGAACGACCCGTCTCGGGAATCGTTGCGGCAGCTCTTCGCGGGATTGGGAACGCCACGCCTGGGGCAACCGCCACCGGCGTCGCCGTCGCCCTCGAGCGGGCCGTTCGCCACGCCCCAAAGCACTTGAGTGAGCTTCAGGTTGGCAGCTTCGAAGGTACCCGGAGCAGTTGAGTCGAGGAAATCGATGAGAAGGACGTCTATCGTCTGTTTCGGTCTCGTGGCGACCTTGGCCGGCGAGTCCGCGCTCGGCCAGGGCGTGCCCCTGGACGTTAGCGACGTGCGGCCCGGTCCCGTGGAGGTGACCGCGGCCGAGGACGCCGTGACGGTGGAGTGGCCGGACGCGGCCGACCGGGATTGGCGGGCGACGTTCTCGCTCGACCCCGACCGGCCGCTCATCGAGTCGATTGCGGTCGACGGCGCCGCCGTGGTGTCCGGGGTGCGCCCGTTCTACCAGGTCGAGACCGGCACGCGGCGGCGCGGCTGGAACGCCTTCTTCGACTTCCCGCCCAGCCATCCCGACGGCACGCGGCATGCGCAGGGGGTGTTCAGCCCGACGAAGGCGACCGTCCGCACCGTCGGCGAGCGGGTCGAGCTGACCTTCGACGGGCTGCGGATGGGGGTGTTCGAGGGGGCGATCGTCTACACCATCTACCCCGGCAGCCGCCTGATCCAGCAGGAGGCGGTGGCCGCCACGGACGCGGCCGACGTCGCCTACTACTACGACGGCGGCTGGGAGATGGCCGCCGACGCCGACCGGACGCCGGGCGGCAACATGCAGACCCGGGTGAGCTGGTACGACACCGCCGGCGACCTGCGGCACGACGTCGCGACCGGCTTCGATCCGGAGCGCAAGGCGGTGAAGGTGCGCTACCGGACCCTCGCCGCGACCACGGCGGGCGGCAGCGTCGCGGTCTTTCCCCCGCCGCACCAGTACTTCTTCCCCCGCGACTTCACGTCGAACCTGGGGCACTTGTGGCACCGCGCGTGGCGGGGGCGGGTGTCGCTCGGCATCCGGCAGATCCGCGACACCAACTGGCGCTTCTATCCGTGGATGAACGCCCCGCGGGGCGAGACGCAGCGGATGTCGGTGTTCTTCCTGCTGTCCGACGGCGCGGCGGAGGCCACGCTCGACGAGGTCCTCGCGTTCACCAACCGCGACCGGTTCCGGCCCCTCGACGGCTACAAGACCCTGAGCACCCACTGGCACCTCGCCTATACCATGCAGGCGCTCGAGCACGGGTTCGACTGGACGCCGCCGTTCAAGCCGGTCCTGAAGGCGATGGGGGTCGACGCGTCGATCATCATGGACTTCCACGGCGACGGGAATCCGCGCGACCTCACCGACCTGCGGCTCGACGAGCTCGACGCCTACTTCCGCGCCCTGCGCGCCCAGTCCGACCCCGACTTCCTCCTCATCCCGAGCGAGGAGGCCAACGTGCACCTCGGCGGGCACTGGGCCCTCATCTTCCCCCGTCCGGTGTACTGGTTCATGGACCGGCCCGAGGGCGGCGCGTTCGAGATGACCCACCCCCGATACGGCAAGGTCTACAGCACCGCCGACGCGGCCGAGATGCTGGAGCTGGTGCGGCGGGAGGGCGGGTTCATGTACCAGACCCACCCCCGGACGAAGGGCTCGACCGGCTACCCGGACCGCATCGCCGACACCGAGCACTTCCGCGACCCCGCCTACCTGGGGGCGGGGTGGAAGGCGATGCCCGCCGATCTCTCGTCGCCGCGGCTCGGCGAGCGGTCGCTGAACCTGCTCGACGACCTCAGCGCGCAGGGGCTGAGGAAGCGCATCTTCGGCGAGGTCGACGTGTTCCAGTTCGACGACACCCACGAGCTCTACGCGCACATGAACATCAACTACGTGCGCCTCGACGAGCTGCCCCCGTTCGACCGCTGGGGCGAGGCGGTCGAGCCGCTGGCGCGGGGCGACTTCTTCACCACCACCGGCGAGGTGCTGCTGCCCGAGGTGGACTTCTCCGCCTCGACCGCCGACCGCCTCGACGTCTGGATCGAGGCGGACTGGACGTTCCCCCTGCGGTTCGCCGAGATCGTGTGGGGCGACGAAGCCGGGGGCGTGCACCGCGAGATCACCCCGCTGTCGCGGACCCGGGTGTTCGGCGCCGGCGGGTTCGGGCTCGCCACCGAGGCCCCCGGCTGGGCGTGGGCCCGGGTCGCGGTCTGGGACGTGGCCGGCAACGGCGCGTTCGTCAACCCGACGTGGCGGGAGTGAGCCGTTCCGCGGCAGCCTGAGAGGGGAGAAACAAAGAAGCTATGCGCGCAACCGTTGCGGTGCTCGTGGTCGTTGCCGTTGCTTCGCCCAGCGCCGCGGCGGCTCAGATCCTGGACCCTACGTCGCAGCCGCCGGTGTCTGACCTTCCGGCGGCGGGATGGACGGACCACCCCATCCGTCCCGGTGTGACACCGATCAGGACGGCCCATTTCGACGAGTTGCGTGCGCGGGTCGCAGCTCTGCGGGCTCGAGAGGGGTTGCCGCCCGTACCGTGGACGGACCCGGGCCTGACGCCTGGAGCAACCACGGTCAGGCGGATCCACCTCGCGGAGCTGCGCGCCGCGCTCGGTGGTGCGTACGAGGCGAGGGGGTGGCTGCAGCCGGCCTACATGGACCGTACTCTGACAGTGAACCGCACCCCCGTCAGGGCGGCCCACGTCATGGAGCTGCGCGAGGCGGTCGAGATTCTCGAGAGCCCCGCCCCGTTACTGGAGCCGTACTACACGATTGCTCCCGTTCGACTCATCGACCCGAGCTACCGGCCTCATCGTGTTCGCGTGTTTCCGTCCACGGATCTGGACGGCGACGGGAACGAAGACCTCGTCCTCCTCGGCAGCGCATCCTTTCCGTTTGGTGACGTGACGGCGGAGAATCACCGCCCGCAACCCGGCCGGGTCTTGCTGGGCGACGGCGACGGAGGGTTCAGGCCCGCGCCGGCCGAACTGTTCCCGGTCGACACGCTGAACACCGTCAACCCGGGCTGGGTTTCGCCTTTCGGTGACTTGAACGCCGACGGGCTGCCAGATATGTTCATCGCCGAGGGCGGCTGGGATACTCAACCGTTCCCTGGTGGGCAGAACCGCCTGTACCTGTCGCGATCCGGGGGCGGTTGGCGCGATGCGACCAGCGAGCTACCACAGCTCTCCGACTTCTCGCACTCGGCGGCGATCGGCGATATCCGCGGCCTGGGGACCCCCGACATCCTCGTCGGCAACATCTGGGGAGGAAATCATATTCTGCCCTACGCGCTTCTGAACAACGGCGCCGAGACGTTCTCGCTCGACCGGTCGATCCTGCCAGTCAAGCCCGGCGAGACCCTGCACTTCGTTTCCAGAGGCCCCGCCATCACGGGGACGGTGTTTGCTGATCTCAACGGCGATGGGCTGCCGGAACTGATCGCGCTCGGAGAGGGCTATAGGGGCCTTTCCGATGAGGGCTATCCTGCAATCGAGGCGGTTTCGTTCGTCTTCTGGAATCGTGCGGGCGCCTTCAGCGAGCAGCACAAGGCGCCCCTGCCGTCGCCGGAGGTGTTCGCGCAACTCGGGCACATCGATCTCGACGCCGCCGCGCTCGATGCGGACGGAGACGGCCTGCTTGACTTGGTCATCGTCGGGACCCAGCGCGACCCCTCCTACGACGGCTGGTTCGTCCAACTGTTGATGAACCGGGGCGACGGTACGTTCGCCGACGAGACTTCCATCCGGCTGGAGCCGCACGAGCAGTCCAGCGGCAACCCGGGTGTGGCGACCGTTGCGCCGTACGCGAGGCGGGTGGATGTTCTCGACTTCAACGGCGACGGGGCGGCGGACTTCGTGGTGACCCCGGCGAACGGAGTGCCCGCCGACCACGGGTTCCCGGATCGAGCTCTCCGACCGAATCAGCCGCTCATCTGGCTGAACGACGGAAGCGGGCGGTTCTCGGCGCTCAAGGTGCACGACTTCATCCCCGGCGACGCCTACGACGACTGGCGGTGGCTGCTCCGCGATGCGCCTCTCGTGAGGACGAGGCACGGCTACAGCTACATCGTCGCGCAGTCCTACCCTGACCGTGTTGACTGGCCCGTCCCCGGCACTGACGGGCTCATCCTCACAGGGCTGCTGGCGACCCGACCATACCGCTAGCCGGGAGGGCGCGGTCGGCCCTCGCTGCACCGAGTCCGGCGTGATTGCGGCGAACTGAAGGGCACCCGGGCAGCAAGACGCGAAGGCGCTTGTCGGAGTCGGTAACCGCGGGTCAGGACGAAGTCCGTGGAGCAATCGAGTCTGTGAGGGATGCACTCGGCGGTTTCCCGGTCGGTAGGACGATCGGCGAAACGGGATTCGTCGAGTCGAGGAAGCGATGAGACCGATGTTGATCGCGTGCTTCGCTCTCTCGGCGGTTCAGCCTGTGGCAGGCGACCGTCCGGACCGAGTGACGGCCCGGTTGATATCTGGTAGGGTGTTCGTATTTGATACTCAATGGGAGTACTCATGCCTGCCATCTCATTGAAGCTCCCGGGACAGTTGCTCGAGGCGTCCGGCCAGTGCGCCGAAGCTCTGCAACTGTCGCGCGCCGAGTACATCCGCCGGGCACTGGAGCGCATGAACCGGGACACGCGCGCCCGCCTGCGGGCGGATCGGCTCGCCGCCGCCTCCCGCCGCGTCCGACAGGACAGCATGCGCATCAATGCCGAGTTCGACGCCGTCGAACGGGACGTCGATGCCTGATCGCGGGGAGGTCTGGCTGGCGGATCTGAATCCGCGTCAGGGGACCGAGCCCGGGAAGACCCGGCCCGTCCTGATCGTCCAGGCGCAGGCGCTGCTCGACGCCGGACACCCCTCGACCCTCATCGCCCCGCTCACCACGCGTCTGGTGGACGATGCCGAGCCGCTCCGCGTTCGGATTCCCGCCACGGGACAGCTTCGTCGGGACTCGGACGCGCTGATCGATCAGCTCCGAGCCATAGACAACCGCCGGTTGGTTCGCGGTCCGCTGGCGCGCCTGGGTCCGGCCGCGATGGCCGAAGCGGGGCAGGCGCTGCTGGAGGTTCTCGACTTGGTCGAGAAGTGATTCCGGGAGTCGCGCCGGGGAGGGAGGGTTCAGTTGATGGCGGTTGCCTCGGCGGTCGCTTTCTCGATGACGCGAGTGCTCCTCTTGGGACTACCGATGACCCTTCCGGTGCCGGCACCCGACGTCGGCAGGGGCTTGCGCGAGGTGCTATGCTGTAGCGGCAATTCGCAGTCCTGAACGTCAGGTTTGGAGGAATGTCGATGCGGCGAACGACCACGTTGCTCGGGCTGGTCGGGGTGGTCCTGGCGGGTGCCGGCGCCGGCGCGCAGGCGCAGACGCGGGCCGAGATCACCTTCACCGACCACATCCGGCCGATCTTCGAGCGAAGCTGCTGGAACTGCCACGGCGAGGCGTCGCAGCTCTCGGACCTGGATCTCCGCACGCGGGAGGCCGCGGTCGAGGGTGGCGCCCGCGGGCCGGCCCTGGTGCCGGGGCGCGCCGGCGAGAGCCGCCTCTACCGGATGCTGGCCGGTCTCGACGACCCGCCGATGCCCATGGCCGGCGACCCCCTCAGCGACGCGGAGCTCCTGGCCATCCGCACCTGGATCGACGACGGGGCGCACTGGGACGAGGGCGGTGCCACGAGCGCCGACGCGGCCCTGGCCGCGCTCGAGAACACCCTGCTGCCCGACGGGGCGCGCGACTACTGGGCGTTCAAGCTGCCGAAGAAGGCCCCGGTGCCCGCCTCGGCCGACTTCGAGCACCCCGTCGACCGCTTCCTCGACGCCGCCCGTCAGGAGGCGGGGGTGACGGCGGGGCCGCGGGCGGACGACCTGACCCTGGTGCGCCGGGCCTACCTGGACCTCACCGGGCTGCCCCCGACCCTCGAGCAGATCGACGAGTTCCTCGCCGACAAGGAGCGGGGCGCCTGGGAACGGCTGATCGACCGCCTGCTCGACTCGCCGCACTACGGCGAGCGCTGGGGCCGGCACTGGATGGACGTGGCCCGCTACGCCGACTCGACGGGGTTCGAGCAGGACTACCGTCGCGACAACGCGTGGCGGTACCGCGACTACATCATCGACGCCTTCAACGACGACAAGCCCTACAACCAGTTCCTGCGCGAGCAGATCGCGGGCGACGAGCTCGACCACGTCACCGACGAGACCCTCATCGCCACCGGGTTCCTGCGGGCGGGGCCGCGGGTCAACTTCCGCGAGAAGGACAACCCCGAGCGCCGGCACGACTACCTGGACGACGTGCTGGGGACCTTGGGCCGCGGCGTCCTCGGCATGACCGTGCACTGCGCCCGGTGCCACGACCACAAGTTCGACCCGATCCTGCAGAAGGACTACTACAGCATGCAGGCGTCGATCTTCGGCTACGTCGAGATCGACTACCCGCTGCTCGACCGGGCCGGCGTGCGCGAGTACCGCGAGAAGAACGCGGCCATCGACGCGGCCCAGCAGCCGCTGCGCGACGAGATCGCCGAGATCGAGGCCCCGCACCGCGAGCGCCTGCGCATCGAGCTCATCGAGGAGCGCTTCCCCGAGAACGTGCAGCAGGCGGCGTTCAAGCCCGAGGCGGAGCGGACGGCGGGCGAGCAGTTGCTGGCGGCCCAGGTGCTGTCGATCAACCCGCCGCGGCGGCAGGTCGTCGCGGCGCTGTCCGAGGCGGAGGGCGACCGCTGGAGCAAGCTGACGGCGGCGGTCGAGGCCCTCGAGGCGGTGCGCCCGCCCGAGCCGCCGATGGCCGAGATCGTCACCGACGGCGACTACCGGTACGCGCCGGACGGCCCCGGCGACAACGTCATCGGGTGCCCCGAGTGCCGCATCCTCCCCGACGAGCCGGGGTCGTTCCTGCACGAGGAGGGCGGGCCGCCCTTCGAGGTGCCGCCCAACTACTTCCTGATCCGCGGCGATCCGTTCAGCCCGGGCTCCCCGATGTCCCCCGGGTTCCTGAGCGTGGCCACCTACGGCGACCCCCCGACGGTGCTGCCGCGGCCGGACGGGCGCACGTCGGGCCGCCGGCTCGCCCTCGCCGAGTGGATCGCGTCGCGCGACAACCCCCTGACCGCGCGGGTCATGGCGAACCGCATCTGGCACCACCACTTCGGCCGCGGCATCGTCCGCACCCTCGACAACCTCGGCCGGATGGGGGACGAGCCCACCCACCCCGCGCTGCTCGACTGGCTGGCCGTCGAGTTCATGGACCGCGGCTGGAGCATCAAGGAGATGCACCGGCTGCTGATGACCTCCGAGGCCTACCGGATGGCGTCGGCCCACGAGGACGCGGACAGCCGCGCCGCCGACCCCGAGAACCGGCTGCTCTGGCAGTTCCGGCCGCAGCGTCTCGAGGCCGAGGCCCTGCGCGACGCCATCATGACGGTGAGCGGCGCCATCGACCTCACGGTGGGCGGTCAGCCGGTCTTCCCCCACGTGCCGCAGCAGCTTCTCCTGGCCGCGAGGAACGGCTACTGGGAGGACCAGGAGGACGGCCCCGACGTCTGGCGGCGCAGCGTCTACGTCTTCCGGCGCCGGTCGCTCGGCTTCCCGTTCTTCGAGACGTTCGACCTGCCCGACCAGAACCAGACGGCGGCGGCGCGCAACGTGTCGACGGTGCCCACGCAGGCCCTGACCCTGCTGAACAACGAGTTCGTCCTGAACCAGGCCCGGCTCTTCGCGGAGCGGCTCGAGCGGGCGGCGCCCGGCGACGTCGACGGCCAGATCGACCTCGCCTACCGCATCGCCCTGACCCGGCCGCCGGCGGCCGAGGAGGCCCGGATCGCCCGCGACCTCGTGTCGTCGCAGTCGCTCGTCGACCTGACCCACGTGATGCTCAACCTGAACGAGTTCCTGTACTTGAGATAGAGGTGGCCACGATGCACGATCACCATCATCACCATTGCCGGAAGCGGACGTTCTGGGACCGCCGCAACTTCCTGTTCCAGTCGGGCGGCGGCATCGCGGGGCTCGCCCTCGCCCACATGCTCGACCGCGAGGGGGTGCTCGCGGCGGCGCCCGCCGACGGCTGCGGCGACCCCATCCCCGGGAACCCGTTCGCCCCGAAGGCCCCCCACTTCGAGCCGCGGGCGACCGCGGTCATCTCGCTGTTCATGAGCGGCGGGGTCAGCCAGGTCGACACGTTCGACTACAAGCCCGCGCTGGCGCAGTACGCGGGCCAGCCGATGGCCGAGTCGGTCGTCGTGCGGCAGGGGCACCCCGGCCCGCTGATGCCGAGCCCGTTCGAGTTCCACCGGCATGGCGAGAGCGGCCTCCACGTGTCCGAGATCTTCCCGCACCTGTCGAAGAAGGTCGACGAGATGGCGTTCATCCGGTCGCTCTACGGCCGGTCGAACGACCACATCCAGGCGACCTACGAGATGCAGAGCGGCCAGATCCGGATGGGCTTCCCCGCCGTCGGCTCGTGGGTCACCTACGGCCTCGGGTCGGAGAGCTCCAGCCTGCCCGCGTTCGTGGTCATGAACGACTACCGCGGCGGCCCCCTCGGCGGCCCCAACGACTGGAGCGCCGGGTTCATGCCCGCCGCCTACCAGGGCACGCTGTTCCGCGCCGTCGGCGACCCCATCGTCGACCTGCAGCCCCCCGAGGGCATGAGCGTCGAGCAGCAGCGGGCACGTCTCGACACCCTGGCCCGGCTCAACGAGATGGACATGGCCCGCAACCCCGGCAACTCGGAGCTGGCGGCCCGCATCTCGTCCTACGAGCTCGCGTACCGCATGCAGGGCTGCGCGCCCGAGGCGGTCGACACCTCGGCCGAGTCCGAGGCCACGAAGAAGCTCTACGGCCTCGACGAGGAGATCACCGAGCCGTTCGGGCGCCAGTGCCTGATGGCGCGCCGGCTCGTCGAGCGCGGCGTGCGCTTCGTGCAGCTCTTCCACGGCGGGCTCGGCGTCCAGAACACCGACACCTGGGACGCCCACAGCAACCTGAAGGAGAACCACAGCCAGCACGCGGCCGAGACCGACAAGCCGATCGCGGGGCTCCTGACCGACCTGAAGGCCCGCGGCATGCTCGACTCGACCCTCATCGTGTGGCACGCCGAGTTCGGCCGCATGCCCATCTCGCAGCGCGGCGTCGGCCGCGACCACAACCCCGGCACCATGACCGGGTGGATGGCCGGGGCCGGCATCCAGGGCGGCCAGGCCATCGGGGCCAGCGACGTGTTCGGCTACAAGGCCGAGCAGCAGCGGGTGTCGCCGCACGACCTGCACGCGACGATGCTGCACCTGCTGGGGATGGACCACACGAAGCTGACCTACCGCTACAACGGGCGCGACATGCGGCTGACCGACGTGCACGGGACGCTGATTCCGCAGATCGTGGCGTAGGCGCGCAGCTTCGAGTCGGCACGCAATTGGGCACGGTCACGACCTGAGACGGGTCGTGCCCGTGCCCGTTTTCTTGCCAGCACCAGCGGCGGAGGCGTTGACATCCAGAACCGCGCCTGCCGATAGTGGAAGCGGTTCGGCGGGGCGGGTGAATCCGCGGAACGACATGAGACCAGCAACGCATCCGGGCGAGCCTCGGCTCGTCACGCCTGACGAGGGCGCGTCCATCGACGTGCCGGCGCGGCACGGAACGTGCACAGAAGCGCAGTACCTGCAGTGGACGGAACGCTGCCGGCGGTTGCTCGAGTTCACGGACGGCCGTCTCGATATCCTGCCCATGCCGACCGACCGGCATCGGGTCATCGTGCGATTCCTGCTTCTGGCGCTGCTTCCTCAGGCCTTGGAGCTGGGCGGTACGGTGCTCTTCGCCCCGTTGCGGCTGCGTATTCGTGACGGGAAGTTCCGCGAGCCGGACCTGTTGCTCGTGCTCGACGCGGACGATCCGCGACGCGGCAACCAGTTCTGGACCGGGGCCGACCTGGTGGTCGAGGTCGTCAGTCCCGACGACCCGGAACGAGACACGCGGGACAAGCGCCTGGATTACGCGGAGGCGCGGATTCCCGAGTACTGGATCGTCAATCCTCTGGACGAGACGGTGACGGTGCTCGTGCTGGCCGGGTCCGCGTACAGGGAGCATGGCGTTTTCGTCAGGGGACAGCCGGTCGCCTCGGTGTGCCTGCCGGACTGTTCCCTGGACGTGGCGAGCCTGTTCGACGCGCACTGACACGGCAGCGGACGGGTGGTTCCGCTCGGCTGCGTGCTGCTGATCGCGGCCGTCAACGTCGCCATGGCCGCGGCGGCAAGGCCGCACGGCAGAGGCTGTCGCCCCACGAGCTGCACGCGACGGTCCTGCACGTGCTGGGGATGCCCGATCAAGGCGGTGGGCTTCGTGGCGATCTCAGCGCGTCGATTCCCTCAACCCTTCCCCCGTCGAGTATAACGCTCGTGGCTGGGAGCGAGACTGTTCGCAACTGTTCGCCGTGCTCATGCGAGGCCACGCGGGGCGTTTTCGATGCCTGCAAGAGTTGCGGCCGCGCCGGTCGTTGCGTTGCGCGGGGACTGAGGGGCCGCTCGAGCGCGCGCTCAGCCGCCCACCGGCGCGGTCGGCGCGGTGCGGACCGTCACGCCTCGTCGGGCGTGGCGCGGAGGGCGACGGCCATGGCCTCGGCGAGCCGCTCCCAGCCCGCCATCTCCTCCTTGAGCTGCCGCCGCCCGCCGCGGGTCAGGGAGTAGTACTTTGCGCGGCGTCCGTTCCGGCTCTCGCCCCATTCCGATTCGATGAGGCCGCGGTGCTCGAGCCGGTTGAGGGCCGGGTAGAGCGAGCCCTGCGGAACGTCGAGGGCCTCTCCGGAGATCTGCCGGATGCGGAGCAGCACGCCGTAGCCGTGCAGGCGCTCCAGCGAGATCGCCTTGAGGATCAGGAGGTCGAGGGTACCGGGGAGCAGCCCGGCGGAGACAGGCAGCATGGCGATCCGTCGAATCGACGGGGGAGGCTAGCACTTCCTGGCCGTCCGTGCAACATCTGACACCGTTTTCAGGATGGACGGTGGAATCGGAAGTGCGATTCGTCGTGCAACCCGAGCGCTGCGCCGCCGCTCAGTGGGGCCGAGCCTCAGTCCTTCAGGCAGCCGTTGAACCACTCGCGCGCCAACTCGGCCGACTCGTCGAAGGCCTCGCGGTAGTTGTCGTGGTGCGTGATTCCGGGGATGACGCGGTACTCCGCGCGTGCGCCGTTCGCCCGCGCCCGCGTGGCCGCCAGCTCGCCGGCGCGGTGACGGTCGAAGAGCTCCTCGTGCTCGGCGTCGATGACGAGCAGGGGAATGGTGATGCGGCCGGCGTCGTCGACCGGCCGGTACTCGATGACCCTGTCGAGATGGGCCCAGCCGTTCAGGTTGGGCACCTTGTCGGAGCTTGGGGAAGCGGCGCGAACTCGCCCCGCGCGCGACGGATCGCCTGTCGGCGTGCGTGCTCCACCACGTCGATGCCGCTGTCCCGCCGGGACGTGCGCGCGAGGTCGAGCGAGTCGGCGGCCGCGACCTGCCCCACCGCGCAGGCGGCGCGGGGGCTCGTTGCGGCCACCCAGACGGCGTGAGCGCTGGAGTAGCTCGAGCCCAGTAGCCGAGCCGTTCCAGATCGACGTTCGGCTCGCCCTCGATGAAGTCGAACGCCCGCCGGATGTCGAGCGTCTGATCGATCGGATCGACCACGCGCCGGATCTCCCGCGCGGAGACCTGCACCACGCCGTCTGCCCGACTGCAGGTGGTCGGAGACGATCTGCCGGGATGTGTGAGGCCGGCTTGTTCGGCGTTGGTCTGGAATGTCGGGCGACCCGCATGATGGACCAGAAATCGGGCCTGGAATATAATCCAATGCAAGGAGACGCCAATGACCACCGTGCCGCTGTCCGAGGCCAAGACCCATCTTGCGAAGCTCCTGGCCGATGTCGAATCGCTCGGGGAAGAGGTGGTCATCACCCGGTCCGGACGTCCCGTGGGTGTGCTGCTCTCGCTGACCGACTACGAGGCACTGATCGAGACGCTCGAGATCCTGGCCGACCAGGACCTGTCGAAGTCGATCGAGCGAGGCCTCGCGGAAGCCGAAGCAGGCAATCTGGTGGCGCACGAGGACGTCTGGGATGACGTGGACGCTCGTCTACGCGACTAGCGCCGCGCGTGCCGTCAGGAGGCTCGATCCCACCGTCCGGCGGCGCCTGCTGGCCGCCCTCGAGAGACTCCGTGAAGATCCGGAACGCGGCAAGCCGCTACTGCTGACCCTGAAGGGATTGCGGTCCCTGCGCACCGGAGACTACCGGATCGTGTATCGCGTCATCGAATCCCGCGTCGAGATCCTGGTCGTGGCCATCGGCCACCGGCGCGACGTTTACGCGCGGGTGCGGAAGCTGCTGGACGCCCGGCGCTGAGTCGTCTTCGACGATCGCGTGACCGGGGTCACCTGAACCCCTTCCTCGGCTCGACGACCACGCCGGCCGGCGTCCAATCCAAGAAGCGCCCCGCGGCAGGTCTGACCGGGCCCTCTCGACGTTGCTCGTGTTCGTCAGGGCCGTCCTACCGGGCCAGCGCCTCGGCGCGCTCGGGGTCGACCCTGGCGAGCACGTCCAGCGCGTCTTCGACCGCTTGGCGCGTCCAGCGCCCCCAGTGCTCGCGGCGGATTCGCGCGACCACCTCTTCCATCGCGTCGGCGATTCGCGCGCGTTCCGCCGCGTCGGTCTGCGCCAGGAGTCGGTCCCCGGCCCGGATCCGCACCCTGTGCGAGAGATCGTCGTGCTCGAGCACGGCGAGGAACGCCGCGCGCACGCCGGGGTCCGATCCGACCCGAGGCTCCAGGGCCCGCATGGTGGCGGACACCACCGAGGTGCTGTAGCCGGGCGCGAGCACGCCGATCAGCGCGTCCCGTGCGTCCGTTTCGCGCGCATGGGCGGCGAGCACCTCCACGCTCTTCAGGTTCACCCTCGTGGACTTGTCGGGGGCGAGCGACGCGGCGACGACGGCTCTGACGTGTGCTTCTGCACTCCGGTCGGAGAGGGCGTCGATGGCGGCGAGCTGCACCGACGAGGAGACGTCGCCGGACAGCAGCCGGCGCATCGCCTCGCGAACGGCCGGCCGCCCGATGTGGCCGGCGACCAGGCGCACGCCCCTGGTCAGGACGCGGGACGAGTTGGAGGGCGCCAGCGCCGCCGACAGGGCGTCGGGGGCGGCGGGCGTCGCCATGTGTCGCTCCAGCGCGTCGAGCGCCAGCAGTTGCGCGCTCGACGAGACGCCGGACCGCCGGAAGAAGTCGCGGAGGGCCTCGGAGGCGGCCGGCTCGTCGCGAGTCCGCAGGTAGACCCGGATCGCCTCCATTTGGACGCTGGAGGAGCTCGCCGACGCCATCCCCACCCCGCCCACCGCCCGGACGCGGGGCTCGCGCGACGCGGCGGCCAGTTGCAGCGCCCGCCGCTGGACCCGGCTGCTGATGTCCGCTTCCACCGCCGCCGCGAGGAGCGGCGCGGCGCGGGGATCGTCGATCGAGGGTGCCAGACCATCCAGCGCCTCGAGCTGCACGGACGACGAGGCCCCTCCCCGAAACAGGCGGAGGAACGCCGGCGCCACCTCGGGCTCGACCATGCGCCCGGCGAGGACCTCGCAGGCGAGGAGCTGAACCCGGCTGCTGTTCTGCCGCGACAGGGCGGCGGCGACGGCGCGGCGCACCCGCGGCGCGCCGACGTGGGGGCTCAGTACCTGCACCGCCTTGTGCTGCACGCTGCTGCTCTCGCGCCGCTCGAGCACCGGTTCGACGAGGGCGGCCACCTCGGGCCGCGCCGCCGCCGTGCTCAGCGCGTCGAGGGCCCGCAGCTTGACGCTGCTGCCGTTGCCGGGCTGCAGGCCGGCCGCGATGATGCGCAGGGCCACCGGGTCGGCGGTGAGGCCGGACAGGACCTCGAGGAGATCGAGCCGGCGGCTCGAGCTCTCCCGCTGCATGATCTCCTCGAGCACCGGCGCCGCCGACAGGTTGCCGGCGCGGGCCAGGGCCAGGGCCGTTTCCCGCTTCACCGCCCACGGCGCGCTGCTCTCCAGGAGCGTCCGAAGCTCGCCGCCCGCACCGGAGCCGCTGCGTCCCATCAGGACCGCGAGGCGCGCCCGGGCGCTCTCGGCGCGCGGAGAGTCGGGCCAGCGATCGAGCAGGCGCAGGAAGGCGGCGACGGCGTCGCGGTCGCGCTCCTGGCGCTCGTGGACGTAGCCGACGTAGTACTGCGCGTCGTCCGCCTGCTCGCTCCGGGGGTGGTCGGAGACGATCTGCCGGAAGAGGGCCAGCGCGTCGGAGAGGCGCTCGTCGATGAGGTGCTCGCGCGCCTGCCGATAGAGGTCCGGCGACGCCTGCTGCGCGACGGTCGGCGCGGTGGCGGCGAGCAGCAGTCCGAACAGGACGAGCGCCTGGCGAGTTCCGGTCATCGTCTCTCTCCCTTCACAGTCCGCTCTCCGACGCGATCCACCCCGAGGCGAGGAGCGCGCGGTCGGCGGCACCCCGCGCGTCGGCGGCGGCGAACCCGACTCGGAGGTCGGACAGCTCGGACGGCGTGAAGAAGTCCGGGGCCCGTCCCGGCTCGAACGCAGCCACTTCCTCCAGGAACACCTCGGCGTGAACGACGGTGGCGAGCAGCTCGGCGTCCCGCTCGGCATCGAGCGCCGCGCGCAGCTTCCGCCCGTCGAGGACGAGGCGCCGGGCCTGCCGGCGCAGCTCTCGCAGGGCCGCCTCCGGCGCGCCGGCCTCCGTCGCGTCGATGACGCCGGTGAGCACCGTTTGCAGGTCCTCCAGCCACGGCACGCCCAGATCGAGAAGCACCTCGGCCCGGGCCAGCGCTTCGATCTGCGCCGGCTGTATCCACGCGTCCCGCGGCGGGTCGGACCGTGCGGCGGAATCGTCGCCGCCGGGAAGCGTCCAACGGCCCACGGCGATCCCGGCCAGCAGCAGCGCCGCGGCCGCGGCCCACCGGGACCAGGGCGGCCACCGGGTGGCGGCCTTCGCGTCATGTCCCGCAGCGCGCCCGCCCGCCGACGCGATCGGCGGTGACGCCTCGCCGTCCGGACGGCGCGCCTTCAGGTCCTTCAGCCTGCCACGCCCTCCCGCCGGCACGATCGGCGGCAGCGCCTCGTCGTCCGGACGGCGCGTCTTCAGATCCGCCAACTCGTCACGCCTGCCCTCGGGCGCGATCGGCGGCAGCGTGTTGCCGGTGAGCACGGCGCCGTGCGGCTCTTCCGCGCCCTCGACTTCGCAGTCGAGGAACGCCTTGACTTCGCAGTCGAGAAACGGAGCGGGCGCTTCGGCCAGTGCCCGCAGCGCCCGCAGGCCGACCCGCGCTTCGGCCAGGGCGTGCCGGCAGGCCCGGCACGCGTCCAGGTGCCCTTCCATCCGGGACCGCCGCGATCCGTCGAGCGTCCCGAGGAGGTAGGCCTCGAGGTCGGGCTCGTGCTCCGGACATGCGGCGGTCGGTTCCCTGCCGCTCATCGATCCTCCTCGCGCATCAGTGCGCCCAGCCGTTGCAGGCCCCGGAATACCTGGGTGCGGGCCGTGACCGGCTCGCAGCCGAGAATCCCGGCGATCTCGCGCATCGGCAGGCCGTCGAAGAACCGGAGGACCACCGCCGCCCGTTGCCGTTCCGGCAGGCGGTCGAGGGCCGCCCGCACGCGGTGGCCCGCCTCGACCCTGATGATCTCGTCCAGCGCATCGCCGGCCCCGCGCTCCTCCGCGGCGTCGCTGGGGTGCTCGGCGCGAATGCGCTCGCGCCGCCGCGTCCTTCGCATGGACTCGATGGCGCGGTTCACCGCGATGCGGCGCAGCCAGGGATAGAACCGGTCGCCGTCGGTGAGGCGCGGGAGCGACTCGAGGGCCGTCAGGTAGGCTTCCTGCACCTCTTCCTCGGCTCGGGCCCGGTCCTTAAGGATCCCGGTGACGACGCCGACGACGCGTGCGTAGTAACGGCGGTGAAGCTCGCCGAAGCCGTCGGGATCGCCCGCCAGCGTACGCCGCACCAGGCCGCCGTCCGAGATCGCCGCGCCGGGAGTTTGCGCCGTCGAACCGTGCAGATTCCTGGCAGGGTCGGTCGGGCGGCAATCGGAGTCGCAGGCGACGATGTCCGGGCTACCGTGCTGCATGTTCCTGGTGACAAGGTGATGCGAGGCGGCCAGACGTTGCAAGCCGGGTCGGGTCACCCTGCCGCGCGCCCTGTCGACCGCCGATCGTAGCCCGCCAATCGTCGCCTTCGGCTCCGCTCGGCGCCCAACCAACCCTGCAGGAGTCCGCGCCGTTCTACGGCGCCGACTCCTGGCCCGCCAATCGTCGCCTTCGGCTCCGCTCGGCGCCCAACCAACCCTGCAGGAGTCCGCGCCGTTCTACGGCGCCGACTCCTGGCCCGCCAATCGTCGCCTTCGGCTCCGCTCGGCGCCCAACCAACCCTGTGGGCGTCCACGCCGTTAGGACTCCTGGCCGCCAACGATGCACCGGGGCGCTGCGTCGTGACACCCTGACCCGTCTCCTCATCCGACGGATGACGGGCACGGCGACCGACCCGCCTCCTTCGCGAAGCCAGTCGCGCGCAGCGTGTATGATGAGCGGACTTGCAGGAAGACGAATCGCCGCGTCGCGGGGGCGCGGCCAGGAGGAGGACGTCATGCGACGGATGTGCGCCTGGGTGGTGGTGCTGTCTGCGGCCGGGCTCGCGGCCGGCGTGGAGCTGCACGCGCAGGAGACCGAAGGGGCCGCCGCGGTCCTGCCGTGGGCCTACGTGCTCAACGACCCGGACGTGGTTGCCGAGGCCCTGGACCCCGACGAGGTGGTCACGGTGCCCGGCTCCAGCGTGTCGATGCCGCGCTCGGCCATCGCCATCGACAACGGCCCGCCCGACTGGCACCCGGACGGCCACCCGCCGATGCCCGAGGTCGTGGCGACGGGCGGCGGCGAGGGCGTCGTCGCGTGCGGCTACTGCCACCTGCCGAACGGCCAGGGCAAGCCCGAGAACGCGGGCCTCGCCGGACAGCCCTACGAGTACCTCGTGCAGCAGATGACCGACTGGCGGAACGGCCGGCGCCGGCCCGGCGAGCCGCGCATGGGGCCGCCCGCGTTCATGGAGCGCATCGGGCTGGCCGCCACCGACGAGGAGGCGCGCATCGCGGCCGAGTACTTCTCGTCGATGGCCTTCAGGCCTTGGGTCCGCGTCGTCGAGACCGACGCGGTGCCGGAGACGCAGTTCGCGGGGTGGATTCACGAGGTGGTCGAGGGCGGCGGCGTCGAGCCGATCGGCACGCGCATCGTCGAGACCCCCGTGGACCTGAAGCTGACCAAGCTGCGCGACGACTCGTCGGGCTTCATCGCGTACGTGCCGTCGGGCGCGGTGGGGCGGGGCCGCCGCATCGTGCTCACCGGCGGCGACAGCTCCGTGGCCTGCACCGTCTGCCACGGCCCCGACCTGCGCGGCCTCGGCCCGGTGCCGGCCCTCGCCGGCCGCTCGCCGACGTACATGGCGCGGCAGCTCTGGGACCTGAAGACCGGCGTGCGCGACGGCGCGTGGTCCGACCTGATGGACGCCGCGGTGGCCGACCTCACGCTGGAGGACATCGTGGACATCGTGGCCTATACGGCTAGCCTGGAGCCGTAGAAGTCGGCTCGGCGCGCCGGGTCGCGCGGCCACCGGCCGGCGCGGGGGCGCCGATGGCTGTCGGGAGATGGCCAGTCTTCGGTCCGATCCGTCTGCCCGGCAAAGCGGATCGACCAGTTGAACCGGCCGGTCGCGCCCTTGGTGACGTGACCGGCCGGCGTGTCGGGTTCGGCGTGGTCGGCGTCGACCAGTGCAAGCGCCTCCAGCTCGTTCTCGACGAACGCCCGACTCGCCCGGCGGGGAATCAGATGCCGGTGGCCGACCCGAGGCCCATGGCGCGGCGCCACGCCGCGATCTGGCCGATGTGGCTGCCCTCGTGCGTGGTCATGACGAACGCGGTGTAGTCGCCGAGGGTGGGGAAGGTCTGCCGGCGGCGCTCGTCGGGGAACGGGGTTTCGAAGACGGCCGCGTCCGCTGCGGCGACGACCTCGGCCACCCGCGCGTGCTGCGCGGCGAGCTCGTCGAGAATCCGGTCCCGACCCGGGAAGTCGTCGGCGGCGCCGCTCGGGATTCCCCCCGCTCCGAACGTGTCCTTCCACCCGGCCGGCAGCGTCGACTCGAGCCCGTATCGCCGCGCGAGGCCGTCGGACGAGAGCGCGAGGTGGCCGAGAATCCACGCGGGGTGATTGACGACGCCGTGCGGCTGCCAGACCATCTGCTCGTCCGAGAGGTCCTTCACCATCACCCGGCCGCGGTCGAGGTTGAACTGGTACGCGAAGAGAAGGTGTCGTAGCATCGCCGCATTCTACCGCCGGACGCCCCCCGCCGCCTGCCTGCAACCCGCCTGTACACACGAACGGCCGCCCGGGGGGGCCATCCCCGGGCGGCCTGACGTAGCCGGCTGCGTGCCCGCCTACGAGGCGACGGCCTCGGCCGCCACCGTGTCGGCCGGCGCGGTCGTGCCGATCGCGATCCGGCGGGGCCTGGCGGTCTCGGCCAGCGGCAGGGTCAGCTCGAGCATGCCGTTCTCGTAGTGGGCGCTGACTTTCTCGGCATCGACCTTGGCCGGCAGGGTGAACACGCGCTCGAAGCGGCCGTAGCGGATCTCCGAGGCGTAGCCGTTGCTGCCGTTCTCTCCGGTGCGCGTCCGCTCGCCGGAGATGGTCAGGCTGCCGCCGTGCAGGTCGACGTGCACGTCGCCGGGGTCGATTCCCGGCAGCGCCATCCGCACCTTCCAGCCGTCCTCGCCGGTGCGGACCTCGGTGGCCGGCGTCCAGGCCGGCCCCGCCACCGGCTCGTCGCTGATGTAGCGGCCGAACACGCGGTCCATCTCTCGGTGCAGGGTGCCGAGATCCTCGAACGGGCTCCAGCGCGTCATGCTCAACATGGTGTTCCCTCCTTGGTTGGTGATTGAGATCGGTTGCGAATCCTGTCGTTCACATCCGGTTCGTCCTTGCCTGATTCAACATGCTAGCAGGTTACTCTGTTAGAGTCAATTAACCTTAGTGTTTAACAGGCATATATGGGATGAGACGAGCACTCAACCGAGAAGGTTCACGGATCTTTGCGCGGCGCTCGGCGGCTGTCGTACCATGCACGGGTCATCGTGGAGGGGTACCCATGGTTCTCATCGGCAGCGATCGGTTCATCGAGCACCAGCCGCCGAGCGGCCATCCCGAGCGGCCGGCCCGGGGCGAGGTGATGGCCGGGGTGGCCCGCCGGTGGGTCGAGGGGGGCGGCGCGTTGACGCCGCCGCGGGCCGCGACCCGCGACGAGCTGACCCGGGTGCACCGGCCCGCGTACGTCGACCGAATCGCGGACACGGCGGGGCGGCGCCTGCGCCTCGACCCCGACACCTACACGTCGGACACCTCCTACGAGGTGGCATTGCTCGCGGCCGGCGCCGTCGTCGCCGCCGTGGAGTCGACCCTCGCCGACGGCGCGCCCGCCATGGCCCTGGTGCGGCCACCGGGCCATCACGCCGAGGCGGACCGCGCCATGGGCTTCTGCCTGTTCAACAGCGTCGCGGTGGCCGCGGCGGCGGCGCGCGCGGCGGGTCTCGACCGGGTGGCGGTCATCGACTACGACGTGCACCACGGGAACGGCACCCAGTGGATGTTCTACGAGGACCCCGCGGTGCTGTACGTCTCGCTGCACCAGTACCCCTTCTATCCGGGGACGGGGGCGGCCGGCGACGTCGGACGGGGCGACGGGCTCGGCTTCACGCTGAACGTGCCGCTCGAGGCCGGCTGCGGGGACGCCGACTACGACCGGGCGATGCGCGAGCTGGTCGTGCCGGTGGTCGCCGGGTTCGATCCCGACCTGATCCTGCTGTCGGCCGGCTTCGACGCCCACGCGCGGGACCCCCTGGGGGGCATGCAGGTGTCCACCAGCGGCTACGACGCCATGACCGACCACGTCCACCGTCTCGCCGCGGCCTGCTGCGGGGGCCGGCTGGCGGTGGTGACCGAGGGCGGGTACGACCTGAGCGCGCTGGAGGCGTGCCTCGACTCGACGCTGGCGCTCCTGTCGGCCGGACCGCCGGCGCCGGCGGACGCCATCGCCGGGGACACGACCCGGGCCGACGGGGTGATTCCGGCGGTGCGGCGGGCCCTCGCCCCGTACTGGGCCGAGTTGCGATAGCCCGCCAGTCGTCGCCGGCAGCTCCGCCTGGCGCCAACCAACCTTTGCAGGAGTCTGCGCCGTGCCATGGCGCAGACTGGAAGCCGCGCCAATCCGTCGCGCATTCGAACCGGCGCTGCATCCTGCGAGACCGCCTCGCCCGACCAGGTTCACCGGCGGTGGCCACGCGTCCGTGGGCCCTCCGCCGCGCCCGCGACGTCGTCTGTTCGGGTGCCGCTCGCAGCGCGCGGTCTCGTCACGGCGGGAGCCATCCGGCCGGCGCCGGCTTGCTATAATCGTGTCGACCGCCCGTTCCGCACGGGTCCGACTCGCATCCAACCAAGCTGCATACCGTGTCCGACTACGATCCGCAGGCCATCGAGAAGAAGTGGCAGCGGCGCTGGGCCGACGAGCGCGCCTTCGAGGTGACCGAGGAGGCGGGGCGCCCCAAGTACTACTGCCTCGTCATGTTCGCCTATCCGTCGGGGCACGCCCACGTCGGACACGTCCGCAACTACATGATCGGCGACGTCATCGCCCGCATGAAGCGCATGCGGGGCTTCAACGTCCTGCACCCGTTCGGCTGGGACGCCTTCGGCCTGCCCGCCGAGAACGCCGCCATCAAGAACCGGTCGCACCCCGAGACCTGGACCCTCGACAACATCGCCCACATGAAGGGGCAGCTCCAGCGCCTCGGCATCAGCTATGCCTGGGAGCGCGAGCTCGCGACGTGCGAGGCCGCCTACTACCGGTGGAACCAGTGGCTGTTCCTGCGGATGTTCGAGCGCGGCCTCGCCTACCGCCGCCGGTCGACGGTGAACTGGTGCCCCGACTGCGCGACGGTGCTCGCCAACGAGCAGGTGGTCGACGGGGGATGCTGGCGCTGCGGGTATGCGGTCGAGCCGCGCGACCTCGACCAGTGGTTCCTGCGCATCACCGAGTACGCCGACGGCCTGCTCGAGGGCATCGAGCGGCTCGACGAGTGGCCCGCGAAGGTGCTGACGATGCAGCGGAACTGGATCGGGCGCTCGGAGGGAGCGCGGGTCCGCTTTGCGGTCGAGCCGGCGGGGTCGGAGGCGCCGGCCGGCGCGGACGCGGCGGCCGAGATCGAGGTCTTCACGACCCGCATCGACACCATCTTCGGGGCGACCTTCGTCCTGCTGGCGCCCGAGCATCCCCTGGTGGCCCGCTTCGTCGACGAGGCCCTCGACCCGGCCGGGCTGCAGAAGCAGGTGCAGGAGTTCCGGGCCCTCGACCGCACCGACCGCCTCACCGGGGCTGTCGAGAAGGAGGGCTTCGACACCGGACGCCGCTGCATCAACCCGTTCACGGGGCGACCGGTGCCCATCTGGATCGCCAACTTCGTGCTCGCCGAGTACGGCACCGGCGCGGTGATGGCGGTCCCCGCCCACGACCAGCGCGACTTCGAGTTCGCCCGCAAGTACGGCCTGCCGGTCGAGGTCGTCATCCAGCCGGACGACGCCGACGGCGCGCCCCTCGAGGGGACGGCGTTGGAGGCCGCCTACGCGGGGCCGGGGGGGCTCGTCGACTCGGGCGAGTTCACGGGACGTTCCACCGCCGAGGCCCCCGCGGAGATGGCGCAGGCGGCCGAGCAGCGGGGGTTCGGGCGCGCCGCCGTGCAGTTCCGCCTCAAGGACTGGGGCATCTCGCGGCAGCGGTACTGGGGTACCCCCATTCCCATCATCCACTGCGAGGCTTGCGGCCTGCAGCCGGTGCCCGATGCGGACCTCCCGGTCGAGCTGCCGAGGGTGGCCGAGTTCAGCGGGCGGGGAGACTCGCCCCTCGCGCAGATTCCCGAGTTCGTCGACACCACGTGTCCGTCGTGCGGGCGGCCGGCGCGCCGCGAGACCGACACCATGGACACGTTCGTGGACTCGTCGTGGTACTTCTACCGCTACTGCGACCCGGCCAACGACGAGCGGGCCTTCGACCCCGCGACGGTCCGCTACTGGGGTCCCGTCGACTTCTACATCGGCGGCGTCGAGCACGCCATCCTGCACCTGATCTACTCGCGGTTCTTCTGCCGGGTGTTCAAGGACCTCGGGATGGTCGACCACGACGAGCCGTTCACGCGGCTCCTGACCCAGGGGATGGTGCTGCGCGACGGCGCGGTGATGTCGAAGTCGAAGGGCAACGTCGTCGACCCCGACGAGATGATCTCCACCTTCGGGGCGGACGCCCTGCGGCTCTACGAGACGTTCGTCGCGCCCCCCGAGAAGGAGATCGAGTGGACCGACTCCGGTCTCGAGGGGAGCTTCCGGTTCCTGACCCGCGTGTGGCGCCTCGTGACCCGCGCCGCCCCCGCGCTGGCGGACGCTTCCCCGGGCGAGGTCGAGGGGCAAGGGCTCGACCCGGCGCACCGCGGCCTGCGGCGCAAGACCCACGACACGGTCCGCCGCGTCTCGGACGACCTCGATCCCCGGGCGCACCTGAACACCGCGGTGTCCGCCCTGATGGAGCTGGTGAACGAGCTGTACGCGTTCTGCGACGGACACGGGGTGAAGCTGGGGCAGCCGCCCGCGGCGGGGGCCGCCGAGACCCTGCCGGCCGCGACCGCCGCCGTGCTCCGGGAGGCCGTGGAGGCCCTGGTCCTCATGCTGTCGCCGTTCACCCCCCACCTCTGCGAGGAGCTGTGGGAGCGGCTCGGGCACGCCGAAGGCCTGCGCGCCGCCGGGTGGCCCGAGTTCGACGCGGCGGTGGCGAAGGCGGACGAGATCGTGGTGCCGGTGCAGGTCAACGGGAAGCTGCGCGCCCGCCTGACGGTCCCGGCCGACGTCGGCGAAGAGGAGCTGCGGGCGGCGGCGCTGGCCGAATCGGCGGTCGTGGCGCACACCGCGGGGCGGCAGGTCGCCCGGGTGGTGGTGGTGCGCGGCAAGCTCGTGAACGTGGTGGCCCGGTGACGAGCCCGACACCAGGGGTCTGCGCCGGTGGAACGGCGCCGACCCTTGGGGATTGGGCGCCCGGACGGCGTCGTTGGCGAAGATGGACGGGCTGGGAGTCTGCGTCGTGGAACGGCGCCGACTCCTGCAGGACGGGTTGGGCGCCCGCGGCGCCGCAGGCGACGACGGGCGGCCCGGGGCGGGAAGGGGAGGCGGCGCCATGACGCGAAGGATGCTCGCGAGGCTGCTCGGGTTGCTGGGCGCGGCCGCGCTCAGCAGCGGCTGCGGCTATGCCCTGGCGGGGCAGGGGACGTTCCTGCCCGACTACATCCAGACCATCGGCGTGCCGCTGTTCCAGAACAACACCACCGTGTTCGAGATCGAGCAGTCCCTGACCCAGCAGGTGCGTACCGAGTTCATCGGGCGCGGCCGCTACCGGGTGGTCGCGGCCGAGACCGGGGTGGACGCCGTGCTCACCGGCACCATCAGCCGGGTGACTCTCGCCCCCGCGTCGTTCAGCGCCCAGCAGCAGGCGTCACGCTACATACTCACGGTGCAGGCGGACATCGAGTTCCGCGACCTGACGACGGACGAGGTGCTGTGGGAGAACCCGTCGCTCTCCTTCAGCGACGAGTACGACGTGGCCTCGGCCGGCGGCGGGCGGGTCGACGCGAACCTCTTCTTCGGCCAGCAGTCGAACGCGGTGCAGCGGGTGGCCCGCGACTTCGCCAGCACCGTGGTCAGCTCGATCCTCGAGGCGTTCTGATCGGGCCGGCGGTCGACCGCCCCGGACTTCGGGCGCGGTGAGCGCGCCCATCCCGCCGCCATGTCCGCCATCACCCCCGGCGAGGCGCTGAAGCAGGTCGCCGCCGGCGACCTCGCGCCCGTGTACCTGGTGCTGGGCGACGACGATCTCGAGAAGGCCGAGCTGGCCGGCGCGTTCGAGCAGGCCGTCGACGAGGGCCTGCGGGCGTTCAACGTGGAGTGGCTCGACGGCGCCGAGGCCACGTTGCGGCAGGTCGTCGAGGCGGCCGCGACCCTGCCGATGATGGCGCCCCGGCGCATCGTCATCGTCCGGCGTGCGGAGCGCTGCCTGACGCCGAAGCGCGAGAGCCGGGCCGCCGCCGCGGACCTCGCGGCGTTCGAGGAGTACCTCGCGAGTCCCTACCCGCATGCCTGCCTGGTGCTGGTGGCGGCCGGTCTCGACCGGCGCCGCCGCACGACCGCACGCCTGCTGGACGCGGCCACGCAGGTGATGGGCGACGAGTTGGCCTCGGTGGCGGACGCCGAGCGCTGGGTGCGGCGGCGCGTGTCGTCGGCGGGCCGTTCCATCGACGCGGCCGCGGTGCGCCTGGTGGCCGCGCGGGCCGGACCCGACCTGCCCCGCCTGCGCGGCGAGGTCGACCGGCTGCTGCTGTTCATCGGTGACGCGCCGACCGTCGGCCTCGACGACGCGAGGATGGTGGCGGGGCCGGCGGCGGCCCACGACGACTGGGCGGTGGCGAGGGCCATCGAACGCGGGCAGGCCGCGACCGCGCTCGAGGAGCTCGCCCTGATCGTCGAGTCGGGCGCGGCGCCCTACATGGTCCTGGGGCAACTGGCGTGGGTCGTGCGGACCAGGATGCCCAACCACCGGATCGCCGCCGCCGTGGAGTCGCTCCACCGCACCGACCTCGACCTCAAGAGCTCGGCCGGCGACCACCGGGTGCTGCTGGAGCGGCTCGTCGTGGAGCTTTGCGACGCGTGACCGCGGGCGCACGACAACCGGCCCGGGGGCGCCGGGCAGGCGCCTCGAGGCGCCTCGGAGCGGCGAGTCGCGCCGGCGGCCCCCCGGGGCCGGGGGCGGCGCGCCGGAGCCGCCGGCTATTCCGCGGCCGTGGCGAGGCGGCGGGCGAGCCGAGACTTGTAGCGGGCGGCGGTGTTGTCGTGGATGATTCCCTTGGCGGACATCCGGTCGATGAGCGACACCGTGCCGCTGAATGCCGAGCGGGCTCCCGTGACGTCGCCCTGATCGATGGACGATCGCAGGGACTTGAGGGCCCCCCGGAGCCGGGTTCGCAACGCGCGGTTGCGGGCCCGGCGCACGAGGTTCTGCTTGTGCGCCTTCAGCGTGTGCTTGTGATTGGCCAAGTCTTGCGCTTTCCTTTCCGTTCCGCGACGATTCCAGAAACGTGGAAGTATAGCACCGTCAGCCGCGCTTCAGACGCCGCAGGGCGCGGCGATCGCGCGCGTCGGGGGCCTTCGCGCCCCGCGCGCGGGCCGGGGGGCCGGGGTCGTGACCGAGGCGGCGCATCTCCCGCTCGGCCTCGCTGAGGGGCGGGGTGACGTCCTCGTACAGGGTCCTCGCTTCCGCCTTGGGGAGATGGTGCTCGGCCGCCGACCGCACCACGACGAGCTGCTTCCGGCCCTGCGTCCGGGTGATCGCGAGCCGGTCGCCGGCCTGGACGGTCCGGTGCGGCTTGGCCCGCTGGTCGTTGACGTCGACCTTGCCCCCGCGGCAGGCGCGCTGGGCCTCGGAGCGGGTCTTGAACAGGCACGCGACGTCCAGCCAGACGTCCAGCCGGATCCGTTTCGGGGGGGCGTCCCCGCCTTCCGGTTCGCCCCCGGGGCGAGCGCGCGTCGGTGAGGTCATGTCCGGCGGTGCGGTCTCCGGTTCAGGCGGCGGACTCCTCGCCGAGCATCCGGCCCACGACGCGCCGGCTCTCGGTCAGGAGCGCGTCGATGCGGGCGGGCTCGCGGCCGCCCGCCTCAGCGAAGTCGGGGCGGCCGCCCCCGCCCCCGCCGACGATGGGGGCTATCGCCTTGACCACCTTCCCGGCGTGCACCCGGTCCGTCAGGTCCTTGCTCACGGAGACGATCAGGCCGACCTTGCCGTCGTTGTCGTTGACGAGCAGCACCACGCCGCGCCCCAGGCGGTCGCGGAGCTTGTCGGCGAGGCCGCGGAGCGCGCCCTTCTCCAGCCCGCCGACCCGTCTCGCGATGAACCGGGCGTCGCCGATGGACACCGAGTCGTCTCCCTGCGATTCTACGGGCTCGCCGAGGGCCGCCTTCATCTTCAACCGGTCGAGCTCGCGGGCGAGCCGCCGAGCCTCGGTCTGGAGCCGCTTGACGGCGTCCACCGCGCGGTCGCCGGAGACCCCCAACGCCTCGAGGACGGCGGCGGCCGACCGGCGTTGGCCCTGCAGGTGGGCGACCGCCCCCTCGCCGGTGACCGCCTCGATGCGGCGCACGCCCGCCGCGACGCCGGTCTCCTGGGTCACCGCGAACAGGCCGATGTCGCCGGTGGCCCGGCAATGGGTGCCCCCGCACAGCTCCATGCTGACGCCGGGCACCGAGACCACGCGCACCGAGTCGCCGTACTTCTCGCCGAAGAGGGCCATGGCCCCGGCCTCTATCGCTTCCTGCGTCGACCGGGTCTCCGTTTCCACCGCGTGGTTCGCGTAGACGCCGGCGTTGACCGTCCGCTCGATCGCGTCCAGCGTCTCGGCATCGACCGGTCCGCCGTGGGCGAAGTCGAACCGCAGCCGATCCGGCGCGACGAGCGAGCCCGCCTGCTTGACGTGGGCGCCGAGGTGATCGCGGAGCGCGGCGTGGAGCAGGTGGGTGGCGGTGTGGTTCCGCCGGATGGCGTCCCGGCGCTCCGCGTCGACGGCCGCGCTCACCCGGCCCTCTACCCGCAGGCTCCCGCGGGTGACCTGCACGTGGTGCGCGCGCGCGCCGCCGGGGGCGCCGCGCTCGACGCCATCGACCTCGGCAACGACCGCGTCGCCGTCCGCGGTCAACCGGCCGGTGTCCGAGACCTGTCCACCGGATTCGAGGTAGAACGGCGTTGAATCGAGGAACACGTACCCCGACGCGCCGGGGCCGAGTTCGTCAACCTTGCTGCGCTCGTCGTTGAGCAGTCCCAGGATCTCCGCCCCGTCGATCCGGGTGGTGCTGTACCCGTCGAACTGGTCGGGAGGCATCTCACCCGCGTGGACGCCGAGAGCGGCGGCGAACGTGGGCACGTCCGCCTCGATGTCGGAGAACCGCGTGCCCGCCCGCGACTGCGTGCGCTGGGCCTCCAGGCACCGCTCGAAGCCGCCGCGGTCCACGGTCACGCTCCGCTCGGCGGCCAGGTCCTCGATGAAGTCCAGCGGCAGCCCGTAGGTGTCGTAGAGCCGGAAGATGTCCTCCCCGGCCAACCCGCCGCCGTCAGCCCCCGTCAGCGCCGCCTCGAGCCGGGGCAGCCCGTCGGTCAGGACTGCGTCGAACCGGTCCTCCTCGGCCCGGACCACGCCGGTGATCGTCTCCCGGCCGGTGCGGAGCTCCGGGTACGCGTCGCCCATCTCGCGGGCGACGACGTCGACGAGGCGGTGCAGGAAGGGGCGGGTCATGCCCAGCTTCTTCCCGTGCCGCATCGCGCGCCGCATGATCTTGCGCAGCACGTAGCCGCGCCACTCGTTGGAGGGCATGACGCCGTCGCCGATGAGGAACGTCATCGCCCGCAGGTGGTCGGCGACGACGCGCATCGAGACGTCGTCGGGGCCGGGCGCGCCGCCCGGCGCCAGCGGACCGTAGGCGCGGCCGGTCTCCTCGCCGATGGCGTGCAGCAGCGGGGTGAACAGGTCGGTGTCGTAGTTCGAGGTCTTGTCCTGGATGATTGCGACGATCCGCTCCAGCCCCATGCCGGTGTCGATGGACGCGGCGGGCAGCGGCGTGAGGTTCCCGCCGGCGTCGCGGTCGAACTCCATGAAGACGTTGTTCCAGATCTCGACGTAGCGCTCGCAACTGCAGTCGATGCCCCGGCACGCGGGCTCTTCGCAGGGGACGTGGTCTCCGCGCTGGTAGTGGACCTCGGAGCAGCGGCCGCAGGGCCCGGTGTCGCCCATCGCCCAGAAGTTGTCCTCGACGCCCATCTCGACGATGCGGTCGGACGGGACGAGGCGGCTCCAGATGGCGTGCGCCTCGTCGTCGCGCGGAATGCCGGCCTCTCCCTTGAAGACGGTCGGGTGCAGCCGGTCCGGCGACAGTTGCCACACCTCGGTCAGCAGCGTCCACGCGAACGGAATGGCGTCGTCCTTGAAGTAGTCGCCGAACGAGAAGTTCCCGAGCATCTCGAAGAAGGTGTGGTGACGCCGGGACGGCCCCACGTTGTCGAGGTCGTTGTGCTTCCCGCTGACCCGCATGCACTTCTGCGACGTCGTCGCCCGCTTGTAGGGGCGCTGCTCGCGGCCGAGGAAGAGGTCCTTGAACTGGTTCATGCCCGCGTTGGTGAACAGCAGCGTCGGGTCGTCCGCGGGCACGAGCGGGGAGCTGCGTACGATCTCGTGGCCCTGCCCGGCGAAGTAGTCGAGAAAGCTCTGGCGAATCCTGCTGGACGTCATGCGGCTATTCTTCCACAAGTGCGGCGTCGTCCCCGGCCCGCGCGAGGAGGGCGGCGGCCACCTCGTCGCGCGCGAAGCCCTGCCGGACGAGGGCCTGGTGCAGCCGGCGCAGATCGGCCCGGGTGCGCACCGGGCCCCGGACGCGCCTGGCGATCGCGCGTGCCAGCACCGCGGCCTCGTCGACCTCGTCGAACACCGTCGCGAGGGCCCGCTCGGCGACCGGCGGGTCGATGCCGAGCGCTTCCAGCTCCCGGCGCGCGCGGTGCCGGCCCCGGAGCTTGACGTGGACGGCGCGGCGCGCATGGGCGACGGCGGTCCGGGCGTCGTCGAGCAGGCCGGCGCGGGTCAGGCGGTCGAGGGTGCGCTCGATTTCGTCGGCGGGAAGCTCGCGCCGGAGCAGGCGCCCGCGGAGCTGCGACGTCGTGAGATCGCGGCCGGCGAGGAGCCGCAGGGCGACGTCATGGCAGCCGCTCTCCCGGCCCATGCCCGCGTTCAGGTGGTCCTGGCGGCGGCGACGGGCTCGGCCACGTGGTGCACGGGGGTGAGCCAGTCGTGGGCATCGCCGACGCGGCCGTCGACGACGTCGAAGAACCGGCGCTGGATGGCCGCGGTGACCGGCCCGCGGGCGCCGTCGCCGATGGTGATCTTGTCGATGCTGCGGATCGGCGAAATCTCCGCCGCGGTGCCGGTGAAGAAGACCTCGTCGGCGATGTAGAGCATCTCGCGCGGCACCGGCTGCTCCACCACCGGCCTCCCGAGGTCGCGGGCCAGCGTGATGATGACGTCGCGCGTGATGCCCGGGAGCACCGACCCGCCCATCGGCGGCGTGAAGATGACGCCGTCGCGAATCACGAAGATGTTCTGGCCGCTGCCCTCGCTGACCAGCCCCGACGGGTCGAGGGCGATCGCCTCGTCGTAGCCGTTCAGCGTCGCCTCCATCTTGATGAGCTGCGAGTTGGCGTAGTTGGCGGTGGACTTGGCCATCGCCGGGAACGTGTTCGGCGCGGGGCGGGCCCACGAGCTGATCTGTACGTCGACACCCTTCTCCAGCGCGTCCTCGCCCAGGTAGGCTCCCCACTCCCAGGTGAGGATGGCCGCTTCGACCGGGCAGTTGAACGGGTTGACGCCGAGGCTGTTGTAGCCCCGGTAGAGCAGCGGGCGGATGTAGCACGCGGCGTAGCCGTTCACCCGGATCGTCTCCAGCACCGCCTCGCGGAAGGCGGGCCGCTCGATCTCGGGGGGCATCCGATACACCTTCGCCGAGTCGTAGAAGCGGCGCAGGTGGGCGTCGAGCCGGAAGACGACCGAGCCGGCCGGCGTGTCGTAGCACCGGATGCCCTCGAACACGCCGCTCCCGTAATGCACGACGTGAGCGCCGATGTGGATGGTGGCGTCCGCCCAGTCCACGAACTTGCCGTTCATCCAGATCTTGCCGCTGCCGAAGCTCATCGCGAAGACCCGCCCATCTGCTGCCGAATCAACTACTTTGTAACTGTCCAGTTTAGTGTCCGGCTCGACCGGGGCGCAACCCCAAATCCGTCACCGGCGCCCGGGCGGCCGCGGGCCATGGGACGCTCGGCCTCGGAAGGCTGAAGAGGCCGGGTTACCGCCGCCGTTCGCGGCAGACGAGGCAGCGCTCGGCGCGGGGGGCCGCGGCTCGAGGCCGGGCTACCGCCGTTGGAGCTCGCGGCAGAAGGGGCAGCGCTCGGCGCGGGGGGGCAGCGGCTTGTTGCAGTACCAGCAGAAGTCTGCCGACGGCGTCGCCCGGGGTCGGCTCGGGGTCCCCCCGGGGGTGCGGCGGCTGCGCGCGGGGGCCGCGGCGCCCTGGCTCCGTCCGGGTCGGCGGGGCCGGGCGCTCCGCGCGGACCGGATGTCGTCGAGGTCGGACAGCAGCTCGGCCGCGTTTCCGTAACGGTCCCCGAGCTGCGGGGCCAGCGCCTTCATCACCACGTCGTCCAGCTCCCGCGGGATGGTCCCGTTCACCAGGCGCGGCGGCTGCACCAGCTCGCCGCTGCGCAGCCGATGGAGGTCTCGCGGGGCGGGCGGGTCGTAGGGGAGCCCGCCCGTCAGCATCTGATACATGGTGACGCCGAACGAGTAGAGGTCCGACGCGAACACCGCCTCGCCCTGGAACTGCTCCGGCGCCATGTACGGCGGGCTGCCGATGACGGTGGTGCCCAGGGCCGCGATCTCGAGGAAGCGCGAGGTGCCGAAGTCGGCCACCTTCAGAGTGCCCGACTCGGAGACGAGGACGTTGGACGGCCGCAGATCGCGGTGGATGACGCCCTGGCCGTGGGCGTACTCCATCGCCCTCCCGATCTGGATCGAGTAGTCGACGGCACGATCCACGTCGAGGGCGCCGCCGCCTCCGATGACCGCTTCCAGCGTGTCGCCGTTCACGTACTCCATCACGATGAAGAAGATGTCGTCCTGCTTCTCCGCGGTGGTGATGGCGACGATGTTGGGGTGGTCCAGGGTGGCGAGGAGGCGAGGCTCCCGGAGCAGCTCGCTGAAGTTGAGGTTCTGGCGGTGAGGGACCTTCAGGGCGACCCGCTTGTTGATCCAGGTGTCTTCGGCGAGATACACGGTGCCGAATCCACCGCTGCCGATGGTGGAGACGATCTTGTATTTGCCGAGCAGATGGTCGGAGAACAACATGAAGGGCGAAAGTATAGCAGTCGCCACCGCCCCGCCGTCCGCCGGGAGGGGTTCGGAGACGGCGCCCCCGGACTCCTATAATCGGACCCGATGCCGCCCCGGTTCTTCGCCCCGGCCCTGGCCGGGCTCGACGCCCCGGTCGCGCTGCCCGACGGCGAGGCCGCGCATCTGACGCGGGTGCTGCGGCTGGGGGCCGGCGCCACCGTCGCGGTGTTCGACGGGCGCGGGGCGGAGTACCTCGCGCGGGTGGAGCGGGCGGGGCGCGGCGGCGCCGTGGTGCGCCCTTACGAGCGGGTGGCCCCGGCCCGGGAGCCCGCGGTGGCGCTGACGGTGGCCCCGGCGCTGCTGAAGGGGCGCAAGTTCGACGACGTCGTGCGGGACGCCACGATGGTCGGGGCGGTCGCGGTGCAGCCGCTCACCACCGCCCGGACGGTGCCGCCGCCGCGGGACGCCGGCCGCTGGACGCGGATTGCGGTAGCCTCGGCCAAGCAGTGCCGGCGGGCGTTCGTCCCCGAGGTCAGGCCCCCGCGCTCCCTGGATTGGCTCATCGACCGCGACCGGTCGGCGGTGCGGCTGCTGCTGGCCGAGCCCGGCGCGGCCGACGACGGCGCGGCCGGACTGCGGGCCCTGGCCCTGGCGCCCCGGCCGGCCTCCGTGACCCTGGCCGTCGGGCCGGAGGGGGGCTGGAGCGTCGACGAGGTCGAGGCCGCGGTGGCCGCCGGGTTCCGCGTCGTCACCTTCGGCCGCCTGACCTTCCGCGCCGACGCCGTGGTCGCGTGCGCGGCCGCGGTGCTCCTCTACCTCTGGGGCGACCTGTAGCGCTCATCCGCGGGCCGCGACGCGAAACGTCATCGCGACCCACTCGTCCTCCTGCTCCCGCCACGCCAGCCGCCCATGTTCGCGGTAGACCGCGGCGACCGCCGCCTCTTCCTCGGTGAGGATGCCGGACAGGATCAGGCTGCCGCCGGGCTCGACGAGGGCGGCGACGACGGGGGCGAGGCGGATCAGGGCGGCGCCGGTCAGGTTGGCGAGGACGATCGGCGCGTTCGCGGGCTCGAGGTCCGCGATGTCCCGGCGGCGCAGCTCGACCTCCGCCGCCACCCCGTTGGCGTCGACCGCCTCCCGGGCCGAGTCGAGGGCGTCGGGGTCACGGTCGACCCCGGTGGCGCGCCGCGCCCCCAGCTTGGCGGCGGCGATGGCGAGGATGCCCGAGCCGGTCCCCAGGTCGAGGACGCGGCGTCCCCCCAGGTCCAGCGCCTGCAAGCCCTGCAGGGCGAGCCGCGTGGTCGGGTGGTGACCGCTGCCGAAGCCGAGGGCGGGCCGGATGGTCACCACCACGTCGGCGGGATCGGGGTCCGGGATGGTGGACCAGGGCGGGGCGACGACGAGCCGCCCGACCCGGATCGCGGGCAGATCCGCCTGGGACCGGGCCGCCCAGCTCTCGTCCGAGACCCGGATCGCCCGGGCGCGCACCCGCTCTCCGTAGGCGGAGACCACCGCGGTCAGGGCGCGGTCGCGGTCGGACGCCGATTCGAAGAACGCGCGGACGTGATCGGGGGCGGGCTCGTCGAGGGCAGAGGGCCGGAGGTCGTCGACGGCGGCGGCAATCGCGTCCAGCCACGAGAGGCCGCCGGGGTGCCCGCCGGAGGCCCGTACGTCGAGGGCCGGGTGAAACCCGGGTGCGGGCGGCGGCCGCCCGACCGGCCCGGGCTGGTCGGCGGGCATCTCCGTTACCCGAAGATGTCCTTGACGCGCTCGAAGAACGGCCGGTCCCCGTCCGCGCCGGCCGCGGTCGGGTCGAGCACGCGCTCGGGCATCGTCTCGTCGAGGCTCTCCACCAGCTCCTTCTGCTCGCGGCTCAAGCGCCGGGGCACCGCCACCTTGACCCGCACGTAGAGATCGCCGCGGCCCCGTCCGCCGACGTTCGGCATGCCCTTGCCCCGCAGGCGGAAGCGGGTGTCGGACTGCGTGCCCTTGGGCACCTGGATGGTGGCCGGGTCGCCGAGGGTCGGGACGTGAATCTCCCCGCCGAGCACGAGCGTGGGATAGCTCACCGGGACCTCGCACAGCAGATCGTCGCCGTCGCGGTGGAAGAACGGATGCTCGCGGACGTGGATGACGACGTACAGATCGCCGGGGGGGGCGCCCCGGCTCCCGAACTCGCCTTCGCCGGTCAGCCGCAGGCGTTGGGCGGTGGCGATGCCGGCGGGAATCTTGACGGTCAGCTTGCGCTCGCGGCTGACCCTCCCCTTGCCGTGGCACGTCTGGCACGGCTTGGAGATGACGCGGCCGATGCCGCCGCAGTGGTGACAGGTCCGGGCCACCGTGAAGAACCCCTGCTGCATGCGGATCTGGCCGTTGCCGTGGCAGTGGGAGCAGCGCTCCGGCGTGCTGCCCGGTGCGGAACCGGACCCGCCGCAGGTGTCGCAGGGCTCCTCGCGGGGGATCTGCAGGGTGGTCTCCGAGCCGTTCGCGGCCTCCTCGAACGAGATCTCCAGGTCGTAGCGCAGGTCGCTGCCTCGCCGGGGGCCGCCGCGCCGGCCGCCGCTGAAACCGAACAGATCGCCGAGCCCGCCGAGGATGTCGCCGAAGTCGTTGAAGATCGTCGGGTCGACGCCGGCCCCGCCCCCGGACGCCCCGCCCACCCCCGCGTGGCCGAACCGGTCGTACCGGCCGCGCTTCTCGGGGTCCGCGAGCACCGAGTAGGCCTCGGCCGCCTCCTTGAACCGTTCCTCGGCGGTCTTGTCGCCGGGGTTGCGGTCCGGATGGTACTGGAGGGCGAGCTTCCGGTACGCGCTCTTGATGTCCGCGTCCTCCGCCGTGCGGGGGACGCCGAGAATCTCGTAGTAGTCGCGGGTCGTCACGCTTTCGCCACCTTGACCATCGACGGCCGGAGCAACCGCTGGCGCAGCGTGTAGCCTCGTCTCAGCTCCTCGACGACCTCGCCGTCGCGGTGGCCGTCGCTGGGCTCGTGGACCACCGCCTGGTGCAGGGCCGGGTCGAAATCGGCGCCGACCGCCTCGATGGGCGCCACGCCGCGCCTCGCCATGACGTCGAGCAACTGCTTGTGGATTATCTCCACCCCGCGGCGGTAGGCGTCGCCATCCTGGGTCTCCGCGGCGAGGGCGCGCTCCAGATCGTCGACGACGGGCAGGAGGTCGCCGAGCAGGTCGCCGGCCGCCTGCTCGATCAGCTCGCGGCGCTCGCGCTCGGTGCGCTTCCGGTAGTTGTCGAACTCGGCCGTGACCCGCACCAGGCGCTCGTAGTGCGCGTCGCGCTGGCGGACCGCCTCCTCGAGCTCGGCCCCGACCGGGTCGCCGTCGTCGTCGGCGCCCTCCTCCGTGGCGCCGGACTCGACGGCGTCCGCGCCGCTCGCGCCGGCGGGGTCCGCTGCACTCGCGCCGGCGGCGTCCGCTGCACTCGCGCCGACGGGGTCCGCTGCGCTCGCGCCGACGGGGTCCGCTGCATTCGCGCCGGCGGCGCCCGGCCGCGTCTCCTGCGGCGCGGGGGAGGCCCCCGGGTCCGCCGCGGCATCGTCCGGGGCCGGTTGCTTCGACTGCTCGGATCGCGCTGACTGCTCCACTGGCGCCGATTGCTCTGGTTGGGACGGTTCAATCCGGTGTTCGTCGGGCATCTTCACTGGGCGGGGGGGCGTGGTCAAGGAGGACCCGGCTGACCGCCTGCGACACGCTGTCGACCGCGGCGATGGCACGCGAGTAGCGCATCCGTCGGGGGCCGATCACGCCCACGGTTCCGGTCTGCCGACCGTCGAAATAAGCCGAGGCGACGAGGCTGAAGGCCCGCAGCTCGCTCTCCGAATGCTCGGAGCCGATGACCACGCGCAGCCCGTCCGTGCCGAGATACTCGGCGAGCAGCCGGACCAGGCGGTGTTTCTCCTGCATCATCGCCAACAGGGCCCGCAGCGTGTCGAGGGACACCGGGCCGTCGTCGTCGGACATCTCGTCGAAGAGCAGCGTCGCGCCATCGACGAACACGCTCTCCTGCGGCACCATGTCCTCGAGGGTCGAGCTCGCCAGGCGCAGCCATTGCGACAACAGCTCGTCGTACAGGACCTGCTCCTGGCGAAGGCGCTGTATCGCGAGGGCGTGCACCTCGCCGATGGAGAGGCCCCGGAACTCCCGGTTGAGGTAGTTGGCGCCCCGCTCGAGCTCGCTCCGCTGAATGCGCTCGCCGATGTCCACGACCTTGTGGCAGATCTGCTCGGCCTGGGCGGTGACGACGACGAGGATGCGCGTGCCCTCGAGCGGCACGAACTCGATGTGCTCGAAACCGGCGGTCTCGCTCGTCGGCGCGAGCACGAAGCCGAGATGGTGCGAGATGCGGGACAGCTCGTGCGAGACGTTCGACAGCACGCCCTTGATCGAGCCGGCCTGCCGCAGCCGCGCCTCGACGGCCGGGGTCGAGCGGGCCGCCCGGCGATGCTCCAGCAGGAAGTCGACGTAGCAGCGGTAGCCGAAGTCGGTGGGGACCCGTCCCGCGGACGTGTGCGGCTGCGAGACGTACCCGGCGTCCTCGAGCGATGCCAGGATGTTGCGCACCGTCGCCGAGGACACCGCGAAGCCGCCCTGCTCGACGAGGCGCCGGGACGAGACCGGGGCGCCGTGCTCGATGTACTCCTGGATGAGCGTGGCGAGCACCCGGCGCGTGCGCTCGGGGAGGTTCGGGCCGGCCGGATCGTGCGGGACGGGCTGCCGGGACATCGGAAAGACAGTATAGCTTGGCCGCTAGCCGCCGACCGCGACCTCGGACCGGGGCCGGGGGCTCCAGCTCATCGACCTCGCGCCGCGCTCGCCGTCCTGCCCGGCGCCCGCGTCGATCTTGCCGTACTTGACGCCGATCAGCTCGGCGAGGATGGACACCGCGATCTCCTGGGGCGTCACCGCGCCGAGGTCCAGGCCGACGGGGGAGTGCACGCGGCGCAACTGCGCCGCCGGCATGCCCTCGCCTTCCAGCGCCTCCGCGAGGCGGGCGACCTTGGCCCGGCTGCCGATGAGCCCGAGGTAGCGGATCGGCTTCGGGGCCAGCGCCCGGAGGGCGTCGAGGTCGTGCCGATGCCCGCGGGTCAGGATGACCGCGTAGGCGTGCCCCGGCAGCTCCGCCCGCTCCAGCCATTCCGGAATCGCGTCCACGACGATCTCCTCGGCGTGCGGGAACCGCTCGGCGTTGGCGAACTTCTCGCGGTCGTCGATGACGTGCAGCTTGAAGCCGACCTCGTGGGCGGCGCGGGCGAGGTGATAGGAGACGTGTCCCGCCCCCACGAGATAGAGCTCCGGCGCGGGCTCGAGGGGCTCGATGTACACCTCCATCTGGCCGCCGCAGATCAGTCCCGAGTCCTCCGCGATGTCGTCGGCGAGCTCGTACTTGGCGATGACCGGCTGCCGCGTCTCGATGGCCGTGCGCGCCTTCCAGAACGCCTCGTTCTCGTAGCAGCCGCCCCCGATCGTGCCCACCGTGCGCCCGTCCGGGAACACCAGCATCTTCGCGCCGACCCGCTGCGGGGTGGAGCCCTGCGCCCGGATGATGGTCACGAGCGCGGCCGGCTCCCCGCGCTGCAGCGCCTCGGCGACCGCCGCGAACACGTCTTCGTTTCTCATGGTGAACCTGCCGGTCTTCCCGCGGAGCCCGCCCCGCGGGCGCGCCGGCGAGCGGATGCCGCGACTCAGATCAGGATGCGAACGTCGTGCGCGGCCTTCAGCTCGTCGATGAAGGCCGCGATCCGGGCCTGCTGCTCCTGCTGCAGCAGCAGGTCTCGTATCGGGCCGCCGGCTTCCTCGAACGGCACGAGGCGGTCGTCCTGCCGCTCTGTCATCTGGATGACGTGGAACCCGAACGGCGTCTCGACGACGCCGCTCAACTCGCCCGGCTCGAGCGCGAAGAGGGCGGCCTCGAACGCCGGCACCGTCCGGCCTTCGACCACGAGGCCGAGATCCCCGCCGTCAGGCGCCGATCCCGGATCGTCGGAATGCTCGCGAGCGAGGGCCCCGAAGTCGGCGCCGTTCTCGGCCTCGAGGCGCAGGCCCCGCGCCCGCTCCCGCGCTTCCGCCTTCTCCGACTCGGCCGCGTCGGGGCTGACGCCGATCAGGATGTGGCGCGCCCGCACCCCTCCGCGTTCCGTGAACTGCGCGGGATGCTGCTCGTAGAACGCGCGCACGGACCCGGGGTCGATCTCGACGTCGGCGAGGACCGCCGATTCCAGGACCCGCTCGACGAGCAGGTCGCGGCGGGCTTCTCCCCGCAGAATATACAGCGACGTGTCCCAACTGTCGAGTTGGGCCTCGAAGGCCTCCTCGTCGGGGAAACCGGACCGGATGGTGTCGATTCGGGCCTCGACCGCCGCATCGTCCACGACGATGCTCCGGCGCTCCGACTCCTGCACCAGCAGGTGGAACGCCACGAGCCGGTCGAGCACGGCCCGATACACGCTGTCGCGGAACTGGGTCGGGAGGGCCTGCCCGGCCTGGATCTCGGCGCTGCGCACCGCCCGCTCGAGCTCGTCGCGCGTGATCGAGTAGGCGCCGACGCGGGCGACGACCTCGGGCAGCTCGGCCGGCACGGGGTCCGCCGCCGGCGCGGGCGCCACGTCGGCCGCGGCCTCGGACGGGACCCCGGCGTCGGGAGGAGCCGCGCCGCAGCCGGCGGCCAGCCCCAGCACGAGCAGCCATCGCCAGGGCGATGTGCGACGGCGCGTCATCGTTCGATTATACGCCCGGCGGCTCCTTGAAATCGCTTCCCGTCATGGAAGCTCGACGGGTGGTGGGCCCCGGCGGGACGATCCCGCCCCGGGCTGCGCGCGGGACCCATGACCCTGCTCGCCGGGAGGGGGCGCCGTCGGCCGTGCTCGCGGGCTCCTCGACGGGTTCAGTGACGTGAGCAGCGCGCCCCCGGTTCGGTGCCGGAGGCGAAGGCCTCCGTGACCGTCCGGGGGCAGCCGCCGACGGCCCGCAGCCCCGTGTCGGCGCAGACGTCGACGAGGGCGACGCGGGGCGGCGGCATGAACTCCGGCATCGTCCGTTCGGCGAGGGCGTCGCGCATGAACCCGGCCCAGATGGGGAGGGCCGCCTCGGCGCCGGTCAGGCCCAGCGGGCTGTCGTCGTCCATGCCGACCCACACCACCGTCAGCAGCGTGGGCGTGAAGCCGGCGAACCACGCGTCGCGCAGGTCGTTGGAGGTGCCCGTCTTTCCCGCCGCGTCGTGGGCGAAGCCGTTCCGGCGGGCGGCCGCCGCCGTCCCCGTCTCGAGCGTGCTGCGCAGCATCGAGGTCACGAGGAACGCGCTGTCGGCGCGGGCCACGGGCCGCGGCCGGCCCTCGGCGCGGTGGACGAGCTGCTTGCCCGCGGTGACCCGGGTGACCGCGTGCAGCGGCGCGCGATCACCTCGGTTCGCGAGGACGGTGTAGGCCGCGGCCACCTCGAGGGGCGTGCTCTCAAAGGCCCCGAGGACGATGGAGGGGTAGGCGGGCGGGGTCGCCCCCCCGGAGGCGGCGGCCCAGAGGTCGGCGACAGCCCCGAATCCGGCCAGCTCGCCGACCTTGACCGCGGCCACGTTGCGCGACCGGGCGAGGGCCGCGCGGGCCGTCACCGGCCCATCGTAGACGCCGCCGTAGTTGGCGGGCCGCCACGGCCGGCCGCCGAACCGGAACGTCGTCGGCCGGTCGTCGATCACCGAGGCGGGGGTGAAGCGCAGGCCCGGCTCCCGGGCGGCCCGTTCGAAGGCGGCCAGGTAGACGAAGGGCTTGACGACGGACCCCGACTGCCGGCGCGCGTGCTCGACGCGGTTGAATTGCGACTCCTGGTAGGAGCGCCCGCCGACCATGGCGCGTATGGCGCCGCTGCGGGGGTCGACGGCCACCAGCGCGGCCTGGGGCCCGACCGCCGGATGCGCGCCGCGCCGGTCGGCGATCCGGTCCAGCCCCTCCCGCACCGCGGTCTCGGCCAGGCGCTGCAGATGCAGGTCCACCGTGGTCTCGATGCGCAGCGTCCCGCCGCGGCCCCGCCAGTCGTCCAGGCGGTCACCGACCCGGGACCGGACGAAGTCCACGAGGTACGGCGCCTCCCGATCCGCGGGGTCGGCGACCCCGCCCAACGGCTCGCGGGCCGCGACCATGGCGCGGTCGGGGGTCACCAGCCCGAGGTCCACCATCGCCTGGAGCACGCCGTTGCGACGCTCCCGGGCGCGCTCGGGGTGGCGGTGCGGCGCGTGGGTCTGCGGAGCGCGGATCAGGCCGGCCATCGTGGCCGCCTCGCCGAGGGTCAGGTTGCCGAGGTCCTTGCCGAACAGGGCCCGGGCGCCCTGGGCGACACCGTGGATGGCGAACGAGCCCCGGTGGCCGAGATAGACCTCGTTGAGGTACATCTCGAGGATGCGGGGCTTGGGCAGCCGCCGCTCCAGCAGGAGGGCCAGGGCCTGCTCGCGGAGCTTCCGCCACAGGGTCTGCTCGGGGGTCAGCAGGGTGTTCTTGATGAGCTGCTGCGTCAGGGTGCTCGCGCCGACGAGGTAGCTCCGGTTGCCGGTCAGGTTGGTCACCGCGGCGCCGGCGATGCGGACCGCATCGATGCCGGGGTGGCCGAAGAACCGGTGGTCCTCGGCCGCGAGCACGGCCCGAACCACGTCGTCGGGCATTTCCGCCAGCGGCACCGTCCGCCGCCGCCGCCGGTCCCGGCCGTGCAGGGTCGACAGGTGCGGGGCATCGAGGGCGAGGCGCTCGACCCGGCGGCCGGGCGGGGTCTCGATCGCGGCCACGTGCCCGCCGCCGGCCCCGGCCGGAGCGAAACGGACCCGGGCCAGCCGGCCCGCCTGGGGCCCCTCGCGAGGAATCAGGGCCAGCCCGTCCGGCTCGACCGCGTACTCTCCGGCCTGCCGGGCCAGGTCGCGGCGCGCGTACCCCAGCTCGTCGAGCCGGGCGGCTAGCCCCATGGGCCCGAGGCCGAGGCCGGGCACGAGCTCGAGCGGCGTCCCGAAGACCATCGCGGCCGGGGGCGTCAGTCCCGCCGCCAGCCGCGTGTCCAGTTGCCGCGACAGGGTCCGGTAGGCCACCAGGGCGACGGCGGCGCCCACGAGCACCAGCGCGAGGAAGGTCCTGGCGCAGCGGATCCACGCCGCGGGCCGCCGCGGCCGCCGCCGCGCGCGGCGCTTCGGCCGGGAACGTGTCGTGCGAGTGCCGCCCACGCCCGGAGTATCGGCCGGTCGCGCCGGGAGAACATGGCGGATCGACGGCCTGGCGTCTGCGCCGCGGAACGGGGCGGACGGCTGTCGACGGGTCGCGCCGGGAGAACATGGCGGATCGCCGGCCGGGCGTCTGCGCCGCGGAACGGGGCGGACGGCCGGAGGCCGGGTGGGCGCGAGGCGCAGCCGCAGCCGACGATGGGCGGGCTAGACCGTGATGACCCAGTGGCGGCCCGCGTCGAGGGTCGTGTCGGAGAGCAGCCGGTCCACGAGGAGGGCGCCGTACCGGTTCAGGAAGCAGATGCCGCCGACGGCGCGCTCCTGGGGGCTCCCGTGGGGGAAGATCTGGGACTGGGCCCGGGCGAACTGGCGCCTCAGCGTCTGGTGCCTGCGCTTGGCCGCCTGCACGACCTTGCCCTGGAGGTTGCCGAGGTCGCGTTCCATCCGCCCGCGCGTCGACTCCGCGGCGCCGGCGAGGGTGGGGTCGACCTCGGCCACCGCCTCGGCGACCGCCGCCATCCGCTCGCGGACCGCGCCGGCCGCGCCCTCGAGCGCCTGCTCGACGGCAGGGGGGAGCTGCGCCCCCAGGAGGCGGTTCAGCGCCGACTCGTCCCGCGGCTGCAGGGTGCCGAGGGCGAGCCCGGTGCGCCGCAGGAACTTCATCACCGCGGGATCCACGAGCGTCGTGCTGAGCCGCGGCGCGAAGAGCGGCATCGGCACCTCGAAGTGGCCGTACACGGGCTTGAGCTGCGCGAGATAGGCGAGCTCGTTGGGTCCGGCGACGTAGCAGACGGTCGGGAACAGCCGGTCCTGCACGATGGGCCGGAGCAGGACGTTCGGGCTGAACTGCGTGGCGTCGGCGCGGACCCGGTCGAGCCAGGCCGAGCGGTCCAGCGTGTCGTCCCCGGCGCGGAGGCGGTCGCCGTCGATGCGCATCGGGAGCCGGCTTCCGTTCCGGAGGAACAGGGCGACGCCGTTCGCCGGCGGATCGACCTGCGCATGGAATCCCGCCTCGCGCAGGCGGGCGCCGGTGTCGCGGGCCAGCGTCGTGCTGGCGCCGGCGCTGGCGATCTCGCGCGCGAAGAGGTCCGCGGCCAGCGGCTTCGCGGCCGGGTCGGCGGCGTCGAAGACGACCAGCCCGTGCGGGCCCAGCAACTGCTCGATCCACGTGGCGAACGCCTCGACGAGCCCGCGCCCGGTCGCGTACGCGCGGCGGAGGCCGCCCAGCACCTCGGCCGTGAAGTCCGTCTCCGGGAGGGCGTCGGCGAGCGCGTCGAGGGCCGGCTCGATCTCGCGTCCGAGGCGGACCCCGGCGGCGGGCGTGCCGGCCGGCGCCGCCGTCTCGAGGGTCACGGTGGCGAGCGCCTGGTCGGCGTCGAGCACGCCGCAGGTGCGAATCTCGTCGAGATCGTGGTCTTCCGCATCGATCCAGAAGACCGCCACCGCCGGGACCCCGAAGACGCGCTCCGCGCGCCGGGCCAGGCGGATGGCCGAGACCGCCTTCAGCAACGTGTACAGCGGTCCTCCGAAGAGGCCCGCCTGCTGGCCGGTCACCACCGCGACGGACCGCCGATCGTCGAGGCGCGCCGCGGCGTCGACGGCCGCGCCCGGCGCCCCGCGGGCGCGCTGCTGGGCGCGAACGATCCGTCCGACGGCCGGCGGGTCTCCGCCGAGGCGCGCGCGGGCCGCGATGGCCGTCCGCCAGGCACCGTCGTCGGCGGGGTCGCCGGCGAAGAACGGCCGGAGCGCGTCGAAGTTGGCGACGTACTCGGCGGCCAGCCGCTTGATGCCGGGAAACCCCTGAAAGTCGACGGGCAGCGGGACGCTGTGGGGAGGCGCGGGAGACTCCGAAGACACTGGGCCTCACTGTCGCAGAGCGGGTGCGAGGTGTCAAGCGACGGCCGCGGCCCCGACGATGGCCGGGCCGCGGGCGCAATGCCGTCGGCAATCGGCCTATCGCATTGAAAAACCGTGCACTTCCTGGTATCCTGGGACCCCGAATCGGAGGAACGCTCCCCCTGACACTCGGTCTTTCCGGCGCGTACCAGTCTCCCAGTGTATTCGGCCCCTACAGGGTGATGCACCAGATAGGGAGCGGCGTCCTCGGCCCCGTCTACCGCGCGCGCCGTTCGGACGGCGATCTCCCCGGGGAGCGCTTGTTCGCCCTCAAGGCCTTTCAGGTCGATCTGACCCCCGAGCAGTCCATCGTGTTCGGCGACGCCCTGCAGGAGATGGTCGAGCTGGGGCTCACGCACGCGGCGGTCGTGAGTCCGGTGGGGGCCGGCGTTGCCGACGGGTTGCCCTATGTCGCCTACGAGTACGTCGCGGGTGAGTCGCTCGACGTCAGGATGCGTCCCCGCGTCCCTCTGGCAGCCGAGGCCGCCCTGCCGTGCATCGTCCGGATCGCCGAAGCGCTGGATGCCGTGCACGCCCGGGGGCTCGTCCATGGCGCCCTCCATCTCCGCGACGTCCTGATCACCCCGGACGGCGCGCGGGTGGGCGGCTTCGGCCTCGTCGCGGCGCTCGACCGGGTGGGCCACCGTTGTCCGTTGCGGCCGCCCTACGCGGCGCCCGAGCAGATCGCGGGCGCCGACTGGGGAGAGGCGGCGGATCGCTACGCGCTCGCGGCGGTGGCCTGCGAGCTGCTCACGGGGCGCCGGGCCGCCGCCGGCGGCGGAATGGCCGGGAACGTCGAGCGGGCCCTGGATGCGCGGGCGGCCCCGCGTCTGACGGCCCTCTTGAACGCGGCGCTCGCGACGGACCCCGCCGGGCGCCCGGGGTCGGCGGGTCGGTTCGCCGACGACCTGGCCGGTGCGTTGTCGTGGACCGGCGCCGCCGGCGTCCGCCGGGCGCTGGCCGCGGCGGGCGGGGACGGGGCCGGGGAACCGGGCGGCGGCCCGGGGCCGGGCCGCGCCGAGAGGGATTCGGCGATCGCCGCCGCCGGCGACCCTCCCGTCGGAGAGGAGCCGGTCGTCGCGGCGGTCGGGGGGACCGTGATGCGGAAACGAAAGAAGAGCGTGCCTTGGCGGCGGAAGCAGTCGGAGGTCGACTGGACGGATCGGGCGCTCGATCTCGCACCCCCCGTCGGGCGGACCGGGGCCGGCGATCCGCCAGTCGGCGCCGCCGCGGCCCGGGAGCGCGCCTCGGCCGCGGGCGATCCGATCGATGCGGCCCTGGAGGGCGGCGGCGCCCCCGGCGACGGGCTCGATGGCGACGGCGACCTCGATCTGCGGGCGGGCGCCGACACGTTGGCCGACGTCGCCGAGGGTCTCCACGCCGGCCTGCGGGACGGCAGGGGGACGGGGGCCGGCGGCGAGTCGGAGGAGGCCGGTCCGGGTTCCGATGCGCCGGCCGCCGACGCCTACTTGCCGATTTCGGTGGGCGAGCTGGAGTCGCGGGTCGAGGGCGGCGGTGCGCGCCCGGCGTCCGGCGACGAGCCCTCCGAGGCGGCGTCCGAACCGCGCCCTGTCGCGGAGGAGGGCGAGGACGGGATGCTCGCGGGCGACCCCGCGCCGGGGGGGGCGGAGCCGGAGTCGACGGGGCCGGCCGAGACCGGCGATGTCGATGATGACGACGGTGGGTTCGCCCTGACCCCCGAGGAGGGGTACGACTACGGTCTGGAGGACGAGGCCGAGCCCGAGGATCCGTCCGGGGAGATCTTCGGTCGCGGCCCCGCCGACCAGGCCCGTCGCCTGCCCGTCGCCCTCGTGGCGGTGATTGGCGTCGCGGTGGCGGTCACCGCGTTCGTCATCGGCCTCGGGTGGATGGGCGGCGACGACGGTGATGCCGCCGTCACGGGTGAGGAAGCGGGGGAGGCGGTGACCGCCGGCGACCCTGCCCGCGCGTTCAGCGAGGCGGTGGTCGAGGCCGGGAACGACGCGCCGGCCGCCGCCGCGGCCCCTGGCGGCGACGGGGCTCCGGTGGTTGCGTCCGCGGGCGAAACCTCTCCGCCGGCCGGGGGCGCGGCCCCCGAAACCCCCGCGCCCGCGCCGCCCCGGCCGGCGCCGGTGGCGGCCCCCGTCGCCGGGTCGCCGCCGCCGGCCGCGCTTCCGCCGCCGGAGCCGGTGGACGCCGAGGGGCGGCTGCTGGTGCGTTCCATGCCTCCGGGGGCCGAGGTGATCGTCAACGGCGAATCCAGAGGCACCACCCCCCTCGCGTTGGCGGAGTTGCCGTACGGCCCGTACGAGGTCGAGGTGATCCTGGCCGGCTACCCCCCGCGGCGCGAGCAGTTCATGCTCGAAGCCGGCGATCCCATCGGGTCGTTGAACGCCGACCTGGCCGCCGCCCCGGCCGGCGCCCCCGCGGCCGGAGGGACGCCGGCGGGTTCGCCTCCCGCGGAGCAAGTTGGGATAGGATCCATTCTCGCCGAGACACGGCCGCCGGGCGCCGAGGTCTGGCTCGATCAGCGGCTGGTCGGCGAGACGCCGATGTCGATCCCCGCCGTGCCGGCGGGCGCCCACCGCATCGAGTTCAGGCTCGACGGCTACCGGATCTGGACCACCACCGTGGAGGTCGCTCCCGCAACCCAGGCCCGCGTGGCCGCATCGCTCGCCGACGCTGCTCGATGAACGCCGTCCTTGCCCTCGAGAACGGAAGCTGGTATCGCGGCGCCGCCGCCGGCGCGAGCGGCGTCGCGCGGGGCGAGGTCGTGTTCAACACGAGCATGACCGGCTATCAGGAGGTGCTGACCGACCCCTCCTACGCCCGCCAGATCGTCACCATGACGTGCCCCGAGATCGGCAACTACGGGGTGACGGGCGAGGACGTCGAGTCGCGCGGCCCCCAGGTGGCGGGGTTCGTCGTCCGCGAGGCGTCGCCGATCGCGAGCAACTGGCGGTCGACGGGCACGTTGCGCGACTACCTGGCCGACAACGGGGTCGTGGCCATCGCCGGCATCGACACGCGGGCGCTGACCCGCGAGCTCCGCACCGCGGGGGCGATGCGCGGCGTCATCGCCACCGGCGACGTCGACCCGGACGAGCTGGTGGGCCAGGCGCGCGAGGTGGCGCCGATGGAGGGCAGCGACCTCGTGCAGGCGGTGACCTGCGCGGAGCCGTTCGACTGGCCCTCGGGCGGCGACGCGGACGGGGCGGACGGGCTCGAGCCGGCCGGGTTCCGGCGCGCCCCGGCCCGCCCCGGCGACCGGCGGTTCCGCATCGCCGCCTACGACTTCGGGCTGAAGCGGAACATCCTGCGCCGGCTGGCCGCCCACGGGTGCGACGTGCGGGTGTTCCCCGCCTCCACCCCGGCGAGCGAGCTGCTGGCCGTCGGGCCCGACGGCGTGTTCCTCAGCAACGGCCCCGGCGACCCCGCCCCCCTCGACTACGCGGTGGCCAACGCCCGGCGGATCATCGAGGCGGACCTGCCCGTCTTCGGCATCTGCCTGGGGCACCAGGTGCTCTCCCTCGCCATGGGGGCGACCACCTACAAGCTGAAGTTCGGGCACCGGGGGGCGAACCATCCCGTCAAGCAGGTGTCCACCGGGCAGGTCGAGATCACGAGCCAGAACCACGGGTTCGCGGTCGAGCCCGATTCCGTGCCCGACGACGTCGAGGTGACCCACCTGAACCTCTACGACGGCACCATCGAGGGGCTGCGTCATCGCCGGCAGCCGGTCTTCTGCGTGCAGTACCATCCCGAGGCCTCGCCGGGGCCTCACGACGCCGACTACCTGTTCTCCCGCTTCCTCGAAGAGATGGCGCGCCGCGCCGCCTGAACCCTCCGCCATGCCGCGCCGTACCGACATCGAACGCGTCCTCGTCATCGGCTCCGGGCCGATCGTCATCGGCCAGGCCTGCGAGTTCGACTACTCGGGCACCCAGGCGTGCAAGGCGCTGCGGGCCGAGGGGATCGAGGTGATCCTGGTCAACTCGAACCCCGCGACGATCATGACCGACCCCGGGGTCTCGGACCGGACCTACGTCGAGCCCCTGACGTGGGAGGTCGTCCGCAAGGTCATCGCCGAGGAGCGCCCCGACGCGCTGCTGCCGACGGTCGGGGGCCAGACCGCGCTGAACCTCGCCGTCGACCTCCAGGCCAACGGCGTCCTCGACGAGTTCGGGGTCTCGCTGATCGGGGCCTCGATCGACGCGATCATGGTGGCCGAGGACCGCCTGAAGTTCCGCGAGGCGATGGAGTCGATCGGCATCGACGTGCCCGAGAGCGCCTACGCCAGGTCGCTCGACGAGGCCATGAGCGTGGTCGACCGCCTCGGCTTCCCCGCCATCGTGCGGCCGTCGTTCACCCTCGGCGGGGTCGGGGGCGGCATCGCCTACAACATCGAGGAGTTCCGCGACGTCGTGACCCGGGGCATCGAGCTGAGCCCGGTGCACGAGATCCTCATCGAGGAGTCGGTCATCGGCTGGAAGGAGTTCGAGCTCGAGGTGATGCGCGACGGCGCCGACAACTTCGTCGTCGTCTGCTCCATCGAGAACATCGACCCCATGGGCGTGCACACCGGCGACAGCATCACGGTGGCGCCGGCCCTGACCCTCACCGACAAGGAGTACCAGCGGATGCGCGATGCGGCGCGGCGCATCATCCGCCGCGTCGGGGTCGAGACCGGCGGCTCGAACATCCAGTTCGCGGTGAACCCCGCCGACGGGCGGATGGTGGCGATCGAGATGAACCCGCGCGTCTCGCGCTCGTCCGCCCTCGCGTCGAAGGCGACGGGCTTCCCCATCGCCAAGATCGCGGCCCGGCTGGCCCTCGGCTACCTCCTCGAGGAGATTCCCAACGACATCACCCGCCTGACCCCGGCCAGCTTCGAGCCCACCATCGACTACATCGTCGTCAAGGTGCCGCGGTGGACCTTCGAGAAGTTCCCCGAGGCCGACCGCACCCTGATGACCCAGATGAAGTCGGTGGGCGAGGCGATGGCCATCGGCCGCACGTTCAAGGAGGCGTTCCTCAAGGGCATCCGCTCGCTGGAGATCGGCCAGAGCGGCCGGCTGTTCCCGCCCCGGCCCGAGCCGGACGACACCGACCCCGACGCCGACGACGCCGCGGCCCTGCAGCGGCAGCTCGTGGTGCCGACCGACCGCCGGATGTTCGCGGTGTTCCAGGCCCTCGACCGGGGATGGAGCGTCGAGCAGGTGCACGAGTTCACCCGCATCGACCCCTGGTTCCTGACCCAGTTCGCCGAGATCGTCGAGCTGAAGCGCGCCGCCGCCCGCGCGGGGTTGCCGGGCCTGTCGGCCGACCTCCTCACCGACCTCAAGCGGGCCGGGTTCGGCGACGAGGAGCTCGGCGGCGCCCTCGGCGCGGCGCCCGGCGCCGTCGGCGACCGCGGCCGCGACGCGGGCCTCGCCCGGGTCTACAAGCGCATCGACACCTGCGCGGCCGAGTTCGAGTCGTTCACCCCGTATCTCTACGGCACCTGGGAGCGGGAGTGCGAGTCGGCCCCCACCGACCGCCGCAAGGTGGTGATTCTCGGCTCCGGCCCCAACCGCATCGGCCAGGGCATCGAGTTCGACTACTGCTGCTGCCACGCCGCGTTCGCCCTCAAGGAGGAGGGCCTCGAGACGGTGATGGTGAACTGCAACCCCGAGACGGTGTCGACCGACTACGACTCGGTCGACCGGCTCTACTTCGAGCCCCTCACCCACGAGGACGTGTTCGCGGTCATCGAGAAGGAGCGGGCCGCGGGCGGCGACGTCGCCTGCATCGTGCAGTTCGGCGGGCAGACCCCGCTCAAGCTCGCCCTCGGGCTGCAGCGGGCGGGGGTCGATATCCTCGGCACGTCGCCCGACTCGATCGACCTCGCCGAGGACCGCAAGCGCTTCGCGGCCCTGCTGTGGGAGCTGGGCATCCCCCAGGCCCCCAGCGGCATCGCCACCTCGCGGGACGAGGCGCGGGACGTGGCGGCCAAGATCGGCTACCCCCTCGTGGTGCGGCCGTCCTACGTGCTCGGGGGCCGTGCGATGGCCATCGTCTACGACGCCGGGGCGCTCGACCGTTACATGACCGAGGCGGTCGACGCGTCGCCCGAGCATCCGGTGCTGATCGACAAGTTCCTCGAGGACGCCTTCGAGCTCGACGTCGACGCGGTGGCCGATTCGGCGGGGGCGGTGGTCATCGGCGGGGTGATGGAGCACATCGAGCAGGCCGGCATCCACTCCGGCGACAGCTCGTGCGTGCTGCCGCCGTACCTCGTCGCCGAGCGGCATCTCGTCACCATCCGCGACTACACCCGCCGGGTGGCCCGGGCCCTCAACGTCATCGGCCTCCTCAACGCCCAGTTCGCCATCAAGGACGACACCGTCTACGTGCTCGAGGTCAACCCCCGGGCGTCGCGCACCGTGCCGTACCTGTCGAAGGCGACGGGGGTGCCGCTGGCCAAGGTGGCGGCGCGGGTCATGGCCGGCCGGACCCTGGGCGAGCTCGGGCTCGTCGACGACCTTGACGTGGCCGGCGTGTTCGTGAAGGCCCCGGTGTTCCCGTTCGTCCGGTTCCCCGGCGTCGACACCATCCTGGGACCCGAGATGAAGTCGACGGGCGAGGTGATGGGGGCGGCCGCCACCTTCGGCTCCGCCTACGCCAAGGCCCAGCTCGCGGCGGGCCAGAAGCTGCCCGACCGCGGCACCGCGTTCATCAGCGTCAACAACGAGGACAAGGCCAACGTCCTCCCCATCGCCCGCGACCTCGCGGAGCTCGGGTTCTCGCTGCTCGCGACCCGGGGCACCGCCGCCTACCTGCGGGCCCACGGGCTCGAGCCCGAGCTCGTCTACAAGGTCAACGAGGGCCGTCCCCACATCGGCGACCGGCTGCTGAACCGCGAGATCGACCTCGTCGTCAACACCCCGCTCGGCCGCGAGTCCTTCTTCGACGACCGCACCCTGCGCCGCATCGCCACGGTGCTGGGGGTCCCCTGCGTCACCACCCTCACCGGCGCCTCGGCCGCCGTCAGCGCCATCCGTGCCCTGAAGGACGAGGCGGTCGACGTTCAGCCGCTGCAGGAGTACCACGCCGCGGTTGCGCGGTCGTAGCCAGCTACCGAGCCCGCGCATATGCCCGGGCGATGCGGACCTCGCGCGGTGATGACGCTATCCGGAGTTCTGATTGGCCTTCGACAGACACCCGACAGGGTTCGCGGGAGACTGGGTACCGACCGTCACGGTGTACTTCCGCCCTGGGGTCCAACGAAGCATCCGGGTCGGGTAGTAGCCAAGGGAGGCGCTCTCGACGTAGCGCGGATTCGTGCGGCCGCTACATCAACGCGATACACTGGTCCAGAAACTCGTTGACGTTCCGCGTGAGGCGCATCCATCCGAGCCGGTCAAGCACCTGTCTCTTGAGCGCCTCGGTTTCCGCCGTGCCATTGGCTTCACGGAGGATCCGCAGCATCGTTGCGACCTCATCAGGGGGGAGTTCGTCGAGTACTCGAGGACCACGCTCCCGGAGAATGACGTCGGGGCAGTCCGGAGTCCGCAGGACGAGTTGAGCTTGCCCCTCAAGATCGAGCGGGTTCGTCGCGACCAGATTGCCGGTTCGTACAGCAGCGGCACAGGCTCGGTTCAGCGCTCGCCGCGCGGGCGCGGTCAATCGTTGGCGCCCGGACGCACGATTGATCAGGCGGTACGCGCGAATCGCGACGACCGGCCCTTCATGCCGGACGATTTCCTCCAGCAGGCTGGCGAGTTGAGTCTAGCTCGCGATTCGCGGGTCAGGAACGGCATCCGACGATGTCCATTCCACGTACAGCTCCATGCCGTCGACTCCGCCGACATCGGCCCGTGTCGGGCTGCGGTGCGACAGCCGCAACGTAGGCTGCTCGGCCGCCATGGGTTCGCCGTGTAGCGGACCGTCGAGTGCGCTGGGCATCGTAGTGATCCCGGATGGCCCGGCGAGCGGGTCGATTGACTGGGGAGCATTGGACTTCCCGCGTGGTTGGTCTGTGGGTCGCGCGGGAGCACTCTCGCCACCAGCAAGTCCTTGTATCTGAACACTCGTCGAACATTCACGGCGGTCGGGCACGTCGTCCGACACCATGGGCTGCTCGGAAAACTGATCCGCGTCTCCGTCTCGTGGCTCGCCCGTGGCCGTCGGGAGTATTCCGTGTGCCTTGAGCGTCTCCCAGAGATCGCTGAGCGCCTCGCTGGGATCGAGACGGAATACGCTCTCCCGAACGCGCCAGAACGTCCAACCGCAACGTTCCAGATCGCGCTGGCGCGAGGCATCCTGCTCGTAGCGCTCTACGCCGTGCCAAGCATCTCCGTCACATTCGACGGCCAGACTCCCGTCCATGCCCTGCACAACCAGATCGATCCGGCAACCGGCGATCTCGAATTGCGGAATCACTCGGTATCCACGACGAGCAACACGCAGGAACACGTCGAGTTCGAACCAGCTTTCGAAAGGGTCAGGTTGGCTGCCTGGCTCACGACGAACTTGGACGGCCAATCGCTCGAGTTCGGAGAGATCGAGTCCAGCGACCTCCGGAATCGCCACCTGCGGGTCCAAGCAGTACTGCAGAAGCTGGTATCGCATGCAGGTCGGGTTGAGGTCTGCGAGGGTGGCAGTGTGGAAGAGGTAGAGTTGATCCTTCGCGCGGCTCGCCGCCACGTTGAACCGCCGCTGCGTGTCGGCGTCAGTCATCGCCCGGATGCTCCGGCCGTCCCGTGGAGCCGAGACCATGCTCAGAAACATGACGTCGCGTTCGTCGCCTTGGAAAGCGTAGGCGTCGCCGCAGACGAGCTGACGTCGCTCCGTTTCCTCCGGGCCGAGCCGTCGGAGCAGCCGCATTTCGACATTCCGAGCCTGGGCATCGCCGACGAGGCTGATGACGCCAACCGTCTTGTCGGCATACGCCGGCTCGCGGCTGATCCGGACTATCTCTTCCACAAGGGCCTCCGCTTCGGGCGGGTTCACGGAGCGCGCCCCTACGCCGTTCTGATAGCCGTCGGGCACGCGCCAGGCCGTGACGGTCGGTTCCAGGCGTCCGGCTCCGTACCGTCGCAGCGGGATGAGAGGCTCGTTCGCGTAGGATAGGTTGTTCGAGAACTGAATGATCTCCGGCATGCATCGGAAGTGCTCACGCAACCGGATCCGGCTTCCGTATCGGATTTCTGCGAGATCGAAGAGACTGTGATCGACGCCGTAGATGTCCGCGTGCGGCAGTGCCGAGATGTAGCGTTCCCGCAGTCGGTTCACGTCCTCGAAGTCCACTCCCGCGTACGTCGGGCGAATCTGCTTGTCGTCGCCGACGATCACGAGCTTCTTCGCCAGCCAAGCCAGCAGGAGCGCCTCTGGACCGGACTGGCTGGCCTCGTCGATGATCGCGATGTCGAACAGTTCCGAGCCGGGTTTGATGGTCTCGGCAACTCGGTGCAGGGGCATGACCCAAGCCGGAATTGCGGACCGGCTCTCGTTGAGGTGCTCGCGTGCGTTGCGGCGGTGCAACGGCGCGTACTTGCCGGTGCCCTTCCCGATCGCGCGCACCGCCTTCGACCACGCGACCAAGTGCTGGCGCTCGTTCTCCGTCATCCGACTGAAGCAGTGAACCCATGCTTTCTCGGCCGCGATTCGTTCGAGCGTGCGGGCGATCTGCTTTTTGGTGTGATCGAGTTCGAGCCGGAGACGGTGTTCCGCGCCGGGCTCGGCCAATCGGATCACCCATGCGTGCGCCCTGGACCAATTCCACGCGCGCTCGAAGCCCCCGGCGCGTTCATCCCAGACGACATCGGTGCAGGTCTCCATCATCTCGCGAACGAGTCTCGGTGCTCGGACCGCCAGCTTGTTGAGCAACTCCCGCTTGCGATGGAGCAAGAGGGACAGCTTCGCGTTGTCCGCGGCGTGCTGTCGAGCAGTCGCATAGGCCGACGTGTTGCGTTCCTCAACGGCGATCCGCACTCGTTCCGAGGCCGGATCGAGATTTCCGCGCTGGCGTTGTACACGTAGGTCTTCGAGCGACTGATCGATCTGGGCGCGCGCTACCTCGTACTCGAGTGTCGTCTCGACGGCGGCGAGCGTCTCGCCCAGACGGTGCAATGAAGCAGGATCGGGCCACTCCGGCTCGGGGGTTCCCGGAGTGCGGCGCAGGATGGCCGACAACTCGTCCTTCGTCTCCAGTGCCAGCAACGCGTCTCGGATGGGCTCGCACAGGTCTTGGAGCTCGGTCGCCAGGGCGGTGAAGGTCGTCGCCTTGATCGGATGATGCCGTGCCCAGCGCTCACGGAGGCTGCCGACTTCGATCTCGGCTTCGACCCACCTCACGAGGTCGCTCACGGCATCTACGGTCTGGCACTGCCTCCCGCCGATCCGTAGTTCGCGAATATAGAGTGCCCGTTTCACGACCCTGGCGCGGATCGGCCCGAATCCCCAACCACGGCCCGCCTTGAGATGATCGAGCAGATCGTTGGCGTCGGCGCGGAGCTTCCGCAAGTCGGGAGGCGGCTCCGGGCCGACCGGGTTGGCATCGAGCCACTCGGCCGACTCGGCTATCGCTGCCGCGGTGGTCGAGGTGTCTTCGTGCAGTTGCCTCCAGGTGCGCTCGAAGTCTCCCAGAATCTGCTCCGTCGCCTCTCGGGTCCAAGGCAGCGGCCGTCGTTGGATCCGGTCGATGAGCGCTCCCAACTTCCGGAGCCCGACGGCGAGCCTGCTACGATCGTCCCGGTTCATCGTCTCCAGCGGCCTGTACTGTGGTCGCTGCCGGATCGGCGACCCGGCTTCGTAGGTCGCGCGCGCCTGGCGTTCAACGCGCACGGCCTGCTCGAACACGTCACTGGTCGGCAGGCTGTCGAGTTCGATGCTCACCCGCCCGCCTGTTTCCCACCGCAGCAGGCCCTCGTTCCGGCCCAGCGAAACGAGTTCGTCGAATTCCGCTGTCGACAGGGGTGGTTCAACGTCCTCCGGCGTCTCGTCTTGGACCCAGGAGAGCGACTCACGCTCCTGATGCAACTCGGCCGATATCCGGGCCAGCGTGCCCGAGTAGCCGAACCCTGCGTCGTGCTGGGTCTCCCGTTCTCGGATGGCACGGAGATCCGTCAGCACCGTGGCCTCGCGTCGGCGCTGGCGATCCAGGTCGCGTTCGAGCTGCGTAATCGCTTTCTGACTCCCCGCCGCAGTCCACGTGTTCTGCCGAGTCGTGATCCCTTGAACGGACTCCTCCATTGCGAGTAGAGCATCCCGGTCGTCGCCGAGCAGCACGACCGAAAGCGGGGCGAGATCCGGCGCGCTGTCGCGGATCATGCGCTGAAGCACCTTGAGCGCCCGCACCGCATGGCTGGTCACGAGAACGCGCTGGCCGGTGGCGAGCGCGTGACATATCAGGTTCACGATGGTGTGCGACTTGCCGGTACCCGGCGGACCTTGCACCAAGACACCTTGGTTGGCGGTTAGTCGCCGCACGATTTCCCGCTGGGCCTCGTTGGCCGGCAGCGGAAAGTAGATCTCGCCCGGACCTGTCGCGTGGCCGCTCTCCCCCGCCGCGTTGCCGCGCTCGGAATCCTCGGAGACGCTGACAAATGTGCGGCACCCTTCCGGAACCGGGTGGTCCGAGTTGAGTTGATCGATGATCTCTTGGAATGCGCGGATGAAGGAGCGCTCCGTCCTGCGCCGCAAGATTAGGGCGGGCGCGAGATGTACTATCGGTGCGGAGCCGGCACGATCGGGACGTTCGAGAGCGTCGGTGTACTCTCCCTCGGCGGACGCGGAGTGCACCCAACTCTTGAGCACGCCGTCGAGCGGTCCAGCCGCCCACAGTGACTCGCCCAGCTGCTCCAACGTCTCCTCGATCGCGCGCAGTTCATGTGGATCGGGCCGGTGCTGCGGATCCAGCATGTCCTGTTCAAGAGAGGGGCGGGCACCTTCCCCCGCGGGCGTGACGGTGAGAGTTCCGCGTTCCGTGTCGAAGCTGACCGTGACGTGGGCGGTTACCAAGTGCCGCCGCACCATGTGGCCGTCGGGCGCACTCCACGTCAGGAAGCCAAGTCCGAAGACGACCTCGACTCTCACCCAGGCGCTGCTGACGCTGGAACACAGAGAAGAGATTGGTATAGACGCTCTGGACGGCCCGCTCGCGACGATCCTGCTCAGCCCACAACCGCCAACGTCCCTCGATGTAGGCATCCCATGCATCCTGTACCTCCGGGTGACCGTCCAGTTCTATCGCGGGGTCCTCGTCGGACTCTCCTGGAAGGTCCGGGAACAGCTCGGGGCGTTCGAGCGACGAGTCGTCGAGCTGCTCGCGCCGCACCCAGGGATGCACTGATTCCGGGGGCTCGGGTGGTCGCGTCAAGCGCGGCTTGCGAAGCTCGACCCAGACCTCGTCGGGCGCGTCGGGCGTATCGCCGCCGGATGCGTCAGGAGTGTTGCGGTGCCAGGCGATGCAGTGGCAGCCGTGTTCTCGCGGAATGTCGGCGGCCCAGATGACCTCCCCGTCCTGTTCGTAGCGGGCGATATCGCGGATCGTCTTGGTGCGCAGCTGTACGAATTCCTTGAGGAAGGTGTACAGCGCGATGGCACGGTCACGCTCGGTCACAGGCGTTCCTTCTCAGCCGCGGGATCTACCGTAGACCGCAAACCCCAACAGACGATCTCGGCCAACCGACGGGCACTCGCGAGGCGCGCAGCAGCCGGCGCCGCCCGCAACACGTCATGCGCCTGCTCTGCCCCCGCATAGCACCTCGCGAGCGCGCGGCAGTCGGTGCCGCCCGCAACGGGACGGCTGCCGACGGGCGCGGCTCGCGGGTCAAGCGACTGCACGTTCCTGTCGGAGACGTTCCCGCGCCAGGTCGTACTGCGCCTGGCGGCGCACCCAGAACGCGGCGTTGCTCCACCCGATTCGTTCCAGCGCCAGGGCCATGGCGGGCGAGATGCCTGTTTTGCCGTTCAGCACGCGCGAGAAGGTCTGGCGCGTGCAGCCGAGCTTTGCCGCGGCCTCGGTCACGGTCCAGCCCTCTGCCGCCATCGCGTCCCGGAGGCTCTCGCCCGGGTGTGCCGGGTCGTGCATCGTCGGCATGATCATGCCTCCCTTCAGTGGTAATCGATCAACGTCACGTCAGCCGCCTCGCTGTCCCTGAACCGGAAGACGATGCGCCAGTTGCCGGAAACCCGCACGCTCCATTGCCCGTGGCGGTCACCCGTCAGGGGATGCAGCCGGTAGCCCGGAAGGTCCATGTCTCTGGGCTGGATTGCCGAGTCGAGGTCCGACAGGATACGTCGAATCCGTGGCGCCAAGGCCGCCGGGATTCGGCGGGCGTCGCCGCGCTCGAAGAACGCCGACAGCCCCTTGTGTGCGATGTCGATAGGGCACTGTAACACGACACATGGCGTGTTGCAGTGCCCGGAGTATCGCTCAGCTCGTCGCGGGTCGCCGCGAGACCAGGTCTGGAAGAACCTTGGGCCTTCTGCCGGAACCCCTGTCGTGGTCGTTCTCGGACGGGCGCAACCGCTGCGACAGCGGGCGCGCGCAGGCTGCGCAGGTTCTGCGACGCCACGCCGGCGCCTACCCCGCGGCCCGGCGTGATACGCCCCGCCACGGTTCTTGCAAGGGCAGGGGCCGTGTCGGTTCCTGCGTCGCTGGCGGCGGTGCCGTTGCTGGTCGGGGCGGCGGTGGGCGCTTGGGTCCCGCTGCCCGTGGGTGGCCTGCGGGTGGCCCTGGTCGCCGTCTGGGTGATGGCGCTCGCGGCCTTCGCGCGCGGCGTGGCGGGTCGCCGGTTGGCGGCGCTCCTGACCGCGGGCTTCGCGCTCGGGGGTGCGGCGCTGGCCGCGGGGGAGCGGGCGGCGGCCCTCGAGACCCCGTTGAGGGCGTGGTTCGACCGCCAGCCGGAAGCGGCGGGCGCCGGGCGGGTCGGGCCGGTGCGGCTCGAAGGCCGGCTGTTGCGCGACGCCCGGGTCACGGACTTCGGGGTCGCCTTCGACCTGGCCGTCTTCCGCGTGGGTCGGGCCGGCGAGTGGGTGCCGGTCACGGGAGGCGTCCGGCTGTCGGTCGGCGGCGAGGCGTGGGCCGATCGGTTCCCGGCGTGGCGAGAGGGGCGCCGGCTGCGGGTGTCCGCCACGCTGCGCCCGGTCTCCGCGTTCAACAACCCCGGGAGCGGCGATCAGGCCCGGCGGCAGGCGTTGCGGGGGACGGCGCTGCGGGGGTCGATCAAGAGCGGCCTCCTCGTCGACGTGGCGGCGCGCGGGCCGCGGCGGTCGGAGCTGGCCGCGTCGGCCCGCGGCTTCGTCCGGCGCGCGGTGGCCGGCTCGGTGGGGCGCCACGGGGACCAGTCGGCGGCCATCGTCACCGCGATTCTCATCGGGGACCGGAACCGGCTCGACCCCGAGACGACCCGCCGGCTGCAGGACGGCGGCATCTACCACGTCATCGCGATCTCCGGCGGCAACATCGCCATCCTCACCGGCTGCCTGCTGTTCCTCGGCCGCCTGTCCGGCCTGCGGCCCCGGCCCCGGCTGCTGATGGTGGTGGCGTGCGTGCTCGGATACAACGCCGTGGTGGGGGACGAGGCGTCGGTGACGCGGGCCACGACGGCGGCGGTGATCGTGCTCGGCGCCCGTCTCCTCGACCACCGGACGCCGCCGCTCAACGTGCTGGCGGCCACCGCCGCCGGCATCGCGATGGTCTCGCCCCTCTCGGTGCTCGATCCCGGGTTCCTCCTGACCTTCGGCGCCACCCTCGGCATCGTGCTGGGGGCGGCCCGCGTGTCGGTCTTGCTGCATCGCGGGGGCGAGCGCCCGCCGATGTGGGTCGCGGCGCCGGCGGGCCTGTTCGCCGCGACCCTGTGCGCCGAGGCCGTGCTGATGCCGATCGGGGCGGCCCTGTTCGGCCGCGTGAGCCTCGCCGGCCTCGTGCTCAACTTCGCGGCCATCCCCCTGATGACCGTGACCCAGGTGGCGGGGCTGGCGTCGGTGGGGCTGGCCGCGGTCCACCCCGCCCCCGCCGCGGCCGCCGGCTACGCGGCGCATCTCGCCGCGACGGGGCTGGTGGAGTCCACCCGGCTGCTCGACGTCTGGCCGTGGCTGGTGTTCCGGGTTCCGCCGCCCGCGGCCCTCACCCTGGTCGTCTACTACGCGGCGCTCGCGGGGCTGATGTGGCGGGGGCGATCGACCCGCACCCGCCTCGCCGCGCAGGTCGTCACCGCGGCGGCGGCGCTCTGGATCGTCTCCACGCCGTGGCGCCCTCCCCTCGCGGGGCACCCGCGGCCCGGCTGGCTGCGGGTGAGCGTGCTCGACGTCGGCCAGGCCGACGCCACGCTGGTGCAGACGCCCGGCGGGCAGGCGGTCCTCGTGGATGCCGGCGGGTCGATCAGCCCGCGGTCGGAGATGGGGAGGCGCATCGTCGTGCCGGCCCTGTGGTCCCTCGGCGTGCGGCGGCTTGACGCGGCGGTGGCGACCCATGGCCACCCCGACCACATCGGCGGGCTGCCCGGGGTGCTGCGCGACCTGCCGGCCGGGGAGGTCTGGGAGGGGGTGCCGGTCGAGGGGCACGGGGGGCTCGAGGCGCTGCGGCAGGCGGCGGAGGCGGTGGGCGCGCGCTGGCGGCGGGTCGCGGCCGGCGACCGGCTCGAGCTCGGCGACGTGTCGTTCGACGTGCTCCATCCGCCCGTGCCCGACTGGGCCCGCCCGCGGGTCCGGAACGACGACTCGGTGGTGCTCGACGTCCGCTTCGGCGGCGTCGCGGTGCTGCTGCCGGGCGACATCGGGGTGGACGTGGAAGGAGCGGTGGCCGCGGCCCTGGCCCCGGCGCCGTTTCGGCTCGTCAAGGTGCCGCACCACGGCAGCGCGGGCTCGAGCTCCGAGCGGTTGGTGTCGGCGGCCGGGGCGTGCGTCGCGGTGGTCAGCGCGGGTCGCGCGAACCCGCACGGCCATCCCGTGCCCGCGGTGACCGCGCGGTACCGCGAGGCCGGGGCGTTGGTGCTGGAGACGGGGCGGGACGGGGCGGTCGTCCTCGAGACCGACGGGCGCGAGGTGCGGCTGCGGACCGCGGCCGGGCGCCGCTGGCGGTACGACGCAGGAGCCGGGAGATGCGAACGCCGACCGGCTGACTGAAGTGCCGAGTACGGATGGTCTGCGTCGGAACTACGCAGACTCCCGGGCGGCTGAGCGCGGGCCCTCGACGGTCGCAGCCCGTCGGCGGCGGGTTCCCTGGAACACGGTGCGTCGCTCCGTGCTCCACGGAGTCTCGACATGTCTGGTCAACGGGAGACAGTCGTGGGATCATCTTCGCAGGGGTTGGGGCCATATCGCGATGAGATGAGCAATGACACGAAGTGGATCATCGGCACGGTCTTGAGCTCCGCCATCGCACTGGCGGGGCTCCTGCTTGCGCAGAGCTCCAGCATGAACGGGCGCATGGACCGACTTGACGACCGTTTGCGAGCGGTGGAGAACCGTTTGCGAGTGGTGGAGATCGGTCTGGCCGAAGTCAAGATCCTGATCTCCGGGGGGCGGCAGAACCAAGTGAACCTCGGCCGGCGTCCATCGGTGACGCTGGCGCCAAGGGGAAACTGACCCGACCGCGGCCAGGACCTGCGGTCAGTCGCCGGACGGCCCTGTTGCGGCCGTGGCCGCGGTCTTGATCGCCTCCCACTCCCGCTCGAGCTCCTCGGAAGAGGCGTCGTGCAGGGTGCGGCCGCGGCTCTCGAGGCGCTGCTCGACGGCGCGGAAGCGCCGGGTGAACTTGGCGTTGGCGGTCCTGAGGGCCGACTCGGGATCGACCCGCAGCTTGCGGGCGGCGTTCGCGACGGTGAAGAGCAGGTCGCCGATCTCCTCCTCGATCCGCCCCGGGTCTCCTCCCGCGATCGCGTCGCGCAGCTCGGCGATCTCCTCGTCGGCCTTGTCGACGACCTGGTCCGCCTCTTCCCAGTCGAAGCCCACGTTGGCCGCGCGCGCCCCGATGCGCGAGGCCCGCAGCAGCGACGGCAGCGCCTCGGGGATGCCGTCGAGGAGGGTGGTGCGGCCGCCGGGCGCGCCGGCGCGCTCCTCGCGCTTGATGCGCTCCCACTGCCGCTTGACCTCGGCGGGCGAGAGTGCGCGGCCGCGGGCCCCGCCACCGGGGCCGGCGGCAGCCCCGCCGCCGCCGTCGTCCCCGGCGGCGTTGCCGCCCGAGGCGGTTCCGTCACCGGCGGCCCCGTCGCCGAACACATGAGGGTGCCGCCGGACGAGCTTGGCGGTCACCGCCTCGGCCGCGTCGGCGATGGTGAAGTCCCCGTCCTCGGCGCATATCTGGGCCACGAACACCGCTTCGAGCAGGAGGTCTCCGAGCTCCTCGCACAGGGCGGCGCGGTCGCCGCGGTCCATCGCCTCGACCACCTCGTAGGCCTCTTCGAGCACGAACGGCCGCAGCGAGGCGACCGTCTGCTCGCGGTCCCAAGCGCAGCCGCCGGGCGACCGCAGCGTGCGCATGGTGTCGACGAGCCGCGCGAACTGCGCGCCCGCGTCGGCGGTGGGCGGGAGAGGGTCGGATCGCTTCGCCTTGGTCATATCGTTCCCCCTACTTTACGATCCCGTCGAGGGGCGGACAGCGGTACGACCGCCGCGGCGGTCGTCGTCGCCCGTGGCGCACGAGGCCGCCGGGGGCGACGGCGCCGGGGTCTGCCGCAGGATTCGGGACCCTTCCGAGAGACCATGACCACGCCGCCACCCGAGATCTCGTTCAACGCGCTCGTCGTGTCGCTCGCGACGTCGGCCGCCGTCCATTTCGGCGACGTCGTCGACCCCGCCACGGGGCGGAAGCGCCCCCCCAATCCGGCCGCCGGCGGCAACATGCTCGACCTCCTGGCGGTCCTGGCGGAGAAGACGCGGGGCAACCTGACGCCGGACGAGGAGCGGTTCCTGACCCGCGTCCTCCACGAGCTGCGGATGCGCTTCGCCGAGGTCGGACGGGCGGGAGACCGGCCCGCCTCGCCCTGACGCCATGCGGGTCACGTTCCTCGGCACCGGGACCTCGGCCGGCGTGCCGGTGGTCGGCTGCGACTGCGCCACGTGCCGTTCCGACGATCCCCGGGACCGGCGGTGGCGGCCGTCCGTCCATCTCGAGCTCGCCGACCGGACCCGCGTCGTCGTCGACACCACGCCGGACTTTCGTTCGCAGGCGCTGGCCTTCGGGCTGACCGGCGTCGAGGTCATCCTGTTCACGCACGAGCACGCCGACCACATCATGGGGCTGGACGACGTTCGACCCTTCAACTTCCGCCAGCGGACGACGATTCCCTGCCTCGGCGACGCCTCGACCCTTGCCGCCCTGCGCCGGGTCTTCTCCTACGTGTGGGACCCGGCCGCGCCCCGGGGCGGGGGGCTGCCGCAGCTCCGTCTGGTGGAAGTCACGGGCCCCTTCTCGCTGGGGCGGGCGCGGGTGGTGCCCGTCCCCCTTCTGCACGGCACGCGTCCCATTCTCGGCTACCGCGTCGACGACTTCGCATACCTGACCGACTGCAGCGAGATTCCGGAAGCCTCGTGGCCGCTGCTCGAGGGCCTGTCGGTCCTGGTGCTCGATGCCCTGCGCCACCGCCCGCACCCCACCCACCTGACGCTGAGCCAGGCGGTGGAGACGGCCGCGCGCATCGGGGCCGGACGGACCTACTTCACCCACATGTGTCACGACCTTCCCCACGCCGAGACGTGCGCCGCCCTTCCTCCCGGCGTGACCCTGGCCCACGACGGGCTCGTCATCGACGTGCAGCCGTCCGCGTCGTAGAAGGCGCGGGCTGGCGGGCCGGGTGGGCGCCGGGCCGAGCTGCAGGCGACGATTGTCGGGCCGGGAGCCCCCGCCGCAGCGCGGTGGGCTGTCGCCAGCGCGGCCGGACGCTGCCCCGCACGGCGCGGAACGTCGAAGGGTGCGCGACGGAGAGTCGGACGCCGCCGGGCGCCACGCGCGGGTGCCGACCTGGCCCTGTCGGGCGGTTGCCTCACGAGTCCGTCGTGCCCTGGGCGTCGAACGCCGTTTCGTGACGCGGACCGCGACTGGCGTATGATGATGGGCTGGCCGATGCGGTACGAGACTCGACCGGGGGACCGGGTGCGGATCGTTCACTTTCCCGACGACGGGGACGCGCCGGGCTGGCGCCGCCCGGTGCTGGCCCTGGGCAACTTCGACGGCGTGCACCGCGGGCACGCCAAGATCATCGAGCGCGTGCGGCGCCGGGCCGACGAGCAGGGGGCCACGGCCGCCGCGCTCACGTTCGACCCCCACCCGTCCCGGGTCGTCCGCCCCGACAAGGCGCCGCCGCTGCTGATGACCGGCCCGCAGAAGCTCGCGGCCCTGGCCGAGGCGGGGATGGACGGCATCGCGGTGGTGCGGTTCACGCCCGAGCTGTCGCGCTGGGCGCCGGAGACCTTCGTCCACACGGTGCTGGTGGAGTGGCTGCAGGTGGCCGAGGTGTGGGTCGGGGCCAACTTCCTCTTCGGTCACGATCGGGCCGGCAACTTCTCGCTGCTGCGGTCGCTGGGGGCCCGCTACGGGTTCCGGGCCGAGAAGATCGATTCGGTGCGCTATCGCGACTTCGTCGTCAGCAGCACGCGCGTCCGGCGCCTGATCGCCGAGGGCCGGGTCGACGAGGCCGGCTTGCTGCTGGGGCACCACTACGCGCTCGAGGGCACCGTGACACACGGCGACGGCCGCGGCCGCAGCATCGGGTACCCGACCGCGAACCTCGCCACCGGCAACACCCTGTTTCCGCCCAACGGCGTCTACGCCACGGCGGCGGTGATCGACGGCGACATCCACGCCGCGGTGACCAACGTCGGGGTGCGGCCGACGTTCGAGGGCGGGCGGGACGGGCCGGTGGTCGAGTCGCACCTCTTCGACGTCGACCGCGACCTCTACGGGCTCGAGATCCGCGTCGCGTTCATCCGGCGCCTGCGCGAGGAGCGCGCCTTCCCGGACGGCGAGGCGCTGCGGGCGCAGATCGCCCGCGACTGCGACGAGGCGCGGGGGCTGTTTCGGCGGATTTCACTGTAAGATCCCGACAGGCATGGGGAAGACCTCGGACTCGGCGGCGTCCATCGGGTTGAGCGTGGCGTTGCCGTGCGAGGCGCGGTACCTTCCGATTCTGCGTCAGCTCGCGGCGCGGGCGGCCGACCACCTCGGCTATCGAGACACCCAGCGCGACGACCTCGTCTGCGCGATAGAGCAGGCGGTGGTGAGGGTGTTCGAGCCGGGGGCCGCCTATACGCACGTCGAGCTGAGGATGGCGGCGAGCGGACGGGACATGCAGGTTCGCATTCGTTATCTCGGCGCCTCGGCGTCGCGCGACGGCGCGCCGATCATCGAGAGGCTCCTGTCGCGTTCGGGTCCCGACGGCGTGCCTCTCGAGCGGCTGCGGCACTCGATGGCCACGGTGGTCCTGGGGCGGGGGCCGGACGGCGACGGCGCCGACTTCTGCGAGCTGACGAGGGCCCTGCCCGAGGGGTCCTGAACGGCCCGTGGCGAAAGCCCCGCGTCGCGCCGCGCCCAGGGGCGCCGGTGGACAGCCGAGGCGCCCGCCTGACCAGGCGTGAGGAGGGCGCTCATCGGGCACGGGCAACCGACGAACAACGAAATCAGGCGGGGTGCATCGCTGCTCGAATGCAGCGGGGACTTTCGCCGCGGGCTGTGAAACCGGATGCGTCTCTACAACACCCTGACACGGCTGGAGGAGCCGTTCGCGCCGCTGCGCGGCCGCACGGTGCGCATGTACACGTGCGGGCTGACCGTCTACGCGCGCGGCCACATCGGCAACTTCCGCACCTTCGTCGCCCTCGACGTGCTGAGGCGGGCGCTGCAGCACGTGGCGGGGTTCGACGTGCGGCAGGTGATGAACTTCACCGACGTCGACGACCGCACCATCGTCGAGTCGAGGACCGCGCAGGTCCCGTTGCGCGAGTACACCGACCGGTTCATCGCCGCCTTCCGGGAGGACGCGGCGTCGCTGGGGCTGGAGCCGGTCGAGGCGTACCCGCGCGCGACCGACGAAGAGAACCTGCGCTCGATGGTCGAGATGATCCAGGCCCTGGAGGCCAACGGGCACACCTACCGCAGCGACGGGTCCGTCTACTTCCGCATCGCGACCCTGCCCGACTACGGCAAGCTGGCCCGGCTCGACCACGAGGGCATCAAGCCCGGCGCCCGCATCGACTCGGACCGCTACGACAAGGACGACGCCCGCGATTTCGTGCTCTGGAAGGCGACCGGCCCGGACGAGCCGACGTGGGACTTCGGGGTGGGGCCGGGACGTCCCGGGTGGCACATCGAGTGCTCGGCGATGGCCCACCGCCTGCTCGACGGGTCGCCCATCGACATTCACGCCGGCGGCGTCGACCTCGTGTTCCCGCATCACGAGAACGAGATCGCCCAGGCGGAAGGGGCGAGCGGCGAGACCTTCTCGCGGTTCTGGGTCCACGTCGAGCACCTGCTGCTCGACGAGGGCGCCAAGATGTCGAAGTCGCTGGGCAACGTCCTCACCGTGCCCGACGTGCTCGAACGGGGGTACCGGGCCTCGGCCCTGCGCTACGCGCTGCTGTCGGTCCACTACCGGAAGCAACTGCGGTTCACGTGGGGCGGGCTCGATCAGGCCGAGGAGGCGTTGAAGCGGGTCATGGCGTGCCTGGCCCGGCTCGGCGCCCTCCGGGGCGGCGAGGCCCACCCCGCGGTGGCGGCGCGGGTCGAGGCGGCGCGGCGCGAGTTCGACGACCGGTTGGCCGACGACCTGAACGTGCCGGGCGGCCTCGGGGTGATGTTCGAGCTCGTGCGCTACGTCAACACCGCCATCGACGACGGCGAGATCGGCGAGCCCGACGTCGAGGCCGTCGAGGCCGCCTTCGAGGGCTTCGATCGGGTGCTGGGGGTCATCGCCCTTCGGCGGGCGGAGGAGAGCCTCGCCGCGGTGCCGGTGGAGGAGATCGAGCGGCTGATCGACGAGCGGAAGGCGGCCCGAGCGCGCCGCGACTTCGCCGCCGCCGACGCCATCCGCGGCGATCTCGACGCGCGGGGCATCGTGCTGGAGGACACGCCGGCCGGCACGCGCTGGCAGCGGAAATAACTGGCCCGGCTCTTGCTTCTGGTCCTGGCGGACGATGACCCGCGCCCGCCAGTCTCTCGGCCGGCTCGGCGAGGACCTCGCGTGCCGCGAGCTGCAGCGCCGCGGCTGCGTCATCCTCGCCCGCCGCTTCCGCACCCGCTTCGGCGAGATCGACGTCATCGCGCGGGACGGCCCCACGCTGGTGTTCGTCGAGGTCAAGACCCGGCGCACGGCCGCGTTCGGGGGGGCGACGGCGGCCGTGAACCCGGCCAAGCAGCGGCGGCTCGTCAACATGGCGCGCAGCTACCTGATGGGCCTCGGCGGGCCGGCGCCGCCGTGCCGCTTCGACGTCGTGGGGGTCACCGCGGCCCCCGGCCGGCCGCCGGTCCTCGAGGTGGTCAGGGACGCGTTCTCCGCGCGTGCGCCTTGATGCCGCCCCGGCCCTGTGGTACCTTAGCTTTGCAGCAGTTGGGACGAGCGGGAATAACTCAGTGGTAGAGTGCGACCTTGCCAAGGTCGAAGTCGCGGGTTCGAATCCCGTTTCCCGCTCCACTCTTCTCCGGCGGTGCGCCTCCGCATCGCCCGGGCGGTCTGCCGGGCGGTAACGCCGGTTGACCTCGTCCTCGCCGGCGCCGTCGCCAAGTGGTAAGGCAGAGGTCTGCAAAACCTCCATCCCCGGTTCAAATCCGGGCGGCGCCTCCAATTCTCCAATGCGATCCTCGTTGCGGGCCCTGGGGTGGTCCGTCTACCTGCCCTCGAGCCTGATGGCGGTGGCGCAGATGGCGCTGCTCGTCGTCCTCCCGCTCTACGTGCTCGACCTGGGGGGGACTCTCTCGGTGGCCGCCCTCGTGTTCGCGATGCGCGGGTTCGGCAGCGTCGTCGTGAACGTGCCCGCGAGCCTCGTCATCGAGCGCTACGGCTACAAGGCGGGCATGCTGCTGGGCAACGGCCTGATGGCGGCCGGCGCGGTGGTCATCGCGCAGTCCGCGTCATCCGGGGTGCTGGCCCTCGCCACGCTGGCCTTCGGCGCTGGCGCGGGCACGTGGCTGCTCGCCCGCCTGGCCTGCATCACCGAGCAGGTCGCCACCCGCCAGCGGGGGAAGGCCATGGCCGGCCTCGCCGCGCTGCAGCGCGTGGGCCTGCTGCTCGGTCCGCTGCTGGGCGGGGTGGGGGCGGAGCAGCTCGGCTTCCGCGCGGTGTTCCTGGCCATCGCGGCGGCCGCGGTGCTCACCCTGTCGCTGGTCTGGATGGTGGCGCCGCCGGCGTCGCCCGAGGGGCGCACGGCGGGCCGCGAGGCGGGGGCGGAGACCGGCGGCCCGGCCGCCGTCATGCTGCTGCTGGTGCCGCGCATGCTCGGCCGCCACCGCCGCATCTTCCTGGGGGCCGGCGTCTTCGCGTTCTGCCTGCAGCTCGTGCGCGAGCAGCGCCGCCTGCTGGTGGTGCTCTGGGGCACCCGCCTCGGGATCGACCCCGAGGCGATAGGGCTCATCGTGAGCATCGCGGCGACGGTCGACCTCGCGATGGCGCCGGTGGCGGGCCTCGTGATGGACCGCTGGGGCCGGAAGGCGGCGGGCGTCGGCTCGATCGTCACCCTGGGGACGGCGATGGGGCTCCTGCCCCTGACCGGCTCGGCCACGACGTACGTGTGCGCGGCGTTGCTGGCCGGCATCGGCAACGGTTTGGGCAGCGGCATCCTGCTGACCCTGGGGGCGGACCTCGCCCCCGCCGACGAGCGCAGCCGCTTCCTGGGGGTGTGGCGCCTGGTGGGCGACTGCGGGGTCCTCGCGGGTCCGCTGCTGACGTCGGCGGTGGCCTCGCTGCCCGCCGCCCTGGCCCTGACCTGGCTGATCGGGTCCGCCGGCGGCGGGGTGCTGTGGCGCCGGGTGCCCGAGACACTGCACCCCGCGGCGGCGGAGGGCGGGGCGTCGGCGCCGCACAGAGCTTGAGGGCCGTGGCCGATCAGGGTGTCCCGGCGCGGTGCTCGGCGTCCAGGCGGCGCATCAGCTCGATGGTGTGGGTCGGCGCCTCGAACTCCGCCTCCTCGAGGGGTGTCCGCCCGTGATGGTCGAGGGCGTCGAAGTCGGCGCCGTTCGCGGCCAGGTACTCGACGATGGCGTCCTCGCCGGCGCGGATCGCGGTGTGCAGCGCGCTGGGCCGGCCCGCGGGGCGGGCGTTCACGTCCAGGCCCAGCTCCACCATCAGCTCGACCGCCTCGAGGTTGCGGCCGCGGGTGGCGAGGAGCACGCCGCCCGCGCCGTCGTGGGAACGCGCCGCGGGGTCGGCCCCGAGGCCGAGCAGGGCCTGCAGCATGTCGACGTTGCCGGCCTGGGCCGCGGTCAGAAAGGGCGTCAGGCCGCCGGTACGGCGCGCCGCCGCCGCGGCCCAGTCATCCGCCCGTCCGGTGCGGGCGTTCAGGTCGGCCCCGCGGGCGACGAGGGTCCTGACCATCTCGAGGTTGCCCTGGCGGACCGCCGCGTGAAGCGGCGTGCTGCCGGTGCGGTCGCGCGCGTCGACGTCGGCTCCCTCGTCGAGCATCAGCCGGGTCACGGCGTCGCTGCCGGCGGCGATGGCGAGCAGGAACGCGGTGCTGCCGTCGGGGGCGGCGGCGTGGGGGTCGGCCCCGGCCGCGATCAGGGCCTGCGCGCTCGCGGCGTCCCCGTGCTGGGCCGCGAACAGAAGGGACCGGAAGCCGTTGCGGGAGACCGCGTCGACGTCGGCGCCTCGCTCGATGAGGAGCGCGGCGATGGACGGATGCCCGCCGGCGATGGCCCACATCAGCGGCGTCTGTCCCATGCGCGACTCCGCCGCGTCGACGTCGGCCCCCCGGTCGACCAGCAGCCGCACCAGCGCCTCGTCGCCGCCATGCACCGCGGCCAGCAGCGCCGTGTCGCCGCTCCAGCGGGTGGCGTCCACGTCGGCGCCGGCGTCGAGGAGGAGGCGGGCGAGGGCGAGGTTGCCGTTGGCGCAGGCGAAGAGCAGCGGCGTCTCCCCGTTCTCGTCCACCGGGTCGGGTTCGGCCCCCGCCTCCAGCAAGGCGGCGGCGATGTCGGCGTCGCCGCGGAAGGCGGCCCACGACAGCGCCGTCGATCCGTCGGCGCGGACCGCGTTGACGTCCACGCCTTCTGCCAGCAAGGCACGCACCGCGTCGCGGTCCAGCCGTTGCACGGCGTCGAACAGGCTCCGGGCCGTCTCCGGCGCCTGCGCTGCGCCCGGTCGGGGCGCCGCCAGCGCAAGGACGAGCAGCATGGTGCCGGTGACGTAGCGCGGCTGGGTGCTCATGGCCGCTAATGGTAAACTGCCGGCGTCGTGGCTCGCCAGGGTACCAGCCGTTCGAAGCTCGGAGCGGCCCGAAGCACGGCCTGCGCGGTTGCGCTGGGGCTCGTGTATTGGCTCGCCACCGCGCCAAGCGCGGCCGGCCCGCCGGTTCCGCCGGAGCGCTCCGCAGCGTCAGCGGGGCTCGCCGCCGCCGCTCCGAGCCCGGCCGGCGAGGCGGTTTCGCAGGCGTCGCTCCTCTCGCCCACGCACCTCGTCGCCGCCGCGCGGCGTGTCGACCGTCGACCGGTTTCGCCCGAGCGCTCAACCCCGTCTGCGGCTCGTTTCACGGCCGCGCGGAATGCGGCTGGCCAGCCGGTCGTCCCGCCCGGGCGCCCCGCCCCGCCCGCGGGGCTCGCGGCCGGCGCGGCGTCAGTCCAGCCCGGTGGACCGGTTCCGCCGTCCGGCGACCTCTTGAGGGCCACCGTCGACCGCTATTGCCTCGCGTGCCACAACGACCGGACCCGCACCGCCGGCCTGACCCTGGCCGGCGTGGCCGACGCGCCGGTGGGGGAGCAGGCCCCGGTTCTCGAGAAGGTCCTGCACAAGCTCAGGGCGGGGGAGATGCCGCCGGCCGGCCGGCCCGCCCCGGACCCCGGCGACCGCGCCGAGCTCGTGGCGTGGCTCGAGACCGGGCTGGACCGCGCCGCGGCCGAGCGGCCCGACCCCGGCTCGCCCGCCATCCACCGGCTGAACCGGGCCGAGTACCGCAACGCGGTGCGCGATCTCCTGGGGCTCGACCTCGACCACGCGCGCGACCTGCCGGCCGACGACTCCGGCTACGGGTTCGACAACATCGGCGACGTGCTGACGGTGTCGCCGCTGCACGTCGAGAAGTACGTGGCGGCGGCGCGGCGCGTCAGCCGGCTCGTGGTCGGCACCGGCGCCTCCGTCCCCGTCGTCCAGCGATATCGCCCCGCGGGCGGGCCGGGGTGGGACGGCGAGATCGCGGGGCTGCCCCCCAACACGCGCGGCGGCATCCTGTTCAAGCACCACTTTCCCTTCGACGCCGAGTACTCGATTCAGGTGCGGGTTCGGGGACGGCGCGCCCCCGGCATGCCGCCCCCGAAGCTCGACGTGCGCATCGACGGCGCCCGGGTCCGCCTGCTCGACGCCGACTTCGACGCCGAGGAGGCGAACCAGGGCAGCCGCATCTTCGAGGTGCGCACGGCTCTCGCGGCGGGCGGGCACGAGGTCGCAGCGGGGTTCCTGACCGAGTACGCGCGGCGCGAGGGCGCCGGGGGCGGCACGACCAACGGCGTGTCCGTCGACTACGTGCTCGTCGGCGGCCCCTACGGCGCGACCGGGCCGGGCGACCCCGAGAGCCGGCGGCGGCTCTTCGTCTGCCGCCCGGCCGCCGGCGGGCCCGAGGCGCCGTGCGCGCGGCGCATCCTGACCACGCTGGCCCGGCGCGCGTACCGGCGCCCCGTCACCGATGCCGACGTCGATCCCCTCATGCGCCTGTTCGCGATGGGGCGGGCCGACGGCGGCAGCTTCGACCACGGCATCGAGATGGCCCTCAGCGGGGTGCTCGTCTCGCCGAGCTTCCTCTTCCGGGCGCCCACGGCTCCGGCTGGCGCAGGGCTCGGCGACGTGCATCGCCTCGCGGACCTCGACCTCGCCTCCCGGCTCTCGTTCTTCCTCTGGAGCAGCATCCCCGACGAGGAGCTCCTGCAGGCGGCCGAGCGGGGGAGGCTCGGGTCGCCCGACGAGCTGTCCCGCCAGATCGGCCGCATGCTCGCCGACCCGAAGGCGCGGGCCCTCGTCGAGAACTTCGCGGGGCAGTGGCTCCACCTGCGCAACGTCGCCGACTGGACCCCCGACCCCGAGCGCTTTCCCCACTTCGACGACGGCATCCGCCACGCGTTCCAGCGCGAGACGCAGCTCTTCCTGGAGCACCTCGTCCGGGACGACCGCAGCGTGCTGGAGCTGTTGGACGCCGACTACACGTTCGTCAACGAGGGGCTGGCCGAGTTCTACGGCATCGACGGGGTCGAGGGGGGCTACTTCCGGCGGGTGCCCCTCGCCGGCACCGGCCGCGGCGGCATCCTCACCCAGGGCGGGGTGCTGATGGTGACGTCGTACCCGACGCGCACGTCGCCGGTGCTGCGGGGCAAGTGGATTCTCGAGAACCTGCTGGGGGCGCCGCCCCCGCCGCCGCCCGCCGACGTGCCCGAGCTCGAGGCCGACGCCGGCTCGTCGGCCGGCGGCCTGCGCGCGGCCCTCGAGCGGCACCGCGCCAATCCCGCCTGTGCGGTCTGTCACGCCCGCCTGGATCCGCTGGGGTTCGCGCTGGAGAATTTCGACGCGGTGGGCGCGTACCGGGCGGAGGAGGAAGGGGTTGCGGTGGACGCCTCCGCGGACCTGCCGGACGGCACGGTGATCGCGGGCGCGGACGGGCTGCGGGCGATGCTGCTCGACCGCCGCCAGGAGTTCGTCGAGGCGCTGGCCGAGAAGCTGCTCACCTATGCCATCGGGCGCGGCCTCGAGGCCCACGACCGGCCCGCGGTGCGCGAGATACGGCGCCGGGTGGAATCGGACGGCTACCGGTTCTCGGCCCTGGTCTCCGCCGTGGTCGATAGCGTACCCTTCAGGATGAGGAGGATTCCGGAGCCATGAACACCGGCACAACGATCGATCGGAGAGTGTCGTCCGGCGGCCCCGACTGCCGTTCCGCCCGTCCATCCGGCAGCGGGCGGCCGCCGGCGCGGGGCGGGGCCGCGACGCGGCGCCACCTGCCGCGTCGGACCTTCCTGCGCGGCCTGGGAACCGCGGTCGCCGTCCCGTTCCTCGATGCGATGACCCCGGCGTTCGCGTCCGCGTCGAAGCCGATCACCCGGGTGGCGTTCATCTACACCGCCAACGGCGTGATCATGAGCGACTGGACCCCGGCCGAGACCGGCGCCGGCTTCACGTTCACCAAGACCCTGCATGCCCTCGAGCCGTTCCGCGATCGGCTCCTCGTCCTCACCGGCCTCGCCCACCGCAACGGCGAGGCGCTGGGGGACGGCCCCGGAGACCATGCGCGGGCCGGCGCGAGCTGGCTGACCGGCGTGCACCCCAGGAAGACGCAGGGGGCGGACATCCGCAACGGCATGTCGGTGGACCAGATGCTGGCCGAGGACATCGGCCGCTCGACGCCTCTGCCGTCGCTCGAGCTGGGGCTGCAGGACGTGCGCATGGTGGGGGGCTGCGACTCCGGCTACAGTTGCGCCTACAGCAACACCGTGTCGTGGAGCTCGCCCACGACCCCGCTGCCCTACGAGACCAACCCCCGCCGCGTCTTCGAGCGGCTGTTCGGCGACGGCGACACCACCGACCCCGCGGTGCGGGCGGTGCGGGCGCGGCAGAACCGGAGCCTCCTCGACTTCGTCCGCGAGGACGCGGGCCGGCTGCGGGCGGGCCTCGGCGCCGGCGACCGCCGCAAGCTCGGCGACTACCTCGACTCGGTGCGCGAGGTCGAGCGCCGCATCCAGAACGCCGAGCGCCGCGACGACGTGGACCTGCCGGCCCTCGCCCGGCCCGACGGCGTGCCCCCGACCTTCGAGGAGCACGTCAGGACGATGTCCGATCTCATCGCCATCGCGTTCCAGGCGGACCTGACCCGGGTCGTCACCCTGATGTACAGCCGCGAGGGGGGCAACCGGACCTACCGGTCTATCGGCGTGCCCGACGCCCACCACGGCCTGTCGCACCACCAGAACGACCCCGAGCGCATGGCGCGGCTGCAGCTCATCGATCAGCATCACGTCGCGATGTTCGCCTACCTCCTCGGCAAGCTCCGCGACGCCGACGACGGCAGCGGGTCGCTGCTCGACCACTCGATGGTCCTCTACGGCAGCAGCCTCAGCGACTCGAACGCCCACACCCACGACGACCTGCCGGCGGTGCTCGCCGGCGGCGGCAGCGGCACCCTCCGCGGCGGGCGCCACCTGCGCTACCCCGACCGGACGCCGATGACGAACCTGTTCGTGACCATGCTCGACAAGCTGGGCTCGCACCGCGAGCAGGTCGGCGACAGCACCGGGAACATCGAGCACCTGAGCGAGCTGTGATCGGGGGGCACGGCGGCCGCGCGGCGCTGGTGGTTGCGGCGCTGGCGGGCGGGACACTGACCGCGGCGGCCGGCGAGTCCCGGGGTGTCGCGCCGGACCATCTGTCCGTCCTCGTCCTGACCCCGTCCGCGAGCGACGACCGGGTGGCGCCGTCGCGCGAGGCCGTCGCCTTCTGGAACGACCGGCTGGCCGAGCTGGGGGTGGCGACCCGGTTCGCCGATCCTCGCGCGGTCGTCGAGTCTCCGGTCGAACGCGCCGTCGAGAACTACGCCCGGCAGGTCGCCCAGCGCGCCACCCGCCTGCCGGCCGGCGACGCGGAGCCGCCGCCCCCGTCCCCGCTCGTCGACCTCGACGCCGACGTCGTCCTGCTGCTCTCCCGCCAGGACATCCTGTCGTTCACGTGGCCGCTGCCCCGAGTGTCTCCGCCGCGCCACCTGGTGGTGATCCGCAGGGTCCGGGGGCCGTACCGGACCGATCCCATGGTGACGAAGCACGTCGTCGCCCACGAGCTCGGCCACGCGCTCGGGCTCGACCACAACGCCGAGCCCCACACCCTCATGTGCGGCCCCTGCCAGCCGCTGACGGCCGAGCCCGACGCCACCGGCTTCCTGCCCCTCACCGCCGGCGACCGCGCGCGCCTCGTCGAGCTGCACGGCCGCTGACGGTTCAGCGAATCGGCCTGACACGACCTGAGGAGTTGGTTCTCGCCATGACCTCCGGGTCGCCCCGGTACGAGACCGATCCGCTGCTGTTCAACCGGGCGTCGAGCGACTCCTCCGCCCACAACCGGGCATCACCGCTGCTGCTCAGCGATACGGTCGCCCTCGTGCTGCGCACCGATTCCCCGCGGTAGTCTCCGCTGCTGTTGATGGTGAGGTCGAGACTGCCCGCCTCGCCGGCGCCGAGCCTGACGTCGCCCGAGCTGCTGATGCGGACGGCCAGCGACTCCGCCCGGAGGTCGTCCACCGACAGGTCGCCGGAGCTGCCGAGCCGGACGTCGACCGCTTCGGCCTGGACGGTGCCAACGGACAGGTCTCCGGAGCTGCCGAGCCGGACGTCGACGGCGTCGGCCCGGATGGCGTCCACGGACAGGTCTCCGGAGCTGTCGAGGCGGACGTCGAACCGGTCCGCGCGGAGGGCCGGGGCCGAGGCGTCTCCGCTGCTCGACAGCCGGATGGACTCGAGCTCCCTCACGGTGAGCGTGTAGCGGATTCGCCGGGACGGCCGCAGGTGGATGCCGGGCCGGGCGCCTATTCTGAGGACGCCGCCGTCCGTCGTGATCTCGAAGTAGTCGTGCAGGTTGTCGTCGGCCGAGACCTGCAGCGTTTCCGTGTCGCCCAGGCGGATCTGCAGCCGGCCCCGCGTGGCGAGCTCCACGCCGGTGAGCCCGGTGAACCGGTGGCTCTCCTCGGATATGCGGCCCGAGCCTCGTACCGTCTCGAGGCCGAGCACGACGTCCAGGCAACCCGACGAGAATCCCAGCAGGATGACGCACGCGAGGCATGGCCCGAGTTTCCGTTTCATGGCTTTCCTCCCTGATCCCTGTCTTACGTGGCGGCCGCGGAGCGAGTTCCGTTCCGCGTCGCGTCGACTTTGCCGGATCGCGACGAAGGTGGCCCGAACCGTTTTGCGATACTCTCGAAAACGGTCCGGCTCGCTCGGACCGGAACGACGAGATGTTCCGCGACATGCGTTGCGAGACCCGGCGGCGCGCCGTACATTACGGACATGGGTACCGCTCGGCCGACGCCGTCCGTGACGGACGCGTTTCGCACCACGCTCGACCTCTTCGAGACGGGACTGAAGCTGAAGTACCAGAGTCTCCGCAGAAGTCAGCCGGATGCGAGCGACGCGGAGCTCGAGCAACAACTTCAGCGGTGGCTCCTGGACCGACCGGGAGCAGAATTCGGTGACAGTCCGGGACCACGAATCGCCTGGGCCGACCGGTGCGGGGACCTCGCTCGAAGGGGTCCTGCATCGGATTGATGCCGACCTCACGAGTGCCCACGTCTCGTTCGCCTTGATCGGCGGCCTGGCGGTCTCCGCGAGAACCGAGCCGCGATTCACGCGAGACGCCGACCTGGCGGTCGCGGTGGCGGACGACGCGCGGGCCGAAGCCCTGGTCCATACGCTCCGCACGCTGGACTACCGCATCGAGTCCGTCGTCGAGCAGAGGGCCGTCGGACGACTCGCGACCGTGAGGCTCGTGCGCGGGCCTGCGCCGCGAGCGCCCGTCGTCGATCTTCTGTTCGCCTCGTCCGGGATCGAAACGGAGGTCGTGACCGAGGCCGAGGTCCTCGAGCTTCTGCCACGCCTGTCGATGCGCGTCGCGACGACGGGGCACCTGATTGCGCTCAAGGTGCTCTCCCGCGACGATGTGGCCCGCCCGCAGGATCTCGTCGACCTGAGGGCGCTGCTCCGCGTCGCGACCGAGGCCGAGCTGGATCGTGCGCGACGAGCGCTCGCACTGATCGCCGCCCGAGGCTTCCACCGGGGCCGCAACCTGATCGCGGACCTGAACGGTCTGCTGAGCGCGTGAGACTCGACGGCGGGCGCGCGGGTGGCGGCGCGTCACCGTGCGGCCGGCGCCGTGCGAGAATGCGATGGAACGGGGTTCGATGGCGTCCAGCGTTGACAAGGGTGATCCGGCGGGAGCCGCAGGAGGCAGCGGATGAGGAACGCTTCGATATTCGTGCAGGCGTTCTGGGACGATGACGCGAAGGTGTGGGTGGCGACGAGCAACGACATCGTGGGGCTGTCGGTGGAAGGTGCGACCCACGAAGAGCTGACCGACAAGGTCGTGGCCGCGGTTGCCGATCTCATCGAGCTCAACGGCGTGGAGACGGACCTTCCGGAGATTCCGGTCCATGTCATCACGGATGACGTGCGGCGGGTCGGCAACCCGCGGCTCGCCTGAGAATCGGTGGCGGGGTTCTATCGACGCCTGGTCCGGATTCTCCGTGACCACGGGTGCACGTCACGCTGCCGGCATCCGTGAGCGGGAGGCGCGACGACACCCCGGCCGCCTCGACGTCCGGAAGGCGGGACAGCCGGTCCATCGCCTCGGCGAGCTCCCGGTAGAAGCGTCGCTTCGACGCCTCGTACTCGATGAATGCGTCGGGGTTCCAGACACCTGGCCGGACAGTGGTCGGGAACCTCGCATCGGCGGCGAGCACGTCGGCCGGGTCGTAGCCGCGATCGAGAGTGACGAGGGCGACGAAGCTGCGTAGCAGCAGACCCGCCCCTACCAGCAGCACCAGGGCCAGCGCCACCTGCGCCGCGGCCAGCACCGCCCGCGTCTGGTTGCCCCGGAGCAGCCCGAAGCCGCCCGAGGCCTGCGCGCTCCCTTCGACGAGGGTGCGTAGCAGACGGCGACCGGACCACTGGATGGCCGGGACGGCGCCGAACAGCAGCCCGACGACCACCGAGAGCCCCAGCGTGAAGGCGAGGACGACACCGTCGAGGCCGATCTCATCGAGGCGCGTCACCGCGCCCCGGACCAGCGCCGGCACCGCGCGCAGCACGGCGGTCGCCGTCGCCAGCCCCAGCACGCCGCCGGCCAGCCCCAGCAGGACGCTCTCGGTCAGGAGCTGCCGCACGATTCGGCCCCGGCCCGCCCCCAGCGCCCCGCGCACGGCCAGCTCGCGCCGGCGCGCCATCCCGCGCGCAAGCAGCAGCCCCGCCACGTTGACGCAGGCAATGAGCAGCACGAACAGGGTGGCCCCGGCCAAGGCCGGCAGCGCTGGCCGGTACGCGCCGACCATCTCCTCGAGCAGTGGAATCACCCGGGTCACTCGGGCATCGCTCCCCGGGGTGTCTCGGCGGGCGCGCCCGCTTCCGTCCCGGTCCGAACGCCCGGCAGCGGCGGCGTCCATGCGCCGCAGGATGGCACCGACCTCGGTGGCGGCCCGCTCCGGCGAGACCCCCTGGCGGAGCCGTCCCAGCACGATGGCGGTCGCCTCCTCGGCCCGGAGCACGTAGGGCGTCCAGACCTCCGCGGTGGACCCGGGGAAGTAGAAGCCCTCGGTGAGCACGCCCACCACGGTGCGGGGCTCGTTGTAGACGTCGATGACGGTTCCGACGACATCCGGATTCGCGTCGAAGCGCCGGGTCCAGGCGTGGTGGCTCAGCAGCACCACGCCGTCCGCCCCGTCCCGCGCCTCATCGTCGGTGAAAAGCCAGCCGAGGTACGGCCTCGCCCCGAGCAGCCGCAGCAGCACCGGCGAGACCGGCGCGCCCCACGGCCGGGAGCCGTCCGGCGCTGTCCACTCGAAGGTGAACGCCCCGTAGGCCGCAAGCTGCTCGAACGATTCGGCCGCTTCCTGCACCTGCTCGATCGCGCGGGCGCTCAGGAATGGCCCGCCCGGCCCGCGAAACGCCTGGCCGACGCGCGCGATGCGGCCGGCGTCGGGATACCGCAGCGGCCGGATCAGCATCCCGTGGACGATGCCGAACATCGCGGTGGCGGCGCCGGTTCCCAGCGCCAGGATGATCACCACCGCCGCCGCGAAGCCGCGGCTTCTCCCCAGACCGCGCACGGCGTGACGCACGTCGCGCCCCAGGTCGTCGAGCCAACGCCACCCCCGAAGGCGATGCAGCCCACTTCATGGTTCACACCTTGGGACGCTGACGGAAATCACCTTGCCACTCGCCAAGCGCAGAAGCCCGGAGAAACGGGCTGTGTCCAGGTTACAGCGGCGAATCCACGTCGATCGCTGTCCTTCCCGTCCAACCCTCCTACTCGAAGCGGAGTGTCTTCATCGGGTCGACCCGGGTCGCGCGGCGCGCCGGCAGCCAGCAGGCGACCAGCGCTACCGCGACCAGCACGAGCGGGGCCGCCACGAAGGTCAGGCGGTCGTCGGTGGCGACGCCGTAGAGAAAGCTCTCGAGAACGCGGCTCGACGCGGCGGCGGCGGCAAGGCCGACGACGGCGCCGGCGGTCACGAGCATCGCCCCCTGCCGGACGACCAGCCCCAGGATGTCGCCGCGCCGGGCCCCGAGGGCCATGCGGATGCCGATCTCGCCCCGCCGTTGCGCCACCGTGTAGCTGAGCAGGCCGTAGATGCCGGACGCGGCCATCAACAGCGCGAGGGCGGCGAAGGCCCCGACGAGGACCGCGTAGAAGCGGGGCTGGGCGACCGCGAGGGACAGCCGACCGTCCATCGTCATCACGTCCTCGAGCCTCGCGCGCGGGTGGGCTTCGACCACCGCCTCCTCCAGGAAGGGGACCAGCGCGAGCGGATCGCCGGTGGTCCGCACGGTGACGAACGCGCCGGCCGAGCGGGCAGGCGCAGCCTGATCGGCCGGGACGAACGCTTCCGCCTGTGGCTCGCCGGCGGCGAGCCCCGAGTACCGGAGGTCGGCCACCACGCCGATCACCTCCCGCCACTGCTCGCCGCCGTCACCGGCATTGTCGGACCCGAACCGCACGCGCTGTCCGACGGCCTCCCCGCCGGCGGACAGGCGGCGGGCGAACGTCTCGTTCACCACGGCCACTCCCGCGCTGCCGGCCCGGTCGAGATCCGTGAAGAGGCGCCCTTCGAGGAGACGCAGGCCCATCGCGTCGAAGTAGCCCGGACTCGCCCACACAACCTGCGGCGCCAGCCGGTCGCCCGGGGCGGCCGGCTCGATCCGCTCGGCGACCTGCACCGACGACGAGGTTCTCGTGCCGCCGGGCGCGAGCGGAACGTAGGACGAGAGCCCGACCGCCCCCACGCCCGGCAGACGCTCCAGCCGCGTCATGCCATCGAGGAGCGCCGCCCGGAAGCGCGCGTCGGCCTCGCCGTCCCCGCCCCCCTGCCGCGGCCCGCCGGTGCCCCGGCGTGCGTCGGGGTTGGCGGTGCGCGCGGTGATCACGTTGGTCGGGTCGTATCCGCGATCGACGGCGACGAGCCCGACGAAGCTGCGCAGGAGCAGGCCGGCCCCGACGAGCAGCACCACCGCGAGGGCCACCTGCGCCGCCGCCAGCCCCACCCGCGCCCGGTTCGACCGCAGCAGGCGGAAGCCCCCGGCGGCCTGGGCGCTTCCCTCGTTCAGGGCTCGCATCAGGCCGAACCGCGACCACTGGAACGCCGGCGCCGCGCCGAACGCCAGTCCGACGACCACCGACAGCGCGAGGGCGAACGCAAGCCCCGCCCCGTTGATCCCCACGTCGTCAAGACGCGCGACGGCGCCGGGGACCACCGCCGGCAGAACGCCGAGCACCGCCGTCGCCGCGGCCAGACCGAGCAGGCCTCCCGCCGTGCTGAGCACGACGCTCTCGGTCAGGAGCTGGCGGACGAGCCGCCCGTAGCCCGCGCCCAGCGCCGCGCAGACGGCGAGCGCACGCCGGCGCGCCACCCCGCGCGCGAGCAGGAGGCCGGCGACGTTGATGCAGGCGACCAGCAGCACGAGGGCGGTCGCCACGGTCAGCACCAGCAGCGCCGGCCGGTAACCGCGGACCATCTCCTCCTGCAGGGGGACCACCCGCCCGTCGATCTCCAACGTGCCGGCCGCGGCTCGGCCGCCCTGCGCGTCACGCGCTCTCGCGGAGATGTCACGCATTCTCGCGAAGACACCGCTGCGCTGCAGAATGGTGCGGACCTCGGTGGTGGCTCGTTCGGCAGAGACTCCGGGAGCGAGTCGTCCGAGCGCGGTGATGGAGGCCCACCTGACGGAGAGGCCCGGCGTGCCGTCCGGCCCCTCGGCGGAGACAGACCATCCGGGATCGACGTGGGGCGTCCACAGCTCCTCTTCGGGGCCCGGAAAGAAGAAGCCCTCGGCGAGCACCCCCACCACGGTATGCGGCGCGTAGTCGAGTTCGAAGACTGCGCCGACGATGTCCGGATCGGACCCGAAGCGACGGGTCCAGGCACCGTGGCTCAGCAGCACGACGCGGTCCGTGCCCTCCCGCGCCTCCCCCTCGGTGAACAGCCGCCCGAGGTGGGGCCTCGCCCGCAGTAGCGGAAACATCGCGGGAGACACCTGCGCGCCGCGCAACGTGACCGCGCCCTCGGCACCCGCCCACTCGAAGGTGGATGGCCGGTACGCGGCGATCTGCTCGAACGACTCGGCCTCCTCCACGATCGCCTCCAGCGAGGCGTTGACGATCCTCGAGGAAGGTCGTCCCTGGAACGACTCGGTGATGCGCACGATGGCGCCCGCGTCCGGATACGGCAACGGCCGGATCAGCATGCCGTAGACGACGCTGAACATCGCGACGTTCGCGCCGATGCCCAGCGCGAGGACGAGCACTACCGTCGCGGCGAAGCCGGGGCTCCGCAACAGCGCGCGGACCGCGTGGCGCGCGTCGCGGCCCAGGTCGTCGAGCCAGCGCCAGCCCCAGACGTCGCGGGCGCGTTCGCGGATCAGGGTCGCGTTGCCCAGCCTCCGCCGCGCCGCGCGCAGGGCCTCGTCCTCCGGCACGCCGCTGTCACGCCGGCTCTCGCGCTCCAGCTCCACGTGCAGGCGCAGCTCCTCCGCGAGATCGCGCTGCGCCGCGCGGCGGCCCAGGTACGGCACGAGGCGATACAGCCAGGCTGGCCATCTCATGGTTCAAACTCCCGTTGTCTGTCGCCTCGGGACGGTGACGGAGATTGACTTGCCACGCGAGCCGAGCGCCGGAAACCGCAGTAATCGGGCCACGTCCGGGTGTGGTCGGCCAATCTGTAGCGATCATGGTCCTCGGTCGGGACAGTGATCGATATGAGGTTGCCAACTGCATCCAGGCTCCGCTCGCTATCTGCGGGATGGGGCTGCCCGGCAAGTGGCAAGTTGATTCTCGTCTGCATTCTTACTCGAAGCGCAGGACCTCCATCGGTTCGATCCGGGTCGCGCGGCGCGCCGGGACGTAGCAGGCGAAGAGCGCCGCGGCGGCCAGCGCGAGCGGCGCCGCCACGAAGGTCAGCCGGTCGTCGGTGGCGATGCCGTAGACGAAGCTCTCCAGGACGCGGCTCGACGCCGCCGCGGCGGCGAGGCCGACGACGGCGCCGGCGGCGACGAGGGCGGCGCCCTGCCCGACGACCAGCGCGAGCACGTCGCCGCGTTGCGCGCCCAGCGCCATGCGGATGGCGATCTCGCCCCGCCTCTGGGCGACGGTGTAGCTGAGCAGGCCATAGACGCCGAAGGCGGCGAGCAGGATGGCGAGGGCCGCGAAGCCGCCGACCAGAACCGCGTAGAAGCGGGGCTGGGCGACGGCGGACGACAGCCTCGCGTCCATCGTCATCACCGTCGCTACCGAGGCGCCGGGACGCGCTTCGGCCACCGCCTCGCGGAGGAACGGGACCGCGGCGAGGGGATCACCGGTGGTCCGGGCCACGACCACGGCCGCGCCGTGCTCGAACACGGGAGCGGCGTCGATCTGCTGCACCGGGGCGAGGGCTTCCGGCTGAACTCCCGTGACCGCGAGCCCCCGGTACGTGACGTCCGCCACGACACCGATGACCTCCCACGGCTCGCGGTCACTGTCGGCATTGAGGAAACGCACCCGCCGTCCGACGGCCGCGGCACCGCCGATCACTTCGCGCGCGAAGGTCTCATTGACCACGACGACCCGCGGAGCACCCGTCCCGTCGCGGCGCGTGAACAGGCGCCCGTCGAGGAGACGCAGCCGCATCGCGTCGAAGTAGCCGGGGCTCGCCACCCGGAGCAGCGCCTCCGGCAGCTCGCGCGGGTCGCCCGCCGCCGGTCCGCCGTCCACCTGCACCTGCTGCATCACGCTGCCGCTGCTCGCGAGCGGGAGGCGCGACGACACCCCGACCGCCTCCACGTCGGCGAGCCGGGACAGGCGTTCCATCGCCCCGGCGAGCTCCCCGTAGAAGCGTCGTTTCGACGCTTCCGCCTCGATGCGCTCCTCCGGGGTCTCGAGGCCCGGGAGAACCGTCAGCGGGTACCTCGTGCCGGCGGTGATCACGTTGGCCGGGTCGTAGCCGCGATCGAGGGTGACGAGGCCGACGAAGCTCCGCAGGAGAAGACCCGCTCCCACCAGGAGCATGAGGGCCAGCGCCGTCTGCGCGGCGGCGAGGACCGCCCGCGTCCGGTTGGCGCGCAGCAGCCCGAAGCCGCCCGAGGACCGTGCGCTCCCTTCGACGAGGGCTCGGAGCAGGTGGCTTCCAGACGACTGGAAGGCGGGGACGGCGCCGAACAGCAGTCCGACCACGACCGACAGGCCGAGCGTGAAGGCGAGGACGACGCCGTCGAGCCCGACCTCGTCGAGCCGCGTCACCGTGACCGGCACCAGCGCGGGCACCGCGCGAAGCACGGCGGCGGCCGTCGCCAGTGCCAGCGCGCCGCCGCCCAGGCTCAGCAGGATGCTCTCGGTCAGGAGCTGACGCACGATCCGGCCCCGGCCCGCCCCCAGCGCTCCGCGGACGGCCAGCTCGCGCCGGCGGGTCACCCCGCGCGCGAGCTGGAGTCCCGCGACGTTGACGCAGGCGATCAGCAGGACGAGCAGGGTGGCCCCGGCCAGCGCCAGAAGCGCCGGCCGGTACGCGCCCACCATCTCTTCCAGCAGCGGGATCACCCGGGTCACCCGGACGTCGCCACCCGGGGAGGTTCCGCGAGTGCGCCCGTTGCCGCCCCCGTTCGGGCGCCGGGCGGCCGCGCCGTCCATGCGCTGCAGGATGGCGCCGACCTCGGTCGCGGCCCGCTCTTCCGAGACCCCCGGTCGGAGCCGCCCCATCACGATGACGGTCGATTCGTCGCCTCGGAGCACGTAGGGCGTCCAGACCTCCACGCCGGGCCTCGGGAAGTAGAACCCTTCGGCGAGCACGCCCACCACCGTGCGGGGCTCGTTGTAGGCGTCGATGACGGTGCCCACGACGTCCGGATCGGCGTCGAAGCGCCGGGTCCAGGCGCGGTGGCTCAGCAGCACGACCCCGTCCGCCCCGCTCCGGGCTTCGTCGTCGGCGAAGAGCCGCCCGAGGTGCGGCCTCGCCCCGAGCAGCCGCAGCAACCCCGGCGAGACCGCCGTGCCCCACGGCCTCGCGCCGTCCGGCGCGACCCACTCGAACGTGAGAGCCCCGTATGCTGCGAGTTGCTCGAACGACTCGGCGTCTTGCCGCACCTGCTCGATTGCGCGAGCACTGAGGAACGGCCCTCCCGGACCCAATCGGAACGCCTGCCCGACGCGCACGATGCGCCCGGCGTCGGGATACGGCAGCGGCCGGATCAACATGCCGTAGACGATGCCGAACATCGCGGTGGCGACACCGGTTCCCAGCGCCAGGACGATCACCACCGCAGTCGTGAAGCCGGGGCTGCGGCGCAGGGTGCGGACGGCGTGGCGCAAGTCCCGCCCCAGGTCGTCGAGCCAGCGCCGGCCCCACACGTCGCGGGTCCGCTCGCGGATCGGGGCGTCGTTGCCCAGCCGCCGCCGCGCCGCGCGCCGAGCCTCGTTTCCCGGGACGCCGGCGTCGCGCCGGCGTCGCGCCGGCGTTCGCGCTCGAGCTCCAAGTGGAGCCGCAGTTCCTCCTGCAGGTCCTCGTCCGCCTGACGGCGGCCCAGATACGGCACGAGGCGATACATCCACGTTGGCCATCGCATGCGTATCCTCCCGCTTCGTCGCATCCCCTACCCGGAACGGAGCGTCCTCATTGGCTCGACGCGGGTCGCCTGCCGCGCCCGCAGCCAGCCGGCGGCGAGCGCCGCCGCGACTGGCGCGAGCGGTGCCGGCCGAGCCAGGGAAGCAGCCGATACAGCCAGGACGGCCGCGTCATTGCGGCGCCTCCCCGGCTCCCGCCGGCTGCATGACGCGCCCGACCGCCTCCACCATCCGCTCCCACTTCGTCGCTTCGCGCAGGAGCTGGCCGCGTCCCGTCTCGGTGAGGGCGTAGAACTTCGCCCGCCGGTTGTTCGCCGAGACGCCCCACGTCCCCGTGATCCAGCCCCGCTTGATCAGGCGGTGGAGGGCGGGGTAGAGCGATCCGTGGTCGACCTGCAGCACGTGGTCGGAGGTCCGCTCGATGGTGGTGGCGATCTGGTGCCCGTGCGCGGGACCCGGCCGGAGGGTCTGGAGAATCAGCATGTCCAGCGTGCCCTGCAGCAGTCCGAGCTGGTCTTCGCTTGCCGGTGGTCGTGCCACTCGTGTGTACCTCCTCGGGTAGAAGGTCTATTAGAGTAGCATCGACCGGTAGAATGTCAAGGGAGGCGATCCGGAAGCCTGATGCCGGACGGAGTCCTGCCGGCCCCGCGATCGTGCAACGAGAGAAACTGCGTTTTGGCCGATCGTCCGGCATGTGTTACATTCGACACATGGAACGGTCCGACCGTATCACCATCCTTCTATCGGTCGCCGCGCTCTGCGCGACCATCGTCGGCACGTCGTGCTCAACGAACGCCCGCATCAGCGACCTGAGCGCGAACGTGAACGCTCGCTTCGACGACCTGAACGCGAACGTGAACGCTCGCTTCGACGACCTGAATACCCGTCTCGACGGGGCCGGCTCGAGCCTGAACGCTCGCATCGATGACGTGATCGCCCGCTTCGACGTCGAGAGCTCGAGCCTGAACGCTCGCATCGATGACTTGAGCGCCCGCCTCGACGGTGCGGTCGCGAGCCTGAACGCCCGCATGGATGAGCTCGGCCGGGACATCCGCGAGCTGCGGGCGCTCGTCATCGACGCTCTCAAGGCTGCCAACTGACCGTCGCCCTGCCCTGCGCCCCGGCCCACAAAAGGCGCGGGCGCTCACGACATCGGCCCTGCAAGCCGGCCTGTAGCCGGTTCGGGTGCGCGAGGAGAAACCAGGAGTCTGCGCCGTAGAACAGCGCGGACCCCGGAGGGTTGGTGGGCGCCCAGCGGAGCCGGAGGCGACGATGGGGGGGCCAGGGTGGGCGGCGGTTCCAGGGGGGGATCCCGGCCGATGTGTGCAAATCCCCCCCCGGCGTTCGGCACGCCGGGGGGCAAAGCCTGCTATTGCTCGACGGTCACCGTGACGTCGATCGGGGTGGTGGTGATCGAGTCGTCGGCGTAGGCGCGCAGCACGTGGGTGCCGGGCTCGTCGAACGTGACGGTGGTTTCGAACTCGCCGCCCCGGCCGCCCTCGATCGAGGCGCTCATCGGGTCGAAGCGCACCCGGCCCGGACCGCGGTAGTGCAGCCAGGTGATGCCGAGCCCCGTCTCGCCCGCGACCCGGGCGTTGACGATGGCCTGGTTCGTGGGGTGGGGGCGGCTCGCCCGGCGGGCGGCGTCGGCGGCGAGCCGGGCCGCGCGCTGCGGGTCGTCGTCGTCGCGCGACTCGGGAGGCCGCGGCCGCGGCCCGGGAATGCCGTCGTCGCCGACCACCGCGGTGATTGTCAGGGTGTCGGGCAGGGTCACCGTCAGGTCGGTGCCGCCGGGGATGGCGATCGACGGGTGCTGGTTGTCGGCCGGCGCCCCGCGAGCCCCCATGCCGCGGTTGGCCCGAATCACGCCGTCGTCGATCTCCCAGGCCAGCCACAGCCGGCCGATCGCCCGGTCGGTGCGGCCGTTGGTGGTCACGCTCCAGACGAGGTCCCGGTCGCCCCAGTCGGCCGGCACCTGCACGCGGAACACGAACTGCTGGCGCCGCTGGTAGAAGCGCGTCGGCTGGCCGCGGTCGGCGGGCCCCGGCTCGAAGAAGTTCGCCGAGCCGACGGGCGCTTCCGGCATCTCCTGGTAGTTCCGGTTCATGTACCCGAACACCATGTTGAAGGTGCCGTCCGAGTTGCGCTCCCAGCCTTCGAAGACCGGGGCCACGTTCTGGCCGCGGTCGTAACGAATCTGGGCGTCGGCCCCGGGGGCCGCGACCAGCGCGAGCAGCGTCAACGTCGCGCACACCATCCCGATCGGTCGAGGAGTGCGTATCGTCATCGGTCTCTATAGCTCCAGGCGTTTGCGCCACGCTCGCGGCGCAGACACCTGCAGGATTGGTTGGGCGGATATCGGCGCCGCGAGGCGGCGATGTCCGGGCCAGGCGTCTGCGCCGTAGCAGACGCCTGGCAGGGTCGGTTGGGCGGCAATCGGAGCCGCAGGCGACGATTCCGGGCTAGTTGTCGTCCGCGTTCATGGCCTCGCGCTCGGCGACCGCGGCGGCGTACTCGTCGTCGGTGAGCTCGTAGTAGCTCGTCCAGGTGAACGACATGTCGTCGCTCGACCGCTGGCCGAAGCCCGCCCAGTTCTCCGCGTCGGGGTTCCACCGGTTGCCGGCCGAGTTGTCGTGCCACGTGATGGTGTGCAGGAACGAGCCCGCCGGCAGCAGCGGCTGCACGTCGTCGGCGTAGTTGTAGACGATGTGCCACCCGAAGTCCCACGTGGCGCAGCTAATCGTCTGGGTATTGCCGTCGGGCAGGATGGCCTCGATGCACTGCCGCTTTCCGCGGTTGTGCAGGTGGGGCTGGAACCCGGTCAGCCGCACGTTGTTCTCGAACGGGTGATAGCTGTCGTGCCGCACGTTGTCCTCGCCCGGCGGGATGTCGAGGTCGAAGTTCTGGGCCAGGGCGCGCGAGAACAGCTCCTTCTCGGGCTCCTCGCCCTTGGGATAGAGCTGCAGCCCCACGCTCGTGCGGTCGGTGACGTCGCGCCCGATCGACGCGTAGTGCATGTTGAACCGGATGACCGAGTTCGCCCTGACGAGGCGTCCCGTGCCCGGGGGGAAGATGTCGCCGTTCTTGCCCTGGGCGTACTCGTTCAGGAAGTCGCCGTCGTCGGAGTCCTCCGAGTCCTGGACCCGGGTCACCGCGTGGTGCACCACCGGGAAGCCCTCGGCCGACGGCTTGGTCTCGACCGCACTGATCCACACGTCCTCGGTCAGCCCGGACGGCGAGAACAGGTCGCCCCACCAGTTGGCGCCCTCGGCCGGCACCACGAACGGCTCGGGAATCGGCACGACCCAGTCGGGCTCGCCGATGTGCCACTGGTCGCGGTCGGCGAACTGCCGCGGCGGCGGCAGATCCTCGGGGTTGCCGCGCGGGGCGCCGGCGTCGACCCAGGCCACGATGGTGTCGATCTGGTCCTGGTTCAGCGACCGGTCGTACTTGAAGCCCTGGACGCCCACGTTGGGGTCGATGTACCAGGGGGGCATGGTGCGCGTCGACACCTTGTCGCGGATCGACCGCGCCCAGGGGCGGGTCTCCTGGTAGGTCATCAGCGACATGGGGGCGATGGCGCCCTCCCGATGACAGCTCTGGCACGAGTCCTGGAGAATCGGCATCACGTCGCGCGTGAAGGTGACCTCCTGGTCCTGCGCCGACGCGCCGGCGGGCAGGGCCGCCACCGCGAGCAGGGCACCGACGACGACGCCGAGCGAACCGAAGGTTCTGACGCGAGTGTTCATCGAGATGTCCTCCTGATCAGCGTAATCATGCGCCCGCGGCAGGCGCTTGTCAATCCGTCGTCACTATCTCGCGAGCCCGGTGGCGGAACGGCCGTGGCGGCCGGTGTGGAGCTCGATGCACCGGAGGTGTATAGAGGGTGTATGACTGCGCCTCCATGAGAACGAACATCGTGATCGACGATGACCTGGTCCGGCAGGCGATGGCGTTGACCGGCGCCCGCACGAAGCGGGAGGCGGTGCATGTGGCGCTCTCCGACCTGGTCGAGCGCCGGAAGCGCAAGAACCTCCTGGATCTGGCCGGCGAGATCGAGTTCGCGCCGGACTTCGACCACAAGGTGTGGCGCGAGCTGCGCGGGCCGCTCGGCGATGGTGATCGTTGACAGCTCGGTCTGGATCGAGGTGTTGCGCCGCGCCCGCGGCCGGGGGCGTCTCGAGAGCGCCATAGCCGGCGCGGACCCCGGCGAAGACCCCTGTCTGACCCGGTTCTCGCAATTGGAGCTGCTGATGGGCGCCGTCCGCGAGGACCAGCGGCGCCGGCTGGAACGCTATCTCGACGGGCAGCGCTACGTCGAAGCCGACCGGGACACGTGGCGGCGGGCGGCGCGGACGTTCTTCGATCTGCGGCGCGCGGGCAAGACCGTCCGCGGCGCCGTGGACTGCTGCATCGCCGAGATCGCGATTGCCCACGACGCGCTGCTCCTCCACCGGGACCGGGATTTTTCGGTCATCGCGACCGTCCGCCCCCTCCGCGAGCGGTGGTTCGACCCGGCGTGAGGGGCGGCTTTGCGACCGCGCCGGGCTGTGCGACGATGACCCGCAACGAGAGCAACGAGGAGGAACCCATGCTGAAGAAGCTTGCATTGGTCGCGCTGGCGGCGGCGGTGGGCGTGGTCTCGCTGGGAGGCCAGGGCGGGGGCGGCTCGAGCGACTACACCCCCAAGCGCATCAACAAGGCGATCGAGCTGCTCGAGAACGATCAGCCGATCTACTACACCCAGGTCAGCGGCGGCGGCTACGAAGAGGGCAAGGCGCTGGCCCAGACCTGGGCCGACTACATCACCTACAACCTCGAGCACAGCCCGTTCGACATGACCGACCTGCGCGCGTTCATGCAGGGGCTCGTCGACGGCGGGCCGACCAAGAGCGGGCACCGGACCCCGACGGTCATCGCGGTGCTGCCGTTCGGCGGCGTCAACGAGACGGTCATGTGGGGCAACTTCTGGATGGTCGAGCACCTGCTCGGCTCGGGGGTGCACGGGGTGCTGCTGGCCCACGCGCGCTCGCCCGAGGTCGTGAAGGTGCTCGTCGAGTCGGCCCGCTATCCGCACGCGAAGAAGGCCGACGGCCTCGACGAGGGCCTGCGCGGCAGCGGCGGCCAGGGCTTTGCGGCCCGCATCTGGGGCGTGTCGAACGCCGAGTACCAGCGGCTGGCGGACCCGTGGCCCCTCAACCCCGAGGGCGAGCTGCTCGTCGGCCTGAAGATCGAGGACCGGCATGCCCTGCAGAACGCCGAGGCGAGCACCGCGGTGCCGGGCGTCGGCTTCGCCGAGTGGGGGCCGGGCGACATGAGCATGTCCTACGACGTGTCGCGGGCCGAGAACCCGCAGGTGCTCGTCGACGCACGGGCGCGGGTGTTCGCGGCGACGAGGGCGGCGGGCATTCCCTTCCTCAACGGCATGAACGCCGGCAACATCATCGCGATGATCGACGAGGGCGTGCGCATCGGGTCGAACCCCGGAGCCGAGGCGGCCGACATGGGCCGCCGCCACACCGGGCGCGAGATGCCCTGGTAGACGTTCGTCGGCCGGGGGACGGCCGCGCGGGATCGTCGTGCAGCCGTTCCCCGGCAGCGAGGTCTTGGCGGCGCTCGTATCGGCAACGCGCGCCGGCGGCCCGGGAAGGAGCCGGAGATGAAGCCTGCGTCCTGTCGGTTCCCGACGCTGTGCGCGTTCGGGTGGGCGGCCGCCGCCTTGATGGTTGCGCCGGCCCCCGGCGTTCGGGCCCACGGCAGCGAGGCCCGCTACGTGGTCGAGGTCGACTGGGCCCGGCCGCGCATCGCCCACACCTACGGGCTGAGCTACTCCGAGCTGGGCCTCGGCGCCTACCGCAACGAGGTCGAGACGCGCACGGTCGCCGGACGGCGGTGCGTGGTCGGCGGGCTCATCGGCTTCGACGTCGACGACGCCTACGCGTTCGACGTCGACGAGCCGGTGACGCTGACCCTGACCTACGCCCCGGCCCTGACCACGCCCTTCACCGTCGTCTGGGACCGCAACGGCGGCGACGGCCTGGGCCGGACCGAGGTCCGGCCGGAAGCGGGAGAAGCCGGAGACGCCCTGCAGAGCGTCACCCTCACCCTCGACCGCGCCCGGCTCGCCGGCCACGGCACGCGGGGGATCGACGTCGCCGCCGGCAGCCGCGACGGGCTGGCCGGGTGCGACGTCGAGGTCGCCCGCAGCGGCGCGACCGAGGCGCCGGCGGCGTTCGGCCGCGTCCGCCTCGAGGTCACCGACGCCGCGTCGGGGCGCCCCCTGCCCGCCCGCGTCGGCCTCTACGACGCGACGGGCCGGATGCCCCTGCCGTCGGACGACGCGGTCCTCGTGCACCGGTACACCGACGAGGTCCGGCGCCTCTCGCTCACCCGCCGCGCGTTCTGGCCGTCGCCGCACCGCCAGGCGTTCTACGTGAACGGCGGCTACGAGGCCCGGGTCCCCGCGGGAACCTACGAGCTCGTCGTCACCCGCGGCATCGAGTACCGCGTCCATCACGCGGAGGTCGAGGTCGGGCCCGGCGACACCGCCGCCGTTTCCGTCGCCCTCGAGCGCTACGCCGACCAGCCGGCGCGGGGCTGGTACTCGGGCGACGCGCACATCCACATCGAGCGCCACACCGTCCGCGACGAGAACACCTGGGCGCAGGTGGCGGCCGAGGACGTGCACGTCGCCAACCTGCTGCAGATGGGCAACATGGCGGGGACCCACTTCGGGCAGCCGGCGTGGGGCGAGGCGGGCCGCTTCGAGCGCGACGGCCACGCGCTGGTCTCGGGCCAGGAGGACCCCCGCACCGTCCACCGCGGCCACACCATCCATCACAACCTGCAGCGGCCGCTCCACGTCGGCCCCGAGGGCTACTTCCTCTACCACCGGGTCTTCGAGGAGTCGCGCCGGCAGGGCGGCGTGTCCGGCTACGCCCACCAGGCCGAGCTGTTCAACGGGCGCCGCGGCATCGCCCTCGACGTGCCCTTCGGCATCGTCGACTTCGTCGAGATCCTCCAGCAGGGCCGGCTGCCCACCGACCTCTGGTACGGGTTCCTCGATCTCGGCTACAAGCTCCTGCCCGCCGCCGGCTCGGACTTCCCCTACATGGACCTCCCGGGGGTGGTGCGCAGCTACGTGCGGATCGACGGCCCGTTCAGCGTCGACGCCTGGTTCGACGCCTTCCGCGCGGGCCGCGTCTACGTCACCAACGGTCCCCTGCTCGAGGTCGCCGCCAACGGCGGGGCGCCGGGCGACGAGCTGCACGTCGAGCCGGGCGCCCCGGTCGAGGTGGTGGCGGAGGCGTCGCTCAACCCCGACCTCGACCGGCTCGACCGGCTCGAGCTGGTCGTGCACGGCGAGGTCGTCGCCACCGAGCCGGCCCGCGGCCGCGACCGCGTCCGGCTGCGGGCGACGGTGACGGCCGACCGCAGCCTGTGGCTCGCCGTCCGCGCGTTCGGCGAGCGGCAGGAGCCGGGCAACCTGACCGTCGCCCACAGCGCCCCCGTCTACGTGATCGTGGCGGGCCGGCCCTTCTACCGGGACGAGCGCGTCCCCGAGCTCGTCGCCCTGCAGCGGGCCCGGCTGCAGGAGCTGCTGACCGAGGCGGTCGACCCCGACCGCGATCTCGAGCCGTGGGAGACGCGCAGCCTGCTGTCGGAGATGTGGCCCGGCCAGCGGCGCCTGCTCGAGCCGCGGGTCGAGGAGGCGGACGCGCGCTACCGCGCCCTGCTCGAGGCGGTCGAAGACTCGCAACGCTGATGACGGCGCGGACGCCTACTCGCCTTCCACGGTGAACCGCACCGACGCCAGGGTGCGCTCCCAGAGGAGGGCGAGGGTGACGCCGTCGGCCGTCACGTCGAGGAACTGCCACGAGAGCTGGTCGAACGAGTGGTCGAGCGTCTCGACCGTCATGGGCACGCGCACCACGTCGCGGTCCGGCGTGTACTCGTAGGCCCCCCACAGGGCGTCGCGGTCGTCGAAGTCGTAGGTGAGCTGGGCCGGCCACCGCGAGACGATGAGCTCCCACGGGTCGGCCTGGAGGTCGATGAACACGGTGTACTCGCCGGGCGGCACCTCCGTCGTCCCGAGCGTCAGCGTCGTCTCGGTGATCAGGCGGGTGCTCTGGTTGGCCCCGGCCCGCCACACGTCGGCGCCGTCGTTGAGGAACTCTCGGTAGTCGTCGGGCCCGAAGATGTCGCGGCCCCGCCGGATGGGCCGGCCGTAGCGGATCTCGACCCAGCGGCCGCCGACGTTGCCGGCCCGCGCGTCGTAGGCGCCGCCGACCTGGGTGGCCGACCGCCCCGGCGGGCTCGCGATGCGGCGCTCCTGGGCGAGGGCGGCTCCCGCGGCGACGACGAGGCAGACGCCGGCCGCGGCCGGAAGCACCCGCCACGGGGCGGCGCGGTTCTTCATGCGGCCAGGGGGCACCCGCCACGGAGTCGAGGGGTTCGTCATGCGGCAGAGGATAACGCGACCGCGCCCGACGCGCGTATAATCGTCTCCTCGGAATTGCTCGTAACCGGTACGGGGCGCCCGGCTATCGCCGGCCGGGATCGCGGCGGGCGGAGCGTCTGTCCCCGCGGTCGTGTCCCGTGCCCGCAGTCCCGGCAACCAAGGTTCGGAGGGAACGGATGAGAGCACAGGCACAACGTCGCGGGCGGGCCGGACGCCTCTCGTGGATCGCGCTGCTGGCGGTGGCCCTGGCGGTCACCGGCGCGGCCGGCCAGGAGCAGGATCGGGGCACGCCACACGGGGAGTGGTGGTACCAGAGCGGCGACGCCTGGGGGACGCGGTTCTCGCCGCTCGACCAGGTCGATGCCGAGAACTTCGGGGACCTCGAGGTGGCGTGGGTCTGGCGGGGCGACAACTACAGCCCGCACACCAACTACGCGTCGCGGTCGACGCCCAGCTACATCGACGGCGTCCTCTACACCGTGGCCGGCTACCGCCGCACGGTGGTGGCCATGGACCCGGGCACCGGCGAGACGCTGTGGACGTACCGCGAGCCGAACACGGAACGGTGGGAGCAGTCGATGCGGGCCGCCTACGGCAAGGGCGTGGCCTACTCCGAGGTCGACGGGCGGGGGGTCATCTTCATCGTGACCCCGGCGTTCTTCCTGCACGCGCTCGACGCCAAGACCGGCGACCACATCGAGGGGTTCGGGACGCCGGTTGACATCCCCGGGTTCCCCGAGACCGGGGTCGTCGACCTGCTGGCGGGCCTCGGCCACCCCTACGACCCCTACAGCGGGCTCGACCCGGAGCTGGGCTACATCACCAACTCGTCGCCTCCCATCGTGGTCAACGACACCATCGTCGTCGGCAACTCGCACGAGCAGGGCTACAGCCAGAGCCGCGTCGAGAACGTGCCGGGCGACATCCTCGGCTACGACCTGCGCAACGGCCAGCTCAAGTGGAAGTTCAACATCATTCCCCAGACCGAGAGCGAGTTCGGGTTCGACACCTGGGAGAACGACGCGTGGGACTGGACGGGCGACGTGTCGTCTTGGGCGCCGATGGCCGCCGACCTCGAGCGGGGCATCGTCTTCATCCCGACCAACGCGCCGACCATCGACTACTACGGCGGGTTCAGGCCGGGGGACAACCTCTTCGGCACGAGCATCGTCGCCCTCGACGCCGAGACCGGTGAACGGGTCTGGCACTTCCAGACCGTGCACCACCCGATCTGGAACTACGACCTGCCCAACGTGCCCATCCTCGTGGACGTCAACGTCGACGGCCAGGACGTGCCGATGGCCATCCAGACCACCAAGCAGGGCCTGACCTTCGCGTTCAACCGCGAGACCGGCGAGCCGGTCTGGCCGATCGAGGAGGTCGAGGTGCCGGCGTCGGTCGTGCCCGGCGAGCAGCTTTCGCCGACCCAGCCGATCCCGACCCGGCCCGCGCCGCTCGAGGCCCTCGGCCTGCCCGAGGAGAACGTCATCGACTTCACGCCGGAGCTGCGGGCCGAGGCGCTCGAGATCATGAGCAACTTCCGCATCGGCGGGCCCTACATGCCGCCGCTGCCGGAGGGCCACAACGAGCCGGTGCAGGGCTGGATCGGCTGCTCGGGCGGTCTCAACATCACCAACCCGGCGTCGCTCGACCCCACCACCGGCATCCTCTACCAGCCGTCGGGGCCGCAGTGCTCGGGCCGGCTCGTGCAGCCGGGCACCAACACCGACGGCGACACGCACTCGTGCACGTCGTCCGAGGGCGACTGCTGGACGACGGGCACCACGGTGTCGGACTGGGTGCAGGGCGGCGGCGTGGGCTGGGGCGGCCCCCAGGGGCTGCCGATGCACAAGCCTCCCTACAACCGCATCACCGCCATCGACATGAACACCGGCGAGCACCTGTGGTGGCAGCCGGTGGGCGAGGCGTCCGAGCGGATGCGGCGGCACCCGGCCCTGCAGGGCGTCGACCTGACCGGGGTCGGGGGCGGCAGCCGGGCCGTGTCCATGGTCACCGGCAGCCTGCTGCTGACCACGCGGGGCATGAACGGACCGGCCGTGCTCGACGCGCGCAACAAGGCGACGGGCGAGTTGGTCGGCACCGTCGAGCTGCCCGCGCCGGGTCAGTACGGCATGATGACCTACGAGCATGACGGCGACCAGTACATCGTCGTGCAGGTCGCGCAGGGCGGCGTGTTCCCGGCGTCGCTGGCGGCGCTGCGGCTGCCGGCCGGCGAGTAGGCGTTCGAGCGGTGCGAGAGCCGGCGTGGCCGGCTTTCGCACGTACCCGCCGGCAGCCGGGCGGCGGCGCCTCGCCGGGGCTCCGTTGGCCGGCTCGACACCTGGGCGGGTCCGGGGGACGCCCCCGGACCCGCCTTCGTTTTTGCATGCGGGTGGTCACCGGCACGCGCGGTAGTCCGCTGGCGGAACCCCGCGTTGGCTTGCGCCGGCCGACCCCGGTAGCCGGCGGGCACGAGTCCGCGTTGCCTGCGGCTCACACGACGGAGGCATCTCTTGAACGGCGACGGCAACCTGGCGGTCTTCTGCGACTTCGAGAACGTGGCCCTTGGGGTGCGCGACGCCAAGCTCGACAGGTTCGACGTTCGGCCGGTGCTCGAGCGGCTGCTGCTGAAGGGCAGCATCGTCGCCAAGAAGGCGTACTGCGACTGGGATCGCTACAAGGAGTTCAAGGCGCCGATGCACGAGGCGGCGTTCGAGCTCATCGAGATTCCCCACGCGCGGCAGTCGGGCAAGAACTCGGCCGACATCCGCATGGTCGTCGACGCCCTGGACCTGTGCTACACGAAGGAGCACATCGACATCTTCGTGATCATCTCCGGCGACTCCGACTTCTCGCCGCTCGTCAGCAAGCTGCGCGAGAACGCCAAGGCGGTCATCGGGGTCGGGGTGAAGAAGGCCACCTCGGATCTGCTCGTCAACAACTGCGACGAGTTCATCTTCTACGACGACCTCGTGGCGGAGCGCCCGCCCGCCCGCCGCCGCGCCCGCGGCAAGGGGCGGGGGAAGGGGTCGGCGGAGAAGGAGAAGCAGAAGAAGGCCGCCGCCGCGCCCGCCAGGAAGGACGACAAGGACGACCCGGTGCAGCCGGCCATCGACCTCGTGATCCAGACGGCCGAGGCGATCTATGCGGAACGCGGCGACCGCGCCAAGCTGTGGGGGTCGATGATCAAGCAGACCCTCAAGCGGCGGCGCCCCGGGTTCAACGAGTCGGCCTACGGGTTCGGGTCGTTCAACGATCTCCTGGAGGAGGCGCAGTCGCGCGGCTGCCTCGAGCTCGACCTCGACGAGCGGTCCGGCGGCTACGTCATCGGCAAGATCACGCGGGACTGATTCCGCGCCGGCGGCTCCCACGAAACCGATCTCGACGAGCGTTCGTGGGCCGGGTCGTCGCGGGGAGCCGCGAGGGCGGCCCGCGCGGCCGATGCCGGAGACGGGTCGCGCGGCTCGTGGGGCGCCTCCGCCGCGGCGGCGCCCGCGTTTCCCGCGGGGCAACACGGCGTGCGGTGCACCGCGCCGACCCGCGGCCGGCACCGGCGCCTCGCAACCCGTCACCCGGTCATCCGCAATCCCGCCAGCAGATAGAGCAGCACGGTGACGGCGGCCGCGGCCAGGGCGTATGTGCCCAGCGTCCCGCAGACGCCGCCGATGGCGAGGGCCAGCACCAGCACGGTGGCGATGGGCGGCATCGACGCCGCCCCGCGCCACGCCGCGTCGGCCAGCTCGGGGGGACGGGCGTCGCCCGAGGCGGTAGCGGGTGCCCGGCCGCGGCCCGAGCACGGCCGGGCGGGCCGGAACCCGCCGCGCGGATTCAGTAGAATGGGGCCGCATCGAGCGCGCCGCGAACGGGGGAGCGCCGACGCGGGCGTGCACGACCCCCTCTATCCCACCGGACGACGACAGGACCTGACCATGGACGACCTGAAGCTCGCGACGAACCGGCGGCACTTCCTCGGCGCCTTGTCGGCGGCCGGGCTCGGCTCGACCCTGCTGCCCGGCGCCCTCGTGGCGGTGGCCCAGGACGCGGACGTGGTCACGGTGGAGATGCTGGAGGCGGCGCAACGGATCGCCGGGTTGGAGTTCACTCCCGACGAGCTGCAGCGGCTGGCCGAGCGCCTGAACGGCCCCGGCGACCGGCGGCGCGACTACGAGACCCTGCGGGCCGCGAACCTCGGGAACTCGCAGCAGCCGGCCATCGTGTTCAACCCCGTGCCGCCGGGCATGACCTTGCCCACCGATCGCGGCCCCAACCGCCGCGAGCCCGTCAGCGTCGCCATGCCCGCGAGCGACGAGGCGCTGGCCTTCCTGCCCGTGACCCACCTCGCGCGGCTCGTCGAGACGCGGCAGGTCAAGCCGTCGGAGCTCACCGAGCTCTACCTGGCGCGGCTGAAGCAGCACGACCCGAAGCTGCACTGCGTGGTCAGCTACACCGAGGACCTCGCCCGGCGCCAGGCCCGGCGGGCCGACGAGGAGATCGCGGCGGGGACCTACCGGGGGCCGCTGCACGGCATCCCCTGGGGCGCCAAGGACCTCCTCGCGGTGCGCGGGACCCGCACCACCTGGGGCGCCTCGCCCTACCGCGAGCAGGTCATCGACGCCGACGCCACCGTCTACCGCCGCCTCACCGACGCCGGCGCCATCCTCGTGGCCAAGCTGACGATGGGGGCCCTCGCGTCCGGCGACCGCTGGTTCGGCGGCCGCACCCGCAACCCCTGGAACACCGAGCAGGGCGCGAGCGGTTCGTCCGCCGGCCCCGGGGCGGCGACCGCGGCCGGCCTCGTCGGGTTCTCCATCGGCACCGAGACGCGCGGGTCGATCATCTCGCCCTCGACCCGGAACGGCGTCACCGGCCTGCGGCCCACCTTCGGTCGGGTGAGCCGGTACGGAGGCATGACCCTGAGCTGGACCATGGACAAGATCGGCCCCATGTGCCGGTCGGCCGAGGACTGCGCCCTCGTGTTCGCGGCCATCCAGGGGCCGGACGGGCTCGACAACACCCTGCTCGACGTGCCGTTCAACTGGGACGCGGCGAGCGACGTCACCGCCCTGCGCGTCGCGTACCTGCGTTCGGCGTTCGAGGACGAGGACCAGGAGGAGGGCGAAGACACGCCGCCCCAGGTGACCGCGCGGCGGCAGACCCTGATCAACAACCGGTCCGCCCTCGACGTGATACGCGGTCTCGGGGTGCAGGTGGCGCCCCTCGACCTCCCCGACCTGCCGAGCGGGGCGATCGGGTTCATCCTCGGCACCGAGGCGGCGGCGGCATTCGACGTGCCCGCCCTGAACGCCCAGCTCGACAGCATGCGGGAGGAGCCGGAGCGCAGCCGGTGGCCCGACAGCTTCCGGCTGTCGCGCTTCGTGCCGGCCGTCGAGTACCTGCAGGCCAATCGCCTGCGGATGCGCATCATCGAGGACCTGCACGAGGCCCTCGGCGACTTCGACCTGTTCGTCGGCAGCAACCTCGGCCTGACGAACCTCACCGGGCACCCGGAGATCAGCATGCCCAGCGGGTTCCACGAGGGGAGCCCCACGAGCCTGCGGTTCACCGGCAAGCTGTTCGGCGAGCGGGAGATACTGCGCCTCGCGCACGCGTTCCAACTGGCCACCGACCACCACCTGCAGCATCCGGCGCTGTAGACGCCCCAGGATTCTGCGCCGAAGAACGGTGCACTCCTGGCAGGGTTGGTTTGGCGGTGAGCGGAGCCAGGCGACGATTGGCGGGCCAGGATTCTGCGCCGAAGAACGGTGCAGACTCCTGGCAGGGTTGGTTGGGCGGTGAGTGGAGTCGCAGGCGACGATTGGCGGGCTGGTCGGGAAGGCCCACCGTCGCCGCGGAATGCCGCGTCGCACCGATCGGTCGGTGCGACGTCCCGGTCTGATGGAGGGGGCTCCGGGGTGGGCACGGGCAGGCCGGGTGGCGTGTAACGCGATGCGTGTGATAATGTACACGGCATGCGCAAGACGGAGTGGATTGCGTTCGCGACGCTGATGCTCACCGTCATCGGGGCAGCCGTCGGGGTGGCTTGGTGGACCGGCGCTCGCATGGCGACGAAGGAGGATGTGGCGGTTCTCCGGCAGGAAATCCAGACCCTCCGCGAGCACGTCGACGCGCAGATGGCCGAGCTTCGCGGCTACCTCATCGACCACCTGGACGGGCACCCCGTCGACTGACCCCCCACCGGGCCGCCGCCGTTCGTCCGTCGCGGTCCGAGCTTCCTTCGCGCAATTACAGAACTATTACATCCGTCCCCCGCGGAGCCTGCTAGGCTGACTCCCGGCCCGGGCGCTGGTGCCCGGACCGCTTCCCGAAGGAGCTGCCTTGGCCACGAAGCAGGTCGACTTCGCCAGTGGGGACCGGGTCAGTTGGACGACCGCCATCGCGTTCGGCGTCTTTCATGTCCTGGCGGTGGTGGCGCTGTTCAACGCGACGTGGCAGGCGGTGGCGGTGGCCGCGGTGCTGCACTGGATGTGCATCGGCTGGGGCATCGGGCTCGGCTATCACCGGCTGCACACGCACCGCTCCTACAAGACCCCGAAGCTCGTCGAGTACTTCTTCGCGGTCTGCGGCTGCCTGACCTTGCAGGGCGGGCCGGTGTTCTGGACCGCGCTGCACCGCATCCACCACCAGCACTCCGACAAGACCGGCGACCCGCACACGCCGCGGGACGGCAAGTGGTGGTCGCACATGCTGTGGACCATCTTCGGCGAGGAGCTGCACGCCGACACCGAGATCATGGGCAAGTACGCCCCCGACCTCATGAAGGACCGGTTCTACCAGGTACTCACGCGCTGGCACTGGGTGCCGCTGGTGGTCCTGGGACTGATCCTGCTCGCCATCGGCGGCCTGTCGTGGGCGCTGTGGGGGGTGTTCCTGCGCGTCGTCGTCGGCCTGCACTGTACCTGGCTCATCAACTCGGCGACCCACATCTGGGGGAGCCGCCGCTTCAATACCACCGACGACTCGAAGAACTCGTTCTGGGTGGCCCTCATCACCTTCGGCGAAGGCTGGCACAACAACCACCACGCCCACCCCCGCTCGGCCCGGCACGGCATGACGTGGTGGGAGGTCGACCTGAGCTGGATGCAGATCCGCGTCATGCAGTGGCTGGGGCTCGCGTGGGACGTGCAGGTGCCCAGCGCCACCCAGATCGCCCACAAGTCGCTGCCGGCCGAGAACGCGGCCTGAGCCGCCGGGCGTCGGCCGGTCGCCGGGGACGGGTCAGGAGCGCTATCCTATGCGTATGGATCGCTCCGGCGGGAATCGCAGACGCTCCGTCCTCCTTGCCGGCGTGCTCGGCGTCGGCCTCATCGCCGTCGCCGTCGCCCTCAACATCAACTTCATCGTCCTCTACTGGCGGACGGGGCTGCTGCTGCTCCTCGGGGTGGTCAGCTTCGTGGTCCTGGTCGGTGGACTCGTCCTCAACACCGCCTTCCTCATCCGCGAGATCCAGCGGAGCGAGCAGCACGACGCGTTCATCCACGCCGTGACCCACGAGCTGAAGACGCCGCTCGCGAGCATCAAGCTCTATCTGCAGACGCTGCGCCAGCGCGAGCTGCCGGCCGACACCCGGCACGACATCATCGACACGATGCTCGACGACTCCGAGCGCCTGCAGCGGACCATCGACCAGATCCTGCTCGCGGGCAAGACGGGAGCCGCCCGCCGCGTCGACAATCCCACCGACGTCGACCTGACCGAGGTCGTGGGCGAGTGCGTCTCCCTCGCCGGCAAGCGGCACAACCTCGTGAACGGCGAGGTCGAGGTGATCGGCCGCCCCGAGCACGGCGAGTTCGTGGTCGAGGGCGACCGCGAGGAGCTGACGGCGGCGGTGACCAACCTCGTCGACAACGCCGTCAAGTACTCGGGCGACCGGGTGCGGGTGGCGGTGGACGTGGCCCGCGTCGGGGCGCGCCGGGTCGCCGTCAGCGTGCGCGACCAGGGGATGGGCATCACTAGCCACGAGCTGAAGCGCGTGTTCCGCCGGTTCTATCGCCTGCCCGCCGCCCTCCACTCGCGGGTGCGGGGCACGGGACTCGGGCTGTCGATCGTGCGCGCGGTGGCGCGGCGGCACGGCGGGCGCGCCTATGCCGACAGCCGAGGCTTCGAACGGGGGAGCACGTTCACCCTCGAGCTGCCGTTGAAGTCATGAACCGCGTCCTCATCGTCGAAGACGAAGACCACCTCGCGGCGGGGTTGAAGCTGAATCTCGAGGCGGAGGGGTACTCGGCCGACGTCGAGGACACCGGCGAGGCCGCGCTCGAGCGCCTCGTCGACGGGGGCGCCGCCGCCAACGCCTTCGACGTCGTCCTGCTCGACGTCATGCTGCCCGGCCTCGACGGGTTCGAGGTGGTGCGGCGGCTTCGCGAGGCGCGGCAGTTCGTTCCCGTCATGCTGCTCACGGCGCGCTCGCACACCGACGACGTCCTGCGCGGCTTCGAGGCGGGCGCCGACGACTACCTGCCCAAGCCGTTCGACCTGTCCATTCTCCTGGCGCGCATCCGGGGACTGCTGCGCCGCCGCCGATGGCTGCGGGGGAACGAGGCGGGGCAGGCCGCGGAGGCCGACGAGTACTCGTTCGCGGGCCGTCACGTCGACTTCCGCAACCAGGTGCTGCGCCGCGGCCGGGCCGAGCAGCCCCTGACCCTGATGGAGGCGACGCTGCTGCGCTACCTGGTGCAGCACGCTGGCGAGACGGTGTCCCGCCGGACCCTCCTCGAAGAGGTCTGGGGAGTGCGTCAGGACACCGACACCCGGACCGTCGACAACTTCGTGGCGCGGCTGCGCCGCTACATCGAGGCCGAGCCCGCCCACCCGCGGCACCTGCTCACGGTGCGCGGGGTCGGTTACCGGTTCGTGGAGGAGCCGGACGAGTAGAAGACCATGCGCAAGCAGACCCTCGTGAAGCTCGCCCTCGTCCTGGTCGCCCTCATCGTGGTGCCCTGGCTCTTCCTGCGGACGCTGCAGGACACCATCGCCGCGCCGTACTCGGTGCCCGAGGGCTCGTTGTCGGGCTGGACCCTGGTCCTGGCGGACCCGATGCGGCCCGCGGTGTGGGCGGCGGGGCTGCAGCCGCCGGACCTGTTCCGTGCGGGCCTCTTCGATCAGCTCTTCGACCGGACCATGGTGTCGATGACCTCGCCGGTGGACGACGTGCTCCCTATCGTGCTCGATGCGGAGCTGCGCGGCGGACCGGCCGCGGGGCTCTCGCCGGAGGCCATCCGCCGAGCGGCGAACGAAGCCGGGCTCGAGCAGGTGAGCCTTCAACCCATCTGCATGGCGGTGAAGCGCGAGACGTTCGCGGGCCGCACGCGGGAGTTCTTCTTCGTCGTGTTCGACGTCCCCGAGGTGGACGCGTTCCGCCGCCGCCTGGCCGAGCTGGCAGGGGAGGGCGCCGGGCCGGACACATTCGGCCCTCTCGACCTGATTCTGCCGATCGCAGGGTCGGACACCGCGTTCACGGGCTGGTGGCCGGTCGTGGTCGACCGCGAGGTCGACTGCCAGGCGCCGGTGGGGTCCTGAGCGACACGAGTTTCCCAAGGGACATCCCCGTCGTCTCCCGGCCGGAAGCGTCCTGACGGGCGCTCGACGACACGCCGCGTTCGCGCTCCCGGGTCAGGAAGTACGAGCATGGAGCACGAGCATGGCGAGCCTGTTCAAGCGTCTCTTCGTCCACCGTTCGACTGACAAGCGCCGAGCCTGGGAGGACTGGCTCACGGAGGCGTTCGCGGCGGTCCTCGACTGTGAACCGAGGTTGGGTGAGGCGTACGCGGGCTACCTGATCGGACGCGACGACGTGAAGACCGCCGACATCGAGACGCAGCGGACGTTCGGCGACGCCCGGCCCGATATGTGGATCGATGCCGGTGACGCCGACGGCGGGCGTCACGTGGTGATGGTCGAGCACAAGACGGGCAGGAAGCCGGCGGGCGCTCGTCAACTGAGAGCCTACGAGCGGCGGCTCCGGGCAATGAAGGCGGACACGGAGACGAGAACCCTCGTACAAGTCGCGCGAACTTCCGTGGCGCCTGATTTCCAGGTGGAATCCGACGATGTGAAGTTCGAGCCCCTCAAGTGGTTTCAGATCTCTCGATGGCTGCACGACTGGGCTGGGAGGGCCCGGCGCGACGGGGAGCGCGCGGATTTCGTCGACGAGCTGCTGAAGTTCATGAAGGAACGGGGCATGACCATCGACATCGACAAGGAGGAGCTCGCCGCCTACACCCTCTGCAAGGCGAGCCGGGTGGAGAGGAGACTCGAACAGTTGCTCGAGGCGGCGTGGGAGGACTGCGGGATGACCGCCGCCCTGGGCGAAACCGTGGGAAAGAGGCGCAGACCCAACAAGAGGTCGATCTACTGGGTGTCGCCCAGAATAGTCCGGCATGGCGCGACAGTCCGGTACGGGTTCAGCTACCGGAGAGACGATCCGGAATGGCGCGCTGACACGCTTGGGTTGCCGTCGGCGTATGTCGAGATCCGGAAGTCCGGGTCGGACGGGGCGTGCAAGGTGCCCTGTCCGTCCGGCTGGAAGGAATCGCCACCGACATGGCCGAAGAGCTCGGTATGGGCCTGCGAAATCGGTGGACAGCATCTACGCGGAGAGTCGTTGAGCGAGTCGTATCTGGAGTTCTTCGCTGGCGCGTTCACCGCGCTCAAGGCCGTCCTGTAGGTCTTCGTCCATCGGGCCCGAGGCTCTGCGCGGCGGCGGAACGCTGTCGGCTGGATGCTGGTCCTTCGTCGGTTGGTGACAGGTGGTCGTCGACCGCGAGGTCGACTGCCTGGCCCGGTCGGCCCGAAAGAGGGGGAGTTCCGAGATGAAGGCTTGCGCTCTCGTGGCGGCGGTGGGGCTGGCAGGGTTGCTCGCGGGGACGTTGGCAGCCCCGGCCGGGGCGCAGCAGACGTCGACGTGGCGCGCGCCCCGGACCCCGTGGGGGCATCCGGACCTGCAGGGTACGTGGACCAACGTCACCGCGACGCCGCTGGAGCGGCCGCGGGATCTCGCTGGCACGCCGGTGCTCACGGAGGAGGAGCGGGCCGAGCGCTTCCGGCAGTTCACCCTGGAAACCACGACCGACACGGTGCCCCCCGCGGGCAGCGCGGGCTCTCACAACGAGTACTGGCGCGAGCGGGGGGTGCTGCTGCATCGCACCTCGCTCGTCGTGGACCCTCCCGATGGGCGGCTCCCACCGTTGACGCCGGAAGCTCGGCGGCTGCGATCCCGGCTGGCGGGGGCATGGAGAACGAGCCCCGCCGATGGACCGGAGAGCCGGGACCTGTTCGAGCGGTGCGTGACCCGGGGGCTGCCGGGTACGATGATGGGCAACTTCTACAACCACAACTACGAGATCCTGCAGACGCCGGACCACGTCGTGATTCTCGCCGAGATGATCCACGACGCCCGGATCGTCCCGCTGGACGGGCGGCCGCACGTTGACCGGCGGATCCGGCAGTGGCTGGGGGATCCGCGCGGGTGGTGGGAGGGCGACACCCTGGTGGTCGAGACCACCAACCTCCGGGCCGTGGACCAGACCACCATCAGCCGCGGACTCGGCGTCATCACGCTGGGCACGAGCGCGGCGGGCCGCGTGGTGGAGCGTTTCACCCGGCGAGGTCCCGATACGATCGACTACCGGGTCACGGTCGACGATCCGGCCTTCTACGCCGCTCCGTGGACGGCGGCGGTCCCGATGACGGCCCAGCAGGGCCCGCTCTTCGAATACGCCTGCCACGAGGGCAACTACGGCATGCCGGGCATCCTGGCCGGCCATCGAGCGGAGGAGCGCGACGCCGCCGCGGTCGACCGGCCCTGACGTCGAGTTCCGCGCCGCCGCAGCGGGATGCGAGCACCCGGCAACGTATCGCGGCCCGGGTCCGCCGGCTGCATTCGAGTGACGATGGGGAAGCGGTCATGACCGCGGATCGAGGCGCCGCGCTGTTCTTCGAGCTGTTCAGCGGGCTGCCCCGGCAGGGGCCGGGAACGGCCGCGAGCACCCGGCGGGCCCTCCGGCTCGTGGCGGACGTCGGGCCGCGGACCCGGGTGCTCGACGTCGGTTGCGGGACCGGCGCCCAGACCCTGGTGCTGGCCCTCGGCTCGCCCGCGCGCATCGTCGCCGTCGACAACCACCCGCCGTTCATCGACGTCCTGAACCGCGAGGCGCAACGCCTCGGCGTCGCGAACAGGCTGGAAGCTCGCGTGGCGGACATGCGCCGACTCGACTTTCCGGACCGCTCCTTCGACCTGATCTGGTGTGAAGGCGCCATCTACAACGTGGGCGTGGAGGCGGGCCTGCGCGACTGGCGCCGGCTGCTTCGACGCGACGGGCACGTCGCGCTGACGGAAGTGTGCTGGCGGAAGCCGGAACCGCCCGCCGAGTGCGCGGCGTTCTGGAAGCGGGAGTACCCGGCCATCCGCGACACCGACGCCCTGCTGGAAGCCGTCGACGCCTGCGGCTACCGGACGGTCGGCCACTTTCCGCTTCCTGCATCGGCGTGGTGGGACGACTACTACCGGCCGCTCCAGGACAACGTGACGGCGTTCCGCAAGCGTTACCACGACGCGCCGGATGCTCAGGATCTGGCGGACCAGTGCCAGAAAGAAATAGACATCTGGCATGCCTACTCAGCGTACTACGGCTACGAGTTCCTCGTGCTGTGCGTTGGGTGAACCAGCGAAGCGGAGTCGCCGGGGATGTGTGTGGCGGGCGAGCTCGCGGCTCGCCCATGATCGCCCGCTACACGAAGTCCTTGAACTCCTCGCGGACCCCTGCCCCGCGGCGGCGAGACGGCGGCCACGATGACATGTTTGGGCCGCTACGGGCATCGGTCGAGGTCACCGTCGACGGTCGCCGTCCGAGCCTCCAGTCGCGCTCGGTGGGTCGTCGGATTGAGACGACCAGGGATGTGATTCCAAGGGGTTCCCAGGAGTCCTTGCGGTACCGCGGTCGGCCTCGCACGTTGGCGATCACGCCCGATGTCGGCGCCATGTTGTCTGCTTTCCAAGGCTGCACCTGCCGGCTCCCGTCTCGGTGTATTTCGGTAATCCAAGCTCGACGGTGGCGAAGCAGCGCCTTCAGGAACACCGCCTCCGGCTCTGGGTCGAGCCGTATCGGCAGCACTCCGGCCCGCTCGGTCGTCGCTCGGCGATCCTTGTCGCTCCCGCCTGCCGTGTTGTCGTCTTCGTGGCTCGCCGGCAACAGGCTCGACAGGTATTGCCGGTTCACCCGGCACAGTGTGTCGATTGCCCGGTACTGGGCCTCGCAATACTGGCGGAGATTTCCGAAAGCCGCGATTCGCTCCTTGTACCGGGATTCGCGCAGCAATGCGTCGATTCGCTCGATCCGATCGTGGTCTTGGAGGAACTGCCGATAGTGGTTTCCCGCCTTCTGCCGGTTGGCGTCTTTCGTCGACGGCACCACGTTCCCGAAGAGGTGAAGGCCGCAATGGGTCCGATTCAGCGGAATGGCGTGGTCGCGCTCCGCTGCGCCATCACCGAGGGCCTGACCTGGCCTGACCCGTGTATGCGCACCGCCCATCGAACCACTCCAGGGTCGTCTGCCATTCGGCTTCCGAGAGCCCGCCCAGTAGTGTTCCCCGCGTCGGACAGGATGACCCCGTACGAACGCATTTGCCGCATCTCCCGGATTCCACTTCTTCGTTTGTCGTGTCACTTGTCGAACCTCCTGTGGACCTGCGTCGCGGTTCTTGCGGACTGGTTGGCGGCGGCCGACCGCGCACGGCGATCGCGCTGGTTCATTGCATTGAAAATGGATATGGGTCCTCTCGTCAATTCCAGAACTCGTCGCATCCAGAAGCCCTTTGCGCGAGAGACCTGGCAACTTTGGCACGTAGCCCACGTACCCGGATTCGCGACATTCCGCCGGTTCTCAGAGGGCAAGGCTCGGAACCGGGCGGCGCCCGGCCTTCGGACGGAGCTGCTGGGTCGGTCCTCTCGACTTGATTCGGCCGATCGTCGGCTGGGACGTCGCGTTCACGGTTGGGGGGCGACCGTCGTCGACCGCGACGTCGACTGTCAGGCGCCGACCGGGGCGAGACGGGGCGGGACCGGGCGAAACGGCAACTGACCACCGATTCATGCCGGGCAGGTGCTTTCAGCGACAGCAGCGATCGAATGCCTCGCGCAGGCGAATGGTGTCGTTGCGGCTCGGCGGCCCCGCGCTGCCGCTGTGTTTCGCGGCAATCACGGTAAGCCCGCCGCTGTCGCGCAGGACGATGACGCTCCGGCTCTTGACACGGCTTTCATAGGGCTTCCCGCCGGCCCCCAGCCGTTCGACGACCTTCAAGCCGAAAACCGGATTCTCGAGAATCTGAAACCATGGTGCACCGAACGCGAACACCGGGGCGCGGAGTTCCTTCACGGGGTTCAGGACGTATTCCTGAATGGCCTCCAGGGCGTCCTCGACACGCAGTTTTCCGGCGAAGCGCGAACTGTGCCAAGGGTAGAGCTCGAACGAGACCATGGCGCCACCGGGCAGCTCCCTCTCCTCGGTCCAGTCGCGCAGGAAGCGAAGGCGAGAGCGGTGGTGACGGTTCGAGCCCTTCCTGGCGATCCACGGATTCCGAAGATACGGCCACGACGCCGCCCACGCCGAGTACGAACCGTACTTCTTGAGAATCTCGTCGGCGAAGATGCCGTCGCGTCCGTGAAAGGAGGGATCGGCTTCTCCCGGATTGAGAGCGAGGAACACACCGCGCGGCTTCGTGAGCGGGCCGAGAAAGAGTTCGGGCAGAGCCCACGACTGAACGTCGCTGTCGCCTCGGCCCCGATACGACTCGGCCCAGGACTTGAGCTGTCGCGGAACTTCGCCGCCAGCGAGAAAGTCCCTCACAACGTCCTCCCACTGAGCGGACACAGCGGACACGGCGCGGCGCGCGAAGCCGACGGAATCGGTCGTCATGGATTCCCCTGCCTTCCGGGACGAAGCTCCGGGGTGATCCGGCTCTGCAGAGCTCCGCATGGGCGGGTCAACGCCAGCTCTGACGGTCCGGCAATCGGGGGGCGGACCCCAGGCTACTGCTCGTCCACGATCGCCCGGTACACGAGGTCCTTGAACTCCTCGCGGAAGCCGCCGCCGCGCGACGGCGAGACGGCGGCCATGATCACGGTGATCAGGCCGTGCTCCGGGTCGATGGAGAACCGCGTCCCCGACGACCCGTCCCACCAGTACTCGCCGTCCCCGACCGGGAACGAGTAGCGGCTCGCGTCGAGGACGACGTTGAACCCCAGGCCCCAGCCCGACCCCGCCATGTAGCCGGAGCGCGAGAGCGGCATCACCGAGTCGGGCACGTGGTTGCGGATCATCAGGGCGACGGTCTCGGGCTCGAGCACGCGCACGCCGTCGAGCGTGCCGCCGTTCAGGAACATCTGCGAGAAGCGCAGATAGTCCATGACCGTCGACAGCAGGCCCACGCCGCCCTCGATGAGGGCCGGTCGCTCGGTGAACGGCACCTGCTCGATGGCCCAGGGGTAGAGCTCGCCGCTGCCGTTGTCGAGGCGGTAGACGGTGGTGAGGCGGTCGGCGCGCTCGCCGTCGGCCCAGAACACGGTGTCGGTCATCCCCAGGGGCCCGAAGAGCCGCTCGGCCAGGAACTCCTCGAACGGCTGTCCGGACCAGACCTCGACGAGTCGGCCGAGGATGGTGGTGGAGACGCCGTACCGGAACCGGGTGCCGGGGTCCTCGAAGAGGGGCACGCGCGCCGCGTTGTCGACGAGCTGCGGCAGGGTGATGGACCGCAGCCGGACCTGCTCGGCGCGGTAGATGGGGCTGCTGCGGCTGCCGATGCCGGAGGTGTGGGTCAGCAGGTCGCGCACCGTGATGTCACCTTCGCGGGGGCGCGTTCGGGCGAGGTCGGGGGCGCCGGCGTCGGCGAACACCCGCTGGTCGGCGAACTGCGGCAGGTACCGCGAGATCGGGTCGTCGAGCTGGAAGCGCCCCTCCTCCCACAGCATCATGACCGCGGTGCTCGTGATCGGCCGGGTCATCGAGTAGAGCCGGAACAGGTCGTCGCGGGCCATCGCGTCGCCGGTCTCGCGGTCGCGCTGCCCGAGCGCCTCGAAGTAGACGATGCGGCCGTGGCGGGCCACCGCCGCCACCACGCCCGCGATGTTCGACCGGTTGACGTGGGCCTGGAGGGCCTGCGTGGCCTCGGCGAGGCGGTCGGACGACATGCCCGCCGACTCGGGCGTGGCGGGCGCGAGGTCCTGCGCCGCGGCGGGCGACGCGAGAGTGATGCACGCGGCGACGACGGGAACGAATCGAAGGCTCATGGTGTTCTCCATGGAGACGGTATTCAGGGCCACGTGTCGCATCCTATAATCAACGCGCGCCAGACGGGAAGCCCGTCGGGGCGGGGTCGCCGGCTCGCCCGGCGAGCGCGGTCCCGGGGGTCGCGTCGGCGTCCACCGCGGCTGGTGGCGGAAGTGCGGCGTCGGACCGAGAGATCGGGCGAACGAGCGGGCAGCCCGCGGCCGACCCCGGGCTGCATTTGCGCCCGGCGAGGGCGTCGGCGGAGCGTGAGGCGTGAGTCGGGCAAGGCGCGACGACGGCGCGTATCGAGCATATGTAACCGAGGAGCAACGCGGTCAGGCAGGATGCGTCGCCGGTCGAATGCCGCGGCGTCTTCTGCAGTGGCGGCCAGGCGGCCCGCGCCGCCGCGAGTCGGGACGCGGGCTGACAGATGGAGGGAAACGTGCTGAAGCGTCTGACGGTGATCGCGATCGCGCTGGCGATCGGGTGGGGGATGGCGCCGGCGCCGGCGGCCGGCCAGGACACGCCGCAGTGGCGGGGACCGAACCGGGACGGCTCGGTCGTCGGGTTCGACGTGCCGGCGGCGTGGCCCGAGGGGCTCACGCGGCAGTGGACCGTCGACGTGGGGTTCGGCTACGCGACGCCGCTCCTCGTCGGCGATCGGATGTACCTGTTCAGCCGGCAGGGCGGCGACGAGGTCATGCAGGCCCTCGACCCCGCCACCGGCGAGACCGTCTGGCGGTCGAGCTATCCGGCCCCGTTCCAGATGATGCCGGCCACTCGCAACCACGGGCCCGGGCCCAAGTCGACGCCGGCCTACGCCGGCGGGCGCCTCTTCTCGCTCGGCATCAGCGGCATCGTGACCGCGTTCGACGCCTCCGACGGCCGGCAGCTCTGGCAGCGGCCCGCCGATCCGGTCGAGCCGCTCTACCACACCGGCCAGTCGCCGATCGTCGATGGCGACCACGTGATCCTGCACGTGGGCGGTCAGGACGCCGGCGCCCTGACCGCATTCGACGCCGCGACGGGCGAGGTGCGGTGGAGCTGGGACGGCGACGGGCCTGCCTACGGGTCGCCGGTCATCGCCGAGGTCGAGGGCGTGCGGCAGGTCATCACCTTCACCCAGGAGAACATCGTCGGCGTGGCCGCCGACACCGGGCAACTGCTGTGGAGCCGGCCCTTCACCACCCCGTCGACGACGACCTCGCAGACCCCGCAGATCTACGAGGGCGACGTCATCCAGACCGGCCGCGCCAACGGCGTCACCCGCTTCCGCATCGTCCGCGAGGGGAACGCCTGGACCACCGAGGACGTGTGGCGCACCGATGAAGTGGGCCTGCACATGACCAACCCGGTGGTCGTCGACGGCGTGCTCTACGGCCTGTCGCACCTGAACAGCGGCCAGTACTTCGGCCTCGACCTCGACACCGGCGAGGTGCTCTGGACGAGCGCGCCGCGGCAGGCGGAGAACGCGGCCATCCTGAACGCGGGCGACACCATCGTGTCGCTGCAGGACGACGCCGAGCTCGTCGTCCTGCCGAGCAGCCGCACCGGCTTCGAGCCCGTGCAGCGGTACGAGGTGGCCGAGAGCGCGACGTGGACGCAGCCCACGCTGGTCGGGAACCGGGTGTACGTCAAGGACATCGAGACGCTGACGCTCTGGACTGTCGAGTAGCCGGTGGCCCGCGGCGGAGGTCCGCGTTGCACCGCGCCCGAGAGGGCGCCGGCGGACGGCGAGGGCGCCGGTGGATCGTGAGGCGTCCGTCTCCTGACGAGGCCACGGGGAACGACAACCCGGGCATGCTCGATCGGGGAGCGACGCGGCCAGGCGGGATGGCTCGGCGCTCGAACATCGGAGGGGTTTCACCGCGGGCGGCCAGGGCCGTACACGTGGATGCCGCCCGTCGCTCGGTGGCGAGCGGGAAGGGGATCGAGCCGTCAGGAGCCGGCCCGAGGAACGGAGCGGGCTCCCGGCGGTCAACCAGGAGAGGAATGCAGATGTCGCTACGCATCAACGACGTGGCCCCCGACTTCACCGCGGAGTCGACGCGGGGCACCATCAACTTCCACGAGTGGATCGGGGACGGCTGGGCCATCCTGTGCTCGCACCCCAAGGACTTCACCCCGGTGTGCACGACCGAGCTGGGCTACATGGCGGGGCTGCAGGGCGAGTTCGAGAAGCGCAACTGCAAGATTCTCGGCATCAGCGTCGACGGCGTGAGCGACCACGACCGCTGGTCGCGCGACATCGAGGCGTCGCAGGGGCACGCCGTGAACTACCCGCTCATCGGCGACCCCCAGCTCAAGATCGTCAAGCGGTACGACATGCTGCCGGCCGACGCCGGGGACACCAGCGAGGGACGGACCCCGGCCGACAACGCGACGGCGCGGTCGGTCTTCGTCATCGGCCCCGACAAGCGCATCAAGGCGACCATCACCTACCCGATGAGCACCGGCCGCAACTTCGACGAGATCCTGCGCCTGCTCGATTCGTGCCAGCTCACGGCGACGAAGAAGGTGGCCACCCCCGTGAACTGGAAGCAGGGCGAGGACGTCATCATCCTGCCGGCGGTGTCCGACGAGGACGCGAAGGCGACCTATCCCGACGGCTGGCAGCAGCCGCTGCCCTACATGCGGGTGGTGCCGCAGCCGAAGTAACGCGGCCGGGATTCGGCGCCGGGCCGACCGGCGGCGGGAATCGTCGGCCGTCGCATTCGCCCGGTGGGCGATTCGGGGTTGCATCGAGCGGGCGGATGCCGGAGGATCTGTCCCTGCGGCGTCGCGTGAAGGGGTGGGACGCCCTTCACCAGGGCGCGTCCGGTCCGGGCCGCCTCCCGCGGGCGGGCGGACCGTCCAAACCGTGAAGGAGAGCAGTCATGCAGAAGAGCAATGGACGGCGGCTGGCGTTCGGGGCGTTGGCCCTCGCGCTGGTCGCGATGATCGGGGTCGGCGCCACGCTGACTCGCACCGAGGCCATGCAGGGCGAGCTGGTCTGGGGCCCGGTATTCGAGGTGGACCCGCTGTGGCCGAAGCCGCTGCCGAACCACTGGCTGCTCGGCACCACCATCGGGGTGTCGGTCGACAACCGCGACCACATCTGGATCGTCCACCGCGGCGACTCGCTGTCGGCCGGCGAGACGCCGGCGGCGCAGGATCCGCCGGTGGCGGTCGAGTGCTGCTTCCCCGCGCCCCCGGTGCTCGAGTTCGACCAGGCGGGCACGCTCGTCAACTACTGGGGCGGTCCCGGCGAGGGCTACGAGTGGCCGGCCTCGAACCACGGCATCTGGGTCGACCACATGGACAACGTGTGGATCGGCGGCAACGGCGGTCCCGACTCGCATCTCCTGAAGTTCGACCGCTACGGGAACTTCCTGTTGCAGGTCGGCCGTTCGGGCGGCAACGCGGGCAGCAACGACTCCGACAACTTCGGCCGCGTCGCCAAGGTCATGGTGGACCCGAAGGACAACGAGGCGTACGTCGCCGACGGCTACCTCAACAAGCGGGTCGCGGTGATCGACGCCGAGACCGGCGCCATGAAGCGCTTCTGGGGCGCCTACGGCAACACGCCGGACGACGCCGACCTCGGCCGCTACGACCCGAACGCCGAGCCCGCGCCGCAGTTCCGCACCCCGGTGCACTGCGCCGATCTGTCGAACGACGGCCTGGTCTACGCCTGCGACCGCGTGAACAACCGCATCCAGGTGTTCCAGAAGGACGGCACGTTCGTCGAGGAGCTGATCGTGGCGCGGGAGACCCTGGGCGCGGGGTCGGCCTGGGACGTCGCGTTCTCGCGCGACGCCGACCAGAAGTACCTCTACATGGCCGACGGCGTGAACGAGAAGGTCTACATCATCGACCGCCAGGAGATGGAGGTCATCTCGAGCTTCGGCGACGGCGGGCGCCAGCCGGGGCAGTTCTACGGCGCGCACAGCATCGCGACCGACTCGTCCGGCAACATCTACACGACCGAGACGTTCGAGGGCAAGCGCGTCCAGAAGTTCGTCTACAAGGGCGAGGGCCCGATTCAAGCCGACCAGGGCGTGGTCTGGCCGTCCAACTGATCCGTCCGCCGCGGATTCGGTAATCGGGAACGGGGATCGGGACCGAGGTTCCGGTCCCCGTTTCTTGTACGCAGGCGATCCACGCCCCCGTTTCGGTGCGCAGTGCCAAGCGGTCCAGGTCCGGGTGACAGGAGAGCCGCGCTTGCGGCAAACTGTGCCGATGCTTCTCCAACGGGCGTTCCCCGTCGGGCCGTTGGCGGCCCTGGCCCTGTGTCTCGCGGCGTCGGCGGCTCTTGCGCCGACCGTGGCCGTCGGCCAGCCGCCTTCCGACCCCGGGCTCGTCCGGTGTCCGACCCTCGACCCGCGCGGCCCCGCCGCCGACCCCGACCTGTACTGCATCGAGCTGGTCCACGCCCCCGACTTTCCGGGTGTCTCGGGCCATGTCGCGCTCACGCCGCCGCCATCGCCGTTCGGCGCTTCGGTCACCGCCGCGGGCAGTCACCGCTTCGACCTGACCCTGCACGCGGCCGGCCTGCCGGACCCGGGCGCGCTCGGCGACTACACCGGCTACGTGGCGTGGGCGACCACGCCGCTCCTGCGCCCGGTGGTGAACCTGGGGCCGGTCGCGAACGGCGGCACCCCGCTCGGGCCCGTCGACCTCGACAAGTTCCTCGTGCTCGTTACCGCCGAGGCGTCGCCCGACGGAGCGTCGTGGGCGGGGCGCATCGTCCTGCGGGGCATCTCGGCCGGCATGCGCATGGAGCCCGAGGACCTGCTGGCGGTCACCGGGATGGTCGGGGGACGCGCCCCGCCCCCGGCCCCGCGCGGCTGGACGCGCCCGCCGATGCACCCGTCGGTGGCGATGATGCCGGGCGTCGGCCGCCTCGCCCCGCCCGTCGACCCGTTCCTGCCGGCAGCGGCGGGGGAGCCGCCCGATCTGTCGTCCGCCGCGTCGTCGGTGCGGCGGGGATCCAGCCGGCCGGCAACGGCGGGGGAGCCGCTCCCTGACCTCGGCCAGCCGGAGACCAGCCGTGGGCAGGCTGGGGGCCCTGGCCCTCCGGGCGGGCTCCCCGACGCCCGCCCGCGAGAGATCGTCCGCCTGGGCGACGGCGGCACCCTCGATCTCGAGGCGGGCCTCGTCCGCCGCACCATCGGCGGCCGGACGTTCACCATGTACGGCTACAACGGCCAGTACCCCGGCCCCCTCATCCAGGTGCCGCAGGAGGCCACCATCACCGTGAACGTCACCAACCGGCTCGAGTTCCCGACCGCGGTGCACTGGCACGGCATCCGCCTCGAGAACCGGTTCGACGGCGTCCCCGGGCTCACCCAGGACCCCATCGCGCCCGGCGAGACCTTCCGCTACCGGATTCACTTCCCCGACGCCGGCCTCTACTGGTACCACCCGCACCACCGCGAGGACTTCCAGCAGGATCTGGGCCTGTACGGCAACCTGCGCGTCGACGCGGCCGAGCCGGACTACTTCGGCCCCGCGAACCGCGAGCAGGAGCTGATGCTCGACGACCTGCTGGTGGGCGCGGGCGGCCTCGTGCCGTTCGGCCGCGAGGCGGCGACCCACGCGCTGATGGGCCGCTTCGGCAACCTCCTGCTCGTCAACGGCGAGCCCGAGTACCGCCTGACGGTGGCGCGGGGCGAGGTCGTCCGCTTCTTCCTGACCAACGTCTCGAACACCCGCACGTTCAACCTCTCGTTCGGCGGGGCCCCGATCAAGCTGGTGGCGTCCGACATCGGGAGGTTCGAGCGGCAGGCGTGGGTCGACAGCGTGGTCATCGCGCCGGCCGAGCGCTACGTCGTCGAGGTCCGCTTCGACGAGCCGGGCGAGGCGCGGCTCGTCAACCGGGTGCGCGCCATCGACCACGTGTACGGGAACTACTTCCCCGACGAGACGGTGCTCGGCGCGGTGACGGTCACCGACGTCCCCGCCGCGCCGGACCACGCGGCCAGCTTCCGCGAGCTGCGCGGCCACCCTGACGTCTCGTCCGACATCGACGCATACCGGGACGAGTTCGACCGCCCCGTCGACCACCGGCTGCTGCTGACCCTCGAGCTCGGCGGGCTGCCCGACCCCCTCGAGCCGCTGCTCAACCTGGACCGCTCGTTCTTCAACCCCGTCGAGTGGAGCGGCACCATGCCGCGCATGAACTGGGTCACCACCGCCGGCCCCGTCCGCTGGGTCCTGCGCGACCTCGACACCGGCCTCGAGAACGACGCCATCGACTGGCGCTTCCGGCGGGGCGACGTGGTGAAGATACGCCTGCGCAACGACCGCGGGGCGGTGCACGCCATGCAGCACCCGGTCCACATCCACGGCCAGCGCTTCCTCGTGCTTGCCCGCGACGGCGTGCCGAACGACAATCTCGTCTGGAAGGACACGGTGCTGCTGCCGGCCGGCTCCACCGCCGACCTCCTGCTGGAGCTGTCCAACCCCGGCCGGTGGATGCTGCACTGCCACATCGCCGAGCACCTGGAATCCGGAATGAAGATAGTCTTCGACGTCGCGGCGGGCCCGCCGCCGCGCGCGGAGAGGGGTGGGGTGGTTCCGGCTCGTGGGTCGCGTGCGCCATGACGTCGCCGCCGCCGGGCGCCGAGGGCGATCGTTACCGGCCCGTGTGTTGCGTGCGCCATGACTCGGTGGCGACTGGCGGGCCGGGACGCGCAATCCGAGTGTTCATCGGGTCGCAGGAAGCGCCCGGCCATGTCCCCACCGCGTCCGGCACGCGGCCGCGAAGAACGGAATCCAAGACGGAGGAAGAACCATGCGCAACCTGATCGCCACGTTCATGCTCGTCGCGGTCGCCGCGAACGTCGTAGTGGCCCAGCCCGCAAGCTCGCTGTCCGACGCGGTGCGGCAGTTCGTCGAGGTCGACGACGCGGTGGTCGCGCTGACCGGTGTGCAGGTGGTCGACGGCACCGGCCGCCCCGCCGCCGGCGGGCAGACCGTCCTCATCCGCGACGGCCGCATCGCCGCGGTGGGGCCGGACGCCGAGGTCACGGTCCCCGCCGGCGCCCGGACCCTGGACCTCGACGGGCACACCGTCCTGCCCGGCTTCGTCGGCCTCCACGACCACACGTTCTACATGACCCGCGGCCGCCGCGTGCAGCTCAACTTCAGCGCGCCGCGCCTCTACCTGGCGAGCGGGGTGACGACCATCCGTACCACCGGCGCCTTCTCGCCCTACAGCGAGCTGAACCTCAAGCGCTCGATCGCGGAGGGGCGCGAGCTCGGGCCGCGCATGTACATCACCGGCCCCTACCTGTCGGGGGCCGGGGCGTCGTCGCAGATGTTCCAGGTCGGCACCCCCGAGGACGCGCGGCGGGTCGTGGCGTACTGGGCCGACGAGGGCGTGGACTGGTTCAAGGCCTACACGCGCATCGGCGACGAGGAGCTCGCCGCGGCCATCGACGAGGCGCATCGCCGCGGCGTCAGGGTCACCGGCCACCTCTGCTCCATCTCGTTCCAGGAGGCGGTGGACCTCGGCATCGACAACATCGAGCACGGCTTCTTCACCAACAGCGACTACGTGCCCGGCAAGGAGCCCGGCGTCTGCCCGCCCGGGGTGCAGCGCAGCCTCCTCGAGGTCGACGTGGAGGGGGACGCCGTTGCCGACACCATCCGCGCCATGGTCGAGGGCGGCGTCGCCATGACCTCGACCCTCGCCGTCTACGAGCTCGGCGTCCCCAACCGCCCGCCCCTCGAGGACCGGGTGCTCGAGATGCTCGCTCCCGGCGCCCGCGACGAGTACCTCGCCTCGCGGGCCGACGTCGCGTCGCGCGACGACGCGCCGATGGCCACCCTGTTCCCCAAGGCGCAACGGTTCGAGAAGCTCTTCGCCGACGCCGGCGGGCTGCTCGCGGCCGGCGTCGACCCCACCGGCATGGGCGGGGCCCTGCCCGGCTACGGCGACCAGCGCAACTACGAGCTGCTGCTCGAGGCGGGGTTCACGCCCGAGGAGGTCGTCGAGGTCATGACCCTGAACGGCGCCCGCGTCCTCGGCGAGGACGCCCGCTTCGGCTCCGTCGAGGCCGGCAAGCTCGCCGACCTCATCGTCATCGACGGCGACCCGGTGCGCCGCCCGGCCGAGATCCGCAACGTGACGCTGGTCTTCAAGGAGGGCGTCGGCTACGACGCGCCCGCCCTCGCCGATTCGGTCAGGGGCATCGTCGGCCTGCGGTGATCGTCACGCCGGCCTGCGTGGCAGTGGCCTGGCCCGCCAATCGCGCCTTCGGCTCCGCTTGGCGCCCAACCAACCCCTGCCGGGGAGTCTGCACCGTTCTACGGCGCAGACTTCCTGGCGGTCATCCAGGTTTCGACCGACAGGCCCGGCACGCGCCGGAACTCGGACAGGTTGTGCGTGATCAGAGGCACGTCGCGGGCCAGGGCGTGGGCCGCGATCCAGAGGTCGTTCGGGCCGATCGGCTGGCCGATGGCCTGCAGATGGGCGCGCAACCGCCCGTACTGCCGAGCCGCCTCCGCGTCGAGATCGACCACCTGCAGGTGTGCGAGCAGGTCGCGCAAGGCGGCCTCGTTCTCCTCGATGCGGCGCGAGCGCGACACGCCCCATGCCAGCTCCCCCAGCACGATGACCGAGATGCCGCAGTCGCCGATCGGCAGCCGCGGCCGGAAACCGGCCGGCCGCCTGCGGAGGAAGATGCAGGTATCCGTGTCGAGCATTGCCTTCAATCGAACGACTCCCGTTCCTCCAACGGCAGCAGGTCACGGTCCAGCTCCTCCATCACCTCGTAGAAGTCGTCCGTGAAACGCGTGCCGTTCTTCCAGTAGTCCTCCCAGTCCTTGAACGGGGGGCTCAGCACCACGTGGCGCCCTTCCCGCCGGATGAGCACGCGGTCGACGTCGAAGCGGAACTCCTTCGGCAGCCGCACCGCCTGCGAGCGCCCGGACATGAACACGCGGGCGAACGTGCGGCTGTCGCGCGGTTCGGGAGCCGCCGTCTCCGCGGTTCGAATCCGCTTCTTCGCGGTTCGGATCTCCTTCTTCGCGGTTCGGGCTCCCGGCTTCGCGGCGGCTCTGCGAGTCGCGGCCGACCCTGTCCTCCGCTGTGCGGGGCCCGCGGGCGCGGCGTCGGCCGCGCCCGCGCGGACCCTCCCGGCGTCGCCGCCGCCGGCATCCGTCTCTCCGGTGCTTCTCCTCATGCGCACGTCCTTCTCTCGGGAAGTTCAGCCGATGACATCGGCATCGCGATATATCTCCTTGGAATATATCATGAGCCGCCGGTTCGCCCGTCATCACGCGCCACCCACCGCTGCACGACGCCGCGCAGCTCGACCTCGATCGACGCCAGCAGCGGGGGCAGCCGCAAACGACCTTGATGTGTACGGCTGCGGCAGCCGCGCCGCCTCGCAGCAGGCGAGATCAAGGGTCTTGCGGCTCCCACAGCCACGCCGGGATGTCCCGTTCCGCACGGAGCAGGCGCCAGATGTCGACGTGGTCGTCGCGTTCCGCGTAGAACTGCAGATACGGATAGCGCTTGAGGCGACAGGCCCTCAGACCGGGGAGGTTCAGCTCGTGGGCGTGGCGCGACGAACCCGCCGCCGGATGGTGGGCGATGTGCGCGCACGCACCCTCCAGCGCATCGACGAAGCCGAGCGCGATCCCGTCCAGCGTTCACTCTCGCGCCGCCGGTCCGCCGATCGGCAGCAGCGGCGCCGCCGCCGAGGTCGTCCTGACCACTCCCTCCAGCTCCGGATAGCGCGCCACCATCTCCCCGCGCCACGTGCCGGGCACCTCCAGGCCGAGCTGGTGCTTGAGGGTGGCCGCGTTGGCCACGGACTTCGCGGCGAAGTGGTTGTTCATGTAGAGGTAGAGCCGCTTCACGAGCCGTGCGGCGGCGTCGGCGGTGTCGCGGAAGGGGCGCAGCTCGGCGGCCGAGTAGTGGTAGTCGTAGCGCTCCTCGGCGCGGTCGTGGCGCCACCACTTGGCGGCGTTCCGGCCGTGGAGCCGCATGTAGTAGAAGCTCTCGACGTTGGGCAGCCGGTTCTGGGCGATGGACAGGCGGAACTTCGGCTCGTCGATCTGCACCCAGGCGGCGCCGAGGCCGTTCAGCAGGCGGAGGGTGCCGGCGACGTCGTCGCTCCAGCTCCCGTGCCGCAGCTCGACCGCGACGGGGCAGGGCGACAGCGCCTCGACGAGCCACGCGAGGTGGTCGTGGGCGGCGGTGTCGTTGCGGAAGCTGGCGGGGAACTGCGCGAGCAGGGGCCCGAGCTTGCCGGCCGCGTGGAGGGGCGCGACGGCCTCGCGGAACCGCTCGACGTCCCCGCGGTCCACCCCGGTTTCGCTGCTGCCGGTGGCCGCCGCGAACATCTTCGGGTGGGTGAACTTCTGGTAGAGCTTGACGGAGAACGTGAAGTCGTCGGGGGTCCGCGCCGCCCAGGCCTCGGTGACGGCGCGGCGGGGCACGCCGTAGAAGGTCGAGTTCACCTCGACGGTGTCGAAGTGCTCGGCGTACCAGGCGAGCTCGTCGAATCCCTTTGGCCGATGGCGGCGCCCGCGCGGGGGATAGAAGACGCCGTCCCAGGCCCCGGCCCCGCCCGGGTAGTGCCACCCGCTGGTGCCGATGCGAATCCGGGGCCCGGTCATCGGGCGCAGGCTCCTACCGCGAGTCTCCCCTCGACGCCGCCTCGGCCGCCTGCCGCTCCAGGTTGCGGTTGATCTCGAGGATGTGCCGGATGTCGTGGTTGCCCTCGTGGCAGCCGTACTCGAACATCGGCCCGTCGATGCGGACCATCGGCACCTCGCCGCTCCACGGGCTGGTCCAGGTGGTCGGGTCGGTGACCGTGAACTCGTAGCGGATGGTGTCCTCGGCGATGCGGGTGAACCGCTCCTCGACCTGCCGGTGCCGGTTCGAGCCTCGGTAGTTCCGCCGGGCGATGAACTTGTCGGTCTCGACGACCAGCGTGTCCCCCTCCCAGCGGGCGCGCGAGTCGCCGGCGAACTGGCGAATCGTGTCGGGAACGCCCGGGCCCCCGTCGAGGGCCATGATGCGCGGCGGGTTCGTCGCCAGCTCCGTGAAGAGCACGAAGTGGTCGGGGGTCTGGAATATCTGGTGGATGTCGTTGTAGGCCGGGGGCAGCACCGGCGGCCCCTCGTGCGTCCAGACGACGCAGCGCTCCATCAAGGGGCGGGTCTCGTAGCCGTCGAACACCTGGGCCATCGCCGCGTCGGCCTCCACCCGGGCCGCGCCCTCCGGCGTCATCGGGGGAATCCTGCCGTTCGGCGGGTACGTGATGAGCGACGTGCGCCGGGTCGACAGGCCCTTCGGCACCGGCGTGCGCAGCCACACCTGGTTGTCGTAGTGGACGTACGAGGCGTCGCGGTTCTCCTGGTAGAGCGCGGCCTCCCGCTCGTCCGGGTCCTCGATGGCGACGGCGTCGCGCCGCAGGGGGTCGACCCCTTCCGCCGTCAACTGCTCCTGCAGCAGGGCCGCCTCCTCCTCCGACAGGAACTCCTGGTCGGCCAGCCGCTCGGGCCGCTCGAGCGGCGTGAACGTCTGCGTCGTCCAGTAGCCCTGCAGGTCCGGCTGCCCGTCCGGGAGCCGGGGCATGGTCCACGCGGCCTCAACCTCTGCCGCTTCCCGATCCTGACTCTGCGCGTCAACGGGAGCCGACGCGAGCGCCGCGACGACGACGAGCGTTGCGAACGAGACGAGATGACGGTGGCTCATCCGACCCTCCCTCGGGACATTGTCGATCAAGGCGATTCTAACGGTATACCGAGCCGTCGCAACGGATCTCTCGACCGTCAGGTCGTCGTCGACCCCGTCCAGGGGGCCATCCCTCGGCTGCCGGGCCGGGTGTCGATCTCGACAAGCCGAATCAGCTCGCGGGCGAGCTCGACGCGGAGACGACGGCCCCAATTCCTCGGGCACAATGGACGAGGTCTCCCCGTCGACCTGTCCGCACCTTCAGCCGACCCGCGAGCGACGCGTTGCGTGCAACGGCGTAGCGCCAGGGGGGGGCGTAGGAGTCAAGAGTTGTAGAAGATTTACTCTCTTGAAGTCTTCCTGTGTTTTTGGTAAGGTATACCTCAACGTGGAGGGTGCCCCATGACCGATGTCGGAGGCTCGGAGAAAACCCGCACTCGGCGACTCTTGGTGGATGCATGCATCCAGGTACTAGAGAGAGATGGATGGCGTGTGACCAAGGTCAGCGGCTATGGGAACGCCCGTATCCGCCGCATCGCCAGAGGCGGCGAGGACAAGCTCGCCGCAATCCGGACGACACAAGACCAATGCCTCGCGTTCCCGCGCACCAGAGACGACACACAGTGGGCGACCCTGTCCGACGTGGACGTGGTTGTCGTCGCGTCCCTGGACCCTGGCGATCCCCAATGCGCTCGGATACACATGATCGATGCCGAAGAGCTGCGAGGCCGCTTCGACCGCGCCTATCACGCTCGTCGCAACGCGAGTCACAGCATTCCGCCCGGTCGGGGCGTGTGGATTGCGCTCTACGAGCACGAGGCGAGGAATCCGGTAACGCTGGTCGGCGCTGGCGCCGGGATCGCGAACGCACCGATTGCCCGAGTGCGGCTGACCGAGGTCGCCGCGCCGGCGGCCAAGTCGCCGGCCACGATCGCGGCGCGGGCGGTCGCCACGAGCACCCAAGACGCAAGGGCACTCACTATCGCCGAAGCAAAGGCAGGACTCGCGCGGTCATTCGGCGTCGACCCCTCGAACATCAAGATCACGGTCGAGGCCTAGATGTGCAAGGCGTCCAGCCCATCCGCGCCCCCGGTACTCAGCGAGGGTAGAAGCATTGGCTGAGACACGCGTGGTGTTCTCCGCCCGAGCGCGCCGAGACCTGCGTCGGGTCGACGCGTCAGCGCGTACCCGCATCGTTGCCGGCATCGACCAGTACGCCGAACGGGGTGTTGGCGATGTCAAGCGGGTACAGACTCGAACGGACCTTCGTCTCCGGATCGGCGACTGGCGGGTGTTCTTCAGGCGGGTAGACGAAGGCGCCATCGAGATCGATGCCATCCTCCATCGGCGCGAGGCGTACAGACGACCGTGACTGGTGCAACAAGGGGCGCGAACGCGCGGGCGAAGCGGTTCAGGAATCGATTCCCAACTCGCGCTTGATCTCGGCCATTGTGAAGGTGCGGCCGGCGTCATGGTCCGCGCGCCCCTCTTCAATGGCACGGATTGCCTCTTCGCTCAACTCTTCCTCCGCTGCCCGGCCAGCTAGTGGTCGCGCGGGCCGAAGCTCGCGTGGGCGAGTCGGTGCCGGCCGTGCCCCTTCAACCCTGGACATCCTGTGCTCCCTTCGGCGAACCGTCCTGCACGATCATACCAGCCTACCCCGCCGGTCGCGCGTGTTGAGCATGGACGCTGTGTCCCCGCTCGTCACGGGGCGCCCATGAACCGCAGAAGCTCGGCTTCGGGGCGTCCGCCGGGGCCGTGCCGGGTGGCCGCCGGGCCTCTCCGAGGTCGGGACGCGGCCGCCGCGACCGCGACGTCACAGCGTCGCCCGGCTGCATGGGGCGGGAGCCGGCTTCGAGGAAGCGGTCTACGCCGAGCGGCCGCGTGCGCGCGGCTCAGCGCGCACGCGTTGAAGATGGAGGGAGGGGGCTCCTAGCCGTCGATGCCGCCCAGGCAGAGGTACTTGATCTCGATGAAGTCGTCCATGCCGTACTTCGAGCCCTCGCGGCCGATGCCCGACTCCTTGACGCCGCCGAACGGGGCCACCTCGTTCGAAATGATCCCCTCGTTGACCCCCACGATGCCGTACTCCAGGCCTTCGGAGACGCGCCAGATGCGGCCGATGTCGCGGCTGTAGAAGTAGGCGGCGAGGCCGAACTCGGTGTCGTTGGCCATGCGGATCGCCTCGTCCTCGGTCGAGAACCGGAACAGCGGCGCGAGCGGGCCGAAGGTCTCCTCGCGGGCCACCGCCATCGCGGGGGTGACGCCGGTCAGCAGGGTGGGCTGGAAGAAGCTGCCGCCGAGGGCGTGGCGCTTCCCGCCGACGGCGACCGCCGCGCCCTTCCCAACGGCGTCGGCGATGTGCTCCTCGACCTTCTCGACCGCCCGCAGGTCGATCAGGGGGCCCTGCTGGGTCCCCGCCTCGAGGCCGTTGCCGACCTTGAGGGCGGCCACCGCCCCGGCCATCTTCGCCGCGAACGCGTCGTAGACGCCGTCCTGCACGAGCACGCGGTTGGCGCAGACGCAGGTCTGTCCCGCGTTGCGGTACTTCGAGGCCATGGCCCCTGCCACCGCCGCGTCGAGGTCCGCGTCGTCGAAGACGATGAACGGCGCGTTGCCGCCGAGCTCGAGGCTGACCTTCTTGACGGTCGAGGCGCACTGCGACATGAGCAGCTTGCCGACCTCGGTGGACCCGGTGAACGACAGCTTGCGGACGGTCGGGTTCGAGGTCAGCTCGGCCCCCATGGGCCGGGACGGGCCGGTGATGACGTTGACCACCCCCGGCGGCATCCCCGCCCGGTCGGCGAGCTCGGCCAGCGCGAGGGCCGAGAACGGCGTCTGCGAGGCGGGGCGGATGACGACGGGGCAGCCGGCCGCGAGGGCGGGGGCGCACTTGCGGGTGATCATCGCGGCCGGGAAGTTCCACGGCGTGATGGAGGCGACGACGCCGATGGGCTGCTTCAGCACCACGATGCGCCGGCCCGGCAGGGGGTGGTCGATGACGTCGCCGTAGACGCGCTTCGCCTCCTCCGCGAACCACTCGACGAACGACGCCGCGTAGGCGATCTCGCCGCGCGACTCGGCGAGGGGCTTGCCCTGCTCGGTCGTCATCAGGACGGCGAGGTCCTCCTGGTGCGCCATCATCAGCTCGAACCACCGGCGCATCAGCTTCGCCCGCTCCTTCGCGGGGCGCGAGCGCCACCCCGGCCACGCGGCGTCGGCGGCCTCGATGGCGGCGCGGGTCTCCTCGCGGCCGAAGGCGGGGACGGCGCCGACGACCTCGCCCGTGGCGGGGTCATCGACCTTCAAGACCTCGCCGCTCCGCGCGTCGGTCCACGCGCCGTTCACGTAGCACTGCTGGCGGAAGAGGGCCGTTTCGGCGAGAGCAATCGTCGTCCGGGTCTCCATGGTCGACTCTCCGAATGGCGGCGCGTCCGCCGCATGTCTACAGGACAACGAGGTTGTCCCGGCCCGCGATTCTCACCGCGGCCAGCGCGACGGTCTGGTCGAAGGTGACGAGGCGCCCGCCGTGTCGTGCCGCCAACCCGAGCAGATACACGTCGGTGAGCTGCCTCGGCCCGTGGATTCGAGAATGATCGAAGAGCGTCTCGTCGAGAATCGAGACTTCGCTGCCCCAGTACTCGTGATGGTGGGCCGCCGTCGCCGTGGCGAGAAGCCCTGTCGCGGTCCGGGTGGACACGGGGCTCGGGTAGCCCGGCTGACTCAGGACCCGGATGAAGCCGTTCTGGGTGACGGCGCACGACGCCCAGCCGTGGCCGACCTCCTGCTCGAACCACCGTCGGCCCCGCTCGTGCAGGACGTGATCGCGATCGAGGAGGGCGAGCAGGACGTTGACGTCGAACAGTGCGCGCAAGTCGACCTCGGGGGCAGCAGTCTGCGTCGCAGCACGGCGCGGACTGCCGGAGGGTGGTTGGGCGGTCATCCTCACGACGCAGAAGCTCGCGTCAGCGAAACTCCAAGGCGACCGCGAGGTCGCCCGGCGACGATGGGCGGGCTAGTACGGCCCGTCCTCGCGCAGGCGGTCGATCAACTCGTTGGTGACGGGCTTGCCGCGTCTGGGCAACGGCCGGAACCCGCAGAAGCCATCGCCCTCCGGGACCGCGTCGACCGGCGAACCGTTCAGCCCTTTCCGGGCAAGCTCGGAGATCACCGCTCCGACGCTGTTTCCGCCCCGCCGCGCCAGTTCCCTGGCCGCGTGCAGGACATCGTCGTCGATGCTCAGCGTGGTGCGCATGCATCAGATGCTAGCACATCGCCGACGGGAGCCGGTCAGTGGGTCAGCCCGTAGAGCATGAAGTTGACGCCGATCTGGAAGCCGGTGTTCTCGGCCTCGATGGGGAGGAGACCGCGGCCCGCGAGCCACCAGTACTCGCCGAGGTTGGTGTTGTAGGCGACGACGGCCATCATCCGGCCGTTGGGGTCGTTGTCCTCGAAGACGCCGAAGTACTCGGGCGTCATCCCCCGGAGGTGGTGGTTGTAGGGGTTGGGGGTGTCGATCTTGCCGACGCGGAAGAACACGTTGAAGATGGGGTGGCCGGCGTCGAGGGTCATGAGCTGGGCGTCGGGGAGCACCCGCCTGAGCTGGGCCTCGAAGTTCTCCCACTGCCGGGTCTCGAAGTCGTTGAAGATGACGAAGCCGCCTTTCAGCATGTAGGCGCGCAGCGAGGCGGCCTGGGCGTCGGTCATGATCCAGAACCCGGGCTCCCACATCATCGCGATGGGGTGCTTGAACAGCTCGGGGTCGTCGAGGGCGAGGGCGAGGCTGCCGTCGGTGCGGGCGTCGGCGGCGGTGTACTCGCCGACCACCGACATCATGTTGGCCTCGGCGTCGGGGAACTCGTGCAGCCAGAAGTTGACGCCCATCCCCTGCGGCCGCGTCCCGTAGGTGCCTCCCGTCCAGCGCAGGCGCACGAAATGGAGCCGGCCGTCGTAGGGCAGGTCGGCTCGCCCCCAGAGGCGGTAGCCGCGAAAGAACCCGAACTGCGCCGACGCGGCGGTGGCCACCGCCAGCAGGGCCAGCGCCAACACCGCCGCGAGCACTCTGCGCGTCGTCACGCTGTGTCCACTCTTCCGCGGCTCGCCGCCAGACTCGATCTTCCGCGGGTCGCCGCCGTGTCCCACCACCTGCCCGCGGGTCGCCCCTTATCCAACCTGCTGCCGGGTCGCGCGCTCTCCGGTTGCGCCCGCTACCCGACCTCGACGCGTCCCGGCTATCCGGCCGCGCCGTACCTTCCGGCCTCTGTTTCCTTCTCGGCCTCGGCCGCCTCCCGCACCAGGTTGCGCCCTGCTGGGCGGCCTCGGCGCGTCCCGGCCGTCCGGCCGCGTCCTACCTTCCGGCCTCCTTCTCGGCCTCGGCCGCCTGGCGCTCCAGGTTGCGGTAGATCTCGAGGATGTGCCGGATGTCGTGGTTGCCCTCGTGGCACGCGTACTCGTACATGGGCCCCTCGGTGGTGACCATCGGGATCTCGGCGCTCCACGGCTGCGCCCAGGTCGTGGGGTCGTCGACGGTGAACTCGTAGCGGATCGTCTCGGCGTCGACGCGGGTGAACCGCTCGGTCACGTGCAGGGCGGTCGACGACCCCCGGAAGCGGGTCTTGTCGGTGAAGTTCCCGCTCTCCACCACCAGGGTGTCGCCCTCCCACCGGCCCCGGGAGTCACCCGGAATGAGCTGGATCGAGTCGGGGAGGGCGGGGCGCCCGTCGAGGGGGATGATGCGGGGCAGGCTGTTGTTCAGCTCGGTGAAGATGACGATGTGGTCGGGCGTCTGCAGTATCTGGTGGATGTCGTTGTAGGCCGGCGGCAGCATCGGGGGGCCGTTGTGGGGCCAGACGATGCAGCGCTCCGACAGCGGCCGGGTCTCGTGCCCGGTGAACGGGTCGACGCCCCGGCGCGCCTCGGCCCGCGCCGCCGCCCGCGCTTCGGCCTCGGGGACCGTGGCGGGAATGCGGCCGTCGGGCGGATCCGTGATCAGCGAGGTCCGGCGGGTCGACAGGCCCTTGGGGACCGGCGTCCGCAGCCAGAGCTCGTTGTCGTAGTGGACGTAGCTGGGATCGCGGTTGTCCTGGTAGAGCCGCTGCTCGCGTTCCTCGGCGTCCTCGATGCCGATGACGTTCCCGGCCAGCGGGTCGACCCCTTCCGCGGTGAGCTGGGCCTGCAGAGCGGCCCATTCCTCCTCCGTGTAGAACGCCTTGTCGCCCAGGTGCCGCGGCCGTTCGAGCGGCGTGAACGTCTGGGTGGTCCAGAAGCCCTGGAGATCGGGCTGGCCGTCGGGCAGGCGGGGCAGGGTCCAGGCCGGGCCGGTACCCGGTTCCGTACCCTGATTCTGCGCCGCGGCCGGGGCCGGCGTCAGGCCGACCGCCGCGACGACGATGGCCAAGGTTGGCAGTCCGAGGCGACGATCGCGCATCTGACCCTCCCTGCGGGCGGTTGACTCATGCGAACGCGCCCATGATCGCTCAGGACGCCCGGGTGCGCAACTCGCCGGTTCGGCCGGCCGCCGTCCTTGTCGTCCACCTCGTCCGGGCGCAGGATTCAGCGTGATGAGCCTCGAGGCGATCGCGGCCGTGCCGACAAGTGTCGGTGCGCTCATGGTGTCGTGCACCCGGATGCGCTCCGACCCTTGACGCCGAGGCGCGCTCCGCCTAAACTCGCCGCGAGGTCGTGTACAGTCGGGCGAGTCCGCCGCCGGCGGGCCCCGTCGCACGCGGCCGGCAGGAGGGCGAGATGGTCCGACCGGCGCGACTCCATTCCGGCGCGTGCATCCTGTTGTGCCTTGCGGCCGGCGGCCTCGCGGCGGCTGCCCCCGCCGAGGCGTCCCCGCAGGCGCCCGGGGTCGCGAGCGGGGAACCCCGCGCCGCCGCCGAGGTCCCGGCCCCCGACGCCCGCGCCCTCCTCGACGAGTACTGCGTCGTCTGCCACAACGCCCGCACCCGCACCGCCGGCCTGCTGCTCGATCGCGCCGACGTTCACCAGGTTGCGGCGGGGGCCGAGACGTGGGAGAAGGTGGTCCGCAAGGTCCGCAGCGGCGCGATGCCGCCGCCCGGCCGGCGCCGCCCGGACGCCCCGACCCTCGCCGCTTTCGTGTCGGGGCTCGAGGCCGAGCTCGACGCGGCCGCCGCCGCCCGCCCGAACCCCGGGCGTCCCCCCGACCACCGGCTGAACCGGTTCGAGTACGGCAACGCGGTGCGCGATCTCCTCGACCTCGAGATAGACGTGGAGGCGCTGCTGCCGCCCGACGAGTCGGACCAGGGCTTCGACAACATCGCCGAGGTCCTCTCGATGTCGCCGACCCTGCTCGGCCGCTACCTGTTCGCGGCCCGCCGCATCAGCCAGCTCGCGGTCGGCGACCCGTCGGCGGGGCCGGCGGTCGAGACGTTTCGCGTGTCGCGCGGGCTGCGGCAGGACGAGCGGATGGGCGAGGATCTGCCCTACGGCACCCGCGGCGGGCTCGCGGTGCGCCACTACTTCCCGCTCGACGGCGAGTACGAGGTGCAGGTCCGCCTGGGGCGCAACTTCACCAACTCGCAGATCCGCGCCATCGCCACCCGCGAGGAGATCGACGTGCTGCTCGACGGGGTCCGGATCACCCGGTTCACCATCGGGGGCGGGTGCGCGGACGCCATCGACGACCCCGCGTGCACCGGGTCCGGCATCTACCGCACGTCGCGCTACCAGTTGACGGCCGACGAGGCGTTGCGGGTGCGCTTCGAGGCGCCGGCCGGCATGCACACCCTCGGCGTCGCCTTCGTCAGGAAGAGCGTGCTGACCGAGGGGCCGCCCCCGACCCTGCTGCCGCCCCGGCACACCAGCTCGACCTACGAAGCGCCGCGCATGGACGTCGACTACGTGCGGCTGGAGGGTCCGTTCGACCCGACCGGCCCGGGCGACACCGCGAGCCGCCGGCGCATCTTCGTCTGCCGGCCCGACGGGCAGAACGCGGAGGCGGAAGCGGCCTGCGCGCGGGAGATCCTGGGCGGTCTCGCCCGGCGCGCCTACCGCCGGCCCGTCACCGACGCGGACGTCGACACGCTGCTCGCGTTCTACGACGCCGGCCGGAGCGAGGGCGGCTTCGAGCGCGGCATCCAGGAGGCCCTGGCCCGCCTGCTGGTGTCGCCGCAGTTCCTGTTCCGCATCGAGCGCGACCCCGTGGGGGTCGAGGCGGGCGGCGTCTACCGCATCAGCGACCTGGAGCTGGCCTCGCGGCTGTCGTTCTTCCTCTGGAGCAGCATTCCCGACGACGAGCTGCTCGAGGCGGCGGAGGCCGGCACGCTCCGCGAGCCCGGCGTGCTCGGGGCGCAGGTGCGCCGCATGCTGGCCGACCCGCGGGCAGCGGTGCTGGCCCGCAACTTCGGCGGGCAGTGGCTGTTCGTGAGGAACCTGAGGGCGGTCGATCCCGACGCGAGCGCGTACCCCGAGTTCGACGACAACCTGCGCGAGGCGTTCCGGCGCGAGACCGAGCTGTTCCTCGAGCACCAACTGCGCGACGACCGTCCCCTCGTCGAGCTGCTGACGGCGGACCACACGTTCCTGAACGAGCGCCTCGCGCGCTTCTACGGCGTTCGAAACGTCTACGGCGCGCACTTCCGGCGCGTGCGGATGCCGGACCCGCGGCGGGCCGGGCTGCTCGGCCACGCCAGCATCCTGACCGTGACGTCCTACGCGACGCGGACGTCGCCGGTGGTCCGCGGCAAGTACCTCCTCGACAACATCCTCGGGGCGCCTCCGCCGCCCCCGCCGCCCAACGTTCCCGCGCTCGAGGAGACCGCCGCGGCCGGCCACGGGGCGTCCATCCGCGAGCAGATGGAGCAGCACCGGCGGAGCCCGGCCTGCGCCTCGTGCCACCAGCGGATGGATCCGCTGGGCTTCGCCCTCGAGAACTTCGACGGCATCGGGCAGTGGCGCGACGACGACGGCGGGGCGCCGATAGACGCTTCCGGACTGCTGCCCGACGGCACCGCGTTCACCGGGCCCGCCGACTTCCGCGAGGCGTTGCTGGAGCGCCGCGGCGAGTTCGTGCGCACCGTCACGGAGAAGCTGCTGACCTATGCGCTCGGCCGCGCCGTCGCGGCCCACGACATGCCCGCGGTGCGGCGGATCCTGAGCGAGTCGGCGTCCGACGACCACCGGTGGTCGTCGCTGGTTCTCGGCATCGTGGAGAGCCGGCCGTTCCAGATGAGGAGGGCGCAAGACGCTGGGGCGGCGGTGGTTGCACCGTGACACGCGTCCCCGACCGGCGGGGTTTCAGGGTTGGCCAGGCGCAGTTTGCCAGTGGGGTGGGTCTTGTTTGGTCTGATGGTGCTGGTTCACTTGAATGAAGGACGGCCGGCCGCAAGCATGCGATGAGGAGTGTCTGATGTTCATCACCAAGAGTTGTCTGTCCCGCCGGACGGTGTTGCGGGGGCTCGGGGCGAGCGTGGCGCTGCCGCTGCTCGACGGGATGGTGCCGGCCCTCCAGGCCACGCGGCTCACCGCGGCGCGTCCGGTGAAGCGCATGGGGGCGGTCTACGTGCCCAACGGCATGAGCATGCCCTACTGGGTGCCCGCCGCCGAGGGCAAGCTCGAGCTCACCCCCATCCTGACCCCCCTGGCCCCGGTGCAGGACCGGGTGCTGGTCCTCAGCGGCATGGCCAACGAGGAGGCCAAGCAGTGGCTGGACGAGGGTGACGGCGACCACTCGCGCTGCCAGGCCGCGTTCCTCACCGGGGCGCACGCCATGAAGGCGTCGGGCACCACGAACGCGACCCTCGAGGTCGGCGTGTCGATGGACCAGCTCGCGGCCCGCGAGCTGCGCGAGGACACCCAGCTCGCCTCGCTCGAGCTGTCGCTCGAGGCCAACGACCTCGCCGGGCAGTGCGAGGACGGCTACGGCTGCGCCTACAGCGCCACCCTCGCGTGGAGCGACAAGAACACCCCGCTGCCGATGGAGACGAACCCCCGCGCGGTGTTCGAGCACCTGTTCGGGGCCGTCGGCACCACCGAGACCGAGGCCCGGCTGCGGGCCCTGCGCCGCGACCGCAGCATCCTCGACTCGGTCAGCGCCGAGATCACCGACCTGCAGCGGCAGCTCGGCCGCGGCGACCGCTCGAAGCTCGCCGGCTATCTCGACTCGGTGCGCGACATCGAGCGCCGCATCCAGATCGCCGAGAGCCAGAGTGACCGCGAGCTGCCCGACGTGGTGCAGCCGGCCGGGGTCCCCGCCGCGTTCGAAGAGTACGCCGACCTCATGTTCGACCTGATGCTGGTGGCGTTCCAGGCCGACCTGACCCGCGTCTCGAGCTTCCTGGTGGGCCGCGAGAAGAGCGTGCGCACGTTCCCCGAGATCGGGGTCGCGGACCCGCACCACCCGACCTCGCACCACCGCCAGCGGCCCGAGCAGCTCGCGAAGCTGTCGAAGATCAACACCTTCCACATGCAGATCTTCGGGCGCTTCCTCGAGAAGATGGCGGCGACCCAGGACGGCGACGGCTCGCTGCTCGACCACTCGGCGGTGATCTACGGCGCGGGCATGGGGAACAGCAACGCCCACGATCCCCTCGACCTGCCCGTCGTCCTCGCCGGCGGCGGGGGCGGCACCATCAAGGGCGGTCGGCACGTGCGGCTGCCGGAGGGGACGCCGCTGGCCAACATGCACCTGACGGTCCTCGGCAAGATGGGGATCCCGGCCGAGCGGCTCGGCGACGCGACCGGCGACCTGCCGATCGTGTCCGGCGTGTAGGGAACTGCCGGGAGTCTGCCAGGCAGGACGGGGCAGACTTCCGGGCGGCCCGCCGGGCCGCGGGAGACGACGTCGGGGCCAGGACTCGGCGCCTTGGCAACGGCCGAGCCCGACGGGGTCGGCAATCCGGCTCGCCGGGGCCGAGTCCTCGGGGCTTGTCGGTGCGGCGGCGGGGCGGCCGTCGGGGCCGCGGGCGGAAATCGCCGGTTGGAGGAGTAGTGCCGCGGGAACGGCGCAGGCTTTACTTGCGCGGGCTGGGCGGACGGGCAGGCGGCGCCGCAGCGTGGCCTTTGCCTAGCCGGCAGCACAGTGGTCGGCCGCCGCTAGCGGAGTCAGCCGCGGCATGGGCCGGGGCGAATTGCCGGAGGATGTGACGATGCGCATCAACAGCAGATCGGTTATCGGCGTTGGGCTCGGCCTGCTCGTCGCGGCCCCGCTCGCCGGCGCCGCCCCCGCCGACGACCTGTCCCTCGTCGAGGCGGCCCGCCAGCAGCACACCGCGGCGGTTCGCACCCTCCTGGCGGACGGCGCGTCGGTGAACGCGAGCCGGCCGGACGGCGTCACCGCCCTGCACTGGGCGGCGCAGTGGGACGACGCGGAGATCGCCGATCTGCTCATCGCGGCCGGGGCCGACGTGGATCGCGCCGACCAGTACGGCGTCACCCCGCTCACCCTCGCCTGCACGAACGCCAGCTCGACGATGGTGGGGCGCCTGCTCGCGGCCGGCGCCGACGCCGGCGCCGCCCAGGCGAACGGCGAGACGGCGCTGATGACCTGCGCGCGCAGCGGCGTGCGCGACACCGTCGACCGCCTCGTGGCGGCCGGCGCCGACGTGAACGCCAGCGAGCACCACCACCGGCAGACCGCACTGATGTGGGCGGCCTGGGAGGGGCACATCGACGTCGTCGAGGCCCTGATCGAGCACGGCGCCGACGTCGACGCCCGGACCACCACCGGCTATACGGCCCTCCTCCTCGCGGCGCGGGACGCCCACGAGGCGGTGACCCGGGTCCTCCTCGACGCCGGGGCGGACGTGAACGCGGTGTCCGCCGACTGGACCAGCGCCCTCGTCGTCGCCACCATTCGCGGCCACGTCGACTACGTCGAGCTGCTCCTGAGCCGCGGCGCCGACCCCAACGTCGGTCCCGGCTACACCCCCCTGCACTGGGCGGCGGGCGAGTGGGACACCGAGTTGAACGACCTCTCGAACGGGGTGGCCGAGGGCAATCAGTGGAGCATCTTCGGCGGTTTGCACGCTCCCGACCGGCTGCGGACGGTCCGCGCCCTGCTCGACCACGGGGCCGACCCCGACGCCCGCACGAACGGCACCCCCGGCTTCGGCATCAAGGTGAAGGGCCACCTGGGCAACCTCACCGAGGGGACGCCGTTCCTGATCGCGGCGCGCGCGAACGACACCGCGGTCATGCGCCTGCTCCTCGAGCACGGCGCCGACCCCTTCATTCCCACCCGCAACGGCACCACCCCGCTCATGATGGCGGCGGGCGTGGGGCACGAGCCGGGCATCACCCGGTCGCCCGAGCCCGAGGCCCTCGAGGCGGTCCACCTGCTGGTGGAGCTCGGCGCGGACGTCAACGCCGCCAACGAGGCCGGCGACACCGCCCTCCACGGCGCCGCCTGGCGCGAGCGGGCCGACTCGATCGTGCAGTTCCTGGTCGACCGCGGCGCCGACGTCAACGCGAAGAACCACCGCGGCTGGACCCCGCTCGTCATCGCCGAGGGCATCCACACCGGCGGCAACTTCATCAAGTCCGACACCACCGCGGCCCTGCTCCGCAAGCTGGGGGCCGAGCCCAGCCCGCCCGACATCTCCCGCGAGCCGGACGCGCGATGAACAGTTGACCGGTCGGCAGGTGCGAGGCCGACGGCCTGACCTGCCGAGGATTCGGAAGATCTCGTTCTCGTCAAGGTGGGTGACTTGCAAGGCGTCACCCCAAGTGCGCGCGGCCGCGGCCGGACCCCGTCGGCCGTCAGGCCCCGAGACGCCGGACGAAGGCGGCCACCGCCTGCCCGATCTGGTCGGGCGAGTCCTCCTGGATGAAGTGGCGCCCGCGGACGGTCACCTCCTCCTGGTTCCGCCAGCCGCGGCAGAACTCGCGCTGCGCCCCGGTCAGGATCGCCCCGGGGTCGGCGTTGACGAACAGCTTGGGGAGGTCGTTCTCGGCCATCCACGCCGCGTAGTCCCGGACGATGCGGGTGACGTCCTCGGGCTCGCCGTCGATGGGGATCTCGCGGGGCCAGGTCAGGGTGGGCCGTCGCGACTCGCCGGGCTCCGCGTAGGGGGCCCGGTAGGCGGCCATCTCCGCCTCGGTGAGCCGCCGCAGGATGGAGCCGGGCAGGACCCGCTCGACGAAGACGTTGTTCTCGAGCACCATTCCCTCGCCGGCCTCGGATCGGAACCCCTGGAAGACGCGCCGCGCCGCCTCCGGCCACTCCGCCCACGTCACCGGACGGACCAGCGCCTCCATGTACGCGATGCCCCGGGTCGCGTCCCGGTGGCGGTTGGCCCAGTCGAACCCGAGGGCCGACCCCCAGTCGTGCACCACCCAGACGACGTTCGACTCGACGCCGAGGGCGGCGAGGGCCGCGTCGAGGTACTGGCGGTGCTCGACGAAGCGGTAGCGTTCCGGCCCCGGGTCGTCCAGCTTGTCGGAATCGCCCATGCCAATCAGGTCGAGGGCGATGCAGCGGCCCAGCGGGACCACGTGGGGCATGACGTTCCGCCACAGATAGGACGAGGTGGGGTTGCCGTGCAGGAAGACGACAGGGTCGCCCCGGCCCGCCTCGACATACGCCATGTGCTTGCCGAGCACCTCGACGGTCCGCTTCTGCGGCGCGTTGTCCGAGATCATCCTCTCGATCCTAGCAGCCCCACCGGGCCAGCCGAGTCGAAGCAGGGGATTCCCGGGGCGGGCCGGGCGGCGCTCGCGAGCTGCGCGGCGCCGCGTGCGGGTCGCGTGGAGGCGCGGAACCACTCGCGGGGCATCGCGTTGCCGCGCCGGGTCGCGATGTATCTGGCCCGGACCCTCACCGGGGCGTCGTGTTCGCAGATCGCGCTTCCCCGATGCCTCGTTCAGCTCGCGGCAGAGAACCTCGCCTCGGCCGCCGGTCGGCCGCGGCGGGAGGCCCCTTCCAAGGGTGCCCACGACGGGGATTACTGGTGGACAGCCGGCGTTCGGATCGCTAAACTGCTGCGATACGCGTCAACGTTTGGGCGAGCCGTGCGTCCGGCCGCCCGCTCGGCGAATGGGACTCATGGAGGTGAGGGGAATGAGAAGCGCCAGATTCGTGCTCGGCTGTCTGGCGGCAGCAGCGGTGATGGTCCCGGCCCTGGCCGCGGCCGAGGCGCCGGAGAACCCGACGTTCCACAAGGACATCGAGCCCATCCTGCAGCGCTCCTGCCAGGTGTGCCACCGGCCGAACAACATGGCCCCGATGTCGCTGATGACCTACCAGGAGACCCGGCCGTGGGCGCGGTCCATCCGCGCCAAGGTCGAGGCGCGCGAGATGCCCCCGTGGCACATCGACCCCAAGGTCGGCGTGCAGAGCTTCAAGGACGACAAGTCGCTGAGCGACGACGAGATCCTGACCGTCAGCAACTGGGTGCAGAACGGGGCGCCGCGGGGCAATCCCGACGACGCGCCGGCCGCGGTCGAGTTCCAGGAGTTCGGGGCCTGGACCATCGAGCCCGACGTCATCGTGACCTCGCCGCCGCACACCGTGCCGTCCGAGGCGGGCGACTGGTGGGGCGACTACATCGTCCCGTCGGGCATTCCCGAGGACCGCTACATCAAGGCCATCCAGACGCGGGCCGGCGACCTGCGGGTGGTGCACCATGCCCTGACCTACGCGGTGACCGATCCAGACGCGCTGCTCAACGACAGCTCCGAGGACGCGTTCCTGAACGAGTACGCGGTCGGCAAGAACGCCGACGTGTATCCCGACGGCACGGGCCGGCTGTTCCCGGGCGACGCGCGCGTGCGCTTCAGCTTCCACTACCACTCGGTGGGCGAGGAAGTGACCGACCAGACGGATCTGGGCTTCGTGCTCTATCCCGAGGACTACGAGCCCGAGCACATCCTCTACTCGCGGCAGCTCGGCCAGGCCGGCGAGCTCGACATCCCGGCCGGCCAGGTGACCCGCCACGACGGCTACCAGAAGATGTACCTGCCCGGCAAGCTGACCGGCTTCCAGCCCCACATGCACTTCCTGGGGACGCGGCAGTGCCTGGAGCTGATCTACCCGAACGGGTCGACGGAGATGGTCAACTGCGCCAACTTCGACTTCAACTGGCACATCGTCTACAACTACGAGGACGCCGCGCAGCCGGTGTACCCGGCGGGCACGACCCTGCACGTGATCAGCTATCACGACAACACCCAGGCCAACCGCGGCAACCACGACCCGAAGAACTGGACCGGGGGCGGCAGCCGCACCGTCGACGAGATGGCCTTCGCCTGGATCAGTTGGCACGACCTCAGCGAGGAGGAGTACGCGGCCGAGCTCGAGGCCCGGAACGCGGACAACGACTAGCGGCGACCGGTTTCGCGTTCTGCCGGGCATCTGCGTCGTGATGGGCGCGGACGCCCGGGGACGCTCGGTCGGGCGGCGAGCGTAGCCGCAGGCGACGATTCTCGGGCTGGACCCATGCCCTCTGCGGAGGCCGCCGCGGCTCCCGCAGAGGGCTTTTTTCAAGCAGCAGAAGGGGAACCGAAAGTGAGCATGCAGCTTCTAGGTCGACGAGCCGTGCGACGGTGGCTCGCCGGTGGGTTGGGGGCGGTACTGGTGCTGTCCGCGGCCGCGAGCGCGACGGCGCAGGTCAACCGCCGCGACGTGCCCATCGTGGCCCAGCCCCAGCAGCGCTTCAACTCGGGGCAGGACATCCAGCCCATCTTCGAGGGGTGGACCCGCAACGAGGACGGGAGCTATCAGTTCCACTACGGCTATCTGAACCGCAACTACCGCGAGCGGCCGAACGTGCCGGTGGGCGAGAGCAACTTCTTCTCGCCGGGCGACCCCGACCGCGGCCAGCCCACCTACTTCTATCCCCGCACCAACCGGTACCAGTTCGACGTGCACGTGCCCGCGGACTTTCCCCGCGACGCCGAGCTGATCTGGGAGGTGACCCGGCAGGGGAGCACCCAGCGGGCCTACGGCTGGCTGCAGCCCGAGTGGGAGATCGACGTCAACACCATCACGTCGAACGCCCGGACGCAGTTCGGCCGCGGCGTGGACGAGCTGTACGCGAACATCCACCCGGCGGTCAGCGTCGAGGCGAGCCACGATACGGTCGCGGTGGGGACCCCGGTGACCCTCACCGCCCGGGTGACCGACGACGATCTGCCGAAGCCGGTCGCCGAGCGCGACGACAGCATCCAGCGGCGCCGCCGCGACCCGACGCTGGTGCCGCCGCCCGGCGCGCCGCAGATTCCCGACAACATCCCGAGCTATACCCGCCCGGCCCCGACCCGGAACCACATCTCGGTGCTGTGGGCGGTGTACCGCGGGCCCGCCGACGCGGAGTTCGAGCCGTACGGCTACCAGGAATGGGCGGAAGGGATGGACGGCGACGGCTGGACGTCGGGCACGTTCGAGACCACCGTCACCCTCGACGAGCCGGGCGACTACACGCTGCGCGCCTTCGTCAGCGACGCCATGCTGATCTCGCACGCCGACGTCGAGATCACGGTGACCGCGGGCGAGTAGTCGTCGTCGCAGAGCGGGTAGCGGAGCGCCGACGCCGGCGCTCCGCCACCCGAGCTTCCGGGTGGCGCGGACGGTCAGGAACACCGCGATCGCCAGGCACCCCGCCCCCCGCCGGCACCAGGGCGTCGGCGCTCCGCTACCCGAGCTTCCGTGTGGCGCGGGCCGTCAGGAACACCCCGATCGCCAGGCAGGCCGCCCCCGCCGGCACGACGATGATGCCCAGTCCCGGATCTCCGCCGTAGAGCTGCACCCCACCCGCGAAGAACCCGCCCGGCAACAGCACGCTCGCCCCCATCAGGCACAGCGAGACGACCCGCTGGTTTCCGTCCCCGAGGTCGGGGAACGCGCGCAGGCACAACGCCCACGCGACGTGCACGAGGCCCAGCAGGGCGCCGTGGGCGTGGGCCAGGGTCCACATGAGCCGCCGCGTCTCGTTCGTGACGTCGAGATAGAAGCCCGCCTTGAAGCCGTGCAGCAGCTCGAGCACGAAGCCGACGGACAGGAAGACCAGGAGCGACCACCAGCCGAAGCGGAGGTGGCGGCCCGGGTAGTCGACGCCGCGGCCGGTTCGCTGAGCCACTATTCTCGGAGGAAGAGGGGCCGGCGGTCGCGGGCGTCGAAGAGCCGCCGCATGGCGTCGACGCGCAGCTCGCCGCTCGGGTCGACGAGCAGCTCGGGCTCGCGGCGCAGGCGGGCGGTTGGCGAGGCCCGCCATTCGCGGAGCACCCGCACCGCGGCGTCCACGCGCGCCTGCCGGGGACCGACGAAGTCGTAGTCGAGGTTGGCGTAGCCGGGCAGGCTGCGCAGCGAGCGGGCGGCGATGAACCGCACCGCGTCGTAGGGGTCGCCGAGGGCCTCGCCGAGGTGGGGCACCATCCAGGTCGTCCCCGAGGCCGCCTGGGCCGGCCCCCAGCCCATGCTCCAGGCGGTGAGGGCGCGCAGGCCCGCGTCGCCGGCCAGCATCCAGCGCAGCCCCGCCGCCACGGTGCGGTCGCCGTTCCGCATCGGGGGGACGGGCATGTCGTACCACTCGTCGAGCGCTTCCGCGGTCCACGCCAGGGTCTTGTCGAGGTGACACAGGTTGCAGGCGTTGGGCCGCCCCAACTGCACCGTCTCCGCCGCCGACGGGCTGCCCACCGTATGGCTGCGTATCGCCTTCAGCAGCCCGTAGCTCGTGTACGGCATGTGGCAGTTGTAGCACCGGCTGCCCGCCGACTCCGGGGCGTGGCGGGTGTGCGCGGCGGGGTCCGCGCGCAGCGGCTCGTGGCACTGCAGGCACGCCTCGTCGCTGTCCATGCCCGACGACACCTGGTGGGTGTCGGCCCACTCGGCGACGGTCCGCGGGTCGTCGGCGGTCTTGTGCATGGCGTGGCACGAGAAGCAGCTCAGGGTGCGTTCCGGGGCCTCCGCGTCGCGGAAGCAGGGCGAGTCGAGCAGCCCGTTGTACTCGCGGCCCGAGACCCGGATGGTGCCGTCGGGCCAGAACGAGCCGCGGACGAACTCGGGGTCGGCGGCGACCAGCGCGCGGATGTCGGCCGAGGTGCGGTCGGCCGCGGGCTGGACGATGAACCGCGTGTCGCGCAGCTCGTCCCCGGGGCGGTAGGGGAGCCCCTCGCGGCTCGCGCGCCGCTCGTCCTCGGGCTCGTAGTACTCCCACACGCTGTGGCACTGCCCGCACACCTGCGACGACCGCACCGGGTCGAGGAGCTCGGGCTGCACGATGGTCGGGTCGCCGTCTCCCGCGAGGTGGCGCGCGTAGCGCCGCAGGGGGCTGCGGTTGGCCTCGACATGGGCCTCGGCGGGGCCGTGGCACGACTCGCAGGCGATGCCGAACTCCGCCGCGGTGGTGTCCACGGCCTGCTCCACGAACGGCAGCGAGCGGTAGGGCGTGTCGAAGGCGGTGCGCCCCTGCGTGGTGTGGCACACGATGCACACCGCGTTCCAGTGGCCGTCGAGCATGGCCAGCGACTGCCCCGGCGGGTGCAGCACGAGGGAGCTGCGCGGCACCCACTGCTCTTCGTCGAGCAGATACGCCCCCGGCAGCACGTTCAGGCCCCGGTCGTGCCCGGTGGCGTACCAGTAGACGTTCTGGTGATGCGACCCCGTCATCATGACCACCCGGCGCCGGATGCGGGGGCGCTCGGCGTCCGGCCCCTCCCAGCCGGGGTCGTCGAACTCCGCCCACAGCTCGTCGCCCCGGCGCTCGAGCTGCATCGGGCTGCCGTGCACCGCGTCGACCCGCACGCCGTCGAAGTCGGCGGCGACGGTGTCGGGAGTCGCGACCTGGGTCATCGTCCGGTGGTACGACCCGTGCCAGCTCTCGTACTCCGACGGGTGGCAGGCGCGGCAGGTGTCCGACGACACGTAGCCGTCGGCGGTCACCTGGACGGGGCGGTCGGCGACCTCCGATTCCGGGACCGGCCGCTCGGCGGTGAGGGCCAGGGCGGCGCCGAGCGCGGCCGAGGCGGCGAGGAGCAGGAGCGCGGGAGCGTGGCGGAGCGCGGGTGCGGATCCTGCCCGCGGACGCGAGTCTGCCGCCTGCTTGGCCGGAGCCGGGGACCGCGGGCGGGGGGGGGAGTGGGGCATCGGAACCGGACCGGGACGCTGACGGCGCTGTCTTGCCGTGTGGCGCGCGCGATGAAGCCGAAGAAACGCGATGGAGCGCCCGGGCGATCCGGCTCGGAACCGATTCGCCCGGGCGCTGGGAGTGCACTACCGCGTCGCGGGTGGCCCGCCGCGGACGGCGCGAACGGGGTCGCCGGCGCGCGGTGGCCGCTCTAGTTCAGGGCGAAGCAGTAGAAGTAGCCGTTGCCCCCCGTGGCCTGCAGGTTGGCCTGGCTGCAGCCGCGCGAGCCGTGGGCCGAGTTCCACGAGTTGGGGTTCGCGCCGCCGCCGGTGCGGTCGAAGTGACCGACCATGGCGCTGCCCTCGCCGTCGGCGTTCGACATCCAGTTGCCGCAGGTGGTGTCGCCGTCGCTCATGACGGCGGTGCCGTCGAGGTACGACCCGGTCAGGATGTCGTGCTGGTTGGGGCTGTCGCCCCGGCCGGGGGTCATCCCCCCCTGCTCGTTGAGCACGGTCTCCTTGGTCAGGTTGTTCTCGTAGTGCAGCGTGTCGACGTCGCGCGCGACGACGACGCCGGCGACGTTCTGCCACGGACCGGTGCCGATGCGATCCCGCGCATTGACGCCGCCCTCGCCGGTGGTGCTCAGATAGGCCCGCCACGTCCGGCTTCCGGCCCCGACCGCCGCGGCCAGCGACTGGCAGTGGGCGTCGGCCCCTGCGAGGCCGCCGAGGTTGGCGCCGTCCCCGGGGCCGGCGCTGGTGAGGAAGAAGGTCATGTCGGCGACCTGCTCCTCGGCGGGAGTGCCGGTCGCAAAGCCCACGAGCAGCACGGCGCCCAACAGCAGCATCTTCTTCATTGCTTGCTCTCCTTCTCGTTCTCGTCCGCGGGGACGATCCCCGCGGCACATGTACGACGTATCGGCCGATTATAGCGCGGCCGGCGGGCGCAGTCGGGGCCGGTCGATTCTCTCTCGAAGGGCGGCGGCCGGTCGGCAGGTCGGGGGTGGGTTCACCGGCGAGGAGGCACGACGAGACAGAGGCGACGCCGCCGGGGTACACACCGGAATAGCCAGCCTGACCAGTGATGGGCCGCCTCACCGGGTGCCGCAGGATGCCGGCCCGCGCACGGCCTGCGTATACTGTCTGCCCGGCAGTCCGCGCCGCAACACGGACAGGCGCCTGCCGTCAGGATTGAGGTGAGAACATGCCGAGGAGCATTCCGACAATGTCCCGCGTGGGGCTGGCCGCCCTGACGCTCGTGGCCGGGGTCGCCACCGTCGAGGCCCAGACGGCGGGCCAGATCATGCGTCAGGCCGAGGCCGACTTCCTCGCCGGCCGCATCGACGAATCGGTGGCCGGCTTCGACCAGGTGGCGCGGGCGCGCCCCGACGCGGCCCCCCAGTTCTGGCAGCGGGGCATCGCCCTCTACTACGCGGGACGCTACGACGACTGCCGCCGGCAGTTCGAGGACCACCGCATCGTCAACCCCAACGACGTCGAGAACGCCGCGTGGCACTTCCTGTGCGTCGCCCGCGGCGAATCGCCCGAGGCTGCGCTCGAGGCGCTGCTGCCGGTGGGGCGCGACCGGCGTCGGCCCATGCCCGAGATCTACGAGATGTTCCGGGGGCGGATGACTCCCGAGGAGGTCCTCGCCGCGGCCGGGGTGCAGGCGAGCGCCCGCTTCTATGCCCACCTCTACCGCGGGCTCTACCACGAGGCGTGGGGCCGGGACGAGGCGGCGCGGGAGGAGATCTTCCTCGCCGCCGACGCGCGCTTCGCGCGTTTCGGCGGGTACATGCACGGGGTCGCGGTGGTGCACCGCAACCTGCTCGGTCGGTGAGAGTCGGCAGAAGGCGGCCGAACGGCCGTCGGCGCGTCGCTATCGGCTTCGCGGCATCTCCGGATCGTGCCTGCGCCAATTCTCGACGCGAAGACCGGGAATGCGGCGCATGTGATCGACGTTGTCGCTGACCAGGGTGCCGTCGCCGGCGAGCGCATGGGCGGCGATGGCGACGTCGAAGTCCTCGATCCGGACGCCGCGGCGTTCCAGGTCGGCCTTGGCCGCACCGAACGCCCGGCTCACCGCGTCCGTCCACGCCATGCGGGGTATTTCCGCGAGGAACACGTGGAAGCGCTCGATCAGGCGGTCGCGCTTCCTGGACGCGGGCAGGCGTGCGAGGCCGTACTCGATCTCCGCCGCCGCGGGCTGCGGCAACCGGACGTCGGTACGCGACTCCGACAGCATGCGCCGGCACACTGCCGGGTCGCCCGCGAGGGCGAACGACAGCGTGTTCGTATCGAGCACGTAGGTCAAAGCGCCGGCGGCCCCTTCCTCGTCCTGTGCGCCGCGACGGCGCCGCGAAGGTCCTCCAGGGTCGCGCCCGAGCCATCGGCCTGCGCCGCCGCCAGCTCTTCGACGAACCTGGCGCTCCACGAGGTCTCGGTCGCCAGCGCCCGCTCGAGGGCGTTGATGATGTAGCGGTTCCGGCTCAGCTTGCGCCCCCGCGCCTCGCGGTCCACGGCGGCGAGCAGGTCCGCCGGAAGATGCACGGTCGTGCTCATGACGGCTAGAATACGATTCTATTCGTCCTCGGGTCAAGGCTCGGGTCATCGCGGTCCGGCCTCGTCGAACGCCCGCCGGCGGAGCTCCACGTCTGAAACGACGGCCCCGTGATGACGACCCCGCATTGCCCCAAGAACGGCGGGAGCCCGGTGGACCGGGTCCAGCGGGAGCCCGAGCGCGATGGCGTCGACCCGAACGGCCCGGAGCGCGTGGCGGCCGGGACCGGGAGCGGGCGCGGCGACGGGCCGGAGCGCGATGGGGCGGCGGCGTTGGGAAGGGAATCGGCCGGAGCCGGTCTCCGCGTTCAGCGACGGCGTTTGCTCGACTGGGTGCGCGGCCAGCTCGTCGGTCCGGCGGGTTCCGGCTCGTTGCGCGGTTCGCCCGTCGAACGTTACCCGGCCGGGGTGCTGCACCCGGTCGATCCGGCCGGTTGGGGAATGACCGGGCTCGATCCCGCGCAGCCGGAGGAGGACGGGGACGAACCCCGGCACGCTCCGGCCGGGCGACCGGCGGAGCCGCGGGAAGCGCACGGGTCCGAGTCGGCGGCGGTGCCGGACGACGAGGAGGACGATGACGCGCCGGTCGACGCCGAAGGGGCGCCGGGCGGCGTTGCGGCGCGGCCGGTGGGCCGCCGCCGCTACGTGCCCCCGTCTTCGGTCGGCGTGTCCTTCTACGTGCGCGGCGATGCGCGCCTGCGCGTCACCGCGTCTGCGGCGAGCTACCGGCGGGTGCGCGAACGCGGCCCGTCGGGCCGGTTCGTGGCCCACCGGGAGGGCGATCATCCCGGCGGCGGCGGAACGGACGACGGCGGCGGGTCCCGCGCGCGCTACGAGCGTACGCCGTTCGAATGCGGTCTGATCTGGCCCGACGGCGAGGCCGAGGCGCCGGTCGGCGTGAGACGGCACGTGCGCCGCCGACCGTATCGGGATGGCGACCTCGTGACGGCCACTTTCTCGAACGTCTCTCCGACGACTCCTCCGGGCCCCGAGGGGGCCGCAACGCCTGCATGGGACGCACAGGTCGACGTGCGGCGCCGGCCGTACGGGGGCGGGCACATCTTGACGGTGGTCTTCGCGAACCGTCGGCCCGAGGCGCCGCCCGGCACGGATCGGGCTGAACGGCGCCTGTTCGAGGCTCGTCTCGAATGCGAGGTCGAGGCGGGGGAGCTGGCCGAGTACCCGCGCGTGGACCCCGCCCTGCTGACCGACGAGGAACAGGAGATCGAGCTCCGGTACCGGGACACGCACATCTACGCGATCGGCCACGGCGCGGCGGCCGACTGGGCGCTGGAGCCGGGCCGGCCGCCGCGGATCCGGTCGGCGTGCATGCCGGCGGTGGACGTGCCGCTGGTGACGACGCAGGTCGACGGCGTCGACGACCGCGTGCTGGTGATGCAGGACATCGCGGCGAAGGAGACGTTCCCGGAGTGTCTCCCCCGGTTCGAGACCTTCGTAGCCGCCTATGGCGCGTGGGTCGGTCGGCAGCGCGCGGCGGCGCGCCGGTTTGCGGCCGGCGAGCGGGCGGCGGCGAACCGCATCTGCGCGCGGATGGACGCGGCCCAGGAACGGATGCGGGGCGGGGTGGAGAGGCTGCGCCGCGACGACGACGCGGCCCTCGCGTTCCGGCTGGCCAATCAGGCGATGCTCGACCAGATGCGCCAGCACGACATCGCCGCGGGCCGGGACCGGGACGTGCGGGATTACCGCTGGCGGCCGTTCCAGTTGGCGTTCCTGCTGGCGGTCATCGAGTCGACCCTCGACGAACGGGACGCGTGCCGGGACGTGCTGGACCTGATCTGGTTCCCGACCGGCGGCGGCAAGACGGAGGCCTACCTGGGTCTGATCGCCTTTCTCATCGTCTGGCGGCGGCTGCGGTACGGCGAAGCCGGCGCCGGCACCGCGGTGCTCATGCGCTATACCCTGCGGCTGCTGACGCGGCAGCAGTTCGAGCGGGCGGCGCGCATCGTCTGCGCCCTCGAGCGGCTGCGCCGGCTCGGCGCCGCGCCGCTCGGCGACGAGCCGATCACGGCCGGGCTGTGGGTGGGGGCGGCGGCCAGCCCCAACACCCTCGATGAGGCCGCGAAGCAGGTCGCAGAGCCGGCGCCGCGCCAGGCCGGTCCCGCCGCGGGATCGGTCGGGGCAGGGCCGGAGACCGCCGCCCCGCCGGCCGGCGACGGCGATCGAGCGTGCGCGCCGGGCGTCGCCGTCGGCGGCGGCCCCCTCCCCGGGCTGCAGGCCTGTCCCTGGTGCGGCCGACCGTTCGCCGCGCCGTACGGCTACCGCGCCGGCCCGCGGGAGTCCGGCTTTCTGTGCGGCAACCCCGGGTGCGCGTTCGGCGACGGGCGTCCGCTGCCCTGCCGCGTGGTGGACGAGGCGCTGTACGAGCGACCGCCGACGCTGCTCGTCGGCACCATCGACAAGTTCGCGCGGCTGGCCTGGGAGGAGCGCGCGGCGGCGTTCTTCGGCCGCGGCGGGCGCCGGCCGCCGGAGCTGGTGATACAGGACGAGCTGCACCTGATCGCGGGGCCCCTCGGGTCGGTGGCCGGGGTCTACGAGGCGGCCGTCGACACGGTGCTCGAACGCCGCGGCGTGCGCCCGAAGTACATCGCCTCCACCGCCACCATCCGCACCGCCCGCGACCAGGTGCGGCGCCTGTACGGCCGCGACATGGCCGTCTTTCCGCCGCCCGGCCTGTCCCCCGACGACTCGTGGTTCGCCCGCGCCGACCGCTCGCGGCCGGGGCGGCTGTACGTCGGCTACCTGGCGCCGGGTCTCGACCGGCAGCACTGCCTGGCGCCTCTCGCCGCCGTCCTGCTGGCGGCGCCGGGGGCGGTGTTCGAGGACCAGCCCGACGCGGAGGACCTGCTCGACGCGTGGTGGACGCTGGTGGTCTACCACGGCAGCCTTCGCGGCGTCGGAGCCAGCCACAACACCTTCGTCACCGACGTGCGCACGTTCCTCCAGCGTCTCGACGCGGAGCGGGCGCAGGCGGCCTGCGCGGCCGGGGCGCCGGAGCCGCCCGGCGCTTCCGCGGCGGTCGCCGCCGGTCGCCGCCAGCCGGCCGTCGCCCAGCTCACCAGCCGGTCGTCCGCGGCGGAGAACGCCCGCACCTTCGACCGGCTGGCCGCCCGGCGCGGCGCGCCGGACTGCCTGGACGCGGTGCTGGCGACCAACATGCTCTCGGTCGGCGTGGACGTCGACCGGTTGGCCGCCATGATCGTCAACGGCCAACCGCTCACCACCGCCGAGTACATCCAGGCGAGCAGCCGCATCGGGCGCGGCGACGTGCCGGGCCTCGTCTTCGCCAACTACTACCGCCACCAGGCGCGCAGCCTGTCCCACTACGAGAACTTCCGCCCCTACCACGAGTCGTTCTACCGCTTCGTCGAGCCGACCAGCGTGACGCCGTTCACGTACCAGGTGCGCAAGCGGGCGCTGCACGCGGCGCTGGTCATCGCCCTGCGTCACGGCTGCGACGACCTGACCGCCAACGCCGCCGCCGGGCGGTTTCGACAGGGCGGCGCGCAAGTTCAGGCCGTCGTCGAAGCCCTGAAACGGCGTTTCCGCCGGGCGGCGGGCGATGCTGCGGACGACACGGTCCGTCACCTCGATCGGCTGGTCGACGAATGGCACGACGAGGCGCTCCGCTGCCGCCGCGGGAATCGCGGGCTGCACTACCATTGCCGGGACGAGAGCGCGGACCGCCTGCTCGGCGCCTTCGACGGGGCGCGGCCGGGCCGCTGGAGGACGCTCAATTCGATGCGCAACATCGAGGACACCGCCCTGCTGTCGGTGAAGCAGCGCGATGCCGGGCGGCGTGACCGCCCCCGGCGCGCGCCCGGCTCCGCGGGCGAGGCGTGATGGCCACCGGGGCGTCCGGCGCACCGGGACCCGGCGCAGCCGGCCCGCGAGCGGGGCGCGATGGCTGACGAGCCGATTCCGGTACGGCTGTCGCACCTGTTGCAGTACTGCGCCGTCGGGGCGGTGGTGCGCGGTCCGGACTGCCTGGTGACGGTGAAGGACACCCGCACCTGGAAGTGCGGGGTCGAGCACCAGATTCAGCATGTCGAGCAGGTGCGCGCGGTCCTCGGCATCGGCGGCACGCTGCGTTCACCGCCGGTGGCGCGCATCGAGGACGGCCGGCTGACGGGACAACCGATTCCCGCCATGCGGTTTCCCGGCTGGATGCGCTGCGCGCGGTGTGCGCTGCTGCACTACCGGCCGTGGCGGCGCGCCGCCGGGACGGCGCCCCCTCCGCGGCCCCGGCGGCGCGGTGAAAGCTGGGTCTGCGGGGGTGCGGACGGGCGCGGGTGCCCGGGTCGGCTCGAGCAGGTGCCGTGGGTCCTCGCCCACGCCTGCGGCCATCTCGCGGACGTGCCCTGGCACCGGCTGGCGCACCCCGAGCGCGAGAGCAGGCATCCGGGCCGGCGCCGGTGCCGCGCCGACTGGGACGACCCGTACCTGCAAGTGGTGGCGACCGACCGCGGCCACGAGGTTCGATGCGGGCGGTGCCGCGCATCCGGGCCGCTGCCGCAGCGCTTCTCGTTCGGGGAGTGGGCGTGGCGGCAACCGTGGTTCCGCGAACGGCCGGAACCGCTGGACGAACCGGCGTGGGTGCTCGAGATCAACGACGTGCGCGTCCACGCGCCGGATACCGTCACCGCGCTGGTCATACCGCCCGAGTCGCGCATCCGCCGGGGCACGGTGATCGACCGTCTGTTCGGCAACTCCGACCGGCAGGAGGCCCTTCGCGGCGCCCGCGCCGGCCTGCACCGGAAGACCGTGTTGCGGCGCATCGCTAGGGACCTGCGCTGCACGCCGGACGAGGTCGAGGAGGCACTGGCCGGGATCGATCGAGGGTATCCGCTCTACGGGCGGTCCATCGCCGCCGGCGACCTGCTGCAGAGCGAGTACCGGGCCCTCGTCGAACCGATCCCGGACCTGCGCGAAGACGAGGACTTCGTGACCGCGCACCACACCGAGGCGTGGTCGACGCTGGTGCGGGGGCTGGACGGCGCGGCCGGGCGCATCGCCGGCGCCGTCGACCGGCTGATCGCGGTCGAGCGCCTCAAGGAGATTCTGGTGTTCAGGGGGTTCCGGCGGCTGGGCGGCGAAACGGTGACGCCGCCCGACCTGACCGGCGAGAGCGGCTGGCTGCCCGCGCTGGAGCTGTACGGCGAGGGTGTCTTCTGCACCCTGCGCGAAGACCGTCTGCGGCGCTGGGAGGCCGAGGAGACCGTGTGCAGGCGGGCGCAGGCGTTCGCCGAGCGGCTCGCCGGCGGTCCCGTGCGCCTGCCCACGACGCCGCAGGTCTCGCCGCGCTTCCTGTTGCTGCACACGCTGGCGCACCTGCTGATCCGCGCCCTGGAGAGCCATGCCGGCTACCCCGCGGCGTCGTTGAAGGAGCGCATCTACAGCCGTCCCGGCGGGGAACCGGACCAGCCGCCGCTGGCCGGCATCCTCATCTACGTCGCGGTGGCGGACACCGAGGGCTCGCTCGGGGGGCTGGTGCGGCAGGCGCGGCCGCGACGGTTCCTGCGGCTGCTCACGGCCGCGGTGGAGGCGGCGGGCTGGTGCTCGATGGACCCGGTCTGCGGCGAGCGGGAGGCCCACGGCCCGGGGCTGCTGAACGGGGCCGCCTGCCATGCCTGCGCCCTCGCGCCCGAGCCGAGCTGCGCCTACGGCAACGTGTTGCTCGACCGGACCTTCGTGGCGGGCGCGGCGGACGGGTCGGGCCCGACGTTGTTCGGCGGCGGCGTCTGAGCGCGTGGAGTGGACGAGGGGGGGGACGGACAGGCCGGATCCGGCCCGGCGCAGCTCAGCGGACGGGCGCAGGCCTCGCCGCGGCGCGTGTGATTCTCTCGGGTCGGAGGACGGCAGGGATTCGAATGCGGCGAGACGTTCAGGATGGACCGGATCGGGAGAGGGAGACGGTGCGCACCCCGGCGGCGAGACGCCGGAGGTTCGAGTTGCCGGGCATCCAGGACCTGAGCAAGGAGCAGGAGGCGGTGCGGGCCCTGCCGACGGAAAGCCAGCACCTGATCGTCGGCGGTCCCGGCACCGGCAAGACGGTCGTGGCGCTGCTCCGCGCCCGCCGCCACCTACGCGGGAAGGACCCCTACGTCTTCCTGGTCTTCAACCATCTTCTGAAGCGCGCGAGCGAACAGTTGTTTCGGGACGAGCTGTCGGGAGCTACCTGGCAGCGGTGGCTCGGCGATCGATTCCGAGCGATCACCGGCGAGGCCTTGCCGCGGAAGCCCGTCGAACCCGGGGCGTTCCGCCCGATCGACTGGGAGGGCGTGGCGGCGGTCGTATCCGGCGCACGTCGAATCGCCGACCCACCGTTCCTCGTCATCGACGAGGGCCAGGACATGCCGCCGGAGTTCTACCGGACCCTCGTCGAACTCGGCTTCACGCGGTTCTTCGTGACCGCCGATCAGAACCAGCAGATTGCCGACGACAACAGCAGCCGCCGGGACATCGAGACCGAGCTCGCCATCGACACCGAGGACGTCATCGAGCTGACGCACAACCATCGCAACGCCGGCCCCGTCGCGAGGCTGGCGCGCGCGTTCTACACCGGCGACCCCGCCAGCCCGCCGGTCGATCTGCCGTCGCGAACCGGTCCGGCCGCGTTGCTGTGCGACTATGCCGAGAGACGGTTCGCCGACATCTGCCGGCGCATCGTGAAGAGGGTCGACCGGGATCCGGCGGAGCTCGTCGGCGTGATCGCCCCGAGCAACGAAGTCAGGCAGCGCTACGTCAACGGACTGCGCGCGGCGACCGGCGGCCTCGACAACGGGGCGCCGACGATAGAGACGTTCTTCGGCCAACACCGGCCCGACGTCCGCTTCGACGAGGGCGGTATCCTGGTCATCAACGCCCAGGCCTGCAAGGGTCTGGAGTTCGACGTCGCGGTGCTCGCCGACATCGACGGGCACCGCGTGCCCCCGACCCATCTCGACGCCGTGAGGAAGCGGTTCTACGTGATGGTGGCGCGAGCCCGCGAGCGGGCGATTCTGCTCAGGCGGCGTGGCGTGGAGAGTCGCATCGAAGAGATCCTCCCGGACGATCCCGACGTGCTGCAGCGGAAGGATCTGGTGTAGGGGGAGCAGGATGACGACTCCGGAGCAACCCGGCCTGTTGGGTATCCTGCCCGGGTCCGGCCCGCGGGAGGGGAGCGCCGGCGGACGCGCGGCCACTCGACGGGATGCCGCGGCAGGCTCGAGGTCGGCAGCCGCGTTCGGCGCGGTCCCCAAGCGGTGCTGTCTGGTCACCAACCACCTGAACCTGCTGTACATGCTCGCGGCGGGCCTGGTGCTGCCGAGCAGCGGCCTGGGCGAGAAGTACTACCGGGACACGCTCGAGAGTTGCCCGGGTTGGATACCGTTGTTCACCGGACATCCCAGCCGGGCCGCCGTCGACCACTCCGTCGCCGAGGCCGGGCACCTCAAACCGTGCCAGGTGGTCGTCTCGCTGCGGAAGTGCGCCGGTCCGGTCATGGTTTCCATGCCGGGCGGCGTCGAGAAGCGCCGCTGGCCGCACGAGGCGGGCGGTGCGCCGCTGATCTTCGTGCCGGCTCCGCTTCCGGTGTCGGCCATAGAGGAGATCGTGTTTGCGTCGCGCGATGACGCGGCGGCGTGCAGGGCCGAGGCCCTGGACTTCGGAAACGTGCCGCTGGCCGACTTCGAGACCGGCGTGGACCGCAGGCGCTTCGGCCGCGCCTCGGAACCGACGTGGCCGCCGCAGCACTTGCCGCCCCGGCGCGTGACGCCGCTCGAAGCGACCCAGGCCGCCGGCGGCATGCTGGCCATGCTGCGGACTCTGGCCAACCGGAACCCCGGCGGGATTCTGGAGGGCCGCGAGTCTCTGGGCTTGGTCGCCTGCCGGGCCGCGTTCGACCTCGAGGCGGACCCGCCGCCCGGCCTGTCGGCGACGGTGGCGGCGGGGCTGACGGAGTGGATGCACGGCGGGCCGTCACCCGTGCCGACCGTAGCCGCCCTGCCCGGCGTCGACCGCGGCGGTGCCCGGCGGCTCTTCTGGGGTGCGGTCGACACCCTCGCGGCGCGGGCGGGCGTGGCTGGCGTCGACGAAGCCAACGCCCGGCTTCTCGACTATCTCGACCGCGAGTCGATGGACCTCGACGAGCCGTTGCGGAAGCATGTCGCCGAGCTTCGGGAAACGCTCGATTCCCTGACCGGGCTGGCCGACATGACGGTGTCCGACCTGTTCGACCGGTTCACGACGCCGTTTCCGCGGGCGATGTCGCTGTTGTTCCTGCGGTCGAGTTGCGCCGATTTGCTGGCGTTCGAGCACGACGCGTTGACCCCCGAAGACCGGCTGGCCGCCGCGCTGCTGTTCGGCGCCCGAGCGGGCTGGCTGGCGATGCCGCTGTCGTTGCGCGGGGGGGCGGTGGCTTCCGAAGCCGTTTCGCACCGCATGGCGGCGCTGAGCCACCGCATGGCGGAGACCGGCTTCGAGCTGGGTCCGGCTCCGGCGCGCCCGAAGACACTGGCCGAGCTGTTCGCCGGCGAGTGGAACGCGCGCCGGCGGAAGGCCGCAGTCGAGCTCGCCCGTCGGCAGAAATGGACCGACTGCCTGCAGACGCGGGTGAAGCTGGGCGCGGGCGAGTATGGGCTGAAGGTCACGCGCGGCGGGACCGAGATCGTCGTTCCGGGGGAGGCGCGGGCCGTCGAGACCGAGGTGGACCGTACGCGGTTCTCGACACGCTTGGCGGAGACCTCCGTCGATCCGAAACACGAGACGGCAGTCGGCGAGATGCTGGCGGGCGATGTTGCGGCACCGCCGCGTGGGCGCCGCCCCTGAACCCGGCTCCCGGGCCGGGGTCAGTCTCGGTGCAGACCCTCGACCCGGTTCTTCCATGGCGAACCGGCGACCCGCTCGACGAACGGCTGATCCGCCGTTATCAACCGTGTTCCCTCCCGTTCGGCCAGGGCGAGGTACAGGCAGTCGTAGACCGGATGGCTCAGCGCGCACGCCATCCGGAACGCCGTTTCGTGAAGTCCGCTCGTGGGGACCAGCGAGTCGAACCAGTGCGGCATCGTCTTCAGAAACGCCTCCCCCTGCGTTCGTGGAATCTCCCGGCTGAGGACTCGTCGCCAGGCCGCGTTCGCGCATTCGACCAGGATCATGTCGGGTGCGATGAAGGACGCGTCGGATGCCGCCAGGGCCCGCGCCTCGGCCGACAGGTCCTCCGCGAAGAACCACTTGCAGGCGACGCTCGCGTCGATGACCAGGGTCATCGGCTGTCGCGATCCTGGCGGAGCAGCGACACGCTGTCCTCCAGCGGGCCGGCCGTCATGGCTCGGATGCGGTCGGTCTCGGCGAGCAGTGCGGCCCGGTCGGGTCGCGCCGCGCGCGTCAGGATCAGCCGCAGCTCTCGCTCCAGGGACCGGCCGTTGCGTCTCGCCCGGCGCTTCAACTCCGCCACGACCTCCGCGTCCAGGTTGCGAACGATCACCTGCGACGGGCCGTCGCTTGCAGTGCGCGGCGGTCGGGGCCCGCGAGGGCTCCGCGTGAATCGGATCCGTTCCGCCTCGAGATCCGGACTTCCGGCCGTCCTCCAGCCCGCCCGCATCCAGCTCGCGGCTTGTACGTGGGTCTTGTCATTCGCCCACCACGACTTATAGTTGTTGGCGCGTCTGGCGCTGCTCGGCAGTGAACGGCGGATGATCTCTTCGACGTCGCCAAAGGTCAGCGTGCAGAAGTCGCCGGGGTGCCCCGCCAGGTAGGCTCGAAGCGGGTCGTACATGCCCATGGTGGTCTCCGCAAGTGGAATCGTGATAAGTGAATGATAGCATCCCCGGCGCTCCCGGGCCGCTCGCCGTCCGTTCCGGTACCGATCACGATCCGGCTTCGGCGCTGGAGAAGCGCGCCGTGACGGATCCCGCCGGCTCGCGAACGCGGTGACAGCGTCGATGCCCGCCGACTCCCCGATTCAAGCCACCGTCGACGAAGCCCGGCGGCGCATCGCAGACCTGCGCCGCGACCTCGTGCGCCACGAGCACCGGTACTACGTCCTCGACGACCCCGACATCAGCGACGCCGAGTTCGACGCCCTCATGCGCGAGCTCGAGCGGTGGGAGGCGGCGTTCCCCGACCTCGTCACCCCCGACTCGCCGAGCCGGCGCGTCGGCGGGGCGCCCCGCGAAGGGGTCGAGAAGGCCGCCCACTCGTCGGTGATGCTCAGCCTCGAGAACGCCTTCGACGACGCCGAGCTGCGCGACTTCGACCGCCGGGCGCGCGAGCTGGCGGGGGCCGAGACCCTCGACTACGTCGGCGAGCTGAAGCTCGACGGCGCCTCGATGGCGGTCCGCTACGTGTCGGGCCGGCTCGACCTGGCGTTGACGCGGGGGGACGGCGTCGAGGGCGAGGTGATCACCCCCAACGCGCGGACCCTGCGGTCGCTGCCGCTGTCGGTCGACTCCGCCGCCTTGCGGGAGGCCGGCGTGCCGGCCGACTTCGAGGTGCGGGGCGAGGTGGTGATGCCCCGCGAGGCGTTCGCCCGGCTGAACCGCCGGCAGCTCGAAGAGGGGAAGCGCACCTTCGCCAACCCCCGCAACGCCGCCGCGGGGACGCTGCGCATGCTCGACGCCGCCGTCACCGCGGCCCGTCGCCTCGACTTCCACGCCTATGCGCTACTCGTGGACGGCGAGCCGCTGCTCGACTCGCACTGGGCGTCGCTCCAGGCCCTGAAGCGGCTCGGCTTCAAGGTGGCGGCCGAGCACGAGCGGCTCTCGGGAGTCGACGCCCTGCCGCCCTTCCGCGACCGGTGCATGGCGCGCCGCGACACGCTGCCCTACGACATCGACGGCGTCGTGTTCAAGCTGGACGACACGGCGCTGTGGCGGCGGCTCGGAGCGACGTCGAAGTCGCCTCGGTGGGCCATCGCCTGCAAGCCGGCCGCGCAGCAAGCCGAGACGGTGGTCGAGGACATCGACGTGCAGGTGGGGCGGACGGGCGCCGTCACGCCGCGGGCGCGGCTGCGGCCGGTCGAGGTCGGGGGGGTGACGGTGTCGCGCGCGACCCTTCACAACGAGGACGAGATTGCCCGGCTCGGCCTGCAGATCGGCGACCGCGTGGTGGTGGAGCGCAGCGGCGACGTGATCCCGAAGGTGGTGCGGGTGGCGGCCGAGGGGGCCGACCGGCGCCCGTTCCGCATGCCCGCAGAGTGTCCGGTCTGCGCCTCGCCGGTGGTGCGCGAGGCGGAGGAGGTGGTGGCGCGCTGCGTCAACGCGAGCTGCCCCGCCCGGCTGAAGGAGTCGATTCTCCACTTCGCCCATCGCACCGCCATGAACATCGACGTTCTCGGCGACTGGCTGGTGGGGGAGTTGATCGGTCGGAGCCAGGGCGGCGGGGCGGACCCGGAGCTCGGGCGGGGACCGGGCGATCGGGTTCGGGTCGAGGGGATCGCGGATCTCTATGAGCTGAAAGCGGAACGACTCGCGGACCTCGAGAAAGAGGCCACCGTTGGCGACGACCGGGCAGCGGCGCTGGTCGACAACCTCGCCCGCGCGCGGGCCGACCTCACCCCCGGCCGCGTGCTGCACGCCCTGGGGATTCCGGGGCTCGATGCGAAGAAGGCGGAGGCGCTGGCGGCGGCGTTGCCGGACCTCGCTCGGCTGGCCGCGGTCGATGCCGGAGATCTGGAAGGGGTACGGGGGATCAGCCCGCGACACGCCGAGTCGGTCCGCGCGTTCTTCTCCGAGCCCGCCCACCGGCAACTCGCGGAGCTGGCCGGCCGGTTGGCGTCCGCTACGGAGCGCGGGCGGTCGGCCGCCGACCGGGACGGCTCGTTGCCGGGGGCGCTGCCCGCGGGCACACCGCCGCAAGCGCCCCCGAGCGCACTGCCGCCGACGGTCGCCTCGCGGCCGGCGGCATCGCCGAACGAGGCGCTGCTGCACACGCCGCCGACGCACACACCGCCGACGGCGGCAACGCCGAGACGCACGGGCGCACCGCCGCAGGACGCGCCGCGGACGAACGCCCCGTCGACCGAGGCGTTCACGCGGGCCCTCCGCCGCTTCGTGCAGCGAAGCGTGGCGGGTGTCCGCGGGATCGGCCCCGGACTGGCTGGCAAGCTGGTCGACGTCGGCCTCGTCCGGAGCCCCCGCGATCTCTACACCCTCGAGACCGCGCGGGTGGCGCAGGTCCCCGTCCGCATCAAGCTGGGAAAGAAGTCGGCGGACAAGGTGATCGAGGGGATCGACCGTTCCAGGAACGCCGCCCTGGGCCGGCTGGTCTACGGGCTCGGCATCCGGCACGTCGGCGCCCGGACGGCCGAGATCCTGGCCTCGCACTTCCGCAGCCTGACCGCCTTGGCCGAGGCGTCGGCAGAAGAGTTGGAGGCGGTCGAGGAGGTCGGCCCGACCATCGCCGAATCTGTCCGGACGTTCTTCGCGGCGGAGGGGAACCGGGCGCAGATCGAGCGGCTCCGGCGGGCCGGGGTGGACCCGGTCGTGGAGGCGCCGATCGCGGGAGACGACGCGCCGCCGGCCCTTGCGGGAAAGACCTTCGTCCTGACCGGCACGCTGGAGGCGATGACCCGCACCGAGGCCAAGGCCCGCATCGAGGCCCTGGGCGGGCGGGTCGTGGGCTCCGTCAGCCGGAACACGGACTACGTCGTCGCCGGCGAGAGCCCTGGCTCGAAGAAACAGAAGGCGGACAAGCTGGGCGTGGCCGTGATTGACGAGGCGCGTTTCAGGGCGATCCTGGAGGATGGCATCATCCTCGGAGCGACCGTGAGCGATACCGATGGCGTATGATGGCGGTATGGCCGATACGCCGTCGGTCGTCCACAGCGATCCCGAGATCTCGGGGGGCGTCCCGGTTTTTCGCGGCACGCGGGTGCCGGTTCAGTCGCTGTTCGACTATCTGGAAGGGGGGGAAACCCTCTACCAGTTCCTCGACCAGTTCCCCTCCGTCTCGAAACAACAGGCGCTCACCGCGCTCGTTCTGGCTCGCGATTCCGTCCTGGCCCGTGCGCGTTCTGCTTGACGAGAATCTGCCGCGTGCTCTCGCCGCCGAGCTGACGGGGCACGAGGTCGGCACGGTGCAGGCCGCGGGCTGGTCGGGAACGACGAACGGTGAGTTGCTCCGCCGTGCCCAAGGGACCTTCGATGCCCTGTTGAGCATGGATCGAGGTCTTCAGCACCAGCAGAATCTCAGTACCCTTCGACTTCGCATCGTGGTCATTCGCGCGCCGTCGAACCGCATGGTTCATCTGAGGCCGCTTGTCGGCCGCATTCTGGACACACTTGCATCGTTGCCGCCCGGACAGTTGGCCGAGGTCGGCCGTTGAGTGTCCCTCGTCACTCGACTCACCGTGCTTCAATCGGATCGACCCTCGTTGCCCGCCGCGCGGGGAGCCAGCAGGCGACCAGGCCACCGCCAAGAGCAGGAGCGGAGCGGCCACGAACGTCAGGAGGTCGTCGGTGGCGACACCATGCCGCAGGCTCTCCAGAACACGGCTCGAGGCGGCCGCGCCGGCCATGCCGGTTGCGGCGCCGACGGCCACGCGCTCGGCGCCCTGCCTCGCCACGAGCGCGAGAATGTCGCCGCGCCGGGCCCCCAAGGCCATGCGCATGCCAATCTCGCCCCGGCGGTGCGCCACCGTGTAGCTGAGCAGCCCGAAGATCCCGAGGGCGGCGAGGAGCAGGGCCAGCCCGGCGAAAGATCCGACCGAATAGCGCCTAGAAGCGAGGCTCCGCGACCGCGGTCGACAGCCCGCGCCTCCATCGTCATCACCGAGTCGAGCCTCGCCTGAGGGTCCGTCGCCGCCACGGCTTCGCGGAGGAACGGAACCACCGCCAGTGAGCCGCCGGTGGTCCGGACGGCGACGTAGACCGATGAGCGCCTGCCGAACCCCTCTCGCCGCGGACCTGAGCCAGTGGGAAGAACGCTTCGGGCTGGGGCTCCGCCGTGAGCACCGGGCCTGTGTACACGACGTCCCCACGACGCCGACTACCTCCCATGGCTCTCCGAAGGACGACACCACCCGCTGGCCGACCGCCGGCCAGCTCCCGAACAGCTCGCGGGCCAGCGTTTCGTTGGCCACCAACGATCCCCGGAAGACGGCGGTGGTTCTCCGAAGCCGCGGGGGACCGGGCGCGCTTCGACCGGGTGCCTGGGTCCTGCTCCCGCCGGACCCGACAGTGAGCTCGCGCCAGCGGACGCTATCACGAACGCGGACTGCCGCGAACGCCGCGACGACAGCGTTGCTCGCCATGGCTGGCGTACGATGGTCGTATTGAGGGTCCTATCGGTCGTATCGCCGATTTCCTTCGGTCGTCATTGTTCCGTTGGCGTTTCGGGGCCGGTCCAGCGGCGTATCACTTCGTCCTTGCCGTCCGTGAGCGCATTGCTGCCGGCTTCCGTGATTGCCCAAGTGCCATGAGGGCTATCGTCGCGAAGCAGCCCCCGTTTCACCAGCGTCAGGCGGGCCCATCTGGCCGAGTTTCTCCATCTTTGCGAACGGGAGTCCGATGGAAGCGTGCGAAAGTCCACGTCTTGCAGAATTCCCTTCATTTTTTGGGGAAGCCGCTCGACGACTTCGGATGTCCGCGCAGATCCGCCCAGGTCTGTCAATACCTCCAGAATCGGCCGGTAGTATGTTTCCTCCCTGGCTCTCAGGTGGCGTTCTAGCCGCCCCGAATCCGGTTGTTCGGTCTCTTTGTCTTCTTCGGTTTCTTTGTCTTCTTCGTCGCCTTCTTCTTCAGAGGAGAATAGAGTGTTCCACTCTTGCCCCAACGCCACTATTCTCCACAGGATGTCCTGCATTTGGCCTGCGCGCCGACTCGCCGCTTCCGCTTCGTCAAAGTGCTCCGAATCCGTGCTTTGTCGTATGGTCCGTTTGAGAGAATTGATCTCGTCCTCGATCTCTTCCACAAGGCACAAGAACGCGTCCTTCACATCAGCCATGGTCACTTCCCCTGTGAGGCCGCCACCGGGACTCGCGCGACGATACTACGTTGCTGCGCCCTTCCCGTAGCCCAAACGCGCCTGAGCCGGGGATCTTGCGGTCGTTCGCGCCACCGACTATTGGCGGCAGCGAGGCGGGTGAGAGCCCGGTGAGAGCCCGGACCGCTCGCCTCTCGACTGCAGCGCGCGTCGATACCCCGAATCGTAGCCCCTCCATCATGGCTGGGATGGAGCGCAACGGGTCTGCGTCTGGGACCCACTCTCCCCGACGGGCCGCTCGGGCGTTGCGGGTTGGAATCGGAAGTCATCGGGCCGAAGTGCGTCGACCACCGACGTGATACGGGACGGAAACTGCTGCATTGGGGCATCCGTCGCAGCCGGGGGTGACCGCTGACAGGGGGCGCGTGGTTCGTGAGCACCGCAGCTACTTGATAAGATCGATGTGATCGACACCGCTCCTGCCGCCGCCACTAGCGTCCCCGCTGCCGCTTCCAGCGCCGGCGCCGCCGCCCGCGCCCCTAGCGTCTCCGGCGCCTGTGCGCCGTGCCATCTCCTCCTTCAGGAGCTCGTCAAACCGGTCTCCGCGCTCGAGAAACTGGTTGTGAAGACGGCCTAGCTCGGCTTCGGTCACGCGCCCGTCTTTCAGCATCTGCTCCAGAAGGTCGTTGTACGGCTTCACCATCACCTTCAGGATGGAAACTGCAATCTCGGTGATGTCGACTTCTTGGCGCAGCGTCGATTCGACTGGGATCTTCATCGGGGGGCGTGTTCCGCCAATTCCTTGGCCACAGCCTTGGCGAGCTGCGGCGCGTTGAATTCGAGCTGACCGGACTTTGCTGCCTGTTGCCGAGCGTCTTTCAGGACTGCAACGTCGACCTTGAGGCCTTCGATCTTCTCGCCGAGCAGTTTGTTCTCGCTGCGAAGCCGCTCTTCGGACTCGGTGATTGCTCTCGTGATCGTCTGTACGAACGTAGCGCCTCGCCAGAATGAAACCACCATAGCGCCAGCGATTCCGACGAGAGCGCCAGCGATCCCGACAACAGCACCAACAGCCTGAGGCCACTCCATTCGCGTAAAGATGATAACCGAACTCGCGCTCGTCGCCAAGCTCGTACCTTGGCCTTGCGGCATGCACTTGGAGGGGCTGCCGGGCTGGCGGTGGACTCGACGGGACTGCCCTGGCAGCGAAAGGCGCCAAGGACGAATTCGGGCTGTCTGGGGTGAACGAGTGGGGGTCCGTTGACCGTAGCCGGATCTGGTGGCCGACCGCCGGCGGCGACGGGTTGGCGGCGGAGGATCCGCGTAGAACGGCCAGCAGAGCGCCTGTGAGGCACTCATGTCCTGGGGACTTGGTCCAGGGGAGCTTGCACGGCGGTGAAGGCGCAACTCGGCCCTTCCAGCTTGGTGGAGGCCGGAGCGGCCGGTCAGCGGGTGAGGCGACGACGCGAGCGTCGAACACGGACGGCTACGCGCCCTTGCGGTCCTTCAGCATGCGGTCGAGGCTCCAGTCGCCGGAGTCGCGGCTGGCGAGGTACAGGAACAGGAAGCAGAAGAGGACGGCGGGCTCGCCCCCGTTCACGAGCGGCCAGATGCTGCCGCGGGGCACGTGGGCGATGAAGAACGCCACCGCCATCTCGCCGCTGGCGATGAACGCGGCGATGGGCGTGAACAGGCCGAGGGCGATGAGGGCGCCGGTGGTCATCTCGATGATGCCGGCGAGCCCGAGGCGGGAGCCCAGCTCGACGCTCTGTTCGGCGCCGAGGATGCCGAAGATCTTCTGGGCGCCGTGCTGGAAGAACAACACGCCGGCGACGATGCGGACGGTGTCGTGGATGCACTCGGAGTAGGGCTTGAGGAACTGCATGAGTCACCTCCCGGTTGACGGCGGTTGACGGACGCCGGGCGGTCCCGGCGCAAGCGCGCGGGCGCGTGCCGTGGGGTCCGCGGGCTCCACGGTGCTACCATGTTCGGCCTTGCCGGCGTCGACGAAGGCCGGCGGCAGGAGAATCCCGGTGACCAAGATGGCCGCGAAGAGCGTGAGGACGATGCGGGGGGCGCGCCGTGCGCTGATCGGCGGGGTCGCGGTGCTGATGCTGGGCGCGGTGGCGGCGTTGGCGCCGGCGCAGTACGGGCACCCCCTGAAGGGGTCCTGGAGCGGCGACTGGGGGCCCGACGAGGACGACCGCAGCCGCCTGCTCCTCGTGTTCGACTGGGACGGCGAGGCGATTACGGGCACCATCAACCCGGGCCCGAACCCGGTGCCCATCGCCACCGCGTCGCTCGACGTGTCGACATGGACCCTCCGCTTCGAGGCGGTGGACGAGGACGCCGACGGGAACGCCGTGCGGTACGTCGTCGAGGGCGAGCTGCAGAACATCGGTTCCTACAACCGCGTGCTCACCGGTTCGTGGACGCAGGGTGACGTGACCGGCGACTTCACCCTGATGCGGAACTGACCGGGCTCGCGGCGCTGCCGTTCGTCGTTCCGTTCCCTTCCGGCCGCCCGTGGCGGGTGCGTCGTCGCGGGGCTGCCGCCGATGCGTCCACGCGCCAGCGTCCGTCAGGTCGAGCTTGGCGGCGTCGCTCGGATACGTCCACCGCGCGGGCGTCCGTCTTCCCTCCCGGACGTGCCCTCGTCGTGCTCGTTCGCGTAGGGGGCCGCGGCCCCCCGGCGCCTTCGCGGCCGGCGGTCCCGGTGCTGCCCACCCGACCGCGCCTCGTCGGCCTCCGTGCCCGTGTCTGCCTACCGGTTGCCGAAGATCGGCTGCCCGAAGTCGTCCGTCAGGTGGTACAGGTACAGGTTGTTGTCCTGACAGATGTACTCCATCAGCTCGCCGTCCGGCGTCCAGGGGATGTCCCACCCGATCGTCCACGGCTCCGTGTACGCCGCCGGGTCGTCGATGGTCGCCTCGTAGCGCAGGGTGTTCTTGTCTGGCCGCGAGAACCGCTCGACGACGTGCAACTGGTCGGTGTGGGGATGGCCGAAGAAGTCGATCCAGGTCGTCTCGTTGAAGCCGACGACGTCGACGACGAGCGTGTCCCCCTCCCACCGGCCGACCGAGTGCCCCAGGAACGTGGGGTTCAGGGCCTCGCCCTCCGGGTGAGGGCGGCCGTCCATGTAGATCTCGCGCCAGACGTGGGTGGCGCCCTCGAAGATCATGATGATGCGCTCCTGCTCGGGGAGCTGGATGATCTCCATCGGATACGGCGTCGCCATCATGCGGGGGCCGCCCGGGGGCAGGCAGTAGCCCTCGGGGTCGTACTTGGACAGGTTCTCCGAGTTGTAGTCGTAGAGCGCGGCCGTCCACGGCATGAACGGGATGTGCGGCTCGGCCGCGGATCCGCCCCGGCCGCCGCGCGAGCTCGCGGGCGTGTCGGGCGGCGCCGCCGGCTCGCCGTCCGGACCGATGACCACGGCCGCCGCGTTGGTGATGTAGGGCACCCGCCACACGCCCTTCTCGCCGGGGACGCGCCCGAGGTTGGGGGTGCCGTCGGCGAGGCGCGGCGTCGGCTCGGGGGCCGGGGTCGTCTCCGGCAGGCCAGCCGGCGCGATCTCCGACTGGCCGGGCTGCGCGGCCTCCGGCTGCCCTGCCGCGGGGCCGGCGCTCAGGGAGAGACACGCGGCGACGCCGGCGGCGAGCAGCCTTGCGGCCTGCGTGCCGGGCGTGGTGCCCGGCGTTCGCGTGTACGGGGCCGCGGCGTCTCGCGGAGCGTCCCCCCCTGCACGCCGAATCGTCCGGATTCCCGTCGTTCCTCTGCCCGACGTCATGGCGTCTGCCCCTGGCTCGACGCCGCGAACAGGCGCTCGCCGCTTGCCGCGAGCAGCACCACCCGCGCGTTGGCGCGGCTCGACCCGTCCTTGGCGAGGCTGCCCTCGACGCTCACCATGTCGCCGATCTTCATGGAGTTGCGGGTCCAGCCTCGCCGCATGAGGCCGTTGGGGCTGCCCATCTCCCAGCCCCAGCTCGTCACGTCGCCGTCGTCGTCGGTGACGTCGATGAAGAACCACACGTGCGGGTTCTTCCACTCGACCTTGGTGACGATGCCGGTGAGCTCGACCGGCTTGTCCGCGTCGAACTCGGCCGAGAAGGAGTGGTGCGCATGCACCGTCCCGGTCACGAGAAACGCCGATCCGACCAACGCCGCGAGCAGTCTCGCGCCCATCACAAGCCTCCCGTCCTCTCCATCACGACAGTAGCGCCAACCCATCGCGACAGCGGGCGGCGGGCGCCGACGGCCCGCCGACCCTGTCTCGCGCCGCCGCGCGCCTGGTTCACGGCCAAGCGCCCTCTGTCGGCGTCCCGGCTGCGCACGGCCCCGCGTTGCCTTCCGCCATCTCGGCCCCCGGGCATCCTCCTCGCCCTCGTCGGGGTCGTCCTCGACCGCCAGCCCCCCCACGATGCCTTCGACCCGGTGTCCGATCCGGATCGCCCGCAGCCGCGCCTTCCCCTATCTCGGCGCCTGCGCATCCTCGCCGGGGTCGTCCTCGACCGCCAGACCCCCACGATGCCCCTCGACCCGGTGTCCGATCTGGCGCCAGCCTCCCACGATGCCTTCGACCCGGTGTCCGATCTGGATCGCCCGCAGTTGCGCCTTCCCTATCTCGGCGCCTGCGCATCCTCGCCGGGGTCGTCCTCGACCGCCAGCCCGCCCACGATGCCGTCGACCCGGTGTCCGATCTGGATCGCCCGCAGCCGCTCGATCTCGGCCGGGCTCGCCGCCATCGGGTCGACGTCGCCGCACGTGAAGGCGCGCAGGGTGCACTCCGAGGTGGTGTGCACGATGCCGCGCTCGGCCATCATCCGGGTCATCAGCTCGACCGCGTCCTCCATCATCACGATGGCGTTGTTGGGGCGGAACGTGCCCACCCCGATGGCGTAGTCGATGGGCATCAGCGGCTCGATGCTGCCCCCGAAGGCGCCGTCGTTCTTCTTGCCGAGATCGTGGGCGCCGAGGTCCGCGCCCTGGTCGACGAGGTACTGGATGATCGCCACGTCGCCCATGTTGGCGGCGACCATCAGGGGCGTGATGCCCGCGTCGTCGGCCCAGTTGACGTCGGCCCCCAGCTCGACGAGCAGCCTGATGACCTCGAGCCGCTCGGGGAACGACTTGCCCTGGCTGTAGCCGTCGATCCAGCCGTGGCCGGCCGCGGCCAGCAGCGGCGTCTCGTTGTCGCTCGACCGGATGGTGGGGTCGGCACCGTACTCGAGCAGCAGCCGGACCAGCTCGAGGTCGGCCGAGTACGCCGCGCGCATGAACGTGGTGGCGAACTTGATGCGCGGCGAGCCGCCGAAGTTCCGGCGCGAGCGCGGGGTCTTGTCGACGGTCCGGTTCGGGTCGGCCCCCGCGTCGAGCAGCTTCCGGATGAGCGGCAGGGGGTCGGCGGTCACCGTCCACGGGAACCCCGGGTTCCACTCCATGTTGCGCCGGTCGACGGCCCAGAACAGCGGCGTGAACCCCTCCGCGTCGGGGTTGTCCACCGGCGATCCGCTGTCGAGCAGGAACGACGCCAGCTCGTAGTTGCCGTTGTAGATGGCCAGGCCCAGGGCGTCCTTGCCGTCGCTCGCCACCGCACCGAGGTCGGCCCCGCCGGCGACGAGCAGGCGGGCCGAGGTCAGGTCACCCTCGCGCGCCGCGAACAGCAGGGGCGTGAACCCGCCGTTGGAGTAGCCCACCGGTTCGGCGTCGGGCTCGGCGTCCTCGGGCTCCGGGCCCTCGCTCCCGGCGGCGTCGGCCACCGGGTAGATTCTCGTCCGCGCGTCCACGTCGGCGCCGCGGGCGATGAGCAGCTCGACCGCCTCGGCGTGGTGCTCGGCCACCGCCCACATCAGGGCCGTGGTGCCGCCCCATGTCTCGGCCCGGTTCACCTCGGCGCCGCGGTCCAGCAGCAGCCGGACGGCGTCGGGCCGGCCGGTGCGGGCGGCCATCATGAGCGCGGTGTCGCCGTCCGGGCTGAGGGCGGCGTTCGGGTCGACGCCCGCGTCGAGCAGCCGTTCGATCATCGCGGCGCTGCCGTTGACGGCGGCGAGGCGCATCGGAGTGGAGCCCGCGTGGTTCGCGGCGTCGAGGGTCGCTCCCGCGCGGATCAGCACCCGTGCGGTCTCGTGATCGTCCCACCGCGCCGCCCAGTGCAGGGCGGTGGTCCCGTCCACCTGCGGCGCGTCGACGTCGGCGCCCGCCTCGATCAGCCGGCGCACCTCGTCCGCGTCCCCGGCCATGGCCGCGTCGGCGACCTCGCTCGCGGCGGCGGCGCCGGCCGCGGGGCCCGCGAGGACGAGGCAGGCGGCGAGGGCTGCCGCGACCGATCCGTGCATCGTCGGGCGCGTCCGGAGCATGAACGGTCTCCCGGCCGGATCCCCGGCCTGAATGTCGGTTCCTGCCTGTCTTCTACCACTTTGGCCCGCGATGCACAAACCCGGCGGGCCGGCGGCAGGGGGCCGCGGTGAGCCCGCGCTTGCACTGCGCCCGCGGGGCACCGGCAGACGAGCCGGCGGGCGAGGGCGCGGCGGGGCGCGACGAGAACGCATGCCGAGCGTCGGCAACTGCGGGCTCCATGAATCCTCGAAACAAAGAAGGCGAGGGCGGGCCGGACGACGGGAACCGCTTGTCGAGGCGTCGGCAATTGCGGGCTCCATGAATTCTCGGAGCTAAGGAAGGCGAGGGCGGGCCGGATGGCGGGAACCGCTTGTCGGGGCGTCGGCACTGCGGGCTCCAGGAATCCTCGGAGCAAGGAAGGCGAGGGCGGGCCGGACGACGACGCGGGGCCCCGTGCATCGCCGGTCGAACGCGGCGGGGAGGGCACGACGGGCTCCCGGGATAGGGCTTGCATTGGGGCAGTCGTTCCCGCATAGTTGTCGGCAGTCGCGACGGTACGGAGGACACGTGCGCCCTGTCGCGTCCAACGGGGTGCGTTCGGGCCGTTCTGGAGTCGGCGATGCTGCATCGACTCGTCGTCGTCGGTTTCGTGATGATGGCGGGCTCGGCCATCGCGGGCGCCGCCGCGCCCTGGGCGCAGGAGCAGGCGCCGGGGAGCGAAGCGTCCGGCGCGCCGGCCGCGCACCGCGAGCTCGTTCAGCGGTACTGCCTCTCCTGCCACAACGACCGTAACCGCACCGCGAACCTGTCGCTCGAGGGGCGCGATCTCGCCGCGGTCGGCCAGGACCCCGAGCTGTGGGAGAAGGTGGTGCGCAAGCTGCGCGCCGGCATGATGCCCCCGCCCGGCCTGCGCCGCCCGCCCGAGGCGGACTACGCGGCGTTCCGGGACTGGCTGGAAGCGGAGCTCGACGGGTCGGCCGGGTTGAACCCCGGCACCAAGATCCTCCACCGCCTGAACCGGACCGAGTACGCCAACGTCATCCGCGACCTCCTCGACCTGGAGGTCGACCCCGCGACCCTGCTGCCGGCCGACGACTCGAGCCGCGGCTTCGACAACATCGCGGGGTCGCTGACAATCTCGCCGACCCTGCTCGAGACCTACGTCAGCGCCGCCGCCAAGGTCGCCCGCATGGCCGTGGGGTTCTGGAAGACCCCGACCGAGGCGACCTACATCGCCCGCACCGACAGCTCGCAGAACCTCCACCTGCCGGGCATGCCGCTGGGCACCCGCGGGGGGATGGCGGTGCGCCACGTGTTTCCCGGCGACGGGGACTACACCTTCACCATCCGCAACCTCGGCGTCGGCACCTACATCCCCGGCGAGCAGCTCGAGCTGTACATCGACGGCGAGCGGGTGCACGGGTGGAAGTACGCCGGCATGGGCGCGTTCCGGGGCATGGACGCGGCGCGGGACGGTCACCTGGAGGTCACCCTGCCGGTGAGGGCCGGCTCCCGCCTGGTGGGGGCCACCTTCGTGGCGACGAACTTCCGGCCGAGCCTCGACGTCGCCAGGCACTTCGAGCGCAAGTCGCTCGAGAACGGGCGGGTGCGCGAGCTGACCACCTACCCGGCCATCGGCGCCCTGAACATCCAGGGGCCCTTCGACGCCACCCGCGCCACCGACTCGCGCAGCATCCGCAAAGTGTTCACGTGCCGGCCGTCCGCCGCCGACGAGGAGGCGCCCTGCGCCCGCGAGATCCTGACGACGCTGGCCAGGCGCGCCTACCGGCGACCGGCGACCGCGGACGACCTCGACGCCCTCATGCCGTTCTACGACGAAGGACGCGCGCGCGGCACGTTCGAGGACGGCATCGAGCTGGCGCTGCGGCGCATTCTCGCGAGCCCCCAGTTCCTCATCCGGGTCGAGCGCGAGCCGGTCGACAACCGGCCCGGCCTCGTCTACCGCGTCGGCGACCTCGAGCTCGCGTCGCGGCTGTCGTTCTTCCTCTGGAGCAGCATCCCCGACGACGAGCTGATCGACGTCGCGAGCCGGGGCGCGCTGAGCGATCCCGCGGAGCTCGAGCGGCAGGTGCGCCGCATGCTCGCCGATCCCCGGTCGGCGAGCCTCGTCGAGAACTTCGCCCAGCAGTGGCTGTACCTGCGGAACCTCGCGACGACGGCGCCGGCCCAGGCGGTGTTTCCCGACTGGGACAACGAGTTGCGCGAGGCGTTCACCCGCGAGACGGAGCTGCTCTTCGAGAGCGTCCTGCGCGAGGACCGCAACGTCCTCGACCTGCTGACCGCCGACTACGCGTTCCTCAACGAGCGCCTCGCGAAGCACTACGACATTCCCGGCATCTACGGCTCGCACTTCCGGCGGGTGCCGCTCGGCGACGATCTCGACTACCGGCGCGGGCTGCTCGGGCAGGGCAGCTTCCTGTCCGTCACGTGGGTTCAGAGCAACCGCACGTCGCCGGTCAAGCGGGGCGTCTGGGTGCTCGAGAACATCCTCGGCACGCCGCCTCCCGAGCCGCCGCCCAACGTGCCCGCCCTCGAGGACACCGTGGAGGGGCCCGACCGCGTGCTGAGCCTGCGCGAGCAGATGACGATGCACCGCGACAGCCCCGCGTGCGCGGGCTGCCACCGCATCATGGACCCCATCGGCTTCGCCCTCGAGAACCTCTCGGCCGACGCGCAGTGGCGCCTCAAGGACGGGGGAGAAGGGGGCACGCCGATCGACGCGTCCGCGGTGCTCCACGACGGCACCGCCGTCGACGGGCCGGTCGAGCTGCGGCAGGCGTTGCTGCGCTACTCGCCGCAGTTCGTGCGCACGCTGACCGAGAAGCTGATGACCTACGGGCTGGGGCGCGGCGTCGAGTACTACGACATGCCGGTGGTCCGGTCCATCGTCCGGGACGCGGCCGAGGACGACTACCGGTTCTCGTCGATCGTGCTCGGCATCGTCCGGAGCCCGCCGTTCCGGATGCGGATGACGCCGGCCGACGGGACCGCGGCCGCCGCGACGGTCGCGGACGGGCAATGACACGAGTCGGATGCTGCTGAGGAGTCGCTGATGTTCATCACGAAGAAGCACATTCCCCGCCGTACGTTCCTGCGCGGCGTCGGCGTCACGGTGGCGGTGCCGCTGCTCGACGCGATGGTGCCCGCGAGCACCGCGCTCGCGAGAACCGCGGCCAGCCCCGTGCCGCGGTTCGTCGGCATCTGGCATCCGCACGGCGCCTCGCCGGGCTACTGGAGCCCGCTCCAGGAAGGCCGCGACTTCGAGTTCTCGTTCATCACCAGGCCGCTCGAGCCGTTCCGCGACCGCACCGTGCTCATCAGCGGCCTCGACTGCACCGCCGCCTACTCGACGGTGGACGAGCCGGGGGGGAACCACGCCCGCGGCGCCGTCTTCCTGTCGGGGGCGCGGCCGAAGCGAGACGCGGTGACCCCGCACCTCGACGTCACCATCGACCAGCGGATCGCCCGGCGGTGGGGGCGCGACACGCTGCTCTCGTCCATCCAGCTCGGCATCGAGGACCCCAGCGGCAACAGCGGCAACTGCAACTGGGGCTACAGTTGCGCGTACACCAACTCGGTCTCGTGGTCGACGCCGACCACCCCGCTGCCCACCGAGATCAACCCGCGCATGGCGTTCGAGCGCATGTTCGGCGACGGCGCCAGCCCCGAGGAGCGGCGCGCGGGCCGGTTGCAGACCGTCAGCGTCCTCGACTCGGTGACCCACGAGCTGGCCCACTTCAAGAAGGGCCTCGGCCCCGGCGACCGCACCCGGCTCGACGACTATCTCGAGAACGTCCGCGAGCTCGAGCGGCGCATCCGCATCGCCACCAGCAACCCCGAGGTGGAGCTGTCGGGCGAGGTGCCGTTCGGCATCCCCGAGAGCAAGGACGTCCACTTCAAGCTCATGTACGACCTGATGGTGCTGGCCTTCCAGGCCGACATCACCCGGTCGGCCACCCTCATGCTCGGCCGCGACCTGTCCGCGAGCAGCTTCCCCGAGTCGGGCTACGAGGGCGGGTGGCACGGGACGTCGCACCACGGCGACATCCCCGACAACAAGGCGAACTACGCCAAGGTGAACCGGTACCACGTCGAGAACCTGGCGTATTTCTGCGACAAGCTGCGGAACGTCCCCGACGGCGACGGGAACCTGCTCGACCACGTGCTTATCTACAAGAGCAGCAACATGGGCAACTCGCACCGCCACGCCCACGAGAAGGTGCCGGTGATCCTGGTCGGGGGCGTGAACGGGACGTTCAAGGGAAACCGCCACCTCGTGTTCCCCGACTCGACGGAGCGGACCGCCAACCTGCTGCTGAGCATCCTCGAGCTCTACGGCATCGAGCGGAAGAGCGTCGGCGACAGCACCGGGAGGCTGTCCATCTGAGGCGTGACGCGGCAGGACGGGGGAGACCTGCCTTGTCGATGAGGAGCACGTGAACGGGACCACTTGGCGGCGCTGGGCCGCGCTGGCGTTGGCGGCGACCCTGCTCGGGGGGGCGGCGGCGCCGGCTGCGGCGCAGGGCAACCGGCGCGCGGCCCGGCCCGAGGTGCGGCTGCCGGGCGGGCCGGTCCGGCAGGTCATCCTCCGCTCGTGCACCACCTGCCACGGCATCGACGACTACGCCTACAACGCGCTCGACCGCGCGGGGTGGCACGAGCTCGTCGGCGCGATGGTGGAGAGGGGCGCGGTCATCCCGGACGACGACCTGTCGGTGCTGCTCGACTGGCTCGTCGCTGAGTTCGGTCCCGACTCCACGCCGTTTCCCCGCGAGTTCGTCGTCGTCCCCGTCGACGACGAGGTCTTCGCCGACGCGGACCTGGCGCGCGGCTATCTCACCGCCACCTGCACGATCTGCCATTCGCTCGACCGCATCGAGACCGCCCGCTTCGACGAGAGCCGGTGGCGGGCCACGGTGACCGACATGCGGGCCAAGGGCGCTCCGGTGGCGGACGAGAACGTGGACGCCCTCATCGGCTACCTCGCCCGGACGCGCGGGGCGGAGTAGTCTGCAAGTTGTCAACGGTAGCGGTAGCGCAAGCAGGGCTCGCCGACCTCTCCGACACCTCGCCGTGTAGAATGAGGCAGGAGGAGCGAACCATGGACTCTTCCGCTATCTGGCAACTGATCGCCGCCATCGGCACCGTGGCTGGCGTGTGGTTCGCTTCCCGACACGACGCCCGACAAGCCCGGACCGAGCTTCAGAAGTCTGTGGAGAACGCGATCAACCCGAAGCTGGAGATCCTGGCGAACTCGGTCGCGGCAGTGGAGGTCCGGCTCGGAAGGGTCGAGGGTCGGCTCGGCCAGGTCGAGGTCGACGTCGGCGCGCTCAAGGCTGACGTGGCGTTCATCCGCGGCCGGCAGGAGGAGCGAGACAAGACAGCCGCCCCATCTGCCTTGTAGCCCTCTCCAGCCCAGCGGCCACAGTCCCGGCCGAACAGTCGAATGAAGGCACTACCGAGAGTCGAGATGACTAGAGTACTGGTGATCGGTTCGGCGATGATCCTGGCCGTCGGACCGTTCGCGGCGGCACAGTCCGTTCCCCAGCCGGGCGCCGTTCCCGTAGCGCAGTCCGGGGCGGAGGACACGGCGCCGGCCCGGCACCAGGTGCTGTTCAACCTCTATCAGACCCCGGTGATGACGGTGTTCATCGCCGACGCCGACGGCGCCAATGCGCGGGCGCTCGTCCCGGACCTGGGGCTGGAGTACTCGCCCGCCTTTTCCCCCGATGGGCAGTGGGTGGTGTTCACGGCCGAGCCGGACGGGCAGGCCGACCTCTACCGCATCCGTCCCGACGGGACCGGGCTCGAGCAGCTCACCGACCACCCCGCGTTCGACGACCAGGGGTCCCTCTCGCCGGACGGCCGCACCCTGGCGTTCGTCTCCACCCGGGCGCGCGGCACCGCGGACATCTGGCTGCTCGACCTCGCCTCGAAGACCGCCTCGAACCTGACAGACCACCCGTCGGGCAACTTCCGGCCGCGCTGGTCGCCCGACGGGGCATGGATCGCGTTCACGTCGGACCGGGACGCCGAGCCCGGGGACCAGCCCGGCATGTGGGAGCATCTGCAGTCGACCGGCGTCTACGTCGTCCGGCCGGACGGCACGGGCCTGCGCCGCGTCACCGCCCCGGGCGGGGTGGCGGGGAGCCCGTCGTGGTCGGCCGACGGCCGGCGCCTGCTGTTCTACGAGACCGACCCCGTGGGCGCCTACCTGGCGAAGAGCGGCGGGTCACGCACCGAGCTCGCCTCGGTGGACGTCGCCACCGGCGAGCGCGTCCAGCACACCGCGTCGCGGGAGACGAAGCTGTCGCCGGCGTGGCTCTCCGGCGGGCGCATCGGCTATGTGAGCCGAGCCGGGGGAGACCAGGGCGGCCTCAGGGTCCGTCATCCCGACCGTCGGGTCGAGACGGTCATCGCGGGGGCGGTGCGCAGCCCGAGCTGGTCGCCCGACGGCCGGCAGGTGGCCTACGAGCGCATCGAGCGCCTCGGCTACACCCAGCACGTGGTGCCCGCCTTCAGCCCCGACCCCGAGTTCGAGCTCTTCCTGCACGAGCCGTTCGTGTCGTTCTCGCCGGACGGCGACAGCATGATCTTCAGCCAGTACCGCGATCGGTTCTCCGACGCCACCGGGCTCGAGTCGTCGAACCCGAGCGACTCGAGCCTCGAGATCATGTCCGTGGACGGATCCCACCAGCGGACGCTCTTCCACCGCGAGGGGACCAGCGCGTTCTCCGCCGACTGGTCCGCCGCCCGCGACGAGATCGTCCTCTCCGTCGGCCGCTACTTCCGGCGCCCCGGCCTCCCGGCCGCCCAGGTCGCGGTCATCGATCCCGACGGCTCCGACCTGCGGATGGTCGTGGACGACGAGGTGAACAACGGGTTCCCGAGCTGGTCGCCCGACGGCGGCCGCATCGTCTACAAGGGCGGGCGCCGGCTCTTCGTGATGCCCGCGGACGGCGGCGACCCGGTGGCCATCACCGGCCCCGACCACTACAGCAACTTCCCGCAGTGGTCGCCCGACGGCTCGCGCATCCTGTTCACCTCCAACCGCGACGGCGACTTCGAGCTGTACACGGTCCGGCCCGACGGCACCGATCTGCGCCGGCTGACCCACGCCCGCGGCAACGACGCCCACTCGACGTGGTGCGCCGGCGGCGAGTGGATCGTCTTCAGCAGCTCGCGCACCGGGTTCAAGGACGAGATGGCCCTCTACGACTCGGTGCCGCAGCCCTACGGCGAGATCTTCGCGATGCGCGCCGACGGCACCGACGTGCGCCAGCTCACCGACAACAAGTGGGAGGACTCGGGCGCGGTGTGCGTGCCCGACCGGGTCGGCCGGCTTCGGTAGTCTGCAACACCGCCCACACACCCGAACTCCTCTCGGGCTGCAGAGCGGGTCAGGGTAAGTCTGACCCATCGCGCGCCGGGTGCGCCGAGGGCGAGCGCTGCCGCCGAGGTCATGGGCCAGGAAGTTGCGGCAGATCGCTCAGTCCTGCTCGGCGAGCAGCTCGCGGGTGATGCGCATGGCGGTGTGGGCGGCCGGGGCGCCGCAGTAGATGCTCTGCTGGAGGACGATCTCCTGCAGGTCGCCGGCCGTGAATCCGCCCTCCGCGAGCGCCGCCCGGACGTGAAGCGTGAACTGGTCCCACTGCTTGAGGGCCAGCAGGGTGCCGATGACCAGCACCCGCCGGGTCCGCTCGTCGAGACCGGGCCGCGTCCAGATCTCACCCCACGCGTAGCGGGTGATCAGGTCCTGGAAGTCGCTGCTGGCGTCGGTCGTATCGGCGACCACCCGGTCGACGTACGCGTCACCGAGAATCTCCCGTCGAACCCGCATGCCCGCCGCGTGTCGTTGCTTCTCGTCCATTGGTTGTCCGTTCTCGTCGTTCAAGCCGCGAACCAGGTGAAACGACCACCAGAGCGCCCCTCGCTGGCCTTCCTGTGAAGTCCGTGATCGCCCTCACCGCGGCGTCAGGTTCATCCCGGCGACAGGGTGGTCGCGAGATGCGTGGCGTCGTAGATCCCCAACCCGTCAGTCGACGGGGAGGTCGGCGGGAGGTGGATACACTCGGCCCGCCGGGCCGTCACCTCCGAGGAAACGGACCGCGCGCACGAGACTGCCGAAGCAAGCCACGTCAGCTGCTTCGAGTTCGTCGAAGTCTATGTGCCGCGTCATCGGCTCCTGATCCGTGGTAGGCTTGTAGATCCTTCCGCTTGGAAGCTGACCGCTGAGCCATCTCTTCACATCCCGCCGCGCCTCCCAGCTGGAGCCGTCCCATCGCGTGTGGGCCGGGAATCCCAAATCCTGCATGCGATGCATGCAGGGCAAGAAGAGCACCTCATATTCGGGATGCAACAAGGTCACCGCAGTTCTGAAAGGGAGGTCGAGATCGGCGATGAGCGCCGATATTCCGGGCGCGGTCCGCCTCGGACACTCATCGTCCTCGTCGCGCAGCACCAGCACGCCGCCCACGTTCGGCTTGTACCGAAGGAACTCGAGGCCCCGCAGCAGTCCGCCCCGCCCCTGCTGGCCCGGATCCCACAGATGAATGTTCTTCCAGCGCCGCGCGGCGGCCCACGGAACCTGAACTCCGAGGTGGCGCCCGAGCCGCGAAAGAAGCACGGGTACTGCATCGACTTCGCCGTGCCCCTCCACGAGAACGTAGAACGGCATGACGGCCATTGGCGTCATTGCAGCTCGAGCGGAAGCTGGAGATCGCCGGACAGATACAGATCTCCGAGAGAAAGCAGCTTCTCACGTACCGGCGCGAGTTGCTGGTCCGAGACTCGCCTCACAGCCGTTTGGCCATTGCTGCGCTCGACCACGAAGATCCGGTCTTGACCTATGTCCGCAACGTCCAGGATGACCGGGCTGTGGGTGGTGATGATGACTTGTGAAGCCTCGCTCGCCTGCACGAGGTACTCGTAGACCATGGGCAGCGCACCCGGATGTACCGTCAACTCGGGTTCCTCGATGCCGACGACAGGTATCGTGGGCTTCTGCAGCAGCGCAGTCAGGAGTCCGGCGACGCGCAGGGTGCCGTCGGATTGCCGACCGGCGGCAAACCACTTCTTGCTCTTGTTCTGGTCGCGAGGTCCGAACTGCTTGAATTCCGCGATAAGGAACCCCGCCGCGCTGGTGACTCTGGCGTCCTCTATGTCGCCCGTGAGTTTACCAAGAGCAGAGACGAGGTCCTTCTTGTCGTTCTTCTTCAGCAGCTCTCGCAGAATGGAGACCCAGTTCTCCCCATGTCGTTTCATCGGCGACGCCGAATCGAAGGTCTGAGGCGCCCGCAGGACGTCCGGAAAGATGGAATAGACGCAAACGCGGCCCAGGAAATCTGTCAGCGGTTTGAAGCGGGCGTCGCCCGCGAGCGCCGTCAGCTCGAGAGCTTCGTCGTCCTGGCGGGGCGCATAGCCGTCCGGACCTTCCCATGTTTCGTTCTCCCTGCGAAATCGGTAGCGCTCATTTCCGGCGTTCACCGACGCAGACTCGGACTTGACCCGATACTCTTCGGTGCGGTCGCCGGTAATCTCGAACGCGTATGACGCGGGGCCATCCTTCAGGGCAACGTCCAGGGAGATGCTCACATTGTAGGGGTGACCGCGGCTGTGCCTGCGAATGCTGTCGATGCCCTCACGATGCGTGATGGCGGCCGGCAGCCCCTGAAGGACGGCGTCGCGGACGAAGCTGAGGGCGTCGAGGGCGTTGGACTTGCCCGATCCGTTGGGGCCGATGAGTATGGAGATGCGGCCGAAACTCATCGTGACGTCGCGGCCCAGGCTCCTGTAGTTGGAAATCCGCAGCTGCCGAAGCATGTCGTCTCCGCCGTGTCGTCGTTGGCCGACCCGCCGAGCATGAACCGCCGGACAGTGGATTCTAGCAGGTGTCGGTGGGCGCGGAGATCGGTGGGCGGCTGTGGGAGGAGCTGACGGTGGTTGAGTGGCGAGGAGGCCGGAGCGCCCGGGTGTGCAACGGGCGTGTCCGTCGGCCCGTGCCGGCACTGGCGGAGCCGGCGCGTCCATGGGGAAGCCGCGGTCGTGGGTACCGCGTGCGGTTCGGGGTACCGTCAGGGTGTCGGGGCTTGACGTAGAAACTGCCGGACTCCGGCGGTGAACGCGTCGGCCCGTTCCACGTTGGCGAGGTGGGCGGCGTCGAGGGCGAGCAGCTCGGCGCCGTCCACCTGTTCCTGGATGGCGCGCCCCGCGGCCGGCGGGGTGGCGTGGTCGTCGGCGCCGACGACGACCAGGGTCGGGCGCGCGATGCGGGGCAGGTCCGCGCGCAGGTCGGCTTCGCGCAGGGCGGCGCAGCAGCCGGCGTATCCGGCGGCGGCGCAGCCGCCGAGCATCGCCCGGAAGCGGTCGACCGTCTCCGGAGCCCTTCTGCGGAACCGGGGCGTGAACCAGCGGGCGATGGCCGGTTCGGCGAGGGCCTGCATGCCCAGCGTCTCCACATCGCGGATGCGCTGGTTCCAGAGGGCGGTGGTGCCGATCCTGGCCCCGGTGTTGGCGGCGACGATGCTGCTCACGCGCTCGGGGGCGTGCACGGCGAGCCAGAGGGCGGTCTGCCCGCCGAGGGAGACCCCGCAGACGTGCGCGCGCCGCGCCCCGGCGGCGTCGAGGACGGCGAGGGCGTCGCGGCCGAGCCGGTCGAGGGTATAGGGGCCGGGCGGCGCGTCGGACGCGCCGTGGCCGCGGGTGTCGAACCGGACGACCCGGAACGCGGCGGCCAGGTGGTCGATCTGCGGTCGCCACAGGTCTACGGTCGTGCCCAGGGCGTCGAGAAGCAGGAGGGCGGGCGCGTCCGGCGGCCCGTCCGCGCTCCACGTCAGGCGGCACCCGTCCGCGTCGATGTCAGGCATCGTCGTCGATTCCGGCGAGGGCACGCTCGATGAACTCTTGCGAGACGCCCAGGTAGTTGTCGGGCGAGAGCAACTCGTCGATCCGCGCGCGGTCGAGGTGACGGCCGACCGCGGGGGCCTCCGCGAGCACGTCGGCCAGGGGCCGGCCCTCCTCGGCGGCGCGGCGGCAGGCGGCGGCGACGCAGGCGTGCGCCTCGTGCTTGCCGACGGACTCGGCCAGCGCCATCGCCACCGCCTCGGCGAGCAGGGCCCCGCCGGACGCATCGAGGTTGGCGCGCATGCGGTCAGCGTCGACCGAGAGGCTCTCCAGCGCGTCCGCGGCCGCCCGGGCCCCGCCGGCCGTGACCAGCACCAGATCGGGAAGCGCGTCCCACTCGACCTGCCAGCCCCCCAAGCCCCGCTCGTGCTCCTGCACCATCGCCCCGAGGAGGGTCGCGACGAGGCAGGGGGCGCGGCCCGCCGCGGCGAGGGCCACCGAGGCCGAGACCGGGTTGCGCTTCTGCGGCATCGTCGACGACCCGCCGCGCCCGGCCGCCGCCCCCTCGGCCGCCTCCCCGACCTCGGTCTGGGCCAGCAGGGACAGGTCGCGGGCGATCTTGCCCGCGGCGCCGCTCGCGACGCCCAGCGCGCATCCGAGCTGCGCGAACCGGTCGCGGTGGGCATGCCACGGCGTCGCCGCCGCCCGCAGATCGAGGCGGGTGGCGAGGGCGTCGGTCACGGCGAGGCCCCGCGTGCCGAGGGAGGCCAGGGTGCCGGCGGCGCCCCCGAGCTGCAGCACCAGGGTTCCGTCGAGAGCGGTCTCCACCTGCCGGCGTGTCCGGCCGAGGGCGTCGGCCCATCCCGCCGCCTTGAGCCCGAACGTGATCGGCGTCGCCTGCTGCAGCCAGGTCCGCCCCGGCATGGTGTCGCCGGCATGGCGGCGCGCGAGGCCGGCCGCGGCCCTCTCGGCTCGCCGGAGATGACCGGCGACCGCTGGCACCGCGGCTCGAAGCTGCAGCACCAGTCCGGTGTCCATGACGTCCTGGCTCGTCGCGCCCCAATGCACGTAGCCCGCCGCGTCGGGGTCGGCGGCGGCGACCCGCTCGGTCAGGTGGCGGACCACCGGAATGACGGGGTTGCCGGCGTCGACGGCTTCCTCCGCGAGGCGCGCGCGGTCGTAGAGGTCGGCGTGGGCCGCCGCCCGGATGGGGGAGACGCACGACGCGGGCACGACACCGACCTCGGCTTCCGCCTCGGCCAGCGCTGCCTCGACGTCGAGCATCGCCTGCAACTGCGCTCGGCCGTCGAACCGGTCCAGGAGGTCGGGGTCGCCGAGCAGGCGGGCGTGCAGGCGGCGGTCGGCGCTCATGCGGGTCACACGTCGAAGAAGACGGTCTCGTCCGGCCCCTGCAGGGCGATGTCGAAGCGGTAGGCGCCGTCGCCCCGGGAGGCGGCGACCAGGGTGGGACGTCGGTCGGCGGGCACGAGGGCCAGTATCGGATCGCCGGCGTTGGACGGCTCGTCGTCGAAGTAGATGCGGGTGACGAGGCGTGCGACCAGGCCCCGCGCGAACAGGCCGACCACCAGGTGCGGGGCCTGCGGCCCGCCGGAACCGGGCACCCGGCCGGGCTTGATGGTCTCGACCGCGAAGCACCCGGCCGCGTCGGTGTGGATCCGGCCGAATCCGGTGAACGACGCGTCGGGCGGGACGTTGCGCGGGTCGTCCGGATGGTGGTAGCGGCCGGCCGCGTCGGCCTGCCAGATCTCCACCAGCGCGTCCGCGACGGCGGCCCCCTTCCCGTCCCGCACCGTCCCCTCCACCCTGATCGGAACGCCGGAGGCGCCGTCGGCGCGCAGCCGGAGGCGCCCCCGCTCGGGCACGAGAATGGCGAAGAACGGGCCGACGGTCTGCGAGGGCGTCAGGGGAGGCACCGGGTCAGGTCTCCATCGGCGTGGCCTCGCGCCCGCGGAGCACGATGTCGAAGCGGTAGCCCAGCGCCCAGCCCGGCTCGGTGGTGTCGAGCTCGAACGATGCGATCAGGCGCCGGCGCCCCGACTCGCCCGGGACCGCGTTGAAGATCGGATCGAAGGCGAGCAGGGGGTCGCCGGGAAAGTACATCTGGGTGATCAGGCGGGTCAGAAAGCTCCGGCCGAACACCGAGAAGTGCACGTGGGCCGGCCGCCAGGCGTTGTCGTGGTTCTGCCACGGATAGGCGCCGGGCTTGATGGTCACGAACCGGAACGCGCCGTCCGCGTTCGTCAGCGCGCGCCCGGCCCCGGAGAAGCTCGGGTCGAGGGGCGCCTCGTGCCGGTCCTCGGCGTGCGCGTAGCGGCCCGCCGCGTTGGCCTGCCAGACCTCGACCAGGGTCTCGGGCACGGGCCGGCCGTCCTCGTCGAGAATGCGGCCGGCGATGACGATGCGCTCGCCGAGCGGCTCCCCGTCGTGCTGGCGGGTCAGGTCGTGGTCCAGCGGCCCGGGGGCGCCGTGGCCGTACACCGGCCCGGTGATCTCGGAGAGGGTCTGGGGGATGACCACCAGCGGCCGGGTCGGATGCCGCGCCGCCGTGGAGCGGTAGTCGGGTGAATCGTTCGGGGGATGGCAGTCCGTCGCCGGACGCCGGTACCCGCGAATCGGTACGCTCCTGGGGTCCATCTCCGTCGTGATCCGGGCCCGTGCCGCCGCGGCTCCCGGTTGCCCGCGGCTTCCCGTGACTGCCCGCCGCTGCGCGAATTCGTGCTCGCGACTGTTATGATACTAGGCAGGGCACTTTGTATGTGAGGCGTCGCGAGCCAGTGCGGAGGGCACGCTGCGGTGTCGCCCGCGTTCGTTCCGTCGACGGGTTGGACGTCGACATCCCGCGACCGTCGGCGCGATGCGCTCGACGACGCGGCGGCACGGGCTGCCGGGTCGGAGATGGGCCAACCGGCCCTGCGGACCGATAAGGCAGGACGAGGGCGTGGGCCGGTCGGATCTCATGTTGGGGAGTGGGACGTTGCCTTCAACGAAGTCTTTCTCGGGCCGGACCATCGGGACGGTGCTGGTGCTCGGCGTGCTCGTTGCCGGCGGACAGACGCTCGCCCAGCCCAACGGGGACACCGAGGCCGGGCCGCGACCCGCCGCCGACGCCGGGCCGGTGGTCGCGGTGATGCCCTTCGTGAACGTCTCGGGCAGGCCCGAAGACGACTGGATGGGGGACGGGATCGCCGAGACCCTCATCTCCGGCGTTCAGAGCTCGAGCGGGCTGCCGGTCGTCGACCGCAGCGCCGCGGGCGCCGGCGGACCGGCGGCGGGAGCCCGTGGCCGGGAGGCCCCGACGCGTCCGGACGCACCGGAGCCCGGCGTGTCCTGGCTCGTCGAGGGCGGCTTTCAGCGGTTGGACGAGCGGTTGCGGATCGTCGCGCGGGTCATCGACGTCGAGACCGGGGCGGCCCGGCAGATCGCCAAGATCGACGGCCGCACGGACGAGCTGTTCGCGTTGCAGGATCGCATCGTGACGCAGGTGGCGGAGGGGCTGGTCGGCCTGGTCGGCACCGAGGGCCCGGCTCCCGCCCCGCGGGTGGACGCGACGCCGGTCGCGACGGGCGCGAGACCGAACGCGAGCGGGCGTCGGGCCGCCGGCCGGCCCGGTCCCGCATCCTCGGTCGGGCTCGTGGGAGGCGGTGGCAGTGGCGGCCTCGAGCCGGGTCCGCGGCGGACGGGGCGCGCTCCCGCGAGACCGGCCGTCGGCGCGGGCGCCGGCCCCGCCGGCGGGGTCACCGGGTTCGCGCCGGCTTCTCCCGCCGGAGACGCCGGCGTCCTCACCGGGCGCGTGACGGTGCGGCCGCGGCGGACGACGACCCCGCCGACGGTCGACGGCCTGCTCGACGACGCGGTCTGGAGCAACGCGGCGCGCATCACCGAGTTCGTGCAGCGCCAGCCCGTCGACGGGGCGCCGGCCAGCGAGGACACCGACGTCTACGTCGCCTACGACGACACCAACCTCTATCTGGCGTTCCACGCGAAGTACGACGAGCCGGAGATCATGCGGGCCAACCGGGTCGACCGCGACCGGGCGGGCTACGGCGACGACATCATCTCGGTCTACTTCGATCCGTTCCTCGATCAGCAGCGCGCCTACGTGTTCTCGGTGAACGGCTACGGGGTCCAGGGCGACTCCATCGTCTCCGGCGGGCGCGGCGGCGGGTTCAGCGGGGGCGGGCGCGGCGGCGTTCCCTGGGGCGACCGGTCGTGGGACGCCCTCTTCGAGAGCGGCGGCCAGCCTGTCGCGGACGGGTTCACGGCCGAGATGGCGATACCGTTCAAGAGCCTCCGGTATCCGGCGCGGCCCGGCAGCGTGCCGCACACGTGGGGGTTTCAGATCGTCCGGCAGATCCGGGACAAGGACGAGACCATCGTGTGGTCGCCGGTGTCGCGGGACATCGCCGGGTTCCTGCCCCAGATGGGGGTCCTCGACGGCATGACGGGCCTGTCGACGAGCCGCAACCTGGAGGTGCAGCCGACGTTCACCGCGTTTCGCTACGGCTCGTACGACGAGGCGGCGGGACGGCTCGTCGACGGCGAGCCGCAGCCCGACTTCGGGGCCAACTTCAAGTACGGCGTGACCCCCAACCTCATCGCCGACTTCACCTTCAACCCCGACTTCTCGCAGATCGAGTCGGACCGGCCGCAGGTGGAGGTGAACCAGCGCTTCGCCCTCTACTATCCGGAGCTGCGCCCGTTCTTCCTGGAAGGGGCCGAGATCTTCCAGATGCAGGCGCCGGTCACCGTCGTGCACACCCGGACCATCGTCGATCCGCAGTACGGGGCGAAGCTGACCGGCAAGGCCGGCAAGACCACGCTGGGGGTGCTGTTCGCCAACGACGAGGGGGCCAGCCTGGGCGTGGACGACCGGTTGGACCCGGCGTTCGGCCAGTCGGCACAGACCTTCGTGGGCCGCGTCCGCTACGACCTCTACTCCGAGTCGTTCGTCGGGGCGATCGTCACCGACCGGCAATTTCTCGACGGCCACAGCCGCCTCGTCGGGGCGGACAGCAACTTCCGCATCGGCGCCACCCACCAGTTGGGCTTCCGGGCTCTCGGCACCGACCGGCGGGCGGCGCAGAGCGGCCCCCAGGTGAACCCCTGTCCGTCGACGGCCGACGTGGAGGCGCCCGCCGGGTGCGACGGCTACGCGCTGGACTTCGGTTTCCGGAAGCGGGGGCGCAACCTCAGCTACTCGATCGACTCGTTCGCGCTGTCGCCCGACTTCCGGACCGACGTCGGGTTCGTGCGCCGGACCGACCAGCGCGAGACCGAGGCGCGGCTCGACTACCTGTGGTGGCCGCAGACGTGGGTCATCAGTTGGGGTCCGGAGTTCCGTTACGGCCGCAACTACAACTTCGACGGCGTGCTCGCGGACGAGAATCTCCGGGCCGGGGTCAGCGCCAACTTCGCCAGGAACGTCCGCTACAGCTTCGATCTCGACCAGGACATGGAGCGCTACTACGGCATCGACTTCGAGAAACGCCGCTATCGGATGTTCGGCAACGTCAGCACGAGCCGCGTGTTCTCGTTCGGCACCGGGTTCGACTGGGGAGACCAGATCTACTTCGACGGCGCCAACCCGTTCCTCGGGCGCGAGAGCGGCTTCCGCACGTTCATCAACTTCCGGCCGGTGTCGCGCTTCGCCACCAACATCAACATCACGACGAGCCGGTTCACGGATCCGCTGGGCCTCTTCGTGGCCGGGCTCAACGACGGCGAGCGGAAGGAGGACGGCGAGGTGTTCAACGTGAACATCTTCCGCGCCCTCAACACCTACCAGGTGACCGACCGGCTCGCCCTGCGCAACATCACCGAGTTCAACACCTACCGCCGGACGGTCGGCCTCAACCTCCTGGCCACCTACCGCGTCAACTCGGGGACCGCGTTCTACGTCGGGTACGACGATCACTACCGGCAGTACGAGCTGTTCGACGACCAGGTGAACGCCATCGACCGCGGCTATCTGCAGACGAACCGCGCCGTCTTCACCAAGATCCAGTACCTGTTCCGGTACTGACCGGCCGGCGGGGGAGACCGTGAAGGCCCGGGTCCTGCATCCCTGGCGCGTGTCCCATGCGCAGGCGGCGGGGATTCAGGACGCGTTGCGCCCGCGGCTCGTCGCCGCTCCGCTGCCGAAGCAGCCGCGGCTCGCGGCGGGGGCCGACGTGGCGTACTCGCGCCGCACCCATCGTGTCTACGCGGCCGTCGTGGTGGTGGAGCTGCCGTCGCTGGAGACGGTCGAGTCGGTCGGCGTCACCCGGGCCGCGACATTCCCCTACATTCCCGGGCTGCTGTCGTTCCGCGAGGTGCCGCCGCTGCTCGAGGCCTTCGAGCGGCTCTCGCACACGCCGGACGTGCTGGTGTTCGACGGGCAGGGGCTGGCCCATCCTCGCCGGTTCGGGCTCGCCTGCCACGCGGGGCTGCTGCTCGACGCACCGTCCATCGGCTGCGCGAAGACCCGGCTCGTCGGCGGGCACGGCCCCGTGCCCGACCGGCGGGGAGCCTCGGTCCCACTCCGGGTGGACGGCGAGACCGTCGGTGCGGTCGTCCGCACCCGCGAGGGGGTGAACCCGGTCTTCGTGTCGCCGGGGCACCGCGCCGACACCGAGTCGGCCGTCGAGCTCGTGCTCGCCCTCGCGGCCCGCTACCGGCTTCCCGAGCCGCAGCGGCGGGCCCACCACGCCACCGTGGCTCTGCACGAGCAGGACCGCGGCCGGCCTCCGGCCCGTGTCAGGACCTATCCGGACTTCGTGCCGAAGCGCCCGCGGTGAACGGGGCTCGCCGCCGGGGCCGCCCCCCGGCCGCCGCCCGCTCTCATCCGGGGCGGCCGCGACCGAATCGAGCCCCGGCCTACGGCTGCGGCATGCGCGAGGGGACGTTGCCGTCCAGGGTGGGCAGCATCTGCAGCCCCGCACGCTCGGTGGCGACACCGATGGCCGGCTGCGGCGACGCGTTGCGGGGCTGCCGGTAGGTGATCCGGTACTGGTTGCTCACGAAGCCGTGCTTCCGCGCGATGTCTCGGCCTAGCGCCTCGAGCCTCTCGACGAGGACGCTGGGGACGGTGATGCGCTCGAAGGTGCCGCGCGTGACCGGCACGAGCGCCTCGCCGACCCCCGCCGCCATCGATCCCGAGCCGAGGGCGTTGCCGCTGACGAACAGCAGGGTGTGGACCTCCACCGAGTTCTCCACCATGCGCTCCACCATCTGGTCGACGCGTCCCTGCTGGCTCCGGCTGAGGTCGGCCCCGTCGGTGGCGACCATGATGATGACCGGGAAGTACTCGCGGTCGTCGTCGTCGTGGATGCGGTTCGTCTCCTCGATGAGGGCGTCGTTGAACGTCGCCCCGGCGCCGCTGTCCGGCGTGATGTTGGCGATGTTCCCCTCCAGCTCCGCCCGGTCCGTCGTGTAACGCGTGACCCAGCGCGGCTGCCGGCCCGTGGTCAGCATCGCGATCTCCATCTCGTCCGGGAGCGTCCGCAGCAGCGCCCTCAGCCCCTCGCGGACCTGCGGCACCACGGTGGTCGCGTTGTCGCCGTTGTCGATGAAGACCGTGAGCCGGACCGGCCAGTCGATCGCCTCGAACTCGGTCGTCTCGAGGTTCTCGCCGTCCCACTGCACGATGATGTCGTCCTCGGTGAGCCCGGGGACGGGATTGCCGCTCGCGTCGGCGACGGCAACGTGCAGCGTGTGCTCCTGGGCGTGCGCGAACGCGGCTCCCAGGAGGCAGAGTCCGGCCGCGAGCAGCGCCGTGCGCGCCCCGGGAAGACGCCGGATCGGGATCAGCATGAGAACCTCCAGTTCCTGCCTGCGGATGAACGAGGTCGACGCCGGGCAACGGAACGGGCGCGCCGCAACGAACCCCCATTGTAGTCCCTCCGGCGACCGCGCAAACGACGACCTCGACGAACCTCGAAGGCGTCACACCCCGAGTCGCGCGAAGCCGAGCCGCGGGATCCACCGGCGAAGCGACCGGCCGCACGCGGGGGGGGCGGTCGAGCCGCTGATCGACCGGAAACGGCGGCGACCGGCCGCACGCGGGGGGCTCCCTGGCCGATCTGCCGCCCCTTGGTAGTTGCGCGTGGCGACCGGCCGCACGCGGGGGGGGCCAGCCCCGAAGCTATAATGGCGCCTCGACGAGGCGGATGACGCGATCGGAGCGGGTACCGCGGACGGCCCATGGCGATTCAACCCGACACGCGCTGGTACCGGCAGGTCGACGGCCGGCAGCGGCGCGCGTTCATCGCCACCTTCCTGGGCTGGACGCTCGACGCGTTCGACTTCTCCGTCCTGACGTTCATCCTCGTCGACATCCGGAACAGCTTCACGGTCGACGCGGCGCTGGCCGGCGCCCTCGGCACCGTGACCCTGTTCTTCCGGCTGGCCGGCGGGCTCGGCGCCGGCATGATGGCGGACCGGTGGGGCCGCAAGCTCCCGCTGATGCTGTCCATCCTGTGGTTCTCGCTGTTCGCGTTCCTCAGCGGTTTCTCCACGTCCTACGCGATGCTGTTCGCGTGCCGCGCCCTGTTCGGCATCGGCATGGGCGGGGTCTGGGCGGCGGGGATGCCCCTGACCCTCGAGCACTGGCCGACGCGGCTGCGCGGGCTCGCGTCGGGGCTGCTGCAGGGGGGCTGGTTCTGGGGCTACATGCTGGCGGCGCTCGTCTTCTCGACGGTCCATCCGCTGTTCGACGCCGTCCTCGACCCCCTCGGCGCGTCCCCCGCGTCGACGCTCGGCTGGCGGGTGCTGTTCTGGGTCGGGGGCGTCCCGGCCCTCCTCGTCCTCTGGATCCGGACCGGCGTCGCGGAGAGCCCGGTGTGGCTCGAGCGGCAGCGCTACCTGAAGACGAGGGGACGGGAGGAGCTGGCGGACCGGGTGTCGCTGTTGCGGCTCCTTCAGCCGGACCTGCTGTGGGCGACGGTGCAGAGCTCGCTGCTGATGTCCGCGTTCATGTTCTCGTACTACTCGATCTCGTTCTGGTATCCCACGTTCCTGCTCGGCGAGGGCGTCGAGCCGCTGCGGTACCTCGTCGGCTTCAACGCCGGGGCGATTCTGGGCATCGCGCTATGGGGACGCGCGTCGGAGAGCGCCCTGGGGCGCCGCGGGGCGGTCTCGCTCGCGGCCCTGCTGGGCGCGGCGCTCGCCCCGGTCTTCCTCTCGGCGTCCGGTCCGGGGCAACTGCTCGCAGGGGCGGTGCTGATGGGAGCCACCGGGGGCGGCATCTGGGGGATGGCCCCGGCCTATCTGACCGAGCGGTTCCCGACCGCGGTGCGCGGGGTGGGACCCGGGTTGTCGTACCACGTCGGGGCGGCGGTGGGGTCGGCCACCCCGTTCGTGCTGGGGCAGTTGCAGGACGGCGGCATGACCACCGGCGGGGCGATGACGGCGTGCATCGTCGCGGGCGGCCTGCTGGTGGCGGCGGCGGTCTGGCTGGGGCCGGAGACGCGGGGGCGGCACTTCCAGGCCGTCGACGAGGCGGAGGCGGCCGAGACCGCGTAGCCGGCCGTCCGGAGGTCTGGACCGCGGAACGGCGCGGACTCCACGAGAGTTGGTTGGACGCCGGCGCAGGATGCAGGCGACGATTGGTGGGCCAGGGGTCCGCACCGCAGACCGGCGCGGACTTCTCGAAACAGGTTCGGCGCCACGCGGAGGCGGCAGCGACGATTGGCGGGCCGGGGCGGGGGGAGTGGACATGAGACGGCAGGGATGGCTGGTGGGCGCGATGCTGGCGGCGTCGCTGGTGGGCGGCGCGGTCTCCAATGCGCTGCTCACGGCGCGGCTCGATGCGCAGGGCGCGGGGGTGGTCACCGCGTCGCAGGTGAACATCGTCGACGGGGCGGGCCGGTTGCGGGCGATCCTGTCCGGCGACGACGAGCGCGGCATGGCCTCGCTCGCGTTCTACACGCCGGAGGGGGCGTTCCGCGGCCTCGTGGGGGTCGACGCCGACGGCCACCCGGTCCTGCGGTTCACCGATCCGGGCGGGGCGACGCGGATCCTCGCCAGGGTGGGGCAGGAGGACGGGATGGTCACGGTGGGGGACGAGACCGCGCGCCACGCGCTCGTCGGCTCGCAGGCCGGCACCCCGTTCCTCGCCCTGTCGGACGGCAGGCGCATCCCGATGCAGTTGACCCTGGGAGGCGAGGGGCAGCCGCGGGTGAACCTCTTCAACCGCCGGGGCCAGCCGGGCATCGGCATGATCGTGGGCGCCGACGACGCGCCGTTCCTGTCGGTGTTCGATCCGGGCGGTGCGCAGCGCGTCACCCTGGGAACGGTGCAGGGCGCCACCGTGGTCAATCTCGGAGACGGTGCGCGGACGCGGATGGTGCTCGGCGTGGCCGAGAACGGAAGGGCGAGTCTCGCCTTCTACGACGACGAGGGCGGCATGGAGCGCGAGGTCGCGGCCGACTCCCGTTGACGGCCGGGACCTCGCGCGGCCGGGGACGGTCCGTGCTCGAGGCGGGGTGGTCGCGTCGGCGGCGCGAGGCGGCGGGCATCCGGGCGTCCGCCGCGCCACGTCGCCGCGGACCCTCCTGCGCCGAGCCGGTCCCCGGTGCGGCCGGCGCGGACCCGCCGGTCACGACCCCATGTGCGGACCCGCCGGTCACGACCCATATAATGAGGACGTCCGCGACGGAGGTCACCGAATGCCAGGAACGATGGTGGAGTTTGCGAGCAACGGCGCGACGGGCGGCGGCTACCTGGCCGCGCCCGCGTCCGGCGGCGGGCCGGGGGTCATCGTGCTGCAGGAGTGGTGGGGGCTCGTCGACCACATCAAGGACGTGGCCGACCGTTTCGCGGCCGAGGGGTTCGTGGCCCTCGCGCCGGACCTCTATCACGGCGAGAGCACCGCGAGCCCCGACGACGCCGGCAAGCTCATGATGGCCCTCGACATCGGACGGGTGGAACGGGACCTGCGGGGCGCCATCCGGTACCTGCTCGGGCGGGACGAGGTCACGAGCACGCACGTCGGCACGGTGGGCTTCTGCATGGGCGGACAGCTCTCTCTCTATGCCGCCTGCGAGAACCCGGCGGTCGGCGCGTGCGTCGTCTTCTACGGCATCCACCCGAACGTCGAGCCGAACCTGGCCGCCCTCGAGGCGCCGGTCCTGGGGTTCTTCGCCGAGCGCGACGCGTTCGTGCCCCCGGCGGCGGCGCGGCAGCTCGAGCAGGACCTCCGGGCGGCGGGCAAGTCCGCCGACGTCACCGTGTTCGACGGCGCCGACCACGCGTTCTTCAACGACACGCGCCCCGACGTCTACGACGCCGATCGCGCCGCCGCGTGCTGGTCGCGCATGCTGGCGTTCTACCGCGAGCATGTCCGATAGCCCCGATGGCCGCGGCCTGTTCACGTGGCTGTCGGGCCTGCGCTCGTGGCAGCTCTTCGTCCTCGCGGCCGCGCTCTTCGTGGCCGATCTGGTGGTGCCGGACCCGATCCCCTTCGTCGACGAGATGATGCTGGGCCTCGCCACGCTGCTGCTCGGCCGCTGGAAGCGCCGCCGTGACGTGATCGACGCCGAGTGACCCCCCGAGCCGCGGGGGTGCGGGGGGGCGCCGGGCCGTTGGGCCGGCGGCCCCCGAATGCGGAGACCGACAGCGACCCATGCCCGGCGATTCGTTTGGACACAGCTTTCGCATCACCACCGCCGGCGAGTCGCACGGCCCCGGCAACGTCGTCATCGTCGACGGCTGTCCCCCCGGCCTCCCCCTCGCCGAGGAGGACCTCGCCGAGGACCTCGCCCGGCGCCGGCCCGGCCAGAGCCGGATCGTCACGCCGCGGAACGAGCCCGACGCGCCCGAGATCCTGTCCGGGGTCTTCGAGGGCAAGACCACCGGCACCAGCATCGCGATTCTCATCCGCAACGTCGATCAGCGCGCGCGCGACTACGGCGACATCCGGGACAAGTACCGGCCGGGCCACGCCGACTACACCTACGACGCCAAGTACGGCCGGCGCGACTACCGCGGGGGCGGGCGGGCGAGCGCGCGCGAGACCGCGGCCCGCGTGGCGGCCGGGGTGGTCGCGAAGCGCGTCATCGCCTCGGCCTTCGGCGGCCGGGTCGTCGGCTACGTCCGCCAGGTCGGGGACGTCGTGGCCGAGGTGCCGGACCCCGCCGCGGTGACGCAGGCGCAGGTGGAGAAGCTGCCGGACGGCTCGCCGAACATCGTCCGGTGTCCCGACCCGGCCCGCGCGGCCGAGATGGTGGCGCTCATCGAGGAGTTGCGCGAGGCCCGGGACTCCGTCGGCGGCCTGGCCGAGATCGTGGCCGTCGGCGTGCCCGCGGGACTCGGCGAGCCGGTCTTCGACAAGCTCAAGGCGGACCTCGCGAAGGCGCTGTTCAGCCTGCCCGCGGTGCTGGGGGTCGAGTACGGCGTGGGGTTCGGCTGCGCGCGGCTGCGCGGCAGCGAGAACAACGACCTGTTCCGCCCCGCGGCGGGCGGCGCGGCGTCCGGGGGGCCGCGCATCGTCACCGGCACGAACCGCCACGGCGGCATGCTCGGGGGCATCTCGAGCGGCATGCCCATCGTGCTGCGGGCCGCCGTGAAGCCGACGAGCAGCCTGCCCCGCGATCAGGCCACCGTGACCACCGCCGGCGAGCCCACCACCATCCGGACCAGGGGCCGGCACGACCCCTGCCTCCTGCCGCGGTTCGTCCCGATGGCGGAGGCGATGGTGGCCATCGTGCTCGCCGATCACTGGCTGCGGTGGCGGGCGGCGTCGGGGCCGGGCGCCAGTTGACGGGGGGCGGCGGGCGGCCGTCGCGTCACGGCGTTTCCCGCGGCGGCTCCCGGGGCCTCGCCGCGCCGTGACCGGGCGCGGTCGAGGGCGGCGTATGTCACAATATCCTGCCGGCCGGCACGGCGCTCGACTCGGTGCGCGAGCGTTCGCGGGCCGTCGGCGGCGGTCCGGCGCCGGGAACAGTCACAACCGTGGAGACAGCATGATCATGCGCAACGCCATTCGCATTCTGGTGGCCGCCGCCTTGGGCGGCATCCTCGCGGGCCCCGCTCTGGCCCAGGACCTGCTGGGGCCGAGCGAGCCCATCCCCTACGAGCCGGTCGAGGGCTGGCTGAAGCCGTTCGCGGGCGAGGGCTTCGCCTTCGGCGGCAACTCCGGCGTCTTCGTCGAGTCGCCCGACCGCATCTTCGTCCTGCAGCGGGGCGAGACCCGGCTGCCCGACCCGGTGCCCGACGGCTTCGACGGCTACGCCGGCTCCATCGGCATCAACACCCTGCGCGAGGCCGAGCGCCGGACGTTCCAGAACTGCATCTACGTCGTCGACGGCGACGGGAACGTCATCGAGGTCTGGGACCAGTGGGACCACCTGTTCGAGGGGTCGGACGGGCCGGGGCCGCACCGCATCCGCATCAGCCCCTACGACCCCGAGCGCCGGGTGTGGGTGGTGCACGAGTCGGCGCACCAGATCTTCGTGTTCTCGAACGACGGCAGCGAGCTGCTGGCGACCCTGGGCGAGAAGAACGTCCCCGGCGACGACGAGACGCACCTCGGGGGGCCGCAGGACGTCGCGTTCTTCCCCGACGGCCGGGTGCTGGTGGCCGACGGGTTCATCAACTCGCGGGTGATCATCCTCGACGCCGATCTCAACTACCTCGACGAGTTCGGCCGGCCCGGTGACGGACGCGGCGAGTTCAACGTGGTGCACTCGGTGGCCGTCGGCCCCGACGGCCGCATCTTCGTCGCCGACCGCAACAACCGCCGCGTGCAGGTGTTCAACCAGACCACCCGCGCCGCCGTCTGGTACCACCCGAACATCGCCCCCATCGCGGTCTGGCCGGGTTTCGGCCTGCCCCTGGACGTCATCGTGAACCAGTACGAGGTCTTCGTGACCGACCTCTCGCCGGTCAAGATCGTCAAGCTCGATCTGAACGGCAACCCGCTCGCCCAGTGGAATCTCGAGAGCGAGGGACCGAACGCGTTCATCGAGATGCACTCGTTCGCGGTCGACTCCGAGGGGAACCTCTACGGCGCCGACAACCAGTACGGGCGGCTCCAGAAGCTGGTGCCGAAGGCCGACGCCAACCGCGCGCTGCTGATCGGGCAGCCGTTCGTGGAGGCGGCGGGGCAGTAGCGGCCGGCCGCCTCGCCTTCGGTGGCGGCAACCCCGACGCCATAGACGCGTGGAGGCCGCGGCGGGGCAGTAGCGCTCGGCCGCCCGGGGTGTGGCCGGACGAGGGACCCGGGCCTGGAAGAGGGTCACCGTGGTGGTCGCTTGCCCCCGTGAGGGCGGGCTGCCCCGTCTGCGGCGAAGCACCCGCCGGTGACCGAGTTGATCCAGCCCGCGGGTCGCCTCGTGGGGGTGGGGAACGCTCTGGACATCGGTGCCGGGGGCGAACCACTTCCGCCGCCCCGCTCGTCGTGGGCTTCCGCCGCTTCGTTCGGCCGGCGGTGCAAGGACGGGCGGCGTTCGCATCGCGGATCGGGCTGCTGCGGTCGCCCGCGATCTGCGGCCGGCCGCGTTTCCGCTCCAACGCGGCCCGTCCCGTGACGCTGGCCGGGCCGCCGGCCGTAGCAGTTGTGCAGGTTTGACGACCGGGAGGATTCGAGATGGCAAGCGGCAACATCGTCAAGATCGTCGCCGGCGCGGCCGTGCTGGCGGTGACGTTGGGGTTCGGCTGGTTGCTGGGAAGGTCCGGCGTCGGCCAGGAGGTTCCGGTCGCGTCGCTGACCGAGCTCGAGCGCGAGTTCGCCGAGCGCATGCAGCAGGTGGTGCTCGTCGGCAACTTCACCGTCGACGGCCGCGAGACCGGCGGCGCCAGCCCCGAGCGGTACGAGATCGCCAGCGTCGCCAAGGTCGGCGACGACACGTGGCGCTTCGACGTGCGCATGGTCTACGGCAGCTTCGACGCCACCCTCCCGGTCGTCGTCCCCATCGTCTGGGCCGGCGACACCCCGATGGTGTCCATCACCGACTTCGGCATCCCGGGGCTGGACGGCACCTTCACCGCCCGCGTGTTCTTCTACGAGGACCGCTACGGCGGCTCGTGGGAGCACGCCATGGAGCGCGGCGTCTTCGGTGGCCTGATGTACGGCCACATCGAGCCGATGGCCGCCGGCTGACGCGCGGCGTCGGCGTGGACGGTCGCGGCGCCCGCGTGGCGGCACGGGTCCGGCATGGTTCTTGATGGTTTCGTGGCGACGATTCGGGTGCGGGTCGGACCGGGATGGCCGGGACGCGGACCGCACGGGAGTGCGCCATGGACGTGACCACGCTGTTCGGAATCAACATCACCGTCAACATCACCGTGACCCTGGGCGTCGCGCTGCTGTTGTGGCGCGGGCTTTCGGCGAAGGTCGACGGCTACAACCGCGGGCTGTCGAGCCGAATCGACGACCTCAAGGACAGTGTCGCGGCCCAGCACCGCGCGATGTCGGACCGGCTGGAGGGCCACGACCGCACGATGTCGGACCGGCTGGAGGGCGACAACCGCGCGTTGTCGGACCGGATCGAGGGCTACGACCGCACGATGTCGGACCGGATCGAGGGCTACGACCGCACGATGTCGGCCCGGCTGGAGGGCTACGACCGCGCGCTGTCGGACCGGCTCGAGGCGTTCCAGGACCGTGTCGCGGCCGACCACGCGGGGGTGTCGAGCCGAATCGACGACCTCAAGGACCATGTGGTGGCACGGGTCGACGACCTCAGGGACCGCATGACGGCCGAGCACGCGGGGCTGTCGGCCCGACTCGACGGGTTGTCGACCCAGTTCGACGGCTTGACAACCAGGGTTGACGGCTTGACAACCAGGGTTGACGGCTTGACAACCAGGGTTGACGGCCTGGCGACGAGCGTCGCGAGAATCGAGGGCTGGCTCGAGCACGACCGAATGGAGCCGCGGGCTTCCGAATCCGCTCCGTGACGACCTCCGGTCGGTAGTTCTTCTCGCACGTTGGACTGACCGAGCGTTCCGCCGAGTGCCGTCGCGCCCGCCCGAATCGACAGTCTTCCCGTCCGCCCGGACCTCAGGGAAGCCACCGGAATGCGATTCAAGACCACTCGGTTCCTGCCGATAACCTGAGCGGGCTCCACATGCCGACCCGACCGGCGACCGTGGCATCCGATTTGCTAATCCAGGGAACGCATCGCATTCGCCCTTCATGACGACAGAAGTCCTGGCACGGGCCCGGACCGGGTCGCAACGCGCCAGGCGAGGAGGTTCAGGGATGGCGGACTCGACGATCGAGTGGACTGATGCGACGTGGAATCCCGTCGCTGGCTGCACCGTCCTCTCGCCCGGCTGCACGAACTGCTACGCCATGCGCATGGCTTCCCGACTGGCTGCGATGGGCCAGGAGAAGTACCACGGCCTCACGCGACGGAGCGGCGGACGGCAGGTGTGGACCGGCGCGATACGGTGCGACGAGGCGAGCCTCGACGTACCGCTTCGCTGGCGAAGACCGCGGCTCGTGTTCGTCAACTCCATGAGCGATCTGTTTCATGCTGATGTGCCGGAGTCCTTTATCGCCAGGGTGTGGGCGACGATGAGGGCCACGCCGAGGCACACGTACCAGATCCTCACCAAGCGGCCCGACCGCATGCGCGAAGTCGCCGAGCGGATGGATCTTCTGCCCAATGTCTGGCTGGGAACCAGCGTCGAGTCTTCCGAGTTCTTGGGACGTCTTCATGAGCTTCGGTTCACTTGTGCGGCGGTGCGGTTCGCTTCCTTTGAGCCGTTGCTCGGTCCTATCACCGATGCCGACCTCAGCGGCGTGCACTGGGCCATCGTCGGGGGAGAGAGCGGTCCCGGGGCGCGTCCCATGAAGCGGGAATGGGTCCGTGCGCTTCAGGTTCAGTGCGCGGAGCAGGGAGTCGCTTTTTTCTTCAAGCAGTGGGGCGGAGCACGAAAGAAACACGCCGGCCGAGAGTTGGACGGTCGTACGTGGGACGCGATGCCTTTGGTCCCGGAGTCCCCACCGGAGCAATCCTCCACGTCGCTGTAGCCGGAGAGTCTCTGCAATGACTGACCAGGAACAACTCGCCTTGTTCGACCTTCCTCCCGCGCCGCCTCAGCAGAAGGTCTTCCGCTCTCTCGACCGACCGCTCTGGACCGAGCACAAGGCGAAGCTGATCAGCCGCTACCTGTACTATTTCGTTCTGATTACGAGACATGGCGTCTATATCGACGGCTTTGCCGGGCCGCAGCAGCCTGATCAGCCCGATAGCTGGGCGGCGAAGCTGGTCCTCGAGAGCGAGCCTAGATGGATGCGGGAGTTCGCACTCTGCGACAACGAGGCCCGACAGGTGACGGCTCTCGAGAAGCTCCGGGATGCTCAGCCCGAGACTACCGGCCGGACGGTCCACGTTTTCAAGGGCGACTTCAACGCACAGGTCGCTACCATTCTCGACGCGGCGAGGATTCGTGAGAAAACCGCCACGTTCTGTCTTCTGGATCAGAGAACGTTCGAATGCGACTGGGAGACCGTTCGGAAGGTGGCACGCCGCAAGACGGAGAGAAAAATAGAGATTTTCTACTTTGTTCCGACGGGTTGGCTTGCACGTTCGATTTCCGGGCTGAAGGATCCGGAATCGCGGATGCCGCGGTGGTGGGGCAAGGATGGATGGGAAGACCTGCGGGGCATGAGCAAGGATCAGGCCGTGGACGCTTTCCAACAACGCTTTATTGATGAATTCGGGTACAAGCATGCCCATGGCTGGCCGATTTACGACCGGCAGGGTAGCCAGAGAATCATGTACCATATGGTTCACGCCAGCGACCATGACGAGGCGCCCAACCTGATGTCCCGCGCCTACAGGACCGCGACCCGCCGGGCCGAGCCGCCGGCGCAGTTCGAATTGGCGTTCGAACGATTCGTGCGAGACCGCGGTCGGACGATCGCGATGGACGATTCGGCGGACTGAGTGGAGCGGGCTGCGATCAGCGTGCGGCTTCCTCAGTGCAGGGAGAGGATCGCCGCGATGCGGCGCGCGGTCTCGGAGAAGGCGGCGATTTCGTCGGCCCGCAGGGCGCGCCCTATGACGTCTCGTTCGCGGTAGGAGAGCCACTTCTTGAGCACTTGGTAGCCGCCGAGTCGGTAGCGCCAGACGCAGGTGGGCACGTTGCGCCAGAACGTGCGGCCGTTGAGGTAGACGTCGACGGTCGTGTCGCCGAGCGCGGGCGCGGAAGCGGCGATGGCGGCGCGCTCGCCGTCGGAGTACCGGCGTTCGACGAGGCGACCCTGGCCCGGCATCACGGCGCGGCCCTGGCCTGCGTGTCCCCAGCCGGCTGTCACGGCGAAGTCGTCACCCATCATGTAGGTTCCATCGGTTGTGGTCGGCACGGCGATGACGGCCGGCGCCGGCTGCAGTGGTCCGCGCGTGACGCCGGGCACCGGAGTTTCCGGGTTGAGCAGCCTGGCGAGTTCGCGCCCGCGGCCGGCGGAAGCGGCGAGCGCTTCGGCGGCGCGGGCCTCGTCCGAGGCTTCGTCCGCGTGGTCGGCGGGGGCTTCGTGCGCGCGGTCGTCGGCGATGGCCGAGCCGGGCCAAGCGGGAAGGGGAATGCGCGGCCAGCCAAGACCCAAGGCGCCGGCGTTGGCCTCGCGGTATGCGGGGTCGTGGAGCACGGCAAGCACGTGGTAGAACAGGTCCTCGACGGTAGCGCCCAGACGTTCGAGGTAGCGGCGGGCCGGCCCCGACAGGTTGGCGCGGCGTTCCGGGCCGTTCTCGGCCGCCGCGAGGCCGTCAGCGAGCAGCCACGCGGGAAACAGGTTGGCGCCTCGCTCGATCAGGTGATGCGAGCCGAGGTGTTCGGTGAAGCAGACCTGAGGTTCGGCGGCTCCTTGCCGCAGGTGTTGGGCGGCGGAGAGCCACAGGTTGCCTTCGAACACGTGGGGGCGGTATTCGGTGCGTGGTCGGTCCAGCAACCCGTCGGGCTGCCAATAGAGCCAGCGGTTGTCGAACGGGCGGTAGGTGAAGCGAATAAAGCCACTTTCGTCGGCGTGACCACGCGCTCGCAGGACGTCACGCGTGGTCCGGGCGTTGCCTTGCGCGGTGTCCTGCATGGCGTTCGGGTAGCGCTTTGCGAGTCCTTCGTGGCTCAGGTCGGCGTCGAAGTAGCTGGTGATTCGCGACTTGAGTCGGTCAAGGTCGGTATCGACGAGAAGAGAGTCGCGGTTGGTCAGCACGCCGTGAAAACGAGCCGGGAACAGATCTGGCAACGCGGGCCAGGCGAACCAGTTCGGACTGACCGCGCTGGGGCTGAACGGCAAACCGAGGCCGAGCACCGGTGTGACGGGATCGTAGAGCGTCGGGGGAGCGGAATGGGCTGTATCGAGCAGCGCCTTGGGCTTGTCTGAACCCCAAAGGTGGCGGAAGCCGATCTCGCTGGCTGACGTGTGGTCGGACTTGCGGATCATCGTGGCGATCGCGGTGCCGACCTGGATGCCGACCGGGTCCTCGGGTGTGGAGAAGATGCTGGGATCGGGGCTGCCGTCGGGCGTGGTCTTGCCGGTCTTGTACTTGTCGCCGTTCAGGCAGTCGACGCGGATCGCGTCGAAGGCCTCCAGATAGCGTTCGCGCATGCCGGTGTAGGACAAGCCGTCGAGCCACGAATAATTCGAGATGAAGCAGATCACGCCGCAGCCGGTCTTCTCGACGATGCGTCGTTCAGCCATGCGGAAGAAGCGGACGTAGAGATCGTTGAGCCCCCGGCCCTCCGGGGGCCGGACGCGCTTCGTGACCCGGTAGGCGTCCGACAGCTCGCGTTCCTCGTGCACCGCCATGCCGGCGAAGCCGTTGTAGGGGGGATTGCCCAGGATCACGAGGATGGGCGTCGCCTGCTTGACCTGGGCGGCGCGGTCGCGTTCGTCCTCCAGCTCGGGGAAGGGCAGGGGCTTGGTCGTATGCGGCTCCCAACCGGTCAGGGCGTTCGTCAGGTAGATGCCGGCGCGTTCGTCGCCCTCTTCGGTGAGCGGGGCGCCCAGCACACGCATGGTCAACCCGACCTGCAGGTGGGCGACGACGAACGGCGCGGGCATGATCTCGAAGCCGAAAACCCGCTTCGTCGCCGCCTGCTTCACCCGCGCGCCGGTCAGCGCGCCTTGGCCCTCGCGCTCGAGATTGGTGGCGATGCGGCGCAGCACTTCCGCGAGGTAGGCGCCGGTGCCGCAGCACGGGTCGAGCACGTAGACGTTGTCGGCGGCGAGCCCGCCGGCGACGCCGAGGTCTTCCTGCAGCGCCTTGTCGACTCGGGCGACCATGTAGCGGACCACCTCAGCCGGCGTGTACCAGACCCCCAACTGCTTGCGCAGGTCGGGATCGAAGGCCTCGAGGAACGGCTCGTAGAAGTAGGGGACGGCCTCGCCCTCGCTGAACTTGGCGAAGAACGCAGGCCGGTCGACCCGGTCGAGGGCTGCGGCGGTCCAGTCAATCACCTCGACGAGCCCGAGTGGCTTCATGCGGCCGGGATCGGAGAGTTGCTGGAACAGCGCCCGCAGTACCGGCGCGCGCAGGTGCCATACGGCTTCGCGCCAGTTGAATCGATCTGACGGCGGAGGTGTCTGTCGTGCCCAGAGCACCCAGGCGGAGAAGACGCCGTAGAACAGCGTCTGGACCAGGGTCGACCGGAAGAACCGGGCGCCGCGGTCGCCCTCGAAACGGACACCGAGCGACTGTTCCAGGGCGTTGCGGACGGTCGCCAGCGCCGGCGCGTTGCCCGCGGCCTCCACGCGCGACAGCCCGTCCCGCGCATACGAGGCGAGCAGCCGGGCGAGGTCTTTCGGCTCGGCGATCGCGGCGCGGTGCGAGAGCGCCCGGCAGAGGTACTCGCCGAGGCTCGTGCCGGTCTGATGGGCGAAGGCGCGCGGGGTTTCGAGGCGGCGGTCGAACTCGGTCTCGTCTGCCGCCAGCCGGAAGGCTTCCAGCTTGACGGAACGGTCCGCGGGGGCTTCACCGACGAGCACGAACTCGCGCGTATTGGTGACCAGCACCACGCGGTAGCGAGCCCGGTAGCGGCTCACTTGCGGGCTCTCGGCCGTCAGTCCGGCGTCGGCGCCAGCCGACTTCACCTCGACGACGCCGCACTCCGGCGTCTGCCCGTCCCGAGGGCGGCCCTTCTGGACTTGCCGCGCCGCGTAGAGGCCGAAGTCAGGATGGCCGGCGCCCTGTTCGGCGAGTTCCCCGACGCAGAACACTCTGGGCTTGAGCGCGCCGCCGACGGCGTTGAGCAGGTTGGCGATCGGCGTGTAGACCGACCGTTCGCCGGTCGCACCACCGGACGCGCGAATCCGCTGCAGGTCGGCGAAGTAGTGTTCGGCCGCCGCTGTCAACCGGTTGCTTATCTTCCGCTCTGCGCCGGTCCGGACGGGAACGGGGGCGCAAGTTCCGCGCTGGATGCCGGCGGCTGGACGTCAGTGGGGGCCATAGAGACACGCGTCGAGGATGCCGAGCGCCTCGTCGAGCACGGACGCGGGCGCCTTCTCAACGAACCGCACGTGCCGGAGGCGGTAGTCGATCGACTTGATCTGATCGACCATGATGTAGCCGGTCAGCGATGAGTCGGCCGGCGCTTCGACGTGGAACGGGACGTGTCGGCAGGTGTTGGTCATGGGGCACACCATGGCGAGTCCCGTGTGGCGGTTGAATAGCGTGCTGCTGACCACCAGGGCCGGGCGCCGGCCCCTCTGTTCGCGCCCCACCTGTGGATCGAAGGTGAGGATCACGAAGTCCCCCTTCTCGGGAACGTACTTCGACATCTACCAGGCTTCCCGACCGACCGGGGGGCCCCAATCCGTTTCCTCGACCTGGTAGTCTTTCGGCATTCGGGCTACCAGCGCACGCAGGTCGTGGCTGCCGCGCACGCGGGATACGGGCTCGACGATGATGCGTCCGTCCTGGACAGACACGCGTACCTGATCGCCGACGCCGATCCGGGCTTCCGCCAGGACCGACTTCGCGACTCGAAGTCCCTGGCTGTTCCCCCACTTCTGAACGGTAGTGACCATCCCTCACAGCCCCTCTGCGTTCATCGCGATGTGTAGCCAGAGTATAGCCGATGCCGGATCGCCGCGAAATGCCGACGCTACCCGCGCTTCCGGTCGAGGAACGCCTGCATGTAACGTTGCGGCTCGTCGGTGTGGTAGGCGCTGGTGAACGACCGGATGCCGACCTGGATGGCGTGATCGAGGGGCAGGGTCTCCCACCGCTGCACGAGTGCCTTCTGCGACCGGATGGCGTGGGGACCGGCGGCGGCGATGGCGTCGACCCACCGGCGGGTCGCCGCGTCGAGCTCGTCGTCGGGCACGACCCGCTCGACGAGGCCCCACCGCTCGGCCTTGGCCGCGGTGATGGGCTCGCCGGTGTAGACGAGCTCGCGCGCCCGGCCGGCGCCGATGAGCCGCGGCAGCAGGGCCGCCTCGATGACCGAGGGGATTCCCACCTTGACCTCGGGCATGCCGAAGGTGGCGCTCTCGCCGGCGACGCGGAGGTCGCACGAGGCCGCGATCTCGACCCCGGCGCCGAGGCAGTACCCGTTGATCCGCGCGATGACCGGCACCTGCAGTCGCCGGATCGCGGTGCACGCGAGGTGCAGCCGGCTGATGAACGGGTGGGTCGTCTCGGGGGTCAGGCCGGCCATCTCCCGGATGTCGGCCCCCCCGATGAAGGCGCGCGGGCCCGACCCGGTCAGCACGGCGCACCGCAGGTCCTTCTCCCCGCCGAGATTGCGGAACGTCGTGATCAGCTCGCGGGTGAGCGTGCTGTCGAGCACGTTGAGGCGCGCGGGGTTGTGGACGGTGACGCGGGCCAGCCGGCCGGTGTCGCCGAGGGGCTCGATGTCGGTGCGCACTTCCGGGGAATCAGAGGGCATGCTGGGCTCCGTGGTGGCGGGCGGCTCGTGACGGTGGCGCGCCCGGCCCCTGGCACCCCGGTGGCGACGGCCCCGGCGGCGGTCGGGCGGCGATGCACCCCGCCGGGGCGGCTCGCCGGTCTGCCGGCGCCCGCCGGGCGCGGTGCGACGCGGCGTCTCGCCACGGGCGGCCGGAGACGGACGTATACTGACGCCATGTTCAAGCGTAAGGATATCGCGGGTCTTCTTGCAGCCATCTTTCTGTCGGGCGCGGCGCCGGCGTCGGCCCAGACCGGCGCCGTGGGCGGCGAGTGGCCGACCTACGGCGGCGACCTCGGCCACACCCGGTACGCCCCCCTCGAGCAGATCACCGCGGACAACTTCGCGGACCTCGAGATCGCGTGGCGGTTCCGCACCGACAACCTCGGGCCGGTGCCGGAGTTCCGGTTCCAGTCGACGCCGCTCGTGGTCGACGGGGTGCTCTACTCCACGGCGGGGTCGCGCCGGGCGGTGGTCGCCCTCGACGCCGCGACGGGCGAGCTGCTGTGGGTGCACCGCCTCGACGAGGGGCCTCGGGGCGCGGCCGCCCCGCGGCAGTTGTCGGGGCGCGGGCTCGCCTACTGGGACGGGGGCGAGGGGGGCGAGCCGCCGCGGGTGGTCTACGTCACCCCGGGCTACCGGCTGGTCGCCCTCGATGCGGCCACCGGCCGCCGCGTTGCCGGCTTCGGGCGGGACGGCCTGGTCGACCTGAAGCGCGACAACGACCAGCAGATCGACCCGGTCACCGGCGAGGTCGGGCTGCACGCCACGCCCATCGTCGCCGGCGACGTGGTCATCGTCGGCGCCGCCCACCGCACCGGCGGCAACCCCCGCAGCCGGGCCAACGTGAAGGGCTACGTCCGCGGCTACGACGTGCGCACCGGCGAGCGGCTGTGGATCTTCCACACCATTCCGCGCCCCGGCCAGGTCGGGCGCGAGACGTGGCTCGCCGATTCGGCCGTCTACACCGGCAACACCGGGGTGTGGGGGCAGATCTCGGTCGACGTCGAGCTGGGGCTCGTCTACCTGCCGGTGGAGGCGGCGACCGGCGACTACTTCGGGGCCAACCGTCCCGGCGACAACCTGTTCGCGGAGAGCCTCGTCGCGGTCGACCTGTACACGGGCGAGCGCCGCTGGCACTACCAGCTCGTGCACCACGGCATCTGGGACCACGACATCCCCTGCGCCCCGATCCTGCTCGACGTCGTCATCGACGGGGAGACCATCAAGGCGGTGGCCCAGCCCACGAAGCAGGTGTTCCTGTACGTCTTCGACCGCGAGACGGGCGAGCCGATCTGGCCCATCGAGGAGCAGCCGGTGCCGGCCGGCGACGTCCCCGGCGAGTGGTACTCGCCGACGCAGCCCATCCCCACCCGTCCCCCCGCCTACGACCGGCAGGGCGTCACCGTCGACGACCTCATCGACTTCACGCCCGAGCTGCGGGCCGAGGCGGTGGAGCGGGCGTCGTTCTACAAGCTGGGTCCCATGTTCACCCCGCCGGTGGTCAGCGAGCTCGACGGGCCCCTCGGCACGCTGATGGCGCCGGCCCAGGGGGGCGGCACCAACTGGCCGGGCGGGTCCTTCGATCCGGAGACCGGCGTCCTCTACGTGTCGTCGAACAGCTCGCTGGGGTCGCTGGGCATCGTGCCCCCGTACCCGGGGCAGTCCGACATGGCCTACATCCAGGGGAACGCGGTGACCGGGCCCCGCACCTCCGGGGGCGCGGGGTCGGCGGCGGGCGGGGGGCGGACGAGCTTCACGGTGCCGCCCCGGCCGCTCCTGACGGCGGAGCAGCGGCAGCGCGCCCAGCTCACCATCCGGGGCCTGCCGATGCTGAAGCCGCCCTACGGCACCATCAGCGCCATCGACATGACCCGGGGCGAGATTCTCTGGCAGGTTCCCCACGGCGAGACGCCCGACCACATCCGCAACCACGAGGCGCTGCGGGGCCTCGACATCCCCCGCACCGGCCAGCCCGGCAGCGTCGGCACCCTGGTGACGAAGACCCTGCTCATCGCCGGCGACCCCCAGGCCACCACCGACGCCTCGGGCGAGCGCGGCGCCATGCTGCGGGCCTACGACAAGGCGACGGGGGGCGAGGTGGGCACCCGGTACATGCCCGCGCCGCAGACCGGCTCGCCGATGACCTACGCGCTGGACGGCGTGCAGTACCTGGTGGTCACGGTGAGCGGGGGAGGGCGCTCGGGCGAGCTGATCGCCTTTCGGGCGCCTGAGTAGCGGTCGGTCCGAGGCCGGGATCGGTTCGGCCCCCACCCCGGCGCGGGCGCGGCCATCCGTCGCGCCTCGACGGTTTCTCCATGTCCCGCGTCTTCAACACCACCGGGCCCGTCGTCGCGGCGAACCGTTACTGCATCATCTTCGACCGTCGCGATCAGGCGTGGGAGGACAGGGTGTTCCACCGTCGCGAGTCCGTGGGCGCCGCCGATGTTCACGTGTGGGGCATGTAGTGCCGCTACGGGGAGTCATGATGTATCGCGATGGCTTGTGATTGACAGCCCGGGGCGCTGGCGCGGCTGGGAGATTGCCGGGGTCAGAAGTCCCGCTCGTAGCGCCAGTCGCCGTCGATCATCCAGATGCGGTGCCGGGGTCCGGCGCAGTCGAGGTCGCCGGTCTGGTAGCCGCAGTCCTCGGCGTAGAGGGCGACCCGCCCGCCGTCGGCAGGGTGCAGGCGGCCCAGGAAGCGCTCCCGGGGCCATGTGTCGACGGCCGCGAGCGCTTCGGCGACCGTGGCGTGGCCGGCCAGGCGCGTGCTCAGGGCGAAGGTCGGGTTCGCGAACAGGATGCGCTGTTCGCGGTGCGCCTGGAGGGCGTCGGGCGGCCTCCACCAGCGGTGGTCGTGTATCTCGACGCCGTCGACGCGCACGGCGGCGGGGTCGGCCGCGGCGGCGAAGAACCAGGTGGCGAACCGGATGGGGCTCGTCGCCGGCGTCGTCCACTGGCATATCGGATGCAGGACCGCCGGATCGACGCTGACCCCTGCCTCCTCGAGCGCCTCGCGCGCCGCCGCCTGCCGTGCCGGGGCCAGCTCGTCGCTCCCGCCGTCCCGGGGGTGGTCGCCGGGGTCGATGCGCCCGCCGGGGAACACCCAGTAGCCGCCCATGAACTTGAGGTCGGGGCTGCGGCGCAGATAGAGGATCTCCGGCCCCGCGGGAGTGTCTCGCAGGAGCACCACCGAGGCGGCGGGCCGCGGCGTCGCGACGGATCGGGGCTGGCGTTCCACGCCCTCTAGTGTACCCGCCCGATGGAAGCGCCCGGGCGGCGCCGCCGGGCCGGAACACGCCCGCGTCGGGCTTGAACGTCGGCCTGGTGCCGCGCCGGGGGCCGCGAATGGCCCGGGCAGGCTGGATTGGGATCCCGCGTCGTCCCAGACCTCCCGGCGGTGGAGACCGGGCGTCGGCGCGGGGGCTTGCCCGGCCGCGCCGCGGCGACGCTCGCCTCGCGTCCGTGGTACGCTCCGGGGTTGCCCGCACCCGGTTGCCGATCCTTCTCGTCGCGAAAGCGGCCAGTACCGGCGCGCAGTGGCCGTGACGCGACATGTCCCCCCTCGATCTCGCCGTCGTCGTGCTGTGCAGCGTGGCCGGATTCACCCTGCAGGGGGCCGTCGGCTACGGCATGGGCATTCTGGGCACCCCGATCCTCATCCTGATCGATCCGCGGCTCGTCCCCGGACCCGTGCTCGCGTCGACCATGGTGTTCACGCTGATGGTGACGGTGCGCGAGCGCCGCGGCATCGATCTCGGGGGAGTCGGCTGGGCCCTGGCCGGCCGCGTCGCGGGGACCCTTCCGGCCGCGGCGGTGCTGGCGGTGCTGCCGCCGGACCAGTTGAGCCGCGTGTTCGGGCTGATGGTGATCCTGGCGGTGGCGATCAGCGTCTCGGGCGTGCACGTCCGTCCCCGCCCGTCGACGCTCGTGGCCGGGGGGGTGCTGTCGGGGTTGATGGGCACGGTGGCCGCCATCGGCGGGCCGCCCCTCGCGCTGCTCTATCAGCACGCCTCCGGCGAGAAGTTCCGGGGCACGCTGTCGAGCCTCTTCTTCGTCGGCACCATCGTCTCGATCGCGGCGCTGGTGCCGGCGGGGCGTTTCGGGGGGCCGGAGCTGCGCCTCACCCTGTTCATGCTGCCGGGCGCGGTGTTCGGCTTCCTGGTGTCGCGCCGCCTCGCGAGCCGGCTGGACCGGGGCTACACCCGGCCCGCGGTCCTCGCGGTGGCCGCGACGGCAGGCGTCATCGTGGTCATGCGCTCGTTCGTCGCGCCCTGACAGCCCATGGTGAAGCCCCGCGTTGCATGGCGCCGGAACGCGCCGGCAGACGGCCGAGGCGCCAGCCTGACAAGGCGTGAGGAGGGCGCATACCGGCCATGTGCAAGCGACGAACCCCGCAGTCGGGCGGGTTGCTTTGCCGCTCCAATGCAGCGGGGGCTTTCGCCACGGGCCGCTGACGTGCGTCGTGGTCCGGACGCTCCGAAGGCGGCGACGCGCACGCGATGGCTGCTTCGCGACCGGCTAAAGTCCGTCGACCGGTCGGCCGAAATCGCGGGTATGGGCTTGGTATCGTTCCTGGTCCGAACGTCCCGCCTTCCCGCGCCGTCGCCCGGCGAGGCGACCGCGCGGGGGTCTCGCCGGCGCCGGTCCGTGGCTCCGCTCCTGGCGGCGGGTCTGCTGCTGTGCGTCCAGGGAGCGTCGGCCCAGAGCCTGCGGGGCAGCAGCGCGTCGCTCGACCGTCAGGTCGCCCAGGCCCGGGGGCACGACTTCACGCACTTGACGGGCGCCGCGCAGTTGCGCCGGTTCGTCGACGCCGGCCTGCTCGTGCACCTCGCGGGGAACCGGGACTACACCCTCGTCGACGTGTCGTTCCCGTTCGCCCGCCCCGAGGTCCGGCTCTTCGTCGAGCGGCTGTCGTCGCAGTACCGCCGGGCCTGCGGGGAGCGGCTGGTGGTCACGAGCCTGACCCGGCCGCTGTCCCATCAGCCCCGCAACGCCTCCGACCGGTCGGTCCATCCCACCGGCATGGCCGTCGACCTCCGCCTCCCCGCCGGGCGCTGCCGCGGCTGGCTGGAGGCGGTGCTGCTGTCGCTGGAGGCCCGGGGTGTGATCGAGGCGACTCGCGAGCGCCGCCCGCCGCACTATCACGTGGCGGTGTACCCGAAGCCCTACGCGGCCTACGTGAGAGCGTTGACGGCGGAGGGCGCCGGCGGAGGCTCGGAGACGGAGCGGGCCGCCGGCGGGAGCGGGTTGGCGGCGCGGACCGCCGGTGAGAGCGGAGAGGCAGCACGGGCCGCGAGCGGGAGCGCGGCGACGGCTCGGGCCGCCGGCGGGAGCCGGGAGGTGGCCCGGACCCCCGGCGGGAGCGGAGAGAGGGCACGGGCCGCCAGCGGGAGCGGCGAGGTCCCGGCGGCGGAGGCGGCGGCCGTCCACGTGGTTCGTCGCGGCGACAGCCTGGATCTCATCGCCCGCCGCTACGGGGCGACGGCCGAGGGGCTGCGCCGTGCGAACGGCCTCCGGTCGTCTCTCATCCATCCGGGCCAGTCGCTCCGGGTCCCCGGGGCGGAGCGGCCGGCGGGCCGGGCCTCCGGCGCGAGCGCCGGGACGCCGGCGACGGCCGCGGCGGCCGTCCACGTGGTTCGTCGCGGCGACAGCCTGGATCTCATCGCCCGCCGCTACGGGGCGACGGTCGAGGGGCTGCGCCGTGCGAACGGCCTCCGGTCGTCTCTCATCCATCCGGGCCAGTCGCTCCGGGTCCCCGGGGCGGAGCGGCCGGCGGGGCGGACCTCCGACGGGAGCGGCGAGGCCCCGGCGGCCGGGGCGGCGGCCGTCCACGTGGTTCGTCGCGGCGACAGCCTGGATCTCATCGCCCGCCGCTACGGGGCGACGGTCGAGGGGCTGCGCCGTGCGAACGGCCTCCGGTCGTCTCTCATCCATCCGGGTCAGTCGCTCCGGGTCCCCGGAGCGCGCCCCGCGGTCGCGGACGCGGTCACCCTGCACGTGGTGCGCCGCGGCGACACCCTCGACCGCATCGCCCGCCTCTACGGGGCGACCATAGCCGCCCTGCGCCGCGCGAACGGCCTCCGGTCGTCCCTCATCCATCCCGGCCAGTCGCTCCGGATTCCCCTGATGCGTTAGGGGGTATGCGCCGCGTAAGGGCGCGGGCTCCTGCAGGGTCGGTTGGGCGCCCGGCAGAGGCCGCAGCGCGACCTGCGGTCGCGTTCGGCTACGCGGGGCGGGCCAGGGTCTGCGCCGGGAACGGCGCGGACTCCTGTAGGATGGGTTGGCGCCCGGCGGAGGCCGCGGCGCGACCTGCGGTCGCGTTCGGCGACGCGGGGCGGGCCGGTCGATTCCCCCCCATCGGTCCCGGACCGCGCGAGACGACGCTGTGTCGTTGCCGCGGGAGCCGGTTAGAATAGTGCGTGCCGCATGACTCTCGCCGTGCCCGGCGGGCCGCGGCGATTCCTGGAGTGGTGACTAGATGAAGACGACGTCCGTTGCACTGACGGTGGCCCTGGGACTGTTCGGCGCGGCGGCGCCGGTTCAGGCGCAGGACGGCATACCGCGGCTCTCGAACGGCCTTCCCGACATGAGCGGCATCTGGCAGGTGCTGAACGAGGCCAACTACGACCTCGAGCCGCACATGGCCCGGCACTCGATGCAGATGCGCCCGGGACCCGTGAACCCGGTGCCGGCGATTCCGACGCTGCGCCTCGGGGCGGTCGGCGCGGTGCCGGGGAGCCTCGGGGTCATCGTCGGCGGCGGCCGGATTCCCTACACCGAGGAGGCGCGCGCCCTCAAGGAGGAGAACCGCGCCAACTGGATCGACCGCGACCCCGAGGTCAAGTGCTACCTGCCGGGGGTCCCGCGCGCCACCTACCTCCCCATGCCGTTCCAGATCGTCCAGAGCGAGGAGGACTTCTTCATCGCCTACCAGTTCGCGGGGGCCGTGCGCGACATCTACCTGGACGACCCCGGGCCCTCGCAGATCGACTCGTGGATGGGATGGTCGGTCGGAAGCTGGGAGGGGGACACGCTGGTCGTCGAGGTGACCGGGCTCCACGACGGTACCTGGTTCGACCGGGCGGGCAGCCACCACAGCAACCAGCTCCGCGTGGTGGAGCGCTACACCATGCTGGGGCCGAACCACATCGACTACGAGGCGACGATCGAGGACCCGGCGGTGCTGACCGAGCCGTTCACCATCAAGATGCCGATCTACCGCCGCATCGAGGAGAACGCCCGGCTGATGGACTTCCGCTGCGTGGAGTTCGTCGAGGAGCTGATGTTCGGCGAGTGGCGCCGCGAGCCGCTGCCGCGCTAGGCGTCTGCGCCGTATGGAACGGCGCGGACTCCTGGAGGGTTGGTTGGGCGCCAAGCGGAGTCGCAGGCGACGATTGGCGGGCGAGCCGGCGGCCCGTGGTCGCGCCGAGAGTTCGCCGGCGCGAGCTCCTGGGCGTGAGTTCCTGTACGGTGAATGCACGTAGCGGCGGAGACGGCCGGAGGATCGATCGGGCCGACGCCGAAGGCCGCGGGGCCATCTCGTGGTCGCGTTCGGGAGTCTCTGGACCTGTAGCTTCTGCGGTGACGATTATCGGGAGGTTGAGAAGATGGTTACTCGAATCGCAGTCGGTCTCGGCGTGCTCGCGCTGGTCGGCCTGACGTCCCTGCCGGCGGCGGCGCAGGGCGGCGACATTCCCCGGACCCCGAGCGGCCGTCCGGACCTGTCGGGCACCTACGACGTGTCGACGCTGACGCCCATGCAGCGGCCCGTCGAGTTCGGGGAGACGATGTCGCTGACCGACGAGGAGGCGGCGGCCATCGCGGCGGCGGAAGCGCAGCGGATGGCCGAGCGCAACGCCCCCAGCGACCCCAACCGCGGGGCGCCGCCCGAGGGCGGGGACGGGTCGCGGGGCGCCGCCGGCAACGTCGGCGGCTACAACTCGTTCTGGATCGACCGCGGCACCGGCGCCTACCGGATCGACGGCGAGTGGCGGACGTCGATTCTCGTCGACCCCCCGAACGGCCGCTTCCCGCCGGTGACCGAGGAGCGTCAGGCGGCCATGCGGGCGGCCTTCGAGGCCGGTCCCCCGCGGCGCGCTCAGAACGACGGGACCGCGTACTGGCTCGAAGCGGGCCTCGACGCTCCCGGCCCCTACGACAACATGGAGCAGCGGCCCTATGCCGAGCGGTGCATCCTCAGCTTCGGCTCGACGTCGGGGCCGCCGATGCTGCCCGCCCTCTACAACAACCACAAGCGGATCGTGCAGGGCGAGGACACCATCGTCATCCTGATCGAGATGGTGCACGACGCCCGCATCGTGCGGATGAACGCCGAGCACGATCCGCCCGAGATCAGGAAGTGGCTGGGCGATTCGATCGGCTGGTGGGAGGGCGACACCCTCGTCGTCGAGACCACCAACTTCGTCGACCGGCCCGCGTTCCGCCAGGGGACCGGCAACATGAAGGTGACCGAGCGCTTCCGCATGGAGGACGCCGACACCCTCGTCTACACCTTCACGGTCGAGGACCCGACGGTGTGGACGGCGCCCTTCACCGGCGAGTACGCCTGGCCGCGGAGCGACAACAGGGTGTTCGAGTACGCCTGCCACGAGGCCAACTATGCCCTCGAGGGCATCATGAAGGGCGCCCGCCTGCTCGAGGCGGAGTTCCGCGGGGAGGACCCCGAGGGCGTGGCCAATCCCACTCGCTAGCCGCCCGCGCCGTCGAACGGCGCGGACGACTGGCGGCACGACCGGCAGGACGGCGATTGGGCGCCGCCGGCGACGATTCCCGGGCGAACGGCAGCGCGGGACCCGGCGGCCGGATTCGACAGTCAGGAGAAGGACGATGCGCGAGCAGACCCGTATTTGGCTCGGAATCGGAGCGGCCACCACTCTCGTCCTGGGGGTGTTGGCGGTGACCGGCGGCGTGCCGGCGCAGGCCCATCACGCTTTCGGCGCCGAGTTCGACCCCAACCGTCCCGTCGTGCTGAGGGGGCCGGTGGTCCGCGTGGAGTGGGTGAACCCGCACACGTGGATTCACATGGAGGTGACGACCGACGGCGGCGGCACGCAGGTCTGGATGGTCGAGGGGGGCACGCCCAACACGCTGCTGCGGCGCGGGCTGACCCGTGACTCCATTCTCCCCGGCACGATGATCGTGGTCGACGGCTACCAGAGCAAGGACCGCAGCGCCCGCGCCAACGGCCGCGACGTGACGTTCGAGGACGGCAGCAAGTTCTTCATGGGCTCGTCCGGCACCGGCGCGCCCCTCGACGGCCGCGACCCGACCGAGCAGCGGCGCTGACGTCCAGCGCGACGCGCGGTCCGCGAGTCGCGCGGGCGCGAGACGCCGAGACTCCGCGGGCGCGAGCCCTCGGTCGGGCAGCCGTCCCGGGCGGGTCCGCTTGGAGAGCCGTTGGGGTATGCGGCGCGAAGCGGACCTCACGCGGATGGCTGCCGGCAGGCCGCCCGGGAGGAGGCGTTGGGGGCTGTGGCGCGGCGCGGACCCTCACGCGGGATGGCTGGCCGGCAGCCCGCCGGGCGGCAGGGGTGGGGTCTGTGGCGCCGCGCGGACCTCATGCGGTACGGCTGGCCGGCAGGCGGATCGGATGCCCGGCGTCGGGAGCGCCCGATTGGCTCTGGGTCCGAGGGGCGCCGGGCAGCACCGTCGTGCGCTCGAGCAGCCAGACGACGTTGACGGCCACCGGGGCGCCTCCGGCGCGGGCAGGCACGAAGCGCACGTCCGACGCGAGGCGCGACAGCGCCCGCCGGAGTTCCGCGTCCGGCCCGGCGGCGCCGGCGGCATCGCGGTCCTCCGTCGCCTGCGCGGCGTTTCTGCCGCCGACGTTCCGGGCGCCGGCCGACCGCTGGCCGAGCACCTCGACCGACGCGAGCTCCCCCTCGCGGGTCACCACCGCGGCCAGCGCCAGGTTCTCCAGCACGAGCGGCGGAAGCGGCCGAATCAGCATGGCCGCGGCCTGGGTGTCCGCCGACACGTGGGGCAGGCTGACGCCGGTCTCGAACCCGCGCAGCGGGTTGGCGTTCGACCCGAGTCGGTTCGCCCCCTGCAGGAACCCGGACAGGGAGTGCGGATGGACGGGGGGCGAGAAGCTCAGGGCCATGGCCGCGAACAGGCCCGCCACGAGCATCGAGGCGATCACGCCGCCCATCACGCACAGGCGCTGTCCGTCCGCGACGACCTCGCCGAGCCGGCGGGGCAGGGGCCGGCAGGACCCGGCGGGCAGGGACTCGAGCACGCTCGACGCCAGTCCGGCGCACGCCAGCTCGTCGGGGCGGTGCTCGGTGGCGTGCTCGCGCAGGGCGTCGCTGATGGCGGTCAGGTCGTGCCGGAGGCGGCGGCAGTCGGCGCAGTCGTCCAGGTGCGCGTCCAGCGTCACCTGCCGCGCCACCGGGAGCTCGCCGTCGTGGGACGCGGTCAGCCATTGACGCGCGGTGCGGCAACGGAGCGATCTCGAACCAGTCATCGGATGTGCCTCAGTTCTGCGCGCAGGGTCTGACGTGCGCGCGCCAGTCGTGACTTCACCGCGGCGGTCGAGACGCCGAGCGAGAAGGCGATCTCCGCGTACCGCATGCCGTGCAGCTCGCGCAGCACGACGGCCGACCGCTGCTCGAACGGCAGGCGCTCGAGGGCGCCCCACAGCCGCCGGCGCAGCTCCTTCCGGTCGAGGGCGCGCTCGGGCGACGTCGTCGCCGCCGGCGCCGGCGGGTCCACGAACACCGCCTCCAGCGACACCTGGTCGGCCCGCTTGCGGCGGCGCCACCAGCGCTGCTGGTTGCGGGCCTGGTTGACCACGATGCGGTAGATCCAGGTCTGCAGGGCGGAGTCGCCGCGGAACCGGTGAATCGAGCGGAACACCGTGAGGAACACGTCCTGCGACAGGTCGCGGGCGTCCTCGGAATTGCCGAGCAGGTTCAGCGCCAGGTGGTACACCATCCGCTGATGGCCCTGGACGAGCTCGCGGCAGGCCTGTGCATCGCCGGCTGCGCACCGCTCCGCCAGCTCGCTCTCGGAGGTCGTCGTCTCCGCCCAGTCGATGGCTCGAACCGGTTTCACCATGCCTCCCGTGCTGGAGTCTCCTGGATCGGAACCGTCAGCCCGCCGCGACGTGGCCACGCGCCGGAGCCACGTCACCCGGGGCTGCCGCGTCTCGTGGACGGTTCGGCACCGGCCGACCACCGCGGAGCGCGGACTCTCCGACGATATCTCCCCATAATTGGATGCCGTCGGGCGAAAAAAGTTCCTGTCGTGGCATCCGGGGGAGCAAATCCCGCGCGCGTTCCCCGCGCGCGCCTCCGCGCCCCGGGCCCTCATGGCCTCGGCTCGAGGCGCCGCGGAAATCCCCCGCACACGCCTCCGCGCGGGCGCACGTCCAAGAAAACGAGACGCGGCCTGCAACCGTACCGCTGAGGCCGGGACGGCGCGTTCCCGAGGGGTTTCGCAGCCGAGAACGCCAAGAATCGGGAGCCTGACAGCCCAGGGGGGCGCCATCTCACGAATCTGACATGCACCGCATCCGCGCCTCATCGTTGAATCGGGAGCCTCTGCAGGGTAGGATACACGGATCGCGCGGGGCAATCAGGCCCCGCGGTCCCGGGCGCGCGGGGCGCCGGGACGGGTTCAGCAGACGGGGGACGGACATGCTCAGTCGCAGTCGCGTGACGGCCGGCATCGCCGGCTTGACGGTGGCGCTCATCGCCGCGCCGGTCGCGGCGCAAACCGATTCGATACAGCGGACGCCGCACGGCGATCCGGACATCTCGGGTGTCTTCACGTTTCGCACCATCACCCCCCTCGAGCGGCCGGCGGCGCTGGCCGACAGGGCGACCCTGAGCGCCGAGGAGGCCGCCGCGTTCGAGGCCTCCGAGCGCACGCGGCAGAACCGCGACCTGTTCGACCCCGAGGCCGGCGCGCCGGACGCCGGCTACCAGTCGCGGGCGGAAGGCGGGGTGCTGTCCTACAACGAGTTCTGGTACGAGCGCGGGGTCGAGCTGACCGCCGACAAGCGGACGTCGCTGATCGTCGACCCGCCGGACGGCCGGCTGCCATGGCGCGAGGAGAGCCGGCAGGCCCGAGCCATCAACCGGCTGAACCTGCGCAACGGCTTCGCCGACCACTACACCGACCGCAGCCTGTCGGACCGCTGCATCCTGGGCTTCAACGCGGGGCCGCCGATGACCTCGGCCTCGTACAACAACAACGTGCTCATCCTGCAGACCCCCGGCTACGTCGTGATCCAGAACGAGATGGTGCACAACGCCCGCATCATCCCCCTCGACGGAAGCCCCCACGGCGAGATCCGCCAGTGGGTCGGCGACTCGCGCGGACACTGGGACGGCGCCACCCTGGTGATCGAGACCACCAACTTCCGGGGAGAGACCGCGGCCCGCGGGTCGAGCCGGGACACGCATCTCGTCGAGCGGTTCACCAGGATCGATCCCGACACGCTGATGTACGAGTTCACGTTCACCGACGAGAACCACTTCACGCGTCCGTGGACCGCGGCCATCCCGTTCCGCCGGACCGACGAGCCCCTGTTCGAGTACGCCTGTCACGAGGGCAACATCGGCATGCACGGCATCATGGCCGGGGCCCGCGAGCTCGACACGCAGCCGGTCGAGGGGACCCGCTAGCGGCATCGGGATCGGGCGGCGCGTGGCGATCTCCCCCTCGGCTCGCGTTTCGAGGCGGCGGGTTCGCCACGGGCCTCCGGCCTGATCCTGGTGTTCCGAGACTGTTGGTTCGTCGAACGACTCCGAACGGCATTACTGCAGCTTTTGCAGGCATTTGCCGCGATTCGAGAGGTTCACGAACCTCGGTGCCGGGACACTGGAGGGATGCGTGTCGTCCCGTGCCCGGCCGGGACGCCTGGACACGGGACGGGGCCACCCCGGACGCGGGACACCGAGAGCAGGACGGATTGCCTGGTCGGCGGATCGCCGGCGGCCAGGCAGTCCGGTAAGCCATGGACTGGACCTCGCTCTCGGGCATTCTCCGCATCCGCGCGCAGGAGTTGCTGGGGACCGACCTCGCCCAGGTCCGGTTCACCGACATCGGCCTCACCTATACGCTGTCGGCGGTCGTGCTCCTGATCGGCCTCGCGACCTTGGCGCGCCTGTGGGGGCTCGCCCGCATCCACCACCGGCAGCACTCCGGACATCGCATCGAGCCGCGCTTCCGGCGCGGGGCGCTGGGCCGCGCCCTGTACCACCTGCCCAAGGCCCTGCTGGGCCTCGCCCTCGCGATCATGCTCGTCGCGATGGCCGACCCCTACCTCGCCTCGACCGAGGAGGTCGCGGGCGAGATGGAGTCGCGCATCCGCGTCGATCTCGTCGACACGTCGCTCTCGATGTCGTGGGAGCTGCCGGGGACCGGAAGGTCGCGGGCCGAGGTCGCGCGCGAGGCGCACCTCGAGTTCCTGGAGATGCGCCGCGCCAAGAACGACCGCGTCGCGCTGTGGCTCTTCTCGTCGTTCCCCTACATGGTCGACGACTTCGTCATCGACGACGAGCTCTACTACTTCCAGGTGATGGACGCGCCCCACGCCATCGTGCGCATCCTCGCCGCCCAGTCGGGGACCCCCATCGACAAGATGTTCGTGCCGCCGGACAAGGTGCGCATCGTCGAGCGCGAGGGCAACACCAACATCGTGCGCGCCCTGCAGTCGGTGGTGCGCCACTTCGACCGCGACGTCGCCCTCCTCGGGCGCGGCGCCACGCCGAACCGGGCGGTGCTCATCGTCACCGACGCCGACGTCGACGAGATTCCCGAGGCCGAGTTCGTGCAGCTCGCGCAGCGGAACATCGTCCCCTACATGATCTTCATCAACGCCGCCGACGCCCGCCCCGCCCGCGCCGGCCGGGGCGCCGCACGCCAGCCGGCCAACAACACCCAGGGGCTCATCGACATGATCCGGGCCTTCGGCGGCGACTACTTCGACGTGGCCGACGCCGACGGCCTCGCCCGCGCCTACGAGGCCATCGACAACGCCGAGACGGTGCCCGTCGAGCTCGCCCACCGCGCCATCCGGGTGCCCATCTACGCCCGGTTCCTGCTGATCAGCATGGCCCTCCTGGCGGTGGGGATTCCCGCCGGGTTCCTGGCCGAGCTGTTGTGGGGGACGAGTCCGTAACCCGCACCCTGACGGCACGGCCCTGCCGTGTGCCGGGTTGGAGCAAGGGTTGCGTCTGCGGCGGCCGGCGACTTCCTGCCGATGCGTTCCTGGTTCTCGCGGATGTGCTTGCCGTCCGAGCGGGCGGTGTCGCGGGCGGCCGTGTCGACACCCGTGCGAAGGCGGCGGTGTCTCGCCGCCGGGCGCGACCTTGGGTCTCCGGGTGGTGAACAAGCGGTTCCGTCGAGGCGGGGGAGGTGTGGCGGGGCCCCATCCGATGCGGGCGCCCCGCCCCGAAAGAAGCTCAGTCGTTGGTCGACTCGAACTGCGCCTCGTTGGCCATCAGGGCCGCCTTGATGGTCGAGGCCCAGATACGGTTGCCCTTCTCGTTGAGGTGCAGGCCGTCGTCGATGAAGATGTCGTCCATCACCGTCCCGTCCGCCTGGAGGAACGGGGTGGCGACGTCGATGTAGTGCACGCGCTCGTCGGCCGCCGCGACCTCGCGGTACAGCGCGTTGGTCTCCTGCGCCTTGTCCCACACCGCCACGCGGGCGAGGCTCGGCTTCACCGACATGACGTAGACGCGGGTGTCGGGCAGCTCGGCGTGGACCGCGGCGATGATCTGCTCGAGCTCGGACGCGATCGTGGCCGGCGGCACCATGAACCGCCCGGTGTCGTTGTCGCCCTCGTAGATGACGACCGCCCGCGGCTGGTACGCGATGACGACGCGGTCGACGAAGTGCAGCACGTCGGCCATGGCGCTGCCCCCGAACCCGCGGGGGATGACCGAGAGGGGAGCGAGGGCGGCGGGCATCGCGTCGTTCCATCGGGCGATGCTGGAGCTGCCGGTGACGACTATCGCGCCCGGCGGGGGCATGTTCTCGCGGTCCGCCGCCTCGAACGCCTGAATCGCGCCCTCGTAGCGGGACGGGTCGATGGGCAGGGCCTGCGCCGCCGCCATCGTCGCCACGCCCGCCACGAGGAGGGCCGCCGCCGCCACCGATCTCAATCGCATCATCTTCATCTGAAACCTCCCGGGTCCATTGGCGTTCCGTCTTTCGATGTCGCCGATTATAGCCGCCCGCCCGACGCGGGCCGCGGTCACGGCGCTTCCGGCACGTAGATGATCTCTCCGCTCTCGAGCTGGTAGGCGATGCCGACCCGCCGGCCGCGGCGCCCCGCCGCGTCGTCCACGTCCTCGGCCCGGTAGCGGGTGATCTCGCCCGCCTCCTGCGTGATGATCTCCATCTCGGCCGTGCCGGGGTTCTTGACCATCGTGAAGTCCTCCTGCGTGAGGAACTCCGTCAACTGCCAGCGGCTGACCATCGCGACCATGAGGGCCACCGCGAAGACCATCGCGACGTCGAACAGGTTCGCGATGGCGCCGAGGGGGTCGCTGTCGTCGTGGAGCGAGGCGCCGATTCTGCGCCGCCGTCTTCTGCCAGCCATTCGATCCTCCTTCTCCGGGCATGCCCCGCCTGCCCGCGTTCGCCAACGAGTCACGCCCGCGCGGAACGCCGCATGGCCGGGGGGGCAACCGCCCCCTCTTCGGGCGCGCCCGCCCGCTCGCCGACGAGGCCGCTCACGAACTCGAGATCGTTGAGCGCCTCGGTGTGCCAACGCTGCTTCGCCTGCTGGACGGCGAAGCCGATGCCCCCGACGAAGAGCCCCACGACGGTGGTCGAGAAGGCGACCTGCAGGTTCTCGGCCATCGCCACGATGTCGCCGGCGGCCAGTCCGACGAGGGCGGGGCCCATCGGGATGAGGGTGCCCATCAGGCCGAGCATCGGGCCCAGCCGCGCCATGGTCCGCGCCGGCGCGAGATCGGTCTCGCAGCCGGCCTCGAAGTCGGCGAGCACCTTCTCGCGTTGCGCCGCCGAGGCGCCGTGGTCGAGCAGGCGCCCGATGGCCGGCGCCCACCGCGGCTCGGGGGGGAGGTCGGCGTCCCGCAGCACCGCCTCCACGTTGCCGCGGTCGAGCCGGTCGAGCAGCGGCCGCAGCGCGGCCCGGAAGCGAAGCCGCGACAACCAGGCACCGTAGGTGCGCCCGACGAGCAGCAGCGACCGGCCGAAGAGAATCAGCAGCACGACGATGACCGGCACGAGCAGGCCGGTCGACAGCAGGTACAGGGCGCGTGTCAGCAGCTCCATGGTTCAGGGATGTCGACGGAGAGCATCTGGCCGGGCGCCAGGTAGAGCAGGTACAGGGCGCGAGTCAGCGGCTCCATGGTTCAGGGATGTCGACGGAGATCATTTGCCGGGCGCCAGGTGCAGCAGCCCGCAGGGAACAGGCTGCGTTCGGTTGAGGTCGGCAATCCTGTATCGGGCACTGTCCCAGGACGCTTGACGGAAGCTACCCGCCCACGCCAACAGGCTGCGTTCGGTTGAGGTCGGCAATCCTGTATCGGGCACTGTCCCAGGACGCTTGACGGAAGCTACCCGCCCACGCCAAGCGCGGGGAATCTCAGAATACGGGCCGCGGGTGGGCGAAGTCGGCAGCCTTGTTTCGATCATCGTCCCAGGTCCGCGAGGCGGCGCAGGCGCCGGCGATGGCTCCAGTAGCCGGCGAGGATGCCGAGGGCCGCGGCGGCGGCGACGACGGCGAGGGGCCCGGCCTCGACCGCGGCCCCGGGGCTCCGAACTCCCCCCTGCAGCGCGAACGCGGTCAGTCCGGCCGCGAGCACCACCTGCCCGACGTGCACGAGCAGGCGCAGCTCGGCCCGGAGGTCCCGGTCCGGCAGCAGCCGCCGAATCGCCTCGCTGCCGCCCATGCCCGCGACGACGACGGCGAGGCACAGCGCGAGCGCGGTGGTCGAGAAGGTCCACCCCGACGCCGCGTGGAACGCCTTCACCTCCACGTAGAACAGGGCCGGCGCGGGGATGATCCCGACGTGGCGCGCCGCCAGCCGCTCGAACCAGCGCAGCCGCCGGCCGTGCCGGGCCCCGAGCAGGAGGGCGACTCCGCCGCAGCCGAGCACGCCGTCGAACGCGAGCAGGGCGGCCAGCGTCTGGACGCCGGCGCCGTCGAGCCCGCCGACGAACGCGGTCAGGCTCTGACGCACCGCGAGCGGGTGCAGGGCGTAGACGGCGGCGGCGACCGCGGCCACGGCCAGCCCCCGCGCCCACCGCCGGTCGACGGACGCCGCCGCCAGCAGGAGCAGGACCACGCCGGTTCCGGCGACGACGTCGAGTACCGCCTCCATGGCTTCCACGCGTCAGGTCGTGCTCCGCCGCCTTCGCAGGACGAGCTGCGCGAGCAGCACCACGCCGGTTCCCGCGACGACGTCGAGTACCGCCTCCATGGCTTCCACGCGTCAGGTCGTGCTCTGCCGTCGGCGCAGGACGAGCAGCGCGAGCAACGGGAGCAGGACCACGCCGGTTCCGGCGACGACGTCGAGTACCGCCTCCATGGCTTCCGGGCGTCAGGTCGTGCTCCGCCGCCGGCGCAGGACGAGCAGCGCGAGCACGAAGAGGCCCGCGGCGAGGGCCGCCCCCAGCCACGCGAGGCGCGCCGGGGTCGGCGGGGCCGCCGCCGCGTCGGCCGGCCGCGGCTCCGCGTCCTGCTCGGCCAGGACCACGCTCGCCTCGGCCAGCTCCACGCTCGTCGTCAGCGCCTGCCGCAGCTCGCTCCGATAGCTCGCCGCGAGGTCCGCCGGCGCCTGCTCGGCGATGAACGACGCCAGGGCCGCATTGTCGCAGACGAAGCCGCTGCAGCCCGCCTCGAACTCCTCCACCAGCCGGGTGTGCAGCTCCGCCAGCACCGCCACCTGTTGCGCGGTGGCCTCCCACAGGCCCTTGCGCACCGTCTCCAGCATCACCGCCGTCATCTCCTGCAGGGCATACGGGTTCTCCCGCCGGAAGAAGTCGTGGACCCCGAGGTCGTGGCGGTCGTCGACGTACACCTCGTACAGCTCGTTCCAGAGCGCGTCGTCGATGGCGGCCGGCTTCATGACGTTCCAGCCGTAGGTGTTGCGGAACGTCTCGGCGAAGTGCTCGGCCGACGAGGCGCCGCCCTCCTGCATCTCCCCGATGTAGGCGGGGTTCAGCAGCGTCGACCGCGCCTCGGTCCAGATCGTCTCCTCGAGGTCCGTCACCCGCGGCCGGTTCATGTTGCGGAAGTCGTTGAAGTAGGCGTCGGCGTCGCGGCCGGTCACGTGGCGGACGGCCGCGCTCAGCCCGCCCATGAACTCGTAGACGTGGTCGAGGCTCAGCGCCCCCCAGGTGTGGCTCTGCCGCGGCTGCACGACGATCTCGGTGCCGGCGAGGGCCGCCTCGAACATGCCCTCGGCGTAGAAGCTCCACAGCTCGCCCTCGTCGTAGACGGCGCCCATGTTGCGGAGGTACTGGTCGGCCACCTCCGAGTCCTCCTCCCAGCGGTCGCCGCTCTCGACCATTCCCATGATGGCGGTGCCGTAGTTGCCGTTCACGCCGCCGAAGACGCGCAGGGTCGAGTAGCGCCGGGCGTCGGCGGGCGAGAGGCCCCTGGCCATCATCACCTCCTCGGCGCGCAGCCGTCCCTCCTGCACGAAGTTGGTCTCGGCGTCGCGCGCCTCGGCCGCCATGGCGACGGCGCGGTTGATGAGGGCGAGGCGCGAGGCGGCGAGGTCGCGGAGCTGGCCGGCGGTCTGGACCACGACGTCGATGCGGGGCCGGCCGAGGTCGGCCGAGGGAATCAGGCGGAGGTCGCCGACCCGCCCGCGCGGGTCCCAGACCGGCTCGACCCCGAGCAGGTAGAAGATCTGGCCGATGGTGGCGCCCTCGGTGCCGATGAAGTCGGTCGGCCAGAGGGTGAACGCGACCTTCCGGGGCCAGGCGTCGTGGCGCCGCCGGTGCTCGTCGAGGAGAGACTCGGCCAGCCTGCGCCCCACCGTCCACGCCTCCCGGGACGGCGTCTGCTCGGCGTCGATGGAGAAGAGGTTGCGCCCGGTGGGGACGGCGTCGGGGTTGACGATGGGGTCGCCCCCGGGCGTGGGCTCGACGTAGCCGCCGGCGAGGCCCCGCGCCACGCTCTCGAGCTCGAGGTCCGAGCTGTCGCGCAGGCCCTTCCGGTGACGGTCGACGCCGGCGACGCCCGCCTTCAGCACGAGAAGCGGATCCGCGAGCTTCGATTCCCCGTGGGCCTGCTCGAGGTCGGCCGGGGAGACGAGGTCCGACAGCACCGCCTCGACGCTCTCTCCGCCCGCCCGCCGCGCGTAGGCCCGCCGCGCGGTCTGCCGGTAGCGGCGTTCGAAGAGCGCCGCGTCGTCGAGGATGTCGCTCTTGGCCACGCCCTTGGCGATGTCGATGCGGGCGAGGCCGTAGGCGATCGGGTCGATCGCCATCAGCTCCGCCGTCCCGTGGATCTCGTCGTCGTTGAACGCCTCGCCCAGCGTGTAGAAGCCCTGCACGACCTTCGCCCCGTCGATCGTCTCGACGTGGTTGCTCAGGCGGAAGTAGTCGTCGTCGGACCAGGCGCCCTCGGGGTCGAGGCCGAGGTCCACGTGCAGGTCCATGTCCGCGGCGAGGCGCCGGATGGTCCTGGCGTGCTCCGCCCTCACCGGGCCGTCCGCCGTGTTGCGGTAGCGGTCGAGCCGGTCGCGCAGCGGGCGCAGCCCCTCGTAGAGGCCGCCCTCCATGAAGGGCGGGGTGAGGTGGGTGACGGTGGCCGCGTAGGAACGCCGCTTGGCGATGATGCCCTCGCCGACGTTGCTCATGATGTAGAGGTAGACGTGCGGGATCCCGCCGATGAGGGCGTCCGACCAGTCGAACGACGACAGGGCAATCTGCTTCCAGGGCCGGAACTCCAGGCTCCCGTGGGTGCCGAAGTGCATCACCGCGTCGGCCTCGAACGCGCGCCGGGTCCACAGGTACGACGCCACGTAGGGATGCGGCGGCGCCTCGAGCGTCCCGTGCACGAGGCGGAACGTGTCGTCGCCCACCCCCGGCATCGGCTGCGGGAGGACGACCACGTTGCCGAACTGCGCGCGGGCGACCGCGATGGCGTCGTCGTCGCCGCTGCCGACCGTCATGTACTCCCCGGGGGCGGGCCCGTACGCCGCGGCCACCGCCTCGCGCATCGCCGGCTCGAGGTGCTCCTCGGTCCATTCCGCGTACTGGGCGGCGGACACGAGGGCGGGGTCCCCTTCGGCCACGTACTCCTCGAACGCCCCGCGCGCGTACGGCCCGAGCACCGGCCCCTGCGCCTGGATGATCTCCCAGAACTCGTCCTCGGTCTCCGGCAGCCCCTCGACCGTGTAGCCGGCGTCGCGCAGCGTGCGCAGCAGGTTCAGGAGGCTCGGCGCGACCTCCATGTTGCTCGCGACCATCGCGTTCTTGCCGGGGCCCTTGTAGTAGTAGATGGCCACGCGCTTGTCGCGGTTGGGCGTGGCCTTCAGGGCCAGCCACCGTTCGACGAGGTCGCAGAAGACCTCGAGCCGCTCGGGTATCACGTCGAAGATCTCGTAGCCGTACTCGTCCTCGAACTCCGCCGCCACCGCGTAGGGCGCGACCCCGCCGTCGAGCTCGGGCAGCACCACGCTGAGGGTCAGCAGGCCGCCGGCCATGCCCTGCTGGTCGGCGACCCACTCGTCGTGGTTCTGGAAGACGGACAGGGCCGTCAGCATCGGGATGTTCCGCTCCTGGAGCCACGCGATCGCCTCGCGCGAGCGTCCCCGGGAGAGGCGGCCGTGGGGCATCAGGACCACGAGATCCGGCTCGATCGCCTGCAGGAAATCGAGCCGCTTGTCGTTGCTCGCGATCGGGAAGACGTTCCACTGGCGTGCCTCGAGGGCCTCGATGATCGCATCGACGTGGTCCCGGTTCGCGTTGAAGGGGCCGGGCACGCTGGTGAGAAGCGCGATGGTCGGGGCCCCCGGCTTGGCCAGTCCCTGCTCCTCGTAGTGGGCGCGGAAGGCGTCGACGGTCTCGAACGTCAGGCGGTCGTCGAGGTGGAAGAGCACGTCCATCGCCCGCTCGGCGGGAGGCTGCACCGGATCCGACCGGAACGCCTTGCCGTCGAGCTCGGCGCGGGAGAAGTTGAGCAGCCGGGCGTAGTTTTCCGTGCCCCCGAACCGGAAGTACCCGCCGACGTGCTCGAGCTGCCGCCCCCCCAGGTTGGTGACGTCGTGCTCGGGGTTCGATACGCCGCGAACGAACAGCCGTGAGCCGCGCCGCCCCGCCTCGCGAAGCTGCTCGATGTGCGTCTCCTGCAGCTCCAGCCCGCGCCCGTGCACGAACACGACCGGGTAGGACGCCGCGCGATGGAGGGCGTCGAGGGCGAGCGGCTCGATGCGGACCGCCTGGTCTCCGCGGGCCCTCTCGAGCCGGGCGAGCTGGACGCCCCGGAAGTTGACGAACGCGATCCGGGTCGGCGCGAGGAAGTGCCGGTAGATCCCGGCCGCGGTTCCGATCGCGGCCAGCGCGAGGACGGCCAGCAGAATCGTCCTCCGGCGCGCCGCGGGCCCGAAGAGACGCAATAGCGTGCCCGTCCGTCTCGTCGCTTCCGTCATCACCCTGCTCCTCTGCCGTTCCGCCCCGTCCACCTGGTCCGCCAATGGTTGCCGCACGTCCTTGCAGTCGCGTCGTGACGTTCGCCGGTCCGCAAGTCCCGGCGCGAGGAACGCCGCTGCCCGGAAGCCCGCGTCGTTCCTCGCCCGGGCTCCCTAGAACGGCGTCACCGACATGCTCACCGAGTACATCCGGGCCGCCGTCGGGCTCCCCAGCGACTCGTCGTAGTAGGCGTCCATCAGGTTCAGCACCTGAACGCCCACGCGCAGGTCGTCGTTCGGATGGACGTAGAGCCCGAAATCGGTGCGGACGTACTCCTCGAGCCACACCGGCCTGCCCCGCGACGTCTGGAAGCGCTCGTCGACCCACCGCTGATCGAGGGATCCGGTCAGCCGCCACGAGCCCAGCCGGGCGCCGACCTGGAGGCCCAGGTTGACCTTGTGCCGCGGCACGCGGGCCAGCAGGTTCCCGGTGGCCAGGTCCTCGCTGTCCGTGTACGTGTAGTTGCCGTAGTACTCGAGCCAGTCGGCGGCCTGCCCGTTCGCCACCAGCTCGACGCCGGTCGAGCGGGCCTCGGCGACGTTGACCCAGTCGAAGTAGCTGCGGTCGGCCGAGGCGATGAGCTGGACGAGGTCCGTCATGTCGTTGTGGAAGACGTTCATCTCGGTCCGGAACGCGCGGCTCACCTCGTGCTGGATGCCCCCGTCGAACGAGATGATGTACTCGGGCCTGAGGTCGGGGTTGGGGAAGCCGGGCGTGGTCCCGTGGAAGACGACGTTTCCGAAGAGCTCCGACAGGCTCGGCGCCCGGAACGCGCGGCCGGCCGACGTGCGGACGCGCGTCGACGGCGTGATGGAGTACAGCAGCGCGACCTTCGGCGAGGCGACGGTGCCGAACCGGGAGTGATAGTCGAACCGCAGGCCGGGGACGAGCCGCACCCTGTCCGCCACGTCCCACTCGTCCTGCACGTAGGCCGCCGCGACGTGGAACAGCTCCCGGGACCCGTCCGACAGGGGAAAGACGTCGCCGAGCGGCGGGTCGCGGACGATGCTGACGAACGGATTGACGGCGCCGGCGGCGAGAAGCTCGGCCTGCAGGCCCATGGCCTCCGCCGCGAGGTCGGCGTCCGAGCCGAGCAGGTTGGTGCGGTCGACGATGAGGCTGTCGCCGAAGTTGCCGCGGTCGTGGACGTAGGTGGCCCCGAAGACGACGGAGTGGCTCAGGCTCGGCGTCCAGGTGAGCTGCGGCTCGATGAGCGTGCTCTGGATTGCCGTGTCCCGGTCGGTGAGGGCCGCGAAGGGGTGGGAGCCGCGCTCGACCGACTCGCTGAGGCCCGATCCGGGGAGCCCGACGATGGTCGTCTGCCGCGTCGGCGTGCGCGTGTAGTTCTCCTGGAAGATGTGTGAGCGCAGGTCGCGCTGGCTGACCTTGAGCTGCGCCGCCAGCGGGCCGGCGCCCCGGTGGCGAAGGACGGCGCCGAAGTTCACCGACGTGCCGGTCCTGTTCTCGTCGACGGCCACCGGCAGGCGCCCCGTGACGTCGAGCCCGGACGTGTAGCGCGAGATGCGCGGCAGCAGCGTCGCCGTCCACCCGTCGGCGGGGGCGAAGTCGAGCCGGCCGCTCAGGCGCACGTCCTCGTAGCCGACGTTCTGCAGCGGGAGCTCGCGCGAGCCGCTGATGCGCGTGTCGCGGTTGTAGACGTTGTCGATGCGTCGGCGGTCGGCCGTGAACGAGTAGCCGACGGGCCCCGATTCTCCGCGGGTCGACCCGCCGAACTGGTAGTAGCCCGAGTTTCCCCCGCTCGCGAAGAAGTCGGCGGTCGGCGGCCCCGCCCCCTGCCGGGTGATGGCGTTGATGGCGCCGGCGAAGGCGTTCGCCCCGTAGAGGCTGGAGAAGGGGCCGCGAACGACCTCGACCTGCTCGACCGACTGCACCTGCACCAGGTTCAGCTCGGCCAGGGTGCCGGTGCCGAGGTCGTTGGCGGGGAGCCCGTCGACGAGGAAGAGCGCCCGCTTGGTGCCCGGGACGCCCCGTACGACGAGCATCGAGTTGGCCCGGGCCGCCATCCCCGACCGCTCGACGAAGTCGATGCCCGGCGTCCGGCGCAGGAGGTCCTGCAGGTTGCGGGCCGGCGACGCCTCGATGGTCTCCGCGTCGAGGACGGTGACGCTGGCCGCGACCTCGGTGAGCGCGCGTTCGGTCTGGGTCGCGGTCACCACCACGCTGTCCTCGAACTCCAGCACCGGGAGCTCGAGGTCGACCCGCACGAGCTGCCCCGCCGCCACCGTCACCGGCGACGTGAGCGTCGCGAAGGCCTCCCGCGTGACGGTCAACTGGTAGGTGCCGGAGGCGACGCCGTCGATGACGAACGCGCCGTCCGGTCCCGAGGTGGCCGACATTCCCGTGCCGTCCAGGACCACGAGGGCGGCGGGCAGGGGCGCGCCGCCGTCCTCGGCGACGACGGTTCCCTGAATGGAGCCGGCCTGGCCGAGCGCGGTTGCGGGACTTGCTGCGAACAATCCGGCCGCGACGAGCGCGGCCGAAGCGAAACGAAGGGCCTCACGACGACGAACATGCACTCTCACTTCACACCTCCGCGGCGGTCGCGCACGCGGCTCCTCGGCCGGCGAGCTTCCGCCGTTTCCCACGGTTCGATGGCCGACACGCGGGCGCTCTCGTGAGGGCGTCCGGGTCGACGCGGCGACGGGAGGTGTCAGGCGGGCGGCCCGCGGGGGAGGTGCGGGTCGAGCGCGGTCCGCAAGACGCGCCCGCGGCGGGCCGAAGCGGCGCCAGGCGCCAGCGCGGCCGGCGCCGCCGGCGCGGGCTCGGCCGCCGTCGCCAGGGTGGGATGGTCGAGGAGACAGCAGACGATGCAGTCGTGATCGTGGCCGTCGAGATCGCGGTCGTCGTGTCCGTGCGAGAGGAAGCCGGCCGGCAGCAGGACGCACGCCAGCACCAAGGCCGCGGATGCGATGGGCCGGCTCGGCTTCGTCATGGCTCGTGCTTGCGATGGCTCCTGCTTGCGCGGCGACGGATTCGCCCGGCTCGGTCGCCGCCGCGCCCGATGCGGATCGGCGCCCGGCCGGTCCCGACGGGACGGGCTCGCCCGGCTCGGTCGCCGCCGCGCCCGATGCGAAGCGGCTCTCGGGCCGTCCCGACGGGACGGGTTCGCCCGCCTCAGCCCCCCGTTGCCCCGCCGCGCTCGATGCGGATGAGCTCCCGTCCTGACGGGACGGATACGCCCGGCTCAGTCCCGGGTTGCCCCGCTGCGCCCGATGCGGATGAGCTCCCGGCCGGTCCTGACGAAGAACGCGCCGTCGACGGCGGCGACCCCGTACAGCCGCTCCGAGACGGTCAGCGGGTTCCTGGCCAGCTCGATGGGCTCGGCCGCGTCGGCGGCGAAGACCGAGGTCACGCCGTCGTTCCCGAACAGGTAGACGCGGTCTCCGTTGACGATCGGCGTGGCCCACGCGGGCGACCCCAGGCGGACCGCCCACCGCGACCGGCCCGACCTCGTCTCGAGGCAGCGGAGGACGCCCAGCGAGTTGGTGAAGCAGATCGCCTCGCCGGTCACGACCGGCGACGACATCCCCGCCGTCGCGCTCTGGCCGCGCCAGAGCACGTGCTCGTCCGCCACGCGCCCGCGGTGCTCGATCGGCAGGGCGAGAACGGACCGCGAGTCCATCGAGGGGACGACGATGCGCGGCCCCGCGACGACCGGCGACGGGAGCCGGTTGCCCGAGAGGCCGTCGATCCACCAGACCCGCTCGCCGGTCCGCCCGTCGTACGCCTCGACCGCGCCGTCGACGCTGACCACGACGAGGTCGCCGCCGCTGCCGGGCACGACGATCGGCGTCGTCCAGGACGACGTCGGGGGGCGGTCCGCCTTCCACCGCGTCTCGCCGGTGGCGGGGTCGACGGCCAGCAGGTACGACGGCCCGTCGTGGGCGGCGAGGACGAACAGCGCCTCGCCGTTGCCGGCGAGCGAGCTGCCCAGCCCGTAGCCCTCGAGGGCGCCGTAGTCCGCCTTCAGCGACCGGGACCAGACGGGCTCGCCGTCGTGGCCCAGGGCACCCAGATCGCCGCTCTCGAACAGGTAGTAGACGCGCTCGGCGTCGACGCGGGGCGTCGGCGCGCCCTTCGCCACGATGTTCGTGACCTCGACGGGCTGGCTCGACGCCAGGGTGTGGCGCCACCACAGCGCGCCGGTCTCGGCGTCGACCGCCTCGACGATCTGCGTCTCGCGAAGCGGGCCGTCGATGGCGGTGACGAACACGACGCCGTCCCAGACGACGGGGCTCGACTGGCCGTAGCCCCCGACCGCGTGCCGCCACGCGACGCCTTCCTCGTCCGACCACGTCAGCGGGAGGTTGCGGGCCTGGCTGTGACCGAACGCCGGCCCCCGGAAGCCGGCCCAGCGCCGGGCGCCGGCCAGGGGAGGCCGGTCGCCGGCCGCGCCCGCCGCGCGCCGCGGCGCGTCGGCGACGTCGCTCGGCCGGAGCGAAGCCGTCGCGACCCGGTCGACGACCGCATGGATCCGGCCGTGCGAGGCTCCCCCCACGATGTGCAGCACGCCCGGCCCGCCGACCAGGGCGTGGTACGCGCGATCCGGCCGGATGTCGTAGGCGAGCACCTGCCAGGCCCCGGCGTCCTCGTCGAGGCGGAACAACTGGTTCGCGTCGCTCGCGAACAGACTCCCCCCGGCCGAGGCGATGCCCAGTCCGGCGCCCCGGCCGCGGCCGGACACGGGCGGCGTCGGCGCCGGCGCCAGGGTCCGGGTCTGCAGGTCGAGCCGGTGCGCCTCGAGCCCCGGCCCGCGGGGCGTCATGCCCCCGGTCACCCAGATGGCGTCGCCGTGGACCGTCGCGACGAGGGAGTGCATGCGCAGGGACGCCGTCTCGACCACGGTCCAGGCCACGGGATCCGCGTCGAGGTCCGCGACGAGCACGTCGCCGCGCCAGTCCTCGGCCGGCACGGGGGGCGGACGACGACGCGCAGCGCGGCCCTCGGCCACGGTCGAGGGCGCCCACCCGCCGATCACCCAGAGCTCGCGTCCGACGACCACCGCCGCGTGGTCCGTCCGGCCCGACGGCATCGGCGTCAGGCCGACCCACCGCCGGTCACCCCGGTCCCAGCGCTCGAGGTCGGGGCGGGCGCGCCGCGCGCCGGCGACCTCGGCCCCGCCCACGCGGTAGAGGTGCTCGCCGTCGCCGACGAGCACGGCCCCGCGTAGCGGGTCGCCGGTCCAGACCGTCTCCCAGGACGCGTCGCCCGGGGAAAGCGCGTAGAGAGCCGCCCTTCCTGTGCCTTCGGGGGTGCCGGAGGCGGGCGGCTGCTCTCCGGCATGTACGTAGAGGACGTCGCCGACCCATGCCCCGGACGTGTCCGACGACGCGTGCGGAAGGGGAGGTGCGGTCTCGGGCGGCGGGCCCGGCGACAGGGGGGACTGTGCGTGCGTGGACACGCCGCCGTCGTCCGGTCCGGCGGCGAGGATGACCGCCAGGACGGCGGCCGTGGTAGAGATGCGTCGCATGATGTTCTCCAGATCCCGAACCGTTCGTCGCGGGGTGCACCAACGGCGCGCGCCCGGTTAGGGTGTGCTCGGCCGTCTCCGGCAGGACGAGCAGCGCCGTCGCGAGTCCCGAACCGTTCATGGCGGGATGCGCCGACGGTCGGCGCGCGCCCGCGTCCGGTGTGCTCGGCCGTCTCCGCAGGACGAGCAGCACCGTCGCGAATTCCGAACCGTTCATCGCGGGATGCGCCGACGGTCGGCGCGCCCGCGTCAGCTCGTGCTCCGCCGCCGCCGCAGGACGAGCAGCGCCGTCGCGAACAGACCCGCCACGACGATCGCGCCCAGCCAGGCGAGGCGCGCCGGGCCCGGCCGGCTCGCCGGCGCGTCGGCCGGCCGCGGCTCCGCGTCCTGCGCGGCCAGGACCACGCTCGCCTCGGTCAGCTCGACGCTCGTGGTCAGGTTGCGCTGCAGCTCGCTGCGGTAGGCGGCCGCCAGCTCCGCCGGGGCCTGCTCGGCGATGAACGACGCGAGGGCCGCGTTGTCGCAGACGAACCCGCTGCAGCCCGCCTCGAACTCCTCCACCAGCCGGGTGTGCAGCTCCGCGAGCACCGCCACCTGCTGCGCGGTGGCCTCCCACAGGCCCTTGCGCACCGTCTCCAGCATCACCGCCGTCATCTCCTGCAGGGCGTACGGGTTCTCCCGCCGGAAGAAGTCGTGGACCCCGAGGTCGTGGCGGTCGTCGACGTACACCTCGTACAGCTCGTTCCAGAGCGCGTCGTCGATCGCGGCCGGCTTCATCACGTTCCAGCCGTAGGTGTTGCGGAACGTCTCGGCGAACTGCTCGGCCGACGAGGCGCCGCCCTCCTGCATCTCGCCGATGTAGGCGGGATTCAGCAGCGTCGACCGCGCCTCGGTCCAGACGGTCTCGGTGAGGTCCGTCACCCGCGGCCGCTGGGCGTTGCGGAAGTCGTTGAAGTAGGCGTCGGCGTCGCGGCCGGTGACGTGGCGGACGGCCATGCTCAGCCCGCCCATGAACTCGTAGACGTGGTCGAGGCTCAACGCGCCCCAGGTGTGGCTCTCCCGAGGCTGCACGACGATCTCGGTGCCGGCGAGGGCCGCCTCGAAGATGCCGTCGGCGTAGAAGCTCCACAGCTCGCCCTCGTCGTAGACGGCGCCCATGTTCCGGAGGTACTGGTCGGCGACCTCGGCGTCGTCCTCCCAGCGGTCGCCGCTCTCGACCATTCCCATGATGGCGGTGCCGTAGTTGCCGTTCACGCCGCCGAAGACGCGCAGGGTCGAGTAGCGCCGCGCGTCGGCGGGGGAGAGGCCCCTGGCCATCATCACCTCCTCGGCGCGCACCCGCCCCTCCTGCACGAAGTTGGCCTCGGCGTCGCGCGCCTCGGCCGCCATGGCGACGGCGCGGTTGATGAGGGCGAGGCGCGAGGCGGCGAGGTCGCGGAGCTGGCCGGCGGTCTGGACCACGACGTCGATGCGGGCCCTTCCGAGGTCGGCGGCGGGCATCAGCCGCAGGTCGGCGACCCGCCCGAACGGGTCCCACACCGGCTCGACCCCGAGCAGGTAGAAGATCTGGCCGATGGTGGCGCCCTCCGTGCCGATGAAGTCGCTGGGCCAGAGGGTGAACGCGACCTTCCGGGGATACGCGTCGTGGCGCCGCCGGTGCTCGTCGAGGAGCGCTTCCGCCAGGCCGCGCCCCACCGTCCACGCCTCCGGCGACGGCGTCTTCTCGGCGTCGATGGAGAAGAGGTTGCGCCCGGTGGGGACGGCATCGGGGTTGACGATGGGGTCGCCCCCCGGCGTGGGCTCGACGTAGCCGCCGGCGAGGCCCCGCGCCACGCTCTCGAGCTCGAGGTCCGAGCTGTCGCGCAGGCCCTTTCGGTGCCGGTCGATGCCGCCCACGCTCGTCTCCAGCGTCAGCACCGCCCGGGCCAGCTCGGCGTCGCGGGCCGCGCGCGCCTCCAGCTCGACGCCGGCGGCGTCGGCGGCGGCGGCGAGGCGCGGGTCGAACGCCGGGTCGTCCAGGATCTTCCGCAGGCGATCCGCGGCCGGCGCGTCGACGTCGTGAAGCTGGTCGCGGAGCGTCGCGCGGTGCTCCCGGTAGAAGGCCACCGCCGAGAGCGCCCCCTCGATGTCCTTGCTGGGAACGCTCTCCAGCTCGCCGGCCGACTCGTGGCCCCAGGCCAGCCCGAGGGCGTCGACCTGCGGCGCCTCGAGGGCGAACGCCAGCCGCTCCGACGCCAGCCGGCGCTTCTCCTCCTCGACGCGGTCGACGAGCCCCGGGTCGTCCAGCAGCGCGAACGTCCGCTCGCGGAGGGCCTCGTCCTGCATGGCCTCGAGCAGCGCGAACACGTCCGGGTCGTCGGCGATCTCGAGCGCCTCGGCCATCGGCGGGATGACCGCGGCGATGGTCCTGGCGCGCTCGCGCTGCACCGGATCGAGCAGTTGCGACGTCCGCGCGAACTCCTGCTCCGACTGCAGCCGCTCGACGAACTCCACCTTCCGCGGGTGCGGCAGGACGCGCGCCACGAGGTCCTCGAGCTCGCCCGCGCGGGCTTCCGCCACCGCGGCGTCCGGCCGGCTCCGTCCGCCCGCCCCCATCGAGATGAAGCCGCGGATGATGTCGTCGTCCGACGGCCGCCGCGACGCCTCGCGCCAGGCGTGGGCGTGCTGCACGTCCGCGTCCGCCACGAGGTCGGCGAGCACCGCCCCGGCGTTCGCGCCCGCGATCCGCCGCGCGTAGGCGTCGCGGGCGCGCCGGCGGTAGCGGCGCTCGAAGTACGCCTCGTCCTCGAGGTCGGCGGCCTCGACCGCGCCCTTGACGGTGTCGATGCGGGCGAGGGCGTAGGCGATGGGGTCGATGGCCATCAGCTCCGCCGTCGAGTCGACCTCGTCCGGCGTGAAGGCGCTGCCGAGGGTGTAGAGCCCCTGCGTGACCTTCTCCCCGTCGATGGTCTCGACGTGGTTGCTCAGGCGGAACATCTCGTCCGCCGACCACGCCGCGTCGGGGTCGAGGCCGAGGTCCACGTGCAGGTTCATCTCCGTCGCGAGGCGCCGGACCGTGCGCGCGTGCTCGGCCCGCACCGGGCCGTCGGCCGCGTTGCGAAAGCTGTCGAGCCGGTCCCGCAGCGGGCGCAGCCCGTCGTACAGCCCGCCCTCCATGAACGGCGGCGTCAGGTGGGTCACCGTGGCCGCGTAGGAGCGGCGCTTGGCGATGATGCCCTCGCCGACGTTGCTCATGACGTAGACGTAGACGTGCGGGAGCCCGCCGACGAGGGCGTCCGCCCAGTCGAAGGCCGACAGGGCAATCTGCTTCCACGGCGTGAACTCCAGGCTGCCGTGGGTGCCGAAGTGCATCACCGCGTCGGCCCCGAAGGCGTTGCGGGTCCACAGGTACGAGGCGACGTAGGGGTGCGGCGGCGCCTTCCGCGCGCCGTGCACGAGCCGGAACGTGTCGTCGCCGGCCCCCGGCAGGGGCTGCGGCAGGATGACGACGTTGCCGAACTGCACGCGGGCGACGGCCAGCGCCGTCTCCTCGCCCTCGCCGACCGTCATGTACTCGCCGGGGGCGGGGCCGTACTGCTCGACGACGGCGTCGCGCATGCCCGGCTCGAGGTCCGCCTCCACCCACGCGGCGTAGTCGCCGGCCGGCACCAGGGCCGGATCGCCGGTGGCCACGTACTCCTCGAACGCTCCGCGCGCGTAGGGTCCGAGCACCGGCCCCTTCGCCTGGACCATCTCCCAGAACTCGTCGTCGGTCTCCGGCAGCCCCTCGACCGTGTAGCCGGCGTCGCGCAGCGAGCGCAGCAGGTTGAGCAGGCTCGGCGCCACCTCCAGGCTGCCGGCGTTCATGGCGTTCTTGCCCGGTCCCTTGTAGTAGTAGATGGCCACCCGCTTGTCGCGGTTGGGCTTCGCCTTCAATGTCAGCCAGCCCTCGACGAGGTCGCAGAAGGTCTCGAGGCGCTCGGGCAGCGCGTCGAAGATCTCGTAGCCGTCCGCGTCGGTGAACTGCGCCGCCACCGCGTAGGGGGCCACCCCGCCGTCGAGCTCGGGCAGGACGACGCTCATCGTGAGCATGGCCCCCGCCATGCCCTGCTGGTCGGTCACCCAGTCGTCGTGGTTCTGGAACACCGACACCGGCGTCAGCATCGGGATGTCGCGCTCGCGCAGCCACGCGATGGCCTCGTCGGCGCGGCCGAGAGTGAGCCGCCCGTGCGGCATCAGCACCACGAGGTCGGGGTCGATGCGCTTGAGGAAGTCGAGGCGCTTCTCGGCGCTGGCCATCGGGTAGACGTTCCACGCGCGGCCCTCGAGGGCGCGGATGAACGCGTCGACGTGGTCCCGGTTGGCGTTGAAGGGGCCGGGCACGCTCGTGATGAGGGCGATCTTCGGGGCGTCCGGCTTGGCGAGCCCCTGCGCGTCGTAGTAGGCGTCGAACGCGTCGACGGTCTCGAACGTCAGGTCGTCGTCGAGGTGGAACAGCACGTCCATGGACCGCTCGACGGGAGGCTCGACCGCGTCCGACCGGAACGGCTTGCCGTCGAGCTCCACGCGCGAGAAGTTGAGCAGCCGGGCGTAGTTCTCGGCCCCCCCGAACTCGAGGTAGCCGTTGGCCGCGTCGAGCTGCGTGCCGCGCAGGTTGGTGACGTCGAGGGCCGGGTTCGTGGCCCCCTGCACGAACAGGCGCGTCCCGCGGCGGCCGGCCTCGCGCAGGTGCTCGAGCTGCGTCTCGTCGAGCTGCAGGCCGCGCCCGAAGACGTAGACGACGGGATAGTCGGCGGCGCGATCCAGCGCCGCCATGTCCAGCGGCTCGATGCGCACCGCGCCGTGCGGGCGCGCGCGCTCGATGCGGGCGAGCTGGAATCCGGGGAAGTTGACGAAGGCGACCCGGGTCACCGCGAGATGGCGCTGGTAGGCGGCGAACCCGCCCCAGAGCACCGCCGCCGCGAGCGCCGCGGCCAGGATGCGCCTGCGATAGGACCACAGGTCGGCCAGTCGCGTCCGCACCGTCCGCACTCGTGTCGGTCTTGTCGTGGCAGTCATCGGGTCACCTCGTCTGTTGCGGCGGCCGGGTCAGTCGAGCTCGACGATGGTGATGGCGTTCCAGTTGTTCATCGGGATGAGCAGCCGGTTCCGCTTCGAGTCGTAGGCCATCGAGGCGGCGCTCGGGATGCCGGACGCCACGACCTCCGCTTCCTCCCCCGGACGGATGCGCGAGACGGTGCCGATCCGGACGCTGGAGACGTACTTCGTGCCGTCGTCCAGAATCACCAGCCCGTCGTTGCCGCCGTCCACCGCGTGCTCGGTCGCGACGAGCTCGCCGTCGGGCGAGAACGTGAGCACCGCGTTGTCGTTGATGTTCACGACGACGATGTTGCCGTCGGGGTCGAAGGCGACGCCGTTGGGCCGGGCGAGGGGCGCGCCCTCGACCACGACCGACGAGTCGCCGTCGGGCCCGATGCGGTACACGCGCCAGGTGGCGCTCTCCTCGGTCCCGGTCTGGGTGGCCCAGATGGTCCCGTCCTCGGCGACCTCGATGTCGTTGAACCGCTGCGCGTCCTCGACGACGACGCTGCCCCGCGGCTCGCCGCTCTCCATGTCGAACCAGCGCACGACGTTGATGTCGGCCACGTACAGCAGGCCGTTGACGATGTCGCTGCCGAGGGGGTGGTTCAGGGTCAGGCCGTTCCGGTCGACGCCGATCCACTTCAGCGTGTGGGCCGAGCCGTCGGGGTTGATCAGCGAGATGTAGCCGTCGTTCGGGATGACGTCCTGGGCGATTCCGGCGTTGACCGCGACGTACAGGTCGCGCGCCTCGTCGTAGGCCATGCTCTCGGCGAAGCGAAAGCCGCCGAAGGTCCTGGCGTTCGACGACAGGTCGAGCGGCGCGCCCGCCATGAAGGGCTGATCGGCCGCTTCCTGGGCCTGCGCGCGGGTGGCCGTTGCGCCGGCCATGAATCCGGCCAGCAGCGCGCTGGCGGCCATGCATCGAGAGACGAGCGGTTCTCCGCGAAGACGCGACATGAGCTTCTCCTCCGTTGTTGGAACGATTCCTGACGTGGAACCCGGCGCGCCGGCAGGCTCTGGCGCCTGCACGTACACGGATGGCGGTCCGGGCAACGAGCGATACGTGAGTGCGTGGGGTGTCGCAGGAGCGCGACGAGGCGGCTACGCGGGCGGGCCGCGCGTGGGACGGATGCCCAGAGCCGTGGCGCGTTCGCCGCCGGGGCGGGCGGTCGCGACGGCGTGGGCGACGAGATCCGGCGCGGACGGCGCGGGCGTGCCGTCCGGTGCAATTCCCGACAGGTGCCGGAAGTGACAGGCGTCGCAGTCGGCGTGGGCGGCGGTCTGTGCGGTGGCGTCGTGCTGGTGGAGCGCGATGCCCAGCGTCGCGAGCGCGACCATCGCGAGCACGATGAGCACTGCGGTGCCCCGCTTCGACTGCATCACCCACCTATTGAAGATGCAAAGGCGATTCCAAGTCAAGCGCGCCCGCCCCGGGCGACCCCCCCGGAGGTCGGGCTCCCGCGCTCCTTGCCACATCGGGGCGGTCTCTGCTAGGGTCGAAAGCGGATGGTCGACAGAAAACCCGCGCACGCGGGGCTCCCACGAGCCGGCACCGGCCGGCGCGCCTGGCTCGTCGTACTGGCGATGGCGCTGGCCGGCGTCATGGCCGCCGAGGTCATCTGCCACGAAGAGCACGAGGTCGGCCAGGACTGCACGGCCTGCCAGCACCGTCACCAGCCCGCCGCCGAGCTGTCCGGATGCCCTCGGATCGGATTCGCGGACGTTCCGGAGTCGATCGAACCGGCTGACGACGGCGAGTCGATCACGTCCGGTTGTTTCCGCCGTCTGCCCGCCCGCGGCCCGCCTGCCTAGTTCCCGTCACGCGCTTCGTTTCGTCCATCGTTCGTCGACGGGACGCTCTACCGCCGCGCGCGCATGAGCATGCGCGCCACGGTGAGAGCGCCTGTCCGCAGCCGACTGCGGTCTACAGGATGGCGTCTCCCGACACCGCTCGGTGGTGTCGGACCCTCGCCCGTCCGGGGTGCATGTCCCTGACGCGGTGTCTGGCGCATTCCCGGCCGCCCTGCGCGATGGACACGGGAAAGGGTCGCGAGGAGTGGAACCCGGGAAGGGAATCCGATGTACCGATTGACAGCAACAGGTGTTCGTGCAGCGGCGTCGATGGTCGTTCTCGCCGCGGCGCCGGTCCTTGCCCAGGAGACCGGCAGGGTGCACGGCACGGTGACACTGCAGGAAGACGCCGTCGTTCAAGGCGCGGTGGTCCTCGTCGTGGGCACGGGCAGGTACACGTTGAGCGACGAGCTGGGACGGTTCGTCATCGACGGCGTGCCGGCCGGCTCCTACGAGGTCCTCGCGCAACGCGAGCACGTGACCGCGGGGCGGCAGAGGGTGGAGGTCGATCCAGGCGGGGACGCGGCGGTGGACTTCGTGCTCGGACTCTCGCCCGTTCGCGAGGACGTGACCGTGACCGCCTCGGCGGGCGGAACCGAGACGACGTTCGAGGCGTTCAACGCGGTCACCACCGTGGACGCGTTCGACATCGCGAGAGAGTCGGCCGCCGGCCTCGAAGACGTTCTTCGGAACGAGCCGGGCATTGCGATCCGCGGCTTCGGCCCCGGCGCGAGCCGGCCGATCATCCGCGGCTTCGACGGCGACCGGGTGCTGGTCCTGGAGGACGGCGTCCGCACCGGAGACCTGTCGAGCGAGTCCGGCGACCATGGCGTCGCGGTCGACCCCGACAGCGCGGAACGCATCGAGATCGTGCGCGGGCCGGCGACGCTGTTGTACGGCCCGAACGCGGTCGGCGGGGTCGTGAACGTGATCACGCCCCACGAGAGCTACCGCGAGTCGCTGCTCGACGGCACGCGGGCGCAGTTCAGCGCCGACCTGGGGAGCGCGAACGCGCAGGCCGGCAGCAACTTCGGCCTGCAACACGCGCGGAACGGCGTGCACTACTGGGCCGGCGGCGGCACGCGGCGGACGGACGACTACGCCACGCCCGAGGGGACCGTGGAGAACTCCGCCACCGAGTCGAGCACCGTGCGGGCCGGGGTGGGCTGGTCGGGCGACCGGCTCTTCGCGAGCGCCGGGGTGACGTCGAACGGCGGCCGCTACGGGGTGCCGTTCGCGGGCGAGTTCCACGGACACCACGGCGAGCCCGGCGGGCACGAGGACGACCATGGCGAGACGGCGATCTCGCTCGACTGGCAGCGCCGCGCCGGGCGGTTCGACATCGGTCTCCAGGACCTCGACAACCGCTTCGTCGAGGGAGCGCGCCTGAGCCTGAACGTCGTGGATTGGCACCATGACGAGCTGGAGAGCGAGGGCGGGCAGCAGCGCGTCGGTACCCGCTACAACAACCGCACCTACATCGTTCGCGCCGACCTGGACCAGCGCCAGACGGCCCGTCTGGCCGGGAAGTTCGGCGTCTGGACGCAGATACGGGACTTCGAGGCCGCGGGAGTCGAGGCGCTGGCGCCGCGGACCGACCTGTCGTCCTTCGCGGCCTTCGCCTACGAAGAGCTGAGCCTGGGGCGCTTTCGCGTGCAGTTCGGCGGTCGGGTCGACCGCGACGACTACCAGGTGGCGGAACGCAGCGGCGGCGGCGCGCACGACGATCACGGCGGGCACGACGATCACGATGACGGGCACGACGATCACGATGACGGGCACGACGATCACGATGACGGGCACGACGATCACGGGGGGCACCCCGAGGCGCCCCACGCGCGCGACCGCGGCTTCGAGGGCGCATCCGCGTCGGTCGGACTCCACGCGGATCTCGGGGCCGGCAACGCCCTGGTCGCCAACGTGACCCGCTCCTACCGCGCGCCGGCCATCGAGGAGCTGTACAACTTCGGTCCTCACGTCGGCACGCTCTCCTTCGACGTCGGCAACCCGGACCTCGACGCCGAGTCCACCCTCGGACTGGACGTGAGCCTGCGGCACCGCGGCGACCGCGTCCGGGGCGAGCTGAACTTCTTCATGTACGACATCGACAACTTCATCTTCGGCAACCGCAGCGGGGCGGTGGCCGACAACCTGCCGGTGTTCAACATCCTGCAGGGCGACAGCCGCTTCTCCGGTTTCGACGCCCGGGGCAGCACCCGGCTGGGGCGGACCTGGCTGACGCTCGGCCTCGGGTACGTCGACGCGCGGCTGACGACGACCAACGAGGCGCTGCCGCGGATTCCGCCGCTGCGAGGCACGCTGGACCTCGACATCCCCTACGGCGGGTTCACGCTGAGCCCGCAAGTGGAGCTCGCGGGGCGACAGGCCGACGTGTTCCGGGGCGAGACCGAGACCGAAGGCTATTCCGTGGTCAACCTGCGCGCGTCGTACGTCTGGCCGCTGCAGGACATGTCGCACATCCTGTCGTTCACGGGCTACAACCTGACGAACACGCTCTATCGCAACCACACGTCGTACATCAAGGATCGAGCCCCCGAGATGGGCCGCGGGGTCCGGTTGGGCTACGCGGTGCGGTTCCACTAGCCCGCTCATCGTCGCCTTCGGCTCCGCCCCCGGGTTGCACCGCCCCGGGAGGGCGCCGGCGGGGAGCCGAGGCAGGCTCTCCGCGCGACGGCGTCGCCATCGCGGTGGCCGCGCCCCTTGACGGACTCGCGCGAACGCGCTACAAGACACCATGCGGCGAACCCGGTCGACGCTGTTGCGGTGGGGCGCGGTGGGCGCGCTCGCGCTGCTGGCCGTCGCCACGACGCCTCACTTCCACGACGAGGCCGAGGGGCGCGGCGACACGTGCGTGCTGTGCCACGTCCAGGGTTCGCCCCTCATCGCTTCCATCGTCCACGAGAGCCCCGATCGGACGGCCGGGGGCGGCGCCTGCTCGCTCGAGCAGGGGCACGCCCGCGCCGCCGAGATCGAGGGGCACGCCTCCCGGGCGCCTCCCGCCTGACGACGCTCTCCGGCATCCCGGGGTCTGCGCCGCGGAGCGGTGCCGACTCCTGGCAGGGTTCTCGGTCGGGCGGCGATCTGAGCCGCAGTGACGACTTCCGGCCAGCTCCCTGGTTCCCTGGCTGCGTCGACGCGCCGATTTGCGCGTCGGCGGTTCCGCTCTTCTTTCATTTGGAGGGGGGGAGTCCCGGTGATCCCGGGCTCCTGAGCGAGATCCATGAGCGAAGCTGTGACGATGGAGGCGCCGGCGGCGCCCGCTGCGCCTGCGGCGGTCGCGTCGGCGCCCGCGCTCGAAGCGCGCGGGCTGTCCAAGCGATACGGAAGCACGGAGGCCGTCACCGGCCTCGATCTCCGCGTCGGGCCGTCCGAGATCTACTGCCTGCTGGGCCCGAACGGCGCCGGCAAGACGACCACCATCCACCTGTTCCTGGGGTTTCTCGAGCCGACGGCGGGGAGCGTGCGGGTGATGGGCCTCGACGTCGCGGCCGAGCCTCTGGAGTCGAAGCGGCGCCTGGCCTACGTCCCCGAGCAGGTCATGCTCTACCGCAACCTCACCGGCCTCGAGAACCTGGAGTACTTCGCCGCCCTGGGCGGCGGGGGGGCGCTGGCCCCGGACCGGCTGACCGACATCCTCGTCGGCGCCGGCCTGCCCCCCGACGCGGTCGGTCAGCGCGTGTCCGAGTACTCCAAGGGCATGCGGCAGAAGGTCGGCATCGCCATCGCCATCGCCAAGGAGGCGGGCGCGCTGCTGCTCGACGAGCCCACGTCGGGCCTCGACCCGAAGGCCTCGAACGAGTTCTCCGAGCTGCTCGAGCGGCTCCGGGACCGCGGCGTCGCCGTCCTCATGGCGACCCACGATCTGTTTCGCGCGAAGGAGACCGGCACCCGCGTCGGCATCATGCGGCACGGGCGCCTGGTCAACGAGATGAGCACGGACGAGATTGGACACGCCGATCTCGAGCGCATCTACCTGGAGCACATGCACGAGTAGCGGACAAGGCGGCAATCGGGGGCCGCGGCGGGACGTTCGCGGTCGCTCGGCCCGGTTGCCGGGTCAGGAGTCGGTTCTCGAGCGCATCCATCTGGAGCACATGCACGAGTAGGGGCCGGTGACGAGAGCTGACCTGCCAAGCGCCAAGCCCGGAAGACAGCCCGGATCGGGCTGCGTCCGCGTGCGTTCGGCGAATCCACATCGATCACTACCCCAAGGCGGCGATCGGCGCCCGTCGCATGACCCCGGCGGTCATCGCTGCGGTTGCCGGAGAAGGAGTCACCGATGATCAAGCACATCGCCCGGAAGGAGTTCACCGACGTGGTCCGGGACGGCCGCTTCCGCTGGTGCGCGGCCCTGGTGGGGGCGTTGCTCCTGGTCTCGCTGGGACATGGCTGGGTCCAGGCGCGCCAGGCGGAGGAGGAGCTCGCGGCCGCGCAGGCCACCGCCCGCGACCACTGGGAGTCGCAGGGCGAGAAGAACCCCCATTCGGCCGCCCACTACGGCATCTACGCGTTCAAGCCCCGCCTCGCCCTGTCGTTCGTCGACGAGGGGGTCGACCCCTACACGGGCACGTCGGTGTGGCTGGAGGCCCACCGGCAGAACGACTTCCTCATGCGCCCGGCCCAGGACGCGACGGCCGCCCAGCGCGTCGGGGCCCTGACCGCGGCGCAGGTCCTGCAGAACCTCGTGCCGCTGCTCGTCATCCTGCTGACGTTCGGCGCCCTCGCCGGCGAGCGGGAGCAGGGCACGCTGCGCCAGTTGCTGGCCACCGGCATCGGCCGGCGCGAGCTGGCCGTGGGCAAGGCCCTGGGCGTGGCCGGTGCGCTCGCGCTGCTGCTGGTGCCGGCGGCGGTGGTCGGCGCGGCCGCGCTCGTGGTCGGCAGCACCGGTCCGGCGGCTTCGCCCCTGGCCCGGGGCGCGGTCCTGGCCGGCGTCTACCTGGCCTACTTCGGCGCGTTCGTGGGGCTGGGGCTGGCGGTGTCGGCCTGGGCCCGCTCGGCGCGCACCGCGCTGGTGGTCCTGCTGGGGGTCTGGGTGGTGAACGGGCTGGTGGCGCCGCGGGCCGCCGTGGACCTGTCGAAGTGGATCCATCCCACGCCGTCCGCGGTCGAGTTCGCCCACACCCTCGAGCAGGAGATGGCCGCCGGCGTCGACGACATCCAGCGCCCGGACCGGGCCGCCTTCGGCGAGCGCCTCCTCGCGGAGTACGGCGTGGAGCGGGCCGAGGACCTGCCGGTCAACGAGGTCGGGCTCTACCTGCAGGAGAGCGAGGAGTTCGGGAACCGCATCTTCGACCGCAACTACGGCGCGCTGTGGGACACCTTCGAGCGCCAGGGCGTCGTGCACGAGGCCCTCGCGGTGGCGGCGCCGCTGCTCGCGGTGCGCACGCTCTCGATGGGGCTGGCCGGCACCGACGTCGAGCAGCACCGGCACTTCGCGACCGCGGCCGAGGCGTACCGCCGCGACATGATGCGGCAGATGAACCTCGACCTCGCCGAGAACTCCCGCACCGGCGAGCTGTACACGGCGGGGCCCGAGCTCTGGGCGGCGGTGCCGCCCCTGCAGTACGACGCGCCGACGCTGGGCTGGGTCCTCGGCAACCGGGTCCTGTCGCTCCTCGTGCTGGGGCTCTGGCTGGTTGGCGCGGGGCTGCTCGCCGCGAGGCGCGTGCAACGCGCGGAGGTGGCGTAGCCATGACCCAGCGCACCGTCCTCCGGAACGAGTGGCGCCTCCTCGCGGCCGACCCGGCGCTACGCGTCGTGCTCGGCGTCTTCGCCGTCCTCTTCGTCTACGCGCTGGCCAACGGCATGGCCTGGGCGGGCTTCCAGGAGCGGACGGTGGAGGCGGCGCTGACCGGCAACGCGGAACGCGTCGAAGCCCTGGAGCAGGAGCTGGCCGACATCGCCAACGGGGGGCGGCCCTCGTCGCCCTTCCGCGACCCCCGCGCCCCCAACGTCCTCGGCGGGGCCCGGGGCGCCCGCACCGCGGTGCTCGAGCCGGGGCCCCTGACCGCCCTCGCGGTGGGGCAGAGCGACCTCCTGCCCTACTACTACGACGTCAGCATCTACACCAACGAGGCGACCTTCCAGCAGAACGGGGAGGTCGAGAACCCCCTCAACCTGATGGTCGGGCGCTTCGACCTCGCCTTCGTGACCGTCTATCTGTTGCCCCTGCTCGTCCTCGCCCTCAGCTACAACGTCCTCTCGGAGGAGCGCGAGCAGGGGACGCTGGCCCTGACGCTGTCGCAGCCGGTGTCGGCGCGCGACGTGGTGCTCGCGAAGCTCGCGTTCCGGGCGGTCCTCGTGGTGGGGCTGGCGGCGGCGGTCTCCCTGCTCGGCATCCTCGCCACCGGAGGCTTCGGCTCGCCCGGCCGGGTGCTCCTGTGGTGCGGGACGGTGACCGTGTACGCGCTGTTCTGGTTCGCGCTCGCGGCGTGGGTGAACGGCCTGCGGCGGTCCTCGGCCTGGAACGCCACCGCCCTCGTGGGGGCATGGCTCGTCCTCGTGGTGGTGCTGCCGGCCGCCGTCAACATCGCGGCGGGGCTGCTGCACCCCCTGCCGTCCCGGGTGGAGATGATCACCGCCCAGCGCGAGGCCTCGAACGACGCCGTCAACCAGCGCAGCGAGCTGCTCGCGCGGTACCTGGAGGACCATCCGGAGATGGCGGGCGGGGTGGTGGCCGAAGAGCCCGGCCTCGGCGCCCTCGCCTGGGCCGCCACCGACGCCGTGAACAGCCGCCTCGAGGAGGTGACGGCGGTGCACGACGCGCGCCGCGCCGACCAGCTCGCCCTGGTGCGCCGCTACCGCTTCCTCTCGCCGGCCCTCCTGGCCCAGGAGGTGCTCGTCGACGCGGCGGGCACGGGCGACGCGCGCTTCGCGCGCTTCCAGTCGCAGGTGCGCGCGTTCGCCGACGAGTGGCGGCAGTTCTTCGTGCCGGCGATCCTCGCCAGCGAGCGGATGGACGCCGGCGTCCTTCCCGACGTGCCGGTCTTCAGCTTCGTCGACGAGAGCCCGGCCGACGTCGCCCGTCGTGCGGTCGTTCCTCTCCTCGTCCTGGGCGGACTGGTGGTGCTGGTGAGCGCCGGCGCCGCGGCCCGGCTGGGGCGGGTGCGGGGCGCCGACTGACCCTGCCACCAAGCCATGCCGGCCCGCGACGACGGGCCGGCATGGCGGCCCCGTGGCGCGGACTCCTCTTCCCTCGCAAGCAGAAGCGCGCCGGGACTCGTCTCGTGCGGTCGAGACGGGGCAGCAGGACTGCCTCGGAGAGATGCGGACCCTGGCGGCGGTTCGGGTCGAGGTCAAGCTGCGACCGCCGCATCATAATTGTTGTATGGAATCACAGATGTTGCTATTTTGTGGGTCTCGTGCCAATGACACCTCGCCAGTTCAAGCGGTGGTTGAGTCGGCACGGATGCACGTTCGAGCCGGGTGACGGCGGCCACCTGGTCGTCCTGCGTGGCGACAGAAAGTCCACGTTGCCCATGCACGGGAAGCGGGACATGCCGGTGGGTACGATGGAAGCAATCAAGAAGGACCTCGGCCTGAAGGGGCGCACATAGGAGGGTGTTTCGATGTGGCGCTACCCCGTATCGCTGAACGCGGAGGACGGCCAAGTGCTGGTCGACTTCGTCGATCTGCCGGCGCATACCTACGGCGACGACGCGGGTGAAGCCCTCGCGCGTGCGGTCGACGCGCTGACCAGCATGATCGGGGCGTACATGCGGCACCGGCAACCGATTCCGCCACCGTCCGTGCCCACGCACGGCGGGTCGACCGTGGCGCTGCCTCCGCTGCTGGTCGCGAAGGTCGAGCTGTACAACGCGATGCTGGCGCAGCAGGTCAACAAGGCCGAGCTCGGGCGGCGCCTCCACTGGCACCTGCCGCAGGTCGACCGGGTGCTCGACATGCGCCATGCTTCGCGCCTGGATCAGTTGGAGCAGGCGCTCGCTGCCGTAGGCAAGCGGATCGAGCTGCATGTCGTCGAGGAGGCGGCACGCAGCGTCACATAGTCGCCGCGGGGCGACTGCCCGCCAGCCTTTCCCCGCCTGGCCCACGCTCTGAGTCCAAGACCGCGATCACCACGCGGCGTCGACAACGCCATCACGGGAACGCGTCGACCCGCACTTCTCTGCTTGCAAAGGATCGTGTACGCGTTCCGAACGGCATCCACAGCCGGCGGGTTCGGATAGTGGGGGAAATCTACTCACGATCCGGGAATCTCGTGCAGATTGACGTCCTCGGCGTCGAAGGGGGGGGAATCGTCACCGGCATAGCAGGGGTAGCCGGGGTGACCGGGGTAGTCGGGGTAGCCGGGGTAGCCGGGGTAGCCACGGTATGGACGAGCCGCGAGACGGTACAAGCGCTTCTTCTTGACGATGGTGCCCAGGTACGCGCCATCCCGGTCCACGACGTCCTCGTCGTTCCAGGGAAGCCAGCCAATCCAGTTTCCGTCGCAGTCGTAGACGTACTTCCCGTTCCGAAAGGCGATCCAACTGCCTCGTGAGTCGAACAGGTAGACCACACCCATCGATTCATCATACTGCGACGTGCCGAGCAGTCAAGTCGCTTCCGGCGCTGGCCAACGGCGTGGCTTGGGCGCGCTTCCGGGATCGGCCGGTGGAGGGCGCGGGGATCGGCAACACCGAACGAGTCCAAGCCCGGAGCAGGAGCTGGCCACATCAGCGCCGCCGGTTGGGCCGCGATCGGAGCCGCGGGCGACGATTTCCGGGCCGGGAGTCTGCGCCTGCGCAGGCGTTCGCGTTGTTCCCCGGCCCGGACGCCTATGCCGCGTGCACCGTCCGCCCGCCGACCACCGTGCGCACGACGCGGATGTTCTTGATGTCGTCGGGGTCCGCGTCGTGCGGGTCGCGCTCGAGGACGACGAAGTCGGCGAGCTTGCCGGCGGTGATGGAGCCCTTGTCGCGCTCCTCGTAGGACGCCCGCGCCCCGTTCAGGGTGCCGATGCGCAGGGCCTCGTCCACCGTCACCCGCTGGTTGGCCCCCCACACCCGGCCGTCGAAGTCGCGGCGGGTCACCATGCTCTGGATGGCCATGAGCGGCGAGAACGGCCCCGGCGTGTAGTCGGACGCCCCCGCCACGGGGATGTCGTAGTCGAGGAAGGAGCGGTGCGCGAACATCCACTCCATCTTCGCGGCGCCGTAGTTCCGCCACTTCTCGCCGTGGAAGTGGACGTAGGTCCAGAACGGGGTGGGGATCGAGCCGGTGTCGCGGATGCGTCGCAGCAGGTCGGGGTTGACGAGCGAGCAGTGCTCGATGCGGTGGCGGCGGTCGGGGTGCGGCCAGCGGGCGAGGACCCGCTCGTAGGCGTTCAGCACCATGTCGATGGTGACGTCGCCGTTGGCGTGGATGCCGACCTGCCAGTTGTGGCGGTGCGCGTCCTCGACTGCCTCGTGAATGTCGTCCTGCGACATCGTCAGGATGCCGTAGTCGTCAGGCCGTCCCTCGAACGGCGTGCTCATGTGCATGGTGCGCTCCGAGGCGGAGCCGTCGGCGCTGTACTTCACGCCGCCGATGCGCACCCACTCGTCGCCGAGGCCGGTGTAGACGCCGGCGTCGCGCAGGTCCCGGTAGGGCCCGCGGACCATGGCGTAGACGCGGTGGCGCAGCTCGCCCGCCTCGCGCGCGTCCTGGTAGGCGACGAGCCGGCCGCGGCCCGCCCCCGCGTCGTGCACGGTGGTGAGGCCGGCCGCGGTCATCAGGCCGACGGCCCCACCCGGGCGCCCGACCGCGGGTCGGCGCCTCCTCGCGGGGAGTCGCGGAACCGAACGGAGACGGCGCGTGGCGCGGACGCCCGGGGGACGTCAGTAGTCGCTCGCGTCGAGCGACACGCGGATGATCTCCTCGTCGTTGCGCACCAGGACGTGCCGGTTGGCGAACGCCGGGTGCGCCCACACCACGAGGCGGTCGCTCTGACCGTGGCGGAAGCGGGACGCCGACCCCGCGCGGCTGCCGCCGTAGCCCGACCGCGACGTGGGGTTGATGAGGTGCGTACGGTCGAGCTCGACGTAGCCCTCGGGGCTGAACGTGGCGATGACGAGGTCGCCGTTCTCGTTGTAGACGAAGTAGCGGTCCTCGTGCCGGACGAAGTAGGCCGAGCCCCAGCGGTTGCGGTTGGTCAGCCCCTCGGCCTCCCACACCCGCTCGCCGGTGGCGGCGAGCAGGCCCCGCACCTGCCCGTGGCTGCCGATGCCGTAGATGTAGTCCCCGACCACGAGCGGCGTGGTCATCACCGAGTGCAGTCCGGTCTCCTCCGCGACCTCGATGCCGTTGTCGAGCACGCGGCTGCTGCGGTCCTTCCACACGGCGGTGGCGTCGGGCCGGTCGAGGTCGAGCCGCATCATCATCGAGCCGCTGTAGAAGCCCGAGATGAACAGGCGGTTGCCGGCGTGGACGGCGTCGGCCACCGTCATGTTGGCCCGCCCCTCGAACGGCTCCTCCCAGTAGATCTCGCCGGTCTCGGGGTCGAGCGAGGAGAGGCCGCGCGGGTGCCAGACGATGAGCTGCCGGGCCCCGCCCGCCTCGATGATCAGGGGCTGGTTGTAGCCCATCTCCGTCCGCGTCTCGAGGGCGCGCCACACCTCGTCGCCGGTGTGCTTGTCGAACGCCATCACGAGGGCGTCGGGCTCGCCGCCGACCAGGAAGATGACGCGGTCGCCGTCCACGAGCGGCGCGCTCGACGTGCCCCAGATGGGGATGCTCGTGTCGTACTCGGCGACGGTGTCCTTCTCCCAGACCACCGCCCCGGTCGCCGCCTCCAGGCACAGGATGCGCCCGGTCGACCCGGTCACGTAGACCCGGTCGCCGTCGACGGTGGGGGTGGCGCGGGGGCCGGTGGCGTAGGTGAACATGAGCATCCGGTAGGTGGTGGTCCACTCGTGCGACCAGAGCACCTCGCCGGTCTCCTCGTCGAGCGCGAGCAGCCGCTCGGTGCCGTCCATCGTCCGCGGCTCGGTCTCGACGTAGTCGAGCACGAAGACGCGGCCGTCCGCGACGGCGGGGCCGGCGTAGCCGCCGTTGACGGGGGCCCGCCACTTCACGGTGAGCCCGGCGTCGGGGAACGCCTCGAGAATGCCGGTCTCGGTCCAGACGCCCCGCCGCTCCTCGCCGCGCCACTGCGGCCAGTCCTTGGCCGACAGGCCGGCCGCCGCGCTCAGGGCGAGGGCACCGGCGAGGAGGGAAACGCAGAGCGCGCGGGCATGCGCGCGACGCCGATCGAAGCCGCTGCGGAAGGTGGATGGCTGCATGTGAGACGCCTCCTCGAGGAAGGAGCCCGCGGCGGGGCCGCGCCCGCGCGCCGACGGAGGGTCGGCGCGGGCTTCCCGGTCACGGGGTCTTGGCTGGTCCGCTTCCGGGCCGCGGCGTGCGCCGCGGCCCGGGGCGGCCGACACCCGCTACTGGCCCAGGTAGTCCTCGTCGCTCACCGGCCCGAGCCAGTCCGTCGGGCCCTCGCCGCCGACGACGGTGAGCTGCACCATGTACGAGTCGGGGGCGGCGCCGTGCCAGTGCACGACCCCGGGGCCCGCGTAGTAGGGCACGCCCGGCTCCATCTCCTGCAGGGGCTCGCCCTGCACCTGGGTGCGCCCGCGCCCCTCCTCGGCCATGATCACCTGGAACCCGCCGTGGCTGTGCCAGTTCGACCGCGCGCCCGCCTCGAACCGCAGCCGCAGGGCCCGGATGTCCGAGGCGTCGGGCCGCGACGGGTCGCCGCCGACGAAGTTGCTCTGGGCCGCGGTGATCGCCGAGCCCTGACCCACCATCCACGCACCGGCCGCCACGAGCACCAGGGCCAGCATCAGACCGAAACGAATCCGTCCCGCCATGTCGTCCCTCCTCAGTTGGTTTGCGTCCGCGTAACCGTATCACGGTCCAGCCCACGTATATCAAGCACCAGCCGCACGGCGGTGCCTCCCGCCCGGACGGCATCCACTTCCCCCTGAATGTCCGCCATGGTCATCGGGGGAGGCTCGCAGCCAACTCGTTGGCGGCATCCGGAAGCTCCCCTCCCGCGCGTGCCGACGAAGCGCATCGCCAATCATGGCCTTGACCGCGCGGGCGGCCAGCAGTCCTGGGGCCTCGCCTCTTCGGCCAACTCGTCCGGCAACTCGATGGTGATGGTCGTCAGGAGTCCGGCTCGAACCGGCCCGCCGGGCGTTGCGGCAACCGCGGCGGCGCGTCCTGGGCGGGGATGGTTCCGTCGCCCCCGCGCGCGCTGGGCCTCACACGATTTCCGGGATGTACTTCTCGCGCGCGAGGTGCCAGAGCGAGGCGAGGAACGCGGTCAGGGGGATGGCCACGATCAGCCCGAGGATGCCGCCGAGCGCCGTGCCCCAGAAGAAGACGGCGACGATGATCGCCATGAAGTGCAGCCCGGTGCGCTCGCCCATGATCTTCGGCGTGAGGAACCAGCCCTCGACCTGCTGCACCACCAGGACCACCGCGAGCACCAGCAGGCACGTCAGCCACCCGCCGTCGGCCTGGAAGAAGGCGATGGGGATGGCGACGGCAAGGCCGATCATGTTGCCCAGGTAGGGGATGACGTTGAGGAGCCCGAGGGCGAGGCCGATGACGAACCCGTAGCGCAGGCCCACGAGGCTGAAGCCCGCCGCGAACAGCAGGCCCTGCAGGAGGGCGATGACGAGCTGGCCCCGGAAGAACGCCACCGTGATGTCGACGAACTCGTGCAGCAGGTAGGTCGCGTCGGCGCGGGTCTCGGGCTTCAGGAACGGCAGCACGCGGTCGGTGTCGAGCCGGAAGCCGGCGGTGAGGAAGTACGCGAAGTAGACGGGGGTGATGATCCACGACAGCAGGGCGGCGAGCCCGCGCGCGACGCCGAAGCCGACGGTGACCGCCTGCACCCCCATCGTCTGGAGCCACTCGAAGATCGCGGCCTGCTGCGCGACCGCGATCTCGCTGAGCCGGTCGCCGAGGCCCGACGACTCGAGCATCTCGAAGGCCTGCGGAAGTCGTTCCTCGAGCAGCGCGCGGGCGTCCGCCCACCACGCCGGCACCTGCGCGGCGAGGCCGACGAGCTGGTCGACGGCGAGGTTCCCGAAGAACGCGACGAAGACGCCCAGCGGCACGAGGGCGGACAGGAACACGGCGGCGACCGCCGCCGGCACCGGCAGCCGGCCCGGGCCGCGCAGCCAGTCGTAGAAGGGGCGGAACACGAGGGCCGCCACGCCGCCCACCGCCAGCGGCAGGAACACCCCCGAGAACGTCCGGAGGAAGAGCGCGGCCAGCCACCCCAGGAGGCCGACGGCGAGCAGGATGACGAGGGCCGAGACGGTGGTGATGGCGGCCGCGATGGTGTTCGCCTGCCGGGGGGTGAGCTCGAGCGCCATGGACGGTCTCGCGGAACTGCGCGCATGGCGATGGTACACGAACCGGCCGGCCTCGTCCGCACCGTGGTCGAGCCTCAGGACGGGCGTCGCCGACGCTGCGAGAGCCGGCGGCCTCCAGGCAGCGCGAGACCCCCGAACGCCCGGTGAGAACCACAACCGGCCCGGCCCGATTTTCCGGCACCACTCGGAACGGGACGCACGGGCACGGCGGGCCGTGCCGTCACGGCAGGGTGAACGCCTGCAGCGCCGGCACCAGGACCACGCTCAGCACGACCACGACGATCGACGTCAGGACGGTGACGACGGCGCCGACCCTGAACATCGTCCCCAGTCCGACCGCGCCGAACGAGAACGTCGCCGCCACCGCCGCGCTGGCCCAGGGCAGCGTCACCGCGTCGGCGGTGCCGGGGATGATGCGGGCGAGAATCGCGGCGTTGTAGCCGAGGGCGTCGGCGATGGGAAAGAGCGTCGTGGAAACCACCACCGCCGCGGACGGCCCGTTGGCGAACTGCGTCAGCAGCGGCGTGACCAGGCCCGCCAGCCACGGCAGCGCCTCCGCGGTGACGTTGCCCGTGAGCAGGGCGGCGATCCAGTCGGTCACGCCCGTTCCGGCCAGCAAGTCGGCCAGGGCCATCCCGCCGAGCACCAGGAACAGCACGTTCCATTCGACTCCCGCCTGCACGTCCCCGGCCTCGAGGGTCGCCTCGCCGCGCTTCGCGTCCACCGGCAGCGCGAAGAGCAGCACCATGGCCACCGGGGGCACGTACCAGAAGTCGAGGAACGAGAGGGTGACGAACGTGGGCAGATTCCACAGGACCAGCATCAGGGCCAGGACGAACAGGACGTTCTTCTCGCCCCGGCTCATCGGACCCAGCCGCGCCAGCTCCCCGCGAAAGCGGGCGGCGTCGGGGACGGCCCGCACCTCCGGCGGCAGCATGAGCTTCAGGACCAGATAGCACAGCGGGAGGTGGGCCGCGGTCAGGACGACGCCGGTCGACATCCACTGCGCGAAGGTGACGCTGTAGCCGGTCAGCCGTTCCAGCAGCCCGAGGGTCAACGGGTTGTAGACGATGCCCGCGGGCGTCGCCATCCCCCCCGCGGTGGCGCCGTAGAGGACGGCGAGGCTCGCCGCCGCGGCCATGCGCCCCGCGCCGGGCGCCACCGAGCGTGCTATCGACAGCGCGATCGGCGTCGTCATCACGATGACCGCGAGGTCGCTGACGACCGCGGACATCAACGCCGACACGGTCATGATCGCGAGCAGGAGACCGCCGCCGGAACGCGCCACCCCCGGCAGGCACAGCGCGGCGAGGGCGATGCGCCGGGCGAGGCCGTGCTTGCGGAACGCGTGCCCGAAGAGCATGACGCCCATCAGGTAGGGCAGGATGGTGTGGCCGTAGCGGGCGGCGACGTCGGCGACAGGCATCGCCCCGCCGAGGGGCAGGAGCACGAACGGCAGGAAGCTGGTGACCGTCCAGGGCACCGGCGTGGCCACCCACCACGCGACGACCCAGGCGTAGGCGGCGAGGACGAAGTGCGCCTCGGGCGCGAGGCCGGCCAGCGGCGCCGCGCGGACGGCGGCGAACGCGGCCGGCCCCGCCAGCAGGCGCAGCGCGAACGCCCGCCCGCCGTTCGAGCCTTCACCGGCGCCCACGTTCCGCCTCCGGGACCTCCACGCGCACGGTCACGACGTCCGAGTCGTGGAACTGCTGGTGGCGGACCGACGACGCGATGTGGCGCAGCAGGCGCAGCGAGACCTCCCGCTCCATGAGCACGTCGTCGGGCCGGTCGGCGAGCAGCCCCATCCGGTCCTGCAGGTTCTCCTCGCCGGCGGCGGCGATGAACTCGAGGACGGCGCCGCCGGCCTCCCTGCGGGCCTGCAGCATCAGGCGGCGCTGCTCGCGCTTCTCCCGGCCCTCGTCCTGCCCGAGCAGCGTCAGCAGCGTCTCCTCGCTCGCCGCGTCCAGGCGGTGGACCATCTTGTCGCCCCAGCCGCTGCGGGCCGCGAACGTCCCGAGGAAGTCCCTGATCTTCGGCAGCGCGGCGAGGTCGAGGGCCGCCTCGATGCGGTGGCGGCGGGGCGCCGTCAGCTCGAGGAACAGGGTCATGAGGATGGCCACGAGGCCGCCCGCGGTGATGCCGTTCTGCAGCAGGCCGCCCGCGAGGTCGGCCAGCAGCTCGGGGAAGATCAGGCCGTTCTGGCAGCCGACGCCGACCCAGAACGCCACGCCCGCGATGAGCCCCTTGCGGTGGTCGATGCCGCCCTGCACGACCTCCGTCATGCCGCGCACGAAGGTCATGGCCAGCACCACGGTCAGGTAGGCGACGGCGACCGGGCTGGGTATCGCGAGGACGATGGCGACCAGCTTGGGCAGGAATCCCAACACAATCAGCAGGCCCCCGGCCGCGATGCCCGCGGCGCGGGCCGCGACCCCCGTGAGCTCGACGGTGGGGACGCTGAACCCGACGGTCTGGGTGGGCATGATGCCGGCGACCCCGGACAGCAGCTTGCCGATGCCGTCGGCGGCCACCGCTCCCTCCACCGCCCGGTAGTCCACCGCCCGGGGCCGCCGCCACGACACCCGCTGGACGGCGACGGCCCCGGTGATGGTCTGGATGGCGCCGATGACGGCCACGAACACGAAGGCGGGAAGCAGCGCCGCGAACGCCGGGCCCGGGTCGAGTCCGACGCCCGGCCAGGCGGCCGGGGGCAGGCCGATCCACGGCGCCCCGGCCACGCGGCCGGGATCGTAGAGGCCCAGCAGTCCGGCGACCGCCGACCCGGCGACGACCCCCACGAGGGGCGCCCACAGGCGCAGCGTCGCGCCCCCCTTCAGGGAGACGGCGCTGATGACGACGAACGTCGCCACCGCGGTGAGCGGCGCGCTCAGCGCCGCCGCCCCGGGCGGCACTTCGGTCAGGCGGCCGAAGACGACCGGGAGCACGGTGGCCGGCACCAGCATGTTCACGGTGCCGACGATGGTCGGGGTCAGCAGGCGCCTGAACAGGGCGAGGCGCAGGGAGATGACGATGGGGACGAGCGACGACGCGACGACGAGGGTGGCGAGCAGGGCGGGGCCGCCTTCCGAGAGGGCGCTGACCGAAACCCCGATGAAGGCCCCGGCGGGGCCCATCATGAGCACGTGCCCCGCGCCGACCCGGCCGAGCCTCACCGCCTGCAGCGCCGTGCAGACACCGCTGACGGCGACTGCGCAGAACACCGCCCACGACAGGTACTCGTCGGTCCCGCCGGCGGCCCGGATGACGATCGTCGGGATGAGGACGATGCTGGCGAGGCCAAGCACCACGAGCTGTACGCCGCAGCCGAGGGCGATGCCCGGCGGCGGGTTCTCGTCGGGCTCGTAGCGAACGCCGGGGCCGCGCTGCAACGCCGACATCTGGACTGCCCTATCATAGGCGAACGCGTGAAGAGGTCCGGTGGAGAGGGAGGCGCCATGGACGTCGGCAGTCTGGTCTACGACCGTCTCGACCTGGGCAGGTTCAGGGTGCATCGCTCCGCCATGGTGTCGCCGGCGATCCACGAGCTGGAGCGGCAGCGCATCTTCGACCGCTGCTGGCTCTACCTGGGGCACGAATCGGAGGTGCCGAACCCCGGCGATTACGCGCGGCGCGTGGTGGCCGAGCGCCCGCTTTTCTTCGCCCGCACCCGGGACGGCGAGCTGGCGGTGTTCCACAACACGTGCCCCCACCGGGGCGCCCTCGTCTGCCGCACGGACCGCGGCAACGCCGAGGCGTTCCGGTGCTTCTACCACGCCTGGACCTTCGACACGTCGGGCGCGCTGATCGGTGTCCCCGACGTCGAGGGCTACGGCCCGGACTTCGACCGCGGCGAGATGGGGCTGCGTTCGCCGCGCTTCGACAGCTTTCGCGGCTTCATCTTCGTCTGCTTCGACCGCGAGACCGGACCCCTGCGCGAGTACCTGGCCGGGGCCGCCGAGTACCTCGACCTCGTCGCCGACCAGGACCCCGGCGGCATGCGGGTCATCCCCGGCTCGAACCGCTACAGCATCAAGGCCAACTGGAAGCTGATGGTCGAGAACAGCGTCGACGGCTACCATACGCCGTTCACCCACCGCACCTTCTTCGACTACATGGCCGGCACGGCCAGGGATGACGCGACGGCCGCCGGCAACCGCCGGGGGGTCGGCCGTTCGCTCGGCAACGGACACGGCGTCATGGAGAACGACGCGGTCTACGGGCGGCCCATCGCCATGTGGCATCCGAGTTACGGCGAGGAGGCCAAGGCCGAGATGGAGAGAAGCAAGGAGGAGATCGTCGCCCGCCACGGGCTCGAGAAGGCCCTGCGGATGTGCGAGAAGACCCGCAACCTGGTGATATTCCCCAATCTGGTCGTCAACGACATCATGGCCGTCACCATCCGGACGTTCCATCCCACCGGCCCCGCCGGCATGGACGTGACGGCGTGGGAGCTGGCGCCCGCCGGAGAAGCCGGCGTCAGGCTGCGCCGCCGCCTCGATTCCTTCCTGACCTTCCTGGGGCCGGGCGGGTTCGCCACGCCGGACGACATCGAAGCCATCGAGTCGTGCCAGCAGGGATTCCGCTCGGGCGGCGTCGAGTGGTCGGATCTCTCCCGGGGAATGCACCGCGAGCCGCGGGGCAGCGACGAGCTGCAGATGCGCAGCTTCTGGCGGCGCTGGCACTCGCTCATCACGGGCAGACCGCACGTCGAGCGGTACGAACGGGGGCTGCCGCCCGGCGCGGTCCCGGAAGCCGCCCCGTCCCCGGAGCCGACCGCGGCCGCCGACCGGGAGTCTGCGCGGTAGAACGGCGCGGACTCCGGTAGGATTGGATGGGGTGCCTAGCGGAGCCCCCGGGCGACGAATTGGCAGGCCAGTCCCGACGAGCGAGGGAAGCCCACCGAGCATGGCGACCAGACCGGCTCCCGCCCCGTCCGCGGCCGGGCTCTCGGCCGACGCCGCTTCGCTGCTGCTGCAGCACGAGGTCGAGCAGTTGCTCTATCTCGAGGCGCGGCTGCTCGACGATTGGAACCTGGACGCGTGGCTGGCGCTGTACACGCCGGACGCCCGCTACGTGGTGCCCACGACCGACCTGCCCGAGGGAGACCCGCTGACGGACCTGGTGTTCATCGACGACGACCGTGACCGGATGGCGGCCCGGGTCGTCCGGCTGAAGAGCCGCCACGCGCACCGCGAATACCCCTGGTCGCGCACCCGCCGCTCAATCTCCAACGTCATGGTGACCGGGGTGGACGGCGATGAGGTCGAGGCCACCGCCACTGCGGCCATCTGGCGTTTCCGCGCCGGCGAGTCCGCTCCCTTCGTCGGCCGCTACGACGTGCGCCTGCGCCGGGTCGACGGGCGCCTGCGCCTGAGCCGCAAGCGCGCGGTTCTGGACCACGAGGCCCTGTCCGACCACGGCGCGCTGAGCATCATCTTGTGACCCTGTGCTCCCGCCCGCGTCGGGCGCCGGGCGCCGCTTGCGCGAGATCCGGTTCGGGGCCATCATTGACGCGTCGAGAAGTGTCGGGAAGATCCGTATCGACAGGAGGGTGACATGAGTCGTCTATCTCTCGCCGTCGTGACCGTCGCGCTCGCGGCGATGCTGGCTCCGCCCGCCGCCCCGGGGCAGACGTCCGGGGAGCCGCCGTCGCTTCGAACGGCATGGGGCGACCCCGACCTGGGGGGCATCTGGAACAACGCCACCCTGACCCCGCTGCAGCGTCCCGCGGACCTCGCGGACCGGGCGTTCCTGACCGAGGAGGAGGCGGCCGGCCTCGCGCAGAGCACGGTCCAACGGAACGCGGACCTGCTGACCGCGCCGGCCCGGCGCACCGAGGCGGGCGGCAACGTGGGGGCCTACAACAACTTCTGGATGGAGCGGGGCACGTCGGTGGTGCCCGACCGGCGAACCTCGATCATCGTCGATCCGGAGGACGGCCGGCTGCCGCCGCTGACCCCGGAGATGGAGGCCCGGATGAGCTCGGCCGAGGCGCGGCGCATCGCGCGGATGCGCGGCGGCCAGGAGCCGGTCGAGACGTACGAGCAGCTCGACCTGGGGGACCGCTGCCTCTGGTACCGCGGCATCCCGTCGTTCCCCACCGGCTACAACAACAACTACCACATCGTGCAGACGCCGGACATGGTGGCGATCCTGCAGGAGCACATCCACGACACCCGCTTCATCCCCCTCGACGGGCGACCCCACGTGCCGGGGAAGATCCGCCAGTTCGCCGGCGACTCGCGGGGCCGCTGGGAGGGGGACACCCTCGTGGTCGAGACCACCAACTTCAACCGGCACGCGTTCATCCGCAACTTCAACGGCAACCTCAGCACCGACCTCCACGTCGTCGAGCGCTTCACGCGGCTCGGCCCCGACACCCTCGGCTACGAGTTCACGGTGACCGACCCCAACACGTGGACGCGGCCGTGGAGCGGGTCGCTGCCCATGTCGCGCCTCGACGGGCAGATGTACGAGTACGCCTGCCACGAGGGGAACTACGGCCTGACGAACATCCTCGCGGGGTCGCGCGCCGAGGAGCTCGCGGACGCGCAGCAGCAGTAGCGCGGTAGAGGAACGTTCAACGCATCGAAGGGAACCCATCGCCATGAAGTCGACGTACCGTTTTCTTGCAACCGTTCTGACCCTCGCTCTGCTCGCGCCGGCGGCGGCGCGGGCCGACGTCTCGTCGGTCGAGATCACCGAACGCGCCCTCATCGAGGACGGCCGCGCGTTCGGCGACGCCGGCCCCTACGAGCTGATCGCGGGCCGCATCACCTTCGCCGTCGACCCCGCCGATCCGCGGAACCAGGTCATCGCCAACCTCGACCGCGCGCCCGTCAACGCGGACGGCCTGGTCGAGGCCACCGGCGACCTGCGCATCCTCGCCCCCGCCGACCCCGAGCGCGGGAACGGCGTGGTGCTGGTGGACATCGCCAACCGCGGCCGCCTGACCGCGCTCGGGTTCAACCGCGGCGGCAGCGGACCGTACGGCGACGGGTTCCTCATGAAGGCGGGCTACACCGTGGTGTGGGTCGGCTGGGAGTTCGACGTGCCCGAGGGCCGTCCCATCCGCTTCGCCGTGCCCTCGGTGGACGGGGACCCGGTCGGCGGGCTCGGCTTCGCCGCCGTGCGCGACACCGCATCGTGGATCAAGCACGACCCCGACGCCGTCGTCTCGGCCGGGCACGCGCTGTCGTTCGGCTCGTCGCAGAGCGGCCGCTTCCTGCGCACGTTCCTCTACCTCGGCTTCAACACCGACACCGAGGGGCGGCGGGTCTTCGACGGCATGATCCCGCACATCGCGGGGGCGTCGCGGCTCGACCTCAACCAGCCCGGCGCGAACCCCATCTCGCTCGGCATGTTCGACGCCACGTCGTTCCCCTTCGCCGACGCCGCCCTCCGCGACCCGGTGACGGGGGCCGTCGACGGCACCCTCGGGAACGAGCGCAGCCGGGACAACCAGCCCCGCATCCTCTACACCAACACCGGCGTTGAGTACTGGGGCGGCGGCCGGGTGACCGCCCTCGTGCACGCCACGCCGGACGGCGAGGCCGACATCGACCTGCAGGACAACGTGCGCTTCTACCTGCTCGCCGGCACCCAGCACGGTCCCGGCCCGTTCCCGCCGCCCGAGCCGGGCAACCGGCAGGAGATGGGCAACCCCACCGACTACTGGTGGAACATGCGGGCGCTGCTGACCTCGCTGAAGGACTGGGTCGTCGACGGGGTCGAGCCGCCCGCCAGCCGCCATCCCCGGTTCGCCGACGGCAACCTCGTGCCGCCGGGCGACCTCGGGTTTCCGGCCATCCCCGGCGTGCGGTCGCCCGAGGACCGCACCGGCGGCGTGCGCGTGAGGAACCCGTGGCTGGCCGGGGCCGACGACGCCGGGGTGCCGCTGCCGATGCTCGTGCCCGCCGTCGACGCCGACGGCAACGAAACCTCCGGCATCGTGCACCCGGAGGTGGCGGTGCCCCTGGCCACCTACACCGGGTGGAACTTCACCCACCCGGACGCCGGCGACCCCGACACGCTGGTGGCCCTCGCCGGGTCCTACGTGCCGTTCGCGGCCACCCGCGCCGAGCGCGAGGCGGCGGGCGACCCGCGGCCGTCCATCGAGGAGCGCTACGCGTCGCGCGGCGAGTTCATGGAGAAGGTCGAGGCGGTCGGGCACGCGCTGGTCGCCGGCCGCTACCTGCTGGCCGACGACTTGGCTGCCATCCTCGACCGGGCGGGGCGGCACTGGGACCTGCTCGCCGACAAGCCTTGATGCTGCGCCGCCGCCGGCGGCCTTCGCCGGCCGCTACCTGCCGGCCCGACGACCTGCCGGCCATTCTCGACCGGGCGGGGCGGCACTGGGGCCTGCTCGCCGACAAGCCTTGATGTTGCGGCGCCGCCGGCGGCCTTCGCGGCGGTACGGCATCGGGCGCCGAGTCCCGATGCCGTACCGCCGCCGCCGGCGCCTGTCGGCGGACGGCTACGCCCCGTGGAGCACGGATCCGCGCGGCGACCGGCCTTCGGGGAGTCCGGGCCGGCCGTCGCGGGGTCTTGCCGGCGGAATCAGTCCGGGTCTTCCAGCGAGTCGTAGAACTTGATGATGTCGCCGCGGTCCTCCGACTCGTTGAAGGCCATCCCCGCCCGCGGGTGCTGGTTGAGCACCCCGGTCATCATGTAGGGATAGTCGAAGCCCCACTTCAGCGCTTCGCGCATCGGCTCGATGTGGTGCTGGATGCAGTGCAGCACCGGGCGCAGGCGGAACTTGGGGTTGTGCAGGAAGCTGAGCAGCAGCTCCATCGGGCAGTTGCCGGCGCCGCGGCCCAGCCCCGCCATGCTCCCGTCGAGCCGGTTGGCGCCCTTGATGGTCGCCTGGATGGTGTTGGCGAACGCGAGCTGGCGGTTGTTGTGGGCGTGCATCCCCACCGCCTTCCCGGCCGGGGCCGCGTAGCCCAGGAACGTGTCCATGTAGCTGTCGATCTGCTCGGCGTACAGCGCCCCGAAGCTGTCGACGATGCAGATCGTGTCGGCCTCCGACTTCGCCACCAGGGCCAGCGCCTCGTTGAGCTCGCGGTCGGGCACCGTCGACAACGCCATCAGGTTGAGGCTCGTCTCGTAGCCTTGGTCGTGGGCGTGCTTGATCATGTCGAGGGCGAGGGGGATCTGGTGGATGTAGGTGGCGACCCGAATCATGTCGAGGACGCTCTCGGACTTCGGCAGGATGTCCTCGCGGTAGTCGCTCTTCTCGGCGTCGGCCATCGCCGACAGCTTCAGGCCGGTGTCGTTGTCGCCGACGATGCGGCGGACGTCGCTCTCGACGCAGTGCTTCCACGGGCCGAACTGCCCCGAGGGAAACTGCCGGCGCGAGTTGATGTAGCCGATCTCCATGTAGTCGATGCCGCTCTCGACGCACGCCTGATACACCGCCCGCACCGTCTCGTCGCCGAACTGGTGGTCGTTCATCAGGCCGCCGTCCCGAATGGTGCAGTCGAGCACCTTGATCTCGGGGCGGTACGACACCCAATCGCTCGCGGGGCTGGCCTGCGGCTCTCGTTCACTCATCACGCGGTTTCTCCTTCGGGGCGGCCGAGTCCATCGAGCCCCTTGCCGCGGCCGCCGCATTCCCGCCCTCCGGGAGCCTGCGCGCCTCGCGGGTCGATCCGATAATCGTAGATCGGCTTGGCGGGGCGAGCGAAATCGGAGCGCCGTCAGGGTGCTCGGCACCATCGTGAGATGACCGTCCGGCACCGGTCGGGCCGGGGATTCCGACGTCGTTCTCGGCGGGGTCTCATTTCCTGTCGCGCACCCGCCGTCAGGGGTGGACGACCAGGCAGCGAGACCGCCGGACACTACGCCGGAATCGCCGGCCCGACCGTGCAGGTACGTCGTCTCGGGAATCCGAGGTGCACCCGGCCGGACGAGGGGTGCGGCCGGCGGAGCGCGGGCGGCGCCGGTCAGAAGTCCCGTCGGCGGGAGTAGAGGATGACGTGCATCGACAGCACGTCCCTGCGCGCCACGACGCGGGCCGGGTAGGCGTGGTTGTACGATTCGAGCAGGTAGCCGCCCCGCGTCTTCCGCACCAGCCGAATCAGCCGCTCGTCCGGCGCGAGCTGCACGTAGGCCTCGTCGCCGTCCTGCACGCGGCGGCCGGGGGTGACGATGGCGATGGTGTGCGGCGGGTACGCGGGCGCCATGGCGTCGCCGCGAACGTGGACCCCGTAGGCGCCCGGGTCCTCCACGTCGCGGGGGCGCGGTATCCACCGCTCGATCTCGCCCGGCGGCGGGGCCGCGCCCGTCCAGGGCATCCCCGCCGGCGCGGCCGAGCCTTCCGCCACCAGCGGAATGCTGCCGGCCGCGTCGGTCCCGTAGTCGATGCGTTCGGGCCGGAAGTCGGCGGCCTCCCGCGCCTCGCGGACCCGGTCGTAGTCGGGGTCGACGCCGTCCAGCAACTGGTCGATGGTGCATCGGAGGACCTTCGCCAGCTTCATCAGCGTCTGCGTCTCGAGGGTCCCGTAGCGGTCGTTCTCCCAGTCGGACACCTGGGGCTGCGGGACGTGCAGCCGGTCCGCCAGGGCCCTCTGGGTCGAGATCCCCGCCGCCATGCGCAACTGCTTGATGTTCTCTCCCAGCGACACGGTGTCAGGGTACCGTATGGACGCGACACGTGTAAACACGTAGTTCAATGGAGTCAGCATGTTATCGCGTGAGCGAATAACGATTGCACGGATACGGCCCATGGCGTATATTTTCGACACGATGTTGACGCCGCAACAGCTCGCCGCCCTGCGCGAGGAGCCGGGCCGCAACCGCGTGGCCAAGGCGATTGCCCTCGCCGGCGTGACCCAGGGGGCCGTGGCGGCGGCGCTGGGGTTCCCGCAGCCCTACGTCAGCGACGTGGCGCGCTGCCGGTATCAGACCATCACCGTCGACAACGCGAGGAAGTTCGCGAACTACTTCGGCTGCTCCATCGAGGATCTGTTCCCGGCCCCCGAGCAGGCAGCGTCCTGACCCGCCGACCGGCGGCTTCATGCCGCCCGCGACGCGCCATCGACGACCTGTGGCCCGCCTTGGAGCAGGGGGCGTCCTGACCCGCCGACCGGCGGCTTCATGCTGCCCGCGACGCGCCATCGAGGACCTGTGGCCCGCTTTGGAGCAGGCGGCGTCCCGACCCGCTGCCCGGTGGCCTCATGCCTCGCCACGCGCCGTCGCCGTCGGCCGTCTCCCCGGTCCGAAGGACGCACCTTCCGCCGTCGACCCCGCCCGCGCCGGCAGCACCCGGCCGTGGGCGAGGCCATGACGCCGCTTCGGAGTGGTAACCTGTCGGCGAGGTGGGGCGGTCAGGCGCCCCGTTGCCCGAGCCCGTTCGATGTCCACCCACTCGGTCAGGCGTCACCTGCGCATCGAGACGGCGGCCTACGACGAGACCATCCGCCGGTTCATTCCGGGCTACGAGGCGATGCTTGAGGTGGTCGCCGGGACCCTTGCCGCCAGCGGTCCGGACCGCGTCATCGATCTTGGGGCCGGCACCGGCGCGCTGTCCGAGGCGATCCTCGCGCACGGCGCCGCGCGGACGGTGGAGCTGATCGACGTGGATCCCGAGATGCTCGCGCAGGCCCGCAGGCGGCTCGCGCGCTTCGGGGGGCGCGTCCGGGTTCGCGAGATGTCGTTCCTCGACCCGCTGCCGCGGTGCGACGGGGCGGCGGCGTCGCTGGCCCTGCACCACATCCCGAAGATGGCGGAGAAGCGGGCCCTGTACGGGCGAATCCGCGCCGCGATCCGGCCCGGCGGCATCTTCGTGAACGCCGATGCGACGATGCCGGCCGACCCGGCGGGGCGGGAGGCGGCCCGCCGCCTCTGGGTCGACCACATGACGGCGTGCGGCATCGACGAGGCGCGCGCCTTCGAGCACCTCGAGGAGTGGGCGGAGGAGGACACCTACTTTCCCCTCGACGAGGAGCTGGCGGCGATGCGGGAGGCGGGCTTCGAGGCGGAGTGCATCTGGCACGAGGCCACCATCGCCGTCGTGGTGGGGCGGACCGGCCGAGGGCGCGGCTGGGCTACTACCTCCGAAGAACCGCCGCGAACCGGGCCGCGGCCCGGGGATGCGCATCGCCGGTAGACCCTCGCGGGGCTTTTGCCGCGGGCGCCCAGAGGGTAGGATCTGCGCCATGATGAAACTCATGACCCCCAGGACGTTGATGGCCGCGCTCGCGGCCGGAACCTGCTCGCTCGCTTTCGCCGCCGGGGCCGGGGCCCAGTTGACGATAGCGGCCCCGGACGACGTCGCGGCCGTCCCGGCCGGCGCCGAGACCACCGCCTCGGGGCTCGCCTCGAGGGTGCTCGAGGCGGGGACGGGCACCGAGCACCCGGCTGCGACCAGCAGGGTGGTCGTGCACTACACCGGCTGGACCACCGACGGCCGCATGTTCGACAGCTCCGTGGTGCGGGGCCAGCCCGCGCTGTTCCCCCTCAACGGCGTGATCCGGGGGTGGACCGAGGGCGTCCAGTTGATGGTGGAGGGCGAGAAGCGGCGGTTCTGGATTCCCGCCAACCTCGCCTACGGCGAAAACCCCGGCGGCGGCCGGCCGGGCGGCCTGCTGGTGTTCGACGTCGAGCTGATCGACATCCGATAGGAGCCTGCGCGCCCGCGGGCAGTGCCGCGGGAGCTTCGTATCGGTGAGCTCCCGATGCGCCCGCGGGCAGCGCCGCAGGCGTCTCGCGTCAGCGAGTTCCCACGTGACCGCAGGTCGTGTCGCGACCGCAGGCCGCGCCGCCTGTCCCCCGACCAACCCTGCCCGGATTCTGCGCCGTTCCCGCGGCGCAGGGCCCCGGCATCACGGAAGAGAGGCCCCATGGTCCGTCGACTCACGTTCGTTTCCGCGCTGATCGCCGTCGGGCTCGCCGCGGCGCCCGCGTCCGCCCAGGTCGAGGACTACACGCCGGTGACCGACGCGATGCTGCAGGACCCCGACCCGTCCGACTGGCTGAGCTGGCGGCGCACCCTCGACGGCCAGGCCCACAGCCCCCTCGACCAGATCGACGCCGCCAACGTCGGCGATCTCCGTCTGGTCTGGAGCTGGGCGTTACGCCCGGGTCCGCAGCAGACGACCCCCCTGGTGCACGACGGGGTGCTGTACATCGCCAACCCCGGCGAGATCGTGCAGGCGCTGGACGCCGCCACCGGCGACCTCGTCTGGGAGTACGACCGCGGCGCCGAGGCCCCCGGCAACAGCTTCGGGGGGCCGCCCCCCGGCCGCATGCACCGCAACATCTCGATGTACGACGACAAGATCTACCTGAACACCGCCGACGCGCACGTCGTCGCCATCGACGCCCGCACCGGCGAGGAGGTCTGGGACGCGGACATCGACCAGGGCGTCGGCTACCAGTTCTCGAGCGGCTCGATCGTCGCCGACGGCAAGGTCGTCTCGGGGTTGACCGGCTGCGGGCGCTACCGCGAGGAGAGCTGCTACATCGTCGGCCTCGACGCCGACACCGGGGACGAGCTGTGGCGCACCTCGACCGTCGCCCTGCCAGGGCAGCGCGGGGGCGACACCTGGGGCGACCTGCCGCCGATGTTCCGCGCCGGCAGCGACTCGTGGATCCCCGGCAGCTACGACCCCGTGACCCGGACCCTGTTCCACGGCACCTCGCAGGCCAAGCCGTGGGCCCGCGCCGTCCGCGGCACCGACGGCGACGCCCTTTACACCAACTCGACGCTGGCCCTCGACCCCGACACCGGGGAGATGAAGTGGTACTACCAGCACCTGCCGGGCGAGACCCTCGACATGGACGAGGTGTTCGAGCGCATCCTCGTCGACTACGACGACCGGCGCTCGGTGTTCACCATGGGGAAGATCGGCGTCCTGTGGGAGATGGCCCTCGAGACCGGCCGGTTCCGCGGCGCCCACGACCTCGGCTACCAGACGGTGGCCGACATCGACCCCGTGACCGGGCAGGTCACCTACCGCGACGGCACCATCCCCGTCATCGGCGAGGAGATCTACTGGTGCCCCAGCACCGCGGGGTTCAAGAGCTGGCGCGCGATGTCCTACCACCCGGGGCTCGAGGCGTTCTTCATCCCCATCCACCTCAACTGCGAGACGGCGGTCTTCGGGCCCGTCGACCGCGTGGCCGGCGGCGGCGGCACGGGGCCGGTGCGCCGCACCAACCACCACCACCCCGACAGCGGCGAGCAGCTCGGCGAGTTCCTGGCCATGAGCATGCGCACCGGCGAGGTCATGTGGCGCCGCCGCTTCCGCACCCCCATCAACAGCGCCGCCCTCACCACCGGCGGCGGCCTCGCCATCGCCGGCGGCTGGGACCGCCAGGCGTTCGCGTTCGACGCGCGCACCGGCGAGACCCTGTGGGAGACCCGGCTGCCGACCTCGATCCAGGGGTTCCCGATCACCTACGCGGTCGACGGCCGCCAGTACCTGGCCATACCGACGGGGTCAGGCGGGGCGAGTTGGGGCGGCATGCTGCCGAGGGACCTGACGCCCGAGGTCCGGCGTCCACAGGGGGGCAACGGGCTCTTCGTCTTCGCGTTGCCTTGAGATTGGCCGGGCCGCCGCGGCCCGGCTCCGCGGCGCAGACAGCCGCGGTCGCCCGATTCCGATTTCCTGGCGTCGGCCGAGCGACGGCCGCGCTGTCGGGCCGGTTTCGTCGGACGCCGTCTGGATTCCGCACCTGCGTCGGAGCTGGTCGCTCGCGAGGAGGTCGTTGAACGCCTCGGGGGTGCCGCCGTTGTCGGTTCGCCGTCGGGGTTCGTGGGCCTTCCACTCGTTGGCGCAGTTCCTGCCACCTCTTCAGGTTCATCGTCGGTTCGTTGCGCCCCGGCCGTGGCCCTCCTGCCGGGTTGCGGTGAGGGGGCCCGGTCGGCTTGTGCCGCGATATACGGACGAAACGACAACAGAAAGGTTGACAACAAATCCGTTGATCTCGGACAGGGGTAGTGGTATTGTTCAACGGTTTTGTTGAAGGAGGTTTCGATGAGGTCGTCCACGGGACGCTGGGTGACCGGCGACGACTTTTTTGACCGCACGGGGGAGCTCGAGATACTCGAGGCGCGGGTGCGTGGGCGCAACCACGTGCTGTTGAGCGGGCAGCGCCGCATGGGGAAGACCAGCCTGCTGCGCGAGCTCGGGCGCCGGCTCGAGTCGGAGGGCTGGATAGTTCTGTTCGTCGACGTGGAGGGGGCGGCGAGTCCGGAGGATGCTGTCGCCGACATGGCCGAGGCAGCGTACCGGTACCGTCCCGTGGCCTCGCGCTTTGCCGAAGGCATGAAGCGCTGGTTCAGCGACAGGGTCGAGGAGATCGGCGCCAGTCGATTCCGGTTGAAGGTGAGGGCCGGCCTGGATGCCGGCAGTTGGCGCCGGTACGGGGAGCGGCTGTTGCGCGATTGCGCGGCTCAGGCGAAGCCCGTTCTGCTGGTGATCGACGAGATGCCGATCCTGCTCAAGCGCATGCTCCAGAGAGACGGAGGCGCGGCGCGCGTGGACGAGTTCCTGAGCTGGCTGCGCGGGGCGATCCAGGCGCTCGGCGACGAGTCGCCCGTGCTGATCCTGTCGGGCAGCATCGGTGTCGAGCCGCTCGTGCGGCGGCTCGGCATTTCGGACCGCGTCAACCATCTCGACCCGTTCCGGCTGGGCCCCTGGGGACGGGAGACGAGCGTGGCGTGCATCAGGCGGTTGGCCGCGAGCCATGGTCTGACCATCGAGGGTGACGTCGGGGACGCGGTGTACGCGTCGCTCGGCGTCGGAATCCCCCACCACGTGCAGTCGTTCTTCGCACGCCTCAGGGAGCACGCGATCATGCAGGGAAGGGACGCATTGAAGGTGGAAGACGTCGGAGAGGTCTACCGCAACAGCCTGCTGGGACCATCCGGGCAGAGTGACCTCGTGCATTACGAGACGCGCCTGAAGGAGGCGCTCGACGAGGAAAGCTACTTGCTTGCCATGGAGATTCTCGCGGAGGCTGCCGTCGAGGGATGCTTCACGGTGCGCGCGGAGAGCTCGTTGGCGGCGCTGTACGCGGAGCTGGTAGAGGAGGCGCCCGGGCGGATCGCGGATGTACTGGCGGTGCTCGTATACGACGGCTATCTGACGCGTGGTGATGACGGCTACCGTTTCTCGTCGCACCTGCTCAAGGACTGGTGGGCTGCGCGGTTCCGCGGACACCACATTGCGTTGGAGAAGCGCCTCTCGAACACGGGAAGGCGGTGAAGAGGGATGAGCGGAACGACCGGCGCCGAGGCGGAGGCGAACCGGCCGATACGCAAGTTCAACCCGGGCATGCTCCAGTCCGACGAGGAGGTGGTCGGGCAGTTCGTCGTCCGGCAGCACGAGTTCGAGGTGGTCTGCGATGTGCTGCGGAGCAACCTCGGCGCCCCGTCGTGCCAGCACCTGCTCGTGGTCGCGCCCCGAGGCCGCGGCAAGACCATGTTGCTCGCCCGCCTGGCGGCGGAGATTCGACGGGACGCGGAGTTCGGGCGGCATCTCCTGCCGGTGCGGTTCATGGAGGAGAGCCCGGAGATCTACGGGCTCGCGGACTTCTGGCTGGAGACGCTGTTCCACTTGGCCAGGGAGGTCGCGGCGGACAACCCCGCGCTCGCCGAAGACCTGTCGAAAACCCATGCCTCACTGTCCTCCCGGTGGCGGGAAGAGGGCATGGAAGGAACCGCCCGGGCCGCTGTCCTCGACGCTGCGGATCGACTGGACCGCCGGCTGGTGCTCATGGTCGAGAACGTGCAGTCGCTCCTTTCGACCGTTGACGACGAGTTCGGCTGGGGGTTGCGCGGCGTCCTTCAGTCGGTCCCGCAGGTCATGCTGGTGGCCTCCGCCACGAGCCGCTTCGAGGGACTGGAGGACCCGCGGGCGCCATTCTTCGAACTGTTCCGGCTTGTCCACCTGCCGCCGCTCACGACGGAGGAGTGCCGCCGGCTGTGGGCCGTGGTCACGGGACAGGCACCGCCCGCGCACGAGATCAGGCCGATCGAGATTCTGACCGGCGGAAGCCCCAGGCTCCTCGTCGTGGTGGCGGCCTTCGCGCGCCACCGGTCGCTGCGCCAGTTGATGGAAGAGCTGGTCGGGCTGGTCGACGAGCACACGGAGTACTTCCGCGGCCATCTGGAGGCGCTGCCCAAGAACGAGCGCCGCGTCTTCGTGTCCCTGATCGACCTGTGGCAGGCGTCGAGCACAGGCGAGATAGCGGCGCGGGCACGTCTGGACGTCCGAGTCGTGTCGACCATGCTCGGGCGGCTGGTCGAGAGGGGTGCCGTGACCGTGATGCCGGACGCCGACGGCGGGAAACGGCTCTACGCCGCAGCCGAGCGCCTCTACAGCATCTATTACAAGCTGCGCCGCGAGCGCGACGAGGCCGCTGTCGTGGAGGCCCTGATCCACTTCATGGTGGCCTTCTATGACGTGGGGGAGCTCTACCAGGCTTCGGACCAGCTTTTGCGGGACGCGATCGATTCGACGGCCATTCATCGCGGAATCGACCGTGCCCTGCTCGGGCGGGCTGCTGCGCCGGACGACCTGCTTTCGCGCATGAAGTGGGAAGAGGTCGAGAGGACGTCGGGCAAGGCCAGAAACCGCCGACGCGTGGACGCGCTGATTCGCTTGCAGGAGGACGTCCAGGCCGCCTACCGGGAGGAGGACTGGCAGCGCGTTCTGGAGATCGCAGAGCGCTACGTCGCCGATGGCTGGGTCGAAGCGGCGTCGGGATGGGAACGGGAGCACGAGTGGGCGCACGTTCGGCACCTGAGAAGCGACGCACATCTCTGCCTGAAGCAGTTCCGTGAAGTGATCGCCATCGGGGACGAAGCCGCCGAGCGGCTTGGCGACACGAATGAAGTAGCGCTGCTGCACCGATGGTCCGCCGTGGCGCTCAACAAGGCGGCGGCGTACTACGGGCTTGGAGACTTCGCCGCAGCAAGAACGGAGAGCCGCGATGTCGTAGAACGCTTCGGCAAGTACGGGTCACCCTGGCACGACGTGCAGGTTGCGGCGGCGCTGGTCTTGCAAGCGGAGGCCGACATCGAGCTTGGCAACGCAGAGAGCTCGGTTGCCCTGCTGGACGAGGTGCTGGAGCGCTTCGGGGACAGCGACGATGTGGATGTTCAGCGATCGGTGGCCAGATCACTGGTCGTCAAGGGAGGGATCGTGAGGATGCGCCTGGACGACCACCGTCGTTCCGCGCAGATCTATGGCCAGGCCGTGGAGCGGTTCGGCGGTAGCGAGCATGGGGAGATTCGCAGAAGCGTGAACTCGGCGCGCATGAATCGTGCCTTCGCGTATGGGTCGAGTGGGGACTTCGAGGAAGAGCTTGCCTCCTACGACGATATCATCGCTGTGCCCAGTCGCCCGGAAGCGTCACCGGGCGAGAGGTGGTCCGCCCTGGTGGCCTTGATGTACAAGGGTCGACGACTGGCAGAGCTCGGGAGAGCGGAGCGGGCCCTGGCGACGTGCGACGAGGCGGCGCGGCGGTTCGATGAGGGCGGAGATGAATGCCCGGGGGAGACGTTGAGGTGGATCGACTGGCACGTGAGAGGCACGCGCGCACTGGCGTTGATGAGTAGTGGCGAGACTGCTGCAGCCATGGACGCGTTGCGGTCCGCCTATGCCCTGTTCCAGCCCCATCTCGAAATCGCGATGGGCGAGATGTTGCGGCTGGTGCCTGAACTGATCGCGGCCGGCGCTCCAGAGGGCGATCTGATCGGTGTGCTTGGCGGCGATGAGCGGTGTTCGACGGCATTGCAGCCGGTGATGGTTGCCTTGCGCCAAAGGACCGGCGAGTCGGTCAGGGCGCCAGTGGAAGTGCTGGAGGTAGCAGCCGACCTCGGGAAGTGCATCGAGAAGCGGTTGGCAACGGGCGTCATGCCCGGCTTCATGCATCGATTTGGGAATGACCAGCTCTGATATGGAATGACCCCTTGTCAACGCCTTCGAAAAGGGCCTGCTCGCCATGGAGGCGGGCAGGCCCTTTCGGTCTTGCGCGAACGCGAGGCGGGTGGAACCCGGCGCTATTGCACCGGCGGGTCCGGCCTCGGCATCAGCTCGGTGAATGACGCGCCGTCCATCCGGTCGAACTTCTGGGTCCGCCCCATCAGGGTGTCGACCCCGTACCAGCTTCCGTTCGAGTCGACCGAGATCTGGTGCAGCTCGCGGAACTGGCCCGGGCCGTCGCCCTCGAGGCCGAAGGTGAAGAGCTGGTTGCCGTTCACGTCCAGCTTGACCAGCCTCGGCGGGCGGTTGTCGACCACCCACACGTCGTAGCCGGCGGCGTAGATGTCGCTCGGGAACTCGAAGCCCGGCCAGGTGCCGATGGGCGAGATGTTCGGGTGGTACCACGTCGAGCGGGTCGTCTGGTTGAACACCTGCACCCGGTCGTTGTTCCGGTCGGCGACGTAGATGTTGCCGCGGGCGTCGGTGGCGACCGCGTGCACCCCGTCGAACTGGCCCCGGCCGCCGCCCGCCGACCCCCAGTGGGTCACGTAGCCGCCGTCGGCGTCGAGCTTCACGACGCGGGAGTTGCCGCTGTCGGCGACGAACATCGTGCCGTCGGGCAGGAAGGCGATGTCCTGCGGGCGGTCGAGGTGGGTCTCGTCGTCGCCGGCGACGCCCTCTTCGCCCAGCGTCGTCAGCAGCTCGGCGCCGTCGTTCGAGAAGGCGTAGACGACGTGCTGCGTCTCGTTGACCACCCACACCCGCCGATCCGGGTCGTGGGCGCTGATGCGGACCTTGTGGGGGCCGTTGGTGCCCTCGAAGAGCGAGTCCCACTGCGTCCACGACTCGATCATGTTGCCGTCGCCGTCGACGACGAAGATGCTGTTGCGCCACACCCGCTGGCCTTCCTCGGGCTGCACGGCGTCGATGCCGATGGACCCCACGAAGCCGGCGAAGCCGGCGGGCAGCGGGTCGGGCAGCCGCATCTCGCCGCGCTGCGCGATGAAGATGCGGTCCGGCGACTCGGCGAAGACGCCGGCGTGCGAGCCCCACGCGAAGCCGGCCTCCGCGAACGGCTTCAGCCAGCCGTCGACGACGTCGTAGGGGCTGTCGCCTTCGACGAGGCGCTCCTGCAGGGCGGCGGGTCCGGCCAGGAGCCCGGCGCCCACCATGACCGTGAGCACAAGGACAGACGTGCGCATGGTGTTCCTTCCTTTCCTCGCTTGACTACGTAGTTCCCCCTTCCGGCGGCTCCACGACCCGGAAGTCTGCGCCGTCGAACCGCGCTGACTCCCGGCGGCTCGGGTTGGGCGCCCGGCGGAGCCGCAGGCTCGATTGGCGGCCTACCGCGTGCCCTCGACCGGCTGCGTGTTGAGGCGCCGGGCGCCGGCCATGATGCCGTGGAGCCCGTAGTTGCCCTCGTGGCAGGCGTACTCGTAGATGGGGCCGTCGGTGCGCCGGAACGGAATGGCCGCGGTCCACGGCCGGGTGTAGTTGTTCGGGTCGTCGATGGTGAACTCGTACATCACCGTGTCGGGGTCGATGCGCTTGAAGCGCTCGACGAGCCGGGTGTCCTTCGACGAGCCGCTGAAGTTGGTCGCCTGCCGGAAGTTCCGCGTCTCGATGACGAGCGAGTCGCCCTCGTAGCGCCCGCGCGAGTCGCCGACCCACTGCGGGATGTCGCCGTGCCCGCCGTCGCCGACGGGGATGATGCGCGTGTTGTGGATGTGCTCGTTGAGAATCGTGACGTACCCCGGCGTCTGCAGGATCATCACGTTGTTGTTGTACGACCCCGGCCGCATGGGGGGGCCGGAGTTCGAGCCCATCAGGCAGCGGTCGCCGAGGCTGCGGTCGGTGTAGTGGTCGGCGAACCCGTTGCGCAGGTTCAGGCGCCGGATGCGGTTGGCCTCGACGAACTCCGCCGTGTAGGGGATGCGCCCGCTCGGCGGGTCGACGACCAGGGAGGTGCGCTTGTCGCTCGTCAGCTCGATGCCGCGCTCGTACCAGAACTCGTTGTACGACAGCACCCCGCCCTCGGCCCGCGACTGGTAGCCGGCGCTCGGCGCCCCCGACTCGGGATCGAAGAGGTCGCGGTTGAGCCGCGTCCGCTCCGACGCCTCGAAGGCCGCGGCCTCCTCGGCGCTGAGGGTCGCCTGGTCGGCCAGGGCGTCGGGACGCTGCAGCGGGGTGAGGGTGCGGAACGTGAACACGCCCGACACGTCGGGGTACTCGTCGGGCAGGGCGGTCGCCTTGGGGCCGTCCGGGGCCTGGGCCGGCGCCGCCGCCGGCGCGAGCACGAGCGCGAGGATCGCGAGCGACCCCGCCAGGCGTCTTGTCGTCATGGTGACCTCCGGTGGTTGGGTGAAGCCTCCGCGCAGGCCGCCGCGGCCATCGGTCGCTTGCCCGGCGGCGCGTTCGAATCCTGTGTCCGGTGCCGATCCTATCGCCGGATGCCGTGCCGTTCAACGCTCCGGCACGGGATCGGTTCGCCGTGGTTGCGTCCGGCGCATACGCTGGGCGATGATGCCGGTGGACCGGCGCGTCGTCTCGGCGGCGCGCTCGCTCGGCGGAGGCGAAGGCTCGCGGGCATCGGGAGCGACGAGGGAGCGCTCTGCAAGGCGTGGCTCCCGAGCGGTCGGGTCGCTTCAGGCCGAGGAAGGCAGACAGTCGAGCGCGAGGCATCACGGCTCGAATGGCGGCGGGCGCTGCTGCGGTGGCGCTGGCGGGCCGGTCCAATGGCGGCGCGCGCGCTGTGCTGCGGGTGCCGCCGGCGGGCCGGTCGAATGGCGGCGGGCGGCTGCTGCCGGTGGCGCCAGCGGGCCGGTGGCGCCAAGCGCGATTCCGGGGAGGATTCACGCAATGAAGAGGCATGGGGTCGCGCGGTGGGGGCTGGTTCCGGTCGCGGCGATCGCGAGCATCGTCTGGATGGGGCCGGGGGAGGTGTCAGCCCAGCCGAGCGAGAGGAACATCGCGTCGGGGCGCCGGCTGTACCACCAGAAGGCCGACTGCCAGTCGTGCCACGGGTGGTCGGGCGACGGCATGAAGATGGACAACCAGGCGCCGGACGGGGCGAACCTGCGCGAGAGCGCGCTCGACCGCGACCAGCTCGTCTTCGTCATCAAGTGCGGGCTCCCGGGCCGGGAGATGCCCGCGTTCGACCGGCTCGCCTACACCGACGACCGCTGCCTGGGCCGGACCCGGCGGGACCTCCAGCGCATGGGGCTGCGGCTGCCCGAGCCGGGGGCCACCCTGCAGAACCGCGAGGTCGAGCGGCTCGTCGACTTCCTGCTCGCCAAGGTCGTCGGGCAGGGCGAGATGAACCGCGAGCGCTGCATCGACTTCTGGGGCGAGGAGGTCAACGTCTGCAATACGCTGCCGTGAGGCCGGCGCACCGTGGGCCCGGGGGCCTTGCGGTGGCTTTCGGCTCCCGTACGGCGGTGGACGGGTTGCGGGCGGCTCCGGCTCCCGGGCGTCAGCGCCGAAGGACGGTGCGAGCCCTGACAGGATTGGTGGGGCGGCAATCGGAGCCGCGGGCGGCGATTTCGGACTATCGCGAGGAGAATCGTCATGAGTGACGTCATCGAAGGGCTGGTGCGGCGGTTCGAGAGCGGGGGGATGACCCGGCGGGAGCTCGTGATGGCCTTGTCGGCGGTGGTGATGGCCCGCTCGGCCCCGGCGGCGGCCCCGGCCGCGCAGGCGAACGCCGAGCCCATCCGGGTAGCCACCCTCAACCACGTCACCCTGACCGTGGCCGACGTGCAGCGCTCGGTCGAGTTCTACCAGCGGGTGCTGGGACTGCCCCTGGTCACCACGCAGGGGACCGAGGCCGACTGGTCGGCGCCCACCGTGCCGGTCCTCGGCATCGGCGACGGCCCGCAGTTCATCGCCTTCGGGCGGGGTTCGACGCCGTCCATCAACCACTACTGCCTGGGCGTGGAGGGGTTCGACGCGGCCGAGGCCGTCGACCGGCTGGCCGAGCACGGCATCACCGCGCGCATCCGCCGCCGCGCCGACTCCGATCCCCCGGCCGAGGAGCTCATGTTCAGCGACCCGGACGGCATCGCGGTGCAGCTCCAGGACGTCAGCTACTGCGGCGGGTCGGGGGCGCTCGGCGACCTCTGCGACCCCGACGACCGCCCGCGGGACCGCTGAGGCAGCGACGGCCCGGACGGTGAACGGCGGAAGCGGGAGGCTGTTGATGGGACGTCGAATCGGCGCGGTGGTGGCGGGGCTGTTCGGTAGCGTCGTCGTGATCATGGCGGTGCAGGCGGTGAACGGCTGGCTCTATCCGCCGCCGCCCGGCACCGACTTCAGCGACCCCGACGCGCTCGCGGCCCTGATGGCGCAGATGCCGGTGGGGGCGCTGCTGATGGTCGAGCTGTCCTACGCGGCGGGCAGCTTCGCCGGCGGCGCCGTCGTGCGCCGGGTGAGCGCCGACCGGGCCGCCGTCCTCGCCGCCGTCGTCGGCGGCCTGCTCACCCTCGCCGGCTTCGCCAACCTCGCGGCCATCCCGCACCCGCTCTGGTTCGGCGTCCTGTCCACGGTGACCTACGTGCCCTGCGCGCTGCTCGGCGCCGCCGCGGCGGCGCGCCTGCCCGCGGGGTGAAGTCAGGGCCAGAGGTCGGCGAGGCTGAAGCTGGCGGCTTCGAACGGGGCGATCCGCACGGGCTCGTCATCGGCAGCGGTCGCGATCCTCGTCCACGCGCCGGCGGTGAGTTCGAACGCTTCGAGCGTGCGGTCGGCGGGGTCGACGAGCCACAGGTGGCGTACACCCTCTCGTGCGTAGACCGGGCGCTTGGCGTCGAGGTCGAGCCTGCGGGTCGATGGCGAGAGGATCTCGCAGACCCAGTCCGGCGCGAGCGTGGCGTACGCCCCGTCGGGCGGGTTCGGCATGCGTGACCGGCGCCAGCCTGCGATGTCGGGTACAAGGACATCGTCGCCGAGGTGCAGCTCGGGCTCGTCGATGATCCACCAGCCGCCCGGGCCGCCTTGCCCGACCTGGAAGGGACCCGTGAGGTAGTAGCCGAGCAGTGACGCCGCCACTGCGTGCGGCATTGCCGGTCGGGGGTTGGTGTACAGCGCGCCATCGACGATCTCGGCCACTTGGTGGGGCGGTGCGTCCAGAACGTCCTGGTACGTCGCCCGTGGCCGTGCTTCGGGGGCGCGTCTTGGCGTTGCCGTGGTCATGGCGTCGTGCCTGCCGGTCGGTCCAGTGTACACGCGATGTCTCTCCGATCGTTGATTGCTCGGTCAGCGTCGGGATTCCGGCCCTTGGCGGTCCCCTTCCAACACCACCGAGCCGCCCTTCAGGCCGAACGAAACGGTGGTGAAGACGAACCGGCAGAACCGCCGACAACCCCGCCCCCTGCCCCGGCAGCGTCGTGGAACTGCCGACATCGCCGGTGAGGAGCGCGGCCGTCTCCATGGGACGCGCCATCCCGACGAGGTGCGGCTCACTGGGCGGAGGTACCCCGTTAGCTCGAGCATGGCGGCACCTGAAGCGCCCGCCGAAGGAGGCCCAGTGAGGCCGACGAGTGGCGGACACCGAAACCGACCACGCGCCTCCCCTCGACTCTGCACGAGTTGTCGGTACCCTCCCTCCCGCAAACCACCCGCTCCCCTCGACTCTCCCTCCCGCAAACGACCCGCTCCCCTCGACCCTCCCCCCCCGCAAACGACCCGGTGAGCAGCCAGCGCCTCGCATCACGGTGCGCCGGTCCGCCACCGCCGAGCCAGCCCGTACAACAGGGCACCAAGGGCCAAGCGGCCGCCAGCATCCTGGACTATTCGTACAAACATTGGCTCGGTCCTGACCCCTCCAACTCTGGAGGCTTACAGCTCACAATAGGAATGGGTAATGGCAGCACTTACCCACCAAATATGGAGGCAATAACAGGATCTGACACGGTCTGCAGCATTCTTGACATGACAATCCCGTCGTGCGACAAGAGCGTCCGGAGGTGATGGCAGTGGTACGAAGGCGAAGCGGCGGCGGGCCGCTGCCAGTCCAGGATGAAGGCGGCCTCGCGGGTTCCGACCGGAATCTCGTCGCAACGAGCCGCCGGAAGAGGTATTTCTCGATGATGGGATTGAAGGCGGTCAACGTGGCGTTCATGGTTGCCGTCGTGGCGGGAACGCCGGCCGCGGCGGCTTCGGGCCAAGCCCTGCCCGACCCTGTGCAGACCACGGACGGTCCCGCCAACCTCGGGCCAGACCCGGAAGCCAACGAGATGCGCGGTCAGCGCGGCACTCTCTCATGGACCGATGCCATCCGCGCCGGTTCCACCTCGATCAAGGCCGTTCACTTTCTGGAGTTGCGCAGACAAATCGGCGCACTGCGAGAGCGGGAGGGCCTGCCGCCCGCACGTTGGACCGATCCCGTACTGACGGCCGGCACCACTCCGGTCAAGCGTGTCCATCTGACCGAACTGCACGCCGCCCTCGACGACGTGTACGATGCAGTCGGACGACCGCGACAGAGCTACGCGAACGGCGTCGCCATTGCGGCCGGCACCAGTGCCATCGAGGCGGCCCATGTCACGGAGCTGCGCGAGGCCGTCGAGGTCGTGGCCGGTCCCTCTCCGTCGCTGGGGCCATATTTCGTGCATACGCGCAAGGTTATCGACCCGACCTACCCGCAACCCGTGTTCCTTCTTCCGGCAATCGCCGATCTCGACGGAGACGGACATGAAGATCTGGTCGTGTTGGGCGGAGACTATCCAACAAGTCAGTCATCGAGTTACCGCTCGAGGGCGGGACGGGTCTACCTCGGCGACGGAGATGGCGGGTTCGCGCGCGCACCGGCCGAGCTGTTCCCGGTCGACACGCTGAACACCGTCAGCCCGAGCTGTTGTCCGCAATTCGGTGACCTGAACGGCGACGGGCGACCGGACATGTTCCTGCCCATGGGCGGCTGGGACGCCGAACCGTTCCCTGGCGAGCAGAACCGGCTGTACCTGTCGCGACCCGGGGGTGGCTGGCGCGACGCGACCAGCGGGCTGCCGCAACTCTCCGACTTCTCGCACTCGGCCGCCATCGGTGACATCCGCGGCGTTGGCCTGCTCGACATCGTGGTCGGCAACATCTGGGGTGGGAATAGAATTCTGCCCTATGCGCTCCTGAACGGCGGCGACGGGTCATTTTCACTCGCTCGGTCGATCCTGCCGGTCGGGGACGGCGAGACGATGAACTTCAACGACGGCCGTTTCGTTACTGGCATGGCGCTGACGGACCTCGACGGCGACGGGCTGCCGGAGTTGGTCGCGGCGGGGGGACACGGGAACCCCGGGTCGTTCGTATTCTGGAACCGCGCGGGAGCATTCAGCGAGGAAAACAAGACGGCGCTACCGATGCCGGCGCCGTTCGTCGACGGCCACATCGACCTCGACGCCGCCGCAATCGACGGCGATGGCGACGGTTTGATCGACCTGGTGGTCGTGGGGACGCAGGAGGACCCCTTCTATGACGGGTGGTTCGTTCAATTGTTGATAAACCGGGGCGACCGTACTTTCGTCGACGAGACATCAAGTCGACTGCAGCCGCACGAGCGGTTCGGCGGCCGCGTTGGCGAGGAAGCCGGCGCGCCTTGGGCGCAGTGGGTGGAAGTCCTGGATTTCGACGGTGATGGGGTGTCCGATTTCGCAGTCAAGCCACACCCAGCGGGCAGGCAACTGCGACAAAACCAGCCACTCATTTGGCTAAATGATGGAAGCGGCCAGTTCGCGGCCCTCAACGTGCACGACTTCGTTCTGCCGGGCGAGGAGTACTTGATCACAGGAGCCGTCCTCATGAGGACGCGACACGGCTACAGCTTCATTCGACCTGTGATCTACCCGGGTAGCGGCGGTCTCGTTGTGACGGCGTTGTTGGCAAGCCGTGAGTTTCCGTAGCTGGCGACGTATGCTGCGGCGGATGCGGCAGGGCGGCGCGGTGCTATGCTGAGATCGACGAGGAGGAGTTGGCAGGACCAGCACTCGAGGAAGTCCTGAAGCGGGGATCTGGCGGCAACCCGGGTGGCCGTCGCCTATCGGCTATCCACCATTCAGGAGGCGGACACCATCCACGTCCGGGAGAAGGGAAGGCTGGTGCAGTCCGGCTCGTACGAGGACCGGGCCCGGGAGCCCGGGGCGTTCCGGCGCCCGGGGCCGCCGCGACGGCTACCGCGGGTCGAGGGCCGCGCTCGCGCGATGGAGCGCGGCGACGCAGCATGCGGTGTCGTAGCACCGCGACACGAGTGCGAAGCGGCGTTCGTCCGGCCAGAGGGGACCGGAGGAAAGCGGGCAGGCGGGCCAGCCGCCGTCGGCCTGCTGCCGCATGAGCAGCAGGTGGACGGACGCGCCGAGGTCGTCGCGGGCAGGCGGGCAGGCGAGGGCATTGAGGGACAGAAGCGCGATGGCGGTCCGCGGGACGTCCCCGTAGGACCCGTCGCGGACGCGCCGGTCCCGGATCCGCGTTGGAAGCAGCGGTCGCACGTCGTCGAACAGCGTGGCCGGCAGGCGGCCCGCCTGCGCCATGGCGGCGTAGAGATCGACGGGTCCCAGTAGAAGTGGATGGCTCCCGCTCCTGGCCGGTCTCGACGACGGAGACGAGCCAGTCGCGCGCCCGCCGGGTGGAGCCGGTCGGCCCGAGATACGCCAGGGCGTTTGGCGTTCACGACCGCGTCGGCATCAAGGGACTCGATCGGCGCGTCCAACAGCCAGGTGTGAAAGCGCCCGCTTCCGTCGCGATTGCGGATGAGGCGTTCCCGGTTCCAGCCGGCCAGCAGCCAGGGATGGAATCCTAGGATGGAATCCCAGGGCCAGGGATTCCTTATGTGAGGCAGCGCAAGCCGGTCCGGGTCGTGTCGTCGGGGAGCTGACCCATTCGGGCGAACGCACGCCGCCGCCGGCGCCTCACAGCCCGGCGCGCAGGCGCTCGACGGCGGCCTCGAGGGTTTCCATCGACCGGCAGAACGCGAACCGGAGATAGCGGCTCCCGTCGTCGCCGGTGCCGTAGAAGTTGTCGCCCGGCACCGTCGCCACGCCGACCCTCTCGACCAGGTGCATCGCCGCCTCGGTGGGGGACATCTCGGCGAGGGCCGGCACCGTCCGGAAGTCCGCGAACAGATAGTAGGCGCCCTCGGGCGGGGTCACCGTGAAGCCGACCTCGCGCAGCCCGCCGACGAGCAGGTCGCGTTTCCGCCGATAGCCGTCGGCGATGCCGTCGAAGAACGTCCGGTCGAGGTCGAGCAGCGCCACCGCGCCCTTCTGGAGCGGCGTCGGCGCCTGCACCACGAGGTTGTCGTGCACCGCGCGCAGGCGCGCGGTGTAGCGCGGCGGGGTCAGCACCCAGCCGATGCGCCAGCCGGTGGCGCGCCCCGTCTTCGAGATCGAATTCACCACGACGGTGCGCTCGGCCATGCCCTCGAAGCCCGGCAGGAACAGGTGCCGGTGGCCGTCGAAGACGATGTGCTCGTAGATCTCGTCGGTGATCGCCAGCAGGTCGTGCGTTCGGCAGAGCTCGGCGATGAACGACAGCTCGTCGGCGTCGAGCACCTTGCCGGTCGGGTTCTGGGGCGTGTTCACGACCATCGCCTTGACCGCCGGCTCGGCGGCGGCGGTGCGCACCTCGTCGCGGTCGAGGCGCCACTTGCCGGCCTCGCGATCCTCGCGCAGCGTCACGAACCTCGGCAGGAGCCCGAAGATCGCCGCCTGCGACGGATAGAGCTCGTGACAGGGCTGCATCACCACCACGCCGTCGCCCGGCTCGAAGAGTGCGCAGAACGCCGCCGCCATGCCTTCGCTCGCCCCCAGCACGACGGTGATCTCTTCCTCGGAGTCGGGGCGGTGCCCGTAGAGCCGCTCGGTGTAGTCGGCGATGGCGCGCCGCAGCTCGGGCAACCCGAACGGGAACGAGTACTGGTTGAACTGGTCGCGCGGTGTCCGCGCGCCGGCCAGCAGATCCTTGAGGGTCAGATCGAGCGCCTCGCCGCCGGTCGCGTCGCGGACCGCCAGCAGGTCGCGCAACGTCATCGACTCGATCTCGCAACGCCGCGCCTCCGTACCGCCGAGCATCGCCGCGATGCCGCTCCAGACCAGGTCGTAGACGGGCGCCTCGTCGGTGAATCCCTGGGAGAGGTTCACCGCGCCGTGCTCGATCGCGAGGCGGGTCATCCGCCGGATCAGCGTCTCGTTGACGTCCACTTCTCTCGCTCCAGCGGGTCGCGTCTCCCTACCGGTACGCCGCGGCCTGTATGTCGTACAGCTCCGCGTAGTGCCCCGCCTTCGCCATCAGCTCCTCGTGGCTGCCCACCTCCACCACCCGGGCGCCGTCGAGGACCACGATGAGATCGGCCATGCGCACGGTGCTGAAGCGGTGCGAGACGAGCAGGGTGATGCGGCCGCCGGCGGCCCGGTCCCCGTTGCCGCCGCCGCGCGAGGCGCTCGCGTAACGCTCGAACAGCGCGTGCTCGGTCTCTGCGTCGAGCGACGCGGTGGGCTCGTCGAGCACCAGCAGCAGCGGCTCGTCCCGCATGAAGCCGCGCGCCAGCGAGAGCTTCTGCCACTGCCCGACGCTCACCTCCACGCCGTTCGGCCAGGTCGGGCCGAGCTGGGTGTCGAGGCCGGCGGCGAGGGTGCCGACCACGTCCCCGGCCCCGGCCCGCCCCACTGCGGTCTCGACCGCCGGGCGCTCGTCGAGGCGCGGGACGTCGCCGACGCCGACGGTCCGCTGCGCCTGCAGCTCGAAGCGGAAGAAGTCCTGGAACGCGCCGGCGAGGCGTGAGCGCCACTCGGCGGCAGGCATGCGCGCGAGGTCCTCGCCGTCGACGAGGATGCGGCCCGCGCCCGGCTCGTACATCTTGGCGAGCAGCTTGACCAGCGTGGTCTTGCCGGCCCCGTTCTCGCCGACGAGGGCCACGACGGCCCCGGCCGGCAGCTCGAGGTCGACGTCTTCGAGCACCAGGCGGTCGGTACCCGGATAGGCGAACGACACGTTCTCGAGGGCGATGCCGCGCTCGATGGACGCCGGCGCCGGCCGGTCGGCGCGCTCGGCCTGGGCCGCGGCGTAGTCCTCCAGCCATGCCATGCGCCGCGATCCGTCGAGCCAGATGCCGCGCAGGAAGCCGATCTCGCCGACGGTGGCGCTGACGTAGCCGGCCAGCCGCGAGCCGGCCGCGAGCAGCAGCAGCACGTCGCCGGGCGAGGCCCGCAGACCGGCCGCGACGAAGACGACGGCCCCGACGTAGCCGGCCGCGAACACGCTCCAGCCGAGGGTGTGCCAGCCCGCGCTGGCCCAGCGCGCGGCGGCGACGGGGCGGTACCAGCGCTCCCAGGCGGCGCGCCGGTCGCGCACGAGGCGCGGGCCGATGCCGGTGACGCGCACGTCCTTGCCGGGCGCGGCGGTGGTGGCGGCGTCGAACAGGTGCCGCGCGAGGCGCTGGGCCTGCGCGCCCCGCTGCTCGACCGCGCGCTCGACCCCGGGGCGCCACGAGGCCGTGGCCACGGTCGGCAGCGCGCACAGGGCGAGGAGGGCCAGCGCGGGGTGGATCGACACCAGCAACCCGACCGTCACCGCCAGCCGCAGGATCCAGCCGGCGGTGGTGAACAGCGACATGTACATGTGGTCGAGCACGAACACCTGGTCGCGGAGCATCGCGATCCGGTCCAGGTAGTCGGGCCGCTCGTGGTGCTCGACGGTGGCGACGCTCGCCTGCAGCCCCGCGACGTGCGATTCGAGCGCGATGGTGACCCGGTCGCGGAAGCGGCGCTGGGTGCGGTCGCTGACCACGCGCAGCACCCACGTCAGGGTGGCCGAGGCGGCGAGGCCGCCGGCCGCGACGGCGACCAGGGCGGAGTCGTCGCCGAGCAGCCCGTCCGCGAGCAGCTTCAGCCACACCGCCATCAGCGCGTCGGGGAGGGCGGCGAGCAGGGCGAGCGCGAAGGCGACGGCCAGCAGCGCCGGCTCGGCGTCGAAGCCGCGCCGCAGCGCGCGCCACATCGACGGCAGGGCCGCCGGCATGTCGTCCACGGGGCGCGCCGGCTCAGTCGAGGACATCGAGGCCCGTCTCTTCCTCTTGCACAAAGCGCTGCCGGGGCGCTCGCCGCATCGACGGCAGCGCCGGGGGCATGTCGTCCGCGGGGCGCGGCGGCTCAGTCGAGGACATCGAGGCCCGCCTCTTCCTCTTCCGCGAAGCGTTGCGCCTGCAGGTCGAACATGGTCCGGTAGCGCCCGCCCCGCGCCATCAGCTCGTCGTGGGTGCCCAGCTCGACGACGCGCCCGTGCTCCAGGACGCAGATGCGGTCGGCGTGGCGGACGGTGGAGAAGCGGTGCGAGATGAGGATGGTCGTCGCCCCGCGCGTCGCCTTCAGGATGCGCTCGAAGATCTCCGCCTCGCCCCGGACGTCGAGCTGGGCGGTGGGCTCGTCGAGCAGCACGACACCGGCGCCCTGCCGCACCGCGGCGAGGGCCCGGGCCAGGGCCACTCGCTGCCACTGGCCGCCCGACAGCTCGGTCCCGCCGTCGTAGCCGCGGGCGAGGACGGTGTCGAGGCCGGCGAGGTCCGCCGCCCCCGCGTCCGAGAGCGCCTCGCGCACGACGCCCTCGGGCGCGCCGGCCGGGGCCACGTTGTCGGCCAGCGGCAGCTCGAAGCGCGCGAAGTCCTGGAACACCGCGGTGATGCGCGCGCGCCACGACTCGAGGTCGAGCTCGCGCAGGTCCGTGCCGTCCACCTCGATGGCGCCCGCCTGCGGCTCGTAGAGCCGGCACAGCAGCTTGGCGAGGGTCGTCTTGCCGGCGCCGTTCTGGCCGACGATGGCGAGCGACGACCCGGCGGGCACGGTCAGGTCGAACCCGTCCAGCACGGGCCGGTCCGGGCGGGCGGGATAGGCGAAGCGCACGCCCGAGAAGCGGATCTCGCGCCTCGGCCGGTCCGCCGCCGGCGCCGGGCCGAGGCTCAGCGCGCCGCGCGCGGCCATCGCCCTGCGCAGGCGCAGCACCGCCGCGGCGGGCGCGCCCGCGCCGTCGAGGGCCCACGACAGGCCGCCGAAGGCGATCATGCTGGCGCCGACGGCGGCGCTCGCGAACGTCACGAGGCGGTCGAGGGGCAGCGCGCCGGCGGTGACGTCGGCGGCGAGCGACCAGAACACGACGACGTTGGCGGTCAAGACGATGGCGAGGCTCGCGGCGACCGGCCGTTCGCGCAGCTTCGTCGCCTCCCAGCGCAGGTCGTGCAGCCGCCGCCGGTGGCGCCGGAAGCGGTCGATGGTCCACGCTGCGAGGCCGAACAGCCGCAGCTCCTTGGCCGCCGGTGCGTCGACCGCGAGGCGGTACGCGTAGTCGGCGTGCCGCTGGGCCTCGCGCACCGCGTCGGTCTGGCGGTCCTTCCACACCCCGCTCTCGCGCAGCAGCCAGTGGGTGGCGAGCCACGCCCCGCCGAGCACGAGCGGCGCCCACCACGCGTAGGCGAAGAGGAGGGCGCAGGCGGTCAGCCCCGCCAGCAGCTCGACGAGGCCCGACGCGATGAAGTCCATCGAGATGTACAGGGGCGGTCCGCTGATGCCGAGGTCGAAGTCGCGCGCCATCGTGAGGTCGCTCGCGAGCTCGGGGTCCTCCAGGTGCCCGATGCCGGGAGGCTCGACGCTGGCCACCGTCAGCTCGTCGTAGAGCCACGCCGCGGCGGCGCTGCCCAGGTTGGCGCCCGCCGCCCCGTGCAGCGGCGGCAGCACCTGCAGGAGAGCGAACACCGTGCCCACGCCCGCGAGCGGCCAGACGAGGTCGCCGCCCGCCTCGACCGCGCCCACGAGGACCCCCATCGCGACGGCCAGCAGGGCGGGCAGGAGGCTGCGCACGACCAGCGCGCTCCACCACACTGCGGCCAGGAACGGGTTGGCGCGGGGCAGGATGGCCAGGAACTGCCACTCGGGGCGGGCGCGGAGGCGCTGGAACGGGGACGTGAGCATCAGTCGCTCTCGGAGGGCGACCCGGCTGCGGGTCCTGCAACCAGCTCGGCGCCGGCCCGCGCCGCGGCTGCGAGGAGCGTTGCGTCCCGGGAGGCGATCGGCAGCGTGCGGCGCAAGGCCACTTCCAGATAGGCGGCGTCGTACAGCGACAATCCGTGCTCATCGGCCAGCGCCGACGTCCGGCCGAACGCCGTCCTCGCATCGCCGTCGTCGACCGTCAACGCCAATCCCGACAGTCGATCGATCGCCCGTGTTCGCTCCGACGCCGTGAGCAGCTTGCGTCGTTGGGCGACGAGAAGTCCGTTCGCGACCTCCAGGAACCACAGGGGCGGGACGATGACCATCGCGCCTTGCTCGATGCGATCGAGCAGTGCATCCGATTGCGCCGAAGCCTGACTTGGTCTGACCCACGCGAACGCCATCGAGGCGTCCACGACGAAGGCGTCGCTCACCGGCGTCCCGCCTCGATGAGGGACTTGATCTCGGCATCGGTGAGCTTCGACGACTCGCGCCCTTCCCGTGCCGCGATTTCCCTGCGCAGGTCCCGCAAGCCGGCCACGGCTGCGCGCACGTCGTGCAGACTGGCTCGGTCCGCGGGAACGATGCGCGCCACGGGACGCTCATGGCGGGTCACTACGATCTCCTCGCCTCGTGAGACGCGGTCGAGGATCTTGCCGAAGCGGGTCTTGGCTTCGAGTGCGGTAACGCTGGCGGTCACGTAGAGGCCTCCCCAAAACGACCGTTGACTAGCTACTTTATCATGCCCCGTGGTCGCTCTTGTCGCTCGAAGGCCGGGCAGGCCGGCTATAATCAGGCTTGCGTCACAGCGGCGGTCTGCGCCGGAGAACGGCGTAGACTGTGGAGGATTGGTTGGGCGGTGGGCGGAGCCGTGGGCGACGCTTTCCGGGCCGGGAGGAAGTCAGATGAACCATCGAATGCTCGCCGCGGGGCTGGCCGTGCTGGCCGCCCTGGTGTTGTCGGCGCCGGATCCGGCGCAGGCCCAGACGGAGGCGCCGCGGACGCCCTGGGGAGCCCCCGACCTGCAGGGGGTCTGGGACTTCCGGACGATCACGCCGCTGCAGCGGCCCGAGGAGCTCGGCGACCAGGCGTTCCTGACCGAGGAGGAAGCCGCCAATCAGGAGCAGGAGGTCTTGGAGCGGAACGACCGGCTGTGGAACCAGGCCGCGCAGCGGACCGAGGCCGGGGGCAACGTCGGCGCCTACAACAACTTCTGGATGGACCGGGGCACCCGGACGGTGGGCAGCCGGCGGACATCGCTGATCGTCGACCCGCCGAACGGCCGCATCCCGCCGTTGTCGGCCGAGGGGCAGGCGCGGGCCGACGCGCGGGCCGAGTACCGGGCCGCGCACCCCGCCGACTCTTGGGAGGACCGCAGCGTGGGCGAGCGCTGCGTGCTCGGCTTCAACTCGGGGCCGCCGATGGAGCCGCGCGCCTACAACAACCACATGCAGCTCTTCCAGACCGCCGACCACGTGGTGATCCTGAACGAGATGGTCCACGACGCGCGCATCATCCCCCTCGACGGCGGATCGCTGCACGAGGGCGTGACCCAGTGGATGGGCGACTCCCGCGGCCGCTGGGAAGGCGACACCCTGGTCGTCGACACCACGAACTTCTACAACAAGAACTCGTTCACCGAGCGCTACGGGGCGACGACGGCGATGACCCTGGTGGAGCGCTTCACTCGGGTCGACGCCGAGACCCTGCTCTACGAGTTCACGGTCGAGGACCCCGCGACCTGGACGGTTCCGTGGACGGTCGAGGTGCCGATGCTGTACTCGGACGATCAGGTCTGGGAGTACGCGTGCCATGAAGGCAACTACGGTATGGACGGCATTCTCGCCGGCCACCGGGCCGAGGAACGCGATGCGGCGCAGGACCGGTAGCGGTCCGGGCCGCGGGGCGGGGCGGGCCGCGGCGGGACCGGTGGACCGGAGTTCGGCCCCCCGGACCCTGCCATCGTCCCGTCCCGAACCCTTCGGGGAGCAAGTGCGCATCGAGGGCGGCGCATCCCGGTCCGGGAGTCTGCCCCCTGGCACGGTCCCGGTTCCGGGCGAGGCCGGCCGGGCCGCAATCGGAGCCGGAAGCGACGATTCTCGGGTGGGGGCCATGCGTGGGTTCCTCGCCGCCTGCCTTGCGACCGGCGTCGTGGTCTCGGCTGCCCCCGCGGTCGCGATCCAGGACCACCCCGGCGCCGAGGCCTACCAGCGGGTGTGCCAGCTCTGCCACGGGGCGGGGGGGCGCGGCGACATCGCTCCCGGCCTCGTCCCCCTCGGTTACGACGCCGAGTACGTGCTTGCGGTGGTGCGCGAGGGGTACAGCCAGATGCCCCCGATCTCGACCCGCGAGCTGACCGACGACGAGGTGCGGCAGGTCGTCGGCTACCTCGACGAGCTGTCCGGTCCGCCGGCGGCCGCGGCCCCTGCCGCGGTGGCGGCCTCCGCGCCATCGGCGTCCTCGGCGCCGATGCCCGCACCCGCCCCGTCGGCCGCGTCCGCGCCATCGGCCGCGTCCGCGCCATCGGCCGCGTCCGCGCCGTCCGAGGCCGGGGGAGGGGAGTCGCAGGCGGGCGCCGCCTCCGGCTACGACGGCCCCCGGACCGCCGAGGGGCAGCCCGACCTGAGCGGCTTCTGGCAGGTGCTGAACTCCGCGGCGTGGGACATCCGCCCGCACAACGCCCAGGACGGCATTCCCGCCGGCCTCGGGGTGGTCGAGGGCGGCGAGATCCCCTACCAGGCATGGGCGGCCGAGCAGCAGCAGGAGAACTACGCGAACCGGCTGACCGCCGACCCGGTGCGGCAGTGCTATCTCCCCGGGGTGCCGCGCATCACCTACATGCCGTTTCCGTTCCGCATCCTGCAGACGCCCGACCACGTGGTGATCACGTACGAGTTCGCCCACGCCGTCCGCATCATCTACACCGACGGCAGCCCGCACCCCCTGCCCAACGACTTCTGGATGGGCGACTCGCGCGGGCACTGGGAGGACGACACCCTGGTGGTCGACACCACCCACTTCAACGGGCGCACGTGGCTCGACGCGGCCGGCAACTTCCACAGCGACGCCCTGCACGTGGTCGAGCGCTACACGCCGACCACGCCGTACCACATCGACTACGAGGTCACCCTCGAGGACCCCAACGTGTTCACCCGTCCGTGGACGATGCGCATGACGCTCTACCGCCGGATGGACGAGGGCCTGCAGATACTCGACTACGACTGCGTCGACCACCTCCTGCAGATCGCGGTCGAGCAGGGAGAAGGAGCAAGATGATGAGCGCTCGACGAGCTCTCGGCGCGGCGCTGCTCTTCGCGCTGGCCGCGGCGCCCGCCGCCGCGGGCCAGGACGGCGACTACGAGCCCCCGCGCACGCCGTGGGGCGACCCCGACTTCCGCGGCTACTACCTGCCCGGCGCGTCCCAGCCCATGGAGACCGCCGCGAACGACTCGTGGCAACGCCCCGAGGGGGCCAACCTCGGGCAGGGGGCGGCGTTCTCACGGTTCTTCGAGCCGGACCCGGACGCGCCGCCGCGCCCGGGGCGCGTCCAGAGGCCGATGGTCGTCGACCCGCCCGACGGCCGCATTCCGTTCCAGCCGTGGGCGTCCGAGCGCCGCGGCGAGGTGATGGCGCGGCAGGACGAGCTCGAGCACCTCGACCCGCGCGTCAAGTGCCTCCCCGCCGCCCTGCCCCGCGCGCACCTGCCGGTGGGCTACAACACCTACCAGATCCTCCAGGTGCCCGGCTACGTGGTCATCCTCTACGAGTGGAACCACCACTCGCGCTACATCCCTCTCGACGGCAGCCCCCACCCCGACCCCGAGATCCGTCTCGGCATGGGCGACTCGCGCGGCCGCTGGGAGGGCGACACCCTCGTCGTCGACGTGACCAACTTCACCGACAACACGTGGCCGGTGGGACACGGCGCGCCCCCCGAGGGGGCCCCGGCGAGCGCCCTCACCTCGGGGCACGGCACGTTCCACAGCGGCAACCTGCACGTGGTCGAGCGCTTCACCCTGGTCGACGACGACACCATCCGCTACCGCGCGACCATCGAGGACCCCGAGGTCTTCACCCAGCCGTGGACCATCGAGTTCGACGCGCTGCGGCGGGCCCCCGAGGGGCACATGCTGTTCGAGTACGCCTGTCACGAGGGCAACGGGCGCAACCTGTCGCTCATGACCGGCGCCGACCTCGACGACATCCGGGTGAGCCCCATCAGGTGAGAACAGGTGACCGCCATTGGATGAGATCGGGTGACCTCCATCAGGTGAGACCGGGCGAACCCCGTCCGGTGAGACCGGGTGACCCCCATCAGGTGAGACGGGGTAACCCCGTCAGGTGAGACCGGGCGACCCCCATCAGGTGAGACCGATGAGAAAGACTGCCACCTCGTTCATCGCCGCGGCCGGCGCCCTCGTCCTGCTCGCGCCGGCCGGCCCGGCATCCGCGCACCACGCCTTCTCGGCCGAGTTCGACGCCAATCGGCCCCTGCAGCTCACGGGCACGGTGTCGCGCACCGAGTGGATCAACCCCCACTCGTGGATCCACGTCGACGTCACCGCCGACGACGGCACCGTGACGACCTGGGCCATCGAGTGCGGCGCCCCCAACTCGCTGATGCGGCGCGGCCTCAACAAGAACTCCATTCCCACCGGCACCGAGCTCGTCATCGACGGCTTCGGCGCCAAGGACGGCTCCAACACCGCGAACGCGCGCGACATCACCTTCCCCGACGGGTCGCGCTTCTTCGTGGGGTCGTCGGGAACCGGCGCGCCGTACGAGCGGAACCGCTGAGCCGGCGGGGCCTGCCGCCGCCGCGTGCGGGAGGTTGGATCATCCCGTCGGGAGACAAGCCGCGGCTCGTGGCGGCGCATCCTCTGAGCAGATGATGCTCGCCGAACATGTCCGTGTCGTGCTCACTGCGGACGTTACCGACTCGAATCTGAAGGCTGGCGACGTCGGCACGATCATGCATGTTCATCGCAGTGGCGCGGCCTTCGAGGTCGAGTTCCACACTCTCGACGGCTACACCGCGGCGGTGGCCACCATTCCATCGTCGTCGGTGCGGCCGGCGACCGGAGCCGTCATTACGCTCCACGTCCGGGACTGCGCCGCCCACTAGCAGCTCCGCTGAACCCCGTACCGAGACACCGGCCGCATCAAGCCGATGAGTCGCTTTTTCTATGCCCACGAGATCGCCAAGCCGGCGGACGTGCGCCAGTACCTCGCCAGGCCGGATCGCCACTGGAAGAAGGGCTACTCGGCCTACGAACTCGCCCATTCCTGGGTCGACGCCGATGGCATCCCGGCCGCTGTTCGCTCCGTCTTGGACAGCTGTCCCGACTATGCGGATGCTGCCCTTGTCGAGGGGCTGTTCGAGCGCGACGTGGACCTGCGAACACCTGGGCGTCGCAGCCAGACGGACCTGCTCGCCTTCGTCAAGTGCGTTTGCGGCAACGCGGTGGTCGCGGTCGAGGGCAAGGTGGACGAGCCGTTCGGTGACCTCGTTTCGACCTGGAACGACCACAGCGCAGGCAAGGAGCGTCGTCTGGAGGCTCTTTGCGATTCCCTCGGGCTTCGGGTCGCCGATGTGGGAGGTATCCGGTACCAGCTTCTCCACCGCACGGCGTCAGCCATCTACGAGGCTCAAAGGTATCGGACGACGCGGGCGGTCATGTTGGTGCACTCGTTCAGCGCGACCGACGCCTCGTTCCGCGACTTCCAGGCATTTGCCGAGTCCATGGGGGTTCCGGTCCAGGCCGTGAACTCGGTGTCAGACGAGCGGGAACGTAAAGGGATCCGGCTTCGGTTGGCGTGGGTTAAGGATCATGTACCAGCTTGAGGTAAAGCGCTATCTCGTCGAGCATCTGTTCTCTCCCACCGATGGATGGGAGGTCACCGTCGATGTGGACGGGATGGAGCGGGCTCTCGGCGGACGGCATCCGCCAGACAAGCGGGAACGCGCCCGTCGCGCCGAGGACTGGCTTGTGACCGCGGGAGCCAGAATCGGCGCCCATCCCGATTTCGGGCGGGCTGACCTCGTAGCGGCGAAGCCGAACGTGGCGACTGTCGTCGCTGAAGTCGAAGGCGACTCGTCACGTCAGCCGGAACAGGCGCTCTACTCGGCGCTCGGGCAGACCGTGCTGCTGATGACGGCAGACGGGGCGCTTGGTTACGGGCTCGCTGTCCCCGACACGCCCTCATGGGAGCGGCAGATGGCGAAGATCCCCGCCCACGTCTCCGATCGGTTGTCGTTGACCCTCTGGTTGGTGGGCAAGACCGGGGTTCGAGAGCTGAGAAACGGAACGGGCGGTTTCGCTCAATGCACCACAGGTGTGTAGTGTGATCAGAGTCCGTCCCTGTTCCGGAACCAACCGGCGAGCCCGCTTGGAAGCCAGCCGGCCGCCCCGCCCTTGGCCGCCCTCCGGCGGAACGAACATCATGAGCGACGTGAAGAGCGTGAACCATGCTGTCGAGCACGAGTCTGCCGGTCCCTACAGCCGGCCCCGGGCCGCTTCTCCGGGCCAGGGCCCCACGGCTGTTGACGGCATGCCGGAGGACGCGTGTGCACGAGTACGGCAGGAGATCGAGCGGCGACTGCGAGAGCCCGATCAGTGGGCGCCGGCGACGCTCCTCCCGCCCTCCGCCTTCAGCGACGAGCTCGCGACCGACCGGGACTTCGAGCGACTCGAGGACCCGAACGCGCGAACCGGCAGGCACGCCGACGTCGTGCACTTCCGCCTGATGAGCAGTTGCGCCGGGTGGAAGACCCGGCCCACCGCGAGCGAGTTCTACGACGCGGTGCGAGCTACCAGTCCGACCGCGCGTCAACGAGCGATCGTGTCCGCCTGGGGCCGCGAGGCGACGTACTTCGAGCTCCTCGAGGCATGGGCGCAGCGGGCATACACGGACCGCGAACTCGTGCGCGCGCTGCACTTGGCCGGCTTCGACTGCGGCGAGCGAATCCGCGAGATCAATCGTTGGGCGAAGTACTCACTCTGAGCTCGACAGACCCTACGCCGCTGCGAACTGTCACGCGCTGGGAGTCAGTCGGGATGGTACGATGCTTGGCGATGTCCGCCAGCGCACGGCCGACTTCGCTTCCCTGAGGAGCGTGCGATGTGCCGACAGCGTTCTGGATTCTCTCTTGCGTTGCTTGCCCTGGTTTTCGGTTCCGGCGCATCTGCTCAAGTCGCCCGGCCCGGAGGAGTGTCGATCACTCCAGACAATCAGATCCTCGTGGAACTCGCACCCGAGGACACCGCGGCCGCCAACCTGTTCGATCTGAACGGGTTGACGCTCGCCTTCACTCCGGACGGGCAGGGCGGCTACTCTCGCTCCGTGCAGCCGCTCGCGTGGGAGGAAGACCTCGGCGCGGAGATCAGTGAGGGGGAGGAGATCGCGCTGGGGTTCCCGTTCGAGTTCGGCGGCCGAACCCGGAACTCGTTCCACGTCAGCAAGCACGGCGCGCTCACCTTCGGAGGGCCGTTGGCCTATTGGTACGACGACGCGGCTAACCGGTTCGACACGATGGCCGAGATCGCCGCCAAGTTCGTGACCGACCCGACCATTAGCCCGTTGTTCAAGCCGGGATACGGGGGGATCACCGGCCGACGCGACCCGCTCGCCAGGCAGCTGGTCGCGCACTGGCCGGACCGGGTCGTCGTCACCTGGTTCGCGTCCGAACCCCATTTCTATAGTGCCTTCCGCCCGGAAGCCCCCGACCGCTTCCAGGCCGTGCTGGAGGCCGATGGCGGGGTTCGATTCCACTATGGCTCCATTGCCAGCGGCGACGGCGTTGTCGGCCTGTTCCCGTACGGCAACGACGTCCCAAAGGGCGATGTCATCGCGGCTATCCCCGACACGAGGGACCCGGAACTGCCGGGCCATCTGGATCTGCTCGATGTCGTCATCTACGAAACCGACGGTGATGCGGTGATCGTGGAGTTCATGACGCGGGATCCCGTGTTGGAGCCGGGCGAGGGTCCGCGTTTCTCGTATCGGCTCGCTTTCGACGGAGATCGCCCGTACTGGAACCCGGACTACACTCGGAGCCGTGCAGACGCCGACTTCGAGGTGCGCATAGTCTTGCGCACGGATGCCGAGGACCGGATCCTCGGAGGCCGCCTTCTGGAACGCGAGGGGAATCGAATCGCAGTGCTCGGGATCATCCCAGAGGATCTTCGCGGGAAGCCCGCAAGCGTCATTGCGGAAGTTGCCTGCTTCGACAACCCCGGCTGCGGCCGAGCGGACTTCTCCCGGACGGAGTCGCTCGAGTTGCCGCCTCGCGCGGAGTCGGTGGATCTGTCGCGATCCGACGGTCGTTTCGGCCGGCGGCACAGCGAGGTGTTCCACTATCCCAGCGCTCCCGACACCGTGGAGATCGCTTGTCGGGTGATTGAGGCCCTTGGCGACACGTTCGATATGTTCATGTTCCACAACGAGTTCCGCATCGACAGCCAGGAGAACGCGACCGAAGCGGGGCCGAAGTACGGCGTGCGTCCGGAAGGGATCGGCGTCGACGACCTCCCCGTCCGTCCGGCGCCTTGCGGCGACGGCCGTCTAAAGAAGGCCCTGCCGCTACCGATCCTCTCGCAAAATCTGCGGGAGGACCTTGGCATCGACTTTCTCACACACGAGTTCATCCACCTTTGGAGCGCGTACCTCTCGTTTGCGGGTAGTGGAGGGAAGGAAACGCTGACGAACGAATTCTACGGCATCCATTGGCGCGGTGACCTCCACAGCCCCGCAGCCTTCTCGCGGACTGGCCGCCCGGAAAGCTCCGTCATGGGCGGGTCCGTTTGGAACGACAACGGAGACGGCACGTTCACCCCGAGCGCCAGTTGGAGCGGCCTCTCATGGCTGGATCTGTACGCCATGGGGCTGGCGGACGCCAGCGAGGTGCCCGACACATTCGTACTGCGGAACCTCGAGGCCGTCGTCGAGGGCGGCCACAATCCTCGGGGGGAGACCTATAGCGGCGGCGTGTACACCGGAGACAGGGAGATCGTCTCGATCGGACAGGTCGTGGCCGCCGAAGGCCCGCGCCAACCCAGCGCGAGCCGATCGCAGAAGGACTTCAATGTCGGCTTCGTTTATCTGCTGGAGCCCGGGCAGGGCCCCTCAAGCCATCTGCTCGAGGTCCACGCGCAGTTCAGGCAGGAGTTCGTAGAGAACTGGTTCGAGATCACCGGCGGCCGATCCCGGATCACGGCGGTTGCAGCTTTCGCCAATATCTCTCCGGTGGCGCTCGGCACGCTGGCGGATCAGGTGGTTCGCGTGGGCGGTGCAGTTGCCGTAGATGTGGCGGGAGCGTTCTGGGACCCGGACGGGGACCCGTTGACCTACGAAGCTCACTCATCGGCGCCGTCCATCGCTTTCGTGACGGTGTCGGGCAGTACGGTGGCCGTGAGGGCCCTGGCGGCGGGGACCGCGACGGTCACCGTGAACGCGACCGACACCGGCGGCTCGAACAGCACGGCGACCCAAGTGTTTGGGGTGACGGTGCGGAGTTCGTCGGGGCTGTTCACCGATCACCCAATCGTGCCTGGGTTGACGACGGTCAAGGCGCTGCACTTCACGGAACTGCGGGAACGAGTGGACCTTCTGCGTAGCGCGGCAGGACTGGATCCGTTCTCCTGGACGGATCCGATCCTGACGGCCGGGGTGACACCTGTCAGGCTCTCGCATCTGCTTGAGCTTCGAGAGGCTCTCGCCGGGGCCTACACGGCGGCGGAACGATCGACGCCACGCTGGACGGACGCTGTACCGGTCGGAGGGATGACCCCGATCAGGGCGGCGCATCTGATGGAGCTACGCTCGGCGGTGGTGGCGCTGGAGTGAGGCAAGAGCGAACGCGAACGCATGCGCTGGAGCGATGTGCGGCACACGCCGGGAGGGGGGACCCCGCGCCGGCGTGATCCTTGTGCGAATGCGAGACGAGGACGTCGGTCGGCACGCGTGCAGATTACCTGCGCAGGCTCAGGTCCGGCCGAGGAGCGCATCGGCGATGGGTTTGACTTCGGGATCGGCGGTTTCCGGGTTCGGCAGATCCACCCAGGGCAGCTTTCGGACTATCCAGGGAATCTCGCCCGTGGGAAGCTGCTCGCGGCCGCCGACGGCAACGGGAATCAGTCGGTTGCTGTAGCTCTTCGAACCCAGCGCGTACGCCATTTCGGCCTTGACGTGCGGTGAGCTGACGGAGTTGGGGGTCAAGAGAACGACCATGGCGTCGGACTCTTCGAGAGCGCGGCCCACCTGGGCCGGCCAGTTGTCGCCCGGGAGCAGGTGGACCTCGGGGTCCCACACGTTCAGACCGGTCTTCCGGAGCGCCGCGGACACGCGGGCCGCGAGGGGCGAGTCGGAATGGGAATAGCTGATGAAGACCTGCATGGGCGCTGATCCTCAACGTACCCGAGGACGCTGCGCCCCGTCAACGTGCTGGCGGACGCCGGTGGCCGATGGGCAAGGTACCTTGCTGCGCGACATCTGCCGGCCCAAGGCCGGGCGTCTCTAGCCTGCGCGGGGATTGACAGCGAGCGGGCGCCGCAGAACGTCGGCGAAGACGGCGTCGACGTCCAGACCGCGCTCGACGATGTCGGCGAGGTGGTCCAGGTCGCGGTCGACAGCGCCGCTGCCGCCTTCCGCGCCGGGCGGGAGGCCAAGGGAGCGGAGCCAGGCCGTGCGCAGGCGGTCGTTTCCGAACGCCCCGTGCAGGTAGCATCCCCAGTGCATGCCGTGGGCGTGCCCGAGGCCGCGCGGCCCGTCGGCGAGCCACGGTCGGAGCTCGGGCGCGGCTCGGGTGCGCCCGTGGTGGATCTCGTAGCCGGCGACGCCCTCACCCACCTCACCCTCCAGCCAGCGCGGCGGATCGCCGGTGATGCGTGCGCGTGTCCGTCGGACGTCCTTGACGGGAGCCAGCTCGGTCGCCACGTCCAGAATGCCCAGGCCGACTTCCTCGCCCCCGCCTTCGACGCCGCCCGGATCCGCGATTCGGCGGCCCATGATCTGGTAACCGGCGCAGAGGCCGACCACCGGGACGCCGTCCTTCGCGAGGGCGCGGATTGCGTCCGCCAGACCGGTGCGCTTCATCCAGCGGAGGTCGTCCAGGGTGTTCCGCGAGCCCGGCAGGATGATGGCGGCGAGGCCCGGCGCGGCCGTGAGCGCGGCCAGATCGCGCGGACGGCGGATCCAGCGCAGGCGCAGACCGTCTTCGCGGCGCAGCGCATCGAGGTCGTCGAGATTGGCGGCGCGCGGGCAGGCGGTCACGGCGATGGCGGGAGCGGTGGCGGGGCCGCCGGCGAGGTCCGGGCCGCCGTCCTCTTCGGGGAGATCGTGGTCGATCCAGGGGACGACACCCAGGACGGGCACGCCGGTGCGGTCGCGCAGCGTGTCGGGCGCGGGCGCCAGAAGCGCCGGGTCGCCGCGGAACCGGTTGAGGATGAAGCCGCGAAGAAGGGACCGGTCGGCCGCCGGGAGGAGTGCCCATGTGCCGTAGAGCGCGGCGAAGGCGCCGCCCCGGTCGATGTCGGCGACGAGCACGACGGCCGCGCGCGCGTGGTGGGCGACGGCCATGTTGACGATGTCGCAGTCGCGCAGGTTGGTCTCGGCCGGGCTGCCTGCGCCCTCGGCGATCACGAGCTCGAAGCGGTCGCGCAGCCGGGCGAGCGCGCCGGTCACCACCGGCCAGAGGCGAGGCTTGCGCTCGCGCCAGGGCAGGCCGGTCGTCTCGCGGTCGGTGCGGCCCAGGCGCACGACCTCGGAACGGGTGTCGGCGAGCGGCTTGAGGAGGACGGGGTTCATGTCGACGTGCGGTTCGAGTCCCGCGGCCCGGGCCTGCAACGCCTGCGCCCGTCCCATCTCGCCGCCGTCGGCGGTGACCGCGGCGTTGTTCGACATGTTCTGCCCCTTGAAGGGGGCGACGGCGATCCCGCGTCGGCGGGCGAGCCGGCAGAAGGCCGCCGTCAGCAGAGACTTGCCGACGCCGGAGCCGGTGCCCTGCAGCATGAGGACGGGCGCGCTCACGGCTTCAGCCCGGGCTGCGCCCCGATTCCGCGTTTCCGGCCGCGCATCGCGCCATCACTCGTTCCACGACCGCCCGGTCCCGGTTGGCGGACCGCTCCCCACCGTCCGAGGTGTGCATACCGCCCCATCCCCACCATCTCCCGCACCGTGACGGGGAAGGGCGAGGACTCGGCCCGGGGCACGACGGCGATCGCAAGGGGCCCGTTCCCGGTCGCCAAGGCTGGACAGCGGGCGGTCGTCGAGAGGGTTGCGCAGGAGGAGTGCCTGAAGGGTGCAGCCGCTGAGTCCGAGGGCGCCACCGACGACCCCAACCAGCACGGCACGCAGCAACCGTAACTGGAACAGGATCCGGGCCTCTTACAGTGGCGGGGCCGCGTCGGCTTCGAACCGAACTTCCGATGATACCCGCACCTTGTCACTCGATCCTGGCACATCTCCGCGAGCCCGGCAAGTGCTGGTGCGAGGAGGTCGCCGCGACGGTACGGCCGCTTGGAGCCCGACGCCGACCGCACGGCACAAGGCGCTCGACGGTGACGGTGCGGGCGACCGCCCCGGCGGCCGGCCACAGTTCCGGGACCCGCACCCCGGCGGCCGCCGTACGCGATAATCGAGCGCAGAACCAACATGCGCGACGCACACGGCCCCCTGACCCGACCGCCGGAGACCCTCCCCGTGCGCCTGCCGCCGCCGGAGGCGTTCCCCGACGATTACACGGCCCCCGACACGCTCGTCAGATTCCGCCCGAGCGCCGACCCCGCCGAGATGGGCCCCGACTCACGGACGATCCGCAGCGTCATACGTCGACGCTGCTGCGGCTGGCGGAGACCTCCCACGGCGCGCGAGGTGTACGACGCCATGCGCGCCTCCGAGCCGACGAAACGCCAGCTTGACGCGATGACCGTGGTTCTGAACGAATCCACTTTCGAAGAGGTCGTACTCGCGCACCTCGAGGGGGCATTCACCTGGCGGCAACTGGCCCGCGCAGTGCACCGAAGGGGAGGCGTGACGCCGGGCCGAATACGCTCGTTCGCCCACTTCGCGAGAGCCCGACCGTGAACGAGTTGACTCTGCCTCGACCCGCCGCCGAAGTCTGGGCCGAGAACGGGCCCGTTCCTCCAAGCCAGTTGAACGATGCGATCCGGATGTCGAATCAACGCAACGTCACCATGACCATCTTCGACAGCGGGGGAGCCGGCCTGACCTGGCCCGCCGAGGAAACCGAATGACGACCACCATCACCGACCGCGAGCCCGAGCTTCGTCGCGTGCAACACGCCGCACTCCGCGTGTGCTTGCTTCCGGGCTGGAACGTGCCGGGCTACGCTGGGCGCTGCAAGGTGGAAACCGTCAGCCACGCGGTAGCTCAGAACATCCCGTTCTCGTGGGCGGCGGCCTTCGGCACCTTCTGAAGCACGTCCCGGTGCTCCACGATCTTTCCCGCGTCGTCGAAACGGAAGATGTCGATCCCCGCGTATTCCAGGCCGCCGGGCCACACCTGGTGCAGTGAAGCACCACCTGGTCGCCTTCCGCCACCGTTCAGCCGAACCGCCACGTTCCGGGTGGAGATGTGCAACCGGCGGGCGAACCTCCGGGGCGGGCGGTCGTCTACGTCCCGCGGCCGTACCACCTTGCGGAACGTGGGCGACAGCTCGTCGATCACTTCCAGCGGCAGGCGGGTCGGTTCGCGGGCATATGCCGCGGCCTCGGGAGACTCTCCCAATCGGCCTCGGCTCGGGGTCGGCGGCGGGGCGAGCCATCCGTCAGGACCGTCAGGACGTGGTCGGGGTGTGTGATACGCTGCCGGACGGTGCGCTTCGAGAGCTCCGCGGGCGTGGGCACGTGCCCGGAGTCCGCAGGGAGGACCACGAGTGATGCGCGGCGAGTTGCCCGTGGCGTGCGCAACGCTGCTGGTCCTGCTCACCGCGACCGGTTGCGGGGAGACCCACGCGCCTGGAGGACCCACGTCCGTGTCCGTTCGCAGGACGGACGGGACATCACCGGCCCCCTCGCAGGCAGGCCGAGTAGTCGTGGCGGGCGCCGACGCGAGGTTGGGAGACGACGACTTCGTCTTGAACAGCGCGGCTGTCGCCGGTGACACGCTGACGATCTCGGCGTCGTACGCCGGCGGCTGCAGGACGCACGAATTCACGCTCGTCATCGCCGCCTCGTTCACGGAGTCGTCGCCGGTGGGGCTGCCTGCCGTGCTCCGGCACGACGCGAACGGCGACACGTGCGAGGCATTTCCTACGGCGTCGTACGTCTTCGACCTCGCCCTCGTCCGGGCACGGTACCGGGCGGTCTACGGACCGGGCGCGGGCAGGGTTGCGCTACAGCTCGACGGCGTTCCCGATGGCGGCCTGGTCTACGAATTCACGGCGTAGGCTCGCGTCGTCCTGTGCACGGCTGACTCGACTCCGTGAGGAGACTTGCGATGTTCCGACAGCGCCTTGGACTCTTCTTGACAGTGCTCGCCGTCGCGGCGTCCGCGCCGCTGGCCGCCGCCGGGCAGCCCGATGAAGACGCCGGGTTCGTTCCGGTCACCGACGCCATGCTGCAGGACCCGGCGCCCGGCGACTGGCTGATGTGGCGGCGCACCCTCGACGGCTGGGGCTACAGCCCCCTCGACCAGATCGACCGCGAGAACGTCGGCGACCTGCGCATGGTGTGGTCGCGCGCCCTCACCGAGGGGCGCCAGCAGGGCACGCCGCTCGCCTACGGCGGCGTCCTCTACATGCCGAACCCCGCCGACGTCATCCAGGCCATCGACGCCGTCACCGGCGACCTCGTCTGGGAGCACCGCCGCGAGGTGCCCGACGACATCGGCGACTACGTCTTCAACACCCTCTGGGAGAACAACCGGAACATCGCCATCTACGGCTCGACCATCCTCGACACCAGCGCCGACGACCACATCTTCGCCCTCGACGCCGAGACCGGGCGGATGGTGTGGGAGACGCAGGTGCTGGACTACCGCACCCATCCCGCGACCCAGAGCTCCGGGCCCATCGTCGCCGACGGCAAGGTCGTCTCGGGCCGGAGCTGCATGCCGGCCGGCGGGCCCGACGCCTGCGTCATCACCGCCCACGACCCCGACACCGGCGAGGAGCTGTGGCGGCGGCGCACCATCCCCGCGCCCGGCGAGCCCGGCGACGAGACCTGGGGCGGAGTGCCGTTCGAGGAGCGCCGGCACGTCGGGGCGTGGATGGTGCCGAGCTACGACCCCGCCCTGAACCTGCTCTACATCGGGACGTCGGTCACCTCGCCGGCGCCGAAGTTCCTCATCGGCGGCGCCGACCTCCGGCACCTGTACCACAACTCGACCCTCGCCCTCGACGCCGACACCGGCGAGATCGCCTGGTACTACCAGCACCTGAACGACCACTGGGACCTCGACCATCCCTTCGAGCGGCTGCTCGTCGACACCGCGGTCGCCCCCGACGCCGCCGCCGTCGACTGGATCAACCCCCGCGTGCAGCCGGGAGAAACGCGCCGGGTCGTCACCGGCATTCCCGGCAAGACCGGCGTCGTCTACACCCTCGACCGCGAGACCGGCGAGTTCCTGTGGGCCAAGCCCACCATCACCCAGAACGTCATCAGCCACATCGACGGCGCGTCGGGGGCGGTGACCGAGAACCCCGAGCTCATCTTCACCGGGGCGGGGCAGCAGGTGCTCACCTGCCCCCACGCGAGCGGCGGCAAGGACTGGGAGGCCGGCGCCTACAGCCCGCTGACCAACACCATGTACTTCCCGCTGCGCAACGTCTGCGCGCAGATGATCGCCGAGGGCCCCGAGAGCACCTCCATCTACGCCATCAACTGGCGCCCCGAGATCGCCCCGGGCACCGACCAGGTCGGCGCGGTCTGGGCCATCTCGGCCGAGACCGGCGAGACCGCCTGGGTCCACGAGCAGCGCGCCGCCACGATGTCGCTGGTCACCACCGGCGGCGGCTTGGTCTTCGGCGGCGACGTCAACGGCCGCTTCCGCGCCTTCGACCAGGAGACCGGCGAGGTGCTCTGGGAGGTCAACCTCGGCTCGTCGGTGTCCGGCTTCCCGATCACCTATGCCGTCGACGGCCGGCAGTACGTGGCGGTGAGCACGGGCACCCAGCGGTTCGTCAACCTCACTCCCGAGCTCAGCCCCAGCCAGGGAAACAATTTGTTCGTGTTCGCGTTGCCTTAACGCTAGCCCTCGTCCCGTTCGGTCCGCATCCGTCCAAACATGCCGATTTTCAAGCGGAATAAGGAAATTTACCCTCTCCCGGGTCCAGGCCGGTCCGGGACGATCCACCCGAATCCGGGTCTTGACTGTGGGCGTACCGTGGGTTTAGTATTTCGGTCAGCAGGGAGGCTGGTTCCATGGAAAGACTGACAGCCAAGCGGGCCGAGACGCTGCGGAAGCCGGGCCGGTATCAGGCGGGCGACACGGTGTACCTGGTCGTGGCCAGGGGCCGTACGGGCAGGGTCAACAAGCGTTGGGTTCAACGGCTGCACGTCCAGGGGAAGCGGCGCGACATCAGCATCGGGACCTACCCGGCCGTCACGCTGTCGGAGGCTCGGGAGCGGGCGCACGACAACCGCCTGACGGCGAAGCGCGGCGGCGACCCCTCCGGGCGAGCGTCGACCGTGCCGACGTTCGCGGACCTGTCCGCCAAGGTCGACCAGGGGGGCCAGTGGTGCGGCAGTACCCGAGAGACGCGGCGGCGGACCCTGGCGCGGTATGCGGCGCGTCTGATGGGGCGACCCGTCGACCAGATCGACCGGGCGGCGGTGCTCTCGGTGCTCGGGCCGGTCTACCGCGACAAGCCGGCGACGGGCAAGCTCTTGCGCGGTTGGGTCCGGGGCGTGCTCGCGGCGGCGCAAGCCCTCGGGCACGTCGACGTGAACGCGGCGGGCGAAGTGATCGACGCGGCCTTGCCGAAGACCCCGAAGACCCGAGCGCATCGGCGGGCGTTGCCGTACGCGGACGTTCCCGCGGCGCTGGCGGCGGTCGAGGCGTGCGGGTCCGGTCCGGCCGTCAAGGCGGCGATTCGCTTCACGGCGCTGACGGCGGTCCGGTCCGGCGAGGCTCGCGGGGCGACGTGGGGCGAGGTCGACCTCGAGGCGCGGGAGTGGCGCGTACCGGCGTCGCGGATGAAGGCCGGGTCGGAACATCGGGTGCCGTTGTCGGATGCGGCTGTGGGCGTGCTGGAAGGCATGCGAGCGCATTCTGGCGGCGCGGCCGACTCGCTGATCTTCCCTGGCGTGGGCGGGCGGCGGCTCAACGGCACCACCTTGATCTACGCGCTGCGGAAAGCGACGGGGACGGATGCGGACGTTCACGGCTTCCGGTCGAGTTTCCGCACGTGGGCGGCGGAGCGGTCCGGGGCGACGAGGGACGTGGCGGAGATGGCCCTTGCGCACGTGGTCGGCGGGGCTGTCGAGCGGAGCTACGCGCGCAGCGATCTGTTCGACCAGCGGCGCGGGCTGATGGACCGATGGGCCGCGTTCGTGACGGGCCCTGGGGCCGGCGTGACGCCGTCTGCGAAACGTGCCACGCCCCGGTAGAAGCAGTTGCCCAGTTGCGTCGTCCCCCCGGTCGATGAGGAACGGCCGCTGATGGTGGTTCGAACCCGCCGGGAGCGGCGGCCCGGCCGCGCGAGCGCGGACGCGATCGCGCGGTGGCTCGCCGCCGGGGCTTGGCCGGCGCGTCCGGCCGCTCGACCTCCCGGCTGGCGAGCCAGCGCGCGATCTGCTCGACCCCACCCGTCGTAGATGACGGCCCCGTCCGGCGCCACGGACCGCCGGGCGCCTCGGATCCACGCGCAGGTCCTTCCGCGCCGCGGTAAGGCCGCGCCGTCGGAGGCACGAGCTCGGCAATTCCCGGATCGGCCGCTGCCGTCGAGCTCGTCGACACAGTTCCGCTGTGCGCAGGAAGCCGTCTTGTTGTACCTCGATCGAGCGGGGTTTGCCCGGTTCTCGTCCACCGTGTTCTGCCGCTGTACCGGGGCCGGACCCGGACGATAGCTCAGAACGGGACGGCGCGAATCACGTACACTCGCCAACGCTGCTGCCATGGCTGAGCGAATCCTGTACTTCAGACTCGGGAGCGGAGACGAGATCGCCCTCGGAGACCTCCGCTTCGCTCTTCAGAAGATCGCCGGCGTCCTCAGCGACCTCGACGCTGCAGCCGCGAAGCGCCCTCGCGGTGCCGTGAGAATGGGGAGCGCATCACACCAAGAGTTGAGTCAGAGCCGGCAGAAACGGCGCGAATACCGAGATGTGATCTGCGGCGAGCGCGATGAAGTCCTTGTACCGGTCCGCGAAAGTCCGCGTCCCCGCCGCCGCTTCCATCGCCCCCACGCTGTGCATCAGCGTCTCACGCAGCTGCACGTCTGCGATCTCGGTCTTGATCGCGCCCCGCAGGTTATCGAACAACACTGTAGCTTCGACGTTGACAACATTGGTCGAAGAATCGGTTGAGTGGATGTTCACTCTAGCGTTCGGACCAGTCAGGTTGTAGACGGTGTGTTGGCTGCCGGTGTTCCCATGGGCCTTCGCAGTGCGTTTCTGGACCTTGGACTGATAGTGCGCAGGTATGCCATGCAACCCTTGGTGGAAACCTGCGTCGAGAACGTCAAACGACTCCTTCACTCCGCTCGGAAGCGTCCGCTCGAAGGTGTCCCCGTCCTCAACGGGCACTTTCACCTCATCTGTAAAAATTAGCCTCGATTGAACGGATGCACGCAGGTTCTCGAAGCGCTGGCCTGTCTTCTTCACCAAAGCCACCCGGTCGTTCATCAATGCCCTCAACATGCGTCTCCCTGCGTGGTCGTTTCAGACCAATCTTCATGACGTACATACGATGATCACACGTCGAAGTAGTCCTCGTCGATCCCCTTGACCTCGTAACGATCCCTGAGCCGCACGCCCACGCCGCGCTCGACCATGAGACGCGCCAGTTCCTCCCCGTCGATCAAGACGATCCGCTTCGGACTGCGCGCCACGTACTGCTTCGCGGCGTCCGTGAATCTCGACGTAGTGACGAATACGCCCTTGGCTGTGCCTGCTGCGTCGATGGCCCCCGCGAAATTCCGCAGTTCAGCCTCGCCGACGGTCTTGGCGCCGGCGTACTTCTTCGCCTGAACGTAGACTTCATCCAGTCCCAGCGCGTCCTCGCGGATTGTCCCGTCGATCCCACCGTCGCCGGTGCGGCCGGTGACGCGGCCCATGGAAGCGTCCCCTCCGCCATAGCCCATTGCGATCAGCAGATCGACGACGATTTGCTCCAGGAATGCCGGCGGGGCTTCAAGAGCGCGGCGCAAGACCTCGGCCTGCAAAGTCTCCGTCAACTGATGCACGGCCCGAACCAGCGCACCCTCCGGCGTGCCCCCGTTCGATGGAGGTGCCTTCCGCTTCCATTTAACGTACGTCGGATACTTCGACAAGACCCCCATATCGACCCGCCTGGGCGACTGTTTCAACAACCGTTCGCCTTCCTCCGTCAGCCGGTACACACCTCGTCTGACCCGCGCCACTAGGCCGGCGCGCTCCATGTAGATCGTCGCCCAACTCACGTTGTACGAGAATCTCGGCTGACGACCCTCGGGTGTCGTTTCCCGTACGTCGTCCGGCGTCAAACCTTCCGCCGAGGCAACCCGCCGGCGGACTTCAGACAACGCTGCCTCCGCGCCGTCGGCGAGCGCGTTCAGGACCGGGAGCATCAGGGACTGGAAATCAGGAACGGGCATGGATATCACCGTTTGGCCCCGAAACAGCCGTTCCGTTGGGCGTCAGACCGTGTCGAGCCGACCGAAAGGCCGAATCGAGGAACAGCTCATGCTACCACGGGGCTGGGACCGGGAGCGCCGCCGTCGGCGGCTGTGGTCACTGCGCTGATTCCGGCTCTCGGCCCTTCAGCCTGGGCTTGCGGGCAGACTCCTCGAAGGGAGCAAGATGGTCGCGCACTTCGTGACATCGTCGAAGAGCGGCCGTGCGGGTGGCGCTGAGAATCGAGCACTAGCAGCCACGTTGCGAACAGCAGCATATCGGGGCGGAGCGCGGCGTCCGGCCCCAAGCCGGTCACGGTTGTGCGTCTCTCGTCGAGCTGTAGGGCGGGGCTGGCCGCGCTCTCTTCGCTGGAGGCTTCAGGGCAGGTGGCGCGGGCGCGATGTGTTCTCCGCCGGTTGTTCGAGGCTCCCCTGGTCGTGTCGTCAAGCGGGGCGGGAGGGTGGGCCGAAAGAGCTTGCCGGCGGCGGCCGAGCGGCGCAGGTCCGCGGACTGTCGTTTGACCGTGCCGGTGGCCGTCGGGTCGATCACACGGCGTGGTGTCCGTGGCCGGGCTCGACGACCGCGCGTGCGATATCGTGCGGGAGCGTGTCCCGGATGTCGCTGCAGGTCGCTCGCAGCTTCATCTCGTTATCGGTCTTCCTCCTCGAAGCTGCGGACGTAGCGCGAGACGGTCCACGCCGCGATACCGAGGGCCTTGCCGATCTTCTTGAAGCTGAGGCCTTCGCGGCGGAGCTCGACGATGCGCGCGACGATGTCGACCGAGAGCGGCGGGCGCAGATAGCCGCGCCGGCTGGACACCCGGCCCCGCCGTCTCAGCGTCGCCCGGTCGGCCGGCAGCGGCACCCGGCGCGGGTCGTCAACGGCCGGGCCGTACTTGCCGATGTCCTTCCAGTCGAGCTGGGTCCGCTGCGGACCCTCGGGCATGAACTCCTCGAGGTCCTGGTCGAGGGCGCCGTCGCTGCCCTGCCAGACCACCTCGCCCTCGGCCACCGCGCCGGTGCCGGCTTCCCGCACCGGGGTCAGCTCGGGCTCGGGGTTGCCGTAGACGACCGATACGCCGGTGACGTGCCCGGCGCCGGTGCGCCAGCTGACGTCGGTCAGCGCGGACTGGACATCGGGCCTCGCGAGCGCGGCGGCGAGCGCGGAGCCCTGCAGCCGCAGCTTCGACGTGATGGTCAACGCCCGCATCGTGCAGCCGGCGTTGTCGATGGAGCGGACGACGATCCTGGCGCCGACGCGCTGAACGGTTCGTTCGGACATGGTTCTCCTCTCTTTCCGGGATGTGTGCGGCGGACCAGGCGGCCCGCCTGCCGCGCCGGGGTTGCCGGGCGGCGTTTCTACGGGGGGTCGAGATGGGTGGTCAGGGTCGACGGGTCGACGGCGGTCCCCGCGGGCTGGCGGCGGGCGCGCACGGGATCGGCACGCGGCGGGACGGGTCCGCGTGGACCGCGGCCGGGAGGGCGTTCAGACGGAGGCGCGCCTCCTCGCGGTGAGTCCGGGTGACGCGGGTGTGGCGGATCGGCCGGCCGGCTCCCGTGATCTCGTCGTCCTCGGAGCGGGCCGGCCGCGATGGCGGCATGCGGAACATGGCTGTCTCCTTTCGTGCGCAGGACGCACCTCTCCCCGCTTCGCGTGCGTTACGCGAACGGAATTCCGGGGAGCGTGGGTTTCGGGTTGGGCGCGTGCGCCCGGGTGGGTCAGCGGGTCATCGGACGGTTGCCGCGGGCGTCGGGCTCCAGGGTGTGGCTCGTGGTGGGCTCAACGAGGTGGGCGCGGCCGAGGGCGTTGGCGCTCGTTCGGGCCGCGGCGAGGACCTGGCGGAGCGCGGGCGGGTCGATGCCGGCGGGGGGCGTCACGGGCGGCCGCCTCTCCGCGCGAGGGCGCGCCGCCACCGCCGCCGGGCCGCCCGCGACCGGGGCCTGGCCGGCCCGCCCGCCCGTTCGACCTCCCGGCCGGCGAGCCACCGCGCGATCGCGTCCGCGCTCGCGTGGCCGGGCTGCCGCTCAAGGGCGCGGCGCAGCGCCGCCTCGGGGCTCGCCGCCGCGGCCGCCCGCAGCTCGGCGACGACCCGCTCCGCGTGGGCCGGGTCGTGCTCGATCCAGCCGTCGAAGATGACGGCCCCGTCCGGCGCCGCCCGGTAGACGCGCCACCCGCGGGCGTCGGGGACGTCGACCCTCGCGATCACGGGCGCGCCGATGGGGACCACCGGGGCGATGTCCCGCGTGCCGCGGAGCGGGTTGCCGTACACGCTGGCCGAGAGCCTGGCGACGGCTTCGCACGCCGCGAGCCGCCGCGTCCGGAACGCGCCGATCTTCACCCGCGGCCCGGGCTCGCCGTCGCCGTCGTCGTCGCTCTCGAGCCGGCCGTGGATCGGGCGGCCCCGGGCCTCCTGCCCGAAGCCGGCGGCCAGCAGCAGCTCGGCGCGCGCCGGCGCCTGCTGCGGGTCGAGTCGCACCTGCTCGTTCATCGCGTTGTCCTTTCCCTGGTGAAGTTCGTGGGCGGCCCCCTGCCGGCCGGGTTCTTCGTCCCCTGCCCCGCACAGCGGGGCAGAAAAAAAGCGCGCATAGCGCGCGCGAAAATTTCCCCTTCCGGCCGCCTGTCGAAGACAGGCGGCTGGGTGGACCGGTGGCGAGGGGCAAGGGGTCGGGTTCACATGATGGGCGATCGTACGTGTGACCGTGCCCCCCACCTGTGCACCCCTCCGGGCCGTTTTCCGGCAGGTCGGGGCGAAGCCCTGGCGGCGCTCTTCAGCGGTCCACCGGCCGCGCGGACCGGGATCGGGCGTGACCGGGCGAGACGCGCCCGAGTCGTCGCGGGTGTCGCTCAGAGGCCGGGCTCATGTCCCCGGTCTCGCCGAGTCGGGGGCCGGGGCGGCGACGTCGGCGGCGCCGGCTTGGGCCGCGTGTCCCGGGTGCGGACCGGAACGTGGCGCTGCCCCTCGGCAGGGCGTTCGACCTGGAGCCGATCGCGGTGAACCGCATCTGCGGCGGGCGGGGTCCGGGCGCCGTCCGCGGGCGGAGAGGCCGGCCGCGGCTGCGGCACGACCTTCTCGAGCTCGGTGATCATGGCTGACCTGACGACGCCGACCAGCTGGCCGCGCGCTGCTGCGAGATCATGCCGGCTCGGCAGGCCGGGGCTCTCGCGCTGGGGCCTGCGGGTCATCCAGCGCCGCCGCCGCGGCAGGGCGCTCCATTCGCTGAGGGCCTGCCGATGGCGCTCGTCGGCCGCCGCGGCCTTCTCACCCTGGCAGCGAACTCTCAATCGGGCAGCCTCGGCCGAGTGACCGACCAGGGGCGCTGTCTCCCAGTTGATCTGCTCGAGGACCGCCCGCTGAGCCGGCGGCGTCTCCGGCCGGGCGCTGATCGACTCGGCGACAGAGACGACGGTGTCCGTGGCCAGCGGGATGTTTCCCCACTTGCGGGCGGCCGCCCGCGCGGCCGTGATCAGCTCCTGGGCCTGACGCCGGTCTCGCGCTGCCCGCTCGGCCGCGGCGGCCCGCGTTGCTTCGGCATCGCTGGCCGGAGAACGATCCTGACGGTGCGCCGCTTTCGATGGGCGAAGCCTGCCCAGCATCTTGTGAACGCGCTCCCGCAACCAGTCGAACAGCCGCTTCACCAGGCCGCGTGACGCCGGCGGCTCGGGCCGCTCGGCCGCGAGCGCCCGGGCGCGGGCGCGATCCGAGAGCGTCTGTGACACGCTCCCGGCCCGCCGCCCGATCTCGGTCGACCGGTTGAAGCCGGCGCCCGCGTCCCGCCACGCCGTGCTGGCGGCGCCGGGGAAGGCTCGTTCCGCGTCGAGGACCAGCCGATGCCGCCACGGCGGCGCGTCGTCGGCGTCACGGCCGCGCTCGGCGACATCGAGCGCGCGGTCGATGTCGCTCGGGCGCGTCCCTGTCCGCCGCCACAACGGTTTCTTCGCGTCGAGGGCCGCGAAGAACGCCTCGCTTCCCCCGGGGGCGCCCAGCAGCCGCTCCAGGCGAGAGACGCGCCTTTCGGTGGCCGCCCGCCGCTGGCGCCGGGCGGCCTCGGCCTGACGCCGCTCTTCCTGATCGCGCTCGGCCGCCGCGAGGGCGCGGTCGATGTCCGCCGTCGTGAACCGGGCGGCCCTGTCGAACTCCTCGCGGTAGCGGGCCGCGGCGGCCTCGTCCGACAGCACGTCGCGAAGCCGCCAGAGACGCGTGTCGTCCGACTCGGCGGCGTCGAGGGCCGAATCGATGTTCGCGCCCGTCGTCGCGTCGTTGCCGTTCACGTTCCACGTCGGATCGAGATCGGCCAGTTTTGCGAGGAACAGCTCGACGCCCCCGGGCAGGTGGGCGAGAGCCGTTCGGCGGGCTTTCCTCTCCTCTTCCCGCTTCGCCCACTGCGCCTCGGCCCGGGCCCGCTCCGCTTCGCGGCGTGCGGTCGCTTCACGCCGGGCCGCCGCGTCGGCTCGCCGCTGCTCCGTCTCCAGCGCCGCGATCTCCGCGTCGAGCGCCTCGACCTGCCGGCGCGCCTCGGCGGCTTCCGCCGCGTCCCGCGCGTGCGCCGACCGCGCCTCGCGGGCAGAGGCCGATGCTTCCTCGAACTCGACAACCCGGTCCGGCTTCTGCTCCGCCGCCCCCGACGACCGGTCCTCCCATTTGTGCTTCGCCGCCGGCCCGATGTGCTGTGACGGCGGACTGAGCAGAAGACGCTCCTCCGTCGCCGCGTCGCCGGCCTCGCGCGCCCGCGCCAGTTGCGCGGCGTGGCTCTCGGGCGTCACCTTGTCCGCCACGCCGGCGCGGACGAACGCCTGGTTCATCTCCGCCGCCCACGCCTGGCGCGTCTCCTCGAGCCACGCCCGCGGCTTCGTGCGCTCGCTCTTCTTCGCGCCGCCGGCCGCCGGGTCGCCTCCCTTCGGAGCCGCGCGGCGGAACCACGATTCCGCCGCCCGGTCCACCCCGTCGTTCACGCGCTCGGAGAACACCAGGTGCAGGTGCGGGTTGTCCGCCACCCCCGCCTTCTTCGAGTGGCCGGCGTGCACCGCCAGCGTGTACGGCAACTCGCCCGCCGTCACGTGCGCCGCGAAGCTCCGCGCGAGCTGCAGCCGCCCGGCGGAGTCGAGCGAGTTGGGCAGCGCCGCGGTCAGCGAACGGAAAAGCCGCCCGTTGCTCCGCTCGTGGCAGTCGGCCGCCGCCCAGTACAGGCGCGCGTCCGACGCCGCGAACGACGGCATGCAGCCCGACTCGACGTGCACCAGCTCGTCCTGGCTGGCCGCGCCGTACTTGCCGGCGCGGCTGATGTAGTCGTACTTCGCCGCTGCCGACTGGCCGCTGCCGCGGCTGCCCGTCTTCACGTTGACGTGGCAATACATGCGTGCGTGTCTCTTGCGCCTCAGGCGTGTCGTCGCACGTCGGTTTCGCAAAGCGAAACCGGTAAGTGCGCCCTTCGGGTTTCGGGGATTTTTCGGTTGGCGCTGTGAAGCCCCGGGTAGTCGTGTCCGGCTTTGTACGTATTTGTCCATCTTTTGGACCGCCTAAATTCATGATATATGCTTGACCAATGCAGACGTCAAGGCGTGCGGTTCAGATCGCGAAGATCAAGAAGCGGCGGCAGGAATTGGCGGCCAAGACGAGGGACGCCGACAAGCGGCTCGCGGATCAGCTGCGTCAACTCCAGACGCACGAGACGAAAGCGGAACGCAAGCGGGAGACCCGGCGCAAGATCATCATCGGCGCCATCGTCCGGGCGGCACAGAGCTCGCAGACGGACATCAGCCTCCGCTGGCTCGAGGAGCAGATCCAGGCCCTGACGCGGCCCGACGACCGCGCCCTCTTCGGGCTCGACGGAGAGCCGTCCGCCGACCCCGCCGAGGCGGGCAAGGCCGAGCCGGCCCCGCCAATCACGTCCCGGCAGAAGAAGTTGCTGGCCAAGCTGTTCGAGGAGCATCGCGAGCTCGCGCGGGAGTTCGGCGTCGACCCCGACGAGCCCGAGCTCGAGAAGCTCGACAAGGCGAGAGCGACCTCCCTGATCGGCGCGATGCTCGATCGCGTCAACGCGCAGGCGCCGCCCGATGAACGATGACGACTCGTGCGGCTGGGCGCCGGGCGGCCGCCGACTGTCGCCCGGCAGCCGTCCGTTCGTGAGAGTCGTCAGTGTCGAGCCGGTGGTGGGAAGTGAGCGGAAGAGCAGGTCGTCGAGGACGACGGAATCGGCCGGCGGGGACACCGCCGCCGGGCTTCGTCACGCGAGGGCAGGCTTCGTCACCGCCCCCTCCTCGTACCCGCGCCCGTCGGTGGGCCGGCCGACTCTTCGCCACGCGCGCCGGACTCGTCGCGAGACGCGTCCGAGCGCCGGGACAGCAACTGCGCCAACTGCTTCACGCTCTCGACTTGCTGCAGGAGATCCTGCATGTCGGAGCGCTGGACCGTACCCTGCTCGAGCCAGCCCGTGATCCGCCGGTCGAAGGAGGAGGCCGTCTCTTCGAGATGCTCCGCCACCGCGGCCTGGAGCTCCGGCTGCTCGTCGAACAGCGCCCGCCACAATCCGGTGAGTCGGCCGGGGTGCCAGTCGGGAAGCCGGAACACCGGGTCCGACGAAGCGAGCCAACCGCGGTACACGGCCAGGATGACGCCGCGGTCGTCGACGTCCTTGCGCTCCCACCGCTCGGTGACCAGGTCCTGGTGGCCGTTCGGCTTGGGCGTGTCCCAGGCGGCCACCTCGTAGGTGGTCGCCGTCAGCCTGAGCAGCCACCGCAGCCCTTCGCGCCCCTGCCGGTCCCGGAGCCAGATCCGCTGACCGGGTTCGAGCTTCGCGCACGGTGAGACGAGGCAGAAATCCGCCGACCCGATGCCGGTCGGGACCATCGAGTAGCCGTAGTAGCTCACGTAGAACGCCTGCGGGTCGTCCAGATCCACCGGCGCCGGCCTCGTCTGATCCTGCTCTTCGCTCTCCATCAGGAAGACCTCCAGCGACGGCTGCGACAACACCCGCACGGGCAGTTGGACGCTCGGGTCGAAGCGCGTCAGCGGGCGGGATGGCTCTCCGCCGTCGGCCTCGACCTGAACATCCCGCGGCGGACCGATGTAGAGCTCCAGACCGAGGGCGCGGCAGATCTGCTCGACACGGTTCAGGCGGGGGACGTGCCCCTTCAAAACTGAGCGGATGGCGTCTTGCGGCAGGCCGCTGTTGACCGCGGCCCGGTACTGGGATTGTCCTCTTTCCGCGAGCCGCCGCCGGACCGCCTCCGCGAAATCGATGGTCGTCACGCTGGAAAGTATACCGCCCCTGGAGACGAACGGATACTTGACTGGACTTGCGATGATGATCCATCATCTTATTGACATTTTCACAGCTATCCCGGCAGCCCTCCCTGCATCGGGATCTCGTCGGCACGACGATTCGAGTTCCATTCCCCGCACTCGAACGCGTGGGCCGGCGGGGCGTCGTGACGAGAGGAGGTACTGGCGATGGCTCGACTCTTGACCGTCAAGCAGGTGGCGGCTCAGCTCGGCGTTTCGCGCTCGACCGTGTACAAGATGCTGGAGGAGCGGGTGTTCCCGGCCGCACCGATCCGGCTTCCCAACGGCGATCCTCGCTGGCCGCAGGAGGTCGTCGATGAATGGGTCGATACCCGCAGATGCGACGGAGACCGGTCACTGCTGGGGCGATAGCGGTACGGCGGATGCAGTGGGCGCGGCTCGTGACTCTGCCGAGTCCGGGGAACCGCGGGCGAGGCGCGCGTCAGCTTGACGGCGTCTCCGGGCGCGGCAACGCAGCCGCACCGCACGCTGCCGCCACGGAGACGGGCGGCGCACCACGAGAGAATCGGCGCAGCCAAGCAGAGCGAACTGGCGGCCGAGGCGCGGGCGGGCTGGGATGCCACCACCCTCGAGCGGCTCATCGTCAAAGGCTTCACGCGCTACTACTACGGCATCGACGACGAGGTGCACAGAGCGCCGGCCGCGGCCGAGCCGCCGCTGACCGGCACCGGTCGGACACCCCCGTACCACGATTTCGTCCACGATGTGGCGCCTCTTGGCGCATCTTCCCCGCCGACACGAGGAGCCAACGGGAGGAGGTGATCGGGCGGTGCGCGCTGTTGGGCGGAACCCAACGGGACGCGCTGCTCGTAACGACCATCCAGCACTTCGCGCCTCAATGATGGGACACTCTGAGTAGTGTAGAGGCCCTGCTCGGGTTACCTGCCGCACGCGGACCGAGACGAAACCGCCCATTCGCGTTCGGCAGGCAGTCGAGTTGGACCGACGATGACGCCCGCTCGTTGCTCTGCCGAACGGTTTTGGCGTGGCGTCAACGAAGGGGGGGCAATCACGCTGACCGGTGCACTTCGCGACCATGCGGCAACGACGATGGTGATGTCGAGGGCGATGCGTCAATGTGGCGGCGGCGCGGTTCGGGCGGGTCGTGGCTGACGTGGCTGTGCCCAGCGAAGGCCCCGTGCTGGCGCCCGGCGCCCGCGTCGTGATCCGCGACGCCGAGTGGGTGATCCGCCGCGTCGACCGCTCGCCGGACGGCGGCTACCAGGTCGTGTGCGACGGCGTCTCGGAGCTCGTGCGGGAGCGGGAGGCGATCTTCCTGACCACGCTGGATTCCGACATCCAGGTCCTGGACCCCGCCGACACCCGGCTCGTGCCGGACGAGTCGCCCGGCTTCGCCGACAGCCGGCTCTACCTGGAGAGCCAGCTCCGCCAGGCGGTGCCGAATGACGAGCGCATCCACGTCGCCCACGGGGCGGCGATGGACCCAGCGCCCTACCAGTTCGAGCCGGCCCGGCAGGCGCTGCGGCAGCCGCGGCAGCGCATCCTGATCGCCGATGCGGTCGGGCTGGGGAAGACCCTGGAGGCGGGCATCCTCGTCAGCGAGCTGATCGCCCGCGGCCGGGGCCGGCGCATCCTGGTGCTGGCCGTCAAGAGCATGCTCACGCAGTTCCAGAAGGAGTTCTGGAACCGCTTCACCATCCCCCTCACCCGGCTCGACTCGATCGGCATCCAGCGGGTCCGCAGCCGCATCCCGACCAGCCACAACCCGTTCCACTACTACGACAAGGCCATCATCTCGATCGACACGCTGAAGCAGGACGCCGAGTACCGCACGTACCTGGAGCAGGCCTACTGGGACATCATCGTCATCGACGAGGCGCACAACGTGGCGGATCGGGGCGCCGGCGGCGCGAAGACCTCGCTGCGCAGCCGCCTCGCCCGCCTGCTCGCGCGGCGGTCCGACACGCTCGTCATGCTGTCGGCAACGCCCCATGACGGCCGGGCGCGCAGCTTCGCCAGCCTCATGAACATGCTGGACGCGACGGCCATCGCCGACCCGGACAACTACTCGAAGGAGGACTTCCGCGACAAGGGGCTCGTCATCCGGCGCTTCAAGAAGGACATCCGGAACCAGGTCCGCAACGCCTTCCGCGACCGGGAGATCGTCCGGCGCCGGTTTCCCGCCTCCACGGCGGAGGAGGCCGCCTACGAGGCCCTGCTCGCCGTGACGGTGGCGCCGTCCCGCGCGGCGGCGCCGGGGGCCGGGTTGAAACGCCGCGACCTCTTCCTCGTCAGCCTGGAGAAGGCGCTGTTCTCCAGCCCTGCTGCCTGCATCGTGAGCGTCGACAAGCGCCTCCGCCGAAGAGAGCGGGAACTCGCTCAGTCGCCGAGCGCGCACGTGGCCGCGGAGGTCGAGTCGCTGCAGGCCCTGCGCCAAGCCCTCGAGAGCATCGGTCCGGACGACTACGCCAAGTACCAGGCGCTGCTCGCCGCGACCCGCGGCGGGAAGCCGTTCGACTGGAACGGGAACGACCCGCAAGATCGCCTGGTCGTGTTCACCGAGCGCATCGAGACGCTGAAGTGGCTGCGCGATCGGCTCGCCAAGGACCTGTGGCTCCGCGACAACCAGGTCGAGATTCTCCACGGCGGGCTGAGCGACGTGGACCAGCAGCGCGTGGTCGAAGACTTCGGCAACGCGGCGCGCCCGCTACGCCTGCTGATCTGCTCCGACGTGGCGTCCGAGGGCATCAACCTGCACTTCCAGTGCCACCGGCTCATCCACTTCGACATGCCGTGGTCGCTCATGGTCTTCCAGCAGCGCAATGGCCGCGTGGACCGCTACGGGCAGGAGCGGATCCCGCGCATCGTCTACCTAGTGACCGAGAGCGCGAACGAGACGATCCGCGGCGACACGCGCATCCTCGAGGTGCTGGCCGAGAAGGACGAGCAGGCACACCGGAACATCGGCGATCCGTCGGCCTTCATGCGCGTCTACGACATCGAGGTCGAGGAGGAGATCACGCGGGACGCGATCGCCGCCGGCGAGCAGGCGGACCGCTTCGACGCCCGGCTGAGCCCGTCGGCCAGCGAGGGAGACGACCTCCTGGCGCTGTTTCTCGGCACCCATGGCCCCGAGGACGAGCCGCCGTCTGAGGCGCCGGCGCCGCCGGCGGCGCCGACGTCGCTGTTCGACAGCGATCTCGCCTACTGCGAAGCGGCGCTGCACCGGCTGCGGGAGAAGGACCGCACGTTGCGGTTCGAGAGCGACGTGACCGGCACCGTGCTCACCCTGGACGCGCCAGAGGACCTGAGCCGCCGGTTCGGTTACCTCCCGCGAGAGGTGACTCCGGAGAACGGCCGCTTCGCGCTGACGGCGGATCGGAACCGGATGCGCGACGCGGTCGCCGACAGCCGCCGCGAGGAAACGGCGTGGCCGAGCATCCACTACCTCTGGCGCCTCAACCCGGTGGTGGGCTGGCTGAACGACCGCATGCTCGCCGCGTTCGGACGGCACGAGGCGCCGGTGCTGGCCGGCGTGCCGAGCCTGGCTGCCGACGAGACGGTGTTCGTCCTCTCCGGACTCGTCCCGAACCTTCGGAGCCATCCGCTGCTCTACGAGTGGATCGCCGTCGCGTACCGCGGAGCGCGCTTCGAGGCGGTGGTTCCGTTCGACGAGGTGCTGACCCGTACCGGCCTCGGCCGCGACGGGATCGCGAACCGCGGGCTGCAGGCAGACACCGATGCCCTCCGGCGCCTGCTGCCGGACGCCGTCACGCGGGCACGCGCCTGGGTCGTCGCGCGCGGGCGCGCCTTCGAGAGCCGGATCAACGAGAAGCTGAACGAGGAGTTGGAGGCGCTGGAGAAGCTGAAGGCCCGCCAGATCCGCCAGCTCGAGCTGCAGCTCGAACGGTCGGACCAGGCGGAGACGTTCAAGCGCGCCCGTCAGGAACGCGGCCAACGCGACATCGACACGATCTTCAAGGAGTACCTAGAGTGGGTCGAGGACACCATGACCACCGAGCCGCGGCCGTACATCAAGGTCGTCTGCGTGATGACGGGCGAACCACCGGGCCGATGATATGTTTCAGGGAGATCGGTCGCCGGCCTCGGCTGCTGGTCGGCCCCAACGACCTCGGTTGGCCGCGCATGCGCTGGCCCGAGCCATGCCGCTGATCACGCACAACCTGTCCGAGTTCCGGCGCGTGCCGGACCTGTCGGTCGAGACCTGGATGGTCGCGTAGACCCATGCCCGCCGCCACCGCCGCCGCCTTCACCGGCATCCACAACGAGAACGAGTTCTACAGCCACCACTATCTGTCGGAGATCTTCAGCGGCGACATTCGGGCGACCGTGGATCGCTGGCGCGAGCAGGCCGAGGTCGAGAAGGGGCGGACGCCTTACGCGGCGCTCCGAACGCTGGCCGGCGACTACGTGCGGTTCCGCCGCGACTTCGATCGCGAGCGCCGTAGCGGACGGCGGCTGACCCTGCAACGCGCGTGGTTCCGGCAGCTTCTCCCCGCCCTCGGCTACGAGTGGGCCCCTGCCGACCATCCGCTCGACGACGGCGACGAGGTGCCCGTGCTCTCTGCCGCGGGCGGCAGCCCCGGAGCCCCCGCCCTGCTCGCGCTCGGCGCCTACGACCCGGAGGCCGAGGGCGAAGACCCGCTCGAGCTCAAGCCGCACCCGCTGCAGTTCCACGGCGAGGCGCCGCCGCCCGAGGCGCTGCTGCGCGAGACCTGGGACGAGGTCGTCACCCGCCGCATCTTCGGCCAGGACCATCCGCCGCGCTGGCTTCTGGTGCTCTCGTTCAGCCGCGTCCTGCTGATCGAGCGCGGCAAGTGGACGCACAACCGCCTGCTGCGCTTCGACCTCGACGAGATTCTCGGCCGCCGCGAGGACGCCACACTGAAGGCCGCCGCCGCCCTGCTGCACCGCGACTGCCTGCTGCCGCCCGAGGGCCAGAGCCTGCTCGACAGCCTCGACGAGAACAGCCACAAGCACGCCTTCGCGGTCTCCGAGGACCTGAAGTACGCGCTGCGCGAATCGATCGAGCTGATCGGCAACGAGGCCATCCGCTATCTGCGCGAGGTGCTCAAGGACAGGGTGTACGACCGCACCGACGACGCGCTCGCCGGGCAGCTCGGGCGGGAATGCCTGCGCTACATGTACCGGCTGCTGTTCCTCTTCTACATCGAGGCGCGGCCCGATCTCGGCTACGCGCCGATGGACTCCGAGACCTACCTGAAGGGCTACAGCCTGGAGCACCTGCGCGACCTCGAGCTGGTGCGGCTGACCAGCGAGGAGTCGCTCGACGGCTACTACCTGCACCACGCGGTCCAGACGCTGTTCGGCCTGATCCGGGGCGGCTTCGACGGCTCGCAACGAGGCGGGGCCGCGGACCTTCTGGCGGCAGAGCCGGGTACGCACCTGCAGCACGGCTTTCGCATCCGCGCCCTGGACAGCGCCCTGTTCCGCGAAGGCTCGACGCCCTTGCTCGACCGCGTGAAGCTGCGCAACCGCGTGCTGCAGCAAGTCGTCCGCCTGATGTCGCTCACCCGGCCCGCCAAGGGCCGGCGTAAACGGCCCGGGCGCATCTCGTACGCGCAGCTCGGCATCAACCAGCTCGGTGCCGTGTACGAAGCACTACTCTCGTACCGCGGCTTCTTCGCCGAGGAAGACCTGTACGAGGTGAAGAAGGCGGGCGAACCCGACGACCCCCTGAAGAGCGCCTGGTTCGTGCCGGCGCACGACCTTGACGAGTACAAGGAGGAGGAGCGGGTCTACGACAGGGACGACGAGGGCCGCCGCAAGCTCCGCGTGCACGCGCGGGGCCGCTTCATCTACCGCCTCGCCGGCCGCGACCGGCAGAAGACCGCGAGCTACTACACGCCGGAGTCGCTCACCCGCTGCGTCGTCAAGTACGCCCTGCGCGAGCTGATCACAGACGACACGCCGGCCGACCGCATCCTCGACCTCACCGTCTGCGAGCCCGCCATGGGGTCGGCCGCGTTCTTGAACGAGGCGGTGAATCAGCTCGCGGAGAAGTACCTTGAGCGCAAGCAGCGCGAGCTGGGCACGCGGATTCCGCACGCGGAGTACGCCGACGAGCTGCAGCAGGTGAAGCACTACATCGCCGACCGCAACGTCTACGGGGTGGACCTCAATCCCGTGGCCCGCGAGCTGGCCGAGGTGTCGTTGTGGCTGAACTGTATCCACCGCGGCGGGCACGTGCCTTGGTTCGGCTACCAGCTCGTCTGCGGCAACTCCCTGGTCGGCGCGCGGCGGCAGGTGTTCCCGACGACGATGCTCGGAACGGAGAACAAGAAGTCCGCGCTGTGGTTCAACCACGCCCCCGAGCGGGTCGCACCGGCGGACGGGCCGCGCCCCTCGTCGATCGGAGGTCGTTCCGACATCGACGCCGCTGCCGCACGCGACGCCGAGACGCGCGCGCCGCAACGTCCCGCCGATGCCGTCTACCACTTCCTGCTGCCCGACCCCGGCATGGCCGCCTACGCCGACAAGGCGGCCAAGGCGCTCGAACCCGAGTGTTTCGTGCGCATCGCCAACTGGCGCAAGCGTTTCTTCCAGCCCTTCAGCGACGGGCAGATCGCCGAACTCAAAGCGCTGTCCGACCGTGTGGACGCCCTCTGGGCGCTGCACGCCGAGCAACTCGCCCGCGACCGCGCGGCGACCGAGGACGCGCTGCCGGTCTGGGGTCGCCGAAACGTCGACGAACGCCGCACCGCCAACGCCTGGAAGGACGACATCCGCAGCCAGGGCGTCTTCAGCCGCGACACCCGTAGCGCCGGTCCTTACCGCCGCCTGAAGCTGGTCATGGACTACTGGTGCGCCCTCTGGTTCTGGCCCATCCGCGACGCCGACACGCTGCCCGACCGCGACGACTTCCTCAACGAGATCTCCCTCGTGCTCACCAGCTCGGTCTACCAACCCGGCGTCGGCCCGCACCAGACCGCCGACCTCTTCGGTGCCGAGTACGCCGAGTACGCCGCCGACATCGCGCAACGCATCACCGACGCGATCGGCATGCTCGACCTGGAGAAGCTGTTCGAGCAGTTCCCGCGCCTGCGGTTCGTCGACGACCTCGCTCGGCGACATCGCTTCCACCACTGGGAGCTCGCGTTCGCCGATGTGTTCTACGGCGCGCGGGCCGACAGCTCGGTTCGAGGTGGCTTCGACCTAGTGCTGGGCAACCCGCCGTGGATCAGGGTCGTGTGGGAGGAAGGCGCGGTGCTCAGCGACTACAACCCCCTGGTCGTACTGCGGCGGCGATCGGCGACGGAGATCACGGCGTTGCGCACAGAGATGTTCGAGCGCGGGCGGGACGCGACGGTTGCCGCGCTCCCCGTGCCGAGCAACCCGACCCATTCCGCGCCGTCCGGCCCCGCATCGACGCCGCGGGCCGGACCCGACCTCCGGGATGTCTGGCTCGCCGAGTTGGAACAGGCCGAGGCGACGCAGAGTTTCTTGAGTGCGCGGCAGAACTATCCCCTGCTCGTGGAGCATCCGAACCTATACAGGTGCTTTCTGCCACAGGCGTGGATGATCGCGAACGGCCACGGAGTGGCAGGCTTCCTGCATCCGGAAAGCGTGTACGACACGCCCAAGGGCGGAGCGTTCCGGGCCGCGCTGTACGCGCGCCTGCGAGCGCACTTCCAGTTCCGGAACGAGAAAAGGCTGTTCGCGGAAGTTCATCACGAGACGCTGTTCAGCGTCAACATCCATGGCCGCCCGATGTCGGTACCCCGCTTCAGACACATCGCCAACCTGTTCGCGCCAGCGACGGTGGACGCCTGCTTCGATCACGACGGCCGCGGAGCGGTGCCCGGCATCAAGGACGCCGCCGCCGACTGGAACACCACCGGCCATGCCGATAGGGTCGTTGCCGTTGATCACGGTGCACTGCGGAGCTTCGCAACGCTGTACGACGAGCCAGGCACGCCATCGGATCGGGCCCGGCTCCCCGCGCTCCACGCGCAGACCCTGCTTGCCGTGCTGGAGAAGCTCGCTGTCCATCCGCGGCGGCTCGGCAATCTCGGCGAGGCGTTCCGCATCACGCGCCACTGGCACGAGACCGACTCTAAGCGCGACGGCACCATTCGCCGAGAGACCCGCTTTCCGGCGCGGGCCGATCTCGTGCTGTCCGGTCCGCATTTCTTCGCCGGCAACCCTCTGAGCAAGACGCCGCGCGTCACGTGCACCCAAAACAGCCACTACGACGTCCTCGACCTGACCGCCCTGCCGGACGACTACCTGCCGCGCACCAACTACGTTCCCGCGTGCGAGCCGGAAGCGTACGGACGCCGTACGCCCCGCGTTCCTTGGCGCGAACCCGGCGAAACCGCGCCTCGGCCCGTGACCGCGTACTACCGGGTGCTGAATCGGGAGATGGTCGGCCCGGCCAGCGAACGGACGCTCATCACCACCCTGATCCCGACGGAGGTCGCCCACATAAACACCGCGCTTGCCAGCGTCTTCCGCGAGGTGGCCACATGCCTCGATTTCGCCGCCCTGTCGATGTCCCTTGTCCTCGACTTTTTCATCAAGAGCACCGGCACGGGCCACGTCCAACCCGCTTGGCTCCGCCGCCTGCCCATCCTCACCGACGACTGCCACCCCGGCCTGCGCGCCGCAATGTGGCTTCGCGCGCTGCGCCTCAACTGCCTCACCACGCACTATAGCGACCTCTGGTCAGAGCTGTGCGCCGTCGACCTGCTGAACGCTGGGGAAGCGGAGGGAGACGCCAGCACCGACGCCGGCGAGCCCGGCGCGACTGGCACGACCGCACCCGCGCTGCCGTCGATTGACGCCTTTCGCATCGACGCCTGGACGCGCCCCGACCCCCGGCTGCCCGACGACTGGGATGCGCTGCCGGCGACGTGGAACCGAGACGTCGCTCTGCGCACCGACTTCGCCCGCCGCCAGGCGCTCGTCGAGATCGACGTCCTCGCCGCCCTCGCCCTCGGCCTGACGCTGGACGAACTGCTCACCATCTACCGCGTACAGTTCCCCGTCATGCGCCAGTACGAGGCCGACACCTGGTACGACGCTAACGGCCGTATCGTCTTCACTGTCTCCAAGGGCCTGCCCGGCGTCGGTCTGCCCCGCAAGGCCGCCAAAGGTGACACCACCTGGACGCTGCGCCGTCCCGGCCGCGACGTCAAGGCCGACACCGCGCTCGGCTGGGAGGATATCCGCGGCCTCCGTGAGGGCGTCATCACCCGATGCATCATGGTCGACACCCTCCCCGGCGGCCCTGTCGAGCGCGTGATCGAGTACCACGCCCCCTTCGACCACTGCGACCGCGAGGCGGACTACCGTGCGGCATGGAAGGCACTTGCTAACCGGATGTCGGGGCACGAGGCCAGCAGGTCATGACCGCCGAATCGGCGACGTGGAGTATCGAGCGGGTCTGGTCCGCCATCACGGGAGACACGACGGAGGAGTTGACCACCCTGGAGCTGTCCCAGTTCCGCGGCCTCGTCATGCTCGGCCCCGCCGGCGCCGGCAAGACCACCGAAGCCGCTCGACTCGCCGATCAGGATCGGCTCGCTGGCGCATCCGTGCACTCGTGCAGATTGGCGGAGTTCGCCGAGTCCACCACCGAGCTTCGTCGACACCTCGCCGAGCGTTCCCGAGGGGCCAACGCGAGAACGGTACTCTACCTGGATGCCCTCGACGAGGCTATGATACCAGCGCGCCGCCGCTGGCTCGCGATCAAGCGTTGGGTCACGGAGGACTTGGCCGACACCGGCGCATCGATCAGAATCACGTGTCGGTCGGCCGTCTGGCCTTCCGAGCTCACGCAGGCCATCCGCGAGCTCGTCGGCAGCGAATCGTTCGCCACAGCCGCTCTCCAGCCGCTCAGCGACGAGGATATCCATACGGCCGCCGAGTCCCAGGGCATCGCGCCCGCTGCCTTCCTTGAGCGGATTCACAGGTCGGGAGCCCGAAGTCTCGCCGCTCAACCCCTTTCGCTCCGCATGTTGCTGCGATTGCACCGATCCAACCATGGACTACCCGCCTCTCTGCGGGAGCTCTTCCAGAGCGGCCTCGAACTGCTTGCGTCGGACCCCCAGGGCCGCCACGACATTGACACCCAGAATCCTCTTCCACCGACCGAGCTGCTCGAAGCCGCTGAACGGTTGGCCTGCTACATGACCCTCGGCGGCCGCGATTCCGTGCACCTCGGTGACGAACCACCGCCGAACCAGCTAGGCCGTCACGACGTGTCCCCCATGGTGAGCCCACGAGAGCTCGATGCCACACGGCTGTCCGGAGTCTCTGACTCCACGTCACCGGCCTCCTTCCGTTTCGCCCACCGACAGTTCGCCGAGTACCTGGCCGGCCAGCGGCTCGGGCGCTTGCCGACCCATCAGGCCAAGGCGCTCCTCGCGGGACCGGACGGCTGGAGCAACGGCGTCGCCGGGCCGCTCCGAGAGACAGCCGCCTTCGCGGCGATGTTCAACGCCGACGTAGCCCACTGGATCGCCAGTCGTGACCCCGACGTGATCGGCCTTTCCGATGTCGCGGACTCCAACCTCAGGCGGGATGCAACTCTCGCGCTGCTCGACGGATTTCGTCGCGGAGAGCTGACCGCAGCGCAGTTGCGGCCCGGCGTACTGGAGTTCAGGGGGCTTCGCTACGACCATGCCGACTCGGACCTGCGGCCCCTGCTCGCGGCCCGAGCGGATGGCAGCGACGACCAGCTCCAGTGCGCCATCGACCTCGTCCGTGCCTGGAAGCTTCCCTCCTTGAGCGCCGAACTTGCCGACCTCGTCCTCGACTCCGCGGCCACGATTCGGATACGGGTCCTCGCCGGCTACGCCTTGCGTGACTGCGGCGACACGACCGCACGGCAGCGCCTCAAGCCACTGACTGCCGGCTTGCCGGAAGACAACGAAGACGAGCTCAAGGGCATCGCCCTGCAATGTATGTGGCCAGACCACCTGTCAACCCCCGACCTCCTCCATGCGTTAACGCCCAGACGCCGTCCGTCGTTGTATGGCGCGTACCAGAGCTTTCTGCTGCAACTCGACCAGGACGAATTCGCGGCCACGGGGCACCTTGCGGCGGGACTACGCTGGGCGAAGGGTCAAGCGCCCGACTCACCCGATACCGGCCCTATGCACCGCATAGCAATGCGGATTGCGCAAGCCGCCTTGCACGACCTCGATGACCCGTTGGTGTCCCGCGAGTTGATGGCATTGTTCAACGAGTGGGCTCGTCACTACACGAGCCCTCTCGCGTGGTTGCCGAAGGACTCGCTGCACGGGATTTCGCCCGCCGAACAGCAGGAGAGATCGCCGTTACATGCGAACCGCGGCGCCCGACGCCGCCTGATCGACCTCTTGGCGAGCGACTCCAAGACCCGGCAGCAGATGATGACGATGGAGCACCGTACGCCGGGGCTCCGCAACGTCGAGGACTTCCGCTGGCTCCTGGACCGAGCTCGCGACGAACAATACCCGAAGGTCGCACGCGAGAACTACCTGCACTTGGCGTGGATGCTCCCCTGGGAGAGCAGTTCCGAGAACGTCGATGCTTGGCTCCGCGTATGCGACGACGAACCCGTGAAGTCGATCTTGGGCAACCAGCGCTCCGTGAGTTTGGCTTCCGACCAAGCCAAGGAGCTTCGTGCGCGCTGGAAGATGCAGGTCGATCGATCGCGGGCGGAGGAAGCGGTCCGCCCGCTGGATCCACCACCATCTCGGCGCGTAATGGAAACTCTCCGACTGGCCGAGGTGAAGGATGTGCGGTACTTCCGTCGCCTGTGCACGGACCTCACACTTGAACCGACAAGCACTCGGTACGAATTCCACCGGTTCCTGACCGAGACGCCCGGTTGGCGGCAAGCCGACTCCGGGGTCCGGGCGCGGATCGTCGCAGCGGCAAAGGCCTATCTGTCGAATGCGGACGTCGTGTCAGAGACCGCCAAGGCCGTGTCACCGAAGTCGCTTCATGTCGATGTCATGGCAGCGATGTGGCTTCTTCTCGAGCGTGACGCAGATTGGCTCAGATCCCGGGGCCACTCCTGGTGGGCGAATTGGTGCTGGTACATTCTCCGCCAAGTCGTACCGGATTTGGTGGGTGAACTCCGAGAACCGAAAGAGGGTATTCTGAGACTTCTCAACGAGAGGAACCCCGGGACGGTGTGTCAAGAGGTCATGACGCTGGCCTTGGGTCAAGACGACGCCTTCCGCGAACTGCTGCCGAGCTTGCTGTCCGTATTGATGGACGTACCAAATCGGGAACTCGACGAGAGGCTGTGCACCGCACTGCGCGGAGGCGAAATCGCCGAACCGAGTACCGCCGCAGTTGCTGAGTTCGTGTTGACCCGTGCCCCGGGCGAGTCGATCCCCGAGTGCCTGGACATGCTCGGCGGGGCAACGGGCGTCACGGACGACACGCTTGAGCACGTTGCCGTAGCACTCTTGCATAGGAGAGCCCAGGAGACGTGGCATGTTCTCAAGGAATTCTTGCTGTCTGCGCCTGAAAGGGGACGCAGGGTTCTGGGCCGAGCCGCTGACCGCATGGAGACGCATTTGGTGGATTCCTTGGTGCCCCAGCAGATGGGTGAATTGGCAGAGGTTCTAATGGAGTTGTTCCCGCCAGAGACGGACCGCGAGGGCGATGGCGCCCATACGGTGACGCCCGACGACTCTGCCCGCACTTTGCGGACGCAGTTGATCTCCCATCTTGCGGGCCTCGAGGACGCCGATGCGGTGACCGCGGTGCGGGGACTTGAGAGCCGTTATGCAGGACGTTACGCATGGCTACCCTTGGTGAGGTCCGAGGCGGAGCGCGCTTTGCGCCTCTCGCGCTGGTCGCCGGTTTCGGCGGGTGTGGTCGCAGACGTGCTTGGGGCGGCGGCTGCGCGACTCCTGCGGTCAGAGGAAGACGTCATCGATGGTATCGAATACGCGTTGGAGGATTACGAGGTGGTACTGAGACAGGACGGCAGCGAGAGTCCCGAGGATCTGTGGAATACCGCCAAGGGTGTGATTCCGACGCCAAAATCGGAAGAACACGTATCGAGCAAATTGTGCGCCGCCGTGCGGGGGTACTTTAGGGACTACGCAATCGCGGCTGACCGGGAGGTTGAAGTCCGGCGCCGCAGCATGGCGCGCGCTCACGGTGGCAAGCCCGGCTCGGAAGTGGATGTGCTGGTGCAGGTACCGGGCCGTGGAACGACGACGGGGGACGCGATCCGTATTCCGATTGAGGTCAAGTTGTCCTGCAACGGCGAGGCGAGGACGGGAATGCGCGATCAACTCGCCGAGCGTTACATGCCGCAGCTCGGCGTGAGTCACGGTGTCTACGTCGTCGTTTGGATGAGCCTTCCGCGGCCGGATGAGCTTGCGGAGCACCATCGCCCCATGTGGCCGTCGATTGATGCCGCGCGGGAGGATCTGCGACAGGAAGCGGAGCGGGTGTCGAAGGAGCGGGGAATTCACATTCGGACAATCGTCGTTGACGGCTCGCTGCGGTGAAGCGAAGAATGCGCGCAGGTGTCCGACAGCACGGCGGACATCAGGTGGAGCGCTCATGGTGACGATCGCCATCGACTTGGCGGAAGACGTGGGTTGCGACTCGGAATTGAAAGCGTAATTGGCGGCGGGTGGATGGCGGCATGGCGCCAGGAGGCTGTGATGAGCACGATGAATGTCTCGTTGCCGGACAGTTTGAAGACCTTTGTGGACGAACAGGTTGCGACGCGCGGCTATCGAACATCGAGCGAGTACCTGCGGGAGTTGATTCGCAGGGATCGTGATCGCCAGCGCCTGCGGGGACTGTTGCTCGATGGCGCGCAGTCGCGACCGGCGGTGACGGCGGATGGCGCGTACTTCGCCGGGTTGCGCGAGCGGGCGCGGGGGCGGGGGCGGACGGCGACATGAACGGGAAACGGATTGTTCTTCGGGAGCGGGTCAGGAGAGATGCGGAGGCAGCCGTGCAGTACTATTTGGACGCGGCCGGGCAGGGTGTCGCTGGCGGTTTTGTGGATGCGCTGGAGCACGCCCTTGTGCACATCGGGCGATTCCCTGGAGCGGGCTCGTTGCGATACTCCCATGAGTTGGGTTTGCCGGGGGTGAGGGCCTGGCGCCTGGGTCGCTATCCGTACGTGGTGTTCTACATGGAGCGTGACGATCACGTCGACGTCTGGCGGTTGCTTCACGCTGAACGGGACATGTCGGCGTGGCTGTCGTCGACGGAGGAGTCCTGAGTTCGATCCAGGGATTCTGGGCGTCGCCCGAGCTCATCGACGTGAGAGGAGTCGGGCGGACGACGGGGCGGCTTGGCGGGCGGGCCTGGCTGGAGCGCTCATGACGACGATTGCCATCGACTCGCCGAGGAGTTGGCGGAGGAGGCGAGGAGTCACGGGCTGCTCGAATCCGCCGCTGTCGAGGCCATGATTCGACGGGTTGGAGCCGACCTGACTGGGGGCGATGACATACGCAACGCTCACGCGCTTCCCGGGCACCATGATATCGTCAGGCGGCCGGATCGTGATGTCGATTGTTCGCGGCGGTGCGCGGGCCACGATGGCCGTCCGGCGTCTCTCCCATGATACCCTCCGTCGTCACCGTTGAGGTCACCGGCGCCCTGCGCGACTTCCTCGCCACCGGTTTCGGTCCATCGAACCCCGCGCTCGCGCACGTCGTCGACGACTTCCTGGCCCAGCCGGAGAACCTCGCCAAAGGGCCGTACCTCTCCATCGCCCTGCCGTTCCAGCCGGCGCCCGAGGGCGGCGAGCCGTTCCCGGAGGTGCCCCTGGGGTTCACGCCGTATCGCCATCAGCGCACGGCGTTCTCTCGTCTGGCCGCGGACGTCGGGCGGTCGACGGTGGTCGCCACCGGCACCGGCTCGGGCAAGACCGAGTGCTTTCTCTTCCCCATTCTCGACTACTGCCGCGAACGGGCCGGGGCGCCGGGGATCAAGGCCATCCTCGTCTACCCGATGAACGCGCTGGCCGCGGACCAGGCGCGGCGCATCGCCCAGACCATCGACCGTACGGCGGCGCTGCGCGGCAGGGTCACCGCGGGAGTCTTCGTCGGCCGCGACAACCAGCCGCAACGCTCGGCCCACAAGACGATGGGCCGGGACCACGTCGTCACCGACCGGGACACGCTGCGCGAACGGCCGCCGGACATCCTGCTGACGAACTACAAGATGCTGGACTACCTGCTGGTCCGGCCGTTCGACTTCCGACTCTGGCGGCACAACGAGCCGGACACGCTGCGGTACCTGGTGGTCGACGAGCTGCACGCGTTCGACGGCGCCCAGGGGACCGACCTCGCGTGCCTTGTCCGGCGGCTTCGCGTACGGCTCGGCGCGTCGCGCGACACGCTGATCTGCGCCGGGACGTCGGCCACCCTCGGCGAGGAGGCCGACGAGGCGGAGCTGCTGGCGTACGTCTCGCGCATCTTCGACCAGCCCTTCGAGCCGGGGGCGATCGTCGGCGAGGTCCGTCAGAGCATCGATGCCTTTCTCGGCGACGCGGTCATCAGCCGCCACCTGCATGCGGCCGATGACCTGACGGCCCGCGTGGACTCCAAGCGGCATGCGACGGCCGAGGCATACATCCGGGCGCAGCACGAGCTTTTCTTCGGCGCGCCCATCGAGGGCGACTTCGCATCCGACGCGTGGCGGCCGGCCCTCGGGGACCGTCTGCGCGAGCACTCGACGTTCGTGAACCTGCTGCGCGTGCTCGACGGCCGGCCGACGCCGATGTCAGACATCGTTCGTCGGCTGCGCCACAGTCTGCCGGCGGCCAACGACGACGAGGTGCTCGGGGTGCTGAACGGGCTCTGCGCGCTGATCTCGGCGGCGCGCCGCCGCGAGGGGACGGGCGGCGGAGCTGCGCTGCGGCCGTTTCTCCAGGTCGGCCTGCATCTCTGGGTGCGCGAGCTGCGGCGGATGGTGTGCAGCCTGTACGAGGACGCGACCGAGGGGTCGGTCGAGGAATCGCCGGACCGACGCGCCGGCGGCGTGAACGGGGCCGACCCGCCGGCCGTGTCCGGCCTCGAGACGCCCGCTTCCACCGGGACGCCGCCCACGGCGGTGAACGGCACTGCCGCCGGGCCGCCCACCTCGGCGCGTCGCACCATCGCGGCCCCGACGGCGCACGCCGCCGACGGCGCGGCGATTCCCCGCCGGTTGCGCTTCTCCGACGACCTGAAGCCGGACGAGCCCTCGATCCACCTGCCCCTCATCCAGTGCCGCGAGTGTCGCGTCACCGGCTGGGGCGCCGTCAAGCGTCCCGCGGAACAGCGTCTCGAAGGCGACCTGCGGGTGTTCTACAACCGGTTCTTCCTCCGTGACGTCGACGTGGCGTACCTGTTCCCGGCTGCGGCGCCGCCGGGCGTGCGCGGCCTCGAGGTGACCGTGTGCGGAGCCTGCGGCATGGTCCAGGCCGCCGATGTCGCGAGCTGCACTGGGTGCCATTCGGAACGCCTCGTGCGTGTCTTCCGGCCCGTCTCGGTCGAGCCCCGAGGCCGCGGAGACTCCCGGTCGATGAGGCTGAGCCGGGACTGTCCGTACTGTGGTGCGCGCGAGGCGCTGATCATCGTGGGCGCCCGCGCCGCCAGCCTGCTGAGCGTCGCCCTGGGTCAGGCCCAGGGGTCCCGCTACAACGACGACCGCAAGGTGATCGCCTTCTCGGACAACGTGCAGGACGCCGCCCATCGCGCCGGGTTCTTCGCGGCGCGGACGGCGGGCGTCGGGATCCGGGCGGCCATCGCCCAGGTCGTCGACCGGCACGACGGCATCGCCCTGGCGGATCTCCCCGAGAGGGTGGAGGCGTGGTGGCGCGATACGAAAGTCAACCCCGGAGCGTTCGACGACGCGCGCTTCGTGAGCGAGTTCATCGCTCCCGACCGGCTGTGGCGGCGCGACTTCGTGACCCTGCAACGCGAGGGCCGGTTGCCGGCCGGCTCACCGTTGCCGGAGGCGGTCGCAGAGCGGTTGCGCTGGGACACGCTGGCCGAGCTCGGCTACCGGTCTGCCATCGGTCGCACCCTGGAACGGACGCGCGCCGCCGCGGTCGGCGTCGACCGCGAGGCCCTGGAGCGGGCGTGCCGCGACGCCCATCAGCGCATCCGGGAGAAGTTCGGGGCGATGCGCGAACTGGCCCCGGCTGCGGTGCGGTCGCTGGTCCTGGGTGTCCTGCGGCGGATGAAGGACCGGGGGGCCATCCGGAACGACGTCACGAGCGCATGGCTGGCAGCCGGGGCCGGACGCTGGTGGTTGTCTCGACAACCCGCACTCCAGGACTTCGGGCCGCGCTCGGCCCGGCCCATCTTCCCGGTGGACACGCCCCACGCCGGCGACGGCATCGAACCGCTGTTCTCGAGGAACGGCGGACGGAGCTCCTGGTACCAGAAGTGGGTCGAGAGGGTGCTGAGGCCGGTCGACGTGCTCGCTGCGACGCGCGAGGCCCCGGACGTACTGCTCGAGGCGCTCCAGTCGCTGGTGAACGCGGGCCTCGTCTGCCGTATCGAGGCGGGGCGGAACGGTCGCGCCTGGGCGCTCGACGCGGCCCGCTTCCAGGTGACCGCGCGGACAGCGGTGATGCGTTGCGCCGGGTCGAACCGGACCCTCGTGGTGCCGGAGGACGAGGCGGACCAGTGGCTGGGGGTTCCCTGCCTGGACCTCGGCGTGCAGGCGGTCTACGAGCGCCACGCGGTGGAGCCGCCCACCTGGTTCGGGCGCCTGTATCGCGAGACCCTGGTTCGGCGCCTCGTCGCGGCCGAGCACACCGCGCTGCTCACCCGTGACGAGCGCGACCGCCTGCAGCAGCGCTTCTCCAAGCCGAACCCGCAGCCCTGGGAGCCGAACCTGCTGTCGGCGACGCCCACCCTGGAGCTGGGGATCGACGTGGGCGACCTGTCCACCGTGGTCCTCTGTTCGGTGCCGCCGGCGCAGGCGAACTACCTGCAACGCATCGGTCGCGCCGGCCGCCGCGACGGCAACGCGTTCACCGCTACCGTGGCGACGGGCCAACCCCACGACCTCTACTTCTACGCCGAGCCATTGGCCATGCTCGCCGGTCGCATCGAGCCGCCGGGTGTGTTCCTCAACGCGCCGGCGGTGCTCGAACGCCAGCTCACCGCCTTCTGCCTCGACGGCTGGGCGGCGACCGGTCTGCCCGACGACGCCGTTCCACGGACCCTTCGGCATGTGCTCGACAACGTGGAGCAGGGCAGGTTGACCGGCTTCCCCTATCCGTTCTTCGACTTCGTGCAGCGCCACGGCGACGACCTGATCGAGACGTTCTGTGAGGCCTTGGCCGGCGAGCTGTCCGGTGATTCCCGGAACTACCTGACCACGTTTCTGCATGGTGACGCTGGTCTCGATGGCGACGACGAGCCTCGTCTGTCGCTGCGGTTCCGAATGGTGAACCGGTTCCACGAGATCGTGAAGGAGCGCAAGGCCCTGCGCGCCGACGTCGACGCGCTGGGGCGCCGCATCCAGGTCCTGAAGCGCGCGCCGGAGGACGAAGCGACGACGAAGGAGATCAAGCAGCTCACGCGGGAGCGCGGCGGCCTGCAGGGGCTGCTCCGCAAGCTGAACGGACGCGAGACCTTCAACTTCCTGACCGACGAGGGGCTCTTGCCGAACTACGCCTTCCCCGAGGCCGGGGTGACGCTGAAGTCGGTGATCTACCGGTCGCGCGAGCAGGACGACGAAGATGCCGGCGAGCAGGGCGACGAGCGCGACGTCTACGAGTACGTCCGTCCCGCCGCCTCCGCCCTCGGCGAGCTTGCCCCCGAGAACGAGTTCTACGCCGGCGGCAACCGCGTGAGCATAGACCGGATCGATCTGCGCGTGTCGTCGATCGAGACGTGGCGGCTCTGTCCCTCCTGCGACCACTGCGAGCGAGTCGACGTCTCGGACGATCACGTGGCCTGTCCCCGCTGCGGCGACGTGATGTGGTCCGACGCCGGGCAGCGCCGCGAGATGCTCCCCTTGCGGATGGTGCATGCCGCGGCCACCGACCGGCGCGCCCGCATCCTCGACGAGCGCGACGACCGCGAGCCGCTGTTCCACACGCGGCAGCTCGTCGCCGACATCGAGCCCGCGGCCGTCAAGCGCGCCTATGCCATGACCCGCTCGGACGCGGCGTTCGGCTTCGAGTACATCGAGACGGCGACGTTCCGCGAGATGAACTTCGGGCGCCTGGGCACGGGCGGGCAGCCGGTGACGTTCGCCGGTCTGGCGCTGCCCCGCGACGGCTTCCGCGTCTGCCGGCGTTGCGGCACGGTGCAGACGCGAGGCGACGACCACCCGCAGCACACTTCGACCTGCAGCGCCCGCAAGGCGGAGCGGCCCGACATCGCCGACTGCCTCTACCTGTATCGCCAGTTCAGCTCCGAGGCCGTGCAGATGCTGCTGCCGGTGCTGGACACGCCGGGGTCCGAGCGGCGCGTCAGCTCCTTCGTCGCGGCCCTGGAGCTCGGTCTCCGGCGCCACTTCAGCGGCCGGATCGATCACCTGAGGGCAACGACGCGGCGGAGCCCCCGGCAGGCAAGCGTGGCAGGTGGCCCAGGATCGGGCGGAGCGCCAGAGGACGGCGGAGTCGCCGCCCACCAGTACCTGCTGCTGTACGACACCGTGCCCAGCGGGACGGGCTACCTCAAGGAGCTGATGACCGAGCCGGAGAAGCTGCTGTCGGTCTTCAAGAAGGCGAGAGAGGCGCTCAAGTCCTGTGTCTGCAACCAGGATCCGGAGAAGGACGGCTGCTACCGCTGCGTGTTCGCCTACCGCCGCAGCCGCGAGATGGCCGAGACCTCCCGGGACACCGCAATCGACATGCTCGACCGCATCCTCGCCCACAGGGACGAGCTCGAGGAAGTGCCGAGCCTCCGGGGCGTCACCGTCAACGCGACGTTCGACAGCGAGCTCGAGGCGCGCTTCGTGGAGGCGCTGCGGCGCATCGAGGTAGACGGCGCCCGGGCCGTGCGCGTGCGGGCCGACCTCGTGAACGGCAAGCCGGGCTACGTGCTGAAGGCCGGCGAGCGCACGTACTACATGGAGACGCAGGCGGACCTCGACGCCTCGGACGGGGTCGTCGAGCCGAGCCGCCCCGACTTCCTGATCCGACCCGCCCGACCCGAGCCCGGCCAACCCCCCGTGGCGGTCTTCACCGACGGCTTCGAGTTCCATCGCGACGCCACGAGCGACGACTCGCTCAAGCGCATGGCGTTGGTCCGGGCCGGATTCCTCGTCTGGTCGCTCACGTGGCACGACCTGGAGTTCGTCTTCGGCAAGGCGCCCGACGTTCCCGACCTCCTCGCCGGCGCAGGGGCCCACGACGACATGGCCCCTCTGCAGGCCGCGCTGGACGACCGCTGGGACACCGCGGGTCTGCGGTCGCGGCTCGCGGAGCCGACCCTGATGCTGCTGGTGAACTACCTGCGGGCGCCGGAGCCGGCCCGGTGGAAGCAGGCGGCGTTCACGGCGCTGTTCGGTCTGTTCGATCGGGAGCGGATGCGGAACGAGGCCGTGCTGGCCGGGTTTCAACGTGCCACGGCAGACGCGCTGCCCGGCCAGGTCAGTGAAGCGTTGGGCGAGTTGCCGCCCCCGATCTACGTGGCTGGGATCGGAGCCTGGGCCGGTACGGTTCCCGCTCCCTTCGACTTGTTCACGGCCTTCCCGGTGGCCGCCGTGAAGCAGGGCGACCCCGATGTCGCAGCCGCCGTCGTGCACCTGCATGACGATCAGGCGAACCGCCAGCGCGACGGCTACCGGCGCATCTGGAACGGCGTCCTGCGGCTCTTCACCCTGCTCCAGTTCCTGCCCGGCGCCTGGTGGACCACGCGGACCGGCGTCGAGCGCAATGTCTATCCGGAGTTTCCTCCGCCGGCCGAGAGTCCGGCCGCATCCCAACCTGCCTCGGGCCTGTCGGACGAGGATTGGAAGGGTGCCACGGACTTGGCGGTTCCCGAGGTTCACGACCTCCTCGGGGAGCTGTCCGGTCGTGGTGCTCCCGTCCCGGAGGTCGGCTGCGAGCTCGTCGGAGCCAAAGGAGCGGTGCTCGCCGAGGCCGAGCTCGGCTGGCCGGCCCACAGGGTCGCGGTGCTGCTCGCCAATCGACAGGCGGACGTCGCCGAGTTCGAGGCGGCGGGCTGGCAGGCATTCACGACCGGCAGCGACGAGCTGGCCGACGCGCTCGCCGACGTGCTTGCGGGTGGCACGGCGCCGACGCAGAGTGAGGGAGCGGATTGATGGCCGCAAGAACGAAGATGGCGATGTCCAGCGACTTCCTGGACGCCTTCGCGAGGCTGCCTAGGCCGCAGCAGCGCAGCGTCCGGACCCTCATCTCCCGGTTCAACGCCGACTCCACCGCCAAGGGGCTGAACTACGAGAAGATCCACGCAGCCCGCGATCCGGCCATGCGATCGCTCCGCATCGATCAGGGGTACCGGGCCATCGCGCTCAAGCCCGCGCAGGGCGACGTCCACATGCTGCTCTGGGCGGACAAGCACGACGCAGCCTACGCCTGGGCGGGACGGCACGAGTGTCGAATCAACCCCGAGACCGGCGCCCTGCAGGTGTACGAGCCTTCCGCCGAGCCGACTGCCAAGACCGAGGCCCCGGCGACCGCGCCGCCGGCCAGCACCCCCGCTCGACCACCGGCCTTCGGAGAGCTCCGTGATCGGGAGCTGGCCCGGCTCGGGGTCCCGGCCGCGATGCTCGCGGAGGTGCGCACGGTCCGGGACGACGCCGAGCTGGACGCGATGCAGCCTCGCCTTCCCCTGGAGGCGTACGAGGCGCTCTTCCTGTTCCTGGCGGGAGACAGTTACGAGAAGCTCGTCCGGGACCGGGAGCCTCCGCCGGAGCCGATCGACACCGGAGACTTCGCCACCGCGCTGGCGCGCCACGAGTCGCGAGGCCGCTTCGTGGTGGTCGAAGACGAGCTGGAGCTCGAGGCGATGCTCAACGCCCCGCTGGAGCGCTGGCGGGTCTTCCTCCACCCGTCGCAGCGGCGCCTTGTGGAACGACACTGGAACGGACCGGCACGGGTGCTGGGTGCGGCAGGCACCGGCAAGACGGTGGTCGCCATGCACCGCGCGCGGTGGCTCGCCCGGAACCTGTCGGGACGCGGCCGCATCCTGTTCACCACGTTCACGCGGAATCTGGCCGCCGACATCGAGCACAACCTGGGTGCGATCTGCAAGCCGGAGGAGCTGGCCCGCATCGACGTCACGAACCTGGACCGCTGGGTGGTGCGTTTCCTGCGCGGCCGGCGCTACGAGTTCCGCATCGTCTTCGGCCGCGATGACCGAGCGTGGCAACGGGCGCTGGACCTCAAGTCGTCCGACCTGGATTGTCCCGATGGCTTCTACGACGACGAGTGGGAGCAGGTCGTGCAGGCCCACGGCGTGACGAGCCTGGACGAGTACCTGCGCGTCTCGCGGGTCGGCCGCGGCAGCCGCCTGAACCGCGCCGCCCGCGCCAGGGCGTGGCGCGTGTTCGAGGAGTACCGCACCCAGCTCGCCGAGCGAGGCCTGAAGGAGGTGGACGATGCGTACCGCGACGCCGCCGTCCTGCTGCAGAACGACCCGGAGGCCCTGGACTACGCCGCGGTGATCGTGGACGAGGGGCAGGACATGGGTGCGCAGGCGTATCGCCTGCTCCGCGCCATCGTGCCTGCCGGCGCCAACGACCTCTTCGTCGTCGGCGACGGCCACCAGCGCATCTACGGGCGGAACAAGGTGGTGCTCGGCCGCTGTGGAATCGACGTCCGTGGCCGGTCGCGGAAGCTGCGCCTGAACTACCGCACCACCGAGGAAACCCGACGGTGGGCCGCCCGCCTGCTGGCCGGCCGCGCCATCGATGATCTCGACGGCGGTTCGGACGACGACAAGGGGATCACGTCGCTGACCCGCGGTCCGGAGCCGCTGCTCAGGCACTTCGAGAACCGCGACGAACAGTCCTCCTTCATCGTGAACTACCTGAAGCAGATCCAGGCCGAGGGTTCGTCGCTGCGCGGGGTCTGCATCGTCGCACGCACCAAGCACGAACGCGACGCCATCGCGGCCACGCTGGGAGAACAAGGTCTGGCGCACGTCGCACTCGAAGCCGGCGCCGTCGACTCGGCGGAGAAGGAGGGTGTCAGGGTCGCGACCATGCACCGTGTCAAGGGTCTCGAGTTCGACCGCGTCGTCATGGCCAGCGTCAACGCCGACTTGGTGCCGCTGCCCGCCGCGGTCGACACACGCGGCGACGCCGTGGAGCGGGAATCGGCCGAGACCGAGGAACGGGCGCTGGTCTACGTCGCCGCGACCCGCGCCAAGAGGGAACTGCTGGTTCTGAGTTTCGCCACTCGGAGTCGCCTGCTGTAGCTTGATCCCGATCCTGATCGACCGCCACCCGCCACCGGCCGACTGATCGACGCCCGGCCGCGGGCTCGCAGGGAACCTCTCTCGGGGTTGAGGACGCCCGCTCGCCCCCCGTCCGAGGTCGACCACAACTTCATCAACAACGACGCGTTCGTCGCGCTTCCGGACCCGCGCCGCCGTGCGCCGCCGCAAGGTCCTGGGCCCGCGCTGCCGGCGATCCGGACCTCGGGGAGCCCTTGACGGTGACCGACCCCGACCAAGTCCTCACCCGGCTTCGGCAGGTCCGAGGGCCCGGCTACGCCGACGGGCCCTGACCCCGGTCGAGCTGCGCCGCTACGCCATCGAGCTGATGGAGCGGGACCTCCTCCACTTCGTCGTCAGAACCGGGGCGACCTCTACCACGACCTCCACTACGCGCTGAACGTCACGCTGCGCCCGGGCTAGCTGTTCCTCGACGAACGTCGACATCCCGATTGCGTGAAAACCGTGACAGACTCTCTGGCCCAAGCGACCGCGAGCCTCGACGTGACCACCGCCTATCCGGCCACCGCCCCTACCGCGACTCCAACGAAATCGCCGGGTATCGCCGACGCTGATGGTCGACGAGCGCCTGCAGCCGCAGTCGCCAGCAGGGCTGGAGACCGTATCGACCGGCCTACTGCTGGTGGTCGCGACGGCTCCGCTTGTGGCGGCCGTCAGCGGTGCTATACTGCTGACCGTGCCGCACAAACGCTTTCTGTTCCGCTGTCGCCCCCTATGCAGATACTGTTTGAAGGACCGCCCTTTCATCGGACCGATGCACAAGGCAATGACCTCGGGAGTTCGCTTGCCGCCACGCCTTGGCCGCCGGATCCGGGTTGCGCGCCGCGATCGTACCGCTGCTCGCCGACCGGGTTTCCCCGCGAGCGATGGGAAGGAAGTTCGACGTGTCCCGGCCGACGGCCGCATCGTCTTCACGATTCTCAAGGGCCTTCCGACGTCGGCTTGCTCCACGTGGCAGGCGAGGCTGTTACCGTGTACACCCTACATACAGTGGCCCACACGCGCGCAGACATCACCCTCGGGAGGCAGGTCCCCGGTCTCCACAGGGCCTGATCACCCACCACATCGCCGACGTTACAGCTCCTGGCGGCCTACCCTACGCGCCATCGAATACCATGCTCCGCTCAACATCAGTGACCGCGAGGCAGATTACCGTAAGGCTTGGACTCAGCCTCGACATCGCCTCGCTAACCAGCGACGTCACCAACCATGAACGCGCAAATGAACCCTGGCTCTCTGTGGTGTCGGTGGGATCCCCATATACATGCACCCGGAACCGTTCTCAACAACCAATTCAAAGGTCCTAAACAATGGGAGCGATATCTTCAATCCCTCAGGGATGCTGTACCTAAAATTCAGGCAATCGGTGTAACTGACTACTACAGCACCGAGACGTATGCACGTGTTCGCGCTGAACATGCCGCTGGTCGACTTCCTGATTGCCGGTTGGTGTTTCCGAACGTCGAAATGCGTCTCGCGGTCGGTACCGTTAAGGGCCAATGGATCAACATTCATTTACTAGTAAGTCCCGAGGACGAACACCACCTCGAAGAGCTGCAACGGTTTCTCGGTCGTATCACCTTCAAGGCATACGGTGACACATTCTCATGCACCAAAGATGACATCGTGCGCCTCGGTCGACAAGTGCAACCGACCGGCTCGAACGAAGGCGTGTTGCTGAAAGTGGGGACAGAACAGTTTAAAGTCAGTCTTGACCAACTGAGACAAGTATATACGGAAAGCACGTGGGCACAGACCAACATCCTCGTTGCCGTGGCCGGAAACACAACCGACGGAACCTCCGGCCTGCGCGATGGAGCGGACGCGACACTTCGACAAGAAGTAGAGAGGTTCGCGCATGTGATTTTCGCCAGCAGCTCCTCCCAGAGGGACTTCTGGCTTGGTCGGCGCGTCGCGACCGTGGCGGAACTCAACGACCGATTCGGCGGACCAAAACCGTGTTTGCACGGCAGCGACGCACATGAGCAAGGCCGAGTTGGTGCACCCGACCATGACCGCTATTCATGGATAAAGGGTCATCCATGCTTTGACGCCCTTCGGCAGGCGTGCATCGATCCAGCGGATCGTGCATTCGTCGGTACGACCCCGCCGGCTAATGCGGCGCCGTCACAGGTCATTGACACCCTTGCATTCAACGACGCGCCGTGGGTTGAGACTCCTCTGCTGAGATTCAACCCTGGGCTGGTGACAATCATCGGGGAGCGCGGGTCCGGTAAGACGGCATTGGCGGACGCCATCGCACTTGCATGTGATGCAACCCCTGAACGGCTCACGCAAGCATCTTTTCTTGTCCGCGCGAGAGAGCTGTTGGGCGACTCTTCCGCCGAGCTCCAGTGGCGAACAGGCGAGACCAACAAGCGATACCTTGACGGCGAGGACGAGGGTGCCGACGAACGCTATCCACGGGCCAGATATCTATCCCAAGCGTTTGTCGAGGAACTCTGCTCAGCGCAGGGAGTGACGGATACGCTGATGCAAGAAATGGAGCGGGTGGTTTTTGAAGCACATTCGCTATCCGACCGCAATGGGGCAATAAATTTCCAAGATCTATTCGATACCAAAGTGCTGCGCCATAGAGAGGCGCGAACGCGCGGCGAAGAAGCCTTGGCGGAAATTTCAGACAGCATTGGCATCGAAGCGGAAAAACACCGCCGTGTGGCGACGCTTGAGGGAGCAATTCGAGAAAAAGACAAAACCATAGCATCGTATAAGAAGCATCGCGCGTCGTTGCCCTTGCGGGGTAGTGAGGAACGAGTGAAGCAACTCACGGCTCTCACGGAAGCGGCTGGGAAAGTGCGGGGTTATGTACGGTACTTTGTGGAAAAAGAACGAGCGATTCTCTCGCTTCGTGAAGAAGTGGCAGATTTCCGTAAGCACAAGGCACCCGAGGTGCTGCGGCGTACTCGGGAACGCCATCCGGCAACTGGGATTGATGACGCTGACTGGGAGTCTTTCCGACTGAGGTATAGTGGAGATGTCGATCAACTGCTTGCAGGGATTTTGACGAAGGTGCAACAGAGCACAAAAAAATGGAAGGGGGTACCACCGGGGGTCACAGGAACGGAATCGGGTCAGTCGTATTTGTCGGACATGGAGAAGCTCGATCAGCGGCCGTTGGCGATACTGGAAGCGGAGATGGGGCGGCTCGAGAAGCTCGTGAATGTAGATCACGATACGAAACGGAAGTTCGTGGCGCTATCTAAACGTATTGAAGAAGAATCAGCAGTTCGTGACAAGCTGGAGACGCAGGTCGCGGATTGCAGAGACGCGAAGAAGCGCATGATGGCGCTGGTTCAGCAGAGGGAATCAGCTTATTTGGGAATTTTCGAGTCTATTCTGCAGGAGCAATCCGTTCTTACAGAGCTGTATGGACCGCTGATGGCACGCCTGAAGGCGGCATCTGGTACGTTGGGGCGGCTGTCGTTTTCTGTCAGACGCGAGGCGGACGTGGCTTTGTGGGCGGAGGAGGGGGAGCGTCTGCTGGACTTGCGGTATAGGGGTCCATTTAGGGGGCGCGGTACGTTACACAATGTCGCAGAGAGCGCGCTGCGAACGGTTTGGGAAATCGGCGATCCTCAGGCGGTTGTCAAGGCAATGCGGAAGTTTCGGGCGGATAACATCGACGAATTGGTAGTTGGCGCTCCGGCTAGGAAGGGGAGCGAGAGAGACGACAGGGCGTGGCCAAGGCGCTTTGCGAAGTGGCTTTACGGCACGGATCACATTGAGATAAGTTATAGCATTGACTACGACGGCGTGGACATTCGAAAGCTATCGCCGGGGACCCGAGGAATTGTATTGCTGTTGCTGTATCTGGCTCTTGATGCGGCAGATGATCGACCGCTTGTCATTGATCAACCGGAAGAGAGTTTGGATCCGAAATCGATTTTTGACGATTTGGTCGGGTTGTTCTTGGAGGCGAAGAAGCGCCGACAGGTGATCATGGTCACCCACAATGCGAATTTGGTCGTCAATACAGACGCGGATCAGGTAATTGTGGCCCATGCAGGCCCACAGTCGTTGGGGAAGTTGCCGTCCATTAGGTATTTGGCGGGCGGGCTTGAAGTGGCGGAGGTGCGAAGGGAGGTCTGTGATATTCTGGAGGGAGGAGAGCGGGCGTTTAGAGAGAGGGCACGCCGTTTGAGACTGCACCTTGCCCGTTAGTTATAGTTAGACTCACTTGCTGTTTGTGGCTCGTGCGGCACAGGAAGCCGAGGCGGGGGACACAATGACGATTGTGGAGACGGTGGTGGCCGCGACGGAGCACGTGGAAGGGGGTCGACGGGTGGTATGGCGGAGGTCATGGGTGACGGCGGGTGGGCGGCGGGTTCGACATCGCCCTTGCTGCTGAGTACCCGGGAATGCGCAGAGAGGCAATAGACCGGCTGATCGTGTCGTGCGCGGCGTCCCGTGAGTTGCGCTCGCTGGCGACGGTGGAGTGCGGGGTTTCGCAGGGCGGTGGGGCGGGGTTCTCGTCGGGAGTCGGGAACCAGCGGTTGGCATTGCGGCCGAGGAGTTCGCCGGGGGTTGCGGCGAGCGAAATGGTGGGCGCGCCCTGCGGGTGGAAGCAGCGGGTGGCGGTGTCGACGGCTATGGCGCGGACGCTGGGGCGGGGTCGGTGGCGGGAGGAGGCTGGTGGGGGGCGCGAGCATGTAGGTCGAGTTTCCGCGCTCGGTCGTCGACCGCAGGCGCTGGCAGGCGTTGTGCGACGGGAAGACCGCCGCCGCAACTCGGCCACAGGAGGCGCTCGTGGCAGAGAGCCGAGAGCCTCAGGGCTCGCCGGTGATCACGTTGTGGGCGGCGGTGGGGGTTGGTCCACGGTACCGGCGGTCTCGCGGTCGAGGGCATGAACGACGGCCCGCCGGCGTGGGGCTGGCAGCGGCGGGGTGATGGCGGGCGGGGCGTGGAGAGGCGGGAAGGCCGGCGACGTCGTCGCGGCCTGCGCGGGGTTCGGTTGCCGTGCGGCGTGTCATGGACGTGGGGCCGGGCGCAAGGCGCTCACCTCGCGCGGCGGCATCCCCGGCAGGAAGAGGAGCCCCGTGTGCACGGCGTGGAGGCGGTGGCGGGCGATTTGCTCTGAGTTGAAGCGGAGGCGACGTCGTGGCCGGTCGCGGGTGACTATGAAGTCTGGGAGGGCAGCCAAGTCGGGTGGCGCGAACGGCCGGCCGTGCGGGTCCCGCGTCCGCGGTCGCCAGCGGGCCGCGGGTAACGGGCGGGGGCCCGGGGCCGGCGGTTGCCGGGCGGAGGTCGGCTCGCCAGCGAGGTGGGCTCGGGAGCACGCCGGCGGCAACGGCCGGGGAGGCGCTCGGGAGCGTTCGGCGCTGGTTCTGGAGCTCGGCGAGGGCGGCGGCTGCCGACCTCCAGGATCGGCCCGGCCTGTCGCAGTACTGCGTGTCGGCTCGCCTTGACGTGGGACGGCCGATCCTCGCTGGGTGCGGGGCCCCGGCCAGTCTGGTGACACCGCGGCGGGGGCCGATGCTCGGGAGGGCTGGCGGCGGTTCCGACCCGCACGCCCCCCGGCTTCCAGGTTTCCCGATGACAACGACCCCGGCCGTGGGCGGCGGTCGCGCGTGGGTGGAATCGTGGGCGTATCGGGCGCGCCCTAGCAGAAACCCCAATGAATACGGGGGTCTTACGCTGTATTCGTGCTATCGTTGCCGTAACCGTGGATATCCGTCAGAGTCCAGGATCGCATCGTCGCATTGGCGATGTGCCGGAGGTTCCACGTCACCAAGTAGTCGACGCCGTTCGCAGGCGCGATGGCGATGTGCGCCGCATCTTCAGCGAACTGGTGGAGACACGCCATGCCAGAGACTCAGACCGACCCGATCATCGATGAACTCCGGGCGGTGCGCGACGAGCGCGCCGCGCGGTTCAATTACGATGTTGAAGCGATCCCGCGGACGGACGGCTGCCGTCGCCGCGGCCGGGGGCGCGGGCGGAACATGCTGTCGGGCGCGCGGGTCGAGGAGGGCCGGGTGCGCGGGCGCTGACATCGCGCTGACATCGCGCTCCCCCCGCGCACGTGCGGAGGTGCGGGTTTTTCCTGCCTGGTTTCGACAAATTCCCCACCCCACGGTCCGCCGGTTCGAAACCGGGACGACGCGGAGCTCCGTCTCGTGGGCCGGACGGCCTCGGAACCCGACAGGCGGTGGCGGCTCCATTCTTGCAAGAGTCCGTTGAGGAGCTCCGATGATCCGGGGGACGCATCGTGGCGGTCGACGGATGGACCCCCGGACATCCGGAGTGGAGGCTCGACGATGACCCTCGAACGAGTTCTGTTTCCGACCGACTTCAGCGACACCGCCGAGCATGCGTTCGAGTACGCCCGCGACCTGGCCCTGCGGTTCGACGCCGAGCTGCACATGCTGCACGTCGTGCCCGACCCGATGTCCCAGAATTGGGGGGGCGATGCCCCGGGCATCGCGATCCCGAACCTGCTCGAGACGTGGACCGCCGACGCGGAGCGGCGCCTCGGGGAGCTTGCACCGAACGTCGTCAGGACCGAGCGCGCGATACGCGTCGGTCACCCGTTCGTCGAGATCGTCCGGTACGCCGGCAGCCACGCGATCGATCTGATCGTGATGGGGACGCATGGCCGCGGCCCGGTCAAGCACATGCTGCTCGGCAACGTGGCCGAGAAGGTGGTCCGGAAGGCGCCCTGCCCGGTGCTCACGGTGAGAAAGCCCGACCACGCGTTCGAAATGCCCACCGAAAGCGCGACCTAGTGGCGAGCGAGCCCGCGTCTCCGCCGCCGGGGCCCACGCGCCCGTCGAGTCACGTCGATCCCCGCGGGTTCTACGAAACCGCGCAGCATTACGTCGGGGACCTCGTGTACGGCGCGAACGACGGGATCCTCACGACGTTTGCCGTGGTTGCCGGGGTGACCGGGGGGGCGTTGTCGGCGACGACGGTGGTCATCGTGGGGATGGCCAATCTTCTCGCCGACGGGTTGTCGATGGGCGTCGGCAACTACCTCAGCATTCGCGCGCGCGAGAGCGCGCTCGAGCGGCAGCGGCGGCCCGAGGAAGAGGCGCGGCCGGCACGTCACGGCTTCGCGACGTTCCTGGCGTTCGTCGTCGCGGGAGCCGTGCCGCTCGTCCCCTACCTGGTTCCCGGTGCCGAGGATCGGTTCTTCCTCGCTCTCGTCCTGGCCCTCGGCGCGCAGTTCGGCGTGGGCGCCGCGCGGTCGTTCGTGACCGCGAGCCGGTGGTGGGTCAGTGGCCTGGAGATGCTCGGGCTCGGGGCGCTGGTGGCGGCCGTGGCCTACGCGACCGGCGCGGGCATCGCGTGGTTCGTCGAAAGCCAGGCACGATGACCGCGTGCGCCGGCCAACGTCATCATCACGTCGGCCACCTGCAGGCCGGCGCCCCGAGCTTCCTTCCCGGGGGCGGGCCGGCCGGCCGCATCCGTCTTCCGCGGGCCGCGCCCGCCGCGTCCGGAATCGTCCGCCGTGGTACGGCGCGGCGTTTCGATCGACTTCGTCATCGTGCACCTCCATGACAATCGATGACGTGGCGGGCCGCGCGCCACACCGCGGCCGCGTCACCTGCCGCGTCGAGGGTGGACCAGGAGTCGGGCGCGCGCGTCTCTCGCACCTGACGGGCCGCCACCTCGGCGGTGGCGTCGGACGCGTCGCCGACGCGCGCGTCGATGCGGGCCCGCAGGGTGTCGAGAGGCGCGGCGAGCCAGAGGCCGTCGAACCGCACGCCGTTCGCGCGGGCGACGTCCTGCATGGCGGCCCGGTCGCCCGGATCCCCGAAGACCGCGTCGACGATGACGCCGTGGCCGGCCCCGAGCACGGCGTCGGCCCGCTCGGCAAGGTGGCGGTACACGTCCCGGGTCACGCCCTCCTGGTACCCGTCCGGGCCCAGACGCCGCTCGGCCGGGACGCCGAGCCGGCGCTTGCGTTCGACGTCGCTGCGAAGGACGAGGGCGCCGGGGGGCGGTCCGACCGATGCGGCCAAGCGCCGCGCGAGGGTGGTCTTTCCGGATCCCGATGGCCCGCCGACCGCGACGAGGCGCGGCGTGCGCGGCGCGATCAGCTCCCGGGCGAGGTCGAGGTACCCCTGCGCCTCGGCGCGGAGCGCGGCCGCCTCCGCGGCGCGGCGCTGCACGCCGACCGCGGTCGCCTGGGTCCTGGCCCGGATGGCGGCGCGCGTCGACAGGAAGAGGGGCAGCAGGGCCAGGCCGGCGACGTCGTCCGTGCGCTCGATGTACCGATTGAGCACCGCGTTCGCGTGCGTCGCGAGACCCCGATGGAGGAGGTCCATCAGCAGGAACGCCACGTCGTACATCACGTCCGCGCACGCGAAATTGGGGTTGAACTCGATGCAGTCGAACAACACCGGCTGCCCGCGGAGCAGGCAGATGTTGCGCAGATGGAGATCGCCGTGGCCGCGACGCACCAGACCGGACGCCCGCCGCGCATCGAGCAGATCGGCCCGGCCGTCCAGCGTCCTGAAGGTCGCCTCCGCCCAGCGCTCGCCGGCCTCGCGATCGAGCACCCCCGGCCCGTCCGCGCGCAGGCCGTGGCGAACGCCTCGCAGAATGGCCGCCAAGCCGTCCCGGCCGCCGTGCCGGAAGCTCCGCTCGGCGACGTCGTGCAGGTCCGCGATCGCGTCGGCCAGGCGCGGCATCAGCGGGAGGTCGAGCGCGCCGCGCTCGGCGAGCCGGTCGAGCTGCGCGTCGTCGTCGAACCGCTTCATCTCGACGAGGTAGTCGATGGCGCGGCCGGGCCCGTCGAGCGCGAGCGAGCCCGACGGCGCGAGGCTGACGGTCCGCACGCGGCGGTACAACTGCGGCGCCGTCCGGCGGTTCAGGCGCACCTCCTCGAGGCAGCACCGGCGTCGGCGTTCCGGCGTGGAGTAGTCCAGGTAGTCGAATCGGACCGCGCGCTTGAGCTTGAAGACCCTGTCGCCGGCGAGGAACACGACCGAGGTGTGGGTGTCGATGCGCTCCACGGATTCGGCGCCCGCGCCGTAGGGGGCCGGCGTCGCCAGCCAGGCGATGACGTCGGCCTGGTCGACCACGGGCACCGCCGGAGCGGGCGCCGAGACGGGCGGTTGACGGGACGTCATCGAAAACGCAATCTCCCGGCAGAGTCAGTGCAAGACTCGCGCCAGCGAATGCGCGGCGAACCCCAAGAGACCTGGCCGCGCTTCGGAGGTCCGGTTCCGGCCGCGGGGGTGGGGACGCCCACGGGTGTGGGAAGACGGCCCGCGCTACCTCTTCAGTCCGAACTTCTCGATACGATAGCGGATCTGGTCGCGGTTCGGACCGAGCAGGCGCCGCCGCGCGCGTCTGGTTCCAGCCGGTGACGAACACTGGTGTGGAAGACGGCCCGCGCTACTTCTTCAGTCCGAACTTCTCGATACGATACCGGATCTGGTCGCGATTCAGACCGAGCAGGGCCGCCGCGCGCGTCTGGTTCCAGCCGGTCCGGTCGAGCGCCTGCGCCACCAGATCGCGCTCGATGCCCTCGAGGCTCGCTCCGCCGGGCGGCAGCTTGACGTCGGCCGGGACTCCGCCGCGTGGCGGCGGCACCGGGAAGTGCTCTGCCGTCAGGCAGTCCCCCTCGCTGAGCAGAACCGCGCGCTCGACCACGTTGCGCAGCTCGCGCACGTTGCCGGGCCACGCATGGCGGCGCAGCGCCTCGAGCGCGTCGGGGGCCAGGTCCCGCACCTGCTTCTTGAACTCGCGGTTGAACCCGTCGACGAAGAACCGGGCGAGCATGGCGATGTCGCCGGCCCGGTCGCGCAATGGCGGGAGCTTCACCGGCAGCACGTTCAGGCGATAGAAGAGATCCTCCCGAAACGTGCCGTCGCGCACCTTGTCTTCGAGACTGCGGTTGGTCGCCGCGACCACCCTGGCGTCGACGCGGACGTCGTCGGCTCCGCCGACCCGCTTGAAGGTCTTCTCTTCGAGAAACCGCAGGAGCTTCGACTGCAGCGCCGGCGCCATCTCGCCGATCTCGTCGAGAAACACGGTTCCGCCATGGGCCGACTCGAACAGACCGCGTCGCTGCTGCCTCGCGTCGGTGAACGCGCCGCGCTCATGGCCGAACAGCTCGCTCTCGAGCAGCGTCTCGGTCAGGGCCGAGCAGGTGATGTTCATGAAGGCGCGGGCGGCGCGACTGCTCGTGTAGTGAATCACCTTGGCCGCCAGGTCCTTGCCCGTGCCGCTCTCCCCGGTCAGGAGCACGGTCGAGGCCGGACTCGACGCGACCCTGGCGAGCAGCGCCCTCGTCGCCGAGATGGCCGGCGAGGCGCCGATGATGCAGTCGAGGCCGTACGGGTCCCGTTGGCTCGCGCGAAGCGCGCGTACCTCTCGGCGAAGCCGCGTGGTCTCGAGCGCCTTCTCGACGAGCAGCACGATCTCGTCCAGGCGGAAGGGCTTGGTGGCGTAGTGATACGCGCCGTGCTTCATCACCTCGACGGCCGTATCGACATCGCCGACGGCCGTGAGAAAGATGACCGGGACGTCGGGGTCCCGCTCGCGGAGCTCTCCGAGCACCTGAAGGCCGGTGGTATCCCCGAGACGGTAGTCGAGCAGCACCAGATCGACGTTGCCGCCGAACCGGGCCAGCGCCTCCTTGCCGGACGCGGCCTCCATCGTGGTGTGCCCCACGGACGACAGGTGCTCGGCGAGCGACCAGCGGATCAACTGCTCGTCGTCGACGACCAGGATGGTAGCGTGCTCCATCGCCGCCGGATTATAGACGAGAGGGCGCCGGTACAACCCGGGCCCCGGACCGTGGGCTGGCGACGCGTGGGCTTCTGGGAGCGCCATGTCGGTCTCGATGCGACGAGGCGGTTTCGCCCTCGAGTCCCCCCACCAGGCCTCGCCGGTTGCCGGTGGTACGCCGCTACGCTGCCCTCGAATCCCCTCGAGCAGGCCGTCGCCGGTTGCCGGCGGTACGCCGCTACCGGTAGCATGGGTACCTGCCCGCCATCGAGAAGACCCTGGAGAACACCGTGGACGCCAAGGGCGCCGCACCGCCGTTCCCCGCCGCAGGCACGTCGGACGAACATCACGATGCTGCGGACCTGACGCTGCTGACCCTCGACAATCGGGGGCGCGTATCCTACATCAACCGAACCGGCTGCGAGATGCTCGGCCGCGAGGAGGCCGACGTCGTCGGGGCGGACTGGTTCGACACGTTCGTCCCGCCGGGAGCGGGGAGAGCCATGCGCGCGCTCTTCAGGCGCACCATGGCGGGCGCGGACGTCGACGCGGGCCGCTTCGAGAGCCCCGTCGTCAGCCGGTCTCGAGGCGAGCGGCTGGTCGCCTGGCAGGCCGCGCCGATCCGCCTCGCGGACCGGCGCGTGGCCGGGATGGTCCTCTCCGGCTCGGACGTCACCGAACAGGAACGGAGCACGGTCAACCGGGAGCGGCTCCTCAAGGAGCTCGGCGACGTGAAGTTCGCGCTGGATCAGTCCGCGATCGTGGCGACGACCGACGTCGCCGGCGCGATCACCGCCGTCAACGACAAGTTCTGCGAGATCTCGAAGTACTCCCGCGAGGAGCTGCTCGGGCAGGACCATCGCATCGTCAACTCGGGATACCACGGCAAGGAGTTCTTCCGGGACATGTGGACGACGATAGCCGGGGGCAGGATCTGGAAGGGCGAGATTAGAAACCGCGCCAAGGACGGCACCTTCTATTGGGTCGACACGACCGTCGTGCCGTTCGTCGACGCGGCCGGGAAGCCGTATCAGTACATGGCGATTCGCCATGAAGTCACGAAGCAGCGTGAAGCCGAGGCGAGGCTGCGGCGGCAGGAGACCCTGGCGCGGCTCGGCGAGATGTCGGCGGTGGTCGCTCACGAGGTCAAGAACCCCCTCGCCGGCATCAGCGGGGCCCTCCAGGTGGTCGGCTCGCGGCTCCCCGCCGACAGCCGCGATCGGCCGGTCCTCGACGAAATCCAGGACCGCATCGCATCGCTCGACAGCATGGTGCAGGATCTGCTCGTCTTCTCGCACCCGAAGGACCCGACGCTGGCCCCGAACAGGATGCGCGCCGTCATCGAAGAGGCCGGCCGCGCCCTGCGCCGCGACCGGTCGCTCGCGGACGTCGCCATCGAGATCACCGGGGCCGATCCGGCGGTGCCGCTCGACCGGGAGCAGATGCACCGTGTCTTCCTGAACCTGCTGCTCAATGCCGCCCAGGCGATGGGGTGCCGCGGGGCGATCGACGTCGGCATCACCACCTTCGACGGGCGCTGCGAGGTGACCGTCGCCGACCGCGGGCGGGACCTCGCGCCCGATGACCTCGGGAAGGCGTTCCAGCCGTTCTTCACCACGAAGCATCGAGGAACCGGCCTCGGCCTGCCGATAGCCCGCCGCATCGTCGAGGCGCACGGCGGCACGCTGACCGCAGGCGCGCGACAGGGAGGCGGCGTGGTCCTCGCGCTCACCCTGCCTGCCGCGGCGTCCAGCCCGCCGTCGGCGTCCCGGAGCCGGTCGGGCAAGCACGCCCGCGCCAACGAGCGAGGCGCCGGCTGACCTGCGCGGAATCCCGCACTTCCCCGACCGCCGCTCGCGCTCACCGGTCACCGCGGGCTGCTAGGCGCCGGCGATGTCCAGCCGGCGGCCCTGTTTCTCCGTGGGCGCCGGCGCCGGCATCGTGACTTCCAGGACACCGTCCTTGAAGCTCGCCGTCGCCTTCTCGGCGTCGACCCCGTCCGGCAGCCCGAGACAGCGATGGAACTGGCCGTAGGCGCGCTCCGACCGATAATAGCCTTCGCCCTTGTCCGTCTCGTCGAGCTTGCGCTCGCCTTCAATCGTCAACGTCTCGTCGGCGATGGTCACTGTGACGTCGTCCTTCGTCATGCCGGGCACGTCCGCCCGCACCACGAGGTTTCCCTTCTTCTCGAACACCTCGATGTCGGGCAGCCACGCGCCGTGGAGCGCGGAGTCGCGCCAGGGCCGGGAGCTCCTGCCCCGCATGCCCTCGAAGAACCGCTCCATCTCGGCGGAGAGCCGCCGCATGCCCGCGAAGGGATTCGCGAACCAGTCGGAACCCGTCGGGACGAGCTGACCCCCGCTCTGCTGCCGCCTCTCGCCTGTCGCTTCCATGGTGTGACCTCCCTGTCTCGTCTTTGAAACCTGCTTTGCAAGTATCGATCCACCTGATATTGCGCCTCGTCAGGGTCCGGCTCTTGCGGCGCATGCCGACCGGACGCGACGGTGCGCGTGTTCCGCCGGCGGGAAATTCCGCAGTCGGGCAGGGACGATTCCGCGAGGGTGTCTCCGGATTGGCGTTGGAATGTGGGCCGGCGCCCCCCGGCCGCTCGAATCGAACCGGCGATGCGGCGGCCTCACTCGAGGTTTGCCGCCGTCGGATGACTTGCGGCATGATGGGCGCCTGGGGAGCGGCCGCGCATCGCGACCTGCCGCACCTCCGGCCGCTCATCACCTGACAGGCTTGGCATGTAGATTGCTTTTGCCTGGGGGCAGCGCGACGTGTCTCCGTCCTCCCGGCAGGTGTTCGATTTGCTTCGGGCGATGACGACGGGGCGGGAGGCGATATGGGGAAACCACGCGGAACCGAAGGGAGTCGACTGTGCCGGCTGTAAGCACAATCCTGCATCCGACCGATTGCTCGGACAGCGCCGGGCGTGCTCTTGAGGTGGCGGCTCGGTTCGCGACCGCCCACCGGGCGACGCTCGTGATCCTCCATGCCGAAGTCGTGCATGGCGCGAGCTCGAGCGAGAGGGGCACCGCGCTCGACGAGTACGTCGCGACCGCCCGCCGCCTGGTGCGGTCGCTGGCGAAGGACCCGACGGCCGCGCAGGTGGCGGTGGAGCTGGTCGAGGCGCGTACGTTCTTTGCCCACGACGCCATCAGGGAGACGGCGGCGGAACGGCACGCCGACCTGATCGTCATGGGAACGCACGGCCGTCGTGGACTCAGCCGCCTGCTCCTGGGGAGCAACGCGGAGCGAGTGCTGCGAGAGGCCTCGTGCCCGGTGCTGACGGTTCGGGCCGATGCAGCGGTTCCTGCCGGGGACGAGTTCCGCGAGCTTCTCGTTCCCGTCGACTTCTCCGATCGCTCCAGACGCGGGCTCGATGACGCCCTGGCCCTGGCCGCGCACTGGCGGGGAAGGGTCAGCGTCCTCCACGTCATGGAGCCGTTGCCGCCGTGGGCCCGCTACGAGCTGGGCGGCGATCCCCACGAGCGCGCCGAAGAACGGCTCCGCGCCTGGGTCGGCGACGTGCCCGACGTTCGGTGCCTCGTGGTGAAGGGGCATGCGGCGGCGGAGATCGCACGCGTGGCCGACGACCTGAAGGTGGATCTCATCGTCATGAGCAGCCGGGGGGCCACGGTTGCGGAGTGGCTGCTCGTGGGGGCGGTGACGGAGCGTGTCTGCCGCATGGCCCGCGTGCCGGTGCTCGCGATGCGACAGGAACGCGACGGGCAGGTGCCACGCGCAGGAGCCTGATGCAGCCGGCGAGGACGGGACGCCGATGTCCACCCGTCTCCCACGTGCCTCAGCATATCCTCGGGAGCTGCTCACCGCTCGGACGGTCGACGATGCGGCGCGTTCCGAATGGGCTCCGGGCGGCCACGGTGCCCGACGTGCCCCGGCCGACCTCGCCGATCCGGCTCGCCCGGGCGCCGTGGCGATGCGATGCGATGACCTGCAGGGCCGCCCCCGCCTGATGCGCGGGCACGAAGGCGATGAAGCGGCCCTCGTTCGCCGCGTAGCAGGGATCCAGCCCGAGAATCTCGCAGGCGCCCCGCACGTCGTCGTTGACGGGAACCGACGCTTCGTCGATCTCGATCGCCAGCCCGGTCGCTTCGGCGATCTCCACCAGGGCGCCGGCCAGGCCGCCTCGCGTCAGGTCCCGAAGACAATGGACCTCGATCCCGGCCTCGAGCAGGTCCAGCACCATCCCGGCCACGCAGCAACTGTCGCTCTCGATGGCGGACTCGAACTCGAGCCCTTCGCGGACGGCCATGACGGCCATGCCGTGGCGCCCGACGTCGCCGCTGACGAGCACCGCGTCGCCCGGGCGGACGGATCGGGGCGCGATGGGGGCCGGAGACTCGACGAGGCCGATCCCGGCCGTGTTGATGAACACGCCGTCCCCCTTGCCGCGGTCGACGACCTTGGTGTCGCCGGTGACCAGTTGCACGCCGGCCTCGCGGGCGGCCTCGCGCATGGAGTGGACGACGCGGGCGAGGGTCTCCATCGCCAGGCCCTCTTCGAGGATGAAGCTGCAGCTCAGGTACAGCGGCCGGGCGCCGCACATGGCCAGGTCGTTGGCCGTGCCGTGAACGGCGAGCGAGCCGATGTCGCCGCCGGGGAAGAAGATGGGATTGACGACGTAGGAGTCGGTGGAGAAGGCAATCCTGCGCCCGCCGCAGTCCAGCACCGCGCCGTCGTGACGCTCTTCCAGGTGGCGGTTCCCGAAGGCCGGGAGGAACAGACGCTCGATGAGGTCGCCCGTCAGCTTGCCCCCGCTCCCGTGACCCAGCAGGACCTGGGCCGGCGCACCGGCGGGAAGGGGACAAGCAAGGGCGAAGTCGGGCTTCCTCGCCGCGCTCACGGCGCCGCTCCGATTCTCCGGTGCGCGTAGTAGGCGGCGCAGGCGCCTTCGGCAGAGACCATGGTGGCTCCCAGCGGGTGCTCGGGCCGGCAACGGGTGCCGAAGGCCGGGCAATCGGTCGGCTTCTTCCGACCCTGCAGGACGAGCCCGCTGATGCACTCGCCGGCCTCCTCGGTGCAACGTCCGGCGACGCCGAAGCGGGTCTCCGCGTCCAGATCGGCATACGGCGGGCGCAGCCCCAGCCCGCTGGCCGCGATCTCGCCGACCCCCCGCCACTTGCGGCGCACGATCCGAAACACGTCCCGCACGAGGTGCACCGCGGTCGGATTCCCCTCCCGCCGGACGGTTCGGGCGTATTGATTCTCCACTTCCGCACGCCCCTCTTCCAGTTGCCTGACGGCCATGTGCACCCCCTGGAGAATGTCCAGGGGCTCGAATCCGGTCACCACGATGGGGACGCGGTACTTCCGCGCGAGGGGCTCGTACTCCGTGTATCCCATCACCATGCAGACGTGGCCGGCGGCCAGGAAGGCCTGCACCCGATTGCCGGGCGAGTCGAGAATGGCCTCCATCGCCGGGGGGACGAGCACGTGGGAGACCAGCATCGAGAAGTTGCCGATGCCCTCCCGTCGCGCGCGATACGCGGCGAGGGCGTTGGCCGGCGCCGTGGTCTCGAATCCCACCGCGAAGAACACCACCTGCCGGTCCGGATTGGCGACGGCGATTCCGAGGGCGTCGAGCGGCGAGTAGAGAACGCGCACATCGCCGCCCCGCGCCTTCACGGACAGCAGATCGCAGGCGCTGCCGGGGACCCGCAGCATGTCGCCGAAGGAGCAGAAGATGACCTCGGGGCGCGCGGCAATCTCCACCGCCTTGTCGATCAGCTCGACGGGGGTGACGCAGACCGGGCATCCGGGCCCGTGCACGAGGCGGATGCGGTCGGGAAGCAGTTGGTCCAGGCCATACCTGACGATGGCATGGGTCTGGCCGCCGCACACCTCCATCAACGTCCAGGGCCGGGAGACCAGGCGATCGATCGACGCGGCGTACTCGCGCGCGCCGCGGGGGTCCCGGTATTCGTCGAGGAACCTCACTCCTCGTCCTCCAGTTGCGCGAGCTCGCCCTCCAGTTGCGCGAGCTCGCCGACCTCCCGGAGATACTCGAACACCCGCTGCGCTTCCTCCGGGTCCACGACGCTCAGGGCCAGGCCGACGTGGACGGTGACGAAGTCGCCGGGTCGGGCGTGCGGAACGCAGGCCAGATTCACCTCCTTGACGATGCCGCCGAAGCTGACCCGGCCGGTACGCGTCAACGGCCCGTCACCGGCCATCGACAGCAGCTCACCCGGAATGGCGAGGCACATGCCGACCTCCAGGGTTGCCGCGCGGCGGGGTTGGGCGCGCCGGCTCCATGAACGAACGGGCCGCGGCGACGACCTGACCCAGGGCGATGCCGCCGTCGTTGGGCGGGATGCGCTGATGCCAGTAGGGCCTGAGCCCCGCCTCGCGCAGGGCCCTGATGGCCCTTCGCAGCAGTTGGACGTTCTGAAAGCAGCCGCCGGCCAGCACGACCCGATCTTCGCCGAGGAGACGGGCCACCCGGACCACCAGCCGGGCCAATGCGTTGTGAAACCTCGCCGCGATGTCCCCGAGGGGTACGCAACCGCGTTGGTCCTCCAGTACCCGCAGAATCAGCGGCCGCCAGTCGACCACGACGCCGCCCGGGGCCCCCGGCTCGCCGACGAGCGCGAACTCGTAGCCGGCGCCCACCCCGTTTCGCACCGCGAACTCCAGGTCCATCGCCGCCTGCCCCTCGAAGCGGCAGTGGTGACGCAGTCCGACGATCGCGCTCACGGCGTCGAAGAGACGTCTGAATGGACGCGCGAGCGGGCCTCTCCTCGTGGAGGCGCACCAGAAAGACCTCCAACCGCCGACTGCCGCCTTCCACCTCGAGAAGAACGCCCCACGGCGCGTTGACCACCCATCCGTTCAGCTCCAGCTCCCGGGCCAGGCGGTAGATGAACGGCCGGAACCCGATCCCCTGAACGGCGCCGCGAACGACGATGCACATCCGCTGAACCGGGTCCGCGCCCGGGCAGCCCGTGGTGAGAGTCCCCGCTGCATTCGAGCGGCGATGCACCCCGCCTGACTGCGTTGTTCGTCGGTTGCATATGCCCAATATGCGTCCTCCTCACGCCTTGTCAGGCGGGCGCCTCGCCGCTCTCGGTGCAACGCGGGCTTTCACCACGGGCTGCGGGGCGCGGACAACGCGATTCGGTGTCGATGCCATCCAGGCAGGCTCCTTCGCGCCGGCGGGCCGGCGCGGGCCGCGGTCATTTCGCGACGGTGACGCTCTCCAGCCGGATCTCCTGCGCATGCGGGTCCCGGGCATCTTCCGACAGCTCCACCGAGAGCCGCGCGTCCTCGGCGACGGTGCCTCGGGCGGCCTGGACGAAGTGGTCGCGAAAATGCTCCGGCGAGATGTGGGCCAGGGCGCCCAGCTTCACGGTCACCGCCAGGACCCTGGGGGCCCGTTCGCCGGCGGCGATGGACTCGACCTTCCGCATCAGGTCGGCGACGAGGGTGAGCTCATGCATGTTCTGTCCTCGCGCGGCCGACCGCCGGGCGCGGTCAGTCGAGCGACCTCCTGCACCACGGCGTTCACCGCCCTGTCCACCGCCGCCTCCACGGGGCCCGAGAGGCCGTTTCCCAGGCCGAAGTCGTCGCCTTCGACGCCGATGACGACCAGTCGCGCGGGGAGGCGCCCCATGGCGCGGGCCAGCTCGACGGCGCGACCCAGCCCGAAGTCGTGGGTCGAGCCGGTCGCCTCGAGCCGCTCCGGCAAGGGACGGGCTCCCGCGTCGAAGCGGGACACCGTGCCGGGCGCGGCGCCCGACGAGACGGCATCCACCACCACGGCGGCCGACATTCCCTGCCAGGCGTCCATCAAACTCAGGCCGCCGCCGGCCTGGATGCGTACCTCGACGCCGGGCTCGACCCGGGCCGCCGCCTGCCGGGCCACGAGCACCCCGACGCCGTCGTCACGCCGGAGCGGATTGCCCATGCCGATGACGACGATGGCGGACTCCGTGCTCACGATCGGTCGACCTCCAGGGTGAGAAAGTGGGCCGAGCAGGAGATGCACGGGCGCAGTCGATGCCCTGGTTCGACCTCAGCCGTCCGTTGACGATCGCATACTCCTCCTCGTCGCTCAGGGCCACGAACTCGTACTCCTGCTCGAACTCCGGAAAGGGCAACGTGGCCGCCCAACGGACCGTCTCCCGGGCGGCGTCCAGGCCCCAGTGGAGATCGTCCCGGAGAGCCTTCAGCGCGGCCTTCCCCGGCACCTTGAAGAAGCCGCCGACCCGCAGGTTGACGGGGTGGATCTCGCGACCGCCCAGAAGCGCCATGATGCGGTTGCCGATCTGCTTGATGCGCAGGCCCCGCCGGACGAGCTCGGGGTGGTCGCGGGCCATCTGCACCGCGTCCTGATAGCCGAGAAAGTCGGGGGCGTGCAGCATGAAGAGGTGGAGCGCGTGACTCTCGATCCACTCGCCGCAGTAGATGAGCCGCCGCAGCCGATCGAGGGAGGCGGGGACCTCCACCCCGCACGCGTCCTCCATGGCCCTGGAGGCGCCCAGCAGATAGGCGATGGGGCAGATGCCGCAGATGCGGGAGGTGATGTCCGGGGCCTCGGTGAAGTCGCGGCCGCGCGCAACGCCTCGAAGAACCGCGGCGGCTCGAAGATCCTGAGCTGCACGTCCTCCACGGCTCCGCCCTTCAGCTTGATGTAGATCGAGCCCTCTCCCTCGACGCGGGCGAGGTAGTCGACCTTGATCGTCTTACTCTTCATGCCGCTCGCTCTCCCGGCGAAAGGGCCCGGCGAAGGCGTTGAATCCTCGAAACGCCCGAACCACGTCCGTCCGGTTCGACCCGAGCGCGATCCAGGCCCGGCTCATGGAACGGGTATTCGGGCTCTCCATGGGCCCGAAGCAGCCGTAGCAGCCGCGATTGAAGGCGGGGCAGAGCGCGCCGCATCCGGCCTGGGTGACCGGCCCGAGACACGGCGTGCCTCGGGAGACCATGACGCAGGGCGTGCCCCGCCGCTTGCATTCCACGCACACGCTGCAGGTGGGGATGTTGGGGCGTCGGCCGTGCAGGCAGGCGCTCAGCAGCTCGAGCAACTGGCCCTTGTCGATGGGGCAGCCGCGCAGCTCGAAGTCGACGCGCACGTGGTCGGCGATGGGCGTCGACTTGTCGAGGGTGCTGATGTAATCGGGACGGGCGTAGACGATCGAGGTGAACTCCTCGACGTCCTGGAAGTTGCGCAAGGCCTGAATGCCGCCGGCGGTGGCGCACGCCCCGATGGTCGCGAGGAAGCGCGAGGCCCGCCGCACCTGCTGGATGCGCTCGGCGTCGCGGGGGGTGGTGACCGATCCCTCGACGAGCGAGATGTCGTACGGACCCCTCGCGACGGCGCGGGAAGCCTCGGGGAAATGGGCGATCTCCACCCTCCCGGCGATGGTCAGGAGCTCGTCCTCGCAATCGAGCAGGCTCAACTGGCAGCCGTCGCACGAGGCGAACTTCCACACCGCGAGCCTGGGCTTGCGGGCCATTCAGATCTCCGGTCTGCCGAAGATGTCGGCGATCCGGTCGAAGGGGAAGACCGGACCGTCCCGACAGACGAGCTCGGGCCCGAACTGACAGCGCCCGCAGTGGCCGACCGCGCATTTCATGTTGCGCTCCATCGAGACGTATACGTCGGCCGGGCTCATGCCGCGGTCGAGCAGCTCCCGCACCACGAACCGCATCATGACCTCCGGCCCGCAGACCATGGCCACCGAGCAATCGGGATCGAACCCGGCCCGGGCGAGCAGGGTCGTGACCACCCCCACGTGCCCGCCCCAGGCGCCGTCGCCGCTGTCCACGGTGACCTCGATCTGCAGGTCGGGGCGACCGCCCCAGCGGCGCAGCTCGTTCCGGTACAGCAGGTCGCGCGGCGTGCGGGCGCCGTAGAGCAGGACGATCCGACCGAACCGGCCGCGCGCGCCGAGCAGCGCATGCAGCGCCGGCCGCAGCGGCGCGAGGCCGATGCCGCCGGCGACGAGCACGACGTCGCGCGTCTCCGCTTCACGCACCGGCCAGGGCGAGCCGAAGGGCCCGCGCACGCCCAGCATCTCGCCGGTCTTCAGGGCGGTCAGGGCGCGGCTGACCGCGCCGACCGCGCGCACCGTATGAACGAGGCGTTCGGGCCGGGCGGGATCGCCGCTGACGGAGATCGGCGCCTCGCCCTTGCCGAAGGCGTAGAGCATGTTGAACTGGCCCGGAAGAAAGGAGAATCCGCGGTCTCCGGCATCGATCTCGAGCGTGCGCGTATCGTGCGTCTCGCGGCGAACGCGCGACACGCGATACGCGGCGGGCAGCATCGGCGCCACGGGCGGAGGCGATACCGGAGCCGGCACGGGGCCGAGACGGGATCCGACCGGGTCAGCCTCGTGCATCGGGTCCCTCCTCGACGGTCCCTGCCTCGCTCGCGCGGATGGCCGCCACCTCTTCCGTGAGATCGATGCCCACCGGACACCAGGTGATGCAACGGCCGCAGCCGACGCAGCCCGAGCTGCCGAACTGGTCGATCCAGGTCGCGAGCTTGTGGCTCAGCCACTGGCGGTAGCGGGCCGCGGTCGAGCTGCGGACGCTGCCGCCGTGAATGTAGGAGAAGTCGAGCGTGAAGCAGGAGTCCCATCGCCTCCACCGCTCGGCGTGGGTGCCGTCGAGGTCGGTGACGTCCTCGACCGTCGTGCAGAAGCAGGTCGGGCAGACCATGGTGCAGTTGGCGCAGGCCAGGCATCGGGAGGCCACCTCCTCCCATCGCGGGGCGTCCTGGTTGCGATAGAGCACGTCCTTGACGTCGGCCGTCTCCAGGCGGCGGCCCATCTGCTCCGCGGTCTTCCGGACGATCCGGGCCGCGGTGGCTGCTTCCCCGTCGCTGGCTTCGCGGTGCGGGACCTCCCGCAGCAGCGCGGCCCCGCGTTCCGAGCCCACCTCCACGAGGAAGCGGTGCCCGTCCTGCTCGACGATCTCCGTGAGCGACAGATCGAACCCGTCGGTGGCCTTGGGCCCGGCGCCCATCGACGCGCAGAAGCAAGTGCCGGCGGCCTGTCCGCAGTTGACCGCGACGATGAACGCGGCCTCGCGCCGGGCGCGGTAGCTCGCGTCGCAGTGCCGGCCACCGAGGAACACGCGGTCCTGGACCGCCATCGCCTGCAGCTCGCAGGCGCGGACCCCGATGAAGGCGTAGGTCGGGGCCGCCGGCTCTTCGGGGGTGAACTCGAGACTCCCGCCGACGGATTCGATGCGCAACAGCCGCAGCGCCGGAGGGTGAAGGAACTGTTTCCAGGAATGCGGGCCGACGTTGTACCCGAACAACGCCTCGTCGCTGCGCTTCAGGACGCGGTAGGTGCCGGCCTCCTGCCGGTCTGACCAGCCGGCCGGAAGATCGTCGATCGACGTCAGCTCGTCGTAGACGATCGCCCCGTCCCGCAAGGTGGGTCCGACGGTCACCATGCCTTGTGCGCGCAGTGCATCGAACAGTGCTCGAAGCTGCTCTCTTTCGATGATCCGGCTCGGCTTCTCGGTCACTCCAGTCCTCGCATCGGCGGAACGGCAGACGCGGGCGCCGCACCTTCCCCCCGGGAGCGCGGAAGCGGCGCAACCGGCTCGCCGGTAGACGGCGGAGAATCGACCCTCCCCCCGGGAGCGCGGAAGCGGCGGGGAATGACGGCGCTTTCGATGGCCCCTGCGCCCGTCGAAACGGCGCCCCGCAGCTCCATCCATCTACGGCGCCGACGCCGGGTGGCGGCGCCGGTCCAACAGCGAGCTCACGTCCGCGGGATCGACCACCTTCTCCCTCGGCTTGCCTTGCCGCCGGCCCCGTTCCTGCTCCGCCCGGTCGATGGCATTCCAGTCGATGAAGCTGATCGGTCGGATTCCGCGGCGCAGGAGGAAGCGCCGCACGGCGTGATCGGCGTTCTCGGGAGCGGGTCGGGCCTTCCTGCCCCGGATGTCCTCCATCATGCTGCCGACGGTCTCCGCCGAGTCCTTCCGGTTGGCGCCGATGAGGCCGACGGGCCCGCGCTTTATCCAGCCCGCCACGTACTCGCCCGTGTCGTTCGCCTGGCCGGGCCCGCGCAGGACGCGTCCGGCGGCGCTGGGTATGACGCCCTTCCGGTCATCGAACGGGACGCCGGGAAGACGGACGCCGCGGTAGCCCACGGACCGGAGCACGAGATCGACGGGCACGACGTCGGAGATTCCCGTTCCCACGGGCCGGGTGTTTCCCTGCTCGTCGACCACCAGCCGATTGCGTTCGACCCGTATCGCGCCGACCCTCCCCCCGATGGCGATGATCTCGCGCGGCGACGCCAGGAAGCGCAGCACGACGCGGCGCGCCGCCCCCTGGGGCCCGAGCCGCATCCGCTCGGCGAGGTACTGCAGGTTGCGGTGAGCGGGACCGCGCTTCTCAAGTCGCGAGCGGGAAGGCTGGTCCGGGGGCAGACCCTCGGGCCTCACCACCAGATCGACGTCGGGCAGGCTCCCGATCGCCCGGATCTCCCGGGTCGTGAACCGGGCCTGGGCCGGACCCCGGCGCCCCAGGATCAGGACTTCCCTCACCCGACTCTTGCGCAGCGCGTCGAGCGCGTAGTCGGCGATGTCGGTCGAGGCCAGCTCCTCCGGGTCCTTGACGAGCATCCGGGTCACGTCGAGAGCGACGTTGCCGGCGCCCACCACCGCGACGCGCCGGCCGGTGAGATCGAACCGTCGGCGGCAGTGCTCGGGATGCGCGTTGTACCAGCCCACGAAGACCCGGGCGGTGTGACTGCCCGGCAGGTCCTCGCCGGGAATGCCCAGCCGGCGGTCGGCCGAGCAGCCGAAGGCGTAGACGATCTGATCGTAGTGGTCGCGGAGCACCCTCACGGGGAGGTCCCGCCCCACGTCGACGTTGCCGAAGAACCGGAAGCGGGGGTCGCGCGCCGTCGCCTCGAAGCTGCGAACGACCCGCTTGATGCGCTGGTGATCCGGAGCGACGCCGTACCGCACGAGCCCGTAGGGCATCGCCACGCGCTCGAACATGTCGACGCGCAGGTGCACGCCGTTCTGATGGAAGAGCGCGCCGGCCGTGTAGAAGCCGGCGGGGCCCGACCCGACGATGGCGACGCGAAGCGGGCGCTCGGCGGTGCCGAGCAGGCAACTGTCCGGGGCTGTCATCGTGATGTCCCGCGGGCGGCGTCGATACGCGAGCCCAGGTCGGTCTTCGGTGAACGTGACCCACTCGCCCGTAAGTGAACAGCAAGTGTCGTGCCAATCTGGGGACATGGGTTGCGCGCGGCTCGCGCGCGGGTCTGAAGGGCATGGCCGAGCCGGGTCGGAGCGGGCAGGATCGGCGGGCGCGGGCTTTTCCCCACTCGACCGCGAGGATTCCCCGACACGCCGAACGCGGGCAGCTCGGAGGGACCGGGCGGCGCTCGCGTCGCGGATCGCGTGACGTCCGTGGGGTGCGGGCCTCTTCGAGCTCCCTCCCCTCGGCATCCGGGGGTGGCGGTGCGCGGACGTGCGAGGGTTCGTTCTCCAGGGCGTCGGAGAAGGAAAGCCGGGCTGTGGCGGCGGTGCGCGGACGTGCAGGCCCTTCAACGGGCAGGCACGGCGGCGCCTCGTTCGAGCTGGCATGCGCCTTGCTTAAGTGCACGTACCTCAAATACACCGCAGCCGGCGGCCCGGCTACGCAAGTAGGTGAGTCGACGATGACCGAGCCAGGCCCTCTGGAAGAGTGGCTCCAGCTCATTCGATCGGAGTTCAGCGACGCGTCCGACCTGCGGGTGACGCTGCGGCAGGCCGAGGACCACTGGCATTTGGACCGAACCGAGCTGGAGATCATTCTCGAGACGTTCGTCGAGGTCGGATTCCTGCGCCGATCCGTCGACGGAGCGTACTCGCGGCGATTGCCTCGAGCGTGAGCGGGCCCCGCGAGCGCCGGTTGCACCGCAGGAGAGAGGAGCAGGACGGTGCGGATTGCCCAGGTCGCCCCGCTCGCGGAATCGGTGCCGCCGCGAGAGTACGGCGGCACCGAACGCGTCGTCTCGTGGCTCACCGAAGAGCTGGTGCGTCGCGGCCACGACGTGACGCTGTTCGCGGCGGGAACGTCGCGGACTTCCGCGACGCTGGTGCCGGTGGTGGAACGCCCGGTTCGGTGCGGCAGCGACCGCTACGACCTCCTCGCCTGGCACTGCCTGCAGGCCAGCCAGGCGCTCGCGCGCGCCACCGAGTTCGACGTCGTGCACCTGCACCTCGACGCGCTGGGGCTGGCCGCCTGCCGCGGCGCGACGACGCCGATGCTCAGCACCATGCACGGCCGCCTCGACGGCCCGGGGTGCGCCGAGCTGCTGGCGCACCACGGCGATCATCCGCTGGTGTCGATCAGCCGGTCGCAGCGCGCGCCGGCCCGGGCGGCGAGGTGGGCGGCCAACATCTATCATGGCCTGCCGCTGGACGGTTACGCGCCCGGGCCCGGTGACGGCGGCTACTTCGTCTTCCTCGGACGCATGTCGCCGGAGAAACGGCCGCACGTGGCCATCGACGCCGCGGTGCGCGCCGGCGTGAGGCTGATTCTCGCGGCCAAGGTCGACCATGCCGACCGCCCGTACTTCGACGAGGTCGTGCGCCCCCGACTCGCGCACCCGCTCGTCGAGTTCGCGGGCGAGGTCGACGAGGCGGCCAAGGTCGAGCTCCTGCGGCACGCCGTCGCGCTGTTGTTCCCCATCCTGTGGCCGGAGCCGTTCGGGCTGGCCATGGTCGAGGCGCTGGCCTGCGGGACGCCGGTCATCACGCGCCGCTGCGGCTCGACGCCGGAGGTCGTGACCCACGGCCGGGACGGGTTCATCTGCGACGACGATGACGCCGTCGTGGAGGCGATCCGGCGGGTCGGGGGTCTCGACCGGACCGCCTGCCGCCGTTCGGCGGAAGAGCGCTTCTCCGTCGAGCGCATGACCGCCGACTACGAACGTCTGTACCGGACGTTGACGGAGCGCGCGGCGCGGGGGCTCGAATCGAGAGCGAACGAGCCCCGATCGACGGTCGCCGCGTGAGGTGGGTTCCGACCCGAGCGACATGCCCGTGAGCGAGATTCAGGTCGGCAGCCAGTACATCCTCGCGACCTCGTCGCGCATCGACGACCGGACCTTCGTCCTCAAGCACGCCGACTCGTTCGCGGTTCTCGATCGCGGCGGAGACATCCGCGCCGCCGCGGGCGGAGAGCAGGGCGTCTACCACGAGGGGACCCGGTTCGTCAGCCGCCTGGAGATCGAGTGCGACGGCCTGCGGCCGATGCTGCTGAGCTCGGGCGTCGAGGAGGACACCGGGCTGCTCGTCGCCGACCTGACGAACGCGGATGTCTACCGCGACGGTCACCTCTACGTGCCGCGCCAATCGATACACGTGTTCCGGTCGGTGTTTCTTCGCGCCGGCGTCTGCTACGAGCGGCTGCGGCTGCGGAATCACACGACCGAGCGCCGGACGGCCGGCGTGCGCGTCCGGTTCGCGGCCGACTTTCACGACATCTTCGAGGTGCGCGGGTTCGAGCGGGCGCGGCGCGGCACGGCGGTCGCGCCGGTGCTGGAAGGCGCGCGCGTGACGCTCGGCTACACCGGCCTCGACGGGGTCACCCGGTGCGCGGGCTTTCGCTTCTCGCCCCGCCCGGTGAAGCTGACCGCGGCCTGCGCGACATGGAAGGTCGAGCTCGCTCCCCGGGAGGCGGTCACCCTCGATGTGACGGTGAGCTGCCGGGTCGGGCGCGAGGCGCCGACGGTGGGGGAGTTCGACCCCGTTCATGCGGCCGCGGTGCGGGCGTCGAATCGTGCGCGATGCCGGGCCGGCCGAATCGACAGCAGCAACGAGCAGCTCAACGAGTGGTTGGAACGGTCGTTCGCCGACGTCCACCTGCTGCTCACCGACAAGAAGACCGGACCGTACCCGTACGCCGGCGTACCGTGGTTCTGCACCGTGTTCGGGCGGGACGGGCTGATCACCGCGCTCGAGAGCCTGTGGATCGATCCGGTGATTGCGAGGGGCGTGCTCGCGTACCTGGCGGCGCACCAGGCGATGGGGAACGACGGCGACGCCGACGCCGAGCCGGGCAAGATCCTCCACGAGACGAGGGCCGGGGAGCTCGCGGCCACGAAGGAGATTCCATTCGGTCGTTACTATGGCAGCGTCGACGCGACGCCGTTGTTCCTGATGCTGCTGGCGGCGTATGCCGAGCGCTCCGGTGACCTCGCCTTCGTCCGGCGCCTCTGGCCGGCGGCGGAACGCGCGCTCGAGTGGATGGAGGTGCACGGCGACAAGGACGGCGACGGGTTCATCGAGTACGTGCCGAACGAGCGGGGCCTGTACCACCAGGGCTGGAAGGACTCGGCCGACGCGGTGTGTCACGCCGACGGAGCCCCCGCCGAGGGGCCGATCGCGCTGTGCGAGGTCCAGGGGTACGCGTACGCCGCCCGCTGCGGCATGGCCCGCCTGGCGTCCCGGCTGGGGTACGACGAGTTGGCCGCGCGGCAGACCCTCCGTGCCGCGGCGCTGCGGCACCGATTCGAGAAGGCGTTCTGGTGCGACGCGATCGGGTCCTACGCGATGGCCCTCGACGGCGCGAAGCGGCAGTGCCGGGTGCGCGCGTCGAATGCCGGCCAGTGCCTCTATACCGGGATCGCCGCGTCCGAGCGCGCCGCGCAGGTCGCCGAGCAGTTGCTCGGCGAGAGCTTCTTCACGGGGTGGGGCATCCGCACGCTGGCCTCGACCGAGCGCGCCTTCAACCCGATGTCGTATCACAACGGATCGGTCTGGCCGCACGACAACGCGCTCATCGCCATGGGGTTCAGCCGCTACGGCTTGCGGGCGGCGACGGCCCGCGTCCTGCAGGGGTTGTTCGACGCGGGCGCGTTCATGGACCTCGCCCGTCTGCCGGAGCTGTTCTGCGGGTTCGACCGCTGCCCGGCCGCGGGGCCCACGCTGTATCCGACCGCCTGCGCGCCGCAGGCCTGGGCGTCGGCCTCGGCGTTCCTGCTCCTGCAGGCGTGCCTCGGCCTGTCGATCGACGCGTCCGCCGGATGCGTGTCCTGCTCGAGGCCGGTCCTGCCCGCGTCGATCGGCGAGCTGCGCGTGCACAACCTGGCCGTCGGGGCCGGGACCATCGACCTCGTCTTCCAACGCAGCGGCGACGACGTTTCGATGGCCATCGCCCGACGCGACGGAGGGATCGAGACCGTCGTCACGAAGTAGATGGACGAGCCGGCGTGGCAGGCGCGCGCACGGAGTGCGACAAGAGACGCGACAAGTGTGCATGCGAGCGTGGGCCCGGCGTCACGGCCGGGAGCTCGGCGACGCGCGGGCGCAGCCAAGCGCGACGATTCGCGGGCTTAAGCTCTCGCCGGCTGCCGCCGCGCCAGCTCCTGTTCGATTTCCAGGATGGCCAGCGTGGTCTTCAGGACGCCGTCGGGATTCAGGCTGATGGAGTCGATTCCCGTGCGCAGGAGGAACTCGGCGATTTCCGGGTAGTCTGACGGGGCTTGGCCGCAGATGCCCGAATGGCGGCCGTTCCTTCGCGCGCCCTCCACCGCCAGCCGAATCATCTCGAGGACGCCGGCGTCCCGTTCGTCATAGTCGAACGACACGGTCTCTGAGTCTCGATCCACGCCCAGCACGAGCTGGGTCAGATCGTTGGAACCGATCGAGAATCCGTCGAAGAACCGGGAGAAGGCGTCGATCTGCAGCACGTTGTTGGGAATCTCGCACATGACGTGGATCTCCAGGCCGTCCTCGCCGCGCCGCAGCCCCTGCTCCGCCAGGACGCCAGTCACCTTCTCGGTCTCCTCGACGCGACGGCAGAACGGAATCATGATTCTCGTGTTCTTCAAGCCCATCTCATGGCGCACGCGGCGGATGGCCGCGCATTCCAGCGCGAAGCCCTCGGCGTAGGCGGGGTGCGCGTACCGCGACGCGCCCCGGAAGCCGAGCGTCGGGTTGTTCTCCGGCGTCTCGAACGCCTTGCCGCCCAGTAGCCGCGCGTACTCGTTGGTCTTGAAGTCGGACATCCGGACGATGACCGGTTTCGGATGGAACGCGGCGGCAATGGTCCGATTCCCTCCGACAGCTTCTCGACGAAGAAGTCCGAGCCCTTCGCGTAGCCGCGCGTCAGGAGCGCGATGGCGTCTCGTTCCCGGCGGTCCTCGACCCGGTCGGGATGCAGGAGCGCCATCGGATGGACCTCGATGCAGGAGCTGATGATGAACTCCATGCGCGCGAGTCCCACGCCGTCGTTGGGGAGGCGGCTGGTTCGAAAGGCGACCTCGGGATTCCCGATGTTGATCATGACCTTGGTGACGGGCCGCTTCAGGGCGCCGAGGTCCGTCTTCCTCACCTCGAAGGGAAGCACCCCCCTGAAGATCCTGCCGCTCTCTCCCTGAGCGCAGCAGACGGTAATGCTCTCCCCCGCGCGGAGCCGCTCCGACGCCCGGGCGGCTCCCACCACCGCGGGGATCGTCGAGAAACCGAATGAACCTGTACGACCGGCTGGTCATCGTCTCTCCTTCGGGGTTTCAGGATGTCGAGCCCGCGGACGGACGGCAGCGGGACCGATCGCCCCACCCGCATGAATGCGTGCAAGCCTCGATCCAACAGGCCCGGATCGACGTAGCGGTGTCTGCGAGCCCGCTACCGACGGCGCGACGAGCACTCGATTGCGGGAATTTGGCGCGGTGCCTGCGAGCCCGCTACCGACGCGCGACGCGCACTCGATTGCGGGAATTGGCGAGGCCCGGCGGGGAAGATCCCGCACTCGCACCGACGGCGGGTGCGGAGGAACGGGCAGGAACGGTCGGAGGCCCGCGACGCCGCGCGGGCGGATCGTCACGCCCTGTCAGGCGGGTGCATCGACGTCCGCCGGCGCCCTTCGGGCGCGGCGCGACGCGACGCGACGCCGGACTTCAGCACGATGGCCACGTGGAGTGGCGCTCGGTGCTGGTGAGGGAAAGGCTGTTCGCGGCTGTCATCGTGGTCTTCCCGCCGGCAGTCTCGCGGTCAGGACGGTCCGACCGGAATCGGCAGCCGGGGGTATGTGACGGCGGTCTCGATAGCCCGTCGCGCCCGGCGGTGGCCATCGCCGGACCCGACGGGCGGCGCGGCCGGCGGCGACTCCGTCGCACGCGGCTACGCCGCCGGCCGCGGGCGCAGCCACTTGTAGAGCTCGACCACGGCCAGCAGCGACAACGCGCTGCCGGCCACGGCCAGCCAGCGCCAGACGTCGACCGGCGCCACGTCGAGGGTTGCGCTGAGGCCCGGCAGGTGCATGGCCGCGACGTGCACCGCCTGGGCGGCCACCACCGCCAGCACCACGAAGCGGTTGTTGCGCAACGGTACCCGGAACGCCGACAGCGTCTCGGAACGGCTGTTGAAGACCTGCACGTTCTCGAACGAGATCATCATCAGCAGCAGCAGGTTGCGGGCGTCGAACTCGCTGAGGCCGGCATGGAGCGCGCCGGCGAACATGGCGAAGGCGGCCAGGCCCATGAAGCCGCCGGCGACCGTCACCTGCTCGATCATGCGGCGGTCGAAGATGGCCTCGCGCGGCGGCCGCGGCGGCCGCGCCAGCACGCCGGGCTCCGCCTTCTCGAACGCCAGCGCCACGTCCTGAATGCCGTTGGACACCAGGTTCAGCCAGAGCAACTGCAACGGGAACAGCGGCAGCGGCAGGCCGGCGAGGATCGCCAGGGTCACCAGCACCAGCTCGCCCACGCCGGTGCTGATCAGCAGCACCACCACCTTGCGGACGTTGGCGTAGGCGACCCGGCCTTCCTCGACGCCGGCGACGAGCGAGGCGAAGTCGTCGTCGGTCAGAATCAGGTCGGCCGCGCCGCGCGCGGCGTCGGTGCCCACCCCGCCCATGGCGACGCCGATGTCGGCGGCGTGCAGCGCCGGCGCATCGTTCACGCCGTCGCCGGTCACCGCCACGATCTGACCGGCCGCCTGCAGCCGCTGCACGATCCAGGTCTTCTGCGCCGGCTCGACGCGGGCGAAGATGCGCTTGTTCAGGGCGGCCAGATCGGCATCGGCGGGCAGGCCGGCGAGCTCGCTGCCGGTAATCACCTGGGCCGGCGACTGCGCCACGCCCGCCTCGCGGCCGATGGCCAGGGCCGTCGCGGGGTGATCGCCGGTGACCATGCAGACGGTGATGCCGGCCGCCTGGCAACGGGCCACCGCCGCCGGCGCCTCGGCGCGCACGGGGTCCATCAGCGCCACCAGACCGAGAAAATCGAGCTGCCGCGGGCCGTCCCGGCCCTCCGGGTCGAACCCGTCGCCGTCGCCGTCGGCCAGCGCCAGCACGCGGTAACCGTCGCGGGCCAACGCTTCGACCGCGGCCAGCACGGCGCCGCGATCGACGTGGCCGCCGCACATCGGCAGGACCGTCTCGGCCGCGCCCTTGACGTAGGCGACCGGTCGGCCCGTCGTCTCGTGGACGGCGGCCGCGAAGCGCCGCGTCGACTCGAACGGAACGACGGTCCGTTCCGGCCGCTCCGCGAGCAGGTCGTCGCGCCGCAGGCCGAGCTTGGCTCCCAGGGCCTGCAGGGCCACGTCGACGGTGTCGCCGAAGTGCTCGACCCGGCCGTCGTCGCCCGGCCGGTAGCCCGCGTCGTTGCACAGGAGGCCGCAGGCGGCCAGACGCCGCAGCGCCGCCGACTGCTCGGGGGTCGGGTCCGCGCCGTCCTCCCGGCGGATGGTGCCGGTGGGTCGATACCCCTCGCCCCTCACCGTCAGCGGGCTGCCGCCGGGGAGGACGATGCGCCGGACCATCAGCTCGTTGCGTGTCAACGTGCCGGTCTTGTCGCTGGCGATCAGCGTGCACGATCCCAGGCCCTCGATGGCCGGCAGCAGCCGGACCACGACGTTCCGCGCGGCCATGCGGGCGCTGGCGATGGACAACGCCACGGCGATTGCCACCGGCAGCCCCTCGGGGACCGCCGCCACCGCCAGCGCCACCGCCATGAAGAAGATGCGGTCCGCCGGCGTACCCTGCAGGGCCTGAATCAGCGCCAGCACCGCGACGACGACGCCCATCGACAGGCCGACCGTCCGGCCGAACCGCGCCAGCCGTTGCAGCAGCGGCGGCGCGACGGCCGGGGCGGTCGCCAGGGCGGCGGCGATGCCGCCGATCACCGTCGCCGCGCCGGTCGCCGCCACCACCGCATCGGCGCGGCCGGTCAGCACCAGCGCGCCGGCGTGCAGCATGTTGGCGCGATCGGCGATGCCGGCGCCGGCCGCGACCGGCGCCTCCGCCCGCTTCGCCACCGCCGTCGACTCGCCGGTCAACAGCGACTCGTCGAGCTGCAGCTCCACCGCGGTCAGCAGCCGCAGGTCGGCCGGTACCCGGCTGCCCGCCGCGACCCGGACGATGTCGCCCGGCACGAGGTCCGCGGCCGCGACCTGTCGCGGGCCCCCGTCGCGGCGCACCGTGGCGCGCGCCTCGACGTACTGCTGCAGCGCGCGGGCGCTCCGCTCCGCGCGCCACTCCTGCGTGGTGCCGATGACCGCGTTGATCAGCAGCACCGCGGCGATGAACACGACGTCGTCGTGGGCGCCGATCCCGAGCGACACGATGGCCGCGGCGACCAGCAGGTAGATGAGCGGACTCTTGAATTGCCGCGCGAAGACCAGCCACAACGGCGTCGTCCGGGCTTCCGGCAGGCGGTTGGCGCCCTGCGCGGCAAGCCGCCGCGCGGCCTCGGCCGAGCTCAACCCGCCGGCGTCGGTGTCGAGCGCGGCCAGCACCGCCGCCGCGGGAAGGGTGTGCCATGGCTGCCGCGAAGCGCTGTCGAGTGGCACTGGTCTTCGTGGAGATGCTCCGGGGGTGCCCCCCAGGGGTGCCCCCGGATCGTTCACGGTGCGAAGCCAAGTCGGCCCCGAAGTTGTCGGTAGCGTGAGAATGGCCAAGCTACAACGCACATCGAAGCACTGTCAAATGTCGCGGATTGGCCCTTGGCGTGATGAGGAGAGCGAGAGATTGCGGCAGCGGAGTGCGCCGCGCCTGGCGCGCACGCGCAACATGCCGTCGGGCGCCCGCGTCGCAGAGGGTCGGGCGTCCGGGCGCTGATGTCGCTCCCCACGGGTCTCCCGCAGCGCCCGGCGGTCAGGTCGGTGCGCCGGCGGAGGCATCACCGACTCCTTGGCTCGGCTGCTCGAAGGGCGGATTATCGACCGTTCTCGCGCGGACTCGCCTCTCCGGTCAGCGCCGGCGGGTCGGTTTCGCCGGATCGGATTCGCACCCGGCTTCCCCCTATCCGGAACGGCACCACGGCGCCGCGGGCGCGCTCGGCGCCCCGGGCCTCGGCCGCGTCGACCTCGAAAGGGCGCCCGATGCGGTTGCCGGCGACGTCCTCGAGGGTCGCCGCCGCGACGAGTCGGTACTCGCCCGGCCGCCAGGGCGCGCGCGGCGTGAAGGCCCAAAGCGTCTCGCCCCGCTCCACCCGGATCTCGCCGGCCAGCGGCCGGTCGCCGGTCGCCACCCCGAGCGCGCGCTGCAACAGACCGTAGTCGAGCGGCACGGGAAAGCGCACGGCCAGAGGGTCCCGAGTATCGGGAGCCGGGAGGTCGAGTCGCCAGCCGGCGGGATCGAGGGCGCGCTCCCGGGCCGGGCCTACCCTGAACTCCCGGCGGAACGGCGCCACCAGCGGCTGACCGGCCGCGTCGCGCCAGTCCGCATCGATCACGAGGGTGTAACTGCGACCTCCCTCCAGCGGGCGCCCCAGCTCGGCGTTCGGCAGGATGCCGCGCTTGACGCGCCCGGGGTCGTAGAGGACGGTGAAGCGCGTGCGGTCCGCGTTCCAGAGGTCGACGTCGAGCGGCAGAAACGGGTCGGCGAGCGGCTGGCCGTGCTCGTCGAGCAACCGGACGTGCGCACCGCCCGCGCGCAGCCCCATCGGCGCCGAGAAGACGATGTACAGGCGGAGGTGGTTCTCGGGCACCTCGGGACCGGTCGGATAGACCGCGACGACGCGGGTCGACGGCTCGCGGTCGGGAGCCGGCATCTCGACCATCGTGCGCAGGGCGCGCGGCGGCGCGGCGGCGGAACCCCCTTGCGCGGACGGAAGGGACGACGGATCGAACACCACCTCGTAGCGTTGGCCCGCATCGAACGGGAACCGCGGGGTGAAGCGCAGCGCGCCGCCGCGCACGGCGTAGGCGCCGAGGACCGGCGGCAACTCTTCGGCGGCCGGACCGGCCTGCGCGACGTGAACGCGCAGGATGGCCTGCCACGCGTCGCGCGACAGGGCGGCGCGTTCGAGGTGCGCGAGGTCGGCGGCCATCAGCCCCGCGACGTCGACGGTGCGCTGTCCGGATGGCGAGGTGGTCAATCGGATGCGCGGCGTGCCCGGAACGGGCTCCGGCGCCTGGCCGCTCGTCGGCGAGCACGCGGGCGCGAGCGCGAGGACCGCCGCCACCACGGCGCCGGCCCTCGCCGCGTTTCTCATGGGACGCAGGCGCCTGCCGGCTACGGCAGCGCCACCGCTTCGAGGTTCAGCCCGCCGCCCGCGGCGTCGACGAGCAGCATCGCCCGGGACGCGTCCAGCCGATCGAGCTGCCGCACGCCGTCGAGCGCCGCGATGGTCTCGAACGGCACGCCGGCCGTGTCGGGGATGGGGTCGGCGATGGCGTCCGCGGCGGCGAACGGCTCCGTCGGCACCTTCATCACGCCGCGCTGGTTGTTCGACAGCAGGATGTAGTCCTGCCCGTCCTTCTCGTAGACGATCATGTCGATGGGCCGGTTGCGGTTCCCGAACTCGGCGATCGTCGTCCCCTGTATCTTGCTGCCCGGCTCGAGCGCCGCGATGGGGAACTTGACGAGCGGCGTGCACAGGTAGCTGGCGACGATCGACGGCTCGCCGTCTATCTCGTACGGGACGAACGTGAACACCGGCGAGAACGTCTCGAGCTGCCCGTGCGACCCGTGGTAGATCTCCACGCTGGTCCCCGCGTCCGCCACCCGGAACGGATACGGGATGACGCGCATCTTGGACGCGAACTCCTCGTTCGACAGCCCCGAGACGAACAGGTTGCCGTCGATGTAGGCCATGTGGGTGATGGTCTGCACGCCGATCAGCCCCGCGGGGTCGACCTGGTCGGGATAGTTGGCGATGGGGATCTCCCGCCCGCCCGCGAGCACCAGCGGCGTCTCGGCCGGCGGCGGATTGGGCACCCCGATGCGCGTGTAGCGGACCTCGTCGAGGGAGACGACCTCTATCTCGCCCGCGCCGTCGACGCGCAGGAGGACCGGCACCGCGCCTTCGCCGAGCCCGCGCATCACCGAGAGCCAGGTGTTGCGCGTCCGCGGGTCGACCACCATGTCGGTGATCAGCAGGTTGCCGGCGTCGATGCCGAGCAGTGCGGCGACCTTCCGATCGATCGCGGGCACGTCCCGCGTCCCCGGAGCCCCGCCGGCCATCTCCTCGCCGAGATGCAGGGCGGTGATGGACACTTCCTGGGCGTCGGCCGCGAAGAGCACGCCTTCGGGCCCGAACGCCAGCTTGCCGATGTACTGGAATTCGGGGGCGACGCCGGTCGTCGCCTCGGAGTTGGCGGCCGGCCGGGCCCCGGCGACGGCCAGGCCCAAGCCGATGACGAGCAGCAGACAGAAACGGATTGTGGACATGCGAGTCTCCTTCAAGCGCATCATACCGGTTTGTTCCAGCCCCCTGGCACGGATCTGGCGGGTGCATGACACCATCGTGCGGTGACGGCCCCCGGCCCTGACGGCCGCTCGATTTCACGGGAGCGGCCGGGGCCGGCGCTTGCGAACACGCCGCCGTGAGGGCTTCGGCGCTCGCACACCAAGCTCGGCGAGCCGCTTGCGCGGCGGCGCACCACCTTCCTGGCGTCCGCCCCGACCTGGCACCCTGGCGCGAGACCACGGATGCCAGGGTGCCAGCGGAGCGAAGCGAAGCGGAGAATCCCCACGCGTCAGGGCGCCGCGACGGCAGCGCGCCACGCGGCGGCGGCCGACTGCTTGAGCGCCTCGGCGTCGGCGGGCAGCAGGTACCGCTCGGCGACCAGCGCGTCCGCCGCTTCCGCGTAGCGCCGCACGTACTCGGCCTCGCCGCCGGGATAGCGCTCTTCCAGGGAGAGCCGCGAATCGCCCGACGCCGTCCGCTCGTCCGTCGTCCGCGGGAACGGAATCGTGGAGCCGTTCACGCCGCACAGGTCGCCTTCGGCGAAGCCCGCCGCGCGAACCGCCTTGCCCATCGTGGAGAGCGGGGCCGCGACCTCGGGCACGATGACCCCCGCCACGAGGTTGCCGTCGGCGTCCAGGCTCGGGACGAACAACGGGTACCGCTCGTCGCTCTCCTTCGGCGGCCAGACCGAGAAGTCGCGCACCCCGAGCGTGCTGATGGCGCCGTTGTAGGGACGGTCCGGGATGGTCGGATACTGCTCGCCCTGCCTGTCGACCGTCACCGCGGTGCCGTCGGCCACCGACGGCGCGCGCGTCGCCGGCGGCTCGACGCCGTCCCGCACCCACTTCACCATGGCGTCGAACGCCGACCGGTAGTACGGCCACGGCTGCACCGGGTTGCCGGGGTCGCGGCACCCGGCGCTGCCCTGCAGGTGCGCGGTCGCGAGCACCCAGTAGCGCACGTTCGGCGGCAGCTCGAGCGCCCGGCCGCTCGTGTCGGTGACGATGAGCGAGGCGTGGGCGCCGTAGTACTCCGACTCGGCGTCCACCTGGATGATGTGCGGGCACGTGCCCGAGGCCGTGCACGCGGCCAGCAGCCCGTCGGTCCTGCCCGTCAGCGGATCGGTGGTCGTCGCGAACGTGAACGGGAACTCGTCCATCGGGTAGTTGTGGTCTTCGTGCTGGCGCGTGTAGCGGCCCGTCTGCGCGAAGCGGGCGTTGACCCACGTGAGGCGGGCGCCCGCGACGTACGGCGTCATGCCGTCGAAGACGCGCCGCCCTTCCGGATCCTCGTTGAAGCCCTTGTAGACGAAGTCCCGGCCCATCCGGCCGCTCTGCGAGGAGCCGACGGCCACCGCGTGGTCGAGCACCGGCCTGCCGTCGACGAAGAGCGGGTTGGGCGTGCCCCGATCGTCGGCGGGACGGTAGCGCGCGAACGACACGAGATCGCGCATGGCCGCGAAGCCCAGGCCGTGAACGATCGGGTCCCGGGCCTCGTACACGAACTCGTAGATGGTCCCCGCGTCGGTTCCCGCGGGGGGCGTGACGGCGACCGTCGTGTCGTCGACGTAGTGCCACCGGTCGGCGGGCACCGTCTGGCGCGGATCGTCCTGGAGCTGACGATGCGTGAGCGTCGCGGCGGTCTCGTCGAGCGTCACCGCGGGGTACGTCAAGCGCCCGAAGGCGGCGCTGTCCGGGTCCTGCCATTCCTCCATCGAGGTGCCGGTGATCGTCCGGCCGCCGTCCGTGGCGAGCGGCAGGGTCGCCAGCACCGGACGCGGGTCGCCGGCGCCCGGCGCGCCGTGCAGCCAGCCGCTCGATACGTACGTGTAGCCCTGGTCCATGAGGAACGCGCTGCCGGCGTTCCCGGCCGCGTAGCCCCGTCCCGCCTCGTGGAAGTAGCCGAAGACGATGTTGCGGCCGCGGTTGTTGATCTCGTACACCAGGACGCGGTTGCCCCGGGTGATGTCGACCGGCTTGAGGATGTCCACCTCGAAGGTGTACTCGACCAGCCCGTCCGCGTTGCGCGGGGCGTTCTCGAGATCCACGATGCCGGCGTCGCGGGGGGCGTCCGGATCGGCGACGGCGGTGGCCGTGCCGAGGAGAATCTCGTACGGGCCCACGGCGCCGAACGACCGGCCGCCGAAGGCGGGCCCGCGGCTGGTGATGTCGAGCAGGGTGACCCGCGAACCTTCGGGGGCCGGCGCCGCGGGCTCCTGCGCCTCGCCGACGCCCTGAAACCCGCTCAGCCCGATTCCGAGTACGACCGTCGACACCTGGCGTCGGAAACGCATGCTCACCTCCGGCCGCATGATACCGCCTGCCGTCATCGACCGCCAACGACGAGATGGGTGCGCGACAGAGAGTGGTGTGCCGCCACGCAAGACGGCGTGCCGCCTCGTGCGCAGGCGCCGATCGTCCGGACCGCGCTTCGACCGAACGGTTTCCTTCGCGGTTGCCAGGACCACCGCGGGGTGATAGCGTGCCGCCGCAAGGCGGGCGATTCCGGTTCGGCGCCTCGGGAACGAGGAGAGCCGCAGCGAAGGGGGACACGATGGTGGATCCGACCAGACGCACGATACTCAAGACGGGGGCGGCGGCGACGGTTCTCGCGGCCACGCGGGGCTTCGCCGGGCAGGCCGGCCAGGACGGAGCGGCCATGTCCTTCTACGAGAGGGGGCCCGTTCGCATCCGCTACGAGGAGGCCGGCTCCGGCTTCCCGCTGCTCGTCATCGCCGGCGGGGGGCTGAACTCCTCGATTGCCGGTCTGGCCACGCATCCCTTCAACCCGTTGGAGGAGTTCAAGGGAGAGAACCGCGTCATCGCGGCCGACCTGCGCAACTCCAACCGCGGCCAGTCCTCCGGTCCCCTCGAGGTCGATCGGCCGTGGGATTCCCATACCGACGACCATCTCGGCGTGATGGATCACCTCGGTATCGACAAGTTCATGGTCCTCGGCTTCTGCATCGGCGGCCCCTTCATCTGGAACCTGCTGCGGCGGGCCCCCGATCGCGTCGTCGCGGCCGTGCTGACGCAGCCGAGCGCGTGGAGCGCGGAGCATCCCACCCTGTTCTACGACAACAACATGGGAAGTTGGGGGCCGGATCTCGTCGCGCGCCGGCCCGAGCTCACGATGGACATGATCGACCGGTTCCTGACCAGGATGTACCTCGACACCGCGGACTTCGTCTTCACCGCGACGCGAGACTTCGTGCGCGAGCTGCAGACGCCGATCCTCATCCTGCCCGACGACATCCCGGCGCATCCCTACGACGTCGCCATCGAGGCCGCGATGCTCGCGCCGCGGTCCGAGCTGAGCATGTTCCCGTGGAAGCAGCCCGTGGAACGGATTCCCCTGGCGGTGCGCCAGATCCGGTCCTTCCTCCGGGCGCATCGGCCGGCTTCCGCATAGTCGTCCGCGGGAACCCCCGGCGGCGGCGAGCGGCGAGCGCGCCGCGCGGAAGGGCGCCGGACCCTTGAAGGCGGGGGATGGCCCCAGGGATGGACCCGCGGCCGGGGTCGCGAGAGCCGCGGACCAGCCGGTTCCCCCGCACGCGCGGGGACCGACCCCTGCAACGCGAGGCGACCATGTTGGTCCGCGGGGTTCCCCCGCACGCGCGGGGACCGACCCTGCCAGGTTGCCCCGGCCCACCGCCAGAGTGCGGTTCCCCCGCACGCGCGGGGACCGACCCCAGACCGGCTAGACCCGCCCCAGGCGCTCGCGGGTTCCCCGCACGCGCGGGGACCGACCCCGGGCCGAAGCACATCACCCGGAGGTCCGCGGGTTCCCCCGCACGCACGGGGATCGACCAGCGAGCCAGCGAGCTGGTACTATTCAGTGATACCGTGAGGGTGAGGGAATCACGCCGTGCAGCTCAGCGGAGCCAACCAGTACCGCGAACCGGGCGAACCGCGGAGCGGAGACGCCGCCGCCCGGTGGCGGGAACAATGGCGGATGCTGCGCCTGCGAGACCGGGACGCCTATCCCGAGACCTTGGGGCCACCCGAGGTCTTCAGCGACAGGCTGCCGGCCGACATTGACCGGGAACGGTGCGGACACCCGGTCGCCCACGGCGAGACAGGCTCGAACAGCCGCACCGTCACCAGTCGGCTGCGGATGAGCTGCACGGAGTGGCGGGACGTCCCGACCGCCGACGACTTCTACCGGGCGGTCCACGAGCCCCAAGGCACGAACGCCGAGACCGCGATCCTGCTCGTCTGGTACCACGAAGCCGACATGAGCGAGCAGCTCTACGCGCACCTCGAGGGGGCCTACAGTTGGAGGGCCCTGGTCACGGCGCTGCACCGGATAGGCCTGATCCACGGCGAAGGGGCGCGCCGAATCAACCGCTTCGCTATCGCATGACCAGGCGCAAGCCCCCGGCGGACGGTATCCCCGTGCTCCGGAGCCGAGGCCAGCCACGCGAGATCCTCCGGCGGATGCGGCCGGCGTTCCGGGAGCACGTGCGACCCCACACCAGGGGGCAGGAAGGCGAGCGACTGGGAGGCGGGAACGTGCTGGGCGCCCTGTGGAACCACCGCGGTACCCGGGACATCGACGCCTATGTGCGGCTCGGGACCACCGAGGACGGCAACCGGATACTCGACAGGGCCGCCGCGGCCTGCGGCGCCTACCGGGTCGAGCACCCCACGTTCAAGCGGCTGGAGTTCGAGAGGAACAAGGACAACCACATCGACGTCACGTTCGGCCCGCCGACGCCCAGGCAAGGAGAACGCACGGTGATTCTCGACGGCGAGCCGACGACGATCCTGAGCACCGCCCAGATCATGAGCGGCAAGCTCCACGGACGCGGCATGACCGCCCCGGTCCGGGACCTGTACGACATCGCCGTCTGCCGACTCGCCGACCCCAGGTCCCTCGAGATCGCCGTCAACGGCGTTCCCACCGAGAAGCTGAACGCCATCCTGTCGATCTACCGGAACCTCGAGGACCAGTACAGACAGGACGCCCCGAGAATCAGCGACACCCCGGACGAGTTGATTGCCATCAGGGAGAACCCGACGGTCTACGCCCACAACGCGATCCTGGACAGCCGGTACGCCAAGGCCACCATTCGCACCGACGGCGGCAGAGCGCAGGTCGAGGTCCGGACCGCGGCCGACCAGCGGACCGTCACGTATGGAACCGCTGAAGACCTCCAGAACGGACTCGAACTGGAAGGCGTCAACGCGTTCCTGACCGCGCAGGACCGGGATGCGGAGAGCGTGCTGCACGCCACTGTCGAGGCGATGTGGGCGAACGAGACGACCACCGTGATCGAGGTTCACCTCGAACCGCTCAAGCACACGCCGGCGGAGGCGTCCCCGATAGCGTGGGAACCGTGCGGGCTGCCAACAGCGGCAAATCCGACGGACGGAGCCGAGACGCAACGGGAATAGGGCGCGGAAGATACGAACCAGCCGGATACCGCGATGCGGGGCACGACTGCGGTCCTTCGCGCAGCCGACCGGACAACGGGGGGAACGAGACCCGGAACGAGACCCGCCACATCAAGTCGACCGGACAAGACGCCGAGCCGGACATGACGGCGCCACGCCCGCCGGAGCGGCGTCGTGACAGAACAATGCGCAACAAGATTCCGCAGCAATTTCTGAGAGAACCCGCAGTCGACGTATCGGACACAACAGCGCTCACACCGGAGCAGGCGGCAAGGCTATGGCTTGATCCTCGTTCTCGGATGGCAGAGGTGACAGCCAGCTTGGAGTACCCTGTACACGTGTCCGGCGAAGATCCAAACGTCGGAAAACACTTGGGCGGACACCGCGTCTACCTCTTCGCAGACAACGCATTGTACGAACGCGTCGGACACCTCCGGCGGCACCGATTGCATCGCCCAAACCTGAAGGCCCTTCACCATCAATGCCTGCGTAACCAATACTCAAGCTGCAGCGACAGCCAAAAGGCGTTTTGCAGGTGCGATAAAGACGAACGACAACGGCTTGGCCGAAACAGAGAGCATGAACTTCATGGAACACACCGTAGTAGCAATGTAGTGAAAGCAATGAACCACTACGTCACGGCTCGGCCGCCATGGTGGGACGCAATCCTCCCGAACCGAAACGGGCCCACCGTGACCGTCGTCCCTGGAGCGCAGACGGTAGTCGCTACTTGTAGTTGGAGACCGCGATAGCCTCATGCAGCATTCTCTGCTCAGCGTTGTTGCCCTTTAGCCCGCGGTAGCGACGCAATTCTGGGTTCCGTGCAAAGCTCGGTGTCCGGCTGTAAGGGTGCAACAGCGCGACAACAGTCGTAGTTCGCTCCCCGAATCGAACTCCGTGCTGCACGGGACCTGCGGCGTCGAGGTCCTTGAATCGGCGCCTGCCGTGACGGTCCTCGGGGCATGCCGTCCACGCCGTCAAATCCGGCGATCGCGAAGCGAGAGGACCGGGAACGAACCCCCCGAGGGCGAGGATGAGCCGCGGTTGCAGGACAGCAATCTGCTCGTCGAGAAACGACTCGCAACGCCGCTTGAAGGTCTCCTCGCCCGTAAACGCACCCAAATTGCTCGCGGCGACCTTCAGGCCCATATAAACGTTGGTGAAAAAGCAATGCTCGCGGCGGATACCGGCGTCATCCAGGAGCGGGAGCAAGGCCCGCCATGTTGGAGTATTGAGTTCGTGCCCAACACGCATAGCTTGGCGATAGTTCTTCTCCTTGTTGAAGTTGTGGCCGAGCACCATTATCTTCCCCAACGGCCACTGAGGCAACCGACCGCCAGCCGTCGGTCGCCACAGGCCGGAACCGCCGGGGAAGAAAGCGGTTCCAGCGATCATCTCCGGGACGGGGACAACTCCGTCCGGGTAGTCCAAATCACGCAACCGGCGGAACAAGTAGTCGACCCGGTGGAGGTCGCTCGAGGGAGATTCGCCGTTAACCATCGCTCTTGTCATCGATAAGACGAACGCCTCGTGGCGCTCATGTGGCGGCCCTCAGGGCGAGAAGGAGCTGGTCGTATTCCCCCAGGTTGTTGGGCGAAAGCCAAGGCGTCTGAGGGTTCCTGAGGCGGAAGAGATTGCTGTAGGTCTTCAGCTCGGGAATCATGGCGCGCCATTGCCGGAATGACCGCATCACAACGATAGTGCGATTCGCCTGAATGGCCCGACGAACGAGATCGACAGCGTACGCCGATGAGGGTGCGAGACCGTTGGACGACAGGGCCTTCGGCACGGCCTTGTAACGTTGAGAGTGGTACGGAAAGAGCTCGACGCAGAACAGACTTCGGGAAAGCGTCGCGATTCCGATATCGTGGATCAGCGATCGAAGGCGTTGTCTCCACCATTTCGAACCCGGAGCTTTCTTCAATGCAGCATCGAGAAAGTAGAATGGAAACGCAGCCGGCCTGTGGCTGAGATTGTCGACAATAGCGCAGCGATAGTCGACGTTTGCGTGCCAGGCGTCGTCTTCTTCCGGGTCGTAGCCGGGGTTGAGGTTGAGGAGATACACGCGAGCGTCCGGATCGCCGATGAACGGTTCAGGTAGCAGTTGCGTTTGAATCGTGAACTTGGGGTTGTCCGCGTAACGTGCGTTGAACCGCTCGATGATGGAGCGGTCCTCGGCCAGAACGTAGGGAGCTCCAGTCGGGAGGCCCGGCCAGGGGTTCTTCATGATGCGTTCTCGTTCGAAGACATGCGCTCTTCGCAAGTGAGGGTCCGTTGTCGCGCCAGGAGACCGCGCGTAGCGCGGGAGGCGCGGGTCACTGCACGGCGAAGGCCACGAGCTCGCCGTCATGATCGCGCGCGCTGATGGCGACCGCCACGTACTGCGTGCCGTCGTGCATGTAGGTCATCGGCGCGCCGGAGGCGCCGGCGGGCAGCTCCGTCTGCCACAGCACGCGGCCGGTCGCCTTGTCGTAGGCGCGGAACATCCGCCCCCCGCCGAGGGGCGGGACGACCTGCATCGACCGCGAACCGTCGCCGAGGAAGAGGAGTGTCTTCGTCAGCAGCGGCGCCGCCCGCCCGGGAGCGCCGAGCCACGGGAGCGCGAGGTCCTGCAGCGCGATATGGTCGCGCGGGCCCGGCCCGTTGGGCACCATCCAGACGTGCTCGCCGGTGTCGAGGTCTATCGCGGTGATGCGTCCCCACGGCGGCTTGACGAGCGGCAGCCCTTGCGGCCCGTCGATCCACACGCTGGGCGGCCCTTGCAGGTACCGGAACGGCGAGCCGCCCGGGGCCTCGCGCAGCCAGATCTGGATGGGCGCCGTGATCGACGGCACGTAGAGCATCTGCGTCTCGGGGTCGTAGGCGGCCCCGTTCCAGTTGGCGCCGCCGACCCAGCCGGGGAGCTGGAGGGTGCCGAGGGTGCCGCCCGGCGACTCGTCGCGCAGCGACGGGGGCGTGAAGATCGGCCCCCCGCGGTAGCGGTTGAAGATCTCGAGTGCTTCCGCGCGAAGCTCCGGCGTGAAGTCGATCAGGTCGTCGACGGTGATGCCCTGCCGGTCGAACGGCGCGGGTCGGGTCGGGAAGGGCTGGGTCGGCGACGTCCGCTCGCCGGGGACGTCCGACTGCGGCACGGGCCGCTCCTCGATGGGCCAGACCGGCTCGCCGGTCACCCGGTCGAAGACGTAGGCGAACGCCTGCTTGGTCACCTGCACGACCGCCTTGATCGGCCGGCCGTCGACGGTGATGTCGGCCAGGATCGGCGTCGACCCGATGTCGTAGTCCCAGACGCCGTGGTGGACCAACTGGTAGTGCCACACGCGGCGTCCCGTCTCGCACTCCAGGCAGAGCAGCGTCTCCGCGAACAGGTTGTCGCCCGGACGGTGCCCCCCGTACCAGTTGTGGGTGGGGGTGGCGGTCGGCAGGTACGCGTAGCCCAGCTCCTCGTCGGCGCTGGCGACGGTCCAGACGTTGCTGGCGCCCGTGTGCTCCCAGGATCCGTCCTCCCACGTCTCGTGCCCGAGCTCGCCCGGCTGCGGGATGGTGTTGAAGCGCCACTTCAACTGTCCGGTGACTGCGTCGTAGCCGCGGATGTAGCCCGGCGCCTGGTCCCGCCGGTCGAACCGGTCGCTGGTGAAGATGCCGACGATGATCGTGTCGCGGCAGACGAGCGGCGCCGCCGTCCAGCGGTACTCCTCGAGGTGGGGCACGCCGGCGGCGAGGTCCCGCGTTGCGCTCGAGTGCAGTGGTGGCTCCCGCCACGGGCTGCCGGCGACGGTTTCGGGGTGCGACGGTCGGGCACACTGACATCGGCCCCTTGCGGCCTCGTGGGCGATCTCTCGGCGCGCAACCCGTTCCCGGCGGGGAAGGGCGGACGTTCGGGTATACTGCCGGCTGCGGCGGTGGATTCTGCGGGCAACCTCGGGCTGCGAAGGAGATGTCCATGAGTGCGAAACGACCTGATCGACGGGAATTCCTGCGAGGCGGCGCGGCGTTGGCGGGCGGCTTGACGGTGGGGGCGGCGGAGCCCGCCCTCGGGCAGGCACCGCCGGAGCCGGAGCGGTACGTCAGGGGCGAGGCGGACATGATCGCCTACGGCGAGCGGTCCCGTTTCGTGACCTCGGTGCGCATACCGCACCCGCCCGGCGGCCGGGAGTCGCCCGATGCGTTCGGGCTCGTGTTCCACGTGGCGGCGCCGCTCCAGGATTCGGTGGGCACGATCACGCCGTCGTCGCTCCACTTCGTGGGGACCACCCGCGGCTCGCTCATGCCGGAGATCGATCCCGCGGAGCACCGCCTCATGATCCACGGCATGGTGGACCGTCCGCTGGTCTTCACCATGGAGGACCTGAAGCGCCTCCCGTCGGTGACCCGTCTGCACTTCATCGAGTGCGCGGGGAACCGTGCGAGGAGCACGCACAAGGACGTGCAGGAATCGCACGGCATGACCAGTTGCGCCGAATGGACCGGCGTGCTCCTGTCCACGCTGCTCGAGGAGGCCGGCGTGAAGGACGGGGCGGCCTGGGTCGTGGCGGAAGGGACCGAGAACGTGAAGGGCGCGTCGAGCTTCCCGCTGGCCAAGGCCATGGACGACTGCATCGTGGCCTACGGCATGAACGGCGAGGCGGTGCGGCCGCAGAACGGATTCCCGCTGCGCCTGCTGATTCCCGGCTTCGAGGGCATCTTCAACACGAAGTACCTCAGGCGCATCAAGGTGACGGACGAGTACTACCTGAACTACAACGACTACGGTCACCTCAGCCGGGACGACACGCGCGCCGCGCTGGGCTACCAGGTCGGTCCGAAGTCGGTCATCACGCACCCGTCCGGGGGACAGCGGCTGCCCGGCCACGGGTTCTACGAGATCTCCGGCCTCGCCTGGTCCGGCGGGGGCGCCGTCAGCCGGGTGGACGTGTCCACCGACGCCGGCCGGAGCTGGCAGGAGGCGGAGATTCAGGGAACGGCCCACCGCATGGCGCACACCCGGTTCCGCCTCCCCTGGAGCTGGGACGGGCAGGAGGCCGTGCTCATGTCGCGCTGCACGGACGAAGTGGGCCAGGTGCAACCGACGCAGGCCCAGGTCGCCGAGCACTTCGGCCGGCCCGACAATCCGTCCGCGGGCGTGCCGGGTCTCGACAACACGATCCAGCCGTGGCGGGTCGCCGGCGACGGGAGCGTTCACAATGCGCGTGCTTAGTCCCCTCGCGTTGACCATGCTCCTGGGCGCCTCCGCGCTGGCGCAGGGGCCCACCTACGGCGTGGGGCGCACCCCCACCCCGGAAGAGCTCCGCGCGTGGGACATCTCCATCGGCCCCGCGGGCGAGGAGCTGCCGCCGGGGAGCGGCACCGCCGAGCAAGGGGAGCGGATCTACCGGATACGTTGCGCGGGATGCCACGGGAGGGAGCTGGAAGGCGGCCGGGCTCCCCGGCGCGCCCCCCGGCTGGTGAAGACCGAGCCGGGGTCGGACGTCGACCCCTGGGCCGCCGGGCGCATTCTGCCGTACCGCTCGCCCTACGCGACGACGGTGTGGGACTACATCAACCGCGGCATGCCGCTCTACCAGGAGGGGTCGCTGACCGCGGACCAGGTGTACGCGTTGACGGCCTTCCTGCTGTACAGGAACGACGTCATCGCGGAAGACCTGGTGCTCGACGCCGAGAGCCTGCCGAAGATCGAAATGCCGAATCGCGACGGATGGGCGCCGCTGCCGGAGTGGCAGCGCCTGTCGCCGAGGCTTCCGGGTTACCCCTTCTAGGCGTCTGCGCCGTGGAACGGCGTGGATTCCCGGAGGGTCGGTCGGGCGCCGGACGGGGCCGAAGGCGGCGATTGGCGGGCCGGCCAGGGGGTCGGCCGTCACCGTCGGATGGGGCTCCGGTGATTGGGGAGTTGCCGGTGGACGCCGGCCATCGACGGCACCAAACCAGGGGCGAGTGCCCCGAGCCAAGGAGTGCGGAATGAGGCTGTCAACCAAGCGGCGCGGCTGGATGTGGAGTTCCTTCCTGCCGTTGCTCTGCGTTCTCGGGGTAGCGGGGGCCGCGGTCGCCCAGGAGGGTTCGGCGGGCGACCCGGCGCAGTGGGTCATGCCGAACGCCAACTACGCGGGCTGGAACTACAGCCCGCTCGATCAGATCGACGTCGACAACGTCGACCAGCTCACCATGGCGTGGACGATGCAGCTCGGCGTCCACGATTCGTACGAAGCCTCGCCGCTCGTCATCGGCGACACGATGTACATCGTCACCCCCGAGCCGAACTACGTCTACGCGCTCGACCTCGCCCGGGAGGGCTTCATCAAGTGGGAGTTCCGGCCCGAGATCGCCGACTCGGAGCTGACCCGCAGGAGCGCCTGCTGCGGCGCGCAGACGCGCGGCCTGGGCTATGACGACGGCCGCATCTTCTTCGCCACCCTCGACGGACAGGTGTTCGGGCTCGACGCCGAGACGGGAGAGCAGCTCTGGCAGGCCGACAACGCGACCGTCGAGACCGGCGAGACGGTCCCCGGCATGCCGCTGGTGGTCGGCGACAAGGTCATCGTGGGCGTGGCCGGCGGCGAGCGCGGCGTCCGCGGTCACGTCACCGCCTACAACCTCGACGACGGCCGGTTCCGGTGGCGGTACTACAGCATGGGGCCGAACAACGAGGTGGGCATCGGGTCCCGCTTCGCCCCCTTCTATCCCGACGACCGCATCGACAACCCGGCCCTCGACACCTGGTCCGGCGACTCGTGGCGGCGCGGCGGCGGCGCCGTCTGGGGCTGGTTCACGTACGACGCCGAGCTCAATCTCTTCTACTACGGCACGAGCAACTGCGCCCCCTGGAACCCGGACTACCGCCGGGAGTGGGGCGTGGTCGAGCTGGACGAGGACGGGGGCCTCACCGGCTTCCGGAACAACTACTGCGCGTCCATCCTGGCCCGCGACGCCGACACCGGTGACCTGATCTGGGCCTACAACATGACGCCCCAGGACCAGTGGGACCTCGACGAGCCCAACGTGAACCTCCTCGTCGACCTCGAGATCGACGGCGAGGTGCGCAAGGCGCTGGTCCGCCCGGCGAGGAACGGCTACTTCTACGTGTTCGATCGCGCGACGGGCGAGATGCTCCTCGAGCCCTGGATGTTCGTCTACAACGACATCTTCGACGGCATCAACATGGAGACCGGCCGTCCGCGCTACGACCTGACGAAGATGATGTTCACCGACGTCGAGGACCGGCAGCGGTACCTGCCCGACGCCGAGAACGTCGCCATCGGCTGGTGCCCCGGCATCGCCGCCCGGAACTGGCAGAACGACGCGTACTCCCCGCGCACCGGACTGGTGTACACCCCGACCTCGAACAGTTGCGATCGCCTGAGAATGGTCGAGGGCGAGTACGTCCCGGGGAACGACTACACGCTTCGCGAGCGCGGCGGCCGCGCCCCCGACCCGCCCAACGCCGAGGTCGTCAACGAGCTGCAGGCCAACGATCCGGTGGCGGGCGAGACCGTCTGGCGGGTCCAGTGGACGACCGCCAACAACGCGCCGGTCATGGCCACCGGCGGGGACCTGCTCTTCCAGGGCGGCCCCAACGAGGGCGTGGTGCGCGCGTTCGACGCCCGGAGCGGGGACGTCCTCTGGACGTTCCGGACGGGGACCAACTTCCGGAACTCGCCGATCACGTACCTCGGGCCCGACGGCCGGCAGTACGTCGCCATCATCGGCAGTCAGCGCCCGGGCAGCGTGCAGATCACGCCGGACGCCGAGCCCGACGCGGTCGCCCGCTTCCGGCGTGCGGGCAGCGCGCTCTACGTGTTCGCGCTCCCGCCGGCCCGCGACTGAGGTGCCGGGAGTCCGCGCCGAACGGCGCGGACTCCCGCAGGGTTGATTGGGCGCCAATCGGAGCCGAGGGTGCCAATTGGCGGGCGAGGAGTAGCCGTAGAACGGCGCGGGACTCCTGCAGGGTTGGCTGGGCGCCAATCGGAGCCGAAAGCGACGGTTGGCGCCCAAGCGGAAGACGCGCGGTGAGGCGCCCGCGGCCCGGCCCCGGAAGCTGCCTGCGCCTCACCGTTTCCGGCCACGCGGGAGGCTCCCGGACACCCGATGGGCACCGCGGCGAACCGAGCGACGCTCCGCCCGGTGCCAGGGTCTAACCACGGGCTCGCCGGACAGCCGATGCCCAGACTTCCGGCAAGCCTCCGGGCTCCGCGGTGTTCGCCGCTCCGGATCCGGGCGCTGGCGATGGCCTGCGCCACGTCCTGCTTCGTCGGGTCCGCTCCGTACCCCGCCGCTTCCCAACAGGCCAGCCCGGCGGACCCGGTCCGATCGGCCGTCGTGACGGCGATCACCTCGGAGATCGTCGTCGACGGGTCGCTCGACGAGGCGGCATGGCGGCAGGCGCCGACCATCGGCGACCTGGTCCAGAGAATCCCCGTGGCCGGCGCGGCGCCCACGGAGAGGACCGAGGTCAGGCTGCTCTACGACGAGGACAACCTCTACATCGGGGTCCTGTGTCACGACGCCGAGCCCGACCGCGTGCTCGCGTCGCAGATGGCGCGCGACGCGAGCCTGAACGCCGACGACCGCCTCGCCATCGTCCTCGACACCTTCGGCGACCAGAGCAACGCCTTCCACTTCGCCACCAATCCGGCCGGCGCCATGGTCGACGGCCTCGTGTTCGCGAACGGCGAGACGAACGACGACTGGGACGGCATCTGGATCGTGCGGACCGCGCAGACGGGCGCAGGGTGGAGCGCGGAATTCGCCATTCCCTTCAAGACCCTGAGCTTCCCGGCCGGCGAGACCGTCTGGGGCTTCAACATCAGCCGCACGATTCAGCGCAAGCTCGAGGAGAACCGCTGGACGGGGGCGCGCTTCCAGACCGAGTTCTTCCAGATCTCCGAGGCGGGCCGGATCACGAACCTCGAAGGCCTGCAGCAGGGTGTCGGACTCGACATCCGCCCCTTCATGGCTCGGCTCTGGCCACGCCCCGACACCGGCGGCGACACCGTCGTCGGCAAGCCGGGCGTGGACCTGTTCTACAACATCACCCCGAGCCTCAAGCTGTCGTTCACCGCGAACACCGACTTCGGCGAGACGGAGGTGGATGCGCGGCAGATCAATCTCACGCGGTTCTCCATCTTCTTTCCCGAGAAGCGGACGTTCTTCCTGCAGGACGCCGGCGTCTTCAACTTCGCCACCACCGGCATCGACCCGCCGGGCGGCATTCCCGGCACCGGCGCTGAGATCTTCCCGTTCTTCAGCCGGAGAATCGGCCTGCTCGGCGGGCAGGAGGTACCCATCGACTACGGCGCCAAGCTGACCGGGAGAGTCGGCAGGACCGAGGTCGGCATGCTCGACGTGCGCACCCGCGGCGTGCCGGCCGCCGACGCCGGCAACCAGTTCGTCGGGCGCCTCAAGCGGAACTTCCTGGAGCAGTCGTACGTGGGGGCCATTCTCACGAACGGCAATCCCGCTTCCGCGCTCTCGAGCAGCACCGTGGGCGTGGACATGCGGCTGGCCACCTCCGACTTCCTGGGCCGCGGTCAGAACGTGGTCTTCAACGCCTTCGGCCTCCGGAGCGACAACGAGGGCGTCGCCGGCGACAACGCTTCCTTCGGCTTCGGGGCGCATTACCCCAACGACAGGTACGAGGCCCAGGTTCTGTGGCGGGAGATTCAGGACAACTTCGACCCCGCGATCGGCTTCGTGCAGCGCAGCAACGTGCGGATGCTCCGGGTCGCGGGCAGCTTCAACCCCCGCCCGAACCCGTCGACCGGCATTCAGCAGATGTATCACGACGTGTTCTACACGCGTTTCACGCGACTCGACAACGGACTGGTCGAGAGCTGGGACATCTACGCCACCCTGGTCGACTGGCACTTCAACTCGGGGGACTCGCTGCACAGCCTGTTCGACCTGAACCCGACCTACGAGCGTCTGTTCGAGCCCTTCGAGATCTCGCCCGGCGTCGTGCTTCCCGTGGGCGAGTACCGTTTCATGCCCATGCGGATCTTCTTCACGTCGGCGCAGAAGCGGCGGCTGCAGGGCAGCGTCGGCCTGACCTTCGGCAACTACTGGTCGGGCACCGCGCAATCGCTCCGGACCGGCATCAGCTACAAGCTCCCGCCCAACTTCCTGGTCAGCTTCAACGCCGACCAGACGTTCGCCAGCCTGCCGGAAGGCAGTTTCGTCGCCCGCATCTACAGCTCGGAGGTCAACTACGCGGTCTCGCCCTTCCTCACGTTCTCCAACCTGATCCAGTTCGACAACCGATCGGGGAACCTCGGCCTCCAGAGCCGCGTGCGCTGGATCATCGATCCGGGAAACGACCTCTTCTTCGTGTTCGGCCAGGGCTGGGTGCACGACCTCGAGCGGGGCTACCGTGAGTTCCGGAGGCAGGACTCGAGGCTGGCCACCAAGCTCCAGTACACGTTCCGCTTCTGAGGAGACGGCGGCCGCGGGTCGCCGTCACGAGAGGCGCCTCGCGGGGAGGCGCAGGAGGTTGCCACATGGTCAGTCGACGCCGGTTCAACACGCTGCTCGCGGGAACGGCCGGCTGGGCCGCCGCGGGTCCGCTCGGCACGGCCGCCGCGGGTCCACTCGGGACGGCCGCCGCGGGTCCGCTCGGCGCCGCCGCGCAGTCGCAGTCGCAGCCGCGCGGCGCGGTTTATGCCAGCCTGGGCGCCCGGCTCTACCGGGTTCGCCGCGACGGCGATTCCCTGGTCCGAGAGCCGCGCCCGGTGGTCCTGCCCGCGCAGGTGCAAGAGGGATGGCAGCATCCGTCGGGCCGCTACTTCTACATCGCCAGCAGCGACCAGCGCACGTCGACGGCCCGGGTGCGGCATCATTACCTGAACGCGTTCCGGGTCGATGCGTCGGGAGACCTCCAGCCGCACGGCGGGGCGGTGGAGCTGCCGCACCGGCCCATCTACATCACCGTCGACCAGCGCGGCGAGTACGTGCTGTCGGCCTACAGCTTCCCGAGCTCCCTCTCCGTCCACCGGCTCGTCGCCGACGGGTCGATAGGCGACATGGTCGAGCAGCGGGCCAGCCTCGACGCGGGCTACTACGCGCACGCCGTGTACCTCATGCCCTCGAACCGCGCGGTCCTCCTGCCGGCGCGCGGCAACGAGCCCGAGCCCGGCGTACACACCGAGGACCCGGGCGGCCTCTACCTGTACGACTTCGAGAACGGCCAGTTGACCAACAAGCAGACGGTGGCGCCCAACGGGGGGCTCGCGTACCGCGCGAGGCACGCCGACTTCCACCCCTCGGGCCGCTGGGTCTACGTCGATCTCGAGACCCAGAACCTGCTGCTCACCTACGCCATCGGGGCCGACGACACGCTCTCGCAGGAGCCCGTGTTCGTCAACACCACGCTGGCCGCGCCCGAGGCCTATCGCGGCGGGCAGACGACGTCGTCGATCCGCATGCACCCCACCAACGGCCGGACCCTGTACGTGGCGAACCGCGGCCGCGGCACGGAGGTCTTTCGGGGCGAGACGGTGGCGAACGGCACCGAGAACACCATCTCGGTGTTCTCCGTCGACGCCGCCACCGGCGAGCCGACCCTGATGCAGACCATCGACACCCGCAGCATCGCCGTGAGGACGATGGCGTTCCAGCCGGACGGCCGGTCGATGGTCGCCGCGAGCCCCGAGCCGGGCCAGGTCCGCTCCGAAGGGCGCCTTGAGACCGTGCCGGCCATGCTGACGCTGTACGACATCGAAGCGGACGGCCGGCTGGCGTTCCGGTCCACCCTGCCGATTGACACGCGGGGCGAGTCGATGTTCTGGAGCGGGATCGTCCGCTATTGAGATGGCGACTTGGCCTGGGTCGGCAAGGCCGAACCGTCCGGGGTGGCGGCCGTCACCCACCGCTGACCTGCCTGCATCGGCGATCCGGTGCCCGACCGTCCGGGCGGATCCCGGCGCGTTGTCTGATAGAGTGCTGCCGCGCCCTGAGCCGAGCCCTGGACAGGTGCCACCGGCGGTGACCGCCGTCGCCGGAACACCACCGACCGGGCGGAATCGAGCACGGTCGTGGAACCACTCCACGGCGCGGCACGGGGGCGGCGCAAGGCCTCTGCCAGAGCCTCGAAGCAGCGGACTTCACTTCCCGGGAGCGTGCGATGTTCCGACAGCGTCTTGGACTCCTTCTTGTGGTGCTCGCCCTCGTTGCGTTCGCGCCCCTCGTGGCGGCGCAGTCCGTCGAAGATGAGGGTTTCGTGCCCGTCACCGACGCCATGCTCGAGGACCCGGCGCCGGGCGACTGGCTCATGTGGCGCCGCACGCAGAACGGGTGGGGCTACAGCCCCCTCGACCAGGTGAACCGCGACAACGTCGGCGACCTGCGGCTCGTGTGGACCCGGGCCCTCGCCGAGGGCGCGCAGGAGGGGACCCCGCTGGCCTACGGCGGCATGCTGTTCATGCCGAACCCGCGGGACCACGTGCAGGCCATCGACGCCGTGACCGGCGACCTGCGGTGGGAGTACCGGCGCGACATCCCCGAGGACGTCCCCGAGATCATGGGCGGCCTGACCGACAACAACCGGAACGTGGCCATCTACGGCAACCTGATCATCGACACCAGCAACGACGACTACGTCTACGCCGTCGACGCCGAGAGCGGCGAGCTGGTCTGGGAGACGCAGATCTTCGACTACCAGGTGCACCCCGCCCGGCATTCCTCCGGTCCCATCGTCGGCGGCGGCCGCATCTACTCGGGGCGGAGCTGCCGCCCGCGGGCGGGGCCCGTCTCGTGCGTCATCGTCGCCCACGACGCCGTCACCGGCGAGGAGCTCTGGCGGACGAGCCTCGTGCCGCGGCCGGGCGAGCCGGGCGACGAGACCTGGGGCGGCGTGCCCTACGAGGAGCGCATGCACGTCGGCTCGTGGATGGTGCCGAGCTACGACCCCGACCTCGACCTCGTCTACGTCGGCACCTCGGTCACGTCGCCGGCCCCGAAGTTCATGCTCGGCGGCGTCGACAACCGTCACCTTTACCACAACTCGACTCTCGCCCTCGACGGCGAGACGGGGGAGATCCGCTGGTACTACCAGCACCTGAACGACCACTGGGACCTCGACCACCCCTACGAGCGCATCCTCGTCGACACCGCGGTGGCGCCGGACCCGGACGCCGTCGCCTGGATCAACCCGCGGCTGCAGCCCGGCGAGGAGCGTCGGGTCATGACCGGCATCCCCGGCAAGACCGGCGTGGTGTACACCCTCGACCGCGAGACCGGCGAGTTCCTCTGGGCCACGCCGACCATCGCGCAGAATGTCATCAGCGACATCGACGGCGCCACCGGCGCGGTCACCGAGAACAGCGAGCTGATCTTCACCGACCTCGGGCAGGAGGTGCTGTCGTGCCCCTCCTGGGGCGGCGGCAAGAACTGGCCGGCCGGCGCCTACAGCCCGCTGACCAACACCATGTACTTCCCGATGCAGAACACCTGCGCGCGGGTGCTGTCGACGATGGAGGGCGGGCTCGCCATCTACCGCCTCGCCGCCCGCTTCCAGCTCGCGCCGGGGACCGACGACCTCGGCAGCGTGTGGGCGATCGACGCCGAGACCGGCGAGAACATGTGGCTTCACGAGCAGCGTGCCGCCACATACGCGCTGGCCGCCACCGGCGGCGGCCTCGTCTTCGGCGGCGACGGCAACGGCCGGTTCCGGGCGTTCGACCAGGAATCGGGCGAGGTGCTGTGGGAGATCAACCTGGGGTCGCCGGTCACCGGCTTCCCCATCACCTACGCGGTCGACGGGCGCCAGTACGTCGTGGCCAGCACCGGCTCGCGGCGGTCGGGGTTGACGCCGGAGCTGCGCCCGAGCGGGGGGAACAACCTGTTCGTGTTTGCGCTGCCGGACCGGGAGTAGAGGTGTTCAGTTGGTGGCGGCGGCCTGGACTCGACGTTCCGTGCAGGTCCGATAGCCGCGATGTCGGTCGGTCGTCGTCGGTCCGTTTCGCAGCGAGATTTCCCATGGCCGAGCGTCCTGCGGCGGGTCCGGCCGACCGCGGCGTGCTGAGCGCCGACACGTCACCGGAGATCGTCCGCATGTGCACGACGACATGGCCGGTGCGGCCGGGGTCGGCTGGCCTGCCCCCGCACTATCTCAAGCCAAGCCGTGCGAGCCAAACGTCAACTTGTCCGAAGGCGTCTCGCTGCCATTGAGCGGCCGTGCGATCAGCGAGAAGGTGGGAACCTTCCACGAAACTTCGGACGCACGTCGGTCCGAAATCCCCGACGTGGCGGAACTTCCGGGAGATCAAGTTGTAGCCGTTCTGTGCAGCGTCTACATCAAGGAGTGGCCGGGTTGCCTCGACGAGCGCATTGATGCCGTCGGGGAAGTTCCGAATGGAGTAATAGATGTCGTAAGCGTCCTTGGGCTTCTTGCGGTTGGCAAGCGCGTGGCCCTTCATGGCCAGAAGGGCTGGGATCGATGCGACGGCGAGACGAACCAAGTTCGCGCCGCCAGCCGGCATGCAGCCTTCGACGGGGATTACCCGATGGAACTCGATCGCCAATTCGCCGCCGTCGGCACGCTGGACGGCGAAATCGCGGATGAGCGGCGGCGTGTTTTTCGTGATCTTCGCGTGGCGCGGCATCAGGAAGTCGACCACGACGTCGGTGTCGGGCCCGTTGTCTCGCGCGGGTACGGTGCGAACGAGCTGGAAGCGGCGGAGATCGTGCCGTTGTCGGTAGCCATGAGCCAGGAGGGCTTCGACAAGTCCAACGTATTCGTCGTCGGCGAGGGCGGACGGATCGAGAACGAGGTCCACGTCGACAGTGCCGATATGGGGCATGTCAGCCTGATCGAGCAGCAGCCAGGGGACGGCACCGCCGATAATCGCGAATTTGCCTCGGAAGCTGCCGAGGAGCTGCCCGATCTCGACCAGCACGGACTTGGCCGCCGTGGTGGCCCGATCGGTGTAGTCGGCGGCGGATTGAGGTTCTCTCAGAGCCATGGGAAGCACTTGGCGGCGAGGTGGTCGGCGGACTCGCGGTCGCGGTCGTTGCCGTTCCAGAGATCGAGGTAGGTGATGATTGGGTTGACGCAGAACGTGTGCGGTGCGGGCTGAACGGCGTCCTCGAAGAGGCTCTCGTCGCTGGTGATGTGGAGGACCACGTTTGCTCCCAGGGTGGTGGGCGTCAGCGCGAGGGCGTCGCCGAGGATGCGGGCGCCGGGTTCGTCGGCATAGAAGCTGTCGGTGGCGCTCCGGGCGAAGGGCGCGAACCACTGGGCCGCGGAGTGGGAGGCGTAGACGGCGCGGGGACGCTGTGGTTCGGGATTCAGGGTTCCCGACAACCGCCGGCGGAGTTGTTCGCCGTGAAGAGGCGTGTAGCCGGTGACGCGGTTGCCTGCCGGGCGTCGGTAGTTCTGCCGCCACGTCGTCAAGAGTGCGCTCGGCTGCGCGAGGATAATGCCCTTGTCGGTCTGTTGGCACCATTCGCGTTCGAGCAGGGCCCTGCGGACGTTGCTCACATGGCCGAGGCTGGCGTTGGCGGTTTTCGCCAGGTCGGCGACGCGCCATGGGCGGCCGGAGTCGCGCAGGAGGACGCGCAGGATGGCGGCGGCCTTGGGGGTGAAGATCGACCGCAGCGCCCGGGCTTCGGATTTGGGCCGGTGTGGGACGGCGCGGTCGATGTAAACACTGTCGAAGGCGAGGTGGGCGTTCCCGACGAGATCCACGTACGCGACATCGTGATTGACGCAGATCGACCGGGACTCGGGAGACAGGTACGGACTCACGATCATGGGGATCCAGCGTCGGCTGGAGTCGTCGTGAACGGACTGACGAGCATCCGCGATGTAGCCCTTGAGCTGATAGACGGCGGACCGGACGAAGCGGGGAGCCCCGTTCGACTTGATTTCGATGATGAGCGCATGGGGGGCATCGCCGTGGCGGAAGTCGACCCGTGCGTCCATCGGAGGACCGTCCGGGTTCGGTTGTTCACGGCGAATGGAAACTCCCTGGAGACCCGGTACGTGGTTGAGCAGGTCTCGAGTCGCGGTCAGGGCGGCGGACTCGATAGCAGGCACCGGTGTACGGATTTTCATCACATGATGAAAGTATCGAAAACAGTGAAAATCGTCAAGATGGCGGTGGGGATGGCTTGCAGGACCACGGCGGTCGTCAGTCGATCAGTTGCGCGTGGCGCTCGGCGACATCGGAGTCGCGTCCGGGGCGTGCGCCGCTCCGAGGCGTCCGCCGTCAACGTGCTCGCCCGGCTCGCGGCGATACTGGACTAGGAGTCTGCGCCGTCACTCCGGCTCGTCACCGCGGGCGGAGCCGAGGTCGAGGGCGTCGAGCACGTCCTGCCACGAGACCAGCTTGAAGTTCTGGTTGGCCTCCGCGCCGTCCGGGGCCAGGTTGACGCCGTCCTGCACGACGAGCAGGCCCATCGGATAGCGCGGGCCGAGCGGGGCCGACACGACGTCGAGCCCGTCGGTGTCCTGGACGCCGTCGACGGCCCCGACGTCGCCCACGCGGAACGTCCCGCGGTACGCGTGCGGCGGGGCGCGGTCGTAGACGACGTAGGCGTGGTTGCCCTGGCTCGACGCCACCAGGAAGCCGTCGTCGGGACCGCCGCCGGGCGGCGCGTAGATCGACAGGCCCTCGACGTGCGCGGTCAGGCGTCCGCCCCCCGGCTCGCCCAGCCCGACCCGGTCGACCGCCACCCGCTCCGCCGTCGACAACCCCGGCTCGGCGCGGTAGCGCCAGATGCCGACCTCCTCCTCGCCGATGAACAGCCACCCGTTGGCGTCGTCGGCGACGCACCCTTCCGTCTGGCTGCCGACTGCCCACGACCGGACACGGGTGCCGGTCAGACCGGCGTCGCCGGGGTCCAGTCGCCACTGCTCGACGGCGCCGCCCTGGTCGTTGGCGAAGACGTACATGTCGCCGCTCGCCGCGCTGCGGTAGAGGCAGAGGCCGTACGGGTCCTCGTCGAAGTCCGGCGAGATGGGGGCGTCGAGCAGCGGGGTGAGAGCGCCGCTGTCGGGGTCGAGCGAGAGCACGTCTATCGTCCAGGTGGTCCGGTTGGTGGCCGCGACGACGATCGTGTCCTCGCCACCGACGTCCACGCCGTCCCGCAGATCGACGTTGTTGACGCGGCCGACGTCGTTCGTCGAGACGACCGTGCCGTCGAGCCCGTACACGACGAGGCCGCGCAGCTTGTTGGTGGCGACGATCAGGCTCGCCTCGGGGTCCGACTCGTCGACCCAGACGGCGGGGTCGTCCGCCGCGTCGCAGGCGTCGGGCACGGGCACCGTCTCCGCCGCCGCGGTGACCGTCCGCGTGTTGGCTGGCTGCGGCCCCGGCTCGGGCGTCATCAGGTCGGTCAAGGCGCAGCGGACGACCGTGCCGGGGCTGCACCCGGCGGTCGCGAGCGAGCAGGACGCCAGAACCGTCAAGAGGCTGCGGGTCTTCATGTGGCACTGCCTTTCCGGTGACCCGGATCTCGTGGGCCAACCTGCCCGTCCGCTGGTCGTAGCCGGAGCACGGGGGCCCCGCGCTGTCCCTCCCGCGAACAGCAGGGCGGACGTGACGAGCAGCTCTGCGTGAGGGGTCCCGGTCCGCGGCACGTCCACGCCCGCAGGTCCGGATGCCGCCGGATGTACTCGGGCGTCTCGCCGTGCGGGATCCTGCCACAGAATCTCTCCCACGGTCAGGTCGATCGCGGCGAGCACGGTGTCGAGGTCGGGCGTGGAGCCGATGCGCAAGATGGCCGCGCCAGGGTGGCGTTGCGCTCGCGCAGCGCCTCGCTCTCCCGCCTCGGGTCCCGGAATCGGTCAAGGCTCCTCCTTCGCCGACGCGGCTCGAACCACGGTCTGGGACGGCCGGAACGGGGTGTTTTCCGGCCATCGGTCCCGCCGTCGCGGGCGAGCATGGCTCTCGATTCATGAAACACACACGACAAGTGCGGCAATAGACAGGCACACTTGCGGCCAAATGGGTTAGTATGGCCCGATGGTGTTGTCGAAGCGGACCGTGGCGGCCGCTGTGCTGCTGCTGGCGTTCGCGTGCGTGGGCGGCGCTCTCCGGGGGCACGACGCCGACGTGCAGTTCGCCGGTCACGCCGACTGCGACGCCTGTCACTTCCGGCAACTGTCGGCAGTCGAGACCGACGGCGCGCCCGCGCCGTCCGAGCTGGATCTCGTCGCCGACGCCGTCCCATCCACCCACCCTCACGCCGAGCTGGGCACGGCGCCCGGCATCCACCCCACGCGCGGCCCGCCCGCATAACAGTCCTGTTGCACGAATCCGGGCGCCTGTGTGGGTCCTGCCGGTCTTCCGGTGGGCGGAAGCCGGACCGTTGCGCCGCGGGGTTTCCTCGGCGGTGCGATTCGAGAGGAGAGAGCTAATGACAAGACGGCGGATCACGGTGGCGGCAGCGGTTTTGGCGGCGGCCGTTCTCGCGGGGAACGGCGCCTCGGCGCAGGGGATCGAGGGCCTCGACGGGCACTGGATGGGGCACATCCACGGGACAATCATCGACTCGGACGCCCTCGAGGTGGAGATGCATCTGCACGGCGACCATGTGGACGGGCATTGGCACATGCCGGTGCCGCCGCTAGTGGCCGCCCAGTTCCCCGACCTGGAGGAGCTCGGCGGGGACGTATCGGGCGGGCATGGCGACCCCCCGAGGCTGACGTTCGAGGTCGACGGTATCGAGGGCTGCGAGATCGACGTCGAGGCCGAAACGATCGAGGCCGACCGGTGGGAGGGCCATTGGCACACGCACGGCTGCCCTATCAATGATGAAGGCGACCTGGATGTCATGCGGGCGGGGGCCGTGCCGGCGCTGCCGCTGGTCGGCGTGTTGGTGCTTGCGGCGATCCTCGCGCGGCGCGGCTGGCGGGGGCTCCAGGACCGTCGCTGAGGCGGGGGCTCGTGCGGGGGTCCTGAAGTCGCTTTTCGCGGGCCGCCGCTCCGCGTCCTCACTCGAAGCGGCGGCGAGGGCCCTCGAAGGCTTCAGGACCGTCGCCGAGGCGGGGCTCGTGCGGGGGGCCTGAAGCCGCCTTTCGCGGAGCGTCGCTCCGCGTCCTCACTCGACGCGGCGGCGAGGGTCCTCGAAGGTTTCAGGACCGTCGCCGAGGCGGGGCTCGCGCGGGGGGCCTGAAGCCGCCTTTCGCGGAGCGTCGCTCCGCGTCCTCACTCGAAGCAGCGACGAGGGCCCTCGAACGATGCGGCCCTCGTCGCCCCCTCGACCAGTCTGGCCGCTACGGCAAGGCAAACGCGACCAGCTCGGCAATGCGCTCCTCGTCGAGGGCCCTCGAACGATGCGGCCCTCGTCGCCCCCTCGACCAGTCTGGCCGCTACGGCAAGGCGAACGCGACCAGCTCGGCAATGCGCTCCTCGTCGAGGGCCCTCGAACGATGCGGCCCTCGTCGCCCCCTCGACCAGTCTGGCCGCTACGGCAAGGCGAACGCGACCAGCTCGGCAATGCGCTCCTCGTCGAGGGCCGCCACCACGAGGTACTGCCGGCCGTCGGCCCGGTAGGTGATCGGGAACCCGGTGGTGGGGCCGGCCAGCGCAATCTCCTGCACCACTTCGCCCGTCCGCTTGTCGTAGGCCCGGAGCACGGGGGCCCCGCGCTGTCCCTCGCCCGCGAACAGCAGGGTGGACGTGACGAGCAGCCCGGAGCTCTGCGTGAGGGTCCCCGTCTGCGGCACGTCGATGCCCTGGAGGTCCGGATGCCGCCGGACGTATTCCGGCGTCTCGCCGTGCGGGATCTGCCACAGCATCTCGCCCTCGGTCAGGTCGATCGCGGTGATGCGGCCGTAGGGGGGCTTCAGGAGGGGCAGGTCGCGGACGGTCGGCACCCCCCGCGAGAACGAGATGTGGTAGCGGACGCCGGTCCCCTCGGTGCCGTCCGTCAGCCCGAACAGCGTCGGCCGCGTCTGTGACGGCACGAAGAGCAGCCCCGCCTCGACGTCCACCGCGCCGCCCGGCCAGTTGACACCGCCGCCCGCGCCGGGGACCCCGAGGGTCCCGAGGTTGACGCCCGGCTCGATCAGCGACGGCGGCGTGTAGAGGGGCCCTAGCCGTATCGTCTCCACCGTGCGCAGCGCCTCGGCCCGCAGCTCGGGCGTGAAGTCGATCAGGTCGTCCTCGGTGACGCCCTGCTGGTCGAACGCGGGCGGCCTGGTGGGGAAGGGCTGGGTCGGCGAGGTCCACTCGCCGGGAACGTCCGACTCTGCCACCGCCCGCTCCTCGATGGGCCACACGGGCTCGCCGGTCTCGCGGTCGAGCACGTACGCGAACCCCTGCTTCGAGAGCTGCACCAGCGCCTTGACGGGGCGGCCGTCGACCTCGACGTCGACGAGGATGGGGGCGGTGGGGATGTCGTAGTCCCAGAGCTCGTGATGGGTGAGCTGGAAGTGCCACCGCCGCTCGCCGGTCTCCGCGTCGAGGGCCAGCACCGAGTTGCCGAACAGGTTGTCGCCGGGCCGGTAGCCGCCGTAGTAGTCGTTGGTGGGCGTCTCGGTGGCCACGTAGAAGAGGCCGAGCTCGGGGTCGGCGGTCACCGGCGCCCAGTGGCCGACGTTCCCCGTGTACTTCCACGAGGCGTCGAGGAGGTCGGGACGCTCCCGCACCCAGTCGTGGGTGCCGGTGGGCACGTCCCAGAGCGACTCGTCGGCCTTCAGCCAGGTGTCGACGCCGAACTCGCCCTCCCTGGGGACGGTGTTGAAGCGCCACAGCCTGCGGCCCGAGCGGGTGTCGTAGGCCACGATGTCGCCGGGCATGTTCATGGGCCACACCTCGTTGGGGGAGGCCCGGGTGGGAATGCTGCCGGTGTGCAGCGAGATCGAGGCGATGAGGGCGTTGCCGAGAATGGCCGGCGGCGACGTGTTGGCCACCCGGCCCGCCCGCTCGGCGGCGGGCCGCTCGCCCCAGCGGAGGTCGTCCATCATGTCGACCACGCCGGCGATGCCGAAGTCGAGCACGCGTTCGCCCGTCGCGGCGTCGAGGGCCACGAGCTGGAAGCTCGGCGTCACCACGAAGATGCGGTCGTCGCCGGCCCCGTCCGTCCAGTAGGACACGCCGCGCCCCGCGCTCCGTGCGACGGGCTCGATGATGTCGCCCCAGCGGCGCTCGTTGTCGCCGGGGTGCCAGTTCCAGACGGGCTCGCCGGTGGCGGCGTCGAGGGCGATCACGCTGCGCTGGTTGCCGATGGTCGTGTAGAGGACGCCGTTGACCACGATGGGGCTGATCTGCGTCCGGCCCGATGGCGGCGGCGAGCCCTGGTCGCGCGCGCTCCAGCGCCACGCCACCTCCAGGTCGCCGACGTTGCCGGCGTCGATCTCGTCGAGCGGCGAGTAGCGGGTGGCGCCCGCGTCCGCCCCGAACACGCCCCATTCGCCGTCGGCGGCGCCGTCCTGGGCGCTCGCGCCGACGGTCCCCAGACACGCGACGGCCGCCGCCGCCGCGAAACGGATGATCAGTTGCCGACCGGAAAGCGTTCTGCACATGGGGGTCATTCTACTCTCGGCACCCTCGCGGGGCGAACGACCTGCGCCGCCGTCCTCGATGCCGATGTCCACCCCGGCTCCGGCCCGCAGCTCGAGCAGATCGGGAAGCGCCGGGGCGTGATCCGCCGCGGCCAGCCTCCGTCCTCGATCCGGCCGCCCGGCACGGGAAGCGCCAGAAGCCGTCACGGAGTCGATCGTGGACGAGGCGCTCGCCCGCTTCGCCGCGATCCTGGCGCAGGCGGGGAGGCCCGTGGCCGGCCGGGCGGGCCGGGAATCTGTGCTAGCATGTGCCGTTTCCGGCCGTTGACAGGGCGCTTGGGGGAGGTTGGCCGCTTGACGGAGGTGCTCGGCGAAGGGGTCCGGCTGATGCTCGCGGGGATGGGAGTGGTGTTCGTCCTGCTCACCCTGCTGGTGCTGGCCGTCAAGGGCATGTCCCGCCTCGCCCTCGCCGTGGGCCCGCCCGCCCCGCTGCCGGACGCCCCCGCCGTGCCGGGCGTCGGGCCGGGCGGGACGGAGCTGATTGCCGCCATCTCCGCGGCGGTGACTGCATATCGAAGGGACGCGCGGCAGCCATGAAGAAACCCCTGGCCATCACCGAGCTGGTCCTTCGCGATTCGGCCCAGTCGCTGCTCGCGACCCGCGTCCGCATCGACGACATGCTGCCGATCTGCGAGAAGATCGACAAGGTCGGCTTCTGGTCGGTCGAGCTGTGGGGCGGGGCGACGTTCGACGCCTGCATCCGTTTCCTCGGCGAGGACCCCTGGGAGCGGCTGCGCCGGTTCCGCAGGGCCCTGCCCAACACGAAGACCCAGATGCTGCTGCGCGGGCAGAACATGCTGGGCTACCGGCACTACGCCGACGACGTGGTGGATGCGTTCGTCGAGAAGGCGGCCGGGAACGGCATGGACGTCTTCCGCATCTTCGACGCGATGAACGACATGCGGAACGTGGAGGCCGCGGTCCGCGCGGTGCTCAAGACGGACCGGCACGCCCAGGGCGCCATCTCCTACACCATCAGCCCCGTCCACACGATGGACACGTGGATCGATCTCGGGAAGCGCCTCGAGGACATGGGCTGCCACTCGGTCTGCATCAAGGACATGGCGGGCCTCATCAAGCCCTACGTGGCCGAGGAAATGGTGTCGAGGCTCAAGGAAGCGCTGTCGGCGCCGATCGCGCTGCATTCTCACGCCACCACCGGCATGAGCACCGCGGCCATCGTGAAGGCGGTCGAGGCCGGCGCCGACATGGCCGACGCCGCGATCTCGTCGATGAGCCACACCTACGGCCACTCGGCGACCGAGTCGGTGGTCGCCATTCTCGAGGGCGGCGACCGGGACACCGGCATGGACCTCGGCCTGCTCGAGGAGATTGCGTCGTACTTCCGCGGCGTGCGGAAGAAGTACGCCAAGTTCGAGGGCTCGCTGCGCGGCATCGACGCGAGGATCCTGACCGCGCAGGTCCCCGGCGGCATGCTCACCAACATGGAGAACCAGCTCCGCGAGCAGGGCGCCACCGACCGGTTCGACGAGGTCCTCGAGGAGATGCCGAGCGTGCGCAAGGAGCTCGGCTTCATTCCCCTGGTCACGCCGACGTCGCAGATCGTCGGGACGCAGTCGATCGTCAACGTGCTGTCCGGCGAGCGCTACAAGACGATCACCCGCCAGACGGCGGGCGTGCTCCGCGGCGAGTACGGCCGCACGCCCGCCCCCGTCGACGCCGATCTGCAGAAGCGGGCGCTGAACGGGGACGACCCGGTGACGTGCCGGCCCGCCGATCTGCTCTCCCCCGAGATGGGGAAGCTGACCGCCGAGGTGGACCGCCTGGCGCGGGAGGAGGGGTTCCGGCGCGCGGACGATCCGGTGGAGGATGTCCTGACCTACGCGCTGTTCGATCAGGTCGGGCTGAAGTTCCTGAAGCACCGGAACGACCCGTCCGCGTTCGAGCCGCTGCCCTGGGAGGAGGCGCCCGCCCCGTCGACGGCGGCCGCGCCTTCCGCCGCCCCGGCCCCGGTGGCGGACGCCGGCCCGGCGCGGTACCGGGTCAACGTCAACGGGACCGCCTACGACGTCGAGGTCAGCCCCGAGGGCGCCGTCGACTCGATCCAGCCGGCCCGTCCGGCTGCGCCCGCGGCCGCGGCGCCCGCCGCCCCCGCGCCGGCCCCCGTCGCGGCTCCCGCACCGGCCGCGTCCGGCGAGCCGCTGCCGTCGCCGCTCTCGGGGACGGTGCGCGCGGTCCGGGTGCAGCCCGGGCAGACGGTGGCCGCCGGCGACGTCGTCCTCGTGCTCGAGGCGATGAAGATGGAGACCAACGTCAGCGCCCCCCGCGCGGGCCGCATCGTCTCGATCGCCGTCCAGGAAGGCGTCCAGGTCCGGAAGGGCGACCCCCTGCTCCACATCGCCTAGGAGCCGTGGTGACGCCCCGCGTTGCGCCGCGCCCGGGGGTGCCGGCCGAAGCCGCGGCGCCGGCCCGACAAGGCGCGACGAGGGAGAAGATTGGCCACATCTGACCGAGGAGCAACGCAGTCAGGCGGAGTGCATCGCCGCTCGAATGCAGCGGGGACTCTCGCCACGGGCTGCCGGGGGCCCGTGGTGAACCCCGCGTTGCACCGACACCGGGCTTTCAAGCCCCTGGAACGCGCCGCATGCCATCCGACCTGCTGCTGAGGCTCTGGGAAACGACCGGGCTGGCCAACTTCGGCGGTATCGGGCCGATCGCCATGATGGCGGTCGGCGGGTTGCTCATCTATCTCGGCATCGCCCGGCGATTCGAGCCGCTCCTGCTGATCCCGATCGGTTTCGGCGCCATCCTCAGCAACATCCCGGTGGCCGACATCGGCGGCCCCGACGGCATTCTCGGCTACTTCTACTCGGTGGGCGTCTCGACCGGCATCTTCCCGCTGCTCATCTTCCTGGGGGTCGGCGCCCTGACCGACTTCGGCGCCCTGATCGCCAACCCCAAGACGCTGATGCTGGGGGCGGCGGCGCAGTTCGGCATCTTCTTCACCCTGCTCGGGTCGCTGGCCATGAGCGAGCTCGTGCCGGCCATCGACTTCTCGCTCCAGGACGCCGCCGCCATCGGCATCATCGGCGGCGCCGACGGCCCGACCGCCATCTTCCTCGCCTCGCGGCTGAGCCCCGACCTGCTGGGGGCCATCGCCGTCGCCGCCTACTCGTACATGGCGCTGGTGCCCATCATCCAGCCCCCGATCATGCGGGCCCTCACCACCGAGGAGGAGCGCGCGGTGGCGATGGACGAGCTGCGTCCGGTGACGGCGACCGAGCGCATCCTCTTCCCGTTCACGGTCCTGCTGCTCGTCGTCCTGCTGCTGCCCGCCGCGTCCCCGCTCGTCGGCATGCTGATGTTCGGCAACCTCCTGCGCGAGGCGGGGGTGGTCGAGCGGCTGTCGCAGACCGCGCAGAACGAGCTCATCAACATCGTGACCATCCTCCTCGGCCTGACCGTCGGCTCGCGGCTGGCGGCCGAGACCTTCCTCAGCGCCGAGACCATCGGCATCCTCGCCATCGGGCTCGTGGCGTTCGCGGTGGGCACCGCCACCGGCGTCCTCATGGGCAAGGCCATGCACCGCCTGAGCGGCGGGCAGGTCAACCCGCTGATCGGCGCCGCAGGCGTCTCGGCGGTGCCGATGGCCGCCCGCGTCGTCAACCGGGTGGGCCTCGAGGCCAACCCGAACAACCACCTCCTGATGCACGCCATGGGCCCCAACGTGGCCGGCGTCATCGGGTCCGCGGTGGCCGCCGGCTTCCTGCTGTCACTGCTGGGGTAGACGTCGGCCCGACTCGGGTCCGACGGAGCGGCCGGGCCGCCGCCTCACTCGTCCTGGAGCGCGGTCAGGGGGTCGACGCGGGCGGCGCGCCGGGCGGGGAGCCAGGCCGCCGCCGCCGCGATGATGGCGAGGAGGGCGGCGGCCTGGACGATGGTGACCGGGTCGGTGGGGGCGAGGCCGTGAATCAGGCTCGCCACCAGTCGGCCGGCCAGCAGCACCATCCCCACCCCGGCCGCGACCCCCGCGGCGACGAGCACCAGCGACTCGCGCAGCACCATCCAGGCGATGCCCGTCGCCGGTGCGCCGAGGGCCATCCGGATGCCGATCTCGCCGGTGCGCCGGGTCACGGTGTACGAGGCCAGTCCGAACAGCCCGATGGCGGCCAGCAGGGTCGCCAGCCCGCCGAAGGAGGCATAGGCGACGGCGTAGAGCCGCTCGGCTGACATCCGCTCCGCTATCGCCGCGGTCTGGGTAGTGACGTTCATGATCGGGAGCCGGGGATCGATCTGCCGGACGCTCTCGCGCACCGCCGGCGTCAGCGCGTTCGGCGGACCGGCGGTCCGTAGCGCGAACGTCGCGGAGCGCAACGGAGACTGGATGGCGGAGCGGAACACCGTCGGCGGCGCCGCGCCCCGCAGGTCGTTGTAGCGGGTGTCCCGGACGATCCCGACCACCTCGACCTCGCCCCGCTCCTCGGCGTCGAACCCGAACCGCCGGCCCACCGCGTCGTCGGTCCCGAACAGCTCCGTCGCGGCGGCGGCGTTGACCACCGCGACGCGAGGCGCGTCGGCGTCGTCGCGCGGCTCGAAGCCGCGTCCCGCGAGCAGCGGGATCTCCATGGTGTCGAAGAAGCCGGGCGCCACCGTCATCATGTGCGTGCCCTGACCGCCGGTCTGCCCTTCCACGTGGACGGTGCTCATCCATACCCCGCCGCCGAGCAGAGCCGTCTGCGCCACGGTGACCGATCGCACCCCGGGCAGGGCCCGCAGGCGGTCGGCGATGCGGCCGTACAGCGCGACCGACTCCTCGGGGGCGTAGCCGCTCCGGGTCGAGTCCAGTTGGAACAGCAGCACCTGCTCGGGGTTGAACCCGACGTCGACGCCGCGCAGGTTGGCCAGGGTCTTGAGGAAGAGCCCGGCCCCGACGAGCAGGGCCAGCGACACCGCGACCTGGGCCACGATCAGGGCCCGGCTCAGCCGCGAGCGCGACAGCGCCATGCTCCGGCTCTGCTCCTTGAGCGCGCCCGCCGGGTCGGCGCAGGTGGCGCGCAGGGCGGGCACGAGGCTGAACGCGATGCCGGCGGCGAGGCTGAGCCCGCCGGCGAAGACGAAGACCCGCCAGTCGAACGGGCTCGCCTGTCCGAACGGCAACAGGCGGCGCGCCGCCCACGCCACGGGCAGGGCGAGCATCCCCCCGGCGGCGGAGAGGAGCAGGCTCTCGGTCACCAGTTGGCGAACCAGCCGCCCGCGCGTCGCGCCCACCGACATGCGGACCGCCACCTCCCGCTCGCGCGACGCCGCCCGCGACAGCAGCAGGGTGGCCACGTTGGCGCACACGATGAGCAGCACGAGGGCGACGACGACACCGAGGACGAGGGCCTGACCCGACGACCGGGGGCTCGCGTCGTAGAGCCCCTGCCGGCCGGAGGAGACGAGCAGCCGCGGCTCGGCGCTCCGGTTGCGGTTCCGCGCCAGCCCCCGCTCCTCCTCCGTCAGGCCGTCGAGGAACGACGCCAGCGCCGACTGCGCGGCGGCCCGGAGCACGCCGTCCAGGTTGCCCTGCACCTGGGCCGCGGTCGCCCCCGGCGCCAGCCGCCCCATGATCGGGAGCCACCAGAACGTCGCGTCCGTGAGACTGCCGTAGCCTTCCGGCAACCGCAGGGTGGCGAGGGGCAGATGCACGTCGGCCGCCGTCGCATCCGGCCGGCGAATGCCGGCGTAGCCGGGCGGCAGCACGCCCACGATGGTGGTGGGCACGTCGTTGACGCGGATGACCGTGCCGACGGGGTCCGCCTCCGGGCCGAACCGGCGCTCCCGGAACGAGTGGCTGATCATGGCCACCGGCTCGGCCCCCGGCCGGTCGTCGTCGGAAACGATGGCGCGGCCGGCCGCCGGCTGCACGCCGAGCACCCGGAAGTAGTCGCCGGTGGCGGCGAGGCCGGTCGCGATCTCGGCCCGCCCGTCGACGACCAGGGTCAGCGACGTCGGCGTCGCCGCGAACATCCCGGCGAGCGTGTCGCCGGCGTCGCGCAGGGCTTCGAAGACGGGGTAGGAGAAGGACCCCGAGACGCCCCTGCCCCCGGTGGCCCGGCGGACGTCACCCCCCGGGCCGCGCCGTTGTCGCCGGTCCAGCGCAACCGCACGAGGCCGTCGGGGTCCGCCACCGGCAGCGTCCGGAAGAGCATGCCGTCGACGGCGCTGAACAGCGCGGTGTTGGCGCCGATGCCCAGCGCCAGCGACACCAGCACCACGAGCGTCCAGCCCCGGGCCTTGCCCAGCACCCGGAGGGCGTGACGAAGGTCTTTCAGCATCCGCGCGTCTCCACCCGGACGCGGCAGGTCGGTTCGAGCCGCGAGAAGTCAGCCCGCCCTCCCCGGACGGTCCGAGTGTCCGGGGAGGGCGGGACCGATCGTCAGCGCTGGTCGAGCGCGAACACGAAGAGGTAGCTCGAGTTCTCGAGGTTGTCGTACCGCACCGGGTGCAGGTGGCGGCCGCTGGACTGCACCGCGACGTACTGCGTGGGCCCGATGGCGTAGGTGACGGGGGCGCCCTTGAGGGGGGTGCCGACGTTGAAGCGCCACAGCTCTTCGAGGGTCTCGTCGTTGTAGGCCACGAGCCAGCCGTCCTGCAGGGCCGTGAACACGAGGCCGCCGGCGGTGGCGGTCACGCCGGAGCGGATCTCGATCTCGGTCACCGCCTTGCCGATCACCTCGTGGTCGACCGCGTCGAACGCGGTCAGGGCGCCGTAGTAGAGATCGCTGTCGTACTGGCGGCGCTCGCTGCGTTGGGGATCGATGTCGCCCTCGGGCGAGGCGGGGACCATGGCGGCGCCGGTCTGCTCGAAGCAGCCCTCGGTGCCGACGCCGTAGGCGATGTGCTTCACGGGGTTGTAGGCCATGGGCTGGTGGGCGACCCCGCCGTGCCAGGTCGGGCAGGCGCGCTTCATCTCGTCGCGGTCGCCGCGCATGGCGCGGGCCTCGGGGTTGTAGATCTGCACGTCGAGGTTCGGGTCGTACTCCACGGGCTTGCCGGTGACGGGGTCGAGCCCCGCCGTCCAGTTCAGGTCGTTGACGTACTGGGCCCCGCGGATGAAGCTGCCGTCGGTGCGGTCGAGGGTGTAGAAGAACCCGTTGCGCGCGTAGTGGGAGACGACCTTGCGCATGCGGCCGTCGATCTCGAGGTCGTAGAGCATGTGCACGCCGACCTCGTCGTAGTCCCAGGAGTCGTTGGGGGTGTACTGGAAGTACCACTCGAGCTCGCCGGTGTCGATGTCGAGGGCGACGGCGCTGTTGGTGTAGAGATTGTCGCCGGGGCGGAACTCGGCGTCGTAGCCGGGGAACGGGTTGCCGGTGCCGACGATGTAGAGCCGCGTCTCGGGGTCGTAGGACCCGGTCTGCCAGATGCCGCCGCCGCCGGTCTTCCAGGCGTTGTGGTCGTCCTTCCACGTCTCGCTGCCGGGCTGGCCGGGCTCGGGCACGACCCACCAGCGCCACAGCTCGTCGCCGGTGTCGACGTCGAGGGCCGCCACCCAGCCCCGGGTGCCGCCGTCGCCGGCGCCGTTGTGCACGATGACCTTGCTCTCGGCGACGATCGGCGCGGTCAGGAAGCGCTCGCGGCGGCCGAACTCGTTGACGCCCGTGATCTCGACGTCCCACATGATCTCGCCGTTCTCGCGGTCGATGGAGATGACCCGGCCGTCGGGCAGGTTCGCCAGCACGCGGTCCTCCCAGAGGGCGATGCCGCGGGTGCGCGAGGTGTTGCCCTCGTGGTCGACGCCGGGGTCGGCGATCCAGACGAACTCGCCGTAGTTCGGGTTGCGGGCGTCGATCTTGTATACGGTCCCCCACCCGTCGCTGGTGTACAGGAAGCCGTTGTCGACGAGGGGGTTGAGCTCGGCCTCGGGGCCGTTGCGCCCGGTGTCCTGCATGCCGCCGAGGGCCAGCGCCCACACCATGCGGAGGTCGGCGACGTTGTCGCGGTCGATCTGGGTGAGCCGCGAGTAGCGGGTCGCGGTGTAGTCGCCGTTCATGAGCAGCCAGTTCTGCGGCTCTCTCGCGGCGTTGATCAGCCGGTCGCGGTTGACGGTGAGGCTGTACTGGGCTTCGGCCGCGATCGCCGACGCGACCACCACGAGGACGGCGGCACCGACGGCTTTCACCATGGAGTGCTGGCGCATGCAGGGTCCCCTTTCTGGACGTTCCGATGGCCGTAGCTTACACCGAAAGGCGCCGCCCGACCGGCTCGTTCGTCCCGTTTGCCGCGCTGCCGTCTGCTGGCCTGCCCGCGCCCCTGCAGCCCGCCGATGCCCCTGCAGCACCACGGTCTGGCGGCCTGGGTGTGGTCCGCCGGCACCGCCGCCAGCGGAGCCGATTCTGCCGGGAGCCGTCGCCGGCACGGGGCGGCCGCCTGAGGCGCGGACGACTAGCCGAAGTATCCGTAGAGCGTCAGCAGGACCCCGCCGGCGATGACCGAGCCGAGCTGGCCGGCGGTGTTGGCCCCCATGGCGTGCATGAGGACGTGGTTGGTGAAGTCCTCCTCCTGCGCCACCCGCTGCACGAGCCGCCCGCTCATGGGGAAGGCGCTGATGCCGGCGGCGCCCACGAGGGGGTTGACCTTCCCGCGGCTCGCCGTGCACAGCACCTTGCCGAACAGGATGCCCGCGATGGTGTCGAGGGCGAACGCGAAGAGCCCGAGGCCGAGGATGAACAGGGTCGTCGGCTGCAGGAACGTGTCGGCTTGCATGAGGCTGCCGACGGTGAGGCCGAGGAAGATCGTCGACAGGTTGGCGAGCTCGTTCGACGCGGTGCTGGCGAGCTGGGCGACGACGCCCGACTCCTTCAGCAGGTTGCCGAACATGAGCGTCGCCACCAGGGGGGCCGAGGGCGGCACGAGGATGCCGATGCCGATCGTCACCACGATGGGGAAGGCGATGACGGCGCCGCGGGGGACGGGACGCGGGGCGTACTCCATCCGGATGCGGCGCTCCGCCCGCGTGGTGAACAGCCGCATCAAGGGAGGCTGGATGATGGGGACGAGGCTCATGTAGGAGTAGGCGGTGACCGCGATCGGGGCCAGCAGCTCGGGGGCGAGCAGCGACGAGACGTAGATGCTGGTGGGGCCGTCGATGGCGCCGATCACCGCGATCGACGCGGCCTGGTTCAGCGGGAACCCGACGAGGGTCGCGAGGATCAGGGTGGCGAAGATGCCGAGCTGACCGGCCGCTCCGAGCAGCGCGAACATCGGTTGCGACAGCAGGGGGCGGAAGTCCATCATCGCCCCGATGCCGATGAAGATGAAGAGGGGGAAGAGCTCGGTGTCGATGCCGAACTCGATCAGCAGGTGCAGCATCCCCTCGGGCTGGTTCATCGGCGAGTTGGGCAGGTTGCCGAGCAGCACGCCGAAGCCGATGGGCAGCAGCAGGGTCGGCTCGTACTCCTTCGCGATGGCCAGATAGATCAGGAGCCCGCCGATGGCGAACATCAGCAGGGCTTCGGGGCCGATCGTGGGGACCAGGGGAATCATGAAGACCGGTGGGCGCCGCCGCGCGGCGCGGACGGCGGCGCCCGGAAGCGCGGCCGCGTGAGGCTCAGGGCTCGAACGACACCAGCGGCTCGCCTTGCGCGACGCGGCTGCCCTGGGCCACGTGCAGGGTGTCGATGCGGCCGTCGCGCGGCGACCGGATGACGTTCATCATCTTCATGGCTTCGAGCGTGAGGAGCTCGTCGCCGCGCGCGACGGTCTGCCCGGCCGCGACCGCGATCGACGAGACCACGCCGGGAATCGGCGCGATCATGCGGTCGGGGTCGCCGGAGGCGGCGGTCGCGGCGGGGGGCTCGGCGGGGGCCGCCTGCCGTATTCCCGCCGCGCGCGCCGGGGCGTCGCCGAGCGGCACGTCGGTGCTGTCGGACGGCTCCACGTCGACCGAGAACGTCGTGCCGGACACCGTCGCGGTGACCGGACGCGCATGCGGGTCGTCGATGTCCACGTGGTACCGCCGGCCTTCGACGGTGACCCGGTAGCGGCTCACGAGCGCGCCCTCGTCCGAACGACCTGGCTGCCGAGGCGCCGCGCGAGATGCAGGCGCCGCCACTGGGACGGCGTGCGGTCGGGGACCCCCGGCGCGCGTGCGACGGTCGCGCAGGCCGCCGCCACCGCTATCGCCACCGCGCGGAGGCGCCGCTCCCGCTCGGCGTCGGTGATCCGGCCGAACGTCGCCGGCTCCGAGCCGGGAACGGTCTCGAGCAGCCACTGCGCGGCGCGGGCCGGCCACTGCGCGGTCAGCAGGTACATGAGGCCGAGCAGTCCGGCCAGCGCCGCGAACAGGATGCCGGTGCCCCAGACCGAGATCTCCAGCACCGTCTCGAGTTGGGAGAGCATCAGAGCGGAATGTTCCCGTGCTTCTTCGGGACGGTGGCGGTCTGCTTGTCCTTGAGGAAATCGAGCGCCGCCGTCACCCGGGCCCGGGTCTCGCGCGGGTAGATCACGTCGTCGATGTGCCCCGCCGCGGCCGCCACGAACGGCGAGTTGAACTTCTCCTGGAACGAACCCTCGAGGCGGGTCCGCTCGGCCTCCCGCTCGGCGGGGTCGAGGGCCGCGAGCTGCCGGGCGTACAGGATGTTGACGGCCCCCTTGGGACCCATCACCGCGATCTCGGCCGACGGCCAGGCGAGGCACACGTCGGTGCGGATCATCTTGCTGCTCATCACGATGTAGGCGCCGCCGTAGGCCTTGCGCAGCACCACCGAGACCTTGGGCACGGTCGCCTCCGAGTAGGCGTACACGATCTTGGCGCCGTGGCGGATGATGCCCTGGCGCTCCTGCCCGCTGCCGGGGAGGAAGCCGGGGCAGTCGACGAGGGTGACGATGGGGATGTTGAACGCGTCGGAGAAGCGGATGAACCGCGCGATCTTGTCCGAGGCGTCGATGTCGAGCACCCCCGCGAGGTGCGCCGGCTGGTTGGTCACGAACGCCACCACCCGGCCCGAGAGCCGGGCGAACCCGACCACCGCGTTCGGCGCGAAGTCGGCGTGCACCTCGAGGAACGAGCCGCGGTCGGCGATGAGGCCGATGGCGTCGCGGACGTCGTAGGACAGCTCGGCCGACTCGGGAATGAGCCCGTCGAGGGCCGCGGTGTCCGGGGTCAGGGCGTCGTCCGGGGTCAGGTCCGGCGGATCGTCGACGTTGTTCGCCGGCAGGTAGCCCAGCAGCCGCCGGGTCAGCGCGAACGCGCCGTTCTCGTCGTCGGTCACGAAGTGTGCGACGCCCGAGCCCGCCGCGTGGGTGGTGGCCCCGCCGAGCGTCTCGACGTCGACCTCCTCGCCGGTGACGGTCTGGATGACGTCGGGCCCGGTGATGAACATGAAGCTGTTGCCGCGGGTCATCACCACGAAGTCGGTCAGCCCCGGCGAGTAGACGGCGCCGCCCGCGCACGGCCCCAGCATCAGGCTGATCTGCGGCACCACGCCGCTCGCCTGGGTGTTGCGCCAGAAGAGGTCTCCGAACCCCGCGAGGCTCCACACCCCTTCCTGGATGCGGGCGCCGACCGAGTCGAGCAGCGCGACGATGGGCAGCCCGCTGCCCGTGGCCGCCTCGATCAGCCGGCCCACCTTCATGGCCTGGACCTCGGAGAACGAGCCGCCGAGCACCGTGAAGTCCTGCGCGAAGATGGCGATGCGGCGGCCGTCGACGAGGCCGAAGCCGGTGACGACGCCGTCGCCCGCGTGCCGGTTCTTCTCGAGCCCGAAGCCGGCGTGGCGATGCTCGACGTAGGGCGCCAGCTCCTCGAACGAGTCGGCGTCCAGCATCCGTTTGATGCGCTCGCGGGCGGTCAGCTTGCCGCGGGCGTGCTGGGCGTCGATGCGGTCCTGGCCGCCGCCCCGCCGGGCCGCGGCGCGGCGCTCGGCGATGAGATCGCGGCTCGCGGCGACCGGGGAAGGCCCCTCCGGCGACGCGTCCTCCGCGGACGGCTCGGGGGCCACGGGCAGAGCGGGCGACCCGCCGCTCGCGGGCGGACCGCTCGCGCGATCCGGGGCAATGGCCTCGGCGGCATCGGCCGCGGCCGGCGCGCCGAGGTCGGCAATCGCCGGGAGAGCGGCGTCGGCCGCCGGAACCGCCTCGTCATCGGCCGGGGGAGCGGCGTCGGGTGCCGGAACCGCCTCGCCCGTGGCCCGGGGAGCGGCGTCGGGTGCGAGATCGGCCTCGTCCACGGCCGGTGGCGCGGGCGGCGCGACCTCGTCGACGGAGGGCTCGCCTGCATCCACCGACGCACCGGCGGCCGACCGCAACGGCGGATGCGCGGCGTCGAGGGCGTCGGCGCCGGGAGGGGCGTCGCCGCCCCGCTTCCTCGACCGCCGACGTCGGTTCCAGTTGCGCAGCGATGCCAGCACCGTCCCGCCGGCGACCGGGGCGCCGGCCGGCACGACCAGGTTCAGCGCTTCGCCCTCCGCGGTGGTCGCGCGGTCCCCGTCGCCGGCGACGGGGACCGCCGCCTGCGACGGCTTCTCGCTCCGGGGCGCGTCGCCGGAAGTCTCAGCCATGTGGCCAGCCATTATACCGGGGAACGCCGGGCCGTACCTGAGGGGCGGTTCGTCAACTCCCACATTTGGTGTCGCGAGCGGCGCCGTGTTGGGTGATAATTGCCGTGGTTCGCGACCCGCGTGCACCCGAGCTCGCCAGCGTGGCATGCGGAGAAGGAGCGCTCAGATGCTTCGTCGAAACGTGGCCGGCGGGTGGCCGGCCGTCCTCGCCGTTCTCGGGCTCGCGACGGCCGGCGCCGCCGGGCAGGAGCCGGCCGTATCGGGTACGGCGGACGCGCCGTACGAGGTGCCCCGCACGCCGGACGGTCATCCGGATCTGGAGGGGTTCTGGTCGAACCAGACCTACACGCCGCTGGAACGGCCGGAAGGGGTGGCGGGGGAGTTCTACTCCCCCGAGGAGCTGGCCGCGATCGAAGGCGGACGCGCCGCCCGCGAGAGCGCCCAGACCGAGCCCGGCACCATTCCCGACGTTCACTACGACTTCACCCAGTTCGGGCTCGACCGCAGCCAGGCGGCGCGGGCCGAGAACCTGCGCACCTCGATGATCGTCGACCCGCCGGACGGGCGGCTGCCGCCGGTCAATGCCGAGGGACGGCGCATCGCGGCGGCGCGGGCCGAGGCGCAGGCCCGGCTCGGGGGGCGGTGGGACTCGGCCGAGGCCAACCAGCTCGACGACCGGTGCATCATGATGCGGGGCATCGGCCCGCCGATGATGCCCAACGGCTACAACGCCAACTACCACATCGTGCAGGCGGCCGACCACGTGATGATCCTGTCCGAGATGATCCACGACGCGCGCATCATCCCGATCGACGATGCGGACGCTCCCCCGTCGGGCGTGCAGCAGTGGATCGGCCTGTCGCGGGGGCGCTGGGAGGGCGACACCCTCGTCGTGGAGACCGCCAACTTCAACGGCAAGAACCCGTTTCAGGGGTCCGGGGAGCGGATGAGGGTGACCGAGCGCCTCACCCGGGTGTCGGACGAAGTCATCGAGTACCGGTTCACGGTGGACGATCCGGGGACCTGGGACCGCCCGTGGACGGCCGTGAACCTGATGCAGAGGACGCGCGGGCCGCTGTTCGAGTTCGCCTGCCACGAGGGCAACTACGGGCTCTACAACACGCTGGTCGGCGCCCGTCTCGAAGAGCGGCTCGCGGCCGAGGCGGCGGCGGAAGCGGAGCAGGCCGAGGAGGCCGCCAGGGACAGGTGACATGGCGATGCGCACTCTCGCAGCGACGATGACGTTGGCGGCCGCGGTGGCGCTGGCCGCGGTCCCCGCGGCGGGTCAGACCTCGGATTACGAGGCGCCCAGGACGCCCGACGGCCGCCCCGACCTGAACGGGATCTGGCAGGCGATGAACTCGGCCCACTGGGACGTCGAGCCGCACTCGGCGGGGCCGAGCGTGGTGCGCGAGCTGGGAGCGCTGTCGGCGGTGCCGGGCGGCCTCGGGGTCATCGTCGACGGCGGCGCGATCCCGTACACGCCGGAGGCGTTGGCCGAGCGGGACGAGAACCGCGCGAACCGGCTCGAGCGCGACCCCGCCATCAAGTGCTACCTGCCGGGCACGCCGCGCGGCATGTACATGCCGTTCCCGTTCCAGATCATCCAGAGCCGGGACCACGTCATGATGCTCTTCGAGTTCGCCGGCGCGGTGCGCACGGTGTACATGACGGACCAGATGGACGCCCCCGCCGACAGTTGGATGGGGTGGTCGAACGGGCACTGGGACGGCGACACGCTGGTCATCGAGACGACGGGGTTCTACGGCCAGACCTGGTTCGACCAGTCCGGCAACCACCACAGCGAGGCGATGCGCGTGGTGGAGCGCATCACCCCGCGGAGCCCCGAGACGCTCTGGTACGAGGCCACCATCGAGGACCCGAACGTCTTCACCCGGCCGTGGACGATACGGATGCCCCTGTACCGGCGGGTGGAGGAGAACGCGCGCATCCTCGAGTTCAGGTGCGTCGAGTTCGTCGAGGACCTGATCTACGGGCACCTCCGCAAGCAGCCCGAAGGTGACGGCCGGTAACCGTTCAGGAGGGAACCATGCGCACGAAGCTCGCTTGCGTCGTCGTCGTCGCGGGAGTGCTGCTCGCGGCCGCTCCGGCGTCGACCCATCACGCCTTCTCCGCCGAGTTCGACATCGAGAGGCCGCTGACCCTGACCGGCAAGCTCGTCCGGTGGGAGATGATCAACCCGCACTCCTGGTTCCACATGGACATCGAGAACGACGAGGGTGAGCTGGTGCGGTGGATGATCGAAGGGGGGAGCCCCAACGAGCTCATCCGCAACGGGGTCACCAAGAACACCCTCGATATCGGCATCGAGCTGACCGTCGAGGGCTACTATGCCAAGGACGGCACGCCCAAGGGCGTGGGGAGGAACTTCCTGCTCGCCAACGGCGACCGGTTGTTCCTCGGGGGGTCGGCCCCGCCGGTCGCGCCCGCCGTTCGCTAGCGGCCTGCGGTGAGGCCCCGCGTCGCGGTACCGGTCGGGAAGCGGCCGGGCCGTTCGCCATGGGTTCGCGGGCCCCGAATCGTCGCGTTCGCGGCTCGGATTGCCGCGCAGTCAAAGTGCTTCGGGCGTGCCGCGTCCTGCTGGGCGCGAACTCCTGGACGGTGGAGACGGTGAACAGGGAGACATCGATCATGCGGACCATCATCGCGGCGGCGGGTGTCGTCGGACTGGCGCTGGCCGGCGCCGGCGGCGCGGCGGCCCAGGACGTTCCGACCTACAACGAGCACGTCGGCCCCATCCTGCTCGACAACTGCGCGAGCTGCCACCGGCCGAACCAGGTGGCGCCGATGTCGCTGCTGTCGTACCGGGACGCGCGGCCGTGGGCCCGCGCGATCAAGGCGAAGGTCGAGGCGCGCGAGATGCCGCCGTGGTTCGCCGACCCGCGCTTCGGCGAGTTCTCGAACGACGCGAGCCTGAGCGGCGAGCAGATCGAGACCATCGTCGCGTGGGCCGACGGCGGCGCCCCCGAGGGCGCCGGGCCGGCCCCCGAGGCCCCGCGCTTCTCGGCCGCGGGCTGGAGCCATCCGTCGGGCGAGGAGCCCGACTACGTCATCGAGTTCCCCATCGCGTGGCAAATCGATGCGGAGGGGGAGACGCCCAACTTCAACCTCTATACCCCGCTGCCGTTCGACGACGTGATGACGGTGTCGGCGACCCAGGTGCGGCCCGGCAACTACGCGGCGACCCACCACATCACCACCGGCCTCGTCAACATGCCGACGGGCATGGTGCTCGGCCGGGGGCCGGCGTGGGCGGGCGGCCCCGAGGTGGACTACGTGCCGGTTCCCGACCCCGACGCCGATCCCGAGGAAGAGGCGGCGAAGCTGGCCGAGGACGACGAGGCCGAGCGCCGCGAGCCGACCGCCGAGGAGCGCGCCGAGGCCGCGGCGCGGCGCGACGAGGCCGCTGCTCAGCGCGCCGGCTTCGGCCCCTACATCCCCGGCGTCGGCGCCGATGTCGCCCGGCCCGGCCAGGTGCGGGAGATCCGCGGCGACCTCTTCGACTACATCATCTGGAACCTGCACTACCAGGCGACCGGCAAGCCGGAGACGTCGCGGCCCTCGATCGGGGCATGGCTCGCCACCGAGGAGCGGTCGCAGCGGGTCCGCAGCCTCAGCCTCAACGAGACCACGTCGGAGAACGAGCAACTCGTCGCGCCGCCGCCGCTGACCCCCGAGGAGCGCCGGGCCAGGGCCGCCTCGCGTCAGGTGGGACAGGGCCTGAACCCGCTGCTCGCCCCGATTCCCCCCAACGACGGCAACTGGACGGTCACCGGCATCGGGGGCTTCCAGAACGACGCGATCATCCAGTCGATGTTCGTCCACGCCCACGTCCGCGGCAAGGACTTCACCTGGGTGCTGACCTATCCCGACGGCCGCGAGGAGATACTGCTGCGGGTCCCCAACTACGACTTCGACTGGCAGTTCGAGTACGAGCTGGCCGAGCCCATCCGGGTGCCGGCGGGCACCACCGTGAAGTCGATCGCCCGCTACGACAACTCGCGCAACAACCGGCGCAACCCGGCTCCCCACAAGGAGGTCTACTGGTCGGAGCAGAGCTGGGACGACATGTACCTGACCAACGTCAACTACACGCTGGTCGACGAGACCCCGGCCGACGACGACTAGGGAGCCTGGCCGGCGCCGTGCACGGTGGCAGGACGGGGGCGGCCGATCGCGCCGCCCCCGTTCCGTGTCAGGGAGCCCGCGGCGAGGCCGCCGGGCTCTCGCCGCGGGCTCCGGCGCGTCGACGCGGACTCGATGCCGGGGCGGGCTCGCAAGCCGCGGGAAACCGGCGGCCGCAATGCGGCTGCACGTCCGGATGACGCGTGGCCGGCAGGTGCTCCGGCTCGTGAGCCGGGAAACCGGCGGTGACGGAGGGCAGTCGACAACCTGGCGTCGATCAGTGTTCCAGAGCCCCACGGATCCCGCGGGGACGCGCACAGGAGACATCATCAATGCGGAATGCGGTCCTGTCGGTTTGCGTGCTCCTGATCCTCGCTCCGGCCGGGGCGGCGCAGACCCCCGCCGAGCTGGAGGCCGAGCCCATCGTCAAGCTGCAGCCCGGCGAGACCGAGGTGGAGGGCCAGTGCCTGACCGAGCAGGAGCTGGACCTCATCGCCCGGCTGAACGCCCTGCGGCGCCCGACCCTCGGGGTCGAGGGCGACGCCGAGGGCGACGACCCCGCCCCGTTCGATCCGCACTACTTCGTCGGGCGCTGGGAGGTCGAGGGCGTGCTGCCCGACTCGCCCCTCGCCGAGTCGAGCGAGTTCGTGGGGACCGAGACGGTGCGGCACGTGGAGGGCTGCACCTACGCCAGCACCATCGAGGCGTCCACGTTCGACGGCGACGTGACGGTCGAGTCCATCCTGATGTACGACCGGCGCATCCGGTACCTGGTGCGGCTCGAGGACGACAGCCGCGGCTGGGAGCTCCTCAAGGTGGGCCGGCTCGGCGGCGACCCCGGCGGCTACTTCTCCCACCACTGGGAGGCGGCGCCGATCGAGCGCGGGGGGAGCCGGGTCCGGCTCGCCGGCCGCACGTTCATGCTGTCGCCCTTCCACTACGACGTCCGCATGCGCATGTCCGTCGACGAGGAGCCGTTCGTCAACTACGGCACGCTGCGCTGGCGGCGCCTCGACGAGCCGTGAGGCGCGGCGCGGATCCGACGGGCACCCGTACGGAGCACGTGGATCGTGCAGTGGGGGCGGCCGGACCATAGTCGGATCATGGTCGAACTCCTCACGGACCCGGTGCCGGGCGTCCTCGATTCTCACGCTGCATCCGTCGGCGCAGGTCCTCTCCGGTCCTGATGACGGCGCTCGTGCGATACAGGTCCGGGTGCTTCTCATGTTCGGCGTAGCCCGTGGGCTCTTCGGTCGCGGCATTGACCACCCACGAGGCTTCGGGGCGTCTGGGACTCAGGAGACGACCCACCGATCGAGGTAGCACGCCAAGAAGCTCGGCGACCGCGCCGTACGTGCAACGGATGCGCGCCCGGTTGAGATAATCGAGAATCCGGGTCAGAGACGCGTTCATTGTCCCTCCTGTTTGCGCGCGGACAGCCAGCGGACGTCCACCGCGAACGAACCGACCAGCAGGACGAGGGTGACGGCCGCTCCGGCGGCGGCGAGCCCGGCGGGGACGACGGGGGCGAGGCAGACGACGAGGGCGACGCCCTGGGCGACGCATCCCGCCTTGCGGCGGAGCCGTTGCGGCAGGGGAGCCCGCAGCCACGGCAGCAGCCGGCCGGCCGCGACGAACAGGTAGCGCGGCGCCGCGAGCAGCAGAATCCAGGCGTCGAGGCGTCCGCTCCGCCACACCAGCGCCGCGAGCACCAGCATCAGGAACGAGTCGAGCTCCATGTCGAAGCGGGCGCCGAAGGCGGTTCCGGTGCCGGTGCGCCGCGCCACCAGCCCGTCGACTCCGTCGAGGCAGAGGGCGGCGATGGCCATGCCGATGATCCACCAGAGGCCGGCGCCGGAGAGGGCCTGCGCGTGCAACACGAGCGCCGCGAGCGAGAGGACCAGCGCGGCCCGGCCGACGGTGACGCGGTTCGCCGCGCCCAGCCCGGGCCAGGGCTGCGGCGGCAGGAGGGCCTGGACGGCCGCGGCGAAGAGGCCGTAGGCGGCCGCCGCGGTCAGGACGTAGTCGCGCGGCAGGTCGAGCCGCCGGGCGGTCGCCGCGGCCGCGAGCAGCAGCGGCACGAGGCCGACGGCGAGATCCGCGGCCACGCGGCCCCGTCCGTGGGGGGGCGAACCGGGCGCGGCTCGGGACGTCGTGGCCGGCATGGTCTGATAAGGTGTCGGCGCCGATCTCGCGATGGGGGAGCCGATCACCGCACGTCAGTTCTGGATCGAGGCGCCCGGCCGCGGCGCCGTCGTGGACGCGCGCCTGCCCCCGCGGCGGGACGGCGAGGTGTCGATCCGCACCCTGTACTCGGGCATCAGCCGCGGCACCGAGGCGCTGGTGTTCCGCGGCGGGGTGCCGCCCTCACAGTATCAGGCGATGCGGGCGCCGTTCCAGGAGGGGGAGTTCCCCGGCCCCGTGAAGTACGGCTACAGCAGCGTCGGCCGGGTGGTCGAGGGTGCGGACGACCTCGACGGACAGGTCGTCTTCTGCCTCTATCCCCACCAGGACCGCTACACGGTCCCGCGGAGCGCGGTGACGCGCTTGCCGGCGGGGGTGCCGCCGGGCCGCGCGGTGCTCGCCGCCAACATGGAGACCGCAGTCAACGTGCTGTGGGACGCCCGCCCGGTGGTCGGCGACCGCGTCGTCGTGGTGGGCGGGGGAGTGGTGGGGCTGCTCTGCGCCCGGCTCTGCCGGGGGGTGCCCGGCGTCGCGCTGACCCTGGTCGATCCGAACCCGGCGCGGGGGGCGGTCGCCGAGGCCCTGGAGATCCCGTTCCGGACGACGGCGCCCGACGGCGCCGACGCCGACCTCGTCATCCACGCCAGCGGCCATCCCGACGGACTGGCCGCGGCCCTCGCCGTGGCGGGGGTGGAGGGGACCATCGTCGAGGCGAGCTGGTACGGCGACCGGCCGGTGCCGCTGCCGCTGGGCGAGGCCTTCCATGCCCGCCGGCTGACGGTGCGGAGCAGCCAGGTCGGACGCCTCCCCCCGGCCCGCACGCCGCGGTGGGACCACGCGCGCCGGATGGCGCTGGCCATGACGTTCCTCGGCGACGCGCGTCTCGATGCGCTGATCACGGGCGAGGACCGGTTCGAGGAGCTGCCGGCGGTCATGGCCCGCGTGAGCCGCGCGCCGGGGGACACCCTCTGCCACCGCATCCGCTATTGACCTGGTTTCTCGACGCGAGTCGGGCGTAGTCCGCACCCTGGGGACACCCATGTACAGCCTCAACGTTCGCGACCACTTCATGATTGCCCACAGCTTCGAGGGCGAGGTCTTCGGTCCCGCCCGGCGCCTGCACGGGGCGACCTACGTCGTCGACGCCACGTTCCGCCGCGCCGAGCTCGACGACGACGGCCTCGTGGTGGACATCGGGCTGGCGGGCCGGCGCCTCGGCGAGGTCCTCGCGGCGATGAACTACCGCAACCTCGACGAGGAGCCGGCCTTCGCGGGGCGGAACACGTCGACCGAGTTCCTCGCCCGGCACATCTTCGATCGGCTCGCGGCGGCCGCGCGGGAGGGCCGCCTGGGGGAGGGCGCGCGCGGCCTCGCCTCGATCTGCGTCACCCTGCGCGAGTCGCACGTCGCGTGGGGCAGCTACGAAGGTCCCGTGTGAGCGCTCTCCGCCTGCACGTCGTCGTCCCCGGATCCATCGACCAGCAGACCGGGGGCTACATCTACGACCGCCGGATGGTCGACGGGCTGCGGGCCGCGGGCTGGCAGGTCGCCGTGCACAGCGTGGCCGGGGCCTTCCCCGCGACCGACGCCGGCGCCCGCGAGCGGCTGGCGGCGACGCTGGCCGGCCTTCCCGACGGCGCGCGGGTGGTCATCGACGGTCTGGCCCTCGGGGGACTGCCGGCGCCGGTCAACGCCGAGCGCGACCGCCTGCGGATTCTCGCCCTCGTGCACCATCCCCTCGCGGACGAGACGGGGCTGGACCCACCTCGGCGGGCGGAGCTCGAGGCCCTCGAGCGGGAGGCGCTGGCCGCCTGCGCCGGCGTGCTGGTGACCAGCGCGTTCACGGCCCGGCGGCTCGAGGCCTACGGCGTGGTCGCGGGCCGGGTGCGGGCGGTCCTGCCCGGCACCGACCCGGCCCCGCTCGCCGAGGGTCCGGAGCCGGGTGACCCCCCGCTGCTGCTGTCGGTGGGGTCGGTGACGCCGCGCAAGGGCCAGCGTCTGCTCGCGGCGGCCCTGGCCCGGCTCGCCGCCCTGCCTTGGCGCTGCGTCTGCGCCGGCAGCCTCGAGCGGGAGCCGGGGTACGCGGCCGAGGTCGCCGCGCTCGCTCGCGAGGCCGGCCTCGCAGGGCGGTTCCGGTTCGCCGGCGAATGCGGCGCGGACGAGCTCGACCGCCTGTATCATCGGGCCTCGCTGTTCGTGCTGCCGTCGCACTACGAGGGCTACGGCATGGCCTTCGCGGAGGCGCTGGCGCGGGGGCTCCCCGTCGTCGGCACCACGGGAGGGGCGATTCCCCACACCGTGCCGGCCGACGCGGGGGTGCTCGTGCCGCCCGGCGACGAGGCCGCGCTGGCCGGCGCCCTGCGCCGCCTGCTCGTCGAGCCGGGCGGCGCCGAGCGGCGGGGGAGCCTCGCCGCGGCGGCGCGACGCCATGCCGGAGAGCTGCCGGACTGGCCCGAATCGGCGAGCCGGTTCGCGGAGGCGATAGTGGCATTGACGCCGGATTGACGTCCGACGCCGCTCGGCGGTGGGGCGCGACGTTGTGCCGACCGGCCGGGGTCGCGTGGCGGCCACGGCGCGGCTGGAGTGCCCCGTGGAGTCGCCGACGCCGACCGGTCGGCGTGGCACGAGCCGGTGGACCGGAGCGGCACGGGCCGCAGCCGGAGCGGTTGGCATGGAGATCTTCGACGCGGAGTGGCTGGCGTTGCGCGAGCCGGCGGACCGGCGGGCGCGGGACGGGAAGCTGCCCGAGCGGTTGTGCGCGGCGTGGCGGCGGCGCGGCTGGAGCCGGGTGGTCGACCTCGGCAGCGGGACCGGCGCCAATCTGCGGTACCTCGCTCCGCGGCTGCCGCCGGGGCAGCGGTGGACCCTGGTCGATCACGATCCGCGGCACGTGGACCGGCTGCGGCGTCTCGACGCGCCGCCGGAGGTCGACGCGGTTGTTGCCGCGAGCCGCGACCTCGCGGCGGAGGGGCTGGCGGCGGTCGAGGGAGCGGACCTGGTGAGCGCATCGGCCCTGCTGGATCTGGTTTCCGAGCCGTGGCTCTCGGCGCTGGTGCGCCGGTGCGCGGAAGCCGGCTGCGGCGCGTACTTCGCGCTGACCTACGACGGCGAGGTGCAGTGGATGACGGAATCGGCGGCGGGATGGCGGGTCGACCACGACCCGGAGGACGACCTGGTTCGGGAAGCCGTCAACCGGCACCAGCGGGGTGACAAGGGCTTCGGCCCGGCCCTGGGGCCGTCGGCCGCCCCCCTCGCCGCGCGCCTCCTCCGCGAGGCCGGGTACCGCACCTGGCTCGCGACGAGCGGCTGGCGCCTCGAGGCCGCCGACCGCCGGCTGACCGACCGGCTCGTCGAGGGGTGGGCGGCGGCGGCGGCCGAGCGGCGGCCGGACGCGGCGGACCGGGTCGCCGCGTGGCGGGGGCGCCGCGGAGCCGCCATCGCCCGCGGGTCGTTCCGGGTGACGGTCGGGCACCGCGACCTCCTCGCGCTGCCGGGTGACGCCGAATGAGCGGGCGCGAGGGGTCGGCGGGGGAGCTGCCGCGGGGCGGTCCGGGGCGCGTTCCCCTCCTGCTGCGGGCGGCGGTCAGCCTGGGGCTGCTGGCCGGCCTCGCCGTGTGGCTCGACGCCGGCGCGGTGGCGTCGCGGCTGGCCTCGATGCGGCCGTCCTGGGTGCTGGTCGCCCTCGTTCTCTCCGCGGTGCAGGTGGCGGTGCTCGCGTGGCGCTGGAGCTTCACCGCCCGGCGGCTCGGCGTCGACCTGCCGTGGCCGGTCGCGTGGCGCGAGTACTACCTGTCCATCTTTCTCAACCAGGTCCTGCCCGGCGGCGTCCTCGGCGACGTGGCGCGGGCCTGGCGACAGGCGAGGTCGCAGGTCCGCGTGCAGGCGCCGCGGGGGCCGGCGGTGCGGGCGGTGGTGTTCGAGCGCCTGTCGGCCCAGGTCGTCATGACCACCGCGGCCGGCGTCTCGCTGCTCTTCCTGCCCGTCACCGTGGCCCCGGGGTCGCGGCCGGTCATGATCGCGGCGGGGCTGCTGGCGGGGGGCCTCGTCGTCGCGCTGGTCGTGTGGATGCGGCGCCAGTCGTCCGAGTGGTCGCTGTTCGGGCCCATCCTCGCCGAGGTCGGGGCCGCCCACCTCGCGCCGGGGGCGTTGGTGGCGCAGCTCGGGAGCGCCATGGTGGTGGTGGCGACATACCTGGCGACCTATCTCGTGGCCGCGAGGGCGGTGGGGGTCGAGACGCCGCTGCCGGTCCTGCTTCCCCTCGTCGCCCCGGTCCTGATGTCGATGCTGATTCCGGTGACGGTGGCGGGATGGGGCCTGCGCGAGGGGGCGGCGGCGGTGCTGTGGGGCGCGGTGGGGTTGACGGCGGCGGACGGCGTCGTCGTGTCCGTCGCCTACGGGCTCCTGGTGCTGGCCGGCAGCACCCCCGGCGCCCTGTTCCTGGCCTTCAGCCTTCGACGCGGGCGCTCCCGGACCGGCGCCCCGGCGGGACCCGCGGCGGGTCGGGGTCGAGCCGCAGGGTGACGCGGCGCGCCGCCGGGCTCGACGCGCGGGAGGCCGTCAGGCAGGCGCGCGACCGCTTCGTTCAGCGAATCGGAGCGAGGCGCGGGCGCCGGAACTCCCCTTGGCCAAGGCGGCGGAACGGTGGGCGGACGGCGTCGGGCGAGCCGGGGTCGAGGGAGTCGAGCCGCCTGGCGCCGCCGCGGTCGCACGGTGCGACGCGCGGGCGTCGGGCGAGCCGGGGTCGATCGGGTCGGCCACGTCGCGCCGCCCCGCCGGCGGGGTTCGACGGGGGAGACTTGCGAGTCAGCGCAAGTCGAGGTCGAACAGCATGTCGTCGCCCAGCGGGAACCGGCGGCACGGGGGCCGCAGCGCGCGGTCGAGGGACGGGACGGGCGGCAGGGTGAGGGCGTGGCGGCCCGACCCGATCAGCAGCGGCGCGACGGCGACGTGCAGGCGGGTCAGCACGCCGGCGGCGAGGAAGCGCGAGACGGTCACCCCGCCTCCCTCGACGAGAATCCGCGCCAGCCCCTGCGCGCGCAGGCCGGCGACGATCGCGGACGGGGCGAGCCTGCCGTCGGGACACGCGGGGTCGGCGGGCAGCTCCAGGAGGTCCGGCCTCGGCCAGCCGCCCGGGTTTCCGGGCGGGGCGCGGCGAACCACCACCGTGCGCGCCGCGCCGTCGCGGAACACCGCGCGGTCGTCAGCGAGGCGCCCGTTCGGATCGACGACGACCCGCACGGGGTTGTCGCCTTCCACCTCCCGCACCGTGAGGCGGGGGTCGTCGGCGGCCACCGTGCCGGCGCCGACGACGACGGCGTCGACGAGGGCCCGCAGCCGGTGCAGGCGGCGGATGTCGGCGGGGCCGGTGACGTAGTGCGAGTGCCCCTGCTCGGTCGCGATGCGGCCGTCCAGGCTCTGGCCGATCTGGCCGATGACGAGCCCGGAGTCGAGCTGCAGCGGCAGGTACAGGTCGAGGAGATCGCGCGCGGCGTCGCTCGGCGGGGCCGAGGTTCGCCAGGCGCCTCCCGGGTCGACGTGCAGCCTTGCCCCGCCTCTTGCATTATGATCGTCCGGAACGGTGCGGTTCGTCGCACTCTTTTCGCGAGGCACCGTACGCAGCAGTCTCCAGGCGGTGTCTTCGTTCATGAGTGGCGGCACCGGTCCGATCCTCCATCGTCACCCGAGGCCTGTCACTTCCTCAAGGGCGTGGGCGACAAGAAGTGGTTCGAAGCATGTACGACGCCGAACGCGGGTTGTTCGACCTTCGACAGGGACGGCCCCTCTACGTCAGCGGATCCTCCGATGCCCGGAGCGAGCCGGGCGTCCTGCTGGCGACGGTGGACACGCTGAGCCAGCGCACTCTCGAGACCCTGGGCCGGCTCGACACCGCGCCGCGCCTCGTGGTGACCCATCACCGGGCGCACGCGATGGGCCTCGGCAACGGCGGCCCTTCCCGGGACGTGAGCCTCGGGCTGAACGGGGCGACCGAGCCGGAGCAGATCCTCCGTCTGTGCATCGCGGTGGGCCGGTTCGACGCGCCGGATCTCGATCCCCGGCCGGCCACCAGCCCGGAGTCGAGCGGGCTGACGCTGGCCCGGCTGGCGGGGCTGCTGCCCGCGATCATCGGGGTGTCGATGAACGGACGGGGAGCCGGCGGGCTCGGGTCGGGGTTGGCCAGCGGCGAGATCCTCTCCGTGACCACGGCGCAGGTCGAGGCCCTCGCCGCCGACGAGCGCGTCGAGGTCACCCACGTGAGCGACGGCCCCGTGCCCCTGGAGCACGCCGAGGACGCCCGCTTCATGGTGTTCCGCGAGGGGAACAGCTTCCGCGAGCACGTCGCGGTCCTGATTGGCGACCCCGCGAAGTGGCCGGACCCGCTGCCGGTGCGGCTGCATTCCGCCTGCCTCACCGGCGACCTCTTCGGCAGCCTCCGCTGCGACTGCGGCGAGCAGCTCCGCGGGAGCCTGCGCGTCTTCACCGCCGGCGGCGGCGGGGTGCTGCTCTACCTCGCCCAGGAGGGGCGCGGCATCGGGCTTGGCAACAAGATGCGGGCCTATTCCCTGCAGCATACCGGTCTCGACACCGTGGACGCCGACGAGGTACTGGGGTTCGGCGACGACGAGCGGGGCTACCGCGCCGCCGTCGAGATGCTCCGGCACATAGGCGTCAAGCGGGTTCTGCTGCTGACCAACAACCCCAACAAGGTCGCGGCGCTGCGCGACGAGGGCATCGACGTGGTCGAGCGCAAGCCCTTGTTCGGCACCCTGAACCGCCACAATCTTCCCTACGTCAAGGCCAAGGTCGACCGGGCCGGCCACTGGCTCACCGACATGCTCGCGGGCGCGCGGAGTCCGGACTAGCCCGGAGAGCGTCGCCTGCGGCTCCGCTCGCCGCCCAGCCAGCCCTGCCAGGAGTCTGCACCGTTCTCGGAGCAGACTCCTGGCGGGCGCTCGGGTCCGGCGCGGTCAGTCGGCCGCCCCGAACAGGTCCTGCATCACCAGGTAGCCGCCCATCCGCATGCCGAGGCCGGCGTAGGTGGCCTGCGCGACCGCGTTCTCGCGTTCCACGTAGAGCCTCAGCCCCACCACGCCCGGATCGGCGGCGGCCAGCGCCTTCAGATGCTCGTACAGCGCGCGGCACACTCCCCGTCGCCGGTGGCCGGGGTGCACGTACACGCTCTGGATCCACCAGATGTCGCCGTTGCGCCAGTCGCTCCACTCGTGCGTGTGCATCATCTGGCCGACGACGCCGCCGTCGGCGCACGCGACGTGGTAGGAGCCACGCGCCGGGTCCGACAGCAGCTCCCGCACCCCGTGGCGCAGGGTCCCGCGATCGAGGAGCATGCCCTCGCTCTCGTCGGCGAGGCGGGCGTTGAAGTCGACGATCGTGTCCAGGTCGCCGAGAGTCGCCTTCCGTATCGCGAGCTCGCTCATCTGTCGTTCCGGTGCGCCGCAGTGCGGCGTTCAGGGGCTTCGGTCATGCCAGCCGGTCCAGCGGAAAACGGCGGGCGTCCCGTATCACTTCGGCGAGCAACCGTCCGTAGTGCGCGACGAGCCGCGCGCCGAGCTCGTCCGTGCCCAGCGTCGCGTCGCCGGTGACCCCCTGCGGGTTGAGGTCGGCGGCGAGCCAGGCGAACGACGCGCCTTCTTCGGCCGAGACCCGCTCGAGCGTACCGCTCAACTCCTCGTCCAGCGACGGGAATCGCCGCACGGCGTCGAGGCGGACGAGATCGGGCCGGAGATGCCGCATCATCGCCGTCTCGACGGCGCCCCCGTGCAGTCCGTAGCGCCATTCCTCGTCCGGGAGGCCGGCGTCGTCGGGGCGCGGACCGTCGAACCAGCCCGTCTTGACCACCAGCAGGCCGTGCTCTTCCCGCAGCCGGAGCGCCGCGATGTCGATCGCCGACACGTTGCCGCCGTGGCTGTTGGAGACGACGAGGCGCCGCACGCCGGCCTGCCGGATCGCCGCGCCGGTCTGGACCAGGGACTCGATCAGCAGCTCGGGGGGCAGGCTGAGCGTGCCCGCGAACCGCCGGTGCTCGGCGCTCGTGCCGACCGCCTGCGCGGGCAGCGCCCATGCCGGAAGGTCGGGCGGCAGCCGGCGGAACGCCTCGGCCAGCAGCCCGAGGCCGATCTCGAGGTCGGTCGAGAGCGGCAGATGGGGCCCGTGCTGCTCGATCGCGGCCACCGGCAGCACGATCACGGGATCGCGCGCGGCAAGGGCCGCCGCCTCGACGGTGGTGAGGGTCTGCCAGAAGCGGACGGGATCGTCTGATGACATGGAGCTGGTCTGCCGGGCCCCTGACGGCCGGGGCGCCGCCTTGGGCGAAGACGGCCGCCGGCCCGGGCGCGATCAGGCCGCCGGCCCGCCGGGGGGGCTGTCGGCGCCGTGCGCGGGGGCGGGCGGCGCTTCTGCAGGCGCGGTCCGGCGGAACAGCGCGAGATCGTATCCCATCCATCCCCTTGCGAGACAGGTCTGCAGGGCGGTTCCGCCCACGAGGTGACCGAACCGCGTGCGGTCGAGGGGCAGCCATCCGCAGAGTGCGATGAACAGCGCGGCCACGCGGTCGCGGGGGCGCCCGAGCCGCAGGTGCGGCGTGAGGTCCTCGGTGGAGAGGTGCTCGAACCCGGCCCGCGCCGCGAGGGCGCGCAGCTCGTGGGGATGGAGCAGGGTGTTGAGATGCCACCCCCGCCGGAATCGCGCGACCGTCCGCCGGGCAGCGAGCCCTTCGGCCGGCCGCAGGAAGTCGTCGCAGATGGCCAGGAGCCCCCCCGGCCGGACGATGCGGGCGCACGCGGTGAAGAAGCGGGCCGGATCGGGTCCGTGGACCAGCGACTCGATAGCGTAGGCGAGATCGGCCGGCGGCAGGTCCGGCGGCGGCTCGCAGTAGTCGGCCTCCACGCAGCGGACCCGTTCGGACAACCCCGCCTCGCGGATGCGCCGCTCCGCGTGGTGGACCTGCACCGGGCTCAGGGTCAGTCCCGTGCCGCGGATCGGCAGGCGCGCCCCGAGGTGGCAGAGGCTGCCTCCCACGCCGCAGCCGAGGTCGACGACATGCGCCGGCCGTTCGCTTTCCGGCCGCTCCCGCAGGTGGGCGAGAAGCCGGTTCTCGACGTAATGGAACGCGGCGTCCGCATCGTCGACGCCGGGACCCCACACCGCTCGGTGCAGCGCACCCGCCGCGCCGCCCTCTCCGTGAGCGACGAAGTTGCCGGTGTTCCGATCGTAGTACCGCCGGACGTCGGCGGTGTCGAAATCGGGCATGTCCCCCTCTGCCGGCCAGTTCAGTCGCGCGCGGCCGCGCGCATCCGGATCGGCGGTGGACTGAAATCTCGACGGCAAGCGTCGAGATTTCATGGCAGACCCGCCGCGGCGACCCGGCTCGGTCGCGCCGTCTCCAGCCGCGCGTAGACGTCTCCCGACCGGCGTCGGGCGGGGCCGGTGCGGAGGCCGTCCAGGAGGCCGGGGCCGTCCACCCATCCGGCGGCGGCCAGCTCGTACGACTCGCCCACCGACCAGTTGTAACGGTACCGCCCCAGGGTCCGCAGCCGGTCGACGCACGTCTGCGTGTAGTCGAGCGTCCCGGGAAGGTACTCGAAGGACAGGGCGGGGACGGGGCGGGTGAGCCCCGAGAGCACCGCCGGCTCCGCCCCTTCCACGTCGATCTTCACGAACGCCGGCAGGCCGAAGCGGGCGATGAGCGCGTCGAGGGTGACCATCTCCACCTCGACGTCGCGGTTCCACCGCACGCCGCCGAATACCGGGTCCTCCTCCCGGGCGGCGCGCCACGCGGCGGCGAGGGTGGTCATGGTCGGGGTCCGGTCGCTGATCGACAGCGTCGCGACGCCCACGTGGTCGCCCACCGCGGCTTCGAGAATCGAGACGCGCGGATGGCGTCCGAACAGGAGGCGGAGGAGCGTCGCGAAGCTCGGCTGCGGCTCGAGCGACACGACCCGGCAGCCGAGGGCGGCGAGGGCGCGGGTCCGGTTGCCGGCGTGGGCGCCGACGTCGAAGACGAGGTCGCGGGGGCCGGCGAAGGCCGCGTAGAGGCGCCGCAGCCGACGCTGGCGCAGGGGAATCGCATGGTAGACGGCGAGTGACCGGATCAGGCCGTAGACGCGACCCGCGCGCGATGGCTGCATGGCGGTGCATTCTGCGCCGGACCGGGACGCGGTTACAATTCCTGCAAGATGCCAAGTGCAAGCGCCAACGGACTTCGGCTGCTTTCGGCGATCCTGGGAGTCTTCCTGATCTCCATGGGTTTCGGCAAGCTCGACTGGGCGGCCGACAGCAGCCTCCTCGAGAACGAGCTCCGCAACTGGTGGGGACCGGCGCCGGCGATCAGCAAGCTCTACATCGACTGGTTCGCGATGCCCCTCCACCCGGTCCTCGCCCGTCTCGTGCTGCTGGGCGAGCTGACCACCGGGCTGGCCCTGGTGGCGGGATACCGGTTGCGGCTGGCGGCGTTGGCGGCGCTGTTCATGATCCTCAACTTCCACTTCGCCATGGGCCTCCTGTTCTCGTCCGCGTACCTGACCAACGGCTACGCGCTGCCGGTGGTGGGCGGACTGGCCGCGGTCGCGGTCGGCGCGCGGCGGCTGCCGTACTCGTTGGACCGCTAGTGGTGGCCCGTGGTGAAACCCCGCGTTGCACCGCCCCCGAAGGGTGCCGGCGAACGGCCGAGGCGCCCGCCTGACAAGGCATGAGGAGGGCGCATAGGGGGGATACGCAACCGACGCAGGCGGGATGCATCGCCGCTCGAACGCGGCGGGGCTTTCGCCACGGGCTGCTGGAAGTCTGCGCCGTGCAGGACTTGCCGGGGCGCCTCTCGTGGATGGCGGCGCCCCCTCGGACGCCGGTTCCCGGCCGGAAGGGGCGACTCGGGGCGGCCCGGGGCCGCCCGCCGGGAGTTGCCGGCCCGCGACAGCGATGACCATCGACGTGCCCGGGTGGGGCGGAGCGCGGCTGGCCGCGGTGCGTCGCGTCGCGGCCCCGTGCGCGGCCCTCCTGCTGGTGAACGTCTCCCTCACCTTCGCCAACGTCTGGCCGACCCTCGGGGTGCGGTTCAACCGCGATCTGTCGGCGGAGGCGGCGGCCGGCGTGCTCCTCCTCGTGGTCCTCCACGCCTGGGGGCGGCGCCCCCCGCGCGCCGCGGCGGGCTGGCTGGCCCTCGGCTGGCTGGCGCTGGCGGGGGGGCGGTACGTCGAGGTGACCGTCGCCGCCCTCTACGGCCGCGAGGTGAACCTGTACTGGGACCTCCAGCACGTGCCGAAGGTGGGCGCGATGTTCGCCTTCGTGGCCGACCCGTGGCTCAAGGCGGGGTTCGTCGCGGGGGTGATTCTGGCCCCCCTGGGCCTCTACCTCGTGGCGCGCTGGGCGTGGGGCAGCATCGCCGCCGCCGCCGCCCGGCCGGTGGCGCGCCGGACGCTCGGCGGCGCCGCCGGCGCGGTGCTGCTGCTCGGCCTGGCGCAGTGGGGCGGCGTCGCGGCGCCGGGCGGCCTCCGGGTCGCCGAGCCGGTGTCTCCCGCCTTCGCGCGCGAGCTGGGCGAGCTCGCCTACGAGGCGAGCGGGGCCGGCCTGCGCGACCTCGGGCCTCCGCCGGCGATGCGCTCGGACCTCTCGCGGGTCGCCGGCGCCGACGTGTTCGTCATCTTCCTCGAGTCGTACGGGGCGGTGAGCTGGGAGCGCGACGGCTTCGTCGAGGCCCTGGCCCCGGCGCGACGGCGGCTCGAGGCGGCGGTGGGCGAGACCGGCCGCCGCGTGGCGTCGGCGTTCGTCGAGTCGACCACCTTCGGCGGCGAGTCGTGGCTCGCCCACATCAGCCTGCTCTCGGGCACCGAGGTGCGCGACCCCGCCGACAACGTGCGCCTGATGGCCCAGGAGCGGGACACCCTGGTGAAGCTGTTCGGGCGCCGCGGCTATCGCACCGTCGCTATCATGCCGGGGCTCCTCGTCGGCTGGCCGGAGGGCGCGTTCTACGGCTTCGACGCCATCTACGACCACGCGCGGCTCGACTACCGGGGGCCGCCGTTCGGGTGGTGGAACGTCAACGACCAGTACTCTCTCGCGCGGGTCGACGCGGCCGAGATCGCTCCCGTCGACCGCCGGCCCGCCTTCGTGTTCTTCGCCACCATCACCACCCATGCGCCGTTCGTGCCCGTCCCGCCCTACCAGCCCGACTGGGCGCGGGTGCTGAGCGACACCCCCTACGACGCGGACGAGCTCGACCGCGCGTGGTCCGTCTGGGCCGACTGGACGAACCTCGGCCCGAGCTACGTCGAGGCGTTGCGGTACGCGTTCGCCAACGTCGGCGGCTACCTCCGGCTGCGGGCCGACCGCGACCTCGTGCTGGTGCTGGTGGGCGACCATCAGCCGCCGGCCCTGGTGAGCGGCGCCGACGCCTCCTGGGACGTGCCCGTCCACGTGGTCGCGAGCCGCGACGCGTTGATCGACCGGCTCGTCGACGGCCACGGGTTCGCGCCGGGGCTGGCCCCGCGGCGCCCCGCCGTCGCGCGCCTGGACGGGCTGCTGCCGATCCTGCTGGACGCCTTCGGCGACGACCCCGAGTCCGGCGGGCAGGAGTCTGCGCCGTAGAACGTGCGGACCCCGCAGGGTTGGGGTGGCTTCGCGAGCGTGGCCATGAGGGTCTGGTCGGGCGACATGCGGAGCCGTCAGGCGACGATTGGCGGGCCAGGAGTCCGGCGGGCAAGCCGGCGCGAGCCGTATCGCCATGCTCGTCCGCGTCTGGGGCGGAACGCGATTCCCGCGGCGCGGGCCGTATTGCCATGACCGCCGCGTCGTGTCCCGACGCGACAACCGTCGCGTCGGCCGGCGAATACCCCGGCGCGGGCGGCGTATTGACACGTTGGGGCGCTTCGACAGGCGCTCGGGGAGCATGAACGATGGCGCGGGCCTGGGAGCTGCTCTGGGACTGGTCGGACCTGATGGCGCTGGGCGGCGACGCCGTCACCTACTCGGCGATGGCGCTGGTGGGCACCGTCCTGTTCCTGCTGCGCCTCGCCCTCGCGATGTTCGGCGACGTCCTGGGCGATTTCGAGATCGAGGCGGACGCCGGCACCGACGCCTCGTTCACCCTGTTCTCGCTGCTGTCGGTGATGGCGTTCATCATGGGCACGGGGTGGATGGGGCTGGCGTGCCGCTTCGACTGGGGGCTCAGCCGGCCGGTGTCGGTGGTCATCGCGGTCGGGTTCGGGGTCCTCATGATGTTCCTGGCCGCCGGCCTGATGTACGTCACCCGGAGCCTCAACCGCACCGTGACCTACGACCTGGAGACGGCGGTGGGCAAGACCGCGCAGGTGTACATGGCCATCCCCGCCCGGGACCGCGGCCACGGACAGGTGCAGGTGACGGTGTCGGGACGGTTGATGACGCTGGACGCGGTCAGCGACGGCGAAGCGCTCGAGGCCTTCACCGATGCGATGGTGGTCGGCGTCCGCGACGACCAGACCCTGATCGTCACTCCTCATGGATCCTGATCGTCGACTCCCACGGATGAGGCGCGGAGCCGGCAACCGGCGTTTCATGACGTGGGGGTGAACGGCGCCCGGTCGTTGGGGGCGTGCCGGATGGAACATGCGTGACGCGGGAGGCAGGTAACGGATGACCGAGATGATCAACTTCGGCACCCTGGGGGTGGTCGCCACCATCGTCCTGTTGATGCTGTTCGTGCTGACGATGCTCACCCGTCAGTACCGGCGGTGCCCCTCGAACCGGGTCCTCGTCGTCTACGGCAAGGTCGCGGGGGCCCGCGCCGCCCGCTGCCTGCACGGCGGCGGCACCTTCATCGTGCCCCTGCTCCAGAGCTTCGCGTACCTCAACCTGGAGCCGATGACGATCGAGATCGAGCTGACGAGCGCGCTTTCGAAGAAGAACATCCGGGTCAACGCGCCGTCCACGTTCACCATCGGCATCTCCACCCGGCCCGACATCATGAACAACGCGGCCGAGCGCCTGCTCGGCCTGAACGAGAAGGCGATCGCGGCCCAGGCCAGCGACATCATCCTCGGCCAGATGCGCCTCGTCATCGCGACCCTGTCCATCGAGGAGATCAACCAGGACCGCGAGAAGTTCCTCGACCTCGTCAACAAGAACGTCAGCACCGAGGTCAACAAGATCGGGCTCGAGCTGATCAACGTCAACGTGCGGGACATCACCGACGAGTCGGGCTACATCACCGCGCTGGGCAGGAAGGCGGCGGCCGAGGCCATCAACCAGGCCAAGATCGAGGTCGCCGACGCCGATCGCTCGGGCTCGATCGGCGAGGCGAGCGCCAACCGCGAGATGGCGGTCGAGGTGGCCCGCCAGCAGGCCGACTCGGCGGCGGGGCAGAAGCAGGCCGAGCGCGACCAGCGCATCAAGGTGGCGAAGCTCGAGGCGGAGGGCGTCTCCGGCGAGGCGAACGCCACGCGCGAGCAGGAGATCGTGGTCGCCGAGCAGAACGCGCTGTCGGCGCAGGGCAAGAAGCAGGCCGAGATGGACCAGCGCGTCAAGGTCGCCTCGCTCGAGGCGTCGGCGGTCGAGGGCGAGAACCAGTCGAAGGCGAACATCGCCGACTACGAGGCCAACCTCGCCGAGCGCCAGGCCGACGCCAGGCGGCGGGGCGAGGTCGCCCTCGCCGAGGCGTCCCGCGACGTGCTCCGGGCCGAGAAGGAGCAGGAGCTCGCGCGGCTCGAGAAGACCCAGATCGCGCAGCAGCAGATCGAGCGCCAGAAGATCGAGATCGACGCCGAGGCCGAGGCGGAGCGCATTCGCCGCATCGCCAAGGGCGAGGCGGACGGGGTGCTCGCCAGGTACCTCGCCGAGGCGGAGGGCGTCCGCAAGGTGCTCGACGCCAAGGCCGCCGGCTACGAGAACCTGCTGCGCGTCTGCGCCGAGCGGCCCGAGCTGGCCCCGTCGCTGCTGATCGTCGAGAAGCTGCCCGAGCTGGTTGCCGAGCAGGTCAAGGCGATCCAGAATCTCAAGATCGACAAGGTCACGGTATGGGACTCGGGCGCCAACGGTCAGGACGGCAACGGGGCGACGGCGGGCTTCCTGCGGGGGCTCATCGGGGCCCTGCCGCCCCTCCACGAGCTGGCCGAGCAGGCCGGCATCGACCTGCCGTCGGCCCTCGGCCGGGTGCAGAACCCGCAGCCCCGCGCCGGCGATCGGCGGGAGTCGTCGTGAGCTCGGGCCGGAGGCGCGCCGGCCGGACCGGTTTCCGGCCCCGTCGTTGCGCCGGGGCCGGCCTGCACGTCCGTCGCGCCGCCGGCGCCGGGGTCGGCCTGCATGTTCTTCGGGCCGCCCGCGCGTGGGCCGGCCCGCACGTCCTTCGGGCCGCCCGCGCGTGGGCTGGCCTGCGTGCCGGCCTGGCCGCCCGCGTCGGGGCCGGCCTGCACGTCCGTTGCGCCGCCTGGGCCGGGCTCGTCGCCGTGATCGCGGCGGGGGGATGGCCGGCTCCGCACGCGGCCGCCCAGGTCGTCACCCTCGACGTGATGACGTTCAACATCCGGACGTCGAACGTCGACGACGGCGCCGACGCCTGGCCGCACCGCCGGGACGTGGTGGTCGAGACGATTGCCCGGGCCGCGCCGCAGATCCTCGGTCTGCAGGAGGCGGTCGACGAGCAGATCGAGTACCTGGAGGAGATGCTGCCGGACTACCGGTGGATCGGCGTCGACCGCGGCCTGAACGGCGGCGTCGGTCTCAGCGAGTACACGCCGATCTTCTACCGCCACGGCGAGCTGAGCCCCATCGCGTCGGGCAACTTCTGGCTCACCGACACCCCGGACGTCCCGCCGCCGCCCCGACGTCGCGAACCGGGCCGGCGGTTCCGCCGGCCGCGGGGCCGCATCGTCACCTGGGCCCGGTTCTACCACCAGGCGAGCGGCCGCGAGATATACGCGTTCAACACCCACCTGACGCTGCGCCAGGGGCCCCGCCAGTACCAGTCCGCCCGCTTGATCGCGGACCGCGTCGCCGCGCTGCCGGCCGGCGCCGCGGTCGTGGTGACCGGCGACTTCAACGCCAGCGCCGGCGACACCGAGACGTGGCGCATCGCGACCGGACAGGGCCTGCGGGACGCCTGGCTCGCGGCCGACGAGCGGCAGGGTCCGCCGTTCACCAGCAACGGCTTCGGGCCGCCGCCGCCTCAGGACCAGGTGTGGCGAATCGACTGGATCCTGGTCGGCGGCCCTCTCGTGGTGCGCACCGCCCAGACGGTGGTACACGAAGACAACGGACGATACCCCTCCGACCACTATCCTGTCGCCGCCCGCCTCGATTGGCCCCGGGAGCCCGCGCCATAGAACGCGCGGATTCCCGAGGGTTCCCCCGGGAGCGCGGCTTCGACACTCTGGGCAATCCCTTCGGTGACCGGTGCAGGACCGGGACGAAGGAGCAGAACCGCCGGCGCTCCGTGGGCCGCCAGACGCCGCCCCAACGCTGCGGGGCCGCCCCACTCGCTTACAATTGGGTATGTCACTCGCCGCGCAGATCATCGACCAGCAGGTGTCCGGCATCGTCGAGAGACACTCGGCAGCGTTCTCCGACGAGTTGCGGCCGGGTGCCGACGAACACCGGATGCGCTCGATCGCCTTCCTGTTCCTCGTCGCAAAGACCGCCTTCGATCTGACCGACGAGCAGACGTTGGACGGAATCGTCGATGGCGGCGACGATTTCGGGGTCGACGCGCTGTATTTCGAACCGCCTGAAGACGGGGAGGTTCACGTCACCCTGGTGCAGGGCAAGTACAAGAGGGATCTGAGTGGAGACTCGGCATTCCCCGAGAACGGAATCGCCGGGATGGTCGCCGCCCTCGGTGCGCTGTTCGATCCGGCCCGCACGGTACAGTTGAACCGGCGACTGAACGAGCGGGTCGAGGATATCCGTTCGTTCGTCAAGGATGGCTGGATTCCGCGCGTGACCGCGGTCGCCGCCAACAACGGCAAGCGCTGGACGGCTCAGGCCCGGCAGCGGATCGACAACGCGGCTCGGGATTTCGGAGACCAGGTGGCGTGGCGTCACATCGGGGCGGAGGAGATTCTCGCTCTCTTGCAGGCGCGGAAACCGATCAACGCCGACCTGAGGCTCACCGGCGCCGCCCGGGTCGAGACCTTCGACTTTCGACGGGCCCTGACAGGACGCATGTCGGTCGCCGAGCTCGCACGGTTGACTGACGAGTACGGCAATCGGCTGTTCGACAGGAACATCCGGCGGTATCTGGGGTTGGCCGGCAACCGCGTGAACGAGGCGGTCGCAGACACCCTGCGGTCGCCGGGTCAGCGGCCCAACTTCTACTTCTACAACAACGGGATCACCATCACGTGCTCACAATTCCGGCACAACGCTCTCCAGGAAGAGAACTGGCGCGTCCAGGTGAACGATCTGCAAATCGTCAACGGCGGACAGACGGCGCGCACCGTCCAGCAGATGGCACGGGAAATCGGTTTGGAGATCGGCGAGGCGGAGGTGCTCGTCCGGATATACGAGCTGGAGCAGAACGATGCCGAGCTCGTGGAGGCGATCACGTTCGCCACAAACAGCCAGAATCCCGTGGACTTGCGGGATCTGAAAGCGAACGACGCACGCCAGGTGGCTCTTGGGCGGTCGATTTCAGAACTGGGATATACCTACCGGGCCAAGCGGGAAGACCGGGCGGTGTCGACCGACGAGTTCACGAGCGCGGTCATTGCCGAGGCCGTCCTGGCGATCTGGCGGCACCGGCCGCACCAGGCTCGGTTCAGGAGTCGAGAGCATTTCGGCGCACTGTACAAGATCATCTTCACCGACGAGCTCAACGGCGCGCAGGCGGTTATCGCCGCCCTGTTGCACCGCCACGCGGAGAACCGGCGCAAGCGGCCTCCGGAAAACGCACCCGATTTCCTGGCGTACGGCTCGCGTTTCATCGCCATGCTGATGGGTGGGTATCTCCTGAAGGAGATGGACATTGCGCTCCCGCAGCTCGACCACCGCAATTTCGGAGCCGCGCGGGAGTTGGTGGAGCGAGGGTCGGACGACTACCTGAATCGGGCGGCGGAACGAATAGGGGAAGCGCTGGGTCCTTTGTTCACCGGACGCGAGCGGACGCTGCAAAGACTGTCAGCGACATTCCGCCGGGCAGACCTGGTCGACACGCTCCTGGAGTCGGTCAAGGCGTAGAGCCGGGCCTCGGTCGGGCGGCGCCCGCGGCCGGGCGACCGGGCGCTACAGGTAGCGCGGGGGCAGGTCGAGGACCACCCGCCGCCGTCTCAATTCCATGTAGCGCGGCCCCAGTCGTCGCGGCTCGATCGGGCCGCGCAGGTCCGCGTCCACTTTCACCCGCTCCGGCAGATAGCGCCGACAGTGGCCGAACTCCTCCTCGTACTCGGGGGTCGGGAACTGCAGGGTCAGCACGGAGCGGCCGTCCCGGACCTCTACCGCGTACAGGGGGTTGACCCGAAGCACGCCGGCGACGGCGCCCGGCTCCGGTGCGGAAACCCGCCGGCGTGTCCCGGCCTGGCGGCTCGCCACGAGGGTCAGGGAGGGCTCGCCGTGGAGCTGGGCGGGCGACCGGTCGTCGGCCAGATCGACGCACGCCTCGTCGAGAAGCCCGTCCAGCAGCCGGGTGTCGCTGAGCAGGGCGGGCCGGAACGGCGCGAACAGGTCGCGGTACGCGGTGGGGCTGAGGGGGTCGCCGGCCGCGTAGTTCTCACCCTCCGAGCTGTGGAGGTGCGGCAGCGCGATGACGCCGTCGGGACGCGCCACCCGCATCATCTCGTCCGCGCACAGTCGCTTGTGCCAGATGTAGGGGAAGGCGTCCATGAGGACGACCATCGAGAAGCGGTCGCTCGTGAACGGCAGTGGCGCGTCGGCGCTGCAGCAGACCGCGCCGGCCGCAGGCGTCGTGATGTGGGTCGCGAGCCACAGCTTCCAGAAGTACAGATCGGCGATGACGGTCTCCGCGCGCGCCGGCCCCGGCTCCCCCCCGGGCCCGGCGAGGGCGTGCGTCAGGTGTCCCGTGCCCCCGCAGAGGTCGAGCCAGGGGCCGCCGGCCGGCGCCGCGCGGCCGAGCGCCCTCACGAGCGCTTCGGCCGAGACGAACGTCGGGTCCGAGAAACGGTGCAGGAAGTAGGTGCCCTCGGCGTCCGGGGCGAGCACCGCGATCGCTTCGCGATAGGTCAGCGCCGCCGCCCCGGCCGCGCGGGCCAGCTCCGCCGCCTCGGTCCGTGGGACGTCGAGGGCGGTCGCCAGCGCCTCGTCGCGGTCTCCGCGCTCGAGGGCGTGCATCGCGGTGCGGGTCGCGTCGTCGGCGAGCAGGATGGGGATGCCGTCGATGACCGGGAAGGCGCAGCATTCGCAGCCGAGCACGCCGGCCTCGATCCGGGTGTCGTCGCGCGCGAGGGCCGCGTTGTCGACCAACTGCAGCCGGGTGCCGCAGAAGGGACATCGAATCCAGTCGAGGAGCGTCGCTTGCATGGTTCCCTCGGTGCCCGGCCCTAACGACACTGACGGAAACTACCTTGCCACGCGCCAAGCGCAGGAAGCCGAAGAAACGGGCTGCGCGCGGGCGCAGTTGGCAACTTCATTTCGATCACCGTCCTGACCGTTACCCGCCCCGTACCGGACGTTCCAGCGGGGAGCTCGCGGGTCACGCTTTGCTGCCGGGGCGACGGCCGGACGGAGGCCCTCGGGTTCCACCACGTGCCAGCGCGAGCTCGCGGGTCACGCCTCGCTGCCGTCGGCCGGTCCGTCATCGCTCGTCGTCCTCACCGGCGGCCCGCCCCGGCCGCGGCCTCCGCCGCCAGCCGATCGACGATGGTCTCGCCCCGGGCCCCGACCTCGGATCGCCGGTAATGCTCCGTCCCGAGCAGGCGCGGCGCGTCGTCCTCGTCGACGAACCGCAGGGCGCTGTCGTCGAACTGGGTGCGGTGACAGCGCAGCGCCCGCAGCTTCCGCACGGCGTGGCCGCGCGCGTGCACGACCACGGTCGGCGCCGGCGCCCCCGCGCCGAACGCGTCCGCATCGGCGACGCCGAGGATGGACCGCGCGAACGGGCGCGAGAGCCCCCGTGTCGTGCTGACGCGGGCGGCGTGATCGACGACGGCTCGCATGGCGCCGGGCGGCACGGTCACGTGGAACAGCGCCGGCGCCCGTCCCCCCAGGGCGGCCACCACGGCGGTGGTCCGCTCGTGGACGGCGATGTGGTCCGGATGCCAGTACAGCCCGTCGGCATCGAACGTGACCACGACGTCCGGCCCGGTCCGCCGAATCTCGTCCAGGATGTCGGCGTCGAGCCGGTCCGGGAGAACCCACGGCAGCATCCCGTCCTCGTGGTCGAGCAGCCGCACGCGGCCGATGCCGAGCTCTTTCGCGGCGGCGTCGAGCTCGCGGGCGCGCACCGCCCGGAGGGAGCCGGTCCCCGGCCCGGACGCGCCGCGGCCGGCGCGTCCATGCTCGCCGTGGGTCAGGCAGAGGAGCGAGACCCGCACCCCGATGGCCGCGCACCACGCCAGCAGCCCGCCGCACGCGAGCGACTCGTCGTCCGGGTGGGCGAAGACGGCGAGCATCGACGTCCGGCCGCCGGCTGCCGGTCCGGGCGCCGCGACGCCGTCGGTCCGTCGGGCCGGCCGTGTCACCGGCGTCCGCCTCCGCGTTCGGCTTCCCGGCGCGCGCGAGCCCGGCCGGCGGATTCCCGGGCGTCGAGCCCCCGGGCGGCCGCCGTTCCCCTTGGCCGCCGATGCGCGGCCACGATCTGCCGGTACGCGCCGACGTGCGCGTCCACCATCCTGTCCGGCCGGAAGCGCTCGAGGGCGCGCGCGCGCACCCGCCCGCGGTCGAGGGCCAGCACGTCGTCGAGGCCGGCGGCCAGGGCGTCGAGCGAGGCGAACGCGTGCCCCGTGCGCCCCGCGTCGACGAGCTCGCGGACCGCGCCGCGGTCGAGGGCGGCGACGGGGGTGCCGCACATCATCGCCTCAATGAGCACGAGGCCGAACGACTCCGGCGCCTGCAGCGGGTAGAGCAGGGCGCGCGCCCCCTGCAGCAGGGCGACCTTGGCCGCGAGGTCGGCCTCGCCGGCGTACGCCACGCGGTCGCCGTCGACGAGCGGCGCCACCGTGGTCCGGTAGTAGTCGTTCTCGGCGGCGGCGAGGACGAGGCGGTGACCGGTGCGCCGCGCGACGTCCATCGCCTCCAGCACGCCCTTCCCCGGCGTGAAGCGCCCGAGGAAGAGCAGGTAGTCGTCGGGATCCGCGCGGTGCTCGTAGACGCGGGGATCGACGGCGTGGTGGATGGTGGCGGCCACGTCGAGCCCGGCCAGCCGCTCCGCCTGCGCGTGGGAGACCGCGATGAACGGCGCCTCCGGGTAGCGCGACCACAGGGCCGCCTCGGGCGCGGACGGCGCGTGATGCACGGTCTGCACCAGCGGGACCGGAGCGGTCCGGGTCCAGGCCAGCGACAGCGGGGCGTACTCGGCCTGGCAATGGATGAGGTCGAACGCCTCGGCGCGCTCGACCGCGGCGGCGACGTTGAACAGCTCGCACAGCTCCCAGGGCCACAGGTCGGTGTCGCGGTTGTAGCCCTCCTCGAAGACCGCGTGCAGGCGCGCCGACGTGGTCGACGAGGCGGTGGCGAACAGGGTGACCTCGTGCCCGCGGGCGGCCAGCCCGTCGGCGAGCATCGCGGTCACCGTCTCGATCGATCCGGACCGGGCCGGGGGGATGGGCTGCGCCACCGGTGCCACCAGCGCGATGCGGAGCGGGGGCCCCGAATCGGCCGGCGGCGTCACGCGACGGCCCTCTCGAGCAGGGGCGGCAGCACGCGCGCCGCGTCGAACTCCTCGCGGGCGACGCGCGCCGCGGCCCGCGCGTGCGCCGGGTAGTCGGCCTCGATCCGCGCCAGCCCCTCTATCGCCTCCTCCAGGGTCGAGAACGCGAGCAGCCCGGACCCCGCGGGCAGGTGCGCGCTCCACCCCGTGTCCTGGACGAGGGCCGGCCGGCCCGCCGCGAGGTAGCACTCGGTGCGGTCGCTGAACCACCCCGAGCGGTGCGCCACGTAGGCGTGCTTGGCCACCCCGAACTCCGCCTTCGAGCCCTGGATGAACGCCCGGTACGCGTCGGCGGTGCGCGACACCTCCATCGCCGGCACCGGTCCCCAGCCGTGCTCGGCGAGCAGCCGGTCGGGCCCGTTCACGGCGAGGCCGAAGCGGCTCGGGGTGCGCCGCGGCAGGTCGAGGAAGCGCAGGAACTCGCGGTCCTTGTTGCCGTCGACGTCCTCGAAGCTCTCGGTGCGCCACGTCATCACGGTGGTGAACCGGTCGCCCGCGGCCGGCGCGTCGGTGCGCCACAGCCCGGTGACCACCGGCTGCCACGTCTTCTCCCAGTGGAACTCGCCGGTGGGCACGTCGCAGACGGGCGTCCCGATGTTGGCGCCGAACGTGAACAGGTGGTCGAAGCGGCGGAAGAAGTCGACGTACCAGGGCACCCCCTTGGCGATGGCGAGCTGCGTGAAGACCGGATCGGAGTCGATGAACACGCGGCGGGGGATGCGCGCGTACTCGTCGCGCCAGAACCAGGTGCCGCCCGACAGGTTGATCAGCAGGTCGGCGTCGGCGCACCAGGCGCGCACCGCCTCCTTCGACAGGCCGTGATGGGCGCCGTCGTAGTTGACGAAGCTCCACCGGTCGCCGAGCCCGTGCGGCGCCAGGGTGTCGTGGATGTGCCGGGTGCCGTAGGCCGGGTCGAGCGACACCGCGTCCTGCTCGGGGTCGTAGACGCACTCGCCGGTGTCCTCGACGTAGCAGACCTCGTGGCCCAGCGCCCGCAGGCCGACCAGGTACATCAGCGAGCACCACGCCACGCCGCCGAAGGGATAGCGGCCGATGATGCCCGCGAACAGGATCCTCATGAGACGGCCCGCCCGGCCCGCGGCTCCCGTCGGGGTTCCCGACCGCCCAACCAGTCCTCCGACGACTCCTCCGATGACAGCCCGGGCCTTTCCCGGCGGGGCGGCGGACCGCCCGACCAGCCCTCCGGCGACTCCTCCGACGACAGGCCGGGCCGTTCCGCGGGGCCGGCTGCCGCGTCCTCGATGAGCTCGTCGACGGTCGCGGTCTCGCGCCGGGACCAGCCGAGGCTGAGACGGGTGCACATGGCGCGGTACAGCCCGTTCGTCCGCATCAGCTCGTCGTGCGGTCCGCTCGCCGCGACCTGCCCCCGCTCGATCACCACGATGCGCGTGGCGTCGCGGACGGTCGACAGCCGGTGCGCGATGACGATGGTCGTGCGGCCGGCGCGAAGCTCGCGCAGGGCGTCGATCACCGCCGCTTCCGACATCGCGTCGAGCGCCGACGTCGGCTCGTCGAGGAGGAGGATGGGCGCGTCCTTGAGCAGCGCCCGCGCGATGCCGATGCGCTGGCGCTCGCCCCCGGAGAGCGACGCGCCGTCCTCGGCGACATCCGTTTGGTACCCCCGCGGCAGGCGGGCCACGAAGTCGTGGACGTGGGCGGCGCGCGCCGCCGCCTCGACCTCCTCGTCGCCGGCGTCCAGCCTGCCGTAGCGGATGTTGTCGGCGATGGTGCCGCTGAAGAGGACGGGCTGCTGCGGCACCAGCGCGACCTGGCGGCGGAGCGACCGGAGCCCGTAGCGCGCCGCGTCGACGCCGTCGATGAGGATGCGGCCGCCCTGGTGCTCGTACAGCCGCGGGACGAGGTTGGCGGCGGTGGTCTTGCCGGCGCCGGTGGGGCCGACGAGGGCCACGAGCTCGCCGGGCCGGGCCTCGAAGCACACGCCGCGGAGGACCGGCCGGCCCGGCTCGTAGGCGAAGTCCACGTCCTCGAACCGGACGTGGCCGCGAACGCCGTCGGCCGAGACGCTCCCCGGCGCGTCGGCCGCCTCCGGGGTCAGGGCGAGCAGCTCGCGGACGCGGCGCGCGCTGACCACCGCCTGCTGCAGCGTGCCGGTGGTGCGCGCGATCTCCGAGATGGGGGTGTAGACGGCGGCGAGATAGGCGACGACGACGAGCAGGCTGCCGACCGTCAGCCGGCCCTCGAGGACGTGCAGGCCCCCGACCCCGAGGACGAGGGCGGTGCCGAGCAGGGTCACCCCGGTGACCGTCACCGAGAAGAGCGACTCCTGCCACGTCAGGTCCAGCCGCGCGCGCCGTGTCCGGTCGCCCACGTCGGCGAAGCGCTCGAGCTCGTGCCGCTCGCGCGTGAAGCTCTTGACGGCGGCGATGGACGACAGCACGGCGAGGATCCGCTCGATGAGCCCCGACTCCAGGTTCTTGACCCGTTCGGCCCGGTCCGTCAACGTCCGTGCGTGGTGCCGGAGGGTCAGGTACAGGAACGGCGCGACGCTCAGCGACAGCAGGGCCAGCGTGGCGTCGACGTAGAGGAGCACCCCGAACATCAGGCCCAGGTTCATCGCCGCGACGGTGAGGGGGAAGACCCCGCCGATGACGAGGTCGTCGACGCAGTAGGCGTCGGCGTCGAGGCGGTAGACGGAGTCGGCGGTCCGGGCCGCGACGTGATGGCGCAGGGGCAGCGCCTGCAGGTGGTGCAGGAGCTGCTCGCGCAGCCGGTAGACGACGCGCTGCGCCATGTCGACCTGCATCTGGGTGTGCGCCATGCGCACCGCCTCGGCGCCGAGCTGCACGACGAGGCCGGCCGCGACCACCGCGAGCAGGAGCATCACGGCGTCGTCGAGGGCGGCGGGCAGCCGCGCCGCCACCGCGGGGGGGAACGGGGCGCCGCCCAGCACGTTGTCGACCAGGACCTTGAGGGGCCAGGGGGCCAGGGCGGTGAGGCCGGTCTCGGCGAGGACGAGCAGGATCACCGCGAGCGCGCGCCCGCGGTACGGCCTCAGGTAGCCGAGTATCCAGGCGGCGAGGTTCACCACGGGATTCTACCAGCCCGGCCGCGGCTACCGGCTCGGCGCGCCGCCCTCGCTCAGCTCGGCGCGCAGGACGTGCTTCTGGATCTTCCCGACGGCGGTGCGGGGGAGGGCGTCGCGGAATACCACCCGCTGCGGCACCCGGAAGCGGGCGAGGCGGCCGCGGCACCAGTCGATGATCTCGTCCTCGCGCAGGGCGTCGTCGCGCGGCACCACGACGGCGAGGATCGCTTCGTCCCGCATCTCGTCGGGCACGCCGATGACCACGCAGTCGAAGACGCCGGGGTGCTCGCGGACCGCCGCCTCGACCTCGCTCGCGGCGACGTTCTCGCCCGCCCGCTTGATCATGTCCTTGGCCCGGTCGATGAAGTGGTAGTACCCCGCGTCGTCCTGCCGCGCGGTGTCGCCGCTCCACAGCCGCCCGCCCCGCAGGGTCGCGGCGGTGGCCTCGGGGTTCTTGCAGTAGCCCTTCATCAGGGTGAGCCCCGGCGTGCCGCGCACCACGACCTGCCCCGGCCGCCCCCGCGGCACCGGCCGCCCCTCGTCGTCGACGAGGTCGGTGGCGTAGCCGGCGACGGTCCGCCCCATCGACATGTTGCGCCGCTCGCCGTCGAGGGGGTTCATGATCGGCGGCCCCATCGTCTCGGTCATGCCCCAGAGCTGCAGGAGCTGCGGCCCGAACCGGTCGCCCCACTCGTCGAGCTGCGCGGGGGTGACGTTCTGGGCGAAGAGCACCACCCGCAGGGGGTTCGACCGCAGCTCGGGGCGCCGCGGCTGGGCCAGCAGCATCCGGATGGGGGCCGCGAACAGGCTCGACGCGGTGCACCGGTGGGCGATGGCGAGGTCGAAGTAGCGGCTGGCGCTGAAGCGTGCGGTCATCGCCATGCTCGCGCCGGTGACGAGGGTGCTCATCGTCGAGTAGTACTGGGCGTTGCCGTGGAAGAACGGCAGCACCACGAGGTGCCGGTCGTCGGGGGTCAGCCGGATGTGCCTCGCCACCGTCCGTCCCGCGCAGAGGTAGTTGGCGTGGGTGACGAGCACGCCCTTGGGCCGCGCCGTCGTGCCGGAGGTGTAGAGGATCGCGGCGTCGTCGGTCGGGCCGGGGGGCGGCCCCGGCGGCGGGGCGTCCGGGCGCGCCGCCGCGAGCGCGTCGAGGCTGACGGCGGGGGACGGCGCCCCGGGCCCGCACACGATGACCGACTCGATCCGCGGGCATCGCCGGGCGACGGCGCCGGCCGTCTCCAGGTACGGCGCCTGCGTGAAGATCGCCCGGCTCTCCGAGTGGCCGGCCAGGTACTCGAGCTCCGCCTCGGACGAGGCGGTGTTGACGGGCACGATGACCGCACCGACGGCGGCGGCCCCGAACCACAGGTCGAGGAACGCCGGGCAGTTGCCGAGGAGCAGGGTTACCCGGTCGCCGCGCCCGATGCCGAGGTCCCCGAGCAGGCGGGCGGTGCGGTTGACGTCGCCCGCGAACTCCCGGTAGGTGCGCGCGGACACGCCGCCCTCGAGGTCGTCGAAGACGACGAACGGCGCGTCCGGGGCGGTGCGCGCGCGCTCCTCCACGAGGGCCGGCAGGGTCGAGGGGCCGGCTCCCGCGGCCGGCGGCGGGCCCTCGGCGGACGTGGGTGCCTCTCCTGACATTGTCGACGCCCTCGCCGGGTCACCGGCCGCCGGCGCGGCCGATCCACCACGCCGCGCAGATCCCCATCGCGGCCTTGAGCATCTCGAGAGAGGTGTAGGCGGCGTGCAGGATGCCGAAGGTCGCGAGGCTCGGCGGCGGCGGGTCGCGGGGGACGAAGTCGAGGCCGCGCCCGATGGAGACGATGGGCGGGGTGACGACGACCGTCAGGACCACCGCGATGGCCAGCATCGCCCCCACCAGCCACCGGGGCCGTCGGTCCCCGGAGGGGCCGAGGACGAGCCACAGGGTGACGCCGCCGAGCGGAATCTGGAAGAGGTTCCAGTACCGGAAGAACAGGCGGTTGAGCTCGGAGGACAGGTACCGCAGCAGATCGCGGGCGGCGGGCGCCCCGAGCTGGTCCACGCCCTCGGCGAACGACGGATGCCCGCCCGCCGCGAGCAGGCGGTCGATGGTGTAGAAGTTCTGGGTCGCGGCCACGCTGACGCAGACCGTGCCCATGACCCAGACGCCGAGGCAGAACGCCGCCGCGCGAGGCTTCACCCGTCCATCTCCTCTCCGGCCGCTTCGGCGCGACCGGCCCATGCGGGCCCCGTCGGCCGGCCGATTGCCGGCCGCGGCAGCGAATCGAGCCGCCTCCGGCCCCCGGTCACCGTTAAACTTGCGAAAACACGTGTCATTTCCGATGAATCGCGGAAAAGAACGACTTCAACAGCGTATAATACGCGCCGGGACCGGTGACGGGGGCGGCCCGTGGGCGTCGATTGGTGGAAGACCCGCCATTACAGGTTCGCAACGGACAATCCGACACTCTGGGCAAGACAGGAGTTGCGCCCGCGGGGCCGGCCGGGCCGCGGGTGTGTCGTCGGCGCGGGTCATGCGGAGCCCGCTTTTCCGGCGGGGCGTCGAGGCGTCGACCCGGTCGCCGGGGGCGTTGACCGGCGCCGCGATGCGCGGGGCCTCGCGGCCGCACCGAACCGGGTCGGTATCCATGGGTTCCCAGTTGAGTCTGCATACCGAGACCCTGCGACAGGTCGTCACGTCGAACCCGATCTGTCTCGATCCGCTCGCGCCGGTGCGCGAGGCGTTCGAGCGGATGAAGGAGCAGCGGCGGGGCGCGGTGCTGATCTGCCGCGAGGGGAAGCTGGTCGGCATCTTCACCGAGCGCGACGCGCTGGCGCTGATGGCCGACGCCGTCGACCTGAGCGTGCCGATCGAGCAGGTGATGACCCCCGAGCCGGTCGCGCTGTCCGAGCACGACACGGTCGGCGCGGCCATCACGAAGATGGCGCAGGGAGGGTACCGGCGGTTGCCGATCGTCGACGCCGAGGGCCGGCCCGTCGGCTTCGTCAAGGTGGGCAGCATCCTGCACTTCCTCGTCGACCACTTTCCCGCGACGGTCTACAACCTGCCGCCGGCGCCCCACCATGCGACCGAGGCGCGGGAGGGGGCGTAGGCGTTCGCGGCGTGGAACGGCGCGGATTCCCGGAGGGCCGGTCGGGCGCCGAGCGGAGGCGCAGGCGACAGTTGGCTGAGACCCCGAGTCAGGCGTTACGGAGAGCAACGAGAGAATGACCCGCGAGTCGACCGCGACGGTGCCCACCGAAGAGCTCCCGCCACCGCCGGCCCTGCCGGCCTCCGAGAAGCGGACCATCCGCCTCGACGGGGCGACGGTCCGCCTCGCCGGCGACTCCGGCGACGGCATGCAGGTGGTGGGCGGCCAGTTCACCAACACGTCGGCGCTGCACGGCAACGACGTCGCCACGTTCCCCGACTTTCCCGCCGAGATCCGCGCGCCGCGCGGCACCCTCGCCGGCGTCAGCGGCTACCAGGTGCAGTTCGCCTCGCGCGACATCTTCACCCCCGGCGACACGCTGCAGGCGCTCGTCGCCATGAACCCCGCCGCCCTCGTCACCAACGTCAAGGATCTCGAGAAGGGCGGGATCCTCATCGTCAACGAGGAGAGCTTCAAGGCGAAGGACCTGAAGCTGGCCCGGCTCGACGCCAATCCTCTCGAGGACGGCACCGTCGACGACTACCGCGTCATCAAGGTGCGCCTCGACACCCTCAACCGCGAGGCGGTCAGGGAGGTCGAGGGCCTCAGCTCGAAGCTGCAGGACCGGTGCAAGAACTTCTTCGCCCTCGGGCTGATCTACTGGCTGTTCGGGCGCGACATCGAGCCCACCCTGCGCTACGTCCAGGACAAGTTCGGCGGCAAGCCGGAGGTCGCCGCGGCCAACGAGAAGGCGCTGCGGGCCGGCTGGTACTACGGCGAGACGACCGAGGCGTTCGACCACAGCTACCAGGTGGAGCCGGCCCGGCTCGCGCCGGGCACGTACCGCAACGTCATGGGCAACCAGGCCCTGGCCTGGGGGCTGGTCACCGCGGCCCGGCTCAGCGGCAAGGAGCTGTTCTGCGGCTCGTATCCCATCACCCCCGCGAGCCCGGTCCTCGAGGAGCTGAGCGCGCTCAAGCACTTCGGCGTGCGCACGGTGCAGGCCGAGGACGAGATTGCCGCCATCTGCTCGGCCATCGGGGCGGCGTTCGGGGGCGCGATGGCCGTCACCAGCTCGAGCGGCCCGGGCATCGCGCTGAAGGGCGAGGCGATGGGGCTGGGCATGATCCTCGAGCTGCCCATGCTCGTCATCAACATCCAGCGCGGCGGCCCCAGCACGGGACTGCCGACCAAGACCGAGCAGTCGGACCTGCTGCAGGCGATGTTCGGGCGCAACGGCGAGTCGCCCCTCCCCATCATCGCCGCGCGCAGCCCGAGCGACTGCTTCGAGGTGGCGCTGGAGGCGTGGCGCATCGCCACCCGCTTCATGACCCCGGTGATCCTCCTCTCCGACGGCTACATCGCCAACGGCTCGGAGCCGTGGGCGATCCCTGACGTGGACGATCTGCCGCCCATTCCGGTGGAGCACCCGCCCGCGAAGGCCAACGGTCAGCCCTTCCTGCCCTACGAGCGGAACGAGCGCCTGGCGCGCCCGTGGGCCCTTCCCGGGACCCCGGGCCTGATGCACCGGGTCGGCGGGCTCGAGAAGGAGGACGTCACCGGCAACGTCAGCTACGACCCCGAGAACCACCAGCACATGACCAACGTGCGGGCCGAGCGGGTGGCCCGCATCGCCGGGGACATTCCGCCGCTGGCGGTGGACGGGCCGGCGCGGGGGAAGCTGCTGGTGCTCAGTTGGGGAGGCACGTTCGGCGCCTGCACGAGCGCCGTCGACGAGTGCCGGGCCGGGGGGCTGTCGGTGGCCCACGCCCACCTGCGGTATCTCAACCCGTTCCCCGCCAACCTCGGCGAGGTGCTCGCCGCCTACGAGCGGATTCTCGTGCCGGAGCTGAACACGGGGCAGCTCCGCATGCTGGTGCAGTCGCGCTACCTTCGCGAGTGCGTTGGGCTGAACAAGGTCAAGGGCAAGCCGTTCACGGTATCCGATGTCGTATTCAAGATTAGAGAGCTGGTGGCGTAGGGTCGGCCTCGGGCGCGAGGAGTCGGCATCCAACGGCGACGCGCCGGTCGCGCTGGCGGAGCCCCCGCCGGGCGAGGGCGCCGGCCAGGCGGACGCGGCCGGGGTGAAGCCCGCGCCCGAGCCGGCGGCGCCGGTCGAGCTGCCGGTGCTGAAGGCGGCCGACTTCGCCAGCGACCAGGACGTGCGCTGGTGCCCCGGGTGCGGAGACTACGCGATTCTCGCGCAGATGAAGAAGATGCTGCCGTCGCTGGGCGTGCCCCGCGAGAACATCGTCTTCATCTCCGGCATCGGGTGCTCGAGCCGGTTCCCGTACTACATGAACACCTACGGCATCCACAGCATCCACGGCCGGGCGCCGGCGTTCGCGACCGGGCTCAAGGCGGCGCGGCCCGACCTGATGGTGTGGGTCATCACCGGCGACGGCGACGGGCTGAGCATCGGCGGCAACCACCTCATGCACGCCATCCGCCGCAACCTCGACATCAACATCGTGCTCTTCAACAACCGCATCTACGGGTTGACGAAGGGCCAGTACTCGCCGACGTCGCCCCTCGGCAAGAAGACGAAGACCTCGCCGATGGGGGCCATCGACAACCCCCTGCATCCCCTGTCGATCGCCATCGGCTGCGAGGCCACGTTCGTGGCGCGCTCCATCGACACCCACATCAAGCACCTCGAAGGGGTGCTGCGCCGCGCCGCCGAGCACCGGGGCACCGCCTTCGTCGAGGTCTACCAGAACTGCAACGTGTTCAACGACCTGGCCTGGCAGTACGCCAGCGACCGGCAGACCAAGAGCGAGCACACCATCGAGCTCGAGCACGGCGCCCCGCTGGTCTTCGGCAAGGACCGGCAGAAGGGCATCCGCCTCAGCGGCCTCGAGCCCGAGGTGGTCGCGCTGGGGAACGGCACGAGCGAGGCCGACCTGCTGGTGCACGACGAGCGGGCGCCCGAGCCCAGCCTCGCCTATCTGCTGAGCCGGCTACGCTACGAGGACGGGTTCCCGGAGCCGATCGGCGTCTTCCGGGCCATCGACGCGCCGCGCTACGAGGAGGAGCTGGCGACGCAGGTGGATTCCGCCCGCCGGCGCTCGGGCGAGGGGGACCTGAACGCGCTGTTCAACTCGGGAGAGACCTGGACGGTTCCATGACCTGCCCCTGGTGCGGGGCCGACAACCTCGACGGCGTGGACGAATGCGTCGCGTGCGGGCAGCCGCTGAGCGACGCCCACCTGCCCGACCCCGCGACCGTCGTCGAGCGCGGCCTCCTGGCCGACCACGTGCGGGTCCTCGACCCGCAGGCCCCGGTGGTGGTGGCGGCCGACACCCCCGTCCGCGACGTGTTGCGGGCGATGATCGACGGCGGGACCGGCTGCGTGGTGGTCGCCGACGCGAACCGCCCGGTCGGCGTCTTCACCGAGTACGACGCGCTCATGAACCTCAACGCCGAGGCGCCCGGACTCGGCGGCCGTCCCGTGTCGGACTTCATGACCGCCCCCGCCGAGACGCTGGAGCCGGACGCCAAGGTCGCCTTCGCGGTCCAGCGCATGGCCGTCGGCGGCTACCGGCACATCCCCGTCGTCGGCGCCGGCGGAGAGCTGGCGGGGATCATCTCGGTCCGCGACATCCTCCGCTATCTGACGGACCGGATGGGCGGATCGGCAGGGCAGAAGTCGGCGTCTTGAGAACAGTGCGGGTTCCTGGAGAGTTGGGCGGCGACCGGAGGCGGCGATTGGCGGGCTGGTGAACGCCGAGCGGGGTCGGGGGGCGAGCCGCGCCGCCCGGCGGACGTTCTTTATCCGGAGGCCGGCATGGTGGCAGGGTGGTTCGCGGCGGGAGCGGCGATGGCGGGGCTGGGGGTGTTGCTCGGGGCCTTCGGCGCCCACGGCCTGCGCGAGCGCATCGCGCCCGACCTGCTCGCCGTCTACGACACCGGCATCCGCTACCACCTCATCCACGCGCTGGCCCTGCTGGCCGTCGCGTGGGCGGCCGAGCGCTGGTCCAACGCCTGGGTCGGTGCCGCCGGCTGGCTCTTCGTGGCCGGCATCGTCGTCTTCTCCGGCAGCCTCTACCTGCTCGCGGTCACCGGCACCCGCTGGCTCGGCGCCATCACCCCCATCGGCGGCCTCTGCTTCCTGGCGGGCTGGGCGGTGCTCGCGGTGGGCGTCCTCCGCGCCGGCGGTTGACGTCGGTTGCGGCTGCACCGCCGCATGGGGAGGCCGCGCCGGCACCGCACCGATTCGCGGCGCTGTGCCCAGGGCCGCCCCGTCACTCGTGTCCCACGTTGCGCGTGCGCACCGGCACGACCTTGGCGATCTGGTCGAAGTCGCGGTCGTGATGCAGCAACGTGAGGTCGTTGCGCAGCGCGCAGACCGCGATCAGGCAGTCCGTGCTCGATCGCACCGTCACGCCGTTCCGCCTTGCCAGTCGGAACAGGTCGACCGCATCCTCGAACACCGCCCTTCCCAGCGGAGCCTCTACGATCGGAAGCGCCCGCATGGCGTCCCGCGCGACGCGGAAGGCGTGATCGTCACGGAATCCCTGGAGCACTTCCTGCGCGACCGGCAGGCAGGTGACGATCTCGTCGGGGTCGATCAGCGCCGGCAGGTCGATTCTTCGTGGGCGACGGAACACGTCGATCCAGACCGACGTGTCAACCAGATACACGGCTGGCCTGACGCTCGATCCGCGGATTCACAGGGCGATCGTCACGCATCGCGGACAGGTCGCCCTCCCAGAGCCCCGAACCTGCGAGCTGGAAGATGCGACCGGCCTTCGCCCGGCGAACGAACTCCGCGAGCGCGAGATTGACCGCCTTCGAGTAGGTTCGCTCGCCGCTCAGCCGCAACGCTTCCTCAAGAGTCTGCTCATCAAGCACAAGATTCGTGCGTTTCATGTGTAGATGATACGACCCCGCAGGACACCGATCAACGTCGACCGAGCTGGCGGTGGGGATGGACGGGCTCGCCGGGGTCGTAGCCGTCGCAGCTCAGCATCGGAAGGCGCGGGTACTTCGAGTATCGCCCATCGTCGTCGGACCGGCCGCATCGGTAGTAGTCCTGGTCGGTACGGGAACGAACGACGCGGGCGTGCCGGCAGTGCAGGCACAGCCCCACCCGGTCCTCGCGATCAGCCGACCGCATCGCCCGTCCAGCGGGTCCAGCCGCGGCCGCGGTGGCCGAAGTCGCAGTGCGCCGGGTGCAGGACATCCGCGAGGATCTCCGCCGACTCGACGACGCGCGGCCCCGGCCGGTTGAAGTACTGGTTGCCGTCGGTCATGTACACCCGGCCGTTGCGGACGGCGGAGAGCCGCGGCCAGACCGGATGGGCGGCCAGCGGCGGCATCTCGCGGCCGGCGCGCTCGATGTCCCACCCGCACGGCATGATGGCGATGACATCGGGGTCGGCGGCGGCGAGGGCCTCGATGGAGAGGCCGCCGGAATGCTCTCCCGCCTTTCCCAGGACATCGACGCCGCCGGCCCGCTCGACGAGCTCGGGCACCTAGTTGCCGGCCGCCATCAGCGGATCGATCCACTCGATGCACCCGATGGTCGGACGGGTCCCCTCCGCCGCCGCCCGCGCCTGAACCGCGTCGAGCCCCGCCAGGAGGCGGTCCACAAGTGCCTCGCCACGTTGCGGGGCGCCGAGGGCCGACGCCACCGTCCGGATGTCGGACCAGATGTCGGGCAGCGAAATCGGCTCGAGAGACACGATGCGCGGCCGCGAGCGGACGAGCTCGCACACCGCCGCCTCGACGTCCTTCAGGCTCACGGCGCAGACCTCGCACTGCGTCTGGGTGATGACCACGGTCGGCGCGAGGCGGTCGAGGATGCCGGCGTCCACCCGGTACACCGACAGCCCGTCGGCGACGATCGCGCGCACCTGGTCGTCGATGGTCCGGCCGGCCGCTTCCACCTCCACCTTCGATGTCGAGCACACCGGGAGCCGGGCCACCGAGGGGGGATGGTCGCACTCGTGGGAGCGCCCCACGAGCTGGTCCTCGAAGCCGAGGGCGCAGACGATCTCGGTCGCGCTGGCGATGAGGGTTACGATTCGGTGCTTCATGTTCAGTACACCCGTAACGGTGGCGCCCCGGCGGAAGAGACGCCGGCTCGCCGGGCTTGTTGGTCGAGCGTCTCCAGCGCCGCCCGGCCGGTGTCGCCGAGGTCGGTGGTCCAGTCGTTCACGTAGAGGTCGACGTGCTGGAACATCACGTCGTCGCTCAGCTCCTGGGCGTAGCGGCGCATGGTGGGGACGGTCTCGGCGCGGTGGGTGCGGGCGTGGGCGAGCGAGTCGCGGATCACGGCGGTCACGGTGGCGATGGTGTCCGCGCCGAGGGTGTGACGCGCGAGGATGCCGCCGAGGGGAAGAGGGGCGCCCGTCGCCTCCTCCCAGACCGTGCCGAGGTCCTCGACGAGGGCGAGGCCGTGCGCGCGCCACGTGAAGCGGCCCTCGTGGATGCAGACGCCGAAATCGGCGTCGCCGGACTCGAGGGCGGGCATGATGTCGGAGAACACCACCTGTTCGACGGCGCCCTCGCCGGCGTGGAACAGCTCGTAGAGCAGGGCGGCGGTGGTGTGGGCGCCGGGGCACAGCACGCGGGCGGGCCGCGAGGCGCCGCCGGCCGCGGGGACGGGGTCGCGGGGACGGGCGCCGGGCCGGGCGGCGAGCAGCAGGGGGCCGACGCCGAAGCCGAGGGCCGATCCGACCGGCAGCACGCCGAGGTCGTCGCTCAGCCGCAGCGCGGCGTGGAAGCTCGCCTTCGCCACGTCGAAGTCGTCGGCGAAGAGCCGCCGGTTCAGCTCCTCGACGTCGAGCAGCTCGACGCGGAAGTCGAGGCCTCGGGGGTCCACCTTCCCCTCGAGGATGCCGTGGAAGGCGAACGTGTCGTTCGGGCAGGTGGAGATGCCCAGGTGGATCGGCGTCACGGGCCGCTCCAGTCCGGCCGGTCGAGCAGGTCGGCCGCGACGAGCCAGGCGGCGTCGAGGGCCTCGGGGATCTGCCAGCGCTCGAACCGGCGGTCGCCGACCGCGTTCGAGATGCCGCGGACGATGGCCACCGGGACCTCGGCGAGCCGGCAGGCGAGGGCGACCGCGAAGCCCTCCATGTCCTCGGCCGCCGCGTCGGGAAACAGCGCCCGCCGCTCGCGGGTCTCGCCGTCCGTCGCCGACGCCGTGCACACCGTCAGCAGGGGGCCCGCGGCGGGGGGGACGGGACAGGCGAGAGGCAGCGCGTCGGGCTCGTCGGCCTCTCCGGCGCCGCTCCGCGGCCAGTGGCGGAACCCGAGGTCGGTCGCGGGAACGAACGCGGTGACGCCCACCCCGACCCCGTGCATCAGGACCGACGGGAACACCGCCGCCGTCCCGACCGGGAGCCCGCGGGGGTCGTACGTGCCGGCGATGCCGACGAGGATAACGCGCTCCGGCTCGTGCACCACGATGGCGTCGCGGGCCCGCGCCGCCGCCGACACCGGCCCGAAGCCGCACAGCTCGCACGGCGCGTCGACGCCGAAGCCCCGCTGGCGGGCGAGGTGTCGGCGCTCGATCTCGGTGGGCACGAGGACGAGGGTGTGAGGAGCGGCCACGGGGCAACCAGTTTACCGCGGGCCGTCGCCGCTTCTGCGAGGTCGTCTGCCGACTACCGGCAAGACGAGGGTTGCGGTGGCCTCCGGTCCCCGTCGGCGAGGACAGTCGGGGCCCGGCCGGTTCCGTTCTCGTGCGGCGGCGTGGGCCTTGCCGTTGTCCGTCGGCACGGGGACGCGGCTCTGCTGCCTCCCGGCGCTTCAGTGGATCATCGGTCGCCTGGCCCCGCGGCTCTTCATGGCTCCGACGAAGCGCCCCGTTCCAGCGCCCCCACGGCGGCGCGCAGCTCCGTCACGTGCACCGCCCGGATCGGGGTCGTCCCTCCCGACGGGGATGCGTCGGTCCACCGCGGGGCCGGCCTGCCCGCCGCCGCGTACGCCTCGGCCAGCGCTGACCGCAGCTCCGTCAGGTGCACGAGCCTGACCCGCGTCGCCCCCGCCCGCACGACCGGGTCCGTCCACGCGAACCGCCCCAGCCCCGCCGCCGCCCGCAGACCGTCGATGCGCGTTCGCAGCTCGGTGACGTGGACCGCCCTGATCGGCGTCTCGCCGGGCACGATGGGGTCGTCGGTGAACGGTCGAAGCACGGTCACGCCGAACGACTGGGTCGCCGTGCGGCTCGAGCCGCCGGCGTCGGTCGCCGTCACCGTGACCGTCGTCGACCCCGGCGCCCGCGGGGTCACCGTCACCCGGCTCGCCGACACCGACACCGCGGCCACCGCCGGCCGCGACGAGCTCGCCCCGTAGGTCAGCCGGTCGCCGTCGGGGTCGCGAAACGCGCCGGCCACGTCCACCGTCACCGCGGCCTCATCGGCCTCGATCGTCAGCGGCGGCAGCGTGCCCACGGGCTCCGGCGGCTGGTTTCGGGAGCTCACCGTCATCGTGAACGACAGCGTCGCGCTCAGGCCGCCGGGGTCGGTCGCCGTCACCCGGATCGTCGCCGTGCCCACGCCGACCGCCGTCAGCGTCACGCGGGTGGCGCCGGCGGCCTCGATCGTCACCACGTCCCGCGCCGACCACGACACCTCGTAGGTCAGCGTGTCGCCGTCGGGGTCGCGAAACGCGCCGGCCACGTCCACGTCCACCGCGCTGCCGAGGGTCAGGCTCCGGTCCGGCAGGGTGCCCACCACCTCCGGCGGCCGGTTGGCGCCGCCGGCGACCCGGTCCCGCCACAACGCCACGGCGGGACCCGTCGCGTTGAGGACGGCGACGGCGTCGGCCGGGCCGTTCACCCCCGACCCCCCGGTGCCGTAGGGAACGCCCACCGGGTCGCCTGTCGTGGTCCGCAGGCGAGGGCTCGAGAAAGCAGCCAGCCGCCGGCAGGAGAGGCCCGCGTCATTGCACCGGGTGGGGTAGCCCATGATGGTGAACCACCGCTTCGACGCCGGGGCGCCGGCGTCGAATGCCCGCTGGTTCACGTAGCCGTATGCCGGATGCGACCGCACGCCGCCCTGGTGGTGCTGCACCTGATGGCGGTCGTGCCGGAGCCCCATGTTGTGTCCCAGCTCATGCGTGAACGTGAGGCCACCGCACCCCTGCAGGCTGAGGCCGAAGACCCCGGGTCGGTACGCCTTGCCGCAGATGTCGTCTATTTCGCCGACGATCAGGTGCACGAGGTCCGCCCCGACCTCGTCGCGCAGGGAGTGCACCTCGTCCAGGTGGCCGTCCGACGGCTCCAGGAGACGGTCGAGATCGAGATCCGAGTCCCCCGTCTCCGCATACGTCACCTCGGATCTGTCGACCAGCGTCACGCGGTGGTTCACCCCGCTCGTCTCGTAGGCCTGATTGGTCTCCGCGACCATGAGCTCGATCTCCGCCTCGATGGCGGCGACCCCGCCCGCCGCGTCGCGCGCGGCACGCGTGTAGACGACGGCCACGTCGATCTCGACATCCGTTGCCGCCCCGCACAGCCGTCCCGTGAAGTCGATCGTGGCCAGCCAGGCCCGCCAGCCGGTCGGGGCGCACGCCTGTGTGACCAGGATGTCCAGCCCCTCGAGACCCGCCCGCCGCGTGCCGGACGGAAGCGGGCCCGTTACGCCCCAGTTGTAGGACAAGCCCAGATACTCGAGGTTCGCCAGGTTTCCGAACCACGCGGGGATTCTGCCGGTCACGTCGCTCGCCGAGAGATACAGCCAGCGGAGGTTCGTGTGGTTCCTCAACCACGCGGGAATGGGGCCGACGCTCAAGTGGTTCCAGGAGAGCCCCAGCCCCCAGAGGTTCAGGTTCCCGAGCTCTTCCGGAATCCCGCCGGTCAAGTCGTTCCCCAACAGGTACAGCGCCAGGAGGCCGGACATGTTTCCGAACCACCCGGGGACGGAACCGCTCAACTCGTTGCGGGAGAGGTTCAGGAAGACCAGGCTCCCCAGGCTCTCCAGAGCCCGCGGGATCGGGCCGCTCAGCTCGTTCGAGCTGAGGTCCAGCCACTGAAGGGTCCCGATATCGCCCAACGCGGCCGGAATCGAGCCCGTCAGGGCGTTGTCGGCGAGCTTCAGCTCCGTGACCCGGCCGGACGCGTCCGCCGTCACGCCGTACCAGTCGCCGAGCGGCGCGGACGTCTTCCAGCTCGTGCTGTTCGTCCAGCTCGCGCCGCCCGTCGCGTCGTAGAGCGCCTCGAGTGCCGCCCGATCCGACGCGGCGCTTCCCTGGGCAGCCGCGTCACCGGCGACGGCCAGCACCGCCAACAGCGGCAACATCCGACAACGGCGACGGCCTTCGGTATTCGTCAACGGTTGCCTGTCTCGTCCCGAATCGACGGTCGCCCCCCGGCAGGCCGATCGCCCGGGCGCCTTGCCGCCGGCGACTACGCCCGGAGGTCGTAGCACTGCAGCCGCGGCGTGGCGCCGGTGAGGAGGTCGCGCGAGTTCTGGACGAAGTAGAGCAGGCCGCGGCTGAGCACCGGCAGCGTCCACGACTCGTAGGCGGCGGCCAGCCACGTGCGGGAGATCTCGCGGTAGCCGTCCGGGGTGAGGTCGAGCCACAGCAGGTGGCCGATCTCGCCGAGGGCGAGGAAGTGCCCGTCGACCGCGAGCAGCGACCCCCGGGCGGTGCCGAGCTGGACCCGGCGCTCCCGCCCCCCCTGCTCGAACGTCTCGGGCCACAGGGGCACCTCGCGCCACACCACCTCGCCAGTCGCGGCGTCGATGCAGGCGAGCGACGAGTCGCCCTGGTTGCGGCCGTCGAAGCCGTAGAGGTAGCCGTCGCGGTGGATGGCGGTGTTCCAGTGGAGGGCGAACTCGCGGGTCGTCCAGACCACCTCGTGGGTGAAGTCGGGCCGGACCCGGACCAGCGCGCCGCCGGTGCGGTAGCTGGCCGAGACGAACACCTTGTCGTCGAACACCACCGGGCACGACGCGTTGACCGACTCGTAGGTCCGGCTGCGGAACGGGAACGCGAAGTCGACGGCGCCGTCCGCGGGGTCGATGGACAGCAGTCCCCCGGCGGGCGGCGACGACTCGCCGCCCGCGAACACGAAGACCCGCCGCCGCCCGTGCACGACGGCGGGCACCGGCGAGGCGTAGCTCGGGCCCCAGTCGCCGGCCCGCCACAGCTCGCCGCCGGTGGCGGCGTCGAAGGCGACCACGCACGCGCCGCGCGGCGCCCCGACGTTCACGATGACCCGGCCGTCGTCGACCAGCGGCGTCGACGAGGTTCCGAAGAAGTCCTGGTGCACCCCGTAGTCGGCCCGCAGGTCGCGGCTCCAGAGGCCGCGCCCGGTGGCGAGGTCGAAGGCGTGCAGGCGGCTCTCGGCCCCGAGGGTGAACACCCGCCCGCCCGCGATGACCGGGCTCGAGCGCGGGCCGTTGTTGTAGCCGTAGCGGTCGCGGTAGCGGGTCGGGTAGCGAAAGTCCCAGTGCAGCTCGCCGGTCTCGGGGTGGCGGCACTCGACCACCTCGTCGTCGCCCAGCCGGTGCAGGAACACCAGCCGGTCTCCCGCGATGGCCGGCGACGTGTAGCCCGTGCCCTTCTCCATCTCCCACACCAGGGGCGGCGGCAGCGACCGGCTGAGGCGGGTCTCGGTGGACACCGCGTTGTGGGTGGGGCCGAGGAACGACGCCCAGTCGTGGGTGACGGCGTCGGGCGACAACGGGCGCGGCGGGTTTCGCACCACCGGCTGCATGTCCGGGGTCACTGCCCCCGGCTGCGCACCGACCGTCGCCGTTCCCGGCCGTGCGCGGGCGGATCCGGCCAGGACCATGGGGCCGGCGAGCGCCTGCAGCAGGGTTCGGCGGGAGAGGGCCTTCATGGGCGGGGATCTTAACAGCCCGCGGAGACGTCGCGGCCGCGACTCGAGCGGACATGCACTCGCCCTGCCTCGTTCCGACGGGTGCGAGGAGCACCCTCCCTGCATTCCCGTCAGGCGGGCGTCCTCAGGCCCGCCGGCGGCCGCGATGCCCCGTGTACGACATCCGTTCCGCAGGGCCGGGCGGGCTATAATTTCCGGGCCTCGCCGGGGTGCGCGAGGCCGGGCGCCGAGGGAGGAGAGCACGGACGTGGCCGACACCGGACCGAAGAGCGCGGTCGAGCTGGCGATGGAGCGTCTCCGGCGGCAGGATGCCGAGGCCGGCGACGACGCGGCGGGCCGCCCCCTGACGGACGACCAGAAGGAGGCGATTGCCGCCGCCCGCCGCGACTACGAGGCGAAGGTCGCCGAGGCCGAGATCCTGATGCACTCGAAGCTCGCGGCCACCTTCGATCTCGAGGGCCGGCGCGAGATCGAGGCCAACCACCGCCGCGACCTCGGGCAGTTCGCGTCGTCGCGCGACCGGAAGATCGCGGCGGTCCGGAAAGGCGACGGGTCGTGACGAAGGCGGTCGTCGTCGCCCTCACCCTCGTCAACTTCGTGCTCCTCGTCCCCGGCGTGATCCTGCCGGTCTACGGCGTCGTCATCACCACCGAGGTCGCGGCGGCGATCATCCCCGAGCCGGTGGAGGTCACCGTCTACGAGCAGACCCGGTCCATCCTCGGCACCGTCCGCGAGCTGTGGCTCTCGGCCGACTACCTGGTGTCGTTCCTCATCCTGCTGTTCAGCGTCATCGTGCCCGTCGCCAAGGCGGGGATGCTGCTGGGGTCGATCTACGCGGCCGGCGAGGCGGTCAGGAGGCGGCTGGTGCTCGTCGTCGACCTCATCGGCAAGTGGTCGATGGCCGACGTGTTCGTGGTCGCGGTGTTCCTGGCGTTCCTGGCGACCCGCGACCAGGCCCAGGCCAACAGCTTCAGCGTGCCGGTGCTGTTGCGGCAGGTCGACGTGGACATGCAGACCCGGCTCACCTCGGAGCTCGGGCCGGGGTTCTACTGCTTCCTCGCCTACTGCCTGTTCTCGGTCGCCTGGACCCAGGTCCTGAAGCACCGCCGGCCCGACTGAGCCCCGTGCGCCGGCCCAACAGAGAATGGAGAGACTCATGAAGTTCCGCACCATCGCCGGCGTGACCGCCGGCATCGCGTTCGCCGCGTCCGGCGCCCTGTCGGCGCAGGACGCCCCCGTCGTGGTGATGGAGACGAGCCTGGGGGCCATCACCGTCGAGCTCGCCCCCGCCGAGGCGCCGATCAGCGTCGACAACTTCCTGCAGTACGTGGACGCCGGGCACTACGACAACACCATCTTCCACCGTGTCATCCAGGGGTTCATGATCCAGGGCGGCGCCTATTCGCCGGAGATGCGCACGCGGCCGACCCGCCCGCCGATCGAGAACGAGGCGCAGAACGGGCTGCTGAACGACCGCTACACCGTCGCCATGGCCCGCACGAGCGAGATCCACAGCGCCACCGACCAGTTCTTCATCAACACCGTCGACAACAACTTCCTCAACAACGGCGTGCGCGACTTCGGCTACGCGGTGTTCGGTCGGGTGATCGACGGCACCGACGTCGTGGACCGCATCGCGGCGGTGCCGGTGTCGAACACGGTGCCGAATGAGGCGGTCGTGATTCAGTCGGTGCGACGGCGGTAGTCCAGGAGGTTCGCGGCGGGCTGCAGGCACGATGCGTGACCGTTGGTACGGCGACGACCGGGACGTGGTCAAGTGGAGCGCCGCCCTGCATCTCGCCCGCCGCGAGGGGCTCGCGGACGTCGTCTACGTGGCGATGCATCGGCCCGAAGACGACTGGCCGCCGCTCGTGACGGCGCGCGGGCCGGTGCCGCTGCCGGACGAGGTCGTCCGGCACTTTCGCGACCTCGACGACCTGCAACGGCTGGAGGCGCGAACCGGGCTGCGCATCGCGGCCGTCAAGGAACCGTTCGTCGATCGGGCCGCCTACTTTCGTCGCGTGTGCGAGCGCGTCGGGAAGTACTCGGCGCCGGTGCTGGTCCTGCTGGATCCCGACACCGGTCTCGCGTTCGATGGCGGCGGGGGCCCGCAGCACGTGACGTCGGACGAGGTGGCCGCGCTCTTTGCCGCCTTGCGGCCGGGTGACCTCCTCGCGTGCTACCAGCACGCGCGGCGGCAGAAGGACTGGCGCGGCCGGGCCCGGCGCGCCTTCGCCAACGCCCCCGGCGTGCCGTCGTTCGAGGTCGAAATGCTGCGCTCGGAGCTGGCCCGCGACGTGTTGCTGCTGGCCGTGAAGAAGGGGGAGTAGCGCCGCGGTTTCCGTGGCTTCCATCGCGATCGGTCCTCCAGCCGGAGCTCGAGGCTGCGGACGTGTGAAGCCGGAGCTCGAGGCTGCGGACGTGTGAAGAAGGGGGAGTAGCGTTGCGGTTCCCGTCGCTTCTGCCGGTCGCGGCCGCGGTCGTCGCGGCCGCGGCGCCCGCCCCCGCGGGTCAGTCCGACTACTGGTTCACGGACGAGCTGGCGCCCTATCGCGAGCTCGTCGGGGAGTACCGCGACGGCGACCCGGTCGTCGCGATGGCCGGCGTGCGGGCGATGGTCCCGTCCGCCGTCCACGCCCTCCTCGACCGGGTGCGCGAGCCGGACACCCGGCTGACGGGGACCGACGCCGAGCCGGCCCTCAACGAGCGGCTGTTCCGGACGGCGGCGATGCTGCACCTCGACGTGGCCGGGCGGCTCCGGTCGCGGGGGCTCCACCGCGACGCGGAGCCGCAGGTCGAGCTCGCCATCCGCTGGGTGAACCTGAACGCGCGAGATCCGGAGCCCCTCGGGTCGTTCCGGCGCCGGTGGTTCCTCGGCGCGGCGCTCCTCGCTTTCGAGCACGGCGGCTGGCAGGACGGCGTGACCTTCACGGACCTCGCCTGCGAGCTGCTCCCCGACGACGTCGCGCTGCTGACGACCGCGGCCTGGGTCAACGAGGGCCTCGCGCTGGCCCCGGTGGACCCCGTCGAGCTGGAGCGCGGCGGACTGGCGCAGATGCAGGAACGGAAGCGCAGCCGGCTGCTCGCCGCGGCCCGGCGCGCGGGCGCGGCCCTTCGGGTCGCCCCGGCCGCGCCGGAGGCGGCGCTGCGGCTGGCCCGAGTCCGGATGCTGCTGGGGCAGGGCGAATCGGTGCGGCAGCAGTTGACCGGACTGGCGGATCGCGAAGGCGTCCCTCGGGCCCATGCCTACCTGGGCCGGTTGCTGCTCGGGCGACTGCACCTCGAGGCCGGGGAGGCGGCCGAGGCCGAGGCCCGCTTCCGGGACGCCGTCGCCCTCGAGCCGCACGGCCAGGCGGCCCGCGTCGCGCTCGGCCGCCTCCTCGAGCAGGAGGGAGATCGGCGGGGTGCGGCGGCGGTGCTCGAGCCGGTTCTGCGCGGCGACGGGGGCATGGCCATCGATCCCTGGGTCGACTACCTGCTCGGCCTCGGCAACGGCCCGGAGCTGCGGGAGGCCCTGCGCCGGGAGGTGCGGCGGTGAGCGGGTGGCCGCGCCGGCGCCCCGCCCGTAGTGCGTCGTCCCCCGGCTCCGCCCGCCGCCCGTCCGCCCTGCCGGGCCGCCGGCTCCCGGGGTCGGGTCGGTGCGTCCTGGCCCGCCCATTGGCGCCCTCGGCTCCACCGGGCGCCCTACCATCCCTACCGGAGCCCGCGCCGCCTCCACGGCGCAGACGCCCGGCCGGAGGCGACGCGCTTCCGCCGCGCCGGCTCGTCGTCGCGATGCTGGGGCTGGCCCTCGTGGCCGGGGCGGCGCCCGCGGCAGGGCAGACCTTCCGCACCGGCGTCGATGCGGTGGCCGTCGACGTGCTCGTGACCCGCGGGCGCGACGCGGTGGCGGGGCTGACCGCCGACGACTTCACCGTCTTCGACAACGGTGTGCGGCAGGACGTCGCCGCGGTCCTCGTCGAAGAGGTCCCGGTCACCCTGCTGCTCGTCCTGGACACGAGCGGGAGCGTGCGCGGCCTGCCCCTCCGCCAGTTGCTCGCGGCCGCCGAGGCGGCCGGCGAGGCGCTGCGGCCCGACGACCGGGTCGGCCTGGTGACCTTCTCCGACAAGCTGCGTCTCGCCGTCGAGCCCCCCGCGCCCCCGGCCGATCTCCCGGCCGCGCTCGACCGCGTGCGGGCCGGGGGCGCGACCTCCCTCTACGACGCCACCTTCGCGGCCCTCGCCCTGCGCGACCGGACGGTGGGCCGGACCGTCGTGCTCGTCTTCAGCGACGGGTACGACACCACGAGCTGGCTCGATCCCCTCGACGTGCTCGACGCCGCCCGGCGCAGCGACGTCGTCGTCTACGGCGTCCATCACGACCGCCTCGCACGGGAGGGCTGGCAGCAGCGCGAGGGGCGCGGGCGGGCGAGCCGCTGGTTCGCCGACGATCCGCATCTCTTCCGGCAGGAGTACCTGGCCCAGCTCGCGGCCGAGACGGGGGGCTCGGTGTACGTGGCGGCGGACCTGGAGCGCCTGCGCGAGGTGTTCGCGCGGGTCGTCGACGAGTTCCGGAGCCGCTATCTCCTGACCTACACGCCCCAGGGGGTCGAGGCCGGCGGGTGGCACGAGCTCGAGGTGCGGGTGCGCGGGCGCGGCCGGCGCGTGCAGGCCCGGCGCGGCTACCTGCGCTGAGGGGGGCCGCCGGAAGCGGTCGCCGCCGCTGCTGCGCCGAGGACGGTGACGCGGCAGCGGCCGGCCGCATCCGGGCGCCGCCGGTCTCCCGCGGCTTCCGGGCGGTGGCGCACGGCCGGACGATCGCTCGGCGTGCCCGTGGGCGCGACGCCGGAAGGTGCGCCGCGGGCAAGGCCGTTTCGTGCCCGGCGGCGTCTAACTGTCGGCCGTCGTTCCGGCGCCGGAAGGGGTACCGCGACCGCATGGATACGCTGCTACAGGACGTCCGCTCCGCCGTGCGCCGGCTCGCCGGCCAGCGCGGCTTCACGGTGACCGCGCTCGTCACCCTCGCCCTCGGCATCGGCGCCAACGTCGCGATGTTCGGCATCGTCTACGGCCTGCTCCTGCGGCCGCTCCCGTATCCGGAGCCCGAGAACCTCGTCCGGGTGGGAGAGTCGTCCGGCGGGCGAGGGGGCGGCAGAGTCACGAATCGATCGTTCCCCCTGCTCGAGGACGCCGAGTCGTTCGAGCACCTCGCCGCCTACCAGGAGAGCACGCTGGAGTGGGCGGGGCCGGACGGCGGGGTGACCCTGCGCGGCGCCCGCGTGTCGCCGGCGCTGTTCCCGCTGCTGCGGGCGACGCCGCGCCTCGGCCGGCTCTTCACCGACGACGAGGCGCGGGAGGGGGCGGACGGGGTGGTGCTGCTGAGCCACCGCGCCTGGACCAACCGCTTCGCGTCCGATCCGGATGTCGTTGGGACCGTTCTCGACCTCGAAGACCCGCGCACCGTCGTCGGCGTGCTTCCCGAGGGGTTCTACTTCCCCGACCCGGACGGCGAGTTCTGGACCCCGTTGGTCGTGCCCCCGTTCATGCCCCCGTCCGCCGCGGAACCGGGGCGTCCCGTCATGTTCGTCATGCTGGCCTTCAGCGCCCTCGGCCGCCTCGCGCCGGGGGTCTCCCTGGAGCAGGCGACCGCCGAGGCCGGCACCCTCGTCCAGAGCGCCGCCACCGCGTTCGTCACGCGGCCCGCCGGCGGGGACCGGCCGCCCGGGGGGCAGCCCGAGACCCGCGTGGTGCTGACGCCGTTGCTGGAACAGATGGTCGGCGAGTATCGGCCGGCGCTCTTGGCCCTGACCGCGGCGACCGTCCTCGTGCTGCTGATCGCCTGCATCAACGTGGCGGGTCTGCTGCTCGCGCGCGGGGTCACGCGGCAGCGGGCCCTGGCGGTGTGCGCGGCCCTCGGCGCGGGCCGCTGGCGGCTCGTCCGTCAGCTCCTGACCGAGAGCGTGATGCTGGGGGTGGGCGGCGGCGTGCTCGGTCTCGCTGCGGCGGCGATCGTGCTGCGCGCGGTGCCGGCCCTCGTCCCCGGCGACGTCGCGCGGCTCGACGAGGTCGGCGTCGACGGCGTGGCCGTGGCGTTCACGCTGGGGCTGTCGATCGCGGCGGGTCTGCTGTTCGGCACCGCGCCGGCCCTCCAGTGGTCGCGGCTCGACCTGGTGCGCACCCTGAACGAGGGCAGCGCCCAGTCGCCCGGCGGCTTCCGGCTGCTGCGCTCGAACCGGGCGCGCGCGGCCCTCGCCGTGGCTCAGGTGGCCCTGGCCCTCGTGCTGCTGGTCGGGGCGGGGCTGCTCCTGCGCAGCTTCGTGCGGCTCGTCACCATCGACCGGGGCTACGACTCCGCCAACGTGATCGCCGCCCGCGTCCGGAACCCCGACACGGCGTTTCGGCCCGACCTCACCCCGGAGGCGATCGCCGGCCTCCAGGCCGCGGGTCGGCGTTTCCAGGAATCGCTCCTGGCGGAGCTGTCGCGCCTGGAGGATCTCTCCGGCGTCGAGGCGGTGGGGGTGTCGTCGGGCCTGCCCCTCGTGTCCAGCGGCGGAGGTGCCACCACGTTCCGTGCGGCCGGCGCGCCGCCTCCGACCGATCCGGGCGACATCCCGCGGGCGTCGATCAACGTCGTCAGCCCCGGCTACTTCGACGTGATGCGGCTGCGTCTCCGGAGCGGGCGCACCTTCACCCGGCTCGACGGGGCGGAGGCCCCGCGGGTGCTGGTGGTCAACGAGACCTTCGCCCGCGAGCTCGGCGACGAGCCGGCGGTGGGCCGGCGCGTGCTGCTGTCGGGCGCCGGGCCGGAGGAACCGTGGGAGGTGATCGGGGTCGTGGCCGACGTCCGCTACGGCGGGCTGACCATCACCGAATCGTCGGCCGAGGCCTACGTGCCGCTGCCCCAGCAGGAGCGGGTGATGGCGTTGGGCGGGCTCTTCAGCGGCTCGATGGTCTCGGTCCGAACCGCCGGCGATCCGCTGGCCGTCATCCCCTTCCTCCGCGAGGCGGCGACCGCGGCGAATCCGAACGCGAGCTTCGGCGAGGTGATGACGATGGGTGCGAGGCTGTCGGCAGCGGTCGAGCAGCCCCGCTTCTACGCCGTCTTCGTCGGGTTCTTCGCGGCCCTCGCGTTGTTCCTCGCCGGGTTCGGCATCTACGCCCTGCTCAGCTACACCGTCTCGCAGCGCCGCCGCGAGATCGGGCTCCGCATGGCCCTCGGCGCCCGGCGCGGCGACGTCCTCGCCCTCGTCATCCGCCAGGGGGCGGGACTCGTCCTTGCCGGGACGCTCGTCGGCCTCGTCGCGGCCGCCGGCTCGGCACGGCTCCTCGAGAGCTTCCTGTTTGGCGTCGCCGCCGGCGACCGGCTGACCTTCGTGGCGGCTCCCCTGGTGCTGGCCGGCGTCGCCATCGTCGCCTGCTGGCTCCCGGGCCGCCGGGCCGCCCGCATCGAGCCGATGGACGCCCTGCGCGTCGAGTAGGCTTCGGGAGGCCCAACGCGGAGAGCTCGCCGCATCGACCTGAAGGACGCGCTATGGGTGGAGTAGCCGGACGGCACGGGCCGGCGGCGTGACGGCGCTAGTGGACTGTCCTGGAAGAAAGTCGCCCTTGGCGCGCCTCGTTTCCGCGGCAAGTGCCGACGAAGACCAGCGACAGGGCGGCAAATCAGCTCTGGGACAGTCCACTAGTGGCGGGGCGCGTACGGCGCTGCGCGGGCGCTGAGGCCGTCCCGGCGCATGTTCACCCGGGGCGCCGGACCTTCCGCGTCCGGGGGTGCGACGGTCACCAGGTACTGGATCCCCAGCTCTCGGCCGATGCCGGCCAGGGTGTCTCCCAGGGCCGCGGGGTCCTCGATGCGTTCGAAGCGGCCGCCGGTGGCGGCGGCGAGGCGCTCGAAGTTCGGGAGGGGCACGGCGGTGACGGAGACCCCCGCGAACTGCACGCCGTGGCCGGTGAGCAGGTCCAGGAGCCCGTCGACGTCGCCCGACAGGTCGGCCGCCCGGCGCCGGCCGCGCACCTGCGACGACTGCAGCTCGGAGCGGGCCATCTCGGTGGCCTGGCCGAGCATGACGACGACGGGACGCGCCGCGCCGCGGGCGCGCAGGTCGTTCACCGCCTCGACGATGGCGGCGTCCAGCTCGCCGTCGACGCTCTGCATGTCGAGGATGCTCTCGTCGTCGAGGGCGCCGATGAGGCGGGCGATGCCGGCGTTGAGCTGCCGCTGGGTCACCGCGAGGTTGTCGAAGACGGCGACGATCTGCACGGCCGGGGGCACCGGCGTCACGTCCACCACGTCGAGCTCGACACCGCCGGCGCTCACCGTGAAGTCCTCGCGCGTCAGGCCCGCCACCGGTGCGCCGTCCTCGTCAGTCACCGTCACGATCAACTGGACCGGCGACTGGGCGCTTGGCACCTGAACGACGAGAGCGAGTATCAGAGCCAATGTCAGTCGATGCATGGACTCACCCGAACAGCGTCTTGCGTACTTCCTGCCTGGACAGATCAAGGAACTCGGCCACGTCGGTGACGATGGCGTCCAATGTTCCGACCCGCACTTCTCGATGCCTGGCACGGTCACGCTGTGCTGCTTGCTGCCGACCGTCAACGTCGCCGTCATGTGGCTGCCTCTGCTTCGTGTCACGCGGTAGCCGTAGTGACGGGCCAGCAATCTGGTGACCTCATGCCCCGCGAGGTCGCGGGGCAGCTTCATACCGCGACGGCCTCCTCGCGCACGAGATGCAGTCTGATCACTCTCGGTGCATCGGCCTTCTCGAAGTGGCAGAGCACGGCGTCCCTCGCCATCTCCTTCAGGTCGTTCCAGTCGTCCCCCTGGGTGAAGATGCTGTGCCCCAGGGCCCTCGCGACGAAACCGCCCTCGGGGGCTTCGGTTACCTCGAAGATGATCTCGGCGGGTCTCATGGTGAGTCCTTCGTTGACGCCGTCAGACCTGCGGCAGGAGTCCGGCCAGCAGTTGCGCCGGGTGCACCGCCTGCGCTTCGGCGAGGTCGCGCACCTGGTGCCGGCAGGACACGCCGGCCGCGACCAGCCGCTCGTTCGGCCCGAGGGCGCGGGCGGCGGGCAGCAGGCGTCGCTCGCCGATGCGCCGTGAGAGGTCGAAGTGCTCGCGCGCGTAGCCGAAGGATCCGGCCATGCCGCAGCAGCCGGCGTCGAGGTCGACCACCTCGGCCCCGGGGACGCGGGACAGCAGGGCGCGGGCCGGGGGCAGGAGGCCGAGCGACTTCTGGTGGCAGTGTCCGTGGAGCAGCAGCCGCTCGGGACCGGGCTGCAGGTCCAGATGGAAGGCGCCCGCGCTCAGCTCGCGTTCCAGCCACTCCTCGAACAGGACGCAGGCGCCCGCGACCTCGCGAGCCTGCCGTTGCGCCTCGCCGCGCAGCAGCGACGGGAGGTCGTCGCGCAGGGAGGACAGGCAGCTCGGCTCGAGGACGACGATGGGCTGCCCCGCCGCCGCGAGGGGATGCAGGCGGGCCACGGCGTCCTCGCCCCGGCGTCGCGCCTCCCGCAGCAGGCCCTGCGAGATGAGCGGTCGGCCGCAGCAGACGTCCGGCCCGAGTGCGACCCCGACCCCGGCGTGGTCGCAGACGGCCGCCGCCGCCATCCCGATCTCCGGGTGGTAGTAGTTGGTGAAGGTGTCGGCGAACAGGACGACGGACGCACCGTTGCCGGCGGCGGGACGAGGACGCGCGCCCCACTGCGCCCGCAGGGTGCGATTCGCCCACCGCGGCAGCGCCCGCCGGCGGTCCAGCCCCAGGAGCCGCTCGTTCAGGCCGCGGACCCAGGACATGCCGAGCCACGGGTTGACGAACCGCGCCAGCGGGCTTGCCGCGGCCGACAGCTCCCGGATGTGCCCGAGCAGCCGCGCCCGCAGCGGCGTCCCGTGCCGGGCGTGGTAGTCGGCGAGGAACTCCGCCTTGAACCGCGCCATGTCCACGCCGACCGGGCACTCCGCCTTGCACGCCCGGCACTCCAGGCACAGGTCGAGGGCGTCGTACACCCCCCGGTCGCCGAGCCCCGCCTCGTCGAGGCGGCCGGTCATCGCCGACCGCAGGGCGTTGGCCCGCCCGCGGGTCGAGTGGGTCTCGTCGCGGGTGGCCATGTAGGACGGGCACATCGTGCCGTCCAGCGTCTTCCGGCACGCGCCGACGCCGCTGCACATCTCGACCGCGCGCCCGAGGCCGCCGAACGCGGCGTAGTCGAAGTAGCCCTCCGGCTGCGGGGTGCGGTAGTCGGGGCCGTACCGCAGGTTGGCGGTCAGGGCGGGCGCGTCGACGATCTTGCCGGGGTTGAACAGCCCCGCCGGGTCGAACGTGCGCTTGACGGTGCGGAACGCCTCGTAGAGCTCGGGGCCGAACATCCGTTCCATGAACGGGCCGCGCACCAGCCCGTCGCCGTGCTCGCCCGACAGGGCGCCGCCGTACTCGAGCACGAGCTCCGCGATGTCGTCGGCGATGGCCTCGAACTGCCGCACCCCCGCCTCGGTCTTCATGTTGACGACGGGGCGTACGTGCAGGCAGCCGACCGAGGCGTGCGCGTAGACGCCGGTGGTGCTGCCGTGGCGCTTGACGACGTCGAGGAACCGGGCGATGTAGTCGCGCAGCCGCGCCGGCGCCACCGCGGTGTCCTCGACGAAGGAGATGCTCTTGGCGTCGCCCTTCATCGCCATCGACAGCCCCAGCGACGACTGTCGCAGACGCCAGATGCGGGCCTGGGCGGCGGCGTCGACGGCCCGCGACGTGCGGCAGGCGATGCCCCGGTCGGCGAGGTCCTTCTCAATGGCTTCGAGGCGGCCGGGCAGCTCGGCCGCGTCGTCGGCGTAGAGCTCGACGCAGAGGAGGGCGCCCGGCGTCTCGTCGCCCTGCAGCACGGCCCGGCGCACCGCGTCGAGGGCGGGGCTCTCGCGGGCGTGATCGAGGATGAAGCGGTCCATCACCTCGACCGCCGACGGCCGGTGCTCGAGGATCGCGGGGGTCGCCCCGAGGGCGTCGAGGAGGTCGTCGAACTCGAGGGCGAGCACCGCCTTGGCCCTGGGCAGGGGCACCAGGTTCACCCGAGCCTCGACGACGAGGCCGAGGGTGCCCTCGGAGCCGACGATCAGCTCGGCGAGGTTGAACGGCCGGCCCGGGTCGGTGAAGCGGTCGAGGTTGTAGCCGCCGACCCGGCGCAGGATCTTCGGGTACCGCCGGTCGATCTCGGCCGCGTGGGCGGGCGCCAGCTCGCGCACCGTCCGGTAGCACGCGCCCTCGAGGGTGTCGGCGGCGCAGGCTGCCTCGAGCTCGTCCGGCGCGAGCGGGCGCAGGTGGGCGACGGACCCGTCGCTCAGGGCGACGTGGAGGTCGAGCACGTGGTCGATGGTCTTGCCGTAGAGGACCGAGCGCGCCCCGCTCGAGTTGTTGCTGATCATGCCGCCGACGGTGGCCCGGTTCGCGGTGGAGATGTCGGGGGCGAAGCGCAGCCGGTGGGGCGCGAGGTGCGCGTTCAGCTCGTCGAGGACGATGCCGGGCTCGATGCGCGCCCAGCGTTCCTCGGGGTTGACCTCCAGCACCCGGTTGAAGAACCGCGACGTGTCGAGCTGCAGCCCCTCGCCGATGGCCTGGCCCGCCTGCGACGTGCCGCCGCCGCGCGCGGTGATCGACACCCCGTGCCGGCGCGCGACCTCGATGGTGCGCAGCACGTCGTCGCGGTTGCGGACCACGACCACGCCGGCGGGCTCGATCTGGTAGACGCTGGCGTCGGTCGAGTAGAGCGAGCGGCTGATGCGGTCGAAGCGCACCTCGCCGTCGATGCACGCCTCCAGATCGCGTCGCAGGATGTCGCTCACCGGGGGAGTATATCCCTGCCCCGGCGAGTCCGGTCCGTCGTGGAGCCGGGGGCGCTTCTCGTGGGGATTCAGGTCGATCTCGACAAGCTGGCGATCTCGAACAAGACCGTCCGGCTGAGCGTGACGATTCCGAAGCGCGCCCTCACGCTGATCGACCACGCCGCGAAGCTCGCCGAGACATCGCGGTCCGGGTTCCTCACGCAGGCCGCGCTGACCTACATCGAGCGGCGGACCTCGAAGAGCGCATAGGGGCGGGATGGTGTAGATTGTCGGCGGCGCCGGGCGCGGCGCCCGCTTGCGGATAGCATGACCGGACCCCGAGTTGCATCGTCCCCGGAGAGCGCGCGCATGTCCTACCGAGCCGGCCGTCACTTCCTGCAGATTCCCGGGCCCACCAACGTGCCCGACCGGGTGCTGCGCGCGATGTCGCAGCCGACCATCGACCACCGCGGCCCCGAGTTCCAGGCCCTGGGGCGCGAGCTGCTCGACGGGGTCCGCGAGGTGTTCGGCACCACCCGGCCGGTGGTCATCTTCCCCGCGTCGGGCACCGGCGCCTGGGAGGCGGCCCTCGTCAACGTGCTGTCGCCCGGCGACCGCGTCCTCATGTTCGAGACCGGGCACTTCGCGACCCTCTGGAAGCAGATTGCCGAGCGCATGGGCCTCGACGTCGAGTGGGTGCCCGGCGACTGGCGCCGCGGCGTCGACCCCGCGCAGGTCGAGGCGCACCTCGAGGAGGACCGCGGGCACGCCGTCAAGGCGGTGTGCGTCGTCCACAACGAGACCTCGACGGGGGTGGCGAGCCGCATCCCCCTCGTCCGCCACGCCATCGACCACGCCCGGCACCCCGCGCTCCTCATGGTCGACACCATCTCGTCGCTCGGGTCCATCGACTACCGGCACGACGGGTGGGGGGTCGACGTCACCGTGGGGGCGTCGCAGAAGGGTCTGATGCTGCCGCCGGGGCTCAGCTTCAACGTGGTCGGCGAGAAGGCCCTCGCCGCCCACAACCGCGCCACCCTGCCGCGCGCCTACTGGGACTGGAGCGCGGTGCTCGCGGCCAACGAGAAGGGGTTCTTCCCCTACACGCCGGCCACCAACCTCCTCTACGGGCTGAAGGAGGCGCTGGCCATGCTGCGGGAGGAGGGGCTGCCACAGGTGTTCGCCCGGCACGGGCGCCACGCCGAGGCGACGCGGCGGGCGGTGCGGGCGTGGGGCCTCGAGATCCTGTGCGCCATCCCGGAGGAGTACAGCGACTCGATCACGGCGGTGATGATGCCCGAGGGTCACGACGCGGACCGCGTGAGGACGGTGGTGCTCGACCGCTTCGACATGTCGCTGGGGGTGGGGCTGACGAAGCTCGCCGGCCGCGTCTTCCGCATCGGCCACCTCGGCGACCTCAACGACCTGAGCCTGCTCGGCACCCTGGCCGGGGTCGAGATGGGCCTGAAGCTCAGCGACGTTCCGGTCGCCGCGAGCGGCGTCGAGGCCGCGATGGGCTATCTGGCGGAGTGCGCGCAGGCGGCGTCGCAGCCTTGAAGCAGCCCGTCGGGCTTCACTACCCGATCCGGACCGGAAGCTCCGTCACGGAGTCGCCGGGGCCGTCTATCGTGAGGACGTAGTCTCCCGCCACCCACCCCCCGGCCGGGGCCTCGAACAGCGGTTCGGTCAGGACGACCGTCCCCCTGCGGAGCGTCATCACCCGAACTATCGGTTCCGCTTCGAACTTCCACAAGGCGTACCGCGGGCAGGCTAACGAGCCGTCCTGGGCGTCACCGCACTTGGTGGAAAACTGTCTCGAGATGGGGAACATAGCGGCCGCGTCCGAGGTCGAGATGGTTCCGAACAGCCCCAGAATCTCCTCGCGATTCGCCCGGATGGTCCCCATGCCCGGCTGCGGGATGCGCGTGCCGTCCGGTCCGACCAGGTAGATGTCCCGGTGCGGTCGGAGCGCGCCGTTGACGAACGGCTCGATGGCCATGTCGAGGTACAGCCATCTGCTGATGGGGGTCGCGACGTACAGGGCGCCGGCGCGCAGCACGCCGCCGGACTCGGATTGTGTGAGGTGCACTTCCAGGCTCTGTGCCGACGCCACCCCGGCGCACGCGACGAGCATCAGCATGGCAGCGAGCGTTTCCCGCATGGTCCTCTCCTCTGTCCCCCGACGCGCGACGTGAAGATGTCGCGCCCGGTCCCCCGACGCGCGACGCGAAAACGTCGCGCCCGCCGGGGGCCGCCTCTCCGGCTTCCTATCCGATTCTCACCGGAAGCCTCGTCACGGAGTCGCCGGGACCGTCGATCGTCAGCAGGTAGTCTCCCGACACCCATCCCCCGGGCGGCGCCTCGAACAGCAGCTCGGTCTGAACGACCACGCTCCTGTTGAGGGTGATAAGCCGATTTATTGGCCCCGCGGTGAATCTCCACAAGGCGTATCTCCGGCAAAACACGGGCCCCCCTTCGTCGCACCCGACCGAAAAGTGCCTCGCGATGGGGAACACCCAGCTGACTCCGACACGGCGATGGCTCCGAACACCTCCCGAATCGTCTCGCGGTTCGCCCGGTAGGTCCGCAGGTCCGGCAGCGGGAAGCGCGTGCCCTCGTGCCCGACGAGGTAGATGTCCCGGTGCGGTCGGATATCGCCGCTGATGAGCGGCGCGAGGGCCAGGTCGATGTACAGCCATCCGTTGATCGGGGTCGCCGTGTACAGGGCACCGGCGCGCAACGGGTCGCCGGGCTCGGCATGCGTGAGGTGCACTTCCAGGCTCTGTGCGGATGACACCGCGCTGCACGCCATGGCCGCTAGCACGACCACGAGAGCCTTTCGCATGGTCTCGGCCGGACCGCTCATGCGCCGCGTGCCCTGTTCCCATTTCCGGTAGCCGGAGAGGCTCATGCCCGTCGACGGCGCCATCTGCGCCTGCGTGAGGTTCGCCTGCTTCCGAACCTCGCGGGGAGTCACGGAAGCGTGAACGACGGCGGGACCGTTGCCCCGGGCATGGGCAACCGCCTCCTCAAGGGACCGGATCAGGTCATCGCCGAACGTGCTCATGTCTGCACTCCCCGTGTACTCTGCGGCAACCCACGAGTCCGCTCCGTTCTATGGCGCAGGGCTCCGCCGAGTCTACATCAACCGGTGCAGCCGGTCGCGGATGGCTCGGAACGGCTCGGAGACACCCGCACCCAGGGACATCCGGGTTGATCGGACGCCGGCCCTGACGGAGAATGCTCCGAGGTGCCGACCCGATGCGGGTGCTGCGAGCCGGGCGGCGCAGGAAGCGACGGGACGAGGGGAGAGCAGAGATGAACGGCACGCGGAGACGGTGGAACGGCGGTTTCGTGACCCGCGCCTGCATGATCGCGATCGCCGGCGGTGCGCTCCTGGCGCCGGCCGGCGCGGGGGCCGGCCAGGCCGCGGACGGCGAGGTGACGTTCACCCGGGACGTGCTGCCGATACTGCAGCGCGCCTGCCAGCAGTGCCATCGGCCCGGCTCCGTGGCCCCGATGTCGCTGCTGACCTACGAGGATGTGCGGCCGTGGGCGCGGGCCGTCCGCGACAAGACCGCGCAGCGCGAGATGCCGCCGTGGTTCATCGAGCGCAACGTCGGCGTGAGGCGCTTCAAGGAGGACCCGTCGCTGTCCGACGCGGAGATCGCGACCATCGGCCGCTGGGTCGACGCCGGCGCCCCGCGCGGCAACCCCGCCGACGCGCCGCCGCCCATCGAGCTCGAGCCGCTCGAGGAGTGGCGCATCGGGACGCCCGAGTGGATCGTCGAGCTGCCCGAGCCGGTGGTGGTCGGCGCCGTCGACGCCGACCGCTGGCTCGACATCTGGGCCGACTCGCGGCTCACCACCGACCGCTACATCAAGGCGGTCGAGACCAAGCCGTCGCCCGGCGCTCATCGCGTGGTGCACCACGTGGCGACGTCGATGACGTGGGAGGAGGAGGACGGCGAGGAGGGCGGCGGCTTCCTCAACGAGTACGCGATGGGGAAGAACGGCGACATCTTCCCCGACGGCACCGGCCGGCTGATCCGGGCGGGGACGCAGATCCGCTTCAACATGCACTACAGCTCGGTGGGCGAGGAGATTGCCGACCGCACCCGGGTCGGCCTCCAGTTCTACCCCGAGGGCCACGTGCCCGAGCGGGTGCTGATCTCGCGGCACGTCGGCGACAGCTTCGACACCCTCGACATCCCCGCCGGGGCCGACAACGTGCGCAGCGACGGCTACTACGTGCTGCCCGAGGCCACCCAGGTCACCGGGTTCCAGCCCCACATGCACATCCGCGGCAAGCGCATGTGCGTCGAGGCCATCCACCCCGACGGCCTCATCGAGACCCTGAGCTGCACCGGCCACAACTTCGGCTGGCACATCGTCTACAACTACGCCGACGAGGAGGCGCCGCTGCTGCCCGCGGGCACCATCCTCCACGTCATCGGCTGGCACGACAACACCGCCGCCAACCGCTACAACCCCGACCCCAAGAACTGGGTGGGGTTCGGCAACCGGTCGATCGACGACATGAGCTTCGCGTGGATGAGCTTCTTCCACATGCCGGAGGACGTCTACGAGCGGAGGCTGGCCGAGCGCCGGCGGGCCGGCAGCGAGTAGTTTGCGGCGGACCTGGCGATTCCGCGTGGCGCCCGGCCGCGAGCCTCGGCGAGGGCCGTGGTTCGAAGAAGAAGAAGGAAGCAGTCGAGCTCGCTGAACATCACCGGCGCCGAGTCCGGCAGCGAGGACCGCACGGTTCGCTTGGAGGAGGGGAGATGCGGGTGACGGGTCGAGACGCGTTCCGGGCCTCGGTCGCGGTGGAGCGGACGAGTCTCGCGGTCGCGGCGGGGCTGTCGACCCTCGCGCTGCTGGCCGCGGCGCCGGCCGCGGTGGCGCAGACCTACCACAGCGGCCAGAACCTGCAGCCGGTCTTCGAGGGGTGGATGCAGAACCCGGACGGCACGTTCGAGATGCTGTTCGGCTACCTCAACCGGAACTACGAGGAGGAGCTGAACATCCCCGTCGGGCCCGACAACTTCCTCGAGCCGGGCGACATCGACCAGGGGCAGCCGTCCTACTTCTATCCGCGGCGCCAGCGCTTCGCGTGGCGGGTGACGGTGCCCGCCGACTGGGGAGACAAGGAGCTGGTGTGGACGGTGACCGCCCACGGCCGGACCGACCGCGCCGTCGGCTGGCTGGTGCCCGAGCAGATCATCGACGAGCAGGTCGTCGCCATGAACCGCGCCGGCGGCGGCGCGCCCGAGATCGAGAACGACGCGCCGACGATCGAGCTGCCGGAAGGCGACCGGCGCACCGTCGCCGTGGGGGAGACGCTGTCGCTGACCGCGGTCATCGCCGACGACGGGGTGCCGGCGATGCGTCCGGCCCGCAACAGCCGCCCGCCGGGGCGCCGCAACGCCCTCGGCCTGCGGCTGGCCTGGATCCAGTACCGCGGGCCGGGGACGGTGGACTTCGATCCGTTCGTGCGGCCGATGGTCGATCACACGCCGGGATGGACCCCGCCGCCGCTCCCCGAGGACGGCCGCATCGTGACCACGGCCGTCTTCAGCGAGCCGGGCACCTACGTCATCCGCGCGATGGCCGACGACGGCTACCTCTACACGCCGGCCGACGTGACGGTGACGGTGACGCCGTAGAACGGCGCGGACTCCTGGCCGCGCCGGCGGGAACGGTCGGGCGAGAAGCGGTGACGCGAGTCGGCGCTCCACCAAGGGATGGTCGGCAGTTTCGAAACCGCGGCAGACGGTGGGGAGGGAGAGAGCGATGTACAGGACGCTATTCGCGGCGATCGGTGTCGTGGGCCTGATGTCCCTGGCGCCCCTGGCCGGCTGCGGCGGCGAGGGGCCGGCAGAGGAGCCGGTCGAGGAGGCGGCCGCGGCCAGCCCGATGGACCGTTTCGCGGGCGCGTGGTCGCTGGTGCGCAGCGAGCGCCGCGACGCCGAGGGCGAGCTCGTCGGCGAGCCGAGAGAGGACCGGGTGGGCTACATCATGTACGACGCCACCGGCTACATGGGGGTGACGCTGATGAGCCCCGACCGCGAGCCGTACTCCGAGGGCGGGCCGACACCGGAGGAGGCGCTGGCCCAACTGGGCAGCTATTCGTCCTACTTCGGACGCTACAGCGTGAACGAGGAGGAAGGCTACGTCACCCATCACCTGGAGGGCAGCCTGAACCCGTCCGGAGCGGGGTCGGACTACCAGCGCTTCTTCACCTTCGAGGGCGACAACCTGATCCTGCAGCCGCCCGCGAGCGAGGACGGGGCGCGGTCGTACATCACCTGGGAGCGGCTGCCCGACCTGCCCGAGTCGGAGCTGACCGACACCCACCGGCGGCTCTTCGGCTTCTACCGGGTCGAGTCGGTGACGCGCGAGACCAGCGACGGCGAGTCGGTGCCGGCCGACCAGTACGAGACCGCGTACATCGCCTACGCGCCGTCGGGGCACATGTCGGTGCACCTGATGCGGCCCGGCCGGCAGCTCTACGCGGGCGACGAGCCGACGGCGGAGGAGGCGCTCGCGACGGTCGACTCCTACGGCAGCTACTTCGGGCCGTTCTCGGTGAACGAGGAGGAGAGCTATCTCGTGCACCACCGCATCGGCAACGAGACCCCGAACCAGAGCGGCACCGACGCGCAGCGTTTCTACGAGCTGACCGACACGCACCTCAACCTGATGCCGCCCCCGGCGACCGACGACGAGGGGCGCGAGGTGCAGAGCACGATTCGCTGGGCCCGCATCAGCGACTGACCCCAGGGCCTGACCGAGACGGATGCGCGGCGTCAGGAGGATTCCATGCGCGGCATGTCGATTACCGGCTTCGTCCTGGTCTTCGCGCTCGCGGCGGGGCTCGCGGCCCCCGCGGCAGGGCAGCCCGGCCAGTGGCCGGGGTTCCGCGGCCCCGCCGCCGGCGCCGTCGCCGACGACCCGCGGCTGCCCGAGACCTGGAGCGAGACCGAGAACGTCGTCTGGGTCGCCGACGTGCCGGGCCTGGGCTGGAGTTCGCCCGTCGTCTGGGACGACCACGTCTTCGTGACCACCGCGGTCAGCGCCGGCGACGAGCCGCCCCCGCAGCCGGGGCTGTACGACCCCGGGGCCGACTTCGGGGCCACCCCGGCGGCGGCCGCGCACCGGTGGTTCGTCTACGACTTCGACTTCTCGACCGGCGAGGTCCGCTGGGTGCGCGAGCTCTACTCGGCCGTGCCCGCCATCGAGCGGCACATCAAGAACAGCTTCGCGTCGGAGACCCCCGTCACCGACGGCGAGCGGCTCTACGTCTACTTCGGCACCGTCGGCCTCGTGGCCGCCCTCGACCTCGAGGGCGAGGTGGTGTGGACGCGCGAGGTCGGCGTGTTCAACGGCTGGCAGCGCTTCGGCACCGCCGCGTCGCCGGCCCTGCACGACGGCCGGCTCTACATCGTCAACGACAACACCACCGGCTCGTTCCTGCTCGCCCTCGACGCCCGCACCGGCGACACCGTCTGGCGCGTCGAGCGCGACGAGAACGAGAACTGGGCGAGCCCGTTCGTGTGGGAGAACGACGTCCGCACCGAGATCGTCACCGCGGGCCGCCGCCGCGTGCGGTCGTACGACCTCGACGGCCGCGAGCTGTGGGACATCGGGGGGATGACCGTCAACGTCGTCCCCACCCCGTTCGCCCGCGACGGGCTCGTCTACCTCAGCTCGGGCTATCCCGGCGGCATGCCGCGCCCGGTCTACGCCATCCGCGCCGGCGCCTCCGGCGACATCTCGCTCGCCCCGGGCGAGACCGGCAACGACTACGTCGTCTGGTACCAGCCCATGCTGGGCACCTACAACACCTCGGCCCTCGTCTACGAGGGCGCCTATTACACGCTGCTCGACCGCGGCTTCCTCCTGAGCCACGACGCCCGCACCGGCCGCGAGGTCTACGGCCGCACCCGCATCCGCCCCGGCACCGGCTTCACCGCCTCGCCGTGGGCCTACAACGACCGCATCTTCCTGCTCGGCGAGGACGGCGATACCTTCGTCGTCCGCGCCGGACCCGAGTTCGAGCTGCTGCACACCAACTCGCTGAACGAGATGGCCCTCGCCACCCCCGCGGTGGTGCGCGGCAGCCTGATTCTCCGGACGCAGTCGAAGCTCTACCGCATCAGCAACGAAGCCGGGAGTCCGCGGTGATGGCCCGGCCGGGTCTCACGACGGGCGTCCGCCCCCGGACCCCGGCCGATAGCGACCCCAGGGTGGCGCCGGACAAGTGCGTGAAGGAGGCATGAGCCACTCCGAGCTGCTGAAATGCGTCACCGCGCGACCGGATGTCGTCGCCGCAAGCCGGTTCGGGACATGCGGCTGTCGGGGAGCTGATGCTGAGCCTGCAGGCGCGGGGGGGCTGTTGTGAACGAGACGATAAGGGAGGTCGGCCGGGCCGCGCTCTGCGGCGGGGAGCGCGGAACCACCAGCAGCAGTCTTTTGATGCCGGCGGCGGGAGTCCTTCTGGTGGCGACGCTGGCCGCCGCCCAGCTCCCCGACGGCCTGCGCGAGCGGGCCGAGCAGGGCGATGCGGCCGCCCAGGCCGAGCTCGGCCGGCGCTACTACGTCGGGGAGGGGGTGCCCCAGGACGACGCAGAGGCCGTCGGCTGGACGCGGCTCGCGGCGGAGCAGGGTCACGCTCCGGCGCAGTACAGCCTGGGCCTCCTCTACTACCGGGGTCGCGGCGTTACCGGTGACGACACCGCGGCGGCGCGCTGGTACCGGGCCGCGGCCGAGCAGGGCCACCCTCCGGCCCAGGCCGCGCTGAGTGACTTGTACACCTACGGCGCCGGGGTCGAGGAGGATCCGGTCCTCGCCTCCATGTGGATCGAGCTGGCCTGGCGGGCGAGCCTCGACGGCGGCGACTGGCGCCTCTACGCCCGCCAGCGCGCAGAGCTCGCGTCGTGGGTGACCCCCGAGCAGACCGCGGAGGGCCGCCGCCTCGCCCGCGAGTGGACGCCGCCCGAGCGGTGAGGGCCGCCGCCTCGCCCGCGAGTGGACGCCGCCCGAGCGGTGACTGCGAGCGAGCGAACAGGAACGAAGGCTCTGCGGCCCGAGGCGCCGACCGGGATTGGGCTCCGGACCTCTCCGCGGATGGTTGGCCGGAACGGTTCGCTCGCGCGACCGTTCGCGGTGGCCGGCCAACGATGTTCAATCCCGAGGCGCCGATCGTCGACCCGCGGGCTTCATTCCCACCGAAAGACCCGCGATGCGATCGCGGTGCACACGCCGAACACGACGAATAGCGCCGCGACGTCGCCGAGGTGGGCCGACCACGGGTCGCCCTGCCAGATGCCCGACAGCAGGGACACGGCGTAGGTCAGCGGAATCACCCGCGAGATCGCCTGCATGGCCGGCGGCAGCGCGTCGATCGGGAAGAACAGCCCGCAGAACGGCAGCATCGAGTAGAGCGCGAGGCTGCCCAGGGGCGGGGCGAAGCGCGCGGTGCGCACGAGGCTGGCGATGATGAAGCCGATGGACAGGATGCTCCAGGTGCTGAAGAGCAGCGCCACCGTGAACGAGAGCAGCGGCACGTCGGTGCCGGCGGGGTAGTAGCGGCGTCCCGCGAGGAACATCAGGAGAACCGTGACGGCGGTCAGGGCGAGCTTGACGAGCACGTGGGTGACGAGGATGGTGACGGGGCTGAGGGGCGTCGCCCGCAGCCGCTTCAGGATGCCGCCCTCGCGGTAGATGGCGACGATCGCGACCAGCGACAGCACCGCGCTGATGGCGATGAACACGGCCACGAAGACGGGGAGGCCGGTGCGCATCTGGATGGCGGTGGGCGACGCGGCCTCGGCGAGGCGCGGGCCGAAGGTGCGCCCCAGCACCAGGAACATCAGCACCGGGATGACCACCGACCCGATGAGGCCCATCGGCTCGCGCACGAAGATCTTGATCTCCAGCCAGGTGAGCTTGCCGAGGCCGCGCAGGGGAAGGTGTCGGGTCATGGGCGTCGCGATGGTCTCGATTTCCGGCCGCGTCAGTCGCGGATGGAGTGGCCGGTCAGCGTGAGGAAGACGTCCTCGAGCGTCGGCTCTTCGGTGCGGAACGCGGTCACCCGCATGCCGTGCTCCGAGAGGCAGTGGATGACCTCGGTCACGAGGTCCTCCCCGCGCCCGCGGATGGTGTGTCGGTCGCCGTCGCGTTCGACGGTGTCGGCCGAGTCGAGGCCCGCGAACCGGGCCGCCGCGCCGTCGTGGGCGGTCGTCACCACGACGCTGCGCTGCGGGCAGTGCCGCGCCACGAGGCCGCCCGGCGTGTCGTGGTCGACGATGCGCCCGTGCTCGATGATGGCGACCCGGTCGCACAGCCGTTCCGCCTCCTCCATCAGGTGCGTCGTCAGGAACACCGTCTGCCCGCGGTCGCGGATGCCGCGCACCAGGTCCCAGATGGCCCGCCGCGCCTGCGGGTCGAGGCCGGTCGTCAGCTCGTCGAGGAACACCAGCTCGGGCGCGTTGATCAGCGCGAGGGCGATGAACAGGCGCTGCTTCTGGCCTCCCGACAGGGTCATGAACCACGCGTCGCGCCGGTCGGTCAGCCCGAGCTGGTCGAGCAGCCGGTCGCCGTCGACCGACGTGTCGTAGAGGGCGGCCCACAGGTCCACCGCCTCCCACACCTTGATGCGCTTCTGGAGCTGCGCCTCCTGCAACTGAACGCCGATGCGGGGCTGGAGGGCGCCGGCGTCGCGGACGGGGTCGAGCCCCAGCACCTCGATGTGCCCGCGGTCGGGCCGTCGCAGACCCTCGACGCACTCCATGGTGGTGGTCTTGCCGGCCCCGTTCGGCCCGATCAGGCCGAAGATCTCGCCCGCCTGCACCGTGAACGAGACATCGTCCACCGCCACCGTCGCGCCGTAGGCCTTCCGGATGCCGGAGACGCGGACCACCGGGGTGTCGCTCATGCCTGCGCGATCGTATCAGTGCGCCGTCGGCTTGACACGGGGAACGGAACCGTTTGCAATGACGCAGCACCCCGCCCGGGCCGTGGGGCTCGCGGCAGGGGTGGGGAATCGGTGACTCGATACCGGGAGGTTCGCGATGAGGATGTGGAAGACGCTGGCCGCGGTGGGCTTCGCTTTCGGCGTGTTCGGGATGGCGTGGGGGTTGTCGGCCCAGGAGCCGGAGTCGCGGGTGTTCGAGCTGCGCGTCTACAAGGCGGCCGACGGCAAGCGGGCCGAGCTGTCCGACCGGTTCCGCGACCACACGGCGGCCATGTTCGAGCGGGCGGGCATGGAGAACATCGGCTACTGGAACGCGGCCACCGGCGACGACACCGACGACACGTTCGTCTACATGCTGGGCTACCCGACGCTCGAGGCGCGGGACGAGATGTGGGCCCGGCTCGGGGAGGACCCCGAGTTCCAGCGCATCATCATCTCGGCCGAGCGCTCGGAGGACCGGGCCCTGGTCGACACCATCGACGCGCGGATGCTCGTGCCGACGGAGTTCTCGGCCATCCGGTAGCGGCCGGACAGGCAGAAAGCGGGGAAGCGATGGCTGACGAGACGATGGCGAGAACCGACCGCGGGTGCGCGGTCGGCGCGGCCCTTCTGGGCATGCTGGTCATGGCCGGCGCCGCGGCGGCCCAGCACGGCACCGACGGCGAGTGGCGCGTGCATGGCGGCGACAGCGGGTTCACCCGCTACGCGGCGCTGGACCAGATCGACGCGGACACGGTCGGCGACCTCGGCATCGTGTGGCGCCGCCCCGCCGTCGACGCGAGCCTGCACGCGCGCTGGGACAACCTGCGCTACTCGAACAACCTGCGGTCGACGCCGCTGATGGTCGACGGCGTGCTCTACGCCTCGAACGGCATCGGCATCGTCGAGGCGTTCGACCCCGCTACCGGCGAGACCCGCTGGGTGCAGGAGCTGCCGTTCCTCACCGACGACGAGACCCCGCGGGGGGCCGCCAACCGCGGGGTCGGCTACTGGCAGGACGACGCCGGGGCGGGCCGCCGCATCCTGTCGGTGCGGCCGCCGTACCTGCTGGCCACCGACGTGGACACCGGCCGGCTGGTCTCCGACTTCGGCGACGGCGGCATGGTCGACCTCCGCGTCTTCGAGGACACCGACGAGCTGGTCGACTTCAACTTCACCTCGCCGCCCCTCGTCGTCCGCGACGTGGTCGTGGTGGGGCAGGCCATGGCCGACCATCCCCTGACCATGGAGAACCGCCCCGGCTACGTCCGCGCCTACGACGTCCGGACCGGCGCCCTGCGGTGGACCTGGAACCCGATTCCCCGGGCCGGCGAGCCGGGGGTCGAGACCTGGCTCGACGACTCGTGGGAGTACTCGGGCATGGGCAACGTGTGGACGATGATGAGCGCCGACGAGGAGCTCGGCCTCGTCTACCTGCCCACCGGCGCCCCCAGCAACGACATGTACGGCGGGCACCGCCCCGGCAACAACCTCTACGCCAACAGCCTCGTGTGCGTGCGGGCCGAGACCGGCGAGATGGTGTGGCACTTCCAGATGGTGCACCACGACCTCTGGGACTACGACAACAACGTGGCCCCGATCCTGATGGACATCGTCGTCGACGGCCGCGAGATCAAGGCGGTGGTGCAGCTCACCAAGCAGGCCATGGCCTACACCTTCGACCGGGTCACCGGCGAGCCGGTGTGGCCCATCGTCGAGCGTCCGGTGCCCGGGTCGGACACCCCCGGCGAGTGGATCTCGCCCACCCAGCCGTTCCCCACCAAGCCCGCCCCGTTCGACGTGCACGGCATCTCGGTCGACACCCTCATCGACTTCACCGCCGAGCTGCGGGCCGAGGCCGTCGAGATCGCCGCGCCGTTCGTGCTGGGGGAGATCTACACCCCGCCCTCGATCCGCGGCGACGCCGACGAAGACACCAAGGGCACCCTGCAGCTCCCCGGCTCGGTCGGCGGGGCCGAGTGGGGCGGGGCCGGCTTCGACCCCGAGACCGGCATGCTCTACGTCCCGTCGGTGACGGGGACGTTCGCGGCCGACCTGACCCCCGGCAACCCCGACCGCATGAACGTGCGCTACACGCGCGGCACCCGCGCGTTCCCCCAGGGCCCGCGCGGCCTCCCGCTGCTCAAGCCACCGTACGGCCGTATCACCGCCATCGACATGAACACCGGCGAGCACGTGTGGATGGTCGCCAACGGCGACGGCCCCCGCGACCACCCGGACATCGCCCATCTCGACCTGCCCCCGCTGGGCCAGCCGGGCCGGGCGATGACCCTGCTCACCCGAAGCCTCCTCTTCGTCAGCGAGGGCGACCCCATCATGGTCCGCACCCCGCCCGGCGCCGGCCCCGACGCCGGCAAGGGCTTCCGCGCCTTCGACAAGGAGACCGGCGACGTGGTGTGGGAGACGACCTTCCCGGCCGGCAACGTCGGCTCGCCGATCACCTACATGCACGGGGGGAAGCAGTACATCGTGCTGCCCATCGGCTCGCTGGACCACCCCGGGGAGTGGATCGCGCTGGCGTTGCCGTAGGGGTCCACCGGAAGACTCTCGCATTAGATGTCAGTGCGCTGAGGTCCACGACGTGGTCGGATTCGCTCAAGCCGGATGTCACACCGGTGCAGTTGTAGCGCAGTTTTTTGGTGCGCCGTGACAAGGCGCCATTCCACAGCGGGTGCGAATCCCGCCCGGCAACTGTCGCTCCAGCCGGTAGCAGTCGGAGCGGACGATGGAGGCAACGACATCGGGCTGAAGCACTCCGACGACAAGGGCCGCCTTGGGCGGCTCAGCGACCACGCGGGCTGCAACGCGAGTAAACGCCGAGCAGGCCTCGAAACGAAGCGATGCGGAAGCCGACCCGCCCGAAATACGGGGAAGGCTGCCAGCGGTCGGGAAGCGAGCGACGCGAGCACCGACCGGTTCCGCCGGGGTAGTGGCGGCGGCACGCGTGGAAGAGGGGGATGGACGCAACACGGGAAGCCCTGCCGGTGGCGTGGCCGCGCCAACCGACAGCCCGCGAGGGGTCAGGTCGGGCCGAGCAGGGTGGCGGAGAGGCCCGTAGTACCGGGGAAGCCGGGTAACGCCGGTGGAGGGAAGGGGCCTCAGTTCGAGAGCAGCGCATGACGGAGGACGGGACGTGGGGACTGGCGCGAGCCTAACCGCCTCAGAACGTGTTCAGCGACTCCAGACGGCGCTACATGCGAAAGCGAAGGGAGCTCCGGGCTTCCGGTTCTACTCGCTGAGCGACAAGGTGTGGCGCGATGACGTGCTCGCGGTCGCCTGGCAGGCCGTCCGCCGCAACGGCGGCGCGGCCGGGGTGGACGGCGAGACGGTCGCGGACGTCGAGTCGTTCGGGGTGGACCGGTGGCTGGGAGCACTGGCGCGGGACCTGAAGGCGGGGACCTACCGGCCGCGTGCGGTTCGGCAGGTCCTCATCCCGAAGAAGCAGCGTGGGAAGTTCAGGCCGTTGGGCATTCCCTGCCTCCGGGACCGGGTGGCGCAGACGGCGGCGATGCTGGTGTTGTCGCCGATCTTCGAGGCCGACCTGCAACCGGAGCAATACGCCTATCGGCCGGGCCGGGACGCGCATGACGCGGTCAGGCGCGTGCACCGGCTGCTGACGACGGGCCACCGGGAGGTGGTGGACGCCGACCTGTCGAACTACTACGGTCAGATTCCGCACGCCGACCTGCTCCGGTCCATCGCGCGTCGCGTGAGCGACGGGCGGCTGCTGGGCTGGGTCAAGGCGTGGCTGGAGATGGCGGTGGAAGAGGACGACGGGCGCGGCGGGCGCCGCCGGACGAACCGGGCACGTCGGGAGCGGAAGGGAACCCCGCAGGGGGCCCCGATTTCGCCGCTGTTCAGCAACATCTACATGCGTCGCTTCATCCTGGGCTGGAAGGTGCTGGGCTACGCCCGGCGCTTCAAGGCGGAAATCGTCAACTACGCGGACGACTTCGCGGTGCTCGGCCGAGCGCCGGCGGCAGAGATGCTGACGGCGGTCGAAGGGCTGATGAAGCGTCTGAAGCTGCCGGTGAACGTCGAGAAGACCCGCTGCTGCCGGTTGCCGGAGGAGTCGATGACGTTCCTCGGCTACCGGATTGGGCGCAACCACCGGCCGGTGACGGGTGCCGCGTACATCGGCACCCGCCCGAGTCGGGCGAGCGTCCGGAGCATTTGCCGTCGTGTGAGCGAGCTGACGACGCGTCGAGACGTGCGCCTGCCCCCCGGGGTCGTGGTGGAACGCCTGAATCGGTTGCTGACCGGTTGGGCGAACTACTTCACCCTGGGACAGGTCAGCCCGGCCTACGTGGCGATTGACCGGCACGCGACCCGGCGGCTGCGCCAGTGGCTCGGCCGCAAGCACAAGGTGCGAACCGGGAAGCTGCGACGCTTCCCGGCTGACCGGCTCTGGTCCAAGTACGGACTCACGCACCTTGCGCCACGCACAGCGAGCTTCCCGTGGGCGAAGGCATGATCTCGTCCGAGAGCCGGATGCGGGAAATCCGCACGTCCGGTTCGATGAGCGGCGACTGGAAACGGAGCCACGGCGAGGAGTGAGGCACCGGCATCGGCGAAAGCCGCCGGGAACAGCTACCCCCTCCGCCTACCGCCACCGCGCCAGTCGTCGACTCTACCCGAAGAGGAAGTGCTCAGGGGACAGCAATAGCGTGGACCCCGGTCTCCGACAGATTCTAGACGAACGCGCATGAGCTCCAGGAAGCGTAAGAGAGCGGGCAAGGGCCAAAGACCCGCGCAGCTCACCCGACTCAAAAAGAGCGGATCTCAGCTTCTCTCCCCGCTTTCTGACCTTCCCAGTCGATTCTGGACGCTGCCGCGCGGCAGCGGGTTCGCGCCTCCGCGATGGAGGTGGGCATCGGGACCGCCGCGTCGCGCTTCCCGTTGCTCGACCAGGCGATCGTGCTGTACGCGTGCATGGCGTTGCTCCGGGAGTTGGTGATGCTGTACGGGCTACGACGCACCGCGGTTCAGGCGGCGCTGCTCCTGGCGCGCTCAGTCGTGACGACCTACCTGACCGGCGTGCTGCAGGACGTGTCCGACGGCGGCCGACACCGCGGTGACGGCAACCGACAGCCTCGCGGAGGACGGCCCTACAGGACATGATTGCGGAAGTCGGGCGAGGTGGCGGAGAGGCGGTGGGAGCCGGTGTGCTTGCGCCACTGGCCGGTCGCGCCGCCGAGGCGCCATCAAGGGCGTACTCGTTTGGCGCCTCGGCATCCGTGCCATCGAGCAGATCCAGGCCGTTCGGCCAGGGAAGTGAGCTCGGAGCCCAGGAAGCCGGACGGCATATACTGGAGTGGAGCCGATGACCAGATTACATCGAATCACACAGGATCCCGATGTCATGGGGGGGCGTCCTTGCATTCGGGGGCTTCGCGTGACGGTCGGCACCATCTTGGGGCTCCTGGCCGCGGGTCATGACCAGGACGAGGTCTTGGCCGCCTACCCGTACTTGGAGCGTGAAGACATCAGCCAAGCGCTCGCCTGGGCCGCGTGGCGCAGCGAGGAGCAGGAAGTCGCGGTCGGTTCGAATTGAAGCTCCTCATCGACATGAACCTGTCGCCTCGCTGGGTCGAGGCGCTGGGGGACGCGGGCATCAAGGCCGAGCATTGGAGTGCCGTGGGTGACGGCGCGGCCTCCGACCGGGAGGTGTTCCAGTGGGCGCGTAGCCACGGGTTCGTTATCTTGACCCATGATCTCGACTTCAGCCGCATCCTTGCGCTTGCGGGCGGCCGTTCGCCCAGCGTGATTCTGCTCCGGACGCATCGGCTGCTGCCGGCCGATTCAGCAACGTTGCTCGTCAGGGTGCTGCGCCAACACGCGGCGGAGATTGAGATGGGAGCCGTTGTGGTCTTGAGTGCGGCCCGCAACCGAGTTCGCCTTCTTCCCCTTCAACCGGACTCTTGATCATCGTGCCCGGGCCGCCTGCAGGTCGGATCATCAAGGGGCGGCATCAGTCGGGTAGTACCTTGGGTCCGATGGCGGGCATTGGGTTCCCGAGACACGTGAGAGCGCCCCCGTGGTGCGGTCACGCACCCGCCCAGGGATCGCTGAGGTCGATCCCCATGTCGGCGAAATCCCGGACGTTCCTCGTCGCTACGGCCATGCCGCGCGATCGGGCAATCGCCGCGATCTGGCCGTCCGCTTGCGGGAGCGGACGGCCGGCGGCGCGACGGGCGGCCGCGATCTCGGCATAGGTGTGCGCCGCCTCGCTGTCGAAGGGGAGGATCCGGCCGGCGAACAGACCGCGGAAAGCGCGGTCGGCCGCCTCGGCCAAACCCCGGCGGCGTCTGCCTTCGGGCAGGAACGCGACGCCCGTGCGGACCTCCGCTTCGGTCACCGCGGTCACGAACAGTTGCCGGGTGGGGCGGTTGTCCACCCAGACCAGCACGCCCGTATGCGGAATACCGCGCATCAGCTCCGAAACGACGTTCGTGTCCAGCACGACGATCGACGCCGCCTCAATCGAACCGGGGCGGTTCGCGCATGGGTTCACGTGGCGGGAGCTCCAGCTCCACGCCACCGAAGGGCTTGAACAGCTCGTGAAGCGCCGTCCCCAGTCCTTTCGCCGGCGCCGCCTCCCGCCCGACCGCATCGGCCAGGATCAGGCGGGCTTCCTCTTCCATGGAACGGCCGTTCCCGGCCGCGCGCTTGCGAAGCCGGGTCTTCACGTCGTCGTCGAGATTGCGGATCGTGATGCTCGCCATGGGCGCACGTCTCTCCGTCTGGCAACGACTCTCAACCTACAGCATGATTGCGATGCAATCAAGGCGCGGCTGCGGAAGGGCATCGAGTGGCCGGCGCTGATCGTGCACGGACGGCCCCGAACGCAGACAGGGCCTGCGGCGACGGGGTGAGGAGGGCGGCGGCGAACCCCGGTCTCGCCGCGAGTCGAGTAGCGGGATGCTATCCTGCCTTCAGAGGGGTATCCGGGAGGCTGCATGTTGGTCAGCGAGGGCGACCCCATCATGGTCCGCACCCCGCCCGGCGCCGGCCCCGACACCGGCAAGGGCTTCCGCGCCTTTGACAAGGAGGCCGGCGACGTGGTCTGGGAGCCGACGTTCCCGGCCGGCAACGCGTCGGCTCGCCGATCACCTAACCTGCACGGGGGGAAGCAGTACATCGTGCTGCCCATCGGCTCGCTGGACTCTTCCGGTATGCGGCGTGCCACGATGCTCCCTGAAGTTGCGCGTAGATGATTTTACACGCAAATTATTGAGTGCCTTGCGCAACTTTGGGGCGGCACTCGGGGTAGTCGGGTGTTGACGTCAAGAACGTCGCCCGAAAGCGGACGGGCGTCGGTCGCCTGGGTCGTTCGCGAGGCGGTCACGCGCTGCCTCGACTCATCCTGGCGAGTGGATCGCGCGGGCGATGCCGCAGGGGCGCCATGCCCTCGACAGCGATGACGCCGGGGTCCGATGAGGGCCCTATGAGGGGTTCCGTTCGCGAGGAACGCCGGAACCGGTATCGGATGGATCCAGGCACGACACGCCGGTCGGTTCGAAGTGCCGAACGTTGCGGGTCACCACCGTCAAGCCGTGCTCGAGGGCGGTGGCTGCAATCAGCAGGTCCGTGCCTTCATGTCCGAGGTCGCCGGACAGGCGGCCCCAACGTCGGACGGTCGACGCGTCGACAGGGAGAATCCGGTCGCCGTACAGCGAGAGCACGCTGTCCAGCCAGGTGGCGAGGGCGCGGGCGAATGCCGGGTCGCGCCCCCGTTGTCGCGTGATTCCCCGCTCGATCTCCGCGACCGATACGACGCTCACGTACAGGTCCGCGGTCCGCTGCCCGGCCATCCATCGACTGATGCCGGGGCTGCGTTCGGGTCTGCGGAGCAGCGACAGCACGTCGGTATCGACCAGGAACATCAGAACTGCACCGGCCGGGAAGGCAGTCGCATGCGCTCGAACTCGTCGCCGCCCTGCGGGATCGCGAGCAACAGATCCGGGAACGTCGGCGCTCGTGCCTTCTCCAGGTGAATCAGGCGCTCGTATTCCTCTGCCGCGAGCACCACGACGGCGGGCCTGCCGCGCCGCGTCACCCGTTGCGGCGCGCCCGCGAGCGCGGCGTCGACGACGGCGCTGAACCGGTTCTTGGCGTCGTGCAGGGGCCAATCGGTCATGTGGATTCCTGGCTAGTTCTCATGTCTAGATTGTCGTTCTGGCCAGATGGGCTGTCAAGATTGCCGGCGTCATGGGTTCATCATGCTCACCCGAGATCTCGACTTCAGCCGGAGCCTCGCTTTGCGGGTGGACTATGATGGGACGTGCCGTGCACGAGCTCGATTGAGGGTGCGCCATGGCCTTGGCAGCAGAGCAGGAACGCGTCGCCGGCGTCCAGCGGTACCGCTTCACGGTCGACGAGTTCGCCCGCATGGGCGAGGCGGGGATCTTCACCGAGGACGATCGGGTCGAGCTGATCGACGGAGAGATCGTCGAAATGACGCCGATCGGCGCGCTGCATGCGGGGCTGGTGAGCCGTCTGACCGAGTTGCTCGTGACGCGTCTCGCCGGCCGGGCGCACGTGAGCGTCCAGAATCCGGTCCGACTCGACCCCCATACGGAGCCGCAACCGGACCTCGTGGTGGCGCGGCGGCGGAAGGCGTTCTACACCGATCGCCATCCCGAGCCGGGGGATATCTTCCTCGTCATCGAAGTGGCCGACTCGTCGCTGCGCTACGACAGGTTGGAGAAGGCGCCCCGATACGGCCGCGCCGGCATTCCCGAGATGTGGCTCGTGGACGTGGATGCCGCCGCTGTCATCGTCCATACCGATCCCGGCCCGGACGGTTACGCGACCCGGCGCGTCCGGAGGCGCGGCGACGAGGTGGCCGCCGCCAGCGTGGCCGGGCTCAGCTTCGCGGTCGACGAGTTGTTCGGTGGGTGACGGTGTCGGCGTCGAGGACCTGACAACCAGTTGGCGCCCGCGGCGCGAAAGCCGTGAACGACACCTGTCTGAGTGAACCCTGTCTGGAGAGAACCGAATGAGCGCATCCCAGCAGTCCGTGACCACCCTGCTCGCACTGGCGCTGCTGCTGGCGCCGGCCGGGGCTGCCGGCCAGACCGGCGACGTGCCGCGGACGCCGTGGGGTGTGCCCGACCTGAACGGCGTGTGGGACTTCAGGACCCTGACGCCGCTCGAGCGCCCGGAGGAGTACGGCGACCGGGAGTTCCTGACCGAGGAAGAGGCGCGGACGCTCGAGCAGGGGGCGGTCGAGCAGAACGAGGCGGCCGATCGGGCGCCGGCCCAGCGCACCGAGGCGGGCGGGTCGATCGGCGCGTACAACCGCTTCTGGATGGATTTCGGCACCGAGGTGGTCGAGACACGGCGGACCTCGCTCATCGTCGACCCGCCGAACGGCCGCCGGCCCCCGCGGACCGACGAGGGCCGCACGCGGTTCAGCGCGCCGGGGTCGTTCGGGTCGGCGCCGCTCGAGCAGGTCGAGGACCTCAGCTACTTCGACCGCTGCCTGGGGACGACCGGGCTGCCCATCTTTCCCGTCGCCTACAACAACAACGTCCAGATCTTCCAGACCGAGCATCACCTGGTGATGCTCGTCGAGATGCTCAACACCACCCGCATCATCCCCATCACCGACCGTCCGCACGGCGGCATCCGGCAGTGGCTGGGCGACTCGCGCGGCCGCTGGGAGGGCGACACCCTGGTGGTCGAGACCACGAGCTTCGACCGCTGGCTGCCCCTGGTCGGCGCGAGCCGGGAGGCCCACCTGGTCGAGCGGTTCACCCGGGTCGGTCCGGGCGTCATCGAGTACGAGTACACGATCGAGGACCCGACCATCTGGACGGCCCCCTGGACCGCCGTCCAGACGCTGCGGCAGAACCCGCTGCCGCTCTTCGAGAACGCCTGCCACGAGGGGAACTACGCCGCCGCGAACATGCTCGCCGGCGCGCGGCTCGAGGAGGCTGCCGCCGCGGCCGGCCGTTGACGACGGCTACCGATCCGTCTCGATCCACCGGGCCGGCGAGGCGGTCGCTCCCCCCGCCAATCCCGCGCGGCCATTGCCGGCGACAATCTGCTTCCCTGATTCGGCGGAGGATTCCGGGCGCCGGGTGAATGCGCCGGTCGTTCCCGCTGCGAGCGTGATCGACGGGTTGATACGTGCGGCGCGGTGGGCCGGGACGCACGTCGGTCGCACGGCGACGGCCACGAGCAGGGCGACGCCCGCCGACGACGCCCGACCCGTGCGGGTGCTCCGCGTCAGCGGGCGGGAGGTTCAGGCAAGTCGTTGCGGATGAAGGAACCGGCGCAGGAGCAGGGTAGTGCCGGCGACGGCCCTTCCCGCTCCTGGCCCCTTGACTACTTCACTCCTTCAGCGCGAACACGAACATCGAGTGCCCCGCGGCGAGGGCCACGTACTGCCGGCCGTCGACCATGTAGCTCATCGGGCCGTTGGCGATCATGCCGCCGAGGGGCTTGCGCCACAGCACGTCGCCGGTCTCGGCGTCGAGGATGTGGAAGTCGCCCTCGCGGTTGCCGGTGAAGAGCAGGTTCGACGCGCTGGTGAGGATGCCGCTGCTGGTGACGTCGGTCATCGCCACCCGCCACTGCTGCTCGCCGGTGCGGGGGTCGATGGCGATCACCGAGCCGCCGCCCGCCGCGTCGGTCCAGTTGTTGATGTGCCCGCGGCGAAGGCCCGGCACGTTGGCGCCGGCCCCGAACGGGTTGGCGGGGCGCCCCCCGAGGAAGACGCGGCCGGGCTGGTACTCGGCCTCCGCGGCCTCGAACACCGAGCCGTAGGCCTCCCACGCCGAGACGTAGAAGAGCCCGGTCTCGGGGCTGTAGGACGGCGAGTACCAGTTGGTGCCGCCCTGCACGCCGGGGAACGTGGTGGCGCCGGGCGGCTGGGGGGTCTGCACGGGCCGGCCGCTGTCGTCGAGGCCGCTCGCCCAGTTGACGGGCACGAACTCGGTCCCGTTGAGGAACCGGCCGTTCTCGCGGTCGAGCACGTAGAAGAACCCGTTGCGGTTGGCCCAGAGCATCAGCCTCAGGGTGCCGCCGGCGCCGTCGGGGGCGTCGACGAGCACTGGAATCTGCACCGAGTCGTAGTCGTAGGGGTCGTTCGGCGTGAACTGGAAGTACCACTCGAGCTCGCCGGTGTCGGGGTCGAGGGCCACCACCGAGTCGGAGTAGAGGTTGTCGCCGGGCCGCTGCGCGGGGTTCCAGTCGGGGCCGGGGTTGCCGATGCCCCAGTAGGTGAGGTCGAGGTCGGGGTCGTACGAGCCGGTGAGCCACGCCGACGCGCCCCCGGTGCGCCACGCGTCATTCTCCCACGTCTCGTGCCCCGGATCGCCGGGGCCGGGGATGGTGTAGAAGCGCCACGCCTGCTCGCCGGTGGCGGCGTCGTAGGCGTCGATGTAGCCGCGGATGCCGAACTCGCCGCCCGCCACGCCCACGATGACCTTGTCCTTGATGACGAGGGGGGCCAGGGTCAGGGCGTAGCCTTGGGCGGGGTCGGCGACGGTGGTCTTCCAGATGGGGGCGCCGCCGATGGCGTCGACGGCGATGAGGTTGCCGTCGACGGTGGCGAGGAACAGCGTGTCGCCGAGGATGGCGACGCCGCGGTTGACGGCCCCGCAGCAGGGCCGCGCGAGCGGCGACGGCGTGTACTCGTACTTCCAGAACACGCTGCCGCGCTTCGCGTCGAGCGCCACCACGTTGTTGACGGGCTCGGTCAGGTACATGATGCCGTCGACGACGAGGGGGGTGGCCTGAAACGGCTCGAGCGAGTTGGCCTGGAAGATCCACGCCAGCTCGAGCTGGTCGACGTTCTCGGGGGTGATCTGGTCGAGCGTGGTGTAGCGGTTGCTCGAGTAGGTGCCCGAGTAGGTCAGCCAGTTGTGCGGCTCGGCGTCGGCGTTCAGCAGGCGCTCGAACGTCACCTGCGCGGCGGCGCCGGGGGCCAGGAAGGCGGCGAGCGCCAGCGTGGCCAGGACGCGCCGGGCCAGGGGCGCGGGCTGCCGGGACGCGCGCGCGGCGGCGCGGCTGGCGGGTCGGCGGGGGAAGCCGCCGGTCGACGGTTGCCGGGATGGGGTCATGGTCGGCATGGCGTTCACAGTCCCTTCAGCGTGAGCAGGTAGGCGAGCACGTCGGCCACCTCCTGGCCGTCGAGCGCGTCGGTCGCGGGCGGCATGGTCGACTCGGCGCCGGCCGTCAGCTCGCGCAGGCCGGCCTTCTCGAGCGACCGCAGGCGCTCGTCCTGGTCGATCATCTGAATGGTGTAGGTGTCCTCGTTGAGCCGGCGCCCGGTCAGGACGGTGCCGTCCGCGAGCACCGCGCGCACCGGGCGGTTCACCGGCAGCATCGAGCCGGTGGGGTCGAGCAGCGACTCCTGCAGGTACGCCGCGGTGCGGACGGCCCCGATCGCGCTGAGGTCCGGGGCCACCCGCGAGCCCTCTCCATACACCCGGTGGCACGACGCGCAGGCGCCCTTGCCGGCGAACAGCGCCTCGCCCCGCGCCTCGTCGCCCAGGGTCACCGCGCTCAGGTCGACGTCGCGCATCGTCCGGAGGTAGGCCACGAGGCCGGTGAGCTCGCCGGACGTGAACTCGTTGGGCGGCATGGCGGTGCCCGGGATGCCGGCGCGGAGCAGACCCATCAGCTCGGGGTCCGAGCCGGCGCGGGCGTAGACCCCGCCGGCGAGATCGACCCCCGCCACGGCGTCGCCGCTCTCGGCGTGGCACTGCACGCAGTTGGCGTCGTACAGGCGGGCGCCGAACTCGATGTCCGCCTGCTCGTACTGGCCGACGTGGTCCTGGGCCGCGGCGGGCGCGGCTCCCGCCGCCAGGGCAGCGGCCAGACCGATCGCGCCGGCCTTCCATCCTGTCGTTCTTCGTCGTGCGTTGTTCACCATCATCGTCCTCGAATCCGGGAATCCACCACGCGGGCCGGATCGGAGTCCGGCCGCCATGCGGCGCGTCCAGCCCGGGAGCGTCCGCGCTTCCCGGCGCCTGAACTCCATCATCGCGCAACGTGGAGGAACCACGCCAGTCTGTGAGTACGAGCAGGCGTTGTCAATCGCGGCGGCCGGCGAGTGCCGTGGCCGCCTCGAACGCGCGATTCGGATGCACGGGATTATGGTCATCGGGCCCGCGCCGTTCAAGCGGTGGCGGTGACCGCCGGGGCTGCTTCGGGCCCGGGCGCGGAACGGGTCCCGCTCCGTGGACCGGCGATGCGCTTGCGGCGGCGACGTTCCGCGCAACGGCGTTGCGCCGCGGCAGTGCATTCTCGACCGGTTTCCGGCCACCCGGCTCGCCCCGCCGGAGCCGCCCGGCCGAGTGCCGACGGGAGGTGGACACCGGCCGCCGCGCGTGACTCCGGGCGGCCCGGAGTGCTATCGTGCACGTGGTTCCACGGGCATGCCGCCGGCCTGGAGAGTCCGTTCCGGGGCGGGCAGGCGGGCCGGTCTTGCGAGCCAGGGAGAAGCGACATGCGCAGGAGCGCTCTGGTCTTCGGCTTTCGGATCGCGGCGGTGTCCGTCGTCTGCGCGCTCGCGGCGTCGGGGGCGGCCGCTCAGGCCGGCGTCGGCGCGGACGAGCCGTGGCAGATCCCCCGGACCGCGTGGGGAGCCCCCGATCTGCAGGGGGTCTGGGACTACCGCACGATGACGCCGCTCGAGCGCCCCCGCGAGTTCGCGGGCAAGGCGGTGATGAGCGAGGAGGAGGCCGCCGCCTTCACCGCCCGCACGCTCGAGGAGCAGGCCGACTACGACCGCGCCCCCAGCGTGCACGCGAAGTGGTGGCTCGACTACGGCAAGGAGCTGACCGAGGACCTGCGCACCTCGCTCGTCGTCGACCCGCCGGACGGGCGCGTTCCCGCCCTGACCGACGAGGCGCGGCGACGCAACGCCGAGCGTTCGGCCCGCCGGCGCGCGCATCCCGCCGACGGCGCCGACTACCGCGGAAACACCGAGCGGTGCCTCAGCTTCGGGACGCCGCGGCTGCCGGGCGCCTACAACAACAACTACCAGATCCTGCAGACCCCGGACCACGTCGTCATCGTGTCCGAGATGATCCACGACTCGCGCATCGTGCCCCTCGACGGGCGGCCCCGGGCCGGCCTTCCCCAGTGGCACGGGGAGGCGCGCGGGCGGTGGGAGGGCGACACCCTGGTCGTCGAGTCCACCCACTACCGCGACGGCGCCGGGTTCCGGGGCTCGACCGGAGCCGTGCGCGTCACCGAGCGGTTCACCCGGGTGGGGCCCGACACGGTCCGCTACGAGATCACCGCCGACGATCCGTCCACCTGGGTGGCGCCCTGGACCGTGATGTTCCCGCTGAAGAAGACCGATCAGGCGATGTACGAGTACGCCTGCCACGAGGGGAACTACGGGCTCGCGAACATCCTGCGGAACGCGCGGCTCGAAGAGGCGGCGTCGCGCGCGGGCACCCAGTGACGCCGGTCGCCGGGGCGCGACGGGAAGGGACGCCGACGGGAATCACGTTGCAGTGCTCCGGGTGTTCCGGGCAGGGAGCCCCGGGCGCCGCTACGCCGAGACCGGCAAGCCCACATCGATCACCGTCATGACCGAGGAAACCAGCCCGCGGCAGTCCGCGCGCGCCGCCGCCGGCAAGGCAGCGGCGAAGAAGGCCAAGAAGGCGAAGGGCAAGACGAAGGCGCGCAAGTCGCGCGCGCAGGACGGCGGAGCCGCCACGGTCGACGCGCCGGTCGCGGACACGACTCCGGTCGACGCGGCCGGGGTGCGCCCGGCCCACGACCCCGACGTCATCCGGCGCGTCTTCAAGGAGGGCCTCTATCCCTACTCGGACCGCATGAAGCGCGGCGCCTACGAGCGGCGCAAGGCCGCCCTGCAGGCCGAGCTGCTCAAGGTGCAGCGGTGGGTCAAGGAGTCGGGGACGCGCATCGTCGTCCTGTTCGAGGGGCGCGACGCGGCCGGCAAGGGCGGCACCATCAAGCGGTTCATGGAGCACCTGAACCCCCGCGGCGCCCGCGTCGTGGCCCTCGAGAAGCCCACCGAGCGCGAGCAGGGCCAGTGGTACTTCCAGCGTTACATCGAGCACCTGCCGGCTGCCGGTGAGATCGTCCTCTTCGACCGGTCCTGGTACAACCGCGCCGGGGTCGAGCGGGTGATGGGCTTCTGCACCGGCTCGGAGTACCTCGAGTTCATGCGCCAGTGCCCCGAGCTCGAGCGCATGCTGGTCAACAGCGGCATCCGCCTCTTCAAGTACTGGTTCTCGGTCTCGCAGGACGAGCAGGCCCGCCGCTTCGGCAGCCGGCAGAACGATCCCCTCAAGCAGTGGAAGATCTCGCCCGTCGACCTCGCCTCCCTCGACAAGTGGGACGGCTACACCGAGGCGAAGGAGGCGATGTTCTTCTACACCGACACCGCCGACGCCCCGTGGACGGTCATCAAGTCGGACGACAAGAAGCGCGCCCGCGTCGCCTGCCTGCTGCACTTCCTCTCGAGCGTCCCCTACCCCGACAAGAACCTCGAGGTGGTGACGCGCCCCGACCCGCTGATCCTCGGCCCCGCGACCCGCGTCGTCGGCCGCGACGAGCCGATGGCGGCCGAGGGGTAGTAGGGCGTCGGCGGCGAAGCGCCACGGTAACAGGTTACCGCACCCGGGAGCTTGTGCTACTGCGCTGGGCGTTGAAGTTCGGGTGCGACGGTGGGCGAACGTGAACGAAGCAGGCCCGCGATCACGGTGTGGGGATTGTGCTGTCGCTGGCAGGCGGTGCGGATGACCGAGGCCAGTGTTTGCTGGGTGGCCGCGCCGCGCCAGCAGCGATTGCCGCCGCACACCTTCCGGGTGACGACGGCGGGGCGAATGGCCTGTTCGGCCCGCCAATTGGTCGCGTCGACGGCGGGGTTGCGCAGGAACGTGAACAGCGCCCGCCATTCCGTGGTCAGATGCTTCGCAAAGCACTGCACATCGGCCAGTGGGCCGGGATGAAGCAGTCGTCGGACGAGTCGGGCGGCCAAGGCTTCCAGAGCTTCGTCCAGGTCATCACGGGACAGCTTTCCGGCGCGGGCGTCGTCGCGCAGGCGGAGGGCCTGCTTCAGCAGGGCGTGAATGTCGGCGGCGATACGACTGCGGGGATGGTCCCGGCACAGGGTCCGTCCCCGTCGGAGAACGTGGGCGAGGCACGTCTGATGGGTGGCCCGGGTGAAGCGCCGATATGGTGCCCAGCCGTCGCGGATGAGCACGCCGTCGAAGTCCGGCCCCAACAGGTGAGCCGCTTCCTCGTAGCCTCGTCCGGGCTGAATGGCGTAGACGGTCGTCTTCTCCGAGGCGCCCACCCAGAGCCACTGCAGGTGGCCGCCGACCTTCCACCCGGTTTCATCCGGGGTGACGACGGGGCTGTTGCGAAGCTGGCGCCGCAGGTCGCTGTAGGTCAGCTCGGCCCGGCGGGCGGCCCGATGCACGGCGCGGACGAGGCCGCTCGAACTGACGCGGATGTCGTAGTGTTGCCGCAGCAGGGTCGCGATCTTGCCGAACGACAACCCCATCTGCTTGTTGAGGATGACGGCCGACGCCACCAGCGCGGGGCCCAGTTGTACGGCGGCGGCGCCGAGGGCGTCGGAGGTCTGCAACCGATGCCGACCCCGCACCCGCTTGCCGCAATCCTGACAGGCACCGAGGGCGACCCGAAACTCGCGGACGAGAACCCGCGGGACCGGCAGTTCTTCCTGAAACTGGGCGGCCATACCGGTCGAGCGCACTTGTCCGCCGCAATCCGGACAGCTCGGCGGCAGCGGTACGTCGTGGCGGACGTCCACCCGGGTTGGTCTGCGGCGGCGCGCCGGCTGGCCGTACTGGGCGCCGGCTCGACGGCCGGGACGCTTGGGTTTGAGCGTGACGGTCTTGGCGAAGGGGGCCGCTTGGCGAAAACCGGCGCGTCTCGCTGCATCGAGCTCTCGTTTCAGGCGGGTGTTCTGCCTCTCAAGCCGTTCGATCCGCCGCTGCAGCCGTTCGCGCTCGCGCTCGCTCTCTTCGAGCTCGCGCTTCACGCGCTCGTGCTCCCCCGGCGTCGGCCGGGGGGCGTCCTCCTCGTGGTGCGTCGGGCGCATACCCCGTTTATCGGCACCTGTGCAATCCTGTGCACCCCCGACGCCAGCGACCGCCGGCTTCCAGGTCTCGCCCGCCGCTTCGGTGCTCGCCGCTCGTACCGACGCGGTAACCAATTACGCGCCGCGTTGCCCCGAGCCGGCGAGACCGCCAACGAGCTGGTTTGGCGAGACCCCGCGTGATACGCGGTCCACGAACCAGGCCGGAAGCTGGGTCTCCAGCCAAGCGGTCATGCGAGAGCGGCGGCGACCATCCGGCAGCAACTCGACGCTCTTGTGGATCTCTCCGAGGGTCAGTGTACTGATGAGCAGTGCTTCCTGCGGCAATTGGCGCCCTGTTCCTTGATTTAAATCAAGACGCGCCTTCGTTTCGGCGGGTGACTTCCCAGAGGACATGCCCATGCGGACGGCCGGGCGGTGGGTGATGGCGAAACCCAGAGATCGGCGCTCAATCAGATCGCGGTCATGCTCGCCGATCTCCCGAGGGTCGTGGGTCCGAAGTTACCGGAGCGCCGGCCTCACAGGACGAAGCTGTGGTATTGTGGCTTCTACTATGCGGAATAGATCACTCGGGAGATTTTCGGTGGCGTTATCGTTCATCGTGCTTGCCGCCGTCCTCGCAGCACAGGCGCAGCCCCAACCACGCCGGCCGGCGGGCCGACCGGCGGATCCCGGGACCCCGGACGCGACGTTCCGCACCGGCGTCACGCTGATGACGACGGTGGTCGTCCCGCGGGACCGGAACGGCGTCTTTCTGGCCGACCTGACCGCGGAGGACTTCCTCGTGCTCGAGGATGATCGGCAGCGCCCCGTCGTTTCCCTCGTGCCCGTGGTCGGCGGGCGCACGGGCAGCCAGCTCGCCCCGCCGACGCGACTGCCGGGGGGAGTGATTCTCCCGCCTCCACCTTCGCTCCGCCGGGCCGGTGAAACGGGGGGGCGACTGGTCGTCATCCTCGTCGACGATCTGAACATCGAAGAGGGCCTGACGCTGCGGACGCGCGCGGTGTTCGAGCAGGTGACGCAGAACCTCATCCGAGAGGGCGACCTGTTCGGTGTCGTGTCGACGGGACAGTCGTCGATCGCGATCGACGTGACCGACGACCGCGGTCTGCTCGACGAGGCAGCGGCCCGCATCATGGGCGGAGGCTTCAATCCCAACGAGCTGGTCGAGAACTTCAGGCCGGAACCACAAGGAGTTCGCGAGCTGATGGTACGGGCCCGCATGGCCTTCAACACCATGCGCAACATCATTCAGAGCCTGGAGACCGTACAGCACCTGCGGAAGGTGGTCGTCTACTTGAGTGGCGGCTACGATTTCAACCCGTTCCTTCCGGAACGCACCCGCTATCATCCGACTACCACGTCGGCGAACCCCATCGCCTCGATTACGCGGTCCTTGCTGGACGCGGAGGGCGACACCGTCCTCAGCGATGCACAGAGCGACCGCGAACTGACGAGGGAGATCGCGGAGCTCGCGGCGGCGGCCAACCAGGCCAACGCGTCGTTCTTCACGGTCGATCCGCGCGGGTTGGTTGCCGGACCCGAGCCCGCTCACTACCGGGTGACGGACCGCAGGTCGTTCAACGAGTGGATCTTCACGGCGCAGAACAGCCTGCGTTCGCTCGCGGAGTTGACCGGGGGCCGGGCGATCGTGAACCGGAACGACTTCGACGAGGCGTTTCGGCAGGTCGACGCGGAGACGAGCGACTACTACATTCTCGGCTTCACGGTGGGCGACTCGGACTCGACGGTCCGGAGCTTGCGAGTCGAGGTGCGCGATCTCGACGATGTCCGCGTGCAGCACCGCTCCCACTACACGTTGGGCGGGAGCGCGGACAACCGCCCGGCGCGATAGCGCCTGGACCCGTAGCCAGGATGCCGTGAGTCGGTTTTTTCAAGGCCCAGTTGGTGGCTCCGTCGTCGACAGGAGTTCATCGAGGGTGGACTGAAACGTCGAGTACGGCATGGCGCCGCTCAGCTTGGCCAACAGGTTGAGCTTGCCGTCATCGTGGACCTCGGCGAAGAAGAACGTCGGCGTCGCCGTAACCCCCAGCTCTTCACCGGTGCGACGATCCTTCATCACGCGTTCCAGCATCACGTTGGCCAGAAGGCAACTCTCGAAGTCTTCAGATCGAAGACGCAACGAGGCAGCGTGGTTCAGGAGATCCGAATGGGTCAGGGCGGCGTTTGCCGCGAATAGACGGTCGTGCATCTCCCAGTACATCCCCTGGCCTGCCGCACACTCCGCGGCCTCCGCGGCTTCGACGGCAAGGGGATGAGTATCAAGCGGGTAGTGGAGGAATACGTATTGCACCTGGCCGGTGTCCACGTATTCCTCCATCAAACGAGGGTAGACCTCGCGGGCGTGTCGAGCACAGAACGGACACTCGAAGTCGGAGAACTCAATGATCGCGATCCGTGCGGTCGAGCTGCCCCTGACGCTCGACGCGGCCGATGTCGCGGGACGGCAGAACCGCGACGTCGGCCGCCCTGCAGCGCGCCCGGATCGTGCTCGGGCTTGCGCCGACGTGGCGGGCCCACAAGGTGAGGGTTGGCAGGTCGTTCGGGGCGGAAACCATGCCGGCGACGAGCGCGGCCCAACGAGCGTATGCGTTCATTCCGGTTTCGTGGCGGTCTTGGTTTCTGAAGGCCGCAGAGAGGGTTGGGTGACGACCGTCGCGTCAGACCGCAACGTATTTGGCAGGAGTGTCGCTCGGGAGGGGCGGGAGATGCCTTGATGTGTGTCAAGCGGCCGTTTCCGTCCCCCCGGCAGGGGTGTCCGGTGCAGCGGTGTGGGCCGATTCGGTGGCCGGTTCGGGCGCGCCGCACGGGGCGCGAGGCAACCAAGCAGGACGAGAGCCGTTCTGGTCGTTATGTCTCCCGGGTTGACGCAGGGGTCGCGGCTGATTCAAAGTGATGTGTGTTAGGCTTCGCGGCCGATTCATCACTTCATCACGTCCGGTTGCCGGTTGTGGAGGGGACCTGAGATGGGAAAAGCCATGATGCGACGGAGCCTTCTGGTGCTCTCGCTGGCCGCGGCCGGCTGCGTGCACGGGGACGACCGCGGCGGGTCGCTGGATCCGGACGCGTTCATCGCCGCGGCGCGGCTTCCTGAAGACCTCCGTCTGGAGCTGGCGGCGAGGGAGCCTGCGGTCGTCGATCCGGTGGGAGTCGCATTCGACGCCGACGGGCGGATGTTCGTCGTGGAAATGGGGGGCTACCCGATGCGGCCGGAGGGATCGCCGCCGCTGGGCCGGGTCAAGCGGCTGATCGACGCGGATCTCGACGGCTACTACGAGACCTGGACCGTGTTCGCCGATCGCGTGCCGTACCCGACCTCGGTCCTGCCGTGGCGTGACGGGGTGCTGGTGACGGCGCCGCCCGATATCGTGCACCTGCGCGACCGTGACGACGACGGGGTCGCAGACGTGCGCGAGGTGCTCTTCACCGGATTTCCGGTCGCCAACACCCAGCACAACATCAACGGTCTCATTTGGGGCATCGACAACTGGGTCTACGGCGCCAACGGCGGCAATCACGGCAGCGGCCATCCGGCCGGGCGGCCGGAGGCCGCCGTGTCGATCCGCGGGACGGACTTCCGGTTCCGGCCGAACACCGGCGCCCTGGAGCCGTCGTACGAGACGACCGGGGGACACGGCATCGCCTTCGACGCGTGGGGCCGGATGTTCGGCACCCATAGCGTCAACCACGTCCAGCACATGTTGTTTCCCGTTTCCCGACTGCGGCGCAACCCGTGGCTGGTGCTGCGGACGACACGCGACATGATCTCGGACCACGGCGGCTCGGCCCAGCTCTTCCAGGTGTCGAATGCCGAGACGCGCGTCAACAATCCGGACGAGTCGGGGCACTTCTCGGGCGGGTCGGGCATCGGCTACTACGGCGGCGGTGCCCTGGGCGACGCGTACGAGGGCAGCCTCTTCGTCAACGACGTGGTCGTCAACGTCGTGCACCAGGACGTGTTGACGCCCGCGGGTCCGAGCTTCACCGCGAGCCGCCGGGCCGAGGGCGTGGAGCTGCTGGCGGGACGGGACAACTGGTTCCGGCCGGTCACGGTGGCGGCGGGGCCGGAGGGGGCGCTCTACATCGTCGACATGCACCGGGCAGTCATCGAGCATCCGGCGTGGATTCCGGACGCGGTGGAGGAGACGCTGGACCTGCGGGCCGGCGACGACAAGGGCCGGGTATACCGGATCGTCCCGGGCGAGGGGTTGCCGACGGTGCGCCCCGGGTTGGCCGCGGCGGGACTACCCGCCCTGCTGGACGGCTTGGCCCATCCCAACAAGTGGTGGCGCGACACCGCGCAGCGCATCCTCGTGGAGCGGGCGGATCCGGCTGCCGTGCCGGTGCTCCGCGACTTGGTGGGCAACAGCCCGGTTCCGCTCGCGCGGCTGCACGCTCTCTGGACCCTGCGGGGCCTCGGCGCGCTGACCGTGTTCGAGCTCAGCCAGGCGGTTCAGAGCGGGCTGAGCGGCGTGCGCGAGAATGTCGCAGTGCTCGCGCGCGACTTTCCGGATGATCGGAGCGCGGCCGACCTCGTCACGGAGCTGGTCGGCGACGCGGACCCGCGCGTGCGCATGGAGGCCGTGCTGACGCTGGCCGAGATGAACACGGGGCGCGCGCGTGAGGCGCTGCAAGGGGTTCTACGCGAGGACGCGCACTACGACTGGACGCGGTACGCGGCGCTGGCCGCGATCGAGGAGGGCCATGCAGAGGTCCTTCGGGCGTTGGTCGGCGAGCAGGGCGGCTCGCGACGGCCGGATCGCACGGCCGGGCTGCTCGACGCCGTCCGGCATCTCGCGGCGATGGCGGTGGCTGCGGGCGGGGCTGGAGATCTCCGGGCTCTGGCCGACTTGGCTGGTCGCAGGACGCTCGGCGAAGATGAGAAAGCAGCCCTGCTGGAAGGGCTGGCCGACGGTCTGCGACGGGCGGACGTCCCGGCGCCCGCCGCGGCCCAGGCGGCACGAGCGGTCACGCGTCACCTGGATTCCGCCCACACCCCGGTGGTGCGCGCGGCCCTGCGGGTGGTCTCCGCGGCCGGCGTCAGGGACCTCGCTGCGGTGGACGCCGCGATCGATCGCGCCCGGACCCGCGCCTTGGACGAAGGACTGGGCGTCGAGGCGCGGGCGGCGGTGATCGCGCTGCTCGGCCTGGGGCGCTACGCGCAGGTGGGCGACACGCTGCTCGCGCTCATGGAGCCTCAAGTCCCTCCGACCCTGCAAGTAGCCGCCGCACGCGCGGTGGCACGCCTCGACGATCCGGCTCGGGGTTCTGTCACCCTTGCCCGCTGGCGCCGCTACGGGCCGGCCGTCAGGGAGATCGTGCTGTGGATGCTGCTGCTGAACCAGCCGTTCCACGCGCTCCTCGTCGAGGCGCTGGAGAACGGCGACCTCACCGCGGGCGAGCTCGATCTCGACTTCGGTCAACGCCGGCTGCTGCTGCGTCGCTCCACCGAGGACGTGCAGGCCCGGGCGGCCGCATTCTTCACCGACGAGGAGTTCGGCGGCCGGCAGGCGGTGGTCGACGACTGGCTGCCGCGGGTGGTAGGTCGGCGGGGCAGCACCGAGCGCGGGGAAGCGCACTTCCGGAACCTGTGCTCCCAGTGCCATCAGTTCCGCGGCGTCGGCTATCCGGTCGGTCCCAGCCTCGACATGTCGTTCTTCCGAGGCGAGGAGGATCTGCTGACCTCGATCCTGGACCCGAGCGCGGCGTTCGCGCCGGAGTACGCGAACTACCTGGTGGAGACGGTGGACGGCGAGCTGCTCGACGGCATTCTCGCGGCAGAGACCGCCGCCGCCGTGACCCTGTCGAGGGCGAACGGGGAAAGCGACACGGTGCCCCGCGACCGGATCCGCGAGCTGCGGGCAGAAGGTCGCTCGCTGATGCCCGACGGCCTCGAGCAGGGGCTCGACGCGGACGGTCTGGCCGACTTGCTCGCGTACCTGCGTCAGCACAACCACTGAACCGAGAGCGCTTCGTGAAGCTGCCGCCCGCGGCGGCTCGCGGGCCCGTCCAACTCGCTTGGGTCCGGATTGGTCCCCGCCGGCTGTGCGGCAGGGCCGATGGTGGCGGGGCGGGCGAGGAGGTCCGGCGGGGGCGGTGTCGCTCCCGCGGGATCAGGGCGCCCGCCGCACCGTCACCGGCAGGCCGTTGAAGGCGGCGTTGCCGCTCGCCGCCGCCCTGGCGGCCGGGGCCGCGCCGCTTCGGCAGCCGCCAGACCGATCCCCTGAAACAGTGGAAGATCTCGCCCGTCGACCTCGCCTCGCTCGACAAGTGGGACGGCTACGCCGAGGCCAAGGAGGCGATGTTCTTCTACACCGACGCCGCCGACGCGCCGTGGACGGTCATCAAGTCCGACGACAAGAAGCGCGCCCGCGTCGCCTGCCTGCGGCACTTCCTCTCGCACGTCCCCTACCCCGACAAGAACCCCGAGGTGGTGACGCGCCCCGACCCGCTGGTGCTGGGCCCCGCGACCCGCGTCGTCGGCCGCGACGAGCCGATGGCGGCCGAGGGATAGGCGGGCCGCGGTCGTCGAACGCGTCGACGACCCCCGCGCTGCCGTGGCGACGAGCCGATGGCGGTAGAGGGACAGGCGGAGCTGCGTCGGAGCGAGTAGAGGGTATTTTACGTTCCAGGCAAGAGAACTTATGATCTCGGCGTGCCCGCGGTGCTCCTGGCGTGGATCGGCCAGACCGATCTCGACTGCGCAAGCGGCCGGCGGCCGGGGCGCGGTCCCGTCGGGAGCGTCGTGGCGGCCCGGCCGTTCGACGCCCTCGTCCTCCTGACCAACTATGCGGCCGAGCAGAATGGCGCCTTCGTAGGCTGGCTGGTCGGGGCGGGCGCTCCTTCCGTGCATCTTCGTCCCGAAGTCCTGGCCGATCCGACCGACTACGGTGCTATCCACGCGGCGGCGGTACGGGCGTTCGACTTCACTCGCGAGACCTTCGGCGCCGACGCTGACCTCGCCGTGCACGTCAGCCCCGGCACGCCCGCCATGCAGGCGGTCTGGGTGCTGCTCGCCAAGACCCGCTACCCCGCGGAGCTGATTCAGTCGCACGCCCAGACCGGCGTCCGCACGGTCTCGGTGCCCTTCGACATCGCCGCCGAGTACGTGCCGGCGTTGCTGCGGCGCACCGATGCGAAGATCGAACGGCTGACCGCCGGCCTGCCGCCGGCGTCCCCCGCGTTCGACCGAATCGTCGGCCGCAGTCCGCTGATGGACCGGGCAAGAGCCCGCGCACGACGGGTGGCCCCGCACGACGTCACCGTCCTGATCGAAGGCGCGTCGGGCACCGGCAAGGAGCTGTTCGCCCGCGCCATCCACGCCGAGAGCCGCCGCGCCCGCGGACCCTTCGAGGACGTCAACTGCGGTGCCCTGCCCGAGGGCCTCGTCGAATCGCTGCTCTTCGGCCACGAGCGGGGCGCGTTCTCCGGCGCCGTCCGCGCCCGCGCCGGCCACTTCGAGGCGGCCGACGGCGGCACCCTGTTTCTCGACGAGATCGGCGAGCTGCCCCTCGACGCCCAGGTCAAGCTGTTGCGCACGCTGCAGGAGAAGACCGTGCGGCGCCTCGGCGCCGACCGGGCGGTGGCAGTCGACGTGCGGGTGATCGCGGCCACCAACCGCGACCTCGCGACCGAGGTGGCGGCCGGCCGGTTCCGGGAGGACCTCTACTACCGGCTGGCGACCGGCGTCATCCGGTTGCCGCCGCTCCGCGCGCGCCCTGGCGACCTGACGCCGCTCATCGACCACTTCCTGGCCGCCGCGAACCGAAAGTTCGCCGACCAGCCCGGCGTCGAACAGAAGATTCTCTCTCCAAGGGCCAGGAACCTTCTGTTGCGGCATCCGTGGCCCGGCAACGCGCGGGAACTGCAGGCGACGATGGACCGGCTGGTGCTGTGGACGCCGCACGCCGTCATCGAGGCCGAGGACGTGGGCGAGGAACTGCTCCGCAGGACGCCGGACGCATCAGCCGATCTGCTGGGCCGGCCACTCGGCGGCGGCCTCGATCTGCCGGTGCTGATGGCCGACCTCGCCCGTCACTACCTGGAGCGCGCGCTCGACGAGGCGGCCGGCAACAAGACGCGGGCGGCCGAGTTGATCGGTTTGCCGAGCTACCAGACGCTCACGAACTGGGTGCGGCGGTACGGAGTGACGCGGCGGGTCGAGAATCCGCGCAGTTGATGAGCTCGCGGTGGGCTTGGAGCTTCTGGCACGCGCCTTGCTTATGTGATGGAGCAGGCAGGTTACGAACATGACAGATGAACCTACGCGTCCACCCAATGCCCCCCGGTCTGCGGCCGGAACATCGCCAGGGCCGGAGCCGGGTGTGAAGGACGAACCGGCGCCCGTGTCGGAGACGCCGCAGCAGTCGAGCGACACCGAACGATCTGGGCAGGAGGCCCGGTTGATCACCGCCATCGAGATCGAGAACTTCAAGGGAATCGGCCGCCCGGTCCGGATTGAGCTGCGGCCCATCACCCTCCTGTTCGGCCGCAACAGCGCTGGCAAGAGCACTATGCTGCACGCGCTCTGCTACGCGCACGAGATCTTGAGTCATCACAACGTCGATGCGCACAAGACCGATCTCGGCGGTGACCAGATCGACCTGGGCGGGTTCCGGCGCTTCGTCCACGGGCATGACCTGAAGCGCCCCGTACGGCTCCGCTTCGAGTTGAACCTGGGAGGCCTCGTTATGCCTGAGCCCGGGGGCGCCTACGAGGCCGTGCCGCTTGGCGCGTCCCTTGGCGCGTTCCCGGAGGTCGCGTCCTTGGAGGAGGCGGAAGCCGGCTGGCTGGAGTTGAAGGTCAGGTGGGAGACGGAACTGGACAACCCGATTGTCAGTGACTACGAAGTCGGTGTCGATGGGCAGATCCTTGGTCACATCCAGGCCCTGCCATCCGTCAGAACAGCGACGTTGTCAGCCAACCTGTCGCATCCGTTGTTGCGATACGACCTCGACCGAGACCAGAACGACAGCGTGTCGCGGTACGTCGGACAGGTGCGCGAGGACTCCGGCACCGAGAGGTACGGTCGCGGATTCCGTCAGATGAGGGTGCTTCTCGAACCTGGGAACGCGCTTCGTGCGCCTTCATCCGCCGTGCCGTCTTTCGACCAGCATTTCTGGATGCAGGACAAGACGCTCGACGACCGTTCACGCTTCGACATACCGAGGCTGCTCGCTGGCATCGGAATCCTGCTGCGCGACGAACTGGCAGTGTCTCGGTATCTCGGCCCCTTGCGGGATCTGTATCCGCGCGCGGTGGTCGAGCGGGATCGGCCCGTTTCCGGCCGCTGGGCCGACGGGTCCGCGGCCTGGGAAGTTCTGAATCGCCGCGCCAAGGTCACCTTGAGCCGAATCGCCCATGACTTCATCAATCCTCGTGAGCGCCATCGGGCCATGGTTGTTCCGCGTGTGAGCGAGTGGCTGTCGCGACCGGATCGGCTGGACACGGGTTACGAGCTGCGCGTGCGTAGCGTCGTGGAGCTTCCCGCGAACACGCCGTTGGTGGACCTGCTGAACAAGGGAGTTCTTGGCGAGGAGCTGGCGGCGATCAAGGCGAAGAAGAGGGATGCTGCGGGGGTTGAAGACCGTGGTGACGTCATGAGGGCGGCGCCGCGGGACAAGGTCGATGCCTTGGCCGACGGGATTGCGCAAGCGCGAGTCCGCAGGGAGATCCAGCTCGTTTCCACCGCAGGCAGGGACCTGCCGGTGCGAACCTCCGAAATCGGCGTGGGCATCTCGCAGATACTCCCCGTGGTGGTCGCTGCCCTCGATCCGGACCGACCGGGGATCACCGCCATCGAGCAGCCGGAGCTGCACGTCCATCCCCGCCTTCAGGTCGAACTGGGCGATCTCTTCGCCGAACAGGCGGCCGGCGGCAGGGCGTTCCTGATCGAGACCCACAGCGAGCACCTGATGTTGCGCCTGCTGCGCCGCATCGAGGAGACGGGCAGCAACGAGCTGCCCGAAGGGAAACCTGCGCTGAAGCCGGACCAGGTGTCCGTGGTCTACGTGGAGCAGGTCGACGGCGAAGTCAGGGCGACGCGGCTTCGGATCGACGAGACCGGGGAGTTCGTCGACCACTGGCCGCAGGGCTTCTTCGACGAACGGGACGACGAGCTCTTCTGATGCTCTATCCGTACGCAATCGAGCCCGATGCGCTCGTCACGTGGGACAAGTGCCGGCACATTCTCGATCTGATGGGGTTCCAGCATGGCCGGGCGATTGCCGGGTACCCGAGCCGGAAGCGCTGGAAGGCACTGGTTCGCGCGGCTTGCCGAGAGAATACCGATCTCGGCGACCGTGATCGACGGCGGATACTGCGAAAGCTGGACCAGTCGAACGCCAAGATGATCCGGCTGGGCAGGCCAGACGACTACGATGGTGCGATTATGCCCGCGGAACAGGGTTGGATTCGGAACGCGGTTGCGCGACAGGCCGTAGCGCGGGAGTTCTACGCCATCCTCGCGACGCGGAATCCCGAGGGTCATCCGGACGTGGTTCTCGAGGAGGATGTCGATGAATCGCACGAGAAGCTGGCCGTCCCGCGCGAGGTTCCGGTACTGCGGGAACCGGCTGCGCTGGCGGCGCACGTCGGTACGCTCGTCCGCAACAGCCGCCAGCTGATGCTTGTCGATCCGCATTTTGATCCCTCCGTCAGCCGATGGCGTCCCGTTGTGCGAGCGTGTCTGGCGCTGGCGGCGCAAGCGATACACGGTACTCTCCGGGCGGAGGTCCACACGTTGGCACGGAGGGCAACCCCGTCCGTGCAAGACGGGCCGAGCAGCGAGGAGTTCGAAAGGCGGTGCAGGTCGAATGTTCCTGGCATGCTGAGGGCGGGGGTCGGGTCGGTGCGCATCTGCCGCTGGCGCATTCGAGGCGATGCCCCGGATGATTTCCATGCGCGGTACATCTTGACCGATCGCGGCGGCTACCGACTGGACAAGGGGCTTGACCTGGAGCCAGGCAAGGTGCAGCCGGTCGGGTTGCTCGACGATCAGGAATGGAAACGCATTCGGGAGGGGTTTGGCGACGACAGTCCGTTCTTCGACAAGGACGGTGAATTCACAGTGACTGCAGACAGGGCGACCGGTCGTCGGCGATCGGCTGAGAATCGTCGCAATCGACCCGCCGGAAGGCCTTGACAGGCAGGAATCTGTCGCCTTGACGCTTTTGGACGCGCGAACGGATTTGGGACGCTCATCAGTCCGCGCGCCAGCTGCGCCGGAAGGCGCCGTACGAGGGTACGGCCGGTGAACATCGGGAGTTGATTTGCGAGGAGTGGACGGCACTATGCTGCGTGAGCTCGATTGCGGTGACGACACTGCGGTTCCCGCGGGCGACGGACCGATGGGTGAGTTGCAGACCCTACGACTCACCGGGTCGGACCTGCCCGAGGAGAGGGCGTCGGGCGGTGCATTGCCGTCGCGGTCCATCCAGGGAGGGCCGCCCTCGGCGGACGAAAGGGAACCGGCGGACACGGCGCCGGAACGGAAGTCGCCGCTGATCAGGGGCGTCGAGATCGAGAACTTCAAGGGGATCGGTCGGCCGGTCCGCATCGAGCTCCGGCCCATCACCCTGCTGTTCGGCCGCAACAGCGCCGGCAAGAGCACGGTGCTGCACGCGCTCTGCTACGCGCACGAGATCCTGAGCCAGCGCAACGTCGATGCACACGAGACCCGTCTCGGCGGCGATCACGTCGACCTGGGCGGGTTCCGCCAATTCGTCCACCGGCACGACTTGGCCCGATCGGTGCGGCTCCGCTTCGAGCTGAACCTGCGAAGGCGAGCGTTGCCGGAGCTCGCGGGAGCGATGCGCATCGCGCCGTACCCGTGGGAAGTCGGTCTGGGTCGTATCGAGACCGGGTGGGTGGGGCTGACCGTTCGGTGGTCGACAGAGCGTAACGGGCCGGTTCTGAGCGACTACGAGGTCGGCGTCGATGGAAAGATCGTCGGTCACATAGCGGCATCGGCCGGCGACGACAAGGCGAACCTGCTGGCCAACCTGTCGCATCCAATGCTCGACCACGTTCTTCGGGAGGGAACCCTGGCGGCGCTCGAAGCGAAACTGGAGGAGCTCCGGGCCGCGCGCCAGGCGTTGGAGACCGCGGCTCTGCCGGAGGCCGGACAAGTACGGGAGGCGCCCGAACCGCAGTCGTTCGGGCCGGCGCACCATCGCATGGCGGTCCGCCAAGCCCGTTCGTGTGGTGCCCTGCCGTCCTTCGGTCACCATCTCGATATGGAGCTGGAAGAGGGTTTCGATGACGACTATCACGAACTCTGGCACGGCGTGTCGACGCTGCTGGTCGGGCTCGGCGGCCTCTTGCGTGATGCGCTGGCCCAGTACAGATATGTCGGGCCCCTGCGCAACCTGCATCCGGCCGCCGGCGGTGAACGAGGACGATCCGACCCTCGACGTTGGGCCGACGGATCTGCAGCCTGGGACCTCCTGAACGGTCATGCCCGCGCCAACGTGGATCAGGATACGCGGAAGCTGATCGACTCGCCGCAGTTCGACGCCGGGGCCATGAGCGCCACGGTGATTCGTAAACTGAGCGACTGGCTGTCGCGAGAGGATCGGCTGGACACGGGCTACAGGCTGCAGGTGCGGAGAGCTGTTCATCTTCCCGCGACCACCCCGTTGGTCGGCATACTGAACAAGGGCGTGGAAGGAGAGGAGTGGGGAGCGCCGTTTCTCGCCGGGTTGGCGGGCATGTCGGGTACGGAGTCACCGGACGACATCATGAGGGAGTCGCCGGACAAGATCCGCGCCCTGTTCGAGCACATTGCAGGGGCGCCGGTTCACCGGGAGATCCAGCTCGTGGCCACCAGGTCCGACCTGCCGGTGCGAACGTCGGACATCGGTGTCGGGATCTCGCAACTGCTTCCGGTGGTGGTGGCCGCGCTCGATCCGGATCGCCCGGAGATCACGGCCATCGAGCAGCCGGAGCTGCATGTCCATCCGCGGTTGCAGGTCGAGCTCGGGGATCTCTTCGCGACGGGAGCCGCCAAAAGCAACGTGTTCCTGATCGAGACCCACAGCGAGCACCTGCTGCTGCGCATCATGCGGCGCATGCGGGAAACGAGCTCGGGAACCTTGCCCGAAGGGGCGCCCGCGGTACGCCCCGAGGACGTCAACGTATTGTTCGTGGAGCCGGACGGGGCGGAGACGCTGATTCGAGAGATGCCGCTCAACGAGATGGGCGAGCTGGTGAAGGCGTGGCCGGGCGGCTTTTTCGAGGAAGACCTGCGGGAGATCTTCTGATGGCGCTTCTGGCCGACTACGCCATCACGCCGGACGTGTTCGACGTGACCTCGTACCCGACTGAGGGAGAGTGCGCGGCCCGCCTCGAGACCATCCGTGAAGCGATGCTGACGGAGGGGCTGGTACGTGACCTCCGGGCCGGCGCCTGGAGGGGTCTAGTCCGCGGGGACGCGCGGCCATGGCACCGGCGAGGGCAGGAACTGGTCAAGAAGATGGCCACGCAGGGGCGGCTCCTGCCCTTCGAGCCCGCGCTCCTCGGGCGGCCCGCCGACGACCGCGACTGGTGTGCGGAAGCGCTGGCGACGGACGCCGAGCGACCGTTCCGCGGCGGCGTGATCACGACTGAATCCGTCAAGGGCGAGTATGCCGACGACCGCCGGGTCGCCCGGATCGATCGGCTGCCGAGTGCCCCATGGTGGGCGGCGCGCAGCCCGTCCGTCCGGCTGGGTCGCACGCTTGGCGAATACGAGAGACATCTCGATCTCGTGTTGAGATTCTCGAAATCCCTCATGTTCATCGATCCGCATCTGGATCCAGATAAGCCACGATACAGTTCCTTCGGGACCCTGCTGCAGCAGGCGGGCAACAGGGGGCCGGCGCCGCGCGTCGAGATTCACCGCGTCTGCTACGAGGGATCGGGTCCTGCACGGGAGTGGCCGCTGACGGGAGATCCGAGCTATTTCAAGCGGAAGTTCCGTAACGCCCTCGCCCGTCCGCTGGGCGCCGCCGGGTTGCGGGCGGAGGTGTTCGTCTGGCGGAACTTCCATGACCGCTACCTGATCAGCAACCTGGTCGGAATCTCGCTGCCGAACGGTTTCGACGTCTCCGGGGCCGCCGCCGGTGACTTCACGACGTGGGCCCGCCTCGGGCGAGACACCCGCGACGAGGTTCAGCGCGAGTTCGACCCGGCCGCCCGACCGGAGAAGCTGGTGGATCGTTTCGAAGTCCGAACGTAGCGTGCCGGCAGCGAGGCGGGGGGTCGCTGTCGCGCGAGAGCAGAGCGGCGACGACGACGTTCTTGTCGATGAGAGCAGCCGTTCACCGGCGGCGCTCGGCCCGCGTCTGCTCGACCGCGAGTGCCATGGCGTCATCGTTGCTCAGGCCGGATCGTTCCGCGGCGCCGCCGCGCTCTCGGTGGTCTTGACGCTGTAGAGGTCGAGACTCTCCTCGATGATCCGCCGGATCGTCGTGGCGCGGCGGGCCGTCGTCTCCTTGAGCGCCCGATGACGCTCGTCGGGGAGCGTGATGGTCAGTCGTGGCATGACGATTCCGCAACTTGGTGTGAACGCCCGATACACCATACCACCGCGATGGATGCGGGGCTGCGTGCGTCCAGTATCCGCGCAACGCTGGACGGCGTGTATCATCTTCGCCAACCATGCCGAGCACATCCGACTCCACCGCCGGCAGCCGACTGTGGGCCGCGTTCGGTCCCGGCATTCTCTGGGCGGCGACCGCCATCGGGGTGTCGCACCTGGTGCAGTCGACCCGGGCCGGGGCGTCGGCCGGGTTCGGGCTGGCCGGGGTCATCCTGATCGCTCTCGTCCTCAAGTACCCGTTCTTCGAGTACGGCCCGCGCTACGCGGCGGCCACCGGGCAGAGCCTCGTCGAGGGGTACGCGCGGACGGGCCGGTGGGCGCTGTGGCTGTACCTGGTCATCACGGTGCTGACGGGCGGCGTCATCCAGGCCACGGTGGTCATGTTCACCGCGTATCTGGTGGGGTTCGCGCTGGGGGTCGACTGGCCGCTGGCCGTGCTGGCGGCCGCGGTCATGGCGCCGGGCTGCGCGCTGCTGTGGTGGGGCCGGTTCCGCGGGCTGGACCTGTCCATCAAGGTCGTCGTGCTGCTGCTGGCGGTGTCCACGCTGCTCGCGGCGGCCGTCAGCCTGCCCCGCGCCGACTTCTCGACGCTGGCGCTGTGGCCGGGGGAGCTCGTCGGGGCGGGGGTGCCGTTCCTGTTCCTGCTGGCGCTGGCGGGGTGGATGCCGTCGGCCATCGACATCTCGGTGTGGAGCTCGTTGTGGACGCTGGCCAAGAACGAGACGTCGGGGCAGCGGTGCTCGGTGGAGACGGCGCGGCAGGACTTCCTCATCGGCTACGTGGGGACGGCGGTGCTCGCGTTCACCTTCGTCGTCCTCGGCGCCGCCGTGATGTTCGGGTCCGGCGAGGAGTTCGCGGCGCAGGGGACGCTGTTCTCGACGCAGCTCGTGGACCTGTACGCGGCGACCCTCGGCGCGTGGACGCGGCCGGTGGTGCTGGTGGCGGTGGTGACGACGATGCTGTCGACGACGATGACGGTGCTCGACGGCGGCCCCCGCGCCATCGAGCGGTCCATCCTGGTCCTGCGCTCGCCCGGCACGCCCGTGCAGCCCTGCGGTCCGCTCTACTGGTGGACGCTCGCGGCCCTGGTCGCCCTGACCCTGGTGGTGATGGCGCTGTTCATCGGCAACCTCACCACGATGATCGACTTCGCGACCACGCTGGCGTTCCTGACCGGTCCGGTGCTGGGCTATCTCAACCTGCGCGCCGTGACCTCCCCCGAGATGCCGCCCGAGCACCGGCCCGGGCCGGCGATGCTGGCCCTGTCGTGGATCGGCATCGTCCTGCTGGGCGGGACCGGGATCTTCTACCTGATCACCCTCGTCGGCTGACGGCGAGGTCCCGGCGGCCCGGTCCCGCCGCGGCAGGCGGCAGCGGCGGCGCCGTCGTGCGCCCGCGTGCCAAAAAGACGCGCGCATTGCGAACCGTCGGGTGTATAAAGGCCCTGATCCGAAGCTGGATCACGGAGCGTCGAGAGGAGGTCGTGATGGGCACGCGGCTCGAGGGCATGGCCCGGCTACCGATGTGGGTACTGGCGGCGGCCGCCGCGGCGGCAACGGTCGGCCTCTCGGCTTCGACCGCCGCCGCCCAGACCGCGGAAGCGGAATACGTCGCGCCCCGCCTGCCGGGCACGGACCGTCCCGACATCAGCGGCATCTGGCAGGCGTTCACCACCGCCAACTGGAACCTGCAGGACCACGGCGCCGAGGCGGGGCCGTTCCCCCGGCTGCTCGGCGTCTGGGGAGCGCAGCCGCCGGGGCAGGGCGTGGTCCTCGGCAACGAGATCCCCTACCGGCCCGAGGCCCTCGCCCGCAAGCGCGAGAACCTCGAGCGGCGGCTGGAAGTCGACCACGACAACGTCAACACGGTCGGCGACCCCGAGGCGAAGTGCTACCTGCCGGGGGTGCCGCGCGCCACCTACATGCCGTTCCCGTTCCAGATCATCCAGAGCACCGGCAAGGTCATCATCGCCTACCAGTTCGCGAGCGCCAGCCGCACCATTCCCCTGAACGGGACCAGCGAGGCGCCGGTCGACAGTTGGATGGGCTGGTCGAACGGCCGCTGGGAGGGGGACACGCTGGTGGTGGAGGTGAACGGCTTCAACGACCTGTCGTGGTTCGACCGGGCCGGGAACTACCACAGCGCGGCGATGCAGGTGGTGGAGCGGTACACGCCCATCAGCCCGTGGCACATGATGTACGAGGCGACGATCGAGGATCCCGAGGTCTTCACCCGTCACTGGACGATCCGGCTGCCGCTGTACCGCCGCATCGAGGACGACCTGCGGCTGCTCGAGTTCAAGTGCGTGGACCTCGCCGAGGAATACGTGTACGGGGGCCTCGTCGACCCGGAAGGAGGTGGACGGTGAGACTTCGAGGATGTGCGCTCCTGGCCGCGGCGATCGCGATGGCCGCGGCGGCAACGGCGCCGGCCGGGGCGGGTCAGGCCCAGGAGCCCGGCCAGACCGAGTACGCCGCGCCGCGGACCGCGTGGGGCGACCCGGATCTGCAGGGCATGTGGGACACGCGGACCTACACCCCGATGGAGCGGCCGCCCGAGTTCGGCACGCGCGAGTTCATGACCGAGGAGGAGGCGGCCGAGCGCGAGCGCCTCGGCCTGCGCCGGGTCGTCAGCGACGACGACGACGATGCGATCGCGCAGGAGCTGGTGCAGCAGGACGTGGCGCGATACGCGCGGTCCGACGCCCCCGACGACGGGCGGCCCGGCTACCGCATCGCCGGCGCCGAGTACAACGCGTTCTGGAGCGCCGACCCCACCACGCCCCCGATCTCCCTGCGCACGTCGCAGATCATCGATCCCCCGGATGGGCGCATGCCCCCCCTCACCCGCGACGCCCTCGCCGTCTGGGAGGCGCGGGAGGCGGCGCGCCGCGACCGCAGCCAGGCCGACGACTGGGAGGACCGCGGGCTCTCCGAGCGCTGCATCACCCGGAACGGCCTGCCCGGCGAGATGCTGGGGAGCAGCCAGCAGCCCCTCAAGGAGATCGTGCAGACCCCGGGCTACGTGAGCATCGTGATGCCCTATGGCTACGTCCGCATCGTCCCCGTCGGCACCGCGGACACGGGCCCGCCGGGGCCCCTGGGGCCGGATATCCGCCAGTGGAACGGCGACTCGATCGGCCGGTGGGACGGCGACACCCTGGTGGTCGAGACCGCCAACTTCAAGAACACCGTCAGGAACGCCGTGCCCGCCCACGGCGGCCCGTTCGGCGGCTCGGCCCACGTGCACTACTACCCGGGCGACGGCGAGACCCTGCGCCTCACCGAGCGCATCAGCCGCCTCGACGCCCTGACCCTGGAGTACCGCTACACGGTGGCGGACCCGGCGGTGTTCGTGCGGCCGTTCACCACCGTCAACTACTTCACGCTCGATGCCTGGGCGACCGAGGGCAACCAGGACCGGCTCTTCGAGTACGCCTGCCACGAGCACAACTACGGGATGACGAACGCCATCCGCGGGGCGCGGGTCGACCGCCAGTGGGCGCTGGACGAGGCGGCCCGCGAGGCGGCCATCCGCAGCCGCGAGCTCGAGGAGAAGAAGGCGCTGCTCGACGCGTGGGAGGCCGAGCGGCAGGACGGACGGTAGGTATCTGCGCCCTGGGAGTTGCGCCGTAGAACGGTGCAGACTCCCAGCAGGGTCGGTTGGGGCGCCAAGCGGAGCCGAAGGCGACGATTGGCGGGCTGGAACGGCGCGGACTTCTGGTGCTGGTCGGGCGCCCGGCAGAGCTGAGCGCGACGGCCGGCGGGCTGGCGTGACCCCGGGTTCCCGTCGAGCCCGGGCGCATGGCCGGGCGGTGCCGAGGCCCGGACGAGCGGCGGGCGGAGAGGCGAGCGCCGGTCCCGGCCGGGGATGAGGAGAGGAGGTCGGAGATGCGAGCACGGACAGTCGTGTCGATAGCCGTTGTCGGCGGGCTCGTGGCCGCCGCCGGCGCGCAGGTGGTGGCCCACCACGCGTTCGCGGCCGAGTTCGACGCGAACGCCCCGATCGAGATGGCGGGGACGGTGGTCAGGATGGAGTGGGTCAATCCCCACACCTGGATCCACATCGACGTGGCGCAGCCCGACGGCACCGCCGAGCGGTGGATGATCGAGGGCGGGCCGCCCACCTCGCTGCTGCGGCGCGGGTTCACCAAGCGCTCGCTGCTGGCGGGCACGGAGATCCTCGTCGAGGGCTTCCAGGCCAAGGACGGGTCGAACAAGGCGAACGGCCGCGACGTGACGTTCGCCGACGGCAGCAAGCTGTTCCTCGGCTCGTCGGGCACCGGGGCCCCGCGGGACGGCCGCGACCCGACCGAGCCGCCGAGGTAGCGGTCGGGGAGCCGGAAGCCGCCATGCGTGGGACGGGCGTTGCGCGGCGGCGCGACCCTGTCGACGGGGGACGCGGCCCATCGCGGCTTCCCGGGCCGATGCCCGCGCGGGAATGCACTACAATGACGACACGTCTTCAACCAAGGGGGGAGTCCAGTCCAGTGCGTACCGCCATCATCGCGTTCCTCGCAGTCGTCCTCGTCGCGTTCTCAGTCTCGCCGGTGGCCGCGCAGTCGCCGCTGGCGGCCTTGGAGCAGGATGCCGGCGGGCAGCTCCGGCTCGCGCAGTCGCCGGCGCCCGGCCCGATCGATTCGGAGCGCCTGCGGCAGATCAGGACCGAGCGTACGCGCCAGTTTCTCCTGGGCGCGGGGCTGATGGCGGCGGGCGGCGCGGTCGGTTTCTCCAAGCAGAACTGGGTCGTCGAAGAGGGCGTGCTCGGCATCGCCATCGCCGCCCTCGGCCTGGCGGCCATCATCGAGCCGGTGACGTGGCGGAACCTGGAGGTGAGGACGTCCGCCAGCGGCCTGTCTCTGGCCTGGTGAGGCGCGCACCGGGGTCTTCGCGGCTTTCGGCGGCCGCGGGCCGCTGACAGGCCGCTGACCGCAGGCGCCGGGGCGCGACCGAGGCCCCGGCGGCGGAGCCGGTCGTGTCGGCTCCCGCGGCGGAGCCGAACGGTTCGACCCCGCAGCCTGAAGGAAGCATCGGTTCTCGCGCGTACTGAAGGAGAAGCATCATGCGGAACCGGAGGATCGCCCTGATCGTCGCCGCCGTCGTGGGTCTGCCCTTCGTCCTCGCCGGCTGCGCGGAGATGCCCGCCCCGGCGGCGGAGGGCGGGTCGACGCCCGCTCCGTCCGCCCCGCCGACGGAGGACGCGGTCGCCCCGGCCGGCCTCCCGCGCGGCCCCATCGTCGGCACGTACCGGCTCGCCGGGCGCAACGTCAAGGACGAGAGCGGCGCGTGGGTCCCGATGGAGGACTTCAACTCGCTCGGGTACATCACCTACAGCGACACCGGGTACATGGCGGTGAACGTCATGCCGCTCGATCGGGAGCCGTTCTCCGACGACGGGCCGACGCCGGAGGAGGTGCAGGCGGCGCTGGAGGGCTACACCGCGTACTACGGCCCGTTCAGCGTCAACGAGGGCGACGAGGGCGGGTTCCTGATCCACCACCGCATCGGCCAGATCAACCCCGGCGCCGAGGTCGACGCCAAGCGGTTCTACGACATCGACGGCGACCGGCTCATCCTCACCCCCGCGGCGGCCGACGGGACCAAGAGCGGCGGCACGCGGCAGGTCGTCTGGGAGCGGCTGCCCGACGCCGAGCTGTCGGAGGAGGCGCAGCGCTTCGTCGGCTTCCGCCAGCTCCTCTACACGGACCGGTACGAGGATCGGGGCAGCGAGTTCTGGCGCGGGGAGCGGAACGACGGCCGTGCCGGCTCCTGGATCATCTACACGCCGTCCGGCCACATGATGGTGCACCTGATGGCCCGCGAGGGGCGCACGCCGTACGCGGGCGCGACCCCCACGCCGGCCGAGGCGATGGCCGCCTACCGGACCTACGGCGGGTACTTCGGGACGTTCACCGTTCACGAGGACGCCGAACCGCAGTACGTCGTCCACCACCAGGAAGGCCGAACCCGGCCGGTCGAAGGGGTGACCGACGCGGAGCGGCTCTACCGCCTCGAGGGCGACGTCCTGCGCCTCGGCGGGCGGCCGCGCACGACCGACGACGGCGATCTGGTGGGCGGCAGCCTCTACTGGGAGCTGCTGCCGCACCGGCCGGAGTAGCCGGTCGGGGCCGGTGCCTCATGACGCCGCGCCCCTGCCGGTCCCGACCGCTACGGTCCCGGAATCGCGCCTCCGGTGGTGAGGCGAATCCGGTAGAGCCCGGTGCGGGCGGTCATGTAGAGCGTGCGGCCGTCGTCGCCCCACGCGACGTTGGCCGGCACCTCGTCGGGCATGATCGACCCGAGGTGCGTGCCGTCCGGGGCGATCACCCACACCCCGCCGGGACCGGTGGCGAAGAGGTTGCCGGCGTCGTCCACCTTCAGGCCGTCGGCGGCTCCCTCGGCCGTCTGGTCGTTCACGTCGAAGAAGACCCGCGGGTTCGACACGCCGTCCTCGCCGAGGTCGTACGCCATCCACACCTTCTGCTCCGCGTCGGAGTTCGCCACGTAGAGCACCGACTCGTCCGGGGACAAGGCGATGCCGTTCGGGCGGGACTGGTCCCGGTACAGCAGCTCCAGCTCGCCGTCCGGGCTCAAGCGGTAGATGCCGTTGAAGTCGAGCTCGCGCAGCGGCGAGGCGTCGCGCCCCTCCAGCGCCGATCCGGGATCGGTGAAGTAGAGCCGGCCGTCCGACGCGTAGGCGGCGTCGTTGGGGCTGTTCAGCCGGCTCCCGTCGAAGCTGTCGACGAGGGTCGTCCGGGTGCCGTCCGCCTCGACCCGCGAGATGAGCCGGTTGCCGTGCTCGCACATGACGAGACGGCCCTCGGCGTCGAGGGTCAGGCCGTTGGAGCTGACCGACCGCAGGCCGGTCCGGTCGCCCTCGAACACCGGCTCGATGACGGGGCTCGTCCCCCCCGACTCGGTCCACTGGTAGACCCCGTTGCCGCGCACGTCCGAGAACAGCAGCCGCGATTCGGCGCGGTCCCAGACCGGCCCCTCGGTGAAGACGAAGCCGTCGGCGAGCTTCTCGATGCGCGCGTCGGCCGGCACGAGCGCGTCGAATCGGGGGTCGACCCGGAGAATCGTCCCGGCGCCGGTGTCCGGGGCGGTCTCCGCCGGTTGAGCCGGTTCGGCGCCGCCGCACGCGGCGGCGACGCATCCAAGCAGGACGAGCGCCGGTCTTGTCATCTTCCCTCCTCGGTTGTCGATCGACGGTTTCGTCGGTGATTCTACGCGAGGGCCGCATTCAAGCAGGACGGGCGCCGATCTTGTCATCTTCTCTCCTCGGTTGTCGATCGACGGTTCGCCGATGTTCCTGCGTGAGCGCCGCACCACGTCTTCTCTCCTCGGTTGTCTATCGACGGTTCGCCGATGTTCCTGCGCGAGCGCCGCACCACGTCGAGCGCATGGTGTTTCCATCTCCCGACGGCGACGGCGACGGCGACGGCGACGGGGACGGGCGACGGCGACGGGGCCGACGGCCGCCCGGGTCAGGACGCGCGCCGTACGGTCACGGGCAGGCCGTTGAAGGCGGCGTTGCCGCTCAGCGCATCCAGGTGACGCTCGCTCGTCACGTCGTTTGCGCTGACGCCGGCGTGCGCGCGCGCGACGCTGAGGCGGACGCCCCCGCGGCGGTGTCCCCAGCCGTGAGGCAGGCTGACGACGCCGGGACGCATCGCGTCGGTCACCTCGACCGGGACGGTCACCGCGCCCGCCTCCGAGCGGAGCTCCGCGAGGTCGCCGGTGAGGAGCCCGCGGGGGGCGGCGTCATGGGGATGCATGAGCAGCGTGCATCGGGGACGCCCCTTCACGAGACGCGGGCTGTTGTGCATCCAGGAGTTGTTGCTCCGGGACTGGCGTCTCCCGATCAGCATCAGGCCGCTCGCCGGGCCTTCGTCGGCCTCGGTCAAGAGCCGGTCGCGCGCCTCGCGCAGGAAGTCGGCCGGGGCGATGTCGATCCTGCCGTCGGGAGTGGCGATGCGGTCGGCGACGCGTCCCGGTTGCAGGGGACCGAGGTCGACGCCGTGCGGCGCGTCTCGCAGCCGGGCAAGGGTCAGGCGGTACGGCCCGGCGCGCAGCAGCAGGGCGAGGAGGCGCTCGGGCCGCAGCGCCCTCGCCGCCCAGGCGACGGGCCGGCGGAGCGGACGCGGCGCGAGCGCGCGTCCCCCCAGCTCGCCCAGGATCTCCCAGTCGTGACGCTCGTCGGCCGTCCGTGCGATCACCGGCTCGACGTACTTCGCGACGTTGCGCACCGCGAAGGCGTTGAGGGCGAGGTCGTAGTGCGCGCGAGAGAGCGGGGGCGCGGGCGGCAGCAGGACGTGGGCGTGGCGCGTGGTCTCGTTGAGGTACGGATCGATCGAGACCACGTGGTCCAGGGACGGCAGCGCGCGCTCGAGACGGCGTCCGTGCGGAGCCGACAGCACGGGGTTGCCGGCCACCGTGACCAGCGCGCGGACCGACCGCGGGCCGGCGGACTCGATCTCGTCGGCGAGCCCGGCGACGGGCAGCTCGCCGCTGAACTCCGGCAGACCGCGGCACGAGCTCCGCCAGCGGTCGAACGTCCCGCGCCAGCCCAGCCGTGCGGAGATCCCGAGGACGTCGACGGCCGGCGTCGGCAGGAGCAGGCCGCCGATCTCGTCGACGCGTCCCGTCACGAGGTTGAGGGCCTGCTGCAGCCAGGCCGCGAGCGTCCCGTGACGCTGCGTGCAGAGTCCCACCCGGCCGTAGCACACCGCGCGCTCGGCGCGGGCGAACGCGGCGGCGAGGCGGCGTATGACGGAAGCGGCGATGCCGGTGGACCGGGCCGCGCGTTCCGGAGGCAGGTCGCGGACGAACGCGGCCAGCGCGTCGAGCCGCTTCACGCGTCCGGCGAGCCGCCCGAGGCGCGTCGCGTTCTCGCCGAGGATGACGTGGAGCATGGCGGCGAGCAGCAGGGCATCGGCGGCGGGCCGGACGGGGAGATGCTCGTCGGCCACGGCGGCGGTCTCGGTACGGCGCGGATCGACGACGACCACGCGGCCGCCGCGGGCGCGAATGCCGTCGAGGCGCCGGCGCATGTCGGGCGCGCTCATCAGGCTGCCGTTGGACACGACGGGGTTCGCCCCGACGATGAGGAAGAAGTCGGTCCGGTCGACGTCCGGCACCGGAATCAGCCCGAAGTGCCCGTACATGCGCAGCGCCGCCAGCATCTGGGGCAGTTGGTCGGTGGAGCTCGCCGAGTAGACGTTCCTCGTCCGGAGCGCCTGTCTGAAGGCGAGCCCGTGGGTCAGGAGCCCGAGGTTGTGGGCGACGGGGTTGCCGTAATAGAGGGCGACGGCGTCGCGGCCGTGCCGGCCGCGGACGGCGGCGAGCCCGGCGGCGGCACGATCGAGGGCCTCCTCCCAGGAGGCTTCGCGCCAGCTCGATCCGGCCCGCACGAGCGGGGTGCGGATGCGGTCGGGGTCGTGGTGCAGATCGGGGAGCGCCGCTGCCTTCGGGCACGCGTAGCCCCGGCTGAAGGGGTCGTAGGGGTCGCCGCGGACCGACCGGATGCGCTCGCCGTCGACCTCCACGAGCACGCCGCACATGGCTTCGCACAGGGGACAGGTCGCGGGCCGCGTGCCCTCTTGCCGGTCCATGTCCAGGGGGTGAGCGCGGAGGGTGCAGAGGGAAAGGACGCGGAAGCCTGGCGCGGGCGCGGGCGGCCCGAGCACCCGGGGCGGACCCCCGGGTGCTCGACAGCCTCCGACCTACCGGATCGGACCAGCGCGCGGCCGCGGCGACCCGGGGCCGCCCGGCCCGTCGGCGTGCGTGCAGACCCTACGCGAGCGCGGTCTCGAACAGGGCGAGGAGGCGGCTCCACGCCCGCTCGGCCTGCGCCTCGTGGTAGACCTGGGTGTCGGGCGGGCACCAGCCGTGCAGGGCGCCCTCGTACACCTCGATCTCGGCCGGCAGGCCGGCCTCGTCGAACGCCTCGCGGAGGACGTTCTTCGCCTCGGGCTCGTTCTCGTCGTCGTTCTCGGCGATCGCGAACAGGTAGTGCGCGGTCATCTGCGGCACCAGCAGGTGCGGGCTGTCGTCCCCGTCGGTCACGAGGCCGCCGCCGTGGAACGACGCGCCGGCCCCGATGCGGTCGGGCAGGGCCGCCGCGGTGCGCATGGTGATGGGGCCGCCCATGCAGTAGCCCATCGTGCCCATCTTGCGGTTGCTGTCGACCGACGCCTGGCTGTCGAGGAAGCTCACGAACGCCCGCGCGTCCGATACGTGGGTCTCGGGGCTCAGCGTGCCCATCAGCGGCCGGACGATGCTGGCCACCTCGGCGAAGTTCGTGCTGTCCACGATGGGCACCCGCTGCGACCGGTAGTACTGGTTGACCACGAGCACCGAGTAGCCCGACTCGGCGAGCCGCTTCGCCATCTGCCGCTTGGCGGGCCGCAGGCCGAAGGCGTCGGGCCAGATGAGGACGCCGGGGTGGGCGCCGCTCGCGGGATGCACGAAGTAGCTGTCGCAGACGCCGTCGGGGGTCTGGACGTCGATCTCGGACTCGGTGACGGCCTGGGCGTTCGCGGCCCGGGGCAGCAGCATCGCCAGGCCCGCGCCCGCCGAAACCGCGCCGAACTGCCGCCGGGTCATCTCCCGCGCGCGCAGGTACTTGGTGGTGTCGGCATCGGTTCTCTCATCACACATGTCGATCTCCTTGATGGGTTCCTCGTCGGGCGCCTGCTACGTTTCGCGCCGGCCCTGATTCTACGTGAAACCGTCCGGCGGCGACAGGACCGGCGGCACCGGGCCGCCCTTGCGCTCCGGCACCGAAGCGCGGCCGGGAAACCCGTCATGTCCGCCGGGGAGCGCGCAGGCGAAATGGCGCCCCGGTCCGAGGAATCGGGGTCGAGAGCCGGCGATTCCTGGAGACCGGCAATGGTTCGCGAGAGGCGATGGTTCGCGAGAGAGGCCGTGTCGCCCGGCAGGACGGGACGGTGGCTGGGCACGGTCGGGTGGGTCGGCGATGGGCCTTGCGGTTGCCACCGCCGCGGACGATCATGATGCGGATACCGACCGCCCCGATTCCGGTCCGGGTGCATGTTCCGACCGGCGGGAGACTGACGATGGCGATGGTGCTGCAGACGAGCGGTTCGCGGGTGCATGTTTTCTGACTGGCGGGAGACTGACGATGGCGGTGGTGCCGCAGACGAGCGGTTCGCGGGTGCATGTTCTGGCTGGTGGAGACTGACGATGGCGGTGATGCCGCGGACGAGCGGTGGGGTGCGGCGGGCGGTGGTTGCGTCCGTCGTCGTGGCGGTGTCGACGCTGGGACCGGGAACCGCCGGGGCGACCGCGTGTTGCGCCGGGGACGGTGAGGCGGCCCCGGCGACCGCGGCGTCGGGGGCGGCCCGGCCGGGGGCGGAGGGCAGGACCGCCGCCGTTGCTGGTCGTACCGGGCCCGGCGCGACGAGGGCGTCATTCCAGCCGCGGGCGGACGAAGCGGCGGATCCGCGGGCGGCGCTCGACGCCCTCGCGGCGCTCCCGGGCGAGCCGCGCATCGTGAGCGCGGCCGGAGTGGCCCGCGACGAGACGCCGCTGCTCACCCTAGAGAACCCATCGCCCTTCGACCCGTCGCGGGCCGAGCGCCGGCTGGTGATCGTCGGCGGGCTCGAGGGCGACGCCGACGCGGCGGCGCGCATCGTGCTCGACGCGGTGCGGTGGTTCAAGACCGAGGCCCCCGAGGAGGAGCGCACGCGATGGGCCGTGAGCGCGCTGCCGATGGCCCATCCGTCGCCGGACGCGCCGGGTCGACCCGGCGGGTTTCCCCCGGCCGGCGGGTTCTTCGACGACCCCGGCCGGCCCGAGAGCCGCTACGTCTGGCGCTGGGTCGCCTACCAGGCCCCCGACCTGGTGGTGGAGGTGCGGGCCGGGGACGGGCTGCGCATCGTCTCGCGCGCCGCCGGCGCGGGGGGCGGGACCGTCGGCGCCGCGGGCATGCCGGCCGGCTCGCTGGCCGCGGCGATGGCGGACCCGGCGAGCCGACCGGGCCTCGGTCCCGTGGACACGATGCTCGCGACGGCCGGCGCGTCCGACGGGGCGGCGCTGATGAGCGAGGTGCTGGCTCGCGCGTCGGACGGGCCTTCACCCTTGCGCGGCGTCCTCGCCCGCCGGATCGGGCGCGACCCGCTGGCGGTGGCGCGCGTCCTCGCGCGTCGCTATCCCGGCACCCCGAGCATCAGCTACATTCCCGCCCTCGCCTGGGTCCACGCGTTGCGGCTGGCCGAGCTCGACGGCGACGCGTCGCTGCGCGACAGGGTCCTGGACGAGGTCGGCCCGTGGCTCTCCGGCGAACGGCCGCTGTTCGTCGACCGCATCAGCTTCGCGGCGGTGGCGGGGACGATGATCTTCAGCGAGCTGGCGCAGTCGCCGGGCGGGGACGGCGACGCGGCGGCCCGGCTCGCGGCCGAGGGGGTGGCCCTCGCGCGGGCGGAGGACGCGCCGGGCGTCTCCCGCCACGGGTCCGGGTGGAGCGACGACTTCTTCCTCGGCACCATCGCCGCGGTCCGCGCCGGCGACCCCGAGGGCCTCGCCGCCGCCGTCCGCCTCGTCACCACCTACGCGGCGCGCCTGCAGCAGTCGGACGGTCTGTTTCACCACGACGCCGGCGCCCCGGTTGCCTGGGGCCGCGGCAACGGCTTCGGCGCCCTCGGCCTCTCCGAGCTCCTGACCGTCCTGCCCGCCGACCATCCGGAGCGCGCGGCGGTGCTCGACATCCATCGCCGGCACCTGGCCGCGATGCGCGCCCGCCAGGCGCCGGACGGCATGTGGCGGCAGGTCGTCGACGAGCCCGGCAGCTACCGCGAGACCAGCGTCACCGCGATGACCCTGACCGCGATGGCCCGGGGCCTCCGGCTCGGGTGGCTCGACGAATCGTACCGGCCGGTCGTCGACCGGGCGTGGCGCGCCCTGCTCGCCCACGTGGCGGAGGACGGCACGCTGGTCGACGTCTGCATCGGCACCGGGGCGGGTCCGACCCGCCGCTACTATCTCGACCGTCCCGCCGTCAACGGCGCCGACGATCGCGGCGGGGCCATGGCCCTCGGCGCGGCGCTGGAGTATCACTACCTGCTGGAGGGGGACTGAGGGATGACGGCGACCGCCGGAGGTGAGTCGTGAATCGGAACCAGGACCGAGAAGCAGCCTGGGCCCGTAGTCGATTGCATCTCGTCTGCGCCGATTCGCCCGAAGACGCGGCGCACGCGTCGCTTGCCTGCTGACGAACGTGGTCGACGAGCCCCAGGTCTGACAGCCCCGCTGGGGCCGGGTCGCAACGCCGGGTGCAGTCCGCCCGGCCCGACGTGCCGGTAATCGGTACGATGCCCATCAACGGGAATCGTTGATCGGCCAGAATGCGCTACGCTGAACCGTTGGCCGTTCGGGAGGAGAACATGATGGCCGGATCGCGACGAATCGCAGGAATCGCGGGTGCGGCGCTGATGGCGGCCTGCGCCGCCGACGAGCCGGGAATCGACGTGCCGCCGCCACCGCCCACCGAGGTCCGGGAGGTCGTCGACACGCTGCACGGCGTCGAGGTGCCCGATCCCTACCGCTGGCTCGAGGACCAGGACGCGCCGGAGACGCGCGCCTGGATCGACGCGCAGAACGCCCACACCGACGCGGTGCTGGGCGCCCTGCCCGGCCGCGCCGAGCTGCGGGCACAGGCCGCGTCGGTGCTCGAGCGCGACGTGGTCGGCCTGCCGAACGAGCGCGGCGGGCGCTACTTCTACAGCAGGCGGCGCGCCGACCAGGACCTGTCGGTGGTGTACGTGCGCGAGGGGCTCGACGGCGAGGACCGGGTGCTGATAGACCCCCACCCGATGAGCCCCGACCACACGACCAGCGTCGCGTTGCGGGACATCTCGGACGACGGCGCGCGGGTGGTCTACGGGGTCCGCGAAGGGGGCGTCGACGAGGTCGAGATTCGCGTCCGCGACGTCGACACCGGCGAGGACCTCGCCGACGTGCTGCCGCCGGCCCGCTACGGCGCGGTGACCCTGGCTCCGGACGGCGGGGGGCTCTACTACGAGCAGTACGGCAACGTGACCCCGCGGGTGATGTACCACGCGTTCGGGACGCCCCTGGCGGACGATCGGCAGCTCTTCGGCGAGGGCTACGAGCGCTACCAGATTCCCTCCACCGTGGTGTCCGACGACGGGCGCTGGATGGTCGTCCACGTCATCGAGGGCTCGTCGGGGCCGACCTCGATACACGTCAAGGACCTCGAGCGCGACACGCCGTTCGTGACCGCCATCGCCGACGGCGTCTCCGAGTCGTGGGCCTCGTTCGCCGGCGGCGAGCTGGTCATCGTCACCAACCTCGACGCGCCGAACCGGCGCGTGGTGCTGGCCGACCCCGCGGACCCCGGGTCCGAGGGCTGGCGCGACGTCGTCCCCGAGCGCGACGACGTCGTCGTCGAGGGGGCCGCCGCCCTCGGCGGGAAGCTGGCGGTGTCGTACCTGCAGGACGTGCAGCCGCGGGTCGCGGTCCACGAGCTCGACGGGACCCACGTCCGCGACATCGCGTTCGACACCCTCGGCTCGGTCGGCGGCGGCGCGGGCCGCTGGACCAGCGACGAGGCCTTCTTCACGTTCCAGACGTTCCACGTGCCGAGCACCATCTACCGCTACGACATCGCGACCGGCGAGCAGTCGGCGTGGGCCGAGCCCGAGCTGCCCGTCGATCCCGCCGCCTACGCGGTCACGCAGCGCCGGTTCGCGTCGAAGGACGGCACCGAGGTGCCGATGTTCGTCGTCCACCGGTCCGACGTCGCCCTCGACGGGACCAACCCGACCCTGCTCACCGGCTACGGGGGCTTCAACAACGCCATGACGCCGGCGTTCTCGGCCCTCGCCACGACCTGGCTCGAGTCGGGCGGCGTCTTCGCCCTCGCGAACCTGCGCGGGGGCAGCGAGTTCGGCGAGGCGTGGCATCGCGCGGGCATGCTCGAGAGCAAGCAGAACGTCTTCGACGACTTCATCGCCGCGGCCGAGCACCTCGTCGCGGAGGGCTACACCAGCCCCGAGCACCTCGCCATCCGCGGCGGCAGCAACGGCGGCCTCCTCGTCGGCGCGGTGTCGAACCAGCGGCCCGACCTCTTCGGGGCAGTGGTGTGCACCTATCCGCTGCTCGACATGGTGCGCTACCACCAGTTCCTCGTCGCCAGCTTCTGGGTGCCCGAGTACGGGTCGAGCGACGACCCCGAGCAGTTCGCCTACATCCACGCGTACTCGCCGTACCACAACGTCGTCGACGGCGGCGACTACCCTGCGACGCTCTATCTGTCGGGCGACGGCGACACCCGGGTCGCGCCGCTGCACGCCCGCAAGATGACGGCCCTGATGCAGGCGCGAAACGGCTCGGGCAGCCCGATCCTGCTGCGCTACCACACGGCGGCGGGCCACTCCGGGGGCCAGCCGGTCAGCCAGCAGATCGACGAGATGGTCGACACGGTGAGCTTCCTGCTCTGGCAGGTGGGGCGGGAGTAGCGCGGTTCCCGGGGCGAGCCCGGCATCGCCGCGGCCGGCGGGCCGGCGCCGCGGCTCCGGCATCTGGGTACGCGCAGTCCCCGGCGGGCTTCCTGGCAGGAAACCGGACCGGTGGACAGTCCTGTCTACGTCTGCCCCTGCCACAGCAGTGCGTTCGCGGCCGCCGACGGCCGCCGCCTCGGCGGCCCCGCCCCGCGTGGCCTCTACCGTTTTCGCGTCACCGACGTCACCGAGACGAGCGTCGTCATCGGCAAGTGGAAGAGGACGTCCTGTTTTCTTCTGATATCGCGGGCCGAAGGCGTGGCGGCTGGCCGAGCCCGCGAGTTCGCACCCCGGCAGCGGGCTCTTCGAATGCGCCGGGGAGCACGGCGCAGGTCCGGCGATCGCAGCCGCGTGCGACGCCGGACCCACGCCCGAATCAGGGGCCGACGGTGACGGTCACGTCCCGGTGGGTCGCGAGGCCGCCGTCGTGGGCGAGGGCGCGGATCACGTAGCGGCCCGGCCGGTAGAAGGTCGCCTCGACGGCCCACGTCCCGTTCTCGGGCGGCTCCGGCGTCTTCCAGCCCGGCGCCCATGGCGAGTCGGCGCCGGCGCGGTAGTCCTCCCAGACCTTGAACTGCGGCGGGTCGAAGGTGACCGCTCCCGGGCCGCGGTAGACGATCCAGGCCACGCGCAGGCCGCTCGCGCTGTTCGGGGTGCCCGCCCCGACGCGGGTGGTGCCGATGCGCGGGGCCGGCATGTTCCGCGTCCTCGGCACGCCGTCGTCGGTGGCGCGCGCCCGCAGGACCACAGGCTCGCCGACGGCGGTGCGGCGCAGGGGCAGGCCCTCGACCTCCAGCTCCGGCCGCTGGTTGCCGAAGATGTTGTAGGCGCCCCCGGCCGGCCCGCCGGCGCCGTTGTTGTTCATGATCGCGACGTCGTCGAGGAAGTAGTCGGGGTGCAGCGTCGCGTAGGCGCGCTCGGTCTCGCCGCGGCTCGTCAGCGTCCACACCAGCTCCTGGTCGCCGAAGTCGGCGGGCACGCGGACGCGGAAGACGTGCCGGTTCCGTCGCGGCTGGAAACGCGTGGGCTGGCCGCGGTCCGGGGCGCCCGGCTCGATCCGGTTGTCGAGGCCGATGGGGATTTCGGCCGGGTCCCAGCTCCGGTTCATGTAGCCGAACACCAAGTTGAACGAGCCGTCGTCGTTCCGCTCCCAGCCCTCGTAGGCGGGGGCGATGCTCAGCTCGCGGCCCGGCCGGTCCTCGGCTTCGCCCTGGTCCTGGGCCTGGACGGCGATCGGGGCGGCAACGATGGCCGCGGCCAGCAGGGCGGCGGCGCCCGCCGCCGCTCCCGCCCCTCGCGGCTCCGGCGTCGGCGTCATGCCCGCCATCGCCGCACGGCGCGCCCCTTCGCCTCGGTCGCTGTCCCGACCAGGCGGCCCCGGCGTCCGCGTCATCCTCACCATCGCTACTGGCCCCCGGTGTTGTCGGCCGCGGCCGGCACCAGCTCCGACGGGTCGGGGTAGCCGCACAGCGGGCAGCCGATGACCGTCTCGCCCGGCGCGAGGCCCAGACGCGCGCGGCGCGCCGCCATCTCGTCGGCGAACTCCTGGTCGGTCAGCGACACCGCCTGCCCGATGTTGATCATCATGTTGTCGATCGAGCGGTGGCCCAGCCCCGACCAGTTCCGCGGGTCGGAGACGTTTGGGTTGCTCGGCGTGTTGTCGAAGTAGCCCCTGATGCGGAGGATGGTGCCCCGCGGCAGCAGCGGCGCCGCGTCGTCCTCGAAGGTGTACACCCGCACCCAGTTGTGGTTGTAGCCGGCGCAGCTCAGGGTCTCGACGTTGTTCTGCCAGATCGCGTCCAGGCACATCCGCACCCCCGCCGCGTGCATGTGCGGCTCGTACACCATCATCTTGGTGTGCTCCATCAGGGTGCTGAACGCCTCGAACTCCTGGTCGGCCTCCATCGGCCGGATGTCGAGCTCGACGGTGGCGGGGCCGATGATCTGCACCGTCCGCGACGGCTCGTAGCCCTCGGGGTGGAACTTGAACCCCATCTCGAGCTGGGCGCGGGTGTGGCGCCCGTTCGAGTGCAGGTGGGCGGACGGGAACAGGATCTTCGAGCCCGCCTTCAGCAGCTTGCCGGCGTCGGGGTGGAAGACGTCGGGGTTGCGCCCCACCTCGTGGACCGGCCAGAAGCCGGCCTCGTCCACCGGCCGTCCGTCGGGGCCGACCGGCAGCACGACGAGGTGGTGGATGACGTAGAGCCCGCCGATGGTGTCGCGCTCGGCCGGCCCTTCGTAGGTGCTCACCTCGCGCATCTCGACGGCCGCGACGTAGCGGTCCTCGGTCAGGCCGGTCTCCGACTCGCCCATCGGACCCCACCAGTCCGGCGCCGTCGCGGGGACCTCGATCTCCGGGGACTTGACGACGAGGTCCGGCTCGCCGAGCTGCCAGCCCGACGCGTCGACGACGCGGGTCACGGCCGGCCGGTCGACCGGCTCGCCGCGCGGGGCGCCGTCGTCGACCCAGGCCCCGATGAGCGCGATCTCCTCGGCGCTCAGCGAGATGTCGCCCTTGTAGTCCTGGATGCCGACGTCCTTCTCGATGTACCACGGCGGCATCACGTCCGGCTTGCCGACCCGCCCGGTGCGGTACTTGATGGACCGCGCCCAGGGCCGCACGTCCTCGTAGGTCAGCAGCGACATCGGCGCCACCGACTCGGGGCGGTGGCAGTTCTGGCAGCTCCGCTCGAGGATGGGCGCGATGTCCCGGTGGTAGGTGACGGCGTCCGCCTCGTCGCCGGACTGGGCCGCGGCCGGCGCGGCGATCATGGCGATGGCGGCGGCGGTCAGGCCGGCCGCGAAACGTCCCCGGAAGCTCGATGCAGGCATCAGGACGGCCTCCTCGCGTGGCGATGTAACGATGCGGGTGCGTAGCCCTATCGTAGTGGACCGGTCCGGCGGAATCAACGTGCCGTCGCTCGCGACGCTGCGGTAGGCTACTCGGTGGGCGGTTGGGTGCCGGAAGTGGATCCTGACCGCGGCCTGGGGCAGTCGCGGGCTGAGGCGATCGTCGGCGCCCGGTTCGATGATTCCGTCTTGCCGGCCGCGGGCGGGCTCGGCGAGCGGGGCTGCGATGACACTGGACGAGTGGCGCGTGCTGCGTCGGCGGGCGAAGGCGGTCCACCGCGACGAGGAACCCGACGTTCTGGCCCCGCCGGATGCCTTCAGCGATCGCCGCGCCGACGACAGATTCCGGAACGAGCACCTGCCGGGACACGACCCCGCGGCAATCCGGGAGCGAAGCGCCACGGTTCGGAGCCGCATCGGCAGCAGTTGCTGCGGTTGGGTGGTCCAGCCGACGAGCGCGGAGTTCTACGACGCGATCCACGCCGAGAGGCCGACGACGCGCCAGCGAGTCCTGATCCGCATGTGGGCCCGGGAGGCGGAACCCGCGCAGATCGTCCTGGCCTGGCCGAAGAGGTGTACACGCTTCGCGAGCTGGTCGCCGCCTTCCACCGGGCGAAGGCCGACCACCCGCAGGTCGCCAGGGCATTCAACCGGCTGGCGCGACAATGAACACGCGGGAGGTCGCTGGGCGGAAGACCTGACGCTGCCAGAACCGGCCCGAGGCGCGCGCCCCTGGCGACTCCCAGCTCGTCCGAGTCGCGACGAGCGGGGGGCGATCGATTCGACTCGATGGCGGCGCGGGGCCTTTCCTCACTCAGGTGCGGGTTCGCGCGCCGGATCCTGCCGTTCCCGCGCCTGGGCCTCTCGTTCCCGCGCCTGGGCCTGCCGTTCCCGCGCCTCCGCGCGATCCTCGTCAGTGCGGACCCGCCGCACCTCCCGCCAACGTCCGGGATCGCGTAGCTCCTCGTCCTGGCGCTCCAGGCACTGGCGGACGACGGGGGCGCTCCCGAACACCTGGAAAGACACCCGCGTGCCGCCCGCGCGAACGTCGAGAATGGGGGCGCCTTGCAGCAACTGCAGGAGCCCCTCGAGCCCGCGGCCGCTCGTCAGCCGGAGCACTCGGTCGTTGACGGGTGCTACCGTGACGTTCTGCCGTTCTCCGCCGGGCAACCCGCGAATCGCGGCGCTGTCGGCGGGTCCCGGGGCCGTGGGAAACTCGAACCCGGCGCTGACGCCGACGCGCTGGCACACGAGAATGATCGCTGCCCCGTCGCCGTTCTCGAGCCGAAACTCTGCGCCGCCGCCGCCGAGGTCTTCGGCGTTCCAGACGATCTGCGCAGCCGGTGCCCCGGATGCCGCAACGAGCACCGCGACGACGGCGATGATCTTCCTCATGGGCGTCTCCTTCCGCAACGGCTCGCTCGCCGAGAACCCGAGAGTCTCAAGAATCTCCCCGGCCGGCGGCTTCCGCGCCGTCATCGCCTCACCCTCGGTTCGGAATCAACGTGCTGCTCGGACGTGACTACGGTAGTCTACCAGCGTGCCGGCCGGCGGTCAGGCCATCGCCGTCGGCACTGGCCGGCATCGTGAATCGCGATCGCTGGGCGTCGCGGACCGAGGTGGCCGCGTGGGGGAAGACCGATGTCAGCACAAGCGGACATGAGCGGTGCGGGTGCGCGCGTAGCGGCAGTGGCGGCGGTGGTGCTCCTGCTCGCCGGAGTGGCCACGGGCTTCGCGCAGCACGGCGCGGCCGACGGCGAGTGGCGGACCTACGGCGGGGACCTGGGCAGCACCCGGTACGCGCCGCTCGACCAGATCGACGCCGACAACTTCGACGACCTCGAGGTCGAGTGGCGCTTCCGTACCACCAACCTCGGGCCGTTCCCGGACTTCAACTACCAGGCCACGCCGCTGATGGTCGACGGCGTGCTCTACGCCACCGCCGGCAGCCGCCGCAACGTGGTCGCGCTCGACGCGGCCACCGGCGAGCTGCTGTGGATCTATCGGCTCGAGGAGGGGCAGCGGGGGATGAACGCCATCCGCCGCATGTCGGGCCGCGGCGTCGCCTACTGGACCGACGGCGAGGGCGACGAGCGCATCTACCTGGTCACCATCGGCTACCAGCTCGTGGGGCTCGACGCGCGGACGGGGCGGCCGGTGCCCGGGTTCGGCGAGGACGGCATCGTCGACCTCAAGCGCGACAACGACCAGCCCATCGACCCCCTGACCGGCGAGATCGGCTGGAACAGCGCCCCCGTCGTCGCCCGCGACGTGGTCATCGTCGGGGCCTCGCACCGCTCCGGCGGGTCGCCCCCGAGCCGCGAGAACGTCAAGGGCTACATCCGCGGCTACGACGCCCGCACCGGCGAGCGCCGGTGGATCTTCCACACGATTCCCCGGCCCGGCCAGTTCGGGCGCGAGACGTGGCTGAACGACTCCGCGGTCTATACCGGCAACACCGGGGTCTGGACGAACCTGACCGTCGACGAGGAGCTCGGCATCGCCTACCTCCCCATCGAGATCCCCACCGGCGACTACTACGGCGGCCACCGGCCCGGCGACAACCTGTTCGGCGAGAGCCTCGTCGCGGTCAGCCTCGAGACCGGCGAGCGGCTCTGGCACTTCCAGTTCGTGCACCATCCCATCTGGGACTACGACGTGCCGTGCCCGCCGATCCTCGTCGACATCACCGTCGACGGGCGCGAGATCAAGGCGGTGGCCCAGCCCGTCAAGCAGGGGTGGGTGTACGTGTTCGACCGCGTCACCGGCGAGCCGGTCTGGCCCATCGAGGAGCGGCCGGTGCCGGCAGGCAACGTCCCCGGCGAGTGGTACTCGCCCACCCAGCCGTTCCCCACCAAGCCGCCCCCGTTCGAGCGGCAGGGGTTCACCCTCGACGAGCTGATCGACTTCACCCCCGAGCTGCACGCCGAGGCCCTCGAGATCGCGTCGCGCTACCGCACCGGACCCGTCTTCACCCCGCCCATCGTGCGCGGGCAGGACGGCCTGCTCGCGACCTTGTTCGTCCCCAACGGCGCCAACTGGCCGGGCGGCTCGTTCGACCCCGACACCGGCATGCTCTACCTCTATTCCCACACCCTCAACCGCGCCATCGGGCTCGTCAACGATGCCGAGCGGTCCGACATGGACTACGTCAACGGCCGCCTGCGCCCGCCCACGGTGCGGGGGCTGCCGATGATGAAGCCGCCCTGGGGCCGCATCACCGCCATCGACCTCAACGAAGGGGAGATCGTGTGGCAGGTCGCACACGGCGAGACCCCCGACTTCGTGCGCAACCACCCCGCCCTGCGCGGCCTCGACATCCCGCGCACCGGCCGCACCGGGGGCGCCGGCGGCAGCTCGGGCGGCATCGGCACGCTGACCACGAAGACGCTGGTCATCAGCGGCGAGGGCGGGACGGTCACCACGCCGTCGGGCGCGCGCGGGGCCATGCTGCGCGCCTACGACAAGGCGACGGGGGAGGAGCGGGGGGCGGTGTATCTGCCCGCCCCGCAGACCGGCTCGCCGATGACCTACATGCTGGACGGCAGGCAGTATCTCGTGGTGGCCGTTGGCGGCGGGACCTACCACGGGGAGCTCATGGCCTTCGCGCTGCCGTGAGGATAGCGTGCCGGCTCATGGCCCACAGGCGGCAGCATCGGGCGGACCGTCAACCCCTTCGTTTGCAGCAGCGTGATCGCTCCACGGTACGGGCTCGACCTGGCCCACGGATTTCGCGGTTGTTCGGTTCCTGTAACTTCCGCCGTGTTCGAAAAGGCGGAGCAGCGCCAGCTCCTGGTACCAGAGCGACATCTGCCATGCGTCTAAGACCGCCTCCCGGCCAACCGGGTCCAGCACGACTTTCCTGCGTTCCTCCTTCGCGTGAACCAACCCGTGCCGCAGCGCCGCCAGCGCTTTACACGAGTTCGACATGCCATTCTTCTCGGCGAACGCGGTCAGGGCCGCGTATCGCGTCGGAATGTCTGCTGGGACATCCAGCGCGTTCAGCAGGGCGCAGAGTTTCTTTTCGGCACTGAGCTTGTCGTGCTTCTGCGCAGACATCGACCGAAAGCGACCGACGACGATGAGTGCGCTCAGGAGCTCGAGCGCGGCCATGCCGAGAATGAGCGAGCCCTGGCTGCCGCTGGAATTCGTGTTGCAATGGCGGTACCAATGGAGTGCCAGAACCAACGGCTCGCGGAGTCTCTGGTCATCGTGGGCCCGGCAGAACGGGCCGAACAGCTCACCAAGAAGCGAGCCATGGTTCTCATCGAACCACGATAGCCGCCGTCGCCAACTGTCGACGATTGGTGACTGGAACTGGCGCCATGCGATTTCACCGTTGCTTCCGCGTCCCCACCGAATCGGGAGACTACACGCGGCGCCGCGCGCGAACGACAGGAAGACCCGCAGTGATTCAAGGACCTCCTTCGCCGACTGCACAGCGAAAGCCGAGCCGTCGATTCTCGTCAGCTGTCCGACATGCGTGAAGGAGTATCCGCCGGTAGCCCGCAGACGCTCGCGACGGTCAAGGGACTCCGGCAAGGCGACAAGCCCGATGCGCCAGCCATTGTGTCTGAGGTCGGCTGCTGCGCACGTGAGCGACTGAACCCGCTTGGTCGGCGCGCCGGTAGGGGTTGCTCCGCCCGACAGTTGTTCGGTCCCCTTGACGTCGGCGATTGCGGTCGGGTCTCCGGGAGTGGCGGACAACCCGGGAGTGATGAAGTCCGCGAAATTGACGACCTGGAATCCCACGGAGAGAAGGTTCTGCTGACGATCCGATTCCATCGCGCTGGCAAAGGCATGGATGTTGCTGGGTAGACCGACAGTCAGCGAGTGAGCGAGGACATTCTCTGTCCTGAAGCCCGGCAGTTCCGTCGTCAAGGAATCGAAGTCCCAGCCGAGAAGCGGTTCTGCTATCTCGATGTCAAACTCGATGCCCGGTGATGGCAGCCATCGTAAACGGGCCGAGCCGCTTCCTTCGACGCAACGATCACCGCGCCGAACGCTAAAGCTGCCCTCGTGCAGAAGAATCGGTTCGTTGACGTCGCTCTGCGGATACTGCCGGAACATGGCTCTCCTCAAGGTGACAGATGTATTGCGAAGAGGCGCGAAGTGGTCGTGACACGGTTGCTCGGCTGCGGAGTCTGGCCGTGATCTTGCCACATCAGGAACCTCCTGGTCGGCCTCGATGACCCGTGCCTGGAGCGGCCCGATTCGATGGCGAGAATCGGCTCAGGGGTGATGGCGATGGCACGTCGACGCTCGCGGTCAAGACCGGTCGGCCGGCTGCTGCTTGCAGGTCGCCTCCGGCTGCGGGCGCGGACGCCACAACTGGTGGATCACCCAATCCAGGTCCAGACGCTCGCCGCGCCAGTCGGGCGTGAGGGTGTCGGGGTCGATGGAGATGCCCTCCCGTTCGAGCCGGGCTCTCACCGGCGCCAACGGCCGGCCGGTCCAGTCCGGCGGCGTCGGCGCTTCCGGTAGCGGCCGGCCGTCCGGCCGAACGAACTCCACGTCTCCGCTTGCATCCAGCGTGACGCGGAACCCCTCCTCGTGCACCGCCCGATGGTGCCGTCGGCACAGGAGCACCAGATTGTCGAGCGCCGTCGCCCCGCCGTGGGCCCAGTGCCTGATGTGGTGGGCATCGACCCGGACGTTCCGGCACCCCGGAAACCGGCACTGGCGGTCGCGGGCGTGCAGGGCCCGGCGCAGGGCCGGCGAGATGGTCCGCGTACGGCGGCCGACGTCGAGGATCTCGCCGCCGGGGCCGTGCTGCATCCCGACCGTGGCCGCGTCGCAGGCGAGCCGCCGCGCCGTCTCCGCCGAGATGTGGATGCCCCCCGCCTCGTCCAGCACCGTCTGGCGGCGGCCGGCCGGGCTGGACGAGGCCTGCGGCGGCGACGCGGCTGTCTCGGACGTTCCCGCGGGAACGCCGGGCGCTTCGGGGGCGTCGGGTGCTTCGGTCAGGGCCTCCGCGTCCACGTGCACCACCACCTGATAGCGGTCGCCCGCCGTCCCCCGGTCGAGCCCGCCCGACAACGCGCACTCCGCAATCACTCCCAGGGCATCGGCCTGCCGCTGCGCTAGCGACGGCGCCTCCGCGTCGGCACCGGGAACGGCCTCGGGGCCGGGGACGGCCTCTTCGTCCGGGGCCGCTGCCAGCGGGTCGACGCCGCGGGCCTGGTCGCACGCCGCCTCGAGCGCCCGCCGCACGACAGCGCCCACCTCAGGCGATAGACGCCCCCGCACCACCACCATCCCGTTCTCGTCGACCCACGTCCGCAGCGACCGCGTCTCGTGCCGCCGCCGGTCCTCGGCCTGCTCCGCCAGCCGGTCCACCCGCCGCCACGCCCGCACGATCTTCTCGACGTGGGCGGCGGTGCCCGACAGCGCCACGTTCAGCAGGTCGTCCTCGGTCTCCGGCGTCGCCACCCGCGTGACCGCGCGCATCTTCGAGTAGGAGACCTTGCCGCGCCGCATGGCGTCGCTCAGCTTCGGCAGGTCGGCGAGGGCGCGCGCCACCCGCACGTGCTCGCGGGCCGCGCCCGGGGCGAGCCCGGTGCGCCAGCCCAGCCATTCGGCGCAGGACGTGCAGCCGGCCCAGCCGTATCTCTCGTCGAACTGGTGGATCAGGTTCAGCAGCTCCCAGGTGGCGGCGCTGATGCGGGCGGAGAGCTCGGCGATGCGGTCGCCGAGCGCGACGACCTCGGCCTGGGGGCCGTCGGGGCACCAGGGCCGCGGTGCGGGTGGGTCGCTCTCGGGCCCGATGGCGTCCGCGGGATGCAGCGCGGGCGCAGGGACGTCAGGTATCGTCGTGAGATGCATGTCCCATCGTAACTCCTTGATTTTGGGCCGCTTGTACTCGCGTCAGCGGCCCGAACGCGCTGCGGTGCAACGGATTTCGGTTTCGCGGCGGGCGTCGTGCAGCCAGCGGCGCCTGAGGGTGTTCAGAGGGCATTCCTGGTCGCGTCCCGCTAATCGCGCGGAGTGGCTGCGAAAAGCTGTCAAGCAAAAAAATGCCGGCGGTCGCGGTTCCTCCGCGGTCGTGGAGATCCGAAATGGGCGACATGAGAACTCCTCTCATGCGACAGTCACATCAGTTCTCAGCGTGATATCATCCGACCCTTGGGCGGCCGCAAATCGACTCCATAGGCGACGATGTTCGGCATGTCTTCGAGCCCACGAGGCGATCGGGCGACAGACACCGAGACGCGTTCGCCGTTCCCGAGCGGGGTGCCCATGGCCTTCTGCTCCTCCTTCCCGTGCAGAGATACGAAATGAGCAAACAGGGGGCAGCCGCCATCCTCGCCGCCGCCGACCAGTGGAAGCAGCGGTGCCTGCTGGGCGGCGGGTCACTGTTCAGCGACGAACGGCTGTGGACGGAGCGGAACTTCGATCAGCTCCGCGTTCACTTCGTCGAGAATCCCCAAAGAGGGATCCGAGCCCTTCTACGAGAAGCTGCGGCGTCAACTGGGCCCCGCAACCTCGGAGGCGAAGCGTCTGTGGTCGGAGATGACCTGGGCGTACTATCTCATCGCGAGAAACGTTACTCCGCAAACGAAGCGTGACCAGATCGCCAGGGTATGGGAATGGTCGGGGGCGCGGCTCCCGGAGAATCACTGGGCGCTCGCCGACGATGTGCTGGCGGGATGCGCGAATACCGGTACCGGTTACCTGACCTATCGGTGGCGCGAGCAGCGCTTCATCGTCCTGACGATGAACGACTGGTTTTCCCTTTCGAGGCAGGACCGCGAGGCGCTCACGGCCGATGCGTGGAAGTTCGCCGGCTGGCTCGCCGACCGCAGGCTCGTCCAGGGGCGTCAGTTTCGGCACGCGCTGCTGTTTCTCCTGTTTCCGGATTCGTTCGAGCCTATTGTCGTGGGGAGTCGGAAGCGGGAGATCGTCAAGAGTTTCGCTCGGGACGAGGATCCGCCGGCCGCTCGCGATGATGTCGCCATCGACCGATTGCTGCTGGCGACTCGCAAGCGGCTCGAGGCCGAGCATCCGGATGAGACCGTCGTCAACTTCTTTCAGTCCCCGTTCGTGGAGGTCTGGAGAAAGGACGGGCCTCAGCCGCCTCAGCCGCAGCCGCCCCCTCCGGCAACAGGTGACGACGAAGTGTGGTTTCGGCGGCGTTTCGGGGAGGTGGGCGGGTGGGCGATCAGCCCCGGTGTGGGAGCGAGTCGCTGGCTTGACTTTCAGCAGCGTGGAATCGCAGCGATTGATTGCCAGGAGTTGGGTGACCTGAGCGGGTTCGCATCGCGGGAGGCCATTCACGAGACGGCGGTCGAGAGCGGACTGGGTGACAATCCGTCCAATCACTCGCTGGCCCTGTGGAGCTTCGCGCACGCGATGCGGGTCGGGGACGTTCTCATCGCGAAACGGGGTCGCAGCTTCATCCTGGGATGGGGCGCGGTGACAGGGGAGTATTTCTACGATCCCGGCTGCGCGGACTTCCAGCACGTACGGGAAGTCGAATGGCATCCAAGCGTGGAGCCTGTTGAGTTGCCGGCGCCGGATCTGTTTCCCCGAAGACCCTGACAAAGCTGACGCCAGTCGGCAAGGGCTGGGTACGGCGCGCATTTCCGCTCATGAGCGACGACCCTCCTCCACGGCCCGAGGTCATCGTGGAGCCGTACGACATTCAGCGGGCGTTGAGGGGAGCGTTCGTCCCCGCTGGGCAGTTCAGCCGCATGCAGAATGCCCTGGCTGGGCAGAAGAACCTGATCCTGCAGGGTCCGCCCGGGGTGGGCAAGACCTGGATCGCGAAGCGGCTCGCTTCGTGTCTGATCGGACGAGAGGATCCCGATGCGATCGAGATGGTGCAGTTCCATCAGTCCTATGCCTACGAGGACTTCGTACAGGGCTGGCGGCCGACCGAGACCGGAGGGTTCGCACTGAGGAACGGCGTGTTCTTCGAGTTCTGCAAGCGGGCCGAGGCGCGGCCGGACACGCGATTCGTGTTCATCATCGATGAAATCAATCGGGGCAATCTGTCCCGGATCTTCGGCGAACTGCTGATGCTCTTGGAGCGGGACAAGCGGGGGCCGGCTCACGCGATTCCGTTGACGTACAGCGGCGCCGAAGAGCGCTTTTTCGTGCCCGACAACTTGCATGTCCTGGGCATGATGAACACCGCGGACCGGTCTCTGGCCATGGTCGACTACGCGCTACGGCGGCGGTTCGCCTTCGAAGCGCTGATGCCCGCGTACGGCACCGACGAGTTCCGGGGGCATCTGCTCGAGGCGGGCGTGGACCGGAAGCTCGTCGACAGGATCGAGACGAAGCTGATGGAGCTGAACGAGCGCATTCGCGAGGACAAGGATCTCGGACCGGGGTTCCAGATCGGGCACAGCTTCTTCGTGCCAGATGACCAGACGGAGAGCGTGGATGACGACTGGTACGAGTCGGTCGTCGAGACGCAGATCGCGCCCCTGCTGCGCGAGTACTGGTTCGACCGACCTGAACGCGCGGAAGAGCTGGCGGAGCTGTTGAGGCGGTGAACATCCCCATCGCCAACGTCTACTACCTGCTCTGCTACGCCTGGGGGCACGCCGATGACTTGGAGGTGGTTCGGGCAGAGGAGCTGGAGGGGTTGAACCGCGTTCACGACCTGCTCGGCCACTTGCTCGCCACAGGGTCCGCACGGCTGGTTCGGCGGGGCCTGGACCGGGGCTACCGTGAGGTGCGGGAAGACCTGGCCGGCATCCGGGGCAAGGTCGCCCTGAGCGACACGGCGGCCCGGGCGTTGCGACCTCGCGGTCGCGTGGCCTGCGACTTCGAGGAGCTGTCGCACGACGTGCTTCACAACCGCATCCTCCGTTCCACGCTCGCGGCGCTCCTGAGAATCGTGGAGCTCGATCGTGACGTGCGAGACCGCATCAGGCTGGCGTATCGCGCGCTGGAGGGCGTGAGCGTCGTGCGGCTCGGTCGGCGGCTGTTCGGGCAGGTGCAACTGGATCGGAACCGCCGCCGCTATCGGTTCCTGCTTTCGGTGTGCCGGCTCGTTCACGAGTGCCTGCTCGTCGACGAGACGGTCGGTGATGCGCAGTTCAAGGACTTCCGTAGGGACCAGGCACGCATGTGGAAGTTGTTCGAGGACTTCGTGATTGGGTTCTTTCGGCACGAGCAGGGCGAGTACCGGGTGAACCGGGGTGGGCGCGTGATTCGATGGGACGACGAGGGGACGGCGGAGCCGCATCGCTCGGCCATCCCGCGGATGGAGGGCGACATCCTGCTCGATTCGCGGGAGCGGCGCATCATCCTGGACACGAAGTACTACGTAGATCCACTGGCGGGACGGCACGGCGCCAGGAAGCTCCCTGCGGACAACCTGTATCAGTTGCTGGCGTACCTCCGAAACCGGGACGCGACGGAGCCCGGGCCCCGTCACGAGGGTGTCCTGCTGTATCCGATGGTGAGGGAGCGGTTGGCGATAGACCTCCGCCTGGAAGGGTTCGCGATCCGCGCGCGTAGTGTCGATCTCGGGCGGCCGTGGCCCGGCATTCACCAGGAGATGCTGGCGTTGATTGGCGCTGAGAGCGGCGCCGCTTGAGCGTCGACTGCCGGTCCGGCCGCGACATGATCTGCGGCTCAGTCTCTTGGTCGCGACTCGACCGCCGCTGGTTCGGCGTCTTTGACGAGGAATGGGCGCTCGTGTGCGCTGAAAGCAGGGCCGGGTCTCAGGACGGCCGCCGGCGCGAGCAGCGGTCCAACAGCGCGGAGCCAGAAGCGCAGGTGACGATCCACTCGCCGATGTCGGCCAGGTGGTCCGGGTCGTCCACGGCGGCGATCAGAACGGCCAGCCGTTCCGCCGTCTCCGCGCCGAAGCGGCGCGCCGCCCGGCGGCAGAGCAGGGTCCGTTGCTCGGCGAGGCCTTCCGCTCGGCCTTCGGCCCGTCCCGCGGCGAGGCCTTCGGCCCGTCCCGCGGCGAGGCCTTCCGCCCGCATTCGGTGGAGGGAGGGTGCGTCGCCGGCATCGGCGCCGTCGCGGTCGCGCAGCGTCCGGGCGACCCGCTCGAGGACCGTCATGGTCTCCGTCGACAACGTCGGCTCGTTCATGGACCGGTGGATCTCGGAGGCCGTCCAGCCGGGGAACGCGCGGCTCTCGGCCGATTCGCGGTAGGCGCCGTCGGGGTGCAGGACGAGGATCGTCACGCCCGGCTCGCGGCTCGCCGCCCGGCTGGGCGAGTCTGCGTCCGGCACCTCCACCCACACTTCGGGCAGCCCCCACGACTCGTACAGCGACAGCTTGCGGCGGCGTACGTCGGTGGTGTGATCGACCTCCACGATCACGTCCGGCAGGGTGTCCTCGCCGACCGCCATGGAGGCGCCCGCGGGGCGGTCCCGCGTCGGGTACAGGTACACCGTCTGGTCCGCCTGCATGATGCGCCGCCGCTCGCCGTGTTCGTCCCGCAACAGCAGGTCGGCGTGGCCGAAGGTCTCGATGGGCGAGCCCCGAGTCAGCGCGATCAGCGTCGTCATCTGCGCCACGCGTTGCGACGGATGCTCGTGGTAGACGCTGACGCCTTCGCACACCATCGCGATCTCGGTGGCGGCGTCCCAGTACTCGACGCGTCCGTAGCCGTCGATCTCCTCGCGGGAGATGCGCACCGCGCGGCATCCGGGGAACTCGCTGGCGTCGAGCGCCGTCGGTGTGGCTGCGTCGGCGTTCGGTACCGGCGCCACGACCGCGTCGGCTGGCGGCGGTGCCGACGCGGAACGCGAACTGGACGACGGAGAGCGGGGGACTACGGTTGCGGAGGTCGGCATGTGTCCTGCCTCCGGTACCGGCGCCACGACCGCTCGGCTGGCGGCGGTGCCGACGTGGAACGTGAACTGGACGACGGAGGGCGGGGGACTACGGTTGCGGAGGTCGGCATGTGTCCTGCCTCGGCGCGCCCTTGCGGCATGGGCTGGCTGCCGGAATCACGCCCGTGACAAGCATAACACACGCGCGCGCGGAGCGGAGCCGACGGGCATTTCTCTGCAGACGGGACCCGGCCCCGTGCCGGCGGCGGGACGTGCCGAAAGCGCGGCGGCGCGCCTACTCCCCGTCGATCAGCCGTATAGCGGAGCCGACGGGCATTTCTCTGCAGACGGGACCCGGCCCCGTGCCGGCGGTGGGACGTGCCGAAGCGCGGCGGCGCGCCTACTCCCCGTCGATCAGTCGCATGAAGTCGACGTGTGACCCCACCAGACCGTGCACGCCCACGTGGCGGGCCACGTCGAGGCCGAGCTGCTCGATGTTGTGGGCCAGGCTCCGCATGTTGGGGGTGACGGCGGGCGGGTCGGACCCGGGCGCGGGGGGCGAGTAGAGGTCCGCGTTGATCAGGATCCGCTCGGCCGGCAGGTGCACGATGAGCATGGTGCCGACGTGCCCCAGGCGCAGGACGGGGTAGATGTTCACGACGCGCTCGCCGTCCGTCAGCGTGTACCCGTCGTCGCCCACCAGCTCGTAGGACGGCACGCGGTTGGGCGCGAACCACGGCATGCGCGATGAAAGGAGGTCGGGCTCGAGGGCGCGGGTGCCGGGGTGGAACACCACGTCGTCGTAGAACTGGTGGTTCGCCTCGTGGGTGATGACGGTGGCGCTCTGCGCGACGTAGGTGCGCAGGCCGCCGGCGTGGTCGGCGTGGTGGTGGGTGTTGACGACGTAGCGAATCGGCTTGTCGGGGACCCGGCGGCGGATCTCGGCCATGACGGCGAGCGACCGCGCCTCGTTCTGCGGCGCCTCGACGACGGCGATGAAGTCGGCGAACTCGATGGCGATGCTGTGGTGGCTGCCGCCGTAGACGCGCCAGACGCCGGAGGCCATCTGGGTGGAGCGGACGACGACGGGGGGGACGGTCGCGCCCTGCACGTTGTCGGGCACCGCGAGCGGCTCGGCGTCGACGTCGGCCGCCGCCTCCGTCACCGTGATCTCCATCGAGTTGTGGCCCGGGTTGAGCCGCGGGTCGCCCTGGTGCGAGTGGATGACGGTGGGGAACATCACGCCGCCGAAGTCCTGGTAGCCGGTGTAGCGGTGGTCGTAGATCATGTCGCCGAACACGGGGTGGGCGACCCACGTGAGGACGCGCTCGACGAGGTCGTCCTCGTTGATGGTGCCGTTCAGGCGGTGGCCCATCGCCGTGAACGACACGATGGTCAGCTCGCGTCCTTCCAGCACCACGTCGACGGCGTCGGCGTCGTCGGCGGCGGCCGCCGCCCTGAGGAACCCGTGGGGCGACGTCCAGATGTCGAGCTGCCGCACCTCGGCCGCGGCGGGCTGGGGCACGGCGTCCCCGCCGCGCAGCGTCCAGGCGTGGTCGCCGCTCGTGAGGAGCGTGCGCTCCTGCTCGCCGACGAGCGGCGTGCCCCCGCCGAGGGCGGGGTAGTCGCCCTGCCGGCGGGTGTAGGTCTCGTGGGACGACTTGGCGTCGTAGTCGATGGTGCGCGAGTAGGCGGTCATCTCGAAGCGGGGCCAGTCGTCGGCGGGGGTGTGGCTCTGGCCGACGTTGGCGACCCACCCGGTCCCGGAGTACCGGACCGAGCTGGGCGCGCCCATGGCCTCGCCCGCGGCCTGCAGGACGCTCTCGACGTCCTGGGCCGCCGCCGGACCGGCCGGCAGGGTCGCGAGGGCGACGAGAAGCGGCAGCGTTCTACGCATGGATTCCTCCTGACGGCGTCCTGTGAGTCGTTGACCGGATGATAGTCGGAGACCGAGAGGACGGACAAGATCCGTGGCCCGCCGACGGTGGTAGAATGCCGTGATCGCCGTCGGACGAGCGGGGTTGGACCATCGGGAGGGGCTGACGTGGCTGACTACAAACTGCTTGGAAAGAACTACCGGTTGCCGGACCTTCACGCCAAGGTCACCGGCCGTTCCCGCTACGCCGAGGACCATCGGGCCGAGGGCATGGTCTTCTGCAAGCTGCTCGTGAGCCCGATGCCCCACGCCCGGGTCGTGTCCGTCGACACCAGCGCGGCCGAGGCCCTGCCCGGCGTCGCGGGCATCCTGACCGCCGACGACCTGCCCGAGGTCGACGCGCCGAACGAGGCGGCCCTGACCAACGAGCCGCGCTACGAGGGCGAGCCGATTCTCGCGGTGGCCGCCGTCGACGAGGAGACCGCGGCCCGTGCCATCGAGCTCATCGACATCGACCTCCAGCCGCTGCCGTTCGTCCTCGACCCCCTCGACAGCCTCCGGCCCGGCGGGCCGAACGCCCGCACCGAGGGCAACACGATGAGGGGGCGCGAGCTGGGCGAGGTCAAGTGGACCGAGGCGGACCTCGCGGGGCTCGCGCCGGGCGAGATCCCGATGGAGGCGGAGGCCACCGACGAGTGGTCGTACGGCGACCTCGCGGCGGGGTTCGCGGACGCCGACGTCGTCATCGAGGAGCACTCGTACCACCAGTCGCTCTCGCACCAGCCGCTCGAGAGCCGCACCACCATGGCCTACTGGGAAGGCCAGAAGGTCTACGTGTACCCGTCGGTGCAGAGCACGAACCGCAGCGTCGGGCCGATGGCGCGCTGGGCCGGCGTCGAGCCGTCGAACGTGGTCCTCATCAACGAGTTCACCGGCGGCGGCTTCGGCAGCAAGGCGGCCGGCTACGTGCAGGCGCAGATTCCCATGCTGCTGTCGAAGAAGATCGGCAAGCCGGTCATGATGCGCGTGACCCGCCGCGACGAGACGTCGTTCGGCAAGGCCCGCCCCGGCATCCAGGCCCGCATCCGGCTCGGCATGCGGCGCGACGGGCGGATCACCGCCCTCGACGTCCACGCCATCGGCGACAACGGTCCCTACGCGCGGTCCGGCGACCACATGAACCTGGGCGTCATGGGCTCGCTCGCCTATCAGCCGGTGGCCATGCGCATGCGCGGCACCGGGGTCTACACCAACACGCCGCCGCGCGCCGCCCAGCGCGCCCCCGGGGGCGAGCAGTCGATGACGATGCTGTCGCCCATCATCCAGAAGGCGGCGAAGCAGCTCGGCCTCGACCAGGTCGACGTGCTGAAGGTCAACGCGCCCGAGGGCCAGGCGAAGTTCGGCGCGCCGGGCGTGGACGGCGAGCAGGGGCACGTGTCGAGCGCCTTCGCGCGGGAGGCCATCGACAAGGGGGCCGAGCTCTTCGACTGGCGCGAGCGGGTGCAGCGCAGCGGCCGGCGCAACGGCCCGAAGGTAACCGGGGTCGGGGTGGCGCTGAGCACCTTCGCGGCCGGCGCCTCCGGCGTCGACGGGCTGTTCGTCATCCGGCCCGACGGGCGCATCGCCATCCAGTCGGGCGTCGGCAACCTCGGCACGGGGTCGACGTTCGACATGATGCGCCCCATCGCCGAGGGCATGGACGTGCCCTGGGAGAAGTGCGACGTCGCATGGGGCGACACGAGCCGGCACCTGCCGTGGAGCTCGTTGCAGGCGGGCAGCTCGACCGCCCACGCGCACACCCGCGCGAGCTGGGCGGCGGTGCTCGACGCCAGGCAGAAGGTGCGCGAGATCGCGGCCCGCGACCTCGGGGGCGTGCCCGACGACTACACCATCGGCGGCGAGCGCGTGTTCCGCAAGGGCAACCGCTCGGTGGGCATGACCTTTGCGCGGGTGGCGCAGCGGGCCGTCGACATCGGCGGCCGCTACGACGGCCACGAGCTGCCCGAGGACATCAACGGGATGACGACGGCCGCGGCCACCGCCCTTGCCGGGCAGGGGCTGATGGGGGTCGCCCGCGACAACTTCGAGGAGGGCGGGCGCCGGATGTCCTTCGTCGCCGGGTTCGCCGAGGTCGAGGTGGATGTGGAGACCGGCGGCATCCGGCTCGTCGACTACGCGGCGGGGTGCGACGCCGGCACCATCATCCATCCCCGGACGTTCGGGGCGCAGGTCTTCGGCGGGGCCATCCAGGGCTTCTCGGTCACCCTCAGCCAGAACTGGGTGTTCGACCGGCGCTGGGGGCTGCTGGTGGCGAAGCGCTTCTACAGCAACCGCCCGCCGGGCATCCTCGACGTCCCGCACGAGCAGCCCATGAAGTGGGGCGCCGCCGACCTGCCCGACCCGTTCAACCCGCTGGGCGCCAAGGGCATCGGCGAGGCGGCGCAGGGCGCCGGCTCGGGGGCGGTGATGAACGCCATCGCCGACGCGCTGGGCCAGAACGGCGACCTCTTCCGGACGCCGGTGACCCGCGACCTGGTTCTGACGCGGCTCGAGCAGGCGCCGAGCGGCCACGACCGGCTGATGGCCCACGTCTGACGAGCCGGCGGCGGCGCGGGGGCCTCGCCCAAGGGGCCCTCGCGACGCCCGCGATCCCCGACCCGCGGCCCCCTGGCCGACCATGCTCGGTAGCCACGCGTTGCTGTCGCTGCTGATCGACGAGGGGGTGACCCACCTCTTCGGCAACCCCGGCACCACCGAGCTGCCGCTGATGGCGGCGCTGCCCGACTACCCGCAGATCGACTACGTGCTCGGGGCCCAGGAGGCGGCGGTGGTGGCCATGGCCGACGGCTACGCCCGCGCCAGCGGGCGTCTCGCCGCGTGCAACCTCCACGTCGCGCCGGGGCTGGGCAACGCCATCGGCTCGCTCTTCAACGCGAGCTGGATCGGCTCGCCGCTCATCGTCACCGCCGGCCAGCATCCCGTCGGGCACGGCCTCACCGAGCCCATGCTCTACGCCCCGCTCGAGCCGATGGCCCGCCCCCACGTCAAGTGGGCGGTGGAGGCGACGCGGCTCGACGACCTGCCCCGCATCGTGCGGCGCGCCGCCAAGATCGCCCTCGCGCCGCCGACCGGGCCCGTCTTCATCTCGCTGCCGGGCAACGTGCTGACCGACGACGTCGAGCTCGACCTGGGCCGGTGCAACCGGGTCGAGGCCCGCGTCCGGCCCGCCGACGCGGTCCTCGACGCGCTGGCCGACCGCCTGCTCGCGGCCCGGCGCCCCGTGATGGTGGTCGGGCACGAGGTGAGCACTCGCTCGGCCCTGCCGCAGGCGGCCGAGCTGGCCGAGCTGCTGGGGGCCGGGGTCTATCAGGACACCATTCCCACCGCGGCCCCGTTCGTCTCGTCGCACCCGTGCTTCCTGGGCATGCTCAGCCGCAACCAGCGAGAGGTGGCGGAGCGTCTCGGCGCCCATGACCTGCTGCTCTGTCTGGGCACCGACGTGCTGCGCATGTCGGTGCCGGGACCGCCGCCGCTGCCGCCGGGGCTGGCCGTCGTGCAGGTGGGCGAGCGGTCGGCCGACCTCGCCAAGAACTACCCGACCGAGCTGGCGGTGCAGGCGGACGTCCGCGAGACCCTCGCCGCCCTGAACGAGCGGCTGCGAGCGCGCCGTCCCGCCGGACACGAGGCGGCGGCGCGACAACGCATCGAGGAGCTGCGGCCCGGGAACTGGTCGGCGGCGCGGGAGGCGTTCTTGCGGTCGATGGAGCCGTCCGCGGGGCCGCCGATCCACCCCGATCACCTGATGCGGGTGCTGAGCGACACGCTGCCGGCCGACGCGGTGGTGGTGGACGAGGGGCTGACGTCGTCGCTGGCGCTGCCCAAGCTGTGGCCCTATCGCGACGAGCGCAGCTACTACGGGCTGGCCAGCGGCGGCATCGGGTTCGCGGTGGCGGGGGCGGTGGGCATCCGGCTCGCGGTGCCGGACCGGCCGGTGGCGGCGGTGATCGGGGACGGCTCGGCCCTGTACAACATCCAGGCCCTGTGGACGGCGGCCCACCTGCGGCTGCCGATGGTCTACGTCATCGCCAACAACCGCGGCTACCGCATCCTCAAGCAGCGGGTGCGGGCCGGCCACGGCGTCGAGCGCTTCGTCGGCATGGACTTCGACGACCCGCCCGTCGACTTCGCGGGGCTGGCGGCGGCGATGGGCGTCCGGTCGCGGCGCGTGGTCGAGCCGGGGGAGGTGGGGCCGGCTCTCGAGGAGGCGCTCGCGCAGCCCGGTCCGATGTTGCTGGATGTCGAGGTGGACGGGAGGATCTGACGACACCGAGGTGGCAGACCGGTGCCCACCGCCGACGCCAACGCGGGGAGACGGGCGTATAATCTGCATCGAGGGCGGGGTGTGCGCCGTGGGTCGCGACGCGTCGTCAGCGGACTCCGGCGAGTGCTTCGAGGACGTGACGAGTCCTCGCGGGCGTCGCGGGTCTTGCCGACGCGGGAACGCAGTGCGTCGTGCGTCCCGTACCGACGAGCGGCCGATGGGCCAGCGTCCGGGATGGACTTTGCGCGTCCGATGTGACGTAGCGCGTCCCTTGGGGGGCGCGATCAGGAACCAGACGGGAGGTACCACATGACTCGAACACGTTTCGGCGCGGCGGCTCTGGCCGCGCTCCTGCTCGTGCCGGCGGCGGCCGCCGCCCAGGACGCGCCCCGGACGCCGTGGGGCGACCCGGACCTGCAGGGCACGTACACCAACAAGACGATCACGCCGCTCGAGCGCCCCGAGGCGCTGGGCGACAAGGCGTTCCTCACCGACGAGGAGGTGGCGGCCCAGGAGCAGGCGCGCGTGAACCGCAACCAGGAGCTGCTGGTGGCGCCGCCCCGGCGGACCGTGGCCGGGGGCAACGTGGGCGGCTACAACAACTTCTGGCTCGACGGGGGCACGCGGCCGACGGGCCGGACGTCGCTGATCTCCGATCCGCCCAACGGCCGGTTGCCGGTGCGTACCGCCGAGGCCGCCGACCGGAAGATGGCGCACGACGCCGCGTTCCCCGTCGAGGGGCCGTTCGACTCGTGGGAGGACCTCGAGCTGAACGACCGCTGCCTGGTGTGGTCGGCGGGCCCGCCGATGCTGCCGAGCGCCTACAACAACAACTTCATGATCATGCAGACGCCGGGGTACGTCGCGATCTACGTCGAGATGATCCACGACTTCCGGATCATCCCCATCGACGGGCGCGCGCACGTGCCGACCAGCATCCGCCAGTGGCACGGCGACGCGCGGGGACGCTGGGAGGGCGACACCCTCGTCGTCGAGACCACCAACCTGCGGCGCACCGAGGCGAACGCGGGGGCGGTGGGCGGCGATCCGGTCCTGCTGCGCATGGCCAACGGCCGTGACGACGACACCATCACCGTCACCGAGCGCTTCACGCGCACCGGCCCCGGCACGGTGCACTACGAGTTCACGGTCGAGGACCCCACGCACTGGGAGCAGAGCTTCTCGGGCGAGTTCCCCTTCACGACGTTCCCGGCCGACGAGCTGCCCTACCTCTTCGAGTACGCCTGCCACGAGGGCAACTACAGCATGACCAACATCCTCGGCGGCGAGCGCGCGCGCGAGCTGGCCAACGAGCAGTAGGCCGCACGCGTACGGTGCCCGAGCGGCGCCAGCGGTAGTGAGCGAGGGCCGGGCATCGTTGCCCGGCCCTTCGTGTTCGTGCGGCTCTTCCGGGTTGGGGCGGACGGGTGCGCGCCCGCGTCAGTGCTGCGCCGCCGGCACCCACGCGGTGGTGCGGCCGCCGATGGTCAGGTGCTCGATGCGCTCGCCGCGCGTCGTGCGCGCGTCCGCGCGCTTGCCCCAGCGGTGGTGGAACAGCCACGTGCGCGGGTAGCGCGCATCGTCGGCGTTGGCGTCGACGGCGCGCTTGACGATCGCCGCGAGCTTCGCGCGCAGGCGCCGCGCTTCCGCATCCGTGAGCGACGCGGCGCGGCGCCGGGGATCGATGCCGGCCTGGTACAGCGCCTCGTCGGCGATCCAGTTGCCGACGCCGGCCGAGAAGGACTGGTCGAGCAGCAGCGATTTCACGTTGGCGCCGCGCGCGCGGATCAGCTCGGAGAAACGCTTCGGCGGCGGCATTGCGAGGAGGGGGTCGAAACCGAGCCTGGCGACCGGGGGCTCGCCCCGGGGGTCGTCGCGCAGCAGGATGCGCCCGAGGCGGCGGCCGTCGGTCATCGCGAGCTCGCCGCCGTCGTCGAAGCGCAGCCGGATCTTCAGGAAGCGCGGCGGCCAGACCGCGGCGTCCTCGCGCGGCCCCGACTTGAGCTGCAGCGGCGTCGATGCCGGGGTCTTGAACCCGCCGGCCATCCCGAAGTGGAAGAGGGGATGCGGCGGCCGGTCGAGGACGAACCAGAGCTGCTTGCCCCAGCGCCGCGCCGCCTCGACCCGCCGCCCCTCGAGGGCGTCCCGCCAGTCGTCGGGAGCGACCCCGTCGAACACCAGCGGGTCGTCGGCGCACCAGACCCGCTCGATGCGCCGTCCCGCCGCCACCGCCTCTGCGAGCGTGCGCCCTCTTTCGACCTCCGGCAACTCAGGCACTATTGGTACTCACCCGTACACCACTGGCGGGTTCGGCGGCTTCCGCGAGCCTGCGTCCCCTCATTCGACTTCCGGCAAGCTCCGCACTCTCGATCCTCGCCGCCACATCGCGGTCGGGTTCGGCCGCGTCGTCCGACGCCAGCCGGTCGGGAGTTCCGAGTCGTCCTGCCGCGCCGCTACTCGGGCAGCCCGAAGGTGAACACCACGTTGCCGGCGGCGATGGTCACGTACTGCTGCCCGTCGACGGCGTAGGTCATGGGGGCGGCGTGCACCATGGCCCCGACCGCGACGTGCCACAGCTCGCGGCCGGTCGAGGCGTCGAGGGCGTAGAAGTAGCCGTCGACGCTGCCGCTGAACACGAGGTCGCCGGCCGTCGCCAGCACCCCGGCCGTCGAGCGCGGCTGCAGGGCGTACTCCCACCGGATGTCGCCGGTCCGCGGGTCGATGGCGCGGATGGCGCTGTGATAGTTGTCGACGGGCAGGGGACGCTGGAAGCCGCCGCCGGTGAACTGATCGCCCTCGACGTACTCCTCGTCGCGCTTGTAGTAGATGTCCTCGCCGTCGTAGGCCTGCACGTAGAAGAGCTCGGTGCGGGGGCTGAAGGCGGGCGAGAACCAGTTGGTGCCCCCGACGACCGGCGGCGAGACGAGCGTGCCCTCGGGCGTGGGCGAGGTGTCGGGCACCCGGATAGGCCGGCCGTTCGAGTCGAGCCCCACCGCCCAGGTCTGCTCGGCGTACGGCGTCCCGAGGAGGAACTCGCCGGACTCGCGGTCGAGGGTGTAGAAGAACGCGTTGCGATTGGCCCACATCATGACCTTGCGCTCCTCGCCGTCCCAGGTCAGGTCGGCGAGAATCGGCACCTGGATGGCGTCCCAGTCGTGCACGTCGTGCGGCGTGAACTGGAAGTACCACTCGAGCCCGCCGGTCTCGTGGTCGATGGCGAGCACGGAGTCCGAGTAGAGGTTGTCGCCGAGCCGCACGTCCCCGTTCCAGTCCGGTCCCGGGTTGCCGGTGCCCCAGTAGACGAGATCGAGGTCGGGATCGTAGGCGCCGGTGATCCAGCTCGCCGAGCCGCCGGTGCGCCACGACTCGCCGGCCCACGTCTGGTTGTCGGGGTGGTCGGGGCCGGGGATGGTCCACGCGCGCCACGTGAGGTCGCCGGTCGCGGCGTCGTAGGCGTCGACGAAGCCGCGGATGCCGTACTCGCCGCCGGCGATGCCCGTCACCACCTGGTCCTTGACGACGAGCGGCGCGGCCGTCTTGCTGTAGCCCGAGCGGTGGTCGGCGACCTCGCGGTCCCACACCAGGTTGCCGGTGCGCGCGTCGATGGCCACGAGGTGGGCGTCGAGGGTGCTCATGTAGAGGGTGTCGCCGAGAATGGCCACCCCGCGGTTGTTCCGCCCGCAGCAGATGCGCAGGTCGTCGGGCAGCGGGTGGTCGTAGCGCCAGTACTGGCGCCCGGTGGCGGCGTCGACGGCGACGACGTTGCTCGGCGCTTCGGTGATGAACATCACCCCGTCGACCACCAGCGGCGACGTCTCGGCCCGGTCGAGCTGCGGGATCTGGTAGGCCCACTTCAGCTCGAGCCCGCCGACGTTGCGGTTGTGGACCTGGTCGAGCAGGCTGTAGCGCTGGGCGTCGAGGGTGCCCGAGTACATCAGCCAGTTCTCGGGCTCGTCGGCCGCGTTCAGCAGCCGCTCCCAGGTGACGGGCGAGAAGGACGGCGACGCGTCCGTCGCGTCGTCCGCCGGCTGGGCGGACGCGGCGGCGGCGAAGGCGAGCAGGGCGATGGCGGTGGCAAGCCGTTGCATGTCGGTCTCCCGGTGTCGGTTGTCGGATCGAGCGGGCGCGGCCCGCGCTCCGCGGGTGCGGTCCCAGCCGGTCAAGATACCACGCGTTCGCGGCACCCCAAAGGCCGGCTGCCGGCTTGCCGGCGTGCCGGCGCCGCGCGCCTGGCGCGGCTGTGCCGGTCTCCCGGCCGAGCCGGGTTGAGCGGGACACGGGGCCGGGCCTCGGCGGCGACCCGGCCCCCCTCACCTTCCGGGAGTCGGCAGCACCATCCCGCGGTCGGCGGCCGAGCCGGCCCGCAGGCGAAACTCGAGGGCGTGGGCTTGGGCCCGGAGGCGACGCGGTCGTCATGCCCGGGGACGGGGCGCCGACGGGTTGTCCGTGCCGACCGGACTATGATCGCCGTCGATGCCAGCGAGCTTCGGATCGCGCCCGTTCTTCCGGTTTCTCCACAAGGGGCTAGGTCTGAAGAACCTCGCCGACTACATCGAGCAGCGGCAGAAGCTGCTGGGCCTCACCAACCTCGACGTGCGCACCGTCGTCGACGTCGGGGCCAACAAGGGCCGGGCCGCCCGGCGGTTCCGCAGGCTCTTCCCTCGGGCCCGCGTCTACTGCGTCGAGCCGATTCCCCGCCTGTGCCGCCGGCTGGAGCAGTGGGCGGAAACCCAGGGCGGCGCCGTCGAGGTGTTCGAGCTGGCGTTGGCCCGGGCGCCGTCCGAGCAGCCGCTGTACGTGCACCGGCAGAGCGACATCCTGTCGACGCTGGCGACGCCGGCGCCGGGCGAGGCGGCCCTGTACGAGCCGGTTCCGGTTCGGGTCGAAACCCTGGACCGGCTGACGGAAGAGCTGAGCCTCGAGCCGGACGTGCTCGTCAAGCTCGACACCGAGGGGCTCGACCTCGAGGTCATCCGCGGCGGGGAGGAGACGCTCGGCCGCGCCGCCGCGATCATCGTCGAGGCGGCGTTCTATCCCAACGCGGCGGGGGAGGGCGCACCCACGTTCGAGGACATCGCCGGCGCCCTCCGCGACCTCGGCTACGTCTACCGCGGCAACGTCCGCCTCGGCTGCCGCCACGGCACCCCGATGCTGGCCGACGTGCTGTTCGCCCGGCGCGAGGCGGCGGAACGGATGGCGGACGGGGCGTAGCTCGCACTCCCTCGCCTCGGGCACGGCACGGCCTGCCTCGATTCTCTCGAGGAATGAACCGCCTCGCCGGATGCGCCGCCGCCCGACATCATTTGGCCTTCGAGGCCGGCGGGGGGCGGCGGGGCTCGGGGCGCGGCCTCGGATCGTCACGGGCGCCCTGGGCCTGCTGCCCCACCTGCATGTCGATGCCGCCGCGGAACATGGCGCCTTCGGCAATGGAGACGCGGGGAGCCCTGATGTTGCCGTCGACCTTCCCTTCGGTGCTGATCGAGACCTTCTCGGTCGCCTCGATGTCCCCGATCACCTCGCCCATGACGACGACCGACTTGGCGAGCACGTCCGCCTGAATGTGTCCGTGGCTGCCGATCGTCAGGACATGCTGCTTCAACGTGATCGTGCCTTCGACCTGCCCCTCGATCGTCACGTCCTCGCCGCCGTGGAGCTCGCCCTTGACGACGATCTCCCTGCCGACCACCACGTGCTGGTTCGCGCCGCTCCGCTCCGGGCGGGAGGAGCCGGCCGTGCTCTTGACCCGAGGGGTCACCGACTGGATTGATTCTTCCTGCTTCCACATGCCTGCTTCTCCATGCGGTACGATAGATCATTCTGCGTGACATTTGGGCGGTACGTTGGATCCGGATGGTGATTGTGATGCGCTTCATCCGGTCGGCGGCGGCGGATGGTGGCGGCGGCGGACCGTGAACGTGTGCGGATGCGCTGCCGCTCGGGACGAGAAGGGGGTAGAATCTCGGCGAGCCCGGTACCCCAACCTTCGGAGGTGCACCGATGACCCTCTCCCGACGCAAGGCGATCTCGCTGTCCGGTTCCACTCTCGCGGGCCTCTCGCTCGGCGTCCTGCGGCCCGAGCACGCGGCCCTGCAGGCGCAGGGCCAGGACGACTGGCCCGATTCGCTCGTCGAGCGCCCGCTGCGCGAGGGGTTCCCCGCCCCGCTGCCGCTCGAGCCGGACGGGTCGGCCCCCGAGCATCCCGAGAGCGCGGCCGGTCCCATCACCGATCCCCTGATGTGGCGCACCCAGGGGCGGCAGACCCCGCAGATCGAGTTCGACTACCGGCGCATGGCGATCCGGGTCGACACCCGCGGCATGGCGCGGCTCTCCGGGACGCTGCGGTTCTCGGACCTCGAGCAGTTGCCGGTCGTCTCCGGCACGTACCTCCTGCAGTGCGGGGCGCCGAACCCGCGCGGCATCGTCAAGTGGACCGGCGTCCGGTTCAGCGACTTCGCGGACATGCTGGGACTCATCCCGGGCGTGCACTACTGCCGCTTCGTGGGGTCGGATCGCTTCTACGCGGACGAGCCGATGACGACGCTGCGGCATCCGCAGGTGATGCTGGCGTGGATGATGAACGACGAGCCGATCCCGCCCCGCCACGGCGCGCCGCTACGGCTGGTCGTGCCGTTTCGCTACGGGAACCGGAGCGTGAAGGCGATCACGGAGATGACCTTCAGCACCCCGGGGCCGCGGATGCCGCCGCTGCCGGGCTAGTCGGTCAGCCGGCCCGCCTATCGCCAGCGGATCCGCTGGGCGCCCAACCGCGACCCTGCCGGAGTCCGCGTCGTTGTACGGCGCAGACTCCGGCAGGGCGGTCGCGCGCTCTGCTTCTCGACCCGTGGGTTGTCGTTCGGCTGCCGACGCCTCCCATCGGCGGGCCGGCGGGGGAGCTCCCTGCGCCGGCCCTCGAGTGCGGACCGACTGCCGCCGAGGAGGAGGGGTCCGGGAAGGCGCGTGTGATACTACCGACATGCGTTCCTTCAATACGACGGGCCCCGTCGTCACGGCGGATCACTACTGCATCCCGCCGCTGCAACGCCTCGATCTCGACGACGTACTCGGGCTCGTTCGGGACAAGCGCTACTTCGTCCTCCACGCGCCGCGGCAGACCGGGAAGACCTCCATCCTGCTGGCGCTCCAGGATCTGCTGAACACCGGCGAGGTCGGGGACTACCGGTGCGTGTACGCGAACGTCGAGGCCGGCCAGGCCGGACGCGAGGACACGGCCCGGTCGATGCGGGCGGTCCTCGACGAGCTCGCGACGCGTGCCCGCCTGTCGCTGCGCGACGACTTCGTGGACTCGATATGGCCCGACGTCCTGTCGCGTTCGGGGCCCGACGCTGCCCTGCGTCAGGTCCTCGTTCGCTGGTCGCAGGCCGACCCCCGCCCGTTGGTCCTCCTCCTCGACGAGATCGACGCGCTGGTGGGCGACACGCTGGTGTCGGTGCTCCGCCAGTTGCGCTCGGGCTATGACCTGCGGCCCGTCGCGTTTCCCCAGAGCGTCGTGCTCTGCGGGGTGCGCGACGTGCGGGACTACCGCATCCGGTCGACATCGGAGCAAGCGGTGATCGCCGGGGGCAGCGCGTTCAACATCAAGGCCGCCTCCTTGAGGCTGGGGGACTTCTCGCGGGCGGAGGCGGAGGCGCTGCTGGGGCAGCACACGGCCGAGACCGGTCAGGCGTTCACCGACGAGGCGGCGGACCGGATCTGGAGGCGGTCGCAGGGACAGCCGTGGCTGGTGAATGCCCTGGCCGCCGACGTGTGCTTCCGGAACGCGCGCGCTCGCGACCGCGGACGACCGGTTGCCGAGGGGGAGGTCGTCGAGGCCGAGGAGCGGCTCATCCTGCGCCGGGAGACCCACCTGGACCAGTTGGCGGACAAGCTGCGGGAGGACCGCGTGCGGCGGGTGGTCGAGCCGTTGCTGAGCGGCGGCGACGAGCGCGACTTCTCCGGGCACGACTTGGAGTACGTCCGCGACCTCGGGTTGATCGCGCGCGACGACCCGCCCCGCATCGCCAACCCCATATACGCTGAGGTGGTGCCGCGGCAGCTCACCTCGGCGGCGCAGTCCGGTCTCGTGCAGGAGATGGCGTGGTACGTCGACCCCAGCGGCGGGCTGAATCTGGGCAAGCTGCTCGGGGCTTTCCAGACGTTCTTCCGGGAGCACTCCGAGCACTGGGTGGAGCGGTTCACGTACCGGGAGGCCGGTCCGCAGTTGCTGCTGCAGGCGTTCCTGCAGCGCATCGTGAACGGCGGCGGCCGCATCGAGCGGGAGTACGGCCTGGGCCGCCGGCGCACGGACCTGCTGGTCTTCTGGCCGCAGGGGGAGGCGGTGCGGAAGTTCGTGGTCGAGTGCAAGGTCGTTCGGAAAGGGCTGGAGGGTACGATTCGTGAAGGCGTGTCGCAGACGGCCGACTACGTGGACCGTTGCGGGGCCGAGTCGGGCCACCTCGTGGTGTTCGACCGGGGCGCCGGAGCGTGGTCCGAGAAGGTGTTTCACCGCCGCGTGGCGGTGAACGGCGGCGAGATCGACGTCTGGGGAATGTGACGAGGGGGTCGGCGTAGGGCCGCCCTGGTTGCCCGGGTGGTGGGAGTCGTCGGCGCCGTACAGCCACGCGGGCTCCAGGTGGCCAGCAAGCCCGGCCCGAGGCAACGATACCCGAAGGCGCTCAGCATCGTCAGTCACTTGGGTGGCTTCTACCGTCCTACCGCTTCGGCAGCGTGACCGGTCCGCGTTTTGCGGATCGACTCGATTGCTGAGATCGCGCGCCGTCCGAGTTCCGGGTCGTCCATCACGGTGCAAAGAAGCTGAGCCGTGCTCTCCTCACCGACTCTCCCCAAGACATCGATAAGATACAAAAGAACCTGCGGGTCACGACTGCCACCGTGGTTGAACACCGTCGGCAGCCCCGCGCGATTCCTGAGGCAATCCTCCAGGAGCGGTCGGATTTGGTCGGGGTATTCCGTGACGAGATCGGTCGGTGACCGGCTTTCTCCGGCGAGCCTCCATTCGCAATTCGCGATGTGGAAGAGAACATCGGCCACCGCGAGTCTCGTCGGTCCCTCCAGCCGGGACCAGAGGGGCGCCCCAACGTCGCTCCCGCGGAACGTCCAGAAGAAGATGCGGCCGATCTCGGACCAAGCGCGATGCGAAGGCGTGTCTCCTCCCGTGTACGCAGGCGGTGTGTCCATGAAGCGCGAACATCCTCGGATCGCGAGCAGGAATGTCGCCGTCGACTCCTGCGGGAAGGAGGAGCGGCCGTTGATGCCGGCGGCCAATCGTCGATAGACCGGAAGCTGGTCGCTGTCGCCATGCTCGAGAAGCTCGTGCAGTAGCCATGAGGAGTGGTAGCCAGGGTCCGGGGCGTCCAAGGCCAGCGCGAGAAGGGCGCATTTCTCGTCGCGGGCCAGCTCCTGGTACGCTTCCCAGTACGCTCCCTGAAAGATGTCCTCGAAGATCCTGCCCAGGCATCCTCGGGCTCGACTCGCCAAGACTGTCCGTGGCTCGCTGCCGAGAGCGCGTGCGAGCTCCGTCAACGTGCAATCCGAGAGTGCATTCGCCTTGATCATGGACCGCATTTCTGTCAATGCGTCCTCAGGCGTGATCGGCGCTTCCAAGCCGCCGTATGCCGCCAAGGCTTCCAGGAGAACGGTGTTCTCCATGAGGTCGTCGGTCTCGAAGGCGTCCAGCGTGTCGCGGATTCGCGTTGTTGCGGCGTCGGACAGGTCGGCCGGCCTGCTCCGCAGGTAGTCGAGCGCGTCGACCCGGAGGATGTAAATGCCCGACTTCCATGCTCGTTGGACCAAATCCAGGATCGTTTCAAGATCGCCTTCAGAACACGCCTTCTTGTCCTGGAAGAGGGCGAGGAGGGCGAAATCGCTTCCGGGTGTCGACACAACCCGCTCCAGAAGTGGTTGCCAGAGCGGGGACCCGTCCGGATACGCCCCCATCATGAGCGCCGTTCGCAGCTCCGCGAGCATCGCGCCGCACGGAAGGGTCATCAGGCTCGACGTAAGGGTGCCGCCGTACTCGTGAACGGTCTGCTCCCAGACGCGCCGCGTCTTGAGTCGACTCCCGCGGGCTGCGTGTTGTGCAATTCGTCGAAGGGTCGATTCCGTCCGATCCAGCAGATCGAGGAACGCTCCGGCGAACACGGGATCGTCGAGATGATGAGCGACCAACTTGCTCAATCGAGCGCAGTAGGCCGTCCAGTCGCGGTCGCCCGTCACGGTGACCCCGCTCAACAGGCGCCTGCCGTCCGGGCGTTCGACGACGTGGCACTGGCACGCGATGGTGGCCAAATCGTTGCCCGCGAGCCGGAATAGCTCCTCGATGTCCCGCAGCAGAACGGCGCGAGCCCGTTTACCGCAGCGACCGGTGAGCACGCGCGAGAGGACGCGTCGATCCATCGCTTCGATCAACACGGCCTGGATCTCCTGATCGTCGGAGAGCCGTGGGAGAATCAGCTCTATCAAGGGTTGATTCCGGGGCTTCCGCAACTCGGCGGGCAGTTCAGCAGAGCCACCGCGGCGGCGATGAATCTCGGTCGCAGTGAAGTAGTCAGCGAGGAGCTCGTGCTCAAAGGAGAAATAGTCGTCGTTGATGCGGATCAGGCGACTTGACCGCAACTTATCCAGGATGGTGAGGCTTCCACGCCGGTCGGTGAGAAACCGCTCTGCGAAGTTCTCATAGTGCATCCGCTCCCAGCTGGACGACACGGTCGCGGCCATTTCGACCGCGATGGCGCGCAACAGGACGGTAGCGACGTGGTAATCGTCGGCAAGACAGGTCTGTACGTAGCGGTCGAAGAGCTCGGTGCGTGATGCCGGTGGCCTCGCGGCGGCGTGGCAGCGGCCTGCGACGGCCAGCTCGTATGCGTTCGCGAACGGCTGGCAGTAGTAGTCGACGTCCGGCGACACCTCCACGCCTGCGTGAAAGCAGTAGATGTGGCGCTTGTCCTCGGGCTGCGGGAGCTCGATGCGCGTGGCCATGGACGGCAGGTCTTCGGGGAGGTCGATGTCGGTCTGAGACGCGAAGACGACCCGCGCGTCGAGGTCCAACGTGAGGGCCTGGAGGTCGCGGAGGAGTTCTGCACGGTGCTCGGGCGGACACTCGTTGAAGGCATCGACAAGCAGGAGAGTCCGGCGACCACACACGTCAAGCGCATCGAGCAGTGCCTGGGGTCCGCCGGGGAACATCTGTGCAGTTTCATGGCGCAGAAGGCCCCGAGAGTCGCGGCCGCGATAGGTGCTCGCGTCAACGAGCAGGGGCACTTCGTGGTCGAGATCAATGGCGGCGATGGCAAGGTGATGGAGATGGAACGTCTTGGCCGAGCCGCTGGGTCCGACGACCTGATGATTGCCGCCCGCGAGAAGCGTGTCGAGAAGCGCTTGGCCTGTGTTGCGGCTGACCGCCTTGGGCAGAAGCGGTGGTAGGTGAATTCGGAGGAGAGCCTGTACGCGGGGCAAGTACGAGCGGAGCGCGTGCGAAGCAGCGTGAACCGTGGGGTCGATCGCTTCACTCAGGGCCACGCGTTCGAGGGAAAGGCGATCGGTGGCAAAGCGGATCCAGTCAGCGCGGGTCCAGGAGGGCGGTTTCGCGGGCGTGCGGAGAACCGTGAGCACGTCGCGGTACGAGCGCACGGAAACGCGGTGGTCGCGCCGAAGTACGCGAGATCGGGGGTTGATTTCCGGATCGATGCAGACGTAGGCGTTGAACTCCCTGAAGAAGGCGCGCCGCCGGTCCTGGGCGTACGCCTGCATCTCATCGTTCACTGCGTACTTCTGCTGCAGCGTTTGGTGCCAGGGATTGGGTCCGGCGTACGGAACACGCTTGCCGGATGGTTCCTCGATGGTCCAGGGACCGTTCTTGTGGCCGAAGACGGGGTGGGGCAAACCCTTCAACTCGAGGAGCGCGGCGTGGAAGTCCGTAACGACGAAGAAATCGATCTGTCGCTGGCGGGCGTAGAAGTTGGCCAGAATCGTGGCGCCAACAGGCTCAAGGTCTGCGTAGAGCTTACGCAGAAAACGGGCTTCGTGGCCCGAAAGGGGGGAACCGATGAGAACGTCGACAGTAGGTTTCATACTGTTGCCGTGGTTCGGCGCTGGGTGCGATCGGTCGAGAAACCTACCGAGAGAATTCTACCGACATCGGCGCGGCGGCGTCAACCGGGCCGCGCTGCGGGGGCGGATTGGGTGCACCCGCGAGGGAAAGGGCAAATGGGGCGTCGGCTTGGATGGTCTCAACGTGGGGCAAGGCCGGGGGGGGGTGAGCGAGCGTGCGGCAAAAGCGGCAGAGGGAGTAGAGGAGTGGTGTCCCGCGGATGGGGGAATCCGCGAGGTCGGGACGGAGCGGAGGGCCTGTGAGTCAGGTGGAGCGGGAGTCTGCACCGGGTGAGGGTGGAGACTCCCGGCGGGCGATTGGGGCGGGACCGGTCGAGCTAACTGCGGGCGAGCGCGGCGCGGAGCGCACGCGCGACGAACACCCCGACCATGGCGCGGCGGTAGTCGGCGCTGGCGTGGATGTCGGCGTTGAGGTCGCTCAGGCCGTCGCCGGCGCGCGCGGCGGCCGCGGCGACGGTGTCGGCGTCGGCCGGCCGTCCCGCCAGCGCCTCCTCGACCGCGGTCAGCCGCACCGCGTGCGACAGGGCGCCGGTCAGGCCGAGACGGGCGCCTCGGACGGCGCCGCCGGCGATGTCGAGGGCCGCCGCCACCCCCACGATGGCGAAGCGCGACGCGCGCTGGTAGAGCTTGGCGTAGGCGGCGGTGCGCACCGGCGCGAACCGCACCGCGGTGATCAGCTCGTCTCCTGCCAGATCCACGGTGAACAGATCCTGGAAGAAGTCGCGCGCGGCGACGGTGCGCACCCCGCGCGGGCCCTGGAGGCGGACCTCCGCGTCGAGCGCGAGCAGGGTCGCCGGGTAGTCCGCCGCGGGGTCGGCGTGCGCGATGCTGCCGCCGAGGGTGCCGCGGTTGCGCACCTGCGGGTCGCCGATGGTCGCCGCGGTCTCCGCGACGACGGGGCAGCGCTCGCGCAGCAGGGGCGAGGTAGCCACCGCGTGGTGCACGGTGCCGGCGCCGATCTCGATCGCCCCGTCCACCTCGCGGACGCCGGCCAGCTCGGGGATGCGTGCGATGTCGATGAGGGTGCCGGGCTCGTTCAGCCGCAGCTTCATGAGGGGGACGAGGCTGTGCCCGCCCGCGATGAGCTTGCCGGCGCCGCCGGCGGCGGCGAGCCGGGCCACCGCGTCGTCCACCGAGGTCGCTCGTTCGTAGTCGAATGCGGACGGGATCACGCCTGGCCTCCGTGGATGATCTGCCACAGCTTCTCGGGCCGCAGCATCATGTCGACGTGGGTGACGCCGAATCCGCTGAGCGCGTCGACCGCGGCCGACACGATGCAGGGGGTCGACCCCAGGGTCCCCGCCTCGCCGACGCCCTTGGCGCCGAGGGGGTTGACGGGGGTGGGGGTGACGGTGGCGTCGAGCTCGAACCGCGGGAGGTCGGCCGCGCGGGGAATGGCATAGTCCATGAACGAGGCGGTCAGCGGCTGGCCGTCGCCGCCGTAGCGGACCTCCTCGATCATGGCCTGGCCGATGCCCTGGGCGAGGCCGCCGTGAATCTGGCCCTCGACGATCAGCGGGTTGATCAGGTTGCCCGCGTCGTCGACGGCGACGAGCCTCAACAGCGCCAGCTCGCCGGTGTCGCGGTCGATCTCGACCATCGAGATGTGGCAGCCGAACGGGTAGGTGTTGTTGGCCGGCTCGAAGAACGCCTCTTCGCTCAGCCCGGGGGAGAGCCCGGCCGGCAGCGGCACCGGGACGTAGGCGTAGGCGGCGACCTCGGCGAACGTCTTGCCGGTGTCGGGCGAGCCCTGCACCGAGATGCGCCCGTCCTCGAACACGAGGTCCTCCTCGTGGGCCTCGAGCAGGGCGGCCGCGAACTTCGCCATCTTCTCCCGGACCTTGGCCCCGGCGAGGTGCAGCGCCGTCCCGCCCACCGCCTGCGACCGGCTGCCGAACGTGCCGATGCCCTGCTTCACGACGCCGGTGTCGCCATGGTGGATGCGGACGTGGTCGAACGGCACCCCGAACTGGTCGGCGAGCATCTGCGCGAACGTGGTCTCGTTGCCCTGCCCGTGGGGCGAGGCGCCGGTGGTGGCGCTGATGCGGCCGTCGCGCTCGACGGTGACCTGCGAGTGCTCCCATCCGCCGGTGGGCAGCGACGCGGACGGGCCGAGGCCGCACACCTCCACGTACATCGCGAGGCCCAGGCCGACGAGCCGCCCCTCGGCCCGGGCGGCGTCGCGCTCGCGCTGCATCTCCTGCCATCCCGCGTTCTCGATGGCCCGGTCGAGGGCCTTGGCGTAGTCGCCCGAGTCGTAGACGGCGCCCATCTGGGTCTTGTAGGGGAACCGGTCGGCGGGGATGAAGTTCCGCCGCCGCAGCTCGGCCGGGTCCATGTCGAGCCGCCGGGCCAGCATGTCCATGCCCCGCTCGACGAAGTAGGTGGCCTCGGGCCGCCCGGCGCCGCGGTAGGCGTCGGTCGGGGTCTTGTTCGTGAACACCTCGGTGAGGGTGGTGCGGATGGCGGGGATGTCGTAGGTGGCATTGGCCATCAGCATCGTCAGGGTGGGGATGGCCGCCGTCAGCAGCATGTTGTAGGCGCCGACGTCGGCGATGAGCCGCAGCTTCAGCCCCAGCACCTTGCCGTCGCGGGTCGCCGCGATGTCGACGTAGCCGATGATGTCGCGCCCGTGGATGGTGGCGAGAAACGCCTCGGAGCGGTCCTCGGTCCACTTCAGGGGCAGACCGAGCCGCTTGGACAGGGCCGACACCACGTACTCCTCGCCGTAGATGTTGATCTTGGCCCCGAACCCGCCCCCCACCTCGGGCGCGATGGCGCGCACCTCGTCCTCGCCCATCCCGTTCAGCTTGGCGACGAACGTGCGGAGGATGTGGGGGTTCTGGGTCGACGACCAGACGGTCATCGTGCCCTTGCCCCGCTCGTAGTGGGCGACGACGCCGCGCGGCTCCATCGCGGTGGGGGCGAGGCGCTGGTTCACCATGCGCTGCGACACCACGACGTCGGCGTCGGCGAACGCCTTGTCGACGGCGCTGTCGTCCACCGTCTTGCCGTCGGGCGAGACGCCGGTGCCGCTCGGCACCAGGGGCACCGCGAGGTTGTTGTCGAAGTCGGCGTGGATCACCGTCGGGTGGCCGGTCATCGCCACCTCGGGATCGACGACGGCGGGCCGGGCGTCGTAGTCGACGACGATGGCGTCGGCGGCGTCGCGGGCCGTGTAGCGGTCCGCGGCCACCACCACCGCCACCGGCTCGCCGACGTAGCGCACCACGTCGGTCGCGACGGCGCGGTGCTCGGGCGAGGGGAACGGGGTGCCGATGGGCATCGGGTCGAGGAACTCGGCGATCTGGGCGCCGGTGAACACCGCCTCGACGCCGTCCATGGCCTCGGCCGCGCTCGTGTCGATCGAGCGGATGCGGCCGTGGGCGACGTCGCTGCGCTTGAAGGCGGCGTGCCGCAGGCCGAAGATCTTCACGTCGTCGACGTAGGTGCCGTGACCCTGGATGAGCCGCGGATCCTCGCGCCGCTTGACGCGCTCGCCCACGAGCTTCGGCAGGACCGGAGCCGCGCTCATGACGACCTCCGCGCGGCCGCGTTCTGCACGGCGTTGACGATGTGCTGGTAGCCGGTGCAGCGGCAGAAGTTGCCGTCGAGCCCCTCGCGGATCTGCGCCTCGGTGGGCGACGGATTGTCCTCGAGGAGGTTCACGGAGGACATGATCATCCCCGGCGTGCAGTAGCCGCACTGCAGCCCGTGCTCCTCCCAGAACCCGTCCTGCAGGGGATGGAGGTCGTCGCCCTTGGCCAGCCCCTCGATGGTGGTGACCTCGGACCCGTCCGCCTGCACCGCGAAGATGGTGCACGACTTGGCGCTGCGGCCGTCGACGAGCACCGTGCACGCGCCGCACTGGCTGGTGTCGCAGCCCACGTGGGTGCCGGTCAGGTCGAGGTGCTCCCGCAGGAAGTGCACCAGCAGCAGGCGCGGCTCGACCTCGGCGGTGCGCTGCCTGCCGTTGACGGTGATGGAAACCTGAGCCATATGCGTCCTTTCGAAGCGGTCGGGGCGGCGGGTCGACGGAACGCGGCGTCCGCGCTCGCTTTTGCGGGGTTCCGCGCCCGCCCTTCCCCGATTTGGGGCGGCTCGACCGGGGCCGCACGCTGCGGCCGGGTCGCTGCCGGCCGATATGGTGACCCGGGACGGCCGGCGGGTGCAAGCCGGCACCGACGACCGGCGCAAGCGGGCGCCCGCCGCGGTCGCGGTCGGGCCGGCCTGTTGCGGTTTGCGGGGGCTTCGACCCGCCGCGTACAATCCACCGGCACGCTCGATGCGATGGCGGACGATGAGTTCGTGGCGGAGCCGACGGGGCTCTCGCCAGAGGCTCTTGGACATCGGTTCCCTTCGATCCGGTGCGGAAACGGGCCGGGCGGGCGGGGAGGTTCCCATGAGACAGCAACAGACGAGGCGGCGCGGATGGATGGGGCTCGTGCTGGCGGCGGCGGTCGCGGTCACTGCCGGTCTCGCGGCGGCGCCGGCCGACGCGCAGGACGGCGGGCGGCTCAACAAGGTGATCGAGGCGCTGGAGGCCGGCGGTGCGGCGATCGCCAACCGGGAGTGGCGCTTCGTCGACATGGAGCACTCGCCGTTCTCCGGCGAGCGCGTGCAGCGGGTGCTGGCGGAGATGAGCGAGGATCGCGACGCCGACGGCCGGCTGAGCCTGACGCCGCTCATCCGCATTCCGCAGGACGGCGACGAGGACTTCAAGTGGGCGGTCAAGCAGGTCCTCGACCTCGGCGGGTTCGGCATCATCCTGCCCCACGTCGACCGGGGCGAGGAGGCGGTGCGCCTCGTTCAGGCGATGCGCTACCCGCCGGCCCGCGGTTCGTCCGCGCCCGAGCCCCGCGGCGAGCGCGGGTGGGGGCCGGGCGGCGCGACGCGCCTGTGGGGTCTGAACAGCGTCGAGTACCACGCCGTGGCCGACGTGTGGCCGCTCAACCCCGACGGCGAGCTGTTCGCGGTGGCGATGATCGAGTCGCAGGAGGCGGTCGACAACATCCAGGACATCCTGGCCGCCCCGGTCAGCGCCATCATGGTCGTGCCCGGCGACATGGCCATCGACCTCGGCCTGGGCCCCAACCCGCCCGACCGCAACCACCCCGAGGTCGACGCCGTGTTCGAGACCGTGCTCGAGGCGTGCCAGGCCCAGGACCGGGTGATCTGCGGCATCGGCGACGGCGCGAGCCGCCTGCAGCAGCGCCTCGACGAGGGCTGGCGCTTCGTGCTGCCGCTGGGCGGGTAGGTGTCGGGGCCGAGAACCGCGGCTCGTGAGTGAGCCTTCGTACGCAACGTATGGCGTGCTCGCTCCGCGGGTGTTCGGAACCGCTACGCACCCGACCAGTCCCCGGCCAGCCCAGGGCGATTCGCTCTCCCGGTTGGATGTCGTGTCCGGCCGGGAGAGGCCGCCTCCGGCATGAGGTCAATCATGCGCGTGATTGAAGTTCCCGAGAACGACCCTTGGCCCAAATGGGCCGAAGACACGCAGGTCGTCGAAGGAACGCACAAGCCGGTGTTCGTGCGCCCTGTCCTGGCAAGACGTGACGACGACGAGGTCGCCTGGCTCTCGGTGCAGATTCGGATCGGCGGATTGCATCGCCCCTGGAGCCTGGGAGCGAAGTTCAACGGCCACGATCTCGGCGAGGCAAGATACAAAGCCGACCGATTGAGGGCGGATGCCGAAAGCGCAGGCGACTCCGGAACGGTGCCGTTCAAGGTGCAGCTTCGCAGGACGGCGGTCAAGACCACGTTGACGCCGGCCGACGCGCGGCGGGTGGCGCAAGCGATAGACGAGGCTCGATCTCTTCTCGAAAGAGCTCCCGCCAGGCTTGCTGACCCTGACGGCGGGGAAGCCCCAACGGCCCCAGCAGAGATCAATCTCCTCTCCCCAGCCCCGGATGGACCGGAACCCCATTCTCATGTTCCCCTGCTGGCGCGCTTGGCTCGATTTATTCGCCAGCGGGAGGACGCATCTACGGAGGTCCTGGCGGATATTCTGAACACATCCGCCAGTGCGAGGGAAGCACTCGATGACGTGATACGGTCGGGCGTGCAGGACGTGGCGCCCTTAGTCAGCGTGCACACGCAGCCGGTACTTGGTCGGCGCAGAGCAAGACCGGATCTGGTTGGTGTGGATGGGGCGGCAAGAAGAAGAGTGATCGTCGAGGTCAAATTCTGGGCTGGCCTCACGCGCGCGCAGCCCAATGCGTACCTCAGGTTGTTGGCTCGCGATGGGCCGGCCGTGGTGCTGTTCCTCGTGCCAGACGACCGGGTGGGGACGTTGTGGCCTAAGTTGCGCAAGCGTGCGGAGTCTGCGGGCAGATTGTCGGAGGTGGACGCCGAGGGGAAGTGCGTGCGGGTGGGCGACAGCTGTCGCTACCTGATGGTGACCGGCTGGACCCGCTTGCTGGATGGCATGGAGGCCCGCGTCAGGAATGCTGGAGAAACTCAGGTCGAAGCCGATGTCCGACAGTTGCGGGGCTTGGCCGACTACGAGATCCGGCGTCGGTTGGGGCGGTTGTTGCCTGCATGGGTTACAGGACGTAGTCGCGGTCGCTGAACGAATAGTGCAGGACGGCGCCATGGATCCGGTCCGCAACCCCTACAGTCCGGGCGCCGGCGCGCCGCCGCCGGCGCTGGTGGGCCGCGATTCGGAGCTCGCGACCTGCGACGTCGCCATCCAGCGCTTCGCTCTGGGGAAGCCGGAACGCAGCATGCTGCTTACCGGGTTGCGGGGGGTGGGCAAGACGGTGCTGTTGAGGGAGTTCGGCCGCTTGGCCGACCGTCACCGGTGGGTGCATCACGCGATCGAGAGCACCGAAGGGCTGAAGTTCGTCGAGGAGATGAGCGCACTCGCGCATGCCGTGCTGCGGGCGCTGTCACGCGGCAGACGCATGGCGGAGCGCGCGCGCCAGGCCCTGGGCGTGCTCAAGTCGTTTCAGCTCAAGTGGAAGCTGCCGGATGGAGGAGACGTGGTCGTCGGCCTGGATCCCGTCCCCGGCCCTGCCGACTCGGGATTGCTCGATCGAGATCTGGCCGGACTCCTCCTCGAGATTGGCGCGGTGGCGCGGGAACGGGGCGTCGGGGTTCTGGTCACGCTCGACGAGGTCCAGAACCTGCCCCGGGAACATCTCGGCGCCCTGATGGTGGCCTTGCATCGGGTGAGTCAGGAGCAGTTGCCGGTCATGGCCGCCGCCGCGGGCCTGCCGACGGTTCCCCGGCTCGTCGGCGAGGCCAAGACGTACGCCGAACGGCTCTTTCACTTCCGGACGATCAATAGCCTCGCGGATGCGGATGCGCGGGCGGCTCTGGTGCTGCCGGCAGAGGCGGAAGGGGTCCGGTGGGAGGAGGAGGCGCTCGACCGGATCCTGGCCGAGACCAGGGGCTATCCCTACTTCATTCAGGAGTTCGGCAAGCACGCCTGGGACGCAGCGGGCGGTCCGGATGAGATCACGGCCGCCGACGTGGCGGCTGCCGTGCCACGCGCCACCGGAGAGCTGGATGCGGGGTTCTTCCGCGTCCGCATGGACCGGACCAGCCGGGAGGAACAGGCCTACCTCGCCGTCATGGCGTCGTTGGGAGAGGCGCCCGACCACGTTCAGGTCGCCCGCGCCATCGAGACGTGGAGCGATGACGACTCCTGGATCGGGAGAGCGGCCGCGGACATCAAGGCGCAGCAGGCGCTCGCCACAAGCGTCGAGGACGTCACGAAACGGCTCCGCGATTCCCTGATCGGCAAGGGACTCTGCTATTCGCCGCGGGAGGGCAGAGTCGACTTCACCGTGCCGCTGTTCGACCAGTTTCTGCAGCGCCAGCCGATTGAGGAGATCCGGGGCGTCAGGCGGTCAGCAGGCCGGCAGGAATGACGCCGATGCCGTCGGCGCGCCGGTAGGCCTCGCGGCCGGTGGTGATGACGGCGGCGTCGAGCAGGTCGGGGCCGAGGCGGTCGGCGAGCCAGCGGAGGTGTCGGGTGTCCGCGTCGTCGACGGTCGCCGAGAGCTTCACCTCGAGGGCGACGACGCGGCCGTCGCGGCGCTCGACGATGAGGTCGACCTCGTGCTCGCCGCCGCGGGTCCGGAGGTGTCCGACGCGGGCCTCGTTGGTCTGGGCGTAGGTTCGGACCGAGAGCGTGACCAGCGATTCGAACAGGGCGCCGAGGAGCGTGCCCTCGCGCGGGACGAGAGGCCCGGCGGGAGCGCCGTCCACGAGCCCTCCGGCGTCGATGCCGAGGAGCCGGGCGGCCAGCGCGGGGTCGGCGAGCTGGTGCACGGGGGCGGCCGCCAGTCGTCGCAGCCGGTTCCGGGTGGGCGCCCAGGCGGGAAGCGGTTCGATGATCCACAGTTGCTCCAGGGCCACCCGGTAGGGATGGGTGGTCGTCTTCGCCGGCTTGTCGGATTCGCCAGCGGAGGCGGCGTCGCGGATCGCCTCGTAGGAGGCGGTCGTTGACGAGGCGGCGGCGTAGGCGGCGAGCCACCGGCGTAGCGCGCCGGGGTTCCGCACGGGCTTGCCGAGCTCGACGAACTCCCTTTCCACGATGCGGTCGACATAGCCGTCGAGCTGGGCGCGAAGCAGGCGGCCGGTGTAGCTCCGCAGCGCCGGGAAGCCCGACCGCGTGATCTCTTCCGCGTAGTCGGTCAAGGTGAGGCGGGTGGCGCCGTCGAGCGCCGGTCTGTCACCCTGGAGAAGAGCGGCGAGACGCACCGTGGGCGTGGCGATCCCACGTTCCGCGAGCGCCATCGGACGCATGCGCACGGTGACGATGCGGCCGGCGCCGGAGTGCGTCGGCGCGTGGCTCGGTGCGGCGGACCCGGTCAGCAGGAACCGCGACGGGCGGGGGTCACGGTCGACGGCCCGCCGCACGAGGTCCCAGGATGCCGGCAGCCGCTGCCACTCATCGACGAGGATGGGCGGCTCGCCGGTGGTGAGACGCTCTGGCGCACCGCGGACGATCTCGAGCTGACCGGGGTCGTCCAGGCGGTGGACGGTCCGGGCTCGGCGCAGTGCAGTCGCGGTCTTGCCGACGGCCTTGGGGCCTTCCAGGGACACTGCCGGCAGCCCCTCGAGGAGCGCGTCGAGCTCGGCGTCCACGAGCCGCGGACGATACTCCACGCCCTCTACGATACCAGATGGACGGCGTTTATGCTCCCGATTGGACGGCGTTTATGCTCCCGATTGGACGGCGTTTACGCTCCCGATTGGACGGCCGTTCGGGTTCGGAGGCTCCGTGCTCAGCCCGCGCCCCCTGCGAGCGGCAGCGGGCCGGTGGCGTGGCCGAGCGACTCGACCGGCACCCCGAGGCGATCGAGCAGGGTCAGGTGCAGGTTGGCGAGGGGGGTGTCGGCGGGGTGGCGCACGTGGCGTCCGCCGGGGCCCGCCCCGCTGCCGGCGAGGAGCACCGGCAGATTGTCCGAGGCGTGGGCGTTGCTGTCGGCCATGCCCGCGCCGTAGACGATCATCGCGTGGTCGAGCAGCGAGCCGTCGCCGTCGGGGGTCTCGCGCAGCCGCTCGAGGAAGCCGGCGAAGAGCTGCACGTGGTAGAGGTTGATCCTGGTCAGCTTGGCCAGCTTCTCGGGGTCGCGCTGGTGGTGCGAGATGGGGTGGTGGGCGTCGGGCACCCCGATCTCGGCGTAGGTGCGGCCGGTCAGCTCGCGCCCCAGCATGAAGGTGCCGACCCGTGTGAGGTCGGTCTCGAAGGCCAGCGCCAGCAGGTCGAACATCAGCTTCGCGTGCTCGCGGAAGGTGTCGGGGACGCCCTCCGGCCGGGCGACCACCGGCAGATCGCGGTCGGCCTGCGCCTCCGCCGTCCGGATCCGCCGCTCGACGTCGCGCACCGCGTCCAGGTACTGGTCGAGCTTGAGGTTGTCCTGCGGCCCCAGCCCGCGGGCGAGGTCGCGCGTGCGCTCGCGCACCGAGTCGAGCAGGCTCGCGTCCTTGCGGCGCCGCGCCTGCCGGACCGCAGCGTCGGTGCTGCCGGCGTCGCCGAACAGCCGCTCGAACACGATGCGCGGGTTGTTCTCCATCGGCAGCGGGGTCGTCTCGTCGGCCCACGCGATGGTGTTGGTGTAGGCGCAACTGAAGCCGAGGCCGCACGAGCCCGCGAAGTCGCGGCCGTCGATGGCCAGCTCCAGCGTCGCGAGCTGGGTCTCGCGTCCGAGGACGCGGCCCGCGATCTGGTCCATCGACACGCTGGCGAGGACGTCGGCCCCGTCCTCCCGCTTGGCGGGCACGCCGGTCAGGAACCGCGTCGACGCCCGCGGATGCGGTCCCGGCCCGGCCGCGCCGTGCATGCCGGACAGCACCTGCACGTGGCGCCGCAACGGCTCGAGCGGCTGCAGGATGGCGGGGAAGTCGAAGGCGGCGCCCTCGGCCGCCGGCACCCAGTGCTCCATCATCATGCCGTTCGGCACGTACACCACGCCGAGCCGGCGCACCGGCCGCGCCGCGGTGGTGCGGATGGCCGCGAACGCCGGGACCATGCCGTCGAGCAGGGGCAGGGCGAGCGAGGCGCCGAGCCCGCGCAGCATCGTCCGTCGCGGCAACGCTTTTCGGGTCAGGAACATGGGTGCACTTCAGATGAACAGGTCGCGTACGGGCACGCTGAAGTCGGAGAACACCGGCTCGCCGTCCAGGACGTCCGGCTCCGGGAACACGGCGGCCGGGCGCGCGGGGCGATCGACGGTCACCACGGCGGTCCCGGTGGTCAAGGCCATCGTTCCTCGCAGGGGGCTACGAGTCGCTCCCGCCGCATTCTAGCAGTCGGCGGCCCCGCAGGTAGCGTCACTCGGTCTTCGGGGTCACGAACGGGTCCGCACGCGAGGCGGTTCGGACCGCGACTTGGCCGGCGCGCGCGGGACAGCGTGGTCGATCTATGATTGGCGTGTTCAGAAGCCGAATAGCGCCGGACCATTCCGGACCGGGAGGAGCTGACATGACCCGTCCTGTTTCCGCGCTCGCCACCGTGTTCCTGCTGCTCGCCGGCGCCGCGTCGGCCGACGTGGTGCGCATCGAGGTCGACGCCCGCCACGACGTCGCGGACGGCCGCGCCTACGGCCTGGCTGGCCCCTACGAGGCGTTGAGCGGCATGGTGCACTTCGAGGTCGACCCCGCCAACCCCGCCAACCGCGTCGTCACCGACATCGACCTCGCGCCCCGGAACGACCGCGGCATGGTCGAGTTCCGCTCCAACTTCTACCTCCTGAAGCCGGTCGACGCCGCGCGCGGCAACGGCACCGTCCTCTACGAGGTGTCGAACCGCGGCGGCAAGGGCATGCTCGGCTACTTCAACAACGCCGCCGGCAGCCGCGCCCCGCGCACCGCCGCCGAGATGGGCGACGGGTTCCTGCTCGAGAACGGCTTCTCGCTGCTGTGGCTCGGCTGGCAGTTCGACGTGCCGGTGCGCGAGGGCCAGATGCGGCTGCACACGCCGGTCGCGACCGACGACGGGGCCACCATCACCGGGCTGGTGCGGAGCGAGGTGGTGGTGAACGAGCGCACCTTCGACCGGTCGCTCGCCGACCGGAGCCACATCGCCTACGAGGTCGCCGACCCCGACGACCCCGCCAACGTGATGACCGTCCGCGACGGCGCCGGCCAGCCGCGGCGGGTGGTGCCGCGCGACCAGTGGCGCTTCGCGCGGCGCGAGGCGAACGGCGAGATCGTCGACGACCCGACCCGCGTGTACCTGGAGGGCGGCTTCGAGCCGCACAAGCTCTACGACATCGTCTACGTGGCCAAGGACCCCGCCCTGGTCGGCCTCGGGCCGGCCGCGGTGCGCGACATGGTCTCGCGGATGAAGTACGGCGAGAGCCCCGAGCTGGGGCTGTCGGCGGGCTCGATCGACCACGCCATCGCCTGGGGGGTGTCGCAGAGCGGGCGCTTCCTGCGCACGTTCCTCTACCACGGCTACAACCGCGACGAGCGGGACCGGCGGGCGTTCGACGGCATCATGTCGCACGTCGCCGGGGGCGGGCGCGGCAGCTTCAACCACCGCTTCGCGCAGCCGTCGCGCGACGGGCACCCGTTCCTGAACAAGCTCTACCCGAGCGACATCTTCCCGTTCACCGACGTCACGCAGCACGACCCCGAGACGGACATGCAGGACGGGCTGCTCTCGGCCATCCAGCCCGGCCACATGCCGAAGGTCTTCTACACGAACTCGTCCTACGAGTACTGGGGGCGGGCGGCGTCGCTCATCCACACCACCATCGACGGGTCGGCCGACGCCCCCCTGATGGACAACGTGCGCATCTACTCGTTCGCGGGCGGGCAGCACGGCCCCGGCCGCTTCCCGCCGCGCCGCACGAGCGGCCAGCAGCCGAGCAACCCCAACGACTACTCGTGGTTCCTGCGCCCGCTGGTGCTGGCGATGAACGGGTGGGTCGCCGACGAGACGGCGCTGCCCCCGGCCAGCGTTTACCCGCGCATCGCCGACGGCGACCTCGTCGCGTGGGACGCGGTGGGCTTCCCCGAGCTCCCCGGCGTCGGCCAGCCGGCCGAGCCGCACCTCGCGTACCGCGCCGTCTACGGCCCCGAGTTCCGGACGCGGGGCATCGTGACGGAGCAGCCGCCCGAGGTGCTTTCCGCGTTTCCGGCCCTGGTGCCGGCGGTCGACGCCGACGGCAACGAGACGGGCGGGCTGATGATGCCCGAGGTCGCGGTGCCGCTGGCCACCTACACCGGCTGGAACCTGTTCCGCGAGGGCGCCGGTCCGACCGACGTGCTGTCGAGCATGCAGGGGTCGTACATCCCGTTCCCGCTGACGGCCGAGGACCGGGAGCGCATGGGCGACTCGCGCCGCTCCATCGAGGAGCGCTACGGCAGCCGCGCCGCCTATCTCGGCCTGGTGACCGAGGCGGCGCTGGCCCTCGTCGACCAGGGCTACCTGCTGGCCGGCGACCTCGCGCCGATCCTCGGCCAAGCCGCACGCCACTGGGACTACCTGATGGAGGAGGACACCGGCGACGAGCAGCAGTGACGTGAATCAGTGACGTGAATCAGCGCGCGGCGGCTCGTTCCGCCGCCGCGCGCCCCGCCCCCAGCCAGCGCCTGCGCGCCGCGTCGAGCCGGGAAGGCAGCTCGTCCCCCGTCTCGACCCGCGGGCAGGTGTCGGCGACGTAGCCCAGCCAGTTTCCCACGTAGGCGTCGAGCCACCGGCGGTAGTCGTCGAGCTGGTCTTCGCTCGACACCACCGACAGGGCGCGCTCGGCCCAGGTGTCGAAGCGCCGGAGCGCGAGGTCGATCAACTGCGCGCGGTAGACGAGCGGGTCGAGGGTGACCCGGGCGGTGGCCGCGACATGGGCGTCGCAGCGTTCCAGCGCCCGCCTCGCCGCGCGGGTGGCGGCGTCCCAGATCTCGCGCCGCGGGTCGCCGTCGGCGAACGGATTGCCGCCCTCGACCGGGTCCCGGTGCGACCAGCGGGGGACGGCGGAGCGATGTCGGATCTCCCGCGGCACGCCGAGAGTATAATGGGGCCCCAACGAGCGCGGTCCCGGTCTTCCCGACCCGTTGCGGACCGCGGCGCCGCGTGCCGTCGGCCGGTCGCAACGCCGGTCGGGGGTCGGTCCATTTCCGTGAGCGAGGTATGAGGATGTCGAGAACAGTCCTGAACGTGGTGTTCGTGGCGGTGGCCCTCGCGGTGGTCGCAACCAGCGTGCAGCGGGCCCAGGTGCTGCCCAATCCGTATCGACAGGTCGAGGGCTGGGCGAAGCTGCCCGAGGGCCGGGAGATGGGCGCGGTCGGCAAGGTCACCATGGATCCGGACGGCGAGCACCTGTGGGCGGTCATCCGGTGCGACGCACCCGGCGAGTTCTTCGGCTTCGAGTGCCTCGACTCGGACCTCGACTCCGTCGTCAAGTTCGACCTGGACGGCAACACCGTCGACAGCTTCGGCGGCGGGATGTTCATCTGGCCGCACGGCCTCGACGTCGACGACGACGGCAACGTTTACGTCACCGACGCGGTGTCCGAGGCCCGGACTCCGGAGGGGGATGACCGCGGGCACTATGTCGTCAAGTTCAGCCCCACCGGCGAGGTGCTGATGACCCTCGGCACCCCCGGCCAGGCAGGCGACGGCCCCGACCACTTCAACGGGCCGGCCGACGTCGCGGTTGCCGACAACGGCGACATCTTCATCGCCGACGGCCACGCCAACGATACCAACAACCGGGTCGTGAAGTTCGACAAGGACGGCACCTACCTCATGGAGTGGGGCCAGACCGGTTACGCGCCGGGCGAGTTCCGCACCCTCCACGCGATCGACATCTACGACGACGGGCGCGTCTTCGTCGGCGACCGGTCGAACAACCGCGTCCAGATCTTCGACCAGGAGGGCAACTTCCTCGCGCAGTGGACTCAGTTCGGGCGCCCGAGCGGCATCGCCTTCGACGACCACGGGCGCATCTTCGTGGCCGACTCCGAGTCGGACGATCTGCAGAACCCCGGCTGGGAGATGGGCATCCGCATCGGCGAGGTGGCCACCGGCTGGGTGACCGAGTTCATCCTCTATCCGTGGGGCGACCCCCGCGACCCCGCCGGCAACGGGGCCGAGTTCGTGGCCGTCGACGGCGAGGGCAACATCTACGGCGGCGAGCCGCGGCCTCGGAAGATTCAGAAGTACATGCGGGTGAGGCCATAGGTCGATCCGTGTTGTCTGGCTGGGGGGCGACATGGAGAGGCAACTGTTCGTCGTCGTGAACCGCATCGGCATCCTTCGCGGCCTCGCCGCGCTCGCCGGAATCGTCGTGGTCCTCGCATCGGCGGGAGGACCGGACAGGTCGGTGCTGCGTGCGCAGCCGGCTCAGGATCAGCCGGCGGCGCCCGTGCAGGCGCAGGGTGAGCCTGCCGGGGAGCCGGCGGCGGGGCAGGCCGCAGCCGGGGCGGCACAGGCGGGCGGGCCGCAGGAGCCGGTGGAGCCGGCGGCGACGCCGTTCCTGGTCGCCCGCCACCAGGCGGACCTCGCGGCGATGGCCGAGCATCGCCCCGCGCACCCGTTCTGGGAGCACGTCTTCATGATTCCGGACGGCCGCATCCTCTTTGCGAGCGGGGTCGACGGCCGCCTGCTGGCCTCGTTCCCGACGAATGCCCGCAACTGGGCCGAGGAGGGCGTCTGGTACGAGCCGGCCCTCCGGGCGGCCCTCGACGGGGTCCGGCTGCCGTCGCCCCTGGGGCGCCGGCGGGACCGCGTCGCCGAGCTGCTGGAGCCGCTGGCCGGGGGACGGGTCATCCACAACGCCACGCGGGGAGGGTTCATCGCCCCGAACGCCGAGCGCTACGGTCGCTTCCTCGAGGAATGGGCGACGATCTACGAGCGGTTCGGTGTGCCTCCCGACGTGGGTCTGGCCAAGGCGCTGCTGGAGTCGGGGCTGAACGGCAGGGCGCGGTCGCGGGCGGACGCCCTCGGCTTCTGCCAGTGGTTGCGGCGCAACTGGAACTCGCTGGACCGGCTCGATCCGAACGTCATCGAGGTGTACAACCAGACGACGCAGGCGCCGTACTGCGCGGCGCATCTCACCATCCTGGCCACGATGTACGGCAGCTTCATTCCGGCCCTGTCCGAGCATCACGCGGGCGGGGTCAACGTCGGCCGGGTGGTCATCAACGGCATGCGGCTGGGGGGAGACGATACCCGCGAGCAGTATTTTCTGGGGTCGCGATACGCGCGCGACCTGCGGGGCGTCTCCATTCGGCGTTTCCGCAATCTGTTCCGCACCTACGGTCCCGTGTCGTACCTGTATTCCGAGATGGTGTTCGGCAACGCCGTCAACGTCGCCCGGTTGACGGCCAACACGCCGCAGGCGCCGATCTTCGCGATGCGCACGCCGCGCAGCCTGTCGATCGACGAGCTGCGCCGGAAGACCGGACTGTCGACCGATGAGCTGAAGCGGTTCAATCCGGCGCTGGTGCGGCGGGTGCCGGCCGGGGCGAACGTCTATCTGCCGTCGTACGTCGAGGAGTTCGGGCCCGACGTGTCGTTCTGGCACCGGCCGCCGCCGGCCGAGTTCGTGGCGGTGCTCGAGGAGTTCGTACGCCTCGAGCCGGGGGTGGAGCGCTGGCACGAGCCCGCTTTCGCTACCACGCTGCGGGACTTCCAGCGCCGGTTCGCGGCGACCGGCACCGAAGAGGGCACGGTGATGTCGACGACGTTGCGGTTCATCATCGGGAGCCTGCGCACGAGCCGCCGCGCGGAGATACTCGCCGACTTCCGCACCAGCACCCAGATCGAGCGTCTGTTCCAGCGCGGGCTGACGGCGTTGCGAGCGAGCAACTGAGGTGGGATCCTGCGCGGCAGGCGGCGGGCTGGCCGGCCGCCTTCGGCAGTTCGGGCGGTATCGGTTCAACACGGAAGGAGCGTGCCATGCCTCGTCGAATCGCCCTCTGTCTCGGCCTTGCCGGCCTGATCTGGGCGGCGGGACCCCATGACGTGTCGGCCCAGGCCGGTTCCGACGTTCCCCGCACTCCGTCGGGCCGCCCGGATCTGTCGGGCACCTACGACACCGCCACCGTGACCCCGCTGCAGCGGCCGCGGGAGTTCGGCGACCGGCTGACCCTGACCCAGGAAGAGGCCGCGATCATCGCGTCCGACCCCGACGGGCTCGCCCGCGTGTTCGGCCTCGCTCCGGCCGGCTCGGACGAGCGCGCGGCGGCGCGGGCGGAGCAGCAGCGGGCCGGGTTCGAGACCGGCGACGGCAACCGGGAGGCGCCGCCCGTCGGCGGCGACGGATCGGGCGGCGCGGCCGGGAACGTCGGCGGCTACAACACCTTCTGGATCGACCGCGGCGAAGCGGCGTTCCAGATCGACGGCCTCGTCCGCACCTCCATCATCACCGACCCCCCGAACGGCCGGCAGCCGCCCCTGACCGAGAGAGCGCGCGCGGCCAGGGCGGCGCGCGCGGGCCTCGGGCGGCCCAACGACGGCACCGCGTGGTGGCTCGACGACGACCTCGAGGCGCCCGGCCCCTACGACAACCCCGAGCAGCGCCCGCACGCCGAGCGGTGCCTCATGGGGTTCGGGTCGACGGCGGGCCCCCCGATGCTCTCGGTGCTCTACAACAACATGAAGCGCATCGTGCAGACCGAGGACACGGTGGTGATCCTGGTCGAGATGGTGCACGACGCCCGCATCGTCCGCATGAACGCGGAGCACAACCCCCCGGAGATCCGAAGCTGGCTGGGCGACTCGGTCGGCCACTGGGAAGGCGACACCCTCGTCGTCGACACCACCAACTTCACCGACAACCCGTCGTTCGGCGCCGCGTCGCGCAACCTCCACGTCGTCGAGCGGTTCACCCGCCTCGACGCCGACACGCTGCTCTACCAGTTCACGGTGGACGACCCCACGGTGTGGACCGCCCCCTGGAGCGGCGAGTACATCTGGCCCGCCTCGGACGACCGGGTCTACGAGTACGCCTGCCACGAGGCGAACTACTCGTTCGGCGGCATCCTGCGCGGCGCCCGGGTCCTCGAGGAGGACGCGCGGCTCGCCGCCGAGGCCGGGGCGCGCGACTGACGGCGGCCCGCGTCCGACGCGCAGCCGCGGCCTCGTGAGGGTGCCGGGCGGCCTCGGAGGGCGTCCGCGCAACGGCCGGCCCGAAGAGCAGGCATGGGTTGGCCAAAGACGAAGGCCCGCATGCGGCGCCCCTCGGGGCTCTGCGCATTGGCGCTCTTCGTTGTCTTCCTCCACCTCGAGTTCACCCGGGAGGCCGGGGCGTCGTCCTCCTTCCTGCTCTGGTATGCGCTGGCCAATCTGGTGTTGACCTTCTGGGCGAGCGCGGCCGAGCAGGAGCGCGAGCGCCACGGCGAGCAGCGCCGAGATGGAGCATGACGGGGAGACCCGTCCGGATTCCTCGGGAGTGGTCGGATCAGGGCCGGGGCGGCGAGAGGGCGACCCGGAAGCCGATGAAGGGCCGACGGGCACCCGGGTCGGCGCCGCCGCGGGTCGTCACGCGCAGGTTGCGGGGCGGGTCGGTGAACGAGCCGCCCCGCATGACCCACAGGGCGTCGGCATCGAGATCTCCACGGTTCGCGTCGTCGAACGGGTAGGGCCGCAAGGGGCTCCGCGTCCACTCCCATACGCTCCCGCTCATGTCCCGCAGTCCGAAGGCGCATTCAGGGCACGGGAAGCCGCCGGCCGGGCCGGGGGCCGCGGTCTGGGGTGCGGCTCGGTCCCGGCGCATCTCGTCGCCCCACGGATAGCGCCGCCCGTCCGTCCCGCGCGCCGCCTTCTCCCACTGCGCTTCCGTCGGCAGCGTGACGTGCCACCCGGCCTGGAGGCGCTCGCTCAGCGCCGGAGGTGTCTGCAGTGCGCTCCGCAGCGCGCCATCGAGCCATCGGCAGTAGGCCAGGGCGTCGGGCCACGACACGTTCGCGACGGGACGGTCGGGGAGGGCCTCGAAGGCCTGGGAATCGGCCGCGAACCCGGTCGCGGTCGCGAAGGCCGCGAACTGCGCGACGGTGACCTCGTAGCGGCCGATGAAGTAGGCGGCAAGGTCGACCGTCCCCTGGGCGGAGGCGGCAGACCAGCGCTCGTTGTCGAACGCCTCGGGGTCGGTGGACGGATCGGCGCCCATGAAGAACCGCCCGGCCGGGATCTCGACGAAGCCGAGCTGCGCGTCGTCGGGCAGGTACCAGACGTCGGCGCGGAATCCCGGCAGGTCGGCGGGGGTCGCGGCGGCCGGCGGCGCCGCGGCGACGGCCGCGTCGTCCTCGGCGGGGGCGGACTGCAGCCCGAGCCAGACGGCGGCCGAGACGACGAGTGCGGCCAGGACCGCGGGTCCGACGACGCTCGGCGTGTCGGTGCCCGGAGAAGCGTGGGAAGCGGTGCTGGTGGACATCGGCAGAGACCTGTCAACCCGCGGTGGAGGTTCCACGCCGAGCGGGGGAGTGTGGTTGCGGCACCCCGCCGCGGCGGTCGGGCCTGCCGTGAGCGGACCGTGGGCGACTCGAGGCCGGCGGCGTGGCAGCAGTGCGCATGTTCGACGTCAGGGCCGGCAGGCGAACGACCAGCCGTGGTCGCAGGCCCTCGCGTAGAGCGTCGGCTCGGGCATGTCCAGCAGGTTGGGGCCGGCCTCGCGGAGCAGCAGCCGGAGGTCGAGGGCGCGCGGGTCGGCCCGGACCGTCGACGCCGGGTCGAGCAGGTTGACGCAGCCGGCCTGGAACCGCAGCTCGCAGGCCTGGGCGAAGTACTCGAGCGCGCGCTCGGGGTCGGCGGCGACCACGGTGCCCTCCCGGTGGTGCCGGCCGAGCTCGTTGCACGCCCAGCCCGCGTTGTCGCCGCAGTAGTTGGTCTCGATCCGGATCAGCCGCGCGCAGGCCTGCGGCCGGCCGTCGGCGCAAGCCTGCTGCCAGAAGGGGACGGTGTCGCCGCGGTGCCGGCCGTCGGTCGCTCCCGCCACGGTCATCGCGCCGAAGAAGAGCGCCCACACCGCCATGTGGAGCGGGTTGGATTGAAGCAGCCCGGCGGGTGCCGGCACCGTCGTTCCCTTCGGCCGGCGCGCCGTCATGCCCTCGGGCCGCTCTGCCCTCGCCGGCGTGCCCTCGGGCTGCGCCGCCGCTCTGCGCCGGGCCTGCAGGGCGGCCGCGAGCCTGTCGATCTGCTGCACGCTCAGGTTCAGCAGCGGCACGCACAGCAGCTTGTCGTAGAACGTGGGGAGGCCCATCGCCCCCAGCAGCGCGTAGAGCGCGAACACCCCCGCCCCGTACAGGGCCCCGAAGATCGTCTTGCCGAGGGGCGTCCGAGGCGACGTCGACGGGTCGGTGACGAGCAGGTGCAGCCCCAGGAACACCGCGCTCGGAATCTCCGAGTCGATGAAGTACGGAACGCCGGTGACGGCCGAGTACAGCGCGCTCGACCCGAAGAGGACGATGGCGGCCGAGCCCGCGACGAGGGTGATCGAGAACGCGTACATGACGACGAGCCCGATCAGGAACAGGAACAGATAGATGCGCGGGGCGAGGGTGAGGGTCGAGGCGATGTCCTGGCCCCACGTCAGGTCGGTGGTGCCGGTCGCGAGCAGGATCAGCGAGAACAGGCCGAGGGAGAAGGCGGACGGGTTGAAGATGTGGGTGCTGCGCCCGTCGCGCCGCCAGCGCACGAACTCCTTGCCCATGAAGCCGGCCGCGAGCATCACGAACTGCAGGTAGAACCAGTCGTCGCGGAACCAGAGGAAGAGGTTGGTGCTGAAGATGATGGGGAACGGGCCGAACCCCAGCGTGTAGCGCTCGCGGCGCGACCAGGCGAGCAGCAAGTCGAACGCGTAGGCGAAGAGGAGCTGGCCCACGAGGAGCCACGCGTGGTCGTAGACCGGCCGCCAGAAGTACCCCCAGTAGAGGAACACCGAGAGCTGGACGGCGGCCTGCAGGTAGTGCTGCGGCCGCAGGACGACCTGGAACGAACGGCCGGCCGGCTCCGCCCGCAGGCGCAGCCAGAGGACCGCCTGCCAGATCGCCAGCGCCGCCGCGGCGGCCTGGAACGACCCGGCGAGGACCGCGTTCGACTGCACGCGCGGGGCCAGCGACACCGCGAGGAGCGCGAGGGTCAGCCCCACGGGAACGGCCCACACCGGGAGGCTGGAAGCAGTGCCGGCGGGTCCGGAAGCGGTGGCGGCCCGGCCGGGAGCGGCCGGGAACGGTGCGTGCCGTTTGGGCGGCCGGGAGCGCCGGCGTCGCGCGGCTGACATCGGCCATCATGATAGCCCGGCCCGCGGCGGCGCCTGCCCCCGACATGGGTGGCTGGCCGCTCTCGCCGGCCCGCCGCGGTGCTTCCGTCGCACCGGGTCCGGCCCCCCGAAGCACACGCATGCAGGTCTGAATCGAGGCTGTTGCGTGGGGCGAGACAGCGGTCGCACGGCCTCCGCCCCCCGAAGCGCACGCACACCGTATAATTGTCGCGGTCCCGCCGGGCGAACGGCGGGGGAGCGTCCGGTGACCACGGCTACCGACATCTTCGTCAACGGCGTCATCGGGGTCTTCACCGGCATCGCGGTCCTGTACGTCCTGATGCGCGTTCTCGCCGCCGTCCTCGGCCGACCCGCCCGCGAGCCGACCCCGGCCGACCCGGCTTCCGACTAGTGGCGTTCCTCGATCAGCTCGGCGTCCTGGCCGTCACCCCGGGCATGGTGGTCATGTGGGCGATCGGGCTCGTCCTGATCCACCTCGCGATAAGCCGCCAGTACGAGCCGCTGCTGCTGCTGCCCATCGGGTTCGGCATCCTCGTCGCCAACCTGCCCCTGACGGGGTTGATGGCCCCCGGCGAGGGCCTCATCTGGCGCTTCTACCACTACGGCATCGAGTGGGAGGTCATCCCCCCGCTCATCTTCCTGGGGCTGGGCGCGCACACCGACTTCGGCCCGCTGCTGTCGCAGCCGCGGCTGATCTTCCTCGGGGCGGCGGCGCAGGGCGGCGTCTACGTCACGTTCTTCGCGGCCCACGCGGCCGGGTTCACCCTGGAGGAGGCCGCGGCCATCGGCATCATCGGCGGCGCCGACGGGCCGACCACCATCTTCCTCGCCTCGCAGCTCGCCCCCGAGCTGCTCGGCGCCTGCGCCGTCGCCGCCTACTCCTACATGGCCCTGGTCCCCATCATCCAGCCGCCGATCATGCGGCTGCTGACGACGGAGGGCGAGCGCAGGATCCGGATGAGGAAGGCGCGCAAGGTGACCGCCCGCGAGAAGCTGGTCTTCCCGGTGGCGGCGGCGATGGGCATCATTCTGCTGGTGCCCGCGTCGGCGCCGTTGATCGCCATGTTCATGCTCGGCAACCTCTTCCGCGAGTCGAAGGTGGTCGAGCGGCTGACCGACACCGCGCAGAACGCCCTCATGAACATCGTCACCATCCTCCTCGGGGTGAGCGTGGGGGCGACGATGGACGCGCCGACGTTCCTGCGGGCCGACGTGCTGTTCATCTTCGCGCTCGGGCTCGTCGCGTTCGCCCTCGGCACCGCGAGCGGGGTGCTGCTCGCCAAGGCGATGAACCTGTTCACCAGCGATAAGATCAACCCGCTCGTCGGGGCGGCCGGCGTGTCGGCGGTGCCCATGGCGGCGCGCGTCGCCCACAAGGTCGGGGCCGAGGCCGACCGCAAGAACTACCTGCTGATGTTCGCCATGGGGCCGAACCTCGCGGGGGTCATCGGCACCGTCATCGCGGCCGGCATCTTCCTGACGATGCTGCGGTAGCGTGGATCGGGCGGCGGTTGGCGGGCGGGGGGGCTGCGGAGCGGCACATGGCGTCCGTGCCGGAAGGCGGGCGATGGAGCCGCCGAGCTGCGGTCGCGGGACGAGGCGGGAAGCTGAGGCAGGGAAGGACGACGACATGGCGGAAGACGTGGCGGCCCCGCTGGCGGGGAGGGTGCTGTCGATCGCGGTGGCGGTCGGCGACACGGTCGAGGAGGATGACGAGCTGCTGGTCCTCGAGGCGATGAAGATGGAGACGGTGGTGTACGCGCCGTCGGACGGCAAGGTGACGGCGCTGCGGGTCGCGGTCGGCGACCAGGTCGAGGAGGACGATCCGCTGGCGACGATCGGGGAGTGACGACGAGCATGGACTTCGAGCTGACGGACGAGCAGAAGCTGGTGCAGGAGACGGCGCGCGAGTTCGCCGAGAACGACATCGCGCCGACCCTCGCGGAGGAGGAGAGGAACCACGAGTTCCGCCTCGACCGGGTGCGGCGGATGGGCGAGCTCGGCTTCTTCTCGTGCGCCCTGCCGGAATCGCTGGGAGGCACGGGGTTCGGCTTCATGGAATCGGTGCTCATGGCCGAGCAGATCGCCAGGGTCTCGGCGTCGTGGCGGCTCCCGTTCAACATGCAGAACCTCGGGCCGGCGCTGACGGTGGCGAAGTTCGGCACCCCCGAGCAGCGGGAGCGGTTCATCCCGGGCTGGGTGGCGGGGACGCAGATCGGCTTCTTCGGCATGACCGAGCCCGAGAGCGGCTCCGACGTGGCGAGCATGACCACCGTGGCCCGCGACAGGGGCGACCACTGGGAGCTGACCGGCAGCAAGATCTGGGTCTCGAACGCCACCCAGGGCGACGCGGGGCTGCTCTACGTCATGACCGATCCGGAGAGCAGGCACCGCGGCATGAGCGCGTTCATTCTCGAGCCGAAGAAGGTGGAGAACTTCGTGGCGACCGACATCGACACCAAGCTGGGCCTGCACTGCGCGCCCACCGGGGAGATGGCGTTCCACGGCACCAGGCTCCCCAAGGACGCCCTGCTCGGCGAGCCCGGCGACGGGTTCAAGATCTGCATGTGGCAGCTCAACAACACCCGGCTGGGGTGCGCGGCGGGCGCCCTCGGGGTCGCCGGCGCCGCCCTCGACGCCGCGGTGAGCTACGCCAACGAGCGGACCCAGTTCGGCAAGCCCATCTCGCAGCACCAGATGGTGCAGGCGCAGATTGCCGAGATGGCCCTCGAGCACGAGGCGGCCCGGATGCTCGTCTACCGGGCCGCGTGGCTGAAGGACAACGGGCGGCCGAACCAGTACGAGACGTCGCTGGCCAAGCTGCAGGCGAGCGAGGCGGCGGTGCACGCGGCCAACGAGTGCATGAAGATCTACGGGTCGTACGGCTACTCGACGGAGTACCCGGCCGAACGGCTCTACCGCGACGCGAAGTCGCTGCAGGTCGTCGAGGGGACGTCGAACGTGCAGAAGCTCATCATCTCGGGCATCGCCTGCGGCCACGCGCCGAACCGCTGAGCGACCGTCGGTTGCGTCATCCAGTGCGGGGAAGACTCCCGGACTGGATGGCTGGTCCAGGCCGGCCGCGCCACCGCTCGATGCCGTCATGCTGGCGGACGGGTCGACCGGTCCACCCTGCTTCCAGGCTTGTCCGCTGGCTTGGCGTTCGTTCGATGTCGGACACTTCGGTGGTAGAACCCTGCGCCTGACGCGACGGGGCCGTTGCGGCCGCTCGCGGTATCGAAGGATCGTGCAGTGAAGCCCTATTTCGAGACGATGGATCGGTTCGGCAAGGCCTTGAAGCCGGGCCGGGTGAAGCGGGCCGCGGCGAGCGCGGAGGCGCTGCGCGCAGCGGAAGCGGAGATCGCGGCGGCGGCTCGCGCGGCCGAGGAGGCCGGGTTTCCGACCGAGAAGATCAACCAGCGGGGCTGGATGACCGTCTACCAGCGGCTGGAGTACCTGCTGGACCCCGGCACGTGGCGCCCCCTGCACACCCTCTACAACCCCGCCGAGAACGAGGAGGGCGTGACCAACGTCGTCGACGGCCTGGGGCGCATCGAGGGCCGCTGGGCGGTGGTCATCGGCTTCGACAACAAGGTCATGGCGGGGGCGTGGCTGCCCGGGCAGTCCGAGAACATCCTGCGCGCGACCGACCTCGCGCGCCGGCTCAACGTGCCCCTCGTCTGGCTCGTGCACTGCAGCGGGGCGAAGCTGCCCGAGCAGGAGAAGTTCTACGCCAACCGGCGCGGCGCGGGGACCCCGTTCTTCCGGCACGCCGAGCTCGAGCAGGCGGGCATTCCGGTGCTCGCCGGCATCTACGGGACGAACCCGGCGGGCGGGGGATACCAGTCGGTCAGCCCGACGATCCTGCTCGCCCACAAGGACGCCAACATGGCGGTGGGCGGGGTCGGCATCGTCTCGGGCATGGCCCCGAAGGGCGGGTTCGACGCCGCGATGGTCGAGGAGCTGATCGCGCGGACCCGAGAGTTCACCGCGCGCCCCCCCGGGGACGTCGCGACCCACCACGACGCCACCGGGTTCTTCACGCGGGTCTACGACGAGGAGACCGGCGTTCTCGACGGGCTGAAGGAGTACATGCGGGCGATGCCCGCCTACGGGCCCGAGTTCTTCCGGGCGGCGCCGCCGAAGGCCCCCGCGTTCCCCGCCGACGACCTGTACCACCTGCTGCCGGCGAACCAGAAGGAGGTCTACGACTTCGACGACGTGCTGGCCAGGCTCGTCGACGGCAGCGAGCGCCTCGAGTTCCGGCCCGACTACGGCCCCGAGGTGTTCACCGGGGTGTGCAAGGTCGACGGCCGGCTCGTCGGCTGCATCGGCAACCGGCAGGGCTATCTGGGGAAGGGCTATCCCGACTACGGCGACTACCCGGGCATGGGGGGCAAGCTCTACCGGCAGGGGCTCGTCAAGATGAACGAGTTCGTCACCCTGTGCGGCCGCGACCGCCTGCCCGTCGTGTGGTTCCAGGACACGTCGGGCATCGACGTGGGCGAGCGGGCCGAGAAGGCCGAGGTGCTCGGCCTCGGCCAGGCGCTCATCTACTCGATCCAGCAGACCGACGTGCCGATGATGCTGGTGGTGCTTCGGAAGGGCACGGCGGCCGCCCACTACGTCATGGGCGGCCCCACCGCCAACCGCCACAACGCGTTCACCCTCGGCACCCCCGCCACCGAGATCGAGGTGATGCACGGCGAGACCGCGGCCGTCGCCACCTACGCCCGCCGCGCCGCCAAGGAGCACGCGGCCGGCCGCCCCCTCGACCCCGTCATCGAGCGCATGAACGCGCTCGTCGACCGCTACGACGAGACGTCACGGCCCGCCTACTGCGCCCGCCACGGCTTCGTCGACGAGGTCGTGGCCCTCGCCGACCTGCGGGGCTACCTGCAGGCCTTCACCGCCGCCGCCTACCAGAACCCCGTCTCCATCTGCCCCCGCCACCACATGCTGTTGCCCCGCGTCATCCGGGGCTGAGCGGGCTCAACCGCCGAGGCGGTCGAACTTCTGCACGCGCTGGCCGACGTTGACCTCGGTGGTGTAGAGGTTGCCGCGCGAGTCGACGGCGAGGTTGTGCAGGCGGTAGAACTGGCCGGCCATCTTGCCGAGGCGGCCGAAGCGGCCGCGCACCTCGAGGGTCTCGCGGTCGAGAATCCAGATGACGTTGTTCGTCCCGTCCGGGACGTACAGCCAGCGCTGCTCGGCGTCTTCGGACAGGGTGACGCCCGAGACCGACCCGCTGCCGAGAGTCGCCGGGCGCACGAACGCCTCCCGGATGAACGTCCCCTGCTTGTCGAAGACCTGCAGCCGGTTGTTGGTGCGGTCGGCGACATAGACGAGCCCGTCGTGGGCGATGCCGACGTCGTGGACGGGGCTGCGGTAGTGGCGGATGGGCTCGGCGTCGGGATCGTAGGCGGGCAGCGGGCGGTCGTCGGGGCGCTCGCCGTAGGCGCCCCAGTGCCGGCGGTACTCGCCGGTGTCGGCGTCGAACACGATGACCCGGCGGTTGCCGTACCCGTCGGCCACGTAGACCTCGTTGGTCTCGGGGTCCACCCGGATGCCGGCGGGGCGCCCCAGGTTCGCGGTGTCGTTGCTGCCGCCGCTCTGGCCGGCGCGGCCGATCTGGAGCAGGAACTCGCCGTCCTTGGTGAATTTGAGGATGTGGGCGTCGCCGGCCGCGTTGCCGCCGACCCAGACGTGGCCCTGATGGTCGATATGGATGCCGTGCTCGCTCTCGGGCCACTCGTAGCCGTCGCCGGGCCCGCCCCACGACCGCAGGACGTTGCCTTCCGGATCCAGCTCGATGACCGGCGGCGCCGGCACGCAGCACATGCCCTCCTCGCCGCGCTGCCGGGCGTCGAGCGTGCGCGGCCGGTGCAGGACCCAGACGTGGTCGTCGGCGTCGACGTCGATGCCCGAGACCTGCCCGAGCATCCAGTTGTCGGGCAGCTCGCGCGCCCAGAACGGGTCGATGCGGAACTGCGGGACATCCCCGCCGGCCGACGCCGGCTGGGCCTGTCCGAGGCTCGCGGCGCCGGCGCCCACCACGAGCGACACGAGCACGCCCGAAACAGCGATCCGGTGCAGTCGATTCATCATGCCGCCTACCATAGCATCACGACGCCGCGCCGGAGGACATCGGCCGACGCCGGACGACGGCCGGGCCTCCCGAGCGGTCGCCCGCGCGTCGGACGACGGAGCGGCGGCGATGCACTACAATTCCAGACCGACGCGCCGTCGGGCGTCCGCGGCGCATGACCGTGCCGATCTCGTGCAGGCAGGCGCCGGCACTTCGAGGGTCGGACGGGCGGCAAGCGGAGCCGCCAGGGGACGACCCGCGGGCCGGCCGGCCCGGCATTACCTGACGCCGCGACCGAACGAGGAGACCCGGGACAGCGGCCGGCGCCGCTGAGGAGGAACGCAGAATGAAGTGGCTGATGACCGTCGTCGCCGTGCTGGCCCTCGCCGCGCCGGCCCAGGCGCAGCTCGCGGTGCCGAACGAGGCCGGGATTACCTACGGGCACGTGCACCTGAACGTCAGCGACATCGAGGTCCACAAGAAGCTGTGGGTCGAGTGGTTCGGCGGCGAGGTCGTCGAGAGGGGCCCGCTGACCACCATCCGGCTGACGAACTTCATCATCGCGCTGAACGAGCAAGAGCCGACCGGCCCGACGCAGGGCTCGGTGCTCGACCACTTCGGCTTCAAGGTGCGCGACACCCGCGAGTTCCTGCAGCGGTGGCGCGAGACGGGCAGGGAGGCCGGGGAGGTGTTCATCGGCGCGGAGGGGATGCCCAACGCCTACGTCATGGCTCCCGACGGCGTCTGGGTCGAGCTGCAGGAGGACCCGTCGCTGCACGTTCCCATCGCCGGCTACCACATCCACTTCTTCACGCCGCAGTACGAGGAGCTGCTCGGCTGGTACAGCGAGGTCTTCGGCCTGCGCATCCGGCCCCGCGGCCGCATCGAGTCGACGACCGACGTGCCCGGCATGAACATGAGCTTCGGGGCCGGCGGCGTCGACGAGCCGGCCGGCACGCGGGGGCGCGCGATCGACCACATCGGCTTCGAGGTGGACGATCTGGAGGCGTTCTGTGAGAGGCTCGCGGCGATGGGCATCGAGTTCGACGTCGAGTACCACGATGTCGACAGCACCCAGATGAAGAGCGCCTACCTCACCGACCCCGCGGGGACCTACATCGAGCTGACGGAAGGCTACGACGCCTACTGAGCAGCTACTCGCGCGCCCGTGGCGACCTGCGCGGGCCGGCCACGGGCGCGTCGGTCGTCGTCTGGAGACACTGAGCGTCCAAGTCTCCCCGACCGTGCCGACCCGGAGTCGGTGTCCCTGTGGGCGTCTGGCGGATGGTGGACACGTCCGGCGCGAGTTGTTGCTTGGATGCGGTGACGCGCACATCGACACCATCCTGCTCGCGGACCGGAAGTGACTCCCACCTGCAGGTTGCGGCTACCGCAGCTCCCCTAGTTGGACGCCCCGCCGACCCAGGCGGCGCTGAGCGCGTCTCGGTCGACCGCCTCGCCCCGCAGGTAGACGTCCACGATGCCGCGGGTGTTCGTTATGTCGTCGAGCGGGTTGGCCTCGAGCACGATGAAGTCGGCGCTCTTGCCGGCCTCGAGGGTGCCGAGGTCGTCGAGCCGCATCATCGCGGCGGAGTTCCGCGTCGCGGCGACGATGACGTCGGCGGCGGTCATGCCGGTGCGCACCATGTCCTCCATCTCCGCGTGGGGGCTCCAGCCGGCGCCGCCGTCGGTGCCGAACGCGATGGTGACGACCCCCTCGGCGTTCAGCCGATCGAGGTTGCGGGCCTGGATGCCGAAGGCCTCCTGGGCTTCGGGCCGGTCGACCTGCTGGGCCTGCATCTGCTCGAGCTGCTCCGCCGGGATGGTGCCGCCGATCCAGCTCAGGTCGACGGGCACGCCGGGCCCCGGCAGGTTCGGCACGAGGTAGACGCCGGGGCGCTCCCTGAACATCTCGACCACCTCGTCGTCGATGTCCATGTCGCGGATGCCGTGCGCGAACCCGTCGATGCCGGCCTCGAGCAGCCCCTTGGCGTCCGCGAGCGTGAAGACGTGGGCGGTGACGCGCAGCCCGTTCTGGTGCGCCTCGTCGATCACCGCGCCGTACAGCTCGGGGGTCAGCTTGTCGAACTGGCCGCCGCGGTCGTCGACCCAGATCTTGATCCAGTCGAGGCCCAGGGTCGACAGCTCCTGCACGGCGGCGCGCGCTTCCTCCTCGGTCGTGATCCAGTAGGGGACCTCGGTGCGGCCCGGCTCGGGCGCGGTGATGCCCCGGTCGACGGTGAAGTAGCGGGCGGCGCCGGCGACGGCCTCGTCGCGCACCGTGAACGCCGCCTCGCCGGTGCCGCGCCCGAGGCTCAGCACCGCCGCGACCCCATAGTACGCCTTGCGCTGCAGGTCCTCGACGAGGGTGTCGCGGTCCTCGGCGCGCAGGTGGACGTGGGTGTCGATGAGGGCGGGCATGACCGTGCGTCCCGACAGATCGACCCGGGCCGCGCCCTCGGGCACCTCGACCGAGGCGCTGTCGCCCACCGCCGTCAGCCGGTCCTGGTCGACGACGAGGGTGCCCGCCTCGATGACGTCGCCGTTGCCGACGATGACCCGCGCCCCTTCGTAGGCGGTGACCCCGGTGGCCTCTGGCGCCGGCGCCTCGCCGCCGCAGGCCGCCGCCAGCAGCACGGCGAGCAGCGAACCGGCGGCGGGCCATGACTTCGTGAGCTTCACTGGATGCATGTGCGGTCTCCCGTTCGTGCCGCCGAATGGCGGCTGTGATCACCCGCGTTTCCGAGGCGCCGGCCCGGCAATCGCCGCCCTGCGGCTCCTCCGGGCCGACAAGTCCTCTCGTCAGACCCTGGCGGGCGTCCGTCGGATGCGCCGCGCGCTCTCGACGTTCGCCGCTTCGTGCGGCGCCAGCTCGTCAGACCCTGCGGGCGTCCGTCGGATGCACGACCCACGGTCTTCGGCGCGAACGCTCAGCCCGCCCGGCGAATCCGCCGGAGGTCCGAGCCAGGATACGGCCAAGGCCCCTTGGACGACGGGCCGGCACCGCCCGTTTCGAGCGATGCCGGCCCGTTCATCCATCCGGTCCCGTGACGGCGCGGGAAGGCCGCGGCGATGGGCTGCCGTGCCCTTCCCGTCGGCGGCTACGGCCGCAGCTCGCGGCCCTGGCGCTCGAGCTCGCGGGCGCCGGCGAGAATGCCGTAGAGGCCGATGTTGCCCTCGTGGCACGCGTACTCGAAGAGCGGGCCGTCGGTGCGCCGGAACGGCATCAGCACCGTGTGCGGCGCGGTGTAGACCGTGGGGTCGGTGACCGTGTACTCGTAGGCGACCCGGTCGGGGTTGATCCGCGTGAACCGCTCGATGAGGTGCTTGTTGGGGCTCGTGCCGCGGCTCTCGCCCCCGCGGAACTGGGTGGTCTCGACGACGAACGTCTCGCCCTCCCAGTGGCCGCGCGACACCCCGGAGAACTGCTTGAACGGCGGCTTGGCGACGTCGTCGATGGGGATGATGCGGGCGTTGTGCACCATCTCGTTGAGGATCACGACGTGGTCCTCGGTCTGGAAGATCATCACGTTGTTGTTGTACGCGCTCGACGACATCGGCGGGCCGGCGTTGAAGCCCATGATGCACCGGTCCATCAGGCTGCGGTTCTCGTACGAGTCGTACATGTGCTCGCGGCGGTAGGCCGCGCGCTCACGCCCTGCCTCGATGGCTTCCGGGGTCCGGGGCGGCAGCCGCCCGTCCGGCGGATCGATGATCAGCGACGTGCGCTTGTCGTCGGTGAGGTCGACGCCCCGCTCGTACCAGAACTCGTTGTAGGACAGCACCCCCCCCTGCGCGCGCGGCGCGTAACCCGCGTTCGGTGCGCCCTGGACCGGGTCGAAGAGGTCGCGGTTCTGGCGCGTGCGCTCCGACGCCTCGAACGCGGCGGCGGTCTCGGGGTCCAGGGTCTCCTGTTCCGCGAACTGCTGGGGGCGCTGCAGCGGCGTCAGCGTCCGGAACGTGAAGATCCCGGAGATGTCCGGGTCGCCGTGCGGCCGGCGCATCGGCATGGTCGGCTCTTCCGACTGCGCCAGCACCGGCGCGCCGAGGGCCAGGGCCAACGCGAATATGAACAACCCCGCGACGCATCTCGTTCTCATCTCTGGTTCTCCTGCGGGTGGACGCCGCGGCTGCCGGCGTGTCGACCCTGTCGCTCCGGAACTGCGCCTACCCGCCGGAGCCAGCCACACCCCACCGGCGGCCTCGGCCGAACATGGCGCACCGGCGGCTTCCGCCAGACGGGCGGCGCGACAAACGTGTTCAACACGTCAGCTTACGCGCCGGAGAACGCGAATGCAAGCCGCCAACAGTCGGCGGAGCCCCGACGCCCCCTTCGAATCCGATTGACGCGCGGCCGGCCCTGCCGCGGCGTCGCGTCGCGTCGCGGGGGCGTCGGCGCCGGTCTCGCCCCGCCAGAGGGCCTCGATCTCGTCGATCTGGTCCTCGTCGAGCCCGAAGTAGTGGCCGAACTCGTGGATCACGGTCTCGCCGATGGCCTTGACGACCTCGTCCTCGTCCTCGCAGTCCTCCAGGATGGGCCGCTGATAGATGGTGATGACGTCGGGCAGCACGTTGCCGTGCGTCCACTCCCGCTCCGGCAGGGGGATGCCCTCGTAGAGGCCGTACAGCGTGTCCGGCGGCTCGATCTCCATCTCGTCGAGCCGCTCCGGCCCCGGCTCGTCCTCGACGACGAGCGCGACGTTGTCCATCTCGCGGCGGAACCGGGGCGGATAGTCGCGCACCGCGCGCTCCACGCCGCGCCTCGCGCGCGCGACGAGTTGCTCGAACCGTCTGCGGGTCATGTCGGCAACATGATAGCCGCAGCGGCGCGCGAACCGGCGGCGGTCGCTCCTCATCGTGCCGTCGGGGCCGCCGGACATCCGGACGCGGGGAAGCCCGATGGGGCTCCGCGGCCGGTTGGACGGCGCGGCGAACGGTGTCCGGCGCCGCGTGGCCGGTCGGCTCCGGGGCCTGCGTGGCCGCCCCGAGAGGCGCGCGACGGCGTGAGATGGCGCGGGCCGTCTCGACGGTAGAGGCGGCGCGGCCTCACGGCGCGAACACCGGCCCGCGCCTGGCCGGTCGGCCCCGGTGCCCTGCGTGGCCGCCCGGAGAGACGCGCGACGGCGCGAGATGGTGCGAGCCCGCTCGACGGTATACGATGCCGCCGGCGCGCCCCGACGTGAGGACCGGCCCGCAGGGGCGGCGTGTCCCCGTCGGCGAACCGGCATGCGGCGGCCGACCCGGCGGCCGACGACGAGAGGATGTGTGACCATGCGGAACCCTGTCCTGACGATCCTGGCGGTGATGGCGTCGGCCGCGTCGGCCGCGGCCCAGCCGCCCGGCGAGTGGCGCTACTTCGGCGGCGACGAGGCGTTCACGCGCTATTCGCCCCTCGATCGCATCGACCGGGAGAACGTCGCCGACCTGGAGATCGTCTGGCGCCGGCCGGGCCTCGACCCCGCCGTGCAGGAGGCGTTTCCGGACCTGGGGGTCAACGCCTACCTGCGGTCGACGCCGGTCATGATCGACGGCGTGCTCTACGCCCCCAACGCGGTCGGGCTGATCGAGGCCTTCGATCCGGCCACCGGCGAGACGGTCTGGCGGCAGGCGCCGTTCGCGGCGACCCTCGAGGAGGTCGCCGGACGCAGCACGCGGGGGGCGGCCTGGTGGAGCGACGGCTCGGTCCGGCGGCTGCTGTTCGTGCGGGGCGGGTACCTGTACTCGCTCGACGCGCGTACCGGCCGGCCCGCGCCGGCGTTCGGGCTCGCGGACCAGGGCCGGGTGGATCTGCGGTGGGACCACCCGCTCGCCGGCGACTTCGACTGGTCGGCGGGGCCGATCGTGGTCGGCGACGTCGTGGTCGTGGCCGGCATCACGGGCGGGGCCGGCGACGGCGGCATCGTCCGCGAGGCGGCGCCCGAGGACGTCCGCGGCTTCGACGTCCGCACCGGCGAGCTGCTCTGGACGTTCCACGTCGTCCCCCGGGACGGAGAGTTCGGGGCCGACACCTGGGGGGGCGCCGCCGCCTACTCGGGCGACCTCGGGTCGTGGTGCTGCCTCGCCGCCGACGAGGCGCTGGGGCACGTGTACGTGCCCCTGTCGGCGCCGACGGGCATGGTCTACGGCGGGCACCGGCCGGGCGACAACCTCTTCTCGGACAGCCTCGTCGCCCTCGACGCGGCGACCGGCGAACGGGTGTGGCACTTTCAGATGGTGCACCACGACGTCTGGGAGTACGACACGGTGGGGCCGCCGACCCTCGGCGACATCACCGTCGACGGCCGGCGCATCAGGGCGGTGATGCAGCCCAGCAAGACCGCGTTCCTCTACGTGTTCGACCGCGAGACCGGCGAGCCGGTGTGGCCCATCGAGGAGCGTCCGGTGCCCCAGTCGATCGTGCCGGGCGAGCGCACCTCGCCGACGCAGCCGTTCCCCACGAAGCCGCCTGCCTTCGACCGGCAGGGCGTCACCGAGGACGACCTGATCGACTTCACCCCCGAGCTGCGCGCGGCCGCCCTCGAGGCGGTCGAGTCCCTCGTGCTCGGGCCCCTGTTCACGCCGCCGTGGCCGCGGACGGGAGCGCCCGACGGCAAGGTGGGCACGTTGACCGCCCCCGGCGGCTGGGGCGCCGGCAACTGGCACACCGGGGCGTTCGACCCCGAAACCGGCATCTACTACGCGGTGTCCCACACCATGCCGACGGTCTGGAGCGTCGCCCCGACCACGGACGAGGACGCGACGCTCGCCTGGGCGACGCCGCGGGGGGACGAGCTGCGCGTGCCCACCCCCCGGCCCCACGGGCTTCCCATCACCAAGCCGCCCTACGGCCGCATCACCGCCCTCGACCTCAACCGGGGCGAGCTGGCGTGGATGGCCCCCAACGGCGACGGCCCGCGGAACCACCCGCGCCTGCGGCACCTCGACCTGCCGCCGCTCGGCACGCCGAACCGCCCGGCCCCGCTCGTCACCGGCACGTTGCTCTTCCTCGGCGAGGGCAGCGACGCCATCATCGGCACCCAGCGCGGCGAGGGCGACCCGTCCGACCCCGAGCAGGACCAGTCGTGGCGGTGGGGCAGGACGTTCCGGGCCTACGACAAGGCGACGGGCGCGGTGGTCTGGGAGACGGAGCTGCCGGCCGGCACCACCGGCGGCCCCATGACCTACCTGCACGAGGGGCGCCAGTACATCGTCGTTGCCGTCGGCGCCCGCGGCGAGGTCCCCGAGTGGGTGGCCCTGGCCCTGCCGTAGAGGCGTCGGAGCGGCGAGACCTCACGGGCGTGTTTCCGTGGCCGACCGGGGCGCTCGGTGCCGCGGCGGCCGCTCGAGGCCCGGGTCGTACAGGGGCGTGGTGTCGACGTCGGCGTTGACGTCGCCGTGCAGCACGCGGTCGTGCCGCCGGTGAAGGCGAGACGAACCGGCAAGCCCGCGGTGCCCATCGGCCGGACGACGAGCCGGCGGCGTCGCGGGTGGCGGCCCCCGGCCCCTCGGGGCGGCTTCCGGCCGGGGTTCCTACCGGGTCTCCCGCAGGATCTCGCGCAGCACCGGGATGTCCTCGGCGTCGGGCGACGCCGACGGCAGCGACTCGAGAAACGCGTAGATGTCCGCCAGCTTCTGGTCGGAGACCTCGGCCTGCCGGTACGGCGGCATCTGCCGGGGGTTCGGCGGGTTCCGCAGATAGCCGATGAACTGCGCCTGCCGCAGGCGGGGCGGGTTCAGCCGCGGTCCCCGGCCGGTCTCGCCGGTGTAGCCGTGGCAGCCGTAGCAGGTGTAGTCCTCGAAGAGGGCGGCGCCGCGTTCGGCGTCGCCCTCCAGTCCCGCGGGGTCCTGCGCCGCCGATGCCCCCGCCGTGACGCCGGACGGGATTGCGGCGGCGGCCAGCAGCAACCCGACGAGGGCGGCGGCGGCCCGCGAACGACACGGCGTTGCAGTCGTCATCTCGCACCTCCTCACCGCGGCTGGCTCACCACGTCGATCAGGGCCGGCTCGCCCGCCTTGACGCGCTCGACGCCGCGCCGCAGCGCCGGCCCCAGGTCGGCGGGGTGCTCGATGGGGCCCTCCGCGTACATGCCGTAGGCCTTCGCCAGCTTCGCGTAGTCGATGTTCGGGTCGGTGATCGTCGTGCCGATGGCGGCGCGGTCCACGCCGCGGTTGCGGGCCGCGCTCTGCTGCTGGAGGTACATCACCTCCTGGTGGTACGCCCGGTTGTTGTGCACGACGGTCAGCAGCGGAATGCGGTGGTGCACCGCCGTCCACAGCGCCCCCGGCGCGTAGTTCAGGTCGCCGTCGCCGTTGATGTTGACGGTGATGCGCCCGTGCTCGCGGTTGGCGAGGGCGGCGCCGACCGAGGCGGGCAGGGCGTAGCCGATGCCGCCCCCGCCCTGCGACCCGAGGGCGTGGTAGGTGCGCTTCATGTCCCACAGCCGGCCCGGCCATCCCCCGATGAACCCCTGGGGCGAGGAGAAGGACCAGTCCTCGTCCTTGATCAGGGGCCACAGCTCGGCCGCGATGCGGGCGAGGCTGACGGGGCTGGCGTCCCAGCCGTGGCGGGCGTTCAGGATGTCCTGCCGGCGGCGTTCGGCGTGGGCGGCGGCGATGGCGGCCCCGCGCTCCTCGAAGAGCCGCCGCCGGTCGTCGGTCAGCCGCCGCCCGACCTCGTCGATCAGGGCCGGCAGGGTGGCCTGCGCGTCGGCCGCCACCAGCAGGTCGGCGGTGCCCGAGCCCGCCTCGTAGACGCTGAAGTTGCGGCTCACGAGGAACTCGGCCGAGCTGATGGTGATCGTGCGGACGCCCGGCGGCACCCTCGGACCGCCGCGGCCGGCCGGCTCGAGGTTCAGGACGAGGTCGGGGCGCCCGGTCCCGGCCCCGGCCAGGGGATGGCGGGACGGGAAGTTGAGGCGGGCGCCGCCGCCGTCGACCGGGGCCTGCAGCAGCTCCGCGAGCTCGACGAGGAGGTCGATGCCCTCCTGCGTGCGCGCCGCGAGGCCGGCGGTGACGAGAGGGTTCTCGGCCTCGACCAGCATCCGCGCGATCTCGCGGACCGATCCGGCGTCGGCGCTCGGAAACCGCGGCGGCGAGATGGCCGGGAGCCCGGGGTCGCGGTCCGCGGGGTCCTTCTGCAGCTTCGCGTCGAGCACCAGCAGCACCGGCGCCATCGGCGGGGTCGTGGCGACGCGGTACGCCCGCACCGCCGACGGCCCGAACCCCGCCAGCGAGTCGGGCTGGCCGTCCCACTTGACGAACTCCCGCACGAGCGCGGCGAGGTCGGTCGCGTTGTGGGCCGCCACCGGGCCGTCGTAGTCGAGGCCCGCGACCAGGTAGATGGGCACGCGGTCGCAGTAGGCGTTGTAGATCGCCATCGAGGCGTGCTGGATGCCCACGGTGCCGTGCAGCAGGGCCATCATCGGCTTGCCCGCGACCTTGGCGTAGCCGTGGGCCATCCCCACCGCCGACTCCTCGTGCAGGCAGGTCAGGAACTCGGGCCGCCGGTTGCCGCCGTGGTTGACGATCGACTCCTGCAGTCCCTCGAAGCTCGACCCGCAGTTGGACGCGCAGTACTCGATGTCGAGGGCCCGCAGCACGTCGACCATGTGGTCCGAGCCCGGACGCTCGACGATGTAGGCGTCGACGGCCCGAGACGGGGGCGGAAGCTGCGTCTCGCGCGCGAGCCGGGCCTGGGTCGGCGGCGGAGCGGCCGGCGCCGCCGCGGGGGCCGGTTCTGCCCGCACGGTCCGTTCGGTCAGCGTCGCCGCGCCGGCCGCCGCGCCGGCGGCGGCCCCCTTCAGGAAACCGCGACGGCTCACGGGAGCTGCCTTCGCCGCGACCGAGCTCTTGTCCTTCATGGCCTGCTCTCCTGCTTCGGGCTGTCCGGCCCGATCGGCCATCAGCGTACCGCCTTCGACCGAGGCCAGGCAAATCTCGTCGCGGGGCGCAATCGCGGTCCGCTTCGTCGGCGGCCCGGCCGGGTGAAGGCGACCGGCCGGGGCGTCTCCCGGAGCGACATCCTCGTTGACGGGGGTCGAGCGGATGCCGGTTTCCCTGCAAGCGGAATTTCGTATATCGTGTTACCCGTGACACCTAGTGGAGTCGACACGCTCGTAGAGGCAGTGCGTCAGCAGATCGAGGCGGAGGGGCTCAGGCCTTTCGCCATGCGCACCGGGATTCCCCTCGGTCAGCTGCGCAGCGTGGTCCAGGGCCGCGCTTCCCGCTACACCACCCTTCAGTCGATCGCGTCCGTCATGGGCATGCGGTTGTCGGTCGGTCCCGCCGAGCGGGGCGGCAAGGCCCCGCAACTGCCGCCGGAGATCACGAGGGCGCTTCACCTGCCTTCCGACGCCAGCGTGGTGGACGCGGTGGGGCTGATCGAGAAGGACGTCATGGCGTCGAAGCTGCGCGACGGCATGCGTCTGGTGCAGGAGCTGACGGAGCGTGCGGCGACGGCGGCGGAGCTGCTGCCGCAACTGGCGGGCGAGTCGTCGCCGACGCGAATGATCCCGTTCGCCGAGCACGTCCGCTACAAGGCGGACACCGGCGAGGTGGAGTTCGACGAGTCGACCGACCTGTCGATCGCGGTCGCCGAGAAGGTCCTGCCGCCCTGGGCGCGCAAGGACAACCTGACCTGCATCCGGGCGGACGGCGATTCGATGGAGCCGACCATCCAGGGCGGCGACCTCGTCGTCGTCGACCAGGACCAGCGCGCGGCCGAGGAGGATCAACTGTTCGTCGTCCGAACCGGCGAGGGTCTGGTCGTCAGGCGCCTCCGGCGGATCCGCGATCGCTGGACCCTGGTCAGCGACGATCCGGCTCATCCGTCGAAGCCCATGACGGCAGGCGACGTGATCGTGGGGCGGGTGGCCTGGTGCGGCCCGCACGGCGATGCCGGCGTCTGACGGGCGATTGCCGGCGTCGGCCGGTCAGTCCGTGCGCCGATTCGGCCGGCGCCGCTTCGAGGCGCGGCGCGACGAAGGCGGCCTCGGGACGTCGGCCGGCCACGCGATCGAGTCGGGCCAGTTGTCGGACAGGTAGCGGACGGCCCGGTCGAACCTCTTGATGGTCATCGTGCCGCCGCGTTGCAGGCGGGCTACCGTATCGCCGCTGCCGGTCGCGTGACGGGACACCGTCGAGATGCTCAGTCCCGAGTACTTGGCGAACCGGCCCATGAGGGCCACCAACCGACCGGACGTGTCGTCCATGACACAGCCAGCGTGACACAATCACCCCCGTATTGCAAGAGTATTTTTTGGTTCCGTGTCGTAGGCGTCACGAGTCGACGGCGGCGAAGCCGTCGGCGGCCGGCCGGGTGTCGACGCGCCCGGCCGGCGGTCTGCACGGGCCCCCGCTCAGCGGACTTCGGCATCGACGCCGTCCTCGCCCTCCGAGCGGGCGATGATGGCGGCGCCGCAAGAGTCGCTGAACACGTTGATGGCGGTGCGGTACATGTCGAGCGGCCGGTCGATGGCGAGCATGGCGAGGACGATGGCCTCGGCCTGCGGGTGGCCGCCGAGCCCGATGGCGTCGAGGACGATGAAGATCACCACCAGCCCGGCGGAGGGCACCGCGGCCGCGCCGATCGACGCGAGCAGCGCCGTCATCACCGCCACCACCTGGGCCCCGAGCGACAGGTCGAAGCCGATGACCTGGGCGATGAAGAGCGCCCCCACGCACTCGAACACCGCGGTGCCGTCCATGTTGACGGTGGCCCCCATGGGGAGGACGAACGACGACACCTTGTTCGACACCCCCACCCGCTCCTGAACCGCCCGCATCGTCACCGGCAGGGTCGCGGCCGACGAGCTGGTCGAGAAGGCGATGAGCAGCGGGTTGCGCATGTTCTTGAAGTGGATGGCGGGGGCGATGCGCGCGAGCACGATGAGCACGAGGGGCAGGGTGATGAAGAGATGGATGGTGAGCCCGGTCCCGACGGTCAGGAAGTACCGGATGAGCGGCGCGAACGACTCGAATCCCGTGGTCCCGACCATCCGCGTGATCAGCGCGAACACTCCGATGGGCAGCAGCTTGATGATGCCGGCGGTCAGGGCCACCATCGCCTGGAAGAGCGCCTCGAAGAACCCGAGCAGGGTGCCGCGCGCGCCGTCCGCCTTCAGCGTGGTGATCGCGGCCCCGAGGACGATGCTGAAGAAGATGAGGGGCAGCATGTCGCCCGCGGCGGCCGCCGTCAGCACGTTCGGGGGCACGATGTCGAGAAGCAGGTCGATGCCCGACGTGGGGATGTCGAGCTCGGGCATCTCGCCGTCCGCCGCGGCATCGCCGAGCGAGGCGCCCACCCCCGGGCGGAACAGGTTGACGACGATGAGGCCGGTGGACGCGGCGAGGAAGCTCGTCAGCAGGTAGTACCCGAGCGTCTTGCCGAACAGGCGCCCGATGGCCCGCCCGCCCCCGATGGACGCCACTCCCGAGACGATGGAGGCGAACACCAGGGGGACGATGATCATGCGCAGCAGGCGCATGAACAGGTCGCCGATCCAGCCGACGGCGTTGGCGCCGGCCTCGCCGAAGATCAAGCCGGTGAGGGCGCCGAGGAGCATGGCGCCGAGCACCTGCCAGTGGAGCTTGAGATACCAGACTCGATCGTGGTTGATGTCCATGGGCTCAGGGCTCCTCGGCGGCGACGGGCGACCAGTCTTCGACGCGTTGCTCGGCCGCCGCGAGCTGGCCGGGCGTGAGCTGCCGGGCGACGATGGCGCGCGCCTGCAGCAGGCTGCCGCGCGCCGGCTCGGCCGCCTGGGCCGCGGCGAGGGTGAGCCACAAGTAGGCCGCAACCGGGTCCCGGGGCACCCCGTCGCCGTTGGCGTACATCACCCCGAGGTTCTGCTGCGCCGCGGGATCGCCCCGGTCGGCGGCGCGGCGGAACCACCGCGCCGCCTCGGCCGCGTCCCGCCCCACGCCGGTGCCGCTATCGTAGCTCATCCCCAGGTTGAACTGCGCCCGCACGTGCCCCTGCTCGGCGGCCAGCCGGACCAGCCGGATCGCTTCCGCGAGGTCCCGCGCGACCCCCCGGCCGTTGAAATACAGGTTGGCCAGCGCGAACTGCGCCTCCGCGTGGTCCTGGTCGGCGGCGCGGCGGATCCAGCGCACCGCCTCGGCGTCGTCCTCGGGCACCCCGGCGCCGGCGTCGTAGAGGTAGCCCAGGGTGACCTGGGCGGCGGGCTCGCCCTGGACGGCGGCGAGGCGGTACCAGCGCGCGGCGAGGGCGAGGTCGCGGGCGACCCCCGAGCCGGTCTCGTACATGCTGGCGAGGGTCACCTGGGCCGTGGGGTTGCCCTGGGCGGCGGCCATCCGCACCCAGTCCGCGGCCCGCGCCCGGTCGCGCGGCACCCCCCGGCCGTTGAAGTGCATCTGCCCCAGGTAGAACCGGGCTTCGGCGTGGCCCTGGTCGGCGGCGCGGCGGAACCAGCGGACGGCCTCGGCGTCGTCGCGGCCGACGCCGTCGCCGCGGGCGTACATCCGGCCGAGCCTGAACTGGGCCTCCCAGTGGCCCTGGTCGGCGGCGCGGCGGAACCAGCGAACGGCCTCGGCGTCGTCCTCGGCGACCCCGAGGCCGGCGTCGTAGCGGACCCCGAGGCCATGCTGGGCGCCGGCGTGCCCCTGCTCGGCCGCCATCCGGTACCAGTGCGCGGCGCGGGCGTCGTCGCGGGGGACGCCGGTGCCGGCGACGTGGAGGCGGGCGAGGTTGAACTGCGCCGCCGCGTCGCCCGCCTCGGCCCGGGCGCGCAGCTCCGGGACGTCCTGCTGGGCGTGGACCGGGATCGTGAGGACGGCCGCAACGGCGCCGGAAACGAGCGCTCGAAGCAGCGGTCGTCGATGCAGGCCCGACCCTGCAACATGAGCGGCGACCGGTCGAGCCGGAACAGCGAGCCCGTCTCCGACCGGTTGCCCGAGACCCGCAGCGAGCCGGAATGCGAGCTGCCGGGGCGGTGCATCCCCGGCGGCAGTGCCACCAGGGCCCGCGCGCCACGAGCGAACACCAGTGCGAACGGTTGCGGCGGCCGGCGTCGGGACCTGCGGATGTCGGGGCAAGATGTCTATCTCGCGCCGGGCATCGCCGTGGTGTCGACGATCCCCGCGCCCTCCTCGACGGTGATCAGCCGGTCGGCGGGCACCGCGCCGAGCCGGTCCACCGCGCCGCTCGGCCACGTCACCACGACCGAGTCGGCCCGCGCCCGGCCGCCGAGCCCGAAGGTCACCGGCACCTCGCTCTGCGACAGGTAGCTCGAGCCCGTCTTGACCAGTTGCCACTGGTCGCGGCCCCCCGCCGCCACGTCGATGCGGGCCCCGATGCCGTCGCGGTTCGAGGCGGTCCCCACCGTCCGGATGCGCAGCACGCGGTTCTCGTTGCCCCCGTCGTTGCGGAGCAGCCGCGGCGGCCCGCCGTTGGCCGTGACCACCACGTCGAGGTCGCCGTCGCGGTCGTAGTCGGCATAGGCGGCGCCGCGCCCCACCTGGGCCGCCCCGAGCGCGGTGTCGGGGGCGCTCACCTCCTCGAACCGCCCGCCGTCGTTGCGGAACAGTTGCGGCGGCTGCGCGTAGGTGATGCGGGCCTGCACCCGCTCGACGTCGTCGGCGACGTGCCCGTTGGCGGCGAAGATGTCCGGCCACCCGTCGAGGTCGAAGTCGAAGAAGAAGCAGCCGAACGTCAGCGTCAGCAGGGTCGCCCGGCCGATGGCCGAGCGCGGCCCCTCGTCGATGAACAGGCCGTTGCCCTCGTTGTGGTAGAGGGCCATCATCTCGGTCGAGAAGTGGCCGATCACGAGGTCGGGCCGGCCCGAGCCGTCGTAGTCGGCGGCGTCCACCCCCATCCCCGCGCGGGCCACCCCCGCGTCGCTGAACGCCACCCCGGCGAGTACCCCGATGTCCTCGAACGTGCCGTCGCCGCGGTTCTCGAAGAGCTGGTCGGGCTGGGTGTCGTTGGCCACGAACAGGTCCATCCAGCCGTCCTCGTTGTGGTCGAGCATGACGACGCCGAGCGCCTTCGACGAGGGCGCGCGCAGGCCCGCCGCGTCCGTGACGTCCTCGAACGTGGCGTCTCCCCGGTTCCGGTACAGGGTGCCGCTCTGCCCCTGGTACGACTCGGGCGTGCAGTACGACTTGGTGTCGCCGGAGAGCGAGCAGAACAGGTCGGTCTCCGGCGTCCAGTGCACGTAGTTGCCCACGAACAGGTCGAGGTGGCCGTCCTCGTCGTAGTCGAACCAGAGGGCGGCGGTCGAGAACCCCGGGTCGCCGACCCCCGCCGCCGCCGTCACGTCGGTGAAGGTGCCGTCGCCGGCCCCCTTGAGCAGGCGGTTGGGCCCGAGCACCGTGAGGTAGACGTCGACGTGCCCGTCGTTGTCGAAGTCGGCGGCGGCCCCGCCCAAGCCGTACAGGGGGACGTCGAGCCCCGAGCCGCGGGTGATGTCGGTGAACGTGCCGTCCCCGTCGTTGCGGTACAGCGCGGCATGCGTCTCCGGCTCGCTCCGGCCCGGCCACGCGGTGCCGTTGACGAGCAGCAGGTCCTGCCACCCGTCGCCGTCGACGTCGAGCCAGAGGGCGCCCGAGCCGAAGGTCTCGGGCATGTACTTGGCCCCGAAGGCCCCGGTGTTGTGGGTGAAGCGGATGCCGGCCGTCCCGGTGACGTCGGTGAACACGACCGGGGTGGCCGCGGTCAGGACGAGGGCCGGGACGGACGCGGCGAGGGTCGGCGCGAGTAGGCGTGTCATCGGGTCAAGGCCGGGAAGCGTGTCATCGGGTCACGGTCGGAACGCGCGTCGTCGAGGGAATCGCAGCATCGGGTCACGGCCGGAGGCGCGTCACCGGGGTCATGGGTCATGGGCGGCCGGCCGCGGGTCCGGGTGCCGGTGCTCGTGGATGGCCTGCCGTTCGTTGTTGTCCTCGGGCGAGGCGCGGCGGAAGCCCCCGGTTATCGCCTGGGCCGCCTCGTCCGCCTTGAACCGTTCGTACAGCGCGCGCTCGCGCGCCGCCTCCTCCCGGTTGCCCGCGCCCTGCTGGGCGAGCATCAGGTTGTAGTGGGCGGCCACGTCCTCGGGGTCGATGCGGAGGACCGCCTCGTAGGTGGCGATGGCCGCGTCGAACTGCCGGTCGAGGAACTGCAGGCGTCCGATCTGGCCGAGGACCACGCGGTCGCGCGGATACTGCTCGCGCGCGACCGCCAGGTGCTCGAGGGCCTCCTCGTAGCGGCCGAGCGCCCGCAACGCGGTGCCGAGAAAGAAGTGGGCGCGGGCGAGGTCGGGCTCGAGGGCGAGGGCCTGCTCGAGGAGCGGGATGGCCGCGTCGACGTCGCCCTCCTGCAGCCGCGCCCGCGCCGCGTTCACCGGCCCGTCGGGATAGTCGGGGTCGATGGCCATGACCCGCCGGAACGCCGCCTCCGCCCCCCGCAGATCGCCCTGCAGCAACAGCCCGATGCCGTAGTCGTTCCAGCGGCCCCGCTGCCGCGCGTCGCCGGGGGGGACCGTCGGCGCCGGCGGCAGCGGCGCTTCCGCGTCGATGACGGTCAGCGTCGCGGTGGCCTCGGCCATCACCGTGGTCGGGATGTCCGGAATCGCCTTCACCTTCCCCGACACGTCGCTCGTATCGCCGGTGAACACCCATCGCCCGTCGTCGTGGGCGCTCGTGACCGACGGCGCGGGGTCCGCGGGGTCGCGCACGCCGGCGTACGCCCACTGCGTGAACCACCACGCGAACTTGCGGTAGTTGACTTTCGCGCGCAGGGTGATGCGGTCGCCGGCGTCCTCGGGAACCTCGAGCCGGTAGTGCACGGTGTCGGCGGCGCCGGGGGGAATCAGCCGCACGTAGGCGACCGACCGGGTCGCCCACGCGTTCCGCTTGTTGATGGGGTTGCCGTGCTCGTCGAGCTGCAGGCTGCGGTAGAAGTGGGCGCCGGGGTCCACCGGCCCGCTGCCCCCGTCGGCCGCCTCGCCGCTGTGGAGCAGCACGCGGCCGCGGTCGTCCACCGCTTCGAGCTCGACCCAGACGTCGAAGGCGTCGACGGTGCCGCCGGGGAAGAAGTGGCCCACGTTGCGGGTGCGGACCACCACCTCGAGGCGCACCGACTCGCCGCGCCGCACCGCCACCGGAGTCAGGTCGAGGGGCGCGACGACCTCGGCCGGGGCGGGGCCGCCGGGCAGCCGCCGGGCCGCCCCGAACTGCAGCGACTCCTCGCCGACCGCGAACGTGCTCGACAGGGCGGGGTCGCCCCCCGGCAGGACCGCCCCGGCGGGCGCCGTCGCGTCGGCCACGCGGGTGATGCCGAAGACATCGATGGACACCTGCCCGGCCCGCAGGAAGTCCTGCACCGCCTCGAGCTGCGCCTGGTCGCGGTTGACGAACGGAAGCGCGGTGTTCGCGCCGGGGAAGCGGTGCGACCGCACGTAGCCGTCGCGGGCGGCGGGGTCGTCGGACCGCACCAGGGGCATGTGGCACGAGCTGCACGTCTGCGGCGTCTCGGGGTAGTAGAACGACCGCGCGCCCTGCCCGGACACCCCCGACGCCTGCCAGTTGTCGTACTCGTTGAACCCCCGCACCCACCGGTAGTCGTTGACGGGCAGGTCGAGGTGCACCTTGTGGCACGACGAGCAGAACTCGGCGCTCTGCTCGGTGTGGAACGGCTTCATGAACGTGTCGCGGTGCGGCTTCGGAGCCAGCCGCAGCAGCAGGTCGTGCACGCTCCGCAGCAAGGGGTGCTCGCTCGCGGCGAGGTCGTGCAGCGGGGGGTACTCGATGGTGAAGTCGCCCTGGCCCATGGTGCTGCCGACGTGCACGATCGAGTGGCACGACGTGCAGCCGAGCCCCGCCTGGGCTTCGGGGGTGTCGATCTGCTCCACGATCGGCGTATCGAAGCGCCCGTTGAAGAACACCGCGTGGTCGTGGCAGCCGGCGCACCACTTCGAGGGCCGGGTGCCCACCACCTCCTGCATGTACTCGATGGACCGCCGGTACCACTGGTTGTTGAACGACGAGAAGTGATGGGCCGACCCGTTCCACTGCTCGTAGATGTCGGCGTGGCAGCGGCCGCAGGTCTCGCTCGTCAGGAAGAAGCCGGCGGGAATGGTGTCGCCGGTGTTCGTGGTGGCCGACGACGGCGCGAACGGGCTGGACGCGCCGGCCCCCTCCTCGTCCATGGTCGCGGGGGGGCGGACGGGGTTCTCGATGCGGTGCGTCTCGCGCCACTCGGCGTCCCGCGCCGCGCGCAGCAGGGGTGCGCTCAGGCCGGCCGCGGCGGCGGCGACGAGGGCGATGCGGGCGGCGCGAGTCCACGCGGGCGTCCACTCGATGGCGCGCCAGAGATGCACGCCCCAGAGGATGGCGCCGGCCGTCGATACCGCGACGTGGACCTGCAGCAGCCAGGCATGGTCGCGCGTGGCGCCGACCGCGGCCACGGCCAGCCCGAGAGCGAGCCCCGCCGCGAGCAGCGCGACCCCTGCCGCGGCCGGGACGCTCCCTCTCCACCGGCGCCGCCACGCCTCGCGGACGAGCGCCCCCACGAGCACGAGGCCCAGCAGGGGATGCAGGCCGACGCTGGCGAAGTACGCGAGCGACGCCGACGGGGCCGCGACGAGGTGGACCGCGGTAAGCAGCAAGGCGATGAAGCCGAACGCCGCCAGCCGGGACGTGCTCATCGTCTCTCATCGTAACGCAGGATTGATGCCGCCTGCGTGACTCGTCGCGCCGCGCGGGGGCGGGCGAGCAGCAGGGCGCGCCCGAGCCGGTGGTAGAATCGCGCTCGATGCCTGCGTCGCGAGCCGTGTCTCCACGCGCCGCCTGGTTTTGCGCGCTGGCCGCCGCGGCCGCCCTCGCGCTGGCCGCGCCGGCCGCCGACGAGCGCGAGTGGCTGGCCGGCGACTCGCACATCCACAGCCACTGGAGCGCCGGCTACGATTACCGCACCAGCCCGCCGACGCCGATCAAGGCGCGCGACGCCCTCTACTCGACGCCGCGGAACGCGGCGATGGCGCGGAAGTTCGGCTTGCGGTGGATGGTGACGACCGACCACGGCGGCCCGAACCACGCCAAGCTGAACCTCGAGCAGGCGTACCGCGAGCTGACCCTTTCGCGCGAGCTCGTGCCCGACGTGCTGCAGTTCTATGGCCTCGAGCTCAACATGCCGGGCATGGACCACCACACGCTCATCATCCCGAGGGCGGAGGACGAGGCGCACGTGCTCCACGAGATCGAGAGGCGGTTCGACGCCAACGAGGACTGGGCCCTGCCCCCCGACCCGCGCCGGCAGTCGGCGGCGCTCCGGCGGCAGGCGCTGGCCCACATGCAGGGGCTCGAGCGGCTGCCCGTCCTGTTCGCGAACCACCCCTCCCGTTCGGCGCCGGCGATCGGCCACTACGGCCGCGACGAGCCGTGGGAGCTCCGCGAGAACAACGACCTCGCGCCCGACGTGTACCGCGGCATGGAGGGTGCGCCGGGCCACCAGGCGGCGACCCTCACCGACGAGAACACCATGGTCTACCGCGGCGCCTACTGGACCCCGGGGGCGCAGACCCTGGGCGGCTTCGACCAGATGACGGCCGTCGTCGGCGGCCTCTGGGACTCTCTCCTCGGAGAAGGGCGCCGGTTCTGGATCGTGGTCTCGTCCGACTCGCACTTCCACTACACCGAGCCGGTGCGGGCCGGCAGCGACTTCTGGCCCGGCGAGTTCCACAAGACCTGGGTGCACGCCCGCCCCACCTATGCCGACATCCTCGACGGGCTTCGGCAGGGGCGCATGTTCGCGGTCGCCGGCGACCTCGTCACCGAGCTCGAGTTCGGCCTGAGGAGCGCCGGGGGGCGCAGGGCGGGGCTCGGCGGCACGCTGCGGGTCGCGCGCGGGGCGCGGGTCGCTGCGACCGTCCGGTTTCGCGATCCGGAGACCCCGAACCCGGCGGGGGAGAACCCCGCCGTCCGGCGCGTCGACGTGATCGTGGGCGAGGTGTCGGGGCCGGCTTCCGACCCCGCGAGCGATCGCAACCCCACGACGCGCGTGCTCGCCCGCTTCACGCGCGACGCGCTGACGCGCGACGGAGACCGGTACTCCGTCGAGGTCGATCTGCCGGCCGTCGACCGCGACCTCTACGTCCGGGTGCGCGGCACGAGCACCGAGGACCTCGAGCCCCTGGTGGACGGAACCGACGAGAACCCCTGGCACGACCTCTGGTTCTACTCGAACCCCATCTTCGTCGAGGTCGAGTGACGGCGCCCTCTTGATCGTCGATCCCTGGTTCTACGCCGCCGCGACGGTCGCGGTGCTCATCGTCGGCATCGCCAAGGGCGGGCTCGGCGGGGGCATCGCGGTGGTCGGGGTGCCGCTGATGGCGATGGTCATCAGCCCCGCCCAGGCCGCGGCGGTGCTGCTGCCGATCCTCATGGTCATGGACGTCCTCGCGGTCCGCGCCTACCGCGGGGCGTGGGACTGGCCCAACCTGCGGGTGCTGGTGCCGGCGGCCATGCTGGGCACGGTGCTGGGCGCGGTGACGTTCGAGTACCTGACCCCCGACGGCCTGCGCGCGCTGGTGGGGGTCATCGCCCTGACCTACTCGCTGCAGTATTTCGTGCCGCGGGCAGGGTCGAGCCGGAGGTCGCCACGCCGCGTGACCGGCGTCCTGTGGGGGGCGCTGGCGGGGTTCGCCAGCTTCTCGGTGCACGCGGGGGGACCGCCCCTCCACGCCTACCTGCTGCCGCAGCGCATGGACCGCACGACGTTCCAGGCCACCGGCGTGGCGTTCTTCTTCGTCGTGAACTGGTCGAAGGTGGGGCCCTACGCGTGGCTGGGCCAGTGGAACGCGGACAACCTGCTCACGTCGCTGGTGCTGCTGCCCCTGGCGCCGGTGGGCATCTGGATCGGCCGCCGGCTGCACGAGCGCGCCACCGACGAGCTGTTCTTCCGCATCGTCCACGCCTCGCTCTTCGTCATCGGCGTGAAGCTGCTGTACGACGTGACGGTGTGACGTTGTGATGTTTGCGACACCGTGGTATTGTTTATCGCATGGAAGCCGATCTGCTCATCGCGGTGGGGAACCTGCTGATATCGCTGGCCACGGCAATCGGGCTCGTCGTCAGCATGTGGCTGCTCAACGGCAGAATCGACAAGCTCGACGGCAAGATCGACGACCTCAGCGGCAAGTTCGACAGGCTGACGGGGCGCGTCGATGCGCTGGAGACCAGCCATACCGCGCACGTCAACAGCGGCCTGCACGCGCGTTGACGGATTCCCGCCGCGCACTCCACCCTCCCGTTCGGCTTCGATTCCCGCCGGTCTGCGATGTCCTGCGCTCGGGGCCGTCGCCATTGTAGAATTCACCATTGGCCAACTTGCGAGGAGAGCACTCTTGAGCAACCGATCCGTCGTGTGGTGTCTGACCGTGGCGTTGGTGGGTGCGGGGCTCGCGCCCGTTCTCGGGCAGGAGCCCGGCGAGACCTGGGAGCCGACCCGGCTCGCCGACGGCCGTCCCGATCTGCAGGGCGTCTGGGACTTCCGCACCGCCACCCCGTTCGAGCGCCCCGAGGGGCTCGGCGAGACGCTGACCGACGAGCAGGCGGCGGCCGTCGAGTCGTTCGCGGCGGCGGCGCAGCAGTCGGCCGACCGGCCCCCGGCCGAGGGCAACGTCGGCGCCTACAACGCCTTCTGGCTCGACTTCGGCACCTCGGTCGGCGACGACCGCCGCTCGTCCCTCATCGTCGAGCCGGCGACCGGGCGCATGCCCGAGCTGGTCGAGGGCGCCGCCCGCCAGGCCGGGTCGCTCGACGTGGACGTGCCGGGCGAGCGCCCGTGGCGGGTTCGGTCGGCCGGCATCGGCGCCGACGGCCCCGAGGACCGCGGCCTCGCCGAACGGTGCCTCGTCGGCTTCAACTCGGGCCCGCCGATGATGCCGAGCGCCTACAACAACAACATGCAGCTCTTCCAGACCGAGGACCACGTCGTCATCCTGAACGAGATGGTCCACGACGCCCGCATCATCCCCCTCGAGCCGCGCGACCACCTGCCGGCCGGACTGCTGCAGTTGAACGGCGACTCCCGCGGCCGGTGGGAGGGCGACACCCTCGTCGTCGAGAGCCGCAACTACTCGGACCAGCGGGCCAGCTTCGAGCCGAACGCGCTGGTGGCGCTGGGGCTCGGCTCGACCCTGCGGCTGACCGAGCGGTTCACCCGGGTGAGCGACGACACCCTGCTCTACGAGTACACCGTCGACGACCCGGCGACGTTCACGGCGCCGTTCACCGCGGCGCTGCCCATGCGGCTCTCCGACTCGCTCATCTACGAGTACGCGTGCCACGAGGGCAACTACGGCATGATCAACGCCCTGAGCGGGGCGCGGGCGGCCGACGCGTCGTCGGGGCAGTAGGCGCGCCGCTGCGGATCGGCGGAATCGTCGGGCGGCGACTCGACGCGTCAGGGGAGACGGCATCGATTCGGGGTGTCGGACGAGGAGGGACACGCGCGCGCAGCTTCGTGGTGTCGGACGAGGAGGGACACGCGCTCGCATCGGGCATGCGCGCGCGTCGGGTGAGGCTTGCGCGACGCGGGCCGAGAGCCTACCATCCCTTGCGGGAGATGCTATGCGGATGACCATTCTGCGGGTGACGACGGTGCTGGGCGCGGCGGCGGTGGCGGCGGGGCTCTACCCGGACCGCGGTCCGGAGGTGGTGCTGGCCCAGGCGCCCGAGCGAGTCGAGTTCCACCGCGACGTGCGGCCGGTGCTCGCCGAGGCCTGCTTCGCGTGCCACGGGGCGTCCGAGGCGACCCGTCAGGCCGAGTTGCGGCTCGACACCGCCGACTTCATCGAGACCCACGTGCGGCCCGGCGACGCCGACGGCAGCCCGCTGTTCCAGCGGCTGACGACGGAAGAGCCCATCGGCCTCATGCCCCCGGCCTCCTCCGGGCGCACGCTCTCGGCCGACCAGATCCGGCTCGTGCGGGCGTGGATCGACCAGGGCGCGCACCTCGGCGCCGATCCCGCGGCGACGGGCGCGGCCCCGACCGCGGTGGCCGGGCGCACCGTCGACTTCGCCCGCGAGGTGCGGCCGCTGCTCTCGCAGAACTGCTTCTCGTGCCACGGCCCCGACGAGGCGTCGCGCCAGGCCGGCCTGCGGCTCGACGTGCCCGAGGGCCCGTTCGCCGACCGCGGCCGCTACGGCGGCCCCGCCGTCGTCGCGGGAGACGCCGAGGCCAGCCTGCTCGTGCACCGCGTGTCGGCCGACGACGCGCGCGTCCGGATGCCCCGCGGTGGCGAGGCCCTCGACGAGGCCGAGGTCGAGACCCTCCGCCTGTGGATCGACCAGGGCGCGGAGTGGGAGTCGCACTGGGCGTTCATCCCGCCCGAGCGGCCCGTCGTGCCCCCGGTGGCCGACGCGGAGTGGCCCCGCAACGACATCGACAACTTCGTGCTGCGGCGCCTCGAGGCCGAGGGCCTGGCCCCGTCCGACGAGGCCGACCGCGCGACCCTGCTGCGCCGCGTCACCCTCGACCTCACCGGCGTGCCGCCCACCCCGGTCGAGCTCGCCGACTTCCTGAACGACGACTCCGCCGACGCCTACGAGGAGGCCGTCGACCGGCTCCTCGCGTCGCCGCGCTACGGCGAGCGGATGGCCGTCGAGTGGCTCGACGCCGCCCGCTACGCCGACACCAACGGCTACCAGACCGACGGCGAGCGGTCGATGTGGCGCTGGCGCGACTGGGTCATCGACGCCTACAACGCCAACATGCCGTTCGACCGGTTCACCATCGAGCAGCTCGCCGGCGACATGCTGCCCGGCGCGACCCTGGAGCAGCGCATCGCCACCGCGTTCAACCGCAACCACAGCCTGAACAGCGAGGGCGGCATCGTCGTCGACGAGTTCCTCGCCGAGTACGGCGTCGACCGCGTGTCGACCACCGGCACGGTGTGGATGGGCCTGACCCTGGGCTGCGCGCGCTGCCACGACCACAAGTTCGACCCGATCTCGCAGAAGGAGTTCTACGAGGTCATGGCGAACTTCAACAACATCCCCGAGCGGGGCAAGGGCTTCAAGTACGTGAACAGCCCGCCCCTGGTCACCGCCCCCACCGACGAGCAGCACGCCGAGCTCGCCGAGCTCGACGCCGGGCTCGCCGAGGCGCGGGCGGCGCTGGCCGCCCTCGACGCCGAGGCGGCGGCGGCCCGGGCCGAGTGGGAGGCGTCGCTCGAGCGGGCGGGGCCGGTCGACTGGAACCTCCGCGACGGGCTGCTCGCGTACCACGCCTTCGAGGGCACCATCGACGGCATCCAGACGTCGACGGACGTGCCCGCGGTGCTCGAGGACGGGCTGCCGCAGTTCTATCCCGGCGTCCTCGGCCACGCCGCGAGCTTCGACGGGCGGCGCTTCGTCAACGCCGGGCACGCGCCGGACGTCGGCTACGACGACGCGTTCAGCCTCGCCGCGTGGATGTACCCGACGGCCGAGAACGGGGTGGTCGTCTCGCGCGCGGCCGGCGGCGACCAGGGCGAGGTGGGCTGGGGCCTCTACCTCGAGGACGGCAAGCTTCGCCTGAACCTGTCGACGCGCGTCCTCGACGACGGCGTGGCGGCCGAGACGGCGGAGGACGTCGCCCTCGGCCGCTGGCAGCACGTCGTCGCCACCTACGACGGCTCGAAGACCCCCGAGGGCATCCGCATCTACGTCGACGGCCGCCTGCAGGCGACCGAGCCGCTGCTCGACCTCGTCGGCAACCGGCTGCCGGCCACCCGCTATCCCCTGCGCATCGGGGCCAGCGGGTCGGACAAGCCGCGGTTCCGGGGCAACCTCGACGAGGTCCGCATCTACGAGGGCGTGCTGACCCCGGCCGAGGCCGCGGTGGTGGGGACGCGCGAGACGCTGGGGCAGATTGCCGCCCTCGCGCCCGGCCAGCGGACCACGGCCCAGGCCGACAAGCTGCGGCTGGCGTTCCTCGACCAGTATGCGCCGCCGGCCGTCCAGGAGGCGGTGCGCGAGGTGGCCCGGCTCGAGCGCGAGCGCGACGAGCTGTGGGCGAGCTTCCCGACCGTCATGGTCATGGAGGAGCGGACCGTCCGCAAGCCCACCTACCGGCTGAACCGCGGCGCCTACGACAGCCCCGCCGAGGAGGTCTTCCCCGGCGTGCCCGCGGTCCTGCCGCCCCTGCCCGAGGGCGTCGAGGCCAACCGCCTGTCGTTCGCGCGCTGGCTCGTCGACCCGGGGCACCCGCTGACCGCGCGCGTCACCGTCAACCGGTTCTGGCAGATGTACTTCGGGACCGGCCTCGTGAAGACGGCCGAGAACTTCGGCACCCAGGGCGAGTTCCCCAGCCATCCCGAGCTGCTCGACTGGCTCGCCACCGAGTTCGTCGACTCGGGCTGGGACGTCAAGGCCCTGCAGCGGGCCATCGTGACCAGCGCCGCCTACCGCCAGGCGTCGCACGTGACGGCCGACGAGTTCGAGAGCGACCCCGAGAACCGCATGCTCGCGCGCGGCCCCCGGCTGCGCCTGCCGGCCCCGATGATCCGCGACCAGGCCCTCGCCGTCTCCGGCCTCCTCGTCGAGAAGGTCGGCGGCCCGTCGGTCAAGCCGTACCAGCCGGAGGGCCTCTGGGCCGACATGGTCGAGGGCGGCTACGGCGACTACGTGCAGGAGACCGGCGAAGACCTCTACCGCCGCAGCCTCTACACGTTCTGGAAGCGCACCCTCGGGCCGCCCACGATGATGACGTTCGACGCGTCGACGCGCGAGACGTGCATCGTGCGCACCGGCCGCACCAACACGCCGCTCCAGGCCCTCAACCTGATGAACGACGTGACCTACGTCGAGGCGGCCCGCCGCCTCGCCGAGCGCATGATGACCGAGGGCGGCGAGACCCCGGAGGACCGCATCGGCTACGCGTACCTCCTGTCCACCGCCCACCGGCCGCCGCCGGCCGCGCACGACATTCTGGTGAACGGCTACCGGCGCCACCTCGACCGCTACCAGGCCGACCGCGGCGCCGCCCTCGAGCTCGTCAGCCAGGGCGAGTCGGGGCGCGACGAGACGTTGGACGTGGCCGAGCTGGCGTCCTACACCATGGTCGCCAACCTGATCCTGAACTTCGACGGCACGATCACGAAGGAATAGGGTGAGCACGACGGAATGGGGCGAGTACGAGCCCGTCGAGACCCTGGGCGCGGCCGAGCCGGCGTCGAACACGCCGGTCGCCAACCCGATCCTGAACTTCCGAAGGCACTATCACAAGGAATGACCATGGACGCGCATCTCGAACAGCTTCTGAGTCGGCGGCGCTTCTTCGAGCTCGCGGGCACCGGCATCGGGACCGCGGCCCTGGCCACCCTGTTCGGGCAGGACCTGCTGGCCCAGGCCCCCGGCGGCGCCCCCGGGGCGGCGGCCGGCTTCGGCGCCCTCCCCGGCCTGCCGCACCACGCGCCGAAGGCCAGGCGCATCATCTACCTGTTCCAGTCCGGCGCCCCGTCGCAGCACGAGCTGTGGGACTACAAGCCCGCTCTCGCGAGGATGGTCGGCGAGGACCTGCCGCCGTCGGTGCGCGGCGACCAGCGCGTCACCACCATGACGGCGGGGCAGGAGCGCTTCCCCCTCGTCCCGTCGATGTTCCAGTTCAGGCAGCACGGCGCCACCGGCACGTGGGTCAGCGACCTCATGCCCCACACCGCGAAGATCGTCGACGACCTGACCTTCATCAAGTCGATGCACACCGAGGCGATCAACCACGACCCCGGCATCACCTTCTTCCAGACCGGGGCCCAGCTCGCGGGCCGGCCCAGCATGGGGGCGTGGCTCTCGTACGGCCTCGGCAGCATGAACGCCGACCTGCCGACGTTCGTCGCCATGATTTCCAAGGGCTCGGCCCAGACCGGCCAGCCCCTCTACGACCGCCTGTGGGGCAGCGGCTTCCTGCCGACCCGCTACCAGGGCGTGAAGTTCCTCTCGACCGGCGACCCCGTGCTGTACCTGTCGAACCCCCCCGGGGTCGACCAGGGCACGCGCCGCCGCTACCTCGACGACCTCGGCGCCCTGAACCGCCTCAAGGAGGAAGAGTACGGCGACCCCGAGACCAGCACCCGCATCGCCCAGTACGAGATGGCCTACCGCATGCAGAGCTCGGTGCCCGAGCTGACCGACCTCTCGGACGAGCCCGACAGCACCTTCGAGCTCTACGGCCCCGACTCGCGCACCCCCGGCACCTTCGCCCGCAACTGCCTCCTGGCCCGCCGGCTCGCCGAGCGCGACGTCCGGTTCATCCAGTGCTTCCACCGCGGCTGGGACCAGCACACCCGCCTGCCCCGCGGCATCCAGCGGCAGGCGAAGGACGTCGACCAGGCCCAGGCCGCCCTCGTCACCGACCTCAAGCAGCGCGGCCTCCTCGACGACACCCTCGTCGTCTGGGGCGGCGAGTTCGGCCGCAGCGCCTACTGCCAGGGCGTCTTCACCGAGGACACCTACGGCCGCGACCACCATCCCCGCTGCTTCACCATCTGGATGGCCGGCGGCGGCGTCAAGCCCGGCGTCACCCACGGCGCGAGCGACGACTTCTCGTACAACATCGCCCGCGACCCCGTGCACATCCACGACCTGCACGCCACGATGCTGCACCTGCTCGGCATCGACCACACCCGGCTGACCTACGCCTACCAGGGGCGGAACTTCCGGCTGACGGACGTGGCCGGGAGAGTGGTGGACCCGATTCTGGCGTGAGCGATCGTTGCGGTCCAAGTCGACCAGGGGCGCGCATGGAGTGCACGGCGGTCGTGAAGCACTGCGGCGAATGGTGGATCGGCTGGATTGCCGAGGTTCCCGGCGTCAACTGCCAGGAACGCACCCGCGAGGAGCTGCTTCGCAGTCTGGCCGGCGCCCTCGCGGAAGCCCTCGATCTCAATCGGCAGGAGGCCCTGGCCGCGGCCGGCGACGACTATCTGGAGGAGAAGGTCGTCGTTGCATGAAGCGGGGCGCTCTCATTCGGCACGTGCAACGCCACGGGTGCCGGCGCCATCCGCGATGGAGCGCGACATTCCTGGTGGCGGAACGAGCGCAACGGCCGCCGCTCCGCGGTCCCGCGGCACCGGGAGATCAACGACATCCTGGCGCGCAAGATCTGCCGGGACCTGGCCATCGACGTGATCGGGCAGGGGACGTGAGCCGAAGGACCTGATGGACACCCGGTTCTTCGAGCGACCCTGGTGGGCCCGTCCATCACCCGCAACGAGGGGATCATCGGGGAAGGGGTGGACCTGAACCTCATCCACACCCGCGACCTGCGCCGCTCGACGCTGCTCTTCCACCTGACGAAACGCCTGCTCGAGACCAAGTGGCGCGACCCGGGCGACGAGCCCAAGCTGCACCTGTTCGGCCAGCTCAAGCGGATGGCGCGGCAGTGGCTCGACCCGCCACCTCGTCTGCAAGGGCGGCACGTACCCGGCCCAGCTCATGTACCAGGAGCTGGCCGACATGGCCTGCGAGAAGATCACCGCGGGCATCGTCACCACGCTGCTCGGCGAGCGGCCCATCAAGGCCGTGCTCGACCCCTACAACCCGACGGGGTCGACGGCGCACGTCCACTTCACCACGTCGCGGAAGACCCGTGTGGACACCCGGGCCGACCGCTGCCACGTCAACTGGGCCGTCTGCGACAGCGACTGGGAGGCCGAGCTGTGCCGCGTCGTCGAGTCGCACCCGCGCGTGCGCGCCTACGTCAAGAACCACAACCTCGGCCTGGAGGTGCCGTACCGCTACGGCTCCGAGACGCGCCGCTACCTGCCCGACTTCGTCGTGCTCGTCGACGACGGCCGCGGCGACGACGACCTGCTGCGCCTCGTCGTCGAGGTCAAGGGCTACCGGCGCGAGGACGCCAAGGTCAAGAAGACCACCATGGACACCTACTGGGTGCCGGGCGTCAACAACCTCCGCTCGTACGGCCGCTGGGCCTTCGCCGAGCTGACCGACGTGTACCAGATGGAGGAGGACTTCGAGGCCGCGCTCAAGGCGCAGTTCGGGGCGCTCGTCGCGCGGGCGGCGCCGTGACGCAGGAGGAGGCGGCGACGCCTTGAAGCTGCCGCGTGCCGCGCGGGCGCGAGTCGACGGCGGCAAGGTCGTCGGCTATCTGCTCTCGCCGCATCATCCCGACGGCCGGAGCAAGGCCGCCTTCTTCGGCGCGTTCGGGTTCAGTCCCGTGCGATGGGAGCTCCTCGCCGCCGCGCTGCGCGATCAGGGGGCGAAGGGAGAAGTCGCCGCCATCGCCACGTCGGAATATGGTACACGGTACGAACCGTCTGGATCATCGAAGGCGACGGGGAACCGCGTCTGATCACGGCGCATCCGTTGAGGAGGCGGGATGCTGGAAGAACATGATCGCGTCGTGCTCACGGACGATGTCGCCCACCCGGACCTGAAGACTGGCGACGTGGGAACGATTGTCCACGTCCATCGGAACGGTGAGGCCTTCGAGGTGGAGTTCTCGACCCTGGACGGGCAGACGGCGGCGTTGGCCACCGTGCAGTCGTCGCAGGTGCGCCCGGTGACCGGCGCAGACATCGCACACGCGCGGGAGCTTCAGGCGGGGGCCGCGGCTCGACCGCGGTAGGGGGGTGTCATGGCCGAGGTGGACAGCTCGGCGATTGCCAACATCGCCGAGTTCAGGAAACCACCTCAGCGAGCATCTCGCGGCCGTGGCGAACGGCGAGGAGGTGCGCAAGCGGAACATGCCGTTGGCCCGTGTCGTGCCGATCCGCCGGGCCGCCCGGAATCGTACCGTCCTCGGCTGCGGCGTGGGGAGCGTCGTCGTCAAGTCCGACCTGACCGCCCCGATGATGCTGGACGCCGACTGGGAGATGCTGGGGGACGAGCGGCGGTGACGGTGGTGGTCGACACGTGCGCCGTCGTCTGGGCCGTCAGCGACCCCCGGCAGCTCTCGCCGCCGGCCGTGTCCGTGCTCGAGACGGACGACACATGGCCGCGGATGGGACAGGCATGGCGAAACGGAAGCGCGAGAAGACCATCGCGACCCTGAAGCACGACGAGGCGTCGCGCAAGAACATCCCCACCGCCGAGTTCCGCTCGGTGATGGACCGGTCCGAGCAGAGCCCCGTCCGGGTCGCCTACGAGCGCCGCAACCGCGACCTCGACCCCCAGCTCGTCTGGCGCGGCAAGGACCAGCAGGACTGGTCCGACCTCGTCGTGCAGGCCCCGCCCCTCTACATCCAGGAGAAGGTGCACCCCAAGGTGCTCATCGACGACCTCCGGCGCCGGACGCGGGAGGGGCGCCGGGACCGCGAGGACGCAGCGGCCGAGACCCAGCCCGACCTGTTCGCCGACTTCAACGGCCTGCCCGACGAGGGCGCGAAGACCGAGTTCTACCAGCACGACGCCAACTGGTCGAACCGGATGATCCTCGGCGACAGCCTCCAGGTGATGGCGTCACTCGCCGAGCGCGAGGGGCTGCGCGGCAAGGTGCAGTGCATCTACCTCGACCCGCCCTACGGCATCAAGTTCAACTCGAACTTCCAGTGGTCGACGACGAGCCGGGACGTCAAGGACGGGAAGGCGGAGCACATCAGCCGCGAGCCGGAGCAGGTTAAAGCGTTCCGGGACACTTGGCGGGACGGGGTTCACTCGTACCTGACGTATCTGCGAGATCGGTTGACGGTGGCGCGGGACCTGCTAGCAGAGAGTGGATCTATCTTCGTGCAGATCGGCGACGAAAACGTCCACCGGGTTCGGGCGCTCATGGATGAGGTGTTCCTGCCGCGCAATTTTGTTTCGATGGTCTCCACCAAGACGTCTGGAGGATCAACGGGCGTATTTCTACTACGAGCCCTGGAGATCTCGTGGTGGACCCGACATGCGGGTCCGGAACTAGTGCCTACGTCGCGGAGCAACGGGGACGTCGTTGGATCACTATCGATACCTCTCGTGTAGCGCTGGCTCTGGCCCGGGTGCGAATCATGGGCGCGCGCTACAAGTACTACATTCTCGCCGACAGTCCAGAGGGGCAGCGCAAGGAGGCCGAGGTCGCGCATAGGGCGGCGTCTGGGCCCACCCGCGGAGACGTCCGGCAGGGATTCGTCTACGAGCGGGTGCCGCACATCACGCTGAAATCCATCGTCAACAACACGGAGATCGACGTCATTTGGGAGCGCTGGCAGGAGACGCTAGAGCCGTTGCGCGAGGACCTGAACGCGAGGCTCGATTGCGAGTGGGAGGAGTGGCAGATTCCCCGCGAGGTGTCGGAGGATTGGCCCGCGGAGGCGGCGGAAACGCACCGACTGTGGTGGGAGGCGCGCATCGCCCGGCAGCAGGAGATCGACGACTCCATCGCGGCCAGGGCGGACTACGAGTACCTCTACGACAAGCCCTACGAAGACAGCCGGAAGGTGCGGGTGGCGGGGCCGTTCACGGTCGAGAGCCTGTCGCCTCATCGGGTGGTGGCGGTCGACGAGAACGACGAGCTTCTGGACCGCGTGGCCGAGAGGAGGGCCGACTACGGCCCGCAGGTCGACTTCGCCGACATGGTCCTGGATCAGCTCGCGACCGCGGGCATTCAGCAGGCGCGCAAGGAGGATCGCATCGCCTTCGCCGCGGTCACGCCCTGGCCGGGCTCGTACATCTGCGCGGAGGGGCGTTATGCCGATGGCGGAGGCGCATCTGGACCGGAGAAGCGGGCCGGCATCTTCGTCGGCCCGGAGTTCGGCACGGTCTCGCGCCCCGACCTCGTGGCCGCGGCCCGGGAGGCCGGCGACGCCGGCTTCGACTTGCTGATCGCCTGCGCCTTCAACTACGAGGCCCACGCCTCCGAGTTCGACCGCCTCGGCCGCGTTCCCGTCCTCAAGGCCCGCATGAACGCCGACCTCCACATGGCCGGCGAACTGAAGAACACCGGCAAGGGCAACCTCTTCGTCGTTTTCGGCGAGCCCGACATCGACATCCTGCCGGCCGGCGGGGACGGCGCCGGGGACGGGCAACTCCAGGTGAAGATCAACGGCGTCGACGTCTTCCACCCCAACACCGGCGAGGTCCGCAGCGACGGCGCGGACGGCATCGCCTGCTGGTTCATCGACACCGACTACAACGAGGAGAGCTTCTTCGTCCGCCACGCCTACTTCCTCGGCGCCAACGACCCCTACAAGGCCCTCAAGACCACCCTGAAGGCCGAGATCGACCCCGACGCCTGGGCCTCGCTCCACAGCGATCTCTCGCGTCCCTTCGACCGCCCGGAGTCGGGCCGCATCGCCGTCAAGGTCATCAACCACCTCGGCGACGAGGTGATGAAGGTGTTTCGGGTGTGAGCCCGCGCGTTCCGACGCTGGAGGGTGCCCATGGCCAGCGGTGAACAGCTCAAGGCGTTGCTCAAGTCCCATGCCGAGGGTGACGACGATCGCTTTTTCTCCGTCGCCATGCAAGTGGCCGCCCATGAGGCTCGGCGCGGCCACGGAAGGCTGGCGGGGGAGTTGCGAGCCCTGATCGACAGGGCGAAGAGCGGCGTGGGGACCAGGGCGCCGGTCCCCATCGGACGGCCTCGGGGCGAGTTGGCGAACCTGCTGGAAGCCTCCCACCCGAGCGCGCGGTTCGGAGAGATGATCCTCGGAGACGCTCTGGGACAGCAGCTTCGGCGGGTGATTCGCGAGCAGCGGCATGCGGGACGCATCGTGGAGCGGGGCCTCGCGCCCCGGCGCAAGCTGTTGTTGACCGGACCGCCGGGAACCGGCAAGACACTGACGGCATCCGTTCTCGCGGGAGAGCTGGGGTTCCCTCTGCTTCAGGTGCGTCTCGATGGGCTCATCACGAAGTACATGGGGGAGACGGCGGCCAAGCTGCGGCAGGTCTTCGAGGCGACGATGCGGACGCGCGGGGTGTACTTCTTCGACGAGTTCGACGCCATCGGCTCCCAGCGTGGGATGCCGAACGACGTGGGCGAGATTCGGCGCGTCCTCAACAGCTTCCTGCAGATGATCGAGCAGGATCGATCTCACAGCCTCGTCATCGCCGCGACGAACAATCCCGGCATTCTGGATCCGGCGCTCTTCCGGCGCTTCGATGACGTCCTGCACTACGAGCTGCCGGAGCGGGCGCAAATCGAACGGCTTCTCAGGGCTCGGCTGTCGCCAGCCGCGGTGAAGCGGGTGCGGTGGAGCACCCTGGCGGAGCTCGCGGGGGGACTCAGCTACGCCGAGGTCGCTCGCGCCGCGGACGAGGTTCTGAAGGATGCCTTGATTCATGAACGGCCTCTGGTTCGGGAGGCGGACATCCGGCTGATGCTCGAGGAGCGCCAGACCATAGCCGCCAGGCTGTCTGCGGCCAAGGTGTAGCGGCAGGGCGTGAGCATGGCGAACGGGCGGGAACGGAGTCGGCACTTCATCATCGAGGGCTTCACCGAGACGGAGCCATATAGGTCGCGACAGCAGGGTGCACGCCGGCCGGTTGTTCCGGAGCGAGACAGGGGCAGCCACGGCGGTGCCTTGCAGCGTCAGGTCGACGCCTTGCGGCAGCAGGCTGCCGCCGCGCGCGTTGCGCAGGAAGCTGCGGGCCTGGACGACAGCTTGGGCCTGCAGGTCGAATTCGAGAGCTTCCCGGAAATCGAGTTGGCGTTCGAGAGCTTGGCCCGCGAGCGTTCCGGGATCGAGTTGCTGAACGTCCGACACGTGGGCGACCGGACCCACGCCACGGTCTTCGTGCCGGTCGGGAAGCTCGGTCATTTTGAGCGTCTCGCCGCCCTTGGCGGGGGCCGGCCGAACGGCCTGTTCTTCGCCGGCGATCTCGGACAGCGGATCTTCCAGACCCCGTTCTCGTGGCGGTCGCTGGGCGTGGACGTGCGCGGTCGGTCCCACACGCTGCGCATCAACTACCGGACCTCGCACCAAATCCGGCGGCAGGCCGACAGGCTCCTTCCCCCCGAGCTCGCCGACGTCGACGGCAACGCCGAGCAGCGGGGCGCCACCGTCTCGGTGTTCAACGGCCCGGCGCCAGAGCTCAGGGTGTTCGACTCGCCGGAAGAAGAGACCGAGGCCATCGCGGGCTGGCTGCGCGCGCGACAGGGAGAGGGCTACGCGCCGCAGGCGATCGGCGTGTTCGTCAGGTCGGAGGCACAGGTCGAACGGGCGCTGTCGGCGGTGCGCGCGGCGGGATTGCGGCCCGTGCGGCTCGACGTCCGGTCCGGCGGCGTCCCGGGATCGGTGGCGGTCGGCACCATGCATCTCGCGAAGGGGCTCGAGTTTCGCGCCGTCGTGGTGGCCGCCTGCGACGACGAGGTCATCCCGCTCCAGGGCCGGATCGAGCACGTCGCCGACGAAGCGGATCTCGAAGAGGTCTACAGCACCGAGCGCCACCTGCTCTACGTCGCCTGCACGCGCGCCCGCGACCGCCTGCTGGTCACCGGTGTCGAGCCGGCCTCGGAGTTCCTCGACGATCTGCGGGGGTAGGTCTGTTCTCGTCGGCTAGCGCGAGGAGGTCAAGCGTGGTCAAGATAGTGTGCTGGAACATCAACCGCAGTGTTGATGCGTGCACCGAGCTTCGCAAGATGGATGCGGACGTCGCCCTGTTGCAGGAAGTCGGAAAAGGGGCTGCCCAACGCCTGGAGGACATCCTCGGCATCCGTGAAGCAGAAACCTGGGACTGGGACCGGTCTGACGTCTGGCCCGCGGTGGTGCGGCTGTCAGACCGCGTCAAGGTCGACGTGTTCAACCCCGTGACTCCCGAGGGCGGAGGCATCACGCGGAACACCATCGCCGTGAGCGATCGCCGCACGCTTGCGGCCGCGCGCGTTACCCCGCTACACGGTGGGAAGCGGAGCGGCCGGCCGTTCCTCGTATTCTCGCTCTACGCACGCTGGCTCGACACGCATCCCCGAGCGTATCACTCGACCTCCCGAAAGGCGGGACGCTCTTTTGGCATATACTCCGATGGCTCTGCTCACCGGGCCATCTCCGACCTGTCCGCGTTCATTGGCCATACGAATCCCTTGGCGCATCGCATGCTGGTCGCCGGCGACCTGAACACCATTTTCGGTGCGGCGGACAACAATCGGTTGGAGAAGCCCGCTCGAGCGTGGACGATTTTCGACCGGATGAAGGCGTTGGGCCTTGAGTTCGTGGGACCGCAATGGCCGGATGCGGACAGGCAGGCGCACCGGGTGCCGCAGGGTTTGCCGAGCGATACGAAGAACGTGCCGACCTACCTCTCCGCTCAGCAGCGGCGCAGGATGCGCGACCAGGACATCCTCAACGGCAATCAACTTGATTACGTGTTCGCGTCGCAAGCCATGCACGAGACGGTCCGCGTGCACGCCATGAACGATGCGGCAGGCTTTGGGCCGAGCGACCACTGTCGGATTCGAATCGACGTGGAGTAGCCTCCGACCGCGATGAGATCCTCGTGGACGCCCGGCCGCCGGCGTCGGTTCGTTTCCGGAGCGGATGTGTGCCTATACTGTGGTCAAGAGACATGAGCGAGGCGCGACCAAACGCACGCGAGAAGCGGCACCCGCTCTCCCTGCGGGGGCTGAGCCTCGACGACTACATCCGGTGCATCGTCGAGGCGGAAGACGATACGGAGCGCAAGCGCGCGGTGATTCGCGATCTGCCCCGGAAGCTGTTTGCGATGACCCGGGAGGAACGCCATCGGGTGCTCCACGCACGTCCCACGCCGAGCGGCACCCGCTGGGACGCGCTCATCGGCGGCATGGTCGAGCACGTGGCGTGGCTCAACGGATGGGAGAACCCGGCGTGGAACGAGGCGCCGGAGTGGTTTCTCGCCCCCACCTGGTTCGTGACCGACAGCCCGGCGATTCGCGTCGACGCCGCGATGTACAGCCCCGGCGCGTTCATCCGTCACGGTGCGATTCCCGATCCGCTCGAGCTGGACGCTCGCGGCGGCGAACGGTTCGACTGGATGGCGGGAGCATGAATCCGACCCTCGACCGGGCCGCCATCGTCGACGCATTGGAAGCGCTGGACCGGGAGTTGCGCAAGCAGGGACGGCGAACCCAAATCTACGTCTACGGAGGCGCCTGCGTGAGCCTCAGCTTCGACAGGAGCAGGGTCACAGGCGACATCGACGTTCACGTCCGAGAGGAGCATGGAGCCGTTCAGGAAGCGATCCTGAAGATCGCGCGAGAGCGGGCGTGGCCGACGACGTGGATGAACGAGCAGGGTACGCAGAAGCTGCCGCGGACGACGGACCAGCGGGCCCGGGTGCTGTATCAGTCGGCGCACCTGGTGGTGACCGGCGCGAGCGCAGAGCACATCATCGCCATGAAGATGCGGGTCGGGAGGGACATCGACTGGGAGGACATCGAACGCGTCGCCAAGCGCCGCGGCATCGAGAGCGCAAGCGAGCTGGAACGGATCCACGATGCAGTTTTTCCGGGCGAAGCGCTGCCCGAGCGGTCGAGAATCAGGCTTCGGGAGTGGCGGTCGCGGGAAGCACGCGACGGCACTCGATGAGATCGGCGAGGAGCTCGGCCCGGGAAGCCGGTGGCCGCGTTCCACGGCAGGCAGTGCAGCCGCTCGACGCGACCGTCGAACGTCACTCCGAATTCTCTGTATTTCGGGCACCAGGGCCAGGTTGGGGGCGGGCCGGTGCGTTGACTTGGGGCGGTAAGGGGCATATGGTAGATCATATGCAAAGACCCGCGGTCAGGTCGCCCGCCGTCCGTCACGTGCGATTGTTCAGGAACGGGCGGAATCAGGCGGTGCGCATTCCCCGCGACTTCGAACTGGAGGGGACGGAGGCCATCCTCCGGCGGGAAGGGGACTGCCTGATCATCGAACCGGTCAGGAAAGGGCGCCTGCTCGATCTGCTCGCACGGTTGTCGCCGTTGCCGGACGAGTTTCCTGACGTCGACGACACGCTCCCACCGCTCGACGACGTGGAGCTCTGAGCGTGGCCCGGCGGTTCCTGCTCGACACGAACATCGTCTCTCATGTCGCGAGGTTCCCCCAGGGACCCGTCGCGCAGCGCATCGCCGAGGTCGGCGAACGCCAGGTGTGCACCAGCATCGTGGTGGCGGCCGAGCTGCGATACGGAGCCGCACGGCGGCGGTCCGAACGACTGACGCGTCGAATCGAGGCCATTCTCTCCACCCTCGACGTTCTGGCGTTCGACGAGCCGGCCGACCGGCACTACGCGGAGCTGCGAACGCACCTCGAGCGGCTCGGGAGGCCGATCGGACCCAACGACATGCTGATCGCCGCTCAGGCCCTGGCGCTGGAGCTGACCGTCGTGAGCGGGAACTTGAACGAGTTCATGCGTGTCCCGGGGCTCCATGTCGAGAACTGGCTCGACGGCGGGCCGTGATCTTGCGCCAGCTCAGCGTGGACGAGTCCGTGTGACTCTGGGAGTGGCTCTGCGGCTATCGTCGTCCCGCCCGCCCGCCTGGCGGGACGGACGGGAAGAACGGCGGTGAACCCACGAGTATGATGAGACACGACCCGGGGGCGGCGAGTGCGTACCGTGGACGCCGCCCGACCGGTCGATCAGGTGCCAACGTCGGAGCGGCGCCGCCTCCGCGGGGAAGCGCGCGCCGGCAGCAGAAAGGACTGGCTCGTGATTCACTACGTCTCGGGAGACATCCTCCTCAGCCGCGCGCAGGCGCTGGCCCACGGCGTGGCGCCGAAGGACCCCATGAACCAGGGGCTGGCGCGGTCGCTGCACGAGATGTACCCGGCGATGCACAAGGACTACCACCACTGGTGCAACCTGAGGCATCCGAAGCCCGGCGAGGCGTGGATGTGGGGCGGGGCGGGCGGCGTCCGGGTCATCAACCTCATCACCCAGGAAGGCGGGTACGGCCACGGCGGCCACCCCGAGCGCGCCACCCTCAAGCACGTCCGCGACTCGTTGCGTGCGCTCACGCGCATCGTCGAGAAGGAGGGCCTGAAGTCGCTCGCCCTGCCCAGGCTCGCCACCGGCGTGGGCGGGCTGCAGTGGGACGACGTGCGCCCCGTGCTCGAAGATCGCCTGGGCGGCCTGAAGATCCCGGTGTACGTCTACGCCGAGTTCCACGCGGGGCAGAAGGCGGCCGAGCCGGGCGTCTGAGCTCCAGCGCGCCTCGCGCGGCCCCCGAGCTGGCCCGCTCGATCAGCGCATTCGCCTCGACCGAGGGCCTGGCCGGGGGCGGAGCCCACGCGACCCATCGGCGCCTTCACGGCGCGGGCTTCGTTCACCGGCATCCTTCGTCGATGAACGCCTTTCCGGGCGTCGGTGAGCACGGGGCCGCGCGGGCGGGACCCTCGAGCCCGTCTGTGCGTCCGGCCCGGTATGATGGTGCCGCCATGACTCACCGAATGGCCGGCGGGTGCGGCCGAGTGGCGGCGGCGCTGACCCTTGCCGTCTCGGCCGGGTTGACCGCGCAGCAGCAGCCGCCGGTGGTCGAGCGGGTCGATGTCTCGCGCGTCATGATCGACGTGCGGGTCATCGGCGACGAGGGCGAGCCGGTGACGGGGCTGGTGCCGGACGATTTCGAGGTTCGCATCGGCGGCGAGCCGGTGGATGTCGAGTCGGCGCTGTGGCTCGGCGCCGGCGAGCCCGATGGCGCCGACGTCGATGAGGCCGACGGCGCCGGCGAGACCGACGGCGTCGGCGAGACCGACGGCGTCGATGAGGCCGGCGGCGCTGGCGAGGTCGACGGCGCCGACGAGGCCGACGGCGCCGACGAGGCCGACGACGCCGACGAGGTTGACAGAGCCGGCGAGGTCGATCGGGCGCCCCTGCCTTCGACCGGCTTCGCCGCGGTCCTCGCCCCGCGCGACCGCCGGCAGCTCGTCGTGTTCTTCGTGCAGAAGAGCCTGGAGGCGGACCGGGCCCTGGGCCTGCTGCGGCTGCTGCAGGACAGCGACCGCCTGCTGGCGGGGGTCGGGCCCGACGATCGGGTGGCGGTCGTCTCGTTCGAGCACCACTTCAGGCTCTGGCTCGACTTCACCGCCGATCTCGACCGCGCGCGCGAGGTGCTCGCCTGGGACGTGATGCACGAGGATCCGCCGGTGCTCGAGCCTCAGGCGGGGCTCTCGATCGTCGCGGGGATCGACCAGGCGGAGGGGCGCTCGATCTGGCAGGTCGAGGACGCGCTGCGACGGCTCGGCGAGACGCTCGAACCCCTGCCCGGGTCGAAGTCGGTGGTCCTGATCGGCTACGGCTTCGACCACGGCTTCACTCGCTACGAGCGGGCCCTCGACGCCCTCGACGCGGCCCGCGCCGCGGTCTTCTCGCTCGACGTGACCCAGGCCGACTACCACACCTTCGAGCACGCCCTGCGCGACGTGTCCCACCACACGGGTGGGTTGTTCCTGACGACCTTCCACCATCCGCGGCGCGCCCTCGAGCGGGTGGCCAACGCGGTCAGCGGACGCTACGTGCTGTTCACCCGGGCGCCCGACCTCGAGCCGGGCTCGCATTCCATCGACGTGGAGCTGCGGGGCGGCGACGGCCGCGTGCTGGCGCGCAGCACCTACGTCCACCAGTGATGTTCATGAGCCCGTATAATGGGCCGCGTTGAAGTGTGCCGGCTCGCACAAGCGGTCGATACGACTCGCGGTCGGGGATTCGGATGATGAGCAATCGCGTTCGCCGCCTGGGTGTCGTCACTCTGCTGCTCGCCGGGGCGTTGGGGACGGCCGCGGCTGCCTCCGCCCAGACGGACGCCGACGCGCACGCCGTCGCCCCTCTCGCCGAGCAGTACTGCTTCCGCTGCCACGGCCCCCAGACCCAGACCGCCGGCATCGACCTCGCGACGTTGGTGGCGGAGCGCCCGCTCGTCCGCAACCGCGAGACCTGGGAGCGCGTCATCGAGGCCCTCGACGAGGGCGAGATGCCGCCGGCCGGCGCCCCGCCGCTGCCGCGCGAGGTGCGGCGGCGCATGGCGGCCCTGCTGCACCGCGACATCGAGGAGTTCGACTACTCGACCCTCGACGACCCCGGCTTCGAGCTGATGCGGCGGCTCACCCACACCGAGTACGACAACACCGTCCGCGACCTGTTCGGCGTCGCCCTGAACGTCACCGACCGGTTTCCCGACGAGCTGACGGGGTCGAGCGGGTTCGACAACTCGTCGAACACCCTGTTCCTGCAGCCGGCCCTGATGGAGCGCTACATCGCGGCGGCCGAGCGGGTCGTCGAGCTGGCCCTGCCGGCCGAGCCGACCGACGTCCGCCACTTGGCGTCGCGCGAGCTGGTCTTCGTCGCCACGCCGGGCGGCGGGCTCGGCGAGGAGGACGCGGCCGAGGCGGTGCTCGAACGGTTCCTGGGTCGGGCCTACCGGCGCCCGGCCACGGCCGTCGAGCTGGACCGGGCCCTCGCCCAGTACCGGTCGGGCCGGGGCGCGGGCCTCGACCACGAGGTCGCGGTCAAGCGGGTGCTGCAGTCGGTCCTCATCTCGCCGAAGTTCCTGCTCCGCGTCGAGCGGGGCCACGCGGGCGCCGACCCCTACCGGGTCGACGACTGGGAGCTCGCCTCGCGCCTCTCCTACTTCCTCTGGGCCTCGATGCCCGACCAGGAGCTGTTCGACCTCGCGGCGCGCGGGGAGCTGAGCGACCCCGGGACGCTGCGGGCGCAGGTCTCGCGGATGCTCGCCGACCGGAGGGCCGACACCCTGGGGACGGTGTTCGCCGCGCAGTGGCTCGGCTTCCAGCACGTCGGCACCCGCATCTGGCTCGACCCCATCGACAACCCGTGGTGCACGGCGTCGCTGATGACCGCGATGCGCGACGAGTCGTCGCTGTTCTTCCTGTCGCTGCTGCGCGAGGACCGGCCCATCCGGAGCCTCATCGACGCCGACTACACCTACGTCAACGAGGAGCTGGCGGGCACGCTGTACGGCATGCAGGGCGTGCGCGGCGAGCACATGCGGCGCGTCGCCCTCGACGACCCCAACCGCGGCGGGGTCCTCGGACAGCCGAGCATCCTCGCCCTCACCTCGAACTACAAGGACACGAGCCCCGTCAAGCGCGGCAACTACGTGCTCGACGTGCTGCTCGGCACGCCGCCCCCGCCGCCCCCGCCGAACGCGGGGGTGCTGAGCGAGGAGGTGGCCGACCTGCGCGGGCTCAGCTTCCGCGAGAAGCTCGAGATGCACTCGAGCAACGAGACCTGCGCGGCGTGCCACCGCCGCATCGACCCCATCGGCTTCAGCCTCGAGAACTTCGACTACTTCGGGCGCTGGCGCGAGACCTACCACTTCCGGCAGCGGGTCGAGGACCCCGCGGAGGCGGACGAGACCATCGAGTTCCAGACCGAGACCAGCCCCGAACCCGTCGTGCGGCACTATCGGAACACTCACCGGGTCATCGCCGCCGACGGGGCGCTGCCCGACGGGACGCCGTTCGTCGGCCCGGCGGGGCTGAAGCGGGCGCTCCTCGAGCACCGGCACGACGACCTCGTGCGGCAGGTGACGTCGAAGATGCTCGCCTATGCCCTCGGCCGCCAGCTCGAGTACTACGACGAGCCGGCGGTGCGCGCGATAGTCGCCGCCCTCGAGGCCGACGGCTACCGGTTCCAGACCTTGCTGCAGGAGATCGCGGCCAGCTACCCGTTCCAGTACAAGAAGAACCGCGTCGAAGAGACCGACTGACATCGTGGCCAGCTACCCGTTCCAGTAACAAGAAGAACCGCGTCGAAGAGACCGACTGACATCGTGGCCAGCTACCCGGTCCAGTACAGGAAGAACCGCGCCGAAGAGACCGACTGATATCGTGGCCAGCCGTCCCTTCCATTACGGGAAGAACCGCGTCGAGGAGACCGACTGACATCGTGGCCAGCCGTCCCTTCCGGTACAGCAAGAACCGCGTCGAGGAGACCGACTGATGCAGTCTCGCCGCCTGTCACGCCGCACCGTGTTGCGCGGGCTGGGAGCCACCGTGGCCCTCCCGCTGCTCGACGTCATGCCCGCCGCCGCGTCCGGCCTCGGCGGCGGGGCGCCGTCCGCCCCCGCGTCCGCGAACCGGTTGGCCTATCTGTATTTCCCCAACGGGATTCCCCGCGGCACGTGGTATCCGGAAGAGACCGGACCCGGCGGGCGGCTCGTGAAGCTGAACGAGTGGATGCGCCCGCTCGAGCCGTTCAAGGAGCATCTGGTCATCCCCACCAACATCTGGACGCCCCGGGGCAACGGCCACGTGGGCGGGCCCCCGACGTGGCTCACCGGCGGCGACTACGACCGCCTCGCCGTCAACGCCGGCGGGGTGTCGGCCGACCAGGTCGCGGCGCGGCACCTGCGCGACGAGACGATGCTGCCGTCGCTCGAGCTGTCGGTGCAGGGCGAGGGGTTCTTCTCGAACTCGCTGCCGCGCAACGCCATCTCGTGGTCGGCCCCGGACCGGCCGATGTCGCGCGAGATCGAGCCGCGCGCGGTCTTCGACCGCATGTTCCGCCCGCCGTCGGGCGGGGCCACCGACCGCTCGGTCATGGACGCGGTGCTCGCCGACGCCCGGGCCCTCGGCAACTACGTGAGCACGGCCGACCGCTACCGGCTCGACGAGTACTTCGAGTCGATAAGGGCGCTGGAGCGGCGCATCGAGTTCGCGGAGCGCCGCTCGGCGGAGGTGCGCGACGACGGGGCGCTGACCGACACCCTGACGACGCCGACGCCGGGCATCCCCGCCGACCACGAGTCGTACATGCGGCTGATGATGGACCTGATGGTGGCCGCGTTCCAGTCCGACGCCACCCGGGTGTGCACGTTCATGCTCGACCACGGGCAGTCGAACCGCTACTTCAACTTCATCGAGGGCGTGCGCGGCACGTGGCACGCGCTGTCGCACTACAAGAACGCCTCGGGCAAGACCGAGGACGACGACGGCGTCACCTCGTGGGACTCGGTGGAGCAGAAGCGGGCGATGTACGCCGAGGTCATCCGCTGGCACCACCGCCAGGTCGCGTACCTGCTCGGACGTCTGCAGTCGGTGCGCGAGCCGAACGGCGGGACCCTGCTCGACAACAGCGCGATCGTCTACGGGGCGACCCTCGGCGACGGCAACGAGCACGACGCCCAGCACCTGCCGACCCTGCTCGCGGGCGGCGGGGGCGGGACCATCGCGGCCGGCCGCCACCTCGAGCACGCCGAGCCCACGGACCTCGCGCGCATCCACGTGTCGCTGCTGCAGGGGATGGGGGTGCCGGTCGAGGGGTTCGGCACTGCCGACGGTCCGCTGGAGGGGCTGGCGGGGTAGGCGGGAGCACCTGGGGCAGGCGGGAGCACCTGCCCCGTTCAGCGAGTTCGGGCAACGTCAGCGGCGTCGACGACGCGGTGAACGGGGAAGACCGCAGTTTCGACAATGGACGCCGCCCGGTTTCGGCGGTGGGAACCGCCTGCCGTCGTCTCGCGGGCGGGATGCGGCAACGACGCCGGTGAACGGGGAAGACCGTCGTTTCGACAATGGACGCCGCCCGGTTTCGGCGGTGGGAACCGCCTGCCGTCGTCTCGCGGGCGGGATGCGGCGACGACGCCGTGAGCCGAGAAGAGACCGTTTCGACAATGGATGCCGCCTCGTGTCGGCGGTGGGCACCTCCCGTCGCCGTGCTCGCGGGCGGGATGACCTGGAGACAAGGAAGATGACCGTCCGGACCATGACGATAGTCCTCGGCGTAGCGGCGGCAGCGGCCTGCGCCGCATCGCTCGCCGTTACCGCCCGCGCCCAGTTGGATCCCGGCGACGGCCCGCGTTACCGCAACGGCAACGAGCTCGTCCGCCCCGACGACTACCGCGAGTGGATGTTCCTGAGCTCCGGCCTGGGGATGACCTACGAGGCCGAGCAGGTCGGGGAGGCGGGCAGCGGCGCGCGCCCCATGCGGTTCCAGAACGTGTTCGTGAACCGCTCGGCCTACGCGGGGTTCCGGGAGACGGGGGAGTGGCCGGACGGCAGCGTCTTCATCCTCGAGATCCGGCAGGCGGTCTCCGAGGCGTCGATCAACGTGGCGGGCAGCTTCCAGAGCGAGCTGCTCGTGCTCGAGGCCGAGGTGAAGGACTCGCGGTTCGAGGACGGATGGGCGTTCTACAACTTCGGGCGCGCCGGCGCGATGCCCGACTCGGTCGCGCCCCTCGCCGGCGAGGAAGTGGCGCGGTGCATCGAGTGCCACACCGATCACACCGCGGTGGAGCGCACCTTCGTCCAGTTCTATCCGGTCGCCCTGGAGATCGCGCGCGAGAAAGGGACCCTCAAGCCGGGCTTCTAGTCGCGGTGGTCAGGCGGACTGCCGGTGCGGCAGGCGGGGCCGCAAGGCATACACTACCCGGACGGCAGTCCCTTCGGAAATGGAGGCCGACTGCCGGTGCGGCGGCGGGGCCGCAAGGCGGCCATCGTCGCGACGGAGCCGGGCGAGCTCCCCACGGAGTCTTCTTCGGCCGAACGACCCGGGACGGTTTACGCGAGGCGGGTGAGATGGTCCGTGCATTCGGCCACCCCGGCCTCGATCGAAGCCACGCCGTAGAGCTCGCGCGCGCGCTGCCACAAGGTCCTGGCCTCGTCGACCCGACCCAGCTCCTCCTGGAGGATCGCCATCGGCCGGAGGGCGTTCGCGTGGTCGAGGGCCGGCGGCTCGTCCTGCGCGCCGTAGAGGGCCAGGGCCTCCGCGTAGCAGTCTTCCGCCGTGGTCAGCCGCCCCGCCTTCCGATGCAGGTCGCCGAGTTGACGCAGTGCATGGGCGAGCGGCAGCCGGTGATCCGCGTCGCGCGCCACCGCCACCGCCTCCTCGTAGCAGGTCAGGGCGGCGTCGGCGCGCCCGGCGTTCTCCTCGGCATGGCCCAGCTTCCCCAGCGCCCCCACCAGCTCGCGGGTCGCGCCGGCCGCGCGCAGGAGGCCCACGGCCTCGGAGAGATACCCGTGGAAGCGGGCGATGGCTTGCTGAAGCGCGGCCTCGGCGGCGGGCGGCGACTGCATCGTCCTCCAACGGAGGGTCCAGGCCTTTTCGATCAAATCTCGCGCCTGGTCGACGGGGGAGCGCGTGGCGGCCTTGTCCATGGGAGGCTTGCCCGTAGCCATTGGTCGTCCGGTGCGGGCCGGTCGGAGATGCGTCGCTGGGCCAGATTCGGCAGTCGACACCGAGGCGGGAGCCATCCGGCCCGTGACGGGGCAGCCGGCTGCCCCGGCTGTGACTCTGAACCTCGGTAGCATACCGGAAAGACGACGACCGTTCATGACACCCTTCGAGTTCCAGCTTCGGACCCGCCTTGTGTTCGGATCGGGCGCCATCGACCGGCTCGGGCCCGTGGCCCGCGAGCTCGGCTTCTCGCGGCCGCTGCTCGTCACCGACCGCGGCCTCCGCGACGCCGGCCACCTCGAGCGCGCGCTCGGGCAACTGCGCGACGCCGGGGTCGACGCCGCCGTCTTCGACGCGTGCGAGGCGAACCCCGACGGCGCGATGGTCGATCGGGGGGTGGAGTTCGCCGCCGCCTGCCGGCCCGACGGCGTCATCGGCCTGGGCGGGGGCAGCCCCCTCGACTGCGCCAAGGGCATCAACCTGCTGCTCACCAACGGGGGGACCATCGCCGACTACAAGGGCTACGGGCTCGCCCGCAAGCCGCTCCTCCCGATGATCGCGGTGCCGACCACCGCCGGCACCGGTTCGGAGGCCCAGAGCTACGCGGTCATCGCCGACAGCGCCACCCACATGAAGATGGCGTGCGGCGACCCGAAGCTCGCCTTCGCGGCGGCCATCCTCGATCCCGGGCTGACCGTCTCGCAGCCGCCCGCGGTCACCGCCGCCGCCGGCTTCGACGCCCTCGCCCACGCGGTGGAGACCGCGGTCACCACGCGCCGCACGCCCATCTCGACGCTGTTCTCGCACGCCGCGTTCCGGCTGCTCGAACCCCACTACGAACGCACGCTGGCCGACCCGGGGGACGTCGATGCGCGCGCGGCGATGCAGCTCGGGGCGTTCTGCGCGGGAGTGGCCATCGAGCACTCGATGCTCGGGGCCGCGCACGCCTGCGCCAACCCCCTGACCGCGCGCTACGCGCTGACCCACGGCGTCGCGCTGGCGATCCTGCTGCCCCATGTCGTGCGCTGGAACGCGGAAGATGATGCCGATCTCTACCGCGACCTCGTGGGCGCGCTGCCGCCGGCCTCGCGCCCCGGCGGCGCCGGAGACCGCCTGGCCCCCCGTCTCGCCGACGCCGGCCGATCCGGCGGGTTTCCCCCCGATCTCCGGACCGCCGGCGTTCCGGCCGACGATCTGCCGTCGCTGGCCGAGGCGGCGGCCACACAGTGGACGGGCACGTTCAACCCGCGTCCTTTCGGCGTTCGCGAGGCCCTAGAGCTGTACCAGCGCGCCTGGTGACGTTCGTGCCCGCCGGCTCCCTGCGGGCGGGCACGTTTCGCCCTTGGGCAGTGATCGACATGAAGTTGCCAGTCTGCGTTCGGATACGGCCCGTTCCTGGGGTTCCTGCGCTTGGCACGTGGGAGGGTAGTTTCCGTCACCGTCCTGTCGGCGTCCGCGAGGCCCTCGAGCTGTACCAGCGCGCCTGGTGACGTTCGTGCCGGCCGGTTCGCAGCGGCCGGCGGAAGCCGCCTATAATCGGGCTGTTCCCGGTCGCCGACCTTGCAGCGCCCTGGCCGCCTCGGCACGCCGCGCCCGAACGGGACGAGGCTGAATCCGGATGGAAACGGGACGAACAGGAGCCGTGTGATGCAGGCGCTTTCCCGCGTATCGGTACGTCGCATGAGAACCCGTCTTGCCGTCGCGGTCACCGCGGCTCTCCTGCCGGGCCTCCTCGCCTCGTGCACGGTCGAGGAGCCGGAAGAGCGCTTCGACGTGGTCGAGGCGACCATCCTCGAGATGCAACGGGCGATGGAGGAGGGGCGGGTCACGTCGCGGCAACTGGTCGAAGCGCACCTGCTGCGCATCGCGTTGTACGAGGAGCGCGTGAACGCCACCATCGCGGTCAACGCCAACGCCCTCGCAGAGGCGGACCGACTCGACGCCGAGCGCGCCGAGGGGCGGGTCCGGGGACCGCTCCACGGCATTCCGGTCGCGCTCAAGGACAACGTCCACACCGTCGACTTCCCGACTACCGGGGGCGCGCTGGCCTTCGAAGGCTACGTGCCGCCGTACGAGGCGACGCTCACCACGAACCTGCGCGAGGCCGGAGCCGTCATCCTCGCCAAGACCGTCATGACCGAGCTCGCGAACTACACCGCCAGCGGGATGCCGGGAAACTACAGCGCGCTGGGGGGATTCGGCCTGAATCCGTACGACCCCCGCCGCGACCCGCGAGCGGGCACGAACGACGGCCGCCCCGTCATGGGCACCGGCGGCTCCAGCTCCGGCATCGGCACCGCGAGCAGCTTCTGGGCGGCGAACGTCGGGACCGAGACGTCGGGCTCCATCCTGTCCCCGTCGAACGCGAACATGTTGGCGGGCATCAAGCCGACGGTGGGGCGGGTGAGCCGCTGGGGCGTCATTCCCATCACCGCCGATCAGGACACGGCGGGGCCGATGGCGCGCACCCTCACCGATGCCGCGATCATGCTCGGGGCCCTCGAGGGCTCCGCGCCCGACCCCAACGATCCGGCGACGTCGCGCTGCGAGCCTCCGCCCGATCGGGACTACACGGTCTTTCTCCGCCGCGACGGTCTGCAGGGGGCCCGCATCGGCATTCCGCGAGCGCTCTACTACGACCCGGTCACGGCTCCCGGCTCCGACGAGCCGCAAAGCCGGCTGTCGGAGGCGGGCAGGTCCGCGATGGCCGAGGCGATCGCGGTCCTCGAGCAGGAGGGCGCCACGATCGTCGATCCGGCGGACATCCCGAGCGTCGTCGACCCCGACCCCGCCGGCAACCTGCTCTCGAACACCGGGAGCAGCGTGCTCGCGTACGGCATGAAGCGCGACTTCAATGCCTGGCTCGTGACCCTGGGCGACACCGCCCCCGTCGGGACGCTGACGGCGCTCCGCGAATGGAACCTGGCTCACGAGCAGGCGGGCGCGCTCAAGTACGGGCAGGCCCGACTCGACGGTGCCGACGAGCTCGACCTGGAGGCGGACCGCGCCCAGTACGAGGCCGACCGCGCGCGGGACCTCTATCTGAACGGCGAGCATGGCATCGACGAGGTGATGACCCGCCTCGAGCTGGATGCCCTGCTCTTTCCCGCGTCGAGCGGGGCCGGAATCTCCGCCCGACCGGGCTACCCGACCGTCATCGTGCCCTACGCCTTCGTCGCGATCGAGTCGGACCCGCCGATGCCGGAGGGCTTCGAGCCGAGGCCCCGACCGTTCGGTGTCAGCTTCGCGGGGATGGCCTGCAGCGAGCCGCGGCTGATCGAGCTGGCGTACGCCTTCGAGCAGGCGACGATGGGCCGGGTCCCCCCGCCGGGCATGAGATAGAGGGTCGGCAGGCCGGGTCTGCTCGGGCAACGCGGCGGGACTCGTGACCGGGAGCCCGGTGGCGCCCGTCAGCAGGCGGCGAAGATGGTCTGCTCGGGCAACGTGGCGGGACCTCATGGCCGCGACGAGCCCGGTGGCTCCCGTCAGCAGGTGGCGGGAAGATGGTCGGCTCGGGCGACGCGGCGGGAGGCCTTCGCAACGCTTCGGATTCGAATTAGAACAGTCGCCAGGACCGCACACGACGATGTCGATAGCCCACCTTCGCGTCTACACCATCAACAAGGGGCAGATGGAGAGCTGGCTCCGTCTGTTCCACGGCCACATCGCGCCGCTGCTCCGCGAGCACGACATCACGGTGGAGGGCGCCTGGGTGAACGACGCCGGGACGCAGTTCATCTGGGTACGGAGCTACGGCGAGACCGAGGCCGATCTCGAGCGGAAGGAGCGGGCGTTCTACGGCTCCGACTGGTGGCGGGCGAACGTCGACCGCGTGCGCGGCCATCTGGCGCACCGCGAGATCACGGTGATCCGGTCGGCGGCGGGTCCGTCCGAAAGGGGCGGCAGGGACACCGGGTGACGATGCTGACCGGCGCGCCGTGAGATCACGGTTATCCGGTCGGCGACGGCCACGTCGGGAGGGGCGGCAGGGCCAGCGGGCGACGACGCTGAGCCGGCTGCTCCGGGACGCTGAGCCGGCTGCTCCGGGACGCTGAGCCGGCCGCTCCCGATCGGCGGACATGAGGTCCGTCCGGGGGGCGGCCGGGACACCCGGCGATGCGGATTCTCCATCTCGCGGATCGACTGAGTGACCGGGGCGGCGCCGACCTGGCCCTTCTCGGTGTGCTCCAGGCCCTGTCGGCCGGTCACGAGCAACACCTCGCGGTGGGCCGCGTCGACGGCGCCGTGCGTCCGCCCTGTCCGGTGACGGTCGTCCCGCGGCTCGACGCCAGGGTGCGGGCCGAGGCCGATCTCGCCCCCCTGAGGGCGCGGCTGCGCCCGGACCTGGTGCACGTGCACAACGTGGTCAACCCCGCGGTACTGGCGTGGGCGACCGGCGTGGACGCGGTGATGACCGTCCAGGATCACCGCTTCTTCTGCCCGGGACGCGGCAAGTGGACCTCGGACGGCAGGGTCTGCGGCGACGCGATGGGGCGCGAGGTGTGCGCCGGCTGCTTTGACGATCCGGCGTACTTCGAGAGCATCCTCGAGCTCACCGCGCAGCGACTGGAGTCGGTGAGACGCCTGCGGCTGACCGTGCTGTCGTCCTACATGAAGCGGGAGCTGACCCTGGTGGGGGTCCCGGCGGAGCGGATCACCGTCGTGTCCCCCGTCGCCTACGGTCTCGACCCCGACGCGCGGGCCGACGGCCCACCCTGCATCCTCTTCGCAGGGCGTGTGGTCGAGGCCAAGGGCATCCGCGCCGCGATCGAATCCTGGCGGCGCTCGGGCTCGGAGCTGTCCTTCGTCGTGGCGGGCACCGGTCCGCTGCGCCGCGAGATCGAGGCGGAAGGCGTCGAGGTGCTGGGCTGGCTCGACCGCCAGAGGCTCTCGGCCGCCTACCGCCGCGCCGCCGTGCTCGTCATGCCCTCGCGCTGGCAGGAGCCGTTCGGCATCGTCGGGCTCGAGGCCCTGACCCTCGGCACGCCGGTCGCCGCCTGGGACAGCGGCGGGGTCCGCGAGTGGCACCCCGGCGGCGAGCTGCTCGTACCCTGGGGCGACGTCGACGGGTTGGCCGGGGCCCTTCGCGTCGGATCGGAGCAGCGGGTCGATCACCCGCTCGGGTTCGAGTCTGAAGTACTCGTTCGGAAGCTGGAAGCGGTGTACGCGGCGAGCGCCCCCGGGTCCGTCGTAGAGCGGGTCCGCGGCCGGCCCTCGAGTGCTGTTGGCGAAGTCGGGAGATAATGGACGGTGCCTGCTGTCTGGAGGAGGCGCCGTGAGCAAGTTCGATCGGATCACGACAGACGCCGACGTCTGCGGGGGGCGGCCCTGCATTCGAGGTTTGCGCATCCGCGTCACGGACGTATTGGACCTCTTGGCGGCCGGGGCGACGCGGGAGGAGATCCTGAAGGACCTGCCCTGCCTGGAGCCCGACGATATCGTCGCCGTTCTCGAGTTCGCGGCACGTCAAAACGATCATCCTGTACTCCGGAGCGCAATCGTTTGCGTTTCCTCGTTGATGCCCAGCTCCCACCGGCTCTGGCGCGTCGGATCGAGCGCGACGCCGGCCTGCGAGGGGTTGCGGCCGACCACGACCCCGCTGGCCGACCCGAGTTGCTGCGCGCTGATCTCGAGTGCGACGCTGTGGCCGTCCGGGTCGGTCTCCGTGAGCGGCCGCTTCACTCCCCGGCCCGTTCGAGCACCCTCGAGACCAGCCGCGAGGACAAGCGATAGCCTGCGTTCGAGAGCTCCTCGATGATCGGTCCGACGGCCGCCACCGCTCCGCTCGCCTTCGCGGACAACAGCACGCCGGCGACACCGGTCACCGGAACCCCTCGCCGGTGCGCGATCTGTCGTCCTGCCGCCTCGTCGATGAGCAGGAACCGCGCCCCGAGCTGCTCGGTCAGGGCGATCGCTTCGGCTTCGCCGAGGTCGAGAAGCTGGCCGAGCTCCAGTACCGCTCGGTGATTCGCCAAGGGTTGGACGGAGATCCAACCCGCGTCCGAAGCACTACCGAGCGCCGCCGCACCCGGCCGGCCGGACCCGATCGCGAGCTCGCTGAGCACGGCCGGTGGAATGACGACCTGCCGGTACAGCCGCCGCAGGAGGTCGAGGCGATCGACGCGACCCAGGGCGATGAGGGGCCCGGTATCGGCGACGATGGGCGTCACGACGCGACGCCGACCTCGTCGTCCAGCTCCTCGGGCGGGTAGTCGACGGCCGGAATGCCGGCCGCGCCCAGCAGGACGACGAACTGCTCCGGAGTCAGCGCCGCCAGCTTTGCCGCCTGAACCAGCGTTGCCTGGCGCTGCTCGAAGAGGCGCAACGCCAGCGCGCGGTGGATGCCGACCTCGATCAGACGCTCGTCGAACGGAACGGCCAGTATGGCGGGGCGCCCGTGCTTCGTGATCACGGCCAGACGGCCGTGCTCCGCGTCCCTGAGAAGCTCGCCGGAACGCTGTCGGACGTCGCGCGCGCTGAAGACGTTCAAGGAACCCACGCTGCCTCCTCAGTTATACCCACAAAGCGTAGCACAACTGTTCTCGGGATCGCGGGCAGCGCAGGCGTGGCTGCGGCGGGCCACCACCAGGTCGGGCTGCGGTTCGGCATGGTGGTCGAGGCGAGCCGGATTCCGGACGATGCGTCCCGGCGCGTGACCGATTCAGGCGGGACATCCTTGCGGCCCTCCGGCGCCGTCACCCTTGCGATCGGCCGTCGCCGCCGACGCGGGCGAGCAGCTCCGCCGCCGTCGCGCACTCGATGATCCAGTCGCCGACCCGCGCCAGGCGGTTCGGGTCGGTGACGCCGGCGATGGCGGCGGCCAGCGTCTCCGCGGCGGCGGCATCGAACTTCCGCGCCGTCTGACGGCAGAGCAAAGCCCGCTCTTCCTCGCGGCCTTTCTCGATGCCCTGCTCCATGCCCTGCGCCCGGCCCTGCTCGAGCCATTCGCGGGTCCATTCCCGCACGGTCTCTTCCAGCATCGTCCGCCCCTCCTGCAACTGCGCCAGCGGCTCCCGGTGGTCCGCTGGCAGCCGTCCTGCGATCCGCACCCCCTGTTGCAGCCACGCCATGAACGCCTGCGTCAACGCGGCGTCCCCCGCCTCCCGGAGAAGGTCGCTCAGGGCGTGCAGCGCCGCGCCCAGACCCGCCGCGTCGCGCGTCTTTTCCAGACCGATCAGCGCCGACACCAGGTTGTTCTCCGGCAGGTCCGCGTCCGCCACCCGCGCCCCGTCCAGAAGATAGTATCGCTGCGACGGCTGGTACGGCGCCAGCATCTCGCTTCCCGTCGTCACCAAGTCCATCATCTCGACCGGCGCCGTCCACCGCCGTCGGCCGTTGTAGAGGACGACCGGCAGCACCGGCGGCAGGGTCCCGTGCTCGCGGAGCACGCCGTCGGCGATCACCCGCTGGTAGAGCAGAGCCGTGTACGCCAGCATGCGCGCCGCCATCGCGGGGTCGACAGTCGCCTGGAACTCGAGGAGCAGCACGAGGTAGAGCCAGCGGTCGTCGCGGAACCGGATTCGCCACACGAGATCGCCGTGGCGCTGCTCGAGGTCTTTGCTGACGAAGTTGGTGGGCAGCGAGGCGAGCGTGCCGAAGTCGAGGGCCGCGCCCCAGACCGCGGGCGACGAAGCCGTCGAGCAGGTCGCGGACCATGCGGGGCCGCGAGAAGAGCAGCTTGTAGGCAGAGTCGTGCATTCCGGCTCCTGGTGACATCCCGATTCCTCGGGCGGGCGACGCGCCGGACCGCGACGCTCCGCAAACGGGCGAGAGAGCCGCGCGTCCGGCCGCCCGTCGACAACCGGGTGCGTCACGAGCAAGGACGGGGCCAACGCGGACCGGCTCGTGTTCACGGGATGGACACTGGCGGCCGAGCCGCTCACCGCGCAGGAACTGCAATGCCGGAGAGGCGTGGCGGTGGTGCGGATTCCAACTGTGGGGACCAGCGCGTAGATGTCGGTCTGACGGTGTCGCACTCGCCTTCGCGGACAAGAGCACGTCGGCGACGCAGTTCCCCGGGGGCGCCGGCCTCCGCGGGCTCGGCGGTCGCTTCGGAACGCCGCGGGCGGCCGTCAGCCGCCGAAGGCGAAGCGGCCGCCGGCGACGAACGCGCGCGGCAGGCCCGGATAGCCGAGCGCGCTGTCGTACACGGCGTCCGTGAGGTTGTCGATGCGCAGGAACAGCGTCAGCTCGGGGCGGACGCGGAACTGCCCGCCGGCGGTGACCAGCGTGTAGCCGGGGTTGACGGTGATGTCCACCCCGCGGCCGTCCGGGACACGCTGCAGCCCGAGGAACGCGCTGTCGTGGCGGTCGCCGGTCACTCGCATGGCGAGGTGCAGGCTGCCCCGCCCCCGCGCATAGCCGACGCGCACGTTGCCCGAGTGGCGCGGCCGGCGCAGCAGCGGCTGACCGGGCTGGAACTGCTCGCTCGTGCTCGCGTTGGTCACCACCTCGGTGTCCACCAGCGCGTATGACGCGCTCGCCGTCACCCCACCGAGCGGCCGCTGCATGGCGAACTCGAGCTCGATCCCGTCCGCCCGCGACCCGTCGATGTTCACGTAGTCGGCGACGCCGTCGCCCCCGAAGCCAGGCGAGGGCGACCAGGCTATCTGGTCGGTGTAGTCGTTGCCGAACCAGGTGAAGCGGGCCAGCCACCGCTGGTCGTCGAAGGTCGCCTCGGCCCCCGCGTCGACGGTGAGCGCCTGCTCGGGCCGTAGCGACAGGTCGCCGTCGACCCACTGGTCGCCGTAGAGCTGGAAGAAGCTCGGGTTCTTGATGCCGCGCCCGGCGTTGGCCGACACCTTGACCGACGAGAGCGCCCCCTCGCGGTACGGCAGGGGATAGCCGCCCGCGGACAGCTTGGGGTTGACGGCGGTCCCGTAGTGGGCGTTGTCGTCGACGCGCGCGCCGCCGGTGACGAACCACGCGTCGGCGAGGTTGAACTGCTGCTGGACGAACCAGGAGTGGTTCTCCACCCGCTGTCCTTCGTCGAGCGCGTTCGTCTCGCGGTAGTAGTCGTAGCCGGCGCTCAGCACCTGGTCGTCCAGCCACGTCGCGTCGAGCTGGTAGCGCAGCGCCGGCCGCCGCACCTGCGCCTCGTACTCGAAGGGGTAGTCGAAGCCGCTGTACGGGCCGCTCTGCGCGAGGAACCGTCCGGCGCCGAGGCCGGTGGCGTCGGCGGCGAGGGCGTCGAACTCGGCCTGGTCGATCAGCCGCACCAGCCGCGGGCCGGCCGGATGGAGCGCCCCCGGCTCTCCCTCGAGGATCGCGAACACGCGGTTCTGCCGGTCGCGGACGGTGTCTACCGACCGGCGGCCCGACCGGAAGTGGCTCACGGTAGCGGAATGGTCGATGCGCGGCGACAGGGCCTGATCGAAGTCGAGATGCCAGGTCAGGCTGTCGGTGTCGTAGCCGGTGCCGGTGTCGCCGCGGGCGTAGGTGATGGGGCCGACCGAGGTGCCGCGGGCGTCGCTGTACCGGAACCCCGTCCGCAGCCGGATGCCGTTGCCGACGATCGCGCCGACGTTGCCGTCGACGGACTGTTGATCGAAGCGGTCGGGCTCGGGCAGCCGGTCGCGGAACGCGCCGCCGGTTGCGCGATGGGCGACGCCGAGCTGGTAGTCGACGCGCCCGCCGGCGCCGCCGAGCACCCGCAGGTCGCCGCGCGTCGTGCCGAACGAGCCGCCCTCGAACGATCCGGACAGGCTGGGCCCGCTGTCAGGCGTTCCCCGCTTCGTGAATACCTGGATGACGGATCCGATCGCGTCCGAGCCGTAGAGCGCCGACTGGGCGCCCCGCACCACTTCGACCCGGTCGATCTCGGCGGCGGAGATGCGGCCGAAGTCATAGGCGCCGCCGTCGTCGTTGACCCTTACGCCGTCGATCAGCACGTGGTTGTAGTCGGACTCGCCGCCGCGCGCGAAGACCGACGTGATCTCGCCCTCGCGGCCCGTCGACTCGACGTTCAGGCCGGGGACGTAGCGCAGGACGTCGGCCACCGAACGGCTGCCGAGGGCCGCGATGTCGGCGGCGGTGAAGACCGAGTGCGACTCCGTGACCGATGCCGCGGCCTCGGCGGTCCGGGAGGCGGTGACGACGACGGTGTCCCTCAGCGGAGCGATGTCGAGCCGGAAGTCGACGCTCGTGGTGGTGGCGGCGGCCGAGGTCACCTCGGCCGCGCCGGCGACGAAGCCGTCTCGGCGCGCGCTCAGGCGATGGGGGCCCTCCGAGGGCAGCTCGAGGCGGTACCGGCCGTCGGGCCCGGCGGTCGCGGCGGCGACCACGCGCAAGCCGCGCCGCGCCTCGATCGCGGATCCCGGCAGGACGCGGCCGGACGAGTCGGTGACGACGCCGGTCACCGTGACCGGACCCTGCGCGGCGGCGGACGCGGCGGCCAGCGAGCACGCCGCGACGGCGGACAACGCGAGAAAGCGGATCATGAAGAGACGACTCCTCTCGTCCGGGCGCGGGAAGGCGGGCGCACTCCGGGGAGACGGGTGCACGCCGGCTTTCGCCGCGGCCCGGCAACGACCGGAACCAGCCGGGCGTACGGACTTCCGCCCCCGGCTGATGCCGAAGGCCTACTGGGTTGTTCTCGAAGATGGCGCGCCCATCGGGCGCCGTCGGTGGAGCACCGTTCCTCCCCGCCTCCCCATCGGAGGCCGTGTGAGGCGCGGCTGGATCGGTCTCCTGGCTTGCAGGATCGGCCTACTCTCCGCGTCTTCCCGCCCGAAGTCGGGCAGTGACGTGGGTGCGGATTTCGTTCCTGCTCACAGTTGCGAGGGCAGCGCCGGCTTCACACCGGACTTCCCGTGCATCCAGCCGCAACCGCGTGGCTCGCGAACTCTAGATCGAGCCCCGGCGGGTGTCAAGAAGACCGGCGCTCAGCGCTCCATGACGATCACGGTGCCCGGCGCGTCGGACCCGGTGACGAACATCGTCGGGCGCGGCGTCTCGGGGCTCGCCTCGACGTAGTTCAGCCGGAAGAAGTCGGGCGCGGCGGCGTAGATCGCCTCCCACAGGAGCCCGTCGTCGTGGACGAAGTCGAGCTGGCGGGGCGACTGCGCCGTGTCGAGCCGTATCTGCCCGCCGAGCTCGTTGCCGGTGGCGGTGACCAGCGCGAAGCGGTCGCCGGTGATGGTGAGGGCGCCGCCGACGATGACGTCCAACGGCCGGCCGCCCTGCTCGGCCGCGGCCACGATCCACTCGCCCTGGAGGGTCTGCAGGTCGTCCTGGTCGGCCTCCTGCGCCATCGGCGATGCGAGGCACAGCAGCAACGTCGCGAGGATCGGTCCGGGAAGCATCTTGCGCATCGGGATCTCCTGGTCACGCGTTCACGACGGGGAACGAGCCCACCGCGGACCCGAGAATCGCCGACGGGTCGACGCCCAGCCACCGCTGCAGCACGTCGGCGTAGATGTCGCGGAAGTCGACGGTGGCGTCGAGGCCGCCCCGGGTGACCTTGCCGAGGTCGGCCGGCTCGCCGAGCAGACCCGCCCGCACGCCGCCGCCCGCCACGAACAGCACCCCGGCGTCGCCGTGCTCGGTGCCGCCGGTCCGGTTCTCGGTGACGAGGCGGCCGAAGTCGGAGAACGTCAGCAGGAGCACGCGGTCGAGCTGCCCCGCCCGGCGCAGGTGGCGCGTGAACGCGCGCAGGCCGCGCCCGAGCTCGGTGAAGAGGACCCGGTGCTTCGCCGGCTGGTCGACGTGGGTGTCGAAGGAGGCCGGGTCGGGCCCGTCGAACGAGCCGAGGGACACGTAGTAGACGCGGGTCGGCGAGCCGGTCTCGATCATGTCGCCGGTCCATCGCAGCGACTGGCCGAAGGCGCTGTCGGGGTAGTCGAAGCCGCCGCCGGTGCCGGTTCGCGCGCGGTGCAACTGACGCGCGGCGTGGGCGAGGCCGTTGTCGACCTGCCTGAGGTAGTCGAGCCGCCCGGTGCGGGGTCCCCGCGCGGCGGCGGCCGGTGGCGGGGCGGCATCCATCCCGAGCAGCAGTTCGGGGTGGCCGATCGACGCGCTGCGGCCCGAGGCCGAGGCCAGGGTGCGGCCGAGCATCTCGTCGAACTGAACGCCGGCCAGGGACTCGTCGCCGCACTCGCAGGCGTGGTCGAGATAGCGGCCGAGCCAGCCGTGGCGCGGCGCCTCGGGGGCCACCGAGCCGGTCTCCCAGATCTCGGTCGCCCGCGCATGCGACCGGGACGACCGCGGATAGCCCACGCCCTGCACGATGCCGGCGAGGCCGTCGTCCATCAACCGTCGGAAGTGGCCGAGCCACGGGTTGAGGCCGAGGTCGCTCCCGTCGAGAGGAATGGTGTCCCGCCGGGGGATGGCGATGGTCGGGCGCGCCCGGTAGTAGCGGTCGTCCCGCACCGGCACCACCGTGTTCAGCCCGTCGTTGCCGCCCCGCAGCCGCAGGACGACCACCACGCGCCCGTCGTGGCCGGCCGCCGCGCCGGCGGCGGCTGCCTGCGTCCCCGCGGTGGCCGCCCTCGCGCTCTCGCGAACGAAGAACGGCACGGTCGGCGTCAGGGCGAACCAGGTCAGCAGGTCGCGTCGGCTGATGGTGCTCATCGGTCTCCTCCACGCTGGCGATCACGCCAGTCGATACTCGGGGGACATCGTCACTGGTTGGATGAAGGCGCTGCGGCCTTCGGGCGACGTGACGCCGGACACTTCGATCTCCTCCACGCCGGCGGTCACGCCAGTTGATACTCCGGAGACATCATCACGCGCCGGATGAAGGCGCTGCGGCCTTCCGGCGGCGCGACGCCGGACACCTCGCGCTCGATCGCGGCCGCGTCCAGGCCCGGCGCCGGGTCGAGCCGCGAGAGCAGCTCCGCCGGCGACGCCCCGCGGAGCGCCGCGTCGACCGGGACGTCGCGCCGCCCGGCCGCTTCGCCGCCGGCCGGATCGGGGCGTTCGAGGCCGAGGGGCGGCAGCCGGCCCCCGAGGGCGGCCGCGAGGTGGTACCGGACGGTCAGGCGCGACGGGGGCGACACCCAGGCCTCCTGACCCGGCCAACCCCCCTCGCCGTTGTTCGGGGTGTCGAACAGGGTCTGGCCGCTCGCCTCGAGCCAGCGCGCGATCTCCGCCACCGGCGGCGACGCGATGCCGAGCTGGCGGCAGGCGCCCGCCGCGAGATGGAGGGGGCTCTTGATCAACGTCCACCGCGACGCCTCGGACCAGAAGGCCTCGGACCGCACGACCTCGCGGAGCAGCGCCTCGAGGGACCCGCCGGTCGCCCCGTAGACGGCGGCGAGCCGCGCCTCGAGGGCCCCGCCGTCGTCCTCGACGCCGAGGTGGGCCAGCAGCAGGCGGCCGAAGCGGCGACCGGTCGCTTCCTGGGCGGCGAGCCATCGCACGGCCGACCGCGCATCGAATGGCCGGGTGCGGCCGAGAATGGTCTTCGGGCCGGCATCGGCGTCCGCGGAGCGGAACGTGGGGACGAGCCCGGTGCGCCGCGCGGTCAGCGGCGCCCGGCGGGCGATCTCGCGGGCCGGTCCGCGCCCCTCGGGGGCGACGAGCCGCCAGCCCGTGAGGGCCCGCGACAACTCCTCGAGGTCGCGCGGCTCGTAGGCCCCCTCGCCGACCGTCCAGTGGTCGAGGACGAGCTTGGCCGCGCGGTCGGACACGCGAAGCCGCCGGTGCCCGTCCATGCCGATCTGGATCATCATGGCGGGGTCGACGACGAGCGCCGCGAGCAGGTCCGGGACGGTGTCCAGGCACCGGCGCCGGAGCAGGGCGTTGCGGGCGTGCAGGGCGTGGGGGATGTCGACCGAGCCGGTGCTGCTGCCGAAGACCCCGTGCAGGAAGAGGACCAGGTTCTCCCGCAACGGCGCGGGGGAGGTGAGCAGCTCGGCCAGCCACCACCGGCGCACGTCGTCGACGGCGGCGCGCACGCCGGGCGCCTGCCGGTCGAGCAGCGCCTCGAAGTCCTCGTCGGAGACGCCGGCGAACCGCAGCCCGGGGTTGCGCCAGACGCCGCGGGCCGCCTCGGGGCGCTCCGGGCGGGGCGTGTCGCGGGCCGCGCGCACGAGGACCGCGAGGGCGTCGTCGGCCGACCGCCCGCGCACGGCTTCCTCCAGTGCCGGCGTCGCCGCGAACGCGAGGCGCCGCAGCAGGTGCCGTCGCTCCACGTCGCCGAGCACGCCGTCCGTCGCGGGTTCCTGCGTTGGGGTCATGGGGCCTCTCAGGTGCTCACGTCATCCGGGCACCGGCGGGGGCGCGGCCCTGCCGTCGCTCCATGTCGGTGAGCACGCCATCCGTCGCGGGTTCCTGCGTTGGGGTCATGGGCCTCTCAGGTGCTCACGTCATCCGGGCACCGGCCGGGGCGCGGCCTTGCCGTCGCTCCACGTCGCCGAGCACGCCGTCCGTCGCGGGTTCCTGCGTTGGGGTCATGGCCTCTCAGGTGCTCACGTCATCCGGTACCGACGCCACCGGCACCGGTGGCCGGAGCGCGGCCTCCCGCGAAGGAACGGGGGCCGGTGCCGATCGTGGCCCGGGCACGACCGGCGCGACGGGCCGGGGCGCACTCCGCCGGCGCCAAGCGGGCACCGCCACGCGCGTCCACCAGAGGACGAGGCCGGTGGCGGCCAGCACCGCGGGCGCGAGGCCGGTGACGAGCCAGACCAGGCGAATCCCCACGCCGCCGAAGTTGCCGAAGTGCACGGGGCCGACGAGGGCGATGACGGCGTCGCCGAGGGTGCGCCGGCCCGCCGGCGGCGCGGCGAGCCGCTCGCCCGTGTACTGGTCGAGGTAGACCGTCCGCAGGTGGCGGGCGCCGAGCCGGGTGGGCCGGTGGTCGGTGAACAGCACCTGGAACGGCGCCTCGTCGCCGGCCGGCACCACGACCCGCGCGACGAACGCATCCGGATCGGCGGGGCGGGCCCGGTCGATGAGCTCGCGCCACGTGGGGCGCGCCGCGGACGCGGCGCCCTCGGGATTCGACTGCGGCGGGCGGACCGCCGCGGTCAGTGGGGAGATGCGGTTCACGGCGGCGCGAAACTGGTCGGGAAACACGAAGTACGCCCCGGTGACGGCCCAGCCGGCGGTGAGGACGAGCGTCCAGATGCCCACCGCGCCGTGCAGCTCCCACGTGATGCGCCGCCAGGGGCGGCGCCAGTCGACGCTCAGGGCGCGCCGCCACCCCGACCGTTCCGGCCACCAGACGAACACGCCGGTCAGGCAGAGCAGCAGGAGGCAGAGGGCGCCGATGCCGTTGACGACGCGGCCGGTGGGGCCGGCGAGGAGGTCGAAGTGCAGGTCCTGCAGCGTGCGCACCACGGAGCGCTCGGGCAGCTCGCCCAGCACCTCGGCGGTGACGGGGTCGATGAGCACGGTATGGAAGCGTCCGCCCTCGGTGACGTAGGCGAGGTGGGTGGGCCGCACCGTGGTCGGCGCGTCCACCCCGGACACCCGGCCGCCCGGGTACGCGTCGCGCACGCTCTCGAGCACCGTCGCGATGTCCGCCTGGGGACCGTCGGTGGCGGCCGTCAAGAGCTCCGGGTGCGCGGCCCGCTGCAGGTGGATGCGGAAGACGAGGGCGGCGCCGGTGACCGAGACGACGACGACATAGAGTGCTATCGCCACCCCGGTCCACAGATGGACCTGGAACAGTGCGCGCCGCAACGGCCCCGAACGGTCCAGCAGGCTCACCGCCTATCAGCTCCCTCCGCCGCGAAGGCGTGCGCCCCAGGCGCCGCCTCGGCGCGTGACGGCCGTGCTCGGCGGCAACCGGCGACCGATGGCGACCGAGAGACGGCACGTCGCCCCATGACATCGCGGCCGAAGGCAACCGCGCGTGGCTGCGACCGCTCCCGGCCGCGGACCGTGCGCGCCGCCACCCACGCTCAGCCGCCGAAGTTGAAGCGTCCCCCGGCCACGAACGCGCGCGGCAGGCCCGGGTACCCGAGCGCGCTCTCGTAGACCGCGTCGGTCAGGTTGTCGATGCGCAGGAACAGCGTCAGCTCGGGGCGGACGCGGTACTGCCCGCCGGCCGTGACCAGCGTGTAGGCGGGGTTGACGGTGATGTCCACCCCGCGGCCGTCCGAGGCGCGCTGCAGCCCGAGGAACGCGCTGTCGTGCCGATCGCCGGTCACCCGCATCGCCACGTGCAGGCTGCCCCGGCCCCGCGTGTAGCCGACCCGCACGTTGCCCGAGTGGCGCGGCCGGCGCAGCAGCGGCTGACCCGGCTGGAACTGCTCGCTCGTGCTCGCGTTGGTCACCACCTCGGTGTCCACCAGCGCGTAGGACGCGCTGGCGGTGAGCCCGCCGAGGGGCCGCTGCATCGCGAACTCCAGCTCCACGCCGTCGGCCCGCGACCCGTCGATGTTGACGTAGTCGGCGACGCCGTCGCCTCCGAAGCCGAGGGACGGCGAGTACGCGATCTGGTTCTCGTAGTCGTTGCTGAACCAGGTGAAGCTCGCCAGCCAGCGCTGGTCGTCGAAGGTCAGCTCGGCCCCCGCGTCGACCGTGAGCGCCTGCTCGGGCTGCAGCGACAGGTCGCCGTCGACCCACTGCGAGCCGTAGAGCTGCGAGAAGTTCGGGTTCTTGATGCCGCGGCCGACGTTGGCCGACACCTTGACCGAAGAGAGCGCTCCCCCGCGGAAGGGCAGGGGATAGCCGCCCGCGGACAGCTTCGGGTTGACGGCGGCGCCGTAGAGGGCGTTGTCGTCGATGCGGGCTCCGCCGGTGACGAACCACGCGTCGGCGAGGTTGAACTGCTGCTGCAGGAAGTACGAGTGGTTCTCCACCGACTGCAGGGGGTCGAGGGCGTTGGTCTCGCGGTAGTAGTCGTAGCCGGCGCTCAGCACCTGGTCGTCGAGCCAGGTGGCGTTGAGCTGGTAGCGCACCGCCGGCCGGCGCAGTCGGGCCTCGAACTCGAACGGATAGTCGAAGCCGCTGAAGGGGCCGGTCCGCGCGAGGAACTGGCTGGCGCCGAGGCCCGAGGGGTCGGCCGCGAGGGCGTCGAAGGCGGGCTCGTCGAGCAACCGCACGAGTCGCGGGCCGGCCGGATAGAGGGCGCCCGGCTCGCCCTCGAGGAGGGCGAAGACGTGGTACTGGGGGTCGGCGAGGCCGTCCACCGACTGGCGCCCGGACCGGAAGTAGCTCACCGTCGCCGAGTGGTCGAAGCGCGGGGAGAGGGTCTGGTCGAAGTCGGCGTGCCAGGTCAGGTCGTCGGTGTCGTAGCCGGTGCCGGTGTCGCCCGGCGCGTAGACGATGGGCCCGACGGAGTTGGCGCGCGCGTTGCTGTAGCGGAAGCCGGTGCGGAGCCGGGTGTTGTCGCCGAGGATGGCGCCGACGTTGCCGTCGATGGACTGCTGGTCGAAGCGGTCGGGCTCGGGCAGCCGGTCCCGGTACGCGCCGTCGGTCCCGCGGTGGGCGACGCCGAGCTGGTAGTCGACGCGCCCGGCGGCGCCGCCGAGCACCCGCAGGTCGCCGCGCGTGGTGCCGAACGAGCCGCCCTCGAAGGAGCCGGACATCCTGGGCCCGCTGTCGGGGGTCCCGCGCTTGGTGAAGATCTGGATGACGGAGCCGATGGCGTCGGAGCCGTAGAGCGCGGACTGGGCGCCGCGCACGACCTCGACCCGCTCGATCTCGCCGGCCGAGACGCGTCCGAAGTCGTAGTAGCCGCCGTCGCCGTTGACGCGCACGCCGTCGATGAGGACGTGGTTGTAGTCGGACTCGCCGCCGCGCGCGAAGACCGAGGCGATGGAGCCCTCGCGGCCGGTGGACTCGATGTTCAGGCCCGGGACGTAGCGGAGGACGTCGGCGACCGAATGGCTGCCGAGGGTCTCGATGTCGTCGGCGGTGAACACCGCGTGCGACTCCATGACCGACGCGGCGGTCTCGGCGGTCCGCGACGCGGTGACGACCACCGTATCGTTCAGCGGCGCGATGTCGAGGCGGAAGTCGGCGGTCGCGGGGCCGGCCGCCGCCACCTCGGCCGCGGCGGTCACGAAGCCGTCGAGGCTGGCGGTCAGGCGATAGGGCGCGGCTTCGGGCAGATCCAGGCGGTAGCGCCCGTCGTCGCCGGTCGACGCGGTCGACACCAGGCGGAGGCCGCGCCGCGCCTCGACGGTGGCGCCCGGCAGCACGCCGCCGGACGAGTCGGTGACGAGGCCCGTCACCGCCGCCGGTTCCTGGGCGGCCGTCGGGGCGATGGCCAGCGAGCAGAGCAAGACGGCGAGCGGGGCGCGATGCCGCGTCATGGTGACCTGTTCCTTCCTCATCTACGGGCGCCGGTCTTCATCGGCGGCACGGGGATCGGACATGGGCGTCGGCGATACCGGTGCCGCGGCCGGGCAGGGGGCTGTCGACGACACGGGTGCCCCGGCCGGGCAGTGGGCGCGGTCGAGCGGTGCGCGGACGGTTCGACGCACTCCGCGCAAGAGTATAGAGAGCGCGCTCCCGCCGGGGTCTGAAGACTTCCTGAAGAGTTCCTGAAATCGGGCGGCGGGGCCGCCCGAGTCTGAAGAGTTCCTGAAGAATTCCTGAAGTTTCGGGCGCTGGCCGCTACGGTTGGGGCCTGGTGTTCTAATGTACATCGCCGCGGGGCGTACGAGACTTCGATAGCCGGGGACATCGAAGTCTGCCGCTGCATGCGATCGGTCTGTCGTGCGCGCCGGCGGCCGCGCTCTTCGCTCGAGGCGAGGTGCCGCGTTCTTCGCTTGAGGTGAGGCGCAGCGGGGCGGCGGGCACAGAGGCTTCGACAGCCGGGGACATCGAGAATTGCTGCTGCATGCGGTCGGTCTCTTGTGCGCGCTGGCGGCGGCGCTCTTCGCGACGGCGGCGAGAGACCGTCGCGGCGTTCTCGCCCTCGCGGTCGGCTTCGTGCTCGGCGCCCTCCAGCTCGAGCCGGAGGCGCGGTGGATCGGCGCGATCGTCGCTGGCGCGGCCGGGCTGTCGCTGGCTCGCCCGCATGGTGCGCCGGCGTCGCTGTTCGCCTCGTTCGCGGCGGGGCTGGCCGGCGGGCTGTGGACCCGGGTGCTGACCGGCTACGGCCTGCCCATGTGGACGGCCTGGTTGCTGGCGATCGCGGTTCTCGTCGTCGCGTCGTCGTCGTCGCGCCGCGACCCGCGGTTCGCCCCCCCGGCAGTTCGCGACGACGCGCTGGCCGCGGTGGTCGCCCTCGGCCTCGCCGTCGCGGCCGCGCCGGCGGTGGCGACGGGATGGCGCGCGGCGGCGGCGTTGAATCTCGAGGTGGACGGCCTGGCCCGGCCGGGCGTCCATCCGTGGGTGGTCGTGGGGGTCGCGGCAATGGTCTCGCTCGGTGGACTGCATTCGCTCCGGAGGCGCCGGTGAACCTGCTCGGCACGCTCGAGAACGGCCTGTTCGCCCTCGCCCAGGTGCTGCGCTTTCCCGTCATCCTGCTGCTGTGGGCGGCGGTGGCCGCCGCCGTGTTCATGGCCGGCGGGTGCGTGATGGAATGGCTCGCCCGGCGGCAGGAGCGCAGCGGCTTCGATCTCGGCGCGTGGCTCGACGCCGGCCCCGTGCTCGGCGCCCCCGCCGCGCGACGGGCGGCGCTGCCGGCGGCGCTCCGGGGGCTGCTGCGGGACGTCGAGGCCGAGCGCGGGAAGCCGTCGTTCGGCGACGGCGGCCTCGAGCACGTGGTGCTCGAGCGTGAGGAGCGGGTGAGGCGGACCCTGAGCGGGTCGCGGCTGCTCGTCAAGGTGGGGCCGAGCCTCGGCCTGCTCGGCACCCTCATCCCGATGGGGACGGCGCTTGCCTCGCTGACCGCCGGCAACCTCGAGGCGATGGCGGGCCAGATGGTGGTGGCGTTCACCACGACCATCGTCGGCCTCTCGGCCGGGACCGTCGCCTACGTCGTCCAGGTCGTCCGCCACGGCTGGGTGAACGAGGCGGTGCGCGAGCAGCGGTACCTGGCCGAGCGGCTCGCGGGCGAGCTGCGGCGCGACGCGGTCGGCGAGACGGCGGTGGAGCATATCGCGGTGGAGGAACGACACGATGGGACGCTTTCTGCACCTGCCGTCGCCCGCTGACGCCGAGGACGAGGACCCGCTCTCCGGCGTGGCGAACATCTTCGACGTGTCGGTGGTGTTCATCGTCGGCCTGATGATCACCCTCTTCTCGGTGTACCGCATCGGCGACCTCGTCGATCCGGACAGCGAGGTGACGCTGGTCAAGACCAACGCCGACGGCCTGAGCGAGATCATCGTCAAGCGCGGCACCGAGATCACCGCCTACGAGCTGACCGGCGAGACCCTCGGCGGGCAGGGCGAGCGCCTCGGCACCGCCTATCGCCTCGCCGACGGGCAGGTCGTCTACGTGCCCGACTGAGAGGAGCAGCATGAAAGGCGCAGGAGTACATCCGCGGCGACGCGCAGTTCCGCGGCGATGTTCGGCGGCGGGCCGTTGCACGGGCCGGGCCGCCGGCCTGGTGGCCGGAATCGCCCTGCTGATGGCCGGTGCGGCCGGTCCCGCGGCCGCCCAGGAGGTACGCGTCGCGTACCTGACCGGCGACTCCACGTTGCCCGGCATCCTGAGCGCGTGGAAGGCGGTGCTCGGGGAGCGTCCCGACCTGCGCGACCGCGTCGCGGTCACGCTGGTGACCGAATCGCTGCTCGACTCGGTCGATCCCGGGGAGGTGCTGCGCAGCGACGTGCTCGTCCTGCACGTCCACGACCAGCACACGCTCGAGCGGTTCGACGAGACCCACGGCGTCGACCTCGTCGTCGGGGTCACGGGTCGCGGGCTGGTGCTCGGCGTCGGGGAGGGACTGCTGCCGCGGGAGCACTACGTCGAGCGCGGCGTGGCCTGGGACGGCCGCGCGCGCGCGTTCTGGGAGCATTCGGGCTTCGCGAACCAGGTGGGGCTGCTGAAGTACGTGCTGTCGGCCGCGGGCATCGCGGGGATGACGGTCCCCGAGCCGCAGCCGAGCCTGGAGGCGGGCTACTACTACCCGGACTCGGACGCGACGGCGGGAGCCGTCGCCGGAGCCACCGGCCGCGTCTTTGCTTCCTGGGAGGCGTTCGACGCCTGGCGGCGCGCCGCCGGCAAGCACCGGCCGGGGGCGCCGCGCGTGGCGGTCGGCTTCTACGGGTCCAACCACGACGACGGCGACACCGCGCTCATCGATGCCGTGATTGCCGAGATCGAGCGGCAGGGCGCCGAGGCGATACCTGTCTTCGGCTATCCCGCCGGCATCGCGTTCGAGACGCTGCTCCGCGATGCCGACGGCGCGTCGCGGGCCGACGTCGCGCTGGCGTTCCTGTTCCGCTTCGCCGGTCCCGACGCCGGCGAGTCGCTGCGGAGGCTCGACATCCCGGTGCTCAGCCTGATCAGCCTCTACGGGCGGAGCGAGGCCGAGTGGCGCGCGTCGGCGCAGGGCCTGTCCATGTTCGAGGGGACGTTCCAGATCGCCGCGCCGGAGCTGGCGGGCCTCGTGGCCCCCACGGTAGTCGGCAGCAAGGAGCGCCGCACCGACCCCGACACCGGGTTGACCATCGTCGCCAGCCGGCCGATCGCCGAACGCGTCACGACGGCGGTGCGGCGCGCGCGGCGCTACGCCGCGCTCGCGGCGACGCCGAACGCCGACAAGCGCGTGGCGGTCCTCTTCTACAACTATCCGCCGGGGAAGGCCGGCATCGGCGCCAGCTACCTGAACGTGGCCGAGTCGCTGGCCAACATCCTCCAGCGCATGCGGGCCGACGGCTACCACCTCGGATCGGCCGACGTGGACCTGTCGGCCGGCGCGCTCCTGGAGCGCATCACGACGCGCGCGCGCAACGTGGGCGGCTACGCCCCCGGCGAGCTCGACGAGATGCTGGCGCACGGCGGGGCCGCGCGCGCGTGGATGGGCGACTACCTGCAGTGGCTGGACGCCTACGCGCCGGCGCTGCGCGAGAAGGTCGTCGCCGACTGGGGCCCCCCGGAGGACGCGACCCTCATGGCGCGCGACGGCAGCCTGATCATCCCCGCCCTGCGCTACGGCAACGTCGTGGTGCTGCCGCAGCCGGCGCGCGGGTGGGGCGAGGACCAGGAGAACCTGTACCACGCCGACGACCTCGCGCCGCATCACCAGTACGTCGCGACCTACTCGTGGCTGCGGGCGCCGGAGCCGGTGGGGTTCGGCGCCGACGCGGTCGTCCACCTCGGCACCCACGGCACCCTGGAGTGGCTCGACGGCAAGGCCATCGGGCTGTCGGAGGCCGACGCCCCCGACGCCCTCATCGGCGACCTCCCCGACCTCTACGTCTACAACGTCGACGTCGTCGGCGAGGGCCTGGTGGCGCGGCGTCGCGGCATGGCGACGCTGGTCGACCACATGGTGCCGCCGTTCGTGAAGAGCGGGCTGCTGCCCGAGCTCGCCGCGCTCGGCGAGAGCGTCGACGACTACCACGGCAGCGTCCACCAGAACGAGCTGCTCGCCGAGGCGTACGCGGACCAGATCAGGCAGCAGGCGGCCGACCTCGGGATCGTCAAGGACCTCGGCCTCGACCTCGGGACGGGGGCCGAGCTCGACCACGACGTGCTGCATGCCCTCGAGGACTACGTGATCGAGCTGCGGGACCAGCACATCCCCTACGGGCTGCACGCCTTCGGCCGCACCCCCGAGCCGGAGATGCGCGCGAGCACCGTCGAGGCCATCGTGTCGGTCGACCGCGACCTGCTGCCGGACGACGCGACGGTGATGGCCGAGGACATGGAGCGGCGCATCGTCGAGTCGGGGCCGCGCGAGCTCGACCACCTGCTGCACGCCCTCGACGGCGGCTACGTGCCGGCGGGCGGCGGCGGCGAGCCCATCCGCAGCCCCGACGCCTATCCCACCGGCAAGAACTTCTACGGCATCGATCCCGACAAGGTGCCCAAGCCGGCCGCGTGGGACCTCGGGGTCTTCCTCGCGGAGCGGATGCTGAGGGACCACGTCGCCGAGCACGGGCGCTACCCCGAGAAGGTTTCGTTCGTCATCTGGGGGGCGGAGACGCTGCGCCACGAGGGGATCCTCGAGTCGCAGATCTTCCATCTCCTGGGCACGCGCCCGGTGTGGGACGTGCGCGGCAACGTGGTCGACGTCGAGGTCGTCCCCGCGCGCGAGCTCGGCCGGCCCCGCGTCGACATCGTCATCGCCTCGGCCGCCGAGGGGATGTTCAACAACGTGACCCGGCTGATGGACGAGGCGGTGCAGCGGGTGAAGGTGCTCGAGGAGGCCGAGAACTACGTCCGCCGCCACTACCTCGCGACACGGGCCGAGCTCGTCGACCGGGGCTACTCCGAGGAGGACGCCGAGCGGCGGGCCGGGGTGCGCATCTTCGACGAGCCGCCGGGGACGTTCAACCTCAACACGTCGCGCATCGCCGCCGCGAGCGGCACGTGGGACAGCGACCGGCCGATGGCCGACGAGTACCTGTCGAAGATGGGGCACGGCTACGGCAACGGGTTCTGGGGCGAGCCGATGGAGGACGTGTTCCGCCTGGCGCTCTCGGGGACCGAGAAGGTGGTGCACAGCAGCTCCACCATGCTCTACGGCGCCCTCGACAACGACGACTTCTTCATGTACATGGGCGGCCTCGCGGCGGCGGTCCGGAGCATCGACGGGGAGACCCCGGAGATGGTCGTCACCAACACGCGCGACCCCGGCCAGCCCCGGATGACGGGCATCGACAAGTTCATCGGGGCGGAGTTCCGGACGCGCTACGTCAACCCGACGTGGATCGAGGGGATGCAGCGCGAGGGCTACGCCGGGGCGGGCGAGATGCGCGCGTTCGTCGAGTACCTCTGGGGCTGGGACGCGGTGGCGCCCGAGACGGTCGACGACGCGATGTGGCAGGAGTCGTTCGCGGTGTACGTCGAGGACCGCCACGGCCTCGACCTCGAGGCGTTCTTCGACGAGCACTCGCCCCACGCCTGGCAGGACATCACCGCCCGCATGGTCGAGACCGTCCGCAAGGGCTACTGGGAGACGGATGCCGCGACCCTCGAGCGCCTGCTGCGCGAGCACGTCGAGAGCGTCGCCGAGCACGGCGTCGGCTGCTCCGGGCAGACCTGCGGCAACCCCCGGCTGCTGCGCTACGTGCTGGAGCAGGGCGCGGTGATGAACATCCCCGGCCCCGCCCTCGACGCCTACCGGGCGGCGATGGAGGCGGCCCTCGGCGCCGACATCGAGTCGGCCGCGGCGGCGGCCGAGGAGTTCGTCCGCTGGAACGAGTCGCGGCCGGCGGTGACGACGATGAACATCGAGGGGCTGCGGATGGAGGAGTCGGCGGACGACGCCGAGCCGCTGCCCGCGCCGTCGGCGTCGGACGGCGGCGAGGGCGTCTGGACGCCCCTCTGGGTCGGCGCCCCCCTCGTGGGCCTGCTCGCGGTGTGGCGCTGGCGCCGCCGCAGGCACGAGTCTGCGCCGTAGGACGCCTGGAGGGCTGGGCGCCAAACGGAGCCCTTGGGCGCCCAGTGGCGGGCTGGAGAACCGGTGGCGAAGGCCGTTCTGAAATCGACCCGCCCAGGAACCGCGCTGCTCGGTGGACTGCGTTCCGCCCGTGGTCCGCGTTCGGTGTGGCGTTGCCACACGGCCAGTGAGCGTTCTCATCGCCGCGCCAACCCGGAGGGGCCTCGTCACGGTTCGCCGACGTCCTCACGTGTCGAGGTGCCCCGCGCGGTTTCCTCCTCGCTGACTGGGGGTCGATGCGGCAGGGTCGCGCGGTCTGCGGTCGCGTCGTTTGTGGCCCTCTTGTGCGCCGTCGTCGCGGCCGGTGCGCAACCGGCGGCGGTCCAGGTCAGCCGGAGCGGGCAGGGTGCCTACGAAGCGAGCATCGCGCCGCACGGCAGCGGGTTCGCGGTCGCCTGGCACGACACTCGCCACGGGTTTCCGGAAATCTATGCACGGCTCGTCGACGCGAAGGGGTCGCCGGTCGCCGGCGAGCACCGCCTGACGACGAACGCCCACCGTTCGTATGAGCCGAGCATCGCCGCGACAGGCGCCGGCGACCTCCTCGTCGCGTGGTACGACGTCGCCGCCGACGGCTCCTGGTCGCGGGCCCGGGTCGGAGCGTGGACGACGGCCGGCGGATGGCGCTGGACGAGGACGCTCTCCCACTCCCGGCGGCGCGGACGGGTGCCCGTCGTCGCGGTACACGCAGACCGGATTCAGTGCGTCTGGCTGGAAGAGACCCGACGCGCGTCACGCGCGAGCGTCGCCGCGGACCGCGATCGTGGCGAGGTGGAATCCGACGCCGCGGCGAACGCCGGCACGGACGCGGCCGTCTGGGCGCAACAGCTCCGGCTCGACGGCGCGCCGCTCGGGCCGGCCCGTCGCGTGGCCGTCGCGAGCCGCGAGACGTGGAACCTGAACCTGCGGATGGACGCGGGCGGGGTCGGCTGGATCGTCTTCGACGCACGGGTCGGGACGCGCGCGCACGAGCTCTTCCTGGCGCGGGTCGAGGGCGGGAACACGGCGGTCCGGCGGCTGACCGGGGACGACGGCGTGCCGTCGGTCTATCCGGACGTCGCGTTCGGGGCGGGGCGCGCCGCCTTCACCTGGTTCGACGAGCGCGACGGCAACGCCGACGTTCATCTCGCGGTCGTCGACCCGCACCGACTGCCCCCGGCGATCGAGGAGGCCGCCTTGCGGGTGACCGACACCGCGGGGGCGTCCATCGGCGCCTACGTCGCGTGGAACGGCGCGCGGTTCGGCCTCGCGTGGTCCGACGAGATCGAGCCCGGCCGGTCGCACGAGCTCCACTTCCAGCAGTTCACCGCGGGCGGGGCGCCGGACGGCGGGCCGCGCCGGCTGACCGACAACCCCACGGCGTCGCTCATTCCCGCCATCCGCGCCGCCGGCTCGCGATTCGCGCTGGCGTGGAACGAGGACGTGGTCGAGGCGCGCGGCGACCACCTGGGCGGCGGCCGCTCGGAGGTCGTGTTCGCCCTCGCTCCCTGATCGCGTACGCGGCTTGCAGTCTGGAGTGTCCCGACTGGCGCCGTGCCCTTCCAGGCAGGTCCGGTGTCCCGCCTCTGTTGCGGTCCGCGCCCCATTGCGCGGCAGAGCGGATACGTCAAACGGACTCTCCGGCGACTCGTGTCCACGAACCGCAGCGTGACTGACGGCCCGGTCGTCGGAACCCGGCCGGGGCGTCCAGGGACCGCCTCGCGGTTCTCCATGCACAGGCGCTCCGCATGTCCCGGGGCCCTGCCACCGGCTGCCGGAAATCGGTATCATCGAGACCATGAGGAGGGAGGACTCGATGCACATCCGTTTCGCCGGCGTCGCCGCGGGCGCGGTGGCCGGTCTTCTGCTCGCGTCGTCGCCGGCCGCCGCGCAAGCCATCGGCGGCACCGTCACCGACGACACCGGCGGCGTGATGCCCGGCGTCGCCGTCGAGGCGCGCAGCCCGGCCCTGATCGAGCAGGTTCGGACCGCCTTCACCGACCAGTCGGGGCAGTACCTGATCACCGGCCTCGTCTCCGGCGAGTACACCGTCACTTTCACCCTCACCGGCTTCTCGACCGTCCGGCGCGAGGGGGTCAGCCTGAGCGCCGGCTTCACCGCCAACGTCGACGGCGTGCTGTCGGTCGGGTCGGTCGAGGAGACGATCACGGTGACGGGCGAGGTCCCCGTGGTCGACATCCAGAACGTGCAGCAGAACATCGCCATCGACCGCGACGTCATCGACGCCATTCCGAGCGGCCGGTCGTTCCAGAACCTGGGCATCCTGATTCCCGGCATGGTCGGCGACGGCGTGGTGGGGTCGACGCTGGCCGTGGACGTCGGCGGCCAGGGGGGCGTGAACTACCAGCGGCTCGCGATCCACGGCGGCGCGGGCACCGACCAGATGGTCCAGATCGACGGCCTCGGGGTCGAGGCGGCGACCCGGGGGGGCGACTCGTCGAACCTGTTCTTCGCCGACGGCAACTATGCCGAGTACTCCATCGACTACTCCGGCAACACCGCCGAGGTCGAGTCGGGCGGCGTGCGGGTCAACATGATTCCCCGCGACGGCAGCAACCTGTGGGCCGGCCAGTTCTTCGGCAGCTTCTCGTCGCCGGGCCTCCAGTCGAACAACGTGGACGACGCGCTGGTGGCGCAGGGCATCGGCCGGGACCAGGCGAACCGGCTGAGCCGCCTGTGGTTCGCCAACCCCGCCGCGGGCGGGCCGATCGTCCGCGACCGGCTGTGGTTCTGGGCCAGCCACACGTCGCAGCGGACCGATCAGTTCGTGGCCGGCGTCTTCCACGACCAGGACCCGAGCGATCTGGCCTACACGCCCGCCCTCGACCGTCAGGCGGTCGACGACCAGCTCGCCCAGTCGACCACCCTGCGGCTGACCGCCCAGGCGACCCCGCGCAACAAGTTCACGTTCTTCTACGACAACAACTACAACAAGCGGAACCGGTTCCTGATCGGCAGCACCATCTCCACCGCGCTCAACGTGATGCCGGAGGCGGCGGTCGACTCGACCATCCGGGTGCAGGTGTACCAGGGCACGTGGACCGCGCCCATCACCAGCCGCCTGCTCTTCGAGGCGGGCGTGTCGCTGCATCCGCAGCACCAGAACTGGCAGAACACGCCCGACGCCGACCCCGTGCGGGCGGGGGCCCTGCTCATCCCCGGCAACATCGCGGTCCGGGGGATGTCGAGCTGGTTCTCGGGGACGGTGTTCCAGGACCGGCGCGCCGACACCAACGCGGCCCGCGCGTCGCTGTCCTACATCACCGGCAGCCACGCGTTCAAGGTCGGCATGAACCTGACGAACGTGGCCGAGAACGAGTACATCGAGAGCGTCCAGTACCAGCGTTACATCATTCTCCAGGGGCTGCCGGTCGACCTCGTCGACTTCTACGCGACGCCGTCGCTCGTCGAGAACGACGTGCCCGCCAACCTCGGGCTGTACGCCCAGGACCAGTGGACGCTGGACCGGCTGACCCTCAACCTGGGGGTCCGCTGGGACTACTTCAACGCGGGCTATCCCGACCACGACACCGGCACCTCGCGCTACCGGCCGGTGTCGGCCAGCTTCCCCGGGCAGCAGGTGGTCGGCTTCAAGGACATCCAGCCCCGCCTCGGCCTGGCCTACGACCTGTTCGGGAACGGGCGGACCGCCCTCAAGGCGTCGTTCGGCCGCTACGCCGACCGCGACTCCAACGCCCGTGCCGGGAGCGTCAACCCCGCCGACAACAACAATGCGCAACGGCGCACCTTCATCGACTTCAACGCGAACGGCGGGGCGGACTGCGATCCGCTCGATCCGCTGCCCAACGGCGAGTGCATCTCGCCCTCCGACAACCTCGCGTTCGGGCAGCCGGTCATCAACACGTTCTACGATCCGGCGTGGGCGTTCGGCTGGGGCACGCGACACGCCAACTACGAGTCGTCGGTGAGCGTGCAGCACGAGGTGGCCGGCAACGTCTCGGTCACCGCGGGCTGGTTCCACCGCTCGTTCGTGAACTTCGCCGTGCAGGACAACCGGGCGGTGGGGCCGAACGACTTCGGGTTCTACTCGGTGACCGCGCCCGCCGACGACCGCCTGCCCGGGGGCGGCGGCTACACCCTGAGCGGCTTCGCCGACGTCGACCCCGAGCGGCTGGGGCAGTTCGACACCATCACGACCGGCGCCGACGCGTTCGGGGGGCGGTCGCGCCGGTACGCCGGCTTCGATCTCTCGGTCGACGCCCGGCTCGACACCCTCCTCCTGCGCGGCGGCCTCAGCACCGGCCGGACGAGCCACGACAACTGCGCGTACCTGTCGAGCCTGCCCGAGGCCCACGCGGGTTCGGCCGCCGGCGACGCGTCGCCGGCGTTCTGCGAGTGGTCGACGCCGTACCTGACGCAGGTGAAGCTGCTCGGCTCGTACACGTTCCCGTACGGCATCACCTTCGCGGGGACCCTGCAGAGCGTGCCCGGCCCGCAGCGCGCCGCCATCGTCACCTACTCGAGCGGCGCCGTCGCCGCCTCGCTCGGGCGTCCGCTCGCGGCCGGCGGCGCCGTCAACATCAACGTCATCGAACCGGGCACGGCCTACGGCGCCCGTTGGAGCCAGGCGGACATCCGGCTGTCGAGGACCTTCGACGTCGACGGGGGGCGCATCCAGGCGATGTTCGACGTCTACAACGTGCTGAACGAGAACGCCGTCATCGAGGAGGACCGGAACTACGGGCCGAACTACCTGCGGCCGACCGCGATCATGCCCGGCCGCCTCGCCAAGTTCGCGCTGCAGTTCAACTTCTGACGCGGTGCTGCGTCGACCGGACCGGCCGGGGGCTCCCGGCCCCAACGCCCGACGCCGGTGGGGGGGCGTCTCCCACCGGGTCGTGCCTGCGGTCGGGTTGCGGAAGCCGGCGGGGCCGCCGTGGGGCATCGGGCCCGCCGGCTCGGGGCGGCGACCGCGACGTCCTGACGTCGGCAGGGCTGCCGCTGGGGCATCGGCCCCGCCGGCCCGGGGCTGCAGTGCATGGTCGGACGCCGGTGGGGCACATCGACCCACCGGCTCGGGTCTGCAGTTTGACCCCTGAGGGGGCACCTGCCCCAGCGGGTCCGGGCCGCAGTTCCACTTCCGGAATCGGGCAGGGCTGCCGGTGGGGCAGCGACCCCACCGGCTCGGACCGGCTCGGGTCGGCGACCGCGATGACGGCCGCGCGTCGCCGGGTCGTCAGGCCCCGGTGTCCACGGGTACACCGTCCGCGCCCAGCAGCACGATCTCGTAGCCCAGGCCCTCGAGCTCGCCCTCGATCGCCGCCCGGTCGCCCACCACCACGATGACCATGTCGTCCATGGTCATGTGCCTCGCGGCGAGGCGGTTCAGCTCGTCGGCGGAGATCGCGGCGAGGATCTCGTTCTGCCGCGCCACGAAGTCGTCGTCGAGGTCGTAGGTCAGGATGCGGGACAGGAAGCCCAGCTTCTGGAACGGGGTCTCGTAGCTCAGGGCGTCGCGCTGGCCGATGGCGTTGCGGGTGAAGGCGAGCTCGACGGGGGCGATGCCCTCCGCCGCGTAGCCGCGGATCTCGTTCTCGAGCTCGACGATGGACGCCGCCGTCGCGTCGGTCCGCACCGCCGCCGAGGCGGTGAACGTGCCGTAGTCGCGGTTGCCGCGGAACCCCGAGCGCGCGCCGTAGGTGTAGCCCTTGTCCTCGCGCAGGTTCATGTTGATGCGGCTGTTGAAGGCGCCGCCGAGGGCGAAGTTGGCGAGGCCGGCGCGGTAGTACTCGCCGGTGGCGTCGTAGGCGAGGGCGCGCTTGCCGATGCGGATCTCCGACTGCGCGGCGCCCGGCTTGTCGACCAGGTACAGCCGGGTCGCGCCGGTGTCGGGGAACGGCGCGAGCGGGGCGGGCTCGACGGCCGGGCCCTGCCACGCCTCGAGGGCTGCGAGCTTGGGCAGCAGCTCGGCCTCGTCGAGATCGCTGACGACCACGAGGCTCGCGATGGACGGCGAGTAGCGCGCCGTGTAGAAGGCCCGCGCGTCGTCCACCGTCAGCCCGCCGACCGTCTCGGGCGTGCCCATGTCGAGGTGCGCCACGGGGTTGTCGCGGCCGAGCAGCAGGAGGTCGTAGACGGTCTGCGCGGTGGCCCCGGCCTGGTCGCGGCTCAGGGCGATGGCCTGCATCGTCTGCTGCTGCACGCGGGCGAAGTCGGCGGGGTCGAACTTCGGCTCGAGCAGCTTCTCGGCGAAGACGGCCAGCGTCTCGTCGAGGTTCCGGGTCAGCGAGCGGACGGTGGCGGTGGTGGCGTCGTCGCCGGCGCGGAACTGGACCGACGAGCCGAGCATCTGCAGCCGGTCGCTCAGCTCCTCGACGGTCGAGCGCTCCGTCGACTCGTTGAGGAGCCCCGCCGTCAGGGCGGCGAGGCCGAGCCGGTCGAGCCCCTCGTCGCGCTGGCCGGCCTCGATGCGCAGGCTGATGGCGGTGGTCGGCGTCTCGGCGTTGCGGGCGCCGAGGACGCGCACCCCGTTGGCGAGCTCGGCGCGCCAGATGCGCGGCAGGGTGAGGGCGGGGTTGTCGCCGGCCGGCGGCATGACGCTGCGGTCGAAGTCGTCGGTCGCGGGACGCTCGTCGAGGTCGCCGGCGGCCGCGGCGCCGTAGTCCGGCAGCTTGCGCTCGGGGCGCTGCCATGTGTCCTCGGCCGCGCGCAGCGCGAGCTGCCCCTGCGGCACGATGCTCATCACCACCGACGGCTTGTCCTTGAGGTACTGGTGGTAGACGCGCATCACCTCGTCGGTGGTGACGTTCTCGTAGCGGGCGACGTCGTCCCGGATGTAGTCGGGCCGGCCCGTCATCGTCTGGTAGCTCGCGAGCTGGCCCACCTTGCCGGCCACGCTCTCGAGCCCGTAGATCATCCGCGAGACGATGTTCGTCTTGACCCGCTCGACGTCGGCCTCGGTGATCCCGCGGGTCTCGAGCTCGACGAGCGACTCGCGGGCGATGCGCTCGAGGTCGGCGAGGGTCTGGCCCGCCGCCGGGTTGGGCAGGGCGATGATGGCGAAGGTGCAGGACAGCTCGCGGCAGCCGTGGTTGGCCTGGGCCTGGACGGCGAGGCGGTTGCTCACCATGTTCTGGTAGAGCAGCGACGTCTCGCCGACGCCGAGCACGTACATCAGCACGTCGAGGGGCGCCTCGTCGGGATGAAAGCGGTACACGGTGGGGAAGGCGATCTGCATCAACGGCAGCGCCACGTTGTCCTCGAGCGAGATGTAGCGGTCGGCGTCGAGGGTGACGGCCGGCTTCTCGGGCGCGGCGACGTCGGGGCCCCGCGGGATGGAGCCGAAGTACTTGTCGACCCAGGCGAGGGTCTCCGCCTCGTCGAAGTCGCCGCCGATGGTGAGCACCGCGTTGTTGGGCCCGTACCAGCGCAGGAAGAACGCCTTGAGGTCGTCCACGTCCACCCGGTCGAGGTCTTCGACGTAGCCGATCACCGACCACGAGTAGGGATGTCCCTCGGGGAAGAGCGCCTCGCCCACCCGTTCGCCCATGAGGCCGTAGGGGGCGTTGTCGACGCGCTGGCCGCGCTCGTTCTTGACGGTGTCGCGCTGCACCTCGAACTTCTCCTGGGTGACCGCGTCGAGGAGGAAGCCCATGCGGTCGGCTTCGAGCCAGAGCAGCTTCTCGAGCTGGTTGGCCGGCGCGGTCTGGAAGTAGTTGGTGCGGTCGTTGTTGGTGGTGCCGTTCAGCCGGCCCCCCGACTCGGAGACGATGCGGAAGTGCTGGTCGTCGCCGACGTTGGTCGAGCCCTGGAACATCATGTGCTCGAAGAAGTGGGCGAAGCCCGACTTGCCGACCTCCTCGCGGGCCGAGCCGACGTGGTAGGTCACGTCCACGTGCACGAGCGGGTCCGAGTCGTCCTCGTGCAGGATGACGGTCAGCCCGTTGTCGAGGACGAACTTCCGGTACGGAATGAACACCTCGTCGCCGGGCCGGCGCTCGGCCGCCTCGACCAGGGTGACGCCGTCCGGCAGGGCCGGCGCCGCCACGGCCGCGGGCGCCGGTGGGGGCGCCGGCGTGGCGATCTGCTGCCGGACCCCCGACCGGCAGGCCGAGACGGACACTGCGAGACAAACGGCGGCGAGCAGGACGTGGGTGCGTTTCATGGCTGGCCCTCGAACTCCCGGCAGTCGAGCCATCGACGTGCACCGGATCGGTTGCGGTCGAACGAGTCGATCTACGATGCCGCCGCGCGGATTGTTCACCTTCCGGTGCCGACTTCGGTCGCGCCGACGAATGGCTGGCGAGCCTGGCTGCGATCGGATGAATCGGGCCGGCGAGGACCACCGGGGGAGCGGAGTGTTCGGCTCGCCGGCGGTCCTCGACAGGTCGGCGGATGCCGTCGATCAGTCGTCCGACGGCGCGGGGCCGAGGCCGTGGGCTCCGAGGAACGACCGGATGGTGGCGTAGATGTGCAGGTTCTCCTCGAGGCTGAACCCGCCGTGGCCGCCGCCCTCGATGGTCAGCAGGCGGTTCGGGACGCCGGCGCGGTCGAGGGCCTCGTGCAGGCGGACGGCGTGGGCGTGGGGCACGATGCTGTCTTCGTCGCCGTGGATGGTGAGGACCGGGGGCTGACCCTCGCGCACGTAGGTCAGGGGCGAAACGCGGGCCGCGACCTCGCCGCGGTCGCTGCGGCTGCCGAGCCACGCCTCGGTGAAGTTGCCCGACGTCCCCGGCGGGCCCTGCATCAGGTCGACGACGTCGGTGATGCCGTACCAGTTGACGATGGCCGCCACCTTCAGCTCGGCCGTCGACCGGGTGCCCGTCGTCCACGTCCGGTTGCGGTCGCCGGGGCACTGGCGGTCGAGCCCGGCCGAGGCCGGCAGCATGCCGGTGGTCAGCGAGAGGTGCCCGCCGGCGGAGTTGCCGCTGACGACGATGCGGTCGAGGTCGAAGCCGTACTGCTCGGCGTTGCGGTAGATCCAGCGCAGGGCGCAGCGGCAGTCTTCGACGGCGGCCGGGGCATGGGCGTCGTCGGCCATGCGGTACTCGGCGTTGACGACGTTCCAGCCCATCTCGAGGTAGGGGAGGAAGGTGAGGGCCGAGCTCTCCTTGCTGCCGTTGGTCCAACCGCCGCCGTGGATGTAGAGCAGGGTCGGGCTCGGGCCCGCGCCCCGCGCCTGGTAGACGTCGAGCTTGAGGTCGACGCCGCCAGCGCGCAGGTAGGTGACGTTGGGCACCAGCCGGTAGCTGCTGGCCACCTGCACGAACTTCGCGGCGGCGTCCTGCGCCTGCGCCGGCGGCGCCGCCGAGGCGAGGAGCGCCGTCGCGACGACGCCGCCGATCCACGCGTTTCGCTTCTGCATTTGGTGATTGCCTTTCTTGCGGCGCTGGCGCGCCGTGGGTTGACGGTCTTCGGCCCCGGCTCGCTCGCCTGCCGGCGCCCCCTGCCTCCGGCCGGATCGCACGGCGGCAGGCGCGAGAGCCCCACGGCGGCGGCCGCGGAGCTCTCGCATCGCAATCCTGCTAGTGCTGCGTCACGACCGGAAGTTCGGACATGGGTGCTCTGATTCGTCAACGATTGCAGGCCGTAAACCCACGTCCATGTCCGAAGACCATGGCGTGACGGACCACTACTCCAGGCCGGCGGCGTCGATGCCCGCCCGGGCGCAGATGGCGTCGTTGGCGCCGGTGTCGCCGCTGACCCCGATGCCGCCGATGTGCTGGCCGTCGGCGGTCATGATGGGCAGCCCGCCCTCGAAGTAGTTCAGGCCGGGGACGAAGGCGGCGGCGGAGACGCCGTTGCCGAAGGCCATCTGGCCCCACTGCTGCGTCGAGCGCGGGCTGGCGGCCGAGCTGTGGGCCTTGGCCATCGCGACGTCGTGCGACAGGAGCTGGGCGTCGTCCATCCGGAGGTACGCCTTCAGGTTGCCGTGGTTGTCCATGACGGCGATGTGCATGCGCCAGCCTTCCTCCGCGGCCTTGGCCAGGCAGCCGTGCACGATGGTCATGGCGGCGGCGCTGGTGAGCATGGGTCGGTCCTCGGTCTGGGCGGCGGCGGGGCCGGCGGCCAGCGCGAGGGCGGCGAGACTGAGAACGACGACGAAACGACGTGCAAGCATGGACTTTCCTCCGACGTTGGTGTGAACGGGGATCCGCTACTGGCCGGCCTGTGATGAACCTCGGGGCTTCTGCCAAGGCCCCGTACCGGATCGACTTCGAGCGCGGTGAGTATACCCGGGCGGCGGTTCGACGGGAAGCCGGCAATCCGGGGCGCAAGCTGGGTCTCGACCGCGGGTTGGCTCGCGGCGGCGCGGGCTTCCGGACCGACGGGGCCTGCCGCGCGGCCACGGCGCGCCGGATCGGGAGTGCGTTGCCCGCCGGCCTCCCGATCCAGGCCGGCCCGGGAGTCTGCGCCGTGGAACGGTGCGGACTCCTGGAGGGTTGGTTGGGCGCCCGGCGGAGCCGAAGGCGACGATGGGCGGGCCAGGGCTCACGCGCCCGGGGGACGGGGGAGCGGCCGGGCCCCGGCGAACACCGCCGCCTCGCCGAGCGCCTCCTCGATGCGCAGCACCTCGTTCCACTTGGCCATGCGCTCGGACCGGGAGAACGAGCCCACCTTGAGCTGCCCCGCCCGCCAGCCCACCGCGAGGTGGGCGATGGTGACGTCCTCGGTCTCGCCGGACCGGGCGGAGACGATGGCGCCCATGCCCGCGCGGCGGGCCGCGTCGAGGGCCGCCCGCGTCTCGGTCACCGTGCCGGCCTGGTTGGGCTTGACGAGGAGGGCGTTGCAGGCGCGGTCGCGGGCGGCGCCCTCGACCCGCGCGGCGTCGGTCACGAGGTAGTCGTCGCCGACCACCTGCACGCGGCCCCCCACCGCGGCCGTGAACCGCCGCATGCCGGCGTGGTCGTCCTCGGCCAGCGGGTCCTCGACGGAGACGATGGGATAGCGGCCGATCCAGCCGGTCAGGAGGTCGCCGAGGCCGTCGCTGTCCACCGCCCGGCGCTCCAGGCCGAGGTGGTAGCGGCCGTCCCGGTAGAGCTCGGAGGCGGCGACGTCGAGCGCGATCGCCACCTCGTCGCCGGGGACGCGCCCGCTGTCCTCGATGGCGCCCACGAGGAACTCGAGGGCCTCTTCGTTGGTGTCGAAGGCGGGCCACCAGCCCCCCTCGTCGGCGACGCCCCGCAGGCGTCCGGCCGCCGCCATCCGCGCTCCCGCCGCCCGGTAGACCTCCGCCGTCCAGTCGAGGGCCTCGGCGAAGGCGGATGCGCCCACGGGCATCACCATGAAGTCCTGGACGTCGACCCGCCGCCCCGCGTGCGCGCCCCCGCCGAAGATCTGGATCTCGGGCAGCGGCAGCAACGCCGGTTCCCCGTCCAGCAGGTATCGCCACAACGGCTGCCGGGCCGCCGCGGCGGCGGCATGCAGCGCCGCCATCGAGACCGCGATGCAGGCGTTGCCGCCCAGGCGGCCCTTGTCCGGCGTGCCGTCGAGGTCGATCAGGACGCGGTCGAGCCCGGCCTGATCGGTCACGTCGCGGCCGCGCAGGGCGCGGTCGACGCTGTCCCGGACGTGCCGGACGGCGCGGGTGACGTCGTATCCGCCGAAGGCGTCGCCGCCGTCGCGGAGGTCCACGGCCTCTCCGCGGCCGGTCGAGGCGCCGGCCGGCGCCGTCGCCCGGCCGCTGGCGCCGCCGGCCAGGTGCACCTCGGCCTCGACGGTGGGGCGGCCGCGGGAGTCCCACACGCGGCGGGCGAGGACGCGTCCGATGCGGTGCGCGGGTCGGGTCATCGCAGATCGTCGATCGGCATCGAAAGCGTCACGGGCCGGTGGGTGCAGTCATCGTCTGCCTCGTGAATCGAAACTGCAAGCAGACCGCCTCGAAGCCGAGGCCGGGCGCCCGGGCGTGCCGGTCCGGGGGGCTGGTGCAACCGTGCCCCCCCTTGGGGGAGCTCGGCCGCGAGCCGATCACTCCCCGAGCCGGGCTCGACGCAGGCGGTCTCCGTCTGCAGACATGGAGACACCAGCGTCACGACCGGGAATCACCTTCGCGAGGCGATGGCGTCCGGCCCAGGCTCGACGCCCAGGCGTCCAGCACCGCGGCCAGAGTCGTGACCGGTCTTCGGAGCAGGCGGCGGGCCACCTCGCGCACGTGGTTCCGATCCTCTTCAGTGGTCAGGTACTCGACCGGGGACTTCCCGTCCACCCGGGCCAGCAGCAGGCCGGGCAGGAGGGCCGCCGCACGCGCGTCCAGGTGCTCGCGGCGTTCCCAGCCCACGCCCCCGAGATACGCGCCGGCCAGCGCGTCGAACGACGCGAGGAAGAGGGGCGTCGCGGGGGGCGTCCACAGGCACTTCAGCAGCAGGTGGTTCAGGCAGAAGGCGAGGTCGAACGCGGGGTCGCCGTACCACGCGCACTCGGCGTCGAGAAAGACGGGGCCGCGGGGTCCGACGAGGATGTTCTTGGGGCTGACGTCGCCGTGCACCAGGGTGAGCCGCGTCTCCGCCGTCGTCGCGGCGAGGCCGGCGAGGCGCGGGCGCAGGTCGGGGTGCCGCTCGGCGGTGGCGAGCAGGTAGGGCTCGAGACGGATGGCGTGGAAGATGCGGCCGGTGTCGAAGCGGTCGCGAAGGTCGGCGCGACCGGCCGTCGCGCGGTGAATCGCCGCGAGCCTGGTCCCGACCTCCCGCGCCGTGGCCTCGTCTGCCTGGCCGTGCCGGAGCTGCGCCTTCCACAGGGGGTGGGCGGCGGGATCGAGAAACCCCATGACGAGACAGCTCGAGACCGGGTCCTGGCCGACGAGCGGCGGCACCCACGCCGGGTCGACGCGGGCCGCTTCCTGCAGCCACGCCCACTCGTAGCGGCTGCGTTCGACCGGCACCTCCCAGACCGCGTCGACCCTGAGCCGGGCCAGGGCCCGCTTGACGCAGACCGGCCCGCCGGGAAGGTCGACGCGCCGGATGTCCGACGACACCCCGCCGGGCAGGGGGGTAATGGCCGGCGTCGCGTCCGCGCCGACGAGTTGCAGCCGGCGCAGGGCGTCGACGATGGCTGGGTCCGGTTCCGGCACGGTGCCTTATGATAACGACCCCGGCGGTTCGGGTGAGCCGCGGCGCGGGTCTGCGGCGTCTGCCGTCGACCCGCCTGGTTTCGGTGCCGCGCGCGGCCGCCGCGGGAGCCGCTCATCGAGACGGGCCGCCGGGTCTCGACGATGTTCTCCAGGGCGGCCGGAGCCGCCCACGGCCAGGGATTCGATGCATGAGTGATGTGATGCGCGCCGTCCGCTGCCACCGCTACGCCGGCCTCGACGAGCGGGGGAAGCCGATTCCCACGCCCGCCCCGTTGCGCGACGTGCTGACCCTGGACGAGATTCCGCGCCCGGTGAACGAGCCGGGGCACGTGCTCGTGCGCACGCACTACGCCGGCGTGCAGTACCCGGACGCGCTGCAGGCCCAAGGGTTGTACCAGCACAAGCCGGGCCTGCCCTACGTGCCGGGCATGGACGTGTCGGGGACCGTCATCGAGGCCGATGCCGACCACGTGCAGCCGGGCGACCGGGTCGTCGCGCAGATGAGCATCGGCGGCCTCGCCGAGGTCGTGAAGGTGCCCGCGGCGTCGGTCTGGCGCGTGCCGGCGGGGGTGGACCTGGCCGCCTGCGCCAACCTCGGCCGCAACTTCTTTCCCGCCTACTACTCGTTGAAGATCCTCGGCGAGACGACCGCCGACAGCCTGGTCCTGGTCGACGGGGCGTCGGGCGGCGTCGGCATGGCCGCGGTGGAGCTGGCGAAGGCGATGGGGGCCCGGGTCATCGCCGGCGTCAGCACCCCCGAGAAGCGGGAGCTCCCGGCCGCGGCCGGCGCCGACCGCGTGCTCTGCTACGGCACGGACCGCGACGGCCACCGGCGCTTCAAGGACGAGGTGCGCCGGGCGTCGGCCGAGCTCGGCCACCCCGCCGGGGTGGACGTCGTGCTCGACATGGTGCAGGGCGACCTGTTCGAGGCGGCGCTGCTGTCGGTCGTCCGGCCCCTGGGCCGCATCTGCCTGGTGGGCTTCACGGCCGGGCAGCGGCCGATCCGGCCGGGCCTGATCCTCATCAAGCAGGCCGTGCTCATGGGCAGCATGTGGGGTGCCTGGGCGGCCAATCATCAGGACGGGCACCAGCGGAACGTCGCCGAGATCCTCGACTTCCTCGCGAGCGGCGCGATCAAGCCGCGGGTCGACCGGCTCTTTCCGTTGGAACGGTTCATCGAGGGGTTCGAGCTCTTCGAACACAACCGGGGCCGCGGCAACACCGTCGTCAGCGTGCAGGAATAGCCGCGGAAACCGGCGAGGGCCGGCGCCTGTCCCGCCAATCCTCGCCTGCGGCTCCGCTCGGCGCCCAGCCGAACGCTGGTGGGTCACGCTTCGTGCAGCCACCCCGACCGCATGAACATGAAAGTACGGTAGCTCGCGGGCACCGCCCGCCGTCGTGGCCGCAATGGGGCGGCCTGACCCAGCCGAGCGTCGCCGCAGGCGCATGAACCGGCGTTCCGCTTCGCGACCACCCGTCCCGCGGGGGGCCTGTCTTTCACCCGTGTACTGTCACGGCAACCCTCCGGGAGTCCGCGTCGTTCTACGGCGCCGACTCCCCGGGGGCCGGATCCCGGCCGTTCATCTCGTCGAGTGCGCGTCGGGCGAGCACGGTGACATAGGCGACGGCGGCCGCCGTGACCGCGAGGCCGGACAGGAGCACGGCCCACTCGAGCGTGGTGCGCGCCTCGCCGCCGAGGGTCTCGACCCCGACGAAGCCGGCGTAGAGATAGGCCCACGCGCCCGGCAGCGTGAACACCGCGCTCGACGCCAGGAATGTAGAGAAGCGCACGCCGGTGACCCCGAACAGGTAGTTGCTGGCGCTGTAGGGCAGGGTGGGGTTGAGGCGGACGAGGGCCACGATGCGCCAGCCGCCGCGGCTGACGGCGCGGTCGACGATGCGGAAGCGGGGGTAGCGGCGCATGAGCCGCAGGACCGCGTCGCGCGCGACGTGCCGCCCCAGCAGGAACGCGGCGGCGTCGGCCACGGTGGTGGCGACGGCCACCACCACCAGGCCCCAGCCGACGCCGTACACCGCCCCCGCGGCCATCGTGAGCACCGCCCCCGGCACGAACAGCAGGGCCAACACCACGTAGGCGGCGCCGAACCCGACCATCCCGCCCGTTCCTCGCGCGTCCGCCCAGCCGCGGAGGCCCGACACCACCTCCTCGACCTCCGCCGGTCCCGACAGCAAGATCGCGACCGCGAGCCCCGCGAGCAGTCCGACCACGCCGACGCGCCAGCCGATTCGCACGTGTCCGTCACCGGGTCGTCATACGTGGGAGGCGGGAGGGAACGCCCTATCGTAGCGCATCGCGCCGGGGCCTTCGCCGCCTGCGGATCGCCGCCCGCCGTGGACGCGCGGACGGGGCGGATGTCCGGGGGGCCGCCTCGCAAGGGCCTGTCGTATGCGCCCCGCTGCTCCTTCCGCGCTGTCGATGGCGCCGGCGCGACGCGCGGCGCCGAACACCGGGTGCCGACGACACCGCTGTCGGTGGAATGCCGCTTGGTTCGGCCTCGACGCGGCGCGCGGCGTCGATTCAGGGCCCCTTCGACAGGGCGTACAGGGCGATCCCGGCCGCGGTGGCGACATTGAGCGAGTCGACGCCGTCGGCGATGGGAATGCGGACGCGACGGTCGACGCGGGCCACCGCCTCGTCGCTCAGTCCGGCGCCCTCGGCACCGAGCACCAGGGCCGTCCGATGCGGCGGCGCGGCCGCGAGCGCCTGCAGCTCGTCCGCGTCCTGCTCCGGGGACAGGGCCACCGTCGTGTAGCCGTGCGCCCGCAGGCGGTCGAGGCCGTCCGGCCACTCCGTCATCTCGCCGTAGGGGATCCGGAGGGTGGCGCCGATCGACGTCCGGATCGCCTTGCGGTACAGCGGGTCGCAGCACCCCGGGCTGAGGAGGACGCACGGGGCGCCGAAGGCGGCCGCGTTCCGGAAGATGCTCCCCAGGTTGTCGGGGTTCCCGACCTGCTCCAGCACCACCACGAGGCGGGCGGTGGCGAGAGCCGGGAGGTCGGCGTCGGTCGCCGGTGATGGTCGCTCGCCGATGGCCAGGCACCCCCGGTGGACGCGGAATCCGGTGACCTGCTTCAACACGGGGGGCGGGGCCACGTACACTGGCAGGGTGTCGAGGGTGCGGGCGTCGAGCAGGTCCCCGAGGCTGTCGAGGGCGGCCGGCGTCGCCAGCAGCGCCTGCGTGGCGAGGCGGGGATGGGCGAGCAGCTCGCGCACCACGAACCGGCTCTCGGCCACGAAGAGGCCGCGCCGGCGGAGCAGGACCGGGTCCGGCACGGCGTGGAAGTCCCGGAGCCGTGGATCGCGGGGATCGTCGATGGACACGACCGGCATCGGTTCAGGATAGCCGTTCCCCGGCAGCGCCGGACCCGCGCATTCGTGAAACGGGGATGTCGCGCAGCGGCTGACGACGGCGCGGAGGTCGGTCTTGCATGGCGCCAGGAGCCCGTGGGATAGCCGTCCAGTTGACTGTCTGCGAGAAAAGCTGCCATGCCCCTGACGGTTCCCGCGCGCGTGCCGGGCGCGATTCTGCGGCGGCATGGCAAGGTTCGTTCAAGGACATCCACTTGGTCGTCCGGAGGGTGAGCGCCCATGACCTACTCGGCCCGCATGGAGTCCATCGCGCCGTTCCTCGCGATGGAGGTGATGGAGCGCGGCATGGAGATGGCCCGCGCCGGCCTCGACGTGCGGCAGCTCGGGGTCGGCGAGCCGGGGTTCCCCCCGCCGCCCGAGGTGGCCGGGGCGGTCGCCGCAGCCGTCGCCGCCGGGGACACCCACTACACCGACAGCCGCGGGCTCCACGCCCTGCGCGAGGCGATCGCGGCCGACTGCGAGCGGCGGCGCGGGACCGCGGTCAGCCCCGACCGGATCGTGGTGACCAGCGGCACGTCGCCCGCCCTCCTCATGGTCGCCAGCCTGCTCCTCGACCCCGGCGACGAGCTCATCCTGCCCACGCCGCACTACCCGTGCTACCCCAACATGGTGGCGACGTGCGGCGGCCGGCCGGTCCTCGTGCCGACCTCGCCGGACGACGGCTACGTCATCGACGTCGACCGCGTGCGGGCGGCCATCACCCCGCGCACGCGGGGCATCCTGCTGGCCTCGCCGGCCAACCCCACGGGGGCCGTGCAGCCCCCCGAGGTGGTGCGCGGGCTGGCCGGGCTGGGGGTGCCCATCCTGTCCGACGAGGTCTACGACGGGCTGCTCTACGACGGCGCCGTCGCCGCGTCGCCGCTCGGGATGACCGACCGCTGCTTCGTCTTCGACGGCTTCTCGAAGCGGTACGCCATGACCGGCTTCCGCCTCGGCTACGTCATCGCGCCCGAATCGGCGATGCGGCACCTGGTGTCGCTGCAGCAGAACCTGTTCATCTCCGCATCGCACTTCGTGCAGACGGCGGGGCTGACCGCGCTCGAGAAGGGTGAGCCGCACCGGCGGATGATGGTCGCCGAGTACGACCGCCGCCGCCGGGTGCTCGTCGACGGCGTGCGCCGGCTCGGCCTCGCCGTCCCCGTCACCCCCACCGGCGCGTTCTACGTGCTCGCCGACGCCCGGCACCTGGGGCGCGACTCGCTGCGGCTGGCCTTCGAGATACTCGAGCGGACGCAGGTGGCGCTGGGGCCCGGCCGCGACTTCGGCGAGATCGCCGAGGGCTTCCTGCGGTTCTCGTTCGCGGCAGCCTTCGACGACATCACGGTCGCGCTGGAGCGGCTGGAAGAGGGGCTGCCGGCCCTGGCGGCGTCCGGGTAGATGGCCGGGGGGCCTTCCGCGCGGGGGCGGGCCGCCGCCTCCTGCGGTTCTCGTTCGCGGCTGCTTTCGACGACATCGAGGTCGCGCTGGAGCGGCTGGGAGGGGCGGCCGGTCCTGGCGGCGTCCGGCTGGTCGACCGTCCTGCGACAAGTCCGCCCATCGCGCGGGGGGGCCGTGGCTCTTGCCCCCAGGCCGGAGGCCGGCGAGCCTGGCTCCGGGGCGGTCCGCCATGGCTCGGCGGCCTGTCGCGCGCGGGTCGGGCCGTTGCCTCCGCGCGGTACAATGCGAGAGGGTTCTCGGGCGGGGACCGGACCCGACGTCCGGGCTCGGCGCGGATGACGGGACGCCCCGCGGGCGCATGGGAGGCCACCAGGGAGACGGCATGGCGCAGTGGATTCGATTCGAGCACGCCGGAACGACCGGCTTCGGCACGTTGTCCGGCGATACCGTCGCCGTGCACACCGGCGACATGTTCGGCGAGCCGGCCGCGTCCGGCGCGACCCTGCCTCTCGACGAGGTGGCGCTGCTGCCCCCGGCGCCGGCCGGCAAGATGGTGGCGCTGTGGAACAACTCGCGGGCGATGGCCGAGAAGACGGGTCAGAGCGAGCCGGCGGAGCCCCTCTACTTCATCAAGGCCAACGGCTCGTATCTCGGCCCCGGGGGCACGATTCGCAAGCCGCGCACCTACGACGGCAAGGTCGTGTTCGAGGGCGAGCTGGGCATCGTCGTCGGCCGGGAGTGCCGCGGCGTCGACGCGGCGGGGGCCGCCGCCTGCATCTTCGGCTACACGTGCGTGAACGACGTCACCGCGGTCGGCATCCTCGGGAAGGACCCGTCGTTTCCGCAGTGGACCCGGGCCAAGAGCTTCGACACCTTCGGCGTCTTCGGCCCCGCGGTGGCGACCGGCCTCGACCCCCTGTCGCTGTCGATCCGCACCGTGCTCAACGGTCAGGAGCGGCAGAGCTACCCGGTCACCGACCTCTTCTTCCCCCCGGACCGCATCGTGAGCGCGATCTCGCAGGACATGACGCTGCACCCCGGCGACGTCATCTGCTGCGGGACGTCGGTGGGGGTCGGCTCGATGAAGCCGGGCAGCACCGTGGAGGTGACCATCGACGGGATAGGCACACTGCGGAACCGGTACGAAGAGTAGGAGTCCGCGCCCGGGAGACGGTGCAGCCCGCCGGGTTGGGCCGCGCCGGAGGGCGGCGGCGAGCCGCGGGCGACGGTCCCCCGGGCCACGAGTCGGAAGACCGCCGGGCCCCCACCGCGGGGCACGACGGTGGACCCGGGCGGGGCGTCGCCGTGGCCGTGATCTGCGGGTGAGGGCGTCTGGATTCGAGCGCGGCCGTCGGCGCGGCCGACGAAAGCAAGCTGGGGAGAACGGGCGCCGGCCGGATTCGGCGGGCGCAAGGAGGACAGGCATGACGACGCGATACGCGATGGCGCGGTGGATCGGAGCGGGAGCCTGCGGCCTGCTGCTGGCGACGGCCGCGGCGGCCGGGCAGGCGGGGCAGGGGGAGACGTCGGCGCGGGACCTGCAGGGGGTCTGGGACTTCCGCAGCGCCGTTCCCTTCGAGCGCCCCGCCGACTTCGAGGGGCGGGCCACGCTGACCGCGGAGGAGGCGGCGGCGTTCGCGCAGGAACGGGTGGACGCGCAGAACGTCGACCTGTGGCGCGACGAGAACGGCCGGCTGCCGGTGTCGGGCGGCTACAACAACTTCTGGTACGACCGCGGCACCTCCCTCGGCGAGGAGCGCCGGACGTCGCTGGTGGTCGACCCGCCCGACGGCAGGATCCCCGCGCGCAGCGACGAGGCGCGAGCCCGCGGCGAGCGGCGGCAGATGCTGCTCGGGCGCGACGCGTTCGGGCCCGAGGACCGCGGGGCGTTCGAGCGCTGCATCATGGGGTTCAACTCGGGCCCGCCCATGAACCCCAGCGCCTACAACAACAACATGCAGCTCTTCCAGACCGACGACGTCGTCGTGATCCTCAACGAGATGGTGCACGACGCCCGCGTCGTCCCCCTCGACGGCTCGCCCCACCTGCCCGGCCACGTGCGGCAGTGGAAGGGCGACTCGCGCGGCCGGTGGGAGGGCGACACCCTCGTCGTCGAGACCCGGAACTTCACCGACAAGACCAGCTTCCGCGGGTCGGGCCCCGACATGGTGCTGACCGAGCGGTTCACGCGGATCGACGCCGGCCGCCTCGCCTACGAGTACACCGTCGACGACGCCGCGTCGTTCGCCCAGCCGTGGTCGGTGCGGGTGGTCATGCAGCGGTCGGACAGCCCGCTCTACGAGTACGCCTGCCACGAGGGCAACTACGGCATGGAGAACCTGCTCGTCTCGGCGCGCGCGCGGGACCGCGAACGGGCGGAGCCGTAGTCAGGCTCCGCGCTGACGTTGTGGACCATGTACGGCTCCGGAGAATGCGGGATGCGGCGACTTGGCGTGGTCTTGGCGGCGGGCGGCGTCCTCTTGCTTGCGCCACCGGCCGCGGCGCAGGACGCCGGTGGGTCGAGGGCCACCTACGAGGTGACCTTCCAGGGCAACTGGACCTCCGAGAGCACGCCCGGCGGCGTCGTCGGGGGCGCGCACTTCACGACGCTCATCGGCGCCGTGCACAGCGACGACGTGACCTTCTGGCGCCCCGGCGGGCGGGCCTCGCCGGGGGTCGAGGAGGTGGCGGAGACCGGCTTCACGAGCAGGTTCCGGTCCGAGCTCGAGGCCTCGCCCCATGCCGCGACCGTCATCAGCGAGGGCGTCGCCTCCGGCGGCACGGGCAGTGCGACCTTCTCGATCGAGGTCACCACGGACCATCCGCTGGTGACCCTGCTCTCGATGATCGGGCCCAGCCCCGACTGGTTCGTCGGCATCTCCGGGCGGTCGCTGATTGATGCGTCGGGCCAATGGCTGGAGGAGGACGAAGTCGACCTGTTCCCCTACGACGCCGGCACCGAGGAGGGCGACGAATTCTCGCTCTCGAACCCCGCCACCGACCCGCAGGGCGTCATCACCAGCATCCGGGGCACGGGCCCCTTCTCTAACGAGCCCATGGCGCGGCTGACCTTCGTGCTCGCCGCGACCGAGGCGCGGCCGACGGTGAGCCTGTCGGCGTCTCCCGACCCCGTCGACGAGGGCAGCCCGGTGACGGTGACCGCGACGCTGTCGCAGGCGCTGGCGGACGACGTGACGATCCCGTTGACGCTGACGGCGGGCACCGCCGAGCCCGACGACTACGGCCCCCTGGCGAGCATCGTCGTCGTCGCGGGCTCGACCGCCGGCACGGGCGAGGTCGCGACCGCGGACGACGCCGACCACGACGACGAGACGTTCACGGTGGCGCTGGGCGGCCTGCCCCCGTCGGTGGCGGCGGGCGTGCCGTCCTCGGTCGAGGTGACGATACGCGACGCGGGGCCGGCCCCGCCGGCGCGGCCCGGGCCGCTCGTGGTGACCCCCGGGGACGGGATGCTGGAGGTGTCGTGGGCGGCGGTCCCGGGCGCAGAGAGCTACGCCGTGCAGTGGAAGTCGGGCTCGGACGAGTACTCGGACGCTCGGCAGCAGACCGTCTCGACGCCTTCCGCGACGATCCCGGGGCTGATCAACGGCGTGGTCTACACGGTGCGCGTCCGTGCGAGCAACGCCGGCGGCGACGGCGAGTGGTCGGAGGAGGCGACGGGGACGCCGGTCCAGCCCGTGCCCGCGCTTCCCGCGGCGGGCGCCGGCCTGCTCGGCGTGTTGCTCGCGCTGCTCGGGGGCCGGCGGCGAGCCCGCTGCGGTGCTCGAGGCCGGCTTGTTGCCCGCCGCCGCCCGGCGACCGGCGGCGGGGCGCTTCGGTAGGGTCCAAGCTCGACCGGAGTCGCGTCGAGCCGCCGCTTGCCGTTCCGGGCATGGCGACCGCCGTGGGTCCGAGCCGATGGTCCGGGTGCGCGCCGACCTCGGTGGGCCCGAAGACCCCGCCGGTCGGCTGGTCTCGTGATTCACCGGATGGGCGAGGACGGCCCGAGCGACCGAATGGACTGACGCCGCCATGCCGACACTCGCGCCGGGCGACCGGCTCGGGCCCTACGAGGTCGTCGGCGCCCTCGGCGCCGGCGGCATGGGCGAGGTCTACCGGGCCACGGACACCCGCCTCGACCGCACCGTCGCCGTCAAGGTGCTGACCGCCCACGTCGCCGACAGCCCCGAGCAGCGCGAGCGCTTCGAGCGCGAGGCGCGCGCCGTCGCCGCCATCAACCATCCCAACATCTGCACCCTCTTCGACGTGGGGCGCGAGCGGCCGTCGTCGTCCGGGCCGCAGATGGACTTCCTGGTCATGGAGTTCCTCGACGGCGAGACGGTCGCCCAGCGCCTCGAGCGCGGGCCCGTGCCCGTCGCCGAGGCCCTGCCCATGGCGGTGGAGATTGCCGAGGCCCTCGACACCGCCCACCGGCAGGGCATCGTGCACCGCGACCTGAAGCCGAGCAACGTCATGCTCACCGCCACCGGGGTCCGGCTGCTCGACTTCGGCCTCGCCAAGCAGCACGAGGCCGCCCCGCCGGGGCCGCTGACGTCGGCGCCGACGCGCACCGCCCTGACCATGGAGGGGAGCATCCTCGGCACCCTGCACTACATGTCGCCGGAGCAGCTCGACGGCAAGCCCGCCGACGCACGGTCGGACGTCTTCTCGTTCGGCGCCACCCTCTACGAGATGGTGTCGGGACGGCGGCCGTTCGACGCCGACAGCCAGGCGAGCGTCATCGGCGCGATTCTGAAGGACGCGCCCGCCCCCCTCCGGGAGATCGAGCCGGGCATCCCGCGGCGGCTCGACCGGGTGGTGAGGACCTGCCTGGCCAAGGATCCCGAGGACCGCTGGCAGACGATGCGCGACCTCAAGCGCGAGCTGCAGTGGATCGACCCGACCGGCGCGGCGGACGAGTCCGATGCGGTGCCGGGCGCCGCCGCGTCCGCACCCGCCGGCCGCGCCGCGGGGACGGGATGGCGTTTCGCCCTCGTCCTCCTCGCCACCGCGGCGGTGACCGCGGCCGCGGCCTGGACGCTGAAGCCGGCGGCCGACGCGCCGCCCCTCCCGGTCCAGCGCTTCACCATCGACCTCGCCCCGGGCCAGACCCTGACCGGCGCCCTCGCGGTCTCGCCGGACGGGCGCCACGTCGTCTACGGCGTCGAGGACGACAGCGGGACGCGGCTCCACGCGAGAGCGCTGGACGCCTTCGACGCGACGCCGATTCCCGGCACTGAGGGCGCGATGGGGCCGGTGGTGATTGCGCCCGACGGTGCGAGCCTCGTGTTTCGACTGCAGGACGGCGACCGATGGACCCTCAACCAGGTTCCGCTCGCCGGCGGCACCCGCTACACCATCCTGGAAGGGGAGGGGCGGCTGTACACCAAGGCCGCCTGGCTGAGGGACGGCACCATCGTCTACTCCATGCTGTCGGGCGACGGCGGGAGCGGCCTGATGCAGGTGTCCGCGGCCGGGGGGACGCCGCGGGCCCTCACCCGGCTCGACGAGCGGCGGGGCGACTACGCCCACCTCTGGCCGCTCGCCGTGCCCGGCCGCGACGAACTGGTCTTCACTATCGCGGGTGAGGGATCCGACCTGGAGGACGGCCGGGTGGCCGTCTACTCGCCCGCGAGCGGTGAGGTGCGGGTGGTGCTGGAGCCTGCCCTCGCTCTCGGCTACCTCGAAGCCGGCTACCTGCTCTACGGCGACCGCGGCTCGCTGCTGGCGATCGGCGTCGATCCGGGGACGCCCGCCACGACGGGGAACCCCGTGCCCCTGTTCTTCGGCACCTCCGGCGACACCGTCACCGGCAACACCATGTCCGACAACGGCACGCTGGCCTACACCCTCGCGCCCTCGGCCCCCGCGGCCGGGGACGCGTCGCCGGGGCGGATCTACGTGGTGGTCAACTGGTTCGAGGAGTTGAAGCCGTCGCTCTCGGCGAACTGACCCCGCGCCGCCCGCGCGCCGGTAAACCGGAGACCAGCGGGTGGCCGTCAGCCGCGTAGCGCCACCCGCGCCCGCCATCGGGCTCCTGCCACGCCAAAGACGCCGAGTGCCGGTGCGCCGCCGGGCAACGGGAGCGCCGGCGCGTCCACGGCCGGCTCGCCGAGCGCGGCATGGAGCGCCTCCCGGAGAGCATGCCCGCCAGCACGAATCCGCTGCTCGAGCACCGGTCGTCGAGGTCGAGGCGCCGGAGTCTGGTTTCGGGGCACCGACGCGAGTAGAGATTTAAATAAATCATAATTTATTTTCTTTTTATTTAACAGTACTTGAATAAAATGGCGTTCTACTCCACAATGACATATGGCTCGCCGAGGACGGCTGCCGGCTTCGTGTCCGAGCTGTAGCGGCGACCTGCGGGTGGTGCAACTCGCGTGCCGCGCCTGCGGGACCACGGTCCATGGTGACTTCCGGCTGCCCGCGCTGTCTCGGATCGGCAGTCAGGACCAGGAGTTCGCCCTTGCCTTCCTCCTGCGGAGCGGCAGCCTGAAGGAAATGGCGCGACTCTACGGCGTATCGTATCCGACCGTCCGGAACCGGCTCGATGACCTGATTGCGCGGCTGGGCGAGATTCTCGAGGCGCAGGATACCGAGGCTGCCGACGATGCCGCTGGAGCCAACACCCTCGGCGAGGGAGGTGACGCCGATGCATCGGGAGACGACTAGTGCGGGGCTCGCGCGAGAAATGACCGCCGCCGGCTGGTTGTTCAATCCGTTCGTCCGAATCGGTGGTGAACAGGCACTGGCGATCGGGCTGAGCGGCATCGTCGTGGCCGGACTGGTGGCGGCCGCGGGGGGCGTGCACTTCGACGGATTGATCGACTTCCACCCAGGATACAGCGTGTCGTTCTGGGTCCCCGTGGTCGAGGGCCTCGTGAACTGGTCCGTGATTTCGCTGCTCCTTGCTCTCGTCTCGATCCTCGTCGCGCCGCGGACCGTTCGCCTCGTCGACATCGCCGGCACGCAGGCGTTGGCACGCGCCCCGCTGTTGCTCGCCGCCCTGGCTTGCGTGCCGGGGCCGGTTCGCAACGGCACCGCAGAGCTGGTCGCCGCCGCGGCCGCCGGCAGGATGGTGACGCCGACGGCGGCGACCCTCGTCGCGGGGCTGCTGGCCAGTGCCTGTGGGATCTGGATGGTCTGGCTCATGTGGAAGGCGTTTGCCGTGTCCTGCAACCAGCGAGGAGTGCGCGCGGTGGCGATCTTCGCCGCGGCGGTCATCGCGGGCGAGGTGGCGACGAAGCTCCTGCTGGCCCGGATGCTCGGCGGCCTGGCCGCCGCGGGCCTGCCGGAAGGAAGCTGACCCGAACGGAGGTACGGAGATGAGATCACGTCGACACACGACCTACCTGGCGGTGCTTCTCACCGTCGTGGTGGCCGCGTCCGTGGCATGCGGCGACGGCGGCGGCAGCCCGACAGCGCCGACGGCTCCCGAGACGCCGATGCAGTCGGACGAGGACGCGGCGCGGCAGTCGGTCGACGCGTGGCTGTCGCTGCTCGACGCGGGAGACTTCTCGGCGGCGTACGACGCTACCGGGAGCCACTTCCGGGAGAGCGTGACGGCCGGGGAGTTTCGGAACAGCATGGAGGAGCGGCAGGCCCTGCTGGGCGCCCTCGAGTCCCGTACGCTGGCCAGCACGCAACGGCTGACTACGGTGCCCGATGCGCCGCCCGGCGACTACTTCGTGTTCGAGTTCGACGGCGTCTACGAGCGGCGGCCGAACGCCCGCGAGCGGGTCACGGCGGTGTCCGAGTCCGACGAGTGGCCGGTCGTCGGCATCTACCTCATTCGGTGACTCTGCCAGCGGCAGGGTCTCCAGCGCGGCCAGGACGGCTTCGAGTCCGCGCCCATCCACACTCCCGTCAGCCCTGGGCCGCCAATCGCCGCCCGGGGCTCCGCTCGGCGCTCGACCGACCCTCCGGGAGTCCGCGCCGTTCTACGGCGCAGGTTCGCACGCGCCGAGGGATGGCGCCTCTTCACGGCAAACCAAACACAAAAAGGTTGTTGCCGGGGCTGGGCCGCAGCTCGGGGGTGATGCGAAGCTGGGTGGACGACTGGGCGGCGCTGCCGGTGCTGACGGCGACGTACTGGCGGCCGCCGGTCGCGAAGCTGATGGGGTAGCCGGTGACCGGCGAGCCGAGGTTGATCTCCCACAGCACCTCGCCGGTCTCGTGGTCGAACGCGCGGAACCGGCCGTTGACGTCGCCGCCGAACACGAGCCCGCCGCCGGTGGCGACGAGCGACCAGGTGGCGGCCCGCTGCTCGTGGAGCCAGGTGGTCGCGCCCGTCTCCACCGAGATGCCGCGCACCGTGCCGAGCATGTCGGTGCCCGGCGCGAGCTGGTGACGGGCGGCCAGCGCATAGGTGCGCAGTCCGCTGTCCAGCGTCGACAGCATGCGCGCGCAGGTGTTGCGCATCGGGAAGTACATGGCGCGCGTCAGGGGGCTGTAGGCCCCGGACTGCCATCCCCGGCCGCCGGCCCAGGTGGGGCAGACGAGCATCTCCTGCCCGAGGGCGCTGAAGGTGACCTCGCCGTTCTCGGTGACCGCCCCGGTGGCGCCGTCGATGTGGGTGATGACGTTCTGGGCGATGGTCGGGGTGGCCCACAGGAACTCGCCGGTCGCGCGGTCGAGGGTGTAGACCACGCCGGTCTTGCCGGGCACGCCGGTCATCACCCGGCGGACCTCGCCGGGTTGCAGCCGCGGGTTGATCCAGTCCACCGCGTCGGGGTCGGGCGCGACCGCGGTGTCGAGCAGCATGCGCTCGAACGGGTGGTCGAGGTCCCAGTGGTCGTTCAGGTGCTGGTAGTACCAGACGATCTCGCCGGTATCGGCGTCGAGCGCGAGGGTCGAGTTGTGGTACAGGTGCGCGAGGTCGGCCCCGCCGAGCATGAACTTGGGGGCGGGCGAGGTGACCGACGTGCCGGCGTAGATCAGGTTCAGCTCGGGGTCGTAGCTCGGGGGCATCCAGCTCCCGACGTGCTTGCGGTCGGCGTCGGGCACGCCGCCCCAGGTTTCGTCGCCGGGCTCGCCCGGCGCGGGGGTGGTGCGCCGGCGCCACAGCTCGGCCCCGGTGAGGGCGTCGTGGGCGGTGATGACGCACGCCTCGGGCCCCCCGGCGGGGCGGCAGCTCCGCCCCGAGACCGCCTTGCCGCCGGCGATGATCGGTCCCGCGCTGTGCGTCGCGGGGTGGGTGAGGTAGTCGAGGATGCGGGTCTCCCAGACCGGCTCGCCGGTCACGGCGTCGAGGGCGAACGCGAAGTTGTCGGCGCTGGTGTCGATGATCAGCCGGTCGTAGATCGCGAGGTTGCGGTTGGTGACGGCGAGTCGGCCGACGTGGTCGTAGATGTCGTCGGGCAGGTCGCGCCGGTGCTCCCACACGAGGTCGCCGGTCGCGGCGTCGATGGCCTGGATGACGTCGCCCGGGTTCGGCATGTAGAGCACGCCGCGGTAGACGAGGGGCGTGCCCTGCTGGCTGCCGGGGGTCAGGGCCCGCGTCCACGCCATGCGCAGGTCGCCGACGTTCGACCGGTCGATCTGGTCGAGGGGGCTGAAGCCCCACGCGTCGAGGGTCCGCCGCCACGTCAGCCAGTCCTCCGGCGCCGGGTCCAGGAGCATGGCGTCGGTCACCGGTACGAAGTCGGCGGCCGGCGGTGCCTGCGCCGCCGCCGGCGCGGGCGCGAGGGCCAGCGCGACCAGGACCAGGACTGCGGCCGGGGCCGGTCTCGCCGCCGGAGACGTTCGAAGCGGCACACCTTCGGTTCGAGTCATGGCGGCAGAGTATGTCACGTCGTCATGGCAAGCAAGACGATGGCACGCGCGCGTGCGCCGGCCGCCGGGTCGTCATCTGTCATGACAAATGACGAGAGTGCCGACGTCTCCGTTCTGTTGCACCATCGTCCCGGTCGCGGGGTCTTGCGGCAGGGTAGGCGAGCCGACGCACCCCGAGTCCCTCCCCCGGGGTCGTGGTCGGTCACCACGAAACGATCAGGCCGCCTGGCCGGGCGTTGCGAGCGGGCAGTGAGAGGCTATTGACCCGCCAGTTCCTCGGCGCGATGGCCCGCGAGGATCCCCTCCATGCCGTAGTTCCCCTCGTGGCAGGCGTACTCGAACATGCCGCCGCCGTTCGCGATCATCGGCAGCACCACCGTCCAGTCGCGGGTGTAGGTGGCGGGGTCGCTGAGGGTCATCTCGTAGTCGATGCTGTCGGGGCCGGTGCGGGTGAACCGCTCGACGAGCGTCAGGCCGTCCACCGGGAGGCCGCGGAAGACCTGCTTGTCGCTGAAGTTGGTGGTCTCGACCACCAGGGTGTCGCCCTCCCAGCGGCCGCGGGAGTCGCCGTTCCACAGGCGGACGCCCGGGGCGACGTGGGGGCGCCCGTCGAGGGGGACGACGCGGGTCTCGTTGATCATCTCGTTCAGCATCACCACCGCCTCCGGGGTCTGGAGGAGCAGGATGTTGCTGTTGTAGTTGTTCGGCACCCGGGGCGTGCCGCGGGTGATGCAGCGTTCCCACAGGTTGCGGTCGGTCCACGAGTCGGCGGGATGGTCGCGCCGTCGCGCCGCGTTCTCGGCCGCGCGGCGCTCGCCGGCCGGCGTGAGGGCGGGGATGCGACCCTCCGGCGGATCGACGATCAACGACGTGCGGGTCAGCGCGTTGCGCGACCCGTCGCGCCACTGCGAGCCGTAGTTGCCGGGGCTGCCCGCCCGCGGCGGCGCGTCGAACGCCGCGAACCGGCGCCGTTCGCGCTCTGCCGCCTCTTCCTCGCTCAGGAACTCGCGGTCGACGTCGGCCGCCCGCTCGAGGGGGGTGCCGGTGGTCTGGTCCCAGACGCCCTGCAGATCGGGGTGCCCCCACGGTGTCTGCGGCGCAACCCAGTCCGCGTCCGTCTCCTGAGCGGCAACCGGCGCCGCCAGACCGATGCTCAACGCCGCCGCGAACGCCGCGACCAGGGGATAGCGCATCGTCGACCTCCCTTGCTGCGCCGCTGGACGGTCCAGACGGTCCGGACCCTCGCTTGCAGCTCCGATTTCCGTGGCACCAAGTGCCTGTTGCGCCGCTTGGTGATGCGGCCCGAGCCCAGCAGCCGCTCGCCTTGCGGTTCGGTTCTCGGCGAGCCGAACCCGCGTTCCTGCCCCTCGGCGGCGCGGCACGCGGGTCCGAAAAGGCCGCGTGTCGCGGTTCGTTTCGCGGCGAACCAGACCGTCGATTCCGCGTCGCCCGGCAGCGCGGACGGCCGGCCCGCCAATCGTCGCCTTCGGCTCCGCTTTGGCGCCCAGCCAACCCTCCAGGAGTCCGCACCGTTCTACGGCGCAGAGACCTACCGGTCGCCGGTGGCGTTCACGCGAATGCGGTACAGCCCGGTGCGCGCCGTCATGTAGAGCGTCCGCCGGTCCGCGTCGCCCCACGCCACGTTGGCCGGCACCTCGTTCGGCTTGATCGTGCCGAGATGCGTGCCGTCCGGCGCGATGACCCAGACCCCGCCGGGGCCCGTCGCCCACAGGTTGCCCTGGTCGTCGATCTTCAGGCCGTCGGCCGAGCCGCTCTCCTCCGAGGCGCTGGCGTCGAGCAGCAGCTCGACCTCGCCGAGGGTGCCGTCCTCGTTCAGCGGGTACGCCATCCACTGCCGGGTGGCGCTGTCGGCCACGTAGAGGGTCGACTCGTCGGGCGAGAAGGCGATGCCGTTGGGGCCGGTCTGCTCGCCCAGCCGGACGAGCTCGCCGTCCGCGCTCAGCCGGTAGATGCCGTTCACGTCCTGCTCCCGCGCCTCGGGGCTCGGCAGCCCGTAGGCGGGGTCGGTGAAGTAGAGCGAGCCGTCGCTGTGGTAGTCGAGGTCGTTCGGGCTGTTGAGCCGTCCCCCCTCGAAGCTGTCGACGACCACGCTCCGCGTCCCGTCGGCCGCGATGCGGGAGATCCGGCCGTTGAAGTGCTCGGTGAAGACGACGTTCCCGTCCGGGTCGACGATGATGCCGTTCGAGCCGACGAGCCGCCCCTCCTCGTGCTCGCCCTCGTAGACCGGGTTCAGGAAGTCGCTGACGGTGCCGTCCGGGTCCCACCTGACGATGCGGTTGCCGGGGATGTCGCTGAACAGCAGGTAGCCGTCCCCGTCGTCGATCCACGCCGGTCCCTCGGTGAAGCCGAACCCGCCGGCCAGCTCCTCGATGACGGCGTCGGCCGGCACCAGCGCGTCGAAGGCGGGGTCGAGCCGCTCGATCGTGCCCGCGCTCGCCGGCGCCTCCGGCTCGGCCGCCGGCTCCGGCTCCGCCCCGCCGCCGCACGCCGCCATCAACAGAACGCCCAACAGCACCCCTGCTCGCATCGCGTACTCCCTTCAGCTTCAGAAACGCTTCAAGCGTAGCACGGAGCAGTCGACCTCGTGGACTTAGCGGTACAGTCGCGAGAGTCCGACAGCGGATAGAATCGATGGAGGGTTGTGAAGCCGGTCGCGGGAGACACCCAGATTGCTCCAAGGAGGGGTGAATGGAGATGGACATGATTTCTGTGTTACACTGATTTTGTGTGTGGATTCAAGGGATCTCAAGATGAAGAACGTCACCATTACGTTGCCCGAGGATCTGGCCCGCTGGGTGCGGGTTCGGGCAGCGGAGAACGAGCGTAGCGTATCGAAGTGGATCGCGGAGCTTCTCGAGGGAATGCGGTGCCAGGAAGACGAATACGACGTCGCGATGAAGCGCTTTCTGGCGCGGGCGCGCGAACATCGGGAAATGGAATGGGTCGACGGTCGCAAGCCGACGCGCGAGGAGTTGCATGACCGGGCCGGTCTTCGTTGACACGAACGTTTTCGTCTACCTGCACGGCGACTCGGAGCCGGTGAAGAAGCTCCGCGCCGATGAGTGGATTGCCTACCTCGTCGGCCGTCGCGCTGGGCGAGTGAGCTTCCAGGTTCTACAAGAACTCTATTCGGTTCTCACGCATAAAGTGCAGCCGGTGCTGGCCGCATCGAAGGCTCAGTCCATCACCCGCGATCTCGCGGCGTGGCGACCGCTTCCGATCGATATGGCGATCCTGGAACGCGCTTGGTTGCTGCAAGGGAGCTTCTCTTTGTCTTGGTGGGACGCCCTCATCGTGGCCGCAGCACAGACGAGCAAGTGCGGGGTCTTGTTGACCGAGGATCTGCAACACGGTCAGGTGTTCGACACGGTCCGAGTGATCGATCCCTTCAAGACGCCGGAGCGGACGCCGGCGCAGATAATGCAATGACGGTCTTCGTCGGAGGGAGTGGGTGAGATGGACGCGGCGGCCGAACGGGTGATGACGCTGTTCCCGGAGATCGCTCGCGCGCCGTTCTCGACGGGTGTCTTCCCGTGCCAGCATATTTGGGGGCTTATCCGAAACGAGCAAGTAACCGCGGCCGAACCGTTCACCGATGATCAAGTCCAGCCGGCAAGTCTCGATCTCCGGCTCGGTGCCGTTGCCCATCGGCTGCAGGCGAGCTTTCTGCCGGGTGCGCATGCCAAGGTGGAGAGCAAGCTCGAGGCCCTGTCCACGGCCCGGCTGGATTTGTCGTCGCCCACAGTGCTTGAGAAGAGGTGTGTTTACTTGGTGCCTCTTCAGGAGAGCCTGCGACTGCCGGACGGGGTTTGGGCTAAGGCGAATCCGAAGAGTACGACGGGTCGGCTCGACGTCTTCACACGGTTGATCACCGACTACGGCAGCGAGTTCGAGCGGGTTCGGGACGGCTACTCTGGACCGTTGTTCGCGGAGATCGTTCCACGGACGTTTTCGGTCATCGTGCGGAAGGGCGCGCGGCTGTCGCAGTTGCGCTTCGTGCGGGGAAAACCGCGCCCCTCAGACCGTTTGCACGAGCGTCTGGACGAGGCAGAGAACCTGATCTATCTGGACCAGGATAGTCGCGCTCGTGCGGATATCGAAGAAGGAGTGAAACTGTCGGTCAACTTGAAGGGCGAGCATCCGCATGAGATCGTCGCCTATCGAGGCAAGACGAATACCCCGCTCATCGATATGCGCAAGGTCGACCACTATGACACAACAGAATTCTGGGACCCTATCACGAGCCCTCGCGATGGGCGCCTTATCTTGAATCCGGGAGACTTCTACATCCTGGGGTCGCGGCAACGAGTCCGAGTGCCGCAAGACGTCGCCGCCGAGATGAAACCCTTCGATCCATCCGTTGGTGAGTTCAGGATTCACTACGCAGGCTTCTTCGATCCGGGGTTCGGCTATGGGGACAGTGACATTGCCGGCACTCGGGCGGTGCTCGAGGTGCGTGCACACGAAGTCCCGTTCATGATCGAGCACGATCAGGTGGTCAGTCGCCTTGTCTACAGTCGGCTGCTGGAGGTTCCGGAGAAGATCTACGGGGCGCCCATCGGCTCGTCCTACCAGCGGCAGGGGCTGGCCCTGAGCAAGCAGTTCCGGAGGTAGAGTCCGGTCGGATCTCCGCACCGCGCTTCGTGGCTTGATCCGTTGACGGCCTCCGACGCGGCCGCGCTCCGGAGCTTGGGGCCTGAGCACGTCCGGATCCGCCGGCCGGTCAGGTGCTGCCGGACGGCTGGTGTCACCGCACCGGCGCGCCGTCCGGATCGTAGGCGACGTGCGCCTCCATCACCAGGTCGTGCAGGCGCCGGCACTCGCCGTCCATGCGGCGGAGCGGGCCGTCCCAGTCGGCCGTGTCCGCGGTGTCGCGCCACTGCCGGTGGATGTCGGCGGCGAGGTTGCCGGCGCTCAGCCGGGCCTCGTCGGTCGAGCCGGGACCGGTCGCGAGCGCCCCGAGCTTGTGGGCGACCTCGTCGAGGGTGCGGCCCAGCGACCGCGGAAGCTGCGCATCGCCGACGAGCAGGGCGAGCGCGCGTTCCGGGCGTACGCCGACGCCGTGGCAGCGCCTGTAGGCGTCGGACGCCTGGCAGATACGCAGCAGGCTCGACCATTCGCCGTCGACCTGCCCCTCGTCCGGCCGGACCGCGGCCATCTGCGCCATCAGGAGGGCGACGGTGAACTGGGCGCGCTCGATGAGGCGGCCGAGCCACAGGAACCGCCACCCGTCGTCCCGGTACAGGGTCGTCTCGGTGACGCCCGTGAAGGTGCCCAGCTCTTGCGCGAGGTCGGCGTAGAAGCTCTCGGGGGCCGTCTGCCAGATGTCCTCGATGCGCCGTTCCCGGAACCGCAGCCACGCCCGGTTCAGGCACGTCCACATCTCGGCGCTGATGCAGTGGCGCATCTGTCGCGCGTTCTCGCGGCCCTGCGCGAAGCTGTTGCGGATGGCGTCCGGGTTGGCACGCTCGAACGTCACGTCGTCGGCCAGCGTGTAGGAATCGGCGAGTGCGTAGTCGTCGTCGTTCTCCAGCACCGCGATGGCCGGTCCCGGGGGGCGTCTGCCCAGCGCGCCGTAGATGCGTCGCCAGCCGAAGTTGATCTCCTGCACCGGCCGGTCGACGAGCGCCGTCATCTGCTCGCCCACCAGGCGGCACCCGTTCTCGGTCCGCTCGAGGTGGCGGCCCAGCCAGTAGAGGCCCTCCGCGCTGCGCGCCAGCATCGTCAGGACTCCAGCACCCACACGTCCTTGCCGCCGCCGCCCTGACTGGAGTTCACCACGAGGCTCCCCCGGCGCAGCGCGACCCGGCAGAAGGCGCCCGGCACCATGCGGGTCTTCCGGCCCCGGAGCACGAAGGGCCGCAGATCGACGTGCCGCGGCTCGAGCCGGCCGTCGATGAGGCAGGGGGCCCGGGAGAGCGACAGCACCGGCTGCGAGATGAACTCGGCCGGATTGGCCCGCACCTCCCGCGCGTAGGCCTCCCGCTCGGCCGCCGAGGCATGGGGGCCGACCAGCATGCCGTAGCCGCCCGATTCGCCGACGCGCTTGACGATCAGGCGCTCGAGGTTGTCGAGCGTGTACTCCAGGTCCTCGGGCCGGCGGCAGAGGTGGGTCGGCACGTTGGCGAGCAGCGGCTCCTCGCTCAGGTAGTACCGAATGAGGTCCGGCACGTAGGCGTACACGCTCTTGTCGTCGGCCACGCCGGTGCCCGGCGCGTTGGCGAGCGTGACGTTGCCCCGACGGTACGCGTCCAGCAGCCCCGGCACCCCGAGCAGCGAGTCCTCGCGAAAGACGAGCGGGTCGAGAAAGTCGTCGTCCACGCGCCGGTAGATCACGTCCACCCGGCGCAGGCCCTCCGTCGTCCGCGCATAGACGATGCCGTTCCGCGCGAGGAGATCGCGGCCCTCGACCAGCGCCGCCCCGATCTCGCGGGCCAGGAACATGTGCTCGTAGAAGGCGGCGTTCCAGACGCCGGGCGTCAGCACCGCGATGTACGGCTCGGGACGTCCGACGGGGGCCAGCTCCCGAAGCGTCGCCAGCAGCAGCTCGCCGTAGTGCTCCACCTCCCGCACGCCGCAGCGGCGATACAGCCGCCGGAGGCTCGACTTGACCGCCTTGCGATTGGCGACCATGTAGGAGACCCCCGAGGGCACCCGCAGGTTGTCCTCGAGCACCGCGAAGCCGTCGTTCGTGCGCACCAGGTCGGTCCCGCAGACCGCCACCCACGTCTCGTGCGGCGGCGCGAAGCCCTGCATCGCGGCCCGGTACTGCGGGCATCCCCGGACCATCTCCTCGGGAATGACGCCGTCCGAGATCGCGCGGCCGGCGCCGTAGACGTCGGCCAGGAAGTGGTTCAGGGCCAGGATGCGCTGCGCGAGGCCCGCCTCCAGCTCCCTCCACTCGGCGGCCGACAGAATGCGGGGGATGCAGTCGATGGGGATGATGCGCTCGTCGGCCTCGCCGTCGCCGTACACCGTGAAGGTGATGCCCTCGTCGACGAACGACCGGGTCACGCGCTGCTGCGTCTCGGCCAGCTCCGGACCCGACACCCGGCTCAGCGCGTCATGAAGCGGCTGGCAGTGCGTCCGCGGCGCGCCGTCCGGCCGTAACAGCTCGTCGTAGAACGCCTCGTCGATCTGGTAGCCGTCGAAGTCCATGCGCGCCAACTCCGGAGCGGGCGGATCTCGACCCCGTGCACCGGGGGAACCACACCGGCGCCGGATCGTAGCTGATTTCGTGGGTCATTTGCGAGATATGTGAGAAAAGCGCGATCCGGGGATGCCGGCCGAACGCCCCGGTTGCCGCCGAGCGTCGGTCCGGGCGTCCGAGAGGCCCGCGGCCACATGCTCGCCGGCCGGCCCGCGGTCCGGCGCCCCGTTTCAGTCGAAGCGGAGCGCCTCGACCGGATCGATCCCGACTGCCCGGCGCGCCGGGCCGACGCACGCGGCGACCGTCGCCGCCGCCAGCACCGCCAGCACCGTCGCCAGCGTCACGGGGTCGCGGGGAGAGGTCTGCACCAGCAGGCTCTCGATCAGGCGGCCGACCGCGAACGCGCCGGCCGCCCCGACGGCCAGTCCCGCGCAGACCTGCGCGAGCCCGCGGCGCATGACCACCCAGACGACCTGTCCGGGCAGGGCCCCGAGGGCCATGCGGATGCCGATCTCCTGCGTCCGCTGGGTGACCGAGTACGCGGTGACCGCGTAGATCCCGACCGCCGACAGGACGAGCGCGATGGCCGCGAAGATGCCGAACAGGCCGCTGAACAGCAGGTACGTCCAGCGGCTGTCCCGGAGTCGGGCCGACATCGACCGGGCGCCGAACACCGGCAGCTCGGCGTCGACGGCCTGCACCGCCTCGCGGAGCTGCGGGACGAAGCCGGCGGGGTTGCCCGCGGTCAGGACCTGGATGGCGAGCGACGACTGCAGCGCCGCCTGACCGCCGGTGTACAGCCGGTACGGCAGATAGACCACCGGATCGGGATCGCGTTCCCTCAGGGCGGTCTGCCGGACGCTGGGACTCACCCCGACGATGGTCAGCCACGGGCCGGGCGGCCGGCCCTGCGCCTGCAGGCGGATACGCCGCCCGAGCGGATCGTCGCCGGGGAAGAACCGCGCCGCGAACCGTCCGTTGACCACCACCGACTCCGCCCCCTCGCGGCCGTCCTCCAGCGTCAGCGCGCGTCCCCGCGTCAGCGAGACCCCGAGCGACTCGAAGTACCGCGCGCCGACGCTCAGCATCGTCACCGTGGGGGCCGGCGCGCCGTCCGGCGAAGGCCGCCCGTCGACCTCGAGCGAGCGCTGCAGGCCGCCGAAGAGGGGGAACGTGGTGGCCACGCTGGCGGCGCGAACGCCGGGCATGGCGTCGAGGCGCCGCTGGAGCCGCTCGACGAGCTGCAGCCGATCTTCCGGCTCGGGGTACTTGCGGGCGACCAGCGTGATCTGCCCGGTCAGCACCCGCGCGGGATCGAACCCGAGGTCGATCCGGTAGAGCTCCTGGAAGCTGCGAATCAACAGCCCCGCCCCCGCCAGCAGCACCACCGCCAGCGTCACCTCGACCACGACCATCGCCGCCGCGAGCCGGCGCGCGCGCATCCCGCTGCCCCCGGTGCGGCCCCCTTCGTGCAGCAGCTCGCCGACCGGCGTCTTCGAGACGTGCAGGGCCGGCGCGAACCCGAACAGCACGCTCGTCCCGACGCACGCGAGGACGAGGAACGCGACGACCGCGCCGTCGAGGTGGAAGGTCATCCAGAACGGCTTGCCGACGTCGGCCGTCGCGACGTCGAGCAGGCGGATGCCGGCCGCGGCCAGACCCAGGCCCGCCGCCCCGCCCGTCGCGCCGAGCAGGAGGCTCTCGACCAGCAACTGCCGCACGATTCGCCACCGCGTGGCGCCCTGCGCGACCCGGATGGCCACCTCGCGCGCCCGCCGCGCCGAGCGCGCCAACAGCAGGTTGGCGACGTTGGCGCAGGCGATGAGCAGGACGAACGCCACCGCGCCCATCAGCGTCGGGATGATCAGCGAGACGTCGGCGGGGTTCGCCCAGTCGTTGAACGTCTGGACGAAGGCGTCCGCGTGCTCGTTGGTGTCGGGGTACTCCTGGCGGAGCCGCCCGGCGAGGGCGCGCACCTCGGCGTCGGCGGCGTCGAGATCGACGCCGGGGGCGAGGCGACCGACGGTCGAGAGCATCCGGTTGTCGCGGCGGTCGAGGGCGTCGGTGGGCTGCAGCGGCCGCCACGTGTCGGAGTTCAGCGGGAACCGCATGCCTTCCGGCATGACCCCGACGATCGTCGACGGCTCGTCGTTGACCCGCACCACGCGGCCGAGCACGGCGGGGTCGCCCGCGTAGCGGTCCTGCCAGACGCGGTAGCCCAGGATGACGGTGCGGTCGGCGCCCCGCTCGCCCTCTTCGGGCAGGAAGTCGCGGCCGAGCAGCACCGGCTGCCCGAGCAGGCGGAACGTGTTCGGCGTCACCAGCGACCCCGTCACCCGCTCGGGCGGCTGGTCGGCGTCGCTCAGGTTCGCGGTCCCGCCGGCCGTGAACGCGGCCAGCCCGCTGAACGAGGTCGCCGCTTCGCGATAGTCCTCGAAGTCGGGGAGCGAGACGCCCCCGGTGCTGCCGCGGACGGTGTCGCGCGACGAGACGTTGACGATCCGTCCCGGCTCGTCGAACGGCAGGCCGCGGATGAACACCGCGTGCACGATCGCGAAGACGGAGGCGTTGGCCCCGATGCCGAGGCCGAGGGCCGCCACCGCCATGAACGTCAGCGACCGGTCCTTGACCAGGCGCCGGAGCGCGTACCGGAAATCCTGCCAGAGCACCATACCGGTAACAACGAGCGAAGCCCCTCCGGGGTTCGCGACGCGCCGGTGGTTCCTCGGGCTCGTCGGCAATCGAGGCGCGACGCGTCGCATCGACGGCCGTGCCTTCGATCCGTACCGGTGCCCGGACTGCAACCCGGACGCTCAGGGGGAGGAACCCCGGCTCTATTGCCGTCACGCCGCATCGACGACGCTCAGCGGCGGCGTGCGAGGGCATCGTGTCGCGGAAGAACTCGTCCGAGTCTGCTCCGCCGCTGTCGAGGCTCTCGGCTCACGCTCCGACCCCGCTCTGCGGGCGTCGGCCGTGACGCCGGCTCCCCGCGCACTCACAACGGGCTCTTGTCCGACGATGTCGAATCACGACTCCGCCCCTCGCCAGCGTCGAGACGGCCTTAACGCGAGGAGGTGGTTCACCGCAAGCTGAGCGAGCTCAGCGGTATGGTCGGGTCGCCAGCAGCCCTGTCAGGATGACCCCGGGTGCGCCAGGTCGCGGCCATTCGTAGTCAGACCACGTGACGATGAAGCTGTAGCCGTGCCGCGTCCTCACAAGGGGTGCATCCTTGAGCAGATACTGCCACTCGTGGGAGGAGCCGGGAGGGATGAAGTCGTGCACCTTGAGCGCCGAGAACCGCCCGCTTCCGTCGTTCAGCCAGATGAGCGGCTGGTTCGGTGGGAGACGGCAGCACGCGGGCATCGCGAAGTCCGCCGCCCCGTCGCCGTTGAAGTCGAGAACGTCCACCTGCCTCGCGTGCGGCGCACCGGTCGCCACACCAGCGTTGCCGCTGGACCGCTCGTGCGGCTGCAACCGGAGGGAAGTCTCGTCGGCGAACGTACCGTCGCCCCGGTTCATCAACAGTTGGACGAACCAGCCGTCGTAGGCCGGGTCATGCTGGGTCCCGACGATGACCAGGTCGAGCAGGCTGTCTCCGTCCACGTCGAATGCGGCGGCGTCGAGATCGAGGTGCCCGTGTTGGGCGAACACGTCCGGCGACGGCAGAGGCGTCTTGTGCTGCTCGCTGAAGGCACCGGCACGGTTCCAGAAGACGAACGAAACCGCCTCGAGCCCAGGAAAGCCCTCAAAGCTCTCTCCGACATAGCCCTGTCCGAGGGCGATCAGTTCCGGCAGACCGTCGCCGTCGAGATCCGCAAGCACCGTCCCTATGATGTTGGCGCCTCTCGAAAGGAAGTGCAGGGTCTCGTCAGGGCCGACCGGCAGATTTGACCGGTCGAACGAGAACGTCTCGTCGCCGTTGTTCAGAACCACGTAGGGCAGAATGCGGGCTTCTCCCCCCCAGATGTTGCCAACGACGATGTCGGGAGTTCCCCGGTCGCGGGTATCGCCGATCGCCGCTGAGTGCGAGAAGTCCGAGAGCTGCGGCAACTCGCTCGTCGCGTCGCGCCAGCCGCCACCGGGCCGCGACAGGTACAGGCGGTTCTGCCCACCAGGGAACGGTGGGGCGTCCCAGCCGCCCTCGGCGATGAACCAGTCCAACCGCCCGTCGGCGTTCAGGTCACCGAAAGGCGAAGTCCAGCTCGGGGTGATGGTGTTCAGCGTGTCGACGGGGAACAGCTCGGCCGACGCGCGTCTGAACCCTCCGTCGCCGTCGCCCAGCAGGACCCGGCCGGGCTGCGGGCGGTAATTCTCCGCCGTCACGCCGAGCGGCGGATCCGGCCAGGTGGCGCCGAGAAGGACGAGGTCCTCGTTCCCGTCGCCGTCCAGATCCGTGTGGTAGGAATGGTGCTGATGAGGCCGGTAGCTCGGATCGATGACGTCGAACGGGAGCATCGTGTAGTACGACTCCAGCGACGGGGTGGGGTCCTCGAGAATCTCGACCGCCTCGCGCAACTCCATCACGTGGGCTGCCCTGACGGGGGTGCGGCCCGCTGTCAGATTGCGGTCCATGTAGGCCGGCTGCAGTTGTCCCCTCGTCTCGTACACGCCACCGAGCGCGGTTCGCAACTCCGCGAGGTGGGTCCGCCTCACCGTGGTGGTTCCAGGTGTCAGAACGGGATCCGTCCACCGTACGGGAGGCAGTCCCTCCCGAGTCCGCAGTGCCGTGACCCGCGCACGCAACTCGTCGAAATGGGCCGTCTTGATTGGTGTCATGCCAGGACGGATGGGGTGGTCCGTCCATCTCGCTGCCGAAAGTACAGATACCGGCGGCTGCGAAGTGCGGTCCAGAATCTGAGCCGCAGCGTCGTCGGCCGGGGCGACGGCAACAACCACGACCGCCAAAGCGGCACGGCGCATGGCCCTGCTTCCTTGGCAACCGCCGCGAGCGGTTCGGCTCACCATGAAGAAACCATAGCACATGAAGAACGAGGGTAATTTTTTTGTGATATTTTGGTGAGCTATATGGGCTAAAAGGTGATAAACTAGCGCCATCAGGGCTGGTGCAGTTCGAGCGCCTTTCTCCAGGGGGCCTTTTTGCCTCGACAGGTGAGGGCTACGACATCGGTTTTCGTGTCTTGAGGCTACTCGATTGTGAATCTCGAGTTCTGACGAGCCTGTCGCCGGCCACTATGGTCCCTCCGTCTGGAGGGCGGGGCCCACGGCGTAGTCGAGAACCTGGGGCCCCACACCATCTCGCTGGTGACCGCGTCGAGGCCATCGAGTGATCGTCGCCGGGTGGTGTCGAGGAGCAGGCGATCACACGGCCTCAACCGCGACCGGACCCGCCATCGAACCGAGAGGTTCAGTTTGACCTGGTAGCGATACCCCTCGATCAGGCACCGGTCGGGTCGCGCACGGCCCGGATCACGAGATCGGCCGGCATGGCGGGCATACAATGGCGGAGTCATGCAGCCAGCGAGGAACGAGCTGGACCTGTTCAAGCCCGGCCCCGGGGGTCTGCCGCCGTACCTGGCCGGTCGGGAGCACGAGCAGCGGACCTGCCGCGCGTTTCTCGACCAGTTGCGGCAGGGGGCCGCCCCGCCGCGCGATCTCATCCTCTACGGACCCCGCGGCAACGGCAAGACGACGTTGCTCTCCTGGTTCCACCAGGCCGCCCGTGCGCGCGAGGCGGTCGACGTGGTCCACTTGACGCCGGCGGCCGTTCCCACCGAAGAGCGGCTCGTCCGGCGCCTGCTGTCGCCGACATGGTGGCGGCGCCTGCTGCCCGGCGAGGTCTCCATCTCCGGCGTCCGATGGCGAGCGCGGCAGTCCCCGGACGCCCCCTCGCTGGACGAGGTCCTGGCTGCCCGCACCGGGAAGACGCCGCTGCTGCTGTCGCTGGACGAAGCCCATACGCTGGATGCCGCCGTCGGCCATGCGCTGCTGAACGCCAGCCGGATCGTGGGCCGGAAGCAGCCGTTCCTGCTGGCGCTGGCCGGCACCCCGCACCTGGAGTCGCGCCTGGGCGAGATGGACGTCTCGTTCTGGAGCCGTTCGGAGCTCCTGCCCATAGGCCGACTGGACGCGGCGGCGACGGCCGATGCGCTACGGTTGCCGCTGGCCGGCGAGAACGTGGCCATCGACGACGACGCGCTGGCGCAGCTCGTGGCCGCCAGCCAGGGCTATCCGTACTTCGTGCAGTTGTCGGGCGAGGCGCTGTGGCGGCGGGTGGTCGCGGGTGGGTCGTCGGCCGGCCGGCGCATCACCCGGGCAGACGTGGAAGCCGTCCGGGCGGACTTCGAGGAGAAGAAGGGGCGCTACTACCTGCAGCGCTACAACGAGTTGCACGACCAGGGTCTGCTGCCGGCGGCGCGCGCGGTGGCCGAGGCGTTCGAGAACCGCGAGCGCCTGGGCAGTGCGCAGCTCGAAGCCGCGGTCCGGCGGGGCCTGGGCGGGCCCGGTGGCGAGAAGGGGACGGCGGCGACGGCGAAGACCGCGGCGAAGACCCTGGGTCGCCTGGGCTACATCTGGCGGCCCGACGCCGTGCCCACCTGGGAAGCCGGCATTCCGAGCCTCATGGACTACGTGCGGACGCACGCGCCGCCGGCCGAGCAGCCATGACGCAACTCGCGGCGGCGCCGACACCGCTGGGCCGCAGACGGTCGCGGCGTCTGCGTCAGCATCCGCGCAGAGCGACGACCCGCGGTTCCTGCGCGCCGTGCGCGACGCGCTCTCGAAGGCCGGCTACGCCCCGCTCGTGACCGGTGTGCCGAAGGACCTGCCACGCATCATCCGGAACGTCCACGACCAGGATGCGCGACGGCTCGCCCGGCTCGGCGGCCGGCCGCGGAGCAAGGGAAGGGCCTGCCGGCGCGGCGCCGGCCTCCCCGGCCGCCGGCAGCGTGAAGGTGAACGTGGTGCCGCGGCCTGGGCGGGTCGCTCCGAGCTGGACCGACGCCGCGGCAGCGGGTGCGACGCCAGTCCGGCTGCTCACCTGATGGAGGCGGTCGCAGATGGCGTCGGCTCGGTTGGGGTTGCCGATGCCGGCGTGCCAATCGGTGACGAGCAACTGGCTGGCGATCAGCGTCGAAACGTTCGGCTCGGGAGAACCGTTGCGAACGGTGCGTGTCAGGGCCAGAGGTCGGCGAGATTGAAACCAGCGGCCTCGAACGGGGGGATCTGGATGACGGCGTCGTCGGCAACGGTCGCGATCCTCGACCACTCCCTCGCGGTGAGCTCGAACGCTTCGAGGGTGCGTCCAGCGGGGGCGACGAGCCACAGGTGACGCACATCCTCCCGAGCGTACACCGGGCGCTTGGCCTCGAGGTCGAGCTTGCGAGTCGATGGCGAGAGGATCTCGCAGACCCAGTCCGGCGCGAGCGTGAAGTACGCGTCCTCGGGATACTTCGGCATGCGGGTCCGGCGCCAACCAGCGATGTCCGGGACGAGGATGTCGTCTCGGAGATGCAACTCCGGCTCGTCGATGATCCACCAACCGCCGGGTCCGCCCCGGCCCAGATGGAACGGTACGGTGAGTTGGCTGCCGAGCAGGGACGAGGCCAGCGCATGCGGCGCCGCCGGACGCGGATTGGTGTAGAGCAGGCCGTCGACGATCTCGGCCACTTCGTGGGACGGGGCGTCGAGGACGTCCTGGTACGTCGCCCGTGGCCGTGCTTCGGGTTCTGGCCTTTGAGTTGCCGTGGTCATGGCGTCGTTTCTGCCCGTGCGTCCAGTGTACACGCGATGCGTCTCCGATTCGTTGATCGCCCGCTCGGCGTCCGGGATCGTGGCTCGCGACGAGCCGCTTCCGGAGCCAGCCACCAGGACGACAGGAATTACCGCGCCAGCAGCCTTGAACGGCATGGGCAAGAAGCGGGCACTCTACAGCAAGCACGGCGTCACGGAGTACTGGCTGGTCGACCCGATGGCCGAGGCGGTGGAGATCCACCGCCTGCAAGGCGACATCCTCATCCCCAGCCGGACCTTCGGGCGGAACGAGACGCTGCGCTCGGAGCTGTTTCCGGGCCTCGAAATCAACCTGGACGAAGTGTTTCTCGTCGTGAGGACGGCTCCCGATACCCGCCACTCGGACAAGCGGCCGCGCCGCTGACGGTCGCCCCGTCCCGTCCGCTGACCGAGCCCGGCAGCCCGCCGGACAACCCCGCACGCGCGGGGCAAACCCCGAATCGAGACGCCGACAGCAGCCATGCGACAGGGGGCTGGGGTGACCGCCCCCAACTGCCGCGGCGCCCCGACCCGAAACCACCTGCGACGACAACGGTCGCGGCCACCGGACCGAACCGCCCGCCCTACCAACTACGCTGGCGAAGCGGGCGCGAAGCCGGCGGACAGCTATTGCGTATCAGGCAGACCGAAGACGAACAGGTTGTTGCCGAAGCTCGGCCTCAGCTCGGGCGTCATCCGCAGGTTGATGGAGGCGTTGGCGGAGGTGCCGGTGCCGACGGCCACGTACTGCCGGCCGTCGACCGCGAACGTGACGGGGTAGCCGCTGACCGGCGAGCCGAGGTTGATCTCCCACAGCACCGCGCCGGTGTCCTGGTCGAAGGCGCGGAACCGGCCGTTGGCGTCGCCGCCGAAGAGCAGCCGGCCGCCGGTGGCGACGAGCGACATGGTGGCCGCGCGCTGCTCGTGGAGCCAGCGGGTGGCGCCGGTGTCGACGGCGATGGCGCGGACGGTGCCGAGCCGGTCGGTGCCGGGGGCGAGCTGATGGCGGGCCGCGAGCATGTAGGTCGAGCTGCCGCCCTCGGTCGTCGACAGCAGCCGCTGGCAGGCGTTGCGCAGCGGGAAGTACATGGTGTGGGTGAGGGGGCTGTAGGCGCCGGCCTCCCAGTCCTTGCCGCCGGCCCAGCTCGGGCACGCGAGCCGCTCCTGGCCGAGGGCCGAGAAGAGGACCTCGGGGTTCTCGGTCACATCGCCGGTGGCGCCGTCGATGTGGGTGATCACGTTCTGGGCCACGGTGGGGTTGGCCCACAGGAACTCGCCGGTCTCGCGGTCGAGGGTGTAGACGACGCCGGTCTTGCCGGGAATGCCGGTCATCACCCGCCGCTCCTCGCCCGGCTGCAGGCGGGGGTTGATCCAGGCGACGGCGTCGGGGTCGGGGGCGACCGCGGTGTCGACGAGCAGGCGCTCGAAGGGATGGTCGAGGTCCCAGTCGTCGTTGAGGTGCTGGTAGTACCAGACGATCTCGCCGGTGTCGGCGTCGAGCGCCAATGTCGAGTTGTGGTACAGGTGCGCCAGCTCGGGGCCGCCGAGCATGAACTTCGGGGCCGGCGAGGTAACCGAGGTGCCGATGTAGACGAGGTCGAGCTCGGGGTCGTAGCTGGGGACCATCCACGTGCCGACGTGCTTGCGCCGCTCGAACGGCACGTCGCCCCACGTCTCGTCGCCGGGCTCGCCGGGGCCGGGGATGGTGCGGCGCCGCCACAGCTCGCGGCCGGTGCGGGCGTCGTGGGCGGTGACGACGCAGGCGTCGGGGGTGGCGTTGGCGCGGCAGCTCCGGCCCGAGACGACCCGGCCGCCGGCCACGATGGGCCCCGCCGTCTGGAGGGCGGGGTTCACGGTGTAGTCGAGGACCTCGGTCTCCCACACCATCTCGCCGGTGACCGCGTCGAGGGCCATCAGGTAGTCGTCGCCGGTGGTGTCGAGCAGCAGTCGATCGTAGATGGCGATGGTGCGCTTGGTGGTGGCGAGCCCGCCCATGTGCTCGCCGAGGTCGTCCGGCAGGTCGCGCCGGTGCTCCCAGATGAGGTCTCCGGTCGCCGCGTCGATGGCCTGGATGACGTCGCCGGGGTTGGGCATGTAGAGCACGCCCCGGTAGGCGAGGGGCGTGCCCTGCTGGCTCCCCTGGTTGAGGGCGCGTGTCCAGACCAGGCGCAGGTCGGCCACGTTGTCGCGGTCGATCTGGTCGAGGGGGCTGTAGCCCCAGCCGTCGAGGGTGCGCCGCCACATGAGCCAGTCTTCCGGGGCCGGGTCCTGCAGCATCGCGTCGGTGACCGGCACGAACTCGTCCGGTTGGGCGGATGCCGCCCCCGCGATGGCGAGGAGGGCGCCCGCCGCAACGGCGGGGGACAGCGCGATTCCGAGGCGGCGGCATCGAGGCATCGTGAAGGCTCCCTCCCGGCTACCAGGTGAGCTGCGCGCCGAACTTCACGAAGCGCGCCAGCAGGATGTTCACGGGCACCTGCCACGCCGGGCCGTAGGTGTCGTTGATGGCGAGCGGCGCGTTGTCGTTGAGCATGTTGTAGGCGTCGAGCATCAGCCGGATCTCGCGGTCGGCGTCGAAGCGGAAGAGCTTCGAGAGGCGGATGTCGAGCTGGGTGAGGCGGTCGGCGAACATCGTCCCCGGCTGGATGAGGTGGATCTCGGCGCTCTGCGCCCCGCCCGCCAGCGGCCGGCCGAGCGACGGCTCGATGGCGCTGGCCGGGGCGTTCCACGTCGCGAGAATCGGCACCCCCGGCAGGTTCTGCAGGAAGCCCGAGAGCTGCACGTCGTACCACGGCAGCGTATAGGCGCCGCTGAGCTTCCAGGCGGGCCGGAAGAAAGGCGGGTCGATGCTGCAGTGATGTCCTCTGGGCAGGATGATCCCGGCCGCTTCCTCGCTGTCCCAACCGCCGCCGGTGCCCGCCCCGCCCGCGGTCAGGGCCAGCGTCGGCACCGCCGCGGGGTTGTCCGGGCGGGCGTCGCAGTCGTTGAATCGCGTGCGGCCGAGGCCGACTCCGCCGTAGACGAAGAGGTCGCCGCTGATCCGCGAGTTGATGACGACGTCGAGCCCGTCGAACACCTGCTCCATCGTGTAGCCGTTCGGTTCGGCCCGCACGATGTCGTTCTGCACCTGGCCGAAGCTGGCGGGATTGACGTCGTAGAGGCCGCAGACCTCGTAGCCGCCCCCGTTCGGCAGCCTCTGGTCGCCGGGCGCGATCACGCAGTACGGGTCGAAGTCGCCGGGGCCTACCAGCGAGTTGTCGGTGACCGAGAAGTTGCCCTGCACGCGGCGCCAGTACGACACGTCGAGGGACATGCGGGGCAGGATCTCCTGCTCGATGCCGAGCGAGTACTCCCAGTTGTTGCGCCGGGTCCCGAACCCCGAGTAGACGTCCGGGGCGAAGACGTTGGTCAGCACGCTGCGGCCGAAGTTGGCGTTCGAGTACGGCCCCAGCTCGTTCTCGTCGGGGAAGAAGTCGCCGTTCGCGTCCTGCCAGAATCGCGTCGCGTTCGTGACCGAGGCGTTGACGGGGTTGCGCGACGCCGCCATCCCGATGGTATCGACACGGAGGTAGCGGCTGATCGAGCCCTTGACGGCGGTCCGGCCGTCGCCGAAGACGTCGTGCGCGATGCCGATTCGCGGCGACAGGTCGGTCCAGTTCGCGGCGTTGGGGATGGCGTCCCAGCGGCGCGTCGGCGCCCACGTGCCCGGCCCCACCGAGCCCGAGGGCGTGTCGACGAAGCGCGACGTGTCCTGGGCGGGGATGTCCTGCCGGACGTAGTCCCACCGCAGGCCGAGGTTGAAGGTGGTGCGGTCGATGGTCCACGTGTCCTGCACGTAGAGGCCGAGATCGGCCGTCAGGTCGACCTCCACGTTGTAGGGGGTGGCGAAGGCCGCGATCAGCAAAGGCGTGCCGTTGAGGGTGTACAGCAGGCTGTCGGTGGGACCGATGATGTCGGTGCCCTGGCGCCACGTCCCCTCGTCGAGGGTCATGCCGAACTTGAGGCTGTGCGACCCCGTGACGTAGGACATCGCGGCCTTGTAGGCCCGGTGCACCTCGTTCCACCGCCGGCTGAAGCCGATGCCGCGGAAGTCGATGCCGTCGGCGAGGTCGCGCACGGCGTGGAGGTGGGGGGCGTCGGGCTGGGGGTCGATGGTCGCGTCCTGTATCTGGATGCCCATCCCCGCCTCGAGCAGGATGCGGTTGCCGACGGTGCCGGTCCACGTGGTCGTCCCGTGCCAGTTCAGGGGGTTCCGCTGGTCGCGCGCCGCCTCGGGCGTGCGCCGGTTCGAGATGCCCTGGAACGGGCGGTGGCGCGGCGCCCCGTTGTAGTAGACGGCGAACTTGTTGCCGGGCGTCGCCTGCCACGTGAGCCGGATGCTCGCGCTCTGGTCGTACTGCTCGTCGATGCCGGGCCGCGTCAGGTCCGGCGTGAAGACGTAGTCGTTGGGGTCGGTGTCGTAGAACGTGTTGGCCGGCAGCAGCTTGAGGCCCCAGTTGCGGTACGCGCCGTGGAACCACAGCCTGTCCCTGACGATCGGCCCCCCGAGGTCGACGCTGCTGTCCCAGATGCTGCTGACGACGTCCGGCGTCCGCAGGCCGGCGTCGAGCAGGTCCTGGCTGAGGTTGTCGCCCTGCAGCCCGCTGTTCGAGAAGTTGCCGAAGGTCGACCCGCTGAACGAGTTCCCGCCCTCCTTCGGGATGATGTTCACGCGGACCCCGCCGATGGCCACGTCGGCCGAGACCGCCCCGATCTCGTAGGAGAGCTCCTCGGTCTGGGCGTCGTTGGCGTTCAGGGTCGTGCACGAGTAGCCGCACGACAGGTTGCCCATCGTCAGCCCGTCCATCTGGCGCATGCCGTCGCGCGTGTCGCCGCCGTGGGCGGCGAGATACGGCATGTACGAGTCGCGGACGCCGCCGACGTCCTGCGACTCGGGGGCGACGCCGACCGTCAGGGCCCCGATGGCGCCCCAGTCCTTGTTCATCGGCAGCGCGTTCAGCACGTCGTTGGTGACGACGGTCAGCTCCTGCACCCGCTGGACGTCGATGACCGGCGACTGGCCGGAGACGGTGATGGTCTCCTCGAGGGCGCCGACGCCCAGCTCGACGCTGACTGGGGCCGTGAACCCGGCGGTGAGCTCGATGTCCTCGCGGATCACCGTGGTGAACCCGGTCAGGGTGAAGGTGACGGTGTAGACGCCGGGCCGCAGCGCCGTGAACGCGTAGCGCCCCTGGGCGTCGGTCACCGCGACACGGGACCCCTCGATGAGGGCCGGGCTCGCCGCCTCGACGGTGACGCCGGGCAGGACGCCGCCGGTGTTGTCGTTCACCGCGCCCGCGATGCCGCTGTCCTGGGCGGCGGCCGGAGCCGCCGCGACCAGCAGAAGGATTGCAAACCATGCGCCGCTGAGCCTCATCGGTCGTCCTCCCCTTTCAGGTGTCGACGTGCCCCGGGTCGATCGTCTCCGAACAGTGTAGCGCCTGACGCCGTGCGGCTTCCCGGCCGCCAGGGTGACGTGGCGGCACGCGGAGCGTCGCATCCTCGAGCGACTCACGCTGGAGGGAGCGCCGTCAGGCCGAAGTCGAGCGGGGTCCGGCGGGGACGTCGCGGTCGGCCTTGAGCGCCGATCTCGTCCTTGTCCCGCTCCGCCGATCGGTCTCGTCTCATGGTTCCTCTCCAGTGGGGTCATGCCCCGCGGGGCGCGTCAGGAAGGCCGGCCCCAACCGCTCGATGTGATCGACGTGCGGCTGTCGATCTCGGTGAAACCGTGCCGCGAGATCTGAAGCATGTTCGTCCTCCGATTCCCGCTCGCTCGGCGTAGCCTTCATGGCGAGCAGGTAGCTGAAGGACCGTTCCAGCGTCCGACCGCCGATACCCTTTACAGCCGCCAATCGACTGAGCGAGTTGATGTCCTCGCGTTGCACTGCTTCGCGGATCCGCGCAACCGAAGGCCGTCTCAGGCCGGATTCGCGCGAGATATCATCGTCGCTCCTGTTCTCCAGCGCGTCCTTGAATTTCCCGTACAGATCATCGCGGGCGCACGGATCGTAGCGGTAGATTTCGACCGGGATCTCGCACTGGTCCAGGTGTCGCTTCATGATTTCGAGCGACTCATCTTCGGGGATGCGGCCGTTCGTCGCTCCGAGCAAGGGGAACGCAATCGACGTGATGCCCATGTCTCGGTACTTGCGCAGGAAGGCCTCGAGGCCACGATCGAGATACTCGATTCGTGACGGGTGCCGGGTACGAGTACCTCCGCACAGCGTTTTCGCTTGCCGTCCGGAAAGTCGGTCCAGTACGGGGCTCTGATACACGCCCAATCGAGCTGGTCGAGGTGCCGGCAGTCGCCGAAGAACCGCGTATCCACGCTGGCGGCGTTGCCGTCCGTGAAGACCGCTCCATCGAACAGGAGCGCGCACTTGTTGATGCAGAGGAGCGACTCCCGTGTGCGGGAGCGCCGTCAAGCCGGAGTCTGGCGGGGACGCGGCGGGCCGCCTTGAACGCGGCTCGTGCCGTCCGCACCATCGCGGCGGTCGCCGAGAGGCGATTCGACCCTGATGCGGTCGGCCCTCTTCATCGCCTGCGTCAGGTCGTAGGCCGCCTGGAGCCGGTACCACGCGCTCGCTCCGCCGCCGAACGTCTTGTCGAGACAGATCGCCATCTCCGGCGAGATTCCCGAATGGCCGTTCACGAGATCCGACAAGTGCTTTCGACTGACGCCGAGCATCGCGGCCGCCTGCGTCACGGTCAGACCGAGCGGCTCCAGGCAGTCGTGACGCACCGACAGACCCGGATGGGGCGGGTTCTTCATCGGCATGTCGTGGTCCTTTGGCGGGCTGCCGTCGGGGTCGCCCGTGAGGCGGTGAACCCAGGAGACCGGAAGATCCATGTCCGCAGGTTCCGTTACGTTGTCGAGGCGCACGAGACCGCTCGATCCTACAGGAGTTCGCGTCGTTCTGCGCCGCACGCTCCTGTCCCACAGCGGCTGCTACGCAGACGGCCAACGCGACGCTCCCGGTCAAGATTGGTCGGCCGGATGCCGCTTGCAGGTCGCTTCCACCTGCAGGCGCGGGCGCCACAACTGGTGGATCACCCAATCCAGGTCCAGACGCTCGCCGCGCCAGTCGGGCGTGAGCGTGTCGGGGTCGATGGAGACGCCCTCTCGTTCGAGCCGCGCCCTCACCGGCGCCAACGGCCGACCCGTCCAGTCCGGCGGCGCCGGCGCTTCCGGCAGCGGACGGCCGTCCGGCCCGACGAACTCCACGTTGCCGGTCGCATTCTGCGTGACGCGGAACCCCTCCTCGTGAACTGCCCGGTGATGCCGGCGGCACAGCAAGATCAGATTGTCGAGCGCCGTCGCCCCGCCGTGGGCCCAGTGCCTGATGTGATGGGCATCGACCCGGACGTTCCGGCATCCCGGGAACCGGCACTGGCGGTCGCGGGCGTTCAGCGCCCGGCGCAGGGCCGGCGAGATGGTCCGCGTGCGGCGGCCGACGTCGAGGACCTCGCCGGCGGGGCCGTGCTGCATTCCGACCGTGGCCGCGTCGCAGGCCAGCCTCCGCGCCGTCTCCGCCGAGATGTGGATGCCCCCCGCCTCGTCCAGCACCGTCTGGCGGCGGCCGGCCGAGGTGGACGCGGCCAGACGCGGTTCCGGACAAGGGGTCGGGTACGGGAGCGACGGCCCGCCGCGTTCCCGCGTGTCCGCCTGACCCAGGAATGGCCCCGGCTCTCGTCGAACTGCCACCGCGCGCGCTTCCTGGCCACCGGCGCGCCGCACGGGCACGAGCGATGCCGTCTTCGACGGTCCCGCGGGAACGTCGGAAGAGTCGTCGTGTCCTTGCGATCCGGATGCTGCCGCGGGGGCTCTCTCGGAAGCGTGCGTGCAGCGGTCGCCGGGTTCCGAAGTTGACGCTCCCGTTGGGCTCCCGGAAGCGTGTCCGCCGTTGCGCGGCGCTGATCCCGACGCGGCCGTCCCCGGCGTTCCCGCGGGAACGTGGGGCGCTTCCAGAGCGTCGGACGCTTCCGTCAGGGCGTCCGCGTCCACGTGCACCACCACCTGATAGCGGTCGCCCGCCGTCCCCCGGTCGAGCCCACCCGACAACGCGCATTCCGCAATCACCCCCAGCGCATCCGCCTGCCGCTGCGCTAGCGACGGCGCCCCCGCCTCTGCGCCGGGGGCGGCCTCTCCGTCCGCGTCCGCCGCCGTCGCGTCGGCGCCACGGGCCTGGTCGCACGCCGCCTCCAGCGCCCGCCGCACGACCGCGCCCACCTCAGGCGACAGCCGGCCCCGCACCACCACCATCCCGTCCTCGTCCACCCACGTCCGCAGCGACCGCGTCTCGTGCCGGCGCCGGTCCTCGGCCTGCTCCGCCAGGCGGTCCACCCGCCGCCACGCCCGCACGATCTTCTCGACGTGGGCGGCGGTGCCCGACAGCGCCACGTTCAGCAGGTCGTCCTCGGTCTCCGGCGTCGCCACCCGCGTGACCGCGCGCATCTTCGAGTAGGAGACCTTGCCGCGCCGCATGGCGTCGCTCAGCTTCGGCAGGTCGGCGAGGGCGCGGGCCACCCGCACGTGCTCGCGGGCCGCGCCCGGCGCGAGCCCGGTGCGCCAGCCCAGCCATTCGGCGCACGACGTGCACCCGGCCCAGCCGTATCTCTCGTCGAACTGGTGGATCAGGCTCAGCAGCTCCCAGGTGGCGGCGCTGATACGGGCGGAGAGCTCGGCGATGCGGTCGCCGAGCGCGACGACCTCGGCCTGGGGACCGTCGGGGCACCAGGGCCGCGGTGCGGGTGCGTCGCTCTCGGGCACGATGGAATCTGCGGGGTGCAGTGCGGGCGCAGGGACGTCGGGTGCGGCTTCAGAGTGCATGTCCCATCTTAACCCCATGATTTTGAAGGGCTTGTACTCGTATCAGCGGCCCGAACGACCCGCGGGGCGGCAGATTTGGTCTCGCGGTCGCCATCGTGCGGCCTGCGGCGACTGAGGGGTGCTCAGCGGGCATTCCTGGTCGCGTCCCGGAAGTCGTGCGGACTGGCTGCGAAAAGCTGTCAAGCAAAATGCGGGCAGGCGAGGCGCTCTTTCGAATGCGTGGAGATCCGAAGAGGTCGATGTCGAGACCGGCAGCCCGAGCTGCGCCGAGGCGCTCGGGCGCCAAGTCGCGGACGACGAGTGCGCCAGCGCCGAGCAGGCCGCACCGGCGCCTCACGTCTTGTCAAGCCGGCGCCTCGGTGAGCCCTTGGCGCTCTCCGGGCGCGGCAACACGGAGCAACACGGGGCTTCACCGCCGCCTTGCGCAACGTCTCCATCGCGAGACGCAACGGCGCGGTCTCTACACCGCACAGGGTCCGGTTGTCCTCGGCGGCAGCGTCCCTGGATCAGGAACCTGTCGCCGAGCGGTTCCCCGGCGCCATCGAAATCGTCGACATCAACCACGCCAAGCAGCATCTGCGCGACGCGGCCAACGCCATCTACGGCGCCGGAACGGGCCTGCCCGACGCCGGGCCGAGGCCCCGCTCCTCATCCGCTGTTCCGCATCGTCCCCGGTGGCGTGGTGGCGTGGGAACGAGCTGGCATCGCCCGCTGACGGCCGGTGCCGCGGGGACGTCCAGCTTCGGCGGGAGGCTTTGGGCTCGGGCCGTCAGCCCCGTGTTAACGTGTACACATTGACGACAGGCGCGCAGGTCGAGAACATGACCATGACCCTCTCGGTTTGCTGGAAGCCCTGCAGCAGCTTCCCCGGAAGTGCGGTACGACGCCATCGTCGTGGACGAGGGGCAGGACTTCCTGCCCGACTGGTGGCCATGCCTCGACGAGGCGTTGCGGCGCAATCGTGAAGGAATGCTCTATGCATTCTACGATTTCAGTCAGAACATCTACGGCGGCGGGCCGCCGGGCGCCCTGGAGGTCATGGAGACGAGACTGGTCGACAACTGCCGCAACACGGTGCGCGTCGCCGAGTACGCGGCGGGCCTGATCGCAATTGAGGCACATGTCAAGGCGGGCGCCCCCCAAGGTCGGCCGGTCGAGGTAGTAACGTGCGCCGACGGCGAAGAGGTGGTTCGGACGGTTACCGCCAAGCTTGAGCAACTGGTACTGCGCGAGAACGTCGACCCCGACGGGATCGCCATCGTATCCACGCGCAGGCTCGGGAACTCACCGTTCGCCCGAGACCATCGGGCCGGCTGCTTCGAGTTGGTGAACCTCGATGAGCGGAGGCGGCCATCGAGCAAGGGCTCGCGTCGCGTGGTCTTCGACACGCTACACCGATTCAAGGGCCTCGAACGCAACGTCGTGATTCTGCTCGATCTGTCCGGGGGTGAGTTCAGCGGAGTCGCGCATCGCGCGGCGAGCGCCCGCGATTCGCCCCAAGTCACGGCGTCTCATCGTTACGTCGCCGCGGCCCGGGCCAGGAACCTGCTGATTGTCGTCCGCCTGAACCCGGAGCCGCCATCGTGAGATTGCCCTACGACATGGGGAACGCCGGCGACCTGCTCAAGCATGGCGTGCTGGCGGAGTTCGTGCGCTGGCGGTGCGAGTCGGGCCGCGCGGGTCGCTTCATGGATCTGTTCGGCGGCGAACCCGAAGGGCCTGCCGTCCTGGAAGTGGCGACGCGCCTTCGGGGGTTGCCGGACGGTGCGTTGCGGTCAGCCCAGAAGGACATCGACAGCGGCCGCTACTATGGCAGTGGCTTCGTCGCCCGGCATGCGGCCGAGGATGCAGGCTGCAGCATTCGAGTGCTGGCGGCCGACGCGGACCGCAAGCGCGAAGGGCGGCTCAAGAGGGCGGGACTCTCCATGCTTGGCGAGGAGTTCCCGCGGTGCGGCGTTCGCTCTGGCCGGTACGATGCCTGGGGCGCGTTTGCGGAAATCGCGCCCGTTCTGGGCGAAGACGACTTGGTGTTGCTCGATCCGTTCCACGATTTTCTGCGCGACAAGGTCCCGTCGGTGGTGCCGCAAATGGCGGGGGCGGCCGCGCGCGGGGCCGTCCTGCTGGTCGCGTTGAACTCGGCTCCTGGAAACCGCAAGGGTCGGCAGTTCGATGCGCTTCTTGCGCAGCACTTGCACGGTGCATGGCGCATGACGTGTCCGCCGCTTCGCGAGGAGACCGGGGTCCGTGGCGAGTCGAGGTTCCACGCCGACGTGGTGCTGGCGGCACGCTCACTCCTGGAAGGCGACGGCAGCGCGGCCGTGCACCGCTTGCGAGAGAGACTCACGGGATTCACGAGGGGCCTCGCCGGCGTTCTCGGTCTGGCCGCTCGAAGCCTCGATCCCCGCGACGTGCCGTCTCGGCGGCTCGGGACCTGAGCCGCTTCGCGCCAGGCGGCATCCCGGCCGACGGGGTGCCCGACGTGTCGTCAATGACAGCCTGCGCCCATGTAGAAGCGCCTCGACCTGCCGTCGGCGGCCACAGGGCGCTGCTGTCCGAGCATCGGTGGTTGAGCAGGAGGACCATCGGCCGTACACTCGAAGGCGCCGATGGCGGTTTCGCAGCAGCGCGGCCTCATGGCTCGTCGAACCCGCCGCGCGAGTCGTGTACGTCTATCTATCGGAGCACGACGTGCAGGTGATCGGAGACAACCGCGAGCTGACGGGTGACGAGGTGCTGCCGGGGTTCCAGTGCCCGGTGGGGTGGTTGTTTCCGTAGCGCATCGACTCCGCGCGACAGCGATGGCAGATACCGACACCGTCACCGGCGCGGCTCCGGCCGGGCGACAACCGCAGGCGGTGCCCCCGGGGGGGCCGGATCGACGCACCGGGCGCATGGACCGGGACTCGGTCGGCGGGCCGGGCGAACCGGTCCACGAGTTCCCGGGCTGTCGGCCGGTGCGCATCTCTCGCGAGGCCATCGCGGACCATGAGGGCCGCATCGAGCACTGGGACGCCGCCACCGAGACGGCGATGGTCTGCGAGCCGACCACCACGTATCACGAACATCCTTCGCAGCGCCTCGCGCAACTGACGGCGCTGATCGCGGTGGCCCGCGGCGCCCCGATCGAGATGTTCGGGTCCGCGGATCTGCTGCTGCGCGACGAGCGGGGCGAGCGGCGGCGCATTCTGCAGGCGGACCAGACCGTGTACCTGCATCCGGACCGCGATGGCCCGGTCGGTCCGTGGATGGTGGTGGGCGAGGACGTGCTTCCCGACGTGGTCGTGGAAGTGGATCACACGACCGACGCGCGGCGCGGAAAGCTCGCCCTGTACGAGTCGTGGGGGCTGCGCGAGGTGTGGGTCGACGTGCCCGAGGCGCCGGCGCGGGGCCGGCCGGCGGGCCGCACCCCGGGGTTGACGATTCACGTTCTGGAACGGGGCGGCTATCGCACGTCGGAAGAGAGCCGGGCGTTTCAGGGCTGGACGGCGGTCGAGATCCACCGCGCCATGCACGAGCCGGCGTTGTCCGCGGAGACCGTCGCGGTGCTCGAACGGGTCGGCCGGGCGTTGCGCGACCGGGAGGGCCGGCCGGCGGGCGACGGTCCGTTTCTGCGGCGCCTGCGTGGAGAGATCCGCGCAGAGGCCCGTGCGGACGAACGCGCGCGTCTCTGCCGTCAGGCGGCCCTCCGGTTCGGAGCCGGCACGGCGGAACACCTGGAGGCCCAGATCGCCGGCGTCGACGAACCGGCGTTTCTGGCCGCCGTGGCGGACTGGATCGTCGTCTGCGCCACCGGCGCCGACCTGCTCGATCGCGTGCGGCGCAGGCGGGCCTCGGGTTGACGCGGCCGGCGCAGCCGGACTGCCTGCAAGGTCGGGTGTAGCCGCAAGACCGCGCCGCCGTCGGTCCGGCCATCACCCGGACCGGCGATTCGCGAATCCCACTCCGGCGTGCGAGATCGTCCGAGCGCCCCCCCTTCGTTCCCTCGCAGCCACCGCGCCGCCTCGCCGGCAGCCGGCGTGCGAGGTCGTCTGGTGACCGGCCGTCGTCGGCTTCGACTCGCCGAGGCCCGAGCGACCATCAGGTCCATCGCCTCGCCCAAGCGGACGCTCGGCGAACCGGTGCCTCCGGGCCGGCGAACGCGGCTGCCCGCGTGCTATTCTGACGGGCAGTTTCGTAGCGTGAAGGAGTGCACGATGACGAAGTGTGGACGCGTGACGGTGCTGGCCGCCATGGTGCTCGCCGCCGGGGTCGGGCTTCCGGCCGTGGCGTCGGCCCAGTCCGATGCGTACTCGCCGCCGCGGACGGCGGCGGGACATCCGGACCTGCAGGGCATCTGGGGGAACAACAGCGTGACGCCGCTCGAGCGGCCCGACGCGGTCGCCGACAGGGCGACGCTCACCGAGGAGGAGCGGGCGCGGGTCGAGGCGACCGCGAACGCGCTCTTCGCGCAGGACGCGGGGGACGCGGCCTTCGGGGACCAGTTCTTCAACGTGGCGCTGACCGGCGCCGAGAGCTTCACGTCGACCGACGGCGGGACCGGCAACTACAACCAGTTCTGGCTGGTGGAGCGGGAGTTCAACGACCGGACGTCGCTCATCGTCGACCCCCCGAGCGGCAAGCTGCCGCCGGCGACGCTGGCCGCCGAGACGGCGGCGAGGCTGGCGACGGAGTCACGCGGCCGGCCGGCGGCGTGGACCGAGGACCGCGGCCTCAGCGAGCGCTGCATCACGTTCGGGCTGCCGAACCTGCTGGCCGGCTACAACAGCTACTACCAGATCTTCCAGACCGCCGACCACGTGGTCATCGAGCAGGAGCTGATTCACACCACCCGCATCATCCCGCTCGACGGCCGGCCCCACGCCAGCGACGAGATTCGCCAGTGGCACGGCGACTCGCGAGGGCGCTGGGAGGGCGACACGCTGGTCGTCGAGACCCGCAACTTCTCGCCGCAGGCCAACTTCCGGGGCGCGCGGGAGCACCTGCACCTGGTGGAGCGGTTCACGCGGGTGGGGCCGGACCGGATGGACTACGAGTTCACGGTGATCGACCCGACGACGTGGACGGCGCCGTGGACCGCCCGCGTCCCGTGGACCCGCACCGACGAGCCGATGTTCGAGTACGCCTGCCACGAGGGGAACATCGGCATGGAGGGCATCCTGGCCGGGGCCCGGGCGGAGGAGCTGGCGGCGGCCGGGCAGTGAGCGCGACGGCCGGGCAGTGAGCGCGGCGGCCGGGCAGTGAGCGCGGCGGCCGGGCAGTGGGCGCGGCGGCCCGGCAGTGGGCGTGGCGGCCGCCGACACGGCCGCGTTGCAGGCCCGACTCGAAGAAGTGAGCGTGCCGGTCGGGCAGTGAGTGGCGGCCGGGCAGTGAGCGCGGCGGTCGGGCAGTGCGGTGAGGAGGCCGGCGGACATCGACGCGCCTCGTTCGCCGGGAGCGGCCCCGGGATTCCCGGGTCGGCGCCCCCGGGACGCGCCGAGGCGATCGCCGGCGGTGATCAGACGAAGGCGGCGGCGTCACGGGCTGGAGATTTCCCGGAGAGGTGACCATGAGTAATCGAGTGTTCTGGAGCGTTGCCGCGGTCCTCGGGCTCGTCATCCTCGTGCTGGCCAATCCTCGTGTTACGGAAGAGGGCGTCGTGCACGGGCCCGGCGACCCGGCCGGCGAGGAGCATGCCGCGGCGGCCGACGCGCCGGCCGAGCAGGCGTCCGCGGCGGCCGACGCCCCGGCCGAGCCGCCGCCGGCCGAGGCGGCCGCCGACTGGACCGCGCCCCGCACCCCCTGGGGCGACCCGGACCTGCAGGGCGTCTGGACCAACGCGACGCTGACCCCCATCGAGCGGCCCGCCGATCTGGCCGACCAGGCCGTGCTCACGGCCGAGGAGGCGGCCGAGCTGGAGGTGCGGTCGGCGGAGAGCCGCGCCGCCTCCGACCGGTTCATCCCCGGCAACGTCGGCGCCTACAACCAGTTCTGGATGGACAGCGGCAAGAACGTGACCGAGGACCGGCGCACCGCGCTCATCACGGATCCGCCCGACGGCCGGATCCCGTGGACCGAGGCGGGGCGGGAGCGGCTCGAGAGCGACCTCGCGCGCTACGGGGTCGGGCCGTTCGACACCTACGTGGACGCCGACACCGGCGAGCGCTGCCTGACCGACGGGCTGCCGCTGGTGCCCCTGCAGGGCTACAACATGAACTACCACATCCTGCAGTCGCCGGGCTGGGTGGCGATTCTCAACGAGATGTTCCACGAGTACCGGATGATTCCGGTGGACGGCCGTGGGCAGCTCGACGCCGACATCGGCGCGATGCTCGGTGACTCCCGCGGCCGGTGGGAGGGCGACACCCTCGTGGTCGAGACGACCAACTTCTCGGACAAGCGGCACTTCCTGTGGCGCGCCACGTGGCGGGGGGCGCGGCCGGGGCTCCATCTCGTCGAGCGGTTCACGCGGATCGACGACGAGACCATCGACTACGAGTTCACGATGACCGACCCGGACATGTTCACGCAGCCGTGGACGGCCAGCGTGCCGATGACCACCAACCAGGAGTCGCGCGGGGTCACCTCGGGGCCGCTGTTCGAGTACGCCTGCCACGAGGGCAACTACGGGCTGCTGAACATCATGCGCGGCGCCCGCGTCGAGGAGCTCGAGTGATGGCCTACATGTACGTGTCTTTCCAGGACGACGACCGCATCGCGATCTTCACGCAGGACCCCGCGACGGGGGCGTTGAGCCGCCGGGAGGACGTGTCGGTCGAGGGCGGTCCGGGGCCGATGAACCTCGGCCCCGACAAGCGGGTGCTGCACGTGGGGCGGCGGGGGAGCCAGCAGCTCTCGAGCTTCGCGGTCGACCCGCACACGGGCGGGCTGTCCCTCATCGGGACCGTGCCGCTGCAGGGCGAGCCGGTGTACGTGGCGACGGACCGGTCGGGGCGCTACGTCCTCTCGGCCTACTACTACCAGAGCACGGCGGCGGTGCACGCGGTGGGGCGCGACGGGGCGGCGACGTTCCCGCCGGTGGAGTGGCGGTTCACCGCCCACGGCGCCCACGCCATCCTGACCGACCGGTCCAACCGGTTCGCGTACGTGCCGCACATCGCCAACCGGGGCCCCAACGCGATCTTCCAGTTCACGTTCGACGAGGCGACCGGGCGCCTGACCCCGAACGCGCCGGCGCACTACGCGCCGGAGGCCTACCTCGGCCCGCGCGCGCTGGCGTTCCATCCCGCCCTCGACGTCGTCTACTTCTCCGACGAGCAGGGGGGCAGCGTCAGCGCCTACGCCATCGACGCGAAGAGCGGAACCCTGGCCCCGCTCCAGACCATCTCCACGCTGCCGGACGGCTACGCCGGGCCCAACACCTGCTCGCAGATCGCGATGCACCCGTCGGGGCGGTTCCTCTACGCGCCGAACCGGGGGCACAACAGCGTGGCGAGCTTCGCCGTCGACCCGGCGTCGGGCCGGCTGACGGCGACGGGGCGGGTGGCGACCGAGCCGGTGCCGCGGGCGTTCAACCTCGATCCGCGTGGCGGCTTTCTTTGCTCGGCAGGCCTCGACTCGGGCCGCATCGCGTCGTACCGCATCGACCAGGACAGCGGCGAGCTGACGCCCCTCGAGACCTGGGAGGGCGGGAACCGGCCGATGTGGGTGCTGCTCGCCGATCTGTGAGTCGGGAACCTGCGCGGTGGGTGCTACCAGGGGTTCGCATTCGGGGAGTGCGTCGATGCCGATTCCGTGATTCAGGAATCCGGTGCTGCTCGGGGGGATCGGGAGGGCACAGGCGGCGCCTCCAGGCGGCGGTTTGCGGCCAGACCGCGCCGGTGTCTTCTCGCGTCGGCCGGATGAGAGCGCTGCGCAGAGGTGGCCCCTCGACCCGAACGACCCCCCGGGACGCGGCGGGCACGGCCCGACGATGGACTGCCCGCATGCGGCCCCCCGATTCCGCATGACCGACCAGACAGGAAGCACCACGCCGGCGACCGGCAGGCCGCCCGCGCAGTGAGGACGAAGCGATGCACGGCCTGATGATGGACTACCCGCTGACGCTCGACCGCATCGTCGAGCATGCGGCCCGGATGTTCCCGCACAAGCGGATCCGCACCCGGCAGCCCGACGGCGGGATGCACGACTATACCTACGCCGACCTCTGCCGCCGCAGCCGGCGGCTCGCCGCCGCCCTCGCCGGCCTCGGCGTCGCGCCCGGCGACCGGGTGGGGACGTTCGCCTGGAACCACCACCAGCACCTGGAGATGTACTTCGGCATCCCCGGGGCCGGCGCCGTCTGCCACACCCTGAACGTCAGGCTCTTTCCCGGACAGCTCTCCTACATCGTGAACCACGCCGAGGACCGGGTGGTCTTCATCGACGCCACGGTGCTGCCCCTCTTCGAGCGGGTGGCCGGCGACATCGACTGCGTCGAGCACTACGTGCTGGTGAACGCGCCGCGCGACGTCGAGACGAAGCTGCCGGACGTGCTGCACTACGAGGACCTCGTCGACGGCGCCCCCGACGACTTCGAGTGGCGGTCGACGGACGAGCGCATGGCGATGGGCCTGTGCTACACCAGCGGCACCACCGGCGACCCCAAGGGGGCCCTCTACAGCCACCGGTCGATGTTCCTGCACACCCTCGGCGAGAACCAGGCGATGGGGCTGGCCCTCACCGAGACCGACGTCGTCATGCCCGTGGTGCCGCAGTTCCACGCGATGGCGTGGGGGCTGCCCTACGCGTGCACGCTCGCCGGGGCCGACGTGGTGATGCCCGGGCCGAACCTGCAGCCGGCGGCCCTCGCCGAGCTCATCGAGACGCACGGGGTGACGGTGGCGGCGGGCGTGCCCACCATCTGGAACGGGCTGTACCACGAGCTGAAGGCGAGGCCGCGGGACGTCTCGTCCATCCGGTCGCTGGTCGTCGGCGGCTCGGCGATGCCGCGGTCCCTCATCGAAGCCTACGAGCGCGATCTCGGGGTCGATGTGCTCCACGCCTGGGGCATGACCGAGCTGTCGCCCCTGGGCACGGTGTGCAAGCTGCAACGGCAGCACGGGGGGTTGTCCGAGGCGGAGAAGTGGGACGTCAAGGCGCGGCAGGGCACGCCCCTCGGGGGGGTCGAGCTGCGCATCGTCGGCGACGACGGCGCCGAGCGGCCGTGGGACGGCGAGACCATGGGCGAGCTGCAGGCGCGGGGGCCTTGGGTCATCCGCAGCTACTTCAAGCGCGAGCCGACCCCGGAGAGCTTCACCGCCGACGGCTGGTTCCGCACCGGCGACGTCGGCACCATGACCCCCGACGGCTACCTGACCATCACCGACCGCACCAAGGACCTCGTGAGGAGCGGCGGCGAGTGGATCTCGTCGGTGGCCCTCGAGGGGGCGCTGATGGCCCATCCCGACGTGCTCGAGGCGGCGGTCATCGCGGTCCCCGACGAGAAGTGGGGCGAGCGGCCGCTGGCGGTGGTGGTGCGGACCGAGGGGAGCGCGGTCTCGGAGGACGAGCTGCGCGCGCACCTCGCCGAGAGCTTCGCGAAGTTCGAGATTCCCGACGGCTTCGCCTTCGCGGCCGAGCTGCCGAAGACCAGCGTGGGGAAGTTCGACAAGAAGGTGCTGCGCAGCCGCCACGCGGAGGGGAGCCTGTGACGGGACGGGGCGGCGCCCGGCGGTCAGTGCCGATGCGTCGCTTCAGTTGGCCGGCGGGGGGCCTGCCCTCCGGTCCTGCCAGCCGAGAATGCGTCCCTCGAGGTGCGCCAGCCGCTCGCCCAGGGCGCGGACCTCTCGAACGATCCACAGGGAGGCGGCGAGCACCATCGCCGGTGTCACCCAGTCAGGCCAGTCGTTCATGCCGCGCCCCTGACTCGGTTGGGGATGGTGGTGTGTGTCACGGATATTCATGATGGGCTATCGTTAACCAGCCTGTCAACCCTTGGGGACTCGAACCGGGACAACGTTCGTTACCAGGGATGCACCGGCGCCGCTCAAGGCGGTCGCCACACGCAAGGGAGGTTCCATGCCAAGGTCCGGACGCATCGGATGGATGCCGGCGGCAGTTCTGACTGTCGTCCTGCTCGGCGCGGACGGGGTCTGGGCGCAGTCGTCGACGACAAACCCCTGGCGGGCCACCTTCGGCTGGGAGAAGCTGCCGGAGGGGCGCGTCATGGGGACGGTGAGCGGCGTCTTCCCGGACCCCGACGGGCGGCACCTCTGGATTCTGGACCGGTGCGGCGCCAACGAGTGCGCGGGCACCGACCTCGAGCCCATCATGAAGTTCGATCTCGAGGGCAACCTCGTCGACAGCTTCGGGGCCGGGCTCTTCGCCTTTCCCCATGGCTTCTTCCTCGACCACGAGGGCTTCCTGTGGGTGACCGAGGGCGGGTCGCACGGCGACCGCCGCGCCGCGCTCGGCGAGAGCATGGGCATCGGCCACCAGGTGCTGAAGCTGAACCAGCAGGGCGAGGTGGTGATGCGGCTCGGCGAGGCCGGGGTCTGGGGCGACGACGAGTCGCACTTCAACGGGCCGTCGGGGGTGGTGGTTTCGCCCGAGGGCGACATCTGGGTGTCGGACGGGCACCGCGGAGGCAACAACCGCATCGTGAAGTTCTCGGGCGACGGCACGTTCCTCTTCGCAATCGGCGGCGGCGTCGGCTCGGAGAGCAAGGAGGCGGCCCGCTTCAGCGACCCCCACGACATCAAGATGGACTCGCAGGGGCGCGTCTACGTGGCGGACCGCGGCAACAGCCGCATCCAGGTGTTCGACCCCGACGGCGACCTGCTCTACATCTGGACCCACTACGGCAAGCCGAGCGGGCTGTTCATCGACCGCAACGACATCCTCTACGCCGGCGACGGGCTCTCCGGCATGGTCCGCACCGGCCCCCCCGACAACTGGCGCAGCAACCTCGGGTGGGAGAAGGGCGTCCGCATCGGCGACCTGAAGACCGAGCAGGCGTGGGTGACGCACTTCATCCCCCAGCACGACGAGGACGTCGGGGCGGGCATCGAGTTCCTGGGGGTGGACTTCGACGGCAACATCTACGCGGGCGAGGTGAGCCGCCGCCGGCTCGTGCGCTACGTGCTGCACCGGCCGTCCGAGCTGCTGAAGCGGTGATCCGGAGCGCCTCGCGGGGCGCTAGAATACCCGCGCGGAACGAGCACTTCGAACAGGAACGGACTCTCGACCAAGAGGAATGGACTCATGCGCAGATTGCACACGTTGACGGTTCTCGGCTTGGCACTCGGCCTGCTCCTGGGCGCGACCGCCCCGGCGTCGGCGCAGTTCAGGGTGGCGGACTTCGAGTACGGCGACCGGTTCGCCCTGCCGGAAGGCGAGGAGTCGCCGATCTGGAACCCCGCGATGCGGAAGCTGCTCGACGGCGGCCCGATGATCGGCGGCACCATCCGGGCCACCGACGCGCGCACCTACTGCGCGATGGCCGCGGCGGGCTACGACTTCATGTGGGTCGAGATGCAGCACGAGGCGACCTCCTGGGAGCAGGTGGCGCGCCTGTGGCGGACGTGCCCGGGGCCGGCCGCGCCGGGCGCCCGCGTCGCGTACGCCGACGAGCGTGAGATCCAGCACGCCACCGACATGGGCGCCGCGGTCATCGTGGTGCCGACCGTCGACAGCGTGGAAGAGGCGCAGGCCGCCGTCGACTGGACCTATTTCCCGCCCATGGGCCGGCGCAGCTCGGGCGGCGGGCAGGGCCCCGGCGAGCTCTGGAACGACGTACCCGGCGGCTACCGCCAGACCTGGAACGACAACGTCGTGCTCCTCCTCATGATCGAGACCCTCGAGGGGGTCGAGGCGGCCCGCGAGATCGCGCAGATCCCCGGCGTCGACGGGCTCTTCGCGGCGAGCGGCGACCTCGGCAACTTCTCGGGCTACGGCGAGGGCGACCCCGAGTACGAGGCGCTGATCACCGAGGTGTCGACGGCCGCCAAGGAGGCCGGCATCCACGCCTGCGCCCCCCTGCGCTGGGCCGACCGGGCCGACTTCACGTGCTTCCAGGCCGGCACCGAGGCGGCCAACATCCGCCGCGGGGCCGCGGCCGAGATCGCGCAGGCCGAAGCGCGGTTCAACTCGACCGGGGGGGGCGGCGCGTCGTCGAACGCGGCGGCGCTGCTCGCCAACCTGACGGCCGAGTGCGGGTCGATCACCTACGAGGCCGACTGCTACGCGGCGGTCGAGGCCGCGGCCTCGGCGGCCGGTTCGCTGTCCGACGAGGACCGGGAGCTCATGGTGAGCCGCCTCGGCGCCATCGCGGCCGCCAACCCGAACCAGGCCGCGCGCATCCGCGAGATCGCGGCGGGCGGCGGGCTCGAGGTGCAGTAGCCGGAAGATGGTCCGGTCCGGCGCCTTCAGGGGCGCCGGACCGGGTCGGCCGGGGTAGTTGCCGGTGTCGTGGTGATGAGATCGCAGGCCGGCCCCGGCGGGAGCCCGCGTCGCACGGAGATCGGCGAGGCGCCAAGCGGCGGGAGGACGCTCTCGCGGCGGGCATCGGGAAGGATCGCCGGGGCAGGTGGCCGCGGGGCAGCAGGGCAACGCTGAGCCGCGTGGTCGAACGCATGCGTGGCGGGGTCGAGGCAGCGAGGCCTCCGGCCACGGACGGCCGGATGCGTGGGCGGGGAAGGAGAGGTCCGATGAACAACCGATGGCGATGGCTGGTTCCCGTGGTCGCGGCCTGTGCGCTGTTGGCCGTTCAACCGATGGCGGCGGGCGCCCAGTCCGGTGCGGACGACGCCTGGGAGCTCCCGCGCACCGCGTGGGGCGACCCCGACCTGCAGGGGGTGTGGACCTCCGCCACCCTGACCCCGCTCGAACGGCCGGTCGGTCAGTCGGGCCGCGACGTGCTGACCGACGAGGAAGCGGCCGCCATCGAGCAGCGGACGGTGGAGAGCCGGGCCGCGAACGACGGCAAGTCGGCCCCCGGGACCGTGGGCGGCTACAACCAGGTGTGGCTGGATGCGGGGACCCGCATCACCGGCAGCCGCCGCACGTCGCTGATCGTCGACCCGCCCGACGGCCGCATTCCCTGGTTGCCCGGCGAGCGTGAGGTCCACGACCGCGAGCGGGCGCGCTACGGGGTCGGCCCCTTCCACTCCTACACCGACACCGACACCGGCGAGCGCTGCATCACCGACGGGCTCCCGAACATGGTGCCGCTGCAGCCCTACAACATGAACCTGCAGCTCCTGCAGACCCCGGGGCAGGTCGTGATGCTGCACGAGATGTACCACGAGCTGCGGGTCATCCCCCTGGACGACCGGCCCCTGACGGGCATCGCGCAGTGGACGGGCGAGGCGCGGGGCCGGTGGGAGGGCGACACCCTCGTCGTCGAGACCGTCAACTTCGTCGATAAGCCCGACGCCTACTGGAGCTCGCCGTGGCGCAAGGCGCGCTCCACCCTGCGGCTCGTCGAGCGGTTCACCCGGGTGGGCCCCGAGTCGATCGACTACACCTTCACGCTGGAGGACCCGGAGGTCTTCGAGCGGGCGTGGACCGCGTCGGCGCCCATGACCACCGACCAGGCGTCGCGCGGAGTCACGGCGGGCGAGCTCTGGGAGTACGCCTGCCACGAGGGCAACCACGCGATGATCAACATCCTGAGCGGAGCCCGGGCCGAGGAAGCGCGGGCGGCGCAGGAGCAGGACTGATCGGCCGATCCCTCTCAATCCCGAAGCGCCGGGTCTTGAGGCTCGTCGCGGAAGGCCTGCAGGTCGAACGTGCCGCGTCCCCGGCGGATCTTGTTGCCCGCCGTTCCCAGCTTGGCGAGATCGATGCGCCGGGGGCGCAGCACGAAGCCCTCGGGACCTTCTTCCAGCGAAATCCCGTCGCCGGGTTGCACCCCTATTGCCTCCAGCACCCGCTTGGGGAGGGTGACCTGACGTTTCGACGTGACCCGGATGAGCACGGTCGTACCAGTCGGTGCGCCCGCGCTATCGCTTGGGCAAGGCGAAGCTGAGAATCAGGTCGCCGCCGCGGCGGCCGCGGTCGCCGCCGCCGGAGGCGACGGTGACGAACTCCTCGCCGTCGACCATGTAGACGGCGGGCGAGGCGAAGATGCCGGCGCCGGTGTTGTAGCGCCACAGCTCTTCGCCGGTGCGGGCGTCGAAGGCGAAGAAGTAGCCGGCGATGTTGCTGCCGGTCCCCACGAAGACCACGCCGCCCCGGGTGACGACCGACCCCGCCTGCCCGTAGCCCTCGAAGATCTGCCGCCACACCAGCTCGCCGGTCGTCGGGTCGTAGGCGGAGAAGTAGCCCTTGGGGCCGCGTCCCGCGTTGAACGGCCGGTCGATGGCGTTGACGTAGAGCAGGCCGGTGTCGGGGCTCCAGGCGATGGGCCCGTAGCTGGCGCCGCCCCCCATGCCGGGGGCGAAGATGACGTCGCGGGTCACCCGGGGAATCGGGGTGAACTGCTCGAGGAAGCGCTTGCCCTCGGCGTGCTCGGGGGGGATGTCGGTGGGGAACACCGGCGACACCGGCTCCATCCGCTCGCCGTTCGCCTTGTGGGGAATCGGCTGGGTCGGGTAGGGCACCTCGCCCTCGCGGTCGGTCTCGGTCGGCACCGGGGTCTCGATGATGGGATGGACCGGCTCGCCGGTCTCGCGGTTCAGGATGTAGAGCCAACTGTTCTTGTTGGCCTGCGCGAGGGCCTTCACCGGCTCGCCGTCGACGACCATGTCGAAGAGGACCGGCTGCTGGCCGTTGTCGTAGTCCCAGACGTCGTGGTGCACCTGCTGGTAGTACCAGGCGAGCTGTCCGGTCTTCAGGTCGAGCGCGATGATCGAGTCGGTGAACAGGTTGGCGCCGGCCCGCTGCGTGCTGTCGCCGAAGGGGTTGCCGACCGCGGCGTAGAGCAGGCCGAGCTCGGGGTCGATGGACGGCGTCTCCCAGATTCCGCCGCCGTTGCGCCCGCCGCCGACCCAGGTCGGGCCGGCGATGTCCCAGCCCTGGTCGCGCTCGTCCTGGGGGACGGTGTTGAAATGCCAGACGACCTCGCCGGTCTGTGCGTCCACCGCGAGCACGTGGCCGCCGGGGATCATGCTCTCGCTGCGGGTCGAGCCGACGTAGAGGATGCCGTCGTGGATCTGCGGGGCGCTCGTGAACCAGTAACCCATGGAGATGGCCGTCTCCACGTCGGGGTAGCGCAGTCGGAGCACGTCGAGGATGACGCTGGCCTGCCCGTTCTCGCCGAACCCCTCGATGGGCTCGCCGGTCTCGGCGTCGAGCGCGAACATGAACGAGCCGGCGGCGCTGTAGACGACGCCGTCGGCGTAGGTGACGCCGCGGTGGCGGAAGATGTAGCCCTCGCGCCGGCCGCCGCCGAGCAGCTCCGTCACGTCGTAGATCCACAGCAGGTGGCCGTTGGCGGCGTCGACGGCGTAGACGCTGCCCCGCGAGTCGGTGACGTACATCACGCCGTCGACGATGACCGGGGTGGTCTGGTTGCTGACGCCGTCGATGACCCCGTGCTGGAAGAGCCACCGCGGGGTGAGCAGGTGCGCGTTTTCCGGGGTGATCCGATCCGTCTCGGCGTACCGGCTCCCGGCCAGGTCGAGGTTGTGCAGCGGCCAGTCGACGTTCTGGGCCGCGGCGGTCCCGGCGAGAAGGGAGAACACGCACAGGCTGGCGATGGCGGTGCGGACAGAATGCATCGGTTCTTCCTCCGACCGCCCTCGGGCGGTATCGAGTCCGGACACGGGCGATGTGGCCGTGCCGGGATTGTAAACGCGCCGCCACGTTCGCGACAACGCGTCCGGCGCGGTTCGCGGGCGGGTCGTGGGTCGAATTGACCCTCGAAAAGCGGCATGATACGGTCGCCACGGGCCGTTCGGCTCGGCGACCTCGGCGCCCCTCTTGGCGGCGCGGCGCGCCCGACTTGGCGCGGGTGGCGCCGCCTCGGCGCTTGGCAGGGTCGCGAGGGCGGGTCGCCCGGAGGTTGCGCAACGGCCGTACCGCCGCTGACGGATCCCTGCGCGGGAGCGAGGCGGCGGCCGGCCGGCTCGTGTGTATCGAGGCGATGGCGCGGCCGACGACGGCCGGCCGCAAGGATTGGTGACAGAGCCATGAGTGGACGCCGACTGACTGCCGGGAACGAGCCCCTTCGGAGCGCCCCGGGATTCGCAGCACGGGTCTGGCGCGGGGCGGCGGTGTTCGGCGTCCTGACGATCGCGGCGACGGCGCCGCCGGCGCTGGCCGCCGGCGACGTGATCGCGGCCGCGAGGTCGGGCGACGCCGCCGCGGTGCGTGCTCTCCTCGCGGACGGGGCGGAGGTCGACGCTCGGCAGGGGGACGGCGCGACGGCCCTGCACTGGGCCGCGCACCGGGGCGATCTCGCGACCGCCGAGGCATTGCTCGCCGCCGGGGCGGACGTGGACGCCGCCAACGCGCTCGACGCCACGCCGCTGTGGCTGGCTTCGGTGAACGGCGACGCGCGCCTGGTAGGCCGCCTGCTCGAGGCGGGGGCCGACCCGAACGTGACGCTGAAGATGGGCGAGACCCCCCTGATGAGCGCCGCCCGTTCGGGCGACGCCGCCAGCGTCGAGCTGCTGATTGCCGCCGGGGCGGACGTCGACGCGGCCGAGCGAGAGCGGGGGCAGACCGCCCTCATGTGGGCGGCGGCGCAGAGCCACGCCGACGTGGTGGAGGCTCTCGTCGACGCCGGCGCCGACCTGCACGCCCGCAGCCGGGTCTGGCACCAGCTCGAGAACACCGCCGGCAACACCAATCCCATCGGCAACTTCCGGATGGCGCACGGCGGCTCGACGGCGCTCCTGTTCGTCGCCCGCAACGGGGACGTCGCCTCCGCCCGGGCGTTGCTCGAGGCCGGGGCCGACGTCGACGACACCGCCGCCGCCGGCACGAGCGCCCTCGTCGTCGCGGCGCACAGCGGGCACGGCGCGCTGGCCGAGCTCCTGCTCGAGCGGGGCGCCGACCCCAATGCGGCCGAGGCTGGCTACACCGCGCTGCACGCGGCGGTGCTGCGCGGCCAGGGCCCGCTGGTCCGCGCCCTCCTCGCCCACGGCGCCGACCCGAACGCGCCGGTCGTGCGCGGCACGCCCGGCCGCCGCTTCAGCGCGGACTACAGCATCCGCCACCAGGCCATCGGGGCGAACGCCTTCTGGCTCGCCGCCAGGTACGGCGAGCTCGACAGCCTCCGCGCCCTCGCCGACCACGGCGCCGATCCGTTCATGGTCCCCGCCAACGGCGTCTCCGCCCTGCAGGCGGCCATCGGGCGCCCGCAGATCTCCCAGGAGAACCGCCGCAACCGCGTCGGCGTGCCCTTGTCCGAGAACGTCGACGGAGAGGCGCTGGCGAGGGAGCTCGCCCGCGTCGTGCTCGCGCTGGGCGTCGACGTGAACACCGCCGACGACCGGGGCGAGACCCCCCTCCACGATGCGGTGCGCACCGGGTACGCCTCGGTCGTGGAGCTGCTGGCGCAACACGGCGCCGACGTCCGGGCCAGGAACCAGCGCGACCAGACCGCCCTGACCCTGGCCGAGACCCCGCTCCCCGTCCCCGGCACCAACGGCCGCCGCGCCACCCGCCCGGAGATCGCCGCGCTCCTGCGGACCTACGGCGGCGGCGAGTAGGGACGCGCCGTTTCACCCCGGCGCGATGATCAGGGCGGCGGCGCCGATGGTGCTCGGGCAACCCGGCCGCCTGCCGCCCGCCGCCACGTGCGAATCCGACTGAATGGCCGGTTCCGAAAGGAAGCGACGCGGACGGCCGGCGCATGCCGATTGGGCGCCTCATGAACCCCGAATCGAGTCCCTTCAGGCCCGGGCAGCCTGCGCCGATCGAGTTCTTCGTCGGGCGGCACGCCGAGATAGAGCGGGTGCGCGGCATGGTTCGCGCCAGCACGCGGGGCCGTGTCGGCATCGGTTTCGTCAGCGGCGAGCGCGGCATCGGCAAGAGCTCGCTGGCCCGGTTCGTCCGTCACCTGGTCGAGCAGGAGGACGATGCGGTCGGCTGTCACGTCTTCCTGGGCGGGGTGCAGGATCTCGGACAAATGCTCCGCCGGACCTTCGAGCGTCTGCTGAACGAGAGCACCGACAGGCCGTGGCATCAGAAGCTGCGCGACTTCTTCGGCGATCGAGTTCGGAAGGTCGGACTCTTCGGCGTCACGCTGGAGCTGGATCTCCAGGAACGCGATCTGGCGACCCTCAAGCACGGTTTCGTGACGTCGGTGAGACGTCTGCTGGACAACCTGGCGGAACACAAGCGGTCGCTGTTCCTGATCCTCGACGACATCAACGGCCTGGCGGGTTCGGACGAGTTCGCGAACTGGCTCAAGAGCACCGTCGACGAGATTGCCACGTCCGACGACGAGACGCGGCTCTGCATGCTGGTAGTGGGACTCGAAGCGCGCCGCCAGGAGCTGGTGACGCGGCAACCGTCCCTGGCCCGCGTGCTCGACCCGATCGACATCGCCCCGTGGTCGGACGACGAGGTGCTGGATTTCTACCGTGGCGCATTCGGCGAGGGCAACGCGGAGATATCCGACGCGGGTCTCAGGATGTTGTCGCTGTACACCGGAGGACTCCCGGTGCTGGCTCATGAGCTGGGCGATGCCGTCTGGCGTACGGCTCGAAGCTCGAAGATCGGACCCGGCGACGTCGCGGACGGCATCGTCGTGGCGGCCGGCGTCATCGGCAGAAAACTGCTGGAACCGGGCATCTTCCAGGCCATCACGAGCGAGCGCTACCGCTCCATCTTCCGGAAGATGATCGACGACCCGCACCAGATGCGCTTTCGCCGGGCGCAGCTTCGGGACCGCCTGACCGAGCAGGAGAGAGGCGTGCTGGACAACTTCCTGCGCCGCATGAAGAAACTCGGCGCGATCGAGACGGACCCGGAGGTCCAAGGCGGATACCGATTCCCCAACCGTCTCTACGGTCTGTATTTCCGAATGTCGACGGTCGGCGCGAATGAGCAGTGACCCTGCGGTCTTCGCCAGAGTGGACTCTCCGGTGGCGCCGAAGTCGGTGTTGTGGCAGAGTGGGCGCCGGAGGGCGACAGAGCATGAGCAGGCGGAGATCGGTCGATCGCCGGCAGTTCCTGGCCGGCAGCGCGGGCGCCATGGGGGCGGCGGTGTTCGGGCGGCTGCCGCTGGGGGCGATGGTCGAGCAGGGGGCGCCGCCGGCGCCGCAGGGGTGGGACCCGGGGCGGGTGCGGCATCTGCTGCCCGGCGTCAGCGACACGCGCATCCTGCTGAAGGCGTCGTTCGACGGGCCGTTGCCGGGCACGCCGGTGCTGCGCGTCGGGGCGGCCGACGTCCCGGGGCGCATGACGGACACGGCGGGCGAGTACTGGCTCTTCCACGCCACCGGCCTCGAGCCGGGGGGCCGCCACACGCTGTCGCTGCATGGGGCGGACGGGGCGGCGCTGTGCGAGCCGTGGCCGCTGTCGACGTTCCCGGCCCCGGACGCGAGCCCCGAGCGGTTCCGCATGCTGTTCTTCACCTGCGCCGGCGGGCCGGGCGGGACCTACGAGGGCATCGGGCGCCGGAGCGGGTTCCTGCCGACGGCCATCCGCAACCGGCTGCTGCGGCGCGCCCTGTCGTTCGAGCCGGACGCGGCGGTCGCCAACGGCGACCACATCTACTGGGACCTGCACACCTGGCAGGGCGAGAACGCGGGGCAGCTCAGCCCGAGCGGCCGGAGGTCGAACTTCGACTTCTCGGCCACCGTGCTCGGGGCGAGCAACGAGACCGCGATGAAGGCGGCGGCGGGGCCGCAGATCGTCCCCGTCTACGGCGCCGACTTCCGCTCGACGCCGGTGTTCTTCCTGCAGGACGACCACGACCATTGGGAGAACGACGCAGTCACCGACGACATCGCGAGCTTTCCCATCCCGTGGTTCCAGCTTCAGCTCGCGCGGGCCACGCAGCATCTCTACTATCCCGAGTTCCTGCCCGACCCGGGGCGCCCGGCCGGGCTGCCGTGGTCGTCGGCCGGCGACCGCGGCGACCTGTCGGAGAGCTTCGGGACGGTGCGCTACGGCGACCTCGCCGAGGTGCTGCTGTACGACGTGCGCCGCACCCTGAGTCTCGCGGGGCGGAACGCGGTGTTCGTCGACGCCCAGGTCGAGCGGTGGCTGCTCGACCGCACCGCGTCGAGCGAGGTCCGCCACCTCGTGCACGCGCCGTCGAACCCGTTCGGGTGGAGCGCCGGCAAGTGGGGCGAGTGGTATCCGGACATCCTCGACCCGGAGCAGGGGGCGCTGACCACCGCGATCGAGAAGCCGTACTGGCAGGAAGGCTGGCTGCGCCAGCACGATCGGCTCGCCCGGGCCATCGGCGCCCAGCCCGACCGCATTCCGCTCGTCATCAGCGGCGATCTGCACGCCATCGGCACGGGCCGCATCCACCGCGCGGGTGGGGTCGACCTCGCGGCGCGGCCGATCACGGCGGTGCTGAGCGGCCCCGTCGGCACCTCGGTGCGGGGCTTTCCGTCGGTGGTGCGCGGCATCGGGGCCTCGCCCCCGGACCACCTCGACGTCGAGGAGTCGGTGGCCCCCATCGAGGACCACGGCTTCACGCTGTGCGACTTCCTGCCCGACCGCATCGCGCTACGGCAGTTCCGGTGGGACGTCGACCGCCAGCCGGTGGAAGCGATAGACCGCCTGGAGCCGTTCTACACCACGGAGCTGCCGCGGCCGGGGTGAGAGGCGGCGCCGTCACTGCTTCGCCCGGCCGGTGGAGGAACATGATGAGCCAGACCCGACGAGACTTCCTGAAGCAGGCAGGCGCGGCCGGTGCAGTCGCCGCCGGCGTGACTGCCACGGCCCACGGCAGCGCTGCCCCGACCAGCGGCGCTGGCGAGACAGGCGCCGCAGCTCAACCGGCCGAGGGCGCGGCAGCGCGGTCGGTGCGCACCGGGGTGCTCGAGATCGGCTACGAGGAGCACGGGCCCGGCGAGGGGTTCCCCGTCGTCCTGCTGCACGGGTTCCCCTACGACATCCGCTCGTGGGACGGGGTCGCGCCGCCCCTCGCCGAGGCGGGGGTACCGGGTGCTGGTGCCGTACCTGCGCGGCTATGGCACGACCCGGTTCCTCGATCCCGAGGCGCCGCGCATGGCCGAGCAGGCCGCGATCGCCCAGGACGTGGTGGATTTCGCCGACGCCCTCGGGCTCGAGCAGGTGGCGCTGGCCGGCTTCGACTGGGGCAACCGGGCCGCCTGCATCACCTCGATCCTGCACCCGGAGCGGGTGCGGGCGCAGGTGGCGGTGAACGGCTACTCGGTGCAGGACACCGTCAACCTCGGCGGGCCCGGCTCGGCCGCGGGCGAGGCGCGGCTCTGGTACCAGTGGTACTTCAACACCGAGCGGGGCGTGCGCGGGCTCACGGCGAACCGGCACGACATCGTCCGCTACCTGTGGGAGACGTGGTCGCCGGGGTGGGACTACACCGACGAGGCGTACGAGCGCTCGGCGCCCTCGTTCGACAACCCCGACTTCGTCGACATCGTCATCCACTCGTACCGCCACCGGCACCTCAACGCCCCCGGCGAGGAGCGCTTTCTCGAGGTCGAGCGGCAGCTCGCCGAGCGCCCGCCGATCACCGTGCCCGCCATCGTCCTGCGCGGCGACGCGAGCGGCTTCGGCCGGCCGTCGGCGGACCCGTCCGGCGACCGAGCCCGGTTCACGAACCTCGTCGCGCGGCGCATCGTCGAGGGGGCGGGGCACGACCTGCCGGTGCAGCGCCCCGATACGGTGTCGGAGGCCCTGCTCGAGCTGCTGGGGTAGCGCCGGAGCGCTCGGGAACGACGCGCCCTGCGGCCGGGGAGAACCGACCGCAGGGCGCGTGATTCGGGGCCGCGACGCGGCGGATGGCGGCGCGCGGGACGTGATGCGCGCCGCCGCCCGCCGCCGTCAGTCGGGGAGCAGGCGGGGGACGAACTTCGTGAGGCCCTGAATGGGCCCGACCTCGCCCGCGATGACGTTCCCTTCGGCGTCGGCGGTCACGCCTTCACCCATCGAGCCGTACCCGCCCATGCCCGAGGGCCGTTCCGAGACGTGTTCCGGAATGAAGTAGAGCACCTCGCCGGTCCGCGCGTCTCCGACGCGCAGCCCCTTCCGCCAGCCGCCGGGGTTGTAGTTCTCGTCCGACTCGGAGTCGATCGCGTAGAGCACGTCGTTGCCGTCGATGAACAGGCCGCTGATGCGGCTGAACTGGTACCACGTGTCGAGGTGCGCACCCTCCTGGTCGAATATCTGGATGCGGCGGTTGCCGCGGTCGGCCACGAAGAGCCGGCCCTGCGAGTCCATGGCGAGCGAGTGCGGGGCGCGGAACTGGCCGTCCTCGTAGCCCCACGATCCGAACGACTTGATGAACGTGCCGTCAGGCGCCCACTTCGTGATGCGGCCGATGGCGTTGGGGCCCGGCTCGTCGAGGAACTGCGCGTTGTGCGACTCGCCGACGAAGATGCTGCCGTCGGGGGCGACGAGCACGTCGTTGGGCTCGGTGAAGTGGGTCGGCGGGTCGCCCGCCTCGCCCGGCGTGCCCAGCACCATCAGCACCTCGCCCTCGGGGCTGAACTTGACGACCTGGTGCCCGTTGCGGGGGGCGTCGGGGGTGCGCTCGAGCTCGCGGGCGTTGGGGGCGCGGGCGTCGGCGACCCAGACGTTCCCCTCGGCGTCGACGTCGATGCCGTGCGGCCAGGTGATGAGCCCGGCGCCGAAGCTCTCGACGACGTTGCCGTCGGGGTCGAGCTTGACGATGGGGTCGACGTCGGACTCGGCGCACGAGTTGACGCCGCAGCGGTCGCCGGCCCAGACGTGGCGCCCGTCGACGTCGACGTTGACGGCGCTGACCGAGCCCCAGCTCCGGCCGTCGGGCAGCGTGCCCCAGTCGCGCACCGTCTCGTAGGGGTTGGGGAGGTTGTTGACGGGCTCGACGTCGGCGTGCTCGGCGGGGCCCGAGCTTCCCCGCTGGGCGAGGGCGGCGCCCGCCGACAGCAGCAGGGCGCCGGCGAGGGCGGCGGCGAGCCGTCGCGCGCCGGCTCGGGAGACAGGGTGACACGTCGTGATCATCGCGATATACCTCGAATGGCCGGCACAGGTCGTCCTGTGCGTGCGGGACGGTTCGGTCCGGGCGGTCCCGGTGTCCCGTTCCGGGACCGCCGTGCGGCGCCAAGCGTCATTCTTCGAATCGGCATTGTCAAGTCGGATGTTCCCCCTGAGGGGGCCCGAACGCGAGACGCCGCCGAGCACGAACCCCAATCGCCGGCCTGACCCGCGCCGGGGCGGTCATCTCACGATGCGCCCGCCACCCGGTTGCCGCGAGGAGATCTCTTCGGCGCGTGCGGGTTGACCGCGGCGCCGCAGTGCTCCGCTGTACGATCGCGCGGTTTCTTCCGCGCGTGCGGGTTGACCCCGGAGTCGCGAGAGCACGCACTCGCAGGACAGGGTCTCTTCCGCGCGCGCGGGCTGACCCGAAGCGGATCAAGGCCGAGGTCCTGGGGACGTGTCTCTTCCGCTCCGCGCGCGCGGGTTGACCCCGGGGGTCGGCTTGCGCAGAATCAGCCGTCAGTCGATGGCCGCGCCGCCGGCCAGGCGGTGAAGCCGGCGGGCGCCACGCTTCGTCCGTCGAACGAGGGGGGCGAATGTCCGGCCAGCGGTTCACGGAACGCCTGCTCCGGCTCGCCGCGCTGTTGACGGTCTCCGCCTGCGGGGGGGCGCCCGCCCCGCCGCCCGGCGTCGGCGTCGGCGCGATCGAGCCGCCGCGGACCGCGCTCACCCGCGGCGCCGCCGTCGCCGCCGAGGTGCTGGTGGCGCCCGACGGCTCCAGAATCGCGTTCGTGTCCGACCGCGGCGCGGGGCTCGGGCTGTGGACGGCGCCCCTCGACGGCGGCGACGCGATGCTGCTGACCGGGGGGCACGACTTCCTGACGGCCCCCGCGTGGTCGCCCGACGGCGCCCGCCTCGCCTACGTGTCCGGCCGCGAAGGACCCGCCGACCTGTGGATGGTGCCCGCCGCGGGAGGCGATGAGGTGCGGGTGACCTCCGGCCCCGGACGCGTGCGGGACCCCCGGTGGTCGCCCGACGGCTCCACCCTGCTGTACTCGGCCAACGACGAGGGCCGCGTCGATCTCTGGGCGGCGCCGGCCGACGGCGGCGCGCCGGTGCGGCTCACGACGAGCGGCAACTCGCGGGACTGGGCGCGCTGGTCGCCCGACGGGCGCGAGATCGCGTTCGTGTCCACCGACGGCGGCGCCCGCCACATCCGGGTGATGCCCGCGGGCGGCGGCGACGACCGGCCGCTGGTGGCGGGGCCGGGGGGACCCGACCAGGTGGAGTGGTCGCCGGACGGCGAACGGCTCGTCTTCGTCTCGAGCCGCAACGGCACGCCGGACATCTGGGCGACGTCGCGCGACGGCGGACCGGCGGTCGCGCTGACCGAGGGGCCGGGGAACGACCAGCGCCCCCGCTGGTCTCCGGACGGCCGCTGGGTGGCGTTCCGCTCGATCCGCGAGAACCGGGCCGACGTCTGGATCGTGCCCGCGGCCGGGGGGGCGGCGCGGCGGGTGACCGACGATGCCGCCGAGGAGGGGTTCCCGCGCTGGTCGCGGGACGGGGCCTCGTTGGTGTTCAGCGTCGCCTCGCGGCAGACGCGGCTCTGGAGGGTGCCGGTCGACGGCGGAACGCCGACCGCCCTCACGGCCGGACCGGATGTCGCCGAGGACCCGGCCGTGTCGCCGGACGGGACGCGGGTGGCGTTCCTCTCGGGCCGGGGGGGCGCCCGCGACGTGCGCGTCGTCGCGACCGGCGGCGGTGCGCCGCTGCGGCTCACCGATCACCCCGCCGGCGCCGCGGCGCCGCGGTGGTCGCCGGACGGCGCCCTCATCGCCTTCGAGTCCGGCCGCGGCGGGAACAGCGACATCTGGATCGTGCCGCCGGAAGGGGGCGAGGCCCGGCCGGTGACGACGCATCCGGGGCGCGACGTCAGCCCCGTGTGGTCGCCCGACGGCGCGGCCCTGGCCTTCACGTCCAACCGGGCCGGCGGCCCATCGGACGTCTGGCTGATCGCGCCTGACGGCGGCGACCCCCGGCGCCTGACGACGCAGGGCGCGGCGCCCGGCCCCAGGTGGCATCCCGACGGCGGGTCGCTGCTCTTCCGGTCGCCGGGGGCGGACGGCCAGGAGCAGGTGTGGCGGGCGCCCGCGGGCGGCGGCCCGGCCGAGCAGATCACCCGCGGCGGCTACAGCGCCCGCATGGACTACGCGCCGGACGGCCGCCGCATCGCCTACCAGTCCCACGACGGCGCCGGCTTCGACATCCACGTCGTCTCCGCCGACGGCGGCGCGGGCACGCGACTGACCGCCGAGGCCGGGGACGAGACCCGGCCCCGCTGGTCGCCGGACGGGATGCGCGTGGCGTTCCTGTCCGGCGCGGCGCCCGACCGCGAGCTGCACGTCGTGGCCGCCGCCGGCGGCCCGGCGACGCGGCTCACCCGCGAGGGCGACGTCAACGGCTTCGACTGGCTCCCGGACGGCTCGGGCCTGGTGTACAGCCTGACCGAGGTCGCCGCGAACCTCTGGCGGGCGGACGTCGGGGAGCTTCTCGACGGGATGGCGCCCGCCCCCGCCCGTGATTGACGGGCCTCCTGCATTCCCTGGGGCGCTCCCACGGTTCTCCAGCTCCTTCGATCTCCGGGACCGGCCCGGTGGAACACCGGAGGCGTGGTGGAGGGCTCGGCTCGACGGTGAAAGATCGGGGTCGCCCGAGGCGTCTCTACGGGTGTGGGGAGTGGGGCCGCATGGGCCCCGGGACCGGCGCGCGGAACGTATTGGGGGAGTGACGATGCGTTCACCGAGGTCGCTGTGGCTCGGCGTCGTCGGGGTCCTGGTCGCGGCGTTGGCTGGTTCCGAACGTAGCGGGTACGCCCAGCCGCTCGCATTCGGCGACATGGCGGGCTCGGCGGAGCCGGCCGGGCTCGCCGTGGCGGTGACCCCCTTCGAGAACGTCTCGGCCCGGCCCGAGGACGACTGGCTGGGGATCGGGATTGCCGAGACCGTCGTTTCCGGCGTGGAGCGGCTGGGCCTTCTGACCGTCGTCGACCGGCAGTCGCTGTTCGACGGGGCCGCCGACGGCGGGGTCGCTGACGGAGCCCTCGACGACGAGACGTGGGTCCGGGACCGCGCGCGGGCCGCCGGTGTCGGGTGGCTCGTCGGGGGCGAGTTCCAGCGGCTGCACGACCAGGTGCGGATCATCGCGCGCCTCACCGACGTCGAGACCGGTGCCCTCCGCGAGGTCGCCAAGGTCGATGGTCACGCCGACGACCTGTTCCTCCTGCAGGATCGCGTCGTGGCCGAGGTCGCGGACGGTCTCTCCCGGCTCGTTCCCCCGGGGACGTCGGCGCCGGAGGGTCTCTCCCGGCTCGTTCGCCCAGGGGCGTCGGCCCCGGGGACATCGGGGTCGGACGGCCTCGCCCGCGTCATTGGCCCGGGGGCATCGGCGCCGGAGGGTCTCTCCCGGCTCGTTCGCTCGGGGACACCGGCGCCGGCCGCCCGCGCGCCGGTCGCACGGGAACCGGTGGGGGGGTGGGGGACCGCGAGCCCGTCCGCGGCCCGCGGCGGCGTCGGTTCCGGCCGTCCGCCCGCGGCGGCACGGTCACCGGGTCCGCTCGACGCGAACGCCGCGACCCCGTTGGCGGGGGCCGTCCGAGCCCGGGGCGGCGGCGAGTCCGGCCATGCGCCCGTCGCCGCGCGGTCAGGGGTTCCGTTCGACGCGAACGCCGCGGCCCCGTCGGCCGGGGCCCTCGGCCCCGCGCCGGCCGGCGATGCCGGCGTGCTCACCGGCCGGGTGACGGTGCGGCCGCGGCGGACCACGACCCCGCCCACCGTCGACGGCCTGCTCGACGATGCCGTCTGGAGCAACGCGGCGCGCATCACCGAGTTCGTCCAGCGCGAGCCGCAGGACGGGGCGCCCGCGAGCGAGGACACCGACGTCTACCTCGCGTACGACGACTCGAACCTGTACCTGGCGTTCCATGCCCGCTACGGCAACCCGGGCATCATGCGCGCGAATCGCGTGGACCGCGACCGGGCGGGCTTCGGCGACGACACGATCTCCGTCTATTTCGACACGTTCCTCGACCAGCAGCGCGCGTACGTGTTCTCGGTGAACGGCTACGGCGTGCAGGGCGATTCGATCGTGGGCGGCCGCGGGGGCGGCTTCGGCGGTGGCGGCGGGTTCGGCGGTGGGGGTCGCGGCGGAATTCCCCGTGGCGACCGGTCGTGGGACGCCCTCTTCGAGAGCGGCGGCCAGCCCGTCGCCGACGGGTACACGGCCGAGATGGCCATCCCGTTCAAGAGCCTCCGCTATCCGGCGCGGCCCGGCGGCGCGCCCCACACGTGGGGGTTCCAGATCGTCCGCCGCATCCGGGGCAAGGACGAGACCATCGTGTGGTCGCCCGTTTCCCGGGACATCGCCGGGTTCCTGCCCCAGATGGGCGTCCTCGACGGGATGACGGGCCTGTCGACGAGTCGGAACCTCGAGATGCAGCCCACCTTCACGGCCTTCCGCTACGGCACGTTCGACGACGCGGCGGGGCAGCTCGTCGACGGCGAGCCGCAGCCCGACTTCGGGGCCAACTTCAAGTACGGCGTGACCCCGAACCTCATCGCCGACTTCACGCTCAACCCCGACTTCTCGCAGATCGAGTCGGACCGCCCGCAGGTCGAGGTGAACCAGCGCTTCGCCCTCTTCTATCCCGAGCTGCGCCCGTTCTTCCTGGAGGGGACCGAGATCTTCCAGATTCAGGCGCCGGTCACCGTCGTGCACACCCGGACCATCGTCGACCCGCAGTACGGGGCGAAGCTGACCGGCAAGGCCGGCAAGACCACGCTGGGGGTGCTGTTCGCCAGCGACGAGGGGGCGAGCCTGGGCGTGGACGACCGGTTGGACCCCGCGTTCGGCCAGTCGGCGCAGACCTTCGTGGGCCGTGCCCGCTACGACCTCTACTCCGAGTCGTTCATCGGGGCCATCGTCACCGACCGCGAGTTCCTCGACGGGCACAGCCGCCTCGTCGGCGCGGACAGCAACTTCCGGATCGGCGCGACCCACCAGTTGGGCTTCAGGGCCTTCGGTACCGACCGGCGGGCGGCGCAGAGCGGCCCCCAGGTGAACCCCTGTCCGTCGACGGAGGACGTGGAGGCGCCAGCCGCGTGCGGCGGCTACGCGATGGACTTCGGGTTCCGGAAGCGGGGCCGCAACCTGAGCTACTCCATCGACTCGTTCGCGCTGTCGCCCGACTTCCGGACCGACGTCGGGTTCGTGCGCCGGACCGACCAGCGCGAGACCCAGGCGGACATCGAGTACGAGTGGTGGCCGCAGACGTGGGTCATCAGTTGGGGTCCGGAGTTCCGCTACGGCCGCAACTACAACTTCGACCAGGTGCTCGAGGACGAGCAGTTCCGGGCCGGGGTCAGCGCCAACTTCGCGAAGAACATCCGCTACAGCTGCGATGTCGACCAGGACATGGAGCGCTACTACGGGATCGACTTCGACAAGCGGCGCTACCGGATGTTCGGCAACGTCAACACCAACCGCGTGCTGACGTTCGGCGGCGGCTTCGACTGGGGGGACGAGATCTACTTCGACGGGGCCAACGCGTTCCTCGGGCGCGAGAGCGGCTTCCGCACGTTCATCAACTTCCGGCCGGTGTCGCGCTTCGCCACCAACATCAACATCACGACGAGCCGGTTCACGGATCCGCTGGGCCTCTTCACGGCCGGCGTCAACGACGGCGAGCGGAGCGAGGACGGCGAGATCTTCAACGTCAACATCTTCCGCGCCCTCAACACCTACCAGGTCACCGACCGGCTCGCCCTGCGCAACATCACCGAGTTCAACACCTGGGACGGAACGGTGGCGCTCAACTTCCTGGCCACCTACCGCGTGAACTCGGGCACCGCGTTCTACATCGGGTACGACGATCACTACCAGCAGCACCATCGGTTCTACGACGACCAGGTGAACATCATCGACCGCGGCTACCTGCAGACGAACCGCGCCGTCTTCACCAAGATCCAGTATCTGTTCCGGTACTGATCGGGGTCGGACAGGCGGCGGGGGCTGGGGGCGACTTCGCGACCGACGAAAGTGGCGTGCGCGGGCTGCGACCTGCCCGAGGCTCGGCGGGTCGATCCTGTGCTCCGGGTGGCCGTCGCCCGAGCCCCCCGACCCTGCAGACGACTCGATCTGCCACCGCTGCCGGATCGTGCGGGGCCTCTCGCCAGGGCGAAATGCACCCCGCGAGTCGCGAGAGCAGGCGGAAGTTGCTGGTTTCTGCGAAGGCACCGGTTCGACTTGCATCATTCTCGTGCCGCGGGAGCGGCGCCGCCGGGTATACTCCCTGCCGGTTGCGATGGAGCGGCCGGACGATGGACGCGCCCTTCCGTCGCGCAGCACGGATCGACGAGCAGAGGAGAAGAACCGAATGAGCGACAGCCTGACCGGTGCAGAGTTCAAGGCCGCACTGAGGAACAACCAGCCGAAGATGGGCCTGTTCATCAATTCGCACAGCCCGACCGCGGTCGAGCAGCTCGCCCACAGCGGCTACGACTGGCTGCTGATCGACTCGCAGCACGGCCCGATGGGATACGAGACGCTGTCCACGATGGTCGGGGCCATCGGCAGCGGCGGCGCGAAGTCGCTGGTGCGGGTGACCGGCTACGGCGACCGCGCCGGCATCCAGCAGGCGCTGGACGTGGGCTCCGATGGCGTGCTCGTGCCCTACATCAACAACGCCGACGAGGCCCGCCAGGCCGTGAGCTGCACGCGGTACCCGACGGCGGGGACGCGCTCGGTGTACTTCCCGCAGCGCAGCATGAACAAGGCCGGGCTGCTCGGCTACGCCGGGCCCGCCAACGACAACATCATCTGCGCCCTGCAGGTGGAGACGGCGGACTGCATCCGGAACATCGACGACATCGCGGCGGTGCCGGGCGTCGACATCCTGTTCCTGGGGCAGAACGACCTGTGCATGTCGATGGGGCTCTACGAGAAGTACGAGTTCCCCCACATGTACACGTCGCCCGAGCTGAAGGAGGCGACCGACGCGCTGAAGGCGGCGGCGCGCCGCAACAACGTGATCCTCGGGCTGTTCCTGTTCGGCACCGACCGCGTGGCCGAGTTCCGCGAGCAGGGTTTCAGCCTGATCAGCATCGGGAACGACCTGCATCACCTGCTGACGCAGGCCGGCTCGCACGTCGAAGCGATGGAGGGCATCATGCCCGACTGGAAGCGGCGCCCGACGGCGCTCTTCTAGCCGGCAAGCGCCGGGGCGCCGGCGGCGTCCCGGCGGCTTCGGGAGGACTGCCGGCTGCGGAAGGCTGCAGCCGCCACAGAGAGAGAGGCCTTCGGTGCCGATGACGCGACTGGCGTCGGCGCTCGCGGCGGTCTGCCTGTCGGCCGCGGTGGCCGCGGCGCAGCCGGGGGGCGGCGACTGGGAATGGCGCTCGTATGCCGCGGACCCCCAGGGCACGCGGTACGCACCCCTGGACCAGATCGACGCCGACAACTTCGAGACCCTCGAGCCGGCGTGGCGCTGGCGCAGTGCCGACGCGCAGCTTCCGGTCGAGAGCGGGCCGGGGGTGGCGTTGGCCCCCGCCGCGACGGTGTTCGACCGGCTGGAGGCGGCCGATCCCGACCGGTGGGTGACGCGGCCGAGCATCGCCCGGCTGTCGGCCACGCCCGTCATGGCCGGGGGGCGGCTGTATCTGGCGACGCCGATCTACCAGGCGGCGGCGGTGGACGCGCGCACCGGCGAGACGGCGTGGGTCTACAACCCGCGCGTGTACGAGCAGGGCAGCCCGCCCCTGCCCGCCCCCTGGAACCACCGCGGGGTGGCGTACTGGGAGAGCGGTGGAGACGCCCACGTCATCTGGGGCACCGGCGACGGCCGGCTCACCGCCGTCGACGCGGCGACGGGCCTGCCCGCGGCCGGGTTCGGCGAGGGCGGCGGCGTCAGCCTCGAGGCGGGGCTGCCGCGGGCGCGCGAGAACCCGAGCCGGCTGCCCCCGCCGTCCCGGTCGCCGCCCCTCGTGGTGGGGGACACCGTGGTCGTCGGATCGTCGGTCCACGACTACCTCAGCCGGCGCGAGAACGCCCCCGGCTACGTGCGGGCCTACGACGCGCGGACCGGGCGCCACCGCTGGGACTTCCACATGGTGCCCCAGAGCGCCGACGCCTACGGGGCCGACACCTGGCTGAACGAGGCGTGGCGCTACTCGGGGAACACCAACGTCTGGGGCAACATCGCCGCCGACCCCGAGCTGGGCTACGTCTACCTGCCGACGAGCACGCCGACGTCCGACTACTACGGCGGCCACCGGCTCGGCGACAACCTGTTCGCGGAGAGCCTGGTCGCGGTGGACATGGAGACCGGCCAGCGCGTGTGGCACTTCCAACTGGTGCACCACGGCGTCTGGGACTACGACAACCCCACCGGCCCCAACCTGATCGACGTCGTGGTCGACGGGAGGCCCGTGAAGGCGGTGGCCCAGGTCACCAAGCAGGGCTTCGTCTACGTGTTCGACCGGGTGACGGGCGAGCCGGTCTGGCCCATCGAGGAGCGGCCGGTGGCCACCGACACCGACCTCGAGGGCGAGCTGCTGGCCCCGACCCAGCCGTTCCCCAGCCGGCCCGCGCCCTTCGAGTACCAGGGGGCGCTCGTCGACGATCTCGTGGATTTCACGCCCGAGATCCGGCAGATGGCCGTCGACGCGGTGGAGGGCTTCCGGCTCGGGCCCCTCTACACGCCGCTCTCCCTGCGGGGCACCGTCTTCCGCCCCAGCGCCGGCGGCGGGGCGAGCTGGGGCGGGGCGGGGGTCGACCCCGAGACCGGCCTGCTCTACGTGCCGTCGCGCAACCTGCACTCGGTCATGCGGTTCCGCGAGCCCGAGGCGGCCGACGACTCCAACCTGCGCTATCTCCTCAGCCGGGGCGGCGCGCCGTTCCTCGGCGGCGGCAACCTGCGCCGCCGGCCGCAGATGCCCGGCGGGCTGCCCCTGTGGAAGCCGCCGTACTCGCGCATGACCGCCATCGACATGCACACCGGCGAGCACCGCTGGATGACCCCGACCGGCGACGGCAACCGCTTCCGCAACCACCCGCGGCTGCGCGACCTCGACCTGCCCCCGCTCGGCGGCGATGCGGGCCGCAACGGCCCCCTGGTGACCCGGACCCTGCTCGTCTACACCCTCACCGCGGGCGGCGCCGGCGACGGCCCCCGGCTCGTGGCGTACGACAAGGCGACCGGCGAGCTGCGCGGATCGGTCGACCTGCCGGGCGGCGCCATCGGCACGCCGATGAGCTACATGCTCGACGGGCGCCAGTACATCGCCGTCACCGTGGGCGGTGACGTGCCGTCGCTCGTTGCGTACCGGTTGCCGTGATTGGTTCCCGGCTCGTCGTGAGGTCGGCGCGATTCCCTGACCCTCTCTACAGCTCCCGCAGGGCCGTGGCCACCGGCAGCCGCGCGGCGCGGATGGCGGGGAAGAGGCCGCCCAAGAAACCCATCACGACGGCCCAGGTGATGCCCTGGGCGAGCAGGGCGGGGGTGACCCGGAACGCGAACGCCACCTGGCTGAACGTCTGCCAGTTGATGGTGGCGGTCTGGTAGCCGTTGAACCCGGCCCAGGCGATGAGCCCGCCGAGCGACCCGCCGACGACGGCGAGGGCCACCGATTCCGCCATCACCGAGACGACCACCGGCCCGCTGGAGAACCCGAGGGCGCGCAGGGTCGCGATCTCGCGGGTCCGGCTGGCCACCGCCGTGTACATCGTGTTGATGGCGCCGAACACGGCGCCGATGCCCATGAGGAACGCGATGACGCCGGCGATGCCGGTGATGATGGCGGTGACCGCCTCGGTCTGCCCGAGGTAGTAGTCCTCCTCGCGCTCGACCATGACGTCGAGGCGGGGATCGGTGGTCAGGGCGTCCTTGAACGTGTCGAACGCGTCGGCCGACTCGAGGCGCGCGTAGACCGACTGGAACGAGTCGCCGCGGCGATAGGCGGGCTGGAGCACGCGGGCGTCGCACCAGATCTCGGACTCGGCGATGGTGCCGCCGGCCTCGAAGATGCCGACGACCTCCCACGCGCTCTCGCCCCACCGTTGGGTCGACCCGAGGTCGATGCCCGCGAACTGGGCGGCGGCGCTACGGCCCACGATGATCTCGTTGGTGCCGGGCCGGAAGGTGCGCCCCTCGACGATGCGCACCTCGTCCCGCACCCCGAAGGCGGCCGGCTCGACGCCGCGCAGGGGGACGTTGGCCGGGGTTCCCGTGCTGCGCTTGGGCACGTCGACGACCACGAACAGCTCGGCCGAGGCGACCGCGCCCTCCGCCGACCGGCGCACGCCGGGCGCGTCCCTGATGACCCGGGTGCTCTCGAGGGGCAGGATGCTGCTCAGCTCGGTGTCGCTGCCGCCCCGCATGACGATGGCGGTGTCGGGCGACCCGGCCCCGGCGAGGGCGGCGCGGAACCCCTCGGCGATGGAGAGCACCGCCACGAAGACCACCACGACCCCGGCCACGCCCGTCACCGCGACGAGGGACGAGCCGGCGCGCTGCGGCACGGTGCGCAGCGTGAGCACGATCATCGTGACGACCTGGGCGAGGAATCGCATGGCTACACCTTCCGCAACGCGTCGACGATGCGCAGCCGCGTCGCCTGCACGGCGGGCAGGGCGCCGGCCGTGAGACCGAGGGCGAATCGCATGGCTACACCTTCCGCAACGCGTCGACGATGCGCAGCCGCGTCGCCTGCACGGCGGGCAGGGCGCCGGCCGCGAGGCCGAGCAGGACCACGAGGACGCCCCCCATCGCGAGGTCGCGGCGCGGGACGACGAACGTCGGCAGGAATCCGCCGGTCGGGTCGCCGAGGTCGATGAGCAGGAAGCCGAGGCCGAGGCCGGCCGCGCCCCCCGCCAACGCGATGGCGAGCGACTCGGCGAGCACCAGGGCGAGCACGCCGCGGTCGGTGAAGCCGAGGGTCTTCAGCACCGCCAGCTCGCCGGTCCGCTCGCGGATGGACTGCGCCATGGTGTTGGCGGTGATCAGCAGGATGGTGAAGAAGACCGCGCCCAGGATGGCGGTGACGATGGCCCCGATGTTGCCGATCTGGTCGGCGAACCCCTGCAGGAACGCCTGCTCGGTCGACGTCCGGGTCTCGGCCGGCGAGTTGGCGAAGCGCGTGTCGATGGCGGCGGCGACGTCGGCCGACCGCGCGGGGTCGTCGACGCGGATGATGAACTGGCCGATGAAGCGCTGGCCGAGGTCGTTGGCCTCCATCATGTACTCGTGGTGGAAGAGGAACGTCGACGTGTCGTAGCCCTCGACCCCCGCCTCGTAGATGCCGTCGATGGTGAACTCCCAGGTCGGGCCGTCGCGGGTCCGGAAGATGGTCCCCTGGAGCGGAATACGGTCGCCGACCTCCCACTCGAACCGGTCGGCGGTCGACCGGCCGACGATGGCGCCGGTCCGGTTGCGCAGCCACGCCTCGCGTTCCGCGTCGGTCAGCACGACCTCGGGGTAGAGCCGGAGGTAGCTCTCGGGGTCGACCGCGAACTGCGCGAAGAAGTTCCGCGGGTCCTGGTAGACGCCGCCGAACCACGACATGTGGCTGATGTCCTCGACCCCGTCGATCGACGCGATGCGCCCGAGGTAGCTCTCGGGGAGGGGCTGGACGAGGGAGACCTTGTGGATGACGAGCATGCGGTCCGCCCCCGCCACCTCGACCCCGGAGCCGAACGCGACGCGGATGGCCGCGAGGTACGCGAACAGGACGAAGGCCACCACGATCGACAGCACCGTGAACAGGGTGCGGACCCTGCGCCGAAACAGGTTCTTCCAGACGAGGGGCAGGAACTTCATGACTCCGGCTCCGTCGAGAGCACGCCCTTGTTGAGGTGGAGGGTGCGTTGCGCACGGTCGGCGGCGTGGGCGTCGTGCGTCACCATCACGATGGTCTTGCCGTGGTCGGTGTTGAGCGCGTGCAGCAGGTCGAGGATCTCGTTGCCCGACTTCCGGTCGAGGTCGCCGGTGGGCTCGTCGCAGAGGAGGAGCGTCGGGTCGGTGACGATGGCCCGGGCGATGCCGACGCGCTGCTCCTGCCCGCCCGAGAGCTGGCGCGGGTAGTGCTTGGCGCGGTGAGACAGGCCGACGACCTCGAGGGCGGTGGCGACGTGGCGGCGGCGCTCGGCCCGCGAGAGCGAGGTCAGCAGCAGGGGCAGCTCGACGTTGCGCTCGGCCGTGAGCACCGGCAGCAGGTTGTAGAGCTGGAAGACGAAGCCGATGTGCCGCGCCCGCCAGCGCGCGAGCTTGCCGCCCGACATGCGGTCGATGCGGTCGCCGCCCACCGTCACCGATCCGTCGCTCGGGGTGTCGAGGCCGCCGAGCAGGTTGAGCAGGGTCGTCTTGCCCGAGCCCGACGGGCCCATCAGGGCGAGGTAGTCTCCTCGCGGAAGGTCGATGTCGACCCCCTGCAGGACGTCGATCCGCTCGGATCCGCGCTGGAACCGCTTGTGCAGGTCCCGGATTTGCACCAACGCCTCGGTCTCGTTCATCGCCCCGTCCCCGGACGCTCTCCGGCCGGCATTGGCCGCACTCCACCCGTCACGCCCGCCGCTATTCTCTACGTTCCGACCCCGGCCCTGGTTCCGTGGCCGCCTTCGACGACGCCACCAGCGCGCAGTGCACCGCGTCCACCTGCCGGTCGGTGTCGGCCAGGGTCCCGTCCGTCCGGATCACGTGGTCGGCCCGGCGCACCTTCTCCTCGGTCGGCAGTTGGGCGGCGATGCGGCGTTGGGCCTCGTCCCGGCTGAAGCCGCGCGCGACCACCCGCGCGACCTGCGCCGCGCGCCCGCAGGCGGTCACGATGACCCGATCGAACGACTCCGTCCGCGCGCTCTCGAAGAACAAGGGTATCGCGACGACGCCGAACCGGTGGCCGGGGCGCCGCTCGATCTCGTCGAACCAGCCGCCGATGGCGGCCCGCACGCGGGGATGCACGATGGCGTTCAGGTCGGCCCGGGCCGCGTCGTCGGCGAAGACGACGGCGCCGAGCCGGCGCCGGTCGATGCGCCCCTCGGCGTCGATCACGTCCGGCCCGAAGCGGTCGCGCACGTCCTGCCACGCCGGCCCGCCCGGCGCCATCGCCTCGTGGGCCCACCGGTCCGCGTCGGAGGTCGGCACCCCGGCGGCCGCGAGGCGATCGAGCACGCGGCTCTTGCCGGTGGCGATGCCGCCGGTCAGCACCACCCGCATCGCCCGTCCTCGCCGACCGGGGTGCCGCGCGGTCCGGGGGGCCTGTGGGCCGTGACAGGCGCGCCGCTTCGCATCTCGTCAGTTCTCCTCGGCCGGGGTGATCCGCTCCTCGACGAAGGTGTTCCACTCGTGGCACTGCGGGCACTGCCACAGGAGCTCGGTGCTGCGATAGCGGCACTGCATGCACACGTGGGGGTCCCGATAGAACACCGCGCCGCGCATCAGGTCCATGTAGCGGCGGACCCGGGACTCGTCGAAGCGGAGGGCGGCGAGGGCCTGCCACACGACCTGGTGCACGCTCATCGCGTGCGGGTTGTGCGCCAGCGACTCGTAGAGCAGGTCGAGCGCCGCCGACGGATCGCCGCGGTCCGCGAGGTGCCGGCCCAGCGCCAGCCGGGCGCGCCAGTCCTGCGGATTGGCATCGATGAGGCGGCGGCACAGGGCCGGGAAGCGCTCGTCGTCGCCCAGCTCGCGGCTCGCGCGCTCGACCCGGTCGAGGATGAGGTAGGCGCGGTCCGGCGCGACCCCGGGAACGCGGTCCCAGGTCGCGACGGCCTCGGCGAGGCGGCCCTCGCGGCGCTGCAGGTCGCCGAGGGCGAGGTAGGCGGGGACGGCGCGCTCGTCGAGGGCGATCGCCGCCTCGAACCGCGACACCGCCTCGGCCGAGTCGGCCTGCTCCAGCGCCTGCACGCCGAGGCGGGTCTCCAGGAACGCCAGTATGGCCTGGTGCCTCGGCCGTTCGCCGGGCCCGGCCAGCGCCGCGAGCCGCTGCCGGACGGCGCGGGCCTCGTGCCACTGCTGCTGCTCCTCGTGCAGCTTCTCGAGGTTCGACAGCGCCTGCCGGTTGTCGCCGTCGATGCGCAGCACCTCCGTGAAGGCCTCGAGGGCCCGGTCGACGAAGCCGCCGCGCTTGAAGTCGAGCCCGAGGCAGAGCAGCAGGTACGCCTGCTCGCCCCTCGTCAGCTTGGGCCGCTGCAGCGCCTGCTGGTGAAGCTGGATCGCGCGGGTGACCTGTCCCTTCTCCCGGTACAGGTTGCCGAGTATCAGGTGCAGCTCGAGGGCGTCGGCGTCGAGGCCGACCGCGGTGCTCAGCTCCTCGATGGCGGGGTCGAGCTGGTTGGACACCAGCATGTTGAGCCCCAGCAGGTAGCGGGGCGACTCGCGGGCCCGGCGAAGGTCGATCCAGCGTCCCGCGCGGAGCTTGTAGCGCTCCCAGGCCTTGCCCGCGGCGAGACCCGCGAGGAGGGCCACGAGCGCCACCAGCAGCCCCACCGAGTCGCCCATCAGAACAGCTCCGTGCGCCAGAGATCGTGGAGGTGGACGACCCCCTCGACCCGACGGGCGTCGCCGACCACCACGAGGGCGGTGATGCGATGGGTCTCCATGAGGTGCAGGGCGCGGGCGGCGAGGGTCGATGCGGCGATCGTGTGCGGCGCCGGCGACATGACGTCCCCGGCGGTGCGGGCCGACAGCGGCCGAGCCGCCGCGAGCTCCCGCCGCAGGTCGCCGTCGGTGATGACGCCGGCGAGCCGTCCCGCCGGGTCAACCACGCAGGTCATGCCGAGCTTCTTGTCGCTCATCTCGCGGACCGCCGCGGACATCGGGGCGGTGACCGGGACCACCGGGACGTCGTCGCCGGCGTGCATGAGGCGGCCGGCCGGCATCAGGCGCTTGCCGAGCCCGCCGCCGGGATGCAGGTGGGCGAAGTCCTCCTGGCGGAAGCCCTTCCGGACGAGCAGGGTCATGGCGAGGGCGTCGCCGAGGGCGAGCGCGGCGGTGGTGCTGGCCGTCGGCACGAGGTTCAGGGGGCACGCCTCGGCGCGGACGCCGCAGTCGAGGGCGACGTCGGCGCTGCGCGCGAGGGTCGACCCGGGGGCGCCGGTCAGGCAGACGAGCCGGGCCCCGACCCGCCGGATGGTGTCGATCAGGCGCAGGATCTCGTTCGTCTCGCCGCTGTGCGACAGGGCCACGACGACGTCGTCGTCCTGCACGACGCCGAGGTCGCCGTGGACGGCCTCGGCCGGGTGCAGGAAGAACGCCGGGGTGCCGGTGCTGGCCAGGGTGGCCGCGATCTTGCGGCTGATGATCCCGGATTTGCCCATGCCGGTGACGATGACCCGCCCCGCGCAGGCGTCGAGCAGGCGGACCGCGGCGTCGAACCGGTCGTCGAGCCGGTCCGCCAGGGCTCCCACCGCGGCCGCCTCGGTCTCGATGACCTGCCGCGCCAGCTCCCGGTCGACCGGCGCCCCGCCGGCGTCCATGGGTCCGCCCGCCGTCGCCTGGCGGCTCCGCTGGGCGCGCTCCCGGTCGACCGGCGCCCCGCCGGCGTTCATGGGGTCGAATCCCCGGGAGTCCTCGCCGCCTCGGCTATCCGCAGCACTCGTTCGAGCAGCGGCTGGAGCCGGTCGAGCCGGAGCGCGTTCTGCGCGTCGCTCTTCGCCCGCGCGGGCTCCTCGTGGATCTCGAGGAAGAGGGCGTCGACCCCGGCGGCGGCGCCGGCCGCGGCCATCGGCTCGATGTACTCGGCCTGGCCCGCGGTCACGCCGTCGCCGGCGCCCGGCAACTGCAGGCTGTGCGTCACGTCGAACACCACCGGGACCCCGAGCGCCCGGAGCTGGGGGAACGCGCGGAAGTCGACGACGAGGTCGTGGTATCCGAAGCTGACCCCGCGCTCGGTGACGAGGACGCGGCGGTTGCCGGTCGCGGTGACCTTGGCGACCGCGTGGCGCATGTCGGCCGGGGCGAGGAACTGTCCCTTCTTGAGGTTCACGGCGCGGCCGGTGCCGGCCGCCGCCGCGATCAGATCGGTCTGCCGCGACAGGAAGGCGGGGATCTGGAGGACGTCCGCCACCTCCGCCACCGCGTCCACCTGGGCGGTCTCGTGGACGTCGGTCAGGACGGGCACCCCATGGGCTTCCTTGACGGCTCTCAGCGCGGCGAGGCCGGCGTCGAGGCCGGGGCCGCGGAACGAGCGGGCGGAGGTGCGGTTGGCCTTGTCGAACGATGCCTTGAAGACATAGGGAATGCCGAGGTTCCGGGCGACGCCCGCGATCGCCCCGCCCAGGAACAGGGCGTGCGCTTCGCTCTCGATGACGCACGGGCCCGCGATCAGCGCGGGCGGCCCACCGTCGCCGACGGACACGTCACCGATGTTCACGACGGACACGCGACCATTATAGGGGGGCGCCTACCGGGGGGCGTCGGACGCCCGCGGTGGGCCCGGCGATAGGGTTCGGCTGCGATTTGCCGGCCGCAGCACCGCCTGGACCCGAGGGGGCGAGGCCCTGCCCGCGGACGCCCCCGGCGGACTCCCCCACGCTGCAGAGCTCGACCTTGACGCCCGGTCCGGGTCCGGCGGTGCGGGAGAGGCGCGGCGCCTCGGCGCCGGCTCGCGCGCCCACGGGTCCGCTCGTCGCCCCGACCGGCCGCCCTCACGGTTCGTGGACCGCGGGCCGCGCCTCCCCCGACCGCGCCGCCGCGACCTTGTGCTCGTGGCTCGCCCGCACGAAGTCGGCGAACAGCGGGTGCGGATCGAGCGGCTTGGACCGGAACTCGGGATGGAACTGGACCGCCACGTACCAGGGGTGGTCGGGGAGCTCGATGGTCTCGACGAAGCGGCGATCCGGCGACTGCCCGGAGATGACGAGGCCGTGCTCGGCCAGGGTTGCCTCGTACTCCCGGTTGAACTCGTAGCGGTGCCGGTGGCGCTCGTGCACCTCGCCGGTCCCGTAGATGGCGCGCGCGCGCGATCCCGGGGATAGCTCGCACGGGTAGCGGCCCAGCCGCATCGTCCCCCCGAGGTCGTCGACGCCGAGCAGGTCGCGCAGCTTGTAGATGACCCTGTGCGCGGCGTCGGGGTTGCACTCGGTGGAGTCGGCGCCGCCGAGCCCGCACACGTTGCGGGCGAACTCGACCGCCGCCCACTGGAAGCCGTAGCAGATGCCGAAGTACGGGATGCGCTCCTCGCGGGCGATGCGGGCGGCGCGCATCATGCCGCCCGTGCCGCGGTCGCCGAACCCGCCGGGGACGAGGATGCCGTCGGCGCCGGCGAGCAGGTCGTCGCCGCCGTCGGCCTCGAGCGCCTCCGCCTCGACCCACTGGATGTCGACGGCGAGCCGATGCCGGAAGCCGCCGTGGTACAGCGCCTCGTTGAGGCTCTTGTAGGAGTCCTCGTAGCCGACGTACTTGCCGACGACGTGGATGCGGAGACGGTCGAGGGGGTGCCGCAGGCTGTCGACCAGCGACTGCCATGCGTCCATCGATCGTTCCGAGTCGGGCAACTGCAGACGCCGGAGCACGTTGCGGTCGAGACCTTCGCCGGCGAGGACGAGGGGGACCTCGTAGATGCTCGAGATGTCCCTGGCCGTGATCACCGCGTCCTCGTCGACGTCGCAGAAGAGCGCGATCTTGCCGCGGAGCTCGGCGGGCAGGACGCGGTCGGTGCGGCACAGCAGGATGTCGGGCTGAATCCCGATCGACCGCAGGTCGCGGACGCTGTGCTGCGTCGGCTTGGTCTTGAGCTCGCCCGCCGCCCCGATGAACGGCACCAGGGTCAGGTGGACGTAGAGGGTGTGGTCCCGGCCGACGTCCTGCCGGAACTGCCGGATGGCCTCGAGGAACGGCTGGCTCTCGATGTCGCCGACGGTGCCGCCGACCTCCACCAGCACGATGTCCACGTCGTGGGCCACGGTGCGGATGCAGTCCTTGATCTCGTTCGTGATGTGGGGGATGACCTGCACGGTGCCGCCGAGGTAGTCGCCGCGGCGCTCCTTCTGGATCACCGAGAGGTAGATCTGGCCGGTGGTCCAGTTGTGGTTCTTGGTGGTCAGGGTGTTCGTGAAGCGCTCGTAGTGCCCGAGGTCGAGGTCGGTCTCGGCCCCGTCGTCGGTCACGTAGACCTCGCCGTGCTGGTAGGGGCTCATGGTGCCCGGGTCGACGTTGACGTAGGGGTCGAGCTTCTGCAGCGTCACCCGGTAGCCGTGGCCTTCCAGCAGGCAGCCGATCGAGGCGGCGGCCAGTCCCTTGCCGAGGGACGACACGACGCCGCCGGTGACGAAGATGAACTTCACCGGCCGGCCCGCGTCGTTGAGTATCGGTTTGCTCATGCCGGGGCTCCGGCCGCGAGACGTCGGCGCACGCGGTCGAGGTCTGCGGGCGTGTCGACGCCGATGGGGTCGTCGTCGATGCGCGTGGTCATGATGCGGTGGCCGTGCTCCAGGGCGCGGAGCTGCTCGAGGCGCTCGGCGCGCTCGAGCGGGGTGGGCTCGAGGCGGCTCAGGGCCAGCAGGAACGGCCGGCGGTAGACGTAGAGCCCGAGGTGCTTGTCCACGGCGGCGGGCGGCGCGGCGGTCGCGCCGAGGCCGGCGCCGATCGGCGCGCGGGAGAAGAACAGGGCCCAGCCCGCCCGGTCGACGGCGACCTTGACGACGTCGGGGTCGCGCCAGGCGTCGGCGCCCGCGAGAGGGCAGCGCAGGGTGGACATCGCCACCGCCGGGTCGGCCGCGGCCGCGACGGCGGCGTCGATGACCTCGGGGGCGATGAGGGGCTCGTCCCCCTGCACGTTGACGACCAGGTCGCAGTCGAGGCCCGCCGCGGCCTCGGCGAGGCGGTCGGTGCCCGACGCGTGATCGGGGCGGGTCATGCGCACATCGCCGCCGAACGCGGTCACCGCCCGCGCAATCCGGTCGTCGTCGGTCGCGACGAGGACGCGGTCGACCGAACGGGCGTCGGCCGCGTGCCGGTAGACGTGCTCGATCATCGTCCGGCCGCCGATGTCCGCCAGCGGCTTGGCCGGCAACCGGGTCGATGCGTAGCGGGCGGGAATGATGGCGACGGTTCCTCCGGCGGCGGGTGAGTTGGGGAGGGAGGGGAGCGTCGCGGGGCGCACAGCGAATCCTACCACGGACCGCATGGACACCCGTTCTGTCCGGTCCCGCGCCGACCGGGTGCCTTGCTGTGCTCGGTCGTGGCCGGCGCGGGCCCGCCGCGGCGTGCCCGACGTGGTACGATGGGAATCGACGAGGGATCGCGTCCAGGGTGGCTTGGCGAGTCGATACCCGAGGGTGACGCAGACAGGCCGCGCCACGGCTTCGTAGCGCATTTGAGAGAGGGCTTCCCGGCTCTCGGCTGTTTTTGCGATGAGCAAGACGCGTTTGTCGCTGTGGGCCGGCGGCGCGGCGCTCCTGGCCGCCTGGCTGTCCTCGGCCGCGGGGACGACGCCGGGAGGGCTCCCGTCCCCGCCGCTCGGCGGAGCATCGGCGCCTTTGCCGTCGCAGGCGTCACCGGCGCCGCCGACCGGCCCGGCGGCGGTCGAGCGCATCGATCTCGACCGGGAGGTGGCGCGGATGGCCGCCTGGCTGGAGCGGGCGCCCCGGCCGCGGCCGGTGGTCCGCAACCCGTTCACGCTGGCCCCGCGGCGCCGCGCGGACATCCCCGGCGGGTCCGGGACGGTCGTGCCGGACGGGTGGGCCCGGGGCCCGGCCGCCGCCGCGCCGGCGGTCCCGCTCCGGGTGTCGCTCGCCGGCATCGCGACCGAAGCGGCCCCGTCCGGTCCTCTCCGGACCGCGATCCTCTCCGTGGACGGACAGGTGCTGCTGGCGCAGGTCGGCGACGAAGTGCCGGGACCCTACCAGGTGCAGCGCGTCGACGACGACGCGGTCGAGCTGTTCGATCCCGCCCGTCGGGCCTCGTTCCGGCTGACCCTCCGATAGGAGTGCGCTCCGTGGAACGGGGCGGACTCCTGCAGGTTTGGCTGGGCGCCCAGCGGAGCCGCAAGCGGCGGTGGGCGGGCGAGGAGACCGCGCCGCGGAACGGCGCGGTCTCGTGCAGGTTTGGGCGGGCGCCCGGCGGAGCCGAAGGCGACGAACGGGCGGGCCAGCGCCTCAGGTTCCCCAGGTGGAGATCAGCGACGCCTGCTTCACGGCGGAGACCGCCTCGATCTCCTGGAGCACGTCCGCGGTGACTCCCGGGGCGCCGCCGTCCTCCTGATCGATCTTGACCACCGCTACCGCGCCGCCCCCCGACGCCCCCCGGCCCAGCGCGAACGTCTCGATGTTGATGCCGTGGCGGCCGAGAATCCCGCCCACCTCGCCGATCACGCCCGGCTGGTCGTCGTTGCGGACCACCACGAGGGTGCCCTCCAGGGGGGCCTCGATCTGCACGCCGTCGAGCAGGACCAGCCTCGGCCCCGCCCGCTCGAACAGGACCCCCTCGACCCAGTGCTCGCCCCGGGCGGTGTGGAGCTTCATCGAGATCAGGTTCGTGAAGTTGCGGTTCCGCGAGCTGCGCGACTCGATGACCTCGATGCCGCGGTCGCGGGCCACCGCCCGCGCGTTGATGGGGGTGACGTTGTCCACCGTCGATCCGAAGAAGCCGACGAGGCTCGCGCCGACGAGCGGCTCGTTGTCGCCCTCGGCGAGCCCGCCGTAGTAGCGGAGGGCGAGGGCCTCGGGGCGCTCGTCGCCGATGTGGCTCAGCAGGGTTCCGAGACGCCGCGCCAGCACCGCGTAGGGCTGCATGCGCTTCAGCTCCTCGGGGCCGAGCGAGGGGTAGTTGACGGCGTTGCGCACGATGCCCGCGCCGAGGTAGTCGCGCACGCAGGCCGCCGTCTCCAGCCCCACCAGCTCCTGGGCCTCGTGCGTCGACCCGGCGATGTGCGGGGTGGTGACGACCTGGGGCAGGCCGACGAGGCGCCCGTCGGGCGGCGGCTCGACCTGGAAGACGTCGAGCCCGGCCCCGCCGATGGCGCCGCGCTCGATGGCGTCGGCGAGGGCCTCCTCGTCGATGAGGGCGCCGCGCGCGGTGTTGACTATGCGGGCCGACGGCTTGCAGCGGGCCAGCCGCTCGGCCGTGAACAGCGGCCCGGAGTCGGTGGACGGCACGTGCAGGGTGATGAAGTCGGCGGCCCGGCACAGATCGTCCAGCTCCAGGAGCTCGACGTCGAGGTCGGCGGCGACCTGGCCCGCGATGAAGGGGTCGTGCGCGACGCAGCGCATGCCGAACGCGTGGGCGCGGTGCACGACCTCGCGGCCGATGCGGCCGAGGCCGACGACGCCGAGGGTCTTGCCGCGCACCTCGACCCCCGTCAGGCGCTTCTTCTCCCACCGGCCCGCCTTGAGCCGCGCGTCGGCGTGGGCCACCGACCGGGCCGAGGCGAGCAGCAAGGCCATGGTGTGCTCGGCCACGCTGACGCTGTTGGCCCCCGGGGCGTTGACCACCAGCACGCCGTTCGCGCTCGCGGCGTCGAGGTCGACGTTGTCGACGCCGGTGCCGGCGCGCGCGACGATCCTGAGCCGGGGCGAGGTCGCCAGCAGCCCCGCGTCCACCCGCGTTGCGCTTCGGACGATCAGGGCGTCGGCGTCCGAGAGGTCGGCCTCCAGCCGCGGCCGGGGGCGGCCGGCCTCCGCGTCGACGGTCCACCCCTGGTTGCGGAGCAGGTCAGCCGCCGACGGCGGCAGGGGATCGGCGATGACGATCTTCATGCAGTGCTCGCTTCTCTCGATGAAGTTGTGGTGAGTCTCCGGGTCCGACCGGTGCCGGCGAGGACGCCGGCGGACGGCTGGCGGCCCGTGGGCGAGGCCCCGCCGCATCAGCGCGCGCGGCGGGGCGCCGGCGGCGGCGAGACCCTCGTGCGCGGCCGGGAGCGGCCGGGCGTGAGGGGAAGTGTACCGCAGTATAATAGGCGGCCGCTCGCGGAGGTTCGCCCACCACGCGATCAACGGCCCCGGAAACGGGCGGTTCGCGGACCGCCGTCGGGGCGATTCCACCAGGGTTCCACGGTTCCCGGGGACGATGCTGCTTTCGCGCCACGGCGCGATGCCCGGCGTAGCGCCTGGCGGACGGGCAGCGTCCGTCGCCGGACGGCCGGCGGTGAAAGGGGTACTGAACGCGTCATGAATCGAAAAGTCAGCGTCATCGGGTCGGGCAACGTCGGCGCCACCGCGGCGAGGAGCATCGCCGACAAGGAGCTGGCCGATGTCGTGGTCCTCGACATCCTCGAGGGCGTGCCGCAGGGCAAGGGGCTCGACATGCTCGAGGCCTGCCCCATCGAGGGTTCCGACTCGCGGGTGCTCGGCACCAACGACTACGCGGATACGGCGGGGTCGGACATCGTGGTCATCACCGCCGGCCTCGCCCGCAAGCCGGGCATGAGCCGCGACGACCTGCTGAACAAGAACGCGGGCATCATCCGGTCCGTCACGGCCGAGGTCGTCAAGCACTCGCCCGACTGCATCATCGTCCCGGTGACGAACCCCCTCGACGCGATGTGCCAGGTGGTGTACCGGGCTAGCGGGTTCCCCCGCGAACGCGTCGTCGGCATGGCCGGGGTGCTCGACTCGGCCCGCATGCGCTCGTTCATCGCCGACGCGCTGAACGTGTCGGTCGAGAACACCCACGCGTTCGTGCTCGGGGGCCACGGCGACACCATGGTGCCCCTGCCGCGCTTCTCCACCGTCGCGGGGATTCCCATCACGCAGCTTCTCGACGCCGCGACCGTCGACGCCATCTGCGACCGGACCGCCAACGGCGGGGCCGAGATCGTCAAGCTGCTGGGCACCGGCAGCGCCTACTACGCGCCGGGCTCGGCCGCGGTGGAGATGGTCGAGGCGATCCTGAAGGACAAGAAGAAGATCCTGCCGTGCGCGGTCTACCTGCAGGGCGAGTACGGCATCCGGGACCTCTTCGTGGGGGTTCCGGTGAAGCTGGGCGCGGGCGGGGCCGAGCAGGTGATCGAGATTGCCCTCGAGCCCGGCGAGCAGGCAGCGCTGAACCGGTCGGCGGCAGCCGTGAAGGAGCTCGTCGAGGTTCTCGGTCTGTAGGAGGTAGGAGGAGCCTGCGCCGCGGAAGCGGTGCGGAGCCTCGAGGGACGTCCGGCGGCGTTCGGCGCCGCCGGCGGTTGCCGACGGAATTCACCGTGAAGATCCACGAGTACCAGGCCAAGGCCCTGCTCGCGCGCCACGACGTCGCGGTCCCCCGCGGCGAGCCGGCGTTCTCGGCCCCCGAGGCGGGGGCCGTCGCCCGCCGGCTCGGGGGGCGCGTCGTCGTCAAGGCCCAGATCCACGCGGGCGGCCGCGGCAAGGGCGGGGGCGTCAAGGTGGCCGGGGACGCCGCCGAGGCGGAGCGGATCGCGGGCGAGATCCTGGGGATGACCCTGGTGACGCCCCAGACCGGGCCGGGCGGCCGGGTCGTCCGGCGGCTGCTTGTCGAGGAAGCTCTCGACGTGGCGACCGAGCTCTATCTGGGGGTGCTGGTGGACCGGTCGGCGGGCCGGCCGGTGATGATGGCGAGCGCGTCGGGCGGGATGGACATCGAGGCGGTGGCGGCGGCGACCCCGGAGCTGATCCACCGGGCCCACGTCCATCCCGGGCTCGGGCTCGCGCCGTTCCAGGTCCGGCGGCTCGCCCACGCGGTGGGGCTGACGGGGCCGGCGGCGCGTGACGCGGCGGCGATCATGAGCCGCGCCTGGGACGCGTTCACCACCTGCGACGCCTCGCTGGTCGAGATCAACCCGCTGGTGGTGACCACCGCCGGCGCGGCCCTCGCCCTCGACGCGAAGGTGACGCTGGACGACAACGCGCTCTACCGCCACGCCGACCTCGCCGACCTGCGCGACCCCGCCGAGGAGGAGCCGCTCGAGACCGAGGCGTCCCGGCACGCCCTCAACTACATCCGGCTCGACGGCAACATCGGCTGCATGGTCAACGGCGCGGGCCTCGCGATGGCGACGATGGACATCATCAAGCTGTCCGGGGGCGAGCCCGCGAACTTCCTCGACGTGGGCGGGGGCGCCAACGCCGACCAGATCCGCAACGCGTTCCGCATCCTGCTGTCGGACGCCCAGGTGCGCGCGGTGCTCATCAACATCTTCGGCGGCATCCTCCGCTGCGACGTGCTCGCGGCCGGGGTCATCGCCGCCGTCAGGGAGCTCGGGGTCGAGGTGCCGGTGGTGATCCGCATGGAGGGGACGAACGTCGAGGAAGGGCGGCGCATGCTCGACGAGAGCGGCCTGAACTTCACCACCGCGGACACCATGGGCGAGGCGGCCCGTCAGGCCGTCGCGGTCGCCGGCTAGGAGCCTGCGCCCGAGTTTCGCGAGGGGCTTTCTCGAATGGCGGTTCTCATCGACGAGCGCACCCGGCTCCTCGTCCAGGGCCTGACGGGGCGGGAGGGCGCCTTTCACGCGCGTCAGGCCGTCGAGTACGGCACGAACGTCGTGGGCGGGGTGACGCCCGGGAAGGGCGGGACCACCCACGAGGGCCTGCCCGTGTTCGACACCGTCGCCGGCGCGGTGCGCGAGACCGGCGCCGACGCCTCGGTCGTCTTCGTGCCCCCGGCCGTCGCCGCCGACGCCGTCATGGAGGCGGCGGACGCCGGCATCGGGCTCGTGGTGTGCATCACCGAGGGCATCCCCACCCTCGACATGATGCGGGCGCTGGCGTTCATCGGAGAACGGGACTGCCGGCTCGTCGGGCCGAACTGCCCCGGGCTCATCTCTCCCGGGCGGGCGAAGGCCGGCATCATTCCCGGCCACATCTGCCGCGAAGGGCGGGTCGGCATCGTCTCGAAGAGCGGCACCCTGACCTACGAGGCCATCCACCAGTTGACCCGGCTCGGGCTCGGTCAGACCACGTGCATCGGCATCGGCGGCGACCCGCTGATCGGGACGACCTTCATCGACGCCCTCGGGCTCTTCGAGGCCGATCCGGCGACCGACGCGGTGGTGCTGATCGGCGAGATCGGGGGTGCGGCCGAAGAAGAGGCGGCGGCGTTCATCCGCGACGGCGTGCGCAAGCCCGTCGTCGGGTTCATCGCCGGTCAGACCGCCCCGCCCGGGCGGCGCATGGGGCACGCCGGGGCCATCATCTCGGGCGGGCAGGGCACCGCGGCCGAGAAGATGGCGGCCCTGTCGTCGGCCGGCGTCGCGGTGGTCAGGAGCCCGTCGGACATCGGGGCCGCCGTGGCCGCGGCGATTCCGACCGCGTCCTGAACCGGCTCGCGGATGAAGGCGCCCGCCTTCGATGGTGTGCGCGGGAACGGGCGTTTGTTATACTTGACAACGCTTGCCTTGTGTGTCAGGGAACGCCGTGCCGTCGCCTCCGACCACCGCCGCCCCCTATCGTCCCGAGGAACCTGAATGGCCGCGCACGACGTAGCAGTCGAAGAGCGTCCCACCGCGTCGTCTGTCGCTCCCGTCATCAACGATTTCAGCATCCAGGTCGCCACCGTCAACGGTTCCGGCAGCCAGACGGCGAACCTCGTGCTGCTGCGCGCCATCTTCCAGATGGGCGTGCCCGTGTCGGGGAAGAACCTCTTTCCCTCGAACATCGCCGGCCTCCCCACGTGGTTCACCATCCGGGCCAACAAGAAGGGCTACATCGCCCGCAAGAAGGAGATCGACGTTCTCGTCGCGATGAATCCGGAGACCGCGCGCGAGGACGTGCTCGGCCTGCCGGCGGGCGCCGCCGTCGTCTACGACGCGCCCCTCGACCTCGAGTCGCTGCGCGACGATCTCGTGTTCTACCCGGTCCCCTTCGACACGCTGCTCGCGAAGGTGTCGCGCGACGCCAGGCTGCGGCGCCGCGTGCGCAACATGCTGTACGACGGGGTGCTCTCGCGCCTGCTCGGCGTCGACCTCGACGAGATGGAGGCGGCGCTCAGGAAGCAGTTCGGCGGCAAGCCGAAGGTCGTCGCCATCAACCGGGAGGCCCTCGACGTCGGCTGCGCCTACGCCGAGGAGCACCTCGACAAGCGCGATCCGTTCTTCATCGAGCCGATGGACGCGAACCGCGGGCGCATCCTCGTCGAGGGCAACGCTGCGGCGGCCATCGGCTGCATGATGGCCGGGGTGACCGTCGTCACCTGGTATCCGATCACGCCGTCGTCCTCGCTGTGCGAGACCCTCATCGACTATCTGCGCAAGTACCGCGTGGACGAGGAGACCGGCAAGGCCACCTTCGCGGTGGTGCAGGCCGAGGACGAGATCGCCGCGCTGGGGATGGCGCTGGGCGGGGCCTGGGCGGGGGCCCGGTCGATGACCGCGACGTCCGGGCCCGGCATCTCGCTGATGGGCGAGTTCGCCGGCCTCGGCTACTACGCCGAGGTGCCCGCGGTCATTTTCGACATCCAGCGGGTGGGGCCCTCGACGGGGCTGCCGACCCGCACCGCCCAGGGCGACGTCCTCTCGACCGCGTTCCTCTCTCACGGGGACACGCGGCATCCGCTGCTGTTTCCCTGCTCTCCGGAAGAGTGCTACTCGATGGCGATGGACGCCTTCGACCTCGCCGAGCGGTTCCAGACCCCCGTCTTCGTGCTGAGCGATCTCGATCTGGGCATGAACACGTGGATGTCGCCCAAGTTCGGGTACCCGTCGAAGCCGCTCGACCGCGGCAAGGTGCTCGACGCGGAGACCCTGGAGAAGATCGGGCGGTTCGGCCGCTACCGCGACGTCGACGGCGACGGCATTCCCTGGCGGTCGGTGCCCGGCACGTCCGCGCCCGCCTACTTCTGCCGCGGCTCGGGCCACAACGAGTGGGGCCAGTACAGCGAGCGGGCCGACGACTACGAGAAGAACGTCGACCGCCTCGCGCGCAAGTTCGAGACCGCCCGCAACTGGATGCCGGCGCCGGAGGTCGAGATCGACCGCCGTGCGACCGTCGGCATCATCGCCTACGGCACGAGCCACTGGGCGGTGGTGGAGGGCCGCGACCAGCTCCTGGAGGAAGCGGACCTGCAGACGTCCTACTACCGGCTGCGCGCCTATCCGTTCCGCTCGGGGCTGGCGTCGTTCATCGAGCGGCACGAGCACGTCTACGTGGTCGAGCAGAACCGGGACGCCCAGCTCGCTTCGCTGATGCGGCTCGAGCTCAAGGCCGAGCTCGCGGGGCGGCTGCGAAGCGTCCTGCACTACGCGGGCGTGCCCATCGACGCCCGCACCATCACCGACGACATCCTGATTCAGGAAGGGTACCGCGCCGAGCGCTCGGTGGCCGACGGGCGCATGCCGCACGAGGCGGGCGTCGGCGGAGAATGACGGCAGTGACTTCCCCCGCGAGGACGACAGTGACCTCCCCCGTCAAGAAGAAGACCAACCGGGCCGGCCTGGAGCTGCCCGCCTACCGGGGCGGCAAGACCACCCTGTGCGCCGGCTGCGGGCACAACGCCATCTCGGAGCGCATCATCGACGCCTGCTTCGCGATGGGCATCGAGCCCGACCGCGTGATCAAGCTGTCGGGCATCGGGTGCTCGAGCAAGAGCCCCGCGTACTTCCTCGGGTCGTCGCACGGCTTCAACGCCGTCCACGGGCGGATGCCGTCGGTCGGCACCGGCGCCCTGCTCGCCAACCACAAGCTCGTGGCCATCGGCGTCAGCGGCGACGGGGACACCGGCGCCATCGGCATCGGGCAGTTCGTGCACCTCATGCGCCGCAACCTTCCGATCATCTACATCATCGAGGACAACGGGTGCTACGGGCTCACGAAGGGGCAGTTCTCGCCGACCGCGGACGTCGGGTCGACGCTGAAGACGGGCGTCGTCAACGACCTGCCGCCCATCGACACCTGCGCCCTCGCGATCCAGCTCGGCGCCACCTTCGTGGCCCGCTCCTTCTCCGGCGACAAGAAGCAGTTGACGGCGGTTCTCAAGGCGGCGCTGGCCCACCGGGGCACCGCGATGATCGACGTGCTGTCGCCCTGCGTGACGTTCAACGACCACGAGGGCTCGACGAAGAGCTACGCCTACGTGAAGAGCCACGACGACCCGCTCGAGGAGCTCGACTTCGTGCCGTTCTTCGAGGACATCTCGATCGACTACGAGCCCGGCGCCGTGCAGGAGGTGACGATGCACGACGGCTCGCGGCTCTATCTGCGGAAGCTCGACGAGGCGTACGACCCGACCGACAAGATCCAGGCGCTGCGGGTGCTGCACGAGACCCACGGCCGGGGCGAGTTCGCCACCGGGCTCATCTACGTGGAGCCGGCGGCCGCCGATTTCCTCACCACCCTCAACCTGGTGGACGAGCCGCTGGCGTCGCTGCCGGAGTCGCGGGTGCGCCCGCCGAAGGCGGTGCTCGACGAGATCATGGCGGGGCTCGGCTAGACGGGCGTGGTGAAACCCCGCGTTGCACCGAGAGCAGCGAGGCGCCCGCCTGGCAAGGCGTGAGGAGGGCGCACAATCCGGCATATGTAACCGACGAACAACGCCGTCAGGAGGGATGCATCGCTGCTCGAACGCAGCGGGGATCTCCACCGCGGGCTGCCGGACGGGCCGCGGGGCGGTGATCCGGGGCCGGCGGGCATGCCGGCCGACAGGCAGGAGCGCATGGAGCAGACATTCGCGATCATCAAGCCGGACGCGGTCTCGTCCGGACACACCGGGGCCATCCTGCAGCGCATCGAGGAGGCCGGCTTCCGGGTGGCGGCGATGCGCATGGTGCGGATGACGAAGGCGGAGGCGGAGGGCTTCTACGCCGTGCACCGGGAGCGTCCGTTCTTCGACAGCCTGACGACCTTCATGTCGTCGGGCCCGGCCGTCGTGCTGGCGCTCGAGGCGCCTGGCGCGATTGCGGGCTGGCGGGCCCTGATGGGGGCGACGGACCCGGCCCGGGCGGAGGAAGGGACCCTGAGGCGGCGCTACGGCAGCTCCATCGAGCACAACGCCACGCACGGCTCCGACGCACCCGAGACCGCCGCCTTCGAGCTCGGCTACTTCTTCCGCGGTCTCGAGCGAATCGGGTGAGCCCGCGGCGGGCGGCCCCGGGCGCGGGGGGCGACCGGCACGGGCGAGCGCCCGGCCCGCCCATCGCGGGCCGGCGGGCCGGCGGGCCGGGAGGGCGGTGGCGGCTCGGCCGCCGGTTCGAGCGCGCCCGGGGCGTCCCCGCTCTTGACCGAGAGGGGCGCGCGTAGTACGATTTCAGCGCTTCTTGGTTCGGGGTGTCTGTTCCGCTCCTGCTTGTGACACAAGACACAAGCAGGCGGGGCGGGCCGCCGGTCGCGCAGATGTCCTGATGGAAAAACTCAGCGAGCGTGAGCCTGAACGCCCCGAAGGGCCGCTTGCAGCCGCACCGTCTCTCGCCGTTCAGTTCTTTCTGATTCCCCTCGCGGTGGTCGCGGTCGTCGTCGCCATCTACGGCGGATTCCGCATGATGGTCACCGACGAGCGCACGCCCGAGGAGTATCTCCTCGACGTGCGGGCGGGGGGGCGCGAGCGGCGTTGGCCGGCCGCCTACGAGCTCTCGCGCCTGATGGGCGATCCGGCCACCGAGGAGCGCCATCCCGGGTTGGGCAGGGCGCTGCTGGACGCGTTCGTCGACTCCCGGGGCGACGATCCGCGGATTCGGCGCTATCTCGCCCTCGCGATCGGACGTTTGCGCACGCCGCCGCCCGGCACCGTCGAGGCGCTGACGGAGGCGCTCGACGATCCCGACAGCGAGACCGTCATCAGCGTCGTGTGGGCCCTGGCCTCGCTCGGCGACGAGGCGGTCGTGCCGCTGATCGTCTCGATGTACCAGTCGTCCGATCCCGGCGTGCGGAAGATGGCCGTGTACGCGCTCGGGGTGCTGCCGGACGACGGCGCCCGGACGACGCTGCGGGCGGCCCTCGACGACCCGACGCCGGACGTGCAGTGGAACGCCGCCGTTGCCCTCGCGCGCCACGGCGATGCGCGGTCGGCTCGGGTGCTGGCCCGCATGCTCGACCGGGACCACGTCACCGGGCTCGTCACCGCGTCCGAGACGCGGCTCGACCCCGCGGGCGAGGTGATGATCAGCGGGTTGCAGGCAGTGGCGGGGCTGGGACCGACCGGCATCGGCGAGGATCTGCGGTCGGCCGTCGCCGTCCTCGCGGACTCGGATCCGAGCGTGCAGGTACAGAACGCGGCGCTGCAGGCGCTCGATGCGCTCGATGCGTCGCTGGTGGGCAGCGGCGTGGCCGAGCGAAGGTAGCGCCGGCGATTGGGACAGACGACCATGGCTGACGAGAACAAGACCCCACCGTCTGCGGACGACGCCGCAGAGAAGCCGGCCCCGGCGGCGAAGAAGTCCGCCGAAGCGCCGGCGAAGGCCGAGGCGGCAGCCCCGGGCGATGCGAAGGCCCCGGCCGGGGCTCCCGTGAAGCCCGCGGCCGCTTCCGCGGCCACGGCGCCGGCGGCGGCCACCGCCGCCAAGCCGGCGGCCGCCGCGAAGAAGCCCGTCGCCGCCAAGCCGGCGGCGGCCAAGGCGGCGGCCGGCGCAGACGGCAAGCTCAAGGGCCGCACCACCACCGCGGCGGCCGGCGCGGCGAGGAAGAAGAAGGCGGCGATTCCCGACGACTCGCCGCTGATGGGGCGCCGCGGCTGGATGGGGCTCGCCTGGGGCGCGTTCACCGCCGCCACCGCCGGCTGCCTCGCCGCCACCGGCCGCTTCATGTTCCCCAACGTGCTCAACGAGCCGCCCCAGCAGTTCGCCATCGGCTTCCCCGAGGACTACGGGGATGGCGTGGACGAGCGGTTCAAGGACCGCTTCGGGGTCTGGATCGTGCGAACCGACAACGACTTCACGCACGAGGCGTCCGGGTTCTACGCGCTCTTCTCCGTGTGCACCCACCTCGGCTGCACGCCGAACTGGCTGTCGGCCGAGAACAAGTTCAAGTGCCCCTGCCACGGCAGCGGCTTCCGGCCCACCGGCGTCAACTTCGAGGGCCCGGCGCCGCGGCCCCTGGAGCGGACGCGGATCGTGCGGGCCGAGGACGGCCAGATCCTCGTCGACAAGAGCCGGAAGTTCCAGCAGGAGCTCGGCCAGTGGGCGGACCCCGAGTCGTTCCTTCCGATCTGAATCGACATGGCTGACACGAAGACCATCGAACCGAAGGCGCCGGCCCTCGTCCGGGCGTGGGACTGGATTACCGAGACGCAGATCTGGACGTCGATCTTCCGGCATGCGGCCCCGATCAACGACCGCAACCGCGTGCTGGTCATGCTCTCGAACGTGTTCCTGCACATGCACCCCGTGCGCCTGCGCAAGTCCGGCGTGCGGCTGCGCTACACCTGGTGCATGGGCGGCATCAGCTTCTTCCTGTTCCTGGTGCTGACGTTCACCGGGCTGCTGCTGATGTTCTACTACCGCCCGACCCTGGAGTACGCCTACTCGGACATCGTCGGGCTCCGCGAGCACGTGCCGCTCGGCATCATGCGCGAGATGCACCGCTGGGGCGCCCACGCCATGGTCATCACCGTGTGGCTGCACATGTTCCGGGTGTTCATGACCGGCTCGTACAAGCCGCCCCGCGAGTTCAACTGGAACGTCGGGGTCATCATGCTCGTGCTGACCCTGCTGCTGTCGTTCACGGGCTATCTGCTGCCGTGGGACCAGCTCGCGATCTGGGCCATCACGGTTGGCTCGAACATGGCCCGGGCCACGCCGTTCCTCGGTCACGAGGGTCCCGGGGCCTCGCTCATGGCGCTCGGCGACGTGCAGCTCGTGCACGCGGCCGACGACGCCCGGTTCGCCCTGCTCGGCGGCACGTTCGTCGGCGAGGGGGCCCTGCTTCGGTTCTACGTGCTGCACTGCGTCGCCCTGCCGCTCGTCATCGGCTTCCTGATGGCGATACATTTCTGGCGCGTCCGCAAGGACGGCGGCATCTCCGGTCCGCTCTAGAACGCGCGGATTCCGGTCTGAGACACAGGACGACGGAGACGAGACATGTTGGAAGGGTTGAAGGGCTTCATCGATCTGTTTGCCGATCCGCAACTGTTCTTCGCGACCACGGTGGTGGCGCTGGTGCTGATCGTGTGGAAGCGCGAGGCGTTCTCCTCCACCCGCTGGGGTTGGGGGCTGATGGCCTTTCTCACGGTTTTCTTCGGCTTCGGCCTGACCGACTCCGACTTCAACCTGATCATCACCAAGCCGGACAACGTCCCCATCGTCGGGCTGATCTTCCTGCTCGTGTTCTTCACCTGGTTCTCGATGCGCGAGGCGGTGAAGAACGACCGGCGCGTCGCCGCCGGCGAGCCGCCGATCGAGAAGGACGAGGAGGACCGCGTGTGGACGTGGCCCGACCTCGTCTACACCGAGCTGATCTCGATGGTGGTGTGCACGGTGGTCCTGATCGTGTGGTCGATCGGGCTCGAGGCGCCCATCGAGCAGCCGGCGAACAACGCCAACACCCCCAACCCGTCGAAGGCGCCCTGGTACTTCCTCGGCCTGCAGGAGATGCTCGTCTACTTCGACCCGTGGCTGGCCGGGGTGGTCCTGCCGTCGCTGATCATCGTGGGGCTGATGGCGATCCCCTACATCGACAAGAACCCCAAGGGGAACGGCTACTACACGTTCAACGAGCGCCGGGTCGAGATCACCATCTTCCTGTTCGGGTTCGTGGTGCTCTGGTCGTCGCTCATCGTCCTCGGGACGTTCCTGCGGGGGCCCAACTGGAACTTCTTCGGCCCGTTCGAGTACTGGGACATCCACAAGCTCGAGGCGCTGACCAACGTGGACCTGTCCGAGTACGTCTGGGTGCGCGGGTTCGGCATGGCCCTGCCCGATCACTGGTTCGTGCGGGAGATATTCGGCATCCTGCTGACCATCGGCTACGTCGCGGTGCTGCCGGTGCTGCTGGCGAGGAAGGGCCTGACGAAGTACTACGAGAGGCTGGGGCCGACGCGCTACTACGTCACCGTCATCCTCTTCCTGTCGATGCTGTCGCTCCCGGTGAAGATGCTGACCCGGTGGGCGTTCAACCTGAAGTACGTGGTGGCGATTCCGGAGTTCTTCTTCAACATCTAGGTTCACTCTCAATCTACGGCTAGCGCCATGGCAGACAAGCGGGCAGTCGGACACGCCTACAACATCGATTTCCTGAACGTGGTCTTCGCCGCGTCGAGTCTCTCTTCGTGCTCTTCTCGACGCTGTGGATGATCTGGGACGACTACGATCGGGAATGGAAGAACTACCAGCGGCAGTTCTGGGCCCTCGAGCAGGAGGTGACCAGCGCGGACCTGGCGCTGGCCGAGCGGGACGTCGACCGCGCCCGGGTCGCGGAGCTCGAGACCCAGCGCGCCGCGGCCGAGGAGCGGCTGGCGGCCAACGCCGCGCAGGTCGGCGAGCTCGAGGAACAGCTCGCCGACGTGGACCGGCAGCTCTTCGTCGCCACCCGGAACTTCAACTTCACCAAGGCCAACTACGACGTCGATCGGTACGACTTCGAGTCCCGCCGCGACGAGGCCGGGGGGCATGGAGAAGGCGAGGGCGAGGTCCACGTCGAGGGCGAGGAGGACGTCACCGCCCTCTACGAGCGCTGGCTCGAGGAGGGGCTGATCGTCGAGCGGCTCACGGCGGAACGGGACGCGCTTCGTGACCGCATCGGCGAGTTCAACGCCGAGGTCGACACGATCAACGACGAGCTGGGCGCCCTGACCGGCGAGGCGGACCGGCTGCGGGGGCTCGTCGCCGACATGGAGCCCAACCTGATCGACAACTACCTGCTGAACGCGCCGCTCCTCGATTTCATGGCGCCGACCCTGACGGTGCGCCAGACCATCACCCCGAACATCGTCGACGACGTGAACTTCATCCGGGTGCCGAAGATGGACCGGTGCCAGACCTGTCATCTCGCCATCGACCGGGAAGGCTACGAGGACTATCCGCAGCCGTTCCGCACCCATCCCAACCTCGAGACCTACGTCGGCAGCTCGTCGCCGCACCCCCTGGAGACGACGGGGTGCACGGTGTGCCACGAGGGGATGGGGCAGTCGATCTCGTTCGTCGACGCCGCCCACAGCCCGTCGAGCCTCGAGCAGATGGCCGCGTGGGAGGAGGAGTACCACTGGGAGGAGTCCCATCTCTGGGACTACCCGATGCTGCCGAGCGGGATGGCCGAGGCCTCGTGCGCGAAGTGCCACAAGGAGGAGGTGTTCATTCCCGAGGCCGACAACCTGAACCTCGCCTACGGCATGTACGAGCGCGCCGGCTGCAACGCGTGCCACACGACCGCCGGGTTCACGGACCAGCGCAAGCCCGGCCCCAACCTGACGAAGATCGCCTCGAAGCTGGACGAGGAGTGGGTGGCGCGGTGGATCCGGGATCCGCGCGCGGTCAAGGCCAGCACGTGGATGCCCAGGGTCTGGTACAACTCGAACACCAGCTCGCCCGAGGACGCGGTGCGCAACGAGGTCGAGATAGACGCGGTCGTCGCGTACCTGTTCGCCAACTCCGAGGACCATGAGCCCGCCATCGGCTTCCCGGGCCGCGGCAACGCCGCGAACGGCCAGCGCATCTTCGAGTCGGTCGGCTGCCTCGGCTGCCACATCGCCGGGGACGAGAGCCGGGAGGAGGCGGGCCCGCGCCGCACCTTCGGGCAGCCCCTGCAGGCCATCGGCGACAAGACCAGCTACGTGTGGCTCTTCGACTGGATCAGGAACCCGCGCCACTACAGCCCCGAGACGTACATGCCGGACCTGCGGCTGAACGACTTCGAGGTGGCCGACGTCGCGACCTACCTCATGGGACTGACCGGCGAGGGCGGGGTCGAGGCGGGCGCGACCTACGGGCCCGAGGACATCGACGCGGCGCTCCTGGACTACATGCGGGCCATCGTGCCGTACGAAGAGGCGCAGGCGGCCATCGCCGACATGAGCCCCGAGGAGCGCCAGCTCGACCTCGGTCAGCGGGCGATCGGGCGCTACGGCTGCTACAGTTGCCACGAGATCGCCGGGTTCGAGGACGTTCAGCCCATCGGCATCGAGCTCTCGCAGGAGGGCAGCAAGCTGCTGCCGCAGTTCGACTTCGCGTTCATTCACGCGGAGGAGGTTCCCCACACCAAGCGGGACTGGATCAACCAGAAGTTGCTCGATCCCCGCATCTACGACCGCGGGCGCATCCTGCAGCCGCTCGAGAAGCTGCGGATGCCCAACTTCGGCTTCTCCGAGGCCGAGGCGCGGCTGCTGACCACGGCGGTGCTGAGCTTCCAGCGTGACGTGCAGCCGAAGGAGTCCCAGGTGCCGCGCTCGGCCCGCAAGGACGCCATCATCGACGGGCGCAACCTCGTGCGGCGCCGGAACTGCATCGCGTGCCACGAGATCGAGGCGGACGGGGGAGACTACCGCGAGCTCGTGGCAGACTCCTCGCTGGCGCCCCCGCTGCTGACTCCGCAGGGGGCCAAGGTCAAGCCGGAATGGATGTACGCGTTCCTGCAGGAACCCATCACCATCCGGCCGTGGCTCGACGTGCGCATGCCGTCGTTCGGGCTGGACGACGCGCACTGGAACGGCGTGCTCGACTACTTCGCGGCGATCTCCGACACCGTGGGGCCGTTCCGCACCCACGACGTGGAGCTGGACGCCGCCACCGTCGAGACCGGAGAGGAGCTGTTCGAGCTTCTGCGGTGCCAGCAGTGCCATGTGCTCGACACCATTCCCGAGGACCAGGACGTCGCCAACCTCGCGCCGGACCTGCGGATGACCCCGGAGCGGCTGCAGCCGGACTGGATCCTCGACTGGTTGATCCGGCCGCTGGACATTCAGCCGGGCACCCGCATGCCGACGTTCTGGACCGAGTATCCCGGCTCGTTCTATCCGCAGTTCGACCAGGACGCCGATGCCCAGATCGAATCGATTCGGGACTATCTGCTGACCTTCAGCGGGGGGCCGAGCCCCTTGCAGCAGGGGAACTGAGGCAGAGCCCGCGGGAGTATCGCGGGCCCCTGCGTTTGCAGGGTCAGGACCATTCGAGGTCGGCGGACGTGCGCAGCACGGCCCCGGCCTCCCGCATCTCCTCGAGGGCGCGCGGGCCGTCTCCGGGCTCGAGGTCGACGGCGGAGACGGCGTCGGTCAGCAGCGTCACCGGCCAGCCCTTCTTCAGCGCATCGAGCACGGTGTGGCGGACGCAGTAGTCGGTCGCGAGGCCGCCGACGAGGAGGCGGGCCACGCCCGACGCCCGCAGGCTCTCGTCGAGCGTACTCCCGTCCTCCAGGCGCCCGTCGAACGCCGAGAACCCGTCCTCGTCCGCCTCGACGCCCTTGCTGACGACCGCGGCGCCGGCCGGCAGCCGCAGATCCGGGTGAAAGCGGGCGCCGTCGCTGCCGGCCACGCAGTGCACCGGCCAGACGCCGCCCCCGGTGACGAAGTGCCGCGACGACGCGGGATGCCGGTCCCGGCTCGCGTAGACCGGCATCCCACGTTCCGCCGCGGCGCGGAGCACTTCGTTGAGGACCGGGACCACGGTGTCGCCGCCGGGGACGGCGAGGGCCCCGCCCGAGCAGAAGTCCCGCTGGACGTCGATCACGAGCACCGCGGTGGCCGGTTCGGCCGGAGATCCCGAAGTCACGGCGAGTGATACATTAGCATTTCGCGATGCCGGGAGGGCTGTCCACCGACCTGTACGAGCTGACGATGGCGGCCGGCTACCACGCGGCCGGCCGGATGCCCCGGGCGTCGTTCGAGCTCTTCGTCCGCGCGCTGCCGCCGACGCGCGGATACCTCGTGGCGGCGGGCCTCGAGCAGGCGCTCGAGTACCTCGGGTCGTGGCGGTTCACCCCCGACGACGTGGCCTACCTGCGCACGGTCCCGGCCTTGGCCGGGGCCGGTCCCGCGTTCTTCGACGACTACCTCTCCCGGCTGCGGTTCACGGGAGACGTCTGGGCGGTCGACGAGGGGGTCCCGGTCTTCGCGGGCGAGCCGCTCGTGCGGGTCACCGCGCCGCTGGCGGAGGCCCAGCTCGTGGAGACGGCGCTGCTGTCCACGGTCCTGTTCCAGACCATGATCGCCAGCAAGGCGGCGCGCGTGGTAGAGGCGGCCGGGGGCCGGGCGGTGATCGAGTTCGGCGGCCGGCGCGCCCACGGCGCCGAGGCCGCGATGCTCGCCGCCCGCGCCGCGTGCCTGGCCGGCTTCCAGGCCACGTCGAACCTGGACGCGGGCCGCCGCTTCGGGCTGCCGGTGGCGGGGACCATGGCCCACTCGTGGGTCCTCGCGCATCCCGACGAGCTGACCGCGTTCCGGCGCTTCCTGGACCTGCACGGCCCGGGATCGGCCCTGCTCATCGACACCTACGATTCGCTGGCGGCCGCGCGCTCCATCGTCGAGGCCGGCCTGCGGCCCGGCGCGGTCAGGCTCGACAGCGGCGACCTCGGCGCCCTCAGCCGGGCGGTGCGAGCGATCCTGGACGCCGGGGGATGCGCGGGGACGCAGGTGCTCGCGAGCGGCGACCTCGACGAAGACCGCATCGGCTGGCTCCTGGGGTCGGGGGCGCCGATAGACGGGTTCGGCGTCGGCACCGCGGTGAGCACCTCGTGGGACGCGCCCTCCCTCAGCGGCGTCTACAAGCTGGTCGAGATCGAGCGGGACGGGGCGATGACGCCGCTGGCGAAGCACAGCCCCGGCAAGACGAACCTGCCCGGCGCGAAGCAGGTCTGGCGGACCGGCCCGCCCGACGCGGCGGCCGGCGACGTGATCGGCCTGCCCGACGAGGCCGCGGCCGGACGTCCGTTGCTGAGGCCGGTCATGCGCCGGGGCGAGCGCGTCGCGGCGGCCGCCCCCGTCGCCGAGCTGCAGGCGGCGTGCGGAGCGGCGGTGCGGGCGTTGCCGGCCGCGGTGCGCGCACGCCGGGACCCGGCCGCCTATCCGGTTGCGGTCGGCCCCGGGCTGCAGCGCCTCTCGGCGCGAATGACCGCGGTCGCGGTCGCGGCGTCGTCCTGACGATCGATCCGCGCCCGTCGACCCGGGCGCGGGCGGCCCGCGACGGATGACGGCAGGCGTGGGGGTCGGAAGCAGGCGGTACGGGGTCGCTGGCCTGCCGTCGGCGGCGGTGTCGCGGCGCCGTCCTGACGATCGAACCTTGCTCGGCGGCCCGGAACGCGCGCGGGCCGCGGAGGGAGACGAGGAGAAGTGATGTTCGGAAGCGGACGGTGCGGGGTCGCAGGCCTGCTGTCGGCGGTGCTGCTGGCGGCCGGCGCGGACGTCGCGCGGGCGCAGGTGACGTGCGATCCGTGCGCCGTCGGCGTGGTGTTCGACGGGCCCTGGGAACGGAACGACGAGCTGCGGGCCGGGCTCGAGGAGGAGATCGCGGCCCTGGCCGGGCCCCGGTTCACGGTCGTCTTCCCCGCCGAGGCCCGGCGCGTGGCCGACTGGACGCTCGCGGGCGCGCGGGCCGCGGTCGAGGCGCTCCTCGCGGACCCCGGCGTCGACGTCGTGCTCACCTACGGTCCGGTGTCGTCCAGCCACGCCATCGACCGGGGCGGGCTGCCGAAGCCGGTGGTGGCGGCGTTCGTGCTCGACCCCGAGGCGCAGGGCTTCCCGCTGGAGACGACCGCCGCCGGCGAGCGGGTGAGCGGCGTGCCCAACCTCGCCTACGTCACCTTCACGGGTGACCGGGCGGACGAGATCCGCCGCCTGCAGGAGGTCGCGCCCTTTCGGCGCCTGACCTACCTCGTGAACGAGGCGCTGCTCGCGGCGGTGCCGGTGCTCGAGACGAACCTGCGGCTCGGCCTGCTGGAGGCCGGCGCCGAGGCGGAGATCGTCGGCGTGGGCGCGTCGATCGACGCCGTGCTCGCGGCATTGCCGCCGGCGGGGGAGGCCGTGTACGTGACCCCGTTGATGCAGCTTCCCGCCGGCGAGTTCGGTCGGCTCGTCCGGGCGCTGCGCGAGCGCCGCGTGCCCGCCTTCTCGTACTGGGGTCGGAGCGAGGTCGACAGCGGTCTGCTGGCGAGCCTTTACCTCGATACGGACCTGCGCCGGCTCGCCCGGCGAGTGGCGCTCCACGTGCAGCGGATTCTCGGCGGCGAGGACGCCGGCCGCCTCCCGGTCGACTTCCGGCGCAACCAGCGCCTGACCCTCAACATGGCGACGGCGCGGGCGATCGGCGTTCACCCGAGCTGGCGCGTGCTGACCGAGGCCGAGCTGCTTCGGAACGAGCCCGCGAACGTGACGCGGCGGCTCAGTCTGGCGTCGGCGGCGCGGGAGGCGGTGGCGGCCAATCTCGATCTCCTGGCGGCCGACCGTTCGGTCGCGGCGGGGCGGCAGGCGGTGCGGGCCGCGGGCGCGGCGTTGCGGCCGCAGGTGACGGCGTCGGGCGGCGCCGAGACGATCGATCGCGACCGCGCCGAGAGCTCGTTCGGCCTGCAGCCGGTGTGGACCTCGGCCGGATCGGTGGGCGTTTCGCAGCTCCTCTTCTCGGACGGCGCGCGGGCCCGGGCGACCATCGAACGCCACGTGCAGACCTCGCGCGAGCAGTCCCGCGAGGAGCTGCGGCTCGACGTGGCGCAGGGGGCCGCGGTCGGCTATCTCGACGTGCTCCGCGCCAAGGCCTTCGAGCGGATCCAGCGGGAGAACCTCACCCTCACCCGATCGAACCTCGAGCTGGCGCAGTCGCGCCGGCGCATCGGGGTCGCCCGCGCGTCCGAGGTCATCCGCTGGGAGAACCAGATCGCCATCAACCGGCGGTCGGTGATAGAGGCGGGCGCGGCGCGCAGCGTCGCCGAGATCGCCCTGAACCGCCTGCTGCAACGCCCCCTCGAGGAGCCCTTCGAGACGGCCGAGGTCGACCTCGACGATCCCGCCCTGCTGGCGAACGCGGCGACGGTCGAGGCCTACATCGACAATCCCTTCGCATTCGCCATCTTCCGGGATTTCATGGCGGCCGAGGCGTTGGCCCGGTCGCCGGAGCTGCGCCAGCTCGACGCCGCCATCGCCGCCCAGGAGCGGGCGGCACTCGCGGCCCGCCGCGCGTTCTGGGCGCCGACGGTGGCGGCGGGCGGCGACCTGACGGCGGTGCAGACGGCCGGCGGGCTCGAGTCGGTCGACGCCCGCGACCTGCCGTTCCCGATCACGCGGCCGAACGCGCTGAACTGGTCGTTCGGCGTGTCGGCGTCCCTGCCGCTTTTTACCGGCGGCGCCCGCCGGGCCCAACGGGCGCGCGCCGAGGTGGAGCTCGACGAGCTCGGCCTCGCTCGCCGCGCCGCCGCCGAGCGGGTCGAGCAGCGGCTGCGGACGGTGCTGCACCGGGCGGGGGCCTCCTGGGCCGGCATCGATCTGGCCGCCGACGCCGCCGACGCGGCGCGGCGGAACCTGGCCCTGGTCACGGACGCCTACGAGCAGGGCGTGCTGTCGATCCTCGATCTGATCGACGCGCAGAACGCGGCCCTCGTCGCGGAGCAGAGCGCGGCGACCGCCGTCTACGATTACCTCGTCGACCTGATGGACGTGCATCGCGCCAGTGGCCGGTTCGGCCTGTTCATGGAGCCGGCCGGGCTGGCCGCGTTCGCCGACCGCCTGCGCGCGTTCTTCCGGGACGCGGGCTACGCGCCGCGTCCCGGACCGTGAGGATCTCGAGGAGCCGCGAGGAACGAGGAGATGAAGGCACGCCGCCGTCGCCGCCGATTGCCGCCGACCGCTCTCGCCGCCGCCGGGCTGCTGGCCCACGCCTGCGGCGAGCCGCCGCCGCCGGCCGAGCCGGTCGTCCGGCCGGTGCGTTACGTCACCGCGCAGGCCACCGGCGGCCAGCGGACGCGCACGTTCTCGGGCGTGGCGCGGGCCGGCGTCGAGTCGTCCCTCAGCTTCCGCGTCGCCGGCGCGATTGCCCGGCTCGACGTGGGGGTGGGCGACCGCGTCCGGGCCGGCTCGCCCATCGCCGAGCTCGACCCCGTCGACTACGAGCTGCAGGTGCGCGAGGCGGAGGCGTCGCTGCGGCAGGCCGAGGCGCGCGCCGGCAACGCCGAGGCGGATCTGCGCCGGGTGCGCGGCCTCTACGAGAACGACAACGCGGCCCGCACGGATCTCGACGCGGCGACCGCCGCCGCCGATTCCGCCGCCGCGCAGGTCGAATCGGTGGCGCAACGGCTGGACCTGGTCCGCCGGCAGGTCGGCTATACGCGCCTGACGGCGCCGGTCGCGGGCGCCATCGCCGACGTGCTGGCCGAGGTGAACGAGAACGTGTCGCCGGGGCAGCCGGTGGTGGTGCTGGCCTCGGGCTCGACCCCGGAGGTCGGCTTCGCGGTGCCCGAGGCGCTGATCCGCGAGGTCCGCGAGGGCATGCCGGTGACGGTCGGCCTCGACGCGATTCCGGGCGCGCGGTTCGACGGCGTGGTGACGGAGGTGGGCGTCGCCACCACCGCCACCGGGACCACGTTCCCGGTGACGGTCCGCCTGGGCGCCGACGCTGCCGAGATCCGCTCCGGGATGGCGGCGGTCGTCGACATGGTGCTGGGGGACGAGGACGCGCCGGACCGGTTCATCGTGCCCGGGCAGGCGGTCGGCGAGGATCGCGGCGGCCGCTTCGTCTTCGTGGCCGAGCCGTCGGCGGGCGGCCCGGCGGTGGTGCGCCGGCGGCCGGTGACGGTCGGCGCCTTCGCGGCCGGCGGGCTCGAGGTGCTCGACGGCATCGCGGCGGGCGACCGGGTCGTCGTCGCGGGCGTCAACCGCCTGCAGGACGGCGACGAGGTGCGGCTGGACGCCGCCGAGGCGGGCTGACGATGGACCTGACGCGCGCCGCCATCGAGAAGAACCGCATCACCGCGGTCGCCCTGCTGCTGGTGCTCGCCGGCGGCCTGTCGGCGTACCGCGGGATGTCACGCGCCGAGGACCCCGGCTTCACGATACGTGCGGCCCAGGTGCTGACGCGCTTCCCGGGCGCGAGCCCGGCGCGGATCGAGCAGCTCGTCACCGACCCCATCGAGGAGGCGATCCAGGAGCTGCCGGAGATCGACTTCATCTCGTCGACGTCGAAGACCGGCGTGTCCATCGTCATGGTCAACGTCCGGGACGAGTTTGACGACATGCGGCCGATCTGGGACGCCCTGCGCCGCAAGGTGGAGCGGGCGGCGGCGGACCTGCCCGACGGCGTGATCCGTCCGCAGGTCAACGACGAGTTCGGCGACGTCTTCGGCATCGTGATCACCCTGACCGGGGACGGGTACTCGTACGCCGAGCTGAAGCAGGTGGCCGACGAGGTGCGCGACGAGCTGCTGCGGGTCGCCGACGTCGCCAAGGTGGACGTCTACGGCGCGCAGGACGAGCGCATCTTCGTCGACTACGACAACGCGCGGCTCGCCGAGCTGGGGCTGTCGCCGATGCAGCTCCGGTCCATCCTCGAGAGCGCCAACATCATCATCCCGGGCGGGAGCATCCGCACCGGGGTGGAGCGCATCGCGCTCGAGCCGACCGGCAACTTCGAGTCGGTCGCCGACCTCCGGCGGACGGTGGTGACCCTGCCCGGCCGGCCGGAGATCGTCTTCCTGGAGGACCTGGCCGAGATCTCCCGCGGCTACGTCGATCCGCCGTCCGGCCGCGTCTATGCCTCGGGCGTCCCCGCCCTCGCGCTCGGCATCGCGATGCGCGACGGCGGCAACATGATCACGCTCGGCGAGGGCGTGGTGCGCGAGATCGAGCGGCTGCAGGCGATCTATCCCATCGGCGTCGACTTCGACGTCGTCGCCTTCCAGCCGGAGATCGTCGAGCGCAAGGTCCGCGAGTTCATGGTCAATCTCGGTCAGGCCGTCGCCATCGTCCTGCTGGTGATGCTGGTCTTTCTCGGTCCGCGCACCGGGCTGGTCGTGGCCAGCCTCGTGCCGATGACGATGGTCGGCTCGCTGCTGGTGATGGCGTGGCTCGGCATCGGTCTCGACCAGATGTCGCTCGCGGCCCTCATCATCGCGCTCGGGATGCTGGTCGACAACGCCATCGTGATGGCCGAGTCGATCATGGTCAGGATGGCGGCGGGCCGGCGGCCGGTGGAGGCGGCGGTGGGCTCGGCGCGCGAGCTGCGGGTGCCGCTGCTGATCTCGTCGCTGACCACGGCGGCGGCGTTCCTGCCGATCGCGTTGGCGGAGTCGACGACCGGGGAGTACACCGCACCCCTCTTCATGGTGATCACCATCGCGCTGCTCTCGTCGTGGCTGCTGGCGCTGACGATGACGCCGCTGCTCTGCGTGCTCTTCCTCAGGGTCCGGCCGGTCGCGGCCGGCGAGCGGTTCGCCGGGCGCTTCTATCGGGCCTACCGCGGCCTGCTGGTCGCCTGCCTGCGGCGCCCGGCGTGGACCCTCGCCGCCGTCGCCGCCGTCTTCCTGCTGGCCGTTCAGGGGTTCCGCATCGTCCCCAGCATCTTCTTCCCGCCGTCGGACAAGGCCATCTTCACCGCGGAGTACGAGCTGCCGGCCGGCACCTCCATCGAGCGGACGATGGAGGTGGTCGAAGCGGTGGATCGCTTCGTCTCCGGGGAGCTGCGCGCCGGAGCGGGCGGGAGGTCCGAAGGCGTCACCAACTGGGCGACGTTCGCCGGCGACGGCGGGCCGCGCTTCTACCTCGGCCACAACCCCGCGCCGGCCAACCCGCAGTTCGCCTTCTCCCTGCTGAACGCCACGAGCCCGGGCGTCATCTCGGACGAGCTGATTCCGCGTATCGCCGCGTTCTGCCGCGAACGCTTCCCCGAGCTCGACGTCAAGCTGAACCCGCTGCAGCTCGGGCCCGGGGTCGGGGCGCCGGTCCAGGTGAGGCTGTCGGGGCGTGACCCGGACCGGCTGTTCGACCTCGTCGATGCCGTCAAGGCGGAGCTCCGGTCGATTCCCGGCGCCGCCACGATCACCGACAACTGGGGCATACGCAGCAAGAAGCTGGTGGTCGCGGTCGATCAGCCGCGGGCCCGGCGGGCCGGGGTGACCAGCCAGGACGTCGCCATTTCGCTGCAGACCGCCCTCAGCGGCTTCGAGACGACGCAGTACCGCGAGGGCGAGACCGCCATCCCGGTCACGCTCCGCTCGACGCTGGCGAGCCGCGCCGACGTAACGAAGCTCGACAGCCTGAACGTCTACGCGCAGGCGAGCGGCGCGGCCGTGCCGCTGCTGCAGGTCGCCGACGCCTCGGTCGTCTGGGAGCCCTCGCGCATCCTCCGCCGCGGCCGGCTCAAGACGGTCACCGTCTCGTCCGAGCTGGCGCCGGGCGTGGTCGCCTCGGACGTCGTCGCGCGGCTGCGCCCGTGGCTCGACGCCGAGCAGGCCGGCTGGCCCCCCGGCTACCGCTACGAGCTCGGCGGGGAGGCGGAGGGCTCGGCGCGGGCCAACGAGTCCATCGCCGAGCAGTTGCCGGTGGCCGGACTGATCATCCTGATGCTGCTCGTCGGGCAGTTCAACTCCGTCCGGCGGACCGCCATCATCCTGTTGACGGTCCCCCTCGGCCTGATAGGGGTGGTCGCCGGGCTCCTGCTGGCGCAGTCCTACGTCGGCTTCATGACCCTGCTCGGCATCATCGCGCTGGCCGGCATCATCATCAACAACGCCATCGTGCTGATCGACCGCATCCGCATCGAGATCGACGACAACGGCCTCGATCCGCCGCGGGCCGTCGTGGAGGCGGCCCAGGGGCGCTTCCGGCCGATCCTGCTCAACACCGCCACCACCGTCGCCGGCCTGCTGCCGCTCTGGTTCGGCGGCGGCCCGATGTGGGAGCCGATGGCCATCGCCATCATCTTCGGCCTGCTGGGCGCGACCGGGCTCACCCTCGGCGTGGTGCCGGTCCTCTACTCGCTGCTCTTCCGCGTCCGTTTCGACGGGTTCAGGTACTGACCGGCGGTGGGGACGCGAGGGCCGGGTGGTGGCCGTCCGTGGCGACCAGGCTCGTCGAGGGACGAGCTGCGGGCGGCGTGCGGGCTACGACGCGGGCGCTGCCGGCGGGTATCGACCGGGCCGCCGGGCGTCCTCAGGCCAGAGTCCGCGCCGAAACGGCGCGGTGGAGGGTCGGTTGGGCGCCCAGCGGAGCCATCAGGCGACGATGGGCGGGCCAGGAGCGCCCCATCATTGTCCTGACAGCACATCTCGCCGCGTTGCGACCGGCAAGCGGGAAGATCGAGAATCGGATGAGCGGCCCCTGCGGCCCGAGCGGGCCGATTGCCGCGAGACGAACGTAAAGGAGGACCGGTTGGGTACTCCCTCGATCGTGACGGCTTCGTTGGCGGCAAACGTGGGTTCGAAGTCGACGAACCGGTCCTGGCGCGGGTGTCTCGGCCGCTCGACCGCGGCCTTGACGGTCGTCGTGGTCCTGGCCCTGCCGGCGAGCGCGCAGGTCACTTCCGCCGACGAGGAACATCGACACGCGTCCCATCCGGACCCGCTGGGGATGACCGCGCCGCCCGAGTTCCTTCGCGACGCGGACCTGCCGCGAAGCCGACCCGCCCTCGACGGCGCGACGGACCGCGAAGCTCGTTCGTCTGCGGCGCGTGTCGACGTCGATCCGCATGCCCCGGCCGACCGTGACGTCGCACAGTTCGAGGACACGGTGGTCGTGATGCGCATCGCCGAACCCCTGAGGACCGCCGAGCTCGACTTCGAGGCGCTCGCCGCCAGGTTCCACGAGTACTACCCGGACCGATTCGACTGGATCGTCTACGTCTCGAACCTCCCCACGCGAGACGACAACGAGCACTACACCTATTACGGCAAGTACTATCGCGTGACGAACGCCGTCACCGGCACCGGGTTGGCGGTCAGCGGCTCGGGGAGGCTGAAGGGGAACATCCATCTGCCGTACCGCACCGCCCTACTGCGCGGGCCGGCGCTGCACGAGTTCATGCATTCGTGGGCGAGCTACGCGGTGCCGACCGCGCGCACGAGCCATTGGGGCTTCAGCAGCGCGCATGGACAGTTGGGCGGGTTCGACATCGACGACCTGGTGAATCTGGGGAACGGCCGATACTCCGCGGGCCGGTTCGGGACCATCGCGAACGGCGGCAACTCGGTGCCGTACAGTCCCGTGGAGCTCTATCTGGCCGGGCTCATTCCCCCGGGGGAAGTGCCCCCTCTGTGGGTGGCGGAAGACGGGGAGTGGACGGACGAGCTGGACGAGTCGGGCAATCTCATCTTCTCGGCGTCCGACGTCGAGGTGTGGACCGTCCGGCGCATCGTGCGCGAGCACGGCTCCCGCGTACCCAACTGGCTCAACTCGCAGAAGAGCTTCCGGGCGGCGGTCGTCCTGCTCGTCGACGACGAGTTTCCCGCCACCCCGGCGATACTCCGGTATCTGGCCGACGCGGTGCGGATGTTCAGTCACCCCGGCCCCGACGACAGCCGGTTGTTCAATTTCTGGGAAGCCACGGGCGGCCGCGCGACGCTCCGTATGGACGGCCTGCGGGGCAGCGCGGGGCCGATCGACCTCAACCGGGCGCCGCAACCGGTGGGGGCGCTGCCGCCGCTGACGCTCGGGGCGGGCGAAGCGGCGGTGGTGGACGCGGCGGCGGCGTTCCGCGACCCCGACGGGGACGCGCTGACCTATCGGGCGGCCTCGTCGGCGCCGGGGGTGGCGGCGGCGACGGTGTCGGGGACGGCCGTGAGGGTGAGGCCGGCGGGGCCGGGGACCGCGACGGTGACGGTGAGCGCCACCGACGGCGGCGGCCTGAGCGCCACGCAGGCGTTCGGGGTGACGGTGAGTCCGTCGAACCGGTCGCCGGTCCCGGTCGGCGCGCTGCCGCCGCTGACGCTCGGGGTGGGCGACGCGGCGGTCCTGGTCGAGGTCGCGGGAGCGTTCCGCGACCCGGACGGCGATGCGTTGACCTACGGCGCGAGCTCGTCGGCCCCGTCGGTCGCGGGCGTGTCGGTGTCGGGGAGCGTCGTGACGGTGACGCCGGCGTCGGAGGGCACGGTGCTGGTGACGGTGACGGCCACCGACGCCGGCGGCTCGAACACGACGGCGACCCAGTCGTTCGCGGCGACGGTGGTCGGCGCGGGGCCCTTCACGGACCACCCGCTCGTGGCGGGGGTGACGCCGGTCAGGGCCGTCCACTTCACCGAGCTGCGGGAGCGCACCGACGCCCTGCGCGTCGCGTGGGGCCTGGGGCCCTTCGCGTGGACGGACCGGGTGCTGACGGCGGGGGTGACGCCGATGAGGCTGGCGCACCTTCTGGAGCTGCGCTGGGCCCTCGAGGCGGCGTACGACGCGGCGGGGCGGGCGGCGCCGCGCTGGACCGACCCGGCGCCGGCGGCCGGCGCGACCCCGATTCGGGCCGCGCACGTGATGGAGCTGCGCGCCGCGGTGGCGGCGCTCGAGTGAGCCGGAGTTGCGGGCGCCGTCCATCTGACCGGGGCGGTGGCGACGATGCCATGCTCGTCAATCGGCCGTCAGCGGCGGTACGAATCGCATGCGCGGCGCGGTGCCGGCGGAGACCGTCGGTCGAGCCGGCGAGGCGCTCTCAGGCTATGGCTTCGGCGGCCTTCGACGAGCCTCGGCAAGTTGGCGCTTGATGAGGGCAACCACGAACGGTTCAACGTCGCCCCTGCGTTTGGGTATGACAATCGGCCTCGGCACTCCCTCCTTCACATACACCATGTGGCTGCCCTGTTGGCGATCGAACGTCCAGCAATCCGCCTCGCACAGCTTGGCCAGCCGCCGGGAGTTCATGCCGTCGCCGGCAGAACCTGATAGGAAAACCCACTCGCGGACACACCGTCACTCAACGAGTCATCCGCGTCATGCATGTAATCGATTTCCCTCATGTACTGGACGCGATTCACCTCTACGAAATCGTAGCTCCTCCCGTCGACCTCCACGGGTCCATCGAGCGCATTCCCGACTGCGTCATCAGGCGAGAGCCGCACGAAGCCCACGTCCTCGAGAGCCTCGTGAAGCGTGCCCTTGCTGCAGCACGTCTCGAGCCACAGCACAACCGCTTCCCTGGCCGCCGCCACCGCGCAAGGCTGTGTCGTTCCCGTCGAAGCAACCTGAAGGCTCGGGCACCAGCCGACCCAGGCCTCGTCGCCTCGACGAGTACCGATGCGAACATTCACGGCAACCATTGGGCAAGCTCTACACTTCGCGTTCTACGGCGCAGACTCTAGCCCATCATAACGCACGAGCTCGGACGGGAACCATCGACCGCGTCCTGTCGTGGGGCCGCCGATGTAGAATCGGGGCGGGTCGCCCGGTGCGACCGACCCCCATGAAGCACTGGCAGGAAACGTCGCAGATCGTGGGCCGGATCGCCGAGCTGGCAGTGGCCGGGCGGCGCGCGGCGCTGGCGACCGTCGTGCGGATCGAGGGCTCCGCGTACCGGCGTCCCGGCGCCAAGCTGCTGGTGGAAGAGGGCGGCGCGACGCGCGGGGGGGTGAGCGGCGGGTGCCTGGAGGCGGACGTGCGCGAGGTCGCCCTGGCCGTGATGCGCGACGGCGTGCCCCGGCTCCGGCACTACGAGACCGGGGACGACGACGGCACGGTGTGGGGGCTCGGCCTCGGCTGCAACGGGGCGGTCGACGTCTTCGTGCAGCCGGCCACGTCGGAGGACGCGCTGGACGCGGCGCGGCGCCTGCGCGCGCTGCTGGCGGGCGACGCGCCGTTCGCCGTCTCGACCGTCGTCCGCGGTCCCGCCGCCCTCCTGGGTCGGATGCTCGTGACGCCGGCCGGCCCGCCGGCCGGCTCGATGGAAGCTGCCGGCCCGCCGGCCGGCTCGATGGAAGCTGCCGGCCCGCCGGCCGGCTCGATGGAAGCTGCCGGCCCGCCGGCCGGCTCGATGGAAGCCGCCGGCCTCGATCGCGAGGTGGCCCGGCGCGCGGAGGCGCTGCTCGCCGGCGGCGAGTCGAAGTGCCACGACCTCGAGTCGGTCGGCGTGTTCACGGAGGTGCACGTCCCGCCGCCGCGGCTCGTCATCTGCGGCGCCGGCGACGACGCGATGCCCCTGTCGGCCCTCGCGTCGCAGGTCGGCTTTCGCGTGACGGTCGTCGATCACCGCCCCGCCCACCTGTCCCCGGAGCGCTTTCCCGACGCAAAGCTCGTCGACCGCAGGCCCGACGACGGCGTCGAGGGGCTGCCGCTCGGACCGCGCGCCTATCCGGTGGTGATGACGCATTCCTTCGCGCACGACCGCGAGTGGGTCCGGCGCCTGCTGGCGACCGACGTCCCCTACGTCGGCCTGCTGGGCCCGTGCGACCGGAGAGACGAGATCCTCCACCAGATCGGCGAGACGGCGACCGGCCGGCTGTTCGCGCCGGTCGGTCTCCATCTCGGTGCGGACGGGCCGGAGCAGGTGGCGGTGAGCATCCTCGCCGAGCTGCTGGCCGTCCGCGCGTCGAGCGCCCCGGCCCACCTGCGCGAGAAGGAAGGAGTCATCCATGCCGGCTGAACGGAGCGGCGCGGTGGCCGGCGTCGTGCTCGCCGCCGGCAGCTCGACCCGCATGGGGCGCAACAAGCTGTTCTTCGAGCTCGACGGGGAGACGCTGCTCAGGCGGGTCGTCCGCCGCGCGCTCGACGCCGGCCTCGACCCGGTCCTCGTCGTCTTGGGCCACGAGGCCGAGCGCGCCAGGGCCGAGCTCTTGGGACTGGCGTGCACGCCGGTCGACAACCCCGACCACGCGCTGGGCGTCAACCGGTCGCTGCGGACCGGCATCTCCCACGTGCCGGAGTGGGCCGGGGCGGCGGTGGTTATGCTGGCGGACATGCCGTTCGTCACGAGCCGCATGGTCGCGACCCTCGTCGCGCGCTACCGGGAGAGCACCGCGCCGCTGGTCATCTCCGCCTACGGGGAGGTCAACGCGCCGCCGATGCTGTACGGCCGCGCGTTGTTCCCCGAGTTGCGGCAGATGAGTGGATCGGGGTGCGGGCGCCAGGTCGTGCGGCGGCATCGTGACGAGGCAATCGCGGTTTCCTGGCCGGAGGCCGCGCTTCAGGACGTCGACACTCCCGAGGACTACGAGCGGATCAGGGCGGAGCTGGGACTCGGGGACCCGGGAAGCGGTGCGGCCGCGGATGGCGCGGGCCCGGGAGTCGGCGGCGCCGCGAATGACGCGAGCCCGGGAGTCGGCGGCGCTGCGAATGGCGCGGGCCCGGGAGTCGGCGGCGCTGCGAATGGCGCGGGCCCGGGAGTCGGCGGCGCCGCGAATGGCGCGGGCGACGACCCTGGGGCAGACGTCGCCGCCCCGCCGGCCGACCCGGGCGCGGGCAAAGGCCCCGCCGCGGACGCTGCCGCGTCGCCGGCCGACCTCCGCGCGGGCAACCGCGCCCGCGCGGACGATGCCGGGACCGCCACGGGGTGAAACCGATGCGCACCGACATCCTGCAGCTCGCATCCGATCTCGCCGGCCGTGGCGAGGCGTTCGCGCTGGCCACGGTGGTTCGCCGCGAGCCGCCGAGCTCGGCCCGGGTCGGAGACGCCGCCGTCGTGACCCCGGACGGGGAGTTCCGGGGCTGGCTGGGCGGAAGCTGCACGCGGCCGACCGTGATCCGCGAAGCCCTCGCGGCCCTCGGCGACGAGGCGCCGCGGCTGATCGGCATCGTGCGCGACCCCGATTCGGCGTCCGGCGCGCGGCCCGGGCTGACGGTGTTTCCGATGGCCTGCCACAGCGGGGGGAGCGTGGAGATCTACATCGAGCCGCTGCTGCCGGCGCGGCGGCTGCTCGTCTTCGGGGTGACGCCGACGGCGCGGGCGCTGGCGCGCCTCGCGGCCGTGCTCGGCTACCGGGTGGAGGCGGTCGACCCGGAGGCCAGCGAATCGCTGTTCCCCGACGCGGGCCGCGTGGTGACGGACGATGCGTCGGTCGAGCCGCCGGGCTCGGAACGCGACGCGGCGCGCTGCTTCGCCGTCGTCGCGACGCTCGGCCAGCGGGACGAGGAGGCCGCGCTGGCCGCCGTCCGCCTGGAGCCGGCGTACCTCGGCGTGGTCGCGAGCCGCAAGCGGTTCGGACAGATACGGGAGACCCTCGCCGCGGGCGGCGCGACGCAGGGACAGCTCGACCGGATCGCCAATCCCGCCGGCCTCGACATCGGGGCCGAGACCCCCGAGGAGATCGCCCTGAGCATCCTCGCCGAGATCACTCGGCGAGGGCGCGCCCGCCGCCCCGCCCGGGATCGAGCTCCCGCGGCGACGGTGGGGAAGACGGACCAGGAGCCGGCTCCCGCCGCAACCGTCAGGGAGGCCGGGCAGGACCCCGCCGCCGCCCCCGCCACCGAGCGCGACCCGGTGTGCGGCATGACCGTGTCGGCCTCGGCCGGCTCTCACCAGGCCGAGGTCGGGGGCAGGATCTGGTACTTCTGTTGCGCGCGCTGCCGCGCGCAGTTCCTCGCCGAGCCGGACAGGTACGCGACGACGGCGGGAGCGGAGGCGTAGCGTGCGGCCGGAGGTGCGCGAGACGCAGGCGGCGATGGAGCGGGAGGGCTACATCGCCGAGCCGGCCATCGCCACCGCCGTCTTCCTCGCCCGCGCCATGCGCAAGCCGCTGCTCGTCGAGGGCGACGCCGGGGTCGGCAAGACCGAGATCGCCAAGGTGCTGGCCCGGATGCTCGACACCGAGCTGATCAGGCTGCAGTGCTACGAGGGCATCGACGTCAACACCGCCCTCTACGAGTGGAACTATCAGCGGCAACTGCTGCGCCTCCGCATCGCGGGCACCGAGGGTCGCGAGCCGACGGAGGTCGAGCAGATGATCTTCAACCGCGACTGCCTGCTCGAGCGCCCCCTGCTGCGCGCCATCACCCGCCGCGACGGCCCGCCGGTGCTGCTGATCGACGAGATCGACCGGGCCGACGACGGCTTCGAGGCGTTCCTGCTGGAGGTCCTCTCCGACTTCCAGGTGACGATTCCCGAGCTGGGCCCGATCAGTGCCACGCACGTGCCCTACGTCGTGCTGACCTCGAACCGCACGCGCGAGATCGGCGACGCGTTGCGCCGCCGCTGCTTCTACCTCTACGTCGAGCATCCGCCCCTCGAGAAGGAGGTGCGCATCATCCGCGCCCGGGTGCCGGGGGTCGTGGACGGGTTGGCTCGCGAGATAGCGTCGGTCATGCAGGCGTTCCGCGGACGACGGCTCCACAAGGCCCCCGGCGTCGCCGAGACGCTCGACTGGACCCGCGCGCTGATGGCGCTGCGGCTCGATCGCCTCGACGCCGACGCGGTCGAGGAGACGCTGGGGTGCGTCCTGAAGGACCACCACGACGTGCGGGAGCTGACCGCGCAAGGCGTCGACGCCCTGCTTGCCGGCGCGCGATCGGGCGGCCCGACCGATGCGTGATCGTGACGTCGTGGAACGACCGCATTCGCCTCGCTGCGGTTGACGAGCGTGGCCGACATGCGTGACCGTGACGTCGTCGAACGGCTGGCCCGATTCGCGGGGCGGCTGCGGGAGCGGAGCGTCGACGTGTGCGTGAGCGACGAGATCGACGGCGCGGCTGCCCTTCTGCTGGTGGATCCCGGCGACCGGGAGGAGGTGCGCTTCGCGCTGCGCACCGCGCTGAAGATCCGACGGGCCGACTGGGACACGTTCGACGATCTGTTTCAGGACTTCTGGGCGGCCGGGAGCGGCCCCGGCGGACGGTCGGAACCGGCGGCCCGAGCGCAGACCCGACCGTCGCCGCCGCGCTCGGACCGGAAGGGTTCGGTCCCCCGGTGGCGGTGGCTCCAGGCCATCGCGCCGCGTGCCGACGAACGCGAGCGTGAAGCGCCCGCCGGAGACCGGCCGGGCCGCTCGCCCGACGTGCTCCTGCGCCGCAAGCCGTTCGACGACTGGCGCGCGGACGACCTGCCCGCCATGGAGCGGCTGCTCGCGCGGGCGGTGCGCCGGTGGAGATGCCGCCCGGGCCGACGCCTGGTCCCGGTCCGGGCGGGGGGTCGGCCGGACCTGAGGCGCAGCTTCCGCCGCGCCGTCGGCACCGGCGGCGAGCTCCTCGCGCTGGCGCGGCGCGACCGCGCGGTGGAGAGGCCCGACGTCGTGCTGCTGTGCGACACCAGCGGCTCGATGGACCCGCACACCCGGTTCCTGCTGACCTTCGCGCTGTCCCTCAAGCGCGTGGTCAGGCGCTGCGAGGTCTTCGCGTTCAACACCTCGCTGACCCGGTTGACGCCGTGGCTGACACCGGAGAAGATCGGTCCCACCCTGGACCGTCTGGCCGCCGGCGTGCCCGACTGGTCCGGCGGGACCCGTATCGGCGCGAGCCTGGACGAGTTCGTCGCGCGGCACCTGGAGACGCTGGTGAGCGCGAGGACCGTCGTCGTCGTGCTCAGCGACGGGCTGGACTCGGACGGCCCCGCGGTGCTGGCGGCGGCGATGCGGGCCATCCGGGAGAGGGCGCGGAAGGTGATCTGGCTGAACCCGCTGCTCGGTGACGCCCGCTACCGGCCCGAGGCGCGCGGCATGAAAGCCGCCCTGCCCTTCGTCGAGCACTTCGTGCCCGCGCACGACCTGGAATCGCTCGAGCGGCTCCTGCCTCTACTCGCCGCCGGCGGACGAACCCCGCGGCGCGGGGAGCCCGGAGGGCGCCGGCAACCCGGCGAGCCGCCGGCGTGGCGGGACCCGACGCGGGAGCATGGAAGCACTCGCGACGGGCCGCCGGGAGCCTGACATGGGCATTCCTGTAGAGAAGCAGTTCGTCATCGACGCCGCCCGTGGGGAGGTGTGGGCGTTCCTCACCGATCCGTCGCGGGTGGCGGGCTGCCTGCCCGGCGCCGCCATCACGGAGCAGGTCGACGAGCGCACCCACGCCGGCACGATCGCGGTCAAGGTGGGGCCGGTGTCGGCCCGTTACAAGGGTACGGTCCGTTTCGAAAGGCTGGACGAGGCGGAGGGCGTGGCCGAGATCGTCGCGGCCGGCCAGGATGTCCGCGGCAAGGGCGGCGCGGACATGCGCATGACGAGCCGGGTGGTCGAGCGGGGCCCCGCCGAGACCGAGGTGACCGTGGCGTCGACCGTGAACATCACGGGCATCCTGGCGCAGTTCGGCCGCGGCATGATCCAGGACGTCAGCGACGAGATGTTCCGGCGGTTCACCGACGCGATGCGGGCGGCGCTGGAATCTGCGCCCGACCGGGCGGGCCCGGACACTCCGGCCGGCGACCGCCCCGACGCGGCGAGCCCGGCCGAGGAAGCCGCGGACGCGCCCGGTCCGGACGAGGATCGCCCGGACGCGCAGGCTTCCCGCGGCGGTGCTCCCGGCGGCGGTACCGACGGTGCGCCCGGCGAGGGCGCTTCCGCCGGCGCGACCCCCGGCGACGGCGCTCCCGCCGGCGCCGCTCCCGAGAGCGACGCGATCGACGCCGTTTCCCTCGGCGCGACGGTGGGGAGGCGGGCGCTCGGTCGACTCGTGCGGCGGCCGGCGTTCTGGTTCGCCGTGGTTGTCGCAGCCGTCATCCTCTGGCTGACTGTGCGTTAAAGGAGCGTCCCATGATTCCGTCGGCATTCGACTACCACGCGCCGCGCACGCTCGACGAAGCGGTGGCGCTGCTCGATCGCCTCGGGGACGAGGCGAAGGTGCTGTCCGGCGGGCAGAGCCTCCTGCCGCTGCTCAAGCTGCGGCTCGGCGACGCCGGGCACCTGGTGGACATCGGGCGCATCCCGGGGCTGACGGGCATCGCCGAGGCGGACGGGTACCTGCGCATCGGCGGGGCCACGCGCGAGGCCGATCTGGAGCGCTCGGATCTGGTTCGCGAGAAGTACCCGATACTGCTCGACACTGCCGCGGTCATCGCCGATCCGCTGGTGCGCAACCGCGCTACGGTGGGCGGCAACCTCGCCCATGGCGACCCGGCCAACGACCACCCGGCGACGATGCTCGCGCTCGAGGCGGAGGTGGTGGCGCGAGGTCCCGGGGGCGAGCGCACCATCCCCGTCACGGACTTCTTCACCGGGCTCTTCGCGACGGCCCTCGCGCCGGCGGAGATCCTCACGGAGATCAGGATCCCGGTCCCGCCGCCCCGCAGCGGCGGCGCCTACGTCAAGCTCGAGCGCAAGGTGGGCGACTTCGCGACCGCGGCCGCGGCGGCGCAGGTCACGCTGGGCGGGGCGGGCGAGATCGCGCGCGTGGGCATCGGACTCACCAACGCCGGACCGACGCCGATCAAGGCGACGGCAGCGGAGCAGCATCTGCTGGGTCGGCAGCCGGACGAGGTGGCCGTCGCCGAGGCGGCGCGGCTCGCCGCGGCCGCCACGTCGCCGAGCGCCGACCGGCGCGGGTCGGCGGAGTACAAGCGCGACATGGCGCGCGTGCTGACGGGCCGGGCGATCACCCGCGCCGTCCAGCGGGCGGGGGGGCAGTAGTCATGGCGACACACGACGTCCGGATCACCGTGAACGGCGAGCCGCGGGAGGCCGCGGTCGAGTCGCGTCTGCTGCTCGTGCACTGGCTGCGCGACGTGCTGCGCCTCACCGGCACCCACATCGGCTGCGACACCACCCACTGCGGCGCGTGCACGGTGCTGCTCGACGGCGAGCCCGTCAAGTCGTGCACGGTGCTCGCGGTGCAGGCCGACGGTGGGGAGGTGACGACGGTGGAAGGCCTGGAGCAGGACGGCACGCTGCATCCGCTCCAGGAAGGGTTCCAGCAGGAGCACGGGCTGCAGTGCGGCTTCTGCACGCCGGGCATGCTGATGACCGGGCGTGCCCTCCTCGAGCGGAACACGGATCCGAGCGAGGCGGACATCCGCCAGGCGATATCGGGGAACCTGTGCCGCTGCACCGGCTACGTGAACATCGTCAAGTCGATCGAGCACGCGGCCGCGAAGCTGCGCCAGGAGTCTTAGCCATGGCACCCCAGACGACGCCGGAAGTGTGCGGGATGGGCCACTCGATGAAGCGCAAGGAGGACCCGCGCTTCATCCGCGGCCGGGGCAACTACGTCGACGACATCCAGCTTCCGGGGATGCTCTACCTCGACATCGTCCGCAGCCCGTTCGCGCACGCCCGCATCAAGTCCATCGATTCGGAGAACGCGCTCAAGATCCCCGGCGTGCTCGCGGTCATCACCGGCGAGACCCTCGAGCAGTACAACCTGCACTGGATGCCGACGCTGATGTCCGACACCCAGATGGTGCTGCCGACCGAGAAGGTCATGTACCAGGCGCAGGAGGTGGCGGCGGTGGTCGCCACCGACCGCTATGCCGCGGCCGACGGGGTCGAGGCGGTGGAGGTGGATTACGAGCCGCTGCCGGTCGTCGTCGATCCGTTCAAGGCCCTCGAGCCCGACGCGCCGGTGCTGCGCACCGACAAGGAGGGCAAGACGGACAACCACATCTTCCACTGGGAGGTGGGGGACCGGGCCGCGACGGACACCGCGCTGGCCGGCGCCGACGTCGTCGTCCAGCAGGACATCTACATTCCCCGCATCCACGTCGCGTCCATCGAGACCTGCGGCTGCGTCGCCGACTTCGACCGGGTCATGGGCAAGCTCAGGGTCTACATGACGACCCAGGCCCCGCACGCCATCCGCACCGTGCTGGCCCTCGTGGCCGGGCACGTCGGGCTGTCGGAGGAGAAGATCCAGGTCATCTCGCCGGACATCGGCGGCGGGTTCGGGGGCAAGGTGCCGGTCTATCCGGGGTACGTCATCGCGATCGCCGCGTCGGTCGTGGTGGGCAAGCCGGTCAAGTGGGTCGAGGACCGGATGGAGAACCTGCAGGCCGACTCGTTCGCGCGCGACTACCACCTGAAGGCCGAGCTCGGGGCGACGAAGGACGGCACCCTCACCGCCCTCAAGATCAAGACGGTGGCCGACCACGGCTACACCGACGCCGCCGCCAACCCGTCGAAGTTCCCGGCCGGCCTGTTCTCCATCGTCACCGGGTCCTACGACCTGAAGCACGCCTTCGCCGAGGTCGACGGCGTGTACACGAACAAGCCGCCGGGCGGCATCGCCTACCGCTGCTCGTTCCGGGTGACCGAGGCCGTCCACACCATCGAGCGGCTCACCGACATCGTGGCCCTCGAGCTGGGGATGGACCCCGCCGATCTGCGCCTCAAGAACTTCATCCCCGCCGACCGGTTCCCCTACAAGTCGGTGCTGGGGTGGGAGTACGACAGCGGCGACTACCACGGTGCCCTCCGGAAGGCGATGGAGCGCATCGGCTACGCCGAGCTGCGGAAGGAGCAGGCCGAGAAGCGGGAGCGGGGCGAGCTGATGGGCATCGGCATCTCCAGCTTCACCGAGATCGTCGGCGCCGGACCCTCGAAGCACTTCGACATCCTCGGCCTCAAGATGTTCGACTCGTGCGAGATCCGGGTCCATCCCACCGGCAAGGCGACCGCCCGCTTCGGCACCAAGTCGCAGGGTCAGGGCCACGAGACCACCTATGCGCAGGTGCTCGCCGAGGAGCTCGGCATCCCCGCCGCCCACATCGAGATCGAGGAGGGCGACACCGACACCGCCCCCTACGGATTGGGCACCTACGCCAGCCGCTCGACGCCGACGGCCGGCGCGGCCGGGGCGATGGCCGCGCGCAAGGTGCGCGACAAGGCGAAGAAGATCGCCGCCTACCTGCTCGAGGTGAGCGAGGACGACCTGGAATGGACGCCGGGCGCCTTCTCGGTCAAGGGCGCGCCGCAGAAGACGAAGACCATCCAGGAGATCGCGTTCGCCGCCTATACCAACCATCCGCCCGGCATGGAGGGCGGCCTCGAGGCGGTCTCTTACTACGACCCGCCGAACCTGACGTTCCCGTTCGGCAGCTACATCTGCGTCGTCGACGTCGACCGCGGGACGGGAGAGGTGAAGATACGCCGCTTCGTGGCGGTGGACGACTGCGGCAACATCATCAACCCGATGATCGTCGACGGGCAGATCCACGGCGGTCTCACCATGGGCATGGCGCCGGCCCTGCTCGAGGAGATCAGCTACGACGAGAACGGCAACATCTCGGGCGGGAGCTTCATGGACTACCTGGTCCCCACCGCGATGGAGACGCCGCGGTGGGAGACCGACAAGACCGTGACCCCGTCGCCGCACCATCCGCAGGGCGCGAAGGGCGTCGGCGAGTCGGCCACCGTGGGCGCGCCCCCGGCCATCGTCAACGCCGTGGTCGACGCGCTGGCGCACCTCGGCGTGCGGCACATCGACATTCCGATCACGCCCGAGAAGGTGTGGTGGGTTCTGAAGGACAAGGGCGCCGGCCTGTAGCGGCGAACGGCGTTCCTTCGGTTTCCTTCGGTGTCGAACTCGACCAGCCGCATCAGCCCGTCGGCGGGCTTGAGCCCGCGGCCGCGGTTTCGACCCGAATCCCCTGCACGACCCGATGCCCCCTCCTGGTTTCGACCGGCTCGCGCCTGCGCACCGCCGCGACCCTCCGATGCGCGAGCCGACTCGACGGGCCTTCGATTCCCGGCTCGGCCATTCCGCATGCCGCGTTCTGCGCGTGAAATCCGCGTGAAGGCCGGCCGGTCTTTCCCTCACGCCGGTTTCACGGCACAGGTCGTAGTCTGTATAGGAAGCATCGAATCGATGGAGCGAGAGCCGTGGACACGGTGATCAGATGGTTCGACACGGCGCGCCGCGCCGGCCCCGGCGGCGAGTCGGTGGACTGGCTGCGCATCGTGCCGTTCGTGGCCCTGCACGCGGCCTGCGCGGCGGTGTGGTGGGTCGGGTGGAGCGGGGTCGCGCTGTGGGTGGCAGCGGCGTCCTACGCCGTCCGCGCGTTCGCGATCAGCGCGTTCTTCCACCGGGGGCTCGCCCACCGGGCGTTCCGGACGGGGCGCGTCGTGCAGTTCGTCTTCGCCTTCCTCGGGACGGCGGCGACCCAGCGCGGGCCCCTGTGGTGGGTGGCCCACCACCGCAACCACCACGCCCACGCCGACGGCAGCGGCGACCCGCACGATTCCACGCGCGGCTTCTGGTGGTCGCACATGGGCTGGTTCCTGTGCCGGTCCGCGTTCGACACCCGCGTCGAGCGCGTGCCCGACCTCGCCCGCTTCCCCGAGCTGCGCTGGTTGAACCGCTACGATCTGTTTCCCCCCGTGGCCTGGGCGGTCGCGATGTTCGCGCTCGGGGAGGCGCTAGGGCCCGCGTATCCCGGGACCGGCGGCTGGCAGATGCTGGTGTGGGGCTACGTCGTCGCCACCGTGGCCCTGATGCACGCCACGTTCCTCGTCAACTCCGTGGGTCACCGCCACGGCCGACGGTCGTATGAGACCCGAGACCTGAGCCGCAACAGTTGGTGGCTGGCCGCGATCACGATGGGCGAGGGGTGGCACAACAACCACCACCGCCACAGCGCCTCGGCCCGGCTCGGGCTGCGCTGGTGGGAGCTCGATCCGGCGTATGCGGTGCTCCGGGCGATGGCGTGGGTCGGGCTCGTCCGCGACCTGAAGACGGTGCCCGGAGACCAAGGGTGATGCGCGTGGCGCTGGTGGTCGGGAGCATCGCGGCCTCGAACCCCGGAGCCTCGCGGGGCGCAGACGGATGACCATGCGAGTAGCTGTCGGGGTCGGACCGGCGTCGAAGCCCGGAACCTCGAACCCCGGAGTCTCGCGGTGGCGACGGAGGACCATGCGGGTAGCCGTCGCGGACGGGGCCGGACCGGCGTCGAAGCCCGGAACCTCGAACCCCGGGGCCTCGCGGTGGAGGCGGAGGACCCTGCGGGTAGCCGCCGCGGACGGGGCCGGACCGGCGTCGAAGTCCGGAACCTCGCGGGATGGAGGCCGGGCTCGATGCGGGTAGCCGTGGTGGGCGGGGGCATCGCGGGCATGGCCGCGGCCTGGGCCCTGCAGGACTTCGCCGACGTCAGCCTGTTCGAGGCGAGGCCGCGCCTGGGCGGCCACACCGACACCCACAACCTGCTGGTGAACGGGCGGGCCTGCGCGGTGGACTCGGGCTTCATCGTCTTCAACCGCACGCACTACCCGCTGTTCTCGGCGTGGCTCGACGAGCTCGGGGTGGCCTCGCGGCCCACCGACATGTCCTTCTCGGTGCGCCGCGAAGGGGACGGCGGCGCCGGTATCGAGTACGGCACCACGAGCCTGCGCGCGCTGTTCTGCCAGCGCCGGAACCTGTTCAGCCCGAGGTTCCTGTCGATGCTGCGCGGCATCCGCCGGTTCTACCGCGAAGCGGAACAGGTCGCCGCCGACGACGGGCGCACCCTGGGCGAGTTCCTGGACGCGCAGCGTTATCCGAGGCCCTTCGTCGACGACCACCTGCTGCCCATGTGCGCGGCTCTCTGGTCGGCGCCGCTCGCGAGCGTCGACGAGACGTCGGTCGCGCACGTGGCCGCGTTCATGGCCAATCACGGGCTGCTGAAGCTGCGCGGCCGGCCGGTGTGGCGTGTCGTCGAGGGGGGCTCGAGCGCCTACGTCGACGCGTTCGCGCGGCGCTTCCGGGGCCGCCGTCGCGTCGGCCGTCCGGTCGAGCGCGTCGAGCGGGGGCGGGGCGGGATGCGCGTGTCGACCGCGGGCGGCGCTTCGGAGCCCTTCGACCGCGTCGTGCTGGCGTGCCACGCCGATCAGGCCCTGGCCCTGCTCGCACCCACGCCGGTCGAGCGCGAGGTGCTCGGCGCATTGAAGTACCGGCGCAACCGGGCGGTGGTTCACTCCGACCCCTGGGCGATGCCCCGCCGGCGGGCCGCGTGGTCGAGCTGGAACGTCACCGCGACCGAGCGCGGCGGCGTGGCGAGCTGTCGGGTCACCTACTGGATGAACCGCCTTCAGGGCATCGCCGGCGGGCAGCAGTTCTTCGTCACCCTGAACCCGCGGGGGCCGCTGCGGCAGGTGTGGATCGAGCGCGACTACGCGCATCCGGTCTTCACCCCCGAGGCGCGGCGGGCGCAGGCGCGGCGGGACGAGATCAACGGGGTGGACGGCACGTACTACTGCGGCGCCTACTGGGGCTGGGGCTTCCACGAGGACGGCTTCCGCAGCGCCGTCGACGCGGTGGACGCCCTCCGCCGGGAGCTTCGCGATGCCGCCTGAGCTCTCGCGCGAGTCGAGCTGCCGGGGCTGGGTCGTGCACGCCCGCGCGCATCCCGTGCGCCACGTCTTCCGGTACCGCGTCTGGATGCTGCTGGTGGACCTCGACCGGGTCGGCGCGGGCCGGCCGGCCTGGGGCCGATTGCCGGTGTCCGTCGACCGCGGCCACTTGCTGACCCGCAGCGAGGCGGCGGCGCACCTGGAGGGCGCGGGCGTCTGCGTCCGGCCGGAACGCATCCTCGCGCTGACGCAGCCGCGCTCGGCGGGGACGTCGTTCAACCCCGTCAACTTCTACTTCTGCCACGCCGGCGGGGAGTGCGCGGCCATCCTCGCCGACGTGCGCAGCACGCCCTGGAACGAACGGCACTGCTACGTGCTCGACGCGCGGGGCCGCGGAGGCTGCCGCTTCGGGCCCGCCAAGCGGCTGCACGTCTCGCCGTTCCTGCCCATGGCGGGACGCTACCGGATGAGGTTCTCGCTGACGGCCGACCGCATCCGCATCGCGATGCGCTTCGACCCCGGCGGCCGGCGGACGTTCGGGGCGGTGCTCTCCCTGGCCGCCGAGCCGCTGACCCGCCGCGCCGTGCTCGGCGGCCTGCTGCGCGCCCCGGCGCAGAACGCGGCGACGCTGGCCCGCATCTACTGGCAGGCGGGGCGGCTGTTCCTGAAGGGCGCGCCGTTCCATCGTCATCCGGCGGGAGTGCGCGCGCGAGGGCGGATCGATGGGTAGCATCTACCGGCAGGCGGGGCGGCTGTTCCTGAAGGGTGCGCCGTTCCATGCTCATCCGGCGGGAGCGCGCGGGCGAGGGCGGATCGATGGGTAGCATCTACTGGCAGGCGGGGCGGCTGCTCCTGAAGGGCGCGCGGTTCCATCCTCCTCGGGCGGGAGTGCGCGCGCGAGGACCGATCGATGGGTAGCAGCATGCGCCATGGAACGGCGCGGGCTGCGGGAGGGTTGGTTGGGCGCCAGGTGGAGCCGCAAGGCGACGGTCGGTGGACTGGCGGCGGAACGGCGCGGCCGCCCGGCGGCGTGGTCGGTGCCGGGACGGCGCCTCGACGCGGCGACTGGCGGACCGGCGCGGCCCGGCGCCTCCTGCACCGCGCCCTGGACGGGCTGCGCGGCGGCACCGTCACCGTCGTCGACGGCGGCGACGAGACGGTGCACGGCCGCGGCGACCCCGCCGTGCGCATCGTCGTCAAGGCGCCGGCGTTCTACCCGCGGGCCGTGTACGGGGGTGTCCTCGGCGCCGGCGAGAGCTACATGGACGGCGACTGGGACTGCGACGACCTCGTCGGCCTCGTGAGGCTGCTGACCCGTGACCGGCGCACCCAGGACGACGTCGACCGCCGCCGGGGGATCGTCGCGACCTGCGCGGACGCGCTGCGTCACCTCGCGCGGCGCAACAGCCGGCGCGGCAGCGCCCGCAACGTCGAGGCCCACTACGATCTCGGCAACGACTTCTTCCGGCTCTTCCTCGACGAGCGCATGATGTACTCGGCGGCGGTGTTCGACGACGGCTGCGAGTCGCTCGAGGCGGCGAGCACCGCGAAGATCGAGCGCCTGTGCCGCAAGCTGCGCCTCGCGCCCGGCGAGGAGCTGCTGGAGATCGGCGGCGGGTGGGGAGGGCTCGCCGTGCATGCCGCGGAGCGGTTCGGGTGTCGGGTGACCACCGTCACGCTGTCCCCGGCCCAGGCCGACCACGCGCGGGCCCTCGTGCGGGAGCGCGGCCTGGACGGACGCGTCGACGTCGTGCTGGCCGACTACCGCGACCTGACGGGGCGGTTCGACAAGCTCGTGTCGGTGGAGATGATCGAGGCGGTGGGCCACCGCTTCCTGCCCGCGTACTTCCGCGCCTGCGCGCGGCTGCTCCGGCCCCACGGCCTGCTCGCGCTGCAGGCCATCACCATTCGCGACCGGCGCTACCGGCAGGCGCTGCGCTCGGTGGACTTCATCAAGAAGCACATCTTTCCCGGCGGCTTCGTGCCGAGCGTCTCGGTGCTCGTGGACGCCGCGGCCCGGCACACCGACGCGGTGCTCATCGACCTCGAGGATATCGGCCAGGACTACGCGCGCACGTTGCGGGCGTGGAGCCGGCGGTTCGAGGCCCGCCGCGCCGACATCGCCGCCCTCGGCTTCGACGAGCGCTTCCTGCGGCGGTGGCGGTTCTACTTTGCCTACTGCGAGGGCGGCTTTCTCGAGCGCGCCATCAGCGACGTGCAGATGCTGTTCGCGATGCCCGATTACCGGGGACCGACGCGCGGCGCGGCGGGAGGCTCGTGGTGACATCGAGCCGCCCCATGCATCCGATGCACCGGCACACAGGACCGACGCGCTGGACAGCGGGGGGAACGTCGTGAGCGCCTTCGGCGGTCTGATGCGGCTCGCCGAGTCGGGGCGTCTGCCCGACGCCGCGATCCGCGCCGGCATCCGTGTCCTTCTGCGCCGGCGCCTGCGCGAGGAGGCGGCGCACGACGCCGAACGACGGCTGGCGCGCCGCCGCGCCCTGCTCGAGGAGCTTCGCCGCGGGCCCATCGCCGCGCGCCCCGACCTCGCCAACGCGCAGCACTACGAGGTGCCGGCCGCGTTCTTCCGCGCCGTGCTCGGCCCGCGCATGAAGTACAGCGCCTGCCACTGGCCGCCGGAGGTGGACGGGCTCGCCGCGGCCGAGACCTCGATGCTCGAGCTGACGGCGGCGCGGGCGGGCATCGAGGACGGCATGCGCATCCTGGACCTCGGCTGCGGCTGGGGCGCGTTCGCCCTGTGGGCGGCCCGCCGCTATCCGGCGAGCCGGGTGACGGCGGTGTCGAACTCGGCCGCGCAGGGGAGGTTCATCGACGCGCGCGCCCGCGAGCTCGGGCTCGACAACGTCGCCGCGTGCACCGCCGACGTCAACGACTGGAGCCCGGCCGGGCGCTTCGACCGCGTGGTGTCGGTCGAGATGTTCGAGCACATGCGCAACTACGAGCTCCTGCTCGACCGCATCGCGGGGTGGCTGGCGCCCGCCGGCGCGCTCTTCGTCCACGTGTTCTGCCACCGCTCCCTCATGTACCGGTTCGAGAGCACGGGGAGCGACGACTGGATGGGGCGTCGGTTCTTCTCCGAGGGGCTGATGCCGGCGCAGGACACGCTGGCCGAGTTCCAGGGCCGGCTGCGGCTGGCGGGGCAGTGGATGCTGGACGGCCGCCACTACCGCGACACCATCCGCGCCTGGCTGGCGAACCTGGACGCGGACCGCGCCGCCGCGGCCGGCGCCCTGACCGGCCCGGACGGGGAGCGCGTGGGCGTGCAGTTGCAGCGCTGGCGCATCTTCTTCATGGCCTGCGAGGAGCTGTTCGGCTTTGCCGGGGGGACCGAGTGGCAGGTCGGCCACTACCTGCTCGCGCCCGACCGCGCCGGCCCGGGAGGGGCAGGGTGAACCGCCGGGGCCTGCGCGCGCGGCTCGGGCGGGTCTTCGCGGCCCAGGTGGCGGTGATCGGGCTCGGCACCGACCGCGCCGGCCCGGGAGGGGCAGGGTGAACCGCCGGGGCCTGCGCGCGCCGCTCGGGCGGGTCTTCGCGGCCCAGGTGGCGGTGATCGGGCTCGGCACCGACCGCGCCGGCCCGGGAGGGGCAGGGTGAACCGCCGGGGCCTGCGCGCGCGGCTCGGGCGGGTCTTCGCGGCCCAGGTGGCGGTGATCGGGCTCGCCACCGTGGTCGGCGTCTACGTCACCCGGGTGGTGGTCGAGGACCTGCTGACGCGGCGCGCCCTCGATCTCGAGGCCGAGCACTACTGGCAGCTCGCGGACGCCGACCCCGCGCAACCCCTGCCGAACACCGCCAATCTGCGCGGCCACCTCTCCGCGCCCGGGTTCCCGCCGCCGCCCGACGATCTCGCGGGCCTCGAGCCGGGGTTCGGACGCCGGCCCGTCGACGGGGGCGACCGGCTGGTGCACGTCTCGGAGCGCGACGGCCGGCGTCTGTACCTCGTGTTCGAGGAGGACAGCGTCTCCGACCTCACGTTCTACTTCGGCCTGCTGCCGCTGTCGGTGGTGCTGCTGCTCATGTACGTGCTGTTGTTCGTGGCCTACCGGTGGTCGCACCGGGCGCTGTCGCCCGTCGTCCGGCTGGCGCGGCAGTTGCGGGAGGTCGACTTCGAGAGCACGGGACGGGTGCGGGTCGACCTCGGCCCGCTGCGCGAGACCGCCGATGCGGAGCTGGCCGCGATGATCGAGGCGCTGGACCAGTTGGCGGCCCGGGTGGACGCGGCCATCGAGCGGGAGCGCGTGTTCACGCGCGACGCCGGGCACGAGCTGCGCACCCCGGTGGCCGTGCTGAAGGGGTCGCTCGATCTGATCGAGCGCGACGATCGGGACCGCCCGGAGCGGGAACGGGAGACGCTGTCGCGGATGCGCCGCACCGTCGACGACATGGAGGCGCTGCTCGAGACCCTGCTGCTGCTCGCCCGCGGGGAGGTGGTGCCGGGGGCGGAGGAGACCGTCGTCAACGACGTGGCCGCGAGCGAGATCGGGGTCCTCGCGGCGCAGGCAGCCCGGGCCGGCGACGCGGTGTGCCTGCACGAGCGCGAGGAGCTGCGGGTGCGGGCCCCGGCGCGGGTGGTGCGCATCGTCTTCGGCAACCTGCTGCGCAACGCCGTCAACCACACCCGCGGCGGGAAGATCGACGTCATCGTCACCGCCGACAGCCTGACGGTGGAGGACACCGGCAGCGGGATGTCCGAGGCGCAGCTCGCCAACGCCTTCGAGCCCTTCTACCGGGCCGACGACAGCCGCCGCAGCGCCGACGGGCACGGCCTGGGCCTGTCCATCGTACGCCGCCTGAGCCGGCAGTTCGGCTGGCAGATCACGGCCCGCAGCCAGCCGGGGCAGGGCACGTCGATGGAGATTCGGTTCCCGTGAAACGGCGGGGCGGGGCGCGGCCGTCGGCGGTCCGCGCGCCGACCCGCGGCGCGGGGCATGACCCCGGGGGCGGCCCCCGGGGCGCGCCGTCCCGGTACGCAGCGGACGTCGGGGATGCGGGATGCCGCCGGTCAGTCCGGGGCCGCCTCTCCCGAGGCGCGGATGCAGTAGCCGCTGCCGGTCACGGTGCAGCGGGCGTCGGGATGCGGATGCCGCCGGTCAGTCCGGGGCCGCCTCTCCCGAGGCGCGGATGCAGTAGCCGCTGCCGGTCACGGTGTGGATCATCGGGGCGCCGAACGGCTTGTCCACGGCCCGGCGCAGGTTGTAGAGATGGCTGCGCAGCGCGTCGCTGTCCGGCGGGTCCTCGCCCCACAGCTCGCGCTCGATCTGCCGGCGCGACACCACCCGCGGGTGCTCGCGCACGAGGACGGCGAGGATGGTGAACGCCGACCTCGACAGCGTCACCGGGCGCCCGGCCCGGGTGACCTGCAGGGTGTCGGCGTCGAGCACGAGATCGCCGATCTCGAAGCGCGCCGCGAGCCCCTGACGGCGGCGGGCCAGCGCCTCGACGCGGGCCACGAGCTCCGGCAGGTCGAACGGCTTGACGAGGTAGTCGTCGGCCCCCGCGTCGAAGCCGGCGAGCTTGTCCTCGAGCCGGTCGCGCGCGGTGAGCATGATGATGGGGGTGGAGCGCTTCGCCTCGCGGCGCAGCCGCGCGCACACCTCGATGCCGTCGGGCCCCGGCAGCATGACGTCGAGCACCACCACGTCGTAGTCGCCGGTGAGGGCGAGGTGGAGGGCGCCGAGGCCGTCGGCGGCGTAGTCGACGGTGTGGCCGCACGACTCGAGGAACGCGCCGGTGGTCTCCGCGAGCTCCCGGTGGTCTTCGACGAGGAGCACGCGCAACGCGGCCATGGCCGCACGTTATCACGGCGGGGGAGACCATGAGCAGCAGGCGGTCGCTGGCCGCGAGCGCGGCGGCGGTGGCGGTGGCGGGGGGCGTGGCCGCCGCGGGCAGTCAGGGCGGCGTCGCCCTGGGGGGAGTCCCGGTCTTCGCGCTCTGCGTCGCCCTGGCGTTCGTCCTGCAATGGGCGGCGTTCGTGCCCGCGTGGATCTGGCGGACTGAACGTTACTTCGATCTCGCGGGCAGCGGGACCTTTCTGACCCTCGTCCTCGTCGCCGTCTCCGCGCGGGGTGCGCCCGACGCCCGCGCGCTGGCCATCGCGGCCATGGTCGCGATCTGGGCGGTCCGGCTCGGCGCGTTCCTGTTCGCCCGCATTCGCCGGCAGGGCTTCGACCGGCGCTTCGATCGCATCAAGCACGACGCGGCGCGGTTCTTCCTGACGTGGACGCTGCAGGGGCTCTGGGTGTCGTTGACGCTGTCCGCGGCGCTGGGAGCGGTGACCGCGGCGGCCGTGCCCCTGGGGTGGCCGGCGGCGGCGGGCATCGCCCTCTGGGGCGCGGGGTTCATCGTCGAGGTGGCGGCGGACGCGCAGAAGGGGCGCTTCCGGAGGGAGGCGGCGAACTCGGGCCGGTTCATCGCGACCGGGCTGTGGGCGCGCTGCCGGCACCCCAACTACCTCGGCGAGATCCTGCTGTGGACCGGCGTCGCGGTCGCCGCGCTGCCGGCCCTCGACGGCTGGCGCTACGTCACGCTGGTCTCCCCGGTCTTCGTGTGGCTGCTCCTGACCCGCGTCAGCGGCATTCCCCTCCTGGAAGCGCAGGCGGACCGGAAGTGGGGCGCCGATCCCGCGTATCAGGCCTACAAGGCGCGAACGCGCGTGCTGGTTCCGAGAATCGGACGGCTCCCCGGTGGCGCCGGGCGTTGACAGTCGGGGCGGCGGCCGCGGCAAAGCGCCTCTCCTCGCCGTATCCACCCCTGCGGCCGTCCCGAGGTGCGTCTGCCGGCGCGCGCCCGACGCTCGCGGTCTGCCGCGGGAGTGCCCGCTGGCGCCTGTAGTACGATCTGCCGCCGGGCTCGAAGCGGCGCGGGGCGCCTCTGTCTTCCGGGGGCCTGCCGCAGGGACCGGGAACGCCGGGCAGCGGGACGGGTCGGACGGATGGGAGAGGTGGCGGAGAACGGCACGATGCGGGTGGCGCTGGGGTCGGACCACGCCGGCTTTCGCCTGAAGGCGCTCCTCGCCGACATGCTGCGGGAGCGCGGGCACGAGGTCGTGGACGTGGGCACCGACAGCGAGGCGGCGGCCGACTATCCCGATTACGCGGAATCGCTGGCCCTCGCCGTGCGCGACGGCCGCGCCGACCGCGGGGTGATGATCTGCGGCAGCGGGGTCGGGGCGGGGGTGGCGGTCAACAAGGTCCCCGGCATCCGGGGCGCGGTCTGCCACGACACGTATTCCGCCCACCAGGGGGTGGAGCACGACGACATGAACGTCCTCGTCCTCGGGGCGCGCATCGTCGGCGAGGCCCTCGCCCGCGAGCTCGTCGAGACGTTCCTTGACGCGGAGTTCTCGCACGAAGAGCGCCATCGGCGGCGCATCGAGAAGGTCCGGCGGCTCGAGGACCGAAGCTGGCCGGAGAAGTGATGCCGTACGACCTGCCCTCGGGAAGCTGACAGGCGGCCATCAGCGCCCGGCCCCCATTCCACTGGAGCCTCTCCTGACTGACGCGACGCACCGATGGCGGTTGGGCCGTACCCTGCAGGCCGCGCTCGACGAGCAGTGCCGCCGCTGGGACCGCGACGGTCTGGTCGGCCGTCTGTGGCGGAAGGACGCGGCGGTGTGGACGGGCGGCGACGAGGCGCGCTGGCTGGGCTGGCTCGACCTGCCCGGGGCGCCGGCGCCGGCCGCGGCGCTGGCCCGGTTCGCGGCCGGGGTGCGGGCCGACGGCTTCACCGACGTCCTGCTGCTCGGCATGGGCGGGTCCAGCCTCGGCGCCGAGGTCATCGGCGACATCGTCGCGCCGCCCGCGGGGGCGCCGGCCCTGCACGTCCTCGACTCGACGCACCCGGCGCAGATCGCGCGCACCGCGTCGCGGCTCGACCTGTCCCGCACCCTGTGCATCGTGTCCAGCAAGTCGGGCACGACCCTCGAGTCGGCGCTGCTCGCCGACTGGTTCCTGGAGCGCATGCGACGGGCGGTCGGGCCCGACCGGGCGGGCGCGCACTTCGCGGCGATCACCGATCCGGGCTCGGCTCTCGAGGAGACGGCGGGGGCGCGGGGCTTCCGGCAGGTGTGGAGCGGCCGGCCCGACGTGGGGGGGCGGTTCTCGGTCCTGTCGAGCTTCGGCCTCGTGCCCGCCGCGGCGTGCGGCGTCGACGTGCCGGCGTTCCTCGCGTCGGCGGGACGGATGGCCGGGCGCTGCGGCCCGGACGTCCCCGCGGACGGGAACCCGGGGGTGCGGCTGGGGCTCGCGCTCGGGGCCGCCGCCGCCGCGGGCCGGGACAAGACGACCCTGGTGCTGCCGCCCTCGATCCGCGCCCTGGGGGGGTGGCTGGAGCAGTTGCTGGCGGAGTCGACGGGCAAGGCGGGGCGGGGCGTGATTCCCGTCGTCGACGAGGATCCCGGTCCGCCCGCGGCGTACGGCGGCGATCGCCTGTTCGTTCACATGCGGGTCGCCGACGACCCCGAGCCCCGGCAGGACGCCGCGCTCGCCGCCCTCGCCGACGCGGGGCACCCCGTCGTGGTCCTGTCCGTGCCGGGCCGGGACGCGCTGGCCGGCGAGCTCTTCCGCTGGGAGCTCGCCACCGCCGTCTGCGGGGCGGTGCTCGGGGTGAACCCCTTCGACCAGCCCGACGTGGAGGCCGCCAAGCAGGCCGCGCGGGCCCGGACCTCGGCGTGGGAGGGGGCCGGGGGGCCGGCGGAGGAGCATCCGGTGGCGCGGGCGGACGGGATCGCCCTGTTTGCCGATGCGAAGACTATCGCGCACCTGCAAGCGGCGGCCGGCGAGCCCGCGGCCGTCGCGGGTGCCGACACCGTCGCGCACCGCGCGGCGTCGCCCGGCGGGCCGGCGGCGTTCGCCGGTGCGGAGACCACGGCACGCCCCGCGTCGGTGGCCGGGGTGGCGGCGTTCGCGGGTGCAGGGACCACGGCACGCCCCGCGTCGGCGGCCGGCGGGCCGGCAGCCTTCGCTGGTGCGGACACCGCCGGGAAGCGGGGGGCCGCCGGGGGGCGGGCCGCTCTCGAGTGGCTGGTGGCGGCCCATCTTGCGAGCGCGGGCCCCGGCGACTACGTGGCGCTGCTCGCGTACCTGGATCGCAACGAGACGCACACGGCCGTCCTGCAGCGGGTGCGCTCCCGCATCCGCGACGCCCGGGGGGTGGCGACCAGCGTGGGGTTCGGGCCGCGCTACCTCCATTCGACGGGGCAGTTGTTCAAGGGCGGGCCGGCGACCGGCGTGTTCCTGGTGCTGACGGCCGACGACGGCGACGACGATCTGCCGATCCCCGGCCGGCCCTGCACGTTCGGGGCGGTCAAGACGGCACAGGCGCTGGGCGACGTCGAGGTGCTGGCCGCGCGCCGCCGCCGCGTCTTGCGGCTGCATCTCGAGGGCGGGGCCGCGGCCGGACTGCCACGCTTCGAGTCGCTCATTGGCGACGCCCTGGGGCGTGCCGCGACAGAGAGCCGGAAGCGCTGAAGGGCGTTGGCGGGTGACCGCGTGGGGGGCTGAAGGGCGTCGGCCCCCGCCGGGCCGTGTGACGGCGTGTGGCGGGCAGCCTGGATACGCGGGAAGCGCGGTCATGGCCGCGCCCGACATGGACGGCCCGCGGATGATTCACCGCCCGGTCCACGCCGGGGCGCGGCGGGCCACGAAGGCCTCGACGGCGTTCCGGAAGTCGTCGCTCGTGTAGCACTCGACGATGAGGTCGTGGGCGAGGGCGGGGTCGGGCCGGCGCTCGCGCTGCACGCGGCGGACGATCTCCTTGGTGGCGCGAAGGGTGAGGGGGGCGTTGGCGGCGATGGCGGCGGCGGTCTCCGCCACCGTCTCGTCGAGGCGGTCGTCGTCGACGACCCGCGTCGCGAGCCCCGCCGCCAGCGCCTCGCGGGCGTCGAGGAGGCGGGCGGTGTACATCAGGTCCTTGAGCCGGTCCGGCCCCACGAGGTCCAGCAGCCGGGCGCAGTTGCGGGCCGACAGGCAGTTGCCGAGGGTTCGGGCCACGGGAATGCCGAAGCGGGCCCCGGGGCCGCAGATGCGCAGGTCGCAGGCGATCGCCATGACGCAGCCGCCGCCGACCGCCACCCCCTGGACGCGGGCGATGGTGGGGATCCGGACGCGTTCCAGCCGGTCGATCACCCGGTCGAGCCTCGACTCGTACCCGAGGGCGTCGTCCGGGGTCCGCAGGTCCTGGAACTGGCTGATGTCGGTGCCGGCCACGAAGGCGCGGTCTCCGGCCCCGCGCAGCACGAGGACCTTCACCGCGGGGTCGTCGTCCACCGTGTCGCAGGCGTCGACGAGGGCGTCGTACATGGCCCAGGTCATCGCGTTGCGGGCGGCGGGGCGGTTGAACGTGAGGGTGGCGACGGGACCGTCGACGGCGTAGATGGCATCGGGGGTAGACACGGATTGACTCTCCTGGTTCGGCGGGGGCGATGAACTCGGCACTGGACGGACTGCGCGTGCTCGACCTCACGCAGGTGATGGCCGGGCCGTTCTGCTCGATGCTACTGTGCGACATGGGGGCCGACGTGATCAAGGTCGAGCCGCCGGCCGGCGACTCGACCCGGCGCATGCCGGGCGGCGTCGGCACCGACAGCCCCAGCTTCAACGCCGTCAACCGGGGCAAGCGCGGCATCGTCGTCGACCTGAAGCAGCCCGCCGGCCGCGAGGCGGTGCAACGCCTCGCCGCGGTGTCCGACGTGCTGGTGGAGAACTACCGGCCGGGCGTGCTCGAGAAGTTCGGCCTCGACTACGCGGCGCTCTCCCGGCGGTATCCGCGCCTCGTCTACGCGTCCATCTCGGGCTACGGCCAGACCGGCCCGTCCGCCGGCAAGGGGGGCTTCGACCTCGTGGCGCAGGGCGTCTCGGGCCTCATGTCGGTCACCGGCGAGGCGGGGCGCCCGCCGGTCAAGGCGGGGATACCCGTGACCGACCTCGGCGCCGCCCTCTTCGCCGTCGCCGGCATCCTGTCCGCCCTGCTCGCGCGGGTCCGCACGGGGCGCGGGCAGCTCGTCGACACGTCGCTCGTCGACGCCGGGGTCGCCCTCTCGGTGTGGGAGGCGACGCAGTACTTCTCGGGGCGCGGGGTGCCGGAGCCGCTCGGTTCCGCCCACCGCATGAACGCGCCGTACCAGGCGCTCCGGTGCGCCGACGGCTACTTGACCATCGGGGCCGCCAACGACCGCACGTTTCGGCGCCTGTGCGAGGCCCTGGGCCATCCGGAGTGGGCCGACGATCCCGAGTACCGGGACGACACCCACCGCATTCGCAACCGGGAGGCCCTCGCCGCCCGCATCGAGGCGGTGCTGGAGACCCGTCCCCGGTCGCACTGGCTGGAGCTGCTGGACGCCCGCGGGGTGCCGTGCGGCCCCATCAACGACTATGCCGAGGTGATGGCCGATCCCCACGTCCGGGCCCGCGAGCTGGTGGTCGACACGGACCATCCGACGTTGGGGCGCATCCCGACCCTCGGCACGCCGATCAAGCTCTCGGAGACCCCGCTCGCGCCCGGCCGCCCCGCGCCCCGGCTCGGCCAGCACACGGACGAGGTGCTCGTCGACGCGGGGTACGGGGCGGAGGAGATCGCCGAGCTGCGGCGGGCCGGCGCGGTGGCGTAACCTGCGCCGGTCGCGGGGTAGGGGCCGATCCCGCGGCAACCCGACGGCCGCGCCCCGCGCCCGGCTGCCGATGGGGCGGCATGCAGGTACCCGGCGACAGCGTGCGGGTATTGGACCCGCCGGCTCGCCTTGCGGATGAGGAACATGCCAGACAGAACCTATCGCATTGCGGTGATTCCCGGCGACGGGATCGGCAAGGAGGTCGTGCCCGCGGCCCAGGAGCTGATCGAGGCGGTCGGCCGGCGCCACGGTTTCGGCTGCGAGTGGACGCAGTTCGACTGGTCGTGCGAGCTCTACGCGCGCACCGGGAGCATGACGGGGGGGCGCGGCATCGAGGAGCTCGCGCCCTTCGACGCGGTGTTCCTGGGGGCCGTGGGGTACCCCGGGGTGGCGGACCACGTGTCGCTGTGGGGCCTGCTCATCCCCATCCGCCGGCAGTTCCGCCAGTACGTCAACCTGCGTCCGGTGCGGCTCTGGCCGGGCGTGCGCACGCCCCTGGCGGATCGCGGGCCCGCCGACATCGACTTCGTGGTCGTCCGCGAGAACAACGAGGGCGAGTACTCGGAGATCGGCGGCCGCCTCTACGCGGGGACGCCGGCCGAGCTCGCGGTGCAGCAGTCGGTGTTCACGCGGGAGGGCGTCGACCGGGTGCTGCGCTACGCGTTCGAGCGGGCGCGCGCGCGGCCCGCGAAGCACCTGACCTCGGCCACCAAGTCGAACGGCATCATCCACACCATGCCGTTCTGGGACGAGCGCTTCGAGGCGGTGGCCGCCGACTATCCCGACGTGCGGACCGACCAGTACCACATCGACATCCTCACCGCGCACCTCGTCCAGCACCCCGACTGGTTCGACGTCATCGTCGCGAGCAACCTCTTCGGCGACATCCTCTCCGACCTCGGCCCCGCCGTGGCCGGCTCCATCGGCCTCGCCCCCGGCGCCAACCTCAACCCCGACCGCACGCACCCCTCGATGTTCGAGCCCGTCCACGGCTCGGCCCCGGACATCGCGGGCAAGGGCGTCGCCAACCCCGTCGCGCAGATGCTGACGGGGGCGATGATGCTGGAACACCTGGGGGAGGCCGACGGGGCGGCGGCCGTCGAGGCGGCGGTGGAGGCGGTGCTCGCCGCCGGCGAGACCCGCACCGGCGACCTCGGCGGCGCCGCGTCGACGACCGAGATGACCGCGGCGGTCGTCGCCGCCCTGGCTTGAGCGCCGGGCGCCCCCGATTGACGCCGATCATCGATTCGGGAGGGCCGGTCGGCCCGGGGAGTCGCTCGCAGCGGCGGGAGCCCGGTGAACGCATCGCGGGTACGGCGGGGGGTGCGGCCGGCCGCCGCCGTCATCTCTCGCCGCGGTCCTCGAACGGGTCGAACACGTCGACCCCGGCCTTCTCGAAGTCGGTGCGGTTCCGGGTGGCGACGACCAGCCCGTGGGCGAGCGCGGTGGCGGCGATCAGGCTGTCCTTGATCGGCATGGCCGCGCCCGATGCGCGAAGGTCGGCGACGAGCCCGGCCCAACGGAGGCCGGTGGCGGCGTCCCACGGCAGGCACTGCAGCCGATCGACGCCGTCGTCGAACCAGCGCTCCAGCCGCGCCCGCCGCCGGCCCCGCGGCAACCGCAGGATGCCGAACTTGATCTCGCCGAGGACGATCGGGTCCACGACGAGCGCGCGTTCGTTGCGTCGGAGCCAGTCGACGACCGCCGGGTCGGGGGCCGGCTTCGTCGACTCGCTCAGCACGTTCGCGTCGACCAGGAAGGTCACAGCGTATCCGTGCTCTCCGACTCGATCGGCGCGAAGAAGCCCTTCTCGGGGCAGTCCAGCAGCCAGTCGACGACGCCCTCGTTGGTTGCGGGCGCGCGGCGGACGAGCCGGTACTCGCCCCGTTCGATGCGTTCGACGTCGAACTCCTGGCCCGGCTCGACGTCATCCCGCCGCCGGATTTCGGCGGGGAGCACGATCTGCCCCTTCGTGGAGACGGAAGTTCTCATCGCCCGAGTAAGATACTGTCTTACCCCGCCACTGTCAATGTGCGCCGCCTCCCGCCTCTCCTGCGCTCCGGGGGAGAGCGCCTACCTGACCTGCAGCTCCGCCGACACCGTGGCGAGCAGCTCGTCCAGCGTGGCCTTGACTTCCTCCCTTGCGATGCGATCTCCGGGGGCGTTCGGATGCCTTCTTGAGCCGCACTGCGGGCAGTTTTCAGTCGCTGGTTCAACGGGTCATTGGTTGGGTTGTGGGGCAGGTGGTCATCGGCATGAACTCTGCAGGATGACGAGGGTGCCCCCGCGGGTGTTCGCCATGCTGACGAGAACCTCTGCGAGCTTGGACGAGGCGCGGCCCGGGTCCGATCCGAAGGCGATGCGGTCGCCCCGGAAGACGACCTCCTTGAGCTCGAGCTCCGTGTCTTCGCCGGCCCGAATGGACGACAGGAGCGCCGGGATGTCCATCGCCATGTTTTTTTGCTCCGAGGCGTCGATATTCGCAAGCCTCGATTCGGCTTGTCCGCCAGCGCTGTGCGGTTTCCGATGCGGCCGGCCGGAGCACTCACCGGGCCGCCGGTTGCACCCAGCCGCCGCGGGCGATCAGCTCTCGCGCCACCCGGGCGCGGCTGTCGACGAGGCCGACGGGGACGGGGAGCCAGGCGGCGACGCGATCGAGGGCGGCGGTGAGGCGCTCGCCCGCGAGGAGGCTGCCCAGCAGCTCGGTGGCCTCCTGCCGGATCCGTTCCGTCGACCGGAAGAACACGATCTGCGCCAGCGCGGTCTCCGCCTCCGCCTCGTCGGCGTGGCCGTCCCGCCGCTTCGACACCCGCAGGACGGTGCTCTCGGCGAGGTAGGTCTCCATCGCGATGTCCGCGAGGCCGGCGAGGTACGCCTGGTGGTCGGGGTCGAGCAGTTGCGCCTCGTCCAGGTTGTCCCACACCTGTCCGAGCAGGAACAGGAACAGGCGCTTCAGGCCGCCGATGCCGGCGCGCAGGGCCGCGAGGTCGTTGTCGTGGGAAGGACGGCCGGCGGGGGCGGCGGGCAGGCCCGCCACCGCCTCGCGCAGCTCGAGCTCGCCCCGGTCGGCCCGCTTCAGGAGGGTCTTGGCGATGCCGAGCCGGCAGATCTCGCTCGTGCCCTCGTAGATGCGGGTGATGCGCGAGTCGCGGTACCAGCGGGCGGCGGGGTACTCCTCGCTGAAGCCGTAGCCGCCGTACACCTGCAGGGCGTCGTCGGCCACCGCGTGGTACGCCTCCGACCCGAGGACCTTGGCCATCGCGCACTCGACCGAGAACTCCGCGAAGGTGCGCAGCTTGGCGTCGAGCGAGACGGCCCCCTGCCGGCCGAGGTCCTCGATGGCGGCGTAGACGAGCCCCGCCGTCCGGTAGGCCACCGACTCGGCGCCGTAGGCGCGGGCCGCCATGTCCGCGAGCTTGCGCCGGATGAGGCCGAACTCGGCGATCGGCCGGCCGAACTGGCGCCGGTCGGCCGCGTAGCGGGTGGTGGTGGCGAGGGCCTTCTTGGCCGAGCCGGCGCAGTTGGCGCCCATCTTCATGCGGCCGACGTTGAGGGTGCACAGCGCCACCCGGTGGCCCTGGCCGACCTCGCCGAGGAGGTTCCCGACGGGGATGGCGACGTCGTCGAGCTGCATCGCGCACACCGACGAGCCCTGCAGGCCGAGCAGGCGCTCGTGGGGCCCGACGGTCACCCCCGGCGTGTCTCGCTCGAGCAGGAAGGCTGAGAACGCGGTGCCGTCGACCTTGGCGAAGAGGATGAACAGGTCGGCCCACCCCGCGTTGGTGATCCACTGCTTGGAGCCGTTGACGACGTAGTGCGTCCCCTCGGGGTCGAGGACGGCGGTCGTCCGGATGTTCATGGCGTCGGAGCCGGCCTCGGGCTCGGTGAGCGCGAACGCGGCCATCAGCTCGCCCCGCATGCAGCGGTCGAGATAGCGGTCGATCTGGTCGGCGGTCCCGAAGTTGATGAGGGGGAGGGTGCCGATGCCCTGGTGGGCGAAGACCGTCGAGGCGAGCCCCCCGAGGTGGGAGCGGCACTCGTTCATGCCGGCGACGGCGAGGGGGCTCAGGCCGAGCCCGCCGTGAGCCTCGGGGACCTCGGCCATGAAGATGCCCAGGTCCGCCGCCTTCTCGAACAGGGGACGGATGACCCCGATGTCGCGGCGGTCGATCTCGTCGAGCCGCGGCGCCACCTCCTGCTCTGCGAACTCGCGGATCGAGCGCATCAGCAGGCGCTCGTCCTCGCCCATGTCCTCCGGACACACGACATCGTGCGGCTCGACCTCGTCCACGAGAAAGCGCGCCCCGCGCGCCGGCGACGCGATCGTCATCTTCGTCCTCCGGTCTGTCGGCCCCCTGGCCCGGCGCAGCCGCCGCTCCCGCACGGGGCCGACCGGCACCCGAGCCGCCGCGCCTACCAGGCCGCGGCAGCCGCCGCTCCCGCACGGGGCCGACCGTCCCGCGCCGGTCCCGGGGGGGAGGCCCCGTACATGCAAACGGGCCGGCATGAGATGCCGGCCCGTTCCGTATTTGGTTGCGGGGGGGGGATTTGAACCCCCGACCTTTGGGTTATGAGCCCAACGAGCTACCGGACTGCTCCACCCCGCGTCAATCGAATGAGTCGTTTGCCGACCGGGGACGACCGACTGCAACCTCCGTCCCCGTTCGTTCGTTTATCATACCAGATCGATTGGATGCGAGCAAGGCCCCGACCGGCGGCTCCCTCGATGCGAGCCGCCGGCCGGACGGATCCTCGACGGGGGCCGGGGCGCGACGGTCGGTGACGATGAACAGCCGTTCACCGGGCCGGACGAACCCGAGCTCCCGGCGCGCCAGCTCCTCGATCGCGGCCGGATCGTTGCGAAGGCGCTCCGCCTCGAGCTGCAGTCGCTGGTTCGTCGCGCGCAGGGCGGCGATGGCCGCCTCGAGCTCCCGGTGCTCGCGCTGAATCCGGAGGGTGGCCGGCAGCCCCCGGTCGCCGACGAGCGCGTTCGCGATCAGAATCGCGGTCAGCAGGCTGAACAGCAGGCGCACCAGATGCCGTCTCTGCCACGGTCGTTCCTCGCCGCGGCGCACCGGCGGGACGTCGGCTCGATCGGGGCCGGGAAACGGGAGGGCCGGCTGGGCAGTCCGTCCCCGTGCCCGGGAGTGGGGACGCGGGCGGCCGCCGGGCCGGGACGAGCTTCGTGCCGCATGAGGCATGCACTCTCGTGTTTCGGTCGAAGCCGGGCCCGAGATTAGCCCCGGTGCGGGGCGGCCACGAAGGGGCGGCCACGGTGGGGAGGCCACGTAAGGGGGGGAGGAGGCGTGACGTCTTCCGAAGCGGTCGTGGTGTTGATCACGTTTCCGATGGACGCCGACGTTCGGCGCTTTGCGTCGACCCTCGTCGCCGAGGGCTGCGCGGCATGCGTGAACATCCTGGGGGACGTCGAGTCGGTCTATCACTGGCAGGGCCGGGTGGAGCAGGCGCGGGAGCGCCAGTTGATCGTCAAGACCCGGAGGGCCCGCGTCGACCGGCTGCGCCGCCGGGTGGGCGAGCTGCATCCCTACGATACGCCCGAGCTCGTGGTGCTGCCGGTGGTGGACGGCGACCCGCGGTATCTCGCCTGGATCGCGGAGGCGACGGGAGGGGCGTCCGCCCGCCGCGATCCGGCTTGACCGCCTCTGCGCTCTGATAACATCACTGCGGCCCCCCCATGGCTTCGCAGGCGCCGTCGCCCGGCCTTCCCGCAAGCACCGCCCCTGCACCTCCTCCCGCGCCTCGCGGGTCGGACCGCGGGCCCGGGGGCGGACGCGGACGCCTGCGGCTCGTCATCGAGGCGCTCGGCGAGACGACGGAGCTCTTCGCGGCGTCGGGGCCCGGTCGCACGATTCTCGCGGTCCTCGTGCTCAAGACGGTCGTCGGGCTGTTCGGCGGCGCCGCCGCCCCGGGTTGGCTGCGGCTCCTCGACACGGCGGGAACCGTCGCCCTCGTCGCCGCCCTCGGCTACCTCCTGGTCCGCGTGCTGAATCTCCTGCAGCAGCGCTTCCTGTGGCGGGTCCGGCGGAGGCTCGTGCTGTCCTACATCTTGATCGGCTTCGTGCCGATCCTGCTCTCGGTCGTGTTCTTCCTGGTGTCGGGCGGGCTGCTGCTGACGACCGTCAGCTCGTCGCTCGTGCAGCTCAGCTTCTCGGACGTGATGGAAGACGCGAGCGACCTCGCGGCCATGACCGCCGTCGACCTGGGCGGCCTCGTCGAGCCGGCGGGGGTGCGGGCGGTGCTGGCGGGCCGGTTACAGGCCGTCGAAGAGCGCTATCCCGACGCCTCCATCGCGGTGTTGTGGAGCCAGGCGGGCCGCGACCGCGTCGCCGGCGCCGGGCCGTGGCGCCACGACTCGCGCGATCTGCGGTTTCCCGCCTGGCTCGGCGCCCCCCCCGAGGCGGGCGGGCCGGGCGACGTTCCCGACGGTCCCTCCCGCAATGCCGGCGGGCTCGTCGTGACGCGCGGCCGGGCGGGCTGGACGGTGGTGGCGCGCGGCGTGGAGCGGTTCGACGAAGATGGTCCGGTCTATGCGGTGGTCGCCGATCTACCCATCGCGGGAGAAGTCACGCGGCGCATGCAGGCCTCCCGCGGCGTCACCCTCACCGATTTCAGCGTCACCCCGGCCCTCGGCGGGGCCGGGGCCGGCCCCGGCGGTGCGGACACGGGCCCCGCCGCCGCGTTCGAAGCGCTCCGGTTCCCGTTCGGAGCGCCGCCTCCCGACGGCGCCCCGACCCTCGATGTGCCGGGTAGGGCCCGTGTCGCTCTCCTCGACTGGTCCACGGGCCGGCGGGGGCGCGGCATAGTGGGCTTCACCGTGCATCCCATGGTGTTCTACCGCGAGGTCGTCGAGGGAGGCGAGTTCGCGGTCAACGTCTTCGTGTGGGTGCTGCTGTGGCTCGGAGTGATGTTCCTGACCATCGAGGCGGCGGCCATGGTCATGGGCTTCGCGCTCGCCGGGTCGATCACCGGCGCCGTGCACGAGCTCTTCACCGGCACCGAACGGGTCCGGGAGGGCGATCTCGCGCATCGCATCCGGGTCGACACCGACGACCAGCTCGGCGAGCTGGCCGAGTCGTTCAACACGATGACGGGCAGCATCGCCGACCTCATGGCCGAGGCGGCGGAGAAGCGCCGCCTCGAGGAGGAGCTGCGGATCGCCCGCGACATCCAGATGTCGCTGCTGCCCGAGGGGACCGCTTCCGTGCCGGGTCTGTCGGTGACCGCGGCCTGCCGGCCGGCGCGGGAGGTCGGCGGCGACTACTACGACTTCATCCGGCTGGACGAGCATCGGCTGGGGGTGCTGGTGGCCGACGTGTCCGGCAAGGGCACGTCCGCGGCGTTCTACATGGCCGAGCTCAAGGGCGTGGTGCTGTCGCTGAGCCGCTTCCACCAGAGCCCCCGGGACCTGCTCATCGAGGTCAACCGCATTCTGTCCGCGACCCTCGACGGCCGCACCTTCATCACCATGACCTACGCCGTCCTCGACCTCGCGGCCCGCCGCCTGACCTACGCGCGGGCCGGCCATACGCCCCTGGTCCACGTTCCGTTCGCGCCGGAGGGACCGCGCACGCCCCGGGTGCTGGCCCCCGACGGGCTGGTGGTGGGGCTGCAGATCGACGGCGTCGAGGAGAAGTTCGCCGAGCTCCTCGAAGAGTCGTCCTTCGCGTTGGAGACCGGCGATCTCGTCGCCCTGTTCACCGACGGCGTGACCGAGGCGATGAACGAGGAGTCGGACCTCTTCGGCGAGGAACGGCTGGGCCGCACCCTGACCGAGCAGATCCACCTCTCGTCCGACGACCTGAAGCAGCGTGTTCTCAGCGACGTCGAGGCGTTCGCCGGGGCCGCGGAGCAGCACGACGACATGACCATCGTCCTCCTCCGGGTCGGGGATGCGCCGTCTCTCCCGCCGCCCGCGAGCCGCCCGTGAGCGATTCCGATCCGCAGGTCGTGTTCCGGACCCAGTCCACGATCGAGGCCGACGTGGTGAGCGGGCTCCTCGAGACCCGCGGCATCGAGGCGGTCGTCTCGTCGGGGGCGCCGCAGGCCATCTTTCCCCTCACCGTCAGCGGCCTGGGCGAGGTGCGGCTGACCGTGCGCGCGAAGCAGGCCGAACGCGCCCGCCGCCTCATCGCCGAGTTCGGCCGGCAGGTCTCCGACCGGGTGACGCGCATCCGGGACGAGTTCCGCGCCGTCGAGGAGGCGCTCGGCTACCGCTTCCGCGACCCCGGGCTGCTGGAGCACGCCCTGACCCACCGTTCGCGCGCCCACGAGGACGCCAGCGGCGGGGTCCGCGACAACGAGTCGCTCGAGTTTCTCGGCGACGCGGTGCTCGGGTTCGTGATCTCGGATCGGTTGTTCCGCGAGTGCCCGGACTGGAACGAGGGGCAGAAGTCGAAGGCGCGGGCCGCGCTGGTTTCGTCGGTCGCGTTGGCCCGGGTCGGCGAACGGCTGGGCCTCGGCGACCATCTCCTCCTCGGGCGCGGCGAGGAGAGGACCGGCGGTCGCACCAAGCGGTCGCTGATCGCCGATACGTTCGAGGCGGTGGTGGCCGCCGTGTACCTGGACGGGGGCGTGGAAGCGGCGGACCGGTTCATCGAGCTGTGGTTCAGGCCCCAGCTCGACGCCGTCCGCGCCGGCGAGGTCTCGCCCGGCATGACCCGGGACCACAAGTCGGCGCTGCAGGAACGGCTGCAGGCCCGGGATCGGGGCCTGCCGCGGTACGAGCTCGTGGGCACCAGCGGTCCGGCCCACCGCCGCGTCTTCGAGACCGAGATCCGGGTGGGAGACGAGGCGCTGGCCCGAGGCGAGGGCCGCAGCAAGAAGGAGTCGGAGCAGCATGCGGCGGAGCGGGCGCTCGCGGCCCTCGACGGGTCGGGCCAGGAGCCGGCGCCGTAGAGCCGCGCGGGCTCCTGGGAGGGTCGGTTGGGCGGTGAGCGCAGCGCAGGCGAGGATGGGCGGGCCGGCCCTCTGCGCCGTGGAACGGCGCGGACTGCTGGAGGGTTGGTCGGGCGCGCAGCGGAGCCGTTGGTCGGGCGCGCAGCGGAGCGACAGGCGAGGATGGGCGGGCCAGCCGTCTGCGCCGTGGAACGGCGCGGACTGCTGGAGGGTTGGTCGGGCGCGCAGCGGAGCCGCAGGCGAGGATGGGCGGGCTAGAGCGCGACGCGGCCCGCCGCGTACTCGCGCACGCCTCGGGCCAGCGCGTCGTCGTCCGGGGGATCCGCCTGCCCGTGCAGGCGCACCCAGAGCCGCAGCAGCGGGTCGACGTACCGGTAGCGTTTCCGGGAGGCCTCGATCAGGTCGACGTCCTCCAGCGAGGCCAGGTAATCGCGGGCGGCCCCCGGGGTGCGTCTCAGGCGGGCGGCGATCTCGGTGAGCGTGAGCGGCTCGTCGGCCGCGAGGACGTGGAGGATGGCTCGGAGCGCCCCGCGGCCGCGCGCCCGGTGCAGCCTCAGCTCGCAGGAGAGCCGGCACGCCGTGGCGAGGTGCGCGCCGGGCCGCATCCCGGCGGCGAGGGCGTCGACGGGGTCGCCTCCACGCGCGACCGCGGCCTCCGCGAGGAGGCGGACGTATCGGGGGCGCCCCCCCGTCAGGGCGTGAACGAGTCCCGCCGTGTCGTGCCGGCGATCCGCCCCGTCGAGGCCGAGGCCGACGAGGGCGGCGCGCACCTCGGCCGGCGTCAGCGGCGGGAGACGGACGAACTCGAACGGACCGGGGGCGTCGCGGAAGAGGCGCACCGTGCGGGCCGCGAACCGGGTGGCGAGGACGAACCGGTTCGGGCTGTCGCAGAGCGACTGCCGGAACATCGCGAAGGCGTCTCGCAGCCCGGGGAAGCTCTCGAACGTGCGGATCTCGAGCATCTCGTCGATGAGGAACGTGACCGGGACGCCGCCCGCGCCCCGGGCCCGGGCGAAGAGACGGCAGAGGCGATCGAATGCGGCCCGCGGGGCGCCCGGCGCGGGCTCGCCGCCGTCCCCGGGCTCGGCGTGCCCGCGCAGGGCCCCGAGCACCGACGACAGGCAGCGTTCGGGAGTCGTGGCGACCCGTTCGAGGTCGACCAGCACGGCCGCCGGTCCGAGCCGTTCCCGCAGGCGCTGCAGCAGCGACGTGCGGCCGCTCCCGCAGCCGCCGACGACGACGGGTACGCGCGTCGGCGCCGCGTCGAGGGCCGCGAGGAGCCTTCGTTCCGTCGCGGGCCGTGCAGTCAACCGCTCCCCTTCCCCCGGTGCTGCCGGTGACCCGCGGCCGGCCCGGGTGTTCCATCCGTCGCCGCCGATCGACGGATGCGCGTCACGGGCCCTTCTGCTACGATCGTTCGCTTGGCGCCGGCGACCGGACCCCTGCAGTACCCGACGGCAGGGGATCGGGCGGCCGGCTTTCACACGACGAGGAACAGCGTGAACATCGCGGTCATCGGTGCGCAGTGGGGCGACGAGGGCAAGGGCAAGGTCGTGGACCTCCTCACCCCCAGCGCGTCCATTGTGGCGCGTTATCAGGGCGGCCACAACGCCGGTCACACGGTGCGGGTGGGCGAGACCGAGTTCATCCTCCATCTGCTGCCCTCCGGCATCCTGCACCCGGGGGTGCGCTGCGTCATCGGCAACGGGGTCGTCGTGGACCCGGCGGCGCTGTTCTCGGAGATCGACACCCTCGCCGGCCAGGGCATCGACGTCGGCGACCGCCTGCTCATCAGCGACCGGGCCCACGTCATCCTGCCCTACCACCGCGATCTCGAGGCGCACTCCGAGGCGAGGCGCGGCGACCAGCGCATCGGCACCACCTCGCGGGGCATCGGGCCGACCTACGAGGACAAGGTCGGGCGCCGCGGCATCCGGATGGCCGACCTCGCGGACGTGTCGGACGAGGGCGCCCTCGCGCGGGCGATCCGCGCGAACGTGTCGGCCCGCAACGAGGCCCTCGGGGGCGCGGCGGCCGATTGGCGCGCCCTGCACGCGGAGGTGGGCGCGGCCGCGCGCCGGCTCGCGGGCTGGGTCGGCGACGCGTCGGTGTTCCTCGCGCGGGCGTTCGAGGCGGGGGAGTGCGTGCTGTTCGAGGGCGCCCAGGGGACGCAGCTCGACATCGATCACGGCACGTACCCGTTCGTCACCTCGTCGAGCGCGACGGTCGGCGGCATCTGCACCGGCCTCGGCATGGGTCCGCGCGCCATCGGCTCGGTCCTCGGCATCGCCAAGGCCTACACGACCCGGGTCGGCGAGGGGCCGCTGCCGACGGAGCTGCACGGGGCCGAGGGCGACCTGCTGCGCGAGAGCGGCCGCGAGTACGGCGCCTCGACCGGTCGGCCGCGCCGGTGCGGCTGGTACGACGCGGTCGTGGTGCGCTACGCGGTGCGCGTGAACGGCCTCGACGCGCTCGCGGTCACCAAGCTCGACGTGCTCGACGGCCTCGACGAGATCCCCCTGTGCACCGGTTACCGCCACGGGGACCGCCTGCTCGAGGACTTCCCGTCGAGCCGCAACGTGCTCGCCGAGTGCCGCCCGGCGTACGAGCGCCTGCCGGGATGGTCGCGGCCCACCGCGGGGGTGCGCCGCTACGAGGACCTGCCGCCGGAAGCGAAGGCGTACCTGGCGCGCATCGAGGCCCTGAGCGGGGTGCCCATCGCGATCGTCTCGACCGGCTCCGATCGGGCCGACACCATCTTGGTGCGAGGCGGGCTCGTCGAACGTTGGCAGGCCGAGCGTGCGGCGGCGCGGCCGGTCGTCGCAGGGAGATAGGCGGTTGACGACTCGGATCCTGCGGTTCGCCGGTCTGCTCGCGGTCCTCGCGGCCGCGTGCGGCGGAGAGCCTCCGGCGACGGCCGACGAGGCTCGTGCGTTCCTCGACGACGCGGAGGCCCGGTTGCTCGACGCGTGGATATCCACGGGGCGGGCGGGCTGGATACAGAGCACCCACATCACCGAGGACACGACGGCGCAGGCCGCGGCGGCGCAGGCCGAGGTCATCGGCCTCACCATGGCGCTCGCGGCCGAGGCGGCGCGGTTCGACGGGGTCGAGCTTCCGGACGACCTGCGGCGCAAGCTGCTGCGGCTGAAGACCTCGCTGGGGGTGGCGGCGCCCGCGGACCCGGCCCGGCAGGCCGAGCTTGCGGCCATCACCACGGGGATGGAGGCCGCCTACGGCCGGGGAGAGTACTGCCCGGAGGGCGGCGAGGCGTGCCTGTCGCTGCCCGAGCTCGAGCGGCGGCTCGCGGAGGTCCGCGACACCGACGAGCTGCTCGACCTGTGGCTCGGCTGGCGGACGGTGGCGCCGCCCATGCGGGACGACTATGTCCGTTTCGTGGAGCTGGCCAACGCCGGGGCCCGGGACCTCGGGTTCGCCGATCTGGGCGAGCTCTGGCGCGCCGGCTACGACATGCCCCCCGACGCGTTCACGGGCGAGCTCGAGCGGCTCTGGGGCCAGGTCAGCCCCCTCTACGAGTCGCTGCACTGCCACGTCCGCGGCTCCCTCGCCGACGAGTACGGCTCGGCCATCGTCCCCCCCGACGGCCCGATTCCCGCCCACCTGCTCGGCAACATGTGGAGCCAGACGTGGGCCAACGTCTTCGATCTCGTGGCCCCCCGGCGGACCGACCCCGGCTACGACCTCACCGACCTGCTCGAGGACGCGGACGTCGACGAGATCGAGATGGTGCGCTACGGAGAGCGGTTCTTCAGCTCGCTCGGGTTCGAGCCGCTGCCCGACACGTTCTGGGAGCGGTCGCTCTTCGTCCAGCCCCCGGACCGCGACGTGGTCTGCCACGCCAGCGCCTGGAACGTCGACCACGACTCGGACGTGCGCATCAAGATGTGCCTCGACGTCGACGGCGAGGACTTCGTCACCGTCCACCACGAGCTGGGCCACAACTACTACCAGCGCGCCTACCGGCATCGGTCGCCGCTCGACCGGGACGGCGCCCACGACGGCTTCCACGAGGGCATCGGCGACACCATCGCCCTCTCCATGACCCCCGAGTACCTCGTCGAGGTCGGGCTGCTCGACCGCGCGCCGCCGGCCGACCGCGACATCGGGCTGCTCCTGCGGCTCGCCCTCGACAAGGTCGCGTTCCTGCCCTTCGGCCTCCTCGTCGACCAGTGGCGCTGGCAGGTGTTCTCGGGCGAGATCGAGCCCGAGGCCTACAACGAGGGCTGGTGGGCGCTCCGGACCGCCTACCAGGGCGTCAGCCCCCCGGCCCCGCGCAGCGAGGCCGACTTCGACCCCGGCGCCAAGTACCACGTCCCCGCCAACGTGTCGTACACGCGCTACTTCCTCGCCCACATCCTGCAGTTCCAGTTCCACCGGGCCCTGTGCGCGGCGGCCGGCCACGAGGGGCCCCTGCACCGCTGCTCGATCTACGGCAGCCGGGCGGCGGGGGAGCGGCTGCGGACGATGCTGGAGGCAGGCGCGAGCCGGCCCTGGCGCGACGTCCTCGAGCTGGGTACGGGCGAGCGCGAGATGGACGCCACCGCCATCCTCGACTACTTCGCGCCCCTCCGGGCGTGGCTCGACGAGCAGAACGCCGGCCGCTCGTGCGGCTGGTGACCGCGTTCGCATTCGGGCCGGCTTGGGCGTGACCGCCGCCGTCACCCACCGCTCACGCAGTTTCTGCTTCTCAGGGCTTCATCCTCGCTGCCGTCGGCGACCCCTCCTGTCGCAGTGAGTCGTCCCGCGAGATTCTTTGATTGACTGTCATTGTCAGATAACTCTAGAATTAAGAGAACATGTCGTATGGGAGTTTCGGCTTCCGTTCAGGGAGTCATGCTGGTGGATCCGTTGACTCGTGAGCACCATTGGAGTGTGGGTATGACCGACACCGAACGGATCAGGGAAGACATCGCCTACGTTCGCGCCGCAACGGAGGGCTCGGCTACCCTGCACGATCCCGCCTCCTATCTGCTTTGGGCGGCCATCGCGTTGTGCGGCTTCATCCTCCCTGACTTCGAAGCCACCCAGCCCTGGATCGCGATCTACTGGCTCGTGGCAGGGCCCGTCGGTTTCGGTGTCTCCATGTGGCTCGGCATCCGCGCGGGCCGGAGGGCTGGGCAGGCGGATCGCCGAGAAGGCGTGCGCTGGTCCCTGCACTGGCTGTCGTTCATGGTCGCGGGCTTGCTGGGTTGGCTGCTGGTCGCCGCCGGACAGTTGACCCTGCACGGATACTGCGCATTCTGGGTGCTGCTCATCGCGTTGACGTACTGTCAGGCCGGCGTGCATCTCGACCGGCGGCTGGCGCCGATCGGCGTCGTGGTCGGGGTCGGCTATCTGATAACGTTCGTCGTGCCGGGCTACCGCTGGAGCGTCGCGGGCGGGCTCATCGCGGTCGCGCTCGTGGCCCAGGCGTTCCTCGGAGCCCCGACCCGTGACCCAGCGAGATGATCCGGACATCGGGGGGCTCGACGAGCTGGCGGCGCTCGACGGGCTCTTCGAGCACCGGGTGAGGCTCGCCATCTGCGTCCTGCTCTCGAAGCACGACGCGATGTCGTTCAGCCGCCTCAAGCAGGTGCTCGACGAGACCGACGGCAGTATCGGCACCCATCTGCGCAAGCTCGAGAACGCCGGCTACCTGTCGATAGAGAAGACCTTCCGCGGCCGGCGGCCGGTGACGTGGTACACCCTGACGGCGGCCGGCCGGACGAGGCTGGTGGACCACATCGCCAACCTGACCCGGCTGCTCGACCGGCTGGGTGATGGAAAAGTCCAAGGCGTCCGTCGGACGGCCGAATAGGATCGCGGTATGGATCAAACGCCGCCCGACGACACGATTCGCCGTCTCGTCGACGACTACCGCGTCCAGTGTCTCTGGTTTCTTCGCGAAGACTACTACCCGTCGACCGCGGCCGAGCGCGAACGGGTGCTGCGACTGATCGAGCTGCGCGGCGATCTGCAGGCGTTTCGCCGTGTCGCCGAGATCCGTAGACGGCTCTCGCGCCGCTCCAGCGAGACTTCCGTCGCCGGCCGGGAGTCTGCGTCGTAGGGAACGGCGCAGACTCCCGGTGGGGCCCGGTTAGGCGCGGCGGGCGACCTTGTGGCGCTGCTGCTGGGGCCGGGGTTCAGTTCGTCGAGCGGCCGCGGCCGAACGGGCGCTGGCCGAGGGCGCGCTGCATCACCTCGTACTGCACCCCCATGATGTGGCCGATGGCCTCGATCCAGTACGCCGCGTTGTGGGCGCCGGGCATCTGCATGTAGTTGAAGGGGATGTTCTCTTCGGCCATGTACACGGCCAGCTCCTGCGCCCCCGCGATCAGCCGGTCCTCGGTGCCGCAGTCGAGGTAGATGTGGGGCAGGGCCTCCCTCGCGACCTGCTTGATCAGGGTGAACGGATCGTAGGCGTCGGCCTGCTCGGGGTTCGTGAACATCCGGCCCCGCGGCGACCGCTCGACCTGGCTGCTGAAGCCGTCGATGCCGATCAGGGGATTGGGCTGCCGGCGGCGGGCGAGCTGCTCGGCCGTCGGGGTGCGGCGCGGCCGCGGCTCGAGCTCGCCCCGCATGCGGGCCGCCGCCTGCCGGCCGTACTCGAGGGCGCCGCTGGTGCTGCCGATCGAGATGAACAGCTCCGGGTTCCGCAGGCCCATCGTGATCGCGCCGAACCCGCCCATCGACAGGCCGGTCATGGCCCGGCCCTCGCGGCGGGCGATGGTCCGGAAGTTCCAGTCGACGTGGCCGACGACGTCGCGGACGACGTGGTCCTCCCAGTCGTTGGTCTGCCCGTCCTCGTTCTCCGCCCAGTTGACGTACCACGAGTTCCCGGCGTCGGGCATCACGACGATGAGGTCGTCGTAGAGGCCGGCGTAGAACGGGGCGCCGTTGGCCAGCCCCCACGCGGTGTAGTTCTGCGTCAGGCCGTGCAGCAGGTACAGCACCGGATAGCGGTCGGTCGACGTCTCGTAGTCGTCCGGCAGCAGGATGTTGTACTTCATGGTCCGGTCGACGGCGGGGCTGAAGAACTCGACCGTCAGCAGCTCCCGTCCCTGGGCCGGCGCCGCGGCCACGAGCGCCGCGAGCACGAATACCACCGCCGCCGTCCGCGCGAGCTTCGATCTCAGCATGCTGTTCCTCCGAGGGTTGCCGCGGCGCCGTGAATGCCGCCGCGGCGGGTGGTCATGCTACCGCGAAACGGACGACGGGCGAAGCCCCCCGCGGCTCGGGGGGCGGAGGCTACGGCGCGAGGTCGTTGTGATGGAGGATGGTGTTGAAGAGCATCCCGAACTCACCGTGGTTCTGCCAGCGGTAGCACGGATTGGTGGCGAACAGGACGACGCGGCCTGCGCCGCGCGGCATGTCGACGACGGCGGGGCGGCCGTCGATCTGGTTGGCGCCGCGCAGGTGGCCGCTGAGCACGCGGCCGCTGAACGACATGAGGACCCGCTCGTCGCGGAGCCGCCGCGGCACGTCGAGGAGCGGCCCGTTGGCGTAGCGGACGGGTATCCGGCGGTCTTCGTATCCGTAGAAGATCGGATGGCCCGGAGTCTCGATCTCCGCCTCGACCAGCGGCCCCGGCGCGTAGAAGCCCGCCCCCGGTCGCCGGACGCCGAGCTCGCGGGTGAGGCCGTACTCGGGCGGGACGTGGCTCGCTTCGCCGAGGGTGACCAGCAGGCCGCCGTCGTCGACGAACCGCTGCAGCTCGAGGACGCCCTCGAGCCCCATCCCCCCGGTGATGTCGTCCGACGAGCCGTAGTCGCCGAGGAACCGGTAGCGCTCGGTCTTGGTGTAGGCCCGCGGGCCGCCGCGCGGCTCGACGTCGAAGACGAGTCCCTTCGCGGTGCGGCCCTGGTTGGGGACGAGGATGACGTCGTAGTCGGCCCGCAGGCCGCCGGCCCGGACCCTCTCCTTGAAGATGAGGTCGAAGGGGATCTCGAAGCGGTCGAACGCGTGGCGCACCCAGCCCACCTCCTGGGTGTCGCCCCACGTGCTGTACATGGCCAGCCGGGGAGGGTCGACGGGGTGGGCCGCGACGTCCGGCCGCTCGTCCAGCCCCGCCGCGGTCAGGCCGAGCCCGGTCACCGCCGTCCGCAGGCTGTCCGCGCGCTCGCTCCCCGCGGCCGCGGGCACGATGAACGACCCGGGCGGGAATTCCACGCCGTCGACCTCGAAGCCCTCCTCGGCGGCTTCCACCGGTGCCGTTCCCAGCCGGTAGCGCAGCGTCGTCAGGTGGTTCGAGCCGTAGTGGGCGACGGCGTAGCCGAACCGCGGCTCGCGGCTGCCGGCGACGATGCCCGCGAGCCGCGCCTCGGTGACCGGCTCGACCGGGACGTCGAGGACCTCGGGGTCGTCGACCGCGACCACGTCGACCCCGTGCATCAGACCCATCGTCCAGCCGGTGTCGTCGTAGGTCCGCAGGCTGTCGTCAGGGAAGGTCTGGCTCCCGAGGAGGATCTTGGCCAGTCGGAAGTACGGCTGCCCGGCCTTGACCACGTACGAGCCGGCGGGGTAGTCGTCGTCGCCGTCCTCGCCCAACGAGAGCGCGTCGCCGGCGCGGCCGACCTCGATGCCCTGCACGCGCAGCAGGTCGACGAGGGTCGCCACCCGCGTCATGTCGCGCTGCCCGGCCGGAATGACGAAGCCGTGCGGCGGGTCGGTCGCGCCCTCCGCCACCGCGTTGCGCGACTTGCGGTAGAAGTTCTCCAGGATGACACCGGGGTTCGACGACGCCAGCTCCAGCGCCGCGAGGGCCGCCGTCTGGCTGTAGTTCGTGTTGTTCCGCATCGACCACTCGACCTCCTCGTAGGGGGGCGAGGGCCGGTACCACTCGCGGCTCGTGCGCGCCTGCTCGGCCGTGTTGTCCTCCGTCTTCAGGCGCCGCTTCATGGTGGTCGCGCCGCCGTTGCCGTAGGTCTCGTAGAACCGGATGAGCCCGTTGTGGTTCGACGCCATGAACGCCAGGTAGCCCGGCGACCACATGTCGACGAAGGCGTGCGTCCACACCCCGGGCATGCCGTAGCCGGTCAGCCGGGCCATCTCGAAGTTGGCGAACCACGGCAGCTCGCCGTAGACGATGGGGTCGAGCAGGGGGTTCTGCGGCGCCTGCCCGCTGAACGTGTAGAGGAACGGCACCGACTCGTGGAGGTCGTGCATGACCGGGGGATGCCACTCCAGGTACCAGTCGAGCACGTTCCGCATGCTGAGCTGCGAGTAGTTGATGTCGCGGTTGTTGTCGTGGAAGATGTACTTCCCCCAATACGGCGGCCCCCCGATGCGGTGGTCCTCGTCGGTGATGTCGATCAGGTGCCGGTAGTACCAGTCGACGTAGCGGTCCCGCCCGTCCGGATCGGCGGCGGGAATCAGGACGACGATGAGGTTCTCGCGGATGCGGTCGTAGAGCGGCCCCTCCTCGGCCGCGAGCCGGTAGGCCAGCTCCATGAGCATCTCGGGCGGGCCCGTCTCCCCGCTGTGCAGGCCGGCCATCAGCACGTAGACCGGCTTGGCCCGGGCCACGACGGCCTGCGCCTCGGCCTCGCTCAGCCCGCGGGGATCCGCGAGTACGGCGAGGTCGCGGCGGTAGGGCTCGAGGTCGGCGACGGTCGCCTCGTCGGCAATCGTCACCACCACCATCTCGCGGTCCTCGTCGGTGCGGCCGATCGGCGTCATCGCGACCCGCGGCGACGCCTCGGCGAGGGCCCGGTAGTAGTCGAGCATCCTGGCGTAGTAGGTCAGCTCTCGCGGCGCCCCGGCGTGGTGGCCGAGGACGTCCTTCGGAGACGGGACGGCGCCGCCGGCGGGCAGATGGTCGACCAGGGGGCTGAGGAATTCGGGGCGCGTCGTCCACTCGCGCACCTGCTCGGCGAAGTCGGCGTCCATCGGTTGCCCGGTCGCGGTCTGGGCTGCGGACGCAGGGGCGAGCAGGGCGAGTGCGACGCCGACGGCTGCGATGCGCTCGGCGATGGACGGGCGGCGGCGCGCGTGGGGGTTGGGCATCGTGGTCATCCCGGAGCGTTGAGCGGTCGGTCCTGCGGGCTTCGACTCCAGGTCCGCTCGCAAGTCCCTGCGGTTCGAGCTGACGAAGTGTAGCCGACTCGGGGTCGCGGGGTTCGAGGGAAGGGCGCCCGTGCCCCCCGCGTGTCGGCGAAGATGCAGCCTGACTCGTTTCGGCCCCGGTCTGGCCGTGATTCCCCCGCCGGCGATCGGGAACGCCTCGAGGCGGGGCGTCGGTCGGCCCCGGCGGTCGCGCAGGCCGGCCACGGGCGGGACGTCCGCCGGGCGGTCAGGCGCCGTACTCGGCGTCGCTGACCGCCTCGAACCAGCTCGTCCTGGCGTCGATGTTGATGGCGACGTGGGTCATGGGGCCGTCGGGCCCCGCCCCGTGCCAGTGCCGCTCGCCGGGGGCGACGGCGATGAGGTCGCCGGGCCCCGCCTCCCGCACCGCCTCGCCGGCCGTCTGGAACCGGCACGTGCCCTCGACGATCTGGAGCAGTTGCGGGCCGCTGTGGGCGTGCCAGTGGGTGCGGGCCCGGGCCTCGAAGGCGACGCGGTAGACGTTCGCGGGGGGCGCGTCCGACACCCCGTTCATGCGGGTCAGCCGGGCGCGGCCCACGAACGTCTTCGGGTCCGACGGCTCGCTGGCGATGCCGGCGAGCGAGAACAGCCTCATGCCGTCGCCGGCCGCCGCCCGTAGCGGACGATCGAGTAGATGGCCAGCGCCGCGATGAGCGCGATCAGGTACGTCCCGGCGTTCAGGATGCCCTGGTCGGCGTACGACACGATGAGGTAGCCGACCGAGCCCGGCAGCAGGGCGTAGTAGACGAAGGGCAGCAGGGTGATGCGGATGATCGAGCCCTCGCGCCCCAGCAGCCCGACCACGGCCGAGGCCGCCACCACGTTGTGCACGCAGATCATGTTGCCGGCGGCGCCGCCCACCGCCTGGAGGGCGACGATCCAGGTCGGGTCGACGGCGATGCGCTCGCCCATGCCGAACTGGAACTGCGAGAACATCATGTTGCTGACGGTGTTGCTGCCGGCCACCGCGGCCCCGATGCCGCCGATGAACGGCGCGAAGATCGGCCACGCGCCGCCGACGAGCGAGGCCACGCCGTCGGCGAGAACGATCGGCATCCGCTCGAAGCCGGCCGCGCCGCCCATGGTGTTGATGAACACCTGCACCATCGGCACCGTGAACACGAGCGCGATGGAGGCCGAGGCCGTCACCGCCAGCGAGGTGGTCCATGCCTGCCGGTAGGCGGCGCCGGGAATGCGGTGGATGGCCCACGTGATGAGCGACGTCGCGATGAACAGGCCGCCCGGCAGATACAGCGGCTGCACCGCGTTCATGTCGATGCCGGTGCCGAGAATCTGCGGCCAGGTCAGCGAGAACGACTGCAGGAACTGCTGGAACGGGTCGAGCACCGGGCGCAGCCACACGAACGGGTCGCGCGAGGTCAGGAGCAGGAGGGCGACGATGACGTAGGGCACCCAGGCGCGCAGCAGGCTCATGGGGGCGCCGTTGCCGGCGTCGTCCTTTATCTCGATCGATCCGGTCCACTCGGACGGCCATGTCGACTTGTCGCCGAAGTCCCAGGCCTCTTCCGGCTTCGGCACCAGGAACCCGCGCCGCGCCGCCGTCACCACGATCGCGAGGCCGACGAGGCTCCCCACGAGGGCCGGGAACTCGGGCCCGAGGAAGTAGCCGGCGATGATGTAGGGAATGGTCATCGACAGCGCCGCGAACAGCGCGAACTTCCAGATCTGCAGGCCCTCCGCGAACGACTTGCGCTCGCCGAAGAAGCGGGTCATGAACGACACGAGGATGAGGGGCACGAGGGTGCCGGCGATGGCGTGCAGCACCGCGACCCGGAAGCCGACGAAGCGGAGGAAGTCGTTCCACTCGCCGGCCACGCGCTCCATCCCGTAGGCGACGAGGGCGGGGTCGGCCGAGAGCCCGGTGTTGACGCCGACGAGGATCGGGGTGCCGGCGGCGCCGAAGCTGACCGGGGTGCTCTGGATGATCATGCCCGCCATGACCGCGGCCATGCCCGGGAACCCGAGGCCCACGAGCAGGGGCACGGCCACCGCGGCGGGGGTGCCGAAGCCGGCCGAGCCCTCGATGAACGAGCCGAAGAGCCACGCGACGATGATGACCTGCACCCGCCGGTCGCGGCTGACGTCGGTGAACCCGCGCCGGATGACGTTGATGGCGCCGCTCGCCCGCAGCGTGTTCAGCAGGAGGATGGCCCCGAAGATGATGTAGAGCAGGGTGAGGGCAATGACGAGCCCGTTGATGGTGGCCGCCGCCACCTGCATGCCCGGCACCTGCCACACGAAGAGGGCGAGGGCCGCCGCCACCGCGTAGGTCAGGGGCATGGCGCGGCTGGCCGGCCACCGGAGCATCACCAGGAAGACCGCGACCGTCGCGATCGGCAACAGGGACAGGACGGCCAACGTCATCGTGCCCATCTAGGCTCTCCCTTCAGCTTCAGAAGCACGGGGCGCCGAACCCGGGTGGCACGGCCGCACCGGCGCGCCATTGTAGCGCACCCCGCAGGGTTGCGTGACGAAACCGCGTCCCCCCGCCCGGTTGCGAAACCACCTGGAACGCTCCGCGGCCGGGGGCGAATCGGGGACGGGTCGCGCAATGCCGTGCGGAGCGGTGCGTCGCTTCGCGGCGCCGGCGCGCCCGGCGCGTCATACATAATGGGTACCGCAGCCGGCGCACGGCGCCCTTTCAGGCGCGGCCGTTTCGGTGGTGGCGGCGGGGGATCTCTCGCCGCCCCAGGGAGCTCGGAGTCGCGTTCATGCGCATAGGCATTCCGACGGAGATCAAGCCCGACGAGAACCGCGTCGCGATCACGCCGGCCGGGGTGGCCGCGTTCCGCGGGCGGGGCCACGAGGTGCTCGTGCAGGCCGGGGCGGGTTGGGGCAGCGCCATCCCCGACGCCGCCTACGCCCGCGCCGGCGCCACCGTCGTCGACGGCGCGGCGGACGTCTGGGGCCGGGCCGAGATGGTGCTGAAGGTCAAGGAGCCGTTGGAGCTCGAGTTCGCCCTGATGCAGCCGGGCCAGGTGCTCTTCACCTACCTGCACCTCGCCGCGTCGAAGGCGTTGACCGAGCGCCTCCTCGATCGCCGGGTGGTGGGCATCGCCTACGAGACGGTGCAGCTCGCCGACGGCACCCTGCCCCTCCTCGTGCCGATGTCCGAGGTCGCGGGGCGCCTCGCGGTGCAGGCCGGCGCCGCGTCGCTCGAGCGGATCGCGGGGGGCAAGGGCATCCTGCTGCCCGGCGTCTCCGGCGTGCGCCGGGGCCGCGTCACCATCCTCGGGGCCGGGGTCGTGGGGCTGAACGCGTGCGTGGTCGGGGTCGGCTTCGGGGCCGACGTCACCATCATCGACATCAACCCCCTGCGCCTCGCCTACGTGCGCGACGTCGTGCAGGGGCACGTGACCACCCTCATGTCGAACGCCGCCAACATCGAGGGCGCGGTGTGCGACGCCGACCTCGTGATCTGCGCGGTGCTCATCCCCGGCGCCCGCACCCCGCGGCTCGTCACCCGCCGGCACCTCGAGCAGATGGAGGACGGCTCGGCCCTCGTCGACGTCGCCGTCGACCAGGGCGGCGGGGCCGAGACGAGCCGCCCCACCACCCACCACGAGCCGCGCTTCCTCGAGCACGGCGTGGTGCACTACTGCGTGTCGAACATGCCGGGGGCGGTGCCCCACACCTCCACCTACGCCCTGACCAACGCCACCATGGCCTACGCCCTCGACATCGCCGACCAGGGCTGGCGCGAGGCGGCCCGCGACCCCGTCCTCGCCGGCGGCGTCAACGTGGTCGACGGGCGGGTCACCCATCCCGCCGTCGCCGGGGCCCACGGCCTCGACTGCACGCCGCTGGACGCGCTGACCGGCGGGGAATGAGGACCCGATGGGAGACTGGGTGCGCCTCGGAGACGCCGCCGACGTGCCGCCGGGCAAGGTGCGCTGCCTGCGGCTCGCCGACCGGAAGGTGGCGGTGTTCAACGAGAACGGCGCCCTGCTCGCCTACGACGACTACTGCACCCACGTCGGCGGGCCCCTCACGCAAGGCACCTACGAGAACGGCGTGGTGACCTGCCTGTGGCACGGGGCGCAGTTCCGCGTGGCCGACGGCGCCCCGCTCACCCCGCCCGCCGGGGGGCGGCTGCGCGCCTATCCTCTCCGGGTCCGGGACGGCGCCATCGAGATCGACCTCGGGGACTAGCGCCGCGGGCCGACGGGTCGACGTCGTCGCGGTCGTCGACCGGTGCCGCCTGGCGCTACCGGGACCGATAGGTCCGGCTGTATCCCGTCCGGCCGTTGGTCATCGACCAGCTCCGGCCGTCGGGGGCCACCGTGGCCTTGATCCAGTGGCCCTCGCAGTCGTCCTCTTCCGTCAGGTTGGCGATCAGCGCCTCTTCCGTGTTGTTGGCAGCGTCGTCGGTCAGGGTGCGGTGCGACTGCCAGACGTCGCCGACCTCGGCCGTGCCCTGGATGACGGCCAGCGAGTCCGGCGTGCCCCCCTCGCGGGGGCCGTTGTTCACGACCGCCACCGTGGGCTGCAGCACCGCCGCGAGCTCGGGGCGGATGGCCCCGTAGCCGCCGTGGTGGGGAACCTGCCACAGGTCGACGACCCCCAGCCGGTTCTCGGGGCACGCCAGCGCGTGCTCGCGGTCGGGGGTGAGGTCGCCGAGATTCAGGAACTGGAACGCCCCGAGCGACAGCAGGTAGCCCAGGCTGTGCCCGTTCTCGCCCATGTCGGGGTCGGGCGGCGCGACGCCTTGGCAGAGCGGGTTCGGCATCTGCGGCTCGAGGGTGTCGACGAGCTCGCGATGCGACGCCACGAACGTCAGCTCGATGCGCTCGAGGGGCAGCTTGTCGCCGGGGGCGACCGAGCGGCGCCGGTCGGCGGCGAGGCCGAGGTACTCGTCCCACAGGGCCCGGCCGCGCGGACGGTCCAGCTCCACGCTGTCGCCGTGGTCGACGATCCGGCCGATGGGCACCCGCTCGGCGAGCGCGGGCAGGCCCCCCACGTGGTCGCCGTGGAAGTGCGAGAAGAGCATGTAGTCGATGCGGTCGATGCCCGCATCGTCCATGGCGGCCTGAATGCGCAGCGCGTCGCGGGCGTCGGCCCGCGGCCAGCCCGTGTCCATCAGCACCGACTCGCGGGCGGGGGTGACCACGAGGGTCGCGGCGCCGCCCTCCACGTCGATCCAGTAGATGTCGAGGCTGCCCGCTTCCTGCGCGAGCCCGGCCGGGGGCAGGGCCACGAGCATGACGGCGGCGAGGGCCGCGAAACGGCCGAGCGTCGACGGGGCGGGAAGAGAAGGTGTGCGCTTCATCGTGGTGCCTTTCCTCTGCGCGCGGATGTGCTCATGCCCGAAGCGTACCACGCCGCCTGATCGAGCCGTCCGGTCACACTGCCGCCGGCGCGAGCGACCGATCCGCCAGCCGCGCGCGTTGGCGACGGACGTACGCATCCGCGTCCTCGTTCGCGACGGAAGCCTCAGGACTCGACACTCGTCCCCCCCCGACACATTCGTGACGGAGCTATGATAGCCATGCTGCGGCTGACGTCTGCGTGACATCCTCCTCGGCCGGTCGCGCAGCGTTCACTCCACCGAGGTGCGCGCGGTGACGGAACGGCGGCCCCGGGGCGGCGCGGCGCGGGTGGACGCCGGAGGCCGCGCGCGGGGAGGCATCGACATGACGCGCCGCCCGGCTCTCTGCCGCGACGCCGCCGCGATTACCGCCGACTGGATGCAGCAGGCGCTGGCGGCCGGCGGCGCGCCGGGTCTCCCGGTCATCCGGGACGTTGCGGTCGAGGACCTCGGCTCGGCGACCCATGCGTTCGGCCGGCTCCTGCGCTGTCGCCTGACCACCGACGGCGGCTCCGCCGCGGCGCCGGCGAGCGTCATCGTCAAGCTGCCCACCGCCGACCCCACGGCGTTCGGGTTCGCCCGGTGGCTGTCGATGCACGAGCGCGAGTGCCGGTTCTACCGCCGTCTCGCGCCGCGGGCGCGCATCCGGACCCCGGCCCTCCTGTACGGCGACTTCGATGAAGACACGCACCGGTTCGTCCTCGTGCTCGAGGACCTGCGCGCTCTCGATCTCGAGGTGCCGGCCCGGCTCGCCGGCGTCGAGGCGGGGCGGGCGAGGCGCGCCGTCCGCGAGATCGCCGGGTTGCACGGGCAGTTCTGGGGCAGGGTCGATCATCCGGCCCTGTCGGGTTTCCCCGACGTCCTCGGTCCGAAGTACGCCCGCTTGCTGCAGATCGCCTACCTGGTGTGCCTGCCGGCGGTGCTGGAACGCTTCGGCGACTGTCTCTCGGGCGGGGCGCGCCGGCTGGTCGAGGCGCTGGGGCCGAGGATCGGGGCGCATTTCGCGGCGGTGGCGGCGGGGCCCCGGACCTTCGTCCACGGCGACTACCGGGGAGAGAACATGTTCTTCCGAGCCGGTGACGACGTCGGCGCCGGGGCGAACGCCGGCTCCGGCGCCGGCGCCGGCGGCGAGGCCGGGGAGGACTTCGCGGTGATCGATTGGCAGGGCTGCGGGCTGGGCGCGGGCCTCTACGACGTGGCGTACTTCCTGGGGGCCAACGTCGCCACCGACGATCGCCGCCGCATCGAACGCGAGGCGCTCGGGGAGTACCACGACATCGTGTGCCGGCTCGGCGCGGAGGGCTTCACGTTCGACGATTGCTGGCGCGCCTACCGCCGGAACATGCTCGGCGTCCTCGTCCCCCTCGTGCTGGGGGCCGGCGGACTCGACCTCGAGGACCGCCGACTCCGCGACCTCGTGAAGTCGGGGTTGGGACGGACGCTCGCCGCGGTCGAGGACCTCGACGCGGAAGAGTTCCTCCCCGCCGACGGCGGGTTCCTCACTGCCGATCACTTCGTCTCGACGTTGTTCCGTTGCGGATACAGAATGTACGAGGTCGCGCGCCGGCTGCGAAGGCGGGCGGGCGGCGGCAGGTGACGGCGAGCGCGGTGACGGGAACGACCCCGCCCGGGGCCGGGCGCGGGAAACCGCCGAAGAGGGGCCGCGGTGGGTCGCCGCCGGCGAATCCACGACGATCGCCGTCCTGACTCGGCAGGAGGTCCACCCATGTTCCGCAAGCCGGTCTTCTGGGCCGCGTTCGCCGCCGTCTCCCTGGCGTGCGGCGCGTTCGCGGTCGTCAACTTCCCGCGCGCGTTCTCCATCGTCGAGCTCGACCTGGAGATGGACCGGGCGGCGGCCCTCTCCGAGGCGCGGCGGCTCGCCGGCGAGCTCGCCTGGGGGCCCTCCGACTACCGGCAGGCGGCGAGCTTCCGGGTCGACGACCGCGCCCGCAGCTTCGTCGAGCTGGAGGGTGGCGGCCCCGAGGCGTTCGCGGGGCTTCTGCGCGACGGCCCGTTCCACCCCTACCAGTGGGTCGTCCGGCACTTCCGCGGCGGCGAGGTGCGCGAGACCGAGGTGCGCTTTCGCCCCGACGGGGCGCCGTACGGCTTCCGCGAGACGCTGGCGGAAGACGCCGCGGGCGCGGCGCTCGACGCCGACGCCGCCCGCGCCGTCGCCGAGGCCGGGACCGGCCCGCCCTGGAACGTCGCGCTCGACGGCTACGCCCCGGTCGAGACGTCCCAGATCGAGCGTCCGGGCGGCCGCATCGACCACACGTTCGTCTACGAACGGACCGGCGCGCAGGCGGGGGAGGGACGCTTTCGGCTGCGCCTCGTCGTGAGCGGCGACCGGCTCACCGAGCTGACGCACGTCCTCCAGGTGCCCGAGGCCTTCGACCGCCGCTACGAGGAGATGCGTTCGGCCAACGAGGGCATCAACGTCGTCGGCACCTTCGCCATGCTGATCGTCTACGGCGGCGGCATCGCGGTCGGGCTGTTCGTCCTGCTGCGGCAGCGACGCGTGCTGTGGCGGATGCCGCTCGTCTGGGGCGTCTCCATCGCCTCGGTCCAGCTCCTGGCCAGCCTCAACCAGTGGCCGCTGTTGTGGATGGCCTACGACACCGCGATCTCGGAGACCGCCTTCGCGGTCCAGCAGGTGACGACGCAGGTCGCCCTGTTCCTGGTGTTCACCGGCGTCTTCACCCTCTCGTTCATGGCCGCCGAGAGCCTGTCCCGGCAGGCGTTCCCGCATCATCTGCAGTTCTGGCGCTGCTGGTCCCGGGACGGCGCGCGGTCGTGGACGGTGCTGGGGCAGACGCTGGCCGGCTACCTGATCGTCGCAATCGACCTCGCATTCGTCGTGGGCTTCTACTGGGTCACCGTCGGCTACCTGGGCTGGTGGTCGCCGTCCGACGCTCTCGTCAACCCCGACTCCCTGGCGGCGGTGATGCCGTGGCTCGCCCCGCTGGCGCTCTCGCTGCAGGCGGGGTTCTGGGAGGAGTGCCTCTTCCGCGCCGTGCCCCTGGCCGGCGCCGCCCTCATCGGGGATCGGTTCGGCCACCGGCGGGCGTGGATCGCGGGGGCGTTCGTCCTGCAGATCCTCGTCTTCGGGGCCGGCCACGCCGCCTATCCCGCGCAGCCCTCCTACGCGCGGGTGGTCGAGCTGATCGTGCCGTCGACGATCTTCGGCCTGCTCTACCTGCGCTTCGGCCTGCTGCCGGCCATCGTCGTGCACTTCGCGTTCAATTCGGTACTGTTCGGGATTCCGCTGTTCCTGTCGTCGGCGCCGGGCGCGTGGATCGACCAGGGCATCTTCGGTCTGCTCTTCCTCGTGCCCCTCTGGGTGACTCTGCGCGCCCGCTACCGGGGCGGGTCGTGGACCGAGGCGCCGGCGGCGCTGCGCAACGCGGCATGGACCCCGCCGGCGGGGGAGGCGCCGGCCGAGGCGCCGCCCGCCCCGGCACGGCCCGCGACGGCCCTGCCGGCCCTGCCCGCGGTTGCCGGGGTCGGCGTTCTGGGGTTCGGGCTCTGGGCGTACACGGCGATCGCGCCGACCGAGTCGCCGGGGCTCGAGGTGGGCCGGGCCGGGGCGGTGGCGGCGGCCCGCGAGGTGCTCGCCGGTCAGGGCGTCGATCCCGGGGCGTGGACCGAGACGAGCCGGGTGTTCGGCGGCCTCGGGCCGCAGCATCGCTTCGTCTGGAGCGAGGCGGGCGAGGACACCCACCGCGCGCTGCTCGGCGATTACCTGCCCGGCCCGCGCTGGCGCGTGCGCTACGCCCGCTTCGAGGGCGACGTGGCGGAGCGGGCCGAGGAGCACATCGTGTGGATCGCCTCGGACGGGACGCCGGGGCGGCGGGAGCACCGGCTCGCGGAGGGCACCCCGGGGACCGCCCTGTCCGAGGAGGACGCGCGAGCGCTGGCCCGCGACGCCCTCGTCCGGCGGGGCCGCGCGCCGGACCTGGCCGAGGTCTCGGCCGAGTCCGCCAGCCGCCCCGCGCGCACGGACTGGACGTTCACCTTCCGCGACGAGGCGGTTCCCGACCTCGCGGGAGGGGAGGCACGGGTGGCGGTGGAGATTGCCGGCGACGAGGTCGTCGACACCGGCTTCTACGTCTTCCTGCCCGAGGCGTGGCGCCGCGCCGACGATCAGCGACGGACGCCCCTGCAGATTGCCGGCGTCGCCTCGACCATCGTCCTCGGGCTGCTGCTGGTGGCGGGCGCGGTGCTCGCGGTGGTGCGGATGACCCGCAGGGCGTTCGACCTGCGGCTCGGCCTCGCCGTCGCGGGGCTCTCGCTGCTGGTCGCCGTCGTCGACCTCGCGAACGACTGGCCGGTGCTGATGCACGGCCTGTCCACCGCGCAGCCGCTTCCGCTGCAGGTCGGCATCCTGCTCGCGGGCGGCCTGATCGGGACGGGCGTGACCGCCCTCCTGTTCGGACTGCTCGCGGGCGCCCGGCCGGCGGGGGCGGAGGAGAGCACGGCGGAAGACCGGCGTTCCGCGGTCGTGACGGGGCTGGCCCTCGGGCTGGGGGTCCTCGGTGCCCTCGCCGTCGCCGAGGCCGTGCCCGCCCGCGGCCTGCCGCCCTGGACGACGCATGACCCGGCGTCGTCCGTCTTCCCCTGGCTCGCCGCCGTCGTCGCGCCCCTGCAGACCTATTTCGTCCTTGCGCTGACGACCATGCTGGTGGTCACTCTCGCCAACCGGCTCACCGCGCACTGGACGCGCCGGAAGGCGGGGGTGGGGGCGGCGCTCGTCATCGCCGGGGCGGTGCTGGCGCCGGGCACCACGCCGGACGACCTCGCGTCGTGGGCGGTCGCGGGCCTCCTCGCCGGGGGGCTGTTGCTGGCCGCCTACGTGCGGATCCTCCGTGACCGACCGGCCCTGGCGGTGCTCGCCGCCGCCGCGATGACCGTTCCCGGCGTGCTCGACCGCGGCCTCGACCAGGCCTACGGCGGCGCCCTGCCGGGAGCGATTCTCGGCGCCGCCCTCGTTGGCAGCGTCGCGTGGCTCTGGTTCGCGCGCCTCGCGACTGCGCCGGGGACCCAGGAGCCTGCGCCCCAGGAGTCTGCGCCGTAGAACGGTGCAGACTCCCAGCAGGGTTGGTTGGGCGCCCAGCGGAGCCGCAGGCGACGATGGGCGGGCTAGACCCGTGCAGGCTCCTGGCCGCGTCCGCGCTGCTGGTAGACTCTTGCCATCGACTTGCGCAGTCGACGCGGGAGGAGGATTCCGATGACGCTCTCCAGGTTTGTTCGCGTGCGCCCGAGGGTCGTGGCGAGCGCGGTTCTCGGTGCCCTGGCGGCGTCGATGGCGGCCTGCGGGGAGGATGCCGGGTTGCCGACCGGACCGAGCGGGTTCGGCACGCGGACCACGGCCGAGCGCGACGCGCTGGTGGCCCAGTACCATGCGGCGGGCGGTCCCGACTGGACCGACACCACCAACTGGCTCAGCGAGGAGCCCCTCGACACCTGGTACGGGGTGGAGACCGTCGACGACCGTGTCAGCAAGCTCGATCTGTGCGGCCCCGACGGCAACAACCTGAGGGGGACGATCGCGCCCGAGCTGGGCAGGCTGACGGGCGCCACCGATCTGCGCCTCTCCAACAACTTCCTGGCGGGGGGGATCCCGGCGACGCTGGGGAGCATGACGAGCCTGGAGATACTGCGGCTCTCCAACAACGGGCTGAGCGGTCCGGTGCCGGACCAGTTGGCGAACCTCGGCAACCTCGTGGAGCTGAGGCTGCATCAGAACCGGCTGACGGGCGAGTTGCCGCGGGGCCTGATGAACCTCCCGAACCTCAGGCGGCTGCGGATCGAGGACAACGCCGGGCTGTGCGCGCCCGGGGACGCCGACTTCCAGGCGTGGCTGGGCACCCTCGAGGAGTTCGTGAGCGACTGCGACGCGCCGGCCCGGGCGGGGTCGGCGAGCCTGTCCCGCCGGCCCCGGGCCGTCGGCTTCGCCACCTGCTAGGGGCGCGTGGTGGAAGCCCCGCGTTGCACCGCGCCCGAAGGGCGCCAGCGAACGGCCGAGGCGCCCGCCTGACAAGGCGTGAGGAGGGCGCATATCGGGTATACGCAACCGACGAACAACGCAGTCGGGCGGGATGCACCGCCGCTCGAATGCAGCGGGGACTTTCGCCACGGGCTGCCAGGGGCGCGCGACGCCCTCCGCCGGTCGGCAGGCGGTAGAATGCCAGCTCGTCGCTTGCCGGCGGGGATCGCGTCCGACGGCGCGCCGCGTCGCGCGGGCGCAGGCCGGCCGTGGTCCGGGGCAGGGGCCGGCGTCAAAACAGGGAGGTGTCCGATGCGGTTGACGACAGGCATGGCGGCCGGCGTGGTCCTCGTCTTCGGGACGCTCGTGGTCGGCGCGGCGGTGGCCGCGGCGCAGGAGGCCGGCGCGGGCCGGGTGGCGCCGTTCGAGCACCTCGACGCCCCGCGGATCGCGCTGCCCCCCGACGCGGGGGAGGGCCCGATGCGGGAGCTCTGCCCCGACGTCACCGAGACGTGCCGGAAGTACTGGGAGTACACGGGCCATTTCGTCCGGAACGCCACGATCCCCGCGCGTCACCGGGAGCTCCTGATCCTGCGCACCGCCTGGCTGTCGCGCGGCGACTACATCTGGGGACGGCACGACGTCATCGGGAAGGAAGCGGGGCTGACGGCGGAGGAGATCGGGCGGGTGACGGCCGGCCCGAACGCCTCGGGGTGGGACGACTTCGAACGCGCCCTCCTGCAGGCGGCGGACGAGCTCCACGCCAGCCGGTTCATCTCCGAAACGACGTGGGAGACGCTGGCGGCCCGCTACACGGACGAGGAGCTCCGCGAGGTCGTGCTGATCGTCGGCAACTACACGCAACTGGCGATGTTCCAGAACGCGCTCGGCGCCCAGCTTCCTCCCGGCTTCGAGGGGCTGCCGGCGGCCGGCGGCCGCTGAGGCGGGCGGCGGGCCCGCGCGGCACGTCGCGGGACGGAGCCGGTGTGCCCGGCTCCCGCCCCGCCGCGAAACGGGTGACGGACGAACCGGGACGGACCGATGGCGGCGACAGGCGATAGAAGCGCGAGGAACGGCTGGTGGTCGCGTTGGGCGGAGGCGCCGCAGGGCGTCGGGCTGCGCAAGGCGATCTTCCAGGTTCACCTGTGGACCGGCGTCGGCCTGGGCCTCTACATCTTCGTCATCTCCGCGACCGGCAGCGTGCTGGTCTATCGGAACGAGCTGTACAGGCACTTCTCGCCGCAGCCGGTCGTCGTGGACGGCGCGGGCGCGTCACTGGGCGACGACGGCCTGGACCGCGCGGCCCGGCAGGCTTATCCCGGCTTCGAGGTGGCGGACGTCCGGCCCGGCGAGACCCCGAACCATGCCGTCGAGATCACGCTGACGCGCGACGGCGACCGCATGCGGCGGCTCTTCGACCCGTTCACGGGCGAGGACCTCGGAGACCCCCTGCCGCTGGGCTACCGCGTGTCCGCGTGGGTGCTGGACCTGCACGACAACCTCCTGGCCGGGCAGACCGGACGTCGCGTGAACGGCGTCGGCGCGCTCTTCCTGCTCGCGATGTCGGTGACCGGCGCCGTCATCTGGTGGCCCGGCGCCCGGCGCTGGCGGCGCAGCCTCGTCGTCGACCGGCGGCGGCTCAACTGGAGCCTCCACAGCGCGGGCGGCTTCTGGTTCTGGCCGTTCCTCATGATGTGGGCGGTCACCGGGGCCTACCTGTCGTTCCCCGCCGCGTTCATGGCCATCGTCGACTACCTCGAGCCGTTCGACCCGTCCGACCCCGTCGAGCGCTTCGGCGACCGGGTCATGTACTGGCTCGCGTACCTGCACTTCGGCCGGCTCGGCGGACGCGGCATCCCCGGCTGCGGGGATCTCTGCAACTCGACCACCAAGGCGATCTGGGCGCTGGTCGGGCTCGTGCCGCCCGCGCTCTTCGTCACCGGCGCGGTCATGTGGTGGAAGCGCGTCGTCCGGCGGTGGTTGAAGCCGGGCACCGCCGCGTGACATTCGCGTGGGCGGGTCGACGAGGGCAGGGCTCCGGGGCCGCCGGGAGTCGCCGCTCGAGAAGTCGACGAATCACTCGAGCGTGGTGGGCCGCGCTGGGATCGAACCAGCGACCATCTGATTAAAAGTCAGGTGCTCTACCACTGAGCTAGCGGCCCAAGTTATTGATGTAAAAGTACTTACGCGAGCGCCATAAAGCACTGCCAGCCGGGACTGACAACCCGAAGCGCTGCTCGCCGGGATGCTGCTGGTGGTCCGTTCGACTCATGGGCCCGCATCGCGTCGTCGCCTCGCACCGGTTGCCCGCCACGTTGCAGTGCACCGTCAACGCCTCCAGGATCTCGTCTCCAGACCGACTGCCATGCGAACTCACGTGGCGATCAGCGTACCACGTCGCGACGCACGGAGCTGTTGCGGCAAGGTGTTTGCGCGAAAACCGTGCTGGGCAATCCGCGTCTTGCGCGGAGTACGCCAACCGATTGTCGCGAGCGGGCACAACCGTGTTGAATAATCCGCATGTTGAGCGGATAATGCATCATGGTTCACGATCGGCGCTCCGCCCTGTCAAGCTACGTCAGCGGGTTGCTCTCCGCGGGCCGGACGGTGTTCACGGCAGAGGAAGCCGAGCGGGCGCTGGGCGTCGGACGTGGTGCGTTTCTGGACGCTGCCGAGCGACTGCAGCGCCGCCGGGCACTGCTGAATCCGCGGCAAGGATTCTACGTGGTCGTTCCACCGCAGTACGCGTCCTGGGGGGGACCGCCACCGACCTGGTACATCGACGCGCTCATGCGCCATGAAGGCCAAGCTTATTACGTTGGGCTGCTCAAAGCAGCGGAGCTTCATGGTGCAACGCATCAGGCCGTCATGGAGTTCCAGGTCATGTCGGCCAAGCGCCTGCCGAAGATCCGCGCGGGTCGCAACCTGATCGCCTTCTACTTCCGCAAGAACCTGGAGGCGGTGACGGCAGGGACTGAGAATCGCAAGACCGACACCGGCACGATGATGATCTCCTCGGCCGCGCTTACGGCGCTCGACTTGCTGCGGTATCCGCAGGCGTCAGGCGGCATCGACAACATCGCCACGGTCTTGTCCGACCTCGGTCAGAAAATCGATCCCGAGCAACTCACGAGTCTCTCAGCGTTGGTGGAACGGCCGGTCGTGCAGCGCCTGGGACACCTGCTGGAGCATCTCGGCCACGACGCCTCGACGGGATCCATGTTGGAGACATTGCAGACGCGCGGGTCGTTGCCTTGGACCGAGCTCGACCGGCAGGAGGTACGAGACCCCGACTTCGAGCTTGAACCGCAACAGCGCGATCCGCGATGGCGGGTCATTGTCCGGCGTGTGCCGGAGCCCGACGAATGATCCCCGCGCAGAACATCGTCGCGTGGGGCAATCTCGTTCCCTGGACGGACGCGCGACAGATCGAGCAGGACCTCATCATCAGCCGTGCTCTGGTTGAGATCTTCTCGGACCCGATGCTGCGCAAAGCGCTGCGGTTTCGTGGTGGCACGGCGCTCAACAAGCTGCACTTCCCGGCGCCGCTGCGCTATTCGGAGGACATCGATCTCGTCCGTACTTCGCACGGTCCGATCGGCCCAGTTCTCGACCAGTTGCGTGTCGTTCTGGAGCCGTGGCTGGGACGGGCGCGGTTCGAGCAGAGTCCCGTCGCGCCGAAGTTCCGCTTCAGAGTTGAGGCCGAGGATGGCAGCGGCGTGCCAATCCGTCTGAAGAACGAGATCAACACCCGTGAAGTCGAAGTCTTCGATGAGCCGACAGCGTTGCCGCTTGAGGTAGTGAATCCATGGTTCTCCGGTCGGGCGGCCATTTCGACATTCTCTCGGGAGGAAATGCTGGCAACCAAGCTGCGCGCGCTGCTCCAGCGGAACAAGGGGCGTGATCTCTATGACCTTGCGCATGGGCTGGAGGTCTTCGAGAACCTTGACATCGACCGCATCGTTGAGATGTTCCAGCGGTATCTGGACCTTTCCGGACAGACGATGCCGCGGGCCGAGGCCCAGGAGCGCATGTTCGCAAAGCTGGCCAATCCGCGCCTCTTGGTCGATATGCGTCCATTGCTGCCGGCCGCGCAGGTCGAGGCCCTGACGGAGGAATCGACGGCGGCGTCGTTTCGCCGGGTGTTCGTGGCTCTCATCGACCGGCTGCCGGGTGAACCCTGGGGAAGGATGGAGACGATGAAGCGGAGGTTCGGCATTACGTGGTGAGAGCGGCCAGCCGTTTCGGGTACTGCCAGCCGGTTCCGACCCGATTTGACCTGATGGGGCGGCAGGCAAACTCAACAGAGGCAGTGTTTTAGGGGACTCCTGCGCCACGCCTGGGCGGACCAAGAGTCAGGTGCTCTACCTCTGGCCTGGCGGCTCGGGAATCGATGTCGGCGCTGTCGACGCCGGCCCGGGAGGGCGGGGCTGCGGTCCCGGGTCGGCGTCGCGGGGTGTGCGGCCTCAGTGCACGACGATCGGTACGGAGGCCATCATCGAGCCCCACTCGAAGCGGAGCTCGCTGTTCTCGAGGAACAGCGTCAACTGCTCGGCCGGCGCGTCGAGGGCGCCGACGGTCATCTCCGTGCGACCGAGGTCGTGCGCGGGGTCGTAGGCGGTGCCCCACTGGCCGGTCTCGGCGTTGACGATGAGCTCGGTGCCGTCGCCGGTGGTGAGGGTCCAGAGCGTGTACTCGCCGGCCGGGACATGGGCGGCCCCCACCATGAGATCGGTGTCGGTCGCCAAGGTGGTGGCCTCGTCGGCCCCGAGGCGCCAGACCGAGCCCTCGAGCGGCTCGACGGTATCGCCGACGGTGCGGTCCCGCAGGTAGGGGCGGCCGTAGGTGATGGAGATGTTCGCGCCGTCGACCTCCCAGTCGACGCGGACGTGCGGGCTGCCGGCCTGGCCGTCGTGGACGGGCGTGAGGACCCCGCCGCCGAGCATCTCGGGCGGCGCGGCCGTTTCCGCGGGGGCCGCTTCGGTCTCCGCCGGTTCCGGCGGAGAGCCGCCGCAGGCGGCCAGGGCCGCCATTCCCGTCAACGCCGCCGCCGAGAAACCGGACTTCCAGAGCGTCGTCATCTGAAGATACCTCCCTGCGCCTGCGGAACGGACCGCATGCCGGGTCGTCCGCTTCGGCGAGCTGGTTCTGGGTTTGAGCGCCGCGACGGGTGCCGCACCGCAGCGACGGGCCGCCGCTTCCGTGACGGGCCGCCGCATTCGTGACGGATCCCGCTCCTGGAACGAGGCCGGGCCTTCGGGCCGCACGCGACGCCTGTCGCCGGGCGACATGCCCTCTCGACACTATAGCATCCCGGAAAGCCGGAGGCGTGGCCGGCGCGCGGACCGGCGGACCGAAGCGCGGCGCGATCGGCTTGACACCGAGGATAACCTTCTGATAACGTGCGGGTTATCGCTCCCGGGGCCTGGGAAGAACGGCGCCGTGTGGCTGTCGGTGCGGCATCACGCGGAGAGAAGAATTGGTGGCGACGAAGCGCTTCGAGGTGGGGGCCAGAGTGCACGAGCCGACCTACGGCTCGGGATCGGTCATCTCGGTCGAGGACGCCTTCACGCGAATCCAGTTCGACGACAACACCGTCCGGAAGTTCCTGACCAGTCTGGCCAAGCTCGAGCCGACGAACGAGCCGGCTCCCGCCGCGCGTCCCCAACGCGCGCGCAAGCGCAAGGCCGCGTCATCCGCAAAGTCGACGAAAGCGAAGCGGGCGGCGGCGGACGCCGGCGTCGATCTCGATGCGGGCACCGCCGACGTCGATGCGGACTCCCAGGCCGACATCGCCGATTGACCCTCGCCTGCGGGCGAATCACCCTGCCGCGCGCCAGTCCGTCGCCTGCCGCGCCGTCGCCCGGCCGTCGGCCACGCAGTCGGGAATGCCGACTCCGCGAAAGCCGGCCCCGGTGACGAAGAGGCCGGGGCAGCGGTCGAGCCTCGCCTCGATGGCCGCAACCCGCGCGAGGTGTCCGACGTTGTGCTGGGGGTTCGCGCGTTCCCAACGGTAGACACGCGCGAGGTGAGGGCGGCGGCCGATTCCGAGCAGGCCGGCGAAGGCCCCGTGGGCCCGGTCGACGAGCTCGTCGTCGGAACGCTCGGTGACGCGAGGGTCGCGCACGCCTCCCAGGAACCCGCGCAGCAGCACCTGTCCGTCGGGGGCCCGCCCGGGCCACTTCGAGGTCACCCAGGATCCCGCCATCAGGGGGACGCCATGCTCCCGGCGCGGCACCACGAAACCCGATCCCCGCGGCTGCCGCCGCACCGCCGACCGCGGGTAGGCGAGGAGCACGGTTGCCGTCGAGGTGTAGGGAATCCCGCCGCACAGGGCGGCGAGCCGGTCGTCGAGGGGCTGGACGAGCGTGGCCGTGACATGGGCGGGGGTGGCGAGGACGACGCACCGGGCGGAGACGGGCCCGCCGGCCGACAGGCGCACCGTGTAGGGAGACGGGCCGCGGAGGGCGACGGCCCGGGTCCCGCAGCGGACGGCGTCCGCGGGCAGGGCGGCCGCCAGGGCCGCCGCCAGCTCCGCGATGCCGCCGGGCAGCGAGCGGAACAGCCCGCCGGGCCGGCGCGGTGCGGCCCGACGCAGTTGCCGGAGCCCGCGGATGACGCTGCCGCAGGCGCGCTCGGCCTCCGCGAGGCGCGGGAACAGGGCCGGCATCGACAGTCGGTCGACGTCGCCGGCGTGGATGCCCGCGAGCAGGGGCTCGGCGATGTACTCGACCGCCTCGCGGCCGAACCGGCGGCGGAAGAAGCTCCCCACCGACTCGTCCGCGCCGTCGCCCCGTGGCAGCACCAGGTCCGCGGCGAGACGCAGCCGGCCGGCGGGGGAGAGCAGGCGGCTGGAGATCCAGGGAGCGACGGCGGTCGGGATGCCGAGGACGGAAGCCTCGGGAATGGGGCGCAGCCGGCCGCGCAGCACGTAGGCGGCCCGGGGCTCGAGCGTGGACAGCAGCCGGTCTTCGAGCCCGAGCTCGCGGCACAGCTCGAGGGCGGCCGGCTTCTGCACGAGCAGCGAGTCGGGTCCCGCGTCGAGGGTGAATCCGTCGACGTGCTCGGTGCGGACCACCCCGCCGGGCCGCGGCGCCGCCTCGATCAGCACGAACGAGGCGCCCCGCCGCTGCAGCTCGTAGGCGGTGGCGAGGCCCGCCATCCCGCCGCCGACCACCGCCACGTCGACGTCGGGCATGGTCCGTCGCCGGTCGGGGGCCTCACCGGGGCGTCGCGCTCTGCTCGTGCACGAAGCGGGCGAGCAGTTGCACGTGCTCGAGACGGGTGGCGGGCAGGATGCCGTGGCCGAGGTTGAACACGTGGCCGACGCGGCCCCGGGCCCGGCGCAGCACGTCGAAGGCGCCGCGCAGCAGGCGCTCGACGGGGCCGAGCAGCAGCGTCGGGTCGAGGTTGCCCTGGACCGCGCACTTCTCGCCGAGCAGCTTCCAGCCCTCGTCGAGGGGGATGCGCCAGTCGAGGCCGATCACGTCGCCCCCCGCCTCGCGCATCGCCGGCAGCAGGGTCGCGGTGCCGGTGCCGAAGTGCAGCATGGGCGCCCCGCCGGGCCTCACCGCGTCGAAGATCTTCCGCGTGTGGGGCAGCGCGAACTCGCGGTAGTCCTCGGGGGACAGGGCGCCCACCCAGGAGTCGAACACCTGCACCGCCTGCACCCCGGCCTCGATCTGGGCCCTCAGGTAGTCGCCGACGACGGTGGCGAAGGTGTCCGCGAGCCGGTGCCAGGCCTCGGGCTCGCCGTACATCAGGGCCTTGGTCCGCGCGTAGTTGCTCGAGGGCCCCCCCTCGATGGCGTACGAGGCGAGGGTGAACGGCGCTCCCGCGAACCCGATGAGCGGCACGCGATCCGCGAGCCGCAGGCGGAGGAGCCGTATGGTGTCCAGCACGTGCCCGAGCGCCTCGCGGGGCTCGAAGACGCGCAGCCGGTCGATGCGCTCGACCGAGCGCACCGGGGGGTCGATGACCGGGCCCTCGCCCTTCACGAAGTCGAAGGGAATGCCCATCGGCTCGAGGGGGAGCAGCAGGTCCGAGAACAGGATGGCGGCGTCGACGTCGATGGCGTCGACCGGCTGCAGGGTCACCTCTGCCGCGAGCTCCGGCTGCCGGCAGATCTCGAGCAGGCTGTAGCGCTCGCGGAGCCCGCGGTAGGCGCTCATGTACCGTCCCGCCTGCCGCATGAACCACACCGGGGTGGCGTCTACCGGCTCACGGCGGCACGCCTTGAGGAAGCGTTCGTTCACGGGGAGAGCTCCTGACGGGGAAGGACCGGAAGCAAGGCGGTCGGCTTGGATAGCGTTCGCCATTCATGCTACTGTACTCTCGTTTCCGGGCACCGTCGGGAGTCCTCTCCCCGGGGGGCCGGCTGCGGATCGGATGCCTTTCCTTCGGTTTTCGCGCGACAAGCGCGGCTACGCCAACACCTACCTCTGCCACACGTTTCGCGAGGACGGCATCGTCCGCATGCGGGTCCTGTACTGGTTCCGATCTCCCCCGGACATCGCGGTCGGCCGGCCTGCGCTCGACGCCGAGGCGATTCGCGACATCGAGGCCTCGAATCCCGCCCTGACCTTCGATTGGGAGGAGATTCTGAAGGCGAAGCCGCCCGCGGCCCCGCCGGACCGCGAGGGCCCGGAGCGGAGGGAGCGCCGGACACGCCGTCGGGGCCGCGGCGCCGCGGCCGGCAACGGCGGAGCCTCCGCCGGCGCGGCGGCCCCGGAAGGGTCGTCGTCGGCCGCGTCGGACGACGGGGCGGCTCCCGCGACGGGGTCGGCACCGGCGGCCGGCGAGCCGCCGGCCGTGCCCGAGGAGACGGCCGGGACGCCGGTCGCACGGCCCGGCCGGCGCCGCCGGAGGCGCCGTCGGAGCGGAGGGGGCGCGGGGGACGAACAATCCGCCCCGGCCGCCGTGGCGGCGCCGGCGCCCCCGGCCGAGTCGGATTCCGAGCCCGCGTGATGCGCGCGGCGGCGCCCTCGGGGTCGTGGCGGCGAGCCGCCGCGGGGGCTGCCGGCGGTTGCCCCGGCGCCGTGTCGCACTTTGCTATAATGCGCGAATGGGTATGACAGCTTTCGGTCGTAGCGCACGGGCCGTCGGTGGCGCGGTCGCCGTCGCCGTCGCCGCCTTCACCGTTGTCTCGGCGCAGCAGCAGGAGCCGCGGGCCCTGCCCCCCGAGCCGGGGGAGACCAGCGTCGGCCAGATCGGAAGCGGTCAGCCGACCTTCCAGACCGGCGTCACGCTCGTCACGACCGACGTCATCGTGCGCGACCGCGACGGCGTGTTCGTTCCCGATCTCCTCCAGCAGGACTTCCGCATCTTCGAGGACGAGATCGAGCAGGACATCGTGACGATGGTGATGGTGCACGGGGGCCGCGTGTACAACCACCTGCAGCCGATGCCGGCGGCCCAGGAGGGCATCATCCTGCCCTCGTCGCGGCCGGTCGACAACACCGCCGGGCGCATCTTCGTGCTCTTCGTCGACGACCTGCACCTGCTGCCGTCGCGGACCCCCAAGATACGGCAGATCTTCGAGCAGGTCGGCGACCACCTCGTCCACGAGGGCGACCTGTTCGGCATCATCTCGACCGGCCCGTCGTCGCTGTCCATCGACATGACCTACGATCGCGCGTTGCTCTACGCCGCGGGCAACCGCATCATGGGCGATGCGCTGAGCGTCCGAGACCAGTTGATGGTCATGGACTCCGCGCGGGGCCCCTCCGAGGTCCTGTACCGCGCCCACGTCGCGTTCAAGACCGCGCGCTCCGTCCTGCGGAACCTCGAGCAGGTGCACGACCGGCGCAAGGTCTTCCTCTACATCAGCGAGGGCTACGACTTCGATCCGTTCCCCGAGTCGCGCATGTACAGCAGCCCGTTCCAGCAGCAGCGCCTCAACGACTACGGCATGCTCAGGCCCGAGGAATACGACGCCCTCTACGGCGATCTGCCCGATCCGGCGACCGACCCCTTCGAGCGGCAGTTGCGCCAGGGGCAGCAGTTCGCCAACCTCGATCTCAGCTACGAGCTGGCCGAGCTCGCCCGGTCGGCGAACCGCGCGAACACCTCGTTCTACACGCTCGACCCGCGCGGTCTGGTGGCGGGCCCGGACCTCGACATGCCGCAGCTCATGATCGGCGAGTGGAGCCGGCACATGTTCCAGACCCAGGGCACCCTGCGCATGCTCTCGGAGCTGACCGGCGGGCGGGCCATCGTCAACCGCAACGACTTCGACGACGCGTTGCGCGAGATCGACGCCGAGACGAGCGACTACTACGTCCTCGGCTTCTACACCACCAATCCCGACCCGACGGTCAGGACGCGCCGGTTGCGCGTCGAGGTGCCGGGCCGGGATGGGATGGACATTCGGGCGCGCACCCACTACACGCTGCCGCGTCCCCCCGCCAACGCGACCGACGATAACGGGGACTGACCCGAGAGCCGTCGGCCCGATCGATTCCAGGGGAGCCTTCGCCGCCCGTGCCTGATCTCGCCGGACCCTTGACATCCGGAACGCCGCGCCGCGTACCGGCGGCACCCCTGCGGGGAGCCCGGCCGCGTCGCATGGTCGTGACCGCGCTCGTCCTCGGGTGCCTTGCCGCCGCCCTGTCCGCGCCGCTCTCTGCCGGCGCGGCGCCGTCGGGCGCCGAGGCGGCTGCTTCCGTCCAGGGCGTTCCGTCGCCGCGCGTGCGCGCCGCGGCGGCGATCGTCTTCGATCCCGCGACCGGCGACGCGCTGTGGGAGCTGAACGCGCGTGAGCCGCGTCCCATCGCCAGCATCACCAAGGTGATGACGGCGATGCTGTTCCTCGAGCAGGAACCGGATCTCAGCCGCGACGTCGTCATCTCGCCGCGCGACGTCCGCCGGGCGTCGACGACCTACCTGCGGCGGGGCGAGCGGGTCAGCCTGCGCGACCTCGTGCACCTCGCGCTGGTGGCGTCCGACAACGTGGCCGCCCGCGTGCTCGCGCGGGCGTCGCGGTGGGGGACCAAGCGCTTCATCAGCCGCATGAACGCGATGGCGGCCGAGCTCGGTCTCGAGCAGACGCGGTTCACGGACCCGTCGGGGCTGCACGAGGGCAACGTCTCGTCCGCCCACGACGTGTCCCGGCTGATCGCGGCGGCCGGCGGCCACCCCGAGATCGCCCGCATCATCCGCAAGCGCTCGCATCGCATCCGCACGAGCCGCCAGGACCGCGTGGTCCGGAACACCAACCGCCTGCTCGACAGCCGGCCCGACGTGATGGGGGGGAAGACCGGCTACATCAGCGAGGCGGGCTATTGCCTGGCGACGCTGATCAGGGTCGGCGACCGCGCGGTCTCGGTGGTCGTGCTGGGGGCCCGATCGAACGCGGGCCGTTTCCAGGAGACGGGGCGTCTCCTGGACTGGCTGACGCGCCGCGCCCGCGTGCTGCTCGCCCCCGCCGCCGACTGATGTCCTGCCGGTCCCTTCCGACGTGGCCGCAGCCCGTGGTACAGCCGCACGTCTTCCGATGTCGCCGCGGCCCGTGACGGTGTCCCGCGTCGTGGCGCGGCGGGCTTCGTGCCGCGGGATCCCCGGCCGCGAACCCCCGGGGCCTCACCGCCGCCGAACGTCGCGGCGTCTCCCCCCGAGAGGTGCTTCAGCATGCGCAACGTGATCGTCATCGGGTCCGGTCCGGCCGGACTGACCGCCGCTCTGTACGCGGCGCGGGCGAACCTCGAGCCCCTGGTCATCGAGGGCCTCGAGTCGGGCGGACAGTTGATGCTCACGACCGCGGTCGAGAACTTCCCGGGGTTTCGCGACGGCATCATGGGGCCCGAGCTCATGGCCGAGATGCGGGCGCAGGCCGAGCGGTTCGGGGCCGAGATCGTGGCCGGCGACGTCACCGCGGTCGAGCTCGCGGCGCCGCCGTTCGTCGTCCGGGTGGGGGAGCAGGCGCTCGAGACCCGGTCGCTCATCATCTCGACCGGCGCGTCGGCCCGCCTGCTCGGGCTCCCGTCCGAGCGCGCCCTGATGGGGCACGGCGTGTCGACCTGCGCGACCTGCGACGGCTACTTCTTCCGCGGCAAGCCCATCGCGGTGGTCGGGGGCGGAGACTCGGCCATGGAGGAGGCGATATTCCTCACCAAGTTCGCCTCCCGGGTCACCGTCCTCCACCGGCGGGACCGGCTTCGCGCGTCGAAGATCATGCAGGACAAGGCGTTCGCCAATCCCAAGATCGCCTTCGAGTGGAACGCCGAGCTGGTCGAGGTGAAGGACGTCGACGAGGGCGTGGTGACCGGCGCCGTCGTGCGAGACACCGAGACCGGCGCGAGCCGGGAGCTCGCCGTCGACGGCATCTTCATCGCCATCGGACACACGCCCAACACCGGCCTTTTCGAGGGGCAGATCGAGCTGGACCCCAACGGCTACATCGTGGCGGGCAACGGCACGCGAACCAGCGTTCCCGGCGTGTTCGCCTGCGGCGACGTGCAGGACCACGTCTACCGGCAGGCGATCACGGCGGCCGGCACCGGCTGCATGGCCGCCATCGACGCCGAGCGCTATCTCGAGTCGCTGTAGCCGGGGCGCGCGGCGAGCTCGTCGGCGTCGGATGCCGCCGCGGCGGGACGGGGCGTCACGCCCGCGCCTCGCGCGGGAGCGCCGGCCGCGACGGTCCCTGCGACGCGCCTCCCCGTCAGTCTATCCACCCGCCCCCGAGCACCGTGTCGCCGTCGTAGAACACCACCGCCTGGCCCGGGGCGACCGCCCGCTGGGGCTCGTCGAAGGCCACGCTGACCCGGTCGCCGGGCAGGGGCTCGACCCGCGCCGCCGCGTCGGGGTGGCGGTGCCGGATGCGGGCGGTGACGCCGGCGTCGCGCGCCGGGGGCGAGCCCGCTATCCAGTTGACCGACGAGGCGCTGAGGGTGGTGCGATTCAGCGCCTCGCGCGGGCCGACGGTCACCGCGTTCGCGGTCGCGTCGATGTCCAGGACGTACAGGGGCACGCTGGTCGACAACCTCAGGCCCTTCCGCTGGCCGACGGTGTAGCGGTGCACTCCGTCGTGGCGGCCGACCTCCCGCCCCTGCCGGTCGCGGATCGGTCCCGGCCTCGCCACCGCCGGCGCGCGCGCCTCGACCAGTCCCGCGGTGTCGCCGTCGGGGACGAAGCACAGCTCCTGGCTGTCGGGCTTGTCGGCGACCGGCAGCCCCGCGCGCCGGGCCAGGTCGCGCACCTCTTCCTTGCGCAGGTGGCCGACCGGGAACCGCGCCCGCCCGAGCTGGTCCTGGGTGAGCGTGAAGAGGAAGTAGGACTGGTCCTTGGCCGCGTCGAGGCCGCGCTGCAGCGTGTGGGGCCGATCCGGCCCCGCCGACGCCGTGCGCCGCGCGTAGTGGCCGGTGGCGACGCAGTCGGCGCCGAGGGCCCCGGCCCGCTCCAGCAGGTGGGCGAACTTCAGGTCGCCGTTGCACTGGACGCACGGAATCGGGGTGCGGCCGGCCGCGTACTCGCGCACGAACACCGAGACGACCGCGGCCTCGAACTGCCGCTCGAAGTTCATGACGTAGTGCGGGATGCCGAGGGCGGCGGCGGTGCGGCGCGCGTCGTGCAGGTCGTCGAGCGAGCAGCAGCCGCCGAAACGCGCGGCGCCCTGCTGCTGGTCGTAGAGCTGCATGGAGAGGCCGATGACCTCGTGCCCCGCCTCGACGAGCTGCAGGGCGGCGACCGAGGAGTCGACCCCGCCGGACATCGCGACCACGACCCGCATGGTCAGCGTCCCGCGGCCGCGGCGCCGCGGCCGGTCAGCGCCCGCAGCCGATCGACGAGGCGGGGCAGGACCTCGACCACCCGGTCCACCTCGGCCGCGGTGTTGCCGAGCCCGAGGCTGAAGCGGATCGAGCTCTGGGTGCGGTGGGGGGACAACCCCATCGCCCGCAGCACGTGGGAAGGCTCGAGGGTTCCGGACGAGCAGGCGGACCCCGTGGAGACGGCGATGCCCTCGAGATCGAGGGCGATCAGCAGGGACTCGGCCTCGACGCCGTGGAAGCTGATGTTCGAGGTGTTCCCGACGCGGGGGGCCGTCCCGCCGTTGACGGCGGTGCCGGGCACCTCGGCGAGGATGCCGGCCTCGAGCCGGTCCCGCAGCGCGGTCGCTTCGTCCGCTCCCTTCCCGCGCGCCGCCAGCAGCCGCCGCGCCGCCGCGCCGAGGCCGACGATGGCCGGCAGGTTCTCGGTGCCGGCCCGGCGGTTGCGCTCCTGGCGGCCGCCCGTCAGTTGTGCGTGCAGCCGCGTGCCCCGGCGGATCCAGAGGGCCCCGGCTCCCTTCGGGCCGTTGAACTTGTGGCCCGACAGCGACAGCAGGTCGACGCCGAGGTCGCGAACGTCGACGGGGACCTTGCCCACCGACTGCACCGCGTCGGTGTGCACGAGGGCCCCGCGCTCTCGGGCCAGCGCCGCGAGCTCGGCGACGGGCTGAATCGTGCCGATCTCGTTGTTGGCGTGCATGACGGAGACGAGCGCGGTCTCGTCGGTCAGCGCCTCGGCGAGCCGGTCGGCGGTGATGACCCCGCGCTCGTCGACCCCCACCAGGGTCGCGGGCCGGCCCTTTCCGTCGAGCGCCTTGAGCGTGCGCAGGACCGCCTCGTGCTCGATCGCGCCGGCCACGAGATGGCGGCGGCCGGGGGCCGCCTCGGCGACGCCGCGGATGGCGAGGTTGTCCGACTCGGAGCCGCCGGACGTGAGGACGATCTCGGTGGGCTCGGCGCCGATCAGGCGGGCCACCGCGGACCTGGCCTCGTCGAGGGCGGTCTTGGCCTCCTGCCCGTAGGCGTGCACGCTCGACGGGTTGCCGAAGACGGTGCGCAGGGCGCTCGTCATGGCGTCCGCCACGGGCGGGGCCACCGGCGTCGTGGCGTTGTGGTCGAGGTAGATCCGGGTCACCGCATCCAGTCTATCAGCGTCCGGGGAGCCGTGGCGGCCGCGAGCTCGGGCCCGGCGTCCGGGACGGCCCGCCGCCGGTCGGCCCCCGGCGCGCCCGTAGCGCCGGCTCGTGCGCGTCCCCCGCCGCGGTCGGGCGCGCTCACGCTCCGGGACCGCCGCGGGCTGTCGGCGGGGCCCGCATCGGCCGATAGACGGAAGTGTCTCCGCGGCGCGGCCGCCGGTGGACACTCCGCGAGCGCTCGTCGTACCATGAAGGGCGGAAAGCCCCTCGCCGGAGGCCGCCTGAACGGAGAGCAGTCATGTGGAAGCGGGAAGAGCCAGCTCAACCGGTGACCCCCCCCGTGGTCGGCGCCATCGGCTCGACGCCTGCCGACGAGGCGCGCAGCGCGACCCCGAAGGTGATCATCGGCAAGTCGATCGTCGTCAAGGGCGAGCTGCGGGGGAGCGAGGACCTGACCATCGAGGGACAGGTGGAGGGCAAGATCGCGCTGAAGCAGCATGTCCTGACCATCGGGAGCCACGGACGCATCCGGGCGCAGGTGTTCGCTAAAGCGGTCGTCGTCCTCGGCGAGGTCATCGGCAACATCGAGGCGACGGAGAGGGTCGCCATTCGCAATGAAGGGGCGGTCGAAGGCGACATCAAGGCCCCGCGCGTCGCCATCGCCGATGGCGCGAAGTTCCGCGGCGGCATCGACATGCAGCAGGGGCAACCCGGAAACCGGAGCCGGAGCGAGCCGAAGCCGGGGTCCGAGGCCCGCCGCCCGACGCCGGCCATGAAAGCGAAGAGCGCATAGGCGCGCGTTCGGCGGGACCGGCAGATGGCTCGTCCAGTCGTCGCGCTGTTGAGCGACTTCGGTACCCGCGATCACTACGCGGGCACGATGCGCGGCGTCATGCTGGGCATCTGCCCCGACGCCACCCTCGTGGACGTGACCCACGACATCCCGCCCCACGACATCCACGCCGCGTCGCTGGAGCTGGCCGCCGCCTGTCCGTACTTTCCGGCCGGCAGCATCTTCCTCGTCGTGGTCGACCCCGGCGTCGGCTCGTCCCGGCGGGGGCTCGCGGCCGATACCGGCGCCCATCGGTTCGTCGCTCCCGACAACGGCGTTCTCACCCACGTCTTCGAGCAGACGCCGCCCCGGCAGGTGGTGGAGCTGACCGAGCGCCGGTACGCGCGGCCGACCATCAGCCGCACGTTCGAGGGGCGCGACCGCTTCGCGCCCGCCGCCGCCTGGCTGGCGCGGGGCGTCCGGTTGTCCGCGCTCGGTCGGCCCCTGCGCGAGCACGTCAGGCTCGATCTGCCCGCCCTCGACGCGCAGAGGGGTCGATCGCCGGCCGTGTCGTGAGCATCGACCGGTTCGGCAACGCCGTCACCAACGTGGACCGCGGACGCTTCGAGCGGCTGGCCGCCGCCGGGGGCGTCGACATCGAGGTCGGGGGGTACGCCGTCGGTCGGCTGGTGGAGACCTACGCCGACATCGGGTCCGGCGAGGTGTGTGCGCTGTTCGGCAGCACCGGCCACCTGGAGTTCGCCGCCAACGCGGCCAGCGCGAGCGAGCGCCTCGACCTGAAGGTGGGCGCGACCGTCCGGATCACCACGCAGTGAGCGGCGCCGGCCCCCGCGCCGGCGTCCCGCCCATGAGGAGAAGCACGAGCGCATGAGTGACAGCAGCCGGGCCGGCGCGGGCGCCGACATCACATCCGCATTGCTCGAGGTCGTCGAGCGGGCCGCCGTGGCCTGCGCGCACACGATGGGCCAGGGAGACCGCCACCGGTCCGACCAGGTCGCGGTCGAGTCGATGCGCGCGACCCTTGACGGGGTGCCCATCGACGGCCGGGTGGTCATCGGCGAGGGCGAGCGGGACGAGGCGCCGATGCTCTACATCGGCGAGCTGGTGGGGACCGCGCACGCGGCGTCGGCGAACGTCGACGGGGAGCTGCCGCAGGTCGACATCGCCGTCGATCCCCTGGAGGGCACCAACCTGTGCGCGACCGGGGCGCCGAACGCGATCGCGGTGCTGGCGGTGTCCGAGCGCGGCGGACTGCTCCACGCGCCGGACATCTACATGGAGAAGCTCGTCGTGGGACCGAGCTCCAAGCACGCCGTCGAGCTCGATGCGCCGGTGCGGGACAACCTGCGCGCCATCGCGCGGTGCCTGGACCGCAAGGTGGAGGACCTCGTCGTGATCGTCCTGGACCGGCCGCGCCACCGGCAGCTCATCGCCGACATTCGCGAGGCCGGCGCCCGCATCCGCCTGATCGGCGACGGCGACCTGTCGGCGGGCATCTCCGCCGCGGTCCGGGGCAGCGGCGTCCACGCGGTCATGGGGACCGGCGGAGCTCCCGAGGGCGTGCTCGTCGCGGCCGCGATGCGCTGCCTCAACGGCGAGATTCTGGCCCGGCTGGTGGTCGACACGCCGGAGAAGGAAGAGCGCTGCCGGTCGATGGGGATCGCCGACATGGACCGCGTCTACCGGGCCGCCGATCTGGCGTGCGGCCGCCGCATCGTCTTCGCGGCCACCGGGGTCACCGACGGCACCCTCATGAAGGGGGTCCGCTTCTTCGGCGACGGCGCCCGGACCAACTCCCTCGTCATGCAGACCAGCCCCCAGCGCGTCCAGTTCGTGGACACCATCCATCTGACGGGCGACTCCGACATGGTGGTGCATTTCTGACCGGGCGAGGGACCGGTCGCCGCGGGGCGGCGGCCGGGGCGAAGGCTCCGCCGGCTTCGGACCCCTGCGGCGGCGCACCTGGCGGTCGCGTCGGAGGCCCGGCCGGCGCGGCACGCCCGTGTCGCAGGCCGGCCGGCGGGGGAGGGTTCAGTCGGCCGGCTCGGGACGTCCCTTGTGCTTGTGCTTGCGGTCGCGGAAGAGCTGCTTGGACTTGTCCGGGTGGGGGCCGCCGCGCTGGCGCGGCAGGGGGACGCGGGGTCGGGACGCGGGCTTGGGAGGACGGGGAGGCTTGGCCGGCACGATGACCCTCTGTCCGATCGATTATGCGTCATCCGGGTCGGCGCCGACAACGGACCGGCGTCGCCGGGAGGCCCTGCGTTGAGCCCCCGGGTCCTGCGCCTCGACGAGGCCGTGCCCGACGAGGCCCTTCGGCCCGCCGCCGACGCGCTGATGGCCGGCGGCATCGTGGCCTATCCCACCGACACGCTGTACGGGCTCGGCGTCGACCCGACGCAGGGTCCCGCCGTCGATGCGCTGTGCCGGCTGAAGACGAGATCGGCGCAGGCCGGCATTCCCCTCATCGCTTCCACCCTGGCGCAGGTCGAATCGGCGGTGGGCGTCCTGCCGCGGTTGGGCCGTCGCCTCGCGGCCCGGTTCTGGCCCGGCCCGCTGACCCTCGTCTTCGAGCCGGAGGCCGTGTTCGCGGCCGGCGTGTGCGCGGCGGACGGCTCGGTGGCGATACGGGTGCCCGCAGCTCCCGCCGCCCGCCGGCTCGCGGCCCTGTGCGGCGGACCGATCACGGCGACCAGCGCGAACCGGGCCGGCTGCCGCCCCGCCGGGACGGCGGCCGAGGTGGTCGCCGGACTGGGGACCGCGGTGCTGCTCGTCGTGGATGGGCCGGCCGCGCTGACGGGGCCGCCGTCGACCATCGTGGACGTGCGCGGGCGCGACGCGCGTCTGGTCCGCGAGGGGGCGGTCGCGTGGGAGCGCGTGCTACAATCGCTGGCGTGATGACCCGCTTTCCGACTCTTGACATCCCGTGCCGAGGGAGGGCGCGCGGGTCGGGTCGCCGCACGTCGCTCGACCGATCGGCACGCGATCTCCCATCACGGGATCGGGCGGAGCGTCGGCGGCGCGTGCCGCGCGAACGTCGATCGACGCCGGCCGGTTCGGCGGCGCCGGGGTCCTTGCGGCGAAGCGCTGGGCGATGAGGCACGCGCGGGCCGCTGTCGTCGTCGCCGCGGTGGGCACACTGTTCTCGGGCTGCGCCGCCCGTGTGCCGGTAGTCACCACGCCGGCGTATCCGGACTATCCGTTTCCGGTCGTTCCGGCCGCCCTGGAGGGCACTGCGGAGGCGTCGGAGCACCGCGACGCCTGGACATTCCTGCAGGCGGGACAGCTCGACGCGGCGGAGCAGCGGTTTGCCGCCGTCCTCCGAGTCGTCCCGTCGTTCCATCCGTCGGAGACGGGGCTCGGCTTCGTCGCGCTGGCCCGGGGCGATACGGGCGGCGCCATCGCCAGGTTCGGCGGAGCCCTCGCCCGGGCTTCGGACTACGTCCCGGCGCGCCTCGGGCGGGCCGAGGCGCTCCTGCTCGACGACCGGCTCGCCGAGGCCATCGACGACCTCGACGCGGCCCTCGCGGCGGACCCGGGCCTGACCGGCGTGCGCCAGCGCCTCGCCGGGCTCGAGGCCACGGCGCTGACCCGGCAGGTCACCGCCGCCCGGGAAGCGGCGGCGGCGGGGCGCGACGCCGAGGCGAAGGCGGCCTACGAGCGGCTCATCGCGGCGTCTCCCGAGTCCGCGTTCCTCTACTTCGAGCTGGCCGAGGTCGAGCGCCGGGTCGACGGCGCCGGGTCGGCCCTGGCCCGGCTCGACCGCGTCGTCGCCCTCGATCCGGATGCCCTCGACGCCTGGCTGCTGATGGCCGACCTGTATCTCGCCACCGGAGACCTCGACCGCGCCGAGCAGGCGCTGCTCCGGGCCGACGCCGTCGCGCCGGGGGCCGAGGCCGAGCGCCGGCTCGCGGACCTGGACGCGCGCCGTCGGGCGGCCGCGCTGCCCCGCGAGTACCGCGCCATCGAGACGGCCGACGCGATCACCCGCGGGCAGCTCGCGGCCCTGCTGGGCGTGCAGTTCGAGCTCCTGCTGGCCGGTCTCGCCGGCGACGGCGCCGCCATCATCACCGACGCCCGCGGCCACTGGGCGTACGGCTGGATGATCGACGTCGCGCAGGCCGGAATCATGCCGGCGGACGTCAACTACCGGTTCCTGCCGGACCAGGTCGTGAGCCGGGCGGAGCTCGCGCGCATCCTGGTCCGCATGCTGCGCGGGGCCGGGGTCGAGTCGGTGCCCCCGGCCGCGTTGCCGCGGTTCTCCGATCTGGATCCCGGACACCTCGACTATCCGGCCGCGTCGGAGGTCGTCGCGGCCGGGTTGCTGCCTCCGCTTCCCGGGAACGCGTTTCGGCCCGGCCTGCGGGTCACCGGCGGCGAGGCGGTGGCGGTGTTGTCCCGTCTCGGCCGCGCGACCGGAACGGCTCGCCAGGAGTCTGCGCGGTAGAACGGTGCAGACTCCTGGCAGGGTTGGTCGGGCGGTGACCGGAGCCGCAGGCGACGCTCTCCGGGCCGGGAGGCGGTCCGCGCGAACCCGGGGCCCGGAGTCTTCGCCGTACCCCTTGGATGACGTGCCATGTCGGCGTTGACGGTCGCGAACCAACTCACGCTGCTCCGAATGCTGCTCATTCCGGCCCTGGTCATTCTGGTGGTGTACGGAATGAACGGCTGGGCCCTGGTGGTGTTCATCGCGGCGGGGGTGACCGACGCCCTCGACGGCGTGCTGGCCCGGTGGTGGAATCAACCGACGAGCCTGGGGGCGCTGCTCGACCCCATGGCCGACAAGCTGCTGCTCATCTCGACCTTCGTCGTGCTCACGCTGCCCGGGCTCGATCTGCCGAACCACTTCCCGGTGTGGTTGACGGTGCTCGTCATCAGCCGCGACGTCATCATCGTGGTGACGGTGGCGGTCGTGAACTTCGCCATCGGGCGGCGCACGTTCCAGCCCTCGATGCTGGGGAAGCTCGCGACCCTGATCTACATCGTGACGATTGCCCTCGTGCTTCTCTACAACTGGCTGGGGCGCGGCTCTCTGGTGGTCGATGCGGCCATCTGGGCCGCGCTGGCCATCACCCTCGTCTCCGGGCTCCACTACATCGTTCACGCCGCGCGCGTGCTGAGCGAGTGAGGCGGGGCGGCGGCGGGTGCCGGCGAGAACCTCGACGCACCCGGACCGCCGCTTCGGGCGCCCTCCCGGCCGCCGGATGCCGCCGGCCGGCAGTCCGGCCCGTCCATCGCTGCCGTCGGCCCCGCCGGGGCTCGGCCGACCCTCCGGGAGTCGGGCCGCTCTGCCACGCAGACTCCCGGCTTTTCCCTGTCCCGATCGCCGGGGCGCGGGGGGCGTCACCCGCCCGGCGTGTTCCCGTCGAGCGCGGTCCGGAACCACGCGATGGTCTCGGTCAGCCCCTCGGCCAGGGGCACGCGGGGCGCCCAGTCGAGCACCTTGCGCGCCCGGCCGATGTCCGGCTGCCGCACCTTCGGGTCGTCGACCGGCAGCGGCTCGTGCACGATGCGGCTGCTCGAGCCGGTCAGCCTGATGATCTGCTCGGCGATGCCCGCCACCGTCATCTCGTTCGGGTTTCCGAGGTTGACCGGGTCGTTGGCGTCGGACCGCATCAGCCTGAGGATGCCGTCCACCAGGTCGGTGATGTAGCAGAAGCTGCGGGTCTGCGTGCCGTCGCCGTAGACGGTCAGGTCCTCGCCGCGAAGCGCCTGGGCGATGAAGTTGGGCACGGCGCGGCCGTCGCGCACCCGCATCCGGGGCCCGTAGGTGTTGAAGATGCGGACGATCTTGGTGTCGAGGCCGTGACAGCGGCGATAGGCGGTGGTCATGGCCTCGGCGAAGCGCTTGGCCTCGTCGTAGACGCCCCGCGGGCCGATGGGGTTCACGTTCCCCCAGTAGCTCTCGGTCTGCGGATGCTCGAGGGGGTCGCCGTAGACCTCCGAGGTCGACGCGAGGACGAACGTCGCCTGCTTCGCCTTGGCGAGGCCGAGGGCGTTGTGGGTGCCCAGCGCCCCCACCTTCAGGGTCGGGATGGGCCGCTCGAGATAGTCGATGGGGCTCGCCGGACTCGCCCAGTGCAGCACCGCGTCGACGGGGCCGTCGAGGTCGATGTAGTTCGAGACGTCGTGCCGGACGAACCGGAGGTCCCGGCCGGCGAGGTGGGCGAGGTTCGCGGCGTCGCCGGTCGACAGGTTGTCGATGCCGACGACGCTGTCGCCCCGGTCGAGCAGGGCCTCGGCGAGGTGCGATCCGATGAAGCCGGCGGCCCCGGTGATGACGACGCGTTGTCCCATGGCGGTGTCCGAGGCGTCGGCGGGGTCCGGCCCCCGCCATGCCGGGAGGCGCCGCCCGCGCGGGCGCGGTGCGTGGTGCGGCTCAGTACGCGTGGCGATGGAAGAACACGCGGAGGACGGTCATCCACATGATCTTGAAGTCGAGGGCCACCGACCAGTTCTCGATGTAGTAGAGGTCGTACTCGATGCGCTTCTCGATCGACGTGTTCCCCCGCAGGCCGTTGACCTGGGCCCATCCCGTCAGCCCGGACCGGACCTTGTGGCGCAGCATGTACTGGGGGACGCGCTGCTTGAACTGCTCGACGAAGTATGGCCGCTCCGGCCTCGGCCCCACCAGCGACATGTCGCCGCGGACGACGTTCCAGAGCTGGGGGAGCTCGTCGAGGCTGAGGGTGCGCAGCACGCGGCCGACGGGGGTGCGGCGGGGGTCGTCCTGGCGCGCCCAGACCGGTCCGGTCTCGCGCTCGGCGTCCTCGAACATCGATCGGAACTTGTAGACGCGGAACCGGCGTCCGTCGAGCCCCATGCGCTCCTGGCGATAGAACACCGGGCCCGGCGAGGTCGCCTTCACGAGGGCCGCGATGACCGCGAGGGGCAGGCTCAGCAGGACGAGCGAGACGCTCGCGATGCCGAGGTCGATCGTGCGCTTCATCAGGCTGCTCAGTCCCTGGAGGGGGACGTCGTTGATGCTGATGATGGGAACGCCGTCGAGCGCTTCGAGGCGGGCGCGGAGCGCGATGACCTGCATGAGGTCGGGCACCACCTTGACGTCGACGAACTCCCGGTTGGCGACCTCGATGAGCTCCAGCATCTTGGCGTGCTCGTCGAGCGACAGGGCGATGTAGAGCTCGTCGATCCGCTCGCGCCGCAGGATGTCGGCCACCTCCGACAGCGACCCCAGGAGCGGCAGCCCCCGGTAGCCCTGCCGGTCGCTGGCGCGGTCGTCGACGAAGCCGACGATGCGGTAGCCGAGTCCGCGGTGGTGGAGCACCTTGTCGACGACGTGGCGGGCGACGTCGCCGGTGCCCGCGACGAGAATGCGCTTGAGGCCCACGCCCTCGCGCCACTGCTGCTCGAGCGCGGACCGCACGCTGGCCCGGGCCGCGTACGCGCAGACGACGCAGAGGCCGAGGAACAGCGCCCAGACCACGCGCGACACCTCGTAGACGCCCTGGTCCTTCAGCTCGGCGGGAATGAAGTAGGCCTGGAACACCAGCGTGCCCGCGAGACCGAGCACGACCGCGATCAGGCCCCCGATCAGCACCGCGAAGAAGTCGTCGACGCGCGATCGGATGCGCTCGTGCCGGTACGCCCCCTGCAGCCAGAGGCCGAACGGGAGCAGCAGTCCGACGAAGGGGGCGATCTGCAGGTACGACTCGATCGGGGGCTGGCCCCTGGGCGCGGGGATCAGCCCCGTCTCGAACCGCAGCCAGTACGCGGCGAGGAACATCGTCACGCCGATGCCGCCGTCGATCACCGACTGGATGATCATGCGCACGCGGGCGCGTTGGGTCATGGATGCAGCTCCGACGGCGATGCGTCCATCAGGCGGGCGACCTCGGCGGCGAGCCCCGCGCGGAACCGCTCTCGGGAGAAGCGCAGGGCCTGCCGGCGGGCGGCGGCGCCGTCGAGCGGCCGGACGTGAATCGTGGCGATGGCCTCGGCGAAGGCGTCGGGCGTGGATTCCTGCACGAGGATCCCGGTCTCGCCGTCCACCACGGTCTCAGAGGCCCCGCCCTCGGCGAGGGCGACGACCGGGCATCCGCACGCCTGGGCCTCGACGGGGGCGATGCCGAAGTCCTCGGCGCCCGGCAGCAGCATCGCGGCCGCGCTTCGATACGCCTGCCGGACCTCCTCGTCGCTCACCGCACCGAGGAACTCCGTCTCCGGGCCCGCGATCTGCCGCAGGCGCCCGAGGTCCGGGCCGTCGCCGACGATGCGCAGAGGCACGCTGGCCCTGGCGCACGCGCGTATCGCCAGGTCGACCCGCTTGTAGGGCACCAGCGCCGACACGATCAGGCAGCCATGCCGCGGCAGGGCGGGAGCCGGTTGGAAGAACGACGTGTCCACGGGCGGATACACGATACTCGCCTGTCGATTATAGTATCGACCAATCCTCCCCGCAACATATTGCGAAATAGCTACATAGCGGTCCACCCGGTGGGCGGTGGAGGCGTCCCAGCGGGCGATAGCGGCGAGCCCCCGCCGGAGCCACCGGCTGGCCCCCGCCCCCACCCGTTCCGGCCCGAAGTAGGCGGGAAACTGGTCCCAGACGTAGCGCATCGGCGTGAAGCAGTAGCACAGGTGGCGGGCGCGCCCCGGCGCGACGACCGACTTGGCGACGCAGTGGCTGGTGCTGATGACGAGGTCGAACTCGTCCAGGTCGAACTGCTCGACGGCGGCCGGGAAGAGCGGCAGCAGCGGCCGGTAGTAGCGGTGCGAGCCCGGCAGGCGCTGGACGAACGAGGTCCGGACGGGCCGCGCCTCGATGGCGGGGGAGACCGAGCCGCGGACGTGCAGGAGCGCGAACCGCGCGGCGTCCGGGAAGAGCCCGCAGAGGGTCTCGAGCACGCGTTCGCCGCCGCGCATGCCGGTGAGCCAGTCGTGCACCAGCGCCACGCGGGCGCCGGTCGCGATTCCCATGCACTACTAGTATCCTGTACAGGCATGTCGCGGACGCGCCTCCCGATCCGGGCCCCACGCCGTGGCCGCTCCCGGGCGGCGGGTTCGGCCGCGGACTTCTCGACACCACCGCCAACCCATGAGAATGACGATCGTCGGCACGGGTTACGTCGGTCTCGTGGTCGGCGCATGCCTGGCCGAGACGGGCAACGAGGTCACCTGCGTCGACGTCGACGAGGGCAAGATCGAGTCTCTGCGGCAGGGCCGCCTCCCCCTCTACGAGCCGGGGCTCGACGAGCTCGTGCGCAGGAACGCGGCCAAGCGGCGACTCACCTTCGACACCGCCCTCGTCCCCGCCGTCCGCGATTCCGAGGTCGTGTTCATCGCGGTCGGCACGCCGTCCGACGAGGACGGCTCGGCCGACGTGCAGCACGTCCTGCAGGCGGCGCGCGACGTCGGCCGGGCGATCGCCGGCTACACCGTGGTGGCCCTGAAGAGCACGGTGCCGGTGGGCACCGCCCGCCGTGTGGAGGAGGCCATGGGCGGCGAGACGAGCGAGCCGTTCAGCGTCGTGAGCAATCCCGAGTTCCTCAAGCAGGGGTCCGCCGTCGACGACTTCCTGAAGCCCGATCGCGTCGTCATCGGCGCCGACGACGAGCGCGCGGCGCGGCTGATGGCGTCCATCCACAAGCCCTTCACCCGCACCGGCGCCCCCATCGAGACCATGGACCGGGCCAGCGCGGAGCTCAGCAAGTACGCCGCGAACGCGATGCTCGCCACCCGCGTGTCGTTCATGAACGAGGTGGCCAACGTGTGCGACGTCGTGGGCGCCAACGTCGACCACGTGCGCCGCGTCGTCGCCTCGGACCGCCGCATCGGCCCGTCCTTCCTGTTCCCCGGCATCGGGTACGGCGGGAGCTGCTTTCCCAAGGACGTCAGGGCGCTGGGGCGGCTGGCCCGCGACGCCGACTACCGCTTCCGGATTCTCGAGGCGGTCGAGGCGGTGAACGCCGCCCAGAAGCACCGGCTGGTCGACAAGATGGTCGACGCCCTGGGCCCGCTCGGCGGCCGTCGCATCGCGGTCTGGGGGCTGTCGTTCAAGCCGCGCACCGACGACATGCGGGAGGCCCCGTCCATCACCGTCATCGAGGCCCTCCTCGCGGCGGGGGCCGAGGTCGCGGCCTACGACCCGCAGGCCAACGGGTCGGCGCGGCGCATCTTCGGCTCGCGCGTCAGCCTGGCGTCCGACAGCTACGAGGTGCTCGAGGGGGCCGACGCGCTGGCCATCCTCACCGAGTGGAACGAGTTTCGCGAGCCCGACTTCGCGCGCATGCGCGAGGTGATGCGGGATGCGGCGATCTTCGACGGCCGCAACCTGTTCGACCCGGCCGAGATGCGCAGCCTCGGCTTTCGCTACCACTCGATCGGACGCTGATCTGCCGATGAGCACGGTGCTGGTGACCGGCGGGGCCGGCTATATCGGCAGCCACGCCGTCAAGGCCCTGCGGGCGGCGGGGCACGCCGTGGTCGTCTACGACAACCTCGGCGCCGGCCACCGCGCGGCGGTGCGCGGCGTTCCCCTCGTCGAGGGCGATGTCCGCGACACGGCCCGGCTCGAGGCGGCCCTGCGGCGACACGGCGTCTCCGCGGTGATGCACTTCGCGGGGCTCCTGTCGGTGGAGGAGTCGGTGCGCGAGCCGGCCCGCTACTACGACCACAACGTGCGGGGCGGGCTCTCGGTGCTCGACGCGATGCGCGCGGCCGGGGTCGGCCGGCTCGTGCTGTCGTCGTCCTGCGCGGTGTACGGCAATCCGGTGGCGACCCCGATCGACGAGGACCACCCCACCGAGCCCATCAACGCCTATGGCAGCTCGAAGCTGGCCGTCGAGCGCGCCCTGCGCGACTACGGCCGGGCCTACGGCCTGCAGTCCATCGCCCTGCGCTACTTCAACGCGGCCGGCGCTGACCCCGACGGCGACCTCGGCGAGGACCACGACCCCGAGATCCACCTGATTCCGCGCGCCCTCGACGCGGCCCGCGGGGGAGCCCCGCTCCGCGTGTTCGGCGGCGACTATCCCACCCCGGACGGCACCTGCCAGCGCGACTACGTGCACGTCGCGGACATCGCCGGCGCGCACGTCCGCGCCCTCGACGCGCCGGCCCCGGGGGACGGCGCGAGGGTCTACAATCTGGGCACGGGGACGCCGCACTCCGTCCGGGAGGTGATTCGCAGCGTGGAGCGGGTGACGGGCCGCCGCGTGCCGGTCGAGGCGGCCCCGCGCCGGGCCGGCGATCCGCCGGTGCTCTTCGCCGCGGCGGGGCGCATCGAGCGCGACCTCGACTGGCGGCCGGCCCACACGGCGCTGGACGACATCGTCGCCACCGCCTGGCGCTGGCACGAGCGCCACCCGGAAGGGTTCGGCCCGACCACACCGTGAGTCCACTGCTCCGGCTGCTGCGATTCGTCCTGCCCCACAAGCTGCGCGTCATCGCCGCGCTGCCCGCCATGGTGCTCTACGCCCTCGCCTCGGGCGGGCTGGCCTACATCATCGAGCCGATCTTCGACGAGGCGCTTCCCCAGGGCGACGGCGTCGCCGTCATCTGCGGCCTCCTGGTCGGGCTCTACCTGATGAAGGGGGCGGGCGCCTACTTTTCCGTCTACCTGATGGCCGACGCGGGGCAGCGCCTCGTCCACGACCTGCGCACCGAGCTCTTCGGGCACATGCTCGGGCAGTCGAGGACCTTCTTCGGCAGCCGCACGACGGGACGGCTGCTGTCGCGGCTCACGAGCGACGTCAACCGCGTGCAGCAGGTCGTCTCGGAGACGTGCGGCGACCTGATCCGCGAGTCGCTGGCGCTGTGCGCGTTCGTCGGGCTGCTGTTCTACCAGGACGCGAGGCTGGCCCTGGTGTGCATGACGGGGGCGCCCCTGGTGGTCTATCCCCTGGTGCGGCTGGGGCAGTTGGTGCGGCAGACGACGCGACGCGGCCAGGAGGAGGTGGAGCACCTGTCGCACCTCGCGGTGGAGGCGCTCACCGGGCACCGCATCGTCCAGGCGTTCCAGGCCGAGTCGTTCGAGCGGGAGAAGTTCACGCGGGCCTCGCACCGGCTGTACCGGACGATCATGCGGGTCACCAGCGCCCTGTCGATCCTGCCGTCGGTGATCGAGCTGCTCGGCGGCGTCGCCATCGCCGGGATCCTCTGGTACGGCAGCCGCGAGATCGCGGCCGGCGACCTGACCGCGGGCCAGTTCACCTCGTTCATGACCGCGCTCCTGCTGATGTACGGCCCCGTGAGGAAGCTGAGCCGGGTCAACGCGAACATCCAGCAGGCCATCGCCGCGGCCGAGCGGATCTTCGAGGTCCTCGACACCCGCACCGGGACCGCGGATCGCCCCGGCGCCGCGGCGCTGCCGCCGTTCTCGTCGAGCATCGAGTTTCGCGACGTGACGTTCCGCTATCCGGACGACGACGAGGCGGTGCTGCGCGGCGTCTCGTTCACGGTGCGGGCGGGCGAGGTGGTGGCGGTGGTGGGGCTCAGCGGGGCGGGGAAGTCGACCCTCGTCAACCTCGTTCCGCGGTTCCACGACGTCACCGAGGGGGCCATCCTGATCGACGGGGCGGACGTGCGGGACGTGACGCTGCGGTCGCTGCGCCGGGCCGTCGGCATCGTGGCCCAGGAGACGTTCCTGTTCGACGCGTCGGTGGCCGACAACATCGCCTACGCGGCGCCGGGCACCCCGCGGACGTCGATCGTGGCGGTGGCCCGCGCCGCCCACGCCCACGAGTTCATCGTGGACCTGCCGCGGGGCTACGATACGGTGATCGGCGAGCGCGGCCAGCGGCTGTCGGGCGGGCAGCGCCAGCGGCTCACGATCGCGCGGGCCCTGCTGAAGAACCCGCCCATCCTCGTGCTCGACGAGGCGACGTCGGCCCTCGACGCGGAGTCGGAGCTGCTCGTGCAGGACGCGCTGGCGAGGCTGCTGCTCAACCGCACCGCGTTCGTCATCGCCCACCGCCTGTCGACGGTCCGGCGGGCCGACGCCATCATCGTGCTCGAGGGCGGGCGGGTGGTGGAGTCGGGCCGCCACGAGGAGCTGCTGGCGCGCCCCGGCAGCAGCTATGCGAAGCTCTATGCGACGCAGATGTTCGGTCACGAGGGGGAGGAGCGGGCCGCGGTCGCCGTTGCCGCCGCCGCGCCGGCCCGCCCGGCGACGAGTGCAACGCGATGATCAAGTCGATGACGGGGTTCGCGGCCGGCAGCCGGGAGCTCGAGACGGCGACCCTCGGGATCACGGCGCGGACCGTCAACCACCGCTACCTCGACGTCCAGGTGCGGCTGCCGCCGCTGCTGGCGTCGATCGAGGTCGAGCTGCGCGGCGTCGTGCAGCGGTGGGTGGCGCGCGGCCGCGTGGAGGTGGCGGTGACCGCGCGGCTGCTCGGGCAGCCGGAGGTCGAGGTGGCCCTGAACGAGCCGCTCGTCGACGCCCTGTCGGCCGCCGTCGAGCAGGCCCGCGCCCGGGGCGTCGTCGCCGCCGGCCTGACCGCGGGCGACCTCCTGCGGTTCCCGCGGGCGCTGGTGGTCGAGGAGCTGGAGCTCGACGAGGCGGGCCGGGTCGAGCTGGGCCGCGCCACGATCGCGGCGGCCGGGGACGTGCTGCGCGATCTGGACGCCATGCGCGCGCGCGAAGGCGGATACCTGCTCGCCGACCTCGAGGCGCGGTGCGGCACCCTCTCGGACCTCGTCGCCCGTCTGGAGGCGGCGGCCGAGTCGGGGCGCGCCGGGCTCGTGTCGCGGCTGAACGCCCGCGTCGAGGAGCTGCGGGCGCAGGCCGGCGTCGAGGAGGCGGCCCTGGCCCAGGAGGTCGTGCGGTTCGCGGCCCGTTCGGACGTCAGCGAGGAGATCACGCGGCTGCGCGGTCATCTCGCCCACTGGTCGGCCCTCACCGGCTCGGCCGAGCCGTGCGGCCGCAAGCTGGACTTCCTCCTGCAGGAGATGAACCGGGAGGTCAACACCCTCGGCGCGAAGGTGGAGGGCACCGACGCCGGCGAGCTGGTGGTGACCGCCAAGGCCGAGCTCGAGAAGCTGCGGGAGCAGGTCCAGAACGTCGAGTAGGAACGCGCGCCGCGGGAACGGGGCGTGCCTGCGGAGGGATCGAGCGGCCAAGGCCGAGCTCGAGAAGCTGCGGGAGCAGGTCCGGAACGTCGAGCAGGAACGCGCGCCGGGGGAACGGCGCATGCTTGCGGAGGGATCGAGCGGCAAGGGCCGAGCCTCGAGAAGCCGCGGGAGCAGGCTCGGAACGTCGACAGGAGCGCGCGCCGCGTGAACGGTGCGTGCTTGCGGAGGGATCGAGCGGCAAGGGCCGAGCTCGAGAAGCTGCGGGAACCGGTCCGGAACGTCGAGCAGGAGTGCGCGCCCCGGAACGGTGCGTGCTTGCGGAGGGTCGGCAGGGCGGGAATCGGAGCCGCGGGCGACGATTCGCGAACCGGCGGGGGCGCGCGTGAGCGGCAAGGGAAGCCTGTTCGTGGTCTCGGCCCCGTCGGGCACGGGGAAGACCACCGCCGTCGACGCGCTCGTCACGCGCGTGCCCGGACTCGAGCGCTCGCGGAGCTACACGTCGCGCCCCCCGCGGCCGAGCGAGCGGGACGGCGTCGACTACCACTTCGTGGACCGGGGGCGCTTCGAGTCGATGCGCGACGCGGGCGAGTTCCTCGAGTGGGCCGACGTGTTCGGGCACCTCTACGGCACCCGCGCCCTCGACACCCGCCGCCGCCTCGACGCCGGCCGCAGCCTCGTCCTCGTCATCGACGTGCAGGGCGCGCGCCAGGTCCGGGGGCTCGAGCCGGGCGCGGTCGGCATCTTCCTGCTGCCGCCCTCCCCGGCGGTGCTCGAGGACCGGCTGCGGGGCCGGCTCGGCGATCGGCTCTCCGAGGCCGAGATCCGGCGGCGGCTGGGCGTCGCCCGGCGCGAGGTCCGGCACGTGGAGGAGTACGATTACGTGGTCGTCAACGACGACCTGGAGGACTGCGTCGAGCGCCTGCGGTGCATCGTCGAGGCCGAGCGCCAGTCGTGGCGCGCGGCCGGCGACGCCGCACGGGCTATCGCGGCGAGCTTCGGCGAGCCGGACGGCGGGGCCGCACCATGGCACTGATCGCGGTGGGAGTGACGGGCGGCATCGGCGCCTACAAGGCGGTCGAGATCGTCCGCCGGCTGCAGGACGAGGGACACGACGTCGTGGTCGCCATGACGGCCAACGCCCGCCGCTTCGTCGGACCGCTGACGTTCGAGGCGATCACCCGCCGGCCGGTCGTCACCGATCAGTTCGCCCCGGGCGCGAACGCGACTATCGAGCACGTCGCGCTGGCCACCGACATCCGGGCCCTGCTCGTGGCGCCGGCCACCGCCAACGTCATCGGGAAGCTCGCCCACGGCATCGCCGACGACTTCCTGACGTCGCTCTACCTGGTGACGCGGGCCCCGGTGGTCCTCGCCCCCGCCATGAACACCAACATGTACGAGCATCCGGCGGTCGCCGCCAACCTCGCCGCCCTCGAGGCGCGCGGGGCGCACGTGGTCGCCCCCGGCGAGGGGTACCTCGCGTGCGGCTGGACGGGCCCGGGGCGGCTCGCCCCCGTCGACGACGTGGTCGCCGCCGTCGAGCGCCGGCTCCGGCCGGACGGGGGCGACCTCGCGGGCCGGCGCCTCCTCGTCACCGCCGGACCGACCTGCGAGGACCTCGACCCGGTGCGCTTCGTCGGCAACCGCTCGAGCGGCCGGATGGGGTACGCGCTCGCCGCCGAGGCGGTCGACCGCGGCGCCCGGGTGGTGCTGGTGTCCGGGCCGTGCCGCCTGGAGCCCCCGGCCGGGGCCGAGGTGGTCGCGGTGCGGAGCGCGGCCGACATGCACGCGGCGGTGACGGGCCGGGCGGACGAGGCCGACGCGGTGGTGATGGCCGCCGCGGTGGCCGACTACACGCCGGCCGGGGGGCCGCGCGGGCAGAAGATCGCGAAGGACGCCGAGACCCTCACCCTCACCCTGACCCGCACCGCCGACGTCCTGCGGGAGCTCGGGCGCCGGCGGGGCGGCGCCCGCCGGCCGGTGCTCGTCGGGTTCGCGGCCGAGACCCGCGACGTCGTCGCGCGGGCCCGCGCGAAGCTCGAGGCCAAGAGGGCGGACCTCATCGTCGCCAACGACGTGTCGCGGAGCGACGCCGGGTTCGACGTGGAGACCAACGCCGCCACGCTGGTCGAGGCGGGCGGCGCGACCGACCTGCCCCTGCAGCCCAAGCGCGACCTGGCCCGCGCCATCCTCGACCGGCTGCGGGACATGCTGGCCGGCGACGAGCCGCCGGTGGCGGCCGGGACCGCCGACCATGACCGACCGTGAGCAGTTGCGGCGGCACCTGGAGCTCTTCCGGGAGCTGGGGGTGGAGGGGGTCAGCCGCGATGCGCGCTGGCGCGTGCGCGACCCCGCGGATGCCGTGCCCGCCGATGCGGATCACGGGACCGAGGGCGCGGCGGCACCGCCGGCTCGCGCCCGCGATTCGCATCGGGTGGGCGATCCGGCGCCGCGCCCGGCGGTCGAGCGGACCGCCGCGGCCGCCGGCGGCCCCGCCGCGGCTTCCGTCGCCTCTCCGCCGGTGGGGACAGGGCCGACAGGGGGCGGAGGTCTCGTTCACCCCGTACTCCCCGACGCCTCGGTCGCTTCTCCGCCGGTTGCAGCGGCCGAGACGCCGACCGCGATGCTCGCGGCGGTTCGCGAGGACCTAGGGGAGTGCACCCGCTGCAAGCTGCACGGGGGACGGACGAAGCTCGTGTTCGGAGTCGGCAGCCCCACCGCCGACCTCGTGTTCGTCGGCGAGGCGCCGGGGCGGGACGAGGACCGGCAGGGGATTCCGTTCGTGGGTCGGGCGGGGCAGTTGCTGACGCGGATCATCGCGGCGATCGGCCTGTCGCGCGACGAGGTCTACATCGCCAACGTGATCAAGTGCCGGCCCCCGAACAACCGGAACCCGGAGCCCGACGAGGTCGCGACCTGCGAGCCGTTCCTGTTCCGGCAGCTCGACGTCATCCGCCCCCGGGTGGTGGTGGCTCTCGGGGGCTTCGCCATCCGCACCCTGCTCCGGACCGACGAGGCCGTTTCCCGGCTGCGGGGACGGGAGTTCGACTACCGCGGGGCGAAGCTGATCCCGACCTTCCACCCCGCCTTCCTCCTGCGGAGCCCCGAGCGGAAGCGCGACGTCTGGGAGGACATGAAGCGGGTCCGCGCCCTGCTCGCGGAGCCGGAGTCCGCCCGGTAGGGGGCGGCGCCTCATCGCCGATGCCCCGCGTCGTCTCCGTGGCCGTCCCTGTCCCCGCCCTCGACCGGCTCGACTACGAGGTCCCCCCGGAGCTGCCGGTCCCGGCGACGGGGGCCCGCGTCCTCGTGCCCCTGGGAACGCGGGCGATGACCGGCTGCGTCGTCGATCGGACGGAGGCGCCGGCCCCCGCCGGGCTCAAGCCGCTGCTCGACGTCCTCGACGTCGAGCCCCTGCTGCCGGCCGGGGTGGTGCGGCTCGCCCTCTGGGTGAGCGAGTACTACGCCTGCGGGGCGGGCGAGGCGGTGGCGGCGGCGATGCCGCCCCTGGCCTGGGTGGTCAGCGAGCGGCGGGCGGAGATCACCCCGGCGGGCCGCGCCGCCCTCGCGGGCCGGCCGGGGGCCGCGCGCGGCCGTCTCCTCGAGCTGCTTTCCGACGGCGCCCCGCACCGGGTGGCGGCGCTCGATCACGCCGGGGGCGGCCGGGGCCCCGGACGGACGCGGGGCGGGGGGCGACACGCGCTCCTCGCGGCCATGGCCCGCGAGGGGCTCGTCCGGTTGACGCAACCCCTCAAGGGCGCCGCGTCCGCGTTCAAGACGGTCCGCGTCGCCCGCCTGACCGCCGACGGCCGGAAGCGTCTGGCCGCGGGCGCCGGCCTGGGAAGGCGGCAACGCGAGGCGCTCGAGAGGCTCGGCGCGGCGGCCGGGGAGCTGGCGGTGCCGGCCCTCACCGCCGCCGGCGTCCCGGCCGGGACGCTCCGCCGCCTCGTCGAGCTCGGCGCGGTGACGATCGCGAGCGAGGTCGTCGAGCGGCAGCCCGGGGCGGTCGAGCCCCCGGGCGCCCCCGAGCCGCCGGCCCGCACCCTGACGCCCCGGCAGCGGCAGGTGGTAGAGGCGCTCGAGGGCGCGGCGGGGTCCGGCGACTTCGAGGTGGCGCTCCTCCACGGGGTCACCGGGAGCGGCAAGACCGAGGTCTACGCGCGGCTGGCCCGGGCGGCGGTGGCGAGAGGGCGGCAGGCCCTGGTCCTCGTCCCCGAGATCGCCCTGACCCCGGCCATCGCCGCGCGACTGCGGCCGGCGTTCGGGGCCCGGGTGGCGGTCCAGCACAGCGGCCTGTCCGCCGGCGCCCGCCACGATCAGTGGCACCGCATCCGCCGCGGCGAGGTCGACGTGGTGGTGGGCACCCGGTCCGCGGTGTTCTCGCCCCTGCCGTCGGTGGGCCTGATCGTGGTCGACGAGGAGCACGACGCCTCGTACAAGCAGGACGAGAGTCCGCGCTACCACGGCCGGGACGTCGCCATCATGCGGGGGAAGCGCGACGGCGCCCTCGTCGTGCTCGGGTCCGCGACGCCGTCGCTCGAAAGCGCCCGCCACGCGGAGACCGGCCGCTACCGGCGGTTCGCCCTCCCGCAACGCATCGGAAACCGCCCCCTGCCGGCGGTGCGCATCGTCGACATGCGCGAGGAGCTGGCGGCGCACGGCCCCGACGCGGTGCTGAGCGCCCCGTTGGCCGAGGCCGTCGACGACAGGCTGGCGCGGGGCGAGCAGGCCCTGGTGCTGCTGAACCGGCGGGGGTTCGCGGCCTCCCTGTTGTGCCGCGGCTGCGGCAAGACGCTGGAGTGCCCCGACTGCAGCGTGAGCCTGACCTTCCACCGCGCCATCGGGCGGGCCCGCTGCCACTACTGCGGGTACTCGCGTCCCCGCCCCGACGCGTGCCCCGGCTGCTCGGGCAAGGTCCTCGAGCACGTGGGTTTCGGCACCGAGCGGGTGCAGGCGGAGCTCGAGCGGCGGTGGCCGGCGGCTCGCGTCGCCCGCCTCGACCGCGACACGGTGCGGCGGCGGGGCGGGGCGGCGCGGCTGCTCCAGCGGGTCGCCCGCCGCGAGCTGGACGTCCTCGTCGGCACCCAGATGGTGGCGAAGGGGCACGACTTTCCCGGCGTCACCCTGGTGGGCGTGGTGTCGGCGGACATCGGCCTCGGGGTGGCGGACTTCCGGGCGGCGGAGCGCGCCTTTCAGTTGCTGACGCAGGTCGCGGGGCGGGCCGGCCGGGGCAGCGTCCCCGGCGAGGCGATCGTCCAGACGCTCCATCCCGGTCACTACGCCATCCGCCACGCCTGCGACCAGGCCTACGCGCCGTTCTATCAGGAAGAGCTGCGCTTCCGGCGGGCCCTCCGTTATCCGCCGGTGGTGTCGCTGGTGTCGGCCATCGTCCAGGGACAGGTCCGGGACCGCGCCGCCCAGGACGCCGCCGGCCTGGCCGCGCGGCTGCGCGCGGCGCGGGGGCGGTTCACGGTGCTGGGGCCGGCGCCGGCCCCCCTCGCCAGGCTGCGGGGCCGGTACCGCATGCAGCTCTTCCTGAAGGGCGGGCGCCGGGCGGAGATGCGGGAAGCGGTCCTCCGGGTGCTCGACGAGCATCCCCGACTGAAGCGTTGCGTGGTGGTCGACGTCGACCCGGTGTCGATGCTGTAAGGGGGCAGGCGTCGCGTGGCGAGCCCCACGCTGGGAGCGAGACCGGTGTGGCCCCGGCGTGCGCCTGATGCGTCCGGCCCTGCCCGACGAGCCCCCTGCTCCACGCGGCAACGAGAGGGATGTGGCGCCCGCCGTGCGAGGGCGTGAGGGGCGCGCGTATCCCGGCCATGCCACCACGAACGGCGGGCCGACCAGGACCCGACGGGGCGGGCCGGGCGGCGACCCGCGGACGCGCCCCGGTTTCCGGCGCAGCGAGGCCTCCACGAACGGCGGGCCGACCGGGACCCGACGGGGGCGGGCCGGGCGACGACCCGCGGACGCGCCCCGGTTTCCGGCGCAGCGAGGCCTCCGACAGGCGTCTACGGCCCGAGCTCTCCGATGACCCGGATGGGGGCGGGCGTGAAGCAGAGCACGAAGATGACGAGCGCGAGGGCCGCGACGCACATCCGGGTCCGGTCGATGGGAATGTGGTGGTCGAGGGTGCGCGGGTGCCGCGGGCCGAGGGCGACGAGCATGACCACCATCAGCACCGCCCAGACGATCCAGCTCGGCGAATGGAAGGCGAGGGCGAAGAGGACGGCGGCGGCGATCAGGGTCACGAGGGTCGAGCGGGCGCCGAAGACCGCGTACGAGATGTGCCCCCCGTCGAGCTGGCCGATCGGAAACAGGTTGAGGGCGGTGGCCAGCAGCCCGACCCACGCGGCGAATGCCATGGGGTGGACGCTCAGCGTCGACCCTTCCGCGGCTGCCCCCCAGACGGCCCACGCCGCGAAGCGGAACAGGAGCGGTTCGCCGAGGATCATCGCGAACTCGGTCGCCTCCTGCGCCGGCACGACCCGCGAGAGGCCGACGCCGACGAAGAGCGCGGGCACGGCCACCACGAAGCCCGCGATGGGGCCGGCGACGCCGATGTCGAAGAGCATGCGCTTGGTCGGAATCGGCTGCCGTATGCGGATGAACGCGCCGAGGGTGCCGATGAGGAACGGCGCCGGCAGGAAGAACGGGAGCGACGCATCGACCCGATAGTACCGGCAGGCGTAGTAGTGGCCCAGCTCGTGGACGCCCAGGATGGCCAGCACCGTGAGGCTGTACCAGAGCCCGTGCCACAACACGAAGGGCGTCTCCGCCACCGAATCCGGATCGGCGACGAAGCCCTGGTGCTGGCAGGCACCGACCACCGTGGTGGACAGGACCGTGGCCAGCAGGAGCACGACGTTCACCCACGGGCGGTCCCGTCGGCGGGCCGCCCTCGGTGCCGGCCCGGGCGGGCGCGGCAGGGCGGGAGGCGCGTCGCGCGGATCCGCACTCGAAGTCGGTGGCGGTTCGGGGACGGGAGCGGGAAGCTGACTCAAGAGAGGCCTGTCCGTGGGGATCGCGCCGCCCGCCGCCGGAGCGGATGCGAGGCGGCCGACGCGTCAGCCGCCGATGTCCTGGAGGTCCTTGCCGGGCTTGAACCGGATGGTCCGGCCGGGTGGAATGCGCACTTCCTTGCCGGTTCGCGGATTGCGGCCGATGCCCCGCTTGCGCGGCTTCACCTGGAAGACCCCGAAGCCCCTCAGCTCGATGCGTTCTCCGCGCTGCATCGACGTCCGCATGGCGTCGAACACGGCGTCCACCGCCACCTCGGCCTTCACCTTGGTGATGTCGGCGAGCCTGGAGACTTCGTTCACGATGTCCACTTTGATCATGCGTCGCCGCCAACGAGGTTATGTAAGCATCATAGGTACTGACATTTACGGCTGTCAAGCCGCGGCGCCGCGGGTGGCGGGACGGGAGTGCGATGGGTGGTGAGCTGAACCGGGCGGCGGGAAGGGTGGTCCTGGTGGGGCGCCCGAACGTGGGCAAGTCGACCCTCTTCAACCGCCTGACGGGGACGCGGCGGGCCATCGTCACCCCGCTGGCCGGGACCACCCGCGACGTGCTCGCGGGCGAGGTGGAGTGGCAGCGGCGGGTGTTCTTCCTCGTCGACACCGGCGGGGTCGCGGGCGCGAGCGCCGATCCGATGCAGGAGGCGGTGGCGGACCGCGGCCGGCGCGCCGCCGGCGAGGCCGAGGTCGTGGTGTTCGTGGTGGACGGCCGCGAGGGACCGGTGCCGGCCGACGACGAGCTGGCCCGTGAGCTGAGGACGCGAGGAACGCCGGTGGTGGTGGCCGTCAACAAGATGGACGACCGGCGGGCGCGCGCGCACGTGACCGAGTTCCACCGGTTCGGCTTCGAGCCGATCGTGGAGATAGCGGCCGAGCACGGGCAGGGCATCGGGGACCTGCTCGACGAGGTCGTCGCGCGGCTGCCGCCGGGGCCGGCCGCCGCGCCCGACGGCGAGGCCGCCGACGCGGAGCGGGAGACCGGCGTGGTGGTGGTGGGTCGTCCCAACGTCGGGAAGTCGTCGCTCGTCAACCGGTTGCTGCGCGGCGATCGCGTGCTCGTCAGCCCCACCCCGGGCACGACCCGCGACGCCGTCGACGACGTGATGCGCTGGCATCGCCAGCAGTTCCGCATCGTCGACACCGCGGGCATGCGGCGCCCCGGCCGGGTGGCCGGGGGAGGGCGCATCGAGGCGGTCAGCGTCGTGCGCGCGCGCCACGCGATGGAGCGCACGGACGTCGCGGTGATCGTGGTGGACGCGGCGGCGGGCGTCGTGAATCGCGACGCGGCCATCGCCGGCGAGGCGGAGGCGGCCGGCTGCGGCGTCGTCCTCGCCGCCAACAAGTGGGACCTCGTCAAGGACCGCGGACCGGGGTTCGCGGCCCGTTTCGACGAAGAGCTGCGCGACGCCCTCAAGTTCGTCGACTACGCCCCCATCGTCCACCTCTCGGCGGTGACCGGGGAACGCACGGGGCGGCTGCTGGAGCTCGTCGACGAGGTCGCCGCCGCCCGGCGGACGAAGGTGACCACCGGCGAGCTCAACCGCGTGGTCGCCCGGGCGACCCGCGACCATCGCCTGTCCGGGGCCGGGCAGCGGACGGTGCACATCCGCTACGCGGTGCAGACGGGCGTGGCGCCGCCGACGTTCACGCTGTTCACGGGCCGCGGCGCCCGGCTGCACTTCTCGTCCGAGCGGTACCTCCGGCGCCGCCTGCGCGAAGCCTTCGGGTTCGTCGGCACGCCGATCCGCCTCAAGGCGCGCGGACGGTAGCACGACCCGCCCCCTCTCCGCGGCCGGTGTATACTGGGGGCCGCCTCGGACGGAAGTGATGGCGACACGGGTCAAGATGCCGGAACGTTCCATCTACAAGCCCTCCGAGGTTTGCGCCATCGCCGAGCTGCAGCCCTACGTGCTACGCTCTTGGGAAGCGGAGTTTCCGGAAATCGGCGTTGCCCACGCCGGCGGCCGCTCGCGCCTGTATCGCCGGGAAGACCTCGACCGGGTGCTGCGCATCAAGCAGCTCGTCTTCGTCGAGGGCTTGACCCTGGGGGCGGCGCGGCGTCAGCTCCTGAAGGAGGCGCCGGCGTCGGGGGACTCCGGATCGCCGGCGTTGGACGAGCTGCTCGGCGAAGAGGTCAGGTCGCGGCTGAACGGCATCAAGAAGGGCCTGCACGCGATTCTGGAGCTGCTGGCCGGACAGAAGGCCTGACCGGGCGGCAGGGCGGGACTCGACGGTTCGGCGCGGCCGGCGGGTCGGTGTCGGGATGTGGCGCAGTCTGGTAGCGCACCTGACTGGGGGTCAGGGGGTCGCTGGTTCAAATCCAGTCATCCCGACCATTTCGTTCGACGTTCCTCGGCGGTATCCTTCCAACGACACTTCCGCGCGCCGATGCCCGCCGGGAAGCCGCATGGCGTCCCCGTGAGGTCGCCTGCCGCGACCACGCCGATGCGGGACCGCGGGCGCGGAGCGGCAGCAGGGGGACCCAGCATGAGCACGCCAGTCGAGAAACCGGCGCACACCACCGGGTTGGCCCAGGCACCGGCGCGGGTCGCAGGCGCCGCCGTCCTGGCCGTCGTGGCGATGGCCGCGGCGCCGTCCGCCGACGACTGGCCGCAGTGGCGGGGCGCGGACCGGCTCGGGGTCTGGCACGAGACGGGCATCGTCGAGGATCTGCCGGACGAGCTGAAGGTCGCCTGGCGCACCCCGATACGCTCGGGGTACTCGGGCCCCGCCGTCGCCGACGGCCGGGTGTTCATCACGGACTGGCGGGAAGATCCGGAATCGCGCACCCTCGACGGCACCGAGCGGATGCTCGCCCTCGACGAGCAGACCGGCGAGGTGCTGTGGACCCACGAGTGGACGACGTCGTACCGCATGCTGTCGGTGAGCTACGCGGTCGGCCCCCGGGCCACCCCGACCGTCGACGGCGACCGCGTCTACGTCGTCGGGGCCACCGGGCGGCTGTTCTGCTTCGACGTCGAGACCGGCGCGGTGCGCTGGCAGAAGGACTACGTGGCCGAGTACGGCACGAGCGTCCCGGTGTGGGGCATCGCCAGCGCCCCCCTCGTCGACGGCGACCGGCTCCTGACCCTCGTCGGCGGCGAGCCCGACGCGCTGGTGGTGGCCTTCGACAAGCGGACCGGCGAGGAGCTGTGGCGCGCCATCGAGGTCGAGGCCGAGATCGGCTACGCACAGCCGATCATCTACGAGGCGGGCGGCGTCCGCCAGCTCATCGTCTGGCATCCGCGGGCCCTCGCGTCGCTGGACCCCGAGACCGGCGAGCTCTACTGGGAGCAGCCCTGGGACGTCTCGATGGGGGTCACGGTGGCGACCCCGGTGCGGAGCGGCAACTACCTGCTGGTGTCGCAGTTCTTCAACGGCTCGCTCATGATGCAACTGAGCCAGGACCGTCCGTCCGCGACGGAGCTGTGGCGGGGCCGGAGCCGCAGCGAGCTGCCGGGGGAGACGGACACCATCCACGCGATGGTGACGACCCCGATCATCATCGGCGACCACGTCTACGGCGTGGACAGCTACGGCGAGCTGCGCGCGCTCGACGCGGCCACCGGCGAGCGGGTCTGGATGAGCCCCGACATGACGGCCCAGGCGCGCTGGAGCACCGCCTTCCTCGTGCGGCACCGGGACCGCTACTTCGTCAACAACGACGAGGGCTTCCTGATTCTCGCCCGGTTCACGCCGGCGGGGTACGTCGAGCTCGACCGCACCCGACTCATCGAGCCGACCGGGGGCTCCGGCACCCGCACGCCGCACGGCCGCATCGCCGAGCGCCTCGTCAACTGGTCGCACCCGGCCTACGCGAACGGGCACATCGTCCACCGCAACGACCGGGAGATCATCCGGGCGTCTCTGCGCGCGGACGACTACTAGCCCTACCAGCCACCCCTGCCCGCGCCGTTCCGCGGCGCGGACCCTCCGCCCGCCGATTCGCCGCTCGGTCGGTCGGGGGCCGGCCGCCACGGCTCGGGCCGCCGTGCCGGGGCGCGTGGTTCCGGGCGCGCCCGGTGGCGGCAACGGGCCCGCTCGTGATACAACCCCGTGATCGCACCGGGACCGGGTGCGCCGCACGGGCGGTCGCGAGCGGCGTTCGCCTTCGCATGGCGCGGAAGCCGCGAAGATCGTGTCGGTTTTGTGAGCCATGCGGCGCCCGTTCGGTTATCATGCGGGGGCAGCGCAAGTGACCGGTGCACTCATCACCAGGAGGGAATGTTGGCAAGAGTCAAGAAGCTCACCGAGGCGATGACCAAGACGCAGATGTTCGCGGACATCGCGGAGAAGACGACGTTGACCAGGCGTCAGGTCGGCGATGTCTTCGGGGCGCTGGAATCGGTCATCGAGCGCCACGTCCGGAAGGGGGCCGTCGGTGTCTGCACCATACCCGGCCTGATGAAGATCAAGATAGTCAAGAAGCCGGCGCGGAGGGCGAAGAAGGGCGTGCCGAATCCCTTCCGGCCCGGCGAGACGATGGACGTGAAGGCCCGCCCGGCGAGCACCACCGTGAAGATCCTCCCGCTGAAGAAGCTGAAGGACATGGCCTAGCAGACCGGGTTCCGGGGCACGTCGTCAGGCCGTCGCCGCGCTCGGGCCCCGGAGCGCGGATTCCCGCGCGTCGTTCGGACCCCCGAAGCCTCAAGGGGCCTTCGCCCGGTGTCGGGCAAGCGCCAGGGCCGCGTCGGCCTTGCCGGGCTCGACGGGACCGGAGAACCGAGCCCCGTCCTCGATGATCAGCGAGGGTGACGACAGCCTTCCGCTGACGACGCTCGAAGCACGAAGCTCGATGAGCCGCGATGCGGTCAGGTTCCCGTCGACCCGGCCCAGCACGGTGACGGTTCGGGCGAAGACATCCCCCCGGATTCGTGCGATGCCGGTGACCGCGACACCGTGGTCGGGCACCACCACGTCGCCCTCGATCGTTCCTTCGATGATGACGTGATCGGTGGCGCTGAGCTGGCCCCTCGCGGTGATGCTCCGGCCGAAGGTCGTCAGGCTGCCGCCGCGGCCCGCGTCTCGGGGTGGGGAATCCTCGTCGGGCGGGATCAGGGTGACGGTCGGGTAGCGGTCGATCGTCGCCATGGGTCGGACGCGTCGCGAGGGCTGGAGCGGGAGACGGGGATCGAACCCGCGACCAACGGCTTGGGAAGCCGTGACTCTACCACTGAGTTACTCCCGCGCTCGTCGTCTCGCGCATTCATCTTATCAGAATCGGCGCCCGCTCAGCAGCCCGTGGTGAAAGCCCCGCGTTGCACCGAGAGCGGCGAGGCGCCCGCCTGACAAGGCGTGAGGAGGGCGCATATTGGGCATATGTAACCGACGAACAACGCAGTCAGGCGGGATGCATCGCCGCTCGAATGCAGCGGGGACTTTCGCCACGGGCTGTCAGCTTCGGATCAGGCCCAGCACCTCGTCCCGCCGCGCCTCCATCTCGTCCCGGGTGGCCGCCTCCAGATTCAGCCGCAGCAGCGGCTCGGTGTTGGACGGCCGCACGTTGAAGTGCCAGGACGGATACTCGACCGACACGCCGTCCAGGTGGTGGACGCCGCCGTCGGCGTAGCGTGCGGCGAGCAGGTCCAGCCTGGCCGCGACGCGTTCCCGATCGTCGAGGGCGGTGTTGATCTCGCCGGAGATGAAGTAGCGCTCGCGCAACGGCGCGAGCAGCTCGCGCAACGTCTGCCCCCGGGCGGACATGAGCTCGAGGATGAGCAACGCGGGGATGAACCCGTTGTCGGCGTAGAAGTTGTCGCGGAAGTAGTAGTGGCCGGTGACCTCGCCGCCGAAGACGGCGTTCTCTTCCCGCATCCGCTTCTTGAAGAACGCGTGGCCGACGCGGTTCATCAGCGCCCGACCCCCGTGGGCGGCGACGGTGTCCCGCACGGCGTGGCTGGCCCGCACGTCGTAGACGACGGCGGCGCCCGGGGTCTTGCGGAGAAAGGCCTCGGCCAGCAGGGCGGTGACGAAGTCGCCGGGGACGAAGTCGCCCTCGCCGTCGACGAAGAAGCACCGGTCGGCGTCGCCGTCCCACGCGATTCCCGCGTCCGCGGAACCGGCCCGGACCGCCCCGACGAGATCGCGGCGGTTGGCCTCGATCAGCGGGTTCGCCTCGTGGTTCGGAAACGTCCCGTCGAGGTCGAAGCAGAGTCGGGCCGTCCGGCACGGCAGCCGGTCGAAGAGGGCCGGCGCCACCACCCCCGCCATGCCGTTGCCGGCGTCGAGCACCAGCGAGAACGGCCGGATGGCGGCCGGGTCGATGAACGCCAGCACGTGGTCGAGATAGTCGTCGAGGACCCGCGCCTCGCCGCGGCCGCCTTCGTGGGCGGCCGGCGGCGGCAGCGCGTCGGCGGCGAGCATGTCGCGAATCTCGGCGATGCCCGAGTCGCCGCTGAGCGGGAGCGCCTGCCGCCCGACGAGCTTGATGCCGTTGTAGGCCCCGGGGTTGTGCGACGCGGTGATCTGGGCGCCGCCGTCGAGGTCGTCGCGGGCCACCGCGAAGTAGAGCTGGTCGGTCCCCATCAGGCCGATGTCCACGACGTCGGCGCCCTGGGCCCTGGCCCCGGCCATGAACGCGGCCGCGAGGGCGGGCGACGACACGCGCATGTCGCGGCTGACGGCGATGCGCCGCGCCCCGAGATGGGCCACGAATCCCCGGCCGATCAGCGCCGCGAGTCCTTCGTCGAGCTGGTCGGGATACAGTCCGCGAACGTCGTAGGCCTTGAACACCTGGGGGTCGAAGGTCATCTCGTGGTCTCGCAGTCCGGGGGTCCGCGCCGTGTCGCGTCCCGGCGGGCAGGCCGCGTGGCGAGCGGGGCCGCGGGCCCGCTCTCGGGGCCCGGCGCGCGACGGCTCGGGGGCGCCGGGCGAGGAAGCCGCCGGGCGTCCGAGTGCGTCATGCCCGGCTGTGGGCCGACAGCGTCGATCTGCTTCCCAGCACGCATCCGGCGCCGATCTCGGCGCCGTCGCCGACTCGGCACGCCTCGCCCAGAATCGCGTCCCTCACCACCGCGTCGGCGCCCACGGCGCTGTGTCCCCACACGATCGACCGCTCGATGACGGCGCGGGGGCCGATGGTGCAGCCGGGGCCGATCACCGAATCGCCGCCGATGCGGGCGCCTTCCTCCACGATGCAGCCGTCCCCCACGAAGCAGGGGCCGGCGAGGTCGGCCCCCGGCGCGACGCGGCATCCCGCTCCCCGATGCACCGACCCGGGCGGCTGCTCCCGGAAGGGCCCGGCGGCGCAGCGCCCCGCCATCATGTCGCGGTGCGCCCGCATGTAGCTGGCCGGGGTGCCGATGTCGATCCAGTAGCCCCGATCGACGTGGGCGACGAAGGTCTCGCCCCGCGCGACGAGCGACGGGAAGTACTGGCGCTCTATCGACCACGCGGTATCGTCGGGAATTCGGTCGAAGGTCGCCGGCTCCAGCAGATAGATGCCGGCGTTGATGGTGTCGCAGGTGATCTCGTTCGGGCCCGGCTTCTCGAGGAAGCGGCGCACGTTGCCGTCGGCGTCGGTCTCGACGAGGCCGTATGCCGACGGATTGTCGACCGGCGTGAGCACCACGGTCGCCAGCGCGCGGCGCTCGCGGTGCCGCGCGACCACCGCGTTGAGGTCGATGTCGGTCAGCACGTCGCCGTTGACGACCAGCAGCGTGTCGCGGACTCCGCGCGACGCGAACTTGATCGCGCCGCCGGTCCCCAGGGGATGAGGCTCGACCCGGTAGCGCACCGGCAGCCCGGCCTCGGCGCCGTCCCCGACCCGGGCCTCGATGCGCTCGGGCCGGAAGTTGAGGCTCAGGATCACCTCGTCGATGTCCGGCACCTGTCGCAGCAGATCGATCTGGTAGTAGAGGAACGGGCGGTCGAAGACGGGCACTATCGGCTTCGGGACCTCGAGCGTGAGGGGGCGGAGCCTCGTGCCGAAGCCGCCCGCCAGAATGACCGCCTTCATGCGGCGGGGATCTTAGCACCCGCGGCGGAGGGCCGGCGGCGCGAGCGCCCCGCCGGCCCGGCCGACGTGTTGCGACCGGTCCGTCCGGACACTACAATGGGGCCCTCCTGCTGCCCCATGAATCTGCCGAACAGCTTGACGCTGGCCCGCATCTTCCTGGTTCCGCTGCTCGTCGTCGTGCTGTGGACGGAGTTCGAAGGGAAGGAGCTGGTCGGCGCGGCGATCTTCAGCGTGGCCGCCCTCACCGACTGGCTCGACGGGTTTCTCGCCCGGCGGCAGAAGCAGGTCACCACGTTCGGCCAGTTGATGGACCCGCTCGCCGACAAGCTCCTGGTCACCGCCGCCCTGATCTCGCTGGTGCAGATGGAGCTGGCCCCCGCCTGGATGGTGGCCATCATCCTGGGCCGCGAGCTGGGGGTCACGGCGCTGCGCAGCCTCGCCTGGTCGCGCGGCGTGACGATTCCGGCGTCGCCGCTCGGCAAGGTGAAGATGATGTCGCAGGTCATCGCGATCCTGCTGCTCATCCTGGGCCGCGAGCACCTCCGGGAGTTCTTCGTGCTGGGGCAGATCGCGCTGTGGGTCGTCGTGGCGACGGCCCTGGCCTCGGCGCTCGAGTACTACCGGCGGTTCACGCTCGCCGGGATGCCCCCGAAGAGCCCCGCGTTCGACCCCGCGTCCCCGCCGGCCGCAGCGGAGCGGGAGGCCGTCACCGACCGGAAGGACCAGCGTCTCGCCTCCCCGTCATGAGCGGCGGCGCGGTCGAGCACGGGCCCCGCGCCGAGACACGGCCGGCGCGCGGATCGGGGCGCCGTCATCGATCGAGCCGGGCCTCGAGCTCGGAGATTCGCACCCGGGCCTCGTCGGCGAACTCGCTGGCCTCGAACTCCTCCAGGATGCGGGCGAAGTAGGGAATGGCCTCGGCGATCGCCTGGCCGACGGCGTACGACTCGCCGAGGTAGAAGTAGACCTCGTCGCGCTTCGAGTACTCCGGGTCGTTGTCCAGAATCTGCCGGAACCGGTTGACCGCCCCCGGGTAGAACTTGGCGCGGTAGTAGAAGTGCCCGACCGTGAAGTCGTGCTCGCTGAGCCGGTCGCGGGCCTCGCGCAGCCGCGCCTGGACCGTGGACATCCACTCGGCGTCGGTCGGGTACCGGTCGAGGAAGTTCTCGAACTCGCGTATCGCGTTCCGCGTCTCGGTCTGGTCCCGTTCGGCCCGCCGCATCTGGTGGAAATGGACCATCCCCAGCTTGTACTGGGCGAAGGGCGCGCGGGGATGGGTCGGATAGAGGCTGAGGAAGTCCTGGAACTCGGCGAGGGCGCGCACGTACGCCTCCGTCGAGCCTTCCTGCTCGTAGCTCTCCCCGATGCCCAGCCGCGCCGGCGCCCGGTACTGGCTCTGGGGATAGTTGTCGCGGATCTCCACGAAGTACTGGCGCGCGCGGCGCCAGTCGCCTTCGTCGAGGGCCGCCGCCCCCCGCTCGAAGAGCAGCCGGTCCGCCTCGACCTCGCCGATGGCGGGAATGTCGGCCCGGGGCGACATGCAGCCGGCGGCGGTGATGGCGATCAGCACCGCGAGCCCGGCGCTCGACCAGGGGCGCCCGGCGAGCATCCTCGGGCGGTGGCCAGTACGGAACGGAACACGATGATGGTGGCTCATGGATGTTCTGCCAGCCCGTGGCGAAAGGCCCGCCGCATTCGAGCGGCGATGCATCCCGCCTGACTGCGTTGTTCGTCGGCTACACATGCCCGATATGCGCCCTCCTGACGCCTTCGCTGGCGCCCTTCGGGTGCTGTGCATCGCGGGGCTCTACCCCACGGGCTGCTGCGCCAACAGCCTTCGGACGTCGGCAGGGAGCCGGGCCGGCCGGCCCTCGCCGTCTATCGACGCGTGCACCGTGTGGCCCAGGGCCGTGGCGGCGCCGTCGCCGGTCCGTCGGACCTCGTACGTGAACCGCACGCGAACCGGCGACAGCAGGTCGCCCCGCGTGAGTATCGTCAGCTCGTCGTCGTAGCGGGCGGGCTGACGGTACTCGCAGTGCGCCTCGATGACCGGCAGCATGAACCCGGCCGCCTCCAGGTCCCGGTAGCTGCAGCCCACCGACCGCAGCAGGTCGCAACGCGCCACCTCGAACCACACGAGGTAGTTCGAATAGTACGCCACCTGCATCCGATCCGTCTCCGCGTACCGGACGCGAACGGTGGTGCTGCCACGGCAGGCCACCCGGTCAGCCTTCCCCGACCGCCGCCGCGGCGACCGGCGCGCCGGCGGCCGCGCGCAGCCCCCGGATCGCGGCCGGCACGTCGGACGTGCCGAAGATGGCGGCGCCGGCCACCAGGATCTCGGCCCCCGCCGCCACGACTCGCGCGGCGTTGCCGCGGTCCACGCCGCCGTCGACCTCGACGGGCGCGCGGTTGCCCGCCTCGTCGAGGAGCCGCCGCACCCGGGCGATCTTCGCGTCGCTGCCGGGAATGAACGTCTGGCCGCCGAACCCGGGGTCGACGCTCATGACGAGCACGAAGTCGACCTCGCCCGCCACCTCGCTCAGCGTCGACACCGCGGTGGCGGGGTTCAGCACGACGCCGGCCCGCAGCCCGTGGCTCCGGATGTGCCCGAGGGTGCGGTGCAGGTGCGGCGTGGTCTCGACGTGGACCGAGATCGCCGACGCGCCGGCGTCCGCGAACCGGTCGATGTAGCGGTCGGGGTCGGTGATCATCAGGTGCACGTCCAGCGGCAGGCCGGTCACCCGGCGCAGGGCCGCGACCACCGGCGGACCGATGGTGAGGTTGGGCACGAAGTGCCCGTCCATGACGTCGACGTGGATCAGGTCGGCCCCTCCCGCCTCGGCCGCCGCCACCGCCGCGCCGAGGGCCGCGAAGTCGGCCGAGAGAATCGAGGGGGCGATGCGCACGCTCATCGGCTGACCTCGAGGGAGATGGCTTCGCCGTGGGCGATCTGAAACCCCGCCTGCGGGGACTGGCGCAGGACCACCCCCGGCTCGATGCCGGGATAGGGGTGATCGCCGACCACCGAGACCCGGAACCCGCGGGCCCGCAGCACCTCGGCGGCATCGGCGCCGTAGACGCCGATGAGATCCGGCATGACGTAGGTGGCTCCGCGCTCGCCGCGGTTGATGAGGACCGAGACGTTGGAGGCCGACCCCAGGGGCGGCGGCTCCTGGGCGACCACCGAGTCGCTGGGATAGCGGTTGGACCGGATCTCGGAGACGCCGCGCAGGCGAAGGGCGTCCTCCTCGAGCCGGGCCCGGGCGCCGCGCTCCGACTGCCCGATCAGGGTCGGCACCGAGCCCGCGCTCGCGCCGGAGCTCAGCCAGACCTTGACGCTGCGGCCGCTGCGCGTGGTCAGGCCGGTCGCCGGATCCTGGTCCGCGACATGGCCGGCGGGAATGCTCGGGTCGATGCGGGGCAGCGGCTCGACCCGCACTTCGAGACCGTGACGCCCGAGGGTCGTCGCCGCCTGATCCCGGCTCAGACCGACGAGGTCCGGCACCGGGACCTCGCGGAGCCGCAGGGCGACCTGGAGCCCCGCCACCGCGAACAGCAGGAAGATGATCCCCGCCACCGACACGACGGCCCCCGCGACGACCAGCCGCGCCGCCCACCGGCGCGTTCTCGGCGTACGGGGGGCGGCGGCCGGCCGCCGGCGTTTCCGGCGTGGTGCGGGAGAAGGTCCCGGCGCGGGCGCGGCGCGATCGGAAGGGCCAGACATTCTACTCACAAAATACTACAGGTTCCAGCGGCCGTCACGGTCCCGCGCGTCCCCCGCGCTTCGCCCCGCGGGGTTCGCGTCGCTCCGCGGCGCCCCGGGTCGTCCCGGGGACCGCCGCTTCGCCGCGAAGCGTCCCGCGTCCCCGGGAGGACGGCGCTTCCTCGCGGGCCGCCCGCGCCGTCGCAGGACGATGGCGAAGAACGCGTCCAGGCCGTGGTCGAAGGGCGTGGTCGACAGGCGCCCCCGGTCGTCGAGAGCGGCCCGCAGGCCCGGCGAGACCGGGCCCGTCCCGTCCGGGCTCACCGCTTCGAAGTCGGGGTGGGCGTCGAGGAACGCGGCCACGACCTCCTCGTTCTCGTCCGGCTCGCTCGAGCACGTCGCGTAGACGAGGAGGCCGCCGGGGCGGACCGCGCCGGCCGCGTGGCCGACCATCGACCGTTGCTCCCCCGCGAAGCGCGGCAGGTCGCCGGGACCACGGCGCCAGCGTATCTCCGGGTCCCGCCGAAGGACCCCGAGCCCGGAGCAGGGCGCGTCGACGAGCACCCGGTCGAACACCGGTCCGAACGGGGCCCCGCGGCGCATGTCGAGGCGGACGACGGCGGCGGCGGCGCCGAGGCCCGCGAGGGTCTCGCGGAGCACGCGCAGGCGCGCCGGCCGGAGGTCGCCGGCGACGAGCAGGCCCGGCCGGCCCATCGCGCCGGCGATGGCCGTGGTCTTGCCGCCGGGGGCGGCGCAGGCGTCCAGCACGCGCTCGCCGGGGCGGCCGCCCACCAGCTCGGCCACGAGCTGGCTGGCCTCGTCCTGGGCGAGGAAGTGCCCCCGGCCCGCGACGGGGGTCCGATAGGGGTTGCCGGCCACGACGGTGAGCCCGTCACGCGCGAACCGGGTCGGCTCGGTCCGCACGCCGTGCTCCGCGAGCCGACCCGCGAGCTCCTCCCGCGTGGTGCGCAGGCGGTTCGCGCGCAGGGTCAGGGGGGGCGCGGCGTTGTTGAATCGGACCCAGTCGGCGACGGCGGGCAGGCCGTGACGGTCGAGCCATCGCTCGACGAGCCAGCGCGGATGCGACCCCGTCACGCTGAGGTACGCGAGCCGGGCCTCTCGGCTCCCGGTCTCGCCCGGCGGGGGAGGGAGCCCCGGGCTCTCCCGGGTCGCCGCTATGCGCCGGAGGACCGCGTTGACGAATCCGGCCGCGCTCGACTTGCCGATCCGCCGGGCGAGCCGCACCGACTCGTCGACCGCGGCGGCCGGCGGCACCCGGTCGAGATGCAGCAACTGGTAGGCGCCGAGCCGGAGCACCGTGAGCACGTCGTCGTCGATGCGGGCGACGGGGCGGTCGGCGGCGCGCCCCACCACGTGGTCGAGCGCGGCGAGCCAGCGGAACGTGCCGACCGCGAGCTCGGTGACGAGGGCGCGGTCCCGGTCGTCGGCGAGCGGGTCCCTCAGCCCGGCCAGCGCCCGCGGCAGGTCGTCGCCACGGAGCACCGCCCGCACGACGCGGTAGGCGGCGGTGCGGGCCTGGTTGGCGCGAGTCGTGGCGCTCGTCTCGCCGCCGCGCCGGCGTCGGTACCGGCCTTCGCCGCCCCCGCGGGTCTTCCCGGGCGCCGGGGGGCTGGCGTCGCGGTTGCGGGGCGAACGGGTCATGCCGGGGGGGGAGACGGCCGGAAGACGGCGCCCGGGGGGACGCGCCGGCCCGCCAGGAAGTCGCGGGCGGACTGCGCCCGGCGGCCCTCCGGCTGAATCTCGAGTATAGACAGCACGCTGCCCTCGCCGCAGGCGACGCGCAGCCCATCGCCCCGGGCCTCGACGACGGTGCCGGGGGGCGGCGCGGGGTCCCGTTCGGGCATGGACCCGGCGTGGGGCGCGGTGCGGCGTATCAGGTACCGCGATGCGTCGAGGAAGGCGAACGCGGGCGGCCAGGGGTGGAGGCCGCGCACGAGGTCGTGCACTCTCCGGGCCGGCCTCGTCCAGTCGATGCGGCCGTCCTCCCGGGTCAGGCGGGGCGCGTAGGTCGCGAGGGCGTGGTCCTGGGGCCGCTCGCGGGCCCGTCCCGCGGCGATGGCGCGGACGGTGTCGAGCAGCAGGTCGGCCCCCATCGCCGCCAGCGCCCGCTCGAGGTCCGCGCTGGTCTCGTGGTCGGCTATCCGCCGGGACGCGCTCGCGAGCATCGGACCCGCGTCCATTTCGCGGACGAGGCGGATCATGGTGACGCCGGTCTCGCGTTCGCCCGCGATCACGGCGCGTTGTATCGGGGCCGCGCCCCGATAACGCGGGAGGAGCGAGGCGTGCACGTTGATGATGCCGTGGCGCGGCGTGGCGAGCACCTCGTCGGGCAGAATCTGCCCGTAGGCGACGACGACGCCCAGGTCGGCGCCGCTCGCCGCGAGGCCCGTCGCGAAGCCCGGCTCGCGCGCCCGTTCCGGCTGAAGCAGGGGAATGCCGCGGTCCAGGGCCGACGCCTTCACGGCAGACGGCTGGAGCCGCTGTCCCCGTCCCCGGGGGCGGTCCGGCCGGGTCACCGCGAGCACCACGCTCTCGCCCGCCGCGACGAGGCGCTCGAGCGACGGCACCGCGAAGTCCGGGGTCCCGAAGAAGGCGATCTTCACCACTTGCCCGCGCGCTGGAGCTTGCGCACCCGGCGCACGATCTGCTCGCGCCGGAGGCCCTGCATCCGGTCGACGAACAGCTTGCCGTCGAGGTGGTCGAGCTCGTGCTGGAGCACGCGGGCGAGCAGCGTCTCGCCCTCGATGGTGATCTCGGTGCCCTCGCGGTCGTAGCCCTGGACGATCAATCGCGTCGGGCGGGTCACCCGCGCCGTGAATCCGGGGAGGCTCAGGCAGCCTTCCTCTTCCCGCTGAGCGCCCTCCTGCTCGACGATGCGCGGATTGACGACGGTGACGAGATCGCCGATGGACCGGCCGGCCGAGGGGTCGGCGACGAAGACGCGCAGCCCGACGCCCACCTGCGGCGCGGCCAGACCGATGCCCGGCGCGGCGTGCATCGTCTGGATCATGTCGTCGATCAGCGTCTGCAGGTCGTCGTCGAAGTCGACCACCCGGCGGGCCGGCTGGTGCAGGGCGTCGGCGCCGTGGCGCAGGATGGGGCGGATCAATCGGATTGCCCGTCCGAATCGGCGTTGCGCCCGTCGTCGGCCCCCAGCTCGCGCAGCACCTCGGCGCTGTTGCCGGCGGGGGTACCGGCTGGGGTCCTGGATGCGGGCGCGGGTCGCCTCGGCCGCCCTCGCGAGATCGAGCGGGGTCCGCCCCGCCTCGTCCTCGGCGTCGAGGTCCGCGCCGTGCCCGGCCAGGAACCGCACCACGGTCGTGAAGTTCCGTTGCGCGGCGGCGTGCATCGCGGTGTCGCCCCGCAGGTCGGCGGCGTTGGCGTCGGCCCCGTGCTCGATGGCGGTCCGGATCGCGGCCATCACCTTGCGCTCGTCGTCGTCGGGGCGGCGCAACGCGCTGTTGAAGAAGCGCCCGCGGTTGGCCGGTCCCCGCGCCGCCGCCACCAGGGGAGGCACGAAGCCGCCGGCGACGTGGGGCGGACCCACCCCGCCCGCGCGCTCGAAGACCGGCCGCCAGCGCTCCAGGGTCGTCAGCCGGGGGTCGGCGCCGGCCTCCGCGAGCTGACGCATGACGTCGGCGTCGTGGAACCACGCGGCGAGCCAGTAGGGCGTCGCGCTGACGAGGGCCGGGGCGAACGCCCAGTCCTGGCTCGCGCGCCGCACCGGGGTCCCCGCGCGCAACCGCAGGTTGGGGTCGGCGCCATGGGCCAGCAGGGTCCGCACGAGCGCCCGGTCGCCGCGAAGCACGGCCGCGTGCAGGGCGGTGTAGCCGCCTCCGATGCCGTTCGGATCGGCGCCGCGCTCCACCAAGTGCGCGGCGAACGCGCCCTGACCGCTGAGGGCCGCGAGGGCGAGGGGCGCCGCCCCGGTCGGGGCCGGGCTCTCCACGTCGGCGCCGCCGTCGAGCAGGATTCCGGCCGCCGCGACGCGGCCGTGCCGCGCCGCGAACAGCAGCGGCGTGAACCCGCCCCGGTTCCACACGACGCCCTGGTCGTACTGCGATCCGTTGGTGCCCTCGGCGTGCATCATCCGCGGGCGCACCTTCGAGCGGGCCTCGACGTCCGCCCCGTGGCGCACGAGGATGTCGGCGACGTCGTCGTGACCCTGCGCCACCGCCCACATCAGCGCGGTCTGGCCGCGCGAGCTCTCGGCGACGTTCACGTCGGCCCCGGCGGCGACGAGGGCCCTCACGCCGTCCGCGGTGCCGGCCCGCGACGCGGTCATGACCGGCGTCTCGCCTTCCGGCAGCGCCACGTTCGCGTCCGCGCCGGCCGCGAGGAGCCGCTCGATCATCGCCGCGCTGCCGTTCTCGGCCGCGAGCCAGAGGGGGGTCGCGCCGAGCTCGTTGGTGGCGTCGACGGCGGCCCCGGCCGCGAGCAGCAGCCCGGCCACGCGGGGATCGTCGCGGAACGCGGCCCAGTGCAGGGCAGTGGCGCCGTCCGGCTGGCGCTGGCCGACGTCGGCGCCCTCGTGCAGCAGGCGCTCGACCGCGTCGGCGTCCGCCGCCCGCGCGGCGGCAATCAGCGGGAGCTCGTCGGCGGCGGCGCGGGCCGGGGCGGCGGCCGCGGCCGAGACGAGCAGGGCGGCCAGAGCGGCGAGGGCGCCGATTCGCGGCATCGATCCGCTCGCGGGGATGTTCGCGCTCATCGAGACTTCTCCTGGATCTGCCGGATCCGGACTGGCCACGGACACGCCTCGCGTCCATCGAGCCGTGGCGATTGCCGACTCATGGTACCGCAGGTGCGGCCCGCGGTGGAACCCCCGGGACCCCGCGCCGCCAGCGGATACGCGGCGCCGCCGGCCGGCTCGGGGGCGTCCGGCGACCCCGTGGCGTGCCGGCCGCCCCGGCAGGCCCCGGTCGCGGCGCGGTTCGCGGTTCGGGGCGCGGCCGGGCCGCGGCTGAGTCGTCCGCGGCGGAGGGCGGCGCTCGGGCCGCGTCCGCGCGCGGGCTGTCGGCCCCGGGCATCCGCCGGGGGGTGACGCCGGACAAGCCGCTGGTACAAGCCGCGTCCGCGCGCGGGCCGTCGGCCCGGTCACGTCGTTGACACGATCGCGGAAAGCGGCGACACTATCGTGTCCCGAAGGCAGGGTGGAGAGGTCCGTTCGCGGGCGGCCATTCAGGCGGTCTTGCGGCGCCGTGGGCGTCCCGGCGGCGCGGCGAGGCCACGGTGCAGCCCGCGCTTCCGATCCGAGGGTGAGCGACATCCCATGACACGAGAGCATCCTCCGGCGTTCCGGTTCTTCCTCGGCGGACTGGGTGCGGCGGTCGTCGCCGCCCTCGTCGGCACGCCGCCGGCCGCGGCGGCGGGGCAGCCCCCGGCGGGGGCGCAGGCGCCGGCGGTTTCGCCCCAACGGGCGCTTCTCGACCAGTACTGCGTCACCTGCCACAACAGCGCGATCGTGGAGGGCGCCGACGAGCCGCGGTCGGTGCTCGTCTCGCAGCTCCGCACGGTGGGGCTGTCGCTCGACACGGTCGACGTCGACAACGTGGCAGAGGACCCGGAGATATGGGAAGCGGTGGTCCGCAAGCTGCGCGTCGGCGCCATGCCCCCGCAGCCGCGCCCGCGTCCCGACAAGGCCGCCTACGACGGGTTCCGGCGATGGCTGGAGGACGAGCTGGACGCGGCGGCCGAGGCGAAGCCGAATCCGGGCCGCACCCTCGCGTTCCATCGGCTGAATCAGACGGAGTACCGCAACGTCATCCGCGACCTCCTCGACCTCGACGTCGACGTCGGCGAGTGGATTCCCGCCGACGCGCCGGACCGGTTCGGCTTCGACAACAACGCCGGCGCCCTGTCCCTGTCGCCGTCCCTGTTCGAGCGCTACGTGTCGGCCGCCCGCAAGATCAGCCGGCTCGCCGTCGGCGAGCCGCCGGCCGGCGGGGTGGTCATCGCCACCCACGGGATTCCCCTGAACCTGGTCCAGGAGAACCAGCAGAGCGAGGACCTGCCCTTCGGCTCCCGCGGCGGCGCCGCGGTGCGGCACCACTTCCCCGTCGACGGCGAGTACCTGATCAAGCTGCGCCTGCGCACCAACTACGTGGGCTACGTGCGCGGCATCGACCAGGCCCACGACGTGGAGATCCGCCTCGACGGCCGCCGCATCCGGCAGTTCACGTTCGGCGGGGACGCCCCCGGCATGCCCGCGCCCATCAGCTTCGCCGGCAACATCCGGGGCGACATCGAGTGGGAGTCGTACTCGCTGCACGCCGACGACGGCCTCGAGATGCGCATCCGGGTCGACGCGGGGCCGCACGTCATCGGGGTGTCCTTCCCGCGCGAGACGTGGGAAGAGGAAGGCGTGCTGCAGCCGCGGCAGTCGGGCTTCGCCCTCGCCGTCAACGACATGCCCGACGGCAACCCGGCCCTCGACAACGTGCAGATCCACGGCCCGTTGACGGTCGACGGCCCGGGCGACACCCCGACGCGGCGCCGGCTGTTCACGTGCACCCCGGCGAGCGAGGCCGAGGAACGCCCCTGCGCGGCCGAGATCGTGGGCACCCTCGCGCGCCGTGCGTACCGCCGCCCGGTGACCGACGACGACCTCGACACCCTGCTCGACTTCTTCGACATCGGCCGGCAGGGCGGCAGCTTCGACGCCGGCATCGGGCTCGCCCTCGAGCGGGTCCTCGCCGACCCCGAGTTCCTCTACCGCATCGAGCACGACCCCGTCGACAGCCCGCCCGACGCGATCTACGCCATTCCCGACCTCGACCTCGCCTCGAGGCTGTCGTTCTTCCTGTGGAGCAGCATTCCCGACGACGAGCTGCTGGCCGCGGCCGAGGACGGCTCGCTCGGCGACCCCGCGGTCCTCGAGCGGCAGGTGCGCCGCATGCTCGCCGATCCGCGGTCGTCGGCCCTCGTCGACAACTTCGCGGGGCAGTGGCTGCACTTCCGCAACCTCGAGGGCGTGTACCCCGACCCGCTCATCTTCCCCGACTTCGACGACAACCTGCGCGAGGCCTTCGAGGCCGAGACGAGCCTGTTCATCGACAGCCTGATCCGGGAGGACCGCAGCATGCTCGACCTGCTGCGGGCCGACTACACGTTCGTCAACGAGCGCCTCGCCGCGCACTACGGGATTCCGAACGTCTACGGGAACCGCTACCGCAAGGTGACCCTGCCGGAGGGCGAGTGGGCGGGGCTGCTGAGCCACGGCAGCGTGATGACCGTCACGTCCTATCCCAACCGCACGTCGCCGGTGCTGCGCGGCAAGTGGGTGCTCGAGAACCTGCTCGGCGCCCCGCCCCCCGAGCCGCCGCCCGACGTGCCGACCCTCGAGGAGGAGAACGAGGAGGGCGAGCCGCTCACCATGCGGCAGGCGATGGTGCGGCACCGCGAGGACCCCGCGTGCTCGGTTTGCCACGCGCCGATGGACCCCATCGGGTTCTCGCTCGAGAACTTCGACGCCATCGGCCGGTGGCGCGCAACCACCGCCGGCGTGCCCGTCGACGCCTCGGGGGTCCTGCCCGACGGCGCCGCCTTCGAGGGCCCGACCGGGCTGCGCGATCTCCTGCTCGCGAGACCGGACGACTTCGTCGGCACCGTCACCGAAAAGCTGATGGGCTATGCACTGGGGCGTGCGATCGAGTATTATGACGCTCCAACCGTCCGGCAGATCGTGCGTGAAGCGGCCGGCGACGACTACCGCTGGTCATCCATCGTCCTCGGAATCGTGAAGAGCACCGCGTTCAAGCTGCGGAGGTCCGACTCATGATCATCACCAGGAAAGCTATCCCGCGCCGCACCGTGCTGCGGGGCATCGGCGCCGGCCTGGCGCTGCCGCTGCTCGACGGCATGGTCCCCGCGTTCGCGGCCATCCGCAACAGCGCGGCCGCCCCCGTCCGCCGCTTCGGCGTCTTCTACGTGCCGAACGGGATGGCGATGAAGCACTGGACCCCCGAGACCGACGGCCAGGGGTACGAGACGACCCGGCTGCTCTCGCAGATCGCGCCGTACCGCGACCAGACGACGGTGCTGACGGGCCTGAACGGGGTGCCGAGCAACGCCGGCGTCCACGCCAGCGCCGCCACCCGGTTTCTGACCGGCGTGACCCCGGCCCGCACCGAGTCGAACCTGCGCGCCGGCGTCTCCGTCGACCAGCTCATCGCCCGGGAGACCGCGCGCCACACGCAGCTCGGCTCGCTCGAGCTGGCCCTCGACAGCCGCGACGTGTCGGGCTCGTGCGACGTCGGGTTCAGTTGCACCTACACCAACACCATCTCGTGGCGGAACGAGACCACCCCGCTGCTCGGCGAGAACAACCCGCGCGCGGTCTTCGAGCGGCTCTTCGGCGACAGCGGCTCGACCGACCCCGCGGCGCGGCTCGACCGCATCCGCAAGGACCAGAGCATCCTCGACTCGGTGTCCGACAAGATCAGCGCCCTGCAGCGCGGCCTCGGGCCCGCCGACCAGGTGCGGGTGAACGAGTACGTCGAGGCGGTCCGCGACATCGAGCGGCGCATTCAGAAAGCCGAGGAGCAGAGCGACCGCGAGCTCCCCGAGGTGGTGCAGCCGGCGGGCATCCCCGCCACCTACGGCGAGCACGCCAGGCTGATGTGCGACCTGCTGCTGCTCGCGTATCAGACCGATCTGACGCGGGTCAGCACCTACATGATGGCGCGGGAGATCAGCGGCCGGACGTATCCCGAGATCGGGGTGCCCGACTCGCACCACCCGACCTCGCACCACCGCGACGACCCGACCCTCTACGAGAAGATCGCGAAGATCAACGAGTATCACCTGTCGCTGTTCGCGTACTTCCTCGAGAAGGCGCGGGCGACGCCCGACGGCGACGGCAACCTGCTCGACAACATGATGATGCTCTACGGCGCCGGCATGTCCGACAGCAACCGCCACGACAACAAGGGCCTGCCCCTCGTGCTCGTCGGCGGCGGCGCCGGCAAGCTCCACGCGGGCGGACACCTGCGCTACGAGGAGAGAACGTCCATCTCGAACCTGCACCTGACGGTTCTCGACAAGATGGGCGTCCGCGTCGACAAGATGAGCGACGCCACCGGCCGGCTCGAGCTGCTGCCGGTGGGCTAGCTTCGCTCGACTATCGGGCCGAGGCCCGGTAGACGCAACACCCTGGGCCCGGCATTCGTGCCGGGCCCTTTCTTTTTCGGCGAGGGAGGACGGAATGGCCAGACTGCGCACGGGACTGTCGGCGGCGACGGTGGCGGCGATGCTCGCCGCCGTGTCGGGCCTGGCCGTGGAGGGACGGCAGGGCGCCGGGGTGATGCTCGACGCCGACGATATCGGGGGCGTCGTCACGAGCAGCGCCGGACCCGAGGCCGGGGTCTGGGTGGTGGCCGAGACCACCGACCTGCCCACCCGCTTCATCCGCATCGTGGCCACCGACGACGAGGGTCGCTACGTGGTGCCCGACCTGCCCGACGCCACCTACGAGCTGTTCGTGCGCGGCTACGGCCTCGTCGACTCGCCGCGGGTCACCGCGACCCCCGGCCAGACCGTCGACCTCGAAGGGGTGGTGGCGCCCGACGCCCGCGCCGCCGCCGCCGTCTACCCGGCCGCGTGGTGGCTGTCGATGCTGGAGCTGCCCGAAGGCGAGCAGTCGCAGCAGGAGCTCGGCAGCCGGGTGACCGGCTGCATGAACTGCCACCAGGTCGGCAACCGGGCGACGCGCGAGATTCCCGGCGACATCCTCGACGCCGCCGACTCGCACCTCGCGGCGTGGGACCGCCGGGTCGCGATGGGGCCGATGGGCGCGAGCATGGCCGGCATGTGGGGGGGCCTCGGCGAGCAGCGCCGCATGTTCGCCGACTGGAGCGAGCGCATCGCCGCCGGCGAGGCGCCCACCCAGACCCCGCCCCGGCCCGCCGGCATCGAGCGCAACGTCGTCGTCACCCTGTGGGACTGGGGCACCGCGACCGACGGCCGCACCGACAGCGCCGCCTCGGACGTGCGCGACGGCACCGTGAACGCCGACGGGCTCGTCTACGGCGTCGTGCAGCCCAGCGACATCCTCGCCGTCCTCGACCCCGTCGAGCACCGGGCCTTCAACATCGACATCCCGTCCGGCGGACCCGTCATCCAGGGGCAGACCCCCGAGTCGCCGTACTGGGGCGACGACCCCGTGTGGGCCCGGCAGTCCGACCCCCGCAGCGTCGCCATGGACGGCGACGGGCGGGTGTGGCTGACTGGCCGCATCCGCGCCCCCGGCGAGCAGCCCGAGTTCTGCACCGACCCCGCCAACGCGTTCGCCGCCCACTACCCGATCGCCCAGGCCACCCGCCAGGTGTTCATGTACGACCCCGAGACCGAGGCGTTCTCCGAGGTCGACACCTGCTTCTCGGCCGACCACAACCAGATCGGCGAGGACGAGCGCATCTACTACGGCTTTGCCAACGGGCTCGGCTGGATCGACATGGATATCTGGGACGAGACCGGCGACGCCGAGGCGGCCCAGGGCTGGTGCCCGGGCGTCGTCGACACCAACCAGGACGGCGTCATCACCACGGGGTGGACCATGCCCGACGCGCCCGTCGACCCCACCCGCGACCACGCCATCCGGTTCGGCTGCTACTCGCCGGCCGTCAACCCCGCCGACGGCAGCGTGTGGTGCTCGGGCAACGGCCGCAACCAGCGCCAGCTCGTGCGCCTCGAGATCGGCGACAACCCGCCCGAGTCGTGCACGGCCGAGCTCTACGAGCCGCCCCCGTCGGTCATGAACCCCGGCGCCTACGGCAGCGGCGGCCTGCACCTGACCACCGAGGGCGTGGCGTGGCAGGACTGGCGGGGCAGCGGCCACTTCGCGCGCTTCGACCGCAGCCGGTGCGAGGACATCTCGGGCCCGCAGGCCGACGGGCAGGGCTGCCCCGAGGGCTGGACGTTCTTCCGCATGGACAAGCCCATCTACCAGAACGCCGACGAGTTCCCCATCAACTCGGACGAGAGCTACCTCACCCAGGTCGACCACCACGACGTTCTCGGCCTCGGGCGCGACGTGCCCCTCTACGGCGTCGTCAACACCGACTCGCTCGAGGTCTTCAGGCCCGACACCGAGGAGTTCGTCACCCTGCGGGTGCCCTACCCCCTGGGCTTCTTCTCCCGGTCGTCGACCGGCCGCGTCGACGACCCCGAGGCGGGGTGGAAGGGCAAGGGGCTCTGGTCGAGCTACTCCAACTACGCGGCCTGGCACCTCGAGGGCGGCCCCGGGACGAACCAGAAGGTGATCAAGTTCCAGATCCGGCCCGACCCCCTGGCGCACTCACGCGGGCGGATCGCCCCGTGCCCGGCCGCGTGGCTGCGGGGGGATGACCTTTGCGCGGGACCGGCGGCACGACCGAGTGCCGCCGGCTGTTTCGTCAGGACCGGCTTCCGGTCGCGCCGCTGCTTGCGGGAAGTGTGCGAGGAGTATCGCAGGCTTCGACGGTGACCTGCGAACGCCCGGGAGCGGGCGGTCGACTCGGCGGCACCGGCGCGTGACGGATGGGAGCCGGCCGAGGGCGTGAAGCGGATCCTCCTCACGTCCCGGGTACGTGCTGCCGGATAGCGGGCGGACGCCGGTCCGGCAGCGCCTCGGAACGGGCCGCGCCGCACGAGCGGTCGACCCGGCCGCGTCGGACCTCGATTTCAAGAAAGCGCGCGCATCCCGCGGGGGGGGCGCGCGCAATTCCTGCAACGTCCTCCGAGTCACCCCTCGCGATACCGCTCCAACAGACTGGGTTCCACCGCCGGGCTCTTCCGGCCGGCATCTTGCATTGCTGGCGATGCTCATCAGATCCCGGTGCGTGCGTTCATGTGGACGTACGTGACCGTCGGTCCCGGTCTCGCTATCGGGCCGTCACCGGGACGACTCTCGTTGGAACGTCCGTCTCGACGGGCGGCACCCGCGTCCGGGTCGGGATGCGGACATGGCCGAGAGCCTGACGACGGCGGCCGGAACTCGATGTCGGAGGAGAACAGTGGGAGGCAACATCCATTCGGACGATCTGGGACTCCTGGGCCGGAGCGACGCGATGGCCCGCCTGCGCGGCAGCCTGCGGCGGGTCGCCGAGTCGCCGTTTCCGGTCCTCGTGACGGGCGAGAGCGGCTCCGGCAAGGAGCTGGTCGCGCGCGGCGTGCACCGGCTGAGCGGCCGGCCCGAGCGCCGTTTCGGGGCCGTCAACTGCGCCGCCCTCACCGACGATCTCGTCGAGGCCGAGCTCTTCGGCTACGTCCGGGGGGCGTTCACCGGCGCCGTGACCGACCGCGCGGGACTGTTCGAGGCGTGCGACCGGGGCACGCTGTTCCTCGACGAGGTGGGGGAGCTGTCGCCGCGTGCGCAGGCCAAGCTGCTGCGCGTGCTGCAGGACGGCGAGATTCGCCGCGTGGGGGACACGGTGCCGCGCGCGGTCGACGTGCGGGTCGTCGCGGCCACCAACCGGCCCCTCGAGAGCGACGTCAGGACCGGCCAGTACCGCGAGGACCTGCTGTACCGGCTCGACGTGCTCCGCCTCGAGGTGCCGCCGCTCAGGGACCGCGGCGACGACGTCGTGCTTCTCGTCGACCACTTCTGGCAGCGGGCGCAGTCGCTCACCGGGAGCCGGGCCGCGCCCGCCCGATCGACCCTGGAGGCGCTGGCCCGCTATCACTGGCCGGGCAACGTCCGGCAGCTCGAGAACGTCGTCGCGGCGCTGGTCGTCCGCGGTCCCCGGAGCGGGGTGGTGGGACCGGCCCTGCTGCCGGCCGCCATCACCGGCGGGGCGAGCGGACCCGACGGCGTGCCGACCCTGCACGAGGCGCGGCAGGTGTTCGAGCGCCGCTTCGTCAGCGGCGCCCTCGCCCAGGCCGGCGGCCGCCGGACCAAGGCGGCGTCGGCGCTCGGCGTGACGCGGCAGGGGCTCGCCAAGCTGCTGAAGCGGCTCGACCTCGAGGACCCGTCGCGCGCCGCCGTGCGGTGCGGCGACGACGCCCGCTACGGCGAGCCGCCGGAGGCGTGAGGGGTCGGGAGGCAGCCGATGGCGGTGCGCCGTTCCCTGGACGCGGAACGGTGGAGACGGAAGCGAGGGCGCGGTTCCCCTATGGTAGTCTGGGTGAGTTCGGAGGTTCATGGTGCGAGCAATCGCCGCTGCGGTGGTGTTGATGACGTGGGGTTGTGCGTCGGCGGTGGATGAGCCGGCGGCGTCGACGGTGGCGCCGCCACCCGTGGGTGCGCCTCCCGCGTCCAGTGGATTCACCCCGGATCAGACCGAGTTTCTGCGCTGGACAGTCCGGGAAGCGGTCGACGAGCTCCCGACCAGGGGCGACCTCGAGGTTCTCGAGCAGCGGCTGGAGCTGAAGATCGAGAGAGAGTCCAACAACCTCATCAAGTGGTTCGTGGGGACCGCTCTCGCCGGTGTCGGGGTCATCGCGGCGATCTTCTTCGGAGCCGCCGCCATGGGTGGGAGATCGTCGCGCGAATCGATGCGAATCGAGTCGTAGCACGGCTGCGCGGGGGTCGAGAGTGGAGGCAATGCGGAGAAGGCTGCAGGGCGTTGGGTCGTGCCAGTGGAGGTGACGGATGATTGAGCGGGGCCGGAGCACTGGCCTTGTCGTGTGCGCGATGCTGTGCGCGACGGTTCCGGCCGGCGGGCAGGCCCCGGGGGAAGTGTTCCGGGACTGCGAGGTCTGCCCGCAGATGGTGACGCTGCCCGGGGGCGACGTGGCGCTCGGTCGGTACGAGGTGACCCTGGAGGAGTACAGGGCCTTCGCCGAGGCGTCGACCGAGGTCGCATCGGAGAACAACTGCTTCGGCCACGGCTCGGGGCGGCGCGAGAGCTGGCGGGATCCGGGGTACGTGCAGACGGAGCGACATCCGGTGGCGTGCGTGAGCTGGTACGAAGCCCAGGCGTATGCGGAATGGCTGTCGCGGCGAACGGGCCGCCGGTATCGCCTGCCGACCGAGGCGGAATGGGACCGGGGCGCGGCGGGCAGCCGCCGGGGGTGCTACATTCGGCTCCCCGGCGACGGCGGAACCTGCGCGGTTGGCTCTTTCGACCCGAGCGATGCCGGCCTCTTCGACATGGTGGGCAATCTCTGGGAGTGGACCGACGGTTGCTGGGACGAGGACTGCGTTCGAAAGGTGACGCGCGGCGCCGACTGGATGAGCCTGGAGTGGCAGCAGCGCGCCGTTGCGCGTGGGTGGGCCGGCCCCAGCCGCCACGACTTCAGGATCGGCTTCCGGGTCGCCACGGCTCTTCCGTGACCCGAACCGCCTCATCGACCCGGCCCGCTCGCGCACGGCAGAGGCAGTTCCTCTGCAAGAAGAGGCACCTGCCCCGAGTACTGTTTCGGCACCGTCGCCCTCGGCATCGACGGCGTTCTCCCGGAGCGAGAAGTCGGCTGCGGTCAGGTCGGAGATGTTGTTCGTCGCCGTCGCCCTGAGCGTCGCCTGGGGACCGGGGGATGCAGCGGGGCAGGATCGAGCTTGACGATTCGCCCGTCGTGCCGCTAACAATGCAGCGATGGACGCGCAGGATCCGCTGAACGCATGCGCCCCCATCGGCGTCCAGGGCGGCTCGCGAAGCCATGCTACCCTGCCGTCGGCGGCGGCTCGGGACAGGGTGCGCGTCCGCGAGGCGCGGCGGGCATTTCGTGACTACCACGCGCAGTGCTTCTGGTACCTGCGCCCCGACATGCAGGTCACCCCCGGCGACGTCCCGGAGATCGTCCGCGGGCTGCGCCGGAACGGTGGGCGGAAGGGATTCCTCCTCGCGGCCCGGCTATGCCGTTGAGCACCGTCCAGGCGAACGTTCTCCGGCGCATCGCCGCGAACCGCAGTCCCGACAGCTACGTCGCGGGGGCCACCGTCCTGCACCGGGCGGAGGACACCCCCCGGTACTCGGCCGATCTCGACCTGTTCCACGATCTGGAGGAGAGTGTCGCCCGGAGTGCGGAAACCGATGCGGCGACGCTCCGGGCCGCGGGCTACGAGCTGTCGTGGCTGCTGCGCACGCCCACCTTCCACCGCGCCGTGGTCAGCGCGGACCGGCAAGCGCTGAAGATCGAGTGGGCCCAGGACAGCGCCTTCCGCTTCTATCCCGTGCAGGCGGACGAGCACTTCGGCTATCGCCTGCACGATGCCGACGCCGCCGTCAACAAGGTGCTCGCCCTGGCGGGCCGGAGCGAAGTCCGCGACTTCGTCGACGTCATCCATCTCGATGACAACCATCTTCCGCTCGGCGCCCTGGCCTGGGCGGCGTGCGGGAAGGACCCCGGCTTCACGCCCGAGTTCCTGCTGGAACACGCGGCGCGGCACGTCGCGTACACGCAGGACGATCTGGATCGGCTCGCTCTCCGGGAACCTCTCGACCTCCGCGACCTGAAGCGGCGCTGGCTCGCCGCGCTGGAACGAGCCCGAGGGCTGGTGGCCGGCCTCCCCCCCGACGAGGTCGGCTGTCTGTACTTGGGCCCCGACCGCCATCCGGTCGCGCCGAATCCCGCGTCCGACGGATTCCACGCGCTGGTCCGCCACCAGGGATGCGTCCGCGGCGCCTGGCCTTCCATCTCGTCCTATCGTCAGGGGTAGGGTCGTCGGTTCGCGCAGGCGACCGGGAAGCCGTGACGGCCCGAAACGGATTGCTCACGGCGTGCCGCATCCCCGCCCCTCGTACAACCCCACGTCGTCGATCTGCACGTCGACCGCGCTCTGCGCCAGGTCGAAGGTGACGCGAACACGCGGGCGCTGCTGTCGTCCTCGGGGCTGATGACCGGTGCCGAAACCGGTGGTAGCGCCGGGTCAGGCTGGCCCCGGTGCTGCGGGTGGCGGCGCCGACCTCGGGGTCGAAGCCGGTGCCGACGAGGCTGCGGTAGTCGCCGGCCCCGGTGTCGACGTTGGTCTCGATGTAGCGGATGTCGTCGGCCCGGGCTGAGTAGCAGAGCGAGTACTCGACGTCCTTCCGGATCGCGACGGGGTGCCAGAGCTGCACCCGCCAGCGCTGCGGCGACGGCTCGTCGATGGTGAAGTCGGCCTCGCCGTTCCAGGTCACCGACGCGTTGGTCAGCCCCACCCGCCACGCGCCCCGGCCGTCGAAGGAGCCGCCGCTGCTGATGAGGTTGCCGCTCTCGGCCCGCGGCGGCTCGTCGACGACGTGGAACACGAAGTCGTTGCTGAACAGGCCGTGCGGGTTCTGCACCTGCAGCAGGTGCAGGCCCGCGTCGGCGGGCAGCCTGGCGAGGCGGACGACGGCGATGTCGTCCTCGCAGTCGGGCAGCGAGCCGGTCTCGCAGCGCACCGACCCCTCGACCCGCCGGCCGTCGACGACGAGCCAGGCCCCGGGCCGGATGTGCTCGGCGCGCAGCCGCATGGGCGCGTTGGCGTGCAGCTCGGGGAACTCGGCGGGCCGGCCGGCCCGGGCCGCCACGACTTCAGGATCGGCTTCCGGGTCGCCAGGACTCTTCAGTGACTCCGGCCTGCTTCATCGACATGGCCCTTTCGCGCTACAGTAGAGGTACTTCTTCGACAGACCGGCAGAAGTGGCCCACATGCGCGGAACGCTGCTCGTCGCCGTCGCCCTGAGCGTCGCCTGGGGACCAGGGGATGCAGCGGGGCAGGAGCTGGAGCACGTGTTCGTCGAGGTGCTGGACCGGGCGGGGCGGCCCGTCCCCGATCTGACCCCGGCCGACTTCGCCCTCCAGGAGAACAACGTCGATCTCGACGTCGTGTCGGTGCGTAGCGGCACGCCGCGCCCGATGAGCATCGCCCTGCTCGTCGACAATGGCGGCCGCGTCGCCGCGCCGGCCGAGCGGGACGCGCTGCGGCAGGGCCTGGCCGCCTTTCTGCGCACGCTGCCGCCGCGGCACGAGGTCTCCATCCACACCATCCGGGGCCGGGTTCGCCGCGTGGTCGGCCCGACGGCCGACCGCGGCGACCTCGACGACGCGATTGGCCGCGTGCGCGTCGGGGCGCGCGCCCGGGTCGGGCTGCTCGACAGCGTCCGCGAGGCCTCGGAGCCTCGCTACGAGGACGACGAGCCGTTTCCGGTGGTCGTGCTGGTGCTGCCGAACGGGGACGAGGACCGCGGCGCCGCCGGGGGAGACGTCGACCTGCAGATGGCCCGGTTCGCGGCCGCCGGCATCATGGCCCACGCGGTGGTTCTCGAGCCGCGGAGCGCGGGGGGCCTCGGCGCCGGGGAAGAACCGGTCGTTCCCGGCGTCGCCCGGGACCTGACGCGGCTGCTCCGCGGGGTGTACATGACGCTGACGTCACGTACCCAACTGTCGTTGGGGCTGTCCCGGCTCGCGAGCCGGCTGGCGGCCGGCTACCAGCGGATGTCGATGCAGTACCGCGTGAGCTACGTGCCGTCCGGTGCGGAGGACACGGAGATCATGGTCGGGGTGAGGCGGAGCGGCGTCGAGGTTCGCCCCTTGCCGCAGCTCCAGTTGCCCTGAGCTCGACGGCACGGTCCGGCGTCCTCGTCGCGGCGCTCTCGAGAGGGCGACGCCGCGGGGATGGCCCCGATCGCCCGCCCGGCCGCCGCCCCGGTGTGGGGCGCGGGTCGCGTCGCGGCCGAGGGCGAGGTCGGCATCATCACGAGACTTCTGGCCGTGATCCCGCTGGGAGTCCTCGACCCGGGCAGGACGTACCTGCTTGGGCTTCTGCACGCTCAGTGGTTCGGGTCGACGATGAACACCTCGACCCCGCTCCCGTCCGCGAGCTCCCGGTGCGGGCTGGGGATCACATGTCCCATGACGGCGGCCGTCGCTTCCTCCGCGAAGATCGCGTGAAGCGCTTCCGCGGACTCGCGCGCCCGTTCGACGTCGCGCCGGTCGAGGGTGTTGGACGCCTCGACGGCGACCCACACGGTTGCGCGGTCGTGCCGACGCTGCGCGCGCAGGATGAGGTCGGTCGCGAAGACGCGCACTTCCTGCCCGACCGTGATGCGATCCGCGTCGACCGCCTCGTACACCGCCTCCTGCAGCTCGCGGTCCGTGTGCGTCACGGCACCGTGAACGATGTCCGGCCTGCGCAGGCCGAGCTTCTGGCTGAGGAAGGGGCGGATCCACTTGTGCATCCTGACTTCGAGGCTGTCTCCCTTGAGGGCCGCCACGTCGATCTTGACGGCCGCCATGTCGCTCTTGAGCTCGGCGACGTCGTGCTCCAGGGTGGTGACGCGGCGCTTGATCTCGGCGACGTCGCGCTCGATGGCATTCAGCCGCACCGGCATCCCCAGGAACTCGCCGGTCAGCATGGCGCGCAGGAGCATCTGCTGGGCGGCCGGATTCGCCTCGAGCTCGGCGATGATCCGCGCCACCAACGATTCCGGATCGAGCTGCTCGGCCGCCTGTGCTGGCATCGTTTCAGTGTAGCACGCCGCGTGCGCCCGATGACCGCTTCGGCCGCCCGGTGCACGACAGGGAAGTGGAGACGCCGCCGAGAACGACACCGGAGAGGTCAGCCTGACAGCGCCAGGAGCGCTCGTCTCACGAATCTGTCGTGCGCCCTCGGCCGCCAGGCAAGCGGTCGTCCCGACGCGTCGCGCGACCTTGACGGCCCGGTTCGGTGCTGCGGGCCAGAGAGTCCGGGTCGCGGGGCGGCGCAGGAGAGCGTCGAGCGGAACCGTACCCGCCCGGGGCGGGCTACCCGAACATGAGGTTGACGATGAACACTGCCGCGAGGATGCCCGCGGTGTCGGCGAGCAGGCACGCCGGCACGGTGTGGCGGGTGCGGCGGATGCCCACCGCCCCGTAGTACACCGCGAGGGTGTAGAACGTCGTCTCGGTGCTCCCCTGGAAGGTGCTGACCATGTACCCGACGACCGAGTCGGGGCCCTCCGCGGTCATGATCTCGGCCATCACCGCATAGGCCCCGCTGCCCGTCAGCGGGCGCAGGATGGCCATCGGCAGCGCCTCGGCCGGCAGGCCGATGAGCACCGTCAACGGGGAGAGCAGCGTGGTGATGAGGTCGATGCCCCCCGAGGCCCGGAACATCCCCACCACCACGAGAATGGCCACCAGGTAGGGGATGATGCGCACCGCCACCTCGAAGCCCTGCCGGGCGCCCGTCACCAGCGAGTCGTACACGCGGACCCCGCGCGTCCAGCCGTACATGACGAGGACCGCCACCACCATCGGCAGCATCCACGCCGAGGTGATGGCGCCGAAGAGCTCGAACGGCGGGTCCATGCGGTGCTGCCAGACGAAGCGGCCGAGGAGGACGCCGAGGGCGAACCAGAAGAGGCGTCCGATCCAGCGCCGGCCGGGCAGCGGCTCGAGGGCCTCGGGGGCGTCGCGGCCGGGGGCGGCGTCCACGGCGGCGTCGCCGTCCGGGGCGGGGTCCGGGGGCGGGGCCTCCCGCGCCGGGGCCGGCTCGGTGCGCCGGTAGACCGTCAGCCGGCTCAGCAGGACGGCCGCCGTCACCCCGACGATGGTGGCGCAGCCGCTGGCGAACCACGTCGGGAAGAAGATGCCGACGGCGTCCTCGGAGCCCACCGACGCCCGCATCGACACCACCCCCGACGGGAGGATGGCGAGGGCCGAGGTGTTGATGGCGAGGAACAGGACCATCGCGTTGGTCGCGGTGCCGCGCTCGCCGTTCAGCTTGTCGAGCTCCTCCATCGCCTTGATGCCGAACGGGGTCGCGGCGTTCGCGAGCCCCAGCATGTTGGCGGCGATGTTGAGGATCATGGCGCTCATCGCGGGGCTGTGGATGGGCACGCCCGGGAAGAGCCGCTGCATGACCGGCCCGACGAGCCGCGCGAGGTGCCGCAGGGCGCCGGCGTCCTCGATGACCCGCATCAGCCCGAGGAAGAACGCCATCAGGCCGATGAGCCCGATGGCGAGGTCGACCGCGCCCCGGGCCGACGAGACGATGGCGTCGGTCAGGGCCTGCATCTGGCCGGTGAGCGCGGCCAGGAACACCGACGCGAGCGCCGCGAAGACGATGAGCCCGTTCAGCATGCGCGGACCGTGGGGGACAGGGCAGGGGACGGTGTCGTCAGCATGGTGGCTGCTTCGGGCTCGCCTGCTTCACCGGGATGCAGTCCGGCCCGCAGCTCGGCGCGTCGGCGGCCCCTGGTCAGACTCCCCGTCATCGTCCCGGGCGGGTCGGTCGCGCCTTGGTCACTCCCCGAACACGCTCACGGTGTTGCGGAGGGCGTCGGTGGCCCGGATGACGACCGGCCCCGCGTCGGCCCCGTCGAGCACCACCTCGAAGCGCTCCACGAGCCCGTCGGGCACCCCGTCGAGGGGGTAGACGACCCGCCAGTCGTCGTTGCCGGCCGCGAACTCGACCCGCTGCACCGGCGACTGCGCGTCGCGCACGGTGAACGGCAGGACGACCCGGCCGCCCTCGCGCCGCCGCGGCGCCACCTCGATACGGGGCGGGGCGTTGTCGACGTCGAAGACGGGGCTGTCGCGTTCGCCGACGAGGGCCGCGCCGGGGGCGTTGCCCGCGGCGTCGGACGCGCTGACGCGTACCCGGTAGGCGCCGTCGGGGATCGTCGTGGTGTCCCACGCGAACACCGTCGCCCGCAGCCCCGTGCGCAGGACGTGCCACTCGCTGTCGCCGTCCCGCTGGTAGGACACCGAGAACTCGAGCGGGTCGCGGTTCTCGTCGCTCGCCTGCCAGCGGAAGGTCTGGATGCCCTTGCGGTAGCCCTCGCGGCCCACGGTGGTGGCGGGCGTGGGGGACGGCCGCTCGTCGAGCCCCGCGAGGGGCGGGTCGCCGGTGCTGAGCGACTGCTGGAAGACGGTCCCCGGCGGGTGCACCGTCAACCGGGTGACCTCGGGCCGCAGGTTCCGCGGGAGGTACGCGGCGGTCACCGCGGTCAGCACCGGTGAGGCGTCGCCCCCGCCGTACAGGGCCGCCCGCCACTGCAGGTAGCGCGCGTTGGGGCTGGCGATGGGCGAGCCCGACGCCTCGGTGTAGGCGTCGGACCACGGGCTCCAGGTGTCGTTGGGAATGGCGGTGTTGCCCGATCGGCTCGCGAGCTCGATGCGGCTGCCCGGGGGCGCCACCCCGCGCCAGCGGATCGAGCCCCAGCGGGCCGCCGCCCCCGCGTCGTGCACTTCCGACTCGTAGGCGCCGCGGGCGGCCAGGCGGCCCGCCATGCGCAGGACCTTGCCGGGATTGGCGGTGGCGTACCACAGCGATCCGTCGGTCGCGGGCAGCAGCCGGGTCACCTGCCGGGCCGGGGCCTGCCCCGAGAGGACCGTCCGGGGCGGGTCGCCCGACACGCGATAGAGCTTGCCGTTGGGCCCCGTGCCCACGACCAGCGCCCCCCGGTCGTCGAACGCCGCGTCGAACGGGGTGTCCAGGCTCGACCGCCACAGCCGGTCCCACAGCCCGTCGGCGGTGATGTGGTACACGGCGCCCTTCTCGCCGGCGCTCGCGGACGACGTGGTCGAGGCCGGCGTCGTCGTGGGCGTCGCGCTGCCCGCAACCACGACGGCGGAGACGCTGGTGGTCACCGAGACCGTCGGCACCGGGGCCGCCGCCGCGGCCGGGGCGGGAGCCGGCGTCGCCGCCGCGCCCGGCGCGGGCTGGCCGCTCACCGCCACCGCGAGCAGCGACCCGTCGGGCTGGGGCCGCAGCGAGCGGATCTCCTCGTACGGCGAGTCGAGCAGCACGAACGCCCGGCCGGTGGCGTCGATGCGCAATACCTGGCCCGGCGACTCCGTGCCCGCGAGCAGCGTGCCGTCGCCCGCGACGGCGAGCGAGAGGACGTGCGCGGCGTCGCTCGCGTAGAGCAGGGCGGGGTCGCCGCCGGCGGGCAGGCGGTAGACGCGGGCGGGGTTGCCGGTGGCCACGTACAGGGCGCCGTCGCCGTCGAGGGCGAGGGCCCAGATGTAGGTCTCCTCGGGGTCGAACGCCACCGTCGCCTCGCCGGCGGCGGTGACGCGGTACACCCGGCCCCCGGGCGAGGTGCCGGCGTAGACGCCGCCCTCGCGGTCGGCCGCGAGGGCGTGCACGTCGAGCTCGTCGGCGTCGAGGACCACGGTGCCGGCTCCGTCGGCCCCCAGCCGGTAGAGGCGCCCGTCGGTGCCGCTGCCCGTCCACAGGGCGCCGTCGGACGCGCGAGCGAGCGACCACAGCGCCGGCTCGGGCGTCTCCAGCACGGTGTCGGTGGCGGGACCCAGCCGCAGGCGGCCCTCGTCGTCGACGGAGAGGGCGTCGACCTCGCCGCGCAGGAGCTCGGCCTGCGTCGACACCTGCCAGAAGACCGGAGACGACCCCGTCAGGGTGGTGGCGGCGGCGGCGACGAGCGCCAACGGGAGGAGGCAGCGTTTCATCAGGAGCCCAGGTCCAGGTCGAGGACGCGGGCGCCGGAGACGACGCGGTCCAGGGGCACCTCCCACTCGCGCAGGGCGGCGCTGCTCATCCGCGCGAGGCCGGCGGCGGGACGGTCGCCCCCCAGCACGTCGAGCACCGAGCGGGGGAGCGAGGGCAGGCGGCGGCCGTTGACCACCGCCCCGGCGTCGGCGCGCCGGAGCTGCACGTAGAAGCGGTCGTTGCGCCGCGCCGTGTTCAGGGCGTCGATGAGGTGCCGGAGGCTCGTGGGGCGCGCCGCCAGCCCCGCCTGCTGCCGCTCCTCGCGGGCGAGGGTCGCGCCGTCGGCCACCAGCAGCCGGACCCGGCCGCGCGCGGCCGACGGCAGGTCGACCATCACGGTGCGGACCTCGACCTCGCCGTCGCGAGCGCGGATCGCGAGGCGCAGCGGCGCCGTCCGCCCCGGCCGCGGCCGCGGGTCGTCGAGCCAGACGCGCTCGAGCTCGGCCGTGCGCGTGCCGTCGCGGGCGGTGATCGACACGTCCACCCGCTCGACCGTCACCGGCTCGAGCCCGTTGTCGACGAGCGCCGTCAGCGGCCCCGCCACGTACGCCGAGGCGAGCACGGTGGCGGCGTTGCCGGTGAAGGTCTCCTCGAACCGGGCCGGCGGGTGGCCTTCCAGCGCCACCTCGCCCCGCACCGCGTAGGTCGCCGCGCCCGTCTGCCGGTCGTGCGAGAACAGGGTGTTCAACATCGCGTTGAAGGCGAGCAGGGGCGTGAAGACCGCGTCGTCGACGACCTCGAACTCGAAGACGTCGCTCCGCTCCCGCTCCGGCGCGTCGAGGGTGATGCGGACGGGCACGAGCCGCGGGCCCGGGCCCAGGCGGCCGGCGATGCCGCTCGAGCGGTCCTGGTCGATGGTGCCGAGGGTCTCGCCGACGGTGGCGATGCGCGACGAGATCAACTGGCTGGGCAGCACCGTGTGCACCCACGCGCGGGTCATCGGGAAGCGCGACGCGCCGAGGTTGTAGAAGGGGTGCCCGAACGCGTACACCCGGTCGCCCTCCACGAGGGTGACGGTGCCGGTGCCCGCCATCGACAGGTCGCCCTGCATCAGGCTCACGCCCACCGCGTCGCCGGCCTGGAGCGGCGCGTCGGACTGCGCCGCCGTCCCCCCCGCCACCGTCCCCCCCACGACCGGGGCGAGGCCGGCGGGGCCGAACATCGCCGCGATGCGGTCGAACGCGGCCGGCGTGAAGCCGCTCAGGGTGAGGGGCGTCGCGATGGGACGCAGGCGGACCCCGTAGGAGGCCCCCGCGCCGGCCGGCAGCCCCACCGCGTCGACGTCGCCGGGCCGCGCCGCGAACGGCTCGGGACGCGCGAGGCGGGTCGACAGCAGGCGCGTCAGGCTGTCGGCGGCCAGCGGCAGGGTCAGCTCGGGGGCGGCGCGCGCGGTCCGGGGCGGCCCCGGCGTGTCGTCCCGGAGCATCTCGTCGATCGGCGTGATGCCGGCGATGGTCTCCTTGGGGAACGAGCCCAGCGAGTAGGAGACGGCGCCGACGAGCCGCCCGTCGATGTAGACGGGGCTGCCGCTCATGCCCTGGATCACCCCGCTCCCGGCCAGCGGCCCCCCGTCGAGGCGGGCGAGGACGAGGTTGCGGCGGGGCCCGAACGAGTTCTCGAGCACGCCGATGATCTCGGCCGTGAACTCGCTCCGCTTCGCACCGTCGAAGACGGTGAGGCCCGTGCCCTGCATGCCCGCCCGCACCTCGTCCACCGGCATGGTGACGGTGGCCGCGGGCAGCACCGCGAGGAAGCAGCCGGCCGTGAGGGCGAGAGCCAGGAGCGGCCTGTTCGGATTCATGAGAGTTGGCCGGAGGTGCGCCGGAACGAAACCCCTATTGCGCCGGAACGAGACCCTTATAGCGAAGGAAGTGCTGACGGGTCAAGCAGAAGGGCCCGGCGGCGACGCCGCCGACCGCCGAAGATCGCGACCCGGCGGCCCGTGGTGAAGTCCCGCGTTGCGCCGGGAGCGGCGGGGCGCATCGCCGCTCGAATGCAGCGGGGACTCTTGGCACGGGTGCCGGGCGTTCCGGAACGGGCGGTTCCATCCAACCGCAGTCGGGCGGGTCCACTGCGGTCCCGGCCGTCGTCCGAGCGGTGTGATCCATTGTGATAGGATCTCACGCGGGAGTTGGAGTGGAGATCGCAACGCTGATCGCGGCGGTCGTCGGGGGTGTGACCGGGCTGGTCAACACGATCGCGATCATCCTGGTGAACGGCAAGGTCGACCGCCTGACCGGTCGCGTGGACGTGCTTCAGGAAGCGGTCATGAAGCGGCAGCCGTGAGGGTCGGCGTCTCGCCGCGGCTGGACCCGGACGGCGTGACGCGCCCTCGGGCGGGGCGGTGACATGGTGCCTCAGGTGTTGGAAGAGCAGACTATTGCGCGGCGGCACAGCCTCGTTCCGGCATGCGGCGGCGGAGCGCGCGCCTGGTGGGGGTACTGGTTTACCCGGCCCGGAGAGGTGCGTCTGCCCGCCTGACCACAGCCACAGCAGAACGCGACAGCCTCTCCGGCCCCCGGTTGGAGAGGCTTTTTTTGTGTGAGGACTTCCCGATGACCCGGGCTCGACTGTGCGCCACCGTGACCGCCGGGACCACCGCCGGCCTGCGGGCCGCGCGGGACGCGGCGCGCGGCGCCGACCTCGTCGAGCTGCGGCTCGACGGGGTGGGGGACCTCGACGTCGACGGCGCCCTCGCCGGCCGGTCCGGCCCGGTCGTGGTGACGTGCCGGCCGGTCTGGGAGGGCGGCCGGTTCGCGGGCTCGGAGGAGGAGCGGCGGCGCATCCTCGCCCGCGCGTTCGAGCTCGGCGCCGACTGGGTGGACCTGGAGTGGCGCGGCGGGTTCGAGAAGCTCGTCGCGGCGCGGCGCGGCCGGAACGTGGTGCTGTCGACGCACGACTTCGAGGCGACGCCGGACGACCTGGAGTCGCGGTACCGGGCGATGCGGGCCAGCGGGGCCGAGGTGGTCAAGATCGCGGCCCGCAGCCGCTCGGCCGCCGACGTCGTGCGGCTGCACCGGCTCGCGCGCAGCGCGCGGGGCGAGGCCACGGTGCTGGTGGGGATGGGGCCGATCGGGGTGCCCACCCGCCTGCTGCCGGGGCGCTTCGGGTCGGCCTGGACGTACGCCGGCGACGGCGCGGCCCCCGGCCAGGTCCCCCTGTCCGACATGATCGGGCGCTACCGCTGCCAGCGCGTGACGGCGTCGACCGCGATCTACGGGGTCGCCGGCGCCCCGATCGCCCACTCCCTGTCCCCGGTCATGCACAACGCGGGCTTCGCCGAGGCCGGGCTCGACGCGATCTACGTCCCCTTCGAGGCCGCCAACGCTGACGACCTCATGGCCCTCGCGCAGGCGCTCGACGTGAAGGGGCTCAGCGTCACCGCCCCCTTCAAGGAGTCGATACTGAGCCACGTCGTCGACGTCGACCCCGTGGGCCGGCAAACCGGCGCCGTCAACACCCTGCGCGCCGGCGACGGCGGGTGGCGGGGCCTGAACACCGACGTGGCCGGCCTGCTCGCGCCGCTCGAGGCGCAGGGCGGCGTCGCCGGGCTTCGCTGCTGCGTGCTCGGAGCCGGGGGCGCGGCGCGGGCGGCGGCGGTGGGCCTGGCCGGCGCGGGCGGCGCGGTGACGGTGTGCGCCCGCCGCCCCGAGCGCGCGGCCGAGGTCGCGGCCCTCGCGGGGGGCTCGGCCGTCCCGTTTCCGCCCCCGCCCGGGTCGTGGGACCTGCTGGTGAACACGACGCCGGTGGGCACCGCGCCCCACGTCGACGACACCCCGGTGCCGGGGGAGGCGCTGGCGGGCGGCGCCACCGTCTACGACCTCGTCTACAACCCCGCCCGGACCCGGCTGCTGCGCGAGGCCGAGGCGGCGGGCTGCCGCACCATCGGCGGCCTCGACATGCTCGCGGCCCAGGCGGAGCGACAGTTCGAGTGGTGGCTGGGGACGCGCCCGTCCGCGGGCCTGTTCCTGCGGGCGGCGCGGGAGGCCCTGGCGGCCCGGGAGGGGCCGCCGTCGCGGGAAGAGACCGCGCAGGAAGCGCCGGCATGAGCATCACCTCGTTCGAGACGTTTCGGGAGCTGGCCGGGCGCGGCACGTTCGTGCCGGTCTGCAAGGAGATCCTGGCCGACCTCCTCACGCCCCTGTCGGCGTTCCTCAAGGTGGCCGAGCACGCCGACTACGCGTTCCTGTTCGAGAGCGTGGAGGGGGGCGAGCAGGTCGCCCGCTACTCGTTCCTCGGCAAGGACCCGTTCCTCGTGCTGCGGGCGCGTGACGGGCGGACGATCGTCGAGGAGGGCGGCGTCACCACCACCGACCCGGGCCCCTTCCTCGACCGGCTGCGCCGGGTGATGAGCGACTACCGGGCCCCCGTCGTCCCGGGCATGCCGCGGTTCACGGGCGGCGCCGTCGGCTTCCTCGGCTACGAGGCGGCCCAGTGGTTCGAGCCGGGGCTCGGGCCGGTGTGGGAGCGGCGGGACGCGCCCGCGACCGGCGACGATCAGGCCGCCTTCATGGTGTTCGACACGATCCTCGCGTTCGACCACGTCAAGCACCGGATACTCGTCATCGCCAACGCCCGCGTCGACCCCGGGGCGGACCTCGACGCCGCCTACCGCTTCGCCTGCGCCCGCATCCACTTCCTCGAGCGCGAGCTCGAGCGCAGCCTCTCCGAGCCCGCGGTGACCGCCTCGGGCCCGCGCGAGGTCCGCTCGAACACCAGCCGCGAGGCGTTCGAGGGGGCGGTGCGGACCGCGAAGGACCACATTGCGGCCGGCGACATCTTCCAGGTCGTGCTGTCGCAGCGGTTCGAGACCCCGGTGGACGCCGACCCGTTCAGCGTCTACCGCGCCCTGCGGCACGTGAACCCCTCGCCGTACATGTACTTCATCCGCATGGGCGGGCTGTCCATCGTCGGCTCGTCGCCGGAGATGCTCGTGCGGGTGGAGGGGCGGCAGGTCATCACCCATCCCATCGCCGGCACGCGCCCGCGCGGCCGGGACGACGCCGAGGACCGCCGGCTGGCCGAGGAGCTGAAGCAGAACGAGAAGGAGAAGGCCGAGCACGTCATGCTCGTCGACCTCGGCCGGAACGACATCGGGCGGGTGTCGGACTACGGGACGGTGCGGGTGGCCCAGTTCATGGCGCTCGAGCGCTACTCGCACGTCATGCACCTGGTGTCGCGGGTCGAGGGGCGGCTGCGCGACGACCGGGACCGGCTCGACGCCCTCGCCGCGTGCTTCCCGGCCGGCACGGTGTCGGGGGCCCCGAAGATCCGCGCGATGGAGATCATCTCGGACCTCGAGCCGACCCGCCGGGGCATCTACGCGGGGGCCATCGGCTACATCGACTTCGCGGGCAACCTCGACTGCTGCATCACCATCCGGACCATCACCCTGCGCGACGGCACGGCCCGGGTGCAGGCGGGGGCGGGCATCGTCGCCGACTCGGACCCGGCGGCAGAGTACGACGAGACCCGGGACAAGGCCTCGGCCCTGCTGCGGGCCCTGGAAATGGTGTAGGAGTCCGTGCCGTAGAACGGCGGGACTCCCCGGGGGCTGCGGCTGGCCGCCCGGCGGAGCGGTCGGGCGACGACGGGTGGGCAGGAGGCTCGCGCCGAGGCCGGCGCGTGTCCGGCGGGCCGGTTGGGCAGCGAAGCGGGCCGGAGGAGAGACGCCCGGAGTTGGAACCATGGTGCTGGTCATCGACAACTACGACTCGTTCACCTACAACCTCGTCCAGTACCTGGGCGAGCTCGGCGCGACCCTGACGGTCCGGCGCAACGACGAGGTGACGGTCGACGGCATCTCGGCCCTCGGGCCGGATCGCATCGTGATCTCGCCGGGGCCCGGGCGCCCCGAGCACGCCGGAATCACGGTGGACGCGATACGGCGCTTCGGGGCGGAGGTGCCGATTCTCGGGGTCTGCCTCGGGCACCAGGCCATCGGGCTCGCGTTCGGCGCCGCGATAGCCTCGGCGCCGACCCTCGTGCACGGCAAGCGCTCGGCGGTCGAGCACGACGGCCGGGGCGTCTTCGCGGGCATCGAGGGCCCCTTCGAGGCGGGCCGCTACCACTCGCTGGCGGTGGCCGAGGACACGTGTCCGCCGGAGCTCGAGGTCGCGGCCCGCACCGCCGACGACGGCACCATCATGGCCCTGCGCCACCGCGACCGGCCCGTCCACGGCGTGCAGTTCCATCCCGAGTCGGTGCTGACGGGGGTCGGCCACCGGATTCTGCGCAACTTCCTGGAGAGCTGACGTGTTCGCCGACCTGATAGAGAGGCTGCACCGCCGGCAGGACCTGAGCGTCGACGAGGCGGCGGGGGCCATGCAGGAGATCATGGCGGGGCGCGCCGCCCCCGCCCAGATCGCGGGGCTGCTCGTCGCGCTGTCGATGAAGGGGGAGCGGCCGTCCGAGATCGTGGGGCTCGCGAAGACGATGCGCGCCAACGCGGTGCCGCTGCCGGCGGGCGAGCGGCCCCGGTTCGACACCTGCGGCACCGGCGGCGACCGGGCGTCGACGTTCAACGTCTCGTCGCTCGCCGCCCTCGTCCTCGCCGCGTGCGGGGTGACCGTCGCCAAGCACGGCAACCGGGCCGTCTCGAGCCGTTGCGGCAGCGCCGACCTCTTCGGCGCCCTCGGGGTCGCGGTCGACGCGCCCCCCCCCGTGGTCGAGCGCTGCCTCGACACCTGCGGCATCGCGTTCCTGTTCGCTCCCACGTTCCATCCCTCGATGCGCCACGCCGCCCCGACCCGGCGCGAGCTGGGCGTGCGCACCGTCTTCAACCTGCTCGGCCCCCTGACGAACCCCGCCGGCGTCGCCCGGCAGCTCGTCGGGGTGTCGCGCCCCGACCACACCGATCTCCTCGCCCGGGCCCTCGCCGACCTCGGGGCCGAACGGGCTTGGGTGGCCCACGGCGCCGACGGGCTCGACGAGATCTCCACCACCGGCCACACCAAGGTGTCGGAGTGCCGCGACGGCGTCGTCCGCAGCTTCTTCCTGCATCCGGACGACTTCGGCCTGCCGGTGGCCCGCATCGAGGACATCCGGGCCGAGTCACCGGACGACAACACGGCCATCGCCCGCGACGTGCTGGCGGGGCACCCGGGTCCCCCGCGGGACATGGTGCTCGCGAACGCGGCGGCGGGGCTGTTCATCACCGGGCGGGCCGGCGACCTGCGGGCCGGCGTCGCGACGGCCGCCGCCGCCATCGACGACGGGCGGGCCCGGGCGACGCTGGACCGGCTGGTGGCGGCGACGACCGCCGGGGCGGGGGAGGCATGAAGTCGGCTCTGCGCCGCGATCTCGGAGAGAGCGGTCGGGCGCTGGTCGGCCTCGTGCGCGAGCGGGGTATCGAGATGGGAACGGACGTGGTGGTCGACACCGCGGCGATGGCGGCGGTGCGCCACCGCCGGGACCGGGATTCATGATGCCTGCTCCGCACACCGACCCCGGGCCGGACCTGCTGGCGACCATCGTCGCCGCCACCCGGCAGGCGGTGCGCGACCGCCGGCAGGTCGTGCCGGAGACGGTCCTGGCGTCGCGGGTCCCCGCCGGCCTCGACGGGAAGGCCCGGTTCGAGGCGGCCCTGTCCGCCGCCGGCGGCCCCAACGTGATCGCGGAGTGCAAGCGCCGCTCGCCGTCGCGGGGCATCCTGCGCCGCGACTACCGGCCCGAGGCCATCGCCGCCGCCTACGAGCGGAACGGGGCGGCGGCGGTGTCCGTGCTGACGGAGCCGACCTTCTTCGACGGGTCGCTCGACCATCTGCGCGCGGTGCGGGCCGCCGTCGACATTCCCGTTCTCCGCAAGGACTTCATCGTCACCTCCTATCAACTGCTGGAGGCGGCGACGGCGGGCGCCGACGCGGTGCTGCTGATCGCGGCCGCCCTCGACGACGCCGACCTCGGCGCGCTGCACGCCCGGGCGACGGGGCTGGGCCTCGGGGTCCTCGTCGAGGTCCACGGCGCGGACGAGCTCGACCGCGCGGCGCGGGCCGGGGCGACCGTCGTCGGCGTGAACAACCGCAACCTGCGGACCCTCGCCGTCGACGTCGAGGCGTCGCACCGGCTCGCCGGGCGGATGCCGGCGGGTGCGATCGGGGTGGCCGAGAGCGGCCTGCGGACGAGCGCCGATCTCGCCCGGCTGGGCGCGTCCGGCTACCGGGCGTTCCTGATCGGCGAGACCTTCATGACCGCCCCCGACCCCGGCGCCGCGCTGCGCGGCCTGCTGGCGGGAGCGCCGGCGGCGGATGCCGCGCCGGCCACGGTCGGGGGCATGCCCCCGGGGGGAGCCCGATGACGGTGCCGGTGAAGATCTGCGGAATCACGCGGCCCGAGGACGCGGACCTCGCGGCGCGGCTCGGCGCGGCGTGGGTCGGGTTCATCTTCTGGCCCCGCAGCCCCCGGTTCGTGGACCCGGCCGCCGCCGCCGCCATCCTCGGCGGTCTGCCGCCCCACGTGGGCGGGGTGGGGGTGTTCGTGGACCAGCCGGTCGACGAGGTGAACGCGGTCGCGGAAGAGGTCGGGCTCGCCGCGGTTCAACTGCATGGACGGGAATCGACGGCGACATGCCGGGCGTGCCGCCGGCGCGTCATCAAGGCGGTGCGGCTGCCCGGCGACGGCGCCGGAGACGACCCGGGCGCGGTATGGTCCGGGGCGACGTTGCTGGTCGACGCGTTCGACCCGGTGCGGATGGGCGGCACCGGCCGGCGGGTCGACTGGACGCGGGCGGCGCGGCTCGCCCGGCGCCGTCCGCTCATGCTGTCGGGCGGGCTGCGGGCCGAGAACGTGGCCGACGCGGTGTGGCAGGTCGCGCCCTACGGCCTCGACGTGTCGTCCGGGGTCGAGTCGGAGCCGGGGGTGAAGGACCCCGATCGGCTGCGGGCGTTCTTTGCCGCCCTCGCCGCCGTGGACGCGGCAGCCGCCCCGGCCCGGGGCGTGGAGCAGGAGCGATGACGACCACAGAGAGCACCGCCGCGGCCGGCGCGGCCTTCGGGCGGCGCGACCCCGACGCACGCGGCTATTTCGGCGCCTACGGGGGGCGCTTCGTGCCCGAGACCCTGGTGGCGCCGGTGGCGGAGCTGGAGACGGCGTACCTCGCGGCGCGCGGAGATCCGGCGTTCCGGCAGGAGCTGGCAACCCTGCTCGATCGCTATGTCGGCCGGCCGACATCGATGTGCGAGGCCCGGCGGTGGTCCGAGAAGATCGGCGGCGCCCGGATCTTCCTCAAGCGCGAGGACCTGGCCCATACCGGCGCCCACAAGATCAACAACGCGCTGGGGCAGGCCCTGCTGGCCGTCCGGATGGGCAAGCGCCGGGTGGTGGCGGAGACCGGCGCGGGACAGCACGGGGTGGCCACCGCCACCGCGTGCGCCCTCCTCGGGCTGGCCTGCGAGGTCTACATGGGGGCCGAGGACATGGCCCGCCAGGCCCTCAACGTGGTGAGGATGCGGCTGCTCGGCGCGAAGGTCACGGGGGTCGACGCGGGGAGCCGGACCCTGAAGGACGCCATCAACGAGGCGATGCGCGACTGGGTCGGCAACGTTTACGACACCTACTACCTGCTGGGGTCGGTGCTCGGCCCCCATCCCTACCCCCTGATGGTGCGGGAGTTCCAGTCGGTCATCGGCAGCGAGGCGCGGCGGCAGATTCTCGAGCTGACGGGCCGGCTGCCGGCGGCGGTCGTGGCCTGCGTGGGCGGGGGCAGCAACGCGCTGGGCATCTTCGACGGGTTCGTCGACGATCGCGAGGTCCGCCTGATCGGCGTCGAGGCGGGCGGCGAGGCCATCGTCGCGGGCCGTCACGCGGCCCGGTTCGCCACCGGCGCGGTGGGGGTGCTGCAGGGCACGCGGAGCGTCATCCTCCAGGACCTCCACGGCAACATCGAGCCGACCCACTCGGTCTCGGCCGGGCTCGACTACGCGGCGGTCGGCCCCGAGCACGCGTGGCTGCGCGAGCTGGGCCGGGCGGAGTACACCTGGGTGTCGGACGAGCAGGCGCTACGGGCCTTTCAGGGGGTCGCGCGGCTGGAGGGCATCATTCCCGCCCTGGAGTCGGCGCACGCGCTGGCCCATGCCGAGCGGGTGGCGGCCGAGTGCGGGGAGGGGGCCATCGTCCTCGTCAACCTGTCCGGCCGCGGCGACAAGGACGTCGAGATCGCGCGCGACCACGGGCTCGGGGCGGCAACCGCGGCGGACGGCGGCGGAGCGGCGGCCGACGCCGCGGGGCCGGTCGCGGACGGCGCGGTGCCCGCGGGATCGGAGGGAGGGGCATGAGCTCTCGCATCGCCGCCCGCTTCGCCGACCTGCGGGCCGCCGGCCGCACCGGCCTGGTGACCTACGTCACCGCGGGCGACCCCGATCTGGAGCGTTCCGGCGCCATTCTCCGCGCGTTGGACCGGGCGGGGGCCGACGTGATCGAGGTCGGCGTGCCGTTCTCCGATCCGCTGGCGGACGGGCCGGTCATCCAGCGCGCCTCGGAACGCGCCCTGGCGTCGGGAACGACGCTCGCCGGCACCCTCGATCTGATCGAGGGCGTGCGGGCCGATCTCGGGGCCGCGATCGTCGTCTTCACGTACGCGAACCCCATCCTGCGGCTGGGGGCGGAGCGGTTCGCGGCCCGGGCCGCGGAGGTGGGCGTCGACGGGGTGCTCGTCCTCGATCTGCCGATAGAGGAGGCAGACGGACTGCGGAGCACCATCGTGGATGCCGGCATGGACCCGATCTTCCTGTTGAGCCCGACCACGACCGACGATCGGATCCGGCGGGCGGCCGAGCTGGCGCGCGGGTTTCTCTACGGCATCTCCCGGCTCGGGGTGACCGGGGCGCGGGCCGACGTCGCGTCCGGCGTCCGGGGGCTCGTGCAGCGCATCCGGGCGGTGACGGCGTTGCCGGTGGCGATCGGGTTCGGGCTCTCCCGTCCCGAGCACCTCCGCGAGGTGGGGGAGTACGCGGACGCCGGGGTCGTGGGGAGCGCCCTTGTGGACACCATCGCCCGCGAGGCCGGCTCGACCGGCCTGGTGAGCGCGGTCGAGCGGTACGTGGGCTGGCTGAAGGGCGATCGGAACGCGGGAGGAGGCGCGGGCGCGGCATGACCGGAGACCGGCAATCCGCATCGCCCGAGCTCGCGGCGGTCGAGCGCGAGATCACGAGCATCAGGAACCGGATGGACGAGCTCGACGCCCGCCTCGTCAGTCTGCTGAACGAGCGGGCGAGCTGCGCGCAGGAGATCGGACGGCTCAAGGAGACGGTGGGGCTCAAGGTCTATCAGCCGCACCGCGAGCGCGAGGTGCTCGACCACGTGCGCTCGGAGAACGCCGGTCCGCTCGACGGGGACGCGATCACGCGGCTCTTCGAGCGGATCATCGACGAAGCCCGTCGCCTGGAGCGCTCGTCCGGGTGACGGGGGCGGATTCGGCGGAGACAGAGGGGACGAGGAAGGCGGGACCATGGTTGTCGTGATGGAAGAGCGCGCGAGCGAGGAGCAGATCCAGCAGGTCATCGCGCACCTGGTGGAGAACGAGTTCGACGTGCACCGGTCGACCGGCCAGCTTCGCAGCGTGCTGGGCGCGGTGGGGGGCAACCGGGGGTTCGACACCCGCCTCATCGAGGTGATGGACGGCGTGCACGAGGTGATGCGCATCACCGAGCCCTACAAGCTGGCGAGCCGGACCTTCCGGCCGGAGAACACCGCGGTGTCGCTCGGGGGTTTCCGCGTCGGCGGCGACGAGGTGATCGTCATGGCCGGGCCGTGCTCGGTGGAGACCGAGGAGCAGATCGCCGCCGCCGCCGCCGCCGTCAAGAAGGCGGGCGCCAAGGTGCTGCGGGGCGGCGCGTTCAAGCCGCGCAGCTCGCCCTACAGCTTCCAGGGGCTGGGCGAGGCGGGGCTGCGGCTCATGCGAGACGCCGCCGACGCCGAGGGCCTGAAGGTGGTCTCGGAGGTCATGGACGTCAGTCAGATCGACCTCGTGGCCCGGTACGCCGACGTCCTGCAGGTCGGCGCCCGCAACATGCAGAACTACACCCTGCTGCGGGAGCTGGGGCGCAGCGCCACCCCGGTCCTCCTCAAGCGCGGCATCTCGGCCACCATCGAGGAGTGGCTGCTGTCGGCCGAGTACGTGCTGTCGGGCGGCAACGCCAACGTGATCCTGTGCGAGCGGGGCATCCGGACCTTCGAGAGCTACACCCGGAACACCATGGACATCTCCGCGATCCCGGTGGTCCACAAGCTCAGCCACCTGCCCGTCGTCGCCGACCCCAGCCACGGCACCGGCCTGCGCGACAAGGTCGCGCCGATGGCGCGGGCGGCCATCGCGGCCGGGGCCGACGGCCTGATCATCGAGGTCCATCCCGACCCCGACCACGCCGTGAGCGACGGCGCCCAGTCGATCTTTCCGGCGCAGTTCGAACGACTCATGACCGAGCTCCGAATCATCGCGCCGGCCATCGGGCGCAGCATCTGCCTCGAGCCGGTCGCCTATCGCGGGTGGGGAACCTAGTGCCGCGCAACCGGGGTCCGTGGAACGGCGCCGAGGGCCATTGCTTCGGCGTCCGTCGGCGTTCGCCGCGATCCGAGACGTTCGCGAACCTCCCCGCCGGGACACCCGGGACCAGGGCGGCGCCGCGCGCCGAACCGGGACCGGCGAAGGCGCGGGCCGGAGCCCGCCGCCGGGGAGCCGCGCAGTGACCGACCCGCCCACGATGCTCCCCGTCATCCAGCCGCGGGCCGCGGCGACGAGCCCGCCGCCGTTCGAGAAGGTGGCGATCGTCGGCCTCGGGCTCATCGGCGGCTCGATCGCCCTCGCGGCGAGGCGGCACTGGCCCGCCTGCCTCGTCATCGGCGTCGACCGCAAGGAGGTGCTCGAGAAGGCGATGGTGCTCCACGCCATCGACGTCGCCGCCGACGACCCCGTGGTGATGGCCGAGGCGGACCTCGTCGTTCTCGCGGCGCCGGTGGAGCAGAACATCGATCGGCTCGCCGAGCTGGAGCGCCACGTCTCGACCCCCGCGGTGGTGACCGACGTCGGGAGCACGAAGCGGACGACGGTCGAGGCGGCCCGGCAACTGCCGTCGCGGTTCACCTTCGTCGGCGGGCATCCCCTCGGCGGCGCCCCGAGGAGCGGCATCGAGCACGCCCGCCCGGACCTGTTCGTCGAGCGCCCGTGGCTGTTCACCCCGGACGGCGCGGTGACGGCCGGCGTGATCGAGCGGCTCTCCGAGTTCGTCCGCGCGCTGGGCGCCGAGCCCCACGTGCTCGACCCGGACGAGCACGATCGGCTCCTCGCGTTCGTCAGTCACCTGCCGCAGCTCGCGGCGAGCGCCCTCATGCACGTCGTGGGCAACCGGGCCGGGGAACGGGGGCTGGCCCTGACCGGGCGGGGGCTGTTCGACGCCACCCGGCTCGCGTCGAGCCCGCCGGACATCTGGCGGGACATCTGCCGCTCGAACGCCGACGCCGTGGGCGAGGCCCTCGACGAGCTCGTCGCCGAGCTGCAGGCGCTTCGCGAGGGCCTGGACACGGGCTCGGAGATCGATCGGGTCTTCGAGTCGGCGGGCACCTGGCGGGCCCGGTTGGCGCGGCTTCGCGGCGATCGACGGCAGGAGTGACCCGGAGCCGGCGCCGCGGAACGGCGCGGATTCGCAGGATCGCCGTGGAAGGCACAGGGTGGCGAAGACACCCACCCTCGGGCGGCGAAGGTCTCAACTGGGGAACGGCGGTTCATGCGCTCGTAGCCACGTTCGGCCTCTGAGGCTGCCCCATCCGGCCTCGACGGCGAATGCCGCCATGAGCGCGGCTGTCGTGCTTGTGTTTCGTGGGTTCGCGGGTGGTCACGCGAAGCGCGATCACCCGCGTTGGTTGGGGCGCCAGGCGGAGCCGTCAGGCGACGACCTGGCCGGCCAGGAGACCAGCCCGGTGCCGGACCGCCCGAGCAGGGGAGCGCGTTCGTCGGCCGGCGGTGCCGTCCGCATGACCCGGGCGGTGCGGGACGCCGTGCTCGATCATGCGCGACGAACGCTGCCGGACGAATGCTGCGGCCTGCTGATCGGGACCGCCCTCGGGGACGAGACCCACGTCTCGCGCGCCTGGCCCGCCCGCAACCTGCGGTCGAGCCCCACCCGGTACCTGATCGACCCGGCAGACCACTTCGCCGCCATCAGGACCGCCCGCCGGAACGGTCTCCGCGTGGTCGGCGCCTATCATTCGCACCCGACATCGCCGCCGTCACCGTCGGAAACCGATGCGCGGGAAGCCGACGACGGGGAGCTGGTGTACCTGATCGCCTCGCCGGCCCTGGGGGCGGTACGGGGCTATCGCCTCGCCGGCGGCCGGCTGAGGCCGGTGGAGCTGCGAACGACGGTCAGTCCGGGAACCGCCCGCCCTGGACGGTGACCCGGACCCGGGCCGAAGCCACCACGTCGTCGCGCCGCTTGAGGTTCAGCCGGACCTCGTAGCGGCCGGCGAACTGGTAGGTGTGCCGTCGTGAGAAACGGCGGCGGATCTCGCTCACGCCGGGCTCGTAGGGCTCGCAATCGAAGACGCTCTCCGACAGGGTGTCGTCGCCCCAGTCCCACTCGGCGCTGAGGCAGTAGAACTCCTCGTAGTCGTCCGCGCCGCCCCGCAGCAGGCCCGTGAAGGAGATGGCGTTGGTGGCGAACGTCACGTTGGGGCGGGCGCGGAGGGTGAGCTCCGGGCGCCCGTCGTCGTCCTGGGCGGCCGCGTTGGCCGGGAACGCCAAGGCGAGGAGCGCCGCGCCCAGGAGGATTCCGCCGACCGGTTGACGCGAGCAGGGTCCTTGCATGAGTCGATTGTAACGCCGACGGTCGTCGCTCCGCCAGAAGTCTGCGCCGTGAACGGGCAGGAGCCCGGAACGGCGGTGGCAGCGGTGAGAACGGGCGGGCCCGCAGCGCGGCGCCGGGGAGGGGGCCGCGGGCACGGGGGGTTCCCGGGAGCGCCGTTCCGGCATCGGTCGCACGCTATAATCCGCGCATGAACACGGCACCCGAAGTCCTGCCCGTAGACTGCCGCTCCGGCGCGTTGAGCGGTTCCCGGGCCGATCTGCTCTGCGCTCCGGTCTTCGAGCACGACGACGACGACGACACCCTGCGCGAGCTCGATTCCGCGACGGCCGGGGCCACCGGCCGGGCCCGGGCGTCGGGCGAGCTGAGCGGCAAGCTCCACGAGCTGTACCTGACGGACGTGGCCGACGCCGGCTGGGGGACCCGCCGCGTGCTCCTGGTCGGCGCGGGGCCGCGCGACGCCTGGACGGCGGACCGGGCGCGGGAGGTGGCCGGCGCCGCGGCCCTGGCCGCGCGCGGCCGCAAGGCGCGCCGCGTCGCCTTCGCCTGCGGCCGCGCCGGCGACGCCCCGGCGGTGGCCCAGGCGGTCGTCGAAGGGCTGGTGCTGGGCGCGTTCCGCGATCTCCGTTTCAAGACCGAAGAGCCCGACAGCCTGCCGCTGGCCGGGGCGGAGCTCGTTCTCGGCCGCGAGCCCGATGCGGATGTGGAGGCGGCGGCCCGGCGTGGGGCCCTGCTGGCGGCGTGCACCAACGTCGCGCGGGAGCTGTCCAACGAGCCCGCCAACCTGTTCACGCCCCGCGTCTTCGCCGACCGCGCCCTCGAGCTCGCCAGCGGCCCGCGGACGTCGGTCGAGGTGCTCACGGAGGAGGCCATCGCGTCGCAGGGGATGGGTCTCGTCCGCGGCGTGGGGCAGGGCAGCGTGGAACCCTCGCGGGTCATCGTCATGCGCTACGAGCCGGAAGGGGCCGGCGCCGGGGCCGGGCCGGTGCTGGGGCTCGTCGGCAAGGGCGTGACCTTCGACACCGGGGGCATCTCGATCAAGCCGTCGGAAGGCATGGGCCTCATGAAGCACGACATGTCGGGCGGGGCCGCCGTCGTCGGCGCCATGCGGGCGATCGGGGAGCTCGCCCCGCCGGTGCGCGTGATCGGCATCGTGCCGGCGGTGGAGAACATGCCGGGCGGGCGCGCCATCCGCCCCGGCGACGTGCTGACCGCGGCGGACGGGAAACGGGTGGAGGTGCTGAACACCGACGCCGAAGGGCGGCTCATCCTCGCCGACGCGCTCGTCCTCGCCCGTCGGCTCGGCGCGACCCACCTGGTGGACGTCGCCACCCTCACCGGGGCCTGCGTGGTCGCCCTGGGGCACCACGCCTCGGGCCTCGTGGGGACGCCGGCGGCGTGGGTCGAATCGGTGCGGGCGACGGCGGCCGGGGCGGGGGAGCGGCTGTGGCCTCTGCCCGCCTGGGACGAGTACGCCGAGCAACTGAAGAGCGAGACCGCCGACCTCGCCAACATCGGGGGGCGCGACGCCGGGGCGATCACCGCGGGGATGTTCCTGAAGGCGTTCACCGGCGACCTGCCCTGGGCCCACCTGGACATCGCCGGGACCGCGTGGCGCGAGGACGGCAAGCCGTATTCCGTCAAGGGCGCCACCGGAGTGGGCGTGCGGACCCTGGCCGCGCTGCCGTTCGAGGTCGACTGGGTCGAGCCGGCCCGCGCCTGACGCGGCGCCGCGCGCCCGCCGGCGCCCGGCCGAGGCCCGGGGCGTCGCTTCGCCGCGGCTCCCGCGGCTTCGGTTCGACGGCCGGCGGCCTTGTCGGCGGGGCGTCGCTTCGCCGCGCGTCCCCGGCTTCGGTTCGACGGCCGGCGGCCTGGGTCGGCGGGGCGTCGCTTCACCGCGGGCCCCGGCTCCGGTTCGACGGCCGGCGCGGGCGTCAGCGGAGCTGCATGTCGACCTGGTCGAAGTAGTCCGACCCGACGAGCACCTCGCGGGCCTTGCCCCCCGTCCCCGCCGACACCAGCCCGTCCGCCTCCATCATGTCCACGAGGCGTCCGGCGCGGCTGAACCCGATCTTGAGGCGGCGCTGGAGATGGGAGATGGACGCCTGGCCCGCGGCCACGACGAGGCGCGCCGCCTCGTCGTAGAGGTCGTCCTTCGCGAGGACGTCGGCGTCGGCCGCCTTCTCTTCGGCCGTGATCGACGTGTCGTAGGCGGGGGCGCCCTGCTTGCGCAGGAAGCCGCAGACGCGCGCCGTCTCCTGCTCGGAGATGTAGGGTCCGTGCACCCGCACGAGACGCGACGAGGCGGGCGGCAGATACAGCATGTCGCCGCGGCCGAGGAGCTGCTCGGCCCCGTTGCTGTCGAGAATGGTGCGCGAGTCGACCTTCGACGACACGCGGAACGAGATGCGCGACGGCAGGTTGGCCTTGATCAGGCCGGTGATCACGTCGACCGACGGGCGCTGGGTGGCCAGGATCAGGTGGATGCCGACGGCCCGCGCCATCTGCGCGAGGCGGGCGATCGACTCCTCGACCTCGCGGCCCGCGAGCATCATCAGGTCGGCCAGCTCGTCGATGGCGAGCACGATGTAGGGCAGCGTCTTCGGCAGCTCTTCGGGAGCCGGGGGGGCCTCGCCGGCCCCGCCGTTCGCCTCCTGCAGTTGTGCGCGCACGTTCCGGTTGTACTGCTCCAGGTTGCGCACCCCTTCCGCCGCCAACTGCTTGTAGCGTTCCTCCATCTCGTGGACGGCCCAGCGCAGGGCGTTGGCGGCCAGCTTCGGCTCGACCACGACCGGCGTCAACAGGTGGGGGATGTCCTTGTACATGCCGAGCTCGAGCCGCTTGGGATCGATCAGGATGAATCGCACGTCGTCGGGCGTGGCCTTGTAGAGGATGCTCGTGAGCATCGCGTTCATCGCCACGCTCTTGCCGGTGCCGGTGGAGCCGGCGATGAGGAGATGGGGCATCTTCGCGAGGTCCCCCGCGAGCGGCTCGCCGTGGATCCGCCGCCCCAGGGCCAGCGCCAGCCTGGACTCGCTCTCGCGGTAGGGCGGTGACTCCAGCATCTGCCGCAGCGAGATCTGCTCCCGCACGCGGTTCGGTATCTGGATGCCGACGGTGGAACGGCCGGCGAGCCGCTCTATCAGGATGGACTCGGCCTGCATCGCGAGGCAGAGATCGTCGGCGAGGCCCGTGATCCGGCTGTACTTCACGCCGGGGTCCGGCTGGAACTCGTAGGTCGTCACCACGGGTCCCGGGTGAATCTGGATGACGGCGCCGCGGACCGAGAACTCCTGACACTTGTTCTCCAGCAGCCGGGCGTTGTCGAGCAGCTCGCGCTCGTCGAACTGCTGCTTCGCCCGCACCGGGTCGAGCAGCGACAGCGGCGGCAGCGTGAAGGCCTTCCGGCGGCGGTCGGTCGACTCCCGGCGCGCCGGGGCGGGGTCGAGGCCCGGCATCGTGGGCGTGGCCGGGACCGCTTCGGGAGCCGCCGGGGGGGCCGCGGTCGGGTCGGGATGCGCGGTCCGGATGGCGGGCGCGGGCGCGGCGCGGCCGGCCTCCCTCGGAGCCGTCGCCGGGCCCCGGCGCCCGCGGCCGCGCCCCGGCCGGCCGGGAGCCGGTCCGCCCCCCCCCTTCGCGGCAACCGGGGCGGGGGCCGCCGCGGGCCGCGCCGCGTCGGGCCGGGCGACCGCGCTCTTGCGGCCACGCGCTCCCCACCCGCCGGTCGCGGCCTTCCGCAGGGCCGTCCCGCTCCGGCCGATGCCGGCGAGCGACCGGCTGAGCAGGTGTCCGAACGACGCCTGGGTCAGGAGGAGCACGGCCGGGAAGAGCAGGGTGAGAATGAGGATGATCGAGCCGGTGCGGTTCAGGTACTCGGCGAGCAGCTCCGCGAGCCATCCCCCGAGGTAGCCGCCGGCCCGGAACGGGCGTTCGACGGTGTCGAAGGCGGTGAACGCCAGCGTGAGGAAGGACGAGGTGCAGGCCAGGGTCAGCCCCAGGCCCACCGCGCGGACGTACGGCCCCTCGACGGGCCGGCACCAGAAATAGTGCCAGCCGAGCACGAGGAGCACGAGCGGGAGCAGGTAGGCGCTGAACCCGACGAGCTGAAAGGACAGCTCGGCCACGAACGCGCCCACGCGCCCCGCGAAGTTCACGGGCGCCTCGTCCCCGTCGGTGCTGAAGAACCAGACCGGATCGGCAGGATCGTAGGTGGCGAGGGCGACGAGCGAGAACAGCGCGGCGGCGAAGAGCCCCACCCCCAGGAACTCGCTCAACCAGCGTGACAGCGTGGATCGGGACACCCGTCAGACCTCCATGATGACCGGCAGCACGAGGGGGCGCCGGCCCGCCTGCTTGCGGAACAGGCGTTGCAGCTCGATGCGGACGCGCTCGGCGAGCAGGTCGGGGTCGGATCTCTCCTCGGGGCTGGCCTTGCCGATGACCTCCGCCAGCCGCGCCGGGACGGTGTCGAGCACGACGCTCGTCCGGTCGTCGAGCACGACCCCGCGCGTCACGACGTCCGGCGTGCCCTCCATCCGCCCCTCCTGCCGGTCGACGGCGATCACCGGCACGACCACGCCGTCGGCGGCGAGATGCCGGCGATGCCGCAGGACCTCGCTGCCGACCTCGCCGGAGCGGGTGCCGTCGATGAGGAGGCGCCCGGCCGCGACGCGGCCCGCGATGCGCCCCTCGCCCGGGGCGAGGCGAATGACGTCCCCGTCTTCGGCCAGCAGCACCGTCGTCTCTCCTCCCGTGACCCGCGCGGCGACCCGCGCGTGCTCCGCGAGATACCTGTACTCCCCATGTATCGGCACGAAGTACCGCGGCCTGACCAACGAGAGCAACATTTTCAGCTCCTCGGCGCTGCCGTGCCCGGAGACGTGCACGGCTTTCCGCTCGTTGTGCACCACTTCCGCCCCGCGCCGGGCGATGTGGTCCATCACCCGCCCGATGGCCCGCTGGTTGCCCGGAATGGCGCGGGCCGAGAAGACCACGACGTCATCCGGCTCGAGCCGGACGTGGCGGTGGTCGTCGATGGCGATGCGCGACAGCGCGGCCAGCGGCTCGCCCTGCGACCCGGTGGTCACGCAGACGACCCGGCGGGCGGGGTAGTCGCCGACCTGGGAGTCGCGAATCCGCACCCCGGCCGGGAGCCGCAGGTGGCCGAGCCGTGTCGCGAGATCGGTGTTCTGGACGATGCTCCGCCCCACGAAGGCCAGCTTGCGGTCGAACTGCGAGGCGAGGTCCGCGAGAATCCGGATCCGGTGCAGGCTCGAGGCGAACGCGGTCACCACGACCCGCCCCCTGGCGCCCGCGAACACCTCCTCGAGCCCCGGCACGACGTCGACCTCCGACCCCGTGAAACCCGGCCGCTCGATGTTGGTGCTGTCGCCGAAGAAGGCGAGCACGCCCTCCCGTCCGAGCTCCGCGAAGCGGTGCACGTCGAGGGGTTGGCCGTCGATGGGGGTCTGGTCGATCTTGAAGTCGCCGCTGTGCACGATGATGCCGGCCGGGGTGTGCAGGGCGACGGCCACGCAGTCGGGCATGCTGTGGGCGACCCGTATCAGCTCCAGGGTGATCTCGCCGATCTCGGCCGTGCCGCCGGCCTCGATCGGGCGGCAGCGCTCGTCGGGGTCGAAACCGTGCTCGGCCAGCTTCTGGCCGGCGAGGGCGAGGGTCAGGGGCGTGCCGTACACCGGGCCGTCGAGGAGAGGCCAGACCCAGGGCAGGGCCCCGATGTGGTCTTCGTGCCCGTGGGTCAGCACCACCGCCGAGAGCTTGCCGACGCGCTCCTCGAGGTGGCCGAGATCGGGGATGACGAGGTCGACGCCGGGCAGCTCGGGCCCCGGGAACATCGCGCCGGCGTCGACGAGGACGGCGGTGTCCCGCCAGGTGACGAGCAACATGTTCATGCCGAACTCGCCGAGGCCGCCGCAGGGCACGACCTCCAGCGCGGGTCCGGCCGCCTTCGGGGATTCGGGTGTCGAGGTCATTCTTCCTCTCTGGCCGCATCGGCCGGACTGCGGGGCCAGGCGGCGGGTGGCGGAGGTCCCCACTCGCCGCGCACGGTCTCGCGCGGCGGATTCCCCGCGACCGGTCGTCGCGCCGCCTCATCGGGGCGCGGCGGCCAGGAACTCCGCGAGGCGGGCGAGCTCGTCGAGGTCGAGCGTGGCGGGGCGGCGATCCGGCGCCACGCCCGCCCGTTCCAGCAGCTCTCGAGCCGAGCATCGCGGCATCCCGGGGAGGAGCGGCGAGAGCGCGTTGAGCACCGTCTTGCGCCGCTGCGTGAACAGGGTCCGGACCAGACGTTCGAACTGCGCGCGGTCACCGACCGCAGCCGGAGACGGACGAAACCGCAGGTTGACCACCGCCGAGCGCACGCGCGGCGGCGGCCGGAAGGCCCCGGGGGGCAGGGCCAGCACCTGTTCCGCGTGGGCGGCGACCCGCGTCAGAATCGCGAGGGGGCCGTAGTCGCGCGTGCCCGGTCGGCCCACGACCCGATCGGCCACCTCGCGCTGCAGCATGAGGGTGGCGTCCTCGAAGCAGGCGTGCCCGTGGTGGGTCTCGACCAGCCGGCGCAGGATGGGCGTCGACACGTTGTAGGGCAGGTTGCCGGCGACGCGGGCAGGCCGGCCCGGGCGCGACCCGCCGACGAGGCCCGCGAGGTCCTGTTCGAGCACGTCCCCGGTGACCACCCGCACCGACGACGGCGCGACGGCCCGGAGACGGGCCGAGAGCCGAGGGTCCTTCTCGACCGCGACGACCTCCGCGCCCGCCTCCGCCAGGGGCAGCGTGAGCTGACCCGCCCCCGCCCCTATCTCGAGAAACACGTCTCCCGGCGCGGGGCTGATGCACGCCACGAGCTTCGCCACCCAGGCGGCCTCGAGAAAGTGCTGCCCGAAGCGCTTGAGGGCCGGCGGCCGGCTCGCTGCACGAGCCCCGATCATCGGCATGCGGCTCGTCGGGGCCGGCGCCTCAATGCACCGCCGGCTTGTTCCAGTCGGGCTCGCCGCCCGCCTTGGAGCAGGCCTTGAGGTGTTCCTGGAGCGCCTTGATGAGGCTGGGCACGAACGCCGTGGGGACGGCGATGCGCGACCGGACCGGCGCCTTGAGCACGCCGTCCGCCGCCGCCTCCCGGACCTTCTTCTCCGTGGGCGGCAGCACCTCGCAGAACGTCAGGGTGAAGTCGAACGGGGTGTGGGAGATCGCGCAGAAGTTGGCGTAGACGCGCGGCTCGTCGGTGGCGTCGTCGGGGACGATGGTGAAGTTGATTTGCTTGCGTTCTTCCATGAGTTGCGAATCCTCGCGGCCGATGGTCGACCCGCCGTGGGGGTCCGGGGCGTGCCGGCCCCCGGCGGACTGCCCCGGGTCCCGGCGGCTCCGGCGGTTCCAGCCCGCCAATCGTCGTCTTCGGCTCCGCCCGGCGCCGAGCCGGCCCCGCGGGAGACCGCGCCGCTCTCGGCGCAGACGCCTAGTATCGCCGCATCACGCCGATGACGACACCCTGCACCCGCACCGCCTCCGGCCTGGCGATGATCGGGGCGAGGGCCTTGTTCGCGGGTTGCAGCCGGATGTGGCTCTTCTCGCGGTAGAACGTCTTGAGGGTGACGTCCGACCCGTCGATCAGCGCGACCACCATCTCGCCGTTCCGGGCGACCTGGCGGTCCTCCACGACGACGAGGTCGCCGTCGCGGATCTGCTCGTCGATCATGGAGCTGCCGCGGACCCGCAGGGCGTAGGTCTCCCGCGCGCCCACCAGGTCCTCGGGCACCGTCACCGTCTCGGCGCCGACCACCGCCTCGATGGGCTCGCCGGCGGCGACGTACCCCAGCAGCGGCAGATCGACGGCGCGGCCGCCGGCCCGGGTCTGCACCAGCTCGACCGAGCGGCTGCGGTTCCAGGTCCGGCGAATGAAGCCCTTCTCCTGCAGGTTCATCAGGTGCTTGTGGACGGTCGCCAGGGACGACAGGCCGAACCGGGACCCGATCTCCTCGAGGCTCGGGGCGTACCCGCGTTCGTCGATGAACTCCTTGAGATAGTCGAGAATCTCCCGCTGCCGTCGGGTCAGTGGTTGCAACGCGGCCTCCCTGGCGGTCGCCGATCCGGAAGGGGCACGAAACAGGAACGACGCCGTAACTTTACATGAATGCACAAAGAAAAAGCGAAAAAAATCGGTATATACTGCGGGGCATGGGCAATCGACGTGTGGGGTGGACGGCCGCCCTGGCGCTGGCCGTCAGCGGACCGGCCGCCACCGGCGGGACGGTGCCGGGCGGACCGGAGCGGGCGGAGGAGGCGGGTCGCGGGGTCCAGGCCGCCGCGGCCGCCGAGGAGGCCGGCGAGCGGCTGGAACGGAGGCTCCTCGAGATTCTGCAGAACGCCGCCGAGCCTTCGTCGGAGGTCCGGCTGACCCCGCTGCCGGAGCCGGACGTGAACGCCTACCTCGCGCATCAGGCAGTGCCGCATCTGCCGGTGGGCATCCGGCAGCCGTCCTTGCGCATCGGGGAGGACAGCCTGTCGGCGGAGGCCGTCATCGACCTCGACGCGATTCGCGAATCGCGCGAGCGTGCCGGTTTCGACCCCATCCGGTTCCTGGGGGGGCATCTCCCGGTGACCGCGAGCGGCCGGATCCGGTCGGGGGGCGGGGTGGCGCGGGTCGACGTGGAGGCGGTGACCGTGGGGGGCATTCCGGTCCCCGTCAACGTGCTGCAGGAGTTGGTGCGGTACTTCACGCGGACGCCCGACGAGCCGGCGGGCACGAGCCTGGACGCCCCGATTCCGCTGCCCTACGGCGTCACCGAGCTGCGCCTGTCGCCGGGGCTGGCCGTCATCGTGCAGTGAGCTCCGGTCGCGACGGTCAGTGGTGAGTGCGCAGCCGCCCCCGTCCGACGGTCCGGGTCTTCGCACCGAGCTGCGTTTCCTGAAGGGGGTCGGCCCCCGGCGGGCGGCGGAGCTCGAGCGCGCGGGGCTGCGCACCGCGGACGATCTCCTCCACCGGTTTCCCCTCCGCTACGAAGATCGCAGCCGGCTCGTCCGCTCCAGCGACCTGCGGCCGGGCGAGGCCGCCGTGATCCGCGGCAGGGTGGTCAGCACCGGGCTGCGGCAGACCCGCCGCCGCGGCTTCTCCCTGTTCGAGATGCTGCTGCGGGACGACGCGGGCACGTTCCGCGCGGTGTGGATGAACCAGCCGTACCTGAAGACGGCGTTCTCGGCGGGGCAGCGGGTCCTGCTATACGGCACGCCGGAGTGGCGGGACCCCGGCGGCCTCCGGCTGTCCAACCCCCAGTACGAGCGGCTGGGCGACGGTGAGGGCGGCGAGGACGAGCCGGCCGGCGGGGACGGGACGGACGACCCGGGGGAGACCGGCCCGCTGCACGGCGCCCGGGTCGTGCCGGTGTACGAGCGCGTCGGCACCCTGACGACCAGACAGCTCCGGGTGCTGGTCCGGCGCGCGCTCGAGCAGTTGCCGGCCGACCTCGACGATCCGCTGCCCGCCGGCCTGCGGGCGCGCCGGCGGCTGCCCGATCGCCTCCGGGCCCTCCGGGAGGCCCATTTCCCGCCCCCCGACGCCCCGCTCCCTCTGCTGAACCGGTTCCGTACCCCGGCGCAGGTGCGACTGATTCTGGAAGAGCTGTTTTTCTTCCGCCTGACCCTGGAGGTGCGCGGGCGGGCCCGGGCCCGGGAGCGCAAGCCGCACGTCGTTCGGGTGGACGATCGCATCCGGCGTTCGGCCCTCGCGGTGCTGCCGTTCAGGCTGACGCCGGGGCAGAAGGGGGCGTTGCGCACCATCGTCGACGACCTGCGCCGCCCCCATCCCATGAATCGCCTCCTGCAGGGGGACGTGGGGTGCGGCAAGACCATCGTCGCCCTGCTGGCCGCCCTCGTGGCCCTCGAGAACGACCTGCAGGTCGCGTTCATGGCCCCGACCGAGCTCCTCGCCGAGCAGCACTATCTGACGCTGCGGCCGCTCCTGGCGCGGTCGCGCTTCCGGGTCGTCTCGCTGACCGGCAGCCAGGGGGCGAAGGCGCGGCGGGAGACGCTCGCGGCCCTCGCGGCGGGAGACGCCCACCTCGCGGTCGGGACCCACGCGCTCGTGCAGCCGTCGGTGGCGTTCCGCGCCCTCGGGCTGGCGATTGTCGACGAGCAGCACCGGTTCGGGGTCAGGCAGCGGGCGACCCTGCGGGAGAAGGGGCGCAGCCCGGACGTGCTCGTCATGACCGCGACGCCGATTCCCCGCAGCCTCGCCCTCACCGCCTACGGCGATCTCGACGTGTCGGTGATTCGGGACCGGCCGCCGGGCCGGACGCCGGTCGACACCCGGATCGAGCCGGAGTCCCGCCGCGACGCGGTGCATGCGCTGGTCGAGCGCGAGCTCCGCCGCGGGAGGCAGGCCTACGTCGTCTGTCCCCTCGTCGACGAGTCCGACAAGGTCGACCTCAAGGCGGCCGCGGTGATGGTCGACGCCCTCGCGCGCCGGTTCGCCGGCCACGCCGTCGACGTGATCCACGGGCGCATGAGGCCCGACGAGCGGGAGGCGGTGATGGCCCGGTTCGCCCGGGGCGACGTGCACGTGCTCGTGGCCACCACCGTCATCGAGGTCGGGGTGGACGTGCCCGGGGCCGCCGTCATGGTCGTCGAGCACGCGGAGCGGTTCGGGCTGGCGCAGCTTCATCAGCTCCGGGGCCGCGTCGGCCGCGGCCCCGGCCGGGCCTGGTGCCGGCTGCTGTACCGGGAGCCCCTGTCCGACGTCGGCCGTGCGCGTCTCGAGGCGGTCGCGGGCACCGGCGACGGCTTCGAGCTCGCCGAGCGCGACCTGGAGCTTCGCGGGCCCGGGGAGGTGCTGGGCACCCGGCAGTCGGGCCTGCCGGCCCTGCGCGTCGCCAACCTCGTCCGCGACCGCGACATCATGGAGATGGCCCGCGACGAGGCGGAGCGCGCCCTGCGCGAGGGCGGCGCCGCCGACCTGCTGGCCCGGCTCGACGCGGGCTGGGCGGAGCGGTTCGGGCTCGCCGGTGTAGGGTAGGGGCCTGCGACGTGAAACGGTGCAGGCCCCTGCCAGGGTTGGTTGGGCGCCCAGCGGAGTCGAAGGCGACGATGGGCGGGCCAGGAACCCGGGGCCGCGGAACGGCGCGGGCCGCCGGCGACGGACGGTCGGCGTCGCCGCGGGTCGGCGGCGCTTTCGCGGGGACCTGACCGAGCATGCGCATCATCGCGGGCACGCACAAGGGACGCCGGCTGTCGACGCCACGCTGGGAGGGCCTGCGCCCGACCTCGGATCGGCTGCGCGAGACCCTCTTCGACGTCCTGGGTCCGCGCGTCGAGGGCGCACGGGTGCTCGACGGCTGCGCCGGCACCGGGGCGGTCGGCCTGGAGGCGCTGAGCCGGGGCGCCGCTCATGCCGTGTTCGTGGAGCGCGACCCCCGGGCCGTCGCCCTGATCCGCCGCAACGCCGAGGCCTGCGGCCTCACCGACCGCTGCACGGTCCGCCGGGCCGCGTTGCCGGCCGACTTCCGCCGCCTGACCCGCGGCGAATTCGATCTGATGCTCCTCGACCCCCCGTACGGCGCGCCCGACATCGGCCCGATGCTCGCCGCCGCGGCGGCCCGCCTCGCCCCCGACGGCCGGCTCGTGGTGGAGCACGCGCGCCGCGTCGAGCCCCCGGTCCCGCCCGTCCTCGAGGCGTTGCGCTCGGTGCGCGCCGGCGACAGCGCCCTCCGGTTCTACCGGCTGGCGGTTGACAGACGGTGCGCCGGGCGTGACACCATGCAGACCACCGTCCCGGACGGGGGAGCGTGACACGCCATGGCAACCGACCGCCCCGAACGTATCGCCGTCTATCCCGGCACCTTCGACCCGCTGACGAACGGCCACGTCGACATCATCGAGCGGGGGGCGGTGCTCTTCGACCGCATCGTCGTCGCCATTCTCGTCAACCCCGAGAAGTCGCCGCTGTTCAGCGTCGCCGAACGCGCCGAGATGGCCCGGGCGGTGTTCGCGTCCCGACCCGGCGTCGAGGTCGACATGTTCGACGGGCTGCTCGTCGACTACGCCCGGAAGCGCGGGGCGGACGTGATCGTGCGCGGGCTGCGGGCGGTCTCGGACTTCGAGTTCGAGATGCAGATGGCCCTCATGAACCGCCGGCTCAGCTCGACCATCGAGACCGTCCTGATGATGCCGGCCGAGTCCTACACCTACCTCAGCTCGCGGCTCGTCCGGGAGGTCTTCGCCCTCGGGGGATCGATCCGCGGCCTCGTCCCCGAGCTCGTCGAGGCCCGCCTGGCCGAGAGGGCCCGCGTCACCGATTCCCTCGTGGTCTGATCGGCCCGCAACCGGGGCACGGGCGTGGTCGCGCCCGGCTCCCCGTTCATGGCCTCGGGCGTCACGGCGGCGCCCGGTTGCTGACGAGCACCACGGTCTGCAGGTCGGTGGCGGGGTCGGGCCGCAGCAGGGTCCGGAACTGCAGGCGGCCGGTGTCGAGGTAGGCGACGCGCCCGAGCTCGTACGCCGTCGCCCCTGCCGCCCGGGCCTGCTCGAGGTCGGTGTCGGTCAGCACGCACAGGACCGGCCCGGACGAGGCGAGGAACGCCTGGAGCTGCCCGGGCGTGAACAGGTCCACGTGGGGCCGGCCGACGTAGTACAGCAGGTTGCGCACGAAGACCCGGTAGCGGCCGTACGGCACGTCGTCCCCGCCCGCCGCGCGGACGAGGGCCGCCATCCGCTCGACCGGCTCCGGCCCGGGCCGGGACAGGACCGAGTACTGCAGGCTCAGGGCCGTGACCACGGCGGCGGCGGCGAGCGCGACGGGAAGGCGCCGCTGGCGCGGCGACCGCGCCGCCAGCACCACCCCGACGCCCGCCAGGGCGATCAGGATCGACGCGACCCGTATCGTGGTCGCGGGGCCGTCGCTCAGCAGCGCGGGGCCGGCCCTGGCCAACGCCGCCGCGAAGATCAGCAGCACCAGGCCCGATATCGTCCCGCCGGCCGCCACGAGCCGATCCCGCCCGCCCTCGCCCGCCGCCCGCCTGGCCAGGGCCCGCGAGACGGCCCGGGCGAGGAGGATGGCCAGCGGGGGCAGGATCGGCAGCACGTAGCGCGGCTGCTTGCCGACCGACGCCGAGTAGAAGACCAGGGGCGCCAGCGCCCACAGGCCGAGCCAGACCTCGACCGGCGCGATCCGCCGGGCCCCGGCCAGCGTCCGGCGAAGCGGCCGCCACCAGACGAGCATGAGGGGCGACCAGGGCAGGAGTCCGCCGACGACGATCGGCACGTAGTACCAGAACGGCCGCGGGTCGTTGTCGCGGACGTAGCGGGCGGTCGCGAACCGTTCCACGTTCTCGTCGATGAAGAACCGCTCCAGGTACCCGGTCCCGTGCGTCGCGGTCATCGCCGCGAACCAGGGCAGGGCCACGACCAGGCAGATCGCCGCGAGCAGGCCCACGTCGCCGGCCAGCCCGGCGAGCGGCCCCGGGCCGCGGCCCGCGCGCCGGGCCTCGACGACGCAGCGCCAGACCGCCGGCGGCCCGACGGCCAGCGCGGGCAGGACGAGTCCCACCGGACCCTTGGTGAGAAACGCGGCGGCGAGGGCGACGCCGGCCGCGACGAGCCATCGCCGCCGGCGCCCGCCGGCCGGTTGCGGGACGACCAGGGCCTCGAACGCGGCCCACGTCGCGGCGGTGATGAAGAAGGCGAGGGCGAGATCGGGCAGGGCCTGCCGCGCCATCGCCACGTACCCGAAGCTGGTGGCGGTGACGGCCCCGGCGAGGAACGCCGTCTCGTCGTCGTACCACCGGCGCGCGCACGCGAACGCGGCCAGCGCGAGGCCGAGCCCCGCGAGGGCCGACGGCGCCCGCGCCGCGAGCTCGCCGGCCCCCGCCGCCAGATAGCCCAGGGCCACCAGCCAGTAGAACAGCACCGGCTTCTCGAACCGGTACCCGCCGTTGTAGCGGGGGGTCGTCCAGTCGCCGGTCTCGACCATCTCCCGCCCCGCCTGGGCGTAGAACGCCTCGTCGGAATCGGTGATGGCCGGCCGGCCGAGCCCGACGAAGAACGTCAGGAACGCGAGACCCGCGATGACGAGCGCAGCGCGCGCGGACACGGCGCGATTGTATACGGGGGCGGCGTTCCCCGCGCCCGTTCGGGTGGCCGGGGGTATACTGCCGCATGCCCCGAGTCGTCGCCGTCGTCGGTGCGTCGCGAGACCGGCGGAAGTTCGGCAACAAGGCGGTCCGGGCGTTCCGGCACGCCGGCTACGAGGTCGTGCCGATCACGACGGCCGCCGACGCCGTCGAGGGGCTGCCGGCGTACTCGTCGGTGCTCGACGTCGCGGGCCCCATCGACCTCGCGACCGTCTATCTCGAGCCGGCGGCCGGCGAGGCGGTCATCGAGGAGATCGCCCGGAAGGGGATCGAGGAGGTCTGGCTGAACCCCGGCGCCGACGGCGCCGCCGTCGTGGCGCGGGCCCGGGCCCTCGGCCTCGAGCCGATCCTCGACTGCAGCATCGTCGGCATCGGCGAGAGCCCCGCCTTCTACTGAGTCCGGCGCCGCGCAACGCGGCCGATCGGCCCGCGCGGGCCGGGTTGACACGTCAGTTGGGGCGTGCCTATACTCGCTTTCGACAGTCATTCCTCGTCACGGGCCTCGTGCGGGATGCCTCGCGGCCGCCTCACGCACGGCTCACGAACTTCTACCTCCAGTTGATCTCCCAATGCCGACGAACCAGAAGCGCACACCAGCGCGCCCGTCCACCCATCCCCCCGCCCAGGCCCCGGCCGAGACGGCCGCCGCGGAGCCGCCGCCCAAGCCCAACCGCCGCGCCAACGGCCTGAACATCGGCGAGCTCAAGGACATGAGCATCGCCAAGCTGACGCAGGTCGCCAAGGACCTCAGCGTCGCGGGCGCGACCGGCATGCGCAAGCAGGAGCTGATCTTCCAGATCCTGAAGGCGCAGACAGAGCAGAGCGGGTTCATCTTCTCGGAGGGCGTGCTCGAGGTGCTGCCGGACGGGTTCGGCTTTCTCCGGGCCCCGGACTACAACTACCTGCCCGGCCCCGACGACATCTACGTCTCGCCGTCGCAGATCCGCAAGTTCGACCTGCAGACGGGGGACACCGTCTCCGGCCAGATCCGGCCCCCCAAGGAGGGCGAGCGCTACTTCGCGCTGATCAAGGTCGAGGCGGTCAACTTCGAGTCGCCCGACTTCGCCCGGGACAAGCTGTTCTTCGAGAACCTGACGCCGCTGTACCCCGAGGAGCGGGTCACCCTGGAGACCACCGCCGACAACCTGTCGGCCCGGGTGATGGACCTCATGACCCCGATCGGGAAGGGGCAGCGCGGCCTGATCGTGGCCGCCCCGCGCACCGGCAAGACGATGCTCCTGCAGTCGATCGCGCAGTCGATCGCCGCCAACCACTCCGAGGTCTACCTCATCGTGCTGCTCATCGACGAGCGGCCCGAGGAGGTCACCGACATGCAGCGGTCGGTGGACGGCGAGGTCATCTCGTCGACCTTCGACGAGCCGGCCCAGCGCCACGTGCAGGTGGCCGAGATGGTCATCGAGAAGGCCAAGCGCCTCGTCGAGCACAAGAAGGACGTGTTCATCCTGCTCGACTCGGTCACGCGGCTCGCCCGCGCCTACAACACGGTCATCCCGCCCTCGGGCAAGGTGCTGTCGGGCGGCCTCGACTCGAACGCGCTGCAGAAGCCGAAGCGGTTCTTCGGCGCGGCGCGGAACATTGAGGAGGGCGGCTCGCTCACCATCATGGCCACCGCCCTCGTCGACACCGGCTCCCGCATGGACGACGTCATCTTCGAGGAGTTCAAGGGGACCGGCAACATGGAGATCCACCTCGACCGCAAGCTGGTCGACAAGCGGGTCTTCCCGGCCATCGACATCCAGAAGAGCGGCACCCGGAAGGAGGAGCTGCTGCTCGGGCCCGAGGACCTCAACCGGGTGTGGGTGCTGCGGAAGGTGCTGAACCCGCTGTCGGCGGTCGAGGCGATGGAGCTGCTGCTCGACAAGATGTCCAAGACGCGATCGAACCAGGACTTCCTGGCCTCGATGCAGAAGATGGGATGACCCGATGGCGGAAATCAAGGTCCGGGAGAACGGCCCCTACCTGGTCACCGGCGACGACGTGACCCTCGTCGACTGGAACGGCAACGCCTACCCGGTGGCGCGCCGGCCGTTCGCGCTGTGCCGCTGCGGCGCCTCCGAGAACCGGCCGTTCTGCGACGGCTCGCACAAGACCGTCGACTTCCAGGCGTGCGAGGCCGCCCCGGCGGCCGGTTCCGCGGAGTAGACGCCGCCCGCCGGCCGTCACGCGGCGGCGGGCTCCGCCGTCTCGAACGCCAACTCCTCTCCGGCCGCGTCCACCCGGACGTGCGCCCCCTCTCGCAGCTCGTGCTCCAGCAGGCGCCGCGCCAGCGGGTCGAGCACCATCCGCTGCACCGTGCGCTTCAGCGGACGCGCCCCGTACACCGGATCGAAGCCGCGCTCGGCGAGCAGGTCGAGCGCCGCGTCGGACAGCTCGATGGTCATCCGGCGGTCCGCCAGGCGCTCGGTGAGCCGGTCGAGCTGGATGCGCACGATCTCGCGGACGTGGTCGCGGCCCAGCGCGTGGAACACGATGACGTCGTCGATGCGGTTGATGAACTCGGGCCGGAAATGCGCCTGCAGGGCCTCGAAGACGCGACCCCGCACCGCCTCGTCGCCGCCGCCGGCGCGGCCGGCCTGCGCCGCGATGAGCTCGCTGCCCAGGTTCGACGTCATGATCACGACGGCGTTCTTGAAGTCGACCCTGCGGCCCTTGCCGTCCGTGAGCTGCCCGTCGTCGAGTAGCTGCAGCAGCACGTTGAGCACGTCCGGGTGGGCCTTCTCGACCTCGTCGAAGAGCACCACCGCGTAGGGCCGGCGCCGCACCGCCTCGGTCAACTGCCCCGCGTCGTCGTAGCCCACGTAGCCGGGGGGCGCCCCGATCATCCGCGCCACCGTGTGCTTCTCCTGGTACTCGGTCATGTCGATGCGGATCATCGCGCGCTCGTCGTCGAACAGGAACCGGGCGAGGGCGCGGGCGAGCTCGGTCTTGCCGACCCCGGTCGGTCCGAGGAAGATGAAGCTGCCCAGGGGGCGCGCCGGGTCCTGGAGCCCGGCGCGGGCCCGGCGGATGGCGTTCGACACCGCGGTGACCGCCTCGTCCTGCCCGACCACGCGCTCGTGGAGCCGGCCCTCCATTCTCAGCAGCTTCTCGATCTCGCCCTCGACGAGCCGGCTCACGGGGATGTGGGTCCACCGGCTGACGACCTCGGCGATGTCCGTGTCGTCGACCTGCTCCTTGAGCATGCGGCCCTCGTGCCCGCTCTCTTCGCCGGCCGGCGGCGCCTGCGCCGCGATCTCGCGCTCGAGCTCGGGCAGCCGACCGTACTGCAGCTCCGACGCGCGGGCGTAGTCGCCCTCGCGCTGGGCCCGCTCGATGGCGAGGCGCACCTGCTCGAGCTCCTCGGTGAGCCCGCGGGTCGCCTGGATCGCCGCCTTCTCCTGCTGCCACTGGGCATGCAGGCGGGTGCGGGTCTCCTTGAGGTCGGCGAGCTCGCGCTCGAGCCGTTCGAGGCGCTCGGCCGACGCCGCGTCCTTCTCCTTGCGCAGCGCCTCGCGCTCGATCTCGAGCTGCATGATGCGCCGCTCGACCTCGTCGAGCTCCGCCGGCAGCGAGTCGATCTCCGTCCGCAGCTTCGCCGCCGCCTCGTCGACGAGGTCGATGGCCTTGTCGGGCAGGAAGCGGTCGGCGATGTAGCGGTGGGAGAGGGTGGCGGCGGCCACCAGCGCGGCGTCCTTGAACTGCACGCCGTGGTGGATCTCGTAGCGCTCGCGCAGCCCGCGCAGGATGCTGATGGTGTCCTCGACCGTCGGCTCGGAGACGAGCACGGGCTGGAAGCGCCGCTCGAGGGCGGCGTCCTTCTCGATGTGCTTCCGGTACTCGTCGAGGGTGGTGGCGCCGATGGTGTGCAGCTCGCCGCGCGCGAGCATCGGCTTGAGGAGGTTCGAGGCGTCGATGGCGCCCTCGGCCGCACCCGCCCCCACCACCGTGTGCAGCTCGTCGATGAACAGGACGATGCGGCCCTCCGAGTCGGCGATCTCCTTCAGGACCGCCTTGAGGCGCTCCTCGAACTCGCCCCGGTACTTCGCGCCCGCGACGAGCGCCCCGAGGTCGAGGCTGATGATGCGCTTGTCCTTCAGGCCCTCCGGCACGTCGCCCCGCGCGATGCGATGGGCGAGGCCCTCGACGATGGCGGTCTTGCCGACCCCCGGCTCGCCGATGAGGACGGGGTTGTTCTTGGTGCGGCGCGAGAGCACCTGCAGCGTGCGCCGGATCTCGTCGTCGCGTCCGATGACGGGGTCGAGCCGGTCCTGCTTCGCCGCCTCGGTCAGGTCGCGGCCGTAGCGCTCGAGCGCCTCGTACTTGCCCTCGGGATGCGGGTCGGTGACCCGCTGGCTGCCGCGCACCGCGGACAGCGCCTCGAGGACCCGCGCCGACGTGACCCCGTGCGCCGCCAACAGCCGGGCCGCCGCGGCCCGGCCGCCCTCCTGGGCGACGGCCAGCAGGAGATGCTCGGTGCTGACGTAGTCGTCGTTCAGCCGCTCGGCCTCGCTTTCCGCCGTCTGCGCCACCGCGCGCAGGCGGGGCGACGGGCCGGCCTCGGCCCCGCCGTGGGCCTGCGGCTGCCGAGACAGCCCTTCCCGGCCTTCCTGGAGAAGCCGGGCCGGCTCGACGCCCAGCCGCCGCAGCACCGCCGGCACCACGCCGTCGGGCTGATCGACGAGGGCGACGAGCAGGTGCTCGGGCTCGATCTGCGGGTGGTGGTGCCGCTCCGCGAGCTGCTGCGCGGCCAGCACCGCCTCCTGCGATTTCTCGGTATAGCGCTTGAGGTTCATGGTTCTCTCCTTCTTCCGTCGTCCGTGGCGTTTCATGGCGCCGGCTCTCGGGTTTCCGACGGGTCACCGCGCATCCTCGACGGGTTGACGTGTGCGAGGTACGCGGAAGACTCGTCGCGCGAGAGCCAGAATCTAAGTGTAATCAAGGCATATATTTTTATATCGACAATAGCATCTTGATTGACGTTCCGCAATGGCCGATAGTTCCCTCGGCATGGCAGCACAAGACCGGTTCTCGTCGCGTTGGGGGCTCATCCTCGCGGGGCTGGGGATGGCCGTCGGCACCGGCAACCTGTGGCGGTTTCCCCGGGTCGCGGCCGAGAACGGTGGGGCCGCGTTCCTGATTCCCTGGCTGCTGTTCCTGTTCCTCTGGTCCCTGCCCCTGCTGATCGCCGAGTTCGGCCTCGGCCGCGGCAGCCGTCGCGGGGTCATCGGGGCCTTCGCCGATCTGGTGGGACGGCGTTGCGCGTGGATGGGCGGGTTCGTCGCCGTCACCAGCGTGATGATCCTGTTCTACTACTCGGTGGTCACCGGCTGGACGCTGAAGTACTTCACGGTGACCCTGCTCGGCAGCCTGCAGGGCGCGGCCGCCGAGGAGTACTGGACGACCTTCAGCGCCTCGGTGTGGCAGCCGCTCGCGTTCCAGATCGTGGCGGTGCTCATTGCCGCCGCCGTCATCAGCCGGGGGGTGGTCGCCGGCATCGAGCGGGCCAACCGGGTGCTCATCCCCACGCTGTTCTGCCTGCTGGTGGTGGCGGTGGTGCGCTCGGTGACCCTGCCGGGGGCGGGGCGGGGGCTCGGCTTCCTCTTCAACCCCGACCTGTCGCTGCTCGGCAGCTACCGCACGTGGCTCGAGGCGCTGACCCAGTCGGCGTGGTCGACGGGGGCGGGGTGGGGGCTCATCCTCACCTACGCGGTGTACGTGAAGCGCGAAGAGGACGTCGTGCTCAACTCCACCGCCATCGGATTCGGCAACAACACCGCCTCGCTGCTCGCCGGCATGGCCATCGTGCCCACGGCGTTCGCGATACTCGCCGAGAACGAGGCGCTCGCGGTGATGGCCAGCGGCAACACCGGCCTGACGTTCATCTGGATTCCGCAGCTCTTCGAGCGCATCCCGGCCGGCGCGGTTTTCCTGCCGCTCTTCTTCCTCGCCCTGTTCTGCGCGGCCCTGTCGTCGCTGATCGCGATGTTCGAGCTCGCCACGCGCATCCTGATGGACACCGGCATGCCGCGGCCGCGGGCGATCCGCTGGGTCACCGCGGCCGTCATCGTGGGGGGGGCGCCGTCGGCGGCGAGCCTGTCCGTCTTCGAGAACCAGGACTGGGTGTGGGGGCTCGCCCTCATGATCAGCGGCCTGTTCATCGCGATGGGGGTGCGGCGGTTCGGGGTCGGCCGGTTTCGGCGCGAGCTGGTCGACCGGTCGGCCGGCCACCTGCAGGCCGGGCGCGCGTGGGAGTGGGTGGTGACGTGGCTGCTGCCGCTGGAGTTCCTGGCGATGTTCACGTGGTGGACGTACCAGGCGGTGGCGGTGTTCGATCCGGCCGGGTGGTGGAACCCGCTGCGGGTCGGCTCGCTCGGAACGTGCCTGCTCCAGTGGGGCATCGCGCTGGCCCTGCTGCTCGCGTTCAACCGCCGCATCGCCGCGGCCAGCCTGCGGGGCGACGCATGACCGCATGTCGGCCGGCCGACACGGGGAGGGCACGTCCTTCCACGGTCCGGCCCCGGGGAAGCCCGTCCCGATCCGCGTGGGCTCGACGGGTCTTCCACGGTGCCCGTGCTCGCCGGCGGAGACGGTGGGGGAGCGTACCCGATGCGCCGCGCTCGGACGGAGCGCGCGAGTCGTGTGCTACTCTGAGTGGCGGCAAAGCACGGAAAGGAGCATTCGCTTGTATCCAGAATTCATGATCGCGCCGATGCGCGAAGAGCTGACCCGGTTCGGCGTCCGCGAGCTGCGGACGGCGGCGGACGTCGACCAGGCCCTGACCCGGACGCCGGGAACGACGATGGTCGTCGTCAACTCGGTGTGCGGCTGTGCCGCCGGCAAGGCCCGGCCGGGGGTGGCACTCTCGCTGCAGCATGCCGTCAAGCCCGACCACGTCGCCACGGTGTTCGCGGGCGCCGACATCGAGGCCACCGAGCGGGCCCGCACCTACTTCACCGGCTATCCACCCTCGTCGCCGGCGATCGGCCTGCTCCGCGACGGCAAGCTCATCTACATGATGGAGCGCCACCAGATCGAGAACCAGGACGCGTACGCCATCGCGGCCCAGTTGACGGCGGCGTTCGACAAGCACTGCGCCGCCGAGCCGGTCGCCGGATAGCGGCCGGGTGCGGCGGCCGCCGCCCGCGCAAGCCGGCGCATCAGGCGGCCGGCGGCTCCGCCGCGGCGCAGATCGGCAAGGGCCGGCCGCCCCGGTAGCGATCGACGGTCGAGCGGACGACGTCGGCCATCATGTCGAGGAAGCGCGGGTCGTCGTTGACGGCGGCCGCGCGGCGCATGGTGATGCCGAGCTCGCCGCAGACTTCGGCCGCCTCGACGTCGAGGTCGTAGAGCACCTCGACGTGGTCGGCCACGAACCCCAGCGGGCAGAGGACCGCGGCCCGGAGGCCGTCCGCCGCGGCGGTCCGCAGGTAGTCGCAGACGTCGGGCTCGAGCCAGGGGTCCTGGGGGCGCCCGCTGCGGCTCTGGAAGACCAGCGCCCAGTCGGGGCGTCCCAGGCGCTCGGCGACGAGCCGGGCCGAAGCCGCCAACTGCTCGCGATACGTCTCGGCGCCGGCCATGCCGAGGGGGATGCTGTGCGCCGTGAACACGAGCCGCGCCCGGCCCCGCTCTGACGCGGGCAGCGTATCGAGGGCGGCGGTGACGCGCGCCGCCCAGGCCTCGATGAAGCGGTCGTGGGCCTGCCAGTCGCCGACGTAGCACACCTCGACGTCGGGATGACCGCCGGCCCGGAGCTCCCGGCGCGCGGCCAGCACGTTGTCGCGGTACTGCCCGCAGCTCGACCACGAGCGGAACCCGGCGAGGATGAGCCCCACCGCGCGCCGGACCCCCGCCTCCGCCATCTCCCGCAGGGTGTCGGCGAGAAACGGGTGCCAGTTGCGCATGCCGACGTAGACGGGCAGCGAGGGGCCGTCGCGTTCGAGCCGCTCCTGCAGGCCCGCCGCCTGCCGCCGGGTCAACCGCGTGATGGGCGAGATGCCGCCGAAGCGCTCGTAGTGCCGCGCCACTTCCTCGACGCGATCGGGAGGCACGCGGCGGCCGCGCAGCACGTTCGCGAGAAAGGGCCGGATGTCGTCGAGCCCCTGCGGGCCGCCGAAGCTGACGAGCAGCACCGCGTCGAACGGCGCGGAGGTTGCCGGTCGGGTCGTCATCCGTCCATGATAGCCTCCCGTCCCGCGAGGCCTTCCCCCGCGCCCCGCGGACGTGCCTGCGGAGCTCACGCCGCCCACGGTCAGCGCCCGCGCCCCGCGGACGTGCCTGTGGACGTGCGCGGCGTGTGGGACGTGGCACGCGCCGTCCCCCGCGCCCCGCGGACGTACCCCTATCCCGCGCCCCGCGGACGTACCCCTATCCCGCGCCCCGCGGACGTACCCCTATAATGAACGCCCGTCCGGTGGCCGCGACATGCGGGGGCCGGACCACGAGACACCATGCCGAAGCTCGCCGCCAACTTCTCGATGATGTTCCGCGAGGTCGACATGCTCGACCGGTTCGGGCTGGCCGCGGGGGTCGGGTTCACCGGTGCCGAGATCCAGAACCCCTACGAGCACACCGCCGAGGCGATCGCGGCGGCGTACCGGGACAGCGGCCTCGACGCGGTCCTCTTCAACCTGCCGTCCATGGTGAGTGCCGTTCCCGGGCGCGAGGCGGAGTTCGACGAGGGGGTTGCGCGCGCCCTCGGGTACTGCCGGGCCACCGGCTGCCGACAGGTGCACTGCCCGGCGGGAGTCACCGACGACGCGCGGGCGGAGGCCACCTTCGTGGCCAACCTGCGCCGGGCGTCGGCGTCGGCCCGGCCGCTGGGGGTGCGGCTGCTGCTCGAGCCGCTCAACACGCACGACATGCCCGGCTACTTCCTCACCCGTACCGCCGACGCCCGCCGCATCATCGACAGGGTCGGGGAGGACAACGTCTTTCTGCAGTACGACGTCTACCACATGCAGATCATGGAGGGCTTTCTCGCCGAGACCATCAAGGCCAACCTCGACGTCATCAGCCATATCCAGATCGCCGGCGTGCCCGGCCGGCACGAGCCGGACGGCTCGCAGGAAGTACACTATCCGTACCTGTTCGACGTGCTCGACGAGCTGGGCTACGAGCGCTGGGTGGCCTGCGAGTACCGTCCCGCCGGCGACACCCTCGAGGGGCTCGACTGGGCGCGTCCCCACGGCATCGATCCGGCGCGCGCGCGGCAGGGGCGGTGACGGGATCTCTTGCCGCGTGCCGAGCGCAGAAACACGCGGAAGACGGGCCGAACCCGAGTGCAGTCGGCGCGGTTGAAACGACCACCGTCCCAGGTCGCCCCCGGCGCGTCCCGAGGTTCCGCAAGCACCCGCCCTGGCTGACATGCGACAGATTCTCGTCACCAACGACGACGGCATCGAGGCCGAAGGGCTGCGGGTGCTGGCCGACGCCCTCGCCGCCCTCGGCCGGGTGACGGTGGTCGCGCCCGCGGAGCAGAGCAGCGCCGTCGGCCACGGCCTCACCCTGAGGCGACCGCTCGAGCTGCGGGAGGTGGCGCCGGGGTGGCACTCGGTCGACGGCACGCCGGCCGATTGCGTGAACATCGCGGCCTCGGAGGTGCTCGGCGGCGCCCCGGACCTGGTGGTGTCGGGCATCAACGACGGGCTGAACATCGGTGACGACGTGACCTACTCAGGCACCGTGGCCGGGGCCCTGGAAGGGACGCTGCTCGGGGCCCCGGCCATCGCCGTCTCGCTGCAGCGCAGCCCGCGGATGGACTATGCCGGGGGCGGCTACATCGCCCGGCAGCTCGCGGAGGCGGTGTTGCTCGAGGGGTTGCCGCGACGCACGCTGCTGAACGTCAACATTCCGCGCACGATTCCGCGCGGCATCCGCATCACGGTGCAGGCGAGCCGGCGCCAGGCCTTCGCCACGACGGGCGCCGCCGGGGCGGGACGGACGTCGGTCCGCATAGACTCCGCGCAGCTCGACTGGGAGCCGAACGAGCGGTCCGACCACGAGGCCATTCGGGGCGGCTGGGTCTCCGTCACGCCGCTGCATCCCGACTGGACCAACCACGCCGCCCTCGGCGCGGTCGAATTTCTCGCCGAATCGGATGAGGTTGAGGTAAGATAGTTGATCGTGTCGGGGCGTGGCTCAGCCTGGTAGAGCACTCGGTTCGGGACCGAGGGGTCGGAGGTTCAAATCCTCTCGCCCCGACCATCCTTCCTTCGTCGTCGGTTTCCTCTTCCCTTGCGAGTCCTCGCGAAGCTCCGGGCGGCCGGGTCGGATATAATCGCGCGCTGCCGAGTGGGGCCGGCGCAGGTCGGCCCCGGGCCGCGCGGCGCCGATCCGTTGCGCCACCCGCGGCCTGTCCTACCCCGGCGTGGCGGGCACAGATGCGCCGGGTGGCCCTGCCCGAGGCAACCCCCGTGGCGGGTCTTGGGGTCGGCTCCCGGCTGCGTGGTGCCGTTGCGTGCCGCCTCGGCGCGGGCCGTGGGGGCGCGGACGTGTTCGGGACGCCGGCATGCGGGGGCCCGGCGTGGCGGGGGCGGAGTGATCGTTGCGAGGCGGTTCGTGGTTTCCGGGCGGGTGCAGGGCGTCGGGTACCGGTTCCATGCGCGCGACGCCGCGGCCCGGGAAGGGCTCCGCGGATTCGTGCGGAACCTCGCCGACGGGCGGGTCGAGGTCGAGGCCGAGGGCGACGCGGAGGCGATGGCACGGTTCGAGCGAACGCTTCGGCAGGGCCCGCCGGCCGCGCGTGTCGAGGCCGTCGCGGTGACGGAGACGACGCCCGGCGCCGCGGCGTCGGGGTTCCGCATCGAGCTCGGGTAGGCGTCTTCGCCGCGAGGGCGGCGGGGAGCAGAGGACGACGAGACCCACATGGAGCACCTGAAAGCGAAGATTCGGCACGTTCCGGACTTTCCGAAGCCGGGCATCAACTTCTGCGACATCACGACCCTGATCCGCGATCCCGCGGGCCTGTCGGACGTGGTGGAGGGGTTGACCGAGCCGTTCCGCGCCGAGCGCATCGATCTGGTGGCGGGCATCGAGAGCCGCGGGTTCATCCTGGGCGCGGCGATCGCCGACCGGTTGCGCGCCGGCTTCGTGCCTGTCCGGAAACCGGGGAAGCTGCCGGCCGCCACCCTCCGGCAGTCCTACGAGCTGGAGTACGGGTCGGACGCTCTCGAGATCCACGAGGACGCCATCGAGACCGGCCAGCGGGTGCTCATCGTCGACGATCTCCTCGCCACGGGCGGCACCGCCGCCGCCGCCCGCGACCTGGTGCAGAGGACCGGGGGGGTGGTGGTGGGCGTCGCGCTTCTCGTCGAGCTGACCTTTCTCGACGGGCGGCAGCGGCTGGGTGAGACGCCGCTCGTCGTCGGCCTGCAGTACTGACTGGCGAGCGCACCATGGTCGAGCTGGCGTTGCTGGCGGTCGCCGCGGCCATCGGGGTCGGCGCGTTCCTGGTCGGGAACGCCCTGGCGGCGCGGCGGCGGGAGGCGCAGCTCCTCGGGCTGCTCGCAACCTTCGGCCCCGCCTGCGAGCGGGCCCGCACCGACCCGCGGGCCCTGCTCGCCTGGTATCCCGTCGCCCGCGCGGGCCGGCGGGCCTTCCCGCGGGCCTTCGCGGTGCTGGACGGAGACGGGCAACGCCGGTTTCCGTTCGGTCAGGCGGAGCTCGAGGCGGCGCACGCCCGGTGGAGCACCGACTGGCTCGACTGGGAACGCCGCCAGGACGCGGAGCATCGTACCCGGCGCGAGGCCGTCGAGGCGGAGCTGGAACGGGCCACCGACGAGACGGCGCCGCCGTTGCGGGCTCGCCTGGAGGCCCTGGAGCGGGAGAAGCTCGAGCAGTACCAGCGCCGGTACGAAGAGTACGTCCGCGTGTCGCGGGAGCTGAAGGAGCTGTCGGAGACGGAACCGGCGGCGGACCCGGGTTCGACCCGCCGAGGCGCTTGAGGCGCTTCCGCCGTGCAACGGCGGCGGGCGGCGGGGAGCCGGGCGTCACCGCCGACCGCGGCGTGGATGCCCGCCGCCGGCCCCCTGTCGCCCGGGTCGGACAGAGAGAGCCGGGCGTCACGGCCGGCCTGGACAGGATGGAGAGCGGGGCGTCATGGCCGACCTGGACCTCGATCGTTTCATGCGCGGCCTGATTCGCCGCAACCCCGGCGAGCCCGAGTTCCACCAGGCCGTGAAGGAGGTCATGGGGTCGCTCATCCCCTTCATGCGCGACCACCCCCGGTACGCCGAGGGCGGCATCCTCGAGCGCATGACCGAGCCCGACCGCATCATCGTCTTCCGCGTGTGCTGGCTCGACGACCGCAACCGCGTCCGCACCAACCGCGCCTACCGCGTGCAGTTCAACAACGCCATCGGCCCCTACAAGGGGGGGCTGCGGTTCCACCGCGACGTGACCCTCTCGGTGCTGAAGTTCCTCGGCTTCGAGCAGACCTTCAAGAACAGCCTCACCGGCCTGCCGATGGGCGGGGCCAAGGGCGGTGCCGACTTCAACCCCAAGGGGAAGAGCGACGCCGAGGTCATGCGGTTCTGCCACTCGATGATGACCGAGCTCGCCCGCCACATCGGCGAGGACGTCGACGTGCCGGCCGGCGACATCGGGGTCGGAGCGCGGGAGATCTCGTACCTCTTCGGCCAGTACAAGCGCATCAACAACCGGTTCGCCGGCACCCTCACCGGCAAGGGCGTCGCCTTCGGCGGCAGCCTCATCCGCACCGAGGCGACGGGATACGGCTGCGTCTACTTCGTCGAGAACATGCTGAACCGGCGCGGCGAGGGGATCGCGGGGCGGACCTGCGCCATCAGCGGCTCGGGCAACGTGGCGATCTACGCGGTCGAGAAGGCCCTCGACCTCGGGGCCCGGGTGGTCACCCTGTCCGACTCGGGCGGGTTCGTGCACGACCCGGACGGCATCGACGCGGAGAAGCTGGCGTTCGTCAAGGACCTGAAGGAGGTCCGCCGCGGGCGCATCTCGGCCTACGCCGACCGGTTCGGCTGCGCCTATCACCCCGGGGCCAGGCCGTGGGGGGTGCCCTGCGACGTCGCGCTGCCGTGCGCAACCCAGAACGAGCTCGACGCCGGCGACGCCGAGATCCTGATCGCGAACGGCGTCCGGGCCGTCGCCGAGGGCGCCAACATGCCGTGCAGCCTCGAGGCCACCGGGCGCTTCCTCGCCGCCGGCGTCCTCTTCGGCCCCGCCAAGGCCGCCAACGCGGGCGGGGTGGCGGTGTCCGGCCTCGAGCAGAGCCAGAACGCGCTGCGCATGAGCTGGTCCCGCGAGGAGGTCCACGAACGGCTGCGGACCATCATGGCCGACATCCACGAGAAGTGCTGCGCCCACGGCGACGACGGCAGGGGCGGGGTGGACTACGTGCGCGGCGCCAACGTCGCCGGCTTCGTCAAGGTCGCCGACGCCATGCTCGCGTACGGGGCGGTGTAGGGGCCCGCGCCTCCTGCCGAACCCGGCGCCCGACGAGGGCCGCCCGGGCGCGCGGGCGGCGTTCGCACCGCCCCGCATGGGGCGCCGCCGGCCCCGGGGGGCCGCCGGAGCGGGCGTGGGGCGGGAGGGCTGTTGCTCTCGCGCGGTTCGGCCGAAAAGCCGTACATGTTCCAGTCTCCGGACGAATCCCACGACGTGATCTGCTCTCACCGGCCGCGGGGGGACGGCCGCGGAAACTGGGTGGTCCGGGTGGGCGAGACCACCCTGGGGGAGCGCGAGTCGCTGGCCGGCGCCATCGACCTCACCCGCTCCGCCGCGGTGTCCCACCGTCGCCCGGCCTGGCTGCTCGATGAGTCCGGCTATCCGCTGAAGCCGATGCTGCCGTGGAACCTGTGACCAGGGTCGCCGCGGCGCTGGACCCGGCGGCACGCGGCCTCGCCGCCGACCCGCCGCCCTCGACGTCGAGGCGCCCGGCAAGGCCCGGCCTCTGCTACACTGGTGCGTTACCCGATACGCGCGTGTAGCTCAGTCGGATAGAGCGACCGCCTCCTAAGCGGTAGGCCCCTGGTTCGAATCCAGGCACGCGCGCCAATCGGGGCCTCGCCGGAGCTGAGACTCTGGTACACTTTCGGCGAAGATCGATGCGAGATCACCGGGCAGCACCGGGCAACAGGCAGGAAGACACGAATGAAGCGGAGTGAGCGGCATCACCTGAAGGAGAACGCCTTCGCCGTGGCGATGGCCCGGCTCCAGGACCGGGCCGAGAGCTGGGTGACCGGCCTCGTGATCGCCGGCGGCGTCGCCCTCGCCGCCGTCGTTCTGTTCGGCGGCTACGTGTGGTGGTCCGAGCGGGCGGAGGCGACGGCGGGAGTCCTGCTCGCCGAGGCGCTCGTGGTCGCGGACGCCCCGGTCGTGCCGCCGCCGGCCGATGCGGCGGCCGGGGAAGCGGACGCGGCCGAGCCGCCGTTCACCCAGCCCCCCGGTTCCTATCCCACGATCGAGGCCAAGATGTCGGCCTCGCTGCCGAAGCTGCTCGAGACGGCGGATGCCTACCCGGGCACGCCGTCCGGCATCACCGCCCGGTACCGGGCCGCCGCCGCCCTCGCCGCCCTCGGCCGGCACGACGAGGCGGCGGAGCACTACCGGCAGGTGATCGGCAGCGACGAGGGCGGCGTCTACGGCCGCATGGCGACCCTGGGGCTGGCGAGCGTGGAGATGTCCCGCGGCGCCTACGACGAGGCGATCGCGTTGCTCGAGCCGTCGTCGGTCTCCGCCCCGGAGGCGTCCCTGCCCGTCGACGGCGTCCTGATGCAGTTGGGGCACGCCTACCGGCTCGCCGGCCGGTCGGACGATGCCCGGGCCGCGTTCCAGCGCATCATGGACGAGTTCCCCACCTCGCTCTACTTCCCGAACGCGGAGCGCGAGCTGCAGGTGCTGCAGATCGAGGGCTGATCGTCTGCGCGCCCGGCACGGCTTCAGCGGACGACCGGCCTCTCGGGCGCCCGATGTCGACCTCTGAGACTCCGCGGTTCACGGTCGGCCTGGTGCAGATGGCCTGCCGCGACTCCGCGGCCGCCAACGTCGAGACCGCGGTCGGCCTGATCCGTCAGGCGGCGGCGCGGGGCGCCCAGATCGTCTGCCTGCAGGAGCTCTTCAGCTCCCGCTACTTCTGCCAGCGCGAGGACGCGGCCAACTTCGAGCTCGCCGAGCCGGTGCCCGGGCCGACCACCGCCCGGTGCGCCGCCCTCGCCGCCGCCCTCGACGTCGTGCTGCTGGTTCCCGTCTTCGAGCGGCGGGCGGCCGGCGTCTACCACAACGCGGTCGCGGTCATCGACGCCGACGGCGCCCTGCTGGGCCGCTACCGCAAGACCCACGTCCCCGACGATCCGCTCTACCACGAGAAGTTCTACTTCACGCCCGGCGACCTCGGCTACCCCGTCTTCGAGACGCGGTTCGCGCGGGTCGGCCCCCTGATCTGCTGGGACCAGTGGTTTCCCGAGGCCGCCCGGCTGAGCGCGCTGGGCGGCGCGGACCTCATCGTCTATCCGAGCGCCATCGGCTGGCACCCGGCCGAGCGCGACACCGAAGGGGCCGCCCAGCACGACGCGTGGCGCACCGTGCAGCGGGCCCACGCCATCGCCAACGGCGTCTTCGTCGCCGCCGTCAACCGGGTGGGGCACGAGGGGCCGCCCGGCCGGGGGCTGCAGTTCTGGGGCGGGTCGTTCGTCTGCGACCCGGCGGGGCGGATTCTCGCCGAGGGGTCGAGCGACGGAGACGAGGTGGTGCTGGCGGAGTGCGACGGCGGGGCGGTCGAGCGCCAGCGGCAGGGATGGCCGTTTCTCCGGGATCGCCGCGTGGACAGCTATGCGGGCCTGACCGCCCGCCTGCTCGACGAGTCTCCGGGCCGCGGCCCGGCGCCCGACGGCTAGACCGTGGCGCCCCGACCCTCCCGAAGACGCCCGGCCCCGCCGCTGCCGCCCACCCCGGCCGTGGAGGGCCGGCACACCATGCCGGCCGAGTGGGAGCCCCACCGCGCGACGTGGCTCGCGTGGCCCCACAACCGCTCGGACTGGCCGGGCAAGATCGAGGCGGTCCGGTGGTGCTACGTCGAGATCGTACGCCGGCTCGCGGCGGTCGAGCCGGTCGAGATCGTGTTCCCGGACGCGGGCGCCGAGCGGCGGGCCCTCGGGCGGCTGACCCGGGCCGGGGTCGATCCGGGGAGCGTGGGGGTTCACCGGTTCCCGACGAACCGAAGCTGGGTCCGCGACTCGGGCGGCACCTTCGTGCGGCGCGCCGCCACCCGGGAGGCGCCGGCCGAGGTCGCTCTGGTGGACTGGCGCTTCGACGGCTGGGCCAGGTACGACGACTGGGCCCACGACAACCGGTTGCCGGGCCGCATCGCCGCCGCGAGGCGGGTGCGGCGCGTCGTGCCGCGCGTCGGCGCCCGGCGGCGGCCGATGGTCCTCGAAGGGGGAAGCATCGACGTCAACGGGGCCGGGGCCGCGCTGGCGACCGAGGAGTGCCTGCTAGACGCGGTGGTGCAGCCGAGAAACCCGGGCATGGACCGGGGGGACGTCGAGCGGGCGCTGCAGGCCTACCTCGGCGTCGACACCGTCGTCTGGCTGGGACGCGGCATCGCCGGCGACGACACCCACGGCCACGTGGACGACGTCGCGCGGTTCGTCGGCCCGACCACCGTGGTCGCCGCGTCCGAGCCGGACCCCGCCGACGAGAACCACGCGCCGCTCGCCGACAACCTGCGGCGCCTGCTGGCGGCCCGGGTGGGAGGCCGGCCTCTCACGGTGGTCACGCTGCCGATGCCCCGGCCGCTCCGGTTCGGCGGCCAGCGGCTGCCCGCCAGCTTTCTGAACTTCTACGTCGCCAACCGTCTGGTCCTGGTGCCGACCTTCAACGATCCGGCCGACCGCGTGGCCCTCGGCCGCCTGGCCGAGCTGTTCCCCGACCGCGAGGTGGTGGGCATCCACGCCGTCGACCTGGTCCTGGGCCTGGGGACGCTGCACTGCCTCACCCTGCAGGAGCCGATCGCCCGACCGATGACCACCGGCCGCTCCGCGGGGTGCGCGGCGGGATCAGGCCTGCCGATCGTCGCCTGACGGCCCCGCCCGGCGCCCTACCGAACGCGGCGTTCGTCGAGGAAGAAGGCGGATCGGGGAGAGGACGGCGACGCACCGGCCGCGGCGGGCGCGGTGCCGAAGACGTCGGAGCCGCCGGCGGCGCGAGCGGAGCTCGCGCCGATCAGCTCCTCGAGGCGCGACACGCCGTACACGACCGCGTCGACGGCTCCGCAGAGGGTCGCGTCGTAGAGGTAGTCGCCGATGAACTGCAGCCGGGGCCAGCGGGGGTCGGGGCAGTGTCGCCGGCGCACGGGCCGCAGGGGCACGCCGCCGGGGAGGGCGGAGACGCCGGCGACTCCCGTCCATCGGTCCACGCAGGCGCGGACGAGGAGGCCGTCGGGCGCCGGGGCGGCCCCGGGCATGGCCGCGAGGACGGCGGCGACGACCTCGGCATCGGGCTTCGCCGCGTACTGCAGGGCCGCGGCCCCGCCGAGCAGCCAGCTCTGGATGCCGGCCCCCGACGAGCCGTCGTCCGGCGACTGGTCGTACACGGTGACGCCGTCGAAAGCGTCGCTCACGAAGTAGTCCTCCGGGAACTCGCGACGCCAGAACCGCCGGCGGAACAGCAGGGTGACCCGCAGGTACGCGGTGCCGTGATCGTGATGGCGGACGTGGCCCTCGACGGCGTCCCGCAGGTGCTCGTCGCGCCAGCGGATCGCCCGCACGCCGGCCGGCGGCAGCGTGACGAGCAGCGAGTCGACCTCGATGCCGCGGTCCTCGCCGGCGGGGCCCCGGAGGGCGACCCGAAGCCCGGCGTCCTCGTCGGCGGTCACCTCGGTGACGGCGGTCGCCAGCGAAACCGGCGAGCGGACCCGGTCGGCGAGGGCCGAGGTGAGCCCCTCGTTGCCGGCCGTCAGGGTGTACATGGTGCAGTAGCCGGGATGGTCGATCAGCAGGTTGTCCATGCCGAACAGCCCGCTCGTGCGGGGCGGCTCGGTGGCGAGGTCGCTGTGGCACTGCATCGCCGTGAACCACTCGCCGCGCGGGTCGTCGATGTCGCCGAGCACGTCCTCGAACGTGCGCCGTTGCCAGGGGTGCCCGTTGTCCCGCTCCCGCCCCGCGAGGGCGTAGTCCGCGGGCGGGCGCAGGGCCGTGCCCGCCTCCCAGAACCGGCGCAGGCGGTCCATGCCGCGGCGGCCGAGCATCCCCTCGAGGGCACGGTCGTCCCGCAGCACCCGGTCGTCGACCACGAAGTACGGCGTTCCGGTCAGGGGGCGGGTCTCCAGGCCCAGGTGACGTATCAGGTTGCGGAGCTGGGGATTGCCGGCGATGTCGTAGAGTTCCGCCACCCCCGCCTCGTAGCTCGCGCCGGCCTCGGGCACCGGCGTCGTCCGCACCCGCCCCCCGGGGCGGTCCGCCGCCTCCCACACGTCTATCTCGACTTCGTTCCCGAAGCGCCGTTCCAGCAGGTACGCGCTCAGCAGCCCGCTGAAGCCGGCCCCGACGATCCCGATTCGCTCCGCCATGACAAGGGTTCCGTTTCCACCTCCGCGCACCGCCGTCCGCGGGGGCGCGCGACAGTTGGCGCGGGTTCGCCCGCCGACGTCTCCCGACGGTGCCGCGCGGCGCCAGGCCGGCCCGAGAGGCCGGCGCCGAGCTACGGCCCGGGCTCCTCGCCCGCCTCGCGTTTCAGCTCCGCCAGCAGGTTGAGCGCCTCCAGCGGCGTCGTGCCGTCGACGTCGAGGCCGCGAAGCCGACGGACCACTTCGGGCTCGGCCGGCGGGTCCGCGAACAACGCGAGCTGCGCCTGCCCGTCCGCGCTTCCGGAGGCCGGCGCGGGACGCCCGCCCCCGCGGGCCAGCTCGTCGCGCTCGAGGCCGTGGAGGAGCTCCTTCGCCCGTGCGACCGTCCTTGCCGGCAGGCCCGCGAGGCGCGCGACCTGGATGCCGTAGCTGTGGTCCGAGCGCCCCGGCTCGACCTTCCGCAGGAAGTGGATCTCGTCCTCCCACTCGCGCGCGACCACGTGGTAGTTGGCCACCGCCGGCAGCACGTCGGCAATCTCGGTGAGCTCGTGGTAGTGGGTGGCGAACAGGGTCCGCGGCCGCGCCGACGGATCGGTGGCGAGGTGCTCGGCGACGGCCCAGGCGATGCTCAGCCCGTCGTAGGTGGCGGTGCCCCGGCCGATCTCGTCCAGCAGCACGAGGCTGCGCGACGTCGCCGAGTGCAGGATGTTGGCGGTCTCCTGCATCTCCACCATGAACGTCGACTGCCCGCGGGCGATGTTGTCCGAGGCCCCGACGCGGGCGAAGATGCGGTCGGTCATCGGCACCTTGGCGCGGTTCGCGGGCACGAACGACCCGGCGTGCGCGAGGAGCACGATGAGGGCGGTCTGCCGCAGATAGGTGGACTTGCCGCCCATGTTGGGGCCGGTCAGGATGATCACCTGATGCGTGGATCCGTCGAGGGTCACGTCGTTGGGCACGAAGGCGTGCCCGGCGTGCCGCTCCACGACGGGATGACGCCCCTCGACGACGACGAGCTCGTCGCCGTCGTGGACGTGCGGCTTGATGTAGTCGTTGACGGCGGCGGCCTCGGCGAGCCCGGCCAGCACGTCGAGGCTCGCCACCGCGCGGGCCGAGTCCTGGATGGGCGGGGCCGACGCCGCGACCTCGCTCCTGAGCGCCTCGAAGAGCTCGATCTCCCGCTCGAGGATCTGCTCGTCCGCCCCCAGCACCTTGTGCTCGTAGTCCTTCAGGGCGGGGGTGATGAAGCGCTCGCCTCCCGCGATGGTCTGCTTCCGGTGGTAGTCGTCGGGGACCGCGTGCAGGTTGGGCCTGGAGACCTCGATGTAGTAGCCGAACACGCGGTTGAACCGGATCTTCAGCGACGAGATGCCGGTGCGGGCGCGCTCGGCCGCCTCCATCGCCGCGATCTGGTCCTTGCCGCCCCGGCTGACGGTGCGAAGCTCGTCGAGCCGGGCGTCGACGCCGTCGCGGATGACCCCGCCGTCGCGGGCCGCGGCGGGGGGGGACTCGTTCACGGTCGCCTCGATGGCGTCGCGCACCGCCGGCACCTCGTCGAGCTCGGCCGCGAGGCTCCTCGTCAGGGGGGCGTCGAACGCCTGCAGAATCGCCTTGAGGCGGGGGACCGCCGCGAGGGAGCGCTGCAGCGCGAGAAGGTCCCGCGGGCCGGCGGTGCCCATCGCGGCCCGGGCGACCAGGCGCTCGACGTCCTGCACGGGCTTGAACGCCTCCCGGAGCTTGGCGCGCTCGGTCGACCGGAACGCGAGCTCCTCGACCGCGTCGAGGCGGTTTCGCACGCGTTCGAGGTTCACGAGGGGCCGCAGCAGCCAGCCCCGCAGGAGCCGGCTTCCCATGACCGTCACGGTGTGGTCGAGCTCGCCGAGCAGCGAGCCCGGGCGGCCGCCCTCGGCCGACCGGACGACCTCGAGGTGCCCGAGGGTGGCGGGGTCGACGATCAGCGCGTCGGCGGTCTCGCGGAAGGCGATGCCGCGGACGTGGGCGAGGCGGCCGCGCTGGGTCTCGCTCAGGTACTGCACGAGGGCCCCGGCGGCGGCGACGGCGGCGGGACGATCCCGCAGCCCGAAGCCGTCGAGCCCCGTCGTCCCGAACTGCCCGGTCAGCGCCTCCCGGGCGCGGTTCACCTCGAAGGCCCACGGATCGAGGGGCGTGACGGCCGGGGGAGGGGCGTCGGGCAGCAGGGGAGCGACGTCGCGGTCCTGCGGGGCCACGACCTCCCGGGGCTGCAGCACCGCGATGTCGTCGGCGAGCGTCCGGCGCCCGGTGTCGCCCGAGTACTCCGCCGCCACGAAAGCGCCGGTCGAGACGTCGAGCAACGCCATGCCGTAGCGGTCGCTCGCGCCGGCCGACTCCGGGGGGAGGACGGCGATCCCCATCAGGAACGCCGGCTCCCGATCGTCGAGATAGGCGGTGTCGGTGAACGTGCCCGGGGACACGACCCGCACCACTTCGCGCTGCACCACCCCCCGGGCCTTCCGGGGGTCCTCGACCTGCTCGCAGATGGCGACGCGGAACCCCTTCTGCACGAGCCGGGTGAGGTAGGTGTCGGCCGCGTGGTGGGGCACGCCGCACATCGGAATCGCCCCGCCCGCCGCGTCCTTGGATCGGGACGTCAGGGTGAGATCGAGGGCCCGCGCCGCGGTGACGGCGTCTTCGTAGAACATCTCGTAGAAGTCGCCCATGCGGAAGAAGACGATGGCGTCGCGGTGACGGCGCTTCGCGTCGAGGTACTGGCGCATGGCGGGCGTCGGGGCCCGCACGGCGGCGGCGCTGTCCGTCGTGGAGGGGGTCACGGGGCCAATCGGGGGGAACGGGGCGCCCCGGACGCCGCCGGATGGCGGGGTGCGGCGTCCGGCGGATCGTGCGAGTATAGAAAGCGCGCCGTGAGCCCGTCAAGGCGCCGAGGGAACGGGATCGTGCTCACGCTGGCCGTCGATACCACCACGAACCGGGGCAGCTTCGCGCTGGCGCGGAACGGGCGCCTGCTCGAAGAGACGCGGGGCGACGGGGAGTCGACCCACGGCGCGCGCCTGCCGGGGGCGATCCGCGCCCTGCTCGACCGGCAGGGGATGGCGACGGCCGACGTGGATCGGTACGCCGTGGCCCTCGGACCGGGGTCGTTCACCGGACTTCGCGTGGGCATCGCGACGGTCCAGGGGCTCGCTCTCGCGCACGGCCGGCCCGTGGTCGGGATGCCCGTCCTCGACGTTCTGGTCGACGTCGCGGCGCAGGCGGCGGGCCCGGGAGCGGCCCCCGACCTGATCGTGCCGTGGGTGGACGCCAGGCGCGGCGAGGTGTTCAGCGCCCTCTACGAGCCCGCGCCGGCGTCTCCGTCGGCGACCGGCCCGGCGGACGCCCAAGCCGCCGCCGGCGCCGGATGGCGCGTGACGGAGGCCCCGATCTCGGCTGTCCCGTCCGCGGTGCTGGACGGCTGGGCCCACCGGCTGAGTCGCCGATCGGCCTGGGTCATCGGGGACGGCGTCGAGGCCAGCCGCGCCCTCCTCGATGCGCGGCTGGCCGCCGGCTCGCGGCGGTTCGGCGAGGTGCCGTCGCTGGCGGGGGCGATGGCCGCCATGGCCGTGCTCGCGCCGTGGCGCGACCGGGCGGGAGCACCGCATGCCCTTCGGCCGGTCTACGTGCGGCGGCCCGACGCCGAGCTGGCGCGTGAACGGCGCCGACAGGCGTCCGCGCCGTAGGACGGCGGACGCCACTCGGGTCGGTCGGGCGCCGGGCGGAGCCGTCGGGCGACGACTGGCGGGCGAGGCGTCGGTCGGGCGCCGGGCGGAGCCGTCGGGCGACGACTGGCGGGCGCGAACGCCGCGGCCCGTCACCGGTCGACAGGCCTGCCGGCGGCGGAGTCCTCCGCCCCCCCGCGGACCGCCGTCGCCTATACAGGACAGCCGCACTTGTGTTACATTTTTCCACCCGTACGAATGCATCCGGACAGGCGGCCCCGCCCTTCGTACCGCGTCGTCCAGGAGGTGGCATGGCACAGGACTCGCAACAGTTGAGAGAGCGCCTTCTCCAGACCGACAGCGGGTTCCGCCAGCTCGCGGAGCAGCACCAGGAACTCGACGCCCGCCTCCACGAGTTGTCCCGCATCGACTACCTGTCACAGCCGGAACGGATCGAAGCGGCGAACCTGAAGAAGCGGAAGCTCCAACTGAAGGACCGGATGCACGACATCCTGCGCCGCCACGCGGATCCCCAGACGGCGTGACGCCGCGGGCGCGGCCGCTCCATTCTCATGTCCATCGATCGGGCGGGCGTGCCGTTCATCGGTCTTGCGTTCGTCCCGTCGCTGGCGTGCGTGGCGGCCGGACTGGTGCTTCCGGCCCTGCTCCTGTGCATTCCCGCGCTCGTCGTCGCGCTCTTCTTCCGTGATCCGCCCCGCGAGCCGCCGCGGGAGCCGGGGGCCGTCGTGGCGCCGGCCGACGGGCGGGTCCTGGTCGCGGGCGCGGCGGAGGCGCCGGGCGCGCCGCCGGGGGCGTGGCAGCAGGTCAGCATCTTCCTGTCCCCCCTCGACGTGCACGTGAACCGCGTGCCGATCGGCGGGCGGATCACCCGGGTCGACCATGTTCGCGGCACGTTCCTGCCCGCCTATCGCCCCGGCGCCGGCGCGAGCAACGAGCGATCCGAGATCTGGCTGGACCACGAGGGGCGCACCATCGTGTTCCGACAGGTGGTGGGGGCGCTCGCGCGCCGCGTCGTGTGCCGGGTGACGCCGGGAACCGACGTACGCACCGGCCAGCGTTTCGGTATCATGAAGTTCGGTTCGCGGATGGACCTGTTCGTCCCCCCCGACGCCGTCCTCGTCGTCGCCCGCGGCGATCGGGTGAGGGGAGGCGAGACGGTGGTGGCCCGGCTCGGCCCCCCCGGCGGGGACGGGGCCCCCGCTTCATGAGGCCCCGCGTCCTGTCGCGGGCCCCGGCCGGGGGGCGGAGCGTCATCATGCCGAGAGTGCTCGCGGTGCTTCGGAACAAGCGCCGGACGCAGCGTTTCCGCCGCAGCGTGTACCTGTTGCCGAGCATGTTCACGGTCGGCAACCTGTTCTGCGGATACGCCTGCATCGTCCACGCCATGCGGGGGGACTACGAGACCGCGGCGGTCTTCATCGGCGTGGCCACGGTGCTCGACGTGCTCGACGGCCGCATCGCGCGGCTGGCCGGGGCGGAGAGCGAGTTCGGCGGCGAGTTCGACTCCCTGGCCGACGTCATCTCGTTCGGCGTGGCGCCCGCCGTGCTCGTGTTCGCGTGGGGGCTCGAGCCGCTCGGCCGCCTCGGCTGGGCGGTGGGGTTCCTCTACGTCACCGCGACGGCGCTCCGGCTGGCGCGCTTCAACGTCCAGCCGAACAGCCCCGACAAGCGCTACTTCGCGGGGATGCCGAGCCCCGCCGCGGGGGGCGTGCTGGCCGCCACGGTCTTCGCGTGGCCGGGCGGCCTCGGCGTCGCCCAGGCCCCGGTCGTCGCCCTGCTGGTGGTGCTGGTGCCGGCGCTCCTGATGGTCAGCCGCATCCGTTTCCGCAGCTTCGGGGCGCTCATCGTGCAACCGCGCCGCTCGTCGGTCGGCCTGCTGCAGTTCGCGATACTCGTCGCGGCCATCGCCGTCCAGCCCCAGCTCGTCCTGTTCCTGATGGCGTACGCCTATCTGGTGTCCGGCCCCGTCGGGTACCTGGTGGGCCGCGCGCACCGCGCGTCCGGGCGCCACGACGATCAGACGCGGGACACCCCCGACCTCGAGACCGCCGGCACCGGTTGATCGCGGCGGATCGAGGGCCCCCGCGGCGTTCCCGGCGTCCGTGCTTCAGCGCCAGGCGGGGTCGAGACGGCCGGCACCGGTTGATCGCGGCGGATCGAGGCCCCCGCGGCGTTCCCGGCGTCCCAGGCGGCCTCGAGACGGCCGGCACCGGTTGATCGCGGCGGATCGAGGGGCCCCCGCGGCGTTCCCGGCGTCCGTTCTCCGCGTCAGGCGGCCCGGTTCGGATCCCGGACGCCGGGGGCCGGCAGGGTGATGGTCACGGCGGTGCCGCGGCCCCGCTCGCTGGCGACCGCGATGGTCCCGCCGTTCAGCTCCACGTTCCGCTTCGCGATCGCCATGCCGAGTCCCGTGCCGGTGATCCGGGTCGAGAAGTACGGCTCGAAGATCCGGGCCAGCACGTCGGGCTCGAGCCCCACGCCGCTGTCCCGGATGATCAACCGCAGCCGGCCGGGGCCGCGTTCGACGCCGATCGAGAGCGTCCCCTCGTCGGGCATCGCGTGCAGGGCGTTCTCGATGATGTTGGTGATCGCCCGCTGGATCAGCACCGGGTCGAGGAGGAGACGGGGCAGATCCGGCGGCACGTCGGTCGACAGGACGACCCGGCCCTCGAGGCCGGGCCGGTACGGCGCGACGACCTCGTTCACGAGGGCCGCGAGATCCGTCGGGGCGCGCCTGACCTCCGGCGACGAGGCATAGCTCGAGAACTCCGAGGCAATCTGGCGCAGGATCCGCACCTGCTTCAGGATCGACTCGACGCATCCCTGCAGCACCGGCGTCAGCGGCGATCCGCGGTCGGCGTGGACGCGGAGCAGGTGCTCGGCGCTGAGCTGAACCGGGGTCAGGGGGTTCTTGATCTCGTGGGCGACCTGGCGGGCCATCTCCGTCCACGCTTCGAGACGGTGGGTGCGCTCGAGCTGGCGGCGCTGCGCATCGAGCTCGACCGCCATCCGGTTGAAGTCCGCCTCGAGGACGACGAGCTCGTCGGCCGACCGCGCGGCCAGGCGTCTCTCGATGCGGTCGGCCTGGAGGCCCGACACGAGGGGGCCGAACTCGCCCCTGGCGACGCGGCTGGTGGCGCGGGTGAGCCGCTTGACGGGATTGGCGATGCCTCGGGCGATGGCCCAGCCGATGAACCCGACGACGCCGGCGAAGAACAGGGCGGACCCGAGGACCCGCCGGTTGAGCTCGTCGATCTGACCCTCGATCTCCTGTTGCCGCGACGCCAGCGGCACCGTCAGGATCACGTCTCGCCCGCCCACCCGCACCGGGGCCGCGGCCAGTTGGTACCGGAGCGAGCCGGCCGCGTCCTCGCCGACGAAGCTGGGCAGCCGGTCGAGGGCGATGGCGCGATAGACCCTGTCCGGCGTGCGCGTCGGCAGCACCCCCGACGCGTAGAGATCGCGCGTGCTCGTCGCGACGAGATTCGGGCCGTCGAAGATGTTGACGTCCTGTCCGATGACCTGACCGATGCGGACGAGGATGTCGTCGGTGAACCGGGCGATGATCTGCCCGTCGGGCGACTGAATCGGCACCGACTCCTCGATGACGCTTCTCGCCACCGCCGCCGCCCGCTGCGCGACGGCCTCGACGTCGGCCCGAAGCCGGTCGGCCAGGTAACCCTGGATCAACACCGCCACCACCACCACCGGCGCGGTCGCCGCCCCCACGAACCAGATCTGCAGCTTGAGGGCGAACCGCGCCCGCACCTCGCGGTACGGCAGCCGCCGCCGGAGCCCCGGAAACACCAGGGCCGCGAGGACCGCCGCCGCCAGCGCGAGGCCGCAGGCGGCGATCACGAGGAGGGCAATCTCCGACAGGTGGAGCAGATGATCGAACGCGGTGCGGGCCGGATAGCCGATCGCGTAGATGCCGGCGCGGGTGTTCGCCAGGAACACCTCGTAGCGGCGCGAGTCCTTGACGAGCCGGGTCCAGAACGGGTCGCGGGACGCGTAGATCCGCTGGAACAGCGCATCGTCGATCGGCCACGCGCTCCGGTTCGAGAGGAACACGGGCTGCCGGCCCCAGCCGTAGAGCACGAGCTCGACGTCGTGGCCCGGCGTCCCCCGAACCGGCGACCCTCGGGCCGTCTCCCGCGGCTCCACGTAGGGGCTGCGCGAGGCGATGAACGGCAGCGACTCGTAGTCGACCTGCGTGACGTGGACGACGACCGCTCCCGCGGGAATCTGCGTCCCGCCGTCGGGCTCGCAGAACCCCCGTTCCGCGTGGAGCATCCTGCGCTCCTCGGCGCCGAACGGGACCACCTCGCCGAAGACCTCCCATTCGCACCCGGGGCCGGACCAGCGGGTGGCGGTGACCGAGTCGGGGATGTTCAGGGCGAACCGGCTCCGGATCTCGCCGTCCGCGCCGAACAGCTCGACCGCCGAGGTCAGCCGCGATGCCGCGAGGGCGGTCCGGCTCCAGAGACGGAACGCCGCGTCGATGCCGGCGCGGTTCGGCGGCGAAGCGAGGGCCCGCAGGGGCGGCCGCGCCTGGAGCTCGGCGTCGATCTCCTCGAGGGCGCGTTCGAGCTGCCGGTGGAGGTCCCGGGGATGCTCGGCCGCCTGGACCGCGTAGCTGCCCGCGATGAGACTCCGCCTCGCCTCGTCGGTCGAGGACACCAGCGAGAGATACAGCGGCAGGGCCGGCGCCAGGAGCGCGCACAGGGTCGCCAGCAGCCGGGTCACGGGGTCGGTGCGCCGGAACCAGTGCATCAGCCGCTGCCCGCGGAAGGCGAGGGCGCTTCCGAGCAGGCACAGGAGCAGCGACGGCGCGAGGGGGGCCCACCCGGCGAGAGCGGCGAGGGCGGCGGGAATCAGGATCGACGGCGCCATCCGCCAGACCCGGAGCGAGAACCGCCGCGCCGGCCACCGGGCCAGGACGATGCCCGTCAGGATCGCGATGGCCCAGACCGTCCCCGCGCTGGCCAGCACGAGGGCGAGCTGGAGGACCGTCCGGGCCGAATCGAGCGGCTGCAGCGACGTGTGCAGCAGGTCCATCGACGCGCCGGCCACCGTGTCCTGCAGCAGCCCGTGGTGGAGCCCGAGCAGCGCGGCCATGGCCATGAGCGTTGCCGGCACGGTCAGCCGGCGTCCGGCCCCGGCGGCCGATCGCCGGGCCGCACGGAACCACTGCCGGCGCTGGGCGGCCTCGCCGGCCAGCACCACCAGCGTCGCGCCGAGAGCGGTCGCGACCAGGAGATCCGCGGCGGTGCGCAGGACCCGGGGCGCGAGCATCGAGCGGTACGCGGCCGGCGACAGCACGGACCACGCGAAGAGGTCGGGGGTGGCGGCAAGCCACACGCAGGCCCCGCCCGCCAGCGCCGCCGCGCCCGCGATCGCGGACGGCCGCAGGTGGCCGCGCCGGGTCCGCCCGGCCAGGACCCGGCCCCCCGCCGCGAGGACGATTCCCGCCAGCACCACGAGGAGGAGGGCGGCGGCGCGTCGGCGCCAACGGGCGCGCACCCCGTCGATCTCGTCGAGGCCGATGGAGGCGTTCAGGCGGACCGAGCCGTCCGCCCCCGCGACGTCGAAGCCGTGCACGCGGGGATCGTCGCCGGGGCCTGCCCCCCCGGGCCGGAGAATGGCGGGGCCGACGGAGGTCCCGACCACGAATCCCGGATCGGAGCCCCCGGTCGCGGTGGTCGAGGAGATGACGCGCTCGACGACCACGGTGCCGAGCCGGCGCTCCCGCGCACCGGATTCGCCGGTCCCCTCGACGATCGGCTCGACGTGGACGAGACGGAGCCCCGCGGGTCCGACGGCGGCGAAGCCGACGGGGGCGGACTGAAGGCGTTCGGGGGCGAGCTCGCCGGGGCGGCCGTGCCACGCGCGCGGTATCGAACGCGCGTCGTAGACGGTGATCGCGAGGTCGGCGACGGCCCGGTCGCCGTCCGACGCCCTCAGGATGTCGAAGACCCTCCGGACCGCCGGGGGATCGCCGGTCAGGCCCCGCCTCACCTCGTCGCGGGCGGCCAGCCCGCGGGCGACGCGCCTCAGGGCCGAATCGACCCCGGCGGTCTGCTCCGTGATCTCGCGAACGGCGCGGGTCGTCGCGGCCGCGTCCGAGCCGATCAGCGCCGGGTCGAGGACGCCGCCCGACACCAGGACCGCGAGGACCGCGATGCCGCCGCCGCCGATCAGGTGGGACCAGCCGGGGGCTGGGGGGCGCCGGGTCTGCCGTCCTCGCGCCGATGCCACGGTCAGGCCAGCATACCTCAGGAGCCCGGCCGGCGCCGTCTCGTCGTCCTGGCCCGCCCGTCGTCGCTGGCGGCTCCACCCGGCGCCCGACCGGGCCTCCTGGAGTCCGGCGCGGACGCCTACCGCGCCGGCTCGTCGTTCGGGTCCGGCCCCGCCGCGCCTTCCTCCTCGCCGGATGCGCCCGTGTCCTCGTCGGCGGCAGCCTCGACCTCCTCGTCGCCGGCGGCCTCGACACCCTCGTCGCCAGCGGCGTCCGCGTCCTCCGCGGCGGGGAAGAGCTTCTGCCACGCGGCGGTGGCGGCCGGATCGAGGCGCACGGGCTCGCTGGCGCGACCCACCGCCTGAAGCTCGCCGGCCTCGGTGACGAGGATCACGATCAGTCCATCGCCGAGGGGATCGGCGACGGCCAGGGGGGCGTAGGCGAGCTCCGCGGAGGCCTGCAGCCGGTGGTAGACCACGCCGTCCGCGGGGCCGCGGAGGAGGAGCTCCTGGCTCAGTCCCCCCTGCATGACGAGGTCTTCCGCCAGCCGGGGGCCCGCCGTGGGGCGGGCGGGAAGCAGCTCGCGCCAGCGCTGCCCGCCATGCGAGCGGGCGAGGGCCCAGAGCGTGTTGTCCAGCGAGGAGAAGTACACGTGATCGTCGTCGAGGGCGGGGAGGCCGACGACGTCGCCGCCGGTGCGCCATCGCCACCGGAGGGCGCCGTCGCGGCGGGACAGCCGGTAGAAGTTGTTGTCGCTGGCCCCGACGAAGAGGTCGTCGGCCACGAGGATCTCCTGCGGCGCGCCGCCCAGCCGCTGCTCCCAGATCGCGGCGCCGGTCAGCAGCTCGAGGACCGTGACGCTGCCGTTGTCGAGCGGTACGTAGAGCCGGTCGCCGGCGATGGTCGGTCGGGCGCTGACGCCGCCGCCGACGGTCCGCCGCCACACCGTGCCCCCGCTCGCCGCGTTCAACGCGAGCAACTCGTGGTTCTCGAGGGCGGCGATCAGCCAGCCCGCGTTCCACAGCAGCGGCGCGGACACCGGCGCCTCGAGCATCGCTTCCCACCGGACCTCGCCCGTCTCCGCGTCCAACGCCAGCAGCCCCTCCGGCGTGGGCGCATGGAGCAGGTCCGCTCCCGCCGCGGGCTCGCCGGCGACGGCGCGTTCGACCTGCCACAGCTCCGAGCCGTCGACGAGGCTGACGGCGGCGATGCGGTCGTCGAAGAGCGCCGCGAAGAGCCGGTCGCCGGACGCCACCGGGGGCGCCGCGGCGGGCGCGGGCAGGGTGGCCGTCCACCGGGGGGCGACGGGCAGCCACGTCGAGGGCGGGCCGGGCGGGGCATCGGGCGTTCCCGTCTGGAACTGGCCGGCCGCCGCGCCCGGCAGCACGGTGACGGCGAGAAGGACGGCCGGGACGCATCCGACGGAGATCCTCATCATCGGCAGACTACAAGATATGGTGGTTTCGCGCGGCCCCATGCCATTATAATAGGGCCTCGCCGGCCGGGGTCAGGCCATCCCGGCTGTCGGATCCGGCGCCGGTCGGCGGCGCAACCGCAACCCGTCCCGCATCAATCGGTCGCCCGCGTGCCCCATCAGACCCTGCTCGTGCTCGACTTCGGATCGCAGTACACCCAGTTGATCGCCCGGCGGCTGCGCGAGCTCGATCTCTACACCGAGATCCTCCCGTTTCATACCCCGGTCGACGAGCTGGCGGCCCGGCGGCCGGCCGGGTTGATTCTCTCCGGGGGGCCGGCGAGCGTCCGCGAGCCCGAGGCGCCCCGGTGCGCCGAGGGAGTGCTGGCCCTGGGGGTGCCGGTGCTCGGCATCTGCTACGGCATGCAGTTGATGGCCGACATCCTGGGGGGAGAGGTGGAGCCGGCGCCCGAGCGCGAGTTCGGTCACGCCACCGTGCGGGCCGAGCCGGGCAGCCCCCTCTTCGACGAGCTTCCGAACGAGATCGGGGTCTGGGCCAGCCACGGCGACCGCATCGGGCGCGTCCCGGACGGCTTCAGGGTCGCGGCGACGAGCGCGAACGCGCCGGTCGCGGCCATGGAGGACCCGGCCCGGCGCTTCTACGCCCTGCTCTTCCATCCCGAGGTGGCCCACACGGAGCGCGGCGTCGACATCCTGCGGAACTTCGCCGTCACCGTCTGCGGTTGCCGCGGCGACTGGACCATGGCCTCGTTCCTCGAGGAGGCCACCGCCCGCATCCGCGAGCAGGTGGGCGACGGCAGGGTGGTCTGCGGGCTGAGCGGCGGGGTGGACTCGACGGTGGCCGCGCTCCTCCTCCACCGGGCGATCGGCGACCGGCTGACCTGCATCTTCGTCGACAACGGCCTGCTGCGCCTGAACGAGGCCGAGCAGGTGCGAAGCCGGTTCGAGGGGCAGCTCGGGCTCGACATCGTCTTCGAGGACGCGGGCCCGCGGTTTCTCGCCGCCCTCGACGGCGTCACCGACCCGGAGCAGAAGCGGAAGGCCATCGGCGCGACGTTCATCGACGTCTTCGACGACGTCGCCCGCCGCCTCGGGCGCTTCGACTTCCTCGCCCAGGGCACGCTGTACCCCGACGTCATCGAGAGCGTGTCGGTGGTCGGCCCCGCCGCGCCGATCAAGAGCCATCACAACGTCGGCGGCCTGCCCGAGCGCCTGCGGTTCGCCCTCGTCGAGCCGCTCCGGCTGCTGTTCAAGGACGAGGTCAGGCGGCTGGGCGAGACGATGGGCCTCGACGAGTCGTTCGTCTGGCGCCAGCCGTTCCCGGGCCCGGGCCTCGCGGTCCGGATTCTCGGCGAGGTGACCGCTTCCCGCCTCGAGATTCTCCGCGCCGCCGACGCCGTCGTGGTCGAGGAGGTGCGCCGCGCCGGCTGGTACCGGCGGCTGTGGCAGTCGTTCGCGGTGCTGCTGCCGGTCAGGAGCGTCGGGGTCATGGGCGACGAGCGCACCTACGAGCACGTCCTCGCGATCCGGGCCGTCGAGAGCCGCGACGGCATGACCGCGGACTGGGCGCGGCTGCCGCACGACCTGCTGGCCGCGATCTCCTCGCGGGTCGTGAACGAGGTGCGGGGGGTCAACCGCGTGGTCTACGACGTCAGCAGCAAGCCGCCGTCGACGATCGAGTGGGAGTGACCGGCGGCCCGCCGCGTTCGGGCCCGCCGGCCGCCGGCCGGACAACGGAAGCCATGCGCGAAATCGAGCGTCAGTCCATGACCGAGTTCGTCCACCTCCACCTCCACACGGAGTACTCGCTGCTCGACGGCGCGTGCCGCATCGGCGAGCTGATGAAGCACGCCGAGAAGGCCGGCGCCCCGGCCCTCGCCGTCACCGAGCACGGCAACATGTTCTCGAGCGTGGTGTTCCACGACGAGGCGCGGAAACGGGGAATCAAGCCGATCCTCGGCTGCGAGGTCTACGTCGCGCCCGGCAGCCGCCGCGAGCGGAGCGGCACGCCGGGGGAGACCAACAACCACCTCGTGCTCCTCGCCGAGAACCTCGCCGGCTACCACAACCTCATCAAGCTGGTCTCCGCCGGCTACACGGAGGGGTTCTACTACAAGCCGCGGATCGACAAGGAGCTGCTGGCCCGGCACGCGGAGGGGCTCGTCGGCCTGAGCAGTTGCCTGAAGGGCGAGGTGGCGACGGGGCTCCGCACCGAGCAGCCGAAGCGGGCCCGCGAGGCGGCCGCCGCCTACCGGGACATCCTCGGCCCCGGCAACTTCTTCCTCGAGATGCAGTACCAGGGCATCGACGAGCAGCGGGTGGTGAACACCGGCCTCCTGCCGATGGCCCGCGACCTCGATCTGCCCCTCGTCTGCACCAACGACGTCCACTACCTGAGGCGGGAGGACCGCCGCCCCCACGACGTCCTGCTGTGCATCGGCACCGGCAAGAACGTCAGCGACGAGCAGCGCCTGCGCTACCACGGGGACCAGTTCTACCTGAAGACCGGGGACGAGATGCGCGCGGTGTTCGGCGACTATCCGACCGCGCTCTCGAACACGGTGGCCATCGCCGAACGCTGCAACGTGGAGCTCGCGTCCGACGCGAGCCACCTGCCGAACTTCGACGTGCCGGAGCCGTTCACGCTCGACGGCTACTTCGAGCACGTGACGCGGGAGGGGTTCCGGCGGCGCCTCGAGACGCTGCGGCGGCAGGCCGACGCGGGGGGGCTGAAGCACCCCGTCGCCGAGTACGAGGCCCGGCTCGCCTACGAGATCGACGTCATCGTCAAGATGCGCTACCCGGGCTACTTCCTCATCGTCTGGGACTTCATCCGCTACGCCCGCGAGCAGGGCATTCCGGTGGGTCCCGGGCGGGGGTCGGCGGCGGGCAGCCTCGTCGCCTGGTGCCTGCAGATCACCGACGTCGATCCGATGCAGTTCGACCTGATCTTCGAGCGCTTCCTCAACCCGGAGCGCATCTCCCTGCCCGACATCGACATCGACTTCTGCGAGCGGCGGCGGGGCGAGGTCATCGACTACGTCACCCGGAAGTACGGGCGGGACAACGTCGCGCAGATCATCACCTTCGGGACGATGAAGGCTCGCGCCGTGGTGCGGGACGTCGGCCGCACCATGGGCATGTCGTACGCCGACGTCGACCGGGTCGCCAAGCAGATACCGCCCACCCTCAACATGACGCTCGAGAAGGCGCTGGAGGAGAGCCCGGATCTCAAGAACCTGGAGCAGCGCGACCCGCAGGTGAAGGAGCTGATGGCGGTGGCGCAACGCCTCGAGGGCATCACCCGCCACGCCTCGGTGCACGCCGCCGGGGTGGTCATCACGCCCCGTCCGATCACCGAGTTCGCCCCGATCTACAAGAGCCAGAAGGACGAGATCACGACCCAGTGGGCCATGAAGCAGGTCGAGCGGATGGGCCTGCTCAAGATGGACTTCCTCGGGCTGAGCACCCTGACCCTGCTGCACGACGCGGTCGATCACATCCGCGAGACGACCGGCGAGTCCATCGCGCTCGACCGCCTGCCGATGGACGACGCGAAGACCTACCAGCTCTTCTGCGACGGCCAGACCCTGGGCATCTTCCAGTTCGAGAGCTCGGGCATGCGCGACACGCTGCGGAAGGCCAAGCCGCGGCGGTTCGAGGACCTGATCGCCCTCAACGCCCTCTACCGGCCCGGCCCCCTCCAGGGCGGCGTCGTCGACCGCTTCATCAAGCGCAGGCACGGCCAGGAAGCCATCGAGTACGACGCGCCCGCGCTCGAGCCGATCCTGCAGGACACCTACGGGGTCATCGCGTACCAGGAGCAGGTCATGCGCATCGCGAGCGACCTCGCGGGGTTCACGATGGGCGACGCCGACGTGCTGCGCAAGGCGATGGGGAAGAAGGACGCCTCGGTCATGGAGGCGCAGCGCGAGAAGTTCATCGAGGGCGCGGTGGCGCGGCAGGTGCCGCGCGGGCAGGCCGTCACCATCTTCAACTTCATCGAGTTCTTCGCGGGCTACGGCTTCAACAAGTCCCACTCGACCACGTACGCGCTGCTCGCCTATCAGACCGCGTATCTCAAGGCCAACCATCCCCGGCACTTCATGGCCGCGCTGATGACGATCGAGGCCCAGAACACCGACAAGCTCGCGCTGTACCTGGGCGAGTGCCGCGACATGGGCATTCCCGTGCTCGCCCCCGACGTCAACGCGAGCGCCATGGGCTTCCGCGTCGATCCCGAGGGCGTCCGCTTCGGCCTCACCGCCGTCAAGAACGTCGGCGGGAACGCCATCGACGCCATCCTCGCCTGCCGCGAGGAGCACGGCCGCATCGAATCGCTCTTCCGCCTGTGCGAGGACCTGGATCTGCGCCTGGTCAACAAGCGGGTCTTCGAGAGCCTCATCAAGGCGGGGGCGTTCGACTCCGCCCTCGCGGCCGGGGACCGCGCCGCCGACGGCCGGGCGCGGCTCCTCGCGGTCGTCGACCGGGCGTTCGAGCACGGCAACCGCGTGCGGCGGGACCGGGAGCGCGGACAGGCGCAACTGTTCGATGCGATGGACGCCGGGGGAGCCCCCGACGGCGGCATCCGACTTCCCGACGTCGAGCCCTGGACCTCGTCGGAGCAGCTCGCCTTCGAGAAGGAATCGCTGGGGCTCTACCTCAGCGGCCACCCCATCGACGGCTATCGCGACCAGCTCGAGGCGGCCGGGGCCCGCACCGTGGACGCGCCCCCGGCCGAGGACTCGACGGTGTTCATCGGCGGCATCGTCAGCGGCTACCGCCCCCGGAAGACCCGGCAGGGGGCGCCGATGGCCGTCTTCACCCTGGAGGATCGGACCGGCAGCGTGGAGGTGGTCGTGTTTCCGAAGGCCTACGAGCGCTGTGGGGACGTGCTGGACGCGGATCGGCTCGTCGTGGTCTCCGGCCGCCTCGACCGGGAGGAGGAGGCCCCCCGGGTGATGGCCGAGGACGTGCGGCCCATCGAGAGCCTGAGCGGCGTGGTGGGCCGCACCCTGTCGATACGCCTGTCGACGAGCCGGCACGACCGCGAGACGCTGCAGGCGCTGGCCGACCTCTTCGACATGCACCGCGGGCCGAGCTGGATCCGCCTGCACCTCGAGCTGCCCGAACGCCGCCCGCCGTTGCGGGTCCAGGCGCGGCTGAAGGAGGCCCGCGTCCGCCCCTCCGAGCAGCTCGCCCGGGCCGCCGAGCGGATCTGCGGCGAGGGAACGGTCTCGTGGACGTGAGCCCGCCGGCATGAACGGACCTGCGACGGCGCCGCCCCGGCTGGTCTGGGACCACCCCGACGTCGGCGAAGGACGCGCGGAGGCGCTGGCCGGGGCGATGGACCTCGACCCGGTCGTCGCGCGGCTGCTGGTGCTGCGCGGCGTGACCACGGCCGACGAGGCGGAGCGCTTCCTTCACCCGCGGCTCGAGCATCTCCACGATCCGTTCCGGCTCGCCGATCTCCCGCTCGCGGTCGACCGGCTGGAGCGCGCCATCGATCAGGGGGACCGAATCGCGGTTCACGGCGACTACGATGTCGACGGAGTGACGTCGACGGTCATCGTGCGCCGGGTCCTCGAGCTGCTCGGCGCCGACGTGACCCACTTCATCCCCGAGCGCCTGCGGGACGGTTACGGGCTCGAGCCGGCGGCGGTGGAGCGCCTCGCCGCGGAAGGGGTCGCGGTGGTGGTCTCGGTGGACTGCGGCATCCGCAGCCGGGCCGCGGCGGTCCGGGCGCGGGAGCTCGGCGTCGACCTGATCGTCACCGACCACCACGAGCCGGAGGCGGCGCTGCCCCCGGCCCTCGCGGTCATCAACCCCAAGCGGCGGGACTGCGACTATCCCGACAAGAACCTCGCCGGGGTCGGCGTCGCCCTCAAGCTCGTGCAGGCGCTGTGCCTGCGCAGGGACCGCTCGGGGTGGCTGCCGGCCTTCGTCAAGCTGGCCGCGGTGGGCACCGTCGCCGACGTCGTGCCCCTCCGGGGGGAGAACCGCGTCATCGCCAAGCTGGGCCTGGAACGGCTCTCCCGGAAGCGCCACGCCACCGGGCTGCAGGCCCTCCTCGATTCCGCCGGGCTGCTCGGAGAGCCCCTGACCGGCTTTCACGTCGCCTTCCGGCTCGCCCCCCGCATCAACGCGGCGGGGCGGATGAGCACGCCGGACCTGGCGACCCGGCTGCTGCTGCTGACCGACGAGAGCCGGGCCGACGAGGCGAGGAGCCTGGCCGGGCAGCTCGAAGAGGTGAACGTCCGCCGGCAGGAGGAGGAGGCGGAGATCCTCGCCGCGGCCCGGCGCAAGGTCGACTCGGATCCGGATGTCGGGGCCCATGCGATCCTCGTCGTGTGGGGCGCGGGCTGGCACCGCGGGGTCATCGGCATCGTCGCCTCGAAGCTCGTCGACCTCTTTCATCGTCCCGCCGTCGTTCTCGCGGTGGAGGGAGACCGGGCCTACGGCTCCGGCCGCAGCATCCCCGGGTTCGATCTCCTCGCGGCCCTGGAGCACTGCGGCGAGCTGTTCACCAAGTACGGCGGACACCGGCACGCGGCCGGCGTCACCATCGAGGCCGACCGCCTCGCCGAGCTGCGGCGCCGGCTCACCGCGTTCGCCGACGACCGGCTCGGCCCCGAGCAGCTCATGCCGCGGCTCCGCATCGACGGCCGCCTGCCGCTGGCCGCCATCACGCCCCGCATGATGGCGGGGCTGCGGGCGATGGAGCCCTTCGGCGCGGGCAATCCCCGGCCCGTGTTCCATACCGGGGAGCTGGCCCTCGCGGACGGCCCCCGCGTGCTGAAGTCGCGGCACCTCGCGATGCGGGTCCGGCAGCAGGGACGGGTGTTCCGCGCGGTCGCCTGGCGCATGGCCGACCGGGCGGACTTCGTCCGGCGCCACGGGGACGCGCTCGACTTGGCGTTCCACCTGACCGAGAACACCTGGCGGGGCGAGCGCACCGTCGAGTTGTCGGTGGCGGACATCCGGCCGGCCGCACGTGGAGACGAATCGGAGGCGCCCGCCGGGCAGGAGCCTCCGTAGAGCGGCGCCGACTCCTCGGGGGGGGGGGGGGCGGCGAGCGGGGCCGGCGGCGACGACGCCGAACCGCGGGCTGCGCGTTACACCAGGGTCGAGCAGGATGCAGCTTCAGGTGGGTGCGGCCGGCGCTGCCGGGGCTACGGATTCGGGGGCAGGTGAAGGCCCAGGCTGGTCTGGTTGGCGGTCTCGCCGTTGATGGCGTTCTCCGGTCGCAGCCGCCGGAGCCCGATGAGGCCGCCGGCGAAGAGGACCGCAAGCCCCACCGCCACCAGCAACAGGACGCCGGCGAAGCTGAACGCGCCGATCAGGATGTCGGCGACGGTGATCTCCTCCGTGGCGGGCTCCGCCAGCTCGATGATGACCGGCGTGAGTGGTTCCTGCACGCGTTCATGGTACTACACGCCGCGCCGGTCCCGACCGGTCCCCCGCGGGGCGTCTCGCGGCGGCCGCGCCCGCGGGGCATGGGCGCCCCTCCGCGCGCCCGGGGATGGCCGGACCACTTCGCCGGTAACCACGGTGCGCTGCGCCCCTCCGCGCGCCCGCGGATTGCCGCGTCGAGACGGTGGATGTTCGGCGGCCGTACCACGCCCCTCCGCGCGCTCGCGGATTGCCGGGGGATCACCCCGGCAGCCGGCCCACCGTCACGCGCCCCTCCGCGCGCCCGCGGATTGCCGTGCCTCCGGGCGGGTGTGAGACGCACACGCGAACCGTCCCCCGCGCGCCGCCGGATTGCCGACGCCGCGCAAGCTCGATACAGTGATGAACGTGGATCACCAACCCGACCGGTCGGAGGCCGGGCCCGACGCGCCCGCGGTCCCGGGCTCCGCCGGCGAAGCGCGGCCGGCCCCGGCGACGGCCCCCGCGGGGGTCTCCGGGGGCGCGCGCCGGCGCCGTCGGCCCGTCCGATGGCAGCGTGCGGCCCGGCTCGGCATCGCGGCCGGGCTGGCCCTCTTCGCGGCCTTCCTCGTCACCGGCATGCGCGAGCGCAGGGAATCGACGGAGGCCCGCGCCGTCGATCGGGCAGACCCCGAGGCGGTGAGCCAGAGCGCCGGCATCGAGTTCGTCCGGAGCGACGGCGACGTGGTGATCTTCCGGCTCGAAGCCCCGTGGCAGTCGACCTACGCGGACGGGTCGATGCGGTTCTTCGGCGGCGTCGACGTGACCGTGCCGCCGCGCGGAGACCGGGACGGCTTCACGATGAGCGCCTCGGAGCTGTCGGTCGAGGAGGGGCAGGGCGACTTCACGGTGAGCGGCGACGTGCGCCTCGCCGACGCCGGCGGCCTGGCCGCCCGGACCGGCGACGCCAGCTACAGCGAAGCCCGCAACGTCGTCACCATGAGCGATCCCGGCGGGGTGACGACCCTGGCCCGCGCCGGCCTGGAGGCGTTCGGGAACGACGTCGTTCAGGACCGCGAGCGGGGCGTCATCACCCTCGACGGCGCCGCCGGCGTGCGGTTGACCGGCGACGCGGACCGGGCCGCGGTCGACGTCGACGCCCCGCACGTCACCCTCGCCGACGCCGACCGCTACATGCGCTTCGAGGGGGGAACGAGCATCCGGACCGGCGATCTGACCATCGCCGCCGAGGCGGCGACCGCGTACTTCGGGGACGGCGAGAACGCGCTCGAGTCGATGGAGCTGCTCGGGGGCGTCCGCATTCGTTCCGCCGCCGCGGGCGACGGGGGGCTGCGCGAATCGGCGGCGGACGAGACCACCCTGGCGTTCGACCCGGCCACGCGGCAGCTCCAGCGGGTCGTCCTGACCGGGCAGTCGGTCGTGGACCTGGTGGGAACGGACGGCGGGGAAGGCTCGCGGATCGAGAGCGACACGATGGACGTGCTCATGGCGCCGGGCCGGGCCGAGGTCGTCGGACTGGACGCTGGCGGCGGCGTATTCCTGCAGCTTCCCGTGAGTCCCGGCGAACCCCGCCAGGAGATTCGCGCCCGGACGCTCACCGCCACCGGGACCCCCGAAACGGGACTGAACGCGATCAGCCTGGACGGCGGGGTCGCGTATCGCGAGCGGCACGAGGCATCGGCGAGCGAGGCGGCGGTCACCCGGACCGTCCGCGCCGAGCGGTTCGAGGCCGGTGTGGGCCGGGGGCTGATCGGCCTGCTGGACGTGCGGTTCTTCGGCGGGGTCCGGTTCGAGGACGAGACCCGCCGGGCCGAGGCGGTCAGCGCGGCCTACGACCTGCTGGAGGGGACGATAACGCTCTCGCCGAGCGCCGATTCTCTGCCGAGGGCTGGATCCTCGTCGGAAGGCGAGTCCGCGTCGGACGGCGAGCCTTCGCCGGACGGCGAGCCCTTGCCGGACGGCGAGTCCTTGCCGGACGGTGAGCCTTCGCCGGACGGTGAGCCTTTGCCGGACGGTGAGCCCTTGCCGGACGGTGAGCCTTCGCCGGACGGTGAGCCCTTGCCGGACGGCGGGCCTTCGCCGGACGGTGGGCCTTCGCCGGACGGTGGGCCTTCGCCGGACGGTGGGCCTTCGCCGGACGCCGACGCCGGCCCGCCGGCGATCCTCGTCGACGGCGACCGCACCATCGAGGCGGGAGGGCGTCTCGAGGTCGCCCTGGACGGGTCGAGGGTGTCGGGGTCGGGCGGCGTGCAGACCGTCCTCGCTCCGCCCGGCGACGGCCGGGGCGGGGACGACGAGGACAGGGTGCCCGCCCTCATGGAGCGGACGCAGAGAATCAACATCCGGGCCGATACGCTGGACTACGACAACGACTCGCGCCAGGTCACCTACGGCGGTCAGGTCCGGATGTGGCAGGGCAACACGAGCTTCGAGGGTGAGGCCATCACCATCGACCACGCCACCGGGGGCCTCTCCATCAGCGGGTCGGCGCGAACGACCATCCAGATCGTGCGCATCGACGCGGAGACGGGAGAGAGCGTCGTCGCACGCACCGACGCCACCGCGGGCAGCTTCGCCTACGACGACGAGCTCCGGCATGCCCTCTACGAGGGCGCGGCCGTCCTCCGCTCCGACCACGGCGATCTCGCGGCCGAGACGATCGAGGTCTTCCTGCAGCCGGACGGCCGGACCCTGGACCGGCTGGCCTCGACCGGCGCCGTGCAGTTGCGCCTGGACGACCGATGGGCGACGGGCGAGGCTCTCGTGTACCATGAGGCCGAGGGGCGCTACGAGATGGAGGGAGCGCCGGTGGAGATCGTCGAGGAGGTCGAGCCCGACGATTCGGCCGAGGCCGAGCCGGCCGAGCCCGTCGAGCCCGCCGAGCCGGTGTGCCGCAGCACGCGGGGGCTCGCGCTGACATTCTATCGCGCGTCCGACGTCGTGGCGGTCGACGGGCGCGAGCGATCGCGGACCGAGACCGCCAGCGGCCCCTGCCAGCCCCTGGAGTTCTGACCCGGCGGCCGTGTGCCCGGCAGCCGCCATCCGGTGCCGGACGCGCCGCTGCACCCCGCCTCGCATGGCTACACTGCGTACCGAGGACCTGACGAAGTCGTACGGCGGGCGCACCGTCGTCCGCGACGTCAGCCTGACGGTGGCGTCCGGCGAGGTGGTGGGGCTGCTGGGCCCCAACGGCGCCGGCAAGACCACGACGTTCTACCTGGTGGTGGGCCTCACCGCGCCGGATCGGGGCCGGGTCGTCCTGAACGACGAGGACGTCACCCACGACCCGATGTACCAGCGGGCCCGGAAGGGCATCGGATACCTGCCGCAGGAGCCGTCGATCTTCCGGGGACTGACCGTCGAGCAGAACATCCTGGCGATTCTGGAGACGGTGGGGATGCCCCGCCGGGCCCGCCACGCGCGCATGCGCGAGCTGTTGAACGAGCTCGATCTCACGCCGCTGGCCAAGTCTCCGGCCCACACCCTGTCCGGCGGCGAGCGGCGCCGCGCCGAGATCACGCGCGCCCTCGTCATCTCCCCGTCGTTCATCCTGCTCGACGAGCCGTTCGCGGGCATCGACCCCATCGCGGTCACCGACATTCAGGAGATCATCTTCCACCTGAAGGCGCGGGGCATCGGCGTGCTCATCACCGACCACAACGTCCGCGAGACGCTTCGCATCACCGATCGCGCCTACATCGTCCACGACGGCGCCGTGTTCCGCAGCGGGACCCCGGCCGAGCTCGCCCACGACGACGACGTCAAGCGAATCTACCTCGGCGCCGACTTCCGGCTGGATTGACCGGGGGCAGGAGTCTGCGCCGTGGAACGGCGCGGACTCGGCGCCGGTTGCGAACCGCGGCGGGGGAGCACTAGAATCGAGACAGGGCCGCGTTTCGCGCCGTCGGCGCGGCCCGACGGCGCGGCGGAGAGTCGCCGACGCCAGACTCCCCGCGGATCGGACCCTGGCTCTCGATGCGCCTCGTTCCCGCGGATCGAGAACACCGGCCCCATGGCACTGCAGCAACGACTCCAGACCCGCCTCTCGCAGAAGCTCGTCCTGACCCCATCGCTGCAGCAGGCCATCAAGCTGTTGCCGATGTCGACTCTCGAGCTCGTGGACCTGCTGACCCAGGAGGTGGTCGAGAACCCGATGCTGGAGGAGGTGACGGCCGAGGACCTGGAGCCGCCGGACGCGGTGAACCCGGCGGAGGCGGCCAAGCAGGACGGGGCGGCCGACAAGGAACCGCAGGAGTCGTGGGACGACGCCGACTACGAGTATTTCTTCGGCGACTACCTGGACGACGGCTACCGCCCGCATACGCCGCGTGAGATCCGCGAGCTTCCCCCGATAGAGAACACCCTCTCGACCCCGGGCGCGCTTGCCGATCACCTGATGTGGCAGCTCTCCCTCCAGCCCGGGGACGACGATCCGCTTCTGCGGGACATCGGCTCGGCGATCATCGGCAACCTCGACGACGACGGCTACCTCGTGGCGTCGGTCGGAGAGATCGCGGCGATGGGCGACTGGGACACGGGAGACGTCGAGCGCGTCCTCCGGGTGGTCCAGGGGTTCGATCCGGTCGGGGTCGCCGCCCGGGGGCTTCGCGAGTGCCTGATGCTGCAGATTGCGCACCTCGGCCTCGAGGGCAGCGCGACCGAGATGATCGTCCGCGACCATCTGAAGCTGCTTCAGAACCAGCAGGGTCAGGAGATCGCCCGGCGGCTCGGACTGACGCTCGACGAGCTGAAGCATCACGTCGGCGTCATCAGGCAGCTCGATCCGAAACCGGGCAGCCGCTACAACCGCACCGCTTCCCAGCACGTCATCCCCGACGTCTATGTCGTCAAGGTCGAGGACCGGTACGTCGCCATGCTGAACGACGACGGCATGCCGCAGCTCCGGATCAGCCCGGTCTACCGGCGGCTGCTCGACAAGAAGAACGACAACCGCGAGACCCGGGCCTACGTGAAGGAGAAGTTCCGATCCGCGTTGTGGCTCATCAAGTCGGTCGATCAACGCCAGAAGACTATCCACAAGGTGGCCACCAGCATCATCTCGTTCCAGCAGGAGTTTCTCGATCGCGGAATCGAGTTCCTCCGGCCCCTCGTGCTGCGAAACGTCGCCGACGACATCGGCATGCACGAGTCCACCGTCAGCCGCGTCGTCAACAACAAGTACATGCACACGCCGCAAGGGGTGCTCGAGATGAAGTACTTCTTCCACAGCGGCATCAGCAGCGCCTACGGCGAGAGCGTGTCTTCGGTCGCCATCAAGCAGCGCATTCGCAAGATCATCGAGGAGGAGGATTCCCGGAAACCGCTGAGCGACTCGCGCATCGTGCGCCTTCTCCAGGACGACGGCCTGATCCTGGCCCGGCGGACGATTGCCAAGTACCGTGAGGAAATGAAGATTCCCACCTCGAGCCAGCGGCGGGTCCTGTTCTGACCCCACGCCCTGCCGCCGCCGGGTGCCGGCCGGGGCCGGAGCACCGTACCGTCGCGGGCGGCAGGAGGCCGTTGCTCGAATCGACCGTTTGCAGATCTACAGGACACTGACGCAAATGCAATTCACGTTGACGGCCCGGAACGTCCCGGTGAACGACGAGCTGCGCGATCTCATCGACAAGCGGCTGCTGCCTCTCGACCGGGTGCTCGGCGACGCCCTGGTGTCCGCCGAGGTGGTGTTGTCGTCGGCCCGCCACCTGTGCGTGTCCGAGCTGATCGTCCATGCGCGGGGCGATCACCGGCTGCACGGCGTCGCGGAGGCGCCGAACTGGCAGGCGGCGGTCGGCGCCGCCGTGGACAAGGTCAGCCACCAGGCCCACACCCTGAAGGGCAAGTGGCAGGACCGCCGGCGTCACGCCGTGCCGGCGTCCGAAACCACGACCCCGGATGCGGAGATGGACGACACGACGAGCATCGGTTGAGCCGCCGAAGGTGATCTGCCACAGGCGGGTCCAGGGTGTCCGCGGGCGGCCTCGATCGGGGCCGACGAGCCGCGTCGCTCCGGTGAACGGGCCGCGTTCCGGCGGATGGCGGGCGCGCCTCTGCCGGCCGGCCGATGGATGCGCCGGCGCGGCGGGGGAGCGGTATGGCCGATACTCATCGCGGGTCGGCAGGCGAAGAGCACCCGGCGGGCGCCGGCCCGGCGACCCGCTTCGTCGTCGTCACGGGTCTGTCGGGGGCCGGGAAGTCCGCGGCGATCCGGGCCCTGGAAGACCTCGGCTACCTGTGCGTCGACAACCTGCCGACGGTGTTGATCCCGACGCTGGCCGACCTCGATCCCGGGGAAGGCGCGCGCCGTGACGCCATCGCCGTCGTCGTGGACGCACGGGACCGGTCGTTTCCCGATCGCTTCGCCGACGTCTTCGCGGCGCTCCGCGCGCGAGGCCGCCTGCAGACCTGGCTCATCTTTCTCGAGGCTTCCGACGCCGCCCTGCTGCGGCGCTTCAGCGAGACCCGCCGGCCGCACCCGCTGGCGCCGGCGGGGTCGGTGATCGAGGGCATCCTGACCGAGCGGACGCGGCTCGGCCCGATAAGGGAGATGTCGGACCTGGTGCTCGACACCTCCGACCTCACGGTGCACGAGCTGCGCCGGGCGTTCGGCGAGCTCGCGGAGGGGAGGGACGGCCGGGCGCGGTTGACGGCGACCCTGCTCAGCTTCGGCTACAAGCACGGGGTGCCTCCCGAATCGGACCTGCTCTTCGATGTCCGCTTCCTGCCGAATCCGTACTTCGTTCCGGACCTGAAGGGGCTGAGCGGCCTCGACCCGGGGGTCCGCGACTACGTGTGCGCGACCGACACGGCCGGGCCGTTCCTGGAGAAGACCGCCGATCTGCTCGAGTTCCTGCTTCCCAGGTACATCCACGAGGGCAAGAGCTACCTGACCATCGGCGTGGGGTGCACCGGCGGACGTCACCGCTCCGTCGTGATCGTCGAGCAGCTCGAGGCAAGGCTGTCGGCGGTCGACGGGGTCCGATGGCGCGTACGTCACCGGGACGTGGGAGCGGGACGCGGCGATGACGGGGAGGGCGTCGGATGAGAGTGGACAAGCCGTGGGGCTACGAGCTGCACTGGGCGAAGACCGAGCGCTACGTCGGGAAGATCATCCACGTCGACGCCGGACACGCCCTCAGCCTGCAGTACCACCGGGTGAAGGACGAGACCATCCTGGTCTGGAGCGGACGCATCCGGTTCGAGACGGGGCAGGGCGACTCCCGGGTGGCCCGCGAGATGGGGCCGGGAGAGAGCGTTCACATCGCGCCGGGCACCGTGCACCGCATGACGGCCCTCGAGCCCACCGACATCTTCGAGGTGTCGACCCCCGAGCTCGACGATGTCGTCCGCCTCGAGGACCGCTACGGCCGCGGCGTGGCCGGCGGCGCGAAGCCTGCCGCAAGGGGTTCGGACCCCGAACGTCGTCAATCCGGCTGAGCGCCGGGCAGGATGATGCGTTCGAGCGTGGCCAGCCGTTGGTCGACCTTGCCGAGGGCGATTTCGACCGCACGGAGGCGGTCGTCGAGGCGCCGCATGTCGGTGCGGATGTCGGTGATGTCGTTCCGGATGCCGACGTTCTGCGCGATCAGGATGCCCCCGAGCACGAGGATGACGCCGATGATCCACTTCGCGTCAGTGCTTGGCATTGGCGGTCTCTCGCATGTGGGTCAGCCGCAAAGGCGCGGTGAAGCGACGACGACAGCATCCCTCTCCCGGTGCGACCCGACTGGCGGGCGAGGTTCGGGAACGGCGGCGCAGAACGCTCCCGGCCGGCTGATCAGAACGGGATGTCGTCGTCGGTCAGCTCCGCTCCGCCTCCGGCGGGCGCGTCCTGTCCGCGGTCTGCCCCCATGTCCTGGCGTTCTCCGCCGCCGCCGCGACTGCCGAGCAGCGTGATGCGGTCGGCCTGGACCTCGGTGGTGTAGCGCTTGTTGCCGTCCCGATCGTTCCACTCCCGGGTCTGAAGCCGTCCCTCGACGCAGATCTGCTTGCCCTTGGTCAGGTAGGGCTGCAACGACTCCGCCTGCCGGCCCCAGACCACGATCCGGTGCCATTCGGTGCGTTCCTGCCGCTGCCCCGACGTCTTGTCGGTCCACGTGTCGGTGGTGGCGAGAGTGAAGTTGCTGACGGCGCGGCCGGCGGCGGTATGCCGCTGCTCGGCGTCCCGGCCGAGGTTGCCGACGAGAAAGACCTTGTTGACGCTTCCCATAGCTCTCAGTCCAGGCGATCGAGCGCCTGCTGCGCCAGATTCGCCATGTTGTCGTCGGGATGCTCCCGCACCACGGTCTGGAAGGTCTCCCGCGCCAGGTCGATCTGGTCGAGGCGCTCCAGGGCGAGGCCGCGCTTGTAGAGCGCCTCGGCCACCACGTCGCCGGCGGGATAGCGCACGGAGACCTGCTCGTAGGTGTCGGCCGCCTCCAGGAACATCCCGTCCGCGTAGTAGTTCTGCCCGATGAAGAACAGGGCGTCATCGGCCAGCTCGGACCGGGGGAACGTGATGATGAACTGCTCGAACCCCTGGCGCGACAGCGCCCACTGGCCCGTCGTGTAGTCCGTGTACGCGGTGTCGTAGAGCCGCTTCGGCGAGATCCCCGCGTTGGCGGGCAGCGAGGACGCGACCGCCGGGTTCACCGGCAGGCCCGTCTCCGGATCGACCTCGAGGTCGGTCAGGGGCGCTCCCAGCATCGGCATGGCCATGCGCAGCGCCTCGACCTCCTGGGCGAGGGAGGAGACCCGCACGTTGTTTTCGTCGATCTTCTCCCGCACCACCCGCACCCCGGTTGCCACGCTGTCGATCTGAAGCTGCTGATTCGCGAACCCGCGGCGAACCTCGTCGCCCTGCGCGTCGAGCCGCGTCAGGATAGCCTGCAAAGTCTGCTCCAGCGCCGTGAACGTCAACTGCAGCCGCGCGTTCTGCTCCTGCAACATGCGGATATCGGCCGCGATCTGCTGGTGCTCGCGGTTCTGGCCCCGGGCGGGAACGACGGTCAGGGCGGCCACGAGGAATCCGAGCGCGAACCTGAAGGGAAGCCCTCTCATGACATTACCTCTGCGCCGAAACGGGGGATGGAAACCGGGGGCGCCCGAGACCGGGCGCCGGCACGAGCGATCCGCCCTATGGTAGCCCGGCCGCGGCCAATCCGCCAGCCCGGGCGCCTCCGCGCCTACTTCGCCGTGATCACGAAATGCGCCCGCCGGTTGGCGGCCCACGCCGTCTCGTCGTTCCCGGGATCGAACGGAAACTCCTTGCCGTAGCTGACCGTCCGGACGCGGCCCGCGTCCAGTCCGAGCTCCAGCAGGTAGCGCTGGGCGGCCAGGGCCCGCCGCTCGCCGAGCGCGAGGTTGTACTCGGGCGTGCCGCGTTCGTCGCAGTGCCCTTCGATGGTCACGGTCCAGGTGGGGAAGCGCGCGAGCATGTCCGCGTTGGCCTCCACCACCTGCCGGCCCCGCTCGTCGAGCTCGGCGCCGTCCAGCACGAAGAACACCGGCTCGAGCAGCAGCGAGCGATTGAGCTCCTCGAGCGACCGGGCGGCGATCTCCTCGTCGGGCGTCAAGGCCGGGGTCGCCGCCGCCGGCGGCGGGGCGAGGGTCTCCGGCGCCGGGCTGGAGGCGACGATCTCGGGAGGATCCTCGATCACCGTCCGTTCCATCGCCGGTTCGGGCAACGCCGGCGGCGGGTTGTCGGAGCATGCGGCCTGCAGGCACGCCGCCGCTGCGAGCGCCGCGAGTGCGACGAGCCGTGAACCGTGTCCTCGATCGTGCATCTTCGCCAGTGCCTCCATGTATCTCCGACTCTCCCTGCACCCGGCAACCCGGGTTGCCCGCGGGCCCCGCGAGTTACCGCGACCAGCTCGGCATCTCGTTGTTGCCGACCGACGTCACCCGGCGCAACCCCCGGCCGTCCCGGCCTATCGTGTAGATCTGCTTCGTCTCGTTGCGCGTCGACATGAACGCGATGTGGCGACCGTTGGGTGCATAGCTCGGACTCTCGTTCGAGCCGAGCCCGAACGTCAGTTGGCGGACCTCGTTCGTGGCCAGATCCAGCACCTTGATGTCGTGTCCCAGGCCGGTCCGCGACGAGTAGGCGATCTCGTTGAACGGCGGCGGCGACCACGTCGGCCGGTCGCAGTAGCTCTCGTAGGTCAGCCGCCGCAGGCCGGTGCCGTCGGCGCCGACCACGTAGATCTGCGGGGCCCCGGTGCGGTCGGACGTGAACGCGATCTGCTGGCTGTTGGGCGACCACGTGGGGCTCGTGTCGATGGCGGGGTGGTTCGTCAGCCGCAGAAGCCCGGTGCCGTCGACGTTGGCGACGTAGATGTCGCTGCTGTCGTCGCGGTTCGAGTTGAAGGCGACGCGCCGGCCGTCCGGAGAGAAGGCGGGCAGGAAGTTCTGGCGCCGGCTGTCGCCTTCGATCGGCGTCGCCATGCGGCCCTCGAACAGGTGCGACACCAGCACGTCGGCGAACCCGCTCAGCCACGACGTGTACGCGATGGACCGGCCGTCGGGGGACCACGCGGGGTTGGTGTTGAGGGTGCGGGACACGGTGACCCGCCGCGGGTTGGCCCCGTCGTAGTCGGCGATGTAGATCTCCTTGACCGGCCGGTTCTCGACCAGCCCGAACGCCGACTCGCTGTCGCGGTCGGAGACGAACGCGAGCCGCGTGCGGGCCACGCCTTCGAGACCGCGCTGGTGGCGGTGGATCTCGTCCGCGAGCTGGTGGGCGTAGAGACGGACGTTGCGGGTGGAGCCGGTGTAGATGACCCCGAACGCCGACCCGCCGTCGCGGACCGAGAACAACCGGGCCGCTATCTCGAGCTGGCGGTCGCCGCGGGCCTCGACGGTGCAGCTCACCACGCCGTCGGCGCCGATCTCCCGCCATCGGTCGAAGGGCAGATCGACCAGGGACGTCGCCGCCGGAATCGTGCGGTAGACGTCGCGGGGAATCATCCTGAACTCGCGCTCGAAGTCCAGATCGTCCCAGAGCACCTGGGCGATGGTGCGGCTCGCCTCCTGCGTCGTCTGGTCGGGAGTCAGCGGCAGGCAGTCGGGCACGGCGATGCTCGGCTGGGATCCGATGCTGTCCCCGATGGTGACCCTGACCGTGTCCTGCTGCACCGGCCTCCCGCCCGCGCCGGCCGGCGCCGGCAGCAGGGGGGCGGCCAGCGTGAACAGGGCGGAACGGCGGGAAATACGGGCCATCGATGATGCTCCTCAGCGTCTGTACTGAAAATCCAGATGAACGGTCAGGCGGTCGGCGGGGAACGCCGGCGGCAGGTACGGCAACTGCCTCGTCAGGAGCACGGCGCGCTCGGCGCTCGTATCGAGGGCGAAGTGACCGCTGCTGGTCTCCCGCTCGACGTCCGTGATGCGGCCGTCACGCTGAATCGTGAACCTGATGGTCACCACGCCGGTCACGGGTTGACGGCGGTTCCAGTTGTTGCGGATCCGCTCCGTCATGACCGCGATGTACTCCGGACAGCAGAAGTTCAGGAGCTCGAGCTCTCCGCCGTCGCCGAGCCCGCCGGCGGAGAGTCCCACGCCGCCCCCCTCGGCGCCGGTGTCCGCGAGGGCGCTGCCTTCGCGCAGCGCCGGCCCCCGGGTCGGCGTCCGGCCCCGCGACTCTTCCGGCGCCGTCTCCGGCGGCACGTCCTCCTCGACCCGGCGGGCGGCGTCCTCGTCGGGCAGGATCACCTCCGGCGGGGCGGGGGTGGGGGGCTGAATCCACTGGGGGCGGTTCGCCTCCTCGAGCGGCAGCACCTCCTGCACGGGGCGCGCCGCGAGCGCCGTCTGCCCCCCGGTGCTGGGCCCGGCCGGGCCCCCGAGGCTGATGTTCATGACGTCGGCCGACAGCTCGGTCCCGAGGTCGGCGACGAAGGCCGACGGGAACACGACGAGCACGGCCAGGAGGGCGCCGTGGCCGGCCAGCGAGATCGCGCAGGTGCGGCCGAGGCCGTCCCCGCCGGCCCGGCGCTGGCGAACCACGTCGGTGATGGACTGCATGCTAGCCCGCCAATCGTCCCTTTCGGCGCCGCTCGGCGCCCAACCGACCCTGCCGGGAGCCTGCACCGTTCCACGGCGCAGACTGCTGTCGCCTGTACGCGTCGGTCACGGCTCGGTCGGCAGCGCGGTCACGAGCCCGACGTCGGAGACGCCGCCCGCCTTGAGCTCGTCGATGACCGACACCAGCTCCCGATACGTGATGTCTCCGTCGCCCCGGACGAAGACCTCCCGCGCGGCGCTCGCGTCCAGCTCCTGCCGCATGCGCTCCGCGAGAACCTCGAGCCGGACCAGGTCTTCCCCCACCTGCACGATGCGATCCTCGCGGAACGTCAACCCGATCGTCACGAACAGCCGTTCGGCGACGAGCTGATCGGAGCGCCGCGACACCGGGAGGCTCACGTCCATGCCGCGCTGCATCATCGGCGCCGCCACCATGAAGATGATCAGCAGCACGAGCATGACGTCCACGAGCGGCACCACGTTGATCTCCGACAGCGACGTCGCGGCCCGCGGGCGTCCCCGCCGCCGGCCGCCGGAGGGGCCGCCCGCACCGTTGCCGTGAATCGTGGGCATGTCCTTATGACGCCTGACCTGCGCTCGCGGGCGGCTGGCCCGCCAATCGTCGCCTGCTGCTCCGCCGGGCGCCCAACCAACCCTCCAGCAGTCCGCGCCGTTCCACGGCGACTACTCGCCCGCCCGCCGTCGCCTGCGGCTCCGCCGGGCGCCCAACCAACCCTCCAGCAGTCCGCGCCGTTACCACGGCGCAGACTATTGCATGAAGTTCCTCTCCGAGATGTTGAGGAACTCCAGGGAGAAGTCGTCCATCATCGACAGGTACAGGCGCACCTTGTTCGTCAGGTGGTTGTAGAAGTAGACGGCGGGAATCGCCGCCCCGAGGCCGGCGGCGGTCGCCACCAGCGCCTCGGCGATGCCGGGAGCCACCACCGTCAGGCTCGTGGAGCCGGTCCCCGCGATGCCCTGGAAGCTGTTGACGATGCCCACCACGGTGCCGAACAGCCCGATGAACGGGGTGATGCTGGCGGTCGTCGCCAGCAGGTGGACGCGGTGCTCGAGCTTGTTGGTCTCGACCACCGTGGCCCGCTGCAGCGCCCGGTCGACCGCCTCGAGGCTTCGCAGGACGGGACGCTCGCCGGTCCCGCCGTCGCCCTGGCGAAGCTGCGCGTTGAGCTCGGCGTAGCCGGCCTGGAAGAGTCCGGCCAGCGGACTGTGCTTCAGCGTGCGGCACGCCGAGTTCACCTCGGAGAACTTCGTGCTGCGCCGAAACACGTCGAGAAAGCTCCATGTCTGCCGTTCTATCCGGGGGAACAGCCACAGCTTGTGGAGGGCGATGCCCCACGAATAGACCGAGAACAGGAGCAGAAGAAGAAGGACGAACTTGTTGAGGGGCGTCGACTGGGCAATCCAGTCGAGCAGGCCGCCACTCAACCCAGCAGACGACGCGCCATCGGCCTGCAGTTGCATGGCCAAGGCGTAGCAACCAAGAGCACGCACGAGCCCTCCGTCAACTACCGATGTGCGCCGCTGGGAAAGCGCCGACAGAGCAAGGTAACACGGTGGCGAGGCGCTGTCAAACCTATGATACGATGGCGCTTCCCGGCCCCCGGGACCCTGCCGGACCATGATCCGCTTTCTCAGCATCCGAGACATGGCGGTCATCGATCGCCTGGAGCTCGAGCTGGACGCCGGCTTCACGATCCTGACCGGCGAGACCGGCGCCGGCAAGTCGATCCTGGTGGGCGCCCTGGGCCTGCTGCGGGGGGCGCGGGCATCGTCGGGCCTGGTGCGCACCGGCGCCGAGCGGGCGGTGGTGGAGGCGATGGCGGAGGACGCCGACGGCGGCGAGCGCGTGCTGCGCCGCGAGGTGTCGGCACGGGGACGGAGCCGGGCCTTCGTCGACGACCGGCTCGTCTCGACCGCGGCCTTCCGAGCCGTCGGCGCGCGGTTGCTGGACATCCATGGCCAGCACGAGCATCAGGCGCTGCTCGATCCGTCGACCCACCTCGATCTGCTCGATCGCCATGCCGACCTCGGGCCGCTGCGCGGCTCGGTGCGGGACGCCTTCGCGGGCTGGCAGGACGCCCGGCGGAGGCTCGAGCAGGCGCGCGCCCGCGCCGCCACCGCGGTCGAGCGCGCCGAGATCGTGGCGCTGCGGCTTCGCGACATCGACGAGGTCGACCCCGTGGAGGGCGAGGACGAGACGCTGGCCGCCGAGCGGCGGCTGCTCGCCAACGTCGAGCGGGTCCACCGGCTCGCGGCCGAAGGCTACGCGGAGCTGTACGACGGGGACGGCGCCGCGCTGGACGTCCTCGACCGGGTGTGGCGGCGGGTGGAGGAGCTCGCGGGCTTCGACGGCGAGTTCGCGCCGCACCTCGCGGCGAGGGACACGGTGCGGCCCCACCTCGAGGAGCTGGCGTACGCGTTGCGCTCGCGCGCCGGCGGGGCCGACGCGTCGCCCGGGCAGCTCGCGGCGGTCGAGGAGCGCCTGGCGAAGCTGGAGAGCCTCAAGCGGCGCTACGGCCCGACCCTCGCGGACGTCGTCGCCCATCGCGACGGGCTGCGGCGGGAACGCGAGGAGATGGAAGGGGAGAGCGACCTCGAATCGCTGGAGGGCGTCGCGTCGGCGGCCGGGGAACGCTACGCCGGCCTCGCCCGCACGCTGTCCGGGCGCCGCCGCGCGGCGGCGGGCGAGCTGGCCCGCGCCGTCGAGGGCGGGCTGGGCGAGCTGGCGATGGAGCGCACGCGGTTCGAGGTCGTGTTCCTCGAGGCGGAGGGAGAGGCGGCGTGGACGGACCGGGGAGTCGACCGGGTGGAGTTCTACTTCTCGGCCAATCCCGGAGAGGACGTCCGGCCGCTCGCGCGCATCGCTTCCGGCGGCGAGCTCTCCCGCGTCATGCTGGCGCTGCGCACGGTGATCTCCACCGACGCGCCGGGCCGCACGCTGGTCTTCGACGAGGTCGACGCGGGCGTCGGCGGGGAGGCGGCGGAACGGATAGGGGCCAGGCTGCACGGGCTGGCCGAGCGCTACCAGGTGCTCTGCATCACGCACCTGCCGCAGATCGCGGCCTGGGGCACCAGCCATCACCGGGTCACGAAGTCGGTCCGCGACGGACGGACGCTGGCCTCGGTGGACAGGCTCGACGGAGAGTCGCGGGCCTCGGAGATCGCGAGGATGATGACCGGGACCCGGGTCTCGGGTACCGTGTTGGAGAGTGCGCGGGAGCTGCTGTCGCCGGCGAAGCCGAACCGAAGGGCTCCATGAGCGCGCCGGGCGGGGTCTGCGCCGAAGAACACCGCGGACTCCGGCGGGTCGGGCGGGCCGCCCGCCGGTTCCGCCGGCGACGACGGGCGGACCAGGAAGGCAACCGTGGCGAGGAAGTATTTCATCGAGACGTTCGGCTGCCAGATGAACGTCCACGACTCGGAGCGGCTCGCCGGCCTGCTCGACCAGGCGGGGTACGAAGCGGCCGAGGCCGTCGGCGACGCGGATCTCGTGGTCATCAATACGTGCAGCGTCCGCGAGCGGGCCGAGGAGCGGCTCTACACGGAGCTGGGCATGGTGCCCGGCGGCCGCGGCGGCAGGCGCCCGGTCGTCGCGGTCACCGGCTGCGTCGCGCAACAGGAGGGGCGCGCCCTGCTCGAGCGCGGCCAACGCGTCGACCTCGTTGTGGGCACGCAGGCGCTGAGCCGGCTGCCGGCCATGGTGGACGGCCTGACCGGCCATCGGCCCGAGCGCGTCGACGTCAATCCCTACGACAACGTCTCGTTCCCGTTGGGGGTGGCCCGGCGCTCGAGCCCGGTGACGGCGGCGGTCACGATCATCGAGGGCTGCAACGACTTCTGCGCGTTCTGCGTCGTGCCGTACACGCGGGGCCACGAGCGGATGCGGCCGGCCGCGGAGATCCTCGACGAGGTGCGGCTCGCCGCCGACGACGGCCATCGCGAGGTCCACCTCCTCGGCCAGATCGTGAATCACTACTCGGCGCCCGACCGCCCCCGCTGCGACTTCGCCGAGCTGCTGGCGCTGGTCGACGACGTCCCGGGCATCGAGCGCATCCGGTTCGCGAGCCCGCACCCGCGTCACGTCACCGACCGGATGATCGAGGCCATGCGGTCGCTCCCGAAGGTGTGCCGGCATCTGCACCTGCCCGTACAATCGGGCTCGACCGCGGTGCTGGCGCGGATGCGCCGCCGCCACACGCGGGACGACTACCTGCAGCTCGTCGATCGGTTAAGGGCGGCGATGCCCGACATCGCCCTGTCGACCGACGTCATCGTCGGCTTTCCGGGAGAGACCGACCGCGACTTCGAGGACACGCTCAGCCTGACCCGCCGCGTGCGGTATCACAGCATGTTCTCCTTCAAGTACTCGGAGCGGCCCAACACGCTGGCCTCCAAGCGGCTCGCCGACGACGTGCCGGCGGCCGAGAAGACGCGGCGAATCGTCGGGCTGCAGGAGCTGCAGAAGGGGATACAGTCCGAGATTCACCGGACGCGCGTCGGCGCCGTGGTCGAGGTCCTGGTCGACTCGACGAGCCGCCGGCGCGCCACCGAGCTGGCCGGCCGCACCAGCGGGAACACCGTGGTCAACTTCCGCGCGGGTTCCGGTGACGCGGCGGCCGGCGACCTGCTGGGCCGGCTCGTCAGCGTGCGCATCACGGACAGCGGACCGTTCAGCCTCCGGGGCGAGCTCGCCGATTCTCCTGCGCCGCACCCGTCGCCGCCGGCCGGCCGGGTCGTGGCCGAGGAGCTCGGCGGGGCGGCAGGATAGGGCGGTAGTCCGTTCGCCGCAGGAATTTCGCTTCAGCGAAGCTCCCAACGCGACCCGAGGTCGCGCAGCCGGCCGATGGCCGCAGGAGTTTCGCTTCAGCGAAACTCCCAACGCGACCGAAGGTCGCGCGGTCGCGCGGCGGCGTCCGGGCGCCGCCCGACCACCCGGCGGGCGCCCCGCCGTCGGACTCCGGTGAGCAGCGGAGGTATCGATGCAGGTCGAGATGTCCATCAAGGGGTTGATGGTGGATCCCATCACCAACATGCCGATCGTGATCCTGCACGACGCCGAGGGGCAGCGCGTCCTGCCCATCTGGATGGGCGTGTTCGAGGCCAACGCCATCGCCCTGCAGATCGAGAACGTGTCGACCCCGCGGCCGATGACGCACGACTTGCTGCGCAACGTCATTCACGATCTCAAGGCGGACGTCCGCAAGGTCGTCGTCACCGACCTGAAGGACAACACCTTCTATGCCGTGATCCACCTGGTGGCGCAGGGCGAGCCGGTGGCCATCGACGCCCGCCCCAGCGACGCCATCGCGCTGGCCCTCCGCGTGCGGGCCCCGATCTTCGCCGAGGACACCGTCATCGACCGCGCGAAATCGCTGAACATCACGCCCGACAAGGCCGACTCGGAGCGCCTGCAGAAGTGGCTCGAGGCCCTCGATCCGGAAGAGCTGGGGAAGTACAAGATGTGACGGGGCCCATTGACACGTCGTCGCGAGCGTTCCTAAAATGGGGCCGCAGTCGGATCGGGCGTCCGACCAGGTCCTCGGCGCGTTTCCTGCCAGCAGCCGCTCGACATGATCGTCGCGATCGCCAATCAGAAGGGCGGCGTCGGCAAGACCACCACCGCGATCAACCTCGCCGCCGCGCTGTCGCTCCGCGAGGGGCGGACCCTGCTGATCGATCTCGACCCGCAGAGCAACAGCACCCTGTCGTTCATCGACCGCACCACCATCACGCGTTCCGTCTACGACGCTTTCGCCGACCGCGACTGCTCGCTCGCGGACATCGTGCTGCCGGCCGAGCAGCAGGAGAGCCTGTCGGTCGCGCCGGCGCAGATCTCGCTGGCCAAGCTCGAGGCGCGCATGGTGGGCGAGCTCGACGCCCACTTCAAGCTGAAGGACCTGCTGGCGCCTCTCGGCGACACCTACCGCTACGTCGTCATCGACTGCCCGCCGACCCTCGGCCTCCTCACCGTGAACGCCCTGGTGGCCGCGACGCACCTGCTGATTCCGATTCAGTCGTCGTACTTCGCGCTCGAGGGCACGGACGACCTCCTGGAAACCATCGAGAAGGTCAGAACGAGGGCCAACCCGAGCCTGGAGATGATCGGCGTGCTCATCACCATGCACGACCGGCGCACGTCTCTCGGCCGGACATCCGCACCCAGATCAACAAGGTCTTCGGCGCCAAGGTGTTCAAGACGGTCATCTCGAAGAACGTGCGCCTGGAGGAGAGCCCCGCGTACCGCGAATCGATCTTCTCCTTCGCCCCGGACTCCAAGGGCGCGTCGGACTACTACCGCCTGTGCGAGGAGGTCATTGATCGTGCCTAGAAGAGGACTCCCGAGCGCGGTCAAGATGCGCCACGATGAGCACTACGTGGAGGCCCTGGCCGCCTCGGCCGGCGCTCCCCTCGGCCGCATGGTCCCCATCGACCAGGTCGACCCCAATCCCGACCAGCCGCGGCAGGTCATGGGCGACCTGTCCGAGCTCATGGCGTCCATCTCGGAGAAGGGCATCCTCGAGCCCCTGATCGTGCGGCAGCGGCGGGGCCGGTTCCAGATCGTGGCCGGCGAGCGGCGCTACCAGGCCGCGGTCCGGCTTCAGCTCGCCGAGGTGCCGGCCGTCATCCGCGACGTCGCGGACGACGAGATGATCGAGCTCGCCCTCATCGAGAACCTCCAGCGCAAGGACATCAGCCCCTTCGAAGAGGCGGAGGCGCTGCAGTCCCTTGTCCTCGGGCACGGCTACAAGCACGAGGAGATCGCCAGGAAGATCGGGAAGTCGCGCACCTCGGTCACCGAGTCCCTCGCCCTCCAGGCCATGCCGGACGAGGTCCGGGAGCTGTGTCGGCTGGCCGACATCACCTCCAAGTCGCTGCTCCTGCAAGTCGTCAGGCAGGGCGACGCCAAGAAGATGGTGGCCTTCCTGGAGCAGCTCACGCGGGGTGGCCAGGCGACACGCGAGCAGGCGCGAGCGGTGGCGGCGAGGCAGAGCGACAAGCAGAAGCCGGGGCGCCCCAAGGCCTTCGTGTTCAAGTACGTCCCGCCCGCCAAGAGCTTCAACCTCAACCTCAGGTTCCGGAAGTCCGACGTCGAGCGCGAGGAGATCATCTCGGCCCTCACCGAGATCATCGAGGAGCTGAAGCGCGCCGAGTGACCGGCCGGCGGTCGCGCCGGATCGTTCGGAAGTGACCTAACCGGCGGCCCAGCACTGATCGGCCCCTCGCCGGCGGTTTGCACGCGCTCTGAGGGCGTTTCAGGACACCAAAGTTAACATAACATCCCTTATCGGACCCACTTCGTGGGTCCGATCAAGGGGTTGGCTGGGTCGGTTGGTGGCCGGAGTTGCTGGGGCTTGGCGGTGGTGCTGCGGTTCGGCTTGGCGTTTTCGCGGGGCCCGGGGGACGCTGCCGGGTGCGGCGGTTCAGCTCGGCGTGACGGTGGGTCGTGGTTGGTGGCCGGAGTTGCTGGGGCTTGGCGGTGGTGCTGCGGTTCGGCTTGGCGTTTCGCGGGGCTCGGGGGACGCTGCCGGGTGCGGCGGCTCAGCTCGGCGCTGCGAGGGCTCGGACGACGGTGACGTGGTTTGACGTGACGGTGGGTCGTGATTGGTGGCCGGAGTTGCTGGGGCTTGGCGGTGGTGCTGCGGTTCGGCTTGGCGTTTCGCGGGGCTCGGGGGACGCTGCCGGGTGCGGCGGTTCGGCTCGGCGCTGCGAGGGGCTCGGACGACGGTGACGCGGGGCTCGGGGGACGGTGCCCTCGGTTTCCGCGTTCTGCTGGGTCGTGGGACGGTGCCCCGGTTTCTGCGTTCTGCCGGGTCGGTGGTGGCGGCCGGAGTTGCGGGGTTCAGCGGATGGTGCTGCGGTTCGGCTTGACGTTGCCTGAGGTCACCGGCCGAGGGACACGGGTGACGCGACCGTCGGCCGGCCGACATCGCCGCCGGAACCTCGGGTCTTCAGCGAGTTGAACCCCTGAGCGTGTAGTCGAGGGGGCTCTTCGGTCGCGGAGCGGAGACTGCCCCGCCGCGGCGGACGGGCGACTTGGTACAATCGAACGTGATGTTCCGTATCATCGACCGCTACATCCTGCGCGAGACGCTGCCGCTGGTCTTCCTGAGCCTGCTGGTCTTCACCTTCCTGTTGCTGATTCCGCCGATCATGAATTACGCCCAGGAGTTGATCGCCAAGGGCGTGGACGGCTGGACGATCGCGGAGCTCCTGCTGCTGCTGGTGCCGCAGGGGCTCGCCATCACGATTCCGCTGGCGGTGCTGATCGGCCTGCTGATGGGCCTGGGCCGGATGTCGGGCGATCGGGAGATCGTCGTCATGCAGGCGTGCGGCGTCAGCATCACCCGGCTGCTGCGCCCCGTCGTCGCGCTGGCCGTCGTCGCCGCCGCCGCCACCTGCTACACCCTCGTCGTGGTGTTGCCCGAGGCCAACCAGCGGTTTCGCGACATCGTCTTCCAGACCATCGCGGCGGGGGCGGAGAACGACGTGAAGGCGCGCGTCTTTTACCTGGGCCTGCCGAACATGGCGCTCTACGTCGACGAGGTCGATCTCCTGGGCACCGGCTGGTCCGGTGTCTTCCTCGCAGACACGCGGGACAGCGACGCGCCGCAGACCTACATCGCCGACGAGGGGCGCATCGTGCTCGACCCGGCGAACCGGCAGGTCGACATCGTGCTGACCTCGGGGGCCGCGCACGACGTCGACCGGTCCGAGCCCTCAACCTACAACGTCAACCGGTTTGAAGAGATCGTGCTGGGCCTAGAGTTCGACGACGTCTTCCCCGACATCGTCCAGCCGCCCGGCGAGAACGAGAAGACCATTGCCGAGCTGCGGGCGGACGCGGCGTGGCTGGAGTCGCGGGAACTCCCGGCTCACAACCCGATCATGGCGATCCACAGGAAGTTCTCCTTCCCGGTCGCGTGCTTCGTGTTCGCCCTCATCAGCCTCCCGCTGGGGGTCACCAGCCGCAAGGACGGCAAGCTCGCGAGCGTCGTGCTTGGCATCGGCGTCATCTTCGCGTACTACGTCCTCATGATCGGTGCCATGGGGCTGGCGAGGAGCGCCCTCGTGTCGCCGCACTGGGCCATGTGGATCTGCAACATCGTGCTGGGCGGCGTGGGTGTGCTGCTGCTGGCCTGGCGCGCCCGTTTCGGGGAGGATCGCATCCTGCCCGTCTTGTCCCGCCTCCGTGGGCGTGCTCCCGCGCCGACGACCGCCGAGCCCGTTCCTCCGGTGCCGCCGCCCGACGCGGAAGCGGGACGCGGGGTGAGCTTGGGGAGCGCCCTCGCCCTCGGCTGGGGCCCGGGTCTGCTCGATCGTTACGTCGCCAAGCAGTACCTGAGTCTCGTCGCCCTCGCCTTCGTCGGTCTGCTGGGCATCTTCTACATCATTACCTTCTTCGAAATCTCCGACCGGCTGTTCCGGGGCGATACGACGCTCGACATGGTCCTGGAGTACTTCTGGTACGCCACGCCGCAGTGGGTCTACTACGTACTGCCCATCTCCGCCCTCGTTTCCACGCTGGTGACGGTCGGATTGCTCTCGAGGACGAGCGAGCTCACGGTGATGAAGGCGTGCGGCATCAGCCTGTACCGGGTCGCCCTGCCCCTCGTCCTCTTCTCGCTGCTGTGGAGCGGCGCCCTGTTCGGCATGGGCGAGAGCTTCCTCGCCGACGCCAACCGCCGGGCCGCCGAGCTCCGCCGGGTCATTCGCGGCGGCTCCCCGCAGTACGTCGACATCCTGCAGCGGCAGTGGCTCATGGGCGAGGACGGCGCCATCTACAACTACGCGGGCTTCAACCCGGTCGAGGTGATGCTGCACGACCTCACGACCTATCGATTCGTCGAGGACGAATGGCGTCTCGCCGAGCGGCTGTTCGCGGGGCTGGCGGTCCACGAAGACGGATGGCAGGGCCGCGACGTCTGGGTCCGGAAGTTCGACGAGGAGAGGAGTCCGGGGGCGTTCGAGGCGATTGCGCAGCTCGCGCTGCCGATCGCCCCGCCGGACGCGTTCGCGACGGACCCGCCCGACGCCGAGCGGATGAACTACCGGGAGCTGGATCGCTATATCGGCGAGCTCTCCGCCAGCGGCCACGACGTGGTGCCGCTCCGGGTCGAGCTGCAGCGCAAGCTGTCGTTCCCGCTCGTCACGCTGATCCTGACCCTCATCGCGGTCCCGTTCGCGGTCACCATCGGCCGGCACGGGGCGCTGTCGGGGGTCGGCGTCGGCATCCTGCTGGCGCTCTCCTACTGGGTCCTCGTCAGCGTGTTCGCGGCCATCGGGAGCGCCGGCATGCTGACTCCCACCCTCGCCGCCTGGGCCCCCAACGTCCTCTTCGGCGGCTCGGCCGTCTACCTGCTGCTCGCGGCGCGGACCTGAGGCCGAGGGGCCTGCCTGACCGCGAACGTGCCCGGCGTCGATGGGGACGCCTACAGCCCGGCGGCGCTGCGAAGGGCGGCGGCCTTGTCGGTCCGCTCCCAGGTGAATTCGGGCTCCGACCGGCCGAAGTGGCCGAAGGCGGCCGTCTGCCGGTAGATGGGCCGGCGGAGATCGAGGGTTTCGATGATGCCCTTGGGAGTCAGGGAGAAATGCTCCCGCACGAGCCCGCTCATGCGCTGCTCGTCGATCCTGGCGGTGCCGAAGGTGTCGACGAGCACCGACACCGGGTCGGCGACGCCGATGGCGTAGGCCAACTGGACCTGGACGCGGTCGGCGAGACCGGCCGCGACGCAGTTCTTCGCGACGTATCGGGCCATGTAGCTCGCGGAACGGTCGACCTTGGTGGGGTCCTTGCCCGAGAAGGCGCCGCCGCCGTGGGGTGCGGCTCCGCCGTACGTGTCCACGATGATCTTCCGCCCGGTCACGCCGGCGTCGCCGTGCGGTCCGCCCGTCACGAACCGGCCGGTCGGATTGACCAGGATGCAGGTCTTCTCGTCGAGCAGCGACGCGGGGACGGTCGGCTTCACGACGTGCGCCAGCACGTCCTCGCGGATGCGGTCGTTCCCCACGTGGTCGCCGTGCTGGCTGGACACCACGACGGTGGCGACCCGCACCGGCCGGTCGCCGTCGTACTCCACCGTCACCTGCGACTTGCCGTCGGGGCGCAGGTAGTCGATGACGCCGTCGCGGCGGGCCCGCGACAGGCCCCGGCACAGGTCGTGGGCGAGCGATATCGGCAGCGGCATGAGCGACTCGGTCTCGCGGCACGCGTAGCCGAACATCAGCCCCTGGTCGCCGGCGCCGCCGGGGTCCACCCCCATCGCGATGTCCGGCGACTGCCCGTGGATGGCCGACAGCACCGCGCAGGTGTCGGCGTCGAACCCGAACTTGGCGCGGGTGTACCCCACGTCGCGGATCGCGTCCCGCACCACGTTGGTGAAGTCGGTGGAGCCGTTGCAGGTGATCTCGCCCGCGATCACCACGAGCCCGGTCGTCAGCAGCGTCTCGCAGGCAACGCGGCCCTGCGGGTCCTGCGCGAGGACGGCGTCGACGATGCCGTCCGAGACCCGATCGGCGATCTTGTCGGGATGGCCCTCGGTGACGGACTCCGACGTGAAGAGATAGTGCCCGGTCCGGCGCATGTGACGTGCTCCTTGATCCGCTGGGTGACGACTGCGGGCATCCGGCGGCGCCGGACGGGTGACGCGGTCACGTCCCGAGTCCGCGGACCCTGAAGTGATGGTTGCGAGGCGCCCGCGGGTGCGTACAGCCGGCCCCGCCGGCGCGTCGGGAACCGCTAACGATACCATTCGCGCGCGACCCGAATCAATGCGCGAGCGGTGGCCCGCACCGTGGAACGGCCGGGTTCGTGCGAGGGGTCACCGGGACCGGGCGGGGCCGCGCAGCGACGATTGGCGGCCTGGGAGTCTGCGCCGTAGAACAGTGCAGACTCCTGGCGGGGTTGGGTGGGCGGTGAACGGAGCCGCAGGCGACGCTCTCCGGGCTATGCCCGGGGATGGAACTCGTCGTGGATAGCCCGGAGCCGCGCGTCGAGAATGTGGGTGTAGATTTGCGTCGTCGACAGGTCCGCGTGGCCCAGCAGGGTCTGGATGACGCGCAGGTCCGCTCCCCGCTCGAGGAGGTGGGTGGCGAAGGAATGCCGCAGCGTGTGGGGGCTGAGCTCGCGCGAGAGGCCGGCCTGCCGGCCGTACTTCTTGACGATCTTCCAGAACCCGACCCGGGTCAGGACTCCCCCGTCCCGTGCGTTCAGGAAGAGGAAGGCCGATTCGCGGCGCTTGAGCAGGACCGGCCGACCCGAGGCGAGATAGCTGCGGGTCCACGCGGCGGCCGCCTCGCCGACGGGGACCATCCGCTCCTTCGCGCCCTTCCCCAGGCACGTGAGCAGGCCCCGGTCGAGGTCGACGTCGCCGACCCGCAGGCCCACCAGCTCGCTGACCCGCATGCCCGTCGCGTAGAGCACCTCGAGGAGCGCGCGGTCGCGCAGGCCCGCCGGGCGGCCGGCGTCGGGTTGCTCGAGGAGGCGGTCGACCTCGTCGAGGGAGAGGAACCGGGGCAGCGCCGGCCACGCCCGGGGCGCGTGGACGTCGTCGGCGGGGCTCGCCATGAGACGACCCTCGATGACCAGGAACCGGTAGAACCCCCGCACGCTCGCGACGTGGCGCGCCACCGAACGCGGCGACAGCCCCGACACCATGAGCTCGCGGACGAAGGCCTCGAGCTGCCCTCGGTCGAGCGCCGCGGGGGCCAGGTCCAGCCGCGCCGCGAACGCGCACAGGCGCACGAGGTCGCGCCGGTAGGCGAGCACGGTGTTGGCGGCGAGGCGGCGCGACACGCGCATCTCGTCGAGAAAGCCGAGCACCTCCGGCGGGGCGTCCTCGAGGTCGGGCATCGATTGTCCGGGCCGATTCGCGCGTTGTATACTTTCCACCTCAGATTCTATCGGCAGGAAGGGTCGACGGGGCGAGGCGCAGCCGCGCGCCGCCGCCGCGGCCGAATCCAGGACAGGGTGCGAGCAATGCAGAGACGCTTCCTTCTTCTCTCGGGGTTTCTTGCGGTTCTCGTCGCGGCGGCGCCGGTCGCCGCGGGCTCGACGCAGGCCGCGCCGGTCGACTTCGCGATCCAGTTGAACGAGTACGTGCAGGTGCAGGAAGCGCTGGCCGCCGACGACTTCGAGACCGCGATGGCCGAGCTCGAGGAGTTCGCCCGAATCACCGACGAGGCGACCCGGGCCCTCGCGATGCGCGCGCTCGAGGCCGGCGACATCGAGGAGATGCGCGCCCGCTTCAAGCCGCTGTCCGAGTCGCTGGCCGAGCAGGCCCTGCCCCAGGGGTTCGCGCGGGCCTACTGCCCGATGTACGACAACGGGTCGGCCTGGGTGCAGCGCGACGGCCCGGTCCGCAATCCCTACTACGGCGCGTTCATGCTCACCTGCGGCGTCGTCGACGCGGCGGCCGGCGCCCACATGGACCACAGCCCCCAGCACGGCGGCACCGTGTTCATGGCCCCCGACAGCTTCCACCACATCGAGGGCACATTCCCCGAGCCGGGCCTGTTCCGGATCTACGCGACCGACAACTACCGGGAGCCGGTGGACGTCACCACGTGGACCGGCCGCGCCGTCACCCTCGAGGAGTACGACGAGGCGACCGACGAGTTCGTCGAGGTCCGGGCCTTCGATCTCTTCCCCGGCCCGAACGGCGAGTATCTCGAGGCCCTCATCCCGACCTCGGACCCCAACTACGAGGCCCCGGCCGAGTTCGCCGCCAAGGTCATCTTCCAGGAGGACTTCCCGGCCGAGCGCTTCGACTTCATCTTCGGCGCGCTGACCACCGAGGCGGCGGTCGCCGACGCCCCGCCGCCCGCCGTCTTCGGCGGGGCCGCGCCCGAGGCGGTGCCCCTGGCCCAGCGCATCCTGCCGGACATCCCCGACACCGCGTTCGGGATCGCGGCCGAGATCGCGTCGCGCGACCGGCAGATTCAGGACCTGATCGCCCGCGGGGCGTTCACCGAGATCTTCATCCCGGCCCTCCAGGCCAAGGAGCTGGCCCTGGCCCTGCAGCAGGCGGCGACCGACCTGCCGCCGGCGAGCGGCAACCAGGTGCGCATCGCCGTCCGTCACCTGGTGCGCTCGGCCTACCTGCTGGACTGGTACGGCGATCTCGGCAACAAGAACAACGTCGACAGCGCCTATGCCGTCTTCGGCGGCGCCGTGGGCGAGATCAACTCGGTCTACGACATCCAGTGAACGCCGGCCCCGGCCGCGAAGCCCGCCGCGGCGCCTCGCGCCGGCCGGCGTTCCCGCGCCGAATTCGGGAGGATGAATGATGCGACGCCATGCGTCCGGGATGCTCCTTCTGGCGGCCGTCGGGGCCGTCGTGCTGCTCGGCGGCGTGACGCGGGGGCACACCCCCATCGCGTCCCGCTTCACCTACAACGAGCACGTCTTCCCCATCTTCGAGCGCCAGTGCGGGAGCTGCCACGTCGAGGGCGGCATCGGCCCGATGTCGCTGCTGACCTACCGCGAGGCGTACCCGTGGACCCAGTCGATTCGTGAGGAGATTCTCGGCCTCCGCATGCCGCCCTGGAAGGCGGAGGACGGCTTCGGCAGCTTCAGCAACGGCCATGTGCTGCCGGCCCACGAGATGGACATGCTGCTGGAGTGGTCGGCCGGCGGGTACCCGCAGGGCCCGCGCAACCTGACGCCGCCCGCGCCGCCGCCGAGCACGGGATGGAACCTCGACGAACCGACGGTGGCGATTCCCCTCCCCGAGCCGTTCGTCCTCGATGGCGCCACGTCCGAGACGGTTCGCTACTTCGTGCTGCCCACCGATCTCGGGGCGGACCGGTCGATCCGCGCGATCGACGTGCTGCCCGAGAGCCGCGCCGTCGTGCGGCACGTCTCGGTGTACGTCGACACGAGCGGCGAGGCCCGGGCCGCCGACGCCGCGGACGACGGGCCGGGGTTCGCCTCGGGATTCGAGAGCGCCGAGCCGGTCGCGGTCTGGTGGCCGGGCCAGCAGATAGAGGTCCTCGACGGCGTCGGCTATCCCCTGCCGGCCGGGGCCGATCTCGTGGCGAGGATCCTCTACAAGAAGACCTGGATCACCGAGGGGCTGGAGTTCACGGATCGGACGCAGCTCGGCCTGCACCTGGCGGACGGCGACGCCGGCGCCATCGAGCAGACGGTGGTCGACGCGACGGCCGAGCCGGCCGGCCGCGAGCTGACCTTCAGTCACGTCTTCGACGACGAGACCACCCTGCTCGCCCTGCTTCCGGAGGTCGCGGTGGGTTCCACCGAGCTGCAGGTCGAAGGCGTGCTGCCGGACGGGTCCAGACAGCCTCTCCTGCTGATTCGCGAGCCGGACCCGGCGTGGCCGACACGGTACTGGCTCGACGAGCCGCTGGACCTGCCGGCGGGCAGCGCGCTGCAGGTCACGGCGACGCTCCAGCCGGGCGCCGGCCCCGGAGACGTTCCCTCGCTCTTCGCCAGCGATGCTCCGATGCGCCTGCTCGTGGACCACACCAGCCGCGCGACGACGGCTGACTGACCGGTTCGCAGGGCGACTGCTTCTGCCCCGTCGACCGCGGTCGGCGATGATGTATCGAGTCGATGCGGCGGGCCGGCCGCTACGGCCGGCCCGGCACCTTCCAAACCGCTACAGCCGGCCCGTCGCCTTCAACAGCTCCGCGTTCAGCACCGCCGCCCCCGCGGCGCCGCGGACGGTGTTGTGCCCCATCGCGACGAGCTTGTAGCCGAGCACCGGGCACGTGCGGAGGCGGCCGACGCACACCGCCATGCCGCGGTCGCGGTCGGCGTCGAGGCGCGGCTGCGGCCGGTCCTCCTCGTCCATGTAGAGCACGGGCCGCGGCGGGGCGCCGGGCAGGCCGAGCTCCTGCGGGCGCCCGCGGAAGCCGCGGATGGCGGCGACGATGTCGTCGACGGGGGGCGCCGCGTCGAGGGACGCCGACACCAGCTCGGTGTGACCGTTGATGACCGGCACCCGGGTGGTGCCCGCGCTGACCGTCACCGGATGGGGCTCCACCCCGCTGCCGTTCACGCGGCCGAGGATCTTCTGCGTCTCCGTCTCCATCTTCGACTCTTCGCCGCGTACCACCGGAATGACGTTGCCGACGAGGTCGAGCGACGCCACGCCCGGATACCCGGCGCCGGACGCCGCCTGCAGGGTGGAGACGATGACCTGCCTCAGGCCGAACTCGCGCAGCGGGGCCAGGGCGAGGGCGAGGACGATGGTCGAGCAGTTGGGGTTGGTGACGATGAGGCCCGGCCAGCCCCGGGCCGCGCCCTGCTCGTCCAGCAGGGCGAGATGGTCCGCGTTCACCTCGGGAATCACGAGCGGCACCAGCGGGTCCATGCGGTGGTTGCGGGCGTTGCTGACCACGACGTGGCCCGCCCGGGCGAACTCCGCCTCCACCTCCCCCGCCACCGACGCGTCGAGGCCCGAGAACAGCAGCTTCGGCGCCCGGCCCGGCGTCACCCGATCGACGGTCATGTCCGCGATGCGGTCCGGCCGCGGCGCCGGCAGGCGCCAGGGAGTGGCGTCCCGGTAGGCCTTGCCGGCCGAGCGCTCGCTGGCGCCGATCCACGCGACCTCGAACCACGGATGGTCGGCCAGCCGGGTGATGAACTCCTGCCCCACCGTTCCCGTCGCACCCAGTACGCCCGCCTCGATCTTCGTGCTCATCCCTGCCCGTCCCTCTCGTCAGGCCGTCGCCGCCGCGGTCTCCTTCGCGGGAAAGAACTCCTCGTGCACCGCCGCGGTGGCCTCGTCGAGCCGCTCGGCCGAGATCACGCAGGCCACCTTCATCTCCGACGAGCTGATGCAGTCGATGTTGATGCCCCGGCGAGCGAGGACCGCGAACATGCGCGCCGCGAGCCCCGGCGTCGCGGCGAGCCGCGAGCCCACGATGGAGATCTTGGCGACGTCGTCCTCGACCACGCAGCCGCTGGTCACCCCCCCGGCCTCCCAGCTCCGCGCGAGCTCCCGCGCCCCCGCGACGAACTCCTTGTCGAGGATGAACGTGATGCGGCCCTGGTGGGCGGAGCTCGCGCTCTGAATGATGAGCCGGACGTTGATGCCCCCGGCCGCGAGGTCCTGGAAGACCCGCGCCGCCATGCCCGGCTCGTCCGGCACGTCCCGCAACGTGAACTTGGCGATCTTCGCGTCCCCGGTGACCGCCACCACCTCGGCTCGTTCCATGATGCTCGCCGCTCCTCGAATCCAGGTGCCCTCGCGCAGGTGGAAGCTGCTGCGCACGTGAATCGGCACGTCGTACTCCATGCACACTTCGGCGGCGCGGGGGTGCAGGACCTTGGCACCGCTCGAGGCCATCTCGATGGCCTCCTCGTAGCTGATCTCCGCCCACAGCCTCGCCCCGGGCACCCGCGAGGGGTCGGCGGAGAAGACCCCGTCCACGTCGGTGCAGATCTCGCAGGCGTCCGCGCCGAGGGCGGCGGCGAGGGCGGCCCCGGTGATGTCGCTCCCCCCGCGGCCCAGCGTCGTGACGTCGTCGGCGTCGTTGATGCCCTGGAAGCCGGTCACGATGACCACCCGTCCCGCGTCGAGCTCGGCGCGGATGCGGGCGGTGTCGATGCTGCGGATGCGCGCGACGTTGAACACCCCGTCGGTGCGGATGCCGCACTGCAGTGCGGTGAGGGAGATGGCGGGAATGTCCCGGTTCTGGAGGGCCAGGCCCAGCAGCGACACCGTGACCTGCTCGCCGGTCGAGAGCAGGAGGTCCATCTCGCGGCCCGCGGGCCGGTCGGAGACCTGGTGGGCGAGGCCGACGAGCTCGTCGGTGGTGCTGCCCATGGCCGAGAGCACCACCACCAGCCGCGGGGTCCGGCCCAGGTTCCGCTCGATGCGGTCGGCGATGGCGAGAATCCGCTCCGCCGTCGCCACCGACGTCCCCCCGTACTTCTGCACGACGACCGCGTCCTCGCGATCCGCCGGCGCGGTCATCTCCACCGTCGCCACCGACGTCCCTCCGTCCTTCTGCGCGACCGCCGGGCCGGCGGGCCGCCGCGTCCCCCGGTTGCGGTCATCGGGTGTCCCCGGCGCCCTCGTCCGCGACGGCGGCAACGGGTCCGGGCGCCGGCTCGTCGCCGAGCTGCGCCGACAGTTGATGCAGGAACAGCCCCACGTCGGTCACGATGCCCGCGGTCTGCGACGACCCGCGGTCGGCGAGCTTCGTCACCACCGCGGGGTTGATGTCCACGCAGACCACGCGCACCCACGCCGGCAGCATGTTGCCGACCCCGATGCTGTGGAGCATGGACGACAGCATGATCACGAGCTTTGCCCCGTGCAGCATCTCGGCGTAGCGCTCCTGGGCCTCGACGAGGTCCATCAGGGTGTCGGGCAGGGGCCCGTCGTCGCGGATGCTGCCGGCGAGCACGTAGGGCACGCCGTGCGCGATCAGGTCGTGCATGACGCCGGAGCGCAGGTGCCCCTGCTCGACGGCGGCGCGGAGGCCGCCGACGCGGCGGATCGCGTTGATGGCCCGCATGTGGTTTTTGTGCCCCTCGTCGACGGCCACGCCGGCGTCGAGATCGACCCCGAGCGACGTGCCGAAGAAGGCGTGCTCGACGTCGTGCACGGCGAGCGCGTTCCCCGCCAGCAGCCCGTCGACCCATCCCCGCCGGACGAGGCGGCTCAGGTAGCCGCCGCCGCCGCTGTGCACCACCACCGGCCCCGCCACCACCACGATGCGCCCGCCTCCCGTCTTGACCTCCCGCATCATGTCGACGACGCGCGACACGCTCACCTCCACCCGGCGCTCGGTCGAGACGTCGCCGGTCATGAAGGCGAAGCCGAGCCGGTCGCGTTCCTGGAACTCGGGCAGGACCCGGATGCCGTCGAGCCCGCACACGACCTGCTCGCCGCGGCGGACGTCCCTCAGCTTGCGGCACGCGGCGCCGCCGTCGCGCACGACCACCACCGCGTCCATCCGCTGGCCCTCCACGTCCACCCAGCGGCCGCCGTGGCGAATCTGCGTCCGGTGGTTCGTGGTCGAGTAGAAGTCGTCGGGGACGAAGCCGTCGCCCGCCTCCTCGAGCCGGGCCTCACGCTGCGGCCGGGGATGGCATCCGAGGGGGATCAGCTCCTCGACGAGCTCGCGGAGCCCCTCGCGGGTGTCCGCGGTGACCTGCATCTCGAGCTGCGAGAACTCGTCGTTGGTGCGGCCGATGGTGAAGCGGAGCACGTGGTAGCGGGCGCCGCGCTCGATGACCTTGTCGAAGACCGCGGCGAGCAGCCGCGAGTCGATGAGGTGGCCCTCCGCCTCGACGATCTCGCTGAACGATTCCGGGGAGCTGTTTCCGGGCGTCACGGCGCACGCTCTCTCAGGAATGGACCGGCTGCCCCGTCCGCGAGGCCATGAACGCCTCGAACTCGCGCAGCGACCGGCCGATGTGGGTCGACTCGGTGGGGTGGTCGGCCATGACGTGGGCGGTCTTGTACCCGTTGCCGGTGATGCACACGACCAGCGACTCGTCCTTCGGGATCGCCCCCGCCTCGAGCAGGTTGATGGTGGCGGCGAGAGTGGTGCCGCCGGCGGGCTCGGTGAAGATGCCCTCGGTGCGCGCCAGCAGGGCGATGGCGTCGAGAATCTCCGCGTCGGTCGCCCGCGCCCCGGTCCCCCCGCTGCCCCGCACCGTCTCGAGCACCTGGTGGCCGTCGGCGGGGTTGCCGATGGCAATCGACTTCGCGATGGTGTCGGGCCGCACCGGCTCCGGATACTCGGCCCCGCTCTCGAGGGCGTTGATCACCGGCGCGCATCCCGCCGCCTGCGCCGCGTGGATCCTCGGCAGCTCTCCCTCGGCCAGCCCCACCTCGCGCAGCTCGCGGAACGCCCGCCCGATGCGCGGCAGCAGGGTCCCCCCGGCCACCGGCGAGACGACGTGGCGCGGATAGCGCCACCCCAACTGCTCGACGATCTCGAAGCCGTACGTCTTGGCCCCCTCGGCGTAGTAGCTGCGCAGGTTGATGTTGGCGAACGCCCACCCGTACCGTTCGCCGGCCTGGGTGCACAGCCGGTTCACGTCGTCGTAGGTGCCGTCGATCTTCACGATGTGGGGGCCGGCGACGGCCGAGCCGAGAATCTTGCCCGGCTCCAGGTCGTGGGGGATGAACACGTAGCACGTCAGGCCGAGCCGGGCCGCGTGGGCGGCCACGCTGTTGCCGAGGTTGCCGGTCGACGCGCAGCCCAGGGTGTCGAACCCGAGCTCGACGGCCCGCGTGGCCGCCACCGGCACGACGCGGTCCTTGTAGGACAGCGTCGGGTGGTTCACGGAATCGTCCTTGAGGTAGAGCTCGGCCACCCCGAGCTCGCGTCCCAGCCGGTGCGCCCGCACCAGCGGGGTGCAGCCGGAATGAAGGCCGGTCCGGGGCTCGCCGGTGACGGGGAGCAGCTCGCGGTAGCGCCAGAGGTTGCGCGGCCGCCCCGCGACGGCCTCGCGGGTGAGCGTCCGCCGCGCCGCATCATAGTCGTATACCGCCTCGAGGGGACCGAGGCACTGGTCGCAGACGTACAACGCCTCCGACGGAAACCCGGTCTTGCACATCGCACACCGCAGACCGGTGAACGCACTCATGAACGCTCCTCCCCTTTCGCTCTGGTCCGCCGGGGACCTGACGGGCGACCGCCGCCTGACGGCTCCGCTCGGCCGGCCGCACGCGCGGTTCTACGGCGCAGACGGCCGGCCCGACGATCCCTGTCTCCGGCTCTGCCGCCGTCTCGCGCCGCCGCCGCCCCGGCCGACCCCGCGGCGCCCGCGTCGGCGCGGTGTGGATGCACCCGATCACGCCGGCGACGAACCGTCGGCCGCGTCGGGCCGGTCGACGAACATCGGCAGCCACACCGGCGGCCGCACGTGGAAATCGAAGCGGGCGGCGTCGGCCAGCGCCGCCGCGACCGACGCCGAGCTGCACGGCTCGAGGGTCATGACGAACGGCAGCTCGGCCTTCGGCCAGCCCGGCTCCTGCAGCACCGCGTCGAGGTTGATGCCATGGTGCGAGAAGACCCGGGCCAGGCCCGCGACGATGCCCGGACGGTCGTCGATCAGGAACCGCACGTAGTGGGGGGCCTCGAACTCGCGGGCCACCGGCGACGGTTCTGCCGCGGCCGGCAGCCAGCCGTCCGGCGGCGCCGCGTTGCCTCGCGCGATCGCCATCAGGTCCGAGACCACGGCGACCGCGGTCGGCTCGCCGCCGGCCCCGAACCCCGAGAACGCGGTCTCTCCCCCGAACTCCCCGTCGACGACCACGACGTTCCGGCTGCCCTCGACCCGCCCCAGCGTCGACGCCGCCGAGACCAGGGCCGGCCGCACCGCCGCGTGCAGGCCGCCCGCGTCGGGAAGCAGCTCGGCCCGCGCCACCTGCCGGATGACGCATCCCAGCCGGCGGGCGTAGGCGATGTCGACGGCGGCGACCGCGGTGATCGGCTCCACCGGGATGTCGCCGACGCGCACGACGCGGCCGAGCCCGACGCCGGCGAGGATCGCCAGCTTGGCCCCGGCGTCGTGGCCGTCGACGTCGTCGGTCGGGTCCGCCTCGGCGTAGCCGAGGCGCTGGGCCTCGGCCAGCGCGTCCCGGAACGACAGGCCCGCGTTCTCCATCCGGGTCAGGACGTAGTTGCAGGTGCCGTTGAGGATGCCCTGAATCCGCCGCAGGCGGTCCCCCGCCACGCCTTCCCGGAGCCCCCGGAGAATCGGGATCCCGCCCGCCACGGCGGCCTCGAACAACAGGTGCCGGCCCCGGCGTCCCGCCTCCTGCAGCAACGCGGGGCCGCCGTGGGCGATGACCTGCTTGTTGGCGGTGACGACGGACTTGCCGGCGGCCAGCGCCTGCTCGATCCACGCCCGGGCCGGATCCTGCCCGCCGATCAGCTCGACGATGACGTCGACCGGGCTGTCGACGAGGGCCTGGAACGAGTCGGTCCAGACCACGTCGGGTCCCGCCCAGTCGACACGCTTGCGGGCGACGTCGCGGTTGCAGACGTGCGTCAGCCGCAGGCCCGGGTGCGAGCCGTCGGAGAGGATGCGGGCCACCGCCCGGCCCACCGTTCCGAAACCCGCGATGCCCACGGTGCACGCGCACCCGGTCGGTCGACTGGCCGTCACCACGTCCATGCGACTGTGCAAAAAAAAACCATCATCCGGTGTGGATGATGGCTGGTCGGACCCTGCTGCTCTCCGGCTACATCACCCACTGTGCCCGCGCGGAGCGGGCGCCATGGTGGTCATCACAACCGGAGTCGTCATGTTCTCTGTCATGGCCTGCGCCCGAGCTTGCTGCCACGCCCTTCGGATCAACAGCGCATTCTAGCCGTTCGCGGCCCCGCCGTCAACCCGCCCGGCCGGCGAGCGAAGCCGGCCGGCTTCCGGCCGGAGCGGCGCGGGGCTTCCGGCCCGCCGTTCCGGCCGCGGGCGCTCCCCGGCCGATTCGCTCCCGGCCCCGCCGCGACGCCGAAGCACCCGCCGCGGAGCCGCCGGTGCCCCGGTTGACACCCGCCGGACCGAGGAGTAGTATCCGCCGCACCCTCCGTCGGGTGGCGTCTCATGCCGAAGCGTTCCAAGTGGCAGTCCCTTCCCACCGAAGCCATCAACCCCCGCTCCATCGCGATAGACCAGGCCTCCGCCGAGGAGATCGCCGAGCTGATGCTCAAGGAGGACCGCCGCATCATCAAGGCGGTGCAGCGCGAGAAGGAGCGCATCGTCATCGCCGCCGATCTGATCACCGAGGCGTTCGGCAAGGGCGGCCGGCTCGTCTTCGTGGGGGCGGGCACGAGCGGGCGGCTCGGCGTCCTCGAGGCGGCGGAGATGCCGCCGACGTTCAGCACCCCGGCCCAGCTCGTGCAGGCGGTCATGGCGGGGGGGCGCGAGGCGTTCTTCAAGTCGCGGGAAGGCGTCGAGGACAACTTCGAGGAGGGGGGGCGGGCGGTTCGGCGGCTGCGCCTGTCGAGCAAGGACGTCCTCGTGGGCATTTCCGCCAGCGGCATGACCCAGTTCGTGCGGGGGGCGTTGACCCGGGCGCGCCGGGCGGGCGTGAAGATCGTCTTCGTCACGTGCTGGCCGGGAAGCGAGCTGCAGACGTTCGTCGACGTCATCATCGCCCCCGAGGTGGGGCCCGAGGTCATCGCCGGCTCGACCCGGCTGAAGGCGGGCACGGCGACCAAGATGGTGCTCAACATGCTGACCACCATCTCGATGGTGCACATCGGCAAGACCTACGGCAACCTGATGGTGGACGTGCAGACGGGCTCGGAGCAGCGCCGGAGCCGGGCCCGCAACATCATCACGACGGTGACCGGCCTCGACTACGACGCGGCCGGGACCCTGCTCGGGCGCGCGAAGTGGAACGTCAAGGCCGCCATCGTGATGGAGAAGACCGGCGACACCTACGCCAAGGCCCTCGCCCGCATCCGGCGCGCCGGAAACCTCGTCCGCCGGGCCATCGGCGAGGACGCGTTCCCCCGGTCCGCCCGGGGGTGAGCCGCCCCGCCTCCCGGCTCGCGGCCGCGGCGCACCGGCGAGCGCGCCGGGTCGGGGCGGCGCCGGCGTCTGACCGGACGCTTCCGCACCTGCCTTCATGAGCCTGCTCGACCTCCTGGTCATCGTCGTCTACATGGCGGCGACCCTCTCGCTGGGCCTGGTCCTCGCGCGCGGCCAGGCGACCGTCCGCGACTACTTCGCGGCCGGCCGCCGGGCGCCGTGGGGCGTGGTGATGGCCTCGATCGTCGCGACGGAGACGAGCACCGCGACCCTCGTCAGCGTCCCGGGGTTCGCCTTCGGGACCGACCTCACTTTCCTGCAGCTCGTGCTCGGCTACCTCGCGGGCAGGGCGATCATCACCGTGCTCCTGCTGCCGGGCTACTTCCGGGGGGAGTACCTCACCGTCTACCAGATTCTCGCCGAGCGCTTCGACGCCGGCGTGGGCCGCCTCGCCGCCACCATCTTCCTCGCGACCCGGAACCTCGCCGACGGCCTCCGGCTCATGGCCGCGGGGATCGTCCTCGGGGCGGCCCTCCTGACATGGCCGGCCGCCGGCGCCGCCGCCGCCGCGCTGGCCCCGGGGCTCGCGCCGTCCACCACCCTGCTCGTCCTGTCGATCGTGGCGATGGGCGCGGTCACCACCGCCTACACCTGGCGCGGCGGGCTGACCGCGGTGCTGTGGACGGACATGGTGCAGCTCGCGGTGTACCTGGGCGGCTCGGTCGTCGCCGCGGTCGTCCTCCTCGACCTCATCCCGGGCGGATGGGCGGAGGTGACCGCAGCCGGCTCCGCGGCGGACCGGTTCCGCCTGCTCGACTTCTCTCTCGACCCGACCCGGAGCTACACCTTCTGGTCGGGCCTCGTCGGGGGAGCGTGCCTCACCGTCTCCACCCACGGCACCGATCAGCTCATCGTGCAGCGGTACCTGTGCAGCCGGTCCCGGGAGGCGGCGGGCCGGGCCCTGCTCTGGAGCGGGGTCGTGGTCCTCGCGCAGTTCGCGCTCTTCCTCGTCATCGGGGTCATGCTCTACGTCTACTACACGGGCCACGCCCCGGACGTGCTGGCGACGCTGGCCCCCGGGGGAGCGGTCCAGACCGACCGCGTCTTCCCGACGTTCATCGTCACCGAACTGCCGGCCGGCGTGCGGGGCCTCATGGTCGCCGCGGTCGTCGCGGCGGCGATGTCCACGCTGTCGTCGTCGCTGACCGCGTCGGCGTCGACCACCCTGGCCGACTTCTACCTGCCCGCCACCGGCGGCGGCCGGCCGGCCGGGCACTACCTCGCGGTGGCCCGCCGCGCCACCGTCGTCTGGGGCGCCGTCCAGGTGGTCGTGGCCCTCGCCGCGATTCCCGTCTCGCGGAGCATCGTCGACGAGGTGCTGGGCATCTCGTCGTTCACCAACGGCCTCATCCTCGGCGTCTTCCTCCTGGGCCTCGCCGGCTACCGCCGCAACGCGACCGCGTACGCCGGGATCGCGGTCGGCGCCGGCGTGATGCTGGCGGTCCGGCTGCTCACGAGCGTGTCCTGGCAGTGGTACGTCCTCATCGGCGCCGCGGTGACCCTCGCGGCGGGATGGGCGGCGGACCGGGGCGCCACTCGGAGTGCGGCGCGGGACGGCCGGCAGTCTGCGCCGTAGAGCGGCCCGGACTCCTGGCGGGTCGGCCGCCGAGGGGAGCCGGAGGCGTCGATTCGGCGCGTCGGGTTCGCGGCCGGAGGATAGTGGGAATGGGCACGGAGGGGGCGTTCGCCCCGGTGGCACGGGTGATCGGCGACGCGGTGGACCGGCGCGCTTTTCCCGGCGCCGCCATCGAGGTCGGCGGCAGCGCCGGCCCCGTCTGGAGCCATGCCGCCGGCGCCCTGACCTACGACGACGAGGCCGAGCCGGCAACGCTCGACACGGTCTTCGATCTCGCGTCCCTGACGAAGGTGCTGGCGACGACCACGGCCCTCATGCGGCTCGTCGACGCGGGGGCCGTCACCCTCGCCGACCGCGTGGGAAGCCGGCTCGACGAGTGGCGGGGCGGCGACCGCGAGGCGGTGACCGTCGCCGATCTCCTGGAGCACGCCGGCGGCCTGACCGCCCATCTGCCGTTCTTCCGGGACCACCACGGGCGCCGCGACTACCAGCACGCCATCTGCACCCTGCCCCTGGAGTACGCGCCGCGGACCCGGTCCGTCTACAGCGACCTGGGGTTCATCCTGCTCGCGTTCATCGCCGCCGACGCGGCCGGAACCGGCCTCGACGAGCAGTTCGACGAGGTCGCGGGCCGCCTCGGCATCGCCGACCTGCGCTTCCGCCCCCCCGCCGCGTGGCGTTCGCGGACGGCGCCGACCGAGGTCGACCCGTGGCGGGGCCGCCTCCTGCGCGGCGAGGTGCACGACGAGAACGCCTGGGCCCTGGGCGGCGTCGCCGGGCACGCCGGCCTGTTCGGCACCGCCCCGGCGGTGGGCCGCTTCGCCCGGGCCGCACTCGAGACGCTGCAGGGGCGGCCGCGGCTGGCCCGCCCGGAGACCCTCGCGCGGTTCGTACGGCGTGGCCGCGTCTCCGGCAGCTCGCGCGCCCTGGGATGGGATACGATGCTCGTCACCTCGTCGTGCGGGCGGTCGCTGTCGCCCGCCGCCTTCGGTCACACGGGCTTCACGGGGACGTCCCTGTGGATGGACCCGGTGCAGGATCTGTACGTGGTGCTGCTGACCAACCGGGTCCATCCGACGCGGGCCAACGAGGCGATTCTCGGGGTCCGCCCCGCCGTGCACGATGCGGTGGTCCGGGCCCTGACCCGTGGGAGCTGAAACGCCGGCCATGACCCTGACGCCGCTCGACTGGCTGATCCTCGCCGGCTTCCTCCTCCTTCCCGCCGCCGTCGCCCTGTCCGTCGCGGGGCGCGCCGGCCGGAACCTGCGCCAGTACTTCCTCGCCGGCGGGGACCTGCCGTGGTGGCTCGCGGGGACGTCGATGGTGGCGACCACGTTCGCGGCCGACACCCCGCTCGCGGTCACCGGCATCGTCGCCCGGGACGGCGTCGCCGGCAACTGGATCTGGTGGAACGGCGCCCTCGGCAGCATGCTCAGCGTGCTGTTCTTCGCGCGGCTGTGGCGGCGGGCGGGCATCCTCACCGACGTCGAGCTCGTGGAGATCCGCTACCACGGGCGGGCCGCGCGCCTCCTGCGCGGGTTCCGCGCCCTCTACCTCGGCCTTCCCGTCAACTGCATGATCATCGGCTGGGTCAACCTCGCGATGGCCAAGATCCTCGAGGTCACCCTGGGGTGGACACGGCTGACCGCGGTCTTCGCCGGCCTCGCGCTGACCGGCGCCTACGTGACCGTGTCCGGCCTGCGCGGCGTGGTGCTGACCGACCTCATCCAGTTCGCCCTCGCCATGACCGGGGCCCTCGCCGTGGCGTACTTCGCCCTTCGCGCGCCGGAGGTCGGGGGCCTCCCGGGGCTCGGCGAGCAGCTTCCGGAATCCACGTTCCTCATGCTGCCGGCGGCCGGCGCGTCCGCGTCCGGCGCCGCGTCGACGCTGAGCCTGTCGGCGGCCGCGTTCGTGGCCTACCTCGGCGTGCAGTGGTGGGCGAGCTGGTACCCCGGCCAGGAGCCGGGCGGCGGCGGGTACCTCGCGCAGCGGATGATGGCGGCGCGGGACGAGCGGCAGGCGACGCTGGCCACGCTGTGGTTCACCGTCGCCCACTACTGCGTGCGGCCGTGGCCGTGGGTGCTCGCCGCCCTCGCCGCGCTGATCCTGTATCCGGACATCGCCGACCGCGAGGCGGGTTACGCCCTCATCGTCCGCGACCACCTCCCCGCGGGCTGGCGGGGGCTGGTGCTCGGCAGCCTCGCGGCCGCGTTCATGTCGACCATGTCGACCCAGCTCAACTGGGGCGCCTCCTACCTCGTCCACGACGTCTACGCCCGCTTCGTGCGACCGGAGGCGGACAACGCCCACTACGTCCGCGCCGCGCGCGTCGCCACCCTCGGCATCATGGTGCTGAGCGCCGGGGTCACGCTGTACCTGGACAGCGTCCGGCAGGCGTGGGAGCTGATTCTCCAGGCCGGGGCGGGCATCGGGCTCGTGCTGATACTCCGCTGGTACTGGTGGCGCATCAACGCCTGGTCCGAGGTCGCGGCGATGGTCGCTCCCCTCGTCGGCCACCTCGCGCTCGCCCGGTTCACCGATGTCGCCTTTCCCGAGTCGCTGCTCTATCTCGTGGCGTGGACGACGGCCTGCTGGCTCGTGGTCACGTGGCTCACCCCGCCCGAGCCGGAGGCGACGCTGGCCGCATTCTACCGGCGGGTGCGCCCCGGCGGCCCGGGGTGGTCGGGGCTGGCCGCCCGCATCGGCGCCCCGGCGCCGGCGCCGATCCGGGGCCAGGTGGCCGACTGGCTCGCGGGGCTGGGGCTCGTCTACGGCACGCTCCTGGGGGTCGGCGCGCTGGTGCTCCCGGCCGGCGGGCCGGCCTGGCCGTACCTGGGGACCGCGGTCGCGAGCGGGGCCGTCCTCTATCGCCGCATCGGCGCGCGCGGGTGGGCGGACGCGGGCTCCGGGCCGGCGGCCTGCTAACATACCGACATGCGCCCGCACGGCCGCAGGCGAGGCTCCGAGCCCGGCTACGCGATGGCGGGGCTGCTCGTCGCCATCGGGATCATGAGCGTCCTGATGTCGGTGGCGATGCCCGCGTGGCGCACCCTCGCCAAGCGGGAGAAGGAGGCCGAGCTGCTGTTCCGCGGTCAGCAGTACGTGCGGGCCATCGACCTGTATCAGCGGCTGTTTCCCGGCGCCTACCCGACCGACATCGAGATGCTCGTGGAGGAGCGCTTTCTCCGGCGTCTGTATCCGGACCCGATGACGGGAGAGCCGTTCCGCATCCTGACCCAGGGCTCGGCCGCGGCGGCCGCGGGCGAAGCGGCGGCCGAGGCCGACGGGGAGGATGGCGGTTCGCGGAGCCGACTCTCCGACCGCGGCGGCCGAAGCGGGTTCGGCGGCCCGGGCTCGGGCCTGGGAGGCAGGGCCGGCCGGGTCTCCCCCGGTCCGTTCTCGGGGGCCCTGGGCGAGGACGACGAGGAGCTGGGCGGCATCGTCGGGGTCGTCAGCCGGTCCACGGAGGAGTCGCTCCGCGACTACAACGGCGCCACCCGCTACGACCAGTGGCTCTTCATCCATCAAGGGCAGGGGGTGACCCCTGGCGCCGCGGGTACGGCGGCTCCGTTCCCCGGAGGCATCGGGAGCGGGCCGGGCGGACCGGGCCGGGCGGCCGGGAGCCTCGATGGCGGCCTCTTCCGGAGCCCGGCCGGCGGCGGCTTCGGCGACCGCCCCGGCCGGGGCCGACCGCCCGGGCGGTAGCCCCCGCCCGCCGTTCGCCCCCCGCCGTTCGGCGCTCGGCGCTCGGCGAACGTGCCCATCGGTCCGGGTGTCGCCCCATCCAAGTAATTGCGGAAACAACAACTTGGAGGTGATGTCGGCCCGCCGACACGACGTTCGATCCTCTTCCTGCCAGCCCGGGGGCAAAGGCGCCGCGCCGATCCCGGGACCCGCCCCGGGCGCAACCCGCCGGCCCTACCACTCCGCGTAGGGCGTGCCGTCGAGGCCGGCCCCGCTCGCGCCGCTGTGCACATCGAAGACGCCCTGGGCGAGGGGATCGGCGGGATCGTACTCGGCGAGGACGACCTGCCAGGTCGACGTCGAGCGCGTGAACGGGTCTTCCGGGATGGCGCGCAGATACCCCTCGGAGACCAGGTTCTCCAGGGCCGGCGGATACTCGGTCCGGTCGGCGTAGTACTGGTCGATGGCGTCGCGCATGCGAAAGAGGTCCTCCTTCAGGACCGCTTCCCGGGTCCGTGTCACCGCCGTCCCGTAGCCGACCATGGCGATGGCGACCAGCGTCGACATCAGCGAGACCACCACCACCAGCTCGATGAGCGTCCAGCCCGCCGCCGAACCGGCGCCGGTCGCCGGCCGCCGTCGGGCCGGGATCGGCGGGCGGGCCTCCGGCCGGGGCGCCGCACGTCGGGTACGCCAGCCTGCCATCGTCATCGCTCGTCGCAACCGGTCTCGTCGAGAGCCGTGGCCGTCAACCGCGTGAAGCTGTCGTACACGTTGTCGCCAGCGTTCCATCGTCGTCACCACTCGTCGTAACGCGTCCCGTCGAGGGCCGTCGCCTGGACGTCGTGTACACGTTGTACACGTTGTCGCCAGCCTGTCATCGTCACCACTCGTCGTAACGCGTCCCGTCGAGGGCCGTCGCCCTCGACGTCGTGTAGACGTCGTACACGTTGTCGCCGCTCCACCGCCGGGAATCGGGCTCGTCCTCGTACGAGCGCAGCCCCCACTCGCGGCCCTGCGTCATCGGATCGAACGGAATGCGCCGGAGGAAGCGCATCTTGCGGCCGGTCGCGTCGTTGGCCAGCTCGACGCCCTCCACGAGGACCTCGAGGCTGGCCGGGTAACCCTGGTTGTCCGCCTCCACCTCGAGGCCGCCGATCGTGCCGAGGTCGACGGCGTCCTTGTAGCGGTCGATCGCGGTGCGCATCTCCCGCAACGCCCGCCGCAGCTCGGCCTCGCGCTGGCGCTGCATCGTCACCCGGGTCAGCGGCATCACCGCCGACGCCAGGATGAGAATGATGGCGCTGACCACGAGCAGCTCGACGAAGCTGTACCCGCGCTCGGCCCCGGCCCGGGCGTGAAGGGCGCGCAGGAGCCCGCGGCGTCCCCTCATGACCCGGGCCCGCCCTCGGCCGCCGGGGCGGCGTCGCGATAGTACGTCGAGACCCCGAGGGTCAGCACCAGCCGGTCGTCCGACTCGTTGCCCTGCCCCAGCACGACGTCCTCGACGAGGATGAACTCGGGGGCCGTCTCGAGGACGTGGATGAAGCGGCGGACGTCCTCGTAGCGACCCGCGAGGACCATCGTGGTCCGCAGCCGGGACAGCCCGCCGCCGCCCCCCCGGTCCGACACGCTGCTCTGCCGCTCGAGCACGAGGGCGGAATCGCGGGCCAGTCGATCGAGGTAGGGCGAGAGAATGGCGCGAGCGCCCGCGAAGTCGGGCGGGAGCACCTGCGTGTAGAACTGCTCGAGGCGCTCCTCGGCACGGGTGCTGCTGACACCGGTCCGGGTCGCCGTCTCCCAGGCGGTGCGCATCTGGACCAGGCGGCTCTCCGCCGCCGCCGCGTCGGCCTCCGCCTGCACGACCCTTCGCGACCACGGGTACAACGCCACCGCGTAGAGCAGGCCGTCGACGGCCAGCAACAGAGCCACGGCCGTCACCAGCCGCCGGTGATCCGAGGCGATGCGCCGCAGCAGCGTCATCGACATGCCGGTCTCGATCATGGGCCGTCGACCGCCGGCAACACGGCCACCGCCGTCACCAGCCGCCGGTGATCCGAGGCGATGCGCCGCAGCAGCGTCATCGACATGCCGGTCTCGATCATGGGCCGTCGACCGCCGGCAACACGGCCACCGCCGTCACCAGCCGCCGGTGATCCGAGGCGATGCGCCGCAGCAGCGTCATCGACATGCCGGTCTCGATCATGGGCCGTCGACCGCCGGCAACACGGCCACCGCCGTCACCAGCCGCCGGTGGTCCGAGGCGATGCGCCGCAGCAGCGTCATCGACATGCCGGTCTCGATCATCGGGTCCCCCGCGGCGCGCACCCTCAGTCGCCGGGCCGGGCATCGGGAGCGCCCGAGCCCGGCGGCGCCTCCGACGCGCTCCCCGGCGGGCCGCCCTCCCCCGTTCCCCCGCCGGCGGCGTCGAGGGGCGCTTCCGACTCGAGGTAGCGGCCCCGCAGCACCGCGCGGTACATCCCGTCCTCGGTCAGCTCCACCTGCCGGTTCAGCACCCCGATGAACGCGCCGGACGTCTCCAGGGTCGTGACGAACCGGCTGACGGCGTCGAGGCTCCGGCCCAGCACCCCCATCGTCACGTCGACCGTGCCCGGCTCGATCTCCGGCCGCACCTCGGTCACCATGACGTCCGGCGGCAGGGTGGCCTCGATGCGGTTGAAGAAGTCGGTCCACGAGAACACGCGCTGGGTGATCAGGGTGTTGGCCTCCCGGGTCGCCTCGGCCAGCGCCGTGAGGTCCCGCGGGGTCGCGGCGCGCTGCGCCTCGGCGGCGCGGGCGGCCAGGGCCGCGGTGTCCCGGGCCGCGCGATCCATGCGCGCCTCGAGGTCGCCGTTCAGGCGGGCGAGGTCGACGAGGCGCACCACCCCGGCCGCGAGTATCGCAAGGCCGACCGCCGCGGCCAGACCGAGCGCCGCCCGCGCCAGGCGCTCGTTGTAGAAGGGCCGGGTCGCCAGATTCGTCCGCAGCATCGCCAACCTGCAACATACCACGGGCGCGGGCCGCGGCATGGGCGCCCGCTGCGTCGTCGGTCAGGCCGCAGCCCCGCCGCAGGGGCCGTGCTCGCGGACGAGAAGGCCCCCGGCGCGACTTCGGTCAGGCCGCGGCCCCGCGGCGGGGGGGCCGTGCTCGCGGACGAGAAGGCCCGCCGGCGCGACTTCGGTCAGGCCGCGGCCCCGCCGCGGGGGGGGGTGCTCGCGGACGAGAAGGCCCGCCGGCGCGTCTTCGGTCAGGCCGCGGCCCCGCCGCGGGGGCCGTGCTCGCAAACGAGCAGGCCCGCCGGCGCGACTTCGGTCAGGCCGCGGCCCCGCCGCGGGGGCCGTGCTCGCGGACGAGCAGGCCCGCCAACGCCGCCGCCACGTCGGGAAGCGGCTCCCCCTCCTGCGGCGGCTCCGCCGACCGGCCCGCGGCGATGGGGGTCACGGGGGTGTCGAGATGGGTCTCGATGAGCCGCCGCACCCGCGCCGCGTCCTCGGCCGTGGCCCCCTGCCGGCTGACGGCCAGCAGCACGCGCCCGTACCCGTCGCCCGCCAGCCGATCCTCGTAGTACATCGTGGTCTGGTGCACGAGGTCCACGAGGTCCTCGTCGCCGCCGCGGGCCGGGCGGTGGCGGAACAGGATGAGGTGTCCCCGGCGCACGACGGCGATCGACCGGTATCCACCTGCCGCGTGCACGAGCAGCCAGTCCGCCTCGGCGGGGGGACGGCCCGCGAGCACGGCGTCGATCAGGCTGAAGCTGGCCAGGTCCACTACCCCCGCGTGGGCCCCGCCCCGGGTGCAGGCGCCCTCGTACTCCTCGACGATGTCGCGCCGCACGAGGCTCACGACGAACTCCCGCCCCCCGCCGTCGAGGGGGGCGCCGGGCGCGCAGGCCACCTGGGCGTCCTCAATGCGGAACGGCGCCGTCTTCCGCGCCTGCCATCGCACGAGCTGATCGAGGTCGGCGGCGCGCGCGGGCACCTTGTCGAAGCGGAGCAGCGACACCTTGGCGGCGCTGTCGGGCACGACCAGGGCCACGCGCCGGGGCGCCCCGGGCAGGGCCAGCCGCACGTCCCGGACGACGTCGCGGACCGTGTCGGGCTCGACGACGTTGGCGGCGTTGACGGCCGGCGTCACCACCCCGGAAGGAAGCGGCCGGGAGACGGCGGCGGCCACGCGCCGCTCGCGGTCGAGGACGACGCCGGTGACGCGGTCGGCCGCGATCTCGATGCCCGCGGACGGCGCGGGGGCGGCGAAGAGGCGGGACAGGCTGGCGAACGCACTCATTTGAAGAACGTGACCTTGTTGATCTCCTGCAGGGTGGTCAGGCCGGCCAGCACCTTCTCGACTGCCGACTCCCGCAGGAAGCGCATGCCCTCGGCCCGCATCGCCTGCTTGATCTCCGAGGTCGGGGCCCGCGCCAGGATCAACTCGCGCAGCCGGTCGCTCAGGTCGAGCAGCTCGCACAGCGCGGTGCGGCCGCGGTACCCGGTCCCGTTGCACTCGATGCACCCTGTGCCCTCGAAGAGCTCGCGGCCCCGCGCGAGGCCGGGGTCGATGCCGGCCTCCTCGAGGGCCTCGTCGCTCAGCCGGGCCGGCCGGCGGCACTCGGTGCAAATCATCCGGACGAGGCGCTGGGCGAGCACGCAGTTCAGCGACGAGATGAACTGGTAGGCCTCGACGCCCATGTTCAGGAACCGGCCGAGCACGTCGAGCACGTTGTTGGCGTGCACGGTGGTGAAGACGAGATGCCCGGTCAGGGCCGACTGGATGGCGATCTGCGCGGTCTCCGAGTCTCGGATCTCCCCGACCATGATCTTGTCGGGATCGTGGCGGAGGATGGAGCGCAGCCCGCGGGCGAAGGTCAGCCCCTTGCGCTCGTTGATGGGGATCTGGGTGACGCCGTGAAGCTGGTACTCGACGGGGTCCTCGATGGTGACGATCTTGTCCTCGGGCGAGTGGATCTCCGAGAGCGCCGCGTAGAGCGTCGTCGTCTTGCCGCTGCCGGTGGGCCCGGTCACCAGCACCATGCCGTAGGGCTCCTTGATGGCGCGGCGGAACCGCCGCAGCTCGGCGTCGGCGAACCCGAGCACGTCGAGCCGCAGCTCGCGGAACTGCTCGCTGATGGTCTCCTTGTCGAGGATGCGGATCACCGCGTCCTCGCCGTGCACGGTGGGCATCACCGACACCCGGAAGTCGATGGTCTTCCCCGGCACCCGCACCTTGAAGCGGCCGTCCTGGGGAATCCGCTTCTCGGCGATGTCGAGCTCGGCCATGACCTTGATGCGCGAGAGGATGGCGCCGTGGAACTGCTTGTCCACCGGCCGCATGGCCGGCTGCAGGGTGCCGTCGATGCGGTACTTCACGTGGACGGCGTCGTCGAGGGTCTCGACGTGGATGTCGCTCGCGCGGCGCTGCAGGGCGGTGTAGATCGTCGAGTCGACGAGGCGGATGATGGGGCTGATGTCGCTCGTGAGCCGCTCGACGGTCAGGCTGTCCTCGGCGCCCTCGTCCTCGTGGAGAATCTGCAGCTCGAAGCTCTCGGTGGCCTCGTCGAGGACCCGCTGCGACCCCTCGCTCTTCTTGAGGATGGACTCGATGGCCGACCGCGTCCCCACCGTCACCCGGATGGCGGTGTCGAGCAGCAACGCCAGCTCGTCGATCTTCGGGAGGTCGGGGTCGGAGACGACGATGACCAGGGTGTCCCCCACCCGGCGGTAGGGGACGAAGCCGTAGCGGAGCATGAGGTCGGCGGGAATGGACCGGAACAGGTCCGCGTCCATGCTGAACCGGTCCATGTCCGCGAACTCCACGCGGTAGCGCTCGGCGAGCCGGCGCGCCCGCGCGATCTCCTCCGCATGGTCGACCGCGGCCGGCCCGCCGTTGGCCGGCAGGTCGTCCGGCGGACCCGCGCCGGTCCCGGTGCCGCCGCCGCGACCAGCCTCCGCCGCGCCGACGCTGCCGCCCTCTGCGGCGCTGACGCTGCCGGCCGCCGGCGCGCTGACGCTACCGCCCTCTGCGGCGCTGACGCTGCCGGCCCTTGGCGCGCTGACGCCGCCGGCCTCCGGCGCGCTGACGCTGCCGCCCTCTGCGGCGCTGATGCTGCCGGCCCTTGGCGCGCTGACGCCGCCGGCCTTCGGCGCGCTGACGCCGCCGGCCGCCGCGGGAGGATCGAGGGCGCTCATGACAGGACCGTCCCCAGTTGCAGCAGGGGCAGGTACAAGGCGACGAGGAGGGCGGCGATGACGATCCCCATCACGATCAGCAGCAGCGGCTCGATGACCGCCACGAAGCGCCCGAGCCGGGTGTCTATCTCCTCGTCGAAGAAGTCGGCGACGCTCGTCAGCATCTCGCGCAACGCCCCCGTCGCCTCGCCCACCTCGACCATCCGGATGACGACCGACGGGAAGATCCCCCGCGCGGCCAGGGCCGCGGCCAGCGCCTCGCCCTCGCGGACCCGCTGCCCCGCCACCGCGAGCTGTTCCGCGTAGAACCGGTTGCCGAGGGCGCGCGCCGCGACGTCGATGGCGTCGACCAGGGGTATCCCGCCGCCGAGCAGGGTCGCCAGGGTGCGCGACAGTTGCGACGTCGCGAACCGGCCCGCGATCGAGCCGACGCCGGGCAGCCGGAGGACCAGGCGGTCGAGCAGCGCCGCCCGGCCCGGCCGCCGCACCCAGCGCCAGGCCGCCCACCCCGCGAGGGCCGCGCCCGGGACGATGAGCAGCAGGTTGCCCCTGGCCGCGTTCGACACCGCCACCACGACGCGGGTCATCAGGGGCAGCTCGGCCCCGAACCCGGCGTAGAACGCCTCGAACTCGGGCACCACCCGCAGGATGATGATGGACACCACGACCATCGAGAGGCCCAGCAGCACGGCCGGGTAGATCATCGCGGAGAGGGTCTTGCGCTGCAGGGCGGTGACCACCTTGACGTAGTCGACGTAGCGGCGGATGACCTCTTCGAGGCCCCCGCTCTTCTCCCCCGCTAGCAGCGAGGCGGTGTACATGCCGGGCACGATCTCGCCCTGCGCGTCGAACGCCTCGGAGAGCGCCGCGCCGGCGTGGACGCGGTCGTGGACGTCGTTCAGGACCGCCTTGAAGCCGGGGTCGTCCATGCGCTGCCGCAGGATGTCGAGCGACTGCACGAGGGGCAGGCCCGCCCGCAGGAGCGTGGCAAGCTCCTGGTTGAAGACCAGGAACTCCCGGGTACGGATGCGCCGGCGGGGCGCCGACGAAAGGCCCGACCAGGCGAACGAGCCCCGGCGGCTGAGGGCGAGCACGTAGAGCCCCCTGGCCTCGAGCTCCTGGCGGAGGGCCGCCTCGTTCTCGGCGACGTGCACGCCCTCGATGACCTCGCCGGTCTCGGTGCCGAGCCTGCAGTGGAACTCCATGCGGTTCGCCGGCGCGCGCCGTCGCGGACGCACGGCGCCCGCCCGGCCGCCGCCCGGCCTGTCGAACGCGATTCTAGCAGTCCGGGTCCGGCCGCGCCACGCATCGGCCCCGGCCGGGTTCGCCGGGGCCGCCGGCCGGCGAAGCCCGCCGCCCCGCGGCGTCCGACCCGCCGGCCGACTCCCCTCGACGACGCGGGGCCCGGTGCCGCGAGGCTCCGAGCGACGTCCGCGCGGGTCGTGCGCGTGGTTGCCGCATGTCTCGCCGCATGTTAGAGTTGCGGCGATTTTCGCGCCCGCCGCGCACCTGCCGTCGTGTCGGGAGCTCTGCCGATACGGAGTTCCCTGCGCCACGACGAGCGGTGGGCCGGTCCGGCATGCCACGCAGACAGCGAGTCCAGCGGAGGACCACGGCGATGTCTCTCGAAGCCCTCGGCATGGTCGAAACCAAGGGTCTCGTCGGCTCGATAGAGGCGGCCGACGCCATGGTCAAGGCCGCCAACGTGCTGCTCGTCGGGAAGGAGTACATCGGGGCCGGCTACGTCACCGTCTTCGTGCGCGGCGACGTCGGCGCCGTCAAGGCCGCCACCGACGCGGGCGCGGCCGCCGCCCGCCGGGTGGGCGAGCTCGTGGCCGTCCACGTCATCCCGCGCCCCCACGGCGAGGTCGAGAAGATCCTGCCGCAGGCCCGCGACGCCAAGTGATCGGTTCGCCGCGCATCCGGCCATGGCTGATCGGGCCTTCCTGAACGACGCGGACCTCGGTTGGACGCCGAACGCGCGCCCGTCCGGCGCGCGGCCCCGCGGCACGTCCCGTCATGGCTGATCGGGTTCCCCGCATCGACTCCGACCTCGACTCGATACGCGAGGCCCGGCAGCTCGCCCGGCGCGCCCGCGCCGCCCAGACGCGCCTCGCCGAGCTGACCCAGGAGCAGGTGGACCGCCTGGTCGGCGCCGCCGCCTCGGCCGCCGCCGCGCAGGCGGCGCCGCTCGCCCGGATGGCGGTCGAGGAGACCGGCTACGGCAACGAGGCGGACAAGGTGCGCAAGAACCTCTTCGCGGCCGAGACGATTCACCGGTTCATCGAGCCCATGCGCACCGTCGGCGTCATCCGGCGGCTAGAGGCCGAGCGCGTCGTCGAGATCGCCGAGCCGTTCGGGGTCGTCGCCGCCGTCGTGCCGTCCACCAACCCCACCTCCACCGCGATCTACAAGATCCTCGTCTGCCTGAAGGCGCGGTGCGCGGTGGTCCTGAGCCCCCACCCCGCCGCCGCCCGGTGCGTGCGCCGGGTCGCCGAGGTGATGACGGCGGCCGCCGCCGCGGCGGGGATGCCGGACGACGCGGTCACGTGCATGACGACGGTGACCCTCGAGGGCACCCAGGAGCTGATGCGCCGCCGCGAGGTCGCCCTCATTCTCGCCACCGGGGGCCTCGGCCTCGTCCGCGCCGCCTACAGCGCCGGCAAGCCGGCCTACGGGGTCGGGCCAGGGAATGCCCCCGCGTACATCGAGAGGACGGCGGACCTGCCGAAGGCGGTCGCCGACATCATCACCGGCAAGACCTTCGACAACGGCCTGCTCTGCTCGTCGGAGAACTCCGTCGTGGCCGACGAGGCGGTGGCCGGGGAGGTGCGCCGCGAGTTCGAGCGGCAGGGCGGCTACTTCCTCAACGCGAGCGAGGCCGACCGCCTCGCCGCCGCCCTCGTCACCGCCGACCGCCTGCCCAGCCCGGCGCTGGTCGGCCGGACCGCGTCGGAGATCGCGGCCCGCGCGGGCATCGACGCACCGGCGGGGACCCGGGTTCTCATCGCCCCCCTCGAAGGGGTGGGGCGCGACCACCCCCTGTCGATCGAGAAGCTCTGCCCGGTACTGTCGTTCTACGTCGTCGCCGACTGGCGCGAAGGCTGCGAGCGGTGCATGGAGATCCTGCGCTACGGCGGCATGGGCCACACCATGTCCATCCACTCGCAGGACGAGCAGGTGATCCTCGAGTTCGGCCTCCGCAAGCCCGCCTTCCGCATCGTCGTCAACACCCCCACGACCCTCGGCTCGATCGGCATGACGACGGGGCTCGACCCCTCGATGACCCTCGGCTGCGGCGGGCACGGCGGCAACATCACCTCGGACAACATCACCCCGCGGCACCTGCTGAACGTCAAGCGCCTGGCCTGGGAGGTGCGCCCGGCCGACCGGCCCGCTCGCGATGGTCGCCAGACGGGTCCGCCCGGCCGCGTGGCCGCTGCCACCCCGTCGCCGGCCCCACCGGCTGCGGCGCGCCCGGCCGCGCGGGGGCTCGACCCCGAGCTCCTCTCCCGCCGGATCGATGCGTTCCTGGCCGGGCGCGGCGTGAGCGCGGCTTCGTCCGCCGCCGGAGCCGCCCCGACGCCCCCGCACCGGTTCGCCTCGACGTCCCCCAACCCGTCCGCCACGGCCTCTCCGAACCGGTCCGCCGCGGCCTCTCCGACCCGGTCCGCCATGGCCGACGCGACCCGGGCGGACCCGCCGCCGTCCCCCCCGCCGGCGCCGCCCGCCCCGGTCGAGATGAACGCCGCCGCCGAGACCGCCCGCCCCGTCGACTTCGTCTGCGAGGACGACGTCCGCCAGGCCGTCGAGAACGGCCGCCGCATCGCCGTGAACGACCGCACCATCATCACCCCCGCCGCCCGCGATCTCGGCGAACGGCACCGCGTTTTCCGGCAGGCGTAGAATCACGTCGTCTCGGTAGCCCTCCCGCCTCTGCAGCGCTGGTCCGCCGGGGCGCCCCCCAACGCGAAGTTGCCGCGCGCGCTCCCGGAGTGACTCAGGAGCCGGACGGACAGAGCGCTGGCCAACTGCCCCACCCCTATCCGGGTGTTAAGTCGGGATGCTCTCGAAGCCGCGTTTCCTTCGACGCGTTGGTGGACGTTCGTCCAGAATGCGGGTCGCCCTTGAGCGGACGCAACGGTGTCCCATAATGCAGAGCATTCTTGGGTCGGCGGCGCGGCGGCAACGACGGTCGGTAAGTAGTAGAGCGTGTCACCGCGCCGGTGACTCAAGATTGGATTGGACTGAACCGCAGCTCCGCCGCTCGCCTATGGGCGTTGCATGGTCGCGAGGTGCGGCCGGGATGCCGGTCACGGGGTGGTGCGTGGAAGTGCCGGGCAACGATGGTCGGTGCGGGTGGCGACGAGAGCCGTCCCGCGGCGGTGGTGAGGCGTCCGAGACGCACATCGACCGGCCCGGGAGCACCGGGAGCGTCGGGCGGTGGCTGGCGGGCGTCGGTGGGGTCGTCACGATGAATCCAGGATAGCGGGAGACGCGTGCTGACCGGCGAGGTGGTCGACGACGAGCATGTTTCCGCCGTCGCACCGGGGGCACCGCCGCAACGAGCGGCCGGTCAGCGCCTCGTAGCGGTCCCGATAGTCGGCGACGGCGCGGTCGGCCAGCTCGGGCGGTGGTGGCGGCGCCGACAGCAACCGCCGGCACTCGGTGAGCTTCTGCCGGCGGGTGCAATTGGCGAGGAAGCCGTAGTAGCGAATGCGGTGGAAGCCGGGCGGGAGCACGTGGAGGAGCATGCGGCGGATGAACTCGGTCGCCGACAGCGTCATGGTCTTCTGGCGAGACGCGCCGGCCCGGCGGTAGTCGGTGTAGCGGAAGCGCACGGCGCCGGCGTCGAGGCTGCACAAGCGTTGGTTGCCGATGGCGATCCCGGTGGGTGTAGCGGCCGAGGTAGTCGAGAACCTGCTCGGGGCCGGCGAAGGGCCGCTTCGCGTAGACGACCCACTCGATCTGGCGGGCCGGGCGGAGATGCTCGGCGAAGCGGCGAGGGTCGTTGAGGGGCTGCAGCCGGCCGGCGAAACGTAGCTGTCCGGCCACGAAGGCGTCCTGTAGCGCCTCGAGGAGGACACGGCGGAAGAAGCGAGAGAGGACCCGGACCGGCAGGAAGAACCCGGGACGGCAGGCAACCCAGCCGCTGCCGTCGGTCGCGAGCCCCCCACCCGGGATGACGCAGTGCAGATGCGGGTGATGGACGAGCGTCTGACCCCAGGTGTGCAGCACGGCGAAGAAACCGATCTCGGCGCCGAGGTGACGGGGGTCGGCGGCGATCGTGCGCAGCGTCTCGGCGACGGCCCGGAAGAGGAGGCCGTAGACGACGGCCTTGTTCTGGATGGCGATCTCGGCGACCGCCGGGGGCACGGTGAAGACGACGTGGAAGTACTCGGTGGGCAGCAGGTCCGCCCGGCGCTGTTCGAGCCAGGCGGCGCGGGCCAGCGACTGACAGGTCGGACAGTGCCGGTTGCGACAGGAGTTGTACCAGACGCGCCGATGGCCGCAATGGTCACACTGCTCGACATGGCCGCCGAGGGCGGCGGTGCGGCACTGCTCGATGGCCGTCATCACGCGGCGTTGCGCCGTGGAGAGGGCGGCCCCGGCGTGGACTCGGAAGGTGTCACCGTAGCGGCGGAAGACCTCCGCCACGGTGAGCGCGGCGCGTGGCACGGCCGTCGCTCAGGCGATGTCCGGGGCCGGTTCCGGTACAGGCTGCGGGAGGAGGTCCAGCGGACTGGCGGTCGAGCAGACCTTGGAGGTCGCGACCCGCAGGTAGTTGGCCGTGGTCTGCAGGCTCCGATGCCCGAGCAGGAGCTGAATCGTGCGCAGGTCGGTTCCCGCCTCGAGGAGGTGGACCGCGAACGCGTGGCGGAGCGCGTGCGGGGAAACCGGCTTGGTGAGCCCCGCGCGTCTGACGGCGCGTTTGCAGGCAAGCTGGACCGCCTTGCGAGTGATCGGCTTCTCCGGACGCTCGCCGGGAAAGAGCCAGTGCCGTGGCCGGTCGATCTGCCACCAGGCGCGCAGCACCTCGAGCAGCTTCGGCGAGAGCATCACGTAGCGGTCCTTCTGCCCCTTGCCCTGCGCGATGCGGAGAACCATCCGTTGGCTGTCGATGGCGGACACCGTGAGGTGGACGGCCTCGGAGATGCGGAGGCCGGCGGCGTAGCACGTGGTCAGGATGGCGTGATGGTTGGCGGCCTTGATGGCGTCGAGGAACTGCTTCACCTCGTCGCGGCTGAGCACGACCGGCAAGGAGCGGGGCTTCTTAGGCACGGGGACCACATCGTCGAAGGCCCACCGCTTCCGAAGGGTGACCCGATAGAGGAAGCGGAGCGCAGAGACGGCGACGACCAGCGAGCTCGGCGCCAAGCGGCGCTCGTTGGTCAGGTAGACCTGGTAGGCGCGGATCTCGTCTGGACCGAGACACGCCGGAGAGCGGCCGAAGTGGCGAGCGAACCGGGCCACGGTCTCGACGTACGTCTCCTGGGTGCGCGGCGACAGCTGCCGCACCTGCATGTCTTCGAGCATGCGTTGACGAAGCGATGTCATGGGACGCTCCTCTGCGAAGGGCCCGGGGGATTCCAGGCGCTTGCAGAGCAGCGTATGGCGAAGACGGCACACGAGTTGCGGCGGCGGGACGACCAAGCCGGTCGCGTCAGAGTCGGCAGGTGGGCTCAGCGTCTACCGCGAAGCGGTTTAGTCCAAAGGGGGTTATGGGACAGGCCAACCAGATTGCGGCGGCGTCATCGAAGGGCGGCGCGAGAACTAGCTCGCCGGCATTTTCGGAGGACCACCCACAGGTATGCCGAGGCCCGGGGGCCACGCCCCCCGGGCCTGGCGCAACCCGAGCACGACGAAGGCGAGCGCCAACACCCACAACGCCGCCGGCGGCACTGCCGTCACGGCGGCGCAGAGGGGCACGTTGTTGTCGACGACGGTGAGTCGTCCGAACACCGTGTCCTGTATCTCCGGCGGCAGACAGAGCCCGGTGTCGCCGTCGACTCTCAGGAAGATCAGTTCCGTGAGGTTTCCGAGCTCGACCGGAATCGGCCCGGTCAACTGGTTGCGGTGGAGCTGCAGTCTCTCGAGGTTGGTCAACCGCCCCAGCTCGGGCGGGATCGGTCCGCTCAACTGGTTCCCGCTGAGCGACAACGAGATGAGCCTGGTCAACCGGCCCAGTTCGGACGGGATCGGCCCGCTCAACTGGCTGTTCTGCAGAGACAGGCGTTCGAGGCTCGTCAACCGGCCCAGTTCGGGCGGGATCGGCCCCGTCAACCGGTTGCCCGCCAGATCCAGGTGAACCCGGAGTCCTGTCAACCGGCCCAGCTCCGGTGGGATCGGCCCGCTCAACTGGTTCCAGCCGAGCTGCAGCAATTCGAGGTTGGTCAACTGGCCGAGTTCGGGCAGGATCGGCCCGCTCAACTCGTTGGAGGAGAGACTCAACCACTGGAGTCTGGTCAACCGCAGCAGCTCGGGCGGGATCGGCCCGGTCAACTGGTTGTCGTGGAGCGACAGGTTCACGAGGCTGGACAACTGACCCAGCTCGGGCGGGATCGGCCCGCTCAGCTGGTTCTCGAAGAGATTCAGGTTGACGAGGCTGGTCAACTGGCCGAGTTCGGGCAGGATCGGCCCGCTCAACTGGTTCCTGTGGAGTTGCAGGTTGACGAGGCTGGTCAACTGGCCGAGTTCGGGCGGGATCGGCCCGCTCAACTGGTTCTGCTCGAGCGACAGGTGCCTGAGTCTGGTCAAGCGCGGCAGTTCGGGCGGGATCGACCCGCTCAAGTTGTTCGACCGCAGGACCAGTTGTGCTACGCGACCCTCCTCGTTCGTGGTGACGCCGTACCACGCCGAGAGCGGCTCGTCGCTCAGCCAGTTGGTGCTGAAGAACCAGTGGGACCCGCCGGTTGCGTCGTAGAACGCCTCGAGCACCTCTCGATCCGACTCCACCCCCACCTGAGCGCGGGCCTCGTCACCCAGGACGACGACGCCGGCGATCGCCAGCAAGCCGATCCTGACGCCTCTCCAACGTCTCGGGCGCCGCGACGGCCGAGAGCGGCTGTGTGGAGACGATTGTCGATCCCTCGAGTTGTTCATGTTGTCCTGCTCCACGTTCGACAGTCCGGTTCTAGTCGATGGCTATTCCACCGTGATCGAATGGTGATGTTGCCCGCGGCGGCCGCCGCAGGCCTACGGCGCCGAGGGCGATGTCGGCGTAGCTAGCGCCGCGCGGCTGCGTGTAGGCGAAACGTCCGTGGTGCTGCTCGAAGGGCGTGAAGTTGTCGCCGTGGCCCCCGCTGGCCGTGCGGTGCATGATGTCGTCGGGATCCTCGGTATGGTAGAAGCCGAGGGCATGGCCGATCTCGTGCATGATCAACGGCCGTCCCGGCGACCATCGCCCGCTCACGTTCAGCACGATGCACCCGCGCAGACGTCCGACGTACGCCCTTCCCCCGTCCGTGGAGCCGAGCTCGATGTCCCGGCAGGCCGGAGACGCCGGAGTCTGCCCGGGCGTGACTCCCTCGATGGTGATCTGTGCGTCCCCGCCCCGCTCCTGTGCGCCCACCGGCCCGACGGCGATCCGGCCGGCATACGGCACGCCGGTCAGTTGCGACACGGCGTGGGGGATCGTCTCCCGGATCCGATCCACGAGGGACGGCTCCAGGCTCGTCTCCACCAGGAAGAAGTCGGGCGAGGGAGTCGGCAGCCGCCACAGCACGCGTTCGGGCAGGACGCGATACTCCCAACCGGCATCCTCGCAGTCCGTTTCTGTGAGGCACTCGTAGTCGTTGAACGCGAACTGCCTCCAGAAGGTCTCGTCGGGTCCCACGGGCCGGACCTCGATCGTCGCCGTCGCGCGGAGGTCGCCGACCGTCGCCGTGATGGTGGAAACGCCGGCGGCGTGAGCCCGAACCGCTCCACCCGCGTCGACCGAGGCGACCGCGGGATCGCTCGACGTCCATTCGGCGACCTCGATCCGCTTCGTGCCGTTGCTGTACGTGCCGTGCACCTCGAGCCTGACCGTGTAGCCGACGGTCAGGCCGGGCGGCGGGACGTTGACGATCTCGATGCCCACGAGGGTCCGGGCGACGGGGTCGGGGGCGGTCGGGGCCGTCGGACTGCCGGCATCGTTGCCTCCGCAGCCGGTATCCAGGAGGGCAAGGGCGAACGCGGCCACGACCGCGCACCCCGCCTTGGTTCTACCGATTCCGCCGGGCCTGTCGGGAGTCACAGAAGAGTCCTGGCGACCCGGAAGCCGAGCCACCGGCGACGATGATACCGCCGTCGCCCGGGCCTCAGTCCACAGAATCCCCCCTTATCCGACCCAAGGGGGGATCGCGTCGCGCGACCGCTCGCGGCGGACGGACTCCAGCTCGAACCTTCCCCGGGAGGCGTCCCGTGTGGCTTCGGGTCGTGCCCGTGGGCGGCGGAGAGTCCAATCCCGTCACCCTTCGACGAGCTGGGCCCGGCTCGATGCTTGTGCCCCGCCTCAGGGGGCCACGCTCGACGCCAACCACTGCCGCCTCGTCGTGTCAGATCCCCACCACGTCGAGATCCCTCGTCGTTGAGGGCCGCGGCTACCGCCGGCGCGAGGGCCGAGCTCACTCAGCAGCAGCGCGAACGCCGTTGCCGCTCATTCATTCAGCCGCAACCGTCCCCATGAGTGCATTTCTGCTGCGGCTGATCAGGCCGTGTCAAGAACGGACAGCTTTTTTACTCCAGCGCGGTCACCGCGGCCCGCAGCTCATTCAGGTGGGTCGCCCTGATCAGGGTCGTCCCCGCCGTCGGCACGGTGTCGGTCCAGGCCGGCGCCCCCCGCCCCGCCGCTACGTACGCGCCAGCGAGCGCCTCACGGAGCTCGCGCAGATGCGCCAGCCTGACCGGCGTCGCGCCAACGGTGAGAACGGGATCCGTCCAGGCGAACGGCGTCAGAGACGCCCTTCTTCGCAGGGCGTCGATGCGCGTCCGCAACTCCGCGAAGTGGATGGCCCTGACCGGCGTCGATCCGGGCCGGATCGGGTCGTCGGTGAAGGTCCCCGGCCTCCCCACCGTCGCGGTGAAGGAGGCGGCGGCGCTCAGACCGCCCGGGTCGGTCGCGGTCACCCCGATCGTCGTCGTGCCCGCCCCCACCGAGGTGAGCGTCAAGCGCGCGCCAGTCAGACCCACCGTCGCCACGTCGGGCGCCGACGACGAAACGGTGAGGGTCAGCGCATCGCCGTCGGGGTCCGCGAACGCCCGCGCAACGTCCAGCGTCAGCATGGCGGGGGGCGCCGGCAATGACCGATCCGGCAGCGTTCCCACCAGGGCGGGCGGCCGATTGGTGTCGAGGGACGGACGCTTCCGCCACCGGGCCACGGCCGGGCCGGTGTGGACGAGGACGGACGCCGCGTCGGCCGGTCCGGTCAGTCCGGAGCCGCCGGCGCCGTAGGCGACGCCCATCGGGTCGTCGTTCAAGGTCTGGCGCGGATTCGAGAAGCGAAGCAACTGTCGACAGGAGAAGAAGTAGTAGTCGCACTGCGTCGAGTAGGACATGATCGTACGCCAGCGCCTGGCCGGCGAACGGTCCTGCGCGAGCCCCTGCGGGTTCACGTAGCCGTGCGCGGGATGCGGGTACGGCCCGATCTCGTGGTGGAGCCTTTGGTACCTGTCGTGCAGCAGCCCCAGGTTGTGCCCGAGCTCATGCGCGAAGATCCTGCCCGCGCAGAAACGCTGGGTGACGCTGAACGGACCCCGGAGAAGGGCCCTGCCGCAGGACTCGGGTTCCAGCTCGTGGACGATCAGGTGCACGAGGTCCGCCCCGACCCGGTCGCGCAGAGCGTGCACCTCGTCCATGTAGCCGTCCGAAGGATTCGCGAGCCGGAGCAGATCGTCGCGGGTGTCGCCCGACTCGGCGTACTGCACCTCCGACCTCCCCACCAAGGCGATGCGGTGCGGCACCCCGCTCGCTCGAAGGGCCTGGTTGGTCTCAAGGACCATCAGGTCGATCACCGCTTCGATGTTGTCGGACACCGCACGCACGGCCGGCGTATAGACGACCGCCAGGTCGATCGTGACGTCCCTCGCCGTCTCGCACAGTCGTCCGTAGAACACGATGGTCTCCAGCCAGTCCTCCCAGGCGGCGGGCGCGCACACCGGGGTGGCGAAGACGTCCATCTCGTCGAGACTCGTGTGCCGCAGCTCGGGCGGGAGCGGCCCCGACAGGCCCCAGTTGTAGGACACGTCCAGCAGCTCGAGGTCAGGCAGGCTTCCCAGGCTGCCGGGGACCCGGCCGGCCAGGGCATTGCAGCAGAGGTCCAGCCGTTGGAGGCGGGTCAGGTTCCCCAGCCACGCCGGCACCGGACCGGTCAACTCGTTCCCCCAGAGCGACAGCCGCTCCAGTCGCGCGAGCGTTCTCAACTCGCCCGGGATGGGGCCGCTGAACCCGTTCCTCGAGAGGGTCAAGCTCTCCAGGTTCGCCAGGTTCCCCAGCTCGCCGGGGATGGGGCCGGTCAGCTCGTTCCCCCGGAGGGACAGCCGCTCGAGGCTCGCCAGGCTTCCCAGCGCGGGCGGCAGGGAGCCCGTCAGCCCGTTTTGGCCGAGCGCCAGCTCCGTGACCCGGCCGGCGTCGTCGGTCGTCACGCCGAACCAGGTGTCCAGCGCCGCTGCCGTCTTCCAGTTCGTGCTGTCAGTCCAGCCTTCGCCGCCGGTCGCGTCGTACAGCGCTTCCAGCGCCGTCCGATCCAACACGGTGCCGTCCTGCGCACCCGCGTCGACAGTGAACGTTCCCCAGAACGCGGCAGCCACCAGCGCCGCGAACGCGCAAGAACGGTTCCACGAACCACGGTTCAGGAGTCTGCGCCGCAGGGAGTCATGGAAGAGTCCTGGCGACACGGAAGCCAAGCCGATTCGTTCCCGTAGTCGGGAACAGTCCCCGTCGCGCATCCCGGCGCTCGTCCCGCCGCCACATTCCACCGCTAGCCCCGCCAGGGTTCCACCACGAAGTGCCGCGTACCACCTTTCGTCTGCAGCCCATGCCCCAGCAACTGTCCGTCCACTCCGCGACATTGCCCTCCATGTCGTAGAGACCGGCTTCCGTCGGGGCTGAAAAGAAGCCGACCACGCACGTTCCGCGGTCAGTGCCATCGGTGCCCCCATCCGTGGAGCAGCCCTTGCCGCTTCCGGCTGCGCCTCGGCTCCACTCCGCGTCGGTCGGCAGACGGTACTGGTGGCCCGTCTCCAACGACAGCCACTCCGCGTACGCCTGCGCTTCGTGCCAGCTCACGCACGCGACCGGATGCCGCGCGGTCTGAATGTACCCGGTGTGCTGCCAGTCACGAACCCGCCGAGTCCGACGCGTGCAACGCGCTTTGGCGGCATCCGGTACCGCCTCGGCGAAGGCCCTCCACTCCTCGACGGTCACCTCGAACCGGCCTAGGGCCACGTCGGCCTCGGGCAGGGCGACCATCTCCGGGCAATCGGCACAGTCCTTGAATACGCTGGTCTGCCCGGCCGGCAGATGCGTGAGCAAAGGCGGCCCGGGTGCACACTGCATCAGCAGAGCGGCGAGAGCCACGACGAAGGTGCAGGCGATGGTGCGCCGCGCATGTCCGGCTCTCCAGAGGGCCTGGAGTTCGTCCTCCTCCGCACAACGCTCCCCTTCGAGCGGTTCAAGCCGGCCGTGAGGATTATGCGTGTCGGCCATACCTGCGATCCATCTTGCGATTCCGTTGGGCGCGTTCAGTGTAAACCGACCAGCCCTTGACCGGACCCCCCGGTCGTTCGCGACCGCGAGGAACCTCGATCGAGGACGCGGTGGTTCGCGGCTAGCCCAAGTTTAACAACTTGACCCGCCATTCCGCGGATTTCGGGCGTATTTTGGGCAATGCCTGTCTGTAAGTTGTTGATTCTAAAGAATCGGGGTTCGGGGAAACTGAATGTAGTGCCATAATTTGGTAATCAAGGTTGAAATAGGTGCCGCGACCGCGTATCGTGGCCCCATGTTCGTCCGGCGCACCCAAACCCGACGCACCGGGGCCGGAAAGCCCTACTTCTCCCATCGACTCGTCCACGCAGAGCGCATCGGAAACACCGTCCGCCAGCGCACCCTCCTCAACCTCGGCCGCCACTTCGATATCCCCAACACGGAATGGCCGCGGTTGTGCGCACGCGTCGAGGACATCCTGAACGGCCAGGCGCAGGTTCTCGCCGATGGCCCGCCCGACGTCGAGGAGGAAGCCCAGCGCATCGCCGCCCAGTTGCTCGCCCGCGGGGCGGGCGGGCCGTCCAACCGCCCGGCGGACGTGCAGCCGGTCGACGTGAGTTCGTTGCGCTTGGTTCGCCCCCGCAGCGTCGGCGTGGAGCAGGTCGGCCTGTGGGCGTTGGAGAAACTGGGCCTGCCGGCCCTGCTCGCCGACCTCGGCGTCAACGGCGCGTTGCGCGCCGCGGCCGCCGGCGCCATCATCGGGCGCCTGGCCCAGCCGGCCTCCGAGCGGGCGACGCACCGCTGGTTGCAGCACCGCAGCGGTCTCGGCGAGTTGCTCGGCACCGACTTCGAGACCACCAGCGCGATGCAGCTCTACCGCGCCTCGGACGCCTTGGTGAAGCATCGCCAGGCGATCGAGGAGCGCCTGTTCGACCGGGCGATGGGGCTGTTCGACCTGCAGCCGACGGTGACCCTCTACGACCTGACCAACACGTACTTCGAAGGCGAGGCGGGCCAGCAGCCGCAGGCGCAGCGCGGGCACTCGAAGGAGAAGCGCACCGACTGCCCCTTGCTGACCCTGGGCTTGGTGCTCGACGCCAGCGGCTTCGTGCGCCGCTCGCAGGTCTTCGCCGGCAACGTCAGGGAACAACAAACGCTGGCCGGCATGCTCGGGGCGCTTCAGGCGCCCCAGGACGCCCTCGTGGTGATGGACCGCGGCGTCGCCACCGAGGCCTGCGTGACGTGGCTGCGCGACAACGGCTACCGCTACCTCGTCGTCAGCCGGGAACGCCACCGGCAGTTCGACGCCGAGGCCGCCGTGTCGGTCCGCACGCGGTCCGACCAGACCGTGCATCTGCACAAGACGGTCTCGACCGACCCCGACGAAGTGCGGCTGTACTGCTTCTCGGAGGAGCGCGCCAACAAGGAACGGGCCATCGTCGACCGTTTCGGCACGCGCTTCGAGGCCGCCCTCGCCAAGCTCAACGACGGACTCTCGCGACCGCGCGCCCACAAGCGCCTCGACCAGGTCTGGCAGCGCATCGGGCGCCTGAAGTCCCGGCACACCCGCGTCGCCGCCCACTACCAGATCGACGTCACCGCCGACGAGACCGGCGAGCGGGCCGCCGCCGTCACCTGGACCCGCCGCCCCAAGGACGGCTCGATGCTCACCCATCCGGGCATCTACTGCCTGCGCAGCAGCGAGACCGACTGGGACGAAGAGACCCTGTGGCGCACCTACACGACGCTCACCGACGTGGAAGCGGTCTTCCGCTCTCTCAAGTCCGAGCTCGGCCTGCGCCCCATCCACCATCACAAGCCCCGGCGGGCCGAAGGCCACCTGTTCATCACCGTCGTCGCCTATCAGCTCGCCCAGGTCATCCGCACCCGGCTGCGCACTCATGGTGAGCACGCCAGTTGGAGCACGCTACGCCGCATCCTGGAGGGCCAGCAGCGCGTCACCGCGACGTTCCGGCGTCCCGACGGGCGCACGCTGCACGTCCGCACGGCCACCCAACCCGAGCCCGAACAGCGGGCCATCTACGACGCGCTCGGCGTCGACTCGCATCCGGGAGGCGTCCGCAAGACGACCATCTGAGGGTCCCCCTTCACGACTTTGCGCACGTTTGTAGTGCCACTCCAGTATTTTCGTCAGCGTAAACTGCTGATTCTGCAATAGCTTAGTGAAAGGGCTGTTAAACTTGGGCTAGGGCCGACCCAGCCGGGCGGCCACCGCAGTGAGCGCAGTTGACAGAACCCCCGCTGATCCGACTCAACGTCGGCTCGGCCACTGCGCCGCCGAGCGTGTGCGTAGCGCGCACGTAGCGAGGACCGCCGGCCTCGATCAGGCGAGAGCTGGTCCGCAGCAGGCCGCCCGGAACCGGCGGGCACCGTTGTTGCACGGCTCGCTCAGGTCGGCTTCGCGTCCTGCTTCCGGTTGCGCAGGAGCGGCAGATTCATGGCGCTCGTTGCCGTTCGCCAGTGCGTGGGCCTGCCATCGTTCTCCTGGTAGATCAAGCAGCCGTCGCTGCGTAGACGGCAGAGTTGCGCGCTGTACTCGCGTATGGCGTCGGCTCCCGGCCCCTTCATCTTCAGATGTCCGTTGATTCCGTCCGCCTCGAACCGGGCGTCCACCGCCGGAGGCTCCATCACCAGGCGGCGTCGCCGCCCGGCCACCGTGGTCGTCTCCACGATGACGGTTCGGTCCGCCGTCCTGATCCGCAATTCGTCGTACAGCGCCCGCCGTGCCGCCGTCGCGGCGCGGTGCCCCGGGGGCCGTGCCTCGACAAGTTCGTCGGGCGGGACGCCGCGCAGGTTCCTTGCACCATCGGCGGCGAGGCTCGGCCCGTGTCGGCTCCGCCAGTCTCGTGCCCTGCCCTGTCCTTCCCTCACGCCTCCCGCCGGCCCGGATGGGCTGCCCACCGGTTGAGGACGCGGGCGCTGCGGCACCTCGCGAGCCCGGCGCGGTGCAGCGCGGCCACCAACTCCTGCAGCGTGTAGGCCTCCTCGGCCCACGCCTGCATCAGCTCGCGCCAGTGGGTCTCGGTCGCCCACATGGCGAGCAGTCCCTTCTGCCGATCGTCCGGCTCCGCCGCCCGTACCGCGGCGTAGAACTCCCGGCTCGTGGGCCGTTCGCGCCAGCCGGCGCAACTGCCGGAGATTCGGGCGCGGACCGTGGCGCTCCGTTCGCGTTTCTCGCGGGGGTCGATGCCGGGTCGCGGCCGTGCGAAGTCGTCCCGGGTAGGACCCTTGTTGCTGAACGCCTCGGGAGGCAGCAGTCGTTCGTATTCCAGAGATCCGCTCGGGAGCCTCTCCTCCGCGCATTCCGGCGGAAGTGTGGCCTCGGGCTCAACGTGTGATCGGTCGGGCGGCCGCGTTCCACGAGTGCTCCTTGTCGCCAGTTCTCCACCGGTTCGAGGGGGCCTCCAACCGACTTCAGTATAGCTGGCTCACGTGGCGGCCACCTCGCCGCCGACGGTCGGATGGCCTGCCACACCCGAGCACAGCGCGGGTGCCACGAGCGGTCCTGTCGACCGCTCGCCGCCGACGGTCGGATGGCCTGCCACACCCGAGCACAGCGCGGGTGCCACGAGCGGTCCTGCAAGGCACTCGCCGCCGACGGTCGGTACGGCTGGACGCCCGCGCTTCCGCCCGGAGCCCGTGACGAGTCGCAACGACGTGGCAATTCCTGCGCGAGGCCTGCCTGCGCCGCCCGTCGATTCCTGCCAACGCTCCCCACCGGATGCCGGCGCTCGGCCTGCCTGCCGTCCGGCAACCATCTTGCAATGGCTTCCGCCGTGCTGGCCATCGTGCGGAGCGCGGCCCTGTTCGGCATCGAGGCGCAACCCGTCCGGGTCGAGGTCGACGTGTCGGCCGGCGGGCTGCCGGCGACCATACTCGTCGGGTTGCCCGACGCCAGCGTCCGCGAGAGCCGTGACCGCATCGACAGCGCCATCCGCAACTCGGGCATCGAGTTCCCCAAGCGGAAGGTGACGGTCAACCTCTCGCCCGCCGACATGCGCAAGGTGGGGTCGGCGTTCGACCTGCCGATCGCCCTCGGCAAGCTGGCCGCGGCCGAGCTCGTGCCACGGGACGGGCTCGACCGGACGGTCGTCGTCGGCGAGCTGGCCCTCGACGGCGCGGTGAGGCCGGTGCGGGGCATCCTGCCCATCGCGGCGCAGGCCCGGCGGGACGGCGTGGACCGCGTGCTGCTGCCGCACGCCAACGCCGGCGAGGCCGGGATCGTCGCCGGGCTCACGGTCCTGCCGGTGACCTCGCTGGAGGAGGCCGTGGCGGTGGTGGCGGGACGGTCGAACGGGACCGCGGCACCCGCGCCGCCTCGGGCCCCCGCGAGCCCGGCGCCGCCGGACCTCGCCGACGTGCGGGGACAGGCGCTGGCCCGTCGGGCCCTGGAGATCGCCGCCGCCGGGGGCCACAACCTGCTCTTCATCGGGCCGCCGGGGGCCGGCAAGAGCATGCTGGCGCGGCGGCTGCCGGGCATACTGCCTCCGCTGACCACGGACGAGGCCCTCGAGGTGACGACCATCCACTCGGTGGCGGGGCTGCTGCCAGCGGGCGCCGGGCTCGTCACCACGCCGCCGTTCCGGGCCCCCCACCACACCGCCTCGGACGTCGCGCTGGCCGGCGGCGGCTGTCGGTTTTGCGATTTAATGCGACTGGATCGAAGATTAGTGCGACTGGAGTCCGCCATGCCACAGCACCCTCCCGGTCCGCTCCTCGACCCGCCACTCTTGAGTGTTGATCCCTCCAGCCCTGCATCGGCGCCCGTCGCCGGCACGATGAAGACGGTTTCCGTCGACCGTCCGGTGAAGCTGCAGGTCGCTCCGCCGTGGACTCCTCCGCCTGCCGGCCGCTGGATCGTCGTCTGGTACCGGCAGGTCCTGCCGCGCAGCGGGTCCGACAGCGCCCTACCCCTGGTCAACATCGCCCTCCGGAACCTCGATCCGCCGGGTGGCGCCGACTGGCGCGAGTTCAGGCGGGTCGACCGGCCCGTGACGGAACTCGGCTGTCTGCGCCTCGGGACCATTCTGGAGCACGGGTGCGTCATCGCGCGTGCGGACTTGGACCCGCCCCGGGACTTCTCCGTCCGCTTTCCCGAAGCCGGCGGTCCGATCCGGAGATCCGGCGAGCTTAAGGGCATGACCGGAGGTTTCCCCCCCTGGTTCGCGGGCGTGAGCCTCGGGGGCCGCGCCTTGGCGTTCCCGTTGAACGGCGGCGGACGTCTGTGGATTCCCTGCATGGAGTTCCTGAGCCGGTTCTACGGTCGGTCGCAGGAGATCAAGCGCGTTCTGCTGGCGTATCCGTTGGAATGGGCGATGAGTTGTCTGGTTGATCAGCACGCCCCGGATCCGGGGCGTGCCCCGCCGCCGGATGAGTGGCGGGTCCGCTTCGGCTGGGGCCGGCGACGGCTCGTGAGCGATGACGCGGTCTTCCTCGCGCATTTCCGCTACTCCCCCCTGACCCGGAACCGCGCGGCTCGGTTGTACGAGCAGATGGAGCGCGCCCACCCGGCGGACCCGTCCGCCTCGCGAGACGGCGTCTACCTCGAGGTCGATCCATGGTTTACAGGTCCGGCGGACCTGCGTGTCCGCGGATTCCCGCTTCCCGACGGCGGCTTCCTCGCTCTGCGCCTCGATGGCGGCAGCGGTCCCGCTGGCCCGCGCGTCGTGCGGGAGCGAGATCGTCCCGCCCCGGGCAGGTCGGGCCGTGGCGGCGGTGCCGATGCCTCGGCGCCCTCGACGTTCCGGTCCCGGGCTGTCGCTCTCGACCGCGAACCTCCGGACCGCGGGCCCGCTCATGTTCCGTTGCCGGATCCGCCCTTCGACGTCATGGGTCCGCCACCAACGATCGATGAGGTGCCGTCCCGGTCGTTCGCGGGGGCCTCCGGAGCGTCGGCTCCTTCCGAAGACGCCGAAGCCGCCGTTTCGGCGACGGAGCCTTCGGGTTCGGGAAAGGGTGTCGAGCCGGCGGTCGTCGACCCGCCCCTGAGGGGCGCGCTCCGGGACGTCTGGGATGCGTTGCGCCGCCTCCGCGAACGGTACCCGGATCGGCTCCTCTCGCTATCCTCCTGCGATTCCTCGCGGCGCTTCGTTTCCACTCCCTCACCCCGTCTTCTTCCGCTCTCATCGTCGCCATCCGCTCCGGACGGCGGCTGGGCCTACGTTGACCGCGGCCCGGGCCGCGGGTTCGGCGTCCGGGTTCCGCAAGATGGGCGTCGTCCTGCCGGAGTAGCGCATTCGGTCGATAGTAATGAGCAGGGACGCGTTGCCTTCGGGGGCGAGCTCGAAAATCAACCCCCTGAGCTTCTCAGCGTCGCCCGCCGGAGGGAGACGGCGCGACCCGGAGGGCGATGAGTTGACCTACGCAGTGGTCACCGGCCGCGCCGACGTCGCGCTCGTCTGGAGCGTGGACCGCGGCCCGGAGACGTTCACCATCCGCGCCGTCGCCGCCAGCGAGTTGACCATCATCGTTTCGGCCAACGACGACACGTCGAAGGCCCAGCGCGCCGCGGTGCAGGAGTTCGTCGCGACGGTCGCACTGGCCGCGCCCCCGGTGCCCGCAGGGCTGCGGGTCTCCGCGCCGCGCGTCGGCGCGGCGTCGGTCTCGTGGACGACCCTGCTCGCGTGGCGGGAGGTCACGACGTACCAGGTCGAGGTCCAGTCTCCGGAGGGCGTCCAGCTTCCCTTCGAGTCGCCGTTGACGGACATTGACGCGCCGCCCGTCGAGGTTGACGGGCTCCTGCTGGGCGCGTACCGTTTCCGCGTGCGGGCGGTGAACGAGGTCGCCGACGGCGACTGGCTGTCCTCGACCAACGCCCAGCTCGACAATGATCTGGACTTCCGCCGTTCGGAGCCCCGTAAGCTAAGCAAGCCCGTTCTCTCTGCTGCGAGTGCCGAGCCAAGCTGCAACCGCGCCACAAGGGTGCACAAGTCACCGACCGCCTCTCGCACCCGCGCGGCTGCGGGGACCCTGATTTTAGATCTCATAACTCTGGTTATGGGATCCAAGCGGGCACGCCCCGAATTCCTTGAATTCTGAACGGGCGTAAACTAACGTAGAGCAAGGAAGGAGCCCTCGCGAACATCCCAAGCGCCCGCGCATCAACGACTTGTGCTGAACCGACCCCCCGTGCGGGACTGGATCCGCCATGCCCAGGAAACCTCGATGGCTGCTGGCCATCCCCGACGCCATCAAGCAGCTCGAGCGCCTCGGGCGCGAGAACCTGACGCGCCGCGACCTCGAGGTCCTGTTCGACGTCTCGAAGGTGACGGCGGCCAAGCTCATGAAGCGGTTCGGGGCGACTCGCGCGAGCCAGACCGCGATCCTGCCGCGGACCCGGCTCCTCGCGGAGCTGCGGCGGCAGCGCAAGCTGGCGCCCTTCCGCCGCGAGGAGGAACGCCGCGAGCACGTCGTCGAGGAGCTGCGCAAGGCCCGCCTGACCGGGCTGAGGTTCACCGTCCCGATCGAGACGTTCGGAGCTCGGCTCTCGGCCATCCCCGAGGGCATCGTGATCACCCGCGACCGCATCGAGGTGCGCTACGGGAGCGCCAAGGAGGCCCTGACCCGGCTGGTCGAGTTGTCGAGGGTCCTAACGAACGACTACGAAGAGTTCGAAAAGCTGGTCGACGGAGGTGACCGTTGACCCACGCGCTGACACCCGTGGTCCTGCCGCCTGAAGCCGGCGCCCACGCCCGCCCCGTGCGCGGCGGCCGCGCCGGCGCCATCCTCGTGCCCCGGCTCGTCGCCGACGCCGGGCCCGACGCGGCCGAGCGGTTCCTGGAGTTCTTCACGGCCCGGATCGCGAACGCGAACACCCGCGCCGCCTACGCGGTCGCCGCGACGCGCTTCCTCGCCTGGTGCGAGGACCGGGACGTCGGGCTCCGCGACATCTCCCCCATGCACGTCTCCATCTACGTCCGGACCCACCCGGGCAAGCCGGCGACGGTCAAGCAGAACCTGTCCGCCGTCCGGATGCTCTGCGCCTGGCTCGTGAAGACCCGCATCCTCGCCGCGGACCCGAGCGAGATCGTGCGCGGGCCGAAGCACGTGCGGGTCGAGGGCCTGACCCCCGTCCTGAGCCGGGAACACGCGCGGCAGCTGCTCGCCTCGATCGACACCGACACCGTCGGCGGGAAACGCGACAAGGCGCTGCTCTCGGTGCTGCTGTACTCGTTCTCGCGCATCAGCGCGGCGCTCGGGATGCAGCGCGACGACTTCAGGATGCGCGGCAGCCAGGCGTGGCTGCGGCTTGAGGAGAAGGGCGGCAAGCGCCTCCAGGTACCGGCCCACCACCGGGCCACCGAGGCCCTCGACGCCTACATCGCGTCCGGGGACGTCTCGAACCCCCATGCCCCGCTCTTCCAGAGCATCCGCGCGAGGAGCGACCGCCTGACGGGCCGGCGGCTCGCCCGCCGGAACGCCCTCCAGATGATCAAGCGTCGGGCCCTCGCGGCCGGGGTGCCCCCCGACACCTGCTGCCACACGTTCCGGGCCACCGGCATCACGGCGTACCTGCTGAACGGCGGCGCGCTCGAGCACGCGCAGCGCATCGCGGGACATGCCTCGCCCACGACGACGAAGCTCTACGACCGGACGCCCGACGAGGTGACGGTGACCGAGATCGAGCGGATCGTAATCTGAGGGGACCGTTCAGAACGGCTGCGGAGCCCGGCGGAGACCGTCGCGCGGCTGGCGCCGCGCGCCACGTTGAAGATACAGATGCGCCAGGAGATCTGCCTGCTCGATGCATGCCTGCGCGCCGTTGAGATCGGTTTGGGGCGCACCACCAGTGCCTCCCCAAAGTGTCGAGGGTGGTCACGGTCCGACCCAGCGACCAGCCGAGTCGCGAGAGCTCGCTGACGACCAGACGGCCGCCGCGGCCGAGGACGCTCGTCAGCCCGTCGAGCCACCGGCGCTCTTCGGATCATCCCGGAGAGCCAACTTGCGGTTGGTGACGGGTAGTTTCGCGGGGCCCGGCGACGCCTCGTGCAGCGCGATGTCCAGGAACTCCCGGAGGCTCAGCGAATCGGCGGCCCGCCACGCAATCGCCCGCTCGCAATCCAGCCCTTCGAAGTAGCCGAGCAGCAGCATGCGGAAGTAGCGGCCCGGCGCCAAGCTCGGCCGGCCGACGCCGTCGGCGTAGAACTTCGCGCACTGCTCCTCGACGAAGGCATCGAAGCCGGCATCGTCGAGCACACGATTCAGGCGGTCGTAGAACAAGTTGCCCGCGCTGCGCGGCAGCTCCGCGCTGGCGACCCACATCGACCGTTGCCGCCCGCGGGGACGGCGCTTGCCCATTGCCATACGCCCAAGTGTAGGGCGCGGGACCGATCTTGTCGATCCCTACACCGGCGAGTTTCGCCACAGGCTGCTAGGTCCCGGCGACCACGCCCCCGCCCCGCTCAGCCAAATCGCCATACTCCCAACGACCGCGAGGGCCCCGACCAACGCCCCCACCATCCCGCACGCCGGCCCTACGACAAGGCCCGATCGTTCGCCGAAGGCACCGCGCGCACGTCCTCAAAACGCTCATTGATCGCCATAGCCAGGTCGATCCCGTGGTTCCTCGTGTTGTCCGTAACCACCGTCTTCGCGCCCGTTGCCCTAACGTACGCCAGCGTCCCTGCGAAGTCTGCGTGGTTAGACAACCCCACGCGATACGCTCGTTCCGAGAACTTCAGTAGCGGCTCGTCAGTACTGACCATGTACGCGCTGCACGTGACGCTTGTCCCCTCAACCAGCTCGCTCCCGAAGCCATCACCCTTCGAATACAGCCTCACGTAGCACCGCTCCGCTACCGCCAAACGCCCTACCTCCGAATCCAGCCCCTCCACCGCTCCCGCAGCAAAGCCGTGGTCCCGGTATACAGCAATCTCGCGCATCAGTCCTCCACTAGCCAGCACCGGTACGCCAACATTCCCCGCAAGAACCTGGACCACGCGCTCAACCGTTCCCCTGTGCGCGTTCACGTGCACCGAACCATGCCGCAAGCGCTGACACACGACCTCCAATAACCGGCTCTCCGCCTCCTCCTGCGTGTACCGCCGCACGCTCGCCGGGCTCCCGTACGTACTATCCACTACCAGCTCATCAACCTGCACTACCCTTTCGAGCGGCCAACCGAAATCCCCTGAGTATCCGCACCGCTTGCCATTCGGCAACTCCAGCGCGACCTGACACGACCCCAGCATGTGCCCCGACGCCACGAGCGCCAGCCTCGAGCCGTCCTCCAGTTCGCGTTCTCCACCCCGCGTCAACGCGACCACGTTGTCCCGGTGTTCCAAGTCCGCATTCCGCTCCGCGATCAACAGCGCGCGCGTTTCCGGACTCATGAAAAGGTCCTGCTCCCCCTTGCTTCTGTCGAACTCCCCCATGTGGTCCTCGTGAACGTGGGTCTGCACGCGAAACGGATACCCCTGCGCGTAGCCGTCGCACACCGTCGTGGGTCCCAGCCGCACCGCACCGCTGTCGAAGACGTCAACAATCCGGCCCTGCATCCTTGACAGCCTCCGAGATGTGGTACCGCAGCCTCCCCTCGAGGCCCATCTCCCCGACCGCCCCTATCTCCGCATCAAAAGGCTCTCTCCCAACCAACGTAAAAAACCGCGCCCCCAGTCGGCCCTTCACTCCCCGGAGCCCCATATCCTCAATGCCACCCGCCAAGATCCCATCCCGTACCGCCTGCGTACGGGCGCCGAGTGCGCCCACGTCCTCCTCAGCCACCGAGCCCACAAAGACGTATCGACGTTCCACTCTCGGGCGCATGCCGACCACCTCCGCAACGCACGCCTCGACCGCCCGCCCCGAACGCCGCCGCAGTTGCGCGACTTGGCGAACCTCCCTGCTGCTGAGCCCCTCCGCGAGAATGGCCCTTGCCACCGCACGCTGGTCCTCCGCCGCGCCCAGCTTCGCCAGCTCAACCGCCGCGGTAAACCCCACAAAATCCCTCCCAGCACCCCACTCCACCATATGCCGGACGTCATCCGGCAACCGCAGAATACGCACAAACCGCCCAATATGCCCCGTGCCGTCCAGTTGCATCGCTCGCGCGCAGTCCGCCAAAGAAGCGCCCTCACAAAGCGCCTTCCGCACAAGTGCCCCCACCTCCACCGGTGACAACGGCCGTCCCTTGCGGTGGCTCCCGTATCCCACGGACATGCGCAAGCGCCCCAATTCCAAAGCGCTCAACCCGGCCAGCATTGTCTATTCCTCGTCGAGCAGACCGCGCCCGACCAACGCCTCCTCAATCAACGCGGCCACCGCGTCATCTTGGTTGCGACCCTCCTCTCTCGCGAACCGTTGGATCGCGCTGTGCGTGTCCTGCGTCACCGTGGCGATGATCTGCACTACCTTCGCCGCTGTCTTCGCACGCTCGATCGCCTCCTCCACCGGCCTCTCTGGATGCCTCGCACGTTCCTTCGCAAATCTCGTCCGCTGAACGTCCGTCATCGTGTGCAAATCCTGCGCCAACTTCACGGCAACTTCCTCGTTCGGGTTCCCCTCCGAGTCATTAGACGCGTCCTGCGCCTTCAGCGCGGCATTCACGTCCACCCGCCCGTCATCCACCATCTGCTTCAGTTCTGCAATCAAACGCGGGTACTTTACGTATCCCCGCACCTTTTCATACGGCAGCCCCGTAGTCTCGACCACGTCTCGTATGCTTCCGTAAATGTTGTACAGATACAGAATCCCGTCCTTAAGCTCCTTCCCGGAGAGTTGCCGCCGGATCAAGTTTTCCGTAATCGAAATTGCCTTCGCCTGCGCCTCGTCGACCCGCTCGTCCAAAACGGCCGCAGGAATCTCTTCCCTCCTCAATAGTTTATGGGCCAAAAAGCGCCGCTGGCCCGTGAGAATCTCCCATTTCCCCGCCTCCCTTGCGGCACAGACCACAATCGGCTGCAACAGTCCCTGGGCCTCGATGCTCCCCGCCAATTCGTCCACTTCCCTGCCCGGGCTCTGTGTTCGAACCTGTGCCTTCCCGATCACGAGGTCGTCGAGCGGAATCTGACGATACCCTACGATCTTCGCCATGATGTTACTCGCCCTCCACTTCCCCCTCTACGGCCGACGCTTCCCCTCCCGACAGTTCCAGCATCTGCCTCATCTCCCGTACAGTGACGCCCCCCCGCTCCGACGCCCGCACTTCCACCACATCCTCAAACAGCCTTTCCTTCCGGTCCAGAATCGCGGCGATGCGTTCCTCGATCGTGTCCACGACCATGAGCCGCACAACGTGTAGCGGTTCATCCCGACTGAACCGATGGGCTCGGTAAATCGCCTGGTTCTCAACAGCCGGATTCCACCATCTGTCAAAAACAACCACGTGAGTGGCTTCGCCCAGATTGAGCCCGACCCCCCCGGCGCGCAGTGACACAAACAGAACCCGCGGCGTCGCCCCCCGCCCAAAACGCGTCATCGCGACTTGCCGCTGCTCGTCGGACATGGCCCCCGTCAACATGTCGCTCGCGAGCGGTATCCTCGCCGACACCCACTTTAGAGTCTCAACGAACTGCGAGAAGACCAGAATTCGCGCCGCCTGCCCAGCGCCGTCACATATCGCCCGTAGCCCATCCAACTTCGAGGATGCCTCCGCCTCCACATCCGCGTTGCAGATAACCTTCAGTCGTGTAATCAGCCCCAACAGCACCAGCGCCGCGTCCTGCGCTCTGCCGCTACCCAGCCGGCTCCGCTCCCCCCATAGCTCGTCGTATCGCGATCGCTGTGCCGGAGTAAGGTCCAGTTCCAGGTCCTGCACAAGTACGGGAGGCAGCTCGCCACGAACTTCCGCCTTCCGACGCCGCAGCATGACCCTTCCTAGCTGATCCGATACCCCACCGGCGCCCCAGCGCCTCCCAACAGCCGGGTCCAGAAACTCAAGAATGGACTCAATATCCCCCGTTTCGTTTTCCAAGGGTGTCGCCGACAGCGCCCACGCCCATTTCCGAGGCAGCAGTCGACAAGCCAACGCCGTCGTTGAGTGCCGGTTCTTGATCCTTTGCGCCTCGTCCAGCACCACGATGTCAAAACTGTTCGCCGGTATTACGTCCAAAGCGTCCTGCCGAATCTGTTCATAGGAACACACCAAAATCGGTATCGGCAACAAATAGAACGCCTGTCGGTCTCGTGCGCCGCCTTGCACCCGCCGAACGGTCAGAAACGGAGCCCAAGCCGCAAGCTCCGACATCCAGTTCCTGGTTAGGCTGGCCGGTGCCACAATCAGCGCGCGCTCCAACTCCTTCCGCCCCTCCAAGACCAGCCCGAGAGCCACCGCTGCTTGAACGGTCTTGCCCAGCCCCATTTCATCCGCAAGCAACGCGCACCGAGACCTGTACAAAAAGGCAACCCCTTCCCACTGGTAGTGATGAAGTCGACGCGGCACACCAACAATGGCCTCTGCGCGACGCCGCAGTTCCTCGACGCTGGCCATCACTTCCCGCGCCTCCCCATACGCTGGCTCCCGGTTTCCCCTCCGGTTGGCCTCACGGCCCTTCGGGCCGTCAGAGTCCCGGCTTTCTGACAAATCCCCACGTCCTCGCGGCCGCGGTAGCGAGATCTTTCGAGCGCCTCTTGACCGCCTCCGGTCCCCACTTGTCGTGCTGCTGCGCGACCTCTCGCGCCATCAACAAAGCGCTCCCCGCAAAGGCGCTCTTCTTTGCGCCAAAGTCCCTATTGAATTCTGCGCCCGCCCGGTTTTCTCCCTTCGCAACCACCACAAGGTTGCCAGTTCGATGGACCCACTCCCCTGCATTCACTCCGGCAAACCCGCGCCAATCTTTCCAGTATTCCTCTGATTGCGGCAAAATATGCTCGACACTACACTGCCGCTTTCGCAAAACCTCTGAGCCCGGCTGCTCTCGTGCGTTAATGCCAAATAGGTACTGTAACGCCTTTTGCGAATCCCGCACCTCCATCTCCGTCATGCGTCGGACAAAGCTGGCGTCACTCATGACGTTCAACTCGTCGTGCTCGTCGAGCACCGGCAGAACGTCCAAACCACTGATATCCCTCCCTGCGAAAATCTCCTTCGCGCAGTTCGCGAACCCCTCCTCAAATCGCGACGGTGCGAATTGAGCCGCCACAAACGCCGTTCTCATGACAAAGGAAGCCAAATTCTTGAGACTGCGGGTCACCGCGCGCCCCGTCCGTCGCTTCCTCTCCCGATCCGACTCCTCCAGGAACCGGTGAAGCAAAGCGAATACGAGGGGGTGGGAAACTTTGTACTTTCGCAGCTCCGCCAGCAAGACGGCGGTTCCACGTTTTGCCGTACTCGTGGGCAGATATTTCTCCAAGCTCTGGCTTGGTCGCGTCGAGGTAATCGTCCGAAACAGCTCTATGCTCTCGTGCCGCCCCAGGCCTCCCACCAGCTGGAAGACGTAGTCAGCCGGAGCGCGCTGACCAGCCGCCTCCTCGATTTGGCGCAGGGCCTGCCGATGAAATCTGGTCTTCTGAAGATATCCGTACCGACACTGAAGATAGCAGCGAAAGTACTCCTCGGTGGCCTTGCTGCGCAAAATTACCGCCGTCGCCTCCAGGTTGCCGTGCACGGTTTCGCGACGGGCCGCATCGTCGGATTCCGAGAAGTACGAATAAAGTCGGTTCCGAATCAGATCCACCTCGTCCAGTGGTTTGCCCCGAGCATTGAGTCCCTCAAACACCAAATTGGCGTCGACATCATCAGGAACGTCTAGAACCGAAACTTCGACGCACTGCATGATAAAGTCGAAGAATCTCTTCCTAGTTCCCCGATTCTTGGTGTCTACAAAGGCCCTTATTGTGTTCCACGCATCGGTGAGCAGGCCGTTCGTCCCGATGTCGCGGCCGCGGAGGATCTGCGTGAACTTCAGGTTGTCGTTCTTGGGTGGAACAATTCGAACGCTGTACTTCGCCGCCTCAGCCAACCGCGAGGTCTGATTCGCCGGCCGGTCGAACAGTGCTCGCAATGCGAGAGTCTCCCGGCTCCCATCCCCACCGGGCCTATGAGCAAAGGACCGACACAACGCGGCGACAAGCAAGGACAAGGTGATGAGCCGCTGCTGGCCGTCGTTGATACGCTGTTGCGTGGCGTCCCTCGTCTTGACGAGCATAATGGAGCCGAGGAAATAGCAGGTCTTGCCCGTATCCAGGGCGCTATTCAGGTCATACAGGAGCTCTGTGACCTCCTCCGTCGTCCAGTCGTAGTAGCGCTGGTGCCATGGCACTTCGAAGCGCCCCGAGCAGAGGACGTCGGAAATGAGACGTACCTGGGAGGTGATCCTGGTCTGTGTCACGCCGTCACGCCATCTGTTTCGGAAAGACCGGTGGAGAGAATGTTGCGGTCTAGTGCTTGCCGCGCATCCTCGCGAATGGCGTCGCGCCACCAGACGTCCTCGATGCAGTCAACTTCGCCGGGGAGGATAAGCTGCTCGCCAACCTGTGCCTCTAGCGCGCGCAGCCGACGAAGTATCTCCTTGCGCACCGGAAGTGTGAAGGGCCCGTAAACGCGCGAGCCGTCGTCTCGCTGCTTCGCGTTTCCATTCCTGCGTACGGGTAGGCGATTGCTATCATTCTCCCGAAGCTCGATCAACCATTCACGGAAACTGAACAGGGCTTCCATGTTTGCCGCCTCCGAATGGCCGGAGTCGATCAATCCGCGTAGGCTGCGATCCTTCTGCACGACGGTGCACGTCCAGCATCCGAAGCGCGGAGATGAACTACCGCACGATGGCGCCTGCTCCTTAGTCATGACCAACGGGCATTCGCCACCGGCGGCGTTGCGGTAGAGCGTAACCAAGCGCCGGTGTGTGCCGCCCCAAGGAGGCCGGCGCTGAATGAGCGTGATCCACACGTCGTCATCGTCAAGGTCGACCAACGGTGCGAACATCCGGCAGCCAGGCACGCTTCCGTGCGGGTTCATCTGATTGGCCGCGACCTTACGCCGGCGCATAGCGCGGCCGCGGTTCTGGGACTCTGCTCGTCGGGAACCGACGAGGAGCACAGTACCCTTGGCGTCACGCGTGATACTCTGAAGCAGCCGGTTGGTGGGCAGGATCTTCATCCGGTCGGTGCACCAGCGGAAGTTGCGTGTGGGAGGAATGTAGCCGCGCCCGATTACGTTAACCCAGAACGTTTGGTCGATGCAAGGTTCCGTGATCGTCGTCTCGATCGGCAGTCCCTTACGCTCCGCTGCCGCTCCAATTACACCCACGGACGCCCGCAAATGCCTGATTACCAACGGGGACTCGACGAGCGTATCGTTGCCGACCACGAGAACTCGCCGCTTCCGCTGGTCGGCGGGCAACGCGGCAACTGTCTCCCACACCATCTGCAACAGGAGTGTTGAATCTTTCCCTCCCGAGTAGGCAACGATCCATGGGTAGCGGTGCCTCTTGCGGTATTCTGTCCGCAGCACACGGCGGATGGCATCGAGACGCTCTGGGAGATTCTCGACGGCGGGTGCGGAGGCAGCGGCGGTGGTCATTGCGCGATCCTCCGCAGAATGCTCACGGTCTCCCGCACTAGATGTCCTGCGCGATCGATGTCGTCCATCGTCGTGAAGCGGCCGAAGCTAAACCTGACGGATGAGAGGGCCCGGTCGCGACTATGACCGAGCGCGAGCAACACGTGGGAGGGTTCCGTGTCGGCCGACGTGCAGGCGGAGCCGGAGGAGATCGCAACATTCCCGAGGGCGAGCATCAGCGATTCGGCCTCGACACCAACGAAATGGACGTTGAGAATACCAGGAACGCGCTCTCGTGTGTTGCCGTTCGTGGCGGTGCCTGGGATTCCGGCGAGTTGTGCACGAAGGCGCCGGTCCAGGGCGGCGACGTGCTTCATGTCGGTGCCACGCTTTGTCCGCACCAGTCTCGCGGCTTCGCCCATGCCGGCGATCTGATGGGTCGCCAGCGTGCCCGAGCGCAATCCGAATTCGTGCCCACCGCCGTGCATTTGGGGGACCAGTTCACTGCGTAGGGACCCGCGAACGCGGAGGGCGCCGATGCCCTTTGGCCCGTACATCTTGTGTGCGCTGATGGAGATCAGGTCCGCTTCGGCAGCACTGTCACGCAGCGACAGCCTGGCTGCTCCCTGCACCGCGTCCACGTGGAAAAGTGCCCCATGTCGACGGATTACGGGTCCGAGTGCTGCAATGTCGGTGACAGCACCGGTCTCGTTGTTGACCAGCATCAGAGAAACAACGACCGTATCTTGTCGTAGCGCTCTTGACAGATTCGCCGGAGTAATCACTCCCTCGCTGTCCAAGTTGATATAGTCGATCTCAAATCCCTGCGATTCGAGCCAACTAGCGGAATCAAGAACAGCTTTGTGCTCTAGTGGCGAGACGACGATGTGCCGGCCGCGACTACGACGGGCAGAAGCTGCTCCCTTCAGTGCCAAATTGATGGCTTCGGTCGCGCCCGAGGTCCAGACGACCTCCTCGGGGCTGGAAGAAAGGAGGGCAGCCGTTTCCTGGCGAGCGCACTCGACCACCGCGGCCGCCGCTTGGCCAAAGCCGTGCGACACTGAAGCAGGATTGCCGAAGACGCCATCCTCACTTAGCAAGCCACTCATCACGCGTACGACGGCTGGATCGACAGGGGTAGTCGCAGCGTAATCGAGGTAGATGTCAGTCTCGGTACAACGTCGCCGAACCGGCGCCGTTGCAGCAGAGGCGGGTTCGCCGACGGACGGGCTGGCCTGTCGAACAAGCAGGTCCGACATCTGGAACTGGGTGCTCGCGAGCATCGCGCCTGTTATAGCACGCGCCGCTGATTCTGGCAAGGTAAACGACCGCCGATGGCGGAAGGCGCACCCAGAGCTCAGCGTGGCGTTGGGGTGCCTCGGGGCTGCCTGCCATCGCGCGCCAACTCGTGACGATGGCCACTTTCACTGGGGACGCACGGGTGAGTTCGTGGAGATGCGTCGACGGCTTGCTCCCCGGTGTTGGCGGTCTAGGCCCGTGGAGATCGTGATGCCCTGGAGCCCTCAACCCCGCGGGTTTTCACGCCCGGCGCTCCGCTCTGCGGGCTCCGGTGTACGTCGGGTCGAGATTTCTCACAAACCGGGGGACCTGGGCACGGGAGCAGCACGCCTGCGGAGCCGCGGACGCGCGGCTCGCCCCGGTCCAGCTCTTCGAGCAGGTAGCGCATGGTCACTGTCTCGTTCAGCAGGTCTCGCTCACGCTCGCCCGGTCGAACAACCTGAGGAGCCGCGCTCTCGTGATCGGCCCAGAGATGACGCTTTCCTCCTCGCTGTCGAGGTTTCGCGACCGGGTGAAGGCCGCTGGCGCGTTGGCCAGCGCCGTGCCGCGCTCGATCGGTCCGCGTCGGTACACCCAGAGCCGTTTCAGGAAGCGCTCGGGGGCCTGGGTCCACGGCGGCACCTCGGTGTCGTGCACGCGTGCTCGACGGTCGCGGCATCACGGCGTCCCAGACGGCGCCGGTCAGCGGCAGCTCGGCTGCAGCCAGCGCTCTCGCGTCTGCTCGCGCCTGCCGGCCTCTGTCTGCTCGCCTGCATGTCCGCCCCGGGGGGGGGCAGTGGGAGGACACCGGGGGGCGTCGGGGCGAACGCGCGTCTCGACCGGGGTTCCCCGGACTTGGCAGCCGTCACGATCCGCGTCCGCGCCGGCAGCGTCGCCGCGCCCGCCGAACGGCTATCCGCTCACCGGCGAGCGGTCTCCGTCGCATCTGCGGGTGTCGACCCATTCATCGACGACCTCCTGCGGCCAGCGAGGGTCGCCGCTGGGAAGTCGGATCGGTGCGGCCGGGAACACCCGGCCGTCCAGCATCTTTTACAGGGTCGAGCGCGAGACGCCTAGCTGACCGGCAACTTGCTTGACCGTCAAGAGTTGAGCCATCAGCAGTACCTCCTGTCGTCATGGCATGCTGCCCGGGCCAGACGTCGAGGCGGAATGGAGATCGTCCTCGCCGCCGCGATCCCAGATGCAGGTTCGCGTCGTCGGACGCGCGGCTGTACTGGGCGGCGGCCGACAGCCACGAGCGGAGCAACGGGCGGCTTTTCCGTTCGCTGACGGCGTCGCTGCCCAACTCGCTGGACTTCGCGGGGTGGCTCGATCTGGCGCGGAGCTTCGCGTCGCACGTGACGGCGGGCGAGTTACCGTACACGCTGGCGGTGCACGCCGGCCACTCGAAGAAGGCGGGGGTGGCGGACAACCCGCACCTGCAGGCGGTGTTCTCGGAGCGGGTGAACGACGGGGTGGAGCGGGAGCCACGCCACGCAACTAGCGCGGGCGCGCGAGGCTGGCGACGCGGCGGAGGAGGAACGCCTTCTGCTGAACCCACCGTCAGCGCACATCGGGCCGGCGGCGAAGCACCGCTGGGAGGACCGGTCGTCGGGGGCGGCGGAGCAGAAGCCGGACGGGGTTGTCGCGTACGAGGAGGCTTCGGCTTCGGCCCGGGAGGTCCGGTCGGCGCACGCGCGGGACGCGGCGGAAGCGGCCGAGGGGAGGCGGAGGCTCGAGGTGCTCGACGCGGAGATCACGGCGCTGGAGGCGGAGCAGCGGCGAGCCGAAGCGGCGGCCCGGTGCGAAGCGACCGCACGCCGCGAAGCGGAGCGGGCCCGGGCCGAGGCGCACTGGGCGAAGCGGGAAGAGGAGAGGAAAGCCGGCCGAACGGCTCGCGTCCGCCTGCCCGGGGGCGTGGAGCTGTACCTCGCCAACCTGGCCGACCTCGATCCGAAGTGGGACGTGGACGGCAACGACGCGACGACGGGCGGGAACATCGATGCGGCCCTCGACGCCGCCGAGTCGGACGACACGCGTCTCGGGCGGCTTCGGGACGTGCTGTCGGACGAGGCGGCCGACGCCCGGTTCCGGCGGGAGCTCGGCAGGCGCGGCGGGCGGTTCGGGACGGCGGATCTCGACAACGCCCTCGCGACGGCCGAGCGCGATCTGGAAGAGCGGCGTCAGGCCGAGGCCGCGCAGCGCAAGCGGCGGGCGGCCACCGGTCGGCGCGTCTCTCGCCTGGAGCGGCTGTTCGACGCCCCCGGGGGAGGCGAGGCGTTCTTCGCGGCCCTCGACGAGCAGAATCCGTCGTGGCGGCGGACAGGAACTCGCCCGAGCGACATCGACCGCGCGCTCGATGTCGCCGAGCGCGACCGTGCCCCTGACCAGCCGCCGGCGTGGCGGCATCGGCTGGTCATCGAGGCGGAACGGGCCTTTCCCGGCGCCGCCGGCACGGCGTGGCGGGACGCGGACGCCGGGTTCAGCCGGTCCACCGAGACCGGGCGGCAGGCCGGGAGTGTTTCGCAGACGCTCTCGGATCGCGCCCGCGCCCGGGCGCTCGCGGCCGAGCGGCCCGAGCCGACGGCGTCACGCGGCTTGGTGAAGCGGCTGTTCGAGTGGCTGCGGGAGCGAGTTCAGAAGATGCTGGGAGGGTTCGCCCGTCGAGAGCGGCGCACCGTCAGGATCATTCTGCGGGCGGATCCGCCATGCTGAGAAAGCCCCGGTGGCTGCTCGCCATCCCCGACGCCATCAAGCAGCTCGAGCGCCTCATGCGCGAGAACCTGACGCGCCGTGACCTCGAGGTCCTCTTCAACGTCTCGAAGGTGACGGCGGCCAAGCTCATGAAGCGGTTCGGAGCCGCGCGCGTGAGCCAGACCGCCATCCTGCCGCGGACGCGGCTCCTCGCGGAGTTGCGGCGGCAGCGCAAGCTCGCGCCCTTCCGCCGCGAGGAGGAACGCCGCGAGCACGTCGTCGAGGAGCTGCGCAAGGCGCGGCTGACCGGGCTGAGGGTCACCGTTCCGGTCGAGACGCTCGGAGCCCGGCTCTCGGCCATCCCCGACGGCATCGTCATCACCCGGGAGCGCATCGAGGTGCGCTACGGGAGCGCCAAGGAGGCCCTGACCCGGCTCTACGAGCTGACGAGGGTCCTAACGAACGACTACGAAGAGTTCGAAAAAACTGGTCGACGGAGGTGACCGTTGACCCACGCCCTGACACCCGTGGTCCTGCCGCCCGAAGCCGGCGCCCACGCCCGCCCCGTGCGCGGCGGCCGCGCCGGCGCCATCCTCGTGCCCCGCCTCGTCGCCGACGCCGGGCCCGACGCGGCCGAGCGGTTCCTCGAGTTCTTCACGGCCCGGATCGCGAACCCGAACACCCGCGCCGCCTACGCGGTCGCGGCGACGCGCTTCCTCGCCTGATGCGAGGACCGGGACCTCGGGCTCAGGGACATCTCCCCCGTGCACGTCTCCATCTACGTCCGGACCCACCCGGGCAAGCCGGCGACAATCAAGCAGAACCTGTCCGCCGTCTGGATGCTCTGCGCCTGGCTCGTGAAGACGCGCGTTCTGGCCGCGGACCCGAGCGAGATCGTGCGCGGGCCGAAGCACGTGCGGGTGGAGGGCCTGACCCCCGTCCTGAGCCGGGAACACGCGCGGCAACTGCTCGGCTCGATCGATGTCAAGCGACACCGACACCGTCGGCGGGAAACGGGACAAGGCGCTGCTCTCGGTGCTGCTGTACTCGTTCTCGCGCATCAGCGCGGCGCTCGGGATGCACCGCGACGACTTCAGGATGTGCGGCAGTCAGGCGTGGCTGCGGCTCGACGAGAAGGGCGGCAAGCGCCTCCAGGTACCGGCCCACCACCGGGCCACCGAGGCCCTCGACGCCTACATCGCGGCCGCGGACGTCTCGAACCCCCATGCCCCGCTCTTCCAGAGCATCCGGGCGAGGAGCGACCGCCTGACGGGCCGGCGGCTCGCCCGCCGGAACGCCCTGCAGATGATCAAGCGCCGGGCCCTCGCGGCCGGGGTGCCGCCCGACACCTGCTGCCACACGTTCCGGGCCACCGGCATCACGGCGTACCTGCTGAACGGCGGCGCGCTCGAGCACGCGCAGCGCATCGCGGGACATGCCTCGCCCACGACGACGAAGCTCTACGACCGGACGCCCGACGAGGTGACGGTGACCGAGATCGAGCGGATCGTGATCTGAGGGGGTCGTTCAGAACGGCCGCGGAGTCCGGCCGAGACCGTGGCGCGGCGGGCCCCGGCGCGTTCGGCGATCGCGGCGTCTCGGACCGGAGTTGCCGCCCGTGGGCGGGACCGGAGGTCCTGCGTCATCGTGGCCCAACGATGCCGAGACCGGCGAGGAGCTGTGGCGGCGGCTCGTGCGCCCCCGGCGAGCCCGGCGACGAGACATGCGCGACGTGCCCTACGAAGACCGCGTTCGCGTGGGGTGTGGACGACCCCCAGCATCGGGTCGGCTTGCGGCGTCGGCGGAACACGTCGAAAGGGCTCTGCGGCGAATCCTCTTCCGCTGCCGCTTCACTCCAGCGCCACCACCGCGGCGCGCAGCTCCGTCAGGTGCGCCGCCCTGATCGGGGTCGCCCCTCCCGCCGGCGCCGCATCGGTCCAGAACGGCGCCGCCCGACCCGCTGTCGCATACGCCGTGTCGAGCGCCTCCCGCAGCTCCAGCAGATGCGCGAGCTTCACAGGCGTCACCCCCGCCCGCAGGATCGGGTCCGTCCAGGCGAACCGCGGCAGACCCGCCGCGGCGCGTAGGGCGTTGATGCGCTCACGCAACTCCGTGAAGTGGGCCGCTCTGATCGGCGTCGCCCCGGGGATGATGGGGTCATCGGTGAACGGCTTCCACACCCGTACGGCGAACGTCTGACTCGCGCTCAGACCGCCCGGGTCGGTCGCCGTCACCGTTACCGCCGCCGTCCCCTCGCCGGTCGGCGTCACCCTCACCGCACTGCCCGACACCGAGATCGACGCCACCGCCGGTGACGATGACCTCGCCCCGTAGGTCAGCCGGTCGCCGTCGGGGTCGACGAACGCCCCCGACACCATCACCGACACCGGTGCCCCGCCCACCTCGAGCGTCAGCGGCGCCAGCGTCCCCGCCGGCTCCGGGGCGCTGTTCCCGGCCGTCACCGTCACCGCGAACGTCTGGTTCGCGCTCAGACCGCCGGGGTCGGCTGCCGTCACCGTCACCGCCGCCGTTCCCTCGCCCACGGCCGTGACCGTCACGCGAGCGCCGGCCGCCGCCGCCGTCGCCACCCGGGGCGCCGACGACGAGACGCCGTAGGTCAGGGCGTCGCCGTCGGGGTCGGCGAACGCCCGGGACACGTCCACCGACACCGGGTTGTCGCCCGCTTCGAGCGTCAGCGGTGCCAGCGTTCCCGCCCGCTCCGGCGCGCGGTTCGCCGCCGTCACCGTCACCGCGAACGACTGCGCGGCGCTCAGGCCGCCGGGATCAGTCGCCGTCACGGTGACCGCCGCAGTTCCCGCCGCCACCGGCGTCAGTGTCACGATGCTGCCCGAGACGACGGCGCTTACGACACCAACGCGGCTGGAACGCGCCGCGTACGTCAGCGCATCGCCGTCAGGATCGGTGAAGTACCCAGCCACATCGACCGATACCGCCCCGCCGCCCATTGGCAGCATCTGCGCGGGGATTGAGCCGATTGGCCGGGGGGGAAGCGACCGCGGCAAGGCATAGGCGTAGAGCTTGTCGTTCCGATCGTCCGCGACCCACATCGTCGCGCCGTCCGACCAGATGCCCTTCGGGCTGGTGTTCCCGGCGGCCGCCAGCGTGTCGAAGTCCTTGGCGGAGTCACGTGCCTTGGTGGCCAAGTCGTAGGCGTAGAGCTTGTCGTCCCACAAGTCCGCGACCCACATCGTCGCGCCGTCGGACCAGAGGCCTTCCGGGTCGTCGTTCCCGGCGGCCGCCAGCGTGAGGAAGTCCTTGGCGGGGTCACGCGCCGCGGTAGCCAGGTCGTAAGCGTAGAGCTCCTCGTCCCAAATGGTCGCGACCCACATCGTCGCGCCGTCGGACGAGATGCCTTGCGGACCGTAGTTCTCGGCGGCCTCCAGCGTGTCGAAGTCCTCGGCGGAGTCACGCGCCGCGGTGGCCAAGTCATAGGCGTACAGCTTGGTGCCCAGCCCGTCCGCGACCCACATCGTCGTGCCGTCGGACCAGATGCCTCTCGGGTCGTCGTTCCCCGCGGCCGCCAGCGTGTCGAAGTCCTTGGTGCGGTCACGCGCCCCGGTGCCCATGTCGTAGGCGTAGAGCTTGTCGTCCACCCAGTCCGCGACCCACATCGTCGCGCCGTCGGACCAGACGCCTGACGGGTCGTCGTTCCCGTCGGTCCACCGCGTGTCGAAGTCCTTGGCGGGGTCGCGCGCCTTGGTGCCCATGTCGTAGGCGTAGAGCTTGTCATCCCGCCGGCCGGCGATCCACATCGTCGCGCCGTCGGACCAGATGCCGTTGGGGCCCCAGTTCCCGGCGCCCCCCGGCGTGTCGAAGTCCTTGGCGGGGTCGCGCGCTTTGGTGCCCAAGTCGTAGCCGTAGAGCTTCCCGTCCCCGATGTCCGCGACCCACATCGTCGCGCCGTCGGACCAGATACCTCTGGGGTCGCCGTTTCCGGCGGCCGCCAGCGTGTCGAAGTCCCTGGCGGGGTCACGCGCCTTGGTGCCCATGTCGTAGGCATAGAGCTTGTCGTCCCACAAGTCCGCGACCCACATCGTCACGCCGTCGGACCAGATGCCTTGGGGGCCCCAAGTGTTCCCGGCGGCCGCCAGCGTGTCGAAGTCCTTGGCGGGGTCGCGCGCCTTGGTGCCCAAGTCGTAGGCGTAGAGCTTCTCGTCCCGCGAGTCCGCAACCCACATCGTCGCGCCGTCGGACCAAATGCCCCTCGGGCTGGTGTTCCCGGCGGCCTCCAGCGTGTCGAAGTCCTTGGCGGGGTCGCGCGCCCCAGTGGCCAGGTCGTAGGCGTAGATCTTGTCGGAGTTCCACCAGTCCGCGACCCACATCGTCTCGCCGTCGGACCAGATGCCTTGAGGCTCCTCGGGGGCCGTCGTCAGGTTAAGGTCCAGAGCAGGGATCCGCCCCTGCCCTGCGAGCTCAACTGCCTGGCCGCAGCACATCAGCAGGGTCAGCAGGACGGTGGGATGTCGAAACGCCATTGAATACAGTCCCTCCAAGTGTTCAGCGGCGCGCCGTGACCGTGACCGTCGCCATTACTGCCGCCCCCGGAAACGACGCCATGCGTCGCGGCGCCACCTCGGTCTCACTGGACCGTCAGCGACTCGGCAACACAGCCCCATTCCACGTGTGACGACGACAGGCAGACGTAATATCGATAGTCCCTGGCGGCCGAAGGAGCCTCGAACGTCATCTCGAACCTCTCCGACGATCCCGCCCCGAGCGTCTGGAAGGACGCCGAACCGAACCACACCGGGTCGTCCGCCGAGTCGAGAGTCGCGAACCACACTCGGCCGAACCTCGAACGAAGCGTCCCGCGGTTGCGCACGACCGCCTCTATCTCGACCTCCGCACCCGGCTGCACCGAAGACCTCGAGAGCGACATCGAGAACTGCAGGTCCACGACGCCGACCTCGACCGTCACCGTCTCGGAGCAGTTGTTCTCGGCCAAAGTCTCGCCGGGCGCCGACGTGACGCACGCCCGGTACGAGTACGATCCGCGGGACGAGGGGAGCTCGAAAGCGGTCGACACCGGAGCGCGCCCGTTCGATTCCAGGTGCGGCACCGGCGACGGGCGCCACCACCCGGTTGGCCAAGTCGTGCGCGACCTCGCGATGCGTGCGCGCGGCATCGGCCGGACCGCGCCTCGCCGCGTCCTCCGCGTCACGGTAGGACGACGGGCCGGCCGTCCCAGGCACGCCCAGCACGTCGCCGTGCCACGACTGCGACGGGTTGGAGAACCGCATGAGTCGGACGCAGTACACGTCGGCCTCGGAGCATTGGCGGTGGTACGCCATCAACGTCCTCCAGCGGCGCTCCCGCGGAGCGCCCGGCGCGAGGCCGAGCTGGTTGACGTAACCGTAGGCGTACGCCGAAGGGAAGTCGTCGAAGCACGGCGTCTCCGGGTCCGTGTCGCACTCCTCGTCGTACTCCTGATAGCGGTCGTGGTTGACGCCGCTGTTGTGTCCGATCTCGTGCGCCAACGTCTCGGAGCCGCAGGGGAGATGCGCCACCCCGAAGTCGCCGGTGAGACACGCGATGCCGCATTGGTACTGGGGGTAGGGCCCGCCGACGATCAGGTAGACCAAGTCCGCCGAGTACTCCTCGCGCCGCGCATGAACGGCGTCGAGGCACCCGTCGTCATCCTCGAAGAGGCACTCGAGCGCCCGCGCGGCGACCGGGTCGCCCTCGCTGTCCGCGCCCTCGATGTACGAGACCCGTTCCCGCAGCACCAGGTTCACCAGGTGGTGGATGCCGCTTCTCAGATACGCTGCGTTGACATCTGCGATCCAGGCGTCGAGCAGAGCGTTGAACTCGTCCGTGCCGCCCGCGTCCCGCCGAGCCGCGGTGGTGTAGAACACCGCGATGTCGACGCGATCCGGATCGTCGACGAACGCGGAAGGCATCGGATCGGCGGTCGCCGCCCGGGGGCGAAGCGGCGGAGCGCCCGGCGGCAACCCGGACCGGTCGACCTCGCGGATGACGTACCGTCCCGGACCGTCGCTCCGGACCGTGTAGACCCGCCCCCGGGTCCGCACCACCCCGCTCACCACGGCGCCGTTCACCGCGAACGCCGTCGGCCCCGTCGGGTCGCCGACGACGCCGCCCGACCACGAGTATCCCGACGCCGCGAGGTCCACCGATTCAACCGGTGACTCCAGCACGACGTTCTCGAAGAGGTTCAGGCGCACGACCGCGGGGTCCGCACCGCGCCCCGTCGCGTCGCCCATCGGCGAGAACGCGTCGAAGTCGATGCCGACCGGACGTGCCCGGACGACGAGCCGAGCCTCGTCCGACGGACCGGCCGCCGCCCCGCTGACGCGGCCCGCATCCACGGGCAGGAAGACCCCGAAGTCCCCCGCAACGTCTTGGGCGGTCACCGGCGGGGCGACCCCGAGACCGGCCCAAAGGAGGAGCAGAGCCGAACGGAACGAGCGTGTGGACTGCATCGAGGTCCTCCTTGGACCGGAAGGGCTCAGCGCCCCCGCTCCAGGGCCCGCACCGCGGCCCGCAGCTCCGTCAGGTGCGCCGCCCGGATAGGCGTCGCCCCCCGCACCGGCGCCGCGTCCGTCCAGCCCGGCGCCCGCCTGCCGGCCGCCCCGTACGCGGCAGACAGCGCCGTCCGCAACTCAAGCAGGTGCGCGAGCCTGACCGGCGTCACCCCCGCCGTCAGAACCGGGTCCGTCCAATTGAACCTCGTCAGCCCCGCCGTGGCCCGTAAGGCGTCCGTCCGCGCCCGCAGCTCTGTGAAGTGGGCCGCTCGGATCGGCGTCACGCCGGGGACGATGGGGTCATCGGTGAAGGGCGTCCACACCCGCACGGCGAGCGTCTGACTCGCGCTCAGGCCGCCCGGGTCGGTCGCCGTCACCGTCACCGTCGCCGTACCCTCGCCTGTCGGCGTCACCGTCACCGCACCGCCCGACACGGAGACCGACGCCACCGCGGGCGACGATGACGCCGCCCCGTAGGTCAGCCGGTCGTCGTCGGGGTCGGCGAACGCCCCCGACACCACCACCGACACCGGCGCCCCGCCCGCCTCGAGCGTCAGCGGCGCCAGGGTACCTGCCGACTCCGGCGGCCGGTTCCCGGCCGTCACCGTCACCGCGAACGACTGACTCGCGCTCAGGCCGCCCGGGTCGGTCGCCGTCACCGTCACCGTCGCCGTACCCTCGCCTGTCGGCGTCACCGTCACCGCACCGCCCGACACGGAGACCGACGCCACCGCGGGCGACGATGATGCCGCCCCGTAGGTCAGCCGGTCGTCGTCGGGGTCGACGAACGCCCCCGACACCACCACCGACACGGGCGCCCCGCCCGCCTCGAGGGTCAGCGGCGCCAGGGTCCACGCCGGCCGTGGCGGCCGGTTCCCGGCCGTCACCGTCACCGCGAACGTCTGACTCGCGCTCAGGCCGCCCGGGTCGGTCGCCGTCACCGTCACCGTCGCGGTCCCCTCGCCGGTCGGCGTCACCGTCACGGTGCTACCCGCAATCGATACCGCCACCACGGCCGGTGCCGACGACACCGCCTCGTACGTCAGCACATCGCCGTCTGGATCGCGGAAGTAGTCCGCCACAGGCACGCGTCGTACCGTGCCCCCCACCGTCAGTGTCGGCGCCGGGATAGTGCCGGCCGACACCGGCGCGCGATTACACGTAGCTCCCCGGAAGTCACTTAGGGTCCGCGCAAAAATAACTTCCTGAAAGTGGCTGTAGTGTCGCAGTAGAAACACAACGGTCTCGCACGTCCTGTCTGGCTCCGTATCCACTAGTTCAAGCGGCATTCTTCGGATTCAGGGGTGCAATCCGCTCGGAATTGTGGCATCATTGCGGAATCTGAAATCCGCAATGGTGCCACAATGAGACCAACCCGGTTCTCCGCCGACACCGTCGTCGCCCTCCTCCGAAAGCAGACCGTCGCGGCCCTGTCCGACGTGATGGCCGCCCTCGGGCCCCGCGTCAGCAGGCGCACCGCGTTCCGCAAGCTCAAGGACCTCGACGCCCGCACCAGCTACTCCCATCGCGGCGGCTACTACACCCTCGACGAGCTCGCCGACTTCGACGAACACGGCCTGTGGGCGTTCGCCGGCGTCCGCTTCTCCCGCGCCGGCACCCTCGTCGCAACCGCCGAAGCGTTCGTCAATAGCGCGGAAGCCGGACACTTCGTCGACGAGCTCGACAACCGGCTCGGTGTCGGCTCTCAGGACGCCCTGCGCAAGCTCGTCGGCGGCGGCCGGCTGACGCGGCACAAGCTCGCCGGCCAGTTCCTCTACTGCGCCACCGACCACGCGCAGGAGACGCATCAGCTCCGCGCCCGACGGCTGCTGATGGCCACGCCCGGCCTCGGACGGCCCCTGCCCGACGCCGACCTGATGCCCGAGGAGTTGCGCGCCGCCATCGTGCTGTTCGCCAGCCTCCTCGACGAGCGCCAGCGCCGGCTGTTCGCCGGACTCGAATCGCTCAAGTGCGGGTGGGGCGGCGACCGGCGCATCGCCGCCCTCCTCGGCATCGACCCGTCGACGGTCGCCACCGGCCGCCGGCAGCTCGTCGAGCGCGATGTCGAGGTCGACCGGGTGCGCCGCGCGGGCGGCGGACGAACACCGGCGGAAAAAAAACGCCGGAAGTCATCGCCCGCATCGAAGCCCTGATGACCCACGAGACGGCCGGAGACCCGGTCAGCGGCCTGAAGTGGACACGCCGCACCACCGCCAAGCTCGCCCACGAACTCCGCCGGCTCGGCATCCACGTCTGCCCGCAGACCGTCGCGCGACTGCTCAAGGCGATGGGCTACTCGTTGCGCGTCAACCACAAGAAGCTCGCCGGCGCCTCGAATCCGAACCGCGACCGGCAGTTCCGGCACATCACCGACTTGCGCGAGCGCTGCGCCGCCGACGACAGCCCCCTCATCAGCGTCGATACGAAGAAGAAGGAGCTCGTCGGCACGTTCCGCAATCCCGGCGCCAAGTGGGACCGCAGCCCAGAACTCGTCAACGACCACGACTTCCGCTCCGACGCCGAGGGGCTCGCCGTGCCCTACGGCATCTACGACCCCCGCGCCAATGCCGGCACCGTCTTCGTCGGCAGAACCGCCGACACCCCGGCGTTCGCCGTCGACTGCATCGAGAAGTGGTGGCGTACCGAGGGCCGCAAGCGCCATCCCGACGCCAAGACTCTGCAGATCCTGGCCGACGGCGGCGGCAGCAACAGTTGCACGGCACGCGCCTGGAAGTTCAACCTGCAACATCGCCTCTGCAACCGGCACGGCTTGCGGGTGACGGTGGCCCACTACCCGCCGGCCACGTCGAAGTGGAACCCCATCGAACACCGCCTGTTCTGCGAGATCAGCAAGAACTGGGCCGGCCGACCGCTCGACAGCTTCGAGACCATCCTGAAGTACCTGCGCACCACACGCACCTCCACCGGACTGAGGGTCCGCGCTCACCTCGTGCGGAAGACCTACAAGACCGGCGTCAAGATCACCGACGCCCAAATGCGAGAGCTGCGCATCACACCAAACGACGTCATGCCGAAATGGAACTACACCATCGAACCCATGTGACAAAATGGGAATTTATTGTTGCGCCGGCCCTTAGAGTCGCCAACCACGCCTGGAACGCGGCATCTCGGGGAGCACAGAGGGCCGTACCGCCGATGAGCAGGCGCCAGAGTCGCGTTAGCCCGGTCAGTGTCCCTGGAAGTGGACCGCTCAGTTCCGCGTTCGCTCCGAGATCCAACCATTCCAGGTTGGACAGGCGCCCCAGGTCCGGCGGAATCGGACCGCTTAGAGCGTTCCCGCTGAGAATCAGCTCTTGCAGGTTCGCCAGGCTGCCGAGGGCCACGGGAATCGGGCCGCTCAGCTCGTTGCTGTGGAGATACAGCGATTCCAAGTTCGCCAGGCTGCCGAGGGCCACCGGAATCGGACCGCTCAACTCGTTGCCGCCGAGACTCAGCCATCCCAAGTTCGCCAGGCTGCCGAGGGCCGCCGGGATCGGGCCGCTCAACTCGTTGTTGTAGAGATCCAGCAGTCCCAAGTTCGCCAGGCTGCCGAGGGCCGCCGGAATCGGACCGCTCAACTCGTTGCCGCCGAGACTCAGCCATCCCAAGTTCGCCAGGCTGCCGAGGGCCGCCGGAATCGGGCCGCTCAACTCGTTGCCGCTGAGATGCAGCGATTTCAAGTTCGCCAGGCTGCCGAGGGTCGCCGGAATCGGGCCGCTCAACTCGTTGTCGCTGAGATCCAGCGTTTGGAGGTTGGACAGGCTGCCGAGGGCCGCCGGAATCGGGCCGCTCAGAACGTTCAAGCCGAGATCCAGAATTCCGAGGTTGGACAGGCTGCCGAGGGCCACCGGAATCGGACCGCTCAACTCGTTGGCGCGGAGACTCAGCCATTCCAAGTTCGACAGGCTGCCGAGGGCCGACGGAATCGGACCGCTCAGAGCGTTCAAGCCGAGATACATCTCTTTCAAGTTCGCCAGGCTGCCGAGGGCCGCCGGAATCAGGCCGCTCAACTCGTTGTTGTAGAGATCCAGCGATTTCAAGTCCGTCAGGCTGCCGAGGGCCGCCGGAATCGGGCCGCTCAGCTCGTTGGCGCCGAGATCCAGCGTTTGGAGGTTGGACAGGCTGCCAAGGGCCGCCGGAATCGGACCGCTCAGAGCGTTCCCGGTGAGACGCAACGCCGCGACACGTCCGTCAGCATCCGTCTCGACTCCGTACCATGCGCTCAACGGCGCATCCGTCTTCCAGTTCGTACTGTCCTCCCAAGCCGGGCCGTTCGTCGCGTCGTAGAGCTCCACGAGTACCGCCCGGTCCGCTGCGACGCCGTTCTGGGCCATCGCGTTGGGCACGCGCCCCGCCACGCTGGCCGCCGCCACCAACCCAACGAACACGCGGCCGGTGGCCCGCAGCCACCGCGAACGCCCGCCAGTCCCCGGCGCAGTCAAGAACATCTCCAACATCCCTCTCAACATCGACGCCATCCAGGAACCGCATCACGACCACGTGAAAGAGGATCTGATGGACCTGAAGGCCTGCATCGCAGCCGTCGCCGGTCCAGCCGCCGCGCGCAGTTCAACCTTCAGCGCGCTGGGCCCCCGAGGCTTGCCGGCCGAAGGCCCCTCACTCCAGGCCCACCACTGCGGCCCGCAACTCCGTCAGGTGCGCCGCCCTGATGGGGGTCGCCCCGCCCACCGGCGACGGATCGGTCCAGCGCGGCGCCGCTCGCCCCGCCGCCGTGTAGGCGGCCCCCAGCGCCTGCCGCAACTCCAGCACGTGCACGAGTCTGACCCGTGTCACCCCCGCCCGCACGAACGGATCCGTCCAGGCGAACCGTCCGAGCCCGGCTTCTTCCCGTAGAGCGTCGATACGCTCCCGCAGCTCCGTGAAGTGGACGGCCCTGACGGGCGTCACGCCGGGTTGAATCGGGTCGTCGGTGAAGGGCGCCGTCACCCGCACGCCGAACGACTGCGCCGCGCTCAAGCCGCCGGGGTCGGTCGCCGTCACCGTCACCGACGCCGTCCCCTCGCCTACGGCCGTCACCGTCACGCGGGCACCGGCCGCGGCCACCGTCGCAACCCGGGGCGCCGACGACGAGGCGCCGTAGGTCAGGGCGTCGCCGTCGGGGTCGGCGAACGCCCGCGACACGTCCACCGACACCGGGGTGTCGCCCCCTTCGAGTGTCAGGGCCTCGAGGGCGCCCGCCGGCTCCGGTGCGCGGTTCCCTGCCGTCACCGTCACCGCGAACGACTGCGTGGCGCTCAGACCGCCGGGGTCGGTCGCCGTCACCGTCACCGTCGCGGTCCCCTCGCCCACCGCCGTCACCGTCACGCGAGCGCCCGCCGCCGCCACCGTCGCCACCTGCGGGGCCGACGACGACACCCCGTAGCTCAGCCCGTCGCCGTCGGGGTCGGCGAACGCACCCGACACGTCCACAGACACCGGAGCCTCGCCCGCTTCGAGCGTCAACGGCGCCAGCGTCCCAACCGGCTCCGGCGCGCGGTTCCCCGCCGTCACCGTTACCGCGAACGACTGGCTCGCGCTCAGGCCGCCCGGGTCGGTCGCCGTCACCGTCACCGACGCCGTCCCCTCCCCCACGGCCGTCACCGTCACGCGAGCGCCGGCCGCCGCCACCGCCGCCGCCACCCGCGGAGCCGACGACGAGGCGCCGTAGGTCAGGGCGTCGCCGTCGGGGTCGGCGAACGCCCGGGACACGTCCACCGCCAACGTGCTCGACAGGCCCGTCAGTCTCCGGTCCGCCAAGGCTCCGGCCGCTTCGGGGGGACGGTTGGGGCGCGGTACGTGATCCCGCCACAGCGCCACCGCCGGACCCGTGGCGTTCAGGACCGCCGCCGCGTCGGCGGGGCCGGTCACGCCAGCGGCATCGCCGCCGAAGGCCACCCCCAGCGGGTCACCCCCCACAGTCTGCCGCGGATTCGAGAAGCGGAGCAGCCAAGTGCAGTCCTTGTAGGCGTCCTCGCACTGGGTCGGGTAGGACATGATCGTAAACCACCGACTCGACCGCGTTGCGCCCGAACCCGCCACGAATGTCTGCTGATTCACGTAGCCGTAGGCCGGGTCCGGCGACACCCCGCCTTCGTGGTGGTGCACCACGTACCGATCGTGCCGGAGCCCCATGTTGTGCCCCAACTCGTGCGCGAAGACATGGCCGCCACAGTGCTGGCAGGTGAGGCCGAAGGCCCCCGGGAGTTGGGCAATGCCAGCAAACGTATGGTCCTGACGCTTGAAGACCAAGTGCAGCAAGTCCGCTCCGGCCCGGTCGCGCATCGCGTGCACCTCGTCCATGTAGCCGTCCGAAGGATCCAAGAAGCGGTCTACATCGCGGTCCCCTGCCTCGGTATACTGCACTTCCGATCTCGCCACCAGGGCCAAGCGGGGGCGCACGCCGCTCGCCTCGTAGGCCTCGTTGGTCTCGGCGACCATCAAGTCGATCACCGCCTCGATCGCGGCGGTCCCGCCGGCCTCCTCACGAGCGGCCGGCGTGTAGACGACGGCCACATCGATGGTGACATCGGTTCCCGTCTCGCACAGCCGTCCCGTGAACTCGATCGTGGCGAGCCGTTCCTGCCAAGCGGCCGGCGCACACGCTTGGGTCACGAGGATGTCCAGCCCTTCAAAGATTGAGAGGTTCAGACCACTCGGAAGCGGTCCTGACAGGCCCCAGTTGTACGACAAGTCCAGCCGTTGAAGGTTGGACGGCCGCCCGAAGGACGACGGAATCGGCCCCGTCAGCCCATTGTCGCCGAGACTCAGCAATCTGAGGTTTGCCAAGTCGCCCAGCCCGTCCGGGATCCGCCCTGTCAACTCGTTCCCGTAGAGTCTCAGCTCTTCAAGGTTGGATAGCCGCCCGAAGGACGACGGAATCGGCCCCGTCAGCCCGTTGATGTCGAGACCCAGCGATCTGAGGTTGGCCAAGTCACTCAGCGCGCCGGGGATCCGCCCCGTCAACTCGTTCCGCGAGAGCGACAGCTCCCGGAGGTTGGACAGCCGGCCCAACGAAGACGGAACCGGCCCGGTCAGCCTGTTGCCGTCGAGGCTCAACGATTCGAGATTGGCCAAGTTGCCCAGCGCGTCAGGGATCCGCCCCGTCAACTCGTTCCGCCAGAGCGACAGCTCCCGGAGGTTGGACAGCCGGCCCAACGAAGACGAAATCGGCCCCGTCAGCGCGTTGTCTGCGAGACCCAGCGATTCGAGGTCGGCCAAGTGGCTCAGTGCGTCGGGAAGCGGACCACGCAACCCGTTCGAGGTGAGCTCCAGCCCAGTGACCCGGCCTGACCCGTCCGTCGCCACCCCGTACCACTCCTCCAGCGGGACCGCCGTATTCCAGTTCGTGCTGTCCGTCCAACTCGCGCCTCCGGTCGCGTCGTACAGTACCTCCAGTACTTCGCGGTCGGTTTGAGGACCGGGGGACTCGACCGTCGTCACCGCGACGGTCTGGGTGACGCTCAGGCCACCGGGATCTTGCGCCGTGACCGTTACCGTCGCCGTTCCTGCCGCTCGCGGCACGAGCCAGGCGGTATCGCCCGATGCGACCGTCGTGACTGTGCTCCCGCGACTGGACGTGGCCGCGTACGTCAGCGGATCCTCGTCGGGGTCGCTGAAGTAGTCCGCCACGGGCACGACCGCCGACGCCCCGTTCGCGGTCAGCGTCTGCGCCGGAATCGTCCCGACCGCTTCCGGCGGGCGATTGCAGGTGGATCCCCTGAAGTCCTCTATCGACGCCAACCACTCCTGAAACACCGGGTTGGCGGGCACGCACAGATCTGTGAATCGGATATCAAGCAACGTGAGTCGTGAAAGCTGAGTCAGTGCGGGCGGCAGCGGGCCCACCAACTGATTCAAGATGAACCTCAGCTCTTCAAGGTTGGCCAAGTTGCCCAGCGCGTGGGGAATCGCGCCGGTCAGGTCGGTGCTTTCGAGATCCAGCCGCCGGAGGTTGGACAGCCGGCCCAACCAGGACGGGATCGGCCCCGTCAGCCCGTTCCAGCCGAGGGTCAGGAATTCGAGGTTGGCCAAGTCGCCCAGCGCGTCGGGAATCTGCCCCGTCAACTCGTTCCAGCCGAGGTCCAGGAATTCGAGGTTGGCCAAGTCGCCCAGCGCGTCAGGAATCCGCCCCGTCAACTCGTTCGAGTAGAGATTCAGCGAGCGGAGGTTGGACAGTCGGCCCAACGAGGACGGGATCGGGCCCGTCAGCCCGTTCCAGCCGAGGTCCAGGAATTCGAGGTTGGCCAAGTCGCCCAGCGCGTCAGGAATCCGCCCCGTCAAGTCGTTGCTGCTGAGCCGCAGCCCCGAGAGGTTGGACAGCCGGCCCAACGAGAACGGGATCGGCCCCGTCAGCCCGTTGCCGCTAAGTCCCAGCCATTCGAGGTTGGCCAAGTCGCCCAGCGCGTCGGGAATCGCGCCGGTCAGGTCGTTGTCGTTGAGCAGCAACCATCGGAGGTTGGACAGCCGGCCCAACGAGGGCGGGATCGGTCCTGTCAGCTCGTTCTCGATCTGCTGCTCCAGCGCGGAGTCCCACCGACTCCCAAGCCCCAATCCCATGAGGCGACTCAACTGCCCCACCTCGGCCGGGATCGGACCGCTCAGCCCGTTCCCCCGGAGCTCGAGAGCCTCCACGCGGCCGTCGTCGTCCGTGGTGACCCCGAACCACGCCGACAACGGTGCGTCGGTCAACCAGTTCGTGCTGTCGGTCCAGCCCGGGCCGTCGGTCGCGTGGTACAACGCCTCGAGGACTTGCCGATCGCCGGTTCCGCCGCCCTGTCCTTCGGCGCCGGTTGGGAACAGCAAGGCCGCGAGCGCGACCGCTCCGGTCCGCGCCAGCTTGGCGCCGGCGCCCTCCAGGCACCGTTCATCCGTCAGCAGGGACATGCACACGACCCTTCGAAACGAACCCTTGAACGCAAGCAGCCCACCAGCCGGCCCGACAGCGAGAGCCCCCGAGAGGGTTGGGCGCCACGCCCTCAACGAGCCCCGGGAACGACGCGTCGGCGAACGGGTTCAACCGCGGGACGCCCGACCGCGCGGCCACCCGGCCGGGCGCGTCCGCCGCGTTCGCGCCGACGGCGCAAGCTGTCCGAGTCGCCGGACACGGGACGGCCCCGCGGTGTCACGGAGTCGGCGGGAGCCTGCGAACCGCGAACAGCAGTTGCCGCGACTCGTCGAGGTTGCGGTACTCGCCGACGCCGATGAAGAGGTCATAGCCGCACGGTATCGCCGGAAGCGGCACGGTTTGGCAATCGGCGGTCTCGAAGACCAAGTCCCGGCTGCGCGTACCCGTCCCGCTGCTCCTGCTGCCCGGGCGGTGGCGCGGCTAGGTGCTAGCTAAGCTAGAGGCCGGCGTCCCCCCCCAGAAAGCCGCAAACGCGGCGCCCGCAATGTACACCCCAAACTGTGACGGGATCAACGGTCGGACGAGAACAGATCAAGACTTGTCATGTCTGTGCGGAAATCTGCGGGTGTAGAGGACGGTTTTCGTGTCTTGGGCATGGTCATATCAAGTAGAAATGTGCCATGAATGTGGCGCTCCCGATCGTGGCGGAACCCTTTTCGGCGGCGGGCTGGCACCCCTTGCCCGGAGGATCTCGGCCGGATGCGGGGCGCCGCCGGGCTGAATCGGCCGTCGCGTCCACGTGCAGTGGAACGACGCCCACGCGCAGTCTGCTCGACCCCCACACCGGCCAGCTCCTCCGCGAGCACCTGCGCGCGCCGCGGGGCCGGCATCGCATCAAGGACCGGGCCGTCCGCCCGCAACCTCGCCGAAGGCCCTCGCCCTGCTCGCCGCCGCCAAGCGGCCCCGGCCGGCGCTCTCCACCATCTGCGACCACATCCACCGTCACGACGAGGTCGGCCAGCGTCGCCGCATCCTCGGCGTCCTCGCACTGGCCGGAAAGGCGGCCGCGCATGACTTCGAGCAGCGGAACCAACCCGCGTGTCGCGGGCCTCGTCGCCCGGGAACGCCTCGAGCAGCGCGGCGTGAACACGCTGAGCGACGCCGGGCTGCTGACGATCCTCGCCGCCCTCAACAGCGGCCGGACCGCCGACGCGGTGCTCGACGAGTGCGAAGCGGTGCAGGCCCTGCCCCAGGAGAGCGCCGGCGACCCCGCCGTCGCGACCATCCTGACGACCGCGCACGACATCACCCGCATCACCGTCGCCTTCACCGTCGGCCGCATCTCCACAGCCCACGCTACCGCAGCCGCCGCGCGCGTAACCTCGCCGTCCTCCTCAGTCAAAACGCCCTCATGACCGCGGCCCTCGCGGACCCGTCCTGCCCCGGGCCGATCCTGTGCGCGCCCCGCGACCAGCCTGCGGGGACCGCTGGCGACCCGTAGCTCCGACCACCCATCTCGCCCCCCGTAGAAGCATCGCCCGGCCACTCGGCGCGGCCGGCGGGCTGGTCCTGTCCGCCGCACATTCCCGGAGAGAGGAGAACCAGTCCGAACGAACCGTTCAGCGGGTCGGCGCCAAGGTCGGCGTCCGCTCCATCGACAACGCCGGCTGCACGATGCGGGCGTTGACGGTCACGTCGAAGCTGCGACTGCGGGGTTCGGCACTCGCCGCGGCGCTCGCGAGGCCCGACGTCCAGTCCACGCTGGTTGACGTCAGCTGGCGGACCCGCACCGGGCACGTTACCGGCGTGTCGGTCGTCTACGGCGAGCCCGAGCCCCTGCTGATCTCGGTGCGGGAAGCCACCACCGGCGCGGTCGCCGAGGCCGAGGTGGTCTGGCAGAGCAGCGACGGCGCCCTCGACCAGAACCTCGAGGAGCTCATGCCCGAGGGTCCGTAGCGGACACGCCTCGACTGGAAGAACCTCGGCAAGTGCGCCCCGGACGTTGACGACCCGCACCGGACGCTGATGCCGGTGGATCGGGCAACGTTGAGACGCCCGGGCCGGGTGCCCAGCCGGCGTCCGCCGCGCCCGGTCGACACCGTCGCGCGCATCGTCGAGCTTCGCGACGAGGGCCTCAGCTTCAAGAAGATCGGCAAGACCCTCGGTATCGCGGCGTGGGCCGTCTCGCGCTCGTCCGCAGTTTCGAGGAGGGAGGCCGATGACGAGGTTGGACATGGAAACTGACCTCGAGGCGCCGGCCGAGCTTCCCCGTTTCATCGCTGAAGTGTCCCCGGACGAGGACTACGGCAGACGCGTCAGCGCCTGGAACGACATGCATCACCGGACCCGGGCCGACGCGGTGCGGCTGTAAGGTTTTCACGATCGCGCGCGTGGCCGCCGTCGGCTGACGACAGCGGCCCCGCCGGACAGCCGACATGCCGACCACCTACAAGGTCGTCCTCGAGCCCGAGACCCGGCCGCGTGAAGCCGCGGTCGCCCTCGACCACCTGCCCGCCATCCGGGTCGGCCCCCAACGTCGACATCGCCGCCCGGCTCGCGGTGTCCATCACATCGACAGCCGGCCGACCCCGCCTTCCGCCGGAACCTCGTTCGGTCTCCTTGTGATCACGCCGCCACCCTGCGACCCGAACGTGCCTCACCACGACCTCGACGACGAAGCCCAGATACACCACCTCGAGTACTGGCCCGACATAACCGCCGCGCGCTGACCGCCCGTTTCGCGGCGAGCCCGGACACGCCCGCCGACGTGTGATCGCGGCTCACCAGACGGCCGTCTGCTCCACAGCGCGCGGCCCATCGCCCCCGCGTCCATCGTCACCCGTCTGATCGAGGCGAGGTGAAGAACCCGGTCTTGAGCCTCGACGGCATCGACGCGGTCGATGGGGACGACACGGACGTTCTGGTCGCCCTCCTGGACTCCTGGACGCATCCCGCCGAGCTTCCGGGACGACTTCACCCGGGTCCCGTTCGATCTTTCTGGAGCCTGGGTCATCGTGACCGCCGTCGATCGGGCGGCCGTTTCCCTGAAGCTACGCCGGTACCTCAAGATGGTCCACCTGCCGGGGTACACCGAGGAGGAGAAGGTGGTGATCGCCCGACGGCATCTGCTGGCGCGCCCGTTCGACGCGTCGGTCAGGTTGCGGAGGGAGTGCATCGCGCCCGAGCCGCCTGCGGGGCCGCCCTGCTATTCGGCGAGAATCGGCGGACTCGCCATGTCGAAGCCCCAGAGGGGGTGGTGCACGAGCTGGAAGTGCCAGAGCCGCTCGCCGGTCAGGAGGTCGACGGCGACGAGGCTCTCCCCGAACAGGTCTCCCGGCCGGTGGCAGCCGTAGTAGTCGCCCGACGGGGTCTCCACCGGCAGGTAGGCGATGCCCAGTTCGGGGTCGGCCGCTATCTGAATCTACACGCCGTTGTTCCCGTTGACGCCCCAAGAGTCGTTCAGCCACGTCTCGACCCCCGGCTCGCCAGGACCGGGAACGGTGTCGAACGTCCACAGGCGCCGGCCCGTCCGCACGTCGAACGCCTGCACCAGCCCCTTGGTGTTGTTGTGGGTGCGGGGGCTGGCGCGTCGGCGAAGGTGCCGCCCACGACCACGACATCCCGCGCCACCGCGGGGGTCGCGTGCAGCCCGATCTCGCCGATGACGGGGTCGATGGGCCGGCCCTCGCCGACCACCGCCGCCGCCTTCAGGTCGATCCGGCCGCCGTCGCCGAAGCCGGGGACGGGGCGGCCCGTCGCCGCGTCGAGGGCCACGAGGCGGAAGCCGAGGGTGACGTAGAGAACGCGCTCGGCGGTGCCGTCGGTCCAGTATGCCAGCCCGAGGCCGACAGCCGGCGGGGTGCCGCGACCCTGCCCGGCCCCCTCGCGCTCGGCGTGCATCCACAGCAGCTCGCCGGTGACGGGGTCCAGGGCTACCCACCGCGCGCCGCGTGCCCGCGGTGGCGAACAGAACGCCGGCCTGCCACGAGCGGCGTGCCCTCGAGCTTGAACTCCGGCCCGGCCCGAGGTTGTCCTTCAGGAAGCGCCAGGCGATCTCCCGCTCGCCGAAGTTGCCGGCGTCGATGCGGTCGTGGGCCCCGTAGCTCGGCCCCCTGCCTTCGGCCGTGATCAACGGCGGGGGCGTCTGCCCCGCCGAGGGACCGGCGGCCACAGTCAGCCCGAACGCGAGAAACTCGGTCGGGAGACGGCGCATACCCTGCTCCGGCGGCGTGAGTCGTCGTATCCTAATCCGTAACGCGCCGCCGGCGGGAAGTTCCAGGCGGCGGACCGGCGCGCCCTTGCACGGAGGACGGGGACGTTGAACCAACGGCACGAAGCGGTTCCGGGAATCGAGGACCCGGGCGAACGCGTCGCCGCCCTCGGAGCGGCAATCCTGCGCATCGGCACGAGCCTCGACCTCGACACGGTGCTCCGGGAGGTCGTCGACAGCGCCCGCGCGCTGACCGGCGCCCGCTACGGCGTGATCACCACCGTCGACGACGCCGGGCAACCCCGGGACTTCGTCACCGCCGGCTTCACGCCCGACGAGCGGCGGGCGATGGAGGAATGGCCCGACGGGCTGCGGCTGTTCGGGCTGCTGCGCGAGCTCGCCGCGCCGTTGCGGCTTCCGGATCTCGACGCCTGGGTCCGGGCCCACGGCTGCTCGCCGTTCCCCGTGTCCAGCGGGACCTTCCAGGCGACGCCGATGCGCCACCGGGAGACGGCGGCGGGGGGCTTCTTCCTCGGCGGCAAGGCGGGCGGGTTCACCGACGCCGATGAGGAGGTGCTGGTGCTGTTCGCCCAGCAGGCCGCGGCGGCGCTCGCCAACGCGCGGGCGCACCGCGAGGAGCAGCGGGCCCGCGCCGACCTCGCGGCGCTGGTCGAGACCTGCCCGGTCGGGGTGGCCGTGTTCGACGCCGGGAGCGGCGCCCCGCTGTCGCTCAACCGCGAGGCGCGGCGTATCGTGGCGGGGCTGCAGACGCCGGACGGCTCCGCCGAAGGGCTGCGCGCGGCGGTGGTCTGCCGGCGCGGCGACGGGCGCGAGGTCACGCTCGCCGACCTCGGCAACGCCGAGACGGTGCGCGCCGAGGAGGTCGAGGTCTTCGTCCCCGGCGGCAAGAGCGTGCGGACCCTGATCGACGCCACGCCCATCCGCTCGGCCGAGGGCGCGGTCGAACGGGTGGTGGTGACCCTACAGGACCTGGCGCCGTTCGAGGCGCTGGAGCGCTCGCGGGCGGAGTTCCTGGGCATGGTGAGCCACGAGCTGCGGACGCCGCTCGCGGCCATCAAGGGCTCGGCGGCGACGGCGTTGGAGGAGGGGCGGAACCCCGACCGGAACGAGCTTCGCCAGTTCCTGCGCATCATCGACGAGCAGGCCGGGCGCATGTCGGGGCTGATCGGCGACCTGCTGGACGCCGGCCGCATCGGCGCGGGCCTGCTGCCGGTGGACCCGGTGCCGGACGACCTGGCCGGTCTCGTCGAGCGGGCGCGGACCGCGTTCGCGGCCGGCGGCGGCCGGCACGGCATCGTCATCGACCTGCCCGCGGAGCTGCCCCCGGTGCTGGCCGACGGCCGGCGCATCGTCCAGGTGCTGGACAACCTGCTCTCCAACGCCGCCCGGCATTCCCCGGAGAACGCCCCCATCCGGGTGACGGCGGAACGCGACGGGGCGCAGGTCGAGGTCTCCGTGGTCGACGCCGGCGAGGGGGTGCCGCCGGAGCGGCTGCCGCACCTGTTCCGCCGGCACGTCGGCGCCGGCGAGGGTGGCGGGTCGGGCCTCGGGCTGGTCATCTGCAAGGGGCTGGTCGAGGCGCACGGCGGCCGCATCCGGGCCGCGAGCGAGGGCGTGGGCCGGGGCACCCGGATCGCGTTCACGCTTCCCGCGGCGACGGAAGAAGCGGTGGGCCGCGCCCCGGCCGTTTCGGCCTCCACGCTCGGGAGCGTGCGGGAGAAGACGCCCGTCCTGGTGGTGGACGACGACCCGCACGCGCGGCGCCACGCGCGTGACGTGCTGGCGGCGGCGGGCTACGCCCCGGCGACGACCGGCGAGCCGGGGCAGGTGGTGCGCCTCATCGAGGCGAAGCGCCCCGCCGTGGTGCTGCTGGACCTGGTGCTGCCGGACGCCGACGGCATCGAGCTGATGCGGACCCTGCCCGGACTCGCGGACCTGCCGGTCATCTTCGTCTCGGCCTACGGACGGGGCGAGACCGTCGCGCGGGCGCTGGAGGCGGGCGCCGCCGACTACATCGTCAAGCCGTTCTCGCCGGCCGAGCTGGTGGCGCGGGTGGGGCTGGCGCTGCGGCGGCGGACCGCGCCCACGCCCTTCGTGCTCGGCGACCTCGCCATCGACCGCGCGAGGCGCCGGGTCACGGTGGCGGGCCGCCCGGTGCGGCTCACCGCGACCGAGTACCGGCTGCTGCACGCGCTCTCGCTCGACGCCGGCGGCGCGACGACCTACGAGTCGCTGCTGCGCCGGGTGTGGGGCGGTCGGGCCGGCGGCAACCAGCAGGCGGTTCGCAGCGCGGTCCGGAAGCTCCGCCGCCAGCTCGGCGATGACGCCGGCAGGCCGAAGTACATCCTCACCGAGCGGGGGCTCGGCTACCGGATGCCGAAACCCGACGAGCCGTGACGGCCGCGCCGACGCGGGTCTGATCCCCGACGTACTGCGTCCCCTTCGTGGCATGACAAGCGTCGCCGCCGGGGGCGCCGTCGTCGGCGGTCCAGCGAGGGCCATGGGCTTCCGTGACCAGCATGGCAAGGGCTACTTGACCCGTCGAAGGCGGGTGAGGATGACGGTGGCGGCGGCTCGGTGACCGGCGGCGGTTTCCCGCCTGCATACGGTCATGCTGATGGGGCCGACAGCCCGGGTCGGCATCATCGACGGCCTCCCTTCTTGCCGGTTGCCGGCGCCTGGTTCGCTTCGCGGCCGCCAACTTGAAGCTGCCGCCCGTGGTTCGCCATGATAGGAACGCAAATGCGCGCGGATGCGCTGGATCTTGACGATCCGCGTGGACCCGATCTCGGCGGGCTTGTTCCTGCGTCCCAAGCACCGACGGGGGCCTTCGCCGCTGGATGGGACCGGAATCTGGAGGAACGAGTGTGTCAGGTGATTGACGCCGCATGTTAAGCGATCTAGGCCACGTGATGGGGCTCTCGCACGACCGCTACACCCTGGAGGCCGCGGGCGTCGACCTGCGCGGGGTCGACCCTCCCTACGGCGTCGGCTACGTGAATCAGGCTGCGTTCCGCGAGGAGAGGAAGACCTGCTGGTGGACGATCATGGCCTATCACTCGCAGTGTGCGGATGGGGGCTTCGCGGCCCTCAGCGACCACGGGCTTCTGCGCTTCTCCAACCCCGTCCAGACCTTCGAGGACGACCCGCTGGGCGTGCCTGGGGAGGAGGCGTCAGCGACGGTGGATGGGCCGGCGGATGCGCGAAGGGCGCTGAACGAGAACCGGCGGATCGTTGCGAACTTCCGGGTGTCGACGACACCGCGGGCGAGGCCGTTCACCGACGACCCCATCCGGTCCGGGGTGACGCCGATCAGGGCCGTCCACTTCACGGAGCTTCGGGAGCGCATCGACGCCCTGCGGACAGGGGCGGGTCTCGCGCGGTTCGCCTGGACGGACGCGCGACTGACGGCCGGGGTGACGCCGGTCCGGCTCGCGCACCTGCTGGAGCTGCGGGAGGCGCTGGGCTCGGCGTATGCCGCGGCGGGCCGGGTGGTCCCGCGCTGGACCGACGTGGAGGCGGGGTCGACGCCGATCCGGGCGGCGCACCTGACCGAGCTGCGCGCCGCCGTGCTGGCGCTGGAGTGACGAGCGACCGGCGGCGCCCGACCTTCGCGGACGCCGCCGAGCGGGTCTGGAACCAGATGCGGCAGGGCTGGCGCGACCAGCGGCACGCCCGCGACTGGCTGTCGAGCCTGACCCGCTTCGCCGCTCCGCACCTCGGCCACCTGCCGGTTGGGCTCGGTTGGGCGAGGTCACCAGCGCCGCCGTGGCTTGCGGCCGGCGGCGCGGCTGATTTCTCAACGCCGGCTGAACCAGAGGGAAGACGATGCCCCTTCGCGCAACGTTGGCGATCGCCGTAGCGCTCGCGGCCAACCCCTGGGCGGAAGCCGGAACGTCCGGCGCCGCGGCGGGCTGCGCCGAGAGCGCCCGCACAGCGACGAGGCACCCGGCCACCTGGTACGACACCTTCGCCGGAACGCGCGAGCTGATGAACGTCTACGAAGGTGACCGGGTCGTGTTCTACTCTCCGGAGGATCTCAAGGCCGAACAGTATTCCTGCATCCTCGCCCACCTCGACTCGTGCATGGAGATGTACAGCGCCTTCGCCGGCGGCGCGTATCCTCTGTGGTCGCCTGAAGGCTTCGAAGGGAAGGGCTCCGTCGCGCTGGTCGAAAACACGTGTGGAGCGGGTTGCGGCGCGGGGGGCCGCGCCGAAGTGCTGAAGGAGTACGCTGATCGCAGCGTTTCGCGCGTCGGGGGCGATGTCTCCGACCCGCGAGGCTGGCAGGTCTCGTACTACGAGATGGGCCGGGGGGGATCGAGCGAGCGGTTCCCGATGTTCCCGTTCTACAACGCCGTCCAACTGTTCCAGGACCACGACGCGATCGCCAGCGGCTTCCCGCACTTCATGGCCCACGCGTGCATGCACAGGCGAGGCGTCTCCTACGAGGACCAGGAGGCGCACTTCAGGCGGTGGGAGCACCCCTTCCCGCGCGAGAATCCGCCGCCACACGTCTTCAACGGTGCGTACCGCGCCCTCGCCCTGAGCTTCACCGAGATAGTCATGCGGGACAACCCGGAGCTGACCCTGGACCCTTCCTCGCCCCCGACGCCCGGGGGCGAAGGGGCGTCAACCACGTCTTCTCGATGATCCTGACGGACCTGTATCGGGAGTACGGGGCGACGTACGCCGAGGTCTACCTCGAAGACCTGGCGAAGATGGACGCTGCCGATTCGGCCGAGGCGGTGGAACAGAACATGCTCGACGCGGTGCTGAGCGCCCATTACGCCACGGACCGCGGCGCCGCCGCCGTCCGCCGGCTGCAGAGCGTGTGGAGGATGAACCCGGATTGGCGTCCGCGCCCGTGGCCGATGTCGGGCAGGCCCTTCGCCGACCACCCGATCGTGCCCAACGTGACGCGGGTGAGGACGCTCCACTTCGCCGAGCTCCGGGAGCGGGTCGACGTGGTGCGGTCGGCAGCGGGGCTGACGGCGTTCTCGTGGACGGACCCGGTCCTGCGGGCCGGGGTGACGCCGGTCAGGCTGGTTCACCTGCTGGAGCTGCGGGAGGCGCTCGGTGCGGCGTACGCGGCGGCGGGTCGGCCGGCGCCGGTGTGGACCGACCCGGCGGCGGTGTCGGGGACGACCGCGATCCGGGCGGCGCACCTAATGGATCTGCGCATCGCGGTGCTGGCGCTGGAGTGATGGTGTGGGCGCCAGCAGTGCCCGCCTTGCTCGGGTCACAGTGGTGCGCCGCCGAGCCGGACACCACCAATGAAGCGGCTCGACGCGCAGGGTCGGGGTCGAGGGCGCGCGGATGGGCGTCTTCGGCGGCCGGGCCGGGGTGGACGGCCGCGGCGGCGGCCCGACGCACTCCGTCCAGATGCGGGGGCTGGTCGCGTTCTGAGCGGATCGGGCCCGGGGGGCATGGGAAACATGAACAGCCGGGACCGACGGGAGCCGGGGCTTGACGAAGCGAGCCGAACGGGCGGGCGCCGACTCCTGAGATCGCCATGAGGGCGGATAAGCCGGCGATCATCATCGCGGGAGAACGCGGCGACTGACCGGGCGGCCCGAGGACGCTGCGGCCGCGCACGGCGAGTCGGGAGCCGAACGGGGCACTGTGGTTCGGAGCCGACCTCGACGGCTCCGGGGACCAGATCTGGTTCCGGATCGGGGAGGAGGACGTCGGGCGGCTGCCCGGTAACGACCCCGGAGCCCGGGGGCGCCTCCTGATCGACGCGTTGCTGGCTCGGGTCAAGCGGGGCGACATCCGGCTCCAGGGCGCGATCAACCGCTTCGAGGTCCGCCGGTTGAGCGGCTTAGGCGAGGCTCACCATCGCGGCCTGGAGGTTCCTCTTGAGATCGCGGATGCCCTGCTCGGTCATCTTGATCGGATCCTCCAACTGGTCGACGGCGGCGTGGGCGTTCGACTGGTGCTGCTTGACGGTCGGCAAAACGACCCGCTACCGCCACCGCGCCCGTCGTCGACTCTACACGAATCTGGTCGGTACCCGAACAACCGTACCGCTTCACTCCAGCGCGATCACCGCGGCGCGCAGCTCCATCAGATGAGCCGCCCGGATCGGCGTGGCTCCACCCGCAGGCGCGGCATCCATCCAGCGCGGCGCAGCTCGGCCCGCCGCCGAATACACCGCAGCCAGCGCCGACCGCAGCTCCATCAGGTGCACCAGCTTGACCGCCGTCACGCCCGCCGTGATGACCGGATCCGTCCAAGTGGACCGCGACAGTCCGGCCCCTGCGCGAAGGGCGTCGATGCGCTCCCGTAGCTCCATAACGTGGACGGCCCTGATCGGCGTCACGCCGCGCACGAGCGGGTGGTCGGTGAAGGACCTCGTCGCTCCGCCGACCGTGACCGTGAAGGTCTGTGCGGCGCTCAGGCCGCCGGGGTCGGTCGCCGTCACCCGGATCGTCGCGGCGCCGTTGGACACCGGGGTCACCGCGACCAGGCTGCCCGACACCGATACGGCCGCCACCTGCACTGCCGACGACGTCGCCCCGTACGTCAGCGGGTCGCCGTCCGGATCCCGGAACGCCCCCGACACGTTCACCGTCGCGGACCCCTCGTTCAGCCCGACCCGCAACGGCGACAGCGCGCCCACCGCCTCCGGCGGCCGGTTCGCGGCCGCCGGCCGATCTCGCCACAACGCCACCGCGGGTCCCGTGACGTTGAGAACCGCCACAGCATCGGCGGGCCCGTCAACGCCCCGACTCGCGGGCGCCTGGGGAACGCCCAAGGGGTCGCCGTCGTACTGCTGTGACGGGCTCGAGAAACGGAGCAGCGGCTTGCACAGGAAGCCGGCGTCATCGCACTGGGTGTTGTAGGCCATGATTGTGCGCCAACGAGTAGACTCCGGGACGCCGGCCCCGAATGCCGCCTGGTTGACATACCCGTATGCCGGATCTTGAGTCAACACGCCGCCTCCCCAGTCCCTCTCGAAACTCTGTTCGTACCGGTCGTGCCGAAGCGCCATGTTGTGCCCCAGCTCATGGACGAAGCAGAGACTGGTGGGGTAGGTGACAGTGCAGAAGCTGAAGGCACCAGGGCGTTGGCCCCGGCCGCCGGTATCGGATTCGCTGACGATCAGGTGCACGAGATCGGCTCCGGTCCGATCCCGTAGCCGATGCACACTGTCGAGATGTCCGTCCGAGGGCTCGCTGAGCCGCTCTATCTCGACCAGCGAGTCGCCCGACTCGACATAATCCACCTCCTCGCGTGCGACCACTGCAAGACGGTGCTGCACGCCGCTCGCGTCGTTTGCCCCGTTGGTCTCGGCGACCCACAGGTCGATGAGCGCTTCGATCGCGGCAGTGCCGCCAGCCGCCTCACGCGCCGCGGGCGTGTAGACGACGGCGACATCGATGGTGACCCCTTCCGTCCCGCAGTGCCGCCCGTCGAACTCGATGGTCTTCAGCCAGCCCCGCCACCGGGCGGGCGCACAGGTCTGGGTGAAGAAGATGTCCAACGTCTCCAGGCTCGGAAGCTCCAGGCTGGCCGGAAGGGCTCCGGTCACGCCCCAGTTGACGGACAGGTCCAACCACTCGAGATTCGTCAGACTCTCCAGCCAGGTCGTCGAGCCGGTCAATTCGTTCGACGAGAGCCGCAGCACCTCCAGGTTGGTCAGATTCCCCAGGGCAGCCGGGATCGCGCCCGTCAACTCGTTCCAGCCGAGCGACAAGTACTCCAAGTTCTCGAGGCGCCCCAGCTCGGCCGGAATCGGACCCGTCAACTCGTTCGACGAGAGGGCCAGCCACTCCAGGTTGGCCAGATTCCCCAGGGCAGCCGGAATCGCGCCCGTCAACTCGTTCCGCCAGAGTGTCAACGACTCGAGGTTCCCCAGGCTGCCAAGCTCCCCGGGAATCGCGCCGGTCAACGCGTTCGACGACAGGAACAGCCACCGGACGTTCGTCAAGGCAGCTAAGTCGCTCGGAATCGAACCCGTCAAGCCGTTGTCGAGGAGGTCGATTCCCCAGACCCGGCCTTGGTGCGTCGTCACCCCGTGCCACTCGTCCAGCGGTGCGTCGCTCCTCCAGTTCGTGTTGTCCGTCCAGTTCGGCCCGTCCGTCGCGTCGTAAAGCGCCTCTAGCGCCGCCCGGTCCGTCGCCAGACTGCCCTGAGCAACGGCACCGGCCGGGGACGCCCCGCAGACGACCGCGGCCGCCGCGCCAGCGATGAGCGCTCGGCGCAACGCCTCGCCCCCCAGTGCTGATGTTCCCATCGCTATGGTTCCTGGCATGCTCGCCCTCGGTCGCGATACGGAGGGATCTCTCAACTCCTCGTCCGGTGATCGCGCTTCGCCTTCATCCGCAGGGCCTAAACGCCAGGGGGCCCGACAGCGGTTAGCCGCCCAAGTCATGCCCCAAAGGCCCCAAGGCCGTTCGCTTCGTTTCGGGTACCCGACGTTGAACCGCGGTCCGACCTCCCACCGGTAGCCGTAGCGCACGGCCCGGTGGCCCGCGCCGGACCGCGTCAGGCCCGCGTAGGGCCTCCCCGCGCCCCGGCCCCACGGCCCTGCCGTCCCGTAGCCGACTTCGGCGGCGAGCTGGCCGCCCATGTCGAACGGTCCCGCCCCGTAGGGCATGAGCCCGCCCATGTCCTGCGCCGCCCACAGCCGGCCGGCGCCCTGCGCCGCCGCCCCGAACGACGGCATCACGTCGAGCGACAGTCCGCGCCCCGCCTGCCCCGGGTCGAAGCGCACCGAGCCGGAGAAGCCCCATTCGTCGTAGCGGCTGTTCTGGTGGGCCGCCAGCATGCTCAGCGTCGCGTCGACCCTCAGCCCGAGCTTCGGGTCGGAGTAGGCGACGCCGAAGCCCGTCTCGAGTCCGAGCCCCGTCTCGGCGTCGCCGCCGTCCCGGCGGACGCCCAGCTCGACCGACGGCGTGAGGCTCCGGCCGGCGAAGCGCAGCGCGCGCGAGACATCGAGGGCCGCCCGCACGCGGCTCGCCCCCGCCTCTCCGGCCGCGAGGTTCCCCGCGCCCGGCGCGGTGAGCGCCTCCGACGTCGTCCGCACCAGGAACACGTCCGACTTGACGGCCAGCGAGAAGCCGCCGACCCCGGGCAGGGGCGCCCCGCGCCCCCAAGGCCGCCATCGCCAGCCCGTTGCCCGTCCGGTAGGCCCCCGCCCGTTCGAGCTCCGCCCCGCGCGCGTGCGATTCGACTAGGTTCATCTCGTCGCGACCGTAGCCCGCCTGCCCCCACAGCGTCAGGTCCTCGGAGAGGTCGAAGGCGGGCGTAGAGGGGTGGACGCTGGTCAGCGAGCTGTGCGCGCTGTAGGCCCGGTCCATGCCCGCGGGCGTCATGGAGCCCTCGCCCCGACCGTGGGCGACGGCCACGCCGGCCAGCAGCCGGCCGAGCTGGCGGTCGGCCCCGAAGATGCCCATCCGCATCCGTCCGTGCAGCGGCAGCGGGCCGCCGGAGCCCGAGAAGTACCCGGTGGACGTGCGTATCCAGCCCGTCCACCCGCCGCCGCCCGGCACGAACAGCGAGGCGGCCGGCAGGTTGTAGTCCGTTTCACCGGACCCGTCGAGCCCCGTCGGCGTTCCGCCCATCATCGGCATCCCGCCGTTGACCGCTCCCATCGGCATCCCGCCGCCCATCATCGGCATCGCCCCGGGGCCGGCGGTGTGCCGCGGCCCGGCCATGCCGGCCGGGGAGCCGGCCCCCGCGTGCGGGTAGCCGGCCCCGCCTCCGATGACGTCCGCGCCGTAGCCGGCCGCGCCGTACCCCGCGCCGCCGTGGCCGATCCCGCCGTAGCCGGCCACGCCGTAGCCGCCCGCTTGCTCGTCTCGCCCGCCGCGAACGTGACGGTGCCGGAGGCCGCCGTGAAGTCGGTCCCGGCCGGCGCCGGGCCGTCGGCCGTCGCCCAGTCGACCGACACCGCGTCGCGTGCCGCCTTGTCGAGCGTGACCGCGAAGTCGATGCCCCTGGACGACTCCTCGGCCTCGGCGTCGGCCGCGCTGACTTGGACCGCCACCCAGGTGCTGCCGCGGATGGTCAGGCGCACGGCGTCGCTCGCCGATTCGCCGTCGCCGTCGGTGACGGTCAACGCGAAGTCGATCCAGTTGCCGTCGTCGAGCGCCCCGCGGTCGGTCACGTCGCGGCGCCGGGGCACCGTGAAGCTCGCCTTCGCGCTGCCGGCGCCGATGAGGTTGCCGCTCAGCCCGGCGAGTGGGTATGAGTGTTCAGTCGAGACGTCGCAGACAGCGCGTCCGCGCGGCCGTGACTCCTCCTTGTCGTCGCCGCCGGCGTCGCCGCGGCGGTCGTGATCCTCGCGGGCGCGGTCGCCCTCGGCGCTTCCGCCCGGTTTCCGGGCGGTGCCTTCGGCGGCGGTGCGTCCGGCGGTCAGCGCGTCCCGACGCCGGCGATTCTCGAGTGGCGACACCTCAACCACGGGGAGCTCGGGTCGACGTGGCTCCTGGCCGACGACGACGTCGGCGGACCGGACTGGCGGCCCGGCGTGGCCGTCACCTGCTCCGCGGGCGTGCTCGCCATGTGGGCGGTGCAGTTCGCGGTCAGGACGCCGGACGACCGTGTCGAGAGCCACGGTCCGGTGACCTGCGGCGAACCCGGCACCGGGTTCCACGAGCGATCGTCCGGGCTTGGCCCAACATCAGGCCCGACCGACAACTCGCCGCTGAGCGTGCGGTGAGCACCTAGGAGTCTGCGCCGCAGAAACCCAGGATGCGACAATTGTAGACGAGCCGACGACGAAAAGGACTGGATGTCGACGACATTCCGCCGCTACGCCCCGGAGCAATCGCTGCTGTTGCCGCCGGATGTACGGGAGTGGCTGCCTGAGGGGCACTTGGCGCACCACATCAGCGATCTGGTGGACGGTCTGGACCTGACGGCGTTCTACGCGCCGTACGAGGGGGACGGCCGGCGCAATGCGCCGTATTCACCGCGGATGATGGTGAAGGTCCTGCTCTACGCCTACGCGACGGGGGTGTTCTCGTCGCGGGGAATTGCGAAGAAGCTGGAAGAGGACGTGGCGTTCCGGGTGCTGGCGGCGGGCAACTTCCCGCAGCACCGGACAATCTGCGAGTTTCGGCGCCGACACCTGGACGATTTCAAGCAGCTGTTCGTGGCGGTGGTGGGTCTGGCGCGGGAATTGGGCCTGGTCCGGTTTGGGAAGCTGTCGGTCGACGGGACGAAGGTGCGGGCGAACGCGAGCAAGCGCAAGGCGATGAGCTACGGTCGGATGCAGGAAGAGGAACGGCGCCTGGCGGGCGAGATCGACGCGCTGTTGCAGGCGGCAGACGCAACCGACGTGGCCGAGGACGTGCGTTTGGGCCCGGAGGTCCGGGGCGACGAGTTGCCGGTGGAGTTGCGGCGACGTGAGGACCGTCTGGCGGCGATCCGGGCGGCGAAGGCGCGTTTGGAGGCGGCGCAGCGAGCTGCGGACGACGCGCGGGGCCGGCAGCCGGGGCAGACCCGGAACCCGAAGGGAGGGCGGCCGTACAAGCGGGCGTATGGGGAGCCTGACGAGAAGGCGCAGAGCAACTTCACGGACCCGGAAAGCGGGATCATGAAGACGAGCAACGAGGGCTTCCAGCAGTGCTACAACGCGCAGTCGGCGGTGGACGCCGAGCACCAGTTGCTGGTGGCGACGGATGTGACGGCGAACGCGAGCGACCAGGGCGGGCTGCCGGCGTTGCTCGACGAGGTGGAGGAGCGGTTCGACGTTCAGCCGGAGACGGTGCTGGCCGACGCGGGGTACTGCAACGAACGGGACTTGACGGAGCTGGAAACGCGGGGTGTTGACGGGTATGTGGCGACGGGCCGGGAGGGCAAGCGGGTCGCCGCCCGCAATCTGAAGAAGCATCCGGCGACGGGTCGCATGGTGAAGAAGCTGTCGACGCCGGCGGGCCGGGCGTCGTACGCGGAGCGGAAGTGGTTGTCGGAGGCGCCGTACGGCTGGATCAAGCACGTGCTGGGCTTCCGGTGCTTCAGCCTGCGTGGGCTGGCGAAGGTGCGGGGCGAGTGGGACTTGGTGTGCCTGGCGGTGAACGCGAAGCGCCTGCACGTGCTCATGGCGGCGTAACGGGGCCGAATCTGGCCCCCACCGACCGAGAATCGGTCCGAATCGCGGCGTTTGGGCGGTGTACGGCCTGTTCTTCGGTTCCGTGCCGCCGGTTGGTCGAGAATCACCTGCTCGTCGGCCGGCGGCCCACGCCCTGACGCCGTGCGTCACGACGCAGACCGCCGGGGTTCCGCGAATTCCTGCGGCGCAGACTCCTAGCGCCGGGGCATCACGGCGAGGCCTCGATCGCCAACACCGCGGCGCGCAGCTCGTTGATGTGAGCCGCCTTGATCGGGGTCGAGCCCTCGACCGGGTCAGGGTCCGTCCAGTCTGGCGCCGGGCGGCCCAGCCGCGTGTAGACGGCGGTCAGAGCCTGTCGAAGAGTCAGCAGGTGATGCAGCCCGACGGGTACACCGGCGGCCGGGATCGTGCGGCTCCAGCCCACCCGGAGGTACCCGACAGCTGCGAGCAGATCGTTGATCCGCTGATACAGCTCCGTGAAGTGGACGGCCCTGACCGGCGTCACCCCCGGCACGATCGGGTGATCGGTGAAAGGCATCGTCACGAGCACCTCTAAGGTCTGGGTCGCCGCCGTGTCCGAGCCTCCGGTGTCGGTCGCCGTGACCGTCACCGTCGCGGTGCCCGGCGCCACCGGCGTTACCGTCACCGTGCTCCCGGACACCGACGCCGCAGCGACGCCCAGTGCCGATGACGTCGCCGTATAAGTCAGCGGGTCCCCGTCGGGGTCACGGAACGCGGCTGCCACATCCACCGAAATCGGCGCCTCGTCGACGCCGACGCTCAATCGCGCCAGCGTGCCGACCGGTTCCGGCGGCCGGTTCGCGGGGGCGGCCACCGTCACGGTGAACGCTTGGCTCGCCGACAGGTTCGTGCCGCCGACGTCGGTCGCCGTCACCGTCACCACCGACGTCCCCTCCGACACCGGCGTCACCGTCACCACGCTCTCCAACACCGACACCGACGCCACCGACGGAGACGACGAGCGCGCTCCGTAGCTCAACGCATCGTCGTCCGGGTCACGGAACGCCCCCCCGACCTCGACCGTCACCCCAGACTCGTCCAGCCCGATCGCCACCGCCGGCAACGTCCCCACCGGCTCCGGAGGCCGGTTCGCAGCAGGGCCCACCGTCACCGCGAACGACTGGCTCGCCGACGTGTTCGTGCCCCCGGTGTCGGTCGCCGTCACCGTCACCACCGACGTCCCCTCCGACATCGGCGTCACCGTCACCACGCTCCCCAACACCGACACCGACGCCACCGACGGAGACGACGAGCGCGCTCCGTAGCTCAACGCATCGTCGTCCGGGTCACGGAACGCCCCCCCGACTTCGACCGTCACCCCAGACTCGTCCAGCCCGATCGCCACCGCCGGCAACGTCCCCACCGGCTCCGGAGGCCGGTTCGCAGCAGGGCCCACCGTCACCGCGAACGACTGGCTCGCCGACGTGTTCGTGCCCCCGGTGTCGGTCGCCGTCACCGTCACCACCGACGTCCCCTCCGACACCGGCGTCACCGTCACCACGCTCCCCAACACCGACACCGACGCCACCGACGGTGTCGCGGAGCCCGCCTGATACGTCAGCGCGTCACCGTCCGGGTCACGGAACCCCCCTCCGACCTCTACCCTCACCGCCGCGTCACCGACTCCCAGCATCAGCGCCGGCAACGCGCCTATCGCAGCCGGCGGTCGGTTCGGCCTCCCCACCGTCACCCCGAACGACTGCGTCGCGGTCAGCCCACCACGGTCCGTCGCCGTCACCCGGATTGCCGTGACGCCCTCGCTTGCCGCCGTCAGGGTCACCAGGGCACCAGCGGCGCGTGTCGCCACCACCTGCGGTGCCGACGACGACACCGTGTAGCTCAGCGTGTCGCCGTCGGGGTCAACGAACGCCCCCGACACGTCCACCTCCAGCGTACCCACCGACGCCAAGCTACGGTCCGGCAAGGTCTCCAACACCACGGGGCGACGATTGGCATCGGCGGCGCGGCCAACCTCGCCGAACAGACTCACGGACAACTGCGCCGCGAGCCCGTCGTCGTTCGGAATCTTCAGCACCGCGTGGTGGTTGGGGTTGCCCACGGTGCCGCCATCGTACGACACCACTATCGCGCACGAGGCGCCGAGCTCCAATTGACCGCACCCGTCAGACAGTACGGAAAACGCACCCCGATGGCGACCACCAATCGCCGCCGACCCCATGCTGACCATCTTCGTACCGCCGTTCGTCACCGTGATCGTCGCCGTCGTCTGTTCGTCGTAAAGGTGGGCGACGATTGGTGGCCCAACTGTCAGCGGGGTGCTTTCGAGCAACACTTCGATTGCCGTCCTGTCCCTGCCTTCGACGCAATCCGCGATTTGTATGCGGACCCCCCGGTACGGGTCATGGAACGGCTCTCGCGGGCGCACATGCGCCTGTCCCTTGTACTGCCGACTCTGTCCGTCTGTCTGCTCAGCGCCGACTCCGTTAAAAATGTACGTGTTCTTCCCCTCGGCGGAACCGGGGTGGCCGCCCTCCGAACCGAATACGCCTGTCGCCTCAAGCCGCACATCCACCTGGCACGGGCTAAGATTCTCGAACCCCCACCCGCTCACGTTCCACGGGCTGAATTCTCGTGTCTGAAGCCAGTAGTACGCAGGTTCCCCCCGGTGATTGCGGCCCAACGGTACGCGGATTGCCTTCGGCCCGGAGTCGAGTGACTCCAGCGTAGTGATCCGGTAGCTCCCCGTGGCCCTGGCCTCGATGACTTGGCCCTCATTCAACCAGCCGGCTTGGGCCTGCCACGTCGCGTGGACGTGGAGCGGGAACAGCTCCTCGTATTTGTGATCCCCGCCGAGTACGTCCCAATCCAAGTTGGCACCGATGCCGGGGCTCGATCGCCTCGTCTCTGTGCAGTCGCCATCGACGCAGCCATGATAGACACACGAGTCGTTCACGTCTGTCGGGTCGATCAGGCTGGCCGGAAAGGGTGGTTCCTTGGCGCAGTCTATCGCGTACGAGTGAACGAAGCCGAACGTGTGCATGTACTCGTGCGCGATGCGGCCCTTTTCCACGCAGACCATGTCGTAGCCGCTGAGCCACGCGGCGCCCAGTTCGAAGGTCCCGTTCGGCGTATTCCACTGGAGGGGACCGAGGTACGCCGCACAACCTGGCGCTCCGTACTCCAGCGGGTAGATGAACAGCAACACCTTGTCGTACTGGTTGAGGTCGGCATGGTAGGAGATCGCGCTCACGGCATCCCCGACCACGACCACGTCGTCGCCTCCGGGCGGGTAGTCGGTCCGGTTCTTGTCCACCGTGATCCAGTCCAGCACGTCGAAGTCCACGCTTACCAAGTTGCGCGAGGTCTCCCAGGTGAAACGCTCCAACGAGTCGTCGTTGCGCCTGAGCAGGTCGACGATGTCTTCCCGGCTGAAGGGCCTTTGGGCCTCGTTGACGTCCTGGAAGTCCACTAGCGCGGCCAGCACTGTTTCGACTCTCGGGGTTGCCGCGCCATTGGTGAGTGGCTCCTGTGCTCCCATCGCCGCCACGGCAGCGATGAGGGTGACAACTCGCGCAGCCACGGTGTTGCCTCTCCTGCTAGCGCCCACAGGTCTCCCCCGTCTCCCCGGGTTGCCCCCGCTATCCCTTTACGGGGCGTACCGTGTCCACAGTCCCACGCCGACGGTTGCCAGTCCCGCGCACGCGCCATGCACGGTCGACACCGCGCTGCCAGGCGCCCCATCGCCTCATGGGCCACGGCCAGTGCCCCGCGCTCCACGGGTCGATCCTTCATCCTCTCCCGCCGGGAACCGCTGCTCGTCGCCGCAGCGCAGCAACCGACAGCAACAGCGCCAGCAACACCGATGCCACCGCCGGCAGCGCCGGCACCGTCGCGTGTACTTCCACGTCAAACATGACCGACGCCGCCGGCCCCGCCGACAGCTGGCCCTCCGGCCTTGCCTCCACCGTGACTCTTGCAGTCCCCGCCTCCGCACCCGGTGTCAACACCACTCCCGCGCCGTCGCCCTCGCCGGCCGTCGTCGACACCCCAACCACGCCCGGAGCCGTGGACGACACCGAGAACGTCATCCCCGCGTACGTTACCTGCCGCACCGCTGAGGGGGGCGACGAAGTGAACGTGAACAACGCGCCAAACGGAACCGTCACCGCCGCGCCCGTGGTGCTCAGACCCGCACCGTTCGTAGCCGATCCAATGGCATCGTTCACCGCCTGTTGCACGTCCATTGCGGCGTTGGGCGTCACGCCGTCACACAATGCCAGATTCTCCGCGATAGCCAGTCGTCCGAACGCCGCATCCCGCATTTCCGGAGGCAGACAAAGCCCGGTGTCGTTGTCGATAGTTAAGGATTCGAGTTGATTCAACTGCCCCAGTTCGAGCGGTATCGGCCCGCTCAACTGGTTGCCGGAGAGTCTCAATTGCTGCAAGTTTGCCAACCGTCCCAGTTCGGCCGGTATTGGCCCGCTCAACTGGTTGTCGCCGAGGTTGAGCAATGTGAAGTTTGCCAACTGCCCCAGTTCGGGCGGTATCGGTCCGCTCAACTGGTTGTCGCTGAGGTGGAGTACCCACAAGTTCGCCAAGCGCGCCAGTTCGGGCGGTATTGGGCCGCTCAACTGGTTGCCACTGAGGTTGATTGAAAATAAGTTTGCCAACCGCGCCAGTTCGGGCGGTATCGGCCCACTCAACTGGCTGTTGTAAAAAAAAAGGTGTTGCAAGTTTGCCAACTGCCCCAGTTCGGGCGGTATCGGCCCGGCTAGTGGATTGAAGGAGAGGTTCAACCGCTGCAAGTTTGCCAACTGCGCCAGTTCGGGCGGTATCGGCGCAGTCAACTGGTTGCGTGGAAGTTCAAGAATCACCAAGTTCCCCAACTGCCCTAGTTCGGGCGGTATCGGCCCGCTCAACTCGTTGTCGCCGAGGTCGAGCGATGTCAAGTTTGCCAACTGTCCCAGTTCGGACGGCATCGGCCCGCTCAACTCGTTCCGCTTGAGATTGAGCGCCTGCACGCGGTCGTTTTGAGTCTGAACCCCATACCATTCCCCTAGTGGCGCGTCACTCAGCCAATTGGTATTGTCGGCCCAGTTTGGCCCGCCAGTCGCGTGGTACAACGCCTCAAGGGCTGCCCGGTCAGTCTCCGCCCCCTGACCGCGGGCCTCCCCGGCGCTCAGGACTAGCGCCGCTACCAGGAACGATGACCAAAGAGCGAATCCACGCATAGAGAATTTGAACATGTGCCCTCCAAGGGAATTGCTGACGGCCCCCAACAGTGTTCGCGGACGGATGCAGACACTTCGCGATGCCGCGCGTGACTTGGCCGTCCGCGCTGGCCAGGATGATGCGGGTGCGGCGCGCAAGCCGCGGAACCCGCGGAGCATTGTGTGTTGAGCCGGCACCCACCTGGTCGGTGACGGCCGTGGGCGCGCGCACGGCGGCGATGCCGCGGCAGGCCGCCCAGCCGTGGCGGCACCCGCACGTCGGCGAAGTCTGCGAGTGGCATGCGTGATTGGGCGCCGGCCGGATCGACGGCTTGACGGGCGAACCCCGGCCGATCGCCCCGCGCGGCATCGCGGACGGATTCGGAGGTTGAGGATCGACCGTGCGCGGCGCCGACGTCTCTCAGGACGGCGCCGGCCGTGATTGACGACGCTTTCGGGAAATAGAACCCTGCGTGCATTCCGCCCTCTCCCGTGCCTCGTCGGTCTGAGGCGGGGGCTCGCCAGCACTGGGCGACGGCAGATCAGCGGAATCGGCCCCGATTCCTGCCGCGGTCGGCCCGCCGACTGCCCCCCGCGCGTGCGGGTGCCGTCCGCGGCCGGCATCAGGCTCGGCCCGCACCCGCCCCTGCTGGTGCGAGGTGTCGTTCACCGGCAGCCATCACGTCCGTCCACCGTTCTCGGTTGCCGATGTCCGGAGGGAGTATACAGCGAGTTCAGTCATGCACAAATCGTGACAGAAGCCAGAGCCGGGCAGCGAGCAGACCAATGCGCGGCGGCATCCGGCGTTGACGAGGATGGGGGCCGTGTCGTGGACATGGCCATTATCATCAAAACATGTCGTCGACGTGATCCAGCTTGTACCCGCCGCGTGCGGAACACGTCCGACTTGACGGCCAGCGAGAAGCCGCCGACCCCGGGCAGGGCGCCTCGCGCCCCCAAGGCCGCCATCGCCAGCCCGTTGCCCGTCCGGTAGACCCCCGCTCGTTCGAGCTCGGCCCCGCGCACGTGCGATTGGACCAGGTTCATCTCGCCGCGGCCGTAGCCCGCCTGCCCCCACAGCGTCAGGTCCTCGGAGAGGTCGAAGGCGGCGTAGGGGTGGACGCTGGTCAGCGAGCTGTGCGCGCTGTAGGCCCGGTCCATGCCCGCGGGCGTCATGGAGCCCTCGCCCCGTCCGTGGGCGACGGCCACGCCGGCCAGCAGCCGGCCGAGCTGGCGGTCGGCCCCGAAGATGCCCATCCGCATCCGTCCGTGCAGCGGCAGCGGGCCGCCGGAGCTCGAGAAGTGCCCGGTCGACGTGCGTATCCAGCCCGTCCACCCGCGCCGCCCGGCACGAACAGCGAGCCGGCCGGCAGGTGGTAGTTCGTTTCACCGGACCCGTCGAGCCCCGTCGGCGTTCCGCCCATCATCGGCATCCCGCCGTTGACCGTTCCCATCGGCATCCCGCCGCCCATCATCGGCATCGCCCCGGGGCCGGCGGTGTGCCGCGGCCCGGCCATGCCGGCCGGGGAGCCGGCCCCCGCGTGCGGATAGCCGGCCCCGCCTCCGATGACGTCCGCGCCGTAGCCGTCCGCGCCGTACCTCGCGCCGCCGTGGCCGATACCGTAGCCGGCCACGCCGTAGCCGCCCGCGCTCGACATGAGGAACGAGGTCAGCAGCAACAGGTCCGCGTCGCCGGACTCCGAGCGCGCCTGCGCCCGCCGTTCGATGTGGTCGCCGAGTGCGTCGACCGTCTCTGCGGCCACCGCCCGCCCGAACCGCGCGAGCCACGGCGCCTGGAGCGGGTCCTCGTTCGTGATCGTGCCCGTGGCCTGCGCGTCCGCCACCGTCAGGGTCCCGGCCGGCTGCGGGTTGCTCAACCGGAGCGTGAAGGTCTCCGTCCCCTCGTCGGATCTCGTCGTCCAGCAGCACCGCCGAGACCGTCTTGCTCGTCTCGCCCGCCGCGAACGTGACGGTGCCGGAGGCCGCCGTGAAGTCGGTCCCGGCCGGCGCCGGGCCGTCGGCCGTCGCCCAGTCGACCGACACCGCGTCGCGTGCCGCCTTGTCGAGCGTGACCGCGAAGTCGATGCCCCTGGACGACTCCTCGGCCTCGGCGTCGGCCGCGCTGACTTGGACCGCCACCCAGGTGCTGCCGCGGATGGTCAGGCGCACGGCGTCGCTCGCCGATTCGCCGTCGCCGTCGGTGACGGTCAACGCGAAGTCGATCGAGTTGCCGTCGTCGAGCGCCCCGCGGTCGGTCACGTCGCGGCGCCGGGGCACCGTGAGGGTCGCCTTCGCGCTGCCGGCGCCGACGAGGTTGCCGCTCAGCCCGGCGAGTGGGTATGAGTGTTCAGTCGAGACGTCGCAGACAGCGCGTCCGCGCGGCCGTGGTCCTCGTCGTCGCCGCCGGCGTCGCCGCGGCGGTCGTGATCCTCGCGGGCGCGGTCGCCCTCGGCGCTTCCGCCCGGTTTCCGGGCGGTGCCTTCGGCGGCGGTGCGTCCGGCGGTCAGCGCGTCCCGACGCCGGCGATTCTCGAGTGGCGGCACCTCGACCACGGGGAGCTCCGGGTCGACGTGGCTCCTGGCCGACGACGACGTCGGCGGACCGGACTGGCGGCCCGACGTGGCCGTCACCTGCTCCGCGGGCGTGCTCGCCATGTGGGCGGTGCAGTTCGCGGTCAGGACGCCGGACGACCGTGTCGAGAGCCACGGTCCGGTGACCTGTGGCGAACCCGGCACCGGGTTCCACGAGCGATCGTCCGGGCTTGGCCCAACATCAGGCCCGACCGACAACTCGCCGCTGAGCGTGCGGTGAGCACCTAGCGCCGGGGCATCACGGCGAAGTCTCGATCGCCAACACCGCGGCGCGCAGCTCGTTGATGTGAGCCGCCTTGATCGGGGTCACGCCCGCGATCGGGTCCGGGTCGGTCCACTCCGGCGCCGGGCGGCCCAGCCGCGTGTAGACGGCGGTCAGAGCCTGTCGAAGAGTCAGCAGGTGATGCAGCCCGACGGGTACACCGGCGGCCGGGATCGTGCGGCTCCAGCCCACCCGGAGGTACCCGACAGATGCGAGCAGATCGTTGATCCGCTGATACAGCTCCGTGAAGTGGACGGCCCTGACCGGCGTCACCCCCGGCACGATCGGGTGATCGGTGAAGGGCATCGACACGAACACCTCGAAGGTCTGAGTCGCCGGCGTGTTCGAGCCCCCGGTGTCGATCGCCGTGACCGTCACCGTCGCGGTGCCCGGCGCCACCGGCGTTACCGTCACTGTGCTCCCGGACACCGACGCCGCAGCGACGCCCAGTGCCGATGACGTCGCCGTATAAGTCAGCGGGTCCCCGTCGGGGTCACGGAACGCGGCTGCCACATCCACCGAAATCGGCGCCTCGTCGACGCCGACGCTCAATCGCGCCAGCGTGCCGACCGGTTCCGGCGGCCGGTTCGCGGAGTCGGCCACCGTCACGGTGAACGCCTGGGTCGCCGGCGTATTCGAGCCCCCGATGTCGGTCGCGGTCACTGTCACCACCGACGCGCCCTCGGACAACGGCGTCACCGTTAACCGGCTACCAATAACAGACACCGACGCCACCGACGGAGACGACGACGATGCGGCGTAGGTCAGCGGGTCGCCGTCAGGGTCGCGGAACGCCCCCGCAACCTCGACCGCCACCGCAGACGCGCCCAACCCGATGGCCAGCGGCGCCAGCGCCCCGACCGCCACCGGTGCCTGGTTCGCGCCCGCCACTGTCACCGTGAACGCCTGCGCCGCGCTCAGGCCGCCGGGGTCGCTCGCCGTCACCTCGATCGACGCTACGCCCACACTCATCGCCGTCACCGTCACCCGGGAGCCCGACGACTGCACCGAGACCACCGACGGCGACGACGATGATGCGGCGTAGGTCAGCGGGTCGCCGTCGGGGTCGTCGAATGCCTCCGACACGTCCACCGACCGCGTAGCCCCAGGCTCCGGCAGCGCAACCGCCGGCAGGGTTCCCACCGCTCTCGGCGGCTGGTTCGCCCTCGCCGCTACCGTCACCGTGAACGTCTGCGTCGCGCTCAGGCCGCCGGGGTCGATCGCAGAGACACGGATCTCCGCCGTGCCCGGGCCCACACCCGTCACCGATATGCGGGCCCCGGCCGGCATCACCGCCGCGACGCTCGGATCTGTCGAGGACGCTTGGTAGGTCAGCGGGTCGCCGTCCGGGTCGGCGAACGCCCGCTCCACGTCTACTACTGCTGCCTCGCCTATCTCAAGCGCCAGTGCCTCAAGAGCGCCCACCGGCACTGGCGGCCTGTTCGTGCCCGCCGGACGATCCCTCCACCACGCCACGGCCGGAGCGCCCATTGAATCAATGACCCCAGCCGCGTCGGCCGAGCCGATGTGCCAAGGGGCGTCCGCATCCCTGACGCCGAATGGCACCCCCAGCGGATCGCCGTTGTAGCTCCGGCGCGGATCCGAGAAGTAGGGCACCCTTACGCAGGATACGTCCCGGGCTTCGCACTGGTCCGTGTACGCCATGATGGTGCGCCACCGTCTGCTTGCGGAGGCGCCCGGCTCCAGACCGGGCTGGTTGACATAGCCCCACGCCGGGTGCGCGTCGGATGGGTCGCGCTCCGCGTAGCGATCGTGGTTGAGCCCCATGTTGTGCCCCACCTCGTGCGCCAGGACCAGGTCGCCGCAAGGCAAGTGCTCCTCGGTAGCCTGGAGGGCGTTGACGCCGAACGCGTCCTCCAGGAAGGCTCGACCGCACGCGTCGAGACCGGTGCCCATGATCAGGTGCACGAGATCCGCCCCGACGCGGTCGCGCAGGGCGTGCACCTCGTCCATGTGGCCGTCCGAAGGGTCTTCGAGCCTGCGGATGTCGATTGCGGTGTTCGAGGTCGAGGTGTACGGCACCTCCTCCCGGGCCACCAACGCCAGCCGGTGGCGCACCCCGTGGCGCACCCCGCTCGACTCATAGGCGGCGTTCGTCTGGGCGATCATCAGGTCGATCGCCGCCTCCATCGCTGCGGTGCCCCCGGCCACCTCGCGGGCGCCCGGCGTATAGACGACGGCGATGTCGACTACCAGCGACCCGCACACCGGACCGTGGAAGTCGCTGAGCGAGCGGGCCAGGTCGAGCGGAGCGCACACCTGCGTCAGCCAAAGGTCGAGCCTGCGCGAGGGCCCCTGCCCCGAGACTCGGCCGGATAGACCCCAGTTGCTGTAGAGGTCCACGGACCTCAGATTGGGCAGATTCCACAGCCCCGCCGGGACCTCGCCGTCCAGCCTGTTGTAGTGGAGGTGCAGCACGCTCAGGCTCGACAGGTTCTCGAACGACGACGGAATCGGACCGGTCAACCTGTTTCGGGCGAGGCCCAAAGAGGCCAGATTCGACAAGTCGCCCATCCCGGGCGGGATCGGGCCGTCCAGATTGTTGGCGTAGAGATTCAAGTACGTCAGCTTCGACAGGTCCCCGATCGTCGACGGGATCGAGCCGCTCAGCCTGTTGTGGACTAGGCGCAGCCGCGTCAGGTTCGACAGGTTGCCCAACTCCGATGGGAGCGGGCCGCGCAACCTGTTGTCGCTGAGGTCCAGGATCTGCAGGCTCGACAGGTTCCCCAGTTCAGGCGGAATCGGGCCGTCTAGTAGGTTCCCGGCCAGATCCAGCTCCCTCATGTGAGCCAGATCCCCCAGCTCCGGCGGGATCGCGCCCCTCATGATGTTCGAGTTGAGGTCCAGACTGTAGACGGCATCTTCGCCGTCACCCAGGACTTCGGCCCGCACGCCGTACCAGTCGTCCAGCGGCGCGTCCGTCATCCAGTTCGTGTTTCTTCTCCAGTTCGGGCCGTTCGTCGCGTTGTAGAGCGCTTCGAGCGCCAGCCTGGCCGTCGTCTTCTGAGCGTCGGTGGGCGCGGGCGCGAGCAGGACGGTCGCGAGGACCATCAGCAGGAGGTGCATCGGCAGGTTTTCCAAAGTCTGGACCCTCCGGGGCGGACCCCGTCGGCGGGGCCTCCCCTCCGCTGGGCGTCATGCCGAGCGGTTTCACCAAGCGATCGTCTGCCCGGAGGCCCGGCGGCCCGGTCCCCGCCGCCGGTCCGTTCCGCGCCCGCCCCGCCGGCGCGGGGTGTCGTCCGGGGTGCTGTCCGTCGCCGGCGTCACGCCCGGCCGCCGTTCCCGGTTCGGTGGTCTGACCGATTGTATGCTTGAATCGTGGCGGAATCCACACGCCGGCGGGATCCGGATCGGCACGCGTTGCGACTCGGCTGTCGCCGAGTATGATTCCGTGTCTTGGACATAGTTTTCTCCAGTCGACCGGTGTCTTCAGCATCGCCGGTCCCCACGCTCGCCGCGGCGCGGGGTACTTTTCACATCCCGGCGCGGGCCTCCATGGCCGGAGTTCCGGATGTTGAGCGAACGGCGTGAAGCGGCGCGTAGGGCTGATCTCGTGCCCTGGCCGACTGCCGACCCACTGCAGCTTCGGGTGCCTGCGCGGGCTGTCGCCCGCCGACGCGGCCGCTCGAGCCTGCCGCCCGGGTCCGCCCGCTCGACCGCCCGCACTTCCCGCTCTCCTGCGGGACCTTCCAGGTGACCCGGTGGGCCGCCAGCGGGCGGCGCTGGGCGGCTACCTTCCCGACGGCGACGCGGCCGGGTTCGCCGACGCCCGCGGGGAGCTGCCGGTGCGGTGCGCCCGGCGGGTTGGCGGCGCCCGCCGGGGTGCCGGGGCGCCGCGGGGAGCGGCGGGTCCGGGCGGACCTCGCGGCGCCGGGCCGGCTCTGCCCGGTGGGCGTGGCGGTGTTCGGCGCGGCTGGCGGCCCGCCGCTGTCGCTCACCCGTGCGCTTCCGCCGCGGGTCCGCCGGAAGGGTGCCGGCGTTCCGGTCGCCGGAGGCGGCCGCGTGGCCGGCGGGGTACTACTCTTCAGCGTCCCTGGACGGCGTGTCGCCGGTGCCGTGCGCGCCGCGTTCGTCGAGCTGATGGAGGTGGGTATGAGTGTTCAGTCGAGACTGCGCACGCAGCGGGTCCGCGCGGCCGTGGTCCTCGTCGTCGCCGCCGGCGTTGCCGCGGCGGTCTTGACCCTCGCGGGGGCGGTCGCCCTCGCCGCGTCCGCCGGGTTCCCGGCCGGCGCCTTCGGCGGCGCTGCGTCCGCCGGTCAGCGCGTCCCGACGCCGGAGATTCTCGAGTGGCGGCACCTCGACCACGGGGAGCTCGGGTCGACGTGGCTCCTGGCCGACGACGTCGGCGGACCGGACTGGCGGCCCGGCCTAGCAGCGGGGTGTTGCCCCCGGCGTCCACCGACCGGACGCTCGCCCCGTGGTCCAGCAGCACCCGAGCCACCGCGAGCGCGTCCCGCCGCGCCGACGCGTGCAGCGGAGTGACGCCCTTGTCGGTCGCCGCCCCGACATCGGCCCCGCGTGCCGCAAGCACGGCGGCGGCGGAACCGCCGTCGAACGCTGCCGCGCAATGCAGCGGCGTCGCCGATGTTGATTCCCTCACGTCCCCGTCCGCGCCGCCCTCAAAGCAGAACGGCGACGACCTCTCCGGCGTCGGCGGCCGACGCGATGTGCAGCGGCGTGGCGCCCGTCCGGCGTAACCGGCTGAGCCGGTGCCGGGCGTACCGGCGCAGGGTGTCGAGCACCTGCGGGCCGAGAGGCTCGGCGTCCGTCTTCAGCCGGGCGTTACCGGGGCGCCGTCGATCAGCAATGCCCGCGCCACCGCCGGCCATCGGAAGGCGGCGGCGTAGTGCAGGTCCGTCCAGCCGCCGTCGTCCACCGCCGACGCCGACAGGTCGCGCCCGAGATGGGCGGCGAGTGCGGCCGGCGACGCGATCGACAGCCGAGACGCCGACGGGGCGGCCTCGCGCCCGGCGCTCCTGTTCCCCATGGAGCCCTTCCTCTACCTGCCGAGTCGTCTCGCGATGCCGGGGTGGTCGGAGCCGTTCCGCCATCGCCCCTGCGCCATCGGACGTCCGTCCGGCGCGGTCACGGTCGTGCTCCGCGGGGAGCGACGCGTCCCGGCGCGGCGCCGGACCTGGCCGAGGGCCAGCCCCCGAGCAGGACCCACCGCGTGCGGCTCCGGCATCGGCAGCAGCACAGCCGGCGGCGCAGGTCGCCCACCGACCCCGAGAACCCGCGCTGGAAGTGGGGGGTCGAGTCGAGCCGCACGAAACGCCGGCACCGTAGGCAGCCGGCGAACAGTTCGAGATGGCAGCGCTCAACCAGGGTGCGCAGAGCCAGCGCCGGCTCCCCGGGGCCCGGCTCGGAGGGGGATGGCCGCTCCGGTGCGGCGCAACTGCGCGGCTGCCGGCGGGGGACGCTCTGCCGGCCACCGCGGGCCCTGGCGCCGCGCGGCGGCGAGGCCGGAAACGTCGGGGTCGCCAGGACCAGCCACACCGGCTGCTCCCCCGTGCGGTCCAGCAGCCGCTGCAGCGTGGCCAGCCAGTGGCAGGGACGGCACAGCGCCGTCAGGTCGTCCGCGGTGACCTCGTCGTCGGCCGGATAGCGCAGCGCCCAGTGGTGGGCCTCCTGGGCCCGCCGCTTGCCGCAGAGCTGACAGAGTCCTCTTGAGCGCCGGCACGCACCCTCACGCGCGTGCCGGTAGCCGGGACCGTAGACGACCCGGCGGGCCATCTCCAACGCAGAAGCCAAGGGCGGCCAGAGACCATCGGGCATGACCTGCAGCCCTCCTCGAACGCACAATCCACCCGGTGTCGCCGGGGCGTTCGGGCCCGACGGCGGATGTCGGCGAGTCGAGGGTTGGAGGGGCGGGGCCGTGCGCTCGGCCCGGTCACGTCCGCGCGGGGAGGTGTAGCGAGACCCACGAGCCGCCCGCGCCGATCGGGCGCACACCGCCCATGGGCAGATGCACCACCTGACGGTCGACAGGCTGTGATGCGAGAGCGTCGAACTCGCGGGTCTGCGCTACACTCTTTGGCGGGCATGGCGAAGGGGCTCCAACCTTTCTCGCCGTGTCTAGGCGGCGTCGGGTACCATCCGGCGCCGCCACTTGCCCCGCCATTGTAGTCCGAGACGAAAATCAAGCGCAAGTCACTGTCTTTTCCAATGTGAAATGAGCCTGAAGGGGGAGTTGATTCCAACGTGAAATGAGCCTGAAGGGGGCCGGGTCGCGGATCATCGGAGAATGATCGTGAGACTCGACACCCAGCGCCTGCAGACCCTGGACCAGGTTGAGGAGTTCCTCGCCGGCAGCCGACCGCTCGACCTGCGGCCGCGGACCCGGGCCGAGGCCTACGCGTTCGTGGCCGAGACCCTGGAACGGTTCGACTACCCCGGCCGGGGGAAGGCCGACAGGGGCGTGATCCGCCGATTCCTGGTCAAGGTGACCGGTCTCTCGCGAGCGCAGGTCACCCGCCTGCTGCGCCAGCACCGGACCACAGGCGCTATCACTGACAGCCGCCGACCGCCGCACCCGTTCCCGCGCCGCTACACCAAGGCCGACATCGGGCTGCTCGCCGAGGTCGACGCCCTCCACGGCACCCTCTCCGGTCCCGCCACCCGCCAGCTCTGCGTCCGGGCTCGGCGTCAGTTCGGCGATCAGCGCTTCGAGCGCCTCGCCGCCATCTCCAACGGGCACCTCTACAATCTGCGCCACTCGACCACCTATCAGCACCGCCGCGGGGCGACGCGCGCGCCGACCCGCCCCGTGCGCATCGCCATCGGCAAGCGCCGCCGGCCCCAGCCCGCCGGACTACCCGGCTACCTGCGGGTGGATTCCGTCCACCAGGGCGACCTCGACGACATCAAGGGCCTCTACCACCTCAACCTCGTCGACGAGGTCACCCAGTTCCAGTTCGTCGCTTCGGTCGAACGTATCGAGGCGCCCTGCCTCGCCCCCGTCCTCGAAGGCCTGCTCGGGGCGTTCCCCTTCATCGTCGGCGGGTTCCACGCCGACTACGAGTTGACGTTCGGCGCGCAGCGACGCCCCGGCTGCCAACCGGGGCGTTCGTGCGTACGCCGCTTCTCCGCTACACCACCCTCGACTCTATCACGTCTGCACTGCTCGGCTCGGTGTTAGACTTGGCGAGGACCGGAGACCCGCGGCCCCGCGAGGAGCCCACGACCCTTGGAGACCCGTTGATGCCCGACGACAAGACCGACATCGCCGACGCGCTGGCCCGGATCGACCAGAGCCTGGAGGCGATCGTGAGCTTCCTGCGCGAAGAGGACGAGAGGCGTAGCAGTGCCGGCGCGGCCAGCGTCGAGGTGACCGTGATCGGCGACACGTTCCCTCTCGAACACGAATTGAGCGGCTACAGGGACCGTCTCTGGCTGCCCGCCTCCCACATCCTCGCGGTCACCACGGGCGATGGGCGCGCTCACGTCTGCTTACCGGGCGGCCACAGCATCCGGGTCGACGAGTCACCCGAGTCGCTCACCGCCCGACTCGGCTGGGCGGTGAGCAGGTGAGCATCATCCCTGTACCTATCCCAGAGAGACTTCGGCTCTGCGAACAGGGCGACCCGCTCGGCGATCGCGCCTACAGCTTCCCGACGGGTTGGACTCTGCAGAACGTCCGCGATTATCTGATCCAGGCCGGGTTCGACCGGATCTGGGACAGCTCGGAGCCGCCAGTTGAGGTCGAACTCAGTTGGGGAGTCTCTGAGCGAGACTACACCCTTCCGCAGGGGGAGCGGTACAGGCTCCCCGAGGGCTGGGACACCAAGTCCACCGATTCCTGGCTCGAAGAGGAGAATGGCTTCACCCGTACGGACAACAGGCAGGATCATCTCGCGGAGGCTGGTCGATGACGGTGATTCGCATACAGCACCCAGCAATCAACAACGGTACCGAGGCGCGCCTTGAGGTCGACATGACCCCGATCCGCGATCTGCCGCGGACCCCCGGCGGGCTTCGGCGGCTTGGTGATGTCCGCATCTCCACCCGCAGTGGCTCTCTTGCTTATCGGCTGCTGTCTGCCGCCATGGACAGCCCGGAGCCCCTGCAGCTCCGCGCGAGGATCTGAAGAGGGTCGGGCTGGACCCCGCGGTCTGGGAGAGGTGAGGCCTGGTGTAAACTGGGGCCCGAGACGGTCACCGCCCCGGCGGAGGCCTGAGAGAGACCCGCGCCCCCCGCTGGGCCACGACCCTGGAGACTTCGATGTTGATACCCGGCAGCCCCGCCTACCTGGACCACTTCTACGGCACGAGGCCGATCCTCGCTGGTCTCCCTGACGGGCGCTGCCGGTGGGGATGGCGCCTCTTCGACACTTACCCCGCAACCTCGACCGCATCGTGGCCGCCGGGCGGAGGGGTCTACATCTTCGCCCGGCGCGAGCACAACCTGGCGGAAGTACTAGGCGGGCTGCCGGCGGAGTGCACGGCGCTGTACGTCGGCGAGACGGGGGACTTCTCGACGCGGCTCGGCCCCTCTCACGAGAGGTGGCTCAGCGCTCTGGGCTGCCGCATGACCCACGTCCACATCTGGGCGATGCCCTATGAGACGAAGGCCAGCCGCCTTGATCTTGAGCGCGAGCTGCGCGAAGAGTCCCAACCCGTCCTCAATCCGCTGCCGCGACGGGTCCCCGCCCGGGTAACCCTGCCGTGGCTCCGCTGGTGAAGGCGTCGGCCTCCGAGTCCGCCCGCCGCGACGTGAGATGTCGATGATCTACTGCATCATCGGGCAGGATCTGGGGCCGCTCGTAGAGAGGACGTTCCGACCGTCGTCTACGGCCACGACGAACAGGCCCTCACGCAGCTGGAGGCGATGCTCCGCCGCTGGAGGCTGGAGCCGTTGATTCTCCGGCGCCTTCCGTCCGGCGGGAAGACCATCATCGAGAAGCTGGATCACTACCAGCATGGAGCCGACTTCGGCGTCGTGCTGGCCACCCCCGACGACGAGGGGCATGTGAAGGGAGAGCCTGGCGCGAAGAACGGTCGAGCGCGCCAGAACGTCGTGCTGGAGCTCGGGATGCTGCTGGCCCGGTTGGGGCGCCACCGTGTCGCGATCCTGATCAAGTGCCAGTGCGAGATGGAGCGGCCGTCCGACATCCAGGGCCTCATCTACATCCCCTTCCGCGACGACGTCGCGGAGGCCGGGCCGGCACTCGTGAGGGAGCTGGCCCAGGTTGGGATCCGCGTCGATTCGACGCTCCTATAGTCCCTATCCGCCCGAGCGAAACGCCCACCGCCCCGCTCTCACCGGGGTAAAACAGCACGTCGCCCGATCGGGCAGGCTGCACCAGTCCCCGTGATACGATCCATCCACGGTGACGATCAAGACCATCCTGGAGTTCTCGCCCGACTTCGACGGCGCCGTCGAGGCGTCCATCGAGGCCATCTACGCGATCATCAATCGCGTCCAGGAGGGCGGCTCAGCCGAGGCGGACCTCCGCGAGAGACTGGAGGGGATGATCGAGGAGCTGGACGGCCTCAAGAAGAAGAGGGCGCAGCACAAGTTCAGCACGCGGAACTTCGGCGTGAAGCGCTGAGAATCCGGCTTTCCCGCCCGCTTTCGGCCCCCGCAGACTCCCTGTCCGCCCGAGTGAAACGCCAACCGCCTCGCTCTCGCTCGGGAAAACAGCATGGGTGTTACTTTCATCGCTCCCGACTTGATTTTCGGTGTTGACGCAAGTTGTTGACCGTGTTAGACTTAGGCGTATTTAAAAATAAGTCACTACGGCCAGGGGGCCAAGGGGCGTGCCCCTTGATCCTGGGAGTCCGTGGATACCCTTCCGGGAACCGGACGATCCGAAGAGGCAGTGGAGGATGAGCGACCAACTCGAATCGGGGCGACGCATCCTCGCCGCCCAGCCATTCAGCGTGCTCGTCGGCGCGGAGCTGGCCCGGTTGGGCGACGGGCAGGCGGAACTGCGGATCCTCATCCGGCCTGACCTGTGCCACCAGGGCGGATTCGTGCACGGGGGCGTGATCTGCTACGCGGCCGACAACACGATGACGTTCGCGGCCGGGAGCCTGTTGGGTAGGGGCGTCGTGACCGCTGGGCTGTCGGTCGAGTACTTGCGCCCTGCCGCGGGAGACGCGCTGATCGCCAGGGCGACGGTCGTGCATGCCGGGCGGAACCGCGCCGTCGCGCGGTGTGACGTGTTCACTGTGTGCCACGGCGGGGAGCGCCTGTGTGCCGTCGCACAGGCGACGGCGGCCGTAGCGGGTTCGGCGAGCACGTGATCATTGGGCGTCGATGCGGCGCGTGATGACCACCAGCTCGGATCCGCCGAACTCGGTCTCCCCCACGGTCAGTCCGACGGCTTCGAATCCCCGCCGACCGGCGCGGCTCAGCTCCTGTTGCATGGTCGATGTCAGGTTCGTGGCGAGCAGCTCGTAGTCGTACCGTGCGGCCGAATCCTCGTCGCGCTCCAGGACGACGACGATCTCCCGCCCGCCGAAGAACGACGAGTAGATGGTCTGCCCGCGATGGTCGTAGCCCTGCGCCCCGGCCTCCTCCAGCTCCTCCTGCAAAGTCGAGGTCGCCGAGGTCGCCAGCACACGGTAGTGGCGTCTGGCCGGCGACGGATCGCGCTCCATTATCGCCACCAGCTCCGTGTCGCCCGATTCGCGGTCTCCGCCCATGACCGCCTCGAAACGGTAGCCTTGCTCCGCTGCCTCGTTCATCTCGCGTTCCATCGTGGATGTGCGGGTGGTCGCGAGCACCAGGTACTCGTACCCGTCCTGCCCACCGGCGGGAGTTGGGAGCACGAACGCGAGCGCGACGGCGGCGGCGGCAAGATGAACCCTCATGGACACCTCCGCTGGAGATCCTACAGGATCCCGGCAACCGTGAAGTGGAGCCGGTCCGACTCGAGCCGCGCCGCCTCGCCGGCGTCCGGGTTGTTTGCTTCGAGACGCGGGCGTAGCCGATCAGCCAGTGTCGCAAACGAAGGTTTGCGACACTGGCGCGGACCGGCGAGGCCGCCCGGGGGGCCGGCGGATTGGACGTCCTCGTCTGGTCCCGGGGAGCCGGACCCCCGCGGTCGGGACGACTGTCCGGCCCGACGGCGCGGCCGGTGGCGGCCCGCGCCGGTTCCGCACCGCTTGGAGACCCCCGTCCGAGGACCTGCGACGAGCTCAGCGGCGGCGGCCACTGCGACGTCGACGCCGGCGGCGAGACCGGGGTGCACGAGCCGCACGGATGAACTCGTCGACGGCGACCGTAGGGCGGCCCCGGGACCCGTCGGCGCCGCCTCGGCCGCGGCGGGTGTTCCGGAAGGCGAAAAACCCGCGATGCGCCGAGGCTCGAGACGCTCGGAGGCCTCCGCGTGTTCGCCTCCGGAGCCGATCCGGCCCTGGACGGCGTGATCGACTGTTGGGCGGACGCACCGTCCGCCCCCACGCGGTGCGGGAAGGGTGCGGGAAGCGTGGTGAACAGGTGCGGGGGGTGGCTGGGAGCGCCGGTGGCAGGCGCGGCCGTCCGTCCCTCCGAAGGGCTGGGCGTTCACGGGCAGTGTCATGATTCGTCACCGCGTCGGCGTACGCCCGCAGGCGTCAAAACCCGGCAGACCGGACCGGCACCCTCGGCGTCGAGGCCTTCGACGCCACCTATGGGCCCGGCTTCCACGCGTCGGACGACTCGCCGCACGCCGTCGAGTGCGAGCTCGTCGAGGACGGCGGAGCGTTCGTGGTGCACCGGCCGACCGACGCGGACCGCCCCCGCCGCGTCGCCTTCGTCGACGGCACCCTACGGACCGAGGCGCGGCTGACCCGCACCGGCGCCGACGGCGACGTGAGCATGGGCCTGGCGGGAAGCTGGGCGGCGGGAGCGGTGCTCGTCGATGGGGACGAACCGGCCGCTTCGATCAGGTGACGACGGGGCGCGCCGCCATCTTCACGGCCGGCCGGCCCGGCCGGCTGCCCGACCACCGCGACGGCTGGCGCTGGGAGCCGTACGCGGTCGACGGAACCGACATCGAAGCGGCGCGTCAGCTCCAGCGCCTGATGCGTGACGCCGAGGCCGACATCGCCGAGGCCCTCTCGAACGGCGGTTGGCTGACGGTGCTCGACGGCCCCCTGCACGGCATCCGGCACCGCCGCGGCCTGCCCGTCATCGGCTACGTGAAGACGCACCACCGCCGCATGCTCGCTCGCGAGCACTGGGTCAGGGTGCCGGAGCTGACGGCCGGGGAACGGTCGGGCCTCTTCGCGATGAAGGACGCTCTCTACGGCTGCTACCTGCGCGTTGGTGATCCGGGGCCGTGGGCGGGTCCCTGGGCTGGCATCGCCCGCCTCGAGATGCCGTCAGGCATCGGCCGCGACGCCGCGGTCGAGGCGACCGACCAGGCCGCGGGGTGGCTGCCGGGCTTCGCGTCGGCGCTGCACCGGGACGCGCGGGCCCCGGTGAACCTGACGCCGATCGCGGGCCTCGAACGACATCTGCACCGGCTGCAGGGCGACGCCCGCCTCGCCCTGCGGGCGGTGCGCGAGGCGGTGCTCGAACGCAACCGCGAAGGCGGGACGGCGTGACCGACGACGGGGAACGCTTCGGGCTCGCCAGGTCGGTTGTGGGCGACAGTCGACCGCTTCGGGCGGCGACTGCAGAAGGCGTGGCGACCTGAGGGTGCCACCGCGCCCGGGCCGACACCGTCGATTCCGCCTTGAACGGAGGCGCGATGAAGCTGATTCCTCACCACCAGGACGACAAGTACGGCCCCCGCGAATACCGATCACCGGACGGCACGTGGCGAGTCGTGCGGACCCGCCCCTCCGGAGGGAGCCGGAACCCCCGGCCGCGCTGGGAGGTTCACGAACGTTGCGAGGACCGCGCTGGCGGCTGGCATCATCACGCCGCCTTCGAGCGCCGGCGGGACGCGCTGGTCTTCCTGGACACCACGGCCGCGACGCCGGGAAACGAGAACGTCACGACAGCGCCCCCCCGGTCGGCGCGAGCCCTCCCGGAATCGCTGGCCGGGCCGGCGGACGCCGTCCCCCCGCGGCTGCGGAACGGATCGAGTGGGTGATGACGACGGAGCGTGACCGTCGATGCACCGCCGGCGCGGCCGACAACCGGGAGCCGCCACCGGCGCTGGTCGGGCGCACGCTCGAGGTCGCGAACCTCACGTCGACGGACATGCCGGTGATGGGCAGGCACGCGAACGGCCGCGCCAGGCTCGACTGTCGCGTCGCCCTGGCCGCGTCCGACTGGTCGACGTCGTCGTCGGCACCGGGCGCCGAGGGCAGACCGAGCACCGGAACGCCCGCAGGGCCCTCGGGGTCACCCCGCTCGACGACCCGCTTTTCACGCACCGCCGCTCCCTGCAATCTGCTGCAGAGCAGCGAGAGGCTCAAGCCGCACCGTGACGTGACCGGACAGTGATCGAGGTCGACAGCCGTACCACCGACGTCGCGCGCGGACGCCCCAGGCTGCCAGCCCGCCGGCAGCGACACCAAGCGTTCGGCGGCGTCGACCGGACCGATGTGGCCGCGGTCGCCCTCAGCCCCGAACACCCGGTGGAGGGGAGTGGAGTCCGGCCAGAGGTCGAACGCGCACGTAGTACACCCGGCACGCCAACAGCCTCCCCATTCGGGTAGCGGTCGACCACCAGGGTGCCGCAGCACCGATTGCACGTCGCCCGGACCGCTTGGGCCGCCGACATCGTGCCGCACGCTCCGCAAGTTCATGCACTCGACCAGCCAATCCTCGGACATCACCGCTCGCTGTACGCAAGCGGCGTTCCAGATTCGTTAGCCCCGGCGCCGACCTGCCGGGCAGCTGAATGGATCGCAAGAATTGCAGCCTGCGGGTGCGGTCGCTGTTCGAAGATTCTGCGCACGGGGAGCGGTAACCGCAACGGATCCTGACGAGGCTCTGCGGGCGTTCACGCGTCGGAGCGCGCCGGGGGCGGACCGGCAACCGCCCCCGCGTACTCTCGGAGCGCTCCGCCCGCTTCCACGCCTGGCTCGACGGAGCCGATGGCTCGACGACCACGAGCCGCCCTCGGGGAAGACGAGGAAGGCCCTGGAGTACGGGCATTCAGGTCCGGAGCCGGGCGAGTCTTGAGAAGGCGTTCTACATCGCCTGGTGACGATGACATCGCCCTTCGGTGGTCGGCCGTACTGGCGGGAATGCGGTAGACTGGACCAATGGCCCGGCAGCCCCGGCACATGGTAACGCTCGGTGGAGTGCAAAGAGCGGGCGCTAGGTGCGCGTCAGCGCAATGGGACTATACGGCGACGGTGTTGCCGGCGCGCCTTCCGCCACCGGCCACGCGAGGGCTGCTGGGGGTCACCGCACTGTTCACGGGCTTGGTGGAATCGTGGGGTCCTGCCCTCCTCTTGGGCCTCCCAGAGGCGCTCCGTAGCGCGAAGACGACGTACTACGAGATCCAGAAGTATCACCAGGAATGGACGACCCAGGAACGTATGAGGCGCGAGCTGGGGCGGCTGAGGAGTCATCCCAACATCCACACGCGGGTCTGCACACGCTGCGAGGGGACCGTCTTCCGCTTCGAGGACGAGCCGCACAATCCGCTGTCGCGTCGGACACACAGGAGGTGCGCGCGCTGCGGCAACGGGAGCACTGCCCTCACCAATGGCGACGGGCCGTACTTCCTTTACGGGGGAGGGTTTCTGACGAATCATCTGAACTACTTCGGCGTCGCCGAGGGGTACCTGATATTCGGTATCGCCACCGCCTGGGGGTTCTGCGAGGGACGCGAGGAGTGGAACTTGAAGCGTTTGCTGCTGGGCTGAGAATGCACCCGCGTTTGAGCTGATCCCCTCACCCCGGCCCGCCGCGGCCGAGCTCGAGCGCGGTTCGGCCGTGACCCAGACGATGAGGGCGTCGACCAGGTCTTCGTCGGGTGCAAGGCACCAAGACTTTGGTCGCTGTCTGGATCGAGCGCAGCCCCCCGAACCAGAGGGGGCCCGTTCGGTTCCCGGGTGGACTCGCCCGGGGTCATCAGCTCGCCGCTGGTCATCACGACCGACCCCCTGCAGCATACCGGGGGCGGACGCGCCTCCGCCCCGGACAGCTGGAACCGGAAGACCCGCGGCAACTCCCCCCCGCCCCCTCAGATTCGACCGGCTCCGCGAAAGACCGGGGGGCATCCGGGGCCCGTGGGTGCTGTGCGGCGAGAGCAGCTCCAGGGGTATCCTGTTTCACGTCTTGGTAGGCGGCGAGCACCCGCGCACCCTACTCAGGGATCCGGGGGAGAATGTGTCTTCATGGCTGACCGCCTCGCCGACACGCAGCGTTTCTACGACCTGCTCGCCCGACTCGAAGCCCGCATCTGCGGGAAACGCAAGCTTGCCGACTGCAACGGCCGCCGCATGAAGTGGCCGGAACTCGGGGTCTACTTCTTCTGCGAAGACGGGGAAGAGCGCTCCGGCTCGGGCGCAGGGTGTCGCATCGTGCGGGTCGGAACCCATGGGCTAAAGGCCGAGAGCCGAAGCACGCTATGGCAACGGCTGAGGCAGCATCGCGGCGCAGCGAGCTCCTGCAACGGGAACCATCGGGGCTCGATATTCCGCGGGCTCGTCGGCAGGGCGCTGGCGCAGCAGGGCGGCATCGATCTACCGCCATCCTGGAAACGTCCAGGCAAGGCGGCGAAGCGGCGCGGGCTCGACCGGGTCGGTGTCAAGGGGCGGTCGCCCCGCGGGCTGACGGAGACGGAACTCGAAGCGAGAGTCAGACTGCCATATCCGTGCCATGCCGTTTCTGTGGCTGAACGTCGGAGACGAACGCGGCCCAGGGAAGCGACCGCGGAAAGATCGAGCGTAACGCCATTGCGCTTCTGAGCGGCTATCGCAAGGCGCTGGATCAGCCGTCGCCCGGCTGGCTCGGCCGTTCCAGCGACGACTGCCGCGTCCGCCGCGACTGTAGAAGGAGCCTGGCCCCGAGCGTCAGAGAAGTCGTCGATGATCACGGGGCCCACGATCCACCTGCCGTCGTCGTTCGCGCTGCCGGTGATCCTTGCCGTGATGGATGCGATACGTGCGGCCAGTTGCCGGCTCCGGCCTCTGGAACAGCAAGCACGTCGACGAGGACTACTGCCCGTCGTTCCTCGACGACATGGAGAGGTTGATAGAGGCTCCCCAGCTCGCGGCCCGAAGGTGTGGCGTGTGCGAGGATCAGCTCGACCGGGTGCTCGGAGCTACTGCACGTCCGGATGCTGGAGGAGATCCGGAGATGACCGACGACGACGCGCGGGCCCGGCAGAACTTCACGCTCCGTGGCAGGGAGCTCTCGATCGCGCCAGCCGACATCTGTACAGCTACGCGCGACGTTCCGCCAACGACCCCGATCGATGGCCGGTACAAGTACTTTGTCGAACTCCACGGCCGGCGCTTCCCAATCAAGCAAGTCCTTCGGCTGGTCATGTCGCGGCCGTGGGGCTTCGGGGCACAAGACGCGCATCGGATTCTCTCGAAACTCGGTTTCGACATCATCAAGGACCACGGATCGGGACGCCGGCGGCGCGGCGCTCGCGGAAGCGGCGCGGCCGCTCGGCGTTCGTGAGGGCCATCGAGCCCCATTGCGTAGCCCGAACTCTTTGCTCGACTCCCGCGGTGCGACCAGGTCCCAGGGGGCGGTGCCTGGGGCTAGTCGGGCGCGCCTGTTCGGGGTCGAGCTCGACAACCCCGCTCCCGCGGAGTCCCTTGCAGTGTATTTCCGCACCGTGATGTCCCAAACGACCGTTTGCGACAGATGTTGATCGGTTACGCCCGCGTCTCGAAGGCCGACGGCTCGCAGTCGCTGGACCTCCAGCGCGACGCCCTGGGGACGGCCGGCGTCGACGCGGTCAACGTCTACGACGACCTCGCGTCCGGCGTCCGGGACGACCGGCCGGGGCTCGACAGCTGCCTGCGGGCCCTGCGGAAGGACGATGTGCTCGTCGTCTGGAAGCTCGACCGACTCGGCCGGAACCTCGCCCACCTGGTCAACACCGTGCAGGACCTGGCGGCCCGCGGCGTGGGCTTGCGGGTGCTCGCCGGCCAGGGCGCGCAGGTCGACACCACGACCGCGGGCGGCCCCCCGGTGGTGGGCCGGCACGTCGTGCCGCTTCCCGCCCTTCCCGTGGAGCCGCAGCCACCCCCCGGCTCGCCTGCCCGAAGTAGTCCTGCCGCCGCATTCCCAGGCCGCGCTGACCCTGGCGAAGCTGTAGAGCATGACCGAGAGAAGCGCCCGGTCCCGCAGACCGGCCAGGGTGCCCGTGTCCGATCGTCTCGAGGAGCTTCCTCGCCTCCACCGGTAACAGGACCGGCGTCGCGCCCTTCGTGACGACGTGCTTCGGCCCCCGGACCGCCGCGGCGCGGTTCACCGGGAGGACTTTGGCTGACGACGAGCCCAGTCGCCGAGCATGCGGATCGCGGCCAAGCGCTGCTTCACGGTCGGCGCCGACCCTGGGTTTCGTCCGGATATAGGCGGCGACGTGGAGCGGCGAGACCGCCTCGTGGCGGAGCCCCCGGCCCGTGTCGACGATTCACCCGCGGCAACGAGATCGCCGCCGAGCTCGCCACCACGCCCGACGTTTGAACCGCACCTCGATCCGCGCTCGACCGACACCCCCCAATCGGACAGGTCTGCCAGCTTCGCGCTCATGGTCTCCGCGGGCGACCAGGCGCGCGCGTCTCCCCTCCTCGACGCGGAACGCGGCCCGGCCGAGGTGCTTCTTGAGCTGCTGCAGGAGCTTCGTGCGCGGGAGCGCCTGGTTTGCCGACGAGCTCGGCAGCGTCGCCGCCCTGGCCCTTCGACACGCCGTTCGACGTCGCGCCGGGTGAGCAGGGTCCGGTCGAGCTGACGCGCCTGTGCCCCGCTTGGGCCGGTTGAGCGTCCGGCTCGAGGTCGAGGCCGGCGTCGGCGGTTCCGGGCCGACTGGAGGCCTCCTCCTCGACGGACGTCGGCCACGCCGGCCCGGACGTCCGCGCCCACCTCGACGCGCTCTACGGACCGCCCTTGGTGGCCGGTGGCCCTGATGGCCGCCGACCGGGCCCTGCCGCCGCGGCCGAAGCCGCCCGCGGTCCTGCCCCGATGCCGAGCGCCGCAGCGTCTGGCCCGGCTACCCGGTGCCGTCGGTGCGTTGACTGACCGCCTCGGCCGCGGTCCGGATCGGGCTCTACCCGCGCCTGCCCCTCGGCGCCCCGGGGGCGCTGGTCTACCGCTTCAGGGTCCCGGGCGAGCTCGGCGCGGTTCGGGCTGTCTAGGTCGAGGCGGTCGACGCCGACGGGGCTTGTCTCGACCGCTGGCGGTACTGAGATCGGGACCTCGGTGTTGAGGTGGTGCCGGAGGGAGAGCGTAGCCGCCGGCGGCGGCGGGGAGACGGACGACACCCCCCCAGCGGCCTGGACGGCAGCGCGCCCCCGCGGGGACAGGCTACGTTTAGGCCGGATCGACCTCGACGCCATCGACGTCGAGCTGCCCCGCGGCTTCGGCCGCAACTGAATCGCCGCAACCGCGCGGCGGCCGCAGGGCGGGGGGGCGTCATCGACCAGGCCCCCCGCAGGCGGATTCGTTCACCCGCAGGTACTCCGCGACGAAGTGATCGAGCCTTCCGGACACCGCCGAAACCACGTCCTCGGGATTAAGCGAGACACCGAGATACGGCGGTGCCTCCCACACTGCCGCGAGCTCCGGAATGCCGGTCGCCGTGTCCGCGACCGTTTTGGCGAAGAACAACCGGACGCTGAACACCGCGGACCTCCCCACCTCCAGGCCCAAAACATGGACCTGGAACACCAACAGCGGTCCTTCGCTCGTCGCGAATAGCCGGGCCGCACGCAACCGGCTCTCAACGGCGACCCGAACGCGGTCCTCGATCTCGAATCCTGCGGGTGCGTCCCCGGCATCGACGACGAGGCCCACCCTTACCGCCTCGCAGAAGTTGAAAAGCCGGAACCGCTCCCGTATCCATTCAGCCACATCACCCGGATCCACCAAGCCCCGATCGTCGGCCAGGACCTGCACGGCAAGCTCGAGCTCCTCCTCGAGTCGCTCCTCCAGGCCCCATGACACGGCCACCTCCGACGATTCGTCGATCACCGGATCCTGCCCAACCGAGACCAGCGCCGCGACACCGACGACTGCTGCTGGGATCATTGTCTGGAGGTCCTCCGCGGCGAAGTATACGGAGCCGACCGCCGGCGACGACGGCCAAGTCGCCCAGCGCTGGCGCGAACGTCCTCTCCCGCTCCCCCGCGGCGAGGATCTCGACCCGCTGTCCGAGGTCACCGGCCGCCGCGGTCGTCGAGGACGTCCGCCTCGCCGCCCGCGGTCGCGCCGATTCCGGACCAGATGGAGGCCTCCGTCCGAGGGGCGCGACGAGCTCGTCGACGTCGGCCGGCGGACCTCCGGCCGCCCGCAGCCCCCCGCCCTTGTCAGATCATCACCGCGGTGAGCAGCATCCGTCCGCGTCGGACGACGCGGGCAACGGGCGCATACCCTCGTTTTATCGAGCCGCTTGCCGCGTCTCAACCGTCATGCGTGCGTTCACTCACCCCCGCTGTCGCCCGACCGATCCGTCACGTCCCGGCGGTCCCCGAAGATGCTGGAGAGATGGCGCGTTAGCGCGGCTTGAACCTCGGACCTGCCCCTTATGGAATCGTCGTAGAAGATAACCCGGTGCCCCCTGATGTCGAACGGCAGGGAGTGATCACGAAGGGCCAGAAGCACCGTCGGCGTGTTCTGAGCGTGGGCATACCCAAGCTCGTAGAAGACATTGGGGTTCGGTGGAGTAATCTCCGCGATGATCACATCAGATTCGACTAGGCCCGAAATGATGTCCTGTAGGATCAGGCCTGGGCGAAAGATGTCATCGGCCCGGGTCGCGTTGACGTGCATCTCTCTACACACAGGACGGATGACTTCGGTATACAGACTGTCGAAGGGTTCGCTAAACTCCATCACCACGAAGGCTGTTCGACGCCGCTCCGACGATTCGATGTCTTCGAATGCAACCGGTCCCGTTCCCCAGGCGAACAATCCGGCTTGGTAGCCTTCGAGCGGGTGCGGCAGATGCTGCTCCATGACCTCGACACCGTTCACCGTGAGTCGTAGCCTCTGACCGCTGATGTCAACCGCGACGGCATACGTTGTCGCCCCGTCAAGCTGGGCCGCACTCCCCTCGACCGCAACTGGCTGCCAACCAAGTCCCGGCACGTGTTCGTCAATAACGTAGGCGCGGTTGTAGCCCCCTAATCCTGCGGAGTAGTAGCCGCCCGTAGCCACGTTATACCCGAGCAGCAGGCGGCCGGCGTCCTCACCGGGGTTCTCTAGATGTATCCGCGCAGACACACGGCCGTTTCGGATTCGGCACGGGGACAGCAGCACGCCGACCGGCGTTTGCGAAACGTCTTCTGTTCGGCGGTACTCGGCGCGCGATTCGGGGAACGTCCAGACGCCTGACATTGCGGCCCACGTGGATCGGTCTGTCGTGTTTCCGTTCGTCATCGCCTGGGGATCATACCTTGAGCGCGGCGGGACGAGTCGCCCCGGCTTCCCGCGCTGAACGGGTGACGTAGCGGCCGTCGGCGGTGCGCCGGGACAAGGTCGACTGTCGACCCGCGACGAAGCGAAGCTCGTGACGGTGGGGGTCGCCCCCAGCGGGGACTTCACCTCGTCGAGCCCTTGCCGCGCGGCCGTGTTACGCGCTGCTGGTCGTGGAAGCCCCTCGGACCTGCTCGGGTGCGACGCTGCCCGTGAGGACCTGGTCCGTCGTGCAGGCGGCGCTCCAGGGGCGGCCCGGCGGGCGGCGCCGCGGCCAGGAGTACCACGGGCTCTGTCCGGGCCTCGACGTCGGCCACGCCGGCCCGGATGTCCGCGCCCACCACGAACCGCCCTTGGTGGCCGGTGGCCCTGATGGCCGCCGACCGGGCCCCTGCCGACGCCGCGATGTGGATCTCGACGCCCTCGATGTCGAGCCTGCGGGGAGGGTTCGGCCGCGACTGAGCCCCCGCGGCCGAACGAGCCGACTTCGAGGCGAAGGCGCGGGTCGATAACGAGCCGATTGCGCGGAAGTGCCCCGGAATCCGGGGGGTTTGCGGCCCTCGGGAGGTTAACATCAGGTCCGGTTATCGGACCCTGGGCCGCGCCGACATGCCGAAAGCCTTCCCCACCCGCACTCTCATCCGGGCGACCCGGGACGGCTACCATCTCTGGGAGCTGCCCGGGCCGGGAATCGGCCACGTGCCGACCTACCGCGTCGAACAGGACGGCCGCCTGGTCGGCGAGTTCCCGACCCCCGCGACCGCGGCGACCGCCATCGTGACGGACCGCGGTCGGCGCTACCGCGACTTCGAGCGCGCCTGCGCCGAGGCCGGCGCCGGCGCCGCAAGGCCCGCGTCGTGAAGCTGCCCCGCGGCCCGCACGATGGGGCGAACCTCGGCCGCGGGGTCGTCGAGGGCCTGGGCGGCCCGGGCGACCACCGACCACCGGGGCTCTCGACGTCGTGAGGGGCGTGACTTCGGGCAATCCGAGCAGGCCAGGACGAGCCGATCGGCCAACGTCGGCCCGGAGGCGGCGGGCGGCCTTCGTTGCCGTGTGGCGGCTCTTGTAGACCCGCGCGGGCCGACGAACTCGCTCCGGCCCGACAGGGCCGACAGATCCGACGCCTACGAGCGGTAGCCGCACCAGCAGAGGCAGACCCCCGGCCGTCGGCGCGGGGGCTGCGGGGTCGGCCTCGAGCAGGTGCGGTCGTGCGGGGCTCATGCGCCACCCTCACCAGCCGGTTTTCTGACGGCGGTCCGGGATCCGGACGTCGCTGTCGATATCCGCGAGGGCGCGTTCGGCGCGGTCGAGCGCCACGGCCGCCTGGGCGGATCCACGGTCAGCGGCGTGGCGGGCACGTCAGGCCTGCAGACGCCGGCGGTCGCGGCGTGGTCCGGTCCGGTGACGATCTGGCCCGATGGCGACGGCCCAGGCCGGGGGCGCGGCGGCGGTGCTGGCAGCGGCCTTCGAGCGCGATGGTCGCGGCCGGGTGACGCTCCGGGAGACAGGCTCCGGGTGAGGATATCGGCCGCTGGGCGGCCGCGGCGGGACGCCGGCGCGACGTGGACGCGCGTTGTCCTTTCGAGTTCCGCGGCGGGGGTCCGCCTCCGCGAGCCGCGGCGCCGGCGGCGGCCAGCGTCTCGAAACCGTCCGGCGCCTGTCCTCGGTGCCCCCCCGGAATTGGGGGCAAAGGCTCGCGCGCGGGGTCGCCTCCTCGCCGCTGTAAGCCGCGTAGCGGGTCCGCTCATCGACCCAAGGATTCTGCGGGTTCCGCGCCCCGGACGAACGCGGACAGCGCCCGCCCGACCCGGACTTCCGCCGCGACCTCGCCGATCGCCTCCAGCGCCCGGTGCGCCGCCAGGGCCGCCCGCTCGACGTCGGCCGCCGCGTCCGGGGTCAGCTCGGGGCGCGGGGTCGCGTCGACGTTCGCCGCGGCCAGCGCCCGGCCCGCCGCGTCGAGATGCTCCAGCGCCGCAGTCCAGGGGTCGGCCGGCTCGGGGGCCGCACCGTCGAACAGCGCGGCGACCCCGACGCCGAACCCGGCGGCGATCGCGGTCAGGGTGCGGGTGCTGGTCGGGTCGCCCCGCAGGATCGCGCCGACCGTATTCGGCTTCAACGAGGACCGCGACGCCAACTCGCCCTGCGTCCAGCCCGCCGCTCAAGGTGCGCGCGGATCCCGGCCGCCCATGGCTCCTCGTTCGCCGCATCCTCCGGCACCCCCGCGTCGGCGTCGGCCGTCGAGGCTTCGGCGCCGTCCGTCGAGGCGTTCTCGACCGGCAGCAGCCGCACGTTCGTCGCCTGGTCGCCCCGGCCCGTCGTGATGACATCGCCGATCTTCACCGCCCGGCCGTCCAGCGCCGACCATTCCCCACGGGTCGCCGGCCCGCCGTGCTCGTCGGTTATCTCGGAACCGAGGATGAAAAGGTCGTCCTCGCGCCCCTCGACCTTGATGAACCCGTAGCCCCGCGCCGCCGCCTGGCCGCGAATCACCAGCACGCCTCTCAACATCGTCCGTTCCTCCGGTTCCGCCGTCCGCCCCGCTTTCCGGTCCCCCAGACCGAGATCACAAGGCGTTGACCGACGTTGAGGAGATTCTCGGAGCGTCGACGCCGCCGGCGTCGCGCTCCACCTTCACGACTCGCGGCCGAGACGGACGACGTCGTCCGAGCGGCTGGTCGCGGCGGGACAAGCGGACCACGACAACACCACCGAGCGGCTGGCCACTGAGCTCCCCACGACCAGGATCGCCAGAGCGCCTCGCCGGTCGCCATCCTGCGCATGCTCGGCGGACAGAACACGATCCCGAAACCCCGAGAGAGGCGATCCCGAGTCCGGGCCGGGGAACGAACGGCCCCGGGGGCTCGCCGGTTACCGCCGCCGATCGCGGCCGAGGACAGGCGCGGCCGCGCTCGCCGGCGGCCGAGCCCTTGCTGGACGCGGTCGGCGTCCTGCGCAGCGACGGCACGGCGCGGCCGACCGGCTTCCTGCGGCCGAATTCGAAGTGGAGGCGGCTGCTGCGCACCCAATCCGATCACCGCCTCTGGGAGACGGCGGTGTTGTTCCACCTGCGGGCCGCGTTCCGCCCCGGCGACGTCTGGCTAGCGCGGTCGCGCCGCTACGGCGACATCCGAAAAGGCGCTGCTGTCAACTCCTCCCGTCGTCGCTGATGCCGACCGCAGCCTGCCGGCCCCGGCCAGTCCGCACGACTGGCTCGCCGAGCGCCGGTTCGCCCTGGACGAGGGCCTGCGCCGTCTGGCGGTGCGGGCCGGTGCGATCGCTGGCGGGAGCATCGAAGACAGCGTTCTCCGCGTCGAGAGGACGGAAACCGCCGTGCCGGACGGGGCCGCTGACTTGGTCGCCGACCTCTACCGGCGGATGCCCGAGGCGCGCATCACGGACATCCTCCTCGAGGTGGACGACGCCACTCCGGTTCACCGAGGCCTTCACGCACCTGCGAACCGGGGAGCCCTGCCGCGACCGCATCGGTCTGCTCAACGTGCTGCTCGCCGAGGGAGTCAACCTTGGCCTGCGCAAGATGGCCGAGGCCACGACCACGCACGGGTTCTGGGAGCTGATGCGCATCGCCCGCTGGCATGTGGAAGGCGACGCGTTCGACCGGGCGTTGGCCGTCGTCGTCGAGGCCCAGGCCGCGCTACCGATGGCCGCCTTCTGGGGCACGGAGCGGACCGCCTCCAGCGATGGCCAGTTCTTCCCGGCCGGCGGCCGGGGCGAAGCCCTCAACTTGGTCAACGCCCGGTACGGGGCCGAACTAGGTGAGCTTGACGGCGGGTTGCGCGGTGGCCACGTGGGTGCTCTTTCCCTGCCCCGATGGTCGCGGGCATCATGATAGCGCGTCTCGACGCCGCTGTGGGTCGTCCGTCAGGGTCGCTGGTGGGGTCACCACCGAGAGCTCGCTGACGACCAGGCGGTCGCCGCGGGTCTCCCGCCGCCGGTTTCCCGTGCCCCCGCAGGCCGGGCTCGGGAGCACCCCAGGGCGTGAGCTGAGCCCTTACCGTGTATTTCCGCACGGATCCGGTCGGTACCCTCTGCCGGACGGGGTGTCGGTTGAGCGCGGCCGGATCGAGGTGCGATTCGACGGGGGCGAAGAACGCCGTGGAACGGCTCTACGCGTTGGCGCATGCGCTCGTGAACGACTACGAGCGCTTCGAGAGGCTCGTCGACGGCAGGGGAGAGGCCGGCGGCGCGGGGGAGGTGGTGAAGAGATAACGGACGCCCTGGTGCCGGTGGATCGAGACGCCGGTGGTCGACGCGGTCGCGGCCCGGGGCGAAAGCAAAGCGCCGGAAGCGCCACCGATGCCCTACCGGCCACGCGCCTCCCCCCTCGACTCTACACGAATCTGGTCGGTACCCTTCTTCGGGCGTCGTCGAGGCCGGCGCCAAAGGCCATCCTCGCCCTGCGCTGCTGCATCCTCCTCGTCGCTCCCACAGAGGTCCTTCGAAGCGGCCGCGACTCGCGAAGGCCCGTCTGGCGCCATCCAACATGAATGTCGTGCACCCCACGGAATCAAGGCCACTTGCATGGACTCATCAAGGTACGCTACGCTGCGAGTAGTAGCCTTGATTCTCGTCCTGCCTTGGGCCGGCTGGGGTTACTGGGTGGTCCTTCGGATCGGGTCGGCTTACCGAGGCTGGAGTGAAGAAGGAGGAGTCAAAGAGAGCTTTTACGGTAGTCGACTCCGGGGGAGGCAGGGGGCGGATTGATTCCCCCCGCTGCTGGCGCACGACGGTTTACTACACTGAAGGGAGGGGTTCTATGTTGAGCCCTGAAGTAGTAGTACCTACCTGCGTGGCAGTGATACTCGGAGTCATCAACGCTGCGTTCCACCTTGGAAAGCATATCGGCAGAACTGAAGTTCTGTTGAGCCCTGAGCGGGGCAAGAGGAGCAAGAAAGGCTAAGCGGTCCAAGGTATTTTCTCAGTTGACCTTCACGGGTCGCGGGATCCGGTTTTGTCCATCTCGCGGCCCGTTTTGTCCGCGTGCCATCGGCGAGTGCGTGCCGTAGGGCACGGCCGCCGCGGGGACGGTTTCTGCTCCGCGGGTGAACAGGGGCGGCGCGCCCTCCCGAGCCCCTCGTTCCGGTCACGCGATCGGTTTCGACGCCGAGCCGTGGACCGTCACCCCGCCGCGCTACACCCCTACTAGCGAGCCCCGCCGATGTTCGATGGCGGACTCACGGTCCGCCCCGGCGGGGAACTTCACCTCGTCGAGCCCGGCCGCGCGGCCGGGCTACGCTGCTCGTCGTGGAGGCCCCCTCCGACCTGCTCGGGTGCGACGCGCCCGTGAGGATCTGGTCCGTCGTGCACGCGGCGCTCGAGGGAGCGGCCCGGCGGGCGGCGCCGCGGCCAGGAGGTACCACGGGCCGTGTCCGGTCCTCGACATCGGCCACGCCGGCCCGGACGTCCGCGCCCAACCTCGACGCGCTCTGCGGACCGCCCTCGACGTCGGCGAGTTCCCGACCCCCGCGGCCGCGGCGACCGCCATCGTGACGGACCGCGGTCGGCGCTACCGCGACTTCGAGCGCGCCTGCGCCGAGGCCGGCGCCGGCGCGGCAAGGCCCGCGTCGTGAGGCTTGCCCCGCGGCCCGCACGATGGAGCGAACCTCGGCCGCGGGGGCGTCGAGGGCCCGGGTACGGATATCGGCCGCTGGGCGGCCGCGGCGGCGGAGGTCCTGGGAACCGGCCAGCTTCTCCGCCGGACCGGGGTCATCCCGATGTGCTCTCGGCGTCCTGGCCGCGTGCCCTTTCGAGTTCCGCGGCGGGGTCCGCCTCCGCGAGCGCGGCGCCGGCGTCGGCCAGCGTCTCGAAACCGTCCGGCGGCTGTTTTCGGTGCCCCCCCGGATGGGGCAAAAGGCTCGCGCGCGGGGTCGCCTCCTCGCCGCTGTGCCGCGTAGCGGGTCCGCTCATCGACCCGAGGATTCTGCGGGTTCCGCGCCCCGGACGAACGCGACCAGCGCCCGCCCCACCCGGACTTCCGCCGCCGCCTCGCCGATCGCCTCCAGCGCCCGGTGCACCGCCAGGGCCGCCCGCTCGACGTCGACCGCCGCGTCCGGGGTCAGCTCGGGGCGCGGGGTCGCGTCGACGTTCGCCGCGGCCAGTGTCCGGCCCGCCGCGTCGAGGTGCTCCAGCGCCGCGGTCCAGTGGTCGGCCGGCTCGGGGGCCCCGGCGTCGAAAAGCGCCGCGACCCCGACGCCGAACCCGGCGGCGATCGCGGTCAGGGTGCGGGTGCTGGTGGGGTCGCCCCGCAGGACCGCGCCGACCGTATCCAGCTTCAACGAGGACCGCGACGCCAACTCGCCCTGCGTCCAGCCCCGAAGCTCAAGGTGCGCGCGGATCCCGGCCGCCCATGGCTCCTCGTTCGCCGCATCCTCCGGTACCCCCGCGTCGCCGGCGGCCGTCGAGGCTTCGGCGCCGCCGTCCGTCGAGGCGTTCTCGACCGGCAGCAGCCGCACGTTCGTCGCCTGGTCGCCCCGGGCCGTCGTGATGACATCGCCGATCTCCACCGCCCGGCCGTCCAACGCCGACCATTCCCCACGGGTCGCCGGCCCGCCGTGCTCGTCGGTTACCTCGGAGCCGAGGACGAAGACGTCGTCCTCGCGTCCCTCGACCGCGACGAACCCGTAGCCCCGCGCCGCCGCCTGTCCGCGAATCGCCAGCACGCCTCTCAACATCGTCCGTCTCTCCGGTTCCGCCGGCCGCCTCGTTTTCGGTCCGCGCCGCGATCATGTGCAGCGTCTCGCCATCGCGCTCCAACAGTGGGCAACCGGGCGCACCAACGATGCCTGCCCTTCCCTGCACGGGCGCTTCGGCGCAAACTCCCCACGGGGCATTCATCAATGGCTGGCTGCCGGGGCACGAGTCCGCAGGAGGTGCTCGAAGCACGGGATGCTCGCAGGGTCGCTCCCGACAGCCTGCCCGACCTTCACGCGTTCAACCGCGCGATGTCATTCAGAGGGTACAGGGTGCTCGCCGGCCAAGGGCCCGCAGCTCGACACCCGACCGCGAGCGGCCGCCTCGTGTTCGCGGCACCTCTCGCGGCGCTCGAACCATCCTGCCGGCCACGACGACGATCCCTCGGCTCTGCGCCGACGCGCTGTTGGAGCGGCCGCGGCAGCGGTGGCCGCGGCGTTCAGTTCCGGCCGAACCCTCGCGGCAGCTCGACATCGAGATCGTCGAGGTCGATGTCGCATATCTCCTCGATCAGTTCGACGGTGCGGGAGTCGGTCAGGGAATCGGGCCGATGATCGCGCAAAGCCTTGTACTCGGCCTCCAGAGCCGCGGAGCTCGGCGAGGGCGTCTGCCCATCGGGCCGGCTTGGTCTTCGGCCGCGACCTGCGCTGCTCGCGCCTGCTCCTGGCGATCCATGCCGCCACCGTCTCGGCGGCCAGCCCCTCGGCAGCGGCGCGCAGGCGCTCGCGTTGTCGGCGCTGGCGCTCCGCGCTGATCATGGCGATGAGAGGTCATTGGACGCCGTGACGTGACGGGAGTGGGGCGCGCCGCACGATGCGATGCTCTCCCGGTTCCGCTCAGCCACGAGGGCCGCGGCCAAGGCCTACAGCTCGATGTGCGACCAGTCCGTTGCGAACACGTGCAGGACCATGGCGCGCCACCACGCCCGGTCGTTCGGGTTCTTCAGATTCAGCTCGATGTTCTTGCCCCGCCGCGCCAGGAGGCCCTCGCTCGGTAAGCCGGTGGTCTTCGACACGGCGATGGCGACCAGCCAGGGCAGTCCCGGCATCTTCTGGCACAACCTGGTGTGGATGTCGTCCAGCCGGCGGCCGATGATCCTGGGCTGTAGTCCCGCGGCATCCGCCAGCTCCCCGTACGTCACGAGCCGCGGTTCAGCAGCGACGGCCTTGAGCTTCTTGAAGACGATCTCCGTCCCGGAAGCCATCTTGTTGTCGGCCATGGTCACTCGCTCCTCCCGAGCATAATCGAATCGCACCGCTCAACGAAGGCTCGCCGGCCTCGGGCCGGGCCGGCGGCGACACTCCGCCGCCGCGGGTCGGCCCGGCGCGCCACCTTGGCCGACCATTCATCAGAATCAGGGAGCTACGGACGCGGCGTCTGGCCCCAAGTGGGCGTACTCAGCTCGCAGGTTGGCATGTACATAACTGGCGGTCAGGAACCCTGTGTTGACATCCACGCCACAGGTAAGTTCCGCGCGCCGTGCGATTCCGTTGGGTGACCGGTCTCTACTGCCTGCTTCTAAGTGAGCAGCATAGAGCAGCCCAAACACGCCTCCGGCAGCTTGGCCGTTTTCGCCAACAGCGGCATAGATTACCTTGAGTCGTTGTGCCAACTCGTCCGAACTCAGCTTTGTCATGACTGTCACCGTCTCTTGGTCAACACACCCCAGCCCTCGCGCGTGCTCGATCGTACCCCATTCGACAGATACGCCATAATCCCCGTCGCCCGGAACGTGTGGCAACACGTCGAAGGCGCCGACGCGGAGCGGCGAGACCGCCTCGAGGCAAGCGCTGCGCCGACGATCACCCGCGGCAACGCGATCGCGGCCGAGTCTGCCACCACGCCCGAGGTCACGGCGAGCGTCGACGTCGGCCCGCAGACATCCGGACCCGTCCGGTACCGCCGCGGCCGCGGCGGGTATCCCGGGAGATGAACCTCCGAAGCGCCATCCTCAAGGTGCCGGCGCTCAGGGTCCCCGACGGGTTACCGGCCGACCGTCGGCGACCGGACTCGCCGAGCTGCGGCCCTTCGGGCCGGCGCACCTGGCCGCCGCCCGCGCCACCCCAGCCGGCGCGGGCGCGGCCACCGCGTTGCCAACACCTACGCCATATCTTTCAACTTCTTGAGCGGCAGAACCTTCACGGAGGTGCTAGCCGGCTTGACCTTCACGTCCATCGTCTCCCCAGGCCGGAACGGATTCGGCACGTTCTTCCGGGCCCTCTGCGCGGGCTTCGTCACGACCTTGATCTTCATCAGGCCGGGTATCGTGCAAACGCCGACAGCCCCTTTCCGGACATGGCGCTCAATGACCGATTCCAACGCCTCGAAGACATCCGCGACCTGCCGCCTCGTCAACGCCGTGCTCTCCGCGATATCCGAAAGCAGCTGCGTCTTCGTCATGGCCACCGTGAGTTTCTTGACTCTTGCCAACACTTCCCTCCTTGGAGATGAGTGAACCGGTCTCCCACTTCGCCCGCATGGTACCCCGATCCGGTGGGCCGGACACCCTGGGCCGGCGAGTCCGGCTACACCGCGAACGGTGCGCTGCCCTCTCCGTGTTCGGCTGAGATGAACTGTCGCCCGCGCCGCAGGGCCATCGAGGCCGGCCGGGTCCAGTCGGCCCGCGGGGATGGCGACGCGGGCTGCCCCGCCGGCGGCCGCTCCCGTACCGGGTTACTCGAAGCGCAGGACCACCATCGGCTCGATCCGGGTCGCGCGGCGCGCCGGGACGTAGCACACGAAGAGCGCCGCGGCCACCAGCGCGAGCGGCGCCGCCACGAAGGTCAGCAGGTCGTCGGTGGCGATGCCGTAGACGAAGCTGTCCAGGACGCGGCTCGACGCCCACGCGGCCGCGAGGCCGACGACGGCGCCAGCGGCCACGAGCGCGGCGCCCTGCCGGACGACCAGCGCGAGGACGTCGCCGCGTCGTGCGCCCAGGGCCATGCGAATGGCGATCTCCCCCCGCCTCTGGGCGACCGTGTAGCTGAGCAGGCCGTAGACGCCGAAGGCGGAGAGCAGTATGGCGAGGGCCGCGAAGCCGCCGACCACCACGGCGTAGAAGCGGGACTGGGCAACGGCGGACGACAGCCGCGCGTCCATGGTCGCGATCGTCGCCACCGACGCGCCAAGGCGCGACCATGGGAAAGCCGTGCTCGAACGTGGGAGCGGCGTCGATCTGCCGCACCGGGGCGTACGCCTCCGCCTCGGTTCCCGTGGCCGAGAGCGCGTCGTACATGACGTCCGCCACGATGCCGATGATCTCCCACGGCACGTCGTCTCCACCCGAGTAGATGGAACCGGTCCCGGCGAAGCGCACCCGTCGTCCGACGGCCGGCACGCCGCCGAGCACCTCGCACGCGAAGCTCTCGTTGACCACGAGGACCCGCGGAGCCCCGGTGCCGTCGCGGCGCGTGAACAGGCGCCCGCCGACGAGACGCAGCCGCATCGCGTCGAAGTAGCCCGGGCTCGCCACCCGAAGCAGCGCCTCCGGCAGCTCGCGCGGGTCGCCTGACGCCGGGCCGTCGTCGACCTGCACCTGCCGCATCACGCTGCCGGCAGCCGCGAGCGGTAGGCCTGACGACACCCCGGCCGCCTCGACGTCCGGAAGGCGGGACAGCCGGTCCATCGCCTCGGCGAGCTCCCCGTAGAAGCGTCGCTTCGACGCTTCGTACTCGATGAACCTCTCCCATGGATCGAAGCGCCCGATGGCGAACGGGAACCTCGCATCGGCGGCGATCACCTGGGCCGGGTCGTAGCCGCGATCGAGAGTGACGAGGCCGACGAAGCTGCGCAGCAGCAGACCCGCCCCCACGAGCAGCACCAGGGCCAGCGCCACCTGCGCCGCGGCCAGCACCGCCCGCGTCCGGTCGCCCCGAAGCTGCCCGAAGCCGCCCGTGGCCTGCGCGCTCCCCTCGACGAGAGTGCGTAGCGGACGGCGGCCGGACCACTGGAGGGCCGGGACGGCGCCGAACAGCAGCCCGACGACCACCGACAGCCCCAGCGTGAAGGCGAGGACGACACCGTCGAGGCCGACCTCGTCGAGCCGCGTCACTGCGCCCGGCACCAGCGCCGGCACCGCGCGCAGTACTATCGCCGCCGTCGCCAGCCCCCAGCCCGCCGCCGGCCAGGCCCAGCAGGACGCTCTCGGTCAGGAGCTGCCTCACGATGCGGCCCCGGCCCGCCCCCAGCGCCCCGCGCACGGCCAGCTCGCGCCGGCGCGCCACCCCGCGCGCGAGCAGCAGCCCCGCCACGTTGACGCAGGCGATGAGCAGTACGAGCAGGGTGGCCCCGGCCAACGCAAGCAGCGCCGGCCGGTACGCACCGACCATCTCCTCCAGCAGCGGAATCACCCGGGTCACCCGGGCGTCGCTCTCCAGGGCGTCTCGGCGGGCGCGCCCGCTTCCGTCCGGGTCCGAACGCCCGGCAGCGGCGGCGTCCATGCGCCGCAGGATGGCACGGGCGTCGGTGGCGACGTGCTTCGGCCGGCGCACCCGCCCGCCGCCGGATTCACCGGGAGGGCTCGTTCGGTCAGCTTGCCGTGCGTCGTCGATCTCCACGCGTCCCGGGTGGACTCACGAACCGCCCCGGGCAGGGCTTCACTCGGCGACCGCGGCCGGCTGACGGATTGTCAGCGGGCCAGCAGCGTAGCCCGGCCGCGAGGCGGACTCGAGCGTGGAAGACGGCCCCCCTCCCGCTGGGCGTCCGCCCGCGCCCCGGGCAGGGGGGTGAGACTTGTTGAGAGACGGCAGGACGAGCGAGGTTACTGGTCATGGTCGGCGACATGCCCGCTCGACTGCCGCGCATCGTTGGCGATCCGGAATCACTCCCCGACGGGTCCGGCGTGGGGCTACAGCGGCTCCGGTCCGGCGCAACTGGCGCTGGTGGTCCTGCTGGCGGTCGCCGACGAGGTGACGGCCGAGCGGTTCTACCAGAAGTTCAAGCGGGACGTACTCTCCCCGATTGAGGCGGACCTCTGGACGCCGAAAGCGGGCGACGTGCGGCGCTGACTCGAGCTCGCGACCGAGACGGACGACATCGTCCGCATGGGTGAACGAGGCATGAGCAGCGGACGTGGACGCCGAGCGGCTGGCCGCGGGACTCGGGGTCGCCGGCGCAGGGCCGGCTTCGACATCCGGCCGGGATCGCGGCTCGCTCCATCCCGGGCCGTACCTACCACCCAACCGTGGCCCGGCCCATGAACCCGTTGCTGGCCTCGCCGAGCTCCGGGTTCTCCCGCCACTCCGCGTCGACACCCAGCTCGAAGTTCACATCCCCCCGGTCGAGCACCCCGAGGCCGTAGCCAACCTCGTAGTCCCGGCCGAACTGCGAGCTCCTCGCGCCGACGCGCGGCGTTCCCACGAAGCGCGCGCCCACCGGCAGTCCGTAGTCCACCTCGGCCGCGACCTGCCCGCCGGACCCGTCCATCTGGTGCGAACCCATACCGTAGACCATCTGGTTCCCCCACAGCGCCCCGGCCCCGCCCTGCGCCGAACCGCCCCACGACGGGGCCACCCGAACGGCCAGCCCCCATCACCCTCGCACCCCCTTCGTGTACCCTATCGCCATGAAGTACACCCACTACCGCTCCGCCGCCTTGCTCGACCGCCTCTGCCACGCAGCAAACCGCCGAGACCGACCGATCATTTTCCTCGTCGGCTCGCCCCTCTGTGTACCCGACCACCCCGGAGGCCACGGCGTTCCCGGCGTCGACGATATGATTGACCTGGTCCGCGACGAATTCCAGGGCACACCCGCTGCCGCCGAACTAGAGCAAGAAACACGCGATCACCCCAATCCCTATCAGCGGGCCTTCGAGTTCCTCCATGCGCGACGCGGGCAAGACACTGTCAACCGCATTGTACGAACTGCCGTCTGGTGCGCCCTGGACGCCGGGAACTGGCCCCCGTCCTTGCCTGACACCACACCAGAAGCAGCGGACGCCGCCACTTGCAGAGCTCTCGAGCGCGAACCTGCTGCCTGGATACTACCCTCAGCAGTGGATCTCTTCGGAGAACTCCTCGTCACGTGTTCAGACACCTTCGGCAGTGCAGTCTTAACCACCAACTTCGATCCATTGATCCAAATCGCCATCTTTAGACACCACGGCCAGTGCTATAGGACCGTACTCCACGGCGACGGAACACTCGGCCAAACCGCTGCCACGGGCACCCACATCGTGCACCTACACGGCTACTGGTGCGACTATGACACCCTACATACTCCTCAGCAGTTGCTCAATCCACGGCCTCAACTCACCCGCTCTTTGGCCCAAGTGATACGTACGTCGACGTTAGTGGTCATTGGCTACGGCGGTTGGGACGATGTCATCACCCGCACCCTCATCGAACTGCTTGAGGATCCCAGCAGTAATCCCGAGATTCTGTGGGCGTTCCATGGCGACGATCCACAAGCCACCGAAAAAACGCACGAGCGCTTCCTCACATATCTGCAGCCCGGAATCGGTCGAGGCCGAGTGTCCCTTTACCATGGCGTCACCTGCCACGCCTTTTTTTCCGAGCTACTCCGACAACTGACACCCAACTACCCTGCCACCACCTCGGCTTCGCCCCGCGTGACTACCGAGATAACCGAAGAACGCCCGGGGCCTGCCGGGGCACCTCAAGTGAGAATAGCAATAGACTTTCCATTGCCGCTGTTGGCACCATCCGACCCCGATAGCCCCTTGCTCGTCACGCCTTGGGCCGGCCGGCCCAGGAAATGGCCCTGTTAGCGCAAGCCGCCACTCCCGTCGCCTTCATCACCGGCATCGGTGGACAAGGCAAATCTGCGCTGGCCGGAAGGTTTCTCCAACAGCACGCAATGTCTGACCGCCCTCTCTATGACTTCTGGGACTGGAGGGATTGCCGTGAAGAAAGCGACCGCCTTGGCACCCAAGTGCTTCGTCTAATCGAGCGCATTAGCAATGGCGCCATGGCCGCCCACAGCATTGAGTCGACCGACATCACAGCCGTAACTCGCATCCTGTTTCGCGTTCTTGGGGACCGAAAAGCCCTTCTCGTTTTCGATAACGTCGATCAATACCTAGATCTCGTGACCTTCAAGCCCATCAAGGGCCTCGACGTCCTTGTTTCCGAAGCTCAGGCCCGCGATCATCGTAGTATGTTTCTCTTTACGTGTCGACCCAACGTCAGAACCGATGACTCAAGGGCTACTACACTAACATTAACCGGGCTCACCGAAGCGGAGACGAAAGAGCTAGTCCGGGCCCGCGGTATTCCCAGGCGCGACCACCATCTCGCGGGAGAACTTCATGAAGTGACGAGGGGACACCCTCTGTGGGTGAACCTCGTGGTCATGCAAGCCATCCGGCATCCAGCCGGACTGCGCGGAGCGCTAGACATGACACGCCAAGGTGGCGGCACTCTGCCCGACACGACCAAGACAATCTGGAGCGTCCTAACCCCTCAACAGCGCAATGTCCTCCGTACGATGGCGGAGCTAGACCGTCCCGAACCTGAGAAAAGCCTCTTGGAGTTGCTGCCTGGCCTGAATGCCAACCGCGTACACAAAGCACTAAACACTCTGAGGTCATTTCACTTTATCGAGGTGTGGACCCAATCCGAAGGCGAGCCGCTCTTGGGCTTGCATCCCCTGATCCGCGAGTTCGTCAGGAGTACTTTTGCCCCACGGGAGCGAGAGAAGTACGTCGGCGCCATTCTCAGCTTTTTGGAACGCATGATTGGTCGCTTCCGTGGCCTACTGCCGAAGGAACCTTCCTACAAAATACTAGAGCATTGGACTCGAAAGGCCGAACTACAGATTACAATTGGTCGCCATGAAGACGCGACTAATACGATTGCCGAGATAGCGCAGCCGCTAGTCAATCGCGGTTACTCGGAAGAATTCGTCCGTCTCACGGGACGCCTCTTGCGCGCGCTGGATTGGGCGGAGGCGTGTTCATCGTACAAGAATTTTGATACCGTCTTTGCTCGATGCCTCAAGTCAATGGTGGAACTCGGACACGAGGATGTGGACAGACTCTTGACACGATACGAGGATTCGATTCCAGGAAAGAGTTCGCAGTACATTCTATTGTGCGACCTCCGTTGCTATGCGGCGTGGCACATTGGCGAGTTTGAGGCGGCGGTTCGCTGGGGGGAGCAGGGCGAAGCACTAAAGGCAGACACAGCCGTGGATACTGTTTTTTCGACGGCACACAATCTCGCGTTATCTAGACGCGATGCGGGCCGGGTGGCCGAGGCGATCGACGGTTTTCTCGACGGGGAGTCCTTGGAGGCAGTGACCTCCCTGGGACATCAGATCGAGGACAAGGGTGCCGATTTCTATGGGAACATCGGCAGGTGCCTGTATCTGATGGATAAACTTGACGATGCTCTGATGTGCTATACAAAATCAGCGCAACTGCTTGAAGCCAGCCGGGACCATATGAGTCGCCTCAACAAAGGTTACATTCGACACTGGCTTGCCGAACTGTTCGAGAAGCAGGGTCGGCGTGAGCTCGCGGCGGCGACCTATAGGGCGGCGGTGTGCGTGTGGAATGATTGTTCGCCCCCTCGCGCGTCGGAGGCGACGAATAGACTGGCGGCATTGGCATCGGCCTATCCGGAGGTTGGGAAGTACGTCGACGAGACCGATTGGAGGGTGGAGGGAATGTTCGGCGAGTGGTTGGCTGGTCAGTAGGAACACATGTCTGTTGCGGTTCGGGTCGCTTGCATTGCTATCGGTTAGTGTAGAGACGAGACGAATCGTAGCGGCAGTGGACGCGGGGCGAGAGGCTGGGGGGCTGGAGGGGCTGAGGGGTCACCCGGCGACGAACTCAGGAACGGCTGCACCTGCTCGGACATGATAAAGGGGCGAAGCGCGGCCGGGGAGGTATGGCGGGTCCGGAAGGCGAGATCCTCGGACGGCGACGGCTTGCCTACGACGTTCGAGACGTTCTTTTTCTCGGGCAGCCCAGCCACCCGCGTGTCGGCCGACGACTACTCGAACGCCCCCCGCGCCGCCGCTGTTTTCGAGAACCCGGCAGGCGTGAGATCGCCCAGGTTCACGAAGGTGTCGCCGGGGTCGACCACCCGCCGCCACGCGCCGAAGAGCGGGTCGTCCATCTCCTCCGTCGTCCGGTGGGGCCGCCCGAACGCGCTGAGGCTCTTCGCATGACCCAGGTCAACGTCCGACCACACCCAGACGCCCCGGTGGTCCTCTTCGCGCAGCTCGCCCGGCTCCATCCGGCGCGAAGCACGCCGAAGACCGCGCCGGGCATCGGCCGACAGCCGCAGGTTGTAGAGCTGCTCCCGACGGAGTTCTACCTCGTACAGACGCTTCAGATCAGTGGCCGTCACGACCACGGCAGTCCTATCCTCCACCACCGCGACCTCACGCCTGCTCGGCGAGGTGATCCAGCCACCGGGCCGTCGTGCGGCCCGGCAACGACCGCCCCCGGGCGAGAATCGCCGCCAAGCGCCGGAGGTCCGTCAACCGCCTGGGCCGGTAGTCGATCTGCTCGACCGACACGTTGACGTGCGCCGTCGAGCCCTTCACCCTCGCGGCATGCAGGTGCCCGTGCACGTTCACGCACTCCGGGGGGACCCGCCGAAGCGGCACGTGGGTCAGCAGCAGCGGCGGGTCGCCGTGCGAGTAGACCGACCCGCACACGACGTCGAAGCCGGTGGTCGACCGATCGTGATTGCCGAAGACGAGGACCTTCCGCCCGGGCAACCCCTGGAGCTTGGCGAGGCTCGGCCACCCCCCCACGTCGCCCAGGCAAAGGACGGAGTCATCCGGGCCGACCGAGGACCGCCACCGCTCGAAGAGCAGGTCGTCCATCTCGTCGACCGAGCGGAACGGCCGACCGAAGAACGTCAGCGCGTCGACATCGCCCAGGTGCAGATCGGACCACACCCAGACCTGACCGTCCTCGCCGTTCAGCTCCACGGCTCCACGCGCCCTGCTCACGGAGAGCAGGAGCCGGAACCCGGCCACGTCGAAACCCTTCTCGTCCCGAAGCTCGAGCGCTTCGGCGAGCTGGCCCTCGTAGATCTCCTGCAACCTCGCCCCGGTCATGAAAGGAACCCCAATGGCGTCAGCCGACATGCGCCAGCTGCTCGGCCACCGTTTCCCCCGCACCGCCTCGCCCCGGACCAGACGCCCGGCGAGACGGCGGAGCGCCGTCAACGGCCAAGGCCGGTACTCCAGTCTGCTCGACGCTCACGTTGATGCGCCGCCCCGGGATGCGGTGCTGATGAATGTGGCCGTGGAGATTCACCGTGCCCTCGGGAACCTCCTCGAGGGGAATGTGGGTGAACACCAGCGGGGGAACGCCCCCGATGGCCAGCGCCAGGTGTGCGTCGTCGAACGGGTCGGTGACGACACCGCCCCGGCCGTTCTGGTCGTGGTTCCCGAACACCAGGACCTTCCACCCGGGAAGCTCCGCCACCCGCTCGAGCCGCCCGCCATCGAGAACCGGCACGGCGACTGTCACCCAGGACCAACACCGTGTCGTCCTCGCCGACCTCTCGGCGCCAAGCCCCGAGCAGCTCCTCGTCCAATCTCCGGGACGCTGTCGAACGGCCTTCCGAAGGACCCCAGGGCCATCCAGTCCCCGAGGTGGAGGTCGCTCCAGACCAAGACGCGGCCGTCGTCAGGCTCGTCCAGGTCGCCGGCCGGCAAGACGACCGAGGCCTGCAGCATCGAGCGCGTACCCCCGGGATCGAGACCCGGCTTCCACGGCGGCACGAGGCCCGGTAGAGTCGACGACTGGCGCGGTGGCGGTAGGCGGATGGGGGTAGCTGTTCCCGGCGGCTTTCGCCCGTGGCCGGTGCCTCACTCCCCGCCGTGGCTCCGTTTCCAGTCAAGGCTGGCCTGTTCAGCGGGAGACAGTCCCGCCGGGGCAAGAATCAGGAGCCCCGTAGCTTGGATAGCAGGGAGGCGGGAAACCAAATTTCTGAAGCCTATCGACAGGGTCTCCCTTGGGGAGATTGCGAGTCATCGGGCCGTAACGTGACGCCCCCGCCTCTCCGGCCGCGAGGTTCCCCGCGCCCGGCGCGGAGAGCGCGTCCGACGTCGTCCGCACCAGGAACACGTCCGACTTGACGGCGAGCGAGAAGCCGCCGACCCCCGGCAGGGCGCCCCTGGCCCCCAGGGCCGCCATCGCCAGCCCGTTGCCCGTCCGGTAGGCGCCGGCCCGCTCGAGCTCCGCCCCGCGCACGTGCGATTCGACCAAGTTCATCTCGCCGCGGCCGTAGCCCGCCTGCCCCCATAGCGTCAGGTCGTCGGAGACGTCGAAAGCGGCGTAGGGGTGGACGCTGGTCAGCAAGCTGTGCGCGCTGTAGGCGCGGTCCATGCCCGCGGGCGTCATGGAGCCCTCGCCCCGGCCGTGGGCGACGGCCACGCCGGCCAGCAGGCGGCCGAGCTGGCGGTCGGCCCCGAAGATGCCCATGCGCATCCGCCCGCGCAGCGGCAGCGGGCCGCCGGCGGTCGAGAAGTGCCCGGTCGACGTGCGCACCCATCCGGTCCACCCGCCGGCGCCCGGCACGAACAGCGAGCCGGCCGGCAGGTTGTAGTCCGTTTCTCCGGACCCGTCGAGCCCCGTCGGCGTTCCGCCCATCATCGGCATCCCGCCGTTGACCGCTCCCATCGGCATCCCGCCGCCCGTCGGAATCCCGCCGTAGCCGGCGGCGTCCGCGGGCCGACCACGCCGGCCGGGGAGCCGGCCCCCGCGTGCGGGTAGCCGGCCCCGCCTCCGATGACGTCCGCCGTAGCCGGCCCCGCCGTACCCCGCGCCGCCGTGGCCGATCCCGCCGTGGCCGGCGGCGCCGTGGCCGCCCGCGCTCGACATGAGGAACGAGGTCAGCAGCGACAGGTCCGCGTCGCCGGACTCCGAGCGCGTCTGGGCCCGCCGTCGATGCGGTCGCCGAGCGCGTCGACCGTCTCGGCGACCACCGCACGCCCGAACCGCGCGAGCCACGCCCCCTGCAGCGGATCCCACACTGCGGCGGTGGCGCATGTGAGCCGGCGCTACGCGGTCAGTTCCCGCATCAGCGCGCCAACGGTTCCCGCTGGATCGGCTACGTTGAACGGGAAGCAGGTCATCTCCAAATCGTCGCCACCGACGAATCGGAAACCGAGCGTCTCGCGGAACACCCGCGTCCTCGGATAGACCAGCACCACACGCCGGCAGCCGTATCTCTTCCCGTAGGCGAAGAGCTGGTACGCGTCGTCCTGACTGACGCCGTGGTTCGGCGCGCCGGGGTCCAGTCGCTTCCACTTCGCATCCAGGATGAATCGGACCCGCTTGCGCTCGATCAGGACAACATCCGGCTTCAGCCGAAACGCGTCCTTGCCAGCGCCGTCCGTCGCCAGGTGCTTCATCGGCCCTTGGGCGCGCACCGTGAAGCGCCGCTGGTAGCGGCGCACGGCGGCGGTGACGAAGTCCTCGAACACCTCCTCCATCGGGAACAGCAGCGCACGGTTGACGTGGGGGCCGGCGAACGTGGCTAGACCGTGGCCGAACAGGAACAACCCCACCCAAGGCATCACGCTGTCGTAGTGCCGCATCGAACGGTCCACGCGATGCCGTGCCCAGTCGTCGTCCAGGTTCGTCGACGAGGGCACATCGGAGAAGACGATGCGCAATTGGTGGACGCGCGGCCGGTTCGCGGGATGGCGAACGACACCCGCGAGCCTCCGTAACGCGTGGTGGATCAGCCGGTTCGCCGGTCGGTCCGCCGTGAACTCGTCGTAGCTGACGCAGAACCTGGAGCGGTCGACCAGGTTCTCACGGACGTGCAGCGGGAACAGGATCCGGCCCCGTAGGTACGGGAGATTCGCCTCTTGTGTCCGGTACGCCCGGGCCAAGCCGCGGCGGGTCAGCAGGACGACGCTCACCAGGAACAGATGGACGAATGCCTCGAACATGTCGAAGCGCCGGATCGCGCGAATGCTGGCACCGTCAACCTGTGCCTGCCCGAGGCCGCGCCACTCCCGCAGCATCGTGAGGAAGACCCGCCGGGTGTCTTCGTCCCTGCCGGTCATGGAACCAGAACGGCCCTCCGTTGGGTCGCCAGCGTGGCCGCTGATCGTCATCGTGCCGTCCCCGTCCCCGTCGTTCGAGAGATCGACCTTCGGGAGGATCTCGATCACGGTTCCCCGGCGGGTCTCGATGATCCCGACGTAGTTCTGCGCGTGGAGGCGGCCGTGCCGGAGCGAGAGAACGGGCCAGCTCCGGCCCGTTTCGTCGGTCGGCTGCGCGAGCGCGAATCTCTCTAGGTCACGCTGTTCGTCCTCACGCAGTCCGGTCAGCGGCTCGTGCTCTCGAACCACCAACACGCGCGGGGTCGGCATGGTCAGGCGCCCGGTGCCACGGTGTCGTCTTCCGTTGACGCCTTCGGCTCGTAGATCGCTTGGTACGCGGTCGCGGTGGTCCACCGGCCGTCATCGGCCGGAGGCAGGTCGTACACGGCCCGGCCGGCATCCACCAGATCCGTCCTCACCAGCTCCTCCGGCGGATCCGACGCCTGGACGAACCCGTTGTCGTTCAAAACCGCGCGGATCTTCTCCCAGTCGTCGTAGAAGTACTCTTGCAGGAGTGGCAGGATGCGGGTCCGAAACGTGTCGGCAAGGGCCGCCAGTGTGTCGACGCCCAGGAAGTAGGTGTGCCCGATCTGGTGCTCGCGGTCCAGCAGGACCGTGATGCGTCGATTCATCGCAGCGAGAAGCTCGCGACAATCAACGCCGTCGGCGTCCGTGCTGATGCCAGGATGAGACGCATCCGGCATCATCTCCTCGAACACGAAACGCCGTCGCAGCGCGGTGTCCAACAGGGCGATGGACCGGTCGGCGGTGTTCATCGTCCCGACGACGTGCAGGTTCGCTGGCACGCCGAACTCCGTCTTCGAGCCGGGCAGCGTTACCCGTGCCTCATCGTCGCGGCCGATCCGCTTCGAGTGCTCGATCAGGGTGATCAGCTCGCCGAAGATCCCGGCAATGTTGCCGCGGTTGATCTCGTCGATGACGAGCATGTAGCGTCCGTCCGGGTCCAGCGCGGCGCGCTCCGCGATGCGCAGGAACACGCCGCGCGACAGCTCGTACCGGATGTCTCCGGCGTCTCCGACTTGGGCCGAGTCTGCGTCGGTGTCCGAACGCTCGGCCAGGACCGGCCGGATGCCTTCGACGAAGTCTTGGTAGGTCGTGTTCTGGTGAAACGTCACCATCTCGATCCGACCGGCCCGTCGATGCTCGTCGAAGCGGCGTTTGACCTCGACGCGGTCCTCCTGCGCCAGCTCACCCACTTCCCGATTCTCGACGATCGCCACTCCTCGCGTGATGGTGTGCCACGTCTTCCCGGTGCCCGGCGGACCGTAGAGGATCGTGTTCAAGACGTGCCCCGACGGACCCGGTGCGTCACGTGAGCGCGAGGTGCCGATGTCTTCGGGAGACCACCACACGACGGATTGAGCGTCAAGCCGAGTGCTCGGCCAGTCCGTACCCCGTCGCCGTGCTTCTTCGAGTACGCGGTCAAGGAAGCCGAGGGCGTGCTCGTACTCGTTTCCTGAATCGCCCGCGGACGACTGCGGATAGCCCAGTCTCTCATACGCGGCTCGAAACTGCTTCCGCCGGTACGGCGGGTAGCGCTGCGGATCGATCCCCATCATGAAGTACGACGCGACATTGAGACGAGTGCCCACGGCGCCGCGCGAAAACACGCTTTCCGGCAGACCGCCATCGAATGACCGAACACGGTCGGCGGGCGTTCGGTCATCTTCGGACCACAGTCCCGACAGCGCGTCGCGTGCCTCGCCCACGTTGCCGTCGATCCACTCCGTCAGCCTCGAGTGATTGCGCCAGTTGATGACGATGTTCTGCTTGTGTGTGATCGCTTCCTTCACCAGCGTAGGCCAGTCTCGTTCATCGCGCAGCAGCGCATCGCGGGCTCTCGTCAAGGCGCTGCCAAGATCGAGCTTGAAGCGCTCCTCCCGCTCGATCTCGTCGTACCTCGCCTTCGCGGCTGCGAGGTAGGAGTCCCAGAGTGCCGTCGTCATTCCGATCTCCGGATCCAGCTTGAGCGGTGCTGGTGCGCCACGGCGGACTATCTCCGGCGAGGTGCCGGACGCAGCAGGGGCAGGGCGTTCGATCCGGCCGATGGTCTCAGCATGATCGACCTTCAGTCCATGTTCAACTCTACAGACAGGGGCCGCGCCGCCGTCGGGTGTGCTCGCGTGCCGCGGCGGCCGGGCGGCCGGTCTCGGCGGGGTGGAGCCGTTTCCGCCGTCGTCGGACCGAGGGATGCCGCCTGTCCCGTCGGTCTGCGGCAGAGGTCCGCCGACGCTCGACGACGACGGCTCGGCGGCCCGGCCCAGATTCCCGCCGCAGGCGGTTCCGCGCCCGCCCGGCCGGCGCGGGCTGTTCTCCGGTGCCGTCCGCCGCCGGCGTCACGCCCGGCCGCCGTTCCTGGTTCGGTGTTCTGATCGATTCTATGCTCGAATCGTGGCGGAATCCAGAGCCCGGCGCGATCCCGATCGGGGTGCGTTGGGACTCGGCTGTCGCCGAGCATGACTCCCGTGTCTTGGACATGGTTTTCTCCAGTCGAACGTGTCTTCAGCGTCGCCGTCCCCCGCGCTCGCCGCGGCGCGGGGCATCCCTCACATCGCGGCCCGGGCCTCCCCGGCCGCAGTACCGGACGTTGAACGAACGGCGTGAACCGGCGCGGGGGGGTGATCCCGTGCGCTGGCCGACTGCCGACCCGCTCCAGCCTTCGGGAGCCAGCGCGGGCCGTCGCCCGCCGACGCGGCGGTTCCAGCTGGCCGCCTCGGTCGGCCCGCTCGGCCGCCCCCGGTTCCCGCTCTCTTAAGGGACCTTCCAGGCGGTCCTGGGCGGCTTCGCCCCCGACGGCGACGCGGCCGGGTTCGCCGACGCTCGCGGGCGGGGTGCCGGCGCCGTGCGCCGGGCGGGTTGGCGGCGCCCGGCGGGGTGCCGGGGCGCCGCGGGGAGCGGCGGGCCGGGCGGACCTCGCGGCGCCGGGCCCGCTCCGCCCGGTGGGCGCGGCGGTGTTCGGCGCGGCCGGCGGTCCGTCGCTGTCGCTCACCCGCGCGGTACCGCCGCGCGTTTGCCGGCAGGGTGCCGGCGTTCCGGCCGCCGGAGGCGGCCGCGTGGCCGGCGGGGACTACTCTTCAGCGCCCCCTGGACGCGTGTCGTCGGCGCCGCCCGCGCTGCGTTCGTCGAGCTGATGGAGGTAGACGTGAGCGTTCAGTCGAGACTTCGCAGGCGGCGGGTCCGCGCGGCCGTGGTCCTCGTCGCCGCCGCCGGCGTCGCCGCGGCGGTCTTGATCCTCGCGGGGGCGGTCGCTCTCGCCGCGTCCGCTTGGTTCCCCGCCGGCGCCTTCGGCGGGGCTGCGTCCGCCGGTCAGCGTGTCCTGACGCCGGAGATTCTCGAGTGGCGGCACCTCGACCACGGGGAGCTCGGGTCGACGTGGCTCCTGGCCGACGACGACGTCGGCGGACCGGACTGGCGGCCCGGCGTGGCCGTCACCTGCTCCGCGGGCGTCCTCGCCATGTGGGCGTTCTTCGGCCCGTATCCCGCGGACGGCTCGCCGGTGCAGTTCGCGGTCAGGACCGTGGACGGCCGTGTCGAGCGCCACGGTCCGGTGACCCGCGGCGCGTCCGGCGCCGGGTTCCACGATCCGATGGTTCCGCTCCGGGGAGATATCCTCCGGATGATCGACGCCGCCGCGGCGACGGGCTCGCTGCTCTCGAACGTCGTTCCGCATCCGCGGTTGCGCCTGCGACCGGTCTGCTCGTCGGGGACCGCGCCGGGCGCGCCCGAGGCCGGGCGGCGCCGGCCGGCGGAGAACGCGCGCGGAAGTCCGCGGGATCGATTCCGGAGGCGCGTGCGCGTCGTTCCCAACATGCCGACGGTCGTCAGCACCACCCGGCGTCGCACTGGACGCGCGACCTCAAGGAAGGACGCGTGGGGGACGCGCGCTCTACCAGCCCGCCTGGACCCGGCCGCGAGATCGAGCTGCACAAGCTCCTGGTCTACGACGTGTCCGGGCCACTTCGACAGCCACGCGCGGACACCGAGAAGAGCGAGGGCATGGTGGTAGAATGCTACTCGTTTTCCGAAAGGAGGGCGGGATGTCCAGCGAGAAAGCACAACAGCGCGAGCTGTCAATCTTTGCTAGGCATGGTTTGACACTCCCTTTACGTGAGGGGCCGGTGAGATTTGCTGTCAACATGCCAAGTGGCTTAACCTCCCACGTTTGGGGCGTGAGAACGGAAAGAAAGGGAGACGCCTATATCGTCTGCCGCGAAACCATGAAGGAAATAAAAGTCAGCCTTCATGCATCTGGTCGGCAGCATATCGCATTTACGAAAGAGTCGGAGCAGGAAATGGCTCCTGGTAATCGATACTGGAATAAGTGGATCGAACCGCCTCAACAACGACCACCTGTCCCGTCGGTAAAGATCCTGTTCCCTAGTTGGGCAACGACTCTAGGTAAGGAGCATCGAAATGCCACGCGAAGTAAGTGGGACACAAATCAGATACTCATCGAAGGCGACGACGAGTTGATGACCACCGTGCTGTTCTTCGTCGTCGACGAGGGCCATGAACTCAATCAGACAGGGTTGCCTAGCCGTACACTTGCTGTTCTTCCGGTTAGAAAAGGGAAAGAACTGCACGTAATCGCTTGCAGGGAGCGTGAAGGTGACCTGAAAGCGCGAGCCAATGATTGGATAAAGACGGCGTCAAGGAAGATGCCTTCAAGTGAGGACATGCTAGGTGTCGGATTGACAGCCATCTTCACAGGCGAAACGAAGCAGTGCCCGTATCTTCTTCCGTTGCTACTGGACGTAACGTTGCGCATTAACGCTGATCTCCGAGGTAAGACTGCTTACGATATGCATATGCAGGCTCTTGCTAATATGGGTTGGTACTGCGACCCGGAGCCTTGGGAAGATCTGAAGCCCGATGTTCGGGATGCATGGAAGGTCGTCAGCGCGGATATGTTGCAGGGAGTGCCAAAAGAAAGCAAGTTGGGACAGCTACTCGCGGATGGGCTTGTGGAGTTTGTTTGATGTTGTTTTTTCTCATGTTGCCGGGGTTCACCGGGGTTCACCCCGGGGTTCACCCCGGGTTCACCCCCGGTGACCCTCCCCGGACCGCACCCGGGCGAGTTCGTCCGCGAGTGCGACCTGGACGGCCCCGAGCGCAGAGCCGTGACGGTGAACCCCGGCGTCGGTCATCACTGTCGCGCCGGGTGCGGCGTGCCCTCGGCCTGTGAGCCTCGCCCACTTCTACAGCGGTTCGTAAAAAAAGTCGATTCCGAAGGTCTGGCCTGGATCGGAGTACCGTGTAACTGTTGGGTCAGCGGAGAACACCAGTAAGCATGATGGCGGGTCTGCGGGCACCGCGGAACGCGGCCACGAGGAGAACCTTGTTGTTTGGTCCGGAACAAGCAAACTCAGTTCTCGGCGGATGCCGAGAATTTCCTTTAACAACTTCTTGCCATACCCGCTACTTTTACACTCGACACCAAGTTGAATCTGGTCATGACATGGACGGTCACTAAGTTCAGGTTCTACCATCAGAATGTCGAGCTCGTGATAGTCACCCGGGGTGGGGGGTGTGAACATGCCGCGGCCGCAATAGCTGAGAGACAAGAACTCCACGTCGGTCCACAACTCTGCCACAGTCTGACCTTGTCTTGCGGCGTCGATCCGCGGATACCTACGATTTATCCGACCAGGAGCACTTTTAAGTGCGATGTTGTTGGAGTTAACCAACGTGAGGTGCATTCCCTCGTCAGTAACGAGTCTTTCAGCGATTTTGGCTAGAACGAACGCCTCGTATAATTTTCCGGCTGCGGCGTTGGAAGAAAGCAGAGTGGCGTATTGACTAGGATGCGCCGCGCTAGTGAAAGCTCGAAAGGCGGCGTCGATGCGGTTCCTCACTTCTTCCATAGTCATCACAGTTCGCCCTCGGCCGAGCCGCCGTCCTCCTCGATGGCGTCTCGCAAATCGCGCAGTTGCGCTATGAAGCTGCTCTGGTCCGGCAGGCGCGCTAAGTCGTAGCTCTCAACTTGATGAATCTCCTGCTCTGCAGGAGATAGCTGCACTGTCAAAGCTTGAATGGGTCCACCTTCTTCAGTGCGGATGTAGCGATTGGCGAGGTTTAATATCCGCCCATTCGATCCCGCAGATCGTTCCGACATGACTTTTATTAACGTTTCTAAGTAAACAAGCACGGCGGCCTTGGGTTGTTCGGCGCGTGCAAAGTCGCGCTCAGACAAGCCGGCGATACGGTCCACGACGTCCACAGCTTCAGGGTCAGCGGCGTGGAGCTTGGCCCGCAGGAGACGCAGGATGGTCAAGTAGTCGTCGCGCTGGAATGGCATGCACGTAGAATTGTGCCTCAGCGGTAGCTTGGAGATCAAGAGGCGGCGCACCAGGGGGTGCACGATCACGCGGCCGAAAAAGGGGACCGCGCCAGCCAGACGGCGCCGGCGCGGAACGCGTCCCGCAGGTGGAACAACACCGCCGTCTCCCAGAGGCGGTGATCGGATTGGGTGCGCAGCAGCCGGCTCCACTTCGAGTTCGGCCGCAGGAAGCCGGTCGGCCGTGCCGTCGCTCCGCAGGGCGTCGACCGCTTCCAGCAAGGGCTCGGCCGCCGGCGACGCCTCGATGTCCAGCGTGCGCAGCATTTGCGGCGTGTAGCGGCGGAAACGGCTGTAGCCCCCCAAGACGTGATTCAACGGATCCGACACGGCCGTGCTCTCGAGCGCGGCCGCCTTGGTGACGAGGTCGCCGAGACTCTCCCATCCGGGACCGTCCGCGATCACCGCGTCGAGGGCTGCGCCGGTGTCCCGCGCGCCGATCAGTGCCCGCCCCAGCTCGGCGAATGCCCGGAGCGGTCGTGGGTCTCCACCACCGCATCGACGAGGAACGTCTCCCACTCGACGGCGCAGACCGTGAGAATCGCGAGGCGGCGGTTGTCGGGGAGCTCGCGGAGCCCGTCGGCGAAGTAGCGCTCCCCCTGCCGGCGCAGCCGCGTGATGCGGTGCGGAGGGATCTCGTGGAAGAGGCCTTCGGGAACCTCGAGGCCCCGGACGTGCTCGAGGCGGTCCAGCAGCCGGTTGGCGTCGGCGGAATTGCTGCCCGGCTCGAACTGCCTGAGCCAGACGAACCGCGTCACGCCGGCGTCGGTCGTCTCTTCGAGCAGATGCTCGAGGTCTCGCCGAAGCCCGGGCGGAACCCGCTCGGCGATGCGCGCTTCGATCCGGCGCTCCGCATCCACCAGCGCGTCGGCGCAGAGCCGCTCGATCGTCGTCGTGGCCGGGAGGATGGTTCGCGTGTCACGGCAGGCCTCGACGAACTTGCGCACCAGATCCTCGTTCGACTGCGCCTGTTCCGCTTCGTCGCGGAGCCGCTCGACGAGCTCACGCGCCGCGCCGCCCCAGAAGGACCGGAATCCGTAAAGACGGTCACCACCCGCCCCTCGCAGACCTGTCTGAGGTACGTCCCGAGGCGCGTCTTGAACTCTCTGGCTCCGACCGCGTGCGGATCCAGCATGTAGTCATTGTGACCACATGGGTTCGGCGGGTCAAATCGTCCGGCTCGGCCTTCGGTCAGGGTCATCCCGACACCCTGCCGCCGGTCAGGAACCGGAACCCGCGGCTCGACTACTCGGTCCTCCCGGTGCAGGAGCCGCCGGGCAGCGGGCAAAGACCTACACACGGGAGCCTGGATGATCCTCCAACGCGGAGGTGGCCGAGGCGCCCGCTGACGGCGACGCGAACTTCGCCGTCGGCACCGCGTGGCTGTGGGCAGGCGAGGAGATGGCCGGCACCCTGGACGTCCTGGGACGGTCGACAAGTTCCGGGACAAGTAAGCCCCCGACACCCCGGCCGCCCACCTCGACCGCCCGAAGAAGCGCCGTTGCGACATGGAGTCCTCTACAGCCTGCATCGCCTCAACGTCGCCACCGCCCGCTCCCGCGCTCGTCGGCAGTCCGGCACTCCTCACGCCGGACTGCCGCACCGCGGAGCAGATGTGCCTGACCAACCCCTTCTGCCGCTCCTTCGAGCTGGCCATCTCGCGATCACCGCGTCGAGCCGACCGTCCTTCGATCGAGGGCGACGTCCTCGAACTCGCGGCGGCGCCGGTTCCGGACCCGGCTGGAGGACCTCCGTTCCCGCCACCCGCGCGCAGGCCGCGCCACGCGGCGGGTGGCCGGCGCGGTGTCGTCGCAGACGTCCGCCGGCTCTCTCGACCACCGGCACCAGGGCGCCCGTCATCTTCACCACCTCTCCCCCGCCGTCGGCCTCTCCTCAAGGGCCACCGAGGCCGAGGCGGGCAGTTCGGAGGCGAAGAACCTCCGAACCGCCGACCTCGGGGCTGAGCGCGGCCGTCTTGCGCATCAGCTCCAGCCTCGACCTCCAGACCGTCCTCCGGGAGATTGTCGACAGCACCCGCGAGCTGACCGGCGCCCGCTTCAGTTCACGGACGCCGACGAGGAGCTTCTGGCAGGCGGCGACGGCCATCGGCAACGCCTGCACTGGAGGCCCTAGTCGAGAACCTCGCCGGTCGGCGTGGTTCGTTCCTCGCCGGCGAGAGCGGCAAACCCGGTGTGGTTCAACCCGGAGCTCCCCGAACCCAGTCCGACGAGGGCTCGTCGCTGACGGCGGCCACTCATGCCATGTCCTTCAGCTTCTTGAGCGGCAGAACCTTCACGGAGGTGCTGGCCGGCTTGGCCTTCACGTCCATCGTCTCACCAGGCCGGAACGGATTCGGCACGTTCTTGCGAGCCCTCTGCGCGGGCTTCTTCACGACCTTGATCTTCATCAGGCCGGGGATCGTGCAAGCGCCGACAGCCCCTTTCCGGACATGGCGCTCTATGACCGATTCCAGCGCCTCGAAAACACCCGCGACCTGCCGCCTCGTCAACGCCGTGCTCTCCGCGATATCCGAAAGCAGCTCTGTCTTCGTCATGGCCACGGTGAGTTTCTTGACTCTTGCCAACACTTCCCTCCTTGGAGATGAGTGAACCGGTCTCGCACTTCGCCCGCATGGTACCCCGATCCAGTGGGTCGGACACCCTGGGCTGGCGACTCCGGCTACGCCGCGAACGGTGCGCTGCCCTCTCCGTGTTCGGATGAGGTGAACTGTCGCCGGCGCCGCAGGGCCGTCGAGGCCGGCCGGTTCAGTCGGCCCGCGGGGATGCCGGCGCGGGCTGCCCCCCGTCGGCGTCCGCTCCCGTACCGGGCTCACTCGAAGCGCAGGACCTCCATCGGTTCGATCCGGGTCGCACGGCGCGCCGGGACGTAGCACGCGAAGAGCGCCGCGGCCACCAGCGCGCAGGAGCGCACGCGCGCGCCGGGGGTCGCGGTCGGGCTGGGCTGGACCCGGTACGGCGGCGACGTCATGTTCATCGAGGCCGGCCGGGCGCCCGGCGCCGGCGGGCTCGTCCTGACCGGCTCGCTCGGCGACGTGATGAAGGAGTCGGTGCGGACGGCGGTGTCGTGGGTGCGCGCGAACGCCGCGCGGTGCGGCCTCAACGGCCTGGACTTCCGGCGGACCGATCTCCACGTCCACGTGCAGTCGCCCGCGGACGTGCACGACGGGACCTCGGCCGGAGTCGCGGTGGCGGCCGCGTTGGTCTCGTCGTGCACCGGCCGTCCGGTTCGGGGCGACCTCGCCATGACGGGCGAGATCACGTTGTCGGGCCATGTCCTCCCGGTCGCCGGCATCCGGGCGAAGGTGCTGGGCGCGAGCCGCCGCGGCCTGACACGCGTGGTCCTGCCCGGGCAGAACCGCGAGCACTTCGAGCAGGACGTTGGCGACGAGCTCCGACGGCGGGTGATGCCGCACTACGTGCGGCGGGTCGATGAGGTGCTCGATCTGGTCCTGGGTCTGCCCGCGGATGCGGACCCCGCGAAGGCCGCGCGCGGGGGGCGTCGGTGCCGGGGGCGCGGTCGCGCCCCGGCGCCGTGACGGCCGCGCCGGGTCCGGGCGACCGCGGCCGGGCAGCGGAACCGCAGGCACGTCTGCGGCTCACTCGGCGGACCCTTCCGCGGCTCGGGTCCGCCTTCATATGAGGGAGGTTGGCTGTGAACTGTGTGTCGGTCTACCGGGTCGGCGCCGACGGCGCCGACGGTTCGTCGTACTCGTTCGGCGGCGAGGTCCCCGACGCCGACCTCCCGTGTGCGGTTTGGCTCGGGTGGCTCCCGCTGGCGCTGCCGGACTTCGAGGCCCCCGGCGTCGCTCTGGCCGAGGACGCTTGGCTGAGCATGCCCCAAGCCGCGTCCGGCGGCGAGCGCAGCCCCGCCGTCGACAGCGTCGTAACGGCCGCGGAAGCCGCCGCCGAGCTGGCCGCCCGCGGCGCGTGCAACTTGACCGCGTTCACGAGTTCTCCCGCGGATCTGCCGTCGGACGGAGTCTTGAGCGCCTCGTCGCTCGCCCTCTTGGTCGCTGACGATCTGGAGGCGCTCATCGCCGGGCTCCGCGACTCCCACGCCGCCGTGCTCGATGCCGGCGACGACGTCGATGAGGAGGTGGCGACTCTGGATGCGTGCCAAGCCGGTGCGGGCGGCGACTCCCCGGCGCGGCGCCGTTACGGCTTGGCCCTGCGGGATCTCCGCGAGGATCGACTTCGGCTCCACCGGCTGCTCGAGGCCGTGGTCCGGATCGGCACCTTCGACCCCGCAGCGGCGTCTCGGTTTCCGTCCCGGCCCGTCCCGGCCGGTCCGTCTTCTGAACGGGATTCCGCAAGTTGACCCCGTCCCCTCCCCGGCCCCGCCGGCGCGGGGTGTTCGGTGGACTGGACACGTAGAGGAGGAGTCATGGCAACCTCGTTCCGCTTCGTACCGGGGGCCGTCGCGCCCGTGCCGCCGTTGCAGCCGGCTTCGGAGGCATCGGTCGAGCGGCGCAACGCCCGCTTCCTCGAGTCGGCCCTCGTGGCGCTGGTCGGTTCGATCGGGGCTTCGCGCGTCCAGATCCTCAAGGACCTCGCTGACATGGAGCACAGAGCGTCCGTCGCGCTCGACTTGGCGGTGCGTCTCCGGCAGGTCGTCGAGGCGGGCGGTCTGGCGTCCGACGCGTCGCGGGCGTCCGCGGAGCGGGATCTCGCCGACATCGGGAGACTCCTCCGGAGTCGGCCAGCCGGCGCGCACCGGTCGATCGTGTCGTCTGCTGCGGACACCATCGAGGCAGCGTTCGAGGTCGCGTGCTTCGCCGCCGGCCGGCACCTGTCCGCCGATCTGCAGACCGGTTCTCTCTGTTCTTGTGTTCGTGAGCCCCGACGGTGATGGTCAAGAGATTCCCGTTCGCTCTCGGTTGGCGCCCGATCGGGTCGAGCAAGCGCCGCTGGCAGCTACAGGACTGCGTCGACGTCGCCGAGGCGACCCGCATCGCGGCGGCCTTGGCCGCGGCCGATGGCGGTGGCCGGTGGCGGGTCTACGACATGGTGACCGTGCCGGCGGAGAGCGGCGCGGTCAAGCTCGTGCGCCGCACCGTCGTCGCGGAGGGCGTGGTCCGCCGTGGCGCGGCCTGAGTCGTCTTCATTGCGGAGGTCCTCATGGTGTGTCCCGGGTCGGTCCATCGTGCTGGCGCTGTCGGCGCCGCGCCTTCACACGTGCTCGGCGGCGCGGTCAGGGATACCGACCTGCCTCGTGCGGCCCGGCTCACCGGCGTAGCGCCGGTCCAAGTCGCTGGGAGGAAGCCATGTCCGTCAAGCTGACAGAGCAAGTGCCCGCGTTCCGGATCGATGACCGAGTCCTCGAGCGGCTGTGGCGCGGCGTCGAGGCGAAGTGGGCGGGCGAGCAGCCAGACGTGAACACGTTCACCGTTCGCGAGAGGGTGCGGGTCGCGGGGCGCCGCGCGCGGGAGGAACACCAACACGACTATCAGAGCGTGGAGGAGCTGCGGCGGACGCCGGGCGGACCCGACGTCCTTCGGAACTACACCCTTGCCGTCTCGTCCTGGGGCAAGGAGAGCCGCCAGCTCCGCTTCGGCGCGTATGGCGACGGCTACGCCGCGACGGTCGAGGTGAACGCCGCCGACGCGGCGTGGTGCCGCGAGGTGGCAGACACCGTCCTGGAGCTGCTGCGGCCGCACACCCTCTGGTACGCCGCCGTCCATCGCATCAGCCTCTGGGTGGCGTTCGCGGCGATGATAGCGACGCTCGGCGGCCTGCCGCTCGCCATCTTTTACGGCTCCCCGCAGTGGAACATTCTCCTGGTCGCGCTCTACTTGTTGTTCCTGGTTCTGATCGCGTTCCGCGACTTGATTTTCCCGGCCGCCGACATCCTCGTTCGGCGGCGCGGAACGCAGTCCGCCGCGCCAGGGGGCCGTAGCTGGGATCCGCTCGAGATGCCTGGCAGCGAGCCCGCTCGGCTGGGTCGCGGGGACGTCCTCGGCCCGAGTGGTCGCCGCGAGCGGAAGCGCTCGGAAGGAGGAGGCACCACTTTCGAGCTGAACGCATGGCCCCGGACTTCCGCCCGTGGGGGGGATCATGGTCTTCTCGCTGAACCTCGGGCCACCGAGGAGATCGCGGATCCGTCGGGTATCGTCGGCTCCATTGCCTCGCCCGTTGTTCGGACGATCCGGCACGTGGCTGTGCGGGATCTGCAGGAGGAGCAGCTTTCGGCTTCACGTACTGCTGAAGGTGCTGGCGGCGTCTCGGCGCGGATTGACCCACGTGGTCCTGCCTCGGCAGAACCAGAGGCGCTTCGAACAGGACGTCGGCGACGACGTCCGACGCCGGCTCACGGTGCACTACGTACGGCGGGTCGACGAGCTGTTGGATCTGGTCCTGCTCCCTGCGGAGCCGGCGCGCGGTCGGAGACGTGACGGCGACGAACACGGCGCGGTCGAGCGGGCTGAACCTCGAGATGAAGACGATGGACGCACAGGCGCTGAGCGTGCTGTACGAACGGCAGCTGGCCGAGGATCTCGAGCTGCCGGTCGCGGAACGTGTCGACCGTCTCGGAACGAAGACCATGCTGCGCGCCTCGCGCGGGCTGGCGCCCAGTGAGTTGCCGGAGGATGACTACCCGGCCGTGTGGGTGTGGTCCGATCTCCACCTCGGCCACAGGGAGAGCATCGCCGCCTTCGTGCGTCCCTTCAAGGAGCGCGGAGGTGATGGACGACGCCCTGTTCGGGCGGTGGCGCCGCGCCGCGGGTCCCGACGACGCGATCGTCTGCCTCGGCGACGTGGCGGTTCACGGGCTCTCCGGCACGCGGCTCCAGCGGGTGCACGAGGCGCCGGGGTGGAAGGAACTGGTCATCGGGAACCACCTTCGACGAGGTCCAAAGCTTCCCGTACGTCGCAGGCGACCCGCCGCTGCCGATGACGCACATGCCGTTGCAGGGCGGTGGCCGAGGGCTGCGTGAACATCCACCGCCACCTCCACGGAGCGCGGATGCCGGGGTGACGCCCCACATCAACGTCTCGGTCGAGCACGTGCACTACCGGCCGCGGCAGTTGACGGCGATACGCCGGCTCGCCGCCCGCGTCGTCCGGGCGAGGTCGTCGTGGGGCACACGACGGCGCACCAGCTCGCTCATGTGGTGTGACGGGTCGGCGTGCCTAGCCGCCGGAGGTTGGGCTCTCGGTTCCGCCTTCTTCTTCTATAGGCCATGCCGAGGCGCCGACTCTTCTCGTCGCGTTGGCGGGCGACGGGTGGGAGAAGCGGCGATGGCAGCTACAGCTCTGCGACGACGTGCCCGAGGCGGCGGAGATCGCGGCGGCCCTGGTGCTTGCGGACGGGGGCGGCCGCTGGCGGGTGTATGGCATGAGGTCCGTCCCCGCGCGCGGGGGGGGCTGTGCGGCTCGAGCGCGCCGAACTGTTGGCCGAGGGCGTGGCGCTTCTGCCGCGGGACGGAGATCCGCGAGCGGTGGTCCGGGCGCCCGGTCGGCTGCGGCCCGGCGGTGGTGTTCGGTGACCGGCGTAGGTAGAGGAAAGGAGGAGTCATGGCGGGTCCGTTTCGCTTGGTACCCGAGGCGGTCACGCGGGTGTCGCGGCCGCAGCCGGCTTCGGAAGTGTCGGTCGAGCGGGAGAACGTCCGCTTTCTCGAGTCGGCCCTCGTGGCGCTTGTCGGTTCGATCAGGGCGTCGCGCGTCCAGGTAATGAAGGACCTCGCCGATCTCGAGGACCGGGCGTCCGGCGCACTCGACGTGGCGGCGCGTGTCCGTGGGGCCGTGGAGGCCGGCGGTCTGGCCTCCGACGAGTCGCGGGCATCCATAGAGTGGGAGCTCGCTCGCGTCGGAAGCGTCCTGCGCGGTCGAGCGGCGGGTGCTCACCGGTCGATCGCGTTCTCGGCCGCGGGTACGGTCGAGGCCGCGTTCGAGGTCGCGCGCGTTGCCGCTGCCCGGCACGTGTCCGCTGATCTGTAGACCTCGTTCCGCCGTCTCTCGGCTCGCGGCGTCGGAGTGGACTCGAGGAACGTTAGTGCGGAACCCGACGCCCTTTGGTGCAGGGTGAGCCTGCAGGAAGTAGGTGGGCCGCAGGGGGCGGCCTTGGCGTAACGGTGGTTGCTCAAACGTGGCGCGATCCTCGCACGGCGGCGGGCTCCCCTACCGGCAGAAAGCGCCGGCGAAGTCGGAACGGGAACCGCGGACGGACCTCGCACCCTCCGGGGAGGCGACCTTGCCCTGGGCCGAACGCGGAACGACCACGAACGCGAGCGCGGGCGCGAGATTCAGAGGGTTACCATCGCATCTCCCCTCAGCACGCTACCCAGACCGTGGAGGCAGTGCCGCCGACGACCGCTGGTCAGCCGAGAAGGGCGAGAACCGGCTCCGGCGGGCCGAGGCCGAACACCCGCCTGACAGACTCGGCCATGACGAGCAGGCCGATCCACGCGGCCGCTGACGGGACGCACTACAGCGACAGCAACACGAGCACCCGCCGCCGACCGTAGGCACCCAAGGCGAGGCGCAGGAGCACGAGCGGGAGGGGCGCATGTCCACATCCTGATCGCGCTTGCGCCGCCTCCGAGGCGGCGTCGCGGCCGTTCGCATCGTTGGACCGAGGATGCGGCGCGCAGAGATGCTCCGGATCCGTTCCACCGCGGGGCCGCCACGACGAGCAACGCGACAACTGTCTGGGCGAGTTCCTTCGTTTCCCTTCGTCAGTGCAGCAACAGGCGCGACCGCTTGGCTCACGACCCCCATGGACGTCGGCCCTCAATGAAGTCCAGCCGAGGAGGGGCGATGACGGACTCACTCCCGTGGAGCGGCAAGTCGCAACGAAGCCGACGGCCGAGAGACGAACCGCGAAGCCGACCCACGAAGGTGAAGAGCCCTTGACAGGCCAAGCCATCCTCACCGCGCGTCGTTCGCAGCGAGCCCGACGAGCGGAACGCCGAGCTCGAGTTCGGCATCTGCTGACGCCTGACCCTGCAGCCCTGTGCGGCGGACCGCCGCCGGCCCGAGAGCAGCGACGCCCCAGCGACCGCGGAAGCGCTCGTCATCATGAGCGCGCCGACGGCCCACGTCCCGTTCGTCGAGACTCCGACCCATGCGAACGGGCAGACGGCGGCAGGCTCATGGCGGCAGGCGCCTGACGCACCCCCTGGAGGGTGTCACGTGATTGCCCCGAGCCCTTTCCCGTGGCGTTCGCGCATCCCCAGGTAGAACCAAGTAGAGGAGGTGCGAGATGGCCAGATCGGGGACTTGGATTCTGCTCGTATCCCTTGCGGCGCCCGCCGCGGCACAGGACACAGACCACTTCGGCCAGCTCATCGGCGTGCTCGGGCCTGGGGACCGCATCCGGGTGGCCCTGAGCGGCGAAGGGCTCGTCCGCCCAGCGCAGGTGGTCGGTCTGACGTTCGAGACGCTGACCGTGCGCATCCAGGGACGGCAGCTCGACCTCGGCCGGGGCGACGTACTCTCCGTGCGCTACGGATTGGACGACTCCGTCCTGGACGGCTTCTGGCGCGGTTTCGCAATCAGCGGGGCCGGCTGTGCAGTGTCGTCCTACGCCTTGTGTACCAGGGCGGATCTCTGCCCGGCCCATTGGGGTGGCTATCTGCTCGGGGCCGGCCTCTTCGCGACGTTGGGCGGCTGGATCGGCGTCGGCGTGGATCGCCTTACGCAGACCGAGGTGCGCTGGCCGGCGACGACTCAGGCCGCCTGGAGTGTGGCGCCTCTGCTGGCGCCGGACCGCCGAGGCCTAGCAGTATCACTGAGCTTCTGAGGAAAGGTGACGACCATGGCCGTAATCGGCATCGCGTTGCTGGCCACCGTCACGATTGGTGAGGCGACCATGACTTCTCCAGCGGCCGACCCGCTCGACACCCGCATGTGGCTCGGTACTGCGGTCGGAGACACGGTGATCGTGACCGGCACTGCCGGTCAAGAGGTGAGCGGTGGCGTCGTCGAAGTCACGCCGGACACGCTCTCGCTGATCGTCGCCGGCGTCCAGCTGGAGATCGACAGGCGCGATGTCCTTCGGGTCCGGCGCCGGTTCGCGGCCCCTGTCCGCGATGGGGGCATCAAGGGCCTCGCGGCCGGCGCCGGCGCCTCGGCTTGGTTCTTCTACGCGGTGACACGAGATGTCGATCGAGGCAGGAGAGGCAGTCGCGGCTGCCATGATGAGCGGCATCTTCACCGTGAGCGGCCATTGGCTCGGCCGGATCGTAGCCGGCTTGGTCGCGCAGGAGCAGGTCGTCTACCGCGCGTCCGGCGCCCAGAACCTCCTTCGGGCCGCTGCTCTCGACGGACGTGATCGGCGCTGGCGTGATCGTCGAGTGGTAGGATCACGTAACGCAAGGAGGCTGGATGGCGTGGGCTGTGTCACCAACGAGGCGGAAACCTGGCGAACTGTTGACCCGCAGCGATGTGTGCCACCTTCACCCGAACCGGAGGGACGCCGAGGACTTCGGCGCCTTGCTCGGCGGGACGCCCGACCTGTTGAGCCTCGACGAGATCCGGCCCCGCGTGTACGAGGTCACCTGGTCGCTGTCGACCGCGGCGGACGGGAGGCTCAAGTTGAAGAGCTGAGGCTCATCGCCCGCCGTAGTTCTGCCGCGCACCCGCCGGCCGCGCTTGCCACCCGCCGGCCCCCGAGCCGTAGCCAACGGCCCGAGTCGCCTCGACCGTCTTCGGGCCTCCTCGCACTGATAGTCCTCCACCATGTCGTACGCGGTCATCGGACCGGCCACGCCCCCCTCGATGGCGACATCGTGGCATCGGCAGGCGATGCCGTCGCTGGCCGTCACAGCGCCGATCCCAGCCGACAGTCAGGCCGGCGGCCAGTTACTCCGTGGGTAGTTCGGCCGGATTCTCGGTCAGGGGTCCGCCCGTGGCCCCCACTCGCACCCGCCGCCCACCCGGGTGGTCTGCGGGCGAACGACGCAGTCCCCGGTCCATGGCGGCGGCGTAGATGCCGAGCGACGCCGGGCTGACCCCCGTCACGACCTGTGTCGTCCGGATTCTGGAGCGCCGCCCGGTGCTCCGCGAGGACCAGCGCCGTCAACACGAGGGTCGCGAGCCAGATCAGGAGGCAGGCCAGCGCCGCCGCGCCGGCAGCAAGGCCCATCGCACTCCTCACCGAACAGTTCGTGATGCGGCCTTCGAACTCCGCAATCGCCGCATCGAACTGGTGCTTCGTCACGTCCGCTCTTCGTTGAGCTTCGGTTCCCTGCCTCTCGTCGACGAGCTTCTCTCAGCGCCGCTTGAGCTCCTGCCCCGCTCGGCGGAGCTCCCAGAGGTTGGTGTGCGGGAACCTGCGGTCCGCCGCCGGGATCTCGAAGTACTGGTCGAGCCGAGGGTCGAGGAACCAAATGCTGCTGATGTCGCGCGGGTCGCGCCTGAATACCATCCTGCGCTTGCGTCGGCGGTCATTCGGGTCTGCGGCGTTGATCCAGGGATAGAGGGCTTCCCCGATGTACCGGACGCCGTCGATCTGCACACCAGATGGTTGTACCACGCGCTCGAAGCGAGGCAAGAACATTCGGAGGATTTCGTCCCCGTTCTCGGGCCGCGGCGGCAGTCCTCGGGTCGGTTTGTTACCGTCGCTCTTGAGCAGCCCGTCTCTCCACTTGGCGAGTGGGGGTATTCCGATCGTTGAGTGGACCTTGAGGTGGTATACTGTGCAGATGTAGCGGATCAGCCAAGCCTCGAACTTGGAGAAGGTCATGGCGGCCCGCTTCTCCGGGTCGAGGTCGCCTTTCTCCGTCGGCGAGGAGTACGTGGTTCCCGGCAGGCCGTGAACCACCGTCATGAAGATGCCGATCAGCCGTTCGATATGTGCGCCGTGCTCCGGACGCCCCTTCTGTCGGATCTTCCGGTCGATATCGTAGAGTTCGCAGGCCTCGTGGAAGTTGTCGAACTTGAACTCTCTGGCGTTGTCGGCGTGAATCGTCTTGGGGAAACCCCATACTGGCCACTCCGCGTCGATCTTGTGTTTCAGCAGGAGCTCCTCTTTCGGCACGATGGCCTGTGCAACGCAGAGCGCGACCGACGTTGCCGACGGGGCGTCAAGCGATAGATAGCAGCCCATGATGACCCGGCTGTAGACGTCGATGGCTACCGTCACCCACGGCCGGCCGATGGGTTTGCGGTGCTCGTCGTCGACGATGAGGAGGTCGACCATCGTGTGATCGATCTGGACGCGGTGCAGCGGGTAGTCGGCGTCGGGGCGTGGTTGGCAGGTGTCTGTGTCCGTCATTTCCTGAACCTCCGTGTCACGGTTGAGTGGCGTGCGATGTCCTAGTCGAGCCGGCGTGTTGCGAGCACGTGCCACAGGTGGGCGGACTGCCCCGCTCGGTCGAGCGGAGTCGACTTCGTATCGCTCGGCGATGTTGCTTCGGTCGGGCACATGATACTAAGAGTATATTATCATAATCCCCCCGCGCAACCTCACCGTCTGGGCCGAGAGTCGCCTGGGCCACACACGTCACGCGGATCTCCACCCTCCAGCGCCAGTCGCCGTCGGGAGCGACGGGCCAGGCTCGACGACGGGTTCGCGAGCGGCTTCACCATCATCTGGCGGGGCCGCGGCGCCGGCCGCCCCGTCCGCTGCCGCTGGGCCGGCCGAGGCCCGGTTGGGCAACGGGATCCAGTAGCTCCGGTCCTTCACGACGACGGTGATTCCGTCTCCGTCCACCCTCATGTCTTCGCCGCGCGCGTTCTTCCCGGCCGAGGCCGGTAGATCGTGGAAGTACTGGAGGGCGATCCCGATCCAACGTCGGTCCGGGGCTCCGCCCTCTCCGGTTTCGCGCATGAGCGCCATCAGCTCCGGTCGCAGTGTTGTGCGGCGGGCCTTCTGCCGCTGCAGGACGCTTCGGCGCGGCAGCGTCAGGTTGACCCCGTGTATGCGCCGCATGTGGGCGACGAAGCCGCTCAGCGCGGCGTGCTGGCCGGGCGAGCGCCGCAGGAACGCCTCGAGCGTCCGCTGGTCCGGCGGCGCCTTCCCCGCCGACGCTGCGGCCTCGATCAGCTTGGCCGCCGGCACCAGGGCTTGCCGCACCGACCGGATCGTGCATTCCCCCGCCGCGGCCCGCGAGAGCAGCGCGGCGTGGTATCCGGCCAGGATCTCCCCCGCTTCCGCGGAGATCGCCTGCGTCCTCTCCAGGGTCGCTTCGATCCGTCGGCGTTCCGAGTCGGCTTCCCGGGCGACCGGGTCGACGACCGTCAGTCCGGTCGCGTCCATCCATCGTACCGCTAGCGGGTACCGGCGCAGACTGGCGGCGCCGAAGTGCTGGAGCAGTGCGTCGTACGCCGGCACGTCCCCCCACGTCTTGTCGATCTCCTGGAAGAACTCCAGGTGCCGGTTGATCTTGAGCGCGGCCCTGTGAGGGCCGATCTCCCCGATGAGCCACGCGCCGAAGCCGCGGATGCGCCGTCCCATCGCCGGCGAGGCGACGCCGGCCGCGTTCATGTCGGTGCGGCTCGCCGCGACCCGGCTCCAGTAGCAGTCCTCACACTGCTTCCCACACCCGGCGGGCATCGGCCGCCCGCACTCGGGACATGGGATCTCGCCCCGCGTGGCGCACGCCCGACAGAGTTTCCCACCGTCGTCCGTCGGCGTCAGTGGCCGGTGCCGCCGGCAGGCCCCGCAGGTGCCGTGGTCGGCTCGGGCGCACCGCGGGCAGAGGCGCAGGTCGCTGTCGAAGTCCCTCCGGCGCGACAGCCACCGCGACAGCGTCCCGCACGCTCCGCACGGTTCGAGCGTCTTGAAGTAGCGGGCGCAGCCGCTGCAGGCGGGGCCGTAGGGCGTCCGCAGCCCCGTCCGGTACTTGGTGCGCCCGCACCGTACGCAGGGCCCGGCGACCTCGCACTTCACGCACACCGCGTCCGCATCGAAATCGGGGAGCCGCGCGAAGTTCCCGCACTTCCGGCAAATCCGCCGCTTGAACAGCCGCGCGTAGCAGACGTCGCAGTACCGTTCTCCGCGGTGGACGCGCGTTATCTTCCGGTTCGTGCGGCCGCACTCGTCGCAGGCCGTTGCGGCGGGTTCCGGGGTCGCGCCCGTCATCGCGGGGCCCGCTCCAGGCGGTTCTCGAGCCGCCGCATCATCGTTTTCACTTCATGCCGCGGCCGCGGTCCGCTCCCGCGGGCTCGCGGTCGGCGGCGTCCGCCGGGTCGTCGGCGGTCGGGCAGCGTTGCCTCCAGGGTCGCGAGTGTCCGCGGTGCCTTCCGCGTCTCCCCGAAGAGTGTCTGCCGGCTGGTTCCAGCCGCCTCGATCACGTCCTCGAGGTGGCTCCGGCCCATCGAGATGAGGCCGTGGACCGCTCCGAGGAGCGTCTCGCGGTGGCGTCTGCCGAGCCGCTCGATTCGCGCCCCGGAGGCTGCGGGTACGCGGAGCGGCGCTTCGATTCCGGCGGCGGCCAGCAGGCGCGTCAGCGCGCTGGATGGCGTTCGGGCGGCCCGCCGGATGACGCCGGCGAAGAAGTCCGCGGTCACGAACCACTCCTCCGCTCCGACGACATCCCCGAGGCATCGGCCGGTTCCGGTCATGGCGACGCTGTCCGCGGCCTCCTGGAAGCGCAGCGCGTCCTCCCGGTGGGCGGGTGCCACGCCTTCGCCGAGATCGGTGCCGCAGGCGGCGCAGACGCCGATGTGGCGGGCATCGACGTCGAGGCGGTGCAGCTGCTGGGGGTTGCCGCAGGCCGCACAGCGTTCGGCGAGGGCGCAGCGGTGCTTCGGGCAGGCAGTGTGCCACGCGAGCCGCCAGTCGATCCGGTAGCGCGGCGGGTCGTCCGCGGCCAGACATCGGGGGCAGAACTGGGGAACGGAGATCCGCCGGTCCGGTGAGCGGAGCGCGGTGATCCACGGCCATGCGGCGTCGTTCCTCGGCCTTCGGCCGCCGACGCGCGTCGCGATCGGCGCGAGCGAGGCCGCGTACACGGCGCGGTCCGGCACCCCGGTCGCCCGGCACAGCGCCCGCTGGCGTTCAGCTGCAGTCCCGCGGTCGGCGTCGATCGTCCAGACGCGCCATCCCGGCCACAGCACGCCGGTGAGGGTCGTCGGTGCGCATCCCTGCGCGAGCGCGCAGCGGGCGAGCCACGACGAGAGGGTCTCGTCCGGCAGCAGATCTACCGGTACGGGCCAGTGGCCTCTTACCGTCTGTGATCCCCGATGCCACTGGTTGGCCGGAACCAGGGCGTCATCCTCTCGATGAGTTCGGGCGTGATCCTCTCGGCCCCCTCCTCGATCGCCTTGCGCGCGCATGCGACTAGCCCCTCCCGCAGATTTCCGAGATTCCCTTCACAGAGGGTGTGCAGCAGCTTCGCCCTCGCTCCCGAGCCGAGGTCCGACGGGTGCATGAGAGGCAGCGTCTTTTCGAGGTCGACCACCAAATCCTGGAAGTCCTTGTTCGGCCGCCATTTTGGCAGCGACACCACCCGGAACCGGCTGGCATGCTGTGGATCGGTGTGCAACACGTTGACCGCGACCCCGGTTCCAACGGCGACGATGGGGATCTGCAGCTCGTTGCAAAGCAGCTTGATCGTGTTCATGACCTCCTGCTGCTTCCTCGTGGTGCCGGTGAGCAGGGAATGGAACTCATCAATAATCAGCATCCGCGTACCGCAGTCTCGCAGAAGGTGTATAGTCTGGAGTCGGAGATGTGAGACCGGGGCGATAGCTCGGAATGGGGCGTGGAACCGGTCGAGGATCATCAGGTAGAGGGACTTCTCGTCCGCTACAGGCGGTGCGTCCACTACGATAATCGGTTTGGCTACCCGTTTCTCGTTCCCAGCGTCGTCGATGACCACCTTGTGGTGCTCTTCGCCGTGGAACCTGGCGATCAACGTCGTCTTGCCGTTGTTGGACTCCCCGACGATGAGCAGGTTGCCTGTGCGGGGGCGCTTGGGCATCTCGATCAACCGTTGAAGTTGCGCCACAACGTCGTCGCCTGCCGTGTACCTCACCAAGATCGGTCGGTCCATGAATTTCAGGCGCTCACGGCCGGTGAGCGCGAGGGTGTGGCGGATCTCTTCGTGGACGTGTGCCCCGTCTTGCATCACCATAGTCCGAGGCCCTCCGGCGCCTCGTCGAGCATATCGTCGGTCCCGTCGATCGGCTCCGAAAACCGTTGTTCCGAATTCGTCGCCGCTTCTGCTGCTTCCGCGTTCTCCTTCTTCCGTTTCTGCTGGTGCTGTCGGCGGCGCTGTTCCTCCCGTCGGGCCGTTTTCGTCTTCTCGCTCGAAGCCCTCGCCTCGGATCTGAGCCGTTCGATGGCCTCGACGATCTGCTGCTCGTTGACGAGCTCCTCTCCGCGCCGCTTGAGCTCCTGCTTTGCTCGGCGGAGCTCCCAGAGGCTCACGTGCGGGAACCTGCGGTCGGCCGCCGGGATCTCGAAGTACTGGTCGAGCGTGGGGTCGTGAAACCAAATGCTGCTGAGGTCGCGCGGGTCGCGCCGGAATACCATCTTGCGCTTTCGCCGGCGGTCATTCGGGTCTGCGGCGTTGGTCCAGCGGTAGAGGGCTTCCCCAGAGTACCGGACGCAGTCGATCTGTACACCAGAGCGTTGTACGATGCGTTCGAAGCGAGGTAAGAACGTTCGGAAGATGTCGTCCCCGTTCTCGGGCCGCGGCGGCAATCCTCGGGCCGGTTTGTCACCGTCGCTCTTGAGCAGCCCGTCTCTCCACTTGGCGAGTGGGGGTATTCCGATCTCTGAGTGGACCTTGACGTGGTACACTGTGCACACGTAGCGGATCAGCCAAGCCTCGAATTCGGAGAAGGTCATGGCGGCCCGCTGCTCCGGGTCGAGGTCGCCCTTCTCCTTCGGCGAGGAGTACGTGGTTCCCGGCAGGCTGTGCACCGCCGTCATGAACGTGCCGATCAGCCGTTCGATGTGTCCGCCGTGTTCTGGATGTCCCTTCTGTCGGAGCTTCGGTTTGATATCGTAGAATTCGCAGGCCTTGTGGAAGTTGTTGGACTTGAACTCTCCGGCGTTGTCGGCGTGAATCGTCTTGGGGAAACCCCATACTGGCCACTCCGCGTCGATCTTGTGTTTCAGCAGGAGTTCCTCTTTCGGCACGATGGCCTGTGCAACGCAGAGCGCGACCGACGTTGCCGACGGGGCGTCAAGCGACAGATAGCAGCCCATGATGACCCGGCTGTAGACGTCGATGGCTACCGTCACCCACGGCCGGCCGATGGGCTTGCGGTGCTCGTCGTCGACGATCTGGAGGTCGACCTTCGTGTGATCGATCTGCACGCAGTGCAGCGGGTAGTCAGCGTCCGGGAAGTGCCCCGGGGTCGGCTGGAATTTCGCCCGGCTCTGTTCCCGGAACCCGCGCCGCTCAAGCCGACGACGCTCCGGTACCTCGGCTATGCGCGCCCGGATCGTCGACGGGCTCGGGCATTTGATGCCGGCCTTCAGGCAGGTCGCCTTCACGCTCACGATCAGATCCTGCGCCGACGGGCGGTCCTCCGTGAGGTACTCCTCCTTGATGGCCCATGCGATGATCGCTTCAGCTCTACGCCCGTCAGGTGTACGCTCCAGTCGGTGTGTCCCAGGTCGAGGGCCCCGCGTGCGCGGGACCAGGCTCCCTAGGTCGCTTGACGCAGCGTAGAGCTGCAGCCACCGGTACACCGTCGCGGTGTGTCGTCCAACTTCTGCGGCACGCGTCGCCACGTCCCGCTTGCTGCGTTCCTGCATCGCCAGCAGCGGCTTGATGATGTCGAGGCGCTCCCTCGCGAGCTCCCAACTCCCGTCGCTGATTCCGTCGATTGCGACGGGCGCCTTCAGTGCTGGTTGAGCCCCCGCCGACTCGAATCTCTTCAGGTCCTTCATCTTCAGGACGGTCATCTGTCCGTCGTTGATGTTCTCGACGAGTACCTGAGTCAAGTCGATGACCCTGTCGATCCTCCACGCGCTGGTTCCGTACTCCACCAACTCTCCGGGCTGCAGGATCACCGCCTTTCCGCGGCGTGGGTTGCGCGGTTGGCCGGTGTCTGTGTCAGTCATTTCTCCAGGGCTCCGTGTCGCGGTCGAGTGGTGCGATGTCGCAGTCGAGCCCGCGTGTTGCGAGCAGGTGCCACAGGTGGGCGGACTGCCCCCGCCCGGTCGGGTCGGAGTGTCGACTTCGGTCGATGTCGGCGGGTTCTTGTCGCCTCGGTCGGAGCACATGATACTAATAGTCGAATACTATCACCGCGACGTGCAACTCACCAGTTGGGGCCGAAAGTCTCCTGGGCGATACACGTCACACGGATCTCCACCCTCCAGTGCCAGACGCCGTCGGGAGCATCAACGGACTCCAGGTCTCGACTCGTCGCGCGAACGCCTCCCCGCCCCGTCATCGACCGCTGCTCCGGATCCTCGGGCTTGCGATCTCCGTCGCGAAGCGCAGGCGCATCGAGATCGTAGAACAACGCCGGTGTCTCGGATGTTGCCGTTCGGAGCGACGCATAGACGAACTCCCCATCAGGGATCAGGATCCGCAGGTCCGGCGCGGAAGTCACCAGCAGACCCTTCGGCAATCCGTACTTCAACCGCTTCTCGCACACATGGAGGAGGCGGACGACTGCCAGGAGGACCGACCGCGGAAGCTGGAGCTCCCGCAGCCGGAGGGAGATTGCGAACTCCAACAGGTTCCTGGTCGAGAAGCGCCGACTGCTGCCCCTCCCTTCGGCGTCTCCGTGTTCGGGGCGCACCACCTGCTGCTCGCAGAGGTAGATGAGCCGATGCTGGCGACAGTCCAGGAAGCGGGAGGCCTGCGTCAAGGACACCTTGTCGGGCAGTGAAGCCATCAGAGAGATGATAGTCGACGACTACGTTCATGGTCAAGTCCTTCCAGGACCTACCGCTTCCAGGACTCGACCGTGCGAGATCTGCCTTGGGACCGCGCGCGCAGCCGGCGTCAAGGCCGTCAGCCCCGCGAACCGGGGGCGGAGCGAAGCGACGCGCGTTGATGCCGGCGAACACACGGTCATGCTGATGGGCCCGACAACCCGGGGCTTCGACGCCGGGCGAGCGACGGGCGGCAGGCGTTGCTCCGAAGCGGGAAGTACGGCCGGGAGGCATCAAGGACGAGTTCCCTTCTTGCCGACCGCTGGCGCCATCGACAGTCGATGACGTCGAAACGAGCGAGCCGGGCGAGCTTGCGGGCAAGCCGACCCTGCCGTTGCGCCTCGACGAGCATGGTGATCAGCTTGCCCGCGGTCACGAACCGCACCCGGTCGTCGCGTGCAGGCAGCCACCCCCGAAGCTGCGTCGGCGAGGTCGTGGTCCGCAACCTCGACCGGACGGCCGACCTAGCGCGCCATTCGTCCTCTTGGCGGCAGCGCAACTCTGCTGGCGGGTGCGGGCTCTGGCTGGGGAAGCCGAGTCCGTGCGCTTTGGGCCGTGTTCGTTGTCGCGCCTCGCCTTCGCGTCAAGCTGCAACGGGCACTCGCGCGCCGGCGTTTCTGGTCCGTGTTTCCGGCAGCTGTGCGACCAGCACGGCAAAAGCTGCGACTGCCTACCAAAATGCGGCCAAAAGCTGCGACCGCCTGTCAGAATGACGTTCACGAGCTGCAACCGCGTGTCGACGGCGCTCCGTCCAGAGCGCAGCGTGTGATGGCGTTTCGGCCGTTTTCTGCTTGGCTGGGAGGGAGTTTTCGGGGTCCGGTCCGTCCCGGTGGAAGTCAGTCGCGTTTTCCTGCAAAACCGACACCGGCGCGATCCCGCGACCCGGCGAGATCAGCCTCGCCCACAACGGCGTCCTCCTCCTCGACGAGGCGGCCGAGTTCGCGCGCCACGTGCTCGACGCCCTCCGCCAGCCCCTCGAGGACGGCGCGGTTCAGGTGGCCCGTGCCGCCCGCACCGCGGTCTTCCCCGCCCGCTTCCTGCTCGCGGCCACGACGAACCCGTGCATCTGCGGCTACCTCGGCGAGCCGACCCGGCCGTGCCGCTGCTCGCCCCATCAGATCGCACGCTATCGGAGCCGCCTGTCGGGACCGTTGCTCGACCGCATCGACCTGGGGGTCCGGGTGCCCGCGGTGCCGTTCGAGGCGCTGACGGGGTCGGTGTCCGGCGAGCCGTCGGCCGCGGTGCGGCAACGGGTCGCGGCGGCCCGCGAAACCCAGCGGGAGCGGAACCGGCACCCGGACGGCGCACCGGTGAACGCCCGCCTGCAGGGTCGCGCCCTCGCCCGGCACTGCGCCCTCGACGCGGCCGGGCTCCGGATTCTCGACGCGGCCGGCCGCCGGTTTCGCCTCAGCGCCCGGAGCTGTCACCGGTTGATGAAGGTGGCGCGCACGATTGCCGACCTTGCCGGCGACGAGACGATCGCGGTCGAGCACCTAGCGGAAGCGGTACAGTTCAGGCTCGACGAGTGACGACGCGAGGCGGCGGGTGTCCGGAACGTCCGGGCCGGCCGATACTCCGGGACATGGAATCGCGCAGGACGGGAGCGTTCGATTCGCCGACTCGGCTGCTTGGGGCGGCCGGGCTGGCGCTGGGGATGGTCCTCGCCGGCCAGGCCCCGGGGGCCGGCGTCGCCGCCGCCCAGTCCGACGGCGGCCCGCGGGACTGCCTGGCGCTGGCGGTCTACTGGGAAGCGGGCGGCGAGGGTCGCGAGGGCATGTCGGCGGTGGCCTGGGTCGTCCTCAACCGCCGTGCGCACCGCGACTTCCCCCCGACGGTCTGCGAGGTCGTCTATCAGGGCGGCACCGCGCCGGGCTGCCAGTTCAGGTTCTGGTGCGACGGGAAGAGCGACGAGCCGCGGAATGCGCGCCTCTGGGCCCTGGCCCTCGACGTCGCCACGGAAGCGCTGGAAGGCGGCAGCGCCGATCCGACGGGCGGCGCGCTGTTCTTCCACGCCGCCGCCCTCGGAGCCGCGCCGTGGCGGGTGCCGCGGGAACGCACCGTCCAGATCGGACGGCACATCTACTATCGCTAGTCTGGTCCCTGCCGGCCGCGCTCACGCCCCCACGCCGACCGGTTCCGCGACGCTCCTGCCCCGGCGAATGAACTCCTCCTGCACCTCGCGCCGCGGCTCGCCGGCGGCGGGGGTCCTGAGGACGTACTCGCCGTCCGACCCGCAGTCCCACACCGAGCAGTTGTCCTGCTCGTAGGCGGCCAGGATCTCGTCGAGCTCGCGCTTCAGCGCGGGGTCCTCGACCGGGATCACCGTCTCCACGCGGCCGTTCAGGTTCCGCTTCATCCAGTCCGCGGATCCGATGAAGTGCTCCGGATCTCCCCCGTTGACGAACCGGAAGATCCGGCTGTGCTCGAGGAAGCGCCCCACCACGCCGAACACGCGCACCGTCTCCGACAGCCCCTTCACCCCGGGGCGCAGGCAGCACAGCCCGCGGACGTTGAGCCGGATGGGCACGCCCGCCCCGCTCGCGTCGTAGAGCTCGTGGATGATCTCGGCGTCCTGGAGCTGGTTCATCTTGGCGTCGATGCCCGACGGCCGCCCCGTCCGGGCATGCTCCGCCTCGCGGCGAATGAGCTCGATGAAGCGCCGCCGCATCGACACCGGGGCCACGAGCAGCTTGCTGTCCTCGGGGTAGGGGATCACGCCGGTCAGCGAGTTGAAGACGGTGGCGACGTCGTTGCCGATCGACTCGTTGCAGGTCAGCAGCCCGACGTCCTCGTAGATCCGGGCCGTCCCCGAGTGGTAGTTCCCGGTGCCGACGTGCGCGTAGCGCCGCACGCCGTCCGGCTCGTCGCGCACGACGAGTGCGAGCTTGACGTGGGTCTTGAGCCGCTCCACCCCGTAGGAGACGTGCACGCCTTCCTTCTCGAGGAAGTTGCCCCAGGCGATGTTCGGGGCCTCGTCGAACCGCGCCGTGATCTCGACGAGCACCGCCACCTGCTTGCCCTGCCGCGCGGCTTCCGCGAGCGCCCGCAGCAGCGGCGAGTCGCGGTTGGTGCGGTAGATCGTCAGCTTTATCGCGAGCACCGCGGGGTCCGTCGCGGCCGAGTTGAGGAACCGAAGCACGGAGGCGTCGAAGCTCTGATAGGGGTGGTGCAGCAGGATGTCGCCGCGCGCGATCTCGTCGAAGATCGCCGAGGGGCTGTCGGGCAGCCGGCGGAGCCGGGGGTGAACGACCGGCTCGTGCGGCGCGTGGCGCAGGTCGTCGCGGCCCGGCCCGTCGAAGCTCTGGAGGTCGCTCACGCCGAGGGGCGCCCGCGTCGGATAGACGTCGTCGGGGCCGATCCCGAGCTGGCGGCTCAACCACGACACCTGATGCTCCGGCATGGTGCTGTCCACCTGCAGCCGGACCACCCCCGCGAACCGCCGGGCCTTCAGCTCCGAGCTCACCTGCTGGACGATGCTGCCGGGTTCCGCCAGCGGCGCGTCGCTGCCGCCGTCGGCCTGGTCGACGTCGCCCTCGGCGGCGCGCGTGACCCGGAACACGTGGACCGCGGCGGGTGGCGAGCCCGGATACAGCAGGTCGAGGTTGGCAGCGATGACCTGCTCGATGGGCACGACGCCGGGACGGTCCTCCAGGGGAATCCACCGCGGGCGGTTGCCGGGCACCTTGATGCGCACGAAGCGGGTGTCGCCGTCGTGCGGAATGAACGCCGCGAGATTGAGCCCGTGGTTGCTGATGAACGGGAACGGATGCTCCGAATCGACGGCGAGCGGGGTCAGTATCGGCTGGATGTTGCGCGCGAAGTGGGCGCGCAGGGCCGCGCGCTCGTCCCGCTTCAGGTCGTCGTGCCGCAGGATGGGCAGCCCCGCCCGGGCCAGGTCCGGCACCAGCTCCTCGTGCCACAGGCGGCCGAGCTCCGCCACCTGGCCGAGGAGCTGGGCGCGGCAGGCGGCCAGCTCCTCGGCCGGCGTCCGGCCGTCGATCGAGACCTTCTTGGCCCGGTTGTCGATCTCGCGCTTGAGGCCGCTCATGCGCTTCATGAAGAACTCGTCGTGGAGCATCCCGATGATGCCCGCGAACTTGACGCGCTCGAGCAGGGGCAGGTCGGCGCGGCCGACGAGGTGCAGCACCCGGCGGGCGAACCCCAGCCAGCTCAGCTCGCGGCTGAGGAACGCCCGGGCCGGGCCGAGGGCGGCGAGGCGGGCTCTGGTCGACACCGCTTCCCTTTCCATTCGGGGGTCGCTGTTAATATCTCGCGGGGCTTCCGCTCACGGGAGCCTTCGATTATAGGACACCGTCGTGCCGAACCCGATCGAGAGCCTTCCCGAGAACATCGCCGCCGTCGACCTCGGCTCCAACAGCTTCCACATGCTCGTCGCCCGCACCAAGGGCGGCGAGCCCGTCCTCGTCGATCGCCTGCGCGAGATGGTGCAGCTCGCTTCCGGCCTCGACGCCGACGGCCGCCTCAGCCCCGAATCGCGCGACCGCGCCATCGAGTGCCTTCGGCGATTCGGACAGAGGCTGCGCCACATGGACCCCGCCGACGTGCGCGCGGTGGGCACCAACACCCTGCGGGCGGCGGTCGACGCCGGCGAGTTCCTGGTCGACGCGGAGCGGGCCCTGGGGCACTCGATAGAGACCATCTCCGGCATCGAGGAAGCCCGCCTGATCTTTCTCGGGGTGACGCGGACCCTGCCCGGCCGCCGACGCCGGAGGCTCGTCGTCGACATCGGCGGCGGGAGCACCGAGCTGATCGTGGGCGAGGAGGCACCCCTCGAGATGGAGAGCCTCTACATGGGCTGCATCACCTTCAGCCGCGCCCATTTCGGCGACGGGCGGCTCACCCCCGAGAACTGGCGGCGGGCCGAGCTCGCCGCCCTGCAGGAGCTCGAGCCGATCACCGAGCGTTTCCGCGCGATCGACTGGGAGGAGGCGGTCGGGGCCTCGGGGACCATCCGGGCCATCGACGGCCTCGTCCGCACCTACGGATGGAGCCGGAAGGGGATCACGCCCGCGGCCCTCGGCAAGCTGCGCGAGACCCTGCTGAAGGCGGGACGCGTCGGCCGGCTGAAGCTGGAAGGGCTGAACCCGCGGCGCAGGACGACCATCGCGGGGGGGGCGGCCATCCTGTCGGCCCTGTTCGCGGCGCTCGGCATCGATGTCATGCGACGCTCCGACGGGGCCCTGCGGGAGGGCCTGCTCTACGACTTTCTCGGCCGGATCCGCGACCAGGACGTGCGCGAGCGGGGGGTCGAGGCCCTGGCCGATCGCGCCCACGTCGACCGGCAGCAGGCGGCGCGGGTGAAGCAGACGGGCCTGTCGCTGCTCGCCCAGGTGGCGGACGGCTGGGACCTGGGCAACCGCAACGCGCGGCAGTTCCTGTCCTGGGCCGCGAACCTGCACGAGATAGGCCTCGACATCGCCCACAACCACTACCACCGGCACGGGGAGTACATCGTCGGCCACGCCGACCTGCAGGGGTTCTCGCTGCCCGAGCAGCAGGTGCTCGCGACCCTGGTGCGGTCCCACCGGCGCAAGTTCCCGACCGAGGTCATCGCCGCCCTGCCCCGGAACTGGTCGGCGTGGACCGAGCGGCTGGCGATGCCGTTGCGCCTGTCGGTGGTCCTGCACCGGAGCCGAAGCCCCCTGCCCCTCCCCCCGATCGAGCTCGGCGCCGCCAGGAATGTCCTCGACCTGCGGTTTCCCCCGGGATGGCTCGACGAGCACCCCCTGACCCGCGCCGATCTGGAGACCGAGTCCACCTACCTCCGGGAAGCCGGCTACCGGTTGTCGTTCGGATAGCGGCCGGCTCGGGCCCCGGCGGCGCATGTCGGCCGGCCGACTACGGCTCGAGCCGGGCCAGGATTCGGGGGACGACGAGCCACAGCAGCTCGCCGAGACCGGGTCCGACCTCGTCCCAGCCCGCCGCGCCCAGCCGGATGCACGCGAGCGCGGCGGTCGGGAACCGCAGCGCGGCTCCGCCGACCAGGATCGAAGCGGTCTCGGAGCAGGCCGGCTCGTGTCCCACGACGAGGAGGGTGTCCGCATCGGGGTCGGCGGCGCCGACGCACGCCAGCACGTCGCCGGGCGACGCGCCGTACAGCTCGGGGACGACGGCGGCCGGCGCCCGCCACCCCCCGGCGTCGGCGGCGTGCCGCAGGGTCTCGACCGCGCGGACGGCCGGCGAGCAGAGGACGCGGTCGGGGACCGGCCCCGCCCGTTCGAGGAACCGGCCCATGCGCCGGGCCGCCTTCACGCCGCGCGGGGCGAGCGGGCGCTCGCGGTCCGGCCGCGCCGGGGCGTCCCAGCTCGACTTGCCGTGACGGAGCAGGAGAATCGTCTTCACGACGCCTCCGGGCCGGCTTCTTCGAGCCGCCGCACCAGCTCGTCCCAGAGGGCGGCGTAGGCGCGCGCGGCCTCGCTGGTCCTCCGGAACGCGCACAGCGGCTCGCGCCGCGAGCTCATCTGCTCGACCGCGCTCGAGTACGGAATCTCGGTCGCGAGCATGGGGCACGGCATCTCTTCCGGGGCCTCGCAGATCCGGCGATGCAGGGTCCGGCGGCGGTCGACCATCGAGTAGAAAGGCAGCACGCGGACCGCCGCCGGCTCACGCCGCAGATGCCGGACGAGCTGGCGGAGGGTCCGCCGCGACAGCGTCGTGGGGATGGTCGGCACGATCAGGGCGTCGGCGACCGTGAACACCGCCTCCGAGGCGAGCGAGATGCTGGGGGCGCAGTCGAGGAAGACGTAGTCGTAGCCGGCGCCGAGCTCGCGGATTCTGCGGGTGAGGCGCCGGACGTACTTCGGGCTGTCGAGCAGCAGGTCCAGATGGCGGTACGAGAAGTCGGCGGGAAGCAGGTCGAGCCCCTCGTAGTCGGTCTCGCGGACGTGACGGGCGAGGGCGCCCTTGCCGCGGACGAGCTTCCGGCCGCCGCCCCGGACCTTCATCCTGACCCGGAAGCACCACGTGGCCGCGCCCTGCGGGTCGAGGTCGCAGATGAGGGTCCGCGCCCCCGACGCGGCGGCGAGCCACGCCAGGTTGACGGCGGCCGACGTCTTCCCCACGCCGCCCTTGATGTTGTAGGCCGCCAGCACCTTCATCGTGCACCGCGGTCTGCGTCCGGGGCTTCCGGACGGGAGGCGAGGAGCCGGTCGAGCTCGGCCGCGGTCCGCGCCGTCGCGAACCTCCCGACCTCGTCGGCGAGCCGGCGCCGCGCACCGGCCTGGCGCGACTCCAGCCGGTCGACCAGGCGACCCGCCGCGAGGAGGGCCGGCGCGTCCGCGCCGCCCGCCGCCAGGAGCTCGCGGGCGGTGTCCTGCAGCTCGTTCTGCTGGACCTCCAGATCGTTGTAGTCCCCGAGGTCGTCCTGCAGCCGCTTGAGGGAGCGGATGAAGGCGTTCACGCGGTCGGCGGCGAACAGGCTGCGGAAGAACTCGAGCAGGTACCGCAGCTTCTTGCAGGCGATTCGCAGCTCGTGAACGGCCTCGACCGGGGTCTCCGCCGAGAGGCCGCGTCCGCGCTTGCGCACCCTCGCGAACGCCCGCTCGATGCGCTCGCGCGCCACCTCGCGGATCGGGCGGGCGGCGTTCGCGCCGCCGCCGTCGGCGTCGGTCTCGAGAAGGCGCCGCCATTGCCGCTTCAGCCGCCGGTAGCGGGGCGAGTCGAGCCCCTCCGCCTGCCGCGCGTGCGCGGCCTGCCTCCGGTGCTCGAGCCGGTCGGCCAGCGGGGACAGATCGCCGCGGACGGACGCCGGCAGCTCGGCCCGGTGCCGCCTCAGGCTGAGGAGGTGCACGTCGAGGTCCCGGGGCGGCCCCGTCAACCGGCCGAGCCAGGCGAACTCGCCGGCGAAGCGGCGCGTGGCGGCTTCGTCGAAGACGCCCCCGACCTGCCCCAGGCAGGAACGGGTCCGCCGTACCGCGACCCGGAAGTCGTGCAGGAACTCGGGATCGAGGTCGGCCCGGAGCCCCGCCTCGTTGGCCTGCATCATCTCCCACAGCGCGGCGAGGATGCGCCTCACGGCGCGGTCCGTGCGCGCGTCCGGGTCGAGGCGCAGCGCGAGCTTGCCGGTGTAGTCGCCGGGCCGCCGGCCTACCGCGGCGAGCGCGAGATCGAGCTCCGTCCCCGGTCCCGGCGCCAGTCCGAGGTCCTCCTCCACGAAGCGGCGCACGCCGCGGTAGGCCCGTTCGTATCCCGTCATCCGGGCAAGCCGCAGGACAGGCGGCAGCCGCCGGCGGCGCCGCGTGGGACCGGCCGCGGTGCCCTGATCGAGCGACAGGCGCACCACCGCCTTGTCCCTGCCGTCGACCACGGAGACCCGCTCGCTGCGGCGCTCGATCCGGACCACCGGCAGCAGCCGCCGGATGCCCGTCACCGCCTGCAGATCGTCCCGGAAGCCGCCCGGGGGCAGGTCGCTGGCGAAGCCCGGCGGCGCCGGCAGGGCCGCGCGGTGGCGCAGGCCGCCGTCGAAGCGGTCCCAGCGCACGCTGCACGACCCGTCCCCCGCGTCGGACAGGACGGTGCCGGCGTCGCGATAGAGGCGCCAGTCGAACGTGTCGAGATAGGTGCGGGCGGCGGTCCGGCCGTTCTCGCGCCGGGTCGGGAATCGCTCCGCCAGGCGGGACAGGACGCCGGCCGCAGTCCGTGGCGCGTCGAGAAGGTACCGGTGGCCCATCGATCCGCCCGATGGTACACCGTCGCCGGGCCGGCCGCCGCTTGCACGCCCTTTCACAATCACAATCGCCGTGGTAGTATCCGTGACCGAGAGGTGGGTGCTGGTCAAACGCTACTCTTTCATCGTCGCCAATCGTTCGACCGGAGTCGTCCATCGCTTCGCCCTGAGTTTCCGCCCGAAGCTGGTGGTCGCCCTGTTGTTCGCGCTCCCCCTCGGGTGGGCCGGCCACGCCGCCTGGCTCGATGGGTCGCGGTTCGATCCGGCCCAGTGGCTGAAGTCGCCCCGCTGGACGATGAACGACCGGCTGCGCTCGTTCAACGCTCTCCTCCAGTCTGAAATCGACCGCTACAGCACCACTGCCGCCGACGTGTCCCGCCGGGTGGCCGCCCTGCAGCCCGTCGTCGAGGCGTTGCGCGATCAGTCCGTCGTCGACCCCGGCGTCAGGCAGGCCATGGTCCAGGTGGCGGAGGTCGACCGTTCGCGGAGGGCGTCGACCCTGCGGACGGTGGCGCAGGCGGCGCCGACCGAGACCCTGAACCTGCTGCACGATCTGCTCGACGTTCTGGAGATCGAGCTCGGGGTCACCCAGGACCACATCCGGCTCCGGCGGGACCTCGCCGCCGCGACGCCCCTCAACCTCCCCACCCCGGGCCCCATCAGGTCCCGGTTCGGGTACCGGAGAGATCCCTTCACGGACGAGCGGGCGTTTCACGAGGGGCTCGACATCTCCACCGGGTACGGACAACCGATCCGGGCGACGGCCGGCGGTCGCGTCGTGGAAGCCGGACGCAGCGGCAGATTCGGCAAGATGATCGAAATCGACCACGGCTTCGGTCGGCGCACGCGCTACGCTCATCTATCGGATTTCACCATCCGCGTCGGCGACGATGTCGAGCGCGGGCAGGTCATCGGGTACTCCGGCGCCACGGGCCGCACCACCGGGTCCCACCTCCACTACGAGGTCCTGGTCGGCAACCGCCCGATGAACCCGCTCCGGCTCGTGTTCGCCTCCGGCGGCGTCGCGGCCGACTGATTCCCCGGCCGGCCCGAGCCGGCGTCGTCCCGTTGCGCCGTGGAGCGGCGCGGACCGTCGGACCCGCCTTGACGCGTCCAGACCCCTTCCCTACAATCGATCACATCCGTGTCTACCGGATCGACACCCGCCTTGGATCATCACCGACAGCGCAACGTCACGAAGGGGCCGGCCCTGCCCGAGGCCCGGCCGGCCGTCCCGGCCGCAGGACGGCGCGAGCTGGCGGAGAGATGGTCGGGCGCCAAGTGTAGCCGCGGGCGACGATCGCCGCGCCGGGAGCCTGCGCCGTAGGACGGTGCGAATCCCCGGCAGGGTTTGGTTGGGCGGCCATCGGAGGCCGCAGCGCGACCTTCCGGTCGCGTTCGGCGACGATTTCCGGGCTGGATGGCCCTCGACGCGGTCCCTGGACTCGACCGATGCTGCAGAACGTCCTCAGGAAAGTCTTCGGCACCCAGAACGAGCGCGACCTCAAGCGGATGCAGCCGGCGTTGGCGGAGATCAACGACCGGGAGGCGGCGGTCCGGGCTCTCGACGACGCCGAGCTCCGCGGGCGCACCGCCGGCCTGCGCGAGCGCGCCGACCGGGGCGAGCCCCTCGACGACCTGCTGCCCGACGCCTTCGCGGTGGTCCGCGAGGCGGGCCGGCGGGTGCTCGACATGAGGCACTTCGACGTGCAGCTCATCGGGGGCATGGTGCTCCACCAGGGCAAGATCGCCGAGATGAAGACCGGCGAGGGCAAGACCCTCGTCGCCACCCTCGCCGCCTATCTGAACGCCCTCGGCGGGGGCGGCGTCCACGTCGTCACCGTCAACGACTACCTGGCCCGGCGCGACGCCGAGTGGATGGGGCGCATCTACCGCTTCCTCGGCATGTCCGTCGGCATCATCCAGCACGACCTGCGCGACCCCGAGCGCCAGGCCGCCTACGCCTGCGACATCACCTACGGCACCAACAACGAGTTCGGCTTCGACTACCTGCGCGACAACATGAAGTTCGAGCTCGCGCACTACGTGCAGCGCGGGCACCGCTTCGCCATCGTCGACGAGGTCGACAGCATCCTCGTCGACGAGGCCCGGACCCCCCTCATCATCTCGGGGCCGGCCGAGCAGTCGACGGAGCTGTACTACGAGGTCGACCGCATCATTCCCCGCCTGGAGCCGGGGGCGGTCACCCAGGGCAACGTCAAGGCCGAGGATCGCGAGGCCCTCGAGGACACCGGCGACTACCTGACCGACGAGAAGCACAAGACCGTCTCGCTGACCGAGACCGGCATGGCGAAGGCGGAGAAGATGCTCGCCAAGCGCCTCAACCCCGGCGGGCTCTACGACCCCGCCAACATGCCCCTCCTCCACCACGTCAACCAGGCCCTGCGCGCCCACGCCCTGTTCAAGCGCGACGTCGAGTACATGGTGAAGGACGGCCAGGTCGTCATCGTCGACGAGTTCACGGGCCGGCTCATGCCCGGCCGCCGCTGGAGCGACGGCCTGCACCAGGCGGTCGAGGCCAAGGAGAAGGTCAAGATCGAGCGGGAGAACCAGACCCTCGCGACGGTCACCTTCCAGAACTACTTCCGCAAGTACGACAAGCTGTCGGGCATGACCGGTACCGCCGACACCGAGGCGCCGGAGTTCGCCAAGATCTACAAGCTCGACGTCATGGTCATCCCGACCAACCGTCCCCTCGTGCGCATCGAGGAGGCCGACTCGGTCTACCGGACCCAGCGCGAGAAGTACGACGCCATCGCCGAGGACATCATCGAGAAGCAGGAGGCGGGCCGCCCGGTGCTCGTCGGGACCGTATCGATCGAGAAGTCGGAGCGCCTCGCGGGGCTGCTCAAGCGGCGGGGCGTCAAGCACGTCGTGCTCAACGCCAAGTTCCACGCCCAGGAGGCCGAGATCGTCGCCCAGGCCGGCCGCCGGGGGGCGGTGACCATCGCCACCAACATGGCCGGCCGCGGCACCGACATCGTCCTCGGCGGCAACGCCGAGTACATGTCGCGCCAGCGGACCCTCGCCGAGCAGGCGGCGGAGCGGCTGCCGAAAGAGGAGGCCAAGTTCGTCGACGACGACGAGTTCGTCTACTTCTACCACCTCGAGCACTTCTACCGGGTCCCGCGCCCCGCGTGGGACCGCATCTTCGCCCAGTTCACCGAGCAGACCGCGACCGAGCACGAGGAGGTCGTCGACGCCGGGGGGCTGCACATCATCGGGACCGAGCGGCACGAGTCGCGCCGCATCGACAACCAGCTCCGGGGCCGGGCGGGCCGCCAGGGCGACCCCGGCTCGTCGCGCTTCTACCTGTCCCTCGAGGACGACCTGATGCGCATCTTCGGGTCCGACCGCATCTCGGGGCTGATGGAGCGGCTGGGCATGGAGGAGGGGGTCCCCATCGAGCACCGCATGGTGACCCGGGCCATCGAGCGGGCCCAGAAGCAGGTCGAGGCGCAGCACTTCTCGGTGCGGAAGCACCTGCTCGAGTACGACGACGTCATGAACAAGCAGCGCGAGAACGTCTACACGCTGCGCCGGGAGCTGCTCGAGGGTCAGGTGCACGTGTCCGACGACGAGGTCGTCGACAGCCGCCGCTACCTGATGACCCTGGCCGAGGACCTCGTCGACCAGGAGGTCGAGGCCCACTGCGGCCGCGACACCGACCCCGAGGAGTGGGACACCGACGGCCTGTCGCGCGCCGTCGGCGAGCTGGCGGGGCTGCCGCCCGAGCAGATCGACGGGTTCGAGCTCGACGACAAGAACCCCGACGAGATGCTCGACACGCTGTGGGCGGCCGTCAAGTCGCGCTACGAGGAGAAGGAGGAGGGGATCGAGGCGGAGCTGCTGCGGCGGGTCGAGCGCGACGTGATGCTGCAGATCGTCGACACCCAGTGGAAGGACCATCTCTACAGCCTCGACCACCTCAAGGAGGGGATCGGCCTGCGGGCCCACGCCCAGCGCGACCCCCTCGTCGAGTACAAGCGCGAGAGCTTCGCCCTGTTCCAGGCGATGAAGGAGCGGATCGACACCGAGATGATCCGTTACCTCTGGCGCCTGCGCCCCATCGTGCAGGGCGAGGGGGCCGAGGTCGCCCGCCCGGCGGCCCGGCAGCGGGCGCCGGTGACCCTCAACGACCCCGGTGCCGCCGCCCCCGCGTTCGCGGGCGCCGCTGCCGCGGGCCGCGGCCCGCAGCCGGCCCGGACCGGCGGCGACGACGCCAAGGTGCGCACGGTGCGCCGGGTGACTCCCAAGGTCGGGCGGAACGACCCGTGCCCGTGCGGGAGCGGCAAGAAGTACAAGAAGTGTTGCGGGGCCTGACATGACGGTGGGCATCGACACGACGGCGACCCGTTTCACGGCGACCGACATCGCGGTGGCCCTGACGTTCGACGACGTGCTGCTCGTGCCGCAGCGATCCGAGGTGCTGCCGGCCGAGGTCGACGTCTCGACCCGGCTCACCCGGAACGTCACCCTGAAGGTGCCGATCATCAGCGCCGCCATGGACACCGTCACCGAGTCGCGCCTCGCCATCGCGATGGCCCAGCTCGGCGGCATGGGGGTGATCCACAAGAACCTCCCCATCGAGGACCAGGCGGCCGAGGTGGACCGGGTCAAGCGGTCGGAGAGCGGCATGATCGTCAACCCGATCACGCTGGCCCCCTCCAACCGCATCGTCGAGGCCCTCGAGCTGATGAAGAAGTACCGCATCTCGGGGGTGCCGATCACCGAGGACGGCAGCACCGAGGGGCGGCTCGTCGGCATCCTCACCAACCGGGACCTGCGCTTCGAGCGGCGCATCGACCGGCCGATCGGCGAGGTGATGACCCGCCGGGACCTCATCACGGTGCCGGTCGGGACCACCCTTCAGGACGCCCAGACCATCCTGCACCAGCACCGCGTCGAGAAGCTGCTCGTGGTCGATCAGGAGTTCCGGCTCAAGGGGCTCATCACCGTCAAGGACATCCAGAAGATGATCACCTACCCCACCGCGTCCAAGGACGAGCTTGGCCGGTTGCGCGTCGGGGCGGCGGTGGGCATCGCGAAGGACACGGTGGAGCGGTCCGAGGCCCTGGTCGGAGCCGGCGCCGATGTACTGGTGGTCGACACCGCGCACGGACACTCCCGCGGAGTGATGGCGATGGTGCGGCAGCTTCGGGAGCACTTCCCCAGCGTGGAGCTCGTTGCCGGCAACGTCGCCACCGCGGAGGGCACCGAGTCGCTGATCGCCCTCGGCGTCGACGGCGTGAAGGTAGGCATCGGCTCCGGGTCCATCTGCACCACCCGGGTCATCGCCGGCATCGGCATGCCGATGATCTCGGCCCTCGCCGAGTGCGGGCAGGCCGCCCGGCCCCACGGCGTCCCCGTCATCGCCGACGGCGGGGTGCGCTACTCGGGCGACATCACGAAGGCGCTGGCGGTCGGGGCCGGCGCGGTCATGATCGGGAGCCTCTTCGCGGGCACCGACGAGAGCCCCGGCGAGCTGATCCTCTACCAGGGGCGCAGCTTCAAGGAGTACCGGGGCATGGGCTCTATCGGGGCGATGCGCGCCGGGAGCCGGGACCGCTACTTCCAGGAGGACTTCGACCTCGCGAGCCCCCGCGAGGACGGCGAGAAGCTCGTGCCCGAGGGCATCGAGGGCCGGGTGCCGCACAAGGGGTCGATCGGCGCGATGATCCACCAGCTCGTCGGCGGCCTGCGCGCCGGCATGGGCTACTGCGGGTGCCCCACCATCGCGGACCTGCAGGAGAACGCCCGGATGGTGCGCATCACCCCCGCCGGCATGCGCGAGAGCCACGTGCACGACGTGGTCATCACCAAGGAAGCCCCCAACTACCGCTCGGAGTAGACTGCCTGCCCCCGGCGTTCGGAATCACGCATCTTCTCCCGCCTCCCGCCGAGGCGGGACGACGATCCTGCACGTAGGGCCCGTGGCGCGGCTGAGCTTCCTGTCCAGCGTCAGGAGGGGACAGTCGATGGCCTCGGCCAGCGCCACGTACCAGGCATCGTAGCTGGTCAGGTTGTTCCGCAAGGCCCAGACGCGTTCGGCAAACGGCGTGAAGGGGAACAACTCGAGGTCGAGCTGAAGAAGATCCCGGTGCGCGCTCATGGCTTCGCGTCGAGAAACCACCCCCGCGCGTTCCAGCCGGCGAAGAATGTTGCTGGCTTCAGCCAACGCCAACTCGGGGCCGGCCAGGGAATTGTCCGCGATCGCCGCCTCTGCCCACGCGCCGTGGCCAGCCGAGTCGACAAGAGCCGATACGAGCACGGATGCATCGACGACGACGGTCACTTTCGGTCCGCGTCGCGGGCTTGCAGGATGCTCGACGTTCCGATACGGGTGCCTGTCACCGCCTTGCGGTCGCGCACGCGTTGAAGCCACTCACGGGCGGACGGGCGGGATGCGATGCGCTCCAATTCGCCGCGGAGAAACCCCTGCATCGACTGGTGCTGCCGTGCGGCGCGCACGGCGAGCGCATCGCGAACTGCTTCGGGGACCTCACGAATCGTGATTTGTACCGGCATGACAGCATTGTGACATCGATGACAGCGCACCGCAATCATGACGGCGGGTGTTCGTGGCCCGGGATCGGTGGTACGGCCGCTCACGGCCTTGCTGCCCCGCCTGAAACGGATCGATTGCCGGAATGCGAAACCGGCTCGAGCTCGCCCGGCAGGTCGATGACGAGCTCCCGCGAGTCGCCTCCGCGGTCGTGAATCCGGACCGAGACCGCTCTCGGGACCGGACGCGGCAGGCGGTCGGCCCATTCGATGCAGACGAGGGCGCCTCCGTCCGGCAGCTCCTCGAGCCCCAGATCGTCGGTCTCGGCCGGGCCGAGCCGGTACAGGTCGACGTGCTGAACCCGCCCGCCGCCGTACGCCTGGACGATGGTGAACGTCGGGCTGCTGACCTCGTCGGGGTCGATGCCCACGCCCTCCACGAAGCCCCGCACGAACGCGGTCTTGCCGGCGCCGAGGTCGCCGAACAGCATGACCACGGCGCCGGGCGGCAGCCGCCGGGCCAGGTCGGCGGCGATGTCCGCCGTCTGGCGTTCGGAGTGACTCTGGTAGCGCGTGTCCACTGGTGTCCTCGTCCCGAAAGCAAGCCTCAGAGGGGCCGGCGCTCCGGCTCCTGGTCGTGCCGGCCGACCTCGCCGTCCTCCAGGGCGACCAGGGCGTGCCCGAGCCGGTGCGCGAGATCGGTGGCGATGAGGCCCGCATGACCCTGCTCGGCCGCCGCGAGGTCGCCGGCGAGCCCGTGCAGGCACACCCCCAGCCCGCACGCGGCCTCGATGTCCCGCAACTGCGCGATCCACGCGGCGAGGACCCCGGTGAGCACGTCGCCGGCGCCGCCGGTGGCCATCCCCGGGTTGCCGGTCACGTTGATCCACACCGCTCCCGCCGGGGTCGCCACCAGGGTCCGCGGCCCCTTCAGGACGACGAAGACGCCCTGCTCCACCGCGAGGTCCCGGGCGACGTCGAGGCGATGCGCGGCCACGTGGTCGGCCGGCCGGCCGATGAGGCGCCCCATTTCGCCGGCGTGCGGGGTGAGAACCAGCCCGCGGTCGGGACGCCCCCGGAGACCGGCGCAATCGCCGGCGAACACGTTCAGGGCGTCGGCGTCGAGCACCATGGGGACCGGCGCGCGGTCCACCAGGTCGCGTACGAAGCGAGAGACTCCGGCTCCCTGCCCGAGGCCGGGCCCGACCGCCAGCACGTCGCACCGCTCGGCGAGCACGGCGTCGACCGCCTCGGCCCCGACCAGGCCCTCGCCGTCGTCGTCGAGCCCCAGGGTCATGTACTCGGGCGCCAGCGCCGCCACGGAGGGCTGACAGGCGCGCGGCGTCGCCACCGTCACCAGGCCCGCCCCCGAGCGCAGGGCGCCGACGGCGGCGAGGCCGGCGGCGCCGGTCTTGCCCGTCGAGCCGGCGACGACGAGCACCCGCCCGTAGTCTCCCTTGTGGCTGTCCCGGCGTCGGCGCGGGATCCGCTCCCGAGCCCAGGCCCGGGTGACGACGGTGACGTGCGGTCCCGCCAGCTCGCCCACGACCATCGCCGGAATCCCGATGTCGGCGACCAGTACGGTGCCGGCCCGGGCCGCGGCCGGGTCCAGCAGCAGCGGCAGCTTCGGCGCGCCGAGCGTCACCGTGAGAACGGCGGCGACCGCTTCCCCGATCGGTTCCGGCGCATCCGCCGACAGGCCGGACGGGAGGTCGATAGACGCCACCGGGACGTCCGAGGCGTTGACGCCGCGGACGACGGTCCGCCAGTGTCCGGCCAGGGGGCGCGTCAGGCCGGTGCCGAACAGGGCGTCGACCACCAGATCGCATCCGTCGAGATCCGCCCGCGCCGCTTCCCACGCCGAGGCGCTCGAAGCGTCGATGACCGGCACCCCCGCCCGCCGGAGGGCCGCCAGGTTGACCCCGGCGTCTCCTCCGACGTCCGCCGCCGGCGCGGCCAGGTACGCCCGCACGGCGGCGCCGTGGGCAGCCAGGATGCGCGCCGCGACGAACCCGTCGCCGCCGTTGTTCCCCTTGCCGCACACCACCGCGATGCGGCGGTCCGCGAGCGGCCAACGCGAAGCCAGGGCGGCGACGACCTGCCGGCCGGCCGCCTCCATCAGCACCAGCGACGGCACTCCGAGATCGGAGATCGTCCGCCGGTCCGCCTCACGCATCTGGGCGGTGTTCAGCACCCGCATCCTGTCCGCCGTATCGATGGTCGCGCGACCGCGTGCCCGCGCTCCGCCCGTCACCGAGGCCCTGCGCGTATGGTACCGTGGACGGCGTGAATCCGAACCCTGTCGACGCGCCCCCCGCCCCCGCCGGCATCGCCGAGGCCACCGTGAACGTGAACGGGGTCGTGACCTCCGGCGACCGGGCCGTGGTCTCGGTCTTCGACCACGGCTTCCTCTACGGCGACGGCGTCTACGAGACCCTGCGCACCTACAACCGCCGGCCCTTCCTGCCCGACCGGCACCTCGCCCGGCTCCGCGCCTCGGCCGCGCGCCTGTCCCTGGAGGTCCCGCCGACGGACGCGGAGCTCGAGTCCCGCCTGCGCGACACCATGCAGGGCGTCCATCCGCAGGGCGAGGTGATGCTGCGGATTCTCGTCACCCGGGGGGTCGGCGACCTCGGCTACGACCCCGCCGTGTGCCGCACGCCGACGGTCGTCATCATCGCCCGCCCGCACCGCGAGTCGCCCGAACGCGTGCAGCGCGACGGCGTGCGGCTGGTCGTGGCCAGCGTCGTGCGCAACCACCCCCGCAGCGTCGACCCCGTCATCAAGTCGAACAACCTGCTCAACAACGTGCTGGCGATGCAGGAGGCGGTGCGCGAGGGCGCCTACGAGGCGATACTCCTCAACCACCGGGGCGAGCTCGCGGAGTGCTCGCAGTCGAACCTGTTCGTGGTGCGCAACGGCGTCGTCCTGACCCCGCCGCTCGACGCCGGGCTGCTCGAAGGGGTGACGCGCAACCTGCTCTTCGAGGTGGGCGCCGACGCCGGGGTGCCGGTGCGGGAAGCGGTGCTCCGCGAAACGGACCTGGCCTCCGTGGACGAGCTGTTCATCACCAGCACCACGCGCGAGGTGGTGCCGGCGGTGCGGGTCGGCGACCGCGTGATCGGGTCCGGCTCGCCGGGCCCCGTGACTCGGCGCCTGCTGCGGCGGCTGCGCGAGCGGGCCGACCAGCTCACCCGCGCGCGCGACTGATTCGCCTGGCCGCCAGCCGACCCCGCCGCGCCGGGTCACTCCTGATAGGCCTCCACGGGCGGGCAGGCGCAGACGAGGTTGCGGTCGCCGTGGGCGTCGTCGATGCGTCCCACCGCCGGCCAGAACTTGTTCTCGCGCACGAACGGCAGCGGGTAGACCGCCTGCTCGCGCGTATAGGGGTGCGACCAGGCGTCGGCGGTGGCCTCGGCCGCGGTGTGGGGGGCGTTCTTCAGCACGTTGTCGGCGGGGTCGGCGGCGCCGCCGACGATGGCCTCGATCTCGCCGCGGACGGCGATCAGCGCGTCGCAGAACCGGTCGAGCTCCTCGCGCGGCTCGCTCTCGGTCGGCTCCACCATCATCGTGCCCGGCACCGGGAACGAGACCGTCGGGGCGTGGAACCCGTAGTCGATGAGGCGCTTCGCGACGTCGATCTCGTTGAGGCCGTGGCGCCGTAGCGCCCGCAGGTCCAGGATCAGCTCGTGCGCGACCCGCCCGTTGTCCCGGGCGTACAGCACGTCGTAGTGCGCGGCGAGGCGCGCCTTCACGTAGTTGGCGCCGAGTATCGCGGCCGCGGTGGCCCGCCGCATGCCGTCCGGCCCGAGCATCCGGACGTAGCCGTGCGAGATGAGGAGAATGCTGGCGCTCCCCCACGGCGCCGCCGAGATCGCGGGAATCGCCCGCTCGCCGCCGACCGGCACCAGCGGATGCCCGGGCAGATACGGCGCGAGGTGCTCCGCGCAGGCGATCGGCCCCATGCCGGGTCCGCCGCCGCCATGGGGAATCGCGAACGTCTTGTGCAGGTTGATGTGGCAGACGTCGGCGCCGATCGCGGCGGGGCTGGTCACCCCGACCTGGGCGTTCAGGTTCGCCCCGTCCATGTACACCTGGCCGCCGGCGTCGTGGACGACGTGGCAGATCTCGCGGATGGCGTCCTCGAAGACCCCGTGCGTGGACGGGTACGTGATCATCAGGCCGCACAGGGCGTCGCGGTGCTCCGCCGCCTTGACGCGCAAGTCGTCGAGGTCGACGTTGCCGCCGTCGTCGCAGGCCACCACCACGACCCGCATCCCCGCCATGGTCGCGGTGGCGGGGTTCGTGCCGTGGGCGGACGCCGGAATCAGGACCACGTCGCGGCCGCCGCCGCCGTGGTCGCGGTGCCAGGCGCGAATGACCATGAGCCCCGCGAACTCCCCCTGCGCCCCCGAGTTCGGCTGCAGCGACACCGCCGGCAGCCCGGTGACGGCGGCGAGCGCGGCCTCGAGCTCGCTGAAGACGGCGCGGTAGCCCTCGGCCGTGTCCACCGGCGCGAACGGATGGACGGCGGCGAACGCCGGCCAGCTCACGGCGCGTATCTCGGACGCCGCGGTCAGCTTCATCGTGCACGACCCGAGGGGGATCATCGAGGTGTCGAGGCCCAGATCGCGCCGCTCGAGCTGCTTCAGATAGCGCATCAGTTGCGTCTCCGACCGGTGCCGGTGGAAGACCGGATGGGTCAGATACGCCGACTTGCGCACGAGGGGCTCCGGCCAGTCGGGGGTCGCCTCCTCCTCCGTCATCGCCGCGGCCGCGGGGTCGGACGGCGGGGCCGGCCGGCCCAGGGCGCCGGCGACGAGCGACAGGATGCGGGCCACGTCGCCCGGGGTCGTGGTCTCGTCGAGGGCGAAGCCCACCGCGCCGTCGCCGCGGTACCGGAAGTGCATGCCGTCGGCGGCGGCCCGGGCCCGCAGGCGCCCCGCCGCCTCGCCGGGCAGCGGCGCGGTGACGGTGTCGAAGAAGTGCGGGTGCGCGGGCGCGAGGCCCAGCGCGCGCAGGCCGTCGGCCAGCCGCCGGGCCAGCCCGTGCACGCGGCCGGCGATGGCGCGCAGGCCGTCCGGGCCGTGATAGACCGCGTAGAAGCCGGCGAGGTTGGCGAGCAGGGCCTGGGCGGTGCAGATGTTCGACGTGGCGCGGTCGCGCCGGATGTGCTGCTCGCGGGTCTGCAGCGCCATCCGATGGGCGGGGCGGCCGTGCCGGTCGACGGACAGTCCGATGATGCGTCCCGGCACCTGCCTGACGAGGTCGGCGCGGGTGGCGAAGAACGCCGCGTGCGGTCCGCCGTAGCCCATCGGCACGCCGAACCGCTGCGAGTTGCCCACCACCACGTCCGCCCCGCTCTCGCCGGGCGGCGCCATCAGCGTCAGGGCCAGCAGATCGGTGCAGACGGCGGCCAGCGCCCCCGCCTCGTGGGCGCGCGCCACCACCTCGGCCACCGGGAGCACCGCGCCGTCCTCGGCCGGGGTCTGGAGCAGGACGCCGAAGACGCTCGCGTCGAACCGCATCGCCCCGGGGTCGCCCACCTCGACCGCGAGGCCCAGCGGCTCGGCCCGGCCCCGCACCACGTCGATGGTCTGGGGAAAGCAGTGCCGCGACACGAGCAGCCGGTCCGCGCCCGGTGCGGTGCGCGCGCGGACGCGGTGCATCAGCGCCATCGCCTCCGCCGCCGCCGTCGCCTCGTCGAGCAGCGAGGCGTTCGCCACCGGCATCCCCGTCAGGTCGCCCACCATCGTCTGGTAGTTCAACAGGGCCTCGAGGCGCCCCTGCGCCACCTCCGCCTGGTACGGCGTGTAGGGGGTGTACCAGCCGGGGTTCTCGAACACGTTGCGCAGGATGACGCTCGGGGTGATGCAGCCGTAGTAGCCGAGGCCGATGAAGGCCCGACCGGGGCGGTTCCGGCCGGCGACCTCGCGCAGGCGGGCCAGGTACTCGGCCTCGGTCTCCGGCCCCGGCGTCTCCAGGGGGGCGTCCAGCCGGATGTCGCGGGGCACCGCCTCGTCGACGAGGGCCTCGAGCGAGGCGGCGCCCACCGCCGCGAGCATCGCCTCGACGTCGTCGGGACGGGGGCCGATGTGTCGCTCGGAGAACCGGTCGGCTCGTGGGTGGGTCACGCCGCGTCCGCCTATTTCACCAGCTCGGCATAGGCGGCCGAGTCGAGGAGCCCGGACGCGGCGGCGGGGTCGGTCAGCTCGATCGCCATCATCCAGGTGCCGTGGGGGTCGGCGTTCACCGTCTCCGGGGCCGTCGCGAGCGCCGCGTTGACCTCGGTCACCCGGCCGGCCAGCGGGCAGTAGAGGTCGGACACCGCCTTCACCGACTCGATCGACCCGAACTGAGCCCCCTGCTCGAGCTGCCGCCCCACCTCGGGCAGCTCGACGTACACCACGTCGCCGAGCTGGGCCTGCGCGTAGTCGGTGATGCCGACCCGGGCCGTCGTCCCCGAGATCAGGATCCACTCGTGGTCCTTGGTGTAGAGCCGGTCAGTCGGATACATGGCTGCTCATCTCGGGCGCTTGTAGAACGGCAACGGTACGACGCGGGCCGGCACCCGGCGCCCGCGGGCGTCCACCTCGTACTCGGTGCCGGGGGCGGCGCCCGCGGCGGGGACGTAGGCGAGGGCGACGGCCTTCTCGAGGAACGGCGTGCGGGTGCCGCTGGTCACCCGGCCCACCTCCTCGCCGCCCGCGTAAACGCAGTAGCCGTGCCGCGCGATGCCCGGCCCGGTCATCTCGAGCCCCACGAGCTTGCGGCCGACCCCGGCCTCGCGCTGCTTCACGAGGGCGTCGCGGCCGATGAAGTCCGCCTTGTCCCAGCCCACGATCCAGCCGAGGCCGGCCTCGAGGACCGTCGTCGTGCGGTCGATGTCCTGGCCGCTGAGCCGCATCGCCGCCTCGAGGCGCAACGTGTCGCGGGCGCCCAGCCCCGCCGGCTGCAGCCCGTGATGTCGGCCGGCCGACATCAGCGCCGTCCACAGCTTGTCGGCCGTCTGCGGGGCCACGAACAGCTCCAGCCCGTCCTCGCCGGTGTAGCCGGTGCGCGAGATGGTCGCGCGGATGCCCGACACCTCGCCGGTCGCGAAGCGGTAGTACCGGATGGCGGCGAGGTCGACGTCGGTCAGCGGCTGCACGACGTCGAGGGCCCGCGGCCCCTGCACCGCGATCAGGGCGTAGCGCGAGCTGGTGTTCACGGCCACCGCGTCGCCGACGCCGGCGATGTGGTCGCGAATCCACTCGAAGCCGGCCGCGATGTTGGCGGCGTTGACGACCAGCATGAAGTGGTCGCCGGCCAGCCGGTACACCAGCAGGTCGTCGACGAAGGTGCCCTCGGGCGTCGCCAGCGCCGAGTACTGGGCCTGGCCAATCTCGAGGCGGCTGGCGTCGTTGGTCGAAATCCGCTGGACGGCGGCGAGGGCGTCCGCGCCGGCGACCTCGATCTCGCCCATGTGGCTGACATCGAAGAGCCCCGCCGCCCGGCGCACCGCCAGGTGCTCCTCGGTGATGCCGGCGTACTGCAGCGGCATCTGCCACCCCGCGAACGGCACCATCTTCGCCCCGAGGGCGACGTGACGGCCGTGCAGGGGCGTCTGACGGGGGGCGGAAGCCGAGGCGTCGGTCATGACACGGCAGAGTCGAACGTGGCGGGCGGTCCGTGCCGGGAGAACCGCCTGGCGGAAGAAAGTCCAGCCGCTGGGTGACCGCGGCGGCCAGCCGCCAGGACGCCAGCAGAGCCCGATAGAAACGTACTATGGGACCCGCGGGGGGTCAAGGCGCGGCCGCTTGCCGCCGACTCCCGGCCTCGGGCCGCTCTCCTGACTGGAACGAGGCGTGCCGCCTCCAGTGGGCTGTCTTGAACGAACTTTGCGATGCCGTCGCAGGATCGCACTCGGCACGCGCGCGGGAACCGTCAGGGGCGTGGGCAGCTTTCCTCGCAGACAGTCGACCAGTGGCCCTCAGGACGGATGAGACCGTTCTCTCGCCGGGTTCCAGCCTCCGAGCAGCTTCCCGAGCGTCGACGGCCGTACACCGGGCGGGCCGGCGAGACGCCCCTCAGGACGGATGACGCAGGTACGATTGCAGCGTGTGGTAGCTGATGCCGAGCACCTCGCACGTGCGCCGCTTGTTGCGGCCGCAGCGCTCGAGCATCACCCGGGCATAGCGGCTGCCCCACGCGCGCATCGATTCGGCCCGGGTGATGGACGGCTGAAGCAGCTCCGTGTAGTCGCGGGTCAGCTCGGCCGGCAGGTCCTGCAGGTCGATGGTGTCCTCGGTCGCGAGGGCCAGGGCCCGCTCGACGACCCGCTGCAGCTCCCGGACGTTCCCGGGCCAGTCGTGAGTGCGCAGGGCGTCGGCGGCGCTCTCTGACAAGGCCAGTCGGCGCAGTCCGTCATGCCGGGCCAGAAAGTGTTCGGCCAGCGAGATGATGTCCTCGCGACGCTGCCGAAGCGGGGGAACATGCAGCTCGACTCCGGCGAGGCGGTAGTAGAGGTCGGTGCGGAAGTGTCCCTCGTCTGCGAGTCTCCGCAACCGCTGGTTCGTCGCCACCACGATGCGGATGTCCACCGCGCGGGCCCCGTTGCCGCCGACCCGCTCGACGGAGAGCTCCTGAATGGCGCGCAGCAGCTTGGCCTGGGCGCCCGGCGACAGATCGGCGACCTCGTCGAGGAACAGCGTGCCCTGGTCGGCGAGCTCGAACTTGCCGCGGCGTGCGCGCACGCCGGTCGCGACCCGGTCCTCGATGCCGAACAGCTCGGCTTCCAGCAGCGTCTCGACGAGGGCGGCGCAGTTCACGGCGACGAAGGGTCCCCGGCACCGTCGACTCAGCTCGTGCACCTGCCGCGCCACCAGCTCCTTGCCGGAACCGCACTCGCCCTCGATCAGGACCGTGAAGTCGGTCACGGCCACCCGCTCGATCTGCTCCCGCAGGCGGCGCATCGGCGCGCTCGATCCAACCAGCGGCGCCGCGGGCTCCGGCGGTTCACCCAGCAGCGGCGCCTGGTTCCGCCAGGCGATGAGCAGGCCGACCACCCGGGCCGCCTGCCGCAGCGCCTGCCGCTCCCACGCATCGAGCGCCAGACCGGGATCGATGCTCACCTCCAGCGCGAGATCCGCGCGCGAGGCGACCGATACGGGGAACCTCAGAGACGATGCCGCCGGCCCCTCGCGTGCGGCCAGCGGAGGGGCGGGAGCCGCGGTCAGACGCGCGCCGCGAATCGGAACGAGGCGCTCCAGGGCGGCGGGGACGGCGGTCTCCAGCACGCCGATCTTGGCGCCGCCGACGATCCGTGACTCGAGAACGGCGAGAAACTCCGCGAAGCGCTGGCCGCGCTCGACGAAGTCGCCACGGTGGATGACGGGGTTCGGACACGACATCGACAGCTCGGCCATGGCGAAAGCGCGCTCCCCTCTATAGTGCGCACGAGGGCTGCGGGATGGTCGGACGCACGGCGTACGAAGGCGCCGTGCCTGTAATCACACGAAGGGTATGCAAATCACACTGAAAGATCAACGTGATTGCACTTGCCCTTGTCGTCGAGCGTCGATCCCTCCGGCAGGGTCATCGGCCGGTCGAAACGCAACGCCCCCCGGTAGAGCACGCCGCGGTCCGGCGGGATGGCGGACACCCAGGCCCGCACGACCTCGCCGGAGGCCCGCAACTCGCCGCCGGTGGTCGTCAACAGCAGCACTGCCTTCAACCCGGGGCGGAGTCGGGTCGGGGTCTCCACGAGGGCCCCTCCCCGCGAGACATCCGTCAGCACCGCTTCGAAGCCGGGTCGGAGGCGCACGGCGCTCAGCCAGCCGAGCTCGGTCCCGGGACGGCGAACGTGCCGTCGTCGCTCGGTCCGGCTGCTCGTCATCGGGTCACCCATGACGCCGTGTCCACGTTGAACTCCAGGATGCGGACCCGCCCCGTCGCGCCCAGCACGCGCACCGCGAGCTGCCGTCCCGACCGGTGGTGAAGATACAGGGTACCGCTCGTCGCGGTGCCCAGCGGACTGAACGTCACGCCGTCGGTGGCGCCGAACCGAATCGGGTCCGACCCGGCCGGCAGCGTCGCGCGACCGGCTATTCCCGGCAGGCGGGCCGCGATGCCGATGGCGACGCCGGGAAACCGGTCGCCGATGCGCTCGAAGTCGGCCAGCCGTGCGTCCACCCCGCTTCGGATGTCCCGCGCCCGCAGGCCGTCCCCGTCCCCGTCCGCGTACAGGGCATAGCGGTACCGTTCGCCATCATGCTCGAACCGCAGCCCGACGTGTACCGACTGCGTGACCGCCCGCACCCGGGTCGACTGGATCAGCGCCGCGAGATGCCGGGCCGCGGCGGCGGCCCGCAGGCCGTCGAGCCCCGACCGCATCGACGGCAGCGCGAGCGCGGCCGAGACGCCGAGCAGGACGAGCACGACGCAGGCCTCGACCAGGGTGAACCCGGCGGCATGAGCCGGCGTCCCGGAGCGAGCCGGCCACCGGCGTCTCCGCCGGGATCGCGGCGCGCCCCGGGGCCCTGCCGCCGGGACGCGCCGCAACGAGTGGCTACGGACGTTGGCCGGCATCGGGCTCGGCGGCCGCGACGGTCACCAGCGGCTTCAGCCTGAGGAAGGTGCGCTCGCCGATGCCGCGCACGTCCATCAGATCCTCGATTCTCTCGAAGCCGCCGTGTTCGCGGCGATACTCGAGAATCCGCTCGGCCGTGCGCGGCCCGACCCCCGGGAGCGTATCGAGCTCCATCGCCGTCGCGCTGTTGAGATCGATCAGCTCCGACTGCATGCGCGGCGCCTCGGAGGGTGCCGCCTCCTGGCCCTGGGCCGCGCCAAGCTGGCCGCCGCACAGGGCCAGAACCACCGCCATGCTCCACAGAACTCGTCGCATCGTCTTCTCCTCCTGCTGCAAGAGACCCGGTAGCCGCCGGCCCCGTCGGGACCCGGCGACCGTTCACCCCCGCCGCCGGTGCGGCGACCCAAGGTCCAGGTCGGGCACGCGGGCCGTCGCGTGGCGGCGGAGACCGTGAACGGAAGCAAGGAGCCGGCCACTCGTCCCGCGCATTGCCTACGGAAGGGGCAAGTTCCGCGTTTTCAGCAGCTTGCGGTCAGAAACCGAGGGCCCGAAGGCGTAAATGGCGGCGCTCCGAGCAGCCGGAGGGAACCGCCGGTCTACCGCGCTGGGCCAACATGCGGAATGTTGCCGTCAACTGCGGATCCAGCCGGACGCCGGTGGTTGACCCTGGTCGCGCGGGGGCGTCGCGCTCGCAGGCAGGCGCCCGGAGTGCAGCTCTTGCACGCGTGGTGGTCGCGGTCGAGGAGGGTAAGGAGTCTGCGCCGCAGAACGACGCGGACTCCTGACGGGTTGGCCGGGCGTCCAGCGGGCCGCAGGCCACGATGGGGGACCAGGAGGATGTCGATGTCGTGCAGCGGGCGCAAGAGAGCCCTTCCTTCACGCTCACTTCTCATTGGAAGCACCGAACCCCACCGAACCCTTGCACAGTTGGCAGAGTGGCGTATACTGAAGTGTTCCGTCGGCTCCTGCCGCCGGCTGCGCGGCCCGCCACTCCGCGTCCCCATCGTCCAGAGGCCTAGGATTCAGCCCTTTCAAGGCTGAGACACGGGTTCGAATCCCGTTGGGGACGCCAATCCTGCCCTGGCCGTCTGTTCTCCGCGCTCCCGGTTCACCGAAGACACGGGATACCTGCAGCAGACCCCTCCTGCCCCAAGGGGGGCGGGCTCGAGCGGGCACCGCCGTGATGTGGAGCGTGCTAGCAGTGCTAGCATGTCTCCGTGGGGCTCTTCAAGAAGCTCAACGAGCTCTCCCCAGCGTTGACGCTCCTGGTCGTCACCGCCGGTTTCGCCGTGACCATCGGGGGCATCGTTGGGCCGGCGGGTCGATGGAGTGCCCAACTCGAAGCCGTCCGGGATGACGTGCAGGGGCTCCATCGAACCGTGGAGGCGCTACAGACGGATGTGCGCTCGGTACAGGAGACGCTGCCGCACCTGGTGTCCTGCATGATCGACCTGCAGAGGTTTGCCGGGGGCTCCCGGAACACGCAGGCGGGGGCGGGCGACGCCCAGTCCCCCCTGCCGGCCAGTTGCGAGCACGCTCTCGCCCGAACGATTCCCGCGCAGGGCGACTGACCCCGCACCCTCCTCCCGGCGGCGTGCCACCCGCCGGAGGACGCAACACCGGATCCCACCCCCGCACCCGGGAGCGGGGCGCAGCCGGTCCCCCCCTTCGCCGCGCCGTTCGCCCGAGCCCGGTACTGCCCTGCCGCGGACAGCCGGAGGCGTCCGGGATGGTCTGGAAATAGTAGACTGAACCCGGCGCACGCGCACCGGCGACAGGTCGCAGACCGGCGCCGCGCCGACAGGACCGCCCGCGCTCCGGGACGGAGGCGGCTTGCGAACCATGAGACATCGAATCGCGCCAGCCCTGCTGGCGGCCGCGCTCTCCGGAATGCTGGCGCCGGCCGCGGTCTCCGGCCAGACGGCCTCGGGCGCCACCGCTCCCCCGCCGGACGCCGCCCCCCTCGCCCTGACCCCGGCCGAGTACAACAACACCGTCGCCGATCTCTTCGGCTTTCCCCGAGACGGCGACCGCTGGCCGGCGCGCCCCGCCCTCGCCGACCGCATCAGCCCCCGGCGCGAGCCGAGCCGGGGCGTCTTCACGGCCCCGCCGCCCCCGCCGGTGTGGCCGTGGCGCTTTCCGGCCGAGACCGGCTCCGAGGGGTTCGAGGGCATCGCCGAGGGGCAGGCGCCCTCGTCCTACCAGGTCGAAGAGCTGCACCTGGCGGCCATGCACTTCGCGTCGTTCGCCCTCGTGTCGCCGACGTTCTTCGCCTGCGACGGGTGGGGCGCGCTGCCCGCGGCCGAGCAGGCCGCCTGCGCGTGGACGAGCCTCGCGCGCTTCGCCCGGCGGGCCTACCGCCGGCCCCTCGACCCCGGGGAGCGCCGGCGCCTGGAGGCGTTCTGGCGGGCCAACGCGGCGGCCGGCCCCCTCGACGAGGCGGTCGCGCTGACGGTGGCGGGCATCCTGCAGACGCCGACGTTCCACTTCCGCATCGAGCCCTGGCGGGGCCCGGAGGGCGCCGGGGCGCCCCTGAGCCAGTGGGAGCTGGCGTCGCGCCTCTCCTACTTCCTGTGGGACTCGATGCCCGACGAGGCGCTGTTCGCGGCGGCCGAGGCGGGCGGGCTCGACACCCGGGCCGGCATCGAGGCCCAGGCCCGGCGGATGCTCGACGACCCCAAGGCCCGGCCCGCCGTGGTGCGCTTCCATCACCAGTGGCTCGGCACCGACGACGTGCTGCTCGTGGCGCCCGCCCGACGGGCGTTCGGCCCGCTGTTCGGCCTCGAGCCCCGGCTCGCCACCGCCCGCGACGACGACGTGAAGTGGCCGGCCGTCATGGGCCCGGTGCGCCACTCGATGAAGCTCGAGACGGAGCTCTTCGTCGAGCGGACGCTCTTCGACGGCGCCGGCACGTTCACGGCGCTGATGACCGACCACCGCGGCTACATGTCGGACGCCACCGCCCCCATCTACGGCGGCGGCGCCGAGCGCGTTGACGGCCCCGAGGTCACCCGCACCATCGACCTCGTGGTCGCCTCCATCGGCCGGCGGAAGCCGCTGACCCTCTATCCGGCCAGCTTCCCTCCCGACGAGCGGGCCGGGGTGCTGACCCTGCCGTCGGTGCTCGCCCTCGGCGCCTACGCGGTGCAGCCGGGGCCCATCCCGCGCGGCGTCCGGGTGCTCGAGCGGCTCGCCTGCATGCACCTCGGCACCCCGGTCCAGGGGGCCGAGACGGCGCTGCCCCCCGACACCCTGACCGCCGAGAGCACCAACCGCGAGCGCACCGCCGCCGCCACCCGACCGGGGACGTGCGACACCTGCCACCGCACCATCAACCCGCCGGGGTTCGCCTTCGAGCACTACGACGCCATCGGCCGCTGGCGCTCGCACGACAACGGCCAGCCCGTCGACGCGAGCGGCTCGCTCACCCTGGCCGGCGGAGAGCGCATCGCGTTCGCCGACGGCGTCGACTTCGCGCGGCAGCTCGCGGCGAGCGGCCGCGTGCGCGACTGCTACGTGCTGCGCTGGACGGGCTACGCCCTCGGCGAGCGGCTCGACGCGGCCGCGTCGGGGCTCGACGCGCTGCAGGCGGGCTTCCGCGCCGACGACTCCATCGAGGAGCTGCTGGTGTCGATTGCCGGCAGCGACCTCTTCCGCCGGCGGCCGGGCGCCGGCGCGCCGGGAGGCCACGAATGATCTCGCGACGACGCGTGCTGCGCATGGGCGGGCTGACCGCCCTCGGGGCGGCGGTGCCCGACGCCGCGCTGCGGGCGTTCACGCCCGAGGCGGGGCCGGTGCGGCGCCTCGTCGTCATCAGCCACTGCCACGGCTGGCCCTACGAGGGCTGGCGCATGCAGCCCCCGGGCCGGTCCGCCGACGAGCCGTGGACGCTCGACCTCGCGCCCCTCGCCGCCGGCGACCTCAGCCCCGCCCTGGCCCCGCTCCACCCCCACCGGCGGCGCGTGCTCGCGCTCGACGGCCTGTCGCTGGCCACCGCCGAGCTCGACGCCGGCGGCAACCGCCACGACCGGGGTTGGATTCATGCGTGGACCGGCGACAACGCCGACTTCGCGGCGCGCGACACGCGGTCGGTCTCGCCCTCGCTCGACCAGATCGTCGCCGCGCACGTCGCGAGGCCCGACCGGCTGCCCTCGCTCGAGCTGTCGCTCGACGCCGCTCTCGAGGCGGGCCGCCCCATCAGCTACAGCCTCGGGGGCATGCGGCTGCCGGCCGAGCGTTCGCCGCTCGGGGCCTGGAACCGGGTCTTCGGGCCGGCGTCGTCGGGCGACGCGGTGGGCCGGCGCCGCCGCACGACCCTCGACTTCGCGTACCGCGAGTACCGCGAGCTGGCCCCCCGCTTCACGGCCGGCGAGCGCGCCCGGCTCGAGACCCACTTCGGGCTCGTCGAGCGGCTGGGCCACCGGCTGGAGAGCCTCGCCACCCTGGCGTGCGAGGCCCCGGCGCAGCCCGCGGCCGAGTTCGAGCGCTACGACCTGGGGTTCGACGCGTTCACCGACGTGGTCGCGGCCGCCTTCGGTTGCGACATCACCCGGGTGGTCACGCTGTCGCTCGGCGAGATGCCGACGGCCGAGTTCGGGGCCGACCACATCAGCGACAAGGTGCACAAGGGCATCGCCCACTACATCCACGAGGACCCCGCCAAGTACGCGGCGATGACCGACTACGTGCGCCATCACGCGGCCCAGGTCGCGCGCCTCGTGAGCACCCTCGAGGCGGTCCCCGACGCGGGCGGCGGGTCCATCATGGACAACACCCTCGTCGTCTGGGGCTCCGAGCTCGGCGACGGGTGGCACGGCTACGCCCACTACTGCCCGGTGCTCATCGGCGGCGAGTGGGCGTTCCGCACGGGGCGCTACCTGTACTGGCCGCACGAGACGCCGGCGGAGATGCGGGTGCCGTCGCAGGTGCTGACCGGCGGCGCCACCCGGTTCTCGGGCATCCCCCACCAGCGCATGCTGGTGAGCGTGGCCCGCGCGATGGGGCTCGACCTCGACCACGTCGGGTTGAGGCACGCACGCGGGCAGCGGGGCGACTTCATCGACGTCGGCGGCCCGCTGCACGGGCTCGCCGTCTAGTGGAAGAAGCACGAAGGAGAGTTGCGATGAATCAGCGAGGTCTCGTGGCGTCGGCGGTCGTTGCGGTGGTGCTGCTGGCGCCCGCTCTCGCGGCGGGGCAGTCCACGCCGCCGGAGCTTCGAACGGAATGGGGGGCGCCGGACCTGCGGGGCGTCTGGAACAACTCGACCCTGACGCCGTTCCAGCGGCCCGCCGATCTCGGCGACCGCGAGTTCCTCACCGAGGAAGAGGCGGCCGGCATCGAGCAGCGAAACGCCGACCGGAACCGCGAGCTGGCGGGCCGCTCGGCCCTGCGGACGGTGGCCGACCCCGACGGCAGCGTCGACCGCGGCGTCGACGGCGCCCCCGGGTCCTACAACAACTTCTGGATGGAGCGCGGGAGCACGGTGCTCCCCACCCGCCGGACCTCGGTCATCGTCGACCCGCCGAACGGCCGGCTGCCGGCCCTCGTGCCCGAGGTGGCGGCGTGGCTCGACTCGGACGAGGCGCGGCGGCTCGCGGCGGTGCGGGGCGGCCGGCTCCCCACCGACCACTACGATCAGCTCGACCTCGGCGACCGGTGCATCTGGTACCGCGGCGTCCCGTCGTTCCCCACCGCGTACAACAACAACTACCAGATCTTCCAGACGCCCGACATGGTGGCGATCGTGCAGGAGCACATCCACGACACGCGCTTCATCCCCCTCGACGGGCGCCCCAACATCCCCGAGTCGGTACGCCAGTACGCGGGCGACTCGCGCGGCCGCTGGGAGGGAGACACGCTCGTGGTCGAGACCACGCACTTCAACGAGCACGCCTTCATCCGCAACTTCAACGCCAACCTCAGCCAGGCCCTGCACGTCGTCGAGCGCTTCACCCGCGTCGACGCCGACACCCTCGGCTACGAGTTCACGGTCAGCGACCCGAACACGTGGACGCGGCCGTGGGGCGGCTCGCTACCGATGTCGCGCAGCGACGGCCCGATGTTCGAGTACGCCTGCCACGAGGGCAACTACGGCCTGACGAACATGCTCGCGGGGTCGCGCATGCAGGAGCGGGAGACCGGGGACCGGTAGCACCAGAGCCTCGGGTGGGTCTCCGTCGAAGGACCGAGCGTTTCCGATGACGGCCGAGAACCTGCGCATCCGTGACCAACCGTCCTCCGTGAGGAAACGGGCAGTGTCGCACGTCTCGAGGGTGCCCCCGCGACCGGCCGATCGCCGCCGCGGCGACCGGCAAGGCGATTGTCGTTGATCAAGCGGCGACCGGGAACGGAGCTACGCCGAGGAGTGAGGCACCGGCATCGGCGAAAGCCACCGCGAACAGCTACGTCACCGGCTGTCGCACATCACGCAGGACGGGGCTTCACCCGCAGCACGCGCCCCCGGGTAACTCGGTACACCGTATCGGCGGCTTCGACGAGCGCCGGCCGGTGCGCCACTACAATGCGGGTCATCGGCAACCCCGCGATCAGCTCGACGATCCGGGCTTCCGTGTCCGGGTCGAGATGCGCCGTCCCCTCGTCCAGGAACAGCACCTTCGGCCGGCGATACAATGCCCGCGCTAGCAGCAGCCGTTGCCGCTGGCCACCCGACAGTGCCGACCCCATGTCTCCCACCAGCGACAGATACTGCATCGGCAGGCGCAGAATGTCCTCGTGCACGCGCGCCGCCATGCACGCCTTCTGCACCCGGCGCATGTCGAGCTGGGGATCGAAGAACGCCACGTTGTCGGCCACCGTACCCGACAGCAACTGATCGTCCTGCGCCACCACGCCCACGCGCGCGCGCCAGGACGGCCACACCGCCGGATTCGCCGTGTGGCCGTCCAGCCGGATCTCGCCTGCTGTCGGCGCATACAGTCCCAGCAGCAGCTTCAGCAGCGTCGTCTTGCCGCCCCCCGACGGCCCGGTAAGCGCCACCAGCGCGCCCGCCGGCACGTCGAGATTCACGTCTTCGAGCACCAGGTGATCCGCCGTCCCGTAGCGAAACGACACGCTCCGCACCGCGATATGCCCCTGTATCTCAGCCATCGGAACGACCGCACCGTCCTGCACGTCCCGTTCCGCGTGCACGATGTCGCCGATGCGGTCCAGGTGTAGGCGCAGATATGAGAACTGCATGAGCTGGTTGACCAGAGCCATGCTGCGGTCGGTGAAGGTCTGCCGATAGCTGAGGAACGCGAACAGCATGCCCACGGAGAATCCCGCGCCGGACAGGATCGCCCGCGCCGCCAGATACACCACCAGAACGTGCTGCACGCCCGTGACGAATTGCTGGCCGGCGGTCATCACGATCGACAGCCTGCCAACCGCGAACGTGGCGTTCGTCACGTCGGCGAACCGGTTGCGCCACACGCTCTCGCGCTCGGGCTCGCGCCCCATCACCTTGACGATGGTCGACGCCCGCACGCTCTCGATGAGGTGGCTCTGCTCCCGCGCCGACGCCACGATCCGTTCTTCCGTACGCAGGCGTTGCGCGGGGTACACGGCGAAGGTGAGGGCCAGCCCCAGCGCCACGGCGCCCACCACCAGCAGGGCCAGCCGCGGCGAGTACACGAAGAGAATGACCGCGGCGACCACGGCGATTGCCCCGTCGATCAGAGTCGACACCACCCCCCGCGTCAGGGCGTCCCGCAGCGGTTCGACCGAGCCCAGCCGCGACAGGATGTCGCCGACATGGCGCTTCTCGAAAAACGCCGTCCGAAGCCGCAGCAGATGATGCACGATGTTGCCGGTGAGCTGGAAGCTGAGCAGACAGCCGATCGACTGAAGCGTCCACGACCGCAACGCGGTGACGGCCGCCTGAATGACGGCCAGCCCTCCGAAACCGATGGCCAGCACCGGCAGCAGCTCGGCATCACCCCGCTGAATCGCCTCGTCCACGGTGAGCTGGAGGTAGAAGGGAGCCGCGAACACTGCGACTTGTAGGACCACCGACAATAGCAGCACCTGCGCCAGCGCCGGCCAGAACCCCTCGATGCGGGACCACAGATCTCGGAAGCGCGTCTTCAGGCGGGCCGAGATCGGTTTGAATGCAGCCGCCGGGGTCACCTCGAGCACGACGCCCGTGAAATGCCGGGACACCTCCGCGAGCGGGAGAACGCGGCGCCCCACCGCCGGGTCGTGTATCACCCAGCGACCGCGGCGCACCGAGCCGAGCACCACGAAGTGATTCAAGTCCCAATGCAACACCGCCGGCCCCCGCACCCCGGACAGTGCGTCCACCTCCGCCCGCAGGGCGCGCGCCGTAAAGCCGAGCTGGTGAGCGAGGGCCATGAGAGCGCGCAGCGGCGCCCCGGTCAGCGACAGCGACAGTCGCTGACGCAGGCCGTTGAGGTCGACGTCATGCCCGTGATAGCGGGCGATCATCGTCAGGCATGCAAGACCGCACTCGGCCGCCTCGGCAGCCTGGATCACCGGAAGCCGCCGCCGGCCGAGAGAGAACGTATCGAACACGATTCGCAACCCCGTGCCGGCTCGCTACCGTCGCCCCACCGCGTACAGGGGGTCGAGGAGCCACTCCAGCAGCGTGCGACGATCCACGACGATGTCCGCTGTCAGCAGCATGCCCGCGCGCAACGGCGCCTCCGCGCCGTACGCATCCACGCTCTGCCGCGCCAGACGCCCCCGCACACGAAACACCGGCTCCTGCAGTCGCACCCCAGGAATCCCGGTTTCTTCGGGCGCCAAAACCGTTCGTGAAACATCTTCGACGGTCGCCGCGTGGGCACCGAAGCGCTGATATGGAAACGCCTCGTAATGCACCCTCACTGCCTGCCCCACCTCGATGAAACCCGCCGCGCGTGTCGGGACGTACAGCTCCGCCATCAGCTCCGACCCGCTCGGAACGATGACCGCGACCGTCTCCCCCGGCGCCATCGACTGCCCCACCTGCACCGCCAGCGCATCCACCCGTCCCGCAATCGGCGCCGCCGCCACGTACTCGATCTCCAGCCCCGTCCTCGTCACCCGTTCGTTCAACGCCGCCACCGCCGCAGCCGCGCCCGACAGCGTTGCGTCCGCCGTTTGCGGAATCGCGTCGAGTTCGCCGTCCACTCCCGCCATCTCTCGTTCGATGGAGGTGACCGCACGCTCCAGCGCCGCCCGACGCTGCCGTTCCTCGAGGAACGCCGCCGACTTCGCCTCCTGATCCGATCGAGACAGCAGACCGAGCTCGCTTAGCGAAATCGCACGCTCGAGATCCCGCCCGGCCAGGGCGACCTGCTCTGTCTGAAGCGCGATCTCCGCATTCAACGCCCGTCTCTCCGCTTCAAGGAACGCGTGACGCTCCGCCAACCGCTCCCCCTCCGCCACCAGTCCCCGGACTACCGCTTCCGCCTCATCCTGCACCGCGGCCCGCTGCTCGCTCAGGCTCCGGACCAGCGCCGCGCCCGCGTCATCATCAGTCGCCGTCCGGTCCACCAGCCGCAGTTTCGCCAACGGGGCACCAGCTACCACCTGATCCCCTTCCTCCACGTGCAGTGTCGTCACCGATCCACCCCGCGACGCCTCCGCGCGCACGATCCCCGCGCCCGACGACAGCCAGCCCACAACCGTTTCCCTACGGGCATAGCTGGTCGTCGATACCACCACCGCGCCGAAGAATAACACCGCCGCCGCACCGCCGCCGAGCATCCACACCGGCGCCCGCAACGGCAACAGCACTGTACCGTCGAGTCGCCGGGTCGCATGGCGAGCCGCCTCGGGTCGATACAGCGAGTCGGTTGGTTCGCTCATCGCCTCCGAGACGCCCCTTCACCGCCGCCGAGCTGGAATCACCACGAGAGCCGTCGTGACGTTGAACCCGGCTCCCTCTCCGAACCCAAGCGCCAAGCCAAAGCTCGCTGACGTTCTGAAGCGCGTGTTTTGCCCTATGCCAGCCTCAACACCCCACGCGGGCGTAAATGTGAACGCATAAGCCGGCGTGCTGGAGTGCGAGAAGCCGATAGCGACTTCCCCGAAGGGGCGCAACCGACCTGGAGGCTCCGTGTAGAGCCTGGGAGCGAAGTAGAAGCCAATGGTCGAGATTCTCGCCCGAGCTCCGGGGAGATGAAGATCACCGTGCGAATCGACGCCCCAGTGCGCGCCACCCACAACCGCAAGGCGATCGTTGAGATGCTCGGTCACTTCGCCGACCACGGTGCAGCAGCCGTTTCCGAACGCTAACCCCATCGATACGTCTGCTGGAATCTGCGCCGCCGCAGGCACCGCGACAAGAACGATCACCGAAAAGGACAAGTAACGCATGTTTTTGCCGTGGTTCAAGATAAAGCGACGAAACCCCGTCCACCGCCGTTGGCTCAAACACCGCCCCACTGCAAACGGAGCTGGATATCGAGGGACGCGAAGATCCACGGCAAACCTTCTTCCAGTGCAGTCGACCTAGTGGTGTGTCCGCGAAATGGCTTTACATCGCACCGCCGTGGTCGACAAGGCCGGAAGCCCCCGATTTTCGGGCGCCAACCGAGGGCAGCGACGCTTGGTCCACGGAAGCTGAACTGTAAAGTCATTCCAGAGACAAACCACTAGTCAACCAAAGTACTACGACGGATCAAATAGAACATTGGGAACACTGTGATTCCACACACAAGGGGGGCCGCCATGAATGCAAATCTTCCGAACAGCGAGTTAAATCCCCAATCAAACACCAAGTACATCAAATTATTGACCACAGGGTAGATCCGCCCTATAGCGATAACCAGCGGAAAAATAATCAAGATCAATGGGATCCATCCGCCGGCTTCCGAGTATCGTCGAAGGAAGGTATTAAATGGCAGGTCTCGCAGACCCGCCGCTCGGCCGCCCATTTTCGCCAATGCGCGCACCTTCCACCAGCCACCCGTCCCTACCATCGCGATCCCGACAATCAGGGCCACTACTTCCGGCCCAACATAAGCGGGAATGGACGAGAAATCGGTAAACGGATTGAGTTCGTGACAGCATCGACGATCGGGGGAACTAACGTAGTGCTCACCGTACCAGGTGATCCCCAAGTCGAGCGCAGTCAGTGGGACGAACCACACCACGAACAGGATCGCCAAGCGCTTGGCGTGCTCGGGCATCGCGAGGGGTGCTGGCAAAGTCATGGTATCAATGCGAGTGGAACAACTGTTCAAAACCGGCGCCCGTGGTGTGCATGCAACCCGTAGCGAACGTGGGTTGCACGCACACCGTCCTGCTCGGGAGCGACCTTCGGCGTCAGTGGCCGCAGAGTGTGTCGTAGACAGCCTCTCCTGCCTCCGAGATATCGTCGCCCCACTCCTCCCAGATCCAGTTGGCGACAAGGCCAGCCCCGACTCCCGCGGCAAAGATCCCGAGGCCACCCAACACGGCGCCGCCGGAGACGTCGTCGATCTCCAAGGGGGTCAACTCCCGCACGCCAGCCAGTTCCTCGGACTGGCCGCCCAGGATCGGGTTGATCGCGGGGACCATTGCCGCCACGTTGTTCGGCTGCATCTTCAACATGTTACCTCACCTTCCTCGCCGGTTACCAGCCGCACCATTGCGGCTTGGCTCATTGCTGCCCCTGCCGGTTGGCTTCCCGGTTCCTGTCTGGTGCAGTCGCGGCTCTACCCGCGTCGGAATCAGCACGAGAGCCGTTGTCCCGTTGAGACGGGCCCCATCGCCGCAGATGCCGACCTCCGCGCCAAGCCGGACGTGAACGTCAGCGCGTGGACCAGCAACCGCGTCGCTGACCGGATCGAAGGCCACCCGGAACGGACGGAACCGCTCTGCTGTTCCATGCGTGAGAGGATCCCCTGAGACGTATTTGATCTGCAAACAGAAAGTGTCGCAAAAAGGACCATAAAAACTGAGCCTCTTGATTCATGTCAACGCTATGGCACTTCGTCACCGCGCTGGTGCTGCCAAACGGCATGCAGCACGAACTCTTGATTTCAGCACCCGTTTGCGCCTAAAGTTGCCACGTGCGCTCGCCAACACGATTCGCCGGTACCCATGACACATGATGACCCCAAAAAAAACGGGCGGTCAAGTCTCCAGCACGACATTGGCGCACATGCGGAGCGGGCCCGTTCCGCACGCAGTCAAGCGATGGGTGGATGTGGTACTCCCAGTGGTCGACTCGCCCAAGGACCCGAGAACTATTTCCGACTGGGCCGCGTGGGTCGGCGTTTCGCGCAGCGCGCTCAGGAGTCGATGTCGAATGGCGCGATTGCCAGCCAAGCGCTCGCTGTCGTTGGCGCGGATGCTGCGAGTCGTCCTGCTGTATCGGGACGGAGACGGGGGTGCCGAGAACCTCCTGGATTGCGCCGATACCAGGACTCTCGACAATTTTCTGCGGCTCGGCCGCTCCGGTGGGCCGCTCTGTCGCCTTCCGCTTGGGACCGACGAGCTTCTCGCACGACAGGAGTGGATCACCAATCCGCTCGCGCTGCGTGAACTCGGCGCGGCGCTACAGGCCCGGACCTCGACGGACGCGACCTGCTAGCTGGAGACGAACGGGGACGCTAGATGCTAGAGAAACGGGCCACTACGGCGGTGTCGTCGCGACGGTTTCGCCCGAGGGCGCCGCCGTTCGGCACGGCGAGGGCGCTCCCGTTCGGCACGGGAATACCCCACGTCATCCTGCGACATGCAGCTCGACAAACGTCGAGGCGTTGACAAGGGGTCGTCGATATCGGTCTGGCCCGAGCTCTGGCCGTCAACCGCCGTTCGCGGTCAGATACCGACGGCCCGACAGCACCATGGCACCGAGGCCCAGCCACGTCGCGGCGAGCCAGAAGAGCCCGCCGAGCCACGGGATCTCGAACAGCAGATAGAGCGCGAGGATGCCGACGCCCATCGCCGCGTACGGCGAGGCGTCGGCGCGGCCGGCCCGGGCGAGCAACTGGTCGCCCGCCCACGCCGCGATGGGGAGCTTGGCCACGTACAGGGCCACGCTGAACAGGAGCACGGCGATGATGCCGATGGGCAGCCCGACCAGCGTCATCATCACGACGGCCGCCCCGACCGGCACGATGAGGAACGCGCCGAACCCGAGCAGCGCGCCGAGGGTGGTCTCGCCCGCGATGGCCGAGGCCAACTGCTGCACCAGGGGCCGGGCCAGCGCGACGGCCAGCAGGCCGGCGAGCAGCGCCGCCCCCACCTGCCACGTCCAGAGGAGGAAGCCCCACGCCGCGCCGCCGTCGTCCTCGTCGTCCTCGTCGATCGGTTCCTGATAGCGCACCGCCCCCGCCACCCGCGCCGCCGCCTCGGGGCTCAGGGGTATCCGCGTTCGGTAGTCCAGGTCGCCCTCGATGCGTGCGTCGGGGGCGAGGTCGAGGCGGTCGGCGATGACGTTCGCATGGCCGCGCACCGTACCGCGCAGCACGAGCTCGCCCGCCGCCGCGCGCAGGTCCTCCTCCACCGTCCCGTCGATCTCGAGGCTGCTCGCGGCGGCCGCGACGCCTCCCCGAATGACGGTGCCCTCGAGGATCTGCACCCGGTTCGCCCCCGCGATCAGGTCGCCGTCGATCGTGGCGTCCACGATCACCTGCTCGCCGACGACCCGGGTGGAGTCGCCGATGGCGCCCCGCAGGTCGACGATCCTGGCCGCCGCGAACACGTCGCCCTCGACCTGACCGTCGAGAATCACCCGCTGCGCCCCCGCCACCAGGTCTCCGGCCAGTCGCCCGAGGACGCGGACCGCCTCGCCCGCCGCGTACAGATCGCCCTCGCGGACCTCGCCGCTCGGGACCGTCACCACCGCGCCCGCCTCGGTCTCCTGCGCCGCGGCCGGCGTGGATGCGGCGGCCAGCGCCGCCGTCAGCATCAACCCCATCGCCCGGTGAACCATCATCGTCCTCCTCGCCCGCCAATCGTCGCCTTCGGCTCCGCTTGGCGCCCAACCAACCCTGGCGTCGATGTTGTCGTCCGCCGGCTTCGCGACGCAACCGGATTGCGATCGACGGTCGTCCGCGCGCGCCAGCGGTCCGAGAGCGCCCCTGGCCGGTTCAGCGGCCCGGGGCAAGGGCCCGCGGGGCCGAGCTCACCACCGGAATATCTCGCGCAGCCGCCGGGCCTGCCGCCGGGACAGCGCCACCGTCCCCGCGCCGGGGCACACGATGGTGCAGGCGCCCGCGTCGGCGGGCCGGATCTCGGCTATGCGCCCGAGGTTGACGAGGCAGCCTCGGTGGGCGCGGAAGAACTGGCCCTCGAGCTGCCGCTCGAGATCGGCAAGGGTGCGGTCGACCAGGAACCGCCCGGCCGCGGTCCGGGCGAAGACGAGCGCGTCCTCCGCCTCGAACCAGACGATCTCCTCCGGGTCGAGCAGGAGAATGCGGGAGCCGCGCCGGGCGCTGATGCGGTCGGGCGGCGGCGCCGCGGCGGCGCCGCGGCCGACGGACCGCCGCAGGTCGTGCAGCTCGTCGAGGATGCGCCGGGCCGGGCCGGCGTCGTCGATGCGCTCGCGGGCGCGGTCGAGGGCTTCGGCGAAACGCTCCCGGCCGACCGGCTTCAGGAGGTAGTCGATGGACCGCACCTCGAAGGCGGGCACCGCGTAGCGGTCGTAGGCGGTGACGAAGACCACGTGGGGCACGTGCCTCACCCGCTCGAGGACGTCGAAGCCGGTGCCCTCGGGCATCTGCACGTCGAGGAAGCACAGGTCGGGCGTGGTCTCGTCGATCAGACGGACCGCCGCCTCGGCGTCGGCGGCCTCGCCCACGATCCGGAAGTCGGGATGCCCGGCGAGCAGCCGCCTCACCCGGTCGCGGGCCGGCTTCTCGTCGTCGATGACGACGCAGCGGCAGGTCACGACGCCCCCTCCACGGAATCCGGGCGGGCCGGGGCGGCGGGCAGGGTGAGCCGCGCGCGGGCGCCCGCGCCCCCCGGCCCCGCCGACAGCGTGAGGGCCGCGCGCCCGCCGTACGAGGCCCGGAGCCGGCCGGCGACGTTGCCCAGCCCGTGGCCGTCACGGATCAGGTCGTCCCCGTCGCCGGAGAGCCCCACCCCGTCGTCGACGACGTCGATGCGCAGCACGCCGTCATCGAGAACGGTCGAGACGTCGATGCGCCCCCCGCGCGCCCGCGGCGCGAGCCCGTGCCCCACCGCGTTCTCGACCAGGGGCTGGAGGATCAGACCGGGCACCCGCACCCGCAGCGCGTCAGGCGCGACGTCCCAGGCCACCCGCAGCCGGTCGCCGAAGCGCACCTGCTCGATGCGCAGGTAGCCCCGGGTGAAGGCGATCTCGTCGCGCAGGGCGACGGGCGCGGCGTCGGCCGCGGCGAAGGCGTAGCGGAAGAGGTCGGCGAAGGTCTCCAGCAGCTCCTCGGCCGTCCGCGCATCCTCCTCGACCAGCGAGCCGATGGTGTTGAGGGTGTTGAAGAAGAAGTGCGGGTTGATGCGGGCCTGCAGCGCCGCCAGCTCGGCGCGCGCCGCCTCCTCGCGCAGCCGCGCCTCGACCAGCCGCACCTCGCGCATCTCGCGCAGGGCGTCCTGCAGCCGCAGCCGGATCTCCTCGTAGCCGAGCACGACGCCTCCCACCACGAGGGCGAGGACGCTGTTGAGGACGATGACCCCGACCGCGAGCCGGGGCTCGCGGAAGATGAACAGCGGATAGGCGCCGAGGACGGCCAGGCTGCCGAGGATCGCGCCCGACAGCAGCGCAAGGACGAGCAGGGGGAACCGAAGCAGGCCCGAGCGCCCGCGCAGCCGCGGGAACAACCACACCGAGCAGACCATCGCCGTGACGCCGACCACGTTCGCGAACAGCGTCGATATGAGCAGGGTCGGACGCTCGATGCCGTCTCCTTGGAAGACGCTCACCCCGAGGCCGACGGCGAGGCCGGAGAGGCTGCTCGCCGTTACCCAGAGTCCGGCGTGGCGCCCAACGCCCGACGGCGGTCGCGAGGCCCCCGAACGCGCGCCCCGGCCGGGCGCGGCCCGAAACCCGGCAAGGCGCCCGGCGTCGCGGGCCGCGGTCACCGCACCCTCGCGAGGACGAGGGTGACGTCGTCGTGGGGGTCGACGGGGCCGCTCCACTGCAGCAGGGCGTCGAGCACGACGGCGATGACCGCCTCGAGGGGACGCGCGCGATGGGCGCGCAGCAGCTCGGCGAGCCGCTCCGCCCCGAACTCCTCGCCGTCGGGCGCCGGTGCCTCGGTGACCCCGTCGGTGAACAGGGCCAGGAGGTCGCCGGGGACGAGCGTCAGGGTGCCCGTCTCGTAGTCCGCCCCCTCGAACAGCCCGATGGGCATGCCGCCGTCCTCGCAACGCGCCGTCTCGCCGTCGCGGACGAGGATCGCCGGCAGGTGCCCGGCGTTGGTGTAGGACAGGCCGCGGGTCCCGGGGTCGAAGGTGGCGAGGAACGCGGTGGCGTAGCGCGCGGCGGACGACGAGCCGCACAACGCGTCGTTGAGTCCCGCCGCGAGCGAGCCCGGAGTCTCCGCGGTGGGGAAACGGCTGCGCATCGAGGCCTGCAGGTTGGCCATGAGGAGGGCGGCGGGAACGCCCTTGCCGGACACATCGGCGATGAACACGCCCAGCCGGCCGTCGCCGTCCTGCAGGTAGTCGTAGAGGTCGCCGCCCACCGCGATGGCGGGCCGGCAGGCCCCGGCCAGCTCCAGGCCCGCGACGTCGGGGACCTCGCGCGGCAGCAGCTCGCGCTGGACGTCGCGGGCCACGGTGAGCTCGCGCTCGAGCGCGTCCCGTTCGCGGAGGACGCGGTACGACGCCTCGATCTGGCGGCGCATCCGGTCGTAGGTGCCCAGGGCCACCGCCACCCCCGCCGCGAGCACCGCGTTGAACGCGACGAGCAGCAGGGCGGCGCGGGGCTGCGCCGCCACGTAGAGCGGGTCGGTGAAGATGACCAGGATCGAGCCGAAGATCGTGCCCGACACGACGATGAGCGCGTCGAGCGCCAGGCGCAGGGCCCCCGGCAACCGCGCCAGCAGCGGGGACACCAGCCGCGCCGAGATGTACGCGCTGAACCCGACGACCTCGGCGAACAGCACGCTCAGCCGCAGGACCGGGCCGAGGTCTACGCCGGTCCCGAACGACACGCCGGCCGCGAAGACCACGCCGACGGCGAGCCACGCGGCCGTCCATCGGACGAGGAAGTGCCAGCCCGGAGCGGCCGCCGCCGCGACCGAGCCCCGGGGGCCCGGAGCCGGCTTCGTATCGAAAGATGGCTTCAAGGACTCATCGTTCACCGCGGCCATCCGCAACCAGCGTTGCCGCCGTGGTGCCGCTACGCAGAGGTTTCGGGTAGGCCGCCCGCAGACGTCCCGCGGCATCGCTCCAATCCGCCCGCGCCGGAGCGCGAGCCTCGCCCCGTTCCGTGGCCGCGGGACGGTGCCGGGCGTGTCGGAAGGACTTCACGTACCAAAGATGCCCGACACCACTGGCGGTGTCAACGACGGGATTCCCCGGGCAGGGGGCGGCGCGGCGCGCCGGAACCGGTCCCCTCGACGCGCACCGCGCGTCCGTTCCGCAGCACGTGCCGGGCCTCGCCGGTGAGAACGCTCCACTCTCCGTTCCACCGTTCGATGCGTGGCCGATGCCCGGGGAACGGGTTGGATCGACGGAAGGCGGTGTCGGCGGACACGAAGAAGAGCAAGCCGGGGGCAACGTCGCCCCGGCAGCGGGGGCTCCGGAACACCAGTGCGTCGCGGCTTCCGTCGCCGTCGAAATCCCGCTGGTCCGGGAGATCGAGGCACATATCGTCGGTCTCACCCAGCACGACATGCTCGCGGTTGCCGACACGGGCGACGAGAATGTCGAAGAAGCGGGCGCCCTTGACGACGTGGTAAACGATGCCGTCGGGCGTTCCCGGCGGGTCGAGACGCCCGACGGGAACGGCGGCTGTCTCCGGCTCGACCGACGAAAGCCCGTCGTCCGCCTCGGGGGCGGTAGCGGAATCGGAAGCCGGCGGCGGCGCCTGCCGGTCGGCGGGCGGCAACCCGGTATCGATCCGGCAGCCGCCGAGCGCCGCCCCGAGGATCATCAAGCTTCCCAGAGCGGCGCCCGGTCTCATGCGGAATCGGATGAGCCGGCGTGGTCAGCCGAGCACGCCGGCGTAGCTGTCGGCGTCGAAGCCGACGAGCAGGGTCTTGCCCACGCGCAGCAGCGGGGCCCGCAGGTTGCCGGTCGTTCCGACCATGGCGTCGAGCACCGCGTCGTCGGGCGCGCCGCGGGGCTCGAACTCCACCACCTTCCGGCCCTTGGCGACGATGATGCGCGACGCCGCCTCGGCCAGCTCGCGGGCGTGAGACCGGTCGAGCTTGCGGCTCGCGGGCACCCGTTCGGCGACGTCCACCCCGTTGGCCTCCAGGAACCTGGAGGCTTTGCTGCAGCTCGTTCAACCCGAACGGTGGTAGTACCAGTCGACCCTACTGGCCATCGTTCGCCGCCGCCTTCTCGACCGCCCGGGCCCCGGTCAGGGTGCCGTCCATGCCGTAGTTGCCCTCGTGGCAGGCGTACTCGAAGATCGGGAGGTCGCTCTGGCGCATCGGCAGCTCCACCGACCACGGCTGCGTCCACGTCGTGGGGTCGGTCACCGTGAACGAGTAGAGCAGCACGTCCTCGCTCGTGCGCCGGAACCGCTCGACGAGATGGAGGTTCTCGCTCGAGTTCCGGAAGCTGGTCTCGCGCAGGAAGTTCTTCGTCTCGACGACGAGGGTGTCGCCGTCCCAGTGGCCGCGGGAGACGCCGGTCCACATGGGCACGGTGCCGTGGTCGCTGCCGTCGAGGGGGACGATGCGCGCGTTGTGCACCATCTCGTTGAGGATGACGACGTGGTCGGCGGTCTGGAAGATCTGCACGTTCATGTTGTAGGCGGCGGGCAGCATCGGCGGCCCCGAGTTGAAGCCGGTGATGCACCGCTCGCCGAGGGGTCGGTCCTCGGGGCCCCACGACGGCCGCTGGTTGACGCGCAGGCGCTCGGCCGCCCGGGCCTCGGCCGCCTCCGTCAACGCCGGCACCCGGCCGTTCGGGGGGTCGACGACCAGCGAGGTGCGGCGGGTCTCGACGACGGAATCGCCGCGGTCCCACCAGAAGTCGTTGTACGCGAGGGCGAGGTCGCGGCTCTCGCGGGTGCCGTTCACCTCGCCCCGGGCGGTCGTCTCGAGCTTCCGCTCCTCCCGGTCGCGGTCGGCGTTGCTCTCCCGGACGCGTTCGGCCGCGTAGGCGGAGACCTCCTCCTCGGAGAGGAACGCCTGGTCCGCGAACTCCTCGGGACGCTCGAGGGGGGTCACGGTGCGGAAGTCCCAGACGCCGCTGATGTCGGGGTGACCGTCCGGGGTCCGTAGGGTCTCGCTCCCCGACTGGCCGGCGGCCGGGGCCGAGAGCGACAGCGCGAGCACGGCGCTGCCCGCGAGCACGGTGAGTGTTCGAATCGTCATGTTCCCTTCACCTCTGATGTGAGAAGGGCGTCTGCCCGCACCCGCGGGTTCGCCCTCGCCCATTCGACGGCTTCAGCTCGCTTGACGGCTCCGCCGGGGCCCAACCAACCCTGCCCGCGCCGTTCTACGGCGCAGACGCCCGGTCCGCCCAGCGTCGCCTGACGGCTCCGCCGGGCGCCCAACCAACCCTGCAGGAGTCCGACGCCGTTCTACGGCGCAGACTCCTGACCCGCTCATCGTCGCCTGCGGCTCGGCCAAGCGCCCAACCGACCCGCCAGGAGCCCGGCGCCGTTCCGCGGCGCGGACGCCCGGCCGGCTTCCCGCTCCAGTCGACTACCTCGACTCGGCCGCGGCGGCGGCCGCCTCCTCCACCCGCGCCCCCGCGAGGATGTTGTACAGGCCGTAGTTGCCCTCGTGGCAGGCGTACTCGTACATCGGCTGCTCGTTCCACACCATCGGCACCTCGTAGGTCCACGGCCTCGTCCAGACGGTGGGATCGTCGATGGTCGCCTCGTACATCAGCATGCCCTGCGACACCCGCGTGAAGCGCTCGGTGAGGCGCAGGTTGCCGTCGGTCGCGCCCGACCGGAAGCTCGTCTCGCGCAGGAAGTTGGCCGTCTCGACGACCAGGGTGTCGCCCTCCCAGTGCCCGCGCGAGTCGCCCGTCCACTGCGGCAGGTCGATTTCCGGCCGCCCGTCGAGGGGGACGACGCGGGCGTTGTGGTTCATCTCGTTGAGGAGCACCACGTGGTCGGGGGTCTGGAAGATCTGCACGTTGTTGTTGTAGCCGCCCGGGGTCATCGGGGGGCCGGCGTTGAAGCCGGTGATGCAGCGCAACTGGAGGCCGTTGGCCCCGAGGTCCTCGACCCAGCCGCCCGGCGTCGGCGAGTGGTTGTCCACGCCCTCCCGCGCCGCGCGCAGTTGCGCCTGCCGCTCGGCCGCCTCGGGCACGAGGGCCGGAATCTTGCCGCTCGGCGGATCGACGACGAGCGACGTGCGCCGCGTGCCGACGGGGGCGGTCCCGCGGTCGAGCCACAGGTTGTTGTAGAAGCCGGGGGCGCCCTCCTCCCCCTGGTCGACGCTCGAGGTGACCTCCGTCCGCCGCGCCGGGCGGTTCAGGAGCTCCTCGTTGCGGGTCAACGTCTCCTGCTCGAGGTTCGCGGCCTCCTCCTCGGTGAGGAAGGCCCGGTCGCCCAGATCGTCGGGACGCTCCATCGGCGTGATCGAGCGGAAGTCCCAGACGCCCTGAATGTCGGGGGCGCCCCACGCGGTCCGCGGCACCGCCTCGTCGGCGGCCTGGCCGGCGGCCACGGCCGGGACCAGCATCCCCAATGCGACGGCGACGGCGATGGCCCGACCCGTTGCAGCGCGGCTTCGATGGTTCATGTCACCCTCCTCGGTCCACTCGCCCGCCATGCGTCGCCTCCGGCTCCGCTTGGCGCCCAATCAGCGCTGCGGGAGTCTGCGCCACGGACGGCGCGGACTTCCCGCATGGATACGCATGATCGCCCACTTCGACGGCCTGACGCAAGCTGCCCGCGCCCCCGGCGCGTGCTCCGCGGGCCGCGATGCGAGCGGGTCCGGCGACGGAAGCGCCGTCCTTGCTCCCGCGCCGGTGGTGGCCGTCCTGCCGCGTCGGACGGTCCCGAGCCGTCTCAGTAGTCGGAAGCATCCAGCGAGAAGCTGACGATCTCCTCGTCGTTCCGGGTGAGGACGTGCCGGTTGGCGTAGGCGGGATGCACCCAACTGACGTTGCGCAGCTCCCGCCGGTTGCCGGGGGCGGAGGTCGGCGCGATCAGTTGCGTGCGGCTGATCTCCTCGTAGCCGGCGGGGCTCAGCCGCGAGATGATCAGCTCGCCGCGGTCGTTGTTGATGAACACCCGGTCCCGGTTCTTGACCATGAAGCCGGAGACCCAGCGGCGGCGCTCGACCGTGGCCTCCTGGGTCTCCCAGATGCGCTCGCCGGTCTCGGCGTCGAGGCAGCGGAGCTGGCCGTAGCTGCAGATGCCGTAGATGTAGCCGCCGTCGATGATGGGGGTGGCGAGCACCGCGTGCAGGCCCTCGGTGCGGATCTCGCTGTTGCTGCTCCCCTTCCAGGCGATGGTCGCGCCGGGGCGGTCCTGGTTGAGGGCGAGCATCATGGGGCCGTCGTAGAACGTGGTGAAGAAGAGCCGGGCTCCCACCTGCACCGGCATCGCGACGGTCATGGCGCCGCCCACGACGTACGGCTGGCGCCAGTAGACGTCGCCGGTCACCGGGTCGAGCGAGGCGACCTCCTCGGGGTTCCAGATGATGAGCTGCCGCGCCCCGCCCGCCTCGATGATGATGGGCTGCGCGACCCCGAGGTCGGCCTCGCTCGGGAGGGCCCGCCACAGCTCCTCCCCCGTCATCTTGTCGAAGGCGACGACGCGGGCGTCGGGCGAGCCGCCGACGAGGCAGATGAGCCGTTCGCCGTCGACCAGCGGCGCGCTCGCGAAGCCCCAGTCGAAGCCCCACTGCATGCGGTCGACGCCGTAGTCCTCGCCGTAGTGCTTCCGCCACAGGATCTCGCCGGTGTCGACGGCCAGCGCCGACAGCATGCCGGTGCGCCCGAGGGTGTAGACGCGGTCGCCGTCGACGGTGGGCGTCGCCCCGGGCCCGATCTCCCACTGGATGCCCGCGTAGTCGGCCTCCCACGTCTGCGTCCAGAGAATCTCGCCGGTCGCCTCGTCGAGGGCGAGAGCCCGCTCGACCCCGCGCATGCCCTGCCGCGGCTCCCAGTCGGTGATGAACACGCGGCCGTCGGCCACCGCCGGCCCCGAGTAGCCGGCCTTGACGGGGGTGCGCCAGCGCACCTTCAGCCCGTCCTCGGGGAACGCGCGGAGGATGCCGGTCTCGGTCCACACCCCGAGGCGCCCCGCCCCGCGGAACTCGGGCCAGTCTTCGGCCGCCACATCCGCCGCGACGCCGGCCAGGCAGGCGGCGCAGGCCACCGCCGCGACGAGTCTCGAGTCAGTCATGCGTGCGTATCCTCAGTCCTGGCTTCGTGGCAGCGGGGCCGTTCAAAAGCGACGGCTCGCCGTCACCGGGCGGCGAGCTCGGCGTAGAGCACGTCCACGGCGGCCGGCAGGCCCGTCATGTCGTACTCGGCGTACCGGTCGGGCAGGGCCAGCCCCGCCGCCGCCTCGGCGGCGCTGCGCCCGGCCGTGAACGCCCGCTCCACCGCGGTGACGAGGTCGCGGGTGAACGCGGCGTACTCGGCGAGGTCGTCCCAGGTCAGGAACCCGCTCCACGCGCGGGCCGCGCCCCGCTCGCGGCGCCCCCGGCCCGCGTAAGTCGAGGGGAACGGCCCGTGCCCGGTGATGACCCGGGCAACGCCGTCGACGGCCGCGACGACGCGATCGAGCGTGTCGGGGAAGGCGAGCCCGCTGCCGCCCCGCTCGAGGTCGATGACCGGGACCGCCCGGTCGGGAAACAGGCCGCCCAGATAGGCGACGCCCTTCGCGGGGAAGACCACCACGACGTCGCCGTCGGTGTGGCCCGGGCCGAAGTGGTAGAGGTCGATGCGGTCGAGGTCGTCGAGCAGCGAGTAGCGGTCGGTGAAGGTGGTCGTGGGCAGCCCCGGGCCGCCTTCCGCGTACCGGCCGTCGCGCAGCATCGCCGCCCGTGCGTTGGCGTGCGCGACGATGGTCGTCGCGTCGGGGAACTCGGCGTTGCTGCCCGCGTGCTCCTCGTGGGCGTGGGTGTTGATGATGGTGGTGACCGGCAGGTCCGTCACCTGCTCGATGACCTCGCGCACCGCCGCGCCCCACCCCGGCGGCTTGGTGTCGATGAGGACCACGCCGCCGTTGATCTCGTCGATGAGGGCGAGTCCGTTCCCGCCGCCCCCCCCGAGGTGGTAGAGCACGTCGCGGACGTTCAGGGTGTCGATGCTGACGATCCGCTCGGGCTGGGCAGCGGCCGGTCCCGCCGGGCCGGCGGCCAGCACCGCGACGACGACCGCGCCGATCCATCTCATGTGATGCCTCCGGCACATGGCGAGGACTGTCGACCGCCCCTGACGCCGCGAATACCTGGCCGTCTGGTCGGCGGGGTCACGAGGTCGAGGATTTCAGGGCAGCCGCAGGGCGATTTGGAACAGCATCGCCAGCATGACCAGGGTCAGCCCGATGGACGCGCCGACCATCCACTTGAGGATGCGAACGTCACCGGCGATCTCACCCATCTCGGCCGCAGCTTCGAGGGCCAGCTCGGGCGGCACGTTGGCGGCCGTGTGCGCGGCGTAGGTCTTCGCGGATACGGTCTTCATCGACAACCTCGGTGAGCGATGCGGCTGGCAACCCGAAACCGCCATGGCTGGCGTTTCTGGATGGCGCGGCCAAGGCTCACCGGTTCCCGGGCCACCGCAAGCCCGCCCGGCACTGTGGCCATGCTACCACAGGGCGACGGGGCCGGCCCCTGACCGTGAGAGCGTCGCCTCCGGCTCCGCTCGCCGCCCAACCAGGCCTTGCCAGGAGTCTGCACCGCCCCACGGCGCCCCCTACAGCACGCCGGCCTCTTCCATCACCGCCTCGCACTTGCCGCGGATCTCGGTCGCCACCTCGAACGGGTCCCCCTGCACCAGCTCGGCCCGGAACAGCTCGACCGAGAGCGCGCCCGTGAACTCCTTCTCGGCCAGCTTCTGCAGGATGCGCACCACCGGGGCGATGCCGTCGCCGGGAATGATGCGCGAATCGTTGTCGATGAGCTCGCGCGGGCCGTCGAGGAGGTCCTGGAAGTGGGTGTGGGCCAGCTCGCCCGGCTCGAGGAGGTCGAGGTCCTCGAACTTGCTCATGCCGGACCAGAGGTGGAAGAAGTCGATCATCGGCCGGACGGCGGGATGGTCCGCGGCCCGAATCATCGCCAGCGACGACGTGAGCGTGGACAGGTGGGTCGAGGTCCGCGTGAACTCGATCATCGTGGTGAGGCCGAACCCGGCGGTGATCTCCGCCACCTCGCGGATGGCGGCCGGCGTGGCGTCGAAGTCGGCGGCGGTGACCGGCCGGTTCGTGACCGACGGCGAGTAGATGCGCTCGAGGCCGAGGCTCGCGAACTGCTCGCATCGTTCCCGCCACGTGTCGAGCGAGGCGGCCCGGGCCGGCCCCGGAATCCACAGGTCGGGCAGGGCCACCGCGGCCGAGACCGGCGTCATCCCGTTGTCGGTCATCACGCGCCTCGCCGCCGGCAGCGTGTCGTTGGCGAGGAAGTCGACCAGCAGCCCGTCGTTGAGCTCGACGTAGCGGATGCCGGCCCGCGCCCAGCCCTCCAGCGAGCCGCGGTAGCCCGCGCCGCGCGAGGTGTTCTGGTGCATGGCCAGCAGCATCTTGCCGGGCTCGGCGGACTGCGCACCGGCCAGCCGGGCGAAGGGAAGGGCGAGGGGCGCGAGCAGAAGGGAGCGTCTCGTCAGCATGGATTCCTCTCGTGTCGTCGTCGGCCGTCGCCGGCCGCGTGTTCGCCTGTCGCCCCGGCCGCCGCAAACGGCGGTCGGCCCACGGCGCCATCCATGGCCTCGTCCGGAGATCGTCGATTGGGACAGTGATCGATATGAAGTTGCCAACTGCGTCCGGATGCAACCCGTTCTACGGCTTCCTGCGCTTGGCGCGTGGCAAGGTAGTCTCCGTCACCGTCCTTGCGGCGCCGCTTGTCCACCCACCCGCAGTCCAGGAGTCCGCGCCGTTCTACGGCGCAGACCCTCAGCGGCCGCTCTCCGCCGCCGCCTCGGTTTCCTGCACCACGGCGCCGGCCAGGATGTTGTACAGCCCGTAGTTGCCCTCGTGGCAGGCGTACTCGAACAGCGGCTGGTCGTTCTTCACCATGGGGATCTGGTAGCTCCAGGGCCGGTCCCAGGCGTTCGGATCGTTCACCGTCACCTGGTACATCAGCGTGCCCTCGGACGCCCGGGTGAACCGCTCGACGAGGTGCAGATCGGCGGTGGTCACGCCGCCCCGGAAGCTCGTCTCGCGCAGGAAGTTCGTCGTCTCCACCACCAGGGTGTCGCCCTCCCAGCGGCCCCGCGAATCGCCCATCCACTGGCGCACGCCGTCGTCGACGTGGGGGCGCCCGTCGAGCGGGATCACGCGCGAGCTGTGCACCATCTCGTTGAGCAGGACGACGTGGTCCTCCGTCTGGAACACCTGGAGGTTCTGGTTGTAGCCACCGGGGGTCATCGGCGGGCCGCTGTTGAATCCGAGCAGGCAGCGCACCGCGAACATGCCCGGTCCGAGGTCCTCGACCCAGCCCCCGGGGGTCGGAGAATGGCGGTTGACGCCGGCCCGCACCTGCTGCTGCGCCTCCCGCCGCGCCGCCGCGTCCGCCGACAGGGGCGGCACGCGGCCGTCGGGCGGGTCGGTCACCAGCGACGTCTGCCGGGTCTCGCTCACCCGGTTGCCGGGGTCGAACCAGAACTGGTTGTAGTTGCCCACGACGTCCGCCGGCTCCTGGTCGTCGCGGACCGCGAACGCGGCGAGGCGCTGGGCCTCGAACTCGGCCGCCTCCTCGGGCGTGAACACCGCCTGGTCGGCCAGCGCCTCGGGCCGCTCGAAGGGCGTCAGGGTGCGGAAGTCCCACACGCCGTTCAGGTCCGGGGCGCCCCAGGCCGTCCGGGGGGCTGCACCCTCCGTCGCCGGCTGGGCGTCTGCCGCGGCCGGGGCGAGAACGCCCGCCGCGAGGACGAGCACCGCACGAACCGTCACCGGATACCGCTGCATGATGGCCACCGAGTCCCTCCTGTGTCCTGTTCCGTACCGGTTCGAACTCTCGGTCGGCGCATCATCGCTCCGTTGTCCGCCGCCGTCAACCCGGCCGGAGCGGACGCGCGGCGCACGAGGACCACGAATCGGCAGAACGTATGATGAATGGATGGCTGAGAAGGCAGTCGACGTCGACCGGGAATCGCACGAGCGGTCCGGAGAACCCTCAAGTCGGGCGACGATGCGCGCGCCCGCGGACGAACGCTACACGGCGTCGCAACTCCTCGATCATCTCGACGTTCTCCTGGCCGAGGACACGCTCGCCTCCCTGGAAAGGGTGCTCGACGAGCGTGAAGGTGACCGGCCCACCCCCGTCATTCTGGAGAAGTAGTCGTGTTTCCCGCCGTCCCGAAAGGGGCCCGGCGGACACCCGTTCAGGACTCGTCGGAGTCGAGCTTGCCGAGGGCCCAGCCGCGGAATGCGTCGAGGTCGCCGAGGTCGTCGCGGATCGCCCGATACGCGATGCCGTGATCGATGGTCAGGTACTCGTGCACCAGGACGTTGCGGAAACCCGCCCACTCGCGCAAACGTCGAGCCAGCTCGGCATCGATCTCGCCGGCCTCCTCCAGGCACGTGAAGGCGTCACGGTTCGTCTCCGGCATCCGCAGGCCCGCATCGGAGATCCAGTGGTTGGCGAGGTCGATGGTCGCTTCCATCGCCAAGTGCAGGTACCGCGCGGCGAGATCATGGATGCCCGGGTCGGCGAGGTAGTCCGACTCACGCGCCCGACCCAGGCTGCGAAGGCGCCGCAGCAAGTAGCTGTCCAGCGCGTCCAGCCGCCGCAAGAAGATCGCGGTATCGACCATCATGGCGCGGTCGTCCTTCCCTGAGCCGGCGCAGCCGCAGGCGGTTCTGCTCGCGCAGCCGGGGTTCGAAGTCGAGATACTCCCTGAGCGTGCGGCGGACGAAGCGCGCACGCTCGGCGTCGGAGCACGCGTACAGCAGGACGCCGTCGCGGATGACGCGGTGTCGCAGCAACGGAGGTGCGTGGTCGAGGAGCACGAGGTCGACGAGGTCGCTGCGGACGAACCGGCCGAGCGCGCCAATCACCCGGAACATCGTGTCCTTGGCCGCTCCTGGCCCGGCCGTGCAGGCGTTGCCGACGAGCACGGCGACGTCCACGTCGCTGTCCCGGCGGGCGGCGCCGCGCGCCCGGCTTCCGAACAGCCACGCGAGGCGGACCGTCGGCGCGGCGCGCAGGCCGCACGCGAGGTCGTCGCACAACCGGCGGGACGGCCCGCGGTCGGCCGCTTCGGGCACATCCATGGGAGACACCAATCTACCAGAGATCGGCGCCGGCCGCGGAACGCTCGACTGGCGTCAGCGCCGATCGAGAATCCGGTTCCACGCGGCCACCTGCTCTTGCTGCGCCGCGAGCAGGGCCGACGCGTCGCCCTCGATCGTTACCCTGGTCATGACGTCGTCCTGCGCGACGGCGTCGACGACGTCCTGGCCCGAGACGACGCGGCCGAAAACCGAGTGCCGGCCGTCGAGGTGCGGCGTGGGCCCGTGGGTGATGAAGAACTGGCTGCCGTTGGTGCCGGGGCCGGCGTTGGCCATCGAGAGGATTCCGGCCGCGTCGTGTCGCCGGTTCGGGCTGAACTCGTCGGCGAAGTTGTAGCCCGGTCCTCCCCGGCCGGTGCCGGTGGGGTCGCCGCCCTGGATCATGAAGTTGGCGATGACCCGATGGAACTTGAGCCCGTCGTAGAAGCCGCGCTGCGCGAGGTTCACGAAGTTGGCCACCGTGAGGGGGGCGTCGTCGGCGAAGAGGGCGATGCGGATCTGCCCCTTCGACGTCTCGAACACCGCCGCCAGATCGTTTCCTGCAGTCGTCGTCACCGTTCTCACCTCCATATGACCCGCGCCGGGGGCCGCCGGCGGCGCATCCCGCGTGAACCGGTCTCGGCGCGGCATGGGGCTCTGCCCCGGGCCGCCGGTCGGGTCGGACCGGCCCATTCTCACATGGCTGTCACGGCGGGCGGTCCACACCAGCGATGACGCCAGGCGGAATCGCCGGCGACGATGGGCGGTCTAGTCCCGCGGCGGCTCGCCCAGACAGGCGCGGCACTCCTCCGGGGACATCTCGGCCACGCAAAGGCGGCGGAGCGATTCGACCGGCACGCCTCGCCGGGTCCGCAGGAAGCGGTCGCAGGCGGGGCTGCGAGCCGCGCCGCCCGGGGCCGGGGCCATCGCCGCGAGCGGATACTGACAGCTCTGCTCCACCGTCTGGACCGCGAACGCCAGGTTCGCGAAGGCTTCCCGGGCCCGGTTCATCTCGGCCGGATACCGCTGCTCGGCGGATCGAACCGACATCATCTCCTGGCTGCAGTTGCTGCGCCTGATCGAGCCGGGGAACGGGTTCGTCGCGGGGTCGGCGCTGAAGTTCTGGCGATCCTCCATGCACCGGTCGTAGGCCTCTTCCCCGGTCCGGATCGCGGTCTCCGTCGACGCCACCCGGTCGGCGCTCTCGTGCACCGCGCGGGCCACCGCCCGCAGCTCCTCGAGATCGGCCGCGCACTGCGCCCACTGCGCGCCGGCCGGAGCCGCCGACAGCGCGAGACACGACGCGGCGACGACGGTGGGCCAGCGGAACGTCATGGCTGCCTCCAATCGCTCGACCGATCGCCCGGACCACCGCCATTATCGATCAACCGTCGGCTTCGGGTACGAGCGGGGCGGGTGCGATAATGGGCCGCTTCCGCCGGCGCATCGAGGAAGCGAAACGGGAGGCAGGTATGGCGATGAAGACACTGCGAAGCCTCGTTCCCCTCGTGGCGCTCGGGCTGACGGCCATCACGGCCAGCGCGCAGCCCGGGCCCGAGACCATCATCCGCGGCGGCGAGGTCTTCACGGCCGGGGGCCTGCGCTCGGCCGACATCCGGGTCGTCGGCTCCACGATCGCCGAGATCGGCACCGGACTCACCGCCCGCGATGCGGACAGCCGCGAGATCGACGCGCGCGGCCGGCTCGTGCTGCCGGGCGGCGTCGACCCCCACGTGCACCTCGGCCGCGACCGGCTGGACGACTACACGTCGGGCTCGGCCGCGGCCCTCGCGGGCGGCATCACGACGATCTCGAACTTCGGCGGGGTGGGGGCGGGCAGCACCCCGGCCGCGGCGGTGGCGCAGGCCGCCGCGGACGTCGACGAGCAGGCCATCGCCGACTTCATCTTCCACCCCATCGTCTCCGACCCCGCGACGGCCACCCCCGAGACCCTCGCGGAGCTCGCCGCCACCGGCCAGACCACCATCAAGGTGTTCATGGTCAGGCCCACCTATGACGCCAACGCCGCCGGCTTCGTCTCGACCATGCACGCGGCCCGCGAGACCGGCGTGCTCATGATGATGCACTGCGAGGACGCGGCCCTCGTGCAGATCACGTCGGAGCGGCTGCTGGCCGAGGGACGGGGCGGCCTCGAGAACTTCCCCGACGCCCGGCCGGTGACGGCGGAGGTCGCGGCCACGCAGCGCGCCGTGTCGATGGCCGAGCAGACGGGCGCCGCCCTCTACATCGTCCACCTGTCGTCGGAGGGCGCCCTGCGGGTCGCCGAGCGGGCGCAGGCCCGCGGCCTGCCGGTGTACGTCGAGACCCGCCCCATCTACCTGCACCTGACCCGCGAACGGTTCGACGGCCCCACCCCGGGCCTCTACATCGGCCAGCCCCCGCTGCGGGAGCAGAGCGACGTCGACGCCCTGTGGGACGGCATCGCCCGCGGCACCGTGCACGTCGTGGCCACCGACCACGTGGCCTACACGCGCGAGCAGAAGCTGGACCCCGCGCAGAACGTCGTGCAGCACCGCGCGGGCATGAGCAACCTCCAGGTGATGCTGCCGATGCTCTACTCCGAGGGCGTCGGGGACGGGCGGATCAGCCTGGAGCGCTTCGTCGAGGTCACCTCCAGCAACCCGGCCAGGCTGTTCGGGCTTTACCCCCGCAAGGGGGCGATCGCGGTCGGGTCGGACGCGGACCTGGTGCTGTGGGACCCGGAGGAGACGCGGACCATCCGCAACGAGGACATGCTGTCGAACAGCGGCTACTCGGTGCACGCGGGCCGGGTGGTGACGGGCTGGCCGACGCTGACCATGCGCCGCGGCGAGATCGTCTACCGCAACGGCGAGGTGCTGGGCGCGGCGGGCAGCGGCGAGCTGGTGCGGCGCGACCGGTGGAGCAGGCCGCCGCTCTGAGGGGGCACGGGGCGATCAGGCGAGCCGCACCCCGCTCTGCCCGCTTGCGCCGCGGCCGGAACCGGAGGAAGGAGGAGGAATCGACGGACGCCGCCGAGCCGTCGCCGGCGCGCCTCATGCGCGGCCTCCCTTGGCTCCCGGAGCGCCGAGCCGTGTCATGCCTCGCCACGCCCCCCGGCCGACCGCGGCGACGAACGCGGCGACGAGCCCGGGCAGCGCCGCGAGGTCCCGGCGGAAGGACTGCCGGTCGGCGTCGCCGACGATGAACGCGCCGCGGCGCATGGCGAACAGGGTGAACGCGGCCGAGACGACGGTGAACCCGACGGAAGCGGCCATGCTGCGGTCGAGATCGACGGTGCCCGCGAGGCGGTGCGCCGCGAACTCCAGGGCATGGGCCACGGCCGGGATGGCCACGGTAACGACCACTGCGGCCGCCCAGCCCGGCGTCGCGTGACGGAACGCCTGGGTCAGGGCCGCGAAGCAGCCACCGCTCGCGGCCCGGTAGGCGAGCTCGACGGCGAGGGCGGCGCGCGCGGCGTCGAGCCCCGCGCCGCGCGTTGCCGCGTAGAACACGAGGCCGCGCATCACCGCGCTCGTCAGCGCCGCCTTCCAGTTCCAGCGGGCGACGAGGTAGTGCCCCGGCCGGCGCGGCAGGTCCGCGAGCACCGCCCTCACCGTCGGGCCGCCGGGACCGGCCGTCATGACGCGCGCGGCGGGGCCGCGAGCCCCCGCGGACGCCGGCCGGCCGCCGGGACCGCGCGCGGTGGGGCCGCGACCTCGCGGTAGGCGTCGTAGAGGGGGGCGAGCGCCTGCTCCCATCCACGTCCCGCCGCGTAGCGCCGGGCCGCGGCGGACAAGGCCTCGCGCCGCGCCGGGCTCGACGCCAGGTCGATGATGGCCTCGCTCAGATCGCCGGCGTCGCCGCCGCGGAAGACGCGCCCCGTCACCCCCGGCCGCATGTTCTCCTTCGGCCCGCCCAGGTCCGACACGACGACCGGCAGCCCGCACGCCTGCGCCTCGAGCACCACGTTGCCGGCGGTGTCGGTGCAGCTCGGAAACACGAACAGGTCCGCGGAGGCCATCGCCCGCGCCACGCCCCGGCGATCGAGCGTGCCGGTGAAGACGGCGTCCTCCAGCGCGCACTCCAGCTCCGGGCGGCCCGCGCCGTCGCCGACGACGACCCACCGGTGCGCGACCCCCGCCCGCCGCAGCCGCGCCGAGACCTCGGGCAGCAGATCCAGCCCCTTCTCGCGCGACACCCGCCCCGCGTACAGGAGAGCCAGCGGGCTCCCCGGCGCGCCGTCGCCGACGCGCCACGCCCGCCGCCGGGCGGCCGAGCGGTGTTGCGGCGAGAACGCCTCGGCGTCCACGCCCCGCACCCAGAGGGCGACGCGCGACGCGTCCGCCCCGTCCTCGACGAGCATCTCCCGGGTTGCCGCCGACGGCACGAAGACGCGTTCGTAGCGCCCGTACAGCCAGCGCATGTAGAGACGGAGCCAACGCTCGAGCCGGGCCGAGCCGCTGAGCATGCCGACGTAGCGCCCCAGATCGGTGTGGAAGCTGCCGATCAGCGGCAGCTCCAGCGCGCGCGCCACGTGCAGCGCCGCCAACCCGATCGGCCCCGGCGTGGTCAGGTGGACGAGCTGGCCGCCGTCGGCGCGCACTCGCGCGCGCAAAGCCCGGACCCGCGGCAGGTAGACGCGCATCTCGCGATAGAACGGCAGGCCGACGCCGACCGCGGGCATGGCGACGTAGCCGGGCCCGGCCGCCCCGCGATCCGCATGCGTATAGACGCAGGGCTCCACGCCGGACGGCGCGTGCCGGAGCAGGGCCGACAGCGTGGTGGTGACGCCGTTGACCTTCGCGAAGTCGTTGTCGGTGAAGACCGCGACCCTGACCGGTCCTGATGGCGTGCTCAGGCCGCCTCCTGCCATCGCGCGGCCGGAACGGCCACGAGATCGAAGAGCAGCCCCCGGTTGAAGCGGTCCTCCTGCACGAAGTGCGCGATGGCGAGCAGCAGGGGCACCGCGACGACCGGCATGGCGGCGAGACCGCACCACCAGTACGCGTGGCGCTTCCAGTCCAGGGGCCGTTCGACGAGCCGCGCAAGCCTGTCGCGGTAGTAGCCGCCGGCCGCGCGCACGATGTCGCTCGCCATGCGGAAGTAGCCGCCGTGCCGGCCGCCGACGGTGACGCGTCCCGCCCGCAGCTCGCGCATGAACTCGCTGCGCGTCGCCACTCCCGGGGCCTCGACCCAGGTCCGTCCGATCGCGCATCGGGTGTGCGCGTCGCTGCCCGCGAGCTCGGCCTTGCCGTAGGCCGCGGCGAGGCCGGCGGCGGTGCGGTTCTGACTGCGCAGCCGTGATCCGTTTCTGACCTCCAGGGCGTCGATCCAGGGCATCAGGGCCGCGACGTGAGCCCCGGTGATCGGCCCGTTGACGCCCGACGCGACATGGTTGAGCGAGGTGAAGATGCCCTCGGCGCGCAGGTACGGCATCAGCTCCATCACGTTGCGCCGACGGCGCTGAATCTCTTCGTGCTGGGCCGGCGTGACGTCGAGCACGTTCAGGTGAACCGCAACCGGCTCGTTCGGGAACAGCGCCGTCACCTCGCATCCCACGAGAACGTCGTCGCGATCGCCCAGGGCGAGGGCGCCGCCGATGGCGTCGTGATCGGTGATGGCGACGAGATCCATGCCGCGCGCCTTCGCCAGGCGATAGACCGCCTCGGGGGTGTTGTACGACTCGCGGAGCACGCGGCTCAGCAGCGGCAGGGTCGAGTATCCCGAGTAGATCGTGTGGACGTGGAGATCGGCCTTCACAGCGCTCCTTTCGACGTGGGGCAGCGGCCGCGGCGCGTGCCGAGCGCCGAGCGCCCCCCTGGGGGGCGATTCGCGCCGCGCGCCGCTTCCGTGGCCCGGAAGCCCGGCGAGGCCCCGGAGCGGCTTCGCCGACGACCTCAGTATCCCGCACGAGTTTGAAGGGCTCGTGACGATTCGGACATGCACGGGTAAACAGATTCAGAACAGGCGGACGAGCGGCCCGGCCAGCGCCCTGGCGCAGGCCAGCGCCGCCAGCATCAGCACGACCGGGGCGGCGGGGCTGACCATGTTCAGCCGCCGGAACAGGTTGCACAGCAGGCCGATGCCCCTCTGGGCCGGGGTCCGGGGGCTGCGGCTGTAGTTCATGGCCGCCTTGACCACGTAGAAGACCGCCACGTTGAGGAAGAGGCCGATCGACCGCCACGGCGCCCAGCCCCAGTGGTCCACGTAGTAGTTGCACTTGAGGAGGATGCGCGGCGGACGGTCCGGGTCGTACGAGCCGTCGACCCAGTGCAGCTCGTTGTGGAAGTCGAGCAGCCCGTACGTGTAGGTGCGCATGTTGGCGCGGGCTCCGCTCGTCGCGAAGACCACCTCGAGGCGATCGTCGGCGGAGAGATAGATGAGCGAGCGCACCACCGACGCGCCGGGAAAGAAGCGCAGGTTGCCGTCGTAGTGACGGTCGAAGAGCCCCTGGTCGCCGCCGCGGTCGTAGTTGTAGCGAGAGACGTAGATCTCGTCGGTCATCGGCAGCGGCGTGACGCGGCTGCCGGGAAACGCGGCTCGGATGGGGCGAAGCACCTCGTCCGCGTAACGCAGGTCGTCGATGCGCCGCACGACGTCGGCGGGCAGGGTCTTCACGTAGCGGTGCTTGGAGCACTCGCGGTGCAGGTGCTCGCGGAAACAGGTCTGCGCCCAGCTCGCGAGGGTGTCGATGCGGACGCGGATGCCCTCGTCGGTGAAGCTCCTCACGAGCGCCTGGAACCGCCGGGGCGCGACGTGCGCATCGAAGTGCTCGACGAGGGCCGTCAGCACCGTCAGGGCGATGTGCCCCGCCACGAGCAGCGGGAAGTCGCGCGCGAGCGCGGGACAGAGCAGACCGATGGCCGCGAATTGCAGCACGCTGCCCGCGTGCATCGGATGGGGGAACACCGAGTAGGGGAACGAGCCGACCCGGGCCCGCGGAACCGCGCCCAGCTCGGCCCCGTAGAACGTCCGCGTCACGCCGAGGGCGCGAACCGCCAGGGCGTGCAGGGCGATGCCGGCCACCAGCAGCGACCATCCCGCCGGCGACGGCGTCAGCTCCCCGGACCGGGCCGCGACGAACGCGAGCAGACCGAAAGCCGCCGCCCGGGAGGCAGACGACTGCAACGCGAAACGGACCGCCTCGGTGCGCCGGAATACGAACGCCGAGAGATTCACCGCGTGGTATGCGTAGCTCAGTCCGTAGACGAGCACGCGAACGTCGTCGACCACGACGAGCAGCGACAGCAGCGCGGCGAGGGCCAGCGCGGCCTGCTTGACGAGGTCTGCCGCCTGCGATCGCTCTATCGTCATGGTTGCCGCGGGACCGGTTTCGTCGTCCGGCGGCCAATGTTAGGGGCTCCGTTTATCGGTTCGGTGACGGTCCTGTTAAGGGCTGGTTACGACAGGGGCGTGTGCCGCCCGCACGCGAGGCCGAGGCCCCGCCGGAAAGGACTCGTGACGGCTCGGGCAGGCGTCGACACGATCGCCCTCGATCGTAGCCGCCGCCCGGAAGATGCGCCCGACATCACTGCCGTTCGAGGCGCATCTGCCAGTACTGCACGGCGAGACCATCCACCCGGCCGAAGCCTCGACGATCGCACGTGGCGACCGAGTAGCCGAGACGTACCGCGGTGGCCGCGATGATCAGGTCGTGGGCGCCCATGGGCGTTCCCCGCCTTGCGAGATCCGCGGCCAGCGCCGCGTGCACCTGCGCGGCCGGCAGATCGAAAGGGACGACCGGCAGAATCGCGAGCCACCGCTCGGCGAACGCGCGCGCGTGCATGAGGCGTATGCCCCCGAGCCGGTGCGTGCCGTGGAGCAGCTCGGACGCGGTAATCGCGGCGATACCCACGGGTTCGTCCGGGCCGACCGCCAGCGCGGCCTCGAGGTCCAGTCGGCCACGCTCGGCCGCAATCAGGACGCTCGAGTCGATCAGGATTCCCATCGGTTCTCGGGAACCTCGGGGCGATTGTACAAGGCGACGCCTTCCTCGACCGCCGTCAGGTAGTCCTCGCCGGGCGATGGAACCGACCCGGAACGGACGAGCTCGGCGAAGTCGCGAATCGTGACCGTCTTCGCCTTCACCGGACCGATCTCCGCTACCGGCGTGCCGCCGCGTTCGACGACGTAGACGGCGCGCTCCTCCCGCACCCGATCGATGATCGCGCCGAAGTTCTTCGCGGTCTCCGTCGCGGTGACGACGCGCGCGCCGGCTGTCGCCGGCGACCGGGGCTCGGCCCCGCTGCCTCGCATTCGTTTGGCCATTTTGCACATGTTACGGATTATACGGAGTAAGTGCAACCCGGTGCTCCGGGCCGGAGTCGCGTCACCATCCGCGGAACCGCCTGCGCCGGTCGCCTCCGCGCTCGGCAGAGCCACCACAAGGAGCCCGAAGACGCTTCCGCACAAGCGGCCGCTCGCGCCCTCCGTTCAGGGCAGAGCCAGGGCGATCAGCTCCGCGCCGCCCTCGGCGCTCGACGTGCCGACGGCCACCGCGATGTACTGCCTCCCCTCGTGCAGCCAGGTGACGGGGTTGCCGTAGGGAACGGCGGGCAACTCCACCGATCCCAGGTAGGCGCCGGTGTCCTTGTCATAGGCGGTGACGGCCCGCGCCGCCTCGACCATGTCCTCGACGTACCGCCCGCCCGAGTTGACCACGAGCAGGGTCTTCGTCACCAGCGGGCCGCCCCCGTGCATGCCGTTGTGGCCGCCGAGGGGCGGCAGCTCGAGGTGGCGCAGGGCGGGATGGTTGCGCGGGCCGTCGCCGTGCGGGGCCATCCAGGCGTGGTCGCCGGTGTTCAGGTCGATGGCGGTGACCCGCTTGTAGGGCGGCTTGACGAGGGGCAGCCCCTGCGGCCCCGGCACCGGCTGCGCCCACGGGTCGGTGAAGTAGCCGACGGTGGCGGGCGGCGGGTACTCGACCAGCTCGACCGCCCGCAGGCGGGTCTGCGAGGGCACGAACATCCGTCCCGTCTCCGGGTCGACGGCCGCCCCCGGCCAGTTGATGCCCCCGCCGGGGCCCGGCGACTGGATGATGGGCCGTCCCTCGCCCCGCACCGGCGGCGGCGTGAACATCGGCCCGAGCTGGGCCCGCTCGGCGATGCGCAGGGCCTCGGCCCGCAGCTCGGGGGTGAAGTCGATGAGGTCGTCGACGGTGATGCCCTGCAGGTCGAACGCGGCCGGCCGGGTGGGGAACGGCTGGGTCGGCGAGTACCACTCCCCCGGCACGCTCCCGGCCGGCACCGGCCGCTCCTCGATGGGCCACACCGGCTCGCCGGTCACGCGGTCGAAGACGTAGACGAATGCCTGCTTGCTGGGCTGGGCGATGGCCTTGACGTCGCGGCCGTCGACCCGGATGTCGACGAGGTTGCCGGCGGTCGGGAAGTCGTAGTCCCAGAGCCCGTGGTGCACGGCCTGGAAGTGCCAGACGCGCCGGCCGGTCTCGACGTCGACGGCGACGATGCTCTCCGCGAACAGGTTGTCGCCATGGCGCATGCCGCCGTACCAGTCGTTGGTGGGGGTCCCGGTCGGCAGGTAGACGTAGCCCAGCTCCTCGTCGACGGCCATCGTGCCCCACACGTTGGTGTGGCCGCTGTAGCGCCACGACTCGTCGTGCCACGTGTCGGCCCCGAACTCGTCCCCCTGCGGAATGGTGTGGAAGATCCACTTCATCTCGCCGGTGCGGGCGTCGAAGGCGCGGACGTGGCCGGGGTCCGCCTCGCGGCGGGTCAGGGAGGTGTCCTGCACGATGCTGCCCACGATGACGGTGTCGCCGACCACGGCCAGCGGCTGCGAATGGGTGAACCGCGACCGGTCGACGGGCCGCCCGAGGCTGCCGCTGAGGTCGACCGCGCCGTCGGCCCCGAAGTCCGGGTAGAGGCGGCCGGTGCGGGCGTTCATGGCCACCAGCAGCAGGTCGTGGGTGGCGATGAAGATGCGGGCGTCGTCGCTCTCGTCGTCCTCCCAGTACGACACCCCGCGATGCTGCCACCCCATGTTGGCGGGGCGCTCGAGGCGGTCGTAGGTGCGCGGGTCGTACGACCACGCGAGCTCGCCGGTGCCGGCATCGAGGGCCGCGACCTGCCCGAGGGCGGTGCTGACGTAGACCAGCCCGCCAATCATCAGCGGGGCGGTCTTGAACGGGCCGGGGCGGACGGCCTCGTGCTCCGCCGCGACCTCGCCCGAGATCGAGCGCCACCGCCAGGCGATCTCGAGCTCGGTGAAGTTCTCGGGCGTGATCTGGTCGAGCGGCGAGTACTTGGTGTTGGCGCCGTCCGCCCCGAACGCCCGCCACTCGCCTGCCGGGGCCGATGTCTGCGCCGTTACGGTCACCACCCCTGCGCTGACCGTCGCCGCGAACGCCACCGCCCCCACCACGCTCTGTAGTTGCACAACAGTCACTTCTAACCCTCCCTATATCGCTAGTAAATCGCTAATGGTCACCTTGCGACCGTGTTAACATGCGCCTGTGTCACACAACCTGGAAAGACGCGCTCGGCGGGTCGGCTGCCCGCGGCGACCCCGTGCCGATGATCATCCGTCACCCGCAGGTATCGGTCAGACAGCGGGACACCGATGAGGAATAGTTCACGCACGCTGGACGGCCGGGTGCTTCTGCCCTTGCTGCTCTGCGCAACCATGGCCTGCGGCCGAGCGGATGCATTCGACACTTGGTGCAACACGCCGGGGAGTGAGACGTGGCTGCTTCTCTATATCCTCGCACCGGGGGCCATCGCGGCGGCGGTCGTCGGGTGGGCGCGCAAGCGCCGCCTGGAAGGCTGGGACCTGCGGGAGTCGGCCAGCGCGCCGTCGTCCGGGGCGACGGTGTGGATTCTCCTTGGCGCCTTCATCGTCGCCGGGTTGGTGCTCTCGTTCGCCCTGAGCGGCGCGGACGGCTGTGCCCCGGAACAACGTACCACGAACTTGTGGTTCACGTGGCAGGGAGTCCTGCTCGCCGCAGTCATGTGCGTGCTCGGACTGTTCGGTGCGAACTGGTTCTACGTGAGGCGCTAGACGGTGAACAACAACACGCTCGTCGTGTGCGGCGGCACCGGCGCCCACGTGGCGCTGGCCCTGGTGCGGCTGCACACGCTCGGCCAGCCGCTCGGGTTCTTCCGTGACGCGGACGACAAGCCCCTCGCGTTCCCCACCGTCTATCTCGTGGATCAGGATTCCGGCGACGGCGACCGCGAAGACACCGCGTGGCAGCTCACCCGCCGGCTGGTCGCCTCGCACCCGGGTCGACACAATTGGCAGGCCGCGATCGGACGCTCCGATCCTCCTGAGTTGAAGATCGTCACTCCCCTGCCGGTGGGCCGGGATCGCACGTGGTTCAACCCGCCCTTCGACAGCCTCGACCAGCGCTTCGCCGACTCGCCGTACCTCGACCTCCTCACGTCACGAGCGCAGCGGGACATCCGCTTCTCGCACGGCATGATGGGTTCTCCCGCCGTCGGGTCGCTGCTGTTCCGCCTCAAGGAGCTCGACACCAAATCGAGCGGCGTCGGCACGAACCACGACGGCGCCTACCACGAGTTGCTGACCACGCGGGGTCGGGTGGCGGTGGTCGGCTCCGCCGTCGGGGGCACCGGGGCCTCGGTGGCGCCGACGCTGGCGCAACGGTTCGCCGCCGGCGGCGACGACGTGATGGCCATCATGGTGCTCAACTGGTTCCGGTTCGAGCAGAAGGGCCTCGATGAGGGCATCCTGGAAAAGGCGCAGCTCCGCGACCGCTCCATGGCGCAGAACGCCAATTCCGCGTTCGCCTACTACGGCCGGAGCCTGGCGCGTCACGCGGCCACGGTGCCGGTCGGCGTGCCCGACACCGCCATCAAGGTCCGTCGCTATACGTCGGACACGCAGCAGCCGATCCGCGAGTCTTTCGTCCACGGGGTCGCCGCCCTGTGCGGTCTGCACCACTTCCTCGACCGCCGACCCTGTTCGCCCGGCCTCTACCAGATGGGCGCCGAGGACCCGACCCGGCTCGGCGGCGGCAACCGCCTTCCGGGCGGCTCGGGGAACGACACGGTCCAGAGCCTCGCGAACCAGGCGGCGACGCTCGCCGACGTGCTCGACGGGTTCGCAAGGGCGTTGTCGACAGCGCAGAAGGGCGGCCTGTTCCGTGTGGCCCCCGCCATCTGCAAGGAGACGGGACGTTTGGCCGTTCCGGAGCGGGTCGGCAAGGCACTGCACGGGCTGGTCGCCGACTGCCGCGGACACATCGACTGGATGAAGGAAGTCCTGGGCGCAGATCCGCAACCCGACCTTTCCCTGACTCGCGAAGCCCTGTCACGCGAACGACTGGCGACACCGAAACACCGGCTCCAGCCGGCGGACCGGGCCGACGTCGCCGCCGAGGATGCCACGGCGCTGGCGCTCCTGCAGTGGACGGCCGACTGGATCCGCGAGTTCTCCCGCGGGGAGGGCGCCGCCACGCTGGTCGTCCCGCCGACGCCGGCGGCCCGCGGCGGGTACTGGCCGCCGCCCGTGGGCCACGACAGCCTGAAGGTCGCGGCCGAGGAGCCGGGCCGGCTGACGCAGGTTCTCGACCAGAACATCCTGGGCACGGTTCAGGGATTCGTTCGCGAGGAGGACATCGCCCAGAACGGCTGGCCCGACCCGATGGCCGCGGCAGACCACTTCCGCTACGCCATCGAGCACGAGCACCCGACCGAGCGCCGGCAACTGGAGATGCTGCTGGCCGGCGTGGTGATGGGCAGGCTGACCCTGCACGACGTCTCGCCGCGACACGACCCGCCACTGTTGTCGCTCGATCACCTCGTGGACGAGTACCGCAAGACCCGACTGCCGGAGCTGGCACGGGTCGCCATCGTCCACGAGCACCGTGACGGCGACATTGCGCTGGGATTCAACTCCCCGCTCACGCTCTTCTGCCCGACGCCGATCGAGAGAGACGAGAGGCGCGAGCTCGCCTGGGGCGCGCTGTGGCAGACGCTGACCGGCTCGGAGCGGCCTCGCGATTGGCGAACCGAGGAGATGGGCGAGTGGAGACCCGCCGGCCTCGCGGTGCGGCAGATCCGCACCTGGATCGATCGCGAGAAGCGGCGGCGCGGCGACGCGGCGCCCCCATGGGCTGCACAGGTGTTCGCGGACCACCCCGCGCAGGGTCCCGCGACGTTCGGCAGGGGCATCAGCCTCTCGGTGCACTGGGGCGCGGACGCCGAGGCCGCTCCCGTCACCATCGCGCTGCCGACGCCGGGCGACTGGTGGCCCGACGGAGACACGCCGTTGATGGGCGAAGCAGAGCTCCCCGAGGCGTTGGCGTCCGCACTCGAGTCGGCGACGACGGATGCCGGGGTGGCCTTCGAGAAGGTCGAGTTCACCCGGCCCGATCGCCAAGAGCCCACGCGGGCGTTCTGGCGCGAACATCTCGACCACCTGCAGATCCGGGGAGACATCGCCGCCTTCGGCGCGAAGGGCGACGAGCGCAAGTTGGCCGTCCTGACCGCGGATCACCAGGCGGCCGCCATTCTCGAGAACGTCGTTCTCCTCGACCGCGACGACATCATGGTCCGGGACTGCACCCCGATGCGGCAGGAACCGGTTCCCGGGTCGTCGACCCGGCCCGGACGGGTGCTGTACCCCGACTACCCGTTGCGGGCCGACTACCTGGGCCTGCTGGAGACCGACGATGGCCGGCGCGTCGTCGATCTGCTCAAGAGCGGCGAGCAGGTCCACGCCCCCCCGCCATCCATCGACGAGGGCCCCCGCCCGCCGGCCGCGGGTGGCGCCCAACCGGCGACGAGGGCAGCGCCGCTCCGCCGCCGGCGCCCCGACGGCGATGCGACGACCGACGCGGGGCGAGCCGACACGAGCGCATCGAGTTGGCTGCGAGCGGGGTACGAGCAGGCGGCGAGGACGGCCGGGAACCTGGTCTCGGCCGGTCAGAACTTGGCAGAGGGCATCGTCGGCGCCGTGCGAGAGGGCGAGGAGCACGCCTCGCCAGGCCGGCGCGCGGTCGACACGCTCCGGCGCGGCCGACCGGCGCGCGAGACATCGTCGAGGGGCGGCGAGGCGCGCCGACCGTCGGCGAAAGCGACGTGGGAGCTGCGCCTCGTCGGCCGCAGTGCACCGCTCTCCTTCACCCTGCCGGTGCCGCAAGTCGATGCGACGGACGATGACGAGAATGAACCGTGCCAGGCTCACTGGATGGTCTGGCCCCGGTTCCGTTCCGCGGAGGAACCCTGCTGGCGCGCCTATTACGTCTACCAGCACTGCACGGTCGCCCGGTTCCGCCCGAGCACGCTGTGGTTCGATCCGGACGACGACCGCGTTCGTCGCAGCAGGCCCGAACGGGACGGCGCGTACCCGGTGCGCTTCCACGTCGGCGAGGGGCGCAGGCACATCGGCGGCCCCCCTCTCGCGTTCAGCCTGGAAGACCGGGAATCCGGACGGGAGCTGGGACTCTACGTCATCAACCTCGATTCCCTCCCGCGCCGTCAGGCGGAAATCAAGGTGGGACTCGACTTCGGGACGTCGCACACCGTCGCCGCGGTGCAGGCGGATGGCGGGAAGCACCCGGTCGAGCTGGCACCCGAGCTCGACCCCGCGCAGCACGATTCCCTCGTGCTGCACGTCAGCGAGAACTGGTCGCACGTGACCGACAGCGAGGAAGGACTGAAGAGGCTCGGCGTGTGGCTGCCGACCTATACGGACGACGTCCCGCCGAAGGACAGGCAGGGGCTGCTGCCGTCGGAGCTGCTGACCATCGAGCCGCTGGCGAACCTGGGCGGCGACGACCTGTCGCAGTGGCAACCCGGCCGCGACTGCGTGATTCCGTTCATGGACATGCAGCGGCGCGACCTCGCCGACCACCTCGTTTGCGACTTCAAGTGGCAGGCATCGGCGGCGGCCTTTCGGGAGCACGAAGACGTGCTGCGCGAGATCTACCTGGGCATGGCCATGGAGTTGGTGATGGCCGACATCGTCGGGCGGCGGCTGCGCGCGCTGCCCGCGCAGGCCGACTTCACGTTCACTTATCCGCTCCGAGACTCGGACAAGCAGGTGCAGAGTTACGAGGACACGCTGCGGCGGGTCATCGACAGCGCCGACCGCAGCCTCGGGAGCAGGTTCCGCCTGGCCGACGGCATCGGTATCTACAACGAGTCGAGCGCAGCCAAGGGCGGCACGCGCCGCTTCGGCGAGGTCTGCCTGGTTGGCGACCTCGGCGGCGGCACGCTCGACCTGTTCATATCGGCCGAGCCGGGACCCGGGTTGGAGTTCGAGGAAGTGGCGGACAGCGCCAAGCTCGGCGGCAACGAGCTGCTGCGCACCATGGCCGAAAACCCCGACCTGTTCCTGCCGCCCGGCTGGGCGGGCCGGCCGGACGACGCACAGACCCAGTTGCGCGCCTGGATGCGCTCCAAGGGGGCCGCCCGGCTCTTCGGAGACGGCGCACAGGAGCCCGAGCGTCACGCCGGTCTGGACGTGAGGGGTTTTGCCAGGCCCGGGGACGCAAGAGCCGTGCGCGCGCTGATCTCACGGTACTTCCGGCTGCTCGCGGAGTACATGGCGCGCAGTCTGGTGGCGTATCTCGTCCGCCACTGGTATCTCCTGGTGTTGGAGAACCGACCCGGCGATCACGAGAGGCTCAGAGTCTTGGTGCAGCTTCGGGGCAACGGCTGGCGCTTGTGGCCCGAACACACGCGCTATGCGGACATCGAAGAGAAGGTCGCGGGGGCTGTCGCGGCGAGGACCACCGAGCTGTGGTGGGATCGCATCGGCGACCGCGATGCCTGGCGCGGACTGGATGACCTGTGGCGCAAGCACGGCCTGTGGGAGGAAACCGAGGGCGGCGAATCCGGACCGGCCGTCGGCGCGCCGGCGTGTTCGCCGGAAGGCTCGCGTGACGTCAATCCCAAGGCTGCCCCGATCCTCAGCGTCGTGGGACTGGCGCAACGCCACGAGGACATTCGCACCCGCAGGCATGCCCTCGTCGAGCTCGAAGTCGTGACGGAGCGCGCGGTGGCGAGGAACGGCGCGGAGCGAAAAATCCGATGGTTCGACCGGTTGCCGGTGCGGACCGGCGGGTCCGGCGCCCGTGTGGAGTTCCACCGCATCGAACCACCGTTCTCACTGAGTCATCCGGACGCCGGGACGCGCCAAGTACTCGATGATCTCGAGCCGAATCTCAAGCGCGCCGTCAACGAGGCGCTCCAAGAGCTCGGGGTCACGAGCGAGGTCGATTTCGACGCAAAGATCGCCCCACTCGTGTGGGAGAGCGCGTTCAAGTCCAGACGCTTCGTGGAAGGCAAGTGATGTCGGCCGGCCTCGACGCACACGTGGGTCGGCGCGCGGCGCGATGGGTCGCGCCGGTCGGGCTGTGCGGGGGCGCCGTCTGTCTGCTCGCCGGCGCCGTCCTCCACTTGGGCGCGGAGCCGGCCGCGCCGCCGGCGACGTGGGCCAAGGGGACGGGCGACGCCGCCCCGGCCGCGCTCCAGGACGACATGTCCCGACCGGACGGGCGGCCGCGGTACGGCACCGTCGAGCAGATCGAACCGAGCGTCGACACGCCGACGCGATCGGAGATCGAACATCCACGGGCCGGTCGGTTCGGACAGGCGGCGCCGGACGCCCCGCCCGAAACGCAGCCCCGGGCGGCGGTCGAACGCCTCGCCCTGCCGGCCGTCGCGGTGCTGGGGACGATGCTGACGTCGGTCGGCGCGGTCTTCGCTCTGCTCGATTGGATGGGCGTCTTGGCCGTGACCGTCCGGCGGCGCGGCGCGGAGACCCCGGAATCGCGCCCCGACCTCCCCGCGCCCGAGTCGCGACGCGCCGACGCCGTCCCGGACCGCAACGACCTTGCCGATGTTCCCGCGACACGGGACCACGGGACGGGACGCATGGGTGCGGGTGAAGCCGCCCCCGCCGGACCCGCCGACGCTCGGACCGCCCCCGCGCCGGACCCGGCCCTTCCCGACGCCGAGCCGATCCGCAGCGCCGGGATGTCCCCGGCCACTGCCGCGTGGCACGCGTCCAGGCGAGGAGTCGGAGGCGCGGCTTCCCGCAACGCCGAGCTGTCTCCGCACGGCTCGACCGTGGCCGGGGAGGAGACAGGCGGGCTCGAAGAAGCAGCCAGGACCGAGTCGACCGGCAGCGCCGAGCTGTCGCCGGAGCGCGCCGCCGCACGCGCGCTCACGGACGCGAGGAGGCCCGACGCCGGCATGCTGTCGCCCGAGCCGCGCGGCCCCGTGGACGAAACGGCGGCGTCTCCGCCCGAGGCCGACGAACCACCGCGGCGGGAACCGGCCGGCCCCGCCGACCTGATCGATGCCTGGGACGAATATCGGCGTAACGGCAACGGTCACTTCAGCCCCCGCGGCCTGCAGGAAGTGCTGTACCGATGGGGGTTCGATATGGACGTCGGCCACGGCAAGCGGGTCGGCGCCGGCGGCGCGGCACTGGTCGTCGAGACGTTCGGCACGCCGGACTTCTACGTGCTGCCGAGTTTCAACAAGTCGCCACGGGCGGTGGCGGACTGGTTCGACGACCACAGTGGCGGAGCCCTGACCGGCCGAACGCAGCGGGTGACCCGACTGGCGCGGGGCCGGTGGCTCGAACCCGAGACCGGGAGCGCAAGGCGTTTCGAGGTGATTGAGAAGGGTGAGATCGCCGAGTAGCCCGGATCCCTCCCGATGGTTCGTCACCTCGCTCCCGGCGATATTGCTGCATCGCCGGGATTCGATGCCTGTGCAATGAGAATTGCCGGCGGCCGGCGGCGCTGGTGTCGTCGAATCCCGCCGCCGCCCTCGCGAATGGCGCCCCGGAGGCTAACGGATGCACGCACCGTCACCTGCCGTCTACTCTGCCCTGCTGACGACCTGCCTGGTCGTCACCACCGTCGCCTGCGGCGGCAACTCGTCCTGCCCCGACCCGCGCACCTGCGCGGGCGACACGAACCGCGTCGAGGAGTTGCCGCCCCTGACGGCGACAGCGGTGCCAGCATGGGACGAGGTCGCGACGGAAGCGGCCAGCCCAACGGCAGAGCCTGAGTTCGTCGAGATACACCTCGACATCTCCTCCCCCATGGCCGGCTACCTACCGCCGGACGGCGACGGAGACCTCTCGGTGTTTCAGTTCGTCGCCCAGAACGCAGCACAACACATGGCGCGGGTGTTCGGCAGTGCCGATGCGCCCGTTCGGTGGGTCGGCGTTGGCCACGAACTCCGGAATCTCGGCGCGCGCCCGCAAATCGAGCGCGGCATCTTCGACGGGAGGTCCACCCAACTCGACCGGTCTATGGAACGCGTGCTGGGCGACTTCCGTACCGGCCGCGCGGAGGCCGCCGCCCTGGTCTCGGATCTGATGGCGACCGGTGACGTCACCGGCCCGCTGACCCTGTTCGGTTCTCTCGGCGAATGGCTGGAGTCGGCGGACGTACGGAGCGGCACGTTCCACGTCGGCCTCTTCGGTCTGAAGGCCGACTACTGGGGTGTAAGGGTTCGGGGGTGCGGGGCTCGCGCACCTCTCGGCTGCCGGTTCGACGAGTTGCGACGACGCTGGGTCGCGCTCGATACCGTCCAGCAGATTCCTGTCTACGTGCTCGTGATCGGCCGCGGCGCCGAACGTGTCATCTCGGTCATGGAATCCCTCCAGGCCACCGTGGACGAACTGAACCGCGGGCGCGACGCCCCCATCGAAGCGCAGTGGGAGATGCTGACCCGCGCCTCGCTCGGTCACGAGGCGACGATCGCCTGCCGGGCGGGCACCCGTGGCGACGACGAACCGGGGCCGCAGTACGCACTGTTCGGCAACGAGCAGCAGCAGCACTGTTGCGTCCGGGACGACACCGTCACGCTGTTCTGCGATATCGACGGCGGGTTCCAGCCTACCGCCGCCCGTGCGAGGTGGGTCTTGACCCCCGGGACCGAGCCCGTCGCGGCGGTGCCGGCCGCGGAAACGGAGGTCCCGAATGCGGACCGCGGCGATACGATCGCGGCGGCCCAGACCCTGCCGCCCGACGCCGACGCCCGCACCGAAGGAACGCGGCTCGCCTTCGACTTCGCCTGCTCGGCAATCCGTTGCAGTCTGCCGACCGTCTCTGGGCTGGAGCTGTCTCTCGAGGCTACGGGCACGGTCAGCGATGCCGGGGTGGTCGACTGGCGCGACGACTGGTCAACTGAGACCGGCGAGGTCGGCCGGACACTGCAACTGGAGGGCTTCGTCGACGCGGTGCGCATCGCCCCGGACCGCTATCGGCTGCAGACCCCGACCCTCCTCCGCTTTCCGGATCGCCGATGACGCTCTTCGATCCGGTCCTCGTCCTCGTTTTCGCTTTCCAGATCTATATCTTCTGGCGCTGCAACGTGATCGCCCGCGCCGACGAGTCGGACGAGCTCAACCGCTTGTGGAACACCTTCAAGCATGACATCCAGAGTCGAGCGAAACGTGGTGACGGCCCTGACTGGGTGCGCTACATGGATGAGGCGGACCGGGTGCACGAGCGCCGGGTCGACGGCATGCGGGTCTGGGCGACGGCGGCCCTCGTCGTCGGCATCGGGGGCACCATGGGCGCCCTCGCGTACCGGCTCTGGGGGTTGTCCGACTTCGAGCTCGGCGTACTGGCAGCGTTCGCACCCGCCCTCGTGGCCAGTCTCTCCGGCGTGGCGAACAACCTCTTGATCACCCTTTGGCTCTTCGGGATCTCGGATGGACACTTCGAACAGGCTCTGAACGACTTCCGGCAGGCGCTACGGACGTGCAGCGAGGAGAACCCGCCCCAGGAGCGGTTCGCCGACGCGGTCCGCGACCAGTTGGGCGAGGCGTTCCGCGAGGCCGTGCGCAGCTTCCCCGATGCGTTCGCGCAACTCGACAGGAGCGTCCAGCACATGGGCGAAGCGGCCGCCGCGCAGTCGCGGTCGACGCTGGAGGCGGCGGCCGGCCTGCAGCGGGGCGTCGAGAGCCTGACCGCCGCCGCCGCGCAGATCGCGCCGGCCGCCGACCTGTTGAACGCCGCGACGACGGACCTGCGCACCATGCCCGCCGACCTCCGGCAGACCTTCGACGAGGCCCGCGAGACGTGGGCGCGGGAGATGCGCCGCGACCAGGATGCGTTCATCGGCACGGTCCGGCAGGTGCTCGACGACCAGCGGGCGATCCTGGGCCGCACCCGCCAAGCCCTGCAACGTTGGGAACGCGGGCGCCGCGAAGCTGCCGAGCAGCAACAGTCCGCGTGGCGCGAATCGGTCGAGCTGGTTCAGAAGGGCGCGGCGGAGATCGCCGCCATCGTCGAGGCCCTGCCGGCAGCGTTCACCCGCGAAATCGAGCAGATTGCCGGCCGGCTGGGCCGGGAGTTCAGCTTCGGGGCCCAGCAGCACGTCGCCGACCTCACGCAAGAGATGCGGAGCGGCAACCAGGCCCTGACCAAGCAGATCGACGATTCGATGCGGGAGGTGCAGAACCGCCTGCTGAACGACACGAGCCGGGTGGTCGGCGAGTCGGCCGAGGAGGTCCACCGGCGGGTGGGCGAGCCGCTGCTGTCCATGCTGCAGCGCGTCACCCGCGGGATCGAGGAGGCGCTGAGCACCCTGCCCCAGCACGCCCGGACGTTCGCGGCCAGTCTGTCCACCGCCGACGAGAAGCTCCAGCAGTCCATCGACAGACTGAAGGCGGCGGCCGACCACCTGGAGAAGGTGGTCGAACTGAACGAGAACCTCCACGCGTCCCTCACCCGGGCCTTCCGGGATGGCGCCGCGGACAGCTTCGAGCCGGTGCGGAAGGACCTGCAGGACATCGCGGACGAGTTGCGGCGGGCGGCCGAGCTCAAGACCGGCGCGCGCCGAGGGTTCTGGCGCCGGCTCTTCGACCGGCTGCGGCGCCGGGGACCCGGCGACGGTGCGGCCGGGGGCAGGCAGTTCGGGCCGCATTGAGAGGCAGCATCCATGAGACGCTCGCGCAGCGCCCTGACCGCATGGCCGGCGTTCGCCGACCTGATGACGGTTCTGGCCGTGCTCGGCCTCGCAATCGCGGCCGGCGTGGCCAGCGTCGACTCCGACGAGGAGCTCTCCCACGTCCGGACCCTGGAGGCCCAACTCGCCACCGCGCGGGAACGTAACACCCGCGATGGCGACCGCATCCGGATCCTGGAGGCCCAACTCGCGGCGGAGCGGGAACGCAATGCGGCCCTCGAGGTCGGCATCGACGAGGCCGAGCGACGCGAGATCGAGCGCCGGCTTGGAAGCGTTCCCTGCCTCGGCACCCGGGGCGGCTCGCGGACCGCGCCCGTGCCTCTGCTGCGAATCGTCATCGATGCAGGGGCTATCTCATCCGGACCGGGGCGCCCGCGGTACCGCCTCACTCCCCTGTGGCCGCCGGAGAATGCAGCGGACGTGAGGGCTATCCCGCAGCTCGAGGAGGCCATCGACCACGGCTTGATGCAGGAAGACGGTTTCTCCCGCTACGCCCGTGACATGCACGCGTACGGGAACGCCGGCGACACCTACGACGGCCCGTGCCGCTTCTGGGTGGAGCTCCACAAGGGGGAGACCACCCCGCAGACGGCGTTCACGCGGGCGCTGGGCGTCGTGAACCAGTACTTCCTGCTCACCAACTCGTCCGAAGTGAACCGGATTCTCAGGGCGGCACGGTGAGCGCACGCCCGCCTCGAACCAATTGTCCCTTCCCGACTGACGCCGGTCGACCAGACGCAGCCGGAGACAGCGTCGCGCCGCTCGCTCGCCCCGACGCACGGATCCTCGCCGACGATCTGCTCCCCTGACCTCGGTAGGGAGCAGCTCGCGCCCATACCCTCGTTCACGCGCGGAACCTGGCTCTACTCCAGGACCCTGACCTCGGAAGACGGCAGCTTACGCCCGTGTACCCGGCGTCGCCGCTGCCATCTCGCCGACGGGCGACGCACCCGAAGTCGATCGCGATATCGATCAGGCCGCAGGAACCCGCGGACCCGCATGGCGCCTGCTCAACACATGACAGACGTCTGTTTGAGCACATAAGATGATATTTTTGGGGTGTATCTACCATGAAGAGACTCGCCGAAGACACCCTGCAACGTTGGCTGACGGCCCGCCGCCGGAAGCCGCTGGTGCTGCGCGGGGCGCGGCAGGTGGGGAAGACGACCCTCGTGCGCAGGTTCGCGGCGGCGGCCGGCCTGGCGCTCTGCGAGGTGAACCTGGAGCGGCATCTCTTCCTCGACCGGGTGTTCGAGAGCCTGGACACCGGCCGCATCCTGCGCGAGCTGGAGACGCTCGGGGGTACCCGGCTGGACCGGGCGATTCTGTTCCTGGACGAGGTGCAGTCGACGCCCCACGCCCTGCCCGCCCTGCGCTACCTGTACGAGGATCGACCGGACCTGCCGGTGGTGGCGGCGGGGTCGCTGCTCGAGTTCGTCCTCGCCGAGCACGGGTTCTCCATGCCGGTGGGGCGCATTCAGTATCTGCACCTGGGGCCGCTGACCCTTCGCGAGTTTCTGGCTGCCGTCGACCCGGAGGCCGCCGGGACGGTGGACGACCTGACCCTGGACACGCCGCCGACCGAGGCCACTCACCGTCGGCTCGGCCGGCGGCTCCGCGAGTACCTCGTGGTCGGCGGATTGCCCGAGGCGGTGCTGGCGTATCGCGAGTCGGGTTCGCCGGTGGAGGTGGCGGCGGTCCACCGGTCCATCGCGTCGACCTACGAGGACGACTTCGCCAAGTACGCTCGGCGGACGCCGCTCGCCCGACTCCAACGGCTGTTCCGCCTCGTGCCCCGATCCGTGGGGCATCCCGTGAGCTACCGCCGCCTCGACCCGGATGCGCGCGCGGCGGAGGTGAGCCACGCGATCGAGTTGCTGGTCAAGGCGCGCGTATGCCACCGTGTCTCGCACAGCCACTGCTCGGGGCTGCCGCTAGGCGCCGACGCGGGCAACCGCGCCGGCAAGCTGCTGTTCATGGACGTGGGACTCATGAACCACCTGTGCGGCCTGGACCTGACGGACCTCGAGGCGCTGGACGATACGCGGCTCGTGAACGAAGGTGGGGTGGCCGAGCAGCACGTGGGGCAGCAACTGGCTTCGCTGAGCGGCGGCGACCGGCCGCCGGAGCTCCACTACTGGCTGCGGCACGCGCGGCTGGGCAACGCCGAGATCGACTACGTCGTCTCGCACCGGAACTGGATCGTGCCGATCGAGGTCAAGGCCGGGCGTAGCGGCTCGCTGAAGTCGCTCCTCCAGTTCGTCCACGAGAAGCGGCCGCCGATCGCGGTGCGATTCGACGCCAACCCGCCCAGTGTGCAGACGGTCCGTCACGCCATCCGCACCGCCACGGGAACGCAGGACGTGGACGCGCGCATCCTCTCGCTGCCGTTGTACTCCGTGGAGGCGCTGCCGAGGCTCCTCCAGGCGCTGCGCCAGGACGCGCGCCTGCCCGCGGATGTCGCATTGGGGGAGCATCCACCCGACTGAACGCGGATGATCTCGCGCGATCCGCCGAGGCCCCTGGATGGGCCGGCGTTCGCCACCGCCCGTTCGCTCCCGCCCCTGCCTCCGCGCGACCCGCACGCCCGTAGCGCTCACCCTCGCGAACGACCCCACTCTTCGTCGTCGGCCATCGGCCGGCCCCACGTCGGGTGGACTCACAGGGGGGTCGGCTGATCGGGGTCCGACTTTTCGCCGCGGCCGCCATCGACCAGCCCCACGGCTCGGAGTCCGCGTCCCTCAGCGCCGCGCTTCCGCCGCGCGGACGGTGTTCGACAGCAGCATCGCGATGGTCAGCGGCCCTACCCCGCCCGGGACCGGCGTCAGCGCCCCGGCGACCGAAGCGACTTCGGGATGCACGTCGCCGACGACGGTCTCGCCCCGCCGCTCGAGCACCTCGAGGCGCGGGGAATCCGGCCCGAACAGCGCCGCGACGCGATTTCGGTCGGTCATTCGCGACGTGCCCACGTCGATCACCGTGGCGCCCGGCTTCACGAAGTCCGCGGTCACGAAGCCCGGCCGCCCGATGGCCGCCACCAGGATGTCGGCCAACGACGCCACCGCCGGCAGGTCGCGGGTCCGCGAATGGCAGACGGTCACCGTCGCGTGTCGGTGGAGCAGCAGGGCGGCCATGGGCTTGCCGACGATGTCGCTGCGGCCGATGACGACGGCGCGGCTCCCCTCGATGGGGATGCCGTTCCGCTCGAGCAGCTCGATGATGCCGGAAGGCGTGCCCGGCGCGAGGGCCGGCCGGTTCTGCACCAGCCGGCCGACGTTGACGGGGTTGAAGCCGTCGACGTCCTTGGCGGGATCGATGGCGTCGAAGACCCGCTGCTCGGCGTCCGCCCCCATGCCCGGCGGCAGCGGGGACTGCACGAGCACGCCGTCGACGTCGTCGGCCGCGTTGAACCGCGCCACGATCGCCATCACCTCGTCGAGGGCGGCGTCGACCGGCAGGCGCTGCAGATCGGCCCGGATACCGAGCTCCTCGCAGGCGCGGACCTTGTAGCGCACGTAGATCTCCGACCCGCCGTCGTCGCCCGCCAGCAGGATGCCCAGCCCCGGGGGGCGACCTGCCGCCGCCCGGAAACGCGCGATGCGCGGCTTCAGGGACTCGCGAATCGCCTCCGCCACCGCCTTGCCGTCGAGACGCCTTGCCGCCGCCGTTCCGGTGCTCTCCATCGATCCCTACTATACTGTCGCCCCGACACCGACGACAGGCCGGCCGTCCGCCTCCGACCGGGACGGGATGGGAACGCAGGCATGGAGACCTTCGAGCAGCTCATCCAGACCGTCAAGTTCTACGTCGACAGCTTCGGCATCCCCGTCGGCGAGCAGGTGGTGCCCCTCAAGGTCATCGCCCTGCTGGGGGCCGGCGGCTTCCTGACGGTCCGGCTCGGGTTCGTCCAGCTCCGGCGCCTCGGCCACGGGTTCGCGGTGACGTCGGGGCGCTACGACGACCCCGACGACCCGGGGGACGTGTCGCACTTCCAGGCCCTCACCACCGCCCTGTCGGCCACCGTGGGCATCGGCAACATCGCCGGCGCGGCGTGGGCCATCCACTACGGGGGCCCGGGGGCGCTGTTCTGGATGTGGATGACGGCCCTGCTCGGGGCCGCCACGAAGTTCTCCGAGGTGACGCTGGCCCAGCGCTACCGCGACGTGCACCCCGAGGCCCACAAGCACGAGGGGACGGTGGCCGGGGGCCCGATGTACTACATCGAGCGGGGCATGGGCGAGCGGTGGCGGTGGATGGCGGTGTTCTTCGCCATCGCTCTCGGCTTCACCGCGTTCATCACCGGCAACGCGGTGCAGGCGAACACCCTGGCCGACACCCTCGAGTCGAACTTCGGCACCCCCAACGTGGTGACGGGGCTGCTCGCGGCGGCGGCGGTGGCCGCGGTCATCCTCGGCGGCATCACCCGCATCGGGAGGGTGACGGCTATTCTCGCCCCCCTGATGGCGAGCATCTACGTCTTCGCGGCCCTCCTCATCATCTTGATGAACGCCGGCGCGGTGCTGCCCACGTTCGCCCTGGTCCTGCGGGAGGCGTTCAACCCGACGGCGGGAGTGGCGGGCACGGGCATCGGCGTCCTGCTGGTGACCCTCAACTGGGGAGTCAACCGCGGGCTGTTCTCGAACGAGGCGGGACAGGGGTCGGCGCCCATCGCCCACGCCGCGGCCAAGACCGAGGAGCCGGTGTCGGAGGGCGTGGTGGGGCTGGTCGAGCCGTTCATCGACACCATCGTCATCGTCACCATGACCTGCCTGGTGATCATCATCACCGGGGTGCACACCGATCGCGTGCCGTCCACGCTCACGCTGGCCGGCGGCGACCTGACCTACGTGGTGACGGAGCCCGACGGGGCCCTGCGGGAGGCCGACCCGCCGGCCGACATCCGCGTCGTCGACGGCCGCCAGGAGGTGGGGGCGGGACAGGCGGCGTTCGCGTGGCACGACGTGCCGGTGGAGCGGTTCTACGTCGACGAGGCGCAGACGGTCCCCTTCAGCGGCACCATCGACACCGGCGCGGGCGCGGCCACCGCCGACGACGGCACCGCGTACGCCGTGCTCTACGGCGACGCCCCGGAGGGAGGCGCGCCGCTGACCCAGTTGGGGTTCCAGCGCGGGCTCAGCCCCCTCGGCGACTGGGGTGGAATCATCGTGGTGTTCTCGGTGGTGCTCTTCGCCATCTCCACCGCCATCGCGTGGAGCTACTACGGCGACCGCTGCGCCGCGTACCTCTTCGGGGCGCAGGCCATCCTGCCCTACCGGCTCGTCTACGTCGGCATGGTGTTTCTCGGCGCGATGCTCGCCCCCGCCGCCGCCTGGGACCTGGGGGACATCGCCCTGGGCATCGTGATCCTGCCGAACCTGGTGGCCCTCGTGGTGCTGTCCGGCCAGACCCGCGCCCTGATGGACAGCTATTTCGAGCGCGAGCCGTGGTTGCGGGGAGGGAAACGCGGGTAGTCGGAGCCGCCGAACCGCACCGGCATCCATGGGGTCGGCGGCCGGCGCGACGGCAGCCGGTCCGGGGGCCGTGGCGAAGTCCCGCGCCGCGCCCTGATGGCACGCGCGGACGCCGAGACGCCCGCGCGGCAAGGCGCGACCTGGGCGCGTATCGGGCTCAGGCGACCGGGGGACAACACAGCCCCCCGGGATGCCTCGCGGGCCGAATGCAGCGGGCACCCTTCACAACAGCCCTCCTGCGGGAAGCCCGCGGACTATTCGCCGCCGAGCACGTCCAGGTAGGCCCGCACCCGACCCGCCGGGTCGCCGCCGGCGAGGAGGTCGGAGATGACCGCGACCGAGGCCGCCCCCGCCTCGACCACGGCCGGCGCGGCATCGAGGGTGATCCCGCCGATGGCCACCACCGGGCGACTCCCGGCCGCCCGCGCGGCCCGCCGAACCGCCTCCAGACCGACCGCCGCGTATCCCGTGTCCTTCGTCCGGGTGCCGCGGACCGGGCCGACCGCGAGATAGCTGACCGGCTGCGCGAGGGCGTCCTCGAGCTGCGACGCATCGTGGGTGGAGAGGCCGACGAGGGCGGCCGGCCCCAGCAGCTCGCGGGCGGCCGTCGCGGGCAGATCGTCCTGACCGACGTGGACCCCGTCGGCCCCCGACATCAGGGCCACGTCGCAGCGGTCGTTGACGACGACGCGGGCGCCCCGCGGCGCCGCGAGGGCGACGATCCCGCGGGCCCACTCGAACAGCGTCCGCGTGTCGACGCCGGGGGCCCGCAACTGCAGGAGCCGCGCTCCCCCGTCGAGGTACGCGCGGGCGAGATCGACGGGCGTCCGGCCGGCGCGGATCGCGGAGCCCGCGTCGACGATCGCATAGAGCCGGGGCCACCCGCTCACGCCGCCGTCGCTCCGTCGGCGAGAAACCGGTCGAGGAACGCGGTGCTCAGGCGGCCGGCGAGGAAATCGGGATCGTCGAGGATGCGCAGGTGCAGCGCGAGGTTCGTGTCGATCCCTTCCACCACCATCATCCCGAGCGCCCGCCGCATGCGGGCCACGGCCTCGGCGCGGTCGCGCCCGTGCGCGATCACCTTCGCGAGCAGCGAGTCGTAGAACGGCGAGACCATGTGGTCGGCGTGGGCCGCGGTCTCCACCCGGATGCCCGGCCCGCCGGGCAGCACGAGGGTCCGGACCGCGCCGGGGCTGGGGGTGAACGTCTCGGGATGCTCGGCGTTCACCCGGCACTCGACGGCATGCCCGTCGAGGCGGACGTCATCCTGCTCGACCGCGAGGGGCTCCCCGGCGGCGATCAGGATCTGAGTCTTGACGACGTCGACCCCGGTCACCGCCTCGGTGATTCCGTGCTCGACCTGAACGCGGGGATTGACCTCCATGAAGTAGAAGCGGCCGTCTCCGTCCACCAGGAACTCGAACGTGCCCGCGTTCACGTAGCCGACGGACCGCGCGGCCGCCGCCACGAGCCCGCCGACCCGCTCGCGCACGCCCGCCTCGAGGCCCGGCGCCGGGGCCTCCTCGATGACCTTCTGTTGCCGCCGTTGCACCGAGCACTCCCGTTCGCCGAGGTGCACGGTGCGGCCCTGCCCGTCGGCGAGGACCTGGAACTCGACGTGCCGCGCACCCCCGAGGTACCGCTCGAGATACACGCGGGGGTCGCCAAAGGCGGCGTCGGCCTCGCTCACGGCGGCGCGGAACGCCTCGGGCAGCCGGTCAGGCGCCTCGACGAGCCGCATCCCGCGGCCGCCGCCGCCGCCGACCGCCTTGACGAGGAGGGGGTAGCCGACCCCGGGGGCCGCCCGCGCCGCGGCCGCCGGATCCTCGACAGGCTCGGTGCCGGGGACGAGCGGCAGGCCCGCCGCTCCCATCGCCTGCCGAGCTCGGGCCTTGTCGCCGAGCAGCCGCAGGACCTCGGGGGGCGGCCCGACGAACGCGATGCCGGCGGCGGCGCACCCCTCGGCGAGGTCCGCGCGCTCCGAGAGGAAGCCGTAGCCGGGGTGGACGGCGTCGGCGCCGGTGGTCTCCGCCGCGGCGAGGACGGCGAGGCGGTTCAGGTAGCTGTGCCGGCTCGGGGCCGGCCCGATGCACACCGTCTCGTCGGCGAAGCGGGCGGGGAGGCCGTCGCGGTCGGCCTGCGAATGGGCGACCACGGTGCGGACGCCGAGCTCCCGGCAGGCGGCGATCACACGCAGGGCAATCTCGCCCCGGTTGGCGACGAGGATCTTTCGGAACATGTCAGGACCGCGGTCGGGCGGCCGCGCGCCGGCGCGATCCGCCAAGCGTCGCCTGCGGCCACGGCGCAGACGCCCAAGACGGCGACGGGAATTACCTTGCCACCTGCCAAGCGCAGGAAACCGCAGAAAACGGGCTGCATCCGGACGCAGTCGGCAGCCTGATGTCGATTCATCGTCCTCAGGCGCCGGAGGCCGGCAGGACCGTGAGCAGCGGCTGGCCGTACTCCACGGCCTGGCCGTTCTCGGCGAGGACCTCCACGACCTCGCCCGCGAACTCCGCCTTGATGTCGTTCATCAGCTTCATCGCCTCGATGACGCAGAGAACGTCTCCCGCCTCCACCCGGTCGCCGACCTCCACGAAGGGCGCCGCGTCCGGGGCGCCGGCGCGATAGAACGTGCCCACGACGGGGGCCTCCACGACCGTCGCGACGGGCTCGCGGCCGGCCCGCGCGGGGGCCGCCGCGGCCGCCGCCGCTTCGCCGATCGGGACGGCGGCGACCTCGCCCGACGCGCCGGCGACGCCCGCCTTCCGCGCGCTGATGCGCAGGTCCTCCGACTCGACCTCCAGCTCCGCCAGCTCGTGCTCGCGCATCAGGTCGAGCACGCGGTCGAGCACCTGGCCAATCCGGTCGACATCCATGTCAGAAACCCCACCACCGGGAACGGCGGCCGGCGGCGGCCGGGGGGCGACGCCGGCAGCGAGCCCCCCCGGGCTGCCGACTGCGGACCGGGCGGATGCCCGCCCCTTCCATTGCCTGCCACGCGCATCCGCCGTGTTGCGCAAGTCCGCGGTGGCGCGCTCCGCGTACGGCGCGGCCGCTCCCCCGCTCCGTTCGGGCCAATTAGACCACAACGAGATCGAGGGACACGTCGGTCAGCATCTCGCAGCCGGTCTCGGTCACCACGACGTCGTCCTCCAGCCGCACGCCCCCCTCCCCCGGCACGTACACGCCGGGCTCGACGGTGACGACCATCCCCGCCGCCAGCCGCGTCTCCTCGGAGCCGTCGGCCACGCGCGGCTTGCCGATGCGCGGCGCCTCGTGGACCTCGATGCCCAGGCCGTGGCCGGTCCCGTGCCCGAACGCCTCTCCCAGCCCCCGGTCGGTCAGCACGGTCCGGGCCGCGCCGTCCACCTCGACCGCCCGCACGCCCGGCCTCATCGCGGCCACCGCCGCCGCGTGCGCCGCCCGCACCGCGTCGTGCCAGACCGCCGCCTGCGGCGTCGCGGGGCCGAGGCTCGCCATCCGCGTCAGGTCCACGCTGTACCCCTCGTGCACGCCGCCGAAGTCGAGCAGCACCAGGTCGCCCCCGGCCAGCTCGCGGTCGCCGGGCCGCGCGTGGGGCAGGGCGGTGTTGGGCCCGCTCGCGACGATGGTCTCGAACGCCGGGCCCTCGAACCCGGCGCGTCGGATCGCCCAGTCGACGTCGGCCGCCACGTCGCGCTCGCGGCGGCCCGGCCGCAGGGCGGAGAGCATCTCGGCCATCACCCCGGAGATGCGGGCCCCGGCCTCGCGCAGGATCTCCACTTCTTCGGCATCCTTCACCAGCCGGCCCGCCTCGACGGTCCCCGAGGTCCGGCACAGCTCGACCCCGGAGCCGGCGAGGGCCTGCTCGAGCCACGCGTGCCGGGCGAGGGTCATGTGGTCGGCCTCCACCCCCACCCGGCACCGCCCCCGCGCCCGCAGGAGCTCGCAGAGAGTCTCCTCGTACGAGTCCTCGACCTCGGCGAGGACGACCGGCGCGTCGGGGGTCGAGGCGTCGTCGAGCACGCGCCGGGCCGCCGTGACGTAGCGCGAGTCGACGATCAGGGTCGCCTCGCCGGGGCCGGCGAGCAGCATGCCCGCGCTGCCCCGGAAGCCCGTCAGGTAGAAGACGTTGGCGGCGTGGGTGACGAGCAGGAGGTCGGGCGGATCGCCGGGTCCCGGCCCCGCCCCGGCCGCCCCGGCCCCGGCCGCCGCCGTGAACAGACGCTCCCTCCGGCGCGCCCGGTACCCGTCCTTCCCCACGCTGCCCTCCGCGCCGCGGGCGGCCGTCCTCCGGGGCCGCCTCTCGTCGGGGAACGATACCCCAACCGGCGGCAGTCCCGCAGGCTTGGGGACCGGTGGCGAACCGACCCGCGGCATTCGACGGGTGCAACGCGGGGGCTCGCCACGGGCTCCCGATCACCGCACGATGCGGGGCGTGAGGAAGATCATCAGCTCGTCGGTGCTCTCGTTGCGGGCCGAGCTCCTGAACAGCCAACCGAGCACGGGAACGCGGTGCAGGCCCGGGGTGCGGCTGCTCTGCGCGCTGCGGGAGTTCTCGTGGATGCCGCCGATGACCGCCGTCTCCCCGTCGCCGACCTGGACCGTCGTCGCCGCGCGCTGGGTCACGATGGAGGGAATCGGGGGGTTCCCGAGGGCCCGCGCGAAGTCCGCGAAGGAGTTCTCCACCTCGACCTGCATGATGACGGTGTCGGCGGCCGTGATCTGCGGCGTGACCCGCAGGGTCAGCGCCGCCTCCTTGAACTCCACGGTGACGGTGTTGTTGGCGACGGTCTGGTATGGAATCTGGTCGCCCTGGAGAATCTCGGCCTGGACGTTGTTCTGGGTCGTGACCCGCGGGCTCGAGATGATGCGCAGGTCGCCCCGGCTCTCGAGCGCCGACAGGGTCAGGTCGAGGTCGAGGGGGCCGCCGTCCGGCCCCACCGCGACGCCGAGGGTCGAGGTCGGCGCCCCGACGCCGAGGTCGATCCCGGTCGCGAGGCGACCGTCCCGACCGCCGCGGACCTCGCTGCCGGATGCCCCCGGAGCTCCGCCGCGATCCGGGACGTCGCGGTCGGCGAGCCCCCACTGCACGCCCAGCGCCCGGGCCGAGTCGTGGCCGATGCGAACCACCCTCGCCTCGATCTCGACCTGCGGCTCGGACCGGTCCAGGATGTCGAGCAGAACGTCGAGGTCCGGCAGCCTTTCTTCGAGGTCCCGCACGATGAGGGTGTTGGTGCGCGGATCGGTGAACACCTCGCCGCGCGACGACAGCGACGTGCCGGTGATCAGCGGCACGAGATCGTCGGCGCGGGCGTAGCTCAGGGTCCGCGTGAACACCGCGAGCTCTCCCGCCTCGGCCGCGCGCCGGGCGAGGACCGCCCGCGCCTCGGCTTCCTCCTGCAGCCGTTCGATCGACGCGATTCGCACCACGGTCCCGTCCACCTCGTAGCCGAGGCCGTTGGCCCGGAGGATGACGTCGAACGCCTGGTCCCACGGCACCTCGGTGAGGGCGACGTTCACCTCGCCCCGCACGCTGGGATCGATGACGATGTTCAGGGCGCTGATCTCGGCGAACACCCGCAGCACGGCGCGCAGGTCGGCGTTCTGGAAGTCCATCGACACCGGGTCGCCGGCGTAGGTCGGGCCGACGGCGGGCGGCTGGCCGGAAAGCCGCACCCCGGCGGGAGCACCGCCGGCGCCGACGGCAACACGCCGCCGCGGGTCCGGGCGGGTGCCGGAAGGAGCGTCGATCCGGGCCGCAACGGCGACACGCCGCCGTGTACCCGGGCGGGCGCCGGAAGGGGCGTCGATTCGGGCCCCGGACGGTGCCGTCGGCCGCGGAAACACCACTCGCAGCGTTGGCGCCCCGGGTCCTCCGGCCTCGAAAGGGGCGTCGATCCGCGCCCCGGGTGGTGCCGTCGGCCGCGGAAACACCACTCGCAGAGTCGGCGCCCCGGGTCCTCCGGCCTCGATACGGTACGGCGCGGAGCGCGACAGCTCGAGAACCACCCGCGTGAGCCCGACGGACTGGCGGTCGACCCGAACGCGGTCGACGGGTTCGATGCCGACGCGCGTGGCGGCGGCGGCCTCGGTCGCGAGGCCCGGGAAGTCCAGCACCAGCCGGGGCCGAAAGTGCGCGAACCGGCGGACCGAGCCCGGCGACAGCCCGCCGTTCCCCCGGATCGCGACGGTGACCGCGTCGGGCTCGACCGAGGCCTCGACCGCCACGATCGCCGTCGCCGCGGGCATCGGCGCCGTACGCTCGCCTTCCACCGCCGGGGCGGCGCCCAGCAACAGCCACCACCCGATCGCCCAACCCGTTCTTCCCTTCATCGCGCGCCCTCCCCGTCGCGAAGCCGCCTGCCCACCACCCGTCCCGCGACCGGATCGGCCGCGTCCCGCAGGAACAGCACCTCGTCCGCGGTGATTCCCTGCACGGCGCCGTCGTGCAGGCGCTCCCCCGGCCGCGCGACCCAGGCCCGCCCGTCAGGCCCCTCGAGCACCGCGAGGCGGCCGTCCCGGGTCGTGACCACGCCGCGCAGGACCACCTCGTCCACGGCCAGGTCCGACAGGCCGGAGGGACGAATCTCGCCGGGCGGGCGGGAGCCCGACGCCCCCGGCCTCACGAACGGGTCGCGGCCGCCGTCGGCCTCCTCACCCATCGCCGTCTCCTGCGCCTGACTCGCTTCCCCCACCGTTCCCGGCGTCCGACTCGCTTCCCCGACCGGTCCCGGCGCCCGACTCGCTTCCCCCACCGTTCCCGGCGTCCGACTCGCTTCCCCGACCGGTCCCGGCGCCCGACTCGCTTCCCCGGCCGGTCCCGGCACGCGACTCGCTTCCCGGATCGTTCCCGGCGCCCGACTCGCCGCTCCCGCGGGGAGCTTCAGCGGCGACTCCCCGGCCAGCGCGAGGGCGGTCACGCCCAGGCCCGTCATGCCCAGGCCCGTCAGCATCGCCGATCGCACCGCGGCCACGCCGACCATCTACCCTCCCTCCTCCCCGTCCGGCAGGTCGGACGGGGACGCGCCGCGCAGCACGAACGCGGTGGCCGTGCACTCGGCGGCGATGGTGCGGCCGGGGCCGGGCGGCTCGACGGCCCGGATCGCCACGTCGTCGATGGCGACGACTCGGGAGAGTCCGCCGACCCGGCGGAAGAACCGGGTCAGGCCCTCGTACGTGCCGTCGAGGTGCAGCCGGTACGACCATGCCGTCGGCGGCCCCTCCGGCGACGGGGGACGCGGACGGAGGGCCCGAATCGTCAGGTCCGACTCGAGCGCGAAGACCTCCAGGCGACGCAGCAGGGCGGAGACGTCGTCCTGCCCCGGCCCGACCGCACCGAGCCGATCGAGCCGCAAGCCGAGCTCGTCGACCTCGCCACGGGCCCGCGCAAGCCGGGCGCGCTCCCCGCGGGCCTCCATCAGCTCCGCCTCCCTTCCCGCCAGCGCCGCCCGCGTCGCGTCCAGCTCGCGCATCCCGGGCTCGAGCCACGACAGTCGAAGGCCCAGCGGCAGCGAGGCGACGAGGGTCGCCGCGAGCCCGATGCGCGCATACCGCGGAAGCCTCGTGAAGCCCGTTTCCATGATTCCCACCCGCACGGTCCGTGTTGCCTGACGCGCGCCCTCGCCCGCGGCCCCCTCGGCATCGGCGGTCAGGAGGACGCGAGCGAGAAGCGTGCTCGAATCTCGAAGTGAACCGCCCCCCCGTCGCGCCGGCTGTCGACGATCTCGACGGGCGGGAGAAAGTGCCCCGACGCCTCGAGCCCGGCCACCAGCTCGGCCAGCCCGGACATCTCCGCCGCCCGCCCGGTCAGGGTGACCCGGCCGCCCCCCAGCCGCATCTCCGTCAGCCAGGCGTCTTCCGGCACGACGCGGCCCACCTGCTCCAGCAGGCGCGCCGGCGCGCCCTGGGCCGCCCGCAGCGCCTCGGCCAGCGCGACGCGCCGCGCCAGGTCGTCGCGGCGCCGCTCGACCTCTTCCCGCTGCGCCCCCACGCCGGCGAGGCCGGCGAGCTGACGGTCGAGGACCCGCATCCGCTCGTCCAGTCGGCTCGATTCGCGTCGCGTCGCCAGACCGTCCCAGGCCATGAGCCCCAGCACGACCCCCAGGACGACCGCGCCTCCGGCCATCGCCGCCACGCGGGCGGCTCCGGACCGGGACGGACCCTCCGGAAGCGGCTCCGCGGCCAGCAGGTTGATGCGGATCATCGGTCGTCCCCGCGGCGCAGGGCGAGGCCGACCGCGACCGCGAAGTCGGCGTCGGACCCGGGCCGGCGGTCCTCGTCCCGCCGGCCCGGGTCGCAGCGCACCCGCCGGAACGGATCGAAGAGCGAGACCGGTACGTCCAGGCGCACCTCGAGCGCCGGCAGGAAGCCGGGGGCCCCCGCCCATCCGCCGCTCACCACCAGCTCGTCGACGCGCCCCGCGGGCATCGCCGAACCGAAGAAGCCCAACGTCCTGTCGATCTCCAGCAACAGGTGCTCGCCGACGGCGCCGGCGACGGGGTCGGCGGCCTCGGAGCCGGCCCCGCCCCGACCGGGCCCTCCGTCGACGGGGCCGGCGTCGGCGAACGAGGGGGCCGGCTCCGACGGCAGCACCTCGTCGACGCCCCCCGGAGAGATGTCGCGGGTCAGCAGCGTCTGCCCGCCTTCGACGATGTTGATGTTCAGGCCGCCCGCTTCCGCGTTGACGAGCATCGAGACCCGCCCCGGGTCGACGCCGTAGCTGAGCTCGAAGGCGTTCTGCAGGGCGAACGCCGCGACGTCGATCACCACCGGCACCCCGCCGGCCCGCGAGATGACGCCGGCGCAGTCGGCGACCTTGTCCTTCTTGGCGGCCACCAGCAGCACGTCCATCGACGCGCGGTTGTCGGCGTCGCTGCCGGCCTGCAGGACCTGGTAGTCGAGACTGACGTCGCTCGTGTCGAACGGGATGTGGTGCTCGGCCTCCGAGCGAATCGACCCGGCGAGGTCGTCCTCGTCCATCAGGGGCAGGGTCACCCGCTTGACGATGACCGCGTTGCCGGCGACGGCGGCCGCCACCCGTCTCGTCCGACCTCCGGGCCGGTCCAGGACCCTCCGGATGGCCTCGGTCACCGCGTCCCGGTCCACGATCTCCCCGCCGACGATGCTGCCGGGCGGCATCGGCTCGCGCCCGATCGCGGTCACCTCGCGGCCCCGCGACGTCCTGCGCAGCTCGACCGCCTTGATCGCGTCCGGGCCGACGTCGAGTCCGACCACCGACTCCCTGCGGCGAAAGATCATGCGCGTGCTCCTCGGGCGGCGCCTCCCGGCTCGACGGGAGTCGCGACCGCCTCGCCCGAATGCGATGCAATTCGCGGTCCACCAGCGCCGGCGCGCTCGCGCCCCGTCGGCAGGGCGCCGTGCGGCGTTCGACGCGCCCGGACGGTGCGAAAACCGCCATCGGCCCCGCGCGACGGGCGGCAATTCTTGACACAGGAGCCGATTTGCGCGTAGCCTCTTGGTTTGCGTATGCGACCCGGGAGGCCGCTGGAGAGTAGATGTCCACGTATGTACCGTCGCCCTCGAGCATCGAGCGGCGGTGGCACGTCATCGACGCGGGCGAGCAGGTGCTCGGCCGCGTGGCGACGGTCGCCGCGAAGCTGCTGCAGGGCAAGCACAAGCCGAAGTACGCACCGTTCCTCGACACCGGCGACTTCGTGATCATCACGAACGCACGGCAGGTCACGTTGAGCGGAGCGAAGGAAGACCAGAAGCTCTACCGCCGCCACAGCGGCTTCGAGGGCGGCCTGCGGGAGACGAGGGCCAAGACGATGCGGCAACGCATGCCGGCCCGGATGGTCGAGGAGGCGGTGCGCGGCATGCTGCCCAAGACCAAGCTGGGCAAGCACATGTACCGCAAGCTGAAGGTCTACGCGGGGCCCGACCATCCGCATGCGGCCCAGCAACCCGTTCGATTCGAGGTGTCCTGACGTGGCGGCGACGACTTTCTACGGAACCGGACGGCGCAAGTCTTCGACGGCGCGCGTGTTTCTGAAGCCCGGCTCGGGCGAGCTGGCCATCCGCGGCACGTCGCTGGAGAAGCGTTTCCCGTCGGAGGCGGTGCGGATGCGCATCACCGCCCCCCTGCAGGTGGCGGAGGCCGCCGACAAGGTGGACATTCTCGCGACCGCGAAGGGCGGCGGCGTCACCGGCCAGGCGGATGCGCTGCGGCTCGGCATCGCACGGGCCCTCGTCGCCTTCGACGCCGAGCTGCGGCCGGTGCTGAAGAAGGCCGGCATGCTGACCCGCGACGCCCGGATCAAGGAACGCAAGAAGTACGGCCTGGCGGGGGCCCGCAAGCGGTTCCAGTTCAGCAAGCGCTGACACGCGGCGGCCGGGGCGGCCCGGGGAATCCGGTGTGAGCAGGCGGGATGGGGCGCGGGCCGTCGGGGCCGGCCGGCCGCGTTCCGCAGAGGGATGGAGGAAGCTTGACGTCGATCGCCATCAAGGACCTGCTCGAGGCAGGCGTGCACTTCGGCCACCAGACCAAGCGCTGGAACCCGAAGATGAAGCAGTACATCTTCGGGGCGCGCAACGGCATCTACATCATCGACCTGAGCCGCACGGCGGAGCTGTTCGGCAAGGCGGAGGCCTTCGTTCGCGACCTCGCGGCCGAGGGCAAGACCGTGCTGTTCGTCGGCACCAAGCGCCAGGCCCAGGACCTCGTCGTCGAGGAGGCCAGGCGCTGCGGGATGTTCTTCGTGAACCAGCGGTGGCTGGGCGGCCTGTTGACCAACTTCGTGACCATCCAGCGCAGCATCGCGCGCCTTCGCGACATGGAGGCGATGGCCGAGGACGGCCGCTACGACACCTTCTCGAAGAAGGAGATCGCCCGCATCGAGAAGGAAAAGCGGAAGCTGCACAAGAACCTCGACGGCATCCGCCACATGTCCAGGCTGCCCGACGCGGTGTTCGTCGTCGACACCCGGAAAGAGAAGATCGCCGTCGACGAGGCGCGCAAGCTGAAGATTCCGGTCATCGGCATCGTCGACACCAACTGCAACCCGGACGACGTCGACTACGTCATTCCCGGGAACGACGATGCGTTGCGGTCGATTCGGCTCTTCCTGACCCGGATCGCCGACGCCGCCATCGCCGGCCGCGACCGGCGGGAGTCGTCGCAGAACGCGCCGGCCGGCCCATCGCCCGCCACCGGCGCCGCCCCGCCCCCCGCGGCGGACAGCCCGGCGCCGGCGGCGTCTCCGGCCTCCGCCTGAGGGTCCGCGGCGGGAGCCCCGGGGGCTCCCCGCCGCCCCGGCACTCCGCACCGCGGAACGGCGCGGAGTGCTTGCGAATCGGCTTGGGCCAGGCGGAGCCCCGGGCGGCGATTGGCGGGCCCGGCATCCCGCCGCCGCATTCGCGACGGTTCGGCGCCGGCCACGCGAGGACAGGCGCCGACACCGGTGCCGAACGACCCCTTCACGCACGCCAGGCAGACGCAGGGAAACGCGCAGGAGGCCCCGAGAGAACAGGCATCCCGCAACGGCGGGGACCGCGGGCGGGAACCGCGCGGGCGCCGGACGGGCGGGCGCTCCCCCCGACGCGGCGACGCCCCCACCGGGCCGCCGCTCACGCATCGCGAGAGGTAGATTGAGAATGGCTATTTCCGCCGCACAGGTCAAGGAGCTCCGGGACAAGACCGGGGCCGGATTCATGGACTGCAAGGCCGCCCTCACCGAGGCCGGGGGCGACGTCGACAAGGCGATCACGATCCTGCGGACGCGCGGGCAGGCCCGCGCCGCCAAGCGATCGGGCCGGAGCACGAGCCAGGGCCTCGTCGGGAGCTACATCCACATGGGCGGGCAGGTCGGCGTGCTCGTGGAGGTGGGCTGCGAGTCGGACTTCGTGGCCCGGACCGACGAGTTCCAGCAACTGACCCGCGAGGTCGCCATGCACATCGCGGCCGCGAGCCCGCTCTACGTCACCCGCGATCAGGTGCCGGGCGAGGACGTGGAACGCGAGAAGGCGATCTTCCGCGCGCAGTTCGAGGGCTCGAACAAGCCGCCGCAGGTCATCGACAAGATCGTCGACGGCAAGATGAACAGCTACTACCAGCAGGTGGTGCTGGTCGATCAACCTTCCATCCGCGACCCCAAGACGTCGATCGGCGATCTGGTGACGGCGGCCATCGCCAAGATGGGCGAGAACATCAACGTCGTGCGGTTCGCACGGTTCAAGATCGGAGAGGCCGCGGACTGACCCCGCGGTCCCCCGCGGCCGCGGCTCGGCTATAATCCCGGTCACTCGATGGCTGCTCCCGCCTATCGGCGCGTCCTCCTCAAGCTGTCCGGCGAGGCGCTCCTCGGCGATCGTTCGTACGGCATCGACCCGCCCGTGGCCGACCAGATCGCCCTCGAGGTGGTCGACGTGCAGCGGCTCGGGGTCGAGGTCGCCATCGTCATCGGCGGCGGCAACATCTTCCGGGGGCTCGCCGCGAGCGCCCGGGGCATGGACCGCACCACCGCCGACAACATGGGCATGCTGGCGACGGTGATGAACGCCCTCGCGCTCTCGGACGCCCTCGAGCGCCACGGCGCCACCACCCGCGTGTTGACCGCGATAGAAATGCGCACCGTCGCCGAGCCGTTCATCCGGCGGCGCGCCATCCGGCACCTCGAGAAGGGGCGGGTGGTGCTGTTCGCGGCCGGCACCGGCAACCCGTACTTCACCACGGACACCGCGGCGGCGCTTCGGGCCATGGAGGTGCGGGCCGACGTCATCATGAAGGCCACGAAGGTGGACGGCGTCTTCACCGCCGATCCCGCCGTCGACCCCGCCGCGACGCGGCTCGACTCGCTCTCGCACCACGAGGTGCTGGAACGGCGGCTGAACGTCATGGACACCACGGCCATCTCGCTGTGCATGGACAACAAGCTGCCCATCGTGGTGTTCAACCTGAAGACCCCCGGCAACGTGCGGCGGGCGGTGCTGGGGGAGCCGGTCGGATCCGTGGTCGGCACCTGAACCGCAACCGCCGCCCGGCGCGGGTCGAAGCGCAGAAAGGAACGAGGGTCGCGATGAACGTCACCGACGGAAAGAGCGCCGTGGCCGAGGCCCGGGCCGGCATGGAGGGACAGGTCGCCCACGTGCAGCGCGAGCTGGCGGGGGTGCGCACGGGACGGGCGTCGATCGGCATTCTCGACTCGGTGCGGGTCGAGACCTACGGCACGCAACTGCCGCTGAATCAGGTCGCCACGCTCTCGGTGCCGGAGCCGACCCTCATCGTGGTGCACCCCTTCGACCCCGGTCAGATAGGCGCCATCGAGCGGGCCATCCAGCGCGCCAACCTCGGGCTGAACCCCGCGAACGACGGCAAGATCGTCAGGCTTCCCATCCCTCCCCTGAACGACGACCGGCGGAAGGAGCTCTCGCGCATCGTGCACGCCCTCGCCGAGGAGGGCCGCAACGGGGTTCGCGGCGTGCGCCGGCACGTCAACGACGCCCTGAAGAAGCTCCTCAAGAACCACGAGATCTCCGAGGACGACGAGCGGCGGGCCCTCGACGACGTGCAGAAGGTCACCGACGAGCACATCGCCGAGATCGACGAGCTGCTGAAGGCCAAGGACGCGGAGCTTCTCGACCGCTGACGGCGAGCGCGACGATGGCGACCCGCTTCCACCTCGAGTGCTCGGTCTCCTGCGGCGCGGGACCGTTCGACGCGGGCCGCCGCCAGCACCTGTGCCGTTGCGGCCGCCCGCTGCTGGCGCGGTACGACTGGGACCGCATCGCGCCCACGTGGTCCCGCGAGTCCCTGCGCGACGCCGTCCCGTCGATGTGGCGGTACGCGCCGGCGCTCCCCCTCGCCGACGGCGACCGCCCCGTGACGCTGGGCGAGGGCTGGACGCCCCTCTTCCCGGCGCCCGCCCTCGGCGCCGAGCTGGGCCTCGACCGGCTCCTCGTCAAGGACGAGGCGCTGAACCCGACCAACTCGTTCAAGGCGCGCGGCATGTCGGCCGCGGTCACCCGGGCCCACGCCCTGGGGGCGGCCACCCTCTCGGTGCCGTCGGCCGGGAACGCGGCCTGCGCGCTCGCCGCCTACGCCGCCAACGCGGGCATCGAGGCCCGGGTCTTCATGCCCCGCGACGTGAAGACGCCGTTCATCCGCGAGTGCCACTTGCACGGCGCGGCCGTCACCCTGGTCGACGGCCTCATCACCGACGCCGGCCGCATCGCCGCCGACGAGGGGCGCCGCCACGGCTGGTACGACGTCTCCACGCTGAAGGAGCCGTACCGGGCCGAAGGCAAGAAGACCATGGGCTACGAGATCGCCGAGCAGCTCGGCTGGCGCTGGCCCGACTGGATCGTCTACCCCACCGGGGGCGGCACCGGCATCGTCGGCATCTGGAAGGCGTGCGAGGAGCTCGAGCGGCTCGGCTGGGTGAAGGGGCCGCGCCCGCGACTGGTGACGGTGCAGGCCGAGGGGTGCGCGCCGATGGTCCGCGCCTTCCATGCCGGGGCCGACACCGCCGACCCGTGGGAAGGAGCGGCGACGGTGGCCGACGGCCTGCGGGTCCCGGCCGCGGTGGGCGACATCCTCGTCCTTCGCGCCCTCCGCGAGAGCGGCGGGACCGCCGTCGCCGTGTCGGACCGCGACATGGTCGAGGGCATGCTCGACCTCGGCCGCCGGGAGGGCATCGGCGCCGCGCCCGAGGGCGGGGCCACCCTCGCCGCCCTGCGGCGACTCGTCCGCGACGGCGTCGTCGCCAGGGACCAGGAGGTGGTCCTGCTCAACACCGGCGGCGCGCTGAAGTACCTGGACGTCGTCGAGGAGGGCTGACGCGGCCCGGGCGGGCCCTGACGGCGGGTGGTGGACCGCATGGGATTCGAACCCACGACCTCCGCGTTGCGAACGCGGCGCTCTCCCGGCTGAGCTAGCGGCCCATCGTCGGAACCAACAACTTAACAGTGTTCGGCCGGGATCTGCAAGCCCTTAGTGCCCCCCATCCCGTCTGCGGTATAACTGAGCAATGGCGTATCGGGCGGTCTTTCGCTGCATCGCGGGGTGCTCCGGGGAGCATCCGGTCTGGGATCCGATCTACCGCTGCCCGTCGTGCGGCGATCTGCTCGAGGTCGCCCACGACGTCGAGCGGCTGAAGGACCGCTCGGCGGGGGCGTGGATGCGCCTCTTCGACGAGCGCTACAAGCGCACGACGTGGCCCTACGGATCGTCGGTCTGGGGCAAGAAGGAATGGGTGTGCCCCGACGTCCGGAACGACTCCGTCGTGTCCATGGACGAGGGCGGCACCAACCTGTTCTGGGCGGAGCGCTTCGGCCGCGAGCTCGGCATGGACGACCTGTGGGTGAAGCTGTGCGGCAACTCGCACACCGGCTCGTTCAAGGACCTCGGCATGACCGTGCTCGTGTCGGTGGTGCGGCAGATCATGGACGAGGGCGGCGACATCCGGGCCGTGGCCTGCGCGTCGACCGGCGACACGTCGGCGTCGCTGGCCGCCTACGCCGCGGCCGGCGGCATCCCCGCCATCGTCCTCCTGCCGCGCGGCAAGGTCTCGACCGCCCAGCTCCTGCAGCCCATCGCCAACGGAGCGCTGGTGCTCGCCCTCGACACCGACTTCGACGGCTGCATGGCGATCGTGCAGCGCCTCTCGCAGGACGAGGGCATCTACCTCGCCAACTCGATGAACAGCCTGCGCCTCGAGGGCCAGAAGACGGTGGCCATCGAGATCGTGCAGCAGCTCGACTGGACCATCCCCGACGTCGTCATCATCCCCGGCGGCAACCTCGGCAACGTCAGCGCCTTGGGGGCGGGGTTCGACATGCTGGGGGACCTCGGCCTCATCAACCGGCAGCCGCAGATCGTCGTCGCCCAGGCCGAGGCCGCCAACCCCCTCTATCTCGCCTATCAGCGCGGCTGGGAGTTCGAGCCGGTGGGCGCGAAGCCCACGCAGGCGTCGGCCATCCAGATCGGCAACCCGGTGTCGGTGCGCAAGGCGATACGCACGCTGCGGCGCCACCGCGGCATCGTCGAGCAGGCGTCGGAGGCGGAGCTCGCCGAGGCGGCAGCCCGGGCCGACCGCACCGGCATGTACAACTGCCCCCACACCGGGGTGGCGCTGGCCGCCCTCATCAAGCTGCGCGAGCGCGGGCAGATCGACGCCAAGGCCCGGGTGGTCGTGATCTCGACGGCCAGCGGCCTGAAGTTCACCGACTTCAAGCTCGGCTATCACGAGGGCCGGCTGCCCGACGTGGCCCCCACCTGGGCCAACGTCCCCGTCGAGCTGCCCGACGACTACGACGCGGTCCGCCGCGCCATCGACGAGCACTCGGTCGGCCGGCAGTCTGCGTTGTAGAACGGTGCAGCCTCCCGGCCGGGTCGGTTGGGCGCCAGGCGGCGATTGGCGGGCTGGCGTCGCAGGGCTTGTCGAGACACTGTGCTCGGCCGGCCGAGGCCGCGGAGCGGCCGGCGTTCGTGCTAAAATCGACCCGGGAGTTGGCGCGGATGCCCATCTACGAGTACGAGTGCTCACGGTGCCGGCAGGACTTCGAGTTGCTGGTCCGCGCGGGGGCGGCCCCGCCGTGCCCGGCCTGCGACACCCCCACGCTGGAGAAGCGCCTGTCGGCGTTCGCGGTGGGCCGCGCGGCCCCGGCTGCCGAGAGCTTCACGCCCGGCGCCTGTGGCACCTGCGGCGACCCGCGGGGCGCCGGCGCCTGTTCGATGAACTGACGCCGGCGATGCCGGGCGTCGGCGCCGTAGCACGGCGCGGACTCCTGGAGGGTTGGCTGGGCGCCCGGCGGAGCCGAAGACGACGATGGGCGGGCCAGGTGGCCGAAGCCGCCGGGGTCATGTCGCGTCGGCCGTCGACCGATAGTATCGAGGAGCGTACAACAGCATGGCCGTGCCGCGGATCACCAAGGAAGCGCTGAAGACCCGCCTCGAGGAGGACGCCGCCAACGCGCCCGTCATCCTGGATGTCCGGCTCAAGTATCCGTACGAGCACAGCACCATGATCCTGCCCGGCGCGGTGCGCGCGGACCCGGACGCGGTGGATACGTCGGGCCTGTCCCCCGACCGCGATGTCGTCGCCTACGACTCCGATCCCGAGGAGCTGGTGAGCGCGCGCGTCGCGGCGGCCCTGATCCGCCAGGGATTCAGGGCGAGCGCGCTCGCGGGCGGCCTGCCGGACTGGATCACCGCCAAGTACCCCACCGACACCAAGGACGCCCCGAAGCAGGCGCCTCCCAAGGCCGGCAGCCTGAAGGGCTGACGCCGGGCGTCGGCGGGGGCGCAGCGTAACCGATGCGATTCCCTCGGGTCATCGGCGTGATCGGTGTCGCGGCGACGCTGACAATCCTGTTGCCGCCGCCGGCCGCTCACGTGGCGGAATCGCCGCCGGCGCGGCATGCCGGCCCGGTCGCGCGGCTGGTCATGGGAGGCTCTCCCGCCCTCCGCGGCACCCCGGCGCCGATCGAGCGGCGGAGGGTGTCGGGCTTCGCTCTCCCGTCGCTCATGCCTCAGACGGCGGAGCCCACGCTGCCCGCGCCTCTCTGGTACGACCAGAACCCGCGCCTCATCCGCGCGGACCACCCGGGCGGGCTCTCGCTCGACAACTTCCTGGTCGCCGGCGACGTCGCGACGCTGACGTTCGAGCGGCTTTCCCTGAGTGCGGTCGCCGACAACTTCCTGGTGCGCGAGACGTGGCAGCGGACCGGCACCACCGACATCGACGGATATCTGATCAGCGTCTTCAATCCGAGCTGGAACAGCGCCGCGCTCTGGGACACCATCGGCTGGCAACGCCGCGGCTTCGACCACCCTTATGCGCAGTTCGGAACGCTCCTGGTCCCGAGGTCGTCCGGCGCGGCGAACCCCGGCGAAGCCGTCGTCGAGAGGTTCGCCATCCGGCTTCGCCTGACGCCGCTGAACGTGCCTGCGGCGCAGATCACGCAGATCGACGCGGGCACCCAATTCGCGAGCCACGTCGTCAACCTCGTCATGCCGGAGTTCGGCGACGCCCGGCTGTCGGCCGGCGACTACGGCCACGAGCTCGACGAGACGGCAAGGCGGTTCTACGCGCACTTCAGCGACGAGTACGCGTCGATCGCGTTCGTCCCCCGGCAGCCGCACGTCGTGCCCTACGACGCCTTCCATCACAACGTCCGCAACCCCATCGCGGGCCTCGGCGCCCTGCCCGTGTTCGACGATTCGGCAGCGTACGGCAGCGCCGGCGTGCTTCGCTCGGTGGAGCTCTATCCGGACGTTTCGTTCACGTCCAACGCCTCGTCGACGCACGCCATCAGCCACCAGTGGGTCGACTACTGGGACTGGTCGGGGCTCGCCGGCGGCATCGATCTCGCGGGGCGCGACCCCGCCAGCCACACGCCCCTGCTTCATCCCGGCGAAGTCTACGCCGGCGCGGTGCTCGACGTGAGGCGGCGGGTGGCCGAGGTCCGTGGAGGGAGCGCCTACGTGATCGAAAGGACCCCGGGCCCGGCCCTGCTGCATCCGACCACCCGCTATCGAATGGGGCTGATCGGGCCGGAGGCGGTGCCGGAGCTCCTCGTGTTCGAGAACCAGGGCCAGTTCGAGACCGAAGCGTTCGCGCCCGACGTCGGAACCGCAGTCGACGGCGCCTGGCGCCGTGTGCACATCAACGACGTGCTGGCCCGGCACGGGGCGCGTAGCGGGCCGGTGGACGACACCTGGTCTCGGGTGACGGTCGTGGTGTCGCGGGACGGGTTGCTGTCCGCCGAGGAAATGAGCTACTGGAACTTCTTCGCGGCCCGCCATGCGGCGACCGGCGGGACGACCACGTGGGACGGCGCTCCGTCGTTCTTCGAGGCCACCGGCGGCGTGGTGCCGCTACGAACCGACGTCACGCCGCTGCACGCGGCCAAGCTCGTGGAGACGGCCGAGACCGGCGACGTGCCGATCGCCCCGGGAGAGTTCAGGGACGTGGAGCTCGACGGGCCGGTGCCCGCGCGCATCGCCGTCGGCGAGAGCGTGACCATCTCAGGCGCGGTGACCACGACCGAGCGCGACGACTTCAACATCGCCTGCGCGGAATGGCTTCCCTACGGGAGCGCGCGCAACATCTACGAGTGCGCTCCCATCGAGGGCAACCGCTTCTCGATACCGTACAGGTTCGCAGCCGCCGACGCCGGACGCCACCAGCTCCAGATCTTCCTCCACTACCCGGACCCACGTTCGCCGTCCTCCCTGGTCGTCCCCTTGTCGCCCATCTCCGGTATCACGGTAGCCCCGTAGACACCCTGACGCGCCCGCCACCGCGCGACGCCCGACCGCGGCGCAAGACGGCGGACTGACCCGAAACCGGTGTCCGCCCCGTCGCAGGCGTCGATCGATCGCGTGCCGCGCCGAGCTCCAAGGCACGCTGGCAGGAGGCTCGGAAGACCGTGGCCGACGTCGCATCCGGTTCCGTCTCACACGGTCGACCCGGACGCCACGGAGCTGAGCTTCCCGGACGAGAAACGCCGCCTTCGCGTCGCGCTTCGATTCGAGCGTGCGTGGTAGGATGAGACTGGGTGGGTCTGCTGATCCGGGGGTTGCGTGTTCGACCCCCGTGAGTGCGGCGCGGACCCGATGCGGATGTCGTGCAGCCCCCCGCGAACCTCGCCCACCGGCGGGGCGATGTCCCGTGATGCGTGACTGGATCCGCTCGATAGCGACGCTGCTCGCCGCCGGCCTGCACCTCGGGGGCATGACTTCGAGCGGCGGGGCGCAACCGCTCGGAGAGACGCCGGAAGACCTGCAGCGCGCGCTTCAGCGCCGCTACAGCCTCGTCCGCGACTTCACCGCCGACTTCACGCACACCTACCAGGGAGGCGTGCTGCGGACCACCCTCGTCGAGAGCGGCCGGGTCAGCATCAAGAAGCCGGGCCGGATGCGCTGGGACTACCGGGAGCCCGAGCGCAAGCTGTACCTGTCGGACGGCGAGCACCTCTATTCGTACCTGCCGGAAGACCGCCAGGTGATCGTGGGCGAGCTGCCGCGCGACGGCGAGGCCACCACGCCGGCCCTCTTCCTCGCCGGCCGGGGGAGCTTCGAGACCGACTTCACGGCGGCGTTCGACGCCGTCGACGACCCGCCCCCGAACAGCCGGGTCCTGCGGCTGACGCCCACCCGCACCGAGCGCGACTTCGAGTTCCTGGTCGTGGTCGTCGACGCGCCTTCCCTGGCCATCGTCCGGCTGGTGGCCTACGACCTGCAGGGCGGCATCTCCACTTTCTTCTTCTCGAACCTCCGGGAGAACGTGGGGCTGTCCGACCGCCCGTTCACCTTCGAGATTCCACGGGATGCCGATGTCATCGACACCACCGCCGCCGGCACGTTCCGCTAGCCCGGAGTTTCGGCGCGCTGGCGGCCCGCGCCGGGGAACGGCGCCCGGCGGGGACGCGCGGCCTCGGGGGGCGGCGGCGTCCACGGGCCGGCGCAGGCCTTCCGCGGGACCCGTCGGACGGGAAGGCCAGCGGTTCGGCGATGTTTTCGACCCCGGAGGCCGGACGCGGCCCGTCGCGGCGGGGCTGGTCGCGGTGTGCCTCTGCCTGATCGCCGCCGCCGGCTGCGCGACGACCGCCCGGGACCGGGCCCGCACGGCGGAGCTGGCCGAGAACTTCGATGAGGCGGTGATCGAGTACACGCGGGCCCTCGAGGAGCGTCCGAACGACCGGGCGCTCCAGCGGGAGCTCGAGCGCGCGCGGCTGCGCGCCGCGCAGTACCACCAGGCGGAAGGGCTCCGCCTCGCCGGGCTGGGGAACCACGAGGACGCGCTGGTCGAGTTCCGGATCGCGGCCGAGCTGAATCCGTCCAACGCAGACGTCCAGGATGCCCTGCGCGAGACGGCCGAGCGGGTCCGGATGCGCGAGGCCGCTCTTCGCGCCGGTCAGACCGAGATCGAGGCGTTGATCGAACGTACCCGCTTCCTGCCCGCCGAAGGGCTGGAGCTGCCGGACGAGGTGCTGCCTGACTCGCTCGTCTTCCGCGACGCGAGCACCCGCGACATCCTCACCGCGCTGGGCCTGTTCTCGGACGTCAACGTCGTCTTCGATCCCGATTTCGTCGACCGGCGGACGTCCGTCGATCTGCGCGGCGCCCGGCTCTCCGCCGCCCTGGGGTCGGTCACCCGCTCCACGCGGAACTTCTATCGCGTCACCGCGCCCCGCACCGTCACCGTGGTTCCGGACACGCCCGCGAAGCGGACCGAGTACCAGGAGGAGATCGTCCGGACCTTCTACGTGAGCAACGCGGACCTGGAGGAGACCGTCAACATGCTCCGCCTCGTCCTCGACCTGCGCCGGCTGTCCGTGGTCAGCGCCACCGGGTCGCTGTCGATCCGCGACACGCCAGATCGGGTGGCGGCTGCTGCCCGGCTCATCGCCGCCGTCGACAAGGCCCCGCCCGAGGTCGTGGTCGACGTCGAGCTGCTGGAGGTCGACCGCCAACGGCTGCGGGCCTACGGCTTGCAGTTCGCGACACCGGGCTCCCCGGGCATCGAGGGTGCGCTGGGCGTCGACGCCCCGAACGGCCTGTTCATCGACGAGCTGGGCAGCCTGAGCGCCGCGGACGTCTTCATCGCCGATCTCCCCGGGCTGTTCTACCGCCTCCTGAAGCGGGACCGGCACACGCACACCCTGGCCAACCCCCATCTCCGCATGCTGGCGGGCGAGACCGCCGCGGCGCAGTTCGGCGACCAGATACCCATCCCCGTCACCACGTTCACGCCGTTCGCGGCCGGGGGCCTCCAGCAGCAGCCGGTGACGTCCTTCCAGTACCGCGACGTCGGCGTCGGAATCGGGGTCACGCCCCAGATCCACCACGAGGACGAGGTTTCCCTGGCGCTGGAAATCGAGGTCAGCACGCTGTCGGGCGTCGGCTACGGCGACATCCCGACGATCGGCCAGCGCTCCATCGAAACGACGATTCGCCTGCGAAACGGGGAAACCAGCATTCTTGCGGGGCTGATCCGGGACGACGAGCGCGAGGTGATGGAGGGCATACCCGGCCTGAGCGACCTGCCGGTCATCGGCCGTCTGTTCGCGCGCAACCGCCTGGAGACGCAGGAGACCGACATCATCGTGACGCTGACTCCCCGCATCGTCCGGGGCCTCGACCTGCAGGAAGCCGACCTGCGGGCGTTCCGGTTCGACGGCGACACCGGCGCTCCCCTGGACGTGATCAACCGGAACACGACGCAGCCGGTGCCCATTCCGGGCGCCCTGCGGCCGCCGCGCGACCCGACGCCCCTGCCCCGGGACTTCGACCCCGGACAGGTCCTCCCCATACTCCCCCCGCCCCTCGATCCGCGGTGACCCGCGGACGTCAGCGGCCCTCGACGTCGATGCGCGCGCCCAGGGCGAGGAGCCGCTCGACGAGCTGCGCGTAGCCGCGCTCGACCGTCTCCAGGGGATGGATGCGGCTGGTGCCTTCGGCGGCCAGCGCCGCCGCGATCAGGGCCATGCCCGAGCGCAGGTCCCGGCTGTCGAGGGTGCGGCCGGTCAGGGCGGCGGGGCCGTTGACGATCATGCGGTGGGGATCGCACAGGAAGAGGTTGGCGCTCATGCCGCTCAACTGCTCGAGGGCGAACAGCCGCAGCTCGTACATCCAGTCGTGGATCAGCGTCGCCCCCCGCGCCTGCGTGGCGAGCACGCAGATGAGGCTGACCATGTCGCTCGGGAAGCCCGGCCACGGCGCGGTGGTGATCTGCCGCACCGCCTCGGGCCGCGAGGGGCGCAGCCGAAGCCGGTCGTCGTCCACGTCGCAGTCGATGGCCATTCGCTTCAGCACCGAGGTGATGGGCTCGAGGTCGCCGGCGGCGGCGCCGTGCACGTCGATCTCGCCGCCCGTCACCGCCGCCGCGACGGCCCAGCTCCCCGCCTCGATGTAGTCGCCGCCGAGGTGGTGCTCGACCCCGGCGAGCCGCCCGCCGCCGGCGACGCGCAGGGTCGACGTGCCGGTCCCCTCGACCTCGGCCCCCATCCGCGTGAGGAAGCGGCACAGCTCGGCCACGTGGGGCTCGCAGGCCGCATGCCGGATCTCGCTGACGCCGGGGGCGGCGGCGGCGGCCAGCAGGGCGGTCTCGGTCCCCGTCACCGACGCCTCCACGAGGTACAGCGAGGCCGGGCGCAGGCCGTCCGGCGCTTCGAGGACGAAGTCGCCCCCGCGGTCCGTCAGGCGACGCCCCCCCATCGCCTCGAGCGCCTGCAGATGGGCCGACAACGTGCGCCGCGCCGGGAAGTCGCCGCCCGGGGGGGCGAGGCGCACCCGGCCCCGCCGCGCCAGCAGGGGGCCGCACAGCAGCACCGAGCCCCGCAGCCGGCCCACGAGGTCGCGGTCGGGGACGTCGCCGGTGACCCCGGCGCAGTCGACCCGCAGGGTCGCGGTCCCCTCCCCCTCGATCACGGCCCCGAGCCCCCGCAGCAGGTCCGACATCACCTGCACGTCCTTGATGCGGGGGACGTTGGTGAGGACGCAGGCCCCGTCCGTGAGGAGGCAGGCCGCCAGCAGCGGCAGCGCCGCGTTCTTGTTGCCCCCGACGTCGATCCGGCCTTCCAGGCGATGACCGCCCTCGACCACCAGGCTCGTGAAGCTGCTTCCCACCGGTTTCGCCATGTCGTCGTTTCCATGCCCGGGAACCGTCCGTCTCACGGCTCCCGCCCGGCAACTCTCGGGATTCCGCTTCGCGCCGGCCCGCCAGTCTTCGCCCGACGCGACCGCAAGGTCGCGCTACGGCCTTCGCTCGGCGCCAACCCTGCAGGAGTTCGCGCCTCCCCGGGAAAATCCGCTTCGCGCCGGCCCGCAAACCGTCGGCGGCTTCTCGGCGCCCGACGCCGCAGGAGCCCGCGCCCCTCCGGGCAACCCGCTTCGCGCCAGCCGGCCAATCGTCGCCCGACGCGACCGCAAGGTCCCGCTACGGCCTCCTTCCCGGCGCCCAGCCGTCAGAAACCCGCGCCGTTCTCTCGGCGCCGTCCTCGCGGTGTCCGCGGCCTACGGCGCCGCCCCCCGGGCCGCGCCTCGTGCCTCGAACTCGCCCAGGTACACGACCTCGTCGCGCAGGACCACGCCGAACCGCTCGGCCACCGCCGCCCGGCACGACTCGATCAGGCGGCGAACGTCCGCGGCCCGGGCGCCGCCCTCGTTCACGATGAAGTTGGCGTGCCGCGGCGACACCACCGCCCCGCCGATGCGGCGTCCCTTGAGCCCGGCGCGCTCGATGAGGGCGCCGGCCGACCGCGGCACCCCGTCCGGCAGCGGGCCGTCCCCGGGCCGCGGGTTCTGGAACACGCAGCCCGCCGACGCCTGCCCGAGGGGCTGCGTCCGCTTGCGAAAGGCCAGCGAGCGCCGGGCCGCCGCCCGCAGCGCCGCCGCCTCGCCCCGGCCCACCCGGAACTCCGCCCAGCGGACGAGCTCGCCGGTGTGCTGCACGCGGCTCTCATCGTAGCCGAAGCCCATGGACGCCCGCGGCACGACGAGCTCCGAGCCGGCGCTGTCCACCACCCCGACCGCGGTCACGAGGTCCCCGATCAGGCGGCCGTCGAAGTGCGCGTTGCCGCGGACGGCGCCGCCCACCGTGCCCGGGGTCCCGGCCCACCGCTCGAGGCCCGACAGGCCGCGCTGAACCGTCCAGCGCACGAGGTGGTTGACGGTGACGCCGCCGTCCGCCCGCACCGTGCCCGCCGCGGTGCGCGAGATCGTCCCGTGGCGCAGCCGCACGACGAGCCCGCGCACGCCGTCGTCGGCCACGAGCACGTTCGAGCCGCCGCCGAGCACGGTCAACGGCAGCCCCAGCCCGTTCACGATACGGATCGCCGCCGCGAGCTCCGACGCCCGCGCCGTCTCGACCAGCCAGTCGGCGGCTCCCCCAGTGCGAAAGGTGGTGAGGCCGGCGAGCGGCGCCCGCCGGCGAAGTCGGCCTCCGAAGAGCGCCGCGAGGCGGACCCCCGCCGCGTCGACCGCCGCGGCCGACGGCGGGGCGGATGGGCAGGCGCCGGCCGGCCCCGTCGTGAAGGCGGCGGTCATCCGGTCTCGCCCCCCGCGTCGCCCGTCGCGCCGGCCGGCCCGCGGCGCGGCGGCGCGAGACGCATCGACCGCTGCTCACCGGTCGCGCCGGCCGGTCCGTGGCGCGGCGGCGCCACACGCATCGACGGCTGCTCACCGGTCGCGCCGGCCGGTCCGTGGCGCGGCGGCGCGAGACGCATCGACCGCTGCTCACCGGTCGCGCCGGCCGGTCCGTGGCGCGGCGGCGCCAGACGCATCAACTGCTGCTCCAGCTCGACGAGAGCCGCGAAGGCCTCGCGCTGGCCGCAGGCGTCGAAGGCGACCCAGTCGCCGGGCGCGAGCTGCCCGGCCACGCCGAGGTCGGCCGTGATCACGGTCCCCAGCACCGCGTAGCCGCCGGTGGTCTGCCGATCCGCCATGAGCAGTATCGGTTGGCCCGAGGGCGGTACCTGAATCGTCCCCGCGGGCGTGGCGGTCGAGAGGACCGGGGCGGGATCGGCGAGGCCGATCGCGGGCCCCTGCAGCCGGTAGCCCATCCGGTTCGAGTCGGACCCGACGGTGAAGCGGCCGTCGGGAAGGCGCTCGAGGGCGCCGGCCTCGAACCGCTGCCCATCCGCGCCCGGCACGAATCGCACCCTGGCGCCGCCGGCCGGCAGGGGGAAGCCGGGGACGCGCCGCCCGCCCGGGACCGGGGCGCCGCCGGACGCCCCCACGTCCAGCCGGTCGCCGGGCCGGAGGGGCCGGCCGCCGAGGCCGCCGAGGCGGCTCGCGAGATCGGTGCTCCGGCTGCCGAGCCGCGGGGGCACGTCGATGCCCCCGCGCACCGCGAGGTAGGCGCGCGCGCCCGCCGTGCGCCGGCCGAACCGGAGACGGCTCCCCCGGCCGGCGCGCGCGGCGACGCCGGTCGCCGTCGGCCGTTGGTCGAGGAACAGGTCGAAACGCGCGCCGGCGACGGCGAAGGTCGTGTCATCCAGGAACTCGATCTCCGGGCCGACCAGGGTCACCTCGAGGGCGGCGCCGTCCGCCGGGTTGCCGACGAGCAGGTTGGCGGTCCGGTGGGACACCGGGTCCATGGGGCCCGCGACGGGCACGCCGAGGTGCTGGCAGCCCCACCGTCCGCCGTCCTGCACGGTGGTCAGGAACCCCGGCTCCGCCACCCGGATCACGCCCCGTCTCCCGCCGCCGGCGCCCCGGGCGGCAGCGGCTCGAAGCGGACCCGGTCGCCGGGGCCGACGAGCCCCGGGGGATTGCGCCCGGCGTCGAACATCCGCACCGTGGTGCGGCCGATGAGGCGCCAGCCCCCCGGCGCGGCCGTCGGATACACGCCGGTCTGCGCTCCCGCGATGCCCACCGACCCGGCCGGCACCGCGAGGCGGGGGGTGGCGCGCCGGGGCATCGCGATGCGGGGGTCCACGATGCCGAGATAGGCGAAGCCGTGGAGATAACCGACCATGTAGACGCGATAGAGGGTCGCGGCGTGGCGCCGGACCACCTCGTCGGCCGGGCATCCCGCGAAGGCCGCCACCTCTTCCAGGTCCGGCCCTCCCGCGCCGCCGTAGCGCACCGGGATGACGACCTCGCGCGCCGCGTCGGCGGCGGGCGGCGGCGCGGCCGCGGCCTCCTCGAGCGCCGCCCACACCCGGCCGGCGTCCGTCCGCAGGGGATCGACGTACACCGTGACCGCGTGGTAGCTCGGGACGATGTCGCGCACGCCCCGGAGGCGCTCCGCCTCGACCCGCGCCGCCGCCGCGGTCACCCGGGCGTTGACGCCGGGGTCGATGCGCGCCTCGAACTCGAGGGCGACGGCGGCGTCGCCGGCGGGCCGAATGCGCCAGTCCCGGGCCGGACGCGCCCCGTCTGTCACGGTCTCCACCCTGTCATGGGTTGCTCATTCTGACACGATGCCGAGGCGCCGTGGAACGGCGCGGACTCCCGCGGGGTCGGTCGGGCGCCCGGCGAAGCTGCAGGCGACGACTGGCGGGCCAAGCGTCTGCGCCGTGGAACGGCGCGGACTCCCGCGGGGTCGGTTCGCGCTCCGCGGAACCGAGGTGACGACGGGCGGGCCAGCGTCTGCGCCGTGGAACGGCGCGGACTCCCGCAAGGTGGTTGGCGCCCGGCGGATCCGAAGGCGACGACGAGCGGGCCGGGTTCAGTCGCACGCGTCATGGCCCGTCGGGCCGCGTCTCCGCCGCGCCGGTGCGGCGCCCGGCCCCGGCGCCGCCGGCCGACGACGCCGCGAGCGCGTCGAGAAGCCGGCCATGGACGCCCCCGAACGCCCCGTTCGACATCACGACGACGAGGTCGCCGTCGCGGGCCTCGTCGGTCACCGCCTGCACGATGTCCGACAGCTCGGGCAGGAACCGGGCGCGTCCGCCCCCGGCCCGGATCGCCCCCGCCAGCTCCGGCTCGGAAAGGCGCTCGGCGGGCGGCAGGGCCGAGCGGTACACGCGCCATATCAGCGTCTCGTCCGCATCGCCGAAGGCCTCCGCGAACGCCGCCTGGAAGACCCGCCGGCACGCGGTGGCCGACCGCGGCTCGAACAGGGCCCAGATGCGGCGGGACGGGAACGCCGCCCGCAGCCCCGCCAGCGTCTCGCGCACCGCGGTCGGGTGGTGGGCGAAGTCGTCGTACACGGTCACCCCGCGCTCACGCCCCCGGACCTCGAGACGCCGGCGCACGCCGGCGAAGCGGCCGATCGCGTCGATGATGGCGGGAACCTCCAGTCCGACCGCGCGGGCCACCGCGAAGGCGGCCAGCATGTTCCGCACGTTGAAGTCCCCGACCAGCGGCATCCGCACCCGCCCGACCGGCGAGCCGCGGTGGACGACCGTCAACCGGGTGCCGTCCGGGCCCGGCTCGATCTCCGTGGCCCGCCAATCGGCGTCGCCGGCCAGGCCGAACGTCTCCACGCGGCACGGCGCCCCCTCGGCCATCTCCAGCGCGGCGGGGCTGTCGGCGCCCACGAGCAGCCGCCCGCGCCGCGGCAGCAGGGCGACGAAACGGCGGACCGCCACCCGGATCGCGTCGAAGTCGGCGTAGATGTCCGCGTGATCGAACTCCAGGTTGCCGACCACCGCGATGTCCGGCAGGTACTTCAGGAACTTCGCGGTCTTGTCGAAGAAGGCGCTGTCGTACTCGTCGCCCTCGATCACGAACTCGCGCCCCTGCCCCAGCCGGCAGCTCGACCCGAAGTTGCCGGTCACGCCGCCGATGAGGAAGCTCGGGTCGCGCCCGCCCTCGGTGAGCAGCCACGCCGCCAGCGACGCCGTCGTCGTCTTGCCGTGGGTGCCGGCGACGACGATGGACCGGCGGTCCCAGAGCCACGTCTCGCGGACCGTCTCGGGCAGCGAGCGGTACCGGAGCCCGCGGTCGAGCACCTCCTCGACCTCCGGATTGCCGCGCGACACCGCGTTCCCGACCACCACCAGGTCGATGTCCGCGGTGACGTTCGCGGCGTCGAAGCCGTCCCGGCACGGGATTCCCCGTTCCGCGAGAAAGTCGCTCATCGGCGGATAGACGTGCTGGTCGGAGCCGACGACCTCGTGCCCCTCTTCCTTCAACATGGCGGCCAGGGTGGCCATCGCCGTGCCGCAGATGCCGATCAGGTGGACCTTCATCGTCTCAGTCCCGGCGTCGCCCGCCCGCCGTTCGTCGCCCGTCGCTGACGCCGCCGCCCACCCGACCCGCGCGGAATCCGCGCCGTTCGCCGCGCAGGCTCGCGGCCGAGGTCAGCAGACCGCCGCCTCGGTCACGGCGAGGCGCGGGCGCGCGCCGCCGACCACCCGCACCTCGACCCCCAGGGGCACCGTCAGGGCCGGCCCCGACGTATGTCCGGTGGGAAACCCGAACAGCACCGGCCCGGGGAAGGCGTCGAGCAGATCGGCGACGACGCCGCACGCGGTCAGCTCGCCGCCGGGCTCGTCGCAGCCGGGCAGCTCTCCGCACACGACGGCGGCGGCCCGGCCGAGCACCCCGCTTCCGATCAACTGGGTCAGCATGCGGTCTATCCGGAACGGGCGCTCACCGACGTCGTCGAGCAGCAGCACGTAGCCGTCGGGCGGGGAGAACGCCTGGGGCGTGCCGAGCGACGCCGCCAACTGGGTGAGGGTGCCCCCGAGCAGGGGGCCGCGCGCGTCGCCCGGCCGGAGCGTCCGGACCCCGTCGCAGGCCAGCTCTCCCATCGGCGCCGGGGTCGTCAGGCTGCCCAGGAACGAGCCGGGGTCGTAGGCCGCGTCGCCGCCGGCGAGGTTGACGACCGTCGGTCCGTGGAAGCACACGACCCCGCAGTGGATGGTGAGATAGACGAGGAGGGCGGTGAGGTCGCTGTGGCCGATGAACGCCTTCGGCGCCCCGCCGAGGTCGGCACGGTCGAGCAGCGGAAGCAACTGCGCGCTCCCGTAGCCGCCCCGGGCGCCGATCACGGCGGCGATGCCGGGGTCGCGCCACGCCGCGGTCAGGGCCGCGGCCCGGCCCCGGGCCTCTCCCGCCACGTATCCCCGCCGCTCGAAGACCCCGTCGGTCAGCACCGGCTCGAGCCCGAGCCGCGCGATCTCGGCCACGCCCCGATCGAAACGGTCGCGGTCGAACCCGCTGGCCGGCGCCACCACCGCCATCCGGTCGCCGGGCACGAGGCGGCGCGGCTTCCGCATCAGGCGTCGACCTCCGCGATGGCGCGTCGCATGGCGTCAGGACTCGTATCGGCCGCCCCGGGGCGGGACGTCGGCCGTGGGCGGCGGCGCCGACGTCAGGCCGCCGCATCGCCTCTCCAGCGCCCGGTGCTCGTCGAAGCCGGGGCGCGAGGCCGGCCGCGGGCGGCGCCGCGTCAGGCCCGCCGCATCGCCTCCGCCAGCGCCCGGTGCTCGTCGGAGCCGGGGCGCGAGGCCGGCCGCGGGCGGCGCCGCGTCAGGCCCGCCGCATCGCCTCTGCCAGCGCCCGGTGCTCGTCGGAGCCGATGCGCTCCAGCAACTGCCGGCGCGAGAGCGGGCGGCGCGGACGCTCGCCGGCGAGGAAGCGCGCCTTGACGCGCTGATGGCGCGCGCACGCCTGTTCGACGAGGCGCGGGTCGAGGCGGCCGTCCTCGGCGGCATGGACGATCGCCTCCAGCACCGACGCGTGCCGCTCGACCGACGCCCCGCAGACGAGGACGGTGTCGCAGCCGCAGGCGATGGCCTCCACCGCCGCCTCCTCCACCGTCCGGTGGGCGGTGATCGCCCCCATCTCCAGATCGTCGGTCATGACGAGTCCGCGGTGGCCGCACTCGCGCCGCAGGATGCCGTCGACGATGGCGCGCGACAGGGTCGCGGGACGCTCTTCGTCGAGCGCGGGATAGACCACGTGCGCGGTCATCACCGCCGCCGCGTCCGCCGCGACGGCGGCCCGGAACGGCGCCATCTCGTGCGCGCGCAGCCGCTCCGGGTCGTGCTCGACCACCGGCAGCTCGTCGTGGGAATCGACCCGGACGGCGCCGTGTCCCGGAAAGTGCTTGGCGCAGGCGGCCACGCCGCCTTCCTGCAGGCCGGCGACGATGCTCGACCCGAGTCGTCCCACCGTGTCCGGATCCGACGAGAGCGCCCGGTCCCCGATCACGGGGTCCGCGGCCTCGTCGAAGAGGTCGAGGACCGGCGCGAAGTCGAGGGTCACGCCCACCGCCGACAGCTCCGCCGCCAGGGCCCCCGCGAAGCGGCGTGCGAGGTCGTCGGCACCCTGCCTCCCGAGATGCGCCATCGCCGGCCATTCGGTGAACGGCGCCCGCAGGCGGGCGACCCGCCCCCCTTCCTGGTCGATCCCCACCCACAGCGGGGTCTCGCGTGCGAGCTCCCGGGCCTCGAAGGCCAGCTCCGCCACCTGGTCCGGCGCCTCGACGTTGCGGGCGAACAGCACCACCCCGCCGAGGTCCCACTCGCGCGCGAGCGCACGGAGCTCCACCGGCACCGTGGACCCGCCGAACCCGGCCAACATCACCTGCCCCACCTGACGATGCAGCGGACTCATGGCCGGCCGTTCCTCTCGAATCGGAAGGGATGCGCGCGGCGCGCGCGCCTCGGGCCGGCGCCGGCCGGCCGACGGAAGGACGACACCCCGCGATTATAATGCCCGGGTGCAAGTGCGCGCGTCGGCCCCCACCCGCATAGACCTCGCCGGGGGCACCCTCGACATCTGGCCCCTGTACCTCTTCCACCCGGGCGCGCAGACGGTGAACGCGGCCATCGGTCAGCGCGCCGCGTGCACGGTGTCGACGAGCCCGGACCACCGCGTACAGATCGTGTCGGAGGACACCGGCGCCGACCTCCGCGCCGACACGTGGCGCGAGCTCGCCACCGACGGCGGCAGCCGTCTGCTCGCCCACATCGTCCGGTTCTTCGAGGTCGACGGCGTGCGCGTGGCGACGCGCGCGGCATCGCCGCTGGGGGCGGGCATCGCGGGGTCCTCCGCCCTCAACGTCGCGGTCTGCGCCGCGCTCGCCGCGTGGTGCCGGCGCGACTTCCCGCCCGAAGAGCTCCTGACCCTCGCGATGAACCTGGAGGCCCGGACGCTGGGCATTCCGACCGGCGTGCAGGACTACCGGCCCGCCTGCTACGGCGGCATCGCGGCCGTCGAGCTCGGGCCGGCGGGAGTCCGCCGGGTCCCCCTCGACGTCGACCCCGCCGAGCTCGAACGCCGCCTCGTGCTCGCCTACAGCGGCGACTCCCGGTCGTCGGGCATCAACAACTGGGAGATTACCCGGCGGCACATCGAGGGCGACTCGACGGTCGTCGCGCACCTCGGGCGCATCGCGGAGATCGCGGCGGCGACCCGGGACGCCCTGATCCGCCACGACTGGACGGCGCTCGCGCGGCAGGTGACGTTGGAATGGCGCGAACGACAGGCGCTCGCGCCCGGGGTGACCACGCCGGCCATCGATCGGCTGTTCGCGGCCGCGACCGCGGCCGGCGCGACGGCCGGGAAGGTCTGCGGCGCGGGCGGCGGCGGGTGCGTCTTCTTCCTCGTCGACCCGGACCGCCGCGACGCCGTGCGCGACGCGCTGGCTAGCGCCGGCGCCCGCCTCCTCGACAGTCCCATCGACCTCGACGGCCTCCGCGTTGAGAGGCTCGACTGACGACCTTCCAGGGGCGATTCCGGCGTGGGCCGCGACCCGGATGAGGGCACCGCGATCCTCGGCCCCCCGAGCCGGCTCGCGCCCGGACCCGTCAAGGAGACGGCGGGCTTCCTTCGGCGGCCGTTACGGTTCCACGTAGCTGAGGTAGTTTTCGTGCGTGATCGTGGCCGTCGCCACCTCGCCCCGGCCGCCCAGCGAACGCGCGGTCTGCCCGTTGATCTCGAAGTCGAACTGCCCCGCGTTGCCGATGTTGATGGTAATCTCGTCCTCGGCCTCGTAGGACTCTTCTTCGCCGGCCTGCATGATGCGGGACAAGACGCGGTCGCCGTCGACCGTCATCGACACCCAGCTCTCGCCGCGGGGCCTCAGCACGATGGCCAGAGGCTCTCGAACCGCCGCCGCCTCGACCGCGACCGGCGCGGGGGGCGGTGGGGAGACCGGCTCGGCCACCGCCGCGATCGGGCCGCCGGCTTCTCCCTGAGCCGGGGACACGGTCGAGGTGCCGCGCAGCCCCAGGAACAGCAGTCCCGCCAGGGGCACGCCGATGATGAGGAGCTTGAACACGGTCTCGACCACCTGCCGACGGCTGGGCATCTGCTCCTCGTCGAGCCGGACGGGGTCGTGGCCGGCCTCGGCCGGCGCCTGCGCCATGAAGTCGCGGGTCGTCTGTTCGGGATCCAGGCCGACCTCGCTCGCGTAGGCCCGGACGAAGGCGCGCGTGAAGATGCCGCCCGGCAACGGATCGAAGTCGTTCTGCTCGAGGGCCTCCAGCGCGCCGATGGAGATCTTCGTCGTGGAGGCTATGTCCCGGAGCTCCATGTTCCTGGCCTCGCGCGCCTCGCGAAGGCGCCCCCCCACGTTCGCGCCCGCGTCGCGCGAGGAACCGGAATCGGCGGGCATGACGTTCAGTGTCTCTCCGAGCATCTGCGGATCTCCGCTGCGATAGCGCTGAGTGAGTCGAAGGTGCCTGCGGGCCCGGGCTCCGCGAAGAGCCCGATCGCCGCCGTCCCTGCCGCTCCGGCGGCCAGCACCTCACTCGCCTTGTCGACGGTCACGCCGCCGATCGCCAATACCGGAAGGCGTACCGCCCGGGCTGTCGCGGCGAGCGCGCCCACGCCGCAGGCAGGCCGTCCCGGCTTCGACGCCGATGGGTAGACGGTGCCCAGGGTCAGATAGTCGACACCGCCCGCCGCGGCCACCCGCGCCGCCTCTCCCGCCGCGTGCACGGAACGCCCGACCAGGAACCCGGGGGGCAGATGGCCCCGCATCACCGGCGCCGGAACCGACGAGCTCCGGAGATGCACCCCCGCCGCCCCCGCCGACAACGCCACGTCGAATCGCTCGTTGACCAGAATCAGGCTTCGGGTCCCCCGTGCGACGTCGACCGCCCAGCGCACCAGGCCCACCGACTCGCGGTCGGAGAGGTCGGGCTCCCGGATCTGAATCAGGTCGACGCGCGCCCGGACCGCCGACTCGATCTGCCGCTTCAGGAGGTCGGAGCCGTCGCCGTGCGGCGCCAGCCGGCGCCGGCTCGTGACCAGCGAGACGACCGGCCGCCTCGTCAGGGCTTCCGCGGCCAGGAACCGCCCTCCTCCGCGAGCGCGCGATCCACCCCGCCGCCGGGCGGCGCCAGTCGCTCGCTCCCGGCGCCGCGCCGCCGTCGGAGCGACGCGCTCACGGCCGCCGTCAGCTCCCAGAAGCCGATGGCGAGGGTCACGAGGCCGACGCCCGACACCATGCCCCGGACGCCGGGCAGCCGGGCCACGCTTGCCCAGGCGGGCAGGATCTCGACGAACAGGTTCCGCTCCCACACGATCGACCATGGCGCCACGAGCAGCACCAGACCCGTCTCCAGGAAGTAGACGATCAGCAGGATCCGCGCCAGTCGGTGAATCTCGCCCTCCCCGCGGGGCCAGGAGCGCCCTGCACGATGGTATCAGACATCCGGCAAAGAGGCCGGCCGGAACGTCCGGCGATGCACCGAAGAACGGCCGTGGCGGGCCAATGCGGCGAGGTGCTCCGGCGTCGCGTATCCCTTGTGGCGGTCGAATCCATAGCGTCCGTCCGCCCGATGCAGGCTGAGCATCTCGCGGTCGCGAGTCACCTTGGCCACGATCGAGGCGGCGGCGATGCACGCGCACCGCCGGTCGCCGCCGACCACGCCGCGTTGGGGAATGAAGACGGACGGGATGCGGAACGCATCCACGAGCACGAAGTCGGGCGAGGGCGCGAGACCGCGCAGGGCATCCCGCATCGCGGCCAGCGACGCCCGATGCACGTTCAGCCGGTCGACCTCGTCCGCCCCCCGCACGCCCACCCCCCAGGTCAGGCAGGCGTCCAGGATGCGGTCGTACAGTCGCTCGCGGGCCGCGCCGGTCAGCAGCTTCGAGTCCCGAAGCCCGACGAGGCGCCGCTCGGAAAGCACCACCGCGGCGGCGACCACGGGCCCGGCCAGGCATCCCCGGCCCGCCTCGTCGACCCCCGCGATGCGGGTAAAGCCCAGGCGGCGCAACGCATTCTCGGCCGTGCGCCGGGCCGACGGCGGTCGATGCCGGCGCGCTGCCACCCGGGACGGCCTACTTCTTCGAGCCTTCGCTGGGCCGGCGCCGCTCGCGCAGCCGCGCCGCGCGCCCACGCAGGCCGCGAAGGAAGTAGAGCTTGGCGCGCCGCACCCGGGCCGCGCGCCCGACCTCGATCTTGTCGATCGAGGGCGAGTGCAGGGGGAAGATGCGTTCCACGCCCTGGCCGAACGACACCTTCCGCACCGTGAACGTCGCCCGGGGACCGCCGCGGCGAATGGAGATGACGACGCCCTCGAAGACCTGGATGCGCTCCTTCCCGCCCTCGCGGATCCTGACGTGCACGCGAACCGTCAGGCCCGGCCGGAGGTCGGGGCGCTCGCGCAACTGCTCCTGCTCTATCGTCTCCATCACACTCATCTGACGCTCCAGGTTTGCGTCGACCGGGCCGGACCGGCCGCACCGCCGCTTGCATCGGCTCCGTGAGGCCGATCACGCCTCGCCGACGCCGTCCAGTTCCTCCAGGATCTCCCGATCCTCGCTGTCGAGCGCCGCCCCCTCCAGCAGGTCCGGCCTGCGCGCCAGCGTCCGCCTCAACGCCTCCCGCTTCCGCCAGCGGCGTATCTCCCCGTGATGCCCCGAGAGCAGAACCTCGGGCACCGCGTGGGCGCCTATCTCCGCCGGCCGCGTGAAGTGCGGGTGGTCGAAGGGCCCGCGCACGAACGAATCGTCGTCGACCGAGCGGGCGTCGCCGACCACGCCGGGGACGAACCGGGCCACCGCGTCGACCACCACCGCCGCCGGCAGCTCTCCCCCCGTCAGCACGTAGTCGCCGATGGAGATCTCTTCCGTGGCCACCATGTCCCGCACGCGATCGTCGACCCCCTCGTAGCGGCCGCACAGCAGCACCACGTGCCGCAGCCGGCTCAACCGCAGCGCCTCCCGGTGCGAGAACGCCCGCCCTTGCGGCGACATCAGCGCCACCGCATCGGGAACGCCGTGCCGGCTCCGGATGGCGCCCACCGCCGCGATGAACGGCTCCGCCTTCAGCACCATCCCCGGTCCCCCGCCGTAGGGCACGTCGTCGACGGTGCGGTGCCGGTCGCTCGTGTAGTCGCGCAGATCGTGCACGCCGAGCCGCACGACGCCGCGCTCCAGGGCCCGGCCGAGGACGCCCTCCCCCACCATCGTCCGCATCATCTGCGGGAAGACGGTGACGATGTCGAACCTCAGCAGTGTCCCCCCGGTCGCCGGGCGCCTCACGTGGCGCCGCGGGCGCGACCTAACGGTTGAGCTCGAGCAGTCCCTCCGGCGGGTCGACGACGATGACCCGCTCGCGCGGATCCACCCGCACGCAGATAGGGGCGGTCAGGGGCACGTGCACCTCGGCGGACCCGTCGTCCACGACCAGCCGGTGCGCCTCGCCGTCCCCCTCGACGGAAGCCACCGTGCCCACCGTCCGTCCCGCCACCGTCTCCACACGGCACCCGATCAGCTCGTGATGGTAGAACGTACCGGCCGGCAGGCGCCCCAGGGACTCCGCCGGCACCCGGACGTCGGCCCTCGCCAGGGCCTCGGCGCCGGAGATGGTCGACACGCCGTCGAAACCGACGATGGGCCGGCCCCGATGGAAGCGCACGTCCCGGAGCACGAGCCGTTCGACGTCGTCGCCGCGGCGCACGTAGACGGCGTTCCCGGGGCTGAACCGGTCTTCCGCAAAGTCGGTGTCCGGGTCGATGACGACGCGCCCGGCGTTCCCGTGCGCCCGGGCGACGCGGCCCACCGAGATCATCGCGTCCCAGTCCGGCCCGGCCGCGAGGGACGCCTCCGAAGGCCCTGGCCCGCACCGAATGCCCGGCCGCTCCACGCCGGAACCCTCCCGCGCCGTTGCGTCCGCTTGCCGCCCCCGGCAACGGTCCGCGCCTGCCAATCGTCGCCTTCGGGCTCTGCCCGGCGCCCAACCAACCCGACAGGAGTCCGCGCCGTTCTACGGCGACTCCTCGCCCGCCCGTCGTCGCCTGCGGCTCCGCCGGGCGCCCAACCAACCCGCCAGGAGTCTGTTCTACGGCGCAGACTCCTGGTGCTCGTCGACGAAGTCGACCACCACACGCCGGTCCTCGGACTCGGCCGCGAGCCCCGCCAGCACCCGGATGGACGCCGCGGTGCGGCCCTGCCGCCCGATCATGCGCCCGAGGTCCTGACCCGCCGTCGACAGCTCGACGTAGGTCGTGTCGCGCTCCTCCCGCTCCGTCACCGAGATGTCCTCGGCGCTATCGGCCAGCTCGCGGGCGATGACCTCGACGACGTCTCGGGAACGGCTCATGCCGTCACCGCGTCGCCCGCGGCGGACGGCTCGTCGCCGGCGGCGGGCGCCTCGTCACCGGCGGCGGGCGCCTCGTCGCCGGCGGCGGGCGCCGCCTCGGCCTCGGCCGGCGGCGGAGCGGGATGCCTCACGAGCAGCGTGCGGACGGTGTCGGAGGGGCGGGCCCCCTTGCCGATCCAGTACGCCACCCGTTCGTGATCGACCTCCACGGTCTCGGGCTCGGTGCGCGGATTGTAGTGCCCCAGCAACTCCACGAAGCGGCCGTCCCTCGGGGTGTGCGATTCCATGACCACCACCCGGTAGAACGGCCGCTTGGTGGTTCCCACTCGACTCAATCGAATAGTCAGCATATCGGCTGTCTTCTCCTGGCCCGCCCATCGTCGCCCGCGGCTCCGCCGGGCGCCCAACCAACCCTGCCGGGAGTCTGCACCGTTCTACGGCGCAGACGCCTAGCGCCCGGGAAACCCCATGCCCGGCGGCAGGGCCATCGCCCGCCGGCCGCGCTTGCCCTTCCGGGACCGCGCCGCGGCGCCGACCGAGCGCAGCATCCGGCGCATCTCCACGAACTGCCGCAGGAGGCGGTTGACCTCCTGTACGGTCGTCCCGCTGCCCCGGGCGATCCGCCGGCGGCGGCTTCCGTTGATGATCTGATGCCGGGAGCGCTCCAGCGGGGTCATCGAGTCGATGATGGCCATCGTCCGCCCGAGCGCCGCCGTGTCCACCTCGCCGGGCGCGCGCGAGGCCATCTGCCCCATGCCGGGAATGAGGTCCATGAGGCGATCCAGCGGCCCCATCCGCTTCACCGTCGTCAACTGGTCCCGCATGTCCTGCAGGGTGAAGTCGTTTCGTCGGATCTTGGTCTCGAGCCGCGACGCCTCGTCGCGGCTCACCACCTGCTCGGCCTTCTCGACGAGCGAGAGGACGTCGCCCATGCCGAGCATGCGCGACACCAGGCGGTCGGGCTGGAAGGGGTGGAAGTCGTCGATGCGCTCGCCGTCGCCGACGAAGGTCACGGGCACGCCGACCACCGAGACCACGGACAGCGCGGCGCCGCCCCGGGCGTCGCCGTCCATCTTGGTCAGCACCACGCCGTCGATGCCGACCCGCCGGTTGAACTCGCCGGCGCTCTTGATGGCGTCCTGCCCCGTCATCGCATCGGCCACGTAGAGCAGGTCGGACGGCTCGACCGCGACCTTGAGCGTCTCGAGCTCGCGCATCAGGTCGTCGGCGATGTGCAGCCGTCCCGCGGTATCGACGAGCACCGCGTCGAACCCCAGCTCGCGCGCCGACTCCACCGCCCCCTTCGCCCGGGCCGCCACGCCGGTACCCGGATCCGGCTCGTGCACCCGGACCCCGGCCTCGCGGGCCAGCACCCCCAACTGCTCGATGGCGGCCGGCCGCCGCACGTCCGTCGACACCACCAGCGCGTGCCGGCCCTGCCGTTCCAGCCACTTGGCGAGCTTGACGGTGGTGGTGGTCTTCCCCGCCCCCTGCAGCCCGAGCAGCAACACCACCTGCGGCCGCTGGCGGGTCGGGGCCAGCCCGCCCTCGCCGTCGCCCAGCAGCGCCCGAAGCTCGTCGCGCACGATGGCCACGACCTGCTGGGTCGGCGTCAGGCTCTCCAGGACGGCGCCGTCCACGGCGCGGTCGCGCACGCGGTCGATGAACGCGCGGACGACCTTGAAGTTGACGTCCGCCTCGAGGAGGGCCAGGCGTATCTCGCGCAGCGCCGTCTCGACCGACTCGGGAGTCAGCCGGGCCTCGCGGCGCACCGCGGCGAACACCGATTGCAGTCGTTCACTCAGCGAGCCGAACATCTGTAACCTGGGGGAATCGGACCAGACGCAACCGCTTATAATAGCGCCGTTTGGGGTCCTCTTGTCAACGCAACCTCAGACGCCGGTCGGACCACGGCGGCTGCGGGACAACGGCAGCCTTCGATCTGGACGATCTTGCTTGCGAAGGCGAGGGAGAGCAGATCGAGCGCGGCCCGCTCTCGGGGAACTCACGAGCCTCCCGCGCTGCCGTGATTCACCGGCCTGCAGAGGCCAGCGTCCCGGGCGGCACGAACCCGAACACCTCGCGGTCACCCGACGCCTCGAACAGCGCCTCGTCGAGCGCGACCCGCTCCGTGGAGATCACCCGCAATTCCTGGACCCCTATCGGGCGGCCGTCCTCGTCCGTCGTCACGAAGCTGCTCTCCAAAGCGAACGGCCAGAGGGCGTCGCGGGAGGTCAGCCAGATCTCCCTGGTGTCACGTCGTACGGATGTGCCTTGCCCCGACAGGAGGCGGATCCGGCGAACCCTCGGGCCTTGGCGTCTCCGGGGCCCGAGGCAGAGACGGACCCTCGGGTCTCGGTGGCGTCTCTGGCAGAGACGGAGGCGGCGGAATCTGCATGCCGGGAGGTACCGGAGGTCCTCCCGCGCTGGGCTCACGAGACACGCCCGGTCTCAGCCTCGGCGAACACAGCGGCGGTAGCCGCCCTGTTGTCCTTGTCGGAGTAAGGCCCGGGATCCCTGGCCGTGACGGCGTGCAGGGCGTCCGCCAGCTTGCCCAGACGCTGCTCGGCCTCGGCTGGATCCAACTGGTGGGACACTCGCCACAGCCTGTCGAGCTCAGTCTTGTAGCGGCAGCACTCGTCGCGGATCAGCGCGTAGACGACCGCGTCGCGGCCGGGCTTGTATGTGGCGTCCGCGGCCACGGCGAGGCCGACGAAGGCGCCAAAGATCAGACCGACCGCGGCGGGAAGCTGGTCGACAGCGGCCACGACAGCCCCGATCGCGGAAGCGATCAGTATGAATCGCACGATGCGCTCTGCCCGTTCGCGCCGACTGGCGAGGATCCCGTAGTAGCGCTCCCACCTCGCACTGTTCAGCAGAGTCATCCAGATGGCCGCTCGGACATCAGTCATGGTGCGTCTCCATGTCTCCTCCCGCACCCCGCGGTCTCGGGCACCCGGCCTCTCTGCGAATTCTGCCTCACACGGACTTCAGGGTGTGGCCCAGCTTGGCCTTCTTGGTCTTGAGGTACGAGCGGGCGAGCCCGGTGGTGGGCACCTCGAGGGCGAGCGAGGCCGCCACCGACAGCCCGTAGCCCTCGAGGCCGATGAACTTGCGGGGGTTGTTGGTGAGCAGCCGCATGCTCTTGACCCCGAGGTCGCCGAGGATCTGGGCGCCGATGCCGTAGTCCCGCTGGTCGGGCTTGAAGCCGAGCCGCTCGTTGGCCTCGACCGTGTCGTACCCCTGGTCCTGCAGGTGATAGGCGCGGATCTTGTTGTTCAGGCCGATGCCCCGGCCCTCCTGGTTCAGGTAGAGGAGGACGCCGCGGTCCTCGTCCGCAATCCGCTCCATGGCCGCGTCGAGCTGAGCGCCGCAGTCGCACCGGGCGGAGTGGAACACCTCGCCGGTGAGGCAGCGCGAGTGCACCCGCACGAGCACGTCGTCGCCGTCGCCGATATCGCCCCGCACCAGGGCGACGTGGGTCTCGCCGTTGACGATGCTCTCGAACCCCACCAGCTCGAACTCGCCGTAGTCGGTCGGCAGCTTCGACGACGCCACCCGCCGCACCAGGCGCTCGTTGCGCATGCGGTACTTGATCAGATCGGCGATCGTGATCATGAGCAGCTTGTGGCGGCGCGCGAACCGCCGCAACTGCGGCACCCTCGCCATGGTGCCGTCGTCGTTCATGATCTCGCAGATGACGCCGACCGGGTTGAGCCCGGCGATGCGGGCGAGGTCGACCGCCGCCTCGGTCTGGCCCGCCCGCACCAGCACCCCGCCGTCCCGCGCCCGCAGGGGAAACATGTGGCCGGGGCGGGCCAGGTCCTGAGGCTTGGTGGACGGGTCGGCGGCGACCCGCGCGGTCATGGCCCGATCGTGGGCCGAGATGCCGGTGCTGGTCCGCTCCTTCGCCTCGATCGAGACGCAGAACGCGGTGGCGAACTGGGAGGTGTTCTCCCGCACCATGAGGGGAAGGTCCAGCCGGTCGAGCCAGTCTCCGGGCATCGGGAGGCAGACGAGGCCCCGGCCGTGCTTCGCCATGAAGTTGATGATCTCGGGGGTGGTCTTCTCGGCCGCGACCGTCAGGTCGCCTTCGTTCTCGCGGTCCTCGTCGTCGACGACGATCACCATCCTGCCTTCGCGGATGGCGTCCACCGCCTCGTCGACGGGGGCGAACGGCCCGCGCCGACGGTGCTGGTCGGCCAGCGCCAGCCGCCCCCGCCGCGTCCGCTCGCCGTCGCTCTTCTCAGCCATGACGCTGCCCACTGGGGAACCGCGGCCCTGCCGCTCCGCCACCGACCTGCCGTTCCGCTGCCGGACCGGCTCTCCGAGCCCAGGCGCCGCGCTGCCGTTCCGCCGCCGCCCGGCCGCTCCGCCCCCGACCGGCTCTCCGAGCCCCGGAGCCGCCAACCCGCCAATCGGGGCCGGACGGCTCCGCCTCCCAACCATCTGCGGGGCGTCGGCGCCTGCCAGGAGGGGGCGAACGCTCTACGGCCCGGGCTCCCGCCCCCCGCCGCCGACCGCGGGCCGGCCGAACTCGCCGACCTCCAGGGCGCGGACCACGTACTTGCCGATGATATCGCACTCGAGGTTGACGACGGCGCCGACCCGGGCCCGCCCGAGGTTGGTGTGCTCCCAGGTGAAGGGCACGATCTGCACGTCGAACGCGGCCGCCCGCAACTCGGCCACCGTCAGGCTGATGCCGTCGACGGCAATCGATCCCTTCCTCACCAGGAGGGGAGCCATGCCGGCGGGGAACGACACCGAGACCCAGTGGAAATCCGCCTCGTGCCGGATGCCCTCGATGCGGCCGGTGCCGTCGACGTGCCCCTGCACGAAGTGCCCCCCGACCCGCGTGTCCGCGCGCATGGACCGTTCCAGGTTCACCGCGTCCCGCAACGCGAGCCCGCCCAGGTTCGTCACCCGCATCGTCTCCGGCGACACCTCGGCCGAGAACGACCCGTCGTCGGCCCGGACCACGGTGAGGCAGACCCCGTTGACGGCGATGCTCTCGCCGAGGACCAGCTCGCGCGCCACCGGCGTCCGCACCCCGAGGCGCAACCCCTCGGGAATCCGCGTCAGCTCGGCCACCTCGCCCGTCGCTTCAATCAAACCGTTGAACATCGGCCTCCAGCAGGACGTCCGCGCCCAGGCACCGGGTCCGGACCGGGCCGAGCGCGGCCAGGGAGAAACGCGCGTCCGGCATCCACGGGACTCCCCCCCGCCCCAGGGTCGCCGGACACAGGTACAGGCGGACGCGATCGACGATGCCCGCCTTCCACGCCGCCCGGTGCAGCTCGGCGCCACCCTCGATCAACAGGTCGCTCACGTCGTGGGCGACGAGGCGGGCCGCCGCGACAGCGGGGTCGCGGGCCGGCAGGCGCTCGAGGGTGGCGCCCGCCGCCTCGAGGGCCGCCGCCCGGGCCGGCCGGGCCTGCGCCGCGGCGTCGGTGGTGACGACCACGACCGGGCCGTGGCTCAGCGTCGTCAGCACCCGCGCGTCGGGCGGCGTGCGCATCCGCGTGTCGAAGATCACGCGGACGAACGGGCGCCGCCGGGCCGGCCCCCGGGCCGTCAGGAGGGGATCGTCCACGAGCACCGTCCCCGAGCCGACGGCGACGGCGTCGACCACCGCGCGGACCTCGTGCGCGTGCTCCTGCGACCGGGGCCCGCTGAGGCCGGTCCGCCGGCCGGGCGCGGCCGCGATGCGCCCGTCCAGGCTCGCCGCCGCCTTCAGCGTCACGAACGGCCGCCCCCGCCGCTTCACCGTGAAGAAGGCCTCGTTCAGGCGGGCGGCGCGCTCGGCCGCCACCCCCACCACCACCTCGATCCCGCGGTCGCGCAGGCGCCGGACGCCCCCGCCGTCCACCCGCGGGTCGGGGTCCTCCACCCCCACCACCACCCGGCGCACCCCGGCCTCGACGATGCGGTCGGCGCAGGGGGGGGTGCGGCCGGTGTGGCAGCAGGGCTCGAGCGTGCAGTAGAGCGTCGCCCCCCGGGCGGCGGGGCCGGCCTCGTCGATGGCCACGACCTCGGCGTGGGGGGCGCCGGCCCGGACGTGGTGGCCGCGCCCGACGATGCGTCCCGCGTTCCAGAGGACCGCGCCCACCATCGGGTTGGGGCTCGTCGAGCCGCGCCCCCGCGCCGCGAGCTCCAGGGCCAGGGCCATCAGCACCTCGTCCGAGGCGCCGGGCGGGGCCGACGGCACGCGGTCGCCGCCGTCCCCCTTCCCCGTCACCATCCCGACTCGAACAGGGCGTCCACGTACTCTTCCGGCGAGAACGGGAGGAGGTCGTCTATCTGCTCTCCCACCCCCACGTAGCGGATGGGGACCCCCAGCTCCGCCGTTATCGCGGCCGCGATGCCGCCCTTCGCGGTGCCGTCGAGCTTGGTCAGCACGATCCCCGTGACCCCGGCCGAATCGAGGAACGCGCGGGCCTGCGACAGCCCGTTCTGGCCCACCGTGGCGTCGAGGACGAGCAGCGTCTCGTGGGGCGCGCCTTCGACCGCGCGTCCCGCCACCCGCCGGATCTTGTCGAGCTCGGCCATCAGGTTCGAGCGGGTGTGGAGGCGCCCCGCGGTGTCCACGAGGACGGTGTCGCGCCCCCGCGCCCTGCCCGAGGAGATGGCGTCGAAGACCACCGCGGCCGGGTCGGACCCGGGCCGGGCGCGGACGAAGTCGGCCTCGACGCGGCGCGCCCACACCTCGAGCTGCTCGACCGCCGCCGCCCGGAACGTGTCCGCGGCGCAGATGAGGGGGTGTTCGCCGGCCTGGGCGAGCAGCCGCGCGAGCCGGCCCACGGTGGTGGTCTTCCCCGTCCCGTTGACCCCCACGACGAGCACGACGCGGGGCCGCGCGGCGGGCGCGGCGGCGGGGTCGGCGGCGTCGAGCACCCGCAACAACTCCGCCTTGACGACCGAGCGCAGGTCCTCGCGGCCGGCCCGGTCGCGCGCCGCCTCGACGAGCCGGGTGGTCGCGACGACCCCGAGATCGGCCTCGATCAGGATCTCCTCGAGGGCGTCGAGGGTCTCGACGGGGACGGGCGCGGCATCCGACGGGCCGCCCGCGGCGTCCGGCGCGCCGCTCTCGGCGCGCGGGACCTCCGGCAGCTCGTTCAGCCGCAACTCGACCGCGGTCCGCCGCAGGCCGGTCCGGAGCCGTCCGAGAAAGCTCACGACCGTCCCCTCTCGACGCCGTCCGACTCGGGGCGCTGCCGGCGCTGCATCAGCTCCTCGACGGCGGCCCGCGCCTCGATCCGGCCCGCCAGCACCGCGCCCATCTGCGCGGTGATCGGCAGGTCGACGCCGTGCCGGCCGCCCAGCTCGAGGGCCGCGTCGGTCGTCCTGACGCCCTCCGCCACCGACTGCATGCCGGCCAGTATCTCATCGAGGGGCCGGCCGCGCCCGAGCTCGCGGCCCACGCGCCAGTTCCGGCTCAGGCCCCCGGTGCAGGTCAGCACGAGGTCGCCGAGCCCGCTCAGCCCCGCCAGGGTCTCCCGCCTCGCGCCGAGGGCGCAGGCGAGCCGGGACATCTCGGCGAGGCCCCGGGTGATGACGGCGGCCAGGGCGTTGGGCCCCAGGCCCAGCCCGTCCACCACCCCGGCGGCGATGGCGATCACGTTCTTCGCGGCCCCGCCGACCTCGACGCCGACGACGTCGTCGCTGGCATAGAGCCGGAAGCAGGCGCCGGCCCGGAACTCGTGCTGCACCGCGCGCACGACGTCGCCGCACCGGCCCGCCACCGACACCGCGGTGGGCGCCGCGCGCGCGACCTCCGCCGCGAACGACGGGCCCGACAGCACCACCACCGGGCGCACCGGGCCCAGCTCCTGCTCGATGACCTCGGACATCCGGTTCAGCGTACCCGTCTCGAAGCCCTTGGTCGCGCTGACGACGGTCGTGTCGCGGCCGACGGCCGGGGCGGCCCGCCGCAACAGCGCCCTCGCGCCGTGGGACGGCACCGCGAGCACGACCGCCTGCGCCCCGTCGACCGCTTCGTCGAGGGACGCCGTCGGCGCGACCGCCCCGGGAATCGGGGTTCCCGGCAGGTAGGTCGCGTTGACGCGGTCCGTCCGCAACCGATCAACGAGCGCCGCGTCCCTTCCCCAAAGTCGCGCCCGCTTCCCCACCCGCGCCAGATGAATCGCCAGCGCCGTCCCCCAGGCGCCGGCCCCCAGAACCGCCACGTCGTTCATCGATGCACCCGTGCCGCCATCGCCAATGACCCCGATCCACTGTACACGCTCACCGGCCGGCGGGACACCCGAGGGCCGTCGACTCCAGCACGTGGTAGCGGGCGCCGCGCGGCGTCTGCCGGCTCTCGTACAGGGTGACGTGGTCGACCAGCCACCCCGGGGCCTCCGGCCGGACCTCCGACAGGGCCCGGTCCACGTTGCGCCGGCTTCGCGCCGGCCACCGCTTCATCCGCCCCAGCGTGACGTGAGCGCGCAACCGCCGGCTCTCCGGCGGTCGCCCCACCGAGGCCAGGCGCCGGTCGAGCTCGGACATGAGCTCGGCCATCCCGTCGCTGCCCTCGCCGATGCCCAGCCACAGCACCCGCGGCGGGCCGGAAGGCGGAAAGCACCCGAGGCGCGACACCCGGGCGCGGAACGCCTTCGTCTCGAAGGGCGCCCGAAGCGCGGCGCGGAGCGCCTCGGCGTCGGCCGCGGTAACCTCGCCGAGGAAACGGAGGGTGACGTGCAACCGCTCGGGCGCGACCCACCGCACCCGCTCGTCCGCGCTGCACTCCAGGCAGCCCGCCAACGCCCGCGCCGCCCGCTCGGCCGCGGCCCGGACCGCGGGGTCCGGGTCAACCGCGGCGAAGACCCGCAAGCTCCCCCCCGCTCCGCAGCAGCGCCCGGCGCAGCAGGTCCAGCGCGACGCGGGCGGCCTGGCCCCGAATCGCGGCGCGGTCACCGGGCAGGCGCACGGTGGTCGCGGACTCCGCGCCTCCCGGGCCCGCGACCGCGATGCAGACGGTGCCGACGGGCTTGGCGTCGGTCCCGCCGCCGGGCCCCGCCACGCCGGTGACCCCGACCCCGACATCGGCGTCGCCCACGCGCCGCGCGCCCGCCGCCATCGCCAGCGCCACCGACTCGCTGACCGCGCCGTGGGCCTCGATGACCGCCCCCGGCACCCCCAGCATCGCCTGCTTGACGGCGTTGGAATAGGCGACGACGCCGGCCCCGACGTACGCCGAGCTGCCCGGCACGTCCACGAGCCGGGCCGTCACCAGCCCGCCGGTGCACGATTCTCCCACCGCCACCCGGAGGCCGCCGCGCGCCAGCAGCGCCCCCACGACCTCGGCAAGGGAACGGCCGTCGGCGCTGAACAGATGGTCTCCCAGCGCCTCCGCCAGCTCTCCCGCCGCCCCGTCGAGGACGGCGGCGGCGGCCGACGCCGAGCCGGCCCGGGCCGACAGGTGCAGCTCGACGAGCCCCGGCGACGCGAGCACCGTCGTCTCGACCGCGGGGTCGGCCCGCCGCCACCGCTCGTAGACGGGCTGGGCCCGCTCCTCGACGTGCGACTCCCCCCGGCCCGCGACCCGCAGCACCCGCCGGTACAGCCGCTCCCCGGTCGCCCGTACGGCGAGTCGGCCCTCCACCAGCCCGATGAACATCGGCTCGAGCTCGCGCGGGGGGCCCGGCAGCAGGACGACCACCCGGTCGTCGTGCTCCAGCCAGAGTCCCGGCGCGGTGCCCCGCGGGTTGTCGAGCACCACCGCGCCCGCCGGCACCCGCGCCTGGCGGCGGTTGTTCTCGGGCATGTCCCAGCCGCGTCGGGCGAAGCGGGCCCGCAGCCGCTCGACGATGGCGGGGTCCTCGCGCAGGGGGCGCTCGAGCACGCCGGCCACGGTCTCGCGAGTCAGGTCGTCCTCGGTGGGGCCGAGCCCGCCGCAGATCACGAGCAGGTCGACCCGCGCCAGCGCCGACCGCACGGCGGAGGTCAGGTCGTCGGCGCGGTCGCCGACGATCGACTTGCGGCGGACGACGACGCCGAGCTCGTTCAGGCGGGCGGTCAGGAACAGCGAGTTGGTGTCGGAGCGGAAGGGCGTCAGCAGCTCGGTGCCCACCGCGACGATCTCGGCCGTGGACAGCGGCCGGTGCGCGTGGGAGTCGGTCTTGGGCGTCATCGATGCGCGTCGGGCCCGCCGGTCGGGAGCAGCGGGTCGGTGCCGGAGCGGAACGGCCTCGGCAGCTCGGCTTCCACCGCGATGGTCCCGGCCTGCGAGAGCGACCGGTCCGGCGGCGGGGCGTTCCGGTCCCGCGAACTGACGAGGAAGCGGCCCGCGGGCCGCGAGTCGGCCCGAGTCAAGCCCCCGTCACCCAGAGAAGCAGCCGCAGCAGCGCCTGCGCGTACACCCCGGCGACGAGATCGTCCGCCATGACGCCCCAGCCGCCGGGCAGCCGTTCGGCCCGGCGGGCGGGAAACGGCTTCACGATGTCGAAGAGGCGGAACGCGAGAAACCCGGCCACCGCGCCGCCGAGCCCGACGGGGACGGCGGCCAGGGTCAGCAGCATGCCGGCGGTCTCGTCGATGACGATGAGCCCCGGGTCGTGGCGTCCGGTCGCCGATTCGCTCCGCGTCGCCGCCGCCACGCCGACCGCGGTCACCGCCAGCACCACCGCCAGCTCCACCGCCAGGGACCCGGATGCCCGGACCGCCCAGAACAGCAGCAGCCCCGCCGCCGACCCGAAGGTCCCGGGTGCGACGGGCGCGTGGCCGCAGGGGCCCACGGTGGCGATCCCGAGGGCCATCCGGTCGCGCCACCCCGACGCCGGCACCGTCACGCCGTTCCGCCCTCCGGCGGCGCCTGCGGGGGCGGCGGCACGGCCAGCACCCGGGTGCCCGAGATCGCATCGTGCAGCGCCCGGCCCTCGCGGTCGAGGTGAATCCACACGACGCCGACGGTCAGGGACACCGGCGTCCAGAAGGCGCGGGCCATCGCTCTCGGCAGGGAGACCGGCCCCCCGTCGGCATCGGTCACGCGCAGACCCCAGGCCATCTTGCCGATGGTCTGGCCCCCGGCCGCCGTCAGCCCCGCGACGTACGCGACATCGAGAAGAAAGAGAAATGCCGCCAGGGGCGGCAGCGGCAGGGCGCCGAGCGACCGCAGATCGAGCCCGGCGAGCCGGAGGGTCAGCCAGACCACCAACGCATCGAGGCCCGCCAGCAGCGCGAGGTCGCAGCATCCGGCGCCGATACGCGCGCCGAGCCCGGCCGGACGCGGCCGCGCCTCGGCCGCCGGGGCCGAAGCCCCGGACGACGACGCGGCCGGGCGCCGCACCTCACGCGTTCTCGCGCCTCCCGCGTCGTGTGCCGACCGCCGCACGCGGAGCGGGGCGCGGACCCTCGGGCGCGGGGCCCGGGTCTCCACCTCGGGCGGGAAGAGCAGCAGATCGGGGTCCGGGCCGGCCGGCGAGTCCTCCCCCGACGCCGGTCGGGAGTCCCGCCGGGGCGCGGATCGGCCGGAACCGGACGGGGTCAGGGCCGCCCCCCGCCCTTCGGGGGCGACGGCCATCGTGTCAGTATCCGCATCGGGGGTCATTCTAGCAGCCGGCCTCGCGTCGGCGGGGGCGGCGCGGCGTGTGCTATAGGTGAGCATGGGCTTGATCGAGGCGGTCCCCAACGTCAGCGAGGGCCGTCGCCGCAACGTCGTCGACGCCCTCGCGGCCGCGGTCGGCGGCGTGCCCGGCGCGACCCTGCTCGACACGTCCTCGGACCCCGCCCACAACCGTTCCGTCTTCACGCTGGTGGGCGATGCCGCCGCGTTGAAGAGCGCCCTGCTCGAGCTGTATGCCGCCGCGCTCGCGTGCATCGATCTCCGCACCCACTCCGGCGTCCATCCCCGCATCGGGGCCGTGGACGTGACCCCGTTCGTCCCCCTGGAAGCGGCCGGCATGCCCGCCTGCGTCGCCCTCGCGACCGAGCTCGGCGAAGCCGTCGCGCGGCGCTTCGAGCTGCCGGTCTACCTGTACGAGCGGGCCGCCCGCACCCCGGACCGGCGGCGGCTCGAGCTGATTCGCCGCGGCGGCTTCGAGAACCTGGGCGCGAAGATGCGCCGGCCGGAATGGCGGCCCGACTTCGGCCCCGCGGCGCCGCACCCCACGGGAGGGGCCACCGCCATCGGGGCCCGGCGCTTGCTCGTCGCCTTCAACGTGAATCTGGACACCGGCGACATCGACGTCGCCCGCCGCATCGCCCGCGCCGTACGGGCGTCCGACGGGGGTCTCGAGGCGGTCAAGGCGATCGGCGTGCGGACCGACAGCCCCGAGGTGGTGCAGGTTTCGATGAACCTCGTGGACTTCGAGCGCACGCCGCTTCACGAGGCGTTCGAGGCCGTCCGCCGCGAGGCGTCGCGGCTCGGCGTCGAGGTGCGCGACAGCGAGGTGGTGGGCCTGGTTCCCGCCGCCGCCCTCCTGCCCGCCGCCGCCCGCGCCCTGCGCATCGACGGGTTCACCCTCCACCGCGTGCTCGACCACCGCCTCCCGGCCGGAGAGGCCCCCCCGGCGCCTCCCCACGCTCCCGAGGCGTGACCGCTCCCGGCCGCCCGCACCGCCGACGGCGCGGCTCAGAGGGTCGGGCGCCATACGGTCCTGTTCGGCGAATTCCTCGCCCTCGTGGGGGCGGACCTGGATCCAGGATCGCGCCAATCAACGCGTAGGCGCCGACGGCGCGTCAGTCCTTTGCATCGAGCAGGTCCTGCAGCTCGGTCATGAACTCCCCGACGTCGCGGAAGTCGCGATACACCGAGGCGAACCGCACGTAGGCGACCTTGTCGAGCCGCCGCAGCTCCTGCATCACCAGCTTCCCGACCTCCTTCGTGGGGATCTCCTTCTCCGGGCGCTCCTGGAGCGTGGCCTCCACCCGGTCCGCGAGGGCCTCGACCGCGGCCACCGTCACCGGTCGCTTCTCGCACGCCTTCAGCATGCCGGACGTGATCTTCTGGCGCTCGAAACGCTCCCGGGTGCCGTCCTTCTTCACCACCATGTACGGAATCTCGTCGATTCGTTCGTAGCTCGTGAAGCGCCGGCCGCACGCCAGGCACTCGCGCCGGCGGCGAATGACCTCGCCCTCGCGGCTCTCGCGCGAGTCGACGACCTTGTCGCCGAGATGGCCGCAGAACGGGCACTTCATGTCGTTCTCCGGAACCTCCGGTTCCTGGACCGCCGGCGATCGCGTGCGGCGCCGCCTGGCGCCCGGTCAGCCCTCCAGGGGGCTCTGTCCGCGGCGCCGACTCCTGCCCGGACACCGTCGTAGTCGCGGCTCCGCTCACCGCCCGGCCAATCCGACGGGAGCCCCGCCCCGTTCTACGCGCACACTGCCGGCCGCCGCCGGCTCACGTCGAGCCGCCTTCCGCGGGGGCCGCGTCGCCCGAGGCCGGCGCTTCCGCCGGCGCCGGCGATGCGCCATCGGCGCCGCGAAGCGTCGACGACGACGTCACGTCCGCCATCCCCCGGAACGTGATGCCGTCGCGGGCCATCCACGCCAGGCCGACGACGGTCACCGGTGCGAACGTCGCCGCGTGCAGCACCAGCGCCGCGCCGACCGCCGCGTCCTGCGGCACCTCGTAGAACGCGGTCAGCCCCACCTGGACCGCCGCGTGGAACCCCCCGACGCCGGCCGGCGTCGGCACCGACACGCCGAGGGCCATGAGCGCCATCAAGAGCAGGCCGCTGCTCGGCGGCAGCGCGATGTCGAACGCCAGGCAGCCCCACCACGCGGTCACGCCCACCAGCGCCCACATCACGAGCGACCACGCCACGGCCCGCAGCAACCGCCCCGGGTCGCGGGCCACCCCGAGCCCGGTGCTGAAGCGCTTGATGAACCGGCTCGCGGTCGCGCCCGGACCGTGCGGCGCCAGCCGTTCCACCCGCGTCGCGAACCAGGCCACCCACTCCGGGCGGCGCGCCGCCGCGCAGACCAGGACCAGGAACGCGCCGGCCCCCACCGCGACCATCAGGCCACCCGCCTTCAGCGCGCCCAGGACCTGCTCGTCGGTGGCCGGCAACTGGCTGCTGAACGCGGCCAGGAACAGCCCGAAGAGCAGGATCACCGCGATCATGTCGAGAATGCGCTCGACCACGATCGTCGCCAGCGCCGCGCTCATGCTGAGCGACTCGCGGCGCGCGAGCAGGTAGGGCCGCACCACCTCTCCCAGGCGCGGCACGATGGTCGAGGTCGCGAACCCGATGATGGTGGCGCGGGTCGCCGACCCGACGCCGACCGGCCCGAGCGGGGCCAGCAGCAGGAGCCACCGCTTGACGCGGACCACGTAGGCGAGGGCGATCCCGGCCACCGACGCCGCGATCAGGTCGGGGCGGGCCCGCTCGATCTCCGCCCAGACCGATGCGGCATCGGTGCTCCGGAACACCCACGCCATGAGGGCCACGGCCAGGCCGACGACGCCGACGGTTCGAAGGTGTGTGCGCATGCGTTCGCTGGTGTGCCGGGGAGGATTCGTGAAGACGGGCCGCGGCGGCGCCCTTCCACGGCCCGCCGGCCGACGCCACGGGGTCTCGGGAGAACCGCGGAGGCCGGGACGGCAGCCCCGCGGGGCTGCATGCAGTGCAGCCGGCGACCGCGCTGCCTTGCCGCGTGCGCGCCTCTTCGGTAAGCTACGATTCTACATGCTCCCGGGCGTCCGGCGTCTCCATCGACGATGCCCGGCAGCCGTGGCGAAACCCTGTCATTCACCGCGCCCCCGGGGCGCCAGCGGACCGGAAGGCGCCCGCCCGACCAGGCTCCGGAGCCAAGGGCGCAACCGGAATGAGGCCCATCGTGACGTCCGCACCCGCACTGTTCGAGACCTCGCTGGAGGGACTGGAGCCGCAACGACGCGGCAAGGTCCGCGACATGTACGCCGTCGGCGACCATCTCCTGATGGTCGCGACCGACCGCATCTCCGCCTACGACCTCGTCCTCGGCTCGACGATTCCCGACAAGGGCAAGGTGCTGACGCAGCTCTCGGCGTTCTGGTTCGCCCGCACCGGGTCCATCGTCAAGAACCACCTCGTGTCGACGGACCCGGACGACTACCCCGCCGCCTGCCGCTCCCACGCGGAGACGCTGCGGGGACGGTCGATGCTGGTGCGCCGCACCGATCCCGTCCCCGTCGAGTGCGTCGCCCGCGGCTACCTCGCCGGCTCGGGCTGGGCCGACTACCGGCGCACCGGCGCCGTCTGCGGGGTCGAGCTGCCGGCCGGCCTGCAGCAGTCCGACCGGCTGCCCGAGCCCATCTTCACGCCCGCGACCAAGGCGACGAGCGGCCACGACGAGAACATCACGGCCGAGCAGGCGGCCGGCATCATCGGCCCCCGGCTGCTCGCCCGGCTCCGCGAGCTGACCCTCGCCCTCTACGCGCACGGCGCCGAGCACGCCGAGTCGTGCGGCATCATCGTCGCCGACACCAAGTTCGAGTTCGGGCTGCTGCGGGCCGACGGAGGGCAGGGCGCGGGCGGGGACATCGGGGAGGGGGACGAGATCATCCTGATCGACGAGGCCCTCACGCCCGACTCGTCGCGGTTCTGGCCGCGGGAGACGTATCGGCCCGGCGTCGCGCAGCCGAGCTTCGACAAGCAGTTCGTCCGGGATCACCTGGACGCGGTGCAGTGGAACCGGCAGCCCCCGGCCCCGTCGCTGCCGGACGAGGTGGTGGCGAAGACGCGCGAGAAATACCGCGAGGCGTACCGGCTGCTGACCGGGACCGAGCTCGACTGACGTTCTAACGGGGCTCTCCGCATCCTCTGGACAGATCGGGAGAGCGGGCTCGGGCTCGACTGCTAACGTCCTCGTTCCGCAAGCGTGGCGACCGCTTCGGCGACGATCTGGACCTCGTGGCGCAGCGCCTCGCTCACCACGTCGAAGTGCGTGCGCAGGCGCTGCTCCACCTCGGTGATCTCGGTGCGCAGGCGCTGCTCCGTATCGGTGATCTCGGTGCGCAGGCGCTGCTCCGTATCGGTGATCTCGGTGCGCAGGCGCTGCTCCGTATCGGTGATCTCGGTGCGCAGGCGCTGCTCCGTCGCCTTCAGGTCCTTCTTGGTCGCCAGAGTCGGCAGGACTCCCTCGATGCGGTCGACGCGACGTTCGAGGTTCTCCGTGCGTCGCTCCAGCTCTCGCGGTTCGGTTTGCATCGCTGCTCTCTCGCCTCGAGGACGACGCCAGCCCTTCGGCAAGCCGCTCCCCGGTCAATCGTAGCACCGTTTCCGGGCCTCAAGCGGTCCGCATCGAGACCCGCACGTCGCCGGCCTCCGTCGGCTCGGGATTGATGTCCTCCCGCTCGACCGCCCCGTCCATCAGGTGGATCACCCGGTGGGCGTGCTGCGCGATGTCCGCCTCGTGGGTGATCAGCACGATGGTGTTGCCCGACCGGTGCAGCCCCTCGAAGATGGCCATGATCTCCCGCCCCGTCTTCGAGTCGAGGTTCCCCGTCGGCTCGTCCGCGAGCAGCAGCGAGGGCTGATTCACCAGGGCCCGGGCGATCGCCACCCGCTGCCGCTGCCCGCCCGACAGCTCGTTCGGCCGGTGGCCCATCCGGTCCTCGAGCTCCACCAGCTCGAGCGCCGCCACCGCCCGCTCGTTCCGCCGCGCCGCCGGCACCCCCGCGTAGATCAGCGGCAGCTCGACGTTGTGCAGGGCCGACGCCCGCGGCAGCAGGTTGAACGTCTGGAACACGAACCCGATCTCCTCGTTCCGGATGCGGGCCAGCTCGTCGTCGTTCATCCGGCCCACGTCCTTGCCGTTCAGCCGGTACGTCCCGCTGCTGGGCGTGTCGAGGCAGCCGATGAGGTTCATCAGGGTCGACTTGCCCGACCCGGACGGGCCCATGATCGCGACGAATTCGCCGCGCTCGATGTCGACCGACACGCCGCTGAGGGCGTGGACCGACTCGGCGCCCATGTGGTAGGTCTTCCAGAGATCCTCGGTGTGGATCAACGGCATCAGTCAGCGTCTCCTCCGCGCATGATACCCGGGTAGTCCGCCGCGCCCGTTCCGTCACTCCCCAATGACGTAGAACCCTTGCCATCGGTTCCGGCACCTCGGCGAACCGCCACCCTCAGTGCTCTTCCGCCGACCACCACAGGCACGAATGGACGAGCGATGATGGTGTTGCCCGACCGGTGCAGCCCGCCGAAGATCGCCACGATCTCCCGCCCCGTCTTCGAGTCAAGGTTCCTCGTCGGCTCGTCCCCGAGCAGCAGCGACGGCTGGTTCACCAGGACCCGGGCAATTGCTGGCAACATCCGGTCCTCGAGCTCGACGAGCTCGAGCGCCGCCACCGCCCGCTCCTTCCGCCGCGCCGCCGGCACCCCGCGTAGATCAGCGGCAGCTCCACGTTGTGCTGGGCCGACGCCCGCGACAGCAGGTTGAACGTCTGGAAGACGAACCCCATCTCCTCGTTCCGAATGCGAGCGAGTTCGCCGTCGTTCATGCAGCTAACGTCCTTGCCGTCCAGTCGGTACGTCCCGCTGGTGAGCGTGTCAAGGCACCCGACGAGCCTCACCACGGTCGACTTCCCTGACCCCGACGGCCCCATGATCGCGACCAACTCGCCGCGAGCGATGTCCACGGACACGCTGCTCCGGGCATGCACCGGCTCGGTGCCGATCTCGTACGTCTTCCACAGTTCCTCCGTGTGGCTCAGCGGCATCGACACTCCCCCATTCACCCAACGCCACCACCGCTCCGCCTCTTGACCTACGTCAAGGATCAACCCCCAAAGTTCATGCTAAGAAATCCCCGTGTGTGACATCTGCCTTCACCCGAGAGCCTCAAATGACCGCATACGGGCGCTCGCGCCACCAGAGCAAAGGGCCGTCACGCCCAACGCATTCGCCGCGCTGGTGCAGCACGCGCATCCCACCCAAGCGACGAATTCGTCGGCGATTCCCACGCACGGTCGCTCGCGCCCCAAGCTTGCCGCACCAGCCGCGCCGCCCCCAATCCCGCGCCCAGACCCAGCTGCGAAACCCCGGCTCCATCAACGCGGCCACCGTCTCCTTGCTGTCCCAGCCCTGACCCCCGACCACCTCCGCGATACCCCCGACTGCCCTCAGTACCGCTTCCACCTACACAGCCGCCCCACTGAGCGCCTCGACCATCGACTTGTCGCCGCCATCCCCGCCGTGGATCGCCAGCCCCACGACTACCCCCGTCTTCGCGTCCATCGTCTGCTTCGCTGCCCCGGCCAAATGGCCGCGCCCGTCCTCCACGTTCTTGATCGGCACCCCCGAGTCCCCTGGGCGCGTCCGGTCGTCGCTGGACCTCCCTGTTGGCCGCTCTCGCTCCCCGCCCCCCAACTGCGCCAGTGCAACCACCGCAATGCGCGACCCGCCGACCCATCGTTGCCGAGACGCTACGCCCATGACGACGCCTGCCTCGCTCCGCCTCGGCTGCCTGCAAGTGAACACCCCCTTGCCGCCCATCGCGCTGGTGCATCTTCACGTGATCACGATGTCGTCAAGTTCGCCATAAGCTTCTATAGATCAATGAGCAGTCTGGCTGCAACGCCGGCTGTACACCTTTGGGAGGAACATCATGACAGACACGGACAACCGGTTGGACAGGATCGAGCAGGATTTAGGAACCCTCAAGGAATCACTCGCTTCACAGAAGCCAGTTAGCGAGATTGTACGCTATTTGCTCGTCTTCTGGTTGACAATCTCTGTACTCCTCGGCGCGTTTGGCTGGCGCCAGATTTCCGACTTCGATGAGCAAATCAGACAAGCCGTGGTAGAACTCTTTCCAAGGGATAGCGAAAACTACTCGCGGTACGCGCAGCTTATCGCCGACACGAATAGCCTGCGAGAGAACTTTGAAGAGCTCACGAGACTCTATACGGAACGACTAGATGACCTCGAGAGATACGCAGATGTTTCGGGCGATGACTTTGACCTAGAAGGGGAGCTGGAACGACTCGTGGAGGAAGGAACCGATGACGCCAACATCTCCGATACGGAGTGGCGAACGCGCGCGATTCTCAGCATTCGTGCGTTCGCATCTGTTCTAGAAGAGGAAGAGCAAGCAGCACCGGGAGACTTCGTATTCAACGTCGCCCAACTGTGCCGCAAGTTGCGGCAATTTGAGTTGGTCGAAACCATGGCGAACGCAGCGTACGTTCGGGACGCGTCGCCGGCCGTTCGAGCGCTTCTGCTAGCATCACAGATCTCCAGCAGCGGCGCTGGACCGGAAGAAGATGAAGCGTACGAGGAGCTGATTGGTATGGTTCGAACGCTGGACTATGAGGCGAATCCTCAGATTGTCTTGGCCGAAGCATGGAACGCAGCTGAAGACACACGTAGATATCAGGTACTCATTGATGCTCTTGGTGAGTTGATCTCCGGAAGCGAGCGTGGCGAAGTTCCGTCCATCGCCTACGCCACCAGAAGCAGAGCTATGCTCCGACGAGGAAACCCCGAAATCAAGGAAGAGGCACTTGAAGTGCTGAACGAGGGATATTCGGTATACAAGGATGAGTCGCCGTTTTCGCAATGGGCTGACGAATTCTTGACGCACTATGTGACTCTATCCCAAACTGTGCGCTCTCAGCAAGACTTTACTGAGCGCGTTGAAGCCCTTCTTGGTGCCAACAATGGTTTGATCGACGACTTAGATTTGGATTCTATTACGGGTGACGTCAACCTCGAAGATCTCTCGGTGATTATGAACGCGTTCATTGGTATCTCCAGGCCAACACGTGAGGATGCCGAAGGAGCCGAGTCGATCGCGCTCAACCGAGTTGAGAGGCATATGTTCAGGTTGGGTGGCGAGGTTAGTTGGTATAGAATTGCGGTCCAGGACGCGTTAGACTACCGAATAGACGTGATGTCCTCGAACGGAGACCCTGTTGCAGCGCTTTGGAGCTTTGACGGACAGAGATTTGAGGAGTTGGCAAACGACGATGATGGAGGTCGGGACAAAGACGCCAGAATCGATATCCGACTCCTGCCCGGAGTGTATTATGTAGGTGTCCGCAACTTCGAATCGGCTGTAGGCGACTTTTCGCTAGAGGTGCGTTCGATAGAAGACTGAGTTCATTCGGGGCATGGTCTCAAGAATCTTGACTAAGGCATCGGTAGTTGATCCGGCAACGAGAGCTGTTGGCTCTCCGTTTTCCGCGCTTGGTCAAACGCGGCCACGGGCTCGGGCGTCCGTACCTGCTCCAGCCAGAACACCCCGTCGTAGGGAATGGAGTTGCCGCGGGTGCCGATGAAGTCGACGTCGCCGTCGCCGTCCATGTCGCGGACGAGGAACTTGTCGAACATGCCGCGGACGCGGCGTGATACATCGTGGCGGGTCCAGGCCCCGGTCGGGTCATCCGGCTGCTCGAACCACGAGAGGCGGCCCGCGCGGTGGGACGGGGAGAGATCAGTGGCGTCGACGTCGCGGGGGGCCTGGCTGTAGGCGCCCGAGAATGCGTCGAGACGACCGTCCTGGTCGATGTCGGTCAGCACGAAGCCGACCAGGCGGTCGGGGGTGAGGCCGCCGATGACGTGCAGGCGCCAGGCGTCGGCGAAGTCGGCCGGCTGCTCGAGCCACGAGAGGCCGTTGCGCTCGTCGCGGATGGCGATGTCGACGCGGCCGTCGCCGCTGAGGTCGACGAACTCCATGTTGAAGCCGGTGACGACGGCCTCGGGGGCGATCTCGATGCGGTGCTCGCGGAACGCGATGTCGCCGCCGTCGGTGACGTTCTCGAACCAGAAGATGCGCTGCTCCATGCGGGAGCCGCCGATGACGTCGAGGTCGCCGTCGCCGTCGAGGTCGAAGGGCTGCGAGTTGATGGGGACGATGACGCGGGCCAGCTCGTGCTCGACCCAGGCGTCGCCGTCGAGGGGGTCGTCGGGCAGCGCGAACCACGACACGGGGTGCTTCTCGGTGGTGCCGCGCGGGGGGTTCTGGTCGCCCTTGTTGGCGGCGACGACCTCGGGGCGGCCGTCGTCGTCGAAGTCCGCGAGGAAGACGCGGATGTACGAGCCGCGGTCGTCGGTCAAGGCGGGGATGACCCGCTCCCACCTCTCGGCCCGCCCCGCCGGTCCGGGATTCTCCAGATAGATGAGGTGCGCGAGCTCGCACGCCACCACGACGTCGGGATAGCCGTCGCCGTTCATGTCGCCGATGGCCACGTCCTCGGCCGCGCCGGCCTCCTCGCCCTCGGCCAGGGTGTAGAGGTCCCACGCATCGGGGTCGGCCGAGCCGTAGGCGATGCGGACGTGACCGTCGGGGACGCCGTCGTAGGTGGTGTCCGACTCGTGCACGGAGACGATGTCGGGGTGGCCGTCGAGGTCGAGGTCGGCCATGGCGAGCCCGTCGCTCCCGGCGAGGGCGACGCCGCCCACCTCGAGGTCGTCGATGATGTGCTCGCGCCAGGAGATGTACGACCCGTCGGCGGCCTGCGCCCGCGTCGGCGTGTCGGCGATGGTCACCCTGCCGTCGCCGGACTGGGCGGATGCCCTCTCCCCTGCCACTAGGCCGACGGCCAGCGCGACCAAACCCGCGAGGACTGCGATGCGCCCCGTCCACCGCCGGCTGGTCGTTGCATGCATGACTCTGCTCCTCGACTCGGGCGGCAATGGCGACGTCAGGCCGCGCGGTCGCCGGTACCGCCCCCCGGTCCGGCGACCGTCGCCTCGAGCCCCGACGGACAGCGAAGGAATCGTCTGGTCACGTCCGGGGCGGGCCGGCCGCGAAGGACGGGCTGCGCCATGGGGGGGCCGGGAAGGCTGCGTCGAGCGCCGTCCCCCCCGAGCTTCACGCCGAGCCCGTCCGCGATGAGGCCGCGCCCTCCGGCGGCGCAGACGCCTACGGCGCGGCCGCCGGCTTGACCTCCACGGTCACGTTGACCGGCGTTCAGACGCCTATGGCGCGGCCGCCGGCTTGACCTCCACGGTTACGTTGACCGGCGTCACGAAGACGGTATCGTCGGCCACCGCCTGCAGCACGTAGGTGCCGGGCTCGCTGAACGACACCTCGGTGACCGCCCGTCCCCCCTCGCCGATCTCGGGCACGCGCGGGTCGAACGTCACCTCGCCCGGCCCGCGCCAGTGCAGCCAGGTGACGGCGAGGCCGGTGGCCGCCGCCTTGCGGGGGTCGACCATCGCCTGCGACTTGGGGCCGCGGCGCACCCGCCGCTCGGCGAGGCGCGGGTTCGGGGGCGGAACGCCGTCGTCGCCGGCAAGGACGGCGACCTCGAGCGTGTCGGGCAGGGTCACCTCCAGGTGGTCCTCCCCTTCCAGCCGGACGACGGGGCGCTGGTTGTCGGCGTAGCCCTGCCCCGACCCCGTGCCCCGGTTGAGGCGCAGGACGCCGCCGTCGATCTCCCACACCGGCCACAGGTGGCCGACGGCGCGATCGGTCCGGCCGTTGTGGGTGACGGTCCACACGAGGTCCTGCTCGCGCCCCCAGTCGGCCGGCACCCGCACCGTGAACACGAACTGCTGCCGCCGGTTGTAGAAGTGCGTGGGCTGCCCCCGGTCGGCCGGGCCCGGCTCGAAGCGGTTGTTCGGGCCGACGGGGATGACCGGCTGCTCCTGGTAGTTGCGGTTCAGGTAGCCGAAGACCATGGTGAACGACCCGTCGTCGTTCCGCTCCCACCCCTCGAAGACCGGCTGCACGTTCTGGCCGCGGTTCCAGCGCTCCTGCGCCGAGGCGGCCGACGCGACGGCGCCGACCAGCAACGCGACCACCGCGATAACGCGGAGATTCAGACTCTGACCCTTCATGGCTGCTCTTCCCGTGACGTTCCTCGTCTCGTGACGTCCATCGTCCGGTTCGACCGTCCTGGCACGAGCTTCCCATCCGGCCGCCCACGGCCACCCGGCGACCGCCGGGGAAGTGGGGCGCCGGCACGGACAGCTCTCGTGCAGGACGGTCCACCGGTGACGTTCCAGAACCCCCGAACGATCGAAGCCTCCGCGATCGCGAGATCGCGAAGGCCCCGGTCGAACCCATCCGCCGCCCCGGCGCCCGCGGCGCCGGCTACTCGTCGTTGTCGGCCAGCGCCTCGCGCGCCTCGACCTCCTTCTCGAACGCCTCATCGTCGAGCTCGTACCAGCTCACCCACGCGAAGCTCATCTCGTCGCTCGACCGCTGGCCGAAGCCGGCCCAGTTGGTGGGGTCGTCGTTCCAGCGGTTGGCTTCCGAGTTGTCGTGCCAGCTCGTCACGTGGAGGAGGGTGCCCTTCGGCAGCAGCGGGGCCACGTGGTCCTCGTAGTTGTAGACGATGTGCCACCCGAAGTCCCAGTCGGCGCAGCTCAGGATCTCCTTGCTGTTGTCGGGATAGATGGCCTCCAGGCACTGCCGCTTGCCGAGGTTGTGCAGGTGGGCCTGGAACGCGGTGATGTGGGCGTTCTCGTTGAGGCGGTAGTACCCGTCGTGCCGCACGTTCGAGGCGCCGGCGGGAATGTCGAGGTCCTCGTCGTCGCCGACGTGGGCCGAGATGAGCTTGCGCTCGGGCACGACGCCCTTCGGATAGAACTGCAGGCCGACGCGGGTCCGGTCGGTGGTCTCGACTCCGATCGCGGCGTAGTGCATGTTGAACTTGATCTGCGCCCCGGCCTTGATGAGGCGGCCGGTGCCGTCGGGGAAGATGTCGCCGTTCTTGCCAAGGGCGTACTCGTTGAGGAACGCGTAGTCGTCGTCGTCCGACTCGGGGTCGGAGTTGCTCGTCACCGCGTGGTGGACGACCGGGAAGCCCTCGATGGACGGCTTGGTCTCGACCGCCCTGACCCAGCGGTCCTCGGTCAGGCCGGAGTCGGAGTAGAGGTCCCCCCACCAGTTGGGGGCCTCGGGGGCGACCACGAACGGCTCGGGAATCTCGACGATCCAGTCGGGCTCGCCGATCTTCCACTCGGCGATGTCCCGGAACTCCCGCGGGGCCGGCAGGTCCTCGGGGTTGCCGCGCAGCGCCCCGGCGTCGACCCAGCCCGCGATGGTCTCGATCTCCTCGTCGCTCAGCGAGTAGTCGTACTTGAAGCCCTGGACGCCGATGTTCTTGTCGACGTACCAGGGCGGCATGGTCCGGGTGACCACCTTGTCGCGGATCGAGCGGGCCCACGGCCGCGTCTCCTCGTAGGTCAGCAGCGACATCGGCGCGATCGAGCCGGTGCGGTGGCACTCCTGGCACGAGCGCTGCAGAATCGGCGCGACGTCCCGGGTGAAGGTGAGCTCGTGCGCCTCGTCCGGCGCCTGGGCGGCGGCCGGCGCGGCCAGGAAACCGAGCGCGGCGACCAGGGCGACGGCGAATCCGGCGCGGCCATGCTGAGTCAGTGACATCTCGAGGTCCTCCGGACCGAATCGGGTGAGCCGGTGCTTGCGGCCGCAGCATGCTGCGACCGACGGCCTATTGTGAACCAGGACGGACCCGAAGCCAAGTGTTGGGTGCCTGACGCCCTGTGCGTAACCGCGATCCGTGCCTCGGTGGTAGAGTGGGGCGACGGAGGCATTCGGTGCGAAACGAGTTCACGGCCGTGTTCGAACGCGACGGCGCCTGGCATGTCGCCTATTGTCCGGAAATCCCGGGCGCCAACGGGCAGGGGCGGACCAAGGCGGAGGCCCGTCGCAGCCTCCTGGACGCGATTGCGCTGATTCTGGCCGACCGCCGGGACGACGGCCTGCGGGGCGTTCCCGCCGATGCGGAGCGCGAAACGGTGATCGTGGAGTGAAGCGCAATCGTCTGCTGCGACAGTTGCGCAGACATGGCTGTCACTTGAAGCGGGAGGGCGCCTCGCATTCGTTGTGGACGAACCCGACGACCGGGGTCGTCGAAGCGATTCCCCGCCACACGGAGATCCCGGACACCTTGGCCCGGAAGATCTGCCGGCGACTCTCCGTGCCCGCACCTTGAGCCCGCAATCGCCTCAGCGGCGCAGCGAGAAGACGTACAGCGCATTCCCCGTCTCGGGATGCACGATGTCGGGGCTCAGCAGCGACGGTACCCGGCGCGGGCTGCCCCCGCCGAGCCCGGTCGAGACGGCGATGTACTGGGTGCCGTCGACCCCGTAGCTCACCGGGAACCCCTGCACCGAGGTGCCGAGCCGGGTCTCCCACAGCACCTCGCCGGTGGCCGCGTCGTGGGCCCGGAAGTAGCGGTCGACGTCGCCCGCGAACGCGAGCCCCCCGCCGGTGGTGAGCACCGCGGTCATGAACGCGGCCCGCTGCTCGACGCTCCAGCGCTCCTCGAGGGTGTCGACGTCATAGGCGGCGAGCTTGCCGAGGTTGCCGTCGGTCCCCGGCATCTCGAACCACAACCGGTCGGCCTGCGAGCCCCCCGAGCCGATCTCCAGGGCCACCTCGCGGCCCGCGATCTCGAGGCAGCTCTGGCTGAGCGGGATGATGAGCAGCCGGGTCTCGGGGCTGTAGCCGGTGGCGTGCCAGTTGTGGCCGCCGGCGGTGCTCGGGCACACCGACACCCAGTCGCCGATGCCGGCGTCGGCGATGTCCTGCCGGTAGGTCACGATGCCGGTGTCGGGGTCGATCGACTCGAACACGTTCTGGAACACCGTCTCGGCGTGGCCGAGGAACGCCCCCGTCTCGCGGTCGAGCTTCCACAGGATGCCGTGCTTGCCGATGGTCAGGAGGGCCCGACGCCCCTCGCTCTCCACCAGCACCTGCTCGAACCCCTCGTCGAGGTCGAGGGCCTCGCCGGGCACGTGCTGGCGGTACCAGCGGATCGAGCCGTCGGCGGGGTTCAGGGCGAGGGTCGAGTTGGTGTAAAGCGCGGGGTCGTGGACGGTCAGCCCGCGGCTCGCGGGCACCCACGGCTTGGCCTGGGCCACCGGCCAGTAGAGCAGGTCGAGCTCGGGGTCGTAGCTGCCCGGGATCCACGAGTCGCCGCCGCCCCGGAGGGCCAGGGGCAGGTCGCCCCAGGTGTCGCCGCCGGGGTCGCCGGGGGCGGCGATGGTGAGGCGCCGCCACAGCTCCTCGCCGGTCTCGGCGTCGTGGGCGGTAATGAAGCAACTGTCGGGCATGAAGCGCGAGCAGCCGTTGATGCCGTTGACGACGCGGCCGTTCGCGACGATGGGGCCGCTGGAGTTGGAGTAGCCGTCGTTGTAGTCGGCCATCCGGGTCTCCCAGACGAGCTCCCCGGTGCGGCTGTCGAGGGCCACGACGTGGGCGTCGCGCGCCCCCAGGAACAGCTTGTCGCCGTAGATGGCGAGGTTGCGGCTGTTCGCGCCGCGCAGCGCGTCGGGCAGGGGGCGGCGGTACTCCCACAGCAGGGTGCCGGTGGCGGCGTCGAGGGCCTGCACGACGTTGCCGGGGTTGGCGAGGTACATCACGCCGTCGTAGACGAGCGGCGTCGGCTGGTTGCGGCCGTCGCCCATGGACCACACCCAGGCGAGCTGCAGGTCGCCGACGTTGCCGCGGTCGATCTGGTCGAGGGGGCTGTGGCCCCAGCCGTCGTAGGTGCGGCGGTAGATCAGCCAGTCGTCCGGGTCGGGGTCCTGCAGCATCGCGTCGGTGACGGGAACGCGCTCGGGGACGGGCTGGAAGCTGCGGGTGCCGCCGTCCAGGGCGGCGGCGACCGGTGCGGACGCCGCCGGCGCCCCGCCGCCGCCCGCGGGCGCGGTGACGCCGCCCAAGGCGACCGTCCCCGCCGCGACCCCGTTCTCGCGCAGGATGTAGGCGACGACGCTCGCATACTCCTCCGGCGCGAGCGAGCCGCCTGCGCCCGGCGGCATGGTGACCTGCACCAGCTCGATCAGCTCGTCGACGGCCCGGTCCTCCCACGTTCCCCGGAACGTCGGCCCGGCCAGCTCCGGCGCCTCGAACGAGCCCGTGAGGTTCGACATGTGGCACGTCGCGCACATCTGCTCGTAGATCGGCTGTCCCGCGTCCGCCTCGGCCGCGGTATAGGCGGCCGAGACGAACTGCGCGGAGACGGCAGCCGGAGCCAGCACGACGGCGGCGATCACCGTTCCCCAAGCCAAGCCGGTCGGACGCCCTTCGTGTCGTCTTCGATGCATCAACGTCCTCCTGCTACTCCGTCGTCGTCTGCCCTTCGCTCCCCGGGCAATGCGCCCTCGAGCTGTACACGTTCACCCGTATCATGTGTTCATGAAGAACATCACCATCGCGCTGGACGAAACCACGCTCCGCAAAGCGCGGCGAATCGCAGCCGACCGGTCGACGTCACTGAACGGCATGATTCGCGACTTCCTCGTCGAACTCGTCGCCCGGGAATCGCGCGCCGCCCAAGCTCGCGATCGCATCGTCGCCCTCTGCCTGGAATCGACGGCCGAGCGCGGAACCGGACGCTGGACGCGGGACGAGCTCCATGAACGTTGAGTGCTGGCATCTGTCGCGAGCGCGTAAGAGGGTACGGTCAGTACGCCAGCGCGTAGCAGTCGCGCCGCGGATCGCCGGCGGCGAGACGCGTCCCGGTGGCCGGATCGATGAGCACCGCGGTGGCGCAGCCGGACATCCCGAACGGCGGCGCCTCGATGACCTGGTGTCCCCGGCTCCGCAGCTCGTTGGCCACCTCGGGCGAGATGCGCGACTCGACGTCCATCCGGTTGAAGCCGGCCGCGTGCGGCCAGAACGACCCGTGCAGGTGCTGGGTCCGCACCCGCGGCCACGCCAGGGCGTCGTGCAGGTTGGGGTACCAGTCGTCCCAGAACTCGACGATGTTCAGGAACGCCTGCAGGATGGTCTGGTCCTGGTTGTCGCCCCCCGGGGTGCCGATGGCCATCAGCGGCTCGCCGTCCTTGAACACGAGGCTCGGCGTCAGGGTGTAGCGCGGGCGGGCGCGCGGGCGGATCTGGTTGGCGCGCTCGGGGTCGAGCCAGAACTGCTCGCCGCGGGTGCTGAGGCCGATGCCGGTCGCGCCGAGGATGACCCCGCCGCCGGTCCAGCCGCCGCTCGGGGTGGCGTCGAAGACGTTGCCGTCGGCGTCGACGATGGCGACGTGGGTGGTGTCCTTCAGCCCGCCGGCCGACGGCACGAACGACCCGTCGGCGTCGCTCGCCGCCACCCCGTCCTCGATGTCCGCGACCCAGAACGGCCAGGCGTCCACCTCGGGGTCGTGGGGCACGGGATCGCCGGCGCGGAACGCGACCGACGCGCGGCCGGGGTCGATCTCCGCCGCCCGCTCCCGGGCGTAGGCGGTGGACAGCAGGCCCTTCGCGGGCACGTCGACGAAGTCGGTGTCCGCGTAGTAGGTGTCGCGGTCGGCGTAGGCCAGCTTCATCGCCTCGACGACGGTGTGGATGTAGTCGGGGCTGTTGTGGCCCATCGCCTGCAGGTCGAACTCCTCGAGGATGTTGAGCGTCTGCAGCAGCACCGGGCCCTGGCTGTTGAACCCGTGCTTGTAGATGGTGTAGCCGCGGTACTCGGTGGCCGTCGGCTCCTCGACGCGGGAGTAGAACTCGGCGAAGTCGTCGAGCTCGAACGGGGCGCCGTGCTCCTGCAGGAAGGCGACCATCTCCTCGGCGATGTCGCCCTTGTAGAAGCGGTCGCGGGCGGCGGCGATGCCCTGCTCGCGGCCGAGATGGGCGCTGGCCCGCTCGGCCTCCACCATCCTGGTGAGGGTGGCGGCGAGGGTGGGGAACGCGATGGTCTCGCCCGCCCCGTAGAGCGAGCCGTCGGGCTTCAGCCAGAACCGCTGGTTCTCGGGCCACGCCTCCATGAACCCGAGGTTCGCCTCGATGGCGCGGGCGGTGAGGGGCCGCAGCGGGAACCCCTGCCCGGCGTACTCGATGGCGCGGGCCGAGACCTGCTCGAAGCTCATCGTGCCCCAGCGCTCCAGCACCGTCAGCGCGCCGTGGAGGGCGCCCGGCACCACCGCGGGGTCGAGGCCCTCGCCGAGGAGGTCGCGCCCGCGCGACTCGTACCACTCGATGCTGGCCCCCTTCGGCGCCCACCCCTGGGCGACGACGGAGGTGACCTCGCCCTCGGCGGCCGGGTAGACGAGGATCAGCGCCTCTCCCCCCAGGCCGTAGAGGTCCTGCTCGACGACCCCGCCCACGAGGAGCGCGGTCACGCCCGCGTCGAACGCGTTGCCGCCCTGGATCAGCGTCTCGAAGGCGGCCGCGGTGGTCAGCGGGTGTCCGGTGGACAGGCCGGCGGAGCGGCCCGACACCGCCGGGCGCTGGGCCTCGAGCGGCGCTGCTGCGAGGGCGACGACCAGCCCGACGAGAACGACGGGCGCAGCTACAAGGCGGCACCGTGCATGATTCAGCATCTCGACCCCCAGTGAGTCCGATCGTGATCCGCGGAGAATCAACGGCGCTCTTCCGCGAGCTGCTCCAGGTACAGGTTCTCCAGGCGCTCGACGGCGGCCAGGAAGCCGTCGGGGTCGACGAACGTGTCGGGGTGGTAGGCCTGCCCTCTCTCGAACTTGTCGTGCAGGCCGTACTGCCCCCCGTGCGCCGCGACCCAGACGTCGACGTCGAGCGCCTTCTGCCGGCGGAACGTCTCGGCGAAGTCGTCGGCCACGCCCGGGTAGGTCGGGTCGACCACCAGCCGCTTGCCGGGGTTGATGGTGCCCATGTTCGCGATGGCGACGCTGTACTCGCGCCCGTTCTCCTCCACGGTCATGAGGTAGCTCGAGCTGCCGGCGGTGTGCCCGGGGCTCTCCATCACCTTCAGGCGCGCGTCGCCCAGCTCGAGCACCTCGCCGTCGGCGATGATGCGGTCGACCTCGACCGGCGGGAACGACTCGCGGCCGCCGAAGTGCGGGTCGCTGAACCCGCCGTCCTCGAGCACCGGCGCGTCGCCGGCCGTCGCCCACATCTCGGCCCCGGTCATCTCCTTGATCTCGGCGAGGGCCGCGGTGTGGTCCCAGTGCGCCTGCATCTGCAGCAGCACCCTCACGTCCTCGAGCCGGAACCCGAGCGACTCCATGTTCTCGCGGATCATCGCGGTCGAGTCCTCGAGCCCGGTGTTGATGAGGAAGTGGCCCTCGTCCGACGTCACGAGAAAAACGGCGAGGTCGTAGGTGCCCACCGCGTAGAGGTTGCCGATGACGCGGTGGCCGGGGAACGGCCGGGTCCACCCGTCCGGCTGCGCGGCGAGGGGCGCGGCGACGACGAGGGCCAGCACGGTGGCGACGACGAGACGGCGCAGGTCGGTTCTCATGACGATAGCTTCTCCCTCTCGAACGGACGCCCGCGGAGCCTCGCGCCGCGCAACGGCGCGGACCCTCGGCGGGGTCGGCCATGAACGGATGCCAACCCGGTGTTGCGCCTGCCACGCAGCGCAGCCACGTCCGGCTTCGGGGCCCTCTCCCGGGGCGTCCCGGCGAAGCCTTGCGAATCGACACGGTCTGCCGACTGCACGCCAACGCCGCCGCCCTCTGCGGGCTTCTAACCCTGGCACGTGACGAGGTGGTCCCGGCAGCGCCGCCCGCGGCGAACGGCGCCGGCCCGCGACGGTCCTCGTCTTCACCGGCCGGCGGCCAGCTCGTCCATGCGATGCCCGCCCAGAATGCCGGGCATGCTGTAGTTGCCCTCGTGGCACGCGTACTCGTACAGCGGCTGGTCGCCGCGCTGCATCGGAATCGACGCCGTCCACGGGCGCGTCCACGTGTCGGGGTCATCGACGGTGTATTCGTAGACGAGGGTGTCGGCGTCGACCCGGGTCAGCCGCTCGACGAGGGTCATGTTCCGGGTCGTCCCCCGCCACCGGCGCTGGTCGTTGAAGTGCGACGTCTCGATCACGAGGGTGTCGCCCACCCAGCGGCCGCGCGAGTCGCCCGACCACTGGCGGACGTCCCCGGGCAGGGCCGGCCGCCCGTCGAGGGGCACCACCCGCACGGTGTGGACCATCTCGGTGAGCAGCACCACGTGGTCCGGCGTCTGGAACACCTGCAGGTTCTGGTTGTAGCCGCCGGGGGTGATGGGCGGACCTGCGTTGAAGCCGAGGATGCACCGGTCGAAGGCGCTGCGGTCGAGCCACGAGTCGGCGGGGTGGTCGCGCCGGTACGCGCTCCGCGCCTCGGTGCGCTCGCGCCCCGCCGGCGACATCTCCGGCAGCCGTCCGTTCGGCGGGTCCACGATCAGCGAGGTGCGGCGGGTGCCGACGGTGCGGGTGCCGCGGTCGAGCCAGAAGTTGTTGTAGAAGCCTGGGGCCCCTTCCTCGCCCCGGTCCACGCTCTCGGTGACCTCGGTGCGCCGGGCCGCCCGGTTGGCGAGCTCGACGTTGCGCTCGACCACCTCCTGCTCGAGGTTGGCCGCCTCCTCCTCGGTCAGGAACGCCTGGTTGCCCAGCCGTTCGGGCCTCTCCAGCGGCGTGATGGTGCGGAAGTCCCAGACGCCCTGCAGGTCAGGGGCGCCCCACCCCGTCCGCGGCGCGTCCTGGGCCGCGGCCGGCGCCGACAGCCCGACCGCCGCCACCATCGCCGCGATCACGGTTCCGAGAACTCGATGACGCATCTGAACCCCTCCTGATTGGCGTCGAACACGCCCACTATAAACCGTTCCTAGCGGCCGGCGGCCCGCTCCAGGGCCCGCTCGCCGCTCAGCATGTTGGCGATGCTGTAGTTGCCCTCGTGACACGCGTACTCGAAGAGCGACTCGTCGATGCGCCGAAGAGGCAGCTCGCCCGACCAGGGACTCGTCCACCGCGTCGGGTCCTCGACCGTGAACTCGTAGCTGATCGTGTCGGCGTCGACCCGCGTGAACCGCTCGACGATGCGGAGGCTCTCGGTGCGGCCCCCGTTGGCGGCGCGGATTCGGACGACGTCGTTGCCGAACGACGACCCCTCCTCGCTGCGGGCGATGCGCCGGGTCTCGACCACGAGGGTGTCGCCCTCCCAGCGGCCGCGCATCTCCCCCAGCCACTGCGGGATGCCCCGGTCGGGGCGCGGGCGGCCGTCGAGGGGGATGATGCGGGTGTCGTGGATCATCTCGACCTGGATCACGACGTGGTCGGGAGTCTGCAGGATCAGGTAGTTGTTGTTGTAGCCGGTCGGCAGCATCGGCGGACCCACCGACCAGAGCATGCAGCGGTCGTTCAGATCCATGTCGGTCCACGTGTCCGCCGGGCCGCGCCCGGCCCGTGCGGCCAGCCGCGCATCCTCGTCCGCCTGCGCCTCCGGCGTCAGCGGCGGGAGCCGGCCGTCGGGCGGATCGACGATGAGCGACGTCTGCCCGGTGGACGTGGTGCCGCGGTCGAGCCAGAAGTTGTTGTAGAACCCCGGCGCCCCGTCCTCGCCGACATCCACGCTCTCGGTGACCTCGGTCCTCCGCGCCGGCCGATCGAGCAGGGCCGCGTTCCGGTCGAGGATCTCCCGCTCGAGGTTCGCCACCTCTTCCGCGCTCAACCGCTCCCGACCCGCCAGCTCCGGCGGGCGCTGGAGCGGGGTGACCGTCTTGTTCGTGTAGGTGCCCTGCAGATCGGGGTCGCCCCACGGCGTGCGCGGCGCCGTCTCCTGGCCCGTCGCCGGGGCCGCCAGGAACGCGACGGCCGCGAGCGCGATCACGGCAACGCTGGATCGAACCGTCATCTCTACCTCCCCGGCCGCGTGACCCGCTTCCCATCTCCCATCGGTACGACTCCCGCGTCAGGGAGCTGCGGCCCTTCGCGGTGCGACCCGCGGCTGTTCCATGCTACGCCGTCGAGGGCTGGGTCACAACCGCGAACCCGTGCGCGGGTGCACGACACCACGGGGCGGCGGTTTCGGGGTACTCTGACAGCCGAGTCGGGGCAGGACCGCGCGCCCCCTTCCGGGAGGCCGATCATGAAACGCTGGCTTGCATCGTCGATTGTCACGGGTCTCGTCGCCGCGGTTGCCGCGGCCGCCGCCGCCCAGACCGGAGACACGGGCCACGGTGAAGAGAGGTTCAACACCCGGCTCGTCGGGATGCACGACCTGCAGGCCCGCTCGGCCTACCAGCCGCTGCCGGTCCGCCAGGGCGAGCGCCGCATCGTCTACGTCGGCCACCACGCCGGCGACCGGCTGAATCCCTGACCGGCGCGGTCGAGCCCAACGGCACGTCCGTCGTCGACGTGACCGCGCCGGAGGCCCCCGTCTATCTGGCCCACATCCCCGCCACGGGCGGGGCAAGCGGCGCCCAGATGGTCCAGGTGTGCGGGGGCGACGAGCTCCCCGGGGGCGATGCCGGCCGCTACTACCTGCTGCGCTCGAACGGCAACCGGAGCCACGAGGTCTGGGACGTCACCGACCCGGCCCGGCCCGCCTTCGTGCGGACGGCGGCCGAGATGGGCCGCACCCCGACCGGCGAGCAGCACACCCACAAGAACTGGTGGGAGTGCGACACCGGCGTCGCCCATCTCGTCGGCACCGTCGACGGGTGGCGCGCCCCCCGCATCCTGCAGGTCTTCGACCTCGCCGACCCGGCGGCCCCGCGCCGCATCCGCGACTTCAGCCTGCCCGGGGTGCAGCCCGACGCGAGCGGCCCCGTGCCCGGCGGCTCGGGGCTGCACGAGGTCGTGCGGCTGGGAAACCGCCTGTATCTCGCCTACGGCACCTCGGCCGACGGCGCCGTGCAGATTCTCGACCGCGACCGGCTGCTGCGGGGCGATCCCGCCTCCGCCGCGCCCCTCGCCTCGAGCCCCGCCGCCCTCGCGTTCCCCCAGGTCGGCCGCATCGACCTGCCGTCGTTCTGGGGCGGCCACACCGCCATGCCCCTGCTCGACGTGCCCATCGCCGACTACGCCGGCAACCGCGACCACGCGACGCGCGACTTCCTCTTCGTCGTCTCCGAGTCGGTCGCCAACGCATGCCAGGAGACCCGCCACGTGACCCTCATGCTCGACATCACCGACGAGGCCCATCCCCTGCCCGTCGCCACGTTCCAGGTGCCGGAATCGAGCGGCGGGTTCTGCGGGCGCGGCGGCCGCTTCGGCCCCCACGCCCCGCAGTGGTCGATGGAGCCCCCGTTCTACCGGAAGCTGATGGTCGTGTCGTGGTTCAACGCGGGGGCTCGGGTGATCGACGTCCGCGACCCGTTCAACCTGGAGGAGGTGGCGTACTACATCCCCGCCACCACCGAGCGCACCGACGAGCGGTGCGCCGTGATCGACGGCGTCGAGACCTGCCAGGTGGCCATCCAGACCAACAACGTGGAGGTCGACGACCGCGGGCTCATCTACCTCGCGGACCGCGCCGACACCGGCCTCCACGTCGTCGAGCTGACGGGACCGGCCGCCGCGATCCTGGAGAACTAGCCGTGGACTGCGTGAGCTCCCTCGTCGGTCCGGGTCGGACGCGGAGATTCACGACCGACTCCTGAGCTTCCACTCACGGGACGAGCGGCGGCGTGTGCGCCGGGAGCCGGCGCGCCCTCGTCGCCTGCTCGAAGGCGTAGCCCAGGGCGAGCAGGCGAGGCTCGTCGAACGCCCGGCCCAGGAACGAGAGGCCGACGGGGAGGCCGTCGCCGGTGAAGCCGGCGGGCACGATGAGGTCGGGGAAGCCGGTGAGGTTGGCGTACCGCGTCGCCGAGGGGCCTCCCCCGCCGGTGGGGGCGGGGGCGACGTCGACGCGCCCGGGCCGGCGGGGCGACGTCGGATACACGATGGCCGCGAGGTCGTCGGCGTCCATCAGCCCGCGGATCACGGTGCGCACCATCGGCAGGCCGTGCTCCAGGACGGCGCGGTACTCGGCGTCGGACAGCTCGCCGCTCGCCTCCTCCCGCCGCATCAGGCTCCAGCGGCCGGGGTTGTGCCCGGCCCCGTCGGCCGGCGAGGCGAGCCGCACCGACCGCTTGACCAAGTCGGCGAGGGTCGCGTGGAACCGGGGCTCGAGGGTCGCGAGGTACTCCGCGATCTGCGCCCGGAACTCGCGGTAGCGCACCACGGTGTAGAAGTCGCCGCTCGCCTCGATCAGCCACCGCGGAAACCGCACGTCGACGAGGGTGGCGCCGGCCTCCCGCATCACGTCGAGCGAGGCCTCCACGACCCAGTCGACGTCGCCGTCCTGGCCGAGGAAGTCGCGGGCGACCCCGATGCGGGCCCCGGCGAGGGCGTCCGGATCGAGGTGCTGCGTGTAGTCGGTCTCGAACCGCCCGCCGCTCGCGGCGGTGGCCTCGTCCGCCGGATCGACCCCGGTCATGACCCCGAGGGCGGCGGCGACGTCGTACACGTGCCGCGCCATCGGGCCCGCGGTGTCGAACGACAGCGCGAGGGGCACGATGCCGTCGCGGCTCAGCAGGCCCAGGGTGGGCTTGAGCCCGGCGAGGCCGTTGGCGGTCGACGGCGAGCGCACCGACCCGCCGGTGTCGGTCCCCAGCCCGACCTGGGCGAAGGCCGCCGCGACCGCCGCGCCGGTCCCCCCCGACGATCCGCCCGGCGACCGGACGAGGTCGTGGGGGTTGCGCGTGCGCCCCCCCAGCGAGCTGATCGCCCCGCCGGAGGCGAACTCGCTCATGTTGACCTTGGCGAGCACGATGGCGCCGGCGTCGCGGAGCTTGCGGACGAGGAAGCCGTCGTCGGGGGGCAGCGACCCCTCCAGCAGGACCGACCCCGCGGTGGTCGGCAGATCGGCGGTGTCGAAGTTGTCCTTCAGGACCACCGGGATGCCGTGCAGCGGAGAGCGCGGGCCGCCGGACCGCCGCTCGGCGTCGAGCTCGCGGGCGCGCGCCGCCGCGTTCGGATTGAGAGCGATGACCGCGTTGATGGCCGGGCCGGCCTCGTCGTAGGCGGCGATGCGGGCCAGGTAGCGCTCGACGAGCTGCTCCGACGTCAGCGTGCCGGCGTCGAACGCCCGGTTGAGGTCCTCGATGGTCGCGGCGGTGACGTCGACGGTCTGCCCGTCCGCGGCGGGAACGCCGGCGAGTGCGAGCAGCAGGGCCAGGCCGTACAGCCGCCGAAAGGGTCCACTCATGTCAGGCTCCCGGAAACGACGAAACCACGATGCCGACTCCACCGGGACCGACGACGGGTGTCGAGGTCCCGGCAGAGCCTCCGCCCTCTACCCCTCCGGCAGCGCGAAGGCGACGAGGCGCGCGTCCGGCCCGGCGCCGGTGGCAATCAGGATGAACTGCCGGCCCGCCCGCGAGCGGTAGGTCATCGGGTTGCCGCTCGTGCGGAACTCGGTGGCCACCCGGGTCACCTCGCGGCCGGTCTCGGCATCGAAGGCGTACAGGTACGGGTCGCCCCCGCCGAGGAAGACGAGGCCGCCGGCGGTGACCATGGGGCCGGGCGCGCCGGGGGTGCCGAGGCGGTCGGGCAGGTCGACGCCGCGCAGCAGCGGGTGCGCGCGCATGATGCGGCTGCCCTCGCCGAACGGCACGCTCCACGCGATGTCGCCGGCGTTCAGGTCGATCGAGACGAGCCGGGCGTACGGCGGCTTGACGAGGGGTATCGGACCGAGGCGGCTCCGCTCGGCCGGCACGTACCCGCCCAGCCCCCGGAAGATGCCGGCCGAGCCCCCGCGCGGGCAGTTGTTCGTGTAGGCGACGTCGACCTCGGGCAGCTCGGGATCGGTCTCGCAGACCTGGTTGGCCGACACGCCTTCCGACGTCCGCACGTAGAGCCGGTTGGTGGTGGGGTCGAGGGCGGCGCCGCCCCAGTTGGCGCCGCCGTCCACCCGCGGCCGCTGCAGCGTCCCCTGCAGGCTGGGCGGCGTGAACAGCGGCCCGAGCCGGTAGGTCTGCAGCTCTTCGGTCGCGAGGCGGTGGATCTCGGGGGTCAGGTCGTTCGCGTCGTCGAGCGAGACCCCCTGCGCCGCGAACGGCGGCGGCTTCGTCGGGAACGGCTGGGTCGGATACGGCACCTCGCCCGGCACGTCGGTCTCGGTGTCGACGGGCCGCTCTTCTATCGGCCACACCGGCTCGCCGGTCACCCGGTCGAAGACGTAGGTGAAGCCCTGCTTCGACACCTCGGCGACGGCGTCGATGGCGCGGCCGTCGACGTCGAGGGTCATGAGGTTGGGCGCCGACGTGAAGTCGTAGTCCCACAGCCCGTGGTGCACGGCCTGGAAGTGCCATTCGCGCTCGCCGGTGCGGGCGTCGAGGCAGACCAGCGACTCGGCGAAGAGGTTGGCGCCGAGGCGCCGCCCGCCCCAGTAGTCGCTGCTCGGGGTGCTCGTGGGCACGTACAGCAGCCCGCGCTCGGCGTCGAGCGACATCAGCCCCCACACGTTGGCGTGGCCGGTGAAGCGCCACGAGCCGCCCTCCCAGGTGTCGGCCCCGAACGCGTCGTTCGACTGGGGCACCGTGTAGAAGACCCAGCGCCGCTCGCCGGTGTGGACGTCGAACGCCTGCACCGAGCCGGGGGTGTCGAAGCGCTTCTGGATGCGGTCGGGCACCCGGCTCCCCACGATGACGAGATCCTCGAACACGACCGGCGGAGACGTCTGGTCGAACATCTCGTGGGTCACCGGGTTCGGGAAGCCCTCGGTCAGCAGCACCCGGCCGCCGTCTCCGAAGCCGGGGATCGTCGAGCCGTCGGCCGCGTTCAGCGCGTAGAGGCTGTCGCGGCTGTTGATGAAGACGCGCATGTCCCCGCCCGCGCCCGCCGCGCGGTTGGCGGTCGCCGGCCACACCGCCACGCCGCGGTGCTTGAAGCCGCCGGGAGGGCCGCCCTCGGGGCCCGTGCGCCACGCCTCGGGATCGAACGCCCACAGCTCCGCGCCGGTCTCGGCGTCGAGGGCGACCACCCGCGTGTACATGGTCGACACGTAGACGACGTCGTCGATCATCAGGGGCATGACCTCGAAGCTGCCGGGCCGGGTGCGGAATTCCTGGTTGGGCAGCTCGTCGGGCTCCCAGGTCCAGGCGACCTCGAGCCCGTCGACGTTCGAGACGTCGATGTCGGCCAGCGGCGAGTACTTCGACGCCCCCTGGTCGGCCCCGACGTAGGGCCACTCGACCATGCCGGCCGGCTCTTGCGCGGCCGCCAAGGCGCCGGCGGCGACCAGGAGGGCCACGGCGACCGCGGCGTGCCTGTAGAGCCTCGTCTGCATCGGATGCCTCACGGGAAGTTGGTCTTCACGATGCTGCGGTCGATCTCGGCGAGCGAGGCCACGCCCGCGAACGCCATCGCCTGCCTCAGCTCGGCGTTGACGATCTCGAGCACCCTCTGCGCCCCCTCCTCGCCGAACGCCCCCAGCCCCCAGCGCGACGCGCGGCCGAGGCAGACGCCGTCGGCCCCCAGGGCGAGCGCCTTGAGCACGTCGCTCCCGCGCCGGAACCCGCTGTCTATCAGCACCGGGACCCGGCCCGCCACCGCCTCCACCACCTCTTCGAGCACCTCGAGGCTCGAGGGGCCGTAGTCGAGGGCCCGCCCGCCGTGGTTGGACACGATGACGCCGTCCACCCCGCGCTCCAGGCACTTCTTCGCCCCGTCGCCGGTCAAGATGCCCTTGGCCAGCATGGGCACCTCGCACATCGGCCGGAGGTCGTCGAAGAGCCGCCACTCGTACCACAGCCGCCCCGCGGAGACGCGGTAGGGGTTGGGGGCGTCGGGCCGCGGCTCGCGCCGCGTCACCCGGCGCGGCGCCCCCCCGGTGTGCCTGACGTGCAGGTCGCGCTCGTAGTAGGACGCCTGCTGGTCGATGGTCACCACGATCGTCTGCGCGCCCACCTCCTGGGCGTCGCCGAGGGCCACCCGGTTCGGCTCCATCTCGCGCGTCGCGTAGCGCTGGAACCAGAGCGGCCCCTCGGCGCCGCGGGCGATGCGCGTGAACGGGAGGCTCGACGCGTTGCTGACGATCATCGTGGTGCCGGTGGTCGTCGCCGCCCGGTGCATGCCGAGCTCGCCGTCGGGGTGCAGGTCGCGCTGCCGCGCCGTCGGCGCGAGCATGATCGGGCTCGGCATCGCGTGCCCGAACAGCTCGGTGGACGTGTCGATGGCGGCCGCATCGACCCCGCCGCGGCCGATCAGCTCGACCCAGTCGAACGCGTCACGGTTGCGGTAGAGGGTGAACTCCGACTCGGTCCCGTGGGCCGTGTAGTCGTAGACGGCCAGGGGCACGTTGGCTCGGAAGACGGGCTCGAAGTCGAACACGTCGCGCATCTCGTCGAACCCGAGAAAGCGCCGGTGCGGGCCGAGCGGCCACGGGTCGCGCTGCGCGTGCAGCAGCGGCGACGCCGCCATGAACGACGCCAAGCCGGCCAGCGCCTTCCTCCGTGACATTCCCCGACGCCACCGCTGATCGATCTTCCCCACGATGCCTCCTGCGCTGGAGAAACCCGACGGCTCCGCCAGACCCGGGCGGCCTCCCGCGGCGCGCCGGGACCGGGCCGCCGTGGCGGCGTCAGCAGTGTATCAGCAGAATGGGAACGCCGGGTGCTCAGGGCGGGAGGGCGGCGCCGCGGCCGCCCGGCCGCGGCTCAGCTCCGGCCGACCGAGGGGTCGGTCGCGACCTCGACCAGCCGTCGCTGCAGGAGGTCGTCGAGCAGCCGGTCCACGTCCCGCTCGAGCACGTCTCGGGAAACGTCGTACTCGGCGTGCACGCGGTCGACGATGACGGCCGGAGTGGCTCGCTCCTCGATCAGGCTCCACACCATGGCGCCGACGTCGTCGAGGCCGAAGTAACGCCCCGAGCGCATGTCGGCCACGATGATCTGATCTCCCAGTCGGGCGCAGTGGGCCTTCCCGGATACCTTCAACAGCGTGTCTGATTGCATGGCGGCTCCCGTTCACGCGGCCTCGGCGTTCATCCCCGGGCGCTGCCGCCCGTGGAAGGCGTGCTGTAGCCAGGCATCGAGCGTCAGGGTCGAGAGCAGGCCCCCGAGGTCGGGTGCGTGCCCCTGCCGGGCCATGTGCAGGGCCGTGCGCAGGCGTTCGCGGTCCACGGCCCCCAGCTCCACCAGCACCGACGAGTCGACGACCTGCTCGAGCACCGGCCATTCCTTCCGCAGGCCGTTGTAGGCGGCGTGCCCCGTCGACGCGTTCTGGGTGCGGCATCTGACCCGCTCGGGCAGGATGCCCTTCATGGCGCGGCGCAGCACCGCCTTGGGCTCTCCGGGCACCGCCTTCAGGCTCCACGGCATCGCGAGGGCCAGCTCGACGAGCGGCCGGTGCAGGAACGGATAGCGGATGTCGCAGGCCTTCTCCAGGTATCCTCGCAGCAGGAAGCCGGTGATCCAGCCGATGCGCTCGACGTGCCACTGATCCGCGGCTGCGCGTCCCGCTTGAGGCATGTTCCCGATTCGGGCGCGGTCCCGGAGGTTCCATTTCCGCGCGAAGCTCTCCGCAATCCAGTCGTGCCCCCCCGGCGTCCAGCCGTAGCTGAAGAGAGGCCGGCCCATCAGGGGTCGCAGACAGTAGCGGAACACGAGGTTGCTCAACGGCAGCCTCAGCGCCCGCTGCCACCGGTCGATCTCGCGCCAAAGATGGCCCGTCCGGCCCTGGCGAAGCAGGTCCGCGAGGTGCACCGGCTCTTGGTGCTTGCTCAGCACCACCGCCTCTGCACCAATCCCGGTCAGCAGCACCGGCACGCCCCGTCCGGTCATCAGCCGCCGATACTGCGCGTGGACGCCGAAGAACGCCGCCGCCGCGTGCGGTTCTTCCCAGTGCTGCACGGCCGTCGCCAGTCGGCTGAACGGATGGTGATCGTCGCCGTCGATTTCGTGGCGCTCCACACCGGCCGCATGCTCGACCGCTTCCGCCCATTCCCGTTCGTCACTCACGGTTGACTCGCCGAACACGACGTTGATCGACGAGAAATGCGGCCGGCCGCGTTGCCGGGCGGCCACGCTCACGATAGAGGACGAATCGAGGCCACCGGAGAGGTCCGCCCAGACCATGTCGCACCCCGACATCCGGCGCTCCACGGCGTCCGAAAACGTGCTCCGGAACTCGTCGATGTAGTCCTGGTCGTTGCGGCGGCAGCCGGCCTCTCGATCTCGCCACTCCCAGTACCGTTCGATTCGCACGCGCCCATGCTCCGCGATCAGACGATGACCCGGCTCCAGCCGTGACAAACCGCGGTACGGCGTACGACCCGAACTCGGACGATCGACACCCAGGGCCAGCCGATCCGCGACGTAGTCCATGTCGATAGGCGGCGTCTGCGGGCAGATGGCCAGCAGTTGCCGGACTTGCGTGGCGAAACCCACCAGATCGTCGCGCAGGAGCACGTACAGTGGTCGCACGCCGACCGCGTCTCGCACACAAAGGAGCCGCCGCGCCGCGCCGTCCCAAAGGCCGAACGCGAAGTCGCCGACCAGTCTCGACGCACATGCGTCCCCCCAGGCCCCGTACGCTGCGAGGGTCAACTCGGCGTCATCGACGGACGCATCGACACCACGATCCGAAAGGGCGGCAATCAACTCCCCGCGGTTGTCGATCCGGCCGTCGAGCACGAGGACCGACTGCGCACCGCCGTTTCCCGATGACCATGCAATGGCCGCACCAACCGCGTCGGCAGGAGCCGTCGTACACGCAAGTCCGACGGAGTCCGCCACCCATTGGCTCCGACGGCCCGAAACCAGAATCCTCACGGCCTCATTCAGGCAGTCAACCTCCCGACGGTCGACCGGCCCGCCGTGTAGCGTATGTATGCCACCGATCGCCTGAAGGGTCGTGCCGGTCATCGGACCAGAAGAGAGCACCGAGGGAACCCCGTCACGGGGACGTTGCACCCGTCGGAATCGACGGGGTCCCTACACAGGCTCACGAGTCGAGAGGATCGGCACATAGGGCTCGTGCTGCCAGCCGCCGGCCCTGTCGTCGAGCACTCCGCCCAGGCACTCGACCCAGGCATGGGCGCCGAACGGATACCGCTTGACTCCGATGTGCAACGTCGCAGGGACGCCCCGGCTCCGCAGAAGCACGAAGATGGCCAGGGCTCGCGGCAGACAGTCCAGCCGGGGACGATAGTAGTACCGGGTAGCCCTGCGCACCGCCCCGAGGGTTCGGCGCACCGTCGTTCGTTGGTCCGCTGCCGATGCGGCGGCACTTGCCCGCCGCCGGCCCCACCACTCCACGAGCCGGAATACGCGGAAGAAGCCCATCACGCGGAAACCTGCGTCCAGAAGAACGAAGACAAGAAGCACCTGGATTGTCACGTCACGCCTACACTCAGGCTTGAGGGCCCCGCCAGGCCCGCGGTAAATCAGCGCCGAATCAACCGCGCCGATTTCTACGGGTAGAGCCCAAAGTACCCGCCGTTCAGGCCGTCTTCGCAAAACCCGAAGCAGTCACCGGTCATCACCTCGATCGCGCCGAAGTCGACGACATGCGGCGTGACATACGCCCTCTTCTGTTTCCTTCGAGTCGCCATGCTGTCCCTCCTTGCTTGAAGACCTCATTGATCCTTAGCGTGCGCATCTTTACAGATCGGCCGGCCGGTGACATTGCTTTATGTCAAGCCGATCGATGACACAGATGATCAATGGCCAACCATTCCGAGAGGCAAGGCGCGTATCGCGTCGATGAGAAACACCGGCGGCAGAAGATCAGGCTCGGGCTTCGATCTGCGGAGGGTCCAGAGTGGACGGGACATCGACTTCTCGTCGAATCGCATCGGCCGTTGCGGGCAGCACTACCGTGAAGACCGCGCCGTGTCCGAGGCGGCTGTCCACCTTGATCATTCCGCCATGCGCGCGCAAGACGTGCCGGGCGATCGCCAATCCGAGACCGGTTCCCGGCACGCTGCCGCTTGCGTGGCCAACCCGATAGAACTCGTCGAAGATCCGTCCCTGATCGCCCGGAGCAATCCCGATGCCCCCGTCAGCGATATCGACCGAAACCTCGCCAACGCAACTACGCAGGGAGACACCGACGTGGCGGCAACACCCCGAGTACTTCATGGCGTTGTCCAGCAGATTCACGAACACCTGCGTCAACGCCGCCACGTCGATGCGCACCTCTGGCAGCGGCGCAGCCGGCGCAGTCACTCCGATCGTAAACCCCTCCCGCGCGCGACGGGTGTCGACCGTCGCCAACGCGGCGCCGACGACGTCCTCGATCGCGACCACCTCGGGGCGATAACGGACCTTCGCCGATTCTATGCGGCCGAAACTCAGCACGTTGTCGATGATGTGCTTCAGGCGGTTGCTCTCTTGCTCGATACGATGTCCGTACTCGACGACCTTGTCCGCCGCGCTGACCCGCCCTCGCCGCAGGAGCTCCCCGAACACTGCGATGGATGCCAAGGGCGTCCGCAGTTCGTGCGATACGCTCGCGACGAATCCGTTCCGAATACGCACGAGCCGGCGCTCCCGCCGCGTCGCCCGCCACGTGAGCAGTAAACCGCTGAACGCCACCGCCGACATTAGAATCGACAAGACCCAGTTGGTCAGCGCGTTGGCCTGGAGCACCTGCGCAGCCGCGGTGTGACGGCTCCGCGCCGACAGCTCCAGGTCCCGGAAGACAAAATCGAAGCGTCCCGTCACGGCGTCGGCCTGACCTGGTTCATCGTGCGTAGCCGCCACCACACGCCCTACGCTGTCCACCACCCGTACGATCAGGTTGTCTCGCACTTCCTTGGCGAGCAGGTCTGCCGCACCCGTGATGGCCTGCGGCAGGTACTCGTGCTCGAATCGACGTCTGTCGATGACGAAACCGGCAAAACCGACGGCCGAGCCGGCATCGGTGACGAACCGGTAGAGAACGCGGTTCTCGGCATCGAGCTCGTCCACGTAGATATCCGATCGATTGAGGTGATCCATCCATTCCCGCTGCAGGCGCACGCTAACCCGCATGATGGCGGCCGCAGTGGCAGAGTCAGCGCCGATGCCCATATGGCCGGTGTCGGGATCGTAGTACTGCGTCAAACACAAGCACCCCTCGAGAGACCCGGCAAACAGCAGACTGGCCGCCGAGGCGTCGACGCCATCGAAGTAGCGCGCGATAGCGTCGAACCGCTTGGCTGCAAGGGCGTCGCCCGGTACGGCCAGCATCTCTCGAGCCGCTTCCTCGTACATCCGTCGCACGTCGGCCGCGACTGCATCCAGATGCTGCGTCAGGGTGGTCTGGTGCGCAATCACCTCCACCTGCGCTAGGCGGCGAGTCAACACGTACTGCAGAACGATGATCGCCACCAACGGCACCAAGACGATCGCCACTTCGAGCCGCCACCGCCGATGGAACGATCCGAGGCTGTTCATGATCGGCCTCCCCACGTGCGTAGACTATATGCCTTCCCGACGTTTGGGCAAGGCGCACGCGGCAGGAGGAACCGGCGTTGAGTCCGTCCCGTCACGCGTTCACCGGCCACCCCACGTCCCGGGCGGCGGGGTCGGCCTCGCGGAGGCCCGACAGGTCGGTGATGATGAGCCGGTCGCGGCGCAGGCGAATCACGTCGTCCCGCTGCAGGCGGGCCAGCAGCGCGGTGAGCTGGCTGCTCGAGAGGGAGAGCAGCCTCGCCAGCTCGCGGTGCGTGAACGGGAGGCGCAGATGCACCTCCTTCTGCAGGCCGCCGGTGTCGTTGGCGTCGAGGAGCCGGCGCAGCAGGTGCTTGAAACGCGCCTCCGGCGGCACGCAGCCCCGGCCGCCGGTGCGCTCCAGGTGGTCGACCATCTCGCGGCTGTACATCTGGGCGACCCGCCACGACAGGTCCGGGTCGACCCTCACGAACCCGAGAAACCGTTCCCGGGTCAGCCCGCGGACCGTGCAGTCGGTCGCCGCGACCACGGCGATGGGGGTCTTCCGCCCCGCGATGACCGATTCGGCCCCGAGCAGCCAGCCCGGGAATCGCAGGCCGACAGTGACCGAGGCCTGGTCCGGCTCACGCCTCTCTAGCCTCGCGATGCCGTCGGTCAACAACTGCACGCGCTCCGGCGTGCGGTCCTGCGGCAGGAGCTCGGTTCCCGCCGGATGCGTCTCCGGCGACGCGAGATGAGCCCGCCACCCGTCGATCCCGGTCGCCGCGCCTGCCATGCCGCCCCGTCCGACCACGTTCACGGCGCCTAGGCCCGGCCGAGCGCGTCCACCGAGGTCGTGAGCACCTCTCCGTCGTCGACGTCGTCGGCCGCGAGACGCCGGACGTCGGGAATGACGATGGTCCCGTCGGTCACACGGATGACCCCGTCGTCGCGGAGCTGGCGCAGGAGCCGGCTCAGGTGTTCCGGCGTCACCGCAAGCAGGCTGGCCAGCTCCCACCGCTTGAGGGGCAGCGACAGGCGGACGCCGCCGCCGTTGCCGTTCGCGGGCGCGGCCCCGGTGAAGCGCCGCAGGAACCGTTCGAGACGCTGCCGCGACGTCGCCGTGCCGAGGTCCGCCATCTGCTGGAACTGGCTCAGCACCTCGCGGCTGTGCATCTGGTGAACGTGCCACGACAGCGCCTCGTGCTGCGCCATCAGGCCGAGGAACGCCTGCCTCGTCAACCGGCGGAGCCGGCACGACGTCACCGCCACCGCGCTTGCCGGATGGGCCCGGAACGTCAGCACGAGGGCCGCGCCGAGAAACCAGCCGGGCCCGCGCAGGCCGAGAATCTGCTCCCGCCCGTCGGGTCCCGTCCGGACGAGCTTGGCGAGCCCCTCCTCGACGTAGAACACGTCGCCGGGGTCGCCCCCCTGCTCCATCAGCACCGTCCCGACCGGGTACGACAGCGCCGAGGGCAACAACGACAGCCAGGCATCCCTGCCCTCCATTCCGACGCCGCCGACTCCATCGTGCACTTGGTGGTCCATGTGCCAATCGTGGAGCGACGCCATGTAAATGTCATCATCTCGACGTCAATGTTGTCTTCGAGATGTAAAATTCCGGCGAAAATGGCCGCGGATGGTGGTACAACATTGATGTTGGCGTCCGTGATGGCCGAACCCGTCGAGAGCACAGGTCGCTGAACGCGCCGCAGTCGAGGAGAGCGAGGTGACCGTAGCCGACGCCACCCCCCTGATCGCGCTCGCCCGGATCCACAGGCTCGAGCTCCTGCGGGACCTCTACGAGCAGGTGTTGATTGGCGCCGTCGTCCAGACGGAGGTCATCGACGCGGGCGGCGTGGAGCGGGCGCTCGGCGTGGAGCAGCTCGAGGCCGCGGTCGACGCCGGCTGGCTGGAGACCGCCAGTGCGACCGACGCCGAGAGCGACCTCGCACGACGCCTGACCCGACGCTCGCGCCTCCACCAGGGCGAGGCCGAGTCGGTCGCCCTCGCCCGCGTGCGGGGACTGCCCCTGGTCGCCGACGACAAGGAGGCGCGGAGCGTGGCGAGGACCTTCGGCGTGCCCCTGATGGGTACCGCCGGCGTGCTCCTGCAGGCGTACATGCGCCGCAGCTTCGGTCTGGACTCGCTGGAAAAGGCCCTTCGGGACCTCGGCGAGACGATCTGGCTCTCTCCCTCGGTGGTTGCCGAGATCCTGAGACGCGCCCGCAAGGCCAAGCGATGAAGAAGGAACAGATGGTCGGGGCCCGGTTGCCCGCGAATCTGGTGCGCGAGCTCGAGCTCATTCAGAACGCCGAGCAGTCCGACCGCTCGACCACGGTGCGCCGGCTGCTGGCGAGGGCAATCCGCGACTGGAAGCTGGAGCACGCCGTCCGGCAGTACGGCGAGCGCCGCGTCTCGCTGTCCCGCGCCGCCCTCGATGCCGGCGTCTCCCTCTGGGAGATGATGGACTACGCCCGGGCCGGCAACGTGTCGGTCCAGTACGATCTCGACGACCTCGAGCACGACCTGGAGGACCGGGCCGGAAGCCGGCGGAAGCGCTGAGCCTCGCCGGGGCCTCGACTCATCCCGTGAACTTGTAGCCGACGCGGTGCACGGTGACGATCCAGCGGGGGTCCGACGCGTCGTCCTCGATCTTCTGGCGCAGCTTGGCGACGTGCATGTCCACCGTTCGGGTGAGGGGGTGCATGGCGTCCAGGTCCCACACCTCTTCCAGGAGCCGGTCCCGGCTCACGGCCTCGCCGCGGTGCCGGATGAAGCACTCCAGCAGACGAAACTCCCGGGGCTGCAGCGTCAGGGGCCGCCCGCCCTTGGCGACCTCGCGGCTCCGGAAGCTCACCTGCACGTCGCCGAAGCGGTAGGTGCGTTCCCGCGCGGCGAATCTCTGCGACCGCCGCAGCACCGCCTCCACGCGCGCCACCAGCTCCGTGAAGCTGAACGGCTTGGTGACGTAGTCGTCCGCCCCCGCCTTCAGGCCGATCACCCGGTCGAGCTCCTCCCCCTTGGCGCTCAGCATGAGGACCGGCACCGTGCTGCCGCGCTCGCGCAGCCTCCGGCACACCTCCACCCCGGTCAGCCGCGGCAGCATCACGTCCAGGATGACGAGGTCTATCCCGGGCCGGCCGGCGAGGCGCAGGCCGTCGTCGCCGTCGCGCGCCAGCAGCGTCGAATAGCCCTCGTAGCGCAGCCCGTCGGACAGCCCCGCCGCCAGCGACTGGTCGTCCTCGACGATCAGGATTCTGCTCACCGCCGCCTCGGACGGCGCTCGGCGCCGCGGATGGTCGACCGGGCCGCCGGCCGCCCGTCCCCGGGCGCAGCGACGGCGGACCACCCCTGACAGGAGCGTCCGAGACGAGACTGCACGCGCGCCCTCCCCACGGTGCATCACGATATCACCTGCCGCACGGCGCCAACCACGGCCCGGGGGCCGGGCGAAGCCTCCCATCCGAGGCGCGGTTGACACTCCCCCCCGCCGACTGCTAATGTTGTCAGTCTGTAACAGAGAGTGCTAACCCCTCCCCACCTCTACACCGAGTTCCGGGGAGGGACTCCTTCCACAACTCAAGGGAGTCGGACACACCATGGCAATCAAGGTACGACCACTTCACGACCGCCTCATCGTGCAGCGTCTCGAGGAGGAAGAGCAGCAGGTCGGCGGCATCATCATCCCCGACACCGCCAAGGAGAAGCCGCAGCAGGGCCGGGTCGTGGCCGTCGGCAAGGGCAAGGTCAAGGAAGACGGCGGCCTGCAGCCGATGGACGTCGCCGAGGGCGACACCATCCTGTTCGGCAAGTACTCGGGGCAGGAGATCAAGCTCGACGGCGAGGAGTACCTCATCATGCGGGAGGACGAGGTCCTGGGCGTCGTGCAGCAGTAGCCGGCGGGGGCGATGACAGTCCGGCGGCGGCCCGCGGCCGCGCCGGTCACGCGAATTCTCGACCTGATTGGAGCACATCGACATGGCAAAGCAGATCGTCTACAGCGAAGGGGCGAGGCAGAACATCCTCGCCGGCGTCGACCAGTTGGCCAACTGCGTCAAGGTGACGCTGGGCCCCAAGGGCCGCAACGTCGTCCTCGACAAGAAGTTCGGGTCTCCCACCATCACCAAGGACGGCGTGACCGTCGCCAAGGAGATCGAGCTGAAGGACGCCCTCGAGAACATGGGGGCCCAGATGGTGCGCGAGGTCGCCAGCAAGACCTCCGACATCGCCGGTGACGGCACCACCACCGCGACCGTCCTCGCCCAGTCCATCTACCGCGAGGGGGCCAAGAACGTGGTGGCCGGCGCGAACCCGATGGAGGTCAAGCGGGGCATCGAGACGGCCGTCACCTCGGTCGTGGACAACCTCGAGAAGCTGTCGCGCGCCGTGAGCGGCGACATGATCGCCCAGGTCGGGCAGATCTCGGCCAACAACGACGAGACCATCGGGCGCATCATCGCCCAGGCGATGGACAAGGTCGGCAAGGACGGCGTCATCACCGTCGAGGAGGCGCGCACCCTCGAGACGTCGCTCGAGGTCGTCGAGGGCATGCAGTTCGACCGCGGCTACCTGTCGCCGTACTTCGTCACCGACTCCGAGCGCATGGAGGTGGTGCTGGAGAACCCCATCATCCTGATCCACGAGAAGAAGATCAGCTCGATGAAGGACCTGCTGCCGCTGCTCGAGCAGGTGGCGCGGCTGAACCGGCCGCTCCTCATCGTGGCCGAGGACGTCGAGGGCGAGGCCCTCGCGACCCTCGTGGTCAACAAGCTGCGGGGCACCCTGCAGGGCGCCGCCGTCAAGGCGCCGGGCTTCGGCGACCGGCGGAAGGCGATGCTCGAGGACATCGCGACGCTGACCGGGGGCAAGGCGATCACCGAGGACCTCGGCCTGAAGCTCGAGAACATCGGCATCGAGGACCTCGGCAAGGCCAAGAAGGTCACCATCGACAAGGACAACACCACCATCGTCGAGGGCGAGGGCACCCACGCCGCCATCGAGGGCCGCGTCAAGCAGATCCGCACCCAGATCGAGGAGACCACCTCGGACTACGACCGCGAGAAGCTGCAGGAGCGGCTGGCCAAGCTCGTCGGGGGCGTGGCCGTCATCAAGGTCGGCGCCGCCACCGAGACCGAGATGAAGGAGAAGAAGGCGCGGGTCGAGGACGCCATGCACGCGACCAAGGCGGCCGTCGAGGAGGGCATCGTGCCCGGCGGCGGCGTGGCCCTGCTGCGCAGCCAGACCGCGCTGGCGGACGTCAATCTGGACGGCGACAAGCAGATCGGCGTCAACATCATCCGGCGCGCCCTCGAGGAGCCGATGCGCTGGATCGCCACCAACGCCGGCCAGGAAGGGTCCATCGTCGTCCAGAAGGTGCGCGAGCAGAGCGCCGACGAGGACGGCTTCAACGCCCAGACCGAGGTCTACGAGAACCTGATCGACGCCGGCGTCATCGACCCGACCAAGGTCGTGCGGGCGGCCCTGCAGAACGCGAGCTCGATCGCGTCGCTGCTGCTCACGACGGAAGCGCTCGTCAGCGAGATCCCGGAAGAGAAGAAGGACGCCGCGCCGGGCGCCGGCGCCCACGGCGGCATGGGCGGCATGGGCGGCATGTACTAGGCGCCGCGCAGGGGATGGGGCCACCCCGTCCCCTCGACCGCCGGTCGGCGCAGCCGGAGGACCCGGCGGCGCCGACGGGAACGGCGAACACAAGAAAGGGGACGGCCACCGCACGGATGGCCGTCCCCTTTCTCTTTCCTCTTCGCGCCCGGCCCGCCAATCGCCGCCTGGCGACCCCGCTCGGCGCCCGCCCGGCCCTTCAGGAATCCGCGCGCTCTACCGCGCAGAGCTCCTGGTGGTGCGTTGCGTCCCCATCTTCGGACACGGACATGGGCTTGGCGCCCAACCAACCTGCAGGAGGTCCGCGCCGTTCTGACGGCGCAGAACTCCTAGCGCAAGGTGAACGTCAACTCGATCGTCACGAGCACGGCGACCGGCTCTCCGAACCGGGTCCCGGGGAGGAAGCGCCACTGCCGGGCGGCCTTGATGGCCTCCTCGTCGAGTCCGAAGACCTTGTCGAGCGAGCGGACCACCTCGACGTCGCCGACGGTGCCGTCAGGCAGGACCACCGCCTCGACGAGGACGATTCCCTGCACCTTGGCCCGCATCGCCTCGGCCGTGTACTTCGGGGTGACCTCGCGCAGCAGACGGGGGGTCTCGACGCCGTTTCCCGGTCGAAAGACGCCGCCCCCGGTGCCGCCGCCCTCGCCGGGTCCGAGTCCGTCACCCTCCCCCGGCCCGATGCCGCCGCCCGATCCCTCGCCGGCGCCGCCGCCGCTGCCGCTGCCGGCCGAATCGAGGGCGCCGGACAGGAGGCCGTCGAGCAGCCCCGTCCGGGCCTGGAGCGACGCCCCCATCGACACGGCGGAGAGCTGAATGTTCTGCGACTCGAGCGGCTCGGGCTCCGGCTCGGGCGCCACCTCGGGCGGCGCCTCCACTTCCTCCGGCACCTCGACCGGCACGTCGATGACGTCCTCGCCCGCCGCCTCGACCTGCCGCGGCATCTCCAGCGACTCGTTCCCGCCGCCGCCCCCGCCGCCGCCGGGGCCCGCCTGCGGTATCCAGACGATGTCGTAGTTGGTGCGCTCCTCGAAGATCTCCTCGACGGGAGCGGTGCGGACGACGAGCAGGACGAGGGCCACCGCCAGCAGGTGGCTCGTGAACGAAGCGCCGAGGGCGCCGCGTATCCGCCCCCGCTGGGCCCCGAGGAAGGGGACGTGCCCCGCCGACTCCCAGCCCGTGGCGGCGCCGGCGCGCGGCTTGCGGCGCGCAGGACGGGAGATCGCGGGCCTTGGCTTACGCCCGCGGCGCTCGGGCGGCGTGTAGCGTTGCCGCCCGGGTGAAAACGGAAGTGGCCCGAGGTTCAAGCCATCGCTCACGCGAAGCGCTCCTGGCCCGGAGAATCACCGTCCGGCGGCGTCGAAGCCGCCGGGCGGCGCCGCCCCAACCAACCCTGCCGCGAGTCGGCGCCTCCCGCAGGAGGCGGTGCCGTTCCTGCGGCGCCGACTTCCCGGCTGACTCGTCCTGCCGGCCTGCAATCGCCGCCCGCGGCTTCGCTCGGCGCCCGACCGACCCTTCGCGCCCGCGCCGCGGCAACGGCGCAGAGCTCCGGTGCTCAGACGCGGCCGGCCCACGCGCCGATGGACGCGTTGCCCCCGCCGTACGCGAACATCACGGCGAGCGCGTCCGCCGCCCGCGGCTCGTTGTGCACGCCCACGAGGACCCCGCCGCGCGCCGTCAGGGTCTCGAAGATGTACCCGTCATGGGCCTGGAAGCCCGCTCGCCGGATGGTCGCGGCGATACCCGTGCTCCCGAGGTCTCCGGCGCTGCCCTGCAAGGCGCCGACCAGCGGCCCGTGCGCCACCACGGACCCGATGCGGGCGACATCCATCGTATCACCGTCCACCCCGAACGTCTGCTTCACGAGCTCGGCCGCCTCGGGGGTCTGCCGGCTGATGAGGGAGATCGACTCCGCCGGGAACCCTTCCTTCCCGAGGGCTTCGAGCCCGCGTTGCGCCCACTCGGTGTCCTGGAACACCCCGATGGTGAAAGACTGCCGCGCTGTCTCGTCCATTCCGCGCCCTTGTCGCTATGCCGTCCCGCCGTCCACGTGAATCGCGTCCTGCCCGCGCAACCCGCCCGAGGTCGCCCTCGGCTCCGCCGGGCGCCCTGGTGCCGGACGGACGCCCGCCTTCCAGTTTAGCCAGAGTTGCCGGCGATGGCAAAGGCGATGCCCGCTCGCGCGCTCTCCCCGGGGAGCCTCGCCCCGGCTCCGCTCCCCGGCCGGCCGACGGGCCGGCGTCCCCACCGCGGAAACCGCTCCTACAGGACGATCCGCTTCTCGCCGACCCGCCGGGTGAGGCGCTCCCGATCCAGATGCTCCAGCAGGGGGATCGCGAACTTCCGGCTGACCCCGTACCGTTCCTTGAAGGTGGCGACGTCGATGGTCGCGCCCTCGCCGGCCGCCTTGAGGGAGACGAGGTCCGCCTTCAGCGACTCGACGGCGCCGAAGTCGAACACGAGGGGCCCCACCCTGACCACCGCCTGCTCGCGCGTCAGGCGTCTCAGCAACCGGTCGAGCGTCGCCTCGTCGATGCCGACCTCCTCCCGCAACGCGGCCGGGGCCGGCGGTCGCAGCCCCGCGTTCCGCAGGCGGGAGACGATCTCGTCGCTGGCCCGGAGCTCCTCCGGCGAGAGGGTCACCTTGTGGCCGGGCAGGGCCAGATGATCGCGCGCCACGAGGCGGCCGTCGCCCGTCAGCTCGTCGAGCACCGCCTCGAAGACCCCCGGGCCGGCGTGACGGAAGACCCGCTCGCGCGCCTCCTCCCGGGGCATCCCGTCGCGCAACGGGTTCGCGCGATGGAAGTCGGACACCATCGCCAGCAGTCGATCGCCCCCGGCGCGCAGCGCCTCGGCCTCGACGAGCCGATCGCCGATGCGCCGCACCGCCCCGGCCTCGCACAACCGCTCCACGACCGCGTCGACCGACTCGGGAGCGAGACCGGCCCGCGCCACGAGCGCGGCCGACGGCAGTCCCGTCAGCCCCCGCTCCCCGATGAGGACCGCGAGCGCGCGGTCGCCGTCGGCTTCGTCGGCGTCCGACAACCCCTTCAACAGCCGGCCCATCCGCGCCCGCGTCGCGCCGGCCCGGATGCCCCCGCGCGGGGGCGACGGGTCGAGGACCCTGCCCCCGGCGATGGTCAGCGGCGGCGAGTACGCGCGCAGGATGAAGCGGTCTCCCCGGGTCAGCACCGCCGCCCCCTCGAGGCGCAGCCGCGCGAACGCCCGCCCCCCCGGCGGCAGGGCATCGGGGGCGTCGGTCTGCGCGACCGCGCCGGAGAGGCCCGGCCCGAGCGCCACCCGCCCGAGCACCTCGCACGTGCCGTGGTGGAAGCGCACGCGCGCGCCGTGCCGCAACCGCCGTGCCGACGGCAGGAGATCGAGCACCGCGTCGACGCATCGCGTCGCCTCGAAGCTGCCGGGGGTGACCGCGGTCTCTCCCCGCGCCACCCCCGACGCGCCGGCGCCGGAGAGGTTGACGGCGACGCGCTGGCCGGCCGCCGCGCCCGACTGGATCGCGCCGTGGACCTGGAGCCCCCGGACCTTCACGTCGACGCCGGCCGGAAGCACGGTCAACGCGTCGTCGACCGCCATCCGGCCCGAGACCAGGGTCCCGGTGACGACCGTGCCGAAGCCCCGAACCGTGAACGCCCGATCGATGGGCAGGCGGGCCGCGCCGGCGGGCACCCGCCCGACGTCCCGGGCCGCCATCGCCAGCAACGCCGAGCGCACCTCCTCCACGCCCTCGCCGGTCCGCGCGGAGACGGGAACGACGGGCATGCCCTCGAGCGGCGATCCCGCCAGCAGATCGGCCGTCTCGAGCTCGACCAGCTCGACCGTCTCGCGGTCCACCAGGTCCACCTTGGTGAGGGCCACGATTCCGCTCGTGACCCCGAGCAGGCAGCAGATGTCGAAATGCTCGCGGGTCTGCGGCATGACCGATTCGTCGGCGGCGATGACGAGGAGCACGCCGTCGATGCCGCTCGCGCCGGCCAGCATGTTCTTGACGAAGCGCTCGTGGCCGGGCACGTCCACGAACGCCAGCCGGGTGTCGCCGTCGCTCCAGTGCGCGAATCCGAGATCGATGGTGATGCCGCGCGCCTTCTCCTCCTTCAGCCGATCCGGATCGGTGCCGGTCAGGGCCCTGACGAGGGCGCTCTTGCCGTGGTCGATGTGACCGGCGGTGCCGATGACGACATGGCGCGTCATGGCGTCAACCCCGCCCCCGGGTACGCCGCACCGGGCGGCTCCCCCGAGGCTTCGACGACCGCCGGTCGCGCGCGCCGCGGCCGCGGCGCGGCGCGCGGCTCCGCTCGGAGGCGCGGACCGCGTCGAGAATCTCCACCAGGCCGAGATCGATCTGCCGCCGCGCGGGGTCTGCGCGCGTCACCTGGACGGCGAGGCGATCGCCCAGCCGGTAGACCTTGCCGGTGGTCTCGCCGCAGAGCGCGTGATCGGACTCCACGAACCGGTAGTGGTCGTCGGCCATCGCGGTGACGTGCACCAGCCCCTCGACGAAGTGCTCGATCAGCTCGACGAAGAGCCCGAAGCGGGTCACCCCGACGACGTAGCCCGTGAACTCGTCGCCGACCTTGTCCGCCATGAAGCGGACCTTCTTCCACTGGACGACCTCCCGCTCGGCGTCCTCGGCCCGCCGTTCCCGGGCCGAGGCGTGGCGCGCGGTCTCCGGCAGCTCGTCGGCGAGCTCGGCGGCACGGTCCCCCGAAATCGGTCCCTGCCGCGACTCCCGCAGCAGGCGGTGCACCACGAGGTCCGGGTAGCGGCGGATCGGGGACGTGAAGTGGGTGTAGACCTCCGACGCGAGGCCGAAGTGCCCGATGTTGACCGCGTCGTAGTGCGCCTTCTGCATGGTCCGCAGCATGAGGAGGGCCAGCGGCCGCTCCACCGGCGCGCCGTGCAGCCGCGCCAGCAGGCGCTGGAAGTGCCGCGGCTGCGCCCCGTCCGCGGGAGCGCCGAGTCGGTGTCCGAGGGTCGCCGCAAAGTCGTCGAAGTCCGCGACCTTCGCCGGATCGGGCGGCTCGTGGACGCGAAACAGCGCCGCCGCCCCGCGCGCCTCGAGGTGCCCGGCCACCGTCTCGTTGGCGATCAGCATGAACTCCTCGATGATGCGGTGCGCCACGTTCCGCTCGGCCGCCACGATGTCCTCGACGGCGCCCGCCTCGTCGAGCACGAGGCGGGTCTCCTGCAGGTCGAAGTCGAGCGAGCCCCGCTCCTTCCGACGGGCGGCGAGCCCCTGCGCCAGCGCGCCCATCGACTCGAGCATCGGCACCAGCGCCGCGTAGCGGTCCCGGACGCCGGCGTCCCGCGCGGTCAGGATGGCGTCCACCTCGGCGTAGGTCATTCTCGCATCGGAACGAATCACGCCGTCGTGCAGCTCGTACCGCACCACCCGGCCCCGGTCGTCGACGTCCATCAGACAGGACTGAACGAGCCGGTCGACCCCCTGATTCAGGCTGCACAGCCCGGTGGCCAGCCCCGCCGGGAACATGTGGACGGCCCGTTCCGGAAAGTACACGGACGTGCCCCGCCCGCGCGCCGACTCGTCGAGCGCGCTCCCCTCCGCCACGTAGTGGGCGACGTCGGCGATGTGCACCCCGAGCCGCCGGCGGCCGTCGGGCAGCGCCTCGAGGGTGACGGCATCGTCGAAGTCGCGCGCCGTCTCTCCGTCGATGGTGACCGTCGGCAACCCCCGGAAGTCGGTGCGCCCCTCGAGATCCGCCGGTGCGACCGCGTCCCCGAGACGGGCCGCCTCTGCCGCCGCGGCGGGATCCTCCCCGTCGGGCAGACGGTGCTTCCGGATGACGATGACGGTGTCGACCCCCGGATCGTCCAGCCGGCCGAGCACCTCGACGAGGCGTCCGACCGGGCCGCGCCCCCGCGCCGGCCACCGCTCGACGGCGGCCACGACCATCTGCCCCGCCTCCGCACGGATGCTCCCACCGGCCTGGATCCGCAGGTCCATGTGCACCCGTTCGTCGAACGGAATCACGTACCCCGCGCCCGCGTCGTCGACCTCGTAGCGACCCACCACGTCCGCGTTCGCGCGTTCCAGCACCTCGACGATGCGGCCCTCCGCCCGGTCGCCGACCCGCTCCACCCGCACCGTCACCCGGTCGCCGTGCAGCGCCTCGCCGAGGTCGACCCCGGCCACGTAGACGTCGTCGCCGCCGTGGTCGGGGCTGACGAACCCGAAGCCGCGCGGATTGACGGCAAGGCGGCCCGCCACGAGGTGCATGCGGTCCGCGAGGCCGTAGCGGTTCCCGCGGATCCGGACGAGGTCGCCGGCGTCGACGAGCCGGGCAATCTGCCGGCGGAACCCGTAGCGCTCGCTCCGCGCGATCTTGAGCACGCGCATCAGCTCCCGGATCGTGGCCGGATGGTGCACCCGATCGCGGATGCCGCCGAGGAGTGCGGCGGCGTCCCCCTCCGTCCTGTCCACCGTGTCCCTCATCGGCATGGGAGTCTCGCGCACGAATCCGTCAACGCGACCGCGAGATCGCGCCGGGCGCGCGGCCGGTGGCGTTCCGCGCCCGCGGAGCCTCCAGCCGGGCCGTCGGGTCTCGCGGTCGCACGAGCACCACCTGGACGTCTCCGACGTTGGTGCCGGTCGGCCCGGTGCGAACGAGGTCACCGAGCCGATCGAAGTACGCGTAGGCGTCGTTCTCGGCCAGATACGCCGCGGGCCGGTCCAGGCGCAGGGCCCGGGCCCGGAGCGGGGTCTCCGGGTCGACGATGGCCCCCGCCGCGTCGGTGGGCCCGTCGACGCCGTCGGTGCCGACGCTGGCCAGCACGGCCGCGGCGCCCAGCCTGCCGATGTTCTCCACCGCCGCCAACGCGAGCTCCTGGTTCCGGCCGCCGCGCCCGGCCCCGGTCACGGTGACCGTGGTCTCGCCGGACGAGAGGACGCACCAGGGTCCGGCCGGCGACCCGGCCGCCTCGACGGCGCGCGCCGGATGCCCCGCGCCGGCGACCCGGGCCTCGCCGACGACGGGCTCGTCGATCCGGGTCACGGCATAGCCGAGGCGGCGCGCCGCCTCGGCGGCCCCGGACATCGCGTCCCGCCGGCTCCCGACCACCCGGTACATCGCGCGATCCGGGGCCGGCGGCGCCTTCAACGTCTCCGGCACGAGACCGTCCCGCCCCCGCTCGAGAAGCCGGAGCACCCCGGCGGGCACGCCCGGCCGAATCGCCGGGCGCTCGACGATGGCCAGCGCCTCGGCGAACCGGGTGGCGTCGTGCACCGTGGGCCCCGAGCCGATCACGCCGGGATCGTCCTCGACGGGAAGGACCACGTCCGAGATCGCCAGCGTCAGCACGCGTCCCGCCGTCGCCTGGGCCAGACGCCCCCCCTTCACCCCCGAGAGGTGCTTGCGCACGCAGTTGAGCTCGTCGATCGGCACCCCCGCCCCGAGAAGCGCGCGGGTCGTGGCGACCTTCTCGGCGAGGCTGACCCCCGCCGCCGGGATCGACAGCAGCGCGGACGCGCCGCCCGACAGCAGCACCACGAGGCAGCCGGAGGCGGGGGCGCCGGCCGCGCAGCTCAACGCCTCGCGCCCCGCCTGCACGCTGCCCGCGTCGGGGGTCGGGTGACCGCCGCGGTGCCAGGCGACCGTCTCCGGCAGCGCCCCCGCGGCCCCGGGCCCCACCGCCACCCCACGGCGGATCGGCCGGTCCACGACGGCCGTGAAGCCTTCGAGCATCCCTGCCGCCGCCTTGCCGGCCGCCACCAGGCTCAGGGGCCCGCGCTCGATGAACGATCGCACCCCCGGCTCGGCGAGGGCCGCGCGGACCAGATGGGCCGGATCCACCGCGGCGATCGCCGCGCGGACGACATCGAGGGCGTGTCGGCGAACCGGGGACGGCGGGCAGGATGGAGATGTCAGGAGGAAATCAGTGAGTGACGGGGGGATCCGACCACGCCGACAGCTTCGTCACGCCGTCGAACGAGTGCAGCAGACCGCTGACCACCCGGTCGAGGTCGGCGCCGCCCTTGGCGCAGAGCTCATCGACGCGCGCCATGACGTGGCCCAGGGCGGCCTCCATCTCGGTGATGGTGCATTCCGAGTAGGCGTCCCGCAGGCGCCGGAGGCAGTCGCGGTGCTTCAGGAACTCCTCGCGGTAGAACTCGGTGCGGATGTTGTCGTTCACGAGAGACTCCCGTGGACGCAAATCCACGAGGAGGCCGGCGAGAGCAGGATCTGGCCGCAACATGAATGACGTGAATCCAGTCTATGCCCGAACCTCGGGCGCTGTCAACGCGCCTTGCGCCGCCGGCGGGCGCGGTGCACGGCGGCGGCGCCGGGCCAGCACCTCGAGGGACGACGCCTCGACCGCCCGTGGCGAAAGTCCCCGCTGCCTTCGAGCGGCGATGCAACGCGGGGCCGTCACCGCGGGCCGTCAAGCGTCGTCGGAGAGCGCCCGCCGCAGGAGCTCGTTCACGAGCCGCGGATTGGCCCGTCCCCGGGTCTCCCGCATCACCTGCCCCACCAGAAACCCCAGCGAGCCCTCGTTGCCGCCGCGGAACCGGGAGACGGCGTCGTCGTTGGCCGCGATGACCCGGGTCACGACCTCGCCCAGCCGCCCCTCGTCGCCGATCTGCGCGAGCCCGTCGGCCTCGACGATCTCCGCGGGGTCGCGTCCGGTGCCGTACATGCGCTCGAAGACGGTCTTGGCTGCGCTCCCGCTGACGACCCCGCCGTCGACCATCCGGATCAACCGGCCCAACGCGTCGGGGGACACGCCGACGGCGCCGATCACCTCCCCGTCCGCGTTCAACCGCCGGGTGACCTCTCCCATGACCCAGTTGGCCGCCGCCTTGGCGTTCCCTCCCGCCGCCGCCACCGCTTCGAACCAGGCGGTCAGCTCGCCGGTGTCCGCGAGCTGCCCGGCCTCCCCGTCCGAGAGGCCGTACTGGCGAACGAGCCGCTGCTTCCGGGCCTCGGGCAGCTCCGGCATCGCCGCCGCGACCTCGGCGACCCACGCCTCCGACACCTCGACGGGAGGCAGGTCCGGCTCGGGAAAGTACCGGTAGTCGTGGGCGTCCTCCTTGCTGCGCATGGACACCGTGCGGTGGGCCGCCGTGTCCCACAGGCGGGTCTCCTGCTCGACCCGCCTCCCGGCCCTGACGGCCTCCGTCTGCCGGTGAATCTCGTACTCGATCGCGCGCTGCAGGAACCGGAACGAGTTGAGGTTCTTCACCTCGACCTTCACCCCGAGGGTCGGCTCTCCGACCGGTCGGATGGAGACGTTCGCGTCGCAGCGCAGGCTGCCCTCCTCCATGTTCCCGTCGTTGACGCCGATGGTGGTGAGGATGCCCCGCAACCGGGTGAAGAAGACCGCGGCCGCGGCCGGAGACCGCAGATCCGGATGCGTCACGATCTCGATCAGCGGCACGCCGCTGCGGTTGAAGTCGAGGTGGGTGTGCCGGTCGGCGTCGCCGCCGGCCGCGTGCAGCGACTTGCCCGCGTCCTCCTCGAGATGCACGCGGATGATACGCACGACGCGCTCGCCGTCGTCCTCCGCGTATCGCACCTCGCCGTCGGTGGCCAGGGGATGCTCGTACTGCGAGATCTGATAGCCCTTGGGCAGGTCCGGATAGAAGTAGTTCTTGCGGGCGAATATCGAACGCGCCTGCACGGTGCAGCTCAGGGCCAGGGCCGCGCGCATGCCCAGCTCGACGGCACGGCGGTTCAGCACCGGCAGCGCCCCGGGCAGCCCGAGGCACACCGGACACACGTGGGCGTTCGGCGCCGCCCCGAAACGGGTGGCGCACCCGCAGAAGATCTTCGTGTCGGTGAGGAGCTGCGCGTGGATCTCGAGCCCGATCACCGGCTCGAAGAGGGTGTCGCTCACGAGGGCGCAGGCTCCTGGCGGCCGACCGGCACCCCGCTCGCGGGACCGGCCGTGGCCACCTCGGTCGAGACGTCGCCGGCGAACCGGTGGAAGTTTCCGGCGAACATGCCGGCGAGCCGGCCCGCCTGCGCGTCGTAGTCGGCGGGGTTCGGCCAGGTTCGCCTCGGCTCCAGCACCTCGGACGGGACCCCCGGGCAGACGAGCGGCACGTCGAACTTGAAGACCGGGTCGGGCGCCGTCGGCACGTCGTTCAGGCGTCCGGACAGCACCGCCGCGATCAGGGCGCGGGTATGCGCGATCGGCATGCGTCTTCCCACCCCGAAGGCCCCCCCCGTCCATCCCGTGTTGACGAGCCAGGCCCGGGTGGGATGCCGGGCGAGCCGCTCGCCGAGGAGCTCGGCGTAGGTGGTCGCCGGCGACACCATGAACGGGGCCCCGAAGCACGTGCTGAACGTGGCCGTCGGCTCCGTCACCCCGCGTTCCGTCCCCGCCACCTTGGCGGTGTAGCCCGAGAGGAAGTGATACATCGCGGCCGCCGGCGACAGGCGCGCAATCGGCGGCAGCACGCCGAACGCGTCGGCGGTGAGCATGATCACGTGGCTCGGATGCCCCCCCTGCAGGGACGGCACGTACGAGTCGATGGCCGCGAGGGGGTACGCCCCGCGGGTGTTCTCGGTGACCGAGTCGTCATCCAGATCGAGCCGCCGGGTCACCGGGTCGATGGTCACGTTCTCGAGCAGGGTCGCGAACCGCCGCGTCGTGGCGTGGATCTGCGGTTCGGCCTCGGCCGACAGCCGGATCATCTTCGCGTAGCACCCGCCCTCGAAGTTGAACACCCCGCGGTCGCTCCATCCGTGCTCGTCGTCCCCGATGAGGTGCCGGGCGGGGTCGCTCGACAGCGTCGTCTTGCCGGTCCCCGACAGGCCGAAGAAGACCGCCACGTCGCCCTCCGGCCCGACGTTCGCGGCGCAGTGCATGGGGAGCACGCGCCGCAGCGGCAGCAGGTAGTTCATCACCGCGAACACCGACTTCTTGATCTCCCCGGCGTAGCTGGTGCCGCCTATCAGCACGAGACGCTTGGCGAGGTTCAACAGGATGAAGACGTCGGAGTTGGTCCCGTGGATCCGGGGATCCGCCCGGCAGGAAGCCGCGTTGATGACGGTGAGCTCGGGAACGTGGTCGGCGAGCTTCGTCCGGTCCGACTCGGTGATGAGCAGGTGGCGCGCGAACAGCGCGTGCCAGGCCTTCTCGGTCACCACCCGCACCGGGAGGCGGTAGTCGGGGTCCGCCCCCGCGTAACAGTCCTGCACGAACAGGTCGCGGCCCCGCAGGTGATCGACGACCAACCGGTGAACGGCGTCGAACCGGTCGGGGGCCATCGGGCGGTTCACGTCGCCCCAGGCGATGCGGCCCGAGCTCGACGGCTCGTCCACGAGGAACCGATCGCGCGGAGAACGCCCCGTGTGGGGGCCGGTGCGGCAGACCAGCGGCCCCGACTTGGCCACGGTCCCCTCGCGGCGCGCCACCGCCTCCTCGTAGAGCGCGGCCGTGGACAGGTTCCAGAAGACCGATGCCGGGTCGACGATTCCGACAGATTCCAACCGCTGGTCAGCACTCACGCTCAACATCGGCCCTGCTTCTCCAACCAACGCTGCCGGCCCGGCACGAGTCCGCCGCCGCCTCGCGACGCGGCCGCCCCTGAAGTGTCCGCCCGCCGCCGAGCTTCGGGGCCGCATGCCGGCCCGCGCCCCGTTCGCGGTGCGGAGCCCCCTTCGACCCCGGCCGCCCATCCCGGCCGCCGACGGCGGCGAAGCGCGACGCCGACCGCCGCACGGCCTGCGAGCGAAACGGTCCCGCAACCGTGAGGCGTGTCTCTCCGACGGGACGGGAAGGACTCGACCGCAGGGAAGGCCCGCCGGGGGTGTGAAAAACCAGCCATCCGGACAACCGCACCGAGCGACGGCGCGGCCGCGGGTCGGCCCGACGCCGCGCCAAAAAATTCTATTATCCGGTCTCGACGGGCGTCAAACGTGGCGCGCCGGGAGTCGTGGAGAATCGCCGTCGGCCGGGGGCCACGGAGAGCCGCGGAGCGCTCGCAACCGGATCCTGTAATACAATGTGCCGGTGCGGCTCGTCACCTCGCCGGCAGCCGGCAGCGCCCCCGTTTCGCCACGCCATCGACGCGGCAAGTCGATGGCCGCGACCCCGGGCGGCGATCCGCCTGCCGCCATCGAGACCAGGCTGGCGGGCGAGGTCAAGCACCTCCTGGCCGCCGGGCGGCGCGAGGAGGCGGCCGAACGGTTCGGAACGATCGTCGACCGGCAACAGCGCCGGGCCGCCCGCATCGCCTATCACTATCTCCGCGATCCCGCCGAGGTGGACGAGGTCGTTCAGGATGCGTTCCTGAAGGCGTTCACGCACCTGCCGTCGTTTCGCGAGGACCTGTTCTTCGAGCTGTGGTTCACGCGCATTCTCGTCAACGCCTGCCTCGATCGACTGAAGGCGCGGGGCCGTCGGGCGCGCTGGATGATATCCGCGGATGCCCGGGAGGGCCTGCTCCCGGACGGTCCGCCGACCCGCGAGCCGTCTCCGGAAGCGGCCCTGCTGGCGAAGGAACAGCGGGCACGGCTGGAGCAGGCCATCGACGGGCTTCCCCTGCGCCAGCGCACGGCCATGGTCCTGAGCCATTTCGAGGGCCGGCCGGCGCGGGAGGTCGGCGCCATCATGGGCCTCAACGAGTCGACGGTGCGCGTGCACCTGTTTCGGGCGATACGGAAGCTGCGAGACGTGCTCGACCGGGAGGCGTGGACGGGTCGGGAGGCCGCCCCGCCCGGCCGGCGGGCGAACCGCAGGCGGTGAACGGGGCCGCGGCGGTCAAGCGCGACCACGGCGGGTTCGGCTCTGGAAGAATGACTGCGCTCCTGCAACGTTGGCGCAACCGCATCGGCGGGCATCCCTCCGAGGACCGCCTGCTCGACGTCGTGTCGGGCGCCACCGACACCGCCGTCGCGATATCGACCGCCCGGCACCTGCGCACGTGCCCGCGGTGCGCCCGCCGGGCCGGCGAGTTGCGGAGATTCGTCGATACGGTCGCCGACGCCGCGGGCGCCTCGTTCGACGAGGCCTTCCCGCCCGAACGGCTCCGGGCCCAGCGAGCGCGCATCGACCATCGCCTGGCCCGGGTCGCCGGCGCCGTCGAACGGGCCCGGGTCCTCTCGTTCCCGTTCCGCCGTGCTCCCGAGCGCCGGCGAGACCTTCGCCCCGGCCGATGGGCCGTGGCCGCCACCGCCGCCGGGCTGGCCCTGGGGATCGTCGCGGGGCAGCTCCTGGACCTCCGTTGGGAGCCCGCGATGCCGAACCGCGGTTCGAGCTCCCCGGTCGTCCCCGACGCGCCGGCCGGAACCGGCGCGGGAACCGAGGCGGGATCCGGGGTGAGCGCCACGCTCGACATGACCGGCACCATCGTGCTCCCCCCCGCGTCGACCGCCGACACCCCCCGCTCGCCACTCTCGCTGAGCGAGTTCGAGCAGGTCGTGGCCGAGGCGGCGCTGCTCGACGCCCTCGACGTCGCCACCGTCAGCCTTCCCGTGACGGAGCTCGCGTCCATCGATGCCCTCACGCCGCGCGTGACCGACCTCGCCGCCGCCGTCCGATGATGGGCGAGAGCCGGCGCCGGGCGAAGCCGCCACGCCGGAGGGCGCGCCGACGGCCATGACCGAAGCAGCGCAGCCGGTCCGGATGTTCCGCAAGGGACTCTCGTTGAAGCACGAGGTCGCGGGCGAGTTGACCGCGCACTACCACAGCACCCTCGTGGACGAGGTGCGGGCAGCCGGCTACCAGCGGAGAACGGGGCGGCTGCGGCTCTACCTGGCCAGCGAGTTCGGGTTCTGCTACGGTGTCGACCGGGCCGTCGACTACGCGTACCAGACGCGCCGTCGTTTCCCCGATCGGTCCATCTACCTCACGGGCGAGATCATCCACAACCCGCGGGTCAACGACCGGTTGCGCGATGCCGGCATCCGGTTCCTGAGCGATGCCGGCGAGGACGAGCGCGCGCTCGGACCGGACGACGTCGTCATCCTCCCCGCGTTCGGCGTCGCCGTCTCGATGCTGCTGCGTCTCCAGCAGCAGGGCTGCACCCTGGTCGACACGACGTGCGGGTCCGTCCTCAACGTCTGGAAGAACGTGCGCCAGTACGCCCGCGACGGGTTCACCGCGATCATCCACGGCAAGGTGAGGCACGAGGAGACCGTCGCCACCGCCTCGCAGGCCCTGCAGTACCCCGACGGCCGATCCCTGGTCGTTGTCGATCGCGCCGAGACCGGGATCGTGTGCGACTTCATCCGGCGCGGCGGCGACGCCTCCGCGTTCCTGTCGAGGTTCGCGGGCGCCGCGTCGCCCGGCTTCCATCCCCGGCGGGACCTCCAGCGCATCGGCCTCGCCAACCAGACCACCATGCTGATGTCCGAGTCCCTCGCCATCGGCGAGATGATTCGCGAGGCCATGATCGACCGCTACGGAGACGGCGCCGAGCTCGACCGGCACTACCGGGCGTTCGACACCATCTGCAGCGCCACCCAGGACCGGCAGGACGCCATCGAAGCGCTCCTCTCCGACCGCGACCTCGATCTGATGATCGTCATCGGCGGCTACAACAGCAGCAACACCAGGAACCTCGCCCGCCTCGCCGGTCGACGCGTGCCGACCTATCACATCGCCGACGCCGGCGACCTGCTGTCGAGGCGCGAGGTCCGGCACCGTCCCGTGCACGACGGCCGGAACGTGACGACGGCGCCGGCGGAAATGCGGAGCCTCGACTGGCTTCCCGACCTGCCGGTCGTCAGCGTCGGCCTGACCGCGGGCGCCTCGACACCGGACTCGGCCGTGGGCCAGGTCATCGACCGGCTCGACGCCCTCGCCGCCGAGCCGCCGGGGCCTGCACAGTAAACGCTCGCCGTTTTCCGAGAGTCTTGGAGTGGCAGGACGCCGTCATTCCGCTGGAGGAAGATCGATGCGCTGGTGGGTCAGTCTCCTGGTCGCTCTCGTGGTGGCGGGCGCCGTGGCGCCCCCCGACGCCGACGCGCAGAACCGCCGGCCGCATCGCTGGTGGCAATCGGCGGAAGTGACGGCGCTGCTCGATCTGAGCGAGGAGCAGGCCGCCGACCTCGACCGCATCTATCAACGCTCGCTGCCCAAGATGCACGAGTCCTACCGCCGCCTGAACGGAGAAGAGCGGACGCTGTCGCGGATGATCGCCAACATGCAGGTCGAGGAGATCGACATCACCCGCCAGATCGACCGCGTCGAGGCGGCGCGGAGCGAGCTCAGCAAGACTCGGACCCTGATGGTCTTCCGCATGTATCGCGTCCTGAACCCGGCTCAGCGCACGGCGCTCAAGGAATGGATGGACCTGAGACGGGACAACGACCGCTCCGGGTATTCCCGGACCCGGTGCGGCTAGCCCGGCGTCCGCGCCGCGGGACCGCGCCGACTGCGAACGACCCGGGGAGGCCGGGTGTCGCCGTCGTCCTCGCGCCAGCGTCCGAATCGGTCCAGTCGAAAGAAGGCGGCGCGCGGCGCGGAAGATTCGTGCCGACCGGCGAGTCTACGTACACGAAACCGCGCAGGTGCCGGAATGCCGCCGCCCCGTTGCGGCCGGCGTCGCCGTCCGGCGAACCGTGAAGGAGCACCATCGTCATGTGGAGCGTCCCGCCCCGAGCAGTCGCCGCCGTCGCCCTCGCGGTGCTCCTGAAGCTGCCGGCCGCCGCCGTCGCCCAGCCGTCCCCCGCCGATCGCGTCGACGACCTGCTGGCCCAGGCCCGCGCGCGCCTGGCCGCAGTGCAGTCGCCCGGGGCGGGCCCCCGGGTCGACCTGACGCTGGACGAGGCGGTGGCGCGGGCCCTCGAGCGCAACCTGGACCTTGCGGTCCAGCGGCTGAACCCGCAGGTGTTCGATCTGAACCTGGCCCAGCAGCTCGCGGCGTACCGCCCCACGTTCGACACCAACTTCCAGAACAACTCGCGCACCAACCCGTCCCAGACGCAGCTCGACGGCGGATTGTCGGTCGTCAGCGACACCGTGAGCCTCAACAGCGGGGTCAGCCAGGAGGTCGGCTGGGGCGGCGGCCGCTACCAGGTCAACTTCAACAACAACCGCTCGGAGTCGACCAACTTCTTCACCAGCTTCAACCCCAGCTATCGTTCGACCGTCCAGGCCTCGTACACGCAGCCGTTGCTCCGCGGGTTCAGGATCGATCCGATTCGGCAGGGGATACAGGTCACCCGCATCAACCGCGACATCGCCGACATCGACCTGCGCCAGACGATCACGAACACGGTGTCGGCGGTGCGGGACGCCTACTGGGAGCTGGTCTACGCGACGCGGTCGGTAGAGGTGCAGCAGCAGGCCCTCGAGCTCGCCGAGGCCCTCGTCCGCGACAACGAGGCCCGGGTCGAGATCGGCACCCTGGCCCCCATCGACGTGGTCCAGGCGCGCTCCGAGGCGGCGGCCCGCCGCCAGACCCTCGCCCAGGCCGAGCAGGCCCTGGCGACGGCCGAGCTCGTGCTGAAGCAACTGATCGTCGACGGCACCGGCGACGAGTACTGGCGGGCGACGCTGAACCCCATCGACCTCCCCACCCTCTCCCCCGCCCCGATCGACCTCGAGGCGACCGTCCGCCGGGCCCTCGATGAACGCACCGACCTCGAGCGGTCGCGCCGGCAGCTCGACATCAACGAGGTGAACCTGTCGTCGATGCGCAACCAGCGGCTGCCCTCGGTCGACCTCACCGGCAGCTACCAGTTGCAGGGACAGGGGGGCACGCGTTTCCTGCGTTCGGGCCTCGGCGGCGCGGTGCTGACGGAGATCCCGGGGGGCATCAACGACGCGTTCGACCAGCTCGTCGATCTCGACTACCCGGTGTGGACGGTGCAGCTCAACGTAAGCTACCCGATCGGCCCGAGCGCGGCCGACGCCGCCTACGCGCGGGCGCAGTTGCAGACCCGGCAGGTCGAGGCGCAGCTCCGGCAGCTCGAGCTCCAGGTCGCCACCGAGGTCACCAACGCGGTGCTCCAGATCCGGGCCATCGCCCGGCGCATCGAGGCCGCCACCGCCGCCCGCGAGCTCGCCGAGGAGCAGCTCGCGGCCGAGCAGAGCCGCTTCGACGCGGGGCTCTCGACCAACTTCTTCGTGGTCCAGGCGCAACGCGACCTCTCGACCGCCCAGGACACCGAGCTGCGGGCCATCCTCGATCAGCAGAAGGCGCTGATCGAGCTCGACCGCGTGCAGCGGACGTCGCTGTCGCAGGCAGGCATCCAGATCATCCAGTAGCTCCCTCGAGTGGGGTCGCCGGAGGCTCCGAACGACACGCACAACGCAGTGAGGACCGTACCCCATGAAGAAGCTCTCCATCGTCGTCGTGCTGGCCACCCTCGGGATCACCGCGTACGGCTACCTGGGATTCCGGACGGCGGAGTTCATCCCGGAAGTCAGCACCGTCAACCTCGCGCGGGGAGACGTGGTCGACACCGTGGGCGCGACGGGGGCCCTCGAGGCGGTGACCACGGTGCAGGTGGGCAGCCAGGTCTCGGGCATCATCGACGCCCTGTACGCCGACTTCAACTCCATCGTCCGCGAAGGGGAGGTCATCGCCCGCCTGGAGCCGTCGCTGTTCGAGTCCCAGGTCGAGCAGTCGCGTGCCAACCTCGCGCGCTCCGAGGCCGACGTGGCCCGGCTGACCGTCGCCCTCGAGGACGCCGGGACCCAGTTGCGCCGGTCGGAGGAGCTCGCGGCCCAGGACCTCATCGCCGCGTCCGAGCTCGAGGCCGCGCAGGTCGCGGTCCGGTCCGCCGAGGCCCAGCTCCAGTCGGCGGAGGCCAGCGTCATCCAGTCGCGGGCGTCGCTGAACCAGAGCGAGGTCAACCTGGGCCACACCGTCATCACCGCCCCCATCGACGGCATCGTCATCGCGCGGCAGGTCGACGTGGGACAGACGGTGGCGGCGAGCATGTCGGCCCCCGAGCTGTTCATCATCGCGGCCGACCTGACCGAGATGCAGGTCATCGCCAACATCGACGAGTCGGACGTCGGCCGCATCCGGCCGGGTCAGCCGGTGACCTTCACCGTCGACGCGTACGCGGCGGAGGAGTTCGAGGGGACCGTCTCGCAGATCCGGCTCGAGCCGGTGGTGCTGCAGAACGTCGTGACCTACGCCACCGTCATCGACGTCCCGAACAACGATCTCCGGTTGAAGCCCGGGATGACCGCCACCGTGACGCTCGAGATCGCGAGGCGGGAGAACGTACTGCGCGTGCCCAACTCCGCCCTGCGGTTCCGCCCGACGCCCGACATGTTCGCGGTGCTGAACCAGCCGGTGCCCGAGATCCTGCAGCGGGGCGGCGACAACCGCCCGGGTGGGGGCCCGGGCGGCTTCGGCGGACCCGGCGGCGGGGGGCGCGGGGGCCCGGGCGGCTTCGGCGGACCCGGCGGCGGGGGGCGCGGGGGCCCGGGCGGCTTCGGCGGGGGCGGCGCGCCCGGCGGCCGACCCGGCGGTTTCGCCAACATGTCCGATGCGGAACGCCAGGCGATGCGCGAGCGCGTTCAGTCGATGACACCCGACCAGCGGGCCGAGTTCTTCGCCGCCCGCCGAGCCGAAGGCGGGGGCGGCTTCGGCGGACCAGGCAGAGGCGGACCCGGGGCGGCGCGACGGCCCGCCAACCGGAACACCGGACCCGCGATTCGGGCGGTGGAACGCGGCGCCAGCACCATCGACGCGCTGTTCGCCCCGCTCGAGGTGGAAGAGACCGCCGGCCGGCTCTGGGTGATGGACGGAGACCGGCTGACCCCGGTGGAGGTGCGCCTGGGGGTGACCGACGGCACCGCGACGGAACTCGTCGGCGCGGCCGGCCCGCGCCCGCCAGCGAGACCCGCCGGCGACCCCCAGATCGTCGAGCTCCGCCAGCAGGTCGAGCTGATCGACGACCCCGAGACCCGCCGGGGCCTCGAGCAGATGATCGCGCGGCTCGAAGCCGCCCCGGCCGAAGCCCCCGCCGAGGCGCCGATGCTCGCCGCGGTTCTGGACGAGGGGACCCAGCTCGTCACCGATGTGAGCACACCCGAGGAGGGCTCGGGCCCCGCGGCCCGGTCCTCCTCGCCGCTCATCCCGCAGTTCGGCCGGCGCGGCCGGCGGTAGGAGCCCGCGCCGCGGCAGAGCTGCAGATTCCCGGAAGGGTCGAGCCGGACGCCGACGGAGCCGCGGGCGACGACGGGCGGGCCGGCTCCCACGAGACCGTCATGACGACGACCATAGCCGTTCACGATCTCACCAAGGTCTACGACCTCGGCGAGGTCAAGGTCCGCGCCCTCCGCGGGGTGACGGCGGACATCCGGACCGGCGAGTTCGTGGCGGTGATCGGGCCCTCGGGCTCCGGGAAGTCGACGTTCATGCACATCCTGGGATGCCTCGACCGTCCGACGACGGGACGGTACATCCTCGATGGGCAGGACGTCTCCACCCTGTCGAAGAACACCCTGGCCACCGTCCGCAGCAAGAAGGTCGGCTTCGTCTTCCAGGGCTTCAACCTGCTGCCGCGCACCAACGCCCTCGACAACGTCGAGCTGCCCCTGCTGTACAACGGCAACGGGCTGCGCGCCCGCGACCGGCACCGGCGGGCCCGCGAGGCCCTCGCCGCGGTCGGCCTGACCGACCGGGCCCACCACCACCCCAGCCAGCTCTCGGGCGGGCAGCAGCAGCGCGTGGCCATCGCCCGCGCCCTCATCAACGAGCCCGCCATCCTCCTCGCCGACGAGCCGACCGGGAACCTCGACAGCCGCACCAGCATCGAGGTGATGGACATCTTCCAGCGCCTGAACACCGAGCGCGGCATCACCGTCCTCCTCATCACCCACGAGCAGGACATCGCCGAGTACGGCACGCGCATCATCGCCTTCCGCGACGGCCGCATCGTGAGCGATCAGCCGAACCCCGTCCGGCGCCTGGCCGCCGACGAGCTCGCCGCCCTGCCCGACGACGACGACGCGGTCGAGCCCGCCCTCAACATCCTGCGCCGGGCCCAGATCGAGCTCGCCGAGCAGGAGACCGAGGGCGCCGACGCGACGGCGGAAGCACCGGATCCGCCCCTGACGCCGCCGGCGGCAGCCCCGCCGGCGGCGCCGGACCCGCGAGAGAGCGGCGAACCGCGTTCGACCGCCGGGAACCCGCCGCCGAAGGAGTAGCCTCGCATGACACTGCTGCTGATCTTCCGCACCGCACTCAAGGCCCTCGGACGCAACAAGATGCGCACCGCCCTGACCATGCTCGGCATGATCATCGGCGTGGCCGCGGTCATCACCATGGTCGCACTGGGCACGGGGGCGCAGGAGGAGATAGAGACCCAGATCCAGTCCGCCGGCACCAACCTCATCATGGTGCGCGCCGGCAACTGGAGCCGCGGCGGGGTCAGCGGCGGCATGGGGTCGTCGCCCCGGCTCAAGGTCAAGGACGTCGCCGCGATCCGCGAGCAGGTTCCCGGCGCCCAGTACCTGAGCGCCACCGTCAACACCCGAGACCAGGTGATCGCCGGCGGCCAGAACTGGTACACCCGCATCGAGGGCGTCGACGTGGAGTACCCGCTCATCCGGTTCTGGGAGCTCGCCGACGGCGACTTCTTCACGCCGACCGACGTCGCGAGCGCCGCCAAGGTCGCGGTGCTCGGCTCGGTGGTCCGCGACAACCTGTTCGGGGAGGGCGTCGACGCCGTCGGCCAGTTGATCCGCGTTCGCAACCAGTCGTTCCGGGTGATCGGGATCATGGAGGCGAAGGGCTCCGGATCGTTCGGCGAGGACCAGGACGACTCGATCTTCGCCCCGTTCACGACGGTCCAGCGCAAGCTCCGGGGCCGGGACGGCACCAACATCTCCGGCATCAGCATCTCGGCCCGCTCCGCCGACGAGATTCAGGAGGTCTCGGACGAGATCGAGGCGGTGCTGCGGGTCGAGCACGAGCTGATCCCGGGCGAGGACAACGACTTCATGGTGCGCACGCAGGACGACATCACGAGCATGCGCACCGGGATGACCCAGACGATGACGATGTTCACGCTGGCCATCGCGGTCGTCTCGCTGATCGTCGGCGGCATCGGCATCATGAACATCATGCTCGTGTCGGTCACCGAGCGCACCCGCGAGATCGGGCTGCGCATGGCGGTCGGGGCCAAGGGCAAGGACGTCCTGTGGCAGTTCCTGGTCGAGGCGATCGCCCTCAGCCTCGTGGGCGGCCTGATCGGCGTCGGCTTCGGCTTCGCCGTCTCCGGGGGGCTCACCGAGTTCCTCCAGTGGCCGGCCCGGGTGCCGCCCGACGCGGTGGTGATCTCGGTCGGCTTCGCCGCCGTCATCGGCGTCCTGTTCGGCTTCTACCCGGCCTGGAAGGGCGCCCAGCTCGACCCCATCGAGTCGCTGCGGTTCGAGTAGGCGGTGGGGGTCGAGGCGAGGCTCAGCCCCCCCCGGCGCGGAGCATCCCCAGCAGTCGGGACACGGTCTTGCCGGTCACCGGATCGACGAGCTCGGGTGCGATCTCGGCCAGCGGCTCGAGGACGAAGGCCCGCGAGCGGAAACGCGGATGGGGCAGCGTGAGCGAGGGCGACTCGACGGTCAGGTCGCCCACCAGCACCAGGTCGAGGTCGAGCGTGCGCGGCGCGCCCGGATACGACCGGACCCGCCCCCGCTCCCCTTCGATGGCCAGCAGCCGGGCCAGCAGCCGGGCCGGCGTCTCGCGGGTGCCCCCCACGAGGGCCGCGTTGAGAAAGAGTGGCTGGTCGACGGCGTGCTCGGGGTGGGTCTCGATGAAGCGGGAGACGACGACGTCGGAGAGGATCGGCCGCAGCCGGTTCACCGCGAAGGTCAGATGGGACGCGCGATCGCCGACGTTGCTCCCGAGCGCCACGGCCGCGCGTCGCTCCGGTAGTGCCATCGGCGCCCTCGCCACGCCCTCGGGAACCGCGGGCGGAACCGGATACGGGCGGCCGCCGCCGTCACCGGGCCCGCGGCAGGATGGTCACCGCGCGCTCTGCTTCTCCTTGCAGGTGATGCACACGCGGGTCCAGGGGATGGCGTTCAGCCGCGCCTCGGCGACCGGCTCGCCGCAGTCGCGGCAGACGCCGTAGGTGCCCTGCTCGAGGCGCCAGAGCGCTTCCTCGATGGCCTGCAGTATCTTGGCGTCGGTTTGCTTCAGCTTGAGCTGGATGTGGACCTCGTTGTTGCCGGTCGCCTGATCGGCGAGGTCGCCCTGGCGGCTGCTCGTCCCCTCGGTCGCCTGAATCGGCTTGGCGCCCGCCCCCACCGTCAGGATCTCCGAGCGCTTGCGCAACAACGCTTCCCTGTAGCGTGCCATGTCCATCGGGGACTCCCCGGTACCGGCGCGCCGCCGCGGAACCGCAAGCCGCCGGCCACGCGAAACGCAGGCGGCCGCACTCGATCCGTCGCCGCCGCCCGCATCGGACCGCATCCCGACCAGACCGCATCCGGGATGCACGTGCAACTGAAAATCATATCAGATGCCTCGTCGCCCCCGCTCCAGGACCTGGTCGTCGGGTCCGCGCCGCTACTCCGCCCTGAGCGTGCCGAGCGGCTTGCGCCGCAGCGCGTCGAGGCTGGCCGCCACCCCCACGCTCCCCACCACGAGCGCCGTCAACAGCATGCCCCCGAGGTTCACCGCGGGCGCGGGGTTCCAGTCGATCTCCAGCAGGTGGCGGCTCAGGCCCCACGTCAGGCCCAGGGCACCCACCGATCCCACGGCGCCGGCGAGGACGCCCAGCGTGCCGTACTCGACGACGAGCATCGTCACGAGGCTGCGGCGGGTGGCGCCGAGGGTCTGGAAGATCGCGGTCTCGTAGCGCCGCTGGTACTTCGTCATCGCCACCGAGCCGACGAGGATGAGGACGCCGCTGAACACCGCGATGCCCCCGACGACCGAGATCGCGAGGGTGACGTAGTCGAGAATGCGACGGACGGTGGCGATCACCTCCAGCCCGTCGATGACCGAGACGTTGGGGAACCCGGCGACGAGGTCGCGCTGCAGGCGGGCCCGCGCCGCCGTCTCCGGGGGGCCGCGCAGGAACGAGATGAAGCTGTGAGGCGCCTCGTCGAACACCCCGGGGCTGAACAGGAACATGAAGCCGCCGCTGCGCGAGTCGTCCCAGTCGACCGCGCGCACGCTCGACACCGTCGCCCGGATGTCGCGCCCCAGCACCCGGAACTGCAGCACGTCGCCCATCGCCAGGTCCAGCCGGTCGCGGATGCTCTCCTCCACCGAGACCTCGGGCCGGCCGGGCCCGCCCGGCTCCCAGAAGGCGCCCTCGACCACCCGCTCGTTCGCCTCGAGATGCCCGCGGTAGGTCACCGTGAACTCGCGGCCGACCCCCCGCCGCCGCACCTCGCGGCGGGTGTCGAGGCGGGTCCGGCGTCCGTCCACCCCGGTCACGCGCGCTCGCAGCACCGGAAGCAGGTTGGGGGCGGCGCCGGTCCGTTCCTCCAGGAGCTGGCGGACCCCGGCCTGCTGGTCCTGCTGCACGTCGATGAGGAACATGTCGGGGCTGTCGTCGCGGATCTCGAGGGCGAACGCGCCCAGCAGGTTGGCCTGCACCGCGTGAATGCCGATGACGAAGAAGCTGCCCAGGCCCACCGCCAGGAGGATGACGCGGGTCTGGTTGCCGGGTCGCGCCAGGTTGAGCACGGCGTGGCGCACCGCGAACCGCGCCCCGGCCCCGAGGGGCTGTATCAGGCCGACGAGGACCCGCCCGACCCCGTGCAGCACCACCGCGACCGCCGCGAAGCCGCCGCACACCCACAGGCCGGCCTCGAGCGACGCCGCCTGCCAGCTCGCCAGCCCCACCACCCCCGCCGCGAGCGCGCCGAGCGCCGCCCAGCGCACCCAGTCGCCCGCCGCCGCCGGAATCAGGTTCCACCGAATCAGGGCCAGCGGCTTGATGGCCCGCATCTCCAGCAGCGGGCCGAGCGCGAACAGCAGCGACACCAGGACGCCCACCCCCAGCCCCTGCAGGATCGCCGACCCGGTCACCCCGTACGACAGGTTGTCGACCCCCGCCACCGCCGCCGCCTGCTCCGTGAGGGAGGACGGCAGCGCGGCCAGCATCCCGGCCGCCAGGGCCACCCCCAGCAGCGCGCCGCCGAGCCCCAGGACGGCGACCTCCACCACGTAGACGGCCAGCACCTGCCGGCTCGTCGCCCCGAGGCACTTGAGAACGGCGACGCTGCGCACCCGCTGCTGCACGAACACCCGGGTGACGCTCCACACCCCGATGCCCCCGAGCACCACCACCACGAAGCCGATCAGGCTCAGGTAGTCCTCGGCCCGCGAGAGGTTGCGGGCAATCCGGTCCTCGGTGTTGCGGTAAGACCGCACGCGCACGAACTCGTCGCGCAACGGCTCGCGCAGCGACGCCACCAGGGGGTCGACGCGGGGCTCGGGCACCCTGACCAGGATCTGCCGCTCGGCCCGCGTGCCGAGGGTCAGCAGCCCCGTCTCGAGGAGGTCGTCGTAGTCGACCAGCACCCGCGGGCCGAAGCTGAACGCGCCGATGCCTCCCCCGGGCTCGCGCAGGACGACGCCGCGAATCTCGAAGCTGCGGTCGCCGATGAGGATGTCGTCTCCGACCGCGACGTCGAGCTGGGTCAGCAGCTCGGGCCGCACCAGCGCCCCCCCGCCGGCGAGCAGGGCGTGGTCGTAGGGCCGCCCGCCCTCGAGCACGAAGCGCCCGTAGAACGGAAACGCGGCCTCGATGCCCCGCAGCTCGACCACCCGGGCCAGGATCTTCGTCTCGTCGGCCGGCCGGGCCATCGTCGGCGTCTCGATGGACCGGGTCCGGGCGAGCCCCGGCTCCGCGCCCAGGATGGCGTCGATGGTGTCGAGGGCCGCCTCGGACCAGGGCTGCTCCGACTCGATCTGCACGTCGGCGGCGAGCAGGGCGCGCGTCTCCCCGTCCATCGCCACGCCCACCTGCTGGATGACCGACCGCAACGCCACGATCGCGCTCACCCCGACGGCCACGCAGACGAAGAAGAAGGCGAGCCGGCGCCACGACGCGCGCAGCTCGCGGCCGACCATCTTGAGCACGAACGTCATGCGACCCCCTCCACGACGGGCGGCGCCACCCGTTCGGTACGGCCGTCGCGCATGCGCAGCGTGACATCGGTTCCCGACGCCAGCTCGTCGTCGTGGGTCACGAGCACGATGGTCGTGCCCCGCGACCGGTTGACCCGACGCAGCAGCTCGACGATGTGCCGTCCGTTGGCGCTGTCGAGGTTCCCGGTCGGCTCGTCCGCGAGCAGGATCGGGGGCTCGTTGGCGAGGGCCCGCGCGATCGCGATGCGCTGCTGCTCGCCGCCCGACAACTGCGCGGGATAGTGCCCGGCCCGGCCTTCGAGCCCCACCTCGGACAGCAGCACCGCCGCCCGGTCGCGCGCCCGCGCGGCGCCGGCGATCTCCAGCGGCACCAGCACGTTCTCGAACGCGGTCAGCGACGGCACGAGATGGAAGAACTGGAACACGATGCCGATCTTGCGGCCCCGGAGCCGGGCCAGCGCGTCCTCGTCGAGGCCGGCGATCTCCACGCCGTCGATGACGATCTCGCCGGTGGTCGGGGCGTCGAGGCCCGCGATGAGGCCGAGCAGTGTCGACTTCCCGCTGCCGGACGGCCCGACGATGGAGACGTACTGCCCGGAGGACACCGTCAGGTCGAGGGGTTGGACGATGGTCAGCGGCGCGTTCCCGCTGAGGACGGTCTTGGAGACGTTGCGGAGCTGGATCATGCGTTCACTCGGGGACGACGTTGACTCGGAGCCGCGCGGTCGACGCCCCGACCCGCCCGCCGCGGAGTCGCGCCGCCGCCGCGCGCCATCGGCTCCACGTGGCCCGCGGCCGGGGCTTCATGGGTTCAGCGCGGGCAGCAACGGCTCGAGGGCGTCCCGGACCCGCACCGCCACGATCGCCGCCCCGTCCGCGTTCGGGTGAATGCCGTCGGCCTGGTTGAGGGCCGGATCGGCGGCCACCCCGTCGAGCAGGAACGGCATGAACGCCACGTCGTGCTCGCGGGCCAGATCGTGGAACACCGCCCGGAACTCCGCCGTATAGGTCGCCCCGAAGTTGGGGGGCGCCTCCATGCCCGCGAGCAGGACCCGGATGCCGCGCTCCGCCGCCAAATCGAGGATCCGCGAGAGGTTGCTCTCCATCTGGTCGACGGGAAGGCCGCGGAGCCCGTCGTTCCCCCCCAGGGCGAGGACGAGGATGCGCACGTCCCCCTCGAGCGCCCACCCGGCCCGGCTCAGCCCGGCCGCGCTGGTGTCGCCGGACACCCCCGCGTTCACCACCGTCACCGCGTAGCCGTCGTCGAGCAGCGCCCGCTCCAGGCGGGCCGGATACGCCTCGTCGAGGTCGAGCCCGAGCCCCGCCGTCAGGCTGTCGCCCAGCGCGACCAGCAGTGGGCCGGACCGGGCGTCCGCGTCGAAGCCGGGCGCAGATGCCGGCGCCTCACCCCCCGGATTCGCCCGCGGCGCCGGCCCGGCCGTCTCCTCCGGGGCCGAGCCGCAGCCCGTCAGGACCGTCCCGAGCAGGGCGACCAGCGCCAGCCGAAGGCCCCGCGTGACCGTCTTCACCATCGACTTGATCTTATTACGCGAACGCGAACGCGCCAGTTCGAGAACGGCCCGCACCGGCGCGGAAGGCCGGGCGCCCTGGCGCCCGAATCCCCATGAGCGACCCGCGCGGGCGCGAAGGCCCGCCGCACCAAGAGCTGGTACTCGAAGATGCTGCCGAGCAGCCCGCGCGGCCGCGGAGGACCGCAGATCGCGAACCTGGCAGGCCGGCTGGAATCGCCGGCGCGGAGGGCCGTCTGCGCCGCGCGTGCCCCGGCCCCGGAGCGGGTCGCGCGGGGGGCGGAGGCGGGCCGGCGCCGGGCGCGAAACCGAGCGCGTGCGATCGGCGGCGCGGCGGGCCGATTCCGGCGGGCTCGCCACGCCGCGCGGCGGCGTCACCGCCCGGGCCCGCCGTCGGCCTGCCCTCCTCCGTCCCGCCCGCGGAGCGCGGACCACGCGCGCCAGTACAGGACGGCGTTCACCAGCAGCAACGCTCCGCCCAGGACCGCCTGCATGCCGCGGGTCAGCCCGGCCGGGTAGATCAGCGCGGTGACGTAGTGCTCGATGAAGTCGCTCTCGTAGCCCGACGCCCCCGCCCGCCGCCGCAGCCAGATCTCGAGCGGGGTGAGGGGACAGACGCCCCCGGACCACTCGATCCAGACGCCCCACGCCACGGCCGGCAGATGCAGCCACGCGACGCGCGGGGCACGCGGCAGGAGCAGCGCGCCGGCCGCCGCGAAGACGATGAACGCCGCGTGCGCCAGCAGGACGAGATCGGCGAGCGCCCCGTACATCGTGGTCATCTCCGGCCCGCGAGAGCTCCGCACCCGGGTCCGCCCGCCGTTGTGCGGCCCGGCCGCACGTGTAGAATAGGCCATTCCCTGGCGACCGTCCCGACCTGCTGCGAGGTGTCATTCCGATGAACGCCACCCTTCTCTCCGTCGTCGGCCTCGGGATGATCTTCATCGGCTACCGCTTCTACTCGAGCTTCATCGCCGAGAAGATCTACCGGCTCGACCCCGACTTCGAGACGCCCGCCCACTCGATGCGGGACGACGTGGACTACATCCCGACCAACCGGGTCGTCCTGTGGGGCCACCACTTCACGGCGGTGGCCGGCGCGGCGCCGATCATCGGACCCGGCATCGCGGTCATCTGGGGCTGGCTGCCCGCCTTTCTCTGGGTCATCCTGGGCACGATGTTCTTCGCCGGCGTCCACGATTTCGGCGCGGTGTGGGCCAGCGTCCGGAACAAGGCGAAGTCGGTCGGGGCGCTGACCGGCGACGTCGTCAGCCCCCGCGCCCGGACCCTGTTCATGGTCGTCGTCTTCTTCCTGCTGATGATGGTCAACGCGGTGTTCGCGGTCGCCATCTCGAACGAGTTCCAGGCCACGCCGAGCAGCGTGATCCCGGCCTGGACCGCGGTCGTCGTCGCCGTCGGCATCGGCATCCTGATCTATCGGATGCACGTGCCCATCCTGTGGCCCACGGTGGTGGGAACGGTCATTCTGTACGCGGTCATCTATCTCGGCGAGCAGTTCCCCATCGAGCTCACGGCGGGGATGCTGCCGGTCGGCGCGCAGTGGATTCTCATCCTCTTCCTGTACGCCGGCATCGCGTCGCTCCTCCCGGTCTGGCTGCTGCTGCAGCCGCGCGACTACATCAACGGCATCCAGCTCTTCGTGGGGCTCGGGCTGCTCTACGGCGCGGTGCTCATCGCGAACCCGACCATCGTGGCGCCGGCGATCAACCCCAACGTGCCGGCGTCGGCGCCGCCCATCTTCCCCCTGCTCTTCGTCACCATCGCGTGCGGCGCGATCTCCGGCTTCCACGGACTCGTCGGCTCCGGCACCACGTCGAAGCAGCTCAACAAGGAGACCGACGCGCGCTTCGTGGGGTACCTCGGCTCGTCCGGCGAGGGGTCCCTCGCCCTCGTCGCGATCATCGCGGCGACCGCGGGGTTCGCCTCCCTCGGCGAGTGGGAGACGATGTACGCCGAGTTCGGCAACGGGGGCATCACCGCGTTCGTGCAGGGCGGCGCCACCATCGTGTCCGCCGGCGTCGGCATCTCGACGGAGTTCGCGGCAACCCTGCTGACGGTCATGGCGGTGCTCTTCGCCGGCACCACCATGGACGCCGGGGTCCGGCTGCAACGCTACATCGTGCAGGAGTGGGGCGCCATCTACAACATCCCCGTCCTTCAGAACGGCTACGTGGCGACGATCGCGGCAGTGGCCGCGTGCCTGCTGCTGGCGTTCGGCGCCGGCGGCCCCAGCGGCGAGGGCGGAATGCTCATCTGGCCGCTCTTCGGCACCACCAACCAGTTGCTGGCCGGACTCACCCTGCTGGTCATCAGCGTGATCCTCGTGAAGCTGGGGCGGCCCGCCCGCTACACGCTGATCCCGATGGTCTTCATCACCACCATGGCCCTCGCGGCCGCCCTCTACCAGCTCGGCAACCTGTACCGGGAGGGCGGCTTCCTCTACCCGCTGCTCTGGATCGACGTGGCGATCGTGCTGCTGGCCATCTTCACGATGCTGGAGGCCGGATCGGCGTTCCTCCGCGAGAAGCGGGCGGCGGAAGCCGGGGCGAGCGCCTGATCGCGGGCGGGCGGCAGAGGCGGGACGCGACGGACACCGAGCACGGCATGACCGGGAGCCCGGCGTGGTTCGGACGGCTGCAGGAGCTCCTCGACGAGTTCTACGCCGCGCCCTATCGAGGAGCCCTGGCGCGGGCGCGGCGGGACGAGGACGACCTGTTCATGCTCTTCGTCTTCGCCGAGCTCATGGGGGTGCCGAACCCCGCCTCGTACTACACCCTCGAGCTGCAGCCGGTGCTGCTCGAGCGCTTCCACGAGTGGCACCGCCGGCAGGGGCTGGACCACTCGCCCCTCGACGGCTTCCGCTGCTGCTGAGGAACTGTCGTCTCCGGGACATCACGCGGGAGCGCCGCTCTGCTCGACGAGATCCTGAATCGCCCCGTCCTCTTCGTCGGCGGCAAGGGCGGCGTCGGCAAGACCACCATGGCGGCGGCCCTGGGCCTCGCCGCCGCCGGCCGCGGCGGCCGCTGCCTGCTCGTCTCGACCGACCCCGCGCACTCGCTCGCCGACCTCTTCGGCCGCCCCGTCGGCGACCGCGAGACCGCCATCGCCGACGGGCTGTGGGCGCTCGAGATCGACCCCGACCGGCAGGCCGACACCCACGTGCGATCCGTCAAGGCCCGCATGAAGCGCCTCGTGCACCCGCGCCAGTTCGACGAGATCGACCGGCAGCTCGACCTCGCGCGGCTCGCCCCCGGCACGATGGAGGCGGCCCTGCTCGAGCGCGTGGCCGAGATCATGACCCTGGCGGGGCGCGACTACGACCGCGTCGTCTTCGACACCGCCCCGACCGGCCACACCGTCAGGCTCCTGTCGCTGCCCGACATCATGGCGGCATGGACCGACGGGCTGCTCGGCCACCGCGAGCGCTCGGCCCGGCTCGGCGAAGCCCTGCGGCATCTGGGCGGGGGACGCGTGCGCGGCGACGAGCTGTCGCGGCTCGACTCCGCCGCCGACCACGAGCCGGGCAGCCGGGACGCGCAGCTCGACGACCTCCTGCAGGCGCGGCGGCGGAAGTTCATCGGCGCCCGCGAGCAGCTCCTCGACCGCGCCCGCACCGCCTTCGTCTCGGTGGTGAACCCCGACCGCCTCTCCGTGCTCGAGACGGCGCGGGCGCACGAGGTCCTGCGCCGTTTCTCGATCCCAGTGAGCGGGTTGGTGGTGAACCGGGTGCTGCCCGACGACGCCGAGGGCGCGTTCCTCGCCGCCCGCCGCCGGCAGGAGGCGCGCTACCTCGAGGAGATCGACCGGACGTTCGCGGGGATACCGCAGGCGCGCATCCCCCTCCTGCCCGACGACGTCCACGACCTCGACACCCTCCGCGCCCTGGGCCGCCGCATCGCGGGCGGCGAGACGCCTCCGTAATGGGCACACGGGAACAAGGCCACAAGGCCGTCTGCAAGGTCGACCGGGAACCACAGGGCGCGTACGCTTTTCGCCGAGCTTCCTCTTCAGTATAGGCCCACTGTCCCTGCGGGCACGGTGGGAGTGGATAGGGGCTGTTCTCTTCTTCTGGGGGCAGCCCCTTTCCGCGTCAGGACGGCCGTTCAGCCTGATGGCAAAACGATGGTGTGTCCCGGTCCAGCCCGGCGTGCGAGCGGCACCAGCCGCCACGCCAGGCGCGCCCGTGCGTCAGTCGCGCATCAGGCCGACGACCCCGAGCAGCGCTCTCAGTTGCTCGTCGTACCGGGCCGCCCGCTCGAGATCCCGCCGCATGAAGCGCTGCGTCAACTCGTCGGCGCTCGGTGGCTTGCGATAATCGGGCCAGAGCTTTCGTAGCTCCCGCGTGGCATGCTGCGCAGTCACCCGGGACCGCTCGCGCCCGGCATGCAGTCGGACCAGCAGGCCCTCCAGATTGGGCCGCGAGTACAGAAGCCGCAGGCGGTACCGCTTGGCGACCGCCGACGCCTCCCGCCCCTCCCGCGGGTCCTGGTCGATTCGATCGGCATCCAGCAAGACGAGCGCGGCGGCGTATCGTCGGGGAGAAGAACGGACCAATGCCCGGCCGGCGTCCTCGACGACGGAGCGTGGGCTGCCTCCGCCGGCTGCGGACGCCTTCAAGTGGACGGGAAGCCCCTCGTTACCACAGCAACGCTGGAGAAACGCGATGAACGCCTCATCGCTCCGCCCCTCCACGCCGATGAAAAAGGCCTTCCTCGACGGGACCACCGGCCGTCGGCGCATCGGCCCTACCCGAACGTCGGCACGCCGCCCAGCATTCCCGCGCGGTACTTGGGATAGAGGCGGTTGACCCGGCGCAGGCCGCGCACGTCCTGCGCCCCGTGGACCCGCGTGGCGCCCGACTCGTCCTTCTCGACGATGAACAGCTCCTCCTTCTCGAGCTCGTCGAGCAGGCCCACGTTGTGCGCCGCCGCCAGGAGCTGCGCGCCTTCGGGGTTGGTCTCCGTCGACTGGAAGTAGTGCAGTATGCGACCGGCCATGTCGACGTGAAGGCCGCTGTCGAAGTCATCGAGGACTACCGGCGTGGCCGCCGACAACGTGCGGTGAAGTTGCGGCAGGAGGTGGAACAGGCGCTTCGTTCCGTCCGATTCCCATGCGAGATGCACAGGGTTGCCGAGCCCGTGGTGATCGAACAGCGCGTGGCTCCCGCCTTCCTTGAACACTACACGCATGCCGGAGATCCCAAGGTCGCCGCGCCGGATCTCGTCGTTGATCCAGGTCTCCAACCTCGAATCGTCCTGGATGTGCCTGATCACGTAGTCCGTCGGAACCTGCAAGGGGCCACGGGGGGAAACATTGCTCGACGTGGCGACCAGGTAGCACCCGTTTCGTATCCTCTGCGCCAACGGCACGTTGAGCGCAGCCAGCGTGGAGACGAGGGAGGCGTCGTCCCGAACCGCCTTCAAGCGCTCGTCGCCCGCCTTGAGCTCGAATTCGGGAGCGGTATGGACCGAGAACCCAGGAGCTCGCCGTTCGAACAGACGGCGGGGCCGGCCGTGGGGAAAATGGAAGAGCGCCTCGCGGCGCACCACCCGGGGCCCGCCGTCCGAAACCGTGCCCACGGCAAGCTCGTAGCGAAACAGGTTCGGCGCCGACCCCGGAGACAGCCAATCGGCCTCGAGGTCGACACGAATGCACGTCGGATCGAGTGACGGCCGCATCGCCCGGAACGGCTGGAACGCATTCAGCCTGTCCTCGTCGGACCGCGAGGTGAGATGGAAGGAATAGGCGGCGAAGACGGCAGCGTCATGCAGCGCGGTGAGCAGCTTCGTCTTGCCGGATCCGTTGGGGCCTATCAGCACGACGACCGACGGGAGGCGGACATCGGGTCGAGCGCTGCTCCGCCGGAAGCGCGGCAGATCCGGAGCGGTCTTCGGAATCCGCAGGTCGAGCACCGCCTCGTCTCGAATCGAGAAGTAGTTCGAGACCGATATCCGGTGAATCATCTCCTGACTTTAGCATTTTTTTGTCTTTATCCCATTTTATTTGCCAATTTCAGGCAGAGCATCTTCTTCGCCCCGCGTAGAGCCCTTCAACGGGGAAACCGGGACCGGGACCAAGGGCCGGTACCCGGTCAGTAGCGGTAGTGCTCGGGCTTGTAGGGCCCCTCCACGTCCACGCCGATGTAGCTCGCCTGCTCCGATGTCAGCGTGGTGAGCCGGACCCCGAGGTGGTCGAGGTGCAGCCGGGCCACCTTCTCGTCGAGGCGCTTGGGCAGCATGTAGACCCGCTTGCCGTACTCGCCCTTGTTCTGGTGGAGGGCGATCTGCGCGAGCACCTGGTTGGTGAACGACGCGGACATGACGAAGCTCGGATGGCCGGTCGCGCAGCCGAGGTTGAGCAGGCGCCCCTCGGCCAGCACCATCACGCTGTGGCCGTCGGGGAAGCGCCACTCGTCGTACTGGGGCTTGATGTGGATGTGCTGGATGCCCGGCGTCTTCTTCAGCCCGGCCATGTCGATCTCGTTGTCGAAGTGGCCGATGTTGCCGACGATGGCCTTGTCCTTCATGCGGGCCATGTGGCGGGCCGAGATGATGTCGCGGTTGCCGGTGGCGGTGATGAAGATGTCGGCGCGCTCGATCATCGCGTCGAGGGTGTTGACCTCGTAGCCCTCCATCGCCGCCTGGAGGGCGCAGATGGGGTCGATCTCGGTGACGACGACCCGGCACCCCTGGCCCCGCAGGGCCTGGGCGCAGCCCTTCCCCACCTCGCCGAAGCCGCAGACGACCGCGACCTTGCCGCCGAGCATGACGTCGGTGGCCCGCGCGATGCCGTCCGGCAGCGAGTGGCGGCAGCCGTACACGTTGTCGAACTTGCTCTTGGTCACCGAGTCGTTGACGTTGATGGCCGGAAACAGGAGGGTGCCGGCCTCGGTCATCTCGTAGAGCCGATGGACCCCGGTGGTGGTCTCCTCGCTGACCCCGCGGATGCCGGGGCTGACCCGCTGCCAGTGCCGCTTGTCGCGGGCCTGGACGTTGCGCAGCAGGTCGAGGATGACGCCCCACTCCTCGGGCTCGGTCTCGGGGTCGAAGCCCGGCACCTCGCCGAGCTGCTCGAACTCGTAGCCCTTGTGCACGAGCAGGGTGGCGTCGCCGCCGTCGTCGACGATGAGGGACGGACCGCCGCCGTCCGGCCACACGAGCGCCTCGTTCGTGCACCACCAGTAGTCGGCGAGGGTCTCCCCCTTCCACGCGAACACCGGGATGCCGCGCGGGTTCTCCGGCGTCCCGCCCGTCTCCGGCCGGCCCACCGCGACCGCCGCCGCGGCGTGGTCCTGGGTCGAGAAGATGTTGCACGACACCCACCGCACGTCGGCGCCGAGGTCGTGCAGGGTCTCGATGAGCACCGCGGTCTGCACCGTCATGTGCAGGCTGCCCATGATGCGCGCCCCCGCGAGCGGCGACTTCCCCGCGTACTCCTGCCGCAGGGCCATGAGCCCCGGCATCTCCTGCTCGGCCAGGCGGATCTCGTTCCGGCCGAACGCGGCGAGCGACAGGTCCGCCACCTTGAACGGCTCTCGGTCCGCCCGTACCGCCTCGTCGAATGCATGCGTGGTCTCAACCGCCGTCGGTCCCATTCCCGTCTCCTTGCCGGCAGCCGCGGCGAGAGTTCCCGCCGCCCTCGAGCGGCGATGCATCGCCTGACTGCTCTACCCGATGCTGCGCCCCCGTCAGGCCCTGTCGGGCGGGCGCTTCGGGTTCGCTGGCGCCCGCCGGACGCGGTGCAACGCGGGGCCTTCGCGACGGGTTGCTCGTCGCGCCCCCCCGTCCGGCGGCCCCATGGCGACGATGCCGCTTCGACCGCTTCCGCCGATCGGCCGCGCCCGCCGGTGACCGGTCACTCCGTTCTCGCGATTCGGTACAGCTTCGACTGCGTGCGCATGATGACGCTGTCCCGCGCCACCGCGGGGGTCGCGAGGGCCATCTCGTTCAGCGAGTTCTTGTGGAGGATCTCGAACTCGGACCCCGCCTTCACGACGAACGTGTCGCCGTCCTCGCTCAGCAGGAAGATCTTCCCGTTGTAGCCCCACGGCGATGCGGTGAAGCCGTTGCCGATCTCGAGGCGCCGCCGGCCGTAGATCTCCTCGCCGGTGGCCGCGTCGTGGGCAAGGAGGAAGCCGCGGTCGAGCAGCGTGTAGTAGATGTCGCCGTAGACGAGGGCGGTGGTGTTGTAGGTGCCCAGCAGCGGATAGGCCCACACCACGTGCGAGTCCTGCGAGTAGGTCCGGCTGCCGGGGAACCCCTCCTGCAGCCCGCTCGCGACCTCCTGGTAGATGGAGATGTCGCCGGCCGCCCCGGGCTGGATGGCGTAGACCGGCCGCAGGGCGCCGCCCGGGTATCCCGAGCTGATGTAGACGAGCCCGTGGCTCGTGAACGGGCTCGGGGTGGTCAGCAGCGACATCCCCCCGAGCTCCCACAGGACCTCGCCGTCGAGGTCGTAGGAGCGCACCTTGCCGGTGGCGGCGGTCACGATCTCGGTGCGCAGGGAGTTCTCCCACACCAGCGGCGTCGACCAGGTGTGCCCCGGCTCGTCGCGCTCGACCCGCCACACGTCCTCGCCGGTCGTGGCATCCAGCGCGGTGAAGAACGACTGCGTGGTGTTGTCGTTGAGGACGTAGAGCCGGCCGTCGTGCAGCGCCGGCGACGACGCGGTGGCCATCGCCTGCATGGTGTTGAACGTCCCGACGTCGCGGCGCCACACCTCCTCGCCCTCGAAGTCGAGGGCCGCCACCAGCCCGATGGCCCCGAAGTAGACGTAGACGCGCTCGCCGTCGGTGACCGGGGTCTCCGAGGCGTAGCTGTTCTTGAGGTGCCGGGTGATCTCGGGCACCGCGCGATGGAGCTCGCGCACCCACCGCACCGCCCCGGTCTCGAAGTCGATGTCGTACACCAGCCACCGGTGCTCGCCGCTCGCCGGCACCGACCCGTTGTGCTCGCCGGGGTCGTAGAGCCCGGGAATCGGCTGCACCTCGTCGTCGGCCGCGCTCACCGCGGTGGTGACGAAGATGTGGTCGCCCCAGACGATGGGCGAGCTCCAGCTCAGCCCGGGCATGTCGATCTTCCAGGCGATGTTCTCGGCCTCGCTCCACCGGTCGGGCAGGGCGGGGTCGTCGGCCACGCTGCCCGCGTTCAGCCCCCGGAACTGCGGCCAGTGCTGCCCCGACGCGTCCGGCGCGGGAGCCAGCAACGCGCCGATGCCGAGAATGCCGATCAGGATACGCTTCATCGTGTCGCTCCTCGTTCCGGACCGCGCCGCGGGACGATACCGCCGACGACTGACCGATTGTACCAAACGCTCATGGGCGCGCTTCGCGCAGCATCCGGAATCGGCCTGAGGGCCGCATGGGTTCTCCGCGCACGGTCGGCGCCGACTCAGGGATCTTCGCCCGCGAACGGATCCCGCGTCGGAAGCTCCGGAAACAGCGAGAAGTCGCGATCGCGGGTGAACAGCGCCTCGGCGCCGTGAGCCACGCAGATGGCGGCCACCCGGGCATCGTGCACGACGGCGCCGCGCACCCGCGGCCGCCGAACGAACCGGCCCAGCACGTCGAGGAAGTCGCCCGTCTCGCCCAGCAGTCGATTCGACGGCGACGAGGTCCACGCCTCGAGCTGGCCCCAGGCGCGCTCCATCGGCGTCACCGCGTCCCCCCAGATGCGCCGGTTGGTCACGACGCTCAGGAACTCGTAGCAGCAGGGCCACGGAATCCCCCAGGCGCGATCGCCCTCGGCGAGCCGGCGCAGGAACGCTCGCGCGCGGCCGTGCGCGCGGGGCTCGCGGCGGTGGGCGTAGACCAGTATGTTCGTGTCGACCGCCGTCACGGGGCTCCCCGGTCACCGTAGATGGTCTCGCGCAGGTCCTGCCACGAGTACGACTCCAGCGGGTCGGGCGCCTCCGCGTCCCCGGCGCTCAGGTCCGGCAGCCGGTAACGGGAAGGAGCCGCCGGCGTCGCCAGCACTTGGCGCAACCCTTCCTCGACCACCGCGCGCAACGGACGACCGATCCGCCGGGCATGCCGCTTCGCCCGCAACAGAAGGTCGTCGTGAATGTCCAGCGTCGTCTTCACGATTGCCATACTACCCATATCAAAGAATATGGGTCAACCGTCCTGACTCGCGCGTCCGCAACTCGCGCGCGGCCTCGTTGCCCTGCGCCGCGACGAGACTCGCCCCATGGGGCGGGCCGTGAAGTAATCCTGCGGCACGCCCCGGCTCGGGCCGTACATGACGCCGCGGTCACTCTGCGCGTCCACCGGGCGTTGCTGATCGTCGTCGCCGAGGTTCAGCGCTCGCCCTTGAGCGGCGGGCTGGGCCGTAGCTGGCCGCGGCCGTCAGGACGACCGGGATACCGGCCGGTCGACCGTCAGAAGCCGAAGCCGGCGCTGGCGTGTGTACGCACTCCGCCGGCGAAGTCGTGCGCCACGTCGATGGCGACCGGGAAGCCGAATCCGGGAGGCATGACGAAGACGCCCACCCCGGCGCCTTCCAGGAACCTCGCCTGCCGGACCGACCTTGCCGCGTCGTAGACGGCGGCGGTGTCGGCGAACACCCGGAGGCCGACCTGCGCCTCCGACAACAGGGAGGTAACGGGAAGACGCAGCTCGACCGACGCCGCCGCGAGCCGGTCGCCGACCGCCGCGCCGGCCGGCCAGCCGCGGAGAGTGCCGCGCGCGGCCGGGCTGCCGCCGAGCAACGCCCTTTCGTACGGCGGCAACGGGGCCGACGCCCCCGCGAAGAAGAGCCGCGCCGCCACGATCGCCTGCCCGCCGACCGCCGCGTACGCTCGAGCGTCCACGCGGGGCCGGAGAACGGCCCCCGGGCCCCCGACGGCCGCGAACCGCTCGATTCCGGCGCGAACCACCACCGTGTTGCGGCGGGCGGTGGCCGGCGTCTCACGGAAATCGCCGTAGTCGAGGTACACCGCAGACCGTAACAGCCGTTCCGCCCTCGCCGAGAACCGAACGTCCTCCCACGCGACCGCCCCGTTCAGCTTGAACCGGCCCCGCAGTCCGCGCTCGACCGCGACCTCCAGCCCCGTCCGGTCGTCGTCGGCCTCGAAGTACGGATGCCGCCGCCGCCCGCGCCATCCGACGGCCCGCAGACGGTCGACCAGCGGGCCCGGAACCGGGGCATCCATCTCCAGTGCGATGCGTTTGTGGCCGCCCCAGGTCGCGGGCGCCGAGAGCCGGCTGCCCGCCCCGAACGCGTCCACGACGCTGGTCAGCGCCCCATAGGCCACCCCGTAGCCTTCCCGGTGGTCCACTATCGGGGCGACCATCAGCCGGCGGCCCACGCCCGCCAGCGCCCGCGCCACCGGATTGCGCCAGCGGGCGCCGGGCTGCTCGCGGACCACGATGACGAGAGCGACCTCGTCGGTGGCCGTCAGCGACCGGTAGAGACGACGCACGTCGATCATCTCGAACCGGCCGCTCGCCTCCAGCCGTTCCCGCACCGCCCCGATCAGGTCGGGGCCGGCCCCGTCGCCCACCTCGACGCCGGCCAGGGCGATGACCTCGGCGTCCGACAGCGACAGGTTGCCGTGGACCCGTATCTCGACCACCGCCTCCCGCGCCGTCCGTTCCTGCGCGGCCACCGCGGGCGGCATCGCCGCGAGGGACGCGGCCGCACTCGCAAGCGCCATGCGGACGAAGGCGCACGGCCGGCGGGCGGGGAAGCGGGGGGACATCGTCACCGCCCAGGGTCGGACGGTCGGAGGCGTGCGCCGGTCTCGGCCTCCCGGTAGCCGGAGAACGTGCGGGAGTACGCCACCGTGGTCGATCCGCTCGCCATCGTCATCACCCCGACGGCCTCGATCCGATCCGGCAGCCACACCGCCCCGTCCAGCGGCCGGCCCATGGTCATCGACGCGCTGAGCTCGTCCAGACGGATGAGCCAGCGCAGGGGCAGGAAGTCGAAGCCGATGCCGTCGAACGTGAACCGCACGATCTGGTGCTCGTCGGGGTCGATCCAGAGGGTGACGAGGGTGCTCTCGTTGAACGCCGCCTGGGCGCCCGGCACGCTGATCGGCGGCCGGTTGCAGTCGCCGTCGTCGGGGTCGCGTTCCTGGAACAACCGCTCCGGGAAGTACTCGATGCGCAGCACGTCGCGCCCGGCCAGCGGCTCGCGGCCCGCGAAGTAGTAGTTGCCCGGCTCGAACTCGAAGTCGAGCCAGTACGACTCGGAGAGGAAGCGCGGGCGGAGGTCGGCGGCGGCGCTCAGGTCGGCCGTCGCGCCGGCGCCGCCCGGGGAAGGCGATGGGACAGCGGCCTCGTTCGCCGCCACCGGCGATCCGGGAGAGTCGTCCGGCGCGCAAGGCGTCTCGGACGAGGCATCCCGGGCGCGCTCCGCCTCCGCCTCCAGCCACTCCGCCTCGTACCGCCGCCAGTCGTCCTCGCCGGCGTCGACCCCGTCGAACCGCACCGGGCTTCGCACGAACACGCCGTCGCGCCGGTACCAGACGTACTCCCGCGTGTAGCGGCTGTACACCTCGCCGTCGTATCCCGTCACCGTGAACCGCTCCACCTCGTCGAAGACGTACTGCCGCCGCGCGATGCGGTTCTCGTCGCGGCGGGCGAGCACCCGTTCCATGAAGCGATCCAGCTCGTTGTCCTCCCCGCGTTCCTGCGCCGCCGCGGTGCCGGCGACGCCGACCGTCGTCACAGCGAGCGCCAGCGTAGCCAGTCGCCAGATGACCATCGCTTTGGACCTCCTACATTGCCGTTTCCCCAAGCTTCCGCACGGGGGCCAGCCGCCGCGACGCTGAGCCCGACCAAGTCGCCGTCGACGAGCTGGATCGGCTCGACGCTTTCGCGCCCGTCCCCCGGAACCGACTGCCCGTGCGGCGAGAACCACCCGTCCCGGAAGATCGCACGGTGCAAACGCCACGTGTGGGTGCGCTCGAGGATCACATGTGGTCCACAGTGGTCCACGGAAGTTCATCGTCGTGCGGTGGATGCCGCAACGTGCTGCGAAAGCTGGTCCTGGATAGGTCGCTCAAGAACCGCGAGCATCTCGCGAGCCACGTCGACCCCGGACGCCGCGCCCAGGGAGACGACCGTAGTGATGGCACTCAAGGCGATGGAAGAGGGACTGTTGTAGTGTGTCTGTCCGACGAGCTTGAAGCCGTTCGCGGCTGCGGCAAGGAATTCTTCTTCCATGGTGCCAAGCCGTTTGGTCCCCAGCACAACGTACTCGTGTGTCGGATCAGCCTGACCCGGTGCGCGCTGCATGACCGCCACGGCTTCGCCGCCTATCTCGAAGACACTGGTAAATCGATAGCCATCGGTGGCGGCTTCAGTAATCTCGTCCTGCAACGTCCCGGTCTTCGCTGTCGCGAGCAGGAGGTACTCGATGGGTTCCGGCCCAAGAGCTCTTTCCAGGATCACCGTTGGTCGTCCCCAACTGCCATAGCCGGAAACGAGGCGGTACCCGTTGTCAGCGGCTTCCTGCAGCTCCCGCTGCAATGTACCGGTCTGCACCGTATCAAGAAACAGGTAGTCCGGCGTGGCAACTCGGGCCTCTGCCATCGGGGCGAGCGACACCTTGTACGAGCGGTCGTCAGCGTTCGCCTCCGACGTGTGCGCGCCCAGAGCGCCGCGACTCTCATCCGCCTCGATGAGCCCCGGGATGGAACGAACCACCTCGATGTCCTCCACCTCGCCCCTCGGGTCGATGGTCGCTTCCTCGATTACTACACCTTGAATGCCGGTCCGGGCCTCGGGGCGACCGGTGGGCCGGCCGGAGTCGCCGAGCAGGGCCTGCGGCTCGTCGAGCACGGTCTGCTGTTCATGGAGGCCGGTCGCCTTCGCGACGAGTTCCGCGATCTGCTCGCTCGACCGTTCCGCCGGCTGCGCCCGTTCGACCGTACTGCCGATCGATTCGGCGGAACGAGACGCGGAAACCGGCCCGACCTGCACCCGTTCCTGAAGGGCGGGAGGGGCGGCAGCCACCGGGACGAACTCCGTGAGTCGCCCGCCCGACGACTCCGCCGGCCGCTCCTGCTCGAGCGCGCTGCCGGTCGATTCGGCGGAACGAGATGCGGACGCCGGCCCCACCCGTTCCTGGAGGGCGGCAGGGACCGCACCCACCGGAACGAACTCCGTGAGTCGCCCGGTCGATGGCTCCGCCGGCGGCTCCTGTTCGACCGCATTGCCGGTCGATTCGGCGGAAAGCGACGCGGACACCGGCCCCACCTGCAAGCCGGCGACGACGATCGAGGCCGGCACCAGCACGCCCAGGCTCCCGAAACGGGCGAAGCGCGTCAACGGACGCCGATTCGTGCGGGGATTCAACATGACGGACACCCTCCGTTCCAGGGTTGACGGACGTGCCATCGCCGGGGCGGGCAACCACGTCCACCGGTGTTGCCGAACTTCTCTCGCGAGCTCGACGAGATGCGTCGCGCAGGTCGCGGCGGGAACGCCCCGGGCCAGCACGAGGTCGTCCGCCGCGTGCTCGCTCTCGCGGCGGAGCCGCGCCCGGACCAGCCAGGCCAACGGGTTGAACCACCAGACGCAGCGCAACGCATCGGCCGCCAGTTGCAGCATCCAGTCGCCGCGGCGCGCGTGCGCCAGCTCGTGCAGCAGCACGACGCGCATCCGCTCCGCCGACCACTCGGACGCCGACGCCGGCAGCATGACGACCGGCCGCCGCCAGCCCCACGTGGCCACCAGCCCCGGACGCGGACCCAACAGGAGGTCGACGCCGCGGGTCAGGCCGTACGACCGCGACAGGTCGGTGCACAGTCGATGCCACCGCCCGTCCGTCACGCGGCTCGACGACGCGCGCAACCATCGAAGCCTCGTCAACCCGACCAGCAGCACGCCGAGGCCCGCGAACGCGCCCACCAGCCAGATCGTCACCGCCAACCGGCCGACGACGTCGCCGACCGCGACGGCCGCCGCCGCGTGTCGCGACCGGCCGGACCGGAGACCTGCCGGCGGCGGCGCAACGACCGAGCCGACCGCATCGGCAGCTTCCGGTTCCATGAACCGGACGTAGCGGCCCGGCGGCTGAGCAGGAGCTGGAGGACCGGGTGACGCGGCGGTGGGAAGAACAGAGAGCTGGAGAGCGTCGAACGAGAGCGGTCCGACCGGAACGATGCGAGCCGCCGGCGGCGTCGGCAGAACGTGGAGCGCGGGCGCCGCGACGGCCGACACGACGCCGACCGCCAGCACCCAGTGCCGCGCGGCGGCCGAGCTCCTGTACAGAAGGAGGGCACCGATCAGCGCCGGGAGCAGAATCGCCGACACCTTGAGGGTCAACAACACCAGAAGGCTCATGGTTCCTCCCCCTTCTCACCCGTGTCGTTTCCGTTCGGCCCGCTGCCGCGTGACGCGTTCGCGGCTCGGCCGGCCCCCTGTTGCGCCGCTCTCGCGTCCGAGACGACCCGCGCGATCCGCTCGAGCTCCGCATCGGTCAGACGCCGGGCCTCCCCGCCGAGCAACGCGGCCACGGCCTGTTCGGCGGAGCCGTCGAAGAACGTCTCGACGAGATGCCGCAAGGCCGAACGGCCCGCGGCCCGACGAGGCGTCACCGGACGATACACGTACCGCAGCCCCACCTCGTCATGACGCACATGCCCCTTCTGCTCGAGGATGCGCAACTGCGTGCGGACCGTCGACGAGCTCGGGTCGCCGGGCAGCTCTTCCCGAACGACGCTTGCCCGGGCGCGGCCGCGCCGAAAGAGGATGTCCATGATCTGCCGCTCGCGACGCGACAGCCGACTGTGCGATGGTCCCGTCATGCTCATGAGTCGACCCGGTCCCGGGCCGTCCTGTCCGGCCCTTTCGCTATTTTAATAACATGAAAGCCATCAAATTAACAACCGCCGGCTCCCCGGCTCTCGCCGTCCGCACGGGACTTGGTGCACATCGGCGCGTGCTGCGCCAGCCGGCTTCGCACCCCCCGGCCACGCCGTCATCGTCTCCACGCGGGTCCCGGTGACGCTCCGGACCCGCCGGCCACGCGCCGACGGCTCCGCCGGGTTGCTCCCACAGCGGGTCCGTCGGCAGTGGGCGCACGACAAGGAAGTGCCCCTGCGGCCAACCGCACCACCGACGCGCAGCCGGCTGCCAACCGCACCTGACGGTCGTCCAACCGATGCTGTCGTGCACCCGTCGGGAGTCGCGGCGTGAAAAACTCGCCGACAACGGCTACACTACGCAGATTGCCCGCCGGGCACCGGAGCCGCCCGCTCCAGGTCCGGCCGGTCATCTACACCACGGAGCGCGTGAGCGGCGGTCGTCACATCGCAAGAAGAGAGTGATCGCACCATGGTGAGCACCGCCCCGGCCGCCGTTGCGGGAATCGCCGTCTGTCTCGCCCTCGGGTCCATCGCGTCTCCCGGTCTGGCGAGGCCGGCCGCCCCGGAGGCGGCGCAGGCGGTGGTCGACGGGACCTGCCGCCGCTGCCACAACGACCGGGCGCGCTACGGGAACCTGTCGCTGGATCGCTTCGACGTCGCGCGCGCCGTCGACGACCGCCCCCTGGCGGAGAAGATCATCCGGAAGGTGCGCACGGGCCTGATGCCCCCGGCGGGGACCGCCCGTCCCGACGAGGCCGAGCTGCAGTCGCTCGCCGGCGCCCTCGAGACCCTGGTCGACGACGCCGCGGCCGAGCAACCCCTTAGCGCGCGCCGCAGCTTCCAGCGCCTCAACCGCGCCGAGTACGAGCGCTCGGTCCGCGATCTGCTCGCCCTCGACGTCCGCGCGAGCGACTACCTGCCGCTCGACACCAAGAGCGCCGGCTTCGACAACATCGCCGACGCGCAACTGCTCTCCCCCACCCTGATGAACGGCTACCTCCGGGCCGCGGCCGAAGTCAGCCGGCTGGCCGTGGGCGACGCGACGGCGGGGCCGCGGGAGGCGACCTACAGGGTCACGCGATGGGTCTCGCAGCGGGAGCAGGTCGAAGGGGCGCCCTACGGCTCGCGGGGCGGCCTCTCCGTCGTGCACACGTTCCCCGCCGACGCCGACTACCGGTTCCGCGTCTCGTTCCACCACGAGACGACCGGAGAGCTGTTCGGCAGCGGCCGGGGGGCGCTGCACACGGTCGAGCATCCGGAGCAGATCGAGATCTCCATCGACGGCGAGCGCGTCGCCCTCCTCGACATCGACCGGTGGATGCACGTCTCGGACCCGAACGGCGTCAACCTCCGCACCGATCCGGTCCGGGTGACGGCGGGGCCGCACCGGGTCTCGGCCGTGTTCGTCCGCCACCTCGAGGGCCCCGCCCAGGACCTCATCTCGCCCCACGACTGGTCGCTGTCGAGCACCAGCGTCGCCAACGCCTACGGCTTCACGAGCCTGCCCCACCTGCGGGACCTCGCGATCCGGGGGCCGCTCGATCCCGTCGGCGTCTCCGACACCCCGAGCCGGCGGCGCATCTTCACCTGCCGGCCGGCGGGGCCGGCCGACACGCCCGCGTGCGCCCGCGAGATCGTCGACCGGCTCGGCGCCGCCGCCTACCGCCGGCCGCTGACGGCCGGCGACCGGCGCGCCCTGATGGCCCTGTACGAGAGCGGCGCGGCCGGGGGCGGGTTCGAGGCGGGCGTCCGGATGGCCCTGGAGGGCATGCTCGCCAGCCCCCACTTCGTGTTCCGCTTCGAGGCCCCCCCGGCCGGTGTCGACGCCGCCGAGGGCTTCGCCCTCTCGGGCCACGCGCTGGCGTCCCGGCTCTCCTTCTTCCTGTGGGCCGCGGGCCCCGACGCCGAGCTCGTCGACCTCGCCACCGCCGGCCGGCTGACCGACCCCGCGGTGCTCGACGCCCAGGTGCGGCGCATGCTCGCCGACCCGCGGTCGGAGGCCCTCGCCACCCGGTTCGCCGCCCAGTGGCTGCGGCTGCCCGATCTCGACCCGTTGCACCCGGACGTGCGGACCTACCCCGACTTCGACGAGCAGCTCAAGCGCGCCATGCGGCGGGAGACGGAGCTGTTCTTCGACCACCTGGTCCGGGAGGACCGGAGCCTGACCGAGCTGTTGACCGCCGACTACACGTTCGTCAACGAGCGCCTCGCCAGGCACTACGGGCTTCCCGGGGTCGCCGGCGAGCGCCATCGGCGCGTGACCTGGCCGTCCGCCCACCCCCGCCACGGGCTGCTGGGGCACGGCAGCGTGCTGGCCCTCACCTCCTACGCCGACCGCACGTCGCCGGTGCTGCGCGGCAAGTGGGTGATGGAGGTGCTGCTCGGCAGCCCGCCGCCGCCCCCGCCGCCCGACGTGCCCGACCTCGACGACACCGCGGCCGCCGACGGCGGCCGCCTGCTGTCGGTGCGCGAACGGCTGGAGCAGCACCGGCGGAGCCCCGCGTGCAGCTCGTGCCATCGGATGATGGACCCGATCGGGCTCGCCCTGGAGCACTACGACGTGACCGGGGCGCGGCGCGTCAAGGACAACGGCAACGCCATCGACTCGGCCGGGGAGCTGTACGACGGCACCCCCGTCGCCAGCGCCGGCGACCTGCGCGCCGCCCTGCTGAAGCGCCCGGGCGCGATCGCGAGCACGTTCGCCGAGAACCTGATGGCCTACGCCCTGGGCCGCCGCATCGAGCATGTCGACATGCCCGCGGTCCGCGACGTCGTCCGCGCCGCCGAGGCGGACGACCTGCGCCTGTCCCGCTTCATCCTCGAGATCGTCCGCAGCCCCGCGTTCCGCACGCAGGGCCGGGCGCCGGATTCCGTGGAGGACTGATCAGCATGGCCTTCGTCACCGGCAAGCATCTCCCGCGCCGCACGTTCCTGCGAGGTCTCGGGACGACCGTCGCGCTGCCCTTCCTCGACGCGTTCGTGCCCGCCGGCCGGCCCTGGCGCCGGGTGGCGGCGGCCCAGTCGCTCGACGATCCGACCCGGCTGGTGTGCATCGAGAACGTCCACGGCGCGGCCGGCAGCACCGCCTTCGGCGCCTCGCGGCACCTGTGGTCGCCGGCCGCGACGGGGCGCAGGTTCGACCTGACCCCGAGCGCCCTGAGCCCCCTCGAGCCGTTCCGCGACGTGCTGACCATCGTCAGCGACACCGACGTGCGGCCGGCGGAGGCGGTCACGCCCCCCGAGATCGGCGGCGACCACTTCCGCTCGAGCGCGACCTTCCTCACCCAGTCGCACCCCAGGCAGACGGAGAGCTCCGACGTCCGCGCCGGCATCTCCCTCGACCAGCTCTATGCCCAGCGGTTCGGCCAGCGCACGCCGATTCCGTCGATGCAGCTCTGCATCGAGAACGTCGATCAGGCCGGGGGCTGCGCCTACGGCTACTCGTGCGTCTACACCGACACCATCAGTTGGGCGTCGCCGACCGAGCCGCTGCCGATGATCCGGGACCCCCGGCTGGCCTTCGACCAGTTGTTCGGGACGGGGGGCACGCCGGGAGAGCGCGCCGTCCGGCGCCGCCAGCAGCGCAGCGTGCTCGACTTCATCACCGCCGAGGTGGCCCGGCTCGCTCCCACCCTGGACATCGCGGACCGGCGCCGCATGGACCGCTACCTGACCGACATCCGGGAGATCGAGCGGCGCATCGAGCGGGTCGAGGCCCGGAACCTCGGCGGCGAGCCCCGCGAGCTGCCCGACGCGCCGGCCGGCGTGCCCGACTCGTTCGACGAGCACGTCAAGCTGATGTTCGACCTGCAGGCGCTCGCGTTCGAGACCGACATGACCCGGGTCTTCTCGTTCAAGCTGTCGCGCGACGCGACCGGGCGCGTCTACCCCGAGAGCGGCGTCACCCGGGGCTTCCACCCCGCCTCGCACCACGGGGGGCGCGAGCGCAACATCGAGGAGTTCGCGCGGCTCAACCGCTATCACGTGAGCCTGCTGCCCTACTTCCTCGCCAAGCTGCGGGCGCTGGAAGAGGGCGACGCGACCCTGCTCGACCGGTCGATGGTCATCTACGGATCGCCGATGGGCGACCCCAACGTGCACAACCACAAGCGCTGCCCCCTCTTCGTGGCCGGCGGCGCCAACGGGCGCCTCCCCGGCAACCTGCATCTCCGGGCGGCGCCGGGGACGCCCATGGCCAACGTGATGCTCGACCTCGTCCAGCGGCTGGGGCTCGACGACGTCGAGCGGTTCGGCGACAGCACCGGCGCGTTCTCGCTGAACGCCTAGCGAGGCTTCGCCCCGGAACGACGAGAGATTCGGTTTGAGCCGAGCGCGGAGCAAGAGCGAACGAGACACGACAGAAGCTGATCTCATCTGCGAAGGACCAAGGCCGTTCAAGGCGTCCGGTGTGTCGCGTCGGCAACGGCCTCGCCCGCCCATCTGGAGAAACTCATGCTTCGAGTCCGGACCGGCGTCCTCATCACCCTGCTCTGCGCGGCGTCCGGCCCGGCGAGGGCGGCCGTCGACGCGCCCCTCGCCGACGCGGTCATGCGGCAGGACGGCGAGGCGGTGCGAACGCTGCTCGAGGCCGGCGCCGACGTCGACGCGCCGCTGGGCGACGGCATGACCGCACTGCACTGGGCTGCGCGGCACGGCGACCTGCCCACCGCGCGCCGCCTGCTCGCGGCCGGGGCCGACCCGGAGGCGGCGACCCGCCTCGGCCGGCACACGCCGCTGCACGTCGCGAGCCGCGCCGGCCACGCCGCGGTGGTCGCCGCCCTGCTCGAGCATCGGGCCGACGCGGAGGCGCGCACGTCGTCGGGGGCCGCCCCGCTGCACTTCGCCGCGCAGTCGGGGAGCGCCGACACCGTCGAGGCGCTGCTCGCGCACGGCGCCGACCCCGACGCGCGCGAGCCCCGGTGGGGGCAGACCCCCCTCATGTTCGCGGCGGGGGCGGGGCGGACCGCGGCGGTCGCGCCCCTGCTGCGTTGGGGCGCGGACCCCGGCGTCACCGCGACCGTCGTGGACATCAGCGCCCGCAACACGCTCGACCAGGCGGACAGCCGGCGCCGGAGCGGCCGGATGATGCGGGCCTTCGTGAACATGCCCCCCCGGAACGCGATCGGCGGGGCGGACCGCCGCCCGGGCCGCGCCCGCGCCGCCACCGGCGCCGGGCGCTCGGCCGGACGCGCCACCCGGCGCCCGCCGTCGAGCCGCCCCGGTCGGCCGGGGGTCGCGCGACCGCCCCTTCGACGTCAGGCTCCGCCGCGACCCGCGGTCCCGGCGGCGGAAGCCGACCGGGGCGGAGAGCCGGAGCCGCTCGGCTACGCCGATCTCGTCGGGACCCACGGCGGGCTGACGGCGCTGCTCCTCGCGGCGCGCGACGGCCACGCGGGGACCGCGCTGGCCCTGATCGCGGGCGGGGCCGACGTCAACCAGGTGAGCGCCGCCGACGGCACCAGCCCCCTGCTCATCGCGTGCATCAACGGCCACTTCGATCTGGCCCTGCGGCTCCTCGAATCGGGAGCCGACCCCACGCTGGCGAGCGACGCCGGGGCGACCCCGCTCTACGGCGCCCTCAACATGCACTGGGCCCCGAAGGCGCGCCATCCCCAGCCGACCGACCACCTGCAACAGACCGCCTCGTACCTCGACGTGATGCGGGCGGTGCTCGAGGCGGGGGCCGACGTCGACGCGCGGCTCGAGCGGTCGCTGTGGTACACGACCTACAACCGCGACCTGCTCGGGGTCGACCGCGCCGGCGCCACCACGTTCTGGCGGGCCGCCTACGCCCTCGACATCGAGGCCATGCGCCTGCTGCTGGCGCACGGGGCGGACCCGCATCTTCCGACCGTCACCGTGCCGAACCGCCGGCGACTCCCCTACCCCGACCCGTCCGGGCTGCCGCCGGTCCCCCTCGGCGGCCCCGCCGTGTCCCCGCTGCTCGCGGCGGCCGGCGTCGGCTACGGCCAGGGGTACGCGGGGAACTCGCACCGTCACGTGCCCGACGGCTGGCTGCCCGCGGTCCGGTTCCTCGTCGAGGAGATCGGCCTCGACGTCCATTTCCGCGACCACAACGGCTACAACGCGGTCCACCATGCCGCGGCCCGCGGGGACAACGCCCTGATCCGCTACCTCGTCGACCGCGGCGTCGACGTCACCGCGGTGAGCCGGCGCGGACAGACCACCGTCGACATGGCCAACGGCCCCGTGCAGCGGATCCAGCCGTTCCCCGACACCATCGCGCTGCTCGTGAGCCTGGGCGCCAAGAACAACCATCGCTGCCTGAGCTGCTAGTGTCCCGGCCGTGAAGTTCGTGAAAGCTCTGAATCGCGGTAAGTGTCTGAAAACACAGGATAAGTAACGCGCAAGAACGTTCCGCGAACCACGGTTCAGGACACTAGTGTCCGGCTGTGAAGTTCCCGAAGGTGGCGAATCGCGTGCGGATGGACACTGAAGCCATGCCGCTCGGAATCGTCCCACGAACCACGGTTGCGGCACACCAGGAGCCCGCGGCGAGAGTCCCCGTTGCGGTCGGGCAGCGCGGGGGGCGCGCGAGGCTCCCTGGCGCGTGGTTGCCCACCGCCGGCTGACGCCGCGGCCGGGGCGCACGCCGCCGCCCCGACGGACCGCCATGACCTTCCCTTCGGCAACGCGCCGACGCACCGTTTTGGGTTATGATGGCGCTTCGATGGCCCCCGCGCCCGTCGAGGTCGCGCTCACCGTACGCCCGCGCACGCGTATCGATCTGGTCGACGTTCGCCGACGGGTGTCCGAAACCCACGGCGACGTCCTCGGGCCGTTTCCGCTCGCTCTGTACAGCTCGTTTCACACCACCGCCGGCTACCTCGACCAGAGCCTGGCGACACGATTGAACCGAAGGCGCGGCGGCCTCGGTTCGTATCTGTCCTTCTTTCGCGAGGTGTTCCCGGAGGGAGCGGGCTACAAGCACGACCAGCTCGACCTCCGTGAGGAGCTGTCCGAGGCGCAACGGCGGACCGAGCCCCTCAACGCCGACTCGCACCTGGCGTTCATCAGCGCCGGCCTGCGAAGCTGCGTGACCTACCGCGGGCGGAACGGCGAGCCGGTGTACTTCATCGACCTCGACGGCGTCTACCGCGGCCGGGCGCGCCAGCGCGTGACCACCGTGCTCGGCTACAGCGCCGAGGAGGAGGTGGCGTGCGACCGCGTCACCGTGCCGATGTCCGCGCATGCGGTCGAGTCGGTGAGCCTCAAGGACCCCCGCTTCGGGGTGTTCGAGCGTTGCGAGGAGCTCATCAGGCGGCACGGCGTCGACAAGGGCCGCATCCGGCTCACCCTCGGCCCCGGCGAGGAGCAGGCCGGCCTGACCGTCAACGAGTACGAGACCCTGCTCATGCGCCACGACCTCGCCGAGGTCCTGCGCAACCCGTTGCGGTTCATGGCCGAGAACAGCCGCGACCTGCTGTCCGATCCCCGGTCCATTCCGAACAAGACCATCAACTACGCCAAGTACGACCTGGTGCGGGTGTTCAACGAGGTGTTCGACGTCCTGCGACTGAGCGACTCGGTGGTCGAACGCATCCTGTCCCGGTTCTTCGTCGCCCCCGCCCGCCGCTTCCTGCAGGTGAAGCGCTCGGTGAGCCTGCCGGTTTCCGACCGGGAGACCCCCGGCGAGGGCCGTCTGGCGCAGGGGCGCTACCAGAGCCCGATCCTGATGCAGTGGCGGCGGAACGAACCGTGCGCGCGGGCCGTCGACATCACCCTGACCCGCTTCCGCTAGTGTCCTGAACCGTGGTTCGCGGAACGTTCTTGCGCGTTACTTATCCTGTGTTTACAGACACTTACCGCGATTCAGAGCTTTCACGAACTTCACGGCCGGGACACTGGCAGCCCGTGGTCGAGCCCCGCGCTGCACCGCGCCCGGAGGGCCCCGGCCGACCGTTGAGGCACCCACCTGGCGCGACGAGAGAACAGGGGACGACGGGCACGCCCCCGCAAGGAGACCGCCATGAACGTCGATCCGTCGCGGCGCCGGTTCCTGCACACCCTGGCCGTCGGCAGCGTCGTCGGGCCGGCTCTCGCCGGCCGTCCCGCCGCGGCGCAGCCCGGCGAGGCGTTCTGGGAGGAGGTGCGCCGGCAGTTCGCGTTCCGCGAGGAGCGCGTGCCGATGAACGCGGCCAACCTGTGCCCTTCGCCGCGGGCGGTGGCCGAGCGCGTGCGCGAGCTGACCCGCGACATCGACGTCGACTGCTCGTTTCCGAACCGCGCGAAGTTCGGCCCCCTCCTCGAGGCGTCGCGCGAGGCGGCGGCGGCGCAGCTCGGGGTCACCGCCGACGAGATCGCCCTCGTGCGCAACACGAGCGAGGCCAACAACGTCGTCAACGCCGGGCTTCCCCTCGACGCGGGCGACGAGGTCGTGGTGTGGGACCAGAACCACCCGACCAACAACGTCGCCTGGGACGTGCGGGCGGCGCGCCACGGGCTGACGGTGACGCGGGTGGCGACGCCGGCCGCCCCGTCGGGCGCGGACGAGCTGGCCGCCGTCTTCGAGCGCGCCCTGACGCCGCGCACGCGGGTGCTGGCGCTGACCCACGTCTCCAACGTGAGCGGGGTGCGGCTGCCGGTGCGCGAGCTCTGCGACGTCGCCCATCGCCGCGGCATCCACGTCCACGTCGACGGCGCGCAGAGCTGGGGCGCGCTCGACGTCGACCTGCGCGACCTCGGCTGCGATTCGTACACGGGCAGCGCCCACAAGTGGTTCCTCGGACCGAAGGAGGTCGGGTTGTTGTATGTCCGCGCCGACCGGGTGGCGGACATCTGGCCGAGCATCGTCGCCCCGAGCTGGGGCGGCGAGGTCGAGCCCCGCCCCCGCGGCGCGCGGAAGTTCGAATCGCTGGGTCAGCGCGACGACGCCGCCCTCGCCGCTGTCGCAACCACCGTCGCGTTCCAGGACCGCCTGGGCATGGCGCACGTCGAGGCCCGCGTCGTGGAGCTCGCGACGGCCCTCAAGGCGGGGCTCGTCGAGGCCGGCTTCGAGCTCGTCACGCCGATGGCGCCCGAGCTGAGCGGCGGCGTCGTGATCGCGGCGTGCGAGCCGGACCGCCGGGGCGCCCTGGTCGCGGCGCTGTACGAGCGCCACGGCATCGCCGGCGCCGCCACCGGCGGGCTGCGGCTCTGCCCGCACGTCTACAACACCCTGGATCACGTCCATCGCGCGGTTCGCGGCGCCGCGGCCCTCCGGGTGTGACGCCCCCCGTCTCATCAGCCCGCGCCGGAACCCGACCGGACCGATCCTGAACCCGGGCGATGGGTGGCCGGGTCGGCATCGCATCGGCCCGAGCGGGCGCCCCGACGGATCGGCACCGGCCGGCACGCCGGCCCCCTGCGCGTGCGCCTGTGCCTGACAAGGCGAACACCCGGCGTGTATTGGGTATATTGGGGCCGCCGACGTCAGGCGGCTCGTCCGAACGACGCGGGCGGGCGCAAGTGCATCGCCGCCGGGCGGCAACGGGACTCTCACCTCGCACGACCGAATCGAACCGACAGGAAAGCCGATGACGGAATCGAAGGCCGCCGACACCGCCCGAGGCATCCGCTACGAGCCCGACGAGAAGCCGCCCCACGCCTTGGCCCTGGGGCTCGGCTTCCAGTACGCGATGCTCGCGGTGGCGGGCATCGTGGTCACCCCGGCCATCGTGGTGCGGGCGGCGGGGGCCGGCGAGGACTACCTGACGTGGGCCGCCTTCGCCGCCCTCGCCATCAGCGGCGTCACCACCGTGTTCCAGGCCCTCCGCATCGGATACGTCGGCTCGGGCTACATCCTGATGATGGGTACCTCGGGGGCGTTCATCGCGGTCTGCGTCACCGCCCTCGCCGAGGGGGGGCCGGGAATGCTCGCGTCGCTGGTCGCGGCCTCGGCCCTGGTGCAGTTCGCCCTCTCGGCCCGGCTCGCCCTGCTGCGGCGCATCTTCACGCCCACCGTCTGCGGCACCGTCATCATGCTGATCGCGGTGACCGTCATGCCCATCGTCTTCGACATGCTGCCCCAGGTCCCGGAGGGAGCCTCGCCGGCATCGGCCCCGATCAGCGCCGCCGCCACGATAGTCGTCACCGTCGCGGTGACCCTGCGCGCGGCCGGGGTCTGGCGCCTCTGGGCGCCGGTCATCGGCATCGTCTCGGGCTGCGTGGTCGCCGGGGCCTTCGGCATCTACGACACCCGGCTCATCGCCGAGGCGGGCTGGATCGGCCTGCCCGCGGGCGACTGGCCCGGGCTCGACCTCAGCTTCGGGGTGACCTTCTGGTCGCTCCTGCCGGCGTTCGTCTTCGTGACCCTGATCGGAGCCATCGAGACCATCGGCGACGGCGTCGCCATCCAGCGGGTGTCGTGGCGCAAGCCGCGGGCGGTCGACTTCCGCGCCGTCCAGGGCGCGGTGGCCGCGGACGGGCTGGGGAACCTGCTCTCCGGCGTCGCGGCCACGGTGCCCAACACCACCTACTCGTCGAGCATCGCGGTGGCCGAGATCACCGGCGTGACCTCGCGCCTCGTCGGGGTGTACATCGGCGCCGTCTTCGTCGGCCTCGCGTTCCTGCCCAAGTTCATGGCCCTCATCCTCGCCATCCCCGGTCCCGTGGTGTGGGGATACACCGTCGTGCTTCTATCGGTCCTGTTCGTGCTCGGCATGAAGGTGGTGGTGCAGGACGGCGTCGACTACCGCAAGGGGGTGGTGGCCGGCGTCGCGTTCTGGATCGGGACCGGCTTCCAGCAGCAGTGGATCTTCCCCGAGGCCCTCGGCCCGTGGTGGGGCGGGCTGCTCGGGAACGGCATGACCGCCGGCGGCCTCGCCGCCATCCTCATGACCGGGTTCCTCGAGCTCGCGCAGCCCCGGCCCCGGCGACTCCGTACCGGACTGAACGTCGACGCGTACCCGAAGATCGACGAGTTCCTGGCCGAGTTCGCGGCCCGCCAGGGCTGGAGCGCGGCGATGACCGACCGGGTGCGCGCGGTCGGCGAGGAGACGCTGCTCACCCTCACCAAGGCCAGCGAGGAGGGCGCGGCCCCCGACGGCCGCCACCTGCTGCTGACCGCCCGCCGCGACGGCTCCGCCGCGGAGCTGGAGTTCGTGGCCGCGACCGACGAGACGAACATCGAGGACCAACTGGCGCTGCTCGGCGACCGGAGCGGCGACGCCCCGGGAGACCGGGAGGTCTCGCTGCGCCTGCTCCGCCACTTCGCCTCGTCGGTGCGCCACCAGCAGTACCACGACACCGACGTGGTGACCGTCCGCGTGGAGCCGACGGCGGCCGCGTCCTGAGCCCCGACCGGAGCCGCCCTATCCATGCGAGGCTCCGCATGGCCGGGCGACCTCACTCCGGCACGACCCGTTCCGGTTCCCGGCGCCGCCGCTCCGTCGCGTGGGCCTCGTTCACCGTCCACGTGACGGGCGTCGCCTTGGGCGTGGCCGGCGGTCTGGCGGCCACGGGTTTGGCAGCAGGCCCATTCTCAGGCGCCGCCCGCGCCGACCCGGTCACGTACCTGCTGGCCGTGCCGGGACCAGTGACGCTGACGCTGATGTCGACCTGCACCCCGGCGCACAGCGCCACGCGGATCGACCCCTCGTCTCGCTTCGAGACGAGTAGGGGCTCGCCAAGGGCGAGATCCGGGCTGGTGTCAGCGGGCCGGGGTGAGACCGCCCAGCACCCGCTTTCCGAGCGCCGACGCCACGAGGTGGACAGCGAGCTCGGCCGTCTGGTTGCGCAGGTCGAGGACCGGGTTGACCTCGGCGACCTCCAGGGACAGCAGGCGGCCGGACGCGGCGGTCCGCTCCATCACCGTATGGACCTCGCGGACGGTCAGCCCCCCGGGCACCGGGGTGCCGACGCCGGGGGCGGCGGCGGGGTCGAGGGCATCGACGTCGAGGCTCAGATGCAGGCCCGCGGTCCCGTCGAGGGCGAGGTCGAGGGCTTCGTCGATGATGGGCGAGATGCCGCGCCGGTCCACCTCCTCCATCGTGTAGACGCGCACCCCGAGCGACGCCACCACCGCCGCCTCGGCCGGGTCGACGCTGCGGGCCCCGATCACCACGACGTTCGCCGGCGCCACCCTGGCGGCTCCCGGCGCGAATCCGCCGACGCGCGTCAGCGCCTCCGGCCCCTTCCCGAGAATCGCGGCCAGCGGCATGCCGTGGAGGTTGCCGCTCGGCGAGGTCTCGGGGGTGTTGGCGTCGGTGTGCGCGTCGATCCACAACAGTCCGATCCCGGTGCGGGCGCCCTCTTCGCCCGGCGCCGCCGCCATCCCCGAGACCGTCCCCACCGCCATCGAGTGATCGCCGCCGAGGACCACCGGCAGCCGTCCCGCGAGCCGGACCCGGCGCACCAGCCCGGCGAGCGCCTCGAGGACCCGGGCGATCTCCTCGAGGTAGCGGGCGCTCTCGTCTCCCGGGCCGGCGAGCGACTCGACGACGGGGGCGGCGAGGTTGCCCTCGTCGACGACCTCGCGCCCCAGGCTCCGGATGCGCTCCACGAGGCCGGCGTGGCGCATCGCCGACGGCCCCATGTCGACGCCCCGGCGGCCGGCGCCGAGGTCGAGAGGGACCCCGATGACGGACACCGGGGAGCGGACGGACATGGCGATATCGTAGCCCGGAAGCGTCGCCTGCCTCTCCGACGCCCGCCGTACGGCCCGGCCCGACCAGCCCCGCCGGGAGGCGGCGCTTCCCGCGGGAGCTGCGCTCCTGGGACGCCCGTGGTGAAATCCCCGCGTTTCGCCGAGAGCGGCGAGGCGCCGCCTGACAAGGCGTGAGGAGGACGCCTATCGGGCATCTGCAACCGACGAACAACGCAGCCGACGGTCTGCGCCGGTCACGGCGCAGACGGCCGGTAGGCGCGGCTGGGCGGCGAGCGGAGCCGAAGGCGACGCTTGCCGGGCGCAGGCGGGATGCATCGCCGCTCGAAAGTAGCGGGGGCTTTCGCCACGGGCTCCTCGGCGCAGACTCCCGCCGTGTCGCCGAGGCGCGGGGATCGGCCGCCGCCGGCCCGTGTTAAGGTCGGCCCCATGCTCCGCGGCGCCGCCGGTACGGCCCCTCGCCGGGACAGGGTTGCGGGCCGTCGGCCGGGGACGTCATCGGTGCGCGCCGCGCTGGCGCTCGTCCTCGGCTGGGCGCTCGCCGGACCGGCCCTCGCGCAGCCGGAAGACCCCGGACCGCGGCCCTTCGCATTCAACGGCCGGTTCCACTGGGACGCGGCCGTCTACCGTCGGGGCGAGGCCGCCCGGGCCGGCGGAGGCGCCCTCGAGACGCGAACCCTGCTCCGCCGCGCCCGTCTCGGCGTGGAAGGTGCGGCGGGGCGCTTCTCCTGGCTCTTCGTCGTCGACGCCGACGCCGACGGCGGCGGTCCCGCCAGCGCGGTCGCGATCGAGGACGCCGCCGTCTTCTACTCGCCGTCGGACCGGGTCCGGCTCGGCGTCGGCAGGATGAAGATCCCCGTGACGTTCGAGGAGAGCGCCTCGTCGAACGACATCCCCCTCATCGAGCGCGCGCTGGCCGTCGACGCGTTCACCGACGGGCCGCTGGGCCCGAGGGTGACCAACGCCCAGATATGGCTCTACGGCCGCAATCATCTCGTCGAGGCGGCGATGCACCTCGCGCGCGACGCCGGCGGCGCGCCGGGCGCCGGCGGCGCCGGCGGGAATGCGGTCGGCGTCACCGGCCGCGCCGTCTTCGCCCCCGTCCTGACGGGGACGAGCGCCCTCCACCTGGGCGGCTGGGCGGACCGCTCCGGCGGGCCGGTCGGCGAGGCGCGGTGGGGCTACGGCCCGGAGCTCGACGTGGCGGACGTCCCGGCCCTGCGGGGCCTCCGGCCCGACGGGAGGCTGCAGGAGCTGGTCCACGGCGGCCTCGAGGCGGCCTGGCTGGACGGCCCGTTCTGGGCGCAGGCCGAAGTGATGGGCGGGCGGTTCCGCCGCGCGGACGGAAGCGCCCACGCGGCCGGTGGATGGTATGCCCAGGTCGGTTACGTGGCGGGCGGCGCCCGCCGCTACGACATGCGGGAGGGCACCTGGTCCCCTGCCGCCGTCGTGGACGCCGCCACCGACGGGGGCACGGGCGCGGTGGAGCTCGCGCTGCGGTACAGCGCCGTCGACTTCGGCAAGCCCGTGAACCCCACCGAGGCCCGGCCGGCCGGCGACACGGGTCACGCCGGCCGGCAGTCGAACGTGACCGCGGGCGTCAACTGGTACCTCACGGGGCGGAGCCGGCTGATGTTCAACGCGATCCACGTCGACCTCGACGGCGCCTTCGACCACCGCCGCGGGTCCGGCCCCGCAGGCGGCGTGGCCGAGTCGACCGCCGTCCCCGTCACCGGCGCCTTCGTGATCTACGGCATGCGCTGGCAGTACAACTGGTGACCAGCCAGGTCCGGGCGCCGGAGCCGCAGCGGAACCCCGCGTGGCACCACGGGCTTCCGCTCCAGCCAGGTGCACCCGAAAGCTGGCGGGTCGCCGCCGTGGGCACGCATTCGTCAGAATCGGCGCTTCGCCCGGACAAGGCAGCTAGCCGTCGCTCGTCCGCACGTGCCGGGCCCATGCGCGGTTCGCGGCGTACCATTCCACGACCCGCTTCACGCCGTCCCTCCACGGGGTGTGCGGCTTCCAGCCCAACCGCCGCTCCGCCCTGGACGCGTCCGCCCAGGTCGCCGGCGCGTCCGCCGGATGGGGCTGGTGGCGCTCCACGCGGGCCGTCCGCCCCACGCTGAGCTCGACGAAGCGCAGGATCTCGGCCAGAGGCACGGGGGCGCCCGCACCGAGGTTGAAGACCTCGTAGCCGAGGGGGGCGAGGGCGGCCACGGTGCCGCGCGCGGCGTCGTCGACGTAGGTGAAGTCCCGCGACTGCGTGCCGTCGCCGTACAGCCGGACCGGACGTCCTTCGTACACCCACTGCACGAACCGGAAGACGCTCATGTCGGGCCGTCCGGCGGGGCCGTAGACGGTGAAGTAGCGCAGGACGGTGACGTCGAGCCCGAACTGGTGGTGATAGGCGTGGCACAGCGCCTCGGCCGCCTGCTTGGTGGCCGCGTAGGGGCTCCGGGGCCGGCTGGTGTCCGCGTCCTCGCGGTGCGGCATGGGGCCGGCGGCGTCGTAGAGGCTGGACGTGGACGCGAGGACGAACTTCCGCACGCCGAGGTCACGGCAGAGATCAAGCAGGTTGAGGGTGCCGGTGACGTTGGTGTCCACGAACGCCCACGGGTCCTCGACGCTGGCGCGGACCCCGGCGCGGGCGGCGAGGTCGAGCACGCCGTCGATGGCCGGCCCGCCGGCGCACGCCGCGCCGAGGCCGGCCCGATCCCGGACGTCGGCCCACCGGAAGGTGAAGCGCTCGCGGGCCTGCAGCCGCTCGAGCCGCCAGCGCTTGAGCCGGACGTCGTACGCATCGTTCAGGTCGTCGACGCCGAGCACGGCGTGACCCGCGTCCAGCAGCCTCCCGGCGACCGCGGCCCCGATGAAGCCGGCCGCCCCCGCCAGCAGGTAGTTGGCCACTTGATCACGCGGCGGAGCCGCCGGCCAGGCGGTCCATGCCCGCCTCGTAGATCTCCCGGACCTGCGTGGTGGTCTCGCGGTAGCGGGCGAGCAGCTCGCGTCCCGACATCGGTTCCTGGAGCCGGTGCGCGAACGGGTCGACGACGTCGGGGTCCGTCGAGATGACGTTCCCGCCGGCGTCGGCGGCGATGCGGAGCACGGTCTCGAGGTCGCGGAGGAAGCCGTACGCGCCGCGCAGCGCGTCGACCTCGTCGGGCCGCAGGAAGTCGGTGTCGGGGAACGCCGCCAGCAGGCGCCGCGCCCCCGCGACCCGGAACTCGGGGCGGTCCGGCCCCTCGCGGAGCTGCAGCACCTGCAGCAGGAAGTCGATGTCGGCGAGGCCGCCGTGACCGCGCTTGAGATCGAGGTGCTCGCCCCCCGCCTCGCCGGCGAGCTCGCGCTCGATGCGGCTGCGGATGCGCCGGGCGTAGTCCACGACGTCGGGCGACCACGGCGCGTACACGAACCCCTCGACAATCTCCGCCACCTGCTCGCCGACGGCGGGGTCACCGCCCGCGAAGCGGCAGCGCGTCCACGCCATCCGCTCCCAGATCTCGGCGCGCTCGCGCAGGTAGCGCTCGAAGGCCGCGACGGAGAGGGCGAGGGCGCCCATCCGCCCCTCGGGTCGCAGCCGGGTGTCGATCTCGTAGGCCGCGCCCGCCCCCGTGCGCTTCGAGAGCAGGTCGTGGATGGCCCGCACGAACTTCTGCTGCGGCTCGAACCACGACCCGTCGCCGGCGTAGAGGAAGACGATGTCGAGGTCCGAGTGCACGGTCAGCTCGCGGCTGCCGAGCTTGCCGAGGGCGAAGACGGCCCAGCCCGCCTCCGGACCCGCCGGCCCCGGGCCCGGCCTGCGGTGGTGCGACACCACCCGCGCCGCCGCCTGCAGCGCGCAGTCGGCGACGAGCGACAGCTTCTCGTTCAGCTTGTCGAGGCGGCGCTCGGTCAGCCACTCGACGAGCGCCTTGAACTCCTCTATCGCCTTGACCCGCCGGAACGGATCGAGGCTGAACGCCGGCTCGTCCGCCGCCGTCACCTCGTCGAAACCCCGGACCACCTCGTCGCGGAACGTCTCGGCGTCGACGACGGCCCGGCCGAGCGAGTCGAGGAGCTCGGGGTAGGCGGCGAGCCGCGCCGCGTAGAGGTCGCCGGCGTCGAGGCCCGACACGAACCGCCGGCGCAGCTTCTCGTCGTCGAGGAGGGTGCGGAAGAGGGCCCCCGCCGCGCCGGAGCGCGACGCCACCCGCTCGAAGCGGACGAGCATCCGGCTCAGCCCGGCCGGGGTCTCCCCCGCCAGCATCTCCGCCAGCAGGTTCGCGAGGAGGTTCCGCGACGACGACCGGCCGTGCGACGGGACCGCGTCGAGGGCCCGCATGGCGTCGAGGGCGCTGGCCGGCTCGGCGACGCCGGCGTCGGCGAGGCGCGCCCGCGCGTCGTCGTCGCTCATGTCCCCCGCGAGCAGCCGGAACATCTCGCGGCCGGCGAGGCCGCCGGCCTCCTGCTCCTGCTCGAACAGGTCGGCGTAGATCGCGTGGACCCGGTCCCGGTGCCGGTTCAGGACGTCGACCAGGGTGTCGAGGTCGTCGAACCCGAGACGCCGGGCCAGCGCCCGCAGCCCCCGTTCCGTGCCCGAGAGGGTGTGGGTCTGCTGCCCCTGCGCGACCTGCAGGCCGTGCTCGATGTTGCGCAGGAAGACGTACGCGGCGCCGAGGTCCCGCTGCACCTCCGGCTCGATGAACCCGTGGGCGCCGAGGTGGTCGAGGGCGGTCAGGGTGTGGCCGGTGCGCAGGTCCGGCGTCTCGCCGCCGTAGATGATCTGGAACACCTGCGCGAACAGCTCGATCTCGCGGATGCCCCCGCGCCCTTCCTTCACGTTCTGGTCGAGGTCGCCGCGCTTGCCGTGCTCGCGGTCGGCCCGCGCCTTGTAGCGGGCGAGCTCCTCGATGGCCGCGTGGTCCAGGTACTTGCGGTACACGAAGGAGACGGTCAGCTCGACGAAGCGCCGTCCGAGGTCGAGGTCGCCCGCGATCGGCCGCGCCTTGATGAGCGCGAAACGCTCGAACGTCTCGCCCATGCTCTCGTAGTACTGCGCCGACTGCTTCAGCGAGTAGACGAGGTTGCCGCCCTGCCCCATCGGACGCAGGCGCATGTCGACCCGGTAGAGGTAGCCCTCGCCCGTGTGCTCGGACAGCAGGCTCGTGAGCCGGCGCCCCAGCTTCTGGTAGCGCCGCTGGGCGGTCCCCGTGGTGTCGTCGGGGGCCTCGTAGACGTAGATGAGGTCGATGTCGGAGCTGTAGTTGAGATCGGCGCCGCCGAGCTTGCCCATGCCGATGACCGCGAACCGCCCCGGCAGCGGGCCGTCGGCCGCCGCCTGCTCGGCCGTCGCGATGTCCAGCACCTTGTCGACGAGGGTGTCGGCGAGGTTCGAGAGCTGGGCGGTCGTCGACGTCAGCGTCTCCCGGTTCAGCATGCCGAAGAGGTCCATGGCCGCGACCCGCAGCATCTCGCGGCGCTGGTACCGCTTGAGCCCGTCGACCTGGAGCTCGACGGAGCTGTCGCCGTCGATCAGCCGGGCGAGCTCGCGGTCGTAGTCGTGGCGGTCCGGCGGCGCGCTGTCGAGCTCGTTCCGCAGCCAGTGCAGGTAGCCGGGGTTGCGGATGAGAATCTCGCTGAGGAACGGGGAGGTCCCGAGAATCTGCGCCAGGATGTCGAGGACGTGCGGGTCCTCCTGCAGGGTGCCGATGAACGACGCCTTCGGCGTGCGGGTGGCGACGTAGCGGCAGAACCCGACGACGGCGGCGTCGGGGTCGGGGGTGGTCGCGATCTCGTCGAAGAGCAGGGGGGCGAGATTGCCCAGGGCCACGCGGCTGGTCAGGTCGTCGGCGAGCTGCTGCAACTGCTGGTCGGCGGCCGCGCCGTCGCGCACGCCGCAACCCTCGATGAACCGGGCCGCGGCCTCCGGGGTCAGGTCGGGCCCCAGGAAGATGTCTCTCGGCGTGACTGCGTCAGGCTCCGACGGCATACCGTTTCCCATGTGACCGCGCGGCCTCGAGGCCGCGTCGGAAGCGCCGCCGGCGCGAGCTCCGGCCGCGCGGGCTCCTGGCTAGACGACGTCCGTCTCCCCGGTCCGGATCACCCAGCTCTGCTCTACCGGCAGCACGAACACCCGGCCGTCGCCGATCTCCCCGGTGCGAGCGGCGTCCATGATGATCTCGACGGCGTCGTCGACGGCCTCGTCGGTCACGACGATCTCGATCTTGGTCTTCGGCAGCAGGCTGATGTCGTACTCGCGCCCGCGAAAGATGGTGGTGTGGCCGTGCTGGCGGCCATGGCCTCGCACCTCGGTGACGGTGATGCCGGGAATGCCGCGCTTGGCGAGCTCGTCCTTGATGACGTCGACCTTGCTGGGCCGCACGATGGCTTTGATCAGCTTCATTGCCGTATCCGCGTTCGGTTCACCGGTCCCGCGTCGGGATCCGGGGTCGGTTCGTCCCTCGAACCGAGTGTACACGTTCCGCGAGGCCCGCGACACACCGGCCCACGGGCCGCCTGACGGCCGGGGGCGGCAAGGCCCCCGGGGCATTCGAGTTGGCGAGTTCCACCGCGGGCCTGCCCAACCGGCGCTCCCGGAAGCCGCGCGGCCTCCGGGATGCCCGGAGCGCCGGGCCGGACACCGGGGGCGCCCGGCCGGCTATCATACCGGACGGCACCGTGCGCGGCGCATCGCGCCGCCGCCCCGGTTGTGGTACGATTCTCGCCCGGCCCGGCGCCCCGCGCCGGTCGCGGCAGTTCGAATCTCCAGCTCTGGACGAGTCGCATCGCATGGTCGTCGGCATACCTGCAGAGACCTTCCCGGGTGAACGGCGCGTCGCCACCGTCCCCGGGGTGCTTCCGGCCCTGACGAAAGCCGGCCTCGACGTGCTCGTGGAGCCCGGCGCCGGCGCATCGGCAGGCTTCCCGGACGCGGGCTACGTCGAGAAGGGCGCGGCCCTCGCGACCGATCGGGCGCACCTCTTCGCCACCGCCGACGTCGTCCTCCAGGTGCGCGCGCTCGGCGCCAACCCCGACGCGGGCCGCGCCGACCTGGAGCTGCTGCGGACGGGGCAGGTAATCGTCGGGCTGTCCGAGCCGCTCGGCGCGCCGACGGCGGCCCGAGAGCTCGCGGGCCGGGGCGTGACCGCGTTCTCGATGGAGCTCATCCCGCGCATCACCCGCGCCCAGAGCATGGACGCCCTGTCGTCGATGGCCACCGTCGCCGGCTACAAGGCGGTGCTGGTGGCGGCCGAGGCCCTGCCCCGCATGTTCCCGATGATGATGACGGCGGCGGGCACCGTCACCCCGGCCCGCGTCTTCGTGGTCGGCGCGGGGGTGGCGGGGCTGCAGGCCATCGCGAGCGCCCGCCGCCTGGGGGCCAAGGTCGAGGCCTACGACGTGAGGCCCGCCGTCAAGGAGCAGGTGGAGAGCCTGGGCGCCTCGTTCGTCGACCTGCCCCTCGACACCGCCGGGTCGGAGGACGCGGGCGGCTACGCGAAGGCCCAGGACGAGGCGTTCTACGCGCGGCAGCGCGAGATGATGGGCCGCGTCGTGGCGGGGAGCGACGTCGTCATCACCACCGCCCTCATCCCCGGGCGGCCGGCCCCGGTGCTCGTGACCGACGAGATGGTGGCGGGCATGACCCCCGGCTCGGTGGTGGTCGACCTCGCGGCCGAGCGGGGCGGCAACGTCGAGCCGTCGCGGCCCGACGAGGTCGTGACGGCCCACGGGGTCACCGTGCTCGGCCCGACGAACCTGCCGTCCACGGTGCCGTACCACGCCAGCCAGATGTACGCCCGGAACGTCTCGGCGCTGCTGCTGCACCTCGTCCGGGACGGCGCCGTCGCCCTCGACCCCGACGACGAGATCACGGCGGGCACCCTGGTGTCGCGCGACGGCGAGGTCGTCCACCCGCGGGTCCGCGAGCTCCTCGAGACGGCCTGACATCGCGCCGAGGTCCCCATGGATGCGTTCCTGCCCCTGCTGACGATCTTCATGCTCGCGGTCTTCGTCGGCTTCGAGATCATCACCAAGGTGCCGCCGCTGCTGCACACGCCGCTCATGTCGGGCAGCAATGCCATCTCCGGCATCACCATCATCGGGGCGCTCCTCTCGGTCGCGTCCCCGAACCGGGCGACGATGGTCCTCGGGTTCCTCGCGCTGGTCATCGCGACCATCAACGTCGTGGGCGGCTTCCTGGTCACGCACCGCATGCTCGGCATGTTCCGGAAGAAGGACTGAGCCGATGAGCTGCATGACGACCGGCATCGGCCGGCCCGCAATCTGAACAGGACCGACCGTGGACAGCGCGATCAATCTCGTCTACCTGGCCGCCTCGGCCCTCTTCATCCTCGGCATCCGCGGCCTGACGCATCCGCGCACGGCGGTCCGCGGCAACCTCATGGGCGCGACGGGGATGCTGCTGGCGGTGGCGGCGACGCTGCTCGACCGGCAGGTCTTCGGCGCCGGCCCCCAGGGCGTGGCCGTGATCCTCGCCGGCGTGGCCCTCGGCGGGGCCATCGGCGCCACCCTGGCCCTGCGCATCGCGATGACCGCGATGCCCGAGATGGTGGCGCTGCTGAACGCGTTCGGCGGCGGCGCCTCGGCCCTCGTGGCGGGCGCGGTGCTGGTGAGCGCGGTCGAACCGTCGGCGCAGACCACGGTGGCCACCGTCGCCTCCGGCCTCATCGGCTCCGTCACCTTCTGGGGCAGCCTCGTCGCGTTCGACAAGCTGCGCGGGCTGCTGCTGCCCGACGCACCGGTGGTCTTCCCAGGGCAGCAGGTCCTCAACGGCGCCATCGGGCTGGCCGCCCTCGGGCTGGGCGCGATGGTCGTCGCCGATCCCGGCACCATCGCCTTCTACGCGGGCCTCGTGGCCGTCGCGTCGCTGCTCGGCGTCCTGCTGACGATCTCCATCGGCGGGGCCGACATGCCCGTCGCCATCGCGCTCCTCAACTCCTACTCGGGCCTCGCCGCGGCGTCGACCGGCTTCGTCCTCAACAACGACATCCTCATCATCACCGGCTCGCTCGTCGGCGCCTCCGGCATCATCCTGACCCGCATCATGTGCAAGGCGATGAACCGGTCGCTCGTCAACGTGCTGGTGGGGGCGATCGCCGAGGGCGGCGGCTCGAAGTCGGATGCGGACGCGGTCTACGCGGGACGCGTCAAGAGCACCTCGGCCGAGGAGGTGGCGATGCTCTTCGACGGCGCGCGCCGAACCGTCATCGTCCCCGGCTACGGCCTCGCCGTCTCGCAGGCGCAGCACCAGGTGCGCGACCTCGCGAACCTGCTCGAGTCGCGGGGCGTCGAGGTGGAGTACGCCATCCACCCCGTCGCCGGCCGCATGCCCGGGCACATGAACGTGCTGCTCGCCGAGGCCGACGTCGACTACGACAAGCTGAAGGAGATGGACGCCGTCAACCCGTCGTTCGAGCAGACCGACGTCAGCCTCGTCATCGGCGCCAACGACATCGTCAACCCGGACGCCCGCACCGATCCGCAGAGCCCGATCGCGGGCATGCCGATCCTGAACGTCGATCAGTCCCGCACCGTCGTCGTCATCAAGCGCAGCCTCTCTCCCGGCTTCGCCGGCATCCCGAACCCGCTCTTCGCCGCCGACAACACGCTGATGTTCTTCGGCGACGGCAAGCAGGCGGTGCTCGACCTGATCGCCGCCGTCAAGGAGTCGTGATATCGGGATGCAGTCGACGGATCCGCCCGAGGCGGTGAAGCTCGCCGGCGTGCGGCTGGTCCGGGACCGGACGACCATCCTCGAAGGAATCGACTGGCGGGTGCGCGCCGGCGAGCGCTGGGTGGTGCTCGGCCCCAACGGCAGCGGCAAGACCACCCTGTGCCAGATTCTCACCCTCTACCAGCACCCGTCCTCGGGCTCGGTCACCGTGCTCGGGGGCGAGCTGGGCCGGGTCGACGTGCGGGCGCTGCGCCTGCGCATCGGGGTGACGAGCGCCGCCCTCGCCGCCATGATCCCGCCGGCCCTGACCGCCGAGCAGATCGTGCTCGCGGGCAAGGAGGCGGCGCTGGCCCCCTGGTGGCACCGCTACGACGAGGCCGACCGGGACCACGCGCGCCGCTGCCTGGAGCGCGTCGACTGCCTCGGCCACGCCGGACAGCGCTTCACGACGCTGTCGTCGGGCGAGCGCCAGCGCGTGCTGCTCGCCCGCGCCCTCATGTGCACGCCGGGGCTCCTGGTGCTCGACGAGCCCAACGCCGGCCTCGATCTCCCGGGCCGCGAGCAGCTCGTGCAGACCCTGGCCAACCTCGCCAGGGCCGATCCCGACCTGCCCATCGTCCTCGTCACCCACCACCTGGACGAGATTCCCCCCGGGTTCACCCACGCCCTGCTGCTCGCGTCGGGCCGCGTCGCGGCCGCCGGCCCCATCGAGGACGTGCTGACCCCGCCGGCGTTGTCGGCGTGCTTCGGGCTCGCCCTGGAGGTCGACCACCGCCACGGCCGCTGGCAGGCCCGGGCTATCTAGCGAACACGCTGGTCCGTAGCGCATCGACGACGGAACCGACGACGCGCTTGAAGTCGCCGGTCTCGGCGTACACCTGCCGTTGCGCGGCGCAGCTCGGCCCCGTCCGCATGAGGTCGCGGACGCCCGCCAGCTCGCCGTGGCTGCCGAGCCGCTTCGACACCGGCTCGATCGACTCCAGCAGCCGATGAATCGACTCCCCGAGGGGCTCGAGCCGGCCTTCCTCGTCCACGATCACCTTCGCGTCGAGGGCCCAGCGGGCGGCGCGCCACTTGTTCTCGCGGACGATCCAGTAGCGCTGCACGGGCAGGTAGACGCCGTTGTCGTACTGGTCGCCCAGCCACACCACCAGCGCCTGGATCAGCGCGGTCATCGCGACGATGTCGTCGAGGGTCGGCAGCCCGTCGCAGATGCGCACCTCGACCGTCCCGAACTGCGGGTGGGGCCGGATGTCCCACCAGATCTCGCGGACCGACTCGATGGCCCCCGCCCCCACCAGGGTGATCATCAGGCGCTGGAACTCGGCCCAGTTCAGCAGCCGGTAGGGCAGCCCCGCCGTCGGCAGGCTCTCGAAGATCTTCACCCGGCACGAGGCGAGCCCCGTCTCCTCGCCCTGGAAGAACGGCGAGCTCGCGGACAGCGCGAGCAGATGGGGGATGTAGGTGGTCAGGGCGTTGAAGATGGCGATGGCCTTCTCGCCGCTCTCGATGCCCACGTGCACGTGCAGGCCGAAGATCATCAGCCGGCGCGCCGGCCACTGGCACCGCTCGGCCAGCAGGTGGTAGCGCTCCTTGTCGGTGATCTTCTGCTCGGCCCACCGCGAGAAGGGGTGGGTGCCGGTGCTCGCGAGCTGGTAGCCCAGCTCGTCGCACAGCCCGTAGAGCCCCTGGAGGCGCTCGGCCAGCTCGCGCCGGACCGCCGCGACGTCGGCGCATGGGTCGGTGTTGATCTCGATGGTGGACTGGATCAGCTCCGGCTTGAGGTAGGCGACGCCCGTGCGTTCCAGGATGTCGGAGGCCCCCGACACGAGGTTACCGGTCTCGGGATCGATGATCTGCAGCTCGACCTCGACCCCGAGGGTGGGGGCGGGCGAGCCGTTGAACGAGATGCGCATCGTCGCTTCCTGCTCGATGGTGATACCGCGCACGGCCGGGACCGGCGACACCCCCGCGTGGCAACGCGCCCGGGGTCCCCGTCGCCGGACGGGTCAGTATACCCGCTGCCGGCGACCGGGCCGGCACCGCCTCCGTGGAACGACTTCCCTTTCCGCCTGCGAGGATGAGATAGTGGACTCGTGCCCGCGGCGACCTCACGCTCCACCCTGGTCCGCTATACGCTCTACCAGATTCCGGAATGGGTGCTCGGCACCGCCGCGGCGGTCCTGATGTACCGCTGGGGCATCCTGCCGGCATGGGCCGGGGCCCTTCTCGTGGCGGGCCTGATGGCCAAGGACGCGGCGCTGTACCCGTTGCTGCGCGCCGCCTACGAGACGGACTCCTCGACCGCCATCGAGCGCCTGATCGGACTGCGCGGAGTCGCCGTCGAACCCCTCACGCCGCACGGCTACGTCCGGGTCCGCGGCGAGCTCTGGCGCTCGGAGCCGGCGGCCGGCGCCCCCGCGATCCGCCCCGGCCACCCCGTCACCGTCGCCGCGGTCCGCGGCACGACCCTGCTCGTCCACCCCGCACCCCCGCGGACGGTGCAATGACGCGGCGCAGACTGCCCATCGGCATTCAGAGCTTCCGCAAGCTCCGCGAGGGCGGCTGCTACTACGTGGACAAGACCGCCCATGTCCGCCGCCTGCTCGACGGAGGGACGCACTACTTCCTGTCGCGTCCGCGCCGATTCGGGAAGAGCCTGTTCCTCGACACCTGCAAGGAGCTGTTCGAGGGTAACGAGGCGCTGTTCGAGGGCCTGGACATCCACCCGCGCTGGAACTGGTCGGTGCGCCATCCCGTGCTGCGCCTCAGCTTCGGCGCCGGCCACTTCCAGGAAGCGGGCCATGTCGAAGCGAGCCTCATGGAGCAGCTCGCCGCCGCCGAGCGCCGTGCCGGCGTGGCCTGCGAGTACGCGACGGCCCCCGGCCGTCTCGCGGCTCTGCTGGAAGCCCTGCATGAGGAGACCGGACAGGCCGTCGCCCTGCTGGTCGACGAGTACGACAAGCCGATTCTCGACGCGCTGGACACGCCCGAGGTCGCCCGCGCCAACCGCGACTATCTGCGCGGCGTCTACTCGGTCATCAAGGGCAGCGACGATCACATCCGGTTCAGCTTCATCACCGGGGTGAGCAAGTTCTCGAAGGTCAGCCTGTTCTCCGGCCTCAACAACCTCGCCGACATCACGCTGGACCCGCGCTATTCCGCCCTCTGCGGCTACACGGACGGGGACCTGGACACCGTGTTCGCGCCCGAGCTTCCCGGCCTCGATCGAGACGCCGTCCGCGAGTGGTACAACGGATACTGCTGGCGGGGCGAGAAGGTCTACAACCCCTTCGACATCCTGCTGCTGTTCGACCGCCGCGAGTTCGGCGCCTGGTGGTTCGAGACCGGCACGCCGACCTTCCTCGTGGAGACGCTGTTCGAGCGCCGCGTGAGCGCCGTTGCGTTGGACGACATGATGGCCAGCGCCGATCTGCTGTCCACCTTCGACGTGGACGACATCGCGACCGAGGCGCTGCTCTTCCAGACCGGCTACCTCACGATCACGGGCGAGGAACATCTCGGCGGGGAGGTCCTGTACCGGCTGGGCTATCCCAACCGGAAGGTGCGGCAGAGCCTGAACGATCGCCTGCTGCGGCAGCTTGTGCGCGACGGGTCGCGCCAGACCGCGAACCGCGTCCGGCTCTACCGGCTGCTGGAGGCCAACGACTTCGCCGGACTCGAGGCTCTCGTCCGGGCGTTCTTCGCCAGCATCCCCTACGAGTGGTACACCAACAACGACATCGCCGGCTACGAGGGCTACTATGCCAGCGTGTTCTACGCCTACTTCGCGGCGCTGGGCCTGGACATCACCGTAGAGGACAGCACCAGTCACGGCCGTCTGGACATGGCCGTGCGCTTCAACGACAACGTGTACCTGTTCGAGTTCAAGGTGGTCGAAATGACGCCGCCGGGGGGCGCCATGGCGCAGTTGAAGGCGAAGCGCTACGCCGACAAGTACCGCGAATCGGGGCGGCCCATCCATCTGGTCGCTGTCGAGTTCAACCGTGACGCCCGCAACGTCGTCTCGTTCCAGGTGGAGCGGGCCTGACAGCCCGCGGGAATGGACCGACACGCCAGCGACGAGCCGGAACGCGCCGCAGATCGACAGCGCCACGGCCGACGCGAGGGCGGCGACCCCGTCCCCGAAGACGGCCGCGGCATCGCAGACCGCCTCCAGGTTTCAATCCACGCCGCCCTCCTCGGGCGGCACCCGTCAGCGTCAGGACGCGCCGGTCGAGCCCGAAGCGCTGCAGGAACTTGGCGGCGCGGTTCGCGACACCCTCGGCGTGATCCGTGAACGGGTACCACTCCGAAATCGCCGTCGAACCGTCACTGTGCACGAAGTACTGCCGGCCCGCAGGCATCATCCACGGCTCCTCCGCGCCTTCCGGGTCCACATGCGCTGCCGCCCTGAGCGCCGGTCAGGAGGCGCTCCATGGAGCCCGGGTCAAGAAGTCGGCGAGTTCCGCACTCAGGGGAGACGCGTCGAAACGGTCGCGGGGCAGGCTCCCTCGGCCAATGATGATCGACATGGGATCGCCCGGGTGATTGAACTGTCCCGTGACCGTGATGACCGCCTTCAGCCTCTCAGCCTCCCTGGCGGACACTCTATCGTCCCCGTCGCGGTTCTCGTCGATAAAGCGGTTGGCCGCGGCGTACCGTTCAGGCCACGCCTGCGACGTCATGGGGGCCAGATGATCTTCGAGCGTGCCCGTCGGCTCTTGAGCGCTCCTGTGGAACACGAAGCAGCCCACGGGAACGATGGTCTCCGCCAACCACATGCCGTGTCCGAGATTCGAGAGATCGCCGAAATGCGCACCGTAACGCTCACGAAACCCCGCCACCGTCGGTACCACGCCGGCGCCGTTGGCGTCGAACAGGAAGGCGGCGGCGTACTCCGACACGTCGAACGTGTCGGCCGGCTGATCCACGAACGTCTCCTGCAGATCCTGGAGCAGCTCCAGGCATGCGCCCGACTGATCCTGTCCGTGAGTCCGAACGAGGACGAACATCGTCCCCGTGGCGGTGCTCTCGACGACGGCGTCGAAGCACGGCAGCGGCGGGCGGGCCGCATCCCGAAGGGGAAGGTCTTCGAACGCCTGGCGATCAGCCCCTTGGCGACCGCCCTGCCCCGACCGAACGGTGACGGCAGCTCACCCACGGGCCGGTCGACCCACCCGCAACCGCCGTGGGCCCCCAGGCTGCGTTGCGCGAACACGACGTCGTGGCGGCCTTCGCAGAAGACCAGTACCGCCTTCATCGCACGCCCCGCAGGTCGAAGTCCACGGTCTCATGCAACTTGCGAAGCCGGTCGCCAGCGTAGCGACGGGCCTCGACGTCGCCCGCGTTGCGACTGATCGCATAGCCGACGACATCGTCGGCCCGCTGTCCGTTCGAGACGAAGGCGTCGATCGCCTCCTTGCTGTGGGTCGACAGGAAGACCTGGACGTTGCGCTCGACCGCGAGCTCCTGAACGAGGCGGGTGAACTCGGCGAGGAGCTCGGTGTGGATCGCGTTCTCGAACTCGTCGACGAGAAGCACGCCCCCCCGAACGTCGGCGAAGAGCAAGCCGATCTCGAACAAGCGCCGCACGCCCTCCCCGAACACGGCGAGGTCCGGCGCCTTCTCGAAATCGTCGTGAGTCACCAGGAACCGGCTGAACCGGTCACTCATCTCGATGTTCCGCAGTCCCGGATCGACACGTTCCCGAATGAAGTCGATGATCTGCCGCTTCGTTCCCGCCTCGATGCTCGCCTTGTTGCAGCGCGCCAGAGTCTCCGGGCGGTTGGCCACGAAAGGGCTCGTGAACGCCGACCGACACAGCCAGTTCCGGCCCTCGAACCGCGTGCGCCGAGGGCGGTCCCCGAAGAACTCGACGTCCGTGCGCTGTGCAAGCGCGCCGTAACCGGATTCGATGACGAGTTTCGAGAGAAAAGAAGTCTGGTCTTCGACGTCCGGCTCCGGTGCGGTGCCCACCTTGAACTCGACGCTCGTCCTGTTGTCCGGCATTTCGTCGAAACGCCCGGAGATGCGGGCGAAGCCCGGAAGCTGCTCGACCAGCCAGAACGGCGGAGAATCGCCCTCCATCCGGCCACGCCAGTGAATGGCGTCCAGCAGAGCAAGTTCGTCGTTCTGGTGCGCCAGCAGGTAGATCGCCTCCAGCAGCGACGTCTTGCCGGCGTTGTTGACGCCCACGATGAGATTGACTCGACCCGGAGCGTCGAGCGTGAGGCCGCTGATGCCGCGGTAGCTCTCGACGTGGATGCCCGAGAACTGCGATTGCGGGATCTCGTTGAAGGGCTGCCACGGCCTCCTGCGGCCGGCCTCCGGCGGTTGCCGCTTGCGGGCCAGCATGATGCCCATGAGCTTGCCGACGAGTTGATCGACCTTGTCGAGCTCGATCGCCTTCAGGTCGCCCAAGCGCCGATTGAGCCTCTCGATGCCCTTGTCGCAGGCCCTGAACGCGCCGTCGATCTCGCTCTTGACGAGGAGGTTGCTGGAGAGCGTCGCCTCCTGCAGGCTACGGGTCTCGTCGAGTTTCTTGACCGCCTCGGGATCCGTGATGATCTTGGCCAGCTCGCGAACCTGCCCTCCGGTCGCAATCACGGGATCGGACATCGACCCCGCGTCAACGTCCTGACCGTCCGGATCGTCCTCTCCTCCCTCACCGGGTTCGACTTCGTTCGACATCCACGAGAAGAGTCGGTTGAGGTTCGAGCGGTTGGAAGCCGCGCGAGCGTCGTGGTCCCAGCCGATCCAGGCCCGCAGATCCTCGCTCCTGAGAACCTCCCGAAACAGGTTGTACTGATCGGACTGCAACTGGTCGCCGTAGTCGCTATCTTCGTAGGCCCTCACCAAGGCCAGCGTTCTCACCGACAGGTTGAACTCGCGCTTGCTGACGCCGAGCGCCTCGCAGACGGCCTGCGCATCGTTCCCGAAATGCGGAAGCAGCCGCTCCATGGCCCGGGCGCGGTTGATCGCGGGCCAGCGCCGCTTGCCGGAGATGTGATGAAGCCCCATCATCACGAGGCGGCTTCGCTCGTCCGTTTCCGGATAGAGGATGACCGGCAGCTCGGCAAACAGTCCAGGGTCGAGCTTCCCGAGATCGATGTCTCCCTCTTCGTGTCGACGCTGCAGGTACTTGAGTGTAGCTACCCGCCGGTTCCCTTCGACCACGAGAAACCGTCCCGTCTCCGTGCGCTGGACCAGGATGGGGTCGATGTCGAGCCAACCGTTCGCCTTGATGCTGGCCACAAGGTCACCAACGTTCTCCTGCTGGCGTCCCAACACGAAGTTGGTCGTGCGCCGCTGCACGTCTGCCTCGAAAACGCGTTCCGGCGGCACGACCCGGTACTCCCGACGGTCCACGAACCGGTAGTTGTTCGGGTCGAGGTAGAGGCGGCTGAGAGCCATAGTCCGCCGCCGGCCGCGCGTCTGTTCCGCGGTTTCCTCGCTCATGGTTCACTCCTCCCGGCATCTACAAACGACCGCCCCGGCGGTCCGATGCCGCCGGCGCCGAGCTGGGCGGCACCGGCATGAAGCGCGGCCTACGGTCGCGGACGGCGGGTCGGCGCGGCATCGGCGTCCGCGCAGCTTCAGAAGCGGGACCGACGTCCCGGACGGCGAGGGCGCGACAGGCACGGGCGAAGCGAAACCTCGTGTGGACCGGCGAACGCCGATGGATGCGCGCCCCGCCGAGAAGAGCGCCGCAGAGGGACGATAAGCCGAATTCTGTACCCGACGCCGTCCGCGAACGGACGGACGCCGGGCGGCGACCATTCCTCTAGCCCCGCCATCGCTGGCGGGGTCGAGCAACCTACCCGGAGGCTTCGGACGGGCCGCCCTCGAGCGCCTCCCTATTCGGTCTTGCTCCGTGCGGGGTTTAGCCTGCCATCCGCCTTGCGGCGGACGCGGTGCGCTCTTACCGCACCTTTTCACCCTTACCGCCCGGCGGACCGTAACCGGAACGCCGGGAGGCGGTGTGTTTTCTGTGCCACTTTCCTTCAGGTCGCCCTGACCGGGGATTACCCGGCGCACTGCCCTTCGGAGTTCGGACTTTCCTCCCCACCCGATGCCCTCGAAGGACACCGCGTGCAGCGGTCGCCTGTCCCTCTGCGGCGCGTAGGCTCTCGGTGTCTTCGCTTCCTCCCTGGCCCGCCGAACGTCGCCCGCAGCTTCGCTCGGCGCCCAACCAAACCCTGCCAGGAGTCTGCACCGTTCTCCGGCGCGAACTTCTAGGCGTCCGTGTCCTGCGAGATCCCGTACTGCTCCAGCTTCTTGTAGAGATTGCTGCGCGGGGTGTCGATGACCTCCGCCGTCCTCGAGATGTTCCAGCCGTGCTCGCGCAGCTTGTCGATGAGGAACGCGCGCTCCGCCCGCTCCTTGAACTCGCGCAGGGTGCCGGCCTGACTCGCGGCGAGGCCCGCCGCGCCGTCCCGGGCCCCCGTCCGCACCACCGCGCGCACGTCTCCCACGTCGATGGTCTCCCCCGGGGTCATCACCAGCAGCCTCTCCACCGTGTTCTTCAGCTCGCGGATGTTGCCGCGCCACCGCTCGCCCGCCAGCGCCCCGATCGCGGCCCGCGTGAACTCGCGGGGCCGGAAGTTGTTGTCCCGGCAGAACAGCGCCGTGAAGTGACGGACGAGCCGGGGAATGTCCTCCCGGCGGTCGCGCAGCGGCGGCACCCGGATCGGGATGACGCTGAGCCGGAAGTAGAGGTCCTCGCGGAAACGCTCGTTGTCGATGTCCTCCTCGAGGTTCCGGTTGGTGGCGGCGAGCACCCGCGCGTCGACCTCGATGGTCCGGGCGGAACCGAGCCGCTCGACCTCGCCCTCCTGCAGCACCCGCAGCACCTTGGCCTGGGTGCGGAGGCTCATGTCGCCGACCTCGTCGAGGAAGATGGTGCCGCGGTCCGCCTGCTCGAACTTGCCGATCTGCTTCTGGGTCGCCCCCGTGAACGCGCCCCGCTCGTGCCCGAACAGCTCCGACTCGATGAGCTCCTCGGGCAGGGCGGCGCAGTTCACCTGCACGAACCGCTCGCGGCCCCGCCGGCTGTTGCGGTGAATGGCCCGCGCCACCAGCTCCTTCCCGACCCCGCTCTCACCCTGGATGAGCACCGTGCTCGTGGTGGGCGCGGCCCGCCCGATCGCGTCCGTCACCCCCCGCAGGGCCGGGCTCTCCCCCACCATCTCGTGACGGACCTCGGCGAGCGCGCGGTAACGGCTGACCTCGGTCTTGAGCCGGTGCTGCTCCAGGGCGTTCCGGATGTTGACCTTGAGGACATCCCCCTCGAACCCCTTCTCGAGGAACGTGAACGCGCCCTGCTTCGTCGCCGCGACCGCGGTGCTGATGGTGCCGTGGCCGGAGATGACGATGACGGGGACGGCGTCGCCGCGCTCCCGCATGCGCCGCAGGACCTCCAGGCCGTCCATCCCCGGCATCTTCACGTCGAGCAGCACGAGGTCGACGCTCTCGGCGCCCAGCCGGTCGAGCCCCTCGCGGCCGCTGCGCGCGAACAGGCACTCGTAACCCTCGTACTCGAGGGTCATCTTGAGGGCGTCGCGCACGCCCTCGTCGTCGTCGACCACCAGTATGCGCTCGGTCATCGCCTGCGCCGGTCATTATAAGTTCCTCGAACCGGCCGCCGGCCGCGCGACCGCGGCCCGGCGCCGCGGGAACGGCGCCCGCGGAGCCGCCGGTCTTCGGGGGCGGGCGAGGTCGAGGATGCAACGCGGGGTTTCAACGTCCCTCACGCGCGGGCGGCCGGCGGCGCTGGGACCTGGAGCTCGACACGAACGGGGCCGGCGTCAGCGGTCCCGGGCCAGCACGTAGTCGGGCAGCGCCATGAGGGCGTCGAGCTCCGGGGAAGGGGGGAAACCCTCGAGAAACCGCTTCGCGGCCGCGGCGAACTCCGCCGCCCGCTCGAAGGCGAGGTCGAGCACACGATGCTCGGTCAGCAGGCCGCGCAGCTCGTTCCAGGCGTCGGGCGAGAAGCGGCGGTCCCGCACCAGCGCGTCCAGCAGGGCCCGGGCCGGCGCCCCCGCGCGCTGGAGGAGGTAGATCGCGGGCAGCGTCATCTTGCCCTCGCGCACGTCGCCGCCGACCGGCTTCCCGAGCACGGTCTCGTCGGCGGTGTAGTCGAGGAGATCGTCGACGAGCTGGAACGCGATGCCGAGACTGATGCCGTAGTCGCGCAGGGCGGTCTGCCGGGCCTCGGTCAGCCCGCCGAGCATCCCGCCGATCTGGGCGCAGCCGCCGAAGAGGTGGGCGGTCTTGCGCCTGATGATCTCCAGGTGCTCTTCCTCGCTGATGTCCACGTCGCCGACCTTGGTGAGCTGGTACAGCTCGCCCTCGATCATGCCCCGCGTGACGTCGCAGAGCAGCCGCACGAGTTCGAGGGAGTCGACGGTCAGGGCCATGCCCATCGACTTGATGTAGAGGTAGTCGCCGAGAAGGACGGTGATGTCGTTGCCCCACCGGGCATGCACGGTCTCCCGCCCGCGGCGGGTGACCGCGTCGTCGATCATGTCGTCGTGCACGAGGGTCGCGGTGTGGATGAACTCCACCACCGCCGCGTAGAGGGTGGCGTTCTCGCCCCGGTAGCCGCCGAGCCGCGCGCACATGAGCAGGAGGGCCGGCCTCACCCGCTTGCCGCCGCTCGCCTGGAGATAGCGGCCGATCTCGGGAATCAGCTCGACCCGCGACTCGATGTGGCGGACGAACTTCTGCTCGACCGATTCAAGGTCCGCGCGTATGGGCTCGAAGATCTCGGCGAGGTCCGGGGGGACAGAGGTTCTCGACACGGCGGCGTCTCGCGCCCCGGATTTCAGCACAGTTGCGCTCCAAGTGTCAACGCAGCAACCCTTTAGGGGCTCGTGCGGGGCGCCTCCCCCACGGGGTCACCGCTTGGGAAGAGGGCTTCGAAGGCGGCCGCGGTACGCGCGGACACCTCGTCGGGAGGCGTCCCGCGCACCCCCGCCACCACCTCGACGACGCGGGCCACCCACGCCGGCTCGTTGCGGCGGCCCCGATGCGGGACCGGCGCCAGGTACGGGGCGTCGGTCTCGACGAGCAGCCGGTCCCACGGCACGACGGCGGCCGCCTCGCGCACCGTCTCCGCCCGCCTGAACGTCGCGATGCCCGAGAACGACACGTGGAAGCCGAGGTCGACGGCCCGGCGCGCCGTCGCCGCGTCGCCCGTGAAGCAGTGGAACACGCCGCCCGGCGGCGGCGCCCCCTCCCCCTCCAGGACCGCGAAGGTGTCCTCGTCGGCCTCGCGGGTGTGGATCACGATGGGGTGCCCCAACTCGGCCGCCACCCGGACCTGGGCCCGGAACACCTCGCGCTGGACGTCGCGCGGCGCGAAGTCGTAGTGGTAGTCGAGGCCGATCTCGCCCACCGCGCAGGCGCCGGACCGCGCCGCCACGGCCGCTCGCAGCCGCGGCCCCACCTCGTCTAGGCACGCCGCGAACTGTCCGGCCTGGTGGGGGTGCACGCCGACCGCGAACCGCACCTCCGGCCACGCCGCCGCCACCCGCCGGGCGCGGACCGCCTCGGCCCGATTGGTGGCGTCGAGGATGCACAGGGCGCCCCGGAGGCCGGCCTCCCGGGCCCGCTCGACCACGGCGTCGAGATCGCCCTCGAACGCCTCGTCGGCAAGATGGCAGTGCGAGTCGAACATCGGCGCGCCCCGGCCTGACTAGCGGACCCGGGCCCCGGGAGGGGCGGCGTCGGGGTCGTCGACCCCCAGCAGGACCGGCCCGCCGCCGGGGTCCGTCGCCGCGAGAATCATGCCGTTCGACTCGACGCCCATCAGCTTCGCCTTCTCGAGGTTGGCGACGATGACCACCGAGCGTCCCACCAGGGTCTCCGGGGCGTAGGCGCGCGCGATGCCCGCCACCAGCGTGCGGTCGCCGGTCCCGTCGTCCACCGTCACCTTCAGCAACTTCTTCGACTTGGGGATCGCCTCGGCCGCGAGCACCTTCACGACCCGGAGCTGCACCTTCATGAAGTCGTCGAACGAGATGCGCGGCTCGTCCACCGCCGGCGGCGGGACGGCCGCGGACGCGGGAGAGGCCGGCGCCGGACCGGAGCCGGCCGCGCCGGGCGGCGCCGGCGCCGAGGCGTCGCCCCGCGCGGCTTCCGTCCCCCCCCGGCCGCCGGCGACGGCTTGCGGCGCCGGCGCCGCCGTCGAAGTGTCGTCGGTCATCGTCTTCCCTCTTCCCTTCTCCTCGGCGGCCCCGGCGGCCCCGGCCGCGGTCTCGCCGAGGGTGCCGCCGGCCTCGAGCCGCGGCCACAGCGGCGGCCCCTGGACGACCTGCCGCGCCCCGCCCGACCACGCCGCGTCGGCATCGAGCCGGCTGTCGGCAATCGGCCGGGTCTGCCCCATGCGCCGCCAGATCTCCGCGCAGGACGAGGGCATCGCCGGCCACAGCAGCAGGGCCGCGATCCGCACCGCCTCGACCATCTCGAACAGCGCCTGATCGAGCTCGTCCGCGCGGTCGGGCGCCTTCGCCAGCACCCACGGCTCCGACCGGGTGATGAACTCGTTGGCGGCGTCGACGAGATCGAAGGCCGCCGCCATCCCCGCGTGGAGCTCGTAGTCGTCGAGGGCCGCGCGGTACCGGCGCACCACGTCGGCGGCGCGGTCCGCAAGGCGGGGCGCCGCGCCCGCCACCGGCGCCACCCGGCCCCCGCGGTACTTGTGGGCCATCGCGGTGACCCGGTTCACGAGGTTGCCGAAGTTGTTCGCCAGATCCGCGTTGTACCGCTCGTCGAAGCGCTCCCACGTGAAGTCGCCGTCCTGACCGTAGACGATCTCCTTGGCGAGATACAGGCGGAGGGGGTCGGGACCCAGCCGGTCGGCCGCCTCGAGGGGATCGACGACGGTCCCGAGCGACTTGCTCATGCGCTGGCCCTGCCAGTTCACCCAGCCGTGGCCGTAGACCGTCCGCGGCAGCTCGATGCCCGCGCTCATGAGCATCGCCGGCCACACCACCGCGTGAAAGCGGGTGATGTCCTTGCCCACCACGTGCAGGTCGGCCGGCCACCACCTCGCGAACCGCTCCTCGTCGGTGCCGTACCCGACCGCGGCCATGTAGTTGGTGAGAGCGTCGAACCAGACGTAGACCACGTTCGACGGGTCGAACGGCAGGGGAATGCCCCAGCGCTGCCCGGTGCGGCTGATGGAGATGTCGTCGAGGCCGCGCTCGAGCAGCCGCAGCATCTCGTTGCGCCGGACCTCGGGCCGCACGAAGCCCGGGTGGGCCGCGTAGTGCTCCAGCAACCGGTCCCGGTAGCGGGACAGGCGGAAGAAGTGGTTCTTTTCCTTGAGCCAGTCCGGCTTGCTGCGGTGCACCGGGCACTCGCCGTCGACGAGGTCCTTGTCCTGCTTGAACGCTTCGCACGAGACGCAGTACCACCCCTCGTACTCGCCCTCGTAGAGGTCGCCGGCGGCGGCGATGCGCTCCACGAGGGTCGTCACCGCCACCCGGTGGCGCTCCTCGGTGGTGCGGATGAAGTCGTCGAACGACACGTCGAGCTTGGCCCAGACCTCGCGGAACACCCCCTCCATCCGGTCGCAGAAGGCCAGCGGGTCGAGCCCGAGCTCGCCCGCGCGCTGGAAGACGTTCTGGGAGTGCTCGTCGTTGCCCATGACGAAGCGCGTGGAGAGGCCGCACAGGCGGCGATAGCGGGCGATGACGTCGGCCGTCACCTTCTCGTAGGCCGTGCCCAGGTGGGGCCGGCTGTTGACGTAGTCGATAGCCGTGGTCAGATAGAAGCGGCTCATCTCTGCTGCACCCCGACCGCGCGCCGGGGGCCGCGCGGCCCCCGGGCGGCGGCGCGCCCTGCCCAATCCGTGTCTCGAACCGCCGGGGCCCTCAACGCCCGCGCGCCCCCGCCGCCAGCCCCGCCGCGCGCGACGCCTGCACGGCGGCGGCGTGGACCTCCTTGGCGGACACGCGGTGCTCGCGGGCCGCCCGGGCGCAGTCCTCGAACTCCGGGGCCACGTTGACCACCGCCGCCGCGCGACGCGCCACCTTGCATCGTATCTCGCCGTAGCCGGTCGCCACCGGCACGATCTCGCGCGCCAGCACCTCCCGGGTCACCTCCCCGTAGCGGAGGCCGATGGTGCTCGTCTCCCGGAACAGGGCCGCGCAGACGGCTTCCCGGCGCCCCGGCGGCGCGAGGACGGTGACGTGCGTCCCCGGGCGGTTCTTCTTCATCTGCACCGGCGTGTAGAACACGTCGAGCGCCCCCGCATCCTGCAACCGCTCCATGAGCACGCCGAAGATCTGGGGATTCATGTCGTCGATCTCGCACTCCACGGAGACCACCCGCTCGCCGGGGGCGCCGTCGTCCGCCTCCCCGACGAGGACCCGCAGCACGTTGGGATGCCCGCGGGGGTCGCGCGACCCCGCCCCGTAGCCGATGCGCTCGATGCGCATCGGCGGCAGCGGGCCGTACTCGCCCGCGAACTCCGACACCAGCAACGCGCCGGTCGGCGTCAGCAGCTCGCCTCCCGGCGGCCCCGCGTACACCGGGGCCCCCTTGATCAACTCCGCCGTCGCCGGCGCCGGCACCGGCATCGTCCCGTGGGCGCAGGGGACGCTGCCGCTGCCCACGTTGACGGCCGAGGCGACGATGCGCTCCGCCCCGAACCACTCCAGCGCGAAGACGCCGCCGACCACGTCGACGATCGAGTCGAGCGCCCCCACCTCGTGCAGGTGCACCTTCTCCACCGGCATCCGGTGCATGGCCGCCTCGGTCTCCGCGAGGCGCCGGAACAGCCGGGCCGCCCGCGCCCGGGACGCCTCGGCCAGCGCCGACCGCTCGACCAGCTTCAGGATGCCGGAGAGATGGCGGTGCGGATGGCCGCCGCCGTCAGGGGCGGTCTCCGTCACCGTGAACTTCGTGGCCCCGACCCCGGAGCGGGTCACCGGCCCGGCCGAGACGGCGCACTCGTCGTCGAGGGCCAGGCTCCCCAGGGCCTCCCGGAGGCGCTCGAAGGGCAGCCCCGCATCGAGCAGGGCGCCGATGAGCATGTCGCCCGACGCGCCGGAGAAACAGTCGAGGTAGAGAATCCGCCCCATGGGTCCCTGGAGATCTCCCGCCGGTGGGACTTCCCCCGCGGTCGCGCCGGCCGCCGGGCGTCCACGGTACACCGCGCCAACGCCCAGGACAGCGATCGATATGAAGTTGCCAACTGCGTCCGGATACAGCCCGTTTTCCGGGGTTCCCGCGCTGGGCACGTGGCAAGGTGACTCCCGTCACCGTCCCTGGACTAGATCCGCCCCATCTCCTTGAAGCTGCAGTACTTGGCGTCGGCCAGAATCACGTGGTCGACCACTTCTATCCCCATCACCAGGCCCGCCTCGACCAGCCGCGCGGTCAGGGCCACGTCGTCGCCGCTGGGCGTCGGGTCACCCGACGGGTGATTGTGGAACAGCACTATCGCCGCCGCCCCCCCGCCCGCCGCGGCCCGGAACACCTCTCGCGGGTGAACGAGGCTGGCGTCGAGGGTCCCCGTCGACAGCAGCGTGGTCTTGAGGACGCGGTGCTTCGTGTCCAGCAGCACGATGCCGAACTGCTCGACGGGGCGGGCGCCGTAGCTCGGCAGCAGGAAGGACGCGACCTCCCGCGGAGTGCCCAGCCGCTCCCGGTGATCGGGAGGCCGCACCAGCGTGCGCCGGCCCAGCTCGACCGCGGCAAGCACTTGCGCCGCCTTCGCCGACCCGAGCCCCTTCAGGCGACACAGATCGCCGAGGGACTGCCGTGTCAACCCGTGCACGCCCTGCACCGCGGCCAGGACCCGGTTCGAGACGTCGATCGCGTTCGCGTCGCGGAACCCGTGACCGAGGACGATCGCCAGCAACTCGTTGTCGCCCAGACCTGACGGCCCGAGACGCTCGAGCTTTTCGCGGGGTCGGTCGTGGAGAGCGAGTGCCTTCATCGTACCACACGGCGGGGCCGCAGGCCGGCCCGGTCGGAACGCCGGCCCCCTCACGGCCGGCCGCCACCTGGAGTCGCCTGCAAGAACCGGGCACATGTGGCGGGAAGCGAGGCTCCGTGGCGGTTGCGGCCGGAATAGCCTGTCGATTCGGAGAAAGATCGCGGGCGTCGTCCCGTCCCTGCGGCCCGGACGTACGCGCAAGATGCACGCTGGCGCCTCGACCGGGATTGCGGCCGCTGCGCTCAATCCCGCCTCCGGTCGAGCCCGCGGCAATCGTCCCGGCCGGGCCGGCCGGCCCAATCGTCGCCTTCGGCTCCGCCTGGCGCCCTTCCGGGCCCAGGCGCCGGCGCCGCTTCACGGCGCGGGCTCCTGCCCGAGCCAGCGTCCGATCATGACGATGTCCGCCCACCCCGCAAGCTGGATGCCCTCTTCCGTCCAGCGCACGCGCTGCGCCCCGCCCGGCGACACCACCTCGACCTCGCGCGAGGCGCCGCCGAAGGCGGCGGCCGCCACCGCGCTCGCGCACGCACCGGTGCCGGACGCGGCCGTCGGACCGACGCCGCGCTCCCAGATGAGTATCCGAATCCGGGACGCCGACTCCACCTCGACCAGCTCGACGTTGGTGCCGTCTGGGAACGCCGGATGGGTGGCGAGGGCGGCGCCGAGACGGTGGAGGCGGCGCTCGCTCACCTCTCCCCCGAGCACGATGCACTGGGGATTCCCGACCGACAGCTCGACGACCTCGACCTGCTCTCCGCCCGCCGCCAGTTGTCGTCGACGGAGCCCGACCGGCGGGCCCATGAGAGCGTCGAACGTGGTGCGCGGGCCCGCCGACCCGACGCGCGTCAGCGGTATCGGGCCGGCATCGGTCTCGATGACCGGGCGCCCGAGCGAGGGCCGGTCCCGCACGACGATCGCGGCCAGGCAGCGCACCGCGTTGCCGGACACCTCCGCCCGGCCCCCGTCCGCGTTGTAGAGGACCATCCGAGCGCCGGCCCCGGTGGGCGCGTGGAGCACGAGCCCGTCTGCCCCCACGCCGGTGTGACGGTCGCAGAGGCGGCGGGCCAGCGCGGCGCGCCCGGCCTCGGCCGTCTGCTCGATGGGAACGAAGAGGAAGTCGTTGCCGTAGGCGTGGGCCTTGACGAGGTCGAGAGGCATCGCTGGCGGGTCTCCGATCAGGGCGCCAGCGGGCTCTGGAAGACCCAGGTGAGGCCGGCGGTCACGCCGACCTTGGGATCGAGGGCCGTGAGCCCGGTGAACAGCCCGCCGTCCAGCCGGACCGACCCGCGGGTATGGCGCAGCCCGAAGGTCATGCGGCCGCGGCTCTCGGTGCCGGGCGGCGGCGTCCCCCGCCGCGTGCTGATGCGCCCGTTGAGCTCGCCGACGATCTCCGAGGCGGCGGTAATCGCCCGGGCCAGCGAGACGCCGTAGGTCAGCACGTCGTTCTGGCGGTCGCCGCGCGTCGGGTCCGACAGAATGCCCACGCCGATGTTGCCGACGAGGCGAATCGACTGCACCGTCTTGCCGACGAGCAGCGACTGGAAGAAGTCCATGGTGTCGAGCCCGAGCCCGGTCTCGTTGCTGGCGTTCGGCAGCCGCGTCGCGAACCGCAGGCCCACGGCCGGCATCACCCCGCCTTCGTCGGCCAGCTTGACCTTGGCTCCGATCACGGCGTCCTCCCAGCCCCGCGTCGTGTCGCCGGGGACCTCGACCATGTGCGCCAGCGGGGCGTCGAACCGCTCGGAGATGACGAGGCGGCTGATGGACACCGCCTCGAGCTGGATCTCGGCCCGCGAGCCCATGCCGAAGCTGAGGCCGAGCCGCGGCCACCGCAACAACTGCCCCTGGAGCCCCGACACGGGGAAGATGTGGTTCCAGGTGTTGTCGACGCCCGCCTCCAGAAGCACGAGGCCGTCGCCCACGGGCTCGGGGTCCTCGGTCAGCAACGGCCGCTGCTGGGCCGCGGCCGCCCCCGCCGCCAGACAGAATCCAAGCACCCACCCCGCCAGACGCGTCAACCTGCCGCTCATCCCTCTCCCCGTTCAGAATGCCTTTCCCGTGTCGAGGAGGATCGTCACCGGCCCGTCGTTGACGGAGTCGACCCCCATGTGCGCCTGGAACACGCCGGTCTCGACACCGACCCCCCGATCGCGGAACCGCCGGACGAGCTCGTCGTACACGGGGCGCGCTTCTTCCGGACGCGCGGCCGCGTCGAACGAGGGACGCCGCCCCCGACGACAGTCTCCGTAGAGCGTGAACTGGGAAACGAGCAGGATGCCCCCGCCGACCTCGCGCACGGAACGGTTCATGCGCCCGTCGTCGTCCGGAAAGATGCGCAGCCCGACGACCTTGTCGACGAGTTGGGACACGTCGTCGCGCCCGTCGTCGCGCGCAATCCCCACCAGCACCAGCAGCCCGTGCCGAATGCTGCCGACCGTCCTCTCGTCGACGGTGACCCGGGCCGAGGTCACCCGCTGAACGACCGCTCGCATCGGTTTCCTGAAGCCCGCGCGCTCCCGGAGCCGGCGCGGATCGGCGCCCGGGCGGGAAACGCGGCGCTCACGCATCGCGGCGCGTTCAGACCACCGCCGCCTCGCCGGACGAGGACGGCGCCGCCGGGAGAGACGCGGCCACGCCCGCCCGAAGCTCCGACACCGGGTTCAGGCGCCGATCGAGCAGGTGGCGCCCCGCGACGTTGCCGAGCGCCTTCAGCATCGACCGCTTCACCCCCGGATGCTCCCCTTCGAGGTCGAGCAGAAGCCGCTTGACGCGCTGCCTCTGCAGGCCCAGGTCGCCGCAGGCCGGGCAGCAGCAGCCGATCACGGGCAGGCCCGCCTGCCGGGTATAGTCCCGCGCCTCCTCCTCGCTGACGTAGACCAGGGGGCGAACCACCACGTGGCGTCGATCGTCGGACACCAGCCGGGCCGGCATCGCCTTCAGGGCCCCGGCGAAGAACAGGTTCAGCAACAGCGTCTCGATGAAGTCGTCGGCGTGATGCCCGAGGGCGATCTTGGTCGCTCCCACGTCGCCGGCGATCCGGTACAGGACGCCGCGCCGGAGGCGGGCGCAGAGCGAGCAGGGGGTCGCCCGCTCGTCGAGCTTGTCGTCGATGATCGCGCCGATCGTCGTGTGCTCGATCCGCAGCTCCCAACCCCGCTCCGCGCAGGTCCGCTCGATCGCGTCGTGCCGGTAGTCGCGATAGCCCGAATGCACGTTCACCGCGACCAGGGTGAAGTCGACCGGCGCCCGCCGCCGCAGCGCGTCCAGCAACTGCATCAGGGCCCAACTGTCCTTGCCGCCGGACAGGCCGACCATGACCCGATCGCCGTCCTCGATGAGCTCGAAGTCGACGATGGCCTTGGTCACCTTGCGGGCCAGCTTCTTCTCGAGTGTGCTCTCGTAGGCCATGACTGCGCTGTCGGAGGTCGGGCCGCGGACCGGTTCGCCGCGCGGCGGTGGCCCGGCGAGCGCGCTCGCCGGGCCACCGCGCCCAAGCCCATGATACGACGAAAGCGGCGGGCGGAGCAGTCCGCGCCGGTCTGCGCCCGGACGCCGCGTCAGTCCAGGAACGTCTGGGACCAGCGCTCGAGCACCATCAGGCCGAACAGGAGACGGGCATGGTCGCGGCGGCCGCCCAGATGCTCGTCGATCCGGCGGGTGACCTCGCCGGGCTCGAACCAGCCCCGCCGCCGCACCTGGTCGGGCCCCAGGAGGTCCTGCATCGGCAGGGCCCACTGGTGCCGCAGCCAGGTCCGCGTGGGCATGAAGAACCCCGCCGTCGGCCGCCGCAGCGTCGACTCCGGCAGGAGCGGGCGCAGCGCGAGCTTGAGGATGTACTGGCGGTCGCCGTTCCGGATCTTCAGGGAGCCGGGCATCGAGAACGCCAGCTCCATGACGTCGACGTCGAGGAAGGGCGCCCGCGTCTCCAGGGAGGTGGCCATGCTCAGCCGGTCGACGGCCACCAGCAGGTCGTCGCTCAGGAACACCAGGAGGTCCGCGTACAACTGCCGGTTGAGAAGGTCGTCGGTGTGCGCGCCCTGCAGATGGCGGCGAATCGGCGCGTACACGTCGCTGTCGAGGAGGGCCCGGCGCAGGGCCGGCGTGTAGATGCGCCGCTTCTCGGGAACGTCGAGGACCGTCATCCACCGGTAGTGCGCGATGTTCTCGGGGCCCGTCGCCAGCCCCCGGGCGAAACGGCGCAGCCGGTTGATGGCCCCCCGCTTCTTCTCGCTGTGCGGCAGCAGGGCCGTCGCCGCCGACAGCAGCCGCAACGCGGCGTCGGGGGCCAGCTTCGAGACGCGCCGCGCCAGCGCCTCGGTCCGGTAGGTGCGGTAGCCGCCGAAGAGCGCGGCCCCCCCGCTGCCGGACAGGGCCGTGGTCACGTGCTGGCGGGCGATCTGCGACACCAGGAAGATCGGAAACGACGAGGCGTCGGCGAACGGCTGATCGAAATGGGCCGCCACGCGTTCGAACAGCGTGGGGAGGTCGGGGTCGACCACCGCCTCCCGGTGGTCGGTCCCGAAGTGGGACGCCACCGCGCGAGCCTGGGGCAGCTCGTCGTAGCCGGCCGCGTCGAAGCCGAGGCTGAAGGTGGCGACCGGCTGCTCGGCCGCCGTCGCCATCAGGCCGACGACGGCGCTCGAATCGATGTCCCCCCCCATGAACGCGCCCAGGGGCACGTCCGACATCATCTGGGCGGCGACCGCCCGCGACAGCGCCTCGCGGAGCGCCGACGCCGCCTCGTCGTCGCTCCAGCTCCGGACCGGCACCGAGGCCGGGTCCCAGTACCGCTCGATCTTCACGGAGCCGCGCTCGTAGATCAGGTAGTGGGCCGGGGGCAGGCTCCGGACGTCGGCGAAGATGGTCCGGGGGTTCAGCACGTACCCGTAGGTCAGGAACTGATCGAGCGCTTCGAAGTCCATCTCCCGCGATGCTTCCGGCCGCAGGAGCAGGGCCTTCATCTCGGAGCCGAACAGGAGGCGTTGCGGGGTCTGCGCGTAGAAGAGGGGCTTCTCGCCGACCCGATCGCGGCCGGCGAAGAAGCGGCGGTTGTTGGCGTCCCACAACGCGAAGGCGAACATGCCGCGCAGACGGGTCACGACGTCGACGCCGAACGCCTCGTAGCCGTGCAGGATGACCTCGACGTCGGACCGGCTCCGGAACCGGTGGCCCCTCCCGACGAGGTCCCGGCGCAGCTCGGCGTGGTTGTAGATCTCCCCGTTCGCCACGAGATGCGTCGACCCGTCCTCGCTCGAGAACGGCTGCTGTCCGTTGCGGACGTCGATGATCGGCAGCCGCCGCATGCCCAGGCCCACCCCCGGCCGGACGAGCTGGCCGTGCTGATCGGGCCCCCGATGGCGCAGGGTCTCGACCATGCGATTGACCTGGGTCGGATCCACCGGGCGGTCCGGGTCACGTTCGACGATGCCGGCGATACCGGACATGGGCAGGCTGAAGAGAGGGCGAAGCCGCGGGCCGGACCGGCGCCGGCCGTGCGCAACGCGACGATGGTACAATGGGCGCGGTCCGTAATCATCAGTTTCTTTGGCGAATCGGGCGGATCGCTCCCTCTGCCGGTTCGTTTCCTCGCGCGGCGTCGCTCGTCGCGGCGGTCACGTTCCTGCGAATCGAGAGGCAGGTCCTCCATCGCCGGCGCCCGGCCGGCATCAGGACCGAGTCATGACCCACGCCGCCGCCCGCCTCGCCGCCGCGGCGGCCGCCGCGACGCTCCTCGCCGCGTGCGGTGCGCCGGACGCCGGCCCGGTGCTGGCGCCGTTCCGGGCCGAGCTGGACCGGCTGGCGCGCGAGGCGGAGACCGCGCAGCGCACCGCCGTCGGCGGCGTGGACGACTGGCGCTTCCTCGCTTCCGAGCTGCGGCTGGTGAGCCTGGACGGCCTGCGGGAATCGGATGCCGGCGACGCGGCGACGGCGGAGCCGGTGGAGACGGGCCCCGTCGCGACCATTCTCGACCTGCACCGCCAACTGGAGGCGCTGGGCGTCGAGCTGCTCCTGACCCCGGTGCCGCCGAAGTCGGTCATCTTCCCCGAGAAGGTGTCCGGCGCGGTGGCGGTCCCCATTCCGGTGCCCCGTCTCGACCCCGCCCTCGAACGGCTCTACGCTCGGCTCCGCGCGGGCGGCGTCGACGTGCTGGACCTGACCGACCACTTCATCCGCGAGCGCTTCCACGCGGAGGGCCCGCTGTACTGCCGCACCGACACCCACTGGTCGGGCAGCGGCTGCACGACGGCCGCCGCCGCCATCGCCGCCGCCGTCCGGGGCCGCCCGTGGCATGCGGAGCTCGCCACGGAGTCGTTCGGGGCGGCCTGGTACAGCACCGGCATCAGCGGCGACCTCACCGGGTCCGGCGGCGTCCCCGCGGTCCGGGAGGAGCTGCGCCTGCGGGGCGTGATTCGCGCGACGGGGTCCGGCCGCACGGCCGTCGCGACCGATCCCGAGAGCCCGGTCCTGCTCCTCGGCGACAGTCACGCGCTGGTGTTCCATGCCGGCGGCGACCTGCACGCCGCCGGGGCGGGGCTGCCCGATCAGCTCGCCTTCGAGCTCGGCCTCCCCGTCGATCTCGCGGCGACGCCGGACCCCTCCCCCGTCGCCGCCCTCGAGGGGCTCGTCGAGCGGGTTCGCGCCGACCCGGGCTACTGGGACCGGAAGCGGCTGGTCATCTGGTGCTTCGCGGCGCGCGCGTTCGGGGCGCGCGACGACTGGCGGCCGGTATCCATCGCGCCGTGACCGAAGTCCCCCTCTTGGACCTCCGCGCGCAGTACGCGTCGATCCGGCCCGAGGTCGACGCGGCGGTGGCGCGCGTCCTCGAGAGCGGCCGGTTCACGCTGGGGCCCGAGGTGTCCGCGTTCGAGCGCGAGTTCGCCGCCTTCTGCGGCGCCGGCCACGGCGTCGCCGTCAACTCCGGCACCAGCGCCCTCCACCTCGCCCTCCTCGCGGCCGGCGTCGGACCCGGCGACGAGGTGATCACGGTCCCGTTCACGTTCATCGCCACCGTCGCGGCCATCCGCTACACCGGCGCCACCCCGGTGTTCGTCGACATCGACCCGCGGACCCGCACCATGGACGTGGCCCGGGTCGAGGCGGCGATGACCGAGCGCACCAGGGCGGTGGTTCCGGTGCATCTCTTCGGTCATCCCGCCGACCTCGACCCCCTGCTCGCCCTCGCCCGCCGGCGCGGCGTCACGGTGATCGAGGATGCCGCGCAGGCGCACGGGGCCGAGTACCGCGGCCGCCGGGTCGGCGGCCTCGGCGAGCTGGGCTGCTTCAGCTTCTACCCCACCAAGAACCTCGGGGCGTACGGCGAGGGCGGCATGGTGGTCACCAGCGACGAGGCCCACGCCCGCGCCGTTCGCGCCCTGCGGAGCTGGGGCGGCGACGACCGGCGCCCGCCGCCGCAAGCCGGCTTCAACTACCGGATGGAGGCCCTGCAGGGCGCCATTCTCCGGGTCAAGCTCCGCCATCTCCCCGCGTGGACGGAGGCCCGCCGGCGCATCGCCGCCGCCTACGACCGCGCGCTGGCCCCGACCGGAATCGCCGTGCCCGCGGCCGGGCCGGACGTCCGCCCCGTCTACCACTGCTACGCGGTGGAGACGCCGCATCGGGACGCCCTGCGCCGGGCGCTCGAGGCGGAGGGCATCGGGACCGGGCTGCACTACCCGGCGCCGTTGCACCTGCAGGCATGCTGCGCCGATCTGGGGGGCCGGGCCGGCGACCATCCCCACGCCGAGGCGGCCGCCGCCCGCACGCTGAGCCTGCCCATCTACCCCGAGCTGCCGAAGGACGTGCCGGCGCGGGTGGCGGAGATTGCCGGGCGGGTCTGCCGGGGCTGACCATCGGGGCACGGTCCGCCCGCGGTGTCGGCCGAGGCGCCGAAGCGCGGCCATCGGGAATCGCGGTCGGGATGCCCGCGGCCGGTGCGGGGCGCGGGCCCTCACCCCGGGCAGCCCCCCCGAGACCCGCCTGGCCAAGCCCCCCGGACGCCCGCGGCCGGTGCGGGACGCGGCCCCTCACGGCCGCGGCCCGGACGGTTCGTAGTAGCGCCGGTAGTCCTGGCCGATGCCCCGCCGGAAGAGCCAGCCCCCGAGCGGGCCCAGCCACCGCAGCACGTGGTGCACGTGCCGCAGGTCGGTCAGCTCGATGAGGTTGCCGTCGGGGTCGCGGGCGAAGAACAGGGTGTGGCCGTGGGGCGACCGCTCGGGCCGGCTGACGATCTCCACCCCCTTGTCGGCCAGGTAGTCGTGCCAGCGCGAGGTGTCCCGCACGTTGAAGCAGACATGGGTCAATCCGACGCGGTTCCAGGCCACCTCGGCCGCCGGCTGGTCCGGCCGGAACTCGAAGATCTCGATCACCGCCCCCCCCGGCACCCGGATCCAGCCGATCTTGCAGGTCGGCTCGGGGGCGTCGACCCCGAAGAAGCCCCGCACCCGCTCCGGCGGGGCGTCGGACACGCCCACCAGGGGGCACCCGAAGACGTCCCAGTAGAACCGGACCGCCCGGTTGAAGTCGGCCACCGTGATGCCGGTGTGGCTGAATGAACGTACGCGCACGATGGTGTCCTCCCTGTTCCTTCCCGCTCGCGCGCCGGCCTCGGGACCGTGCTCTCCGGCCCGGTCGACGCCCGGCGGCGCGGCCGCCTTCCCGGTCCGGCGCCGAGGTCACGGTGCCCCCCCCGGCGCCCCGCCCGCCCCCGCCGCCGTCGCCCCGGGAGAGCAGCGCAGCTCCGTCTCCCGGATGTGGTCGGCCGCCCGAAGGGCCTGGGCGACGATGGTCAGGCCCGGGTTGACGGCCGACGACGACGGAAAGAACGACGCATCGACGACGAAGAGGTTCTCGACGTCGTGCGACCGGCACCAGGGATCGAGCACCGAGCGCCGCGGATCGGTCCCGAAGCACAGGGTGCCGCACTGGTGGGTCGTGTTGTGGATCGACCGGGGATGGACGTAGACGATCCCCAGCCCGAGCCGGCGCAGCATGCGCCGGACCTCGCGGACGAGCCGGTCGTGGGCCGGCACGTTGTTCGGGCGGTAGTCGAGCCGGATGCGGCCGCCGGCGTCGACCGTCACCCGGTTGTCGCGGCGCGGCAGGTCCTCGGTCATCGCGAGCCAGTCGAGCCCCCGCGCCACCCAGTAGTCGAAGAAGCCCAACGGCATCCATGGCGCCGCGGTCTGGGCCATGACCCCGTGGGTCCTCCCCTGCGACTGGATCTGCCCGAGCGGGGGGCCGCCGTCCGGCCCCTCGAGATAGAAGTCGTTGATCGCCACCGTCTTCTGGAACACGGTGTGATTGCGGCGGAACGGATGGAACCCCGCCATCATCGTCGCGAGATGCGCCATGTACCGCCGCCCCACGAGGCCCGAGGAGTTCGCGAGGCCGCGCGGGTGCTTCCCGTCGGCCGACTGCAGCAGGAGCGCCGCCGAGTTGACCGCCCCGCACGACAGGACCACGAGGGACGCCTCGACGCGGCGCCGCTCGCCGGCGTGGTCGACCTCCACCGCCTCGACCCGCCGGCCGCCGGGGTCCGTCAGCAGGCGCCGGGCCCGGGCATCGGTCCACAGGGTGACGTTGTCGCGCCCCGCGGCGGGACGCACGCAGCAGACGTCGGCGTCGCTCTTCGAGTCGCGGTGGCACGGGAACGAGTTGCACGTGTTGCACAGGATGCAGCGCCCCGGCTCTCCCGGCCCCCGGAGCCCCAGGGGAAGCGGCGAGGGATGGAGACCCTGCTCGCGGATGCGGGCCACGTACTGCTCCACCTGCTCCGCGTGGGGAACCGCGGCGTGCGGGAAGGGCTTCCGCGGCGCCTCGGTCGGATCCGCGCCAGCGGTTCCGTGCACCTCGTACAGCCGCTCCGCCCGTTCGTAGTACGGCTCGAGCGCATCGTAGTCGACAGGCCAGGCCGGCGAGACCCCGTCGACGTGGGCCAACTCGCCGAAGTCCTCGCGACGCATCCGGAAGAGGACGCTGCCCCAGAACTTGGTGTTGCCCCCGACGCAGTAGTGCATGTACGGGCGGAAGGGCTTGCCGCCGCCGTCCCGCCAGCGCTCCGACGTCTGGTAGCGCCGGTGCTTCCAGACCGCCGCGGGGTCCCGGTTCTCGGGCTCCAGGGGCACGAAGCGGCCCCGTTCGAGCAGCAGGATGCGGGCCGGGGTGTCGGCCAGGGCGCGGGCCACGGTGCCTCCCCCGGCGCCGGTCCCGATGATGACGACGTCGTAGCGCTCGCTCGGCATCGCGGTTCAGGTCGCCGGCTCGCGGGCCGCCGCCGAGGGTGTCGTGGCCGTGTCGGCCGCGTAGATCCGGTCCATGATCCGCTGGTCGTCCATGGCCGTCTCCAGGCTCATCTCGGGCGGGCGCCCGGATCGAATGGCGTCCGCGAAGTCGCGGTACATCGCCTGGTAGCCGCGTATGTCCCTCAACCCCGGGAACAGCAGCCGCGGCAGCCCGCGGCCCCGCACCAGCACGAAGCCGCCGTTGGACTCGAACGTGATGACGCCGTCCCGCCCGTACAGCTTCGACAGCCGGACCCCGCGCAGCAGCGAGGGGACCTCGCGCGAGTAGAACAGGGCGCCGGCGGCGCCGTTCGCGTACCGAAACGCGGCCAGCAGGCTCTTCGAGCGTCGGTCCGGACCCCGTTGCGAAGGCGGCGGCGCGAACCCCGTCGCGGTGGCAATCGCCATGCCGAGGCTGTTGGCGAGGTGCAGCCAGTGGATGCCCTCCTCGAAGAAGGCGTCGCCCCCGGCCATGCTCTCGTCGTTGCGCCAGTCGTCGGCCGCCTTCAGCCGCTCGACCACCGTCGTGAACTGGGCGAGCACCAGATCGCCGATGACCCGCCGGGCGAGGAGGCGCCGCAGGCAGACGGCCAGCGGCTTGTAGTGGTCGTTCTCTCCGACGAGGACCACCCGGCCGGCCCGGTCGCGCGCTTCCCGCACCCGCCGGTAGTCCTCCATGCCGAGGAAGGCCGGCTTCTCGACGAGCACGTGCTTGCCGGCCGACAGCGCCTGCAGCGCGAGCTCCAGATGGAACCGCGGCGGCACCGCGACCACCACCGCGTCCACCCCCGGATCCTCGATCGCGGCGCTGTAGCCGTCGTAGCTGCCGGCCCCGCGGTACCGGCGCCGGTACGCCTCGGCCTTCGTCCGATCGCGGCTCGCGTAGCTGCAGGCGAAGGTCCCCCGCAACCGCTTCAGGTGGCGGCTGTGCACCCCGGTGATGAACCCGCATCCGAGAAACGCGAGATGCACTTGCACGTCCTGCCGTCCTGGCCTGCCCATCGTCGCCTTCGGCTCCGCTTGGCGCCCAACCCACCCTGCAGGAGTCCGCGCCGTCCACGGCGCAGAATCCCGGCCCGCCCATCGTCGCCTTCGGTCCCGCTCGGCGCCCAACCAACCGCCGGGACTCTGCGCCGTTCTACGGCGCAGAGTCCCGAGTCCGAGCCTGACATCGGAGCCCGCCGGTCGCCGCCTCGGGGCCGCTCTTGCCGCCCAGCCCCGGCTCGCGGCGTCCTGCGGCCTCGGCCCGGCCCCCGTCAGGGTCGTCCCGTGGCCTTGCCGTCCTGCCGAGCGCCATCCCGACCGGGCCCGGCCGGGGTCCCGCACCGGTCGCGCGGTGCCGACTGCAGGTCATTCGCGCGGCGCCGGCGCCGGCGCCGGTTCGCCGGCCGGCGTCTCGAGCACCTCGCGGATGTGATAGGTCGGCTTGTCCTGCGACTCGTGGTACGTCCGGACCTGCAGCTCGGCCAGGAGCCCGAGGGTCACGAGCTGCACGCCGGTGAACAGCAGCAGGATGCCGAACAGCAGCAGGGGCCGGCCGCCGATGTCCTGCCCCCCGAACAGCCGTATGTACGCCAGCCACGCGGTGATCGCGCCCCCCGCCGCCCCCATCGCCAGGCCGACGAGCCCGAAGATCTGCAGCGGCCGCGTCGAGTAGCTCAGCAGGAACTTCACCGTGACGAGGTCCAGGATCACGTGCGGCGTCCGCGACAGGCCGTACTTCGACCGGCCGTGGCGGCGAGGCCGGTGGTTGACGACGACCTCGGCGATGCGCACCCCCTGCTCGCTCGCGATGGCGGGGATGAAGCGGTGCATCTCGCCGTAGAGGCGCAGCGACTTGACCACCCCGGCCTGGAACACCTTGAGCGAGCAGCCGTAGTCGTGCAGCCGCACGCCGGTGACGCGGGAGATGAGCCGGTTGGCGACGAAGGAGACGAGCCGGCGCGTGAGCCAGGGGTCGCGGCGCGCCTTGCGCCACCCGCAGACGATGTCGAACCCTTCGCCCAGCTTGTCGACCATCCGCGGAATCTCGCGCAGGTCGTTCTGGAGGTCGCCGTCCGCGGTGGCGATCAGGCGGCCCCGGGCGGCCGCGAACCCGGCCGAGAACGCCGCCGTCTGTCCGAAGTTGCGGCGCAGGCGGACCACCCGCATCCGGGGGTCCGACGCCTGCAGCCGGGCGAGGCGGTCGAAGGTCCCGTCGGTGCTGCCGTCGTCGACGAAGACCATCTCGTAGGTCCGCCCCCAGGCGTCCAGGGTCTCCGTCAGCTCCCGGTAGAGCTCGTCGACGTTCGGGGCCTCGTCCAGGAGGGGAACGACCACCGACAGATCTGGATTCATCGAATCGTGGGGTGGAGGCGGGGTACGGCGGGATTATAAGCCGGACGCGGCGACGCCCGGATGCGGTGACGGCACGAGGCGGGGAGCGGCGCCGGAGCCCGGCCCGGGAGGCCGGACTCCGGCGGTCCGCCGGAGCGGCCCCGCGCTCGGCCGGCCCGACGCCGGCCGGTCAGAACCCGACGTTGAACGTGAAGGCGGTGGTCATTCCCCCCAGATCGATGCGCTCGGCGAGGAATCCCTGGTCGATGCCGACCACGCCCTGGGCGTCCTGGTAGCGAAACTCGATCCCCGCCGCGTAGCGACGTCCCCCGAACCGCAACCCCGCGAGGTAGACGCGACCGACGTCGCTGCCCTTCGCCGTGTACTGGCCCCAGAAGACGGGCGCGTCCTCGTACCCGAAGTCGATGAACTCGCCGACCTCGCTGTAGCGCCAGTTGAAGAGGCCCACCCCCGCGCCCGCGTAGGGCTGCACCACCGCCCGCCGCCCGAAGGGGAAGAAGCGGGCCGTCGCGGTGATCGGCGCCACCTGCAGGGTGAAGTCCTGCTCGATCTCGGTGCCGTCGAAGTCGACGAACTGGTCGTAGACGCTGAACGCCGTCCGCCGGTACCAGCCGGCCCCGACCCCCACCTCCAGGTAGTCTCCAACCCCGAGGAGCCACTCGGCGCCGACGCTGGCGCCGTTCAGGTCGTCCGGGAAGAAATAGAAATCCTGCAGGTTCGCGAGCAGCACGTCGTCGGCGATGCGCGTGTCCACCCCCCGAACCGTGAAGCGCCCCAGGCTCAGGCTCAGCCAACTGTCCTGCGCCAGCAGCGGCGCGGGCCACGCGATGGCCAGGAGCGCCGCCAGCACGATCCCTCGCATCGACCTCTTCGACATCTCATCCTCCTCGCGGGCCCCCTCGCCGGCCTGCGCCGCACGTCGTGCAACGACCGGGCTTCCGTGACCCCGATACGGGAGTGAGCAACAGTCGTGCCAAGATCTGGACTCCTGACAACCTGTGTTCTTGCAGCAACTTGAAGGACTCTCGCCGGAATACCCGGTGTCCATTCCAGATCGCAGGGCGTCCGTTCGGGAGCACTCGTGGAGGTTGCGGGGCAGCCCAGCGGCGCGCGAGCGCATCCGGGAGACTCGGCGTCGAGCCGGCCCGAACGGAGCTCGCTCCGGCCTACGCCGCCGGGACGATGTCGAGCGTATGGTCGAGCATCCGCTCGCCGTCGAAGATCCAGCGGCCGGCGAAGCGGCGGCCCGCGACGACGAGCGGCAGCCAGTGACGGTCGTCCTCCCACATCTCCTCGAAGGGGATCGCGTCGACGTCGAACCAGAGGGGCGCCGCCTCGTCGGTCTCCGCCGGCTCGCCGTCGACGTCCGCCGCGCGGTACACGCGGACGAACGTCGAGTAGCCGTCGACGAACTGGAAGCAGTGCTCGCCGAGCCGGGCGAGGCCGAGCGGGGTCACCCCGAGCTCCTCGCGCATCTCCCGCACCGCGCAATCGTCGAACGACTCCCCTGCCTCGCGCCGGCCGCCCGGGCCGTTGATCTTGCCGGCCCCGAGCCCGCGCTTCTTGCGGATCAGCAGGATGCGCCGGCCCTTGACGACGAAGACGAGGGTCGCCGGATCGACGGCCCGCCACGACGTCCAGTCGATCTCGCGCACGCGCCGCGCCGTCATCCCGCCGCCTCCTCCCCCCTGTCGGGCGACCCCGACGACCGACCGGCGATGATGCGGAGCATCTCGTCGTGAACACGCCCGTTCGAGGCGACGATCTCGTCGCCGTGGGTGTCGAACGCGCCGCCGTCGAACCGCGACAGCCGCCCCCCCGCCTCCTCGACCACGAGGCTGGCCGCCGACATGTCCCACGGGTGCAGGCGCTGCTCCCAGAACCCGTCGAACCGCCCCGCGGCCAGGTAGCACAGGTCGAGGGCGGCGGAGCCGAGCCGCCGCACCGCGCGCGCCCGCGCGACGAAGGCGCCGAACAGCCCGACCAGATCGTCCACGTTGGCGTGCACGTCGTAGGGAAACCCCGTGCAGAGCATCGCGTCGAGCACCGAACCGGTGTCGGACACCCGCAGGGGCGCGTCGTTCAGATACGCCCCGGCGCCCCGTTCGGCGGTGAACAGCTCCCGGCGCGTGGGGTCGTAGACGGCCGCCACGACCGGCCGCCGGTCCACTTCCAGCGCCAGGCAGGAGCAGAAGATGGGCAGGCCGTGCGCGAAGTTGACGGTGCCGTCGAGAGGGTCGAAGACCCACCGGCAGCGGGCCGGCGGCCCGCCGGGATCGTTCCCGAGCTCCTCGGCCAGCACCTCGTGTTCCGGAAAGCGCTCCGCGATGACGGCGCGGCCCATCCGTTCGACCTCGACGTCGATGGCGGTGACGAGGTCGATCTCGCCCTTCTTGCGGACGTGGAGATTGCCGCCGAGACGGTCGAGCTGGATCTCGCCGGCGCGCCGCACGATCTCGACGGCGGTGGCCAGCCACGTGGAAGGGTGCGCCATGTCGTCAGGGAGGAGGCGGTCAGCGGGGTGCGGAGCGTCGAGCGTCGCCTCGGGCCGCGGTCCGCGGGCTCAAGGGGTCGATTCCTGGGAAACCGCCTGGCGGATCTTCACCATCACCACCTCCATGCCCCCTTCCGGCGCCCGCCGGATGCGCACGTCGTCCATGAGGCTGCGCATGAAGAAGACGCCCCGGCCGCTCGACTTCAGCAGGTTCTCGGGGGCGAGGGGATCGGCAATCTCGACCGGGTCGAAGCCGTCGCCCTGGTCGACGACCCGCACCGTCAGTCGCTTCGGGTCGGACGGGGGCGCCAGCCCGAACTCGACGGTGACGAGCTTGTCCTCGATGTCCCGGTTCCCGTGCTTGATGGCGTTGATCACGGATTCGCGAACCGCCACCCCGATCCAGTGAATCGAGTCGCCGTCGAAACCGACGAGCTTCCCCAGCTCGTCGCTGACGACCTGGACGAAGTCCACCATGTCGAAGTGACTGCGGAACGTCAGACGAACGACAGGGTCGCTGGTCATGCGGCTGTGTCTCGGTCGGGATGAACGGTTCCCCCCCCGGCCTCGCGGCGCACGCCCGGGACGCCGGACCCCCACGGTCCGCGGCGGGAGCGCGCCGCCCCGGCCGCGCTCGCGGCAACGGGCGCGGCGACGCAAGTGCGTAACATACTGTCGCTCCCCGCTCGGCGCAAGACCGGCCGCGCCGCGAGCCTCGCCGGCGCGCACCCCTGATATAGTGCTGGGCGATGTCGTCCGTCGTCGTGCAACCCGCCGCCCGTGTCCGCGGCCGCGTCCCGGTACCCGGCGACAAGTCGATCTCGCACCGCTACGCGCTGCTCGCCGCGCTGGCGGAGGGCCGGTCGACCATCGACGGTTACGCACCGGGCGCCGACTGCGCCTCCACCCTGGCGTGCCTCCGCGCGCTCGGGGTCCGCGTGGAGGGACCCCGGCCGGCCGGCGGGGCGGGCGGGCGGCCGGTCGTGACCGTCGACGGCCGCGGCGTCGGCGGCCTCGGAGCGCCGGCGGGGCCCCTGGATGCCGGCAACTCCGGCACGACCCTCAGGCTGCTGTCCGGCGCTCTCGCCGGCCATCGGTTCGCCAGCGTCATCACCGGGGACGGCTCGCTCCGCCGCCGGCCGATGCGCCGAATCATCGAGCCCCTCTCTCTGATGGGGGCTCGGGTGACGGGAGACGGGGACCGCCCGCCTCTCACCATCGCCGGCTCGCGGCTCGAGGGCATCGACTACACGCCGCCGGTCCCGAGCGCCCAGGTCAAGAGCGCGGTGCTCCTGGCCGGGCTCCACGCGTCGGGCGACACCACGGTGAGAGAGAGCGCCGCCACCCGGAACCATACGGAGCTGGCTCTCCCGATGTTCGGCGCCGAGCTGCGTCAGGTCGACGGCGGCGTCACCCTGCGCGGCGGACAGCGCCTGCGGGCGGCCGGGCTGACCGTGCCCGGCGACCTGTCTTCCGCCGCGTTCTGGGCGACCGCCGCCGCCGCCCTCCCCGGCTCGGACGTCACCCTCGAGGACGTGGGGCTCAATCCCACCCGCACCGGCATCCTCGCCTGGCTCCGCCGGGCGGGGGCGGTCGTGGACCTGCTGCAGGTCATCGAGGGCGCCGGCGAGCGGCAGGGCTCCATCCGGGTCCGCCACGGCGGCAACCGCGCGCTCACGGTGGGGCCCGCCGACGTGCCGGGACTCATCGACGAGCTGCCGGTCCTGGCCGCGCTGGCCACGCACGGCGGCGAGCTGCACGTGACCGGCGCCGGCGAGCTGCGACACAAGGAGAGCGACCGCATCAGCGCACTGGCCGACGGCCTGCGCGGGCTCGGAGGACACGTCGAGGAGATGGCGGACGGCTTCCGCGTCGCCGGCGACCGGCCGCTTCGGGGCGGCGAGGCCGACGCGGCCGGCGACCACCGGCTCGCGATGGCGTTCGCCGTCGCCGCCCTCGGCGCCCGGCAGCCGAGCCGAATCCGCAACGCCGAGGCCGTCGACGTGTCCTACCCGGGCTTCTTCGACGTGCTGGCGTCCCTCTGCGTCCCCGGGCGGGAGTCCGCGCCGTGAAACGGCTCGGACTCCCGCCGGATTGGTCGGGCGCCGAGCGGAGCCGCCACGCGACGATTGGAAGGCGAGCCGGCTCCGGCCCGGATGCGGCGTCTGCCGATGCGCACTGACAAGATCTACCTGGTGGGGTTCATGGGCGCGGGCAAGAGCAGCGTCGCCTGTGCCCTCGCCGGGAAGCTGGGTTGGCGCGTCGAGGACATCGACGACCTCATCGAGCGGCGCGAGCGCATGACCGTCGCCGAGATCTTCTCGCGGCGCGGCGAGGCCTACTTCCGCCGCGTGGAACGGTCGGTGCTGGTCGCCCAGGTCCCGGTGCGGCACGCGGTGGTCGCGACCGGCGGGGGCACCTACGCGGACCCCGCCAACCGCTCCCTGATCGATCGCGACGGCGTCTCGATCTGGCTTGATGTATCCTTGACGCAGGTGATCGACCGATTGCCGAGCGACGGAAGACGACCGCTGGCCGCCGATCGAGCGGGCATGGCGCGACTTTTTCGCGACCGGCAGGCCGCCTATCAGCGCGCCCGCGTCCGGCTGGACGCCGGCGCGTCGGTCGGAGAGATCGTCGAACGGATCATCGACCGGCTGGACATGTAGCCGGCCGACTTGGCGGGCAGCCGACCGGCTCCATGACCGGCACCCGCGGTGAGGCCGCGCGTCGCGCCTGGACCGAAGAGGCGCGACCGCGGGCCGGCGTGGCGAGGCCGTTCCCGATGCGCTTCCTGATTCTCAGCGACATACACGGCAACATCGACGCTCTCGACGCGGTGCTCGCCCGCTCGCCGCCCGAGTCCTACGACCGCCTGCTCGTGCTGGGCGATCTGGTCGGCTACTGCGCAAACCCGAACGAGGTCGTCGAGCGCATCTTCCAGCTCGAGCCGGACGTCGTCATCCGGGGCAACCACGACAAGGTCTCGACCGGGGTGACGGAACCCGACGACTTCCGCCGCGTGGCGGCGGAGGCGGCGCGCTGGACCCACCGGGCCCTCACTCCCGAGAACCGGGAGCGGGTGGCGGCGCTGCCGGCGGGACCGAAGCGGGTGAACCGCGAGATAGAGGTGTGTCACGGCGCGCCGTCGGACGAGGATACCTACATCGGCGACGAAGAGGATGCGGTCCGGGCCTTCGAGGCCTCGCGACGCCCCATCTGCTTCTTCGGCCACACCCACGTGCCGGTGGCCTACGTGCAGCGGGGGTCCGACGTGGCGGCGACCCATCCCATACCGGGCGGCCCCGACACCACCGTCATCAACGTGGACAAGAAGTGGCGCTACCTCGTCAACCCGGGCTCGGTGGGGCAACCCCGCGACACCGACTCGCGGGCGTCCTACGCCGTCTACGACTCGAAGAAGCCGAGCATAGAGCTCCGGCGCGTGCCCTATCGCATCGACCTCGCGCAACAACGCATCACGGAGGTGGGGCTTCCCGAGAGCCTCGCCTTCAGGCTCGGCCTGGGCCGCTAGTGGTGTGTCACGGGAATGACTTTACAGTTCAGCTTCCGTGGGCCTGAGGTGGCTGCCCTCCGTTGGCGCCCAAAAGCCGGGGGCTTTGCGGCCTTGTCGACCACGGCGGTGCGATGTAGAGCCAGTTCGCAGACACACCACTAGGATCGCGAGGAGCCGCAGCCCCTGGAGGGTCGGTTGGGCGCCGAGCGGGACCATGGGCGAGGGTTGGTGGGCCGGAGGCGGCCACGCCCCCCCGGATCCGGCCCCGGCGGCGCGGCGTCAGGCCTCCCGGGCCTTCTTCCGGGCGGCGCGCTCCTCGCGGCGCCGCAGCTCCGCCGCGTAGGCGTCCGCGGCGGCGCGGGACCCGAGGATCCAGCCGACCACCAGCCCCAGCAGCAGGATGGCGGGGATGTAGACGAAGTGTCCGGCGGGCATCGTCGAGGGAGGCCTCAGCCGTCGTCGCGGTCTCCGATACGGCGGTTCGCGTCGGCGAGCTCGGCCTCGACCGTGCCCAGCCGCTGCCAGATCGTCCAGAGGTAGCCGATCGCAATCGCCCAGACGACGGCGTAGGCGCCGGCCACGAGAGGCGCCGCCGGCATCTGGTCCTCCGGCGGAATGTCGTCCATCGGCACGAAGCCGTCCTGGGCCGCGGTCGTGGCGGGCTGGGCGGCATCGAGCACGGCCATGCCCGCCGCCGCGCCGACGACGAGTCCCAGCACCAGCACGCGGGGCACACCCCATCGAGACGCCGCCCGCCGCCACGCGCCACGCAGACGCAGAATCCCCACTAGTCCTCCTCCAACGCCAGGTACAGGCGATCGAGCGCCGCCCGCTGCTCCTCCAGCCGGGTCCGGGCCGCGAGCAGCGCCATGCACAGCACGATGAACCCGGCGAACGACCACCAGAGCGGCAGGCCGAAGTCGACCGGGAGGGTGGGCACCACCGACGTGCGGGGATGCACCGTGCGCCATATCTCGGTCGAGACGTACAGGAACGGCACGTTGGCCATGGCGAAGATGCCGACTCCCGCCGCGAGCCGCTCGGAACCGGCCCCGCCGTACTGGCGCAGGAGCAGGTAGGCGACCAGGATCAGCTCCAGGATCACCGCCATCGTCAACCGGGCGTCCCACTGCCACCACACTCCCCAGGCCTTGATTCCCCACAGGGGCCCGGTGATGAGCCCCATCAGCCCGAACACCACCGCCAGCTCCGCCGCGGCGACGGCGAGGCGGTCGGCGGCCGGCTTCCCCCGGAACAGGTACTGCACGCTGGCGATGCCGAGCACGAAGACGGCGAGGAACATCGCCATCCACGCCGGGAAGTGGAAGTAGAAGATCTTCTGGACCAGCCCCATCGTCGATTCGTAAGGGGCGCGGATGATGACGATGGGGGCGGTCACCAGGAAGAAGGCCGACAGGCCCGCGAGCACCGGAAAGAGGCGTCGGTTCATCGGTGTCATTCTGTCATGACCGGCTCGAATGTCCATAGCGCGAGGGTCAGGAACACCGCGTCGAAGAAGAACAGCAGGCCGATCCAGAGCCGCGCCATCGCGAGGTTCGGCTCGGGGTCGATGAGCACCGCGGTGCCGCTGACCCCCATGATAAGCACCGGGATGGTGACGGGGTACAGCAGCACCGGCAGCAGGACGGCGCGGCTGCGGGCGCGCACGAGCATCGCCGAGAACAGGGTTCCCACGCTCGCGAACCCGAGGGTGCCGAGCGACAGCAGCGCGAAGAGCCGAAGCGGATGCCGGAACAGCGGGGCCTCGAACAGGAACGCCACCATGACCGTCACGATCGCCTCCACGACGGCCAGGAGCAGCAGCAGGCCCGCCAGCTTGCCGACGTAGATGGCGGGGCGCGCCACCGGCGCCAGCAGCAGGCCGCGCAGGGCGTCGTGGTAGCGCTCGCGCTCGAACGCACGGCCGAGGGCGAGGGTGCCCGAGAAGGCGATGGCGATCCACAGGATGCCCGCCGCCGCCCCCTCGACGGCGCGGCCGGCCCGGACGAAGCCGAACGAGAACACCAGCACGCAGGAGATGGCGAAGAAGACGGTCGTGAACAGCAGCTCGCGGCTGCGCGACTCGACGCGCAGGTCCTTGCGGACGACGAGCCACGCCACCCGCAGGAACTCCCTCATCGCGTCCCCCCGGCCGCGACGGCGGCCCGGTACCGTTCGCGCAGCGTCCCCTCGCCCCCGAGGGGCCGCAGCCGCCCCTTGCGCAGCAGGAGCGCCCGGTCGAGGAGGCCGTCGACGACATCGAGGTCGTGGGTGGCGAGCACGACGATGCGCCGCGCGTCCCGCAGGCCGCGCAGCCGATCCACCAGCCTGCCGCACGACGCCTCGTCGAGCCCCGTGAACGGCTCGTCGAACAGGGCCAGCCGCGGGCCGTGCAGCAACGCGCGCTCCAGGGCCAGCCGCTGCCGCATGCCGCGGGAGAAACCCTCCACGACGTCGTCGGCCCGATCGTCGAGGCCGGCCCGGACGAGGGCGTCCGCGGCCGCGCGCCGGGGGTCGTCGAGGCCGTGGAGCCCCGCGAAGAACTCCAGGTTCTCGCGCGCCGAGAGCTCGGGGTACAACTGCAGGTCGTGGGAAAGGAAACCGATGTGCGCGCGCAGGGCCGTCCCGGCCTCGCCGGCCGTCATCTCGCCGTAGCGCACGCTTCCCGTCGAGGGCGCGGCCAGGGTCGCGAGCACCGAGAGCAGGGTCGACTTGCCGGCGCCGTTCGGGCCGAGCAGCCCCACGATCTGGCCGGCCGCGCAGTCGAACGTCACCCGGGACAGGGCGCGGCGACGCCCGAAGTGACGGGACACGCCGGTCACGGCGACGCGGTCGAAATCGACGGGGTTCGGAGTCGGCACGCCGCTCTCAGCACCCGGCCGGCCCCGGTGCGGGCGCGCCGGTCCGCGAACCCGGCCGGCCCCGAATCCGGAGGCGGCGGCGGGTCACGACCGGGGCCTCGCGGGCGGGCCGGCGCTCGCCGTACGCGACGCGGCGCGGGGTCTCGCCGCGGGTTGCTCGCCGTGCCGTCATGCCGGCGCCCGACCCGCGACGGCCGGTGCCGCGCCGACCGCCAGATCGTCGTCCAGCTCCCGCAGCACGTCCTGGAGCTGGTCGATCAGCTCGGCGCGCCGCGTCCCGTACCGCGTGGACTTGATCCGGCCCTGCCGGTGCTGGCGCTCCACCTTGACGAGGTCGGTGAACAGCTTCTCGCGGCGGCGCTCGAGGGCCTCGCGGGGGTCCGGCCCCGCCGGGCCTCCGGCCCCCGCCGACCCCACCATCCCGATGGCGACGATGAGCGCCGACAACGCCAGGGTGACGATGCGGGGCCATCCGCTGTGGTGGGGCAGGCCGCTCAGCTCCAGGACCACCGGCTCTCCCGCCGGCACCCGCCGGCCGGCGCCCCAGATCAGGGCCGACAGCCCCGTCTCGTCGGCGCCCATCTCGCCGCGCCGCTCGATCTGGGCCGACGCGACGTCGAGCGCGCCCCACTGCTCGACGAAGACCAGCAACTGCTCGAAGTCCGCGGGAAAGACCTGCGACAGCACGAGGCCGTCGCCCGAGTAGGGCAGGATGCTGGCCACGTGCACCGGGGTCACCCCCGGCTCGAAGGCCCCCTGCACCCACACCCGCGGGCCGTCGACCAGGGTACGGGGCGTCGAGCCCCCCAGCACCGTCCCCGCCTGGGCCCCCGGCGGCAACCGGAACTCGAACGGGGGCTCCGGCTCGACCGGCCAGGGCGACTGGTTGAACACGTCGAGCAGGTAGTACACCTCGATCTGCTCCTCGCCGAGCTCGACGAGGATGCGCGACTCCTGGCTCAGGGTCACCTGCCCGGGCCTCGCCGCGGGGCGGGCGTCGGCGTCGCCGGGGTCGCCCGACGCCCCGACGAGAAGGACCGCGACCCCGCCCCGGCCGGGCGCCGCGAACGGCAGCGACTCCAGCTCGACCCCGTCGAGCTCGGTGGCCACCGTGACCTGCTCGCCCGGGTTCAGGGTGAGGAACGTGGCGCGGCCTTCCCCGTCGGTGTCCGCCGCCGACACCCGATCGCCGGCCCGCAGCTCGACCGTCTGTCCGGCGACGTCGTTCGCGAAGCTCCCGCGAATGACGCGCACCGTGATCGACCCGTCGGAGAGGTTCGGGTCGGGGCGGGGAATTCCCGACATCTGCCGCGGGTCCGGCTGGGCCAGCGCGGACGCGGCGAGGCAAAGCAGCAGCACCACGACGCCGACCGGCTTCGACGCCTCCGGCGCGCGCGATCTCGCTGCGCGCACCTTCGGTCCCCGGGGTGGGTTCTCCCCGCCGGCCCGGGCGGCCCGAACATCGCCGGCGGACGCGGTCACGCCACCGCCCCCGACAGCGTCGCGCCGCATTCCTTGCAGAAGCGGGCGTCCCCGTCGTTGGAGGTCCCGCAGCCGGCGCAGGTCAGCGTCGTGACCTCTGCGGCGGCCGGCGCCGGCTCGGCGGTCGAGCCCAGACGCTCCTCCAGCTCGCGCTCGATCACGGCCAGGAAGTCGACCGCCTCGACGTCGAGCTGCTTCATCAGGCGAATGGCCCGCGCCCGCAGCCGCCGCCCCATCTCCTCGAAGTCGGCCTCCGACACCTTGCCCATCGCCCGGTCGAACTCGAGCTCCTTGATCGACCGCAGCACCAGGGTCTTCTCCCGCTCCACCGCGGCGCGGCTCCGCGTGCCGGCCATCACGGTGGTCTCCTGGAAGCTGCTCTGGGTCAGCGGCATGATCGCCCGGTAGATCATCAGCCCGACGAAGCCGGCCGCGCCGACGGCCAGGGTCAGCAGGATGGCGCCGACCGGGTCCGAGGGCCTCCCGACGAGGATGGCCGCCGTCGCCGCCACCAAGGCGGCGAGGACGAACAGGTGCCAGGGGCGGAAGGAGGAGGTGTCGATGGCCCGCTTCATGGACACGGTCACGCTCTGCGGCTTCCCGGCGCCTCCGAGAGGTGGATCGAGGCGGGCGGCAACGGCGGCGCGGCAGGGCGGGGAACGTGGCCTCGCGGCCCTTCCCCGCGCCCGAACGACCCTGCAGAAGCCTGCGCCGTTTCACGGCGCGGATGGCTAATCGAGATCCCGGAGCTCGTCGTCCAGGCGCGCCTCGAGCCGGTCGCGCTCCTCGTCCGGACCGCGACCCTCGTCGGCCGGCCCCACCTGCCCGGGACGCGTCCAGCGCACCAGGGCGCCGCCCAGGGCCACCGCGCCGGTCGCGGCCAGGAAGTACGGAAAGAGCCAGGCGAGGCGGTTGAACCCCTCGTCGAGGGGCGCGGCCAGCGCCTCCTGGCTCTGGTGCTTGTCGATGTAGAAGCGGAGCACCTGGTCGCGGGTCAGCCCCTCGGCGACGAGGTTCCTGAGCTCCGCGCGGGTCGCGGAAGCCTCGGCGCAGGTGCACTCCGCCAGGATCTTCTTGCCGCACCCCGGGCTGCCGCACATGCAGACGAGCGACCGCTGCAGATCGAGCTCGAGCGCGCTCGCAGGGACGTTGGCGTCCTGCAGCGCACCCTCGATCGGGACCGGCTGGGCCGCGGCGACCGCCGGCAACAGGGCCGTCAGCCCGAACGCGAGCAGCGCCATCGTCGCCGTCGACGCGGTGGCCGCCCCCTCCGGCACCGTCGCCCCCGCATAGGCGAAGGCGCTCTCGGGCAGCAGCGCGAGGCCCGTGCCCAGGGCCAGCACCGTGAAGCCGAGCCAGATCCAGTTCACGAGCGGGTTCACGGTGATCTGGAAGCTCGCGGCCTGGTCGCTCAGCTCGTAGCCGGCGAGCACGATGTAGAGGTCGTCGGCGATGGTCCGCCGCATCGCCACCTCGGTCGTCGGCTCGGTCTCGTGCTTGAAGAAGAACCACCGCGCCGGAAACAGCTCGCCGAGGACCTCGCCGTCCTCGAGCACCGTCATGTGCGCGGTGATCATCTGCTTCTGCGTGTCGGTGTTCTGGCTGAGCCGGTCGTAGCGCACGGTGTAGGGGCCCAGCTCGTGCACGTCGCCCGGCCGCAGGAGCACCTGCGAGTCGAGCTTGTACCCGGCCCCCGCGAAGCCCAGGAACATCAGCACGATGCCCACGTGCACGACGTAGCCGCCGTAGCGGCGCCGCGACCGCGCCACGAGCCCGATCATCGCGGTCATCAGGTCGGTGCCCGTGGCCTCGCGCCGCACCGCCGCGCCGCGGATGAACTCCTGCCCGATGGTCCCGACCACGAAGGCGCACAAGGCGAAGCAGACCCCCGACACCCAGACCCGGAAGCCGAGGGCGTAGAGCCCGACGCCGGTGACCACGGCGAGCACCACCGGCCACGTGAACTGGTAGCGCAGGTTCGAGGGCGACGACCGCCGCCACGCCAGCAGCGGCCCGATGCCGGTGAGGGTCAGCAGGATGAGCCCAATCGGCAGCATCCACTTCGTGAAGAACGGCGGCCCCACCGTCAGCCGCATCCCCGTGACCGCCTCGCTCAGGGTCGGGAACATCGTCGCGAACAGCACGAAGACGGCCGAGAACAGCAGGATCCAGTTGTTGACGAGGAACGCCGCCTCGCGCGACACCCACGACTCGAGCTCGTTCCGCGCCCGGAGCAGCGGCATCCGGTAGATGACGAGGCCGAAGCTGAAGACCAGTAGAACGATCATGAAGACCGTGAACATCCACGCCAGGGCGATGTCCTGCCCGAACGCGTGCACCGACTGCACGATGCCCGACCGGGTCATGAACGTCCCGAAGATGGTGAGGAAGAACGTCATGATGACGAGCGTCATGTTCCAGACGCGGAGCATGCTGCGCCGCTCCTGCACCATCACCGAGTGGAGGAACGCGGTGGCCGTGAACCACGGCAGCAGGCCCGCGTTCTCGACGGGGTCCCAGCCCCAGTAGCCGCCCCAGCCGAGCTCCTCGTAGGCCCAGATCATCCCCAGGGTCAGCCCCAGCGACAGGAAGAGCCACGACATCATCGTCCACCGCCGCACCGCCCGCAGCCACGAGTCGTCGAGGTGCCCGGTGATCAGCGCCGCGATCCCGAAGGCGAACGGAATCGTCATCCCGACGAAGCCCGTGTAGAGCGACGGCGGGTGAATCGCCATGTAGGGGTTCTGGAGCAGCGGGTTCAGCCCCCGCCCGTCGAGCGGCGCCTGCGTCAGGTAGGTCGCGAACGGGTTCTTGTGCACGATCATCACGAACAGGAAGAACATCTGCACGACCGCGATGACCGCGACGACGTACGGGATCAACTCGCGCTGCCGCTCCCGGTTCGAGTAGACGGCGGCCGACCCGAAGGCGGCGAGCAGGGTCACCCAGAACATGATCGACCCGTCGAGCCCGCCCCAGTACGAGGTGAACTGGTAGAACAGCGGCTGGGCCGAGTCGGAGTACTGGTCGACGTAGCGGATCGAGTAGTCCTCGGTGATGAAGGCGTGGACGATGACCGCCGACGCCAGGAGCATCAGGGCGGTGACGAGGTACGAGGCGCCGATGCCGCTCTCGATCAGCCGGGTCGAGCGGCGCCGCGCCCCCGCCACGGAGACGACGGCGGCGTAGGTGCAGACGACGAAGGCGGCCAGAAGGGTGAACGAGCCCAGGGATGCCATCGTGATGAGTCCTCGATCAGGAGTGTTCGAACGAACGCCCGTCGCGAAACGGACGCGCCTCCGGTGCGGGAAGCGCCCGATCCGCGGGCCTCACGCAGAGCGACAGCCCCGGTTCCCGTCCCGACGCCGGCCGGAGGAGCAGCCCGCCAATCGTCGCCTGGCGCCCAACCAACCCTCCAGGAGTCCGCGCCGTTCTACGCCGCAGACCCTAGTAGCTCGACGCCGCCGCGCCCAGGGTGGGCTTGGGCTCGTACTTGGACGGGCACTTGGCCATCACCCCGTTCGGCTTCACGGAGAAGCCGTGGGGCGAGAGCTGCCCCGAGATGACCACCTCCGAGCCGTCCTGGAAGGTGTCGGGAACGATGCCGGTGTACTCGGCGTCGATCACCGCGCCGTTGTTCTCGACCTTGAACCGGTACTCCAGGGTGTTCGGCTTGACGAGCCGGGACCCCGGCACCACGTATCCGTGGACCTGCAGGTTCTTGCCGTACCACGCCTCGGGTTCGGCCAGTACCTCGTCGACGTGCATGTAGTACTCGGTGCCCTCGGCGAGCGTCCCCCAGAGCAGCCCGCCGAACGCGGCGGACAGGACCAGGGTGGTCACGATCATCTTGACGGTCTTGGCTGGCATGCTGCTACACCCTCTGGCGCGAAGACCGCAATCGTCTTCGGACGCCAAACCGGAATCGCCGGATATGCCGAAGGATACCGTGACGACGCCCGGCCGGTCAACGGTGGGGACCCGGCGGAGACCGCTCCCCGCCCGCAGGATCCCCGCCGTCGGCGTGCTCGCGGAGCAGGCCGTCGACGAGCTCGACGGGCAGCCCCACCACGTTGGTGTACGACCCCTCGATGCGGGTGACGAACCGCGATGCCCGGCCCTGGATGGAGTATGCGCCGGCCTTGTCGGCCGATTCGCCCGTCGCCACGTACCACGCGACGTCGTCGGGGCTCAGCGCCCGGAAGACGACGCGGGTCGACTGCACGCCGTCGCGGCACGCGCCGGCGGCGCGCAGGGCGACGCCGGTCAGCACCTCGTGGGCCCGGCCGGACAGCCGGCGCAGCATGGCGGCGGCCCCGGCGGCGCCGTCCGGCTTGCCCAGCACCGCGCCGTCGACGACCACGAGGGTGTCGGCCCCGAGCACGACGGCCCCCGGATGGCGCGGCGCGACCGCGGCGGCCTTCTCCCGCGCCAGCCGGCGCACCAGCTCGCGCGGGGCCTCTCCGTCCCGGCGGCGCTCGTCGATGTCGGCCGGCGCCACCTCGAACCGGTAGCCGGCGCGGGTCAGCAGATCCGCCCGGCGCGGCGAGCGGGACGCGAGCACGAGTCGCATTGAGCCCGGATGTTACATTACAGTAATCCGGATGCGGGGCGGGCATCGTGGCGGGAAGGGCGGATCGATGACGGCGGCGGGACGGTGCGCCGCCGTCGCCGTCGGGGCCCTGTTGCGCGACCAGCCGCAGTCGCCCGGCAAGATCTCCCTGGCCTGGAGGGCCGCCGTCGGGCCGGCCCTCCACCGGGCCACGACGGTCGCGCTCGAGCCCGAGGGCACGCTGCGGGTCGGCGCCGCCGACCGGCACTGGGCCCGCGAGCTCCACCGGTCGCGCCCCCTCGTCGCCGCCCGGTTGAAGCAGCTCCTCGGCGACGGGGTCGTGACCCGCATCGAGATCGCAACATCGAGCCGCGTCACCGCGGAGGAGAGACAGTCCCATGCGAGAGTCGGTCATCGTTAGCGCCGCCCGCCTGCCCACCGGAAAGTTCCTCGGCGCCCTGAAGGGTCTGCCGGTCACCGATCTCGGGGCCCGGGTGGTCCGCGAGGCGGTCGCCCGCGCCGGCATCGAGCCCGGGCTGGTCGACGAGTGCATCATGGGCAACGTGGTTTCCGCCGGGGCCGGCCAGGCGCCGGCCCGGCAAGCCGCGATCAGGGGCGGGCTCCCCGACCACGTCGGGGCCCTGACCATCAACAAGGTGTGCGGGTCGGGCCTCAAGGCGGTCATGCTCGCCTCGCAGGGCATCGCGACGGGAGACATCGACGTCGCGGTGGCCGGGGGCATGGAGTCGATGAGCAACTGTCCGTACATGCTCACGCGGGCGCGCGAGGGCATGCGCATGGGCAACGCCGAGGTCCTCGACTCGATGCTCCACGACGGGCTGTGGTGCTCGCTCGAGAACCAGGGCATGGGCATCGCCTGCGAGGCGGTGGTCGAGCGCTACGGCGTCTCGCGCGACGACCAGGACGCGTTCGCGGCCGCGAGCCACCACAAGGCGGCCCGGGCCATCCGCGAGTGCTGGTTCAAGGACGAGATCCTGCCCGTCGAGATCCCGCAGCGCCGCGGCGACCCCATCCGGCTCGAGTACGACGAGCCGGTGCGGCCCGACACGAGCGCCGAGGCCCTCGGCAAGCTGCGGCCCGCCTTCAAGAAGGAGGGCGGCACCGTGACCGCGGGGAACGCCCCGGGCGTGAACGACGGCGCCGCCGCCGTCGTCGTCATGGCCGCCGACCGGGCCGAGGCCCTCGGCCTGACGCCGATGGCCCGGGTGGTGGGGCAGGCGGTGAGCGGGCTCGCGCCGAAGTGGCTGCTGATGACCCCCGTCGAAGCGGTCCGCAAGCTGCTCGCCAAGGTGGGCTGGTCGATGGACGACGTCGACCTCATGGAGCTGAACGAGGCGTTCTCGGCCCAGGCCCTCGCGGTCGTCCGCGAGCTGGGCATCGACCCCGACAAGGTCAACGTCAACGGCGGGGCGGTCGCCCTCGGCCACCCCATCGGAGCCAGCGGCGCCCGCATCCTGACGACGCTGCTCTACGCCATGCGCAACCGGAACGCCAGGCGGGGCGTCGCCACCCTGTGCCTCGGCGGCGGCAACGGCGTGGCCCTCGCCGTCGAACGCTGACGGGCCGAAGGCAGACTGCTGCGAGCGGTTGGAGCACTCCGAACGAGCGTCGGTCCGGTCCGGCTAGTGCAGTGCCACAGCCAAGAGTTCGGGTATGCGGTGCCGGCAAGTCGTTGACGATGTGACCCATAGGGCCAGTCGGCACCCGAAGATTATGGCGTGACGCAGCACTAGTCCCCGTCGGGTTCGCGGGGCGGCAGCAACACCCGCTCCTGCGTATCGAGGCGTTGCTCGACCTTGCCGACGGCAACCTGGACGGCATCCAGACGTTCATCGAGGCGAACGAGGCCGGCGCGGAGATCGCGAACCTCGGTGCGCAATTCGTCGATGCGCCGGTTCATGTCGTCGATGCGCCGGTTCATGTCGTCGATACGCAGGTTCATGTCGTCGATACGGGTGTTGACGGCAGCAATCTGCATCGACAGGACGGTGATCACCGCGACACCGGTACCGATGGTGGTCAGGATGAGAGCGCGAGTGTCGCCCATGTGCTGAGCCTAGCACGGGCGATCGCTTTTCGCAACACACGGGCGTTACGGTCCGACACCGGAGCGGCCTGACCCGCCGACCGTCGCCTGCAGCCCCGCTCGGCGCCAGACCAACCCGCCACGAGCCTGAACCGTTCCACGGTGCAGGCTACCGCCCGAACTCCGGATCCTCCTGCTTCCAGAAGGCGATGCCGCCGGCCTGCTTGCCGACGTCGACGGCGCCGACCCGCTCGCCGGTGGCCATCCGGTAGATCTCCACCGTGCCGGGGTCGGCCCCGACGCCCTCCAGGGTGACGAACGCAAGCTCGCCGTCGGGAGTCACCACGACACCGTGGGGAATGGTGCGGCTGGTGGGCGTGCGGGCGACTTCCTCCCCGCTGGCGAGGTCCCAGAACCCCACCGCGTCGCCGTTCTTGTAGGTGGCGACCATGCGCGTGCCGTCGGGGCTGACGTCGATGTTGTAGGGACCCGCCCCGGTCTCGAAGGTCCGCTCGACGCGCCAGCCCTCCAGGTCGATCTCGAAGATGCGGGCGACGTTGTTCCCGGTCACGTAGACCTTCCCGTCCGCGGTGGGACGCGTGACCCAGGTCGGCATGACGCCGTCGCCGAGCGGGAGCCGGCGGGTGATCTCGAACGTGAACGCGTCGAGCTCGACGAGCTCGAAGTCCATCATGTTGACCGAGTAGAAGGCCGAGCCGTCCCGGCCGAGGCGCCCCCCGTGGGGCCGGACGCCGGTGTCGACGCGGGCGACCTCGCTCATCGTGTCGACCTCGACCACCGAGATGCTGCTGGGCTCCATCGGACCGTGCAGGTTGAAGTTCACGGCGAAGAGGAGCCCGGTCGCCGCCGACACGTCGAGGGTCGCGGGGAACAGGCCGAGGGTGACGTCGCCCACCCACGCGTCGGTGCCGGTCTCGTACTTGTGCACGCTGCCGTAGGGGAACCCGTGGGCGATCGAGACGTACCAGTGGCGCCCGTCGGGGTCGACGTTGAGGCCGTGCGGCCCCTCGATCTCGGCCGGGTAGCTGCCGACCGTCACCGTCTTCACCACCTCGGCGCCGGCGAGCCCGTAGCGGACGACGGACACCTCGTCGTCCGACTCGGCCGCGACGTAGACGTAGTAGCTGCGCACCGGCGCATCCTGCGCCGCGGACGCCCCGCAGACCAGCAGCCCCGCCGCCATCAACACGCTCGCCGGCCGGCGTCCATTCATCTCTGTGCATCCTCCGTAGGCCGAACAGCCTGCCGCGGGGCCGACTCCCGGCTCGGAAGCGACGTCCGGCAGATCTCCCGCCGGCGGCCGGCCGGAAGTCCACACCGCCGCGATACTCACCCCCGCCAGGACCCCGGAAACGCCGGGCGCCGACTCCGCCCGACGCCCGATCAAGCCCCCCGGGAGACTTCACCCCGCGGCCGACCCGGGTCCCTACCGCGGCTCGCCGATGACCCGCCCCGGCCCCGTCCGCTCCTGCAGCTTCACGGCCCAGAGCCCGGTGTTCCAGTCGGTGAAGAAGATGTGCCCCTTGTAGGGCTGCGGCCCCCACACCATCGGGGCGTTGGCGATGAAGCCGTCCGGATCGGCCGGCTCGAACATGGCGATCTCGCGGCCCTGCCGGTACAGGTCGCCCATGAGCTCGCCGGAGACGTCGACGACCCGGAGGCCCCCGTTGTAGAAGGCGGCGTACAGCACGTCGTCCTCGATCCAGAAGTTGTGCGACCCCGCCTCCGGAACCTGGTAGCGCGCCACCTCCTGCGGATCGTCCCAGTCGCTCCAGTCGATGACGTGGACCCACCCCGCCGCGCGCGAGGGGGCGCCGCCTCGGGCCGGGCTGTAGCCGCCGTAGGGGAACGACTCGTCGCCCGCGAACAGGTAGAACTTGCCGGTGGACTGGCTGCGGTAGGGAAAGGCGGAGTGGTTCCACCCGCTGGGGTACGCGTAGCGGCCCAGCTCGACCGGCTGCTCGGGCGTGCCGCCGCGGCCGCCGCCGCCGACGTCGACGGCCACGATCCCGTCCGTCCAGTTCGACGAGAACGCGACCCCGTCGCTGACCCACACGTCGTGGATGCTGTGGCCGGGGGTGTCGAGCTCGAAGCGCCCGACGCGTTCCGGGTTGCGGGGGTCCTCGAGGCTGATGACGTCGTAGCGGCGGCCGGCGCTCAGCGCGAAGACGTGGTCCTCGGAGATGAACACGTTGTGCACCCCGCCGGTGAGCTGGTCGGTGAACTCCGACAGGATCGGCACGCCCTCGCGCGGGTTGCCCACCCCGAGGACGACGATGCCGTTCCTGCGGTTCGACGCCCCCTCCCGGCTGATGACCGCGATGTCGCCGTCCTCCGACACCTTGACGTCGTTGACGGTGCGGGCGTCGACGTTCACCTCGTGCAGCCGCTCGATGTTCGCCGGGTCCGTCACGTCCCAGACGTACGAGCGCCCGTCCGAGCCCCAGGTCCCGGTGATCGCGTAGTCCCGGCCGTCGGTCCCCTCCCAGATCCACAGGTCGGAGGTGTGCCGGTCGAGCACCCGCCCTCGCCCGACCACCTCGATCTCGCGGCGTACGTCCCGCGAGCCGATGGAGATGGTGGCGGACGCGGAATGGCGGCCGGTGGTGGCCAGCACGGTATAGGTGCCGGAACGCTCCGCCACGAAGCGTCCGTCGGCGGCGACGTGGGCGGCGGCGCCGGCCGCGATGATCGTCGGCGCGGTCTCGCCCCCCACCGCGAACCGCACCGGCACGCCGCGCACCGGCAGCCCCCGCGCGTCCATGGCGGTGGCGGTGAACCGCACGACGTCGCCGGTCGACGCGGCGGCGGCGCTCGCCCGCAGCTCGAGCGACGTCACCGGGCTGGTCTCGACCTCGATGGCGAGGCGGGCGCCGACGTCCTCGGCCGTTGCGGTGATCTCCACCTCGCCGGGTGCGTGCAGGGTCAGGAACCCGAAGCCGTCGACCTCGGCCAGGGCGTCATCGGCCGAAGCGAACGACACCGGGACGTCCGTACGCACGGCGCCGACGGCGTCGACGACCTCGACGGCCAGGCGCGGCCGCGTGCCGACGTAGTACTTCGGCGGAGAGTCGACGAACGCGACCTGCGCCGCGGCCGGGAGCGGCACCGTCACCGGCACCTCGACCCGCACCCGCGCCTCGGGACGCCGGTCGCGGCTGTCGGGATCGGCGGGCACCAGGGCCACGAGGGTGAACTCGCCCGGCCGGTACGCCTCGACCCGGCCGCCGCGGGTCACCGCGACGCTGCGCCGGGCGCGAGAGAAGAAGACGACCGTCGCGTCGTCGACCAGCGCCCCGTCCGCGTCCCGGACGGTCGCGGCCAGCGTCGCCGTCTCACCCACCGCGAGCGTCAGCCGATCCGGGGCGACCTCGAGCGTGAGCGCTCCCGTCTCCGGCTGCGCCGCCGCCGGCCCCGGCCAGGCCGCGAGCACCGCGGCGCCGACGACCACCGCCGTCGCGCTTCTGATGTCTGTCACGAGCCCCTCCCCCATCGTTCGGCGCGGATTCCCGAATGCCCCGGCCGCAGCCGTCCGACCAGGCCGAGCCCGTTCGGTCGTCCCGTCGCACGCGCCGAAGGCCCCGCCATTGTAAACCCCGCTGCCGACAACGACCGGAACGGTGCCCGCCCCCGGGCCGCAGCACGTGCCTCCCGGGCCGGTCCGGCCCCGCCCTCGACCGTGCCCGGGAGGACGGAACGACGTACTCGAGTGACCTCGGCGCGTGCCTCCCAGGGTCGGCCCGGTTCTCGACAGGCCGCGTCGAGGGCCGCTGCCGCCGGGCACCGCAGCGCCGGCGCGACCGGCGCCGCGGACCGCGAGCGCCGCGGCTTGCCCGACACCGGGGCCTGCGACCCGCGCCGGACCGTGACCGGTGCCCGCCGCCGAAGCGCCGGCGTCAGGCAGATTCTGCACCGCCGATGGTCTTCCCGGATGTCGGATCCTGCGTTCCTCCTCCCGCATGGCGAAAGTTACTGTTACTCATAACCTGTTTTTTTACATATGGATAATTGAGATCCACAGCCGGACTTTCGCTTGACATCGAGGGTGGCACGGTCCTAGAATGCCGAACCGTGACACCCGGGTCCCGCCCCGCCGCGCTACTGCGACGGTCGGGACGCCGGCCCAAATCGAGACGCGGCGCCCATTCGCCACCTCGCGAACCCTTCGCCACGGTGACGCCGACCGGTCTCGGAGGCATCCATGCCCGAAGAACGGAATCTGCGCGAGCGCAACAAGGCCATCGACATGGCGGTGGGCCAGATCGAGAAGCAGTTCGGCAAGGGCGCCATCATGCGGCTCGGGCAGGACGCGGTCACCGCCGTGCCCAACATCTCGACCGGATCGATCAGCATCGACCACGCCCTGGGCATCGGCGGGGTCCCCCGCGGCCGCGTCGTCGAGATCTTCGGGCCCGAGGCGTCGGGCAAGACCACCCTCACCCTGCAGATCATCGCCCAGGCCCAGCGGCGCGGCGGGGCCGCCGCGTTCGTCGACGCCGAGCACGCCCTCGACCCCACCTACGCCAAGAAGCTGGGAGTGAACCTCGACGACCTCCTCGTCGCCCAGCCCGACCACGGCGAGCAGGCCCTGGAGATCGTCGAGGTGCTGGTTCGGTCCGGGGGCGCCGACGTGGTGGTCGTCGACTCGGTCGCCGCCCTCGTGCCGCGGGCGGAGATCGACGGCGAGATGGGCGAGGCGCAGGTCGGCCTGCAGGCGCGGCTGATGTCCCAGGCCCTGCGGAAGCTCACCGCGGTGGTGGCCAAGTCGTCCACCTGCCTCATCTTCATCAACCAGCTTCGCGAGAAGATCGGGGTCATGTTCGGCAACCCCGAGACCACCACCGGGGGGCGGGCGCTGAAGTTCTACTCGTCGGTCCGGGTCGACATCCGCCGCATCGGCGCCATCAAGGACGGCGATCAGGTCACCGGCAGCCGCACCCGGGTCAAGATCGTCAAGAACAAGGTGGCCCCGCCCTTCCGCATCGCCGAGTTCGACCTGATGTACGGCGAGGGCGTCTCGCGCGAGGGCGACCTGCTCGACCTCGCCGTCGCCAACCGCCTCGTCGAGAAGAGCGGCACGTGGTTCTCCTACGACGGCGAGCGCCTCGGGCAGGGGCGCGAGCGGGTCAAGCAGTTCCTGAAGGAGAACGCCGCGGTGTTCGAGTCGATCGACGCCCGGCTGCGGAAGACGCTCAATCTCGCCGCCGACGCCGAGCCGAAGACCGCGCCGGCGGCCAATCTCCGAGCCGCCAAGTAGCAGCGCCGACCCGAGAGCGGGGTGGTGTTATGCTACGTACGATGTCCACGGACACGAAGTGGATCGCCGGGACCGGCATCGCCGTCATCACGGCAATCGTCGGCACCGGGGGCGTGCTCGCCGGCCTGCTGCTGACGCAGATCGGCGCCGTGAACGCCCGCATCGACGATCTGCGCGCCGACATGCGCGACCTGCGCACCGACATGCGCGACATTCGCGCCACCCTGGAACGGTTCGACGCCCGGCTCGACGCCGTCGAAATCGCCCTCGCCAAGCTCGACCAGCGCCTCCTGACTATCGAACGGGTCGTCCTGCCCGCGGCCGAGTCCGGCGAATAGCCGCTCGGCCCATCGGGCATGGGCAACCGCCCAACACAACCGGGCGTCTGCGGCGGTCAAGGCGCAGACGCCCGGCGGTCGTGTGGCTGGGCGGCAATCGGATGTGGCGGGAGTCCGCCCACAGGCTCCAGGTCAGGGCGCCGGATACTCCATCGTGAACGGGTCGGGCAGCGGAATGCGCACCGCCTCCCCCGGGCGGAGCGCGTCGAGGGCGTACTCCGGCCGATCCGGGTCGCCGGCGAGGATCGCCTCGAGGTCGCCGACGACGAGGATGGCCAGGGCCTCGGGATCGAGGTAGCGCCGGGCCACGTCGAGGACGTCGTCGGCCGTCACCGCCGCGATGTTCTCGCGGTAGGTGGCGAGGTACGACGGGTCCCGCCCCGTGTACTCGTCCCCGGCGAAGAGGCCGGCCGTCGAGGCGGCGCTCGAGAAGTTCCGCGAGAACGTCTCCACGAAGTACGCGATCGAGTTCCGCAGCTCGTCGCCGGTCACCGGCTCGGTGCGAATGCGCTCGATCTCCTCGAGCACGATCGCGGTCGCCCGGGCCACCGTCTCGCTGCGCGACTGGAAGCCGGCCCGGAACACGCCGTCGTAGTAGGTGCCGAGCCCGTAGTTCGACGAGGCGCTGTAGGCCAGCCCCTCGTCGGAACGGACGCGGGTCAGGAGGCGCGCGCTGAAGCCGCCCCCGCCGAGGATGTCGTTCATCACGAGCAGCTTGTAGCGGTCGGGGTTGTCGCGGGTGGTCGCGAGGTGGCCGATGGCGACCCGCCCCTGGTTCACGTCGTCCTTGTCGACGAGGTAGAGGCCCGGTGACGGGGTGAACTCCGGCGCCGGCACCGCCGCGACCGCTTTCGTGCCCGCCTCCCATCCGTCGAGCCGCCGCTCGAGCTCGGCGAGGATGCCGGCCGTGTCCACGTCTCCCGACGCCGTGAAGAGGAAGTTCCCGGGATGGTAGTACTCGCGGTGGAACGCCGCCAGGTCGTCGCGGGTGATCGCCTCGAGCGTGGCGCGGGTCCGCGGCCGGGTCGAGAAGTGCCCGTCGCCGCGCATCAGCCGCCCCCACTCGCGCCGCTCGATGCCCGCGGTCGCGTCGTTGCGCCGCTCCAGTTGCTGCAGGGCCTGGCTCTTCGCCAGGGCCAGCCGGTCCTCGTCGAACCCCGGGTTCCGGAGCATGTCGAAGAAGAGGTCCAGGCAGGCGTCGAGGTCCCGGGTCAGGCAGTTCACGCTGGCCCCGCCCGAGGTCGCCCCGACGCTGCTGCCGATCTGCGCGGCGAGGAAGGCGGCCTCCTCGTCGAAGTCGGCCGCGCTCATCGTCAGGGTCCCGCCCGCCCGCATCTGGCTGCCGGTGAGGCCGGCGAGGCCGACCTTGTCCGGCGGGTCCAGGTACGACCCGGTGCGGACGGTCACCCCCACCGTCGCCAGCGGCAGCTCGTGGTCCTCCACCACGAAGACGACGACGCCGTTCGACAGCTCGTGGCGATGGTCCGCGGCCACCGGCGGGGTGAAGTCGAGCAGCTCGTAGGTGAGGTCGGAGGGGTGGGCGGGAATCGGCTGCGCGCCCGCCGGCGCCCCCAGCAGCAGCGCCACCAGGGCCAGGGCCGCTCCGGGAGCCCGCGCCGCAAGGCGCCTCGGACTCCCGCCGGGGCGGGAGGGGCGCTGAGCAGAGCCGGAGACCACGTTCTCCAGGCCGGCGCCGCGCTGAAGTCCGCGGGACACTGTCGGCCGCGAACGGTCGCGTGAACCCCGAAGCGGGAACCACTGAAAGCCCGCGAGCTCCGGACCCCGGACACGGGAACGGGCCGCACGGTCCATCGGCCGCTCGTCGACGCGCGTCATCGTCCGCCCTCCTCGGCCGCCTGCCGCTCACGCAGCAGCTCGAGCACGACCGCCACCATGTCCTGGTTCTCGGGCGGCGCCTGCGACGACATCTGCTCGAACTGCGCGATGAACTGCCCGAGCTGCTCGACGTTCAACTGGCCGATCATCGCCTCCATCTGGCGCACCTGCTGCTGCTCCTCGGGGTCGAGCCCCGCGAGACGGGGATCCGGCGCCTCGTCCGACGCCTCCCGGTAGTAGATGGCCACCGTCCGGTTCTCGGGCTCGAAGTACGTGCCGGCCACCCGCAAGATGTCGTCGGCGGTCACCGCGTCGTAGAGCGGCGGGTCGGTGTTGAGGGTCTCCCAGCCGCGGTACGCCTCGCGCATCAGCATCGAGTACATCAGGAAGAAGTTGCCCTGAAGCTGCCGGAAGTTGGACGCCGCGTTCTGGTTCTTCACCTTCTGCAGCTCGCGCTCGTCCACCGGCTCCGTCTTCAACCGCTCCATCTCGGCGTACAGCGCCTGCTCGACCTCCTCGGGCGTATGCCCCTCGGCCGCCGTTCCGCGGAGCTCGAACATGCCCTCGAACTTGAAGCCCGACTGCCCGCCGGACGCCCGGGTGGCGACCCCCTGGTCCTCCACGAGGGCCCGGTAGAACCGGCCCGTCCGGCCGTTCAGCAGTTGGCCCAGCACCACGAGGGCCGGCTCGTCGACGTGGCCGTCCGGCACCGAGTGGTAGCGGACGACCACCTGCGGGTTGGTCTCCGCGTACGCGTGCATCCGCTTCTCGCTCAGTTGCGGCATCTCGCGCGTGCGCGGCTGCGGCGGGGGCCGGTCGCCCCGCGACAGGCGGCCGAAGTAGCGCTCGGCCAGCGCCTTCGCCTCGTCGGGGTCGAAGTCGCCGACGAGGGCCGCGGTGAGGTTGTTGGGCGCGTAGTACAGGTCGAAGAACTCGAGCGCCTCGGCGCGCGTGATGCCCTCGAGGTCGCTCGGCCAGCCGATCACCGGCCAACTGTAGGGAGACGACTGCCAGAACAGCGAGTTGAACTGCTCCTCGAACTTGCCGGTGGGGGTGCTGTCGGTGCGCAGCCGCCGCTCCTCGTGGACGACGTCGCGCTCGGCGTAGAACTCGCGGAACACGGGGTTGAGCAGCCGGTCCGACTCCATCCAGAACCACAGCTCGAGCTTGTTGGCGGGGACGTTGACGAAGTACAGGGTGAAGTCGTAGCTGGTGCCCGCGTTCATCCCCGACGCGCCCTGCCCCGAGTAGGTGCGGCTGAAGTCCTCCGGGATCAGCAGCTCCTCCTGCTGCGCGAGCAGCGCCTCGAAGCGGTCCATCAGCGCCTGGTGGCCCTCGGTGCGGTGCGCGGGGTCGCCCGCGTCGTCGATGCGCCCCAGCCGCTGCGCCTCGAGGAGGGCCGCCTCCTCGACCCGCAGGGCCGCCTTCACCTCGTCGAGCTCGGCGATGATCTGCAGGTCCTGCTCGATGTTCCGGGTGCCGATGGCCGCGGTGCCCTTGAACATCATGTGCTCGAAGAGGTGCGCGACGCCGGTGATGCCGGGCCGCTCGTGGACGGACCCGACCTTGGCCACCCACCCCGCCGCCACGTTCGGGTCCCCGGGCCGGGGAAGCAGCAGCAGCGTCATCCCGTTGTCGAGCACGACCTCCTCGACCGGCACCTGCTGCGCCCCGGCCGTGCCGCCGGCGCACACCGCGGCAAGCGCCAGCGCTCCGATGCGTTTTCTCATGATTCCTCCCAGACGGCGCCGGCCGGGCGCGCCGGCCGGTTCCGCCCGAGTGTGTCACAACCCGCCGGCCGCGCCAAGCGGTCGCCGACGCCCGGCCCGGACTTACGGTACACTAGCCCGGAGAGCGTGCCGGGGACCCAGCCGCCGCCCCTGCGGCGCGATCGATGCTGTCGGGCACCTGCGCCGTCCACGCGGCCCGGATCCCGGCTGAACCGGAGCGGAAGCCCCGCGGCGATCAATCGCCGAGGACGCCCTTGCGCAACGACCTCGTCCCCCCCGCCTCGCCGGAGCCGGTCCTGCCCGGCTGGGTACGGGTCGCGGACGTCCTTGCCCTGCTCCTCGGCGCGGCCGCCCTGCAGGCCGCGGTCTTCGGCGGCTTCCAGGTCCCCGGACTCTCGGTCACGAATCCCTGGCGGCCCCTGGCGATGGCCGCGTTGGTCGCCGGCCTGCGCCACCTTCTCGTCCGCACGCCGCCCGCCCACGTCCGCCTGCGTCAGTGGGGCCGGAGGATCTGGCTGGCCGACGCGGCCCGGGCGACCCGGAAGGAGGACTGGCCCCGGGCCGACCTGACGTTCTTCCGGACCGTCGACTTCATCGTCCTCTCGGTGGTCTCGATCTCCTTCACGGCGATTTCCCTGCTGGTCGTGAGCCGGTTCGACGCCCGAATCGCGGTCATCGCGGGGCTCATCCTCGCCTGTGTGGTCCGGTGGTTCACACCGGCCCGGTTCGACGCCCAACGCGCCTCGGCCGGCAGGCCGGTCGGTCCTGTCCTCCTGCTCGTGCTTCTCGCGGCCCTGTTGTTCCGCACCGAGCCGTTCCCGACCCTCGACGGCGACCGGGTACCGGGCATCTACGCCAGCATGTCGGCCCACCTCCAGCGCGAGGGCACGGCGTTCGTGGACGACCGGCTGCCGGAGGCGCTCCCCGACGAGCGGTCGAGGGAGATCTACCGCGCCGGCGGGCCCGACGACTCGGGGTCGGAGAGCCCGATGCGGCCCGAGGGTCTCTCGCCCGCGCGCGACGGCGACGTGTTCCGGCTCCAGCCCCTGCACCCGTTGTGGATGGCCATCTTCGGCGAGGTATTCGGGGACGGCGCCCGCTTCCACGCCCCGGGGTTCTTCGGCCTGCTCGGAGTGCTGGGTCTGTCGCTGCTGGCGTTCGAGCTGACCGGCTCGCGCGCGGCCGCGTTCGCGGCCGGGATCCTCGCGGCGACCAATCCCCTCCAAGTCTTCTTCAGCCGGTCTCCGGCCCCCGAGGCGGTGGCGCTGGCGTTCTCGTCGCTCGGGTTCTACTACCTGGCGCGGGCGTACCGCGGCATGCGGCGCGCCGCACCCGCCGGGACCACGGGGTCTCTCGTCACCCTGGCCGCCGCCTGCGTGTCGCTGGTCTTCTTCACGCGCGCCGCCGCCTTCCCGTACCTCCTTGCGTTGGCGCCGCTCTTCGGGCTCGGGGCAGGGCTGAAGCTGAGAAACCGGGAGGCCCGGGCCCGCCTCGTCCTCGGCTTCTGCGTCGTCGTCGCAGGTCTGTACGGGGCGTCCGTGATCTATGGCCTGGGGTACTCGACGGGCGACACGCCGAGCGCCCACGATCGGACTCTCGGCCATCTGCTGGGGGACGGTTGGCCGCTCGTCGTCGCGGGGGCGCTGGCTCTCGCGGCGGTGGGGCTGGCCGAGGTCGCGAGGAACCCGCGGCGCCCGGCCGTGCAGCGGCTTCTGACGCGGGCCGCCGATTCGCGTCCGTGGACCAGGCTGGCGTCGCTGCTGGTCGCGGCCGCGCTGGCCGGCAGCCTCGTGCAGGCGTACCTGATCGGGTTCACCGAACTCTACGCCGGCGACACCCTCCATCGCGAGCCCGGCGACGTCGGGTCGGGCGCCGGCATCTTCCTGCAGTCCGGCGCGGCGGGCTGGCTGCTCTACGTGACGCCCTGGCTGGCCGCGGTGGCCGTATGGGGCATGCACCGGCCCGAGCGGCGATGGCCGACCGCCATTCTGTACGTCTTTCTCGCCGTCTGCATGGCCGCCGCCCTGCCGACGAGCATTTCCGTCGCCCATCAGCACGACGACCACGCCCGGCACCTGCTGGGCGAGATCGTGCCCTACAGCCTGACCATCGCGGTCGCGGTCGGCCTTGTCGCGGCGCCCGGCGCGTTCCGCCGCCTCGGCGTGGCCGCGATACTGGCCGCCATTCCGTTCCAACTGTTCTTCACGGCGCAGCAGATGCCGGTCCGCGAGGGCGCACAGCCGTACCACGCCATGAGCCGGATCGCCGGGGTCGTCGGAAACGACGTCCTCCTGTTCGATGTCGAAGGGTTCCGGGAAGGGACGCGCTTCCCGACGCCGGCGCACCTGCAGACGCCGCTGACGCACTACTTCGGCCTGCGCGTCTTCCCGTTCCACGAGGCGAGCGAGGTCGGGGAGCTGATGCCGTCGTTCGAAGGCGCGGCCGACGGCGCGCGCCTCTGGCTGCTCACCCCCGCGGCCAACCCCCGCCCGGGGCTGGAGCTGCACGAGACCTTCGCCTACGAGGCCCCCGGAATGGGCGGCGCGGCGACGATTCCGGTGACCGTCGACGACCGGGACCGGCGGCAGATCCTGTTCCTGTACCGGCAGCGCTGAGTCAGGCGCCGAGCGGCGCCCTTCCCTGGGCGTCATTGTCGCGCCTGCCGGCGACCCGCGATGCGCGGGGACACCGGAGTGCGGCAAGCACGAGTCAGCCGGACGGACGCTTCGGCCGAGACCGTTGCCAGTACCGCGTCTCGAGCTGTTCCGATTCGACCGTGACTACGCTGCAATCGTGGGAGCCAACGTCGTGACGGACGTGGTGGAACACCGACGGCCGATCGCACCCGTCGCCCGCGGTGGGGCTGCCACGCGGCGACCTCGGTCAGCGCGCTGGAGCCGCGCCGCGCAGCTCGATCGAGCTGACGGCAACCCCGAGCGTGCGTGTGTCGCGGGTCCCGGGAACGTGCGTGTCGCTCTGCAGAACGATCTCGACCTCGGGTGGCGAGAGCCGGCAGTCTCCCAGATCGAACGTGGCGTCCCAGCGCCCGTGGATGGTCTGATCGAAGAGCGTGCATCCGTCGACCGCGATGCGGAGCTGCTTGGCCGGGCCGGTCATCAGCACGCTGATCGCGATCTCTGCCGGTCGAGAATCGAGCGGCGTCTGCAGGCGCGCATCTCCGCGGGTCCAGCGGAACGGCCGCGCCCCCGCCCACTCCATGCCGTAGAAGCCGGACGCTTGCGCCCCGAGCATCTGTAGCTCCGCGTCCAGGACGAGGTTGGGCCACGCCCCACCCGGGCTTGAGCCGCCCGCCGCCGCCAGCGCGATGGACCCATCGGCGGGCTCGCCGAGAATCTCGAACACCTCCAACGCGTTGACGCCGGGCTCCAGCCGCGCTGGATCGACGATCGCCTCCCAGGCGGCACGGCGACCGAGGACCGGAAACGAGTACGGCCGGGTGATCGCCGCGACCACCCCGTTGAGAGCGACCGCGAGCATCGGGGCCCGCGCATCGTCCGGCAGGTCCGGCACGGCACCGGTAATGTGGGCAGGGAGGAACTCCGCTTCCAGATCGACGTCCTGCAGGAGCGGCAACGTGTCGACAACCACCTCGAGGTCGGAGGGCCGCGCCGCTCGCAGGGGATCGGCCGGCCGGCCGATCAGCTCGCCGTAGCGGCCGTGAAAAGCGCGCATGTCGAGCGGGTCGCCGGTCGCGAACCACTCGAACTTGCGGGCGGCGCTCTCCGCCACCTGGGCGAGGACGTCGCGCGGCCCCTCGACGCGGCTTCTCGCGCCGTCGAAGAACATCACCTTGGCGGGTCGCGGCGCGAGCGCCGGATCGAGCACGTCCGCTCCGTCGGCCGGCCACGGCAACTCTACGCCGAGCTCCGCCGCCAGCGTCGGCAGCACGTCGATCACCTCGACGTTGGCGTCTACCACCGCACTCTCTCGCTGCCCCGGCCGCTTCACCAACAGCGGCACCGCCCCGATGTCCGCGAACGAGTCTCGCGTCGGTCGGCGGAACGACGCGCCGGGCTGCAGGCTGGCGCCGTGGTCCGCGGTGACCACGATCAGCGCGTCGTCGTAGGCGTCCACCTCGCGCAGGCGCCCCACCAGACGGCCGAGCAGCGTGTCGACGTATCCCAACTGAAGCAGGTACCGCTGGTGGTTGACCGCGGCCGCCCACCGATCGTCGACCCACCGGCCTCCCTGAAGGCCGACGTTCTGCCGCAGGGCCGTGAACTGCTGCCCCGTGGGCAGGTACAGCCACGGCTCGTGCGGGAGCAGCACGTGCATGAAGTGCAGCGTCGGACCGGCGCCGTTGATCGACTCGATGAAGCGCGTGACCGTCTGCCGCCGGTCGTCGACCCGCGCCGCCCGCCAGCGGTTCTGGAACGTGTCGTTGGCCAGGAAGTCGTTCCAGTTCTGATCCACGGGCGGCAACCAGACGGTCAGGTCGTCCGGCAGCACCACGGTCAGAAACACGACGGCGAGGTCGCTCACGACCCCCGCGAGCCAGGCGCCCAGCGCCCGTTCGGCCGGACACAGCGATTCCGGGCACAGCTCGGACAGCGGCTCCTCGACGTGCAGCCGATACCGGCCGCCCAGCAGCGTGAACAGGTTCCCCGGATGGTCGGCGGACACCGGCAGGCGGTCGGGCGACGGATACGTGCCGGTCAGTATCGCGGGCAGCGCATACTGGGTCATCTCGCCCACCGCGGTCGCGTTGCGAAACCAGGTGGCGTCGTCGGCGAGCGCCGCGAAGTGCGGAAAGTTGGTGCGATCGAGGTTGCCCTCCCGGTCCAGCAGCGCCGCGAGCTGCAACTGGTCGAAGACCACCACCACCACCGGCGGCGTGGCGCCGAACGTCACGCCGTCGAGCGCACCGACGTCCTCGGCCGGCACGAGCAGACGACCGACGCCGGGGTTGAGCAGGAACATCGCCGGCACGACGACGACGGCCGGCGTCAGGAACGTGGCGAACAATCGGACGGGCGGGAACCGGCGGTACGCGTGCGCGGCACCGGCACCGGTGGCTGCGGCCAGCGCGACCAGGAAGGAGCCGGGCGAGCCGCCCAGCGACTTGAGGACCGCGAGCGCCAGGACGCCGGCCAGCGCCCCGACGGCGACGGTCGCGACACGTCGCCGCCACACGAGGCCACCCGCGAGGCCGGCCGCCCCGATGGCGAGCAGGCAGGCGGCCGGACCGCCGAGGCAGACGACCGCCACCAGCAACAGGAGGCCGCCCGGCCACATGTCGTGGGCCACCAGGAACTCGGGGCTGCGCCCCACCAGATCGAAGACCGGCTGCGCGACGGCGAGGCCCCACAGGCCGGCGATGTGCAACATCGCCCACCCGGCGTCGGCGGCCGACTCTTGCGGCGTCGACCCGGGTCGCCACCGCGCATGACGCAGCCATTCCCGGACACGGTGATGCAAGGGATGCGCGCGTACCAGACCGTGCCGCAGGCCAACGACGACGAGCAGCGCGACCAACGCCCGCCCGGGCGTGGACATGGAGAACAGCGTCCCGAATCGAATCGGCCCGAAGACGGCAGAGCTGAGCGCGACGGCGGCGAGCAGAAGCGCGAGGCCGTCGGCGAAGCGCGTCCACAGCGGCAAGGGAGCTTCCGACGGGCTTGAACCGTTCATCTGGCTTTGGGCCGACAGTGGTACAGCGTGCGGGTGCCGGACGTCAGCGTCTCGCGGGTGACGTCGCCGAAGTGCCGTTCAAGAACCGCCCTGACCGAGGCTTCGGAGTAGTCCAACTCCTGATCCCGTCGGTTACGGAGCAACCGTTCCACCATCGGGTCGTTGCGACCGACGAACTCCAGGATCACCTCGGCCTCGAACTGCGCGAGCCAGTCGACGAAGTCGTCGAGCGGGATGTTCCGGCCGATCACGAGATGGTGCACCAAGGCGAGGCACAGAATGAGCGCGGGCGCGCAACGGTCGCCGAGCGGCAGCCGCTCGCGCCCGCGCCATCCCAGGCCCGGCGACGGATTGGCGATGTCGGCCACCAGCGGCAGGACGTTCTCGGGCCCGTCGGCATCGAGAGCCCGGTACAGGCGCTCCACGACGACGTGGTCCGCATCGAGCGCCAGAACGTAGTCGGCGTGTTTCGCAGCGAGACGGGAATAGCGGCCCGTGTTGCACCCGAGATCCCAGACCAGCGGCCAGCGTCGAGCGGCCAGGATCCGTTCGACGAAATCCGCCTTGCGCTGGAGGTCGGCGTCGTCGTAGGAGTGCTCCCGCTGATACTCCGACCAGGTCGAGCGCGGAGTGTCCCAGCGTAGCCGCTCGACGGTTCCGCGCAGTCCGTCGATGTTGTGCTTGATCAGCGACGCGCCGAACCCCGCGGCGCGCAATTCCTGTCGGACGTCCGCCGACGTGTCATCGTAGCGTGCCTGCGCCTTCGCCTGCAGGTACACGTGGGCCAGCACGCCGCGCCGCAGGAGGTGCCGGCCCGGCAGCAGCGCACGACACTGCTCTGCCGTGATGCCCTCCAGGCTGCCCCTCAGCCAGGGGTGGAACGGCACGTTCCGGTAGGCCTGCAGCAGTAGCGGGTAGAGAAACGTCTCGCAGAACTGGCGGTAGCCGGCCCAGGGCTCCCCCGCGACGTACTCCGTGAACGATCCGATGTCGATGAACGTGGGACGCGTGCCGTACCACTGGACGTTGAACGCGGTCGCGTCCTTGAGGGTCATCTCTTCGTCGAGCGCGGCGCGCGTGACGTCGAGCTGCAACAGGGCGGCGTCCTTGAGCATCCCGAAGGACCACTCGTAGGGGTACGACACCACCGGCACCCGCTCGTGCTCCAGCACCGCCACCCAGCGCGATGCGAGAGGCGGCAGCGACTCGTCGTCGGTCACCAACCGCGTCGGAATCACGCGGCGATCGGCCATGAACCGGGCATGAAAGTCGGTCCTGGCGAGGCGCTGCCAATCCTCGAGGGCGCGGGCCGACAGGCACCGGAACGGCGCTCCCTTGAAGAAGAAGACACGGGTGTCGGGATCCCGGAACGACCCGGTGTCGAACCGTGCGGACGGCTCTTGAGCAATCATCTGCGGCACGGGCGAGCCGGGCCGGAACGCCCGTCGCCGACCCTTGGCGGGCTCCCGGCGGTCAGCGCCTGGAACGCTGCAGCTTGGAAAAAACCGCTGTCAGACGATGCCAGTAGAGCCTCGCGACCACACCCAGAGCCGCGACGCCCCCGAGAAGGGCCTGCAGCAGCATGCTGCCCGTTCCGGGATCCAGATAGGCACCGGCAGGCATCTCAAGCACGACCAGCAGGCCGACGACGCACAAGACACTGCGAAGCATGACCCGTGAGTATAGCAGACCGGCGTGCGCCGCCCGGCTCCGTCGGCCCTGCCCGGCCCCGGCCTGTCAACCGCCGTCGCGCGGCATCGATGAGAAACTGGAACCGCGTGACGGCGCCGTGGCGCCAACCGGTTGCGCGGCCGTCGCGGTGTAGGGTATCTTGGTGGAGCCACGGACGCGGCCCCATTCCGGTCGTCGCACCCAGGGAGTTCGCAGCATCCGGCCCCCTACATATGCCGAGGTAGCTCAGTCGGTAGAGCACATGACTGAAAATCATGGTGTCGCCAGTTCGATTCTGGCCCTCGGCACCATTCCCTCGATTGCAGGCCGGGCTCGGTCATAGCCGGGCTCCGCTACAGCCGGGACATCCCGCAGCCGAAACGTCGCACAGCGGCCATCGCACGATGGGCCGCGGTGAACGCCGCTGCCCCTCCGGCCGGGGGTCGGCGCTGGAACGAGATCGGACCGAATCATGACGAAAAGCAACGACCTTCGCCTGGCGATCGTTCTCTGCGGCATCGTGCTGACGGCAGCCTGTCAGAACGCCAGCCCCACGGCGCCGACGGAGCCCGAGCCCCAGCCGGTCACCCTCACCGGCTCCTGGAGCGGGTCGGCCACCGGCACCCTGATCCAGTCCGACGCCGTCACCGCAACCCTCACTCAGACCGACGCCGCGGTGACCGGAGACTGGTCGATGCCGATGCCCGCCATCCTGGTCGGATTCGGGGCGCCCGCCGAGATCGCCCTGTCCGGACCGGTGACGGGGACGGCGACGGACACGACGGCGGATCTGTCCTTCGGGTTCCGCGACGACGTCGAGGTGTTCCGGCAGTACTTCGCGCCGGGCTGCGCGCTCGCCGTGACGGTGACCTCGTTCACGGCGACGACGCTGGAGGGAACCTGGACGACCAACACGTCGTGCGTGCCGCCGGTCACCGACAGCGGCACCCTGACGCTCACCCGCCAGTAGCGCCGAGCGCGCCCGCCGCGGCCTCGGCGGACCGTCGCGTCTCGCCCGGCGTGCCGCCGGTCACCGACAGCGGCACCCTGACGCTCACCCGCCAGTAGCGCCGAGCGCGCCCGCCGCGGCCTCGGCGGATCGCCGCGTTCCCGGGCGGGTCGCCACGCGCGGCGACCCGCCCGGGAACGTTGGTCCACGCGCTACTCGGCGAGAGGATCCGGCCGGATCTGGAACCGGACGATCTCGCTCGTCATCCCCTTGCCGCCCTCCAGGTGGAAGGTCGAGCCGGTGTTGAAGCTGGCCCACACCCCGCGGCCCTTCCAGCCCGCGTCGGGGTCGTCGATGCGGCCGTCGAGGCCGCGGCTGTAGAACCCCAGCGGATAGGGCACCCGCATGGTGACCCACTCCCCCGTCCCGGGCAGCAGGGCCAGCAGGGCGTCGGAGGTCGTGCCGGTGGTGATGGGCACGTTCTCGCCGAGGCCGAGGGTGTCGAACTGGTCGACCCAGTGGTAGTAGTGGTAGTCGGCGTTGGCCGTGCCCTCGACGCCCCTCATCCGCGGACCCGGCGTCTGGTAAAGCGTCCAGCCTTCGGCGCAGTGCTGCCCCGTCGCCTCGGGGCCGGCGAGCACCCGGCACTTGTCGCGGTCGAAGCTGGCGACGTGGCCGCTGCCGCCCAGCGCCGTCCACACGAAGCCGTTCAGATCGACGTCGATGCCGCGGGGGCCGTATCCCCACAGACCGGGGTCGCCGGCCGGATCGTAGGGCGGCTCGTAGACCTCGGCCTTGCAGGTCTCCGGCGGGTTGTCGCCGCGCTCGATCCGGATGAGCTGCCCCGGCACCGGGAAGCGCCGGGTGATCCAGACCGAGCCGTCGGGATGGGGAATGATGCCGTAGGCGCGGCGGAACTTGTCGAGGCTGCCGATGCGGGTGTCCCGCGCCGGGTCGATCTCGACCGCGCCGTCCCGGTCCGGCTCGTTCCACGGCTTCGTGATGACGCCGTCGCCGTTGGTGTCGATGACGGTCGGGCACCACCCCTGGGCGGCCCGCTCGTCGCCGGTCTCGTCGTAGAGGCGGGTGTTCAGCCAGCCCACCGCCTCGGTCGATCCGCTCAGCCAGAGGGTGTCGTCGGCGTCGTCGGCGAACTGCAGGTGGTGGGTGAAGAAGCAGGTGTCGATGAGCTCGAACTCGCCGGTCTCGGGGTCGTAGTACGACACCTGCCGCGACTCGTCGCGGTGCTGAATCGGATAGTACCGCGCGAACGGATGGTCCGACCCCTCCAGACACCAGCCGGGCACGTCGTTGGGCCGCACCGCCTGGGTGATCCAGAGCCGGCCCTCGTCGTCCATCATCGGGTTATGTGCACTGCGGCTGACCAGCCCGGCCGGCTCGTCGCCCCAGTAGAGCGACGGCACCCGGGCCGACGAGCCCTCGTAGTTGGTGGCCTGCCGGGGCCGCTCGATGCGGGTCGGCAGGTCCATGCGCACCGACCGGCGGGCGGCGATGTCGGTGATGACGAGGCCCGCTCCCCCGACGCCGTAGATGGGTCCGTTCGGATAGAGGGTGGGGTTGCGCTTGTCGGTCGAGACGTTGTCGTGCACCATCCCGCGGGGGTGGCCCCAGCCCCACGACGTCAGGACCACGTTGCGCTCGACGCCCTGCGGCCGCGGCGGCGCCGGCGGCACCTCGCCGGCCCTGATGCGGTCCGTCCATTCGGCATAGAGCCGAATCGCCCGCGGCCGGCCGATGCGGTTGATCTCGGCCGCCATCGCCGGCCCCGCCCCGCCCGCCTGGAGGCGGTAGTTCCAGGCGTCGGCGGTCGAGTCGAAGTCGTCCAGATCCAGCATGGGCATCTCGCGCGTGGCGTGGTTCCCGAGCTGGTGGCAGAGCTGGCAGCCGTCCTTCATGCGGTCGATCCAGTCGGCCTGGGTGCGCATGGCGGTGCCGATGCCGTTGCCGCGCGGGCCGGTGCCGGGGAAGTCGCTCGCCGGGGGCACCTCGAGCAGCGAGTACCAGTAGTTGGCGGGATAGATCTCGGCCGCCTCCCGCGGGGACGCGGCCGCGCGCACCGTCAGCTCGAGCCGGTCGCCGGGCCGCGCGGAGGTCTTCTGGGAGTCGACGAGCCCGTAGCCGCGCACCCAGACCTCGTAGCTCGCGTCCGGCAGGTCGGGCACGAGGAAACGCCCGGCGTCGTCGGTCACCACCGTCTTGCGGAACGACGTGTCGAAGTCGCCGGTCTCGGCGATCACCCAGACGCCGGCCTCCGGGCCGGCCGCGCCGGTCACCGTCCCCGCGATGTCGTCCCCGGCGGCCAGGACCCCCGGGGCGGGGCCGCCCCCCAGCAGCACCGCCGTCGCCAACAGGCCCAGTCCGGAAAGGCACGCCGTGCATCCCCTGGCGCTCATGTCGTCCTCCCCTGCACGCACTACCGGAAGGCCGCCGCTCCGCGGCCGCCCCTTCGACCACCTGATCGGGAAACCCGCACATCGGCGGATCACGTCCGCACTATAGCAACCCGCCACGGTTCCGCACCATGCGGACCGCGGCATCGCGGGTCTCTCCCGCCGCCCCGCCCCTCTCCCGCGAGGGCCGCCGTCCTGGTCCGACATCGTCGCCGGCGGCCCCGCCGGCGCCCGACCCGCCGGGCCCGCGCCGTTCTACGGCGCCGACGCCTGACCGCCCAGCGCCGGGGTCGTCGCCGGGGCCTCCCGCCGGTGGGTGCCCTGCTCGTAGGCGTAGCCCAGGCGCAGCAGCGCCGCCTCGGCGAACGGCCCGCCGAGCAGCTCGAGACCGACCGGAAGCCCGTCGTCGGTCAGGCCGGCGGGCACGGTCAGGGCCGGGAAGCCGATGACCGGGCTCAGGTAGCGGTTGTTCCCGCGGGCGTAGCCGTCCTCGGGGTTCGGATTGGTCAGGACGTCGGGGGCGATGAGCGTCGTCTGGTGGTCGAAGGTCGCGTAGACCAACGCATCGAGGTCGTGGTCGGCCAGCACCGCGAGCACGGCGCGCCGCAGGCGTTCCCGGGCCTGGAGGACCGCCAGGTACTCCTGCTCCGAGGTCGACCGGCCCACCACGTTCATCAGCCCCCTGGCCCGCCACGGGTTGACCCGCCCCGCCAGCAGGATCTCGCGCAACGAGCGCATCGGCGCCTCGGGCAGCTCGGCGAGGTACGCGTCGGTCGCCTCCTCCGTCTCGAAGCTGTTCCTGACGTAGGTCGCCTGCGCCTCGTCGAGGCCCGGCACCTCGACCGGGTCCACCACCTCCGCCCCGAGCCGCCGGAGGTCCGCGACGGCCCGGTCCACGAGCCGGCGCACCTGCCGGTAGTCGTCCGACTCGGGGTCGGTCTCGGCGTCCATGGGCTCGCGGACGACCCCGATGCGGGCCCCGCGCAGACCGTCGGGGTCGAGGCCGTCGACGTACGAGTCGGGCGCGCGGCCGGCGGCGTAGGCGGTCACCGCGTCGTTGGGGTCGTAGCCGGCGATCGCGTCGAGCAGGATCGCGGCGTCCCGCACGGTGCGGGTCATCGGCCCCAGCGTATCGCTCGAGGGGTTGGCGGGCATCATCCCGTGGCGGCTGACCAGGGGCACCGTGGGTCGCAGGCCGACGAGGCTGTGCACGGCGGCCGGGCCGCGGATCGAGCCGCCGGTGTCCTCGCCGATGGCGACGAGGCCGAAGTTGGCGGCGGCGCCGGCCCCGCTGCCCCCCGACGACCCGCTCGGGTTGCGGGTGGGGTCGTAGGGATTCCGGATGATGCCGAAGCCGGACCCGACGTAGCGCGAGGCGAACTCGCCCATGGTCGTCTTGGCGAGGATGATCGCCCCCGCCTCGCGCATCCGGGTGACGATGGTGGCGTCGCGCCCCGACATGAACCCGTCGAACAGCGCCGAGCCGTAGGTCGTCGGCATGTCGCGGGTCTCGACCTGGTCCTTGAGGAGCACCGGCACGCAGTGGAGGGGGCCGGTCGGGCCCGACTCCGCGAACGCGGCGTCGAGGGCCTCCGCCTCCTCCGCCGCGCGCGGATTGACGTGCTCGACGGCGTTCAGCGCGGGGCCGGCCTGATCGTAGGCCTCGATGCGGGCGAGATAGCCCTCGACCAGCTCGCGGCACGTCAACTGCCCCGACGCGAAGGCGGCGTGCACGTCGTCGATGGTCGTCTCCATCAGGCGGAAGTCCTGGGCGCCGGCTGCGCCCGCCATCGACAGCGAGAGCGAGAAGACGATCGCGGCCGGCCGCGCCGCGCGCGGGAGCATGGGTTTGCGGCGCCGTGCCGGCGCCGCCGCAGTGTCTCGTGTCACGGGGTCTCCTTGTTCTGTGCAGGGGCCGGATTATAGCCCTCCCCGGCGATTCCTCCCTTCGAGCGCCTCCTCGTCGACACCGCCGTCGCCCCGACCCCGACCCCGACGCCGTGAGCCGGATCGACCCGCCTGGCCGGGCCAGCGCCGGTTCCCGGCGCCAAACCGGGAAGGACGTGCTACGCTGACCGCGGGTCGGGCTCCGCGGCTCGAGCGCCCGGCGTGCGCAGAGGGGTAGCCGAGGCGGCGCTCAGCCCGTCGCGCGGGCCGGGTCGCCCGCACCGCCGCAGGCGCCCGCACCGGAGGAGCTCGCGCAAGCGAGACTCCCGCCGCGACCCTCGGGTGCGCAGTCTGCCCGCAGCAGCCGACAAGATCCCGAGACCGCACCATGGGGCCCCTGTCCAACGATCTCGTCCTCGTCGCCGTCGTCGCGGCGTTGCTCGTGGGCATCTACCTGCTCCGACACATCATCGCCTTCGCCTTCAAGCTCATCGTCTTCGTCGGCCTGGTGCTGGCCGGGGTCTGGGCCTGGCAGCATCGAGCCGAGATCGTCGACGCGGCCAGACCCTGGCTCGGTCCCGTCGGCGACCGCCTGGGAGGGCTCGACCTGTCGGATGTCCGGAGTGCGCTGTCGGATCTCCTCTCAAACGAGGAGCCGAGCGCGGCGGACACCACCGGCGTGACGGGCGGCATCGACGCGTCGGAAGGCGCCGGAAGACCCGACGCCCCTGGAGGACCCGGAAGTTCCGTGGCGCCGGGCGGCCACGAAGGCCTCGATGGCAACGACGATCCGGACGACCCCGGCAACTTCGACGACCCCGGCAACCCCCGATGACCCGGAGTGACCCATCGGCGTCGGCCCTCGGGTCTGGTTCTGGTGTCCCCGGCTGTGAAGTCGCGATACCGATTGAATCTCTGTGAATGCCTGCAAGAGCTGAGGTAATGCCGCTCACAATCGTTCCACGAACCACAGTTGCGGGACACTGGGCGACGCGAGCGAAACGCACGAGAGGAAGAACCCGATGTCAGAACAGCAGAAGAACCCGATGTCAGAACAGCAACTGGACCGGCGGACGCTTCTGAAGACGATGGCCGCGGCCGGCATCGCCGCGCCGTTCGCGGCCGGGGCCGCCCCCGCCCGGGCCGCGGCGGCGAGCGCGACGGCGGCGGCACAGGCCGACATCGCTCCCTTCACCATCGAGGTCGGCGACGAAGCGCTGGACGACCTCCGGCGCCGGCTCGCGGCCACCCGGTGGCCGCCCGACTCGCCGGGCGAGCCGTGGGGCTACGGCACCGACCGCGCCTACCTCGAGGAGCTGATCGCCTACTGGCGCGACGAGTACGACTGGCGCGCCCACGAGGCCGCCCTGAACGCATTCGACCACTACACGACGGAGATCGAGGGACAGCGCCTCCACTTCATCCACCAGCGGAGCCCCCGCGAGGGGGCGCTGCCCCTGCTGCTGACCCACGGCTGGCCGGGCACCGTGTGGGAGATGCTGCCCTCGGTCGGCCCCCTCGCCGACCCCGCCGCCCACGGCGGCGACGCGGCCGACGGGTTCCACGTCGTCGTGCCGTCCATCCCCGGCTTCGGCTTCTCGGGCGAGCCCCTGGAAGGCACCGACATCGCCCGCACCGCCGAGCTGTGGGTGGCCCTGATGGACCGCCTCGGCTACGAACGCTTCGGCGCCTACGGCAGCGACTGGGGGGCAGGCGTCACCCGCGCCCTCGGCGCCGCGTATCCGGACCGCGTGGTCGGCATCCACACCCCCGGCGCGCCCCCGCGGGCGCAGCGCCCGCCCGAGACCGACGAGGAGCGCGACTATCTCGCCCGCGCCGAGGCGTGGTCGGTCGACGAGACCGGCTACCAGCGCATCCAGGGCACCAAGCCGCAGACCCTGGCCTTCGGGCTGACCGACTCGCCGGCGGGCGTCGCGGCTTGGGTCACCGAGAAGCTGCGGTCGTGGAGCGACTGCGACGGCGACGTGGAGACCCGCTTCAGCAAGGACCAGATCCTCACCCTCGTCTCCATCTACTGGCACACCCGCACCATCGGCACCAGCGTGCGCTACTACTACGCCAACGGGCTGGGCAGCTCGCGCCCCCGGCGGGCGCTGTCGCGGGGGCCGGTGCAGGTGCCGCAGGGCTTCGCGCAGTTCGTGGGCATCCCGTCCCGCACCGGACCGCCCCGCTCCTTCGTCGAGGACGTGCCCGACAACGTCACCCACTGGTCGGTCTTCGACACCGGCGGGCACTTCCCGGCCATCGAGGAGCCCGAGCTGCTGGTGGGGGATCTGCGCCGGTTCTTCCGCACCCTGCGCTGACCGCGGGATCGCACCCGGTTCGCGGATGCGACCGGCACTCGAAGCCGCCGGGCGCCTTCGGGACCAGGCGGCCGGAGCAGGGTCACCAGGGCCCTGCGAGATGCCGCAGTCGAACGCGAATCGACCCGCCGGCGGGGCTCAGCCGGAGTGCGTTGCGATGTCGGTATGCGAGAAATCGCTCCCCTTGCACAGCAGGGGCTCGCGCAGCTTCTTCGCCAGCGCGTAGGCGAAACAGTCACCGAAGTCGAGTCCGGCCGGATGCCGGCCCTTCCCATAGTGACGAAACGCATCGCGGGCCGCGTACGCCTGCTCGTCGTCCACCGGCACGAGCACGATGCCCGCCTTGCTGATGAAGAGGTCGAGGTTGCGCCGTCCGTCCGGACCGTAACGGGATTCGATGACCATCGAGGCCTCGACGAAGGACGCCACCGACATCATGCGTCGCTCGGCCGCGTCGATCGCCTCGTCGAATCGCCTCCGTTCCGGCTCGTTCTGCAGGATGGCCACCAGGGCCGAGGTATCGATGACCATCAGCGCGGCACGCCGTCCTCGTCGTAGCCGAGAATCTCCTCGGGCGACCTGTCGTCGATGACCGGCAGGGACGCACAGCGCCGGGCGATCTCGTCGAGCTCGTCGGCAAGCCGCCGCCCGGAGCGGTGGTTCTGCAGGCGATCGAGGCGATCGCGCAGGGCCCGGGTGACGGCCAGGGTCTTGGTTTCGCCGGTCAGCGCGGTCACCTGCTCGGCGAGCCGCTCAGCCTCGGCATTGCGAATGTTCAGGGCCATGGATCAACACGTGTAGACCAATAGCTACACTGTAGCATGCTCTCACGGCAGGATGGCCAGGCTCGCCGGGGCATCGACCGCGATCGCGTGCTCTTCACCGGGCTCATCCTGCCAGACCCACGACGACGGCCGCTCCTGTCCGGCCGGCCTGCCGGAGAATCGCATCACCGTTGCGTAGCCGGAGCGGCGCGGGCGCACAGTCCGCCGGCGAGCAGGCCGAACAGGTGGGCCTCCCACGAAACCCCGGGGTCGCGCGGCAGGATGCCCGCGAGCATGCCGCCGTAGGCGACCGCCACCAGGATCGCGACGGCTACCGACTGCAGGCTGCGTTCGTAGTAGCCGCGGCCGACGAGCAGGCCGAAGTAGCCGAAGATCAGACCGCTGGCGCCGACATGCGCCGCGCTCCGCCCGAACACCCACAGGCCCAGGCCGCCGAGCACGGCGATGGCCAGGGTCGCCGACACGTAGTAGCCGACACCGCGGACCGCCACCATGCCCCCGAGAATCAGCAGGGGGAACGTGTTGGCGGCGAGGTGCGCGAACGAGCCGTGCACGAGGGGCGCGCCGAGCACGCCCGAGAGGCCGTCGAACCGGCGCGGGACGACGGCGAGGGCGTAGACGAGGTTCTCGTCGACGAGCAGACCGTAGAGCGAAACCGCCCAGACCAGGGCGACGGCGGCGAACAGCACGGAGACCCGCGGCTTCCAGGCGGACGGGTCAATCACGAGTCACGCTCCGAGCCCTGGCGGACGGGGAAACCGGGGGGCAGGCCGGGCCATCGGAGGAAAGTGTCGACATCGACCGCCCCTGGCAGCTTCGGGTCGTATCCCGTCACCGCCAGGGGCGGACGCGCAGCCTCTACTTTACCCGTCGGTGCTCCTCGACAGCTCCGACAGCTCGGTGAGCCGCTCGCCGGTGCTGTCGCCGAACTTCTCCACCGGCACCCCGAAGGTGTTCAGCAGCGTGAGTTGCAGGTTCGTCAGGCGCTGGGTCTCGTCGGGGTACTTGACGTGGCGGCCGCTCGCGATGCGTCCGCCGCCCCCGCCCGCGAGGAGGAGCGGGAGGTTGCGGACGTCGTGCGAGTTGCCCTCGCTGATGGCGCTGCCGTAGAGGGTGACGACGTTGTCGAGCACGGTGCCGTCGTCGCCGTCCGGCATCGACGCCAGCCGCTCGAGGAAGTACGCGAACAGCGACGCGTGATAGGCGTTGATCTTGGCGAGGCTCTCGATCTTGTTCCGGTCCCCGCCGTGGTGCGAGATCGGGTGGTGCGAGTCGGAGACGCCAATCTGGGGATAGGTCGCCCCGCTCTGCTCACGGCCGATCTGGAACGTGATGACCCGCGTCGTGTCGGTCTGGAACGCGAGGGCCTGCATGTCGAACATCAGCCGGGCGTGCTCGTCGTAGCTGACGGGAATGCCGGCCGGCGACTCGACGACGGGCAGCTCGCGCCCCTGCGACTCGGCGTTCTGGATGCGGCGCTCGATCTCGCGCACCGACTGCAGGTACTCGTCGAGCTTCGCGCGGTCACGGGTGCCGAGGCCGCCCTGCAGGCGGTCGACCTTGTCGAGCACCGAGTCGAGGATGCTGCCCTGCCGGCGCAGCCGCGCCGCCCGCACCGCGGGGTCGGTGCTGTCGACGTTGCCGAAGAGGCGGTCGAACACGACGCGCGGGTTGGTCTCGACCGGCAGCGGGGTCGACGGGCCGGCCCACGCGAGCCGGTTCTGGTAGGCGCAACTGAACCCGACGTCGCAGGTCCCCACGCCGTTCACGGTGTCCGCCCCCTCCAGGCCGAGCTCGAGGGACGGCAGCGGCGTGTCCTGGCCGACCTCGTTGGCGAGGATCTGGTCCATCGAGATGCCGAGCTGCAGGCTCGAGCTGCCGGTGGTGGGCAGCGGCTCGATGCCGGTGAGGAAGGCGCCGGCGGGCTTGGCGTGGGCGCCCGACGCGCCCGAGCGCGACCGGGCCCCGGTGTTGTCGAGCCCGCTCACCACCAGCAGGCGGTCGCGGAACGGCTCGAGCGACTTCAGGCTCGGCGTGAACTCGAACCCCCGCCCCTCGGCGAGCGGCGTCCACCGCTCCATGATGATGCCGTTCGGCACGTACACGGTGCCGAACCGGAGGGGAGACTTCGCCGCGGTCTTCGCCAGCGCGGTCGCCGCCGGCACCATGCCGTCGAGCAGCGGCAGCGCCAGGGTGGCGCCGACGCCCCGCAGAACCGTCCGGCGAGGAATGGCCTTCTTGGTGATGATCATGACTCCGCTCTCCGCATCAGGAAGGGGGTGCTCTTGACGATGCCCGAAACCAGGGACGACCACGTGATCTCGTCTGCCGCGGCCTCGCGGCTGATCTGCCGGACCACCGGCATGTCGTAGTGCTCGAGGGTGCGCCCGAGGGCGTAGGTCAGCATCTTCTCGGCGACGGTCTCGACGAACTGCTCCTCGCGGTCGAGGATGACGTCGCGGAGGCCGGCCAGCCCGTGCACCTCGGTGCCGTCCACGAGGGTGCCCGAGGCGTCGATGGGAATGCCGGTGTCGTACGGCGTCCCCCCCTCGTTGGTGGTCCGCCAGCGCCCGATGGCGTCGAACGACTCGAGGGCGAACCCGAGGGGGTCGATGACGTTGTGGCACGACGCGCACACCGCGTTCGCCCGGTGCTGCTCCAGCCGCTCGCGGACCGACCGCGGCGCCCCGTCCTCGCCCGCCGTGGGCAGGCTCGGCACGTCGGGCGGGGGCGGCGAGGGCGGCGTGCCGAGGAAGTTCTCGAGCAGCCACACGCCGCGCACCACCGGCGAGGTGCGGTTCGCGTAGGACGTGATGGTCAGGATGCTGGCGTGGCCGAGGAGGCCGCCGCGGCTGTCGTCGGGATAGTCCACGCGGCGGAAGTGGACGCCGTGGACGTCGGGAATGCCGTAGTGCCGGGCGAGCCGCTCGTTGACGAAGGTGTGGTCGGCTCGCAGCATGTCGAGCAGGGGCCGGTCGTCGCGAAGCTGGCTCTCGAGGAAGAGCTCGGTCTCCTGCCACATCGCCTCGCGCAGGTTCTCGTCGAAGGCGGTGTAGGTGGCGGTGTCCGGCGCCGCGTTCCGCAGCTTGCGGAGCTGCAGCCACTGGCCCGCGAAGTTCTCGACGAGGGCCCGCGACCGCGGGTCGGCGAGCATGCGCCGCACCTGCCCGTCGAGGACGCCGGGGTCGCTCAGCTCGCCGCGCTCGGCGAGGCCCAGCAGCTCGTCGTCCGGGATGCTGCTCCACAGGAAGAACGACAGCCGCGACGCCAGCTCGATGTCGCTGACGCGGTAGGCGGTCCCGGGCGCGGCCCCCGCCGGGTCGGCCTCGATGCGGAACAGGAACTCGGGGTCGACGAGCAGCCGCTCGACCGCGGCCTGGACTCCGCCCTGGAAGCCGCCCTCGGCCCGGCCCATCTCGTAGAAGTCGAGCAGCGTGTCGACGTCGGCCCCGGTGGCCGGCCGCCGGAACGCGCGGCGGGCCAGTCCCGACAGGATCGTCGCCGCGCACGCCCGCTCGGCGCCGGTGTCAGCGCCGGCCGGGGTGCACGAGAACAGGGCGTCGCGGGTCGCGAGGTCGGCGGTCCCGTCGGGGTCGTAGGGGCCGATGATCTGCACCACCGACACCGCGGGGTTGCCGTCCTGCATCTCGTCCTGGCCGTGCGAGTAGGTCGACCTGTCCGCCGCCAGCGGCAGCAGCCCCTCGGGCAGGGCCGACTGGCGCTCGAACGCCACCCCCACCCGGTGCCGGCCGCCGCTCACGGGAACGCGCACCTCGAGCCCCTTGTCGGCGTTGAGGGCGTACAGCTCCCACTCGGGGAACGACCGCGAGTCGTAGACCTGGTCGAACTTGCCGGCGTAGCCCATCGGGGGAAGCTGGCCGTCCTCCCACTCGCGGCCCACCGTGAACGTGCCCACGCGGGCGCCGTCGAGGCGCACGTCCATCAGGTGCGGCTGGCCCATGCCCCGCACGTAGCCGTACTCCTGCTTCCGCAGGCTCACCCGGATGACGTACTCGCCGGCGACCGGGAAGTGATGCTCTACGGCGACGCCGCCGCGAGACCCCAGGGGCAGGTCGAGGCTCACCGCACCGTCCTGGTTCATCCCCCCGTGCACCGGGTAGGTGTGGGCCACCGGCCGGAGCGCGGCGTCGCCGACGACGAGCTGGCTGATGCGCTGGGCCGCCGCGAGGTAGCGGTCGATGAGGGTCGGCGAGACCGAGAGCACCTCGGCGATGTTGTCGAAGCCGTGATGCTCGGTGTCGGGCGGCAGCAGGGCGTTGGCGTCGATCTCCAGGCCGAACAGGTCGCGGACGGCATTGGCGTACTCGACGCGGTTGAGCCGGTGCACGGCCGAGCGCCCCGGGTCGGGGACGGCGAGGGCGGCGCGGTCGAGCTCGGTCTCGAGCCACGCGACGAACGCGTGCGCGGCCTCGGCGTCGGGCCGGGGTCGGCCGGCCGGCGGCATCTCGCCGGCGCGCAGGCGCCGCACCACGTGCTCCCACGCGGCGGCGTCGCCGCCCACCCGCGAGAGGTCCATCGTGTCGAGCGTGAGGTCCGCGGTGCGGGTCCGCTCGTTGTGGCAGGCCACGCAGTAGCGGTCGAGCAGGGCCCGGCCGTCGGCCGCGGTGGCCTCGCCGGCCGCGGCCATGAACTGCGGCAACGACACGACGTTCCCCCGGGCGAGGCTCGCGCCCGGCGCCGGCTCGGCCTGCAAGTGAAGCTGACCGGCCGCGACCAGAGTCGACACCGCGAGGATGACGAGTGTCCTACGCACCATGTTCGTTCCTCTCAGCAACTCGCGAGCCCCGCGACATCGTCGGGCCGCGGATTCCCTCTTCGGCTGCAAGCCCCCCCGCCGCGTGGAGCCGGTGGCCAAGGGCCCCGCTGAACTCGACCGGCGCCGCATCCCACCCGAGCCCTCGCCCGCCAATCGTCGCGTTCGGCTCCGATCGGCTTCCACTCAGACCCTCCGGGAGTCCGCGCCATTCTGCGGTGCAGACTCCTCATGCTGCGGTGCAGACTCCTCATGCCGCGTCACGTCCCAATCTCCGGGCACGGGTTGCACCGCTCAATCGTGACAACACGGCGCCGCACACCCGAACGTTCAGTCGTGGCGCAGCACTAGCCGCCCGCCGCGTCCGCCAGCCGATCCACCAGCTCTCTCGCCGGGGTGCCGTCCTCGTTCTCGACGTCGGGGTCGGCCCCTTCCGCGATCAGCAGGTCGGCGACGGCCCTGAACCGGTTCCGCGCCGCGCCGTGCAGCGCCGTGTTGCCGCCGCGCCCCGGCTCGTTGATGCCCGCCGCCCCGCCCGCCGCGACGACGGCCCGCACCGTCTCGAGCACGAGGGCCTCGTTGCCCCACTCGGCCGCGACCAGCTCCGGCGCGATGAGCCGGCTCCGCCGATTGGTCGACCGGCTGAGCCCGAGGCCCACCGCGGTCATCAGCGCGGTGCTCCCGTCCTCCATCGGAATCAGGGGATCGGCGCCGGCCTCGGCGAGAGCCCGCACCAGATCGGGCTCGAGGTACTTGGCAGCGAGGGTGAACGGCGTCGCCCCCTTCTCGCGCAGGGTGAACACGAACTGGTAGGTCCAGCGGGGCACCGGGGTGCCGCGAACGAGCGGAACGTCGGGATCCGCCCCCGCCGCCAGCAGCGCCCGCAGCAGGCCGGGCTGCGACCGCAGCACCGCCGCGTGCAGGGCCGTGTACCCCGCCCCGGCCGCATCGGGGTCCGCCCCCCGGGCCAGCAGGTACTCGGCGAGGTTCTCGTGGCCGCTCATCGCCGCCACCACCAGGGCGCTGTTGCCGTCAGCCGACCGGTCGTTCACGTCGGCGCCCGCGTCCAGCAGGGCCCCCACCGACTCGATGTCGCCGTGCCGGGCCGCGAACAGCAGCGGCGTGAACCCGCCGGCGTCGAACCACGCCGCCCCCTGCGGGCTCGTGGTGCTGCGCTCGCCGGTCCCCCGGAACTGCCGCACCGTCCGGGTTCGTGCGTCGACGGCGGCGCCGTGCTCGAGGAGCACCCGGGCCGACGCCGGCTGACGGTTGGCCACCGCCCACATCAGCGCCGTCTGCCCCCGCGCCGGCTCGGCCGCGTCGACGTCGACGCCGTGCGCGAGCAGCGCCCGGACCGCCCGGGGGTCGCCGGTGTGGGCGCACCGCATGAGCAGCGTCTCGCCCGACCCGAGACCGAGGTTGGGATCGGCCCCCGCCGCGAGCAGCCGCGCCACGGCGCCGGCGTGCCGGTTCGCGCAGGCCGCCCACAGCGGCGTCGCCCCGTAGTCGTTCCGCGCGTCCACGTCGGCGCCGGCCTGAATCAGACCCTCCAGCGCGTCCGCCTCGTCCCAGTACGCCGCCCAGTGCAGCGCGGTCGCCCCGTCGGCCTGCGGGGCGTCGGGGTCGGCCCCCGTATCGATCAGGGACGCCACGAGCGCCCAGTCGCGCGCCTTGGCCGCGTCCGCGAGATCCGCGTCCGTGCCGGCGCCGGACGCGCCGGACGCGCAGAGTACGGAAAGCGCGACAGCCGTCGCGGCCGCGACCACGGATACGCACGACCGGCGGTCGGGGTTGGCGCGACGCCACCCGAAGGATTGTGTCAAGTGCATGGAAGCCTACCCGTTGCGCACAGTAAGGCAGCCCGCGGCCAATGTCAACGTGTCACGGGCACTCATGGTCTCTGGTCGTGGAAACACGGCCGGCCCGCTGACCGGTCCACCGGCAGAATCGCGGCCGGACGCACCGACACGCCGTCCTGTGCGGCCGCGGGCGCCGCTGCCGCGCGGTCAGAGCCAGGCGAACTTCACCGCGAACACCGCGGCAATCACGAAGACCCCGGCGGGGCACTCGCGCCCCCGCCCCGCCAGCACCTTGCTGACGACGTAGGTGATGAAACCCAGGCCGATGCCGTCGGCGATGGAGTACGTCAGGGGGATAGCGATCACCGTCACCACCGCGGCCCCGTACTCGGTGATGTCGTCCCAGTCCAGGCTCACCAGCGGCTTGGCCATCAGGCACGCCACGTAGAGGATGGCCGCCGCCGTCGCGTACGGCGGGACCGACTGGGCCAACGGCGCGAAGAACAGGCACGCGAGGAAGAGGCCCGACACCACCACCGCGGTCAGCCCGGTACGGCCGCCGGCCGAGGTGCCGGCCGCGCTCTCGATGTAGCTGGTGACCGGCGAGGTGCCGAGCAGGGCCCCGCCCACGGTGCCCGTCGAGTCCGCGATGAGGGCGCGGTCGATGCGCGGCAGCTTACCCTCCGCGTCCAGCAGGTCGGCCTGCTGCCCCACCCCGATGAGGGTGCCGGTGGTGTCGAAGAGGTCGACGATGAGGAACGTCAGGATGACCGCGATCATGCCGCCCTGCAGGGCCCCGCCGATGTCGAGGGCGAGCAGGGTCGGGGCCGGGCTCGGCGGGACCGCCGCGAGCCCCATCCACTCGGAGACCCCGAACACGAGGCCGACCGCGGTGACCCCGAGAATGCCGATGAGCACCCCGCCCGGCACCCCCCGCGCGGTCAGGGCAACGATGGCGCAGAAGCCGAGCAGGGCCAGGACGGGCGCCGGCGCGAGCAGCTCGCCGGTGGTGACCAGCGTGGCCGGGCTGTCCTGGATGATGCCGGCGTTGGCGAGGGCGATGACCCCGAGAAAGACGCCGATGCCGGCCGAGATGGCCAGCTTCAGGGCCCGCGGTACCGACTCGACGATCCACCGGCGCACCCGCACCACGCTCAGCACGACGAAGAGGACCCCGGCCACGAACACCGCGCCGAGCGCGACCTCCCAAGGGTGCCCCATCCCCAACACCACGCCGTAGGCGAAGAACGCGTTGAGGCCCATCCCGGGCGCGAGCGCGATCGGGTAGTTGGCGTACAGCCCCATGATCAGGGTGCTGAACGCGGCCGCGAGGCACGTCGCGACGAAGACCGCCTCGAAGGGCATGCCCGCGTCGGAGAGAATCTGCGGGTTGACGAAGGCGATGTAGGCCATCGTCAGGAACGTCGTCGCCCCCGCGGTGACTTCCGTGCGGACGTCGGTGCCCGCCTGCGACAACCCGAAGTAACGCTCCAGGAATGGTGTCATCGGCTCCTCATCGGCCGTCGGGCTCCGGCCGCCTCCCGCAGGCGCCGCCGGAAATCGCCGGCGTCGGTGCATGCCAGGGCCGCGGCCAGGACCGCGTCGAGCGGGACGTCCGGGTTGCGCTGCAGGGCCTCGGCCAGGTCGGCGGGCGCGTCGACGCCTCGCAGGCGGAGCGTCGCCGACACCGCGTCCGCACGACCCTTCGCCTCCGCCCGCCGGCTCACGGAGCGCATGATCGGATCGTCGGCCAGGCTCGTCCCCTCGCGCCCGCCCATCGCCCGCGCCACCCGCTCGAGCGCGCCCCAGGCCGCCGCGGAGATCGGCTCCTCGGTCAGCGCCCGATGGATGGCGGCCGCCGTCCAACCCGGAAACGCCCGGCTCTCCGCCGCCTCGGCATACCCCTCGTCCCCGCGCACGTGGATCGTCAGCCCCCGCCGGCGGGTCGAGTGGTCCCACGGCACCGCCACCCAGATCTCCGGGAAACCGCATTCCTGGTAGACGCCGAGCTTCCACCGCCGCACGTCGGTGGAGTGGTCCACCTCGAGGACCACGTCCGGCAGCGTGTCCTCGCCCACCACGACCGCCGGCCCCGAGAGGCGCGCCCGGCCGGGGTGCAGGTACAGGACCTCGTCCGCCTGCATGATCCACCGCTTGCCGCCCGCCGCGTCCCGGCGGAGCAGATCGGCCGAGCCGAAGCACTCGATGGGAGAGCCGCGCAGCGAAGCGACCCGCTCCGCCAACCGGGTCAGGCGCCGGGTCGGCTGCTCGTGCCAGATGGAGGTCGGCTCACGGACCCTCCAGGCCGTCTCGGTCTTGCCGTCCCAGAATTCGAACCGGCCGTCGTAGGCGTCGAGGGCGCTCGCCGGCAGCCGGAAGGACTCGCAGCCGGGCAGGTCCGGCGTGCGGCCGGAGGCCGGCGGGCGGGAGAGCCGGACCGATGAACTCGATGCGTCAGGCGTGAACGCGGCCGATCGCTCCATGGGCGCCTCCTGGCCGTTGGACGATTGTAGCGCGGAAACCGCAGGTGCAGCGCGATGGGCGCCTCCCGGCATTCGGTCGCATCGCCGCGCCCGGCTGTCGCCTCGCTCGCGGCAGCAACCGCCGTCTCGAAACTGGGACCCGCATTTCGGTCGCGTCGCCGCGCCCGGCGCTCGCCTCGCTCGCGGCAGCAACCGCCTTGTCGAAACTGAGACCGGCCTTCGATCGCGTCGCCGCGCCCGGCGCTCGCCGGCCCGTGGGCGCCGTGGCCCTCGACCCTATCTCTCGGGCCGGCGCCACCGCACCGGCGGCGCCGGCTCCTCCGCGAAGGTCACCCTCTCCGTCTCCAGCAGCCGCAATGCCTCGCGGACCGCCGCCTCGAGCTGCGGGTCTCCCCCCGCGATGACCGGCGCGGGATCGTTCCGCACCTCGATGTCCGGGGCGACCCCCTCGGCCTCCACCGCCCACTCGCCGTCCACGTCGATGAAGCCGCCGCGGGGGGCGACGAAGCCGCCGCCGTCGATCAGGGGCGGGGTGTCCCACGTCCCCACCAGGCCTCCCCACGTCCGGGTGCCGACGAGGGGCCGACGCCCCTGAAGCGGAACAGGTACGGGAACGAGCAGCCGGTAGTGCGTGTCGGTGAACGCCAGCTTCGCGCCGTCGGGCGACCACTCGGGCCGGAAGTAGAACGAGGGCTCGGGGATGTCGATGCGGCGCGGGCCCCTTGGTACTGGTAACGGACGAGTGCGGAAGGAGCGTCGGCGCGCCATGACCCCGGGTTCCCGGGCCGTCATCGGAGTCGGGATAACGCTGAGGTGCGGGATGTTGCGCCTGTTCGGCCGCCTCGACGTGGGAATCGCGCGCACCTCCAGTCGACGGCCATTCAGGCGATGAGTACGCGGCCACACGCCCTGCGACTGACGTCGGGCGACCACTTGGTTGGTGGCCCGCCCGCCCTACTCCAGCAGGCCCGTAAGGCGGGGACCGTCGGCTGTCCCGACGGTGGCCAGGGCAAGTGTCGCCCGCGCTGTCAACGGAAGCGGTGCGAGGTTGTCGACGTAATGCGCGTGTACGATGCGATCGATCCCGGCCCCCACGAGAGGAGCGGCCGTTCGAAGGCTAGCCCTCAGGGCGACCGCATCCATTCGCGCCCCGTGAAGAACCATGTTCCTCTGACGGTACAGACGGCGGAATGTGCTGGCCGCATGCTCTTTGACAAGCAACAGAATCCGGCGCGGCTCGGAGAGCATCTCCTGTGTCCGGACCAACGCTGCATGGTCGGCGGCAGAGAGTCTGTCGTGGCCGACGGCACCCTCCGAGATGGCGTGCGCGACCATATCGCAGCGACGGCGGTTGTCGTCGAGGTCCCTCAGGCGTCCTGCCAATTCGGCGTCCCCACGGGAAACGGCGTACGACAAGGCGGTCAACTCGGCCCTGGGATGCGAACAGGCCACCAGCATGGCCAAGCGGTCAGCAGCCTGTACCCGGTCAGTTCCCGGCTCACTCAACAACGCTTCGATAGCCGCCCATCCACCTGCCACGGCAGCGCCGGGTGAACTCGATTGCAGATGCGCCAGAAGCTCGATGGCCGCTGGAATCCTCGCGGTCGAACGAGCGTCGTACGGTTGATTCTCTCGTGCAGGCGCCACTGCGGCACGAGTACCTGAACTGGAACGAAGGTCGTAGAGTTGATTCTCTCGTTCGAGTGCCTCCACCCAGACACCGCGCCCCGCGCGATGCAATCGAAATCCCTGGGGCACGCCCTTTATCCAGACGTGACCGAGCAGCGCCAAGCCGCCTTTCGTGCCAACCGCGATCCGCGCAGCCAGTTGATCCAGTAGTTCCGCAACGCGCGCAACCGCGGCATCCGGATCGAGCGCCTCAACCTGAAGCAGAAGGCCGCCGTCTTGACGGATTCCGCTCGCACCATTTCGACGCAGCCACGCCGAGACATCCCGAGCGGATCTCCACGCCGGCGGCGGTTGACCCGGTTTCAGTCGAATCGCTCGAGCAATCGGGACCATGACCTCGAAACGGCGCTCCGACGCCTCCGCGAGCCCCTCCGCGTCGTCAACGATATCGGCGAACGAACGGTGGCCCGGCTCGTGATGCAGGCGGTACTTCCACCAACGATGCAGGAAATCGGAACTGTAGCCCATGTCCAGCAGGTGGGACGCAATCGCCCGTGCCGCACGTTCAGCGCGAGGCGGCGTGGGGCTTCGCAACGCAACAGCCCATCGCGCGAGGTACGACCCCCGTATCGTCGATGCCTGCCGCATCACGACCTCGTAGTCCAGGCCATGCAGGCGCAAGTCCGACTTCAGGCTGGTTTGGAGCGTTCTCTTCTCCTCAACGGTTCCCGCCCCGGGATCCGTTCCCACCATCTTCTGAGCGCCCCGGGCCAGAAAACGCAGAGCCTCCTGATGCAGGACCCCGGCGCTGACCGCGTCAGCCGCTTCCAATACCTCCCGCAGGGTCAGGCTGAGGCCCACGCTCCAGAGCTTGCGGTTCCATGGAGATCTGTTCTGAAGGAGCTCCAGCAGTCGCCCACCGAGCTGCACGTCCGTGTCATTGACGGGGCGAATCACGCTGAGCTACCCTGTTGGCAGGACGAACGCGTCCGATACCTAAAAGGGGCGAGTCCTTCAGCACCAGACGACTCCATCGAGTCGCGGTCGCCTGAGGCGTGAGCCCCTTCCCTTTCCGACTCCCGACCCGGACGTTGCGGCACGTCGAGCGTGGCGGGGACGTCACTGCACGGCCGGGGCTTCCAGGCCGTCTCGGTCCTGCCGTCCCAGAACTCGAACCGGCCGTCGTAGGCGTCGGGGGCGCTCGCCGGCAGTCGGACGGACTCGCAGCCGGGCAGGTCCGGCACCCGGTCGGAGGCCGGTGGGCGGGGAGCCCGGACCGATGAGCTCGATGCGTCAGGGGTGAACGCGGCCGATCGCTCCATGGACGCCTCCTGGCCGACAGGACTGTAGCTCGGTAACCGTCGGTGGCCTGCCCCCGACGAACCGCGTTGACCTCTGCCGCCGTCAGAGCCTCTCCGTCCCCGGCGGGCGGACGAGGCGTGCCGGCGCGAACCGCATCGACCCCTGCCACCGTCAGAGCTGCTCGGGCCGTTCCCTGTCGCGGCGGACGAGGCTCGCGAGCGCGCGGTCCGGCAGGTGGCGCACCAGGTAGCGGACGAGGAGAGACATGCGCCACGGGAACTCGTAGACCTTGCGCTTCCGGCGGATGGCGCGGGCGATGAGGCGGGCCGCGCGATCGGTGTCCATGAGCAGGGGCATACGGAAGCGGTTGCGCTGGGTCATCTCCGAGCGCACGTAGCCGGGATGCACGGTGGTGGCGCGGATGCCGGCCCGGGCCCAGTCGGGCCGCAGGCCCTCGACGAGCCGGGTGAGGGCGGCCTTCGAGGCGCAGTAGCCGGCCGCGCCGGGCAGGCCGCGGTGGGCGGCGAGGCTGGAGATCACCACCACGTGCCCCTCGCCCCGCTCGCGCATCGACGGCACCACCGCCTCGATGGCGTAGAAGACGCCGAAGACGTTGACGCGGAACTCCGCCTCCAGCGCGTCGGCGGCGGGGACCAGCGCGTCGGTGCCGAGCGCGATGCCGGCGTTGGCGACGAGGAGGTCGACGGGGCCCAGCCGCTCCGTCAGGCCGGCTATCGCGCGCTGTATCTCGTCGCGCCCGGTGACCCCCGCGGGTACGCATTCCGCGCGACCTCCCTCGTCGCGGATCTGCGCAGCCAGTGCCTCCAGCCGGTCGGCGCGGCGGGCGATCAGCCCCACCCGGTACCCCTCGCGGGCGAGCTCGACGGCGAGGGCCCGTCCGATGCCGCTCGACGCGCCGGTGACGATGGCCACCTCTCCCATCTGTGCGTCCCTCCAGGCCGGCGTGACGAAGCCCCGGTCCGTGGCAAGAGCCTCGCGGGCTTGCGGCCGGCGATGCGTTCCGCGCGGCGACGATCCCGGTGCGGCAAGGTGTTCGACGGAGCCGCCGAGCACCGCATTGCGGGACAGAAGGCATCGCGGATCCCGGCTCCCGCCGACGCGGCTCCGCCAGAAGCGATGCAAACCTGGGGCCAACGGGCCGCGTCCCCGTGCCGACGGACCTGCGCCTCACCGCGACTCCCCGCGGGCGCCTTGCGCCGGCTCTCCCGGCCCGGTAGAGTGGCCGGACGGGACCGAGGGAGGATAGCGATGGGCAGATCGACACGCAAGGAAGCAGGCGTCAGTCGGCGGGCCTTCATCAGACGCGGCGCCACCGCCGGGGTCGGCGCCACCGCACTGGCCGGGGTCGGCACCCGGGGGGCCGAGGCCCAGAACTTCTGGGACGTCTCGGCCGACTTCGTCACCATCGGCGCCGGCACGGCGGGGCTCGCGGCGGCGGTCTCGGCCCTCGACCACGGCGCGTCGGTGATCATGCTCGAGGAGAACGTCGACATCGGCGGGCACGGCATGTGCTCGGGCGGCAACGTCCACCTCGGCGGCGGCACGAGCAACCAGCGGAAGCACGGCGTGGAGGACTCGGCCGAGCAGGTGTACCGCGACTGGGTGCGCCACGACCACAGGCAGAGCCGCTACAGCGACCGCGACCTCGTCCGCGCCTTCGCCGACGAGAACGCCGCGACCTTCGAGTTCCTCATCGAGAACGGCGTCCAGTTCCAGGACCACCTCGTGGGCCCGACCGGCGCCTCGCAGGTGCGCCGGCAGCAGCGCACCGTCCAGTGGCCCGTCGCGAGCGAGCGGGTGACGCACCACGAGACCCGGGTCGGCTCGGGCCTCGTCCGCGCCCTCGAGAAGAGCGCCCGCGCCAAGGGGGCCGAGGTGCTGCTGCGGCACAAGATGACGAGCATCGTCCGCGAGGGCCCCTCGGCGGGCCGGGTGCTCGGGGTCACCGCCGTCCACGACGGCCGCACCGTCAACGTCCGGGCCAGGAAGGGGCTGCTCGTCGCCACCGGCGGCAGCACCAGCAACGTCAACCTGCGGCGCACCTTCGACCCCCGGCTGACCGAGGAGTACCAGGTGGCCGGCGAGCCCTGGTCGCGGCAGAGCGGGGACGGCGAGCTCGCGGCGATGGCGGTCGGCGCCTCGCTGTGGGGCACCGCCAACCAGACCGTCGAGGCGGGGATCGCCATCTCGAAGACGCGCCACATCGGGTGCCAGTGGGGATACTCGAGCCTCATCTGGCAGCCGGACGCCCGCATCTTCGACCTCGCCCGCGCGTCGGGCCTCACCGTCACCGACTGGCAGGACGTCATCCTCGTCAACCAGCTCGGCCGGCGCTTCTGGAGCGAGACCGACGCCCGCTACGACTTCTTCGCGGCGGCCATGGCCGACATCGGCGACGAGTCGAAGCGGAACGGGGGCGGACCGATCTGGGCCGTCTTCGACCACGACGCGGTCGAGCGGGAAGAGTGGGACCCGCGGCCGCCCAACGTCGATCCGGACGGCTTCTTCTACAGCGCCGACACCATCGCCGAGCTCGCCGCGGCCATCGCCAACCCGTATCAGGCGATGCCCATGCCGCCGGCCGCCCTCGAGGAGACGGTGGCCCGCTACAACCGGTTCGTCGACGCCGGCGAGGACGCCGACTTCGGCAAGCCCAACCCGCGCTACAAGGTCCAGACCCCGCCGTTCTACGCCGCCTGGTCGACGCCGATCCTGCACGACTCGCTCACGGGGCTGCGGACGAACGCGAAGGCGCAGGTGGTCGACATCCACGGCGACGTCATCCCCGGCCTCTACTGCGCCGGCGAGTCGCAGGGCGGGTTCGCGCAGCACGGCCTGGGCCGCTGCCTCGTCTTCGGCCGCATCGCGGGCCGCGACGCGGCGGTGAACGGCGGGAACGCCTGACGGGAAGCGCGACGGTGGCCGACGAGCCGGGGCCGGCGCATCCGACGACGACGGCGGCCGACGAGCCGCGGCCGGCGCACCCGACGAGCGTCGCGGTCTGGGGCGTGCCCTCCCCCGTCGCCGCGGCCTCCCGGTTCACCGCGACCGTCGGCGTGAAGTGCTCCGCGGGCTGTCCGTTGGCCGGACGGCCCGTCGTGGTCCGGGACAGGACGGGCCGCGACCTCGGCCGCGGAACCCTCGGTGCCGAGCCCGTGGCCGGCACCCGCGCGCTGTACGCGGCGGCGGTGCCCCTGACCGCGCCGCCCGAGCAGGGGGTGCACGCCTGGACGGCGGCGTTTCCCCCGGCAGCGGCGGAGCCTGCCGGGGCCGCGCCCGTTGCGCAGCCCGAGCCTGCGGAAACGGAAACGACGTCGGGGCACGGCGCGTCCGTGTCGAAGCACGAGGCTCCGTCGACGCCTGACGAAGCCGCATCGACGCCGCCTGAAGCCCCGTCGACGCCTGACGAAGCCGCATCGACGCCTGAGGCCCCGTCGACGCCTGACGAAGCCGCATCGACGCCGCCTGAGGCCCCGTCGACGTCCGAGGCTCCGACCGTCCCGCACGGAGCCGCCACGACGCCTCGGCCAGAAGCCGCGCCGGCAGCGGCTCGCGCGGCCGCGCCGGGCCCGCGCCGCGCGCCCGCAACGCCGCCGGAGCACGAAGCCACACCGGCGCCGCGCCACGAGGCTGCGACGTGTACGTTCAGCTTCCGTACCGTCGCACCGCCCGGGAACATTGTGACCGTCACGGTCGTCGACCGGGAGACCGAAGCTCCTCTCGGCAACGCCGACGTACACCTCGGCATCTACCGGGCCTCGACCGGCGCGGACGGGAAGGCCCGCATCGAGGCGCCCGCGGGCGAGCACGAGCTGTACGTCCGCAGCCCAGGCTACGTCCCCTACGCCGATCCCGTCACGGTGACCGAAGGCGCGGACCTGCGCGCCGCCGTCGTCCGGGTCTCCGACGCCGACCTCGACGACGACCAGGTGTGGATGTGACGACGGCCCGACCCGGTCCTGCCTGGATGCAGCGCTCCCGGCGGCCATCGCACGGGTCGGACGACGCGGTCGCGGGCGGCCTGCCTCAGTCCTCCTTCCAGGGGTTGTTCGCGAAGATCGCCAGCTCGGGCCACAGCGCGCGGCCGCGCATGGCGAGTGCGGCCATGATCGTCTCCGCGATGTCGACGGCGTAGAGCTTGTTCGGGTTGTTGCGCCCGGTCCGCCCCATCCAGTCCGTCTGCACCTCGGACGGGCAGACGCAGGTGACGTGCACGCCGTGGGGGCGCAGCTCGGCCTGCCAGCACTGGCTGAGGCCGCGCACCGCCCACTTGCTCGCGGCGTACACCGTCCCCGTCTTCGCGCCCTTCATGCCCGAGGTCGAGGCGATGTTGAAGACGTAGCCCGACTGCTGCGCCTTGAGCAGGGGGGCGACGCGGTTGGTCAGGTCGACGAGGCCGAACACGTTGATGTCGAACAGCGCTCTCATCCGGTCCATGTCGATGTCGCCGACCTCCGCGAGATAGCCGACGCCGGCGTTGTTGACGAGCACGTCGATGCCGCCCATGCGCCCCACCGCGGCCTCCACGGTGCGCCGGTTGTCGTCGGCCACGGCCACGTCCGCCTGCAGGCCGACGGCTCCGCTCTCCGCCGCCACCTGGTCGATGCGGCCCTGGTCGCGCCCGGTGAAGACCACCTCGTGGCCCTGGGCGCGGGCCAGCGAGACGAGAGCGGCGCCGATGCCCTGGCTGCCGCCGGTGATGAGAAAACGTCGAGTGTCCATGTCCGCTCCTGGTATGAATCCGAAAGACGCCCCGGTATTCTAGTGGCCTGACCGTGGTCGCGCCGGGTTCCGCCGGGGCGGCAGGCGGGTTGGACGATGTCCGCGCCGGCCGATCGCACCTCCGCCGGACAGACCCGGGCTCGACGGCCGGGGCACGGCGGGGCGACAGCGTCCGGCGAGCCGACGCACGACGCGGCGGCATCCGTTGCGCCTCGCCGGCTGAACGCGGCGGCGCGCGAGACCGGGAGGAAGTCGAGGATGGCGATGCGGAAGGCGATACGGTCGGTGGTAGTCAACACCCTGCTGCTTCGCGAGCGCCTGCAGAGCGGGGTGAGCTACAACCCGCTGTCGCCGGAGATGGCGCAGGACCCCTACCCGACCTACGCGCGGCTGCGCGGCCGCGATCCCGTGCACCGCAGCCGGCTGATGGACGCCTGGGTCTTCTCGCGCTTCGCCGACGTGGACGCCATCCTCCGCGACCACCGCCACTTCTCGAGCGACCCCCGCAAGCGTGTCGCGTCGCGCCGGCAGGCCAGCCTGCCGACGGTGGCGGAGCCGAGCATGCTCTTCCTCGACCCGCCGGATCACACGCGGCTGCGCGCCCTCGTCAACAAGGCGTTCACCCCACGGGCGGTCGCCGCCCTCGAGCCGCACATCCGCGAGCTGATGACCACGCTACTCGACGCCGTCGACGACCAGTCCGCCTTCGACCTCATGCAGGCGGTAGCCAAGCCGCTGCCGGTCATCGTCATCGCCGAGATGCTGGGCATACCGCCCGCCGACCGCGAGCAGTTCGGCATCTGGTCGAACCAGCGCGCCCGCATCCTCGAGCCGACCCTGACCCCGGCGGAGCGGGAGACCGCCGAGTCGGCGATGGCGGCCCTCGACGAGTACCTCGTGCCCATCATCAGCGAGCGCAAGGCCGACCCCCAGGACGACATCATCAGCGCCCTCGCGCAGGCGGAGGAGGAGGGCGACCGCCTGTCCGAGCGCGAGGTCCTGATCATGCTGCGACTGCTGCTGGTGGCCGGCAACGAGACCACCACCAACCTCATCGGCAACGGCATGCTCGCCCTGCTGCGCCACCCCGAGCAACTGGCGGCGCTGCGCGACGACCCCGGGCTCATCCCGTCCGCGGTCGAGGAGCTGCTGCGATACGACTCGCCGGTGCAGGTCGACATGCGCCACGCGCTCGAGGACTGCGACGTCAACGGCTTCGGCGTGCGACGCGGCGACAGCATCGTCATGCTGCTCGGCGCCGCCAACCGCGACCCCGACCGCTTCGAGGCGCCCGACCGGCTCGACGTCCGCCGCGGCGACCAGAACCACCTCGCGTTCGGCCGCGGCATCCACCACTGCCTCGGCGCGCCGCTGGCCCGCCTGGAGGGCCGCGTCGTCCTGGAGTCGCTGATCGAGCGCTTCGGGTCGATGCGGCTGATCGAGGACCGTCCGCCGTTCCGCAGCAGCGTGGTACTGCGCGGCCTCCTGTCGCTGCCGGTGGGCGCGGTAGCCGCATAGCACCGGCCCCGGCTCAGGATTCGCGCCGATGCGCCTCGCCAACGCCGGGTGGACGTGGTACTCGCGCCAGTGCCGCGACGGCCGGTGCGGCCCCGAGCTCGACCGCCCGCTCTCCCCGTCGCGCGGGCAGGTGGTGGACCACGTCGCGGTCACCTACCCCGATCTCGACCCCGTGCTCGCGCACCTCGAGGCCACCGGGGTTCCCATCGTGGAAGGCCCCTATCCGTTCGGCGAGACCCGCGCGGTGCTCATAGAGGACCTCGACGGGCTGGCGCTGGAGCTGATAGAAGCGGGGTCCGACTGACCGCTTGGCCCAGCGTCGGTGGCCCGGGCCCCTACCGGGAATCCGTCCCCGAGGCTTCGCCTGCCGCCTGCCGTTCGAGGTTGCGGTGGATCTCGAGGATGTGGCGAATGTCGTGGTTGCCCTCGTGGCACGCGTACTCGAACAGCGGGCCGTCGGTCCTGACCAGCGGAATCTCCGCGCTCCACGCGCTCGTCCACGTCGCCGGATCGGTGACCGTGAACTCGTAGTGAATCCGGTCGGGACCCGTGCGGGTGAACCGCTCCACGACGTGGAGGCCGGCGCCGGATCCCCGAAAGCGTCTCCGCTCGGCGTAGTTCCGGGTCTCGACGACCAGCGTGTCCCCGTCCCAGCGGCCGCGCGAGTCGCCGGGGAACTGCCGGATGGCGTCCGGGACGTGCGGGCGTCCGTCGAGCGGGACGATGCGCGGGGGGTTGTTGGCCAACTCCGTGAACACCACGACGTGGTCCGGGGTCTGGAATATCTGATGAACGTCGTTGTAGGACGGCGGCATCATGGGCGGGCCCTCGTGCGACCACGCGAGGCAGCGCTCGGGCAGGGGCCGGGTTTCGTGGCTGTCGAACGCGCTCGGCCGCGCCTGCGCGGCCCTGGCGGCGGCCGTCCGCGCCGCGGCCTCCGGCGTCAGCGGCGGGAGCCGGCCGTTCCGCGGATAGGTGATCAACGAGGTCCGCCGGCTCGACAGCCCCTTGGGGACCGGCGTGCGCAGCCAGATCTCGTTGTCGTAGTGGATGTGATGACGCTCGTCGGGCGTGCGGTTGCCCTGGAACTTGTAGCGCTCGATCTCCTCGCGGTCGTCGAGGTCAATCAGGGTGAGGATCTCGCGCGCGGACGGGTCGACGCCCTCGGCCGTGAGCGTTCCCGTCAGCCAGGCCGTCTCCTCTTCGGTGAAGAACTCCCGGTCTCCCAGATGCGCGGGCCGCTCGAGGGGCGTGAAGGTCTGGGAGGTCCAGTAGCCCTGGAGGTCGGGCCGGCCGTCGGGGGTACGAGGCAGAGCCCACTCCGCGGCCCCGTCCGCTTCGCCGCGGACCGGATCCTGAGCGGGCGCGGAGACCGGCGCCAGAAGCCCGATCGCGACAACCGCGGCCGGCGCGGCACTCGTGGCATGATGCATCTGTTCCTCCCGAGGTCGGCGAAGGACCGGATGCGCCCATGATGGCTCACGCCAGGGCCTTCTTCAAGTCGTCACGGTCAGCGCGCACGACCGGTTGAGCCGGGAAGCCCGATGCGCCCGCACCGAGTTGCGAGTAGCCGGACAACCATCCCGGAGGCGGCCGCCGCCGCGGGGGAAGGTAAAGACAACATCGCCATGAGACGAATACTCCTCCCCCCGGTGCTGCCCGCGCTCTTCACGATTGCCGGCGCGATGGTGCATCGGGGTGCCTGGCGCGTCGAGCCCCTGCCCGCGCCGTGGCCCCTCGCCACTGGCGGCATCCTCATGCTGACCGCGCTCGCGTTGGCGGTCTCCGCGTTCCTCGTCTTCCGCCGGCACGACGAGAGCCTGGACCTCCGCAAGCCGACCCGGCGCCTCGTCGCCGCAGGCCCCTACCGACTATCGCGCAATCCCGTCTACCTCGCGTTCGTCGTCTTCATCGCCGGCCTGGGGTGCGCCAACAACTCGGCCGCCGTCATGCTCGCCGTCGTCCCCGCGTTCGCGGCCCTCAACTGGTACACCATCCCCCACGAGGAGGCGTACCTCCACCGCAAGCTGGGGGCCGCCTACGACGAGTATGCGGCGCGGGTCCGGCGCTGGATTTGACGCGCCAAGCGCGTCGACACCCGACCAGGGAAGGCGCGCGAAGTCAGGCCGCCGGCGCGCAGACGGTTCGACGCGCTCGTTCGGCCGCGTAGGCCAGGCAAGCTCGAACGTCGTCGCGTGAGAGTTGAGGGAACTCCGCCGAGGCCCGGTAGTTCGCTTCGAGGACGGGCGCTCCCCGTCATCGTTCAACCGGCTCGAGGCGCAGAATGGCCCCGTCGTCGGCGTCGGTCAGCACGTAGAGGAGCCCGTCGGGGCCCTGGCGGATGTCGCGGATGCGCTGGCGCAGCTCGGTGAGCAGCCACTCGCGGCGGGCCTCCTGGCCCTGCTCGTTGAAGACGATGCGCTCGAGGTGGCCGGTGTTGCGGATCATGCCGGTGCGCAGCGAGCCGACGAAGACGTGGCCGCGCCAGTTGGGGAAGCGGTCGCCGTCGTAGAAGGCCATGCCGGAGGGGGCGACCGAGGGCAGCCAGACGATCTCGGCCGGCTCCATGCCCTCCTGGAACGTGCGGTCCGCGACGCGGCCGCCGGAGTACTCGCGGCTGTAGGAGACGACGGGCCAGCCGTAGTTGGCGCCGGGGCGAATGCGGTTCAACTCGTCGCCGCCGAGGGGGCCGTTCTCGTTGGCCCAGAGCATCCCGGTCGCGGGGTGGATGGCCGCGCCGAGCTGGTTCCGGTGGCCGAGGGAGTAGATCTCGGGCCGGTAGCCGTCGCGGCCCACGAAGGGGTTGTCGTCGGGGATGCCGCCGTCGTCGAGCAGGCGTACGACCTTGCCGACGGTGTCCGCGGGGTCCTGCGCCCGGGGGCCGCCGGTGGCCGCCCCGAAGGCGCCGCCCACCGTCATGTACAGGCTGCCGTCGGGGGCGAAGACGACGCGCGAGGCGGCCGTGCCGCCGACCGGGTCCGACAGGAACAGGTCCTCGACGTCGGCCAGCCCGTGCTCGGTCAGCCGTCCCCGCGCCAGGGTCACCCACGCGCCCTCGCCGGCCGGCTTCGAGTACGTCCAGTAGACGAGCCGGTTCTCGGTGAACTCGGGATGCAGGGCCACGTCCATGAGGCCGGCCAGTCCCTGCGAGTAGACCTCCGGCACGCCGGTCAGCGGCTCGGGATCGAGCACGCCGTCGCGCACGATGCGCAGCCGCCCCGGACGCTCCGTCACCAGCAGGCCGCCGTCGGGCAGGAACGCCAGCCCCCAAGGGTGCTCCAGCCCGCGGGTCACCACCACCACGCGCACCTGCGGCTCCTCGGCGGTGGCGAAGATCACGGGCTCGTCCGGCAGTGGCACCGGCGGTAGCCCGGGAAGCTGCGCCGCGGCGTCCGCCGCCACCGCCAGCGCGCAGCCGAACGCGAGGGCGATGGTCGCCCTCGGAGATCTACTTGAGCCGTCTGCATACAGTCTCATTGGCTGCCTCCGCCCGAGATGCCGGCCATGACGAGGTCGTCGTGAACCGCTGGGTGCGCGCTCGTCGAGCCGTCAGGGCTTGGCCCCGCCCGGCGTTTCCGGCTCCCGCTCGACCCGCCGCAGGCCGCGCAGGAAGTAGTCCGGCGCGACGTAGCGGGTGTGCCAGTTCAGCCAGTCGTCCTCGTGCCGCCGGTACACCGGATCGTCCTCGAGCACGGCCGACACGTCGGGGTCGTAGACGGGCTGGTCGTGCGACGGCAGGGGCCCCACCGTCTTCGCGTGGGTGGTGTTGAAGTCGCCGTCCTTGACCCAGCCGTCGCCGATGAGCACGAAGTCGCGCCGCCACCCCGCCTCGGGCGGGGGCGGGGCCTCGAAGCGGAGCCGCATCTCGTCGCCGGCGTTCATGATGACGTAGCGGTCGTCCACCCCGGCCAGCAGCTCGCGCACGTCGCCGAACCGGGTGTGGAAGCCGACGAGATCGCGCCACCGGGGGCGGTGGTTGCCGATCTCGTAGTCGGGCAGCTCGAGTCCGCGCGGCCCGAGCAGCGCCGTCCGCGAGTAGCCGCGGTAGCCGAGGTCGGCCACGGCCGGGTCGAGGCGCGTCTCCCGCGCCAGACCGGGGTCGAGCCGCGGGGCCTGTCCTATCCAGTCCCAGTAGATCTCGAGGTTGGTCCGCAGGCGCAGCCGCCGCGGCCGCGTGCCGTCAGGAAGCCGCGGCACGTCGACCACCATGGTCTTGAGCTTGCCGGCCGGGAAGCCGAGGTCGGGGTGCAGCACCACCCAGCTCCCCTTCGCGTCCCGCCCCTCCATCGCCACCCCGCTGGGGATGGGGTGCCTGCCCTGCCCGAGGGCCACGTTGATGCTGCTGTCGGTGGGATAGACCCAGCCGTAGGCGAGCAGGGTCACCGCGTCCCACGTCTCGGTCGCCTCGTCGAGCTCCAGCTCGAGGTGGTGGGGCTCGGCGACCCCCTGGTGGGTGCCCTCGGCGAACGACGCCACGTAGCGGTTGTCGCGCTTCGCGACGAGCTCGCTCACGTCGGCGCCGGCGTCGTCCCAGACCCGAGTGACGGTGCGGGCGGGGCCGGTGACGACGGTGTCGAGGGGCACCGGGTCGCGGGCGAAGCGCTCGTCCACCCACACCTCGGTGTCGGGCGGATGGTCGACCACAAGCAGCGACACGTGGTCGAAGAAGTGGGTCTCCCACAGGTCGGCGGTGATGCGCAGGTCGTACTCGCCGTCCACGGCGGCGAGCTGGTCGCCCCGGACGAGCACCCGGTCCTCGGTGAAGGCGATGTCGGCGGTGTCCTGGGCGTTGATGCGCAGGCCGAGGGGCGAGCGCCAGATGAAGTCGGTGACGAACTGCATCCGGCTGCCGTCGTGGGCGAAGAGCCACGGGCACGAGCCCTTGAGCCGCTGCTCGGCCGCGACGACCTGGTTGGCCGCGAACTCGAAGTCGGCCTGGGTCACGCCGTTGGGCCAGCTTATGCGGGTGACGTCGGCCTGGGTCTGCACCCCGAGGCCGAAGTGGGCGGGCGCGCCGGTGAGCACCTGCTTCTGGACGAGCAGGCCGGACCGCACCTCGATCTCGCCGCCCACGCCGAACGCGTTGATGCGCTGATCGCCGGCCGCGGTGTTGGCGCGGGGCCGGATCTGCTGCCAGCCGTAGCCGGCGTCGGCCTGCGCGGTCAGACGCACCGGGGTACCGTCGTCGACGCCGACGAGATCGAGCAGGCCGTCGCCGGTGAAGTCGTAGGCGGCGAAGATCTCGGCATCGACCCCGGCGTCGAGCGGCTCGAGACGGGACGCCTCGTCGGCCAGCCACATGCGGGTGCCGGACGTGCCCGACGCGAGCACGTCGAGGGCGCCGTTGTTGTCGAGGTCGGCGAGGAGCAGCCGGTGGGAACCGGGGGCGGCGCCCGCGGGGAACGTTGCCCAGGCAGCGACCTCGTCGGTCTCCCACGCGCCCCCCGTCCAGCTCGCCCGCCACAACCGGCCCGAGGCATCGAGGAGCGCGAGGTCGAGCCGGCCGTCGGCGTCGAGATCGCCCACGGCGAGGGCGACCGCCGCCGGCAGCTCCAGGGACCCGGCCGGGTCGAAGCGTCCCGCCTGGCGGTTCTCGAAGAGGTGCAGCACGCCGTCTCCGTCGAGGAGCGCGGCGTCGGGGTCGCCGTCGACGTCGAAGTCTCCCCAGCCGAAGTCCCGGAGGGCGGTCACGCCGGGAAACGGATCCTCCCGCCGCCACGTCCCATCGGCGTTGTTGCGCAGGACCGCGGGGGCGCCGGCGGCGGCAGCGAAGACGATGTCGAGATCCCCGTCCATCTCGGTGTCGGCGGCCCAGACCCCCCAGGCGTCGAGGGCGGCAGCCGCCGGCGCCGCACCGGCGGGATCGGCGCCGGCGGCAGCCGGGGCGGACGGGGGCGTCGCCTCGGCGAAGCCGTCGCCCTCCTCTTCTCGCGCCCACAGGCGGAGCCCGGCCGGTCCGGCCAGGGCCAGGTCCATGCGATAGTCGCCGTTCCAGTCGAGGGCGAGCAGGCCGGCGCCGGTCGGCGGCGCCCCCGCCGGCCCGGTCGGAAACGGGAAACCGGCGCCGCCGTCCGGATCGCCGAGACGGCGCGCCTCCTGCCCGTTCGCGGCGAAGACCATCGGCGCGTCCTCGCCGCCCGGCACCACCGCCACCACGGTCTGATCGCCGGATGCGCCGGGGTCGATCGGCTCGGCGACGTAGGCGAGGCTCTCGTCCCGAGGCGAAGCCGTGGCGGGCGGCGAGGGCAGCACGAGGAAGCGCATCAGCGGCTCGGCGATGGCCTCGGCGCTGACGCTGACGCGGGCCTGGTCCTCCCGGAACGCCGGCAGCCGCACGAGGACGTTGCGCAGGAGCTGGGCCGGCCTCCGGGCCCGGTCCAGGTCCGCCTCGTCGACCGCCGCCGACAGCCCTTCGAGCTGGGTGACGGCGAGATCCGGCCAGCCGCCGGTCATCCCCTGCAGGCGCTCGACGGTGTCGGTGAGGGCCGGCGCGTCCTGCCGGCGGGCCGCCACCCGCGCGTGCTGCACGAGAACCGCGAGGTTGCCGGGCTGGCGGTCGCGGATCGCCTCGAGCTGGGCCTGGGCCTCGGCCGCCTCGGCGTCGCCGCCATCCCGGTCGAGCTCCTGGGCGAGGGCGTAGCGGGCTCGCAGGTGGCCGGGATCGAGCTCCACCACCTGCCGGTACCCCGCCACGGCCTCCTCGAAACGGCCCTGGAAGCCGGCGAGCTGGGCCTCCAGAAAGCGGACCTCGGCGCTGTCGGGGGCGAGGCCGCGCGCCGCCTCGATGTGCCGGGCGGCCTCCGTCTCGTTGCCGAAACCGACGTGCACCACCGCGAGGTTGGCCCGGATCGCGGGCTCGTCCGGGGCCAGCGCCGCCGCCCGCTCGAACGCCGCCTGGGCGTCGTCGAGCAGCCCGACCTCGAGGGAAGCCAGGCCCCGGTAGAACGCGCGAACCGTCTCGCGGTACTCGGGCGATATCTGCGACGAGACGCCGGTGGGCATGCCCCCGCAGCCGGCGAAACCCAAGGTGAGCGCGGCACCGCACGCCGCGAGGGTTCGAGATGCAGTTGCTCTCATCATCGTCCTTGGTCGAAGTCCGGGTCGCCGAAGGGCGGCGTCGTGCAAGGCGATGCCGCGGCGGCATCATAACAGGGACGCGCGCCGGAGACGGAGGGATTGGCGCGGGCGAAACAGCAGGCGTGGCGAGGCTCCGCGGGAGGAAACCGGCCGGCTGCCGTGACAACCCGGGTTGACGACCCGCGCGACCGGCGCCCGACCCGGGCGTGCGGGACGCCATTCGCAAGCCCAAGGCGCGGCTGCTCGGCCCCAGCGGCGCCTGCAGTTTCCCTCACTTCCCGGCACCGTCGTCACCCGCCCTGCCGCGAGTTCTTCACACCGCCGGATCGGCGGGTTTCCCCCACATCGCGACCCGATGGCACGACCGTTGCGATCCATACCGGGCAGGAGCTGTCCGGTCGGCTCGGACATCCGACAGCGCGATATGGGGTCGCGCATATCTTCGAGGAGGTCACTCATGAGGACTCGGAAACTCCTGGCGGCATTCGTGTTGGCCGCCCTCCCGCTCTTCGCCGGCGCCCTGGACGCGACGCCGGCGCAGCACGTCATCGAACGTCCGGACGGTCCCCGGTGGCTGCACTCGCTGGGCTTCGACTGGGACGACGCGCTCGCCTACAGCGAGATGCTCGTGGGCTGCAGGCGCTGTCCGTGGGCCCTCGCCATCGCCCGGTAGTGCGTCGCCCCGCCGGGCTCGCGCCGACGCGGCGCCGGTTGCTCGGAGAACGAGAGCGAAAGGACGGGGGCTCCCGACACAGCAGCAAGGAGAAGGGAGCGCTGGTCGGGTGGAAGGAAGGAGGCAGGATGTTCAAGCGAGTGGTGGTTGCCGTCCTGATGGTAGCTGCGTTGGCGGTATCCCTGCCGGGTTCAGCGGTGGTGGAGGCACAGGGGGAGTGCGGGCCGCCGCACTGCGATTGGCCGCCGCCGGGATGCGAGCCGAGGGTGTGGTGCGTGTACGTGCCCTGGTTGGGCGGTTGGTTCTGCTGGGTGGACTATCCCTGCGATGCGTGAAGACGCGTCCGCATCTCGGTGGGCTGCCACGGGCTGACAGAAGCGGTGAGCCGGTCCCGCACGGTGCTGGGGGTGCGGGGCCGGCAACCGGACGAAGCGGGGGTACACCCCCCCCCGCGGGCGGCGTGCGCGGCGCCGCCGGCGGGGAGGCGGCTCACACATCGCTCAGCTCGGTCAGCCGGCCGGTGCTGTCCCCCACCCTCTCCGCCGGCACGTCGAGCTTGCCGAGCAGCGACAGGTAGAGGTTGGTCAGCGGGGTCCCCTCGGCAAAGCGGATGTGCCGGCCGCCCCGCAGCCGTCCCGCCCCGCCGCCGGCGAGCAGGATCGGCAGGTTCTGGATGTTGTGCAGGTTGCTGTTGCTCATGCCGCTGCCGTAGAGAACCATCACCTGGTCGAGCAGCGACCCGTCGCCGTCCGGGGTCTGCCGCAGCCGGTCGAGGTACCAGGCGAAGAGCCCGGTGTGATAGGTGCCGACCTTGATCAGCTTGGCGAGGCTCTCGGGCTTGTTCTCGTGGTGCGACAGCGCGTGGTGCGGGTCGGGCACCCCGATCTCGGGATAGGTCTGCGCGGTCAGCTCGGGCGTCATCAGGAAGCTGACCACCCGGGTCATGTCGGTCTGGTAGGCGAGCACCTGCAGGTCGAACATCACCTTGACGTACTCGCTGAACGAGGCCGGCACGCTCGCCGACGGGCGCTCGACCACCGGCAGCTCCTGGTCAGACTGGGCCTCGGCCCGCTGGATGCGCCGCTCCACGTCCCGCACCGCCGCGAGGTAGTCGCCGAGCTTGGCCTGGTCGGCCGATCCGAGCCCCTTGCGCAACCGCGCCACCTTGCGGGTCACCGCGTCGAGGATGCTCCGGTCCTGACGCCGGCGCGCGCGGCGCGCCTCGGGGTCGGTGGTGGCGCCGTCGCCGAACAGCCGCTCGAAGAGCGCCCGCGGGTTGCTTTCCATCGGCAGCGGGGTCGTCGGCGTGCTCCACGACAGGGTGCTGATGTAGGCGCAACTGAAGCCGGCGTCGCAGGCGCCGGCGAACTCGGGCAGGCCGATGCCCACCTCGAGCGAGGCGAGCTGGGTCTCCCGGCCGAGCACCTTCGCCGCGATCTGGTCGACCGAGGTGCCGGCCCGGAAGTCGGCCCCCTCGGTCGGCTTGGCGTGCACCCCGGTCAGGAACGCGCCGGTGATGCGCCCGTGGCCGCCGGCGGGGTCGCCCGGAAGCTGGGCGGCGGGGGCGTGGTCGAGCCCGGTCAGCACCTGCAGCCGGTCGCGGAACGGGGCCAGCGGCTGCAGGATCGGGGAGAACTCGAACCCCTTGCCTTCGACGGCGGGGGTCCAGTTGTTCATCACCGCCCCGTGCGGGACGTACACCACTCCCAGCCGCGGCTTCGCCTTCGCCGCCGTCCGCTCGAGGGCGGTCAGGGCCGGGACCATGCCGTCGAGCAACGGCAGGGCCACCGCGGTCCCGAGGCCGCGGAGCACGGTGCGTCGGGGAAGCGCCTGTCGGGTGATGATCATGACTCCGATCTCCTCAGTTGGAACGGGAGACTGCGGGCGATGCCGAGAATTATAGACGACCAGCGGTGGTCGTCGGCGGCGGCCTCGCGCACGATGGCGCGGATGGCCGGGCGGTCGTGGTGCTCGACCCCGCGCCCGAGGGCATAGGTCAGCAGCTTCTCGGTGACGGTGGCGACGAACTCGTCGCGGCGGCCGTGGAGGATGTCGCGCAGCTCGGGCAGGCCGTCGAAGGCGGCCCCGTCGGGCAGCACCCCGGCGGTGTCGATGGGCGCCCCGCCGGCGTCGGCGTCGCGCCACTGCCCCACCGCGTCGAAGTTCTCGAGGGCGAAGCCCAGCGGGTCCATGCGCGAGTGGCAGCCCGAGCAGACGGGGTTGGCGCGGTGCGCCTCGAGCCGCGCCCGCAGCGACGTGGCCTCGCCGCTCTCCGCCGTCTCCTCGAGCTCGGGCACGTCGGGCGGCGGGGGCGGCGGGGGCGTGCCGAGCATGTTCTCGAGGATCCACTTGCCCCGCACCACCGGCGAGGTGCGGGTGGCGAGCGAGGTCACGGTGAGGATGCTGCCCTGCCCGAGCAGCCCGCGCCGCCGTTCGTCGTCCCAGGCCACGCGCCGGAAGCGGGGGCCGTATACGCCGGGAATGCCGTAGTGCCGGGCCAGCCGCTCGTTGACGAACGTGTAGTCGGCGGTCAACAGCTCGACCACGCTGCGGTCGTTCCGGAGCTGGCTGCCCACGAACAGCTCCGTCTCGCGGACGAGGGCGTTGCGCAGGTTCTCGTCGAAGGCGGGAAAGGCGTTGACGTCGGGAGAGACGGTGCGCATGCGGCGCAGGTGCAGCCACTGCGCCGCGAAGCTGGTGACGAGGGTACCGGCGCGCTCGTCGGCGAGCATGCGCCGCACCTGCGCCTCGAGCACCTCGGGGTCGCGCAGCGTGCCCGCCTCCGCCGCCTCGAGCAGCTCGTCGTCGGGAATGCTGGCCCAGAGGAAGAACGACAGGCGCGCCGCGAGCTCGACGTCGCTCAGGGGGTACGCCGTCGCGGGGGCGGCGCCGGGCGGGTCGCGCTCGATGCGGAACAGGAACTCGGGATCGACGAGGATGCTCTCGAGGGCGCGGCGCACGCCGGCGCGGAAGTCGCCCCCGGCCCGCCCCTCGCGGTAGAAGGCGAGCAGGTCGTCGACGTCCTCGTCGGTCACCGGCCGGTGGAACGCCCGCCGCGCCAGCGTCCCCACGATGCGCGCGGCGCAGGCCTCTTCGTCGGCCGCCGACGCGGGCTCGCAAACGAAGATGCGGCGACGGCTGGGGGTGTCGGTGGCGGCGGCGCCCGAAGCCTCGACCGTGGCGGCGACGCCCGAAGCCTCGACCGTGGCGGCGACGCCCGAAGCCTCGACGGCGGCGCCCGAAGCCTCGGCCGTGGCGGCGGCCGAAGCCTCGACGGTGGCGGCGGCGCCCGAGGCCTCCCCGGTGGCGGCGGCTGTCTCCCCGTCGTAGGGCCCCTCGATCTCGAAGCCGTCGAGGGCCATCGGCTCGACGTAGCCGCGGCCGGTCGAGAACGTCCACAGCGGCAGGCGGGCCGGCGCCACCCCCTCGGGGGTCGTCGTCCGCCCCGTGAACGAGACCGACACGAGCCGCGTCCCCGCGCGGGCCGGGAACCGCACCGCCAAGCCCTCGTCCGCCGCGCGCGCGCCCGGCGAACCCGCCGGCGCGTCGTCGGGCCAGCGGCCGGCGCGGAGCAGGGCGACGCGCTCGCCGTCCACCCGGACGTCAATCTCCTGGGGCTCGTTGCGCCCCCCGTTCTGCCGCAGCTCGATGCGCAGCACGTAGTCGCCGTCGCGGGGGAAGTGATGCCGCACCGCGGCGCCGCCGCGCGACCCGAACGGCAGGTCCTCGCTCATCCGCCCGTCCTGCGCGAGCAGCGGCGACACCGGATAGCGCACGACGTCGGCCTCGATCGAGGGGTCCCCGACGGCGAGGCGGCTGACGGTGCGCGCGGCGGACATGTACCGCGAGAACAGCCCCGGCGCGACGGTGAGGACGGCGGCGTTGTTGTCGAAGCCGAACGCCATGTCGTCGGCCGGCAGCAGGGCCTGCGCGTCGATCTCGAGGTGCAGCAGGTCGCGCACCGCGTTGGCGTACTCCAGCCGGTTGAGACGATGAATCGGCGGCCGACCCGGGTCGGGATGGTCGACCGCCCACTGGTCCAGCGACGCCTCGAGCCACGCGCCGAAAGCGTTGTAGACGGCGGGCTCCGGCCGCGGGCGCCCGGGCGGGGGCATCGCCTGCGTCTGCAGCTTCTGAAGGACCTTCTCCCACAGCTCGGCGTGGGGACCCACCTGCTCGAGATCGGCCGTGTCCAGGGCGAGGTTCCCGGCCAGCGTGCGCCGGTTGTGGCAGGCGACGCAGTAGCGGTCGATCACCGCCCGGTAGGCCGCCGGCGCAGCGGTCTCCCCGGCCACCGATTGGGTCGTTGCGCCGGCGGGTTGCGCCGGCGTGCCCCCCGGTTGCGCGGCCGCGCCCGCCGCACCGCTCAAGACGACGCCGATCACGACCGGCCCGGCCCTTCGCGCGAGCGCCGACAACCCACCATCGCCCATCATCGGCGTCCTCTGCATCATCGCCTCCGCCGCATCGTCTCCGGGCACCGTGGCGAGAGTCCCGTCATCCGACGGTGCGTGGATGCCTTGCTCCAGGGACTGCGTTCAGCTCACGGTCGCCCGTGCCCGAACCGCAGCCCTACTCGACGCTTGCCACGGACGGGGGTTCCGCTCGCCCCCCCCGCAGTCCGCCGACGCCCTCCGGGCGCCGCGTGACGCGGGTTTCACCACGCGCCTCTAGCGGATGGCCCCCTGGCTGAAGTTCTCGATGAAGCTCGACCGGACCGTCTCGTCGCTGCCGAGCGACCTCAGCAGGTCGGCGGTGCTCCCGCCCCCGAGGCCCGGCAGCAGGATGTGGCCGCCGCCCTCGGCGACCATCAAGGGCGTGATGCCGCGATCATCCTCGAGGTTCACCCGCGCTCCACGGTCGACGAGCAACTGCACGATGGCGTCCGACCGGATGTGGGCGGCCCCGTACAGGGCGCTGCGGCCCCTCAGGTTCACCGCGTTGACGTCGGCCCCCAGCTCGAGCACCAGCTCGACCGCGTCGAGGGCCCCGTCTCCGGTCACCCGCGTCTCCGCCGGCACCTGCCCCAGGCCCGCCGCGACCATGAGCGGCGTGTTGTTCTCGTCGGTCGCGGCCCGTGTGTCCGCGCCGGCCGCCACGAGGCGGCGCATTACCTCGACGTTGGCGTCCATCGCCGCCAGCAGGAACGGGGTGGCGCCGAGCAGGCTCACCCGGAAGCGCTGGCTCGCGAAGCCGAACTGGGGCGGGTGGCGACCGAGCCGGACGTCGGGGTCGGCCCCGTGGGCCAGCAACGCGTCGACGAGGGCCAGCCTGCCGGCGCGCAGGCCGTTCAGCGACCGCCATTCCGCATCGGCGTCGGTGTCGATGCCCCGCAGGCGGCCGGTCAGCTCGGTGTGCCACGACCCCGCCGCCCAGTGCAGGGCGGTGTAGCCGGGGCCGTCGGCGTTCGGGTCGGCCCCGTGCCCGAGCAGCGCCCTCGCGAGTCCGGCGTGGCCGCGCACCACCGCGACGTGCAACGCCGTGGTGCCGTCCGGCGCCGCCGCGTTCACGTCGGCCCCGGCCGCGACGAGGTCGCCGACGAGGGCCGGATCGTCCTCGCGCGCCGCGATGAGCAGGGCCGTGAACCCGCCCTTCGAACGGGCCTCGACGCCGGCGCCATGCTCGAGCAGGGCCCGCGCCGCGTCCGCGTGCCCCCCGCCGGCCGCCCACATGAGGGCGGTCTGGCCGTGCCAGGGCTCGACCGCCGACGGGTCGGCGCCGTGGGCGAGGAGCTCGCGCACCGCCTCGGCCGAGCCCGTCCCGGCGCAGGTCATGACCGGGGTCTCGCCGGTGCCGCGGGGCCGGTTCGGGTCGGCCCCCGCCGCGAGCAGCCGGGAAACCGTGGCCGCCGCGCCGTTCTCGCACGCGAGGCCGAGCGGCGTCACCCCGTAGTCGTTGGCCACATCGACGACGGCGCCGGCCCCGACGAGCAGATCGACGAGCTCGACCGCCTCGTGGTACGCCGCCCAGTGCAGCGCCGTGGCGCCGTCGGGCTGGGCCGCGTCGACGTCGGCGCCCCGCTCGATGAGCGCGCGCGACGCCTCGACGTCCTGCGCGCGAACCGATGCGATCAGGGCCCGGCCGTCGTCGCTCGCCGCCCCGGCCGAACCCACGGGCGCGGCGACCAGGCAGACTGCCGCCCAACCCCATCCTCGAAACCGCCTCTCGGCACCCATCATGCTCCTCCACGCCCGTCGGCCCAATCGAGCGGACGCACGGCCACGCGCCCAATTGTGCAACTCGAACGCCAAGTCCGCAACCGCCGGGGTGCACGACGGATAGTGAAGACCGGGCGCGAGGCGCCGGACGGACGGACGGGACCGCGGCATCGCAGCTCCGCGGACCCCACGGCCGGCGCGCCGCGGTTTGCGTTCCCGGGCGGTTTCGGTCAGCATTGCGCAAGGAGGTGGGGTATGGCTCTTCGCATCGATCAGCGCGACGCTGGCGACGTCAAGGTGCTCGATCTCAGCGGCAAGGTGGCCGGGGACGCCGCCGACGCGCTGTGGGACCGGATCGACGATCTCGTCGACGCCGGAAACCCGAAGCTGATTCTCAACCTCGGCGGCGTGACGTTCATCGACAGCGCGGCGCTCGGCGGACTGCTGTCGAAGCGCTCCGCGGTCCTGGGCGCCGGCGGCAAGCTCAAGCTGCTCAACCTGAACGAGCGAGTCATGGACCTGATGGTGACGACCAAGCTCGAGATGGTGTTCGACACGTTCGAGTCGGAGTCGGACGCCGTGCAGAGCTTCGCGTAGCCCCGACACCGGCGCCCACGGTCCGTCCGCCCGGCGGCGCGGCCCCGATCCGGCCCCGTCGCGGGCCTGCCCCGCCCGCCGCGCAGATCGCGGGCGGCGAACCGGCGAGTCGATAACGCGGTGTCCACCCAGACCCCTTCCAGCGTCGTCCGCGTGCTGCTCGTCGAGCGCGATCGCGGCAGTGCCGACCGGGTACGCGCCTTGCTGCAGGAGTCGCGCCGCCCTTCGTTCGCGGTCGAGGTGATCCCCGCCGCCCCGGACGCGGTGGCGGACCTGGACGGGCGCTCCCACGATGCGGTGCTGCTGGGGCTCTCGCCCGAGGCGGCCCGCAGCGGCGAAGGCTTCGCGATCATCCGGCACCTGGACAAGACCGCGCCGGTGGTCGTCCTCGGCGACCTCGACGACGACGAGGTCGCGGTCAAGGCGGTCAAGCGCGGCGCGCAGGACTACCTCGTCAAGGACCACCTGATCCCCGAGCTGCTCGTGCGCAGCATCCGCTACGCGCGAGAGCGCCACCGGCTGCTCGCCGAGCAGAACCGGCGCCTGGACTACGAGCTGAAGATCGCCGCGTTCGTCCAGCAGTCCTTCCTGCCGGGGGTCATGCCGGCGGCGCCCCGCCACGACATCGGCGCCTACCTGCACGCCAGCGGCCAGGTCGGCGGCGACTTCTACGACTGCCTCGAGCTGCCGGGCGACCGGGTGGCCCTGGCGGTGGGCGACGCCTCGGGCAAGGGCATCCCCGGCGCGATTCTCATGGCCGAGACCCAGGGCATCCTGCGCGCGGAGGCCGCGACGTGCGCGACGCCGATCGAGCTCGTGCAGACCCTCAACCGGGCGCTGCTCCACGACAAGAACCAGGACCGGTTCGTCACCCTCTTCTACGGCGTGCTGACCCTCTCCACCGGCGAGTTCACGTTCGTCAACGCCGGGCATCCGAAGGCGCTGCTGCTCGACGGCGACGCCGAGTCGGCCCTCGTCTCGACGGGGCCGCCTCTCCGGCTCTTCGCCGAGGCCGCGTGGGAGGCGCAGACCGTCACCATCGCCGACGGCGGCCGGCTCGTCATCTACAGCGACGGGGTGACCGAGGCGCAGGACGAGGCCGACCGGTTCTTCGACCTGGACGGAGTGCGAACGGTGATGGCCGAGCACCGGGACGCGTCGGCGCCCGAGCTGGCCCGGCACATCTGCCACGCGGCCGAGCGGTTCGAACGCGGCAACCCCGACCCCGGCGACGACAAGACCGTCGTCGTGATCCGCTCGCTCGATCCCTGATCAGGCGGTGCAGCGCTTCAGCAGGGTCACCTGGTTGCCGGTGGCGTTGTAGCGGACGTCGTCGAGGAACGTCTTCATCAGGAAGATGCCCCGGCCGGTGGGCCGCTCGAGCTGCTCGGGCGCGGTCGGGTCCCTCACCGCGGACGCGTCGAACCCCCGCCCCTCGTCCCGGATGACGAAACGCGCCCCCTCCGACTCCAGGCTCAGGTCGACGTGAATCCGCCGGTCCCGGTAGGGGGCGGCGAGGCAGCGCTCCTTCGCGAGGGCCCGGTACGCGCGCGGGTCGTGGTCGCGTATCTCCGAGCGCACCTCGAGGTTGCCGTGGTAGCACGCGTTGGTCAGGGCCTCGTCGAGGGCGGTGGAGACGCGGTGGCAGTCGGACTCGTCGAACATGCCCGAGTGCCGGAGGACGCCGGTCAGGTAGCCGACGAGCGACGAGAGCATGTCGAGGTCGTTCTCGAGGACGAACGAGGCCGCCCGCACGCGCCCCTGCAGGCGCGTGTCGCTCTGGCGCTCGCGGAACACGTCGAGGATGCGCTTGATCACCTCGACGAGGTCGCGCACCAGCAGCTTCTTCGGCACGTAGCTGGCGGCCCCGGCCTCGAGGGCCCGCGCCGCCAGCTCCTCGCTCCCCCGCGCGGTCATCAGGACCACGGGGACGAGGGGATGGTCCTCCTTGGCGTGCTCGACGAACGCGAGCCCGTCGAGCTCGGGCATCACGACGTCGGTCAGCACGAGGTCGACGGCGTGCTCGCGCATCCGGGCCAGGGCGTCCCGGCCGTGCTCGGCGTACAGCACCTCCCACAACGCCCGTTCGAGCAGGGTGCCGGCCAGCTCGCGGTCGGCGGCCGAGTCGTCCACGACGAGGATGCGTGCCACGATGTCGTCTCCGGCTATCCGGCGGCTGGAACCCCTTGACGCAGCTCGCCCACGGCCGCCTCCAGCGCCGGCTCGAGCTCGCGCCACGCGTCGGCGGCAGGTCCGGCCGCGCCCTCCCGGCAACGGTCCTCCAGAGCCTCGGCGAGCACCACGACCCGCGCACCCTCGAACGACCGGAGGGAGCCGGCGATGGTATGCGCCACCCGGCGCACCACCGCCAGGTCTCCGGCCCCGAGCGCGGCTCGGAGCTCGGCCATCAGCGACGGATGCTGGCCGAGGAAACCGTCGATCACCTTCGCCAGCAGCTCCCGGTCGCCGGCCACGGCCTCCAGGGCCGAACTCCAGTCGAGGCGGCCGGCCGATGCGTCCCCGCCACCGTCCGCGGCGCCGCTTCCGCTCTCGTCACGGTGGCCCAGGCGTGCGCCCGACGCGTCCACGCCGGCACCGCCCCCCGTATTCCCGCCGCCGGCCCCATCGTCGCCTTCCCCCGGCGTCGGCCCGGCCCCGCCGTCCCCGCCGACCGCAGCCGCGTCCCCGTCCTCAGCGGCCCGCGTCTCGCCCACGCCGCCACCCGCGGCCTCCGCGACCCCGCGGGCCGGCGGCCCCTGCTCCACCACGGCGGCGATCGCGTCGAAGAGCTCCCGCGGCCGGTACGGCTTCAGCAGAAAGCCGTCGAAGCCGGCGGCCAGACACCACGCCTCGTTGCTGCGCGACGCCCGCGCGGTCAGGGCCAGTATCGGCGTCGGGCCGGCGCCCTGCGCCTCCTCGCGCCGCCGGATGGCGGCGGTCGCCGCGTAGCCGTCCATCCCGGGCATCTGGAGGTCCATGAGGACCACGTCGAACCGCTCGCCCGCGCACGCGTCGACCGCCGCCACGCCGTCGCCGACGGTGCGCACCCGGTGGCCCGCCCGCTCGAGGAACCCGACCGCCACCCGCTGGTTGGCGACGGAGTCCTCGACGAGGAGCACGCGCAACGGGACCCCCTCGACGACCGGCTCGCGGGCCGGCGGGGTCTCGTCGGCGCCGCTCTCGGAGAGCCCGAGCCGCGCGGTGAAATGGAACGTGCTGCCCTTCCCCGGCTCGCTCTCCAGACCGATGGCGCCTCCGAGGGCATCCACGAGGCGGGAGGCGATGGTCAGCCCCAGGCCGGTGCCGCCGTAGCGCCGGGTCGTCGACGCGTCGGCCTGCACGAACTCCTCGAAGACCGCCTGCTGCTGGCCCGGCGGTATGCCGATGCCGGTATCGGACACGTCGAAGCGAAGCACGATGCCGTCGTCGACCGAATCCTCCCGCCGGACGTGCAGCGCGATCGCGCCCCGCCGGGTGAACTTGATGGCGTTCGACAGGAGGTTCGCGAGGACCTGCCGCAGCAGCCGCCCGTCGCCGACCACCGCGTCCGGGACGTCGGCGTCCACGTGGCGCGACAGCTTGACGTCCTTGCCGTGAAGGCGGGGCGCGAACGATTTCACGAGGGCGTCGAGGCGCTCGCGGAGGCGGAACGCGTGGGGCTCGACGACCAGCTTGCCCGCCTCCATCTTCGAGAAGTCGAGGATGTCGTTGATGATGTCGAGCAGCGCGTCGGCCGACTCGCGCAGGGCGTCGAGGTGCTCGTGCTGCCCGGCCGTCAGATCGGTCTCGCCGAGCAGCTCGGTCATCCCGATGACCCCGTTGAGGGGCGTGCGTATCTCGTGGCTGACGTTGGCGAGGAAGATGCTCTTGGCCCGGTTGGCGCGCTCGGCCCCGTCCTTCGCCTCGCGCAGCTCCTCCGCCTGGCGCCGCAGGTCCTCCTCGGCGCGCTTGAGCGCGGTCACGTCGGTGTGGCAGCCGAGCAGGCGGATGGGCTCGCCCTTCTCGTTGCGGACGGCGAGGCCGCGGCAGCGCACCCACACCGTGCCGCCGTCGCGGTGGCGGTAGCGGACGATCTGGTCGTAGGGATGGGCGGCGTCCGCGAGGTGCTTGGCGAAGTTGTCGAGGGCGAGGTCGCGGTCCTCCGGGAAGATGTTGGCCATCCACCACTCGGAGGTGTTGGGAATCTCGTCGTCGCGATAGCCGAAGAGCTCCTTGAACCGGGGGCTCATCCACTCCTGGTCCTGGCGCTCGACGTCCCAGTACCAGATGCCGTCGAGCGAGCCCGCCTGCAGGAACTCGAAGATCGCCCGGTCCTTCCGGACCAGCTCGTAGAGCTCGGTCTTCAGATAGTGCTCGTCCTCGGCCATGCTGCACCTGCGGTCGGATGCACGACAAGAACGTGAGACGCCGCCGGGCACGGCGCCCGAGCCGCCGGCCCGACCGGCGCCGGGATGCATCCTGCGAGAACCACGTCGCTCCGCGTGGACGCTCCTGCTACACGGCCGCCACGGCGCGCAAGCGGCGACGGCCCTGCAGACAGACTCTGCAGGGCCGTCGAAAGGACACGGGGGCGCCGGCGAGCCGCCGTCAGGTGATGATCAGCGTCCGTGGGTGCTGGTTGTTCTGCTCGAGGAAGGTCTGCTTGACCTCGAGCTCCTCGGCCGTCGGCTGCCGGTAGCCGTTGGCGTCGACCGCGCGCGAGGTGACGGTGTGCTCGCCCGGCGTCGCCCCGTGCCACTCGTAGGTGAAGAACTTCCAGGAGTACTTCTCGGTCATGGTGGCGTCGAGGGTCGCGGCCTGCCACGGACCGTCGTCCACCCGCACCTCCACCGACTCGATGGGGGTGCCGTCGTGCATGATCACGCCGAAGACGCGGTGGTGGTCGCCCACCTTCGTCACGCGCGCGATGTACGACTTCAGCCGCATCTTCGTGATCGCGGTCTCGACCCACTTGAGCTCGCCGTTGATGACCTCACCCTTGAGGGTGCGGTACCAGCGGGCCTGGTACTTGCCGAGGTAGGGGTCTTCCTGCACGTTGATCTCGGACAGGAACTTGACGTTCGGCGCCCCGTACCAGCCCGGCACCAGCAGCCGGAGCGGGCGGCCCTGATGCGCGGTCAGGGGCTCGCCGTTCAGCGCGTAGGCGAGCAGCGGCTCGTCCGACAGGGCGATGTCGCGCGGCAGGCTGCGGCCGTACTGCTGGTCGACGTTGTAGGTGCGGCCGCGGAAGACCACCTCTTCCTCGCCGCGGTCGGCCCCGAGGAAGACGATCTCGCGCGCCCGGTCCTGCAGGCCCGCCCCCTGGAGCACCGTCCGCAGGGGAACGCCGGTCCACCGGCCGTTGCTCGACAGCCCGTTCAGGGGCCCGCGGTTGCCCGAGCACTCGAACCCGAACACGAGCTCGCGGCTGGGGAAGTTCCTGAGGTCGGTCAGCGACAGGTTGAGCGGGCGGTCGACCATGCCCGACACCTGCAACCGGTACGTGTTCGTGTCGATCTCGGGATGACCGTAGTGCTGGGTCGTGAACCACTGGTCGGCGGGCGTGATCGGCCCGTCGATGTGCCGGACGTCGATGATGCGCCGGTCGGGCGTCCGCTCCAGCACGATCTCTTCCGGCAGGTCGGTGAACTCGACCAGCTCCTCGTCCTGCGCCAGCGCAGGGAACGCCCACTCGGGCACGCCGAAGGCCGCGAGCCCGCCCAGCGCGGCCCCGCCCTTCAGAACTTCGCGACGCGTGGTCTGTTTCGCCATGAGTCTTTTCCCCTTCGAACTTGCGGCTCCGCCGCCGCTTCCGGATGAACCCCGTGGGCGGGTCCGGCCCGACCACGGCCATGCTATCAGCTATCCCCAACCCCGCGCCAGACCGTCGAGCAGCTACGGCATGGCGGCGTAGATGTCCTCCACGTACGGGGTCAGCCGCTCCGGCGCCCCGCTGCTGTAGCCGGCGAACCGCGCCGGTACGTCCCAGCCCGCCACGAAGTCGGCGGCAGACGTGCCCGCCGCCTTCGCGGCCTGGGCGTCGGCGACGAACGCGCCGACGAACTCGGCGTACTCGGCCAGGTCGGCCGGGGCCATCACGCTGCTGTGTCCGGTGATGATGCGCCCGACCCCGGCGGCGCCCTCCGACGCCTTGCGCAGGGTCTCGGGATAGTCGACGCCGCTGCCGCCGTTGTTCGAGTCCATGATGGGCAGGTTCTTGCCGGGGAACGCGTCGCCCGCGTGCATCACGCCCAGGGCCGGGAACACCACCCAGGCGTCGCCGCCGGTGTGGGCGCGGCCGAAGTAGTGCAGCTCGACCGCGTCGTCGCCGTCGCCCAGCGACAGCCGGTCGCTGAACGTGATCTCCGGCACCCCGTGCCCGTCGTCCCCGAACGGAGTCGGGCGCGCCGGGCGGCCCAGCCCCCGCACCGCGTTGTTCTCGCCGATGAGGCGCTGGGTGTTCTCGTGGGCCACGAAGTCGACCGAGGCCGGGAACTCGACGTTGCCGTCCACGTGGTCGAAGTGGGCGTGGGTGTTGATGATGGTGGTGACGGGGTTCGGGGTCAGCTCGCCGATCTTGTCGATGAGGGGCTGCCCCCATCCCACGAGCTTGGTGTCGACGAGCACCACCCCGTCGGCGGTCACGAACGCGGCCGAGTTGCCGCCCCCGCCGCGGAGCACGAACAGGTTGTCCTCGAGCTGCTCGACCTCGATGTTCCGCTCCTGCTGGCCGGCGAGGCCGGCCACCGACACTACGCCCGCCAGCACCACCGCGCCGAGCATCACGACTCTCCTCATGCCATCCCTCCCGAAAAGAAGACCCGTTGAACGAACCAGAAGGCTCCGGCCGCGATGACCCCGACCGACCCCGCGACCGCGAGCTGCCGGCCCGCCTTCTCGTTGCGCGCCCGCAGCCACGCGAGGGCCGAGGCGACGACCACCGCCACCGCCACCTGCCCGATCTCCACCCCGAAGTTGAACGAGAACAGCGACCAGCCGAGGGCCCCCGTCGGCAGCCCCATCTCGCGCAGCACGCTCGCGAAGCCGAAGCCGTGGATGAGCCCGAACACCAGCGCGATCCACACCCGCATGTCGCGGCCCCCGCGCACGAGCAGGTTGTCGGCCCCGACGTAGATGATGCTCAGCGCGATGATCGGCTCGACGATGTTGCCGGGCGGCCTCACCACGTCGAGCACCGCGAGGGCCAGGGTGATGCTGTGGGCGAGGGTGAACGCGGTGATGACGAGCAGCAGCCGGCGCAGGGAGCCGCCGAGCAGCAGCAGGCCGACGAGGAACAGCAGGTGGTCCGGCCCGATCAGGATGTGGTGGATGCCCTGGGGCACGAACCGCTGGATGACGGCGAGGGTCCCCTGCGCACTGCCGACGAAGTACTCGTAGCGGGGGTCGCCGCCGCTCAGGATCGCCTGCGCCGTCAGGGCCCCCTCGTCGTAGACGTTGACGAAGGTCTGGTGCTGCCAGTCGTAGGGGAACATCACCGCCTCGACGTCGATGCGTCCCGGCGCACCCTCCAGCTCCACGCGGGCGCGCAGGCTGACCGACTGCCGCTCCGGCAGCGGCTCGGGGTCGGACCAGGCCGCGACGTCGAGCCGGACGCCGTCGACGGTGATCTCGAGGCGTTCCCGGACCAGCTCGGCGAGGCGTTGCGCCCGGCCGCCCAGCCCGCCGGGATCGAGCACCCGGTTCGGCGGCTGGATCGCGAGCTCGTAGGCGACGTCGAAGGCGTGGACGACCACCTCCAAGTCGATCGTGGTCGACTGCAGCCGGAGGTCGACGAAGCTGAACGGGGCCGGGTGCGCGGCGGCCGGCGCGGGAAGCCAGAACGCGGCGGCCACGACGGCGCCGGCGACGAAACGATGGACCAACCGGGTCATGTTCCAAGATGGTAACGCAGACGCGTCCGCGTCTGTATCTCGTTCCCGCTCACCGACCCCCTATACTTGCGAGAGCATCGCCGCCGTTTACCGGATGCTCGGCAGTTCGCAGCGGGATCCCGCGTCACCTGCGAGAGCATCGCCGCCGTTGCCGGAGGCTCGGCAGTTGCATCAGGACTCCGCGTCAACCGTGAGAGCATCGCCGCGGTCACCGGAGGCTCGGCGGGCGTTGCGGGATCCCGCGTCGCACGGCGTACGGAAACGAACGGCCGAAGGGCGCCCGGCGGCCGCAGATCGCCGGTGCCGGCCCGGCGTGCGCGGAGTGCAGTCGGGCGTAGTTGACCGATGAACAACGCAGTCAGGCTGATGATGCATCACCGCTCGAATGCAGCGGCGACCCTCGGCCACGGGCTGCCAGACCGGGCGCCGTCGCGACCCGAAGGAGAATCGCCATGTCTCGATCCATGACCCGCCGTCAGGCCATGCAGGGCCTCGCCGCCCTGGGCCCCGCCGCTCTCGCCGTGCCCGCCGCCGGATCTCCCCGGCCGCCGGCCCCTCTCGCCGCGGCCGGCCGGGCCCGTCCCGCCGTACAGGAAGCGCCCATCGGCCCCTACGACCCCGACGTGCTGCCCGCGGGGGTGCGCTCGCGCTTCGTCAACGACATCAACGGCCTCCGCATGCACGTCCTCGAGGCGGGCTACGAGGGCGACCGCCCGGCCCTGCTGCTGCTCCACGGCTTCCCCGAGCTCGCCTACAGTTGGCGCAACGTGCTCGTGCCCCTGGCCGACGAGGGCTACCACGTCTTCGCCCCCGACATGCGGGGCTACGGCCGGACGACGGGCTGGGACGCCGACTACGACGGCGACCTCGCCTCGTTCCGCCGCCTCAACGTCGTGCGCGACGCCCTGGGGCTGGTGTTCGCCTTCGGCTACCGCGAGGTGGCCGCGGTCATCGGCCACGACTTCGGCTCGCCCGTCGCGGCGTGGTGCGCGCGCATCCGGCCCGACGTCTTCCGATCGGTGGCCCTGATGAGCGCCCCCAACGGCGGCGTCGCCGACCTGCCGTTCGACACCGCGGACGACCCGCCGGCCGAGCCCGGCGAGCCCGGCCCGACGCTGTTCGACGACCTCGCGGCCCTGCCGCGGCCGCGGAAGCACTACCAGCGCTACTACCGGACCCGCGAGGCCAACGCCAACATGTGGCGCGCGACCCAGGGGCTGCACGCCTTCCTGCGGGGCTACTACCACTACAAGAGCGCCGACTGGCTCGGCAACCGGCCCTACCGGCTCGCGGCGCGGACCGCGGCCGAGATGGCGAAGATGCCGACCTACTACATCATGGACCTCGCCGACGGCATGGCCGAGACCGTGGCCAAGCACATGCCGTCGGCCGACCACATCGCCGCCAACACGTGGCTGCCCGACGACGAGCTGCGCGTCTACACCGAGGAGTACGACCGCACCGGCTTCCAGGGGGGCCTGAACCACTACCGCTCGGGCGGCATCGGCGCCCCCGAGCAGCAGCTCTTCGCGGGCCTGACCATCGACCAGCCGTCGATCTTCATCGCCGGGTCGAGCGACTGGGGCAGCTACCAGAGCCCCGGCGCCCTCGAGCGGATGCAGGAGCAGGCGTGCACCGACATGCGCGCGGTGCACATGGTCGACGGCGCCGGCCACTGGGTGCAGCAGGAGCAGCCGGAGGAGACGGCGCGGCTGCTGATCGAGTTCCTGCGGGGGCAGGCGTAGGCCGACTGCGCACCCGCTCCGTTCCGCCCAACCCACCCGGGCCCGGAGTCTGCGCGTCGACAGAGCGCAGACGCCGGGCCGACGGGCCGGGGGGACGGAGTCGACGGTTCCCGAATCACGCGAACGGATTCACCATCTCGACGCCGCTCGCTTCGAAGTCCCGTCGATTGCGGGTGGCCAGCACGAATCCGTGGGCGAGGGCCGTCGCCGCGATGAGGCTGTCCTTGACCTGCATCGGCTTGCCGAGCCCCCGAAGACGCCCCAGAAGCTCCGCCCACTGAAGACCCGTGTCGGGGTCCCACGGCACGCACTGCACCCGCCGTCTGATGTCGTCGAACCAGCGTTCGAGGCCCTGGCGACGCCGTCCGGGCGCCAACAGGAGAATGCCGAAGCGCACCTCCCCGAGGATGATCGGATCGACGGCCACTCGACGCTCGTTGTCGCGCAACCAGCCCACGACTCGCTGGTCGGGCGTCCGCTTCGTGGGCTCGGACAGGACGTTGGCGTCGACCAGATACGTCACGACGGCGGCTCGATGGACTGCGTGGACTCGGATGGGATGGGCTGGAACCAGTCCTTCTCCGGACACGCGAGGAGCGCGTCCACCAGTCCCAGATTCTTCGGCGGCTCGGCGCGTACGAGACGATACTCGCCCTGATCGATCCGTTCGATCTCGAACGTCTGGCCCGGTTCGATGGCGTCCTGCCGCCGGAACTCGGCGGGCAGGACTATCTGTCCCTTCGAGGAGATCGTACTCTTCATGGAAGTAAGATAGCATCTTACAACCGAATCTGCCCGGTTGTTGTCCGATCCTGCCCCGTAGCACCACCGGGACATCCGGCCGGTTACCCTTGACAGTCTATGTGAACTCGCGCTACGCTCCATCACATAGACACTCTATGACAAGGAGCGGCCCGTGAAGCACAACCGCAACCCGGACATGCTGCGCGGCACCGTCGAGCTGCTCATCCTGACCACCCTCGGCCGCGGCCCCCGCCACGGCTTCGGCATCGCCCGCTGGCTGGAGACGACGTCCGGCGACGAGCTGCAGCTCGAGGAGGGCTCGCTCTACCCCGCGCTGCACCGCATGGAGCGGCGGGGCTGGCTGGAGGCGGAGTGGGGAATCTCGGAGAACAAGCGGCAGGTGAAGCTCTACCACCTGACCCCCCGCGGCCGCGCCCGGCTCACGAGCGAGACCGAGGGGTGGACGGCGTTCGCGGCGGCGGTCGGCCGCGTGCTGCAGGCGGCGCAGACCGCGTAGGGGGGTGGGTCGATGGCGCGCAAACCGATGTGGCGGCGGCACCTCCGGTTCTGGGGATCCGACGTGCGCGCCGACGTGGACGCGGAGCTCGACTTCCACGTGCGCGAGCTGATCGAGAGGCTCGTCAGGGAGGGGCGCGACCCCGCGGAGGCCCGTGCCGAGGCAGAGCGCCGCTTCGGCGACTACGCGCGGGTCAGGGCGGCGTGCGTGGGCATCGACCTGGGTTGGGAACGGCAGCGCCGCTGGCGGCGCCTTCTCGCCGACCTGTGGCAGGACCTGCGGATCGGCGCCCGCGCGCTCGCCAGGGACCGCGGCTTCACGATCACGGCGGTGGTGGTCCTCGGCCTCGGCCTCGGCGCCGCGACGGTGATGGTGGGGGTGATCAACGCGGTGTTCGTCCGACCGCTCCCCTTCCCCGAGCCGGACCGCATCTTCAGCGTGGTCTCGTACGGCACGGGACCCGGCCCGAACCCCTTCCAGACACCGGCGGCCGTCGCCCTCAGCCGTGACCACAGCCGGGCCTTCTCGGCATTGGCGGGCATCCGCGAGACCCCGGGGATCAATCTCGCCAGCGACCGCGGGTCGACGTTCGTCCGCAGCATCATGGTGACGGCGGGCTACTTCCGGGTCTTCGGCGTCGACCCGCGGCTCGGACGCACCTTCGTGCGCGACGACGAGATTGCGCCGTCGACGGTCGTGCTGAGCCACGCCGTCTGGGCCGGCCACTTCGACGGCGACCCGGACATCATAGGGCAGGCGGCGCGGCTGGGCGGCCGGCCCCACACCGTCATCGGCGTCATGCCGGCCGGCTACTGGTCGTACGAGAATGCCGACGCGTGGACGCCGTTCCGCCCCGACCCGACCGGCCTGGGCCGGAACTACCAGTTGATTGGCCGGCTCGCCCCGGGGTGGACCGCCGCGCAGGCCGAGGCCGAGCTGCGGGCGCTGGCCGTGAGCCTGCGCGACCAGCTCCCGGCACCGGCCGAATTGCCGGCCGCGGCGCCCGACGGGGCGCGACCGGGCGTGGAGCCCTATCGGGACGTGCTGGCCGGCCGCGCCGGGGGCATGGTCTGGCTGCTGACCGCGGCGGTGGGCGCCATGCTCCTGATCGTCTGCGCCAACACCGCGGGGCTGCTGCTGGCGCGCGCGGTGGGGCGCCGCCGCGAGCTGGCCGTCCGGTCCGCGCTCGGTGCCGGCCGGGGCCGCCTGCTCAGGCAGTTGCTGACCGAGAGCGTCCTGCTGGCGGCGGCGGGCGGCGCGGTGGGCCTCGCCGCCGGCGTCTGGGGCGTGCGCGCGCTCGTCGCGGCCCAGCCGCAGCTCGCGGTCTGGGGGGTCGCCGTCGATGCGCCGACCCTGCTCGGGGCGCTGGGCATAGCGCTCGCCACCGGCTTGACCTTCGGCCTTCTCCCCGGCCTCCTCGCCGCCCGCGGCAAGCCCGCGGACGCGCTGCACGGCGGGTCGTCGCGCGGCGCGACGGCGGTGCGCGGGGCCTGGGTGCGCCGGTCGCTCGTCGTCGGCCAGGTCGCCGTGTGCACCGTGCTGCTCACCGCGGCGGGCGGGTTCCTGCGGACGTTCGTCGGGTTGAGCGCGTCGGAGCTCGGCTTCGAACCAGCCAACGTGCTCACCGCCCGCATCGCGCTCCAGGGTCCCGACTATGGGTCCGGCGCGGCCGTGTCGGCGCTCTATCGGCGGACCCTGGCCGAGCTGGCGCGGGCGCCCGGCGTCGAGGCCGCCGCGATCGCCAGCAACCTGCCGGTCGAACGCGGCCTGAATCTCCCGCTGCGCGAGGCGCCCGGCGGACCGGTCGCGGGAAACGTCGACTGGCGCTACGTGACGGGAGACTACCTGCGGGTCCTGGGCATTCCGCTGGTGGCCGGCCGGCCGTTCGGCGAAGCGGACCACCGCGCCGGGGCGCCGCCGGTGGCGCTGGTCAACGAGGAGTACGTCAGGCAGCTCGGCGCGGGGCGGACGGTGCTCGGCACGCGCCTGCAGGCGACGGCCATCGACTTCGACGACCGGGCGCGCGAGGTCGTCGGTGTGATCGGCGACGTGCGGACGCGCGGCGTCACCACGACCCGGCCCACGGTGTTGGTGCCGGCCGAGCAGGTGCCGGACGATCTGCTCGCGCTGCTCCACGGGTTCTTCCCGGTGAGCTGGGCGCTACGGACGCGCGACGCGGCGACCGGCATCCGCCCGTCCGTCGAGCGCGTCATCCGCGCGGCCGACCCGCAGTTGTCGATAACCGCGTTCCGGTCGATGGACGAGGTGGTCGGCGGGGCCATCGCGGCCACGCGCTTCCGCACCGTCGCGCTCGGCCTGTTCGCCGCGGTGGCCCTGATCCTGGCCGCCGCCGGTCTCTACGGGCTCGTCGCCTACGCAGTGGCCCAGCGCAGCAAGGAGATCGGCATCCACCTCGCCCTGGGCGCCTCGGCGAGGCAGGTGACGGCGCGCTTCGCAAGGCAGGGCATCGCCCTCGCCGCCGCCGGGGCCGTGGTGGGAGCCGGCGGCGCGGTGCTCGTCACCGAGCTGCTGCGGCGCCTGACCGAGGCGCGGCCGCTCGACCCCTGGACCGTCGCCGGCGCCGTGCTCGTCCTCGGCGCGGTCACCGCCTGCGCCTCCGTCGTCCCGGCCCGCCGCGCGGCACGCGTGGACCCGATGCTGACGCTGCGCGTGGAGTGATCCGCCATGCGCGCCGCGGCGCACCACGCCGACGGCAGGGTCGCAGGCCGGATGCTACCGTGGGCGCACGGGCGCCTCCGTACCCTGCCCGGTGGGCTCGTACGGCTCAAACGCAGCCGGTTCGTCGGACATGGTCGGCAACGTGTGGGAATGGACCTCGGACTGCTGGGAGGGTGACGGCGGCAGCCGTGTGCTGCGCGGCGGCGCCTGGGACGTCGCAGCCTGGAACCTGCGGCCCGGCCTGCGCTACGTGTTCGCCGCCGACACCCGGTACCCCTTCATCGGCTTTCGCGTCGCGCTGACGCTCGACCAGGAGTCTGCGCCGTAGAACGGCGCAGACTCCTGCAGGGTTGGTTGGGCGCCAAGCGGAGCCGAAGGCGACGATTGGCCGACTAGCGCGGGAATCGGGCTATCCCGTAGCTGCCCCTGATCCCGCCAATCCAGATCTCGTCGTTCGCCTCGATGGCCACGGTGCCGACCTGGAAGAACTCGTTTCCCTTGTAGTCCACCAGTTGCCGGACTTCGAACGTCGTCGGATCGACCTCGGCCACGCGGGCGACCGACAGCTCGCAAGGATCGACGCCTTCACACCGGGTCACGTGGCCGGCGGCGATGACCTGGCCGGTGGGTCCCCAGCGCACGTTGTCGACGTTGAAGCCGACCGGAATCCGGTCCACGCGCACCGGACTCCGGCCGCGCGACAGCCGCACCAGCGCCCGATCGCTCCAGCCGCCGATGTAGAACCATTGCCCGTCGTCCGAGGACACGAGACCGTTGGGGCCGGGCATCCGGCTGCCGGGCACTTCGACCCAGCCCGTCGTGGGGTGCCATTCCCAGAGCTCCCCGCCTTCGCGGTCGAAGTTGGTCGCGCCGAGATAGCCGTCCGGCAGCGCCGTGATGGAGTTGATGCGGGCGGTGCCCTCCGGCGCCGGGATGCATCCGATCCACTTCATCGTGGGCACGGCGCCGCCGACGTCGAGCGCAAAGACCTCGATGGCCTCGCGCGCGCCGTGACCGACCACATAGAGGGTATGCACGTCGCCGCCGCCCTCCCGCAGGGTCAGACCGTGCGGCTGGAACACGTCGTTCGGACCGGGGCAGGCGCCATAGGTATCCCGGTCGTGCTCCGGCGGCAACCCTCCCGCGGGAAAGATCTCCTGGACCCGATGATCACGAAGGTCCACCGCGTAGACGGGACCCTCCGAATCGGAGTAGCGTCCCGATGCGATTACCCAGGGGGCGCCCGGAACCGCGTAGAGATCTTCCGGATTCGTCGTGCCGCAGACGAACTTCACGTCTCCGTCGGGATCGCAGGCCGGAGCGGTCTGGGCGCCGACAGGCTGCCCGCCGACAAGACCCAACATTGACACGACGAACAAGAGCACTCGCAACATGGCGCACCTCCAGACTTTTAGCGACGCGCGGAGTATATCAACTGCCGGCCGGCGCCCCAGGCTGGAGGGGAACGGCAGCGCTGCGGACAGCCTCGGATCACCGGCGGGCCGCGGCCAGGCTCGCCTCCAGCCGCTCCTCGATACAGCCTCGGGTCACCGGCGGGCCGCGGCCAGGCTCGCCTCCAGCCGCTCCTCGATGGCGCGGGCGCTGATGGCGCCGGCGTAGACGTAGAGCCGGCCGGGCAGCTTCTCGTCGAGGACCTCCTCGCTGACGCGCAGCCGGCGGCTGACCGCGAAGACGATCGGGTGCGGCAGCCCCGCCTCGACCAGCTCGACGCGGCGCCACACCGCCTCGCGGCTCCAGTAGCCGAGGGCCTCGAAGTAGACGCGGTGGCCGGTGTCGGGGTGGGTGAAGACGAGGTCGGGCACGCACAGGCCGAAGCCCGGCACGTCGAGCAGCTCGTGCGCCACCTCGACCGCCCACGGCGTCTTCATCGTGCGGAACCGGTCGTGCAACCGGGCGACCTCGTCGGGCAGGCGCGGGCCTTCGCCGACGGCGCCCGGCGCCGGCTCGCCCTCGAGCTGGAACTCGACCGCCTGCCGCTCGGGGCCCCACAGGACGTCGGCGTCGAGCTTCCAGCGACAGCCGCAGGCGTCGAGCGCCGGCAGCAGGAGCGCCAACTGGAGGCCGTAGGCGGTGACGGACCGGAACAGGCTGAACGGCCCGTCTATCTCGACGCGGCACACCCCCTCGGACGGCCGGGTCGCGACGTAGAGCAGCCGATGGAACTTCAGCTTGCGGAAGAAGAACCGGAACCCGCCGGGGTCGGGCCGCTCGAACGTGACGACGACGCGCACCGCCCGCAACAGGATCGCCTGGTGCTGCGCGGTCTCGTAGGCGGCGACGAGGGCCGCCCCCCCGACGTCGTCGAAGCTCTTGAGGAGATGGCGGCTCCTCAGGTCGGCGAACAGCGCGCCCTCGACATCGCGGGCGGCCAGGCCGCACTCGTCCGCCGCCGCCGCGACGACGGCGCCGGCATCGAAGCGCGCCCCGTCGTCGAGGGCGCGCCGCGCCGCGGCGGCGCGGGCGAAGACGGCGCGGCGGAGGGCCGGCGGATCCACGTCGTCCCGCGTCTCGAAGACGCAGCGGTCTTCGACGAGCTTGCGCAGCCCCTGGAGCAGCTTGTAGTCGGTGGGCTCGCCCGGCGCGTCGTCGCACGCGGCCTCGAACGCCGCCCGGGTCCCCCCGACCGCGGCCCGCGCGGCGGCCACGTACGCCTCGGCCGCCGCCAGCAGGCGCTCACGTTGGGCGCGCCCCGGCCGCCGCGCCTCGATGCGGCCGCCGCGGCGGCGCACCCGCACGAGGTCAGCCGTCAGCATGAGCCTCCCGGCGCCGCTCGCTCGTGAACACCTCCGTCGTGTCGTTCGCGACCAGCTCGTACAGGACCGCGGTCTTGTCGCCCTGCTTGCGGAGGATGCGGCCCAGCCGCTGCACGTACTCGCGCGCCGAGCCGCTGCCGGAGATGACGATGCCGACGTTCGCGGCCGGCAGGTCGACGCCCTCGTTCAGGACCTTCGACGTGACGAGCGCGTTGTAGACGCCGGCGCCGAAGTCCTCCAGGATGCTGGTGCGCTCGGACACCCTGGTTTGGTGGGTGATGATGGGCAGGAGGAACCGGCGGGACAACCCGTACGCGGTGCGGTTGCGCTCGGTGAACAGCAACGCGCGGTCGCACCGGTGCCGGTGCAGCAGGTCTTCCACGTAGGCAAGCTTCGACGGCGCCGCGAACGCGATCTCCTTGTGGCGCTGATAGGCGGCCATCGCGCGCCGCCCCTCCGCGCTCTGCGACGAGCGCATGACGAACTGCGACCACCCCTCGGGGCTCGACATGCGGATGCCCTGGCCCACGACGAAAGACCGGTAGACCCCGCGCGCCTCGTCGTAGGCCCGTCGCTCGTCGTCGGTCAGCTCCACGAGAATCCGTTCGACGTCGTGGTCGGCGAGGTACTCGCCGGCGAGGTCCCGGACCCGCTTGCGGTAGACGACGGGGCCGACCAGCGACTCGAGGTCGGCGTGGCGCCCGTCCGCCCGCTCCGGGGTCGCGGTGAGGCCGAGCCGGTAGGGCGCGAGGCAGCGCTCGGCCGCGAGCGCGTAGGCGGCGCCGGGCAGATGGTGGCACTCGTCGAACACCGCGAGGCCGAAGCGGGCGCCAAGGTGCTCCACGTGCAGGTAGGCCGAGTCGTAGGTCGACACGGTGATCGGCTCGACGACGTGGTCACCGCCGCCGAGGACGCCGATCTCGCATCGAAACCGTTCGCGCAGCAGGCGGTGCCATTGCCCCACCAGATCGAGGGTGGGCGCCACCACGAGGGTGTCGCGGCGCACCGCGTCCATGGCCAGCAACGCAACCTCGGTCTTGCCGGCCCCGGTCGGCAGGACGACGACGCCGCGCCCCTGCGCGGCGCGCCACGCCGCCACCGCCTCGGTCTGGAACGGCCGAGGCTCGCGCCGCACCCGCAGGCCGACGTCGAGGACGCCGTAGCCCCGGGCCTCGTCCTCGTAGGCGATCCCGCGTCGAACCAGGGCGCGGACCACCGGCGCATAGGCGGCGGCCGGCGCGCGGAACCGGCGGGTCCGCGGGTCCCACCGGCAGGCATCGGGCAGCGGCGGGTCGGACCCTGCGTCGAAGCCGCTGATATCGAGCGTGCCGGCGGCGAAGTGCAGGCGGACTGTCATCTCGCGTGGCGGGCGGGCACGGTGCCGCTCATGATACGCGGCCGTCGCCCGACCGTGGAGTTGACTCTGCGGCCGGGTGGTCTATGCTGTGCCCTGGAGCGTAGCGCACACACCGGCCGCGCGTCGGCGGCCGCCACGGCATTGATTCGAAACCAGCGTCTCGGACGGTACGAGAGGAGTCCACAGATGTCCAAGCTCAGTCGGCTCGACCGGCGCGCCTTCCTGCGCAGCACCGGCATGACCGCGGTGGCGGGCGCCGTCGGCGGCGCCGTCCCCCTCGCGGCGCAAGGCGGCGGAGGCGCCGCCCGGCAGGACGGCCGCTACGACTTCGACACCATCTACGACCGCGTCGGGACGAACTCGTCGAAGTGGGACGGCCAGATCGCCCGCTACGGCCGCGACAAGATCGAGGTCGGCATGGGCACGGCGGACCAGGATTTCCGCATCGCCCCGCCCATCACGGCCGCCCTCCGCAAGCGCATCGGGCACGAGAACTACGGCTACCTGTCGATCCCCGGCTCCTACAAGGAGTCGATCGTCGACTGGAACCGCCGGCGCTACGGGCTCGAGATCGACCCCGACACCATCCAGCACGCGGCCGGCGTCCACGCCGGCGTCATCAGCACCCTGCGCGCGTTCTGCCCGCCCGGCAGCAAGGTGCTCATGCAGACCCCGGGCTACAACGGGTTCTACACCGACATCCGGGTGGTCGGCTGCGTGGCCGAGGAGAGCCCCCTGAAGCTCGTCGACGGCCGCTACCGGATGGACTTCGAGGACCTCGAGCGCCGCATCGACCACGACACCCACGCGTTCATCCTGTGCAACCCGCACAACCCCACCGGCAACGTCTGGTCGCGGTCGGACCTGATGACCCTCGGCGAGATCTGCCTCCGCCGGCGGGTCGTGGTGCTGGCCGACGAGATCCACTGTGATTTCGTCACCAAGGGCAACACCTACACGCCGTTCGCCACCCTCGACGACGAGGCCATCGTCCGCAACAGCGTCACCTTCAAGTCGGTCAGCAAGTCGTTCAACCTGTCGATGATGAAGTGCGCGTACCAGTTCTCGACGAACCCGGACTACCTGGCCCGGATCGCGGGGGCCGGACAGCACCGGCAGGGGATGAACACCCTCGGCATCATCGCGGCCGAGGCCGCCTACAACGAAGGCGAGGACTGGCTCGACCAGCTCCTGGCCTACATCGACGGGACCCAGGACCTCGTCGAGGCGACCGTCAACGCGAACGTGCCGGGGGTGAAGACGGTCAAGCCCGAGGGCACCTTCCTGGCGTGGCTCGACGTCTCCGAGGCGATGGACAGGACCCGCATGAAGCAGGCGGCCGCGGCGGCGGAGCGGCCCACCACGCCGGAACAGGCGTTCCAGCGCTTCCTGGTGGACCACGCCCACGTCCACCTCAACGCGGGCTCCAGCTACGGCCTCGGCAGCGACGGCCGCATGCGGATGAACATCGGCACGTCGCGCCAGCTCGTCGAGCGCGCGCTCGGCAACATGGCGAAGGCGCTGGCCACCGCCTGACGCCGGGAACGGCGGCGGCCAATCCTCACGGACGAGGTCACCGGGCGGAGCCTTCCGTCCGGTGACCTCGTCCGCCTCACTCACTCCGCCAGCGGGTCCGGCCGAAGCTGGAAGTGGATGATGGCGCTCCGCCTCCCCTGCCCGCCCTCGATGTGCCAGTTCAGGTTCGAGCCGTAGTTGGCCCAGAGCCCGCGCCCCTTCCAGCCCGCGTCGGGGTCGTCGATGCGGCCGTCGAGGCCGCGGGCGAAGAACCCGAGGGGATAGGGCACCCGCAGGACCACCCACTCGCCGGTGTCGGGCAGGAGCGCCAGCAGCGAGTCCGACCCTGATCCAGGCGCGATCGGGACGTTCGGGCCGAGGCCCAGGGTGCCGAACTGGTCGACCCAGTTGTAGTAGTGATAGTCCGCGCTGCCGGGGTCGGTGACGCCCTTCATCTGCGGCCCGGGCGTCGGGTACAGCGTCCAGCCCTCCGGGCAGTGCTGGCCGGTGGCCTCCGGACCGTTCAGCACGCGGCACCGGCTGCGATCGAAGCTGGCCATGTGGCCGCTGCCGGACAGGGCGGTCCAGACGACCCCGTCGCGGTCGACGTCGACGCCGCGGGGGGCGTGCCCGGTCTGCGCGGGGTCCACCGCGGGGTTCTCGATGGACGGCGGCTCGTAGACCTCGGCGATGCACGTCTCGGGCGGATTGTCGCCCCGGTCGAGGCGGACGAGGCGGCCCGGGAACGGTCCCGTGCGGGCGACCCACCCCGTGCCGTCGACGGGATTGGCGATGATGCCGTAGGCGAAGCCGGCGATGCGGGTGTCGCGCGCCAGGTCGACCTCGTCGCCCGGCTCGTTCCAGGGCCGCGTGATGACGCCGTCGCCGTTGGTGTCGACGACGGTCGGGCACCAGCCCTGCGAGAGCCGCTCGTCGCCGGTCTCGTCGTACAGCTTCGTGTCGAGCCAGCCCACGACGTTGGGGTCGCCGCTGAGCCACAGGGTGTCCTGCTCGTCCTCGCCGAACTGCAGGTGGTGGGTGCCGTAGCAACTGTCGATGAGCTGCCACTCCTCCGTCGGGGGGTCGTAGACCGAGATCTGCCGCCCGCTGCGGTCGACGGGGAAGTACCGGGCCGAGGGATGGTCCGACCCCTCCCGGCACCAGTCCGGGTTCTCGCGGCGGCGCACGGTCGAGGTCAGCCACACCCGCCCCCGCGCGTCCATCATCGGGTTGTGGGGGTTGGCGGGGGCGTCGAAGATGATCTCGTCGCCCCAGTACGGCGACGGCTCGAACCCCGGCGCGGTCGGGAACATCGACGGCACCATCTCGCGCGGCTCGCGCAGCGGCACGTCGAGCTCGATCGAGCGGTGCCGTTCCGTGTCGGTGATGACGAGCTTGTCGGTGGTGATGGACACGCCGTAGACGAGGCCGCCGCCGTTGACGGTGGGGTCGCGCTTGTCGGTGGTCACTTCGTCGTGCACGTAGGAGGTCTCGCCGGCCCAGTCCCACATCGTCAACACCAGGTTGCGCTCGACCCCGCGGGGCCGCGGCGGCGCCTCGGGCACCTCGCCGGCGGCGATGCGGTCGCTCCAGTCGGCGAACATCGCGAGCCCGCGCTCGCGGCCGAACCGGTTGAGGACCCCGCTCATCTGCCGGCCGCGCTGGCCGAAGGTCAGCCGGTGGGCCCAGGCCTCGGCCGACGAGTCGAACCCGTCGAGGTGGCCCATGTCGAACGTGAACCGGTTGCCCATCTGGTGGCAGAGCTGGCAGCCCTGCTTGGTCACGTCGACCCACGCGGCCTGGCTCTGCAGGCCCCGCGCAATGCCGTTGCCGTCGGCGCCGGTGCCCGGGAACTCGCCGGCGGCCGGCGGCTCGAGGAGCGAGTACCAGTAGTTGGCGGGATAGACCTGCGCCGCCTCCTGCGGCGACCCGGCCGGCGCCGCGTCGAGGGCCAGGGTCTCTCCCGGCTCCGCCGTCACCGGGTCGGAGTCGACGAGGCCGTAGCCGCGCACCCAGACGCGGTACGACGCGTCCGGCAAATCGGGGACGACGAAGCGACCCTCGTCGCCGGTCACCACGATCTTCCGGAACCCGGTGTCGAGATCGTCGGTCTCGGCGATCACCCACACCCCCGCCTCGGGGCCGGACGGACTCCGCACCGTGCCCCGCAGGTCGTCCCCGCCGGCCGGCGGCTGACCGGCGAGCAACGGCGTGACCAAGACCGCGGCGACGGCCGCTGGCAAGACGCGTCGTGTAAGGCTTCTCATCGAACTCCTCCGTGATCACTCCACGTCCCGCGGTGGAACCCAACGGTCGGCGATGCACGCGTGACGCGGCCGCCGCTCGAACTGCGCCGCACGACGCAGGCGGAGGCCCGCCGGGTGCGTCACCGCACGCGGCTCGACGTGCGCAGGCGCCGAATCTGGTCCACCGCCGCCTCGATCTGCATCTCGAGAATCTGCTCGCCGTACTCGGCCCGCGACCGCGACGGCGTGCCGTTGACCCCGTTGCCGGCGCTGCCCGGCTCCATCCGGTCGAGCCGGATCTTCGAGGGGTCGAGGAACAGCAGCGTCGACGTGTCGTGCATGCCGGCGTGCGTGCCGACATCCTCGGCCCGCTCGCCCTGCTCGACCAGCCACTCGTCGCCCCGCCCGGGGTAGTAGTCGGTCAGGTGATGCACCCGCGCCGGCCCGTCGGCCCACTCCGCGTTCAGCCGCTCCGCCACCGCCGCCTGCGACCGCTGGTTGCCGCCGCTGTCGCCCATCAGGGCGATGTCGACGAATCCGTGCTGCGCGAGGCTGCGCGCGGCGTACTCCAGCACCTGCTCGAACACCGCGGGCGGGGTGGTGATGGTGCCGGGAAAGCGCATGTGCCCGGAGGGCGGGTCCACGTTGCCCTCCGGCACGTAGGCCATCACCGGGGCGACGAGCGCGTCACCGAGGCGGCGCGCCGTCTCTCCCGCTTTGTGGCGCACGAGGTAGTTGTGCTTCCCCAGCACCATGTGCGGCCCGTTCTGCTCGGTGCCGCCGGTGGGGATGATGATCGTCGTCGTCCCCGCCGCGACCGCGTCGCGCACCTCGGTCCAGGTCAGCTCCTCGAGAAAGACGGTGTCCGGCGCCTGCGCGAAGGCGGGGCCGGCCAGACAGACGGCGACGAACGTGACAAGCGATCGCATCGAAACCTCTCCCCTCGGCGAAGGACTCGCCGGACCCGGGCATGCTATCACCCCTCGGACCGCGGCAACGAGAGAGCGACTCCCGTCGCCGGGAGCCGTATACTGTGGCAAGACGACCCCACGAAAGGACGACCATGACGAATCGGACGCTCGTCGCCTTCTCGACCGTTCTCGCCATCGCCTGTCTGGCCGCACCGGCGGCGCTGGCCGGCCAGCCCGCGTCGGCGGGGCGGGCGCCGGAGGGCTCCCCCGCCCCGCGGACCCCCTGGGGCGCGCCGGACCTGCAGGGCGTCTGGAGCCACGCCACCGTCACCCCGCTCGAGAGGCCCGAGCGCCACGAAGGGCGCGAGTTCCTCACCGCGGAGGAGGTCGCCGAGGCGAACGTCCAGGCCACCACCTTCGCCAGCTCCGAGCGCCGCGGCGAGCTCAGCCCCGAGCGCGACGTCGGCCTCGCCTACAACCAGTTCTGGTGGGACCGCGGGCTGTCGGACGGGCGGACCGCGCTCATCATCGATCCCCCGGACGGCCGCATCCCCGCCCGGACCCCCGAGGCCGAGGCCCGCGCCGAGGCGCGTCGGGCCGCCGCGCGGCCCCGCGCCCTCTCGGAGAACCCCGAGGACCGCGGCCTGTGGGAGCGCTGCCTGACCCGCGGCACCGTCAGGCTCGGCGGCGCCTACAACAACAACCTGCAGATCTTCCAGACCGAGGACGTGATCGCGATTCACCTGGAGATGGTCCACGAGACGCGCGTCATCCCCCTCGCCACCGGCGCGGGGCCGGCCCACGCGCCGCCCCAGTGGCTCGGCCGCTCGCACGGCCGCTGGGAGGGCGACACCCTCGTCGTCGAGACCGACGGCTTTTCGGGACAGGCTCCGTGGCGCGGCTCCGGCGAGGACCTGCAGCTCGTCGAGCGTTTCTCGCGGCCCGACGCCAACACCCTGCGCTACGAGGTGACGTTCCGCGACCCGACGACGTGGGAGCGCGAGTGGACGGCCGCCCTCGACATGCCGAAGACCCAGGGCCTGATGTACGAGTACGCCTGCCACGAGCGCAACTACGGGATGGAGAACCTGCTGCGGGGGGCCCGGGTGCAGGAGATGGAGGCGGCTGAGGCGAAGTAGGTGCGTCATGGCGCGCGCATGCTGTCTCCTCACCGCACTGCTGCTGCTCGGCGCGCACCCGGTCCGGGCGGCGCAGGAGCAGGAACCGCCGCCCCGGACGGGGACCGGCGCCCTGCTCCAAGAGCGCTGCCAGCTCTACTTCGAGTTCCTCGGCCGCACCGGAGCGGGGCGCGAGGACACGTTCAGGCAGGACCCGTTCGGCATGGGCTACTGCGCCGGCCTCGTGCGCGGCGTCGTCATCGCGGCGCAGTCGTTCATGCCCGACCGGGTCTGCGTGCCCGGGGGCACCACCATCGCCCAGGTCGTCCACCGGGTGATCCAGTACCTCGACCAGCACCCCCGGGAACGCGGCGAGCCGGACGTGGAACTCGTCCTGCGCGCGCTGGAGGACCGGTTCCGCTGCCCGTAGCCCCCGATCTCTCCGTCTCCGAGGCGGCCGGAGCGGAATGTTCAGGCCACTCCAGAGTGACTGGGAAGACCCCAGGTAATCTCGACGCGCTGCTCGCGGCGACGGACCCCAATCGCTTGCCGCGAACGCGACGTCTGTTCGAGCACGCTCGGGCCGTCTTCGACGACGACGAGGCGGCTGGCGACTGGTTGTCGACTCCCAACCCCGCGCTCTCCGGCCATTCGCCCCTCTCGCTGCTGGCCACCGACGCCGGCGCGAGGCGCGTCGACGACGTGCTCACCCGTCTGGGGTTCGGCGTCTTCGCGTAACAGGCGCGCCACCACCTGTCCCGGCGCCGCTCCGCAGACAAGCCTCCCGGAGCGGGGGCACCCGCGGTTCACAACCGATGGGAAGCCGGCGGGCCGATGGCCTGCGATCGTCACCGCGGAATGTACTCCCACGCATTTTAATGAATAATGATTCATTTATAGAACGTGTTATTATTCATTGGTGAGACTCACGACAGATCACCTTCGTTCCCTCTTCGGACGTCTCGACGGCGCGCCGGCGGACGCCATCGAGTCCGACATCCTGGAGTGCAAGCCCTGGGACCCAGCACCCGGCCGTCTCAAGGAACAACTCGCGCTCGTGGCGGAATCGGTGGTCTGCCTGGCGAACGCGAACGGCGGCACGATCATCCTGGGAATCAGCGATCGGGCCCGGAGCCGAGCCGCTGCCATCCATGGTGTCGGCGCTCTCGACCCGGAGACCATCCGCCGGGCCGTCTTCGACAGGACCGAGCCGCATCTGACGGTCGACATCGAGGAGCTGGTCGAGCCGGAGGGACGCCTGCTGCTCGTTCGGGTGCCGCGCGGCGTGGTGCCCCACACGACCAGCGACGGCCTCGCGAAGGTTCGCATCGGCAAGGAATGCCGACCGTTGACCGGGGCGATGCTCACCCAGCTCGTGGTCGAGCGCCGCGCCTTCGACCCGACCGCACAGGTGGTAGCCGACGCGAAGCTGCGGGACCTGGACCCGGAACAGGTCGCGAACCTGCAGCGTCGAGTGGCCGCCGACGGCGGGAAGGCGGAGCTGGGGCGCCTGCAGCCAGACGAGTTCCTCGGCAACCTGGGCTTGGTGCAGGACGGTGCGGTGACCCTCGCGGCCGTGCTCATGGTCGGCCGCCGCGCGGCCCTCGCCAGATGGGCGCCGCAGCACGAAGTCGTCTTCATCCGTTACACCACCGCGACGAAGTACGACGCCCGGGAAGATCTGAAGGGTCCGCTCCTGACCGTGCTCGATGCCCTGCAGCAGCGATTCCAGGCACATGTCAGGCTCGCCCTGCTCGACGACGGCGGATTCGGCGAGCTCACGGTGCCGGACCTCACTTGGTGGACAGCTCGAGAGGCGGTGCTGAACGGTCTCGTCCACCGCGACTATTTCCTGAACCAGTCTGTCTACGTCGAGCTGCGCCCCGGACGGGTCGACGTATCGAGCCCCGGAGGGTTCTTCGGCGGTGTCGGACCCGAGAACATCCTCCGCCATCCACCGGTCCGCCGGAATCCGCTGCTCGCCGACGTACTCCAGGCGGCCGGCTACGTGAACCGGGCCGGCATGGGCGTGGATCGCATCTACGAGGAGCTCCTTCGGCTCGGGAAGCCGATGCCGGCGTACGAGTCCGACATCGGATTCGTCCGACTGGTTCTCAAGACCCGATCGCGCGCAGCGTTCGCTCGGTTCGTCGCCGAGGAGGCGCGCCGCGGCCGCTCGCTGGATCTCGACGACCTGATCGTACTGCGCGGCGCGGCCGACCGGGCACATCTCGACCGGTGGTCGGCCGCCAAGGTGTTGCAGACGCCGGACGAGGCCGAGGCGGCGCGCAGGCTTGCCTCGCTCCGCGAGCGCGGGTACCTGGCAGCAAACGGGCGCGGAAAGGGCACGTGCTACCGGCTGGCGCGCGATCTTTCCGACTCGCTGCCCGGCCATCTCGGTACCGGCGAAGAACTGGATCTCGACCCTGAGGCCGTGCGAATCCGTATCCAGGCACTCCTCGCGGAACGCGGCCGATTGACCAACGCCGAGGTGCGCCGCATGTTCGGCTACTCCCGCGCCGAAGTCGTCCATCTCATGCGGTCCCTGCGGCAGCAGGGACTGGCGATTGTCGAGGGCCGCGGCCGCGCGGCCCATTATGCTCCGGGCCCCAAGCTGAGTCCGACCCGCACGAGCGGCAATCGCCGAAGAGGTTCGTAGGTCGGACTCAGATCACCATCTGCGCAGGAAGAACCAGAACGAGCGAATGCGACCACGGAGGCCGCTAGGCCTCCCGCCCGACCGCGTCTTCGCCGCGCTGCGGGCCACCTGCTCCGCCCGTTCCCGTGCCCGGCGCCCCGCCCGCAGCATGGCCGCTTCCGCCCCGATCAGATCCGGGTCCCGCCGCCGCGCAGCCAGGTTCGGTTGCGTTGTGTTCACTCTCGACTCCCTTCCTCGAGGAGGAACGGAACGTAGTCGGAACTGTCGTACACCGCCCAGGTATCGACGAGGTCTCGGTAGATCAGCTCGAAGTTGCGCCAACCCCCGCGGAACCGCCTGCGAATCACCGCCTCCGGCACATCGTGACCACCTTCCGACACCCGTTGTGCGACTCGCGCGATCGCCGACTCCGGCGTCGGGAGACGGAGGAAGAAGAGCTTCACCCGGTACCCCTGTTTCCGCCACCCGACGACCCGACGCGCATGTCCGCGCCCGCTCAACGTGGTCTCGAAAGCGAAGCTGTGTCCCTGCCGCGCGTGCGCCTCGATTTGCCTCAACACCAGCCTGCCGGCCTCCACGGCCGCCCGAGCCGGCCGGAAGGGGCTCAGCCCGGCCGCGATCAGATCGGCGTTGACGAAGATCGGACAATCGGCTTCCTTGGGCAGGAACTCCGTGGCGAACGTGGTCTTGCCCGCCCCGTTCGGTCCCGCTACCACGAGGATCCGCTTGCCGGCGGTCCCGGTCATGATCTGTGCATCGCCTGCCTGTACTCACCGCTCGAACCGCTCGAGTTCCGCTCCCGCCTCTGCCACGCCCTCCAGACAGAGGAGATCAATCAGGTCCAGTGCTGGCCTCGTCCATTCGTCGATCGATGATACCGGTTGCAGCGTTCACTGCCCGCGGCAGTCGCGAGTCGTGGCGCGGTGCCGTGCCATCGTTCGGCGCACGGACGCGGGACGTGGGCTAGACTGGGCCAATGTGGAACCCTTGGTTGCGCCCGCCGAGCCCTCGCGAGACTCCGATGTCGCCGCCGCCCCCCCTGCCCCGCTCGACGCCGGGCTCGCTCAGACCGCTGCCGCGCATGGCCCTGGCGCTGGCCCTGACCGCCCTCGGCGGCTGCACTGCCGACGTGCCGGAACCCGACCCCGGCCCGCGGCCGGACTTCCAGCCGACGACCACCGTCGAGGAGCTGATGCGGGCGGTGATCGACCCCGCCGCCGACGCGGTCTGGGACGCGGTGGTCATCACGTCGACGCGGGACGGCATCGACCGGGAGGTGCCGGACAGCGACGACGACTGGCTGGCCCTGGAGCACCACGCGGTGCGGCTGCTCGAGTCGGGGAACCTGCTGCAGATCGAGGGCCGGCCGATCGCCGCGGCCGACTCGGTGTCGGAGCTGCCGGGCATCGACCTCGAGCCGGCGGACATCGCGGTGCGGGTGGCCGGGCAGTACGACGCCTGGCTGCGGTCGGGCCGCGAGTTGCACGACGCCGGGGTGGTGGTGCTGGAGGCGGCGAGGGCGCGCAGCGTCGACGCGCTGCTCGAGTCGGGAGACCGTCTCGACGCCGCGTGCGAGAGCTGCCATTCCCGCTTCTGGTACCCGCCCGACGCCGCGGAGGCGGCAGGGTCGGACCCGCCGTAGCGGCGGCGTGAACAGGGAGGCGGCGAGCGAGACCGGAAACCGCGGCATCCTACGCCGGCTCCGAAGCCCCGCCCGCTGACCGCCGGGAGCGGAACACCCCGGCTGCGGCCTTCGTTCAGGCCGACGGGAACCGGCGATCGCCCGCGCCGCACCGGCGTCGGCCGTGCGGCGCGGGGTCGTCTTGCGGCCCGGGCTACGGCTGGATCGGCGAGCCGTCGGGACGCGTCAGCTCGGCGCAACACATGCCGAACGTGCCGGGCGCGCGCGAGGGCTGGCCCACCGCCTTGATCTCGTCGCCGGCCTGGATCGTCTGGGGCGTCCATCCCCGCCGGCTCATCGAGACCGCCGCCCCCATCTCGATCTCCCAGTGGATGACCTCGCCGTCGTCGCCCGGGGCGTCGACGTAGAGGAACGAGTGGGGGTTACGGAACACGAACCGGGTCACCTCGCCGACCGCCTCGACCCGCTTCTCGGGGTCGTAAAACGGTGCGCTCGCGTGGTGGGCGATGGTCGGCGCGGCCATGGCGACCAGCAACGCCGCCGCTGCAATCCACAGAATAGCTCTCACGATGTCCTCCTCGAAACTCGAACGTCATTCGACGACGGAACCCCGGCCCGCCACTCGCCGGCTCAAACGACTACTGGTACCTCGGAATCAGGAACCGGCGGGGATGGCCCGCCTGCTCGGCGTCGCAGCCGTAGAGCTGCAGCTTGTAGCCCTCCGGCGCCGGCAGCCACCGGGTCGTGTAGGACACCGGCTCGCGGAGAAACATGGGGTCCTCGACGGTCAGGGTCATCTTCAGCTCGTCGCCCTCGCGCCAGTAGCGCTCGGTCACCCGCTTCTGCTGCGACGACGGAATGCCGTTGTAGTCGTCGAAGCCGGTGATGTCGAAGACGAAGTTGACCGTCTCGACGTGCAGCGAGCCGTCCTCGTAGCGCCCCGTCGAGAAGCCCTGGACCGTGAACTCGTTGGCCGGCGGCTCGCGGCCGTCGAGCCAGATGGTCCGGATCTGGTCGTCCTTCTCGTAGCGGAACAGCACCCGGTCGGGCCACTGCGTGACCTCCATCATGTAGGGGTCGTACTGCAGGGCCGGCGACGCCGAGGGTACGCAGTCGTACTTCGGGGCGATGGCCTCGTCGAATATCGACTGGAAGGCGAGCCCGCGCTCGTTCAGCACCGGGAAGTTCTCGCCCGGCACCCACGGCATGGCCGGGCCGTTGACGGGCCGCACGCCGCCGCCCCCGTTCCACACGCCGTCGAGGTGGGGCACCTCGGACGGATCGACGCCGGGCTGGGCCGACGCCTGCGAAACGCCGGCGACGAGCACCAGCGCCGCACCCACCGCCGCCGGCAGGAACCGGCGAGCCGTTCCCCGGCCGCGGGTATTGGTTCCGATCATGTCTTCCTCCCCCGTCTGCTCGTCGCGCCGCGTCGCCTTCGTTCGGCCGCGGACGCCCTCCGCTCGATACGTCACGTGCAGATTCTACACCGTCGCCCGACCCGTCAGCGACCCGCACCGAGTGCACGACCAGAAAGTGAGGATGCCGCGGGGCACGCGTCCCCCGCGGCCGGCTCCGCCTCGCTGTCGATGCCGGCCTACGAGGCGGCCCGCCGCAGGGCGTGCAGCTCGCGCCCCAGGCAGTCCGCGAGGCCCCCCATCCCGGACACCCCCGCGGCCAGCTCCGCCTCGCTGTTGTAGTTGGTGTTGGTGTTGACGTCGTAGGTGTACGCCGTCCCGTCCCGGTCGACGATGAACTCGACCCCGGCGACGTGGATGTCGTTGTCGGCCAGCACCCGCTCGAAGGGCCCCACGAGGGGATGCTCGAACCCCTCGACGATGCGAAACAGCGACGCCCCCGCCTCGCCGACCGGGCAGAAGGCGTCGTCGACCCGGCACGCGTCGGCCGGGCACAGCTCGAAGCCCTGGCTGGTGTCGACCTCGACGGCGTACATGAAGCGGCCGCCGACGAACTCCACCCGCGTGATGGTGGCGTCGGGCGACTCGATGTACTCCTGGAGCAGGGTCACCCCGTCCACCGACGGCTCGAAGCCGGGGCCGCGGACGTACTCGGCGAGGGCCTCGACGTCGTGGAAGAGCCGCACCCCGAGCCCCTTGCCGGCGCGGTTGTGCTTGGTGATGAACGGGAGGGGCAGCGACGCCGCCGCCGCGACGATCTCCTCGCGCCCCACCACCGCCACGGTGCGGGGAGTGCGGATGCCGTGCGCATCCAGCGCGGCGTACTGGGCGACCTTGCTGACCTCGAGCTGCAGGGCCCGGCTGCCGTTGAGCACCCGCCGGCCGTGGCGCTCGAGCCACGCCAGCACCGCCGCCGCGTACTCCGGCCCGAACCGGTGGCCCCGGGTGTGGGACGAGGCGCTCATCCGGTTGTAGAAGACGCCGTCGGGGGGCGCCGTCCCGAAGTCGACGACCCCCGTGTCGAGGAACCACTCGTCGAAGGGCAGCCGGCGCGCGTCGAGGGCCGTGCGCAACGGCTCGACCCATTCGTCGTTCTCGTGGAGGACGTGGATTCGGCTCATGGCTAGAACCGCGGGTTCACGACGTTGTTGAAGATCGACCCGAACGTATAGCTGAACCCGAACGAGACACGATACCGCGAATCGGTGGCGAGCTGCCGCAGCTCGACCAGGATCTCCTCGTCGGTCAGCTCCCGCCCCGAGAGATACACCTGGTCGCGCACCAGCTCGGTGCTCGCGCTGGCGAACACCGACAGCCCCCGCACCACCCGGAACGACAGGTTCCCGAACACCGACGTGCTGTACTTGCTGAGGTCGTTGACGTAGCTGTTGTACCGCACGCGGACCCGGCTGTCCCCCCACGGCTGCTCGACGTCGAAGGTGACCTCCACCTCCTGCGCGGCCAGCGTCTCCTCCATCTTCCCGAAGATGGTCTCCTCCAGGTAGTCGTAGGACTCCAGCCCCATCTCCCAGGCGAACGTCAGGCTGCGACGGGACGACTCGGAGTACGGGAACACGTTGAACTCGATGCCCGGGAGCACGCGAATCCGCCGGTCCTGGTTCAGGAACGTCGAGGCGCTGGTTCCCCCTCGTATCGAGGCGCCCCAGTGCTCGCCGAGGCTCTTCACGAGCTGCCCGTCCACCTGATGGCTGGTGCGCACGTCGGTGAAGTCGCCGGTGCTGAGCTGGTGCACGTTCTCCCGGTACCGGCCGTCGATCTCGGCCCGGATAACCCACTCCTCGGTGGTGCGGTTCGCCGACGCCGACCCGTTGAAGTTGCGCTGAGTGCGGGACGCCTCGCCCGACACCCGGGCGTTGGTGCTGAGGCGGAACACCCAGAAGTCCCAGGGATCGTCGTCGGGCTGGGCCATCATCACGAGGCCCCCGCCGCCCGCGAAGCCCGTCCCGACCCCGCCCCGGCCTCCGGCCTCGATCTCGATGTCGCCGGCCAGCGGCGTGTCGATGATGTAGTGGAGAAAGCCGACCCGCAGCACCTGGGCGAGGCCCTCGCGCGTCTCGTCGTCGGTGTCGGTGCGGCTCTCCGAGTAGTTGTAGCGGATGGTCCGCTCCGCGAACTCCTCGAGGCCGATGAAGTCCAGGGTGTAGAGGCGCCCGCCCCCGCTGTTCTCGGTCGTGACGAGCACGTGCACGTGCGCGTCGTGGCGGTCGCGCACGTAGTTCACGAAGGTGATCTCTCGCCGCAAGTAGTCGAAGTCGCAGCGGTTGCAGTCGAGGAAGACGCGCAACGCGGCCGCTCCCTGGCCGGCGTCCTGCGCGGCGGCGCCCGCGCCGAGGCAAGTCGTCGAAAGGACCCACCCGAGCCCGAGGAGCACGGCCTTGCGGCTCCGCCCGCCACCCGACCGCCCATTCCGAGGCCGACGCGGCCCCGCGGCGCCGACGCCGGCTCGCCCGCTCCAGCCCAACCCTCTCTCCTCGGTCTTTCCGGACCATCCCGGGTCGACGCCTGTGTTCCCCGTCAGGCGAGTTTCCGGGCTTCCCGCCGCCACCGGGCGCGGCAGGGTCGTGCGAGCTCGCCCGCGATCAGTATACGGGTCGGGCCCCGTACCCTGACAGCCTTCGCCACGGGTCACGTCAGATTCGTGAGATGGCTGGCACCCTGGGCTGTCGGGCTCCCGATTCTCGGTGTTCTCGGCTGCGAAAGCCCTCCGGAACGCGCCGTTCCGGCCTCAGCGGTACGGCTTGCGGGCCGCGTCTCACTTCTTGACGTGCGCCCTGACAGCCTTGACAGTCCCCGGCCCGCCGAGTACAAGGAGGGTTTGCACACAACCGTTGGACCAAGCCCCGATTCGAGGAAGAGGAGTCTTGCATGCGACGAATCCTGATCTTCGGCCTGCTCGCGGCGCTCGCCGGCGCCGGAACGGCCACCGCCCAAACCGACGTGACCCCCGTCGAGCCGTTCAAGGTCGGCACCTTCGACATCCACGGCGTGCCGCACGTCGGCGTCGTGCTGCGGGACAGCCTGGTGATCGACATCGAGGTCGCGAACCTGGCCCTCGAGGCGAGCCCCGAGTATGCGAGGGTCCCGATGCCCGAGGACATGCTGGAGCTGATCGGGCGGTACGAGTACGGCCTGAAGTACCGGCTGTACGAGATCGTCAACGACGTGGTCGCCAACGGGCTGGGCGACGACCGCGCCGACTTCGTCTACGACGTCGAGGAGCTGCGGACGCGGCCCCCGATCATGTACCCGGGCAAGATCCTCAACGCCGCCGTCAACTTCTACAGCCACGTGAACGAGTCCGGCACCCCCGAGGAGCGGGCGGCCGAGATCCGGCGGCGGCAGGAGCAGCGCGGCGTGCCCTACCTGTTCCTCAAGCCCAGCCGCGGCGCCGTCGTCGGCAACGGCGACCCCGTCGTGATCCCCTACGGCCGCAACCGCACCGACTGGGAGGTCGAGCTCGCCGCGGTGGTGGGCCGGCCCGCCAAGTACGTGTCGGCCCTCGAGGCGCAGGACTACATCTTCGGCTACACGGTCTCGATCGACGTCTCCGACCGCGGCGGGCGCCCGCCGGGCGGCAACGCCACCCGCTCGGACTGGTTCGTCGGCAAGGGCCACGACAGCTTCGCGCCGCAGGGCCCCTGGATCGTGCCGAAGGAGTTCTACGGCGACCCCATGGAGAACCTGCGCCAGACCCTCAGCGTCGGCGGCACGGTGCTGCAGGACGCGCAGGCCGGCGACATGATTCACTCGCTGTGGGAGATCGTGGAGTACGCCTCGTCGATCATCACCCTGTATCCGGGTGACGTGATCAACAACGGCACCTCGGGCGGCACCGCGGCGGGCTCGGCCGAGACCCGCACCGGCGACCGCTTCCTGCAGCCCGGCGAGGTCATCGAGGCCACCATCGACGGCATCGGCACCCTGCGCATGCCCGCGGTGGCCGGCGACATGCCGCCGGACGACCTGACCGGCGCGCAGCTTCCGCCCATCGACAGCTACCGTTAGCCGTCTTCGGGAGCGGGAGCCCCTTCAGCGGGGCCCCCGCTCCCGCCTTCGTCGCCGTCCCCCCCCGCGGCCCCGTCCCCGCCTCCCCGGCCGGCGAGTCTCGCCGGCTGGCGCGGCAGGCCGAGTCACTTCAAACGCCGGCGCAGACCAGCACTAGCCAGGTGAATCCGAAAGCTGGCCGGGTTGCGCCGCCGGACTAGGCGGCTGGCGATGATGCCCCGGGGCGAGGGGGAATCGAGCCGGTGAGGTCGTTGCCTTCGAGATGAGCCGACGGTGACGGCCAAGGCAGTCCAACGCCAGAAGTCGGTCAACCGATTGCAGGTGGCGAGGGCGGCCGAGAGCGCCACGACGGCAACGCCGTGGCTCGCGGCCGCCCGAGACTCAGCGAGGCGCCGGGAGCCCGCCGGGGCCGGGCTCGAACCGCCGGAGGTCGTCTTCCTCCCGGTACCGGGGAATCGGCTCGCCCAAGGGGGGAAGCCGGGAGAGATCGACCTCGCTGACGGCGTGCAGACCGCCGCCCGCCGGCCGGATGCGGTAGGTCGCCTCCGGCGTCCGCACCGTGCCCGCGACCACGTCGCCGTTCACCACCAGGGTCATCGTCCCCATCTCGACCCCCGCCAAGGGGCCCGACAGCGAGTAGCCGCCCGAGAAGGTCGGCGCCACGCTCTGGACGAGGCCGGTGAACGACACGTCGTCGAACAGGTTCAACGTCAGCACTCCCGACGGCGCGGCTCCCGCCCCCACGGGGGCCACGGCGTCAGTGTCCGCCGGCGGCGTGAGCCGCCCGAAGTCGATGGCGACGACGCGCCGCCGCAAGGTGATGGAATCGGAAACGCCCGAGAGATCGGGACCGGCGACCGCCGCCGCGGACGCCACCTCCCTGAACAGGCCGCCGGGCTGCGCCCTCGCCTCGCCGGCGGCCAGCGCCATCAGCAACGCCGCGGCGAGCGCCGTCGAGCAACGGCCCCCGAGCACGGCACCGCACCCCCTGCGACAGCCGGGAACACATTCCCTGTGACCCATGGCGACAACTCCTCCCAGCCGGCGGGCGCTCGCCGAGGCGCGACGCCCCCAATCACTCCACTCGGCGCAATCACCGCGCGCGCAGCTCCAACCGGTGCACCGGGCGCCGTCCGACCCGGATTCACCGGCCAAGCCTCGTTGCACGAGGCGGCTTCGGCGAAGGCGCTTACTGGTACACTGGCACGACGTTGATGTCGCCTTCCACCTCGCCCACGAGAATGGTCTTGGTGTGGGTGTCCGGGTCCCCGATGCGGATGACACCCTCTTCGCCGTTCGTGCCGGGGTTGCCGATGTACACGTTGTTGCTGCCCGACTGGTTCCTGGTGCCGGCCCGGTACCCCAATGCGATATTGTCCGAGCCGGTCCGGCTCCCGTACAGAGCCTGGTAACCGATGGCCATGTTCTGGGTGCCCTGGTTGTTCTGGAGCGCCTGGGCCCCGATGGCGACGTTGCCCACGCCGTTGAGATTCTCTCTCAGCGCCTCTTTGCCGATGGCCGTATTGGAGGATGCGCCTACCGCCTTGTCCATGGCAGCGGCGCCGATGGACAGGTTGCCGTCGCCGTCGACCAGGCTGGTCAGGGACCGGCGGCCGAAAGCGGCATTGTCATTGCCCGTGGTCAGGGATTGCAGCACCTGGTAGCCGACCGCGGTATTGCCCCTGCCCTCCGTCACGGCTTCCAGCGACCTCCCGCCCAGGTGCGTATTGGTCCCGGAGCCCGCGTGGTCCTGCGAGATCGCCGGGTCGCCGCCGACCACCGCGTCTCCGCCGTACGCCATCGGGGATGTCGACCCCGCCGACAGGAACGGGCCGGGCTCGCCCTGCGGACCCGCCGGACCCGCCGGCCCCACCGCGCCGAGGGTCGGATAGAACACCGCCCCCGCCCCGTCGGCCCACGAGAGGGCCAGCAGGTAGGTGCCGGGCAGCACCTCGGGCAGCCCCGTCACCACCCCCGACTCGGTCATCGACAGCACCGGCAGCGCCGTCATGCCGAGAGTCACCGTGGGCGTCTCGCCCGCGAAGTCGAAGCCGTTGATGGTCAGCGTCCCGTTCTCGGCGTCGACGAGCGCCTCGGTGATGAGCGGCTGGCGCTCCGGGACGGTCTGCGCACCGGCCTGCAGGTAGACGATGCCGGCAAAGACGGCCGACACCAAGGCCGCCGCGAACCACGAACCACGCATTCTCCTCATCGCAAGACTCCTCTCGTCGCCGCCGTCCACGTCGCGAGGGCCGCCACCGCGCCGACGGCCGTACCCCCATCCCGCCCGAAGCCGACGCCGGACCGGCCATTGCCGACGCCCGGCCGGCTGCCTTCCTGTCCCTACCGCCGATCCGGAGGCGCCTCCTCGACCACCATCCCGGGACGCGGCGTGGTGGGCGCGTACACCGGTCCGTCCCGTGGCGCCGCCGCGGGCGGAGCAGCCGCTGCCTCGACGGGGGCGCGCCGCTGCACCAGCCGCTGAAGCCGCTCGCGCTGGTCCGCCGCGGAGAGGACCGGCGGGGCCTCGCGTACCGGGCGGGGCTGCGGCGGCCGGCCCGCCTGCGACACGCCGTTCGGCGCCGCTTGCGGAGCACGGCGATCGGCGCGCACCCAGACCCGGCCGTAGATCGATGCCCCGGAACCCTGCGACCCCCTCGGGGCCGCAAGGAAGCCTGCCGCGGGACGCAGGAGGAGCCGCAAGGCCTCCCGCTCGGGGACGCCCTCGAGGTGAAGCGTCACCCGCGCCGAACCCAGCTCGCCCACGCCTTCGAACCGCGTGTTCCCCGCCCGCGACCACTCGGCGAGGACGTCGCCGAGCGGCGCCTCCGCCGCCGTCAGGGTGACCCGGCCCTCCGCGATGGCCAGCGCCAGCTCTTCGGCCCCCGCGGTCGGGGTCCCGCCCAGCGACATCGCCACGGCGCCGGCAACGCCAGCGAGCCACCTCCGCCTGCCGCCAATCACGCACTAACGATAGCACTTTGTCGAACGAGGCGGGCCGCCGCGCCCACGGGACGCGGCGAAACCGCCGGCTCGTCGCCCGGAGACGCGGGCCTGCCGGTCGTGGTGCAGAGGCGCCGGTCGCGGCTACGGCCCGGCGTCCGGACGCGGCGCGATGCGGGGCGGGGGTCCCGTCACCCCCGGGTTGTCGCGGGTGCCGATGTGGATGGGCCCCACGTCCTCCTGCGTCAGCCCGTGCGTGCGGACGATGCGCGGCGTCAGCAGCATCACGATGTCGGTCGACTGCGCCGACTCGTCGTTGGCCGAGAAGAGCTGCCGGAGGATGGGCAGGCGCAGCAGGCCGGGGAAGCCCTTGAGAATCTGGCGGTCCTCCTGGCTGAGGAGGCCCGCGAGCAGGTTCGACTCGCCGTCGCGGAGGCGCAGCCGGGTCACGACCTTGCGCGTGCCGAACGTGGGCAGCGACTGGCCGGCGACGAGGATGGGCGGCCCCAGGGTGCTGTTCTCGACCTCGAGGTCGAGGACGATCTCGTTCTCGTAGGTGACCCGCGGGATCATCCTGAGGATGACCCCGACCGGCCGGTACTGGAACGAGGTCAGGGGGTTGAACGACGCGCCGCCGACGGCCAGGGGCGTGAACGCGGTGGTCGGCACGGGGATGTCCTGCCCGAGGTTCAGCTCGAGCTCGGCGCCCTCCTGCCCCCGGATCTGGGGCTGCGCCACGAGCCGGGTGTGGGTGTCCTGCTCGAGGAAGTCGATGACCGCGGACGGGACCGCGAAGTAGAAGTCGGCGCTGCTGACGCCGGAGATCCGACCCGGGCTGAACAGCCCGGACGCAGCCGAGGCGCCGTCGTCGCCGTTCCCGGCGGGGACGCCGCCCGGCGAGTACGTCGTCGAGATGGAGTAGCGCGACAGGTCGAGGCCGTACCGCTGGGCGCGCTCGCGATTGACCTCGAGGATCTCCACGTCGATGACGACCTCGGCCCGGGGCTTGTCGTTCGCGGCCAGCACCCGCTCGACGATGCCGACGACCGGGGCCGTGGCCCGGACGGTGATGGCGTTGGCCTCGACGTTCGCCACGAGCTGGGGCGCGTTGGGCGCGTTGGGCGCGCTCATGAGGGTGGAGAGCAGCTCGGCCAGCGTCTCGACGTTGCCGTGCGAGACGTAGAACGTGCGGATGACCAGCTCGTCGTACTCGCCGCGCTTGTCCGGCGTCTCGGGCACGACGACGATGGTCCGCGGGTCCACCACCTTGTGGAACGCGCCGTTGGCCGCGAGTATCCGCGACAGCGCCTCTTCGAAGGTGACGCCGGCCAGCGACACCGACAGCGTCAGGTCCTCGAAATCCCGGTCGTAGAGCACGTTGATGCCGGCCGCCTCGCTGAGGAAGTCGAGCACGTCGCGCAGGCTCGTGTCGGCGAACTCGATGACCAGCGGCTCCTCCGACACCGGGTCGAGCAGGGGCGGACCCGTGTCGAGGCGGGCCTGGCTGCGCATCGCCTCGATGGGGGCGGGCGCGCGCGCGGCCTCCATCCGCTCGCGCAACGTCTGCTGCAGGTTGGCGATCCTGACGCCGGTCTGTCCGTTCGACGGGTCGAGGTCGTAGGCGCGCCGGTACGCGCCGAGGGCCCCCGTCAGGTCCCCCAGGGCCTCGAGCTCCGCCCCCGCCGCCTCGTGGTGGCGCGCGGCGCTCTGCATGGCCCGCTCCAGGGCGATTCGGTACTCGGGGCGGTCGGGATCCTCCTGCAGCGCCCGACGGTAGTACTCGACGGCGGCGTCCCAGTTGCCCTCGCGCGCGGCCGCCCCGCCCTCGCGGAACGACTGGGTCGACGCGCACCCCGAGACGGCGACGGCTGCCGCGATCAGGACCGCCGCCACAGGCTCCCGCATGCCGATGTGCCCCCTGCCCGCCCTGCCGGCACTCTCCGACGGCGCCGGCCTTCACTCGCCGGTCGGCCGCAGGGTCAACCGTTCCCCGTCCTCGAGCCGTTCGAGCAGGAGGGCGGTACGATCGAGCGCGACGATCCGGTAGCGTCCGACGACGACATCGCCGACCCGTCCGTGGTGGACGCCGGCGCCGTCCGCGAGGACGGCCACGCGGCCGACGCTCTCGGGCGCCTCGAGGATGCCGATGAACCGGACGGCCTCGGCCTCTCCGGCCGGCCGCCACCCGTCCACGGCGCCGAGCGCCACCGCCGGGCTCCCGCCCGCGGAACCCGCCGCGGGCATCAGCGGCGGCGGGTTCTCCCGTTCGAAACGGAACGGATTGCGCAGGCGGCCGTCGGGCGCCGGCACGCCGCCCGACAGGGCGTCGAGCCCCACGTCGAGCGACGGCCCATCAGGACTATCGGCCGGTGGGCCGGGACTCGTGAGGGCGGGGGCGGGGTCGACTTCCCCGGCGGGGGCGCCCGAGGGCGGGGGCGCCCCGCAGGCAACGGCCAGGAAGAGGCCGGGCAACGGGGCTCCGAGAAGACGCCGTCGGGGGGTGGCGGGGAACCTCCGGGACACGATGGGCCCAGACTATCACGCCGGCCTCGACCGGGCGGGGACACTGCCCCCCCAGGCGGAGACAGGCAGGAGGCCGACCTCCGCGCCCCCGATCGTCGCCTTCGTCTCCGGTTGGCGCCCCAGGGTGCACGACGAGAGAGCGAAACCCCGCCGAGCACGAAACCAGGTCGCAGGCCTGACCCGTGCCAGGGCGGGTCTCTCGAATCCGTCGTGCCCGGCGCCCAACCAGGCCGCCGGCAGTCCGCGCCGGCGCGGACCGCTACCGGGCGACGCCGGCCGCGGCCAGGAGCACCAGCAGCGCGCGCTGCGTGCCGACGTGGGCGTCGCGCGGGCTCCACCACTCGTCGACGGAGTGCGCGCCGCCGCCGACTCCGCCGCGGCCCAGGGCCACGGCGGGGATGCCGCGGGCGATGGGCAGGTTGGCGTCGGTCGAGGCGGCGCCCAGCCGCGGTCGGAGGCCGAGGAAGCGGGTCGCCGCGAGGGCGCGGCGGACGAGGGGGGCCCGTGGATCGACGAGGCCGGACGGCCGGTCGCCGATCGGCTCGAGCTCCGTGTCGAGCGGCGCCCCGCGGTGGCGGTTCCGGTTCTGCTCGTCGACGGCCCGCGCGACCGACGCTCGCAGCACCGCGTCGAGCTCATCCAACCGCTCGGGGTCGGTGGACCGCATGTCGACCTCGGCCCAGGCTTGGCGGGGGACGGCGTTGACCGAGGTGCCCCCGCCGATGCGCCCCACGTTGTAGCTGGACGACGTGCCGACCCCGTCGACGGTGGACGCGGCGCGGTCGAAGTAGTCGATGGCCCGGGCGAGGGCGTGGGCGGGGTTGGCAAGCCCGAAGTCGCCCCACGAGTGGCCGCCGGGTCCCGTCACCGCGACCCGGTACCGGCGGGAGCCCAGGGCCTGGTTGATCACGTCTTCGTCGGAGCCGCCGTCGATGGCGATGAACTGGTCGATGCGCGGCCCGCCCGGCCGCAGCAGGTGGCGCACGCCGCGCAGGTCGCCGAGACCCTCCTCGCCCACGCTGCCCACCAGGAGGACGTCCGCCCGCGTGCGCACGGCGGCCCGCTCCAGCGCCTCGGCGATGATCAGCAGGACCACCAGGCCCCGGGTGTCGTCGCCGATGCCGGGGGCGTAGAGGCGGTCCCCGCGCCGCCGGACGGTCACGTCCGTGCCGGGGGGGAAGACGGTGTCGAGATGAGCGACGACGGCCACCGCCTCGGGGCCGGCCGTCCCCGCCCGCCGCGCGATGACGTTGCCGGGCTCGTCGATGGTCACGTCGGCGAGCCCCCTCGCCCGCAGGAGCTGCGCGAACCGCCGCCCGCGCTCGGTCTCCCCGAAGGGCGGCGCGGGAATCTGCGTCAGCTCGACGAGCGGCGCCTCCGCCGTCCGCTCGAGCGTGCGGACGAGGGCGAGGGCGCGGCGCACCTGGGGCGTCGCCGCCAGGGTTCGAATCGCGGCGTCGTACGCCGGGTCCGGCGACTGGGCGGGTGCGGGACGGGGACTGCAGACGGCCAGGGCAATCCCCACCGCGATGGCGGAACTCTTCATGGCGTGCACCCCCCCGGGTGCCCCCGCCGTGCGGTCGGCCCGGGAGCGTCGCCCGCTCCCCGCCCGACCGACCCTCGATCGAATCGGCGCCTCCCGCGGGAGGGTGACTCCTACTGCGACTGCCCGGCCCGCTCCTCGGCGCGGTGGCCGGCGAGAATCCCGTCCATCCCGATGTTGCCCTCGTGACAGGCGTACTCGAACATCGGCTCGTCGCTCTGCATCAGGGGGATGCTGACCGTCCACGGTCGGGTCCACACCGTCGGGTCGGTGACCGTCACCTCGTACTCGAGGGTCCGGGGGCCGACCCGGGTCAGCCGCTCCACCAGGTGGAGGCCGTCGGACGAGCCGCGGAAGCTCGCGGTGGACGAGAAGTTGGTCGTCTCGATGACGAGGGTGTCCCCCTCCCAGTAGCCCCGCGAATCGCCGTGAAGCTGGCGGACGGACCCGGGCAGGTGGGGCTGACCGGTGAGCGGGATCACGCGCGCGTCGTGGATCATCTCGTGGAGGATCACGACGTGATCCCGGCTCTGGAAGACCTGGTAGTAGTTGTTGTACCCCGCCCCCAGGCTCGGGACCCCGTAGGTCACGCACCGCTCCTGGAGCGGCCGGTCGGTATAGCTGTCGGCGGGGTGCTCGCGCCGGTACTCGGCGGCGGCGCGGAACCGCTCCCGCGCCTCGGAGGTCACGGCGGGGATCCGGCCGTCCGGCGGATCGACGACCAGCGACGTGCGGTTGCTGAAGTCGCGCTCGACGATCCAGAACTGGTTGTAGTTGCCGGTCGTGGGGTCGTAGGAGGTCGCCTCCACCCCCTCGATGGCGGCCAGCACGAGCTGGTCGCCGAACAGGGCGTCGCCGTCTCCGACCGCGTTGGCAGCCGCCACGCGAAGGGCCGCCAGCTCCTCGTCGCTGAGGGTCTCCCTTCCCGCCCACGCCTCGGGCCGCTGGAGCGGCGTGATGTTGTTGTTGGCCCAGACCCCCTGCAGGTCGGCGCGGCCGTCCGGGGTCCGGGGCACGACCCACCCGGTCTCGTCCGACTGCGCGGCGGCCGTCGCCGGCGCGATCGCCCCGGCAACCATGAGAACCGCGGCCAGACCCCACACCGTCACCCACTTCTCGCGCATGAGTCTCACTCCTTCCGCATCCCGCAAGCGCCGTCTCGCGGCGCGACCTCTTTCGCTTCCCCGCGTACCCGCCCGCTTCCGCCGCGCGGACTCCGCAGTCCGCGCCGGTCTCCTGTCACCGACCTCCCCGGCCGGGCGGCCACGAGCGTTGCCTGCCGGCTTCGTCGACGGAGCCGCGGACGTGCGGAGCCATTCTAAATCAGCGGGCGCTCCCGCGATCGTCCCATCCCGGTGAAAGGCGCCCCGGGCCGTCCCGACGAGCTGGCCCTCCTGCGCCCCCGTCCCGTCTCGGCGAGGGCGCCCCCCGGCGGCGGCAACCGCCGGGGCTCGGCGCCGCAAGCGCGCACCCGGCTGCATGCGCGCACGCGGCTGCATGCGTATCAAGCGCGCACCCGGCTGCATGCGTATAATGGGCGGCGGTCCTTTGCGCCTCGAGGCCCGGCCGCCCGGCCGGGGTCTCTGGCGGACCGGGGCGCGGCCCGCGCCGGGCCGGGCGTATTGCTGACGGAGATCACATGACTGAGACGCAACAGTTGGGACTGGCCGGACGCATGCTCATGTGGGTGCTGGGCACCGCGATCTTCGTGGTCATCGCGCTCCTGCCGTACGCGCTGTTCATGCGGTTCGCCACCGACTACGTCGTTCACGTCACGGTCCTGAGCTGCGTGGGCGTCATCCTCCTCGTGCTCGTGGTCGGCACCATCTTCGGCCCCCTGCGGACCGAGCCGCTGTCGGCGGACCCCGACACCGGCGGGGGGGTCCGTTTCCTGGCCCTCATCTCGAACACGGTGTTCATCGGGCTGCAGGTCGTGCTGGTTCCGTTGCTCGTGATCGAGATCATCCTGCGGCTCGCCGGAAGCTCCCTGCTCTTCTAGCTCTCTTCCAGCCGGGAGAACCCCTCGCCCGCCGGCTGCCCGCCCGTCAGGGCTCGACCAGCGTCGCCCCTGCGAGCTGCGCGATCGCGGCCAGAGTGGTCTGGGCGGCGTTCAGGCCGAGGCGGAAGTCATCGTCGCTGAAGGTGTCGTAGCGGTCGGTGGGCTGGTGCCAGTGCGGGTCCCAGCCCGCCCCGATGTGCATGCCCCGCTCGTTCTCCCGCAGGCTGATGGACGGCGTGACGTTCATGAACGGGGTCGAGTCGGTGCTGGACATGTGCGGCCCGACCGTAGCGGGATAGTCGGTGGCGTAGGCGTCGTTGGCGGCCTTGAAGACGAAGGCGAGGTCTCGCGACTCGTCCGCGAACACCGAGTCCGACTGGAACTCGATGTTCACGTCGGCCTCCCGCCGCTGGACGGGGCTCACCTCCCCGTCGGGGCCGGGCGCGCCGTGGTCGAACAGCATCATGTCGTGCTGGATCATCCCAAGCCAGCGCGGCTCGGGATAACGGCCCGACCCGGGCGGGTTCTCGAGGCCCTGCCGCTCGCGGCGCTGCTCGACGTAGGCCCGGCTGCCGTTCAGGCCGGTCTCCTCGTCGTTCCAGAGGGCGAAGCGGATCGACCGCTCGGTCCGCACGTCGGGGGCGCTGAAGATGCGCGCCAGCTCCATGACGAGCGCGGTCCCCGACCCGTCGTCGTTCGCGGCCTCGCCGAAGCCGTGCCCGTCCATGTGGGCGCCGAGGATGTACATCTCGTCGGGGCGGGTCGAGCCGATCTTCGTGCAGTAGACCTGCGAGCGGGCGCCGTCCTCCGGCTCCTCCATGTTCAGCGCCCGCAGCGCCTCGTCGGGCTGCGCCATCGGGTCGCGCTCGACGCCGGTGCGGCGACGGTAGCCGAAGATGGTGCTGCCCCCGGCACCGCTGCCGTTGCGGCCGATGCGGCCCCCGGTCGGGGTCGGCCCGGTCGGGTTCAGGGGCGGCGGCGTCCCGCGCGTGCTCGGGTTCCGCACCAACCGCCCCGGCCGGGGCGCGTAGTAGCTGTAGAGGACGCGCTCGGTGGTGGTACAGCCCACGTCCTCCAGCCACGCCTCGATCCAGTCGACGGCGTCCCGGTTGCGCTGGGTCCCCTGCCGGCGGTCCCCGAACTGCGTCAGGCCCTTGATGGTGGCTTTGTACTCTTCGAGATCGAGACGGCCGACGAGCTCCGCGACGGGGTCGGTGGCCTCGCCGGCCGCCGGCTGTCCGGCCGCGCGGTCCGCGCCGGCCCCGAGCATGACTCCCACACCGACCGCCAACAGGATTCCTCTGCGCATCGCCTTTCCTCCCCAACCGCTGGTCCCCGCTTTAGGGCCAGCCGGCTCAGTCGCCGCTCTCCGCAATGCGGTAGAGGCCCGACGCGGTGCGGATGAGCAGGCTGCCGCGGGCCACCGCCGGGGTCGCCAGGGTCATCTCGTCGAGCGAGTTCCGCCCCAGGACCTCGAACTCCTCTCCCGCCTGCATGACGAAGGTGTCGCCGTCCTCGCTGAGGGCGAAGATCTTGCCGTTGTACGCCCAGGGCGAAGCGCTGAAGAGGGTCCCCGCGGTGATGCGCCGGCGGCGGTAGACCTCTTCGCCGGTGCCCGCGTCGTAGGCCATCAGGATGCCCCGGTCGAGCAGCGTGTAGTGGGTGCCGCCGTACACGAGCGACGACGGGTTGTAGGACCCGAGCTGCGGGTGCGACCAGACGATGTAGTCGTTGCTCGTGGCGCCCTCGGGCAGGGTGATGTCGCCGCTCGCGCCGGCCCGGATGGCGTACACCGGCCGGTTCCGGTCGGCCACGTACCCCGAGTTGATGTAGAGCAGGCCGTTCTCGGAGAACGGCGTCGGGATGACCAGCGACGACATCCCGCTGAGCTGCCACAGGAGCTCGCCGTCGAGCCCGTAGGACTTCACGCCGCCCTGGCCCGTGGTCACCAGCTCGGTCCGCACGTCGTTCTCCCACACGAACGGCGTCGACCAGTTCGACCGCTCGTCCCGCTCGGTCCGCCACAGCTCGTCGCCGGTGACGGCGTCGAAGGCGGCCACCCACGACGCCTCCTCGTTGTCGTTGACCACGTAGAGCCGGCCGTCGTGCAGCACCGGCGAGCTCGCGGCCCCCCACTGGCGGCGCGGCAGCCAGTCGAGCGGCGCCGACCACGCCAGCTCGCCCGCGAAGTCGACCGCGAACAGCCCGATGTCGGCGAGGTACACGTAGACCCGCTCGCCGTCGGTGACCGGCGTCTCCGACGCGAAGGTGCTCTTCTGGTGGGCCGGCATCTCCGGCACCCCGGTGTGCAGCGTGCGCTCCCAGCGGGTCTCGCCCGTCTCGAAGTCGATGTCGAGCAGCACCCACCTCAGCGGCCGGTCCATCTCGGTGATGAAGGCGGCGGTCATCGTGCCGCCGAGCGAGCGAGCCCGGTAGTTCTCGATGGGCTGGATGGGCACCTCGTCGCCCTCGACCGCCGTCGACGTCAGGACGAAGACGTGGTCGCCCCATACGATGGGCGACGCCCAGCCCCGGCCCGGCACGTCGACCCGCCAGACCACGTTCTCGTCCGGCCCCCAGCGTTCGGGCAGGGCGGGATCGTCCGCGACCACGCCGGCCGCCTCGCCGCGGAACTGCGGCCAGTTGGTCTGGGCCGCCCCCGGGGAAGCGCTCAGCAGGAAGACGCAGACGCCGAGCGCGCTCAATCGCATGTTCATCATCGACTCCTCGAAGCTCTCCGAACCGTTGCCGTCGATCATTGCAGGTATTCTAGTACAACGGCGCCCGGAAGCCGCACCCCCGCGGAGGAACGAGAGATGCTCGCAGGCAACGTACGCACCCTGGTGGCCGGCATTTCGGCCACTTTGCTCATGGCGTCGGGAACGACCGCCGCCGCCCAGGACGCCGACCACTTCGTGCCGTCGCGGCCCGAGACGGTGAGCTGGGGCTGGTTCCCCCTCGACAAGCCGCCGGTGCTGACCATCGACTCCGGGGACACCGTGCGCATCGACACCCTGTCGCACGCCGGGGCCACGCAGGATGACCATCCCGACCTGTCGCTGGGCCTGCTCGGGGTGACGCCCGACGAGATCCTCCCCGACGTGCTCGACTTCTGGGGGTCGCGGGGGGGGCGCCCGCGCGAGGGACGGAGCGGCCACGTCATCACCGGACCCATCGCCGTCCGGGGGGCCGAGCCGGGCGACGTGCTCGAGATCCAGGTGCTGGAGATCGCCACCCGCGTCCCCTACGGCATCAACAACACCAGCCCCACCGGCGGCGTCTTCTCGCCCGCCTATCCTGGCTCGCGGCCCGACGACGCCCAACGCGACATCGCGGCGGGCCGGCACCTCATCCGCACCGCGGTGGTCAACAGCCGCGAGGTCGCCCTCTTCGACGACGGCATCCACGTGCCCCTCGCCCCGTTCATGGGCATCATGGCCGTCGCCCCCGACCCCGTCGTCGGCGAGCCCGGGGTCACCGTGCCCGGCGTCCAGGCGTCGCGGCCGCCCGGCCTCTTCGGCGGCAACCTCGACGTCAAGGACCTCACCGCCGGCAGCACGCTCTATTTGCCGGTGCTCCAGCCCGACGCCCTGTTCTACGTGGGCGACCCCCACTCCGCGCAGGGCGACGGCGAGGTCAGCGGCACCGCCATCGAGCAGTCGCTGACCGGTACCTTCCGCTTCGTGCTGCACGAGGACCAAGAGCTGACGGCGCCGCGGGCCGAGACCGCCACCCACTACGTCCTGATGGGCATCGACCTCGACCTCGACCGCGCGCTGCAGAAGGCGGTCGAAGAGGTGGTGGCGTTCCTCGCGGCGGAGCACGGCCTCAGCCCCGACCGGGCGCTGTCGCTGGCCAGCATCGCCGTGGACTTCCAGGTCGCCGAGGCGGTGGACCTGACCCAGGTGGTCACGGGGCGCATTCCGAAGAGCCTGTTCGGTCGGTGATCGGCTCCATGGCGCTGCTGCGTATCGCGGAGGTGGACTCTCTGCCGGCGTGCCGCCTCAGGCTCCGTCTGACTGACGGGTCCACGATTGAGCGCGACGTGAGCCGGTTGCTGGTCGGTTCGGTCTTCGATCCGATTCGAGAGCAGCCCGAGATGTTCGCACGGGTCCGAATCGACGGCGGCACGGTGTCGTGGCCGAACGGAGCGGACCTGTGTCCGGATGTTGTCATCTGGGGCGGCGCCCCTCCGTCGGACCCCACCGCGCAACCCGAAGTCACGCTGTCCGCGCAAGATGCCGACCAAGCGGGCGCAGGTGACGCACAGGAGGCGTGACGGTCCTCACCGCCCAACCGGGCCGCGAAACGAAACACGCGCGCGATGGAACAATCCGACCGCTCCGACCGGCTCGCCCGAGTGAGAGCCCTTGCCGAAGAAACCTTCGGCGACAGGGACACGGCCGACCGCTAGCTCCACCGGGAACTGACAGTGCTGGATGGACGGCGTCCAATCGATCTGATCCGCACGCAGGCCGGCACGCGGACGGTCGAGGACCTGCCGGCGAGCATCGCCTGGAGCGCCGCCCTCTGACGTTGTGCTGGCCGGTTCGAATCCATGGGGATGCCGAGAGGCGGTGCCGTGCGTCGCGGGCCGAGCGCCGTCTCAGCCCCAACCAGGGGTTGTCGCAGATCAGTATCGCCGTCGACTGCCGCGTCGCTGAAACCGTGGACCTGACCCGGCTGGTCATGGGGCGGATTCCGAAGCTGTTCGGTCGGTGACCGCCACGGGCGCCGACGCCGGGGCGCTCACGTCGATGACGCAGACCGAGATCCGGCGCGCCTCGTCCGGGGTCAGGTCTTCCTCCAGCCGGGCCCTCAACGCACCGGGACCGTCGGGCCGAGGACCCGATGCGGGCAACGGCGTGCGGCGACCCGCGTCCTCGCCGAACCAGAGCACCAGGTAGATTCCGTATCCGCCGGTCGCCGGGTGAGTCGTGTAACGCGCGATCAACTGGCTCCGAAGCGCGCTCCAGAGATCGGGATGGTTGTTCTTCTTGACTTCCACGGGGATGTGGAAACCCCCAAAGGCCACCCGGATATCCGCCCGCTTGTCGTTCGCGTACCGTCCCTCCGGCTCCGCATCCGCATCCACTGGGAGACGCGGCCGCAGATCACCAAGCAGCGCATCGCGGCATGAGTTCTCGTACTTCGGTTCGACGGGCTGCCGGTGCTCACCCTCGTTCCAGTACGGGCGCCAGCCGTTGTCGTTGCCGGTCCGAATCTGAACCGCCACCTCTTCCAGCCGTTCCCTGACGAGTGCGGCGAGGTCTCCCGCATTCGCCGGCGGCCCGTCGTTCAACGTCCCGCACACCTGCTCGATCGCCGCGTGCCGGTAGCTCGCGTCTCGGTGGATCACCCGTTGTCGGTCTCGTGCTCGAACCAGCTCATCCCGCCACTGAACCAGTGGCTCTTCCGACGCCAACGCCTCCAGCGCCGCACTCGCATCGTCGCTCGGCGATTCGCCCAGACGCTGAATCACTCGTCGCACGTGATCCGATGCCTCCATGGCCGGGGTCACCCTCGTCGCCCGACCTGATGGCCAGATATGCGGTCCGAACGAAGAGCCTATCACCTGGACGAGCACCGCTAACCCCGTCGTCCCCAACCTGTCGATCCAAACGGGAGCATCATGCCAATCACCCAGGAACCCCGCGAACTCCCGTATGCGCCGCTCGCTCCCCTCAGTGAACGCTCTCACCCTCTCCGAGCGCGTCTCGGGTGACAGAACGAATCCCGCGGCGTGCCATCGGGCGCGCTGGGCCACGTTCATGCTCGTTCGCGCGAGCTTGCGGTCGATCAGCTTCCGCAACAGCTCGGAATCGGCATGACGGAGCGCGGCCCAGAGCAGGTAGTTCAGGTCGGCAAGCTGTTGCGTGGCGCAACGAACAGGAAACGACCGGAGGATGCTCAAGCTCGCGACGCGGGCTACCTTCGCGTGATTCTCACTTCCTGCCAGGTTGCGCAGTCCCGACACATACTGCCGCCCCGAGCGCAACCCGGCCGTAGCGCACTTGGTCAGCACTTCGGCCACGAGATCGGGCTCCACGGCGAGAAGCCGCCGATACCATGCCGGCTCGTCGTGGCCGAGGCCGCAATAGCGGAAGGCCAACCCGATCCGCATCTGCCGGTCATCGAGACTCAGCGCATCCCCCCCGGTCCTATCGAGCTCCGCCAAGCCGGCTCCGAACGCCAACCCGAGAAGGTGCTCGCGGCTCTTCTCGTGCAGACCGACGATCTCGTCGACCTCCGGGAGATCGTTCCTGGAGATGGCGCCGCGAAGCGCGATCAGAGCCGCCTCGGCGAGGCCATGATCGCCGATGAACAGACTCGCGAGCCTCGTCAGCGGGTCCTCGCCCTCGATGTCCGCCAGGAGTCCGAAATACGCCATCGCGAGTTGGTGGAGCAGAGGGGGTGAACCTCGGTTCGCGCGAAGCGCTTCCTCGTGGTCACGAACGTGACCGATCCACTCCACGTGCCGGCCTTCGACCTCCCTCCGCAGTTGTCGTGCACGACGGTTTAGCTCCTGGACCGTACGGTCGGCATCGTCGGGGCGGCGCAACTCTGCCAACATCTCTGCAAGCGCCGGATCGTCGCGCGTGCGTTCAATCAGAACATCCATCGACAATCCGTCATCGCCTTTCCGTTCGGACACGGCGGCCAAGGAACACGCCAGATAGAACCGAGCACTCTGCCGATCAACCGCCGCCATCGCCCGGTGGAGACACCATAGCCCGAAGTCCGCCGGACGGGAGCCATATAGGCGCCGCCAGATGCGCGATGCGAGGATACGAAAACGGTCGGGATCGGATTGCGCGCGATTCACGCCCTCAGCGAAGACCGATTTCTGAATCTCCGGGTGCCGTTCCAGCCAGGAACGAATTCTCCGGGCCGCGTCACGTGCCTCGGAGTGCCCATGCTTTTCGGATTCGAGACCCACGGGAAGCCAGTCGTACAGGCGCTGGATCTCGATTCTCTCACCATGCACTTCGAGCCCTCGGAGGAGGAAGTCGGCCGGCAGCCTTCGCAGGGCGTGGCCCTGGAGCATCGGGTACACGGCTTCCAGCCGTGCGACGAGAGCATCGAGGTGCTCGGCGACGTGCGAATCCGAACAACGCTCGACCAGAGTTGCCCAGAAGCGATGGTACGCGCCCAACCGCGTTCGCTTGCGTGGTGTGGACAAGTACTCCCAGAGCTTGGACGGAGACAGCTCGTCAGGATAGAGCGTAGTCAACAGGGTGCCGAGCAGATCGTCGTTCGGATCAGCAACCCGGTCGGCATGGATATCGGCCAAGAGCTTCCTGAGCTCAACCGTCATCTCCGGTCCATGCGGACGATTGTGAACAAAGGCTTCGAGAGCCGCCGCGTTCACATTGGGCGGCAATGTGTCGTCACGGACCATGCCGAGCAGGATCGGGGAGAGGTTCGCTAAGCACGGTCCGTGCGTCAGAATGTGCAATACGAACAAGGCGAACGATGGCTGTTCTCTCAGCCTCGGACCTGTCAGGATCTCCCCGAACGTCGGCTCCATGGTCGGCCCAGCAAGCGGCCTCAAGGCGGCGGCCGTCCAGTAAACAGAGAAGAGTCGCGACGCTTGGCGCTCCAGTGATTCGAGGAGCTCGCGCTTCTCTTCCGTCGAGAACCGGCTGACGTCACCGTACAAGCCCACCCCGATCGGGTCCCGCTCGACCAGATCGCGCCGGGCGTCGCCACATTGCGCGGCGAGCCAGGCGGACAACCCGCGCAGTGGCGTCACTACGATGCCATCGCCGCCTGCGATCAGAGCCAGGATTCTCCTCGCGGGCGGGCCTTGCCCCGGCCTCTGCCCGCTGATGAGCCCGGCGAGGTATCTCGCTCCCAGGAACTCCGCGATATGCCGGTGGACCGGGACGAAGCGTCCGCTGAACGCGGCTCGGAACAGCTTGGTGGCGAGTGCGGCGCGAAGCAGCGCGGACAGATTCGCGGCGCCCCGCCGGGAGGCGCGAACCGGGCCCCACCCCGCCTCGCACCGGTCGAAGACGGGAAAGTCGCTGCTTCCCCGGGTCGGTGTCAGAGCGTATCCGGCCGCGCCCGCGAGGAGCTGAATGGCGCAGAGACGACCGGCAGCGTCCAGCACGTCCTCGATCACCGAGCCGCCGATGGGAACCGGCGCTCCGCCCGACGACTGCGCGGCGGCGATGTGCTCGTCGTTGCGCTCGCGAGCCATGCGCCGGCAGGCCGTTTCGAACAGCTCCAGCCGGTCCGCGGGCCATTCCCCGGCAGCGGCAACCACGCCCGCCAGCAAGTCGAGGCTCTGGGGATTCGCAAGGAATCCCTCGAGTCCCCTGTCTCTGGCCTCCCGGATGAACCTGTGGCTGTCGTCGATGCGCGGATCGGACTCAAGAATCTCCTCGACATCCGCCTCCGTCAGCGGATCGAGGCGCAGCACGGTCAAGGAACCGCCGGGTGCTACCGCCGCCACCTTCGAACGGTCATTCGTGCCGAGCCAGTCCGCCTCGCGGCACGACAACCGGAAGCGCGGCTTTCCCAGCTCGTCGAGATGACTGCGAATCGCATCGAGCGGCCCGCGCGCGTCGGACGACCCGGCTCGAACTTCGTCGAGGCCGTCGAGGAAAAGCGTCTTGCCACGCCATTCCGGACGACTCCGCGGCTCGAAAGTGCGGAAGTCACGGACGGAAACGAGGACGCCGTCGGCACCACATGCCGCACATTCGCGCTCGAAGGCGGTGGTCTTCCCCGCACCGGGGTCCCCGAGCAGCACATAGGCCGGCACGGCCCGATACGCGTCCAGCGGCCGCGAGTTGGGCTCCCGGCCCCGTTCGTCGTCGGGAACCTCCGTGCAAGTACGGGAGACGACCCGGCTCATCCCTCTTCCACCCAGCGGCTTGCCGGCACGGCCAGGAACTCGTGGAGCGGCACGTCGCCGGCTTCACCGACGACCAACGAGCGCTGTGGCTGGAAGCGCTCCGTGAACCTCTCCAGCCCCTTCGGCGCTCCCCGCCTCGGTCCGCTCTTGACCTCGATGGCCACGACCCGGGGCCCGCGGCGCAGGACGAAGTCCACCTCGTGGGGCCCGTCACGCCAGTAGTGCAGCCGGACGTCCGACGTCGCGGTGTTGAGCAGGTGCGCTCCGACCGCGCTCTCCACGATGCGCCCCCAGAACGTGCGGTCCGCCCTGGCTTCGTCGAACGTGTACCCCGAGCCGGCGGTCATGAGCGCCGTGTTGAGGACGTTGAGCTTGGGGCTGGATCCGCGCCGGTGCGGCCGGTTGGCGTACTTCGGCAAGCCTGCGAGCAGGCCCGCGCGCTGGAGAAGATCGAGATAGCGGGCAAGGGTCACCGTGTGGCCGGCGCCATCGAGCTCGCCCAGCATCTTGGTGTACGACAGCATCTGGCCCGACCAGGCGGCCCCCAGCTCGAACAGCCGCTTCAGCAACGCCGGCTTGTCGACGCGCGTCATCGACAGGACGTCGCGTTCCAGGTTGGGCTCGACGAGCCCGTGCTGGATGTACTGGCGCCATTGATGGTGATCCCGGAGCATCGACGCCGCCCCCGGATAGCCGCCGAAGTAGAGATACCGTGGCAGATCGAGGCCGAACGCGTCGGCCATCTCCGAAAACGACCAGTGCGCGAAGGGAATCGGCTCGAAGCGTCCGGCGAGGCTCTCGCTCAGCCCCGACTGCATGAGCAGCGGTGACGACCCCAGGATGACGACGTGCAACGCACGCTCCGCGGCCCGGTCCGCGTCCCAAAGGCCTTTGACCGTCTCGGACCAGCGGGGGACCCTCTGGATCTCGTCGAGCACCAGCACGAATCCGCGCGGCGACCGTTCCGCCTCGCGGCGAGCGTCTACCCACTGCCTGACGAGCCACTGCTCGTCCCTGACGCCGGGCGCGAGAGCCGTATCGTGCAAGGGTGGGATCGGCGACGGACGGATGGCCGGAACGTCCGGCTCGTCAACCGCCACGTAGCGGCTCGATTGCTCGATCTGCAGAAGCGCCTGACGGATGCCGGTGGTCTTCCCGGTCTGACGCGGCCCGAAGACAGCGACGATCCGGCGGGGCGGCTCGGCAAGGCGGCGGATCAGCGTAGCGACATGTGAGCGCTGAAACGACTCCACGCCGCCAATGTAGCATTCTGAGTAAAATTACTCAAGTGACGCAGTCGCGCGGCGTGAGCTGGGGCGCTGCCTGGAGATTCGCGGTCCAGCTCCTGATCGCTATCCCGCGCCAGGCGGACCGGGTGGCAATTTGCTGTATACTGCGCTGTATGTCCGCCACTCGCACGCAGGTCTACCTGCAGCCGTCTCAGCGCCGCCGGCTGGACGAGATCGCCGGCTCGCGGGGCTCGTCGCTGGCCGCGGTCGTCCGCGAGGCGGTCGATCTGTATATCGCGCACGCGCCCGTCGACCCCACGACAGCGCTCGAGAACACCTTCGGCGCGGCCCCCGACGCGTCGTTCCCGGGGCGCGGCGAATGGGAGGTGCGAACCCGACGCCTGAGAACCCGCGGGTGATCCGGTGGCCGATCTCCTGGTCGATACGGACGTCTTCATCGACCATCTCCGCGGCGCCAGCGAACTGCAGCCGGGGCGGCATCGAATCCACTACTCGGTCGTGACCCGCTGCGAACTGCTCGCCGGCGAGGTCGGATCGGCCCTCGTCCAGCGACTCCTGGACCCCTTTCGCGAGCTGGTCGTCGATCGGCACGTGGCCGAGCGAGCCGGCCGGATTCGCCGCGAGACCGGCATCGCCGTTCCCGACGCGCTCATCGCCGCGACCGCCCTCGAGCACGACCTGGCCGTCGTCACCCGCAACCGGCGGCACTTCGAGCCGGTGAAGAGGCTCCGGCTGCGCGACCTCGCCACGACCCGGCGCGCGGGGCGCTGAGCTGGCGCGCAGCATCGTGCCACCTCGCCCGACCGCGCGGTGAACGCGCCCGCCGCGCCCCGGCGACGAGCCGCCCCCTCACTCCGCCCCGTCCCTGAAGAACGGCAGCACGAACGGCAGCAGCCACAGCAGCACGACGACGATGGCGAGCACCGTGAAGACGTCGAAGCGGCGCGGGGGCGGGGGCCGGTTGACGGCGACCCGCACGCGGTCGAGCATCAGCCGGCCGACCCACCCCAGCACCGTCGCGAGGACGATCCACTTCAGCATCGCGGCTCAGTCGACGATCGCCTGAGTTCCCTTCCGCCTCTCGGCCCGGTCGGCGATCGTCTGGTCCCTTCCGCCTCTCGGCTCAGTCGACGATCGCCTGGTAGGTCATCGTCGCGAGGTCCGGCCGGACGTTGAGGTGGGTGTAGGGCCGGATCTGCTCCATCAGGATGCCGATCAGCTCCTCGGACGGGTCGACCCAGAAGATGGTGCCGAAGGCGCCGCCCCAGTAGTAGGAGCCCTCGGAGCGCGGGGTGCCCGACGGGCCGAGGTCGGTGACCACCGCGTAGCCGAGGCCGAAGCCGTAGCCGGGGCCGGCGAGCCAGATGCCCTTGTCGCCGGTGTGGTTGGCGGTCATCAGCTCGACCGTCTTGCGGCCGAGGATGCGGGCGCCGTCGAGCTCGCCGCCGTTGAGCATCATCTGGTGGAAGCGGAAGTAGTCGCGCGCCGTCGACACGAGGCCCCCGGCGCCGCTGAAGTAGGTGTGGGGCTCGGCCACGAAGCGGCTCTCGGCCGTGGGGGCCTCGGCCAGCTCGATCTTGCCGTCCGCGTCCGGGCGGTAGAGGGCGGCGAACCGGCCGAGCTTCGACTTCGGCAGGTAGAAGTGGGTGTCCCTCATGTCGAGGGGCTCGAAGATGCGCTCCTTCAGGAACGCGTCGAGGGTCTGGCCCGACATCACCTCGACGAGCCGGCCCACGACGTCGGTGGCGCGGCCGTACTCCCAGTGGTCGCCGGGGTGGAAGTTGAGGGGCAGGGTGGCGAGGCGCTTGAGCATGTCGCCCACCGTGTCGCCGGGCTCGCGCGGGGCCACCACCCGCTGGAACTCGGGCTGGGTGATGCCGCGGTAGGTGTTGGCGAGGCCCGCGGTGTGGGTCAGGACCTGCTGCACGGTGATGGGCCGGGCCGCCGGCACCGTCTTGTAGCGGCCGGTCAGCCGCTCCTGCGGCGGGGCGGGCACCGCCACCTGCATGTCCGCGAACTCCGGCAGCCACTTGGCGATGGGGTCGCGCAACTGGAAACGGCCCTCCTCGTAGAGCATCATCAGCGCCACCGACGCGATGGGCTTGGTCATCGACGCGATGCGGAAGATGGTGTCGTGGGTCATCGGGGCGCCGGCCTCGACGTCGCGCTCGCCGAGGGCCGAGAAGTGCACGACCTTGCCTTTCCGCGCCACCAGGGTGACGACCCCGGCCACCTCGTCGCGGTCGATGTAGCCCTGCATGACTTGGTCGAGGCGCTCGAGCCGGGCCGACGACATGCCCACCGCCTCGGGCTCGGCCGCCGGCACGCCGGCCATGTCGGGCACGTCGCCCGGCGCGCTCGCGCTCCCCGCGGCCACCGCCGCCGCCAGCACCGCCATCAGCACCCACCACCTCGTCGTCGCTCTCTTCATGACTGTCTCCTCGAGAGTCCGGCCGAACCTTCCCGCCGGTCGGAACGCGGCATTATAGACCGCGTACGCCCGTGGTCCCCGGACGCCTCCAGACGCCCGCGGGCGCGGGGCGGCGAATCGACGGATCGGGTATTCTGAAGGGGCAGCACATTGCGCGCCCGCCCCGCGCGAGCGAGACCGCGATGCATGACATGGACACGATCGCGCCGCCCCGCGAGCGCGCCTTCACCGTCGGCGAGTACTACCGGCTGGCGCGCCACGGCATCCTGACCGAGGGCGACCGGGTCGAGCTGCTCGACGGCAGGATCTACGAGATGGCCCCCATCGGCAGCGGCCACGCCCAGTGCGTGCGCCGCCTGACGGAGCTCCTGGTGCTGAGGGTCGCGCCGAGGGCGCTGGTCAGCATCCAGAACCCGGTACGACTGGACGACCGCTCGGAGCCGGAGCCGGACGTGGCCCTGCTCGTGCCGAGGGACGACTACGACAGCCGGCATCCGCGCCCGGAAGACGTGCTCCTGGTGATCGAGGTGGCCGATACGTCGCTGGACTTCGACAGGCACGTGAAGCCCCTGCTCTATGCCCGCGCCGGCATCCCCGAGCTCTGGGTGGTCGGGCTGCGCGAGGAACGGGTCCACGTGTACCGCCGCCCCGGCCCGAACGGCTACGCCGAGCAGGCGGTCATCGAACGCGGCGGCGCGCTGCGAATCACCGCGCTTCCCGACGTGGACGCCATCCCCGTTGACGCGATGCTCGACTGAACCGGTCCCGCCGCCGGACGGCCGAAACCGCACCCTCGGGTTCGGCGCCGCCGCTTCTACCGCGCAGGCTCCCGGTCAACCGCCGAGGCGCCGACCGCAACGGGGAGCCATCATCCACGTTCCGTCTCGGTCCTGGCGCCAGTAGCGCACCGCCGGCGGCGCGGGCCGTTCCGCGTAGGGATCGATCTGCACGAAGCTGTAGCAGGGGGGCAACTGCTCGGGCTGCATCGACTCCAGCAGCTCGGCCTCGGACACCCCCAGTCGCCGCCGGTGCTCGTCGAGCTGCCGCGGCGTGGCGGTGCGCTGCCACGCGCCGGCGTTGATGACCACGGGGGTCGCGGCCCCCCGCACCGGCGAGAAGCCGTCGACGACGTAGGTCAGGCCGGCCTCGACGCGGGTGAAGTTCCCCTGCCGGTAGTCCGGCAGATGGGTGTGCCCGTGGACCATCACCGCGACCTGGCGGGGGTCGGTCAACTGCTCGAGGTGGCGGCCGAAAACGCGGTCGCGCGACCCCCAGAAGTACTCGAACCGCGGGGCCGTCGTCTCCGGCGTTCGCGGGCATTCGGTCAACGGCGGGCCGGTCGGGTCGAGCTGGGTCAGGATGCGCTCGAAGCGCCGCCGGGCTCGGCGGAGAGCCGCCCGGTGGTCGCAGATCGCGGTCAGCTCGTCGTCGCTCAGGGCCTCCATGAGGGCGGTCAGGCGGCCGTCGCCGAGGGCCCGGGCGGCCAGCGGCCTGAAACGGTCGTCGTCGGCCAGCGAGTCGACGAGGAACGCCGGTCCGGCTTCCCGCACGCGGGCGAGGTCCCAGACCGGCGGCTCCACGTCGCCCCGGTCGAGGTCCATCCGGAACTGCTGCCACGACATGCGGAAGAGCAGGAACCGCAGCAGGTCGGGCGCCGCCGGCCCCGCGTCGTCCACCCCGGCCGCGGCGAGGGCCTCGCGCACGCCGGCGCCGTTGTCGGCGAGGTTGTCGACGATCGGGAACCGCGGCTCGTAGCGGTCGTACAGCGCCTGCACCACCGACTGCCCCCACGGCCGGGCGAGGTGCCGCCGCCCGGAGCGGGTCACGAACGGGGCCGGCCAGTCGTCGAAACGGTCGGCGCGGTGCTCGATCTGGTGGCCGTGCTCGGCGTGGATCAACCCGTCGACCGAACGCCAGTAGCCGTCGACGGCCACACTCGCCCGCCCGGGGGCGGCCCCGAACGCCTCGACGGCGCGCCGCCCGACCGCGGGGAACAGCAGGGCGGCGTCGTGGTCGCCGGGCACGAGCACGAGCCGGTTGTCGCCGGCGCCCGCGAACGCCGCCAGGGCAGCCATCTCGTCCCCGTGCGCCTCGATCGCACGGTCGAGACGCGCCAGCGCCTCGGCCTCGGTGCACCCCAGGGCCGGGTCGTCGTAGGCGCAGGCGCCGTCGCCCGCCTGCAGCAGCTCGAACGTGTCGCCGTTCAGGACGAAGTCGGTGGCCTCGCCCTCGTCCGCCAAGGCCGCCAGGAACCCCCGGAGGTCGTCCGCCCACCGGAAGTCCTCGTACGGCGACCACGCGCCGTCCGCCCCGCGCCCCTCGCCCAGGCGCAGGTCGCTCACCACCACGACCCGGCGCGGCGCGGCGTCCTCGGTCTGGCCGTACGTCAAGGCCGCCCACATCGTGACGGCGACGATGACGAGACCCAGCCCCACGACGAAACGGCGCATCACTGTCCCTGCTCCTCGCTCGCCAGCGAAAGCCGCACGATCTCCCGGTCGTTGCGGACCACCACGTGCCGGTTCGCATAGGCCGGGTGCGACCAGTTGACGGCGCGCCCCGAGAGGCGCCGCCGCACGTAGGGATGCGTGGGCTCGATGAGGGGCGTGCGGCTGACCTCGTCGTAGCCGTCGGGCGAGAACCGCGCGATGACGAGGTCGCCGGTGTCGGTGTTGACGAAATAGCGGTCGCCGTTGCGGACGAAGAACGCCGTCGCCCAGTTGGCGCTCTCGCCGATGAGGGCCTCGGTCTCCCACACGCGGCGGCCGGTCGCCGCCTCGAGGCAGCGGAGGACGCCGTGGCCGTCCACGCCGTAGACGTGGTCCCCGTGGATGAGGGGGGTGCTGATGACCGAGTTCAGGGTGTTGAAGTCGAAGCCGTAATCGGGGTCGCTCTCGCCCACCCCCTCCCAGAGCACCTCGGCCGCGGGGCGGTCCTCGTCGAGCAGCAGCATGCGGGCCCCGCCGTACTGCGACGTGAAGAACAGGTAGCGGCCGCTGTGGACGGCGGTCGCGGGGTTGATGCCCATGTCGACGATGTGTCGTATCTCCCAGTACACCTCGCCGGTCTCGGGGTCGAGCGAGCTGATGTCGCGCGGGTGCCACGCGATGAGCTGCCGCGCGCCGCCCGCCTCGATGATGATGGGCTGGCTGTAGCCGGGCTCCCAGTCGGACGACAGGGCCCGCCAGATCTCGTCGCCGGTGTGCTTGTCGAACGCCATCATCTTGGCGTCGGGCTCGCCGCCGACCAGGCAGATGAGCCGGTCGCCGTCGACGAGCGGCGCCCCCGACATGCCCCACGACGGCACCTCGGTGCCGAAGTCGGCGGGAAAGTCCCTCTCCCAGCGCACCGTCCCGTCGGCGACGTCGAGGGCGAGGAGCCGGCCCATCGCCCCGAGCACGTAGACGCGGTCGCCGTCGACGGTGGGCGTGGCCCGCGGGCCGATGGCGTAGACGAGCTGCAGGCCCGCGTAGTCGGTCTCCCACTCACGCGTCCACAGCACCTCGCCGGTCTCCTCGTCGAGGGCCACGGCCCGCTCGACGACCGCCGTCGACCGAGGGTCGGGGCGGCGGGCGTCGGTGACGAAGACCCGCCCGTCGGCCACCGCGGGACCGGCGTAGCCGCCGTGGACGGGCGTGCGCCACGCCACGGGCAGGCCGTCCTCGGGAAACGTCTCGACGAGGCCGGTCTCGTGGAGGACGCCGCCCCGCCCCGCCCCGCGCCATTCGGGCCAGTCGTCGGCGTGGACGGCCGGGGCCAGGCCGCCCACGATCAGCAGCGCCAGAAACTGAGAGAGGTAACGCGGCATCGCCACTCCTTTGCTACGATCCCGGCCCCAGAGTACGCGCGGCGTCGACAGAACACCATGTGGACGCGTCGAGCGCCTCGCTCCCGATCGGCCCGGTCGGAACCGCCGCCATCGGCCCTCCGTCAGATGCGGATAGAACCATGACCAAGTTCCTGCTCTGGTGCATCCTTCTCGTGCTGTGCTGGCCCTTGGCGCTCCTGGCGCTGCTGCTCTACCCCATCGTCTGGGTGCTGCTGCTGCCGTTCCGCCTGCTCGGCATCGCGGTGACCGGGGTCTTCGCCCTGCTCACCGCGATCATCCTGTTCCCCGCCCGCGTGCTCGCCGGTCCGAGGGCATTCTAGAAGGCCGGCTACGGCAGCTCGTTGTAGATCACCCGGACCGCCGCCTCCACCCGCGTCGAGTCGTAGTGCGGATACCCGCTCGCGAGGCTGACGCCCGTCGCCGCCTGGTCCTCGCTCAGGCCTGCGCCCTTGGCGGTGCGCACCGCGTCCAGGAGGTCGGCGTTGTAGCGCTGGAACTCCTGGAAGCTCTCCCACGTCGTCACCGGGATGTGACCCGGCACCACCACGTCGACGCCCTCGATGCCGGCGATGGCCGCGGCCAGCGTCCCGGGCATGGCGAGCCCGCTGCCGCCGTTGCTGGTGTCGAGGAACGGCGCGTCCCGCCACGGGAACATGTCGCCGGTCTGCAGCACCCCGAGGGCGGGATAGACGATGAACGTGTCGCCGTCGGTGTGGCCGGCCCCGAAGTGGTACAGGTCGATGCGGTCGTCGCCCGAGCCGAGGCTCATCCGGTCGGAGTAGGTGGCGGCGGGCAGATAGCGCGCGTTGTCGCCCTGGAAGTTCTCCATGCGCTGCATGTTGGCCTTGGTGTTGTCATGGGCCACGATGCGCGCCGCGTCGAAGAACTCGTTGCTGCCCACGTGGTCGCCGTGGGTGTGGGTGTTGACGATGGTGACGACGGGCTTGTCGGTCACCGAGCGGATGCGCTCGAGGATCACCGGACCCCACCCCGGCAGCTTGGTGTCGACGATGGCCACCCCGTCCTCCATCACGAAGACCCCGATGTTGCCGCCGCTGAACAGCGACCGGTCGACCGTCGACGATCCGGTGATGACGTAGAGGTTGTCCCTGACCTGCTCGATGACGGCCGCGTCCACCGCGTCCGGATCGAGCTGCTGGAACCCGTTGACCCCGACCGACAGAACGCCGACCGCCACCACCGCGCCGAGCGTGATGCTGCGTCTCATCTCCGTTCACTCCCCTGCGTTCGATTCCCTCGCGGGCTTCCCCGACGGCTGCCCCCCGGGTGGATAGGTGTATCACAACCGGCGCCGACGAACGCCGATGGCGGCCGTCGCGTGGAGCCGCCGCCCCAGTCTCCTCGCCAGCACCCTGTTTGCGGGCAGCCGCAACGGACAGGTGCTGAGCTGCTTCTTCATGCCGGCAGCCTCCTCAAGGCCTCCTGGGGGTGACGGCAGTCTGACATAGAATCACCTCCAAGAGGGCGCGACGCCGAGGCCAGCGGGCGGGCGCGCGCACAGGGAGGACCTGCCATGCCGGAGCGATCGGCCTCACGCAAGCGTCCCTACGCGGCGCTCTCCTGCGCCGGAGTGCTGCTGCTGGCCGTGGCCGCCGGCGCAGCCGGCCAGGACGTCGAATGGCGGGCCTACGCGGCCGACGCGGCCAGCACCAAGTACAGCCCGCTCGACCAGATCGACGCCGAGTCGGTCCACGACCTGGAGATCGTGTGGCGGCAGTCGACGATCCCCGACGCCACCCGCGCGGGCAACGACCTGCGCGCGCCCGCCGCGTCGCAGAACACCCCCCTGATGGCGGGGGGACGCCTGTACATCAGCACAGGCCTCGGCATGGTCGCGGCCCTCGACGCGACCACCGGCGAGGTGGTCTGGTTCGACGACCCGCCGGCGCCCGAGGGCGTGGAACGTCAGCGCGGCCGGCCGACGCGCGGCCTCGGCTACTGGACGGACGGCGACGACGCCCGGGTGGTGGCCATACTGCGCGACCGGCTGGTCGCCCTGAACGCCGAAACCGGACAGCGCTACCCCGACTTCGGGGACGGCGGCGAGGTCGACCTGACCGAGGGCTACGACGACCCGCGGGTCGAGAGCTTCCGGTGGCAGTCGGCGCCCCTCGTCGTGAACGACGTGATCGTCGTCGGCTCGCTCATCGGCGACATCGTCAGCCACACCATGCCCGCCCTCAAGGAGATGCCGCCGGGCGACGTGCGCGGCTTCGACGTGCGCACCGGCGAGCAGCTCTGGATCTTCCGCACCGTCCCGCGCGAGGGCGAGCCGGGCAACGAGACGTGGCTGACGGCCCTGAACGAGGACCGGGCGTCGTGGGAGTACACCGGCAACACCAACATGTGGGCGTCGCCGAGCGCCGACGAGGAGCTCGACTACGTCTACCTGCCCCTCTCGACCCCGACCAGCGACTACTACGGCGGGCACCGGCCCGGCGACAACCTGTTCGCCGAGAGCCTCGTGTGCCTCGACGCGGCGACGGGCGAGCTCGTCTGGTACTTCCAGGCGGTGCACCACGGCCTGTGGGACTACGACTTCCCCGCCGCCCCGACCCTGGTGGACGTCACCGTCGACGGCCGCGACGTCAAGGCGGTGGCGATCACGAGCAAGCAGGCGCACACCTACGTCTTCGACCGGGTCACCGGCGAGCCGGTCTGGCCCATCGAGGAGCGACCCGTGCCGGCCGGCGACGTGCCGGGCGAGTGGTACGCGCCGACCCAGCCGTTTCCCACGAAGCCACCCGCCTACGACCAGCAGGGCGTGGCCATCGACGACCTCATCGACTTCACGCCGGAGCTGCGGGCCGAGGCCCTCGCCATGCTCGACGACTACGTGTGGGGGCCGTTCTTCACGCCGCCGTCGCTGATCGACGACCGGCCCGGCGGCACGCGGGGCACGCTGGTCGTCCCCGGCCTCGTCGGCGGCACCGACTGGAACGGGGCCGGCGTCGACCCGGAGACCGGCATCCTCTACGTCCCCTCGGTCCACAGCGGCACCGTCGTGGGCCTCAGCCGGTCCGAGCACCCCCGCTCGGACGTCGACTGGGTCATGCGGGGCGCCCGGCACATCCCCGGACCGCAAGGCCTGCCGCTGTTCAAGCCGCCCTACGGACGCCTCGTCGCCATCGACCTCAACCGCGGCGAGATCCTCTGGACGGCGGCCAACGGCGACGGACCGCGCGACCATCCCGCCATCGCCCATCTCGACCTGCCGCCCCTCGGCCAGGGCGGCCGGGCGGCGCCCCTCGTCACCCGCAGCCTGGTGTTCCTCGGCGAGGGCGCCAACGTCGGCGCCGCCTTCCTGCCGCCGGGCAGCGGGGGGAAGATGTTCCGCGCCTTCGACAAGCGGACGGGCGAGATCGTCTGGGAGATGGAGCTGCCCGGGGGCACCACCGCCGCCCCGATCAGCTACAGGCTCGACGGCCGGCAGTACATCGTGGCGACCGTCGGCTGGGACGACATGAGCAGCGAGTACATCGCCCTCGCCCTTCCGGAGACGGCGGAACGATGAGCGTTGACCGGCTCGACGCCCCCGGCTAACCTTGTCGGGAGCCGGCTCGGTGCATTGCCGGAACCTGATCCGTGCCAGGAGGTCGCAGATGAAGCAGAGACACATCGTAGCGCTCGGCGTTCTCGCCGCCATCGTCGCGACGGCAGGCCTGGCCCCGCCGGCGGCGGCCCAGGACGGGCCGCGCACCGCCTGGGGCGCCCCGGACCTGCAGGGCGTGTGGGACTTCCGCACCATCACCCCGCTGCAGCGCCCCGAACGGTACGGAGACCGCGAGTTCCTGACGCAGGAAGAGGCGGCCACCCTCGAGCAGGGCGCCGTCGACCGCGACGAGCGGCTCCTCCTCGCGCCGCCCCGCCGCACCGAGGCGGGCGGCAGCGTCGGCGCCTACAACAACTTCTGGATGGACCGGGGCACCCGCACCATCGGGACCCGCCGGACCTCGCTGATCATCGATCCCCCGAACGGGCGCATGCCGGCGCTGAGCGAGGCGGGGCAGGCGCGCGCCGACGCGCGGCGCGAGCGCCGGGCCGAGCACCCCGCCGACTCGTGGCTCGACCGCAGCACCTTCGACCGCTGCATCCTCGGGTTCAACACCGGGCCGCCGATGACCCCGGGCGGCTACAACCAGAACATGCAGGTGTTCCAGACCGAGGACACCGTCGTCATCCTCAACGAGATGGTGCACGACTCGCGCATCATCCCCATCGACGGCACCCCGCGCACCGGCATCGGGTCGTGGACGGGCGAGTCGCGCGGGCGCTGGGAGGGCGACACCCTCGTCGTCGAGACCGACAACTTCACCGACAAGACCCGCTGGCGCGGCTCCTCCGAGAACATGACCCTGGTGGAGCGGCTGACCCGGCAGGACGACGACACCCTGGTCTACACGTTCACGGTCACCGACCCCGACACCTGGGTGCAGCCGTGGACGGCCGAGATCCCGATGCGGCGGGGCGAGGAGCCGCTGTACGAGTACGCGTGCCACGAGGGCAACTACTCGATGGAGGGCATCCTCTCCGGCGCCCGCGCCGACGAGCGGGCGGCGGCCGAGCAGCAGTAGCCTCGTCGCGGAGTGGCCGGGCGAGTACCTCCTGCCGACGCGCCGACGAGCGGGCGGTCGCCGGGCAGCAGCCCGGCCACGGTCGCGCGGGTTCCGATTGCCGGGCAACCGAAGCGCCGGGAGTCGCCGCCTCATGACAGAGGCGCCGCGGTTCCAAAGACGCAGACTCCTGGTGACGTCGCGGAACGCCGGCGGGTGGAAGGCCGTCGCCTCCACCCGCCGGGTCATTACCGGTGCAGGCGCCATGGCCGACGCGAGCATTCATGCGGAGCGAAGACCTGCTTCCGTAGCCGGGTTCGGTGGAACCCCGCGTCGTTCCGAGCAGCAAGGAACAGCGGCCAGGTGGTCGCGTGTCAGGCGTCCCCGCCCTCAATGGCCCGCGTCAGCGCCGGAGTGCGGCCGAGCAACCGGGTGTAGAGCGCGAGCTGGGCGCGGTGGTACTCCTCGTGGGCGATGCCGTGGTGCAGCCAGGTGAGGCGGGTGCCGCGCTCGCCGTCGAACCGCCGCACGTACTGCAGCATCTGCACCTCGCCGGCGGCGCGGAGCTGCCGGGCGCCGTCGCGGAAGCTGCTGCGCAGCAGGCGCAGCCATTCCGCGCGCGGGCGGGACTTCTCGACCCCCTTGGCATAGTGGCGGATGAACGCCGGGAAGCTCTTGCGGGTGAAGTCGGCGGTGGGGCGCGTGAGCTCGTTCGTCCACATCATGCCGGTGGCCACGACGTGGCCGACCAGCTCGGCCGCCGAACGCGCGCCGGGCGCGGGCCGGAAGTCCCAGTCGCGGGCGGGGATGCCCGCCGCCTCGGCGATGACGCCCCGGCGGGCGCCGTCCCACGCCTCTATCGCTTCCTCGAGCAAGGTGTTCATGGGCTCACCGCTCACTCGCACGCGACGCCGTCGCCGTCGCGCATGTACGCGTAGGCGGGATGGCTGCGCGGCACCGGCGCGATGCCGTGCCGCCGCGCCTCGGCGCAAGTCGCGCGGCCGTTCCAGTCAGGTGGCATCGACGGCGACGTTCAGCACGCGAGCCTCAGCGTGCCCCCGTCGAGCAGAGTCTTCAGCGCTTCCGCTTCAGCGGGATCAACGCTCAGTCCGTAACGGCGCTTCACCCGAATCACCCGCTCGGCGAACCATCCGCCGTTCCTGGCCGGCGTCCAGCCGGCCGCATCCTTGTCGGACTTCTGCGAGCGGTTCACCGTCCGGTCCGCCACGGTCTGATTTTCCAGGTCGTTCGCCAGGGCGTGGCGCAGAGAAGGCGCCAGACCGCTGTCGTGCGCCTCCGCCAGCGCGACGATATGCTCGATGTCTGTCGGCGCCTTCCCGCCGGTGTCCACCGCGAACCGCTTGCAGGTGTAGGGTGTCAGGAACGCCGTCGTGTCGCCATCAGCGTTCACTTCCCTGAGGTCCGCCGGCAACGCCCTGATGAGCGCCGGCTCGCTGTCGGCGTGGTCCGCCCTGACATAGCCTGTCCGGGTCACAGGCTCTTCTCGGACGCACAGCCCCTCCCAGGTCGGAGCGCCGTCGTAGCAGACCGGCGAGGATGTCTGGGCGCCGGCGGGAACGGCGGCGAGAACGGCGACGATGACGAAACATGCTCGCATGGAGACTCCTCGGGGCGCCGGTGGCCGCAACCGGTCAGCAGTCCGGCGCCGGTCTCCGGCCGGGGCCGGGGCGGGCGCGGCCGGGACGGCGGCGGCCGCACACCCCCTGGCGATTGTCGAAACCCGGACGCCGCGGAGACGTCGCAACCGGTTCCACCTCGCGCCGGCCGCGAGTCGACATGGCGGGAAACGCCACGGACTTCAGCGCCGGAGGTGGCAATTATCGCGTACATCGAGCGTGGGGCGGGAGGCGGCCCGGGTCGGCGAGGTCGCCCGGGAGACGGGCGAGGCAGGCGAACGCACGGCGGGACCCGATTCGAGGTCGGGCCCGCGGGCGGGCGAGCGGAGCGGGGCGAAGCCCCTCAGATGTCGAGGAAGCGGTCCCGGTACCGCGGGTCGGGGACCGGGCACGACGCATGGCGGCCGAAGAGCCGGTACCGGTGGGCCGCGACCCGGTCGTAGAGCCAGTCGCGCGGCGCGGCGGGGACCCCGCGCAGGATGGTGGCGAGACGCCACGGCCATCCGAGCTGACCGAGGACGAACAGCGCGGCGGCCGACCGGGTCAGCACGCGGCCCGACTCCGACCGGTAGTCGACGACCACGTGGACCGTCTCGAGCCGGTCCGGGTCCCCGCCGAATGCCGCGACGAGGTCGCGACCGACGGGGCCCTGCAGCATCGCGAAGCGGAAGCGGCGCCGGTGGTCGCGCGCGAGCACGAACCGGACGAACCGGTCGCAGAGCCCGCACACGCCGTCGTAGAGCAGCAGGTGGCGGCCGGAATCGAGCCTGTCGGGTCCGCTCGGGCCGGTCATTCCCAATCCGATGTTCCCCCGTCGCCGTAGCCGTCACCGCCGGCGCCGGCGCCGGCGCCGGCGCCGGCGCCGGCGTACCGCCATGCGCAACCCGCCCCCCGGCACCGTCGGTCGCGCGGCCCGAGGGCCGTTCAGAAGCGGAAGAGGCGCGTGGCCTTGACCACGAACGCGCGGTTCTCGAGGAACGGCCCCCGCGGGTCGAGGGTGTCGCGCTCGTCGGTATAGACCACGAACAGCTCGCTGCCCGGCTGGTACTCCCAGCGGAAGCGCAGGTTGGTGCCGAGCGAGTCGAGGGTCGAGTTGTACTGCAAGAGCGCCGCCACGAACATGCGCGGGGTCAGCGTATAGGTGGTGCGCACCGAGACGAGGTCGGTCCGGAAGTCGCCCTGCGGCAGCTCGAGCCAGTTGAACGACACCGACGGCTCGACGTTCAACTGCGACGAGAGGTACGCGCGGCCGAAGGTGTAGCCCACGCCGGTGCGCTCGCCGCCGAAGAACCCCCCGTGGTCGAAGTTCAGGCCGCCCGACACGACACGCTGCTGGCCCAGCGCGTAGACGACCCGGACGTTCGAGAAGCGGTAGGCGCCGGCGGGAATGGTGATGTCGGGTGTCATCGGGAACGATTCCTTCAGCCGTTCGTAGCTGTCGGTGGCGCCCGCGAAGAACATGTCGCCGTTCTCGAACTCGATGCCGAAGAGCCCCTGCTGCGCCCGGGTCTCGAGGAGGCCGGCGCCGTCCGTGGTGTAGTCGACGTTGCCCTGGAACAGGAACTTGCGGATCGACGCGATCGACAGCGGGCGCGGGCTGAAACGCCCCTCCACGAAGTTGCGCCGGAAGTCGTGCCGGCGCACGAAGCCCACCTCGGGCCGGAAGTCGGCCCCGACGCCCAGACGCTCCGCGAGGAAGCCCCAGCGGTCGCCGCGGTAGTCCAGCTTCGCCTGATAGCTCATGGCGTCGCCGCGGCTGACCCCGGGCAGCCGGCTCTCGGCGAAATAGGTCGTCATGTTCAGGTTGTCGTAGAACGAGAAGAGCCCGTCGACGCCGTACACCTGGTTCGACCCGCTGCCGTCGAGCGACACGGAACGGCCGGTGAACAGGGCCCCGACCGCGCTGCGGCGCAGGATGTCGCGCTTGACCCGGGCGACCGAGAAGTTGGTGGCGGCGGCGCCAGCCCCCTCGGTCTGCACGTTCAGCACCCCGACGCTGTAGGGCCCGGCCTTGCCGGTCAGCCGGCCGCCGGCCCGGATGGGCACGGTCCGCCCGTCCTGCAGCCCGATGCGCCGGCTGAAGAACAGGATCGGCGCGGTCCCCGAGAACTGTCCGCCCCCGAAGTAGAACGCCGTCGAGTCGCTGGTGAACCCGCCGCCGAAGTCGAAGATGCCCTGCCCCTCGAGAAAGAACTCGCGCTTCTCGGGAAAGAAGAGGCTGAACCGCGTCAGGTTGACCTGCTGCTCGTCCACCTCGACCTGTGCGAAGTCGGTGTTGTAGGTGAAGTCGGCGGTGAGGCCCTGGGTGACGCCGTACTTGACGTCGAACCCCACGTCGCCGCCGGCGGCGGTGCGCTCGTCGGGGGCGCGAGAGAGGTCGGTGGCGACGTCGGAGATGCCGTAGGGCTTGACCTCGAGCCGGGTGCCCGAGGCCGGCACCTCGAGCCCCACGAGGGTCGCGGCCGACGACATCTTGTAGGCCCCCGCCCAGCTCAGCGAGGCGGGGATGGGGGTGAGGAACGAGGTCTCGTTGGTCGACGCCACCCGGCGCTGCACGTTGAGGCCCCACATCTGGGCCGGCCCCGCCCGGTAGCGGAGCGACTTGAAGGGGATGGCGACCTCGACCGTCCACCCGTCCTCGAAGCGGCCCGCGGCGACGTCCCACACCGTGTTCCAGTCGATGTTCTGGCTGCGCTCGTCGGTGACGAGGGCGTCGAAGAGCCCCCCGATGGCGTTGGTGGTGAAGGCGAACGCGTTGCGCCGGTCATAGAACGTGTCGAGGACGATGCCGAGGGTCTCGTTGCCGTACATGCCGTAGCTGTCGCGCTTCATCTCGTTCGCGACGATGCGGTCCGGCGCCCGGCTCCAGCAGCGCGCCGACACGTACAGGGTGTCGTCGTCGAACGTCACCCAGACCTCGGTCTGGTCCCCCGCGGGCGCGCCCTCGTTCGGCTCCTGCTGGACGAAGTCGGTCACCGGCGGCACCTCGTGGTACACCCGCTCGTCGAGCCGGCCGTCGAGCTGCAGCGGGGCGCCGAGCCGGATCGCGCGCAGGGTCATGCGCCCGAGGTCGTCGCGGGCCACCACCTCGGGCGGCAGGGGCGGCGGCGGGCCGTGAATCAGGGTGGGCACGGCCGCGAACCCCGCCGCGGCGCCCGCCGCGACGTCGGGGACGCCTGCGACCGTCTCCGCCGCAACGGCGGGAAGGGCGGCGGCCGCCGCCGGGGACCGGACGCCGCCCGCCGCCTCCGCAAGGTCATTGCGCCGGCTCGTCGCCACCTCCGCTGTCGGGGCCGGGGGCCGGTGGCCACCCGCCGCCGCCATGAGGCGCGCGACCAGCTCGTCCTGCAGGCCGAACAGATCCGCCAGCTCCCCGTCGACACGCACCCCGGCCGCGACGCGCCCGCTCGCCGCATCGACGAGCTGCGCGGTGATCCGGAGGTCGGCGCCCACCCGCTGGTACGCGCCGGCCACGCGGAGGCCGGGCGCCAGGACCCCGGCCGACCGCCCGAGCTCGACGGAGAGGGTCTCGGCGATGCCGTCGCCGATCCAGGCGTCGGCCGGGTCGCCCGAGAGATTCGAGAAGGCGGAGACCGCGGGCCCGCCGCGCGCCGGCGACACGACGCCGACCGGCCCGCCGGCCGGGGCGGCCGGCGGTGCGGACTGGCCGGGCGCGGCCAGCGCGGCGCCCGCGATGACCGCCGACGCGAGGCCGGCGGCGGCCATGGATCTGATCGTCGCAACGACAAGCACAACCCGTCATGATAACCGGTCGTCCCGTGCTGCCCTCCTCCGCGAGCCTCCGCGACATCACCGAATCGCGCCCAGGCCGCCTCCCACCGCGCCCGCCTCGCCGTGGCGCTCCCACCCGGCCGGCCCGACGCGGGGCTCCCCTTGCAGCTTTCCGGACGCGGGGCTCTCCCACAGCCTTGCCCCAGTTGCCGACCCGGCCCTGCCACGGCGCTGCCCCGGAGGCCTCCCCAGCGTCCGCCCCGTTTCTTGCCACGCTCCGTCCTCCTGGTACACTGCGGCCGCGCATGCGGCGTGTTTCCGTGGCGCTCCCACCCGGCCTGACGCGCGGCTCCCCCGCAACCTTGCCCATCTCCCGACGCAGCCCTGCCGCGGCGCTCCCCCGGCGGCCTCAACTCGGCGTCCGCCCCGCTTCACCGCCGCGCTCCGTCCTCCTGGTACACTGCGGCCGCGCATGCGGCATGCATCGGTCATCTGGCTCGCCGCCGGCCTCGGATGCGTGGCGGCGGGCATCGCGCTGGGGGTTTCGCTGTCTTTCGAGGCGGGGGCGGCGCTCTCCCTCGTGGGCGCGGGCGCCATCGGCGCCGGGGCCATGGCCGGGGCGCGCGGGGGTCCTCCCGACGCCGAGGCGATGGGCGAGCTCGACCGCCGGCTCGACGAGCTCCGGGGGCTGGACGCCCGGCTGACCGCGGCCGGCGTGTCGCCGGTCGAGCGCACCTACGACGAGCTGCTGCGCCGCCGCCCCGACACGCCCACCTCACCCGCGGCCCTCGACGAGCAGGAACGCCGGCTCGGCGAGATGATCCGCGACCGTTGCGACCGCGTGTGGGAAGGCGTCGCCGACCGGCGCTACGTCCGCCGCGAGGACGGGCGCATCGTGGACCTCGACGGCGGCGCCATCTTCGCCGAGCTGCGCGACGTCGTGCAGGAGGTCGCGGCGCTGTACCACGCCGAGTCGGACAACGCGGTCCTCGAGGCGCGCACCGGGGACATCGCCCTCGCGGTACGCTCGGCCGTCGGCGAGCTGCTGCAGACGGTGCGGCAGGTGCCGTTCGTCGATCCGGCCTCCTGGTCGGTCAAGACCGTCGTCACCCAGCTCGAGCAGGCCCAGCAGGGCCTCGCCCTCTACCGGAAGCTCGAGCCCTGGGAGCACTATCTCAACGGCGCGCTCCTCGCCACCCGCCTCGCCACCGGCGCGAGCCCCGTCGGGGTCGTCGCGTGGACCCTGGGCACGCAGGTGGCCAAGCGCGTGGGCAAGCGGTTCATCAGGTCGCGCGCGGAGGTGTGGCTGAAGACGCTGCTGGAGAGCTCGGTGGCGCTGGTCTACCTGCGCGTGGCGCGCATCTACGACCCCCTGCGTTCGTACCGCGGCCCCGACTGGATCGCGCTGGTCGAGGCGGTCCGCATCCACGCGCGCATCCCCGGCGTCGACCACAACCGCCGGTGGCTGCTCGATCGCATCCTGCGCGCGCCGATCCCCGACGAGTTCGCGAAGATCGCCCTGCTGCGCGCGCTGGCCGAGGACCGCGCGCCGGCGCCGCCGTCGGTGCCGCCCGTCGACCTCGACGCGCTGCGGCCGGAAGACCGGCGGGCCGTCGCCGAGCGCCTCGCCGACCTGCTGTCGGGGATGCACGGCCTGCAGGCGCCGGACGCGCGATCGGCCATCGAGGCCCTGCAGCGCCGCCTGCCGCTGCCGGTCGACCTCGGCGACTCTCACCGCCCCGAGGCACGACGCGCGGCCGACGGCTTCGCGCTGCTCGCCGCGCTGGCGCGCGACTGCCTCGATGCCGACCGCGCGCAGGCCGGCGAGTCTCTTCGTGCCGGCGCGTTCAGCGCGCGCGTGCGGGAGACCGTCGACGAGGACGAGGCGGAACGGCTGCTCGCGCGCGCGGTGGCGGCGGCGTACGAGGCCGGAGGCGGCCCGCGAGAACCGGGCCCGGACGCGCCCCCGCCGGCCCTCGTCGGGGACCGCCTGGCCGAGCCGCTGCTGACGTCGGTGGCCGATCTGCTGTGCTCCGCACCGCCGCCGTGGCCGATCGAGCACGACCACCTCGTGCTGCTGCACGCGTGGGTGCTTCTTCCCGAACGCAAGCAGGTCGCGGCGGCCTGGAAGCACTATGTCGACGCCGCGTCCCGGCGCCTGCGGGAACGGCTGCGTCTGCCCGACCTCTCGACGTGGCCGCCCCGCGCGGCGCCGGCGATTCTGCGCCAGCTCGGCGACGGCGAGCCGGCGCTGGCCGTGCTCGCCGCGACCACCCGCGCGGGACGGTCGCGGTGGCTGGCGTTCCACCCCGACCGCGTCGTCGTCGGCGCGGTCGCCGACAAGGAGCTCGTCGTCGACGACAGCGAGCCGGAGGTGCATCCCATCCGGCCCGAGTTCCACCCCGTGGCCCCCGTCCGGCTCGCCCGCCGCCGCGGGCGCGTGACCGACGATCTCGTGTTCCGGTGCGGAGAGGAGCGCCTGACCGTCGCCAGCGCGAAGATCGGCAACTTCGAGCGGCGCTTCGGCCCCCTGCTGGCCGCGCTCCAGCTCGACGCGGGCCGGATGGCCCGAGAGGACTGACCGACGTCGCTATCGGGCGCGGTGCAACGCGGCGCCTTTACGCCGCGGGCGCACGTCAAGAAAGTGAGACGCGGCCTGCGAATCGCACCGCCGAGGCGGGGACGGCGCGTTCCGGAGGGGTTTCACAGCCGAGAACACCAAGAATCGGGAGCCTGACAGCCCACGGGGACAGCCATCTCGCGAATCTGACGTGCACCCCGTCGCCACGGGCGACGCGCGGCGGGACGTTACAATGGCCCGTGGCCGGCCCTTTCCCTCCTACCGGCGGCCCGCCGTGCTTCGCCCTGTCGCGCGATCTGTTCCTGCGCCTGCTCGGCCTCGTCCACCTCACGGCGTTCGCCTCGCTCGCGCCGCAGATCCTCGGGCTGGTCGGCGCCGACGGCCTGATGCCCGCCGCCGCGTATCTCGACCGCGCGTACGAGATATGGGGCCGCGCCGCCTACCACGACCTGCCGACGCTGCTCTGGCTCTGGCCGAGCGACGGCTTCCTCGTGGGAACGTGCTGGCTCGGCATGGCGCTGTCGGCCGCGGCCATGGCCGGCGTCGCGCCGAGGGCGGTGTTCCCGGCCCTCTGGGTCTGCTACCTCGGGCTCACCGTCGCCGGTCAGGACTTCCTCGTGTTCCAGTGGGACGCGCTGCTGCTGGAAGCGGGGCTGCTCGCCGCGCTGTACGCCCCGGCCGGCTGGCGCGTGCCCCTCGGGGCGGGCGGCGAGCCGGGGGCGGCGGCGCGCTGGCTGGTCTGGGGCCTCGCGTTCAAGCTGACGTTCCTCTCGGGCGCCACCAAGCTGCTCAGCGGCGATGCGACCTGGCGGGGCCTGACCGCGCTCGAGCACCACTACCAGACGCAGCCGCTGCCGACCTGGATCGGCTGGTACGCGCACAACGCGCCCGACTGGTTCGGCACGCTGTCGGTCGGCGTCATGTTCGTCATCGAGCTCGCGGTTCCGTTCGCCATCCTCGCGCCGGCCCGCTTCCGGCGCATCCGGATGACGGGCTGCGGACTGCTCTGCCTGCTGCAGGTCCTGATTGCCGCGACCGGCAGCTACGGCTTCTTCAACCTGCTCGCCGTCGTCCTCTACTTGTCGCTCCTCGACGACGCGGCCGTCGCGCGGCTGCTCCGCCCCGGCGTCTCCAGGCGTCTGCGCCCTGGAACGGTGCCGACGCCAAGCAGGGTTGGTTGGGCGGCAATCGGCGCTGGAGGCGACGATTTCCGGGCTGGCGCCGGCATGATGGGGAACCCGCCCCGTCGCGCCCCGGCGTGGCGGCGGTGGGCACGGGCGGCGGTGACGGCGCTGCTCGCGCTGCTGAGCACCCTCGCGCTGGTTCGCGAGGTCCGCGCTCCCGCGCCGATGCCCGCGTGGGCCGACGTCCTCCTCGACGACTGGGCCGGTCCCTTCCGCTCCGTCAACGGCTACGGGCTGTTCCGGGTGATGACGACCGAGCGTCCGGAGATCGTCATCGAAGGCAGCGCGGACGGCTCGACCTGGCTCGAGTACCCGTTCCGATGGAAGCCGGGCGACCCCGCGCGGGCGCCCGGCTTCGCGTTGGCCCACATGCCGCGGCTCGACTGGCGGATGTGGTTCGCGGCCCTCGATCCCCGGGGGAACGGCCACTGGCTGCTGCCCCTCGCCGAGGGCCTGCTGGAGGACGACCCGCCCGCCCTCGGCCTGCTCGACGGCACGCCGTTCCCCGACGGGCCGCCCCGCTTCGTCCGGCTCATGCTGTACCGCTACCGGTTCACGACCCGGGAGGAGGGCGCGGACGGAGCCTGGTGGGTGCGGGAGCCGCTCGGACCGCTGACGGAACCGCTCACCCGGCCGCGTTGACCGACGCCCGTCCTTGAAATTCGTCCCCTCGGGGCCTACAATGCGGGGATGAGATTTGGGTCTTCCCGGGCCGTTTCCCGCATGACGACGGTGGCCACCGGGGCCTCGATCCTCCTCGGCCTGAGTCTGTGGCTGCCAGCGGGCGCGCAAGCTCAGGGATCTGGGGCGACGGAGTTGTCGCCATCGGCGGCCGACGCCCGCCAACTGCTCGATCGCTACTGCGTCGCCTGCCACAGCGACCGCCTCGAGACGGCCGGGCTGAGCCTGGAGAACATCGACGTCGCGCACGTGCCGGCCGAGGCCGAGATCTGGGAGGGCGTGGTGCGCAAGCTGCGCACGAGCACCATGCCCCCGCCGAACCGGCCGCAGCCGCCGGCCGGGGCCCGCGCCGCGATGGCCTCGTGGCTCGCGTCGACGCTCGACGCGGCGGCGGCGGCGAGCCCGAACCCGGGCCGTACCGAGACCCTGCGCCGGCTCAACCGCACCGAGTACCAGAACGCCATCCGCGACCTCCTGGCCCTCGACGTCGACGCCACCACCCTGCTGCCCCCCGACGAGAGCGGCTACGGCTTCGACAACGTGACCGTCGGCGACCTGCCGCCGGCCCTGCTCGACCGCTACATCTCGGCCGCCCAGAAGATCAGCCGGCTCGTCATCGGCACCACCCAGACCTCGCTGCAGGCCGACGTGATCCGCGTGCCCGCCGACACCACGCAGGAAGAGCACGTCCCCGGACTGCCCCTCGGCACGCGCGGCGGCGTCGTGATTCCCTACACGTTCGCCCAGGACGGCGACTACGACATCCAGGTGCGGCTGGCCCGGAACCGCACCGGCAACATCGGCGGGCTGCGCGACCGGCAGCCGCACGAGATGGAGATCCTGCTCGACCGGGTCCCCGTCGCGAGCTTCACGGTCCAGCGGCCCGAGCGCGGCGACGACGCGCTCGTCGACCGCGACCTGAAGGTGCGCGCCTCGGTGACCGCCGGCCCCCACGACCTCGGCGTCACGTTCCTCAAGAGCGCCTCGTCGCTGATGGAGACCGAGCGCAGGCCCGGGCAGTCGCACTTCAACGAGACCCGTCATCCGCGGTTGACCCCGGCCGTCTACCAGGTGTCGATCACCGGCCCCTACGCCCCGCAGGGCGTCAGCGACACCCCCAGCCGCGAGCGGCTGTTCGTGTGCCGGCCGGCGCAGGCGAGCGAGGAGGAGGGCTGCGCGCGGGAGATCCTCTCCACCCTGATGCGGCGGGCCTACCGGCGGCCGGTCTCGGACGCCGACCTCGACGGCCCGATGGCGTTCTACCGCGAGGGCCGGGCGGGCGGCGACTTCGACGCCGGCATCGGCCGGGCCCTGAGCGCGGTCCTCATCAATCCGCGGTTCCTGTTCCGCGTCGAGGTCGACCCGGACCGCGGCGGCGGCATCCCCGCGTACCACGTCAGCGACCTGGAGCTGGCTTCGCGGCTTTCGTTCTTCCTCTGGAGCAGCCTGCCCGACGACGAGCTGCTCGACGCGGCCATCCGCGGCGAGCTGAGCGACCCCGACGAGCTCGAGCGGCAGACGCGGCGGATGCTCGCCGACCCCCGCTCGTTCAACCTCGCGAGCAACTTCGCCGGGCAGTGGCTGCGGCTGCGCAACCTCGCGGCGCTGAGCCCGAACGGGCGCCTCTTCCCCGACTTCGACGACAACCTGCGGCAGGCGTTCCGCGAGGAGACGGAACGGTTCATCGACAGCGTGATCGACGAGGACCGCAGCGTGCTCGACCTCCTGCGGGCCGACTACACGTTCCTGAACGAACGCCTCGCCAAGCACTACGGCATTCCCGACGTCTACGGCACGCGGTTCCGGCGGGTGGGCCTCGACAAGGGGAGCCGGCGCGGGGGGCTGCTGCGGCACGGCAGCGTCCTCGCCGTGACCTCCTACGCGACCCGGACATCGCCGATCATCCGCGGCGTGTGGGTGCTCGACAACATCTTCGGGGCCCCGCCCCCCCCGCCGCTCCCCGACGTGCCGGCCCTCGAGGAGAACGAGGTGGCGGCCAACCTCCCGATGCGCGAGCGGCTCGCCCAGCACCGCAACAGCCCGGCGTGCGCGAGCTGCCACCGGACCATCGACCCCGTCGGCTTCGCCCTCGAGAACTTCGACGCCCTCGGCCGCTGGCGCGACCAGGAGGGCGACAACGGCCGCATCGACGTCTCGGGCGGGCTGCCCGGCGTCGGCGCCCTCGCCGGGGTGGACGGCCTCGAGGACGGCCTGCTGAGCCGGCCCGATCTGTTCGTGGGCCGGCTGACGGAGAAGCTGCTCACGTTCGCGCTGGGCCGGGGCGTCGAGTACTACGACGCGCCCGCCGTCCGCACCATCGTCCGCGAGGCCGAAGCGGACGACTACCGCTTCTCGTCGATCATCCTCGGCATCGTCAAGAGCGTCCCGTTTCAGATGAGGAACTCCACATGATCATCACGAAGAAGGCGTTACCGCGGCGTACGTTCCTGAAGGGCGTCCAGGCCACGCTGGCCCTGCCCCTCCTCGATGCGATGATCCCCGCGGCGACCGCCCTCGCCCGCACGCCGGCCAAGCCGATCCGCCGGCTCGGGTACGTGTTCATTCCGATGGGGTGCGACCACCAGCGGTGGACGCCCGCCGACCGGGACGAGCTGGGGCAGCTCACGCCGATCCTCAGCCCCCTCGAGCCGGTCAAGGAGCAGCTCACGGTGGTGACCAACACCGAGCTGCAGCTCTCCTACCCGGGCACGCACGACACGTCGAACTCCGGGTTCCTCAGCGCCGCCTACGCCAAGCACACCGAGAGCTCCGACTACTTCCTCGGCACCACCGCCGACCAGCTTGCGGCCCTGCAGATCGGCCAGGACACGCAGCTTCCGTCGCTCGAGCTGTCGATGGACCTGAACCCGCTCGCGGGCGTCTGCAACAACGGCTACGCCTGCGTCTACCAGAACTGCCTGTCGTGGTCGTCGCCGACGACCCCGCTGCCGGCCGAGGCCCATCCCCGCATCGTGTTCGAGCGCCTCTTCGGCGAGGGCGGCACGGCGGAGGAGCGGAAGGCGGCGCTGCAGAGCCGCGCCAGCCTGCTCGACTCGTTCAACGAGGACATCGCGCGGCTCAAGGGCGCCGTCGGCGCGGCCGACCGGGCCCGCGTCGAGCAGTACCTCGACAGCATCCGCGAGGTCGAGCGCCAGATTCAGCGGGCCGAGGCCGCGGCCAGCGACAACCTCTTCCCCGATCTGGACCGACCGGTGGGCGTGCCCGACTCGTTCGCCGACCACGCGCGACTGATGTTCGACCTGCAGGTGCTGGCGTTCCAGGGCGACATCACCCGCATCGTCACGTTCCAGCTCACGCGCGAGCTGAGCAACCGCACCTATCCGGAGATCGGGGTCCCCGATCCGCACCACCCGACGAGCCACCACGGCAACGACCCCGAGAAGCTCGCGAAGATCGCCAAGATCAACACGTTCCACGTCTCGCTGTTCGCGGAGTTCCTGCAGAAGCTGAAGGAGACCCCCGACGGCGACGGGTCGCTGCTCGATCAGACCGTCTACATGTACGGCAGCGGCATGGGCAACCCCAGCCTCCACGACCACGTCAACCTGCCGATCCTCGTGGCCGGCGGGGCCGCGGCGGGCGTGAACGGCGGGCGCCACATCCGCTACGAGACCGGCAAGCCGCTGGCCAACCTCCACCTCACCCTGCTCGACCGGGTGGGCGTGAGGCTCGACCAGTTCGGCGACAGCACCGGCACCGTCGACACCCTGTTCGACCCTGTCGCGGTGTAGCGCAACGGCCGATAGGTAATCGGGGCCCGGCGTCTTCACGAAGGCGCCGGGCCCGCAAGTTGGCCGGGCGGCGATCGGCGCCGAGGCGGCGGTTGCCGGGCCAGGAGAGAATCGATGCATCCAGGACGAATCGCCCGACTGTCGGTGCTGGCGCTGGGGCTGGCCGCAACCGCGTGGGCGGCCGGCGAGGCCCCGCTCGCCGACGCGGCCGAGGAGGGTAACGCGGCGCTGGTCCGCACCCTGCTGCACGCGGAGGGCGCCGACGTCAACGAGGCGCAGGTCGACGGCATGACCGCTCTCCACTGGGCGGCGTACCACGATGACCTCGAGACGGCCGGGCTGCTGGTGCGGGCGGGCGCCGACGTCGACGCCGTGAACCGCTACGGCGTGCCGCCGCTGTCGCTGGCCGCCACCAACGGCAACGCCGGCCTCGTGGGCCTGTTCCTCGACGCCGGAGCCGATCCGGACGCGGCACTGCGGGGCGGCGAGACGGTGCTGATGACCGCGGCCCGCACCGGCAGCCTCGCCGCGGTCGAGGCCCTGCTGGCGAAGGACGCCGACCCCAACGCGCGCGAGGCCCGCGACCAGACCGCCCTGATGTGGGCGGCGGCCGAGGGACACACCGCGATCGTGGAGACGCTGCTCGCGGCCGGCGCCGACGTGCACGCCTCCCTGCGCTCCGGCTTCACCCCGCTCTTCTTCGCGGTGCGGGGAGGACACATCGACGCCACCCGGGCCCTGCTCGATGCCGGCGTGGACGTGAACGCCGAGCTCACGCGCATCAAGGACGGGCCGGACCGCGCCGTCAACAACGCGACCTACCGGCCGGTCGACGACGGCATGAGCCCGCTGCTGCTGGCGGTGCGCAACGGCCACTTCGAGCTCGCGGTCGAGCTGATCAAGGCCGGCGCCGACCCCAACGACCAGCGGACCGGCTTTGCCCCGCTGCACACCGTGAGCTGGGTCCGGAAGCCGGACGCCAGCGACCGGGGCGACCCCGCGCCGGAGGGGGCGGGCCACCTGACCAGCCTGCAGTTCGTGCGGGCCCTCGTCGCGCTGGGGGCCGACGTGAACCTGCGCCTCGAGCAGGGCAGGCGCCCGCCGCACACCGCGTCGGGTCTCGAGATGGAAGGGGCGACGGCCTTCCTGATGGCCGCCGACCGGGCCGACGCGGGCCTCATGCAGCAGCTCCTGGAGCTGGGCGCCGATCCGTTCCTGCCCAACGCCGAGGCGAGCACGCCGCTGATGGCGGCGGCCGGCCTCGGCACCAACGCCCCCGACGAGGAAGCGGGCAGCGAGGCCGAGGCGTTGATCGCCACCCAACTGCTGCTCGATCTCGGGGCCGACGTCGACGCGGTGGACGCCAACGGCGACACCGCGATGCACGGCGCGGCGTACGGCAACTTCCCCGCGGTGGTGGGTCTGCTGGCGGCGAGCGGCGCCGATTCCGAGGTCTGGAGGCAGACGAACGCGGCGGGGCGCACGCCCCTGTTCATCGCCGAGGGGTTCCGGAACGGCCTGCCGAGAATGTCCCGGCCCACCATCGACGCCCTCGAGCTGATCATGGCGAGGGAGGGCATATCGACCGGCGGGCCGCGGCCCGTGCACATCGACCAGTATTCGCGACCGGCGCAGCAACAGCAGTAGCCGCCGCACGACTCCGGCGGGAGCAGGGGCCCGGACGCCCCTGCTCCTTCGCCCGTACCCTGACCCGAGCCTCCGACGTCCTTCATTCGCGCAACCGTCCCCATCGACCTCCGCCGTACCCGTTGCCGAACGTCGACGCCGCGTCCCGACTGCGGGGACCATTCTGGCTGACCGATGTCACAACCACGATCTGCGCCCACGCCGCTCCGCCCCGTCCCGACCCGCCGCCGCTTCGCCGCCGCCGCGCTGGCCGGGCTCCTGAGCGCCACCGCCCTCGTCGCCGCGAACACCGCCGGCGTGCGCGACTATCTGGATCTGGCGAAGAAGCGCGAATCGAGGGGCTGCGCCCTCAGCCCGCCGAACAGCTCGGCCATCGGCTACTACCAGATGACCCTGGCCGCCCTGCGCGACATCGGCTTGAAGGACGACGCCGGGAACTGGACCGAGAACGAATGGGGCATCACCTCGGACGACGAGTTCCGGTGCCACCCCGTCGCGAACGACGAGGCGATGAAGCGCTTCACGGAGCGGAACTGGGCCATGCTCGCCGACGAGGTGAAGGACCGGATCGGCAGGAGCGCCTACGGGGTGGTCATCGACGCCGCCTCGCTGCTCGCCGGCGCCCACTTCCTCGGCGCCCGGGGCATGAACGACTTCGTCCTCTGCGGCATGCACGTCACGTGCATCTCCGAGTTCGCGGTGCTGACCAACGGGGGCGACCCCGCCAGGATTCACCGGAAGCTGATCGAGCGCCTGAAGAAGGCGACAGGGCTGAACGTGTCGGAGCTGACCGACGGCTCGTGAGGCCTTCCGAAGGAACCGGTCGGCGCGCCCTTGCCTACATCGTCTCGCGCGGCATCGCCAGATGCACGAGGACGGCGGTGACCAGCAGCACGGCCGTCGCCAGCAGCAGCTCCAGACGCACCCAGCGCAGCAGCCTGCCCGGGCCCGAGGCCTCGAGTCGCGGCGTGAGCCTACGCCAGTTGTAGGCCCCGACCGCGCCGGTCGCCAGGAAGAGGCCCACCTTGAGCAGCAGGGCGCGCCCGTAGGAGGTGGCCCACAGGTCCCCCACCGAGCCGAGGTAGGACGCGCTGGCGACGACGCCCGAGAGGGCGATCGTCGAGACCGCGGCGAGGGCCATGGGCGAGAAGCGGCGCACGAGGTCGGCGATGCGCCCCTGTCCCCCCGGCTCGCGGCGAAGGGGCGACGCGACAACGACGACCACCGCCAGGGCCCCGATCCAGAGGCCCGCGCCGATGCCGTGGGCGACCTGCGCCAGATGCGGCAGGGGCGACTCGAAGCTCGCGGCGTGACCGGTCAGCGGCAGCGTGGTCCACGCCCCCGCCGCGGCGAGCGCGGTCAGCCACCAGCCGCCCACCGGCCACCGGATCCACCAGGCGGCGCCGACCACGGCCAGGACGGCGATGCCCGCCTGCGGCTGCCAGCCGCCCGCCCACCGGCTCTCGATGGCGATGACGCGCACCAGTTCCAGGGTGACGGGCTCGTCGAGCCCGAACACGGACCACGTCTGCGCGTAGAGGCGGGCGGCGGCGCCGAGAACCAGGACCACCGCGGAGACCGCGGCCCCGAGGCGGAGCCGCCGGTCGATGGCGCCGCCCCGGGGCTCGACGACGCCGCGCGCCGGCGCGAGCAGACGGGCGACCGCAACAGCGCCGGTCAGCCCCATCAGCGCGAGGTACGTGACCCACTTCGCGCCGGCGAGCAGGAGCAACGCGAACGATTCGCCGTCCATGACAACCCTGCGGCGCCGCCTCGGGGGCGCCCCGCCGCTCCCGGTCGCGAGGCGCCCACGCAGCCGAGCGTTGCGGGCTCCCGGTCGGCGCGGCGGGGGCGCCGGGCGACGCTCTCCGGCTGGTCCCGCCGCCGCCCGAGCGCGGATCACTCGGCGGGAAGCACCTGGGTCGAGCGTCCGTCTCCGGTCACTCCGCGGCGCGAACGGTGAACGCGAACTCCCCGCGCTGCGTATGCCCGTCGTCGCCGGCCGTGCGCCACCTCACGGTGTAGGCCCCGGCCCCGAGCTTCGACGGGAGCATCGCCGAGAGGGACCGGTCGTCCCCCACCTCGGTGTCTCCCAGCGCAACCGCGCCGCCCGCGCCTTCGAGGGTCAGCCGGCTGATGACCGGGTCGGGCGACTGCGTGAACCACATCTGGATGTGCTGCGGAGATTCCGACAGCACCGCGTCGGCCTCCGGCATCGTCTTCTGCACCGTCATGTGGGCGGCCGCGATCGCGACCGACGCGACGACCAGCACGAAACACCAACCGACGGTCTTCATCCTGCGCATCGTTGCTTCTCCGTTTCCCTCTCTCCGTGTCCTCCGAAACCGGAATCGTCGAGGATCCGGGCACGCCTCGGAACAACACCTCTCCGTTCCGCCGCGGACGCTGCGCCCGAGCTCGGCGGTGCGCAGGCGCGTGAACGGACTGAACGAGTCGAGATACCGGGCACGGTTCAGAACCCCATCTCCGTGCCGACGTAGACGCTGCGCCCGAGCTCGGCGATGCGCAGGCGCGTGAACGGGTTCAACGAGTTCAGGTGGTTGACGTAGTAGCGGTCGGTCAGGTTCTGCACGCCGGCCCGCAACGTCAGCCCCTCGCGCATCCGCACGCCGCCCATCAGGTCGATCGTCGTCCAGCCGTCGGTGGGCGCCTCGAACCGCGCCGAGGCGACGCGCTCCTGCGCGGACGTGCTCGTCACCAGCAGCTCCACCCAGCGGGTCCTCGCCGGGTTGTGAAGGTCGACGGCGTACACCTGCTCGAACGGCGGCACGCCGAACAGCGGCTCGTCGAACAGCAGGTCCTCGGCCCGCACGTACGACCAGCCGCCCCGCACGTCCACCCACGGCCCGACGGCGGAGGTCGCGGTGAAGTCGAAGCCGGCGAAGCGCGCGGCGTCGGCCTGCACGTAACGGAAGAGCTGGTCGGGGCTGAGGGGGAGGCGCTGCGCGAGATTGGGGTCGTGGGCCACCGTGATGTAGTCGTCGACGTTGCGCACGAAGACGTCGAGGGCGACGGTGGCCTGTGCGGCGCGCAGCGTCGTGCCCACGTTGAGCTCGAGGCTCTTCTCGGGGACGAGATGGGGGTTGCCGACGAACTCCGCCGCGGTCTGGAACTTCACGGCCGGGAACCGGTCGGCGTAGCGCTCCAGGGCCGACGGGTTGCGCACGGCCCGGCCCATCCCGAGCGTGACCTGCCACTTGTCGGTCAGCCGCAGGCTCGCGTTGGCGGCGGCGCTGACGCTGGTGTTGGTCTGCGCGAAGTGATCGCCCGACACGAGCATCGTCGCGCCGTGGCCCGCGTCGTGCGTGCCGTGGTCATGCGTGCCGTGGTCATGCATGCCCTGTCCGTGCGTCGGGGTCATGCACTGCGCCGTCACGCAGTGAAAGTGGCCGTGCACCTCGTGCAGGCTGTAGTCGGGGATCGCGTTGTGGGCGAAGAAGGACGTCACCTGCCCCACCCCGGCCTGTTCCCGATCGACCCGCACCGTGGCCCCGACGGTGCTCCGCCCCCGGTCGACCAGCACCTGGGCGTAGCCCCCGGCGTTGGTCATCGTCGCGTCCGGCCACACCGGATGCCGGTCGTGGTGGACGTCGCCGGTTTCGCGGTCGCTGACGGTCTGGGTGGCGCTCTGCCGAAGCTGGTAGGCGTCGAACCCCAGCTTGTAGCGGAGCGGCCCCGTCGCGAGGGCGGCGTGGAAGCGGCCCCCGACGGTGTCGGCCGAGGTGGGCAGGTCGACGCGAATGGGGAACGGCGGCGTCCGATGGTGGTTCCGCAACGCCGTCGGCTTGTTGTCGTTGTTCATCAGGTGGTCTTTGCGGTTCACGTAGGCGCGGCCCACGAGCTCGGTCAGGATGCCCGCGGCCGGAGCGTGCGAGACCTCGAAAGCGTGCGACTGCGTCTCGAAGAACGTGGCGTCGAGCAGTCGCCCCGGATAGTCGAGGTCGTTCTGCCGCTGGAAGCCGCCGCTGTACTCGAGCAGCGTCCGCCGCCCCACGCGGGCGCCGAGGTCCCACCGCGTGTCGAACGACTCGTAATCGCCCTCGACGGTGTCGCCGTTGCCGTCGGTGTAGTCGCTACCCATTCGGGTGTTGTGCTGGAACGTGAACCGCACCCGGTCGGAGCTGCCGTAGAGGCTGGCGAAGCCGTCGTTGGCGCTCCCGTTGCTGCCGTAGTTGTAGCCGGCGCGACCTCCGACCTGGAAGCCGCCCGCACCGAACTCGGGCTTGAAGGTCTCGGCCTGAACGGCGCTGAGGGTGCCGGCGCCCCAGGTCAGGGCGTACGGCCCCCGCACCACGCGGAGCGACTGCAGCGCGTGCGGGCTGATGTGACTCAGGGCCGAGTCCATGCGGGCGGGCCCCGCCGCGAACGTGCGGGTGCCGTCCACGAAGACGCCGATCTGTTCGGCGTAGAGCCCGCGGACCGACGGGTCGAGGTTGACCGCCCCGCGGCGGACCGCGGTCACCCCCGGATGACTCCGGAGCGACTGCGCGAGGTCCTGGGCGACGCGCCGTTCGATCTCGGACGCGGACGTGACCAGCTCCGTCGCCGTCATCACCTCGGGCATGAGGGCGGTGACGGTCAACTCCTGCGCGAACCGCCCCACCTCCAGAACGACGGCGGCGTCCACGCCTCCCGCACCGGCCGCGACCGCCTGCTCGTGCGGCGTGAACCCGAGCAGGTGCGCGGCCAGCAGGTAGTCGCCGGCCGGCAATCCGGCGAGCTCGAACCCGCCCATCCGATCGGTGACCGTCGACGCCACGAACTCGCGTTCGGTCGTGCGAATGACGATGGTGGCGCCGGGCAGCGCCAGCCCCTGCGCGTCCGTCACCGAGCCGGTCACCGTGGCGCGCTCCTGCGCGCTCGGCCCGGCGGAAGCGGCCAGCGTCGCCAGCAGCGCCGGCAGCAGAACGCGGAAGGGGCGAGCCCCCTCGCGCACGATGAGACAAGACCTGTACACCTCGAAACCTCCCCCGTACGCCCGTCCGCCGGCGCGTCACGCGGGCCGAGGCCCGGACGGCGCCGCCGAGGGGCGCAACGAAACCGCTGTCTTGAACCGAACGGAAACGGTCGGAGCAGGGGTCAGGCCCGCGGAGGCGGTGGGCCGAGGAGGCCGACGAAGGAGTCGGCGGCCGGGCGGAGGTCGCCGAGGAGGCCGACGACGGCCGGGTCGGCGGAGAGCTCGAACGAGTCGGGCGTGAAGCCGGTGAGGCCGAGCAGCCCGATGAGCGCGTCGTCGAGGGAATCGCAGCCGGCCATGCGCGGCTGCTCCGGCGCGGCGTCCCCCTCGTCGGCGCGACCGCGCTTCAGCGGGCACATCGCCCCGTGCTCGCCTCCCTCGCAGCACGAGTGCGCCTCGGCCCCGTCCGCGGCCATCGCCGCCCGGCAGCACAGCGCGGCCGGCAGCAACGCCAGGACGGTGAGCTTCCAGGCGATGACGGCGGCAATCGTGCCCGCGCGAAGGGATCGAACGGAACGCATCGGCTCTCTGCCATCGTAACCGACGACCCCGGCATCGCGCAACCGCGGGCGCGGGCGGGATCCGATTGGTGTGGCGCGGCGCGCGGTTCGGTGAAAGAATGGAGGTTCTGCGTCGTAGCGGAAAACGGTCGGTGGCGACTTCTCAGGAGGGATCCGGCGAGAGAACAGCGAATGACAGCGACGCGTTGAAGTCGACGCGCTGGGATATGCGCGCTGACGGATGTTCGGTCGGCGGCCGTGCGGTCGGCAGCGTTGGTCCGTACTTCCATTGGAGGTCAGTCCCATGCGTACTGTCGTCGTCGCATCGCTCGCTATCGGCCTCACCTGCGGTCTGGCCGCACCGGCCTTCGCGCAGGGAACGTCCGCGATTCGCGGCATCGTCACGGACGAGCAGGGCGGCGTGCTTCCGGGCGCGACCGTCCTCGCCACCCATGAGGAGACGGGCACCTTCCGGGAGACCATCACCGGACCCGGAGGCGAGTACCTGCTCGCCAGCCTGCAGCCCGGCCCCTACACCCTCACCGCCCGGCTCGCGGGCTTCCGCGAGCTCAACACCGAGAACATCGTCCTGCAGGTCGGGCCGACGGTCCAGATCGACCTCGCGCTGCAGATCGGGGCGCTGGAGGAGTCGCTGACGGTCACCGGCGAGTCGCCGCTCGTCGACCTCACCTCGGCCCAGGTCGGCGGCAACGTCAGGACCGAGGAGTTGCGGGACCTGCCGTCGTCGAGCCGCAACTTCACGAGCTTCGTCGCCCTGCTGCCCGGGGTGCAGTTGACGCCGTCGAGCAGCCCGAGCTCGTCGGGGGTGCGCATCAACGGCCAGAACCAGACCGGCATCATGTTCATGCTCGACGGGGGGGCCAACAACGACGACCTCCGCGGGGGCCAGTCGCAGGCCAAGCCCGCCCTCGAGTCGGTGGCCGAGTTCCAGGTCGTCACCAACCAGATGGACGCCGAGTACGAGTCGGCCACGTCGGGGGTCGTCAACGCCATCAGCAAGACCGGGACCAACGAGTTCCACGGCAGCGCATTCGGCTTCTACACGAGCGCGGCCCTGACCGCGCCCGACTTCCTGGTGAAGCAGCGCGGGGGCGACAAGCCGGACACGAAGCTGCGGCAGCTCGGCGGCACCATCGGAGGACCCATCGTGCAGGACAAGGCCCACTTCTTCTTCAGCTACGAGCGCCTCGACCTCGACCTCGGGGAGAGCCGCTTCTACCCGCAGCGGCCGGACCTGAGCTTCACGGGGGTGCAGGAGTCCAACTTCGACAACTACCTGCTCCGCTTCGACGACCAGATCAACTCCGATCACAACTACTCGATCCGCTACCTCTGGGACCACCAGCCCACCAACGGCAACCCGGCCGGCTCGCGCACGGCGGACACGGTGACCAACGAGCGGGACGACGACTGGACCCTGGTGGGGACCTACAACTGGATCGTCGGCACGAACGCCGTCAACACCATGCGGGCGTCGTGGACCTACGAGCGCCCGAACTGGGGCTCGCTGGGGTACCACGACACGAACGACCAGACCCTGGAGCCGCCCACCATCCTGCTGAAGAGCGGCATCATCACCCAGGCCGACTCGCTGGCGCTCGACCGGAAGATGCAGTCCTACGCGTTCCAGAACGCCTTGAGCTGGTTCGTGCCGACGGACGGCGGGGACCACGACTTCAAGTTCGGCATCCAGTACAACAACGCCCAGCACCGGCGCGTCGACCAGATCGCGATGAACGGCGTCTTCCAACTGGCGAGCGACATGCCGTTCGACGCGAACGACCCCTTCACCTACCCGGAGCGGCTGACGGTGCGCATGCCGGTGCCGGACCGGCCGTACACCACGGTGCACTCGGGCGGGCTCTTCTTCCAGGACAAGTGGCGCATCAACGACCTGACCCTCAACCTGGGGGTCCGCTACGACATCCACATCGCCCCCATCAAGGCGTTCCACAACCCGTTGTTCGACGACCCCGACGCCTACCCCGTCGACAAGAACAACATCGCGCCGCGCGCGGGCTTCGCCTACGACGCGGGCAACAACTCGGTCATCCGCGGCGGATTCGGCCGCTTCTACGAGCGGCTGTGGGTCAACCGCTTCGAGAACTTCGTCCGCCGCGGGGTCTTCGCCAGCTCGCAGCAGGTCGACTTCCCGCTCGACGACATCGACCCCGGTCCGAGCCAGGGCATGTTCCCCACCCACCCCCTGCTCGTCAACGGGCCCATGCTCGACCGCGGCCTCATCTCCCAGCTCGTGCCCATCGGCTCGTCGTTCCGGAACTTCGGGGCGGTGTGGCTGGACACCCCCAATCGCCCCGTCGCCCACCAGGACTCGGTGTCGTTCGGCTACGAGCGCGAGCTCAGCCCCCAGGTGTCGTTCGGCGTCGACTACGTCAGGCTCTGGGGCCGCGACCTGCCGCTGCGCTACAACCTCACCCCGCGGGTGCGGGCCGGGACGAACCGGACGGACCCGATCACGCGGGTCGACTTCATGGGGCTCGCCGACCAGTTGGGCATCGCGCCGTTCTCCAGCGACGTGTGGATCATCGAGAACAACGCCAGCTCGGCCTACGACGGCCTCAACTTCCAGATCGAGAAGCGCTACGCCGACAACTGGAGCGCGCGCGTGGCCTACACCCTCGGCCACGCCCGGGGCAACAACGACGGCGACCCCAACGACGAGGTGAACGTGGCCCAGGTCATGGACAACCGCAACCTCGACCTGCTGTGGGGCCCCAGCCAGTACGACCGGCGCCACCTGCTGACGATCAGCGGGCAGACGGAGATACCGGGGACGGGGGGCGTGACCCTCAGCGCCGTCGCCCGCTACATGACCGGCACGCCGTTCACCATCCACGACAGCAACTTCGATCCGGACATGAACGGCCAGTTGCTCGACCCGCTGCCGGCGGGCGCCTACAGCGGCACCGGGCAGAACGCCATCAGCGTGGACAACGCGGGGGGGCTCAGGGGCGCCTACGGGCCCGACTACTTCCAGCTCGACCTGCGCATCGGCTACCGCTTCCGGGGGAGCGGCGAGCAGACCGTCGACATCTTCGGCGAGCTCTTCAACGTGACCAACCGCGTGAACTGGGTCAACCCGTCGGGCGACCGGCGGTCGGGCAGCTTCCTCGTGCCGACCCAGCTCCTCGCCGGGGGCTATCCGCGGCAGTTCCAGGCGGGCATCCGGTACGGGTTCTGATTCGGGAAGGGGACGACAGGATATGCGGAACGCGGGGGGCTCCTGGGCGACCATGAGCTCCCCGCCGTCGTGCACCCGCTGCAGGTGAAGCCCCGGTCAGGAACGCCCGACCCGTTCGGAGAGTTCGGCGACCGCCTCGGCAACCAGCCGAAGCTCGTGGCGCAGGCTCTCGGCGACGACGTCGAAGTGAGTCCGGAGGTCGGTGCGCGTTGCACCGACCGCATCGGAAACGTGCGTACGCATCCGCTCTTCCGATGCGCCGATCGCGTGGGAGACGTGCGCACGCATCCGTTCCTCCGATGCGCCGATCGCGTGGGAGACGTGCGCACGCATCCGTTCCTCCGATGCGCCGATCGCGTGGAAGACGTGCGCACGCATCCGTTCCTCCGATGCGCCGATCGCCGCCTGCAGGTCGTCCCTGGTCGCGAGAGTCGGCAGAATCTGCTCGATCCCATCGACCCGGAGTTCAAGCTTCTTCATTCGCTGTTCCAGTTGCACGAGCTGCATGACCCCGCTCTCCTCTCCGACAGCAGCGGGGACCGCGGATCGGCCACTTGACCGCGCCATCGCAGCATGGTCAAGAGCAAGGGCCGTGCCGTCAGGGCGCGTTCGCGACCCCGGCCGCGACCACGGGGTCGATCCAGTCGGTGAGTATGCGGCGGCGCGCGATGCGCCACTTGCCGTCGACGCGGCGCAGGCGGTCCTCATAGCGGCCCTGGAAGACGATGCGGGCGGCATCGCCGGCCGTACCGACGACGGTGACGTAAGAGCGCATGGTCGCCTCGTCGCCGGCCCCGTCGATGACGAACGTCGACGGCATGTGCCGGCTGCCCGACGGCTCGCCGTCCCGCGCCAGCGACCGCAGGGCATCGCCCTCGATCTCGTAGCCCTGCGCCACCATGTCCATCACGCCATCTTCCGTGAACACCTCCGCCCACGCCGCCGGCTCGCCCAGGTCGAGGGCGTGGCTGTAGCGGCCGGCGAGGTTCCGGATCTCGACGTGGTCGTCGGCGGTGAGCGCGGCGGGCGCCGCGCCTCCCGGAGCCGCTTCGGTGTTCGCGGTCTGAGCGGCGTGAACGCCCCATGCGGACGCGGCCGACGCGAGAATCAACAGGACGAACGGTCTCTTCGACATGACGCTCCTCGTTTGCCCGGGCTCCCGATCAGCGCGACGGTCAGTAGCCCTCGAGCACCGGGAACCGCTCGTCGTCGGGCAGCGGCTGCACCCCGAACGCGTTGAGCAGCATCGACACCAGGCGGTAGCGGGCGGTGGTGGCCACGATGCTGATCATCCGGCGGGTGTCGTACCGCTCGGCGAGCGCGTTCCACGTCCGGTCCGAGACGGTGGTGTCGCGGTACATCTCGTTCGCGGCGTCGATCAGCAGGCGCTCGGTCTCGTTCCAGCCGGCGGCGTCGTGCCCCTGGGCGATCCAGGTCGGGTCGAGCCCGTGGTCGCGGGCGCGGCCGACGCTGCCGACGTGCTTGGCCCACTCGTAGACGGCCTGGGCGTTCCAGCCCGTGCGCAGGATGAGCAGCTCGCGGTCGTGCGGGGTCAGCCCCGACAGCTCGGGGTTCAGCACGAAGCCGGAGGTCGCGCTGAACGCGTCGGCCATCGCCGGGTGCCGGCGGAACGTGCGCGAGACGCGGAGCCCCGGGCCGTCGACCGGCTCGATCCGCGGGCTGGCGAGGGGCGGCTCGCGCACCGGGACCACCACCCGATAGGCGACGTCGCGGGTGGGTATGCGCGGCGCCCCGTCGTCGGGCTGGACGCCGAGGGCGTTGAGCACGATCGCGACGGCGGTGGTGTCGGCCACCGTCGCCACCGCGTCGATCAGCTCGTGCTCGCCGTAGCGCTCGGCCAGCGCCGCCCAGGTGACGTCGGTCACCGACGAGTTGCGGAAGAGCTGATCGGCGAACCCGACGAGGGCGTCCTCGAACGGGTCCCAGCGCTCCAGCGAGGGCCCCTCGGCGAGGTTCGTCAGGTCCTCGTCCGTCAACCCGGCGTCGGCCGCGGCGGCGGCGTGGGCGGCCCAGAGGACGGCGTTCTGCGTCAGCCACGCGGTCCGCAGGACGAGCAGCGCGCGTTGGCGCGGGGGCAGGGTCGAGCCGCTGGAGACGTAGTCCCTGAACGCGAAGATCCGGTCGGCGAGGGCGGGCACCCGGACCAGGGTGCGCAGGGCGTTCCCGAGCCCGGCGGCGCCGGCATGGCGCTCGACGACCTCGCGCTGCGCGTCGGTCCACTCGGCCTCGGCGAGCGGCCCGATGCGCGCCGCGCGGAGGCGGCGCTGGGGCAGCACGCTGCCCGGCAGCCCCGTGATCGCCCGCGCCGGCTCGATGCGCAGCAGGGCCGCGTCGTCCTCCTCGGTCAGCACGTAGAGGAACCCGTCGGGCCCCTGCCGCACGTCGCGGATGCGCTGCTTCAGCTCGGCGAGCAGCCACTCGCGCCGCATCTCCTCGCCGCGCTGGTTGAACACGATGCGCTCGAGGTGGCCGGTCCGCTGCATCCGCCCCACCGTCATCGAGCCGACGAAGAGGTTGCCCCGCCACGCGGGGAACTGCTCCCCGTCGTAGAACGTCAGCCCCGACGGCGCGATCGACGGCCACCACAGGACCTCGGGCCGCTCGAAGCCGTCGACCCACGGGGTGTCGGACACCCGCACGCCGGTGTACTCGCGGCTGTCGGAGGCGACGGGCCAGCCGTAGTTGCCGCCGGGGAGGATGACGTTGGCCTCGTCGCCCCCCTGCGGCGCGTTCTCGGTCGCCCAGAGCTGCCCGGTGTCGGGGTGGAACGTCAGGCCGAGCTGGTTGCGGTGGCCGAACGAGTAGATCTCGGGCAGGTAGCCGGGCCGGCCGACGAAGGGATTGTCGTCGGGCACGCTGCCGTCCTCGTTCAACCGGATGACCTTGCCCACGTGAGTCGCCGGATCCTGGGCGCGCTGCCCCGTCGTCTGCGACCGGATGGCCCCGCCGACGGTCATGTAGATCCTGCCGTCGGGGCCGAACGTCACCCGCGAGGCGGCGACGCCGCGGCCGAACCCCTCGGAGACGAAGACGTCGCGCACCTCGGTCAGCGCCCCCGCGTCGAGGCGGCCGCGGGCGAGGGCGATGGTCGCGCCCCGGCGGCCGTCCTGCTCCATCGGCTTGGAGTAGGTGAGATACACGAGCCGGTCGTCGTCCGGGTGGAGGGCGATGTCCATCAGGCCGGCGAGCCGCGTGCCCAGGTAGACCTCGGGGGTGCCGGGAATCGGCCGCGGGTCGAGCACCCCGTCGCGGATGAGCCGCAGCGCGCCCGCGTCCCGCTCGGTGACGAGGATGTCGCCGTTGCGGCGGAACGCCAGCCCCCAGGGATGCGAGAGCCCGGTCGCCACCGGCACGACCCGGATGCGCGGCTGCTCGGCGCTGTAGAGCACCACCGGGCCTTCCGGCAGGGGCACCGCGGGCACCCCGCTCAGGGCCGTGGCGCGCTGGCCGACCTGCGCCGACGCCTCGGAAGCGAGGCCGGCCGAGATGCCGGTGACGAGGAGCGCGCAGACACAAGACGACAGCGCCGTCCGCGCTGAACGGCCGCGAGTGGGGAACTGCATGGTGCGACCTCCGTGTCAGTCGTTGTCGGTAAGCTCGGCCCTGGCCTTCCGCTCCTGGCTGATCCGCTCGTAGTCCTCGTCGGTGATGAAGATGACCTGCTGGTTGGCGTGGGCCATCTCGTCGACGGTGCGCGGTCCGTAGCTCACCCACTGGCGCGGGTCGGGGTTGTTCCGGTTCGCCCGCGTGTTGTCGTGCCACGTGGTGATCTGCATCACCGTGCCCTTCGGCAGCACCGGCGCGTGGTCGGGGTCGTAGATGTAGTTCAGGTGCCAGGTGTTGTCGAAGCGGTCCGAGTAGTTGATCACCTCGCGGTCGCCGTCCGGGTAGAGCGCCTCGAGCAGGAACGCCTTGCCCCGGTAGTGCATGTGGGGCTGGAAGTTGTGGAGGATGGCCGGCGCCGGGAGCACGTAGGTGCCCTGGTGCTGGACGACCGAGTGGGGGGGAATCTCCAGGGTCTGGGCCGCCGTCGCCCCCATGCCCACGAATTCGGCGCTGTACTTGGGCGGCGCGTCGGCGGGATAGAGCCACCAGCCCACCGACAGCACGTCGGTCACTTCCTCGCCGACCGCGTGGTAGTGGATGTCGAACTCGACGTGCGAGCCCTCGCGCACCAGCTTGCCCACGTTCTCGGGGTAGATCTCGCCCTGCTTGCCCTGCGCCCACTCCGTGAACAGCTCGCGCACCTCCTCGGGGTCGGTGGCCCGCTTCTGCGCGGCCGCGATCACCGCGTCGACCCCGATCTGCCCCGCCCGCAGCGCCCGCTCGGCCTCGATGAGCTCCGCCCCCTTGGGCTGGTGCAGGTAGGTCGAGGCATGGTGCACGATGCGGCGGCCTTCGAACGACGGCTTGGTCTCGGACGCCTTGACCCACACCGGCGCCGTCAGGTTCAGCTCGGCCCGCGGCCGGAACCACGCGTCCTGGCCGTCGGCGGGCATCGTCCACGGCTGCGACTCGACCACGATGTCGGGCTGGCCCAGCCGGTCCTCGAGCTCATAGCGGTCGCCGGCCGGCCACGCCACAGGCGGCGGCATGTCGGCGGGGTCGCCCAAGGGCGCCCCGGCGTCGACCCAGCGCACGATGGTGTCGATCTGCTCGTCGGTCAGCGACCGGTCGTTGATGAAGTGCTGGATGCCCACCGTCTTGTCGAGGTGCCACGGCGGCATCTCGCGCGACTGCACGCGGGCCCGGATGGACCGCGCCCACGGCCGCGTCTCCTGGTAGGTCACCAGCGACATCGGGGCCATGCTGCCGACCCGGTGGCAGGTCTGGCACTTCTGCTGCAGGATCGGCGCGACGTCCCGGGCGAAGGTCACCTCGTCGCCGGCCGTCTGTGCCGCCGCCCCGGCCGGGACCAGCGCCGCCGCCCCGAGCAGCAGGCCGACCGCCGCCAACCGCCACGTCGCCGCAAGCTGTCGATGCCTCATCGCCTTCTCCTTCACCGCGTCGGGCCGACCGCCCGCACGCGCACGTAGCCGTTCGTCCAGCAGCACTGGTTGCTCTGCCGCGACCCGTCGGAGACGACCGCGTAGAGCACGTAGTCGCCCGGCTCGGACAGCGTCGCGGTGGTGCTCGCCCGTCCTGTCACGCCCTCCGGGCCGTCCTCCACCGCGACGTCCGGGCTCTCGTCCCCGAAGCTGACCGCGCCCGGCCCCCGGAACTTGCCCCACGTCACCGTCAGCACCGGCTCGTCCCGGCCCGAGCCCAGGCCGTCGTCGCTGATCCAGACGTCGAGGGACAGCGCCGTCCCGGCCGTCACCGTACGCTCGACGACGCCGCCCGCCGGTCCCGAGAACGCCGCGTCGGCCGGATCGAACCTGACCGCGGGCGGGCCGTTCCCCGGACTCGGGCCGGCCGCCGCCCGGAACGGCTCGATGAGGTACTCGGCGTCGAGGTTGACGGGAATCTCCAGGGTCTCGCCCCGGGAGGTCAGCGTCCACGTGACCTCGGTGGCGGCATCGGGCACCGTGACCGTGAACAGGCCGATCCGCCGCCGCGGGAAGAAGGTCGTCGGCTGGCCCTGGTCCTCGGGGCCGGGCGCCACCCGATTGTCGGGCCCCACCGGAATCGTGACCTCTTCGACGTGGTTGCGGTTGAAGTAGCCGAACGACGCGACGATGGTCCCGTCCGGCCGCTGGTACCAGCCCTCGTAGACGGGCGACACGCTCTGTCCGCGGTCGTGCCGGATGAGGCCGCCGGCCCGGGTGACCTGCGCGTCGGCGACGCCGCAGACCCCGAGCACGCCCGCGGCGAGAACCGACGCGACCGCGACGGAGCCCACCCGGCGCGCGCCTGTCGTGGCTGCGCTACGCATGACCACGGATCTTCGCAGCAATGCCGACGGTTGTCCAGGCGCGAAGACGCTCTCGAGTCGGCGCCGGCCCCGTCGGGCGACCCCGCCGCGGGCATGGACCGACGAAGACGCGACGGGGCACTCGTACAAGGGGCAGGGCGGGCGCTCGGGAACCATCGCCTTCTCTCCCCCGCAGCCGGGTCAGACGACCGTAGAATCGTCGCCCTGGGCAGACAGCACGGCCCGTTCCATCGCCGCGACCTCTTCATCCGACAGGCGGTCGAAGTGCCTCGCGCGTCTCCGTGCCGGGAGACGGCCGTCGTTCTGGAGGCACAAGCGAATGAAGAGATCGATCCGGCGGTCGGGCATGTCCACGATCGCCTGAATCGCCCGCTTGGCCGCGTCGTACCGGGTCAGGAACGCCAGTTCGCCGGCCAGCTCGGTATCGATGGTCAGGTCGAGGAAGCGGAAGAGCGCCTCCGCCTGGTCCGTCATGTCGATGTAGCGGTACCAGAGCGCCGTATCGTTGTGCACGGTCAGGCGGCCGTCGGCGTCGAGCGTGTAATCGACCAGCGGCATCAACCGGCGCGCGAACGCTTCCAGCGACGCGTCGTAGTCGGCCGCGTGCTTCAGCATGGTGGCCGAGACCGGCGCCATGACGCCCGCGGGCGTGAAGCCGCGCCGGGCCAGGATGTTGTGAATGAGGAAGCGGTGGATGCGGCCGTTGCCGTCCTCGAACGGGTGCAGAAAGACGAACCCCCAGGCGACCGCGGCGGCGTGAATCACGGCCGGCGCGTCTCCTGACGCCATGCGTCGATGGGCGGCCACCAGCCCCTCCATCAGGTCGCCGAGGTCCTCGGGCCTCGGGGCGACGAAATGAATGCGTTCGTGTTGCCACCCGACCGTCTCCCCGACGTAGTTCTGGCTCCGCCGGTAGTCGGCGTCGCGGAAACGGGCGTCGACGATGCGGTTCTGCAGCTCGACGAGGCGCGGCCGGTCGCAGAAGTCTTCCCGATGCGCGAGCCGCAGCAGCGCCGCGAACCGCTCCGCCCGGGTCGACGTGGGCGTGACGTGCTCGATCGCGAACGACGACTTCGTCTCCCTGGCGTACAGGTAGCCGAGGGCGCGCCTCAACAGCGCCGGCGCGTAGCGCGCTGCGATGCGCCGGCAGCGCGAGGGCAGGTCGGCCGCCTCGAAGCCCCGCAGGATGTCCGTGCGGCGGATCGTGGGACAGAATTGCCGGTCTCCGAGGAGATTGTCGTTGACGCGGTGGCGGCGGCTCCGACGGGCGGGTCCGATGGTGTAGTAGGCATCCGGCTCCAGCACCTCGACGTAGTTGCCCTGCTTCAGGTCGTCGAGCAGGAGCCGCCGGCCCGTCAGGAGCTCGTAGAGGAACCACAGCCGCCTCGCGTACTTGCCCGTCGGCCGGGACCCGACGTAGGCCAGCAGCTCGTCCTCGGGCATCACCCGGAACAGGCTCGCGAGGATGCCGAGGTTCGTCCCGTCGTGCTTGAGCGCGAACTCGAGCTGTTCCCCCGCGGTGTCGCCGGGCCAGTAGCGAGGCGGGAACACCTCGACCACCTCGTCCGCCCCGGACTCGACGCGCCGCCCCCCGCGGGTCGCGACCCGCGACGTGCGCCAGTGGGGAACGACCTCGACGCCGTAGCGCTCGACCAGGGCCGCGTAGCCGGCGGGCCGCGACGTCGGCATCTCCCCGTCGGTTTCGATCATGGACTTCGTCCGGCGAAACAGTGACAGGGTCGACGGTACGTTTATGGATGGGGCTTCGTCAAGAAAAACGATTAGGAATCACAGGCTGAGGTGAAGCACTGCCGGTGGAGGAATACGCAGCCGTCGGACAATCGCCCGCCCCTTCGAGCGGGTGCCCTTGACCGTCGACCATGTATCGTTCGCCCATTCACCGCACCGACACGACGGAGGCGAGGCGTCGCGGACCGGCTCGGATCATCGGCCACGTCCGTCCGATTCACCGGCGGCCCCGTCACCAGCCGCCTCGCAGGCCACCATCTCCCACCCGTGGAACACCATCGCCAGGCCGGTGAACTGCACTCCGGGATACTGGCGCGCCAAGCGTTCGTCCGCAAGGTAGCGCCGCAACTGGGCGGCCGCCTCTCCGACCGCCGCCGCGACCCGGCTCTCGCCGCCCCCCTCGCTCCGCTTCAGGTACTTGAGCTCGATCAGGTAGCCGTGACGCAGGTGTGGATAGCGGGCGACGAGGGGCTCCAGGCAGATGTCGGCAAGGCCCTTGCCGAGCTCGGCCTCCGAGCGGAACACGAAGTGATCGGTCACGCCGAGGTAGGCGGCGAGAAACCCCTGGATCACCTTCTCGCCGCTCATGTAGTCGCGAATCCCGGTCTGAGCGGCGACGGCGTCGCGCAGGAACGCCGCGACCGGCCGCCAGGCACCGTCGTTCGCCATCGCGCGCAGCAGCCGCTCGCAGGTGAGCAGATCGACCGAGAACACGTCCACGTCGCGGTAGCCCTCGCGCAGATAGCTGTACAGGAGCCGCCGGACGGTCTGATTGGGGATGGCGAGCCGCGGCGTCCCGTTCACCACACCGCGGATGCTCAGCAGGCCGAAGTAATGTAAGCAGCGAAAGAAAGTTCTCGGGCTGGTCGATCCGTTCAAGCGGGAAGCCCGCCTGTATCGACGTATCGACGGTCTCTTCGCCGATGACCTGCCGCAGCAGGTCGAAGTTGCCGTTGAGCCGGCGGCCGACCACCAGGAGATGGCGCAGCTTGCCGTAGTCGACGCGGACGTTGACGTCGATGAGATCGTCCGGAACCGGCCGGTTCGGCATGGACTGGTTCAGGTAGTAGAGCACCATGTCGGTGTTGTAGACGTCCGTCTCGGCGCTCTTGGCGAACCGGTAGCCATCGTACCATTCCCGCATCAGTCCCATCGCGTCGTCGATGTCCTGCGAGAACACGCCGTGATCCCGGTACGTCCGCAGCAGCCCCAACACCTCGGGCTCGGTGAAGCCGAGCAGCTCGTTGAAGTCCGGATGCAGGCTGACGTTGCTGCCGATGTTGAAGCCGCTGGTGACGTCGTCCAGGGTAACGGGCGAGACGCCGGTGACGAACAGGCGCTCGAGGCCGCCGCCCTGCCCGGCCCCACTCTTCAGGGTGGCGAAGAAACTCCGGTAGAAGCCACCGCCGTGGGTGAAGGCCTCGTACGCGGACGCGCCGTGGCCGGCCAGGATGGTGTTGGCGAAGTTGTCGTACTCGTCGATGAGCGCGTAGATGGGGATGTCGTGCTCGCCGGCGTAGGCGAACAACTGGTTGAGCTTGCCGTCCACGGCGGGCGCCGCCAGGATGCGCCGCCGCGCCGCGTCGGGAAACAGGTCCCGGTTCCGCTCCAGCGCGTAGTAGAGCACCGTGTCGCAGTAGGTCTCGAAGCGCTCCCGCAACGTCTCGGGGGTGTCTTCGAACGCCGAGAAGTCGAAGCGCAGGACCACGTAGCGGTGGCGGGCGTCCGTGGGCCGCCGCCCGACGTCGGTGCCGCCGAACAGCGCGTCGAACTCGGCGGCCCGGTTGCGGTCGTAATAGTTCTCGAGCACCGACACCCAGCACGACTTGCCGAAACGCCGGGGCCGGATGAGGAAGACGTAGCGGTCCTCCTCCAGCCGGCGGAGGAACCGCGTCTTGTCGACATACAGCCGGCCTTCGAGCCGGATGGCCCGGAAATCGGCCCAGCCGTAGGGAATGCGGGGATGGTCGGGCATGTCGCCTTGTCACTGTATCGGAGCGCGAGGCATCCCGGCCGGATGGCGTTCGGCGCCGGCCAGTCAGCGGCCCCGCCCGTCAGGCAGGCCCTGCAGGGGGTGGCACGCTCCGGCACTTGCCCGCGCCGCTTTCCAGGTCATGATAGCCGGATTTCGAAGTCGAGCCTCGCCGGGACCTGCCGGATCCCCTGCGAGTGGCCGACCTGCCGGCCTACGACGTGCTCGTCGCAACTTCTTCCTTGGGCAGTAAAGAAGGGCGGACCAGAGTTCAGGAACGCCCACGAGGAGCTTCTGGTGCTGTTCGCATCGCAGGCCGCCACGGCCATCGCCATGCCCACACGCACCGGAACAAGCAGCGACCGGCCGCACGCCGACCGGGAGGCCGTGATCGAAACCACGCCAGTGGGCCTCGTCGAGGAACGCCGCGTCGCCGTGGCCGGCCGGCCCCGTCGAGCTGGCGGTCACCGAGTTCGAGGCGTCAATCCCGCTGCTGGCGTTGCTGCACGTTGGCCGCTCGCCGCGCCTCGCCAGCCCGCCCCAGCTCGGCGCGAATGGCGGCGGCGGTGGCCGGGTTGTCCTGGATGCCCCGGCCGAGGGGCACGTTCTCCACAATGTCGAGGGGCGTCCACTCGCGCGAGTTCGGCCGGTTCCAGACCGCGGGGTCGGCCCCCGCCTGGGCGAGGAACGCCACGACCTCGGGCACGTGCTTGTAGGCGGCGCCGTGCATGACGGTCTCGCCGTTCTCGTCGACCCCGTTCAGGTCACCGCCGAGCTCGAGGGCCACCTCGACCGCCTCGAGGACCTCGGGCTCGGTGCCCGGGTCCTCGCCCGGCGACGAGGTGCCGACGCCGGCCGCCACCATGAGGGGGGTGGTGCCGTCCTCGTTGGGCAGCAGCGGGTCGGCCCCGAGGTCGGCGAGCAGGCGCATCAGGGGCGCGTCGCCGGTGCGCGCGGCGAGGAGGAACGGCGTGCCGCCGATGAAGTTCAGGCGGGTGATGCCGGCCGGCGGCCGGGTCGTGACCCGGGCGTTCAGGTCGGCCCCGGCGGCGACGATCTTCTTCACGAACTCCAGACTCGTCATGGCGCCCGAGCCCTTGGGCGCGGGGTTGTTGCTGCCGGCGATGCCCGCCTTGCGCACCCACGACACCTGGTGCAGGGCCGTCCACCCGCGCGAGGCGGCGTTGACGTCGGCGCCCCGGTCGACGAGCAGGGCCGCGAGCTCGTAGTGGGCGTTGGCGGCGGCGAGCAGGAAGGCGTTGAGGCCGGTCGCCTCGGCCTCGGCGCTGGTGCCGCCACGGCGCCGCTCCTCGATGATCGGCAGCGACTCCTCGACGTCGACGCCGGCCTCGAGCAGCGTCTGCACGACGCCGATCTCGCCCTCGCGGATCGCGAAGAGCATCGGGGTCCAGCCGCGCTCGGAGCGCGCGCCGACGTCGGCCCCGTGGGACAGCAGGGTCGGGATGACGTGCGCATGCCCCTCTGCCGCCGCCCACATCAGCGCCGTCTGGCCGCGCCACGCCTCGGCCGCGTTCGCGTCGGCGCCGCGGTCGAGCAGCAGTTCCACCACGTCGTGCGCCCCGGTCCGCGCTGCCGTCATCAGCGCCGTCTCCCCCTCGGCCAGAGTCGTGTTCGGGTCGACGCCGGCGTCCAGCAGCAGCCGGACGATGGCCGCGTTGCCGTTCACGCAGGCGAGGGCGATGGGCGCCACCCCGTAGCGGTTGGTCACGGCGGCGTCCGCCCCCGCTTCCAGTACCAGCTCGACGATGTCCGGGGCATCGGCGTGCACGGCCCAGTGAAGGGGCGTGGTGCCGTCCGGCTCGGTTGCGGTCACGTCGGCGCCACGCTCGATCGCCTCGCGCACGCCGGCCGCGTCGACCGCCCTGATGGCGTCGAGCAGACCGGGATCGACCGCCTCGGCCGCGACGGCGCGGGAGACGCCGGGACCTGCAACGCCGGCGACGAGCAACCACGCGGCCATCGAACGAGTCACAGGCCGGAGAATGGAACAGCGCATGGAGTGCCTCCCGTGAACCTGCCCGAAAACGACTCGCGGGCTGCCGGCCCGAGAAGCCGACAGCCCGCGTTTCCCTGCTGCAGCCTCCCGGGTGCTACAGCGACAACGGCTCGACGATCTCGCCGGTGCGGCCGGTGCTGTCGGCGAAGTCGTCCAGGTGCACCCCCACGTCGTCGAGCAGCGTCAGGTGCAGGTTGGCCATCGGCGTCAGCTCGTCGTACTTGACGTGCCGCCCGCCGGCGATGCGCGACCCCGCGCCGCTCGCCACGACGATGGGCAGGTTGCGGTGGTCGTGCACGTTGGGGTTGCCGAGGCCGCTGCCGAGCATGTAGGTGGTGTGGTCGAGCAGGCTGCCGTCGCCGTCCGCGGTCGCCGCGAGCTGGTCGACCATGTAGGCGAAGAGCGACACGTGGTACTGGTTGATCTTCGCGAGCTGGGCGAGCTTCTCGGGGTTGTCGAGGTGGTGCGACGTCGGGTGGTGCGGCTCGGGCACGCCGATCTGCGGATAGGTGCGAGTGCTCGCCTCGCGCGCCATCTGGAACGTGACGACGCGGGTCAGGTCCGCGCGCAGCGCCAGCACCTGCAGGTCGAACATCAGCTTGACGTGGTCCTCCCAGACGTCGGGCACGCTCGTGGGGCGGGTGAGGTCGCTCAGCGGCGAGGCCGCCGCCGACGCCTCGGCCCGCTCGATGCGGCGCTCGACCTCGCGGACGGTGTCGAGGTACTCGGCCACCTTGTTGCGGTCGCCGGCGCCGAGCTGCGACTGCAGGCGGGACATGTCGTCGAGCACCCAGTCGAGGATGCTGCGGTCGCGGTGGAGCTGCGCCTTGCGCTGCTCGGGGGTGCCGCCCTTGCCGAAGAGACGCTCGAAGACGATGCGGGGGTCCGCCTCGGTCGGGTTCGGCGCGGTCGGCGACGCCCACGACAGGCTGTTCATGTAGGCGCAGGCGAACCCGTTGTCGCAGTTGCCGACCTGGGCGATCAGGTCGGTGCCGATCTCGAGCGACGGCAGCGGCGTGTCGCGGCCGACCTTGCGGGCCGCGATCTGGTCGACGGAGGTGCCGTTGACGTAGTCGCTGCCCTCGGTGCGCTTGGGCCGCACGCAGGTCAGGAACGCCGAGTTCGCCGACGCGTGGTTCCCCGAGATGTGCGCGTCGTTGATCTCGAGGTTGGTCACCACCGTCACGTTCTCGAGGTTCGGCAGCAGCGGCGAAAGCGTCGGCGACAGCGTGGTCAGCCGGCCCACCTCGGACGGGGTCCACGGCACCGGGTTCATCCCCATCGGGATGTACACGTAGCCGAGCCGCCGCGGCGCGGCCGTATTGGCCAGGGCGGACGCGGCCGGCACCATGGCGTCGAGCAGCGGCAGGGCCAGGGCCGCTCCCGCGCCTCGCAGGAACGTCCGCCGCGGCAGGGCCATCTTGGTGATCATCATGACTGCGATCTCCTCATCTGAAAGGGCGGGCTCTCGACGATTCCCAGTATGAGCGAAGAGAAGCGATAGTCGTCGCGGGACGCCGCGTCGACGATCGCGCGGACGGCGGGGCCGTCGGCAGGCTCGATGCCGCGCCCCAGCGCATAGATCAGAAGCTTCTCGGTGACGGTGCCGACGAACACGTCCGGACGGTCGAGCACGGCCCGGCGCAGGCCGGCCACGCCGTCGAAGAGCTCGCCCCCGGGCAGGTTCCCCGACGCGTCGATGGCCGCCCCGCCCTCGCCCTCGACGTCGCGCCAGCGGCCGATGGCGTCGAAGTTCTCCATCGACAGCCCCGCCGGGTCCATGATGCGGTGGCAGACCGCGCAGGCGGGGTTCTGGCGGTGGGCGACCATCCGCTCGCGCATCGACAGGACGCCGGTCGACGACGCGCTCTCCTCGAGCGGCGGCACGTTGGGGGGCGGGGGCGGCGGGGGCGTCCCCAGCAGGTTCTCGAGAATCCACTTGCCGCGCAGCACCGGCGAGGTCCGCGTGGCGTAGGACGTCACGGTCAGGATGCTCCCGTGGCCGAGCACGCCCGCGCGGGGGCTGCCCGCGGGCAGGGCGACGCGGCGGAAGTGGTCGCCGTAGATGCCCGGCACCCCGTAGTGGGTCGCGACCCGCTCGTTGAGGAACGTGTAGTCGGCGGTGAGCAGGTCGGTGACGCTGCGGTCCTCGTCGACGACGCTCCGGAACAGCAGTTGGGTCTCGGTGCGGAAGCCCTGGCGCAGGTTGTCGTCGAAGTCGGGGAAGTTGCGCGCGTCGGGGGTGACGGCGTCGAGGTTCCTCAGGTGCAGCCACTGCGACGCGAAGTTGGTGGTCAGCGTCTCGGCGCGGGAGTCGGCCAGCATGCGCCGCACCTGGGTCCGCAGCACCTCGGGCTCGCGCAGGCGTCCCGGCGCCGCGACGTCGATCAGCTCGTCGTCGGGCAGGCTGCTCCACAGGAAGAACGAGAGGCGCGAGGCCAGCTCGAGGTCGCTGACCGGGTACGCGGTGCCCGGCTCCACCCCCGCGGGGTCGCGCTCGATGCGGAACAGGAACTCGGGGCTCGTCAACAGGGCCCTCAAGGCCGTCTCGACCCCGGCCTCGAACCCGCCCTCGGCGTAGCCCTCGCGATAGAAGCCCGTCAACTGCTCGATGTCCCCGAAGTCGACGGGCCGCCGGTAGGCGCGCCGGGCCAGGGAGGCGACGATGGCGGCGGCGCACGCCTCGGCCTCCGCGGCGGTGTCGTCCGCGGGCCGGCACGAGAAGACGCGGTCGCGGCTCGGCGTCTCGCCGATGCCGCTGGGGTCGAACGGCCCCGCGATCGACACGGTGCGCACCGCCGGCTGCTGCCGGGGATGGCGGTCCATGTTGAAGTGGGCGTCGTAGGGCTGCCGGGTGGTCTCGAGGAGGGCCGAGTTCTTCTTGATGAACGCGGCGCCCACCCGGTGCGGCCCCGCGGTGACCGGCAGGCGAACGTTCAGGTGGTTGTCGATGCCCTCGTCCGCGTAGTACGTGGCGTTGGCCTGGATCACCATGTTCGTGCTCGGCTCCATGGTGAACAGGCCCAGGCGCTCGCCGTCGAGGGTCAGCTCCACCTCGTGCGGCTCGGTCAGCCCCTCGACGTTCTCGTTGCGATTGCGCTGCAGGCGGACCTGGATCTCGTACTCGCCGTCGAACGGGAAGACGTGCTCGACGACGGTCCCCCCGCGGGTCCCGAACGGCAGGCCGTCGACGTGGTCCTCCTGGGTGCGGTCCGCGGGCACCACGACCACCCGGCTCCCCGGGGCCGGCGCCCGGCTGCCTACGGCCAGCTCGCTCACGGTCCGCGCGGCGGCGAGGTAACGCTCCATCAGGGTCGGCGACAGGCCCCCGGTGGCCACGTTGTCGAACCCGAAGGCGGCGTCGTCCCGCGGCAGCAGCGCGGTGACGTCGATCTCCAGGGCCAGCAGGTCGCGGATGGCGTTCTGGTACTCGGTCCGGTTCAGCCGCCGGAAGGTCTCGGTGCGGCCGGGGTCGGGGTTGGCCCGCGCGGCGTCGTCGAGGGCGGTCTCGATGTAGGCGAGCAGGCGCTCGTGGGTCTCGGCGTCGGGGCGCGGCCGGGGCCGGGGAGGCATCGCGCCCGCGCGCAGCTTGCGGACGACCTTCTCCCACACCTCGGCGTGCGCGGCGACGTCGGCAGGGTCCACGCCCTCCAGCGACAGGCCGCCGGTCAGCAGGCGGTCGCTGTGGCAGGTGACGCAGTAGCGGTCGATGACGGCCCGTTCGGAGGCGGCCGATTCGAGGCCGGCGGACGCGGACGACGCCGGCTGCGCGTCGGTGCCGGCCGGCGCCAAGGCGAGACCCGCGACGAGGATGAGGGCGCGCCGCACGAACCGACCTCGTGGCATCCGTTTCGGGCCTCCGGTCATCCGGGCCTCCTGCGTGCGCGTACGTAATCGAATCCGCGCGTATTCTACCCCATTTTTTGGAATTGGATCACGTCGATGGGATGCACGACATCATGGTGAGATGAGCGTTCGGCGGCGTTTCGCGGTTCGCCCGCTCCCAGGAGTTCTTCGAAGCGACCGGTGAGGAGCAGTAACGAAGGGCGAGGATGGCGATGGCGCCGACGACGGCCCAGCGCACGTTGGGCTCGCTCGAGACGGACGCCGAACTGATCGCATCCGGCCTCGACGACGCTCCGAGGAGATGCACGAGCCCCCGGCGCGGACCTGCGGATAGCGCAGCCGGTTATGCACTTGCGAGCGTCGGGCGTCGTTCGGCGTGGGTGCGTGATGCCACGACCAAGGCCCGGAGCCGTCCGGTGTCCGAATCGGCCGGCGGGGCCTCCGCCCAGGCGTCGGCCAATTCCGTTCCGACGCCGTAGATGGCCCTTGCCGCACTCGAAGAACGCCTCGTCCGCCTGCACTTCTTGCTTGACAGCTTTTCGCAGCCAGTCCGCTCGATTTCCGGGACGCCCCCAGGAATGCCCGCTGACCGGCCTCAGCACCCGCAGGCTGGACGATACCGACCGCGAGACCGAAATCGGCCGCCCTACGGGCCGTTCGGGCGTTTGACGCGAGTACAAACCGCTCAGAATCAAGGGGTTACGATGGGACATGCACCCTGAAGCCACACCCGCTGTCCCCGCGCCCCCGCTGCATCCTGCGGACGCCATCGTGCCCGAGAGCGACCCACCCGCACCGCGGCCCTGGTGCCCCGACGGTCCCCAGGCCGAGGTCGTCGCGCTCGGCGACCGCATCGCCGAGCTCTCCGCCCGCATCAGCGCCGCCACCTGGGAGCTGCTGAGCCTGATCCACCAGTTCGACGAGAGATACGGCTGGGCCGGCTGCACGTCCTGCGCCGAATGGCTGGGCTGGCGCACCGGGCTCGCCCCGGGCGCGGCCCGCGAGCACGTGCGGGTGGCGCGCGCCCTCGCCGACCTGCCGAAGCTGAGCGACGCCATGCGGCGCGGCAAGGTCTCCTACTCGAAGATGCGCGCGGTCACGCGGGTGGCGACGCCGGAGACCGAGGACGACCTGCTGAACGTGGCGCTGTCGGGTACCGCCGCCCACGTGGAGAAGATCGTGCGGGCGTGGCGGCGGGTGGACCGCCTGGCGGAGCAGACCGAGGACCGGCGGCGGCACGAGACGCGGTCGCTGCGGACATGGGTGGACGAGGACGGGATGGTGGTGATTCGGGGCCGGCTGTCGCCTGAGGTGGGCGCGGTCGTGCGGCGGGCTCTCGAGGCGGCGTGCGACCAGGCCCGCGGCGCCGAAGCGACGGCGGCGGACGCGGGCGGAGAGGCCGCCCCCGGCGCCGAGACCGTTCCCGGCGCAGAGGCGGAGGCGCCGTCGCTGGCGCAGCGGCAGGCGGATGCCCTGGGAGTGATTGCGGAGTGCGCATTGTCGGTTGGGCTCGACCGGGGGACGGCGGGCGACCGCTATCAGGTGGTGGTGCACGTGGACGCGGACGCCCTGACCGAAGCGCCCGACATCCCCGAGGCACTCCACGTTCCCGCGGGAACGTCGGAGGCGGCCGCGTCGCCGCAGCAGGCCGCGTACACTCCGGCCGGCCGCCGCCAGACGGTGCTGGAAGAGGCGGGGGGCATCCACATCTCGGCGGAGACGGCGCGGCGGCTGGCCTGCGACGCGGCCACGGTCGGGATGCAGCACGGCCCCGGCGGCGAGGTCCTCGACGTCGGCCGCCGCACGCGGACCATCTCGCCGGCCCTGCGCCGGGCGCTGCACGCCCGCGACCGCCAGTGCCGGTTTCCGGGGTGCCGGAACGTCCGGGTCGATGCCCACCACATCAGGCACTGGGCCCACGGCGGGGCGACGGCGCTCGACAATCTGGTCCTCCTCTGCCGGCGGCACCACCGGGCGGTTCACGAGGAGGGGTTCCGCGTCATACTGGATGCAGGCGGTGACGTGGAGTTCATTCGGCCCGACGGCCGTCCGCTGCCGGAAGCGCCGGCGCCGCCGGATTGGACCGGTCGGCCGTTGGCGCCGGTGAGGGCGCGGCTCGAACGGGAGGGCATAGAGATTGATCCCGACACCCTCACGCCCGACTGGCGCGGCGAGCGTCTGGACCTGGATTGGGTGATCCACCAGTTGTGGCGTCCGCGCCCGCAGGCGGAGGCAACTCGCGAGCGGCAGGCGGCCGACCGGTCTTGACCGCGAGCATCGGGGTGACCGCTTCCATGGCGGTCCCCAGCGGAGCCGAAGGCGAGGATGTGGGCGGGCCAGGCTCGCGTTGCGCTACCCTCGTCCCTACCGCCACCGCGCCCATCGTCGATGACCGCCCCGGCGCGCGTCAGGCCGGCGATACGGGTGTCGTGAGCACGAACGCGCACGTCAACAGTAGACCAACAGATACTTCGTTGGCGCACGCCGGCGGGGCACGCAACGACCCCACGGGCCGGTCAACCAAGCCGCTACCTCTCGCGCACACCTGACCGTTCCATGAGACAGGGAGCCCCGTTCGCAGGCCCCGCGGGGAAGGTTCTCTTCGATCTGCCGGAGCCGCCGCTCCTTCGAATCGCCGTCGACGACAACGATGGCGCCGCCCGGACGGAGGCGGCTGCGGCGCCAAGCCGTGATCGTGGACAACGCCGTGAGCGGCCAAGCATGTCCCGGATTCAACCAGACCGGACGAACCGCAATCTCGTTGAGCACCTGCTGCGCCACGATGAGGTCGAAACGCCCCTCGATGGACCCGTGAGTCCCGGCCTGGAATTCCAGCCACGGAGGCTCGGCAGCCAGGCTCATTAGCCCCCGCGATTCGACGACGAGCGGAACGGTGAATCCCCGCACGAACGGCTCCCAGACGTCGATCTCGGCGTCCAGTAGTGTGACGGTCGCCTCGGAGCTCAGATACTGGGACAACGACCAGAGCTCCGGCGCGGGCCCGCAACCCACCACCAGCACGGACCGGGCGGATGAAACCACCGCACGCAGGCGTGGGTGATCGCTCACCAACCTCTTGAACCAGAAGTAACCCCGCGGCATGTACAGAGCGACGTAGCCGCGGGGAGCCCGGCGGTACGGCGGATCACCCTCAAGCATGCACTGGTACCATCCACGGAGGTCCTCCGTCTCTCTGAAGAGCGCCTCCCGCACCTGGGTCTCGGTGCGGCCCGGGAACCAACCCCGGCAACTCTCGCGAAGACGTGCGAGATGAAGCTGGTCCGGGTAGATCATGACGGGTGAGCGTACACCCTGAACGTGAGGTTCCAGCGACGACCGGCGTTCTTCGCAGGAGGGACCCGGTGCTCCCAATCGGCCTGGAAACCCGGCGGCATGACGAGTAGCGACCCGGGACCCAGCGCCAATGGTTCCGACTTCCGAACGCCAGAGCCGACCGCGGGCCCCACCGTCCGGCGGATGCGGAACGTCCGAACCGCGCCCAGCGAAACCGACGCGATGGGAGACCGCTGGTCGATCTCCCGCTCGTCGTCAGCATGCCAGTCGACGTGGTCGCGCCCGTTTCGGTAGACGTTCAGGAGCGCGACGTTGGGCGCCGTACCCGGTGCCTCCGCGAAGCGCCAAGCGGGATGTTCCGCGACCTTGCGGGCGAGATCCCGAACCCAGTGCGGCCACCCGACGGACTCATCCGTCGTGCCCCCGTACGAGTACGAACGACGATTCTGGGACATCCACGCCGTGTCGCGGGGACGAACGATCCTCCGGCCGTACAGTCGGAACTCGGCCCTGGGCCGCCAGCCGCCGTCAGGGGACCTCACCAGAGCATCGCACTCGCTCTCCAACCGCCGCATGTCCTCTTCGGACAGCCAATCCGGCACGTATCGCAGGCCGCTTCCCGGGACCGGCAGCACGTAACGGCGCTCCGCGAGACCCGGATCCGACCACAGCAGACTGCCTTGGGCAGGTGTTTCTGACATCACGCATCACGCCGAGTGAACGAATCCGGCAACAGCTTCGCGACCGCTTGGGCGAAGTCTGCCAGGTCGCTGAGATCGCTCTCGATGGAATCGACGAACGGCCGTGGTCGATATCGAGATAGGCATGGGCCAGCACGTTGCGAAGCCGACCCAGGCAGCCACGCGATCGGCCAGGGCGTCATCGACGACGCCCTCCTCCGCGAGCACCGCAATCGCATCCCGGTAGGTGGACGGCTGCCGGTACCCCTCGTCGGCGATGATGTGGTGCGCGATGTCGATCACGCACTCGCACGCCAAGTGCAGGAGCCGCTCGGCCAGATGGTGCAGACCGGGCTCGCGCACGAACTCGTCGCGTGAACGTCTCGCGAACGGGCGCAGATCAGCCAGATAGCCTTCGAGCGCGTTCAAGCGAGTCGAGAGCACGTCCCGATCGACCACCGATTCCCCCCGCCGCGAGTCGCCGGGCCTGGGCGTTTCGGAGCATGCGGCGATAGGGCTCGCGGTCACCGTGCTCCCGCATCGTCCGCACGCGCCATGCCCGCCAGTCCGCTCGGGTTGCGCTGTATCACGACCCGGCCGTGCTCGAAGATGCGTTGTCGCAGCAGCTCGGGCGCCTCGTCGACGAGCACGACGTCGACGCGACCGTCCGGCGCCAGACCGGCCAGCGCGGCGGCGGCGCGCGAGACCAGTCGGCGGCGACACGTCGCGTCGACGGTCACGGGCAGAATGGCGACGTCGAGATCGCTGTTCGGGCGCGCCCGGTTCCTCGCGTGCGAGCCGAACAGCGCCACCGTACCGACCCCGTCCAGGGCCGCAACCGCCCGCGCGATCCGCGCGTCGAGGGTTCGCCCGAGGCGGCCGGGCGGCCGTTCGGCGGCGGCGGCGAATCGACGTTGGCGAGCGTGTCGGACACGGGAACATTCTACTTCTCGTCGAGATGGCTCGTCGTTCACCACCGCACCCCGATCCGACATCGCTACAGAACCGCCTTGAGCGCGGTGAGCGCCTTGGTGAAGAAACCGAGATACAGCGCACTCAGCGACTCTCCGTGCAGGCGCAGCTCGCTCATCTCGCAGGCCCACACGTAACGCCCGCCGCTGTCGCCATCCCACCCTTTCGGCGGCTTCTTCCAGCCCGACGGGCAGGCCAGTCTGCAGTCGCCGTCCGGGCCGGGCATCCAGATCCCTGCGTAGGCCGACGGCACTTGCAGGCTGCTCACGTCCCACTCGGGATCCTCTCGCCGGAAATCGAAACCCCATTCTACGTGGACGTTGTGGCGGACCATTCTCGGCGACAACCGCCACTCACCGCGCGTGGTGCGCCCCCGCCCGTCGGTTTCCCCGAGAACTTCGTCCATCCCGCAGTCGTCCCATGCCGAGTCCAGAATCTGTTGGAGTCGCCCCTCCACCTCGCCCGCCTTGTAGACCCTTGCGGCCACGAGCTCGTTCATGCCGATCTCGATGGTCATGCCCCGCTCCCCCATGAACTCCAGTAACTCGTTCACGAACTCCAGGTGCCGCCCGCCGCTCCGAGCGGCCGCGGCCTGGCGTCGCAGCCATCGGTGGATCTCGAACCACCTGAAGGACTTGAACTCCACACCGCCGGACGCCGCTTCGAAAACCGGCGCAGAGCGACCAGCGATGTGGACGAGCGTTCTCGTCTCCGCCGCCAGCACCTTCAAACATCTCTCGTAGTCCTTCAGTTGACCGCCCCGGGCAGGAGCGCCCATCTTGTGCTCGACCATCACGACGTGGCGCCCGTCGTCCGCGTCGCGGGCATCGATCCACATGTCCGGCCGGGCGTTGCCGAAGGTCCGCTGGGTGTCGACGATCACGGTCTTCAGGTCGCGGTCGCGACCGATCAGATGGGCGGCATACGCCGCGCGCAGCCAGGGGTAGTGGTCGAGGACCGCCGCGAAGGACTCGGTGAAGTGGTCCTCCCAGGGAACCCGACCCTCGGTCGGACGGTAGCGGAACAGCCGCGAGAACAGACTGGCCATGCTCGTGGGGCTCGCCCCCCGCATCCTGGAATCGATGGTGCGCAACCTCGACGGAACGACACCCTGGGGGACCGAGGCTCGACAATCTGTCCGGACGGCGAGTGAAGCGTCACGCGCCGCGACGCCGGAGACCACCCCCGCTGCAAGGGAATCCCGCCAGTCGTGGGCCCCGCTCTGGCAGCCGGCCAGCCGGCTGGCGCATCACCTCGATGGCCCGGCCGCCCCCGCTGCCCGCTCCTCGGCGCGGGCGCCGGCGAGGATGCCCGCCATCGAGTAGTTCCCCTCGTGGCACGCGTACTCGAAGATCGACACGCGGTCCGAGATGCGGGTCATGGGCCGCGACACGGTCCACGGCCGGGTGAACGTCCGCGGGTCGTCGACAGTGAACCGGTAGTCGATGGTGTCGGCGTCGACGCGCGTGTAGCGCTCGGTGAGGTGCAGGGTGTCGCGCGAGCCCTGGTAGCTGGTCTTGGGGTCGAAGTTGGTGGTCTCGACGACCAGGGTGTCCCCCTCCCAGCGGCCGCGCGAGTCGCCCATCCACTGGGTGACGGACGCGGGCAGGTGCGGCCGCCCGTCGAGGGGGATGATGCGCGGCTCGTGGATGAGCTCCTGGAAGACGACGACGTAGCCGGGCGCCTGGAAGATCTGGTAGTTGCTGCTGTACCAGCTCCCGATGCCGTTCCACCCGCGCGAGATGCACCGCGTCCAGGGGCTGAGGTCGGTGTAGGTGTCGGGCGAGCTGGACGGCCCCCGCGTGCTGCGCTCGGCGCGCTCGGCCTCGATTCTCGCGCGGCCCTCTGCCGACAGCGGGGGGATGCGCCCGTCCGGCGGGTCGACGATGAGCGACGTCCGGGGCAGGGCCCGGCCCACGTCGCGCCAGAAGGCGTTGTAGTTGCCCACGCTGCCCTCGGGCGGCGGCAGGTCGAAGTTGGCCCGGTTGGTCGCCTCGATGGACTCCGCCTCCTCGAGCGGCAGGTTCTCGCGTCCCGCGAGCGGCCCCTCGGCCGGCCGTTCGAGCGGGGTCGAGGTCTGGCTGTTCCACTGTCCCTGCAGGTCGGGGTCGCCCCAGGGGGTCCGGTGGGCGGCCGAGGCGGCCGGTTCCGCGGACGGGGGCTGGCCGCCCGCCGGCGCGGGGGCCAGCGCGACGGCGATCAGGATCAGTGCGGCGCATCCTCGCTGGACCATGTCGTCCTCCCGTTCCAGGAGCCCGTGGCGGAAGCCCGTGCGCGCGACCGGCACCTGGCCCGCCAATCGTCGCCGAGCGCGACAGGGCTTCCCGTCGACGCTGGTGCATGATGGCTCACGAATCCGGCGCCCGCAAGATGTCCCTGCGCCTTTATATGGCTTTACAAACATAATGTTCCAGAAGCACAATCTATGCTGTGCGGCTTCCGTTCCTCGACCGTGTTCGCGAGCTCGCGCGTCTGCAACGGGCTCTGTCCCGGCCGGGCGGCTCCCTGATTGTCGTCTACGGGCGGCGGCGGTGCGGCAAGTCGCGGCTTCTGCAGGAGGCACTGCGCGGCCAGCGGCACGCGTACTACCTGGCCGACCTCAGCGACGCCAGCCTTCAGCGCCGGACCCTCGCGGTCGAGGCGGAGCGTGTCGTGCCGACGTTCGCCGCCGCCTCGTACGACGACTGGGGGGCCGCCCTCGACACCTGGCGCACGCGCGCCCCCCGGGACGCCTGGCTGGTGCTGGACGAGCTGCCCTATCTGGTGCAGGTCTCCCCCGCGCTTCCCAGCATCGTTCAGCGAATCGTCGACCGCCCCGGGGAACGGCCGCTCCGCCTCGTGGCGTGCGGGTCGTCCCAGCGCATGATGCACGGCCTCGTGCTGGACGAGACCGCGCCCCTGTACGGCCGCGCCGCGGAGATCGTCGAGGTCGCACCGATGCCGCCGGAGGCGCTGCCCGATGCGCTGGCGCTGGGCGCGGAGGACAGCGTCGTCGCCTATTCGGTCTGGGGCGGGCTGCCGCGCAACTGGGAGCTCGCCGCCGATTACCCGTCGACGTCGGAGGCCGTGAACGCGCTCGTCCTCGACCGCAACGGGGTGCTTCACGGCGAGCCGCAGCGGCTTCTGCTCGACGACATGCGCAGCGCCGTTCAGGCCAACTCGCTGCTCGGCCTGATCGGCGCCGGATGCCACCGGCTGAGCGAGCTCGCGAGCCGCGTCGGCCAGTCGGCCACCAACCTGAGCCGTCCCCTGAGCCGCCTGATCGACCTGGGCTACGTGCGGCGAGAGGTGCCCTTCGGCGAGAGCGTCCGGTCGACGCGGCGCAGCCTGTACCGGCTGGACGACCCGTTCCTGCTGTTCTGGTACCGGTTCGTCGCGCCGAACCGGTCCCGCCTCGAGCTCGACCTGATCGACGCCGTCGAGGCCGACGTGCTCGCCCGGCTCCCCGGCCACGTGGCCGAGGTCTGGGAGTGGCTGGCGCGACGTTCGGCGCCGCGCCTGGCGACGGCCGGCGTCCGCTGGAACCCCGCCTCGCGCTGGTGGGGCCGGGACGCCGGCGGTGCGCCGCTGGAGATCGATGTCGTGGCCGAGTCGTCCGACCGGCGCCACCTGCTGCTCGGCGAAGCCAAGTGGTCGGACCGCGCCGACCCCGCGGCGCTGCTCGCCGAGCTGCGCCGCAAGGCGCGACGCATCCCGTTCCGGCACGGCCGTAAGCTGCACTTCGCGCTGTGGCTGAAGCGCGGCGCCGGAGGCCGGGTCGACGGGGCGTCGATCTTCACGCCGGACGCGGTGATGTCGGCGCCGCCCTCGGCGTGACCGCGACGACCCCCCGAGGACGACCGCGCCACGTGATGCCGCTCGACCGGGTATTGCATGCGGCGAGCGTGCGGGGCATGATGCCGATTGCGTGGACCACATGCGTGGAGGACGTGCCATGAGCCGACGATACGGTCTTTCCCTGCTGGCCGCGGTCATCGCGGGCGTGCTTCCTCTCACCGCGGCGGGCCAGCCGGCCGAGGGCCCCGGGCCGCGGACGCCCTGGGGAGATCCCGACCTGCAGGGCATCTGGACCAGCGCCACCTATACGCCGCTGGAACGCCCCGAGACGGTGGCCGACCGCGCCTTCCTGACCGAGGAAGAGGCGGCCGAGCTGGCCGCCCTCGTCACCGAGGACGGGGTCGACCCCCTGCGGGCGCGCAACATCCTCGCGGCCGGGACCGACGAGGAGCGGCGGGCGGTGACCCGCCAGACGCAGGAGAACATCCACTACGACAACGCCATCTGGCTGACCGAGGAGCAGCGGAAGACGTTCTCGACGCGGCGCACGTCGCTGATCGTGGACCCGCCCAACGGGCGGATCCCGCCGCGCATCCCCGAGGCGGTGGAACGCGAGGCCGAGCGCCGGGAGGCCAGCCGGCATCTCGTCTACAACATCGACGAGCCGTCGTACGAGGGCTACCACACCCGCACCCTGCAGGAGCGCTGCCTGGTGTGGCGGCACGAGGGGCCGCCGATGGTGCCGCCGTCCTACAACGACATGCTCCAGATCTTCCAGACCCCCGACCACGTCGTCGTCATGCAGGAGATGAGCAACAACCCGCCCCGCATCATCCCGCTCGACGCGCCGCACCTGCCGTCGCGCATCCGGCAGTGGCCGGGCGACTCGCGCGGGCGTTGGGAGGGCGCCACCCTGGTGGTGGACACCGTCAACTTCAACGAGAAGACCCACTACGAGGGGTCGACGGAGGCGCTGCACGTGGTCGAGCGCTTCACGCGCGTCGACGCGGAGACGATTCGCTACGAGTTCACGGTGCAGGACGACAGGACGTGGGCGCAGCCGTGGAGCGTGGAGTTCCCGCTGATGAAGCGCGAAGGCCCCCTCTACGAGTATGCGTGCCACGAGGGGAACCACGACATCCGGCACATCCTCGAGGTGGCGAGGAACGTCGAGCGGCAGGCGGCCGTGGCGGCACAGGACGGGGACAAGGCCGGGGGCGGCTCCCGATAGCCCGAGTAGAGGCCGCTGGGCTTCCGGGCTCGGTGTCGCCGCCCGTCGGCCGCCGAGGGTAGTGACGTCGCGGCGGGATCAGGCCGCAGAGCGCCGGGTCCCGCAGCGCCACTCCTCGCTCGGCGCACAGCCGCCGTTCAGCGCATCGGCCGGATGAGGGCACGAGCCCCACGGCGCCCGCGATGACGAGTACCGTCGACGACACCCCGAGTCACGCGCCCTCGCCGGTCTCGGTGCAAGGGCGGGGCGCCGCCGCGGCCGGTTTTCACTAAGGTTGTTCGCTTCGATGACAGCGATTGCGCGACGACCCGTCGTCGGCGTCATGGGCGCGAGCCGCGAACCGCATTCGGAACGGTCGCGGCGCGTCGGGGCGTGGATTGCCCGCGCCGGCTATCACCTGCTAACGGGCGGCGGCCCGGGGGTGATGGCGGCCGTCACCGAGGCGTTCGTCGGCATGCCGGACCGCCGCGGCGTCGCCATCGGCGTGCTGCCGGCGAGCCGCGGCCGCGGCACCGACGAACCCGCGGGCCAACCGCCCCCGGGCTACCCGAACCCGTGGGTGGAGATCGTAATCGGCACGCACCTCGACAGCCTCGGGGCACGCGGCGGCGACGAGCGCTCGCGCAACCACGTGAACGTCCTGTCGTCCGACGTCCTGGTCTTCCTGCCGGGCTCGGCCGGCACCGCGAGCGAGGCGAGGCTGGCGTTACACTACGGAAGACCGTCGATCGCCTATCTCGACGCGCGCGCGGACCTGCCGGGCCTGCCGGACGCGGTTCCCGTCGAGCCGGAGCTCGCCCGGGTCGAGGCCTTCGTGCGGGACGCCTGCGAACGCCGCCGCAGGCCGCCCGGCCCGTGACCGTCACCCAGCCGGCGCCGAACCCGCGAGGCCGACGGGCGCTACCTGCCGCGGCCCTCGCGGCCCGAGTCGACATGACCCTGGACCCGAAACCGTCGCCTGCGGCTCCGGTTTTCGCCCGACCCATCCTGCCGGAGGGTCGCCGCCTCCCGACAGGAGGCAGCGCCCTGCCGCGGCGCCGGCGCCCGGGCACGACGCGCGCGAGCCTCCTCGTGCTTCTCGGCATTGCCGCGGCCGGCCTCGGCTGCGGCACCGCTCCCCCCGCGGCGACGACCTCCGTCCCGCACGCATGCGCCGACTTCCTGTCGCGCACCGACTTCGACGTCAGCGTCATGGACGCCGAGCTCATGGACCCCGGCGCCGACACCGAGTACTGCTGGGTCGACGCGATGATCCGCCCCAACATCCGCTTCGCCGCGAGCCTGCCGACCAACTGGAACGGCCGGTTCGTCATGCGGGGCGGGGGCGGCTACGCCGGGCAGCAGCCGGTGAAGGGGCGCCCCGACCCGTTGCGGGACGAGGGCTGGGTCACCGCGTCGACGGACACCGGGCACGACGCGGCGCGCTTTCCCCTCGCCACGTTCGCCCACGACAACCGGGACGGCGAGATCGACTACGCGTACCGCGCCGTCCACCTCACCGCGGTCGAGGTCAAGGCCATCATCGGCGAGTACTACGGCCGGCCCGCCGACCACGACTACTGGCTCGGCTGCTCGACCGGCGGGCGGCAGGGCCTGATGTCGGCCCAGCGCTTCCCCGACGACTTCGACGGCATCGTCGCCGGCGCGCCGGTGCTCGACTTCACCAACACCCAGATCGGCGGCGTGTGGTTCTCGCGGGCGATGCGCGAGCATCCGATGGGTCTGGAGAAGATCGCCAGGGTCGGCGAGGCCGTCTACGCGGCCTGCGACGGGCTCGACGGGCTCGAGGACGGCCTCATCGACGATCCCCGGCAGTGCCGCTTCGACCCCCGGACGGACTACCCGCGGTGCGAGGGCGCCGACCGCGTCGACTGCCTCACCGAGGGGCAGGGCGAGACGCTGGCGAAGATCTACGGCGGCGTCGTCAGCCGCGGCGAGCCGTACTTCCCCGGCCAGCCCCTGGGAGCAGAGCTCGGCGACCCCCTCGGCGGGCCCGCGTCGCGGACGAGCGGCTGGGGCCGCTGGTTCGTGGACCCCGCGGGGGGGACGCCGCTGCTGGAGACCTTCGGGGTCACCTTCATGCGCTACATGGCGTTCACCCGGGACGACCCCGACTGGTCGATCGAGCAGTTCGACTTCGACGAGGACCCCTACCGCATGGACGCCATCCGCGGCATCCTCGACGCCACCGACCCCGACCTCACCCGCTTCCGCGACGCCGGCGGCCGAATGATCACGTACCACGGCTGGTCGGACACCGCCCTCAACCCGATGATGGCCGTGAACTACTACGAGGACGTGCTGGCCGAGACCCCCGACGCCGCCGACTTCTACCGGCTCTACATGGTGCCCGGCATGTTCCACTGCGCGGGCGGCCGGGGCATCAACACCATCGACGCCCTGCCGGACCTGGTGGCGTGGGTCGAGACCGGCGAGGCCCCCGACCGCCTCGTCGGCCGCCGCGTCGACCGCGACGGCGACGTGCTGATGACGCGCCCGGTCTGCCCTTATCCCGAGGTCGCCCGCTACACGGGCTCGGGCGACGTGGACGACGCCGCGAGCTTCGTCTGCCGACCCCCGTCGTCCTGACGCCGACTCGGGTCGCTCCGCAATACTCCGACTGGCGCTCGCCGCAGACCCCGCCTACTTGCGCAGCATCTCCGCCGTGCGGTCGACGAGCGTGGAGAGCACATCCTCGAGGGCGGCTCGATGCGCCTCGACCACGCCGTCCTCCGACGGGTCGGGCACGTCGAACGGGGCGCCGATGGCCACCGCCATCGTGCTGAACGGCCGGGGAACCTGGGTCCGGTCCCAGCTCGAGGCCGACCAGTGGCGCTCGGCCTCGATGTGGAAGGGCAGGATGGGGCTGCCGGTCACCCCGGCGAGCCACACCGCGCCCGGCTGGACGCGGCGCGCCGGCCCGCGCGGGCCGTCGACGGTGAAGGCGGCGGGACGCCCCGCCGCAACGTCCCGCTTGAGCTGGATCAGGGCGCGCCGGGCGCCGCGGGAGGTCGACCCCCGGGCGGTGCCGTAGCCGAAGCGCCGGATGATGCGGGCGATCCACTCGCCGTCGAAGTTCCGGCTCGTCATGACCACGATGCCGCGGCCGCGCCAGAAGTACGTCGCGGGCAGGATGCGCCCGTGCCAGAACGCGAAGACGGGCTGGCGCCCGCTCGCCGCGATGGCCTCGTGGTGCTCCATGCCCTCGACGCGCCAGCGCAGGGTGCGGCAGAGCAGACCGATGAGGGGGGCGCCGACCCCGGCGATGGTCCGGGCCCGGGCGAGCTGCCAGGGGGTGAGAGAGGAGGGGGCCGCGCCCGAGCCGGCGCCCACGCTACATCCCTTCGTACTCGGGGCCGCCGCCGCCCTCGGGCGGCACCCAGTCGATGATCTGGTAGGGGTCCATGATGTCGCAGGTCTTGCAGTGCACGCAGTTCGACGCGTTGATCTGCAGCCGGCGGCCGTTCCCGGTCCCGTCGTCGACCATCTCGTAGACGTTGGCGGGGCAGAACCGCACGCACGGGTTGCCGTACTCCTCGCGGCAGCGGGTGCGGCAGACGTCGGTGTCCTGCACGAGGAGATGGACCGGCTGGTCCTCGTCGTGGCGGGTCCCCGAGTAGTGCACGTTGGTGAGCTTGTCGAAGGTCAGCGCGCGGTCCACCTTGACGGCGTTGCTCGGCGTGTCGGGATCGGCGGGGGTGCCGGGATGGTAGCCCGCCAGCGACGCCAGCCGCTCGTGGCCGGGCTCGCTCGACAGCGGCCGCGCCGGCCACCGGCCCCCCGTCAGCCACGCCAGCCCCGCCACGGCGGTGCCCGCGGCCAGCCCCGCCCCGAACGCCTGATGGACGTTGCGCACCGGGTAGAGCTCGCGGCGGATGCCGCCGTGGTTGATGAGCTCGCGGTACCTGACGAGCCCGGCGGCCGACACGTCGCCGGCCCGCACCGCCGCGAATGCGGCGTCGGCGGCGTGGATGCCGCTGTGCATCGCGAGGTGGATGCCCTTCAGCCGCATCGAGTTGAGGAAGCCCGCGGCGTCGCCGACGATGAGCGCCCCGTCGAGATGGCACCGGGGAATGGCGTACCAGCCGCCCTCGGGCAGCGCCTTCGCGCCGTACCGGGTCATCTCGCCGCCGGCGAGGAGGTCGGCCACGAGGGGATGCTGCTTGAAGCGCTGGAACGCCATGTGGGGATCGAACCGCGGGTCCCGGTAGTCGAGCCCCACCACCAGCCCGATCGCGACGCGCCCTTCCGGCAGCACGTAGATGAAGCCGCCGCCGAACTCCTCGTGGCGCAGCGGGTACCCGAGCGTGTGCACGACGGTGCCCGGCTCCTCCCGCCCCGGCGGAATCTGCCAGAGCTCCTTGATGCCGAGGGCGTAGGTCTGCGGCGCCCCGGCGTCGAGCCCGTGCCGGCGCACGAGGCGCTTGGTGAGGTTGCCCCGGACCCCGTCGGCGAAGATGGTGACGGCGGCCCGGATGTCGACGCCCGGCTCGAAGGCCCCCTTCGGCCGACCCGCCTTGTCGACCCCGCGGTCGCCGGTCCGCACTCCGACCACCCGGTCGCCGTCGTACAGCACCTCGGTGCCCGCGAACCCGGTGAAGACGTCGACGCCCTCCGCCTCCGCCTGCTCCGCGAGCCAGCGGACGAACCGGTTGAGGGAGATGACGTAGTTCCCGTGGTTGCGCAGGGGCGGCGGGGTGATCGGCGCCCGAAGCCGGGACTTCGCGGTGAGGTAGTAGATGCGGTCCTGCCGCACCGGCGTCTCCACCGGCGCCCCGCGCTCCTTCCAGTCGGGCAGCAGGGCGTCGAGGCCCGACGGGTCGAGCACCGCCCCCGACAGCATGTGCGAGCCGCTCTGGCGCGACTTCTCGAGCACCGCGACGGCGAGGGGCTCGCCCCCGTGCTGCCGCTGGAGGGCGGCGAGGCGGATGGCGGCGGACATGCCGGCCGGGCCGCCGCCGACGACCAGCACGTCGACCTCGAGGGTTTCGCGCTCCATCAGGCGTCGAGGGCGGCGATTATCGCGGGGACCACGTCGAACAGGTCACCCACGATGCCATAGTCGGCGACCTCGAAGATGGGCGCCTCGGCGTCCTTGTTCACGGCCACGATGGTGCGGGAGCCCTTCATGCCCACGAGGTGCTGGATGGCGCCGGAGATGCCCAGGGCCAGATAGAGCTTCGGGGCGACGGTCTGGCCCGAGCTGCCGATCTGGCGGTCCATGGGCAGCCAACCGGAGTCGCAGATGGGCCGCGACGCCGCGACCTCGGCCCCGAGGGCGGCGGCGAGGGACTCGACGAGATTCAGGTGCTCCTGGGCCTTGATGCCGCGCCCCACCGCCACGATGCGCTCGGCCTGGGTGAGGTCGACGGCCTGCTTCGCCTCCTGGAACGGCGCTTCCACCGACTGGCGTATGGCGCCCGGCTCCAGGGTCGGCGAGAAACCGGCGACCGGCGCCGGGGCCGCCCCCCGCTTCAGCGCGTCGGGCCGGAACGCGCCGATCTGGAAGCTGACGAAGTGCGGCGCGGGGCCGGTGGGGGCCACGTCGGCCACGAACTTCCCCTGGAACATCGGACGCACCAACGCGAGGCGTCCGTCCCGCGGCCTGACCCCCACGCAGTCGGCGATGAACGAGCGGCCGAGCCGCGCCGCGAGCCGGGGGGCGAAATCGCGGGTCTGATAGGTGTGGGCGAGGAAGACGAGGTCGGGGGCGGCGTCCGCGACCACCGCCGCGAACGCGGCCACGAAGCCGTCGGGGGTATACGCCGCGAGATCGGGGTGGTCGACGGTGAGGACCGACTCGACGTCGGCCGCGGCCAGCTCGCCGCCGACCGCGCCGAGGTCCGCGCCGGCGCCGGCGACGGCGACCCGCACCGGCCGGCCGATCTGCTGGGCCGCCACCAGGGCTTCCCGGCTCGCGTTGTTGAGGACGCCGTCTCGTTGCTCCGCGATCACCAGCACCATGTCGGTACGCTCACTTCGCTGCCTGTCGTCGCCATCGGCTCCGCCTGGCGCCCAACCAACCTCCAGGAGAGCATCGCCCGCGGCTCACCGCCGACCGACCTCCAGGAGTCCGCGCCGTGTCCCGGCCCGGGCTCCGGGGGCGGGGTCAGAGCACCCGCGCCTCTTCGCGCAGCGCCTTGACCAGCTCGGCCGCCGCGTCGGCCGGGGATCCGTCGATCATCCGCGTCTGCTTGGTCTTCTCCGGCACCCGAATCTCGAGAATCTCCTGACTCGGCGCGAGATCGGCGGCCGCCTCGACGACGCGCACCTCCTTCCGCTTCGCGGCCATGATGCCCTTCAGGGTCGCGTAGCGGAGCTGGTTGATGCCGCTCTGAATCGTCAGCAGGGCCGGCGTGGGCATCGACACCCACTGGAACCAGCCGCCCTCGAGCTCGCGCTTCACCCGCAGCCGCCCGTCGGCCACCTGCACCTCCATGATGATGGTGGCGTGGGCGATGCCGAGCAGCTCGGCGAGGACGACGCCGGTCTGGGCGAACCCCTGGTCGTCCGACTGCAGCCCGGTCAGGACGAGGTCGAACCCCTCGTCGCGGACGGCCCCGGCGAGGGCCCCGGCGACCATGGACGCGTCCGCGGCGGCGAGGCCGTCGCCCTCGACCCGTATCGCCCGGTCCGCCCCGCGCGCCAGGGCTTCCCGCACCACCTGGGCGGTCCGCGCGGGGCCGGCGGAGCACACCACCACCTCGCCGCCGTGCTGCTCCTTGAGCCGCAGCGCCTCCTCGAGGGCGTAGGCGTCGGGCTCGTTCATCTCGAAGCTGGCGTCCCGGTCCTCGACCCAGGTGCGGGCCTCGTCGACCCGCAGCGGCCACTCGCGAGTGACGACCTGCTTCACGCAGACGGCGATCTTCATCCGTTCCTCTTCTCGTTCTCGCGCGACGCGGCTTCGCCGGCATCGAGGGCCCGTGCCGATACCCCGCGCCGTACCCGGTCCGGCGCGGGGCACGGGCCCTCAGGCATGGTGGCGTCTGAACAGCAGCGAGGCGTTGGTCCCCCCGAATCCGAACGAGTTGGACAGGGCGTACTCCAACGCGGCCGGTCGCTTCGCGTTGGGCACGTAGTCGAGGTCGCAGTCCGGGTCGGGGTTCTCGAGGTTGATGGTCGGGGGAATGACCTGCTCCCGCATCGTCAACGCCACGATCCCGGCCTCGACCCCGCCCGCCGCCCCGAGCAGGTGACCGGTCATCGACTTCGTCGACGACACCGCGAGGCGGTCGGCATGGTCCCCGAAGCACCGCCTGATGGCCAGCGTCTCGATGCGGTCGTTGAACGGCGTGGAGGTGCCGTGCGCGTTGACGTAGTCGACCTCGTCGGGCGCGATGCCCGCCTGGTCGACGGCCGCCCGCATCACGCGGAGGGCGCCGTCGCCGTCCTCGGCCGGCGCGGTGACGTGATGGGCGTCCGCGGACATGCCGTATCCGACGAGCTCGGCGTACACCGGCGCCCCCCGCTCCAGCGCCCGGCCGCGCTCCTCGAGAATCACCACGCCCGCGCCCTCTCCGATGATGAACCCGTCACGCTCGCGGTCGAAGGGGCGGCACGCGCGGGTCGGCTCGTCGTTGCGGGTCGACAGGGCGCGCATCGCCGCGAACCCGCCCACGCCCATGGGAGTGATGGCGGCCTCGGAGCCTCCCGCCACCATGACGTCCGCGTCGCCCCGCCGGATCGTCTCGAAGGCGTCGCCGACGGCGTGCGCCGACGCCGAGCAGGCGGTGCAGGTCGCCGAGTTCGGCCCCTTGGCGCCGAGGCGAATGGACACCTGGCCGGCCGCGAGGTTGATGATTGCAGCGGGGATGAAGAAGGGCGAGATCTTGCGCGGCCCGCCCTTCAGCAGCGCCTGGTGCTCGCGCTCGATGGTGCTGAACCCGCCGATGCCCGAGGCGATGTAGACCCCCACGCGGGGCGCGACGTCCGGCGTCACCTCCAGTTGCGCATCGGCCCGCGCGAAATCGGCGGCGGCGATGGCGTACTGGATGAAGACGTCCATCTTCTTGACGTCCTTCCTGGAGACGAAGGCGAGCGGATCGAACCCCTGCACCTCGCCGGCGATGCGCGCCGCGTAGCCCGAGGCGTCGAACTTCGTGATCGGGCCGATCCCGCTCCGGCCCGCGCACAGCGCCTCCCAGGTCGCCGACGTACCGATACCGAGCGGCGACACGAGGCCGACGCCCGTCACCACAACCCGCCTGCTCACAGTCACTCCCGTCGGGACCGCCCCTACTTCTTCTTCGAGTGCGTCTCGATGTACTCCACGGCCTCCTTGACGCGGGTGATCTTCTCCGCGTCCTCGTCGGGAATCTCGAGGCCGAACTCCTCTTCGAACGCCATCACGAGCTCCACCGTGTCGAGCGAGTCGGCCCCGAGGTCGTCCACGAACGACGCGTCCGACGTCACCTCTTCCTCGTCGACACCGAGCTGCTCCACGATGATGCTCTTCACCTTTTCAGCAACCGCCATTCACTCGCCTCCTACATGTACATTCCACCGTTCACCGCGAGCACGTGCCCCGTCACGTACGCGGCCTCGTCGGACGCCAGAAAACCGATGGCGCCCGCGACGTCCTCGGTCGTTCCCAGCCGGCCCATCGGTATCTGCGCGAGCATCGCCGCCTGCACCGGCTCGCCCAGCTTCGCCGTCATGTCGGTGTCGATCATGCCGGGGGCCACCACGTTCACGGTGATCCCGCGCGAGGCGACCTCCCGTGCCAGGGCCCTCGAGAACCCCTCCAGACCCGCCTTGGACGCCGCGTAGTTGGCCTGTCCGGGATTGCCCATCCGACCGACGACCGAGCCCACGTTGATGATGCGGCCGCCGCGTTGCCGGATCATGGGCCGCAACACCGCGCGCGCGCAGTTGAACGCCGCCGTCAGGTTCGTGGCGACCACCGCGTCCCAGTCGGCCGCCGACATCCTGAGCGCGAGCTGATCGCGCACGATGCCCGCGTTGTTGACCAGCACGTCGACGCGGCCGTACTCGTCGAGCGCGGTCCGGACCATCGCGTCGACGCGCCCCGGGTCGGTGACGTCGGCGCTCACCGCGACCGACCTGCCCCCGGCGCCCCGGATCTCCTCGGCGACCGCATCGGCATGATCGCCGCGCGCCGCCGCCACCACCGCCGCCCCGGCCGCCGCCAGCCGCCTCGCCGCCGCCCGCCCGATGCCGCGCGAGGCGCCGGTGACGATGGCGACCCGATCCGCCAGGGGGCCGGACATGGTGCTCCCGGTCACGCCGCGAGGGCCGCCACCGCCCGGTCGACGCCGTCCGGATCCGCGACCGACAGCAGGCGCGCGCCCCTGTCGATGCGCTTGATGAGGCCGCTCAACACGTTGCCCGGACCCACCTCAACATACGTGTCGACCCCTTCCGACGCAAGGCGCCGGACGACCTGCTCCCACCGGACGGGCGCCGTCACCTGATCCACGAGGGCGGAGACCGCGGCGGCGGCGGCGCGCTTCGGCTCCGCGTCGAGGTTGGCCACCACGGGGATGGCCGGATCGGAGACCACGAGGGCGCGCAGGTCCCGCTCGAGCCGATCCTGCGCCGGCTGCATCAGCGCGCAGTGAAACGGGGCGCTGACGGGCAGGGCACGGACCCGCCTCGCGCCGAGCGCCCTCGCGCGGTCGCCGGCCCGCCGCACCGCGTCGGCCGCGCCGGCGATGACGACCTGCCCCGGGGCATTGAGGTTGGCGGCGCTCACCACCTGCTCCCCCGCCGCCTCGCGGCACGCCTGATCCACCAGTTGCGCCTCCAGCCCCATCACAGCGGCCATGGCCCCGTCGCCCACCGGCACCGCCTCCTGCATGTAGCGGCCCCGGTTGCAGACCGTGCGCACCGCGTCGCCGAACGACAGCGTCCCCGCCGCCACGTGGGCGGAGTACTCGCCGAGGCTGTGGCCGGCCAGCCAGCCGGGCCGCACCCCCCGGCTCGTCAGCGCCCGGGCCGCCGCCGTCGAGACGGTGAGCAGCGCGGGCTGGGTGTGCTCGGTCAGCACGAGCCGCTCGGCCGGCCCCTCGAAGCAGAGGCCGCTGATGCCGACCCCGAGCGCGGCATCGGCCTGCTCGAACGTCTCGCGGCACTCGGGAAAACGGTCGGCGAGCGCCCGCCCCATGCCCACGTGCTGCGAACCCTGGCCCGGAAATACGAATGCGATCATCGACTGGCTTCGACGACGGGCGAACGACCGCGACCGCGAGGGTCAGCCTGTCAGGCCTCCTTGACGGGCCGCACCTGGCGGCCGCGGTAGTAGCCGCAGTAGGGGCACACCTGATGCGGCGGCCTCCGCTCGTGACACTGCGGGCACCTGCCCAACTGGACCGGGTCGAGGTTCTGATGCGTGCGGCGCTTCGCCGTGCGTGACTTGGAATGACGTCGCTTTGGATTGGCCATGTGATTCTCGAGTCCGCGCCGTCCTACGGCGCCGACTCCTCTCGCTCCAGGAGCCGCTTCAGCCCCGCCAGCCTGGGGTCCACCCACTCGTCGGCGCATCGACACGGCGCCGTGTTCCGGTTGCCCCCGCACACCGCGCAGAGCCCCCGGCACGCCGCGCGGCACAGCGGCTTCATGGGCAACGCGAGCTGGAACTGCTCCTGAACGAGGTGCCTCAGGTCGATCCGCTCGTCCCGGTAGAACGCGGTGCTCAGGTCCTCTTCCTCGATGCGGACCTCGCCGTCCCCGCGGTTCTCGGAGGCCGGCAGATACAGGAGATCCACGTCGACCCCGGCGTCGAGGCGGAACGGCTCGAGGCAGCGGCTGCAGTCGAGCTCCAGCTCGCCCTCGATCCGACCCGACAGCCGATAGTCGCTTCCTCCCTTCGAAACCAGCAGATCGAGGGTGACGACCTCCGGCACCCGATACTGCCGGCCCCCGTCCGCGGTCAGCGACCCGGCCGGGAACCGCCGGCGGACGTCGGTCCGCGGCCCCTCGACGGCCCGCAGATCGAGGTACGCGGACGTCACCGCCCCGACCGCCCCGACCGCCCTCGGCTCCATCTCCATCGACCCCGACCACGGTGGTGACCGGCTCAAGGACCGGGCGCCGGACGAATCCCGCATTATAACCAAGGTTTCCTTCCCGTTACATCCAAAGGGGGAAATCTCCCCGCCCCGAACCGCCCGGTCTCGCGTCCTCCCGGCCGGCGGCCCCCGGCACCCAGGGTCGGGGGATGAACAGGCGCTTGTACAGGTGGACCGCGAAGCGATCCGTCATTCCCGCGATGAAGTCCCGCGCCGCCGCATCGATCCCGTCCGATTCCACCGTGCGGGAGTCGAGAAACGCCTCCGGCGTCCGACGCACCCGCTCCCAGAGCCCGCCGATGATGCCGGAGGCCTTCGCCATCTCGGCGGTGGCGACGCGGTTCTCGTACACCGCCTCGAACAGGAACGCCCGCAACGCCGTCAGCGCCTCGAGGACCGGCGCGCTCATGCGGAGCTCGACGTCGGGCCTCGTCGCCCGGGTCGCGGTCACCACGTCGGACACCAGCGCCCCGATGCGCTCGGACGAAGTACGGCCGAGCCGCTCCAGCGGGGCCGCGGGCAGATCGGACGTGTCGATCACGCCGGCGCGGACCGCGTCGTCGATGTCGTGGTTGACGTAGGCGATCATGTCCGCGACCCGCGCCACCTGCCCTTCGAGGGTCGCCGCGCGGCGGGACGGCTCCACGCCGAGGGGGGCGCCGTCCTTGCCCTTCGAGTGCTTCGCGATGCCGTTCCGGACCTCCCAGGTCAGGTTGAGGCCGCGGTGGTCCCGCTCGAGCACGTCCACGATCCGCAGGCTGTGCCCGTAGTGGTTGAACCCCCCCGGCATCAGCCGGCCCAGGACCGCCTCGCCGGCGTGCCCGAAGGGCGTGTGGCCGAGATCGTGGCCGAGGGCGACGGCCTCGGTCAGGTCCTCGTTGAGGCCGAGCACCTTGGACACCGTGCGCGCGATCTGCGCCACCTCGAGCGTGTGGGTGAGGCGCGTCCGGTAGTGGTCGCCGGCCGGCGAGAAGAACACCTGGGTCTTGTGCTTGAGCCGGCGGAACGCCTTGCTGTGCAGGATGCGGTCGCGGTCGCGCTGGAAGGCGGGCCGGATCGGGTCCTCGGGCTCGGCCCGGAGCCGCCCCTTCGACTCCCGGCTCCGCGACGCCCAGGGCGCGAGGTACTCGGCCTCGCGGGCCTCCAGCTCGTGTCGAATCATGAGAGCACGCATCCCGTCCCGTGGCGGACGGCGGCTTCGAGCCGCGCGGCCGCCGCGTCGCACGCGGCGGGAAGCTCACCCGCCGTCCCGATCCAGTGCACCGACGCCTCCTTCCTGAACCACGTCAACTGCCGGCGGGCGTAGCGCCGGTTCTCGCGCACGATGAGCTCCCGGGTGCGGCGCAGATCGCGCTCGCCGCGAAGATGCTCCAGGGCCTGGCGGTACACGAGCCCGCCGAACGGCCCCGCGTCCTCGGGCACGCCCCGCGCGAGCAGCCCCCGAATCTCGTCCAGCAAACCTCCGGCCAACTGCCGGTCGACCCGGTCCGCGATGCGCGCCTCGAGCTGCTCCATCGGCAGCCGCAGGCCCACCGCGACCACCGCATGGCCCGCGAGCGGCGAGCGCGTCCCGGCGAAGTGGTCGGTGAGGGTCCGCCCGGTCAGCAGGAACACCTCCAGCGCGCGAACCAGGCGCTTCTCGTCGGCGGGATGGACCCGCTCGGCCGACGCCGGATCGTGACGCGCGAGCAGCCGGTGGAGGGCGCCGGGGCCCCGGCCGCGGGCCACCCGCTCGAGCCGCGCCCGGAGCCCGGCGTCGCGCCCCGGGCCCTCGAACAGCCCCCGCGTCAGGGCCCGGTAGTAGAGACCGGTGCCGCCCGCCACGATCGGCAGCCGGCCCCGCGCCGTCACCTCCCGCACCACCCGGGCCGCGTCGCGGCCGTACCGCGCCGCCGAGTAGACCTCGACGGGCTCGACGACGTCGATCAGATGGTGCGGTATCCCCCGCTGCCGGGCGGCCGGGACCTTGTCGGTCCCGATGTCGAAGCCGCGGTAGACGGCCGTCGAGTCGCATCCCAGGATCTCGCCGCCGGCCCGCGCCGCGAGCGACAGCGCGAGCGCGCTCTTGCCGGTCGCCGTCGGCCCGACGACGGCCAGCAGCACCGGCCGCCCGTCCGGGTCCCGCCAGCCGGGAGGCGGTCGCACGTCACCCCAGGAGCGCCAGGAGCAGCACCACCGTCAACAGGATCAGGAGACCGAGCTGCTGGCGATCGGTCGGTCGCGGCGCCTCGGTCATGCCCGAATCAGCGGTACTGCGGCGGCGGCCGCTCGTTGAAGTAGAACGTCACCGTGAAGAAGACGCTGTCGTCCGGATACTCCGGGGGCAACGGGTAGGTCGGGTTCGATCCGCGGATCGCGTTGTAGGCGGAGTTGGTGAACGCGTCGATCGTGGACGGCCGCTCGACCGCGAGGTCCGTCAGCGTCCCGTCCATGTGGACGTTGAAGGTCAGGACGACGTTCCCCGACATCGACATCGCGGCGTAGGGAATGAACCAGTTGCGGTAGATCTGGGAACGGAACCGCGCGAGCCACGAGCCGAAGTCGACCCCCTTCGAATCGAACTGGATGTCGGGGCCGTACTCGTCGGTGCGGCCGCGCAGGTTGTAGTACTGCCGGTTGCGGGCAACGCTGTCGAGGCCCCGCAACGCCCGGTCCAGAATCCTCCCCGACAGATCGCCGAGGGGACGCGGCCGCGAGAGGCGCTCCGCCAGCCGCGGCGGGGCCTCGCCTTCCCCCTCCCCGGTCTCCGCCTCGGCGCCGTCCCCGGCCTCCTCCGGCGTGCCGTCCTCGACGCCGTCGAGCGCCTCTTCCACTGCCTCCTCAAACGCCTCCGGATCGTCGCCGAGCGAGGTCAGCGGGTCGAGCCCCTCGTCGGGGTCCGGGGTCTGCACGAACTCGAACGTGTTGCCGTCGGCATTGGGGAGGTCGTTCAGCGGGTCCTCCGACTGGGTCGGTGACTGCGCGACGCGGTCCTGGTCGGACAGGTCCGCCGCGGACGGGGGCGCGAGCGCCACCGGGTCGGACAGGGTGTCGACGAAGATGAACTGCGGCGCGTCGTCGGGAACCTGGCGCAACGCCAACTGCTCGGCCTCCACCGCCTGCGCGAGCTCCGCGAGGCGTTCGGCCCGGCGCTCCATCGCCTCCTGCACGAACGGCAGGCGGGGCCCGAAGAGCACCAGCAGCGCGATCAGCAGGTGGGTGAAGAAGGAAAGGAGCGCGCACTCGCGGTAGGACATTGCCGACTCGACGGTCGGCGTCTCGAAGCGGCGGCTCTCGAAGTCGAAGTACATGGGCCGGGAGCGTGACCCCAGTATACCCCGCCCTCAGCAGCCCGTGGTGAAAGTCCCCGCTGCATTCGAGCGGCGATGCATCCCGCCTGACTGCGTTGTTCGTCGGTTACATATGCCCAATATGCGCCCTCCTCACGCCTTGTCGGGCGGGCGCCTCGCCGCTCTCGATGCAACGCGGGGCTCTCACCGCGGGCTGTCAGGACCCGGGCGGCTTGCGGGCCACGTACAGGTAGACGATGCCGAGGGCGAGGCGGTCGACGCGGACCTCGTCGAACCCGCACTCGCGAAGCACCGCGGCCAGCGCGTCCGGCCCGAGGAAGGCATGGACCGAGGCGGGCAGGTAGGCGTACGCCTCGGCGTGCCGGGACAGCCACCGGCCGACGCGAGGCAGCACGTGCCGGAAGTACCACAGATAGACCCCCCGGATCAGGGGCAGGCGCGGCTCGCCGAACTCGAGAATCGCCAGTCGGCCGCCCGGCTTGAGGACGCGGGCGATCTCGCGGACCGCCTGCGCCGGGTCGACCACGTTCCGGATGCCGAACCCGATGGTCGCGGCGTCCATCGTCGCCGGCCCGCACGGCAGCCGGCAGGCGTCGCCCCGCACCAGCCGCACCCGCCCGCCGAGCCCGGACGCCCGCACCTTGCGGAGCCCGATGTCGAGCATGGCCCCCGCGAAGTCGACCCCGAGCACCGCCCCGGCCGGCGCGTCCCCGCGGCACGCGGCGATCGCGAGGTCCGCGGTGCCCGTGCACACGTCGATGACCCGGGCGCCGGCCGGCGCCCCGACCGCGGCCACCGCCTGCCGCCGCCACCGCCGGTCGAGCCCCGCGCTGAGCACGTGGTTCAGGCCGTCGTAGCGGTGCGCGATGGCGTCGAACATCCCCGCGATGCGCCCGGGCGTCTTGTCGAGGGAAGCCGCCCCGTCCCCGCCCGCCCGGCGCGCCGGGTCCCCGGTCATCCCGTCCATGGGGGATAGAGGGCGTGGGGGACGCCCAGCGCGTCGAGGATCTTCCCGGCCATGAAGTCGGCCAGGTCGTCTAGGGTGCGGGGGCCCTGGTAGAACGCCGGCATCGCGGGCAGCACCGTGGCCCCCGCCTCGGCCGAGGCCACGAGGTTGCGGAGCTGCGGCAGGCTCATGGGGGTCTCGCGGGGCACGATCACGAGGGGGCGGCGCTCCTTGAGCATGACGTCGGCGGCGCGCTCGATGAGGCTGCGCGACAGCCCGTGCGCCACCCCGGCCAGGGTCTTCATGGAGCAGGGTACGATGGCCATCCCGGCGCAGGCGTAGCTGCCGCTGGCGATCGACGCCCCGAGGTTGCGGTTGCTGTGGACGACGAGGGCGCCGGCCTGCACGTCGTCGCCGTAGCGGCCGGCCAGGTACTCGAGCAGCCGGTCGCACGAGGCGGCCTCGCCGAGCTCGTCGTGCAGCAGGCGGCGGCCGTAGTCCGAGACCACCAGCTCCACCCGGAAGCCGCCGGCCAGGAGGGCCGCGACGGTGCGCACCGCGTACAGCGCCCCGCTCGCCCCGGTGACGCCCACCGAGACGCAACGCCCGCGTTCATCCGGCATGGAGGGCGCCGGCCGTCGCGGCCAGGTAGAAGAGACCCACGTACCCGTTCAGGTCGAACGCCTGCTTCACGCGCGAGAGGTCGTCCGCCCGCACCAGCGACTGCTCCCACGCGAGCAGCGCCGCGACCCCCCCGACCCCCGCGAGGTACCAGGCGCCGAGGGGGGCGGCCAGGGCCACCGCGGCCATCGCCGCCACCGTCCCCGCGTGCAGCCAGCGCGCCATCACCAGCGACCGGCCCACGCCGAAGCGGACGGGGATCGAGCGCAGGCCCTGCGCGCGATCGAACGCCAGGTCCTGGCAGGCGTACAGGATGTCGAACCCCGCGACCCACGTGCCGACGGCGAGGGCCAGCAGCCACGGCTCCCACCCCGCGCCGCCGCCCGCGGCCAGCCAGCCCCCGACCGGCGCCACGGCGAGGGCCAGCCCCAGGTACATCTGCGTCCACGTGGTGAACCGCTTCGCCAGCGAGTACCAGAACACGATGGCGAGGGCCAGCGGGGACAGGGCCAGGCAGATCCACCCGAGCTGCGTCGTCACGAGGACGAAGGCGAGCGACGACACCGCCACCAGCCCGATCGCGTCCCCCCGCGTGAGCGCCCCGCGCGGCAGCTCGCGGCCGGCGGTCCTCGGGTTCAGGGCGTCGTAGCGCGCGTCGACGAGCCGGTTGAACCCCATCGCGGCGGTACGCGCGGTCACCATCGCCGCGACGATCCAGCCGACGCGGGCGAGCGTCAACGGATGCTGCTCGGCCGCGAGGAGGGCGCCGACGAGGGCGAACGGGATCGCGAAGACGGAGTGCCCGAAGCGCACCAGCGAGAAGCACGATCGGATGTAGCGGATAGCCGAAGCCGTCATGTCGAGCCGCCCGGGCGCCGGGAGGGCGCGCGCCGGATGCGCACGCGGGCGCGGCGTCGTCAGCGGGCGGCGTCGAGCCGCACGATGCGATCCGGCGTGACCCCGCCCAGGAGGTATTCTTCCACATCGCCCACGCCGGGGGGAATACGCACCCCGATCAGGTCGGCGCGGCGGCCGGGCGCGATGGCGCCGAGCTCGTCGTCGAACCCGAGCGCCTCGGCCCCGTGAAGCGTCGCGCAGGCCAGCAGCCGGCGGGCCGGCGCCGACGGGGCGAGGCGGCGCATCAGGGCGAGCTCGCTGAACAGGTCGAGGTCGAGGACGCTGGCGAGGCTGTCGGTGCCCACCGCGAGCCGCACGCCGGCCCGCAGGAACCGCTCGACCGGGGGGTGGCCGACCCCCGTCCAGGCGTTGCTGCGCGGGCAGGTCACCAGGCACGCGCCCCGTTCGGCCAGCCGGCGCAGCTCGGGGTCGGTCAACTGCACGCCGTGGACCGCCACCAGCCCCTCGCGCAGCCAGCCCAGCCGGTCGAGGTACTCCACCGGCCCGCACCCCGGCGGTTCCCAGGCGGGGTCCCAGCGCCCGATCCGTTCGAGCAGCCGGCGCCAGGGGCCCTGCCCGGTGCGCAGGAACTCGATCTCCTCCGGGGACTCGGCGAGGTGGACGGACCGGGGACCGTCGAAGCGCCGCCGGGCCGCCGCGTCGAGGGCCGCGAACGCGGCGGGGCCGACCGAGTACGGGGCGTGGGCGGCCAGACCCACCCGCAGACCGCCGGCCGGCTCGAGGGAGAGGAGGTCGTCCGCCGCCGCCGCCACGGCGGCGTCCGCGGCGGCGGCGGGGAACGCGACGACCTCCCTGAAGAGGCGGGCCGGCATGCCGGCCTCGGCCAGGACCGGCGCCGCCGCGGTCGTGTTGCCGATGTCCCCGACGAGCCCCGTGCCCGACGCCCGCGCCTCGGCGACGGCCCCCCGGATGGCCTCCGGATCCGGCGCTCCCGCCTCCGCCCGGCGCTCGAGGAGGCGGTCGACCCACCCGGGCATCGACGCGGCCGGCGGCACCGCACCCCGCAACCCCGACAGCTCCAGGTGGGTGTGGGCGTTGACGAGGGCCGGCAGGATCGCGGTGCGCCCCAGGTCGACGACCGGTCCCGGCGCCGCGGCGTCGTCGGCCGCCCCGACCGCCTCGATGCGGCCGTCGCGCACGTCGACCCGCCCGCCGGGCACCGGCGGGGCCACGATCGGCAGCACCCAGTCGGCGACGTAACGCTTCATGCAGGAGCAGGACCCTGTGGGTCACGGGCGCTTCGCCGGCCCGAACCCCCGCGGTGCGCCGCCGGGGGCTGCCGCGCGGCGCCGGGCAGCCGGCCGCCCCCGCGGGCGAACGCCGCGGTTCGCGTCGGGAACCGAGGGGGGCCTGCGCGGCGCGGGGTCAGGCCGGCCGCGGGCCCGACCCCGCACGCTGCTCCTTGCCGCGAGCGGCCGGCCGCCCCGCGGGCGAACACCGCGCCTCGCGTTCGGGAACAAGGGCCCGGCGCGGCGCGAGTCAGGCCGGCCGCGGGCCCGACGCCGCCCGCTGCTCCTTGCCGGGACGGCTGCGCGCCGGGTACCGGGACAGCTCGTCGGGCACGGTGGCGTCTCCGGCCGCCCGGGCCACCGCGAGCGCCGTGCGCCGGGGTATCGCGCGGCGGCGGAAGAGCGGCTCGCCCACGACGTCGTAGGTCATGTTGCGCCGCTTCGGCACGAAGCCGGCATCCTCGACGTTCCGCACGATCTCGGCCTCGTCCATGCAGTACTCGGCCCCGGCGGCGCGGACCACGTTCTCCTCGATCATCACGCTGCCCATGTCGTTGGCGCCGAAGGCGAGGCTCAACTGGCCGACCTTGCCGCCCTGCGTGACCCACGACGCCTGCAGGTTGTCGAAGTTGTCGAGGACGATGCGCGAGAGCGCGAGGGTCCGCAGATAGTCGATGCCCGTCGCCTCGACCCCGGCCAGCTCGGTGTTGGCGGGCTGATAGCTCCAGGTGATGAAGGCGGTGAACCCCCCGGTCTCGTCCTGCAGCTCCCGCAGGCGGCAGAGGTGCTCGACCCGCTCGGCCGGGGTGTCGACGCTGCCGTACATCATCGTCGCGGTCGACCGCAGGCCGGCCTCGTGCACGTGGCGCATCACCGCGAGCCACTCGTCGGCGGTGGCCTTCGAGTAGCAGTTCAGCTCGCGGCGGACGCGGTCGACGAGAATCTCGGCGCCGCCGCCGGGGACGCTGTCGAGCCCCGCCCCCACCAGCCGGCGGACGACCTCCGCCACCGGCTCCTGCGACAGCCTCGACAGGTGCAGGATCTCGGGCGGCGAGAGGGCGTGGAGCCTGAAGTCGGGATAGCGGGCCTTGACGGCCGAGAACAGGTCCTCGTACCACTCGAGGGGGAGATCGGGGTTGTGTCCGCCCTGCAGCAGGAGCTGCTCTCCCCCGACCGCGAGCGTCTCGTCGATCTTGCGGAACAGCTCGTCGAAGCCCAGCACGTAGCCCTCGGGGGACCCCACCGGGCGGTAGAACGCGCAGAAGTTGCACCGCGCCACGCACACGTTCGTGTAGTTGACGTTCCGGTCGATGATGTAGGTCACCACCCGGGAGGGATGCTTGCGGGCCCGGATGCCGTCGGCGAGACGCCCGAGCAGCGCCGTCGACGCCCCGGTGTAGAGCCGCAGCGCCTCGCCGCCGTCGATCCGGCGGCCCTCGCGCACCCGTTCCGCGATGGACGCGATGCTCATTCCGCCGGCCACTCGTAGAGGCGGATGTCGCGCTGCACCTGGACGAGGCGCTGCTCGTACGCGTACTCGAAGAACTTCCGCAGGCCGTCCTGCGCCCGCTCGTCGAGGCCGAACGACACGTTCTCCCGGAGATAGCGCCGGCCGATCTCCCGCTGCTCCTCGTCGTCCGGGCAGTGGCGGGCCACGATGTCGTCGACGGCCTGCTCCCCCCGGGCGCGGGCCGCCGCGAGGGCGCGGCCGTGCTCGGCCGTCAGCGCGTCGCGCCGCCCCACCCACGCCGCCCACACGAACGGCAGCGACGTCAGCACCGTCCATTCCTCGCCGAGGTCGACCTTCTCGAGGCCTTTCTCCTCGTGCTCGAGGAACAACGCGGCGTCCCCGATGATCATGGCCGCGTCGCACCGCTTCAGCATCACCGGCAGATCCGGCCGCAGCTTCACGAGCTTGGGCTCGATCTCCCACGACTCGGCGCACAGGATCCGAAGCAGCATGGCCGCCGTCCGGGAGCTGCTGTCGACGGCGATGGACCGGACCGACGTCACCGGCCGGGTGGTGAACAGCGCGACCGAGGCCACCTCGCCCTCGGAAGCCACCGAGAGATCGGGCACGATGCGGTAGTCCGGGTTCTCGAGGTACTCGATGGAGGGAATCAGCGCGAGGTCGGCCGACCGGTCGTGGAGATGGTGGGCGCACCGGGCCGGCACGTCGAACCGAAGGTCGAACAGATCGGTCCTGCCTTCCAGGCCCTCGACGAGCGGCCTCGCGTTCAGGTACTCGACGGCGGCGACGCGAACTGGACTCATGGCTGGAGTGCCTCGAAACGGCCGTTCCGCGGCACGGGCACGAAGCCGGCCGCCGTGATGTTCCGGCGAATCTCCTCCCGCGGCGACCGGCGCCAGCCCTGGTCGTGCGATGCGGCGGCCGGCACCGCATCGACGTCGTCGGCGCCGAACGTCAGCGCCACCTGGGCCAGCTTCGGCCCGTGGCGCGACCAGTCGACCTGAATCGAGTCGATATTGTCAACCAGGAGCCGCGCCAGCGCAACCTGCCGGAGGTCGGCGTAGCCGGTGGCCGGCGGCGACGCCTCGACCGGGGGCAGCGGGGCGAGGGCGCGGCAGACGCCGCCGACGCCGTCCCAGGAACCGACCCGCTGCAGCAGCCGCGGGGCGTCGTCCCCCGCCGCCCCGCCGAGGGTCAGGCTCGAGACGCCGAGGCCGCTCCCGCCGAGGACGGAAACCGCGGTTTGCGGATCCGGCGCGTCGGCCGAGAGCGAGGCCAACCGGGCCAGCCCCGCTTCCCGAAGCTCGACGAGGAGGTCGCTCAGCCGGCCCGCGTCATGGCCGCACAGCGCCTCGAGGTCGCCGTAGGCGAACCCGGTGACGGGCGCCCCGCCGGCCCGGGCGGCCAGGGCCCGGACCGCGGCCACCGCCGCCGAGGACGTCTCGGGCCGGCCCGTCAACCGCAGTTCCCCGGCGTCGGCGGCGACCGGGTCGGCGGGCGCCGGGGCGTCGACCGGCACCGGCACGACCTGCACGAACGTGGTCCGGTCTCCGTGCCGGCGCCGCCGCACCGCGTCGGCGGCCATGCCCAGCGCGATCAGGTCGTGCCCGCCCGTCAGGGCCCGCCAGTCGCCGTCGTCGAGCGCCTCGCCCGCTTCGACCTTGTCGAGCACCGCCGCCAGATCGTCATGCATGGACGTCACCCTGTCCGCGACTCCCGCTTCGCCTCGCCGAGCGCCCGCGCCCCCTCGTCAACGGATCGAAGCAAGCACCCTGCCAACTCGCCCGCGGATCGGCGCCGTTCTAGCCCGGAGAGCGTCGCCTACGGCTCCGCTCACCGCCCAACCAACCCTCCAGGAGTCCGCGCCGTTCTACGGCGCAGACTCCTACGGCGCGGGCTCCCGGCCCCCGGACCCCGTGGAGATGCCGGGGGCGTCGCGCAACGCCGCCGCCACCCGCACCGCGAGGGCGAGCGCCCGCCGGCCCTCGGCCCCGTCGACCCGCGGGGCCGTCCCCCCGGAGACCGCCCGCGCGAAGTCTTCCAGCTCGAGCGCGAGGGGCTCGCCCGGCGGCACGTCCACGGGCCCGCCGTCGATGGCCGGCGTCCGGTCCCCGGCGCGCGTGACCCGCCACGTCTCGACCTCGCGCCGCGCGCAGTCGACCGAGATGTACGCGTCCCGCTGGAAGAACCGCAGCTTGCGCACGCGGTCGCGGCTGATCCGGCTCGCGGTCAGGTTGGCGATGCATCCGGATGCGAACCGCAGCCGGACGTTGGCGATGTCGACGTGCCCGGTCAGCACCGGCACCCCGACCGCCTCGATCGCGGCCACCTCCTCGCCGACCGCGGTCCGCACGATGTCGAGGTCGTGAATCATGAGGTCGAAGACGACGTCGACGTCCAGGCTTCGGGGAGAGAAGGCGCCGATGCGATGCACCTCGATGAAGCGCGGGGCCTCGACCAGCGGCAGGGCCGCCGTCACCGCCGGGTTGTAGCGCTCGGTGTGCCCGACCGCCAGCACCGCCCCGCCCGCCGTCGCCGCCGCGATCATCTCGTCGGCCTCGTCGAGCGACCGCGCCATCGGCTTCTCGACGAGCACCGAGATGCCCTGCTCCAGCAACGGGACCGCGACCGCGCGGTGGCGATCCGTCGGCACCGCGACGGTGACCGCGTCCACCCGGCCGTGCAGCGCCGCCGCATCGGTCTCGGGGCGCACGCCGGCCTCGGCCGCCACCCGGGCGGCGGCCTCGGGGTCGACGTCGACGACCGCCTCCAGTCGGACCCCGGGGGAGGCGGACAGGATGCGCGCGTGGTGCCGGCCGAAGTGCCCGGCCCCGACCACCGCCATCCGGGGGGCGCCGCCCGCGACCGCGGCAATCATCGCCGGCGAACCCTCCGGAGCGGGACCCCACGGAAGCACATGCCGCCGGCGAAGGCCGCGTGGGCGCTCATTCCGCGCCGGCCCCCCGCCCCACCACCGCCGCCCCCTGGGCGTCGGCCCGCGCGTAGAACCGCGGCCCGTCGAGCACCAGGGTCCGCCCGGCGTCGACCGACAGCGCCTTCGCGCCCGCCTTCTCCATGGCGGCCAGCGTGGGCAGGCCCACCACCGGCACGTCGAACCGCATGTCCTGGGCGGGCTTGCCGACCTTGACGATGCAGACCCCGGGGCCCGCGAGCGCGCCGGCGCGGGCGATGACCGCGTCGGTGCCCTCCATCGCCTCGACCGCCACCACCGCGCGGTCCTTCACGGCGATGGTCTGGCCGATGTCGAGGGCGGCCACCGCGTCCGCCATGCGATAGCCGAAGTCGAGGTCCGCCTGCTCGTCCGCCGACGGCGGCCGGGCGGTCAGCACGCCGCTCCCGGCGAGCAGCGGGCGCAGGAAGGCGGTCGAGTTCTCCAGCTCGATCCCGTGGTCGGCGAGAACGTCGGCCACCGCCGAGATCACCGCGTCGGTGTTCCTCGTCCGCAGACGGCCGAGCACCTTCAGCCCCGCCAGGTCGGGCACGATGCCCGCGAACAGCCGCGTGTGCTTGACCTGACCGGCCATGACCGCGCGGGTCACCCCCGCGTCCTTCAGGATCGAGATGCACTTGCCCACCTGCCCCAGCGAGACCCAGTGCACGGCGGCCGGCGGATCGCCGGCCGCCGCCTCGGCGAGGGCCGGGCTCGTCTCCTCCCGGATGGCGACGATGGTCACGTCGTGGCCGAGCCGGCGCGCCCCCTCCAGGGCCAGGAACGGGAACCGACCGTTTCCGGCGATCAGGCCGAGCCGCATGGCGTCTCCCCGTCCCGCCGCCCCGAGGCCCGGCTCCCCGCCCGCCGGCCGCCGGCACCCCGTGGCGAAAGCCCCCACTGCATTCGGGCGGCGATGCATCCCGCGCCTCGCCGTTCTCGCTGCAACGCGGGGTTCCGCGCCGGGCTGCTACTCATCGCCCGGGGCCACCTCGACGCGGCGGGTGCGGCGGCGCAGATGCACGCCGCGGCGGGAGGAGCGGATGAAGTCGACGAGATAGGCCACCTCCGGGCCCTGCAGGGTCGGGTCCTCCTCGATCCGCTCGAGGGCCTGGGTGGTGTTGAGCTTCGACTGCAGCAGGTGGCGGAACGCCCGCCGGAGCTGCGCGATCGTCTCCGGCGGGACGCCCCGCCGCTCCAGCCCCAACGTGTTCAGGTCGTAGATGCGGGCTCGGTTCCCGACGCTGCGGGCGTAGGGGAGCGCGTCGAGGGTCACGACCGAGGCGCCGCCGACGAAGGCGTGCCGGCCGATGCGGCAGTACTGGTGCACCCCCGAGACGGCCCCCACGAACGCGTGGTCATCCACCGCGACGTGGCCGCCCAGCATCACCGCGTTGGCGAGGATGGTGCGGTTGCCGATGCGGCAGTCGTGGGCGACGTGGACGTAGGCCATGAAGAGGTTGTCGTCGCCGATGCGGGTGACGCCCCCGCCCTGCGCCGTCCCGCGGTGAATCGTGACGAACTCCCTGAACACGTTGCGCCGGCCGATGACGAGGGTCGTGCGCTCTCCCCCGAACTTCGTGTCCTGGGGAATCAGGCCGACGGAGGCGAACGGGAACACCTGCGTCTCGTCGCCGATCTCGGTCCACCCGTCGATGACCGCCGACGCCCCGACGAGGCAGCCGCGCCCGATCCGCACGTGCGGCCCGATCACCGCGTTGGGCCCCACCACCGTGCCGGCCCCGATGCGGGCTCCCGGGGCCACCCGCGCCGTACGATCGATGCGCGCCTCGTCGAACAGCAGCCCCAGCCGCAGCTCGGCCTCGACCACGACGTGGTCGCCAACGTGGGCGACCGCCGCCACCACCGCCATCCGCCGCCGGCGCCGGCGAATCGACACCGAGACCCGCAGCCGGTCGCCCGGCACGACCTGACGCCGGAAGCGGGCGCTGTTGACGCCGCGGAGCACCGCGCGCAGGGTCGCGGTCTCGCCGTCCGGCTCGAGCAGCAGCACCGCCGCGGCCTGGACGAAGGTCTCGATCATCAACACCCCGGGCATCACCGGATTGCCCGGAAAGTGGCCCTGGAAGAACTCTTCGCTGACGGTGACGTTCTTGACCGCGACGAGGCGGGCCCCCGGCTCGTGCTCGACCACGTCGTCGAGCAGCACCGAGGGATAGCGGAAGCAGAGGCGGCCGAGGGCCCCGTCGAACCCGTCGGAGAGGCCGGTCGGGGCAGGAGCCGAGGATGCCGGACTCGACGGAAGGCTGACCATGTCGGGAAGTGACCGCCGGTGAACCCGTGTCGCGCAGCGACGCGCGACGAGAGCCCGCCCCCGGGCGCCACGCGACGGCTTCGCGCCGGCGAGGCCCCGAAACGGCCGGGTCGCACAGGGGCCGGCGCTCGGGCGGAAAGCCGACGGCCGGGGATCGGGCGGGACCGGGACCGGGGACCGATCGCCGCGCCGGCACGCGCCGGCACGCGCCGGCACGCCCGGCGAGACGGCGCGGCGGTTGCCGACGACGAACGCTACTCTCCGCCGGAGGCCCGGTTGAGCTCCTGGATGACGTCCGCGGAGATGTCGAGCGCGGGATCCGCCCAGGCGAACATGCCGGCGGCCGCATTGAAGACGAAGTGGAGCCGACGGCTCGTCGCCACCTGATTGATGGCCGGTATCAGGCTGTTCTGGAACTGGAGCTGCAACTGTTGATCCAGTTGCTGGAGCTCGGCATCGGCGTCCTGGGTCAACCTATCCAATTCCAGGCCCAGACGCTGGATCTCCTGCTGCTCCGCGAGCTGGGCCTCGGGACTCATCACGCTGGCGTTCTGCTGGAGCTGCTGCTGTCTGGTCTGCAGGGCCTGCTGCCGGCCCGCGAGCTCCTGCTGCTTCTGCTGCATCAGTTGCTGAAGCTGCTGGTTCGCGGCGCGGCCCTCGGTCGACTCGGCGGCGATGCGCGCCAGGTCGACATAGGCGTACCTGGCGTCCGCCGGAAACGGCAACCGGGCCTGGGGCGCCTGCCCCGCCCCGACGGATGCCGGCATCACGAAAACACCGGCGACCACCGCCGCCGCCACTGCACTCAGCAATCTCATCAGACCTGTCCCTCGATACGTGTCGACCCCTGCCACCCGAACCCGAGGGTGAGGGCGCACCGGCGCCCGCCGCCCTCACCCGAAGCACCCAATACGATACCAGCTTCCGCCGGTCCCCCGCGAACCCCGGCTCAGAACGTGGACCCCACCGCGAACTTGAAGACGGTCGCCTCCTGGGGCTGGAACCGATCGTTGAGGATGCCCTCCCGTTGGGGGTTCCAGGCGTAGATCAACCGGAACGGCACGTTCAGGACGGGCATGAAGAACCGCAGCTCCACTCCCGTCGATGTATAGAAGCGGTCAGTCGAGAACCGCTCCCCGAAGTCGGCGACCTGGCCGGTGTCGTAGAAGAAGAGCAGCCGCACGGGGTTGGCGATCGCGAAGATGTACTCGGCGTTGAAGAGCATGCTCTTGTTGCCGCCGATCACCAGCCCGCTGCCCGAGACGACGTTCCCGGCGGCGTCGAAGACGAGCGGGTCGTTCGGCCCCACGGTGCGGATGTCGAAGCCGCGCAGGCTGAACTCGCCCCCCATCGCCAGCAGCTCGAAGATGGGCAGCGTCTCGGTCCCGGCAATCGGCGCGATGTACTCGGCGCGCGCCCGCAGCCCGAACGTCAGCTTCGGGTGATGGCGCAGGAACCAGACCCCCTCGAACGAAGGCTTGTAGAAGTGCGTGTTGCCGCCCAGCACGCTGCCGGGGGCCACCTCGAACGCCGCCGTGTACCGGTGGCCGGTCATCGGGAAGATCGGGTGGTCGACGGTGTTGTAGACGAACGAGGGCGTGACCGAGCTGATGGTCCGCGCGCCGCCCTCGCCGAGCAGCAGGGCGTCCTGCAGGAACGGGTTGAACTGCAGGAGCCGGGGGTTCAGGAACGCGGGGTTGATCTCGCCGACGTCGGTCTCCTCGAACGAGTACCCGAGGAAGAACTGCGACCACCGCCCCGCCCGCATCCCGAACGACGTCGTGGCGCCGACCGAGCTCTGCGTGAACTGGTTGATGAAGCGGATGTCGCGCCGGAAGACGTTGAACCCGGCGGTGACCGGCTTCCCGAAGAGATACGGCTCGGTGAAGCCCACGACGTAGTTCTTGATGCGCTCGCCGTTCTGCAGCGACAGCGACAGCGACTCGCCGCGGCCGAGGAAGTTGGTGGTCTGGAACGCCAACTGCAGGAAGAAGCCGTCGAACTGCGAGGCGCCGGCCCCGAACGTCAACTGGTTGAGGTTGGTCTCCTCGACCTCGAGGGTCAGATCGACCTCGTTGTCCACCCCCGGCCGCTTCTCGATCTGGATGGCGTTGTCCTCGTCGAGCGGCTCGAAGTACCCGAGCTGGTTGAGCCGCCGCACGCTGAACCGGAGCGCCTCGGTGTTGAAGACGCCCCGCTCGAACAGGTTGATCTCGCGCCGGATGACCTCGTCGTGGGTGGTGTTGTTGCCCACGAAGGTGATGCGGTTGACGAAGTACTGCTCCCCCTCCTGCACCCGGATCGTCACGTCGACGACCGGGTCGCCGTCGATCCGCGCCGGCGCCCCGTCGTCCTCGAGGCGCGGGAGGAGGTCGGGGAACACCGTCATCTCGTAGTAGCCGATGGCCCCGTAGGCCTCGCGGGCCACGTCGAACGCGTCGCGGACCACCTGCTCCGAGTAGTAGTCGCCCGGCTCCAGCCCCGAGAAGATCCCGCTCAGGGCCTCGGTCCGCAACACGTCGTGCCCGTCGAAGTCCAGGGTCCCGACGCGGTACCGATCTCCCTCGCTCACGGGAATCCTCAGCCGCACCGGCCGGCTCTCGCCGGACTCGGACATGTCGAGGTACTCCAGCTCCGGCTGGCCGACCTGGGCCTCGATGTAGCCGTTGTTCCGGTAGTGCGCCACCAGCAGGTCGGCGTCCTGCTCGAACCCGAAGGGCCGGTACGTCCCCCGGCCGCCGATGAACGAGAACAGCCAGCGCTCCTTCGTGAACCTCATCTGGCCCTTGAGCGACCGATCGCTGATGTTGTCGTTGCCGACGAAGGAGATGTCCGAGACCTGGACCTTGGGCCCCGCGTCGATGTGGAACGTGAGCTCCACCACCCGCGGTCCGCCGGCCAGGGCGGCGATCTCGTGGGTCACCTCGGCGAACTGGAACCCCTTCTCGGCCCACATCTCCCGCAGCAGCCCCTCGGTGCGCCGGATCACGCCGGGCCCGATGCGGCTGTCCAGGCGCAGCTCGATGCCCACCGACTCCATGGCCTCGTCGATCTCGGCCCGGTCGTACTCCTCGGAGCCCTCGAAGTTGACGATCCGGACCCGCTCGCGCTCCTCCAGGACGAAGATCGCGCGGCGGCCCTGGACCCCGTTGGGATAGGGGTCGTCGACGATCTCGATGGTCAGGTCGGTCAGGAAGCCGGTGTTCCACAGCCGCTCGAAGTCGCCGAGCAGCACCTCCTCGATGGTCTCGTCGTAGGGCGTCCAGCGTCCCTGGGACGGCAGGCTGACGTAGTCGTCGATCTCCATGTAGTAGAGGTACGTCTGCCCCTCCACGCTGAGGACGTTGCCCTGGGTGGGGGCCGCCAACTGGATCGTCGTGAACAGCGTCGGCGAGTCGGGCGGGGGCAGGGGCGGCGGCTGGAACTGCCCGGCCTCCGCGCGCGGCTCGCCCGCCGCACCAGGTTCCCCCGCCGCCGCGCCGGCGTCGACGGGGCCGACCCCGACCGCCAGGGCGATCGCAACCGCCGGAAGTGGTGAACGTCTCATGGTCTTCCCGCCCGTTCTGCCGGGTCCTCCGCTGCCGGGGGCAGGCGGCACCGCCCCCCCCGGATCCTTTAGACGCTCGCGGTCAGCCGGCGGCCGTCGTAGGTCCGCGCCGCGTCGCGATAGCTCAGCTCGCCGTCGTCGAGGTACACCTCGATCTCGCCGCCCCCCAGGCGTCCGCGTATCAGCTCCTCGGAGAGCGGGTCCTCGACGTACCGCTGAATCGCCCGCCGGAGCGGCCGCGCGCCGTACGACCGGTCCTTGCACGTCATCTCGATCACCCAGTCGACGACCTCCGGGGCGAGGCTGATCTGCAGCTTGCGGTCGACGAGATGCTCGTTGAGCTGCTCGACCAGCAGTTGCGTGATGCGCCGCAGGTCGTCGTCGACGAGGGCGTCGAAGACGATGACCTCGTCGAGCCGGTTGAGGAACTCGGGGTTGAAGGTGCGCCTCACCTCGCCCAGCACCATGTCGCTGACGCTGCGCTGGACCTGGCCGGCGTCGGCGGGCTGGAACCCCAGCGAGGCCTTCTTCTGGATGAAGCGGGCCCCGATGTTCGAGGTCATGATGATGATCGCGTTCTTGAAGCTGATGCGGTTTCCCAGGCCGTCGGTCAGGTGCCCGTCCTCGAACACCTGCAGCAGGATGTTGAACAGGTCCGGATGGGCCTTCTCGATCTCGTCGAGCAGCACCACCGAGTAGGGATGCCGCTTGACCTTCTCGGTGAGCTGGCCGCCCTCCTCGTGCCCCACGTAGCCGGGCGGCGACCCGATGAGCTTCGAGACCGAGTGCTTCTCCATGTACTCTGACATGTCGAAGCGGATGAGGGCCGAGTCGCTCCCGAACAGGAAGTTGGCGAGGGCCCGCGCGAGCTCGGTCTTCCCGACGCCGGTGGGCCCGAGGAACACGAAGCTGCCCACGGGCCGGTCGGGCGACTTCAGGCCGGCGCGCGACCGTCGTATGGCGCGGGCGAGCGCCGACGTGGCGTGCTCCTGGCTGACGACCCGCCGGTGGAGCTCGCCCTCCATCTGCAGCAGCCGGTCGCCCTCGTCCTTGTTGATCGACGTCAGGGGCACGCCGGTCCACGTCGCCACGACGCCGTCGATGTCCTGCTTGCCGACCTCGATGGGGGCCGTGCCGACCCGCTCGTCGAAGCGCTCCCGCACGTACTGGAGGTTCTCGCGGGCGACCACCTCCTGCTCCTTGAAGTACTGCGCCTTCTCGAAGTCCTTCTGGGCCGCCGCGCTCTCCATCTGCGCGACCGCGGTGCGGATGTCGCGGTTGATGTCGCCGAGCTCCTCGCTGAACCGGGCCTCCCGGAGCTTGGCGCGCGACCCCGCCTCGTCGAGGAGGTCGATGGCCTTGTCGGGCAGGAACCGCTCGGTGATGTAGCGGCTCGACTGGTAGACCGCGGCCTCGAGGGCCTCCGGCGTGTAGGCGACGTGGTGGAACGACTCGTAGCGGTCCTTCACCCCGAGCAGCACCTCGAGGGCGTCGGTCTCGCTCGTCGGCTCGACCTTGACGGCCTGGAACCGCCGCTCGAGCGACCGGTCCTTCTCGATGTGCCGCCGGTACTCGGCCGGGGTGGTGGCCCCGATGCAGCGGATCTCGCCGCGCGACAGGGCCGGCTTGAGGATGTTCGCGGCGTCGAGCGACCCCTCGGCGGAGCCGGCCCCCACCAGCGTGTGCAGCTCGTCGATGAACAGGATGATGTTCGGGTTCTCGACGAGCTCCTTCATGATCGCCTTGAGGCGCTCCTCGAACTGCCCCCGGTACTTGGTGCCGGCGACGATGAGGGAGATGTCGAGGGCGAGGATGCGCTTGTCGGCGAGGAAGTGCGGCACCTCGCCGCCGACGATGCGCTGGGCGAGGCCCTCGACGATGGCGGTCTTCCCGACCCCCGGCTCGCCGATGAGCACCGCGTTGTTCTTGTTGCGCCGGCACAGCACCTGCTGCACGCGCTCGAGCTCGAGCGGGCGCCCGATGAGCGGGTCGAGCCGGTTCTTCATCGCGCTCTCGGTGAGGTCGCGGCTGAACTCGGCGAGCAGCGGCGTCTCCTTGACCCGCGTGAGGGTGGTCTTCTCGTTCAGGAGCTGGACGACGTCCTCGCGCACGGTGTTCAGCCGCATGCCCTTCTCGACGAGAATCGACGCGGCGACGCAGCGCTCCTCGCGCAGGAGGCCGAGCAGCAGGTGCTCGGTTCCCACGTAGTTGTGCAGCAGCCGGTCGGCCTCCTCGGCCGCGAACTGCAGGACGCGCTTGGTCTCGGTGCTGAAGGGGATCTCCACCGAGGTCGACACCTTCTCGCGGAACACCGTCCGCCCCTCGATGTCCTTGCGGATGCCCTCGAGCGACAGGTGCGAGCGCGCGAAGATGCGGCTCGTCAACCCCTTGCCCTCCCGGATCAGGCCGAGCAGCAGGTGCTCGGTCTCGATCGAGATGCTCCCGAGCTGACTCGCCTCGTAGCGGGCGAAGAACAGGACCCGGCGTGCCCGCTCGGTGTAGCGCTCGAACATCGGTTGACCCCTGACTTCACCGTGACAACCGGCGGCATCGACACGCTGCGGGACGCCGGCGAGACCGTACAAGGGCGGTTTTCGCCATTATACGGCAAGCCCCCGGGTCGCCCCGCAAGCGCCGGTCCTCGCGGACGCGGCCCGGGGGCCTCGCCCGCGGGGGCTCGCCGCGCTCGACCGACGCCGCGCGGGGTCGGGCCGGCGGCCCCTCAGGCGGGGCGCAGACGGCCGTCCTCGAGGCGCAACACGCGGTCGCACGCGGCCGCGAGCTGCAGGTTGTGGGTGGCGATGAGCGAGGTAAGCCGCCGCGCCTCGTGGAGGCGCCGCAGCAGCGCGTGGAGGTCGCGGCCGGTCTGCTCGTCGAGGTCGCCGGTGGGCTCGTCCGCGAGCAGGAGGGCCGGCTGCATGACGAGCGCGCGGGCCACCGCCGCGCGCTGCTGCTCGCCGCCCGAGAGCATCCCGGGCCGGTGGGTCAGCCGCTCGCCGAGCCCCACCTCGCGCAGCAGCGCCTCGGCCCGGCGGTGCGCCTCCCCGCGCGCCTCCCTCGCGATGCGCAGCGGCATCGCCACGTTCTCGACGGCGCTGAACTCCGGCAGCAGGTGGTGGGACTGGAAGACGAACCCGACGTGCCGGTTGCGGAACGCCACCCGCTCGTCGTCGCCGGCGGCGGACAGCTCGGTCCCCGCGATCGTGATGCTGCCCCCGTCGATGGCGTCGAGCCCGCCCGCGCAGTGCAGCAGCGTGCTCTTCCCGACCCCGGAGGCGCCGACGACGGCGATCATCTCGCCCTCGTCGAGGGCGAGATCCAGGTCGTGCAGAACCCTCAGCCGCCGGTCGCCGACGGCGTAGGACTTGGAAAGGGCGCGGACGTCTAGGAAGGCCATGGACGGTGAGCGGGGACGGCGAAGGCGGCCCGCCAATCGGCGCCGAACGCGACCGCCGGATCGCGCTGCGGCCGCCGCCCCGCGCCCGACCCATCCTACAGGAGTCCGCCGCCGTCGCGGACTCCTACTGGTAACGGAGCGCCTCGGCCGGGTCGAGCCGCGACGCCTGGCGCGACGGATACAGGGTCGCGAGCAGGCACACCACGAGCGAGCCCGCCACGACCAGGAGGAAGTTGCCCGCCTCGACCGTGAACGGCACCGAGGCCACCCCGTCGTACACCATCTCCGGCAACCGGATCCACTGATACCGGTCGGCGGCCCAGGACAACGCGACCCCGCACGCGGCGCCGACGGCGGTCCCCACCGCCCCGATGATCCCGCCCTGCAGCACGAAGATGATCCGGACGCTGCGCGACGAGGCCCCCATCGTCTTGAGAATGGCGATGTCCCGGCTCTTCTCCATGACCAGCAGCACCAGCGACGCCACGATGTTGAGGGCGGCCACCATCATGATGAGTCCGATGGTGATGCCGATGGCCATCTTCTCGAGCCACAGGGCCGAGAACAGCGCCTGGTTCAACTGGCCCCAATCCTGCGCGAAGTACTCGGCCCCCAGGGTCTCGACCGCGCTCGCCACCGCCGGGGCATCGTCGACGTCCTCGACGCGCAGCTCGATCATGTCGGCCCGGTCCTTGTTGAACAGGCGGCCGGCCACGTCGAGGGTGACGAAGCCGTACGAGGTGTCGTACTCCCGCAGCCCGAGGCTGAAGACGCCGACCACCTCGAGGCGCCGCCACCGCGGCACCAGCCCCATGGGCGACAGCGTCGCCCCCTGCACCGTGAGCACGGAAACGGTGTCGCCGACCGACGCCCGTAGCGAGCGCGACAGATCGTCGCCGATGACCACCCCGCCCAGGACGCCCTCGCGCGGCTCGGACAGCGCCGCGAAGCTCCCCAGGACGATCGACTCGGCGACCTCGGTGACCTGCGCCTCGAGCACCGGGTCCACCCCCTTGAGGGTGACGAACGCGTCGACGCCGTGGGCCGTGGCCATCCCGTACCCGAGGATGACCGGGGCCGCGGCGACGACCCCGGGCACCGCTACGAGCCTCGCGGCCTCCGCCTCGTGATCGACCAGCCCCCCCCCGAGCAGCTTCTGGACGTAGACGTGGGCGGCCGACCCGACGATGCGGTCCCGGATCTCCCGCTGCATGCCGGTCATCAGGGCGAGGGCGATGATCAGGGCCATGACCCCGACCGTCACCCCCAGCGCGGAGACGGCCGAGATCACCGAGATGAACGCCTGGCGGCGCTTCGCCAGCAGGTAGCGGGTGGCGACGTAGAGCTCGAAAGGCAGGGTCATTCCATCTCTTCCGGGCAGGGACAGTGACGGAGACAGCTTGCCACGTCCCCGACGCATGAACCGCTGAAGGCGGGCCGCATCAGGAGCGTCGTCGGCAGCCTCCTGACGCATGAGCCGCTGAAGGCGGGCCGCATCGGGGGCGTCGTCGGCAGCCTCATGTCGTCCTAAATCACTTGGCGCGCATGAGGGGAAACAGGATCACGTCGCGGATGGACGGGCTGTCGGTCAGGATCATCACCAGCCGGTCGATGCCGATCCCCTCGCCGGCCGTCGGCGGCAGGCCGTACTCGAGCGCGCGGACGTAGTCCTCGTCCATGCGGTGCGCCTCCGCATCGCCCCCCTCCCGATCGCGGATCTGGGCCTCGAACCGCCGCCGCTGCTCGACGGGGTCGTTGAGCTCGCTGAACCCGTTCGCGAGCTCCATGCCGGCCGCGTACAGCTCGAAGCGCTCGACGGTGTCCGGATCGTCGTCGCACTGCTTCGACAGCGGCGACACCTCGGTCGGGAAGTCGTGCACGAACGTCGGCTGCACGAGGGCGGGCTCGCAGAGCCGTTCGAAGATCTCCAGGGCGATCTTGCCGGGCCCCTGGTCGGGCCTCGTCTCGACGCCGAGGCGCGCGGCGAGCTGCGCCGCCGTCTCGCGGCACCGCAGGTCCGGCTCGGAAACCGGGGCGCCGAGCCGTTCCGCGGCCGCGTCGCACACCGCCTGCCGCAGCCTCAGGCGCGGGTAGGGCCCGCGAAACGACAGGGTCCGGCCGCCGAAGGTCACCGCGGCGTCGTCCGTCCCGCCGGGCGTGCCCGCGCCGCCGGGTTGCCAACGCCCGTGCTCCGCCTCGGGCGTGCCCGCGCCGGGAGCACCCGCGCCGTCGATTCGCACCCGCCTCCGCCCCGGCTCGGGAGGAGCCCCACCGGGGGCGCCCGCGCCGTCGATTCGCGTCCGCCGCGGCCCCGGCTCGGGCGAAGCCGCGCCGGGCGCCCCGGCCCCACCGGCGGCCACCCCGTCGGCGCCCCGGCCGAACCCGGCGACGTCGCGCGCCACCGTCTCCAGCATCCGCTCGGTCATCGTCATCAGGTCGCGGTAGTCGCTGTACGCCTGATAGAACTCGAGCATCGTGAACTCGGGGTTGTGCTGGGTCGAGATGCCCTCGTTGCGGAAGTTCCGGTTGATCTCGTAGACCCGCTCCATGCCGCCGACGACGAGCCGCTTGAGGTAGAGCTCGGGCGCGATGCGCAGGTAGAGCTCCATGTCCTGCGCGTTGTGGTGGGTCACGAACGGCCGGGCGAGCGCGCCGCCCGCGATGGGCTGCATCATCGGCGTCTCGACCTCGAGAAAGCCGCGGTCGGGGTGCTCCATGAACCGGCGGATCGAGGCGAGCACCCGCGCGCGCGCCTCGAACACCGCCCGGGACCCGGGATTGACGATGAGGTCGAGGTAGCGCTGGCGGTAGCGGGTCTCGACGTCGGTCAGGCCGTGCCACTTCTCGGGCAGGGGCCGATGGCACTTGGCGAGGAACTCGAGGCGGTCCGCCCACACCGTCAGCTCGTCGGTCCGGGTCCGGAAGAGGCGGCCCTCGACCCCGATCTGGTCGCCGATGTCGAGCAGCCCCGCGACCCGGAAGTCCCGCTCGGACAGCGAGTCCTTCCGCAGGTAGACCTGGATGCGCTTCCGGCCGTCGGAGATCACGAGGAAGCGGGCCTTCCCGAAGCTCCGCACGATGAGGATCCGGCCGGCCGTCGCGGCGTGGACCGGCGCGGCCTCGAGCTCCGCGCCGCCGGCCGCCCCGTGGGTGTCCACGAGGGCCGAGACGGTGTCCCTCGCGCCGTCCGCGCCCCGGAAGGCGTGGGGGTAGGCGGGAACGCCGAGGTCGGCGAGCGAGGCGAGGTTGGCGCGCCGCTGGGCGCGCTGATCGTTCTCTCGAGATTCGGCCATGGCCCCGGGAATCGTCGCGTGCGGCTTCCAGCGCCGCCTGTGCCACCACCTCCGGGCGCCCCCGCCGCTGCACGGCGCAGACGCTTCCTCGAAACCGTCCGCGGCCCCCGCGCGCCGACCGACCCGCGGGCGCCCGCGCCGGTCAGAGGGCGCGGTGTCGCCCCGCTCAGGGCGCCGCGGACCCGGTGTCGCCCCGGTCCCGGTCGAGCCCGCGCCGGACCGCGTCGAGCACCCCGTTCACGAAGCGCGGGGACGGCTCGTCGCTGAAGGTCCGGGCCAGCTCGATCGCCTCGTCGATCACCACCGCGGGGGGCGTCTCGGCCGCGAGCAGCTCGTACACCGCCAGCCGGAGGACGAGCCGGTCGATCACCGCCATCCGCGAGAGGCGCCAGTTGTCGGCGGCCGACTCGATGAGGGGGTCGATGCGGTCCAGCGCGTCCACGGTCCCCCGCAGCAGGCCGTCCGCGAACTGCCGCGGGCCGTCCGGGGCGGGGTGCTCGCGCCAGTAGAGCCCGACCGCACGGTCGAGCCGCGGCCCCTCGACGCCGCCGACCTCGCGCTGGTACAGCAACTGCAGGGCCGCCACCCGACCCTGATGTCGGCCCGCGGGGTCCGACGCGGCCGCGCCGCTCACGCCGGGCGCCCCCGCGTGCCGGGAGGCGGCAGCCGCCGAAAGAGGCGGACCATCGCCAGCGCCGCGTCCGCCGCCTCCCACCCCTTGTTCGACGAGCCCGGCCCGGCCCGGGCCAGCGCCTCTTCCGCCGAGTTGGTGGTCAGCACCCCGAACGCCATCGGCACGCCGCTGTCGAGCGCCGCCTGCGTCAGGCCGTGGGCGACGGCCGCCGCGATCACCTCGAAGTGGGGCGTCTCGCCGCGGATGAGGCAGCCGAGGCCGACCACCGCGTCGACGCCGCCGGCCGACGCGAGCCGACGCGCCGCCTGCGGCACCTCGAACGCCCCCGGCACCGGCGCCACCACGACGGCCTCGTCGCCCACCCCGGCCGCCCGCAGCGCCTCCATCGCGCCGTCCCGCAGCCGGTCGGTGACGAAGTCGTTGTAGCGCGACACGACGAGGCCGACGCGGACGCCGCCGCTCTCGCCGCCCGCGGTCGGGCCCTGCGCGCTCACCGGCCCGTGAACCTCGCCTTCCGCTTCTCCAGGAACGCGGTCGTGCCCTCCCGCGCGTCGTCGGTCGCCCAGACGAGCCCGAAGGCGGTCGCCTCGAGCGCGGTGGCGTCGGCCATCGACATGTCAAGGCCGTGGTTGACCACGTCGATAATGCGGCGCACCGCCTCGGGGGCCTGCGCGGCGATGGCGCCCGCCAGCCCGAGGGCCTCCGCGGCCAGCGCGTCCGGCTCGACCACCCGGTTCACGAGGCCGATGCGCCAGGCCTCCTCCGCCGTGATCGGCGCGCCGGTGAGCATCATCTCGAGGGCCCGCCCCCGCCCCACGAGGCGCGGAAGCCGCTGGGTGCCGCCGTAGCCGGGGATGATCCCCAACGTGATCTCGGGCAGCCCCAGCCTGGCCGTCCTCGCCGCGACCCGGCACGTGCAGGCCATCGCGACCTCGCAGCCGCCGCCGAGGGCGTAGCCGTTGACGGCGGCGATCACCGGCTTGCCGAGGCCCTCGACGAGGTCGCACATGCGGTGCCCGGCATCGGTGAGGGCGCGCGCGGTCTGCGGCGTCAGCCGTGCGAGCTCGCCGATGTCGGCCCCGGCGATGAACGCGCGGTCGCCGGCGCCGGTCAGCACGACGGCCCGGACCTCGTCGTCGGTCCGAAGATCGGCGAAGGCCGCGGTCAGGGCGGCGACCGTCTCCGCGTTCAGGGCGTTGAGCACCTTCGGCCGGTTGACGGTGACCGTGGCCACCGCTCCGGTCCGTTCGATCAGGATCCGATCGTCGTTCATGAAGTCCCTTCCGGCCGAGGAGCGCGCCCGCGCGCCACGCGCGAGCGCCACGCCCACAGGGCGCCGCAGACGACGGCGGCGCCGGTCGCGTCGGCGACCAGGTCCGACCACTCGGCGGTGCGCCCCGGCACGAACCACTGATGCAGCTCGTCGGTCACGCCGTACAGCGTCGCCACCGCGGTCGCGAGCAGGGCGGTCCGACCCGTCACCGCCTCCCAGCGCGCCGCCGCGAAGGCGCGGAGCAACAGGGCCGCCAGCACGCCGTAGCCCAGCCCGTGCCAGATCTTGTCGTCGACCGCGCCAGCCGCCGACGGCACGCGCGACAGGGCCGACGCGGCGAAGATCAGGGCCATGGCCGCCCACACCGGGCCCCAGACCCGGAGATGCGCGCGCAGGCCGCCCCGCCGTCCGCGAGCCATCAGGCCGCCCCGCCGTCCGCGAGCCATCAGATAGGGACGGCGGATCACAGGGGGAAGGGATACAGGATCCAGCCCAGCACAAGGGCGGCGCCCACGAAGCCGGCGAACAGCCGGCCGCCCAGCTTCAACTGCTCGGCCGGCCGGTCCTGCATCAACACCGCGAAGATCAGCGACACGAACCCCGCGAACAGCATCATCACCAGCAGATGACTCGACATCTTCCTCCCCGCCGGCAACCGCCGGCGGCCCCGTCCGCCGCCTCCGCGGCCACGCCGCCCCCCCACCCAAGCCTAACAGGAGTCGGCGCCCCGGCCCGACGGTCGTCGCGGCGGCGCCGCCCGGCGCCCCGGCCGACTCGCCGGAGCCCGCTCCCCGCTACGGCGCGGGCGCCTGCGGCGCCGACCCCTGGCGGCGGCCCAGCGCCACGTCGTAGGCATCGAGGGCGACCAGCATGTTCAACAGGCCGGAGACGATGATGAACGTGTTGCCGTACTCGAACGACTCGGCGACGACGCGGCCCTCGCCGAGCCCCGCCAGGCGGGCGACGAGATAGGGCAGGCCGTTGCCCAGATCGGCGAACGCGGCGAGCAGCACCAGGGGTTGGCCGGAGTCGAACGGAAACAGCCGGCCGCCGAACCCCAGCCCGACCGCGAACATCAGGGGAATGGCGACCAGGAACACCAGGCCCTTCTGGCGGCGCGCCAGCCACAGATGACCGCCCCCCGGGACGACCCAGCCGAGCGCCGCCGCGGCCAGCGCCTGGTTCCGGTCCGGGCCCGCCGCGGCCGCCGGGGCCGCCGGGGCTACGCGAGTTCGCCGCGAATCACGAGACTTGCGACCCATGTCACCGCCACTCCCAACGGCACCCCTGCCACCGCCCTCAGCTCCCCGATGGACGGCATCCAGCCGGCCATCTCGGCCGCGAACGTGATGCCGGTGGGCGCCGCCGCCGCCAGCACCGCCCACCGCAGCCACGCGGGCGCCCGGCCGTTCCCGCCGCCGGCTGCCGCCGGGCGACGCGCCTCCCTGTCACCCGCCCGGTTCGTCGGCGGCGGACCGCCGCCGGCTGCCGCCGGGCGACGCGCTCCGATGTCACCCTCCCGGTTCGTCGGCGGCGGACCGGTCCCGCCGCCGGCTGCCGCCGGGCGCGCCCGCCCCCCGAGCCGTTCCGCCGCCCCGGCTCCCCGGCCGACGCCGCGGCGCCGGAATCCGGCCGCCGCGAGCACGCCCAGCCCCGCGCCCAGATACAGCCCCGCGCACCGCGCGCACACCGGCATCTGCACGCCGTGGAGATGGAACGACCGCTCCGGACGCTGGTGACAGACGACCCCCCCGATCAGGTACGTCCCGGCCGCCGCCACGGCCGCGGTTCGCCCCCCGATGTCGCGGGCCAGCGCCACCGGCGTCAGCAGGACCAGGAGCAGCCAGCCCAGCGTGACCGCCGTGAACGCACCGCCGATCCAACGACGCGCAGTCCCTTCCGTCACAGCACCTCGAAGTGGGTCAGCCGCTTGAACGCCTGGAACCGCTGGTCGATGGTCTTCGACGACGCCCTGAGCAGCCCGTCGAGCCCGAAGTCCTCGACGGCCAGCGAGGCGAGGGCGCTGCCGGCGATGGCGGCCCGGGTGAGCACCTCGTCGGTGGTCTCGGGGGCCGACGCCAGATACCCCATGAACCCGCCCGCGAAGGTGTCGCCGGCCCCGGTCGGGTCCATCACCGTGTCCAGAGGCATGCCGGGCGCGGCGAAGAAGCCGTCGTCGCGCGTCATCAGCACCCCGTGCTCGCCGCGCTTGATCACGAGAAGCCGGGGGCCCAGCTTCTGGATGGCGCGCGCCGCCTTGACGACGTTCGACTCGCCCGCGAGCTGCCGCGCCTCCTCGTCGTTGATCACCAGGGCGTCGATCCGGCCCAGCACCGCCCGCAGCTCCTCCGGGGTGCCTTCGATCCAGTAGTTCATGGTGTCGGCGGCCACGAACCGCGGCCGCTCCACCTGGGTCAACACCTCGGCCTGCAGCGCGGGATGGATGTTGGCGAGGAAGACGAAGGGCGTGGACCGGTACTCGTCGGGCAGGACCGGGCGAAACCGCTCGAACACGTTCAGCCGCGTGTAGATCGTCTCGCGGGTGTTGAGGTCGAAGCCGTACTCGCCCTTCCAGCGGAACGTCTCGCCCGGCACGCGCTGCAGGCCGGCCGTGTCGATGCGCCGCCCCGCGAAGACCCGCGCGTGCTCGTCGGCGAAGTCCTCGCCCACCACCCCCACGAGCCGCACGTCGGTGAAGAAGGACGCGGCGACGCTGAAGTACGTGGCCGCCCCGCCGACCACCCGGGACGCCTCCCCGAACGGCGTCTTTACGGAATCGAACGCCACGGAACCGACCGTCACTATCGGATGCACGGCCGCACCGACCCTTCCCGCCCCGACGCGCCGCCGCCCGGGGCGCCGCGGCGATGCGCAGGCCGGATCTCTCCGCCGCGCGGCGTCGGCCGGCGGCCCTCCCGCCGCCGCGCCGCCACCGCCGGGCTGCTTCTGCGTCTACGAGACATACTTGCCGAGGATGGGCGCGAGATCCCGCTTCACCGACGCCGGAATCAGCTCCGGCCGCGTAATGATAGCCGAGGCGAGCGCCGTCGCGCACTCGCAGCCCCGCTCGACGGGGAGGCGCGCCACCGCCTCGCGCACGACCCGCTGCGCGGTGACCGCGTTCTGCTGCAGGATGGCGACGACCATCTCCACCGTCACGTCGTCGTGGCCCTCGTGCCAGCAGTCGTAGTCGGTGACCAGCGCGAGCGTCGAGTAGCAGATCTCCGCCTCGCGGGCCAGCTTCGCCTCCTGCAGGTTGGTCATGCCGATGACGTCCATCCCCCAGGAGCGGTAGAGCCGCGACTCGGCGAGGGTGGAGAACTGCGGCCCCTCCATGCACACGTAGGTGCCGCCGCGATGGACCGTCGCCCCGGACCGCGTCCCCGCGTCGACCACGATGTCCCCGAGGGCCTTGCAGAACGGATGCGCGAAGCCGACGTGGGCGGCGACGCCGCCGCCGAAGAAGGTGCCGACGCGCCCGCGGGTCCGGTCGAGCAACTGGTCGGGGACCACGATGTCGAGCGGCCGGTACCGTTCCTGCAGGCTGCCCACCGCGCTGGCCGACAGGATCCACTCGACCCCGAGGGTCTTGAGCCCGAAGATGTTGGCCCTGAAGTTCAGCTCGGACGGCATCAGCCGGTGCCCTTCGCCGTGCCGGGCGAGGAAGGCGACGCGCCGGCCGTCGAGGTCGCCCACGACGTACGGCGCGGAAGGCTCGCCGAAGGGCGTCGACACCTCGACCGTCTCCCGGTTCGTCAGCGCCTCCATGGCGTACAGGCCGCTGCCCCCGATGACCCCGATTCGGACCCCCGACTCTGGCATGTCCACGCTTCTCCCCTCACCGCCGGCGGCGGCGCGACAGCCTGCCCGCCCAGCGCCGCGTTCGGCTCCGCCGGGCGCCCGGTCGACCCGCCGGGAACCCGCGCGCGCGCCACGGCGCAGATTCCCCGGCCGGCGCCGGCGGGACGTCCCCGCTCCCGGGCGCCCGCCGCCTCACCGGCGCGGACCCTCCTTCAGCTCGATGAGCACGCCCTGCGCCGCGGAGGGATGGATGAAGGCCACGCGGCTGCCGCCGGCCCCGGGCCGCGGATGCTCGTCGACCAGCCTGACCCCTCGTTCGCGGAGGCCGGCGAGGGCCGCCGCCAGATCCGCCACCCGCAGGGTGATGTGGTGGATGCCGGGGCCGCGGCGCTCGATGGACCGCGCGATGGCCGAGCCCTCGTCGGTCGCCTCCAGCAGCTCCAGCGCGGTCTCGCCGAGGGGCAGGAACTGCGCGCGGACGCGCTCGGACGGCACCTCCTCCGCCTCGCCCACGTCCAGCCCCAGCGCGTCCCGGTAGAAGGCCAGCGCCGCATCCAGGTCGCGGACCGCGATACCGATGTGATCCAGCGTCGCCTTCATCCGACCTCCAGTCTCGAACGGGACCCGGGCGCGCCGTCGGCGGCGCCGCCGACGGCCAGCTCCAGTATGCGCTCGGCCGCCGTGTACGGATCGATAACCGTGTCGGCCACCTGATCGACGAACCGGTCGAAGCCGCCCGGCCCGAGCGCCCGTCGCTCGGCGTGCTCCAGGAAGCGCCGCGACACCAGCTCCCGGACCCGGGCCCTCACCCGCGCCCGGCGCCGCGCCTCCGCGCCGTCCCCGCCCCGCGCCCGAAACCGCCCCACCGCCTCGACGACCTCCTCGACCCCGCCTCCCTCGGTCGCCCGGGTCCGCAGCACCGGCGGCCGCCAGTCGGCGGGGCCGTACTCGTTCAGGCGCAGCACCGCCTCGATCTCCGCCGCCGCCCGGTCCGCCCCCGCGTGGTCGGCCTTGTTGACCACGAACACGTCCGCGATCTCCATGACCCCCGCCTTCAGGGCCTGCACGCCGTCGCCGCCGCCGGGCATCGTCACCACCAGCGTGACGTCGGCGGCGCGCGAGATCTCGACCTCGGCCTGCCCCACCCCCACCGTCTCGATGACGATGACGTCGAACCCCGCCGCGTCCAGCACCAGGGCCGCGTCGGCGGTGGCCCGCGACAGCCCGCCGAGCCGGCCCCGGCTCGCCATGCTCCGCACGAAGACCCCGTCGTCGCCGGCGTGGGCCTGCATCCGCACCCGGTCCCCCAGCACCGCGCCGCCGCTGAACGGGCTGCTCGGATCGACGGCGAGAATCCCCACCGTCCGCCCCCGCGAGCGCAGGACCGCGGTCAGGCGGTCGACCAGGGTGCTCTTGCCCACCCCCGGCGCGCCCGTCACCCCGACCAGGTACCCCCGGCCGGTCCGCGCGTGGACCGCGCGCACCATCGCCGCCGCCGCCGGCCCTTCGGCCTCGACGCGGGAGATCGCCCGCGCGACGGCCCTCCGGTCGCCCTCGAACACCCCGGCCGCGAGCTCGCGCGTGTCGGCCGTCATGGCGCGGCGTCCAGGACCTGCCTGGCGATGATGAGGCGCTGGATCTCGCTGGTGCCCTCGCCGATGGTCGTCAGCTTCACGTCGCGGAAGAACTTCTCGGCCGGGTAGTCCTTCACGAAGCCGTAGCCGCCGTGAATCTGCACGCCCTCCTCGGCCACCCGGACCGCCGTCTCGCTCGCGAGCAGCTTGGCCATCGCCGACTCGCGCGTCGTGGCGGCGCCGCCGTCCTTCAGCCACGCCGCGCGGTAGGTGAGCCAGCGCGCCGCCTCGATGCGCGTGGCCATGTCCGCCAGCTTGAACTGTATCGCCTGGAACGACGCGATGGGGTGCCCGAACTGCTCGCGCCCGACGGCGTGACGCCGCGCCGCCTCCCAGGCGCCCTGGGCCAGGCCCACGGCGAGGGCGGCGATGCCGATTCGCCCGGCGTCGAGGACCCGCATGGCGTCGATGAACCCGCGCCCGGCCTCGCCGAGCAACTGGTCGGCCGGCACGAAGCAGTCGTCGAGCGACAGCCCCGCGGTGTCGCTGGCGCGCATGCCGAGCTTGTTCTCCTTGCGGCCCGGCGTCAGGCCGGGGGCGCCGCGCTCGATGATGAAGGCGGAGATGCCGTGGGCCCCCTGCGCCGCGTCGGTGACCGCCATGACCACGAACGTCTCGGCCAGGGTCGCGTGCGTGGTGAAGGTCTTGGAGCCGTTCAGGCGCCATCCCCCGTCGACCCGGCGCGCGCTCGTGCGCAGGCTGCCCGCGTCGCTCCCGGCTCCGGACTCGGTCAGGGCCCAGGCCCCGAGGTGCCGGCCCGCGGCGAGGGGCGGGAGCCAGCGGGCGCGCTGGGCCTCGGTGCCGAACAGGTGGACGTGGGCCGACGAGAGCCCGTTGTGGGCGGCCACCGAGAGGGCGATGGACGGGTCCACCCGGGCCAGCTCCTCGATGCAGATGCAATAGTCCACCGCGTCGAGGCCGGCGCCGCCGTAGCGCTCCGGAAACTGGATGCCCATGAGCCCCAGCCCGCCGAGCTTGGGCAGGAGAGACAGGGGAAAGCCCTGGGCCTCGTCCCAGGCCATGCGGTCGGGGGCCAACTCGGTTTCCGCGAACTCGCGAACGGACTGTCGCAGCAGGCGCTGCTCGTCGGTGGGCCGAAAGTCCATCGAGGTGCTCCGGCCACTGTATCACACCGTTTCGGGGGTCCGACCGCGTCCCCGCCGCGCCCCGGCGGGCCGGCCCCCGACCGCCGCCGGCTCTGCTATCATTCCTTCATTCTGGCTTCCTCGTCCCTCTTCACCGCCGCCGGCCGCGATCCGACCATGTCGCCACGACCCGTCCCCGTTCTCCTGCTGCTCGTGGGCGTGCTTCTCGCCGGCGCCCCGCGGGCCGAGGCCGACCTGACCGCCTTCCTCGGCTCGAACACGACGCCGACCAACCGCCCCGTCCGCGGCCTCGCGGTGGGCATGTCCCTGCTGCTGCTCGGGCTGGAGTTCGAGTACTCGGACACGTCGGCCGACGAGAGCGGCAACGCGCGGCGCCACGCCGGCATGTTCAACGTGCTGGCGCAGACGCCGACCGTGTTCGGGCTGCAGTTCTACGCCACCGTCGGCGGCGGGGTGTACCGTGAAGAGGGGGCGGAGCTGCTCGAGAACAGCGGCGCGACCAACACCGGGGGCGGGGTGAAGGTCGGCCTCATCGGGCCGCTCCGGATGCGGTTCGACTACCGCGTCTTCCAGTTGCGCGGCGAGTCGTCGCCGAACCGGACGCACCACCGGTTCTACACCGGCGTGAATCTCGCCTTCTGAGCCGGCGTGAATCTCGCCTTCCGAGCCGGCGTGAATCTCGCCTTCCGAGCCGGCGTGAATCTCGCCTTCTGAGACTCCCCGGGCGCCCGCCAGGACCGGGCCGAGCGCGGCGCACCGGGGGTCTGTACGCGTGCTACACGCGGGTTCCCTAGTACGACGCCACGACGCGCAGGTCGAAGATTCCCTGCTGCGCGAGACTGGTGCTGCTGTAGAGGGGAACGAGCGCGCGGACCTCGTCGCCGTTGTTCGGCGGGCCCGGCGGATAGTGCTCGGCCAACACCCTGATCGGGTGATACTCGCCGCCGGCCTGTACCGAGGAGAGGTGTCCGAAGTAGACCGCCGGGCCCCCCGCCGCCGAACGGTACAGCGTGAATCCCGCGCTGCCGCCGGCCCGGGCCGCGAGCGCCTCGCCGTACGCCCGAATGACCCGTTCGAAGTTCTCGGTCTGGCCGTCGTTCACGACCCACTGCCACAGGCCCGAGTTGGCGTTGAGCACAACGCTGGGAGCCTGCGCCATCGCCGGCCGAGGCGCCATCCAGCTTCCGAGCACCACGCCAACGACCAGCGCCGACACGACCGCCGCGCCCACCCACACGGGAGTTCTCCGCTCTCGCCACATCGTCCGCATCTGCTCCTCCTCTAATCCCGGGCTCCACCCGACTGGGACCGACCCACCGAACAAAAAAGCGCTACTCTACCGCAACTGAGCCGCCGCGCCAAACACGTTCGCCCCGACGCGCCCGCGCCCCGACGCGCGGCCCCGCCGGCGCCCCGGAGCGGGACCGGCCACGGCCAAAGGCGCTACTCTATCGCAGCCTGCCCGTTCGGCCAAGCGAATCGCCCGACTCGCATCGCCGGCCGGATCAGGGCCCCGCGACCGGGACCAGATTCAGCAGGATCTGCCCGTCCGCGAAGGCCCCCGCGTAGGTCTCGTACAGCGTCTGCGCCTCGGTCGGGAAGGCCTCGTTCAGAATGCCGGGCACCCAGTAGTCGGCCCCCGGAACGACAGGATCGAGCCAGGAGACGTACAGGACCACGCCGTCGGCGAGAGGCTCCTCCGCCTTGTAGGTGCTCCAGCCTTCCGCCTGCTGCTCCCGTTCCTCGCTCTCGCTGGCCGCGAACGCCTCGGCCACCCGGCTCATCGTCTCCTCGAAAGCGCTCTCCCCGCCGGGGCTGACGAAGTTGAGCACCATGCCGGTGGGGGCGGTGAACTCGCGGGGCCGCTCCTGGACCAGCGGCGGCTCCGGCACGGGGGCCGCCTCGGCCTCCGCATCCGGATCCGTCGGCTCCTCCGGCACGGCATCGGCCTGGGTCTGCTCCTCCGCCGGCACCGCTTCCGCCTGCCCCGGCTCGTCCGGGGCCGGCGCCGGACCCTCGGGCGGCTGCGGCGCCGGACCCGACTCCTCCGGGGCGGGAGGCGGCTCCTGCGGGGGCTGCGAGGCCGAAGCGGGATCCTGCGGGGGCTGCGAGGCCGGGGCGGGAGCCGGCTCCTGCGGGGGCTGCGAGGCCGGGGCGGGAGCCGGCTCCTGCGGGGGCTGCCCGGACACCTCCCCGATCACCGCCGCCCCGGGAAGACTCCCGCCCCCGCACACGAACCCCAGCCAAAACGCCGCCACGACGGCGGCAACCCCACCCCTTCGTCCCCGCAGATCCGCCATCTCCGTCCCGCCTTCCCTCAGATCCGAAAGCCGCCCTCGCCCCCCGGGCATCCGCGCCGTTCCACGGCGCCGGCGCCTAGACGAACACCTGCATCACTTCGCTGGCCAGCAGGCGGCCCTTCCGGGTGAGGCGGAGGCGTTCCCGGTCGTCCTCCAGCAGGCCGGCCTCGACGCATCGCGCCAGATCGCCGCCCCACCGCTCCCATACCCTGACCCCGTACCGCCGCTCGACCGCGGGGACGTCGACCCCGCCGGTGAGCCGCAGCCCGAGGAAGAGGGCGTCGGTCGCCCGCTCCCCGGTGGACAGCACCCGCTCTTGGGCCACCGGGGTCGCCCCGTTCGCGACCCTCTCCACATAAGACACCGTTTCGCTCACGTTGCGCCAGCGCCGGCCGCCCCGGGTGGAGTGCGCGCCGCACCCGAACCCGACCCACGCGCCGTCCGACCAGTACTTGAGGTTGTGACGGCACCGGCGGCCGGGCCGGGCCGCGTTCGAGATCTCGTACTGGCGGTACCCGGCCGCCTCCAGGCGGTCGAGGGCCGCGTCGTACATCTCGGCCGCGATGTCGTCCGGCGCCTGCGTCCAGCCCCCCCGGGCCATGTCCTCCCGCAGCGGGGCGTTGGGATAGAGCTCGAGCAGGTAGAACGAGACGTGGCCGGGGTCGAGCCGCAGCAGGACGTCGAGGGTCTCGCCCCAGTCTTCGGGGGTCTGCTCCGGCAGCCACGTCATCAGGTCGACGCTGATGTCGTCGAACCCGGCGGCCCGGGCCGCCTCGAACGCCTCGACCGCCCGCGCCGCGGTGTGCACGCGGCCGAGGCGGCGCAGCTCGGCGTCGCGGAACGACTGCACGCCGAGGCTGAGCCGGTTCACCCCGGCCGCCCGGTAGCCCTCCAGCCGCGGCCTCGACGCGGTCTCCGGGTTCGCCTCGAGGGTGATCTCGGCCGCCGGATCGAGGGCGAAGCTCGACGCGCACCGGGCGATGAGGGCCCCGACGTCGGCGGGGGCGAGCACTGACGGGGTGCCGCCCCCGAAGAACACGGAGTCGGCCCGCCCGCCGTCTCCCGCCGACTCGATCTCGCGCGCCAGGGCCGCGAGGTACCGCCGCTTCAGGTCGGTCTGCACGAGTTCCCGGTTGAAGTTGCAGTAGTTGCAGATGGCCTCGCAGAACGGAACGTGCAGGTAGATGCCCAGGGGACCGGCGGCGGGGATGGCGTTCTCTGGCATGGCGCCCGATGGCCGTGCGCCTCGCGCGCGGCGTGAAGGACGGCCGGGGTGGGGAGGGCGGCCTCAACCGCCCGAACGCCCTCCCGACCATCCCAGATCGCTCTTGCCGGCCTTCAGGCGGGCGCGGGCCCGCGACGACGTCTTGGCCGGCAGCTTCCGCCGGGGCTTCGCCTTCCACATGCGGGTGAGGTCGTCGCTGCTCGGCGGGAACTCGAAGTCGCGATAGTCGGGACCGTCGTACTCGAGGAACTCGCACATCTCGCGGAGCCGCGAATGCATGCGGACGCCGACGCGCACGAGGAGCGAGTCGAACGCCTCTGGATCGGGGACGTCCTCGTAGTTCGAGGTGAAGATGGTGGGGCGGCGATCGTTGTAGCGGGTGTTGACGATGAAGTTCATGGTCTCGTCCACCCAGTCGGTCACGCGTTCCGCGCCCAGGTCGTCGAGCACCAGCAGCTCCGACTCGATCACGGGGCGGAGCACGTCCACCGCGGAGGCGCGGGTCACCGGGTCGTAGGTGCTGCGAATCGTGTTGAGCAGGGTCCGCGTGTCGTAGTACAGGCCCCGCGCCCGCTTCTCCGACACCACCTGCCTGAGGACCGCCACCGCGATGTGGGTCTTGCCGATGCCGGGCGGACCGATGAACATCAGTCCCTTGTCCACGACCGGGAAGGCCTCGACGAAGCGCCGCGCCCGGTCGACCGCCCGAAGGAGCTGAGGGTTCTCGTAGGTGACGAACGTGGCGAGGTCGCAGGCGCGGTATCGGGCGGGAATGCGCGCCGCCGCCAGCAGGGTCCGCGCCGCGTCCTCCCGCCAGCACTCGCAGCGCTCGACCCGGAGGGCGCCGTCGTCGGGCACCCGGCGCCAGCGCGTGCCGTCGCAGTGTGGGCAGGACATCGGAGGAGTCGCGCCCCCTGCCGGCTCCCGGAACACCGGCGGCAGGGGGGGAATCGCCCGATCAGTCCGCGCCCCCGCGCTCGCGGCCGCCCTCGGCCGGATTCTCCACGCGGACCAGATCGGTCGGTGACGATCTTACCAGCGCGGTGCCCAGCCGGCGCTCCCAATCTCCGAGCCCGCGGGCGAGCTCCTGCTTGACGTAGGCCATGAACTCGTTGACCTCCGACTGCATGCGGTCCATCTTGCTCCGCATGTTGAGGATGATCTCCACCCCCGCGAGGTTCACGCCCAGCTCCCGCGTCAGCGTCAGTATCGTCTCCAGTTGCTCGAGGTCCGCGTCGGAGTACTGCCGGGTGTTGCCCTCGGTCCGGGACGGCTTCAGCAGGCCCTCGCGCTCGTAGAGCCGCAGCGTCTGCGGATGGATGTCGTAACGGCGCGCCACCGCGCTGATCATGTAGTAGCCCTGCCCCGATCCCCTGCCTGGCATGTCCCACCCGCTTTCTGACGGCTTGCCCGCGCGCGCCGTCACCACAGCCCGGCGCGCACGTCCTCGGTGCTGTTCTCCGCGAACCGACGCATCAGCTCCTTCGACCGCTCGTCGAGCACGCGGGGAAGGACTATCCTGACCTCGACGAGCAGGTCTCCCGCCACGCCCGTGCGCGGCGACGGGGCCCCCCGCCCGCGCAGGCGGAACCGCTGGCCCGACTGGGCCCCCGGCGGAATCCGTATCCGGGCCGGGTCCCCGACGGTCGGCACCTCGACCCGCGCCCCCAGCGCCGCCTCGTGGACCGCGATCGGCAGGACGAGGTGCAGGTCGTCGCCCTCGCGCCGGAACAGCGGATGCGGCTCCACGGCCACCGTGACGTACAGGTCCCCGGTGGGGCCGCCGCGGCGGCCGGCGTTGCCGCCGCCCGAGACCCGCAGCCTCGTCCCCGCCGTGACCCCCGCCGGCACCGGCACCGCGATGGCCTCGATGCGCGACAGGACCCCCTCGGCCCCGCACACGCCGCAGGGACGGTGCCGGCGGCGCCCGGTCCCGCCGCAGTCTGCGCAGCGGCGCGAGAACACCATGTGCCCCCGCATCCAGCGGGAATGCCCGGCGCCGGCGCAGCTCGAGCAGCGGCCCTCGGCGACGCGCCGGGTCCCGGCGCCCCCGCAGGCATCGCAGGCGGCGACCCGGGTCACGGTGACCTCGTGCGCCCCTCCCCGCATGGCCTGCTCGAACGTGATCTGCAGCGTCGCGTGCAGATCGACGGCCGGCGCCTCCCCCGGCGCCCGGCGGCCCGACCCGGCGATGACCTCCGCGAACAGGTCTCCGAAGCTGGACGCGGCGTCGCCGCCGGCCGAGGCCCCCGAGAAGTCGAAGCCCTCGAAGGCGATGTCGCCCCGGGGGGGCGGCGACGCGGCGAGGCCGTGCGCGTCGTAGTCCCGGCGCCGTTCCGGATCGATGAGGGTCTCGTAGGCCTCGGTCATCCGCCGGAAGACCGCCGCGGTCTCGCGGTCGCCGGGATTGATGTCGGGATGGTACTTCCGCGCGAGCCGCCGGTAGGCGCGCTTCAGGTCGCCCGCCGACGCGCTCCGCTCGACCCCGAGAATGACGTACAGGTCCATCCGTCCTTCTCAAATCGCTCCCCGCCGCCCGAGGCGGGAACCCCGCCGCCCGAGGCGGGAACCCCGCTGCCCGAGGCGAGGCCCCCCGGCGCCTCGCCGCCGCCGGTTGCGGCGCGGGTCAGGCGCCGCGTGCCGCCGGCCTTCACTTCTTGTCCTCGACCACCTCGGCGTCGATGACCTCGCCGCCGCCGCCGGCGGCGCCGGCGCCGGAGGCCGATCCGCCGCCGTCGCCGGGCGCCCCCGACGACGGGTCGGGAGGAGGCGGCGGCGCCTGGCTCGCCTGCTTGTACATCGCCTCGGCCGCCTTGTGCTGAACCGCGGTCAGGGCCTCCATCGCCGACTTCAGGGCCGCGTCGTCCTCCGACTCCAGCGCCTTCCTCACGTCCGCCACCGCGCTCTCGATGGGGGCGCGGTCCTCGGCCGACAGCTTGTCCCCGGCCTCCTGCATCATCCGCTCGGCCGCGTACACCGCCTGGTCGGCCTGGTTCCGGGCCTCGATGGCCTCCTTGCGCGCCTTGTCCTCGTCGGCGTGCGACTCCGCCTCGCGCATCATGCGGTCGACTTCATCCTTGGACAGGCCGCTCGAGGCGGTGATGGTGATCTTCTGCTCCTTGCCGGTCCCCTGGTCCTTCGCCGACACGTTCACGATGCCGTTGGCGTCGATGTCGAACGCGACCTCGATCTGCGGCACGCCGCGGGGGGCCGGCGGCAGCCCCACGAGCTGGAACTTGCCGAGGGTCCGGTTGTCCCGCGCCATCGACCGCTCGCCCTGCAGCACGTGCACCTCGACGCTCGTCTGGCTGTCGGCCGCGGTCGAGAAGATCTCGCTCTTCTTGGTGGGAATGGTGGTGTTGCGCTCGATCAGGGTGGTGCGGACCCCCCCCAGGGTCTCGATGCCGAGCGAGAGGGGGGTGACGTCGAGCAGCAGCAGGTCCTTGACCTCGCCGGCCAGCACCCCCGCCTGCAGGGCCGCCCCCACCGCGACCACCTCGTCGGGGTTGACCCCCTTGTGGGGGTCCTTGCCGAACAGGTCGCGGACGATGGCCTGCACCCGCGGCACCCGGGTGGAGCCGCCGACCATGACCACCTCGTCGATCTGCGACGCGTCAATCCCCGCGTCGGCGAGGGCGCGCTTGACCGGCGCCACCGTCTTCTGCAGCAGGTCCTCGACCAACTGCTCGAAGCGCGCGCGGCTCAGCTTCATGGCGAGGTGCTTGGGCCCGGACTGGTCGGCGGTCACGAACGGCAGGTTGATCTCGGTCTCGACCACCGTCGACAGCTCCATCTTGGCCTTCTCCGCCGCCTCCTTCAGGCGCTGCAGGGCCATGCGGTCCTTGCGGAGGTCGATGCCGTCGCTCTTGTGGAACTCGTCGGCGATCCACTCGATGATGCGCTGGTCGAGGTTGTCGCCGCCGAGGTGGGTGTCGCCGTTGGTGGACTTCACCTCGACCACGCCCTCGCCGACCTCGAGGATGGAGATGTCGAAGGTGCCGCCCCCGAAGTCGTAGACGGCGATGGTCTCGTCCTTCTTCTTGTCGAGCCCGTAGGCGAGGGCGGCGGCGGTGGGCTCGTTGACGATGCGCTGCACGTTGAGGCCGGCGATCTGGCCGGCGTCCTTGGTGGCCTGCCGCTGGGCGTCGTTGAAGTACGCGGGCACGGTGATGACCGCGTCGGCGATGGACTGCCCCAGGTACTCCTCCGCCGCCTGCTTGAGCTTCTGGAGCACCATGGCGGAGATCTCGGGCGGCGACAGGTCCTTGTCCCCGGCCCGGACCCGGGCGTCGCCGTTCGACCCCGCGACCACCTGGTAGGGCACCATCTTCATCTCCTCGCTGACCTCGCCGAACTTGCGGCCCATGAAGCGCTTGATGGAGAACACGGTGTTCTCCGGGTTCGTCACCGCCTGGCGCTTCGCCACCTGCCCGACCAGCCGCTCGCCCGACGTGGCGAACGCGACGACGGACGGCGTGGTCCGGCCGCCCTCCGGGTTCGTCACCACCGCCGGCTCGCCGGCCTCCATCACCGCCACCACCGAGTTCGTCGTTCCGAGGTCGATGCCGATTACCTTGCCCATAACACCATGTCCTGAAAGAGTTTACGAACCAGAACCCGCGAACCGCGGGAAGCGATACTAACAGTGGACGAATTATATAATCTTAGCTTGCTGGTGTAAAGCCAGCACGCACCCCGACCGCGGCGGCGGGGCCGACGCGGGCGGCCCCGTCACCCCTGCCCGCCGGCGGCCGGCGCGTTCCCGTCCGGCCGCCCGCCGCCCGCCTTCTGCATCAGGTACGCCTTGATGAACGGGTCGAAGTCGCCGTCGAGGACCCGGTCAACGGCGCCGGTCTCGACCTTCGTGCGCAGGTCCTTGACCATCTGGTAGGGATGGAGCACGTAGCTGCGTATCTGGCTGCCGAACCCGATGGCCTTCTTCTCGCCGCCGATCTCCTCGAGCCGGTCCTGCTGCTCCTTCTGCTTGAGGTCGTACAGCCGCGCCTTGAGCACCTTCATGGCCGCGTCGCGGTTGCGGTGCTGCGAGCGCTCGTTCTGGCACGACACGACGATGCCGCTGGGGAGGTGGGTGATGCGGACGGCCGAGTCGGTCACGTTGACGTGCTGCCCGCCCGCCCCGCTCGACCGGTAGGTGTCGATGCGCAGGTCCTTCTCGTCCACCTCGACCTCCACGTCCTCGGGCAGCTCGGGCCACACGAACACCGAGGCGAACGACGTGTGCCGGCGGGACGCCTGGTCGAAGGGCGAGATGCGCACCAGGCGGTGCACCCCGGCCTCGGCCAGCATCAGCCCGTAGGCGTAGTCGCCGGCGATGGTGAGGGTGGCCGCCTTGATGCCGGCCTCGTCGCCCGGCTGCCACTCGATGACGTCGACCTTGAAGTCGCGCCGCTCGGCCCATCGCAGGTAGGCGCGGGCCAGCATCTCGGCCCAGTCCTGCGACTCGGTGCCCCCGGCGCCGGGGTGGATGGTGACGATTGCGTTCTTGTCGTCGTGCTCGCCCCCGAGCATCTTCTTGATCTCGCCGGCCTCGATCTCGGCCGCGAGGGCGTCGAGGGCGGCCACGAGGTCCTCCCCCACCGGCTCGCCCTGCCCGATCCAGTCGACGAGGACGCCGAGGTCCTCCGACTTGCTCCGCAGCGACTCCGCGAGGTCGCGGTCATCCTGCAGGCGCCGCCGGCGGCGCAGCACCTCCTGCGCCCGCTCCGGATCGCTCCAGAAGTCGGCGGCGGCGGCGCGCGTCTCGAGCTCGCGAAGCTCCCGGTCGCTGCCCGGGGTGTCAAAGATAGCCGCGCAGGGCGAGCGACCGCTCCACGAGGTCCTGGTAGCGCTTGAGCTGTTCGTCGATCTCGATGGTCACGTCCGTCCTCCTGTGATGGTCTCGTCCGCCCGCGCCGCCGGACCCGCGCCCCGGCCGACGCCGACCCGAGCCCGCCCACCGTCGCCTGCCGGCTCCGCTGGGCGCCCAACCAACCCTCCAGAAGTCCGCGCCGTTCCACGGCGCAGACACCTGGGCTCCCGGCCCTGCCGCAGCCGCGCGAGGTTCGAGCGGTGGGTGAACACGATGAAGCCGGCCAGCGCCGCCGCCAGGTACACGTCTTCGAGCGGCACCGCCGGGTCGGGCCGGGCCCGGAACGCCAGCAGGATCGCGGGCATCGCCGCGGCGGCGCCGATCGAGGCCGCCGACACGTAGCGCGACAGCCTCAGGAGCGCCGCAAAGACCGCGAGCCCGCCCGCCACCGCGCCCGGATGCGTCGCGAGGAACGCCCCCGCCGCGGTGGCGACCCCCTTGCCCCCGCGGAACCCCGCGAAGACCGGATAGCAGTGCCCGAGGGTCGCGGCCGCGCCCGCGGCAAGCCCCAGCGTCGCCGCCGGGACCGGGCCGCCCCCCGCCAGCCAGGAGGCCAGCAGGGCCGGAGCGTATCCCTTCGCGGCGTCGAGCGCCAGCACCGCCAGGGCCGGCCGCCAGCCGAACGCCCGGAGCATGTTCGTGGCGCCGGGGTTGCCGCTGCCGTGCCCGCGGACGTCGCTCCCGTACAGCCGCCGGCTGATCGGCACCGCCGTCGGGCACGATCCCAGCAGGTAGCCGGCGAGCACCGCGAGAAACAGGGTGGAGACCAGGATAGCGCCTCCGGGGACGGCTCTACGGCGCGGGCTGCGTGACCCACGGCTCGAACCGCTCCTCGGTCCGCAGTCGAAGGCTGACCCGCTCGGCCTCGACGCGGTCGGCGAAGGGACCGACCCCGACGCGATGCAGCGCCCCGGGCGCCCCCGGCGTCGGCTCGACCACCACCGGGTACCCCTTCGCCTCGAGGTCCGCCCCGACGCGGCGCGCCGCCGCGGCGCCGCGGACGCTCATCACCTGCACCACGATCGCCCCCGGCGGATCGCCCTCGAACGCCGCCGGCGGCTCCGGGGCCCGGCCGCCGGCCGGCCGGCCCGGCGCCGCGAACGCCAGGGCCTCGGACACCGGCCCCGCCCCGCGCAGCCGCTCGAAGTAGCTCAGGCCGTCGAGCCGCGGCGCCGACATGCCTGGCGGCACGTTCCGCGCCCCCGCGTTGTCGAGGCCGTCCGGGACGGCGGCCGGAAACGCCGCCGGCCATTCGGCGCCGCCCAGGGCCGGGGCCGGCAGCCCCCGCCCGACCTGCACCCCCCACAGGAACGCGACGACCACCGCGAAGACCGCGATCATCGTCAGGAACACGAGCTGCTTGGGGCCGACCGTCACCTCAGGCCGATGCGTCCTTCCCATCATCGCTGTTGGTCTTTTCGGCCTCGGAGACCTTCGGCAGCAGGTTCATGAACTCGACGGGGACCGGGAACAGGATCGTGGAGTTCTTCTCGGTGGCGATCTCGGTCAGCGTCTGCAGGTAGCGCAGGGTCACCGCCAGGGGTTGGGTGGCGATGACCCCGGCCGCCTGCGACAGGCGCTCGGACGCGTCGAACTCGCCCGCGGCGTGGATGATCTTCGCCCGCTTCTCGCGCTCCGCCTCCGCCTGCTTCGCCATCGCCCGCTGCATGTTGTCGGGCAGGTCGACGTGCTTCACCTCGACCGCCGACACCTTGATGCCCCAGGGATCGGTCTGCTGGTCGAGCAGGTGCTGAAGGTCGCGGTTGAGCCGTTCGCGTTCGGAGAGCAGATCGTCGAGGTCGACCTGCCCGAGGACGCTCCGCAGCGTGGTCTGGGCGAGCTGCGACGTCGCGTAGTTGAAGCTCTCGACCTCGACGATCGCCCTCTGCGGGTCCATCACCCGGAAGTAGATGACCGCGTTCACCTTCACCGACACGTTGTCGCGGGTGATGATGTCCTGCGGCGGGACGTCCATGACGATGGTGCGCAGCCCCACCCGGACAATCCGATCGATGGGGGCGAAGACGAGGATGACCCCCGGCCCCTTGGGCTTCGGGAGCAGCTTGCCGAGCCGGAATATCACCCCGCGCTCGTACTCGTTGAGGATCTTGATCGAGCTCGCCAGGTAGAAGGCCACCATCAGGCCCACGATGAGCATCGGGTTGTTGAGCAAGGTCGTCACTGCAGTCTCTCCCCGACCCGTTCCGCGGGCCGCTCGGGCGACACCGTCAGGGTCATGCCGTCGATGGCGACGACGCGCACGCGCGCGCCGCGCGGGATGGGCTCGCCCGCCGTCGCCGACCAGATCTCCCCGTGGGTCGACACCCGGCCGAGCTCGCCCGGCTCTATCGGTTCGACCGCCTCGCCCCGCTGGCCGACCATGCCGTCGACCCCGGTCACCGGCGGGCTGAGATGGGCGCGGATGGCCAGCCGCCCCAGCAGGGTCATGAGCACCGCCAGCGCCCCCACCACCGAGAGCACGAACGGCCACCCCGGCTGCATCTCGGGCAGGGGCGAGTCGATCAGCATCACCGCCCCGAACACCATGCTCAGCAGCCCCCCGGCCGCGAGGGCGCCGAACGTGGGGGTCAGCATCTCGAGAATCAGCAGCACGAGCCCGAACAGCAGCAGCAGCAGCCCGACGTAGTTGACGGGCAGAATCTGCAGCGCGAAGAACGCCAGCAGCAGGCACAGCCCGCCGGCGACCCCGGGCAGGATGGCGCCGGGGCTCCACAGCTCGATGGTCAACCCGAGGGTGCCGAGGCTCAGCAGCAGCACCGCGATCTGCGGATGGGCGATGGCGCTCAGCAGGCGCTGCCGCCACGTCATCTCGATTGGCTCGACCCGCGCGCCGGCGGTGCGCAGGATCTCCTCCCGCCCGTCCCACCGCGTGACGGCCCGACCGTCGAGCGCCTCGATGAGGGCGTCGAGGTCGTCGACGACGAGGTCGATCAGGGGCGGCTCGGCCCCGAGGGCCTCCTCCTCGGTGAACGACCGGCTGTCGACCACCGCCTCCTCGGCCAGCTCGACGTTGCGGCCGCGTTGCGCGGCCAGCGACCGCGCATAGGCAGCGACGTCGGAGGCGGCCTTCTCGGCCACCGTCTCGTCCATCGGCTGCCCGCTGCCGGCCACCGGGTGCGCCGCCCCCACGTGGGTCCCGGGGGCCATGGCCGCGACGTCGGCGGCGATGGTGATGAGGAACCCCGCCGACGCCGCCCGCGCCCCGCTCGGCCCCACGAACACCACCACCGGCACCGGCGACTCGATGATCGCGGTGTTGATGTCGCGGGTGGAGTCGACGAGGCCGCCCGGCGTGCGCAGCACGAGGACGACGACGTCGGCCCGCGCGGCGGCGGCGTCGTCCAGGGTCTGGACGATGAACTCGGCCGAGGCGGGGTGGATGAGGGCGTCGACCTCGGCCACGTGGACCAGCGGCGTGCCGGGCCGGTCGCCCGCCTCGCCGGCCGGCGTCTCGAGGCGTCCGCCCTCCTCGCCCGTCGGGGCCTCGGGCTCGTCGCCGGGTTGGCCCGCCGGGACCGGGCCGTCGATGGCGACCAGGATCGCCCCGACCGCGATGAGGCGAATCGGCAAGCGAAACCGCGGCGCGATCATGGGTCGATTCCCCGGGAGCCGCGCGATCGAGAACCACGGTCCGACCTGCGCCCCCTGTCCCTCATGGTAACGCTTAGCCGGCCGCGGCAAAAGGCCCGGCTGCACGGGTTGCCCCGTGCTAGGATGTTTGCAGGCGTCGCCGACGGGGGCGACACGGTAGATCCTGGAATCGACGCATGACCGGCCTGTTCGCGAATGCTGCGCCCTCCCGGTCGATCGAACTGAACGCCGCCATCTCGTTCGCGCTTGCCGCCGTCGTCGTCCTGCTCGGCATCATCGCCTGGTTCCTGCGGCGGGAGATCAAGAACAGCGACGCGGCGCACGCGGAGCTTCGCGCGGACGTCAAGAGGCTCCTGACCGGCGATGTCCCCTGGGTGGCCTCTCTCAACAACAGAATCGACGGACTCCACGATCTCATTCTGGAGCGCCAGGCGGAGGGCGACGAACGGTGACCGATGTCCAGACATCCTGGACCGTTTCCCGCTCTGCACCGTCGCGGGCGACGCCGTCGCGGCGACGGCCCGCCTGTGGGGCCCGCATCGGTTCAGCCGCCTGACAGGCCGCGAGCCGTGACCGCCACCGTGTACGCCGCGGCGATCATCGCGGGTGGCCGGGGGCGCCGCCTGGGCGGACTCGACAAGAGCGAGCTCGTCATCGGCGGCCGTCGCATCATCGAACGACAGCTTGCGGTGCTCGGCCAGGTCGCCCCGCACGTCCTCGTGGTCACCGACGACCATCACCGCTTCCGCGCGTCCGGGCTCCGGGTATGCGGCGACCGCCTGCCGGGGGCGGGTCCGCTGGGAGGCCTGCACACCGCGTTGACCCGGTCGCCGAGCCCGCGCACCCTCGTCGTCGCCGGCGATCTGCCGTTCCTGTCGGCGGCGTTCCTGCGCCACCTCGCGGCCCGGGCGCCGCACGCCGACGCGGTGGTGCCGCGCAACGCGGCCGGCCTGCAGCCGTTGTGCGCGGTCTACGACCGAGGCTGCGCAGAGATGATCCGCGGCCGGATCGAAAGCGGGCGGCACCGTCTGGTCGACCTGACCGCCTGCCTGCGCGTGACGGAGGTGGGGCCCGACGAGGTGGCCGCGTTCGACCCCGACGGCATGCTGCTCTTCAACGTGAACACGCGGGCCGACCACGCGCGGGCGGTCGCCGCCGCCGGCGGGCCGCAGGCGCGCGCCCCCATGGCCTGCCCGGCATGAACCGATGCAACGCCCTGCTCCGGCCGCACTCGATCGGGCCCTGCCCCCGGCTCGCGCCGCCCCGCGTCGAGACGGCCCGTGCCGCCCCGCGTCGAGACGGCCCGTGCCGCCCCGCGTCGAGACGGCCCGCGCCGCCGCACGTCGAGGCGGTCCGCACCGCCCCGCGTCGAGACGGCCCGCGCCGCCGGCCGCGTGAACCGAACGCCTCATCCGACTGAACCGAGCATGATACTGCCACTGCACACGCACCTGCGCCGCGCCATCACATCGGCCCTGGGCAAGCTGTACGGCCTCGCGCCCGACGCGATGCCCCCCGTCGTGATCGAGTATCCGCCCAACCGGAAGCTGGGCGACCTCGCCGTCACCGTCGCGTTCGACCTCGCCCGCGTCCTCCGGAAGCCGCCGCGCGCGATCGCGGCGGAGATCGCCGAGGCGGCGGGCCGGGAGGGCCTCGGGCGACTCGAGGCGACCGGGGCCGGCTATCTCAACCTCTTCCTCGATCGGCCCGGGTTCGCGCGGGCCCGCCTCGGCGGCGACCCGCCGGCGCACGCCTCCGAAGACGGCGAGAAGACCATCGTCGAGCACACCGCCATCAACCCGAACAAGGCGGCCCACGTCGGCCACCTCCGCAACGCCGCCCTCGGCGACACCCTGTGCCGGCTGCTGCGGTTCCGCGGGGCCGACGTCGAGGTGCAGAACTACATCGACGACACCGGCGTGCAGGTCGCGGACGTGGTGGTGGGGCTGCGGGAGCTGGAGGGGAAGGACGTCGGCGAGGTGCGCCGTCGCGCCGCCGAGCCCCGGTTCGACCACTACTGCTGGGACCTGTACGCGCGGGTGACGCAGTGGTACGACGAGGACGACGCCCGGCTGTCGTTCCGCCGCGACGCCCTGCACGACCTCGAGCACGACGCCGACCCCACCGCCGCGATGGCCCGCGCGGTGACCCACGCCATCGTGCGCTGCCACCTCCGGACGATGGCGCGGCTCGGAGTCGAGTACGACCTCCTGAGCTGGGAGGGCGACATCCTGCGGCTGGCGTTCTGGGACCGCGCCTTCGAGATCCTGAAGGCATCGGGCGCCGTGCATCTCCAGGCCGACGGGCGGCTCGCGGGGTGCTGGGTGATGCCGATCGACGACGGCGGGGCCGGGGCGACGCCGGGCGACGCCGGTGACTCAGGATCGCCGGCGGGCAACGCCGGCGCGGCCGGGGCGACGCAGGACGACGCCGGCGCGGCCGGGGCCAAGCAGGACGACGCCGGCGCGGCCGGGGCGACGCAGGACGACGCCGGCGCGGCCGGGGCCAAGCAGGACGACGTCGGCGCGGCCGGGGCCAAGCAGGACGACGCCGGCGCGGCCGGGGCGACGCAGGACGACGCCGGCGCGGCCGGGGCCAAGCAGGACGACGCCGGTGAGGCAGGATCGTTGTCGGGCGACGCCGGCGGCGACCCCGACCCCGACGCCCGCCTCAAGGTCATCGTCCGCTCGAACGGCACCGTCACCTACGTCGGCAAGGACATCGCGTACCAGCTCTGGAAGTTCGGCCTGCTGGGCCGCGACTTCCACTACCGCCCCTTCGACGCGCAGGCCTCCGGCCGCTCCCTGTGGACGACGTCGAGCGCCGCCGCGGCGGGGAACGGCGGAGAGGCGCCGCGGTTCGGCCGGGCGGCGGCCGTCTACAACGTCATCGACACGCGCCAGAGCTACCTGCAGCGGCTCCTGGCGCAGGCCCTGGCGGCGCTCGACCATCCGAAGGAGGCCGAGCGCTCCATCCATTTCTCGTACGAGATGGTGGCGCTGTCGCGCAACACCGCCCGCGCCCTCGGCCACGGCGACGACGACGACGGCAAGGCGTTCGTCGAGGTCTCCGGCCGCAAGGGGCTCGGGGTCAAGGCCGACGACCTGCTCGACCAGGTGACGGCGCGGGCCGAGCAGGAGGTCGCGGGCCGCCACCCCGACCTCGCGGAAGGCGAGCGCCGCCGCACCGCCGCGATCATCTCGACGGCGGCGGTCCGCTACTTCATGATCAAGTTCTCGCGCGGCAAGGTCATCGCCTTCGACATCGACGAGGCCCTCAGCTTCGAGGGCGAGACCGGGCCGTACCTGCAGTACGCCGCCGTCCGCGCCCGCAAGATCCTCCAGAAGCTGCACGAGCGCACCGGCCTCGCGGCCGCCGACGTCGCGCAGGGCCTGGCGACGACCCCCGACGCCCCCCTCGCGGACGCCGCCGGCGACGAGCTCTGGGGCCTCGTCCTCGAGGCGTCACGCCTCGACGAGGTCGCCGACCAGGCGGTGCGCACGCTGGAGCTGTCGGTCCTCGCCAAGTACGCCTTCGGGCTCGCCCAGCGCTTCAACGGCTTCTACCACAGCAGCCCCGTCGTCGCCGAGGCCGACGAGCCGACCCGCCTCTGGCGCGCGGCCGGCGTCGCCTGGTTCGAGGCGCAGATGACCCGCGCCCTCGCCCTCATGGGCTGCGAGGTCCCTGACCGGATGTAGGGCCCGGCCGCCGGATCGGCCGATCGCCGTGCCTCAACGCCAGTCCTCGAGATCGCCGAGCGCCGCGTCGAGGCGGCTCGTCAGCTCGGGGTCGGCGCGGTCTGCGGCGGGCCGCGAGGGCCACCTGGCGGGCGCACTTCTCGGCGAAGCCCTCGGCGCGAGTATCCGGCACCCACACTTGTACAGGGCGAAGGCCCTGCGCTCTGAGGGCGTCCCGGTGCTTCTGCACGCGTTCGCTTGCGGTTCGGCTCGACATGGCGACGCTCTTCAGATACGGATTCCGCACCGTTACAGGCAACTCAGCCCCGAGATGGTAGCAACGGCCCGGTCGAGGGCGACCACGGTCTCGATGTGCGGGGTGTTCGGCAACATGTCGAACGCCCGGACGTCGCCGACGCGGTAGCCGGAAGCGCGGAGGGCGCGGAGGTCCCGGGCCTGGGTGGCGACGTCGCACGAGACGTAGACGATGCGCCGGGGCCGGCGGCGCGCGAGCCGGGTGACGGCTTCGCGCGAGAGGCCGGTCCGCGGCGGGTCCACGATGACGGTGGCGCGGGAGAGACGGCCGCAGCGTTTCAGGTAGGTCTCGACCGGCGCCCGGACGACACGCAGATCGCCCTCGAGGGGCGCGCCGTTGGCGGCGAGGTCGGCGGCGCTCACCCGGTCGCGCTCCACCGCGGTGACCCGGGCCCCGCCGCGCGCCGCGATGCCCGCCGCGAAGAGCCCGACCCCGGCGTACAGGTCCACGACCTCGCCGCCGCCGGCGAGCTCGGCCGCCGCCGCCGTCAGTCCGGCCACGAGGTGACGGTTCGCCTGGAAGAACGCGTTGGCGTGCCGGCGCAGCGCGAGGCCCTCGGCCCGGGGCGACGGCAGGAAGGCTGCCAGCGGATCGGTGACGAAGGGCGATCCCACCGCCACCGGCGGCCCCGGAAACGCCACCGACGCCACCGACAGGCCCGATACGCCCGCCTCCTCGGCCAGCGCCTCCCACCGTACGCCCGCGGCGGCGACGGGGCCCTCCACGAGCAGATGCAGAACGCACCGATGGCCGGCGAGATCCTCGGCCAGCTCGACCGTCCGGACGCCGCCCGCCCTCAGCTCGGCCGCCCGTTCGTTCAATGCCGCGACCACGCGCTCGGCGCCCGCCGACAGCACGCCGGTGCCGGCGGCGCCGCAGACGCGGTGGGAGCCCTCGTCGAGGAACCCGACCCCGCCGTCGCCGACGTGCAGGCGCGCGCGCATCCGGTAGCCGGTCTCGGGCGACGCCGTGACCGCCGGCGCCTCCGGCAGGTCGATGCGCCCGATGCGGCGGAAGGCGTCCCGCACGATCTCCGACTTCAGGGCGAGCTGCCTCGGGTACGCGACGTGGGCCAGCGTCCGGCCCCCGCAGGAGGCGGGGACGTCGACGGGGCGCCGGTCCGGCGACGGGCCCACCACGTCGAGGGTGCGGGCGAGCATCGCGCCGCCGCGCGTCCCCTCGACCGCCGCGCGCACCTGCTCGCCGGGAATCGCCCCGGCCACCAGGACCACGCGCCCCTCCCGGCGCGCGATCATCCGGCCGCCGACCGCCGGCCTCTCGATGGTCAGCTCGATGACGTCGGCGCGGTGCGAAACGGTCTCGCCCGGTGGGTCCATGGCCGTCCTGTCCCGGGCCGCGGCGCGGATTACGAAACGGTCCCGCTCGCCGGGTTCACTGCCGCCTGCCCCGGGACACTGCGCAGATTGCGGCCGGGAGTCGCCGGCGCGCGGCCTCGCGCAAGAGCCTCCGTCGACGTGGAACTTCCGAGGCTCCGGCCGCCGCCCGCGGCCGACCGGCAGGCGCGACCCCGGGGTCCGGGTCGTGGAAGTGCCGTTCCTCGTTGCGAGCCCATCAGGTCGACGCCATCCTCGGTCAGCGGGTCGAGAAGCGTCACCACCTGCAGGACTCCGGTCACGTTCTGCTCCCACCGCGCCCGCCTCTGGCCGGCTAGTGGGAGACCGTCAGCCGGTCCGAGCCGCCGGGGCCGGCGCGCCTACTCGTCGAACCGCACCGACGGCAGGCCGAGGCGGCCCCGCAGCAGCCGGTCCACGCTCGCGTCCACGGCGCGGGCGAAGGCGGCGGCGTCCAGGCGCGACCGGAACGACGCCAGCTCGTCCCGGGCTTCGGCCTCGAGCCCGTCGAGGTCCGGCCCCGCCGCCTCGCGCGCCGCGGCGAGCAGCGCGCCGTCGATCCCGTCGAGCCGTTCGACCACCGCCTTCCTCGCCGCGCCGCGGGCGCCGCGCACCGCCGGACGAAGGGCGTCGAGGTCGGCGACGAGCCGCGTCAGGGCCGCGCGCAGGCCGGCCGGCATCTCTTCGCGCGCGAGCCGGTTGGAGGCCGCCTCGAGGATGCGGTCGACGTGCCGCGGCAGGGTGAGGCGGCCCGAGCGCGTACGGCGATCGGGGCCCTCCCCGCCGTCGGGGGCGTCGGGGGCGCCGCGCGCCGCCGCGCCCACGCCGACCGCCCGCCGCCACTCGTCGAAGGCGTCGAGCACGTCGGCCTCGCAGAACTCGATGCGCAACGGCCGTCGATGAGGACCCGTCGCCCGGTAGCGGGCGAGCCGGCGGTCGATGCCGGCGGTCACGACCTGCAGCGGCACCCCGGCCTCGGCCCATCCGCGCACCTGCTCGAAGGCCGGCCCCACGATGCGAATCAGGTGACCGTCGTTGCGGCGGCAGAGATAGGACTCTATCTCGCGGCAGTAGGCGCCCGGATCCGTCATCGGCCCGTTCCCCGGTTGCGGACCCAGGCAAGCCGGAGGCCGTGCAGGGTCAGGTCGGGGTCGACGTGGTCGATGGACCCGGTCTCGGCCGCGATGGCCGCGGCGAGCCCCCCGGTGGCGACGCTCACCGCCGACCCGTCGCCCGCCAGCTCGGCGCGCAGGCGGGTCAGGAGCCCGTCCACCATGGCGACGTAGCCGAAGTACAGCCCCGACTGCATCGACGCCACGGTGCTCGCCCCGATGACCTGCCGGGGCCGCCGGACGTCGACCCGCGGCAGGCGCGCGGCCCGCTGGAACAGGGCGTCGGCGGAGCCCTCGACCCCCGGACAGATGACGCCGCCGACGTAGTCGCCGGCGGCGGAGATGACGTCGAACGTGGTGGCGGTGCCGAAGTCGACCACCACGATCGCCCGACCCGCCTGCCCGTACCGGTCGAGCGCGGCGAGGCTGTTCACGAGCCGGTCCGCTCCGACGTCCTCCGGCGGCCGATAGCGGACCCGCAGGCCCGCGTTGGCGGCGTCGACGACGAGGGCGTCCAGCCCGAACGCGTCGCGCGCCATCCGGGTGACGGTGCCGGTCAGGGGGGGAACGACCGACGAGAGGACGACGCCCGACACCCGCGCCGTCTCCAGGCCGGCCTCGGCGAAGAGCCGGCCCACCAGCACCCGCAGCTCGTCCGCGGTCCGGCCCCGCAGGGTCTCCAGCCGCCAGATCTCGCCGAGCCGCGCCCCGTCGAAGATGCCGAAGACGATGTTCGAGTTGCCGACGTCGATCGCTAGCAGCATCGGTCTCCCGTCCGTCATCCGACGTGGCGCACCTCGCCGCCGGAAAGCCGTTCGCGGCGCCCCTCCACCCGCACGATGAGCGCCCCGTGCTCGTCCACCCCCTCGGTGACCCCGCGGCGGCGGACCGGCCCCTCCGACCACTCCACCGGGGCCCCGCGGCTCGACGGCGCCAGCGCCTCCCACCGCCGGAGCAGGGCCGCGACGCGGCCGGCCTCGAGCTCGCCGCACCGGGCGGCGAGGGTGGCCAGCACCTCCACGAGCAGCGTGGCGGGGTCGACCCGGCGGCCCGTCAGGCCTTCCACCGATCCGGCCCGCGACGCCACCTCGGGCGGCCACGCGCCGTCACGCAGGTTGATGCCGATGCCCACGACGACGCGGTCGACCTGGTCGCCCACGGTCGATGCCTCGGCCAGGATGCCCGCCACCTTGCGGCGGCGACCGGCGTCCTCGACCACGACGTCGTTCGGCCACTCGAGCATCGCGTCGAGCCCGGCCGCCCGACCGAGGGCCTCGGCCACCGCCACCCCCGCAACCAGCGTCAGCACCGGGGGCGAGTCGGTGCGCAGCAACGCCGACAGGTAGAGGCCGGCGTCGGGCGGGGACGACCAGCGGTTCCCGTGGCGCCCCCTTCCCGCCGTCTGCTCCCCGGCCACCACCACCGTGCCGTGGGGGGCGCCCTGCTCCGCGAGCTCGGCGGCGACGTCGTTGGTGGAGCCGACCCGCGGACGGTGGTGGACCCGGCCCGCGAACGGCCCGAGCCGGGGCGCCGCCTCGCGCAGGCGCGCCTGGAGGGAGACGGACGACGGCCCGCTCACGGCTGGCCGCCCGCGGCGAGGCCCCCGCCGCCTTCGAGCGGCGATGCCTCCGGCCCTGCTGAGTCGTTCCTCGGGTGCATGTGCCCCAGGATGCGCCCTCCCCACGCCTTGTCAGGCGGGCGCCCCGGCGGTTCGCCGGCGCCCTCCCGGCGCGACCCGGCATGGCGTTCCCTCACGGGCCGCCGGCCGCATCGGCCCGCGGCCCCCGCGGCGGCCCCGTCCGCCGCGCGGGACGGCGACGCCGGCGTCACGCCGACAGCTCCGCCAGCACCTCGTCGAGCTGCTGCCGGCGCTGCCGCGCCGCCGCGTGACGGGCCTCGGTCTCGGCCACCACCGCGGGGTCGGCGCGCTCCCGGAACCTGGGGTTGCCGAGCTTGCCCTCCAGCGAGCCGAGCTGCTTCGAGAGCTTGTCGATCTCGCGGCGGAGCCTCGCCGTCTCCGCCGCCCGGTCGATGACCCCGGCCAGCGGCAGGTAGAGCCGCATGCGGCGCACGACGCGGCGAATCGTGTCGGGGTCGGCCGGCGCCGACGCCACGAACTCGAACGCCTCGAGGCCGGCGAGCCGCCGCACATAGTCGCCGTGGCCGTCGAGGACCGCACGCTCGCCGGGCTCCGCGCCCTCGATCCGCAGCCGCAGCCGGCGCGACGGCGGGACCCCCAGCTCGGCCCGGACGGTGCGCACGGCGGTGATGACCTCCTGCAGGAGCGTCAGCACCGACACCGCCTCGTCGTCGGCCCATTCCGGCACCGGCCGAGGCCACGGGGCGCGGGTGACAGTCCGCGCGCCCCCATCCGGCGTGCGGCCGTCCTCGGCCGCGTCGGCCGGCGCGGGCAGGGTCTGCCACAGCTCCTCGGTGACGAACGGCATGAACGGGTGGGCGAGGCGCAGCACCCGGTCGTGCACCGCGAGCAGCACCGCCTGCGCCCGCTCGCGGTCGCGGTCTTCCGCGTCGTCCTGCAGGTGCGGCTTCACCAGCTCGATGTACCAGTCGGCGTACTCGTGCCAGATGAAGTGGTAGAGCCGGTCGGCGGCGACGTCGAACCGGTACCCCTCCAGGGCCCGGGTCACGTCGGCCGCGAGCTCGCTCACGCGGTGCAGCACCCAGCGGTGGATGGTCCCGAGCTCGGCCGGCGGGGGCACCGCCGGGCGCTCGGCCAGCGACGCCGGCAGGTTCATCAGCACGAACCGCGACACGTTCCAGATCTTGTTGACGAACTGCCGATAGCCGCGCAGGCGCCCCTCCGAGAGCGAGATGTCCATGCCGGGCGAGGCGAGGGCGGCGAGGGTGAACCGGAACGCGTCGGCCCCGATCTCCTCCATCACCTGCAGGGGGTTGACGACGTTGCCCTTCGACTTGCTCATCTTCTGCCCGTGCGCGTCGCGCACGAGCGAGGTGATGTAGACGACCTTGAAGGGGACGTCGCCCGCGAACTTCATGCCCAGCATCATCATCCGCGCGATCCAGAAGAAGATGATGTCGAGGCCGGTGATCATGACGCTGGTGGGGTAGTACCGCGCGAGGTCGGCGGTGGCGTCGGGCCAGCCCATGGTGCTGAACGGCCAGAGCCCCGAGCTGAACCACGTGTCGAGGACATCGCTGTCCTGGCGCAGGGGGCCGCCGCATTTGCAGGCCTCGGGCGCCTCCTCCGCCACCACGACGTTCTCGCACCGGTCGCAGTACCAGGCCGGCACCCGGTGGCCCCACCAGAGCTGGCGCGAGATGCACCAGTCGTGGATGTTGTCCATCCACTCGAAGTAGGTGCGGGCCCAGTTCTCGGGCACGAAGCGGGTGCGGCCGTCCTTCACGGCGGCGATGGCGGGCTCGGCGAGGGGCTTGATGCGGACGAACCACTGGGTCGACACCAGCGGCTCCACGACGGTGTGGCACCGGCTGCACTGCCCCACCGCGTGCCTGTGGTCCTCGACCCGCTCGAGCAGGCCCTCGGCCTCGAGCCGCTCGACGACGGCCTTGCGCGCGGCCAGGCGGTCCTGCCCCGCGTACGGCCCCGCCGCGGCCGTCATCCGGCCGTCCTCGCCGATCACCACCACCTGGGCCAGGTCGTGGCGCCGGCCCATCTCGAAGTCGTTGGGGTCGTGGGCCGGCGTCACCTTGACCGCGCCGGTCCCGAACCCGGCGTCGACGAACCCGTCGGCGACCACCGGCAGCTCGCGGCCGATGATGGGCAGGCGCAGGGTCCGGCCGACGAGGCCGCGGTAGCGGTCGTCGTCCGGATGCACGGCCACCGCGGTGTCGCCCAGCATCGTCTCGGGCCGGGTGGTGGCCACCGTGACGCCTCCCCCGCTGCCGGTGGCGTTGGCGCCGGTCTGGACGGCCGCCCGGCCCTCGGCCGCGTTGGCGGCACTCTCGGCGCCGACGCCGCCCCCGGAGTCGGCCCGGCCCTCGGCCGCGTCGACGCCCCCCGCCGCCGCGGCCGGATAGCGCACGTGATAGAGCCGGCCCGCCTGCTCCTCGTGCACCACCTCGAGATCGGACAGGGCGGTGCGGCAGCGGGTGCACCAGTTCACGATGTACTTGCCGCGGTAGATCAGCCCCTCGCGGTACAGGGTCACGAAGACCCGCCGCACCGCCCGCGACAGGTCGTCGTCGAGGGTGAACCGCTCGCGGCTCCAGTCGACCGACGACCCCAGGGTGCGCATCTGGCTCGTGATGGTGCCGTGGCTCTGCCGGCTCCAGGCCCACACCCGTTCCACGAACGCCTCGCGACCGAGCGCGTGGCGGTCGGCTCCCTCCTTGGCGAGCTGCTTCTCGACGACGTTCTGGGTGGCGATGCCCGCGTGGTCGGTGCCCGGCAGCCACAGCACGTCGTGGCCGGTCATCCGCTTCCAGCGGCACACGATGTCGGGCAGGGTCTGGTTGAGGGCGTGGCCGATGTGCAGCACGCCGGTGACGTTGGGAGGCGGCAGCACCATGCTGAACGGCGGGCGCGACGACCCCGGGTCGGCCCGGAAGGCGCCGCTCGACTCCCAGAACGAGTACCACTTCGGGTCGACCGTGGCATGGTCGAACCCCTTGCTCAGCTCACGCATGTCACTCATGGTATCAAGCCGCCGGGCGGGGCCGGACCGGCCCGCCCATCGTCGCCGGACGGCTCCGCCGGGCGCCCGGCCGGCCGTCCGGGAATCCGTTCCTTTCCAGGGCGCAGACGCTGGGCGCGGCGGGCGGACGGGAACGGAATCGGGGCACGTCGTCGGGGGGGGAATGGCGTGATGCGCGGGGGAATGGATGGGCGACGGACGCGGGCCGCGGTCAGGCCGGCTCGATGCGGCCGATCTGGTCGCGCACCAGCCGCTCCGCCACCCGGGCCACCACCTCGGAAACCAGCTCGCCGGTGACGTCGTCCGACAGGCGCTCGACCACCCGCTCGGCCACCCGCTCGACGAGGTCGTCCTCGTCGGGCGGCGCGGCCTGACGAGGCCAGGGATAGGCGGCGCGGGCCCGGTCGAGGTCTCCCTGCTCGGCCGCGAGGAGCGCGGCGAAGGCGGCGGCGAGCGAAGGCGGCGCCGGCGCCTCGACCGCAGTCACGGCGGGCGCGGGCGGGGCCGCGTCACCGGCCTCCCCGGCCGCGGCCTCCCCCGGCTCCTCATCGTGCGCCGCCGGGGACTCCGGGTCCGGAACCGAGGGCGGAGCATCGGCCGCCGCCGGAGCCGCCGCATCCGAGTCTGCCGAAGGCGCATCGGTCGCCGTCGGGGCCGCCGCATCCGGATCGGCGGGCGAGGCATCGGTCGCGGCCGCTCCCCCCGCATCCGGGGCCGCCGGCGGAGCGTCGGCCGGGGCCGCCCCCCCGGAATCCGGGGCCGCCGGCGAGGCGTCGGGGACCGGCGCGGCAGACGCCGCGCTCGGCGTCTCCGCCGCGTTCCCGCTCCCGCCGTCCGCCGCGGCCGGCGCCGCCGCGTTCCCGGCGGGGGCGGCCGCCGCGGCCGGCGCCGCCGTTCCCGCAGCCGCCGGCACGCCGAGGAGCTCGCGGACCCGATTGAGCACCGCCGTCGGCTCGAACGGCTTCACGAGCACCGCGTCGCAGCCGACCTCGCGGGCTCGCTCGTCGTCGACGGGCTCGAAGGCCCCCGTCAGCAGCACCACCGGGATGCCGGACCGGGCGCTCTCGGCCTTGACGAACGCCGAGACCTCGTAGCCGTCCTTCTCCGGCATGTTGGTGTCGGCGAGGACGATGTCGGGCGGATCGGCGGCGATGCGCTCGATCGCCTCGCGCCCGTCGCCGACCGTCACCACCCGGACGTCCTCCTCGGCGAAGGTCATCTCGATGACGCGCTGAATGGTGACGCTGTCGTCGGCGAGCAGTAGCGTGGCTGGCATCGGCAGGTCCGGCCCTCGACAGGGAGCGTAGCAGACTGACGGGCCGCGTCACCGGTCCGCGGCCGCGTCGGCCGCCGCCGGCGGGCCGCCGGCGACCCCGGGCGCGTCCCGGTGGCGCTCGCGAATGAAACCGACGATGTCCCGCATGGGGGTCCCGGGCTGGAACACGCCTTCGATGCCGATGTCCCGCAGACCCGGCAGATCGGCATCGGGAATGATGCCCCCCACGACCACGATCACGTCGTCGAGGCCCTTCTCGCGCAGCAGCTCCATCACCCGGGGACAGACGTGGTTGTGCGCCCCCGACAGGATGGACAGCCCGATGACGCCGGCGTCCTCCTGCAGGGCCGCCTCGACGATCTGCTCGGGGGTCTGGCGCAATCCCGTGTAGATCACCTCCATGCCCTCGTCGCGGAGCGCGCGCGCGATCACCTTCGCGCCGCGGTCGTGACCGTCGAGGCCCGGCTTGGCGATGACGACGCGAATGGGCTCCATCACGGCTACGGCTGGACGCGGAACGCCACGAGGGTCGACGCGGTCTCGCCCCCCGCCTCCGCCGACAGCTCCATCAGGTAGTCGCCCCGCGGGAACGGCGAGAGCTGCAGCAGCACCTCGTGCGGACGCTCGCCCTCCGGCGCCGCCACCGGCAGCTCCATCATCGCGGTGCCCTCGCGGCTCAGCAGGCGGGCGCGCACCCGCGGCGGGACGTCGCCGGGCGCGTAGGCCTCGACCCGGAACAGCAACTGATCGGTGCGCCGGAAGAAGCGGGACGCCGTGGGCAGCGCGTCGGCGTCGGCGAGCAGCCCGCGCATCTCCAGCGCGTTCCGCGCCCGCAGCACCTGGGGCGTGCTCAGGGCGACGTCGGGGGCGGTGAAGTCGGGCGCCAGCAGCTCGTCGATGTCCCGGTCGAGCAGGTCGCCGTACTCGTCCTCGATGCCGATGTTGAGCTCCAGCTCGCCGGGGTCGACGTCGAAGCTGACGCGCGGCAGCCGGCCGCCCCGGCCCGGCCCCGGCACCTCTCCCCGGAAGTAGGCGCTGCTGTCGCTCATCGCCATGAGCATCACCTGCGACGCCGACTCCCGGCGCCGGGCGCGGTCGCCGCCGATCGGCTCCCACACGAACGTCAGCTCCGTCCTGCCCTCGTCGCCGCGGCGGGCGCCGACCCAGGTCCGGACATAGCGGCCCCGCCTCGGCTCGGCGAGGGTCGCGAGCGCGGTGTCGACGGCCCGGGGAGGCTCCGGCTTGGGCGGGGCCAGCATGCGCGCCGCGTTCTCCGCGGTCAGGGCGTAGTAGCCCTTGCGGGCCCGCACGCGAACGTCGTCCCGCAGCACCTCCACCTCGATCTCGTGGAACTCGCCGTCGGTCGGGGCCGCCGACGACGTGTAGCCGAGCAGGTAGTAGCCGCTCTGGTCGCTCACGATCTGGGAGAGGCCCGGCAGCAGGTCGTTGCGGTTGACGATGGCCCGGCCGTCGGTCTCCTCGGCGAGCACGTGCAGGGTGTCCTGCAACTCGCGCAGCATGCGGTAGTCGGTGCGCATGTCGATGGGCACCTGGCTGGAGTCGAACTCCCCCGTGGCCAGGCCGCGCGGGTCCACCATGTAGAAGCTGGTGTTGTTCCGGTTGGCGATGTCGGCGGTGTACACCAGCTCCGAGCGCATGTACGACATCTCGAAGAACTGCTGGGTCTCCTCCATCCGCGACTCCCCCGCCAGCGGGTCGTATCTCTGCGGATTGAAGAAGCCGCCGGCCATGGCGTCGATGTCGCGCAACTGGGGCGGGACGTAGTTGGAGTAGCCCTCGCTCAGCACGATCACCGACTTGCGCCCCTCGCGCAGCCCCCCGAGGTGGATGGCCAGCGCCTTCAGGGCCGACAGGCTGACGTCGTTGCGGATCATCTCGACCGTCGTGGTCGGGAAGTTCGCGTACACGTGCTCGTACATGTTGCGCGGCTGGTAGTCGTACTTGACGCCCTCGAAGGCCTCGAGGGCCCGCACGATCTGGTCGTGGTTGCGGGTGAGCCGCATGTCCATGATCGGCGTCAGGGGGTACATGATGCCCACGAGGTCGGTGGGGCGCAGTTGCGTCTCGACGAACTCCACGAGGTCCCGCCGCATCCGAATCGCGTTGGTGTCGCGCACGTGGTAGTCGTCGAGGAAGAAAACGAAGATGCGCGAGTCCGTCCGCGCCGCCTCCCGCTCCTGGTCGTAGTCGTTGCGGATGCTGGAGGGCGGCGGCAGCGCGGGGTCGGGCACGCCGGTCATCTCCACGAGCCGGAACGACTCGACGGTCTGCTCGACGTCGTCCTCGAAGACGCGGAAGTCGTCCGCGGTCAGATCGAGGACCGGGTTGCCGTCCTCGTCGGTGACGATGGCGTCGACCCGGACGAAGTTGATGCCGGTGCGGAACACCGGCGTCTGCGGCGCCGCGTCGGCCCCGCCCGCCCGATCGGGAGGAGCCCCCTGCTGTTCCTGGGCGGGCACGCCGACGCCCGAGAGAAGCACCCACGCGGCCGCCAGCACAAGAGCCGCCCCGCCGGATCGCTGCGCCAGGGTCCGGATGCCGCTACCGTCGCGCACGCGCCATCGACTGCTCGCCATGCTCGCTTCCCTCCGGCAAGGAAACCCGGCCCGCCAATCGCCGCCTTCGGCTCCGCTCGGCGCCCGCCAAGCCCCGCAGGGGTCCACGCGGTTCCCCGACGTGAGCACCTGCGCCAATCATACCACTCGGATCCCGGCCGCCCGGCCGCCCCGGGCCCGCCGGCACCCGGCGGCGCTCGCGTATGATCTTCACGAGGGACCCGGCCCTCGACGGACGGGAACGACGGGCCCCCGCGGCGGGGATGCCCGCGGCGCGACGCCGCCTCCCGCCACCGGCGTTTCCGGGACCGCACGGACAACGGCACCCGCCATGCGCCTCGAGCTGACGGCCGAACAGGAAGCCTTTCGCGCATCGGCGCAACGGTTCGCGGAAGAAGAGGTGCGGCCCCGGGCGGCCGAGATCGACGCGACCGACCGCTTTCCCGCCGATCTCGTGGCGCGGGCCGGCCGCCGCGGGCTCATGGGCGTCGCCGTCCCCGCCGCCGCGGGCGGCGCCGGCCGCGACTACGTCAGCTATGCCGCGGCCATCGAGGCGATAGCCGGGGCCAGCGCCACCCTGGCCGCCATCCTGTCGGTCAACAACTCGCTCGTGGCCGAGGTCGTGGCCCGGTTCGGGTCGGAGGCCCAGCGCGGGGCGTGGCTCCGGCCCCTGGCCGGCGGCGCCGCCGTCGGCGGCTTCGCCCTCTCCGAGCCGGACGCGGGCACCGACGCCGCCAACCAGCAGACCCGGGCCGTCCGCGACGGCGGGGGCTACCGCCTGACCGGGCGCAAGGTGTGGGTGGCGAACGGGGCCGCGGCCGACGTGTTCGTCGTGTTCGCGGCCACCGAGCCGGGCATCGGGGGCCGCGGGGTCTCGGCGTTCCTCGTGCCCGCCGGCGCGCCGGGGCTGGCCGCGTCGGCCACCCCCGACACCCTCGGGGTCCGCGGCCTCGGCTGCCGCGACCTCGACCTCGACGGTGTACGCGTCCCCGCCGAGGCGATGCTCGGCGACGCCGGGGCCGGGTTCCGCATCGCGATGTGGGCGCTCGACGGGGGGCGGGTCGCCATCGGCGCCCAGGCCGTCGGCATCGGGCAGGCCGCCTTCGACGAGGCGCTGGCCCACGCCCGCGGGCGGCGGACGTTCGGGCGCCCCATCGCGCGCTACCAGGCCGTGCAGTGGATGCTCGCCGACATGGCGACCGAGATCGAGGCGGCGCGCATGCTGGTGTACCGGGGCGCCGCCGCCAAGGACACGCAGGAGCGCAGCGCGGCGGAGGCGGCCATGGCCAAGCTCTACGCGTCCGAGGCGGCCCACCGCGCCGCCGACCGGGCGATGCAGATCCTCGCCTCGGCCGGCTACCGCCGGGGCTCGACGGTCGAGCGGCTGTTCCGGGACGTGCGCGCGACCGAGATCTACCAGGGCACCTCCGAGGTGCAGCGCATGGTCATCGCCGCCCACGTCCTCGCCCAGCCGTAGCCGGCCCGCCAACCGCCGCCCGCGGCCCCTCCGCGCGCCCCGCCGCCCCTCGGCGGTCCGCGTCGTCCCGGCCCGCCAATCGCCTTCGACCCGCCTGGCACCCCCTACCATCCTGCCGGAGTCCGCGCCGTTCTACGGCGCCGACCCCCGGCCGGCGGCCGCGAGCCGCTCGAAGATCGGGGCCAGGCGCTCCCGCGTCCGGGGCGGGGTCTCGGGCACCACCCGGGTGCTTCCGACGACGGTCATGAAGTTGGTGTCGCCGTCCCAGCGGGGCACGACGTGCAGGTGGAGGTGGCCCGGGATGCCCGCCCCCGCCGGCCGCCCCAGGTTGATGCCCACGTTCAGGCCGTGAGGCCGGTACGCCTCGCCGAGGGCGATCTCCGCCCGCTGCGCCAGCGTCATCAGGTCGCCGAGCTCCGGCGCCGTGGCCTCGGCCAGCGACGCGATGTGCCGGTTCGGCACCACCATCAGGTGGCCGTTGTTGTAGGGGTACAGGTTGACGATGACGAAGCACGTCTCGGCGCGCGCCACGATCGGCGAGGCGCCCTGCGCCTCCGTCTCCCCGGCCCCGGCGAGGGCCGCGCAGAAGACGCAGTCGCCGCCCGGGGCGCCGGCGCTGCCCGTCACGTAGTCGAGCCTCCAGGGGGACCAGAGTCGCTCCATGGGCAGGGCCCGGACAGGAGTTGGCGCCGTGGAACGGCGCGGGCTCCCGCAGGACTGGTCGGGCGCCGGGCGGAGCCGTCAGGCGACGATTGACGAGCCGGGGCCCGCCGGCGTGGGCCGGACCGCCGATGCCGATTCAGAAGCCGGGGCTCCCGCCGGGCTCGGGCAGCGCCGCCGGCACCGGCTCGGGCAACGCGGGGGCCGGCCCGGCGCTCGGGCCGGGTCCCGGCTCGCGGTTTATCAGCTCCCTGAGCTCCTTGCCAGGCTTGAAGTACGGGATGCGCTTGGGGGGCACGTCCACCCGATCCCCGGTCTTCGGATTCCGGCCCTTTCGCGGCTCGCGCTGCCGGAGGCGGAAGCTGCCGAACCCCCGCAACTCGATCTTCTCGCCCCGCCGCAGCGCGGTGATGATGCTGCGGAACACCGTATCGACGATGACCTCGGCGTGCTTCTTGGTCAGATCGGCGGCTCGAGACACTTCCTCGACGAGTGCCGCCTTGGTCACGCTCGCGCCTGCCACCAAGACCTCCCCCTCGCTCCATGGGCCGGGCCGCACGCCGACAGCGCCCGGAGCCTGCGCCGTGGAACGGTGCAGACTCGCGGCAGGGTTGGGCGGCAATCGGAGCCGCGGGCGACGGTTTCCGGGCCAGGAGTCTGCGCCGTAGAACGGTGCAGACTCCTGGCAGGGTTGGTTGGGCGGTGAGCGGAGCCGTAGGCGACGCTCTCCGGGCTAGGTCTGATGCTTGAAGTGGTCGCCCAGGGTCACCTCCGGCGATCCCGACGCCGCACCGTAGGCCTCCCAGTCCGCCTCGTAGTCGTCCGACTTCAGGGCCCGGATGCTGAGGCCGATCTTCCGCTCCGACGGGCTCAGCTTGATGATCTTCATGCTGGTGACCTCGTCGACCTTCAGCTCGACCTTGTCGCGGCCCGTGTCGTCGTCGAACTCCGACACGTGGATGAGGCCCTCGATGCCCTCGGCGAGCTCCACGAACGCCCCGAAGTTGGTGATGCGGACCACCTTGCCCTCGACCACCGACCCGACCTTGTTGTTCTCGAAGAACTCGTCCCATATATCGGTCGCGAGCTGCTTCAACCCCAGCGACAGCCGCTGGTTGTCGGGATCGACGTTGAGGACCATGGCCTCGACCTCGTCGCCCTTCTTCACCACCTCGGACGGGTGCTTGAGGCGCTTGCTCCACGACATGTCCGAGATGTGGATGAGCCCGTCGATGCCCTCCTCGACCTCGACGAACGCGCCGAACTCGGTGAGGTTGCGGACGCGCCCCTTCAGCCGCGACCCGATGGGGTACTTGTCGGCGAGCTGATGCCACGGGTTGGCCTCGATCTGCTTCAGCCCGAGCGAGATGCGGCGCGCCTGGGGGTCGACGCCGAGCACCATCGACTCGACGGTGTCGCCGACCGTGAGCAGCTTCGAGGGGTGCTTGACCCGCTTGCTCCAGGACATCTCCGACACGTGGATCAGGCCTTCGACGCCCGGCTCGAGCTCGATGAACGCCCCGTAGTCGGTCAGGCTGACGACCTTGCCGCTGAGCCGCATGCCGACCTGGTAGCGTTCCTCGACCGCCGTCCACGGGTCGGCGTGGAGCTGCTTGTAGCCGAGGGACACGCGCTCGGTGGAACGGTCGAACTTCAGCACGATCACGTCGACCTCGTCGTTCACCTTGAAGAGCTCCGACGGGTGCGCGGCGCGGCCCCACGACATGTCGGTCACGTGGAGCAGCCCGTCGAGCCCGCCCAGATCGATGAACGCGCCATAGTCGGTGATGTTCTTGACGACGCCGCGGAACACCTTGCCCTCTTCGAGGGTGGCCAGGGTGTGCTTCTTCTTCTCGGCGTTCTCCTCTTCGAGCAGGGCCTTGCGGGACAGCACGATGTTGCCGCGCTTCTTGTTGACCTTGATGACCCGCATGCGCAGCTCCTGGCCGCGCAGGGCGTCGAGGTTGCGCACCGGGCGCACGTCCACCTGCGACCCCGGCAGGAACGCGCGCACCCCGATGTCGACCGCCAACCCGCCCTTGATGCGCTCGATGACGCGGCCGATGACGACCTTCTGATCGTCGTAGGCCTTCTCGACCTCGTCCCAGATCTTCATCTTCTCGGCCTTCTCGCGCGAGAGCACGATGTGGCCGTCCCGGTCCTCGGTCCGCTCGAGCAGAACATCGACGGCGTCGCCGGGCTGGACGATGCACTCGCCGTTCTCGTCGAGGAACTCCTGGAGGGCGATCATCCCTTCCGACTTGTAGCCGACGTCGACCACCACCTCCGACGACGACACCTTGAGCACGGTGCCGGTAATCACCTCGCCTTCGGCGATGTTGCGGAAGCTGCCCTCGTACAACGCGAGCAACCGCTCGTACTCCTCCCGACTCGACGCCTCACCATCGTCGTCGTCGTACTGGTCGGCCATGATCATCATGGGAGCGGGTCGCGCCTTCTCCGAGCGGTCCACCTCGACGTCTTCTACCTTCATCATGGAATTGCGAATCCTCCTTGTGAGTGCCCCTCGCCGCCACGCGGCGCGGCCATCGACAGCGCCGCCGCCGGGGCCCTGGGGCCCGCCGCCGGCGCAACGCGTCGATTGGCGATAAGCCGCCGACTATACGACAGTTACCAAGACGCGTCAAATGCGATTCGAGGCCCCGATCACCCGGGCGGCCCCGCCCACCCACGCGCCGCCAGCCGGCGCCGCACGATGGCCAGCACGCGCTCGATGACCGTCTCCAGCACCAGGCCCGTCGTGTCCACGCGCACCGCGTCGTCGGCCATCACCAGGGGGGAGCTGTCGCGGGTGCGGTCGGAACGGTCCCGCGCCTCGAGCGCGCTCGCGACGTCCGACAGGGTCGACGCGCTGCGGCCCAGCCCGTGCGCCGGATCCGCGGCGCGGCGGGCGGCCCGCTCCTCCGGCGCCGCGTCCAGGTATATCTTCACGTCGGCGTCCGGAAACACCGTCGTGCCGATGTCCCGGCCCTCCATCACCACGCCGCCGAGGGCCGCGTAGGCCCGCTGCCGCCCCACGAGAATCCCCCGCACCGACGGCATGCGGGCGACGCGGGCGGCGGCGGCGTCGATCGTGGCGTTGCGTATCAAGGTCGTCACGTCGTGGCCGGCGACGGTCACCGTCCCCCCGTCCTGGCCCAGCTCGGCCTCCTCGGCGAGACGCCGCACCGCCGGCTCGTCGTCGAGGGCGAGCCCCCGGTCGGAGGCCAGCCACGCGACCGCCCGGTACATCGCGCCGGTGTCGACGTACCGGCATCCCAGCGCCCGGGCGACGGCGCGGGAGACGCTCCCCTTGCCGGCCCCCGAGGGCCCGTCGATGGCGATCACCGGAACGATGCGGGCCGGCTTCATCGGCGAGCCCGGTCGCCCGGCGCGGCGGGCGCCTCCCCGTCGACGGCGCGGCGCAGCGCCGCCACCTCGCCCCGGCTCAGGTCCCGGAACTGGCCCGGCCGCAGCGTCCGGTCCCGGATGGGGCCGATGGCCACCCGCCGGAGCCGCACCACGGGATGTCCGATCGACTCGCACATGTGCCGGATCTGGCGCTTCCGCCCCTCGGTGACGCCGATCCGGATCAACGACTGGTCCCCGGCGCGGCCGCGGCCCGCGGACACGAGGCTGGCGGTGGCCGGCAGGGTGCGCCGACCGCCGACGACGACGCCGCCGGCGAGACGCCTCAACGCCGCGGCGTCGGGCACGCCGCGCACGCGCGCCTCGTACACCCGTTCGACCCGGTGACTCGGATGGGTCAGCCGGGCCGCGAGCTCGCCGTCGTTGGTCAGCAGCAGCAGCCCCTCGCTGTCGTAGTCGAGCCGCCCCACCGGATAGACCGACTCGCGGACCCCAGGCAGCAGGTGCATGACGGTGCGGCGCCGCTCCGGATCGTCCCGGGTCGTCACCACCCCGCGCGGCTTGTTCAGCAGCAGGTACCGCCGCCGTCCCCCGCCGCCGATGCGGCGGCCGTCGACCCGGATGTCGTCGGCGGCGGGATCCGCCTTCGCGCCGGGGGTCGACACCACCGCGCCGTTGACGGTCACCCGGCCCTCGCGCATCAGCGACTCCGCCGCCCGGCGCGACGAGACCCCGGCCGCGGCAATCAGCTTCTGCAGCCGCACGCCGTCCGGAGCAGCAGGGGCACTCACGGCAGACCCTCAGTGAACCTGCCCGGACGGCGAGGCGTCGGGGCCGCCGGCGGTCGGCACCGGATCGTCGAACGGCAGCGGCGGGGCCTCCGCGCCGCCCGCGACCAGCGCCGACGGCACCTCCATGCCGAGCGCCTCGGCCATCTCCTCCACCTTGGGCAGATCGTCGAGATCGCTCAGGCCGAACTGGTTCAGGAACTCCCGGGTCGTCGCATAGAGGAACGGCCGGCCCACCACCTGCTTGCGGCCGACCACCTTCACGAGGTGACGCTCGAGCAGCGTGCCGACCACCCCCGACACGTTCACGCCCCGAATCTCCGCGATCTCCGCGCTCGTGATGGGCTGCTTGTAGGCGATGACGGCCAGCGTCTCGAGCGCCTGCACCGACAGGCGCTGCTTCGAGTGCTGGTGGAACAGCCGGCGCACCCAGTCGTGCAGCTCGGGCCGCGTGCATATCTGGTAGCCGCCGGCCACCTGCACCATCTGCAGGCCGCCCCGCTCGTCGTACTCCGCCCGCAGCGCCTCGAGCGCCTGCTCGATGTCCTCCTGCGGCGTTCCGTCGAGCAGATCGACCAGGGCCGCCGGCGTGAGAGGATCGGGCGAGGCGAATATCAGCGCTTCCAGAATCGGCTTCAGTTCGTCCGACATGCTCGGTGGTCCAACCCGAAAACCCGCCCAGACCGTCATGGCCGCGCTTCGCGCGACCGCCCCCAACGCACGAAGAAAACCGCAGAGCAACCGCACCCGCGGCACGAGCCGCCGCCGCGGCCAGTCGATCACCGGTCGCGACCGGCCTCGTCCCCAGGGTCGCCGGTCGCCTCGATCGGCCTCGGCGCGTCCTCCGGGGCCTCGCGGCGGTACACGCGGATCGGGCCGCACGACCCCGACTGGAACACCCGTATCAGCTTGAGCCGAATCATCTCCAGCACCGCGAGGAACGTGGTGATGAGCTCGGCGCGGCTGCCGTCCTCGGCGAAGAGCTCCTCGAACCCGCAGGCCCCGACGTGGTCGAGCCGCTCCATCAACTGCCGGGTGCGGGTCTCGATGGACACCTCGGCCGCCGGCAGGGGCACCCCCGGCCGCTCCCGGGCGCGCTTGATGACCGCCTGGAACGCCTGCAGCAGCCCGAACAGGTCGGCCTCGAGCTCGCGCTCGAACGGCTCGCCCGCGAGATCGGCCAGGCGCTCGTCGGCGACCCCCCACTGCGCGTTGCGTACCGTCTGCCGCTCGTGCAGCAGCTCCGCCGCCGCCTTGAACTTCTGGTGCTCGATGAGCCGCCGGACCAGCGCCTCCCGGGGGTCCTCGGCCTCCTCCGCCGCCTCGGCCTCCGTATCCGGCCGGGGCACCAGGGTCCGCGCCTTGATGTGGATGAGGGTGGCCGCCATCACCAGGAACTCGCCCGCGGTGTCGAGGTCGAGCTCCTTCATCAGCTCGATGTACTCGATGTACTGCTGCGTGATGAGGACGATGGGGATGTCGTAGATGTCGATCTCGTTCCTGCGGATGAGGTGGAGCAGCAGGTCGAGCGGCCCCTCGAAGTTGTCGAGACGGACCGGGTAGTCCTCGAGGATCGACTCGAACTCGCCGGCCCTTGCCGTCTCGGCCCCGGTCTGCTGCGGCTCGGCCGGGTTCGTCATCCAGCCCCTCGCTCGTCGCCTTCGGCTCCGCTCGGCGCCCAACCGACCCCGCCGGGCGTCCGCACCGTTCCACGGCGCCGACGCCTAGGCACCGTAAGCGAGCCCCACCGCCTCGCGGACCTGCTTCATCGTCTCCTGCGCGATGCGGCGCGCCCGAAGCGACCCGTCCATCAGGATCTCACGAACCCGCCCCGGCTGCGCCAGGGCCTCGGCCCGGCGCTCGCGCAACGGGCCGAGGGCCGCCTCGAGGGCGCGGGCGAGCTTCTTCTTGACCTCGACGTCGCCCACCTTGCCGGCCCGGTAGCGGGCCTTCAGGTCGTCGACCTCGGCCGTGTCGGGGTTGAACGCGTCGTGGTAGACGAACACCGGGTTGCCCTCGACGGTGCCGGGGATGTCGGCACGAATCCGCTTCGGATCCGTGTACATCCGCATCACCTTCTTCCGCACCGTCTCCGCGTCGTCCGACAGGCTGATGGCATTGTCGTAGCTCTTGCTCATCTTCCGGTTGTCGAGCCCCGGCAGCCGCGGAAAGCTCGTCAGCAGGGGCTGCGGCTCGGGGAACAGCTCGCCGAAGAACCCGTGGAAGCGCCGCACCACCTCGCGGTCGAGCTCGAGGTGCGGGACCTGGTCGTCGCCCACCGGCACGTAGTTGGCCTTGTAGATGATGACGTCGGCGCCCTGCAGCAGCGGATAGCCGAGAAAGCCGAGGGTCGACAGGTCCTTCTCGGCGAGCTGCGCGATCTGCTCCTTGTAGGTCGGCACGCGCTCGAGCCAGGGAATCGGCACCACCATCTGCAGCAGCAGGTAGAGCTCGGCGTGCTCGGGCACCTGCGACTGGATGAACAGCGTGCTCCGCTCGGGGTCGACCCCGGCGGCAATCCAGTCGGCGGCGTTGTCGCAGGCGTTCTCGACGAGCCCGCCGGTGTCGGCGTACTCGCTCGTCAGGGCGTGCCAGTCGGCGACGAAGTACATGCAGTCGTAGTCGTCCTGCAGCCGGGCCCACTGCTGCAGCGCCCCGACCAGATGGCCGAGGTGCAGCTTGCCGGTCGGACGCATGCCGGAGACGACGCGTGGCTTCACGGCAGCAACCATCCCATCAGCAGCGACATCGGCGGCCCGATAATCTGGTACAGACTGCCCGTCGCCATCAGCACGAGGAGAATCACGAACCCCCAGGGCCGCACGAGCCGGTCGTAGGGCTCGGCCAGCCACTCGGGCAGGAGCCCCGCCAGCACGTTCCCGCCGTCGAGGGGCGGCACCGGAATCATGTTGAACACCGCGAGCAGCAGGTTCAACTGCAGCATCGCGAACGCGAACGTCGCCAACGCCCCCGCCCACCCCCCGGCCGCCTCCAGGCCGACGGCGGCGAGCAGCCACGACGCGCCGACGGCGAGCAGGATGTTGCTGGCCGGCCCCGCCGCCGCGATCACCAGGAAGTCCTGGCGGGGCCGACGCAAGTTGGCGGGGTTGACGGGCACCGGCTTGGCCCAGCCGAACACGAACCCGCCCGCGAGGATGCCCAGCAGCGGCAGGATCACCGTGCCCACCGGATCGACGTGGACGGCCGGATTCAGCGAGATCCGGCCGAGCCGCCGCGCCGTCGGGTCGCCGTACCAGTTGGCCGTCACCGCGTGGGCCGCCTCGTGGATCGTCAGGGACAGGAGCAGGACCGGCAGGATGACGAGAAGCTGACCGATATCGGGCAAGACTCGTCAGGATAACGTACCAGCCCGCCGACCGTCGCCTGCGCCTGCCCGCGGCTCCGCCCGGCGCCCGACCGACCGTCCCGGCAGTCCGCACCCTGCTGCCGCGCGAATCCCCCGCCCGTCGGCCGTCGCCCGCGGCTCCGCTCCGCGCCCGACCGACCCTGCGGCAGTCCGCGCCGTTCTAGGGCGCGAACGACTGGCCCGCAAAGTGGCCCAGCACCGCGTCGGCGACCTTGGCCCCGACCACCGGCACCAGCTCCTCGCGGGTCGCGCGGCGGACGTTGGCCACGCTCCCGAACCGGGTCAGCAGCACCCGACGTCGGCGCGGCCCGACGCCGGGGATGCCGTCGAGGGCCGACTGGAGGTCGCGCCGCGACCGCGCCTTGCGGTGGAAGGTGACCGCGAAGCGGTGGGCCTCGTCGCGCATCCGCTGCAGCAGGAGCAGGGCCGGGCTCGCGCGGTCGAGGACGATGGGCTCGGCCGCGTCGCGGGTGAAGACGAGCTCCTCCTGCTTGGCCAGCCCCACCGCCACGAGGTTCGACAGGCCCAGCGACGCGAACGCCTCGTAGGCCGACGAGAGCTGCCCGCGCCCCCCGTCGATGACCACGAGGTCCGGCAGCGGCCCGCCGTCGTCGAGGAGCCGGCGATAGCGGCGCCCCACCACCTCGCGCATCGACGCGAAGTCGTCCAGCAGGCGGGGGTCGGCGTCGGGGGCCTCGCCCGCCGCGCCGGGGACCTGACCGGCCGCGCCGCCGGCCCGGCCCTTCGCCCCCACCGCCGGGTTCTTCCCGCCGCGCCGGCGGCGGGGCGGCGGCGCCCCCGGAGGGGCGGTGCGCTCCTCCCCCCAGCTCGTGCCCCGCACGCGGTACTTCCGGTACTCCTTGCGCACCGCCCGGCCGTCCTCGCAGACCACCATCGAGCCCACCGTCTCGGCCCCCTGCAGGGTCGAGATGTCGAAGCACTCGATGCGCCGGGGCGCGGCCGGCAGGCCCAGCACCACCCGCAGCTCGTCGAGGGCGGCGGCGCCGGCGCGGGCCTCGTCGCTGTAGCGCGACCGGTAGGCGAGGGCCGCGTTGCGGGTGGCGAGGTCGAGCAGCCCCCGCTTGTCGCCCCGCTTGGGGACGCCGATGCGCACCCTCCGCCCCGCCCGCTCGCCCAGCCAGCTCGCCAGCGCTTCGGGCTCGTCGATCTCGACCGGCAGGTGGATCTCGGGCGGCGCGGTCCGCTCCTCGTAGAACTGCTGCACCGCCGCCTGCACCGTCTCCCGCTCCGGCGAGCCGGCCCCCGCCGGCACGTCGGCGGCCAGCTCGACCCGCTCGATGACCCGCCCCCCCCGCATCTGGAACACCTGGATGACCGCGCCCGAGGGCCCCACCTTCACCCCGAACGCGTCGCGGTCGCCCAGCCGCACCGACGACATCTTCTGCTGGCGGTCGCGCAGGGTCTCGATGGTCCGGATGGCGTCGCGGGTCTGGGCCGCCTCCTCGTAGCGCAGGTCGTCGGAGGCCTCCAGCATCCGCTGCTTCAGGTCGGCGATGAGCTCGTCGTTCCGGCCCTCGAGGAACAGCCTGGTGTGCTCGACCGCCTCGGCGTACTGCTCGGGCGTGCACAGGCTCTCCACGCACGGCGCCACGCACCGCTTGATGTCGTACTCGAGGCAGGCGCGGCCGCGGCGGCCGTTGATGACCTCGTTGCACGAGCGGATGCCGAACAGCTTGTGGGTCAGCGACATCGTCTTCCGCGCGAAGGTCGCGGGCAGGAACGGCCCCGCGTAGGTGTGCCCGTCGCGGGGGTCGACCCGGCGCGCGACGAGCACCCGCGGGAACGCCTCGCCGGTCGTCAACTGCAGGTACGGGTAGTTCTTGTCGTCGCGCAGCAGGATGTTGAACCGCGGCGAGCGCTGCTTGATGAGATGGGCCTCGAGGGCGAGGGCCTCGACGAGCGAGTCGGTGACGATGACCTCGAGCCGCGTCACCTCGTCGAGCAGCGCGTCGGTCTTTGGGCTCGACCCCCAGGCGCCCAGGTAGCTGCGCACCCGCGCCCGCAGCGAGCGCGCCCGGCCCACGTAGAGGGTCTCGCCGGCCGGATCGAGGTACAGGTAGACACCCGGCTGCTCGGGCAGCGCCGCGATCCGCTCCTTGAGATCACGAATGGCCATGGGCTACACTGTTGGGTTCGTGCCGTCGGTGAGCGCCGCGCCGGGGGCGGGCGCACCGGCGGTATCCTATCAGTCTGCGCCGCGGGCGCGGGGCAGACCGGCAGCAGGGTCGGTTGGCCGGCGGGCCGAGCCGAAGGGCGACGCTTCCGGCCGGCGCCGCATCTCCCCACCATGACGTTCACGGGCGCCATCGGCGCCGCCTGCATGTTTCCGCTCCGCGCCATCATCCGGGCGTGCGTCGCGTTGCGCATCCACCCCAACGTGCTCACCCTGGTCGGCGTCTTCATCAACTTCATCGCGGCGTGGTTCTTCGCGCAGGGCGAGTTCGTCACCGCCGGCTTCGTCATGCTGGTGGCCAACATCTTCGACTTCATCGACGGGAAGGTGGCCGAGGCGACGAACCTGGCGTCGCGGTTCGGGGGCTTCTGGGACTCGGTGATGGACCGCTTCTCCGACCTCTCGCTGTTCATCGGCGTCATCTACCTCTACGCGCAGCTCGGGCGCACCGACTACGTCATGATCGCGGCCTTCGCGATGATGTTCTCGGTGATGACGAGCTATACGCGGGCCCGCGCCGAGTCGATGATCGACAAGTGCAAGGTCGGGTTCATGGAGCGTCCCGAGCGCATCGTGCTGGTGATGATCGGGGCGTTCACGAACCGGATGGGCGCCGTCCTGTGGGTGATCCTGGTGCTGTCGATCGTCACCGTGCTCGACCGCATCTACTTCACGTGGCGGGCCCTCAAGACCCAGGAGTCCGCGACGTGAACGGCGCGGGCTTCCGGCGGGTCGGTGGGGCGGCGAGCCGATCCGTCAGGCGACGCTCTCCGGGCGAGGAGGCGGGGGCGCGATGACCATGCAGCGGCTGCTGACCCTGCCGGCCCGGGCGGTGTGGCACGCCCTGTTCTGGACGTTCGAGCGGGCCACGTGGCAGTACGACCTCATGGTCATCGCCATCCTCGCGTTCGTCTGGCTCACCCCGCCCGGCTGGATCGGCGACCCCACGGCGAGCGGCCCCGGGCTCATCGGCATCATCCTCGAGCGCCTGCGCTAGGCCCCGGGCCGGCCGCCGCACGGCTCCCGGGACCGCGGCCGGTCGCCGGCGGCGGGACGCCCCGGCAGCAGCATCACACCACCTCCCGCTCGTCGAATCCCAGATCGAGCCCCTGCCCCTCGAAGCGGATGTCCTGGGCCGCGATCTTGTCGCGCAGGAGGCGCCGCACCTCGCCGTAGTGCTCCCGCGGCACGTCGAGATGCCGCACCAGGTTCCGCACGCGGTCGATCAGCACCAGCCTCGGCTCGGCCCCCTCCTGCCACGAGAGGCCGCCGATCTGGTCGTAGTGCACGAGCCCCTTGTTCGACCACACCCCGGTGTCGTAGAAGCCGCGCCCGATGCGCAGGCTCAGGGGAAACGCGTAGCCGTAGTAGATGAACGCCATCGCCTCGGCGAAGGCGTCGGTCAGGGGACGGTCCCAGACGACGAGCTTCATGAACGCGAGGAGGCCGAGGAGGATGCCGAACGCGAGCGACACCTCGTAGGAGGACGTGCGCCGGCCCTCCCACGTCAGGATGGCGCTCGACCGCAGGCGCAGGAAGCGCAGGAACCGGCCCAGCAGCAGGACGTTGGCGGCGAGGAACCCCGCCCCCAGAATCCACAGGGCGGCGGGCAGGACCGAATCGACGAAACTGGAGAACAGCTCCCCGTCAGCCACGCGTCCGCCTCCCGCCGGCGGGCGGTCATGCCCGCGACTGATACTCGCCGGTCTCGGTGTTCACGCGAATGCGGTCGCCGTTGCTGATGAACGGCGGCACCTGCACGACGAGGCCGGTCTCGAGGGTCGCGGGCTTGAGCTGCGCGTTGGCGGTGGCCCCCTTGATCGCCGGCGCCGTCTCCTGCACCGTCAGCTCGACCGTCATCGGCAGGTCCAGCCCCATCGGCTCGCCCTCGAAGAGCGACACGCGGATGGTCGCCTCCGGCAGCAGGTAGTTGACCGAGTCGCCGAGGGTGTCGGCGGTCATCTCCACCTGCTCGTAGGTCTCGAGGTCCATGAAGTGGAACGCGTCGCCGTCGCGGTACGTGAACTGCATCTCGCGGTCGTCGAGGGCCGCCCGCTCGACGAACTCGGCCGACCGGAACTTGTGGTCGAGCAGGGTGCCCGCCTTCACGTTCCGCATCCGCGACTGCACGAACGCCTTCCCCTTGCCCGGGGTCAGGTGCGTGACGTCCATCACGCGGTAGAGGTCATCGTTGTGCTTGACCAGCATGCCCTTGCGCAGGCGTGTTGCTTGAATCGATTCCATGACGACAATGCGACGCACGGACCGCCATCCGGTCCGCGCCGATGTTCAGTGAACCCACGACACAAACGCCGAATCGTACCACAACGCCCGCGGTCCCCATCGCCGGCGACGCGCCGCTCCACGCCCCGGTACGGGCGCGGCCGGGGGCGGCGCCCCCAACCCCGCCAGCCTCGGAAACGGTCGCGAGACCACCTGCCGCCGCCGGCGGCACCGGCGGCCGGCCCGCCGGCCCCCCGACGGACCCGCCGATCCCGGGCGGAGCGGCGCCAGCCCTCAGCCCTCGTCCGCCTGCTCGCGACAGAGGACCGGGCGCAGGTGGCGGCCCGTGTGCGATCCCTCGGCCATGGCGATCTGCTCGGGGGTGCCGGCCGCCACCACCTGCCCCCCGCCCTCGCCGCCCTCCGGCCCCAGGTCGATGACCCAGTCGGCCGACTTGACGACGTCGAGGTTGTGCTCGATGACGAGGATGCTGTTGCCCGCCTGCAGCAGCTTGCGGAACGCGGCGAGCAGCTTGGCGACATCGTCGAAGTGCAGCCCCGTCGTCGGCTCGTCGAGGATGTACAGGGCGCGGTCGGCCTTGCGCGCGGCGAGGTGCGAGGCGATCTTGATGCGCTGCGCCTCGCCCCCCGACAGGGTCGTCGCGGGCTGGCCGAGCCGCAGGTAGCCCAGCCCGATCTCGTCGAGCAGCCGCAGCCGCCGGCAGATCTTCGCCGACCCCGCGAAGAACGCGAGGGCCTCGCGCACCGTCATGTCGAGCACGTCGTCGACGTTGCGGCCGCGGTAGCGCACATCGAGCACCTGCGGCTTGAACCGGTGCCCGTCGCACTCGTCGCAGGGCACGAACACGTCGGCGAGGAACTGCATCTCGACCCGCACCACCCCCTCGCCCTCGCACACGTCGCACCGGCCGCCGGGCACGTTGAACGAGAAGTGGCCGGGGGTGAGGCCGGCCGCGCGGGCGTCCCGGGTGTGCGAGAACAGCTCCCGGACGGGGTCGAACGCCTTCAGGTAGGTGACCGGGTTCGACCGCGGGGTGCGCCCGATGGGGGTCTGGTCGACGAGGGTGACGTCGGTCACCAGATCCGCCCCGTCGAGGCGGTCGTGGCGCCCGACCCGCTTGTCCCACCCCCCCTTCTGCCGCTTGATGGCCGCGTACACCACGTCGTGCACCAGCGTCGACTTCCCCGACCCGCTGACCCCGGTGACGCAGGTCAGGGTGTTCAGGGGAATCTCGACGTCGATGCCCCGCAGGTTGTGCTCGCGGGCGCCGGCGACGCGGATCGCCATGGGCTGCGGGTGCTTCCGGCGGCTCGACGGCAGGGGGATCGCCAGGTCGCCCCGCATGTACTTGGCGGTCAGCGACTGCGGCTCCTCGAGCAGGGCGTCGAACGACCCCGCGTGGATGACCCGCCCCCCCTGCTCGCCCGCCCCCAGCCCCAGGTCGACGACGACGTCGGCGGTGCGGATGGTGTCGGCGTCGTGCTCGACCACCACCACCGTGTTGCCCTGGTCGCGAAGCTGCCGCAGGATGGCGATGAGCCGCTCGTTGTCGCGCGGGTGCAGGCCGATCGACGGCTCGTCGAGCACGTAGAGGGTGCCCACGAGGGCCGAACCCAGCGCGGTCGCGAGGTTGATGCGCTGCGCCTCGCCGCCCGACAGGGTCGACGAGAGGCGGTCGAGGGTCAGGTAGTCGAGGCCCACGTCGCGCAGGAACGACAGCCGCCGCCGTATCTCGCGCACCAGCCGGTCGGCCACCGTCCGCTCGCCGTCGCTCAGGCCGAGCCCCTCGAAGAACGCGCCCGCCTCGCCCACCGTCAGGGCGCACACCTCGTCGATGGTCCGCCCCGCCACCTGCACCCCGCGGGCCTCGGGCCGCAGCCGGGTGCCGTCGCAGCCGGGGCACGTCACGTAGCCGCGGTAGCGGCTGAGGAACACCCGGACGTGCATCTTGTACTTCTTGCGCTCGAGCGACGCGAAGAAGCCCCGGACGCCCGCGTAGCCGGCCCCGTCGCCCTCGATGACGAAGTCGCGCTCGGCGTCGGTCAGCTCGCGCCACGGGGTGTCGAGCCGCACCGCGCCCCCCTTCGCCGCCCGCATCAGCCGGGTGAGCTGGGGCCGGTACTCGGGCTTGCTCCACGGCTCGACGGCCTGCCGCCGGATGGTCTTCGCGGGGTCGGGGACCACGAGGTTCAGGTCGAGCTCGATGACGTTGCCGAACCCGTGGCAGGTGGGGCACGCCCCGAACGGGTTGTTGAACGAGAACAGCCGCGGCTCCGGCGCCTCGTAGCCGATGCCGCAGGCCCGGCACTCGAAGCGCTCGCTGAACCGGTGCTCCGCGCCCGGCCGCCCGTCGCGGTCGACCTCGAGGGCGAACGCGGAGCCGCCGCCCTCGAGGTACGCCGTCTCGATGGAGTCGGTCATCCGCCCCAGCAGGTCGGGGCCCACGCGCACCCGGTCGAGCACGATGCGCAGCGACCGGCGGCCCGCGAGTCGGGCGGGGTCGACATCGTCGAGCCGCACCACCCGGCCGCCGCCGTCGTCCGCCGCGTCGCCGTCGTCGACGATGAGACGGGCGAACCCGCGCTTGCGCAGGCTCGCCACGGCCGCGGCGACCGGATCGCCCGCGGCGGCGACCGGGGCGTCCGCCGACGCCGACCGCTCCCCCGCCTTTGACCCGGCCGCCGGCGACCGCTCACCCGGCTCCGCCCCGTCCGCCGGCGCCGACCCGTCGCCGGGCTCCGACCAATGGCCGGACTCCGGCCCGTCGCCGGGCTCCGGCCGGCCCGTCTCGCTGCCGCCGCGGGCCGATGGGACCGCCAGGCCGGCCGCCTCTCCGGACCCCGACGGATCCCCCGACTCCGGCCGATCCCCCGATTCCGGCCCCGCCCCGGCCCCGCCGGCGGGCACCGCGGCGTCGGCGCCGTCCACCGCGTAGTCGAACCCCAGCAGCAGCCGCGTCCCCGCGGGCAGGGCCGCGAGCTCGCGCGCCGCCGCCTCGGCCGATTCGCGCTCCACCTCGCGCCCGCACTGACGGCAGATGGTGCGGCCGATGCGCGCGAAGAACAGCCGCAGGTAGTCGTGGATCTCGGTGGTGGTGCCCACCGTCGACCGCGGGTTGCGCACGCTGTTCTTCTGGCGGATGGCGATGGCCGGGCAGATGCCGTCGATGCGGTCGACGTCGGGCTTCTCCATCCGCTCGAGGAACTGCCGGGCATAGGCCGACAGCGACTCGACGTACCGCCGCTGCCCCTCGGCGTAGATGGTGTCGAAGGCGAGCGACGACTTGCCCGATCCGCTGACCCCGGTGACGATGATCAGCCGGCCCGCGGGCAGCGTCAGGTCGATGTTCTTGAGGTTGTGCGTACGGGCGCCCCGGATGACGAGGTGCCCGTTCGCGGCCGCCGCTCGGTCTTCTGGCATGCGAGATCCGCCGCCCCGCGGCGGACGCGGCGAGCCCGGCGAGCCGCCGGTCCCCCACGCGCCGTCCCGGGCGGTACCGTAACTCGCCAGTGTACCGCGTGCCGCGCGCCGCCGTCCAACGGGCCGCGGTCCGGCCTCGCGGGCGGCGATTCGGACGGCCAAGGTCGCCTTGGCGTCACCCGCGATAATTTCGACACGGATTTCCCTCGATCCGTGCTATCTTGGTCACATGAGCGGCGACGCGAGGTGGACCGTCGGGACCGGGGTAGCCGTAGTCACCGCCATCGTCGGCACCGGTGCCGTGCTTGCCGGCCTGCTGCTGACGCAGATGAGCGCCGTGCACATTCGTCTCGATCGGCTCGACGACCGCCTGCGGGCGGTCGAGATCGGCTTCGGGAAGGTCCACCAGCGCCTGCTGACCATCGAGCGCGTCGTGCTCCCGGCGCCGACCGCCCCCGGAGAATAACGCTTCCCCGTTCCGCACCCACCGATCGCGGCGGGAGCCCGACGACCTTCATGCTCCCGCCTTCACGTCGTATGATGACGCACGCCGATGCGCCATCCCGAGCCGGGATCCGACAGCGAACGCCGGCGGTTCGCCGAGCTGCAGCAGCGGCTCGAGCCGCTGTACCGGCGGGTCTTCGCCGACCGCCTCGCCCCGAGGACCGTCGTCGTCGTGCCGAGCCTGAGCCTCGACGCCGACACCCTCGCCAAGGTCCGCGGCGTCGCGCTCTACGAGGAGCGCCTGCTCTGCCTCCTCATGCTGCTGCGCATGCCGTACACGCGCGTCGTGTACGCCACCAGCGTGCCGGTGCACCCGACCATCGTCGACTACTACCTGCACCTGCTGGCCGGGGTGCCGCACAGCCACGCCCGGCAGCGCCTGACCCTCGTCACGTGCGGCGACGCCTCGCCCACGCCGCTGACGGCCAAGATTCTCGGCCGCCGGTCGGTGATGCGGCGGCTGCAGACCACCCTGGGCGACCCCGCCCTCGCCCACCTCGTCTGCTTCAACGTCACGCCCCTCGAGCAGACGCTGTCGGTTCGGCTCGGCATCCCCCTCTACGGGTGCGACCCCGCCCTCAACGACCTCGGCTCGAAGACCGGCGGGCGCCGGCTCTTCAAGGAGGCCGGGGTCCAGGTGCCCGACGGGTTCGAGGCGCTCAGGGACGGCCGCGACGTGGCCGCCGCCCTCGCCGCCCTCAAGCAGCGCCGCCCGTCGCTCGACGCCGCCGTCGTCAAGCTGAACGACGGCTTCTCGGGCGAGGGCAACGCCCGCTTCCGCTTCCGGCCGACCGACGCCGCGACCGGCTCGGAGAAGCGCATCGCCCGCCGGCTCCCGACCCGCCTCGAGTTCGAGGCGGCCGACCAGACCTGGGAGGGCTACGCCGGCAAGCTCGGGCAGATGGGCGGCATCGTCGAGGCGTTCGTCACCGGCGACGCCGTGCGGTCGCCGTCGGTGCAGTGCCGCGTCGATCCCCGCCGGGTGGTCGAGGTCGTCTCGACCCACGAGCAGGTGCTCGGGGGCCGGTCGGGCCAGGTGTTCGTGGGGTGCGAGTTCCCGGCCGACCGCCGCTATCGCACCAGGCTGCAGCGGGCCGGCGAGCGGGTGGCCGGCGTGCTGCGCGACCGCGGGGCCCTCGGCCGCTTCGGCGTCGACTTCGTCGTCGTGCGCGAGAAGGGGCGCTGGCAGCCCTACGCCATCGAGATCAACCTGCGGAAGGGCGGCACCACGCACCCCTTCCTCATGCTCGACTTCCTCATCGACGGCGTCTACGACCACGAGACCGCCCTGTACCGGACGCGCGCCGGCGAGCCGCGCTACTACATGGCCACCGACAACCTCCACGAGAGCCGCTACGCGGGCCTGAGCCCCGACGACCTCGTCGCCATCGCGGTCGAGCAGGAGCTGCACTTCCACGGCTCGAGCCAGGAGGGCGTCGTCTTCCACCTCATCGGGGCCCTCGAGCCCCACGGCAAGCTCGGCATGGTGTGCATCGGGGCCGACCGCAAGCGCGCCCGCCGCCTGTACGCCCGGACCGTCGAGACCCTCGACCGCGCAGGCAGCGGCCGCGCCCGCCGGGGCCGCGCCCGCCAGCGGCAGCCGGCGAGGCGCTCGGCGTGACCAGCGTGACCCCGGAGTGCTGCCGCGTGCCCCCAGGATGCTAGAGTGGAGAACCGATGACTGACCGAAGAACGCGACGATACGCCCGAATCGCGGCCGCCGCCGCCGTGCTCGCCCTGCTCGCCCCCGCGGCCACGCCCGTCACGGCGCAGACCGACCTCCGCATCCTCATGCGACAGAAGCTCGAACGCGCCCAGCAGCTCTTCGGCTCGGTCGTGCTCGGCCGGCTCCCCGCCGTGGAGCGCGACGCGGCCGAGCTGGTGCGCATCAGCGAGACCGCCGCGTGGATGACGGCGCCGACCCCCGAGTACTTCACCCACGCCGACGACTTCGAGCAGGCCGCCCGCGACCTCGCGGCGGCGGCATCGGCGGGCGACCTCGGCGAGGTGTCCTCCGCCTACATGACCATCGTGGAGACGTGCGTGCAGTGTCATCGGGAGGCGTTGCCGAGGCCGGCGCCGTGAGCCGACCCGCGCGCCCGACGGGCGACCTCGGCGAGGTCTCGTCCGCCTGCATGATCATCGTGGGGACGTGCGTGCAGGTCATCGGGAGGCGTTGCCGAGGCCGGCGCCGTGAGCCGACCCGCGCGCCCGACGGGCGACCTCGGCGAGGTCTCGTCCGCCTGCATGATCATCGTGGGGACGTGCGTGCAGTGTCATCGGGAGGCGTTGCCGAGGCCGGCGCCGTGAGCCGGCCCCCGCGAGTGGTCGCCGAACGACGACCTGAAGGCTCGCAGGGTGCAACCGCCGCCGGACGGCGTCGACCTGGCCGAAGTCGCTGAATCCTGTCGGTACGTCGGGAGCCCCTACCACAAGGACGCCCCCGGATTTGCCGGCGTCCCCCGCGGTCGCCGGCCCAGCGCCTCGTTGTGCCCTCCGGATCTCGCTCATCGCCGCGATCTTGTCGAGCGGTGGCTTCGAGATGCCGTGCGCTCGGGCCACGTCGGGGCGTGGGACGGCGGATATCCCCGATACGTATGGCACCGCCGGGGCGACATCGTTTTCGAAGCACGGCACGAATCCCGCGGTTCCGGCGAGTATCACGGCTATCCCCTGGAGCCGTCGCAGCGAGTACGAGGGCTCGAATGAGCGTGCGCTTTCGATTCGGCTGGGTCGATTCCGGGCCGTCTCCCGACAAGCTCGCCCAATCGACCATGGCTGTACTCCGCGTCGACACCGATAGCGGGACGGTCACGGCCACTGTCGACCGTCGAAACGGAATCTACAGCAACGAAATCGTCGTCCCCCTGTACAACGTCGCGGAATGGCTGGTCACCAACTGGTGGCACCTCTGGTACGAGGTCCCGGACACGAACGAGCAACCGCCGGACTTCGAGTCCCGACACAACCTGGCCTTCGTCGGCGACGGGTTCGTCCTACCACAACTCAACATTACCTCTTCCTCGTCAAGGCGAGTGCAACTGGCGTGGACACGGCACAAGCCGCCGCACGCTCGGATCGAATTCCTCGACGAAGGGAGCCAGACTGTAGAACGGGAGGAACTCGAGGCAGAGTTCCGGAATCTCATCGACGCTGTACTGGAACGGGTTTGCGCGGACCCGCAAGCCAGTGTTGCGGCGCACCACCTGCGCCGTGCCTGGAACGCAGTCAACGACCTCGAGGACGATGAAGTCGAGTTCAGTCGCGCCGCCGCCCGCTTCGGGGTCGATCGTCAGGTCCTCGTTCGACGACGGCCGCAGGCCGATCCGCACTGGAGCAGCCTCGGCGGGAACCTGCCGCGGATGCGGGAGGGGACGACGCCGTCCGGGGGTTGCGCCGTGGCCGACGCCTCATCCGGACGGCCGGGGGTCGCGCCCGCCGGCCGAAACCGACTACAATAGGGGAATCGTGACGATGAGGATCAGCACACGGTCACACCTGCCCCAGCGCCCGCTGTGCCAGCCGTTCGCGGCCGGTTTGGCCGGCAGTACCGGCTGGCAGTACTTCGCAGCATCCTCGCAAGTCATTGATTCTAAAGGGTTGCCGGCGTAGCTCAGTTGGTAGAGCAGCTGATTCGTAATCAGCAGGTCAGCGGTTCGAGTCCGCTCGCCGGCTCCAATGAACTCAACAACTTACAGCGATTGACTGGAGTCGACAATATTCGTTCGTGTCGGCACTATGTAGGCACTGCGCATTCCGGTGAAATCGATCACCCAGTCCGGCGGACCGATCACCCATTACCCGCGGAACACTTGGCGCATCGACGGAGACGGGCCTGTGGGTTCTGCGTGTACTCGGGCGAGCAGGCGCGACCGATGCCGACTGGAAGAAGGCGAACCGCGTTCTGTTCTGGGTACAGCCGTGGAACGAGGCGGGGAACATCGAGGTGATCCTCGAGGCCAGCGTCGGGACCCGCCGCACGTTCGAGCAGGCGTGGACCTCCCCGGTATCATGCTCCCGGGCACGGATGCGGGGAATCCGGGATGACTCCGGTCTCCGGATAGCGGGCAGGTGGTGGCGGCGTGCTTCGGCGACCGGGTGCTCCTCTCGTCGGAGGGCACCGGCCCGGTCCACAGCGTCATGAAGCCCGCGCAGGCGAAGCGCATCCTCGGCATCGACGCCGTCGCCGTCGGTGCCCTCGTCGGCGGGCTCCGGGACCTTTGCCGCGGCGTCACCCTTGCGGTTCGCCGCGGATGTCCCCGGTGGGGGTTCCCGGTGACCGTTCCACAGCTCGGGCTCGGCTACTGGTGCTGGTCGAGGAGCTTGCGCATCTGTTCGAGTACCGCCGGCTCGGCCTGCGGATCGCTGTCGACGCCGATCCAGCGGCGGCCGCGGCGCTCGGCGGCGACCAGGGTGGTCGAGCAGCCGCAGAACGGGTTGAGCACCAAGTCGCCCTCGTTCGACGAGGCGCGGGCGATCCTCTCGTAGCGCGGACGAGGCCGTCCTTCAACCGGGCGGTTTCGGCGAGGTGCACGTGTCGAGTTGGGCGGCGCCGGATCGGCGAGGTGCACGTGTCGATCCGGGCGGCGCCGGAGTGGCCCTTGGCGTGCGAGGGCACCCACGTCGTCGCGACTTCCGCCGACTCCCGCGTCATCGGCCCGACGGTCTCGGTGACGTGTATCATCCCGCGGCCGGGAAGGCACGCCGCGTCGACGAGCAGCACTTCACCGCCGCCGTCGCCGGTTGCGGCCGGTACTCAGGGCGTCGCCGGGCCGCCGAGCCCGGCCGGCAAGCTCCGTGCCGCGGAACCGCAGCGCCCCGAGCCACGCCGCCAGCGTCTCCGGCCTCATCTTCCCGGGCACGGGAAGACCCTCGGCCCGCAGCCGCGACGCCCTGCGGCAGAGCGCGTCGATGTCCGCGTCGAGGCGGCGCACGCCCGGCCCGAGCGAGTAGCCGCCGCCGATCAGGAGCTGGAGGGCGCCCGGAGAGGACGACAGGTCGTCGGCGGGCAACCCGTGTTGCTCTCGCCGGTGCAGCGACAGATGCGCAGTCGCGATGCGTTGCCACCCGGCATCTGTGTAGCCCGCCGCCGGCGACACCGCTTCCAACTTCTCCCGGAATGCGACCGGGGTCGGTCGCGACGGCGACGAACAGCACGCCCGTCAGGTCCAGCGGCAGGCCCACGTAACGGTCGCGGAAGCGGTGGTTGCACGCGGGGTCGAGGCCGCCGAGCAGCGCCTCGGTCGCCGCCTCGCCCATCCGGTCGAGATCCCCGAGAACCACCACCGGGTTGTCGGCGGCCTGCCCTCGGCTGCGATCGGCCGGACTCGGGAGCGCCGGCGAGCGCCTCGCCGGCGCTCCCGGAACCTTGGTCGTGAAGCTCGCGCGCGGGGGCCAGTGGCCTGCGGCCGCATAGTGCAGCGGCGTCCCGGATGTCGCATCGACAACGTCCGGGTCAGCGCCGTCCTCGACCAGGACCCCAGCGGCCTCGCTCGCTTGGCGACCGCCGCGATGTGGAGCGGGGTCGCGCCATTCCGGCGCAGCAGGTAGAGCCCGTCAAGCACGCTGCCGCTCAGCGTGCTCACCAACGCCGGAGCCAAGGGACTCCCGGTCGGCCCGCAGCCGCGCGTCCCGACGCGCCCCGCTGCCAGCAGCGCCCGGGCCGTCACCGGCCAGTCCAGCGTGGCCGCGTGTGGAGGTCCGTCCCGCCGTTACCGTCCACGGCTGACGCGGACGACTCGCAGCCGAGATGGCCGGCGAGTTCCGCCAGCGACGTGATCGATGGCCGCCGCGGCCGCGGGCGCGCTTTCTCGAGAGCTTCCTCTTCGGCAGCGCCCCGCTCGACAGCCGCACGTTCCTCGCGGTGCCGCTCGTGGTAGCAGGGGCGGCCCTGCTCGCGTGCTGGCTGCCAGCGCGACACGTCAGCCGCATTGACCTGGGCGACCACTCTCCGGGCGGACTAGTCGTCGGCCAGCGCCAGGGTTCAACATCCCGGCGCAAGTTGGCGTAGTCCCGCCTCATCCGACCCCAAGGGCGCCCGCCGAGGGGCCTGCGACGATCCCGTAAGTCGTTGATTCTAAAGCACGCGCCCGTAGCTCAAACTGGATAGGGCATCGGCCTTCTAAGCCGATCACGCCTTTCGCCAAAAACCCGGTATTCCCCGGATTCATTGGGGAAATCGCGATCCAGAACAGGTCACATCGGGTCAGAAAGGGACTGGGAGAACGCGAAACGGCTGGCAGTACGGCTGGCAGTCGTACCTCACGGCCTCTCGTGCGGGCTCGCGCAACCGAGCCCCCCGCGCCGACCTTGAGCACCGTCGTCATCGGTCATCCACCCGTCGGAACGGCCGGGTGAAGACGGTGGGAATGACGAGGTACTCGGGATGATTTTCGGCGGTTGATGACATCCCTCCCGCGCCCAGGTCTCCCCGGCCGAAACCCCCAACCGCTCCGCTACAGGGTCGTCACCGAGAACTCGACCCCGGCCGCCGAGCAGCGCGTAGACGTGCCGGGGGTGAACCGCTGGCCGCGCCGAGATTGCGAATCCAGAAACCGGCTCCAGCCGCTGGTTGGTCAGGACCGCTTTCCTGCCGCTGCTGCGACCGCAGAGGTCGACGGTAGCGCGCTGGGCAGCGAACAGGTCGACGTCAGGGACGACCTGCAGGATCCGGATCGTTCGTTCATGGTGCAGAGACTGTGGCTCCCCGAGCGCGAAGTCGTCCGCCGGAGGAGGTTCTACCTCTCAACGGACTCGGAGATCGTCGTCTGTGACAGCGTGGAGCTCCGCCCCGGCAACAGTGACGTGCAGTTGGGTGGACGTGCCTCCGCCGCAGGCGCCGGTCTCCTGGAACTCCTGGAGCCCGTGAACAAGCATGGGGTCGTCGAGGAGTTGAAGTGGAGGCCGCTGCGCGGGAAGCCGCCGGTAAGCCCGCGGGAGTTCACCCGTCTGGCGCTCGAAGATCTGCTGTTCCCGAGGTGAGGATTCACCAGGGCGGCCGGACTGAGTCTGGCAACCGCGCCAAGCTGCGCCCACCACGCCCAAGGCGCCGAGCGCGAGCCCCGCTTTGCCCTCGAGGGCCACTGCCGCTGGCCAAACGCGAGGCGGCTGTCAACCGGGCCCGGCCGCGTCGAGAGCGTCCGGCCGGGATGCGGTGCGTTGGGTGATGCGCTCCTCGAGGGACAGCTTGGCGTCGCGTCGCTTGGCGAACGCGGCCGAGGGGCTCCACTCTTCGGGCTGGTCCGTTGCCTCGTGAACCTCCCAGCGCGCGGAGTTCGGTTGCGGTCCGGACTTCGTTCGTACGAGCCGCCAGCGGCCGTCGGCGGTGCGGTACTCCCCGCGGCCGTTCTTGCCCGGCTCGTGTCTCGGTGTCAGCTTCATGCGTTCGTGCCCTGTCGTTCCGCCGGGTGCTCGCACGCGCGCCCAGTCGCCACCCCGCGCGATTCTGCCCGCGCCGCGGGGAGCCGTCCTTTCGGCGTTGCCTCGTGCCCGCCGAGGTCGGCGGCGCCGAAGAGCGGGAGCTGGCGGAGCGCCTGGTCGACCTCGGCGGCCGTGGCGGCTCTGAAGCCGTTGCCCGTGTCGACGTCGACTCGAACCACCCCTGCCTCGTCGGTGGCCAGGACTCGCCAGCGAATCTTCATCGAGGGCCTGCCGTTGTCGTCGTGAACAGATCGCTTCGGCTGCGCACCCACCCGACGAGGGGCGCGGTCTCGCCGGCGTTCCAGCGTCCCCCAGGCCGTCCCCTTCTCCACGACGTCGTCGCCCCCTCCCTGCGCTGGTGAGGTGCCGAGCAGGAGACGACCGCGCAATGTTCGGGCACTGTCGCCACCCTTCCGGCATCGTCGCAGGATTCTACCGCGTAGGCCAGCATCACCCGCCTGGCAACCCCACGGTCGCCACGTCATCCCTGAGACTGTCGAGCAGCACGACACCTGCTGCAAGATCCCGACCCTCCCGCGCGTAGCCGCGGTCCCCTTTGACCACCTGCCCGTCATACAAGTCGACGCGCCGAACGTCGACGTCGCCGCCCGCCTCCCCGCGTCGCATCACATCGCCAGCCGCCCGACCGCGCCCTCGCCGCGACCTCGCTCGGCTTCGTCGTGACCACGCCGCCGCCCCACGACCCGAGCTGCTTCACCTCGACCTCGACGACGAGGCCGAGCTGTACCTCCTCAGCGTCGAGCCGCGGCCCACCGAAACCGCCGTGCACTGGCCGCCCGTGCGGTACCAGTAGAGTCGACGACTGGCGCGGTGGCGGTAGGCGGATGGGGGTAGCTGTTCCCGGCGGCTTTCGCCCGTTGCCGGTGCCTCACTCCCCGCCGTGGCTCCGTTTCCAGTCGCCGCTCATCGAACCGGACGTGCGGATTTCCCGCATCCGGCTCTCGGACGAGATCATGCCTTCGCCCACGGAAGGCTCGTCGTGCGTGTTCCAAGGCGGGTGAGCCCGTACTCCTTCCAGAGTCGCTCATCCGGAAACCGTACGTAGGGTCCGGACCGCACTCGGTGCTTCCGACAGAGCCACCGGCGCAGCCGCCGCGTCGCGTGCCGGTCGATTGCCGCGTAGGCCGGGCTGACCTGCCCCAGGATGAAGTAGTTCGCCCACCCGGTCAGCAACCGGTTCAGGCGCGCCACGACATCGCCCGGCGGCAGGAGCCCGTCACGCCGCGTCGTCAGCTCGCTTACCCGACGGCAGACGCTCTGGACGCTCGCCGGGCTCGGTCGCGTGCCGATGTAGGCTCGGCCCGTGTCCAGGCGGTAGTTGCGTCCAATCCGGTACCCGAGGAACGTCATCGACGTCTCGGGTATCCGGCAGCAACGGGTCTTCTCGGCGTTGATGGGCAACTTCAGACGCCTCATCAGGGCTTCGACCGCCGTCAGCATCTCTGCCGCCGGCGCTTTGCCGAGCACCGCGAAGTCGTCCGCGTAGTTGACGATTTCCGCCTTGAAGCGCCGGGCGTAGCCCAGCACCTTCCAGCCCAGAATGAAGCGGCGCATGTAGATGTTGCTGAACAGCGGCGATATCGGCGACCCCTGCGGGGTCCCCTTCCGCTCCCGGCGAGCCCGGTTCGTGCGGCGGCGACCGCCGCGCCCGTCGTCCTCGTCCACGGCCATCTCCAGCCACGCCTTGACCCAGCCCAGTACCCGCCCGTCGCTCACGCGACGCGCGATGGACCGGAGCAGGTCTGCGTGCGGGATTTGACCGTAGTAGTCCGACAGGTCGGCGTCCACCACCTCCCGGTGGCCCGTCGTCAGCAGCCGGTGCACGCGCTTGACCGCGCCATTCGCGTGTCGGCCCGGCCGGTAGGCGTACTGCTCCGGTTCGAGGTCCGCTTCGAAAATCGGCGACAACACCAACATCGCCGCCGTCTGCGCCACCCGGTCCCGGAGACACGGAATGCCCAACGGCCGGAACTTCCCGCGCTGCTTCTTCGGGATGAGCACCTGCCGCACCGCACGCGGCCGGTAGGTTCCCTCCTTCAGGTCCCGCGCCAGTGCTCCCAACCACCGGTCAACTCCGAACGACTCGATGTCAGCGACCGTCTCGCCGTCCACCCCGGCCGCGCCGCCGTTGCGGCGGACGGCCTGCCAGGCGACCGCGAGCACGTCATCGCGCCACACCTTGTCGCTCAGCGAGTAGAACCGGAAGCTCGGAGCTTCCTTCGCTTTCGCATGTAGCGCCCTCTGGAGTCTCTGAACCCGTTCTGAGGCTGATAGGCTCTCGCCAGTCCCCACGTCCTGTCCTCCGTGATGCGCTGCTCCCGAACCGAGGTCCCTTCCCTCCACCGGCGTTACCCGGCTTCGTCGGTACTACGGACCTCTCCGCCACCCTGCCCGGCCCGACCTGACCCTCACGGGCTGTCGGTTGACGCGTACGTCGCCACCGGTAGGGCTTCCCGCGTTGCGTCCGCTCCCCTCTTCCATGCGTGCCGCCGCCACTACCCCGGCGGAGCGGGTCGGTGCTCGCATCGCTCACTTCCCGACCCGTGTCAGCCTTCCCCGATGATCAGGCGGGTCGGCTTCCGCATCATTGGTTTCGAGGCCTGCACGGCGTTCAGAATCTTGCGGCCCGCATGGTCGCTGAGCCGCTGATCAACGACAATTATTTTTGCCGGTTGCCGAGGCGGCGATCGGCCGGTCGCGGGGGTACCCGCGAGGCGTGTGACACTGCCCGTTTTCCTCGCGGAGGACGGGTTGGTCACCGATGCCCAGGTTCGGCGATTGCGCGAGAAGCGGATGGCAGGCAAGACGTTGGGGGCGGCCGCCGCGGCCGCGGGGATGAGCGAGCGGGCGGCGCGCAAGTGGCAGAGCGGGCCGTTGCCGTCGACGGCGAAGGCGCCGCGGCGGTGGCGCACGCGAGAGGACCCGTTCGCGGACGTGTGGCAGTCGGAGGTCGTGCCGCAGTTGGTGGCCGACACCGACGGCCGACTGCAGGTGCTGACGGTGTTCAAGGCGCTGTGCCGGCGGCATCCGGGCCGTTTTCAGCCGGGGCAGCTGCGGACCTTGCAGCGGCGGATCCGGGAGTGGCGGGTGCAGTACGGTCCCGACCGCGAGGTGTACTTCGAGCAGGTTCCGGTCCCGGGTCGGGAGGCGGCGTTCGACTTCACCGACCTGAGCGATCTGGGGGTGACGCTTCGGGGCGTGGCGTTCCCGCACCTGCTGTTCGAGTGGGTGCTGAGCTACAGCCGGTGGACGTATGTGGAGTTGGCGCTGAGCGAGACGTTCGAGGCGCTGGTGTCGGGCCTGCAGGGCGCGCTGTGGACGCTGGGGGCGGTGCCGACGGTGCTCCGTCACGACAACCTGTCCGCGGCGACGCACGAGCTGAGGCGTAGCGGCGGTCGTCAGTTGACGGTGCGGTTCCGGCAGGTGCTGGAGCACTACGACCTGCTCTCGTCGCGGATCCAGCCGGGGAAACCGCACGAGAACGGGGTGGCGGAGCAGGCGCACTTCCGGACGGCGACAGCCATCGAGCAGGCGTTGCTGTTACGGGGGGAGAGGGACTTCGTCGACGAGGCGGCGTACCTGCGCTTCGTGCGCGCGGTCGTCGACGAGGAGCGGAATGCACCGGCGGCGGCCCGGCTGGCCGAGGAGCGTCCGTATCTGAGGCCGTTGCCGTCGGGTCGGGTTCCGGAGTACACGACGTTCGAGTGTCGGGTCCGGAAGTGGAGCACGATCCGGGTCGGCGGCCGGGTCTACTCCGTACCGTCGCGGTTGATCGGTCACACGGTCGAGGCACGCCAGCATCCGTCGACGGTGGAGGTCCTCTACGGCGGCCGGGTGCTGTGCTCGATGCCGCGTCTGCGGGGTTCGGCGGAGCACCGCATCGACTACCGCCACATCATCGGGAGCCTGGCCCGGAAGCCGGGGGCGTTCGCGCGGTATCGCTTCCGGGAGGAGCTGTTCCCGTCGCTCGTGTTCAGGGCGGCCTATGACGCGCTCGGCCGGACGCACGGCGAGCGGGCTGACGTCGAGTACGTGCGCCTGCTGCACCTGGCGGCCACGACCAGCGAGCGGCGGGTAGAGGCGACGTTGCGGGCCAAGCTCGACGCCGGCGATCCCTGCGACTACGCGACTGTGCAGGCCGAGGTTCGTCCGCCGGTTCCGACCATCCCCGTGGTCCACGTTCCCCGCCCGGATCTCGCGCAGTACGACGCGCTGATCGCCGGAGGTCTACACGGATGACGCCGCTGAGCACGCAGTTGACGTCGCTGCTGACGCAGTTCGGGTTGACGACGGCGGCCGAGGAGCTCGTGCCGCGGCTGACGCAGGCCGGCCACGCCGAGGCGATGTCGGTGCTGGTCGAGGTGTTCGAGGCGGAAGCCGAAGCACGCCGCCAGCGCCGGATCACGCGGTTGCGTCGGGCGTCGCGGTTGCCGCCGGGCAAGACGTTCGCGACACTCGACACCGGGAGGTTTCCGGCGCCCGTCGCGCAGCAACTGGAGACGCTGGCCACCGGCGCGTTCCTCGAGACCGCCACCAACGTCCTGGCGTTCGGCCTGCCGGGCGTCGGCAAGAGCCACGCGCTGTCCGCAGTCGGGCACGCGCTGGTCGAGGCCGGCCACAGCGTGTTGTGCGCTCCGGCCTACGCCCTGGTGCAGGAGCTGCTCGGGGCGAAGCGCGACCTCGATCTGCCCCGCGCCCTCCGGAAGCTCGATCTCTTTGAGGTGATTTTGCTCGACGACCTGGGATACGTTCAGCAAAGTCCGGACGAAGCCGAGGTGCTTTTCACGCTGCTCGCCGAGCGCTACGAGCGCCGCTCGGTGATGGTGACGAGCAATCTGGTGTTCAGCCAGTGGGATCGGATCTTCCGCGACCAGATGGCCACGGCCGCGGCGATCGACCGCCTGGTCCACCACGCGGTCGTGATCGAGTTCGACGTCCCGAGCTACCGGACGGACCGGTCGCGCCGCAAATCACCGCCGGCGCCTGCCCCCCGAGGCCGTACTCCCGGTCCGCTGCTGCCCCGAGCCCGCCGACGGTCGACGTCGTGAACGTTTGGCCGATCCCGGGCGCCGAGTCTCTTTTCCCCGGTCCGTTACGTAACGGTGTGGAGTAGTCGTGGCGTTGACGAACGCGGAGCGGCAGGCACGGTACCGGGAGCGGCGGCAGGCCGGCGAGTCCCGGGTCCGCTACCGCCGGCCGGTGGATCGCAGAGCGCGGCCACAGCAGTGGGACGACGCGGTGCAGACGCTCCTGGCGCTGCAGGACCAGTACCGGGAGTGGCGGGACGCGTTGCCGGAATCCCTCGCCGGGTCTGCGACCGCGGAGTTGCTCGAGCAGGTCTGCGATCTGGATCTGTCGGTACTGGAGGCTGTCGAGTTGCCCAAAGGCTTCGGGCGCGACGACTAGACCACCGGCCACAGCTTCCGGTTGGCGGCCACGAAGCGTGGCCGGGCGCCTGTATCCGAAGGCCGCCGTTGATGCCCGCCGGTCGTGTTCCTCCGTTCAGACCCGCCCCGGACGCGGCAAGCTTGTCGGGAGGTCGGCGCGCCGTAGCTGCGGGGCGGGCGGCGTGTCAACGCGCTCCGCGCGTCCTTCGCTACGCTACGGCCCTCCGGGTGACACGCCGCCCGCCCCGCCACTCAGATTGCAGTTATGGGCCTTGCGGCCCGGCCTGGACGGGGGCGTCCCGGCCGACCACGACGACTCACCGGCACCACGGCGACCGCGAGGGATTCGGGCGGGCGCGGCCCCGCCGTATCGCCGGTTGCCGTCGGCGTCGGAGGGTCCCGCCACTTCCGGCGGGAATCGCCGCCGCCCACACGGCCCACACGCATCTCCGTTGTTGACCTCGATCCACGACGAGCGGAACCGGCAAAAATGGTTGTCCTCAAGCGGCAAAAATAGTTGACGCTGAACAGTACCACCTCAAAAATCGAGTACCTGTGCGCGCCGGAGAGCGATCTCCGCTATCTCCTGTTTCATGACGCAGTCCGTGAAGAAGTAGGCCATCCAGTTGACGAACGCCAGCCACAGGTCACGGGTGGAGAATTCTCCAGCGAGCGTCCCGAGATACTCCCGTACATCTGCGCGCGTCACCGTGACGTCGCCGGTGCCTTCCAGCACCGGCGCAGCGATCGGTATAGCCGCGAGCAACGCCCGGATCGCGACTCGAAACTCCTTCTCCGTCCTGCCCGGCTGAAGGTTGGCGTGAGCCAGATCGGTCAGCAGTACCCGGTCGGCAACGCCAAGGTATTCGCCCGGTGGATGCAGGTACATCCGGTACGCCCGTTCTGGACAGCGACTCTTCGGAAACCAAGCCGCATCGGTATCCCCCGCCGCTGGCGTCGAGGTCACTACGGAGTCGGCCAGCCGGCGAGCCGCCTGGGCCAGTGCTCGTGTCGCTGGTCGCTCGACTTTGGAGATCGCATCGAGCGTAGCAACGACGGCCGGATCATCGATGGTTGTTTCCACGAGAACCTCGATGTTCTCCCTCTCATTTCCCCCGCCGAGCCCGGCGCGAGTCACGTTGGACGATCCGACGAGGCACCGCTCGCCGGCGATGTAGATTTTGGCGTGCAGGCGGTCAACGAGCGAGAGTCGGAAATGACCGCGCGCCCCCAGCAAGTCGAAGATCTCGGGATCCGACACGCCCGCCGCGACTTCCCGCGGAAGCCAGCGGGTCACACACCGAAGCGGTACCGTCGGCGGAACGACCTCCAGCAAGGACCGCAAAGCATCGACCTTAATGAATGGCGCGATGACGGCGACCCCATCGGCGGCGCTCCCGAAAAGCACGCGAATACGGTGCCCCTGGGTGTCCTCGTAGCTCACTCTGGTCCCTTACACAAGGTCCGTGGGCGCGACAAAACCGTCCTCTTCGTCGAAGAATTCCTCCGCGCATTTTCCCCATTCCACCCGTGCGTCCCTGACGCGCCGCCGATCCTTTTCGTTCTGCTCCTCCTCGTAACGCGCCCAAGAATAAACCAGCACTCGGAACGCCGCCGCGGCCTTCCGCAGGCGTTCCCGAACTTCTTCTTCCGTCATGTCCTCGACGTCGGGGTGCATGACGTCGTAGAGGTGTGAATGAACCGGATGGCTGGTGTTGAGAGCGACCTGAATCACGTTGGGCAACGACTCCACGTCGAAGAACGCAGCGCTCGATTGCGCCGACTGGATCCAGCGCACCCGGTTCCCCGCTCTGATGGTTTCGTCTATCCGCTGCAGCGCATCGGACTCGTCGAGACGATGCTTGCCCATGAGCGATTTGACGTGCGCCTCCGTGTGTTCCGCCTCCGTGCCGCACTGGCCGGCCCGTTCCGATTCTCCCTCGTACCCCTCGCTCATTCGTCGCTTGACGGCCGCCGTCGCCTTGGCGTCAGCCTTCTGGTCCTCATTTAGCGTGTGGCGCTGGCCGCGCTGCACACGCGCCTCCCGGACACGGGATCGCATGGCCTTGATCGCATTGGCGATCTGTTTGCGAAGATCCAGCAGGTGAGTTCGGTGATCGCCGTCTTCCTCCATTCGACGACGGACATCCCCGGATGACTGTTCTTCGGGAAGCGCTTCGCGCTTCCAGTCATACTGCGCGAGCCGCTGAAACGTCATCGTGCCCTGCTTGTTGTTAGTGACCCCGAACACTTCGTCGAGCGCCGTGGGAAAGTCGACCTCCACCGTCCACCAGCGCTCTCGGGGATCGTCACCGCTGACCCAGGAGTTGTCGAGCTGGATTTCGCGGTGTGCCCGCATCAATGAGACGCCCATGTTCTGATCCGCGTGTTTGCCCCACGGAGCATGACCGGCATCCCTGCCGCGATACTGTTCGGGCCAGGTGGCGCCGGGAGCGAGCGAATCCCGCACGTGGGGGCGGGCGTAGCTCGCCCGGATCCGCACGCCGTATTCCCGGCCGCGGTACCGCACGGGAACCGTGAAAGGACTGCCCTCCAGTTCCGTGAACATGGGACCGGGTCCGAAGTCCCCCGGGCAGGATGTTCCACTCATCAGATACAGGGGATCATTCGGCCTCACCGTTACGACGCCGTCCGTCTGCACTTCAGCCGCTCCACCTCTGTCGAGAATGGGAATGCACGTGATGGTACGCCTCCGTCCGATTTCATCTGCTCTCGGATCGCCGGCATCGAGTCGTTCGGACGATTTCGCAAGAAAGCGCCGGTATATCCGTCCAAGTAGAGTCTCCGTATGCTTGAACGTCGTCGACGCCTGCTTCCATTCGACGCGATCCAGATTGGTCCACACCACGAGCGTGCCGGAGTCCTCGAAACCATGACGGGCCGCATTCCAGTACGCCTGCGGGATGGAGCACAATTCGGGTGGGGGAATCTCTCTGGCGCCGGCCTCCACCTCGTCTATCGATAACCAGGTGTGAAGGGCGTTGGTGACGCCCGTTTGCCACGACCAGACGTCGACACGCCTCGCCTGCGACATCGACGAGTTGGGAAGACCGAGGCCGAAACGGCCGATGCCGCGTCGTTGCCGGCGAGTTCCGTGACCGTAACGGAGGCTTCCCCGAAGCATGTTCCCATCCATCCCCTCGCCGTTGTCCAGGACGGCGAGCTCCTTGAGGGTGAACCTCCCGGTGGAGTCGTCCCGTCGACTCACGCCGAATATCTCGATTGCCGCCGCCCCGCTCTCGATCGCGTTGTCGATGAGCTCGGCAAGCGCATGCGTGGTGGACTTGTAGCCGCTGTCACGCATCGCGTCGACCGTCATCCTGGGATCGACGATCGAAAAGCTCGGCTGGACTTCAGGCTCGTTCACTGCCATACGTCCTCCCAGTTGAGAAAAGCCGCCGCCACGTCCCCGAATCCGCGCAGTCGCGGATCCACGACGGTCACGACTTCGCACGTTTCCGTGCCACCCGCCTTCGGCCCCCGGATCGCGCGGCCGACCATCTGGCTGTACAGCACCAGTGATTTCGTCGGGCGCGCGATTACCGCCGCGCTCGCCTTCGGCGCATCGAAGCCGGTGGTCAAGACGCCGAAGTTGACGAGAACCATCTGCGCCTCGTCATCCGACATGAACGTTCGGATGGCGCGTTCCCGAACGCGTACCGGGGTCGAACCCGTCACTACTTCGGCCCGGACGTCGCGGGCGACGAGAACTGCCGTCAGGACTCGCGCATGCGGTACCGTAGCAGCAAAAACGAGCACGCGCCGATGTCCCGCGGCGAGCAGTTCCTGGATTGCCCGAAGCACTGCGGTGACGTATTGCTCGCTCATCGACAGACTCGCCACGATCTCATCCGGAATGTCCAGCGCGTCGGAAATGCGGGACAACTCCCGCTCATTCATGTCGAGCCCCGGCTCGGCCAGGAGCGTGCGGAAACGGGGCCGGGCGAGAAAGCCATTGTTGATCAGGTATTCCATGGGATTCTCGCTGGGCACTTCGAGAGTAACCTTGTTGCCCGCGAAGAACGCGGCGAGCTCGCCATCCTTGTCGATGTCCGCCCACGTCCGTCCGGGCGTCGCCGTCAGCCCCAACAATGCGCAGCGAAAATCCAGCGTGAGCTCCTCGGCAATCCGCCGATAGGTCCGGGCGATACTTTGGTGTGCTTCGTCGAACACGACAAGCCGCACGCGCGGCGCAAGCCGCGCCGCCCAGCCCGGGTCGGTTCCCGAGAGCACCGCCCACCCCTTTGCCAGCCCAACAGCCAAAAATCCGTCTGCGAAGCCGTCGAGGTCCGGCATGCGATCCGCCCACATGGTTCCAATCCGCAACCGCCTCGTCCCCAGATGGAGCCACGCCTGCGCAAAGGCGAGCCCTGCTTGTTCGAGCAGCTCCCGTCCCGATGCAAGCCAGACCACGACCGACGGGTCGTGCCGGCGTAGCGAGTCCGCCACCACGTGCATGGCCGTTCTGGTCTTCCCGACGCCAGTCGGCAAGTGAAGAACAGCTCGACGTTCATCTCTCAGCAGTAGCGGCTCCAGCCTTTGAATGGCCGACCTCTGATGGTCGAACAAACCGTACTCCGGGGCAATCACCGCGGTTGACGGTGCCGCGGGTGGAACGAACCGCTCCTCCGCGAGACCGAAAAAGTCACGCAGTGCCTGCACCTGCGTCTCCGTCCAGTCGCCAGTGCGGTCGGCCTGAACGCTCCGACCGACGCGCGGCTCCAACTCCGCCCGCTTCTGCCTCGACATCAGGCCCAAGACGAGCTTACGTCCCTCCTGCGTGCCGAGCAGGACGTCGAAGCTGACAATCGTCTGAGCCACGCGCCGCAGATCGTCACCGGCGATGGTCCCGCCAAAGATCGCGTCCAGGACCGACAATACGGTCGGGTCCAGAAATCGTCGAACATCTCGGTCCGACAGCAACTGCACGAATCGCGCGACCGTCAGGCCGGGTCCGTTGATGACCGGTCTCGGCATTCTCTACGATTTCCGAAGATGGCCGTGGATATCAAGACAGGCTGCCGCCATTCGCCGCCTGCCCTCCGACTGCTGAAGTGCACCCAGCACTTTCGTGACGATTTCGGCATCGCGCTTCGCATGTACAACCAAAAGGCCGCGGCATTCCTTTCCCACTTGATTGACAATTGGATTAACACTAGCAATGCCGTAGTTTTCCGCTACGACCGTGTTCTCCACGTGACTCAAATGCGACGCGTAGTTCTCCTCGGAAGTCGGAGCGAACTTCGGGTCCCACCAAAGTATCCCGCGGCGATCAACGAAGCACTTGCCGAAAGGCTCGTCCAGCCTGATCTCGTTGGGGACAGTGCGAACATCTGTCAGGGTGACGCGTATCCCGAGATCGAGTTCATTGATCTGACGACGAAGGACCGACGAAAGGTTCTTGCGAGGCAGGTATAAGTCGACGACCCACAAGTCAAACTCGCGGGCCGTCAGGTCCGAAAGGTCCGCAATTAGGCCCAGGACCCGGCTCAAAAGGATCTCGTAATTCTGCTGCAGCTGGTTGTCTTGCCGCCATGCCGCGACCTCGAACAGGACAATTACCAGAGCACACACTGCTGCTACAACCCATACCCATAGCTTGTCCCTATTTCCAATCACGCCGAGCAGAGCCAACACTGCGGTTGCCGCAACAACCACAGGTTTACCCACGCTGCGCCATACCGTGTGTGTCAAAGCCACTATTTCTTTTCCAAGAAATCAAGGAGTCTCCGGTACATTACGGTGGATCGAGCCTCTACATTTTCCTTGTTGGCTCCTTCGCGTGCGAAAGCCATATAGTACTGGAGCATGTCAGATGGTATTTTTGCCCACTCCACATCATCAGGCGGAAGGTCGCTTTCCGTTGAAAGTTCGACGACTTGGGTTTGCAGATCGCCCACAATTTCGCTGACGCGCCGCCGCTCGTCTTCGAACGATTCAAAGAAGGCCATCAAATCGGCGGGCGCTACGGTGTGGTCCCTGTCGCGGAGTCGCATGAGGGTTAGTGTGAGGTCGACTACTCCCCATCGCGTTCGTATTCGTCCCCGTCCGCACTCGGCTACCCGTCTCAATTCGTCAAGGACCTCAATTGCGCGGGTTGCGTCGGGACTCTCTGCGTCGAAGTCTTCGGTACCATAAACCCTCTGGAGGTCGGCTCCCTTGAGACCGGTAGGGCCGCCCTGCTGTATGAGGGCCAGTACAATTGCAGCGTGCTCGTGCCACCCAAACCTGGCCTGCCTGATACCTGTGTAGGCCCACACAGGGTGAGATGCAAGCTTGTTTGCAACAAAGTCACGGACCGGACCGGCGGTCGCGTTCCGTGTCTCGGCGGCGTTCAGTGGCGCCCCTTTCTGAAGTCGAAGGAATAGTTCACGCACTTCGTCCTCGGTTGCGTCCTCGATTCTCGACACCGTTAGATTCGCAAATTGAAGCTTGTCTTTTGCGTCGTCCGGCAACTCTGACCATCGTTTGCCACCAAGACTCCCAAAGACCGGGAACGGCTTTACCTTCCGTAGGAGCGGAAATTCGTCGCGCAGGAAGCTCCATATCGCTGTGAGTCGCTGTTTTCCGTCGATTACGCTGAAGAGGAGCGGGCTTCCGTCGGAAAGTTTCCGTAGAAATATTTTCGGGATGTCAAAGCCACGGAGAATTGAGTCGATGAGCAATGCCTGTTGAGCAGTAGACCACACGGCGCCACGCTGGAATTCGTCGTCAACCGTAATGCGGCTTTCGAAGTCCGCCAGCATCCGGACGCTCCACTCGCTCGTGTCTTTACGCACTCAAGTCCTCCATGGCAATGATCTATGGCGCACATACCACACATGGTGAAGTATCGTCGTCCTCGTCGAGCGCATCGGCCAGCACTTCAATGAGCGGAACGTTTGCCCGTGTCTTCCCGGCACGAGACATGGCGGCCGCGTGACGCTGCAGGATCTCTTCACGGCGGGCGAGAAGCGCAGGGAGAGTTTCTCCCGCGGACCAAGTGTACTGGCGACCACGCATGGCCCGGCCACCGAAGTCGGCGTGGCCATCCACGCCGGCGTCGCACAGCACTTTGCGTTCAATTGCAACGGCGCGGTCGAACAGTTCCGGATGCCGTTCAGCAAGGCCGATCCATTCGGCCTTGCGCTGGTAGAAACAGAAGTAGCAACCCGAGCGTGTTCTCCAATCGTAGTAGGCCGGCAGACCAATCCCCGCGTCGGTGAGAATTCGCATCACGCCGTCGCGGTCGACTCCATCCTCGATGAACGGAAACACTGACTGAATGTTGGGCTTGGTGGAAATGTACCCCTTGCGGTTCGACTCGTCAGAGCGGATCGCGACGTACGAGAGTGCGGGTGTGTCGCCGATCCAGGCCTCGATCGGCTTGATCTTCAAGTTCTTCGTGCACCAGCGCATCTGCGGCGACGGCAGCGTGCCGCGGAAGACCTCGAACCAATGGTCGAAGCCGCGACGGGCATTGAGGCGCGAGATGGGCTTTCCGAGGAGCACTTCGAGACGGGTCAGGTACTCGTAGGTTTCCGGCAGTTCGGCGCCGGTGTCGCAGAAGAAGTACTCCAATGCGGGCACCTTGTCCCGGAGATAAACGGCGAGCGCGCTGGAGTCCTTGCCGCCGGAGATGCCGCAGATGTGGCGGGTGACCTCAGCCATTCGTTACTCCTTCTTCCTTGCGATCGGCGCCTGTCCGGCGCGTGGCCGCTGGGGGCTCGGCGAGGAGCCGTTCGCCGATGAGGGCCAGCAGGGCGGCGTGTGCCCGCTGGGTCGATCCTACGATCGGCGCCAGTTCCCGGAGCGTCCGGTCGAACACTTCGTCAGCTTGCCGGTGTTGGCGGTCGTCCAGCTCCAGTAGGCGGACGTGCTCGCTGCCGTCCAGGCGCGTAAAGGCCACCTGAAGACGCCTGACGGATTCCGTTCCGTTGGCCGGACCCCTGGCATGGAAGTCGGCAAGGCGCTGGAAGGTGGCCATCCGTTGGGGAAGCTCTCGTCGAAAGCGCGCGAGGTCGTCGTCGGACCATTCGGATGGCGCTTTTCGAAGCATGACGGTGGCGACCGCCTGGATCCAGTCCGTGTCGGTATCCACGCCGTCGTTGGCGAGCGTGAGGACGAGTGCGCGCGCGTCGGGATTGAGTACGTCGCTCTCGATGGCTGCGGCGCGTTTCGTGATCATCTGGCGGCTGTTTTCCCCACTTGCCTCGATGAGCAGCTTGAGGAGCGTGTCGAGAAGCCGGTCGTGACATCCGCCGAGAGCGTTCAGCGCCGCGGCCACCTGGTTCGCGTAGGCATCGGTTTTGCCGTAGGTAACGGTGTGCGTGGGGACCGGACGGAACTCGAAAGCGGCGGGAAGGCTGCGAAAGAGCATCTCGTCCGGCTCAACGGCGCCGAGGAGAGCGTCTCTCGCCCTCAGCGTCGACAGGCCGAGATCGCGAGTTTCCAGAGTGTACTTGTCGAGATGCCGAACCTGGGAGACCAGATGACTGACGATGGAAAGGATGTTTGGCACCCGGTGCCGGCGCGAACCGGGTCGTACGCCGAGGCGAGCGGCAAGCGCTTCGACGACTTGCCGGCGGGCACCCTTCGTGTTTGCGAAGTGCTTGATCTCGAAGTGGCCGGGATTTCGGACCATGCGTTCCGAGAGCTCGGGAGTGAGAAGGGGCTGAAAAGTGCCGTGTTCGTAAATGGCGACCTCGTCGTTGAACGCAAGCAGCGCGGCGGTCACGAACACCGGCACCACCCCGGCCTTCATCCCGACCGGCGGAGAGAGCAGGGCGGCGTGCAGATCGGTGAGGTTGACGCGGCGGGTCTTGGCGCGCCCGAAGTCGCTGGCGACGGCATTCCAGGCGGGCAGCAGGGAGGGGTCGGACGGTCGCCGAAAGGTCATGGCACCATCACGGTCGTCGCATCCGTGAAGTCCGGTTCGCTGCAAGAAGGCGCGATACATGGCCACTTCCGGACCGTAGCCGTCGAATCCGAGATCCGGTTCGGAGCCATGCTCGATCATGGCTTCGAGCAGGAGACGCCGGGCCTTGGCCCCCTGGGAGGTGAGGTCGGTGCGATTGAGCATCTCGTTCCGGACTGTCGGCGTGGATGGATACCGGTTGTCGGCCGCTTCCGAGAGTGCTGCACTTCCCCGACCGGCCCGAAGTTCCCGACCGCCGGAGCTATCGAGCAGAGTCCAGCGGCATGTATCGGCACTGAACGCCGCGTTGACGGCGTTTTCGAGCACTGCCTTCGTCTCCGCCAAACGTTCGCCGAGTTCGCGCCGGGCCACCCAATCGGCCTCGACAGCCGGTTCCTGCAAGACCGTCTTGATGGCCGCCAGCTCCCTGGCTGCACGGTCGAGCGGTCGGACGTCCTCCGGGATCGCGACCACGATCGGTTTCGTGGCAGGCGTCGATTGCGTCGCTGTCGGGGTCGAACCGTCTGCGTCGACCACGAGCAGCACCTCACCGTCGTACGGGGAGAACGGGTCGAGCGGCTCCACGGCTTCCCCACCGTCGGCATAGCGTCTGGCGAAGACCCGGAGTACGTCGTGTTCCGCGCTGTGCCGTGCCGCCACGACCGGCGCGGGTCGATGCGCGTCCGACAGGATCTCGACGAGTGACCGCCGTTGCGTTCGCTCACGCGCGCCGTCGAGCAGACGACGGATGTCGATGTCCGTGCCCTGCCAGATTCGATACTCGTCGGCGAAATCGCGATAGGTGACGATGCCGGCTTTCTCCAGCGCGGCCAGCGCGTCCACGTTGGTCTCTGCAAGGGTGAGTACCCGCGATGACGCCCGGATCGTTCCCGTCGTCGACACCAGATTGAGCAACGCGATGGTCTTGGCCAAGCGGGACTGTTCCGGTGAGAGACCGTGAACGTCACGGAGTCGGGTGGTGACCTCGGTCCATCGGCTCGACCGGCCGTTGGATAGCGTCGGAAGTCCGTCGGAGCTCACGAAGTAGTCGTACGCCGCATCCAGGCCAAGCGAGGGGAGTGCGCCGTCTGTCGGCAACTCCGTGTTGACAAGGAAGGATGCCGCGCTTGCCCGATCCGCCCCGGTCAGAAACGAGAGCAGCGTGCGTTCGTGTTGCCCGTACCGGCGGCAGAGTTCCGGCAGGACCGTCGCGACAAGCGGATGCAGCGGGTAACAGGATGCTACGGTATCCGGGTCCGCGAGATCGGACGCGCCGAATGCCCGCATCGCCTCGGCGCGGGGCTTGGCCCACAGGGCGATCCGACTCCGGAGCGTGTGATCTTCGACTCGGAACGTCTCGCCGATCAGGGTCCGGGTCGCGAGGGCGGACTCGACGTAGGCGATGTCTTCGAATCGGCCGCTCACCTTGATCCATTCACGGTGACGCGGACTCTCGGAAACGGAAAGATGGTCTTCGAGCGACAGGTGCTGCAAGGTCAGCATGAAGATCGGAAGTCCAGAGCCCTGCCCCGCTTCGGCAAGCTGCTGGAGCAGATAGGGGTCGGCGTCACTGCGTTCCGTGATCGCTTCGAGATTCTTGCCGAACTCGTCGATGATCAGGAGTAGCGGCGCCTCGGCCGCCAGACAACGGGCAACGTCGACCAGGGCCGGAGGCGAGGGCCCGGTTCGGCGCGGGTCTCGTGCTGCGGCGTCGGCAAGGGCGCTCCTCAACGTTCCGGCCGCCCGGAACCTGCTCGCGGGCGGAATCCTCCCGTGGGTTCGCTGAACGGCGGCGTGAAGTGCCCGGAGTACGGTACGAGTGATTGGTTCACGATTGGCCGTCACCAAGGCGCGATGGAAGCCGGTCTCTCCGGTTCCGTGCCGATCGTGGGCTTTCCGGACCAGTTCACCGGCCGCTGGCGACGCATCGTCGATGAGTTGCCAAGCACTGTCGCGCGTTTCGCCCGGCGGGCTGAACGCGGCATCGAGCAGCAGTGCCAGCGACGACTTGCCCGATCCGTAGGGACCGGTCAGCGACCATGCGCCACCTGACGGCCTCTCCGCGGCGGACCCGGCGATCCGCTCCACGACATCGAGCGCACGAGCGGTGACGACGTATCCCGCCAGCGGTTCCGCATGGCCCGCATCACGTTCGAGGTTCGCAGAGCGGGCGAAGCGACCGCTCACGGCGATGCAGTCCGCGAGCACGGGCACTATCGCCCTCCCTCCAACGCGACCGCCGCCGGCAGCCTCGGACTCCGTTCTTGAACGTTGCACGTCGCGGGGTCGAAATAGTCGTCGAGAATCTGCCTTGCGATCTCGTCCGGTGTGTCCGACCACGAGAGCTGAATCGACCCGATTGTGGAAGACAGCCGGAGCGATTCCGTTGCGGTAACGGTCGGCTCGATGGCCGTGAGCAATTCGGCTTCGGTGAGCTTGAATGCCTTCCCCGGCGCGCCTGGTTCGTGCGCCAGCAGGCTCAGTGTCGCTTTGCGGCTCGCGGTGCGGGTACGCGCGAGATAGTCCAGGGCAGCGCAGGTCAGGATCGCAGACGGCAGACTTGACTTCGGGCCCAACCTGAATCGGTACCGCTTCGCGGCGGGGCGTCCGACCAGGTTCAGTTCTCGCAAAGGACAGTCAAGGCGATCATCGAAACCGGTACGTCCCGACGACTGCTCGGCTGGTGCATAGGTGCGCAAGAGCGCCGTGACGTCCTTGCCGACCGATGATCGGTGCGGAACGCCCCACCCTTCGGTCGCATCAAGTTGAGCGGTGACTGCCGCCAAGAGGTCGTCTTCCGCGAACTCCACGGCGTGGAACTCGTTGAACGCCAGCCACCAGACCGGCAACAGGCACGGAGGAGCCATCAGCAGCCAGTGCAGCAGCCACAGTGTTCCGGGATCCTCCATGTAGCGATCCCATCCGTTGTCGCCGAACAGACTGCGGCCCATCGAGGTTGGAACCAGGTCGGGCGCACGCTTGTTCGGCGATTGCGGATCCTCCTCGATGAGCTTCGCTGCCAGTCCCCAGAAGCGAATCGCCCGGACCATGTTCTTCCCGACGCCAATCCGTACCGGAGCGTCCTTTGCGACGAAGATGCGAGGGGTTTCCGCCACGACCGCATACGCCTTTCGAAACCACCCGTAGCGGGGGTGAAAGGTCTCATGCCGGGCGAAAGTCGGTCTGGCTGCGTCTACGAGGCGCATCGAGCGGTCTCTCCGGTCATGGTTCGAACGTATCCGACGGCGGCGACGGCCTTTTCCACCGCGAAGTCGATGTCCGTGCTTGCCGTGAAGCGTCCCAGGCTGAACCGGACGGACTCGAATGCGGCGTCGCGTGGGACTCCCATCGCGAGGAGAACCTCGGACGGCTCGATCGAACCCGAACTGCAGGCGCTGCCGGTCGACACCGCCACCGGATCCATGTTGGCTACCACGGCCTCCGCGTCCGCACCCTCGAAGCGCACGTTGGCCGTATTCGGCAGGCGCCGCGCAACGCTGCCCACCTCGTGAACCCCGGGGAGTCGCGTCTTCAATGCTGCCGTCAGCCGGTCGCGCAGCTTCACGACCCGTGCCGACTCCGCTTCTCGCTCATCCTTCGCGATGCGGGCGGCGGCTCCGAAACCGACGATGCCGCCCACGTTGAGCGATCCCGACCGCAGGCCTCGTTCATGACCGCCCCCATGCACCACGGGCCGCAGTCTGCGCAGGCTGTGCCGGGTCCCGATCAGAGCGCCGACACCGGTCGGCCCGCAGATCTTGTGGCCGCTCACCGAGACGAGGTCCGCACCGACTCGTTCGAGGTCGAACGCCAGCCGACCCGCTGACTGCGTGGCGTCACAGTGGAACATGGCCCCCGCCGCGTGCGCCATTTCGGCAATCTCGGTTACCGGATTCAGGACACCGGTCTCGCTGTTCGCCGCCGTCACCGACACGAGCGCTACGTCGGTGTCGAGCAACGCGTCCAGCGCCTCGAGATCGACGAAGCCGCCGGCAGTGACGGGCGCGACGTCCACGGCGGCCAACCCCTTCGTAGCGAGCAAACTCGCGGTGCGGCTGACGGAGACGTGTTCGACAGCCGAGATCAGCATCCTTGGCCGGTCGGCCGGCGCCCCGTCCGCGATGCCCAGCAGCGCCAAGTTGTTGGCTTCGGTCGCGCCGGCCGTGAACACGACCCCCCCCGCACGCCCGCCGACCATGGCTGCAACGTGTTCGCGGGCTTCATCGACAGCGGCGGCCTGCCGTCTCCCGAACCGATGGGTGGCTGATGCGTTTCCGGTACCGTCTGCGATGGCGGCCATCATGATCTCGACGACACGCGGATCGATTGGCGCCGATCCGTTGTAGTCCAGGTACACGGCTCTCACAGAGTGGCAGCCCTCCTGCAGGAGAGTTTACTGCCACAGAGCGCCGTGCGGTTCAACGGAGTGCCGAAGGCCGGTCGGTGGACGACAACGCGTGTTTACCCCGACGGCCGGTTGGCGGCTTCGATCGCGTCACACCACCTCATGCTCGAACGCCACCACGTGCCGCGACGCGCTGCTGAACTCCACCCCGATCAGGTGAACGGGGCGGTAACCGTTCGGTCGGGCCGGTGCGTGGCGACGGTTGAGCGCCGACGGGCCAGCGGTCAGCGAGCGCAGCAGCGCGAACTCCGCTGTCGTGAAGTCGCAGCCGTGGTAACGGCACTCGACCGGCTTGGTCAATGTCGGCGCCGCCAGTTCGCGCTGCCACTAAAGCCAGCGTCCCCGAGGAGATCGCCAGCCCCTGCACGCACCGCATCGGCAACCGGTCGGGCCGGAGCGACGTCGCTGCCTTGGTGCGCGGCCTCTCCCGCTTCTCGCTCTTGCTGCCCTGCAACGCCTCGTGGCGGTTGGTCCACGCGATGGCCGTGAAGGGCTGCGCCGCTGCGAAGCCGAGGGTCGCTAGGAGGTCGTTGACTTAGTCGACGGCGGGCGGATGCTTCGTGAGCTCGTGCTGCTCGATGTCCTGGTGGTACTCCGCGGGGAGGGTTCCGAGGTAGTGGGCGTCGTTCTCGTACGCGGCTTCGATCGTACGGGGGGCGAGGTCGCCGGGGTGGTCGGGGATGGCGCAGACGATGAACGGGTCCGCGTCTGAGGTCTGAGTGAGCATCATTGGTCCGTGCGGCGCGTCGTCGCCGCCGACAGGCAGTCGTTGGCGACAAGACTCTTCTGGTTCACTTCACCCTCACGCTAACACGGTCCACCTCACTGCGGTCGTGCTTCCCCTCCGGCGGGCGCCGCGCCTCCCGCGCTCGTTCGGCGTTCGCGGCCCGTCGCTCTCCGGCGAGCACCTCGAGACAGCCTGGGCAGTCCGCATGACCGATCGTCAGACGCGAGTCGTTCGCCGGCTGTCGGCAGGGCGCACGCCGTCAGGGTGTCGTCGGTCCCGTGCCACTCGTTGGATCCACGACCCGTGGACTGTTGGCGACGTTGCGGTCTCGGCCGCGAGCGCAGCGAGCGGACGCACCTCCATCGCCCCACTCTTGCCCCCTCCCCCTTGTGCCCGTAGGCCGCAACCCGGGGCGGGATGGGGGCGCGACCCGGCAAGCCGGGTCGTCCAGGGAGCTCGACCTTGACGTCGCCAGCGGGTCGCTGGTGTTGGGGCGGTCTTCTCCGACCCGTGCGCAGGACGTCGCGGGTCGTCCAACCGTGTGCGCGAGAAACAGTGCTCTGGTCGTGGTTGCGACCCGGCAGGCCCGGGTCGTCCGGTGAAGCTCGACCCTTGTCCGGGTCGCCGATGATGTTCGATCTCCCGACCCGGGCGGCAGAGCCGACCCGGGCGGCTGGGTCGCTGAGACATCCCCATCCGGGTCGTTCTGCAACCAGTTGGTCCCGACGAGCGCGTGTGGTACGTTCGGCCCTTCGGGCCGTTCCACGTGAGACTGTTGCGGGAGTGAAGAGTGATGGATTCAGAGCACGAGGCGCAGGACGAGCTGGTCGAGATCGGCGGCAGGCAGTACCGGGTCCATCCGGCGGCGGCAGTGTTCCCGATCATGTCCGGCCGCGAGTTCGACGAGTTGGTCGAGGACGTGCGCGTCAACGGCCTGCGCGAGCCGGTCGTCGTCAGCGGCGACCAGCTGATAGATGGGCGGAACCGGGTCCGAGCGTGCGCGGCTGCCGGTGTCGTCCCGGGGATCCGCGAGCTGGAGCACGGGACCGACGTGGCGTCGTGGGTGATGTCGGTGAACGTGCACCGGCGTCACCTGGACGCGTCGCAACGGGCCTTGCTGGCGAGCCGGCTGTCCGCCCTGAGCGATGAGGTGACGTTGAGCCAAGCTGGCGAGATGATGGGCGTGTCGCGGGCCTCGGTGGCCCGGGCGGCCGCGGTCGAGAAGGGCCCCGAGCCGTTGAGGGCCGCCGCCCGCGCGGGCGTGGTGTCGGTGGGCGACGCGTACGAGTTGCGCGGGGAGGAGCCGGAGACCATCGAGCAGCTGGTAGAGGACGTTCGCTCCGGCGCAGCACCGAACCTGAGGGCGGCGAAGCGGCAGCGGGGCATCGAGGACAAGCCCCGGCAGAGAGACCCGCGTGGCCGGAAGCCGAAGGCCGCGGCGGCCGAACCAGGGCAGTCGTCGGGCGAATCGGACGATGGTGGGGGCGGGGTCGCGCTCGGGCCGCTCGTGGATGCAGAGGAACCGGGTCCGGGGCGTTCAGCGACGACGCCGGATCCTGAAGCGGAGACGCTGTTCTTCGGACCCGAGGGTCTCGAGGCGGGTGAGGAGAAGGTTTCCCCGAACCCGGGAGATCTGCAGAGTCGAGCGGAAGTCGCCCTGGGCGGTCACGTGGCCGTGGAAGGGTCGCGCATCGACGAGGGAGCCCCGTGGCCTGCCCAGGCCGGCGTGTTGTGGGTGACCGGCGAGGACGGTCTGGACGGCGTGGTCGAGCGGGTCGTGGACTGCGTCAAGAAGGTCTCGGAGTCGGGCGGGGTGGTCGTGGCCGGGCCTGCCGACGTCGGGTCGGCCTCCGCGCAACGGTTGATGGCTCTCCCGGAGCTGACCGCGGTGTCGTTCGAGCGTGCGTCGGCAGGCGAGCTTCCTCGGATGCTGTGGGGTTTCCGGGTGGGGATGGGCGACTTCAGAAGGGCGTGCGAGGGCTTCGGGGTCGTGCTGGAGATGGCGTCTCGGTAGCCGCGCACCGGCCCCTGGAAGCGACGAGGAGCGGTCCGGCCGGGGTCCAAAGGGCACTGACTTTCGTAGCCTAAATGTATATTTTTCAGTTGTTTAGATGTAGCCGAACGTGAAATCAGAGCCCATCGCGAACGTGAAATCTGGATCAACTGGATGGCTTTCACGGTTGGATCACGACCAAGGGCGAATCAGGACGTTCGGCACCCTGGACTCGAGGGTCAGTCCCCGCGTGCAGGCACGACGGAATATCAATTGGTATTCGGCTTGTCTTGGCGCCGGACTGGACGTGTCGATTCCGTTTGGCGTCCTGTGGTTCCCGTAGAGGTAGGTTGGCCCAGTCGTGCGTGAGTTGGCGTCTCCGGTCGAATAGGTCGGATCGCGCATACGCAGCTTCGGTCTGGTCGCGAACGCGGTGTGCGAGTGCGGCCTCGACCACCTCACGCCGGTGGACGGTCGGTCTGCCGCGCAACGCGGAAGATAAACCAAGCTGATACGGTCATGTCGGTTTCACTCCAGGCTGCGAATCGCACTTCCCCCGGAACGGGGCTGCTGGCAAGACTAGGAATCTCTGAAGGCGAGCTGAGCTGTTGGCCACGTGGAGGGCGTGTCGCGGATGGTCTGGAGTGCCGTAGGAACCTCGTCGTACGGGAGAGTGGGCATGTGGATGGGCGCCTCGGTGGCCGCGGCGTGACGATTCGCGACCTGCTGCGGCACGCGCTGTGCCACCGGCCGGACCATATCGTCGTCGGCGAGGTCCGGGAGCCGAGACCGCCGACCTGCTCTCGGCGCTCAACACCGGACACGGCGGCTCGCTCGCCACCGTCCACGCGAACAACGCCGCGGCGGTGCTGTCGCGCTTGGCCACGTGCGCGATGTAGGCGTTCGACGCCTTGCCGTGGACGGTCGTCTGCCGCGGAGTGGTCGCCAGAATCGAGACCGTCATCCATCAGACGTGAACGTCCGAAGGGTGCGCCGCGTCGAGCAGATGGTCCGCGTCCGCGACTACGACGCCGGCGAGGGCCGCTGGGTCGTTGAGCTCATCTCGCCGCCGCCGTCCGAAGGCGCGAGAAGCGGCCCGTCGACGCCGAAGCGGGGTACCGAATCCCCACCGAAGGGGAAGCATCGGAGGCGAACGCGATGAGCCGTCAGGCTGTGGAGGCTCCGCGGACCGTGGCCGAAGAGCCTCCCGCAGGCGGGCTCCCGCTCCGGACGCTGGCGGACCACCGCCGGTTCGAGTTGGCTGCGTGCTGCGCGGCGTGCGAGCGATATGTCGTGCTGGCATCGAGGGCCGTCCATGTCCAAGTGTCGCCGGCACCCTCTGGCGCCGCCAGCGCCCTGAGCGCAGCGTGCAACGGTGGTGAGGGTATCGGTGCCCGCCCTGCTGGTGGTCGTGGTCGCGGCCCTCGTCGTCCAGAACCAGACGATGGTCCGACGATGCCTACACTGGCTCGTCGGCCGGGCCGCGGACACTACGGTCCGATGCGCCGGCCGGGCTGTGCGGACCGCCGGCCGCCGTCGGCGAACCGCGGCAGGCGCGTTTGACGCACGAATCCGAAACCGTTGTACGCTTATGGTTCACGCACGCCACGGGCACGCGGCCGCCACAGATGGCCCGCCCGCCCAACGCGCGGGTCCGGCGGCGTCGGTGCCCGCGCGCGATTCGGCCGGCGACAGCGCCTCGCAGTGCTCTCGGGGCTCCGTCCGTCGCCGAAATCCCGGGTTCGCGTCCCCTCGCCGCGGCGCGTGGTCAGCTCGTCGTCCGCTGGCGAGCGCCCCGACCAGCAACAGCACTGCAAGTGTGACCACGCCCATCACCGGCAGAGCCCACAGCAACGCCCGTTCGCGACGACCGCGACCTGCACGACCGGCACGACCGGCACGCTCGCCTCGCCAGCGCCGTCCTGCCCCGCCCCGGCCGCGATGTCCACCGTCACTACCCTCGAGGCCCCGGGCGCGATCGTAGCCCTGCAGCTCGCGTTGCTCCTCGGTAGCTCGGACGCACAACCTCAAACAAGAGCTGCACCCGCACCGCCGAAAGCCGATCCGGTAACCTCCTCCAAGGCACCTCGACCAACGCAAACCGCGCCGAATGAATCGGCCCGTCAAGAGGGCCGACAATGTCGAGCTGCTCCGAGCCGCCCGTATAGGACCGCCTCCCGCCGACGACCTTCTGCACGGTCCAACTAGCGCGTAACCCGCGCCTCGGGACGCCGGGCACCTCCTCCGATCTAAGCCCACGCCATGTCGTCCACGATGACCGCCACCGTCGACTCCTCGGGCAACGCCACTTGACTACCTAACTTACCTCGTACCCTCCCCCCCATCTTGCCCCTCCACTGCCTTCCGAACCTTAGCCGCCGCCACGCTTGACCTCTCCGTTACTACACCGCATGACTGACACGTGTCCCGCCCCGCTTCGCAAATCGTCTCGCAATGATAACAGCTAAAGGCCACGTCACCGGCTGCCTCGATTTCCTCCAGCAGCTCCACTATTCCGTACCCCCTCCCGCCTCCTAACTGCGTCTCCAGCCCTCGGACCACCCCCAGCCTCACTTGCCGTACCGGATCTCTCGCGAGTCCCACCGCCACACGCGTTGGCTCCCCATTCTTAACCAGCGTTCCAACCCGTGCCAATGCCTCCCTCACGTTCTCGTCAGAAGATCGTACCAACTCTAGCACCGCCCTACTTTCCTCTCCCAACAGCTGCACATAGCACCAAACTGCAAATGCCACGCATTCTCGAGCCATTCCATCCCACAGTCGACGCACCCGATTCGCCGTCACTTCCTTGTCCGGGTTTTTCGCCAGCCCCTGCGCGGCCACCATCGCCGCACCCCGCGGCCCACGCAGCACCCGCAGCAGCAACTCGCGGGCGTCCTCCGTGTTCGACAAACCATCCCACCGCTTCAGCTCGGCTTCCTTCCCAAACGCGAACAAGTCCATGTATGGACTATGCACGCTATGCACACATTCCGCGCCCGAACGCGCCTCGCGCTCGACGATTGCGGCTTGCGCCGCGATCGTTCCCTCGTCAAACCCGCCCAGCGTCGCAATGACACCGACCCACTCTCTGCGCATTTCCCTCCATCCTTTGCCCCCCAACCAACCCGACATGTCGTTTAGATTGAGCGTCGCCAGGAATGCCGCCAATTCCGATAACCGCCGCGATTGGCTGAGTCCCAACACCCTCGCAGGCGCCAACTTCGCAAGTACCTCCAGGATATCCTTGCAGTCTTCATCCACCCGCCGCCACAAACCGTCCATCCTCAGCCCGAGATCCCGATCTCGCCCCGACCGTCTCGCCTCTCTCGCCACACTCTCGTGTCCGTTCCGTACCAGTACTCTCGCCAACTCCTCTCCCGCGCGCATACTTGACCGCCTGATCGCGGCCGCCACCGCGCCCGCAAGGTCTGGCCGTCGCGGCAACAGCCGGGTAGCCGCGACCACCCGCATCCGATCGAGCGTATCGTCCCGAAAAATCGAAGGACGTCCCAGCCTCGGGAGCCTATCCACCCTGAGGACCTCCTCAAGGGCCCTGTCACGCCGATTAGCGTCCCACTGCCAAGCCTCGCTCGCCTCTGCAGTGGCCACCGTAGCGTGTTCCGCGGGAAGACTCCCGCAAATCGCATTCTCAACCGTCCCCTCCAGCCGCTCGGGCACGCGGACTCGGGCGACCGCCAGCGCCGCGCCCCAAGCCTCCTCACCTCCACGCCGTACGATCGCCAACAATCGCTCCACCAAACGACTCAGATGCGCTTCCCCGCACGCACCTCCCTCCGCGACCGCCCGCGCGACCTCCAGCGCCAACCCGTCCTCTACTGGTCCCGAATCCTGGGCCGCCCGCTCAATGACGGCCACCGCGACCGCCTCCGACAAGCCCGCGGCCAAAACAAGCGCATCCCCTCTATCAGCCCTTGCGGCGCGCTCAGCCACCCATGACGCCACGTCTTCAGTCGACATCTTGCTGCCATACAGGGCCGATCCGATCTCCAGAAACACCTGCAACCTCGGCGCCACTACCTTCTCCGAACCGCTCGCGACAAAAATCCCCGCCTCATCCCAAAATACCAAGATCTCTTCAGCGCTCGCTCTGCCGACTGCTGGAGCCAACCCCCATTGCGACTCGAGGTAACGTCCTACCGGCGCGACCAAATTCGGCCGCGTCGCGGACCCACCCGCAGTCTCCAACGCCGACGCAATAATCGGAAAGGCATCCAAAACAACCTCTGCTTGATGCCCCTTCGAAACGCCTCCAATCTCTACCTCCCGCCTCACCTCTCGTTCAGCAACGACGCTACGGACAACTTGCTGGAGTATTCGCGCGCGCGTTTCGGGTAGCGCCTCGGCATCACAGCTGGCGGCTAGCGATGCCAGTAGAACCGGTATCAGCGGCGTTTCTTCCAGTTGCGAGTCCGCCCTGAACAGTCGTTGTACCCAGGCAACGCGGCGCTCCACCCAGGCCCGAGAATCGGAGATGTTTCGTTGGGACGCAATCGCTTCAAGCACGGAAGTAACGGTCCCGATAGCATTGCGTGGCCGGCAAAGGCGCAGGTCGCGAAATCCCAGTATTCGTGCGTCCGCGTAGGCTACATCCCGGGTGGCCAGCACAACGTCCGTGTCGGGGTGTACTTCTTCGAGCATCTGACTGATATCGCCGGCCATGGCGAGACTACGGTCAGCCGCCTCGTCCAAGCCGTCAAGAAACAGCGCTACTTGACCACTACTCAATCCATTCTCAAGTGCTTCCCGAATCAAAGGCCGGTCTGCCGCATCAGCACTCTCCGTGGCGAGAGTGAGGATGTTGTCACGCAAGGGTCGCTTCCGAAACCGTTCCTTTTCTGCAAGCCGACGAAGGGATACCGCCACTGGCAACGCCCACCGTCTGCGACGCGCCCATTGGGCGACTATTCTCCGAACGGCTGTGCTTTTGCCGCTTCCCGGAAGGCCGGTGAGCACGACTCTCCCGCAAAGCCTAACGCTCCAGAACAGGTCCCGGGAATCCCGCTCTTCCGCGTCCGGCGACCTGACATCAATGCGAGCGTCCATGTCGCATAGTGGGATTCGCGGCACACGCAGTCCAAGTGATGTCAGGTCTACGTAGTCACCCCGGCGCTGTAGGTGCCGCCGATAGCGCTCGACCGCTTCACGACGGGACTCAAGGTAGGCGGCGCGGGAAGTGGAGTCATCTGTCGCCAGCGGAACCTCGCGGCGCCGTAGCTGCTCGAGCCACCCGTCCACAGAATAGGTCAATTGAGAGGAAGCCGCCTCTCCTGCAATGTTGACCAGTTCCCTCCAAGCCCGGGTGCCCGTACCCGCGCGCACCACGTGCCCATCGAGAAGCAGGCGACCGCGCTCCGAATGTTCATGTTGGGCAGATTCGGCGTGCAATTGCAGGACCACAGCGCGGTCCAATACCAACGTCACTTCCCTAGCGGTTGCAGCATTCCCCTCGAGCAAGGTTCTCAATCGATCTAGAGCCCGTGACTCGCGAAGCGGAAACACTGTGGCACCGCGGCGCAGCCGGGACAACGCGGCAACCAAGCTCTGAACGTTATTTGACAAGGTCCCGCCGACGGCACCGACAAGGTCCGTGGACGGCCGGAAGTTGGGCTGTCGAACAGCGGCCAGCCACTGTGGGGCGACCTGTCGCATTGGTCGCCCGAATCCCAAGGTACGTTTGGCTTGGAGAAAGAGCCTACCAGATCGCAGTTGCACGAGAATGTCATCGACAGCAAAGTCGGTTTCGAGCCCGACTGCGTCCACAACCGCATCCGCTTCTCGAACAGGTAGGCCTGGAAACGGGATGCCGTTGAGTGCGTACGCGACGAACACGGCCGCAACCGAACGGCGATAGAGACCGCCAGCTTCGGCCGCAGCACCGCCTGTCGGTCCCGACCGCGGGGGCTTTGGGGGCGTACTGTTGGGCCATCCCGGATGCGTGTCTTCTGTCCTGCCGTTGTTCTTCTGCATATGCTATTCCACGGAAGTGAGTTCAGCTGATTGACCCGCAGCCCGATGTCGGCGGGGGATCACGCCCTTCCGCGGCTTGCCGGCGAGACTGGCGGGGCGTCGCGAGGGCGCGCTGTTCCTCGCCGCCGCGGCTTTCGCACGAGGCGGGGCGCCGAGCCTGCAGATCTCGGCCGACCATCGCCGAGCAGGAAGTCCTCCGCGCTCCGCACGAACGGTGCGACCGTGTAGACGGCGGGCACGGTCGCTATGCGCTTTGAGTGGCTCGTTTTCCCCGTTTTCCCCCGGCTTGAGGCGATTGAACCGGGAGAGCTGTTTTCTTTGCTGCCGGCGGCGCTCGGCCGCCTTGCGCGTCGCCTCGCGCAGATCCTCGCGATGCAGCACCATTCCCTTGCTGTCGAAGGTGAGCACCACCAGCGACTCCTGGGGCACCGGCTCGCCCGCCGGCGTACGGCGGGCCTCGTAGAACGCGTCGAAGTCCTCTGCCGCGCGAACCGCGGACTGCTTCGCCTGACGCTTGGGCACCTCCGCCCCGGTATGGCGGGACTGCTCAAGTAGCGCTTCATCGAACGGCCGCCACGCCGCGGCCGCCACCGCGGCGCGCCTTCAGCGAGTGGCGCTCCCCCCGGAAGGTTCAGTGACGCATCGAGCGGGCGCAGACTGCGGTGAGCGGGGTCTGCGTAGCCCAGGCGCTCGACTTCCACCGTGCGGAAGGTCCTCTCCGGGCAGCGCTCGTGCACCCGGCGCTCCCAACGCTCGACACCGTCGGCTTGTCGGCCGGCCCCACCCCCTCCCCTGGGCCGCGTTGGTCGAGGTGCCCCCTTGCAGGAGCTGCGCATCCGCTCCTGACGGCGCCGGTGCAGCTCCCGTTCGAGGGCGCTCTCACTCATCTGCAAGGCCTCGCGCGAGGAGAGGTAGGCTTGGTCTCGGCGAAAGCAATCTCCGCCTCGCCACCATGCGCCGCGCCGGGCTGGAGAACAGCAGGCAGCCGACCACCGCGCGGACCGGCCTCGACGCGAACACGAGGTGACGCAGGTGGGCACCGAACGGGACCTTGTGCCCGGAGGTCGTCAGTGTTGACGCCGCGGTTCCAGCACGTGCGGACCGCCGTGGTCGCCGTCCGCGGCGGACCGCCGGGGCCAACGTCGGCACCGCGGTGCCGGGCGTCACTGTCGGCCGGGTGCTCGAAAGTGCCAAGCTGGTGGTCCGTCTCCGCGGCCCGCCGGACATAAGCTGGGACTCCGCGAAACACGACGTCACGTTCCTGCCGGCCCGGCGGCGCCGACCCCGCCGGGACGGATGGCGCGAGCGATTTCTGGACGACCGGGGGCTCGCGTGGTCGACGACCGGCGCACTTCGCTTGTCCCGGATCCCCCCGGACGAACGCGTTCCATCACCACAGCCGGACGCACCCCCGCAGCATGCCGTCGACGACGACCGCGCGCTGTCGCTCGAACCGCCCCGTGCGCTTCGTGTTAGGCGGCATCGGCTACTCGGCCCTACGGATCGCCGGCTCGCCGACCGTTGTTTGCTCGGCTTCAACGCCGGCCCGCCGACCGTCCCGGTATCCCGAGAGCCATACGACTCGACGCAGGACCAAGTCGTAGTCTGCAGCGAGATGATGCGCGCATCGTGCCCGATCGACGGGCGGCACGCGCTCCCAGACGGCATCCGTCGTTCGACGGTACAGCTCGCGCGGCCAGAGGCAAGGCGACACCCTGCTGGTCGAAACCACGAACTTCACCGACAAGCCTCCCGAGGTCACCCCGTTCACGCGCCTCGCGATCGGGGCCGGCCGGACGCTGCACCTGACCAAGCGGTTCCGGCTCTTGGGCGAACACGCTCCTCTACGACTTCACCATCGACGACCCGGAGAGCTTCACGCGGCCGTTCGCGGCTGCGATTCCGCCGAGCGCTGCACCGTCCCCCTTCACAGTACTCGTGTCCCCAGGCCAACTGCGCCAGCCGCGACCTCCTACCCACGGCCACCGTCCGTGCGGCCACCTGTCCCTGCGCGGATATCGTACTCCCGGCGGGCCGCCACCACCACACCCGTGAGCTAGATGCCCCGTTGTAGCCCGCACCCGGCCCGGCGATGTCCGAATCCGAAGCGCTGCTCGGAATCGCAGCCGCTACCACCGGTCTACCCCGCCGTCCAACGCACGGCCGATCCCGCGGCCTTCGACAGGTTGCCTTTCGACTCACTCTAGAGGTCTAGGTGATCGTGGATCTCGTCACGAAATTGTGTCTTGGTTTGGGCGATGCGCACGACGCGCTACGTGACACCGCTCGCGGTGGTTGACGCGACGGTTGGCGGTCTGCGCCGGGGGGCGGACTGTCCGGCGTAGACAATCGGCTGCGGAGGCCGACGCTCGGTCGGGCCGGACTACGGTACTCCCTCCAGAATCAATCACTTGCCACAGGGCGTCCACCTCTGCCAGCGGTGTCTGCCAGCCGAATGGGGCGCGGAGGTGAGCCCGGTGCTCGGTCAGGACGCTGGTCAAGAGCCTGATCCGTCCCGCCGGACTCTCACCGGCTGTCCATGTCAGAGTTTCGCCTGACATTCACCAGCCGAGCGTCGCCCGGCCCGTCAGCCCGTTGCCGGCCGCGCCATCCGCCACGCTCTCTCGCCGTTGCGCCTCGACGCGCAGGTCGAAGTTCAGCATCCCCCGCTCCAGCACCCCGAGGCCGTAGCCGACCTGGTAGTCCCGGCCGTAGGGCGACGTCCTCAGGCCGAAGCGCGGCGTCCCCACGAAGCGCGCGCCCACCGGCAGCCCGTAGCCCACCTCGGCGTTGAGCTGCCCGCCGGCGCCGTGCATCTGGTGCGAGCCCATGCCGTGGGTCATCTGGTTGCCCCACAGCGCCTCGGCCCCGCCCGTCGCCTGCCCGCCCCACGACGGAGCCACCTTCGCGGTCAGGCCCAGCGGGCTCGACGTCTGGTCCCACCCGAACGACAGCGACATCCCGCGGTCGGTGAACCCTTCGGCCTGGTGCACCACCAGCGTCCGCACCTGCACCTGCAGCGAGAGCCCCGTCGCCGTATCGCTCAAGGCGAGGCCGCCCCCGACGTCCAGGCCCGCGCCCGTCTCGGCGTCCCCGCCGTCGCGGCGCAGACCCACCTCGAGGCTCGGCCTCAGCGACAGCCGCCCGCCGCCGAGGATGATGCCCCGCGAGCCCTCGAGCGCCGTGCGCACCCGCGTCACCCCCGCCTCCGACGCGTTCAGCCTGCCCGTCGGACCGTCGAGGAGTTCGCTGCCGGCGCCCACCCACAGCGCGTCGGCCTTGAACTCCAGCGCGAACCCGCCGGTGGCCCGCGAGCCGATCAGCTCGCCCCGAGTACCCACCGCCGACATCATCATCGACACACCCGTCTCGAGCGCCGATTGGCCGTCCGGGGTCAGGCTCAGCGACCCCGTGCCGTAGCCGGTCGTCCCCCACACCGACACCCGGTCGTTGACCTGGTAGCCCAGCCACGGGTAGAACCCGGTCATCGACGTCGTCATCTGCCCGCCGCTCGGGCCGCGGTAGCTGCCCAGCCCGAGGGTGCGGCCCACCGACAGGCCGAGCGTCAGCGCGCCGCGCGAGTAGTCGGCCCCGAACATCGTCGTGCGCACGTCGCCGCTGAGCGACAGCGCGTCCTCCATGCCGCTGAAGTGCGACCGCGAGCTGCGGCTCCACAGCGACAGCATGCCGCCGCGGCTCTCGCGGCTGAACTCGAGTTCGGAGTTGGAGAAGAGGTCGCCGCGCATCCCCATCGAGCGCAGCAGGCCGTCGCCGTGCGCGCCGCCCGCCGGGCCGTAGCCGGCCGGCCCCGCCGCGCCGCCCATCGGCGGCTGCTGGCCCGCCATCCCCATCGCACCCGCCATGCCGCCCATGCCGCCCATGGTCATGGCCCCGCCCATGCCGGGCATACCGCCCGTGCCGGCCGTGCCCATCGCGCAGCCCCCGCCGGTGGCGCCCGCACCGAAGGCGCCGGGGTTTCCGCCCGCGCGGGAACCCATCCCCATCGGAGCGCCGCCGCCCATCGCACCCGCCATGCCGCTCATGCCGGCCGCCCCGGGCGTGCCCATCGCGCAGCCCACGGCGGCGCTGCCCGCGCCGAGCCCGCCGGCCCCACCCGGGTAGGACCCCATCACCATCGAAGCGCCGCCCCCCGCACCCATGCCCATCGGCCGCGAGAACTGCGTCAGCAGCCCGAGCGCGAAGTCCCGCTCCTGTCCCGGCTGAAACTCGCGCCCGGCGAACCGCGCCCGGAAGCCCCGCTCCCGCGGCGCCGCCATCCGCCCCTCGATGTGGGTGACCACCTGCTCGGCCGTCGCCCGCCCGAAGCGCGCCAAGAGCGCCGCCGGCATCAGGTCCGTGTTCTCGATCGTGCCCGTCGCCGCGCCGTCCTCCAGCCACGCCCCCGACGCGTTCGACAGCGCCAGCGTGAACGTCTCCTCCCCCTCATCGTGCGCGTCGTCGAGCACCGGCACCGCCACCGTCTTCGACGACTCGCCCGCCGCGAACCGCAGCGTGCCGCTCGTCGCCGTGTAGTCCTCGCCCGGCCCGCGCCGTGCCGTCCGCCGTCGCGTAGTCCACCGTCACCACCCCGGCGGCGGCGCGGGCCAGGCGCACCTCGAACTCGACCGCCGCGTCCTCGCCCTCCTTCGCCTTCGCGTCCGCCACCGAGAGGCCCGGTCGCCAGTCCACCTTGTGCGCCGGGTCGTGGCCCAGACCCTCATGCGCCAACTCCGCGTCCACCGCCGTCCCCGCCGTCCGGATCGCGCCGCCGTTCGCCTCCAGCGTGTCCGCCAGCACCGCGATGCCCCCGGTCGAGAGGTTCGGCTCGACCACCTCGTGGACGAAGCTCAGCGACGCCGTGCCGCCGCCGCTCTCGTACGCCGCCCCACTTCGCGCCCCAATCGGCCGGATCCATGTCGATCGTCAGCCGCGGCGAGCCCGTCACGTCCACCGCCTCGCTGAACCCGACGCGGATCCTGATCACGTCGCCCAGGCGATAGGTAGCGTCGGCGCCCGCGTCCGAGGCCACCGACACGCCCGTCACCGTCGCGACCGCAGGCCGCCAGTCGACCTGGTGCGCCGGGTCGTGGCCCAGCCCCGCGTGCGCCAGCTCCGCGTCGGCCTCCGTCTCGGCGGACCGGATCGCCCCGCCGTTCGCCTCCAGCGTGTTCGCCAGCACCGCAATGCCCTCGGTCGACTCGTTCGGCTCCACCACCTCGTAGGCGAAGCTCAGCGTCGCCGTGTCGCCGCCGCTCTCGTACGCCGCCCACTTCGCGCCCCAATCGGCCGGGTCCATGTCGATCGTCAGCCGCGGCGAGCCCGTCACGTCGACCGCCGCGTCGAACGTCGCCTCGATGCGGACCAGATCGCCCAGCCCGTAGGTGCCGTCCGCGCCCGGATCGGAGACGACGGCCACGCCCGAGACCGCCGCCGGCGGCGCCACGTCCGCCACCGTGCCGGTCGCCTCGCCGTCGCCGATGACCGCCCCGGACGCGTTCGAGAGCGCAAGCGCGAACGTCTCGTCGTCCTCGGCCGCGCGGTCGGCGTGCGCCTCGACCTCCACGGTCTTCGACGTCTCGCCGGCGGCGAAGCTCAGCGTCCCCGACGCCGCCCGGTAGTCCTCGCCGGCGACCGCCGTGCCGTCCGTGGTCGCGTAGTCCACCGTCACCGCCTCGTCGGCCGCCGCCGACAGCGTCACCGCGAACGAGAGGGTGCCGCCCTCGTCGGCCTCCGCGTCCGCCACCGACAGCTCCGCCGGGCGCGCGGCCGGGGCGGTCTCCGGACACGGGCGCGCCGTCACCCCGTATCCGCGCCGGCCGCCGGCGCCCGCGAAGAGTCGGTGGACACCTCCGAGGAAATGGCCGGTTTGCCGGACGGGTGGAAGGCCAGCCGCGGCCCCGCACCACCACGCCGGCGGCCTTCAGGTAGCCGCTGGCCGTCTCGCGGCGGACCCCGGTGGCCCGTTCGCTCTGCCGCATCGACCACCCCAGGCGGCCCAGGGCCAGGATCTGCTGTCGTTGTCTTCAGCCAAGACGTTGCTCATGCCGCTCAGGAACACGCAGTTCCTGGCTGGCGTCAACGTCTCGGACCGCTATCGGTAACGGCCGGTTTTCAGCCGTCCACTGTTGGCCGGTTTGGGTGTCCACCCGTCGGCCAAAGCTCCGCCCCCAAGTCTAATACTCCCTGGCCGCAGGGACTGCCGATACTGGAGAGCTCTGTCCCGCATCGCGCGGCATCGTCCATGTTCTGGACCATCGTCCTCAGCGAATCGGCCGCACAGAGTTATGTTTTAGGACATGACTGACACCACTGCGCGGCTGGATGACTTCGGCGAATTCCTGACGTTGCGCGAGCTCGCTCAAGTCCTGCGCTGCTCCGTCCGCACGATCAAGCGTTGCTTACGGGGCGGGACCTTTCCAATCCCGCCCATCTGCGGCATCCACAGGGAGCCATGCTTCGCGCGGGACGCCGTCGTCCGCTATCTAGAATCCGGTGGTGCCTGAGGGCACGGCGTGGGTAGTCGCCTCGGGGCCTCAGTGGACACGTCAAAACTGCACAGTTTCGGTTGCCATTGACAGTCTACGATCCTCCTCGGCCCGCTCCCGATCCGCCTCGGCCCTCCGATCCGCCTTGAGCCGCAACCGCTCCGAATCCTCGACCCGCTCCGGCGCTGCTGGAGGAGCATGTTCAGCCGGCGGTGGACCGCACGGTCGGGCGGCCGGGGATGGCCTTGTGGCAGATCCTGGTGTTGGGGGTTCTCAACAGGCCCGGCGCCCCGGTCCGGCGGGAGGTGCCGGCGTCCGGCCTTCCCCACTCGTTCGGTCGCCATGCTGCAGACCGAGCTTTCTGCCGATCACCACCTCTTGGCTGTAGTGGATCGCCGCGAGCTGGGCCATGTACGACTAGAGCTTCCGGCCCGCCGCGACCCCTGCCATACCGGCCTGAGTCTCCTTCTAGGAGAACCGCGGCCGTCCCTTGCGCTCCAAGCTGTACGGGGGGAACACCGCGTGGAAATGCGCAGATCTCTCGCCATGATGAAGGGCGATCGTGTGGAACGGCACCCCCGTCAGGCCCCTCAGCCAAGCGGCCGACTCAACCGCCCAATCCAGGATCTTCTCCGGCGGCCAAGCATCCTCGGCCTCGTAGGGAGGGGGTCCCCCGAGAATCGCCTGGATCATGACTCGGCCGGGCCTGTGGTCGGGCTCCGAGCCGAGGTCGATCAGCGGCTTGCCGGGACGGGGAACCGCTTCGGGACGGGCCCCGGGGTCGCGCCGCAGATGGGCCACGAGAGGCTGCGGCATCGTGGCCGTCGACTTGAGACGGAGTTTTTTGGTCATGCCCAAAGGATACGGACTTGCGGCCGCAACACCGGCCGGACCGCACCCCGCCAACGATTCGGCCGCCGAAACGGACGAGAACTCCAGATTGCGAGGAGTCTGGAACGATAGCCGCCGGTGACCGCCCGGGCTTTCGGATGATCTCGCTTCTTTGCGGTCGCGCCGCACCTCCCGGCGACCCCGGCGGCCGGCGTGCCGCCGCCGGCGCGGTTCTGGCCCCTTGCGGCTGTACCGGGCGGGCCGCTTCGGCGACGGCGCAGAACGCCGACGGCTGCCGCGCCGGGCCAACGATCGGCCGCTGCCAACCGGCGAGCCAGAAGCTGCCGCTCGCCGCCCCCGCCACGCCGCGACGGGGCCGCCCGCCGACCGCCGGGGGCGCGCAAGGAGCCGCCCCGGCTCGCCCCGGCGGCCGGACCGGACGGGAGGTAGCCTACTTTCAGGTTGGCCTCGTCCCGGGACTCGATCACGGCCAGCCGCCCCACGGGGTTGAAGCTCTCCTCCGGGCTGCCGCTCGCCGCACCATCGCGCCGGGATCTGAGGCCGCCAAGCGGCTCGGCGTACCGGTGGTGTGTCTGTCGGGGCCCGCGGACGACGGGGCCCGGGACGACCCGCCGCGCCCGGGGTGCCTGCGCGTGCCCGTCGGCTTCGTCCTGAAGCCGCCCCACCCGCGGCAACTGCGCCTGAGCATCGCCGCCGCGTTGGCCAAGCAGGCGCGAGAACGCACGGGCCGGCGGCGCATCGCCCGCAATGGAACGCGACATCGCGATCACGCGGGCCATGTTCGACACCCAGCACTAGCCTAGCGAGGCTCCGCCTCAGAGTAGAGTCGACGACTGGCGCGGTGGCGGTAGGCGGAGGGGGTAGCCGTTCCCGGCGGCTTTCGCCATTGCCGGTGCCTCACTCCTCGCCATGGCTCCGTTTCCAGTCGCCGCTCATCGAACCGGACGTACGGATCTCCCGTATCCGGCTCTCGGACGAGATCATGCCTTCGCCCACGGAAGGCTCGCCGTACGCAGTGCAAGGCGCGTGAGCCCGTACTCCTGCCAGAGTCGCTCCGACGGGAAGCGCACCTCTTTCCCGGACCGCACCTTGTGCTTTCGGCATAGCCACTGGCGCAGCCGTTGCGTGGCGTGGTGATCAATCGCGGAGTAGGCCTGACTGACCTGCCCCAGGGTGAAGTAGTTCGCCCACCCGGTCAACAGCCGGTTGAGGCGCGCCACCATCACCTCTGGCGCCAGGAGTCCGGTACGCCGCGTGGTCAACTCGCTCACACGACGGCAGATGCTCTGAACGCTCGCTGGACTCGGACGGGTACCGATGTAGGCTTGGCCCGTGTCCCGGCGATAGTTGCGTCCAATCCGGTAGCCGAGGAACGTCATCGGCTCCTCCGGCACCCGGCAGCATCGGGTCTTCTCGGCGTTGACCGGCAACTTCAGACCCTTCATCAGTCTCTCGACCGCCGACCGCATCTCGGCCGCCGGTGCTCGGCCGAGCACCGCGAAGTCGTCCGCGTAGTTGACGATTTCCGCTCCGAAGCGCCGGGCGTACCCCAGCACCTTCCAGCCCCGGATGAAGCGGCGCATGTAGACGTTGCTGAACAGCGGCGAAATCGGCGCCCCTTGCGGGGTACCCTTCCGCTCGCGCCGCGCCCGGTTCGTCCGGCGGCGTCCGCCCCGACCGTCGTCCTCCTCGACCGCCATCTCCAGCCACGCCTTGACCCACCCCAACAGCCGACCGTCGCTCACGCGGCGGGCGACCGACTTCAGCAGGTCGGCGTGCGGGATTTCGCCGAAGTAGTTCGTCAGGTCGGCGTCCACCACCTCCCGATGCCCGGTCGTCAGCAGCCGGTGCACGCGATTGACAGCGTCGTTCGCGCTCCGGCCCGGCCGGTAGGCGTATTGCTCCGGTTCCAGGTCCGCTTCGAATATCGGCGACAACACCAGCATCGCCGCCGTCTGCGCCACCCGGTCACGGAGACACGGAATGCCCAACGGCCGGAACTTCCCGCGCTGCTTCTTCGGGATGAGCACCTGCCGGACCGCCCGCGGCCGGTAGGTGCCCTCCTTCAGGTCCCGCGCCAGTGCCCCCAACCACCCGTCCACCCCCTGCGATTCGACGTCCGCGACCGTCTCGCCGTCCACCCCGGCCGCGCCGCCGTTGCGCCGCACGGCCTGCCAGGCGACCGCGAGCACGTCGTCGCGCCACACCTTGTCGCTCAAGGAGTAGAACCGGAAATCAGGAGCTCCCTTCGCTTTCGCATGTAGCGCCGTCTGGAGTCGCTGAACACGTTCTGAGGCTGCTAGGCCTTCGCCAGTCCCCACGTCCCTTCCTCCGTCATGCGCTGCTCTCGAACCGAGGCCCCTTCCCTCTGCCGGCGTTACCCGGCTTCCCCGGTACTACGGGCCTCTCCGCCACCCTGCCCGGCCCGACCTGACCCTCGCGGGCTGTCGGTTGGCGCGTGCCACGCCACCGGCAGGGCTTCCCGTGTTGCGTCCGTTCCCCGCTTCCATGCGTGCCGCCGCCATTACCCCGGCGGAACCGGTTGGTGCTTGCGTCGCTCGCTTCCCAACCCGTGTCAGCCTTCCTCGTCGTCGGGGCGAGTCGGCTTCCGCATCACACTTTTCGAGGCCTGCTCGGCGTTTTATGTGCTCCTTCCCGTTATGCGCTGTAGGCACCATGCCCCCTGCGCGACCTGGGCTGGGTGGTGGTTCTACAGCGCATAACGAGTAGCCTTACAGCGATCGCAGGTACGCCATGAGTCCCTTGTCGTCGCGATACGACTCGCCAAGTGCCGGCTCGGCGGAGTCGAAGAACTCGATCGCTTTCGCCTTCCTCTCGATATCGATTTCGGCGTAGACGGCCGTCGTGTCGAGACGGACGTGTCCCAGCCAGGCGCGGATCGTGTTGAGATCCACCCCCGAGCGCAGCATGTGGGTCGCCGCCGTGTGGCGAAGCACGTGCGGGCCGACCTTCTTGGCAGCCAGCGACGGCGCGCGGTCAGCGGCTTTGGCCGCGCAACGCTCTACCACCTGGCGAATGCCGGAGCGGGTGATCGGGCGCCCAAACCTGTTCAGGAAGACGGCCTCGCCGGAGGCGCGCCCCTCGGCCAGATCCGCGAGCGCTCGGGCCGAGCCCTGCAGCAGCGGGCACAGGCGTGTCTTGCCGCCCTTCCCCCGCAAGATCACGAGCGAATGCCCCGGGCTCTTGCCCGCCAGCTGCAATCTCCCGACCGTCAGTTGCGCCGCTTCGGATGCCCGGGCTCCCGTGTGATAGAGAAACAACAGCAAGGCGCGCTCACGGCGGCCCTGCGGCGTGGAGGTGTCCGGAGCGTCGAGCAAGGCGTCGAGCTCGTGCTTCTCGAGGTAGCCCACCGGCGGGGGCGCAGCCTTCTTCAGCGGAACGGCGCGGATCCGGCCGCACCATTCGACATGCTCGGGGCTGCGCCCGGCCACGTAGCAGGCGAACGTGCGGATGGCGGCAAGCCGCTGGTTGCGCGTGCGGGGGGAGCAGCCGCGCCCCTGCTCGAGATGCGCCAGGAAGGCAAGCACCCGTTCGGCGCTCAGGTCGCCGACGGCCAACCGGTCGACGGGCGTATGCGCGTCGTCGGCGACGAAAGGGAGCAGCAGGGCGAGCGTATCCCGGTAGCTGAGCTGCGTGTTGCGAGCGAGATTGCGCTCACTCACGAGATGCTCCTCGAGAAAGCGGCGCAACCAGGGCCCGAGTGCGCGGGTGTCAGCCATGACCGCCTCCGTTCCCGCTCTCCGCGTAGCGCTCGAATCGCTGCGCGGCTTCCTGCAGCAATTCCGGGGTCATGCTGAGGTACACCTGGGTGGTGGCGACGCTGACGTGGCCCAGGTAGGTGGACAGCAGCGGCAGCAGGTGCTGCACGTCCGCCTCTTCGCGGTACCAAGCGGTCAGCCTGTGAACGGCAAAGGAGTGCCGGAGATCATGCAGGCGCGGTTGGTAGCGCGCCTCTGGTTCCCGGTTCACCCCGGCCGCCCGGCGCAAGTGCAGGAAGGCCTTGCTGACGGTTCTGGCGGCCAGCGGCGTGCCGTCGCGGTTGACGAAGAACGGCGCTTCGCCCGTTCGGGAAGCGCCGGACGCCTGACGTTGAGCGGCGTATTCCTCCATCGCCCGGGCGAGCTGCGGCCCGAGGGGCACGAAGCGGGTCTTGTCGAACTTCGTCTCGCGTACGGTGAGCAGCGCGGCCCGCAGGTCGACATCGGCCAGCGTGAGGTTGAGCGCCTCCCCGCGTCGCAAGCCGGCGCCGTACAGCACGAGGAGCAGCGTCCGGAAGGTGTGCGGCTCCAACTGGTTGACCCGTTTCCGGTAGGTCTTCGTGGCGTCGAGCAGGCGGCGCAGCTCCTCGCGCGAGTAGATGTACGGCAACGCGCGCGGGAACGTCTTCGGAGCCGTGACCGGCAACGGCGAGCGGGTCGCGAGGCCGCGGCTGACCGCGTAGCGGTAGAAGCCCGTCAAGACGGAATGCTTGTAGGCCCGGTTGTTCGAGGCGGTCGCGCCGCCGTCGACGAACGCGCGTGCATCGCCGCTACGGACCTCGTCGCAGCCGACTCCGTCGCCGGCGCTACGGGAGTAACGGCGCAACACGTACGCCTGGGCCTGGAAGCGGGCGCCCTGCGCCTGCCTCCAAGCGACGTATCGCTCAATCGCCGCGTGCAACGTCATGTCAGTCCCTCCAGGTCGAAGTCGGCGACTTGACGCAACCGGGCGAGGTCGACCTTGGCGTATATCACAGTTGAGGCGGGGCTGCGGTGCCCGAGGCAGTCGCCGATCTCCTGCATGGAGAAGCCCTCCTCCAGCAACCGCTGCGCGAAGGCGTGCCGTAGGGCGTGCGCCCCAGGTCGCGGGCAGTCGATGCCGCAACGCTGCATGCGGCTGCGCACGATGCTCGAAATCTTGGAGAGACTGAGCGGACCGGAAGGCGCCCGGCTGGAAAGGAAGACCTCCCGCCGGGGGTCGGTACGCGGGCGGGCGTCGCGCAGATACCGCGCAATCGCGTCTCCGACGCGGCGCGACAGCGGGAACAGGTCGGTGCGCCCAGTCTTCGGTCGGTGGACGCGGAGCGTCTCCGCGTCCCAGTTGATGTCGTCCAACCGCAGGCCACGCGCTTCGCCGGCACGCAGGCCGTAAACAGAGAGGGTCAGCAGGAGCGCCCGGTCCCGTAGATCCTCCGGCTGGTCGCCCTCGGTCGTTGCAAGCAGGCGCTCCAGATCCTCTGCCGACGGCCCGGCGGGCAGGGTCGCATCCCTGTAGACCCGGGGCGACGTGATCGCTGCCGCCAAACCCGGCCGGCACCAACCGCGGTCCTCGGCGAAGCGGAAGAACGCCCGCAGAGCGTCCGCGTGGTTCCGGATCGTGGCGCGGGTGCGGACGCGGCCGTCCCGCGTTTCCCTGTCGCTCGGCGCACGGTCGACGGCTTCGACTGTGATGTCGGCCAGAGTACGGTTCCCACGACAGAACCCGGACAGAAACTCGTCCGCTCGGCTGCGACGGTAGCGGATCGTGGCCTCGGACCAGCCGCGTTCGCGCCGCATGTAATCCACAAAGACCGCCACTTCGGCGGAGTGCGGGTGGGGCGGAGCCGCCGCGACTTGTAAGCGGTCCGCGAAGCGCAGCCAGCACGTGGCTTGCGAGACGAACCGCCGGCGGATGCCTTCCGCGTTCCCGCCCCGGCGCGCGGGGTCGTGAGAGACCCATCGCTCCGCGGCCGCTTCAACCTCGGTCGGCGCGACCCTGCTGTCCTCTGCGAGTTCCAAATAGCGAACGAGATTGACCTGCACGGCGGCGATTCCACGAAGCGTGGATGGCTTGGCACCCTCCTCGGCGCGGTGGCCGAGGTAGGCGAGGCGGGATCGAACGAGCGGAGCGGCGAGGTGCCGGTGAACCGTGTCGGCTCGCTTGAAGAGCTGTCCGAGGTCGAACATGACTGGATCTCCTTCCTGAAATGGTCAAGATCCAACCATGGTCGATCGGCGCGTGGGCTGCGGTTATGCGCTGTCGAACCGCGGTCCGGCCCGATTCACCAAGGAGGTGAGCTACCTACAGCGCATAACGGGAAGGAGCACATAAAACGCCATATGCGCTGTAGCGCATATGGCGTTCACTGCGCGTTGCGGCCCGCATGGTCGCTGAGCCGCCCAAGGCGGCCCGTTTCGAAGTGCTTCGAACGATGTCGTTACCTCCATCATTCGCTCCGATTGCTACCGGCTGGAGCGACAGTTGCCGGGCGGGATTCGCACCCGCTGAGGAACGGCGCCTTCGCACGGCGCACCCGACGAGGCATGTGGGCTTGGGCGTCTGCTGACGGTGAAGCGGACTCCGACCGCTGCTCCAGCCGCGGCGCGAAGCCGCCTTCATGGTCGCCCGGAGGCGATGGTGGCCGTAAACTGGCCGGTGAGGAGCCCCTCGACCGGAGTCCGGCCATGAAGGTAGCACGTTCCGTCGCCGAGGTGTTGGCAGAGCACACGACCCTGACCCTGGAGTGCGTCGACCGGATGTACCTCAACGTCTACGTGCCCCTGCTACAGCGGGCCGCGGGAGCGGCGTACTTCTTCCGCAAGATGCGGGGCGCGGCCGTGCCGTCCTCGGCCCTGATGGCCCCCATGACCCGGCGTTTCGTCGGCGCCATCGAGGGCTTCGCCGCCCGCGAGGGGATTGAGATCGTGTCGTTCCGGCGCGGCGAGCGCAAGGACGACCGTACCCGGCAGTACCTCCGCAACTGGACCGGCGGCGAGGGCGTCCTCTACATCGGCAAGGCGCAGGAGAAGGCGCGGGTGGTGCGCACCGAACGCCGCCACGACCCCGCCACCGGCGACACCTATCCGTGGCTGGCCACCTCGACGGCGATGGTCAACCAGCTCTACGTCTACGCCGTGGACGACGACTTCGGCCCGTTCTTCCTGAAGTTCTGCCGTACTTCCCCTACAACGCGAAGCTCTGCATCAACGGGCACGAGTACCTGAAGCGGCAGTTGACGAAGCGGGGCATCGCCTACGAGTCGCTCGACAACGGCATCCTGCGCCGCGCCGACCCCGAACGGATGCAGCGGCTGGCCGACGGGTTGACGGCGGGGAAGGTCGATGCGCTGCTGCGCAAGTGGCTGGCCCGCCTGCCCCACCCCTTCGCGGCCCGCGACCGGGCATCCGCTACGACGTCTCGATTCTCCAGGCCGAGTTCGCTCTGACCCAGGTCTTCGACCGGCCCGCGCAGGGGCGGGTCTTCTTCGAGGAGGTGGTGCGCGAGAACCTCGACATGGGTCGGCCTGACCACGTGCAGTTGATCTTCGACCGGCGCGTCAGCCGGCGCACTCCCTCGCGGTATCGCATCCGCGTCATCACCGACGGGGTCATCCCGCCGCTGCACGTCGACTACAAGCACTCGCGCATCAAGCAGTACCACAAGGAGGGCCGCGCCCTGCGCACCGAGACGGTCATCAACGACACGTACGACTTCGACGTCGGCCGCCGGCTGAGGAAACCTCGATGATCTGAAGAAGATCGGCTTCGCCGCCAACCGACGCCTGCTCGGCGTCCAACGCCTCAGCCACGACTGCACCATCGGGGCCGACGTGCTCGACCGGTTGCACGGCGCGGCCTTCATCGACGGCCAACGCGCGTCGGCCCTGCGCTTCGGCGACCCGCCTGTGCAGGCGCTCTTCGCGGCCCTGCTGCGGTTCGACCTGATGCCGCAGGGCTTCCGCAACCGGGAGCTGCGCGAGACGGTGGTGTCGTTGTGCGGACTCGCTCCCGACGACTACGGCGCCGGGCGCATGACGTACGACCTGCGCCGACTCCGGCTGCGGGGCATCATCGAACGGATTCCGCGCACCGAGCGGTATCGGGTCACGGCCGAAGGGCTGTGCGTCGCCCTCGCCTGCCACCGCGAGTCGACCACGCGTCTACGTGCAGCCGTGGCCATCTACGACCGCGAGGTCGACCGCGCTTGGCACGGGCACGCCCTCGCCGCGTAACCGTCGAGCACCGAGCAACTGAAGCCATCGGACCAAAGCGCAGTCAGCCGACCACCGGTCGTGTCGTACCGGATCGCCAGCATCAGGTTGCCCGCGCAGTTCACGACCCGCTTGTACAGGTGGACGCGCCAGCCGCCCGGCGCCACGAGCTATTCCGGTTCGCCCGCCATCATGCGCCGCAATGCGGCCGAGGCGCTGTCGAAGATGCGCCGCGCGTTCGTCGCTCCCGGGTCGTCGGTTCTCCGCCAGGAGTCCGACGCGTCGTGGCGCGCGGTGGGCGACGTCGAGGTGTTGGAGGCTCAGGCGGGCGTGCTGGTCGTCCTCACCGCCGAGAGCGGGCACGTGCATTCAGGGACGGCCTGAACCGCCGCCGGGCCGACAACACGATCTACAAGCGGGACTATCGCGCGCCTTTCCTGATCTTGGCCTCAAAGTGCTTGCGCCAAGGTTCGGGAACGGCGTCGGCGAGATCCTGGAACGGCCGCTTCTGGTTGACGTAGTAGTCTCCGTCGGCAGAAGGGTCGGCCTCGACGAGGAACACGACGATAGCGTGGAGAAGCCGCTCGGCGAGGGTCTTCCACTCTCCGGCCGCTTGCCGCGCCTTCACGAGTTCCGCCTTCGCGGTCTCGGTTTCGGCCCGCGCGGCCGCCGCATCAGTCTGCGCCGCAGTCGCCGTCGAGAAGGCTTCCTGGGCCGCGGCCTCCGCCTTTTCGACGGCCCGGTCCGCTTTGGCTTGGACTGTCTTGATGTCCGCGGCGGCGAGGGCCTTTGCCGCCGTCTCTACCGCCCCGCGGGCGTGGGCGACGGCGCCGACGAGGGCCTGCGCCGCGGCCTCAGCGCGGTCGCCCGCGAGTCTCTCCGCGAGGACCGCGAAGTCGGGCCAGCGGCGGGCCTCCCGTAAACAGTCCTCGTGCACCAGGATCGGCACGACCGGGCCTTCGTCGGGCGGGGCGACGAACGTCAGGACGCCGCCGGAAAGCGGCAGGGGCCGGACGCACGCGGGACAGTTCCCGCTTTGCGCGTCTGCGAGCCGCCCCTCGGCATCCTCGGCGAGACGTAGCGCGGGGGCGGGGCCGCTCATCGGCCCGATCCTCGAGTCGGGGCCGGCCGGCGTGCCACCGTCCGGGGCGCGGGGGTTCTGGCTTCGCCGGGCGTGTCGCGGGCGCGGCGGCGGGCGGCGGTCAGGGCGCGCCGGTCGGACTCGGCGCGGGCGTGGGCCGCGGACGACCGGCGTTGCGCATCATGGGCCACGTCCTCGGCCTCCCGGCGTTCCTTCTCGGCCGCGGCGGCGCGTTCGTCCGCCTCGACGCGGGCCTGTTCGGCTTCGCGCGCCTGCCGTTCGGCGTCCCGAACCCGATCCCTGAGCCCCTGCGCGCGGTCGGGTGCTTGGTGTCGACGCCGGCTGCCACGCTCGCCCCGGTCCAATTCGTAGCGGGCGCCGACGTGCTGATGGTAATGGTCCTGAATCGCGGCCAGTTGGGCGCGGTGGTCCTGGACCTCCCGGCCGGCAGCGCGCTCGGCCATCGTCGCCTGAGCCGCCTTCCATGACAGACGGGGGCGGCCCTTCTCATCGAGGATGAAGGGCGGGAACGCGGCGTGCACATGCGGGCTGCGCTCGTCCGTGTGCAGGGCCGCGGTGTGGAGGGGCACGCCGGCGAGGTCCTTAATCCACGCGGCCGAATCCGCCGCCCAACGATCGACCCGTTCGTCGGGCCACGCGTCCAACGACTCGAACGGCGGCGGACCGGCGATCAGGACGTCGACGCACTGCTGACCGCGCCGTCCCCGGCGGCGCACGGCGAGTGAGTCCCTCACGAGTTTCGCGGCACGGTCGGGGTCGCTGCCAAGATCGCGGGGCGGTCGGTCGTCGCGAGGGACCGCCTCAACGGGCCGGGCGTCCGGATCGGCGCGCAGATGGGCGGCGAGGGGGGCGGGCAGCGTCGCCCGGCTCTTGAAACGCACGACTTGAATCGGCATACACAGAAGACTACCGGGGGGCGGCCGGAACGGCCGGCGGAAGCAGGAACCGCGCGTTTCGGGCGCGCATCGACCGAGCGCGCCGGGGGAACACGATTCCGAACTACAGAAGCGACGGTGCGAAGTTCCCGAACTCCGCTAGCAGTTCGGGGGGTGCCGAGGGCGACAACGCGGTCAAGGCGTCGGCGACGGGACCGCCGACGACGATCCGGATCGCGTACGAGTACCCGATCCCTGAGCCCTTGCGCGCGGTGGGGTGCTTGGTGTCAGCACCGGCTGCCACGCTCGCCCCGGTCCAATCCGTAGCGGGCGCCGATGTGCGCATGATGGTGATCCAGGATCGCGGCGAGTTGGGCACGGGGGTCCCGGACGAGCCGGCCGACCGCGCGTTCGGCCATCGTCGCCTGAACCGCTTTCCATGACAAGCGGGGCCGGCCCTTCTCATCGGCGACGAAGGGCGGGAACACGACGTGCACGTGCGGGCGGCGCTCGTCCAGGTGCAGAGCCGCGGTGTGGAGGGGCACGCCAGCGAGGTCCTGAATCCACGCGGCCGAATCCGCCGCCCACCGATCGACGCGTTCGTCGGGCCACGCGTCCGGCGCGTCGAAAGCGGGCGGGCCGGCGATCAGAACGTCGACGCACCGCTGACCGCGCCGTCCCCGGCGGCGCACGGCGAGTGCGTCTCTGACGAGCTGCTCGGCGCGGTCCGGATTGCTGCCAAGGTCGCGTGGCGGTCGGCCCTCGCGAGGGACCGCCTCAACGGGCCGGGCGTCCGGATCGGCGCGTAGATGGGCGGCGAGGGGGGCGGGCAGGGTCGCCCGGCTCTTGAAGCGCACAATTTGGATCGGCATGCACAGAAGACTACTGGGGAGCGGCCGGAACGGCCGGCGGGAGCAGGAACCGCGCCGTTTCGGGCGCGCATCGACCGACCGCGGTTCGGGATCATGATCTTCCGCACATCGACTGTTCCCCCCGTTGGCGCGCGGTCCCTCTCGAGCCAGCGCCGCACGGTCGCCGAAAGTTCGGGATCATGATCTTTTCCGCACGTCGACTGTTCCGCCCGTTGCGCGGTCCCTCTCGAGCCCTAGCGCCGCACGGTCGCCGGGGGTTCGGGATCATGATCTTCCGCACGTCGACTTGTTCCCCCCGTTGCGCGGTCCCTCTCGAGCCAGCGCCGCACGGTCGCCGGGGTTCGGGATCATGATCTTCCGCACGTCGACTGTCCCCCCCCGCCAGCGGTGAGGCCGATGAACGTCGCGACTGGGGGGGTCAGTTTTCACTGTCGCTGGGGGGTCAGTTTTCACTGTCGCCTGACAGTACGCCCGGCAGTTGACTGCGCCGGAACTAGCGCGAATCGAAGTCGCCGCCGCTCGCCGCGGCCAGCCCGTTCAGATCGCCGCCGCCCGGGCTTCGGCGGACGACCCTGCCGGTGTATGGTTCTTGGGCGCAGTCTGCCTGCATCCGCCTGTACGTGAATGGAGGTGAAGATGGCAAAGACGGGAACCGCGGGGCCGGCCTGCCACGGTCCGGGGCGCGGGGGGTCTGGCTTCGCCGGGCGTGTCGCGGGCGCGGCGGCGGGCGGCGGTCAGGGCGCGCCGGTCGGACTCGGCGCGGGCGTGAGCGGCCGACGACCGGCGCTGCGGATCGTGGGCGACGTCCTCGGCGTTTCTTCTCGGCCGCCGCGGCGCGTTCGTCCGCCTCGACGCGGGCCTTGTTCGGCTTCGCGCGCCTGCCGTTCGGCGTCCCGAACCCTGAGCCCCTGCACGCGGTCGGGTGCTTGGTGTTAGCGCCGGCTGCCAGGCTCGCCCCGGTCCAATTCCGTAGCGGGCGCCGACGTGCTCATGGTAGTGATCCGGAATCCCGCGGAGTTGGGCGCGGGGGTCCCGGACGAGCCGGCCAGCCGCCCGTTCGGCCATCGTCGCCTGAACCGCTCTCCATGGCAGACGGGGCCGGCCCTTCTCATCGGCGACGAAGGGCGGGAACGCGGGCGTGCATGTGCGGACTGCGCTCGTCCGTGTGCAGGGCCGCGGTGCGGAGGGGCACGCCGGCGAGGTCCTCAATCCACGCGGCCGAATCCGCCGCCCACCGATCGACGCGTTCGTCGGGCCACGCGTCCGGCGCGTCGATCGGGGGCGGGCCGGCGATCAGAACGTCGACGCACCGCTGACCGCGCCGTCCCGGCGGCGCACGGCGAGTACCTCCTTGACGAGTCTCTCGGCGCGGTCCGGATTGCTGCCAAAATCGCGGGGCGGTCGGTCCTCGCGACGGATCGCCTCAACGGGCCGGGCGTCCGGATCGGCGCGTCGATGGGCGGCGAGGGGGGCGGGCAGCGTCGCCCGGCTCTTGAAACGAAGCGCTTGAATTGGCATAGCCAAGAAGACTACCGGGGAACGGCCGGCGGAAGCAGGAATCGCGCCGCCTTGCGGGACCAATCCGCAGGATTGGGCGTAACTCACTACCCAAATTTGAAGATCAATTTGGTCCGTTCGTCTTTCGCGGCGCGTTCCGCGCAGGATGAAAACGCACGCATCTCGGGGCCGTCCGAGGCGGACGGCACGGCCTACCGGGCCCGGCTTGTGTACGCTTGCGGCATGACCACCACACACCGTCCGGCGGCGTCGAAGTCCAACCCCGCACCGACCCCCGCAAGTCCCGCGGAGCAGTCCGCGGCGGCCGGGAAGCCCGCGGCCACGTCGGCGGCCCGAAAGCGCGGCCGCGAGGTCAGACGCGTCGAGATCGCAGCCGACCACTACGACCGGCTGGTCGCCCTCGGGAACACTGGGGTCTGCAACCTGAGCCCGGGCGAGGTCGTCGGGCTGCTCTGCCAGATCGACCCGCACGCATTCGTCGCGAGGCTGGCCGAGCGATTCGCCGAGGAGGCGCGCCGGCGTAAGCACGAAACCCAGTAGCGATACCCGCGGGCCTTCGGGCACGTGGTCGAGAAACCCGCGGTGCGCGGTGGGAGCGCACGGAGCCCGCCTGCGACGCGGCCTAGAGAGTGGTGGGTCGATCACAGCAGGTCGCCCCGGTTCCACGGAGTACCGCGACAAGTCCGTGGCGATGGACGAACAGCTCGCCGGCATCGATCGGATGCTCGCGAACGAGGTCGTGGCGACGTTCGTCGCGCTCAAGGCGGGCGACGACGCCACCGTGGACGTGGGCGGGGAGACCGACGCCGACCGGGCACACGCCGTCCGCGCGGGCGGTCGGTCCCGCGGCGGCGAAGATCGCCGACGAGGGGAGCGCAGTGACCCCGGCCGTTGATCCGCGCCGTGCTGGACACCGCGTTCAAGGATGGCTACGAGCGGGGACGGCACCCGAGGCGCGCGAGTCGCCGCACTGACAGGATACGCGCGGGCTTCTCCAAACCGCGATTCGCCGCACTGCGGCAGCGTAGTGCGGCCGTCTTCCGAAGAGAAACGACGTCACTGTTGATTGGGACACACACCGGCTGCCCGCTATTGGCTTCGCGGTTGCCGCCACAGCGGCGCCGCCGACACAGTTCAGCTTCCCGTCCGACGGGACGCCCGTAGTGCGTGCGGCTGTGAAGAGGCAGCTGCGGGCCAAGGCTGACGGGGTGCTGTACGAGTAGCCGAAACGGGTTCCGCTGACTGTTGTTGCTCTGGATGAAGCGGGTGAGACGAGGGCAGCGGTACCGCAGGGCGGCGAGGTGCGGGACTGCCCTCGGCATCAAAGAAGCGGCGACTGCGGAGACAGTTCGTCTAGCTGGAAGTCGACAGCGGCTCAATGAGGGATTGGTGTATCCGGAATCCCAGCACTGGGCCATCGGAAGACTGTGGGGACCAGACTGTAGAGGGCCGAACGGCTGGGCGGATGAACCGGCCACCGCGCCGTACGCCGGGGCGGACACGCCGACTCCCACGGATCAGCCCCCACGGAAGGCGGAGTGCTGCGAAACGGGCGGCGGTATCCAGCGGGGCGGACCGTAAGAGCGTGGGCCTCGTTCCTCACCACGGAGAAGTTCACGGGGTCCGCGAGCGTCGTGTGCGTGCCGGGCATGCCCGTGTAGCCCCGCCAAATGGAATCCGGCCAGCTCGGGCAAGAGGACCAGCACGTCGGTGTGTCCTCTCCTCCACGGCGCGCAACGGTGGCCTCCTACGAATTCCGCGTCCCGACCGTCGCGGCCTCGGGCCGACGCTTGGTCGGTTCCGGTCTTGATCGAGGTGCCTACTTCGGGGGGACCGAGTGCCCCGACCTGCGTCGGGGGTTTCCTCAGTGCCGACGCCGTCGCGGTGGAGGCGTTCCGGCGCGGCTACCCGGCTGGTCGTCAGTCTGGCACGCCATCCAATGCCTGGTCGGTGTCGGTCACCGCGTAGGAGGTGGAGTGGGGCGACGAGGTCAACCGGCTCTGGCGCGCGGCGCGTCCCGGCGCCGGGTGCGCCTTGGCGGCCCGCCGGCCGGCCGGCACGACGTGGCCGCCAAGCTCAACCGCGTCCCCGGGGTCCACCAAGGGCCGGCGGTGACGCACAAGCCCGCCGCGGTGCCCGGCCGGGCCGCGAGCACATCTCGACTCGGAAGGACGCGTACTACGGCGCGCTGCTCGTCGATAAGGTCGACGAGGAGCGGGCGGCGATGTCGGAGATGCTGATCCGGGCCGAGCGGAACAGCCAGTCCATCGAAACGGCGCAGAAGATCCAGACACCCGGCGGTGCCCCGAACATCAGCTTCAGCGCGGTCCAGCGACGGCGGCGCGTCCGGGAATTCGCGGCACGCGATCAGGGCCCGCCGCGCCGGTCCCGGAAATGCGGACCCGCCCTGCGGCGCTGTTCGCAACCGGCGCTCCAGGAAGCTGCGGCTATGGTAGAGGCGGGCGCCGGCCGAACTGCGGACGGGCGTGTCGATCCGCTGCCGCTCCGCGTGGTGCCGGCCGGTTTCCGACTGCCCGCCCGCCAGCGGTGGATTCCACGATCCGCAAAGGCGGCAGCCACAAGGGCGGCAGGTGAAGGAGCGGCACACGACGGGCGGAGACTCGGCGGAGGTTGACCTGACCTTTCCCCGAAACGGGAAACGACGGCCGCGGGACGGGCTTCGCAGAGATCGACGACACGAACCGCGGAAGCAAGCCGACGGAGTCGGTGAAGTCCGCGGGGATCGAGAACCGCGAGATCGAAGCCGCCGAGGCGCAGGAGCGGGTCATCGAGACTCGCGGAGACGCGAACCCGGACGTTGAAGCGAGGAGCGGCGGCACGCCGCCGGACGCCCCCGCGGACGACGCTCCGCCGGCCGGCAGAGCCGAGAGGCGCGACCTGACGCCGCTTCTGGATCCCGCACGGCGGGACAGGGGGCGCGGGGGAACCGGGACCGGTGATCGAGATCGAATAGTCGGCGCAACGCGCCGACCACGCCTTCAAGACCAGCACACGCGCGACGCCGCACGTGCAGATCATGGCAGCGGGGAGTGGTCCAAGCTGGACCCGGCGCGCGCGGCGGGGTCGGCTTCGCCGACGGCCCACGACCCGAGCAGCGACACGACGCCGCCGGCGGCGGGCAAGGAACAGCGGCGCGAGGAGAGGCGCCAGCGGCCCCACCAACGCGCGGCGGAACGCCCGAGAGGCGACGGCCCCAAGCGCTGCAGATACCGGGACGTAGAATCCGCAGCCGTGAGCACGATGGTCTGATCGCAACGAAGACCGGTCGTCTTGTCGGCCGGCCAAGAGCACCGACGTTGGTACCGCGTGTTGGACTTTGCGCGGATGACGAAGAGCGCGCCGAGTGCCGCCAGGGCGTACAGGCGCTCGAGGTCGAGGTGAGCAGTCGAGCGCGTGAACGTCGGCCACTTCCATCGGAGACATGTAGGACCGTCGGAATCGGACCACTCCACGTTCACCAGCTCCGGCGCCCAGCCGCGCTCGACGCCGCACTGCTCGGCCGCATCGCGACGGCTGTCGTGGACCCGTTCGCAAAGGCTTCGCACCGTGTCCGAGTTGCCGATCTGTGTCGATCTCTGTGTTGATGGTCCGGTACCAATCTACCAGCGGATCGCGCCGGAAGTCGCCGAGTTGCGGGCCCGCGGCCTTAGCTGGAGCCGTATCGCGCGCCGCTGCAGCATTGACGCTCGCACCGTCAAGAACGCTGTCCGGTGGCTCAACCGGTCCCGATCCCTCTGATCCCCGCGGCTTGTCCGCGGATGCATCGAGACGGTTTTGGCTCTCGGACTGACTACCACTGCTCCGTCACGCCGTGCTTGCCGTAGAGCGCTCGCTTCTCGGGTGCTGTATCGATCTGCCTTTGCGATCGAGCGTCGCTGGACTCTCACTTGGGCGGCCACGTCCTTGGCCGACTCGTGGTACAGCTCGGCCAGTTCTGGCCGATCTGACGCTCGCTGGCCTGACCCCGTGACACGCACCTCCACCGGCCGTGTCCCGACTTCTCTCGCCGGCTCCTTTTGACGCCATGTATTGATTTTCTGACGAGGTAGTGCGGAACTTCTGGGTTCTGCAGCAATACAGCGGTTCTGCAGGAAACCTCCGAAACCGCCACCGGCGGGGGTCCACAGGACTCTGACCTCCCGCTGCATCGGTCCGCCTGAATGTCGATCCGGATCGGATCCAACCGTCCTAGTGCCCGCGCCCCCCAGCCAGCGAGCCAGGGCGCACGCTACGGTCGCGCCGCTTTGGTCCGACGGAGCGCTTACAGCCACGCTTCCGTCACGCGCCGACGTGCGTCTTCGATCAGCTTCAGTCCCGCTTGGCGGAGGTCCGGCGACTCCATGATGTTGATGATCGCGGGTTCTCGCCACTCCGCCGTGAACTCGAAGACGTCCCGCAGCGGGTAGTTGCCCGTCTTCTTCATCCACCCGTCGTCGCCCACGCCCAGCAGCGTGTACCCGTGCTCGCCCCGGTGTTCGATGTCATCTCGGACCGCGGCGGCCGCGTCGCGGTCCAGGTGCATGTATTCGTCCACCTCGATCACGAGGACCCCGAGGGCGGCGAGGTCGACTTCGCCCGGTCTCCAGCGGCGGCCTCCCTTCGACGGGAAGCTCGCTCGGTCCATGCTCTTGATCGCTCCCGCGGTCGTGGTGCGGCGCGGTTACCGAAGCGGGCGGGGGATCGGTCGGCGGGCGCGCCCGGCCGGCCCCGTCGTCGCTGGCATCCTGCCGGGTGGCGTCATCCCTGCCAGGTCGTACGTCTCCAGGACGAGCTGCTGTTCGACGGGCGTCATCCCCGGGCTGATCAGGTTGGCGAGCCTCGCCGCCGAAGTGCCCGGAAACGCGGACTCCGCGTCCGTCCGGATCAGGAGCGGGCGCCGAGTCTTCACCGCTTCCTCGATCGACTCGATCAGTTCCGTCAGAATCCCCCCGCGGTCCGCAAGGAGGCCTTCGTGCTCGCGCTCGATTGCGGGCGACTCGGCTCCGCTGGCGGGCTCTTGAACTTCGGGGTGACCCCCGCCGGTCAGCGCGGCCTGCAGATCCACCACGGTTCGGATGTCGTGGTACTTCGTGGTCCGGTTCCGGGGCAGCGTGCCGCCGGCGAACTGCCACACCGGGGCGGCGGCCGTGCGGCCGTTCTCGGCTGCCCACCGGAGTCGCATGGCGTCCCCGCGGACGCCGGTGATCTCCATGTCTCCCCGCGCGGTGTTCGCCAATTGCCACGCGCCGAGCATGACGGTGCGGTCGGTCGCGCCGGGCTGGCCGGCGCCCGCGTGCGCCCGGAGGATGGCCGCCACCGCTGCCGTCGGCGCTTCGCTGCTCTTCACGGGGTCGGCGTCGCGCGGGTCGGTCCGGATTGTCCACTTGTCAGCCGGGATTCCGGTGTCGCGCAGCAGGCGGGACAGGATCTGTTCGCGGCGCTGCCGCAACTCCTCGGGCTGATCGTCTTGAGTCCTCCTGGCCTCGTCCCGACGGGCCGTGATCGTCACTTCGCGGGCGCTGCGCCCGTCGAGTTCGACGGTCTTCGCGGTTCCCTTCATGAGTTTGTCCTCGGTGTCCCCTACCGTGATGTGGCCCGTCGCGGGGTGCTGGATCGATCTGTTCTGACGCACTGATCCAAAAAGCCGTATCGGCGTGCCTGGCGGGCCTAGCGACCGGTTCACGAGACCCGTTCAGGGATCGTGAGTTCTTTGTCGATGGAGCACCTGACGAGAAGCTCGATCATCTCTGAGCTGTCTGCGGTGTCGTAGAAGCGGAGCATCTTCGTGTTGAATTCCTGGCGCTTCTTGGCCGGTACGGTGATGGCGTCATGGCCCGCGGACAGGAGCAGCCCGTTCATCAGGAGGCGGCCGGTGCGCTTGTTGCCGTCCCAGAACAGCTGGTTGCGTGCGACGAAGAGGAACGTCGCCGCGGCTCGGGTGTGAATGCATCTCACGTCCCGGAGTGCGTGCGCCCCGGTCCGGTAGACGCTCTGGAGCGTGTCCGCGTCCGGCGGCTCGTGGCTCGTGCCGGCGATGCCGACCGTCCCCGTTCGGAGCTTGCCCCATTCGAGGGCTTCCTCCTTCGCCGCCAGGGCGTGCAGCCGGAGGGCGGAGTCCAGCCCGTCGGTGAACGGTACGAACGTCCCGGTCGCGACCTCGTGGAGCAATCTCCTCCAGGACTGCGCCTGGTTGAGGACCTGTTGTGCGTCCTCGAGCTTGTGGCCGCCGACGGTGACGCCTTCGATCAGCGTCTTCACTTCCGGAAACGTAAAGGGGTTGCCCTCTAGCGCCACGGTGTCGTAGACGATTACCTCGAGCACCTTGCGGGCGCGGAAACAGGCCTCCTGAGCGTTCGGCGGGGTTGCCGTCTCGATCGTGAAGTCCGGAAGCCTGAATCCGAGCCCGGCGGCCGTTTCCATCGTCCTCTCCCTGCGTATCGATGGTGTAGCGTAGAGGCGCCGGTGGCGTCTTCTCCTGAGGGGCAGCGGCACCTTGACGGTATGGAGTCCCGTATCCGTCGCCGTAGTCGTGTGCTCGTCTTTCGGTTGCCAGATCCGGCGGCTGTCCTCGGTGTCCCCGGATGGGGCAAGGGCTCGCGCGCGGGGTCGCCTCCTCCCGCTGTGCCGCGTAGCGGGTCCACTCATCGACCCGAGGATTCTGCGGGTTCCGCGCCCCGGACGAACGCGGACAGCGCTCGCCCGACCCGAACTTCCGCTGCGGCCTCGCCGATCGCCTCCAGCGCTCGGCGCACCGCCAGGGCCGCCCGCTCGACGTCGGCCGCCGCGTCCGGGGTCAGCTCGGGGCGCGGGGTCGCGTCGACGTTCGCCGCGGCCAGCGCCCGACCCGCCGCGTCGAGGTGCGCCAGCGCCGCGGTCCAGTGGTCGGCCGGCTCGGGGGCACCGCTGTCGAAGAGCGTAGCGATCCCGACGCCGAACCCGGCGGCGATCGCGGTCAGGGTGCGGGTGCTGGTCGGGTCGCCCCGCAGGACCGCGCCGACCGTATTCGGCTTCAACGAGGATCGCGACGCCAACTCCCCCTGCGTCCAGCCTCGACGCTCAAGGTGCGCGCGGATCCCGGCCGCCCATGGCTCCTCGTTCGCCGCATTCTCCGGCACCCCAGCGTCAGCGGTGGCCATCGAGGTTTCGGCGCCGTCCGTCGCGGCGTTCTCGACCGGCAGCAGCCGCACGTTCGTCGCTTGGTCGCCCCGCTCCGTCGTGATGACATCGCCGATCTCCACCGCCCGGCCGTCCAGCGCCGACCATTCCCCACGGGCCGCCGGCCCGCCGTGCTCGTCGGTTATCTCGGAACCGAGGACGAAGACGTCGTCCTCGCGCCCCTCGACCGCGATGAACCCGTAGCCCCGCGCCGCCGCCTGTCCGCGAATCGCCAGCACGCCTCTCAACATCGTCCGTCCCTCCGGTTCCGCCGTCCGCCCCGCTTTCCGGTCCCCAGGCCGAGATCACAAGCGTTGACCGACATCGAGGAGATTCTCGGAGCGTCAACGCCGGCGGCGTCGCGCTCCACGTCACGACTCGTGGCCGAGACAGACGACGTCCTCCTACCGGCTGGCCGCGGGACAACGACAAGATCATCGCCAGAGCGCCTCGCCGGTCGCCATCGAACGGTCCCCGGGGCTCGTCGGTTTCCACCGCCGATCGCGGCCGAGGACAGGCGCGGCCGCGATCGGCGGCGGCGCGGGGAACACTGCCGATGATCGGCGTTTCCGAACCCGGCGCGGTTTTGGGCTTCAAGACGAGAAGATGTCGTCCAGGCGGAGTTCGAGGCCGACGAGCAGGGGGGAGCGCAGCGTCTCCTCCCGGCCGAAGGTGCGGGTCGGAACCAGGATTTCGTCCTCCAGTCGGTGGATCTGGACGGTCTCGGCGACTGGGTCGACCAGCCAGTACTCGGTCACGCCGTGTTTCCCGTAGAGTGCCCGCTTCTTCCCCCCGGGTCTTGCATCTAGGTCTGGTCTTCATCGTGCAGCTCGACCACGCTCGTCCGGAAGGGTGGGTCGAGATCGACCCCAACCGGAACAACATCGAGGTCGTCGCCGGCGAGTGGACGCCGGTCCCGGCAATGCCCCCGCCCGCGGCCTTGGCGCTCCTCGTCGTTACGGGGGCCATCGGCATCTTCCACATCCGCCGGCTCGTGCCAGCCAGCACGAGGGCGTCATGAACCGCTGCCGTGGCCGGGTCAGGGCGCTGGCCGCCTGGGTGATGGACTGCGTGCCGACGGAGTACCCAGCTTGGTCGTACTTCGTCCTGGCCGCGGCGATCCTCGTCGCGGGGCAGGTGAGCGCCCACCTCGAGCGGAAGGCGTCGGAACCGCCGGTGCCGGACTCTCTCCAGGCGGGCTGCGCCCCAGATGGGAGCGGCCGCCGTCGAGCTCCGGGCGGGGTACCGCCAGGTCGAGCCGCACCTGAACCTCGGCGACGTCTCGCGTTCGAGCTCAGCCACGTCAGCGCGATGGACGGCGGCGCGGCCGCGGTCGATCCGGACCGCGCCCGGCTCGTGTTGACCTTCGGCACGCCGGTTCCGGCGCTTCCCGTCGGGGGCGTCGTCCTGCTCGCGGCGGCGTTGGTGGCTGCCTCCCGCCGCGCCGGGACTGCCGGGCGGGGGCGGTCGCCGCGGCGGGCGCCGCCGTGGCCGCGCGGGCTGCCGGGCGGGAACGCCAGCGGCAGCTGATGCGCGGCGTCGAGATCGAGTGGGCGCGGCGTCGTCACCCGACAAGACGTCGCTGTTCATCTTCACGAGTTTTCCGTCAGGTTCTGCGCGGTTCTACAGGACAGCTTTGAGCCCGGTGAATGCACCGGTGAAGAACTCCAGGTACGATGCGCTCAGCGACCCTTCCCGCAGGCGCAGTTCACTGATTTCGCAAGCCCATGCGTACCTGTCGGGGAAGCTCTGCGGCGGCTTCTTCCAGCCCGCCGGGCAGGGCAACTTGCGGACGTCGTCCAGATCGGGTTCCCAGATCCCGACGTAGGCTGACGGCAACCGCAGGGTCTCCGTGTCCCATTCCGGATCGTCTCTTCTGAACCTGAATCCGTATATGATCTTCACGCCGTGTCGGACTATCGTGGGAGACACCCAGTAGATGGACTCCTTCTGCGGGTTCTCCTTCCATCTGCCTTCGGTTTCGCCGATGGCTTCCTCCATCCCGCAGTCTTCCCAGGCTGCATCCAGTATCCGCCAGAGTCGTTCCTCCACGCCGCTCGCCCTGCAGACGGTGCAGGCGGCGAGTTCGTCCATGCCGATCTCGATGGTCATGCCCCGCTCCTTCATGAACTTCAGAAGCTCGTCCACGAACGCCGTGCTTTCCCCGGCGTTTCGGGTGCTCGCGGCTTGCTTCTGCAACCATCGGCAGATTTTGAACCACGGGAAGCTCTTGAACCGCACGTCGGCGGATGCTGGCTCGAAATCCGGCTTCTCCGAAGTCCGGGCGATTTGCACCAGGGTTTTCGTTTCCGCCGTCATTTTCTGAAGCTGCTTCTCGTAGGCTCTCAGTTGGCGGGCTTCGGCCGGTTCCCCACCCGTCTTGTGCTCGATCATCACCACGTGACGTGCACCTTCCGCGTCCCTGACCTCGATCCACATGTCCGGCCGAGCGCCGGCGAACGTCCTCTGTGTCTCGATTTTGGCGGTTTCCACCTCCTGGCCGATCAGGTGGCCGGCGTACGCGGTGCCTAGCCTCGCATCGTGGTCGAGCACGGCCGCGAACGACTCGGTGAGCCAGTCCTCCCAGGCTCGGCGGGTCTCCCTTGACCGGTAACGGAACAGTCGCCAGAACAGACTCTCCATGCTTCTGTGCTCGCGTTCTGCGCAATCGAATGTTCTGCGACGCTGTTGTCGACCGATCTCCGCTCCGTCGGAGTCTTGCCTCTTGCCGTCGCCCGGATCATACCGTTCGTCGCAGAACTTGGTGTTGGTGCCGTTGCGGTGCTCAGCTCCCTGCGGTCTGCGCGTTCCCGGCGTCCCGTTCCGCCGTCCCCCGGGACGCCGACTCAGAACCCGACCTGCCCCCGCACCTGCACCGAGTGCGCCGGTCCGCCGCTGCGGCCGTCCGTCCCGGCCAAGTCGCCGAAGCCGCCCATCCGCGCGCCCTCGACCCCGACGTTGAACCGCGGGCCGACCTCCCACCGGTAGCCGTAGCGCACCGCCCGGTGGCCCGCGCCCGACCGCGTCAGGCCCGCGTAGGGCCTCCCCGCGCCCTGGCCCCACGGCCCCGCCGTCCCGTAGCCGACCTCGGGGGCGAGCTGGCCGCCCATGTCGAACGGCGCCGCCCCGTAGGGCGTGAGCCCGCCCATGTCCCGGGCCGCCCACAGCCGCCCGGCGCCCTGCGCCGCCGCGCCGAACGACGGCGTCACGTCGAGCGACAGTCCGCGCCCCGCCTGCCCCGGGTCGAAGCGCACCGAGCCGGAGAAGCCCACTCGTCGTAGCGGCTGTCCTGGTGCGCCGCCAGCATGCTCAGCGTGGGAACCGGTTCGTCTGTAAATTCCCAATCAACAGTAGCTTACGGCCGATCACGCCCCGTGATCCCACACTGGATCCCACAATTGGCGCGCCTAGAAATCCGCCTTTCACGGCGGTGCGCTCGGTTCTGCACCGCTAGCTCCGGCGGTGCGCTCGGCCAACGAGAACCCGGGCGTCGGCGTGGCGTTGATCAGCGTCCGAAGGCTGCGCCCGTCGGGGACGGAGAGCACGACCTCTTCGGCGCACGGTCTCGCCGGTGCCGAGCAACTGCGCGAGCGGCTGTTTGCTCGGTGGCACCACCCGCCCGTCGGCGCGGCGGAAGGTGATCACCTCCAGGAACTCCTCGGACAGCCGGCCGGGGCGTCCGCAGGCTCTCGACGATCCGTTTCGACACGAACCGACCGCTCGCCGCGTGGAAGAGCACGACCCCGACGGGCGTGGTCTCGACCAGGGCCGCGAGGTCGAACGACAAGCTCGCGACGGCCTGCGCCGCCTGACCAACCGCGCGGCCACGCCGGACCACAGGCGCCACGGACACCTTCGCCGAGGCAGGGGCGCGACGACCCGAGGCGAGTGGCTGTAGACTCCCGACCGGGGGCCCCGGCCCCCCGACCGCAGGAGCGGCGGACCAAGCAACCGAGGCTGCACCACGGCAACTGCCGGGCGGACACCCATGAGCGGATCCAAACGGTGGCGGATAGCCACGCTCCAAACCGGCGTGTTCCGCATCGACACGACGACCGAGGGGGCGTGGCGCCCGGCGACGGCCCGGGAAATCGAGGAGGCCCTGCAGCAGTTGGAGCTGTTCGGCACCGCCGACAAGCGGACCGAGCCGACGCGGGGGCGGGGAGGACGAGGAAGTGAGACTGATACCCGACGTCGAGCCCCACATGCAGGGACGGCGGGACTACGTATCGGAGGACGGGCAGTGGAAGCTGTCGAGGGAACGGGTGAAGCACGACACCTTCCGCTGGAGGGTCCAGAGCCGGAACGGAGGCGGCTGGCGGACGCTGGCCACGTTCCAAAAGCGGCGGGACGCCAGGAACCACCTCGAGGACCTGGCCGGACCGCCGATCGACGAGGAGCAGGATGAACGATGCGAACGCCTGCCGCGACGCACCCCATGCCACGCCGATGCTGGTCGGGTTCCTGACCGGCACGCCGCCCCTGACATCGGCTGAGATCGTCAACATGAACGCCGTGGCTGCCGACGGCACGTTCGACCGGGAGGGCGGCGATGATCCCGGCCGCCCATGGCTCCTCGTTCATCGCATCCTCCGGCACCACCGCGTTCGGCGTCGGCCGTCGAGGCTCGGCGCCGTCCGTCGAGGCGTTCTCGACCGGCAGCAGCCGCACGTTCGTCGCCTGGTCGCCCCGGGCCGTCGTGATCACATCGCCGATCTCCACCGCCCGGCCGTCCAACGCCGACCATTCCCCACGGGTCGCCGGCCCGCCGTGCTCGTCGGTTACCTCGGAACCGAGGACGAAGACGTCGTCCTCATGCCCCTCGACCCCGATGAACCCGTAGCCCCGCGCCGCCGCCTGTCCGCGAATCGCCAGCACGCCTCTCAACATCGTCCGTCCCTCCGGTTCCGCCGTCCGCCCCCGCTCTCGGTCCGCGCCACGATCATGTGCAGCGTCTCGCCATCGCGACGCTCCAACAGTGGGCCACCGTCGCTATCCACGAGCTAGTTTGCGGCCTCGGCTCGCGCCAGGCGGCGCGGCGAGCACGGTGACTGTCGGCCAGCAGACCTCCGGACCCCTTGCCCCTCTAGCCGGACGGCCCGGGGCTGTTCGAGCACCTGCGCAACCTGCCCGGCGCCCCTCCGCCTCGCGGACCTGCCCGCGTACGTCAGCGCGCTCGGCCTTGACGGCGTCGGCCTGCTGCCGTACCCCTTCCAGGGCACGCCGATGCGCCACCTCCGCGAGCACGTCGGCAGCTTCTGGCTGGTCGAGAAGGACGGCCCCGACGGCTTCACGGCCGACGACGAGGAACTGCTCGTGCTCTTCGCCGCGCAGGCCGCGGTCGCCATCGCCAACGCCCGCGCCTTCCGCGACAAACGCCGCGCGCGCGCCGACCTGGAGGCCCTAGTCGACACCTCCCCGGTCGGGGTGGTGGTGCTCGACGCGGCGACGGGGCGCCTGGTCTCGCTCAACCGCGAGGCGCGCCGCATCGTCGAGCGCCTGCGCCACCCCGGCCGCGCCACCGAGGACCCTCCTCGACGTGATCACGTGCCGGCGCGCCGACGGGAGCGAGCTGGCGCTGGGCACGTTCCCGCTCACGACGGTGCTCCGCAGCGCCGAACGGGTCCGGGCCGAGGAGATCGTGCTCTCGGTGCCCGAGGGGCCCAGCGTCGCCGCCCTGCTCAGCGCGACCCCCGTGCACGGCGACAGCGGGATCGAGACCGTCATGATCACGCTTCAGGACCTCGCCCCGCTCGAGGAGCTCCCTCGTGTACCGGAACGGTCTCTTCCAGCACCACCGTCCCGCTGTACGTGGCGAACGTCGAGGAGACGATCTGCCCGGCTGAGAGAGCCAACAGCCTGTCGTTGAACGCGGTGGAGCGACTCGTCAAGTCGTGGCTCCACGGCATCGAGTCGGATTCCGCTACTACGGGGCGTGGTGTATCGCGTCGTTCTCGGTCGGCGCCGAGCTAGTCGCCGCATCCCCGTGCGTCTGCCGGGTACGACGGTCCTCAATGTGCTTCACGTCGTGCCGCTGATCGAGGATCGCGCGGCTCAGCGTCCATCCGGGGTTGGCCGGGGGGGTCGACTCGTGGGCGCTGCAGCGCCCACGGGCCGTTCCGGCCTTCGGCCGATGGGTCGTAGACGTTGTCGATCACGACCTGGACGGCTGCCGGAACGGACCCGTTCACCGTCACCACGTACCGCAGGGAGTCGATCTGGATTCTGAACCGTCGCCGGTCCTTATCATTTCCCGTCCTGCAGGTCGAGTTCAGCGATCTCGGCGGCGGTCATCCTCTGGCCTCCGACGCGGTGAATCCCGCAAAGCGAAAAACCCGGTCCGTCGTCACCTGCTCGCGGTCGAAACCGATGATCTGCCATAGATTCGCCAGATTTACGCTTGTGTGTGATAGAGTCTGAGGCAGGTGGCGGCGCCGGTTGCACCCGACGCCGCCTGAGCACGGCGAGTCCTGGTTGGAGCCATCGTCGCCATGCCCGGTCGAAGTCTACCGCAGAAGTTCCAGGGATCCCGCACCCCTCGTGCCGCGGCCCGCCGCGGATGGGGTGGCGTGTGCCCGTCAGGTGCGCGTCGTTCGATCGGGAGGCAATTCCGGGACTTCTGCGGCCACCCCCCGGCCCGGCTATGACCACCAGGGGCCGCCCTTCGCGGCCCGGAGCGCTCCTCTCCTCGACTCGCCGCCACGTACCGCCGGGTTCCGAACGCACCGGCAGGATGTGGGCGGCTCCCCATCGCGTTCGAGCGAGGAGGCGTCATGCCTCGATTCTTCCGCCGGTTGCCGGCGTTCGCGTCGAAGGTCGCATCCCGGGTCGTCTACGGGTCCGGCTATCGACGTGCGCGTAGAGAGCTCCTTGAGCGGGTAGGCCACATCTGCCAGTTCTGCGGTCTTCGGCCGGCGGAGCAGGCTCATCACTACGGGCTGCGCTATCCGTCCGACGACGAGGTCACGGCGGACGACCTCACAGCGCTTTGCCGTCCGTGCCACTGGCTTGCCACTCTGATCCGGTTGCTGGATCGCATGGGCGCGCGGGCGCTGTGGGTGGTCCTCGCGACACCCAAGGCCCCCGCCGGCCGCTGGCGCGCGCCCCGCCGCGGGTCCCGCAACTGCGGCGCCCCGCACCGCCCGTCGTCGACATCGCCGACGCTGGATCTACGCGCGTTGGTGGAACGTTGCCACGCCACGCTCTACGTGGGTTGCCGCCGATGCAACCACTTCGTCCGGCTCGATTCCGTCGAGCACTTCAGGCGGCGCGGGTGGTCGGGGACAGCGGGCGACCTGCCACGTCTGTGCTGCTGCCGGTGCCGCAGCCGCAAGGACTGGATCGTCCTGGGCGGCTGGCCACGGTCCACCGGAGGCGACTCCCCACGGCGGGCGGGATGAGGCAAGCCGCGACGACTCGGCTGTGATCGCCGCCCGGCACCCTGGTCGCCGGGTGAACCCGGCGGCCACCTCGGGCCCGAAAGTCCTCCGCGTTGGCGGCGGATAACGAAGGTGGTCTGCCTGACGAGAACCCTAAAGGCGTGAGTGATGCAGAGAATCGTATTGACGAACCAAGACGGGCGAACGGGGCCGGACTCGGGCGGCCGCGCTGGGGGATGCGTGACGCTCGTCTTGCCAGCCAGCGCCACCGAGTACGAGCGGGCACGGGCGGAGGCCGAGACCTCCCCCCGGCCGAACGTCGAGACGAAACCGGCCGGACGCCCCGCGGCGGTCGCGCGGCTCGCCGAGCACATCCGCCGCCGGCCGCGCCTCGAGACAAACCCCGCCGGCCGCGACGAGGCCAGAGACGGGGTCGCAACGGCCGAGACGCCGCGTGGCGGGTGCTACGTAGTGACCACCGACTCGCAACGCCGGGCCTGGGGCCTGCCAGACTTGGCGAACGACGCGCCCCCCCACGACACCGCACAGGAAGATGTGGACACGGTCCAGAGACATGACGCGGCGCCGGTAGTGGACCCCACCGAGGCCATCGACCTGCTCTTCAAGGACGCCGGGAACGAGTCAGACGGCGGCGACAGCGACCAGGGAGCCATCGAGACGCCCCGGTCCCGCCGGCCGGACTCGGCCCCGGTGGTGAACCTGAAGCACTGCCGCGGGCCCGTCCCCGACGACGTCCGCGCAGCGTTCCGGGAACTGTGCCGGCAGCCGAAGGTCGACAGCGTGCTCGAGTTGATCGATGCCGCGATCGCGCCGCTCGAGACGGCCGTGGTTCAGGAACTCGAGGATGCGCGCCGCGAGGTCGCGGCACTGCGCCAGGAGGCGGTCACGCCGGAACGGCTCGGCGAGGCGGACGGCGCGGACTTGCCGGATGAGGCGGTCGAGCGCGTCGCGAGCACCTGTTGGGTGCTCCGGAGGCGCCTGGGGAGGGTCGACGAGGCCCTCGGCAGGCTCGATTTCTCTGGAACGGAGACTGCGGCGATACCATCGTTCCGGCGGCTGCTGCAGCGGGTGGAAGACGACCCGGAGGAGAACATCCCCGAGGAGGGGCTGGTCGCGACGTGCGACCGGGCCCTGCGGGGGTTCGAACAGTTGGCCGGGCTGGCCGTCACCCGCATCCGCGGCGTCGTCGATGCCCGGCGCGAGGTCGAAGCCGGGGCGTGGAACGACGCCACGGTCGGGCGCATCCGGACCGTTGTGCGGCGCATCGAGGACGCGCACCAGGTGCTGGACGGCGACACCCTGTCGACCGGCGCGGTCGAGGCGGTGCGGGAGGGCCTGAAGGCGCTCGACGAGGAACGGCGGTCCGCCGACCCGCTGGCGGCCACGACCCGGGAGGTGCTCGGACGGATCGAGGCCGCCGACCTGCCGCTGCCGGTGCTGACGCGCGCCCTCGACGACATCCGCATGTCGCAGAGTGCGAGCCGGGAGGCCGCCGGGGTGCTGCTCGAACGGCTGCGGCTGGTGCTCGACCTCCCCTGGACCGCGCGGGCGGGTGAACGGGTCGACATCGCGGCGGCGATGGCGGAGCTGGACGCGGCCCACGCCGGCCGCGCGGCCCTCAAGGAGCGGGTCCGCCGGTTCCTGGCCACGCGCCAGCTGACGTCGACGACGTGGACGGTGGAGGGCCGCAGCCCGGGTGACCGGTCCCGCGGGGGGGACGGTTCGGCGCGGGCCGCGCTCCGCCGCTCGTCGCCTTGGGCGGAGTCTGGGACGAGTCTGTCATCCGCGGCCTGCCGATCAGCTTCCGCTCGCCCCACGCGGGCCGGATCGTCCTTGGGCTGCGGGAGGCCAAGGTCCGCAACCCCGTGATGATCCTCGACGAGGTCGACAAGGTGGGCGGGGCGACGACGAACTTCGGCGACCCGTCGGCGGCGCTGCTCGAGGTGCTCGACCCCGCGCAGAACACCCACTTCCGCGACGCCTACGTCGAGGCGTCGTTCGACCTGTCGGAGGTCCTGTTCATCGCCACCGCGAATGATGTGGCGAAGATCCCCGCCCCGCTTCGGGACCGGCTCGAGATCCTCCAGGCGCCGGGGTACACGGACGCCGAGAAGGTCGACATCGTGCGGCGCGTCCTGTGGGGGGAGCAGCTCGAGGTCAACGGGCTGGCCGGCGGTTTCTGGACCCGGACCGCGGCGGCGGCGCACGGGGGGGCGGGCGGAGGAGGCGTCCGCGGCGGCGGCCCGCCGGCGGCTGGCCGTGGAGGTGCCCGATGGAGCGTCGGCGGCCACGACGCCGTCGGCGGCCGCTCCCGCGTCGAGTCCGTCCAGGCCGCTGACGGCGGACGGGGTCGAGGTGACGGATGCGGCGATCCGCGCCGTGGTGCGGGGCCACACCTGCGAGGGGGGAGTCCGGCACCTCGTGCGCAAGCTCGGCGCCATCTGCCAGTTCGTGGCGAGCCGCCGGGTGGAGGCAGGCGGTAACGCGCCGGTCACCGTCGTCGCCGACGCCGGCGAGGCGGCGGGGCTCGATGCAGCCCGGCTCCGCTTCAGCGTGGCCGAGATCCTGGGGCCGCCGCGGTACGACTCGCTGCCCGACCACGTGCGGGATGCGCTCTCCCGGGAGCGTGACCGGGTCGTGGGCTTCCATCCGGCGGACCCCGAGGCGGCTGCCGCGCGGGCGTGGATCGAGGTGATGGAGCAAGTGCCGTGGCGGCGGGCGGTGGAGCGGCTCGACGCGCCGGGGCGGCTGCGGGAGGCGCTTGACCGGGAACACGTCGGCCGCGGCCGGGAGAAGGACCAGGTCGTCGACTACCTGGTGGCCCGTCAGGCCTGCGCGGAGGGAGGTACGGCCGGCGTGCACGCCGTCGCGGCCGAGATCCTGTGCCTCTGCGGGCCATCGGGCACGGGCAGAACCGCTTTCGCCCGGGCCATGGCCGCGGCTCTCGACCGCCGGTTCGTACGGGTGTCCCTGGCCGGCGTCGAGAAGCCGGCGGGTATTCTCGGCGCCGCCCGATCCGCGCCGGAGGCGGGGCCAGGCGCCTCGTCGACGCCCTGCGGCGGCTCGGCCCCCTGCCGGGCCGGGAAGGCGACAACCCGCTGGTAGTCCTCGGCGAGCTCGACCGGCTGGGCGAGGCGGCGGCCGGCGCACTGCTCGGCGCGCTCGACCCCGCGCGCAACCACAGCTTCCGCGACCGCTACGTTGCCCTGCCGCTGGACCTCGCCGGCGTGCTGTTCGTGGCCGTCGCGGCCGACCCCGCGCGCATCCCGCCGCTGTTGCACGAGCGGCTCGAACTGCTGCCCCTGACCGGCTTCACCGACATGGAGAAGCAGTGCATCGCGACCGCGCATCTGATTCCGCAACGGCGGGGGCGGCACGGGTTGTCCGCCGATGAGGTGTCGTTCTCTCCGGCCGCCCTCCGGTTCCTGATCAGGGGCTACTCGCACGAACCGGGCGTGCGCCTCCTCGCCGACGGCATCGACGCGCTCTGCCGCCGGGCGGCGCGGCGGCGGGCCGAGGGGCTTCCGCCGCCCGGGGAGATGGGACCGGAAGCGATGTCCGCGTGGCTCCGGGCGCCGCGGTTCCGCGACGAGGAGGTCGCGGACCGGACCCGCCGCCCCGGCGTCGCCCTGGGCCTGGCGGTCACCGGCGAGGGCGGTGACGTGCTGCTCGTCGAGGCGGCGTGCCTGCCCGGCCGCGGGACGCTGCACGTCACCGGGACGGCCGGGCCGATGATGCGGGAGTCGGCGAACGTCGCGATGACGTGGGTGCGCTCGCACGCGGAGCGCCTCGCCGGTGCGGCGGGGGTCGACGACTCGACGGACGTGCACGTGCACCTGCCCGAGGCCGCCCGGTGGAAGGACGGCCCATCGACGGGGGTAGCGCTGGCCGCCGCCTTGGTCTCGGCGCTGACGGGAGAGCCGGTGCGGGGCGGGGTGGCGATGACCGGCGAGTTGACGATCGCGGGGAGGGTCGAGGCGGTCGGGGGCATCAGGGAGAAGGTGTTGGGGGCGTGCCGCGCTCGGATAGCGGCGGTGATCCTGCCGGCCGCCAACGAGGCGGACGTCGCCGAGAGCTTCGGCGACGAGCTGCCGTGCGGCATCGGCGTACGCTACGTGCGGACAATGGAGGAAGTGCTCGAGGCGGCGCTGCCCGGCGTCGCGGCTTAGCAGCCGCCGAAGACCTCGAAGCCCATGTCCAACCGCCGCGACAGAAGAACCCGCGCGGACCGCCGGGTTCCGCGTCGGCCTGAGAGCGGCGGCTCCGAGGAGGGGACGGATGACCGTCGAATGCATCGAGCAAGAGTTTCAGGAACAGGTTTCCGAGAAGATCCGGCTGGTGGCCGAAGACATGAACCGCTTCCGCGTCTTCACGCCCTTCGTGTTCGATGACGGCGACCACTTGGCCGTAGTTCTGCGAAGAGAGGATGCCGGGTGGGTGCTCTCGGACGAGGCGCACACGTACATGCGCCTCACGCCCGACATCGACGGGCCGGACCCTCACAAGGAGACCCGTCAGAAGATCATCGCGAGCACACTGTCGGTGTTGGGGATCGAAGATCGCGGAGGAGAGCTGATTCTCACCGTGCGGGATTCGCGCTACGCGGACGCACTCTATTCGTTCATTCAGGGCCTGCTCCAGGTCGCCACCGCGTCGTACCTGTTCACGAAGCTGGTGAAGTCGTGAGCCCGAGGCTCGCGCGGTCGGGTGCCGACCCGGAAGAACCGACAGGAACCGACGATGACGGCGGATGAAACTCGACCGGGAGTACGCCCGGCAGTTGGCGGCCATGGCCGCAGCCCGCGTGGAGCACGAGAACCCGCGGCATCTGCGGCTGATGGCCCGCGAGACGCGGCGATGCCGAGGCGCCGAGATGCCGGCGCCCGAGCCGGGGGCGGAGATCCGGATCTGGGCGAACCTCCACTTCGACGACGAACGGATACGGCGCGCGGCCGGACGGCCGTGGCCGGCGGTGGAGCCGATGAACGCCGCGCTGCGCCGGAGCTGGCGCGAATCGATGCCTCCCGGAGCCGCGATGGTGTGCGCGGGGGCGACATCGGGGGCCGCCGGACCATCATGGGCCGCCGGCGCCCGCCGGACGTGGGGCTTCCAGGCCCGTGGCGCCTCGCCCTCGGGAAACCACGACTTCACGCGCATCCTCGGGCGCGAGAAGCAGACGGGCACCGACGCCGCGTCGATGACGCTCGTCATCCGTTCGGACCCCCCGCTGCTCGTCACGCACGTGCCGCTGACCGAAGTGCCCGATGGGTGCGTCAACATCCACGGCCACGAGCACGCCTTCAAGCCGCTGAGGGAGGGCCGATGGATCAACGTCAGCGTCGAGCACACGCTCTATCGGCCGCTCGACGTGCGGACGGAGATCATCCCCCTGGCGAAGGCCCTCGCCGCCCAGCGACGATCCCCTCGCCCCGCCGGGTCTCCCTGACCGCCTGACGCTGCACGGAAACCCCGTAGAACGGCATCGTCGCGATGGAAGCGCCGCGCGGCGAACCGGTGGCCGTTGGCGTAGATGAGGTTGCCGGGCACGTGCTCGCGGAGCGCCGTTACTGGCGGTCGCGGCAGGCTGAAGTCCATGGCCCCGGTGCGCCAGAACGGAATCTCCGCCCAGCAGCGCGAAACCACCGGCCAGGATACGATATTCTGCCAATCTTCACCACATGAATCCAAGACAAGTCTTGTAGAATGACGCGGTTACGGTTTTCTGGCAGACACTAGCTAGCTAAGCCAGAGCCAGACGGCAAGGTGGAAGTCCATGTCAGGGGTTCCCAAGGGGCGACTGCGCGGTGTCCCGGAGCGGGGGCAATCGCGTTAGACTTTCGCGACTGTCTGGGCCGATTCATCCAGCGTGCGGAGCGACGTTATGGACAAGATGACCGCGAAGCGAGTTGCCAGAATCCAAGATGTTATCGAGAACATTATCACGAATGCGCGAAGTGCCGTGCATCGAGTCAAATGCACTCCATCCCCAGACACGATGTCTGACGACGCATTCAAAGCCCTTGCCAAGGAAGTTGAAGAGGTAGGAGAGCTGGTACATCAGTTGGAGTTAGCCAACCCCCACGTTGTACCGGCTCTTTTTGAAGTTACAACCGGCCAATGGCAAGGGTGGAGTGGGCTAGAGAACTACCGGAATACGCTGGCGCACCATTTCCGTAGCCAAACTAAGGCGGGTCTGCTCGATCACGTTGCCAAGAGGCTTGCGCTCCGAGAAGTCGCTGATCTGCTCGCGTCAGTGTGGAGTGTGGCGATGCATCCTACACCCTTCGACTTTGGTGAGCCATCGCTTATCAGATCGCTACCGCAGACCCGTGACCACAGCGACCTACAGCCAGGCTCATCCTTGATCGCGCTCCGCTTTGATGAAAATGGGGAGCTGTTAGCCGTCCGGTCATGGCGCGACACGGACGACCACTGGCGCGCGACCACCAGATGGGTACGTACTGAAGATGAGGACGCCGAGTGTGTTATTCTGCACTTTTGCGACACAGACCTACGTATGGTTCCGACGGAAGAGCAGCCCAGCGGCGTGCGGGATGAATACAATCTCTTTGTCGTTCCGAGCGGATCGTTCAGGTGGCAACCCAATATGATTCAACAGGAAACCGGCACACTGTCCAGGAGGAAGAAGTAGTAAGGCCTTCCGCGTGCCCGCGGGCTGCCACAGGTGCGCGATTCGGCTCCGCGGGCAGGTCGTCGGCAGGTTGGGTTAGGTGGCGGGGAGGCGCGCTGGTAGGTCTGACGATTCCCGGTCGCGGACACCGCACCTTGCGGGGCACGCGCGCCAGCTCCGGCGGCGGATCCTCGGGCACCTCGATGTCCGTGCCCGCCGCCTTGATGGCGATCGTGAAGGCGAGCGAGGCGGCGTCGCCGTACAGATCCGACACCGTGTAGGTGTAGGTCGCGGAGTCTTGGCTGCCGGGCGGGCGGCCCGAGAGCACGCGCGTCGCAGCCTTGAAGCTGAGCCCCGCCGGCGGCGCCGGGGACAGGCTGTAGCGCAGCGGCCCCCTGCCGCCCGTGGCCACGGGCAGCGTCAGCGTCGGAATCGACGTGGTCCGGGATCGTGCTGTCGCCGAACGACGCCGGCGTCGTGCTCGCCGCTACCGCGATCGTGAAGGTCAGCGCGACGGTGTCGCCGTCGGCGTCCCGTCGCCGTGTAGGCGTGGGTTCTCGGCGAATGGCCGCAGACCGGCGTGCCCGTCAGCCTGCGGGTGCCGGCGTCGAACGACAGGCCCCGTCGGCGACTCGGGCGACAAGCTGTACGTCAGCGTGCCGTTGCCGCCGGTGGCCGCCGGCAGCGTCACGTCCGCGATCGGGATGTTCTCCGTGTAGGACTGGTTAGAAATTTCGCTGCCGCCAAGACGACGGCTCGAGGTCGGCCGCGAACGCGATCGTGAAGGTGAGCGTGACGCTGCTTGGGGCAACGCCGCGCGGCACTCCCCGGAGGCCTCCCCCATCTGAGCGGCGGCGGAACCCGACGGGGCGCACGTGGCGGTCTCGGTCGCCGACGACGGCGAGGGGATCGCGCCGGAGCGCCTGCCGCGCCTGTTCCGTCGCCAGGCCGGCATCGACGGGGGCGGCGGGTCGGGCCGCGGGCTGGTCATCCGCCGGGGCTTGGTGGAGGCGCACGGCGGGCGCATCCGGGCCGAGAGCGGCGGGCCGGGCCGCGGCACGACGATCACCTTCACCCTGCCGGCGGCGGAGGCGGAGGATCGCGCGGTCGCCGTCCCCGCGTCCGCGTCCAGGGACGGGCCGGGCGGGACTACCGTCCTCGTGGTGGACGACGACCCGCACGCGCTACGCCAGATGCGCGACGCGGTGGCGGCGGCCGGCTACGCCGCGACGACCGCCGCCGGGCCGGGCGAGGTGGTCCTGTCAAATGGCAATCGAAAACTGCACACCTCTGGCAACTGAAAACTGCACACCTTGGTGGTTGGTGGGCTCGGCGCCGCGTTCCACACTGTTGACGTCGTCAACAGGGAAGGAGCGGGGCTCGGATGCACGGATGGTCGACTTCCGCTGGGGCGGCGAGGGCATCGAGACGAAGGCTTGGGTTGAACAGCGGCCTGCTGCTCGCGACCCGGGACGTATCCGGGTTCCTGGACAGGGCGGCGGGTCAGGTCCGGCTGCGCGCGAGGGCGACCGCCTTGGGAGACACCATCATCCAGGACGAGTTCGACCTGCTGGAGATGGTGGTGACCTCGCAACGGGTCCGGCTGCGCGACCGCGTGCACCGCGAGGGCCCGCGGGAACTCGTCTGCGGGAGGTGAGGCGCGGCCCGGGCGGAAGTCCCAGTGAACGACGGCGGAGGCAACCAACCCCGGCGCGGAGAGACGGTGCAGGAGAATGACCCCGAGCTTCTATGTCAACGGCCATAGCTCGGACGGCCACGGGACATCGAGCCGCACCACCGTTCATCGAGCCGAGTGCTTGTGGGCGCTGCGCTACGGGGATAGCCCGAAGTGGTGGGCCTTCGAAACCACTGAGGAGGCCGTCGCCTGGGGCGAGAGAACCCCGTTCCCGCTCAACTTCTGCGGGCAGTGCCTGCCGTCACGGCACCGGGAAGGGGATCCCGATTCGACCAATGAAATCCGGGCTTAAACCGGCTCGTTGTCGGCCCGGGCCGACGAACTGACCCTCGCCTGCTCCGGACCTCGCGGGCCGCCGGCGGCGACGCTCGCGACCGAGCGCGCGTTGTGCGCGCCCGGCCCCCCTCCGCCACGTTGAAACCAGACCCAGGTCCTCGTGGTGGCAGGTCCCGGCGGTCAGCTCGGTCACGTCGTCGACCACCGCCAAGCCCACCCTCGGGGGTCGAGCGCGACTTCAGGCCAGCGAGGCCTTGCCGGGCGAGAGCCGTTGATCGCGCAACGCCCCCCTCCGTTGCCCGACGCCAATCTCTTGCCATGTCGGACGGGCGCGACGGACTCGGCCCACCGCCGGGCTTCCCCCGGTCCCTGTCGTCTCTGGTCGGCCGCGCGGCTCAGCCCAGCGGTCGGCGGCCGTGGCCGGCTGTCGTCGAGCGCAAGTGAACCAGTACACGCGCCGACCCGACCGCCGCTGGCCATCGTAGCACCCCCGAACTCGCGCAGACCGCTACGCGCGGCACGCCCACCGACGAGACCGTGTCCAGCGGGGCAGCCGTGCCGTCCGCCCACCCGGTGCGCACCGATCGAGGTCTGCGAGAGCTCGACTGGGCCGTTCGGACGGTCCGGCCGGCACGTGTCGGTGGTACAGTTGCCACCGAGCGAGGAGGTGCGGTGGGTGTCAGCGATAGAGACTCACGTCAGAGCGATTCTTGAGCGCGATCCCTTATGGCATCGGTATCCCGACCAAGCGGAGCATGAGCTATCGCTCATCCTCCATCACAACCTGCATGGTGCGACTCCGGCCGACACGGACTTGATTGCGCGCGCGGTGAGGGCATGGAGAGCAAACGTGAAGACGTTCGGCGGTCGACCGCAGTCGCGACGTTGAAGCCCAACTTCTCGGCGACGAGTTCAGCGTGAACGTCGGCAACAATGGTGGTGGTGACCGGGCTACCCCCCGCTCGCGCTGTATCCGTGGCTGGCCAGCCGGTCGAAGCGGCGATCCAGTCAATCGTCGTCTCGCCAGCCGCGGCCGTAGCGTTCGATCATGGCGCGGTTTGCGTCCTCCTCGCAGGTTCCGAAGTCGGACCACCGGCCGGCCGATTCTCCGGCGCCCCCGGCTCGGCGCCACTCGTAGCACTGGTGCACCAAATCCCGAAACTCGCCGCGGCGCCCGGTACCGGCGTCGTACAGGCACCACCCGCACCCTCCCATCAAGGCGAGCATGATCGCGATGGCCGCGGGGCTGGCTCTCTCCGTCTGAGCGTTCGTCGTCATGGCCGGAGCGTACCACGCGACCCCTGGCCCTGAAACCCCGCGAGAATCGCCTGTATCGGGTCGGTGGGGGGTAGCCCGACGGTCGAATGCGGCGAGTGGGCCAGGAGTTCGTCCGGGCACCGCGGGCGGCAGGTACGCCACCAGCGACGCGGGCGGACACCGGTCGGGGGGAACCGGAGTCCGCCCCCGGAACGCGCAGTAGCGGCGCCCGTCGACTTGTCGGCGACTCTGCCGTTCTCTCGTCGGTCGTGACCACCGCCGTCTGCCCTCCGCCGTCCCCTCGACCGTGAGGCCGAGCCGTTCTTCGCAGGTTCCACTCAGCTCGAAGCCCACGGCAAAATCGGGAGTCGGTAGCCTGGGGCGCGCGTCCTCGGCGGACAACGCAGCCAGAATCGACAACGCCCGCAGCCCTGTGGTTCCCGGGGGGGTACGATTTCTGCCCCAGCGAGACAGGAGGTGGTGATGGCTGTAGACAGCTTGGCGAAACTCCGCGAGGTCTATCGTCCTCCCGCTGCGCGGGCCGGCCTCAAGGTTCTCGACCACCTGGATGTCCACTGCCGGAAGTTCATCGCCCTGTCTCCGTTTTACGTCATCAGTTCCCCCGCGCCGACGGGCGGTCGGACCCCTCGCCCCGGGGCGACCCGCCCGGGTCGCTGGCGTACGTCCTGGACGGCACAACGCTGTTGCTGCCGGACCGGCCGGAAAACCGTCAGGTAGACACGTTGATGAACGTGGTGGAACGTCCCTACGTGGGTCTGGTGTTCTTCGTGCCGGGCCTGACAGAGACGTTGCGGGTCAACGGGCAGGCTGAGATCTCGACCGACCCGGAACACCTGGAGCTTTGGCCATCAACAGCAAGCCGCCGGTTTCTGTTCTCAAGGTGACGGCGCAAGAGGCCTTCCTGCGCTGCGCCAAGGCGTTGATTCGCGCCCGGCTCTGGGAAGCGGACGCGCAGGTAGACCGCTCCTGCTACCCGACCTACGGACAGGTGCGGGCGGACCAGATCGCCGGGGCTGACGCTGCCGAGATCGACGCGGGGGAGGCGGACTCCACCTCGTGATCAGCCATCACGGCAAGGGCCGGCCGCTCCTTCCGCCGGTCGCCGACGGCACGCCCGAACCGGTGGCCGCGGAGGTGGCAGGCGCGGCCGTCAGGGCGCCCGCCGACCTCGGCATCGTCGACTGGCAGCAGCCGGCCCGCTTCAGACGGCTCAGCGACCACTTCGGACCGTGGGGAGCTGGCCTTGCTCGAAGCGATCGTGATCCGCTCGGACCATGTGGTCTCCGCCGGCGCCGTCGTGGCGGACGCATCGGTCCGTCCACCGAAGTCCCGCCGGTGGTTGTGTGTTCAACTCGACGCCGGGTGCCGCTGTCCGCCGGTCCGGACTGCTCTGGGCCCACGGGGCAGCAAGCTTGGTGTCGCCTGACCGCGTCGCGTGTCGCTCTCGCCGAGCTGCAGGTCGGCGGCGGTGACGGTCTGGAGATCGGGGATAATGCCGTTCGTGCGGGATGCCTTGGGGCCCGCCCCCGTCGACCCCCTTTGGAGGAAGATCGTGAACGAATCTCAGCCGTGGACCTGGAAGGATTTCATCGGGCCCGGAGCCACCGTGTTCTCGGGCATCATCATCGCTGTTGGAGCATCCTGTGCCGCGCGTACCTTCCAGCCGATGTTCGTGGGCGAGGCACGCTTCCTCTGAGCTCGTGGACTCGGAGACCACCGCAATCCGGCAACGAGACGTCGCCTTCGCACCCTGGCGACCGCCCGGAAGCGCGGAAGCGTGTGCGCCCCGGCCGGCCGCCGACAGCATCCCCAGCGGAACCCTCGGTTGACACGACACCTGGACTCGTGGGCACCATCATGGAGATTGCGCGAATCGAGTAGCGCCCCGCATGTACTCCTGGCGGTGGCGGCTCACAACTGGCGGTGGACTCGTGCCACCGCCGCAGTCACCGAGGCGGAACACTGATGACACGCGAAGCAACCGAAATCCTCAAGGCAGCCGCCGATGACGGCGGCGGAATCCTGTACATCGAGCACGGTCTCGGTCCCGGTCACGACCACATTCAAGTCGGCAAGGCCAAACGACACATGATCCCCGATGATGCAGATCCGAGAAGCGTGCAGCGCTGGAGCGCCGCTTTCAGGGAGTTGGTCGAGGGTGGCTACATCAGCGGATCGGGATCGGTGTTCCACGTTACCGACGCGGGCTACGAGGCTGTCGAGTGACGGCTTGGCCGGCTTCATTGGCTTGGGCTGAGAGTGCTCCATGACGCCGTACGAGTTCATCGACAAGTGGCGCGCCGCCGAGTTGAAGGAACGCTCGGCCTCGCAGGAGCACTTCATCGATCTGTGCCGGCTGCTCGGCGAGCCGACTCCGGCCGAGGCCGACCCGACCGGCGAGGCGTACTGCTTCGAGCGCGGCGCTCGCAAGGACACCGGCGGTGACGGCTGGGCCGATGTCTGGAAGCGCCACCACTTCGCCTGGGAGTACAAGGGCAAGCGGGCGAACCTGGACGCGGCGTTCGGTCAACTCCGCCTCTACGCGCTGGCACTGGAGAATCCGCCACTGCTGATCGTCTCCGACATGCAGCGGTTCCGCATCCGTACCAACTGGACCAACTGCGTCAGCAAGACCCACGAGTTCGGACTCGACGACCTGGCGGACGCCGCGACCCGCGACCGGCTCAAGTGGGCGTTCTCGGACCCCGAGCGGCTGCGGCCGGGCGAGACCCGGCAGTCGCTCACCGAGAAGGCGGCGGAGTCGTTCGCGACGCTCGCACAGGCGTTGCGGGAACGCGGTCACGATCCGCACGTGGTCGCGCACTTCGTCAACCGGCTGGTCTTCTGCATGTTCGCCGACGATGTGGGCCTGCTGCCCGACCACATGTTCACGCGGATGCTGGAGCAGGCGCGGCGCGTCCCGGATCGCTTCTCGGAGCTTGCCAGCGCGTTGTTTCGGGGGATGGCCAAGGGAGGCTTGGTCGGCTTCGAGCCGGTCGATTGGTTCAACGGCGGGCTGTTCGATGACGACGCGGCGCTGACGCTGGAGAGGTCCGACATCGACACCGTGCTGACGGCATCCCGCCTGGACTGGTCGGAGATCGACCCGTCGATCCTCGGGACGCTGTTCGAGCGCGGCCTCGACCCCGGCAAGCGCGCCCAACTCGGGGCGCACTACACGGACCGCGACAAGATCATGCTGATCGTCGAGCCGGTGGTGATCCGCCCCTGGCTTGCCGAGTGGACGACGGAGAAGGCCGAGATCGCCGCCGAACTAGAGCGTGCGGAGGCCGCGAAGTCGCAGGCCACCCGCACGAAACGGCGGAAGGAGGCAGATCGGCGGTACCGCGCGTTTCTCAACCGGTTACGGGCGTTCACCGTGCTCGACCCGGCGTGCGGTTCGGGCAACTTCCTGTACCTCGCCCTGCAGGCGCTCAAGGACCTGGAGCACCGGGTGCAGTTCGAGGCGGAGGCGCTCGGCTTCCAGCGCGCGTTCCCCGAGATCGGTCCCGCCAACGTCAAGGGTATCGAGATCAACCCGTACGCGGCCGAGTTGGCCCGCGTGTCGGTCTGGATCGGGGAGATCCAGTGGATGCGGCGCAACGGCTTCTCGGAAGCCCGCGACCCGATCCTGAAGCCGCTCGACACCATCGAGTGCCGCGACGCGATCCTGTCGCCGGAAGACACCGAACCCGATTGGCCGAAGTCGGACGTGGTGATCGGAAACCCGCCGTTCCTCGGCGACAAGTTGCTGATCCGCCACCTCGGAAACGACTACGTGTCACGCCTACGGCGAACCTACAGCGGTCGCTTACCAGCGCAGTCCGATCTCGTCTGCTACTGGTTCGAGAAGGCCGGCAGGCAGATCGAATCCGGCCGGGCCGGCCGCGCCGGGCTGGTTGCCACGAACTCGATCCGTGGCGGCGCGAACCGGCGGGCTTTGCAGGCCGCGACCGACACGCGACGGATTTTCGAGGCATGGAGCGACGAGCCGTGGGTGATTGACGGGGCGGCCGTCAGAGTATCACTGATCTGTTTTGGGAACGCCGACAAGCGCTCGGCAAAAGCTCGGCTCGACGGCGAGTCCGTTGAGGAGATCTACACCGATCTGACGGGCCGTCGCCAGGGAGCAGCGGGAATCAACCTCACAGCCGTCCGACGCCTACCTGCCAACTCCAACGCGGCCTTCATCGGTGATGCGAAGCACGGTACCTTCGATGTTCCGGGCGACCAAGCGCGCGAGTGGCTCCGTCTGCCCGCAAACCCAAACGGCCGCACAAACGCTGAAGTCCTGAAGCCGTGGATGAACGGCATGGACCTTACCCGTCGTCCCGCCGGCAAGTGGATCGTCGACTTCGGATGGCAGATGTCTGAATCGGACGCCGCGCTGTACGAGGAGCCGTTTCGATGGGTGCAGGAGCATGTCTACCCGTCGCGCCGCCAGAATCACCGCCCGGCCTACCGCAAGCACTGGTGGCGGCACGGCGAGCCGAGACAGGGCATGTGGTGGGCGCTGAAGGAGCGGAGGCGCTACATCGCAACGCCTCGGGTCGCGAAGCATCGGCTGTTCGTCTGGCTCGATGGCCGTGTCTGCCCGGACAACCAACTGGTCGTCGTCGCACGCGACGACCCCACGACGTTCGGCATCCTCCACAGCCGGTTCCACGAGGTCTGGTCGCTACGACTCGGGACGAGTCTGGAGGACCGGCCCCGCTACACGCCGAGCACCACCTTCGAGACGTTCCCGTTCCCGCCCAGCCTGACGCCGGACATCCCGGCCGCCGACTATGCCGCCGATCCGCGCGCCATAGCTGTAGACGTGGAAGCGCAACGGCTGGTCGAACTGCGCGACCGCTGGCTCAACCCGCCTGAGTGGGTCGAGTGGGTGGAGGAGCCAGTGCCGGGCTACCCGAAGCGGCTGCTCCCGCGCGACGAGGACGCCGCCAAGGCTCTCAAGAAGCGGACGCTGACGAACCTGTACAACGCCCGGCCGCAGTGGCTCGCCGATGCACACGAGGCCCTTGACGCCGCCGTAGCTGGTGCGTACGGTTGGCCGGCAGATATCTCCGACGAGGACGCCCTGCGCGAATTGCTGGCGCTGAACGGCGGTGGTGGCGTGTGAACAAGCAATGGAGACGACGCGTGCCGGCCGGCGAGGCGCGGACCGCGTCGCGAGCCGGGCGACGCGCTCGGCGGCCGACCGATGTACCTCTTCCTCGACGCAATCACCGTTCGAAACCGGGACGCGCCGGCACCTGTCCTCGACAGGCTGTCCCTGTTCGTCCGCTCGGGAGAGATTGCCGCGGTAGTTGGCCCGACCGGCGCGGGCAAGACGACGCTGCTCCGCTACGTCGGCAGGCGCTCGGACGGGCAGGGCCGGGTCTTCCTCGGTTCGGAAGCGGACGAGAGCGGGCCCAAGCCGGGCTTGGTTCGCGGCTGGCGTTTCGCGGCGGGAGACGACACATTTCCACCAGAGTGGCGCTCTGAACGATGGCGCGGCGTCTGGATCCGGCGCTACGCTTTCCCGAACATGGCGCTTGACGGCTCCGACCGCGAGCCCCTTGGCGGTTGGTCCGAGGACACCGACAACGTGTTCTTCTCCATCCACTCCGAGGACGGCGCGGTGCGGAAAATCGGCTGGAAGGGACCGGGCCCCAACGAACCGGACCGGCAGGATCTGCTGCTAGTCGACGACCTGTCGAGGAAACGGCGGTTCGCCGACGCGGCCGACCGATGTGCGTTCATCCGCGAGCTGCACGCCCTGCACCCGAGACCGCGCCGCCGAGCACTGATCTACGCGACGCGAGATCCCGTCGACGCACTGGAGGTCGCTGATCGGATCGCGGTGCTACGGCGGGGTCGGATCGTGCAGTGCGGGACGCCGTCAGAGGTACGCCGCGCACCCGCTAGCAGGTTCGTGGCGCGGCTGTTCCAGTGAGAGGATGACCAGTGCGACCCAGAGGGCCAGGCGGTATGGTGGCCGGTGGTGCGGTGTCGATGATTCGGCATCGTCGGACAAGAGGCCGTTATGGAGCATGCACGGAGCTCAGCGTCAAGGCCGCAATCCGCCGGAGTGGGTCGAGTGGGTCGACGAGCCGGTTCCCGGCTACCAACGCGTCCCGTTGCTAGCGACGAGGACGCGGCGAAGGCGCTCAGAAAGCGGACGCTGATGAACCCTCTACAACGCCCGCCCGCAGTGGCTTGCCGACGCCTACGAAGCCCTTGACGCGGCCGTGGCCACCGCGTACGGTTGGGTCGGCGGACATCTCCGCCGACGAGGTGCTCAGCGAGTTGCTGACGCTCAACGGCGGTGGGCGATGAGCGGGCCGCCTTGGGACTGGGGATTCCCAGGAGATGGCTCGCTCGGACGAGAGCGGCGCTGATCCCGGAACGATGAAGTCTGTCTCGTTTTCGATACGACGGGTCAATCGCCTGCGGCGAGCTGCCGAAAGGGCTAGAACGGCCGACGCCCAACACCCCGATCTACCACCGATCGAAAGCCGGCCCGATGGCTGGTCCGCCAGCACGTACAAGGCCAAGGAGCTGTTGCGCGTCTTCAAGACGCTCTGGCTCAAGACCGGGTTCGCCCTACATGCCTACGAGTTCCGGGCTGGCAGCAACGGCAACGGCATCATCTGGGCGGTGCCGGCCGATGCCCCGCTGCTTGCCCCGGACGACTGTCCGAAGATCGAAGATGCGTGGCTGCAACCTCCGCGACCGCCGGAGGCGGTTCCGCTCATGCAGGCGGTAGAGGGTGACGGCAGTCCCTGGTCGTACCTGTCGGCATCGATCCTCAGCCGCGAGACAGCGGAATTCGGGGCGGTCTGGCACGGCTGCGTCTGGAGCGGCCAGGCGATTCTCTCGAAGCCCCCACGGCAGGCCGAGGGCGAGGATCCGTCGTCGTACAGTCCGATGAAGCCGAACCGCGACGCACCCGTCGGCAACTGGACTTGGTGCGGCGCTGCTCCTGATACGTGGAAGCCGACCTATGGGGACCGGGGAACGACCCGGGAAGTCGTTCTGCACATCCACAATCCCATCGGGGGCGAGGAGATCTACCGGGCCACGGACACGTATCCGGTTGGCAGCTACGAGGGCCGGACCGAGAGGACGGTGCTGTGCACGGGCGACCGATTCATCGTCTACTGACCGGAGTCCTGGCGCGAGTCCGTGTCGCTGAACGGCGGGCGGGCAGTGAGCGGACCACGGTAGGGGGCGGTCCGGGAACGGCTCGGATGGCCCTCTGGATTCCCGTACTGAAAGTGGCAACGAAGAGGGAATCAGGGCTGACCCGTTGTCCGCAAGTGGCCTTTTATGAATCACTTGCGGGAATCCAGCAACTCACGTTGCTGACCGCTAGACAGATGGCGGGTCAGCTTGCGGCGCCGGCGGCGGAACACGTCGAAAGGCCCTACGGCGGATCCTCTTCCGCTGCCGCTTCACTCCAGCGCTATCACGGCGCCGCGCGGCTCCGTCAGGTGCGCCGCCCTGATCGGGGTCGCCCCTCCCGCCGGCGCCGCATCGGTCCAGAACGGCGCCGCCCGACCCGCTGGCGCATACGCCGCGTCGAGCGCCTCGCGCAGCTCCAGAAGATGCGCGAGCTTGACCGGCGTCACCCCCGCCCGCAGGACCGGGGTCCGTCCAGGCGAATCGCGGCAGACCCGCTGCCGTGCGCAGGGCGTTGATGCGCTCACGCAACTCCGTGAAGTGAATCGCCCTGATCGGCGTCACACCGGGCCGGACAGGATCGTCCGTGAACGGCGTCGGCGCCGACGCAACCGTCACCCTGAACGACTGCGCGGCGCTCAGCCCGCCGGGGTCGGTCGCCGTCACGGTGACCGCCGCGGTTCCCGCCGCCACCGGCGTCAGTGTCACGACGTTGCCCGAGACGACGGCGCTTACGACACCAACGCGGCTGGAACGCGCCGCGTACGTCAGCGCCTCGCCGTCGGGGTCGGTGGAGTATCCCGCCACGTCGACCGACACCGCTCCGTCGCCCAATGGCAGCCTCTGCGCGGGGATGGACCCAGCAGGAGAAGCTCGGCGGTGTGATGGGGGCGCCTCCTCGTCGACGCGCTGCTGGCCCGGGTCAAGGGGGGCGACATTCGGCTCAAGAGCGCGATCAACCGGTTCGAGGTCTGGGTGTCCGACACCGGCGACGTGTGGATCGAACGGCTGCGGTGGTGAAGGGGCGCCGCGCGCCCGGATCCCGCGGTGCCCCATCGCGCGCCCCGGGTGCCGCCGCGGCGATCCGAATCCACGGCGGAACCGGTCGGGCGTCATCCCGACACGCGGCACCCGCCGACGTGCGCGTGGCAGGTAGAACCATAGACCGCGCTTCGGGCGGACCTCGGTGGCCATCGTTCCTCAAGTCGTGCTAGAGCCCGCGCGCCCGGCCCTTCTGCTCGGAGAGCGCCTCCGCGAGACGGTCGAGGCCTTGGCGGACCCCCGGCCACGGCTTCGCGAGGTCTACTGCCAACACCCGCAGGGGATGTCCATCCACGCGGTAGCGATAGTCGAACGCCGTCCCCGTGGTCGCGTAGAACAGCACTCCGAGTGCGGGCGGCTGAACCGGGTACGAGCGGGCGTGGTTCGTCAAGTACGCGAACAACTGATACAGGTGGTCGCTGCGTAGCGAGACCGTGCGGGCCTCGTCCCCGCGTGCGAACGGTTCCGACACACACTTGGTTTCGACGATGACGCTCCGCGCGTCGGCCGCGCCCGGTACGTAGATGTCGGTTTCCATCAGCGGGAGGCGCAGAACGGCTTCCCCCTCGGGCGACGCGTCCCACTGGATGCTCTTGTGCCCGACGACCCGGAGCCGCGGATGCTCGGTGCGCAGGAAGCCACGTACGAAGTCCTCGAACAGCCGGCCCATCTCCCGCTCGTCGGTCGTGAAGTCGCGGAATCGCACGGCCCCGGCGTGAGCCTCCGGGAACAAGTGGCGGGCGATCATCCGACACAGGTCGAGCACGAAGCCGTAGTCGGCGTTGTTCCGGTGGATCTGCACACGGCGGAACAGATCCTCGCGCAGATCCACCTCGCCGACATCGGCGATCCGTTGCGCGAGCCGTGTCAGCTTCCCCTTCAGGTTCGTGTTCAGCCCCTCGACCGCGGCAAGCCGCTGCATGGTCGTCTTGACGATCCGGTTGTGGAGCACGTCACGGCTCAGCTCCTCGAAGCGGACACGCACTTGGCCCCGCAAGCGCAACCCACGGCGAACAGTCGACGGCAGATCCAGCTTGCCGCGCGGCCTGCGGGTGTCCTCCGCCCGTTCCCGGTAGCCTCGATCCAGGCCACGTCGCAACACCTGAGAGAAGCTGTCGTGAAGGAGTCGCGCCAACAGGTTCTGCGGCAAGTCGAACGTGGATGTACGCACGTCCTCCGGTACCGCCTCCAGTCGGTCCAGCCGTTCCCATGCGTAACAGAGAACGTAGTACAGGTTCTCGGCGGGGATCTTCATGACGTGGTGTCAATCGATGGTACGCAGGGCGGCGAGCGCGTTCCTTGTACGTTCCGCGTCGTCGAACCAGTACTCACGGAGCAGCGGTTCGATCTCGTAGCGGACCACATCCGTGTACCAGCCGTTCCAGGCCGCGACGTCGGCCAAGCCCTTCGGCGGTCGGCAGAAGTAGCTGTGACCGATCTGGAATCCCTCGCCCAACTGCGGGTGTTCTCGGATCTGCCGGTTCAATGCCTCAAGGCCCGTCCTGATCCGACGGCGCATCCGTTCCGGCACGCCGCCATCGGCGAGGTGCCGGTCAAAGCCCTGGCTGCCGAAGGCCGGCTCGACGGTCGAGAAGGCGAACCGCCGCCGCAACGCGTAGTCCACCAACGCAAGGGAGCGGTCGGCGGTGTTCATCGCGCCGACCAGATGGAGATTCGGCGGGACGTGGAACGCGGGCTCGTCGGCCCGCGCGTAGGCCGTGCGGACCGCCCACGCCGGATCGCGCTTGTCCGCCTCGATCAGCATCAGCAACTCGCCGAAGATGCGACTCAGGTTGCCGCGGTTGATCTCGTCGATGATCAGCACGTGTGGGCGATCCGGTGCTTCTCGAGCGCGAGTGCAGAAACGCAGAAATGGTCCGTCCTGTAGGTCGAAACCGCCGCTGTCGGTTGGCCGGTACCCCCGAACGAAGTCCTCGTATCCGTAGGACTGGTGAAACTGAACGGCCTCGATGCGGTCTGCCGAGCGCTCCCCGATCAGCAGCCATGCGAGACGCTGCGCCACGTAGGTCTTGCCCGTGCCCGGCGGACCTTGTAGGACAAGGTTCCTCTTGCGCTTCAGGAGCTTGACGAGGCTCTCGATCTCGTCGGCGGACAGGAAGAGATCCTGACACGCATGCTCAAGAGCATAGGGGTCCGGCGGAGAGGGTGGGTCAGGTCCGTTGTCGTCTGCTCGCGTTGCCCACCACACGGCGCCTTGTGCATCAAGGCGGTCACGCAAGGGGACCGGCCAGTCGTGGCCGTCCCGAAGGAGATCGTCCAGGAATCGGAGGATCTCTCCGTAAACGGCGCCCGGCTCCGCACCGGTCGGTCCGTTCCCCCGCCCCGCCAGCTTCCAGGCTCTACGGAACGCATCGATCTTCGCCGGTGGCAACCGGTGTACGTCCTCTGCCATCAGCAGGAAGGTCCCGACGTTCAGACGCCCGCCGAGTGTCCCGAGAATCTCCGTCGGTACCCGGTCGCAGAAGCCTTGCAGACGCTCTTCCGGCTCTTCCGGCCGCCCGTCAACCGACCACAAAGCGTGCAGCGCGTCGCGGCACTGCCCCGGTTCGCGATGCATCCACTTGAGAAACGGGTCGTGGCTCCGGTAGTTGGTCAAGTTGTTGAGCTTGTGGGTGAAGGCGTGTCGCAACAGGTCTTCCCAACCTGCCGCTCCTGACCGCAGGCGCTCGCGCGCCGCGTTGACCTTGGCGGCCACTTCGACCTTGTACGTCACCTCGTCCGCCTCGAAGTTCTGAGCCGCCCGGCAGCGCTCGATCCGGTGCAGCAGCTCGGCCCACGCCTCGGACGGCGAGTCCTGGATGTTGAGCGCGCGCTTGGCGTCAGCGACTTGGTCAGGGTACTTCGTGATGTCCGTCAACGTCTTGCGGACCAGCTCCTTCTCCCTGATTCTCACGCCGGCCGTTCGGGACAACCACTTGACGTCCCGCACGTGCTTGTACTCCGGCCTCGCGTCGTCGAAGCGGTAGTCTGAGCTGACGACACCGTGGCCGAGCACGAGTGTCGCTCCTTTCTTGACGAATATCGTGTCGCCCGGCTTCATCACTCGGCAGAACTCCCAGTATGCCAACGCATCGTGCATCCCGTGGCCTTGGTTCTTCAACTCGGCCTCGCTCTCGTATCGCCGCAGGTCGCCAACATCGTGGCCGCCCATGCGCGCGACCCCCTCAGCGTGACAACTGTCCCAGAGCCGGGACTTGTTCCCGAGCGCCATCAGCCAGTAGCGTCTCTTCTCGACCATCGTATCTCTCCGCTCCCCGCGGCCACCCGCGATGCCGTCGACCAACATGCAGACCGACCGCGGGCCACAAAGTCGCGTCAAGTCTAGCACTCGCGATCGACGAAGCCGGGACCGGAGTCGGCAGCCGTAGCACTGCGGCAACCACTGCGCGGCGTTCCCGTCGGACCTCTGATGCCGATGCACCGCCGGCGACCGGCCCCGGGTCGGGGCGGGGTCGGGGCGGCCCCCGCCGAGACGGACCGGGGGCCGCACGCGTCACCCACCAACGGCACCCCGGCGGCTGGAGATCCCGCAGACTGTCAGCGGTTCAGGCTGCGGCCATGTCGTGCAGCTCGCCGATCAGGGCAGCGAGGGCGAGGCCGTCGACGTCGAGGACCTGCTACACCAAGCCAAGCTTCAGGACCTTGTGGGCGGGGCCGGTGCTTTCCGGCCGCGGCTCAACGCGGCGCTCGTCGGGCGGCGCGGCGTGCGACCGGCCAGCGAGGTGAAGACGGAGGAGGAGTCGCCGATGCACTACCGGCCCTAGTCGGGCTCCCGCAACCCCACCGCCGCCGACACCTCGCCGGACCTCAACGGCGGCAGGGGGTCCACATTCGCGGGGCTCACGCGGGTGGCCGGCCGGTCCGGAGTGAGGCGCCAGACGGGCTCGTAGTCGACTCCGCGGTAGGGCAGAGAATACGCTCGGGCCACCTTACCGGCAGGACCTGTGCGAACCGCCGCACCTTCCGGTTGTCGAGCCGGGGATGGACCCATGGCGATCATGAAGATCGCGGCGCAGGAAGAGGATTCCCCCGCACACGCGGGGACGACGGGTTGCCGCGAGATAGGTCCGCCCAGTCGTCCATCAGCCGCCGGCGCTGCTCGAACAGGTCCGACCTCACGTAGGCCGCCTTGACGTCGTTCTGGACCACGTGGGCCAGCGCCGCCTCGATGACCTCGCGCGGATGGTCCGTCTCCTCCGCCGCCCAGTCCCGGAGCGACGACCCGCTACGGCGGACACCTACGCCATGTCCTTCAGCTTCTTGAGCGGCAGAACCTTCACGGAGGTGCTGGCCGGCTTGGCCTTCACGTCCATCGTCTCACCGGGCCGGAACGGGTTCGGCACGTTCTTCCGGGCCCTCTGCGCGGGCTTCTTCAGGACCTTGATCTTCATCAGGCCGGGTATCGTGCAAGCGCCGACAGCCCCTTTCCGGAGATGGCGCTCTATGACCGATTCCAGCGCCTCGAAGACATCCGCGACCTGCCGCCTCGTCAACGCCGTGTTCTCCGCGATATCCGAAAGCAGACTGCGTCTTGGTCATGGCCACGGTGAGTTTCTTGACTCTTGCCAACGCTTCCCTCCTTCGAGATGAGTGAACCGGTCTCCCACTTCGCCCGCATGGTACCCCGATCCGGTAGGCCGGACACCCTGGGCTGGCGACTCCGGCTACGCCGCGAACGGTGCGCTGCCCTCTCCGTGTTCGGCTGAAATGAACTGTCGCTGGCGCCGCATGGCCGTCGAGGCCGGCCGCGTCCAGTCGGCCCGCGGGGACGGCGGCGCGGGCTGGCCCCCGCCGGCGTCCGTTCTTGTACCGGGGCTACTCGAAGCGCAGGACCTCCATCGGTTCGATCCGGGTCGCGCGGCGCGCCGGAACGTAGCAGGCGAAGAGCGCCGCGGCCACCAGCGCGAGCGGCGCCGCCACGAAGGTCAGCAGGTCGTCGGTGGCGATGCCGTAGACGAAGCTGTCCAGGACGCGGCTCGACGCCGCCGCGGCCGCGAGGCCGACGACGGCGCCTGCGGCCACCAGCGCGGCGCCCTGCCGGACGACCAGCGCGAGGACGTCGCCGCGTCGTGCGCCCAGGGCCATGCGAATGGCGATCTCCCCCCGCCTCTGGGCGACCGTGTAGCTGAGCAGGCCGTAGACGCCGAAGGCGGAGAGCAGGATGGCGAGGACCGCGAAGCCGCCGACCACCACGGCGTAGAAGCGGGGCTGGGCAACGGCGGACGACAGCCGCGCGTCCATGGTCGCCACCGTCGCGACCGACGCGCCGGGGCGCGCCTCGGCCACCGCCTCGCGGATGAACGGGACCGCCGCGAGCGGGTCGCCGGAGGTCCTCACGACGACCATAGGAGAGCCGTGCTCGAACGTGGGAGCGGCGTCGATCTGCCGCACCGGGGCGTACGCCTCCGCCTCGGTTCCGTGGCCGAGAGCGCGCCGTACATGACGTCCGCCACGATGCCGATGATCTCCCACGGCACGTCGTCTCCACTCGAGTTGACGGATCCGGCCCCGGCGAAGCGCACCCGTTGTCCGACGGCCGGCACGCCGCCGAGCACCTCGCGCGCGAAGCTCTCGTTGACCACGAGGACCCGCGGAACCCCGGTGCCGTCGCGGCGCGTGAACAGACGCCCGCCGACGAGACGCAGCCGCATCGCGTCGAAGTAGCCCGGGCTCGCCACCCGAAGCAGCGCCTCCGGCAGCTCGCGCGGGTCGCCTGGAGCCGGGCCGCCGTCGACCTGCACCTGCCGAATCTGGCTGCCGGCAGCCGCGAGCGGTAGGCGTGACGACACCCCGGCCGCCTCGACCTCCGGAAGGCGGGACAGCCGGTCCATCGCCTCGGCGAGCTCCCCGTAGAAGCGTCGCTTCGACGCTTCGTACTCGATGAACCTCTCCCATGGATCGAAGCGCCCGATGGCGAACGGGAACCTCGCATCGGCGGCGATCACCTGGGCCGGGTCGTAGCCGCGATCGAGAGTGACGAGGCCGACGAAGCTGCGCAGCAGCAGACCCGCCCCCACGAGCAGCACCAGGGCCAGCGCCACCTGCGCCGCGGCCAGCACCGCCCGTGTCCGGTTGCCCCGAAGCAGTCCGAAGCCGTCCGTGGCCTGCGCGCTCCCCTCGACGAGAGTGCGTAGCAGACGGCGGCCGGACCACTGGAGGGCCGGGACGGCGCCGAACAGCAGCCCGACGGCCATCGACAGCCCCAGCGTGAAGGCGAGGACGACACCGTCGAGGCCGCCCTCGTCGAGCCGCGTCACTGCGCCCGGCACCAGCGCCGGCACCGCGCGCAGTACTATCGCCGCCGTCGCCAGCCCCAGCACACCGCCGGCCAGGCCCAGAAGGACGCTCTCGGTCAGCAGCTGCCGTACGATGCGGCCCCGCCCCGCCCCCAGTGCCCCGCGCACGGCCAGCTCGCGTCGGCGCGCCACCCCGCGCGCGAGCAGCAGCCCCGCCACGTTGACGCAGGCGATGAGCAGCACGAGCAGGGTGGCCCCGGCCAACGCAAGCACCGCCGGCCGGTACGCACCGACCATCTCCTCCAACAGCGGAATCACCCGGGTCACCCGGGCGTCGCCCTCCAGGGCGTCTCGGCGGGCGCGGCCGCTTCCGTCCCGCCTCGAACGCCCGGCAGCGGCGCCGTCCATGCGCCGCAGGATGCCGCCAACCTCGGTGGCGGCCCGCTCCGGCGAAACTCCCGGGCGGAGCCGTCCCAGCACGATGACGGTCGCCTCTTCGGCCCGGAGCACGTAGGGCGTCCAGACCTCCACAGTGGGCCTGGGGAAGTAGAAGCCTTCAGCGAGCACGCCCACCACGGTGCGGGGTTCGTTGTAGACGTCGATGACGGTGCCGACGACGTCGGGATTCGCGCCGAAAGCGCCGGGTCCACGCGTGATGGCTCAGCAGCACGACCCCGTCTGCCCCGATCCGCGCCTCGTCGTCGCTGAAGAGCCGCCCGAGGTGCGGCCTCGCCCCGAGCAGCCGCAGCAGCGCCGGCGAGACCGGCGCGCCCCATGGCCGCGCCCCGTCGGGCGCGATCCACTCGAACATGAATGCTGGGTATGCCGTAAGCTGCTCGAACGACTCGGCCGCTTCCCGCACCTGCTCGATCGCGCGCGCGCTCAGGTACACGGGCCCTCCCGGTATTCCTCGAGGCTCCTGGCCGACGCGCACGATGCGCTCGCCGTCCGGGTACGGCAGGGGCCGGATCAGCACGCCGTAGGTGACGCCGAACATCGCCGTGGTGACGCCGGTTCCCAACGCGAGGATGATCACGACCGCGGCCGTGAACCCGGGGCTGCGCGCGAGGCCGCGCACGACGTGGCGCACGTCGCGCCCCAGGTCATCGAGCCAGCGCCAGCCCCGAAGGCGATGCAGCCACGCGGAGCACTTCAATGGTTCGCACCTCCAGACGCTGACGGGACTTGCCTTGCCGCCGCCGGGCGGCCGTCGGGCCCCGGCGCGGGTCGTCCGCGGTGGTTTCCAGCAGATCGACGCGGGGAGGCCGACAAGCCCGCACGGAGCTGTATTGACCCGATTCTCCCCGGCTGGGCAGCGGCCGACGATCAGCGAGGTCGACGACCAGTTCATCTTCGACACCTTCGACACCCCCATTGAACCCCGACCAGCTCCCCGACGTGTTCGTCGGCTGCCGCGGCCGCAAGAGAACGTCCGCCTCGACGTCGGGACCGGTGACGGTCGCGCCGATTCCCTCAACCACCTGGAAGGTTCCGCCCCGGTGCGACAGCGGCGAGGGTCGGGCACCCGAGAGGCGCGACGAGCTCGCCGCAAGTCGGCCGCTGGGCCCCCGGGACCGGCCCGCAGCCTCCTCGGCCGGTGACGGCCGAGACCATTGAGAACTATGGTGAATGAAGTGCTTCGTCCACCAGCGGAGCCAGGTCTCTCCATGCGTTGAGAAGAGTCTCCACCAGCCCCTCGCGATACCCCTTGAGGTTGTCACCCTCCCAGAACCTGCCAACCGGAGGATCTACGTTCGCATAGGCCGGCCACCAGAAGTTCCGACGTGGATATGCCGGACACCGTTCCTTCGTAAAGGGTTGTCTGTAGCGTTCGTTGTTCGTTCTAACTCCGCAAACCAAGTGCCCATCCGGCGAGAAACGCGCCGATCGACGGTTCCATTCCAGTCTGACATCCGGGTCCTCGGAGTCTTGGGGCCAATCTTGTCGGCGGAATCCCAACCCTGGCCAGTCTCCCTCTTCACAGAAAAACGACTCGACGCCTTCACCAGCGATCCTTCCGGCCCTAAGTGCCGCGTCGATATCGCCCTTGAGACTGCGGTAGAAGCGATCCGTGAACTTGACGACTTCGGCTTCCAGAGCCGCCCACTCCCGGATCTGAGCTTCATGCGCCAGATAGAACTTGATCGGTTCGTCTTCAATTCGATTCATTTGAACTGCTCCTGGAGCGTCCGCAGGTAATTCCTGACCACATCGACAGCGACGGCACGCGCAGACGCAGGCCGAGATTCGTTCAACGCTGTCTCTATCATCGTGCGGACCTCCGGCCATGAGAGGGTCCTGAACGCGCGCAGAGCGCCCGGTGTGGTCGTCGTGATGGGCTTGCGGCCATCCGGGGTCAGGAACAGGAACCGCGGCGCCTTCTCGTTCTTGAAGTTCGCGTACAGGTCGTCGCACTGGCGGGGCTGTTCCGTCGCGTCGACCTTGTTCTCTATGACGAGCGTGAAGTCCTCGCCCCACACGACGAGGTCAGCCTCTCTGTCGTTGCGCCACTGCGAGAACACCACGTCCCTGACTACCAGGGAGGCTGGCGCCGGCTCCCCAGTGCAGTGTTCCACCAAGCGCCTGACTAGTCCACTACCGAGTCCGTGCCGGCCGGTCGGCTTCAAGAGCCACCGGAGCATGCGTGAATGCGTGTTTTCGGCGCGGGCTTGATCGACGATAGCGAGGAAGTCCGACGGCCCGGTTACCCACTGGCCGTCGGAAACGAGACGGTCGTGCTGGCGTCGCATTTCCGACATCGCGCCGCGCCAGACGGCCATGAGCACACGCGTCCGGCGAAGCGAGATCTCGCCCCATTCGCGTTCCATCGCACGGAACTGCGCTTCCCACGAACGGACTCGATCGGCCGGCGTTACACGAGGGGCCATGGCGAGCGCCGATCATAGCCGACCCTACACAGGAACACGAGGAGCGCGGCGACCGGGCCGATGATCCGGCAATCGGCGGAGGTCGCGATGACGTGGGTGCGCTCGCACGCCAAGCGCCTCTCCGAGGCCGCCCGGCTCGACGATTCGACGGGCGTACACGTGCAACCTTGCCGAAGCGGCCAAGTTGAAGGACGGCCCGTCCGCGGGCCGGTTCTCGAGCTGGCGCAGCGAACTCACTGCGACAATCGGTGCTCCCGGGCCTGCTCGGCGAGTCGCTCGATCAAGATGTAGCACGGCACGTCGCGGCCGACGCCGCGCGCCATGAAGGGCTCGCCCCAGAAACTGAGCAGGCACTCCGTCGCGCCGCCGGCGAGGGTGTCCGCCAGGATGAACGAGACGTCCTCCGGCAGGCTCGTCCACACCGGGTCCGCGACCTTGCCGACGACACCGCACGCCGCGACCTTGGGTCGAGCTCCCACCTCGGACGCTGCCCCTCGTCCAGAACGAAGGTAACGGCGGTCACCGCCGGGTTCTCGATGGCCGGTCGCAGCAGCGCGTCGAAGAGCGCCTGCCGCTCGAACATCGACAGGCAGACGTTGAACCAGACCATGTCCCCCTTGGCGTTGCGCGAGAACTCCGCGCTCGCACGCCGCAGGTCCCGGGGGCCGACGACCATCACGTCCGGGGGCTTCGCGCTCCGGGCCAGGCTGACCCAGCAGACGCTCGCCGCGGTCCACGCCGGCCGCGATGCGCCGCTGGCCGTGGTCGGACCGCAGCGACCGCAGGAACATCGCGGCGAGAAGCACCAGCGTGATCACCGACAGCACCTCGGCCTTGATGACGTGGAGAAGGTGCAGCACGATGGCGATGACGGCAGCCAGCACGCCGGCGACGGCGTCCCACTCGATCTTCAGCATGCGGTGCATCAGCAGCACGGACCTCCAACCGGATCGTCGCCGATCGGGACCGCCAAGCCAATCGCGGCGAGGACCGCGAGGTCGGCGAACAGCAGCGAGGCGAAACTGGCGCACCGTTGGACGAAGTTCTCGTAGAGGCTGGCCGACAGGCCGTTCACGGTGCGCCTGCCGCCCTTCCGTTGCGAACCCGCGCGGCCGAGGCGGTCGAGCTTCCAGACGACGAGCACTTCGCCCTTCCGCAGGGGCGCGCGGGAGGACGTCCGATTCGACGCCGCGACCGGTGGCGGCCCGCGCCGGTTCCGGGTCCCCTGAAGGCCCCCCGTCCGAGGACCTGCCGCCAGCTCAGCGGCGGCGGCAGGCGCGACGACGACACCGGCGGCGCGATCGACTGTTGGCGGACACGCCGGCCGCCCACCCGGCGCGGGAAGGGTGCGGGAAGCGTGGTCAACAGGTGCGGAAGTGGCAGGCGCAGCCGGTGGCAGGTGCGCCGTCCGCCTTTCCGAGGGGCGTCATCACGGGGCAGCTTTCGCAGTGTCATGATCTGTCACCGCGTCGTCGTATGCCCGCAGGCGGCAAGACCGCGGGCACACCCATCGCACCTGAGGCGGATGCAGAGCCCCACTGACGAGGCAGGCCGGACCGGCATCATCGGCGTCGAGGCATTCGACGCCCGCCTACTGGGCCAGCTTCCAGGCCTCGGACGACTCGCCGCACGTCGTCGAGTGCGAGTTGGTCGAGGACGGTGGGGAGTTCGTGGCGCACCGGCCGTCTGGCGCGGACCGCCCCGCCGAGGTCCTCTCCAACGGAGGGTGACGGTGCTCGACGGCCCCCTGCACGGCATCCGCAACCGGCGCGGCCTGTCCGTCATCGGCTACGTGAAGACGCACCACCGCCGCATGCTCGCCCGCGAGCACTGGGTCAGAGTGCCAGAGTTGACGGTCGGGGGAACGGTTGGGCCTTTTCGCGATGGAGGACGCTCTCTACGGCTGCTACCTGCGCGTGGGTGACCCGGGCCCATGGGCCGGCATCGCCCGCCTCGAGATGCCGTCAGGCATCGGCCGCGCCGCCGCGGTCGAGGCGGCGGGGCGGCGGCGGGGTGGCTGCCGGGCTTCGCGTCGGCTCTGCACCGGGACGCGCGAACCCCGGTGAACCTGACGCCGATCGCGGGTCTCGAACGGCATCTGCACCGGCTGCACGACAGCCGCACCGCCAGCGGCGCGGCCGGACACCCGCCCGGGGCAGCCCTGGAGTCTGCCACCACTACGCTGGACAGCGTCGGCCCCAAGGCGGATGGCTTCTCGACATCCTCGGCACCCGTCGCGCTGTTCCACCTTGATAGGCTTGGTGATCGCAGGTGGCACGACAACTACTCTTCACTCTGTGGGTCGAGCGGGCGACCCGGCGATGAAGATTTATCGGCCGCGCGTGAGCGGTCGGCGGGAGAGGCGTGATGAGGACTGCGACGAATCAGTTGGTCGCCTTCGGAGCTCTTGTTCTGTTCCTGTCCGCTATTTGTGGCGTCGAGATCAGCGCACAGGCAGCGGGCGAAGCAGCCGCCGGCACGGGCGCCCCCGCGGCCTTCTGGGCCTTCACGGCGCTAGCCGGTCTCGTTCTGGCCGTCCTCGTCGCGTTGCTGCTCTACAGGTTGTTCAGGCAGCGCCCCGAAGGGAGGAACCTCGGTATCGACGAGATAAGGCCACGCGCGCTCATTGGTGGGATGATGGGCGTCCTGCTGCTGTATGGCTTTTTCTTCACGCTCTACCACCTGCTGGGAATGTTGCCGAGAGACAATGCCCAAGCCGACGAAATTCCGGGTGAGTACTGGTTGTTCATCGGCCAAGCGCTGGGGATCATCGGCAGTCTTGCGCTCAACGTCGCAACGTACTACTTCGGAAGCGCGTCGTCGGGAGAAGATGAAGGTCAACCGACGAACGCACCGCGGTCGTGACGGCGCGACGGAGAAACCGCCCGAACCTGGACGCCTGGGTCCGGCCCGCCACTTTTCATCGAGGGTGCCAGGGCTGGTTGGGCTGCGGCCCGCGTGGCCGCAGTCGCCGTGGCGCCGCGAGGAGAGTTGCAGACCGCCGCCGAGGCCCTCGCGGGCCCCGGAAGCAACCCGCCGCCAGGTTAGCTGACTGTCGACCGCCGCCTCACCGCGGCCCGTCAGCGAAGTCGAATCGGCAGACCGTTCGAGCACGACAGCCGCGCCGCCGACGCCGGCGGCGGACGCCGCCCCGCGGGGCACCCCTGAAGTTCGCTCACCGACGCGCAACGCCCGCCCTTGCGGGAGACGTCGTGTCGCGCTCCTCGCCAGAGACGGCCGGGCGGCGCGGGAGGCCGTTCAGCAGCCGGGCGGCAAGCCGCGCGTCTCGCTCGGCAACGCGGCCGCCCGTGCCGTCTGCCCGGTGCCCCCCGGATGGGGCAAGGGCTCGCGCGCGGTCGCCTCCTCGCCGCTGTGCCGGGTAGCGGGTCCGCTCACCGACCCAAGGATTCTGCCGGTTCCGCGCCCCGGACGAACGCGGACAGCGCCCGCCCGACCCGGACTTCCGCCGCGGCCTCGCCGATCGCCTCCAGCGCCCGGTGCGCCGCCAGGACCGCCCGCTCGACGTCGGCCGCCGCGACCGGGGTCAGCTCGGGGCGCGAGATCGCGTCGACGTTCGCCGCAGCCAGCGTCCGGCCCGCCGCGTCGAGGTGCTCCAGCGCCGCGGTCCAGTGGTCGGCCGGCTCGGGGACCCCGCCGTCGAAAAGGGCGGCGACCTCGACGCCGAACCCGGCGGCGATCGCCGTCAGGGGTGCGGGTGCTGGTCGCGTCGCCCCGGAGGACCGCGCGGACCGTATTCGGCTTCAACCAGGATCGCGACGCCAACTCGCCCTGCGTCCAGCCTCGACGCTCGAGGTGAGCGCGGATCCCGGCCGCCCATGGCTGCTCGTTCGGCGCATCCTCCGGCGCCCCCGCGTCGGCGTCGGCCGTCGAGGCTTCGGCGCCGTCCGCCGAGGCGTTCTCGACCAGCAGCAGCCGCACGTTCGTCGCCTGGTCGCCCGGTCCGTCGTGATGACATCGCCGATCTCCACCGCCCGGCCGTCAAGCGCCGACCATTCCCCACGGGTCGCCGGCCCGCCGTGCTCGTCGGTTACCTCGGAACTGAGGACGAAGACGTCGTCGCCCTCGCGCCCGTCGACCGCGATGAACCCGTAGCCCCGTGCCGCCGCCTGTCCTCGAATCGCCAGCACGCCCCTCAACATCGTCCGTCCCTCCGGTTCCGCCGGCCGCCCCGCTTTCGGTACGCGCCACGATCCACCCGCCGGCCGTTTGGCGACGCGTACTGTTTTGACCAATGCCCGAAACCAAAGGACCCAAGCAGAATCATGACTGAGCGAACTTGGCTATGATCCACACGCCTAGCTCGACTACACCGTACACCACCGCAGTCATCCCCACAATCATGAGCATGCCCCCAACGACCGCATAGCTCCGCGGGTATTGTCGTTGCAGCAAGACCGGTATCTGAGTCGCCGATCCCTCGTCACTCATCACGCCAGCATTAACATTAGCATAGGTAACTGGGGGGAAATAAAGATACGAAATCGTGAGCTGTTGATTGGGGACCAGAACTGGGATCACGATATCGTTGCCGGAATTAGGCACCCTCCTAATTTCATATTCAACAGCCGGCCAAATGTTAAAGTCCGGCAGGACAATATGGCTCAGCCGTACATTGGTCGCCGCGCGTCTGCCGGCGTTCTTGATGACAACTGAGTGGGTATTTACGATTCCGGCGGTACCGTCTCCCTTTTGGTGGTTGAATGAGGATACATGTCCCCAATGCGATAACAATACCGGGCGTTTCTCGAACCGCCGATTGACCCATACACCCAGGAAGAGGGTGAGTATAGGAGCCGCTACCGTCGCAAAAACCTGCCAGTCCACCATTGTGATCAACCTACATGAGCAAGGAACTCAACGCTACGGCCACGCGCTGTGGCTCTCTCAACACCCGCGGGCCGTTGACTTGCGTTTCAGTCGGTGACCGTCGTCCGCTGCAGGCTATTCTCTCACGGGCCCGTTGGATCATCCTCGGCGACCGGCCGCGGTCCGGCGAGGGTGCCTCCGAACGGCGTGCAGGGTGACGCGGGCCCTTGGATGACTCGGCTGTGCAAGTCGCTCGCCCTCACTGCGGCTGAACCCGCGACGCGCGCCCGACGAGACCTGCCCGCGTTGGTGGTGGACGGCGAAGGGCGAGCCGCGCCTGCAACGATGCCGAGGCCCGGCTCGGCCGGCGGTGACCCTGGCGTTGTCAAGCTGCCCCGACGGCCCACCCCGCGGTCCGTCGCCGCCTCCCGTCCTGGAGCCGACCGTCATCGGTCAGGCGGTCAGAACCAGCTCTGGAACTTGAGCCCTCACTCGTTTGGCGGCCGTTCTGGCCTGATCGGCCACCAGCCTCGCGATCTCGACCACGCTCACCTTCGACGCCGCCCGCGCAGCCAGGAACCCGGTGATCAGGCCGATCAGCAGCCCCAACCCCGCAGGACCGCCCAGAGCGGTCACGGCGGACACCGTGACGAGCGTCGTTCCGGACGTCGCCGATCCGCGGGCCAGTCCATCGACAGCCCCGCCGGTGTCACCTGAACGCGACGGAGATCGATACGCCGTAGCAGCGCCCGACCACGGCGCCGCGGAACCCGGTCGAGCGCACTGCCGTCGAGACCGATGCCTTCCGCGGCGAGCACGACCGCGGACCGTCGCCGGGCGCAACCGCGAGACGGAGGCCGGCGGCGATGCCCCCCACACCCGACGGGACGGCGCGTTGATGGCCGCGAGCCGCGCGGCGTTGAGGGCGACCGGCGCGAGCGCGGGGAGCAGCCGAGCCTCGGCGGCCATCCGCGCGCGCATGAAACGGATCGGGCTGTCCAGGAAAACGGAGCACCCGTCCGTCCGCGACCGGGCTCGGCTCGGGACTTTCGACTGGAGCGGCCGCCGCCCGAAAAGCCGAAGGCCATCGGTGCGGCTCCGAGACGCCGGCAGCGTGAGCGACATCATCATCAACGAGCGCAGATGATGTTCCTGTACCTCGACAGCAGCGCGCTCGTGAAGCGCTACGTAGACGAGCCACACTCAGAAGCGGTCGGCCACCTGATGGACGAGGCCCTCGCCATCGGAACGTCGGCGATCAGCCGGGTCGAGGTAGGGGCCGCCCTCGCGAGAGCGGGCCCGCGGAAACCGACTCGACACCGAAGGGGCTCGCCGAGCCCAGAAGCAGTTCGCGGAAGACTGGCCGGACTTCGGCAAGGCGCCCGTTACGGACAGGCTCCTCACTCAAGCCGAGGGGCTCGCCTGGAAGCACGGGCTACGAGCATACGATGCCGTACAGCTCGCCGCCGCCCTCGTGTGCGAGCAAACGAGCATGCAACTCGGCGAGAGCATCCTGGTCGCATGCTTCGACGATGAGCTGACAGCCGCGGCGAACGACGAAGGGCTCAGGACCTGGCCGGATTGACGATGGCCCCCGGCGCGCCTGCGACTTGATGACAGCGGCCCGGACCGGAGACGCTGACATCGTTCGTGCCCTCCTCGCGCGCGGGGGACGTCGACGCCCCCACGACCACGACCCCGCGCCATGGCGGCGATGTGGGCGATGGCGAGGCTGCATCCGGAGGTCGTGCTTCGGCGGGGAGCACCGCCGCGGACCGACGGCGGGCCGTCGCCGGGCGCGACCGCGAGACGGAAGCCGTCGCCGACGCCCCCCGCACCCGACGGGACAGACCGGGGGTGTTCACGGCCGACGGACGAACCGGCGGGAAGCCGCGCCGCGGCGTGATATCGTGCGCCGGCATGAGCCAAGGCACCGCGGAACTCCGGGGCGGCGTACTCCGCCTCCTGGACAGCCCGATCCGCTTCATGCACGCGCGGATGGCCGCGGACGCGCGGCTGCTCCCCGCGCTCGTGCCGGTCGCCCTCAACGCCGCGCCGCTCGCGGGCATCAACGCGCTCGGCACGTCGCGCACGACGGTGATCGGCCCGGACGGCGACGCCGTGGCGGCGCAGACGATGCCCACCGAACTCATGATCCCGGTGGCGGTGGTCCTCGGACTGATCGCGTTCGCCGTCCGGGCCGGGACCGTCGTCGGCATCGACACCCTCGTCGCCCAGTCCGGGAAGCGCCGGCGCATCGTCGAACTGGCGGGGCTCGCCTACTGACGCAGGTGCTCTGGGCGCTCCCGGCCTACGCGGCCATGTGGTGGATGTACGACCCGCCGCCGATGGTCGTGAGCGGACAAGGGCTTGAAGTGATGCAGGCGGCCCTCCAGTACGGGCAGGAGCTGGCGGCCGAACCGCTCCAGATCACCATGACGCGGACGCAGCAAATGTTCGGACTGTGGCTGGTCGGACTTCACGCCGCCGCGCTGCGGGTCGTCTCCGGGCTGACGACGCGCGGCGCCTGGACCGCGGCCGCGGTCATGGCCCTCGTATTCATCGGCCTCCCGCCGGCGCTGGGCCAGGCAGTCCGACAGCTCTTCTGGTGAGGCTCCGGGCGCTGTTTCCAACTGCTCCGCGGTCCAACTCAATGGACGGAACGTCGCGGATCGAGATCGGCCGAGGCACACCGGGCCGCGTCGGCCGCGCTCTCGTGGCGCATCCCGCCGAGCTCGGTGATCCGATGGACCGACCGCTGGCAGCCGCCGGGCTCGTCTTGATGGTCCCGTGGGTCCGCACGGTCCGCACTCGGCCGCGGTACCGGACCCCACAGGGCCGGTCCGGTTCAGATGCCGCTCGATCGACTTCGAGCGGCGAGGGTCCGCCGCCGGTACCGGGCGTTCCGCGGCCGGAGCGTCGCGTTCCACCGTTCGATCATCGAGATAGCCGCCTCGGAGACGTCCGGCCATCCCTGGGTCGCGGTCTTCCCATTCGACACCCTGATCCTGAACGATCAGGCCAAGCGCCTCCCGCGGTGAGCGCCGACGAGACGACGGGCAGGCCTGATGATCAACAGGAGGAAGGTGCGGCCAGCCGAAGACGGTCGCGTTTCGTGCCCCTTGGGTCCACACATCGCTGCGGGTGCGGTCCAGAAAGCAAATGGGCCGCTCAGAACAAAGATCAGCCGTTCCGAGACAGGATCCGCTGGCGGAGCAAGTGGAATGTCAACGCCGGTAGTCGGTCCGCGTCCGCGATTATCATCTCCGTAAACGCCTCGTTGCATGCCCTCGCCAGTTCCTGGTGGGCGAGCGCGTGCAGTGTTGCGAGCGGCTGTCTCCCCAGACGGTGGCAAAAACGAGCGTGCTCGATCGGCGCCCAACGGACAGGCTCGGCGATATCGAGCACGGCCAGATAGCCCTGCTCGCCACGCCCGGTAGGCGCGACCGCCTCGGCGTCATCCGCCTTGATCACATGGTACCTCTCGCCCATTGAGGCGATCTCGACCTCAACTCTCGTCAGCTGTCCTTCGAGCAGAACGAGGATGTCCGGGTGCCCCTGGTTCCTCACATCGAGCACGGGGGCACCGATCCGCTTCAGCACATGAGCGAACAAACCCTGAGCGCGATAGCCGAACTCGATGTCCCCGACTTCGGCCCTCAGGCAACGCAGTACTGACGCAACGCGTGCAGGATCAGTCGCCACATTCAAACGTCGGCCCAACGTCCGGGGCAAATGACGTCACCCGCAGTACGCGATACGAGCCCGGGAAGTACTTGCTAATAAAGGGCTCAAATCGCTCCTCTTCATGAGAGGCCACGATGAGCTGCGCATGGGTGGCTGCGGTCGCTAGCTCCTGCAAGAGCAGCTCCACGCGTGAAGTGTCGAAGCTCTGCGAGGGGTCGTCAATCAGGAGGCAGTCCAGCTCCAGTGCCTCTGCCTGGAACTGCGAGAACACAAAGTATGGCACCAGGTTAACCGCGTTGAACGCTTGGCCGTTGAGCACTTCCGAGGGCACGAAGGACTCCCCAGGCGTACGCTCGGAAGTCACGTGGACGCGAAGCTCGCGCTTCTCGTCAGCCGGCCCGGGCTCCACTACGATCTTGGGGAAGGACGCTTGCTGCGTGAGTCGACCGTATGCCTCGGTCATCAGCTTGTTGATGTTGGGCAGCGTGCGGTTGAGCGTGTTGTTAAATGCCTCTTGGAGTGCCTCCCGGATGGCGCGGAGTCTCTCAAGCACGTCTGCGAACTCGCGGTGAGCCTCACGCGCGGGCTCCAGGCCCGACTCAAGGTTGCGATTCAGCCGCTCTTCACGAGACCGATATCTCTGAAACCGTGCCTCGGTGCGGAGGTTCTTCAGAGCAGTCCGTTTGCTCGTCACCAAGCTGCCCGATTCTCTGAGCTCACGCTCGAGTTCCCGGATGCGCTCTACAACGTGCTCGACCGTGCGGTCGCTGCTCGACAGATCGGCTGGGCCGTCCAGCAGCTTCTCAAGCTCCAGTCGCGCCGTAGCCAGTCGTGATTCGATGGACGCATGCGCCACCCTGGCCGTCGCCAAGGCCGCTTCGGCGGCTTCGCTCGCTTCCAGATGCGCTTGAACACTCTTCAAGGCTTCGGCAAGCCCGGCCGCGCGGAGGTCCGACCGGACCCGATCCTGGAGCCGGGACAACACGTCGGGCGGGTTCACACCGGCGTCGCACACCGGACATTCCTCCGGCGAGAACTCCTCAAAGTAGCCCGCGGCTTGCTCGACGAGCGCGAGGTAGCCCGCAAGCTGATTGTCCCGCCCCATGATCGCGTCGCGTTGCTCGTGTAGTTTCTGCTTTGTTGTGTCTCCGAGCGCATTCTTCAACTCGTACTCGCACGATCCAACCCGAGCTTGTGCCGTCTTGAGTTGTGCGGTAAGTTCTTCGAACCTCTCCTTGGCGGCCGAAAGCTGCTCAAAGGTGGCCCGGACCGCGGTTAGTTCGCGTTCCACGGTGTCGCGGGCCGCCGCGGACAGCTGCTGTATCGCCCGCTCGGCCTCGTCAAGCAGCCACTCGCGGGTCACCCTGCCGCCGTCGGCTCGCTCCAGGCTACCACCGCATTCCTCGACGAACGCACGGATACGTGCATCAGTCTCAGCGTTTGTGGGGACCATCTCGCCCGGCCAAGGCGCGGTGGCAAGGTCCTCCTCGATACGACTACGTAGATCACCGAGCTGCGAACGCAACGACTCCTCTGCCTTGTCGACCTCCTCCGCAAGTTGCCGTTCAACTTCGGATTGCTCCTCGAACTCCCTTTTCAGGAGGTCAAGTAGGTCCGGCACGTCGTAGAGCACTCTGTCGAAGTCGGTGATGTCGGCCTGCGGGCGACGGCGGGTCGACTGCTGGGAGGCAAAGATGATGTGGGTGCCTTCACGCGGTCCGAGGCGCGCCAAGCCCGGAAAGACATCGGCCTGAAGCACGGTGGCTCCGTTCGGATCCCGAATAGTGGGATCGGAGCGGCCCGAGCCGGGACGCAGGCGACGCTGGACCGTCCAGCGTCCGCCGGGCCCCTCCAGTTCCAACTCGACCTTGCATTCCCCCGCCGGATAGAAGACGTTGCGAACCTCCGCCTCCGCCCGGTCGGCCAGTCCAAACAAGCACCAGCGGACCGCCTCGACGACACTCGATTTGCCGAGACCGTTCCTGCCGAACACGAAGACGTGACCACCGCCGATCTCGAACGACTGCGGCGCGGCAAACGCCTTGAAGCCTTCGATCCCCAGGCGTTGGATCCGGAATGCGGCCCCCGTCATCGACCTCGTCCTTGCTCGACGTCCTCGGTGGCTGCGAGTTCGGCACGAAGCCTGGTGGCGATCTCGGCGAACTGCGCACCCAGAAAGCTCTTCACCGCTCCCGGCCCGCCGGACCCGAACTCGCTGTCGATGCGACGCCAAAGGGACCGCGCCGCTTCGTCGTTCAACCTCGGCTGTACCTGGTCCATAATCGAGCGAGTGGTCACGTCCTTGAACATGCGGCCTCCCGTCAGTCCGCCGGATCTACTGCTGTTTCGGTCACGGTCGGCGCCCACCGCTCCGGCACCGGCGCGCCGGGCGTTGCTCCCGGACGGGGACGTCGACGGCACGTCGCGTGCGGAAGCGGCGTTGCCATTCGGCGAGGGTGAGAACCCTCCGAGCCCTATTGTACGCCGTTTGAAGAGCCCCCCGGCCTCCACCTTGACGTCGGCGGCGGGCGTGGTCGAGGCGACGTCGACGACCCACGGCACCAAGGGGGACGCGGCTCGCGCTCAACCGGCGCGGCGATCTCGGTGAGGTGGGCCACCAGACCTCCGGACCCGTGCCCCTCCAGCACCGCGATCGACGAGCCGGTCGAGCAGGACACCGAGCCACCAGCGCCGTGCGGGGAGACGCCGCCCGGGCAGCTCCTGGAGTCCGCCCCCGGACGAGGCGCGACGCGGCGGCATCCGCGCAACGCCAGTTCTGACGGCGCTGCTCGCGTCCATGCGGGCCGTCTCGCCGAGCGCCGGTTCGCTCTGGATGAGGGTCCTGCGCCGGCTGGCCGCCGCGGCGCGGTTCCGGTGCGATCGTCCCGGCCGCCGGACGCGTGGTGGTGGTAGACGTTGGCCGCGTCGACGACGGCCGTCCCCAGGACCGTCCCGCTGCAGGTCCAGCGACTGGGAGCCATTGGTCTTCGAGACGCGGGCGTAGCCCATCAGCCAGTGTCGCAAACGAAGGTTTGCGACATGAGGGCGCGCTGAGCGGAACGTGGACCAGGCAACGCACCCCTCTCCGCCGTCATCACCCTCGGGCCGGCCCGGCCGGGGCCGCTCGAGACTGGGTTTCGGTCGTCAACTCGAGCTCCGCTCACGAGCCGATGGCGTAGCGAAACAGCACCCGCTGGGCCGCCTGGATCGTGTCGCTCACCTGGGGCAGCCGCAACAGGTCCATCTTGTAGTCGAGGGACAACTCGCGGGTCAACCGCCAGCTCAACGTGCTGCGCCAGTCGATCGACGGCTCCGACGCCGCGAGCTCGCTGAACAGGTCGAGATTCGCGTTGTAGAGCAGAGACCGATACCGAACGGTCGCGACGAGCGTCGTCTCCAACCCGACCTCGTTGAAGTTGGCGCCTTCCACGTACTCGAGCGCGGCAGTCGCCTCGTCGTCGTCCAGGAAGAAGGCGCCCGCGAACCGGTTCTGCCGCAGGCCGGCCCCGACCCGCCAGTCGAGCCGCACCGCGCGCCCCTGCAGGAGGCGGGTGTTCAGGCCGACGCCCTCGCGATACTCCGGCGGACTGAACGCGTCGCCGGTCGGGAAGGTCGAGTTGGCCGGCACGACGACCGACTCCCGCCGCCCGTCCCCAAACCGCCGGGAGATCAACGTGTCCTCGGTCACCAGCATGTTCGACTCGAAGAGGCTGGTCCGCAACCCGAAGCGGGCGTAGGGCCCCACTCGCGCATTGATGAACCGGGAGTACAGCACGTCTATCCGGAGCCGGTCGTGGGTCTTCCGCCACGGTGTCGCGGCCGACGCTTCCGGCTTGACCTTCTGGAAACCGGACTCCAGCTCGAGGATGCTGCTGAACAGGTCGCGGTCGCGCTGGTAGATGACGTAGGTGTCGAAGAACAGATCCATGCCGAACGTGGTCTCGTTGTTCTTGCCGACCTCGTTGCGGCTCGAGCCGAAGGGCGCCGACAGACCGAGCAGGTAGCGCCGGCTCCAGACAGAGAACTCGGGCACCGCGCCCAGCTCCGCGGGCAGCACCACGCCGGCACCCCGGAACCGGCCGTCGGCGGGATTGATGACCAGCTTGTAGTGGACGAGCCCGCCCTCCGGCGCCAGCACCGTCGCGAAGTCGGTGCGTGCGCGGTAGTTCGCACCCGGCTGCACGATGCGATAGAGCCCCGGCGGCATCAGCAGGGTTCGCAGTTGCTCGCCCTGCAGCGTGTCGGCGCCGAACCCGACGATGAAGGGCTGGCGGTCCGTCACCCGGATGAGCTCGTAGGCGCCGCGGTGCGGCAGGTTGCTCTCGTCCACGACCTCGATGCGCAACCCGCTCCACCGAAGGGCCGCAGCTTGGCGGGCCCGGTCGCCGACGGGTCGGCCGGTCGTGGTGGCCGGCTTGGCTTTCACGTCCATCGTCTCACCAGGCCGGAACGGGTTCGGCACGTTCTTCCGGGCCCTCTGCGCAGGCTTCTTCACGACCTTGATCTTCATCAGGCCGGGTATCGTGCAAGCGCCGACAGCCCCTTTCCGGACATGGCGCTCTATGACCGATTCCAGCGCCTCGAAGACATCCGCGACCTGCTGCCTCGTCAACGACGTGTTCTCCGCGATATCCGAAAGCAGCTGCGTTTTCGTCATGGCCACGGTGAGTTTCTTGACTCTCGCCAACATTCCCTCCCTTAGAGATGAGTGAACCGGTCGCCCAGTTCGCCTGCATGGTACCCCGATTCGGTGGGGCCGGACACCCTGGGCTGGCGACTCCGGCTACGCCGCGAACGGTGCGCCGCCCCTCCGTGGGCAGTTCTGCCCCGCCCCCGGCCGGCCGATCGAGTCGGACTTGACCTCCGCGACCTCGCCGGCCCGGCTTGCTGGCAGGTACCCAGGACGTCCGGCAGCGGTCCCGCCGCCCCCGAACGGGCCGCGGCCAGCCGCGGCCACGAATCGCCGTCGGTCCGGCGGTAGCCGGCGACAGAACCCCGGCCATCCGTTTCCCGGCTCCGCTGGCCGGCCGGGCGCAAAAAGCCCGCCGCGGCCATCGACCAGGGTGGCGTCCTCCCGACCTCGGCCACGGCCCCGCCGGCGACCAGACATCGCGGCTGAATCTGGACAACAGGTGGCGACGCAAGCCACAAACCGCTGGACGGAACACCGCGTCCGTCTCGGATTTATAGAGACAGGTCGAACGCATCTACATCAACAGTTTGTACAAGAGCGTCCTCCGTGCGAAACAGCGTGAAGTGATTGATGTTGACGTCTCTCATAAACTCTAGGACAGTGCGCCGTTCAGAGCGCGGTATGATCATCCGGGTGAGAATGTCTTGGTCTGTGTCGCCGCCGCGGTCGAAGACCTCAGAATGGGAACAGATTACATGGCCTCGTGGTGATGATCTCGCCGGGGTCGTGCCGGAGTCCCATTTTCCGCAGATAGTGTACCATGCCTGCTGAGTGAAATGGCGCGGATGCGTCTCTACAAACGGACCACGAAGGCTGATCATGGCCTTGTCTAGAGACATGAGTTTCAAGTTGTCCTGTGAAGTTTCGCTGTAAGCATACACCGCCGCACACCCGTCCCGTGGGCCTGGTTCGTGAAAAGCAAAATATGCCGCCACAAACGGTGATTCCGTCCAGTCAAGCAACGGTGATGCGAACCCATGTTGCCGCAGATATATCATGTACGGGTAGCATGGCATCTCTATATCAAATTTGGAGTTTATTCTCCGCGGCCATTGGTAAAGGTCCTCGCCCACCATAGTCTCCCACCTCTTGCCTGTTTCAGACCGCAATTTTGGCTCGTAAGTGAGGGCGAGTGCGGCGTATTCGACCACCGTGAATTCGCGCGATGACCGTCGTTCGAGAGTCGTTGCGAGAGGCCACTCGGAGTCGGCTTGGCCGCGGAAGAGTATGTCGCCGTCATGAGGCGGACCTGTGGTGCGGCGAATCTGCTGGACATGCGCGAGGAAATCAGACCATGATTGGAAATGGATCGTTTTCATGGACTGTTTATAGCGTACAAATCAGCACGACTCAATGCTCCGCGGCGCCTTTCTCTGCCCTCCACAGTCTGGACCCGACCCGTTCTTTCAGCGCACTATGACGGTGGGCTCGGAGGAGGCCCCCTCACCACGCGATCGAGAAGGCGGCTGCCGCGACGTCGACGCCGACGGCGAGACCGGGGTGCGCGAGCCGCACGACGAGCTCGTCGAAGGCGATCGTCGGGCGGCCCCCGGGACCCGTCGGCGACCGCCTCGGTCGCGGCGGGTGCGACGGGGAGGCGAAACCCCCGACGCGCCGAGGCTCGAGACGCTCGGAGGCCTCCGCGCGTTCGCCTCCGGAGCCGATCCGGCCTGGACGGCATGATCGACTGTTGGGCGGACGCGCCACAGGTGCGATGGTGGCTGGGGCTCACCGCGAGGCGCTGGCCGCGGCGCTCAGCTCCGCCGGTACCGTCGCCGCGCTTCCCGGCGATAATGGGGCCCATGCTCGACACCCACACCGTCGCTCGCTCGCTGACCGACGCGGGACTCACGCCGGCTCAGGCGGACGCCATCACCAACGCGCTCCGTCTCGCCGTCGAGCGCGGCGACCTCGACACGGGCGCCGTCGCCCGGTCGCTGACCGTCGCTGGGTTCACGCCGGCTCAGGCGGACGTCATCACGAACGCGATCAATCTCGCTGCCGAGCACCGGCGCCGACTACGCTCATGAATCCCTTGGACCCCCCAACTGCGGCGGGTGGAATAGCTCGCCCGTCAAGAGACGGCATGGCGGACTCACGGGCTGCCCCCGTCCGAGGTCGGTGATTGCCCCGGCCACGCCGCGCCACGCTCGAGGTAGGCGCCGGGATCCGCGGGACCGTCTCGGGGTTATCATTCGGGACGAACCCTTGGGCCCCTGACATGCCACTCGCGCCCGGCACGAGAATCGGCGCCTACGAGGTCACCGGCTCGCTCGGCGCCGGGGGCATGGGCGAGGTCCACCGCGCGCGCGACACCGCTCTGGACCGCGACGTGGCGCTGAAGGTGCTGCCGGAGGCGTTTAGCGCCGATCCCGCGCGGCAGGCGCGCTTCGAGCGGGAGGCCAAGGTCCTGGCGTTACTGAACCATCCGAATATCGCGCAGATCCATGGCTTCGAGGAGACCGGCGACACGCGCGCGCTGGTCCTGGAGCTGGTCGAAGGGCCGACCCTGGCCGACCGCCTCGAGCAGGGGCCGATCCCGCTGGACGAGGTGTTGTCCATCGCCCGGCAGATCGCCTTGGCGCTGCAGGCCGCGCACGAAGCGGGCGTGATCCACCGGGACCTGAAGCCGGCCAACGTCAAGGTGCGCGAGGACGGGACCGTGAAGGTCCTGGACTTCGGCTTGGCCAAGGCGCTGGACACGGCGCCGGGGCCGCCCCCCGCCGCGGACCCCCAGCAGGCGCCGACCCTGACCGCCTCGGTGACCCGGATGGGCGGCGGCCTGATCCTGGGAACACCGGCCTACATGTCCCCGGAGCAGGCCGAGGGGCAACCGACCGACACGCGCGGCGACCTCTGGTCGTTCGGGGTCTTGCTCTACGAGATGCTGGCCGGAGAGCGTCTGTTCACCGGCGAGACCGTGGCCCAAGTGCTGGCCAGCGTGATCGACCGCGATCTCGACCTGTCGGTCCTGCCGCCTTGGACGCCGCGGCCCGTCCGCCGGGTGCTGCGCCGCTGCCTTGAGCGTGACCGGCGGCGCCGGATACGGGACGCGGGCGAGGCGGTCAGCGACCTGGAAGCCGCGGCTTCCCCTTCCGAGGCGTTGCCGGAAGACGCGGCTGGCGCCGCCGCATCGCCGTCCCCACCGCAGGGGTGGCGGGCACGGACCGCGTGGGCGGTCGGCGCCCTCGCAATCGGGTGCCTCCTGGTGGCGGCGGCGCTCTGGACGGTCGCCCCCTCGCCCGAGCCGCTCGCGGTTCGGCGCCTGACGCTCGACCTGCCGTCCCCGATGGCTCGCGGCTCCGGGTTCGCTCTCTCGCCCGACGGCTCGACGCTGGCCTACGTCGCCCGCAGTGCCGACGGACGGACGCGGCAGTTGATGGTCCGGCGCCTGGATGAGGCCGACGCCCGGCCGCTGGCCGGCACGGAGGGAGCCCTCGACCCGTTCTTCTCGCCGGACGGAGCCTGGATCGGGTTCTTCTCGTTTCCGGGACCGCCCGGACCGTTGGAGCGCATCCAGTACCGCTGGACGTTGAAGAAGGCGCCGGCACGCGGGGGTGCACCCATAACGCTGGCCGAGGACGTCCCCGCCTTGGGGGGAAGCTGGGGCGACGACGACCGTATCGTGTTCGGCGGCATGGGCGGCCCGCTGCGTGTGGCGGCCGACGGCGGAACGCTGGAGGCGGTGCTGCCACCCGGAACCGTGTCGGAGTTGGCCGTCTGCTCGGCGCCCCACGTGCTTCCCGGATCCGGAGCGCTGTTGTTCTCCGAGTCGACCGACGAAGGCCCGCGCCTGTGGGTGTTGTCCTTGGCCGACGGCGCCTCGCGGATCCTGGCGTCCGAAGCGATGGAGGCCACCTACGCCCCGACCGGCCACCTCCTGCTCCAGCAGGCGACCCGTCCGACGCCGGGAAGACCCAGTTCCGGAGCCGCGACCCTGATGGCGGCCCCCTTCGATGCCGAGCGCCTCGAGTTGACGGGTGCGCCGGTCCCCGTGGTTCCCGGCGCCGGCCCGAGCGCCTGGTCCGCCGACGGCACGCTCCTCTACGCGCCTGGCACCGGAGGTCGCAATGGGGAGGGCGACCGCACCCTCGTGTGGCTGGACCGAGCCGGCGACGAGGAGCCGATTCCGGCTCGGCCGCGCGTGTACGGCGCGCCGCGCCTGTCGCCGGCGGGCGATCGCATCGCGCTCGACATCGCGGCCGAAGACGGCACTTCCGACATCTTCATCTACGACCTCGCGCGCGAGGCGTCGAACCGCCTGACCTTCGAGGGCTGGAACGTCAATCCGCTGTGGTCGCGGGACGGCCGGCGCGTCGTGTTCACGTCGGTGGGCCCGGATGGATTCGAGCTTTCCCGGAAGGCAGCGAACGGCACCGGGCAGGTGGAGGGATTGAGCACAACCGGACCGATACAGATGGCCTCGGCGGCATGGGCGGGCGAGCCAGACACGCTCGTCGTCATGCACGCGAACAGCATGACGAACGCGGACATCCACCTTCTGCGGCTCGACGGCGACCGGAATTCGGAACCGCTGCTCGCGACCTCGTTCTCGGAGTCGTTGCCCGCGGTCTCGCCGGACGGACGCTGGATCGCCTACGAGTCGAACGAATCCGGCCGCACGGCTGTCTACGTCCGGCCGCTTCCGAACATCGACGACGGCAAGTGGCAGGTGTCCCCGGGCGGCGGCTTCTCGCCGGTCTGGTCACGCGACGGCGGGGAGCTCTTCTACATTGCGCCGGGTCCCGACGGCAGGGCGATGATGGCGGTCGGCTACGCCGGCGATCCCACGTTCACCCCCGCGCGCCCAGAGCGGCTCTTCACGCTGCAGAACCATATCGTCTTGGGGGGCGCCTTCCGGCAGTGGGACATCGCGCCGGACGGGCGACGCTTCGTCATGCTCCGGGAGACGGAACAAGACCCGACGGGGAACAACCCGCGCCAGGGGCCGGCGGAGCTCGTGTACGTCGGCAACTGGTTCGCGGAGCTCGCCGAGCGGGTGCCCATCCCCTGAGCCCCCCCGCGCGTGGTGTCGGTGCTCACCGCCCTGGCCGAGAGCACGGCCACGATCCGCGTGACCGCGTCCGACCCCGGCGACCTGACCGCGATCCAGACGTTCTCAGTGACGGTGGGGAGCCGTTCGGCGCCGTTCACCGACCCCGACATCGTGCCCGGCGTGACGCTGGTGCGGGCCGTCCACTTCACGGAGCTGCGGACGCGGATAGACGGCCGGCGCACGGCGGCGGGGCTGGGCCGGTTCGCGTGGACGGACGCGGTCCTGACCGCGGGAGTGACGCCGGTGCGGCTGGTGCATCCTCTGGAGCTGCGGCCCCCGCCGCCGCGTCCACCGCCGCGGCACGGGCCGCCCGCTGTCAGGCGACAGTGAAAACTGACCCCCCAGCGACCAGTGAAAACTGCCCCCCAGTCCGAGGGAGGAGTCAGCAGATGCAGGGATGCAAGGATGTCCGCCCGTGGGCAGGGAGGCCACGGGCACAGATGAGGAAGTCAGACGAGGTGGAGGCGATGCCGCAACTGCGGGCGCTCCGTTGGGGGCTGAGACGCATCGCCAAGGAGTTCCGGTGCAGCAAGAACACGGTGAGACGCTACGTCGCGGCCGACGGCTGGATGGCGTACAGCCGACAGGCGGGCGGCGGCAAAACAAGCGGTCACGTTTCGTCGCTCGACGGCGTTCTCGTCCATCCTGTGAGCCCGTGCACCCAAGAACATCGTCGGAGCATACCGTCGACGCTGGCTACGACGTGCCCCCACGCATAATCGCCATCGTTGGGAAACGCAGTGGTCTTGGCAGGTACGATTATCATCCCAAGGTACTGTCCTAGTATTCCAACCCCAGTCCCGAAACAGTCCGGACCGGGCATCAACACGACCACAGACCCTCTCACCGTAGAACAGAATGCTCGAAGAATAGTTACATCCTCATCAGTCGGAGGCTCATGGAGGTAGCTATCAACTCCCAGTGTAAAATGTTCAGGTCCAAGGGCGGCCAGATTACGCAGGTCGAGTTTGGCAGGATCGGTGTTCATTGCGTGCCGCAGGCGGTGATGATCAACATGATCACGGAATAGGTTGCCATAAACGTAGTACCCGGCCGCAAGTGCCACCTTGGCGGTGAAGCGCAAGGGCAGATCGATGTTTAGGGAGGTGCTGATACGGAAAGCACCGACACTCTTCGTAACTTCTTTGCGGTCCCGTGCATCCCGAATATTTAGTCCTTTCTTTGAGTGGAAGGACACCTGCGCCGGTCGGTTGTCTGAGCCGTGGCTCGCGTTCTTGATCGTCGCCAAAGGCTCCTTGCCACTGTGCCCGCGAGCGTTGTACTTAGTTCGACGCAACGCAAAGAGCAATTCATTGGCGAGTGGCCCGTCGAGAGTTGTACCGAGATGTGAATTGACAACCGCGTCGACAGATATCGCGAAACCATCAACACCCCCAAGCGCTAGCGGTATTATATGTTCACGATTTGTCTTGTGTTCCGGGAGTTCGCGGTCGCTGTAGGGGCAGTATATCACGGCGGGAAATCCTGGTCCAAGGGTTCTGGCGGTGACGGACCTTCAGCCAGTCCCGTCTTCCACCACGCGGTCGGCGCGCCGGCCGAGCAGGACTGTCGCTGTCGCTCGACGTTCGTCCGGGCCCGCGCCTGCAGCTTCATTGGTGGTATTCTCGCACGACCGAGGGGAACGTGATAGGGGGGGCCGTCCCGCTCCGTCGAATCCTCGGGCGGCGCCCCTCGGGGCCTGATGATCCTCGACATGGACACCACCCAGATGAAGGACGGCCTCGTGACGCGGGGAGTGCTTGTCGACATGCCCCGGCTGAAGGGCGTTCCGTACCTCGAGCCGGGAACCAGGCTGTACCAGGAGGACATCGAGGCGTGGGAGGAGTATGCCGGGGGTCCGGCTCGGGCCGGGCGACGCGCTGCTGCTGCGCACCGGCCGCTGGGCCTACCGCAAGGCGGTGGGACCGACGCGGGAGATGTCGGGGTGGGACGCCTCGGTCATCCCGTTCCTCGCCGAGCGCGACATCGCCCTGCTCGGCGCCGACTCGGTGCACGAGGCGCCGGACAGTGTGCCCGGGCTGCGCGTCAACCCCATCCACCGGTTCGCGATCGTCGCACGCGGGATGAACCTGCTCGACAACATCGACCTCGACGCGGCGGCGGAGACCGCAGCCCGGCTCAACCGCTGGGAGTTCGTGCTGGTGGTCGCCCCGCTGCGGGTGCCCGGCGGCACGGGGTCGCCGGTGAACCCGATCGCCATCTTCTGATTCGCGGAACGAACCGCGGCGCGAGAGCTCCATGCCGGACACCGTCATTCCACTCTTCAGCGACACCGAGACCCGGCCGACGCCCGGCATGCGCGCGGCCATTGCGGCGGCCGAGGTCGGCGACGAGCAGAAGGGCCAGGATCCCACCGTCACCCTCCTGCAGGAACGGGTGGCCGAGCTGCTCGGCAAGGAGGCGGCCCTGTGGCTGCCCACCGGCACGATGTGCAACCTCGTGGCGGTGAAGACCCACACCCGGCCCGGCGACGCCCTCGTCGCCGACTGGATGGCCCACGTGATCCGCTCCGAGTCGGGCGGGGCCGCCCTCGCCTCCGGCGTCATCGTCGAGCCGATTCGGACCGAGCGGGGCATCTTCGCCGCGTCCGAGCTGAAGGCGGCGATGGACCGCGTCGTCGCGGTGCCCGAGCCCTACGGCCAGCCGGTGGGAATCGTTTGCGTCGAGCAGACCCACAACTTCGGCGGCGGCACGGTGTGGCCGCTCGAGGCGCTCGACGCCGTCGCCGCCTGCGTGCGGGCGCGAAGGGTGCCGATGCACATGGACGGCGCGAGACTGCTCAACGCCTGCGCGGCCCTCGGCGTCTCCCCCGCCGCGGTCGCGCAACGGGTGGACAGCGTCTGGATCGACTTCACCAAGGGGCTCGGTGCCCCCATCGGCGCGGTGCTGGCGGGAACTGGCGAGTTTATCGCGCACGCGCGCCGCTACAAGCAGCTCTTCGGCGGCGGGTGCACGACATCATTGTTGGATGGCGTCAGGCGGCCTTCGCGGCTCGTCGCTCCCAGAAGTCCTCGAAGCGGCCGCTGAGGATGCAGCAGCGCAGGGCGAGGATGGCGTTGGCGCCGGCGACGGTCCAGCGCATGCCGGCGCGCTTGAGCCGTGCGCCGATCTGTTTGCACCCGGCCTCGACGACGCCCGAAGACACGCACAGGCCCCGAGCCCGGAACTGCGGATAGCGCATCCGGTGGCGGTTGCCGACGATGTACTGGATGCATTGGCGGGCCTCGGGCGTGTCGGCGTGGGTGCGCAGCGCCGCGACCAGGTCTCGGAGGCGGCCAGCGTCCAACTCGGCCTTCCGGTCCTGTGCCCACTGGTGGGCGAGCGCCGTCCCGGCCCCGTGGATGGCCTTGGCCACGTCGCACAGATGCTGCTTGGCGTGGTAGATGTCGACGATTTGGATGGCGTCGGGAAACTGCTCGTCGGCCAGGTTCCAGATCCAGGGGGCGCCGTCGCCGAGGACGACCTGTCGGGCGGCGGTGACGAAGCCGCGCCGTTGCGCCTCGCGATGGGCGCGTTGGGGGAAGGCGGCCGGCTGCGGGTCGGTGTCGCGGCTGGCCGCGCTCTCAACGGTGGCGTTGTAGCTGACCGACCCCGGGTCGCGGCAAGGCCGGCCCTCGGCGTCGCGCCCTTCGGCCGTCCACGCCGTCGCCAGCTTGACCTCGCGGGTCTTGGCGGAGCCGTCGGGCTGCTTGCCGCGGCGCCCGGCGACCTCGGTCGGGCGGACCGGCACGCCGGTCCCATCCAGTCCCAAGTACATCGTGGGCGCAGGCGCCGGTGCGGTCTGCTCGTGGACGGCGCACTCGTCACGGGCGATTTCGCGGCCGAGCGCCTCGGCGCACCGCTCGACCTGCCGGGTCTCGACCTCCACCCCGGCCAGGGCCGCCAACAACTCGCTCGCCTTGGCGAAGCTGACCTCGGCTGCCGTCATGCCCACCAGCCGGATCACGCCCGGTGACAGCGAGGTGTCTTGCAGGTCCAGGGCCCGGTCGCGCGGACAGCTTCCCCGGCGGCAGGCGGGGCAGTAGTAGTAGGCCCGTTCCAGCCTCATCGGGCCCATCAGCGTGATGAACGTCTTCGGGCGGCGGCTGACGTACTGCGCCGGCCGGCCGCACGCGCACGCGATGGTCGAACCCAACCGGTCGCTGTGGTCCGCGTTGAACCGCTCCGCCGTCATCTGCGCGGCGATGCCGAGGGCTTGGCGACGGAGTGCCTCCTCGAAGGCCTCGAAGTCCTGCGCCTCCACGCTCCCCGGTCCGATGAGCGCATCGACTTCGGCCGCGAGAGCGGCTACGAACGCTGCGCCCCAGCCGCCTGGATGACTTGGTCGGCGGCGTCGAGTGCTCGACGGTGAATGGTCCGCTCGAGGGCCTCGAAGTCCTGCGCATTCACCCTTCCGCGTCGCAGGAACGCGTCGACATCGGCCTGGACGGCCGCCTCCAACGCGGCGAACACCTCCTCCTTGAAGCCCCCTTTTTCGGCCACGTGACCGAGCGGTCTCGCCGCCTGCGCTTCGGGCATGGTCGGAATCCTCCTACCCGAGCATCGGTCGATCAGCGCTCGCTCAATACCCTAACGGCAAATCCTCAACTTTCCTGTCGTGCACCCTTCGGCGGCGCCATGCGGCAGGCGGGCATCGCCGCCGCAGGGTGCCTGTACGCCCTCGACCACCACGTCGACCGCCTTGTGGAAGACCACGAGAACGCGAGCCGGCTCGCCCGCGGGCTGGCCGAAATCGACGGCATCGAGGTCCGCACCGCCGCCCCGGACACCAACATGGTGTTCTTCGACGCATCCGGGTTGGGCCTGGGCAACCGGGAGTTCCTGGACCGCCTCGCGGCGGCCGGCGTGCGCATGAGCGGCGCCGGCGGGGCTATCCGGGCCGTCACCCACCTCGACGTCTCGCGGGCCGACATCGACCGCGCGCTCACCGCAGTCCGCAATATCTCCGCCGGGCGGGCGTGATCTTCACCCGCCCAAGGGGCAACGCAGTCGCCAACGCAGCGCGGCGCCGGCAGGGCCGGCGAGCCCGCGTGGAACACGAGGGTCGCACCCCGCGAGCACCGCGTTGAGCGCGTCCGCATCCCGGCGGTTGATCGGTCACACGATCGATCCGGACGAGGCCCTTCTCGACACCAACCTTCACCGCCCGGTAGAGAGCCCGCTCGACCGCGCCCTCTTCCGCAACGATGCGCCCAGCGCCGGGCTCGATAGACTGGTGGGCCATATACTCGAGCGGGCGGAACACAGCAGCCAGGGGGGCCAGGGGGCGTGCCCCTTGATCCTGGGAGTCCGTGGATACCCTTCCGGGAACCGGACGATCCGAAGAGGCAGTAGAGGATGAGCGACCAACTCGAATCGGGGCGACGCATCCTCGCCGCCCAGCCATTCAGCGTGCTCGTCGGCGCGGAGCTGGCCCGGTTGGGCGACGGGCAGGCGGAACTGCGGATCCTCATCCGGCCTGACCTGTGCCATCAGGGCGGATTCGTGCACGGGGGCGTGATCTGCTACGCGGCCGACAACACGATGACGTTTGCGGCCGGGAGCCTGTTGGGCAGGGGCGTCGTGACCGCTGGGCTGTCGGTCGAGTACTTGCGCCCTGCCGCGGGAGACGCGCTGATCGCCAGGGCGACGGTCGTGCATGCCGGGCGGAACCGCGCCGTCGCGCGGTGTGACGTGTTCACTGTGGGCCACGCCGGGGAGCGCCTCTGTGCCGTCGCACAGGCGACGGCGGCCGTAGCGGGTTCGGCGCGCACGTGATCATTGGGCGTCGATGCGGCGCGTGATGACCACCAGCTCGGATCCGCCGAACTCGGTCTCCCCCACGGTCAGTCCGACGGCTTCGAATCCCCGCCGACCGGCGCGGCTCAACTCCTGTTGCATGGTCGATGTCAGGTTCGTGGCGAGCAGCTCGTAGTCGTACCGTGCGGCCGAATCCTCGTCGCGCTCCAGGACGACGACGATCTCCCGCCCGCCGAAGAACGACGAGTAGATGGTCTGCCCGCGATGGTCGTAGCCCTGCGCCCCGGCCTCCTCCAGCTCCTCCTGCAAAGTCGAGGTCGCCGAGGTCGCCAGCACACGGTAGTGGCGTCTGGCCGGCGACGGATCGCGCTCCATTATCGCCACCAGTTCCGTGTCGCCAGATTCGCGGTCTCCGCCCATCACCGCCTCGAAACGGTAGCCTTGCTCCGCTGCCTCGTTCATCTCGCGTTCCATCGTGGATGTGCGGGTGGTCGCGAGCACCAGGTACTCGTACCCGTCCTGACCACCGGCGGGAGTTGGGAGCACGAACGCGAGCGCGACGGCGGCAGCGGCAAGATGAACCCTCATGGACACCTCCGCTGGAGATCCTACAGGATCCGGCGCTGGCACAGGAAGCGCAAACGGTTGGTGAAGGCAGACTGCGATAAGAGAACCTACGGCTTGAATCACTGTCCCCACCTAAAGCACTTGGTCCTCCATCGTGCCTTGATCTGACACGTAGCTCCACCCTGCGCGGCGGCGATGGATGGGCTTTGATCGCAGGCCACGCCGCTGGGTAAGCCGCCCTTGGGTCCGATAGTCGGTATTCGGTCAACCGACTGCGGACGCGGCGAGCAGCGCAATCAAGCCCGTCGGCCAGCGTCACGACATCGTGAGGGCGTGGTGCGTAGAGCTGGCGCAAGTGAACCGCGCAGCGTTGGCGAGATGGATTCGTGCCCCAGGCCTCGCTGGAGAAGGCCCCCGACCACCATGGACGTGAGCTATAATTAAAATTCGTTCATCGCCTGTCCGTCGCGGGCGGTGCCACCTGCGTCCCGCGCAGTCGCGCCGGCCGGGAGTCTGGCTTTGCCCTCGGCCCGTGGAGCGTCGAGGGCCGGAGGCGGCGCACGATGCCTGGAAACCACCGAAGCAGCGGCGACGCAGCTCGCCGGCCCGAGCCGAGTTGCGCCGAAGCGCTCTGCCTGCTGCTGCTCGACCGCGAGACCGGCCGGTTGCCGCCGGCGCGGCGCCAAGCGGTGCACCATGCCCTCGCGGGTTCGGTGCTGGTCGATCTAGCGCTGGCCAAGCGCATCGAAAACGGCCTCGCGCTCCGCTCGATTGATCCGACGCCGCTCGGGGGACGACCTCCTCGATCCGCTGCTGGCGCGGATCGATGCCGCGGCCAACGGGCACGGCATCGCCTCCTGGGTAGAGCAGACGGCAGAGCGCGCGGGCGAGATCCGCCAGGCGGCCCTGGACCGACTGGTGGACCGCGGCGTCCTCGCCGTCGAGAACGGAGGGTTCTGGGTCCTGGGCGCCCGCCGCTACTCGGTGCTCGACGACGCCGATCACGATCTGCGGCGCCGCCTCGCGCACGTGCTCTCGGACGGCGAGAGCCCCGCCCCGCGGGACGTCGCGCTCATCCGCCTGATCGATGCCTGCGGCCGCTTCGAGCAGCTCGTGCCGCCGCGCGAGCTGAAGCGCGCACGGCAGCGCATCACCGAGCTTCGCGCGGAGCCGCTCGCCGGCCACGCGGTGGCCTCCGCCGTCGAGCGGTCGGTGGCGGGCCTCGCGCCACCAGCGGCGCCGGGCATACCGGTGGCCGGCAACGCCTTCAGCCTCGCCGGCGACGTCCGCGCCTACCTGACGCGCGAGTACCAGCGGCTGGGACCCGTCTTCCGGGTGCGCGCGTTCAAGCGCCGGATCACCGTCCTCGCCGGTCCCGAAGCCAACATGTTCCTGGTGAAGGAGGGGCGGAACCACCTGCGGAGCGCCGAGGCCTGGAGAGACTTCGCGGCGGAGCTGGGCGCGGAGCGCGCGGTGATGAGCATGGACGGCGGCGAGCACGACCGCATGCGCAACGGGATGAACCGGGGGTACTCAAGGGCGGCGGCCGAGCAGCACATCCCCGAGCTGGTCGAGATAGTGCGCCGCGAGATCGCGGCCTGGCCGACCGACCGGCCGATAACCGCCCACTACGCGCTCCAGCGCATTGCCACCGACGAGCTGGGCATTCTCGCTTGCCGGCACCTCGCCCCGAGCCTACCTGGACGACCTCATCGTCTTCGTGCGCGACCTCCTGCTCGCGACCGTCACCCGGCAGCGCGCCCCCAGCCTGCTGAGGGGGCGCCGCTTCCGCCGGGCCCGGGCGCGGGCGGAGAAGCTGTACCAGCAGGTCTCGGCGTCGCACGATCCGGCGCGTCGCCGCGCCGCCGTCCCCGATCTGATCGACGACCTGCTCGAGCTGCACCGCGCCGACCCCGAGTTCCTGCCCGAGACCGATCTGCGGGCGGGGGTGCTCGGCCCGTTCATCGCCGGTCTCGACACCATGGCGGGGGTCTGCTCGTTCGTGCTCTACTCGATCCTGAAGCACCCGGACGTGCTCGAGCGCATGACCGCGGAGGCGGACGCCATCTTCGCGAACGGCGGGCCGACGGTGCGGGACATCCGGAAGCTCGACGTCACCCACCGCGCGGCTCTTGAGACCATGCGGATGTACCCGACCGCGCCCGCCCTTCCCCGCACCGTGTCCAACTCGTTCGAGCTCGGCGGCTACCGGCTGAACGCGGGCGAGAACGTGCTGATGGCGGTGGCGGTGCCGCACTATCTGCCGCAGTACTTCCCCGACCCCGAGCGTTTCGACATCGACCGCTACGCGCCCCCGCGGTACGAGCACCACCAAGTCGGCGTGTTCGCGCCCTTCGGCCTTGGGTCGCACACGTGCCTGGGGGCGGGGTTCGCGGAGGTCGGCATCGCCGTCACCATGGCTACCCTCGTGCACGAGGCGGAGCTGACCCTCGACCCGCCCGACTACGACCTGACGATCGACCCGATTCCCATCGCCCATCCCTCCAAGGCGTTCAAGTTCCGGACGAAGCGGCGCAATCCCGGCTGGGCTCTCTCATAGCTGAGCACCGGCGCGGTGGAAGGGCCTGATTCGTCGAACGCTCCGTTGCGCCGCAGCGTCCGGAGGTTCCCACATCGGCGTAATCCTCCCAGAGGAGCTGCAGCGTGACGCCGTCGCGCTTCAGCTCGCGGTGGATGTGCGCGCAGTCGGGCCGGACTCGGTCCCGCACCGGGGCGGCGAACAGCCGGCCTTCGAGCACCGCGTCGTCCAGGTCGGCCGGCAGCGGCCAGCCGAGCCCGCATTCCGCCGCCCGCCGCAGATAGCGGTTGACCGTCCCCACCCCGACGCCGCAGGCCCGGCCACCGCGTGGTGGGACAGTCCCTGCTCGTGTCTGAGCTGTAGTACCTCGCGAATCTTCCTCATCAGCAGCCTCCGTGCCGGCATCGCCTCACCCTCCCTTCGGAAGGCGTAGCGTGCCGCGGTCAGGCTACCGACGAGCGTTCACGACCCCGGAACCCGCGTTCCACTTCCCCGGAATGGCTGTTCCACATCCCGAAATCCGTGTTCCACTTCCTGGAATCGCTGTTCCACTTCCTCCGAAATCGGTGTTCCACTTCGGCCGAAATACGCAACTGGTGGAGCTTCCGACCGGCTCCCGTTCAGGGGACACCGCGGCGCCGGGCGACGAGGGAGTTGGCGATGATGGGCTGCCTGACGCCCCCGTAGCGCGGCAACGACGACGGTCACCTCGAACCGCATGGCACTAGCGCCCCCAACCGATGACGACGCGGGCGGACAGTCGAGAGTAGCCGGCCACGTACTCGCGGTTCACGAGGAAGAGCAGGTCGGCCGCCACGCGGACCGCGACCTCCCGGCGGATGCGCACGTCCAGCCCGATGCCGGGCTGCATCATGAAGGCGTGGTGGCGCTCCTCGCGGTACGCAGGGTACTTCTGTTCGAGACACGGGTGCACGAACACGCCGTCCGCGAAGCCTCCGCACGGCTCGGCGTTCCCGGCCTCGACGTCGATGGATGCCGGGTACTCGAAGTCGGTGCGCCACTTGCTCTGGAACCCTCCCAGCAGCACCTGATAGAAGGGCACGATGACGCCCTCCTGGTCACGGCTGCGGATGCCGGCGGCCAGCGTCAGGATCCTGCCGCTGCGGAGCTCCAGGCCGGTGTCGTCCCAAGGGTCGGCGCCGCCGAAGTACCTCTCGTGGGCAGAACCGGACAGGTGCCACGAACCCTCGACGATGAAGTCCTGATCGTCGACCTCGAAGCCGGCGGACACGAGCCAGCCGCGCGAGATCGGCGTCTCCCGGTCCTGCATGCCGAACTGGGGCCCCGCCGAGACCTCGAACCGGGTCTGGGCCTCGGCCGGTACGGAGGCCAGGGCCAGGAGCATCCAGAGGAGCGCTGCGCGCTTGATCATGGTCTCCTCCCTCAGAACGAGATGGTCTTGCCGACCCAGATCCCGCCGGGCCGCAAGTCGACCGTCAGCGGCGGCTCGTCTCGCCACAGCGCCCGGCCAGCAGCGAGCCCGAGCGCCGCGAAGCCGGACCACATCATGTGGACCCGGCTGAACGACTCGTGCCTGCAGCCGCTGTCGAGGCCCCTGTCGTAGTCCCTGGTCATCCAGCTGTAGGACCAGTGGCGCGGGTCCGGGCACGTCGTGAGCCGGCGGCCGTCGCCGGCGTCGACGTGCACGGTGTCCCGTACCCAGGTGGCGTCCCAGGAGGTCGCCAGCATGAGGAACCCGGCGCCGGCGGTGAAGATGCTGTCGACAGCCTTCGACGGCTCCCATGCGCCGCCGACCATCAGGCCGCCGATGGCCGCGGCGGTCAGGCCGGCGGCCAGCTGGTCCCTGGGCAGCTCGGGTGGGATCCCGGCAATGACTCCTCGCGTGGTCCGCCACTCACACGAGCCGGCGACCAGCGTGGTCTGCGGGTGGACGTCGCAGTCGCGATCCATGGCGGCCGCGTAGACGCCGAGCGACGCCAAGCTGATGCCCGTCACGACCTGCGTCCTTCGACCTTGTGCAGCCGTTGGATGCGCCGCGAGGACCACTAGCGTCAGCGCGATAGCGATTCGCATGGTCATGCCTCTTCTCATCGTGAAATGCCGCACGAGCGTTCCCGAGCCGGCCCGCCCCAGTCGGTCGTGAGGCCGAAGACGGCCACGAGGTGCAGCCCGCAGCCGACGCTCCGCGCCCCGGGTCGAAGACCGCACTTCCCGCCGCTTGAATGCCGTGCATGATGTCGGCGTTCGGGAGGGAATACCCACTCCGCGGCTTCGGCAACGCCGCCGTTGCTGGCGGCGAAAACCCGGCCCAGCGGCAAGGTGGAGGGGCGGCCGCGACGCGGCCGGCGCTGATACCGGACCGCCCGGGGCGAACAGCGCTCTGCCGGCCCCATCCCTGGTTCACAACGGCGGGAAACGTGCCCCGGGCACCCGGCCCCCACCGCACTGTCAGCGAGCCCGTGGCCCCCACGTCGAAGCCGACGACCCCCTCGTCGGCGATGACTCCGCTCGGTCGCCTGCGCGGAGCCCCCGGCCGCGAAGGCCGACTTGCCCTCGTTGAATAACCCCCCGCAGCCGTTCCCCGCGTCTTCGTCGGCGCCGTGGACCCGAAGTGCGATTCGATCTACAGACTGACGTCCCGGGCGTCCCGGGCTGCGCTTGCATTACCTCCCTTCATCCTCTCCGAGAGCTCCCGTGGGCTTCTGATGATCTCCGGCCTCCGCAGGAGCTCCGGGTGGATCTGGTGAGGCCTGTAACCGGTCGGCATCCCCAACACCGCGTTGACCACCCACGAGGCCTCCGGGCGGCGGTCACCCAGCGCCCGGGCAAGCGCCGGCGGGCAGATACCGACCACCGCCGCGACTGCAGCGTAGGTGGCGCGGATCCGCTCCCGGTTGAGGTAGGCCAGGACCGTCTCGACTGTCACCGGCGGCCAGGACGGCTCGGTTGCGGCTGCCAGACAGCGGTTACCCCACCGGCGCCGCGACCGTTCCCCAACGATCGTGCGAAGGAAGGCGGACATGGGGCTGGCTGCCGGGCGCGTGATTCCGCCGAGTTCCGATTGTCGAGGCGGTCCCGGCGCACATAGTCCAGAACCCGGTCGAGACGACGTGTGCTTGCCGCCGTAGCCGGAGCTGCTTGTCCTCATCCGCTCCCCCCTTCTTGGCGAGTCCCGACGCCCCCGCTCAGCGGGTTGTCGGCGTTCTCCCATAAGAGAGTCTGGGGAGGGCCGCGATTACAGATTCTCTGTCGGGCCCGGACGGTCGAGGAGGAGCTCCAAGTTCGGGACGGGAAATCGTATCCTCCGCATGACATCCTCACGGCAGGATGATGCCCGCGGCCAGGGAGATCCGGAATCCGGCGAGAGGGGGCCCAGGCCCACGCGGCCCTCCGGAGCGATGAAGGCGCGACGGCCCACCCGCCTGGAGAACCCGAGGCCGATCCCCGGGGCGGGGCCCCACCTGACGTCCCGCGGGTCTCGAACGCAGGCGCGATCGGGCGGATCCCCGCAGCGGGCGGGCAACGGCGACCGCACGAAGTACCAGATAGACGCCATTCGGGTCGCCGCCCAGATCCTTCACGGCGCTGAGGATGCCGTGATGGTCCTGGTGGTGCCAGTTGGTCGGAGCCAGGAACAAGTACTCGGCCTGCAACCCCCACCCGCTGTCGCCGAAGTACCTGCGCCAGTACCCGCCACCGCCGGCGTGCGGCCAGAACGGACACGGCGGGTAGCGGTCGTGTCATCATCAGCGCGGTGAAGATCATGAGCCCCATCTCGATACTTCCCTTGCCTGGAAGTGCGCGAACCAGGCTGGTCCCCGGCTCATGAGCTGATTCCTCGGCTCCCCGCGCACGCCCGGGTACCCGCGCACGCCCAGGTAGAAGGGGTGCATGCGCTGGCGGTCCCCGGCCACTCCGGCGCCGGATCGCAGAGGTCGGAATTGCCGGGCCGCATCGCTGAGCAGAGGGCCGGACTACAGGTCTTCCTTCGGATCGTGCCGGCGGGGCTCGGGAGTTCCGGAGAGACGACGCTCGACGATCGGGCGCAACAGGCGGTGCGCCCGATGCAGGCGCACGGCCACGTTCGCCCGAGAGAGATGCAGTCGGCGGGCGACGTCGGCGGGCGGGCGCTCCTCGAGGTCGCGGAGCCGCACGACGTCGCGGAAGGCAGGCGGCAGCTCGTTTATCACCTCGAGCAGCACGCGCGTCAATTCGCGGAAGTACAGGGCCGACTCCGGGGACGCGGCATCGGCGAACGGGCGGGCCCGAGATTCGGAGCCGGCGGATTCGCTGTCGGCGGCGGCCGGCGGGAGCTTGCGCCGTTCGGCCATGAGGCGGTGCGTCGCCTCGTGACGTACGATGGCCGCCACCCAGGCGCAGGCGGGAGGGCCGCCCTGGTACTGCCTGAGCTTCTGCAACACGATGATCCAGCTCTCCTGGAGCGCGTCGTGGGCCGTCGCGTCATTGCCCGCGACGCGCCGGGCAAGAGGCAGGAAACGGGCCGTGCAGCACCGGATCCACGCTTCGGCGTCGTGGTCGAGCAGCGGACACCGGACGGATTCGTGTAACGTCGGCCTCGATCGCGGTGGATTCGACATGACGGCGTAACCGGACTGGGTCAAGGACGCGGCAGCCGGGTGAGCGCTGCGAGCTCGAGCGCCCGCCGCCGATGCAGAACCGCGCAACGTACCCGGCGTTGAAGCTGTGCCGGTCGAGAGGCGGGGCGGCCGGCCGACCAGGAACCGGCTTGGTCATCAGTTCACAGCTTCCCCGCTTTCAGATCACGATGCGGTCGATCTCGTCGGCCGTCACCGTGTCCGCCGGCAGTTCGTACGGCGCTACGAGACACAGATGTCATCGAGCGTGTCGTCGCCATGCCACACCCAATCAGATCCTGCCTATTGTAGGGCATGATTCATGTTTTTTTCGTGTGCCTACGCGTCGATTAGGTGTTGTTTTTGGCGTGCCTTGGTGGTGGGGTGGTGAGACGACGGGGAGGAATCCGCGGGACCCTCTCGCGGTTAGTTGAGATGGTTCCCGGCTCGATCGCGGCCCACGGCCGGGAATGCAGTGCCCTGAATCCGGCGGTAGCCGCCCCCGCAGGTCGGCGTAGCCGCGGTCGAGCGCTTTGCAGGGTCAGAAACATGCGTGCAGGACGCTTCGCAGGCGGAGCGGGACTTGGCGCTCCGGGACTGACCAAACGAGGGCTCACAAGCCGCCCGGCCTGCCCATGCGGTAGCCGACCCCGCGCTCGGTGACGACGTAGACCGGGCTGGCCGCGTCGTCGCCCAGCTTGCGGCGGAGGTTCTTCACCACCGTGCGTACCAGCTTCGGATCCTTCGCGCGTCCTCTCCACACTTGGCGCAGCAGCGAATCGTACGTCGCCACCCGTCCCGCGTTGACCGCGAGCAGGCGCAGAAGCTCATACTCGGAGCGTGTGAGCCGCACCGGGCGGCCGGCCACGCTCACGCGCCGCTGCCCGTAGTCGATGGCGAGCTCTCCGAGCGCGAAGGCCTCGGCCCCGGCCCGCCGGCGCAGCGCTGTCCGGACCCGCGCCGTCAGCTCCGCCGCCGAGAAGGGCTTGACGATGTAGTCGGCCGCGCCGGCCTCCAGCGCCCTCGCGATGGTCTCGCCCTGTCCGTAGCCGGAGATGAAGATGACGGGCAGGTCGGCCATCTCCGGGACGCGCCGCATCCATTCGATCCCGTCCGTGCCGGGCAGCACCAGATCGAGCAGGACCAGTTGCGGACCCTCTGCGCTGACGAGGCGTTGCGCTTCCTCCGGGTCGCCCGTCACGAGCGCGGAATACCCGGCCGCCTCGAGCGCGCCGCGGACGTAACGCAGCATGTGCGGGTCGTCGTCCACCACCAGGATGCGCGGCGGATCGGACCCGTCGCCCGACGAGCGCGAAACGTCCGGCGAAGCGTCCGGCCCGCCGTCCCCGGCCACCGGGAGTGTGAAGGTGAACCGGGTGCCGCGTCCCGGCCCGGCGCTCTCGGCCCGGATGCGGCCCCCGTGGGCTTCCACCAGCCCCTTCGAGATGGCCAGGCCCAGGCCGGCGCCTCCGACCCCGCCCGTCCGGTCGCCGCCGCCGACGCTCGTGTGTTTCCGGAACAGGCGCCGTAGCTGCTCGGGCGGCACGCCCTGGCCCTCGTCCGTGACCGAGACCGCGACGTGCGCGCCGTCGCGCGCCGCGTCGACCTGGATCGAGGACGACTCGGGAGCATGTCGGGACGCGTTGGACAACAGATTCGTGAGGACCTGGACGATGCGCCGCTCGTCGGCCATCACCCGCGGCAGGTCCGGCGTCAGGCCGATGCGGAGGGCCTGCCGGCCGGCGCCGCTCAGGAACGTGGTCCGGGCCTGGTCCACCAGCGCGGCCACCTCCGACGGCTGGGGGTCGACCGGCAGCGTGCCGGCGTCGATGCGACCGGCATCGAGCAGGTCGCCGACCAGCCCGCCCATGTGATCGGCCTGCGCGTCGATGATCCGGAAGAACTGCCGCGCCTCGGCCGGATCCAGGGCCCGCGAGGCGCCGAGCACGGTCGCCGCCGACCCCTTGATGGCGGCCAGCGGCGCCCGCAGCTCGTGGCTCACCATGCCGAGGAACTCGGCCCGCAGCCGCTCCTGCTCCTCGAGCGGCGCCAGGTCCTGCATGGTGGCGACCATCGACTGCGCCGCGCCGTCGGCGGAGTGGACCAAGGTGGCGTTGACGAGCAGCGTGATGCTCCGACCGTCCGGGACCGAGAGCACGACCTCCTCGGCGCGCACCGACGCGGCCTGGCTGATCACTCGCTTCATCGGCAGTTCGGCGAGGGCGACCTCGCGCCCGTCGGAGAAGCGGCACGTCAACGCTTCGAGCAACTGCGCCGGGGGGTGGCCGGGCGCGCTCAACTCCTCGGCCAACCGTCTCGCCTCCCCGTTGAACAGCACCGGATCGCCGGTCCGCGCGTCGAAGACCGCGACCCCGACCGGCGTCGTCTCGACCAGGGCCTCGAGGTCGGCCCGCGCCCGCTGCTCGTCGCGGTGGGTGCGGGCGTTGGCGACCGCGGCCGCCGCCTGCGCGGCGAACAGCACCAGGATCTCCTCGTCGCTGGCCGTGAACTCCCGTCCGCCTTCCTTCTCTCCGAGGAAGAAGTTGCCCACGTGTGCGCCGCGGTGCCGCATCGGCGTCGCCTGCAAGGTCTTCGACACCCCCAGGTCCGGGGTGTATCCGAGCGAGCGGATCCAGGCGGGCAGGTCCGCCAGGCGGAGCGGCCCGGGAAGGTCGCGAAGGTGCTCGAACAGGCCCAGCCCATGCGGCCACTCCAGCAACTGCCGCTCCTCGTCCAGGGTCAGGCCGGAGATGACGTAGTCCTGCGGCTGCCCCGCCTCGTCCACGGTCGTGATCACCCCGTAGCGGGCGCCGGTCAGCGCGCGGGCGCTGTCGACGACCTCGCGCAGGACGGTGCCCACGTCGAGGCTCGCGCTGATGCGCAGGATGGCGGCGCTCAGACTGGAGATGCGCTCGCGAAGCGCCTCGATCTCGCGCCCCTGCTCGTCGGATGCGGTCACTAGTCCTTCTCCGGCGCGTTCCGCGCCGGGTCCGGGTCGAGCCGTTGCGGGCCTCCACGTCCCGCGACGGTAGCGCGCTGGATCCGGACGCGCCCGATGGTCCACCGGCAATCGGGTCCGAAGTAGCCAACCGGACCCATAGTACACGGAAAGAACATCTTTTTGGCTTGCACGTGCATGCCGACCACATGCGGCATGTGATAATAGTTGGAGTGTCGGCAAGGTGGTGCTACTGTGCTTGCGTGTCCCGAGGCTGGCTGCAGCAGCTGCACAGCGCGGCTGCGCCGAGGTCGCCGTCCCGGGACCGCACTTCACAGACTATCGCACGATGCTCTTGAGAACGCCTGTCCTTGACTCCGCCAAGCTGGAGGCGTGGCGGGAAGCCGGTCAGACCTTGCGAGGAATCACCGGATGAAGGCTACCCTGTCGCCTGCGCCGCCCAGCGCGCCGGGTCTGCCCCTGGTCGGGGATGCACTCGCCATGGCCGGAGACGTCGGGGCCTTCTTCACCCGGCAGTACCTGCGACTCGGTCCGGTCTTCCGCGTCCGCGCACTCCACCGCAGGTTCACGGTGCTTGCCGGACCCGAGGCCAACCTGTTCGTCACGCGCGAGGGCAGCAGGCACCTGCGCTCGCGCGAGTTCTGGATGGACTTCGACCAAGAGTTCGGCGCGGCGCGCTCGATGTTGAGCATGGACGGGGCCGAGCACATCCGGATGCGCAAGGCGCAGAAGCCGGGCTACTCGCGCTCGTTCATCCACGAGCACCTCGACGACGTCATCGCCATCACGCGGCGCGAGGTTGCCGAGTGGCCCGTCGACGAGCCTGTTCCCGGCCTGCACGCGTTGCAGCGCATCGTCACGGAGCAGCTCGGCACCATCGCCGCCGGCGTGTCTCCGCGCGACTACCTGGACGACATGATCGTTTTCGTGCGCACGATCCTCGCGGCGCGCGTCACGCGCCAGCGGCCGGTCATGCTGATGCGAACCCCGCGCTTCCGGCGCGCCCGTCAGCGGGTCGAGGAACTCTACGCGACCGTGAAGGCGGCCCACGACCCGGACCGTCGGCCCGTCGCCGAGCCCGACCTGGTGGACGACCTGCTGGCGCTCCATCATGTCGATCCGCAGTTCCTGCCCGAGACCGATCTGATGCCGGCGGTGCTGGGGCCGTTCATCGCCGGGCTCGACACGGTGGGAAGCACCTGCGCGTTCATGCTCTACGCGTTGCTGAAGCACCCCGACCTGCTCGACCGGATGACCGCCGAGGTGGATGCGAGCTTCGCCGACGGCACGCTGACCGCTGACGCCGCGCGCCATCTCGATGTCACGCACCGGGTCGCGCTCGAGACGCTGCGGATGTATCCGATCGCGCCGGCCATCACGCGCACCGTGTCGAACACGTTCGAGTTCGCCGGCTACACCATCCCGGCCGGAGAGACGGTCATCGTGGCGACCACCGTGCCGCACCATCTGCCCCAGTACTTTCCCGAGCCCGAGCGCTTCGATATCGAGCGCTATGCCCCGGAGCGGCGAGAGCACCGTCAGCCCGGCGTGTTCGCGCCGTTCGGCGCCGGCCCGCACGTCTGCCTCGGGGCCGGATTCGCCGAGGTGGCCATCGCCGCGACGATGGCCACCATCGTCCGCGAAGTCGAGCTGGTCCTGGACCCTCCCGACTACGCGCTGAGGATCAGCCCCGTCCCCACACCCAGTCCCGACGACCGCTTCCGGTTCCGGGTAGCGCGCCGGCGGCGGGCTGCCGAAGCGACGTCGCGAACGGGAGATTCACCGAGCGAGCGAACGACCCCGGGCTGACCATGTCCTTGCAAGGTGTCGCCTCTTTGCGTCTCGCCTGGTGCTGCGTGCTGTGCGCGGCGGCCGCCCTCGCACTGGCCCAACCGGCCGCCGACCGCGAATGGCTGGCCGGCGATTCGCACATCCACAGCCACTGGAGCACCGGCTACGACTACCGCACCGTCCCGCCGAGCCCGATCAAGGGACGGGATGCTCTGTACTCGACGCCGCGCAACGCCGTGATGGCGCGGCGGTTCGGCCTGCGCTGGATGGTGACGACCGATCACGGCGGCCCGTACCACTCCAAGGTGAACCTGGAACAGGCGTACCGCGAGCTGACCCTGTCGCGCGAGCTCGTTCCCGAGGTGCTGCAGTTCTACGGCTTGGAGCTCAACCTGCCGGGCATGGACCACCACACCCTGATCATCCCCCGTGCCGAGGACGAGGCGTCGGTGCTGTACGAGATCGAGAGTCGATTCGACTACAACGAGGACTGGGCCCTGCCCCCCGACCCGCGCCGGCAGTCGGCGGGGCTCCGACGACAGGCGCTGGCGCACATGCAGGGGCTGGACAGGCTGCCGATCCTGTTCGCGAACCATCCCTCCCGGTCGGCGGAGGCGCTCGGGCATTATGGCCGCGACGAGCCGTGGGAGCTGCGCGAGAACAACGACCTCGCGCCGGACGTGTACCGCGGGATGGAGGGCGCGCCCGGCCACCAAGCCGCCACCCTCTCCCCGACGAGCCGCAGCCGGTACCGCGGCGGCTACTGGAACCCGGGTGCGCAAACCCTGGGGGGCTTCGACCAGATGACCGCCATTGTCGGCGGGCTGTGGGACGCGCTGCTCGGCGAAGGGCGGCGATTCTGGATCGTGGCCTCGTCCGACTCGCATTTCCACTACACCGAGCCGGTGAGAGCCGGGAGCGACTTCTGGCCCGGCGAGTTCCACAAGACCTGGGTCCACGCGCGCCCGACCTACGCCGGCGTCCTCGACGGCTTGCGGCAGGGCCGCATGTTCGCGGTCGCCGGGGACCTGGTGACCGAGCTCGAGGTCACCCTGACGAGCGGAAAACGCGAGGCCGGGCTCGGCGGCACCTTGCGGATCACGCGGGGGGCGCAGGTCACCGCGACGGTCGCGTTCCGCGATCCGGAAACCGTGAACGCGGCAGGCGAGAACCCCGCCGTCCGGCGGGTCGACGTGATCGTGGGCGAGGTGCGGGGACCGACCTCCGATCCGGCGAACGACCGCAACCCGACGACGCGGGTCCTGGCCCGGTTCACGCGCGACGCGCTGGCCCGCGACGGAGACCGCTACGCCGTCGAGGCGGCGCTGCCCGCGGTAGACCGCGACCTCTACGTCCGGGTGCGCGGCACGAGCACCGTGGACCTCGAGCCGCCGATGGACGGCCCCGACGAGAACCCCTGGGACGACCTCTGGTTCTATTCGAACCCGATCTTCATCGAGGTCGAGTGACGGGGCGCCGGGCGGGCCTTGCGCCCGGCCACCGCGGGCGGGAGGAATCGACATGACGAGCCGCCCGGCCCTCTGCGACGACCCGGCCGCGATTGACGCGGACTGGATGCAGCGGGCTCTGGCCGCGGGCGGCGCATCCGATCAGCCGGCGACAAGGAACGTCGTCGCCGAGGACCTCGGGTCCGCCACCAATGCTTTCGGAAGGCTCCTGCGCTGTCACCTGACCACCGCCGGCGGCTTCCCCGCGGTCCCCGCCACTGTCATCGTCAAGCTGCCGACCGCGAATCGCAGGGCGTTCCGGTTCGCGAAGTGGCTGTCGATGCACGAGCGCGAGTACCTGTTCTACCGCCACGTGGCGCGGCATGCGCGCATCCGATCCCCGGCCCTCCTGTACGGCGATTTCAACGCGGATACGCACCGGTTCGTCCTGGTGCTCGAAGATCTGCGCGACCTGGAGGCGCCGATCCAGGTCGCGGGCGTCGAGGCGGGTCGGGCGAGACTCGCCGTACGGCAGATCGCCAGGCTTCACGGGCAGTTCTGGGGCGCGGTTGACCACCCGGCCCTGTCCGGTTGCAGCGACGTCCTCGGCCCGAGGTTCCGGCGCTTCATGCAGATCGCGTACTTGCTGTGCCTTCCGGTCGTTCTCGACCGCTTCGGCGACTCGTTCTCGCCGCAGACCCGCTGGCTGGCCGAGGCGCTGGGACCGCGGATCACCGCGCACTTCGCGGCGGTCGCGGCCGGGCCCAGGACCTTCGTCCACGGCGACTACCGGGGGGAGAACATGTTCTTCAGCCCCGCGCTCGGCGCCTCGGCGGGCGCGAGCGCGGTCGCCGGCGACGACTTCGCCGTAGTGGACTGGCAGGGCTGCGGTCTGGGCGCCGGCCTCTACGACGTGGCGTACTTCCTCGGAACCAACGTCGTCCCGGGCGACCGCCGCCGCATTGAGCGCGGGGCGCTCGAGGAGTACCACGACATCGTGTGCCGCCTGGGGGCCAGGGACTTCACGTTCGACGACTGCTGGCGCAGCTACCGCCAGAACATGCTGGGTGTTCTCATGCCCTGCATCCTGGCATGCGGCGGGCTCGACCTCGGCGACCAGCGGCTCCACGACCTGGTGACGTCGGGGCTGAAGCGCGCGCTGGCCGCGATGGAGGACCTGGACGTGGCGGAATTCCTGCCGCGCGGCCGGTTCCCGATCGCCGGGAATGCGCTTTCGATCCTGTCGCGGGGGGCGTACAGGGCCTACCGGCTCTTGGGCCGCCTTTCTCGAAACCCTGGGAGGCAAGCATGACGCAGAACAAGTGTGCCCTCGTCCTGCTTCTGGTGGCATTGTCTTCGGTCCCCGCCGCGGCCCAGGACGGAGAGATCATGCTGGAAGCGCTGCGCATGTACACGCCGGTCCCGGGAATCCAACGCAAGGTGACCACTTCGTTCGACTTCGCCGGACACCGCATTCCCGCGGGTGCGGATCTGTTCCCCGCTTTTTTCGTCACGCATGACCTGCCGGAGCACTTTCCCGATCCGCGACGGTTCGACATAGACCGCTACCCTCCGGGGCGTGATGAACACAAGCAGCCGGGCGTGTTCACGCCTTTCGGCTCCGGCGCGCATCATTGCGCCGGCCGCGGGTTCGCCGAAACGCAACCGCCGTTGATTGTCGCGACCTTGCTGCACGAGGCCGATATGGAGCTCGTTCCGCCGACCTATGAATTGAAGACGGACCGTTGGGTTCTCTTTCCGTCCTTCGTTCCGGACAAGGGCTTCACGTTCAGAATGAGAAGCCGGGGGCACTGAGCAGGTGTCGAAGCGCGACGCCGAGCGGCTGTGGGCGATGCAGGACATGGGCGGGCTGGTGCCGTACGACGCGGTGCCGTTCGACATGGGCGGTCAGCCCGCGGTCGACATCGGCTACGGAATTGCGGGGCCGGGCGGCCGGGGCACGGGGACGCCGTACGCCGGACTGACGCAGTCGGGCATGGACTACCGGGCGATGCGCTACGGGTGGCGCTGGACGGTGGACCAGCTGTCAGCGGTCATCGAGACCTGACGAATTCTCGACACTTGTCGACGCGTTCGGCTCCGGCACCGGTTTTCGTGGATCTTGATGAAGGTAAATCAGAGACGGCTGTGGGCGCTGTGGGAAACCGCGGTCTTCGCGGTTTTCCAAGCTCTATGCGGAGCTCCGCATAGAGCTTGCTATGCGCAGTTCGGGACTATGCGGAGTCGGTTGAGGGTTCGCTCTCAAGTGCCTGTCAAAAAGAGGGTTACGTGAGCTGACCGGTTCGAGATACTCCGCATAGTCTGGGATGCTCTGTCCGGCCTGATTGGCCGGAAAGGAGCATTCCATGACCGTTCACAGCTCGTGGACCGTCGACCGCCTCGTCGACGCGTACACGCACCACCAACGACGTACGCGCGGCTTGCGCCCTCAGACGTTGCGGTACCGCGCCTGGTTCGCCCGGACGCTCGTCCGGGCCGCTCTCGGCGCGGACCCGATCGACCCCAGTCGCCTGACGCCGGCCGCTGTGGTGACGTTCATCACGTCGTTGCGGCACCGGTTTTCCCCAGCGTCGATGCAGACCGCGCGGTCATCGTTGCGGTCGTTCTTCCGGTTCCTGAGCGTCGAGGGATTCTGCGGCGACGCACTCGAAGCGGCTCTCCCGACCGTTGCCCATTGGCGGCTTGCGACGCTGCCCCGTTCCCTGACCGAGCGGCAGGTCGAGCAAGTGCTCGCGTCGTTCGACGCCTCGGCCCCATGCGGGCAGCGGGATCAGGCAATCGTGCAGTGCCTGGCGACCTTGGGGCTGCGGCCCGGCGAGGTGGCCGACCTGTGCCTGGACGACATCGACTGGCGCGGCGCCACCCTGCAGATACGCACCCGAAAGAACCGTCGAGGCGCCGTGCTGCCGCTGCCCCGCGTGGTGGGGCAGGCGTTGGTCGCCTATCTGAGCGGGGAGCGTCCGGCGACCGACGAACGCCGGGTGTTCGTCGAGCACCTGGGAGATCGTCGCGGCAAGCCGCTCTCGAGCGCGGGCGTCTCGCGTGTCGCGGCGCGCGCGGTTCGGCGGGCGGGAATCGACGCGCCGCACGCCGGCGCCAACATCTTCCGGCACACCGTAGCCAGCCGCATGGTGCGGGAGGGGGCCAGCCTCAAGGAGGTCGCTGACGTGCTCGGCCATCGCAGCCTCGACACCACAATGGTCTACGCCAAGCTCGACCTGCCGCGGCTCCGTGAGGTCGCGCTTCCCTGGCCGGAGGTGCTCCGATGACGCCTCCAAGCTTCCATCATCTGGTCGACGAGTACCTCGCCGCACGCCGCGGGCTGGGCTTCGGCCTCGAAACGGATGAAGGGTTCCTGCGGGACTTCGCCAACCGCGCAGACCGTATCGGACACAGCGGGCCCGTGACAGTCGAGCTTGCGGTCCAGTGGGCACGATCCTCCTCACGTTCCAGCAATCCGGCGCAGGCGGCACGCCGACTGTCGATCGTGCGGCAGTTCGCCCGGTACCGCGCACTCTTCGACCCGGCCACCGAAGTGCCGCCGGCCGGGCTCCTGGGACGCATCCCGACGCGCCGCCCGACGCCGCACATCTACACCGAGGCGGAGATCGCCGCGCTCCTGCAGCAGGCAAGCTGCCTGCTGCCCCGACACGGGCTGCGACCCGCCACCTATGTCGCGTACTTCGCCCTGCTGGCGTCGACCGGTCTGCGTCTGTCCGAGGCCTGCCGTCTCACGACCGACGACGCCGACCTTGTCAACGGCATCCTGGCCATCCGCGAGACCAAATTCCGCAAGTCCCGACTCGTCCCGATCCATCCGACCACGACCCGGGCACTGCGCGGCTACGCCGATTGCCGTGACGCGTGTCTTGCCGCACCCCGGTCCGAGTACTTCTTCCGCACCGAGCATTCGCCACGGCTCACTCACAGCGCTGTGAAGACGACGTTCCGCCGGATCAGGCGGCGTCTCGACTGGACCGCGCAAGGACGTACGCGACAACCGCGCATCCACGATCTGCGCCACACCTTCGTGGTTCGCCGGCTGCTGCGCTGGCACCAGGAAGGCGCAGATGTAGATCGCAAGATCCTGGCTCTCGCAACCTACCTGGGTCACGCCGGGGTCGCCCACACCTACTGGTACTGCACCGCCGTCCCCGAGTTGCTCGCCACCTCCGGGCAGCACTTCGAACGCTTCGCCCACCGAGCGTCGGAGCGCACGTCATGACCGCCGCCGAGCGGGCGTTTCCCGCACTCCTGCAAGAGTTCTTTCACCGGCGCCTCATCGCGCAACGGGGCGCCAGCACGCACACAATCGCCAGCTACCGCGACACCTTCACGTTGTTCCTCGGGTACGCCGCAGAGCGCATCGGACGCACCCCCTCGGCGCTGACCCTCTCGGATCTCGACGCGCCCGTGGTCCTCGGCTTCCTCGACCATCTCGAGACCGAACGCGGCAATTCCGCGCGCACCCGCAACCTCCGGCTCACCGCCATCCGGTCCTTCATGCGCTACGCCTCGCTACGCGAGCCATCCCTGCTGCCCGTCGCGCAACGCGTCCTCGCGATTCCCGTCAAGCGCTTCGACCGGCCCGTCCTCGGCTACCTGTCCCGCGACGAGATCACCGCGATCATCGACGCGCCCGACCGGTCCACCTGGAGCGGGCAGCGCGACGCCGTCCTCTTCGCCGTGCTCTACAACACCGGCGCCCGCGTCTCCGAGATCACCCGTCTGCACGTCGCCGACGTGCTTCTCGACCGAGCGTCCTCGCTGCTTCTGCACGGCAAGGGACGCAAGGAGCGGGTCGTCCCGCTCTGGAAGAGCACTGCAGCGCAACTGCGGAGGTGGCTCCCCCGAATCGATGGAAACCCCAACGCTTCCGTGTTTCCCAATCGCGCAGGCAAACCTCTGTCGCGCTCCGGGGTCGAACATCAACTGCGCGGTGCCTGTCGAAAGGCCTCGGAGCGTCACCCATCGCTCGCCACCCGGCGGATCTCGCCCCACACGCTCCGCCACACGACCGCGATGCATCTGCTTCAGTCCGGAGTCGACATCACCGTCATCGCCCTCTGGCTCGGCCACGAGGACACCGCCACCACCCACCAGTACGTCGAAGCCGACCTCGCCATGAAGGAGGCGGCGCTCCGGTGCGTCGACGATCCCGCACCTCAACCGCTCCGCTTCACGGCCGGCGATCGGCTCCTCGACTTCCTGGAAGCCCTCTGACTATGCGGAGTACCGCTCCACGCGATCGGCCCCGTTCACGTGGTCTCCCGGGCCAACTCTGCATAGTCCGGAGCTCCGCATAGCAAGCTCCCTGTGGGCGCGTTCTTTGCGTCCATGGGGAGCGGCGGCGTCCACGGCCCCGGCGCTGGCCGTCAGCGCGGCGTTCGGGTAGCGTAGAGAGCGGACTCAGACGTGGGGTGAGGGCCCGGTTGTGCCCCAACCGGACCCTCGTGACCGCCTCGAGCTCCGACAGACCGAGCCGGTCCCTGCTGTTTTGCCACGGTTCAGGTTCGTTGTCCAGTCGGAGACCGCCCCGCGCGCTCCGACGCCGTGGACCAGCCCCTCCGCCAGAAGATCTGTCGTCAGTGCAGCCGACTCTTCGCCATCTGCGCAGCGTGTGACCGCGGCCATGCCTACTGCACGCCGCAGTGCCGCTCGGCTGCTCGCCGCCGGGCGGTTCGAGCCGCGAGAGCCCGCCATCAGCGCAGTCCCGAAGGGCGTCTCGACCACCGCGACCGGCAGCGCGCCTACCGCGCCCGGCGTCGCGTGACGGATCACACTTCCCCCGCCCCCCGGCCATCGGACAGACTCTCCGTCCCTGACGCCGCCCCGGTCCCCGCGCCCACGCGGTGCGTGGTCTGCGGCCGGTCGAGCCGGTGGCTGACCCCGATGCGGGAGCCTCGCGCCGTGCGGGGAAGGAGGGACGATGATCACGCCCGCGCAACGCGCCGAGATCCGGCGCCTGTACTACGGCGAGCACTGGAAGATCGGGACCATCGCCACCCAACTCGGCCACCACCGTAAGACGGTCCGCGCCGCCGTCGAGCGCGAGTCGGGAGCCGGCCGCCCCGGCCTGTATCGGCCCAGCGCCCTCGACCCCTATCTGCCATTCATCCGCGACACCCTGGCCCAGTACCCCAGCCTCCGCGCCACCCGCATCCACGAGATGGTCCGCCAGCGCGGCTATCCCGGGTCAGTCAACCAACTTCGACGCATCGTCAAGCGCCTGCGGCCCGAAACCGGCCGGACCGCCTACCGGCGGGTCGTCACCCTGATCGGAGAGCAGGCCCAAGTCGACTGGGGCTCCTTCGGCAAGGTCCGCATCGGCCGCGGCGCCCGCGCCATCTCCGGATTCGTCATGGTCCTCGGCTACTCCCGCGCCATCGCCGCCCTCTTCACCCTCGACCAGACCCTCGAGAGCTTCCTCCGCGGACACGTCGAAGCCCTCCAGGCCCTCGGCGGCAGCGCCCGCACCCTCGTCTACGACAACCTCCGCGCCGCCGTCCTCGACCGCCGCGGCACCGCCGTCCAGTTCCACCCCCGCCTGCTCGAGCTCGCCGGCCACTACCACTTCGCGCCCCGTCCCTGCACGCCCGGACGGGGCAACGAAAAAGGGAAGGTCGAACGCCAGATCCAATATCTACGGCACGCCTTCTTCGCTGCACGGCCCTTCCGCGACCTCGACGACCTCAACGTCCAGTTCCGGCGCTGGCGAGATGACATCGCCCACCAACGGCGCCACCCCGAGCAACCCGACCGTACCGTCGCCGAGGTCTGGGCCGACGAGAAGCCCCGCCTGCTGCCGCTCCCCGCCCATCCCTTCGAGACCGACCTCGTGCGCGTCGTCCGCTCCGGCAAGACACCCTACGTCCGCTTCGACCGCAATCTCTACTCCATCCCCCACACCCACGTCCGCAAGCCCCTGACCCTGCTCGCCAGCGACACCCGCGTCCGCATCCTCGATCAGCTGACCGAGCTCGCCCGGCATCGCCGCACCTACGACACCGGACAGACCGTCGAGGACCCCGCGCACCTGGAAGGCCTGCTCGCCGCCACCCGACAGGCCAACGTCCACACCACCCGCGACCGGCTCCGTGCGACCGTCCCCGCCACCGCCGCCCTCTTCGAGCGGCTCGCCGAGCGCGGCGAGGCGCTGCGACCCCACGCCACCAGGCTGCTCGCCCTGCTCGACGACTACGGGGCGCAGGAGCTCGCCGCCGCCGTCGGCGACGCCCTCCAACGAGACGCTCTCGCCGCCGGCTCCATCACCCACATCCTCGAAACCCGCCGGCGACGGCGCGGACTCAAGCCCCCGCTCCGGCTCACCCTGCCCGACCGACCGGGGCTGCGAGACCTCGACGTCCGGCCCCACGACCTGGAGACCTACGATGCCCTCGGACAACACGACCCCGACGACGCTGCCGACTGACCTCCAACGCCTCGGACTCAACCGTACCGCCGAAGACCTCGACGACCTCATCGCCCAGGCAACCCGCAAACGATGGAGTCCTGCCGTGCTGCTCGAACACATCGTCGCCGCCGAGCTCGAAGACCGCCAACGCCGCAGCGTCGAACGCCGCCTCACCCGCGCTCGTCTCGGACGCTTCAAGCCCCTCGCCGACTGGGACTGGGACTGGCCCACCGCTTTCGACCGGCCAGCCCTCGAACGCATCCTCACCCTCGACTTTCTCGAACGCGGCGAGAACGTGATCCTGGTCGGGGCCCAAGGCCTCGGCAAGACCATGCTCGCCAAGAACATCGCCCATCAGGCGGTCCTCGCCGGCCACTCCGCCCTCTTCACGACTGCCGCCGACCTCCTGCTCGACCTCAACGGTCAGGAGACCGCCCGTGCACTCGAACGACGCCTCCGACACTACACCCGGCCCTCGCTCCTCGTGTGCGACTTATGTTGAGTGATCAGTAATGTGGAGTCGCGGTGGAGAAAGGCGCTCCCCCCAGGCACGGGAGGGTTGCCGGACTCCACATTACCGATCGGTCCTCAGAGCGCTTCGAGCCATTCCAGCACCGACGCGTCCGTGCGCCACAGGGCCGGCCCCGCGGTGGCGCCGGTGGTGGGGCGGGCCTTATCGAGCGCCTGCCGCTTCATGTCGAGGTCGACGGTGGCGTACCGGTGCGTGGTCGTGACACTCGCGTGACCAAGCCACTGACTGATCGTGACGATGTCGATGCCCGCCCGGAGCAGGTGGACTGCCGTGCTGTGCCGCATGCTGTGGGGATGGAGGCGCTTGGCGCGCAGCGTCGGCACGGCGGCCTGGGCGCGAGCGCAGTACTTCCGCAGCAGGTAGCGGATGCCGAATCGGGTCAGCCGCACCCCGCGATGATTGCGGAAGACCGGCTCGTCGGATTGCAGCTCGCGATCGCGCTCGGCGAGCAGGGCGCGTAGCAGGTCGGCGGTCTGGGGCCACAGCGGGCAGACCCGTTCCTTCCGCCCCTTGCCGTGCAGGCGGACCTGCGCGGGCGTGTCCAGGCGCAGGTCGGCGATGCACAGCGCGACGATTTCCTGGACCCGCGCGCCGGTGTTGAACATGGTGGCGAGGAGCGTGTAGTCGCGGCGGCCGTCGACGGTGCCGCGGTCGACGGCGCCGAGGACGGCCTCGATCTCCTCGTGCTCGAGGTACTCGACGGGGCGGCTGCCGGTCCGCTTGAACGGGACGGCGAGGACGCGTTGACAGTGCGCGAGCCGCGCGGGGTACTCCATGGCGCAGTACCGGAAGAACGCGTGGATCGCGGCGAGGCGCACGTTGCGGGTGGCGGCGCTGTTGTGCCGGTCGGTCTCCAGGTGCTGAAGGAACGCGAGGACCGGCTGCGGGCCCAGGTCGTCCAGGTCCAGTTGGATGACGGACCGCTGCGACCGGGTTGCGACGAAGCGCAGCAGGAGCACGAGGCTGTCCCGATAGCTCTGGATGGTGTGGGGACTCGTCCCCCGCACCCGGGGCAGATGGTCGGCGAAGAACGCCCGGAGGGCTCGCGCCAGATCGTTCGGGGCGGCGGTCATCGCGCACCTCCCGCGCCGTCGGGTCCGGTGACGAGGTCGCCGCAGTGGTCGGCGAATCTCGCGCTGGCCGCGGCCGCGAGAGGCTCGACGAACTGGAGGTAGTAGGCGGTCGAGACGATCGAGACGTGCCCCATGTAGGCGGCGAGGAAGGGCAGCTTCGCCTGCACGTCGAGTCCGGCACGGTACCACCGGAGGAGCGCTTGGACGGCGAATGCGTGACGGAAGTCATGCGTGCGCGGAAGATGACCCGTCGCGGTCCGGATATCGGCCCGCCGGAAGAGTGCCCGCATGGCTTGGCCGAAACCCGGGCCGCTGTAGCCGCCGGTAGGCGGCTGGCGATGCCAGAGGAGCGGAGTCTCCGCCGCGGCCGGCAGTCGCCGCCGGCCGCGGATCTCGATCAGGTGCTCGACCTCGCGGGCGGTGTCCGCCGACAGCGGGAGGAGGCGCGACTTGTGGAACTTGGACTCGCGGATCGCCAGCGTGCGCTGCGGCGGGTCGTAGTCTCCGACGGTCAGCCGCGTCAGCTCTCCGCGTCGCAGCCCGGTGGTGGACAGCAGCACGATCGCGAGGCGCCTGTTCTCGGGACAGAGTGGCGAATTGGAGGTGCGGGCCAGCGTGCGCGCGACGGCCAGCAAGTGGACGATCTCGTTGTCGGTGAAGATGTGCGGCCGGATGGCCTGGCGGACCGGCGGAAACAGCCGCTCGTCGGGAACGAAGCAGCCGGACTCGCTGCGCCGGCGATACAGGCACAGGTTTCGTACGACCCGCATGCGACCTCGGCGCGTGACAGAGGCCAAGTGCTCCAGGGTGAGACACCAGGCGGCGAACGTCTCGGCGACGAGATCGACGCCGCGGGCGGCGAGGAACCGATCCAGGCACCCCAGCACCCATTCTTCCGTTGAATACTGGCGGCCCAGCGCCCGCTTGAGCGTCAGGTAGCTTCGGATGGAGGCGGCCAAGCCGGAGCTGAACGTCGTCATGACGCCACCCCCGGCGCACCGCAGCCGACCGTGGCCGGCAGAGGCAACGCGACTTCGCGGAGGTCGTCAACCGCCAGGCGGAGGTACACGCACGTGCTTTCCAGGGTGCGATGGCCCAGGAGGTCCCCGATCGTCTTGAGCGGCAGGCCGCACCGCAAGAGGTGCACCGCATACGAGTGCCGCACGCAGTGGGGTCCCTGGAACGGAATGGCGAGGCCGCTGCGCTTCGACCAGGCCTGGAAGGCCTCGGTGACCGCGGTCGGTTTGAGGACGCCGGTCGGGGTGCGGCAGCGGAGGAACAGCTCCCGATAGCTGCGCGGCGGCCCGCCTCGGAACGGGACGCGCTGCCGGCGCACGGTCAGGACGTGGCGTCCGTGGCGGAGGTAGTCGAGCAGCGCGGTCCCGACCTCGTCGGTGAGCGGCAGCCAGAGCGAGCCGCGTGTCTTGCGCTGCGGGATGCGCAGCCGCTCCGCCCGCCACTCCACGTCGTCGAGCGTGAGCGTCACGACCTCGCATGCGCGCAGGCCGTAGGTCGCCATGAGGAGGAAGATCGCGTAGTCGCGACGCCCCATCGGGGTCGCGCGATCGATCGAGTCGAGGAGCTCCCGAACCGTGTCCCAGGGCAGGGCCCGCGGGAGCTGCTCGCCGCGATACACGCGGGGCGTGTCGATCTGGGCGTCGAGCCCGGTCGGAATCTCGCCGGTGGAGGCCAGGAACCGGAGGAAGGCTCGGAGATGGCCCACCACATGCTGGAGGGACGCACGCGACTGGCGGGGGCCGACGGCGCACAGGAAGGCGTCGAGATCTTGGCGGTCGAGCGCGGCAAGCCGCGTCGGGTCGGTCTCGTAGCCGATGTGGGCCAGGAACTCGCTCGCCGTGCGGTCATGGTGGGTGACGGTCGACGGCGCGAATCCCCGGACCTGCTGCAGATGGGTCCTGTAGTCGGCGATCCGCTCCTCGATGCGGGTCAACGCGGGCGGCGGATACAGCGACAGCTCGGACTCGCAGTACTGCGCCATCTGCCGCGCCAGAACCGCCAAATCCGGGTCCTCCTGCGAATCCGTGGGAGCACAGGCCCGCAATCGCGCCCGCGTCAGGCTCGTCAGGGCTCGTACGCCCTGCTGCTCCAGACGGCGGACGAGGCGCGGCGCCGCACGGAAGTGCTCGCGGGCGCGCTCGGCTGAGTAGCCCTGCTTCAAGAGCCACGCGCCGTATCCGTCCAAGATCGGACCGAGGACCGCCAAGGACGTGTACCGCCGGTGCACCCGGGGATACAGCTCGACCAACATCGAAACCTCCAGGAAGGCGGTGCCGGAATCGGCACGGTTCCGATGCTACGTACGTAATGTGGAGTCCTGGAGGGCGTATCGTCGCCTCCGCCGAGGCGCGGAGCGATCACTGCACATTACTGATCACTCAACATAAGTCGACTATAATGTGGAGCTCCACATTATGCGACGAGCTGGGATATCTCGCCTATGACGCACGGGCCGCCGACCTCCTCTTCCAGCTCGTCAGCCGCCGTTACGAGCACCGCTCCCTGCTCATCACCACCAACCTGCCCTTCAAGCACTGGGACACCGTCTTCCCCAACGCCTCCTGCGCCGTGGCGCTCATCGACCGCCTGACCCACCACGTGGAGATTCTCGTCGTCGAGGGTCGCAGCTATCGACGCCGCGAGGCCGAGCTCAGCCAGCAGCAGCGCAAACGCCGTCGCCGCACCGACCCCGCCTCTGACGACGACCCGCCGCCGCGTCGTCGTCAACGAGGTCCGTCGACAAGCGTCAAGAAATGATCATTTCCTGAGGGTGGCCAACAACCAGCGGTTCAACGTCAGCGTCGAGGTGCGCGGCAGGGCGGCTTCGGCGGGCTCGGCTCGCTGGACGGCCTTGCCGGCGACCCGCCGGACCTCGGCCTCGGCGGCGGCTCGGCCCACTCGGTGCAACTCCGCGGGGCGTCACATTCTGAGGGCCGCCGGGGTCGGAGAGGTCTGAAGTCGATGCCGGGGTCGCGGCGCACGGATGCGCGGCGCTGCCCCGCATCGTTGTCGGTGGCGGCCGGGCGCCTGCCGCGGCCGGCCCCGGCAGGCGCTGTTCCCCCCTTCCTCGGAGAGGATGAATCTCGAAAAGGCGCGTACCGCGCGAGCCGCGATGTCTGCGGCCTGCGCGAGCGCTTGGGCCTCGGGGACGGAGGCTGCGGCACGATTGGCCTTGCTGCACACGAGTTCGTGGCGTTGCTGAAGGCGATGATCCTCGACGAAGATGCTGGCTGGGCGCGGCGCGACCCGGCACTGGCACGAGCGCTGATGCGAGGGAGCGACCCTCCGCCGACGTCGGGGCGCTGAGGACGTCACCGCCGTCGCGAAGCCAGGTACAACTACATCCTCGTGCTGACCAGGCGCGGCCCGTGCTGGGAGCAGCGGTCGAGGACCGGGATGATTCTCCGGGATGACTACCGGGCCGCCTGAGCACGGCGGGTACGGCCCGGGGAGGCACGGCAAGGCCGATGAGACGACGAGAGACCCGTGTGCCCGGTCGAGGCGGCCTACGCCGGCTCGGACCTGTTCGAACCCCGACCGAGAATTCAATGGGAGGAAGCGGGATGTTCAGGATCCTCATGACCGCCATGGTGTTGCTTGTCCTCGGAACGCCCGCAGCAGCGCAGCAGGCGTTGTGGTCGTCGACGTTGACCGCAGGCCAAGGCGAACTGCCCAACGACGACGGGACGACCAACACGGCGGTGGGGTACATGCATCTGGAAGGGACGGGCATCGAGTTCGGTGACCTCAGCGACCGGGACTTCGAGCTCGCCGGTACCACCCACTACGTCCGAGGACTGTTCCAATTTGAAGACGGGGCGATGTTCCTCTTGTTCAGTCCGCCTGCGGACGCAGAACGCATGAAATCCACGACGCTCACGCTGGGCGGTGAGGATCTGGTCGGTGCTGCGGCGGTCATCGATACGATGGACGACCAGACGGCGGTCGCTTGGCCGGTCACCGGGTTCCGATGGGTCGACGGACAGCGCATCGCCGTCGAGCTGACCGCGCCGACCCCGGTGCCGGCGTTGCCGCCCCCGGGCGTCGTGATGGGGTTGGTGATGATGTGGCTGGCGTTCCGGCGGGCGGCTCGGCGAGCATAGCGACGATGGCGCATGAGGCGTCACGTTGATCCTCAACGAGGCGCTGTCGACAGCCGCAGCGCAGATACCGACCTCCGCGACCCCATGCGCGGACGGCGCGACACTGGATCGAGCGGCCGATGACCGACCCCGCGCTGGTTTCAGTCGCCCGTATCGAGGCCGACTTGCCGCGCCGGTCCCAGACCCGGGTGCGGCGACCCGTCGCCCGCGACGACCCGGGCGGCGCGCCCAACAACCTGCAGTGCCTCAGCGCAGTCTCGGGCCACGACAACGGCGTGCGCGAAGCATCGACCGCGTGCGCCGAGGGCCGGGGCGGGTCCGCCCGCCCACATGAGCCGGCTCATCGCCGTGCAGGCCGCCCTGTCGAGCGAAGACGTGCCAGACCGAGCGGCACTGGCGTGGTAGCGGCAACACGCTCAATGACGCAGGCCCGAGGCCAAGGAGACTCGAAGGGGAACCGCCAAGCCGGACAGACGCGCCCACAGTCCGAGTCCGCGACCAACGGAGAAGGCGATGCCCGCCAACGAACAGCCGATCGTCATCGCAGGACCAGGTGAGGGCTGGCCCGACGGCCGTGTCCTGACGCCGCGCGAACCCACGCGCGAGCCCAACGGAACCCTCTGGTTCGGGGCGGACCTTGACCGCGAAGGCGCTCAAGTCTGGTTCCGGATCGAGGAGGAGGCGATCCGCCGAATGCCGGACGCGACGCCCCAGGGCCGCGGCCGCCGCGTGCTGAACGCGCTCCACGTCTGGCTCGCGACCGACCGCCCGCTCAGGTGCGGGATCAACCGCTTCGAGGTCCGCGTCGCCGAGAACGGCGACACCTGGATCGAACGGCTCCGGTGGTGAGACGGAAATGGAACGCCGGGGAGCATCCGGGGGCGAAGGCTGGAACACTACTGCTCGTGACCTACGTCGGCACAGACATTCCGACGTCCAACCTGGTCGACCCCACGTCCATCCAGCCGCAAGACGTGGGTCGATTCCCGCAGGAGATGCAGAACGCCGTCACGCCGTAGCGGTAGGCGCCAGCCTGCGTCACCGCGTGACGGTCACGCCGGCACCGATCGCGTCCTTCGACAACAGCGGCGTGAGGGTCGTCCTGGAGCGGGACGGCGCGCGGTAGATGACCCGTTCCTCCAGGACCTTGCTGTCTATGCCGCGGCCGATCGCCGCGCCGCCCCAGGGTCAGGATACCGGCCATGAAGCGCAGCGAGTTGGCCGAGGTCAGGTCCGAGATCCCGAGGTCGTTCTGCGCCAGGAAGTACATGAAGAATGCGGAGCCGAGGCCGACCCAGAGGCCCTTGGTGGTGCCGTCGCCGAGAGGGTCGGCGAACCGGTGGCGGACCAGTCGGACGTCGCGCCTGCTGACGTCGACCACGCCGGCGGAGGTCCCCACGGAGAGCGAGTCGGGCGTGATCCCGAGGACGGATCCGCTGAGCTCCTGACCGGTGACGTCGGTGACGGTCAGCGTGTCGCCGGCTGTGGCAGCGAGCCATACGGTGGTGTCGATCGGCTCGGCGGCCGGGAAACCGATCGACTCGAAGATCGAGAGTGACGCCAGAAGCCCTACACCTACTACTGCGGCCATCGTGGTCTTCTCTCCCGATCAGTCCGTCGTGAAGCTGAACACGACGACGAGGTGCAGCCCGTGGCCGAAGAAGCGCGCCCCGGTCCGAAGGCCGAACTTCTGATTTCCGGTCGCTTGGCGGCCGTACATGACGTCGGCGTACGGGAGGGACACCCACTCCGCAGCTCCGCGTTCGCCGCCGTTGCTGTCGACGAGTCCTGGCCCGACGCCGAAGTGGAGGGAGCGACCGCGAGGCAGCGGGTGCTGGTACCTGAGCGCTGGCGTGAACAGCAGCCCACCGGTCCCACCCAGAAGGGGTAAAGTGCCCCATGCGCCCAGCCCCCAGCGCTTCGCCAGCCAAGCTGTGGTTCCGACGTCGACGGTCGCGGCCGCGAACCCCCTCGCCGGTGATGACGCCTCCGTTGCCGAAGAACACCTCGGTCCTGGGGCCGTCCTGCGCGCTGGCCGGTCTGGTCCAAGCCAGCAGCGCGCCCGCGAGAACACCCGACAAGACGATGAATCGCATCTCGACCTCCTCTCCGGCAGCTCAGAAGCTCAGCGACAGCGCGACGCCGTGCCGGTCGGACGAGAACGTCGGGGCCACGGTGAGCCGCCAGTCGGAGGGCCGGCGGTAGACCTTCTCCTCGCGCTTGATCAGGCGATCCACGCCGTAGCCGACCCAGGCGCCGACGGCGCCGTAGAGCCCGCCGACCGCGGCCACGGAGGCCAACTCGCCGGCGTCCGACGGCGTCCTCTCCAGGGTGAGCACGGCGAGGTACATCCCGGCCGCGGCGCCGGCCCCGAAGCCGGTCCAGGCCCCGTTCGCGGGAGAGTCCTCCCGGCGGTGAGCGACGATCCAGACGTCCGCCTCGCGGAGGTCGCGGCGGACCCCGCGATCGAGGACGGAGAGCGTGTCCGGCGTCAACCCGACGATCTCCGCCTTCAGCTCGCGGCCACCGGCGAGGGTCACCCGGACGTCGTCCCCCGGCCGGACGAGGCGCGAGAGCTCGCTGAACGAGCCGGCCTCCTGCGCGGCCGCTGGCGTCGCCAGGGATACGAGCAGCGCCAAGGTCCATGATCTGGTCATCTGTGCCTCCTCGATCTGGGAGTGCGTGAACGCCGGCGCGACAGGCTCACAACCGTTGACCAGCGTGGTAGAACACCCGCCCCGATGTCGAAGACCGAGGCGTGGGCCGTGTCGCCGACGAGGCGGCGGCTGGGCGAGTTGTTGACCCGGAGCGACGTGGGCCGCCTGTAAGAGAGCCGCAGGGAGGCCGAGCTGTACGGGGCCTCGCTGGGCGGCGCGCCCGAGCTGGTGCGGCTGGAGGAGGTCAGGCCGGGGGTGGTACCGCGCGGCGTGGACGCTGTCGAACGCGGCGAACGGCAGACTCCGCGGGCGCCGCGGTCAACTGGGCAGTTGGCCGCGGCGCGCCTGTACTGTTCGGATACGCTGGAGTTCCTCCTCGATCCGCTTCAGCGCCAGCCAGATCTCCTCCAGCCGGTCGAGCTTCGCGATGAGCTCCTCCTCGGTCTTGCGGTCCATCTACGGTTCCCCGCCGATCTCCGGGAGTTCGTCCGGCCACTTCGAGGCGTAGACGAGCAAGACCAGTCCCCGCCACACCGTCTCGCGATGCTCATCGGGAGTCCGGTACTGGTTCCAGAACCACAGCCCGGGTCGCCCGCTGTTACCCCTCACGACGATCGCGGTGAGAGGCGGCAACCCGAGATCCCGACAGCGCTCGAAGATCACTCCAAGCCGATCAGGAAGCTGCGTGCGGTGGTGGAGGCCGACGGCCTTCCCCACCTTTCCGTAGGTCAAGGTCCTCATGTCCCGAGCCGCCTTGATCAGCTCCCGGTACACGTCCTCCTCCGCACCGCTGTTCGTCCTCGACATCCTCACCTCCGTGGTTCCAGCGCGCGTCAGTGCACGCCGGGCTCCGAGGGCAGGACCATGATAGCGATGGCCGCCAGGGCCTCGTTCCGCATCTTCTCCCGCTTCGAGGAGCTCCACCGCGCGTTCGAGCTTCAGCTCGGCCGTGACGGCCCTCCTGGCGAGGTGGTACACGACGCGCGCCTTCGTCGGGTGCATGCTCATGGCTCCTCCACCACCCGGACCCGCGGGGCGCCGGGGTCCTCGATGACGTTGTAGCGCTCTTCGAGGGCGTCCACGATGCGCTCGGCCACGTCGCCCCGCGGGAACCCGTACCGCGGCTCGCGCACCCGCCGGAATCGACGGCGCGGACGAGCGGGCTCGGCGGCGATGCGGGCATGGATGGCCCGGACCTGCGCCTGGGCCTCGACCGCCTGCTCGGGGGTCATGTCGGACGTCCGCTGGATGTCCTCGACGGACGGGACGTAGGGGGCGCTCATCGCTGGGCCTCCCTCAGCTCCGAGAACAGGATCGGCCCGAGTACCCAGGCGAGGACCTGCCACGACTCGCGGCACTGGGCGATGGGGCCGTCGGCGTCCTCCAACGCGTAGACGACGCCCGAGCCGGGACGCTCGTAGTCGAGCTCCGCAGAGAGGAGCAGGGGGCCGCGGACGCGGTAGCCGGCCACCTGGATGTGCCGACGAGTCGCACGATCTCGTCGAATTCTGCCTCGTCGACTTCCGACGCCAGGAACTCACGGCCGTCCCGCGTCCGAATGCGCAGAGTGGTGCGGTCACGGTCGAGCGACAACCCGGGTTCCGCCCGGACGAGAGCCGAGCCAGCAGCCGTGTCGAGGCGCAGCCAGCGACGACCGACCGACTCGAGCCGGATGTAGACCGGCATCTGGCGCGGTAGGTGCCGTGCCGACCATCCGCGCATGGAAGCACGCGAGCCTGCCCCGTGCCCTCGCGGCTGATGACGTCCAGCGCGTGCTGGCCGCGGTGGACGAGACGCGCCCCGGCGGGCCTCGTGACCGCGCCATCCTGCTGCTTCTGACCCGGCTCGGCCTGCGGGCGGGAGAGGTTGCGGCCCTCACTGTGAACGACATCGACTGGCACGACGGGTCTGTCCGTGTAGCCCGCAAGGGGGGACGGGAGCGACGGCTGCCGCTGGCCGCCGATGTCGGGGCCGCCCTGGTCGCCGCGTTGCACTCGCGGCCTCCGACCAGCCCGCCGGCGGTGATTTTTCGTCACCGCGCAGCCACCGTATCGGCAACTCGTCGGCCCGAGCGTGTCGGCCATCGCCAAGCGGGCGCTGCAGCGCGCCGGCGTTACCGTCGGGCGGCTCGGCGCCCATGTCTTCCGGCACACCTTTGCGTCGCAGATGGTCCGCCGGGACGTGCCGATGAAGACCGTCTCGGATCTGCTCGGCCACGCCCATCTGGAGACCACCGCCATCTACGCCAAGCTGGACCGCGAGACCCTGGCGACGATCGCCCTGCCGTGGCCGGGAGGTGCGCGATGACCGGCGGGCTTGGCGCCGGCACTTGGAGTCCTACTTGTCGCTGCGCCGCGCCATCGGCTTCGCCATGCGACGGGAAGGGCTTCTCCTGCAGGACTTCGTCGATCATCTCGAACGGCGGGGCGACGACGCCCCGGTCTCGCAGGTCGCCGTCGAGTGGGCCTCGGCGGGCGCCGAGAGCTGGCACGCGCGGCGGTTGAGCATCGTGCGTGGATTCCTCACGATGGTCCGCGCGGCCGAGCCCGGCGTCGACGTGCCCGGCGCCGGGCTGGTGCGCACGCGCAAGCGTCCCACCCCGCGTATCCTGGCGCCCCACGAGATCCTCGCCCTGATGGAAGCCGCGCGGGCCCTCGGACCACGCGACGCCCTGCGCCCACACACGGTCGCCACCGTGATCGGGCTGCTGGCGAGCTGCGGGCTCCGGAGCGGCGAGGCGGTTCGCCTCGACGTCGGCCACGTCGATCACCAGTCTGCTCATCAATTTCGAGGCCGAGATCCGTTTCGGCTTCAAGGCCTTGATGCTCGCGCTGTGGGCTTGCGGGACGATCGTCTATTTGCGGGACGATCTGCTCCTGATCGAGCATTTCCCCATCGCCGATCTGGAGTGGTCTGGAGGGACGTACCTGGCCGCACTGACCCTCTCGGCCACGGTGTTCACGCTGCTGCTGTCCTTTCGCACCAGCCGCCTGGTGGCGCGCACCCAGGACGAGGACGACCGCCTCTTCGCCCTGTTCGCGAAGGTCGACCTGCTGGCCCGGCGCGACCTGATTGACGGTGACGTCCGCCAGCATCTCCTGGACGTGGACGGCGCCCACGATCCGGAAGGTCTGCAATCGGCCTACCGGCAGGTCCAGGCCTGTCTCACGAGACCCGGAATGGACGGCGATATCGGTCCCGAGAACGAGGAACGGCTGGTCGAGGCCGAAACCCAGTTGAACGTTATCGTCCATTCTCGACGCCACGGCGTCGAGCTCGGCGAGCTCTTCGCGCTGATGGTCTTCGGGGGGATTTCCGTGCTTCTCGCCATCGGGGCCCGACCCGAGAGCTCCGGTTGGAGCGGGTTTCTCGCCGAGGTCTTTTGCGCATTGTTCTCGGCGGTCATCATTTTCTCATCGTCCACGTCTAGGACGTGCATGGCGACCGCGCCAAACGGGTTCTGGAGAAACTGCCCGATTCCGGTCGATACGGCGTTGCCTTTCGCGACGTCAGAAACCGTCGTTTCGAACAGGGAGCGTCCATCGTAATCGGCTTCGCCATCATCGTGACCTACCTTGTACTGCTCTGGCACAAGTGGCTGCCGGCTGGCGTCATGTCCCAGTCGATGTCGGCAGGATAGTCCGGCGTCGCCGGTTTCCCGGGACGCAAAGTCCGGCCCGAAGCCCGACGCGATCTTCGAGTGGTCGCGAATCTCCAGCGTGCCGGCGTGGAGGTGCGCCGGTCGTTTCTCGCTCAACTCTTGCGCTCGATGGCCGTGCAGGAAGTGGCGACGCCGGTATCGTCGTCGCCGAACATCGGGGCGAGCCAACAGTCCGGCGCCGAGGCGGAGGGGATGCGCGGAAGCCCCGGGGCGCCACCGGGCGTCCCTGGGGCGGACTCCAGGGCCAGCGCCAACAGCGCTGGACCCGGGCGTGGTCGCTCGGGCGGTCCTTGCGCTGGGGGTGCCCGACGACTCGCGTATATCGCGAGACTCCCCGCGCCCGGGACCGCGCCGCGACCCGCGACGCCGTCGAGCGGGCCACCCAAGCCATCGCCGCGGATCTCGCGGACCTCGCCCCGCGGAACGACGACCCCGACGCCCCCAGGAGTCGGCTCTCAGCGGCCGCGGCGGTGTCGGGCGCCGTCCCCGAGCGCGGACGGCCAGCGTGCGGACCGCGGAGGTCGGGGTCACCCCGCTCCGGGCTTCGGACCCGTTCGTCGTAGACCGCGCCGGGAAGCTGATCGGTCCTCGTCCAGCGCCTCGAGCGTTCGTCGTGGACCCGCGCCGCATGCGGGGCAGGGCGATCCAGGTGAACGCGAACCAGGACAGCACCTCCTCCACGGGAACCTTACCGCGGTCACGGCCGGGCATGAGCTCCACGCCAGTCCGCGAGGCGCATCCGGAGCAGTCTGCGACGCGGATGGCCCTCGCCGCTTCCGGCCCGGGCGGACCACCGCGCGATCTCGTCCACGACCGAGACCGCAGGCCGTCCGGTGTCGCCGGCCGTAGCGAGGCAGGGCGCGGCCCCGAAGACGAAGGGCGGCGACGACACGGGCGGGGGCGCTGACCCCGGTTGACCGCGAGCCCGCGGCGCATCTCGGCGCGGACGACCGGTCACCCTTGAAGACCGTCGCGCAGGCTCCCCAAGCACGACCGGAGCAAGAGCATCGGGGTGGACGCGCCGTCCGCTCCGGTCAGTCGCTGGAGGGTGGCGACGACGCGGCCGCGGGCCGACCGGCGATCAGCGTGTGGACAGTCTGCATCGTCGATTCGAGGGCGTCGAGGCGCCGCGCTCGAGAGGGCGACCTCCTCGGACTCGTGACCGCGGGCCGACCAGGTCGCTGGCGAGGACCGGTTGCCGTCCGTTCCCAGAAGTCCGCTGCGGCCACCGCCGGCGAGGTGCTGCCCGAACGAGAACAGGGTCGCGGCCACCGCCGATCGAGGTCGAGGACGACCGGGCCGGGCGGCAGACCCCGCCGCCGGTCGCCGCCGCGGCCGCGGCGGCAGGTTGGACCCCCACCCGCGGCGTCGGGATGGCCGTGTAGGTTGATGGCGCGTGTGTCGATACCTGAAATGTGGCTCCCAAGAACGACCGTTCGACCGTGACACAGCCGGAACAGGCCCCTCGGGACGCGCGCATCGAGGAACTCCAGCAGGGGCACGACCGTCAGAATCGCGAGGTCGACCCCGCCGAGTTGTCCAACGGCGAGGATGAGCGCAGAGACGGGGATGAGCGCAGAGACCCCTCGCTACGCCTGCCAGTTCGGGCGCTTGGCGAGTACGTCTTCGGTGGGCGCGTGGACGCCATGCGCCGTCTCCTCCGCGACCGTTGAGACCTTGGGCTTGGTCCTCCTGGGGAGTCGTCAGTTTCCAGCGACGTGGCGCAGGACGCCGCCAAAGCCCCCGAGAGGACAGCGAGGCCCACCGGGCTTCGCGACCACCTTCCTTGCCCTGCGGGGTAGACCTCACGGGCTGCCCCCTCATCGCCCCGACCCAAGCGCCCCCGGGCCCGCGGTGGGGCGACTCGAGGCGTGTGGTCAACAGGTGCGCGTGCGCTCAGAGCGCTTGGGCGAGTTGCCGCAGGAGCCTGGTCCGCGGTAGCGTCTTCTGGTTCCCGACGAACTCGGCCCCGAAGGTCTTCATGAGGGCGGCGGCGCGCACCTTGCCGACGCCAAAAGCCGCTCGATGTCGCGCTGCGTAAGGAGCGGCCGTCGAGCTAGCTGATGGGCGTCGGGGCCACGCAGCGACCCCATCCAGGCCGGAAAGAGCATCTCCTGATTATGCTGAGTCTCGAAGAGCGCTCAACTGACGTAAGCTCCCGGATTCACAAGCACTTGAGGCGCAGCCCGTTGGCCAACTCGGCATAATCCAGGACTCGAAATAGAGCCGATATCGTTGCCTCCATCGTCCGCTCCGACTGCTACCGGCTGGAGCGACAGTTGCCGGGCGGGATTCGCACCCGCTGAGGAATGGCGCCTTGTCACGGCGCACTGAATAATCCAAGCTAGAAGTCGATGCGCGTGCTGATGCCGAAGCTGCGCGGCCGGTTCGTCAGGTAGCCGACCCGGGCCAGCGTGCCCCGCTCCTGGTCGAGGGCCAGCAGCGCCAGCTCGTCGGTCACGTTGTCGATGAAGAACGCGACGTCCCATCGGCCGTTCAGGAAGCCGACGCGGGTGTTGAGGATGTTATAGGCGGACAGCTCGGGGTCGAAGGTGAACGTGCCCTGCGTCAGCGGGCCGCCGATGTGCGCGCCGGGACTGAGGGCCGGCGACAGCGCCGTCAGGTCGACCGAGCCGAAGCCCGCCGCCTGGTCGCCGACCTGCGTGTAGCGCGAGCCGACGTGCTGGAAGGTCCCGCTGAGGTAGCCGACCCAGCCCCCGCCCGCGAGCCAGCGCCAAGTGGCCGCCGCCGCGGCCTGGAAGCGGGGGGTCGTCGGCAGGCGCCGGCCCGCCTCGATGCCCGACACCACGCCCACGGCGCCGGCGGCGTCCGTCGACGTGATCGTCGACTGCAGCCGGGCGTCGGCGACGCTGGCCGAGACCGCGAAGTCGAAGAAGGTCGTGGGCTGCGCGGCCAGCTCCAGCTCGACCCCGGCGCTACGGGCGGCGGGCACGTTGAAGATGATGCGCGACGAGCAGGTGCCGGCGGTGAGGGTCGCCTGCAGGTTGCGGATGTCCATGTAGAAGCCCGAGGCGTTGAACGTGCCCCGGCCGCCGAGGAAGGTCGACTTGACGCCCGCCTCGTAGTTCCACAGCTCTTCGTCCTCCCAGGTGCCCCGACCGCCGAAGGTGGCGAGGTCCGCCTCGGAGCAGATGGGCGTGTTGAGGGGGTCGTTGATGCCCCCGAGGCGGAAACCCTTCGACACCTGCGCGTTGACCTGCGTCGCCGCGGTCACGTCGAAGCTGGCGATGAGGCGCGGTACGACGCCGCTCGCCGACGTGGTGCCGGCGCTGTCGAGGGGGTCGGCGAAGAGCCCGTCGAACGCCTGGGTGCGCTCCTCGTCGAAGTCGTACCAGCGGAGGCCGCCGGTCAGGCTGAGCCGGTCGGTGACGGCCACCGTCGCCTCGCCGAAGAACGCGAGCTGCTCGAAGTCGTAGTCGAGGTCGGAGAAGAACAGCTCCTCGGTGTCGGGATGGCCGGCCAGCGGGCGGGATCCCGACCAGACGAGATCGGGGATCCCCGTCACCGCCCGCAGGAAGTCGGTGACGGCGGGGCCGTTGACGGCCACGTAGTCGCGCGCGTACGCGCTCTGCCCGTACCGCCGCTCGGAGGCGCCGTAGAAGGAGCCGAACACCCAGTCCACCCGCTCGCCGCCCCCCGTGAGGCGGATCTCCTGCGTCAGTCCCTCGGCGGTGGTGGCGTCGACGAGGGGGAAGTCGAGGGTGTAGCCCGCCTCCGGCGCGCCGAACGGGCTGAACGAGACGCTGCCGCCCAGCGCCGAGGCGTCGCGCACGACCTCGACGTCGCGGTAGGTGACCGAGGTGATCTGGGTCAGCACCACGTCGCCGAAATCGATCTCCGTGGTCAGGTCGCCGAGCACGAACCCGTCCGTGTAGGGCTCGTCGATCTGGATGAACTGCTGCCGGTCCGCCAGCGAGACGGCCGGCCGCGAGGTCGTGAACGGGTTCGCGAGGATGTTGTAGGCGTCCATCCGGTTCCAGCCGTTCATCGACACGTCCTGGTAGACGAGCCGCGGGGTGAACGAGAGGCGCTCGGAAGGCTGCAGCAGCACCGCCACGCGGGCGCCGGCGCGCCGGCCGCTGTCCACGTTCTCGCGGACGCTCAGGTCGGGCTGCACGGCGTCGATGAAGCCGCCGACGGCGGTGTTGTACGCGGCGACGCGGAGCGCCGCCGCCGACCCCAGCGGCACGTTGACCGCGAGCTTCGCGTCGTTGCCGAGCCCGCCGCCCGCGAGCGAGCTGACGCCGAACTCGCCCGTCCCCTCGGTGACGCCGAGGACCGGCTGGTTGGTGATGTAGCGCACCGTGCCCGACAGCGAGCCCGACCCGAACAGGGTCCCCTGCGGGCCGCGCAGCACCTCGACCCGCGACACGTCGAACAGGTCGAGGTCGGGCGTGAACAGCGACATCGAGACCACCGACTCGTCGAGATAGACGCCGACCTGCTCCTTGACCCCCGGCTGGTCGCGCACGATCTGGCCGGCCGAGACGCCGCGCATCGCGATCTGGCTCTGGCCGGGGCCGAGGTTCTGGACGGAGAAGCCGGCGACGTTGGCGGAGACGTCCTCAATGGTCTCGGCCCCCCGGTTCCGCAGGGTCTGCCCGGTCGGCGCCGCCACCGAGAACGGCACCGCCTGGACGTTCTCCTCGCGCTTGCGGGCGGTGACGGTGACCGTCACCTCCTCCGCGAACTGCGGCGCCTCGTCGACCCCCGCCTCGTCGGGCGGTTCGGCCGGCTGTGCGGCCGCGCACAAGGGCGCGGCCAGCAGCAGCGCGCCGAGCACCCCGGCCCGTCCCGGCATCCTCATCGGCTCTCCTCCCCGGGATTCACCATCGATCGAAGTCTACCCCCACCGATCGAAGTCCTGCCCCCCGCTGCCAGCCTCGTCACCGTGATTCCATCTTGACATCGAACATGCCTCGCGCCCAACATCGCCGGCATGAGGACGACGCCGAGCCTTGACAAAGATGTCGCGGCCAGGGTGCAGGAGGAGACCCGGCGCAGGCAAGCCGGCTTCAAGGCACTCGCGATCGCGGGTGTCCTGGCCGCCGGCCTGTTCTGGGGCTTCGAGGGTACGGCCTCGGCCCAGGAAGGGGGCCTGTACGTCGGCGTCACCGGAATGGCGGAGCGCCCGCGGGTCTTCTACGAGAAGACCGTCGACAACACCGACCCCCGCAACGTCTCCCCGAGCCGGGGACGGCTCTATCGAGCCGACGATACGGCCGTTGGCGCCGCCTATGCGGCCGGTTTTCTTGCCGGCTACCGCCTTCCCCTCGGCGCGGGCGGCGCCTATCTGGGCCCCGAGGTGGACGTGGCCCTCGGCGGCGACGCCGTCCAGGGCCGCTTCGAGGGCGCCGGATTCTCCGAAGGCCGCAATCAGCTCGGAGAGGCCTGGCCCGAGGACTGGTCGTTCGAGGCGGGGAGAAGCTATGGCCTGACGGTGCGGCTGGGCGTTGCGACCGGGTCGGGCGTCAGCGTGTACGGCCTCGCCGGTCTCCGCCGTCTCAAGGCGACGTTCAGCGCGGACTACACCGGCTGCTTCAGCACGATGTTGTGTACGCCGGGCGAGTTCGTCTCCGGGACGGACGTCCGCGACGAGGACTTCGCGGGGTGGACGGCCGGCGGCGGCCTGGAGAAGAAGCTGGGCAACACGTCGGTCCGGGGCGAGATGCGCTACACTGACTACAGAGGCTCGAACAGGGTCGTGTCCCACGACGACCTGGCGATTACGGTGCCGCTTGCCCTCGAAGCCCGCGGGATCGGCGTGCTGGCAAGCCTGATCTGGCACTTCTGACTGTCGTCTCCGCGGTGGAGAACGCCCACAGCCAGCAGCGGAGCGGCGTGTTCACCCGCCAGCCAGTCTCATCCGGCGTGACCATCGGACTGCGTCGGATCTGCTCGCGTAGCGTCCCATACGCGGGCGCCGCCGCGTCGGCGGTACGGTGCAGCAGTTGAACCAGGGCGCCCTTGGTCACGGGGAGTCCCGAACTCGTTCCGCAGTGTGCAGCTCGAGCACCCCCCGCCCGGCTCCGCTCGCCCGCCTGGATGCGTCACAGCGCCCGGCGCCTGTCCAGCCGCCGAGTTCGCCGGCCGGCGAGGTGCATGCCCGCCCGAGGCCCGGTGGCAGACGCGCCGTCCGCCCCCAAGCCCGTCGCCCAACTCGACGCGGGGACGACAGCGGGGCGGGTCTCGAGATCGAGGACGATCAGGTCGGCGACCTCGACCGTCGCCGCGTCTGCTGCGGTCGATCGATGTGGGCCGGCGACCGCGCCCAGTACAGCCTGAAGGACGAACTGCGTGGTGCTACCCGAGCGGAGCCAGTTCGCGTCGCTGGACACCTAACCGGAAGTTTCAGGACTGATCGCGCGTAACTCACTGTAATTGTGTCGGTTGCTGGCTTTTGGAGTGTGTGGTGGTGGCTACACTCGCGGCGTCAGCCCCAGGAGCTCGAAGCAGCGTTGCTGCACCGGCGTGGGCTGCGTCTGCAAGTTGAAGGTGGCTCCCTCCTCGGCGACCTGCATCGTGTTCGCGGTCAGCGTGCCCAGGTCGGCAAGCAGCGTCCGGAAGCTGTGCACCGGCAGGCCGTCCTCTGTCCGCTTGCGGCCCGCCTTGGTCGATGCCGCCGGCGAGCGGCGCGCGGGGGCAACCACCGAGGGGCGCTGCCGTTCGGCCGCCACGGGGTCGTGGTCGTCGAACAGCAGCGGCGCCAGAGCTTCCCGCATGTGCCACTCGACGTAGTAGGCCAGCATGCACAGCAGGACGTGCGCCCTCACTCGGTCCGCCCGCCGGTGGTGGAGCGGCCGCACCTTCAGGTCCACCGACTTGAAGCACCGAAACGCCCGTTCCACCTTCGACAGGTCCTTGTAGGCCCGCACCGTCTGGGCCGCATCGAGCTGTTCCAGCTCGACGTTGGACCGGACGATATACAGCCCGTCGAGTTGCTCCTCGGCCGCGATCTTCTCTTCGTCCCGGCGAAACGTGAAGGCCTCGTCGGTGATCGTGGTGACGAAATGCTTGGCGACCTTGTAGCGGTTGATGACCTTCCCGACGCGGATGCCGATGGCGGCCGCACCCCGTAGCGGCCGGCTCTTGCGCCGGGTCGCCGTCGCGATGAGCGCCAAGTCCTTTTCGGTGGCCGCCAGCAGTTCCTGCCGCTTGCGCTGCCGTTCGACCGCCAGCAGCGGATTGTGGCACACAATCAGCCGCTCGCCGGGAAACTCCTCACTGCTGACCTCGGCCAGGTCCCGCTCGTCGAACAGCGACGGCGTCACCGTGCCGGCCGCCACCAGCTTCCGAATCGTCGGGGCGCGTAGCGTGGTGATCCAGCGCAGACCGTCGACGCCTTGCAGGTCCTCGCGGATCCGCGCCGCCGTCAGCATGCCGCGGTCGCCCACCAGGACCACCCGCTGCAGGCCGAAGCGGGTGCGGAGCTTGTCGACCTGGCTGGCCACCGTCTTGGGGTCGCTCGTCGAGCCCTCGAAGACCTCGACGGCGACCGGACATCCCTCGGCCGTGCACAACAGCCCGAAGACGATCTGCAGCGTGCCCTTCTTGCCGTCGCGGCTGTGTCCGCGCCGGGCCAACGGGCAGTGGGTGCCTTCCACGTAGCTGGAGGTGAGGTCGTAGAGCACGAGGGTGTGTTCCCGCAGGTGTCGCGCGGCCAAGCGCTGCTCGATGCCGGCCTGCCGCTCGAGGAGCCAGTCCATCGCCGCATACAGCTCATGCTGATCGACGTTGCCGAGTTCGAGCATCTCGCCGAGAGTGGAAACGGCGCTGTCGGGAGCGAGGGCGCGGGCGGTGGCGAGCTTCGACTGCGCGTCGATGACGCGGGCGACGACGAGGGCAAGGACGAGGGCGCGAAGGCGGCTGGCGCCACGCGAGATCAGGGTGTGCAGTCCGAGCTGCTTCAGGGTGCCGAGCACGGCGGCGATGTGGCCGTGAGGCAGGCTTCGCAGGCAGGTGAAGGCCTCATCGGGGGACAGGAGGCGGTCACCGCGCAGGACGCGGCGCAGGGCCTCTATGCCTGCGTCGGGCAGCTTGGAGAGGTTGGCGAGGGTGCGCTTCTTGATGCGTCCGCCATCGCGGTAGGATTCGCGGAGCAGGACGGCGGGTGGCGAGTTGCGATTGGGCACCCGCTCGATATACATGGTTACGAATTATACCGAATAACACCGTGAAAATCAACCAATAACGCAACATTTACATGGCTACAATTTACACCTAAACACCCTCTCGAATCAACCTCAAACCCTTGTTGATCAATGACTTAAGCCTGATTCGGCCCTTGAAACTTCCGCCTAGCGTCGGTGATCGCCGCCTCGCGGGCGCGATCAGCGCCCGCGAGGCGGCCGGCAGGACGGCGCGTATTGCGTTCGCGTGCGCGTACCCGTCGTTCCGCGGGGCGTACGCCTTCCGGATCCCCGAAGGCGAGACCCGCCGGGAGCTGAAGGTCTACATGACCTGCCGGTTCCCCGAACCCGAGGGGTGGATCGTGAAGAGGGGCGAGGTCTTCATCGTGCAGCTCGAGCACGCCCGTCCGGGAGGGCTGGTCGGGATCGACCCGAACCGGAACAACATCGAGGTCGTCGCCGGCGAGCGGACGCCGGTCCCGGCAATGTCCCCGCCCGCGGCCTTGGCGCTCCTCGTCGTTATGGGGGCCATCGGCATCTTCCACATCCGCCGGCTCGTGCCGGCCCGCACGAGGGCGTCATGAACTGCTGCCGCGACAGGCTCGGGGCGCTGGTCGCCTGGGTGATGGACTGCGTGCCGACGGAGTACCCAGCCTGGTCGTACTTCGTCCTGGCTGCGGCGATCCTCGTCGCGGGGTCGGTGAGCGCCCACTTCGAGCGGAAGATGTCGGAACCGCTGGTGCTGGACTCGCTCAAGGCGAGCTGCGCCCGCATGGGAGCGGCCGCCGTCGAGCTCCGGGCGGGGGTACCGCGAGGTCGAGCCGCACCTGATGTCGTGGGGCCGCGCACTCGAAGCCGTCGACGACTGGTTCGTCGTGCCCGTTCTCTACCGCGGGATCGACTACGAGGTGACCTGCCGCGCGACGGTCATGGAGACGCGCATCCGCGTCGATCTCGCCGGCATCGATCCCCTGCCCCTCGCGGGTCCGTGGGGCCTGCCTGCGGTGCCGGGCCTGCAGCCGGCATCTCGTTGACGGCGCGGCACTTCGGGGTCGACCCGAAGACCGTGATGAAGGCGCTCGCTTGGTTCCACGTCGGACCGTGAGGGTCGTGAGGCGGCGCGCTCCGCCTTGGCCTGGCCCAATCGGCTGCCGCTGGGGTGATCCCCGGTACCGATCTACCAGAAGATCGCGTGGAAGCCGCCGAGTTGCGGGCCCCCGTTTCCCCCGGCCGGCGAAAACGCGCCATCCCCACCCGCACCCGTCCTGCTGGACGAGTGCGACCGCGCCCGACTCTCAGAGCGTCGGACCGGGGGAGGGCGTACAGAGGCTCTGAGCCGGTGTGAGCGCGGCGGCCGGAACGCACCTCAGCCGGCCCCCGCATTGTACGCTTGGCGCAAGCCCGGGAACCGGTGGCCGACACGGGGGCGTACCGCACCAATGAGTGCAGACAAGGCTGACGGACTCCCAGGAGCCGCGAGCGAGCCCAAGCTCGAGATCAAGTTCCGACCTCGGGTCTCGGTGCTGGCAAGCATCATCCAGATGATCGAGGCCTTCGGGTCGGCCACCGGCGTGCCCGAGCAGCACACGTTCCTGATCAACTTGGCCATGGACGAGCTGGTGACGAACTATGTGCGCCACTCCCTCGGCAAGGTGAAGGAGCCATGGATGGAGATGGAGCTCCGGCACCTGCCGAAGATGCTGCGGCTCACGCTGATCGACACGGGCCCGCCCTTCGATCCGAGGACGGCCGGGGAGCCGGACCTCAAGAGCGATCTTGACACGAGACAGGTGAGCGGCGTGGGGCTCCACCTGCTGCGCGACAGCTATCACCGGCTCAACTACACCGAGCTCGAAAACGGGTGCAACCGGATTGTCCTAGAGCGCGACATCGAGGATGCAGGCAAAGGCGCAGCGGCGGTCTGAGCGTCCGCGTACGAGGCGGAGATCGCCTGCGGCCTACCCCCTCGTTGTCCGGCCGGATCGGAGCAGGGCCAGTCCGTAGACGATCCCGAGGGCGGGAACGGCCGAGAACGTCAGTGCGAGGCTCCAGTCCCCGCCCGCCTCGCCAACGGCGATCAGTTGCGCCATGCGCAGGTCGGCGAGCACGACGACCGCCAGCAGCGCCACCGCTGCGAGGATAGTCCGACCGGCGAGGCGGCGCCGCAGCACCAGCAGCAGCACGGCTGCGGCGCCGAGGGGGTGCGCCAGGACGACCAGCAGCCGCTGCCAGACGTCGCCCCCGTCCGCGAACGCGCCGACGAGCGCCGTGAACCCCGCGAAGATCGAGTGGAGCAGCGCCAGCGCCAGCACTGGGATCCTCGACCAAGTCATGCGGCCCTCCCCTCGGGCACCCGTTGCAGGATCTCGACCACCTGCATTGCGCTCACTTGGCCGCCCTCATCGTTCTCGTGTTCATGATTGTTGATCCTGCGGCGCTGGTGCGCCCGATCAGCCTGAGACTTGGCCGAAGATCGCCGCTCCGCTCAGAGCGGCCGAGGACTTCAGTCGCGCGAGCAACCCGTCACGTCCTTCACCCGGCAGCGTCGGGGTCCGTCGTCCGCAATGGCAGACCAGCCCACGCGAGCTGTGCCGGGTCCAGCCGCTCTACGCCGTCCTCGTAGTCGACGACGGCGAGCCCCCCGCTCACCGCTGTCGCCGTCCCGGTCCGGCCGGCCAGGTCTCGCACCCTCACGCCGCCGCCGGCCTCGCGAATCAACCGCCGCAGAACTTCTCCGTCCACCGTTCTCTCCCCACTCTTATACGTACGCGTTCGAGAGTCGTTCGGCCGTTGACCGAGACCCGCGGTCGCGGGCCTCGGTTGGCGTCTTGTTGGTCCGCGGGGTCGCGGAAGACCGGCGCCCCGCGGCGGTCGCCCGCGCGGGCACGGCGGGTCGAGGCGCTCGCGAACGCAGAGTACCACGCGCCCACGTAGGCGGCGCCTCAGTTCGCCCTGCTGCGGTCGGGCTTGGTCCGGGATGAACCTGGGCTTCCGTCAATCACGATCGGCGTGCATTCCGCGTTTTGGCCCATGACGGTTGCGAGTCCGTTGGGTCGACGACACCGATGCGTTCGCGCGGTGACGGATGCAATCGGCGGGTGCCGTCTATGGCTCTCGGAGCTGTGCTCGTTTCCACGCTCGCAGCTCGTCTGGATCATCGAACGGTGGAGCGTAGAGTGTTCGGCTGGTGGCCGTTAGTCCCGCTCTGGCGGGTGCGCCTGCGCGCGCGATAGGCCGAGCACTCGGCCTTGTGGCGATTGGGTTTCGGGTCATCTCGCGCCACATCCGGCGCAAGTTCCCCGGGCTGAACCACTCGCCGAGTTCGCGTAGTCTCCTTTGGACTCGTCTCCACGCTTCGGTCAGGACCTCTCGCGTCCGCTCGATCCTCGAGTCGCTCTCGGTCAGGATTGCGCTCTGCGTCTCTGCCGGTAGCGCGTCCCAGATCCGCTTGGCTGCGACCCCCGTGTACGCGATTCCGCCGATCACCACGACCGGCATCAGGATGGTCCCGCTGACGGTGATTCCGACCGCGGCCCCTGCTTGCAGCGCCGCTGCCCCAGCGGCGCTCGTAGCGCTGACTACCCCGATGGTCGCGGCACCGTCCCTGATGGCCTCGGCCCCTGTTTTCCCGCTGTACTTGTAGTGCATCGACTGTTCGATGACGGTCACCGGCAGCTCGGCGATCGCCCCTATTCTCGCGCCCCTCCCTGCGGCCGCGAAGATCGCCCGCCTCGCTGCTGCGAGGCTCGTCGCGGCGTTTCGGAGTCGCAGCACGTTGCGCTCGATCAGTGTCATGTTCCGCGCTCCCCGGGCCAAGTTCGAGGCCCTGGGCTCGAAGATCAAGTTCAGGGGGTCGGCCGCGAGCGCGGGATTGTTCCGCACCGACTGGATGTGGCTGACATGGTTCCCGTCCAGGAACACGCCGACCGCCTCTTGCCCCTGCATCCGTACCCCGGTCGGGATTTTCTGGAACAGGTCGCGGGCGGTGAGCCCGCCGCCGTTCGCCCGTGTATTCACGCTGCGTGCGAGTCTCGCCAACCGGGTCCAGGTCGCCGGTGTCATCGGCGGCGGGCCGGTCTGGGCCGCCCGTGCCGCGCTTGCCGCGCTCACCATGACCAATCCTGTTGTGCTGAAGGCCTCGGCCGGTCGGGCGTTCACGATCACCGCGATGGCGACTGCGGCACCGAGCGTCAGCTTTGCTTGTCGGTGTCTTGTCGTTGCCGCGCTCATCCACGGCCTCGTAGTACGTCGTCCCCAGAGTCGCTTTCCTTGGACCATTTTTCAGTACCGCCAATCCTGCCGTCACCGCCAATCCTGCCGTCACGCCGACTGCGGCGCCGATCACGGCAACTGGCACCGTACCGGCGATCGCCGTTCCGAACCCGGCGATCCCTATCCCGGATCCGATCCAGCCTCCTGTTGCGGCTCCGAGCGTTCCACCGGTCGCGGCGGCGGCGAACTTCCGTGGTTTCATGGCTCTGGCCTTTTCGGCTTTCGTTCCGGTCAGACAGGCGTGTGCCGATTGCACCGCCGACACAAGGATACCTTGGCGCTGAACCCGCCTTCTTCCCTCGGGCACGATCAGCGTGGCATCCGGGTTCGGCCCTGGGACGACCGGAAGTCTGTCGCCTGGACGACACCGATTCATCGGCACGCCGACGACACCGACGGCTGTAGCAGGGCGTCATGATGGCGGCCGTCGCGGCCGTCTGAGCCAGGAGGGCGCCGGTGAACCGCGCCGCGTCGAACGCGGGCGCTGCCATCATGCCGGGATTGAGGTGACGAGTTCCCTGACGGTGAAGGGCTTGCCGTCCGCCTCGACGGTGACGCGCGTTCGTCCTGCACCAGCGGGGCAAGGGCCACGCTCACGCGGCCCGGCGGAATCGGCGAGTTGTCTCCACGTACCTGTTGCTCACGGTGGGCTCCAGCGCTAGTCGGCGCCGCCAGTCGGCGACGCTGTCGGCGGGTACCCCTAGCACCGCGGCCGCAGCTTCGTCGAGGCTCTTTCGGACCGGGCACTGCTCGCCGTGCCGCAGTTCCAGCATCTCCCTGTCGCGCAGTGCGAGCCACGCGGCTTGGAGTCCGTCGCAGCAGGCGGTCCCCGCCCGCGGTGCCGGCACCGACATCAGGTGCTCCACCGACCACTTGGGGTACGTGAGCTTCTTGGCGCGGCGGTTCAGCAGCAGGATGCGGCCCGGCGTGCTGTTCCACCAAGCGCACAGGGCCTGCTCGTGCCCGTGGTTCCTTGCTGCCGCGGGTATCCACCCGAATCCGAAGCTCGGGTTCTCGGACCAGAGGGCCGTCAGCCGACCACCGGTAGTGTCGTACCGGGTCGCCAGCATCAGGTTGCCCGCGCCTTCCGCGACCTGCTCCCACAGGTGTGCTCGCCGGCCGCCCGGTGCCACGAGCTGTTCCGGTTCGGCAGCCATTGTGCGGCGCAATTTGGCCGATGCGCTGTCGAAGATGCGCCGTGCGTTCGCCGCGTTCGGGTCGTCGGTTCTGCGCCAAGAGTCCTGGGCTGTTCGGCCTGTCGCCCCCGGCGTCAGCATCGTCCGGGCGGGTGCGAGGTCAGGGTGGTTCTCTAGTTCGAGCGCGATGGTCGCGAGTTCGGGATCGTACCACTGCGCCGGCGTCCAGTCGCCGGCTCTCACGCGGTTCGCGGGCCACTGGCACACGCTGCCCCACTCGTTGTGCCGTCCCGACAGGATTGCGTCGATGGCCTCGAGTGTCTCGGCGACCGCTGCCCGTGGTTCGGCGCGCCCGCCGGGCATCCGCGCCAGGGACACGAACTCCGTGGGCTTCTGGGACCCGGCGCCCTTCCGCCTCGCGATCAGCAGGGCCTCGTGGATGCCCGTGTTCTCGCTGAAGTTCGGCCGCTTCGGGTCGTGGCTCGTGACGATCCGTTCGATGTGGAACCGTTCGGCGAGGAAGCGGCGTTCACGTAGCCCGCCTGCGGACGTGCATGCCGTGACCGGCAGCACCTTTGCCAGCACGCCGGTCTCGCGGTTCAGCACTTGTTCCGCTAGCGGGGTGAAGAATGTGCTGACGCTGTTCGCGGTAATGACCCCGCCCGCGGCGGGATCCCGTTTCGATGTCTCGGCTTGGATCGCGGCTTCCCGTTCCTGCATCCGCTTCGTCGTCTCGGTCCCGAATTTACGCGCTCGCTTCTTGTTGTCGGTGAACGGCGGGTTCATGATCACGAGGTCGAGGTCCTTGGCCTGGAACTCGATCCGCTCGTCGGCGTCGACGTGCTCGGCCTCGAGCTCGTCCATGGAGCGTGCCGGATTCAGGAGCCCGTAGAGGCTGTCGGGGTTGTCGGCGGCCGTCAGCAGCTCCAGAGAACCTGCCCGCACCTCCCCGTCCGCTTGCGGCCCGTGGGGCATCGTCCCGAGATTCATGCGGCCGTAGTCGACGGTCGGTGCCCCGAGCGTCAGGTTGCAGGCCGCGAGCTGGACGGCGTGCGCGTTGATGTCGAGTCCGCAGAGGACGTTCTCGACGATCTCCCGGTGCAATTCCGGGTTGTCGCGCGCCACGGCGCCCGCGCGCGCGGTCTGGTCTTTGACGGCCTGGAGGGCCGCCATCAGCAGGGTCCCGGTCCCGCACGCCGGGTCCATGATGCGGAGCCCGCGCACCGCGTCGAGGTCCGACCAGTCGGTGAAGTCGTCGGTCAGCGCGAACCGCGCGAGCATCACGGCCGACAGGTTGTTCGTGTAGAACGCGCCGTCGCTCTTCGCCGTCCCGAGGATGCGGTGGTACAGCGGGCCGGCGTAGTCGTACCCGAGCGTTCCGAGCGACTGCGCGAGTCGGCCCGCCGCCTCGTGGAGTTCGCTGACTGCGGCCTCGGCGGCGGCGCCGTCGCCGATCGCCTTCAGCACGGCCACCGCTGGCCGGAACACCGGCGAGTAGTCGCGCTCCAGGATCCGGCGCCAGGTCTGCTTGAGTTCGTTTCTCGGGCTCTCGGCTGCGCCCACGCGGTCCGGACCGAGCGCCAGCCGCAGCTCCGGCACGTCCCGCAGCCGTCGCTGCAGCAGGCAGGCGTTGGCGAGGATCAAGGTCCCGATCCTGCACACGCCCTTGGCGCCGCCCGCATCCTCGGTCACGAGGTCGAGCGCATCAGCGATCGGTTGCTCGAGGTGCTCCTCTTCAAGCAGGCTGCCCACCCGCTTCACGACCCCGGCGATATCTTCGGCTTCGAGCTGGCCGGCTCGGCCGAGGCCGGACCCCGCGGCGACGCGGGCGTAGATGCCGTCGCCGTTGACCCTCGCGAAGTCGCCGGTCTCGCTGTCTCGGTCCGCCGGCGGGCCGGCGGCGTTCTTCCCGTCGAAGACCCGGATGAACGATTCAAGGTCCTCGGTTAGGCGCCCGTCGTGGGCCTGGAGGGCGCGGAGAACCCGCCCGACGGTACGGTAGCCGTCGGTTCCGCTCTCCAAGGCGGCGATTACGTCGCGCTCGGGCGGCACGACGACCGGGACGATGATGTAGCCGTACTTCTTGCCCGGCGCTTTCCGCATGATGCGCCCGACGGCCTGCACGACGTCGATTTGGCTCTCTCTCGGGTCGAGGAAGGCAACGCTCGTCAAGTTCGGGACGTCGACGCCCTCGCTGAAGAGCCGGCAGTTCGAGATCACGCGGCACTCTCCGTCGGTCTCGCCCGCCGCGCCGAGCTTGCGCAGTTCGATGTTGCGGTCGGTCGCGGTGGACGAGGCGTCGAGGTGGACTGCTTTCACCTTCATGGCGCGCTGGTCGCCTTCGAGCCTGCGGGTCGTGTACTTGAGGACCTCGGGGTCCTCCAGCGCCTTCGCGTACCACTTCGATCGATCCTTCGTGTTGGCAAACGAGATCGTCCGCGGCAGCTTGCCGGGGACCTCTTCGGTCTCGTCCGCCTCGGCAAGGCCGTTGATCGCGAGCGAGACGCCGAGGACCCGGGTCCTGTCGTCGCGCGTAGGCGGCTTCGCGCTATCGGGTTCGTCCAGTTTCTCCAAACGCTCGCGGAGGGCCTTTGTGATGGCGTTCGACCGGACGCCGAGGACGATCACGCGGTAGTCGGAGAGCATTCCGTCCGCGACGGCGTCTCGGAAGCTCAGCCGGTGGAGTTCCGGCCCGTAGACGCGGGTGTCCGTCATGTCGATGACGTCGATGCCCCGGCTCTTGAGCGTCTTCCTGGAGCGCTCCGCGTAGATCCGCGGCGTCGCCGTCATGTCGAGGCGCTTGGCGGCGTTCAGCCGCGCGTCGTCGTGGAACTCCTGGAAGTCGACCTTGACGTCGCTCAGCGAGGTCCTGTCGACGCCGGTGGTCCGGTGGGCCTCGTCGGCGACGGCGAGATCGAACGCGGGCGCGCCGTGCGCCGCCTGCGCGTCGGTCACCCGTCTCAGCGAGTGGTACGTGGCGAACACGGCGCGCGTGTTGCCGCGACCCGCGAGGAAGTTGGCGATCCGCGCCGGCTCGGTTGAGACGGGGCACTCGAGCTCGGAGCGGCGGATGTCCTCGCCGCGTCCGCCGGCTGACTGGTCGGAGCAGACGACGAGGGAGTCCAGTGGCCGTGTGGTGTGCCGCAGCCACTCGCGGCGGGCCTGCGAGACCAGCGCGATGGTCGGGGCCGCGAAGAGGATTCGGCCGCCTTCCGGCACGAGCCGCTCGGTGATCCGCAGCGACGTGAAGGTCTTGCCCGTGCCGCAGGCCATGATCAGCCGGCCGCGGTCGTGGTTGGCGAGGCCGGCGAGGACGTCGTCGACGGCTTCCTGCTGGCGCGACAGGAGCGCCCGTTCGGGTCGGGCGGCGTCTTCTTCCTCGACGATCCGGTGGAGGTACTCGCGGAAGTCGATCTGCGAGACGCCGGGCTGCAGGCGGTCGACCTCCCGCTGGGCGGTCGGTCCCCACCGGCACGTCGAAACTACCCAGCGGTGGGTGAACACCGGGCGCCCGTCCTCTGCGAGCTGCGATGCCCCGAGGAACGAGTCGATGTCCCGCTTGCCGATGGTGTGACCGTCGTCGTAGCACTTGGCCTGGATGGCGATCAGGTCGCCGTCGGCGCGGCTCGCGACGAGGTCGATGCCGATGTCCCGGCCGTCGAGGCCGGTCAGCCGTTGGCGCTCAGGCCAGTCGGGCCAGCGGTGGATGTCGGCGATCTCGAACTCCGGTTCCTGCCGGGCGAGCCGCGTGAAGAGTTGCTCGAACCAGAGGCCCTTCTCCGATTCGTCCCGGGACTCGTGCCGAATCCGTGCGAGGATGTCGCCGACGGTCTGTCGCCCGCCCGGGCCGAAGTTCAGTTGCCGCTGCTGTCCGTTCATGTTCCCCCCGCGTTGCGGACGCGCTCCGGTGTGGAGGCCCTTGGGAAACCTACGGTCCTGCGGCCGTTCGGACGGCTGATTGCGGCTGCGGTCGTTCCGGACGCTGATTGCGTCCGTAGCTGATTGGGGGGGGACGTGAGGGACGTGATCGTGATCCGGATCCTCGCGCGTGACGGACGGGAGGGCCTCGTGTCGCGCTTCGGCGACTCGAGCTCGAGGCTGGTGGCGCGGTGGTGGGCGGTCCTGCTCCTCGTCTGTGTTGGTGGTGCCCGATGCGGCTCGCCGCGAGCCGGAATCTCGACCCCGAGTCGGTGATCAGCGATCGGGGACGCATCGCGTGTACACTGGACCGGCGGGTCCACACGACACCATGACGACGGTGGCCGAAAGACGACAACTGGAAGCACGGCCACGGGCGACGTACCAGGACGTCCTAGACGCGCCGCCCCACCAGGTGGCCGAGATCGTCGATGGGGTGCTCTACGCCACTCCGCGACCAGCGATGCCTCATGCGCTGGCCGCGTCGCTGCTCGTCAGCCAGCTCATCGTACCGTTCCATCTGGGCCGGGGTGGTCCCGGCGGCTGGTGGATCGTCGTCGAGCCCGAGCTCCACCTCGGAGACGACATCCTCGTCCCTGACCTCGCTGGCTGGCGCCGCACGCGCATGCCGAGCTATCCCGAGACGGCGTACTCCACCCTCGCGCCGGACTGGGTCTGCGAGATCCTCTCGCCGTCGACCCGCAGGCTCGACCTCGAGGCCAAGCGCCCGGTGTACGCTCGGGAGGGTGTGCGTCACCTGTGGCTCGTCGACCCCGCCGGACGCACCCTCGAAGCGTTCGAGCTCACCGCAGGGGAGTGGTCGAGGATCGTGACCGTTGCCGACGACGCCGTCGTCCAGATCCCCCCGTTCGAGGCCGCGAGCTTCAGCCTCGCGGACCTCTGGCCCTGACGCGCCAAGGTTTTCGGCTCGAGGGATCTCGGCCCGCCGAGATCGTGGCGATCACTCCGGGGAAGGCCCGAGTCGAGGTGAAGGTCGGCGTCCCGGTGCCGGCGCTTCCGGCCGTGGGCGTCCTCTTCCTCGCCTTGCTCCTCGGGGCCGTCGCGTGGGTTCGGGGTCGCGCTGGTGCCTAGCGTCGGTGATCGACGAGCTACCGCCCACGTTCCGCGAGGTCGTGAAGCTGCGGGACATCAAGGACCGCCTGAACGCCGAGGTCGTGGTGCGGCTGCACATCTCGAGGCGGAACGTGGCCCAGCGCCTGCGCCGCGCCCACCGCCTGCTACGCCGCCCCCTGCAGGCCCACCGCTGACGCCTCAGAACGCGACGACCGCCAGGAGCGACATCCGCGGGATCTGGATCATGCCCCAGTCGCGGTGCGCCAGGACCATCAGGTCGAGCGCGAGGCGGGCCTTGACCGCGCCGGCTACGCGGACGTCCATCCCGACCCCGGGCTGCATGAGGAACCCTTTGGTCTTCTCCTCCTCGTACTCCGGGTACTGCACACACGGATGCAGCAGCACGCCGTCGCCGTACCCGCCGCAGCGCCGGTTCTCCTCCTCCGCGTCGTAGCCGGTCCAGTCGTAGTCGGTCCGATGCCGAGCCATGAGGCCGCCTACGAGCAGTCTGGTAGAAGGGCGAGAAGCGCTTCTCCTGGTCCAGGCCTCCCCTGATGCCCGCAGCCATCGTCAGGTAGAAGCTGCGCGCGGTCTCGCTCCCCGGGTACTCGTCCCAGGGGTCCCGTCTGCCGTGTATCTCCCGCATCCTCTCGTGCAGACTCCAGCCGCCCTCCACCACGAACTCCTGCCCGTCGATCTCGAAGCCGCCCGACACGAGCCAGCCGGGCGTCATCGGATCCCGCTGCAGACCGTACTGGGGGCCCGCCCCCAGCTCGAACCGGGTCTGGCCGAAGGCGGCCGGCGCGAGCAGGGACAGTCCGACGACGAGCGCCGCGGTGCGAACAATCATGGCCCCTCCTCTGATCAGAACTCGATGGTCTTGCTGACCGCGACCGCGCTCGGGCTGACCTCGACGTCCAGCCCGCCGCGCCACAGCCAGCGCCCGGCCGCCAGCCCGAGCACGGCGACGCCGGTCCACATCCCGTTCAGGCGGTTGAACGACGTGTGCCTGCACTCGTCCAGCGGGTACCCGTCGTACTCGCCGGGCGTGTCCGACGGGTGATACACGGCCCCGAAGGTCCCGCCGAACCCGCCCATGTCGTGCTGACATTCCGTGTACCACACGCCTTCGCCGACAAAGGTGTGGACGGTGCTCGGCACGTAGCCCTCGTTGCGGGCCGCGGCCAGCAGCATGAACCCCGCGCCGGCCGTGGCGAGCGCGTCGACGGTCCGCGCCGGCTCCCACACGCCGCCGGCCAACAATCCGCCGACGCCGGCGACGGCGAGCCCCACGGCCATCTGCCTGTGGGGCCGGTCGGGCGACACGCCGTTCCACCTGCCGGCGAGGTCGAGCCATTCGCAGCGCCCGTTCTGCAGAACGCTGAACCGGTGCCGGCTGCAGTCCCCGTCGGCGAACGCGGCGTAGGCGCCCAGCGACGCCAAGCTCAGCCCTGTCGTCAGCTGGGCGCCTCGCGACTGCGCGGCCGCCGGACCCGCCGCGAGGACCAGCACCGCCAGCGCGAGGGCCGCGAGGCGTACCCGCAGGAACGACAGCGCCGCCGCGCCGCCCGCGATGGCGATCCCGGTGCCGGTCGAGCAGTTCGTGATGCGGCCCTCAAGCTCGGGAATTGCCGCATCGAACTCGCGCCTCGTGACGTACCGTTCTCCGTTGGGCATCAGCTCTCCTCTACCATGAATTGTCGAGGCCAGAACCTGGTCGTCTGGCCTCGGCACGCTACGGTCGGCGCGGGTGTCAGTCGAAGGAGTAGACCGCCCTACCCATCCATTGGATGAAACCTCCATTGGCGGCGAGGAAGGCGAAGCTCGTGCCGACCTCTACCCGTACGCGCGACGCGATTCTCCCCGACACGAGGATTTCAGGAGCCGGCAAGACGAAGCTGTGCCCGGGCGAGTACCAGATGGGAGTGACACCCACGAGCAGATCCACGTCATCGTTGATTGGGGCCCTGAGATGCGTGGACAGTAGACGCAGGAAGCCGTCGAGCCGGCCGCCGACTCTCCAATGCGGCGTGACCCAGACGCCCCCACCCACTTGGAAAGCGGCCTCGGTGGAATAGTCGGCGCGCATGAAACCACCGCCAGCGAAGACATCGAACCGCCGCGGCTCTTGCGCCGCAGCGTCAAGCCCCACACACAAGAGCGCCGCCGCGAGTGCTACCGTTCTACTCAGCGACATCTTGACCTCCCGCCGGGCGGGGAAATCACCCCGCCCGGCATCCCCGCTGCATCTCCATGTATGCGAACAGGTCAGTCGAAGGAGTAGACGAACCTGCCCATCGGGTAGAAGAACCCTCCCTCGCCGAGGTAGAAGCTCATGCCGAACTCCAACCGGCCGCGCGGCGAGACCCTCTTCGACACGAAGCCCTCCGCGGTCGGCGCGACGTAGAAGCCTAAGTCACGCGTGGCCCAACCGGTGGTGGTGCCTGCCAGCAGATCCACGTCCTCGCTGATCGGGAGCCTGAGATGGGCGAACAGACCCAGCCAGACGCCGTTTTCGAGCCGAGCGCCCAATCTCAAGTGCTGCCCGGCCCAGACGCCTCCGCCCACTTGTACGGTGTGGTCCGTGACCTCGTGGAGCACGACACCACCGCCCGCGAAGACGTCGAACCGCCGCGGCTCTTGTGCTCCAGCGTTGAGCCCCACACACAAGAGCGCTGCCGAGAGTGCGACCGTTCTACTGAGCGACATCTCGACCTCCCGCCGGGCGGGGGAATCACCCCGCCCGGCATGGTTCCGCTGGTCAGCGGTCGCTCCGCTGGCGCGGCGTTCTCGCCCTCAGCTGCGCGCGGGCGTTCACGGTGCCGCCGCCGCTCGGCGCGTGGATCCAGTTCGACTCTTCCCTGCAGCTCCACGCGTTGGCGGAGGTGAGCGGCACGTCCACGAGCAGAATCCAGATTCCCGATTTGACCATCTGGCACGTCCTCTACCGGGAATGCGCACACGCCGCACGCGGCGGCTCATGCCGCCTCTCTTGTACAGAGGTCCTGACGGACCGATTGGTTACAGGTTCTCTTGCGAAGCCTCTGAGGCTGCCCGAGGTCGCAGCCGTCCCCTGGCCGTGTCCGACAGCACCACACCAGCTTGAAGACGCGCTCCGACCGTCGCTCCAGCTTCACCAGCTGCGGCGCCGCGGGGTGCGGCGGGTGCGGACTCGACCGTGGTGTCGGCGCTGTTGTGGTACGCTCCGCTCGCTCTCGAGAGGAGCGTGTTGGTCATCGACAGGAGGGTGAGCGTGTTCTCGGTGCTTTCGATGCGGCGGCTGTCCGGTGTAGCGGTGGTCGTCCTGGTCCTTGCGACCTTGGTTGCCGGTCCCGCGGTCGGGACTGTTTCCGCCCAGACCTGGCGCGGCCTCCAGGTCGCCCCGGAGTACCGCTGCTCGCCGTACGACGCCGACGACTACCGGTATCCGCAGTCGGTCGAGGACCGGATCACCGCCGAGCTCGGCGGCGTCTACGGGCCGTACACGGGGCGCTGGTTCAACTCGGACCGCGAGACCGACATCGAGCACATGGTCGCCCGTTCAGAGGCGCACGACAGCGGGCTCTGCGCGGCCGGCGACGCGACGCGGCGGGCATTCGCGCGGGATCTGCTCAACTTGACTCTGGCGGCCCCTGCGGTGAATCGGTCTCAGAAGTCCGACAGGGACGCCGCGGAGTGGCTTCCTGAGCGCAACCGCTGCTGGTTCGCGGCGAGGGTCGTCGAGGTTCGGCAGAAGTACGGGCTCACGATCGACCGCCGGGAGGCGGACGCGCTCGACGCGGTGCTCGCCGGATGCTCGTCCACGAACCTCGTGTTCCACGCGGGCTCGCCGGCCCCGCCGGCGCCGCGCGCCGCCCCGACCGTCTCCTCCCGCGACGCGCTCGCCCTCTACGATGACAACGGCAACGGCCGCATCACGTGCGCCGAGGCCCGGCGGCACGGCATCGCGCCGGTGCCGCGGAGCCATCCCGCGTATCAGTACATGCGCGATGGGGACGGTGACGGCGTCGTCTGCGAGTGAATCCCGCCGGTCCCGGGGCATGTGTGTGCCCGCGGCCTCTACCCGGCGTCCCTCGTGGTTTCCCCTCCCGACTCACGTGTCGAGCCAGGTCGAGAGGTGGACCGTCCGGTCAGGGTACAGGGTGCGGAGGCTCGCCATGATCGCTTTCCCCGCTTCCGTGAGGTCGTCCTCGGAGCACTCCCAGTACTGCTCCCGCTCGATGTGCCAGCCGGACCAGCCCGTCGAGCCCAGCGTGATCACCGCCAGACACGGGACCGAGAGCGGGTCCTCGGTCCCGGTGACGTTCAGCGTCTCCGGGTCCTTGTACAGTCCGGGCCACAGCGTGTACTCGAGTTCCTGCGAGAGGGGAACCTCGTCGCGCAGCACTTGAGCTGTGCCGCCGCTGCATTCCATCCACGCCTTGCTGATTCGCTCAGGGTCTCCCGGGCCTGGCTCGGCGACCATCACCCTGACGAACATCCCGCCCTCGCCGGTGTTCCTGTATTCCGGGTTGTCCACCGGGAACCGGACGGCCCCCGTCACGTGCGTCTCCCCTCGTCGTATCGGCACCGTCGCGTCTCCTTCCTCGCCCCGCCCGGTAGTCGTCCGAGAGGATTCCTGCCGGTCGCCGACCGCAGGTCCCAGCACTGCCCGTGCTTGGTCACTACCATAACAGGGTCGTTCCCGCCTGGTCAGTACCGTCCCGCCGCAGTATTCGGCGTCGGGGCTGGCTAGTTCGGGGATGCAGGACTTCGTGCCGCTCGCAGGGATCGAGCGGCTGCGAATCGCGTTCCTCGGGCTGGTGGCCACGAGCTGCGCGAGCCGCTGGCCGTCTTCGGTCTAGCCGGGTGGGACGAGACGCGCCCGCACGAACCGCTGCGCATCTTCGCGGTCGCGGCTGAGAACGGCGTCGTGGAGGCCGGCCGCTTGCAGCGTTGAGCCCTCGGGCCAATGCGGCCACGCGGAGCAGAACCAGCGGCCGCCCCTCTCCTCGGGCAGGTCCCGGATGAGGTACCCGCCCAGCCGGCCATTCACGATGATCTCGACGCACCCGTGGATGGTGTTGGGCCCGTTTCGCTCTTCGACACCGTTGAGAGTCCTGAACTCCACCTTCACGGTGCTCGATTCTACCCTCGGCGGGGGCACGCCCGATTCGGAGTGCTGATTGCTCCGAACGGCGACCCGCGGGCGCTGCGCTTCGTCCGCGACGCGCTCTGCATGGCCGGCTACGCCCCGCTCGTGACCGGCGCGGCGCGGGGATCTGCCGCGCATCATCCCGAGCCGCCGCGGCCAAAGGCGGACGTACCGACCCAGCAGCCCCAATCCGTCGCCCGTTTCCTCCCTCCCGGCGCGCTCTGAAATCCCCGCACGCGCGTGGTGGCTGCCCGACGATTCCGGCGCCCACCCGGGCCCGCAACTCGGCGTCGCCGACAGTCAGCATCACGCAGCGCCGAGCCGGCCGTAGCGATGGGGCGATCCGGTCGACGGCCTGCCGTTGCGCCTTGAGCATGTCGTCGAGGCGCCAGGAAGCACACCAACGCGAGGGGCTCGGCGCGGGGCGGCCATCTCGCGCACCCCGGTCGACGTCGATTTCCAGCAACCCCGGTCGCCTCGATCACCTTCCCAGCCTCGCCAGAAGCCCCTTCGACGAGCCGGTCTTGCTGTATGGTGCAGAGGCGAGTGCGGATCGTCGTCGCCGACGGCGACGAGCGCATCGAGGTGCAGCATGTCATCAGAGTGGTTGGCAGTGATCCTGCCCTGGTCTCCGCAGTGGCCTCATGGCACTCTGCCCGGGCTGCGGGGAAATCCGCCGACATGGCCCGGCAGGAGTTTCTGGTCGCTCGCCGACCCTTCCCGCACATCAGATGGGCTGACGCTCGACTGACTGAGATCGTTCCTGTCGACGACGAACGCGGGCCGGGGCGGGCGGGCCTGACCGTCAACGGACGCATCCATGAAGCGTCGAATGTACCCACGATACTCCACAGCGTGAGGATGCGGCTGAGAGTCGGTTCTCGTGAAGTCGGCTACGTCGAGGACCCAGGCCCCTTTCGGGATCTCCCGGTCGGACGCGGGGCGCTGCTCTTTGGTGAGCACGTGTACTACACCCCCCACGACGTTCGTTCGGATCTGACCATCAATCGCGCCGAGTACGAGGACTTCGCCCGTCGAGACGCTCCCATCATTGTCGCAGAAACGGAGCTGGTCGTCTCAGGTCCTGAACAGCCATGTGAGACATGGCGCATTCTCGCGTGGTTCATCCATTCGCGGAACGAAGGCGAAGGGTACATCCTGTCGGTTCGGCAATTCCCGCCGAGCCGTGACCCTGAGCGCGCGCGGGCTGATGAAAGCGATGGCCAGCCGCTCCGTCCAGATTCCTGGCCCCTCTGAGCCCTTCAGTTCGCGGCGACCGTCATGCCTCCCTTCCTGCTCACTCCAGGCGCCGACCTCAACAGCCAACGGTTGAGTGCCAGCAACTCTGTCCGCGAGGTCTTTCCGCTCGTCGGGCTCGTGGGTGACGTCCCACCCCTGCCCGCAACGCGCCGCCAAGGCCGTGCTGTACGGGTGGAGGACCCTGCCCCCGGTCGTCATCGTCGCCGCCGCGTCGAGACTCGCTGCGGTCACCTTGATCGCCCCCTTCGTGCCGGTACACCGCGCGTCACGCATCGACCCCCGGAACCGCACTCCGACAGCTGTAGGCTCCAGGACCCGGGCGGTCCGGGAGAGAGGGGTAGTTTCAGCTCCGCACCGCACAGGCCCAAGACCCACCCGGCTCGCCCGCCGCCGACCCGCCGTGGCGATTCGGTCAGCCGCTCGAGACGTTCACGCCTTGTTATCGTTGAAGATCGTCGGCTGGCACGTCCTCGGACGCTTCCGGATAACGCAACGCCAGTTCCTCGCCGTCACCCGGTTCGGCGGTCAGGTCGATCACCTCCGGCCCGTACTTCTCCGCCAGGAACCGCTCTCGGTAGAGGTAATAGGCTGCGTCGCAGACTCGTGCCGTAAAGTACGCGTTGAACCCGCCCCCTACTGCTGCGCCCATGATGGGAACAGCTTGGCCCAACTTGGCTTTCGTGAGACGTATACCGAGCGCCTTTGCGAGTTGCTGGATGACCCGTACAAAAGCCCTCTCTTCAAGGACCTTCCACGTCTTCCTTTTGGCGGCGTCGGCGGCAATTCTGGCCAGTTGAGCCATCACGGGCGCTTTTGCTGCGTCACTTGGGCTTGACGCGAGCCCCAACACGTGCATCGCGAACAGCCGTTCTCGTTGAGACGTAACGTCGAATCCGTAGTATGTCGCGTACTCGCCGATTGCGCGGAGATTTAACGTCACCAGGGCAGGGATGTCGGCGATCAGTCCGGGAACGCCGATGGCTCCGGCAGCCGCACCCTCTGTGAATGCCATACCTGTGTACTTTGCGTCAAGCCGACCAACCGTCTTGTCGACCTGTTCCAGATCTAGCGCGAAGATGTCGATGGGTTTCAGGACGTCGTGCCCGGTGTTACGGAACTCGCCGTAAACGGCGTTCGTTCTAACGGTCCAGGTAGCTGCGTCTGTCAAGGACCTTACAAGCCCAGCGAGTGCCTTGCTTATCACATCGGGTAGACCGGCTGCGTCGGCGGCGTTCTGGAGCAGGGTGCCCAAGCGCTCAACTGGCCAGCCGATCTCGCGCATTGTCTGGCCGAACCAGCCTTGAGCGGGGTTCTTCCACTCGTGAATTTGCTCGCGCACCCGGCGTTCGTAAGCCGACGGTCTAGTGCCCATAGATCTCCCGCTGGTTGGTGTTGTGCCGTTCTCATGCGTTAACCATCTTGGCCGATTTGCGGCTGGGCTTTTTACCCGCCAAGGATTTTCAAGTCTTTGATCAGTACGTCTTCCGCGTCCGCGAGCGCCGCCTTCTCTCCTGGTGTGATGGTGTGGTCGGCTGATGCCACGTCACGCAGGAAGTGCATCACGTTCTTGCCGATTGCTCGTGCATTGCAGTCCCGGTTCACTTTCGTGAACTCGGCCAGCCTAGTCACCACCGTTCGGAAGTCCGTGTCGGCTTCGTCCGCCATCTGGATGCCTAGATCCACGAACTGTTGGTGGTACCCCCAGCTGCGCGTGAAGTACCGCATGATCCGGTCGTGCTCGCGCTGATCCCGGTCTTCGTCGATGGTTGCCAGCTTGACGGCGAGCGTGCCCAGCAGCTCAAAAAGCCCTACCGCCAGCTCGTCAAGGGGTGTGTTGATCCACTTGGGGACTTCGTCTGTTCGTGCCTCCTTGACGCTCCGAATCTGTCTTGTGATCAGGCCCCACGCGGTGCCGGACAGGATCCCGGCACCGATAACCCACCCTATTGGTGTCGTCGCGCTGGCGAGTCCCAGCGCCCCAAGAATGCCTGCCGGGAAAAACGTCGTCGCCACGATGGGCGAGCTTGCGATGGCGGCTCCGGCGCCCGCGGCCCCGAAGGTCTGGGTCAGATCCTGCAGCCTGTTTACGATTCGGAGCGTGTTGTAGGCGTCGTCGCCGATGTGCAGCTCCTTCTTGAAGCAAAGAGGGTGCGACAGGGGCGAGCGGATCTTCAGCTTGGCGAGTCTCTCGTGCCATGCCTGCCGGGTCGGTTCATCCATGGCTACGCGGGCTTCGGCGTCTTCAGCCCGTTCAACTGCGTGCAGAGCTCCGCGATCCGCTGCTGGATGTCCTTCTGCTGGAGGTCTTCGGACATTCCCTTGATTCCGGCCGCCAGCACGGCGACTGTGCCGACGATCGGCGCGATCAGGAAGCCGATCACCGGAATCATACTGGCAATGTACCCCAGGAGCAGGCCCAGGACCACGCCGAAGGTGGCGTTCGGGAACTCCCGCAGGAGGTAGAGGGCGATGTCGAGCAGCTTTCGGCCGATCCAGACCACTGCGTGTCCCGCCTTGGTGGTCACGTGGATTGTCCACTCGCCGATGGAGTGCAGCCGGACTTTGTCGTCTGCCGACACGTCCATGTTGTCGATCAACCTCTCGGCCTGATCGTGGTCGAACTCGTGAGAGTTGAGGTTGTCGATGTCCTCTACCGTCAGGTGTTCTGCGTTCCCTGAGAGCGTGTCTTGCTTGCCGTTCGTCGTGGTGATTTCCATCAGCCTCGACCCTCGTCGTTCGGATGTCGCTTCCGGCGATGGTTCAACTCTACCGCTCGACGATTCCTAATTCTGCGATCTCGGCGGGAGCATACCATACCAGGCGGGCGCTACGTCCGCGGCCGCAACCCCTTGCTCTTTGCTCGGGGAGGCGAGAGTCCACGCTCGGGTACGTCACCCGGTCCACGGGAGCGTGGCCGAACTTGTCGGCCACCCGTGAGACGACGCGGCAGGTGGCGGGCAGGTGGGCAGAGGTGACGATAGGGCGCGCCGCCATCTTCACGGCCGGCCGGCCCGTCCAGCTGCCCGACCACCGCGTCGGCTGGCGCTCGGAGCCGTACGCGGTCGACGGAACTGACAGTCCAAGCGGCGCGTCCGCAGCTCCAGCGCCTGATGCGTGACGCCGAGGGGGACATCGCCGAGGCCCTCTCGAACGACCGGGTGGGTGACGGTGCTCGACGGCCCCCTGCACGGCATCCGGCACCGCCGCGGCCTGCCCGTCATCGGCTACGTGAAGACGCACCACCGCCGCATGCTCGCCCGCGAGCACTGGGTGGCATCGGCCGCGCCGCCGCGGTAGAGGCGGCGGCGAGACCTCGAGCATCTGCTCGAAGAGACGGCGCCGGCGTGACGCGGTTCGTCTGGCTCAGGGAGTTCGAGCCGGGCAGCAATTCCGCCGACGCCAACCGGCTGCCGGACCGCCTTGAGCACGTCCGGCGCCTCGACGTTCCGGAAGGCCTCTTCCACGAGATCCCTCCGCACCGGATCACGCGGTTGCGCGGGCAGGGAGAGCGCTACTTCGCCGACGGGCTCCGCGAGCTCCCGGACAACCGCCGCCTCGCGATTCTCGCGGTCTGCGCCGTCGAGTGGGAGATGTTCCTCGCCGACGCAGTGGTGGAGACCCACGGCCGGGTCGTCGAAGCGCAGCTCGGAGACGAAACGGCTGCGGTCCGCGAGTCGCTCCGGGCATTCGCCGAGCTGGGGCGGGCGCTAATCGGCGCGCGGGACACCGGCGAGGCGCTCGACGGGGTGATCGCGGACGGCCCCGGATAGGACGGTCTCGGCGACCTTGTCGCCAAGGCGGCCGCGCTTGCGAGCACGGCCGCGGCGGATCTGTTGAATCACGTCTTGGGAGGCTACAGCCGTTTCCGCCGCTACACGCCGCGAATGCTCCTCACGCTGGACATTGAGGCGTTGCCGGCGGCCGAGCCCTTGCTGGACGCGGTTGGCGTTCTGCGCAGCGACCGCACGGCGCAGCCGACCGGCTTCAACCGCCGACGGTAGGATCGCCTAGCGTTTTGGCATTTCGTCCGGGCACAGCGCAGACGGGCATCGTCCTGCGCATGGAGTCGTTGATGAGGCAGTGGCTCATCTTGGCGAGCGCCTTCGCGGTCCCGGTGGCCGCGGGGGCGCAGCCCTCACTCCAGGAGCTCGCGGGGCCGGTCGACCTCGCGCGAGTCGTCACGATCGCCCCGTCGGCGTCGTTGACGCCGATGAACGCGCTCGCACAGGGCGGGTTCCGCGCCCAGCGCGGAAACGACCCGGTATGGGACGGTGCCCTCAAGGGCTTCGCGGTCGGTAGCGGCGCCCTGCTGGCGCTGTACGCCTACGCCTGGAAACACGAAGGGGAGCCGCCCACCGTGACCAGCCCCGGAGGGCTGGTGGGAGCGGTGGGCGTGCTGGGCGGGATCGGAGCGCTGATCGGCGTCGCCGTCGACCACCGTCAATCGCAGACGATGGTGCTCAGACCCCTATTGTCGAAGAGGGGCGCAGGCGCTGTTATGTCGGTCAGTTGGTGACGGGACGAGCTGCACCTCGTGGCGTGCGCGGCTTTCGCGTCCGATTCGAGCACTTCTCCCAGCTGATCGGTTGTCGTGTCAGCTTCAAGACGACCATCCACCCGGGATCGATCTTCCAGACGACGAGCACCGTCCAGTGCGTCCCGGTGCAGGTCCACGCCACTGGGGAGCCTGCGTCAGATCACGATGCGTTCGATCTCGTCGACGGTGACCGTGTCCGCCGTCCGGTCGTAGAGCTTCGTCGTCTTCGGCGACGCAGGCCCCGCGCTCTGCTGCGCGTGCTCGAGCGTCCCCCCGTTTGACAGGTACGCCGTGATCCCCGTCGCCCGGAACGTGTGGCAGCACGTCGAGGGCGGGAGCCCAGCGGCCGCGGCCCGCCGCTTGATCATCGCCAAGACGACCCGCCGCTCGATCGCCCGGGCCCGTCAGCCGCCGGGCAGCCGGGTCCATGCTCTGGAAGAGCGCCGCCTTCGGCTCCTCGAGCCCGGCCGCCTCGACGTACGCGTCCAGGGCCGCCCCCGCCCGGTGGTGGGCCGGCACGTCGTGCCGCTTCCCGCCCTTCACCGGCAGGACCTGACTGACGACGAGCCAGTCGGCAGAGCATGCGGATCGCGGCCAAGTGCTGCTTCACGATCGGGGCCGACCCGGGATGCGTCCTGATGTACGCGGCGACGTGGAGCGGCGAGAGACCGCCTCGATCTTGCTGATGGCGTCGGGGGATGGCGAGGAGCCACCGGGGTTTCGCGGGCACCGTCGAGGTCCTCAGCGCCAGGGGGCCGCCGAGCCCGCTTGGCGGCGGCGACGGGTTCGCGCGGGCGGCGTCGGCCGGGACGTCGACCCGCGTGGCGAGGTCTCTGATCTCGATCGTGACGTCGGTCACGGGTCGTTCTTCACGGCGTTCGTCCGCGTAGACGACGGTTCTCGTTCCCCAGTGCTCGAGCCCCAGCTCCGTTGGGACCTCTTCGGGGATCACGAGAGTCACCGCCCCGGTGTCGACCACGCCTTCCGCTCTCGTTCGTCGGACGTCGGCCTCGGCCCGCAGCCCGAGGCGAACCGCTCCGCAGACGTCCCTGTTCTCCAGCGTCACGCTGGCTCGAATCTCTCCCATCATCATGGTCTCCCATTCTGGCGCACCCGAACCCACGGATCTACGCCGCTTCATCGGAGCCGGCATCGAGAGCAATGATCTGCCGGGAGGGAACACTTCCCCGGTTTTCGCCGACTTGTGAGGCGTGCCGGCGGTTCCCTCTGCGCCGTCTGGCTGGGCACTGTATGTGGTCGTCCGGGCGCCCCCGCCGGTCCAGCTCCTGATCGGCGCGCTGCCGATTCGCGCCGGGTTCGGCGCCCGCGGCAACAACCGCGCCCGGCAGCGCGGGGACAGCCGCGGTAGCCCGGATGACAGCAGGCAGCAGGCGGTCACCGCCGCTCACGTCAGGAGCGCTGACGGGTAGAGGACGCTAGCGCGGCCGCCACGGGGAATAGCGCAGCTTGTCCACCTCTTTCCCGCCGATGGCCGGCACTTCCTTGACGTAGTCCACCGGCAGCCGCCGATCGACCGCGTCCTCGCGGCTCGCCCCGCGAACGTGGTCGTCGAACCCGCGGCGGTACGCCCGGGCCGTCACGCCCCCCCGCAGGTACTGGAGGCGTCCCCCGGCCCGCGGTCACCAGGGGCCACCGCCCCGCCGCCAGAGGGGAGGGCTGCCGCGGCCTGCGGCCGCGTCCTCGTACCCGCGGTCGTGGCCCGAGGCGCCGATCTCGCGCAGCGCCGTCTTCAACTCCGTCTCCAGGCCCCGAATCGCGCTGCTCTCGGACGGATTTATCGAGTGCGATGTCCTGCACCGTCGGAGTGCGGCTTGTCGATATCGTTGCCTCCATCCGCTCCGACTGCTACCGGCTGGAGCGACAGTTGCCGGGCGGGATTCGCACCCGCTGAGAAGTGGCGCCTTGCACGGCGCACTCGATCACCGTCCTTATGTGGTGTGTCGGCCCTAAAATTGTCACGGGTGACGGCGGGAGCTCGCGCTGCACCACATAACGGGGATGGCCACAGCAGATGTTGACGCGGCAGAGCTTCCAGCGCGCGAGGACGTAGCGCGTGGCGAGCAGCGGCCGCAGGGCGGGGCGGTCCAGACTGCCGGTAGAGGGCGCGGCGGCTGACGCCGAGCTTCTTCAACGGCCGGTCGTTGAGCGCGTCGAGGAGGTCGCGAATCACCCGGTTCAGGGCGCCGAACTCGAAGAAGGTCTGGTCCCGGAGCCGGGCGAGTATCCAGCGCTGAACCAGCAATACGCCGTTCTCCGCGGCGGCCTTGTCCAAGGTTCCCGAATGCGGGCCAACGGAAACTGAAGCCGGATCCGGCCGACGTGGTGGTCACGCACCCCCACCATCCCCTGCACGGGCAGACGTTCCCGTTCTACTCGCGCGTCACCACCGGCGGGGTGCTGCCTGGTGCGCTGCGTGCGGGCCGCTGCTCGGCCGGCCCGCCCTCCCGCCGACCGCCGGGGGCGCGCAAGGGGCCGCTCCGGCTCGCCCCGGCGGCCAGACCGGACCCGACGTCGCATACTTTCAGGTTGGCCTCGTCCCGGGACTCGACGATCACGGCCAGCCACCCCACGGGTCGAACCGCTCCTCCGGGCTGCGGCTCGCCGCCCCCGCCGCGCCGCGACGGGGACCTCCCGCCGACCGCCGGGGACACGCAAGGAGCCGCCCCGGCTCGCCCCGGCGGCCAGACCGGACCCGACGTCGCATACTTTCAGGTTGGCCTCGTCCCGGGACTCGATCACGGCCAGCCGCCCCACGGAGCTAAAGCTCTCCTCCGGGCTGCCGCTCGCCGCACCATCGCGGACCGGGGTCGAGGCCGCCAAGTGGCTCGGCGTACCGGTGGTGTGTCTGTCGGGGCCCGCGGACGACGGGGGCCCGGGACGACCCGCCACAGCCGGGGCGCCTGCGCGTGCCCGTCGGCTTCGTCCTGAAGCCGCCCCACCCGCCGCGATTGCGCCTGAGCATCGCCGCCGCGTTGGCCGAGCAGGCGCGAGAACGCACGGGCCGGCAGCGCATCGCCGCACTGGAACGCGATATCGCGATCACGCGGGCCGTGTTCGACACCCAGCACTAGTCCGGTACTGGCGCTCAACCCGGCCCGCCGATTCCTGATGGTCAACCGGGCCGCGCAACGCGTCGTGGGCGGGAGGACGCCCGCTGACCAGAGGTTCGCGTTCGACGCGGGCACCATGAGGGCCGCGGTGCTCGTGATCCGCAACGTGACCTACATCCGGAAGCGCGAGATCGAGCTGAGCCGGGCGACCGCCGAGCTGCATGGGCGGGTGCAGTAGACGGACGCGATCCTCCGCAGCATCGGCGACGGCGTGATCATCGCCGACCGGAACGCCCGTCTGACGTATACCTGAACGACAGCATCCGACGGATGGTCGGCCTCGAGCGGACGGACGTGCCGACGAGCGAGTGGGTCGAAGTGTACGGCGTCTTCCGCGCCGACCAGGTGACCCGTTCGCCGACCAAGATCTGCCCCTGCTGCGCGCGCTCCGCGGCGAGTCGTCGGACAACGTCGAGATGTTCGTGCGGAATACCCGCATGCCGCCGGGCGTTTTCGTCAGCGTCGACGCCCGACCGTTGCGTGAACGAGGCCGGCGAAGTGACGGGCGGCGTCGCGGTGGTGCGCGACCTGTCGCAGGTCGTCGCCGCCCGAGAGGCGTTCGTCAGTGGACGGCTCGAGGTCGTCGTCCGCTTCGCCAACGACCCACGACACGGACGTCGGTCAGAACGCGCCGGTGACGGACGGCGATCAGCGGCCGAGAGAAGGCGGCGCTATCGCCGCGGGCCGCCGTGCGACTTGGCGTCGAACCGAACGAAGAACGGAGCGCGCCGAAGCCGAGCGTGGACGCGTCAACAGCCAAGCGGGCGGAGCGCACCGGCTGGTCCACCCCGAAGGCCGTCGCCCTCTACGAGAGGATCGCCCGCGCCTCGTCGAACGAGAGCGACCTGGTGCTCGACCCGTGCTGCGGCTGCTCGACCACCCTGGTCGCCGCCGAGCGCCGCAGCCGCCGCTGGATCGGCGTCAACATCGATCACGCCGTTCGTACGTGGGCCGCGGGGCGGAGGCGTCGGAGCAGAACCTCTTCAACTGCGCCCGCCGGTACTGGCTCTGTGACACGCTGACGCTGCCGACCGAGGCCGACGCGGTAGCCGCCTGACAGGAAACGGTGACGCCGCGGCGCATACAGCGCCGAAGGCACCGCCCCGTCTGCTCGCGGACGGGGGCGCGTGCGGATGCGGGCGAGCCAGCCGGCGCGGTCCTCGCGCCGGCGGTCATGAACATCCCAGCCCGGCCCGTTCGTTCCGGTCACCACCGGGGCGGCGGTCGCGCACGACCCGCGCGGCGCCGTTCAGCGAGCTCGAACTCGTTTCGCGGTCGGTCGCGAGAAACCAGCACCGAGGAACGCGGTTGAGGCCGGACTTCACGGTCCGGCCTCAGCCCGCCGCCGCGCCGTGACGCGCGCCAAGCGGCCGTAAAATCCCACGCGGGACCGGGGGAGCGCTTTCCGGTCGCTCTGTTCGGCCGGGCGAACGAACAGCAGCATCCCCATCACGGTCGCGACTGAAGGGCCGTGGTCGAGGCCGTGGCGGCCCGGGCCATGACGAACGCTGCTCGCCATCAGCTCCAGCCTCTCGTTGACGGCCACGGAACAAGCCGCCGGAGGAAGCCTCAGTGCGAAGCTTCGTGGAAGCCAGGTCACGCTCTCCCTCACCAGTCATCGATCGGTCGGATCGTCCGAGCGTCCAACCACGCGTTGAGGTCCGATCCGCGGTAGGCGACCCGCCCGCCGACCTTGATATAGGCCGGCCCTTTGCCCTGGCTCCGCCAATGCGCCAGCTTCCAGTAGCTACCGATCACAAGTAGTGCCGGGTCATTTGTGAAATAGAGTCTGTCGGGGTCGAACATCCTCGTCCTCCTGCGTGCGCGCAATCGCTGCCGAAAAGTGTGGCCACCTCGTGCCACGGCTGATCTCAGCCGACTGCGCAGTGTCGGCTCCGACTGCGGGAGTCAGGCCGGTCCCGATGGCCGCGTGAGGGTATGCTTAAACTTCTGGTCCTTCGAGGCTCTCGACCGCATCCGGCTTCGCGGGCCGGTTCCGGCGCTGATCGGATGCCCTCTGACCGACGCCGCGCCTGTCTCCCACGATTCCTCCGTCGGCGCACCTGTGGGCGCTCGGCTGGGGCTGAAGCGCATCGCCAGGGGTTCAGTTGCAGCAAGAACACGCGGAGACGCTACTGGCGGCCGACGGCTGGATGACGTACCGCCGCCGGGCGGGCGGCGGCAAGCTCGAGGAATCAGAAGGCGTGGCCGAAGGAGCGCGTCTTGCGGCACCGCGGCAATGCCGAAGTGGTGCGCCAGGATCTGGTCCGGCAGCAGGGGATCAACGTGAAGCCTGCGCGCGGTCGAGCAGGCGGTGGCGCCGTTCCGGGGTCCGCTGACGGCCGAGGCGAAGACGACAGTGCGGTTCGAGACTCCGCCTCGACCTCAGCTTCAGGTCGACTCGGCCAGCTACGGGTACCGATTGCTGACGAGCGGGTACGCGCCTACCTGTTTCGTGGCGACGCTGGGCCTCGGTCGCGGCTCTCGCGCGGAGAGCGTCGCTTGAAGCTCGCCGCTCCGTTGCGGAGCCGCAGTCCCACCGCCCTGCTCCGGTTCGCGCGGTCCTACGGCTCAGACTCCCGCTCTTCGGTCGGCCTGACGGTCCGGCTTGCCAGCCAATCATTCAGGTCCCGACCGCGGTAGGCGACGCGCCAGCCGACCTTGATGTACGCCGGCCCGCGACGTTGCGACCTCCAATGCGCCAACGTGGAAGGGCGGCGGAGCTGCAGCAGCGCCGGATCTCCGGCGAAGTAGAGCTTGTCGTCTTCGAACACTCCTCACCTCCGGTTGTGACGCCGAAGGCCAAGTGTGAAGATCGCGTGCCAGACTCAGTCCCGCGCCCCTGCAACAGTCATCGCCGCCTCCATTGAGGCACCGACCGCGCCGCGCGGTCGCCAATTGCGCGCCGACCTCCTGCACGTACCGCTCCGCCATCGCCGTGGTCCTGTGGCCGAGCAGATCTCGCAGCACGAACGCGTTGAAACCCGCCGCCGCATTCGTCATGACCGTCCTGCGTAGGTCGTGCAGCCGAACGTCCGTCGGCCCCGCGCGTCGCGTCGCCACTACGAAGTGCGTGCGAAACGGCCTGTACGTCAACGGCCCACCGCGCGGGCTGGCCTCGACGCGAACACGAGATAGCGCAGGTGGCGCCGAAGGGGACCTTGTGCCCCGAGTGTAGGTGGTAGCGCCCCACCAGCTCCCGGAACAGCAGGCACTCGGCGGACTCGCGCACCAACTCGAACTAGACCTCGACCAGCCCGACGTCGCGCACGGTGCCGCCGAGCGGGGCCCAGAGCGGGGCCCCGGCTCTCCCGCCGTCGTCCGGGGCACGCGGGTGACCGAGCCGAGCGTGCCGCCCCGGCGCTTGTCCGGCAGCCAGCGCCTCTCCGCCACGGCACCACGGCATAGCCAAACCGGAAAGTGTACCCCTCAGCGGACGAGTCCCGGACATGAGGACCAAGAGATGCGTCGGGCAAGGGCGGCCGGAGCCCGAAACCGCGGCGAAGACGGGGGCGTGAGATGCGACGCTACGGAGCCGGGACCGGCGCGGATCGCCGAACGGTGGACGCGTTACGAACCCCCGTGGTGGCGGCGGGTTTCCACCAGCGCGGCGCGGCGAGTTCCGCCGCCAACCGCGCGAGGCCGCGCGCCAGCACCGCGCTGGCGAGGTTCTTCACTGCGACCCACGGCACCAGCAGAAAGCGGCTGTTGTTGACCACGCGCTGGAGATTCCGCGCCCCGACCGCCTCGTCCCAGCCGACCCAGTGGTCCCACGCCGCCATGCGCCACGCCGGGCTCGAGAACTGCAGGCAGCCGACCACCGCGCGGGCCGGCCTCGACGCGAACACGAGGTAGCGCAGGTGGCGCCGAAGGCGACCCCGTGCCCGAGTGTAGTGGTAGCGCCCCACCAGCTCCCGGAACAGCAGCACTCGGCGGACTCGCGCGCCAACTATGATGTCGACCGGCCCGACGTCGCGCACGGCTCCGCCGAGCAGGGACCCGGCTCTCCCGCCGCCGTCCGGAGCACGAGGTAACCCAGCCGGGTGTGCAGCCCCGGCGCTTGTCCGGCAGCGCCAGCGCCCGCTCCGCACGGGCGCCACGGCGAGGTAAACTCGCAAGTGTACCCCTCAGCGGACGAGTCCCGGACATGAGGACCCAGAGATGCGTCGGGCAAGGGCGACCGGAGCCCGAAACTGCGGCGAAGACGGGGCGTGAAATGCGACGCAACGGAGCCGGACCGGCGCGGATCGCCGAACGGTGGACGCGTGATGATCGTCGGGGCGTTGCTCGCGCCGCGCGGCGTCCTTGGTCCCGGCTCTCGCCCGGAGAGCGCCGCATGCGGCTTCCCGGCTCCGTTGCGGAGCCGCCGTCCCGCCACCCTCCAGCGCATCCGCACGGTCCTACGGCTCAGACTCCGGATCCTCCGTCGGCCTGACGGTCCGGCGTGCCAACCACCGATTCAGGTCCCGGCCGCGCTAGGCGACCCGCCCGCCGACCTTGATGTACGCCGGCCCGCGACCCTGGCACCTCCAAATGCGCCAACGTGGAAGGGCGGCCGAGCTGCAGCAGCGCCGGATCACCGGCGAAGCAAAGCTCCTCGTCGTCGAACACTCCCCACCTCCGGTCGTGACGCCGAAGGCCAAGTGTGTCGATGGCGTGCCAGGCTCACTCCCGAACCCCTCCAACGGTCATCGCCGCCTCCATCGAGGCACCGACCGCCCGCCGCGCGTTCGCCACTGGCGCGCCGAGCGTCTTCACGTACCGCTCCGCCATCGCCGTGGTCTTGTGGCCGAGCAGGTCTCGCACCACGAACGCGTTGAAACCCGCCGCCGCCGCGTTCGTCATGACCGTCCTGCGCAGGTCGTGCAGCCGAACGTCCGTCAGCCCCGCGCGCCGCGCAGCCGCCGCGAAGTGCGTGCGGACGGTCCTGTACGTCAACGGCCCCCGCGCGTCCACCGCGAACACGTGGTGGTTTCCGTTGATCCGCGGCCGAGATCGCACGACGGCCACCACCGCGTCCGGGAAGTGATGCACTCGCTTCCCGGTCTTCGTCTCCGGCAGCGTCACGAGCCCGCTCTCCAAGTCCACATGCTCCCAGCGAATCGAGCACACCTCGGAGATTCGCAGCCCCGTCAGCGCTGCAACCCGGACCGCCGCGACGCTCGCCGGGTACTTCTCCTCCAAATGGCCGAGAGCCGCCGACAGCCTCCCCAACTCACCCGACTCGAGCACACGGGTCCTCGCCTCTTCTCTCGCCCGCTCCACGCCGCGCACCGGGTTCGTGTGCTGCGGTCGCCATTCCCACGCCTCGAAGACCTTGAAGAGCCGCGAGAGGAGCGCCAGCACGCGATTCCGCGTCACGCTCGGCAGCCCGCTCACGGCTCGCTCCACGTCCCGTCGCGTCACGTCGCCCACGCGCCGTTTGCCGAGCGCCGGCCGGACGTAGAGCTTCGCCTGATTGCGGTAGGTCTGCAGCGTTCGCGGCGACAGCCGCTTGAGCTTGATCCGCTCGGGCGCGTCTTCGTTGAGGAAACGATCCAGCCCCTCCTCCACGGTCGGAGCTTCGGTCGCCGCACGCCGCCGATCCAGCGGCCCCGACTCCCCGGCCCGGATGCTCGCCAATTCCCGCCCCGCCCGCTCCCGAGCCGCCCTCAGCGACAACTCGGAAACGCGCGCCAGCGTCGCAAGATGCTTCTTGCCCGCACTTCGGTAGAACAGCACGTACGACTTGACGCCCTTTTTCGTGATTCGGACGCCCAAGTTCCTGACTTGTCCGTCCCAGAGGAACCTCGTCTTCGCCTGCGGCTTGGCCTCCCGCACGCGGCGTTCGGTGAGCATGGCCTTTCTCCCCTCCTGGACATTGCCCCGAAATCTGCGGGTGTTCACGCGGTCGGCCTGTGTGGGCACTGTACGGGCACACGGACAGCATACAGCCGCAACGCTCCGAACGCAAGCGCACCCAACAGTCTCATTAAAGCCTATTTTTCAGCGGTTTACGCAAAACCCCGCACAGGGACGCAACATGCGCAACGTACGTTGGCACTGATTCGTAATCAGCAGGTCAGCGGTTCGAGTCCGCTCGCCGGCTCCAGACCATCAACAATCGCCATTCGCAGCGGACCTGATGCCCACCGCGTTGCTTCTGGTCTTGCTGGCACAGGCGCTGCCGCCGCTCGGACCGCTCGACGGCGCCGGGCTGCCGCCCACCGAGCTGGATCGCGTGCGGGTGGGCATGGTGGCGCCCGACTTCCGGCTGGCCGACACCACGGGGGTCGTCCATCAACTGTCCCAGTATCGTGGCCAGAAGAATGTCGTGCTCGTCATCTATCGCGGGCACTGGTGAGGGAGCTGTGCCGCTCAACTGGGCCAGTTGAGACGCCTGCTCGACGACGATGCGAAGGCGGTCACCCAGATCCTCGCGTTGAGCCCGGACGACGCGGAGGGCGGGCGACAGATGATGGCTCGGGTCGCCAGCGAATCCGGCGGTGCGCCCGACTTCCCGCTGCTCGCCGATCCGGACTTCGCCGTCATCAATCGCTACGGCGTCTACAACCCGACCGGCTTCGACGGGCGGCGGGTGCCGCATCCCGCCGTCTTCGTGGTCGACCGAGCCGGCCGGGTGACCTGGAAGTTCCTGAATACCGACGCCCGGATCCGGGCGAAGAACGCACACATCCTGGAGGCGCTGGATCGGATCGACCAGTGAGGCGGGATGCGGACGGACGGGCGCGCCGGTTCACCTTCACGATGGAGGCGAAGTCGGTGATCACCCATCCCGACGGGCGGCCAAGGGCTCGGCGACCGCGGCTATCGGCAGATTCGGGGAATCGCCTGGTCGGGCCGCGGGCGACCCTCATCCGCGAGTGCCTGCTGATCGTCGTTCTGGTCGGGGGCTGGATTGTTCTCCTGCCGGTACTGGCGTTCTTGTTCTACTCGCCCCATGAAGGAGGGCCGGTCCACCTGTTGGGGCTGCTCTTGAGAGACCTGTTCGTGGACCGGCGACCGGGTGTCTGGGGCGTCATTCTGACTCCCTACGCCGTCGTGCAACTCCTCCGTCTATTCGGCGCGGCCGTGGGAATCACAGGGAGCCGAGGCTGAGGCCGCTAGTGGTCTTTCAGGAACTGACGCGCTTCCTCGACGATCGGCGCGTCCTCCGCGCCGCGCCACTGAGCCGCGAGCTGCGCGTACTGCGCGCGCGCGGTGTCCGGATCGCCGGCGGCCACAGCGGCGCGGGCGAGCCCGCGGAGCGAGAGCGAACGGTTCGGCGTGCGCCGCAGCGAGCGCTTGAACTGTTCGACGGCTTCAGCAGGCCGACCCAGCTCGAGCAGGATCTCGCCATACAGCTCGTGCGCCGGCTTGAGTGGGGTCGGCGCCCCGCGCGGCGCGCCCCGCGACTCGGCCAGCTCGATCGCCTTGTCCATCGAGGCCGACGCGGCATCCGCGTGGCCCCGCGCGGCGTGCAGGAGCGCCGTGACCTCGTGATGCGCGATCGCCGCGACGGCACCGTCCAGCGCGGCCAGCGCCGCGGCCGACGAGGCGCCCGCCGCCAGGTCGCCGGTCCGCACGGCGCTGATGCCGTTCGCCAGGTGTCCCCCCGCCGCGGCATGCGGCGACACCTCGATGACCTGCCACTGCTCGGTCTCGATCACGTACCGCGGCCGGGTGACGGCTGCCCGCTGCAAGGCAATCGGCGCCTCGGTATTGGCGATGACCATCTCGCCGTTCTCGACCGCCTGCCATGCCTTGGCGTAGTCGCCACGCTGCAGGTCGCCATACTGGCCCCAGTCGAGCGCATGCGTCAGATTCCTGGCATTGAAGTACCGCTGCGTGTCCGATTCGTAGGTGTCCTGCCGCTCGAACATCTCGATCGCCGCCGCGTAGGAGGCGGCGTTCGACGACGAGACGTCGTCCCACATCCCGAGCTGGATGAAGATGTGCGACGGCATGTGCAGCGCGTGCACGACACCCGGCGCTATTGCGGCGAAGCGCGTGGCCGCAGGCAGCGCGATCGCCGCGTGAATCGGATCGTCGAAGGCGTGAATGATGTAGTGCGCGGCGCCCGGATGATCCGGATTCTCGTCGAACACCCGCAGCGCGATGGCGCCCGCCTTCACGTTCGTGCGATACGGCTCGTAGCCATAGTCGCTCGAGGTGGCCAACAGCGCCAGCGCGTAGAACGCTTGCACCTCGTGATCGTCGGGGTAGGCGGCGGCAAGCCGCTCCATCTCGTCCGCGTACGCGACGCGGCGATCGGTTTCCTCGCCTGCGCCGAAGAACAGGGCATCCACGGCGCGGACGAATCCCTTCTCGCGCTCGGTCGGGGCCTCGGCCAACCGGGCCTCCCGGGTCGGCCCCAACCGCTCGAGCGCCTGCCGCGGCAGATCCCACTCCTGGAAGCGCTGGAGGGGGTGGTTGTAGCTCATCGCCTCGCCCCAGTAGGCCATGGCGAAGTCCGGAGCCAGGGCCTGGGCCTGACGGAACTCCAGGGCCGCATCCTCGAGGCCGAAGCTATGGAGCATCGCCGCGCCGCGGATAAAGTGGACCTGGGCATCGGCGGGGCCGGAGGTCGGAAAGTCGATGACCCCGAGATCTGACGGCGGGGCGGCACCGGACGTCGCTTGCGCGGCACCGTCCGGGACAGCCACGGCTACGATCAAGGCGAGGCACACGACGACGAAGGTGACAGTTCGCATTGGTCTCTCTCCCGATGGTCGCCGCGACGCGCAGAGGCCGGTCGACCCCGATATACCGCGGTGGCGACGCGCGATACACACGGAACGCGGCCATCGTATCACGCCAGCTCCCCAGCTTCCCACCAGCTTCCCGGGGCCGCGGCCAGACTCACCGCCCAGGGGTGCTCGGCCAGCGCCTCGCGCAGCAGCTCACGGCGCAAGCGTCATCCGTCTTCCCGACGACACGCACGCACGGATCAAGGTCCTCGCCCGCCATCGCGCCGTGAGCGTGAACAAGCTGATGGAGGAGCTGTGCACCATCGCGGTCACCCAGCATGACGCCGAGACGCGATTTCGTGCGCTGGCCGCGCGCGGCTCCGTCGAGGAAGGGCTGCGTATCCTCGACAAGCTCGACGCCGCGCTCGGCGTCGAGGAATAGCCTCGGTTCGTCTCCGGCCACAGGCACACCAGACCCACCGGCTCGACGCGTTTCGCCCGCACGTCGTAGACGCCCGGATGGGGCGAGACCGAGCGGGCTCTTCCCCAGTACCCGCTTGCGCGGCCGTCGGTGAACGCGCGAAGAGCGCGCCGGCCTACGGCAGCGGCATCTCCGGGCTGTCCTCGTCGCGCGCGCGCTCGAACGCCGGGCGCGGCGTGTCGGACCGCACCTGCTCCAGCCAGAACACCCCGTCGTAGGGCGCGCTGTTGCCGCGCGTGCCCAGGAAGTCGACGTCGCCGTCGCCGTCCACGTCGCGGGCGATGAACTTGTCGTACATGCCCCGCTTGCGGCGCGAGACGTCGTGCCGCCGCCACTCTCCGGCGGCGTCGCCGGGGTGCTCGAACCAGCCGATGCGCCCGAGGGCGTCGTCCCTGTCGACGTCGCCGTCGCCTTCGCGCGGGCCGCGGCTGTAGCTGCCGGCCATGACGTCGAGGCGGCCGTCGCCGTCGATGTCGGCCACCTCGAGGCCGGTCATGCTGTCGGGCGCGAAGCTGCCGATCCGGTGCGCGTTCCACGCGTCGTCGATGCGCTCGGGCTGCTCCAGCCAGGCGAGGCCGCCGGCGGCGGCACCGATGATGTCGAGGCGCCCGTCCCCGTTCAGGTCCGCGTATTCCAGGTTGAAGCCGGCCGCGCGCGCGCCGTAGATGCCGATGGCGTGCTCGCGGAAGTCGAGGCTGCCGTCGCCCGGGTTCTCGAAGAACAGGATGCGGTTCTCGCCCCGCGTCCCCACCACGATGTCGAGGTCGCCGTCGCCGTCGAGGTCGACCGGCTCGGCGTTCTGCGGCACGCTGTAGCGACCGAGCACCGTCTCCGTCCAGCTCCCGCCCTCGAGCGGATCTCCTTGCACCGAGAAGATCGACACCGGCGTCGAGCGCGCGAAGTCTGCTGGCGCGGGACGTTGCGCGCCCTTGTTGGGGGCGGTCATCTCGGGGACGCCGTCGCCGTCGAGGTCGGCCAGGAAGACGCGGATGTAGGAACCGCGGCCCTTCGTCATCGGCAGTATCAGCCGCGGCCACTTGGCGCGGCGCACGTCCGCGCCCGGATTCTGCAGATAGATGAGGTGCGAGAGCTCTGCCGCCACCACGACGTCGAGGTGTCCGTCGCCGTTGACGTCGGCGATGGCCGCGTCCTCCGGCGCGGGCGCGTCCGCTCCCTCCGCGATGGTGACGTTCGTCCATGCGTCCGGGTCGGCGGAGCCGAACGCGACCCGCACGTGGCCCTCGGCGTCCGGCACGTAGTCGGGGTCGGCGACGCTCGAGTCGTACTCGCTGTCCGACTCGTGCACCGACACGATGTCCTCGTGGCCGTCGTTGTCGAGGTCGCCCATCACGAGGCCGTCGCTGCCGCTCAGGCCGAACCCGGCGGTGGCGGGCTCGTCGATGATGTGCTCACGCCAACTGATGTAGCTTCCGTCCGCCGCCCGCGCGGCGGTGGGGGTGTCGCCGACCGCGGGTTGCGCGCCGGCACCCGCCGGCCACAGGCACATGAGACCGATGAGAAAGAGCCCGGGGCAACCACGGCCCGTTCGGAACCGCATCGGCGCGCCGGCCGGCTGTGCTCGCTCGACAGTCATGGTGGTCAACCTCCTCGTCCCCGCTCGCGTCCTCATCGACGATGACGCGACGCTCGTCGGCTCGCAGCGACTCTTCCCGGGTACCTTACACTGAGCGAGGGTGCGACCAGGCCATGTCCGACCCAATCGCCGCCGTCGACCGGTTTCCGAGAGTCGGGCTCGGCCACGCGCCGACCCCGCTCGACGCCGCGCCGCGCCTCGGCGCCGCCCTCGGCATCGAGCTGTGGATCAAGCGCGACGACTGCACAGGGCTCGCGCTCGGGGGCAACAAGGTGCGCCAGCTCGAGTTCCACCTCGGCGAGGCGCGGGCCCGCGGCGCCGACACCGTGCTGGTCACCGGGGCGGTGCAGTCGAACCTCGTCCGCGTCGCCGCCGCGGCGGCCCGCCAGCTCGGGATGGACGCGCACGTCCAGCTCGAAGAGCGCGTGGACGAGGCCGGTCACCTCTACCGCGCGTCGGGCAACGTGCTGCTGGACCGGCTGCTCGGGGCGACCCTGCACGCGCTGCCCGTCGGCGAGGACGAGGCGGCGGCCGACGCCGCGCTCGAGCACCTCGCCGGGGCGCTCGCCGACGAGGGCCGCCGGCCCTACGTCGTTCACTCCGCGCCGGGGCACCCGCCGGTCGGCGGGCTCGGCTACGTCCTCGCCGCCCGGGAGATGGTGACGCAGGCCGCGGCCGTCGGCATCGGGTTCGACGCGGTGGTCTGTGCCTCGGGCAGCGCGCTCACGCACGCCGGCCTCCTGGTCGGCCTGCACGCCCTCGACGAAGCGATGCCGGTGCACGGCATCTGCGTGCGGCGCGATGCGCGCCGGCAGGCCGCCCGGGTGGCGCAGGTGGCGTCGGCCCTGGCGGCGATGATCGAGCGGCCGGCGGCAGTCGATGCGAGCGCGGTCGACGTGTGCGACGCGGTGCTCGCGCCCGGCTACGGCAGGCTCAACGACGCCGTGCACGAGGCGATCGAGATGGCGGCGCGGCACGAGGCCCTGCTGCTCGACCCGGTCTACACCGGCAAGGCCATGGCGGGCCTGATTGCCCACGTGCGCTCGGGGCGCATCGCCCCCGGCAGCCGGGTGCTCTTCCTGCACACCGGGGGACTGCCCGCCATCTTCGCCTACGCGGACCGGCTGGGCCCCTGCCTGTCGAAGGCGCCGCCGACGCCGGCGCGCCGACCGATGGTCGCGCCGACGCTTGGGTCCCGTTCCGAGATCCTGTAGCAGACCGGCTGTAGAGCCGGGACCCCGCGCCTGCGAGGTGCCGCCACGGGCGACGAACGACGCGAGATCGAGATCTCACTCGTCAACGACGCGTTCATCCGCCGCTTCCGGCCCGACCGACGACAAGCGATCCGTCAGCACACATCATCCGTCGTCGACAGCCGGTGCCCCACGCTTCCTGGGCGGCGGCGTCTCGACGAGGGTGAGGTAGAATGGGGCATCGACAGGCGACGAGTTGGGAAGCCGAGGCGCTCGGGGCCGGATCCGGTCTGCGCAAGCGTGAGGCTTGGTTCGGGTGTGCCCCGTCGCGGAGATCGGGCTCGCCACTCGGCCCGAGCCGACGGCGGCTCGTACGCCATCCAGAAAGGAGAGCCCTCAGATGAGGAACAGACGAATCCAGCTTGCAGCCGCGGCGGTCTTCGGTGCGTTGTCGCTGTCCGGCCTATCGGTCGTGGCCCAGCAGCAGGCACAGGAGCCGCCTCCGATGGGCTTCTTCGTCACCAGTACCGGCGTCGGCGACGGCGCCAACCTGGGTGGGCTGGCCGGCGCAGACGCCCACTGCCAGTCGCTGGCCGCTGCGGTGGGCGCCGGCAACCGCACCTGGCGGGCCTACCTGAGCACGCAGGGCCCCGGCGCCGTGAACGCACGCGACCGGATCGGGGAAGGGCCTTGGGCGAACGCGCAGGGCCTCGTCATGGCCACCAGCGTCGACGGCCTGCACTACGACAACTCCAACTTCAACTGGACCCACTCGCTGGACGAGAACGGCAATCAGTTCGCATCGCGCATCGACGGAGACCCCGACTTCACGGAGCACGACGTCCTGACCGGGTCGCAGCTCGACGGCATGGCGTATCCGGAGGGCGACGACCGCACGTGCGGCAACTGGACCAGCAACGGCGAAGGCAGTGCCATGCTCGGCCACGCCGACCGCTACTCCTTCACCACCCCGGGCTCGCCCTGGAACACCGCCCACCCGTCGCGCGGTTGCTCGCAGGACGATCTGATCGCCACGGGAGGAGCCGGCCTGTTCTACTGCTTCGCCATCGACTGAGGGACGCTCGATGACAGGGCGGCCGGCCGCCGTTCATATGACGGGGCTGGCCGCCTTTCGTATGACAGGCCCGCTGGCCGCCTTCCGTATGACAGGCCCGCTGGCCGCCTTCCGTATGACAGGCCCGCTGGCCGCCTTTCGCATGACAGGCGCCGGCCAAGGTCGTCGACATCTATAGCGGGGCGTGGCGGCAGGGCAGCAAGACGGCGAGGCAGTGGCGGGCGAGCTTCCGCGACCACGTCTTTCCGTCCTCGGCGACACGAGCGTCGACCGGGTGACGTCGGCCGACATCATGACCGCGCTGCAGCCCATCTGGACGCGGAAGCACGTCACCGCCAAGCCAGCCCCCACGTCCCCGCCGCTGTCGATCACCGTGTACAGCATGGTGTGGTCCTTGACTGCGGTCGGGCTCCAGAGAGCACACGAGTCGTTGTGTTGAAGTCCAGCCCTGGCGGCAGGACCGGGACCGGTCGCACTTCCTTGGGGACCTGATGCGGGCGGTGCCGGCCCCCCGAGTGCCGGGCCTGACATAGTGAGAGCACGTGCGCGGGTCACGCGCTTGCACGTGCTCTCAAGTGGAAAATCTCCCTTTTGCGGAACAGCCCGGAAAAAAACCCGCAGGGATCACGAAACAGGCACTTTTCGGCATCCGGCGATCACATCCATATCGTGTCAGTTGTGTACTATTCCCTCTTGCCTTCCGGCGGCTGCTCCTTGTGTCGCGGGAATGGCTTCCGAAGCGGACGACGCTCGACGAGCGTGCTCGAAACGGCATTCTCGACCGCTCCTGAACGCGAAGAGAGGAACGAGAAGCCGGCGAGAACCGAGGCGGCGCGGGGCCCTTCAGGCCGTACACGGCGGCCTCCCCACACGGTCGCTGGCCGGGGCTCCGCCCGCCACCAACCGCACGCCAAAAGCCGGAAGGCGTCGTCATGCCGGCAGAGATGGCGAATGCTCCCGAAGAAGCCGAGGGCCACGAAGCGCAGGGGCAGGCACCCGAGAGAGCCATCACGGACGCCTTCTGCCGCAGCGTCGCCCGGCCGGTCGCTACAGTGACGGGAACGGGCTCTACCTGCACGTGGCCCCCTCGGGGGCCCGGCGGTGGGTGCAGCGGCTGGTGGTGCAGGGCCGGTCCCGGGCCCTGGGCCTCGGCAGCTATCGCCTGGTCTCGCTGGCCGAGGCCCGTGCCAGAGCGCTTGCCAACGGAAGCTGGCCCGCGAGGGCGGCGACCCGACGACCCTCGGCCGGCGGCGCTCCCCGGGCGTGCCGACCTTCGAGGAGGCGGCGACCAGGGTCGTCGACGTTTACAGCGGGGCGTAACGGCAGGGCGGCAAGACGGCGGGCCAGTGGCGTTCGAGCCTCCGCGACTACGTCTTCCCGCACCTCGGCGACATGAGCGTCGATCGGGTGACGACGGCCGACATCATGGCCGCGCTGCATCCCATCTGGACGGGGAAGCACGTCACCGCCCGGAAGGTGCACCACCGCGTCAGCACGGTCATGCGCCAGCACGGTCATGCGCTGAAGCGACCTCCGCTTCCCCGGGAATCGCGCCGAAACGACGAAGTTCCGCCCACCGGCCCTCACCGCTCGGACAGCGGCGCCCCTCCCCCACCGCCGGCAAGGACCACCGAGCCGACCACATCCGATCTGTCCGAAATCGGTCCAGTGTGATATTTTGGCCGTGTACAGAGCCTGGTTGGCGACAGAAAGGCGATTTCTAGACGTCGACCGCGCCGCGTGGCTTCTGCGTTCGCCTGCCGCGAGCCGGGCTGTGAGGTGAATCCGTGAAGGAGAGTCCCGCCACGTTACGGCGACAGGTCCAGGCCCTCGAGGAGCGCGTCTCCCGGTTGAGCAACGCCGTCCTGCGCATCAGCTCGAGCCTCGACCTCGACACGGTGCTGCAGGAGGTCGTCGACAGCGCCCGGGCGCTGTCCGACGCCCGCTACGGCGTCATCACGACCGACGACGGCGCCGGGAACGTGCAGGAGTTCGTCACCTCCGGCTTCACGCCGGCCGAGAAGCAGCAGATGGCCGACTGGACGGACGGGCCGCGGCTGCTCGCGCACTTCCGCGACCTCGCGGCCCCCCTGCGGCTGTCGGGCCTGCGCGACTACGTCAGCGCGCTCGGCTTCTCCTCGGACCTGATGCGGTCGGACACGCTGATGGGCACGCCGATGCGTCACCGCGACGAGCACGTCGGCATCTTCTTTCTCGCCGAAAAGGAAGGCGAACGGGAGTTCACCGAAGGCGACGAGGAGGTGCTGACGCTGTTGGCCTCGCAGGCCGCCACCGCCATCGCCAACGCCCGCACCCACCGCGACGAGCGGCGGGCGAGGGCCGACCTCGAGACGCTCATCGAGATCTCGCCGGTGGGGGTCGTGGTCTTCGACGGCGCGACCGGCGAGCCGGTGTCGGTCAACCGGGAGGCGCGGCGCATCGTCGAGGGCCTCGGCATGCCGGGACGCCCCCTCGAGGAGCTGCTCGACGTGGTCACGTGCCGGCGGGCCGACGGACGCGAGGTCTCGCTGGCGGAGCTCCCGATTGCGCGGCAGATGGGCAACGCCGAGACCGTGCGGGCCGAGGAGATCACGCTCTCGGTCCCCGACGGCCGCCGCATCACCACCCTGGTCAACGCCACGCCGATCCTCTCTCGGGACAGCAAGGTCGAGTCGATGGTGGTCACGCTGCAGGACCTCGCGCCGCTGGAGGAGCTGGAGCGCATGCGCGCCGAGTTCCTGGGCATCGTGAGCCACGAGCTGCGCACGCCGCTGATCTCCATCAAGGGCTCGACGGCCACCGTGCTGAGCGCCTCGCCGGTGCCCGACCCGGCCGAGATGCTGCAGTTCTTCCGGGTCATCGACGAGCAGGCCGACCACATGCGCGGCCTGATCGGCGACCTGCTCGACCACGGGCGGATCGTGACGGGCACGCTGTCGGTGTCGCCCGAGCCGATGGAGGTCGCGACGCTGGTGGACCACGCGCGGAGCACCTTCCTGAGCGGCGACGGCAGCCGCACCCTCGCCATCGACCTGCCCGAGGATCTGCCTCAAGTCATGGCCGACCGGGCGCGCATCGTCCAGGTCCTCGGCAACCTCCTGTCGAACGCGGCGAGGCACTCTCCCGAGTCGGCTCCCATCCGCGTCGCCGCCGTACGCGACGGCGTGCACGTGGCGATTTCGGTGGCCGACCGGGGCCGGGGCGTGCCTGCCGAGCAGTTGCCGCACCTGTTCCGCAAGCACTCGGCCCCCGACGGCGGCCGCGGGGGGCACGGGGCCGGCCTGGGCCTGGCCATCTCCAAGGGGCTCGTGGAGGCGCACGGGGGCCGCATCTGGGCCGAGAGCGCCGGTCCGGGGCGCGGCACGACGTTCACCTTCACCGTGCCGCTGGCCGAGGAGGCCGCCGTCGGCGCCGCCCCGCCGCCCGTCGCGCCGCGGAAGGCGCGGGAGAAGACGCGCATTCTGGTCGTCGACGACGACCCGCAGATGCTGCGCTACGTCCGCGATGCGCTCACCCAGGCCGGCTACGACGCCATCGTCACCGGCGACTGCGAGGAGCTGGGCGACCTCGTGAGGACCCACGCTCCCGCGCTGGTCCTGCTGGACCTGCTGCTCCCCGGCACCGACGGGATCGTGCTGATGGGACGCGTCCCCGAGCTGAGCGACCTGCCGGTCATCTTCATCTCCGCCTACGGTCGGGACGAGACCGTCGTCAGGGCGCTGGACGCGGGCGCCGCCGACTACATCGTCAAGCCGTTCTCGCCGTCGGAGCTGACGGCGCGCGTGCGGGCCGCCCTTCGCCAGCGGTCGCAGCCCGAGCCGTTCGAGCTCGGGGAGCTGACCATCCACTACGACCAGCGCCGGGTCGCCGTGGCCGGCCAGCCGGTCGAGCTGACGGCGACCGAGTACGACCTGCTCCGCGTGCTCTCGATCAACGCGGGACGGGTGCTGACGTACGGCTCGCTGCTGCGCCAGGCGTGGGGCAGCCGGAGGCCGGAGGCCACCGACCCCAAGCTCGTTCGCGCCGTCGTGAGGCGGCTCCGCCGCAAGCTGGGCGACGACGCGGCGAACCCCGCCTACATCCGCAACCAGCACGGGGTCGGCTACCGCATGCCGGGCCCCAACGAGACAAACGAGTGATGCCCACAGGTCCTTGAGCCCCCGATTCTCGCCGCCAGCCGCGGCAACCGTTTCAAGCGCCCAGCCGACTCCACGCTCGCCAATGCGCGTGAGCAGCAACGCCCCGACGAGCAGCACCATCGGCAGAGCCACCCTTCCCGGGAAGCTCCGAGCCGATGGTGCTGTTGGCGGTCATCCGGCTGGACCCGACGCCTCGCTCGTGGCGGTTCGCCAGTGCGTCGGGGTGTCCCGTGTCTCGCGATAGACCAGGCAGTCGGCCCCTCGTTCGAGCGCCCGGGCCTTGGCGTACTCCCGCAGATCGTCGGCTCCGGGCCCCTTGTTCTTCAGGTGGGCGTTGAGGCCATGCTCCTCGAAATGTCCGTCCGCCTCGTCCGGCGTCAGATGTCGGCTCCGGTGTCCGCCGCCGGCGGTTTCCACCGTCACGCTTATCCGGTCGCCTGCGGCCCGGATTTCCAGTCTGTCGTACAGGGCTCCGTGCACCGCGCTTGCCGCTTCGCTGCCCAGGCTCCGGTAGTCGTCGTCCCTGTCCCTGGTTCCGTGCAGTCTCGTTCTCGCGTCTTCGCAGAGCATCGGGCTCGCGTGGTACCAGCACCACGCGATGCGTGCGGCGGTTGCCCGGGGTAGCGCGTTGACGGCCTCCTCCAGGCTCTCCGGCTCGCAGCTCGCGGCCTTGACGACGTCGTACACGTCGCGGACGACGTTCATCTCGGCCCGTTCGAGCTTTCCGCGCAGGACCTGGGCGCTCGAGAGCACCGACTGTTGGTGGCCCTCGACGCGCTCCCGCCTGTCCGTGCCTCCGAAGATCGGGCGTCTCGCCCATATGTCGATATCGCCCCCGCCGTCGAAGGCGATCTTGTATTTGTCGAGCTCCGGGCTGTAGGCCGGGTTGCCGCCGATTTCCTTCATCCGCCGGTTGAAGTCGCTCTGGCGCGGGTCGTCGGCCCTGTGAAGCGGAGTCGCGGGGTCGACGATGATGTCGACGTCGAAGCTCTTCCGGTGCTTCCATCGGGCCGCGAGGATTGTCCCGCCTCCGATCGCATACCTGGCGTTTCCGCCCTGGATCCGGCGCAACTCTTCATTGATGATGGTCCTGGTTCTCAGCCAGAGCTCTCGGGCGGGTTCGGGGAGATCGAGCCCTGACGCAAGGGTCATTCCGCGATGTCTCGCCGGGCGGCCCATCGGTTGAGGGTCCGCGAGTGGCGGGACCGCGTGATGCCGGCCCTGTGAAGGGCTCCGACGAGCTGCCGCAAGGTGTACACGCGCTCGGCCCACGCCTCGACCAACTCGAACCACTCGGTCTCGTTCGCCCACATGCCGAGCAGGCTCTTCTGGCGGCTCGTGTGTCGTTCGGCCCGTATGGCGTCGTACAGCTCCCGGGCCGTCGGCGGCTCCGCGCAGCCCGCGCCACTGCTCGCCATACGGCTCGCCACGGTTCTGCTGTGCGGTCCCGTCGCCGCCGGCTCCGGATCGTGGACCAGCCGGTACAGGTCGGCGTCGGTGGCGCTCTCGTCGTCGAACGCCTCCGCCGGCATCAGGCGGTGGTGCCGCCAGTCGTCCAGGGTCCGCGCCGACTCGCGCTCGTGGCGGCGCCAGGGGCCGGGTCGAGACTCCGGCTCGTGCGGCGTCAGGCGGTCGCCTTGCCTGTCGTCGAGGGTCACGCCGGCAGTCGCGTGCACGGTCTCTCCCGTTCGTCCGGCACAGCGTCAACGCGTTCCCGGGGCGTCTCTCGGGGCGAACGGGTCGGCCGCCCCGTGCTCGATCAGGAACGCGACGACGTCGTCGAAGCTGTCGTCCAGGGCCGCGTCGACCGCGGTCCGCCCGAGCGCGTTGGCGGCGTCGACGTCGACGCCCAGCTCCACCGCCGCCCTGACCGCGGCCAGCGTCGCGGCCTCCATCTCGGCGACGTCGGGTCCCCGCCCGAGCTCGGTCGCCTCCGCGACCCTCGCGCGGTGGTCGACCGACCAGAGGGGGTCGCGCCCGCCCAGGCCGACCGCCGCCATGAGGGCGGTCGTCTCCCCTTCCTCGAGCCACATCCGGCCCGCCGACGTCCGCCGGTCGCGGGTCCAGTACGCCGGGCTGTGCGTGGCGAGGGGGTCGGCGCCGTGGCGGGCGAGGAGGCGCATGAGGCCGGCCTCGCGGTGGCGCGCGGCCAGCCAGAACGCCGGCGCCTCGACGAACCAGGGCGGGAAGTAGAAGTCGGCGCTGTCGCGGGTGTACCGCGTCGGCGCCGTCACCCGGGCGTTGGGGTCGGCCCCGGCCGACAGCAATGCCTCGGCCAGCGTCTCGTCCCGGTGCAGAATCGCCGCGTGCAGCGGCGCATAGCCACCCGCGTCCGCGTTCGGGTCGGCGCCGCTGTCGAGCAGGAACGCGGCGACGGCCCCGCTTCCGCTGAGGGCGGCGACGGCCAGCGCGCCGGCCCCGTCCGGCGTGGCCTCGTTCACGTCGGCGCCCGCCGCCACGAGCAGCCGCGCCGAGGCGACGTCGCCCACCCGGGCCGCGAACAGCAGCGGCGTGAACCCGCCGCTCCGCACCTCGGTGATGTAGCACTCGTCCCGCGGCACGCACTGCAGGCCGTAGTTGGCGTAGGTCGAGATGGTCTTGACGGTCTCCGTGAACGTGCTCGACCGCGCCCCCACGTCGGCGCCGTGGGCCAGCAGCACCTCCACCACCGCGGCGTGCCCCTGCGCGACCGCCCACATGAGGGCGGTCTGCTCCCCGTACGCCCCTTGCGCAGTGGCGGCGTCGACGTCGGCGCCCGCGGCCAGCAACTGCCCGACCACGTCGGCGTTGCCGGTGCGGGCCGCCGTCATCAGCAGCGTCTCCCCGAACGGCAGCGCCCGGTTCGGGTCGGCGCCGGCCGCGAGCAGCGCCTCGGCCAGGGCCGGGCTGCCGTTCTCGCACGCGGCCCAGAGCGGGGTGACCCCGAGGTCGTTCGCGGCGTCGACCTCGGCCCCGGCGCGGATCAGCAGGTCCGCGACCTCGCGGTTCTCGTGGTAGCTCGCCCAGTGGAGCGCGGTCGAGCCGTCGCCCTCGCGGGCGTCGACGTCGGCGCCCTCCGCCAGCAGCGTCCGGACCGTCGCCCAGTCGGCGCGCCTCGCGGCGTCGGCGAGCGCCGCCTCGGGCGGCGCCGCGGCGGCGGCCTGAGCGCCCGTCAGGGCCAGCAGCAACCCGAATCGACAGACGTGCGCCATCCGTCCCGACATCGGCATCCTCCTCCGCGCCGGCAAGGCGCTACACCTCCGACAGCGTGTCGATCTCGTCGATGGGCAACGCCCCGGTGCTGCCGCCGACCCGCTCCAGGGGGAAGTCGAACTTGTCCATCAGGGACAGCAGGAGATTGGCGTGCGAGGTCCCGTCGTACACGAGGTGCCGCCCGCCCTTCAGCCGCCCCCCCGCGCCGCCGAGCACCAGGATGGGGACGTTGTTGCCGGCGTGCCGCGTGCTGTTGGACATGCACGTGCCGTACATGACGGTCATGTTGTCCAGCATCGACCCGTCGACGTCGGGCGTCGCCCGCAGCCGCTCGAGGTACCTGGCGGTCAGGGCCGCGTGGTACGCGTTGACCTTCGACATCCGGGCGATGAGGGCCGGGTCGTTGCCGTGGTGCGACAGCGGATGGTGGGGATCGGAGACGCCCACCTCGGGATAGGTCCTCGTGCTCTGCTCCCGGCCGAGCATGAACGTCGCCACGCGGGTGATGTCGCTCTGCAGGGCCAGGAACTGCAGGTCGAACATCAGCTCGACGTGCTCCTCGAACGTGGGCGGCACGCCCCGCGGCTCCTGCGCGAAGGCGTCGGGGCTCACGTCGCTCTTCGACTCGGCCACCTCGATGCGCCGCTCGACGTCGCGGATCGCCGCCGCGTAGTCCTCGACCTTGCGCCGGTCGTCGGCCCCGACCCGGCGCTCGACATCGGCCAGCTTGTCGGTCACCGAGTCGAGGATGCTGCGCTTCTCGCGCATGCGCGCCCGCCGCACCGCGGGGTCGGTCGAGCCGCTGTCGCCGAACAGCCGCTCGAACACCGCGCGCGGGTTGTTCTCCATCGGCAGCGGCATGGTGGGCGTGCGCCACGAGATGGTCTGGGTGTACGCGCAGCTCAGGCCCGACGTGCACTGCCCCGCGTTGGCCTCCTTGTCTATCGACAGCTCGAGCGACGCGAGCGGCGTCGTGGCGCCGAACTCGGCCGCGAGCATCTGGTCGATGGACGTGTCGGCAATCACGTCGGTCTCCGACGTGCCCCCGCGCCGGGTGCCGGTGAGGAACGAGCCCGACGCGCCCGCGTGCACGTAGGTCCACGACGCGTTCAGCCCCGAGAAGACCAGCAGTTGGTCGCGGAACGCCGCCAGGGGCTGCAGAATCGGGGTCAGCTCGAAGTCGCGCCCCGCCGTCGCCGGCGACCAGTGCTCCATCGCCATCCCGTTCGGCACGAAGATCGCCTGGAAGCGGAGAGGCCGGGCCGCCTTGGATGCCAGCGCCGACACGCCCGGGGCCATCGCGTCGAGGAACGGCAGGGCCACGGTCGCGCCCACGCCGCGCAGGACCGTGCGGCGGGACAGGGGCTTCGCGGTGAAGATGTTGGTGCCTCTCATGTCAGTCCTCTCGTCGGCTCGCGCTCGGCCCGGATTGAATCCGTTCTCCTGGAAGACGCGTCGCCTCCCGGCTCCCGCTTCCGTCACTCCGCCGCCCGCCGCATCAGGAACGCCGGGCTCTCGACGACCCCGAGAATCACGGATGACCAGCGGTGCCCGTCGGCGGCCGCGTTGCGGACGATGGCGCGCACCGTCGGCTGGTCGTGGTGGCGCAGCTCGCGCCCGAGGGCATAGGCCAGGAGCCGCTCGGTCAGCGTGCCCACGAACCGCTCGGGCTCTTCGAGCAGCAGGCCCCGCAGCCCGGCCAGGCCCGACGCCGTCACCCCGTTCGGCAGGGTACCCGAGGCGTCGACCGCGTGACCCGTCTCGGTGACCGTCCGCCACCGTCCGATGGCGTCGTAGTGCTCCAGCATGAAGCCCGGCGGGTCGATGCTCCGGTGACAGCTCGCGCACGCCGGGTTGCGCCGGTGCAGCTCGAGGCGCTCGCGCATCGACGCCGGCGCGCCGCCCTCCCCGCGCTCGGGCAGCGCCGGCACGTCGGGCGGCGGGCCGGGCGGCGGCGCCCCGAAGATGGCCTCGAGCAGCCACCGGCCCCGCAGGACGGGCGAGGTCCGGTGCGGGTAGGAGGTCAGAGACAGCAGCGCCCCGTGGCCCAGCAACCCGCCCCGCTGCTCGAGGTCGGGCAGGGTCACGCGCCGGAACCGGCTGCCGTAGACCCCGGGAATGCCGTAGTGCCGCGCGAGCCGCTCGTTCACGTACGTGTAGTCGGCGCCGAGGAGGTCGAGGACGCTCCGGTCCTCGTCGATGGTGCTGCCGATGAACCGCGCCGTCTCCTGCCGGAACGCCTCCACCAGGTCCTGGTCGAAGTCGGGATGGACGGCGGGCTCGGCCTTCACCTCGTCGAGGTTCCGCAGGTGCAGCCACTGCGCCGCGAAGTCGCTCACGAGCGCCTCGGCGCGCGGGTCGGCGAGCATGCGCCGCACCTGGGCGCGCAGGACGGCGGGGTCGGTCAGCTCGCCGCGCCCGGCCGCGTCGAGCAGCTCGTCGTCGGGGAGGCTGCTCCAGAGGAAGAACGACAGGCGCGAGGCGAGCTCGAGGTCGGGCAGCGGGTACGCCTGCCCCGGCTCGGCGCCGGGCGGGTCCTCGTGCACCCGCAGCAGGAAGTCGGGATCGACGAGCAGCCGCTCGAGGGCGAGCTGGATGCCGGTGTCGAAGCCGCCGCCCGCCTTCGCCCGCCCGTCGCGGAAGAACTGGAGCAAAGTCTCGACGTCGCCGTCCGTGGGGGGCCGGCGGTAGGCGAGGCGGGCCAGCCGCGACAGGATGCGGCGGGCGCACGCCTCCTCCTCCGACGCGGCGGCGGGCCGGCACACGAAGATGCGCCGCCGGCTCGGCGTGTCGTCGGGCATCGCGCCCTCGTAGGGCCCCTCGATGGTGAGGGCCTGGACCTCGGCGTTCCCGTGGTACTTCTCGTCGTTCGACAGGACCGCGCCCTTCATCAGGGGCTGCCGCGGCCCCTCGGGCTCCCAGCGGTTGCGGACGAACGAAACCCCGACGACGTGCGGCCCGCCCTCGACCTCGGCGCGCACCTCGAGGTGGGCGGCCGACTCGCGGACGTAGCGCTCCCACTCGGGGTCGCCCGCCTCGGCCGGCGACCAGGTATGGGGAGCGGGGGTGCCCGGCGCCTCGCCCCCCACCGCGAACCGCTCGACCAGCTCGCCGTCGATGCGCAGGTCGAGGAGGTTCCTGCGCCCCATGCCGCGGACGTAGTCCTGCCAGTTGGACGTCAGCCCGATGCGGAAGATGTAGGTGCCGTCGGCGGGGAAATGGTAGGTCGCGGCGAGGCCGCCGCGGGACCCGAGCGGCAGGTCCTCGCTCTGCCGGTCGGCCTGCGTCAGCAGCACCGAGTTCTCGAACCGCGCGAAGTCGGGCGCGGTCATGATCCCCGTGGCGAGGCGCGAGATCTTGCGCGCGGCCGACAGGTAGCGCTCGAGCTGCGAGGTCGAGATGGACAGCACCTCGGCGTTGTTGTCGAACCCGGTGTCCGACGTCTCGTCGCCGGGCAGCAGCGCCGCCGTGTCGACGTCGAGCGCGAGGAGGTCGCGAATGGCGTTGCCGTACTCGGTGCGGTTGAGCCGGTGCATCGAGCCGGTCCGCCCGGGGTCCGGGTTGGCGGCGGCGGCCTCGTCGATGCGCGCGGCCAGCCAGTCGGCGGCCGCGCGCGACTCGTCCCGGCCGGGCCGCGGCAGCCCGGCCGGCGGCATCGTGCCCGCGCCGAGCCTCGCGATCACCCGCTCCCACCGCTCGGCGTCGTCGCTCGGCCGATCGGCGTCCACCGTGTCGAGCGCGAGCCCCGTGGCCCGGAGCTGCGCGTCGAGCACGGACCCGGCCCCGCCCGCCGCGCCGACCCGGCCCTCGTTGTGGCAGGAAACGCAGTAGCGATCGAGAAGCCCGCGGACGGATTCGGGGGAGGCCGGCGGCTGACCGGCCGAAGCCCCCGTCGTCCCCACCACCATCGCGACAAGGGCGGACACGGCCCGCGACATCTTCATCGTCATCGTCGCCCTCGCCAGCTTCAGGGATCGCCCTCCGTGTCACTGCCCGTCGTTGGTCGGCATGGACGCCGGCGCCGGGAACGGATACCCCGGCGGCCCGTACGTATAGTACGCGCCCAGGTCGTCGATGGCGTCCATGTCGGGATAGAGCACCCCGAACGCCGGCGCCTCGCGGCTGCCCCGCGGCGAGTACCAGACGGCGCCGTCCCGCGTGATCTGGATCTTGGGCGAGTCGGCGTGCCGCTGCGGCTTCGGATAGAACGTGAACTCCTCCGTCCGCGGGTCGAACTTCCAGAGCGTCGCGCCGTGCTCGCCGTCGGTCCGCTGGCCGACGTCGGGGGCCCAGATGTTGTCCCACGGGTCGGCGGCGACGTCGTAGGGCTCGGCGTTCTGCTGCGGGATCGTGAACTCGGACATCTTGCCGGTGGACTGGTCGAGCTTGACCAGCTTGCCGGCGCGCTTGCCGGCCGAGTAGATGCCCCACCAGATGTTGTTCTGCGAGTCGACGTTCAGCCGCCGCGTGTGCCCCGGGTAGGTCGGCGCCGTGAACTCCGTCCACGAGTTGTTCGACGTGTCGAACTTGACGATCTTGCCACCGCTCCAGAGCGCGATCCAGATGTTGTCGTCGCGGTCGGCGACCACCCCGTAGGGGATGGCGTGCGGGGTCGGGATGCGGAACACCGAGACCTCGCCGGTGGCCCGGTCCCACTTGCTGAGGGCCCCGCCCATGATCCACCCGACGTAGATGTTGCCCTTCGAGTCCATGGCCAGCGACTGCATGAACTTCGTCGGGTTGCGCACCACGTCGTCGGGGTCCATCGGAATCTGGTACTCGAACTCCTCGGTCTCGGGGTTGAACCCCAGCAGCCGCTTCTCCGCGTCGCCGGTGCGGCCGCGGTGCTCGGGCAGCCAGATCAGGCCCGACGGGTCGATCAGGATCTCGTGGTTGCCGTTCCGCGGATCGGGATAGAGATACTCCCACTGCTCGCCGGTGCGGGGGTCGAGCTTGACGAGCCGGTGCGGCACGCCGCGGTCGACGAGCCAGACGTTGCCGTCGGCGTCGAAGCGCGGGTCCTGGCCGTAGCGGCCGACCCGGTCGCGGGCCCACGGCTCGGCGTTGACGCCCTCGCCGGGGCCGTCCTTGGCGAGGTAGTACTCGATGTACATCGCCTTGCCGAGGGCCTCCTCGTCGACCGGCGTCTGCTGCTCGATGCGCACGCGCCGGCGCTTGCTGTCGGGCCCGAAGTTCTCGACGACGTAGGCGAGCAGGTCGTCACGGTCCTGCCGGCCGAAGCGGAACATCGACGCCCGGAACGACAGCAGCCCCTGCGCGTAGCGGGTGGGGTCCTGCTCGCCGAGGGTGCTGCCGACCATGTGGTCGATCCAGGTCTCCCACTGCCGCTCGGTGCCGGGGCGCGTCGGGAAGAAGTTCTCGCCGTGGCACGCCATGCACACCTGCTCGGCCACCGCCTTGCCGGGCCCCGGCGGGTAGATCTCGTCGTAGTCGGCGTACTCGAACGTCCCCGCCCGGCCGCTCTCCATCGCGGTCCGGCCGGCGGGAATGACGAGCGGCGGCGCGTCGCCCGAGAGCGGGCCCAGGGTCAGGTCGACCTCGGCCGCGTCGCCGGCGCTCACCGTGATCGTCTGCACGTCCGACTCGAGGCTCTTCGTGCTCGCGCTCACCTCGTAGGTGCCGGGGAACAGGGCGACGGCGCGGTAGCGGCCGCCGTTGGTGTACACCTGGTACACCATGTCGCGGTCGAGGTTGCGGGCGTAGACCTGCGCCGCCGTGAACGGCTCCGGGGCGGTCACGGTCCCCGAGAGGGTCGCGGTCCCCGGCACCTCGGCCTGCAGGCCGGTCGCGGTCAGGGCCAGGAACGCCGCGCACAGCGCCGCGGCCGCCAACCGGGCGCCATGCGCCCTTGCGCCGAGCTTCTTCGAAAGCACCATCGTCTGCTCCTTTGGACGAGCGAAGGGATTGTATCGATAAGAGGATGCGCCCGGCGGCGGGTCAAGTCAAGTCTCGCGCCCGCCGCTGTCCCCCGCGCCGGTGCCCGCCGCGCCGGAATGGGGCGAGGCGCAGGGTGGGGGCGCCCGCGGCGCGAACCGGGAGTTCGCCAGCCCGACGCCCACGCGCGTGCGACACCCGAAGCTTGGCGGCGAGAGTCCGCTCGTGCTCGCCGAGAACCGTCTCGCCGCCGAGAAGTCGATTCTCGGCGAGCACGAACTGCAGGATGTCGAGGCAGAATCCCCGAGTCGCGAAGGCGGCGACGAGGAAGTTGGTGTCGAGCGGGATCCTCGCGACACTTCGTCGAAGACATCCTCGTCGGTCACCAGCCGTGGGCCTCGGCAAACGGCGCGACCCGGCGACGCAACTGCTCGAGTCGCGCAATCGCCAACTGGCGCCGCAGGGCTTCGCGCACGAAGGCGCTTCTTCCGGTGCCGGTGCGGGCGACGAGGTCGCGCAGCTCGGCGTCGAGCTTGTCGTCGATGCGGATCGTCAAGGTCGCCATGTGTTACAAAGTAATCCACTCGTGACTCCGCTGCCAGCGTCGTCCGGCCACGCCCGAGCAGCCTCACTCCAACGCCACCACGGCGGCGCGCAGCTCCGTCACATGCGCCGCCCGGATAGGGGTCGCCCCCCCGACCGGCGCGGTGTCGGTCCACCGCGGGACCGGCCGCCCCGCCGCCGCGTACGCCTCGGCCAGCGCCGACCGCAGCTCAGTCAGGTGCACGAGCCTGACCCGCGTAGCCCCCGCCCGCAGGGCCGGGTCCATCCACACGAAGCGCGCCAGCCCGGCCGCCGCTCGGAGGCCGTCGATACGCGCTCGCAGCTCGGCGAAGTGGATTGCCCTGACCGGCGTCTCGCCGGGCACGATGGGGTCGTCGGTGAACGGTTGAAGCACCGTCACCCTGAACGACTGGGTCGCCGTCCGGTTCGAGCCTCCGGTGTCGGTCGCCGTCACGGTGACCATCGTCGAGCCCGGTGCCCGCGGCGTAACCGTCACTCGGCTTCCCGACACCGACACCGCAGCCACCGCCAGTCGCGACGAACTTGCCCCGTACGTCAATCGATCGCCGTCCGGGTCGCGAAACGCACCCGCCGCGTCCACCGTCACCGCTGCTTGATCGGCCTGGATCGTCAGCGGCGGTAGCGTGCCCACGGCCTCCGGCGGCAGGTTTCCGGAACCACTCACCGTCACCGCGAATGAGAGCATCGCACTCAGACCACCGGGATCGGTGGCCGTCACCTGGATCGTCGCCGTGCCCACGCCCACCGCCGTCAGCCTCAACGTGCTGCTGCCGGCCAATGCCGCCGTCACCACGTTCGGCGGTGACGATGACACTCTGTAGGTGAGGGTGTCACCGTCCGGATCGACGAACGGCGCCGACACATCCACGTCCAGCACGCTGCCGAGGGTCAGGCTCCGGTCCGGCAGGCTTCCCACGACCGTCGGCGGTCGGTTGGTGCGGGCGGGTATCCGATCCCGCCATAATGCGACGGCGGGCCCCGTAGCGTTGAGCACGGCGCTCGCGTCGGCCGGACCGGTCACGCCCGACCCGGCAGTGCCGTAAGGAACCCCGAAGGGATCGCCGTCGTACCGCAGGCGCGGATTCGAGAAACCGAGCACCCGTGAGCAGTAGAAGCCGGCGTCGTCGCACTGGGCGTTGTAGGCCATGATCGATCGCCAGCGACTCGAAGGCAGGGCGCCCGATTCGAACATTCGCTGGTTCACGTAGCCGAAAGCGGGATCCGGCGTTACCGGCCCGCGACCGACCTCACTGGAACTGTAGAGCTGTGCGTAGCGGTCGTGCCTGAGGCCCATGTTGTGGCCCAACTCGTGCGCGAAGGTCGAGCCACCACACACTTGGCGGGTGATGCCAAAAGCGCCAGGCCGAAAGGCGATGCCGCAGACGTCTTCACCTTCGCCGAGAATCAGGTGTACAAGGTCCGCCCCGACCCGTTCGCGCAGGGCGTGCACCCCGTCCATTTCGCCATCCGACGAATCCCGGAGCCGGTCGAGATCGACCTCGGCATCCCCGGTCTCGGAATACGGGATCTCGGACCTGTCCACCAGGACCACGCGGTGGTTCACCCCGCTCGTCTCGTAGGCCTGGTTGGTCTCCGCGACCATCAGGTCGATCGCCGCCTCGATCTCGGCGGCCCCACCCGCGGCATCCCGCGCGGCAGGCGTATAGACGACAGCCACGTCGATTTCGACATCCGTTCCCGCCTCGCACAACCGTCCCAGGAAGTCGATCGTCGCCAACCAGTCTTGCCAGGCGCGTGGCGCACACGCCTGGGTGACCAGGATATCCAGGTCTTCGAGACCCGTCCCTCGCAGGCCGGGCGGCAGCGTGCCCGCTACGCCCCAGTTGTAGCCGAGATGAAGCCGCTCGAGGTTCACCAAGTTTCCCAGGGCGCTTGGGATCGCACCCGTCAAATCGTTCGCGGTGAGGACCAGCGACTCGAGGTTCACCAAGTTCCCCAACCATACCGGGATGCTGCCGGTGACATCGCTCCCCGAGAGGGACAGCCACCGGAGGTTCGTGTAGTTCCTCAACCACGCGGGGAGGGAGCCGACACTCAATTCGTTCCGGGACAGCCCCAGCCCCCAGAGGTTCAAGTTCCCCAGTTCGTCCGGAACCCCCCCGGTCAACTCGTTCCCCGAAAGATACAGCGCCAGGAGGGCCGGCATGTCGCCCAACCATGCCGGGACAGTGCCGCTCAAGTCGTTCCATGAGAGGTTCAGGAAAACGAGGTTCGCCAGCGTTCCCAGCGCGCTCGGTATCGGGCCGCTCAACTCGTTCGAGCTGAGGTCCAGCCACTCGAGGTTGGCCAAGTCGCCCAACCCGGATGGAATCGAACCGGCCAGGCCATTGTCGTCAAGCTCCAATCTCGTGACCCGGCCGGACGCATCGGTCGTCACGCCGTGCCAATCGCCGAGCGGTACCGATGTCTTCCAGTTCGTGTCGTCCGTCCAGCTCGCGCCACCCGTCGCGTCGTAGAACGCCTCGAGCGCCGCTCGTTCCTCCGAGGCCGTCCCTCCTCCTCCTGTCACCGTCACCGCGATGGACTGCGTCGCGCTGAGGCCGCCGGGATCCCGGGCGGTGACGGTCACTGTCGTGGTCCCCGCCGCCACCGCCGTGAGCGTCGCCATGCTGCCGGAGACGACAGCCGTCACCACCCCGGTCCGACTGGACCTCGCGGTGTACGTCAGGGCGTCGCCGTCCGGATCCGTGAAATACGGCGCCACGTTCACCGACACCGATCCGCCGCCCACCGTCAGTGTCTGCGCAGGAACCGAACCGGTGGCGCGAGGCGCCTGGTTCGCACCACCTCCGTCCTGCCCCGTCGTCAGTCGAGCTGCGATGCGCTGGCCATCGGACCATCGGAACCCTTGGTCGGGCCACACGACGACTGCGCCCAGAACGTCATCCTCTTCGACGAATGGAGACTCGCTCGCGGCCAGAGCCTGGCCGTCCACCGTCAGCGTCATCGAGCGCACGTCCTGCAGGTCCGGCGGTGGAGCGATGATGAGCCAAACCGTCCAACTGTCGCGGTCCAGGAACAGCCCGCGCACGTAATGGGTGTTGCCACGGAAGTCGAAGTCCGGATCGCCGAGTGCTCCGCGTTGGTTGAAGTCACTCAGCCAGAGGTAACCCACGAGTCTCAGTGTGTCGTCGTCGCCCGTCAGCTCGAACGACTCCGCGGTCAGCGTCGTCGACCACAGCGCGTTGCCGGCCCCATCGTCCGCCACCGTCACCGCGATCGACTGCGTCGCAGTCAAGCCGGCAGGATCGCGGGCAGTGACGGTCACCGTGGCGGTCCCCGCCGCCACCGCCGTGAGCGTCGCGGTGCTGCCTGACACGACAGCCGTCACCACGCCGGTCCGGCTGGACCTCGCGGTGTACGTCAGGGCGTCGCCGTCCGGATCCGCAAAATACGGCGCCACGTTCACCGACACCGATCTACTGCCCGCCGTCAGTGTCTGCGCAGGGATCGAACCGATGGCGCGAGGCGCCTGGTTGACGCCATCCCCGTCCGGCCCCGTCGTCAGTTGAACTGCGATGCGCTGGCCATCGGACCATCGGAACCCGTGGTCGCGCCACACGACGACTGCGCCCAGAACGTCGTTCTCTTCGACCAAGACAGCATCACTCGCGGCCAGGGCCTGGCCGTTCACTGTCAGCGTCATCGAGCGCACGTCCTGTAGGTCCGGCGGTGGATCGATGATGAGCCAGACGGTCCAGTTGTCGCGGTCCAGGAACAGCCCGCGAACGTAATGGGTGGTACCGCGGAAGTCGAAGTCCGGATCGCCGAGTGCTCCGCGTTGATTGAAGTCACTCAGCCACAGGTACCCCACGAGTCTCAGTGTGCCGTCGTCGCCAGTCAGCTCGAACGACTCCACAGTCAGCGTCGTCGACCACAACGATTGCTGTGCCTCCACCGTCTCCGCGACTCGCGGGCGGTCGAGTCTGCCCCGGGCACCAGCCAGGGGCCACAACGATTGCTGTGCCTCCACCGTCTCCGCGACGGCCTGGGCCACGCTCGCACCGTTGTCGAGCCTCCTCAGAATCGTGGAAATCCGCTCGCCTGCCCCGAACGTATCGGAAGTCTGCAGTCCAGCTTCCGCGCCGTATCCGGCAAGACCGCACCAAGCGAACGCCGTGAACAGGAGGACGGCTAGTGACAGGGCGCGACGACGTGGATTCATTTTTGGTCCCCATTGGGAGCCTCTGTTGCGGGCCTTGCGCCCGACCGAGGCCCGTACACCGCCCTCGGTCAGGCTGTTCAGCGCCGGCTGGCCGAACGCCAGTTGTCACGACCCGTCGTCACCGACGCCGGCGCCCAGTCGCCGCAGTGCGCGCTGATCCCCCGCACTCCGAGCCGTGGACTATCGGTGACACCTTTCGTGACACCTCCGGTCGGTGGAGGCGATTGGAGTGGATTCCAGAAACCGATCTAGTCGCATTCTGGCTGAATGCTGCAAAAGTCTACACGATTTCACGTTGTATTTTGGCATTTTGGTTCCAAATGATGATTTCTCAGCGACCGCGACCACCGAACTACTGCAGCGAGCAGCTTGTGGACAGTGCCGAAAAACGGTGGTGAAGAGTCAGTCGAGGAGGCAAGCCTGCGGTTGGGCGGCTGCTCGCGCCCAGCCATTGAGCCAACGGCGACCGTGGCGAGTCCGAGTTCGGGGCGGCGGCCGCAGCCGACGAGCCGCCGAATCCTGCTTCCCCGACTTCGGGGTAGCAACGACGGGAAAACCGTCAGGCGATGATGTCGTGGATGACGCGGCCGTGCACGTCGGTGAGGCGGAAGTCTCGCCCGCTGTAGCGGTAGGTCAGCTTCTCGTGGTCGATGTCCAGCAGGTACAGGATCGTGGCGTGCAGGTCGTGGACGTGCACCGGGTTCTCGACCGCCCGGAAGCCGAAGTCGTCGGTGGCGCCCCAGGTCATGCCGCCCTTGACGCCGCCGCCGGCCAACCAGATGCTGAAGCCGAAGGGGTTGTGGTCGCGACCGTTGACGACGCGGCCGGCCGCCGAGCCGCCGCCGGTCTCGAGCACCGGGGTGCGGCCGAACTCGGTGGCGCACACGACGAGGGTCTCGTCGAAGAGGCCGCGCGACTTCAGGTCCTCGATGACGGCGGCGAAGGACTGGTCCGAGTCGCGGGCGTTCTTGCGGTGCTGGAAGATGTCGCTGTGGGCGTCCCCCGGTCGCCCTTGGCGTAGTAGACCTGCACCATCCGCACCCCCGCCCGACCAGCCGCACCGCTATCAGGCAGCCGCGGGCGGTGCTGCCCGGCCCGTACAGCTTCTGCGTGGCCGCCGTCTCCTTGCGGATATCGAAGACCTCGGGGGCCTCGGTCTGCATGCGGTAGGCGGTCTCCATGGCCTGGATGGCGCCCTCGATCTCGGGCGCCTCCTGCCCCAGGCGCTCGATGTACAGCCGGTTCAGCCGCTCGACGAGGTCGACCTCGGGGCGCTGGTCGTCGAGCGCGGTCGCGTCGTTGCGGATGTGGGGTATCAGCTCCTGCGGGTCGAAGTCGCCCTCGATGCGGGGCACCTTGTCGGAATATACGTCCCCTGGTGGACGGCGGGCAGGAACGCGTTGCTCCACAGCGGGGGGCCGACCACCGTGGGCTGGTCGGGGCAGAGGACGACGAACCCGGGCAGGTCCCGGTTCTCGACGCCGAGCCCGTAGGTGAGCCACGCCCCGAGGGCGGGCCGCCCGGGCTGGATGTGCCCGGTGTTCATCATGAGCAGCGAGGGCTCGTGATTGGGGATGCCCGAGCCGAGCGGGACGAGCCCTTTCTCCTCGGCTCCGGAACGCCGGCTCCGCGAGGCCCGGAAGGACCAGAAGGCGCGCTCGTCGGCCGTGACCTCCCGCCGCGGGGTCACCGGGCGTGCGAGGTCGGCCGAGACAGTCGCCGCCGCCGACTCCGGCCAGGGCGCGCCCATCCGGATCCACTCCGCGAGCCCCTCCACGTCCCGCGCCGCCAGGGGGTCGGCGTACCGGGGCATCTCGCGGCCCTCGATCTCGTGGCGCACGACGCGGACGAGCGGCTGCCGTCGGGGTCGCCGGGCACCAGCGCGGGACCCGAGGAGCCCCCTTCCAGCAGCGCCTCGCGCGAGGCCACGCGCAACCGGCCGACTGCACGCGCGCGTGGCACGCATGGCAGTTGTCGGCCAGCACCGGCCTCACGCGCGTCTCGAAGAAGTCGGTGGGAGATTGCGCGCCAGCGGATGCGGGCAGGCCGAGCGCCGCCAGGGCGATTGGCATGGCGGGCGCAAAGCGGGGCCTCCGTCTCCTGCAGCGAGACTTCGCCGACCGGACGAGGGGCAACCGAGCGGCTGCAAACCCGACGCCCGCATTCTACGGCGGCCGCTCGGGCGGAACGAGCCATGAATCATCGGGCGCATGGAGGACCGTCTCCCCGACGAGGAGCCGATGCTGGCAACGGGTAGCGCCCCCGGCCGGAGAGGGTCGCCGGCCCGCAGCAGCTTGCTGCCGGGCATGCTCTTGCTTCCCTTCCTGCGGGGTTGCCTCGCGGTTCGCGAGCGGGGGCGCCGGACGCGGGTTATCGGCCGCACCGGAGCGCCCTCATTCCAACGCTGTCACCGCGGCGCGCAGCTCCGTCACGTGCACCGCACGGATCGGGGTCGTCCCCCCGGCCGGCGCGACGTCGGTCCAGCGGGGCGCCGGCCGCCCCGCCGCCGCGTACGCCGCGGAGAGCGCCTCCCGCAACTCCAGCAGATGCACGAGCCGGACCCGCGTCACCCCCGCACTCAACACCGGGTCCGTCCAGCGGAACCGGCCCAGCCCCACCGACCCCAGCAGAAGGTCGATCCGCGTCCGCAACTCGGTGAAGTGGACGGCCCGTATCGGCGTCACCCCGGGCCGGATGGGGTCGTCGGTGAAGGCCGCGGTCACCCGCACCCCGAACGACTGCGCCGCGCTCAAGCCGCCGGGGTCCGTCGCCGTCACCAGGATGGCGGCCGCTCCCTCGCCGACCGCCGTCAGCGTCACCCGCGCACCCAGCGCCTCTACCGTCGCCACCTGCGGCGACGACGACGACACCGAGTACGTCAACGGATCGCCGTCAGGATCGTCGAACGCAGGCAACAGGTCCATGACCAGGACACGGCCCAACGCCAGGTTCCGATCCGTCAGGACTCCAGCCGCGGCCGGGGGGAGGTTGGGGCGAACCGGCCGGTCCCGCCAGGCCGCCACGGCTGGCCCCGTGTGCTCGAGGACGGCCGCCGCGTCGGCCGGCCCGGTCAGCCCCGAACCGCCGGTACCATGGGCGACGCCCAGCGGGTGGTCGTTCCAGGTTTGGCGCGGATTCGAGAAACGAAGCAACCGCGAACAGAAGAGGCCGTCGTCGTCGCACTGCGTCCCATAGGACATGACGGTACGCCAACGACTGGACGACGAAACGTCAGGCTGGAGCCCCCGCTGGTTCACGTAGCCGTACGCCGGATGCGGATACGGCCCGCTCTCGTGATGGAGCACGCGGTATCTGTCGTGGAAGAGCCCCAGGTTGTGCCCCAGCTCATGGGCGAAGATGGCGCCCCCGCAGAGTCGCTCGGTGACACCGAACGCACCCTGGATGTAGGCGCGGCCGCAGTACTCGGGTTCCAGCTCGTCGACAATCAGGTGCACGAGATCCGCCCCGACCCGGTCGCGCAGATCGTGCACCTCGTCCAGATAGCCGTCCGAAGGACTCGCGAGCCGCCGCAGATCGTCGAGGGAGTCGCCCGACTCGGTGTACTGCACCTCGGACCTCGCCACCAGTTGAATGCGATGCTGCACCCCGCTGTCTTGAAGGGCCTGGTTGGTCTCGGCGACCATCAGGTCGATCACCGCCTCGATGCTGCCGGCTGCCGCACGCGCAGCCGGCGTATAGAAGACGGCCACGTCGATCGTGGCGTCCGTTGCGGTCTCGCACAGCCGCCCGTGGAACTCGATGGTTTCCAACCGGTCCTGCCAAGCGGCGGGCGCACACAACGGGGTGGCGAAGATGTCCAGCTCCTCGAGACTCGTCGCCGAAAGCTCGGGCGGGAGCGGCCCCGACAGGCCCCAGTTGTAGGACACGTCCAACAGCTCGAGGTCCGGCAGGCTTCCCAGCTCGCCCGGCACCGGGCCGGTCAGGTCATTGCTCCTGAGCCACAGCTCCCGGAGGCGGGTCAGGTTCCCCAACCACCCCGGCACGGGACCGGTCAGCTCGTTCCCGCTGAGGACCAACTGCTCCAGGTTCGTCAGGTTCCCCAGCGCGGCGGGAATCGGGCCGGTCAAGGCGTTCCAGCCCAGGCTCAGGCGCTGGAGGCGGGTCAGGCTCCCCAACCACGAGGGGGCGGGGCCGTTCAATTCGTTCCCCCAGAGGTACAACCACTCCAGTTGCACGAGGTTCCTCAGCTCGTCCGGGATGGGGCCGGTCAGCTCGTTCGAGCTGAGGATCAGGCGCCGGAGGTGGGTCAGGTTCCCCAGCCACGCCGGCACCGGACCGGTCAACTGGTTCCCCCAGAGATACAACCACTCCAGTTGCACGAGGTCTCCGAGCTCATCCGGGATGGGGCCGGTCAGCTCATTCGAGCTGAGGAGCAAGCGCCGGAGGCGGGTCAGGTTCCCCAGCCACGCCGGTACCGGACCGGTCAACTGGTTCCCCCAGAGATACAGCACCTCCAGTTGCACGAGGTTTCCGAGCTCGTCCGGGATGGGGCCGGTCAGCTCGTTCGAGCTGAGTTGCAGCGATCGGAGGCGGGTCAGGTTTCCCAGCCGCGCCGGCACGGGGCCTGTCAGCTCGTTCCCCCAGAGATAGAGCAACTCCAGATTCGTGAGGCCGTCCAGCTCGTCCGGGATCGGGCCGGTCAACCCGTTTCCGCCGAGGGACAGCACTTCCAGACGCGCCAGGTTCCCCAGCTCGATCGGGATCGGGCCGGTCAACTCGTTCCCCCAGAGCGACAGCCGCTCAAGGCCCGCCAGGCTTCCCAGCGCGGGTGGCAGGGAGCCGGTCAGACCGTTCTCGCCGAGCTCCAGCCCCGTGACCCGGCCGGCGTCGTCGGTCGTCACGCCGTACCAGGTGTCCAGCGGCGCCGCCGACTTCCAGTTCGTGCCGTCCGTCCAGCTCGCACCGCCGGTCGCGTCGTAGAGCGCTTCCAGCACGGCCCGGTCGGAGGTCTCGGTCATCGACGGCCACACCGTCGCCGCGATGGCCTGGCTCGCGCTCTCGTCCTCGGGGTCACTGGCAGTGACGGTGACCGTCGCCATCCCCGCCGAAACCGGTGACAGCGTCACCGTGCTGCCCGAGACGGAGGCCCCGACGATGTCCGTCCGGCTCGAACGCGCCGAATAGGTCAGCGCGTCGCCGTCCGGGTCCGTGAAATATGGCGCCACGTCCACCGACACCGATCCGCCGTCCGCCGTCAGCGTCTGTGCAGGAATCGAACCGATGGCGCGCGGCGCCTGGTTGGCGCCCCCCCCGTCGGGCTCCGTCGTCAGTTGAACGGCGATGCGCTGACCATCGGACCATCGGAACCCGGGGTCGAGCCACCCGACGAGGACGATAGGGTCCTCCTCTGCGACGACAACGGCAGCGCTCACGGCCAGCGCGTGCCCGTCCACCGTGAGCGTCAGGGAACGCAGGTCCTGTTGATCCGGGGGTGGGCTGACAACGAGAACCATCGACCCGTCGTCGGGGCTCTGGAGCAGCGCGAGAACCTGATGCGTGGTGCCACGGAAGTCGAAGTCGGGATCGCTGAGCTCGCCGCGTTGGAAGAGCCCATCGACTCCTTCCAGCCGAATGTACCCCACAGCCCTCGCAGCGGGGTCGTCGGGGACCTCGAACGCCTCCGCGGTGAGGGTCGACGACCACAACACCTGCGCGGCTGCCGTGCCGCCCGGGACGCCGAGCTCGCCGACCAGCACGAGCAGGGCGATGCCCGCCCATTGCGCTTGCCTCACGGTATCCTCCCCATCCTCGCCCCCGCGGCATGACCTCCGAACGCCCCTGCTGCCTTCGGTCGGTCAGCGCTTGCCGGCCGAACGCCGAGTTTGTCGCCGCCCGTCGCCACCGACGCCCGGTCGCCGTAGTGGCCCCCGCGTGGTCCGGCGAGCTCACCGCGCCGCGATTCGCCGCGGGCTCGAAGCCTCCATCGTCCGTTGAAGCCGCCTCGCGGCATCACCTCGGCCCGGACATTCTATGCGGCGGCCGGGTCAGCGAGCCCGGCTCCGCCCAGGTAAGATCGTGACCGAGATGACCAGCCCCCTCGACCGGCTGAAGGCCGAGCCCGTCGCCGAGACCGCGCGCATCGACTCTATCGACGTCCTGCGCGGCTTCGCCCTCCTCGGCATCCTCGTCATGAACATCCAGGCGTTCGCGATGCCGCAGGCGGCGTACTTCAACCCCACCGCCTACGGCGACCTCGAGGGCGCGAACCTCTGGGTCTGGCTGGCCGGGCGCATGTTCTTCGACCAGAAGTTCATGACGATCTTCTCGATGCTCTTCGGGGCGGGCATCGTGCTGATGGCGGGGCGGGCCGAGGGGCGGGGCGGCGCCGGCCGGGTGCACTACCGGCGGATGGGGTGGCTGCTCGTCATCGGGCTGCTCCACGCCCACCTGCTGTGGCACGGCGACATCCTCTTCACCTACGCGGTGTGCGGCATGGCGGTCTACCCCTTGCGCCACCTGTCGCCGCGACAACTGGTGGGGCTGGGGACGACCCTGCTCGCAGTCGGCTCGGCGTTCCAGGTCGGGAGCGGCATGTCGCTGCCGTACTGGCCGGATGAGGCGCTGGCCGCGTTCACGGCCGAGGTCTGGCGGCCGACGCCGGAGCTGATCGAGGCCTCGCTGGCCGCGTTCCGCGGCGGCTGGCTCGAGCAGCAGCCGGTGCGGTCGGCGGCAGCCCTCGCGTTCCAGACGTTCCTGCTGCTCACGTGGGGCTTCTGGCGCGCCGCCGGGCTGATGCTCATCGGGATGGCCCTCTTCAGGAACGACGTGCTCGGCGCCCGCCGCTCGCCGCGCTTCTACGTCCGCCTGATCGCCGTGGCGGTCGCGGTGGCCCTGCCCCTGCAGGCGTACGGCCTCTCCCTCGACTTCGCGGGCGGCTGGCCGGTTTCGTCGTTCTTCATCGGCTTGCAGTTCAACTACTGGCCGAGCATCGCGGTCAGCTTGGGTTACATCGGGCTCGTCATGCTCGCCTGCCGCAACGCCGCGCTGCACCGTCTCACCCGTCCGTTCGCCGCCGTCGGGCAGATGGCGCTGACAAACTACCTGCTGCAGACCGTCCTGTGCACCCTCGTCTTCTACGGCCACGGGCTCGGCTGGTTCGGGTCGATAGACCGCGTGGGGCAGTTGGGCGTGGTGGCCGCGGTCTGGGCGGTGCAACTCGTCGCCTCGCCGCCGTGGCTGCGCCGGTTCCGCTTCGGGCCGGCCGAATGGGCCTGGCGGTCGCTCACCTATGGCTCGCGTCAGCCGCTGCGGCGAGCGCCGCTGGCGCAGGCAACCCCCTGACTTCTCGAGACCGCCTCGTCCTCGTCGCCAGGCCACCCGAGTCGACCGCCTCGACGCCAGCCTCGGCGAGTTCCGGCGGGCACGCCCGCGGCGGACGGGCACACCTCGCAGGCCTGCGTTGGAGAAGACGCCGTCGACCGGCGTTCGGCCGAGCGCGTCGGCGACCGGCGCTGGTTCGTCGAGCGAGGTTCGCCTCGTCAACACGCGACCCGAGCCGACCGCCTCGACTCTCGACCAGCGAATGCCAGCGGGCAAGCCCCCGGCGGGCGGTCACGCCTGGCAGGCCTGCCTTGGCGAGAAGGCCGTCGACCGGCGCTATAATCGAGCCATGGCGACTCGGGCGACAGCCACGGGCTCGCCGCCGAGGATCGACGACGGCGGACCCGGAGCCGGCGGGCTCGCGGCGGCCAGGAGTTCGCGCCGTGGAACGGCGCGGAGTCCTGGAGGCTTGGTTGGGCGCCCCGCGGAGCCGTCAGGCGACGATGGGCGGGCCAGGTTCCACGACCTGGACGCGCTGCGCGGGTTCGCCATGCTGCTGGGCATCCTGCTGCACGCCGGCGTCTTCCTGGTGCCCGTCGACTTCTGGCCCGTGCACGAGGCCTACGCCTACGAGACGGCGCCGGAAGCCAACGTCTACGCCTGGTTCCTCTCCGTCATCCACGGCTTCCGGATGCCGCTGTTCTTCCTCGTCAGCGGCTTCTTCTCGGCGATGCTGTGGCAGTCGCGGGGGCTCGACCGCCTCGCCCGGCACCGCCTCGAGCGCGTAGGTCTGCCGCTGTTGGCGGGCATGTTCACCGTCGTGCCGGCCATCGCGTGGGTCGAGCCGGGCGGCTTCTCGCTGCTGGCCTGGCCGCTGGCGTGGCTGGACGGGCTGGAGCATCTCTGGTTCCTTTGGTACCTGCTGCTCCTGGTGGGGGCGCTCGTCGCCGCCGCCCGCCTGGGCCTCGTGTTCCGCCATCCCGCGTGGTGGCTGCTCGTGCCTCTCGCGCTCGCGCCGCAGTACGTGATGCACGAGCCGGCGTTCGGACCCGACACCGCCGACCGCGTGGTCCCGGCCGGCCGCGTCCTCGCCTACTACGCCATCTTCTTCGCGTTCGGGGTGTTCTTCCGACAGCGGAACCTAAGGGTGCGGCGGTGGTGGACGGTCTTCCTGGCCCCCGCGCTGCTGCTCCTCCTGCCGGCCGGCGTCATGCTCCTGTACGACGCGGCGTTCCCCTACGCGGGAGAGGACTGGGTCTGGGGGGTGGCCGCGGTCGTGCAGGTCGCCTTCGCGTGGCTGATGTGCTTCGGGGCGATGGGCCTCTTCCGCTGGATCGCCTCGGATGAACGTTTCTGGGTGCGGTACCTGTCGGATGCGTCGTACTGGCTGTACCTGACGCATCTGCCGCTGGTCATCGGCGCGCAGCGGCTGATAGTGGACTGGCCGGTCAGCGTCCACCTGAAGTTCGCGCTGATCAACGTCACCGTCGTCGCGATCCTGCTGCTCGCCTACCAGACGGGCGTTCGCTACACGGCGATCGGGACGATGCTGAACGGACCGCGCGCCCCCCGTCCTGCGCCGCCGGGCCGCCCTCTCGTGCCCCGGACGCAGGCCGGGTAGGCGTGCCGTGGAACGGCACCGCCGCGGACACGGCCCGGGACGCGTGAGAGTCGAGAGTGATGGGCATGGTCGCGGAAACCCGCTGGAGGCAAGCATGACTCGATACATGGGTGCACTCATCCTGTTCGTGTTGACCCTGTCGCCCGTCGCGGCGGCGGCGCAGGACGGCGGCATCGCCGGCCGCGTCGTCGACGAGACGGGGGCCGTGCTGCCGGGCGCGACGGTTTCTCTCGGCGGTCCCGGCGAGGCGCGGGTCGCGCAGTCCGACGCCAACGGCGAGTACGAGTTCCCGGCCGTGGCCCCCGGCGCCTGGTCGGTGACGGCCGGGCTCTCCGGATTCTCGGACGCGACCCTGGACGTCGTCGTGGCCGACGCCTTCGTCGAGGCGCCGTCCCTCGTGCTGGCCATCGCGAGCTTCGGCGATACCGTGGTCGTCACCGCCTCGCGCACCGAGGTCCGGGTGGTCGACGCGCCGGTCACCACGTCGGTCGTTCCCTCCGCGACGCTGGAGACCACGGCCAGCACCAACGTCGGCGAAGCCCTGCGCTCGGTGCCCGGCGTCAACGTCATCCAGCTCTCGGCCCGGGACGTCCAGGTGACGAGCCGGCAGTCCACCGGGCCCCTCGCCAACTCGCAGCTCGTGCTGATGGACGGCCGCAGCATCTACCTCGACTTCTTCGGCCTCGTGCTCTGGGACACGCTCCCCGCCAACCAGGGCGACATCGAGCAGATCGAGGTCGTCCGCGGGCCGGCGTCGGCGACCTGGGGGGCGAACGCGATGACCGGCGCCGTCAACATCATCACCAGGCCGCCGCGGGACTCGGTCGGCACGACGGTGAGCATGAGCGGCGGCTGGATCGACCGCGAAGCCGGATCGACGCTCGGGCAGGGGGCGGGGACGATGTTCGGCGCCAACGCGACGGTCACCCGGGCGCCCACCGACACCCTCGCCTACCGCATCAGCGCCGGCTACTTCCAGTCCGACGCGTTCCCCCGCCCGACCGGCCAGGTGCCGGTCACCGAGGACCCGCGGGTCCCGGGCCGGACGGTGGGCGGCGCGACCTATCCGCTCGACGGGGCCGGGCCGTTCGGCGCCGCGTTCGCGAACCGGGGTACGAGCCAGCCCAAGTTCGACGTGCGCGTCGACCAGGAGGTCGCGAACGGCGGGCAGTTCTCGTACTCGGGCGGGGTCGCCGGCACCGAGGGCCTCTCGCACAGTGGGGTCGGGCCGTTCGACATCCAGCGCGGGTCGTACGTGGGCTACGGCAAGGTGGGCTACACGCGGGGCGACTTCCGGTTCCAGGCCTTCACCAACATCATGAACGGCGACGCGCCGAACCTCCTGCTCGCGGACCCCGGCACCGGCCAGCCCGTGCAGCTCGGGTTCAAGGGCAACACGTTCGACGTCGAGCTCGGCAACTCGTCGTTCCTCGGCGAGCGGAACCTGCTGACCTACGGCGGCAACGTGCGGCGGAACACCTTCGACATCACCATCGCGCCGGAGGCGCCAGACCGCCTCGAGTTCGGCGCCTACCTGCAGGACGAGATCTTCTTCGACCGCTTCCGGCTCGTGCTCGGGGGTCGGGTCGACAAGTTCGGCAGCGTGTCGACGCCGGCCTTCTCGCCTCGCCTGTCGTTGATGTTCAAGCCCGGCGTCGACCACTCGGTGACCGTCTCCTACAACCGGGCGTTCCGGTCGCCGTCGATCATCAACAACTTCCTCGACATGAACGTCGTCTTCCCCGTCGACCTGAGCGGCCTCGCGGTGTTCAAGCCCCTGCTGCCGCTGCTGCTGCCGCCCGGGCTGCCGCCGCAGATCGCGCAGGGCGCGCTGATGCAGCTCGAGCAGCAGCTCGACCAGACCACCGCCGAGCCGTTCCCGCTCGTGGTCCAGTCGCTCGGCAGCGACCTGCCTTTCGGCTCGACGCCGCGCACCGGCCTCACGGAGGAGTCGCTGACCGCCTACGAGCTCAGCTACACGGGGACCTTCGGCGGCACGACGGCCGGCGCCGCCGTCTACCTGAACCGCCGCGACACCCCCATCGCCTTCACGGAGGTGGCGCCGAACGTCGACCCCTACACGGCGGAGAACCCGCCGCCGGGATGGGTGCTCCCGCCCCAGGTGCTGACGTTCATGGCGGCCGCGGCCGGCGTCTACCTGCCGCGCACGGCGTTCACCTACTCGAACCTGGGACCGACGCGGCAGGTCGGGGCCGAGCTGTGGTTCGACCAGCGCATCTCGCGCTCGACCTCGGCCTGGTTCAACTACTCGTGGCAGGCCAAGCCCGAGATCCTCGCCTCGGACGACCCGCTTCTGCCCCAGTTCCTGCCCGAGGAGCTGACCCTGCCCCCGACCCACCGCGTGAACATCGGCGCGTCGCTGAACGGCACGCGATTCCTCGGCAACGCGTCCATCAGCATGGCCACCGCCGCCTTCTGGTCGGACGTGCTCACGCCGGCCTTCCACGGCTACACGGACGGCTACACGATGGTGAACGGCAGCTTCGGCGTGAGGTGGAACAACGGGGCCGTCACGACGCTGCTGAAGGTGACGAACCTCCTCAACCAGAGCATCCAGCAGCACATCTTCGGCGACATCCTGCGGCGCACGGTCGTCGGCGAGGTGCGGTTCAGCCTCTGACGGTCTACACCTCACACACGGGCGGGCGGCCGCGGCGCCGCCCCGCCCGTGCGGGCGTCTTGTCGAGCCTGTCGTCGAGCGCCGGAGGAGCCGGCCGCGAGGCCGCGGCCGCCCTGCCGGCCTCGCCCCCGCGCGCCTCACGCAGTACCCCGGCCGCCTCCGCACCACTCGCGGAATCGACCAGCTTCGGCCGGATAACGATGTAACGGGCGTGCGTCGCGGGCGCGGCCGACTCAGGCGGGAGGACTGGCGTAGGTTTCGCCGGGCAGTTCGCCCAGACATGAGGGCGGGCTGGACCAGCGGGTCAGACAGCTCTCGAGCCGGCCGTGGCAGGCGGTGCAGCCGGTGCCGGCCTCCGTCGCGTGGATGAGCTCCCGGACGGTCTGGACGCCGCTCTGCTCGACCGCCGCCCGCAATTGGCGCTCGGTGACCTGCAGGCACCGGCAGATGACCCGATCCTGGTCTGCCCTCTCCATGCGGTCCGTATCATAGCACGCTTGAGAATGAGACGCGATCTCAAGCCTGCTGTTGCCGCGGCGCGGGTCAGAATGTGCCGGCCGGTCGAGGCGTCACCGTCGCCGCCGCGGTCGACGCGACCCCGGACATTCGCCCGTTCCGCGAGGAAGCTGACCGTCTCGGGGGCAATGCGGCATGGCGACAAGGTACCTCCCGCCCGGCCTGACAGTCCGGATGGGACCGACGTCCGTGGTCCTCGCGCGGCGACGCCGGCAACGCAGCGGGTGGTACAATCCCGGTCCGACGCCGTGACCATCGAGAACCCCGAGGATCGGCCGTGACCGACCGTGCAACACGCGTGGCAACGACGGCGGCCGCTGCACCCGGCACCACCCTCGCCCCGACGCAGGAAGAGTTGACCCACCTCGTTCAGGAGGTCCTGCCTCACCAGGGACAGTGGAGCCAGGACGACTACCTCTGGCTCACGGACTGCACCAGTCGCTTCATCGAGTTCACGGATGGGCGCATCGAGGTCCTGCCCATGCCGACCGATGAGCATCAAAGCATGCTGGCCCACCTGTACGAGGTCTTGTCCACCTTCGTGCGAGACCGCGGCGGGAAGGTCCTGTTCGCGCCCCTTCGACTCCGCATTCGCGAGGGCAAGTTCCGTGAGCCCGATCTCGTGGTGATTCGCGACGCGGGCGACACGCGGCGACAGAGCCGCTTCTGGCTGGGGGCGGATCTCATGGTCGAGATCGTGAGCCCCGATCACCCTGCACGCGATCTGGTCGACAAACGCCGCGACTACGCCGAGGCGCGGATCCCCGAGTACTGGATCGTCGACCCTCGGAGCCACACCGTCACCGTCCTCGAGCTCGACGGCGCGGCATACGTTGTGCGCGGAGTCCATGCGCGCGACGCGCGTGCCGAATCAGCGTTGCTGGACGGACTGACGGTCGACGTCGGCGCGATATTCGATTCCGCCGGGGCATGACGGCCGGCGTCTCATGCCTGCCGATGATGGCTCCGCGGGCAAGAGGCACAGCCCCCCCGCAGGGTTGGTTGTCCGCCAAGAGGAGCCGTCAGGCGCCGATTGCGGGGCTATGGAACGAGCCGGCGGATGACCCCGTCGTGCTTGTTGAGCAGGAACAGCCGCCCGTCGGGCCCGGTGTCGATGCGCACGTCGGCGCGGGTCGTCGGCGTTCGCCCCTGCTCGACGTTCTTCTCCCGAATCAACTGCAGGAAGGTGCGGGTCTCGCCCTCGTGCTCGAACAGCACGCGGCGAATCGGGTCCTGGCCGCCCTCGGGCAGCGCGTCGGCGTCGAGGTAGAAGACCTCGCCGTTGGGCCCGTCGCCGAAGAGCAGCCGGTTCTCGAGCTGCGGGATGGCGTCGTCGCGATAGACGACGAGCCCGGTGGCGTGCGAGCGCGGCCCCAGCAGCGGGTCGAGCTGGCCGTACTCGACGACGGGCCAGGCGAGGCCGGGCTCGCCGCGCGGGTCGACCAGGCTCACCTCACGGCGGCTGATGAACCGGAAGCTCCCCTCCCAGTCGTTCCAGCCGAGGTTCGCGCCCGACCACACCGGGCTGATCTCCTCGACGATGTTCTGCCCGATGTCGGCGAGGAACAGGTTGCCGTTCCGGGCGTCCCAGGCGAGGCGCTGCGGGTTCCGCACCCCGTAGGCGTAGACCTCGCCGAGGGTGGCGTCGTCGCCGTCGCCCGCGAACGGGTTGTCGGCGGGGATGCCGTAGCGGCCGTTGGCGCTGTCCGAGCCGAGGGGATCGATGCGCAGGACCTTGCCGAAGATCGAGCCGAGGTCCTGTGAGAGGTCGAGCGGATCGCCGCCGCTGCCGCCGTCCGCCGACCCGACGTAGAGCAGGCCGAAGTCGGGGTCGCCGGGGGCAGCGAGGGGGTTGAACGCGAGCTGGCCCCCGTTGTGGTTGCCGAACGGCTGCTCGACGCGCAACAGCTCGCGCGGCGGGCCGCCGTCGTAGGCCGGGGCGGCCGCGTCGGCCGCCGTCCACTCGAGCAGGACCGTGTCGTGGGCGTCGCTGCCGCCGCCGGGCATAAAGTCGGCGGGCGGCGCGGTGTTGCTCGAGTCGGTCCAGGCGTAGAGCTTGCCGTACCCCGGCGCGCCGTCCTCGCCGAACTGCGGATGGAGGGCGAAGCTCTGGAAGCCGCGCTCGCGGCCTGACGCGTGGACGTCGACCGCCCAGCGCGGAGCGGTGAGGTCGAGGTACCGCGTGACCGTCCCGCCGTCGTAGCTGACGGTGTAGACGAGGCCCCACATGTCGCTCACGAAGAGCCGGCCGGTGACGGGCTCGTCGACGAGCCGCATCATGCGCGCCGTCTCGCCCCGGAAATCCGGCAGCGCCGCGAACTCGACGGCGCCGACGGTGATGACGCCTTCCGTCGCAGCGATGGGCGCCGAGAACGGATCGTTGCTCGTCTGCGCACCCGCGACCGAAGCGGCCAGCAGCACCGCCCCGGCCGCGGGGCCGAGTCGCTCCCTCGCGAACGTCATGGCCCCGCCTCCCCTCAAACGCCGCAGCAGGCGTGGCGCCGAGACGCCTTCCGAGCGTCACGGTCCCCGCCTCCCCCTCGGATGCGGTCGTGGACATGCGGCCGAAACGCCCTCGCGCGCGCGTCACCGGCCCGCCTGCCCTCGGTCGCCGTCGTGGACGCGCGGCCGGGACGCCCTCTCGCGGGCGTCACGGCCCGCCTCCCCTCAGTTGCCGTCGTAGACATGCTGCACGGTCGTCCGCAGGCTGCTTTCCGGCGCCGCGAAGTCACTGTACTGGCCCGGCACGCTGTACGCCGCGACCACGTCGTCCACCGACAGCCCCGCCGCCTTGCCGTGCTGCGCCTTGCTCACGACGTCGTTGAAGAACCCGCTGAAGTCGACGAACTCGGCCCACGTCACCGGCGTCGGGTTGTGCCCCGGAATGACGGTGTCGACGCCGGAGACGCCCACGACCGCCTTCTTCAGGGTCTCGCCGAACTCGTTGGCGCTGCCGTTGCCGTTGGCGACGTCGATGAACGGCAGCCCCTTGCGCTGGAACATGTCGCCGGTGTGCATGGTGCGCGCCTCGCGGAACACGACGAACGTGTCGCCGTCGGTGTGGCCGCGCCCGAAGTGATAGAGGTCGATGCGGTCGGCGCCGTTGAAGAGCGACATCCGCTCCGAGTAGGCGAGCTTGGGCAGGTACTTCGCGTTCTCGCCCTTGAAGGCGTCGCAGTTGGTCACCGGCTGACAGGACTCGCGCGACATCTGGGCCAGGGTGTTCTCGTGCACCACGAAGCTCACGGTGTCGGGCAGCTCGGTGTTGCCGCCGCTGTGGTCGAAGTGGGTGTGGGTGTTGATGACGTGCGTGATTGGCTTGTCGGTCAGCTCGCCCACGGCGGCGATGATGTCCTGGCCGTAGCCGTTGATCTTCGTGTCGACGAGGGCGACGCCGTCGGTGGCGATGAAGATGGCGGTGTTCCCGCCGCCGCCCATGCCCTGCACCTCCGGCGCGTTCCCCAGCACGTAGAGGTTGTCGGTGATCTGCTGCACCGCGAGGGCCGCCCGCTCGTCCTGCGCCTGGTACGCCGCTCCTGTCAGGACCACGCCGATTGCCGTGAGCGTGGCCAGGTATCTGCTTCGTTTCATCTCTCCTCCTCGCGCCGGACAACGGCGTACCGCCACTATACCGGCGTCCGCTCGTTCAGGCCAGCATTGGGCCCCCGGGCACACTCCAGCCCGGCTCACGCCGGTCCCGCCGACGCGAAGGCGGAGCGGGTCGCGTAACATACACGCTTCGGAGGACGAACATGAGACGAGCAATCGCCGCCCTATTCGTAGCGCTGGCATTGGCGTTGGCCGCCGGTGTCGCCGGACCCGCCCCGTGGTCGGCGCCGGCCCGCGCGACCGTGAGCCAGGCCGCGCCCGACGCCGCCATCGAGCCGTTCACCATCGACATCCCCGACAGCGTGCTGGCCGATCTGAAGGAGCGGCTCGCGCGCGCCCGCATGCCCGACGAGCCCGAGGGCGTCGGGTGGCAGCTCGGGATGAACCAAGCCTACCTGCGGCAGCTCGTCGACTACTGGCGCGACGAGTTCGACTGGCGGGCGCAGGAGCGCCGGCTCAACCGGCTCGAGCAGTTCAAGACCCGCATCGACGGCCTCGACATCCACTTCGTGCACCGCCGGTCGGCCGAGCCCGACGCATTCCCGCTGATCCTGACCCACGGCTGGCCGGGGACCTTCGCGGAGTTCGACAAGGTCATCGAGCCCCTGACCGACCCCGTCGCCCACGGCGGGCGCGCCGAGGACGCCTTCCATGTCGTCGTCCCGTCCATCCCCGGCTACGGGTTCTCGGACCGGCCGCCGCGGCTGGGCTACGGCCGCGATCGCACCGGGGCGATCTTCGCGGAGCTCATGGCGCGCCTCGGCTACGAGCGCTACGGCGCCCAGGGCGGCGACCTCGGCGCCGGCATCAGCCGCTGGCTCGCCGCCAACGACGCCGAGCATGTGGCCGGCCTGCACCTCAACCTGTGCACCGCCGGCCCGCCCGACCCCGACGATCCCACCGCCGGCGTGCCACCCGAAGAGATCGCGCTCATGGAGGAGCGCGCCGCGTTCTGGACCGACGAGGAGCGCGGCTACAGCCACATGCACGGCACCAAGCCGCAGACCCTCGGCTACAGCCTCAACGACTCGCCGGTCGGGCTCGCGGCGTGGATCGTCGAGAAGTACCGAAGCTGGTGCGACTGCGACGGCAACCCCGAGACCCGCTTCAGCAAGGACGAGCTGCTGACGACCCTCACCATCTACTGGGCCACCGAGACCGCGACCTCCGCCGCCCGCTACTACTACGAGGGCCGGCACGGCGCCAACGCGCCGGACCCGCCGCGCATCGAGGTGCCCACGGCCTGCGCGGCGTTCCCCGGGGAGTTCCGGTTCACGCCGCGCCGGTGGCTGGAGGCGCGCTACAACCTCGTCCGCTTCACGATGATGCCGAGCGGCGGCCACTTCGCGGCCAGCGAGGAGCCGGCGCTGTACGTGGACGACCTGAGGGCGTTCTTCCGCGAGCTGCGGTAGCCGTCAACGCTCGTTCATCTCGTCCCTCGTGAATCGTCGTCCGCCGGTGGACAACCTCCGTCTCAACGCCTGGACCGTCGCGGCCGCCGCTCCGGCCTGCCGGCCGCGCCCGGCGGCGGACGCTTGTCGCCGGACTCGGACGACCAGTACGGCGCCCAGCACCAGCACGGTGGTCAGCGCGAGGACGGGCGCCACGAGCGCGAGAAGGGACATTCCGACCGCCGCCCCGTTCTCGGCCGTCGAGACCACCGGATTGCCGAGGCCGGCGGTGACCACGGTCGAAGCGCCGCGCAGCAGGGTGGTTCCCGCCTGCACGACGGCCGCCGCCCCGCCCCCGGTCACGGCCGCCACGCTCCAGCTCAGGAGCGGTGACGCGGTCTCGACGTTCGCCGCCGCCACCACCGTGCCGGCGATCACCGCCGCGGGCATCGCGACCGTGTCCAGCAGGTTGTCGAGCCACGGGATGTAGTAGGCGCCGATCTCGCAGGCCATCGCCACCGCGACGGTCAACAGGGCGGGAGTTGCCGCCATCCATTCGAAGCCGTCGGTTACTTCGAGGAAGCCGGCGCGGGCCGCCAGCCCCATGACCAGGACCGGCAGGAAGACCCGGAAGCCGCACGCCGCGGCGAGGCCGACTCCGAGGCCGACGCTGGACGCAATCTCCACAAGGTCGAACCCCAACTCGGCTCAATCGCCGTCCGCTACCGGAGGCCACGTCGCCGGTCCCTCCGAACTCGTCCCGAGGAGAAGACTACCACCTGCCGCCGAGCGACGGACGACTGCACCGGTCGAGCGGTATACTCGCATCATGAAGTCCGTCGCCTCCGTCCTCCGCGCGCGCACCGACGCCGAGATCCGGCGGATGTCCCCGGCCGAACGGGTGGAGCTAGCGTTCCGTCTCGGCGACGAGGCCATCGAGTCCTTCCGCGCCACCCACGGCCTCGACCGGCGGACTGCGATTCGGCTGCTCGAACGGCGCCGCCAGGCCACCCGCCGGCCCAGCGCTTGCCTCGACCGCGTGATCGGGTGAGCCTGCTCGAAGTCACGGCAGGCGGCCGGGTGAGGGGCGCGGCGGCGGCGTCCGCTTCCGCCCGGTCAGGCGATGGCCGGCACCTCGACGCCGGCCGACTCCCCCGCGGTTCGGAGGGCCCGGTCCAGCGTGGCGAGCGGCATCCGCATCCGCACGGCCAGCTCCAGGTACATCGCATCGTGGACGGAGATTCCGTGTGCATGCGCCAGGTCCAGCGCCGCACCCCACGTCCGGGACGCCGAAACCGGGTCGACCTCGATCGGCAGCGCATCGAGGTGCGCGCGAATCCCCGGCCACTCGTCCTGCGCGATGCGACCGCGGCGGGTCGCTACGAGCAGGGCGTTGGCCGTCTCGACCGGCCACAGCGCCGGTACGAAGGCGCGGGTGCCGGGCAGCCCGTCCCGCAGCCGGTCCGTCGCATCGGTCGCCTCGTCGGAGAAGATCCACGCCATGGTGACCGAGCAGTCGAGCACGAACGCCATCAGTAGCGCCGCCCCTCCTCGATCATCTGCCGAACCGACAGCCCCCGCAGGCTGTGAGTCCGCTGGAACTCCTTCAGGCCGTCGATGGCCGCGCGGATTCGGTCGGTGTCCCGTCGCCGAAAGGGAATCAGCTCGGCCACCGGGTGCTTGTGTCTGGTGATCACGAACCGCTCGCCCTGCTGCACGCGCTTCAGCAGTTGCGGCAGGTGCGTCTTCGCTTCGAACGCGCCAACTTCGGACACGGGCGGTACCCTCCAGGAACGGCAGTGATCAGACCGTACGGAGACTAGTCTATATCACACGTAGCCGCGGCTGAGTCCCAGTCCCTTCCCCGCCGAGCGCGTTCGGCGCGAACCGGCAGGCGGGGAGGCCATCGCCAGCCCACCCCCGGCCGTGACCGTTGCCACGGTCCCGCAGCCGCACGAACTCGTGGAGGGGTTCGCGAGTCTGTGAGCCTCACGGCCTCACTCGACGATCGCGCGCCCCCACAACGCGTCCATGAACTTCTGCGCCGGCACGATCTCGACGCCGTGGGTCCTCCCGACGGCGGCGAGGCTCATGGCACACCACGAGCTTCTGGCAGTGCGCCGCGGGCCGCGCCATGAACACCCACTCCGTTGACAACAAAATTGATATCGACTACCGTGATATCAGTTTTGTTGTCAACACGGGAGAAATCATGAGGCTAGCCACTGGCCGCTGGGTAAGCGGTGACGACTTCGTCGATCGCGAGTCCGAGTTGCGGGTTCTGGATGCGCGGGTTCGCGCCGGCAACCACGTCCTGCTGACCGGACAGCGCCGGATGGGGAAGACGAGCATCGCCCGAGAGCTTGGACAACGGCTCGAGGCCCGGAAATGGATCTTCCTCTTCACCGATGTCGAGGGCGCGACCGGCGAGGAGGATGTGATCGCCAACGTCGCCGAGGCGGTGCATCCGGTCCGATCGATCTCGTCGCGCTTCGCGACCACCATGCAACGCTGGTTCACGGAGAACGTCGAGGAGGTTGGCGCACGCGACTTTCGCATCAAGATTCGCGCCGGCCTGAACGCCGGCAACTGGCGTCGGTACGGCGAGCTGCTCATCCGCGACTGCGCCGCGCATGACCAGCCGGTCCTCCTCGTCATCGACGAGCTGCCGATATTCCTCAAGCGCATACTCGGCCAAGACGACGGCGCCCAACGGGTCGATGCGTTCCTGAGCTGGCTGCGCGAGGTCGTTCAGGGGCTCGACCCCGGCTCCCTGGTCCTCATCCTGTCCGGCAGCATCGGGCTCAAGCCCCTGGTGCAACGGCTCGGCATCCCCGACCGCATCAACCATCTCGATCCCTTTCGCCTGGGCCCCTGGGACCGTCACGCCAGCGTCACGTGTTTCGAACGACTGGCCGAGAGTCACGAATTGCCAATCGAGCACGGCGTCGCAGATGCCGTGTACGACGCGCTCGGGACGGGCATTCCCCACCATGTGCAGTCCTTCTTCGCACGGTTGCAGGAATTCACCATCATGCACAGGCGAGACCGCGTGACGGTGGAGGACGTCGACACGGTCTACCGCACCGCCCTTCTCGGACCCTCGGGGCAGAACGACCTCGTGCACTACGAGACACGTCTCAAGGAGGGGCTGGAAGACGAACGCTACCCAATCGCCATGGAGATCCTCGCTGAAGCCGCCACCCGGGAGCGGTTCACACCCTCGGCACGACGCTGCCTCGAACAGCTATACGCACCGGTCGTCGGCGATGCGCCGGGTCTTGTCGCGGACATCCTCGAGGTCCTGGTGCATGACGGCTATCTCGAAGACGGGGACGACGGGTTCCGATTCCCGTCGCGGCTGCTGAAGGACTGGTGGTCGGCACGCTTCCGCGACCACTACATCCCCCTCGAGGAGCGTTGGGGGCGGCCATGACCGAGGGGGCTTCGATGAACGACGCACTCGATCGGCCGATCCGAAAGTTCAATCCGGGCACGTTCCAGTCCGATGACGAGGTCGTCAGACAGTTCGTGGTCAGGCAGGGGGAGCTCGACCTCGTGCTGGAGGTCATACGCGGCAATATCGATTCGCCGTCGTGCCAGCACGTGCTGATCGTCGGACCGCGCGGTCGCGGAAAGACCATGCTGCTGGCCCGCGTCGGCGCGGAACTGCGGGCCGACAACGCACTCTCCGAGCGTCTGTTTCCCGTGCGGTTCATGGAAGAGAGCCAGGAGATCGCCACCCTCGCCGACTTCTGGCTCGAAGCGCTGTTCCACCTCGCCCACGCGAACGCGACCGGCAACCCGGAATTCTCCCGGGACGTCCTCGCGACACACGCCGATCTGACCGCCCGGTGGCGCGACACGAACATCGAGGAGTGTGCGCGCGCTGCCCTTCTGGAGGCGGCGGATCGGCTGGACCGGAAGGTCGTCCTCATGGTCGAGAACCTGCAGTCCCTCTGCCGCGACGTCGGCGGTGATTTCGGCTGGCGGCTTCGCCAGACGCTGCAGTCGGAGCCTCGAGTCATGCTGCTGGCCACCGCGACCAGTCGGTTCAAGGGACTGGACGATGCGAGCCAGCCGTTCTTCGAGTTGTTCCGCATCGTTGATCTGGAACCGCTGGATACGGATGCCTGCCGGCGCCTCTGGAACATGGTCAGCGGCGACAAGCAGACGAGCCGCGAGATCAAGCCCCTGCGGATTCTGACCGGCGGCAGCCCCCGCCTGCTGGTCATCGTCGCGACGTTTGCACGGCATCGATCGCTGCGCCAGCTTCTCGAAGAACTAGTGACGCTGGTCGACGACCACACCGAGTACTTCCGCAGCCATCTGGAGGTCCTAGCCAAGACCGAGCGTCGCGTCTATCTCGCGGTGATCGACCTCTGGCAATCGTCGAGCGCCCAGGAGATCGCGGCGCGAGCCCGCATGGACATTCGCACCGCATCGGCGCTGATCGCGAGGCTGGTCGACCGGGGCGCAGTCGTCGCGGAAGGGACGGGCAGGAAGCGGAAGTACACCGCCGCGGAACGTCTCTACAGCATCTACTACAAGCTGCGACGCGAACGCGACGAGGCCGGGCTGGTGCGCAACCTGATCCAGTTCATGACGGTGTTCTACCACAGCGACGAATTGGCCGAGATGATCGGCACGTGGCATGTGGAGGCGGCGCAATCGCCGCCCATTCGCGAGGGACTCAAAAGGGCATTGGCCGCCAGCGACACACTAGGCATCCAGATGGAGGTTGCCAAGGCGCTGTTCAACAAGGGCGTCATGCACCATGAGCGTGGGGAGCATGAGGCGGAGCTGGCCGCCTTCGACGATCTGGTCGCGCGTTTTGGCGCAATCGACACCCTGGAGCTCCAGGTACCGGTTTCCCAGGCGCTGCTCATCAAGGGCATCACGCACGGCCAGCGCGACGAGTCCGAGGCGGCGCTCGCAGCCTACGACGATCTGATCGCGCGTTTCGGCGCCAGCAACGCCCCAGCGCTCCAAGTGACGGTTGCCCGGGCGCTGTTCAACAAAGGCGTCACGCACGGCCAGCGTGGCGAGTCCGAAGCGGCGCTCGCGGCCTACAACGATCTGGTCGCATGTTTCGGCGCCAGCGACACCTTGGAACTCCAAGTGCAGGTTGCCATGGCGCTGCTCAACAAGGGCTTTGCGCATGGCCAGAGCGGCGAGTCAGAGGCGGCGCTGGCAGCCTGCGACGATCTGGTCGCGCGTTTCGGCGTCAGCGACACCCCGGAACTCCAGGTGCAGGTTGCCATGGCGCTGTTCAACAAGGGGTTCTTGCACCATGAGCGCGGCGAGTCCGAGCCGGCGCTGGCGGCTTACGACGATCTGGTCGCGCGTTTCGGCGCCAGCGACACCCTGGAGCTCCAGGTGGTGGTTGCCCAGGCGCTGCTCAACAAGGGCGTTACGCACGCCCGGCCCGGCGAGTCCGAGGCAGCGCTGACCGCCTACGACGATCTGGTCGCGCGTTTCGGCGCCAGCGACACGGTGAAACTCCAGGTGCAGGTTGCCAAGGGGATGTTCAACAAGGGTGTCATACACCATGAGCGCGGCGAGTCCGAGGCGGTGCTGGCCACCTACGACGATCTGGTCGCGCGTTTCGGCGCCAGCGACAGCCTGGAACTCCAGGTGCAGGTTGCCAACGCGATGTTCAACAAGGGTGTCATGCACCATGAGTGCGGCGAGTCCGAGGCAGCGCTGGCCACCTACGACGATCTGGTCGCGCGTTTCGGCGCCAGCAACACCTTGGAGCTCCACATGCCGGTTGCCCAGGCGCTGGTCAACAAGGGCACCACGCACGGCCAACGTGGCGAGTCCGACGCGGAGCTGGCCGCCTACCACGATCTCGTCGCGCGTTTCGGCGCCTCCGACAACCTGGAACTCCAGGTGCAGATTGCCAAGGCGTTGCTCAACAAGGGCATCACGCACGGCCAGCGTGGCGAGTCAGAGGCGGAGTTGGCCACCTACCACGATCTCGTCGCGCGTTTCGGCGCAAGCAACGCCCCAGAACTTCAGGTGCGAGTTTCCAGGGCGCTGCTCAACAAGGGGAATCGGCAAATCGAGATCGGCCACGCCGAGGAAGCTCTGCAGACCGGCGACGAATTCGACCGTCGGTTCGGCGAGGCCATTGACAACGAGTCCGGCGCGCTCGCGTTCCTGCGGTGGCAGGCAAAGTGGATGAGAACGCACGCGCTGCTCGTTCTAAACGAACACCAGGCGGCCCTGAGCGTGTTTCAATCGGTGTGCGCCATGTTCGTCGTCGGCGACGAAACGATGCTGCGTGAAATGCTGGCGCGTGTGCCCATCCTGATCGCAGCCGGCGCGTCGGAGCGCGACCTCGCCGAGATCCTGTCGGCGGACAGCAAGACCGCCGACGCGTTGGCACCGCTCGTCGTCGCCCTTCGCCGCCTTGCCGGCGAGCCGGTTCGTGCACCGGCCGAGGTGCTCGAGGTCGCTGCCGATGTCTCCAAGGCCATCGAAGAGGCGAAACGCCAGCGGGCTCGTCGAGGGGGGCCGCAAGGACAGCGGCTCATGAAGCGGCCTTCACGAAGCACTACGCGGGCTGCAAGCACGAGGGACGACCGCTACGGAGGTCAGCAGCCGAGCCGGCCGGGGTGACGGACGCCACCCCGGCCAGCCTGGAGTGAGGATGCGCTACGACAGACCCGTCAGCTCCTTCAAGGTGCCCGTGCTGTCGCCGAAGTGCTCCACGGGCACGCCGAGCTTGTGCAGCATGGTGAGCTGCAGGTTGGTCATGGGGTTCTCGCCCTTGGGGTACACGAGGTGGCGGCCGCCCTTGAGGGTGCCGCCGTCGTGCCCCGCGAGCAGGAGGGGGACGTTGTCGTACTGGTGGGCGTCCCCGTCCCGGAGGGCGGCGCCGTAGAGCAGCATCGCGTGGTCGAGGAGCGAGCCGTCGCCGTCGGGCGTCGACGCCAGGGTGGCGAGGAACTCGCCGTAGAGCTGCACGTGATACTGGTTGATCTTCGTCACCTTCTCGATCTTCTCGAGGTCCCCGCGGTGGTGCGTCAGCGGGTGGTGCGGGTCGGGGACGCCGATCTGCGGATAGGTGGTGCCGCTCTGCTCGCGGCCGATCATGTAGGTGAACACGCGGGTGACGTCGGTCTGCCACGCGAGCACGAGGAGGTCGTACATGAGCCGCGCGTGGTCCTCGAACGAGACGGGGATGCCCGCCGGCTGGTCGAGGAGCGGCAGCTCGCGGTCGGCCTGCCGTTCGGCGATCTCGATGCGGCGCTCGATCTCGCGCACCGCGTCGAGGTAGTTGCCGAGCTTGCGCCGGTCCTCGCCGTCGAGCCTTCCCTGCAGCCCGGCGATCTTGTCCATCACCGCGTCGAGGATGCTGCGCTGCTGCTTCGCGCGCGCGAGCCGGACATCGGCGCTGGTGCTGCCGGCGTCGCCGAACAGGCGCTCGAACACCACGCGCGGATTGGTCTCGCGCGGCATCGGGGTGGTGCGGTCGTGCCACGAGATGTTGAGGTAGGCGCAACTGTAGCCGGTGTCGCAGGTGCTGACGCCGTTGAAGGTATCGGCGCCCTCGAGCGACAGCTCGAGCGACGGCAGGCGCGTCTCGCGGCCCAGCGCCTGCGCCGCGAACTGGTCCATCGACGTCCCGAGGTCGAGCTCGGACCCCTGCGTCTGCTCGGCGTGGAGGCCGGTGAGGAACGCGGCGGCGGGGCGCGAGTGCGACCCGAGGGCCTCGCCGGGGCGCGCGAAGGCGGCGCGGTTGTCGAGGTTGGTCAACACCGTGAGGTGCTCGCGCACCGGCTCGAGCGGCTTCAGCAGCCGCGGCAGGTCGAACCCGGCGGCGTCGGTCGTCGGGGTCCAGTTGCCGTTGCGGGTGATGATGCCGTTCGGCACGTAGACCACGCCCAGCCGCTTCGACGGCTTCGCCGCGGTCCTCGCGAGGGCGGTCAGCGGCGGCACCATGCCGTTCAGCAGCGGCAGCGCCAACGCCGTGCCCATGCCCCGCAGCACGGTGCGGCGCGCGATGGTCTTCTTCGTGACGATCATGATTCGACCCTCCTCAACTGAAACGGCGCGCTCCTTACGATACCCTGAATCAACGCCGACCAGCGGTGATCCTCGTCCGCCGCGTCCCGCACTATCTGCCGGACGACCGGCATGTCGGGGTGCTCCAGCCGCCGGCCGAGCGCATACGTCAACAACCTTCCCGTCACCGTCCGGATGAACTCCTGCCGCCGGTCGAGCAGCAGCTCCCGCAGTCCGGCGGGACCCTCGAACCGCGTGCCGTCCGGCATGACCCCGGAGGCGTCGATCACCGGCCCCCGTTGCCCGGGAATCCGCGGGTCGTCGGTGGTCCGCCAGCGTCCGATGGCGTCGAAGTTGTCGAGGGCGAAGCCCAGCGGGTCCATCACGCGGTGGCAGACGGCGCAGGTCGGGTTGCGCCGGTGCGCCTCCATGCGCTCGCGCTGCGACGTGGGCGCGGCCCCGGCGGCGCTTTCTTCGAGCGGCGGCACGTTGGCCGGCGGCGCCGGCGGCGGCGACCCGAGCACCCGCTCGAGCAGCCACTTTCCGCGGTTCACCACCGAGGTCCGGGTGGAGTACGAGGTCAGGGTGAGGATGCTCGCCTTGCCGAGCAGCCCCGCCCGCCGGTCGTCGGGCAGCACCACGCGCCGGAAGTGGTTGCCGTAGACGCCGGGAACGCCGTAGTGCCGGGCCAGCCGCTCGTTGAGGAACGTGTCGTCGGCGCGCAGCAGGTCGACCACCGCGCGGTCCTCGCGCAACTGGCTCGCCATGAAGAGCGCCGTCTCCTGCTGCATGGCGTCGCGCAGGTTCTGGTCGAACGCGGGAAAGATGGTCGGGTCCGGGGCCACGTTCCGGATCTTGTGCAGCTCGAGCCAGCGGTCGACGAAGTTGCCGGCGAGCGAGGCGGAGCGCGGGTCGGCGAGCATGCGGCGCACCTGCTCGTCGAGGACCGCGGGCCTCGCGAGCTCGCCGCGCTCGGCGAGGGCGAGCAGCTCGTCGTCGGGGATGCTGTTCCACAGGAAGAACGAGAGCCGCGACGCCAGCTCGATGTCGTCGATGCGGTAGACCGCGGCGTCGGCGTCGGCCGGCGGGCGGGGGATGCGGAAGAGAAATTCGGGGTCGACGAGCACCCGTTCGAGCACCGTCCGGACGCCCGCGTCGAAGTCCGCCTGCCTCCGCGCCGTCTCGAAGAAGCCGTACAGGTGGTCGACGTCGGCCTCCGTCACCGGCCGGCGGTAGGCGCGCCGGGCGAGCGTCGAGATGATCTCGCGGGCGCAGGCCTCCTCGGCCGCGCCGTCCGCGGGACGGCAGACGAAGAGCCGCTGCCGGCTCGCCACGTCGCCGGGGGTCTCGCCGTCGAACGGGCCGCCGATGACGACGTTCCCCACCGCCGGCTCGCCGCCCATCTCCTCGTCGGTGCTGTAGCCGAAGGTCGACATGTCGACCGGCGGCTGCAGGACCCCTTCATCGAGGGCGGGGTGGTCCACGAACGCGACGGCCACCGTCCGCAGCCCCGCCTCGACCGGCACCCGCACCTCGAAGTCGTCGTCGGCGTGGTTGGCGTACCACTCCCACTCGGCCCCGCCCATGCCCGAGCTGCCGCAGAAGCTGGCGATGCAGCGCTCGGCGTCGGGGCTCAGGCCGCCGCCGGCGATGAACGTGGCGACGAGGGCGCCGTCGACCCGCACGTCGAGCTGGTGGGCGACGTTGCCGATGCCGCGGATGTAGTTGTAGAAGTTGCGGCGCAGCCCGACCCGGATGGTGTACTCCCCGTCGAGGGGGAAGTAGTGGCGCACCGCCGCGCCGCCGCGGGTGCCGAACGGCAGGTCGTCGCTGGTGTGGTGGTCCTGGACCTCGCGGTCGGGCACCCGGTAGGTGTCGAAGCGCGGCCGCAGCGCGGCGTCGCCGAGGGCGAGCTGGCTGACCTGCCGGGCCGCGTACAGGTAGCGCTCCATGAGGGTCGGCGACACCGACAGCACGTCGGCGATGTTGTCGAAGCCCTCGTCGTCGTCGTCGGGCGGCAGCAGCGCCTCGGGGTCGACCTCGAGGCCGAGGAGATCGCGGACGGCGTTGCCGTACTCGACCCGGTTCAGGCGATGCGCGACGGTGCGGCCGGGGTTCGGGTCGGCGGCGGCGGCGCGGTCGAGCTCGTCCTCGAGCCAGGTCGCCACCCGGTCGTAGTCGGCCTCGTCGGGGCGCGGCCGGCCGACGGGGGGCATCATGCGCGACCGCAGCTTCAGGGCCACCTGCTCCCAGCCGGCGGCGTGGGCGCCCACGTTCGCCGGGTCGAGCGGCTGCAGCGACACGGGAACGCGCCCCGCCGCGTAGCCGCCGTCGCTGTGGCAGGTGATGCAGTAGCGGTTCAGCATCGCCTCGACGGTGGCCGGGGACGACGCCTCGGCGGCAGGCTCGGGCGCGCCCGGCGTCGCCGCGGGTTCGGCCTGCCCCGCCACCGCAGCCGCGGCGTGCAGCGCGAGGCACCCGGCAAGCGCCGCACCGACCTGCCACCCGTTCGGCCGTAACGGATCGCGTCGCCGCGGCGTCACGACAGCACGCGCTCTCTCGTGCGACATCTCGTTACCCCTTTCCTACCCCCGTCCTACCCCGCGCAGCGCACGAGCAACCCGTCGGCCGCGTGGCACATCATCTGCCGCGGCGTCCGGTTGCGCTCGTTCGCGGCGTTCAGGTCGCCGCCGTGGTCGACGAGCAGATCCACCACCGCCGGCCACGCCTTGAAGACGGCGGAGTGCAGGGCGGTGTCGCCCGCCTCGTTCCGCGCGTTCACGTCGGCCCCCAGGGCCAGCGCGAAGCGCGTCGCCTCGAGGTTCGGGCGCTCGTCTGCTTGCAGGGCCTCAGCGACCTCGGGCGGGACGCGCCGGTCGTGGCGGTCAATCTCGCCGTTGGGCCAGTTCGCCCCCGACGCCATCATCAGCGGCGTCGTCCCGTCGCGCATCGGCAGGAACGGGTCGGCACCGCTCTCGGCGAGGACGCGCATGATCCCGACGTCGGCGTACTTCGCGGCGAGCAGGAACGGCGTCGCCCCGGCCAGCGATCCCGGCAGCACCCACCAGTGGGTGGCCCGCGGCACCCGGCTGCCCTTCGTCAGGCGAACGTTTGGATCGGCTCCGTAGGCCAGCAGGGTCTTGACGAGGGCCGCGTCGGCGCGCAGCACCGCGGTGTGCAGGGCGGCATAGCCCGCACCCGCCGCGTCGGGCTCGGCACCGCGGCTGAGCAGATATGCGGCCAGCTCGCCGTGGCCGCTGAAGCTCGCGACGACCAGGGCCGAGGCGCCGTCGGGCGCCGTCTCGTTCACGTCGGCGCCGGCGTCGAGCAGCAGCCTCGCGCTCTCCACGCTCCCCTGCCGCGCCGCGAAGAGGAGAGGGGTGAAGCCGCCCAGCGGCAGGTTCCCCGCGCGGTCGGCGCCCCGACCGCCGAGGCTCACGAGCAGCGAGCGGGCCTCGGAGCGCGCGTGCACGTCGGCCCCGTGGTCGACGAGCAGCCGCACGACCCCGGGATGCCCCTGGGCCACCGCCCACATCAGCGCGGTCTGCCCCCGCGACGACTCGCGCGCGTCGACGTTGTCGGCGCCGGCGCCGAGCAGGGCGCGCACCGCTTCCGCCGCCCCGGTGCGCGCGCAGGTCATGAGGACGGTCTCGCCCATCGAGGTCGCGGCGTTCGGGTCGGCGCCGGCGGCCAGGAGCCGCTCGACGACCGGCGCGCTCCGGTTGATGCAGGCGAGCGACAGCGGCGTGACCCCGTAGGCGTTGGCGGCGCCGGGGCGGGCGCCGGCCTCGAGCAGCAGCTCGACGGCTGTCACGTCGTCCCACCGCACCGCCCAATGCAACAGGGTCGCCCCGTCGCCCTCGGGCGCGTTCACGTCGGCACCCTGCTGGATCAGGGTGCGCACCGCGTCATCGTCGCCGGCGCGCACTGCCTCCTTCAGCCGAACGTCGACCGCCTCGGCCGACAAGCTGCCGCCCCACGCCAGCGCGATCATCCACGCGATGACCCGAGTCGCGACGCCAGTGCGCATGCTCTTCCCCCCCTCGCGACCTGCCGAATGGGCGCGTTCGACTCACCCCGACGGGTGTAGCGGCAAACCGGACAGATCCGGCCCTGCGCCCCGTAGCGCGTTCCACACCGCAACCACGATCACCACCTGGCTCCTGACCACGTAGTAGACGTGGTAACCGGTCGAGCGCAACAGCACGCGCCGGAGCCCCCGAACCTCATGGTGGGCATAGGGTCGGCCGACATGAGGCAGGCACCCGAGCAAATCGAAGCACGCCGCCAATTCCTCGACGAAAAGGCCCGGGGCGGCGGGACGGTTCTCGCGCCACCAGAGGTCGATCGCCTTGATCTACGTCTCGACCCGATCCGGCGTAATGACCGTCACCGGCGCCGCAACTCATCGATGACGACCTGCGCCGGCCGGACCCGCCCACTCTTCGCCGACGCCCACGCCGTGGAAATCGCATCGTGCAGGGCGCGACGCTCGGTGGCGTCCAGGTCGTCACCCTCGTCATCGAGCACCAGCTCCAGAATCGTACCCTCGGCGAGGGAGCTGGGCTCGTCCAGACGTAACCGGCCGCCTTGGACTATGGCCTTCATGGAGGATTCTCGTCGGTTGCGTCCTCGAGCGACGGTACCACAGCGGCAGGCGCCGCATCCACCCCTCTACGGCCATGATACCGGTCACCGAGCAGTGTACGTCCGCCTGTAGCCGTTGCGGCCGTTCGTCATCGTGTACGTGCCGTCCGCCTGGACCGACGCCTTGATCCAGTGGCCCTGGCACTCGTCGGTGTCCTCGAAGTTGGCGATCATGTCCTCGTCGGTGTTGTGGCCCTCGGCCTCGAGCGCGAGGTGGGTCTGCCAGATGCCCTCGACGCCGGGGACCTCGGCGATGCGGTCGTAGTGGTGCGGGGCGGTCATGCCCTTGCGGGGGCCGTTGTTCACCACCACCACCTGCGGCTCGACGGCCCACAGGTGGGCGGGGGCCCCCGCCCCGTCGAACGCCCCGTGGCGGTTGGTCTGGTAGACGGTGACGGTGCCCAGCCGGTTGACGGGGCACGACAGCTTCATCTCCATGTCCCAGTCGAGGTCGCCGAGATCGACGAAGCGGAACCCCCCGAAGCTGAACAGCGCCCCCAGGGTGCGCTGGTTCTCAGGGGAAGCCGGCGGCCGGTTCTCGGCCCCGGCGCAGTGGGGGTTGGGGCCGCCGTCGTTGATGGGCTCGGCGATGAGCTCCATGTTCGACGAGATCATGCGCACCTCGACGTCGCCCATCATCAGGACGTCCCCGGCGCTGGCGACCATCCGCGCGTCGCCGGCGGTCTCGAGGTAGATGTCGCGCCACTGCCGGTTGCGCTCCTCGGTCTCGCCGCCGTGGTCGAGGAAGTGGTCGATGGGAACCATCCCGGCCAGCTCGGCGAGGCTGCCGACATGGTCGGTGTGGAAGTGCGTGATCAGCATGTAGTCGAGCTTCTCGAGCCCGGCGTCCTCCATCGCGGCCACGATGCGGTGAGCGTCGCGGCCCTCGGGACGCGGCCACCCGGTGTCGACGAGCATCGACTCGCCGGACGGGGAGACGACCAGGGTCGCGCCCCCGCCCTCGACGTCGATCCAGTAGATGTCCATGGTCTGCCCCGCCGCGGGCGCGGCGGCGGCAACGGCGAAGGCCAGGGCACCGGCCATCACGCGGATCGGGCGTCCCGGGATTCCGGCGTCTCGCATCGTGACCTCCCCTTGAGCGACTCGGCCAGTCTATCGCAATGTCCCGGCAAAGTGTCAGAATCGCCGGGTGGGACGCCCCGGATCGCCCGGACGCCCATCGCGCCCACGCTACGGCTCGCCACGACGGGCGCCGGCGCACATCGCCACGGGGTTGGACGCAGGGACCCCACGCGTCCACGCTGAGGCTCGCCGCGACGGGCGCCCCGCCACGGGCGGACGAGCGCGCGGGGTCCGGCACCGACGACGCTCGCGGGCTACGGTTGCCGCCCGGTGGCACTGCGCGAAGCAGATGCCGCCCGCGCCATGCTGCCCTGCGGCGACGGCCACACGGCGCCGCGACGCCGGAGAACGGCACCGGCCGCCGGCTCCCGCGCTATCCTGATCAGCGGTGATGATCAGGCGCAGACTGCCCATCGGCCTGCAGACCTTCCGCGAGCTCCGCGAGGAGGACTGCTACTACGTCGACAAGACCGGCTTCATCGCGCGGCTGCTGGACGAGGGGAAGCACTATTTCCTGTCGCGCCCGCGGCGTTTCGGGAAGAGCCTGTTTCTCGACACCCTCAAGGAGCTGTTCGAGGGCAGCGAGCCGCTGTTCGCCGGACTCGACATCCACGACCGCTGGGACTGGTCGGTGCGGCACCCCGTCGTGCGGCTCGACTTCGGCGCCGGGCACTTCGGCGAACCGGGGTACGTGCATGCGAGCACGATGGCGCAACTGGCCGCCGCCGCGGAGGACGGCGGCGTTGCGGCGAGCTACGACACGGCCCCGGAACGCTTCCGCGAGCTGCTTCGCGCGCTGCACGCGCGGACCGGCCAGCGCGTCGCGGTGCTGGTGGACGAGTACGACAAGCCGATCCTCGACGCACTGGAGACGCCCGACGTGGCCCGCGCCAACCGCGACTACCTGCGGGGCCTGTACTCGACGATCAAGTCCGGCGACGCCCACGTCCGATTCACCTTCCTCACGGGGGTCAGCAAGTTCTCGAAGGTGAGCGTGTTCTCGGGGCTCAACAACCTGACCGACATCACGATCGACCCCTGCTATTCCGCCATCTGCGGCTACACCGAGGCGGACCTCGACACGGTCTTCGCTCCGGAGCTGGCGGGTCTGGACAGGGAGCGGATTCGCGACTGGTACAACGGCTACAACTGGACGGGGAACGACCGTGTCTACAACCCGTTCGACATCCTGCTGCTGTTCCGCCGCGGTACGTTCGCGGCGCACTGGTTCGAGACCGGCACCCCGGCCTTCCTGGTGGAGACGCTGTTCCGGCGCCGGGTGAGCGCGCTGGCGCTGGACGGCATGTTGAGCAGCGACGATCTGTTGTCGTCGTTCGACGTCGGGGCCATCGCCACCGAGGCGCTGTTGTTCCAGACCGGCTACCTGACCATCAAGGACGTGCGGGACCGGGGCGGCGTCCGCAGCTATCGCCTGGGCTATCCCAATCGAGAGGTCCGGCAGAGCTTCAACCGAAGCCTGCTGCGGCATCTCGTGCAGGACGCGACGCGCCAGACCGCCAACAGCGATCGGCTGTACGACCTGATGGAGGGAAACGACTTCGCCGGCATGAAGGCGCTGTTCGAGGCGTTCTTCGCGAGCATCCCCTACGAGTGGTACACGAACAACGCCGTCGCCGGCTACGAGGGCTACTACGCGAGCGTGTTCTACTCGTACTTCGCCGCGTCGGGCTTCGACGTCACCGTCGAGGACTCGAGCAATCGCGGCCGGGCGGACATGGCCGTGCGCTTCGCCGGCAACGTCTATCTGTTCGAGTTCAAGGTGGCGGAGCAGGCGACGGAGGGCGCCGCGCTGGCGCAGCTCCGCGAGCGGGGCTACGCCGACAAGTACCGCGCGTCAGGCGAGCCGATCCACCTCATCGGCGTGGAGTTCAGCAAGTCCACGCGCAACGTGACGGCGTTCGCGGTGGAGCAGGCCTGATGCCCCCGATCTCTGTCTCACCGCGCTCGATCGTCAACCAGATCAAGAGCCTCCTCCAGGATCGCTACGCTTCCGGCTACCCCATCCTGAAGGAGCTCGTGCAGAACGCCGACGACGCGCGGGCGCGCCGCGTCAGACTCGATGCGCTGGTCGGCTGGCCGGACGCCGACAACCCGTTGCTGCGCGGCCCCGGACTCCTCGTGGTCAACGACGGGGTGTTCCGTCTGAGGGATCAGCGCGGCATTCTCGCCTTCGGTGAGAGCGTCAAGGCGACTGACGGTTCGGCCAGCGGGAAGTTCGGACTCGGCCAGAAGGCCGTCTTCCATCTCTGCGACGCCTTCGTCGTTCATGCGTTCGACTCCGACGGATCGAGGGAGCCGCACGAGCCGTTCAGCACGGTCGTGAACCCCTTCCTCGGAGTCGAGGTGGACGACAACAAGGCCGAGACATGGGACGACCTGAGCGATGGCGACCTGAGTCTGCTGCGTGCCGCCGTGCCCGCGGACTGCCGGACCCGCGCGCTCCTGCTCTGGCTGCCATTCCGCCGGGAAGGACTGCGGCCGGCGCCGGATGCCGGGTTCTTCAACGTGCAGCCCAACCCTTCCCGAGTCGTTGCCGGGCTGGCGCGCCGGGACGACCTTCGACCGCTGCTGACGGCGCTTCGACATGTCGAGTCCATCGAGATTCGGAACGGCGGCAGGATGGGCTGCGCCGTTCACTTGGTCGACGCGAACCAGAGGCTGCTCGGCCCCGAGCGTTGGCCCGTCGGCGTCAGGTCCTTCAGCGGAACGGTCGGGACCGAGCCGGACGGGACGAGGGCGCCCTTCGTCGGGCGCGAGGCGACCCTGCGGACCGAACGCCTCCACGAGTTGCAGGCCAACGAGCACTGGCCGCGGGCGATCAGCGCTCTCAGTTCAACGCCCGAGCCTGAGAAAGGCGAACCGCATGGTGCGGCGACGCTGCTGCGTGTTCCTCCGACCGCGAAGCCCCAAGACGCCGACGACCTGACGATTTCGTGGGCCGTGTTTCTGCCGATCTCCGAGACAGAGGCAGACACCGCCGCCCACGTGTACGCCGCGGCCGAGGCGACTCACCCTGTGCTGCACATCTGCCTGTCCGCGTTCGACACCGGCTCCGGCCGCACCGACCGTGTCAGCCCTGGCCGGCTCCATCTGTTGCTGCACGGCTACTTCTTTCTGGACAGCGGGCGGCGCCACATCGATGGCCTGTCACGAACCGCTGCGCCCGACGACGTTCCGACGACCACCGCAGAACTGGCTTCCGCATGGAATGCCGAGCTTCGAGACTCCGTCGTCCTCCCGCTGATTCCGGCCATCCTGCGCGACGCGCTCGAACAGAAGCTGATGAAGAGCGCGGAACTCGTCCCGGTGGTGGCGAACATCGCCCGACACCCGTGGTTCCGCGACCATCGGCGCTCGATCTGCGGTGAGCACGCCCTGGTCCGTGTGATCGAGCCGCCGGGGGGCGTGGTCTGGCGTCTCGTTCCGGCCGGGTCCCTTCTCCGCCCACTGCCCGGCTCGGCGGCCGACGCTCCCGAACGCCTGCAGGACCTGTTCAGCGGCGTGCACGCACTGGCGCGGGACAGAAGCCTCGTGCCATGCGTCGATCCGGAAAAATCCCTCACCGCGGAGCCGCCTCGTTGGCTTCCGGACGAGCTGGGCGCCCTGTTCGCGACGCTTTCGCGACGCGCGTTCCAGTTGCCAGCGCTGGCCCGCCTGCTCGGCGACGTGCTGGCCGTGGCAGGCCCACCGGCGGGTTCCGACCGTTCCGACCTGCAGCAGACGATCGGCCCGCACCTGAGCCTCTCACTGTGCGACGCCCTGAACGACACCGGTTCATCGCTGGCGCATTCGGACCAGATACGTGCCATCCTGTCTCACGCACCACGAGGTCTCTTCCTGTCGCTTCCGAAGTCAGTGGAGCATCGGCGGCTGCTACAAGCGCTCGCCTCGGCCGGTGCCTCCGTTCTTCCGGTTCGCCCCGAATGGCTCGTGGAGGCCGGTACGCCCGACGCTACTCGTGGGAGCGATCAACCGCCCTTGTCACGGACCGATCTCGTCGCACTGCTCGGCGCTGTGGAGCCGATCATCGCCGGCGGAGAGCAACCCGATCTCGCGGATCAGGCAGCGGCCGCCGCACTTGAGTTCCTTCGGCGGCAGGACCTCCGGGAACTCTCCGACCTGGACGACTTCGCCGATCTGGCGATACTCCGCGGCCGAGATCCGGGCACCGATGAACAGGTCGTGCTGACGTTGAAGGAATCGTGCGAGCATTCCCGGAACGGACTTCTGTTCCGGACGGCGCCGACCGCCAAGACGGTGCTGCGCAAGCTGGCTCGCGCCCTGCCCGACGCCCGACCGGTCATCGTCAGCGGAAAGACCGCCGAGCTGCTGGCGGAACAGGGCGGCTCCCCCCTTCGGCTCCTCAGCTCCGACAAGCCCGCCTGCCTCGATCTCGTCAACGCCGCGTCCCGGTTCGGGAACGACACGGACCGCGCCGAGCTGATCGACGCGCTGCAAGTGGCCGAGGGCGACGACAGGACCGCACTCCGCAAGCTCTGCGCCGGCAAGCCGGGAGCCGGGCTGCCGGCGGCGCGGCTGGTGGCGACTGACGGGCTCTCGCCGGAGATCGAGAGAATCGCGGCCCGCTGCGTGTCCGGCGACGAGTCGATGTTCCTCGTTCCCCGGCGCATCGCCGACGGGCTGTCCCGGAAACAGCGCGACTACATCGGCATCGGCACCCTCGACAGCCGCGCAATCGAGACCATCTTCGTACGCAACGCCGACGCGTTGCTCGATCCCCGTTTGACCGAGACGGAACGCGACGCCATCCTGCAGACGGACATCCCGGACGCCGTGCTGAGATCTCTGCCGATCCATGTCCGTTCCGATGGGACCGTCGGCGACGCCGAGGGGGTCTTTCTTGCGACCGAAGGGTGGCCGATTCCCGAATCGCTGCACCCACACGTCCCGACGGCGACGCTCTCAAGCCATCCGAGTGCGCGGAAGAGGCAGAAGAAGCTCATTCCGAACTGGTCGCCGCACACGCAGATCGACACCGCGCTGTCCCGACCCGAGCCGCATGTCTTCCGTAGCGAGATTCTCGACGCGCTCGCGCGCATCCCCGACGGTTCCGGTGCGGGCGCTGAGGTCCGCACGACGCGCTGGCTCGCGGTCGACGGAACTCCGGTCGCTCCCGGCGACGTGTGGAGGCTGTCGCAGGCCGTGGAGAGTGCGGCGCGATCGCTGTTCTCGTCCATGAACCGGCCCCCGCGTTTCTTCACCGTGGACTGCCTGCCCGTCGATATTCGATGATTATGACCAGACTGGTCATAATCATCGGTTCTCGACGACCGCTGACATGGTTTCTGGAACCGTGGCGAGGACGTGTTCCGTCCGACCTCATAATCGTCTATCTCGGGTTCATCGGGCGCTACGGCGGCATGCGAGCGTACGCCAAGGAATGGGAAGCGGATGCGACCATGATGTCGACACGCTGTGGCGGGACCTCGACAAGCGCCTCGATCGGCTCCTTCCCGATTCCCTGAGCGGCAGGGTGGAACACCGGCGCTTCCGCATTACGGCGGTCAACGGAGGCCGTGTACCGGCGGTCGCTCTGTCCGGCGAGTCGTTCGAGGCACCGCTGGACGACTCGACGGAACTCCTGGTCGGCAACTTCCACAAGCGCAGGAACGTAATCACCTCTGGTGAAGAGCAGCAGAGACGATTGCTCGTCGAACTGCAACTTCGCCCGGTCGATCCGGCCGCCAACTCGCAGACGGAGTGCCTGCGGATCTTCCGTCGGTTCGTAGAGACCGTGGCCGTCGACTGTCTCTGGGCTTACGAGCAGGCCGCCCTCGGTGACATCCTCAACAAGGCGAGTCACATCGATCAGACGACTCTGACGGAAACGCAGCATCTCTTGCGGGACCTGCTCCCCGGGGTGCTGGCGCAACTAAAGCCGGACCGCGGCTCCGCCTGCCAGCAGGCTCTGCAACAGTATCAGGATGACGAGAGCTGGATTCATCGCGCATCCGCTGAATCCGATCCGCCCGACCCTGCCGAGCTCGCCAAGTCGAAGATGGCCTTGTGGCGTCGCCTACACGAAGCGGACGCCAGCGCCGAACTGCTCTCCGCCGTCCGCGCGAAGATCGAGGACCTCGGATACTCCGCCAGAAACGTGTTGTTCGAGCTGTTTCAGAACGCTGACGATGCGTACGCCCAGCTCGACACCGCTCCGGACGATGCTTGTTTCCAGGTCGAGATCCGGCCAGATCTGCCGGATGTCCCCGGCGGACTCCGCGTCGCGCACTGGGGTCGCCCCGTCAATCACCGTGGGCGGAATACGGACGAAGGCCGGCGCCGCGGCTACGACCGCGATCTGGTCAACATGCTGCTGATGAACTTCTCCGACAAGCGCCCCGGGGCTGCCAAGGATGACCTGACCGGCAAGTTCGGTCTGGGGTTCAAGAGCGTCACATCCTGTCCGACAGTGCAAGAGTCGCCAGCGGTTTCGTCGCTCTGCGCATCCGCGGCGGATTCCTGCCGGTGGAGTGGCCCGTCGGCAGCACGGAGGCGAACGACCGCAATCGCGCGGACGGTCGCAAGGCGACCGTCATCGATGTTCCGTTTTGCGGCGGATCGTACCCCGGAGGGCGAGGAGTGCATTCGCGCGTTCAGAGCCGCCCTGACGTGGCTGCCGGTGTTCGCCCGCCGCATCAGGCGTGTCGAGGTGACGGGTGCCAGCCCGGTGACCGTCGAGTGCTCCTGCGAGGCACTCCCAGGCGCCGACGCAATCGACGTGGTCACCGTCCAGGTGGCGGGCGTGACGTCACGCGCGCTGCGGTTCGACCTTGGAGACGGGTACAGTCTGCTGCTCAGCACCGATGGGGTCGGTCCGATTGCCATGTCGCGCGACACGCCGCGTATCTGGAATCTGGCACCGCTGGCTGAACCCGTGACGTCGGGATGGTTGCTGAACGGCCCGTTTCCCGTCAACCCCGGACGCGGACGCTTGGCTGGATCCAGCGACGACCATCGATCGCTGTTCGGTAAGTTGGGTCGGGGTCTGGGTGCCCGCTTGCTGGCACTCCACGATGTTACGGCGAACGACTGGGCGCGTTTCGCCGGTGCAGTGGGCCTGGATCCGTCGGAGCATGCAGCGCGGCCGCGGTTCTGGTCGCGACTCTTCGAGGTCCTGCGCAGGGACCTCGACGATCCGCTGGCCCGATGTCTTCATGACGACGGCGGCTACTGGCACCTTGCCTCCCGACGGCCGGTGGTTCCGACCGGCCTACCACAGCCGTTCGACGAACTCGTTTGCGCGGCCGAGGTGACCCGCCGAGCGTCCGGCCGCGTCGAGGGTGCTGGGCGTCGGCCACACCCTCTTCGACATCGCCCTCGATGAAGCCCGCAATCTCCCCGTACGGGCCGCCACGCTGGAGAGCATCGGCACGCCGATCCTCATCGTGTCAGTCGAGGACGAAGTCACGGGAACCGGATCGCTCGTGCACCGACTGATCTTCGGCGTCACGGAAGTCGAGAGACGCCCGGCGCCGTTGCGTGATTGGGAACTCCTGCTCGTTCTGAACGGCTTGAAGCGCAGGAGCATCGGCGTCGAACCGGCACGCGACAAAACCGTGACGGAACTGACCGCGACCGTCGATCGACTGACGAAAGCGTTCGCCGCCGCCCTGCCGAATCACGCACCCTCCTTCCGGCGTCCGATCTCGTGGCCGGAAATGCTCCTGGTTCCGATGAAGAGCGGTGCAGACTCCACGCCGACTCGAATTCTGCCAAGTTGACCCCCAGCGTCGCCGATTCTCGGCTCGCTCCTCGTCTCGAAGCCTCCATGCCTCTGTTCTCGCACCAGCGCCGAACCGCGATCCTCAGCGGGCGCTGCAGGTCCCCCGGGCACCCCCCAAGCGCCCCCGGGCACCCACCCTGGCCGTATCGAGCCTCTGGGAGCGGTTCGACCGGCTACAGCCCGCTCACCACTGCCGGTCGCGCGCGCGAACCCGCGGGTCACATGCCCCATACGTCGATCGTCACGCCACGCGACACGGTTCGACGATGAAACACCTTCTCGTTCCAGCTTTTCCCGGCGCTGCGGTCGACGATTACCAGATGTCCCTCCTGCGCCGCGCACCGGTCCATGTACGCCGCCGTCTGCTCCAGGCCGTCCGCGATGGTCCGCTCCAGGCTCCCGTGCAGCACCTTGCACTCGATCACGATCCGGTCGACCCGCGCATCCTCGCCCCGCGGCTCCCCGCCGCCCGCCGGTAGCGATGGGGCGCCCGACGCGCCGTCCGCCCCCGCCCCGCCGGCCCGGGGCCATATGATCAGCAGGTCGGTGCGGCCCCGTCCCAACCCGTACTCCCGCTCGATGCGCCCGACGCTGTTGACGATCCGGTGCAGGAACGCCTGCAGGAGCAACTGCGGCCACGCCTCCTGGTACAGGAAGCGCTTGGACCAGTGCTCGGAGTGCGCCCGGAAGAACGTCTGGAACGCCGCCAGCAGCTTCCGCACGTTCAGTCCGCCGTCCGCGTCCACGTACCAGGCCGCCTCCTGCTCGAGCTCCTCCTGGGCCAACCAGGTCAGCTCGCGCGGCACCACCTCCGCGTAGATCGGATTCGCGATGCGTATCGGCCGGTCGCGCGCGACGAGGCCAAGATCGCGGACATACTCGAGGTCGCGGTCGGTGAGGGCCCGCGTCTCCGCCCCGCTCAGCAACGGCTCGACCACCCGCCGCACCCGGTCTTCCTTCAGCTTGTCCGCCAACTGGTCCAGGTGCGTCTCGCGGCGCAGGATGAGGCGCTCCTGGGACGCCAGGACCGCGTCCGAGTCGATGGGCCGCGACCGGTCCCGGCCCGCCACGTTCCGGAAGCAGGCGTCGTAGGCCAGCGCGTTCACCAGCCACGGCTGCCCCAGCGTCCGACTCCACATCGTCTCCAGCGCCTCGGCCGTGAACGTCTGCCCCGTCTCCGACGTGTGCTGCCCGATCAGCGCCAGGACCTCGTCCCGCGAGAAGTCTCCCAGCCTCAACGACTCCGCCTTGACGTTGAAGGCGCTGCCCCCGGCGATGACCGCGTTCGCCGAACCCGAGTGGATACGGTAGTCGCGCACGTCGCGCACCCCGCACAGCACCACGCTCTGGAGAAAGCTGCCCGGACGCTGGTGGTACCCGGTCCGCAACTGCCGCAGCACCGACAGCAGCGAGTCGCCGATCAGCATGTCGATCTCGTCGATCAGCAGCACCAGCGGCTTCGGGTCGGCCTCGGCCCAGCGCGCCAACGCCTCGAGCAGTACCTCGTGCGGTGCGTACTGCGCCGCGAGGTCGCGGTAGACGCCCTCCAGGAACTCGTCGCCCAGGGTCATCCGCGCCCCGGAGGCCAGCCGGCCCAGCACCACCCGCATCGCCTGTTCGACGTTCTCGCGGGCGGTCTGCGCAACCTCGACGTTGACGTACACGCACCGGTAGCCGTCGGCGTTCAGCCGGTCCCGGAGCGCCAGCAGGGCCGAGGTCTTTCCGGTCTGCCGCGGCGCGTGCAGCACGAAGTAGCGCTTGTCACGGACGAGCCGGAGCAGCTCGTCGAGGTCGAGGCGGGCCAGCGGCGGAATGCAGTAGTGGTCCGCCGCCACGACCGGGCCGGTCGTGTTGAAGAAGCGCATCAGGCCAAGTGCTTCCAGCCCCCGGCGCCCGTCGCGGACGCCCGGGACCGTGGGCCGGCAGCCCGGCCCGTCCCCGGCCCTCCGTGCTCTCGGCCGCTGGCACCAACTACCGACCCGCGACCGTCAGCGGGCGGTGCAGGTCCGGCTGCAGGGCTCGAAGGCGCCGCGAGCCGCCGCCAGTCGGCAGGACACGCCGAACCGCAACCGTCAGCGAACGGTGCAGGTCCGGACGCAGAGATCGAAGGCACCGCGATCAGCCGCTACTCGGGCTCGAAGGCGCCGCGAGCCGCCGCCAGTCGGCAGGACACGCCGGACCGCAACCGTCAGCGAACGGTGCAGGTCCGGACGCAGAGATCGAAGGCACCGCGATCAGCCGCTACTCGGGCGGGATGCGCCGAACCGCAACCGGCAACGGGCAGTGCGGATCCGGCCGCGGGATCGAGGCGCCGCGATAAGCCGCCACTCAGCAGGACACGCAGTTGTCGTTGTTGACGGCGCCGAGGCTCTCCAGCAGGGTCAGCGTCTCGGGGAACGGCAGGGTCCGCTGGTACGGGCCGTTCGCCATGTCCGCGGTGGTCTGGCCGCGGCGGCTGACCACCATCACGTCGGCGCCCTGATCCACGAGATAGCGCACCATCTCGGTGTCGCCGCGGGCCGCGGCGTGGTGGAGCGCGGTGTAGCCCTCGTGGTCGCGGGTGTTGACGTCGACCCCGATCTCCTCGACGAGGTACCTCACCGATGGCAGCCAGCCGTCGGGCACGTGCCGGTGGGCGTTCGACTCGAAGCCCTCGCCGTAGCCGACGCCGGAGGCGGCGTGGATCGGCCACACGCCCGGGTCGCCGGCCTCGACCGGGGGCAGCCCGGACGGATCCGGCGCGGCCTCGCCGTCGCGGCGGCGCCGCGGCTCGGGGGCGCGGGTGGGCACGCGGGGGTCGGCGCCGTGGGCACGCAGCAGCTTCATCGCCTCGACGTCGGTCGCGTAGGCGGCGCGCCAGAACGGGGTCGCCCCGTCGACGCTCTCCGAGCAGCAGTGGTTGTAGGACATGTACCAGAGGTGCTTGGCGAGCCGCACGTTCGGGTCCGCGCCCGCCTCGAGCAGCGCCGCCATGACGTCGAGGTAGGTGGCCTCCTGCTGGTCGTGGGCGCGGGGCTGCGGGTAGCGCGCCCGCGGCGCCCACTGCAGGTTGAGGGCCGCGAAGAGCGGCGTGGCCCCTGCGGCGGTGGCCACGTTCGGATCGGCGCCGCGCTCGACGAGCCGCAACGCCAGGTCGAAGTGCCCGTTCATGGTCGCGATCTGCAGCGGGGTCGTGCCGTCGCCGCTCGCCCGGTCGACATCCGCCCCGGCGTAGAGCAGGGCCATGGCCACCTCGGCGTGCCCCTGACGGGCCGCGTGCAGCAGGGCCGTCAATCCGCCCTGCACGCCGACCCGCTCGGTGTAGGCGCGCGGGGTGCCGCGCTCGAGCTGCGCGCCGTCGCCGAAGTCGGGAATGTCGTCGAGCAGTTGCACTTCCCGCGCCGCCCGGATCGCGGCCTGGACCTCGCTGGCGGTGGGCCGCCACCCCTGCCGCTCGTCGGGCGGGGCCGCCGCCCGGAACCCGTCGAGCACCTGCTTCCGCCGCTGCGCCGCCGCCCGGTCCATCGCGTCGAGCGCGGGCAGATCGACGATGTTCGTGGCGACCTCGAGATCGGCGCCGCGCTCCATCAGCACGTTCACCGGTCCAAGCCGGTTGGACGCGGCCGCGAACATCAGCGGCGTCTGCCCCCAGGTGCGCTCGCGGGTGTTCACGTCGGCCCCGTGATCGAGCAGGGCGGCGACGGCCCCGGCGTTCCCCGCCTGGGCGGCGAGGTGGAGCGGGGTCGCCCCGCTCGACGACTCGGCGTGCGGATCGGCCCCGGCCTCGAGCAGCGCCTGCACCACTTCCGCTTGGCCGCTCCGTCCCGCCACGTGCAGGGGCGTATGCTGCCCGATGCGGGTCGTCGCCTCGAGGTTGGCCCCGGCGTACAGGAGCATCCCGGCCATCTCGAGATCGCTCCGCATCGCCGCCCAGTGCAGCGCGGTCATGCCGTCGGGCCGGGCCGTCTGCACGTCGGCGCCCCGCTCGAGCAGGGCCCGGACGGTCTCGACGTCGCCCCGGACGGCAGCGTCCGCCACTGGCGAATCCGCCGCCGCGACGGCCACCGACCACAGCGACGGCGCCGCGCACAACGCCGCCAGCATCAGCCCGGCCACGCCCGCGCGCAGTGACAGTCTCATTGATGCTCTCCCCCGCTGTCTCGCTCTACCAGCAAACCGTGATAGAAGCCCGGCTGCATTCGAGCCACGATGCTTCCCGCCTGAGCCCGGCAAGCACCGCCCTCGGCGCCGAGCCGCCCCACCATGCCCGCCTGGCGTCTGCGCCGCGACCGGCGCTGACGCCCGCTTGCGTCGTTCGTCGGTTGCACGGGCGGCGTCAGATGCTCAGCGCGAACTCGCCGGTGCTGTCGCCGAAGCTCGCCCGCTCGTGCCCGAGCGCGTGCAGCAGGCTGAGCATGGCGTTGGCCATCGGCGTCCCCTCCGGCGCCCGCAGATGGCACCCGCCCGGGAGCCGGCCGTTGGCGTGGCCAAGCAGAAGCAGCGGGCAGCGCTTGTGGTTGTGCAGGTTGGGGTCGCCCATGCCCGAACCGTAGAGGATGACGCTCTTCTCCAGCAGGTCGCCGTCGCCCTCCTGCACGTCCTTCAGCTTGTCCATCAGGTACGGCAGCAGGCTGACGTGGTAGCGGTTGATCTTGTTGAACTCGACGATCGCGTCCTCGCGGCCGCCGTGGTGCGACGCCGAGTGGAACGGCCGGTCGGTGCCGCTGAGCGGGTACACCCGGCCCGACGCGTCGCGGCCCATCTTGAACGAGAACACCCGGGTGACGTCGCTCTCGAAGGCGAGGGCCTGCACGTCGAACATCAGCTTCACGTGCTCGTCGAACGAGTCGGGCACACCGGCCGGCGCCGCCGGCAGCTCGCGCGGCTCGCCGCTCATGTTGCGCTCCTCGACCCGCTGGATGCGGCGCTCGATCTCGCGGATGTTGTCCAGGTACCGCTCCATCCGCCGGCGGTCCGTCGCCCCGAGCTCGCGCGTGAGCTCGGACACCCGAGAGGTCATCCAGTCGAGGATGCTCGCGTCGGTCTTCCGCCGCGCCGCGCGCTCCTCGGCCGTGCCCCCAACCCCGAAGAGCTGCTCGAAGGCGACCCGCGGCGACCGCGTCACCGGCAGCGGCTCGGTCGGCGAGGCCCAACTGATCGAGTCGGTGTAGACGCAGGTATAGCCGTAGGCGCAGCCGCCGGCCTGGTCCACGTTCTCGATGCAGAGCTGCATGGACGGGATGGGCGTCTCCTGGCCGAACTGTTGCGCATGCAACTGGTCGAGGGAGGTCCCCGCGAAGACGTCCGAGCCCTGGGTCTGCTTCGGGTGCGACTGGGTCAGGAAGACGGAGCTGGTCCGGAAGTGGTCGCCGCCGATCTCGGGGGGCGAGAACGCCTCGGCCATGCCCACGTCGGTGTCGCTGACGATGGTCAGGTGATCGCGGTACGGCTCGAGCGAACTCAGGGCGCCGGCGCTCAGGTCGAAGTCACGCCCGGCCTTGGCCGGAGCCCACAGGTGCTGGGTGCCTCCCCACGCGTTGGAGCCGGCCGCTCCGTGCACCATCTCGATGGTGATGAGACGGGTCGGGTCGAGGGCGGCGGCAGTGGCCGCCGAGACCCGTCCCGCGGGACGCATCGCGTCGAGGAACGGCAGGGCCAGGGTCGCGGTCCCCACGTCACGGAGGAACGTCCGGCGAGGAAGGTGCTTTCCAGTGATGAACATGAGTCTGTCTCCCAGCCTGCCTGTCTCGTTTCCTGAATGTTCCGCCTGTAAGCGATTTGCGCGGCTTCGGCTCGCCAATCGCCGCCACGACTCCACCGCCTCCGCGCGAAGACACCGCCCGGACCCAACCCGCCAGCCGCACCGCTTCAGCCCGGCAATCGTCACCGCTGACGCTCGTGCCGGTGAACTTCCAACGCGACCGCCAAGTCGCGCTACGGCCTCCGATGGCCGCCCAACCCGAACCCGCCAGAAGTTCTGCGTCGTTCCTGCGGCAGAGACTCCTGCGACGCCGACGGCCTACTGCACGGCGACAGCGCCCGCCTCGCCGGCGCCGGCCGGTTCCGCCCGCTGCATCGTGAACGCGGGGCTCCGAACGACCCCCAGGATGAACGACGACATGCGGTAGCCGTCGTCACGCGCGTTCCCCGCGATGCGCCGGACCGTGGGCATGTCGTAGTGCTCGACCCGCCGCCCCAGGGCATAGGCCATGAGGTTCTCGGTGAACGTGCGGGCCAGCGGCGCCTCGAGCTTCATCAGCGCCCCCCGCAGCTCCTGCGGGGTCGACACCGGGGTCCCGTCCCACATCTCGCCGCGGGTGTCCAGGGGCATGCCGTTCTCGCGGATGCGCCACTTCCCGATGACGTCGAAGTTGTCGAGGGCGAGCCCCAGCGGGTCCATGAACCGGTGGCACGCGTTGCAAGTGGGGTTCGTCCGGTGGACCTCCATCCGCTCGCGCGTCGTGAGGGCCCGGCCGTCGATGACCGTCGCCGTCTCGTCGAGGTCCGGGATGTTCGGCGGCGGGGGCGGCGGCGGCGTGCCGAGCACCACCTCGAGCACCCACTTGCCCCGCAGCACCGGCGAGGTCCGGTTGGCCATCGACGTCAGCATCAGCACCGAGCCGTGGCCGAACAGGCCGCGCCGCTGGTCGCCGAGGTACTCCACCCGCCGGAACTGCGGCCCCGCGACGTTCGGTATGCCGTAGTGGCGCGCGAGCCGCTCGTTCACGAAGGTGTAGTCGGCCGTGAACAGGTCGAAGAAGCTGCGGTCCTCCCGGACGAGGCTGTCGAACAACAGCTCGGTCTCGCGGCGCATCGCGTCGGCGAGCTGCCGGTCGAAGTTGGGGAACCAGAACGCGTCGGGCTGCACCTGGTCCATGTCCTGGAGCCGCAGCCACAGCGCCGCGAACCGGGTGGCCAGCGACTCGGCCCGCGGGTCGGCAAGCATGCGCCGGGTCTCGGCCTCGAGCACCTCGGGGTCGGACAGCCCGCCCGCCGCCGCCCGCGCCAGCAGCGCCTCGTCGGGCGGCCCGCCCCAGATGAAGAACGCGAGCCGCGAGGCCAGCGCGACGTCCGAAACGCGGTAGTTCTCGCCCGGCGCCACGGGCTCGGCCGGCCGCTCGATGCGGAACAGGAAGTCGGGGCTGGCCAGGGTCGCCTGCAGCGCCGTGCGGATGCCCGTCTCCCAGTCGCCCTCCTCGCGGCCCGCCTCGTAGAACCCCATGAGGTCCGCGAGATCGGCGTCGGTCAGGGGCCGGCGGTACGCCTGGGCCCCGAGCCGCCCGACGATCTCCTCGGCGCAGGTGCGCTCGGTGTCGGGCGAGGTCGGACGGCAACTGAAGATCGTCTGGCGGCTGGGGGTCTCCGACACCCCGGTGACGTCGTAGGGACCGTCGACGATGAGGTCCCGCATGTGCGGCAGGGCGGTGATGCCGTACCCCAGGTCGCCGATCTCGGTGTCGACGATCGACCACTCGTGCGGCGCCAGCACGTCCTCGACCGGCCCCTCGAACTGCCGGACGAATACCGCCGAAACCCGGTGGGGACCGGCCCGCACGAAGATCGGCGCCTCGACCTCCAGGTTCACCCCGTTGGGGTCGGAGGTCCGAAGCCACTGGTCCATGGCCAGCACCGCGGCCGGCTCGCCGTCGATCGAGATCTCGATCTGCTCGTTCCGGATCGTCGACCCCGACAGGCCGCCGGTCGTCGTGTGCTGGAACGCCATCCGGAACACGTAGTCCCCGTCGGCCGGGAAGTTGTGCACCACCGAGAACCCGCCGCGGGTGCCGTAGGGGGCGCCCTCCACCTGGTCCCACTGCGAGTACGCGCGCGACTTGGCGTAGGTGGTCTGCTTGGGCGCCGCGTTCGGGTTCCCGACCGCGAGCTGGCTCACCTCGGCCGCGGCCCGGAGGTACCCGTCGAGCAGCGTCGCCGACAGCAGTTGGACGTCGGCGATGTTGTCGAAGTTGGCGCTCATGGTGTCGAGCGGCAGGTAGTCGCCCGCGTCGATGTCGAGGGCCAGCAGGTCGCGGACGGCCTGCGCGTACTCGTGGCGGTTCAGGCGCTGGAAGGTCCGGTACCCGGGGTTCGGGTCGGCCGCGGCGGTTTCGTCCACCACCGACTCCAGCGTCTCGACCAGCGCCGCGAGGGTCTCCGCCGGCGGGCGCCGCATGCCCGGCGGGGGCATCATGTTCGCCCGCAGCTTGCGGATCATCTTCTCGGCCCGCTCCGCGTCGCCGCCCGCGGCGCCGACGTCGAAGCCGTCCAGCGAGAAGTTACCGGTCAGCATCCGGTCGTTGTGGCAGCGCTGGCAGTAGGTGCCGACCACGCCGTTCAGCGCGTCGTGGTCGAGGGCTGCGGCCAGCGGCGGCCCGGCCGCTTCCTGCGCGGCGGCGGGGGCGGCGGCACCGAGGACGGCGAGCCCGGCGGCGAGGACCGCGGCGGGGACGGCAGGGACTCTCATCATGGGATCGCCTCGAACCGCCGAAACGCGAATCGCGCAAGTTTAGCAGATTGGAGAGCTCTCTGCCTCCCGCTCCGTCGCGCCAGCCCGTGCACCGGCCGTGGACCCTGGTGGGGCCGCCCCGTGCGCGGAGCCCTGGGAGGCGCCTGCCCGGCCAGGCCTCACGGGAATGCGAGAGGAGGTGCATATCGGCCCTCGCCCGGCCCGATGCCAATCGTGAAGGGAGAACCGCTACTGGCGGCCGAGCAACGACGCAGTCCGAGCCGGGCCACCGAGAGTCGGCCCCGACGCTTGCCGCGGGGTGGTAGGATCGTGCCTGTTGGAGGCGACCGGTTCGCCATGCAGCAGCCCCCGCCGAGCAATCGTCCGAACCAGCCGTTGGACCCCGTCCACACGCGGGCGCCCGTTTTCTCGCCCGGCCGCGGCTCGGCCGGCACCCCGGTGACGGTGGAGACGACCAACCTCCCCGCCGTCACCCCGATCTACCTCGGCATGGGGGCCACCCGGTCGAGCTTCGAGGTACTCGCCCAGCTCGTCACCGACGAGTTCGGCACGATGTCCACGGTCATCGACGTACCGACCTGGGCCACCACCGACCGGACCCACTTCTTCGTCCTCGTCGACGTCTACTTCCGGCCGTTGGCGGTGTCCGCCGCCTTCCACGTCACGGAGCCTGACGGCTCCCTGCGACGCCAGGGGCGCATCGCGGACGGCGGGGGCAACTGCCTCGTGCTCGAGGAAGGGGGCGAGGGCGGCGAGCGCTACGTGCTGACCGGCGACCGGCGGGCCCTCGCGCCCGGGGACGACGTGGAGATCGAGGGCCGCCTCGCGGAATCGGCCGACTGCCCGGACGGCATCGCCCTGGAGATCGTCGGGGTCACCCCGCGACCCTGAGGCCACGATTCCGAACGACACTCGAAACCGCCCGCACGAAGTACGCGCCCGCCTCGGTCAACGCACATCCCCGCGCGCACGGCCGCCATCTGTCGCGGCCGCAGGATACGGATGTTCTGCGACCCACGGCGTACCGGAATACTGGATCGTCGACCCGGCTCACGAGCAGATCGAGGTGGCCGTCGACGAACCTGTTCGCGGAGCGGTGGGGAACTGGACCATGGAATAAATTTATCTATTGCTATAAAATCATGAACATCACTTGCGCGCAATGAACATTGACATGGCCGAGTTCTCGAATCCGTTTCGTCCCGGGGCCGGGCACGCCCCGCCGTATCTGGCCGGTCGTCACGTGGAACGCGAGGAGTTCCTCGGGCTGCTCGAACAGCCCACCATCCTGGACAACCTGGTCCTCACGGGACTTCGAGGCGTGGGCAAGACGGTGCTGCTCGATACGTTCAAGCCGCTCGCGACGAGCCGGGGGTGGCTCTGGGTGGGAACCGACCTGTCGGAGTCGACCAGCGTCAGCGAGGAGAACCTGGCGACGCGGCTCTGCGCGGATCTGTCTCCGGCCACGTCCGGCGTGGTCGTAGCCACCGAGGAACGACGCCAGGCGGGGTTCGGGGCCGCCACCGAGACGATCACGCACACCCTCGGCTACCAGACCCTCATCGAACACTACCGCCGCACCCCCGGCCTGGCTCTCGACAAAATCAAGGCGGCTCTCCAGCTCGCCTGGAACGGGCTCTCGCAGACCCGGACCGTCCGCGGAATCATCTTCGCCTACGACGAGGCCCAGAATCTCGCGGACCGGCCGGCGCGAGAACAGTATCCCCTGTCCCTCCTGCTCGACACCTTCCAGTCTCTGCAGAGGATGGGGCTCCCGCTGATTTTGGTCCTGACCGGTCTGCCGACGCTGTTCCCCAAGCTGGTGGAGGCCCGGACGTTCTCCGAGAGAATGTTCAGGGTGCGGTTCCTGCGGAGTCTGAACGAGCGCGAGAGTGAAGACGCGGTTCGCAAGCCGGTCGAGGACGCGGCGTGTCCGGTGCGGCTGTCCGACGACTCCGTACGGACGATCGTCGAAGCGTCCGGCGGCTATCCCTATTTCCTCCAGTTCATCTGCCGCGAGGTCTACGACGCGTTCATCCAACGGCTCGACAAGGGCGAGCGGGCTTCCGTCCCCGTCACCGAAATCGAACGGAAGCTCGACACGGACTTCTTCGCCGGACGCTGGGCGCGCGCCACCGACCGGCAACGGGATCTGCTGGCCGTGATCGCACGACTCAAGAGCTGCGACGACGAGTTCACGGTCCAGGAAGTGGTCGAAGAATCCCGGCGCTCCCTGGACAAGCCGTTCAGCGCCAGCCACGTCAGCCAAATGCTCGTCACGCTGGCCGCCCAGGGCCTCGTGTACAAGAATCGACACGGGAAGTACTCGTTCGCGGTTCCCCTGCTGGGCCGATTCATCAGGCGGCAGACCGCCGGTAGCTGATCCCCGGCCGGCCCGCACGGCGACCGCCGACCGCGCCCGGTGCCGGAGGATCTCCCATGCGCGAATACGACATGCCGTCCGACGCTCCCCTTGCGCCGATCATGGACCTGCTGCGGTCGGTAGACCGGTACGGGAACTACTGCACGCATGGCCGCCTGCCGGCACCGATGCCGCGCTTGCGCGTCGCACCCGTGGGCCCGATCTCGTTCCCGATACTCGAGACACAGATACGCGCACTGATCGCGGCGGCGGAGCGCGCGCCCTACGGCAAGGGACCGGAGACTCGAGTGGACACCGCCGTCCGCGACACTTGGCAGATCGCGCCGGAACAGGTGCGCCTGGGCGGCAGGACGTGGGGCGCCACCTTCGGACGGATTCTCGACGCCGTGACGGAAGGGCTCGGCTGCCCCGAGCACGGCCTCGCGGCCGAGCTGTACAAGCTGCTCGTCTACGAGGCCGGCGGCTTCTTCGCCCCGCACCGCGACACCGAGAAGGCCCCGGGAATGGTGGCGACGCTGGTCGTCGCGCTGCCCGCCGAAGGCGCGGGCGGGGCGCTGGTGGTGCGCCACGACGATCGCGAGACGGTCGTCGACATGCAGACTGACGAGCCGTCCGAGCTCGTCTACGCGGCCTTCTACGCCGGCTGCGTGCACGAGATTCGACCGGTGACCGAGGGCCACCGCGTCTGCCTCGTCTACAACCTGATCCTGGACGGTGCCGCGGCCGGCGAGACCGTGCTGCCCGCACCGGACTACGCCGACCACGTCGAGCTGCTATCGTCCCTGCTCGCGGACTGGAGTCCCGGCACGCGCGGCGCGCCGGAGAAGATCGTCTGGCTGTTGGAGTACGACTACAGCCGAGCCGGGTTGTCCTTCGCCGGACTGAAGCACGTCGATGCGGCCGTCGGCCGCCTGCTCCGGGACGCCGCGCAACGAAGCGGCTGTGCGCTGCACGCGGCGGTCGTGCACGTCGAAGAGGAGGGAATCGCGGAGTACGACGAGTCCTCCTTCGGGGGCTGGGGCGCCTGGTACGAGTCGTGGTCCGACGAGATGGGCGAACACATCGACGCGACCTGCTGGCTCGACGGCTGGATCTCGCCGGACGGGCGCAGGCCGAGGTTCGGGACCGTCGAGCTCCGGCCGGGAGAACTGATGCCGCCCGGCGCCCTCGACGACATGGAGCCGGACGAGAAGCGGATTCACGAGGCGACGGGCAACGAGGGGGCCACCGTCGAGCACGTCTACCACTGCGCTGCCCTCGTCGTCAGGGCCCCGCGATCGCGCGCAAAGCCGAAACGACGGCGCGGCAGCGGCCGCCGATAGGCCGATCGTGCGATGTCCCTGACTTCCAACCGCCCCGGGCCGAATGGACCCGCCGCGGCAGGTGGCGACTGCCCGGTCGGCGCCAGAACCGGTTCGGAGAACGCAGAGGAGCGGCTACGTCCGGCGGGGAGAAGGACACCGCGAATCGGCAGAGGGGCCCACCTTCCGACGGCGTCGGGAAGACCATCGCGAACCGGCGCACTGGCCCATCTCAGGCGCCGACGGTAACACCGCGAAGTCGTCTCGCGTTCCCCGGGGCGGGTCGTCCAACGCTGGCTGGCATGGTACGTGCGTTCACTTCCCCGTACGGTCGCCCCGACAGGAAGCGGCGTCGCAGCGTGTGGTAGCTTGGGAAGTCGTGTGCGCCGCCGCGCCGCCGGGAGGTCCCGACCATGTTCCGACCCGCACCTGCCGCCGTCCCGATCCACTACCCGAGCTCGGACGGCAAGCCGATGGCGGAGAACGACGCCCAGCGCAACGCCATCATGTACGGCATCGGCGCGCTGACCCGCCACTTCAGGGACCGCCGCGACGTGTACGTCTCCGGCGACCTGCTGATCTACTACGAGGAAGGCAATCCACGCGTGTCGATCGCCCCGGACGTCTTCGTGGTCTTCGGGGTCGAGAAGCGCGAGCGGCCCAACTACAAGCTGTGGGAAGAGAGCCACGCGCCCGCCTTCGTCCTGGAGGTGGCCTCGCCGAGCACATGGCGGGACGACGTCGGGCGGAAGCGGTCGGTGTACGCCCGGCTGGGCGTGCGCGAGTACTGCCGGTACGACCCGGACGGCGAGCACCTGCCTGCGCGGCTGGAGGGCGAGCGGCTGACGCCGTCGGGCTACGTCCGTCAACCCGCGTTGACGGCGCTCGACGGCACGTTGACGCTGCGCAGCGAAACCCTGGGCCTGGAGCTGCGCGCGGCGCCGGGGCGCGAGCTGCGCTTCCGGGACCCGGCGACCGGCAGCGATCTGCGCAGCCACGACGAGGAGGCCAAGGGCCGCCTGGCGGCCGAAGCCCGCGCGGCGGCCGCTCAGGCGCGGGTGGCGGAACTCGAAGCGATGCTTCGCGAGCGGTCCGGCTGACGAGCCAGCCCCTACACCGAGGCCTTCCCGACGGCGCCTTCGCCGGTCTTCGAGAGGGTCGAGGCGGCCTGAGCCGACGTCGCGGCGGCGTGAACCGGCGCCGAGGCGGACTGGACCGGCGTCGGGTTGCCCCGGCCGTCGATCCGCGCCAGCAGCGCCGCGCACTCGGCCTGCCGGGCCTCGAGGGTTTCGCCGGCATTGCGCAGCCGCAGCACCTGCGCCTTGGTGCTCTCCAGCTCCGGCGCGAACGTCTCGCGCAACTGCTCGACGTAATCGCGGAGCTGCTCCTGGAACCGCGCCTCCAGGGTCTGGGCGAGCTCGACGCGCAGGGTCTCGACCTTGCCCGCGAGCTCGCGCTTCAGCCGCGCCCGGCGCTGGGGCAGGATGAACAGGCCGGAGGCGACGAGCAGGGTCGCGCCGACGGTGCCGGTGACGTCGAGGCCGAGGGTGGTGAACGCGGCGGTCAGGGCCGCCCCGAGGCCGATGACCACGGCCTGGACCCCGAACGTCTTGGCGATGGCCGCGTTCACGGCGGCCACGACCTCGTCCGCCTCGCGCTGCGCGTCGAAGAGCGCGAGCCGCCGCCGCACCGGCTGCGCGAGCCGGGTGAAGATCTCCTCGCGGTTGTAGACGTACTGCGGGCTGACGAAGCGGGTGCGCCCCGCCGCGTCGCGCAGGGCCTCGCGCCGCTGGCGCAGCAGACCGTCCGCCTTCTCCCACATCGCGAGGTTCTGCCGCACCAGCCAGTCGATGAGCGCCTGCACCTCCTCCTCGATGCGCTGCGGCGCGTCGGCGACGACCTCGTTGCGGAACCGGTTCTCGACGACATCCTTGTCGCGCAGGCGCATGATGTTGGACAGCCGCACGAGCTCGTCGAAGAACCGCTGGCCGCGCCGGTCGAGCTGCCAGAGGACGTTGGTGATCTGCGACTGGTAGCGCGAGACGTCGTCCCGCATCCGCGTCTCGTAGGCGTCGACCTCGGTGAGGATGGACGCGAGGGCGGAGTGGTCGCCGCGCACGAGGCGCAGCCGCTCGGCGAGGGCGTCGGCCTGGCGGGCGAGCACCGGGGTCAGGCTCTTCAGCGGCGCCGTCAGCTTCAGCTTGACGCGGTCGCGGTCGCGCAGGGTCGACCGGAAGAACGCGGTGAAGGCGGCCCACTCGTCGTCGTCGGACGGCGGCTCGCCGGACGTGCGCTCGCGCACGACGCCGCGGGCGCTGATGGCGAACAGCGGCGGCTCCTCGCCCAGCGCCTCCCGCGCCTGCTGCTGCACGTAGCGCTTCACCCGCGCCGCGTGGTCGGGGCCGCTGGCCAGGTCGACCTGGTTGACGATGAACACGACGTGCTTGCCCCAGCTCAGAATGAGCTTGAGGAAGTCGTGCTCGCTGGCGGAGTACGGGCGCAGCAGCGAGGTGACGAAGAAGACGATGTCGGCGCGCGGCACGAAGCCCTCGGTCAGCAACTGCTCTTCGCGCTGCATCGAGTTGGTGCCGGGGGTGTCGACGATGTTCAGCTCCTGCAGCACCTCGACCGGCAGCTCGTGCACCAGCAGGCGCGGCTCGGCCTCGCGCACCGACTCGATGGCGCCGTGGCGCAGCAGGTGCACCGACCGCGTCGTCGGCAGCTCGCCGGTCTCGAGGGCGTCGGTCCCGAGGACGGCGTTAAGGAACGTCGACTTGCCGGCGTTGAACTCGCCGACCACCATTATCAGGAAGAGCTCGTCGAGGCGCCGCCGCATCGCCTCCAGCGCGTCGACGTCGCCCGGCACGAGGTCGAGGTCGGCGAGCAGCGCGCGGCTGGCGTCGAACAGCGCCCGCTGCTCGTGCACCAGCTCGCGCTCGTCGGGGGTCAGGAGCGGGTCCATGCGGGCGCAGTCTTGCCGAGGGCACGAACGGCGGCGCCCCGGCGTACCGAAGGCGCCGCGCGCGAGGAGAGACGACGGCGAGCCGGGGCCGTCCGGCTCACGACGAACGGCTGAAGATGTGGACGGCGGTCTCGCCCTCCTGGCGCTCGCCCGCCCCGACGACCACGAAGACGTGCGCGTCGGTCACGGCGATGTCGCGGGCCGGCTCGCCGGTCGGGTGGGATCCGGCCGGAACCGGGGCCGCCGGGTCCGAGATGTCCACGATGGCGACGCCGGCCTCGGTGTCGGCGACGAAGACGTGGGAGCCCGAGAAGGCCACCCGGGCCGCCCGCCCCGGCGTCTCGAAGGTCGCGGCCCGCACCGGGCGCGTCGGGTCCGAGGCGTCGTAGATCTGGAGGTGGCCGCCGCCCGCCCCCGCGAGGAGGCCGGACGGCTCGCCGACCTCGCGCTGCACCTCGATGGCGCGAGGCGCGGCGGGGGCGTGCAGGATGCCGACGGGCTCGGGCGGCCCCGGCGCCGAGAGGTCGAACACGTAGAGACCGGTCGGCGAGTCGGTCGCGTAGGCCATGGGCCCCGAGGTCACGACGTCGCGCGCGTAGCCGTCGAGGAAGAACGAGCCGGCTCCCGTCGGCGCCGATTCGTCCGACGAATCGACGAGCACCATGCCTTCCATGTGGTCGATCAGCACCACCCGGTTCTCGTAGACCGCGCCGATCTTGGTCTGGCCGAGGGTCTCGTGGTTGCCCAGCACCGTCGGCGCCGCGGGGTCGGAGATGTCGACGATGGCCACCCCGAAGAAGTTGGCGCCCACATAGGCCCGGTCGCCGCGGACCCGGAACCCCCAGATCTCCTGGGGCAGCTCGGTCGACCCCATCCGCGCCGGCGCAGTCGGGTCCGACACGTCCCAGACGGTGAACGACGAGTGATGGGAGACGTACACGTGGTCGCCCTGCACCCGGATGTGCTCGGCCGGGCCGGGTATCTCGCCGACCTTCGTCAGGGTGACGGTCTGGGCGACGGCCGGCATCGATGCCAGCCCCGCCAGTGCCGCGAGAGCCAGCACGCCCGCCAGCGGCGCTGACGACGCCGGCGCCAGCCCGCCGGCCGCCTCGACGCGGTTCACGTTCATCTTCACGGCTGCCCCCCTTCTGCAATCCGATAGAGCTTCGTCCGGGTCCGCAGGATGAGGCTGCCGTTCGCCACCGCCGGCGTCGCGAGCGTCATCTCGTTGAGCGGATTGGTGTGCAGGATCTCGAACTCGGGCCCCGCCCGAACGACGAACGTCTCGCCGTCTTCGCTGAGCAGGAATATCCGGTCATTGTACGCCCAGGGCGACGCGGTGAACCCGTTGCCGATCTCGAGCCGCCGCCGTCCGTAGACCTCGTCGCCGGTGCGGGCGTCGTGGGCGACGAGGAACCCGCGGTCGAGGAGCGTGTAGTACTGGTCGCCGTAGACGAGGGCCGACGTGTTGTAGGTGCCCAGCAGCGGATAGGCCCAGGCGACGTCGTCGGACGACGCCTTGACGCCGGGAAACCCGAAGTTGAGCCCGGTCCGCATGTCGTCGGGCGACCAGATGGAGATGTCGCCCGACGCCCCCGGCCTGACCACGTAGACGGGGCGCAGGCCGCCGCCGGGATAGCCCGAGCCGATGTAGAGCAGCCCGTGGCGAGAGAACGGCGTCGGCACCGTCAGCCCCGACATGCCGTGGATCTCCCACAGCAGGTTGCCGTCGAGGTCGTAGGAGCGGACGCCCTGCGTGCCCGCGGTCACGATCTCGGTCCGCAGCTCGTTCTCCCAGACGAACGGGGTCGCCCAGTTCTGGCCGCGCTCGTCGCGTTCCACCCGCCAGACCTCGGCCCCGGTGTCCTTGTCGAGGGCGACCATGAACGAGCGGGTCACGTTGTCGTTCACGACGTAGAGCCGGTCGCCGTGCAGCGTCGGCGAGGCGGCGGAGCCGAACCCCCCGGTCGTCTCGTACGCCCCGAGCTCGGTGTACCAGACGGTCTCGCCGCTCATGTTGAGGGCGGCGACGACGCCGGCGGTCCCGAAGTAGACGTACACCCGGCGGCCGTCGGTGACCGGGGTCTCCGACGCGAAGCTGTTCTTGATGTGCCGCGCGATGGTCGGGGCCGCGCGGTGCATCTCGCGCTCCCACCGCACGGCGCCGGTGTGGAAGTCGATGTTCCAGACCACCCAGCGGTGGACCTCGGACGAGCGGGTCGCCCCGTTGTCGTCGCCCGGGTCGTAGAGCCCCGGGATGGGCTCGACCTCGTCGCCGGCGCTGATGGCGGAGGTCACGAAGATGGTGTCCTCCCAGACCACCGGCGAGCTCCAGCTCAGCCCCGGGAGGTCGATCTTCCAGACCACGTTCTCCGTCTCGCTCCAGGTGTCGGGCAGGGCGGGGTCGTCGCCGACGTCGCCGGCGTTCGGCCCCCGGAACTGCGCCCATTGCGCCGCGGCGGACGCGGGCGCGGCCAGCACCAGCAGCAGGCCGACGACGACGAGCGGATATCGGTTCATGCGTCCCTCACGTTTCGGGCGCGGGGCGGTGCGCCGCGCGCTACCGTGCCTTGTTACCGATCGCGCCGCTCCTGTCAAGCAGCGGGCGGCTGGCAGGCGATGTCGTTCAGAGGGCGCCCGACCCGGGGCCCGCCGGCCCTGGAACCCCGACTCGCGCCGTGTCCTCAATCAATCTGCCGTGCACCCCGCGGCCGGCCGCGGGTATCCGCATCCGAATTGACACCCCGCGCGCCCAAGGCCCAAAATACGCTATTGCAGTGTACGTCCGCAGCTCGTTCCACAGAGAGGAACCACGGTCCATGTCTGGATTCCGGGTCATCGGCGCCGCCATCGGGACCGCGGTGATCAGCGCGACGGCCGGCGCCGGGGTGGCGACCGCGGGACAGGCCGCCCCCCCGGCCGACGGCCACCAGGAGCTCCTCGACCGGTACTGCGTCGCCTGCCACAACGACCGGCTCGAGACCGGCGGGCTGTCGCTCCAGGGGATGGACCTGACGGACGTCGCGGGCGACGCCGCGGTCTGGGAGAAGGTGGTCGCCAAGCTGCGGGCCGGGGCGATGCCGCCGCAGCCGCGGCCCCGGCCCGGGCCGGCCGCCTACGACGGCTTCCGGACGTGGCTCGAGACCGAGCTCGACCGCGCCGCCGCCGCCGACCTGCGGCCGGGCCGGACCGAGGCGCTTCACCGGCTGAGCCGCGTCGAGTACCGCAACGTCGTCCGCGACCTCCTGGACCTCGACGTCGACGTGAGCGACCTCCTGCCGGCCGACGACACCAGCTACGGCTTCGACAACATCGCCGGGGTGCTGGGGGTTTCGCCGACCCTCATGGATCGCTACCTCGCGGCGGCGCGGAAGATCAGCCGGCTCGCGGTCGGGTCGCCGGTGCCCTCGCCGATCGCGGAGACGTTCCGGGTCCCCTCCGACCAGGGCCAGGACCACCACGTCGCGGGGCTGCCGTTCGGCACCCGCGGAGGCCTCGTCGTCGACTTCAACTTCCCCGAGGACGCCGAGTACGTCATCTCGGTCGTCCCCGACGGCCCCCTCTACATCGAGCCCCACGAGCTCGAGCTGACCCTGGACGGCGAGCGCCTCGAGATGTTCACGGTCGGCCGGGCGCTCGAGCCGGGCCAGCGCCGCAGCCAGTACGCCGAGGCGGACCCGCGCGAGGTGCGGGTGCGGGTGAGCGCCGGCCCCCATCGCGTCGGGGCCGCCTTCCTGCGCAAGACCCTGGCCGAGCCGGAGCGTACCCGCAAGCTCTACAAGCGGCCGTTCACCGGCGAGGGATCGGGCGCCGACTCGCGCTACCAGCCGTATCTGGAGCGGCTCACCATCGCCGGTCCGTTCGAGTCGCGCGGCACGCGCCCCCTCGTCGACACCCCGAGCCGCGCGCGCATCTTCACCTGCGAGCCCGGAGACGACGCCGCCTCGGCCGCCGCCTGCGCGTCCGACATCCTCTCGGGCCTCGCCCGGCGCGCGTTCCGCCGCCCCGTCACCGGCGAGGACGTCGACCGGCTGCTCGACTTCTACGACCGGGGCGTAGCGACCGGCGGGTTCGACGGCGGCATCGAGCTCGCCCTGCGGCGGCTGCTCGTGAGCCCCGAGTTCCTGTTCCGCATCGTCGAGGACCCGCCGGGCCTGCCGCCCGGCGCCGCCTACGCGCTCGGCGACCTGGAGCTGGCCTCTCGCCTGTCGTTCTTCCTGTGGAGCAGCATCCCCGACGACGAGCTCCTCGACGCCGCCGTCCGGGGCGAGCTCCGCGACCCCGCGGTGCTCCGAGCCCAGACCCGGCGCATGCTCGCCGACCCGCGGGCGCAGGCGCTGGTCACCAACTTCGCGGGCCAGTGGCTCAGCCTGCGCAACGCCGCCGCCGTGCAGCCCGACGAGGACCTCTTCCCCGACTTCGGGCAGGACCTGCGGCAGGGGTTCCGGCGCGAGACGGAGATGCTGTTCGAGGCGATCCTGCGCGAGGATCGCAGCGTCGTCGAGCTGCTCTCGGCCGACTACACGTTCCTCAACGAGCGGCTCGCGGTGCACTACGGCATCCCGAACGTGCGCGGCAGCCACTTCCGGCGGGTCACGCTCGACGATCCGGGGCGGGGCGGGCTGCTCGGCCACGGCAGCATCCTGACCGTGACCTCGCACGCCAACCGCACGTCGCCGGTGGTGCGCGGCAAGTGGGTGCTCGAGAACATCCTCGGCACGCCGCCCCCGCCGCCCCCCGCGGACGTCCCGGCCCTGGAGGCCACCACCGCCGGGCGCACCCTGACCATGCGCGAGGCGATGGAGCAGCACCGGGCGAACCCGGTGTGCGCGAGCTGCCACCGGGTGATGGACCCGCTGGGCCTCGCCCTCGAGCCGTTCGACGCCATCGGCCGCCGGCGCACCGCGAACGAGACCCGGGTCCCGATGGACCTGAGCGGCGTGATGCCCGACGGCACCGTCTTCGACGGGCCGGCCGGCCTGAAGGCGGCGCTGCTCGCCCACCCCGACCGCTTCGTCACCACCGTCACCGAGAAGCTGCTGACCTATGCCATCGGCCGCGGCGTGGAACACTACGACGCGCCGGCGGTGCGCGCCATCACCCGCGCGGCCGCCGACGACGGCTACCGCCTGACGACGCTCATCCTGGGCGTCGTCGAGAGCCCCCCGTTCCGGATGAGGAGCACGGAGTCATGATCATCACGAAGATGTCGCTGCCCCGCCGCACGTTTCTCCGAGGCGCCGGCGCCGCGCTCGCCCTGCCCCTGCTCGACGCCATGGTGCCCGCGGCCACCGCGCTCGCCCGCACCGCCGCGCGCCCGACGAAGCGGCTCGGCTTCATCTACATCCCGAACGGGGCCAACATGTCGCAGTGGACGCCGTCCACCGACGGCCCCCTGGAGCTGTCGCCGATCCTGAGCCCGCTGGCCCCGGTCAAGGACCACGTGGTCATCCCCACCGGCCTCGCCCACCGGCAGGCCGAGGCGTGGGGCGACGGCAACGGCGAGCACTCGCGGGCCAGCGGCGTCTGGCTCAACGGGGTGCACCCCAAGCGCACCGAGGGCGCGGACGTGCGCGCCGGCACCACCGCCGACCAGATCGCGGCCGCCGCCCTGGGCCAGGACACGCCGCTGCCGTCTCTCGAGATCTCGCTCGAGAACAGCTTCGTGGTCGGCAACTGCGACAACGGCTACAGTTGCGTCTACACCAACACCATCGCGTGGCGCACGCCGACCACCCCCCTGCCGATGGAGCACAACCCGCGGGTGGTGTTCGAGCGGCTGTTCGGCGAGGGCGGCACGAGCGCCGAGCGCGCGGCGCGCCTGCGGGAGGACCGCAGCATCCTCGACGCGGTGCGCGACGACATGGCCCGGCTCGAGAAGCGGCTCGGGGCCGGCGACCGGCGGCGGGCCCGCCAGTACCTCGACGCCGTCCGCGAGATCGAGCGCCGCATCCAGCGGGTGGAGGCGCAGGCCGGCGACGGCGACCTGCCCGAGAACCTCGCGCGGCCGGTGGGCATTCCCGACTCGTTCACCGAGCACGCGCGGCTCATGTTCGACCTCCAGCGCCTCGCGTTCCAGGCCGACGTGACCCGCGTGTTCACGTACCTGATCGGCCGCGAGCAGACCGCCCAGAGCTACCCCGAGGTGGGGGTGCCCGACGCCCACCACTCGGTGTCGCACCACCAGCTCGACCCCGGCCGGCTCGAGCAGTACGCCAAGATCAACACGTACCACGTCGACATCCTGTCCGGGTTCCTGCAGTCGCTGCAGGCGACCGAGGACGGCGACGGGTCGCTGCTCGACCAGTCCCTCATCCTCTACGGCGGCGGCATCAGCGACGGCGACCAGCACTCGCACATCGACCTGCCGCTGATCCTCGCCGGCGGCGGGGCCGGGCAGCTCAAGGGCGGGCGGCACGTGCGCTACCCGACCGACACCCCGATGACCAACCTGCTGCTGGCGATGCTGGACAAGGCGGGGGTGGTCGATCCCGAGCAGCTCGGCGACAGCACCGGGCGCCTGCCGCTGGAGCCGCTGACCGTGTAGCAGGGCCATTCGGACGGGCGGAGAGACGACGCAGATGACGCACAGGCAACCGGCACTCCGTTCTGCGCGCGGGCTCGCCGTCGCGCTCGTGGCCGCGTCCGCGGCGGCGGGCGCGGCGCAGCCGCCCCGCGTTCCCCTGATCGAGGCGGTGAAGGCCGGCGACTCGGCCGAGGTCCGGACCCTCCTCGACGGGGGCGCCTACGCCGGAGCGGTCGAGCCGGACGGGACGACCGCGCTGCACTGGGCGGCGCACAACGACGACCTCGATGCCGCCGCGCGGCTGCTGGAGGCCGGCGCCGAGGCGGACGCCGTCACCCGCTACGGCATCGCGCCGCTCGCCCTCGCCGCCACCAACGGCAGCCCCGACATGCTGGCGCTGCTCCTCGAGGCCGGCGCCGACCCCAACCGCGCGTCGGGCGACGGCGAGACCCCGCTGATGACCGTCGCGCGGACGGGCGTCGTACCCGCCGTCGAGGTGCTCCTCGGGCACGGCGCCGAGGTCGACGCGGTCGAGGGTTGGCGGGGCCAGACGGCGCTGATGTGGACGGCGTCGCAGGACCAGCCGGGGGCGGCCGAAGCGTTGATTGCGGCCGGCGCCGACGTGCACGCGCGGTCCGGGGGCGGGTTCACGCCGCTGCTGTTCGCGGCCCGTGAAGGCAGCCTGCGGGCCCTCGACGCGCTGATCGCGGCCGGGGCCGACCCCGACGACACCCTGCCCGACGGCACCAGCGCGCTGGGCATGGCCGTCTACAACGCGCAGTACGAGATCGCGGCGCGGCTGCTCGCGGCGGGGGCCGACCCCGACGCGCGCCGACAGGGCTGGACGGCCCTGCACCAGGTGGTGTGGACGCGCCGGCCCAACCTCGGGCGCAACCCGCCGTTCCCGGTGCCCCTCGGCCGGCTCGACGGCCTCGACATGGCGCGCATCCTCATCGCCCACGGCGCCGACCCCAACCTCGGCCAGACGGCGGAGCCGCGCGACGGCAACCGCAACATGCTCGACCGGGTGGGCGCGACGCCGTTCCTGCTCGCCGCCAAGGCCGCCGACCTGCCGATGATGCGGCTGCTCGCGAGCCTCGGGGCCGACCCGAACCTGACGACGGCCAACGGCGCGACCGCGATGATGGCGGCGGCGGGCGTCGGCATCTGGAAAATCGGCGAGAACCCCGGGACCAACGACGAGGCGCTGGCCGCGGTCGAGCTGGCGTGGGCGCTGGGGAACGACGTGAACGCGGTGGACGGCAACGGCGACACGGCGCTGCACGGCGCCATCCACCGGGGCGCCGACGGCATCGTGCGTTTCCTGCACGAGAAGGGGGCCGACCTCGACGTCGTGAACGGGACCGGCTGGACGGCGCTGTCCATCGCCCAGGGCGTGTTCTATCCCAACACGTTCAACCGGCACCCGCACCTCGTGGCCCTGCTCGAGGACCTCGGCGCGGATCCGGCCGCCGGCACCCGCCGGCAGGTGGACCTCGCCCCCTGGGAACGCCAGGCCCTGGCCGCCGATACACCTCGGCCGTAGGCCCTCCGGGTCGAAGGCCGGATGCCGCGCCGCCTCCGTGCCGCAGCCGTTTGCCCCGGCTGACGGGCGGACCAGAAGCACGGAGCGTTCGCCAGAGCCCGCCGAGCCGGTAGGTGTCGACTCCCACCCCGGCCGGCGCAGACGGCCTTGGGAGGGAGTCAGGACGGGCCGCAGGCGACGCTGGGAACCGCGTCAGCCCGCGGCGCCACGACCGCCGGACGCGCCGTCGTCCAACGACCGAGACCGCAGACACGACGACGATGAGCACCGAGAAGCACACCTTCACCGCCGAGGTTCAGGAGATCCTGAACCTGATGGTCCATTCGCTCTACTCGCAGAAGGACATCTTTCTCCGCGAGCTGGTCTCCAACAGCTCGGACGCCCTCGACAAGCTGCGCATCGAAGGCCTGTCGGACCCCAAGCTCCTGCCGGAGGGCGACCTCGAGATCAGGCTCGAGTCCGACCCGGAGGCGCGCACCCTCACCATCTCCGACAACGGCATCGGGATGACGCGCGAAGAGGTGGTGCGCGACATCGGCACCATCGCACGCTCCGGCAGCCGGGAGTTCCTCGACGCGCTGAAGGCGAAGCAGGGCGCCGACGACGCGAAGCAGGGGGCCGGCGACGAGGGGACGGCGGCGGCGACCGCCGACCTCATCGGGCAGTTCGGCGTCGGCTTCTACTCGACGTTCATGGTGTCCGACCGGGTCGTCCTCACCACCCGCCGCGCGGGCACGGACAGCGCCACCCGCTGGGAGTCGACCGGCGACGGCACCTACACCCTCGACGAGGCGGCGCGGCCCCAGGCCGGCACCACCGTCGAGCTGCACCTGAAGCCGGCCGACGAGGAGGACGGGCGGCGGGACTACGCCGATTCGTTCGTGCTGCGCGAGATCGTCAAGAAGCACTCCGACTTCGTGGCCCACCCGATCCGCATGAAGGTCGAGCGGCAGGAGCCGGTGCTCGACAACACCGGCCAGCCCGTGAAGGGGGTGCTGCCGAAGACGGTGATCGAGGACGAGACCTTCAACTCGATGAAGGCCATCTGGACCCGGCCGCGGAGCGAGGTCGACGACGCCGAGTACAACGAGTTCTACCGCCACCTGTCCCACGACTGGCACGACCCGCTCGCCACGATCCCGGCCGCGATGGAGGGCGCGTTCAACGCCCGCATCCTGCTGTTCATCCCCCCCAAGGCCCCGTTCGACCTGTACCACCGCGAGCGCATCACCAAGGGGGTGCAGCTCTACGTGAAGCGGGTCCACATCATGGACGACTGGAAGGCGCTGCTCCCCGAGTGGCTGCGCTTCCTGAAGGGGGTCATCGACTGCGAGGACCTCTCGCTGAACGTGTCGCGCGAGATCCTGCAGCACGACCGGCAGGTTAAGTCGATCCGCAACTTCGCGATCAAGAAGACGCTGGAGGCGGTCGCCAGGCTGCGCAAGGACAAGCCCGAGGCGATGCGCGGGTTCTGGCGCGAGTTCGGCGCCGTCCTCAAGGAGGGCCTCGCCACCGACGGCGAGCACCGCGACCGGCTGCTCGACCTCGTCCTGTGCGCGACCACCCACGGCGACGAGCCGACGTCGCTGGCCGACTACGTCGAGCGGATGAAGGACGGCCAGGAACACATCTACTATCTGGGCGGGACCTCGCTCGACGCGGTGCGCCACTCGCCGCACCTGGAGTCGTTCGCCCGCCAGGGCATCGAGGTGCTGTTCTTCGCCGACCCTGTCGACGAGTTCTGGCTGGAGCGTGAGCTCACCTTCCAGGACAGGAAGTTCGTCTCGGTGAGCAAGGGCGAGGTCGACCTCGGGACCGGCGACGCGGAGGACGAGAAGAAGGACGCGGCGGAACGGCCCCAGCTCGACGGCCTGCTCCAGACCCTGCGCACGCACCTGCAGGACGACGTCAAGGAGGTGCGGGTCTCGGGGCGGCTCACCGACAGCCCCGCGTGCCTCGTCGGCGACCAGGACGACCTGAGCCCGCAGCTCGAGCAGATGATGCGGCAGCTCGGGCAGGACCCGCCCCGGACGAAGCGCATCCTCGAGATCAACCCGGACCACCCGTTCATCGCGCGGCTCGCGGCCATCCACGCCGAGAACGCGCAGTCGCTCAAGCTGAAGACCTACGCCCAGCTTCTGCACGGGCAGGCGATTCTCGCCGAGGGCGGCACCCTGCCCGACCCCGGCGCCTACAGCCGTGTCGTCATGGAGGTCGCCAGCGAGGCGGTCACGGCCGGCGCGCCGCCGCCCCCGCGCGTGGGCCTGGAGACGGACGAGTCGTCGCCGTCCGCGTCCCAGGAAACGTGATCGATACCCGGTTGCCGACCATGCCCGAGCGCAGCCCCGTCTCCGCGGTTCCCCGCGCCCGGCGCACGGTGGCAAGATCATGTCAACGTCCTGGGGGCAGTGACGGAAATTGCCTTGCCACGTGCCCAACGCAGGGACTGCCCAAACTGGCTGTATCCGGGGTGAACTTGGCAACCTTGTATTGATCGCCGTCCTTAGTGAGGAGTTAGTGAGGAGCCCGTCATGAGATTCCCCGACACTCGCGCGCTCGCCGTCCCCCTGCTGCTCCTGCAAGCCTGCGGCGGAGCCGAACCGGCCGCCGACCCGCCGGCGGAGGAAGTCGCTGCCCCGCCGCCCTACCGCGCGTTCGTCACCAACGAGACCTCGGGCGACCTGACGGTGATTGCCGGCGGCACCCACGAGGTGATGGCGACCATCCCCCTCGGCCAGCGTCCGCGCGGCATCAAGGTCGATCCGGCCGGCGAGCGCCTGTTCGTCGCCCTCAGCGGCTCGCCGCCGGCCCCGCCGGGGGTCGACGAGTCGACGCTGCCCCCGCCCGACCGCTCGGCCGATGGCATCGGCATCGTCGACATCGCCGCCGGACAGGTCGTGAACGTGCTGAACGCAGGCACCGACCCCGAGCAGGTGGCGGTGAGCCTCGACGGCACGCGGGTCTTCGTCGCCAACGAGGACGCGGCGCTCGCGAGCATCGTCGACATCGAGAGCGGCGAGATCCTCGCCCAGCTCCCGGTCGGGGGCGAGCCCGAGGGGGTGACGCGCAGCCCCGACGGCCGCTGGGTCTACGTCACGTCGGAGAACGACAACCAGGTCTCGGTCATCGACACCGAGGCGCACGAGGTGGCGGCGGTCTTCGACGTCGGGGCCCGGCCCCGCTCGTCCGCGTTCTCGCCCGACAGCACCCGCGCCTACGTCACGGCCGAGAACGGCAGCACGGTGTCGGTCGTCGACACCGCCGACCACTCGGTCATCGAGACCATCGAGCTGACCGGCGAGATGGTGCGGCCGATGGACGCCAAGGTCTCGCCCGACGGGTCGCGGCTCTACGTCTCGACCGGCCGCGGGCGCACGGTGGCGGTCATCGACACCGCGACCAACGAGCCGATCACCCAGGTGGAGGTCGGCGAGCGGCCCTGGGGCATCGACCTGAGCCCGGACGGGCGCTACCTCTACACCGCGAACGGCCCGGGGAACGACGTCTCGGTGGTGGACACCGAGACCCTCGAGGTGATCGCCAGGGTGGAGGTCGGCGTGCGCCCGTGGGGCGTCGTCATCGTGGAGTGAGCGAGCCCGGCCCGCTGCACCGCCGCCCCGGCTCGCTACGTCCGACGCCCCCGACCGCGGGCCCCGCGACCGGGGGCCTTCTCGCCCCGCGGACCGCTCTGCCGTCGCAAGAGGCGCCGGCGGCGGGTGTGGTCCGCCCTCACCCGGAGACAACCCCATGCGCGCATGGCAACGACTCGCCCTGTCGGCGGCGATCCTCACCCTCGGCACCGGACTCGTGTTCACGGCCGGGCAACAGCGCCCGACGTTCACCCCCGAGCAGGAGGCCCGGCTACAGATACGCGAGGTGACGGACGGCCTCTACGTCATCCCCGGCTTCGACGGCGGGCAGTCGGGCGGCAACGTCGCAGTGCGGGTCACCGACGAGGGCGTCATCATCGTCGACAACAAGTTCCCGTACAGCTTCGACTTCATCACCGCTCAGGTCGCCAGCGTCACCGACCAGCCCATCCGCTACGTGCTGAACACTCATCACCACGGCGACCACGCCGGCAGCAACGCCGACTTCATGCGCTCGGCCGAGGTCATCGCCCACCGCAACGCCCGCGCCAACTTCGTCCGCAACGACCAGCCCGGCGCCCCCCGGGTGACCTTCGCCGACGAGACCGCGGTGTTCCTCGGCGGCGCCGAGGCGCAGGCCTTCCACTTCGGCCGCGGCCACACCGACGGCGACGCCGTCATCTACTTCCCCGACCTGCGCACCGTCCACACCGGCGACCTCTTCATCTACGGCCAGCGCCTCGACGGCAGCACCCTGGCCCCGTTCTGGGACTACGGCAACGGCGGCAGCGCCGCCGAGTGGCCGGCCACCCTCACCGGCCTCCTCGCCCTCGACTTCGACACGGTGATCCCGGGGCACGGCGAGATCCTCGCCAAGGACGACGTCCGCACCTTCCGCGCGAAGCTCGAGACCGTGCTCGACCGCGTCCGCGCCGAGATCGCGGCCGGCGCGACCCGCGACGACATCGCCTCCCGCGTCGACACCGCCGACCTCGACTGGCCCCTCGCGCCGGTGCGCATTCAGGGTGTTTACGACGAGCTGACGGCGGAGTGAGCCGGAGGCGGTCTGACTCCAGGGGAGACTGGTTGGCGGAGCGTCGGAACATGCCGCCACGTGCGACGACCGCAACCTCGCCCAACGACACGCAAGACATGGAGCCCTGCTTCGACTGCGGCGCGGACACCTGCAGGAACTGGGGCGAGCACACGTTCACGTACGGCGTCGGTCCTGACGCGGCCGAGTTGAGCGTGAAGCTGCCGATTCACGTCTGCCCATCCTGCGGCTTCGAGTGTCTCGATGATGAAGCCGAGACCCTGAAGCACGAAGCGGTCTGCGCGCACCTCGGCGTACTGTCGCCGAGCGAGATTCGGAGCATCCGACGGATGCGCGGAATGTCGCGCGCCGCTTTCTCGAAGATGGTCGGCGTCGGCGAAGCCGATTTGGTCCGCTGGGAGGAGGGCATTCTGATTCAGAGCGCGGCACACGACCGTCGACTCCGCGGCCGCGCGACCATGCACGGATGCATCCAGCTCGACGTATGATCGGCGTAGTCGCCACGCCGTTGCGAGACCGCAAAGGGACGAAGACCGTGCCCACCGCGCAGCCCGTATTCAAGTTCACCTACGAGGATTACCGGATTCACCGCTTGCACGGCCGCGCACTGGTGGTTGCGCAGACCCTCCACCGCGGACAGACGTTACGCTCGCCCCTGCTGCCGGGGTTCGCTCTGGCTCTGGAGGACGTCTTCTCCTCGTGAACCTACCCGGCAGCGACACCGGCCTGCCGCCACGTGACACCGTCTCCCCCCCGGGAACGAAGCCATCGACCGTCGGCGTCGCTCGTTGTCATGACAACCGACGACAGTGTTGCCGATTGTCATGACATCAAGCCCAACAATCCCGGCGCCGCTGCAACCGCCATTCGCCCGTCCTACGCCAGCTCGGGCGTGAACGTCACGTCGCCGGCGGCGGTGTCGCCGGGGTCGAGCACGATGAGGCCGGTGTCGCTGCGGCCGTCGTGGGCCATGTTGAACCCGTCGATGCAGTTGGTGGCGGGCTCGACGCAGAAGAAGTCGCGGCCGGCGGGGGTGTAGACGACGAGGCAGGCGTAGACGGGGTCGGCGTCGATGCGCAGCCGCGCCCGCCACTCCGGCCACTCGATGACCGCGCGCCCGCCGAAGCGGGTGAAGTTGTTGTCGAGGGCGGTGACGTCGGGATTGAGGCCGGCCCCGCGGAGGAGGAGCTGCGGGGGCGGGGGCACGATGCGGACCGGCATGACGTTCTCGTCGGCCTCCCACATGGGGCCGACGTCGGCGCGCACGAGCGCCCGCGGGGTCCGCACGAAGTAGGGGTGGAGGCCGAAGCCGACGGGCATCGGGTCGGCCGCCTCGTTGGTGACCGCGAAACGGACGCGGAGGCGCTCGTCGCCGAGGTCGAAGGTCTGTTGCGCCACGTAGGCCCAGGGCCAGTCGCCGGCCGGGTGGCGGTACTCCAACGTCAGCCGCGCCTCGCCCCGATCGACGACGGCCCACGGCGCCCGCCAGCCGTGGCCGTGGATGGCGTGCGGCTCGGGCGGGAAGTTCCTCGCAAGCTGGACCTCGCGCCCGCGGAAGCGGAACCGCGCGTCGCGGATGCGGTTGGAGAACGGCACCAGCGGAAAGCTCGACGTCCCGCCCGCGGACCGCGTGGCGAGGGCGTCGGGGGACGCCGGTCGCATCCACTCGACGGTTCGGCCGGCCCGCTCCGAGGCATACCGCGTGATGGACCCGCCGATCTCGGGCGCCACCGCGAGCCGCGTCGAACCGGCTCGGAGCTCCACCAGGGGAGTCGGGTTCTGCATGACGCCGCCATCCTACGCCAAGACGCGCGGTGCGGGAACGAGTCGACGGACGCGGAGCATCCTGCGGCCGCGCGGACGGTGCGAGAACGAGCCGGGAAAAGCTGATATGGTTCAGGGTCGAGCAATCGCTACTCGTCGGGAGGATCCAACCATGACATCGAAGTACACGGGGATGGCGGCGGCCGGTCTGGCGCTGGCGCTCGCCGTCGGAAATGCCCCGACCACAGCCGCACAGGACGAGATGGCCGACAACCCGTTCTTCGCCGAGAGCCCGCTGCCCCACCAGCTTCCGCCGTTCGACCGCATCGACGACGCGCACTACGCGCCGGCGTTCGAGCGGGGCATGGCCGACCAGATCGCCGAGATCGAGGCGATTGCCGGGGCCTCGGAGCCCCCGACGTTCGAGAACACGATCGTGGCCCTCGAGCGGTCGGGTCAGTTGCTGAACCGCGTCGCGGCGACGTTCTTCGCGCTCTCCAGCGCCGACACCAACGACGCCATCAACGCGATCCGCAACGAGATGGCGCCCCGCCTGGCCGCCCACACCGACCGCATGCTGCTCGACGCCGGCCTGTTCGCGCGGGTCGAGGCGCTGTACGAGCAGCGGGCGGACATCGGCCTCGACGACGAGTCGCGGCGGCTCGTCGAGGAGTACTACGTCGACTTCGTGCGGGCCGGGGCGCGGCTCTCCGACCCCGAGAAGGAACGGATGCAGGCCATCAACGCCCGGCTGGCGGCGCTGTCGAGCCGGTTCACCCAGAACGTGCTCGACGAGGTGAACGCCTCGGCGGTGGTGGTCGAGTCGCGCGACGAGCTGGCGGGGCTCTCCGAGGGGCAGATTGCAGCCGCCGTCGCGGCGGCGGAGGCGCGCGACCTGGAAGGCCGCTACGTCATCCCGCTGCTGAACACGAGCGGGCAGCCGGCCCTGGCGTCGCTCGAGGACCGCGGCCTCCGCGAGCGCATCGCGCGGACCTCGCTCGCCCGCGGCAGCCAGGGCGGCGAGTACGACAACCGCGGGGTCATCACGGAGATGGCGCGGCTGCGGGCCGAGCGCGCCGACATGCTCGGCTACCCCAACCACGCCGCCTACATCCTCGAGCGGCAGACGGCCCGCACGGTGGGCGCCGTCAACGACCGGCTCGCCAGCCTCGCCCCGCCCGCGGTGGCCAACGCTGAGCGCGAGGCGGCCGACCTGCAGGCGATGGCCGAGGCGGAGGGCGCCGACATCGAGCTGGCCGCCTGGGACTGGTCCTACTACACGGAGAAGGTGCGGGCGGAACGCTACGCCTTCGACGCCTCGCAGCTCCGGCCGTACTTCGAGATGGACAACGTGCTCGAGAACGGCGTGTTCTTCGCCGCGAACCGGCTGTACGGGCTGACCTTCGAGGAGCGCCCGGAGCTGCCCGTCTACCACCCCGACGTCCGGGTCTGGGAGGTGTTCGATGTCGGTGGCGAGGCGCTGGGGCTGTTCATCGGCGACTTCTACGCCCGGCCGTCGAAGCGGGGCGGCGCGTGGATGAACGCGTACGTGTCGCAGTCGCACCTGATGGAGACCTCGCCGGTGGTGGGCAACCACCTGAACGTGCCGAAGCCGCCCGACGGCGAGCCGACGCTGCTGACCTTCGACGAGGTCACGACGATGTTCCACGAGTTCGGGCACGCCCTGCACGGCTTCTTCTCGGACGTCCGCTACCCCTACTTCGCGGGCACGTCGGTGCCGCGCGACTTCGTGGAGTACCCCTCGCAGGTCAACGAGATGTGGGCGACCTGGCCCGAGGTTCTCCGCAACTACGCCGTCCACCACGAGACCGGCGAGCCGATGCCGGCGGACCTGCTCGACCGGGTCCTGGCGACGCAGCAGTTCAACCAGGGGTTCGCCACCACCGAGTACCTCGCGGCCTCGCTCCTCGACATGGCCTGGCACCAGCTCACGGCCGACGAGGTGCCGGACGCGGCCGGGGTCGAGGCGTTCGAGGCGGCCGCCCTCGAGGCGGCGGGGGTCGCGCTCGCGACGGTGCCGCCGCGCTACCGCAGCACCTACTTCTCGCATATCTGGAGCAGCGGCTACTCGGCCGGCTACTACTCCTACATCTGGAGCGAGGTGCTCGACGCCGACTCCGTCGAGTGGTTCAAGGAGAACGGCGGGCTGCTGCGCGAGAACGGCGACCACTTCCGGAGCACGCTCCTGTCGAAGGGCGGCAGCATCGAGGCGCTCGACCTGTTCCGCGCGTTCCGGGGCGCGGAGCCGGACATCGGGCCGCTGCTCGTCCGGCGGGGCCTGAACTGACCGAGCCGCGGTGTCGTTCCGCCGGCCCGCGGGCTCCGACCCGCCCGCGGGCAGCGCGCGGTTCCACCGCGGAGCATCGACCCGGAGGCGCTGCTCCGTCCGCGCGCCGGGCCGCGTTTCCTGGTCTGCCGAGGGGTCCCGCCGCCGAACGGTGATATCATCTGTGCGCGCCTGAGGCACCGATAGGCGTGGGTGCGCCATGGGAGTCGCGACCATTCGGACCGCGGAGAACACGCTCTCGGCTCTACGTTCGGAATCGCAGCCGCGCGTGCGGCTGCGGCTCGCCGTGCGGGGGTTTCTCGCCCTCGCCCTGCTGCTCGCGGTGACCATCGTGGCCACGTCGGCCACCCTCCTCTACAACGCCGCCACCACTCTGCAGGAAGAGGCCGAGGCGAACGCGGTCAACCTGTCCGAGGTCTTCTCCGCGAGCTTCGCGGAGATGGGCGAGATCTCGGTGGCCAACGTCGCGCGTACCCTGGACGCGACCCTCGACCCGCAGATGATCGCCCAGGCCCGCATCGCCGCCCATCTCACGGCGGCGGCCGAGGCGGCCGGGTGGAATCCGTCCCGCATCATCCGCGTCCTGGAGGGCATCGTCGGCGAGACGGTGCTCGACGAGTTCTGGATCACCGACGAGACGGCGTTCTCCTATCTCACCAACGTCCGGGACGAACGGGGCGGGCTGGTGCCGTTCGCGTTCGATCCGGACCCGGCGGTGCAGCCGCAGGCGTCGAAGTTCTACGTGCTGCTCGACGGCGTCGGCGACGACGACGTGATCACCCAGCCCGCCCAGGTGCGGGAGATCGACAACCAGGTCTACAAGTACGTCGGGGTCGGCGGGGTCGACAAGCAGCGCATCGTGCAGGTCGGCAACGGCATCGTCTTCAGCGACCAGGAGATCCTGACGAGCCGCTACACGTCCGAGCGGGCCGACGTCTCCGCCATCATCGAGGGCATTCTCGGCCAGCAGATGGCGGCCCAGGCGACCATGCTCGAGCGCTTCATCACCGCCGCCGAGGCGGCCGAGTGGACGCGGGACGACATCGAGTTCCGGCTGCGGCGCCTCGCCACCCAGACCGTCATCGGCGAGATCCGGGTCGCCGACGCGAACAACGTCCCCCTCTACTCGAGCCTGCTGCCGCCCGCCGCGGGCGGCGCCGGGGCCGCCCTGGTGCGTCCCGAGGACCTCGACGAGCTGCCCGAGGCGCCGCCCGGCGTCGTGGAGCATCCGACGGCGCCCCGGCCGTCCGACGGCGCCCTCTACAAGTACGTCACCGTCGCCACCGGCAACGCGGCGCGGCGCGTTCAGGTCGGCGTGCCCATCGAGAGCGCGTCGGGGGGCAACCTGCTCTACTCGGTGTACCAGCGCGAGGCGGACGTCCTGGTCCGTTCCGGCAACCAGGACCTCGACGCCCTCTGGGTCGTCAACCTCGACCGCGAGCTGGCCGCGGCCGCCCGGCGGGCCGAGGTGCAGACCACCGACGGCGTGAACGCCTGGGAGCTGTTCGAGGACCGCGCCGCCGCGGTCATGGACACCGCCATGGACCAGGGGCGCGTCGTGAGCGCCGTGAGCCTGAACCCGTTCTCGTCGGAGGACAGCGGCATCTGGGTCGCCTCGCCCCTCATCAACACCGGCGGGATTCCGATCGGTGGCCTCGCCATCGCCGTGAGCCTGGACGACATCGCGGACACGGTGCGCGGAGAGACGGTGAACACCGTCTTCATTGCGTTCGTCCTCCTGGCGCTCACCGGCTTCGCGGCGGCGGGCGGCACGCGCTGGCTGACCCATCCCATCGAGGTCATCGCCGACGCCGCCCGGCAGGTCGAGACCGGGAAGCCGCCCGACAACGAGGCGATGCAGAAGGTCATCCGCCGCACGGACGAGCTCGGCAGCCTCGCCCGCGTCTTCTCCGACATGACCGTCCAGGTCTTCAACCGCGAGGAGCAGTTGGAGACCATGGTGGCGGCGCGGACGCGGGAGCTGCGAACCAGCAACCAGCGCCTGCAGATCGCCCACGAGGCCCTCAAGCAGGACCTCTCGATGGCCAAGGTCGTGCAGGAGGCGCTGGTGCGCGAGGGCGACGCCGAGTTCGGGGCCTTCTCGGTGTCGGCGCGGATGACCCCGGCCCAGCAGATCGGCGGCGACTTCGTCGAGTTCACGGACGCGTCGGGCGGCAAGCTGTCGTTCGTCCTCGGCGACGTGTCGGGCAAGGGGGTGGCGGCGGCCCTGTTCATGGCCGCGTCGCAGTCGGCGGTGATGGGGGCGTTCGCCGAGCACACCGGCATCTCCACCATCGCCAACGAGGCGAACCGCCGGCTGTGCCAGCAGAATCCGATGGGGCTCTTCGTGACCTGCGTGCTCGGGGTCCTCGATGTGGAGAGCGGCCGTTTCGACTACGTCTGCGCCGGGCACGAGCCCGCCTACGTCGTCGGCCCCGACGACGGACGCCGCCCCCTCCCCATGACCCAGGGGCTCGCCATGGGGCTGATGGACGACTTCGAGTACGCGAGCGGCAGCGAGGTGATCCAGCCGGGCGAGACCCTGTTCATCTACACGGACGGCCTGACCGACGCCGTGGACCTCGGCGGGACCCTGTTCGGGAAGGAACGCCTGGAAGCCACCCTCGACGGCGCGTCGCAACGGTCCACTTCGGAGATCGTGGACCACTGCTGGAACGAGATCGGGGCCTTCTCGACCGGGGCCCCCGCCGCCGACGACATGACCTGCCTCGTGCTGCGCCGCCGATGACGCGCCGGCACCCTGACACACGAGTGGACGGCCGCACCGCGCGTTTTGTTATAGTGGCTCGCTTGCAGGCCAACGATAACGTGCCTGAACCATGCCTGACCTTCATGTCTCGCTGCCGGCCAAGCTGACCGAGGTGCGCAACCTGTCCGCCTCCGTCGAGGAGTTCGGGGACGCCAACCGGTTGCCGCAGCCGACGGTGTTCGTCATCAACCTGGCGCTCGACGAGCTGATCACCAACGCCGTCACCCACGGCACGTTCAACGTGCCCGATCCGACGATTGACATCCATCTGAAGGCCGAACGGAACGTCGTGACCCTGACCATGGAGGACAACGGGTCGCCGTTCGATCCGACGGCGATAAACGCCGACGACGTCGACACCACGTCGGTACTGGAGGAGCGGGCGGTGGGCGGCCTCGGCCTGCACCTGGTCAGGACCTTCGCCCACGACATGGCCTACGAGTTCGTGAACGGCAGGAACCGCCTGACGGTACATCACCACTTCAAGTCGGAATCCGAGTGACCGCGCGGTCGACGGGTCTCCGCCGAGGGGCATCGATGAACATTGAAGTCGCGGAAGAACGTGAAGACGGGGCGCTGATTCTGCTCCCGGTGGGACGGCTCGACAGCGCGAACGCGCGGGCGTTCGAGTCGATCGTCATGGAGCACATCGGCAACGACGAGCGGAAGCTGATCTTCGATTTCGGCCGTCTGTCGTTCATCAGCAGCTCGGGCATGCGGGTGCTCCTGATCGCGGCGAAACGGCTCAGCGCCAACGAGGGCACCATCGCCCTCTGCAACATGCAGGACCACATCGAGGAAGTGTTCCGCGTCAGCGGCTTCGATCAGATCATTCCGATCCGCGACTCGCGGCAGGCGGCGCTGGAAGTCTCCTGACCCGGCGCTCGGTCTTCCAGGACCTGGACGTCCTTGCCGCCGTCGTCCTGGCTCGAGTCGACGACGATGCCGCCCCGGCGGAGGGCGACGCGGCAGAACGCGCCGGCCACGAAGCCGGGTCCGCCGCCCCGTAGTACGAACGGACGCAGATCGAAGTGGCGGGGCTCGGCCCGGCCGTCGACGAGGCGGGAGGCGCGGGACAGGTCCAGCACGGCTGCGAAAACGAAGTCGGCAGGGTGGCCCGCAGTCCCGCCCGTACGCCTCCCGTTCGGCCAGGGGTGGCTCGGGGGGGGACGAGCCATGCGGTAGCTGCCCGACCCGCCGACCGCTTCACGACGAACCCTCCAGGTGGTCCGCCCCGAAGTCCGTCTCGGTCAGAGCCGCCAGATTATCAGCAGTTGCAGCAGGTTCTCGTCGGTGTCGGTGCCGAGCTTGTTCGGCCAGTACTGGTACTCGCCGCCCAGGAAGAGCTCGTTCGCCTGGCCGCTGATCGCCTTCCCGAGGTCCCACACGAACTGGGGCTGGGCGAGGATCCAGCTCCGGACCTCGTTGCCGAACTCGTCGGTGACGCGGTGGATGTACTCGGCGTGGCCGAAGAACGCGAACGACTGCGTGCCGACGTCGAACCCGGCGCCCCAGTTGACGTCGAACATCCAACTGTTGCTCGACCGCGGGGCGGCGCTGCCGGTGTTGCCGTCGATGAACGCGGTGAAGTCGGTGTTGAGGAAGAAGAAGCCGGGCACCGCCCAGGACAGCCGGACGCCGGGCAGGTACTTGAAGAAGTCGGCGTCGCCGCCGAAGTTGATGCCGCCGATCAGGGCCACGTCCCGCAACGCCCCCCCGCCGACCGTCCGGCCCGACATCCTGCCGAAGCTCAGCGTCGGATACCACTCGCCGTAGAAGTCCTTGTCGTTGAAGCCGTCGACCAGATCGTCGTCGATGTAGTCGATGAAGAAGAAGCTGTCGCCGAGCGACCAGGCCGACGCCTGCTGAAACGTCAGGATGCGGCTCGGCGTGGACTCGGCCGAGAACGGATTCACGAGATTGCCGTACTGGAACTGGAACTCGGTCTGCGCCGCCGCCGGCGCCGCCGCGACGCCCGCCAGCACCGCCGCCAGTCCCCAACGCCACCAGCCCGGAACGGTTCTGTTTGCGATCACCTGTGACCTCGCCGGCCCGTGTTCCAGAGCCATCGACGCCCGCCTGGGGCCTGCCCGTGGAAGCTCGCACCAGCGAACTGCCAACGCGACCGCAAGGTCGCGCGAGGAGCCGGCTCCCAAGAAGCTCCGCACCCGCGAAACCTCCAACGCGACCGCCAGGTCGCGCGAGGAGCTCTTGCTCCGAAGAAGCTCCGCACCCGCGAAGAGCCCAACGCGACCCGCAGGCTCGCGCAGGGAGCTTGCGCCGCCGGGTGTTTCGCGCCCGCGAAACTCCCAACGCGGCCGAAGGCCGCACCGGCGCCCCGAACCCCGGATCCTGGGTCCGGTTCGTGGCCATCCGTCGCCGCGGGTTGCCGCCGACCGGGCGATGCCGACGACTCGCCGATGCCGCTGGCACGTCGCGATTTCGCCGACAAGTATAATTCGGCGGTGCCGGAATCGAACACCGCTGTCGAATCCGAACCGCCCCTCGCCGCCACGGCGTCGCGCGGCCAGACCCCGAACGACGCCGAGTACGTCGCGTTCGACCGGGTCAGCAAGAGCTACGACGGCCGCACCCTGGTCGTGCGCGACCTCGACCTGCGCATCGCCAGGGGCGAGTTCCTCACCCTGCTCGGGCCCTCCGGATCCGGCAAGACCACCTGCCTGATGATGCTGGCCGGGTTCGAGGCCCCCACCTCGGGCGTCATCCGCATCGCCGGCCGCTCGGTGCACCATCTGCCGCCGCGCCGGCGCGGCATCGGCATGGTGTTCCAGAACTATGCCCTCTTCCCCCACATGACGGTGGGCGACAACCTCGCCTTCCCCCTCGAGGTGCGCGGCCTCGCCCCCGACGACCGGCGCACCCGCGTCCGCCGCGCGCTCGAGCTGGTGCGGCTCGAGGGCCTGGAGCAGCGGCGGCCGGGCCAGTTGTCGGGCGGCCAGCAGCAGCGCGTGGCCATCGCCCGCGCCCTCGTGTTCGAGCCGGACTTGGTGCTGATGGACGAGCCCCTCGGCGCCCTCGACCGCCGCCTCCGCGAGGAGCTCCAGTACGAGATCCGCCGCATCCACCGCGACCTCGGGGTGACGATGGTCTACGTCACCCACGACCAGCACGAGGCGATGGTGATGTCGGATCGGGTCGCCGTGTTCCGGGCCGGCGTCGTCGAGCAGATCGCCTCGCCCGAGGCCCTCTACGAAGAGCCGGACTGCTCGTTCGTGGCCCGGTTCATCGGCGAGAACAACCGCCTTCCGGGACGGGTGACGAACGTCCGGGGAGACATCTGCGACGTCGACGTCGGCGGCCGGCCGGTCCAGGCGCTGCGGGTCGTCCCGTGCGGGGCGGGCGACCCCGTCCTCCTGTCCATCCGCCCCGAGCGCGTCTCCATCGCGCCCGAGCCGGGCATGTACACCAACGAGTTCGACGCGACGGTCGACGACGTGACGTTCCTCGGCGACCACCTCCGCATCCGCGTCACCGTGTGCGACCAGCCGGACTTCATCGTGAAGATCCCCAACGTGGTGGGGCACGGCGCGGTGCTCGAGGGAGACCGCATCCGCATCGGCTGGACGTCGACCGACAGCCGCGTCCTGGACGCCGACGGCGGGGAGGGCGCGGCGTGACCCGCGCCGCCGGACGATCCGCCGCCGGCCGCATCCGCATCGGCTGGACGTCGACCGACAGCGGCGTCCTGGACGCCGACGGCGGGGAGGGCGCGGCATGACCCGCCCCGCCGAGCGATTCGCCGCCGCCGGCCGCCTCGCGGCGCTGGCGGCGACGGTGGCGGCGGCGACGCTGCTGGCATCCGACTGCGGGCCGCCGCCCGGCGAGTCGCTCACCGTCATCTCCTGGGGCGGCTCGTACGCGCGGGCCATCACCCGGGGCTACCTCGAGCCCTTCACGGCCGAGACCGGCATCGAGATCCGCCTCGACGACTACAACGGCGGGCTCGCCCAGGTGCGCGCCCAGGTGGAGACCGGCAACATCCACTGGGACGTCATCGACCTCGAGACCCCCGACGCGGTGAGCGGCTGCGACGAGGGCATCCTCGAGCCCATCGGCCCCGCCCGCCTCGCGCCGGGGGCCGACGGGACGCCCCCCGAGGACGACTTCCTGCCCAACGCGCTGCTGGAGTGCGGCGTGGGCACGTCGCTCTACTCCAACGTCTACGCCTACAACGCCGAGCGCCTGACCGGCGAGAGGCCGACCACCCTGGAGGACTTCTTCGACCTCGAGCGCTTCCCCGGCCGCCGCGGGCTGCGGCGCGTGCCCTTCGCGAACCTCGAGCTCGCCCTCATCGCCGACGGCGTGCCCCTCGACGAGGTCTACGCGACCCTCGACACCCCCGAGGGGCTCGACCGCGCGTTCCGCAAGCTCGACACCATCAAGGACCAGGTGGTGTGGTGGGAGGCGGGCGCGCAGCCCCCGCAGATGCTGGCGGACGGCGAGGTGGTGATGAGCACCGCCTACAACGGGCGCATCTTCAACGCGCAGAACCTGGAGGACCAGCCCCTCGTGATCGTGTGGGACGGCCAGGTGCTGGACGTGGGCCAGATCGGCATCGTCGCGGGAACGCCCGATCTCGAGGCGGCCCTCGAGCTCGTCAGGTTCGCCTCGACCACGGCGTCGATGGCCGCCGTCAGCCGCTACATCGCCTACAGCCCCGCGCGCCGCTCCGGCGCCCCCCTCGTGTCGACGCACGCCGACACCGGCATCGACATGAACCCGCACATGCCGGCCTGGCCGGCCAACACGAGGCGCGCGCTGCAGAACGACTGGGCGTGGTGGAGCGACCACATGGACGAGATGAACGAGCGCTTCAGCGCGTGGCTGGCCCGGTGACCCGACCCGCCCTCCGCGCGGCCCGGCTGACCCTGCCCCTCGTCGCCTTCATCGGCGTCACGTTCGTGGTGCCGCTGGCGACGATGCTGGTGCGCAGCGTGTACGACCCGGTGGTCGCCGACGCCCTGCCCGACACCCTCGCGGCGCTGCGCGACTGGGACGGGCGGTCCGATCCCGGCGAGGCGGCGTACGCGGCGGCCGCGCGCGAGCTGCTGCGGGCGCGCGAGGAACGAACCATCGGCCGCGTGGCGAGCCGCATCAACCGGGTGCGCGGCGGCCTGCGGAGCGTCGTCGTGCGCAGCGGGCGACGGCTGCAGGACTTCTCCGGAGGGCCGTGGCGAGCGGTCATGCTGGAGATCGACGGCCGCTGGGGCGACGCCGCGACGTGGCAGGCCGTCCGCACCGCCGGCGACCGCCTCACCGCCCGGCACTACCTGAACGCCGTCGACCTGCAGCGGCTGCCCGACAGGTCGATCGCCCGCCAGCCGCCCGAACGCCGCATCTACGTGGCCCTGCTGTGGCGCACCCTCGTCGTCAGCCTCGGCATCACCGCACTGTGCCTGCTGCTCGGCTACCCCATCGCCTACCTCGTCGCCCACGCGCCGCCGCGGCGCGCCGGGCTGCTCCTGGGGCTCGTCCTCCTGCCCTTCTGGACGTCGCTGCTCGTCAGGACCACGTCGTGGATCGTGCTGCTCCAGACCCAGGGGGTCGTCAACGACGTGCTGGTCGCCCTCGGGCTGCTCGCCGACGACGGCCGCATCGCCCTCATCTACAACATGACGGGCACGGTGGTGGCGATGACCCACGTGCTGCTGCCGTTCATGGTTCTGCCCGTCTACTCGATCATGCGCGCGATTCCGCCGCAGCAGATGAACGCCGCCGCCTCGCTGGGGGCGAGCTTTCCGCGCGCGTTCCTGCGCGTCTACTGGCCGCAGACCCTGTCCGGGGTGGGCGCGGGGTCGCTGCTCGTCTTCATCCTCGCCATCGGCTACTACATCACGCCGGCCCTGGTGGGCGGCCAGAGCGGCCAGCTCATCTCGAACTTCATCGCCTACCACATGCAGACGTCGCTGAACTGGGGGCTCGCGGGCGCCCTCGGCGGAATCCTGCTGGCCTGCGTGGCGGTGCTCTACCTGGCCTACGACCGGGTCGTCGGCCTCGATCGCATGAGGCTGGGATGAGCACGACCGTGGCCGAGCCTGGCGCCCGCATCGGACGGTTCGTCTACCTGGCCGTCTGCGCGCTCATCTTCACGTTCCTCGTCGCGCCCATCCTCGTGATCGTGCCGCTCAGCTTCAACGCCGAGCCGTACTTCACGTTCACCGAGGGCATGCTGCGCCTCGACCCCGACGCGTGGTCGCTGCGCTGGTACCGGCAGATCGTCACCGACGACGCGTGGCGGCGGGCGCTCGGCAACAGCCTGTTCATCGGCGTCATGTCGACGGTGCTGGCCACGACCCTCGGCACCCTCGCCGCCCTCGGCCTGTCGAGCCCCGCCATGCCGGCGCGCCGCCTCACGATGGGGCTGCTCATCTCGCCGATGGTCACGCCGCTCATCATCTCGGCCACCGGCATGTTCTTCTTCTACTCGACCCTGGGTCTGTCGCAGACCCACCTCGGCCTCATCCTCGCCCACGCCGCCCTCGGCACCCCGTTCGTCGTCATCACCGTGACCGCCGCCCTGTCGGCGTTCGACACCAACCTGACCCGCGCCGCGGCGAGCCTCGGGGCCGACCCGTTCCTCATCTTCCGGCGCGTGCAGCTCCCGTTGATCGCGCCCGGCGTCGTCTCCGGCGCCCTCTTCGCGTTCGCCGCCTCGTTCGACGAGGTCGTCGTGGTCCTCTTCATGGCCGGCGAGGACCAGCGCACCCTGCCACGCCAGATGTGGGCCGGCATCCGCGAGCAGATCAGCCCCGCCATCCTCGCCGTCGCCACGTTCCTCATCGCCTTCGCGGTCCTCCTGCTGCTCACCGTCGACTGGCTCCGCCGCCGCGGGGACGCGCCCGGCCGCTGATGCTGCTCACCGTCGACCGTCTCCACCGCCGCGGGGACGCGCCGGGCCACCGACCGGCCTCCGCTCATCGCCCCCGCGACAACACGCCGCTCGGGTCGAGCAGAAAGCGCCAGGCCGGCACGACGTCGATGGCGCCGGCGCCGACGGGAATCGTCTCTTCCTCGTCGCGGGTCACGATGGTGCCCGCCGGCAACTGCAGCTCGGCCATCGCGGCGTCGAGCGCCGTCACCTCCCGCTTCCGGGTTCGCGGATCGGCCAGCGACTCGCAGACCTGGACCAGGGCGCGCGAGCCGTCCGCCATGCGCACCGCGAAGTCGACCTCCCGTCCGTTGGCGCAACGGTAGTAGCGGATGTCCGGGGTCGACCGGCGCAGCCCCATGAACACCAGGTTCTCGAGCAGATGGCCCGCGTCGACCAGGACGCCCGAGCCGACCGACCGCACCAGCGCATGGTCGACGCAGTAGATCTTCTTGGGATTCGCGTTGGCCCGCGCCAGGGAGGCGTCGAAGAGACGCACCGTGAACAGGAAGAAGGCGTCCTCGAACCACTCCAGGTAGCTGGACACGGCCGGCTTCGGCGCCCGGTGCCCGAGCGCCTGCAGATAGCCCGTGAGCCGGTTGATGGAGTACAGCGACGCGGTGTTGTCCACGAGCCGGTGCGCCAGATCCGCGACCGCCCGGGGATGGGCGACGTCATGCCGCTCGACGAGGTCGCGGAACAGCATCGCGCCCCAGTATTCCTGGTGGATCCGGATGCGCAGGGCGCGGTCGAGGCCCGCGACCTCCGGGAATCCGCCCCTGTCCCAGTACTCGTCGAACGCCTTGCGCACCAGCAGCCGCTTCCGCGTCGAGAAGGGGCCGTCGCCGTCGACGCCCCGGAAGTCGAGGAACTCCCGGAACGAGAACGGGAAGATCTCCCACGCCAACGCCCGGCCGCGCATCTGCGTCGCAATCTCGCGCGACAGCATGCGGGCCGACGACCCGGTGATGTACACCTCGCAACGGTCGGTCCGCATCAGGCGGTCGACGAACGGCTCCCAGCCGGGGACGACCTGAATCTCGTCGAAGAAGCAGTAGACCGTCTCCGTGTGCTTCTTCTCCGGGTAGAGCGAGAAGTAGGCGTCCGCCACGGTGCCGAGCCCGTCGCGTTGCAGGTGGCGGAGCCGGTCGTCGAACAGGTTCAGGTAGAGGACGTTCTCGCGCCGCACGCCGCGGTCGAGCAGCTTCCGCACGAGCTGGAACAGGAAGGTCGACTTGCCGGCCCGCCGCGGCCCGATGCACACGGTCGCCTTGCCGGGAATCGGCGTCACGTCCACGCGGCGCGGGACGCCGGTGACCAGCTCGGCCTCCCGAAAGTCCAGGAGGATGTCTCGCAACGAGTCTGCCATGACGCTTTCGTGGGAGCCGCCGCGGTCCCGGAGCCCGATATCGGTAGAGTATTATTCCAATTTTGACCTCTACCGGCAATACGTTTCGCCGGATCGAGCTGGGGCAGGAAGCCGTGCGGGGGGTGCAGGGAAGGCCGCCGGGCGGCGACCTCGCTGCCATCGCCGGGTTGTCGAAGGAGTTCATGATCGCTACGATGGGCTCATGAGGGAGATCACGGCCCGGGACGCCAAGAACCGGTTCGACCATCTGCTGGACACCGCCCAGAGCGCGCCGGTTCGGGTCACCAAGAAGGGCAGGCCCGTCGGCGTCATGATGTCGGTTCAACAGTACGAACGACTCCGGGGCGCGGCGTGGACGCGCGTGACCGAGACCGTGGACCGCCTTGCCGCGGAAGCCGCCGCAAGCGGGTTGACGGACGCGAGGCTGGACGCGCTCCTGACCGATGACGGCTGACCGGGGTGGTGCTCGATACCAACGTCGTCATCAGCGCCGCCTTGCAGCGCCGGAGACCGAGGACGACCTGCTGAACGTAGCGCTGTCGGGCACCGCCGCCCAGGTCGAGAAGATCGTGCGGGGGTGGCGGCGGGCGAACCGCCTAGCGGACCAAGCCGATGACCGGCGTCGGCACGAGACGCGGTCGTTGCGGACGTGGGTGGACGAGCCACTTTCCGACCGGGAATCTACGGGCCTCCGGAAGCTCGCTACGGACGAATTCAGACAAAATGCCGGACCGTCACAGACGACGGCGGCGATGCACCTCAAGTGCCTCGCAGCGTCGGCACGGCCTTGCCCGGCAGACGCGGCACGTCCGCAGGAATGATCCGTCCACCATCACGCCAGACGGCCTCTGCTGAGAGCGCCGCACGGCGCATGCTCGCCTTCGATTGTATGGCCGACCAGCGGCGGCCGATGGGGTTCGCATCAGAATGGACGATACTGAACGGAATGGTACGAGCGATCATCGGAACGATCAGTCGGTAGACGGCACCGACCGCCCAGTCAAGGTCGACAGCGATGATCGTCAGGTGGGCGGCCGTCCGTCGGTTGGGAACGAGCCTACCACAGACGACCTCCGCCGGCTGACCGGCGAAGATGAAGATGAGTCCGGCGATCAGGCGCGCCGTCACCGAGTTCGTCAGATGGCAACGCGTGCGCGAGTTCGGCCGGTTGCTGCGCGAGGGTGCGTTCGACTACCCGTTGACCAACGACGAGATCGAGTCCGAGGATCGCGGCCCCGACGAGAAGTAGGGGCGGACGGAGCGCGCTGGAAACCGGCGGTGGGCACGATGATCAACGGGAAGCTACGCGAATGTGGTGGACCCCAACGAACTCGCTCTCCGTCGAAGCCTCGCCATCCTCGAGGAGCAGCTCGATGACTTCCTGCAGATTCCCGTGAAGCTCGTCCAGGGTCTCGCCCTGACTGTGAGCCCCGGGGAAATCGGGAACCCAGCCGACGTACAGTCCGGTATCCGCGTCGCGCTCGACGACGGCGGGATAGGTCTTCATCTGCGAGCTCTCCGTGTGTTCGCCAGCCCGCAGGCTGCGAACCAGTTACCTGCGAAGCCCAGAGTATCACTTCACCGCACTGCGGGCGGTCCATGCGACGACCCGGTCCCCCCCGCGATGCGGGCGCAGAGAAGCCGACGCGCGGGTGGATGCGGCGAGGCATCCACCCGCGCGTAGTACGTCAGCGCCGAGCTACTTCGCCAGCGCGTCGGGGCGGATCTGGAAGTGGACCACCTTGCTCGGGGTGCCCGCGCCGGTCTCGGCGTGGAACGGGGCCCGGGTGCTCCAGGTGGCCCAGACGCCCTTGCCCTTCCAGCCGAGGTCGGGGTCGTCGATGCGGCCGTCCATCCACTTGGTGTAGAACCCGAGCGGATAGGGCACGCGCAGGGTGACCCACTCGCCGTCGCGAAGGGCGAGCAGACCCTCGGCCGCGTTGCCGGTGTTGATGGGCACGCCGCCGCCCAGCCCCAGGGTGTCGAACTGGTCGACCCACGTGTAGTAGCTGCCCTCGATGCTGCCCGAGGCGTCGATGCCCTTCATCTGGGGCATGGGCTCCTCGTACAGCGTCCACCCCTCGGGGCAGTGCTGGCCGGTCGCGTCCGGCCCGTTCAGCGGCCCCGTGCACTTGCTACGGTCGAAGCTCGCCATGTGGCCGCTCGCCAGCGGCGTCCACACGACGCCGTTGCGGTCGATGTCCATGCCGCGCGGCGAGTAGCCGTCCTGCACCTCGGCCCCGGGGTTCTCGAACGGCACCTCGTAGAACTCGGTGAGGCCCGTCTCCGACGGGTTGTCGCCGGTGGGGTCGAACCGCAGCACCGCGCCGGGCATGCCGAGCGACGATCCCCAGATGCTGCCGTCGACCGGGTTGTAGGCGACGCCGTAGAAGCCGGAGCGGATGCGGGTGTCCTTCGTCGGGTCGGCGGGCTCGCCGGGCTCGACCCACTCGTCGCGGACGCCGTTGCCGTTGGTGTCGAGCACGAGCGGGCTCCAGCCCTGGGCCGCCTCCTCGTCACCGGTCTCGAGGAACAGGTTGGTGTCGAGCCACCCGATGACCTGCCCGCCGCCGCTCGTCCACAGGGTGTTGTTCTCGTCCTCGGCGAAGATGAGGTGGTGGGTGCTGTAGCAGGTGCCGACGAGGGTCATCTCGTCGGTCGCGGGGTCGTACACGGCCAGGTGCCGGTTCGCCCGGGGGTTGGGGAACACGCGGGCCGACGGATGGTCGGACCCCTCCAGGCACATCGGCGGGTTCTCGGGGCCCCGCACCCGCGACGTCAGCCAGACGCGGCCGTCCTGGTCGAGCATGGGGTTGTGCACGTTGGTCTGGCTGTCCCAGATGGCCTCGTTCCCCCAGTAGGGCGAGGGCGCGAGGGGCGGCCCCGCCGCGACCGGCGTGTCGGGGTCGCGCACCGGCACCACGACCTCGGAGATGGCGTGGTTCACGGGGTCGAGCACCGGCACGTAGTCGGCGCTGGCCTCGAGCGCGCCGTAGACGGGGCCGTAGGCGTTCACGGTGGGGTCGCGCTTGTCGGTCGACGCCTCGTCGTGCAGGTAGGCCGTCGGATCGGCCCAGTCCCACTGGGTGACGACCACGTTGCGCTCGACTCCCTGGGGCCGCGGCGGCGCCTCGGGCGGCACCTCGCCGGCCATGATGCGGCCGGTCCAGTCGGCGTACATCTCGAGCGCGCGGCGGCGGCCCATCCGGTCGAGCCCGTTGCTCATGCTGCCCCCGGCCTGCCCCGACTGGATGCGGCGGTCCCAGGCCGCCACCAGCGAGTCGAACTCGCCGAGCTCGGGCGGAATCTCGCGCGTGGCCTTGCTCCCGAGCCCGTGGCAGGCGGTGCACCCGCCCGACTTCAGGCCGCGCAGCCACGCCGCCTGGTTCGGCACGTTCGGCGAGATGCCGTTGCCGTCCTGACCGGTCCCCGGGAACTCCTCGGGCCCCGGCACCTCGAGCAGCGCGTACCAGTAGCCGGACGGGTAGTACTGCGCCGCCGCCTGCTCGTCGGGCGCGACCACCGCGGTGTGATCGACGCGGGTCCCCGGCGACGCCTGCTGCCTGGGCGAGTCGACGAGACCGTAGCCGCGCACCCAGACGTCGTAGGTCGCCTCGGGCAGGTCCGGCACCACGTAGCGGCCCTCGTCGTCGGTCACCACGGTGCGGTTGAACCGGGTCGGCAGGTCCATGGTCTCGGCGATCACCCAGACCCCCGCCTCCGGCCCGTTCGGCCCGGTCACGACCCCGCCGATGTCGTCGTCGTCGATGGCGACCGCCGCCTGACGGGCACCCAGCCCCGGCTGCAGCACCAGCATGCAGACGGCCAGGCCGCCTGCAAGCGCTCCGAGAAACGCCAGCCTGCTTCTCGTCATCGTCTCCACTCCCTGTTTGTCCGTCTCGTGAATCTCGCTACGGCAACCCCGGCGCCGCCTGGGGCCGTCCATGCCCAAGCATCGAGGGCTGCCACCCCGCGCCCGCCGCCGCAGCGTTCGCACCGGCCCGGACGATGTCGTCATGGCGTGCTCGACCGACACGATTTGGACATGGACATGCCACAATGTCAACCGTCCCTCGAAGGCCCGGACGATGGAGCCGTCGGAGACGGAGGCGGAGATCTGCCCGGCGACCGGCGCGCCGGGCATGATGCCAGGAGTCCGCGCAGCAGCACGGCGCCGGCTTCTGGAGAGATTGGGCGCCAAGCGGCGTTGTGGGAACGATTGCACACCAGGGCCAGGAACCCGTGAAAAGAACGCTGCCGCAGTCGACCGGCGATGCTGCCCGCGTGGAATGCGTCACGGCGCCGCCCGCGGTCTGTCGGCGGCGGCGCGCACCCCGCTGGAACCTCCATCCGGCGAAACCGCGCGGTCGCCTCGTGCCCGGCCCCGCCCGCGCCGTTCTCGGCGCCGCGGGGACCGCCACGCCCTCGTGGCTTGCCATCGCGGCGGCGCTGGCGATCCTGGCCGGATGCCAGACTCAGTCCTGGGAGCAGTACATGGACGCGGCGGCCTTCGCCTACCAGGACGGCCGGATCGAAGAGGCGGAGTCGTTCTTCCTGCTGGCCGCGCAGGTCGCCGAGGACTTCGAGGACACGGATCCCCGCCGGGCCCTGACGCTGGGCAACCTCGCCGACCTGTACCGTGCGGAGGCCCGCGACGAGGAAGCGGAGTCGGCGTACCTGGAGTCGCTGGCGCTGCTCGAAGCGATCGACGGTCCGGACTCGCCGCGGGTGGCCCGGTTCGCGGCCGACATCGCGGTGTTCTACACGGACCTGGGCCGCGTCGAGGAGGCGGAGCCCCTGTACTGGCGGGCGCTCGAGGCGCTCGAGTGGACGCACGGGTTCTATCACGACGACGTGCTGGAGCTGCGGACGATGCTGGCGGGGTTCCTCCTGCAGCAGGAGCGGTACCGGGAGGCGGAGCCGTTGTACGTCGAGGTGCTGGCGATACTGCTCGACACGCCGGAACCGGACCGCGATCTGGACCGCTTGCTCACCGTGCTCGACGAGTACGCGGCGCTGCTGCGCACCACCGGCCGGGAGGACGAGGCGGCGGAGGCGGCGGCCCGTGCGAGCGGCATCCGGGCGCGGTTCTGACCTGGAGGGGCGCGGCCGGACCGCGCAGGGAGAACGCAACACCGACCCGGCCCGCGATGCGGGCCGCGAGACGACGAGGACATCATGAAACGTGCGATCGCTCTGGCAACGGGACTCCTGCTGTCGGCCGGCCTCGCCCACGCGGAGGCGGCCACCGTCACCACCGTCATCGGCAACGGCGCCGCCGGGCTCTCCGACGCGCAGGTCGCCAACCCCTACGGCGTCGTCGTCGGCCCCGACGGCGCGCTGTATTTCTGCGACCTCGACAACCAGCGCATCCGACGGCTCGACCGCGAGACGGGCGCGACCACGACCATCGCCGGCAACGGCGAGCGGGGCTACCACGGCGACGGCGGCCCCGCCACCGAGGCGGCCCTGAACATGCCCCACGAGATCCAGTTCGACGGCGAGGGCCACCTCTACATCGTCGAGCGCGACAGCCACGTGGTGCGGCGCGTGGACGCGGAGACGGGCATCATCTCCACCGTCGCCGGCACCGGCGAGGCCGGCTTCTCCGGCGACGGCGGCCCCGCCGTCGAGGCCATGCTCCGCCGCCCCCACAGCATCGCCTTCGACCCCGAGGGCCGGCTGCTCATCTGCGACATCGGGAACCACCGCATCCGCCGCGTCGACCACGCCACCGGCCTCATCGAGACCTGGGCCGGCACCGGCGAACGCGAGCCGACGCCCGACGGCGCGCCCCTCGCCGGGACGCCGCTGAACGGCCCGCGGGCCATGGCCAGCGACCCCGACGGCAACCTGTATCTGGCCCTGCGCGAGGGCAACGCCATCTACCGCATCGACCTCGCGGCCGAGACCATCCACCACGTCGCGGGCACCGGCGAGCAGGGCTTCACCGGCGACGGCGGCCCCGCCGCCGCGGCGACCCTGGCCGGCCCCAAGGGGCTCGCGTTCGCCGAGGGCCGCCTCTACATCGCCGACACCGAGAACCACGTCATCCGCATGGTCGACACCGCCACCGGCCTCATCTCCACCGTGCTCGGCGACGGCCAGCGCGGCGACGGCCCCGAGGACGACCCCCTGCGCTGCCGCATGGCGAGGCCCCACGGCATCTTCTACGAGCCCGGCCAAGGCCTCTACGTCGGCGACAGCGAGGCCCACCGCATCCGGCTGCTGGAGTAGGTCTCGACCTGGGGGATCGCGGTGACGGTGGACCCGGGAACGCTGGATTGATGAGATCATCAATCTTCATCAATTCTCCTGAAATTGATGAACCACCGCCGCGGCGCCGGAGGAATCCAGAGGGGCAACCGATACAGGAGGAACGCGATGTCACGTGGTCAACTCGCGACAGTGGTGGGGCTCGGCCTCGCGCTCGGCACCGGTCCGGCATTCGCACAGCCCGTGCAGGACGACTTCCACCACCTGGGCGAGATCAACAAGGCGTCCATCGTCATGCTGGCCGAGGTCGGCCTGGTGCCCGAGCCGATGGCGGCGGAGATCGCGCGCGGCATCTCGGCCGTCATCGCCGGGCAGGCCGAGCCCGACGCCCCGCGCTCTTCGGACTACCTCGACTTCGAGGCGCGCCTCGTCGAGGTCGCGGGCCGCGACGCGTCGCGGCTCCACACCGGCCGGAGCCGCCAGGACATCGGCTCGACGTTCCGGCGCCTCGCCATCCGCGCGGCCGTGCTCGACGCCTACGAGGCCCTGCTCGAGCCGCGCGACGCCCTGCTCGACCTCGCCTCCCGGCACACCGGGACCATCGTCCCCGCCTACACCCACGGCGTGCAGGCGCAGCCGACGTCGCTGGCCCACTACCTGCTGGCCTTCGCCGCCGCCCTCGACCGCGACGCCGAGCGCCTCGAGGAGGCCTTTGCACGGCTGAACCGCAGCCCCCTCGGGGCCGCCGCCCTCGCCACCTCCGGGTTCCCCGTCGACCGCGGGCGCCTCGCCGAGCTGCTCGGGTTCGACGGCGTCGTCGAGAACGCCTACGACGCCAACCACGTCTCGTCGGTCGACTCGAAGACGGAGGTCGCCTCGACCCTCGCGATCTCCGCCCTGTCGATCGGGCAGCTCATGGAGGACGTGCACGTCCAGTACCACGACCCCGCGCCGTGGCTGGTCCTCGACCGGTCGCTCACCGGGGTCAGCAGCATCATGCCGCAGAAGCGGAACCCCGTTATTCTCGCCACGCTCCGGCGGCTCGCGAGCACCGTGATCGGCGACGCCCAGACGGTGTTCCTCGCCGCGCACAACACGTCGACAGGCATGGCCGACTACCGCTCCCCCGACCAGCTCATCGAGACCGTCGCCAAGGCCGCCGAGATGTACCGGGTCTACGCGCGCGTCGTGAACGGCCTCGTGGTCGACCCGGCGCGCTCGCTCGCGGAGGTCGACGCCGACTACGCGACGATGACGGAGGTCGCCGACACCCTGCTGCGCCACGCCGAGGTTCCGTTCCGCGTCGGCCACCACTACGCGTCGGAGATCACGGAGTACGGCCGCGCCCAGCGCAAGCGCCCGAAGGAGCTGACCGCGGAAGAGCTGCGCCACCTGTACGAGGAGGCCTACGGCGAGCCGCTGCCGGTCGACGTGGCACTGATCCAGGCCGCGCTCGACCCCGAGCAGATGGTCGCGAGCCGCCGCGGTCTCGGCGGACCGCAGGCGGAAGAGGTCGGGCGCATGCTCGAGGTGGGCCGCGAGCGGACGGACGCGAGCCGCGGCTGGCTCAACGCTACGCGCGCCCGCTTGGCAGAAGCGGAGTCCTCGCTGCGGTCGGCGTTCATGCAACTGACGGCGGCGAATCACTGACACCCCGGCGGGCGCTTGCCGCTCGCGCGATTCAGAATGCGCTGAAAGGATGACTGCAAAGGCACCGACGCGCAGCAGACAGCGGGACGTGGTCCAGGTCAAGAACCCGCGTAGCGGGCGCTATGTGAAGATCGACAGGAGCGCCGGCATGATCGTCTCGCACAAGAAGTCTCCCGGCCCCTACAAGGGCGTTCCCATCGCCAGGACCAAGAAGAACAGATGATCGTCTACAGCCCGCTGGACGGGGAGGGCTGAAAGTCGTCAAATGCGCCGCCACTCGATCGTACGGAACTCGAAGTCGGCAGATGCGCCGTCGCTCGAGCGCCACTGACTAACCCGTCTGGCGCGCCGAGAAGGGTGCGAATGGACGTCATGCACCCGCACGCAGAACGTCCCGCTGGAAGACCTCCACTTCACCCAAGCCGCCCAACGGCTTCGCCAACAGGAAGTAGTTGGCCGGATCCAGAAACTTGCGGAACGCAGCTTGCACTTGCGTAATGGGAAGCTCTTCCAGGGGCTTGCGGACGTTCATCCCCACAGGCTCAATGTGGCACAGCTTCCATCCATGCACATTCACGCTGTATGCTCCCAGGGAGCATCGATATCGCGCCTGTTCCTTTTCTTTTTTCGTAAGCACCATGGCCACCGGGATCTCGTCGCGTTCGAACGACTCTCGAACCTCGGCGACGCTCAGCACCCTGCCGGCGACGGCCAGCCAACACCCCCACTGTGCCGGCGAATTGTCGCACAGGACCAGCTCTCGGCCCGATTCATGAACGACCACCGAGCCCTTCTTCCCGGAGCCCTTCCGCACAAGCAACGGGATGTCCTCTGCGAGCTCCCATTCGTCAAGCAGCTTCTTCCATCGTACCCTGACGGACTCCTCCACGAACCGCAGGCAACCAGGACTGCCGCTAATCGCAATAGCCAGTTTTTCCAGCCCGTCACGGACTTCGTCGGGCACTCGCTGGGCAGCATCGGGAAAATCGTAATCCGGCTTCACTCCCGTAGACCCGCGATCGCGATCAGGCAGAACCAACCGGGCCGCGCTACGGAAGAACTTGCCACGCTCCCCCTTGGAGAAGTCGTATTCTGGTCTCATCACTTCGACTCATACTGCCGCCGCTCGCGCCTCCCCGCCCTCCGCGCAGAGATGATGCGAACGGCGGCGGCATCGACGCGGACCTCCTGGTACGTGTGAATAACCACAAGCAGAGTCCCGTTGGCGGCCTGACCGAGGGTCAACCAACGTTCCTCGGTCGCGCTGTGGTCCTCGTCAGGAACCGACAGGGCGAGAGGATCTTCGAGGACGGTGGCGGCCAGAGCGAACGTGACGCCGTGCTTGCCAAGGTTCCTCCGTTCCTTGACCGGATCCCAGGAAACGTGGTGCTGGAACACGGTCCTGCCCAGTTGAACGACAGCGCCCCCTACGCCGACGAGTCGTCCTGCGCCGCCGCCCGGCCGTTGGCCACCTGCGCCGCCCGTTGCATGATGGCCATGTCGACCGGCCCGCCCGCCGCTAGCGCGGGTACCTGGTCTGCAACAGCTCGTACATCCGCACCACCGCGCGCGGGTCGGGCCGGGCCGCGTTCGGGCCGAAGTGCTGCACGTGGGCGCTGAGGTCCACGCGCCGGGCGGCGCTCTGGGCGGAGACGCCCTGGGCGTAGAGGTCGTTCACCTGGCGGTTCAGGTCGCGGAGGTACGCCTGCAGGTAGTCGATCTGCTCGCGCTCGGTGAACGGCGTGCCGTGGCCGGGCACCATGACGTCGAAATCGAGCGCCTTCAGCCGGTCGAGCGAAGCCGGCCACTCCTCGACGTAGCCGTCGCCCATGTACGGCAGGCCGGCGCCGCCGGGGCGGCCGACGAAGAAGTCGCCGGTGAACACGATGCGCTCCTCGGGCAGGAACACCAGGGTGTCGCCGCCGGTGTGGCCGCGGCCGGGGAAGTGGAGCTGAACCTCGCGACCGCCCTTCACCAGGGTCATGGTGTCGCTGTAGGTCAGGTTGGGCGGGGTCGGCACGGTCTCCTTCAGCGCCTCCCAGTGCGCCTCCTGGATGCGGAGCTCGGTCTCGAGCTGCGCCCGCTCGTCCGCGTCCTCGGTCGCCGCGATCTGCGCCTTGCGCCGCTCGATCTGGTCCGGGATCACCGCGGTGAACGAGCGGTTGGTGCGCTGGCTGAGGACGTCGGACGACAGCATCGTGCGCACGAAGTCGTGGCCGATGATCTCCACGTCGTCGCCGAAGATCTGGTTCCCGTGCGCGTGGTCGAAGTGGTAGTGGCTGTTGAAGACGTAGCGGACGGGCTTGTCGGTGAGCGTGGCGACGCCCTCCATGAGCCCGCGCGCGGCGGCGGGGGTCACCGAGGTGTCGACGATCATGACGTGGTCGTCGTTGATGATGACGAGCGAGTTGCTCATGACCGTCATCGACCCGCTGGCGATGGCGAACCAGACTCCGTCGGCGAGCTCCTCGAAGCGGTGGCTGGGGCTGCCGTCGGGGCTCTGCACGGCGGCGCCGCGGGTCTGCCACTGCGCCGCGAACACGGCCAGGGCGACGATGGAGAGGGTCATCAGGTATCGTTTCATCGGTCGTTCGCCTCCTCGAGAACGAGCTCGTTGCCAACCTGCTCGTCGGCGCCCGGCGGCGCCGCGGCCGGCCCAACCGGCTGGCCGGGCGTCCGCGCCGCTCCAAGGCGCAGACGCCCCGTCGGAAATACGCCGCCGTGCGACTCTGCCTGCCGCCCAACCGGCTGTTCAGGCATCCGCGCCGGTCCAAGGCGCAGACGCCCGGCCACCCGCCCGGGTACCGGCGCGTGGTGGTGTTCCAGGTACAGGTATCCGCTGTAGAAGCCGGTGCGGTCGGGGCGGTGCTGGCGATCCCGGACATGGATCGTCAGCGTCCTCGGCACCTGCGCCGCATAGCAGTTGTCCCGGGCCGCCGTTTGCAGGTGCAGGTACGCCATGCGCTGCTCGCGGGTCTGGCGGTAGCGCGAGCGCTCCTCGGACCCCACGTCCGAATAGGCGCCGCCCCGCATGTCGTCGAGGGGCGACGGCCGGTGGTCGGCCCGCCGCATGGCCCGCCGGTCGCCGGCCTCGACGAGCCGGTCCACGATGGCCTGCGTCAGCCGGGACATCGCTATGCACTCATCCTCCCGGCACTCGCCGACCTCCTCGACGCGATGGGCGATCGGCTCGCCGAGCCGGGCCTGGAGATCGAGAACGTCGGGCGGCGGCTCGCCGAAGTACACGATGCCGTCGACCTGCCGGATCACGTAGCAGTCGCCGGGATGCAGCTCGACGACCTCGACCCCGTCGTGCTGGGCGGGGAGCACCCAATGCCAGGTCTCGGGCGCCGGCCGCGGGTCCTGCCGCGCAACTTCCCCTTGTCCCTCCAGCGCCGCCGTGCCCAGCACGCCCCCGACCGCCGCCGCGGCGGCGGCACCCGCCGCCGCCAGTCGCCGCCGGCCGCGGATCCGTTCGGGCATGGTCCGGTCATTCTAGCCCGGAACGCGTTACCTTCGCGGGTGGCAGTATCATGATGGCTTCGGTCACGAAGCTCGACACCTGCGAGGAGCGACGACGATGACGCGACGGGTTCACCCGATCGGCTGGATGCTGGCCGCGGCGCTGATGGCCGCACCGACGGCGGCCGCGCAACAGGGGGCGCCGGCCGACGGCGAGTGGCCGACCTACGGGGGCGACGTCGGCAGCACCAAGTACTCGCCCCTCGACCAGATCGACGCCGACAACTTCGGCGACCTCGAGATCGCCTGGCGCTGGCAGTCGGCCGACGCCTGGGTCAGCATGACGACGCCGGGCGGCGGCGAGTGGCGGGCGCGGTCGGACGTCATCTTCGGGGCCCTCGACGCGGCCGACCCCGAGCGCTGGCGCGACCGCCAGGCGCCCTACACGAACAACCTCAAGGCGACGCCGCTGATGGTCGGCGGCCGGCTCTTCATCAACATGCCGACCTCGCAGGGCGCGGCCGTCGACGCCGCCACCGGGGAGACCCTGTGGGTCTACAACCCGAAGACCTACGAGGCGGGCACCACCACCATGACCGCGCGGTGGAACCAGCGCGGGGTCGCGTACTGGACGGACGGGTCGGCCGAGCGCGTCTTCTGGGGCACGAGCAACGGCTTCCTGCTCTGCGTGGACGCGGCCACCGGGAGGCCCTGCGCCGACTTCGGCGAGAACGGCCGCGTCGACCTGACCCGCGACATCCCCCGCGCCGGCCGCGGCGACCGCGACTGGCTGAACGCCCTGCTCTACTCGGTGCAGTCCCCGCCCCTGGTGGTCGGCGACACCATCATCACCCCGTCGTCCATCTCGTCGTACAACATCACGCGGGAGGCCCCGCCGGGGTGGATGCGGGGCTTCGACGTGCATTCCGGCCGCACGAAGTGGACGTTCCACACCATTCCCCAGGGCGACGAGTTCGGCAACGACACCTGGGGCGGCGACTCGTGGCGGGTCACCGGCAAGGTCGGGGTGTGGACGATGATGAGCGCCGACCCCGAGCTGGGCCTCGTGTACCTGCCCACCAACACCCCGGCCCCCGACTACTACGGCGGGCACCGGCCGGGCGAGAACCTGTTCGCGGAGAGCGTGGTGGCCCTCGACATCGAGACCGGGCAGCGCGAGTGGCACTTCCAGGCGGTGCACCACGGGCTGTGGGACTACGACTTCCCCGCCGCCCCCAACCTCGTCGACATCGAGGTCGACGGCCGTCCGATCAAGGCGCTGGCGCAGGTGAGCAAGCAGGGGTTCCTGTACGTCTTCGACCGGGTGACCGGCGAGCCGGTGTGGCCCATCGAGGAGCGGCCGGTGCCCACCGACACCGACATCCCCGGCGAGCTGCCGTGGCCCACCCAGCCGTTCCCCACCCGGCCGGCGGCGTTCGAGTACCAGGGCGCGACCATCGACGACCTCGCCGACTTCACGCCGGAGATCCAGCAGATGGCCATCGACGCGGTCGACGGCTTCCGCCTCGGTCCGCTGTTCACGCCGCAGAGCCTGAGCGGGACCATCCAGCGCCCCAGCGCGGGGGGCGGCGCCAACTGGTCGGGGGCCGCCGTCGACCCCGAGACGGGCATGCTCTACGTGCCGTCGGTCAACGCGTTCAGCGTGCGCAACTACCGCGACCCCGAGCCCGGCGAGGGCGCCACCCTGAACATCATCGAGGCGCGCGGGGCCGGCACCCGGTCGCCGACGATGCCCCAGGGCCTGCCCCTGTTCAAGCCGCCCTACTCGCGGATGACGGCCATCGACCTGAACACCGGCGACCACGTGTGGATGAACCCCCTGGGCGACGGCGATCGGGTGCGGAACCATCCCCTGCTGCGCGACCTCGACCTGCCGCCGGTGGGCGGCGACCACAGCCGCAGCGGGCCGCTGGTGACCCCGACCCTGCTCGTCTACGCGCTGACCACCGGCGGGTCGACGGGCGGGCCCCGGCTGCTCGCCGTCGACAAGGCCACCGGCGAGGAGCTGGCGTCGGTCGACATCCCGCGGGGGGCCATCGGCACCCCGATGACCTATCTGCTCGACGGCCGGCAGTACATCGCCCTGACCGTCGGCGGGTCGCCGGTGCCCGAGCTGATCGCGCTGGCCCTGCCGGAATAGAGATCGACAGGCCAGAAGCCGTGGTGGAGCTCCACGTGGCACCGGGAGCGGCGGGGGGCCACTGGGCTGCAAGGGGCCAACGGGTGAAGAACGCGGGGCCCGACAAGGGCGACGAGGGAGAATATTGGGCCCATCCGACCGAGAAAGGCCGCCACACGGGATGACCCGGCGCTCGCAGGCGGCGCGTCATCGCCCCGGGCTCGCGACGATGACCGAGGCTGCCGGCACGGCTCGCCCGGCGTCGGTGCGGCGATGCATCCCGCGCCCCGCCGGCCCCGACACGACGCACGCCGCCGCCACGGGTTGCCGCGCGCTGCGTCAGCCTCGGCCGCACGCCGCCCGGCGCCGGCTGATCGCTGCGGCGCTGGTCCTTGTCGCGGTCGCGGCCTCGGCCCCGTTCGCGGCGGCCCAGGCGGGCGCGACGACCGGCGTCATCCGCGGCGTGGTCCGCGACCCGCTCGGTCAGCCCATGCCTGGCGCGGTGATCGTCGTCCTGCACCGCGAGACCGATCTGCAGTCCGTCGTCGAGACCACCCCGGCCGGCACGTTCGTGCGGGCGCTCCTGCCCCCGGGCACCTACGACCTCACGGTGACGGCGGACGGGGGGTACGGCGTCGAGCGCATCGAGGGCGCGGCGCTGCGCGTCGGCGAGACCCTCGACCTCGCGGTCGACCTGCGGGTGGTGGCGGCGGAGACGGTCACGGTGGCCGCGGACACCGCGCTCCTGGTGTCGACGGCCGACGTGACGAGCTCGCAGCGGGTGGCCGAGGAAGTCGTCGACCGGCTGCCCAGCAACGGCCGCAACTACCTCGACCTCGCCCTGCTGACGCCGGGGGCGTCGATCTCGCAGGGGCCGGACGGCGACGTCCTCAACATCGCCGGCCAGCGCGGCATCTTCAACAACGTCATCGTCGACGGGGCCGACTTCAACAACCCGTTCTTCGGCGAGCAGCGGGGCGGCCAGCGGCCCGCGTTCACCTTCAACCAGGACGCGATCGAGGAGATCGTGGTGGTGAACCAGGGGGCGACGGCCGAGTTCGGCCGCTCGGCCGGGGGCTTCGTCAACGTCATCACCAAGTCGGGGACGAACGACGCGAGCGGATCGGCCCACTACTTCGGGCAGTGGGACGAGATCTCCGCCGCCCACGCGCCCGACCGGGGCGGCGGCGAGCCCGACTTCGGACGCAACCAGGTCGGCGGCACCCTCGGCGGCCCCCTCGTGCGCGACCGCGCGTTCTACTTCCTCGCCTACGACCAGCAGGCGGCGGCCGAGACCCGGCAGGTGGAGCGCCGCGTCGCGAGCCCGGCCGAGCTCGCCCGGCTCGAGACGTTCCTGCAGACCCGCTGGCCGGGCCTCTTCGACGACGAGTTCGGGCCCATCCGCCGCACCGACGACGCCCGGTCGTTCCTCGCCAAGATCGACGTCACCCTCGACGCCCGTCACCAGCTCAGCGGGAAGTACAACCACACGTGGTCCGAGCAGGTGAACGGCACCTTCGACGTCGACTCGTGGGGGCGATCGGCCAACGGCATCGAGGGGGACCGGTCGCACGCGTTCAACGCCGGGCTGCGCTCGCTCCTCGGCAACACGTTCTCGAACGAGCTCCGCGTGCAGTGGGCGCGCGAGGACCGGCCCCGCTGGTACGACGGCCCGCTCATGCCGGGGGCGGCGTTGCCGGGGCCGCCGCAGTTCGACCGCCTCGGGGGGCGGCCGTTCCCCGACGTCGGCATGGACTTCGCCGACGGCTTCCGCATCGGGCTCCCGTTCTTCCTGCCCATCGACCCGGCCTGGGACACCCGCCTTCAGGTGCTCGACAACGCGTCGGTCCTGCTGGGCCGCCACCTCGTCAAGGCGGGGGTGGAGTACAACCGGACCGGGGCCGGGCAGCAGTTCATCGGGTTCGCGAACAGCCGCTACCTCTTCGACTCGGTCGACGGCTTCATGAACTTCGCGACCCGCGGCAACCGCTACGTCACCTGCTCGGACGGATCGAGCAGCGATGCCGGCGTCTGCCCGGCGGGGACGGAGATCACCGGGCCGGTGCTGCTCTACCTGCAGTCGGCGACGGTGCCGGGAGTGCCCCCCGACCAGCTCGGGCTGCAACGGCTCCGCACGCAGGAGCTGGGCCTCTTCCTGCAGGACACCTGGACCCCGCACGACCGGCTGACCCTCGACCTCGGGCTCCGCTGGGAGGGCACGTGGCACCCCGACGTCTTCGTGGCGCCGGAGGATACCTTCTTCGCGCCCTATCTCGACGATCCCCGCTTCCCCTCCGACGGCCGGATCCCCCACGACCTCGACAACTTCCAGCCCCGCCTGGGGCTCGCGTGGGACGCCGGCGGGGACGGCCGCACGGTGGTGCGGGCCAACGCCGGGTCCTACGTCGCGCGCATCCCGATGCTGGTCTTCGCGGGGCACCGCACCGACAACGGGGCCTTCCAGCAGGTCATCTTCCGCAGCAGCGCCGCCTCGCCCGCCCTCGGGCCGGTGCCGCCCCTCGACCGGCAGATCGACGGCGCCGCGGCCCGGCCGTTCCTGCCGGAGGTGCGGGTGGCCGATCGCGGCCTGGAGCTGCCGCGCACCTGGTCGTTCAGCGCCGCCGTGGATCGGGACCTCGGGCGCGGCCTCGCCGCGAGCGTCACGTTCACCCACGCCCGCACCGACGGCCTCTTCCGCTTCGTCAACCGCAACGACCCCGTCCTCGGCGCGCCGTTCAGCCTCGGCACGCACCCCACCGGGGGCGGGCTCGGCGCCCTGACCGTCGCCGAGAGCAGCGCCCGCTCGCGCTACCACGGCCTGACCCTCGGCCTGCGGGGGCGGGACGTGCTCGGGGGCCGGCTGACCTTCGAGACCAACTACACGCTGGCGTTCGACCGCTCCGGCGACGACAACGAGCGCGACCCGTTCACGTTCCGCTACGCGAGCGCGGCCGACCTCGCGCCCGAGTTCGGCTGGTCCGACCGCGACCGGCGCCACGGGGCGAACGGCTACGTGCTGCTGACCCTCCCCGGCGACGTGCGCTTCGACAACGCGTTCCAGGTCCTGTCGGCGTCGCCGGTGTCCGAGCGGTGCGCCGCCCCGGGGACGCGCGCCGCGCAGCCGTCCGACCGGATCTGCGCCGACGGGTCGATCCTGCAACGCAACACGCTGCGCCGCGAGAACGAGTTCGTGACGTGGGACCTGCGGCTCGCCCGGCGCTTCGGCCTCGGGAACGGCGCCACCGTCGAGCCGGTCTTCGAGGTGTTCAACGTCCTGAACGCCGACAACATCCTCGACACCGCCCAGGGGTCGCTGCTGTTCAACTTCGACGGCACCATCCGGAGCGGGCTCGGCGACACCCGCCGGGCCCAGGTGGGGGTCAATGTCCGTTTCTGAGCCCGAGCCCATCGTCTACGATACCGACTCGGCGATCTTCAACGACGACGCGGCGGCCCTGGCCATGCTCCTCCGCCGGCCCGACCGGGTCGACGTGCTCGGGGTCACGGTGGTCGCCGGCAACCACACCGTGCCGCAGGGCGCCGAGCACATGCTGCACCTGCTGGAGCTGGTGGACGCGGGCGCCGAGGTGCCGCTGCACCTCGGTGCCCGCGTCCCCCTCGTCAACACTCCGGAGAGGGCGGCCCGGCAGGAGGCGCGGTGGGGGCCGATCTCGTTCAAGGGCGCCTTCGACGAGGGACCCGACGTGCGCCCGCCGCACGGGGGCCGCTTCGCCGCCGTCCGCCCGCGGCCGGCCGACGCGGCGTCGTTCATCATCGACGCCATCGAGAGCCGGCCCGACGAGGTCACCCTCGTGGCGGTCGGGCCCATGACCAACCTCGCGCACGTGTTCCGCGCCCGCCCCGACCTCGCGCCTCGCGTCAGACGCCTCGTCTTCATGGGCGGGGCGGCGCGGGTGCCGGGGAACGTGACGCCGGCGGCCGAGTTCAACCTGTGGTTCGACCCGGACGCGGCGGACGAGGTCCTGCGGGCCGGCGTGCCCGAGATGGTGATGTTCGGCCTCGACGTCACCAACCACGCCCCGGTGCGCAAGACGCTCTTCGACCGCATCGTGGCCGCGGACACCCCCCTCACCCGGCTCATGCAGCACCACATGGGGCCGCGCTATGCCCGCGACCCCGCCGCGACGTACTACGTGTGGGACTGCATCACCGCGGCGTGGCTCATCGACCCGTCGGTGGTGACGGTGTCGGAGACGCTGCCCATCACGGTCGAGACGGCGTTCGGCCCCGCCTGCGGCGCCACCACCGTGACGGACCCCGGCGACCCTCGCGGACGGCCGGTCGAGGTGATGCTCGATCTCGACGTCGGCGCCTTCTACGACCTGTACTCGGAGTTGCTGACGGCTCCGTGACCCCGGCGGGGCGCCGGCCGGCAGCGCCCGCCGCTGCCAAGAACGACGCTCACCGCGGACCCGCCGACGGGCGGGGACGGGCCGTGACGGGCGGGGCCACCAGACCAGAGGGCGATACGATTGGATGAATGCAGGAGCTCGCCCCCTGGCTGACGCCCGCGCTGGTCATCGCCCTGTTCGCTTGGCTCCGTACCGACGTGCGCGAGTTGCGGCGCGAGATGAACGGCCGCTTCGATGAAGCCGGCCGCCAAATCGGCGACCTGCGGGAGCGCATGGCGAGGCTGGAGGGAGCGCTCGAAGGCTTCCTCGCCGGCCGCCGCGACCGCGACGCGGCCTGACCGGCTCCCCCCCCCCCCGCGCCAACGACCGGCGCGCTGCCCGCGCACCGCCTCGCCGGCGTCACCGTCCGCGTCACCGTGTAGCCGCGACCACGCTGGCCTGGAACTGAATCGATGCGGTGTCGTCGTCGTCGTCGGTAGCGGAGTAGACGTAGGTGGTCGCCGACTGGACCGCGGTCGGGGTGCCGGAGATGGTCCGCGCGGCGGCGTCGAAGGTCAGCCCGGACTGGAGTTCCGGCGAGAGGCGGTAGGTCAGGGGCGGGTTCCCGCCGGTCGCGGCCGGCAGCGACATGTGGATGGCGACGCCCACCGTCCACGTCTGGTCGGACACGAACTCCGCGAACGACGGCTGCAGGTCCTCCTCGTCGGGCGAGAACGGATTGAGGGAGCCGACGGAGTCGCACCCCACCAGCAGGCCGGTCGCGGCCACCAGCATCATCGACAACAAGACGTCTCGGCTCATGCTTCCCCTGCGGCGGCGAGCGGGAAACCCTCTCCCACTCTGAACGCACCTGTCCGGCCGGCGCGCACATGGTACTCCAGCCGGCCGCGGAGAAACGTCCGACACTGCCGCCATTCGGCGCGCGCGGCTCCGGCACCGCCGCATCGGGTAAACTCTCCGCCATGTCCGACCTGCCCGCGGCCGGCGCCGAGGCGCCGGCGTTCTCGCTGACCGACCGGCGGGGCGGCACCCTCGCGTTCGACGGCGACGGCGACGCGCCCGGGGCCACCCTGCTCTTCTTCTTCAAGCACGACTGCGCGACGTGCGAGCTGACGGCGCCGCTCGTCGAACGGATTCACCGCGCCTTCGGGCCGCACGGCCTGCGGGTCGCGGGGGTGTCGCAGGACCCCGACGCCGACACCGCCGGCTTCGTGGAGCGGCACGGCCTGAGCTTCGACGTGGCCCTCGACGCCGACCTCACGGTGTCGGCCGACTACGGGTTCGACGCGGTGCCGGCCCTCGTGCTGACCGGCGGGGCCCGCCGCGTCCGCCGCAGCTTCGAGGGGTTCGCGAAGCAGGACCTGCTCGCGCTGATCGGCGAGGCGGCGACAGCCTGCGGGGTCGACGCGCCCGAGATCGTCCGCGACGAGGACGGCCTGCCCGAGCATCGCCCGGGGTGCGGGTCGAAGATTCACGACCCCGAGGTGGCCCGGCGCCTCGCGGTGCAGCGCGGCGCGGCGACGCTCGGGGCGCGGCGGGTGCGCATCCCCGTCGACGACGACCCGTTCGAGTTCATGGCGGCGCAGGGTCTCGGCGACGGGCTGCCGGTGGTGCCCCCGACCGAGGACAGGGTGCTGCGGATGCTCGAGGGCACGAGCCGGCCGGCGTCCGACGTCGTCGCCCACGTGCCCCCGAACCTCGCCCCGGCCACGGTCGAGAAAGTCGCCATCAACGCGGTCATGGCCGGCTGCCGGCCCGAGTACCTGCCGGTGGTCATCGCCGCCGCCGAGGCCGCGTGCACCGACACGTTCAACCTGCACGGGGTGCTGGCGACGACCTACTTCGCGACGCCGGTCATCGTCGTCAACGGCCCGATCCGCCGGCGCATCGGCCTCAACTGCGGCGGCAACGTCTTCGGCCAGGGGTTCCGGGCCAACGCCACCATCGGCCGGGCCCTGCAACTCCTGGTGCGCAACGTCGGGGGCGGCCGGCCCGGCGAGGTCGACATGTCGACCCTCGGGCAGCCCGGCAAGTTCACCTGCTGCATCGGCGAGCACGAGGAGATCAGCGGCTGGGAGCCCCTGCACGTCGAGCGCGGGTTCCCGGCCGAGGCGAGCACCGTCACCGTCTTCGCCGGCGAGGGGCCGCGGGCCATCCGGGACCAGCTCTCGCGCACGGCGCGGTCGCTCGGGGCCAGCATGGGATGGTGCATGGAGACGGTGGCGCACCCTCGGCTGCACCGCATGGGCGAGGTGCTGCTGGTGGTGAGCCCCGAGCACGCGAAGACGTTCACGCGCGACGGCTACGCCAAGGCGGACCTGCGCGCCCGCATCCAGGAGGTGACGGCGAGGCCCCTGCGCGAGCTGCTGCCCGACGACGAATGCCGGAAGGGCATGGTCCCCGGGGTCCTGCCGCCGGAGCTCCTCGGGCCGGACGGCCGGCCGACGCCGGCGGCGCTGGACACGCCCGTGCCGAAGTTCCGCCGCGACGACGACATCCTGATCGTGGTGGCCGGCGGCACCGCCGGCAAGTTCTCGGCGGTGGTGGGCGGCTGGGCGAGCGGCGCGGCCGGCTCGACGGCGGTGACGCGGGAGATCACGGACACTACACCAGGGTGAAACACATGCACAGCGAATCACCGATCATTCTCGACCCGACCGCCGAGCGCGCCCCCATGGGGCGGCAGCCCGCGGCCCGGCCCGCCCGCCTCGAGGGCGCGCTGGGCATCATCGACATCGCGAAGGCGCGCGGCGACGTCTTCTGCGACGAGGTCGAAAGGCTCGTCCGCGAGCGCTTCCCGTCGCTCGACGTCATCCGTCTGCGCAAGCCGACCTACACCAAGCCGGCCCCGGACGACCTGCGGGAGGAGGTGGGGGCGCGGTGCCGGGCCGTCATCCAGGCCCTCGCCGATTGAGGGTCCTGCACGTCGTGCAGTGTGCACGACCTGGTCGACTACGAGACCCGCGGCATTCCCGCCGTCATGGTGGCGTCGAGCGAGTTCGTCCGCCCCGCCCGGATGCAGGCGGAGGCCCTCGGCATGCCCGCGATCGCGAGCGGCTCGGTCTTCGTGCCGCATCCGATACAGGACGCCACCGACGACGAGATGCGGGCGAAGGCGCGCGACGCGATGGACGACATCCTCGCGGCGCTGACCGCCCCGGCGTGACGCAGGCCGGGCGCGCCCGGCCGAGCCGGAGAGGAGCCCGCGCATGGACGCCATCGCGCCCGCGACCATCGTCGTCTACCTGGTGGCGGCCACCGCCGTCGGGAGCCTCATGGCCCGCCGCGCCGGCAGCTCGGCGGGCTGGGCGGTGGCCGGCGGCGGCATGTCGACCGCGATGGTGGCGTTCGGGGTCGCCGGCACCCGCATCGGGGGCGCGGGCACCTACGGGGTGGCCGGCGACGTCATCACCGGCGGCGTCTGGAACCTCTGGTGGTACGGCATCAACACGTTCCTCGCCCTCGCCATCGTCGGCATCTTCTTCGGCGTCTACTACCGGCGCTTCCGGCTGCACACGGTCGGCGAGCTGTTCACCATCCGCTTCGGCACCCGGCGCTGCCAGTGGCTCACGAGCCTGTGCGTGCAGACCGAGTACATCGTCGTCAACCTCATCGAGGCCTACGTCATCGGGGTCATCCTGAGCACCCTCACGCCCCTGTCGATGTTCGGCGGGGTGATGGTGGCGGCCGTCATCTTCTCCACCTACGTCTCCCTCGGCGGGCTGTGGGGCACCGCGGTCACCAACCTCATCCACTGCTCGGTGGTGCTCGTCGGCCTCCTCTGGGTGGGGCTCGCGGGCATCGATCAGCTCGGCGGCTGGCCCGAGGTCACCGCCGCCGTCGGCGACCAGCTCGATGCCGCCTCCCGGAGCGAGACCGCCTGGTGGGGGTTCGCGGGGGCGGGGTGGCTCCCCGTCATCGGGATGTTCTTCGCGGCCGCGGTGCATACGCCGGCCGCCTCGGTGTACACGAACTACTCGACGGCGGCCCGGACCGAGCGGCAGATCGCGCCGGCGTTCCTGCTCGGGGGTCTGATCGCGGCCGCGATGTCGGTGCTCGCGGGCCTCATCGGCATCCTCACCACCGCCCGCTACGGCCTCGACGCCGGCCTCGGCGGCTACCGCAACCTCACGACCCTCGCGTCGGAGATCGACCCGGTGGTCGGCGGGGTCGCTCTCGCCGCGGTGCTCGCGGCGGTCATCTCCTCCGGCGGCCCCATCCTGCTCTCGAGCGCCACCATGGTGGTCGACGACTGGCTGCCCGCGGCCCGCCGCCGGACGTCGGCGCAGCGGCTCAAGGCCTACCGCGTCACCACCACCGTCTACGCCTTCGTGGCGGCGGTCGCCGCCTGGTACGTCGCCACCCGCACCACCATCTCCATCCTCGACCTGCTGCTGTTCGGCTTCGCCATGGTGGTGCCGCCGGCCGTCGCCCTCGGCTACCTCATCTACTGGCGGCGCACCACCGAGCAGGGCGCCTGGTGGGGGATGGCGGTCGGCTATGGGGCCGGGCTCGTCTGGTTCGCGGCGATCAAGATCGCCCTGGCGGCCGGGCTCACCGCCCCCGAGTCGGCGGGGCCCGTGCTGCGCCTCCTCGTCGAGGCGCTCACGGTTGGCGGCGAAGGCGTCGACCCGTCGTACTTCACCTTCTTCGTGCCCCTGGCCGTTGTCCCCATCGTGTCGCTGATGACCCCGGAGGACGGGACCCGCGGAGACTTCCACGAGGTGCTGTCGGGGCGCAAGCCGGTCGCCGACGAGGGAGGGGGCTGACGGCCGGTTCCCGCCAGCCCCCCCGCAGCCTCGACCCACGCCGCGTGGCGCGTCAGCGATGGTCGACGGCAACCCCTTCCCCGCCGGCCCCGTCTATAGCCGGTGATGATCGAGTCGCGGGCGGTCGAGGGCCTGGTACCGGTCGAGACGACCGACGAGGGCGCGACGCTCGAATCGCTCTATCGCACGCACGCCAGGCGGATCTACTCGCTGGCGTACCGCTTCGCGGGCAATGCGGCCGACGCGGAGGAGCTGCTGCAGGACATCTTCCTGCTGGCCCACCGGAAGCTGGACAGCTTTCGGCACGAGGCGGCGCTGTCGACGTGGCTGCACCGGCTCGCCGTCAACCGCTGCCTCGACCACGTGCGCAGCCGCGCCGCGCGGCAGGATGCGGTGACCGAGCCGCTGAACGCGGAGGCGCCGCCGCCGGCGCGCGCCGACGCCGGCCCGATCACGCACATCGACCTCGAGCGCGCCATCGCGCAGCTTCCGGACGGGTGCCGCCTGGCCTTCGTGCTGCACGACGTCGAGGGGTACGGGCACCGGGAGGTGGCCGCGCGGCTCGGCATCGCCACCGGCACCTCCAAGTCGCAGGTGCACAAGGCGCGGCTGCGGCTGCGCCGCCTGTTGAGGCGACCATGAGCACGAGCAACCACGAGTCGGCGCCGGAAACCGCATGCGAGCGGCACGCCGACACCATCGCGGCCCTGGTCGAGAACGCCCTCGACCCGCGCGACCGGCGGCCGCTCGACGAGCATCTCGCCGGCTGCGCGGCGTGCCGCGACCTGCTGGCGGACCTGCGCGAGATCCGGTCACTCGCCGCGACCCTCGAGCCGATCGAGCCGCCGGCCCGGGTCTGGCACGATGTCCGGCGGCGGACCGCGGCCGAGGATCGGCCGCTCGGGCCCAGAGTCGGATGGCCGGGCTGGTGGCCGCTCGGCGGCACGGCCGCCGCCGGCGCCGCCGCGATCGTGGCAGCCATCCTCTTCATCGAACCGGCCTACCTCGCCCTGCCGCCGTCGAGCGATACGCCCGATCGCGCGAGCCGGGCCGCCGCCGCGGCGCTGGAGGAGATCGAGGGGTCGCACGCCGCCGCCATCCGGGAGGTCGAGCAGCGCATCGGGACCGGCGCCCCGATCCCCGCCCCCGCCCGTGACGCGCTGACGAGGAACCTGGCCCTCGTCGACGACGCCATCGCGGAGAGCCGGTCCGCCGTCGAAGCCGACCCGGACGCCGCCATCGCTCGCGAGCGGCTGCAGGCCGGCCTGGCCCGGAAGCTCACGCTGCTTCGGACGATGGCCGCCCTGGAGCTGGAAGGCGGCTGACGCGGCGGGCGCGAGCTGCGGACGCCGCCGCCCGGCGGCTCGAAGAGCGGCGAGCATGCGCGCGGCAGCGCGAACCGGCCATGGCCCGACGAGACAACGGCGGCCGGCCCTGGAAGCGGTGACCGTGGCGAAGTGAGTCGCCACGGCGGCGGACGCCGCCCGCGTGTGTAGCCCGGTCCGGAGGCAAAGCGGACGCCGCCCGCGTGTGTAGCCCGGTCCGGAGGCAGACCTGCCTTCGAGGCAGCCCGGGTGACGAACTCGACAAACGGAGAGAGACCATGACCAGACGGTTCCTGTGGCGGGCGAGCATCGTCGCCCTGGCGATCGGGGCGGCCGGGACCGCGAGCGGCCAGACCGACGAGCTCGTGCGGACCATTCCCATGGCGCCCGGCGGGCAGTTCACGCTCACCAACGTCTCGGGCGACATCACCGTGACCGGCGCCGACGACAACGTTCTGACGCTGCGCGCGACGAAGCGGCTCGTCGATCCCGAGGCCGTCAGCGAGTCGGTGGCCCGGGATGCGTTCGACCGTGTGGAGATCGAGATCCGCGAGCGGGGCGGTCGGGTCGGGGTCGAGGCCGAGTATCCGCGCCGCGGCGTCGTCGGCCGCCTCGCCGACCTGTTCCGGGGCGGGCAAATGGCGGTGGCGGTGGACTACGTCGTGACCGTCCCCCCCGGCGTCGGGGTCGCGATCGAATCGGTATCGGGCAGCGTCACCGTCGAGGGCGTCGACGGCGAGACTAGCATCGAGACGGTCAGCGGCGACGTGCGGCTCTCGTCGCTGCCGCGGCTCGCCGAGGTCGAGATGGTGTCGGGCGACCTGCTGATGAGCGACGTCGGCAACGACGACGATCTGTCGGCCGAAGCGGTGAGCGGTCGGATCACCATGGACGGAGTCCGGGCGCCGCGGGTCGACGTGGAGGCGGTCAGCGCGACCATCGTGCTGGCCCGCGTCGAGGCCCGGCGGGTCGAGGTGGCGACGGTGTCGGGACCCGTGAGCTTCGACGGCTCCCTCGACGCCGAGGGCCGCTACGAGCTCGAGTCGCACTCGGGCAGCATCCGGGTGACGGTGCCTCCCGGAACAGGATTCGATCTCGAGGCGCAGTCCTTCAGCGGCTCGCTCAGCTCGAACGCCGCCCTCACGATTCGCCGGGGCGAATCCGTCGGCGTGACCGCCGGACTAGCCGTGAGGGCGGACTCGATCGCGGTGGACGATACCGACCCGGACAACCCGACCATCGAAGCCGCCGCGCCGTTGATCCAGTGGGGCATGAACCGCAACGGCACGCGCGAGCTGGAGAGCACCGTCGGCGGCGGCGGCGCCCGCCTGGAGCTGTCGACCTTCAGCGGCGACATGACCATCGTGGTGGGCGGCGCCCCCTGACGGACGCGGGGCGGACGGGAACATCCGATGCCCGGCGCGGCATTCCCGTCCGGCGGTGCGGCCCGTCTCGGCGAGAAGCCACCGGGAGGGACATTCCCAGCCAGCCACGAGCGGAGTCGCCGCCCACACGAACGGCGCCCACGCCTGGACGGTCGGGACGGTAGTCGACGCGGTGGGATGGGCGCCGGGCTCCTGAGAAACGGGACGCGGCGGTGCGCGACGCAGGGCATGTCGCGCCACGCACCGCCAGCGAGCTGGAGCGGGCCCGCGAAGAGCGGCGCCGCTGAAAGCAGCGGCACCGCTGGCGGCAAGCGCTAGTTGCCGCCGACCGAGAACAGGAGGTCCTGCGTCTGCTCGTCATCCTCCTCGTTGTCGGTGACCTTGATCTCGAGACGATAGGCACCGGCCGGGAATACGCTGAGGGGGATGTCCTGCGGGATGACGAGCGGAAACTGCCGGACGTCGAAGCCCGGCGGCAGCGTCTCTGAACCTAATTCCTGAGGCGCGGTGCTGTTGAATGGCTGCTCACCACCCTCGGATTGCGTGTAGAAGGTGTAGTTGATGGTGAGGTCAGGCATGCCGCGGTTGTGTCCGGCGTTGTAGATGCCGAACAGGAACCCCAGGGAGTCCTGTTGCCGAAAATCGGCGGCCAGTCTGGGGGTCACCCGGAAGCCGGTGAGCAGGTAAGGGGACTCGGCGATGTCATCCGGCGTCGGGGCCTGGGTCAGGGGCTGCAGGTCCCGGAAGAGCAGGACGCTGCCGATCTGCAACTCGTCGTTCCACAAGTCGGGAATCGCGACGCGCTCGCGCAGAACGGTGATCGGCGGCACGACCGTCACCCGTTGTTGCCGCCCGAAGGCATCGATGGACGCCTCCACCGGTGCCTCGCCGTCGAAGCTGTCACGAACGGCGATGTAGAGGTCGTAGGCGCCGCCTTCGGCCTGCACGTAGCTGGCAACGCTCACCCGATCACCCTCCCGCGTTCCGGTGCCGACATAAAAGCTGTTCTCGAACTCCAGATCCGACGAGTCGGAGCCCAGCTCTGCCAGGGCCACGTACACGGCGATGTTGTCCGTGGTCACCGCCGCCGGATCGATCAGCAACGAGAATGGCACATTGATGAGGTCGTCTCCGATGCCCCTGAAGTAGCTGGGCAAATAGGTGATCGCGTCTTCGGCGGGAGCGCGCTGCCCCTGGCGAACCTCGTTTATGGCCGCGGCCAGCGTGAGCAGTTCGGCGTTCTGCCAGTCTTCAAGGTCTTGCGCGCCGGCCGGCGCGGCCGCAGACAGCATCGCCGCGACGCATGCGGCCACGACCCAAGCGCTTCGGACACAGTCTTTCATGGAAGTTGATCTCCTGGAACGAGGGTGAATCTGGGAAACGGCCCATGATAGGCAACGAACCGATTCAAGTCAATCCAGATCATCGTAAAGCGTTGGGCAGGAAAGGGTTGCAGGACGACACGGCGCCGGGCGCCTAGTGAAAGTCCCGGCTCCCGACCGCGTTCGGCCCCGTGTCGAGCCCGGGGCGCCACAGCGCGTCGGCGACGAGGTGGACGACGCCGCCCGCCCGCTGGATCCTGCCGGTCGCGCCGAGGAACGACGCGGTCCTGGCGATCAGGGCATGCGCTTCGAACACCCGGTCCCAGACCACGAGGTTGACGAACCCGGTCTCGTCCTCCAGGGTCATGAACACGACCCCGCCCGCGGTGCCGGGACGCTGGCGGCAGATGACGAGGCCGGCGTAGCGCGTCTTCCGCCCGTCGCGCATCGCCGAGACGGTGCGGGCGTCGGGGAGGCCCCGGGCCCCGAGCTGCGCCCGCAGGGCGGCGAGGGGATGGCCGCGCGGGCTGTGCGCGCTGGTGCGGTAGTCCCACGCGATGGTCTCGCCCAGGTCCAGGTCGTCGAACGCCGGGGTCTCGTCCCGGGCGGCCCCGGCCGGCAGGACCGGCGCGAGCGCGCGGGCGAGGCCGCGGACCTGCCAGAGCGCGTCGCGGCGCCGCCGCTCGAGACCGGCCAGCGCTCCCGCCTCGGCGAGCCGGCCCGCCATCTTCTCGTCGAGGCCGGTCCGGGCCACGAAGTCGGCGACCGAGCCGAACGGCGCCCGCCCGCGCGCGGCCTCGATGCGGGCCCAGTCGCGCGATTCGGACAGCCCCTTGACGTAACGCAACCCCATCCGCACCGCGAACCCGGGCGTCCGCGCCTCGGAACGGCGCCTCCCGCCGGAAGGCGCCGGTGCCCCGGCGGGCCGGGGCGGCTGCGCGGCAAGGCGGCGGCGAAGCCGCGAGGCGCCGACTACCGGACCCGGCCCCCCCGGCCCGGACGCCGCGCCCGCCCCGGCTGCCGGACCCGGCCTCGCCGGCCTCGCCGGTCCCGCCGTCGCGCCCGCCCCGATTGCCGAACCCGACTGCGCCGATCCCGCCGACCCGCCCGCGCCGACCGCCCCCCGGGCCGGAGGCGAGGGCGCCCCGGCCGCCGGCTCGAGGGTGCAGTGCCAGTCGCTGCAGGCGACGTCGACCGGGCGCACGTCGACGCCGTGCCGCCGGGCGTCGTCGACGATGGTGGCCGGCGCGTAGAACCCCATCGGCTGCGCGTTGAGCAGCGCGCAGGTGAAGACGTCGGGATAGTGGCACCGGAGCCAGGACGTGGCGTAGGCGATGAGGGCGAAGCTGGCCGCGTGGCTCTCGGGGAACCCGTACTCCCCGAAGCCGCGAATCTGGCCGAACACCCGCTCGGCGAACTCGGGGGCGATGCCCTTGGCCGTCATCCGGCCGACGAGCCGGTCGTGGTGGCGCTCGATGCGCCCGCTGCGCCGCCACGCCGCCATGTCGCGCCGCAACTGGTCCGCCTCGCCGGGGGTGTAGTCGGCGGCGACCATCGCGAGCTGCATCACCTGCTCCTGGAACAGCGGCACCCCCAGCGTCTTCGCGAGCACCGACTCGAGGCACGGGTGGGGGTAGGCCACCGCCTCCTCCCCGTTGCGCCGCCGCAGGTACGGGTGCACCATCCCGCCGGTGATGGGCCCCGGCCGGACGATGGACACCTCGATGACGAGGTCGTAGTAGCTGCGCGGCCTGAGCCGCGGCAGCATCGCCATCTGGGCCCGGCTCTCGATCTGGAAGACGCCGACGGTGTCGCCGCGGCAGATCATGTCGTAGGTGGCCTCGTCCCCCTCCGGAATCGCGGCCATCGACAAGGTGCGGCCGTAGTGCCGCGCCAGCAGCCCGAACGACAGGTCGAGCTGGGTCAGCGCCCCCAGCCCCAACAGGTCGACCTTGAACAGCCCGAGGTCCTCCAGGTCGTCCTTGTCCCATTGAATGACGGTGCGTCCGGGCATCGTCGCGTTCTCGATCGGCACCAGGTCGTGCACCGGCTCGTGGCCCAGCAGGAAGCCGCCGGGGTGGATGGACAGGTGGCGGGGAAAGTCCCGGATCTCGCCGGCGAGCCGCACGAGGTGCGCCGCCGCCTGGCCCTCGCCGTCGAGCACCTGCCGCACCGTGTCCCCGTCGACGGCGTCGTAGTGGGACAGCCGCTTGGCGAGCCGGTCGACCGCGGTCTCGGGCAGCCCCAGCGCCTTCCCCACCTCGCGCACGGCCGAGCGGGCGCGGTAGCGGACGACGTTGGCGACCATCGCCGCCCGGTCGCGCCCGTACTTCTCGTAGACGAACTGAATCACCTCTTCGCGCCGCTCGTGCATGATGTCGAGGTCGATGTCGGGCGGCTCGGCCCGCTCGCGCGACAGGAAGCGCTCGAACAGCAGATCGACCCGGGTCGGATCGACGGCGGTGACGCCGAGGCAGTAGCAGACGGCCGAGTTGGCGGCCGACCCCCGCCCCTGGCACAGGATGCCGTTCCGGCGGCAGAACTCGACGATCTCCCACATGGTGAGGAAGTAGCCGCAGTAGTCGAGCTCGTCGATGAGGGCCAGCTCCTTCGCAATCTGCGTCCGCACCGCGGCGGGGACGCGGCCGCCGAAGCGCCGCCGCGCCCCCTCCTCGGTGAGCCGGCGGAGCCAGCTCGACGAGGTGTCGCCGTCGGGCAGGCGCTCGGACGGGTAGCGGTAGCGGATCTCGGCGAGCGAGAAGCGGCACCGGTCCGCGATCTCCATCGTGCGCGCCACCGCGGCGGGGTCGTCGCGGTACAGCTCGGCGAAGGCGGCCGGGGCCTGCAGGCCGTGCTCGGCGTTGGCGCGGATGCGGCGTCCCGCCCGGGCGAGGCTGGTACCGTGCCGGATGCAGGTCAGCACGTCCTGGAGGTCCCGGCGCGCCGGGTCGTGGTAGAGCACCTCGGTCGCCGCCGCCAGGGGCAGGCCGATCTCCCGGCTCCGCGCCCGCAGCCACCCTTCCCGCGGGGCCTCGCCGGCGAGGCGGTGGCGGGCCAGCAGCCCGAAGGCCCGATCGCCGAAGGCGTCTCGAAGGGCGGCCAGGGTCGGGCGGTCGCGGTCGGCGTCGGCCTCGGCCGCCCAGTGGGCGCCGGGCCAGAGGGCCAGCACCCCCCCGGCGTGCCCGCAGACCTCGTCCATGGCGACGCTGCACTCGCCCTTGGCGTGCCGGCGGCGGCCGCGGGTGACGAGCCGGCAGAGGTTGGCGTAGCCGGCGCGATCGGTGGCCAGCAGCACCAGCTTCGCCCCGCCGTCCAGCGACAGCTCGGTCCCGCAGATCAGGTGCACGCCGAGCTCGCGGGCCCGCACGTGGGCGCGCACGATGCCGTACACGCCGTCCCGGTCGGTCAGCGCGAGGCCGGACAGGCCCAGGGCGTGGGCCTGCTCGACCAGCTCCTCGGGATGGGAGGCGCCTTCCAGAAACGAGTAGTTGCTCTTGCACCAGAGCGGCGCATACTCCACTTCGGCCCGTTCCCCACCGCGGCTCACTCCACCGCGCCCTGCTCGAACCAGGCCCGGCGGCGGCGGTCGTAGTAGATCCACCGCCAAGTGCGTCCGCCGGCGCTGGCGAAGTAGTACTCCCGGTGGACCGGGGTTCTCCACCAGCCGCCCGACACCACGTAGGGCCCGCGCATTCCGGCGGCCCGGCCGGTTGCAGCCGTTGCCGGCAGACCAGGGGCGTCCCGGTCCGCCGCGGCCGGCGCGGAATCGCGGCCGGCGCCGCCCGACACCCGGCCGTCCAGCTCGCGCCGCCGCCGGGACGGCACCCGGCGCGGCGCGGCGAAGAAACGCCGCACCAGCGAGAGAACGCCGACCGGGGCGGGGACCGGGCGCACGACGTGGTCGAGCGGCCGCCAGGCGAAGGCCGCCTCGGGCAGATGGCCGTCAGCGAGCGCCGCCCGCACCACCGCGCCGTCCCCGAACTCGGCCCTGACCCGGGCCACGGCGCGGTCGGCGGCCCGGAGGTCGCGGCGAGTCCCTTCCTGAAAGAGCCGCAATTGCTCGCGGGTCGCCCGTGCCGGCGTCACCGCCAGGCCGATCTCGATCACCCCGGCAGACAGGGTCGGGAGTCCGCGCCGTGGAACGCTGCGGACTCCCGGCGGGTCGGTCGGGCGCCAGGCGGCGCCGTCGGGCGACGATGAGCGGGCCAGGCCCTCGACGCGCAGTCGCACGAGGTTCAGGACCTGCCGGACGTCGAGGGTCGGGGCGGCGGGGCGAATGCGCTCGACCCGCTCGGCCCGCGGCGCCGCGGCCGGCGCGTCCAGCCGCAGGCGGAGCTCGAGGCCGGCCAGCGCCTCCTGCCGCGACGCCATCAGCCCGAGCAGCGGGTCGAGGGCCTGCTTGACCCGGAACAGCAGGCCCTCGACCCCGGTCTCCGGCTCATCGAGGTCGAGGCGGCGCGCGAGCGGCTCGACCGCCGGCGCAGGCTGGAAGGGAACCACCAGGTCCCCCGCCGCCTCGCGGTGCAGCCGATGCGCCTCGCGGCCGAAGCGCCGGCGGACGCCGGCGGCCGGCAGCCGCAGGAACGCCCCCACGGTGCGGACCCCCAGCTTGTCGAGGGCGTCGCGCAGCGCGGGGTCGACATCGAGCCGGCGCAGGGGAACGCGGCGGGCCGCCCGCCGCTCGGCCGCGGCGTCCTCGAGCACCGTCACCCGGCGGTCCGGCCGGCGGGCCGCTTCCGCCCCGGATCCGCGACCGCGGTCTTCCGGGCCGACAACTACTGCGGAATCGCAGACCCGGCGCCCGGCTTCCGCCCCGGATCCGCGACCGTGCCCGCGAGCGCCATTGCCCCCGCGGCGGTCAGCCCCCCGCGTTCCGTTGACCTCGCGCGTGTTCTCGTCGAACGACCCGCGAGCGCCATTGCCCCCGCGGCGGTCAGCCCCCCGGGGGTCCATTTCCGCCCCGGCTCGCGCCAGCGCATAGGTGCCGAACCGGGTGAACCCCACCACCACCCATGCCCGGAACCCGGCCGCCAGAAGCTGCACCCGCACCCCGCGCGCCCAGTCCACCAGGGAGGCGAACAGCGGCTGCAGCCCCGAGGCGTCGAGCCAGAACACGCCGGGACGGGCGCGCGACGGCTCGACGCCGGGCGTGAACCGCCGCAGCAGGCCGGCGATCGCATCGACCCCGGCCGCGACGTCGCCGGGGGGCACCTCGGCCGCGCGCAGCCCGCCGGCCAGCGAGAGCCCCGCCGCGTACGACATGCCGGGCAGCACGCCAGCCCTGAGGGCGGGCTCGTTCACCCACTCGACGACCCCCTGCGGCCGGTCGCGGTCGACCACCGCCGCCGGCTGCTCCGCCCACTCGGGCTGCCGGCGCATCAGCAACTGGAGCGGCAGCGCCGGCACGTCAACACAGGCCATCCGGTCCACGACACACCTCGACGTGACTCCACCCGGGGCCGCCCCGCTTGTCCTCGAGCACTTGGGACGGTAGCGCCGGCACGTCAACTACAGGCCATCCGGTCCCCGGCACACCTCGACGTGACTCCACCCGGGGCCGCCCCGCTTGTCCTCGAGCACCTGGGACGGCAGCACCGGCACGTCAACACAGGCCATCCGGTCCCCGGCACACCTCGACATGACTCCACCCGGGGCCGCCCCGCTTGTCCTTGAGCACCTGGGCGGTACAAGTGAAGGCGCCGACCCCGGGGCGAGGGGCGGCCTCCCCGGCCGCCGCTGGACCCGCGGCCGGCGCCTGTCCCGCCTCGACCCTGAGCGACACGAGGGAGCCGAGCGACGGGTCGCCGCCCCGCTTCCGGGTCAGGAACAGCACCGCCGACTCGTGCTCCCGGGCCAGGCCGAGCAGGCGCATCTGCATGGGAACCGGCACCCGGGCGGCCTCGCCGAGGTCGAGCACGAGGAGGCCGAAGGCGCCCGAGCGCGCCAAGTGCTCGGCCGCGCGCGGGAGCTGCCCGGCCGCCGGCAGCCGGACGACGACCAGGGCGTCGAGATCGACGCCGCCCCGCGCCGCGTCGGGAGGAAAGAAGGCGCTCTCGTCAGCCGTCAGCCAGCCCACCGGCTCGCCGGCGCGCTGGGCGTCGAGCACCAGCGAGAACGCCAGGGTCAATCCCGCCGCACCCTCCCGGCTCGACAGCTCGGCGAGGCGCCCGGCCAGGGTCGCCAACCGCCACGACCTGAGCGGCCCGCCGGCCGCCCCCGGGGCGGCGGGCGCACCCCGGAGCGGGGACGCCAGGCGCCCCGCCAGTCGCGGCGGCAGCTTCAGCGTTGTGGCGCGGGCCATCACGCATTCCCATCAACCTGCGGTGCGGCGCACCTCGACGACGACGCGTTCAGACGCCCCAATCGCGACGGCAGCTTCAGCGTTGCGGCGCAGGCCATCGCGCATTCCCATCAACCTGCGGTGCGGCGCACCTCGTCGACGACGCGTTCAGACGCCCCAATCGCGACGGCAGCTTCAGCGTTGCGGCGCAGGCCATCGCGCATTCCCGTCAACCTACGGTGCGGCGCACCTCGACGACCTTGCCAAGCAGGGTGATCTCCCGGTCGGACCGGATGGGCGCGAACTCGGGGTTCTCCGGGTGCAGCTCCACCCGTCCGTCCCGCCGGCGCAGCCGCTTGACCGTCGCCTCGCCGTCCACCAGGGCCACCACCAGCGCCCCCGGGTCGGCGGTCGGCTGGCGCCGCACGATCACCAGGTCGCCGGGCAGGATGCCGGCCCCCACCATGCTCCGCCCCTGCACTCGCAGCGCGAACAGCCCCTCCCCGGATCGGTCGGCCGGCACCGGCACGTAGCCTTCGACGTCCTCGACCGCCTCGGTCGGCCGCCCCGCCTCGACCCGCCCCAGCAGCGGCACCCAGCCCACCGGCGCCGCCGGCTCGCCGCCCATCGGCAGGCGATAGCCCCGGGCCTTGCCGCGGGCCGCCGACAGCTTCCGCTCGGCCACGAGCTTCTCCAGGTGGTACCGCGCCGTGTGCGGCGTGCGGAAGCCGAACACCCGCTGCACCTCGCGCACCGTCGGCGGGTCGCCGGCGAGCAGCCGGTCGCGAACGAACCGGAACACCCGGTCGCGGGTCCGCCCCGCCCGTGCCTGGCTCATGTCCGGAGGATATAATACATATGTATCATTGATCAACCCTGCGCCCTCGCGCAGAATCCGCCGCATGCAGGATGATTGGTCGATGGCCAGGTTGACCAGGGAGGAACGCGACATCGCCGAAGCGTTCGAGCGCAACGAGCTGCGGTCGCCCCGGAACAAGGCCGCGATGATGAAGAAGCACCGGGAGTACGCGGCGGCCACGGTGCGAGAGGACCGGACGCCCCCGGTCACTACGCCCCGGCCGCCGCGCGCCGGATCAGATCGGGCAGGTTGACGAACCGGACGGCGACCCCGCGGTGGTCACGGACGTACGAGGTCGCGGTGTCGTCGGTCACGACGAAGTTGTCGCCGTCGGGATAGCGGGCGCGGAAGGCCCTCACGTTGCGCGCGTCGAAGCCGGCGGCGCGCCACTTGCACTCGATGGCCACGGGCGGGCCGTCCCTGCCGCCGACGACGAAGTCGACCTCGTGCCCCCGCTTGTCCCGCCAGTACCGCACGCGGGGATGCCGGACCCGGGCCAGATATTCGTTGAGCACGTAGTGCTCCCACAGCAGGCCGCGATCCTCGTCCCGCAGCCGGTCCCACCCCTTGAACAGGCAGACGAACCCGGTATCGAACCCGTAGACTTTCGGCGCCGCCACGATCTCCGAGGCGCGGCGCGTGCTGTACGGCCTGACGACCTGCACGACGAGCGTGTCCTCGAGGACCCGCAGGTAGTTGGCGACGGTGGTCCGGCTGATCTCGCACGGACGGGCGAACCGGGCGGCCTCGAAGACGCCGCCGCTCTGCGCAAGCACCAGCTCGACGAACCGCAGGAACGACCAGCGGCGCTCGAGGCGGAACAGTTCCTGGATGTCCCGCGCCCAGTAGGAGTCCAGCCACTCCTGGAACCCGTGCGCGGGCGTCGCGTCGGCGAGGAAGAACGGCGGCAGCCCGCCGTGCCGGAACCGGTGATCGATGCCCCGGCTGCCGAACTCCTGCTCGTCCTGCCGGATCATCGGCGTGAGCCGGAGGTCGCGCTTGCGGTCGGTGAGCGTGTCGCTGAACCGCCGCGACGCGCCGAGCGACGACGACCCGGTCGCGATGACGTGCGTCCCGGGATGGTAGTCCGCCGCGATCTTGAGCAGCTCCGACGGATTGGGCAGGCGCTAGATCTCGTCGACGACGATCCGCCGGCCGGCGACGTCCCGGAGAAACCGCTCGGGATCCTCCAGGGTGCGCCGAGTGCTCGGCAGCTCGCAGTCGAAGTACTCGACGTCGGGCAGGGAACGGCACAGGAACGTCTTGCCGGCCCGGCGGACCCCGGAGAGCCACACCACCGGCTTCTCCCGCCACAGGCGCTCGATGGCCTCGATCCAGTGGCTGCGTCGAACCATATGACATAACGGATAGCATATGGCGCTACCAAATACAATCAGAATGGCTTTTGGTCTCCGTCACACCGCGCAGCCGGCTGCAAAGGAGCTCTCCCAGCCACAGGTGTCAGGCGACCAATTGGGACCGCATCTCACCGCAAGGGACGGAGGAAGTCCATGCGAACCCACTTCGGGGCGAAGGCCCGACCAGATTCTTGGGGCGTCCGTGATGGCCACCTTGGCGTCACTCTGAATCCGGGTTGTGCGGATTCCACGCCGGGTTTCCCGGGACAAACAAACGATCCTCACCATCGTCTTCACCGTCTTCCCCTCCGCCCACGCCTCGACACTGTGTCCGGGCACCACCCGTCCGACAACGGTGGCGGCATGCGGGCCGGTGAGGAATCCTGGTCAGAGGCCCCACGGTGCCACACTGGACGGTCGCTCCGGTTGAGTAGTGTGCCACACTGGCTCGTGTTCCAGTTTCCCGGCGAGCATCACGTTGGTCGGTCAAACCACTCTGGAGCTGCGCTCACTCGACTGAGGCACAGGCCCCGGCGGGTGGCGTAGAGCAGGTGAAGCTCGTCCGCGCGGACGACTTGGCTTTCCGAGCCGACCGCAAGTACACCGCCGCGGTGACGCGGGCGGCCGAGCGCTTGGTCCGCGCCTCGATCGCCGAGCTCGCGGCGCGGCCCGACCCCAAGAGGGTTCTGGCGCATCCACCGCGGGTGCATCGTCAACGTGGTCGCGATTCGGTCACTTGCGCCAGAGTTCCTCGGATGCGCGCAGGATCCGCAGGCCCTGCGCGAGCGTGCGGCTGTCCGTGACCGCCAGCGCCTCTGCGCAGCGTCGGCGGTGCGCGGGGTCGTCGAATTGGGACAATCCGGCGTCCAGCTCGCGGGTCACGACGGCGCCGTACGCCGATTCGGCGATAGCCGCGCCGTCGCGCAGATGCTCCGGCGGCCAGCGCGCGGCCATGAAGGCGAGATCGACGAGGTCGCGCCCGTGGGTCGAAACGTCGCGGCCGCGGTCCGCGTGGGCGAGCAGCTTCTCGGCGACGCAGGACGTCCGATCCAGCGCCTCGACCGGAAAGGAACCGGCGGCGTCGCCCGCCACGGCGATGCGTCCTTCGGCGATGATCTCGAACTTGACCGGTTCTCCATCGACCCGCAGGAAGGTGCGGATCCCGTACATGTCGGCGCGGACCTCCCGTAACAGGACGTGGCCGCCGGACAGTATCGCGCCGAGCGACAGGTCCGTCACGGTATTCCGCAGCGTGCGATAGCCGTCGCGATCCGCGCACAGGAAGTCGACGTCGACCGACTCGCGGAACTCGCCGAGCGCCATGGCGATGCGGGTGCCGCCGCCGAAGTAGCACTTCGCGGAAGACAACAGCCCGCTGTTCAGGGACTCGAGCACCCGCCAGACGCGCCGGTGCCACGGCCGGCGGAAGCCCTTCGGGGACGGGACCGTCATGCCCGGGCGCCGCGGCGCGTCGACCGCGGCGGGGCGTCGCCGGATTCAGGCATTGATCACGCCGTTTCCGAATTCCCGGGCGAGTCCGTCGATGAGCGCCCGTTCGTGCTCGGGCATGCCGGCGGCGTCGACGAACCGCCAGTTGCGCTCGTAGAGGGCGAAGGCCTCCCGGCGGGTGATGGACAGTGGCCGGCGGCTCCAGCACAGCAGCTTCAGACCGGGATAGTCCTCGACGCGCAACGGCTCACGCCCCGCGGACCCTTGCGGTCGATCGACGACCCGCGTCCCGCGCCCGCCCGCCCGCGGCTCGGCCTCCCCCATCGGCGCGCTCAGTCGATCTGGTACTCCGGCGTGCTCATGATGAGGTGCGCCGCCATGCGTAACGGGTCCTCCAGGTAGGTCTCGGCGCGGGCGAGGTCCGAGGTCCCCAGCTCGTCGTCGAGGAGCGCCACGAGCGCATCGCGCATGCCGGCCGACACCGGCATGCGCAGGAAGCGCGCCAGCAGGTAGTCGACGGCCTCGCCGGTGGTCGCCGCGCCGCTGTCCATGACCATCCGCGTCATGTCCACCCGGGCCGCGCCGCGGGGGGTCGGAATCAGCTTCTGCATGGCCCGGGCCGCCGCGACGTAGCCGGAGACGCGGGTGTTGAACAGCTCGTCGCGCTCGAGGGCGGCGAGGTCGAACGCCGACATGTTGGCGGGGTCGTCGTCGAAGGCGATGGCGGCGCCGAAGTCGAAGCCGCGGCGCAGGCGGTCGCCCACCACCCCGTCCCCGCTGTAGGAGAGGAAGTTGGGGTCGCGGAAGTTGACGATGTCGGGGAACAGGTAGTCGAAGGCGACGTTGCCCCGCTCCTGGAGCAGCGCTGGCGTGATCCAGGCCCGGCCCTGCGCCCAGCCCGCCACCGACGGCGGGTTCAGCAGGTGCTGGCCGAGCGCGATGGCGGTGCTGTTGAAGTCGGGCACCCCGGGCACGTCCTCGGCCCCGAGGTGCTTCAGCAGGGTGACGATGTGCTCGACCGGCCCCTTGATGTGGGCGCCGTAGCTCGCCTCGCTGTAGAAGTCGCGCGACAGGAAGATCGTCCGCATCAGCGGCTTCAGCTCGTAGTGGTTGTCCCGGAAGACGGCGCCGAGCTCGGCCTGCAGGGCCGGCGACGGATCCTCGCGCACGAAGAAGCGGTAGATCTTCGATGCGATGTACTCGGCCGTGATGGGCTGCTCGAGGATGATGTGGAGCACGTCGACGCCGTCGAAGTTGCCGGTGCGGCCGAGGAACGTCTTCTCGCCGTCGTCGTGCTGCCCGATGTTGACCACGAAGTCGAGGTTCTCGAAGTTCCAGCCGGTGAAGGCGCGGGCCGCCTCGCGGACGTCCATCTCGGAGTAGTTGCCCACCCCCATCGTGAACAGCTCCATCACCTCGCGGGCGAAGTTCTCGTTGGCGGCGCCCTTCACGTTCACCCCGGCGTCGAGGTAGTAGAGCATGCCCGGGTCCTGCGCCACCGCCACCAGCAGCTCGCCGAAGTTGCCCGTCGCGTGCCGTTCGAACGTCTCGATCTGCACGATCATCTTGCGGTAGTCGCGCACCTTGTTCTGGGCGGTGGCGAAGTGCCCGTGCCAGAACAGGGCCATCTTCTCCTGCAGCGGCCGGTGGGTGTCGAGCATGCGCTCGGCCCACCAGTAGCCGACGCGGCGGGTCTCGAGGCCGGTCGCGCGCAACCAGTAGAAGAAGCGGTCGGAGATGGGCTGGCCGTGCCGGTTGACGTGGTCGGGCTTGACCCGCACCCCCATGCTCTCGCCGTTCCTCATCCCCAGCTCGGTGGCGGCGGGCCGGCTCGGCGGGAAGTTCAGCAGCCCCTCGTCCCAGAACCCGGAGTGCTCAAACGGCGGCAGGTGGTCGTTCGGGATGTCGTCGTAGTCCACGAGGGAGCGGACCGCCTCCTCGGGGGTCATCGCGGCCAGCTTCCTGATGTCCTCGGGCGTGCCGCTGAAGCCGGCGCGGCCCAGCAGGTGCTCGGCGCGGTCGAAGCTCCAGTCCGCCTCGGCGATCGGGGTCAGGTCGCCCCGCCATTCGGCCGGCCCCGGCTCCCAGGTCTGCGCGTCCGCGGTCGGGGCGCCGCCGGTGAAGCAGAGCGCGAGCACGGCCGCGGCCGCCGCGGCACGGTGGTGTCGAGTCGTCATGAGTTCGTCCCCTTCATGTCCGGACCGGTCTCTCGATCCGGAATCTCCATTGTGGGCGGCCGAACCGCGTTGTCAAGTCCGCCGGGGCCGGGCTCCGATGTGAGAAGATGGGCCGCTGGATTCCGACATGACGAAACCGACGATCGCGATGCTCGCGGCGGGCCTGCTGCTGGGCGCCTCCACGGTTCACGCGCAGAGCGGCGGCCCCGGCCCGTGGGACCGGCAGGCGGCCGCCGCCTACCTCGACCAGCGGGTCGACTGGTGGTCGGGCTGGGAGACGGCGGCGCGTGAGCGCGGCACGTTCTGCGTCTCGTGTCACACGACCGGCCCGTACGGTCTCGCGCGCCCGATGCTGCGGCCCGCAGCCGAAGCGAGCGGGGCGGCGCGGGTCGAGCGGGCGCTGCTCGACAGCGTGACGACCCGCGTCGCCCACTGGACCGAGGTCGGCCCCTTCTACAACGACGAGCGCTACGGCGCACCCAAGACCAGCCAGTCGCGGGGAACGGAGGCGATACTCAACGCCCTCGTCCTCGCCCGGCGCGACGAGCGGACCGGCGTGCTCGGTGATCGCACGCTCCGGGCATTCGACAACCTCTGGGCGCTGCAGGGGACGGGCGAAGCCGACGAGGGTGCATGGCCGTGGCTGCACTTCAATCTGGCGCCGTGGGAATCGGACGAGGGGCCGTACCACGGGGCGGCGCTGGCCGCGGTCGCGGTGGGGCTCGCGCCGGACGGCTACCGCGCCCGCCCCGAGATTCGAGACAACGTCGCGCGGCTCGGCGGCTATCTCCGCCGCGGGCTCGACGCCCAGCCGCCCTTCAACCGCGTCATGGCCCTCTGGGCCTCGGGTGCGCTGCCGGACCTGCTGACGGCCGCGCAGCGGCAGGCGATCGTCGACGAAGTCGCCGCATTGCGGCGGCAGGACGGCGGGTGGAGCCTGTCGTCGCTGGGCGCGTGGGAACGGCGGGACGGCACGCCGGTCGACACCGGAAGCGACGGCTACGCGACGGGCCTCGTCACCCTCGCGCTGCAGCAGACCGGGCTCGCGCGGAATCACGAGGCGGTCGCGGGCGGCCTCGACTGGCTCGCCCGGAACCAGGATCCGGACGGGTCGTGGCCCGCGTCGTCGCTCAACCGCGAGCGCGACCCGGCGTCGGACCGGGGTCGCTTCATGCGCGACGCGGCCACCGCCTACGCGGTGCTGGCGTTGACGGCGAAGGACGGTCGCTGATCGAGCCGGCTACCGTCGGCGTCGGATCCACCTGCCGTGGGGGCACCAGGGCGCGTTCGGCGCCGGCAACGACGGGCCGTGCTCGAAGGGGCGCCCGCGAGAACTACGAGCCCCGGTTCGAAGGGCACGCCCGGCGTCGCGTTCGACATCGAGAACGACGGGCGATGGGCGCGCCGGCGGCGAGAACGGCGCGCCGCAACCCGAAAGGCGCATTCGGCGTCGGAAACGACGGGCCGCGACCCGATACGCGCAAACACAGGGAGGTCCAGATGAAGTACCGAGCAGGCACGCACACGGCGCTGGCGATGGTGGCGGCGGCAATTCTCTCGGCAGCCGGGCAAGCCCCCGCGCAGCCGTTCACCGGGGCGACCAACGACCACCCCAACCCCTACGAGACCATCAACGACCACTTCAAGATGCCCGAGGGCCGCACTTGGGGCTCGACGAGCGCCGTCGACATCGATCCCGACGGCACGTCGATCTGGGTCGGCGAGCGGTGCGGGGCGAACAGTTGCGCCGAGTCGGACCTCGACCCCATCCTCAAGTTCGACAAGGACGGCAACCTGGTGAAGAGCTTCGGGGGCGGGATGTTCATCTTCCCCCACGGCATCCACGTCGACCGCCAGGGCAACGTCTGGCTCACCGACGCCCAGGGGCCGCGGGACCGCGGCCCCGCCTACGAGGGCAAGGGGCACGCCGTGTTCAAGTTCAGCCCCGACGGCGAGCTGCTCATGACCCTGGGCCGGCCCGGGGTGGGCGGCGACGGGACGGGGCCGCTCCTCAACGAGCCGAACGACGTGCACGTCGCCCCCAACGGCGACATCTTCGTCGCCGAGGGCCACAGCGGCCAGGGCGCGGGGGCGAGCTGGGACACCGTCGCCCGCGTCGTCAAGTTCGACCGCCAGGGCAACTTCATCAAGTCGTGGGGCGGCATCGGCACCGCGCCCGGGCAGTTCCGGACCCCGCACGGCCTCGCCATGGACTCGCGCGGCCGCCTCTACGTCGCCGACCGCGGCAACGTGCGCATCCAGATCTTCGACCAGGACGGCAACTACATCGACCAGTGGAAGCAGTTCAGCCGCCTCAGCGGCATCTACATCGACGCCGACGACAACATCTACGGCGCCGACAGCGAGTCGAGCCCGACGTCGAACCCGGGCTGGCGGCGCGGCATCCGCATCGGGAACGCGGCGACCGGCCACGTGCGGTTCTTCATCCCCGACCCCGACCCCGTGCCCCGCGGAACGACGGCGGCCGAAGGCGTGGCGGTCGACGCCGAGGGCAACGTCTACGGCGCCGAGGTCGGCCCGCGGCAGCTCGTCAAGTACGTCCGGCGCGAGCAGTAGTCGACAGGCCCCGGTCCCGGGAAGCACATTGGCTTCCCGGGCCCGCCTTCAATCACTCGGTTCTGTCGCTTGTTTCTTCAACCGTGGCGAACAAAGAGAAGCCCAGCGAGCGCGCCGTTCGTGCCTGGCTCGAACAGGACCACGGGGCGGAACAGATCCGGCGCTGCGCTCAAGATCCGCCGGACTACCTCGTTGGCAACCGCCGGGCCGTGGAAGTAGCCGAGCTACACCAACAACTCGCAGGCAAGTCCGAGAAATCCACGACCGAGCCGATGGCCGCCACGATTCGTGGAGTGTTCGCCGACAAGAAACCAATAAAATCCCTCGGACGGCTCCTGGTCGTTTTCGAGTATTCTCCGGAACGCGTCCCAGCCAAGCGAGCTCTGCGATCGGAGTTGAGAAACGCCATTCGTCCCTACGTCGACGGCGGGAGTGCCGAGCCGGAGAGGAAGTATAGGGAGCCTGCGAGACATCTAAGCGACACGGTAGCGCCCTTGCACTTGGGTCTGCCCTGCGGCGTGCGTCTCGGTTTCTGGCGTTGCTCAGGAGCGCCCGAGTTCGTGTTCGGCCTCCACGGTGGTGCGGACACGGGTATCTTGCCCGTGCCAGAGCTGTTGAAGAGCGCGACCCATGCGATCGAGCGAAAAATGCAGAGGATAGAACAGATCGAGCAAGCGGGCCCTCAGTACAGCGAATGGTGGCTCGTACTGGTAGATCGCATAGGACTACCCCCTGACTCGGAGCACTATTCCGATCTTGACGAGTTACGTCGCCAGCTATTCGTGCCAGCCCCTTGGAAGAGAGTTGTCCTCCTTGACATGGCCGGACGCGCACACGAGCTCTTTCCCACCTGACGTAGGATCGCACCCGTTCCTGAGACGCGGCCCAGGCGCGCGTTACGCCGGTCGCGACGGCGGCGAGGTGACTAGCGCTTGCTCTGTCGTGGTCGACGCGGCGTGCGTTCGTTGCAGCATGTTGTCGACGAGCACCCTGAAATCGCGGAACGCGTCGCGCGCGGCGACGGCATGACTCCCGAGTGCGCCGTCTCCTGCGGATAGAGAGAAGATTGGCTTGCGCGCGTCCTGCGCAAGCGGAATCAGGCTGCGATAGTGCTTCACGGTGGCGATGCAATTCTCGTCGGATTGCGGATCCGCTGGAGCTGTGGAAGTCTTGTCGCCCAGCACGCTGCGAGAGTACTCGGCCGGCATCTGTCTTGCCCATCGGTCGTAGGCCTTGACCGGACGGCTGAGTCTGACTCCGTGCTGCTGAATCAGGTAGCCGATCGGTTGCATGTTGCCGGGCGGCAGGTCGAAGTCGGGCTCGGCCCAGTTGTCAAGGCACTTCTTCCAATCCCCGCGCCAGCGGCGCAGGGTCGGACCCAGGTTGCGCAGCCCCTGGCGGGAGAACAAGTCGGCGGCAAGCGGCACCGCGACGAAATCCGTGGCAATCAGGGCGGAACGATTGATGGCCCCGAGGCTGGGGCCGACGTCGACCAGCACGATGTCCGCGCCTGCCTGTCCGGCGCCCCTTTGAACGACCTGCCAGAACGCCGTGGTCACGCGAAACGCGCGGTACAGGTTCGTGCTTCCCAGGCAATTCGGCCATTCCGTGGACAGCAGATCCTCGAATCCGGACAGGGCCAGATCGCCCGCCAGCAGATAGAGCCCGTCGGAGGGTCGTCGCAGCTCGGGGTGCCTGACATCCCCGACCCGCGTGAGCGGCGCGACGCACTGGTAGATCGTCTTGCCGGACGAGGACGCCTGGTCGTTCCAGAGCTCCGCGAGCGTATCCTCGTCCAGGAACGCCGCCGTGAGATTGGCCTGAGGATCGAGATCAACGACCAGCACCGTGTGGTCCAGCTCGGACAACATCCATGCTGCGTGGTAGACCAAAGAGGTCTTTCCCACGCCGCCCTTGTTGTTGAAGAACGTCAGTACGGGCGTCATCACATGCGGGCCCTCACCGTGCAGTGAACCCAGTTCGGCTCTACGCGGAAGTCGGGTTCCGGCTGCCCATTGTTCAGCAGGGCGCGGCGAGCCGTCGGGATGCCCGCACCGTAGCGTTGAGCCAGTCCGAGAACCCGCATCGCTTCTGCCAGGATCTGGTTGCGGTAGTCGACGATGCCCGGCTGCCCGAAGTTCTCGGCGTTGAGAGCGCCGTAGGGCCCGCCGGGACTCGTGATCTCGACACGATCGTCGAACCAGTAGACATGGATCGGCGCGTTCGTGCCTTCGTAGGTCCTGTGCATGACGGCGTTGCGAACGAGCTGCTGCAAGGCCGCCATGGGATACGTCGGCGTACGCACTTCAAGCGGTCCCGACGTGAAGTCGACCGCGGTCCGATTGTGCGCCAGCAGCTTGTCGTCCAGACCGCGCACCAGGTGAGCAATCGAGCCGCTGCATCGGCCGTCGTCGACCACGGGATCGGCGAGATCCGTGCCGGCGATACGAAGAAACTGCGCGAACGCGGCCGGCAGGAAGTCCTGCGGGTTCTTGCCCAGGACGAGAACGCCGGCGATTGTCGGCCTGGGATCGTCGACGCCGGCGATCATCTTGAGGGCGGCAAGACGTTCCTCGGTGCTCCGATCGTTCTCCGCAAGCGCCGCCGCGTCCACCGCCAGCGGCAGGTACTCTTCCTCGAAGCGCCGCAAGTCGAGATCCGCGACACTTGCAGTAGGCACGGGCTGCACATCGAAGTGGGGGTCGCGATGCCGCCGCTTCTCGCTCAGAATCCGTTCGTCCTGGGCGCTGGCGATGGCCCTCCTCGGCCCCAGGCGGATCCAGATCCGGCCCCGGTGGCGCACCGGCGGCGTGTCCGACGGCATCACCGTTACGACAGCAATCGGAGTCCCCAGCAGCACTTGCGTGTCCACGGTCAACGTCGGCGGCGGCACGATGTTGCCGTCGGTCTTCACGTCGGCGAGCTGCAACAGCAACTCGTCCGTGATCTCCAGGCCAACGGGTGCGCCACCGTCGTCCGCCCCCACGAACACGACGCCTGGGCGCTGGTGGTCCGGCAGGTCGTTGGCGAACGCGCAGACCGCTTGCCGGATCTTGCGGGGATTGTCTCCCCGCAAGGACTCCTTGCGCTCGACCAGATCGGACTCCAGGTCGGCCAGCATCCTCTCGAGTTCATGCTGTGCGTACGGGGCAGGCACTCGGGCGTCTCCGGGGGTCGAACTGCGCCCCTCCGTTCGTTAGCTTACACCGGTCACCCCGCGGCCTGACGCGCCCGCTCGGGCTCCACGCGATCAGCCTCGCGGCGTACGACATCCCTGCATGCGACCCGTACCGGACGGGATCGGGAGAGAGCGTCTAATTCGCACTTGACAATTATACTTACCACGTGAAAATAATCTGTCGAGGGCGGAGCGAAGAGCCATGACGAAGAATGAGTCGGTCCAGAGGCGGGTGCTCGCCGCGGCGCAGCGTCTCTGCCAGGACAGGAACGACTGGACGTTCACGCCCGCGGAGATGGTGCGGTCGCTGTCCGACGTGAACGAGGCCACCGTGCGCACGGAAGTCACGGGGCGATGTTGCGTGAATGCGCCCGAGCATCATGCCCGGCGCTGGCCGTACTTCCGGCGCCTGCGCCGCGGCCTCTACCAGATCGAACCCCCGTTTCGCGAACTCCCGGCGGCGTCCGCTCCCTCGTACGCGGGCGCGCAACCCTCCCTCGTCCCCCATGCCGCAGAGATCGCGTCCGCGTACGGCGAGGAGGCGGTGGAAGTTCGCGACACGGTTCATGCCGTGGTGACCGAGAGCGAGGGCTGGTACGTCGCAGAGTGCCTGGAACTCGCAGTCGTCACCCAGGCGCGGTCGTTTGACGACCTGCTGGCGAACCTCCGCGAGGCGCTGGCGCTGCACCTGGAAGGCGAGGACCCCGTCTGGCTGGGCCTGACCTCGGCGCCGCGACTCTCGGTGAGCTACGAGACGACTCCCCTCGGGGCGTGAGATGCCGCGTCTGCGGCGGCTCTCGTCCGGCGACGTGCTGAGCATCCTCCACCGGTTCGGCTTCGCGGTCTCCGGACAGACGGGCAGCCATGCCAAGCTGGTGCGAATCGCTCCCGGCGGCGAGCGGCAGGTCCTGGTCGTTCCCCTGCACAGGAGCCTCGCGACTGGCACCCTGCACGCCATCTATCGGAAGGCCATGCGTCTGGCGCCGTCCGCCGAGCTGCGGCGCGCGTTCTTCGCGGACTGAAGGGAGAGGCGCACCCCGCCGACGTCGTGCGCCCCGTCACTCCGGCAGGGCGAAGACGTAGAGCGCGTTGCCCCCCTCCGGCTGGAAGATCTCCGGCGTGAGCTGCGCGGTGAGGCCCCGGAACGCGCCGGCCAGCGAAGCGGGGACGGCGAGAAACTGCCGGCCGCCCGCCTCGTAGGTGATGGGATAGCCGTGCGCGGCCGCGCCGAGGCGAGTCTCCCACAGGACTTCCCCCGTCTCGACGTCGAACGCCCGGTAGTAGCGGTCGGCGTCGCCCGCGAACACGAGGCCGCCGGCCGTCGTCAGCGTCGACGTCAGGAACGCGGCCCGCTGCTCGCGGCTCCACAGCTCCTCCATCGTCCGCACGTCGTAGGCGGCCAGCTTCCCCACGTTGCCGTTCGCGCCGGGCATCTCGCGGAACTCGGACCGGCCCGCGGTTCCGCCGCCGCCCTCGACGAACTCCACCTCGCGGCCGGTCAGGTACATGCAGGCCTGGTGGAGCGGAATCACGAGGGCGCCGGCGCCGGGATGGTAGGCCGACGCCTGCCAGTTGTGGCCGCCCAGCAGGCTGGGACAGGCGGGCACGCGGTCGCCGATATCGGCATCGCGGATGTCCTGCCGGTAGGTCAGCTCGCCGGTGGTCCGGTCGATCGACTCGAAGACGTCCTGGTAGACCGTCTCGCGAAGGTCGACGAACGCCCCGGTCCGCCGGTCGAGCTTCCAGAGGATGCCGTCCTTCCCGATCGTGAACAGCCACTGCGCGCCGTCGGCGTCGACGAGCACCCGCTCGTACACGATGTCGAGGTCGAGAGTCTCGCCCGGCGCGTGCTGGAAGTACCACTCCACCTGCCCCGTCCGCGGGTTCAGGGCCAGCGTCGAATTCGTGTAGAGCGCGTCCTGCCGTGTGGTCATGCCGCGGCTCGCCGCCACCCACGGCTTCGCCTGCGCCGTCCCGATGTAGAAGAGTCCGAGGCCCGGGTCGTAGCTGCCGGGGATCCACGAGTCGCCCCCCGCGCGCAGATACGGCGGGGTGTCGCCCCACGACGCGTCGTTCGGGTCGCCCGGGAGGGCGATGGTGGACGTCCGCCACAGCTCCTCGCCGGTGTCGGGGTCGTGCCCGGTGATGAAACAGGTCTGCTCCTTGTAGCGATTGCAGCCGTTCATGCCGCTGACGACGACGCCTTCGGCGACGACGGGGCCGGAGTTCTGGCGGAAGCCCTGCGTGTAGTCGGCCTTCACGGCGCGCCACGCCTCGACGCCGGTGCGCGCGTCGAGGGCGACGAGGGCCGCGTCGTGGGTGGCGAGGTAGACCTTGTCGCCGTAGAGCGCGAGGGTGCGGGTCGCCGCCCGCCGGGGCGCGTCGTCCGGCAGCGGCCAGCGATACTGCCAGATGACGTCGCCGCCGAGCGCGTCTATCGCCTGCACCACGTTCCCCGGACTCGCGAGGAACATCACGCCGTCGTGCACCAGCGGCGTCGTCTGGTTGTTCCCCTCGCGGATCGCGAGCACCCAGGCGAGCTGCAGCTCGTCGACGTTGTCGCGCGTGATCCGGTCGAGGGGGCTGTAGCCGTGGCTGTCGCGCGTCCGCCGCCAGCTCAGCCAGTCGCCCGGGGGCGGATCCGCGAGCAGCGCGTCGGTGACCGGGGTCAGATCGCGGGGCACCTCGCGATTGACGAACCGCGTCGGCCGCCGCCGCGGCGGCTCGCCGGCCTCGGCCGCGCGCCGCGCCTCGACGACGTTCGCCGCATCGCCGATCGCGACCGCCGCATCGGCGGTCAGCGGCGCGTCGCCGGGCCGGGCGCCGTTCGCGTCGAGGATGTACGCGACGAGGTCCAGGTAGACCCCGTCGGCGAGCGATCTCCCGAGGCCGGGGGGCATCTCGTCGCGCACGTACGCGAACAGCTCGTCCGTCGTCTGCCCGGCCCAGCCGTTCAGGAAGTCGACCCCGCGCAGGGCCGGCGCCTCCGCCCCGTCCAGCCCCTCCCCGTGGCACTCGGCGCACTGCCGCGCGTACACCGTCCACCCGGCGGCGGCCTGCTCAGCCGTGAAGGAACCCTCCGCGCCCGGGGCCTGCGTCGCCTCGACCACGCTCACCAGCCGGATACCCGGTTCGCCGAAGGAGCCGCCGGCCACGATCAGCCCGGCCACCGCCACTCGGATCCCCGCCGCCGCGGCGCCGACTCGAGCTCCCCTCGACATGATCGCAACTCCCCGGCGCCGTCCGAGGGCGCCCGCAGACCGCGGGGCCGCCCATGCGGCGGGCGGCCCCCGTTCAGATCAGGATACGCTCGATCTCGGCGACCGTCACCGTGTCCGCCGTCCGTCGTGGAGCTTCGACTACGGAATCACCCCGCCGAGGGGAATCTCCTGCACGGCTTCGAAGTCCACCAGCGACCGGATGTAGTCGAGAATGGCCTGCTGCTCGGTGTTGCGCGCCGTCGCGAGGTCCCGCTGGGCCTGGAACACCAGGAAGTTGGTGGACAGGCCCACCTCGAACTTGCGCTGCTCGGCCGCGAGGCGGCGCTCCGCGAACTCCCGCGAGGCGCGAGTCGCCTCGACCCGCTGCAGATTGGTGCGCACGCTCCGGGCCGCGTCCCGCACCTCGGTGGCGATGCGCAGCTCGAGGCTCCGGCGACTCGCCTCGCTCCGCGACCGCTCGAGCCGGGAGCGCTCGAGGCTGGCGTCGGCCGTGCTGGTGCCGAGCGTGTAGGAGACATTGACCTGCACCGTCCAGTTCGGGAACTCGTTCGCGAAGATGTCGCCGAGGGCGTTGCCGAACGACCTCTGCTCCCGGCCCACGACGGTGCCGAGGAGCCCGTCGGTCCGGAGCAGCCGCTCCCCGGCCTGGCCCGTGAGCCCGTAGTCGACCTGCAGGTTCACGTCGGGCAGTTGCTGGTTGCGGAAGTACCGGATGTCCGTGTCGGTCCTCTCCAGGTTCTTGTCGAGGGTGTCGAGGTCGGTCCGGTTCAGGAGGGCATGGCGGACGGCGGAGTCGACGTCGATCTCCCGCGCCTCGAGCACCGGGCTATCGGTGGGCTGGAGACTCATCGACCAGAAGTCGGGGATGTCGGGGTCGAACACCAGGCCCGCAACTGGTCCTCGGCGCGCTCGAGGTCCGCCTCGGCCCGGATCACCGCCTCGATGTTCCGCGCGACCTCGTTCTCGGCCTCGACGATGTCGATCGGGGCCATGGTGCCGACCTCGACCCGTCTGCGGTTATTGCGCAGGGACTCCTCTGCGAGGGCCAGCGACTGGCGCTGCACGTCGAGGAACGAGCGGGCGAACACGAGCTGCCAGTAGGCGTTGCGGACGGTGCGCTCGGTCGAGACCACGGTGCGCCGGAGGTCGATGTCGGAAAGGTCGCGGTTGGCACGGCTGATGGCGATCTGATGGCGGAAGGCGTCGATGCCGAAGTCGCGCACCAGCGGCTGGGTGTAGCTCAAGCTCAGGTCGGAGGTCAGGCGGGGGTTGAACGTCGAGTAGATGTTCGTCGTGGCGAATCGCTGGCCGCTCCACTGCGCCGAGTACTGCCCCCCAGCCACGGCACCTGCTGCACCACGCCCGCGCTGTCTCGCAGGAAGCGGTCGGTCACCACGTCGCCGCCGTCGAAGATGGTGCCGGCGGGGCTGTCCCGGTCGTCGCCCATGATGTTCGTGAAGAGGGTGGGGGCGTACACCGACCGCGCGTCGGCAACGAGCGTGTCCTGAATCAGCGGGTCGATGCGCTCGACGCGCAGGTCGAGATTCTGTTCGAGGGCCAGCGTCACCGCCTCGTCGACGGTCAGGCGGCGCGACGGGCGGGGCGGCTGCAGGTCCGCCTGAGGCAGGATGACGCCACCCGTCGCTGTGGCGGCCCGGGGCGGGGCCAAAGCCAGAGCGGGCGGCAGGGCCCGTGGTTGGGCGCGCCCGGGAGCGTGCGCGCCCATCAGTGCGAGGGTCATGGGCATCGTCACGAGCAGTCGTCCAATGCGCATCTGCATCTCCCGTCGTCAACGGAGTTCATCAGCGGGTCTCCGGATTCTCTGTGTCTCCCGACCGGTGTTCCGTGCCCGATGGCGTTCCTCCGACCGACGCGGAGCCGTCCGCGACGACAGCGGCGCTCCCGAGGCGAAGTGGACGATTCCCCGAACCGCGACCTCGAACCGCTGGAGGTTGACCGGATCTCCACCGACCGTGATGTCGATCGTGCCCGGCTCACGGTGGCTGCCCGCCGGCTACTCCGCCCGCAAGGTCGACGTCGGGTCGATCCGTACCGACCGCCAGGCGGGCACCGCGCTCGCGACCAACGCTGCCGCGGCGAGCAACATCGGCCCACCGATGGTCATCACCGGATCCCCGATGACGGTAGCCAGGATCTGCGCGAGATCGGCGGCAAGAGCCGAGAGCACACGAGACAGCGCAAACGCCCCCGTCGCGCCGAGAAGCGCGCCGGCGACTACCAGGAACGTACTCTCCCTGAGGACGAGCCACAGCACGTGGGACCGCCGCGCGCCGAGCGCCAATCGGATGCCGATCTCGGTGCGCCGGCGGGTGACGGCGTAGGACGTCACGCCGGCCAGGCCGATCGCGGCGAGGACGAGGCCGAACAGACTCAGCCCCGCGAGCTGGCCGACACCCATCCGGATCAAGCGTTCGAACCGCTCCAGGTGCTCGTCCATCGTGCGGGCGTCGAAGATGGTGAGCCGCGGATGAGTCCGCGTCAGATCGCCGCGGACAGCGGCCATCGCCCCGCCACCGAACATGCCACGGACCAGCACCGTCGTCTCTGGGCTCGAGGCGCGGCCGCCAGCCGCCGAGATGGGCGCGAACGCCGTAGCCACCGCGTTCGCGGCGAGAAAAGCGGGCCTGATGTCCCGTACGACACCGACCACGACGTAGTCTCCGCCATCGTCGTCCGTCCGCAGCCTGCGTCCAATCGCCTCGTCGGGCCCGAAGATCTGCTGCTCGGCCGTCTGATTGATGACAACGGCCGTCTCCGCGGCACGCGCGCCCCCGCCGAGGGCGCCGGCGGCAAGGTCGCGCTCCGTGAACGCCCGGCCGCGGACGACGGGAACGCCAAGTGTTTCGAAGTAGCGCACGCCGACGTGTTCCAATGCGATGGAATGGTAGGTGCGCGGCGCGTCGGCCTGTGCGGTCGATGTCGACACGCGGACATCGGATGACACGCCGAGACCTACCGCGGCCCCCACCGGGGCGCGCTCGGCCAACGCCGCGGACCGCACATCGGGAAGAGCCGCGAGCTGGCCCGACAACCCGTCGAGCAGCGCCGCCGACTGCGCGGGCGTATAGCCGTCGCGCCCCGGATCCACGGTGAACAGCGTCAGGTCGGCGGTGTCGAACCCGGCGTCGATGCCGCTGAACCGCTGGTAGCCGACGGCCAACTGGCCGATCGTGAGCAGAAGCAAGAGGGCCACGGCTACCTGATATGCGACGAACAGGTTCCTGACACCGAACCGGCGATAGCAGACCAACGCTGACGGTGGTCCCCCCTGCAAGGATCGGGTGACGCCGTCGCGCGCCCCGCGGGTCGCCGCGAGGGCCGGTGCCAGTCCGAGCCCTGTCCCGGTCAGTACGGCCAGGGACATCACGAAGAGCCACAACGTCGGGCCGGCGCGCAGATCGGTCTCGACCGGGAACGGGGTCGCCGCACCCGCCGACTCGACGACAGAATTGAGCCAGTAGGAGAAGACGAGCCCGGCCGCGGCACCGCCCAGCGCCAGCAGCACGCTCTCGGTCAGCAATTGCCGGACCAGCCGCCAGCGGCTGGCGCCCAGCGCGAAGCGAACGGCCATCTCCCGCCGCCGCTTCCCGGCGCGCGCCAACAGCAGCCCGGCCAGGTTCGCGCAGGCCAGCGAGAGCACGAGTCCGACGAGCAGCCCGTTGACGCCGAGCATGAGTCGCAGCTCCGCCGGCGGCACCCGAGCGGCGCGGCCCGCCGGAAGCAGCCGCACCCGCGGGTCCGCGCGGCGGCGGCTCTCGCCGACGTCGAGCGGCGGCTCCTGCGCGCGGACCGCCGTGTCGAGTGCCGCTTCGGCCGTCTGCATCGACACCCCGCCCGCCAGCCGCGCGACCACCTCGAAACGCTCGGCGGTCGGGTCCGACAGGACGTCGCCTTCCAGTTCCGGCAACAGCGCGGCGCCCGCGGTCACGGGCACGAAGATCTCCACCGGATTCACCGGAAACACGCCTTGGAATCCGTTCGCGGCTATGCCGGCCAGCGTCACGCTCTGGCCGTTCACCCGCAGGGTCCGCCCCACGGCGCCCGGATCGGCGTCGAGCCGGCGTCTCCAGAAGCGCTCGCTGACGACGACCACCGGCTCCGAGCCGACCCGTTCCGTCCCGGGAGTGAAGAGGCGGCCGGCGGCCGGGGCAACGCCCAGCGCCTCGAAGTAGTCCGACGAGACGAGATGACCGAAGACGCGTTCGCCGCCGCCCGACTCGCGGTCGACGGCGACGGTCAACGGCGCCGGCCCGAGGTAGGCCGTCACCGCTTCGACGACATCGTCCACCTCTTTGACGCGCTCGAAGGCCGGATACGACAACCGTGCGTCGATGGCAACCAGCGAACCTGGATCGCGGGCTCCCGGGAGGGGTCGCAGGACCCCGGCATCGAGCCGCAAGAAGAAATAGATGCAGACAGCCATGCCGAAGGCCAGCGACGCGACACCGACGGCCGTCATGCCGGGATGGGAGCGCAGCACGCGGAATCCGTACCGGAGATCCTGGCTGAGCAGCTCGAGCCACGCACCGAGCCGCACGTCCCGCGTCTCTTCCTTGATGCGCTCGACGTTGCCGAACTCGATCCGTGCCCGCCGCCGCGCCGCCGCCGCCGACAGTCCTCGGCGTTCCCACTCCTCGGCGCGCGACTGCATGTGAAACGCCAGCTCGTCGTCCAACTGGTGCTCGAAACGCGTGCGCCGAGAGCGGGCGGCGAACCAGAGCCGCAGGCGAGTCCACATGTCACACCTCACCTGGCCGGGTGCCGAGCGCGGCCGCCATCGCATCGGCCAGTTGCTGCCAGTTCGCGCGCTTTACCCGCAATCGCCGCCGGCCCGCCGGTGTCAGCCGGTAGAACTTCGCCCGCCGGTTGTTGTCCGACACACCCCACGCGGTGGCAAGCAACCCTTGTTGCTCGAGGCGAAAGAGCGCGGGGTACAGCGCGCCCTGCTCGACGAGGAGCGCGCCTCGCGTGATCTGCTCGATGCGCAGCAGCACGCCGTACCCATGGAGGGGGCCGAGGGAGACGGCCTTGAGGACCAGGACGTCCAGGGTTCCGGGCAGCAACGTGACGCGAGGAGGCATGTTCTCTCCTAAATAAATTAGGTGAATACGATACCACGTGTCAATGCAAATCCGCCCACCCGCCGGATGCAAAGGGCCCCCCTGCGCACTCCGAACAGGAGTCCTCCGACGATGATCGACGTGGACGACGAGACGGCTCGTCGGGTCGACCTGCGCTCCTCGACCAACCCGCCCTCCGCGAGGAAACGAGCAGTGTCACACGCCGCGGCCGCCCCTGCGACCGGTCCATCGCCGCGTCGACAACCGGCAAGAATAGTTGTCGTTCCCCCCTTGTCCGACCCATGTCGGGCCGCGCCGCACCTGCCCCGCAGTCCACCGCTATCCACCGACAGGGCGGTACGAACGCGCCGAGTCGTTAAGATGAGGCGGCAATTCACGGGGCGAGACTCGATCGGAGACCTCCATGACCGCAATCCGTCTCGCAACCGCGTTCGCCGGCTTCGCGCTCGCGGCCACGCTGGCGCCCGCCCACCCGCTCGATGGCTTGACCGCAGCTGAAATGCGCGTCACCGGGATCCTGCTCGCCTCCACCTCGATGGAGGACGCGACCGCGACCACCGACACCGCCTGCGGCGCCCTGGTGGCCCCCAGCCTCGTGGCGCCGCTCCACGGCCACTACTTCAACTTCCGCCTGGCGGGGCACTGAGCGAGGGGATCATGCCGGCACAGACAGTCGTCACGTCGGACGGCGTGAAGCTCCACAACGAGTCCGTGGGCCGCGGCGACGCCATCCTCTTCATCCACGAGTACGCCGGCGACCATCGGAGCTGGGAGCCCCAGGTCCGGCGGTTCTCGCGGAGCCACCGCTGCATCACCTACGCGGCGCGGGGCTACCCGCCGTCGCAGGTGCCCACCGATGCCGGCGCCTACTCGCAGCAACACGCCGTCGACGACGCCGTCGCGGTGCTGGACGGGCTCGGCGTCGAGGCGGCCGATGTGGTCGGCATCTCCATGGGCGGCTTCGCGGGACTGCACCTGGCGATGCAGCACCCCGCGCGCGTCCGCTCCCTGGTCGTCCTGGGCACCGGCTACGGCGCGCGTCCCGCGGAGGCGCAGCGCTTCCGCGGCGAGTGCGAGGCCATCGCCCGGCTGATTCGGGAGTCGGGGATGGAGCCCTTCGCCCGCCGCTACCTGTCGGGGCCGGCGCGGGTGCAGTTCCAGGACAAGGACCCTCGGGGGTGGGAGCAGCTCGTGCGCGAACTGGGGGAGCACTCCGCGGACGGCGCCGTGCGCACGATGCTCGGGGTGCAGCGGCAGCGGCCGTCGTTGTACTCGCTGGAGGCGAAGCTGTCCGCGATCGAGGCGCCGGTGCTCGTTCTCGCGGGAGACGAGGACGACGGCTGTATCGAGACCAGCTTGTGGCTGAAGCACACGATTCCCCGGAGCGGCCTGGCCGTCCTGCCGAAGTCGGGCCACACGCTGAACCTCGAGGAGCCCGACCTCGTGAACGCGTTCATCGCCGACTTCCTGAGCCGGGTCGCGGCCGGCGCATGGGGGCCGCGCGACGCGCGCGCCACGCCGGGGGCCATCACCGGCATCTCGTGACCCGGAAGCGTCGCCTTGCGGCTCCGCTCGCCGCCCAACCAGCCCTCCGGCAGCCCGCGGCGTTCCACGACGCCGTCTGCTGCCCGGCCGGTGACGCCTCGACGGTCGCGGCCATCGTGCAGCCGCGCCGTTCGTGCCTCGCGGCAAGCCGCCCGATGGAGGAGCGAGGCCGCTTTACCCATCCGCAAGCACGCGTGTAGAGTAGCGCGTGGAGGGCGTATGTCTGCGATCCGTTCGGCGTTGGTAGTGTGCCTCGTGATGACCGCCGGCCAGGCGCTGGCTCAGTCGAACAGCTCCTTCGTCCCGGTGACGGACGAGGTGCTGCAGAATCCCGACCCCGCCGACTGGCTCATGTGGCGGCGGACGCTCGACGGCTGGGGCTACAGTCCGCTCGATCAGATCGATCGCGGCAACGTGGACGAGCTGCGGATGGTCTGGACGCGGGCTCTCGCGCCGGGCCTCCAGCAGGGAACGCCGCTCGTCCATGACGGTGTCCTGTACATGCCCAACCCGCGGGACGTCATCCAGGCCCTCGACGGCGCCAGCGGCGATCTCCTGTGGGAGTACCGGCGGTCGCTCCCCGACGACGTGGACGAGTACCTCATCACCGTCCTCGCCGAGGTCAACCGCAACCTCGCCATCTACGACGACCTCATCATCGACACCAGCGTCGACGACTACGTCTTCGCCCTCGACGCCGCGACGGGGCGGCTGGCCTGGGAGACGCAGATCCTCGACTACCGGACGCACCCCGCCAATCAGACCTCCGGCCCCATCATCGCCGGCGGCAAGGTCATCTCGGGGCGGAGCTGCGCCCCGGCGGGCGGTCCCGAGGCGTGCGTCATCACCGCCCACGACGCCAGGACCGGCGAGGAGCTGTGGCGGACGCGCACCATCCCCGCCCCCGGCGAACCGGGCGACGAGAGCTGGGGCGACGTGCCCTACGAGGAGCGCAAGCACGTGGGCGCCTGGATGGTGCCCAGCTTCGACCCGGCCCTGAACCTCATCTACATCGGCACGTCGGTGACGTCGCCCGCCCCGAAGTTCATGCTCGGCGGGACCGACAAGAAGCACCTGTACCACAACTCCACGCTGGCCCTCGACGCCGACACCGGCGAGATCGTCTGGTACTACCAGCACCTGAACGACCACTGGGACCTCGATCACCCGTTCGAGCGCCTGCTGCTCGACACCGCCGTCGCGCCCGACCCGGCGACCGTGCCCTGGATCAACCCGCGGCTGCGGCACGGCGAGGTCCGCAAGGTCGTGACCGGCATTCCCGGCAAGACCGGCATCGTCTATACCCTCGACCGCGAGACCGGCGAGTTCCTGTGGGCGACGCCGACCGTCACCCAGAACGTGATCAGCGACATCGACGGCGCCACCGGCGCGGTCACCGAGAATTCGGAGGTCGTCTTCACGGGCGACGGCCAGACGGTGCTGGCCTGCCCGACGCTGGTGGGCGGCAAGGACTGGGAGGCGGGCGCCTACAGCCCGGCGACGGGGCTGATGTACTTCCCGTTGCGCAACGCCTGTGCGCGGATGATGGCCACCGCCGGCGGCGACAGCGTCGCCACGTCGCTCTACGCCCTCGTCGTGCGGAGCGAGCTCGCGCCCGGCACCGACCAGCTCGGCACCGTGCAGGCGATCTCCCCGGAGACCGGCGAGCTGATGTGGACCTACGAGCAGCGGGCCGCCACCACCTCGCTCGTCGCGACCGGCGGCGGGCTCGTGTTCGGCGGCGACCTCAACGGCCGGTTCCGCGCCCTCGACGCGGAGACCGGGAACGTGCTGTGGGAGGTGAACCTGGGCTCACCGATCACCGGGTTTCCGATCACGTTCGCCGTCGGCGGCCGGCAGTACGTCGCGGTCAGCACCGGCAGCTCGCGCACCCTGGTCTACTTCGCGCCCCTGACGCCCGAGCTGCGCCCGAGCATGGGCAACAACCTGTTCGTCTTCGCCTTGCCGGACTAGCCCAAGTTTAACAGCCCTTTCACTAAGCTATTGCAGAATCAGCAGTTTACGCTGACGAAAATACTGGAGTGGCACTACAAACGTGCGCAAAGTCGTGAAGGGGGACCCTCAGATGGTCGTCTTGCGGACGCCTCCCGGATGCGAGTCGACGCCGAGCGCGTCGTAGATGGCCCGCTGTTCGGGCTCGGGTTGGGTGGCCGTGCGGACGTGCAGCGTGCGCCCGTCGGGACGCCGGAACGTCGCGGTGACGCGCTGCTGGCCCTCCAGGATGCGGCGTAGCGTGCTCCAACTGGCGTGCTCACCATGAGTGCGCAGCCGGGTGCGGATGACCTGGGCGAGCTGATAGGCGACGACGGTGATGAACAGGTGGCCTTCGGCCCGCCGGGGCTTGTGATGGTGGATGGGGCGCAGGCCGAGCTCGGACTTGAGAGAGCGGAAGACCGCTTCCACGTCGGTGAGCGTCGTGTAGGTGCGCCACAGGGTCTCTTCGTCCCAGTCGGTCTCGCTGCTGCGCAGGCAGTAGATGCCCGGATGGGTGAGCATCGAGCCGTCCTTGGGGCGGCGGGTCCAGGTGACGGCGGCGGCCCGCTCGCCGGTCTCGTCGGCGGTGACGTCGATCTGGTAGTGGGCGGCGACGCGGGTGTGCCGGGACTTCAGGCGCCCGATGCGCTGCCAGACCTGGTCGAGGCGCTTGTGGGCGCGCGGTCGCGAGAGTCCGTCGTTGAGCTTGGCGAGGGCGGCCTCGAAGCGCGTGCCGAAACGGTCGACGATGGCCCGTTCCTTGTTGGCGCGCTCCTCCGAGAAGCAGTACAGCCGCACTTCGTCGGGGTCGGTCGAGACCGTCTTGTGCAGATGCACGGTCTGGTCGGACCGCGTGCGGACCGACACGGCGGCCTCGGCGTCGAACTGCCGGTGGCGTTCCCGGCTGACGACGAGGTAGCGGTAGCCGTTGTCGCGCAGCCACGTCACGCAGGCCTCGGTGGCGACGCCGCGGTCCATCACCACGAGGGCGTCCTGGGGCGCCTGAAGCGCCCCGAGCATGCCGGCCAGCGTTTGTTGTTCCCTGACGTTGCCGGCGAAGACCTGCGAGCGGCGCACGAAGCCGCTGGCGTCGAGCACCAAGCCCAGGGTCAGCAAGGGGCAGTCGGTGCGCTTCTCCTTCGAGTGCCCGCGCTGCGCCTGCGGCTGCTGGCCCGCCTCGCCTTCGAAGTACGTGTTGGTCAGGTCGTAGAGGGTCACCGTCGGCTGCAGGTCGAACAGCCCCATCGCCCGGTCGAACAGGCGCTCCTCGATCGCCTGGCGATGCTTCACCAAGGCGTCCGAGGCGCGGTAGAGCTGCATCGCGCTGGTGGTCTCGAAGTCGGTGCCGAGCAACTCGCCGAGACCGCTGCGGTGCTGCAACCAGCGGTGCGTCGCCCGCTCGGAGGCCGGCTGGGCCAGGCGCCCGATGATGGCGCCGGCGGCCGCGGCGCGCAACGCGCCGTTGACGCCGAGGTCGGCGAGCAGGGCCGGCAGGCCCAGTTTCTCCAACGCCCACAGGCCGACCTGCTCCACGCCGACGCTGCGGGGGCGAACCAAGCGCAACGAACTCACGTCGACCGGCTGCACGTCCGCCGGGCGGTTGGACGGCCCGCCCGCCCCGCGGGCGAGCAACTGGGCGGCGATGCGCTGGGCTTCCTCCTCGACGTCGGGCGGGCCATCGGCGAGAACCTGCGCCTGGCCGTTCAGGATGTCCTCGACGCGTGCGCACAACCGCGGCCATTCCGTGTTGGGGATATCGAAGTGGCGGCCGAGGTTGAGGAGGGTGCGCTGGCGGACGGTGTTTCCGATGCGCTCTGCGTGGACGAGTCGATGGGAGAAGTAGGGCTTTCCGGCCCCGGTGCGTCGGGTTTGGGTGCGCCGGACGAACATGGGGCCACGATACGCGGTCGCGGCACCTATTTCAACCTTGATTACCAAATTATGGCACTACATTCAGTTTCCCCGAACCCCGATTCTTTAGAATCAACAACTTACAGACAGGCATTGCCCAAAATACGCCCGAAATCCGCGGAATGGCGGGTCAAGTTGTTAAACTTGGGCTAGGACAAGGACGCGGCCGGCACCCGCCGCTGGAAGTGGACCGCGGCAAGCCGGTCGCACCGCGCCCGGATAACGCCAGCGAAGGCCCGAGGCGCCTGCCTGACAAGACGCGACGGGGCGCCGGGACAACTCGCCCACAGCGGACAGCGGCAGTGGGACGCCTGAGCCGCGGTGCCGCTCCCGGACCACGGACTTGCGGCGGCCCGGTGCGCTCGTCCTCCGGGCCGTCACGCCGGCGTTCCGGCACCTCCGCTGAACGCCGACGGCGAGTGGCGAAACTCCCCTGCATTCGACTGGCGATGCCGCCCGAGTCCGGCAACCGGGCGGCTCCGACGGTATGATCCCGCCATGCTCGAGAGGGGTTCCCGCTTGAGGCCGCGACGCGACGCACCCGACGGGAGTGGCCCTGCGGGCCAGCCGCAGCTCTTCCGCGAGTGGATCGGCGGTCGCTTCCCGACTCCCTTCTTCGTCCACGACCGCGAAGAGCCCTACCGTCCCGACATCGTGCTCTGGGTGGAGCTGCCCGAGGGGTTCATCGTCGGTCAGGCGGTCGTCATGCCCGAGGACGCCGGGGGCGCGGTCGCGAGGACGCTGCGCAGCGCCCTGACGCAGCCCCTCGTCGGCCCGCCGCGCCGGCCCGACCTCATCCGCGTCGCCGCCGGCGCCACCGCCGTCGAGGTACGCGCGGAAGTCGCCGGGGCGATACCGGTCAACGTCGCGCCGACGCCCGAGCTGGAAGCGCTTGTCGATCAGATGGTCGCGTCGATACAGGCCGACGCGGACGACGACGACGCGCCGAGCTACTTCGCGTGGGGCCGCGTATCGCCCACCGCGGTCGAGAAGCTGTTCAACGCCTGCCTGTCCCTCTTCGCGGCGAAGCCGTGGACGGTCGCCGGCGACACCCAGGTGCTCCGGATGGACATCCCCGCCCTGGACGTCGACGGCGCCTGCGTCTCCGTCGTCGGCGCGCTGGGCGAGGTTCACGGGCTGGCGATCTTCCCTTCGATGGCGGATTTCGACCGGTACCTGGAGGACTCGATGACCGGGGCCTTCGAGGAAGGCGGGAGCGGCCCAGGCGTCGAGCTGCTCTTGCTGACGTTCGACGCCGCCACGACGCTGCCGCCGTCGATGCGGCGCGAAGCGATGGAGCACGGGTGGCCGGTGGCGAGCCCCGACGCCTACCCGCTGGTCGAGCGGCGGGAGCCGGACGGCATGCCGCGCCCGCTCGTCGAACGCGATGTCGAGATCGCCGCCGCCGCCGCACGGTCGCTCAGCGCGTTCTTCGCCAGGCACTCGGCGATCTTCGAGTCCGACACGCCCGCGCCGGTCTGCGAATCGTACCGCGACGACGACGACCGCGAGGTGCGCCTCACCGCTTCCTTCGTGACCGCGCTCGACTTCGACTTGCCGGAGTCCGCCGATCCGGAGCCCGGCGCCGGCTTCGCCCCGCCCGCGCCGGCGGAACCGTTCCGACCGAGGGTGGGCCGCAACGAGCCCTGTCCGTGCGGCAGCGGCCGCAAGTACAAGAAGTGCCATCTCGCCGCCGACGAAGCCGACCACGCCGGGCGCAGCAACGCGCTTGCGATGCACGAGCTGGACCAGCGGCTGGCGACCCGGCTCGCCCGGTTCGCGCTCGACAGGTTCGGGGAGCGGTGGCAGGCCTTCCAGGACGACTTCGCCGACCCCCACGCCGCGGCGTCACTCGCCGGCCCCTGGTCCGTCTACGGCTTCGAGGTGGACGGCCGGACGGTCGCCGACGCCTACCGCGCCGCCCGTGGGCGGTGCTCGCCGCACGAACGCGCCTGGATGGAGGCGCAAGGGACCGCGTGGCTGTCGGTGTGGGAGATCGAGGCGGTCGAGCCCGGGAAGACCCTGGCACTGCGCGACCTGCTGTCCGATGAGCGGCGCACCGTGCACGAGACGCAGGCGTCGCAGTTGCTCGCGCGGCGCCACGCGGTGCTGGGCCGCGTCGTCGACCACGACGGCCTGTCGCTGCTCTGCGGCACCCACCCACGTCCGTTGCCGCCCTTCCATGCGGCCGAGGTCGTCCGGCGCGCCCGGGGCCGCCTGCGGCGCCGGCGGGCCGTGCCGGTCGAGCGGCTCCGGGACGCTTCCCTGGGGCGCTATCTGATACGGCGCTGGGAGGAGGCGGTCGAAGACTGCGACGCGCGCGGCGCGCTCCCGCGCGACCTGCGCAACCAGGACGGCGACCCCCTGCTGTTCACGGTGGACCACTTCGAGGTCACCCCCGGCGCCGTTCGCGCCGTCAATACCCGCATCGCTGGAATCGACGGCGCCTGGAGGGAGCCATCGGACGGGGAGTGGGCGACCTGGACGCTCGTGCGCCCCGACCCCACCGGGGGGGATGGCGACGGGCTCGTCGTCGGCCGCATCAAGCTGAACGACACCGATCTGCGGGTGGAAACCAACTCGCAGGCCCGTGCCGACACGTTGCGGGAACGCATCGAGGCCGCGTGCGGCGCCCGCATCCGCCACCGCGCGCGTGAGCACGCCGACCCGGCCGCTCTCATGAGCGGGGCCGAGAAGGCGCCGCGCGAGCCGGCCTCACCGGAGGAGGAACGCGTAGTCGCCGAGTTCAAGGCCCGCCACTACGCCGACTGGGCGGACAGGCCGCTGCCGGCGCTGAAAGGCAGGACCCCGCGCGAGTGCGCGCGAACCGCGGCGGGGCGCCGGATGGTCGAGCTGCTGCTGAAGGACATGGAGCACCGGGAGCACCGCAGCTCGGAGCAGCCCTTCGACTTCTCGACCATCCGCCGCGACCTCGACCTCGACCTGGACTGAATCCGGCATCCCCGGCGCCGCGGGCGGCCCGGCATCGGGGTCGCCCGGTCGGCGAGCGCCCAGTCGGACGCCGCGACCGGGACGGTATCCGCCTCCCGTCCCGGTTCCCGATAGTCACCACTCACGCCCTTCCGCGTGCGGCAGAGATCAGAAGTCGGCCGGCGCCGGCGCGTTGTTGCCGTCCCAGTCCTTCACGTCGCCGTCCGGGGCCTTCAGGAACCCGAGCAGGCAGCCCGGCGAGCCGTCCCTGACGGGGTGGCAGCGCGCCTTGACCGCGTCGCCGGTCGTGAGATAGCCGCGGGTGATGCCGCTCTCGGCCAGGTGGTTGCGGTCGCTGGCCTCGAGCGCCCAGATCTGCGGCTCGCCGTCGGGGCCCTCGACCTCGAGGTAGAGCCAGGAATGCGGGACCAGCAGGTGGAGCTCGGTGACCACCCCCTCGATGTCGGTGAACTCCTCCGAGTAGTTGCCGTGGGAATGGTGCCCCCCGGCCGGCAGGACGAAAGCGACCGCGCAGACGACGGCGAGACCGAGCTTGAACCGCATGATGACCCTCCTCATCGGCCTCCGCCGTCCGGAATCACGACAGCGCGAGGCCATTTGACCTCTTCACCCGGAACACACGACCAGCACGCGGTAGAACACCGCCCGGACGCGCCGGACACCGCCGGAACGCGCCGGGCACCGCCGGAACGCCGAAACACCGCCGGAACGCGCCGGACACCGCCGGAATGCACCAGACACCGCCGGAACGCGCCGGGCACCGTCGGAACGAGCCAGACACCGCCGGAACGCCGAACGCCGCCGGAACGCGCCGGACACTGCGGTGACGCGCCGAAACGCCGCCGAACGCGCTGGCACGCCGTCGCGCCGGAACACCGCCGGGGCCGCGCTAGAACACCGCCGGCACGCGGGGCGGCGCCGGGAACCCGTTGGAGTACGCCGACTCGTAGCGCAGCCCGTTCCCGTCCTCGTCGAGCCAGCCCAGCGACTGCTGGAAGAGCGCCGGCTCGGGGTAGCCCCGCGGCACCGTGCCCTCCGCGACGTAGAGCTTGTCCTCGTGCATGTAGATCGACACGAACGTGCGCGACTGGTCGGGGTTGGTCAGGTGCATCTGGTGCCCCTCGACCCGATCGAGCGAGTTGTAGCCCAAGTGCGTCACCTCGGCGTCCCGCTGCATGAACGTCCAGGTCGCGTAGAGCATCGCGCCCCGCACGTCGTGGCGCCAGTACCCCTCGCCGGTCGACCCGCCGCCGCTGCAGCGCTCCGCCCCCGGCGGGCAGTCGCCGGCCCGCTCGGTGAGGACGCGCTCGACGTGGCTGTAGTCGGCCACCGTCACCGAGAAGCGGCTCGGGCCCCTCGCGGCGGAATAGACGCGCGCGGGCACCTCGGCCCCCATCTCCGAGACCCACGTGGTCTCGGTCACCTCCGGCTCGCCGGGGAAGTTGCAGGTGAACCGGTCCTCCTGGCTGGCGAACTCGGTCCAGTCCTGCGCCGACCCCGGCGCGGCCGCGAGCACGGCCGACGCCGCCACGACGACTGTCATCAGGCGCATTGTCATCCTCCTGCCGGCAGCCGGCGGCAAAGAGCCCCGCCGCTTTCGAGCGGCGTGCATCCCGCCTGACTGCGTTGTTCGTCGGTTGCCATGCCCAATATAGGCCCCCTCACGCCCTGTCAGGCGGGCGCCTCCCTTCTCACGATGCAGCGCGGCGGGGCTCTCTACACGCCGTGCGCGGGAGAGCCCAAGCCCGCGGAGCCGGCCCTCGCCCCTCAGGATGCAGCGCGGGGCTCTCGCCACGGGCTGCAGGAAGATCCTCCCTCAAGGGTGGCCGCCGTCAGGGCTCCTGCCGGCAGCGGTCGGCCCCCACCCCGCGCCCCTCCGCCCCCACGTCGCGATAGACCTCGTGGCAGCTCGCGCAGGCCTCGTTGAGCTGGTCGGTGGCCTCGATGACGGCGTCGACGCTCCTCGACTGCGACGCCCGGTAGGCGACCCGTCCCGCCTCGACGACCGCCTCGGTGTACTCCCGCCAGTCGGCCCGGTCGACGGGGACCGGCCGGCCGTTCTCGCACCGGCGTCCCGGCACGAGGAAGAGGGGCGCGGACTCGGCGATGGCCAGCGCCGCGAGGTCGATGGCCTCCCAGCCCGGATAGACCGTCGACCCCCACTCGACGAAGTCGAAGGACCGGGCCGCCGTCGGGGGCGGCACGTCGTCCGCGGGGTCCTTGATCTGCACGTTGAAGACGATGTTCGAGGCGGGAAAGGCGATGGCCCGCATCAACTGGGCGAGGTTGGCGATGGGCGCCACCGACAGGTCTCCGCCCGCGGCGGACGCGGAAGCGGTCGCCACCGTGGGGAGCGCAATGTCGGCCAGCGCGGCGTCGGACAGCTCCGCGGCTCCGGCCGGAAACCCGCCGCCCTCGAGGACGTAGGCGGTGAGGTCGATCGACTCCTGCCGCGAGAGCGGCGCTGTCGCCTGGAGAGGCATGGTGTTGTGGATCTTGTCAACAAGATCCACCAACGGCAGTGCGCTCCAGACCGACAGGAATCCGTCTCCGGCAAGCGGTGGGCCGACGCTGCCCTCGAGCGCCTCGCCGTGGCAGGTCACGCACTGCGCCCGGTAGACCTCCGCGCCCCGCGCCGCCTGCCCGGAGGTGTACACCCCGTCGGCCACGGTGCGCGACGGCTGGGCGCGTGCGGTGAGGACGAACGCTCCCGCGAGCGCGCCGGCGCACAGCATGGCAGCCGTCGCCCGGCGGACGGCTGGAAATCCAGCCCCGCTTCCTTCCGATTCACGGTCGATGTTGCCCTTCGCGAGGTTCGTCATGAGGGTCACCAACTAGAAGACGACGAGGAACCGGCCATCCTGAACGACCGCGGCGGCGGTGCTTCCCTCGATGACCGTCCCGGCCCCGCCGCCCGGCTCCCCCACCGGGCGGCCGGCGGCGTCGAAGACCTGCCAGTGCAGCGAGCCCCCGAAGCTGAAGCCGGGGCCGTCGCCCCACGCGAGCAGCGTTTCACCCCGGGGGCCCACCGCCACCACGGGGTTCTTGCGCCGGAAGCGCGCCTGCCCCGCGGGCGCGCGCATGGCGTCGAGCCGGTCGAGGTCGGCGAAGTAGACCTGCCCCTGTGTCTCCCACGTCACCGTCAGGCCATCCGGGCCGGCGAACAGGCTCGTGGTCGACACCGGACACGCCCCCAGCTCCCACGGCTGGACCAGCCGGTCGGAGAAGGTGCGGCCGTGGTCGGTCGAGGTCAGCATCCGCTGCCCCCGGTGCACGTTGTCGCCGGCTCCGCGATACGACACGTGGACAGCGCCGGCGGAATCGGTCATGGCCGCGAGGCCGCAGCAGGCGCACGCGCCCTCCGCCGCCGGGCTGACGCGGCGCGCCGGCTCGAACGTCGTCCCGCCGTCGCGCGACAGCGTCAGGAAGACGCTGCGCCGGGCATCCTCGACCGCACCGGCGTGCCAGAAGACGTAGACGTTGCCGCCGTCGTCGGTCGCGACGGCCGGTCCCGCCTCGAGGGTGCCCGCCTCGCCGGCCCGCAGCTCGCGCTGGGGCTCGAAGCCGGGTCCGCCCGCGCGGCTCCGCGTGTAGAAGAACGCCGGCGGGTCGGCCTGCAGCCAGACGACGTGGAGCCGCCCGTCGAGCCCGATCGCGAGCTGCGCGCCGTCTATCGGGCCCACGCCGGTCACCGAGAGCGCCCGGCTGTTGACGCGCCGCGGCTCGGACCAGCCCGCCGCGCCGGGCTCGCGCGTCACGTGGAAAAGGTCGCCGCGGCTCGTGTCCCCGGCGACGTACACGACGTGCAGCGCGCCCCCGCCGTCGACGACGGCCCGCGGCAGGCGGCCGCCCTCGGGAACCCTCAGCGTCTCGACCGCCGCGCGCGGCGACTCTACCCCGGCGCGCTGCGACAGGCCCGCCCGGGCGAAGGCCGCCAGCAGGACCACCGCGATCGCCACACGGCCGCATCGAAGCAGCGTGACCGTCACGAGCCTACCTTACCGCCCATCGGCCGCCCCCGCAAGACGGCGGAGGGCGCCGAAGCCGCCAGTCCCTTCACGGTGGTCCGTGGCGGCCCGGCCCCTCTCAGGCCGGATGCCCCGCCGACGAGCCACGCGGGCGTGTTGCGGAGCCATGGTCAGCGGCGAGACGACAAGTCGGCTCCGGGCCGGTCCGCTAGACCCGCTGCGCCAGGTACCAGAGCCACGTCTGCAAACGATGGGCACCGTGCTCCCACACGAGGTCGCCCACGAGCGGCTCGTCCGCGAGCTCCGGCAAGTCCGCCCACAGCGAAACCAGCGCGTGTTGCTTGCGCTCGATCGCGCGCAATCCGGCCGGTGTCACCTCGAACGCCCGCCGGGGCGCTACGGCTCCGCGGCGAGGCCGCGCCGCCCGCGGACACCACGAGTCCGTTGCGCTCCAGCCCGTCCAGCGCGGTGTGACCGCGGCGCCGTGGGCTCGCCCGCCGGCCGCGAGGATCGCCAGCAGGATCATCGATTCGTAGTCGGTCAGAAGGTCGGGGGTCATGACTCCCACCCTTGTTCCGCCAGGCAGACCGGCCGGTCAGGATGTCGGGAACCCGTTGGCGCAGGACATCAGGTCAGGTCCCAGCCGGGCAGGGCCGCCGCCTGCTGGACCCACGCCGCCATCTGCGCCTCGTCGAGCTCGCCCTCGTGGACGTCGACCCAGCGCGCGTCCCTGTCCTTGCCCGCCCCTGGCGGGACGGGCCGCAGCGACGCACCCTGGAAGAAGGTCACCTTCACGTAGCGGGTGAAGACGTGGACGTTCAGGAACCAGCCCCGGCCCTCGACGCCGTAGAAGGGCGAGTTCCACCGTACGCACTTGCGCACGTCGGGCACGGTGCGCACGATGAGCTCGTCGAGGCGGCGCCCGACGTCGCTCTTCCAGCCCGGCATGGCCGCGATGTAGGCCTGCACGGGGGCGTCGCCGTCGGCCTTCGCGATCTGGGGGTTGCCGCCCGAGAGGAGGACCGGCTTCGACCCCGACTGGCCGCCGGCGGCCTTCGCGGCGACTTTCGTCGACTTCCTGCGCGCCCGATCGGCCATCTACTCAGTCCGCGCTCTCAAGCTGGACCGTTAAGAACCTCCGGGCCGGCTGTCGGCGACGCCCATGCCGCGGCCCGTGCCGCAGGCCACCAAGCGCAGGGGCCGGCACCCGGACAAGGCCCTCAGCGCCGCCTTTCGCACCGTCGCCGAGTCCGGCCGCTACGCTGACGGCAGTGGATTGTACCTGCACGTCGACCCGTCCGGTGCGCGGCGCTGGGTGCAACGGCTCGTCATCCGCGGCCGGTCCCGCGGGCTCGGCCTCGGCAGCTACGCCCTCGTCTCCCTGGCCGGGACCCGCGAGCTGGCGCTCGCCAACCGCAAGCTCGCCCGCGCCGGGGCGACCCGCTGGCCGCCAAGCGGCGCACCGAGGGCATGCCGTCGTTCGAGGAAGCGTCCGAAAAGGAGGTGGTCGCGATCCACAGCGCCGGGTGGAAGGACGGGGGCAAGTCAGCGAAGAAGTGGCGGGCGCCTGAGCCCGGCCGCCGCCGGGGACGAGTTCATCGGTCCAGTGTTCCCGGGCCGGCACGGCAAGGCCCTCTCCGAAGGTCGGCAGAGCCTCCGTAGGCGGCGCGGTGTACTATTCGGACCGTAGAGCCGCGAGCACTGCAAGAACGTCACGCGAGCGGGATAGCTGTGGTCGAAGCTGAACCAGTGAATCTTATCTTGGTTGGATGCGTTAAGCGCAAGCGCAGTCAGCCGTGCCCCGCTCGGGACCTCTACGAGGAGTCGCCCTTGTGGCGTCGTCGACGGGCGTACGCAGAACGTTCCGGCGCCCCTTGGTACATCCTGAGCGCCAAACACGGTCTGCTGGCACCGGAAGTCTGGATCAGGCCGTATGACTTGGCGTTGAAGGACCTCAAGAGGAGAGAGCGCCGAGCCTGGTCGCGGAGAGTGCTTGACGAACTTCGCGTCCGGTTTCCGGATCTCGCGGGGAAAACCGTGGAGTGTCACGCAGGCAAGGACTATCTCGACAACGGGCTGGAGGACGGGCTACGGCAGGCAGGCGCCGCCGTGCGGCGTCCCTTGGCGGGCACGAGAATCGGTGCTCAGCTCCGTTGGTACAACGTGCAGTTGGGCCCGCCCGTTGCCGAAGGAGGACAGAGCAATGGCTGATGTGGCCCGACTCGCCGAGCTGATTACAGAGGACTTCTATGGGCGGCGCCTGGATTTCAGCGCGCGTAACCCCGGGAACAACGACTGGTGGAGCCTGCCGGAAATCGAGGTGACCGACAGGATGCCGCCGACGGATGCGGCAGTGGCCACCGACAGGCTTCGCCATGAAAAGGCGTCCGGACGGACGGTGCGTTTGTTCCTGACTTTCGTCGCCGCCGTAGACAAGATGCGGGATGCGACGCAGCTATGGCGTGCGGCGAGCGACCTGTTCCTGTCGAACCCGAAAGTCTTCAACCCGGCGAAGGTATGTTCCATGCCGGCGGAGAGTCTCGGGAAGCTGCTGCGCGACAGCGGGGTGACCAAGTACCACAAGCCGCAGGTCTTGGCTTGGCGGAGGATCGCGATGAGCCTCGCGTCTCGCAAGGGTCCCGTGTTCCGGGTCGTAGATTCGGGTGATGGCGATGCGGAGGAACTGCTGCGAGATGTCCGGAGTCGTGACAATCGCGGCCCGCGATACCCGGAGCTCAGGGGCACCAAGATCCGTTTGATGTGGGTGCGGATGATGGCGGAGCCGGGTAAGGCGGAGATCCGTCGTCTGGAGACTGTGCCGGTCGCGGTGGACGTTCAGGTCCGGCGCGTTACCGAAAACCTGGGCGTGACCAACACCTACGGCCCAAAGCTCAACAAGAGGATCAAGAAGCAGATTCAGCAGGCTTGGTCGGACGGTGTCGCCGCCGCCAGGATTCGCGGTCCGGAACGGATCGCCGGAACGTGCTGTGCGCTCGATCCGGCGCTCTGGTTCTACGGCAAGCACGGGTGCAGCCACTGCGCCAGGGTGAAGCGACAGGTGCGCTTCGGTCGGGCGTGCGACGACTGTCGGTTTCCGCTTCCAGCACCATCGGGCTGACGAGCGATCAGCCGGCTCGCCCGCCTGCGGCGTTCGATGCTGACCTGAGGTCGGGCGCTCAGGCCGTGCTCGTCGACCAGATCGACGGCCGCCGGCACGCCGGCGCCGACCGACCCCGGATCCGCCCGAATATCGGCAAGTACGCCGGCCGGGACCCCATCCTTCGCCGTCAGGTCCAACCCTCGCGTTCGATCAGGCGCTCGACGTGCGCCAGATGGTGCCGGCCGTGCCAGGCATAAGCGCCGACGTTGACGGCCAGCGCGACGGGTCCCGACTCGGGGTGCACGAACTCGCGCTGGAGCTGCGCCCAGGTCAGGCTTCTCAGCAGGACCGCCCAGCGGCGGTGAAGGGCGTCGAGGAGGTCGAGGGACGGGCCGATCGGCCTCCGGGCGTCCGGCAGCCCCGCCCAGCCCTTCTCGTCGTAGGCCTTGATGACCGGCCGGTTCTCGGTCAGCGCCCACTTGAACCGGACCACGCTGTTCATGTGGCTGTCGGGAAGATGGTGCACGACCTGCCGGACGGTCCACCCGCCAGGGCGGTACGGCGTGTCGAGCTGGCCGTCCGTCAACGCCGAGACGGTGCGCCGCAGATCGGCCGGCAACGCTACGATGTCGTCGATCCAGGCGGCCACCTGGTCGCGGGTCACCGGATCCGGGGGCAGGAACTCCCCGATGGGATAGCGTGGGTCGGCTGTCGGTACGGTCATGGCTTCGAGAAGTGTACGATCCCGTTGCCGCCCGGTGGGCGGAGATCGGCGGCGTCTGATCAGCTAACTCTGAACGCTCTGAACGCAACCATGAACCGCAAGCTGGAGCGGAGACATGACCGAGCGCATCTACACCCGAGACCAGCAGGGACCCTCGAACCGCCTACGACTTCGCGAAGGACGCATCCACCGCGAACTACCGCGCCCGAACGATCAGCTACGACGACGCCTCGCGGCACATCGATCAGTTGTCGAGCAGCCTCGCGCGCATCGTCTCGGAGATCCGTTCATCGTGACAGCGACGGCCTGACTGGTCCATCCTTGCGGCGCAGACGCTACGGCGTCGTGCTCGGGGCCGGCCAGCGGGGTTGGGTTGCTTGGGACGACCGGAAAGAATGGCATACGGAAAGAGCAACGGCCGCCCCAAGCACCTTCCCAAGCTACTGATAACGCGCCAGTTACGCTATTTCGCCAGCGGGTGCGGCCGGAACTGGAACTTCACGAGGATCGGCTTCGAGACCGACCGGTACCCGCCGTCCTCGACCGCCAGCCCGTCCTCGGCGTGCCACACCGTGTCGGAGCCGGTCGACGAGTAGACGCCGCGCCCCTTCCAGCCGGCGTCGGGATCGTCGATGCGGCCGTCGAGACCGCGCGGGTGGAAGCCGGCGAGCGGATAGGGCACGCGCATGACGACCGTCTCGCCGGTCTCGGGCAGCAGCGCCACCAGCGAGTCCGAGCCGGTGCCGGTGGCGATGGGCACGTTCTCGCCGAGGCCCAGGGTGTCGAACTGGTCGACCCAGTTGTAATAGTTGTAGTCGGCGCGGACGTCCGTCCCCTTGAACGTGGGGCCCGGCAGGGGATGGAGGGTCCACCCCTCCGCGCAGTGCCGCCCGGTGTGCGCCTCGGGGCCGGTCAGCGATCCGCACTTGCTGCGGTCGAAGCTCGCGAGGTGGTTGGTCCCCGAGAGCGCCGTCCAGAGGACGCCGTTCGTGTCCACGTCGAGGCCGCGGGGCATGAACCCGCGCTCGCCCGCCGCCTCCACGTCCCAGCGCTCGGAGGGGACCTCGAAGACCTCGGCGACGCAGGTCTCCGGCGGGTCGTCGCCCACCACGAGCCGGACGATACGGCCCGGGTACGAGTCCTGGGCGCCCCAGACCGACCCGTCGACGGGGTTGACGATGATGCCGTAGGCCCCCACCGTGACCCGCGTGTCCCGCGCCGGGTCGAAGTCGTAGGTGCTGGCCGTCGGGTCCTCCTCGAACCGGCTGGCGCGGGCCACCGCCGGCTCGTTCCACGGCTTGGTGACGCGGCCGTCGCCGTTGGTGTCGACCACCGTCGGGCACCAGCCCTGCGCCAACTGACCGTCACCGGTCTCGTCGAAGAGCTTCGTGTCGAGCCAGCCGAAGACGTCGCTGTTGGGCCGGCTGAGGAACAGGGTCTCGTTCTCGTCGTGCGCGAACTGCAGGTGGTGGCTGCCGAAGCAGGTGTCCACCATCGTGAACTCCCCGGTCTCGGGGTCGTAGTAGCTCACGTTGCGGCCCGACCTCTCGACCGGGAAGTAGCGCGCGAATTCGTTGTCCGAGCCCTCCAGGCACCAGTCGGGCTGGTTCTCCGGGGGCCGCAGCGTCGCGGTGTACCAGACCCGCCCCCGGCTGTCGAGCATCGGGTTGTGGATGCTCGCGGGGTTGAAGCGCGCGAGATCGGCGAGGCGCGACGGCGGGTAGCCCGACTGCGCGTAGGACGCCCGCATGGTCGAGCGATCGGCGAGGGTCGGGATGCGCAGCATCGTGGCGGTGTGGGTGTTGGGGTCGAGCATGGCGAGGTTGTCGTTGGCGATGTCCACCCCGTAGATCGGGCCGTCGGCGTTCACCGTCGGGTTCCGCTTGTCGGTCGACGCCTCGTCGTGGATCTTCCCCATCTCGTCGGTCCACTCCCACTGGGTGAGGACCAGGTTGCGCTCGACCCCCCGCGGGCGCGGCGGGGCCGGCGGCACCTCGCCGGTGGCGATGCGGTCGCTCCAGTCGGCGAACATGCGCAGCCCGCGCCCGCGGCCGAACCGCGACATCCACATGCTCATCTCCGCCCCGCGCTGCCCCATGCGGACGCGCGCGTCCCATGCATCGGCGCTCGAGTCGTGGTCGAGCCCGTCGGGATGCCCGCGCGTGAACTCGCCGCCGACCTGGTGGCAGCGCAGGCAGGCCTTCACGTTGTAGAGGTACTCGTCGCGGGTGCGGAGCTCCGCGCTGATGCCGTTGCCCTCGGGGCCCGTGCCGGGGAACTCGTCCGCCCCGGGCGGCTCGATCAGCGACAGCCACCAGGCGGCGGGATAGACCGCGGCCGCTTCCCGGGGCGTGCCGGCGACGGCCGCGGTCAGGCGCAGGTCGTCCCCCGGCGCCGCCGTCACCGGCGGCGAGTCGACGAGCCCGTACCCGCGCACCCAGACCGAGTAGCTCGCCCCGGGCAGCTCCGGCAGCAGGAACCGGCCGTCGTCGCCGGTCACCACGATCTTGCGGAACGTCGTCGGCAGGTCGCGGGTCTCGGCGACGACCCAGACCCCCGCCTCGGGGCCGGCGCCGCTGGCGACGATGCCGGTGATGGCCGAGGGGCTCTCCTCCTGCGCGCCCGCCGCCATCGCCGCCATCGCGGCCAGGACGATTCCCACCGCCAGCCGCTCCCGTTTTCGTCTCATCGCGCCCTCCCCCGTCGGCCGTTCCGGCCTCCCTCGACCGAACCGTACTCGTGCCGACCATGACCGTTTCAGCGGGTTGGCGTCAAGCCCTGGTTCATGCCGAGCTGGAGCAGCAGACCAACCATGCGGGGCGATGGAGTCGCGGTCACGCAGCGCGGCGACCCGGACCGAAGTGTCGACACGGATCAGCCGCGCGGGCGCCGGCCGGACCGGGGCGGTGTCGACATCCAGGGTCACCGATGCCAGGCCCCCCTGAGCTCGTCGATTCGCTTCCCGTGTACCAGAGCGCGCAGCGGGAGCCCTACGGTATCGGTCTTCGACCTGACCCGGGTCGGCGTTGCGCTTCCGCGAGCAGTTTCGACGGCAGCTCCGACGTGGTACGCGTACGTGGAGCAGTTCCTCGGGGATCGGGCAGCCGCGGTCGCCGGGACCCGTCAGTCGCGGAGCGTGATCTTCTGGACGCGCCAGGTCAACAGCTCGGCCACCCAGACCTCGTCGGCCGACGGGCACGCCAGGCCGTGGATCCAGCCGAACTGGCCGACCGCCTGGCCGTCCCGGCCGAAGTAGCCGAGCACGGTGCCGTCGAGCGACATCTTGTAGATGCGGCCGGGGAACATGTCCTGGGTGAACATGACCGGGTCGGGCCCCGGCGTGATGCAGATCGAGTTGGGCCACAGCGAGTTGTAGCTGCCGTCGGGCAGCCGGCCGAAGCTCGCGATCTGCGGGGCGTAGTCGGCCGGCACCGGCGCCTGCCGCCGCAGGTCGGCCAGCGTGATCTCGCGCACGAACGTGCCGTCCGACTCGAACACCTGGACCCGGTTGTTGGACCGGTCGGCCACGTAGACGCGGCCCCGGTCGTCGGCGGCGATGCCGTGGGGGACGCGGAACTGCCCCGGCGCGCTACCCCGCTCGCCCCACGAGCCGACCCAGTTGCCGTCGGCGTCGTACTTGGCGACCCGGGCGTTGTTGTAGCCGTCGCTGAAGTAGACGTTGCCGTCGGGGTCGAAGGCGACGTCGGTCACCTCGTCGAACAGCCCGTCGCGCGCCGGCGGGGGCAGGGCGTCGGGCGACTCGTAGTACGGCGGGCGCAGCGAGTGCGGCGGGCAGTTCGGCCCCGTGCAGCGGGGGTATCGGGCATGGGTCGACTCGGCGCGGCGCCCGAAGACCTGGAGTACCCGGCCGCCGGGACTCAGCTTGACGGCCATGCTCGAGCCGTTGTCGACCAGCCAGACGTTGTCGTCGGCGTCCACCCGGACGGCGTGCGCCCACGCCTTCGAGTAGAGGTTGCCGCCGATCTCCCGCACGAACGAGCCGTCGGGCGCGAACTCGTAGAGCGAGGCGGCCCGGGGGGCGATGATGGTGGCGTCGGTCCCCGTCCGGGTGTACACGAAGACGTGGCCCCGCGAGTCGACGGCGACGCCGGCGGCCTCGCCGAGGTAGAGGTCGGGCGGCAGCTTCAGCGGCGCCTCCGCGTCGTACTCGAGCTCGGGGGCCGGCTGGCCGTGGGCGGAGGCGACGGAAAGCAGCAGACAGAGGGTGGCGACGAGGGCGGAACCGCGCATGTGAAGACCTCTCTACTCGGTGGGTTGCGATGGCAGTCCGATCGCGACGGTCGTCGACCCGGAGCGCCGCACGGTCAAGGGTCGCGGCGCGCGCGAGCCGGCCATGCCAGGAGTCTGCGCCGCAGGAGATTCGGGCCCCAACACGAAGTGATTCCCGCCAATGCCAGGTAGCCGATCGGTCCGAAATCGTCCCGCGGCGCAGACTCCTAGCATTCCTGCGGGACGAAGATGTCGCGGGCCGGCATCATCGTCCCGCGGCGCAGACTCCTAGCGTTCCTGCGGGACGAAGATGTCGCGGGCCGGCATCTCGACCGCGGGCAGCGTCTCGGCGTTCATGACCGCATCGGCGGCGATGATGCCGTTCTCCGCGAGAATCCAGGCGACCAGCCCGTAGACCTCGTCGGGGGCGAGGGTACCGGGCGCGTCCGATGGCATCGCACGGCGGATGTAGTCGAAGAGGGTCGTGGCGTAGGGCCAGTAGTTGCCGACCGAGAACGCCACGTCGTCGCGGCCCGCCCGCCACGCCTCGTAGCGCGGGCCGAAGGGGGGCGTGCTCTCGGGGTCGTAGCCGACCAGCCGGTCCGCGACCCCGCCCTCGCCGGCCCGCCCGTGGCAGACGGCGCACTGCGCGGCGTAGACCGGGGCGCCGCTCTCGGCCGTCCCCGAGCCCTCGGGAAGGCCGGCGCCATCCGGCATGACGTCGATGTCCCACGCGGCAATCTCGTCCGGCGCCGCGGGGCGGCCGAAGCCGAACCGTCCGTCCTGCGGCTGCGCGGCGCCGGCCGCCGCGCCTGTCGCCGCCTGCGCTTCGGCGGGGCCGGTCGCCGCGTGCACACTCACGCCGGCCGAGGACGCCGACAGGAACCCACCCGCCGCGAGACCGGCGAGCAGCGCGACGCCGGCGGCGCAGCAGCACCCGAACCCTGCCCCTTGGAGTCGGCGCCGGAGCACGACCCGAACCCCTGCCGGACCGGTCGGGCGCCCAGCCGAGCCGGCAGACAACGATGGGGGGTCGAGGAGTCTGCGCCATAGGACCGCGCCGACTCCTGAAGGGTCGGCCGGGCGCCAGGCGCAGCCGTCGGGCGACGCTTGCCGGGCTAGGCGTCCCATGGCTCCTCCACCCGGTACTCGACCTGCCCGTTCGTCCGGACGCGCCAGGCGGTGATGGGGTTGAGGTGGTACCGCCGCGCCCGCCGTCCGCGCTCGGCGCGGAGCGCGGCCCGCGTCGGCTGCACGTAGCCGGTGTCGTCGACGGCCCGGCTCATGATCTCGGTCTCGGCCCCGTCCCAGCGCCACAGGTGGCGGAAGCGCGTGTGCGCCTGCCGCAGCACCGGCCCCTGCAGGCGCGCCTGCTGCCAGGTGCGGCCGCCGTCGGTGCTCACGTCCACCCGCGCTATCGCGCCCCGCCCCGACCACGCGATGCCGCGCAGCTCGATCCAGCCCGGCTCGACCACGTCGGGCCACGCCGGCGCGGTGATGATGGAGCGGGCGTCGAAGACGAAGCTGAACTGCCGCGCGGTGCCGTCGGCCAGCGGGTCGGTGTACTTCGACGTCTCCTCGCGGGTCATGAACGGCCGGTCGGCGAGCTCGAGGCGCCGCAGCCACTTGACGTTCGAGTTGCCCTCCCACCCCGGCAGCAGCAGCCGCGCCGGATAGCCCTGCCCCGGCCGGAGCGCCTCGCCGTTCTGGGCGTAGGCCACGAAGGCGTCGTCCCGCGCCTTCTCCATGGGGACGCTGCGCGTCATCACCGCCGCATCCTGGCCCTCGGCGAGGAACCACGTGGCCTCGGGGCTCGCCCCCACCTCGCGGAAGAGCGTCGCCAGCGACACGCCGGTCCACTCCGTCGTCGACGTCATGCCGCAGACCGCCTCGGGCTTCGTCTCGGGCCCCGCCCCCGTCGGGTAGTTGCCCGAGCACTCGAGGAAGCAGATGCGCGACACGGCCGGGAAGCGCTTCAGGTCGGCGAGCGTGAACACCATCGGCCGCTCGACCATGCCGTGGACGAGAAGCCGGTAGTCGTCGGGGTCGACCGCCGGGATGCCCGCGTGATGGCGTTCGAAGTGGAGGTCGGAGGGCGTGATGGTGCCCTGCAGGTCCTGCAGCGGCGTGCGCGACGCGACCGGCCCCCGGGCATCGCGCTGTATCGTGACGTGGGGCGAGCGTTCGCCCAGCCGGCTGGCCCCCGACCCCGGTCGGCTGGTGGTGTCTCCGCTCTGCGCCCCGGCGCTCCCGGCCGCGGACGGAATGACCGCCGCGCCGATCGCGCCGGCCAGCAGCTCGCGACGGCTGACTCTGTTCGGCATGGACCTTCTCCCGTGGTTTCCTCCTGCATCCTACTCCGATGGCCTCGCCCTGTCGACGCGGGAGGACGGCCGGCCGCGCGACTCGGTCTTGAGTTCCTCGCTTATCCGTTCGAGACCCTCCACGGCTCTCGCCTTCATCGGCTTCCCGGCGTACAGCCTCGCATGGATGCCGGTTGCTTCGGCCGCGTCCGACAATCCCAGGCGCTTCATCAGAATCTTGACGTCGTTCATGTCGCGTGCCCGTCCGGCCTCGAGCTTCATGGCGAGCAGGTGTTTCGGCGAGGCTCCTGTCACCGTGAGGTACGGCGAGTTGTAAAGCGTCCGCGCGTTTCTGTCCGATTCCCGGGGTATCGCGCTCGTCGCTTCTTCGTTGAGCCAGTTTCGAGTGAGGCCCCGCTTGCGCGCGATTTTCTCGACCGCCTTCATCAGCGCACCGTGACCTGCGTCGATTCTCGCGTCCACGTCCCTGGTCGTCCTGTCGCGGCTGAACGCCATGCTCATCGCGGCTCCGCCGATCACGTAGATCTGTACTCTGGTTCGCGCGAACTCGAGCTCCCGGGAAAGGTCGTCGAAGAGGCTCGTCAGCCGCTCCCGATCAAGATCGGGGTTCCCATTCACTCGTGTCTCCCGTGCGCTCGTTGAACTCTCCGGGGTCTGGCACGGCGCCGTGTCTCAGGAATGGTCCCGGTGCGAACATCAGGCAGAATTCCCGTGCCGTCCGGCCCTCGGCGAGCACCCAGGTCTCGTCGAGGAACCGCTCGGGCTCGTCGACCCAGCTCGGTACCGGAAGGTCGTGGGTGAGCGCGAGCTGTTCCGCCGTCGCCGCGATCAGCGCGTCCCACTTCGTGTGGGTCAACTCGACGCCTCGCTCCAGCTCTTGCTCTTGGCGCTCGCGGCCAAGTGCGTGGAAGGTCCGGCCGAGATCCCGCAGGATGAACCGTTCGATGTCGTCATCGGGCCAGCCCGCCTTGATGATCTCGGTGTAGTTCGAGAACCGGAACGGCGGAAACCGCCAGTCGTCGTCGCGAGCCGGCTTTCCCGAGATCGCGTCCGGATCGTCTCGTCGGACGAGCGGGCGCCCTGCCGACCCCGACCGGCAAGTGGTGTCCCCGCCCTCTGCCCCGGCACGTCTTGCCGCGGACGGCATCGCCGCCGCGCCGACCGCACCGGCCCGCGGTTCGCGACGTCTGACCCTGTTCGGCACGGCCCCTCCGTGGTTTCGGTCTGCATCCTACTCCGATGGCTGCGCACTGTCGACGCGGCAGGATGGCCGGCCGCGTGACTCCCGGCGGCGGAACCGCAGCGTCCGACCTGACCCACCGTCCGCGCCGGGCTCGCGCCGCCCCCCCCGACCACGTCCGTACCACAGTGGACCGCTCCTCCCGGGGCACCCTGCCGGCCACCGGCCGCGGCTTCTCGGCCGAGCCGAGCCCACAGGGCGGACTGCTCGTCGCCCGCCGGGGCACCGGCAGAGGGTCTGCGTCCCGTCGGGGCACCGGCGGCGGGTCTGCGCCCCGTCGGGGGCACGCGTTTACAGAAGTCCCGCCAGCGGCTATCGTAGACCGTGAAGGCGACCTGAGAGCCGGGCGCCCGCACCCCAGGAGGTAGAGCCATGACGGTCGTGAAAGGTCGATGCGTTGCGACGGCGCTGGCGCTCGTGCTCGTCGTGCTGGCGGCCGGCGCCGCCGCCGGCCAGGACGCGCCGCGGACCCCGTGGGGCGCCCCGGACCTGCAGGGCATCTGGGACTTCAAGACCGCCACGCCGCTCCAGCGCCCCGAGGACCGCGGCGACCAGGCGTTCCTGAGCGAGGAGGAAGCCGCCACCATCGAGCAGGAGCGCGTGGAACGGAACATCCGCCTCTGGGAGGCGGCGCCCCGCCGGACCGAGGCCGGCGGCAACGTCGGCGGCTACAACAACTTCTGGCTCGACTTCGGCACCAACGTCATCGAGGACCGCCGGACGTCGCTCATCGTCGACCCGCCGAACGGGCGCATCCCCGCCCTCAGCGACGAGGGGCAGCGCCGCGCCGACGAGCGCCGCGCGTACCGCGAGGCCCACCCCGCCGACTCGTACACCGACCGCAGTGCCTTCGACCGCTGCATCCTCGGGTTCAACACCGGGCCGCCGATGACCCCCGGCTTCTACAACCAGAACATGCAGCTCTTCCAGACCCCCGACCACGTCGTGGTGCTCAACGAGATGGTCCACGACTCGCGCATCATCCCCCTCGACGGCCGCCCCCGCCCCGACATCGAGTCGTGGACCGGCGAGTCGCGCGGCCGCTGGGAGGGCGACACGCTGGTGGTCGAGACCACCCACTTCAGCGACAAGCACGGCTACCGGGGCTCGACCAGCGACCGTCACCTCATCGAGCGCTTCACGCGGGTGGACGCGGACACGCTACTGTACGAGTTCACCATCTCGGACCCCGCCACGTGGTCGGCCCCATGGACGGCGCAGGTCCCCATGCAGTGGACCGCGCTGCCGATTTTCGAGTACGCGTGCCACGAGGGGAACTACTCGATGCCGAACATCCTGGGGGGCGCGCGGCAGCAGGAGCGGGCCGCGGAGAGCGGGCAGGATTGAGAGCGCGCCCACGCGTAGAGGGCTCACCACCGTTCCCGTTGGGGTTCTCGTCTTTGCTGTGCCTGTAGCCGGGCAGCCGCCGCCGCACGAGCTTCCACGTGGCCTCTGGGCCACCCGGGCGCCTACCCGAGTGTACGAGTGTTCCTTGCCCGCCTTGGCTTGCCCGACGGAGAGTCCCGATGACCAGAAGACTGACCGCGATCATCGAGCGTGAGGACGACGGCTACGTTGCCCTCTGCCCGGAAGTCGATGTCGTCAGCCAGGGAGACACCATCTCTGAGGCCCGGGCCAACCTCGAGGAAGCGCTTACGCTGTTCTTCGAGACGGCCTCTGCGGAAGAAATCGAAGGCCGCCTGCGCGACGAGATCTACGTCACGCATGTCGAGGTAGCGGTTGGGTAGGCTCCGTGTTCTCTCCGGCCGCGACGTCTGTCGGATTCTCGCGGCGCACGGCTTCAAGGCAGTCCGAAGACGCGGAAGCCACGTGGTGATGCAGAAGGCCGGTAAGCCCCGGACCGTGACTATCCCCGTGCCGGACCACGCCGAATTGCGGGCGGGCACGTTGAGGGCAATCCTCCGACGGTCGAGCCTGCCACGCTCCGCGTTCGAGTGAGGCCATGGAGCCAGCCCAAGAGTGAAGCTCCAGGACCGCGTCGAGAGAGTCAACAGCAGCGCGGACTTCGCGACACTATGTACCGGGTCACTGCCATGAGAGCATTCGGCAAACAATGGACAGAACTCGATAGCGGGACTATCGAAGAGGAGGCGCCCTTCCGAATCTCGGATACCATGCCTGCACCTACAAAATGAAGTACACCATCCGGGCCGTTCCCTACGAGATCGACCGCGTCCTTCGACAGCGGGCCAGGCGTGAATCGAAAAGCCTCAATGCGGTCGTCATCGACGCGCTGGCCCGCGGGCTGGCCCTGGACGCCGCTCCGGCCAGACAGACCGATCTCGACGACCTGGTCGGCACCTGGCAGGAAGACCCCGACTTCGACCGCGCCGTTGCCGAGCTCGAGCGCATCGACGACGAGTCGTGGAAATGAACGTCGCCCTCGACACCAACGCCTACAGCGACTTCATGCGCGGGATTGCCGAACGGGTCGAGCTCGTTCGCACGGTGCAGTCCATCGTCCTGCCCCTGGTCGTGCTGGGTGAGCTGCGGGCGGTCTCGCGGCCGTCAACCGCGACTCCGACGAACGCCGCCAACCTGCAACGGTTCCTCGCCAGTCCCCGAGTGTCCGTGCTCGCGCCCGACGAGCAGACGACGCACTACTACCCGCAGTTGCACCGGCAGCTTCGTGACGGCGGACGCCCGATGCCGACCAACGACATCTGGATCGCGGCCCTCGTCGTCCAGCACGACCTCGTGCTCTGCACGTCAGACCGTCACTTCCGGCAGATTCCGCAGTTGGTGATCTGCTGAGCTCTCGCCCCGCCCAGCCTGCCAATCGGATTCTCGCTCGAACCCGACAGATGTGCTACACTCCGTAACGTGACTATCCGTAACGCTAATCTGACCGAGCTGCAGCAGGCCGTCATGGAGGTGATCTGGGCCGGCGGCGAGGCGACCGCCGAGCAGGTGCGCGAGGGGCTGCTGCCCGCCCGTCCGCTCAAGGACTCGAGCGTCCGGACGGTGCTGCGGCGGCTGGAAGCGCGCGGCTACCTGAGCCACCGCGTGGCCGGCAAGACGTTCGTCTACCGGGCCGAGCTGCCGCCGCAGGGCATTGCCGCGTCGGCCGTGCGGCGCATCATCGACCGCTTCTGCGCAGGCTCGACCGAGCAGTTCCTCTTGGGCATGGTCGACGAGGAGGTGCTCTCGGTGGACGACCTTGAACGCCTCGCGCGACGGGCTCGCGGCAAGGCCAAGGCGGGGCGAGGGGGGCGGTCATGAGCGGGTTGGGGGTGAGCGGAATCAGCGGGATGGCCTTCGACGCACTCGCCGACGCGTCGCTGCGGGCGCCACTCGTCGCGGCGCTCGTGGCGGTGACCCTCGCCGCCCTGCGGGTGCGGTCCGGCGCGACCCGACACACCGCGTGGACCATCGTGCTCGTCGCGATGCTGCTGATGCCGGTGCTGTCGCGACTCGTGCCGGCCGTCGGCCTGCCGGTTCCGCCCACGGCGCGCGACCTCTTCGCCGCGGCCGTCGCCACGCCCGCCCCGGCCGCACGGAATCCGGCGCCGCCGACTCCCCCACCGCTGACGCCGCCTCGTCGGGAACGCGGCGCTTCGCACGACCCGGCGCCGGCGGCGCCTTCCCCTGGCGCGTGGCCGCGGGCGGCAGGCGCGTGGCCGTGGGTCGCGAGCGGGTGGCCGTGGGCCGCAGGCGTGCGGCCGTCGGCCGCGAGCGGGTGGCCGTGGGCGGCGACCGCCCTCGCCGTCTACGCCGCCGGCTTGGCGGCGATGCTGCTGCGACTCGTGCTCGGGCTGTGGGGCTCGCGGCGGCTCGCGCGCGGCGCGCGCCTGATCGAGGGGCGGCCCGAGCCGGCGGCGGGGGCCGTGAACGTGACGGCCCGCCGCCGGCTCGGCGCCCTCCCCGTCCGGATCCGCGAGTCGGACCGCGTCGCGGTGCCGGTCACGGTGGGCCTCTTCCGGCCGAACGTGGTGCTGCCGCTCGGCTGGGAACGGTGGCCCGAGACCACGCTCCGCGCGGTGGTCGCGCACGAGCGCGCGCACGTCGCGAGGCGCGACCCCCTCGTCGCCGGGCTCGCCTCGCTGAACCGCTGCCTGTTCTGGTTCCATCCCCTCGCCTGGTGGCTGCGGCGCACGCTCGCGCTGACGGCCGAGCAGGCGTGCGACGAGGCGGCCGTGCGCACGGTGGGCACGCCGCAGGCCTACGTCGACGTGCTGAGGTCGATGGCCGCCGCCGTCCGCGCGCGCGGCGGCCGCTTTTCCTGGGAGGGTGTCGGCATGCTTGGAAGCCCGTCGCTGACTCGGCGAATCGCGCACATCCGACGGCCGGCGCCCCGCCGCGCCGCGTCACCGTTCTCGCGGGCCGCCCTGGGCGCCGGCTGCTGCCTGATCGCGGCCGCGGTCGCCGCTTGCCGCCCCGCCGGGGACGCCACGGGGAATCCGCTCCTCGACATCCAACGGCAGATCGACACCGCCACCGTTGCGAGCTGGCCCGTCGAACGGCTCATCGACGACTTCCCCGACACCGAGGTCGCGGTGGCGCAAGGCGACCGGCCCCGCGCCGAGGAGATCCTGCTCGAGCGCCGGTCGGAAGACCCGACGGGCCCCTGGTCGACCCGACTGGGCCGGTTCTACGCGGCCGGCGCCACCGGCTATCGGGTGCGCATCACCGACGACGGCCCGCTGGTCGAGGTGACCGACTTCGACCCGGACAGCGCGTTCGCCGCGCATGCGCGCGCCCGCCTGGCCGCGTCGAGCGATCCGGTCCTGCTGACGGCTGCCGCCGAGTACGTGCTCGACGCGCCGCGCTACAACCCGAACAGCTTCCCGGAGGACGTACGGCTGGCCAGCGACTGCCTCGCACGCGCCGCGCGGCTCGATCCGGAGTCGGTGCGGACCCGGACGATGCTGGCGGACCTGGTTGCGAGCGAGCGAAGCCGCGCCGCCTGGCTGCGCGACCGCAACGTGGCCCCGGCCGAGCAGTACGCCGCCCTGGCCGCCCTGCCCCCGGCCGAGCGCTTCGAGGCGATGGCCCAGGCCGCGGTCGACGCGCTGCAGGGCGTCCGCGGGGCCGCACGGCACAACGACCGCAACCTGGCGGGGTACATCGAGACCAAGGCGGACAACGCGAGACGCTTCGCGCGCGACGTGCTCGCCCTCGCGCCGCGCTTCGCGAGCGTGCCGGATGCCGGCCTGTTCATCTACCGGGCCCACATGACGCTCGCGTCGGCGGCCATGCTCCACGGCGACCTCGGCGCGGCCGTCGACGCGCTCCGCAGCGCCTCCCTGGCGCCTCCGGCCGAAGGACTGACCTACGGTCACGGGGTGGCCGCGTGGCGCGTCCTGCTCGACCTCGTGGACGCCGGCGAGCAGGCCGCGGTCGTCAACTTCCTCGAAGCGATGGCCGAACGAAACCTCCCGGATCGCGGTCGCCTGCTCGCGGCAGCGGACGACGTGCGCGGCAGACGGCCCCCGTCGCGACTATTCCGGCCCGCCCTCCCGCGATGACGCGAGTTGCCATGGTTTGATGGCGATGTACAAGCGATGGCATGCTCAAGACACGGATTCGACTCCCGGACGCGCTGTATCGCGACGTCACGCAGACTGGCCGCCTCCCGGCAGTGGTCTCTGGCGGAGACCATGCGGCGGGCAGCCGCGCAGTTCCTGGCCCGGCATCTCGGCCACCGCAGCAGTCGAGGTCGTGCAGCGCGAGAGCCCCGTGCCGGCAGGCCCCGTCAAGCTATTGGCCAGCCGCCATCATTTGGCGTACGGTTCCGATCAAGTTCCTTACCAGCTCATCCCCGAAGTCGCCGTGGCTGAAACCGTGTACGATAGCGTTTCTGTATCTCCTCACGTTGACCAGATCGCGATACTCTTCCCTGGACATGATCCCGAGAAATACCGCCCGATCAAGAAAGTACCCCGGCGCGCTGATGTCCCGACTTGACTTCTCTTCCTCCGTCACCAACACGCGAGCTGCAGCTTCGCAAGCCGACCAGCCCAACACGAGCGCTGCCTCGGACATCCCCGCGCCAAGAGCCTTCTCCGCCTCGTCAATCCGCTCCAGAACGCCTCCACGATCGAACGAGCGCGCGCCTTCCGGCGCGTCCAGCCTCTCCGGTTCTGCCACAAGCTGCAACTGGAAGCTCCATCCGGGTTTCGCATCGACGGCCCGCGCCAACTCTCTGATTCTCGGGTCCGCGGCCAGCGACGATCGTGACTTCACCTCGATGACCTTCACCTCGTCGTCCTTGCTGACGAGCAGATCGGCGCGAAACCCCGGTAGGAAGTCGAGCGGAGCGTCGAAAGCCACCGCATATCCCCTCCTCCGGTAGTCTTCCGCCGTCTTGTGGGCCAGAAGGTACTCGGCGTTGGATGCCTGTTCCATCACATTCCGATCTCCCGGATCATCGCCTCGGTCACGCCGATATGGAGAAACGGCTCGCCGTGGCCAAGCGACTCCAGCACGGCCGCGGAAGGGTTGCGGATCAGCAGGTCGCCACCCAACTCCCTCTTCCGGCAGAGCAGATCCGATACCTGACGATCGTCTTCGTAGATTTCGTGCCCCACTCCTGCCTGGCGGCCTGCTGCACTTCCTCGACCCAGTCCCTCCGCCGCTGGCCCCGCCGCGTCTGGTTGGACACTGGAGCACCCGCCATCACGAACTCGAATGGTATCGGCATTCCAATGTCTGAAGTGGACTGGTAGCGTGCGATCTGGCTGGCCTTGGCACAACGGATCCTCCGTTTGCCGTTATCATTTCAGCATACACCCGAATCGATCCGACCTGCCAGCCGGGCGAACGAGAATCCAGTGGCCGGGACGACGAAGCCGTCCGTCGAGCGCCCGCCAATCGGGCGGGGCCAGAGCCGTCCCTCGATCTGCAACGGGATTGCGCCGCCGATCAGAGCCGCTGTGCTCCCGGCCGCCCGTCCTCGACGAGGAACGAGGCTCGCGTCGAGATCGGGCTTCCCGGCCGGGTGACGTACTCCACGACCTGGTAGTCGGCCCGGCACCGTTCCGGTGTCACGTCGCAGCGCACGTAGCCGCGCTGGCCGTTGAAGAACCGGATGGCCGGATTCTCCGCGAGGAGCGCGGCGGTCGAGTCGCGGGTGTCGGCGCCGTCGCCGCCCGAGCTGATGGACGTGCCGACGAGCTCGGTGCCGACCACGGGCGCGGCCGGGTCGCGATAGTCGACCTTGAGGTCGGTGACCCAGTTGCTATGGATGTCGCCGGTCAGGACCACCGGGTTCGCGGGCCGCCGGGTCGCGAGGAACTCCATCAGCCGCCGGCGCGCGACCTCGTAGCCGGACCAGACGTCCGCGGAGTAGGACTCGTCATCGCCCGGCGTGTAGTCGACGCGCGCCATCATGATCTGCTGCGGGATGACGTTCCAGCGCGCGGCCGAGCCGTCGAGCCCGTCCATCAACCAGCGTTCCTGCGCCTCGCCGAGGAGGGTCGCGGCGGGGTCGTAGATGCCGTCGCAGTCGCCGCGGCGGTCGCCGCACGGCTGATCGGTGCGGTACTGGCGCGTGTCGAGCACGTGGAACGAGGCGAGGTCGCCCCACGCGAAGGCGCGGTAGAGCTGCAGGTCGGGGCCGTTCGGCAGGGACGAGCGGCGCAGCGGCATGTGCTCGTAGTACGCCTGGTAGGCGGCGGCGCGGCGCCGCCGGAACAGCTCGGCCGGCAGCCCCTCCTCCTCGGACACGAGGTTCGCGTAGTTGTTGTCCACCTCGTGGTCGTCCCACGTGACCACCCACGGGAACGCCGCGTGCGCGGCCTGCAGGTCGGGGTCGCTGCGATAGAGGGCGTACCGGTTGCGATAGTCGTCGAGCAGCTCGATCTCGTCGCCGGTGTGCCGGCGCACCCGCCCGTCGCGCCCTTCGTACTCGTAGATGTAGTCGCCGAGGTGGAAGACGAGGTCGAGGTCGTCCTCGGCCATGTGACGGTAGGCCGTGTAGTACCCCTGCTCGTAGTGCTGGCACGAGGCGAAGGCGAACCGCAGTCGCTCGGCGGAGGCGCCCGCGGCGGGGAGGGTGCGGGTCCGGCCGACGGCGCTCTCGTCGGCGCCGGCGCGGAACCGGTACCAGTACCAGCGCCCCGGCTCGAGCCCGTCCACCTCGACGTGAACGCTGTGCCCGAGCACCTGGCGCGCGACACTCGTGCCGCGCCGGACCACGTCGGCCATCCCCTCGTCGCGCGCCACCTCCCAGACGACCTCCACGTCCTCCGGGGGCATGCCGCCGCCGTTCAGCGGGTCGAGGGCGAGGCGCGTCCAGAGCACGACGCCGTCCGGCGCCGGATCGCCCGACGCGACGCCGAGGGGAAACGCGGACGGCTGGAACAGAGACCGGCCCGAGGTGCGGCGGGCGGCCCCGAGCCCGAGCAGGGCCAGACCGCCGGTCAGCAGATCGCGGCGGTCCAACCGGCGCTGGAGCAACGAATCGAAACGAAGGGGATCGGTCATCGCTTGTCCTCTGGTTGTCGGCCACAGCGCCTGCGCCGCGGTATCGGTTCCTGGCGCGGGCGGCCGTCGCTGCCCGCACCCCAGGATGCAGCAAGTGTAAGCCGAAAGCCGTTTCAACGATGTGACGGCGACGTCAACATGGGGCAAATCCGCTCCCGCAAAGGCTCGACGGGAGCGACGCATGCGGCTCCATCCGCGTTCCCCGGACGGCGAGGGGATGCGTGGCACGATGAGCAGGCATGCCCGGAGCCCGCCGCCCGGACGGCCGACATCACCCGCCGAGAGGCCGTGCGAGGCCGAGTCACGGGGCCGAGAGAAATCCGGCCGCGTACATACATTGACAATCGATAATAGCTGCCGTATTGTCGATTATCTTCATATACGGAAGGGGACCCGATGATGCGGTTGCGCGGACACCTCGCTCGTCTGTTGCCGTGGCTCCGCCGACGACGCGCGAAGCGGGCGGAGACGGACATCGAGCGAGAGCTCTCCCTGCATCTGGAGCTCGAGGCACAGCAGAACGTCGAGAAGGGCATGTCGCCCGAGGAGGCCTTGCGGGTGGCCCGGGCGACCCTCGGCAGCACCTCGCTCATCCGCGAGGATGTCCGCGCCCTCTGGCGCTGGCGCTGGCTCGATCAGTTGCGCCAGGACGCGCGGTGCGGCGCGCGCGCCCTGACCCGCAGGCCCGGGTTCGCGGCAATGTCGGTCGCGACGCTGGCTCTCACCATCGGGGCGACCACCGCCATCTTCAGCGCCCTCCACGGCATTCTCCTGCGGCCCTTGCCGGTCGCGGAACCTGACCGGCTGGTTCGCATCCTCGACATCGGGTACGTCGGCGAGCTGATAGAGCTGCGCGAACGGGCTCACACCCTCGACGTGTCGGCCTGGGTCCCGCCCGGCGACCGGACGCTGACCGGCCTCGACGAACCCCTGCGCGTCAGCGTCACGCCGATCGCCGGCGACCTGCCGGCCCGTCTCGGCCGAACGCCGGCGCTGGGCCCGGGCTTCGGCCTCGACGACGAACGGCCAGGGGCCGCGCCGGCCGCACTCCTGAGCCATGCCCTTTGGCGGCAGCGCTTCGGCGCCGATCCGGCCATCGTCGGACGGACGCTGCCGCTCGACGGGGTCGCTCACGAAGTACGCGGGGTCATGCCGCCGGACTTCGACTTCCCCGCCGCCGGCGTGGACCTCTGGGTGCCGATGACCGTGGACGCGGCGAGCCCGGTCGGCCTGTGGGCGCGCAGCGCGTTCCTGATCGGCCGACTCCGGCCCGGCGTCTCCCTGGAGACGGCCACGCAGGAGATGCAGGCGCTCGCCCCGCAGTTCAGCCGGTTGTTCCCGTGGCGGATGCCCGACGGCTACGGGACGGGCGTCAGGCTGCGGACGTGGCGGGAGGACCGCCTGGGCGAGGTGCGCCCGATGCTGCTCCTGCTGCTCGCCGCGGTCGCGGCCGTGTGGCTCATCGGCGCCGTGAACCTGACCAGCCTGCAGCAGGTTCGCGCCGCCGCCCGCCGGCAGGAGCTGGCCCTGCGCGCCGCCCTCGGCGCCGGCCGCGGCCGCGTCGTCCGGCAGCTTCTGACCGAGAGCGCGCTCGTCTGCCTGCTCGGCGGCGCCGCCGGCCTCGCCGTCGCCTGGGCCGGCGTGCCCGCGCTGGTCGCCCTCCTTCCCGCCGACGTTCCGCGCGCCGACGGCATCCGCGTCGACGGCGTCGTCCTCGGCTTCACCGGGGTGCTCTCGGTCGTCACCGCGCTGGCCGCCGGCACCCTGCCCGCGCTTCGCGCGGCGCGGTCGGGCGAGGAGGCGGTGAGGTCGAGCTCGCGCGGAAGCGTCGGCGGCACGACGACCCGCGGTCTCGGCGTCTTCGTCACGATCGAGATGGCGGCGGCCGTCACCCTCGTCATCGGCGCCGCCCTGCTGGCGAAGAGCCTGGCCTCGCAGCTCGCCGTCGACGTCGGATTCGCCTCGGACCGTCGCGTCGTGGCAGAGGTCGCGCCGTCGCCCGCGCGCCATCCGAACGACGCCGCCAGGCTCGGCTTCTACGCGGCGCTGGAGCAGCGCCTTCGCGCGCTGCCCTTCGTTCGCGCGGTGGGGCTGTCGAACGTCTTCGAGCCCTTCGGGGCCGCGACGGTCGGCTTCAGCGTGTTCCTCATCGAGGGACGACCGAACCCGGCCACCGAGGGCGGAGAGTGGCCGTCGGCCGACCTGCGAACCGCGGTGAGCGCCGGCTTTCTGGACGCCCTCGGGGTGCCGATCGTCGAAGGCCGTCCCTTCACCGGGGCCGATTCGAGCGGCGCGCAGCGCGTCGTGCTTCTCAGCCGCCGCCTGGCCGATACCTGGTGGCCGGGCGAGACCGCAGTCGGCCAGCGCATCCGGTTCCCGGGCAGCGAGCAGGACGCCGACCCCTGGCGGACGGTCGTGGGCGTCGTCGAGGACGTCCGCTGGCAGGGGCCCGCGAGCGAGGAGAGCGCGACGCTGTATCTGCCCATGACGCAGCATGTGGGGACCATCGACGAGATGTCCGTGATCGTCCATGCCGGCGCCGACCCGTCGCCGGTCACCGACAACCTCCGCGCGATAGTCGCCTCGCTCGACGCCGGGACGCCGGTCAGCGGCATCCGCGCGATGGACGACGTCATGGCGCAGGCGGTCAGCCGGCCGCGCTTCACGATGTCCCTGGTGCTGGGGTTCGCGGTCCTCGGCGTCGTCCTCGGGATGATCGGGGTCTACGGCGTCGTCGCCTACACGGCCGAGCGCCGGCGGCGCGACATCGGCATCAGGCTCGCCCTCGGCGCGACCCGCGCCAGCGTCCGCACGCGCTTCGCAGGCCAGGCGCTGGCGTATGCTGGCATCGGGGTCGTCACGGGAGAGCTGGCCGCGGCCGGCCTGATGGCGGCTCTCTCGTCCCAGCTCTTCGGGGTCAGCCCCTGGGATCCGGCCACGTACGCAGCCGTCCCCGTGCTGTTCGCGCTGCTCGCCGGGCTCGCTGCCTGGCTTCCCGCGCGGCGCGCGACCGCGCTCGAGCCCGCCACGGTGCTGCGGGCCGAGTAGCGCGACGAGCTGAACCCGACCATGCCGAAGCCGGCCACCGCGAGGCGAGCCAGCCGCCGCGGGCAACCTTGGACACCGACGATCAGTCTGCGTCCGGGCAGCCGCGGGTCAATCGAACGACAGCCGTCACCGCCGCCCGCGTTCCTGCGCTCGGGCCCCGCCGAGGATGAGGGGCATGCTGTAGTTGCCCTCGTGGCAGGCGTTCTCGAAGACAGGGCCGCGAGCGCGGGTGATGGGGAACGTCACCGTCCACGGGCCGGCGAACGACTCGGGATCGTGGGCCGTGAACTCGTAGTGCAGCGTGTCGGCGCCGACGAGCCGGATGCGCTCGACGTAGCGCGCGTTCGGCCCGGTGCCCGCGATCGTCCACACGCCGTTGAAGCCTACGGTCTCGACGACGAGGGTGTCGCCCTCCCAGCGGCCGCGGGAGCTGCCCTGCCACTGGCGGACCCCGGCGGGGAGCTGGGGCCGCCCGTCGAGGGGGATGATGCGCAGATCGGAGTTCTGCTCGTGCAGGATGGCGACGTAGTCCGGCGTCTGGAAGATCTGCGCGAGACGGTTGGGCGACACCGCCAGCAGGGGAACCGTCCGGCCCATGATGCAGCGCTCGTAGCGCTCGCGGTCCTCGGGGCCGTCGGCCGACCGCAGCCGGAGGGCGATGCCCAGCGTGCGCGCCCGCTCGCGGCCGGCCGCGGTGCGCGCCGGCAGCCGGCCGTCGGGCGGGTCGACGATCAAGGACGTCCGGCCGTCGGTCAGGCCGCCCGGCTGCCACCAGTCGGCGTTGAGCTGCAGGTCGCGCTCGCGCCCGATGGCGGCGTGGCGCCCGACCAGGTACTCGGCCTCCTCCTCGGGCGTCAGCACCTCCCGGCCCGCGAGCGCCGCCGGGCGCTCGAGCGGCGTCGTGCTGCGGTACTCCCAGTAGCCGCCCAGGTCCGGGGAGCCCCAGGGCGTGAGGGGCGCCTGGGCCGGCTGCGCCGGCGCCGGGACCGGCCCCGCAAGCAGCACCATCGACGAGAGGCCGGCGATCAACAGGGTGCGCATGACGGTTCACCATATCGCGGAGGATGACAGGGAGACGCGTCGACCGCCGCCACGCCGCGCGTCGCCGACGCGTTCGTCGACGGCCGCATGCTCCCGAGACCGGGCGGACTCGCCCCGCTCCCCTCTCGAAGCAGCCGGCCCTCCGGCAGGCGCTCCCAATGCCGGACAACAGCCGCCGCGCCGGTAGACTATACTCCCCATACGGAGGTCGCGCCCATGCCACCGACCCGTGATGCCGCCGGCACGGAAGACGCCTTCTCGGCGTCGCGGCGGAGCTTCCTGAAGTGGAGCGCCCTCGTCGGGGGCGCGACGGCGCTGGGCGGGGGCGGGCTGCTCCTGTCCCGGTACCCGACCGGCGGGGCGCCGGCCGGCGTTTCCACCGCCGGCGCCGCGGCGGCCGCGACCCGCGTCTTCCGCACCGCCAACACCCCCGAGTGCCTGCACTGCGCGATGCTCGCCCATGTCGAGGACGGCCGCCTCGTCAAGGTGACGGGCGACCCCGACTTCAACGTGCTCGCGTGCGCCCGCGGCATCTCGCGCATCCGCCAGCTCTACAGCCCCCACCGCCTGAAGTACCCCATGCGCCGCGCGGGCCGGCGGGGCGAGGGCCGGTGGGAGCGCGTGAGCTGGGAGGAGGCGCTCGACACCATCGCCGAGCGCTACCGGCGCATTCTCGAGGAGGACGGCAACCAAGCGTTCCTCGCGTTCGGGGGGACCGGCAACTGGTCGACGCTGTCGACGGGAGTGCGGGGGCTCTACTCGGCCTGGTGGAACCGCTTCGGGGGCGCCACGCCGATCATCTCGCAGCTCTGCTGCGCCTCCGTCAGCTCGGGGTTCAACGCCATCTTCGGGGGCGGGCGATCGGAGTTCCGCGACGAGTGGGTGCACAGCCGGTACTTCCTGGCCTGGGGCAACAACCCCGCGGTCTCCAACCAGGGCTACGTGAAGAACCTCTTCCAGGCGCGCGAGGAGCACGGGGCGCGGCTGACGACCATCGACCCGCGGCTGAGCGAGACGGCGGCCCTCTCCGACCGCTGGATCCAGATCCGGCCGGGGACGGACGCGGCGTACGCCCTCGGCATGATCCGGGTGCTGCTCGACGAGGGGCTGTTCGACGACGAGTACGTCCGGCAGTACACCAACGCGCCGTTCCTGGTGCGGCTCGGCGAGGGCGGCTACGACCTCGAGGCGGCGTCGCGCACCTGGCCGGCCGGCGGCGAGACGCTGCCCGTCGACCTGCGCGACCTGCGGCTGCTGACCGACGGCGGCAGCGGGCCGGGGAGCTTCGTGGTCTGGGACGAGCGCGCCGGGCGGCCGGTCGCCGCCGACACGCCGGGCGCGCGGCCGGCCCTGCGCGGCAGCTTCACCATCGACGGCGTCCGCTGCCAGCCGGTCCTCGAGTGGGTGCGCGCCATCGCCGCGCGCTACACGCCAGAGGTCGTGCACCGCATCACCGGCGCCCCGCCCGATTCGATCGCGGCGCTGACGCGCGAGTTCGCGGCCGTGAAGCCCGCCGCCATCATCCAGAACATGGCCGGCGCGCAGCGCACCGACCACGGCACCCTCACCGTCATCGGCCACCTCTACCTCGCGTCGCTCACCGGCAACGTGGGGTTGCTCGGCGGCGGCGTCAACGACAACGGCGGCTACCTGAGCGAGGGCGGGACCGTCAACCCGCCGGTGCCGCTGCAGCGCAACCCGCGCATCGACGGCATCCCCGCCACCAAGCTCGGCGAGTACCTCGTCGAGCGCAAGCCGCACCCCATCCGCGCCATCCACGTCGCGGGCAGCGGCGTGCTCACGCAGTACCCGAACACGCGCAAGATCATCGAGGGCCTCGACAACATCGACATGATGGTGGTGCAGGACATCTTCATGACGACGACGGCGCGCTACGCCGACTTCGTCCTGCCGGTGACCACCCTCTTCGAGACCCGCAACCTGCTGGCGGGCATCCGCAGCCGCTACATCCAGCTCATGGAGCAGGCCATCGAGCCGCTCTTCGAGTCGCGCTCCGACCGCTGGATCATGACCGAGCTGGCGAAGCGGCTCGGCTTCGGCGACGACTTCGACAAGCCCGACGACGAGCTGCTGCGGCACGTGCTCGAGCCCACCGGGGTGACCCTGGAGCAGTTGGAAGAGGGCCCCGTCAACCCCATGCCCGACCCGTGGGTCCCGTTCGCCGACAAGAAGTTCAACACGACATCGGGCCGCATCGAGCTCTTCTCGCTGTACCTGCAGGAGCGGGGCTTCGACCCCCTGCTCGAGTACCTGCACCCGGTCGAGGCGCCCTGGGTGGACGCCGCGCGCGCCGCGCGCTACCCGCTGCAGCTCATCAACCGCAAGAACCACAACCACGTCAACTCGAGCTTCCACCACCACGACTTCCTGACCGAGATCTGGGCCAGCCAGGTGCTGCAGATCCACCCCGACGACGCCGCGCCGCGCGGCATCGAGGACGGCGCGCGCATCCGCGTCTTCAACGACCGCGGCGAGATCGAGGCGATGGCGCAGGTCACGAAGGGCATCATGGCCGGCGTGGTCAGCGTGACGACGGGCTGGGGCGCGGTGAACGAGAAGCAGACGGCGAGCATCCTCAGCCCCGACAAGTACGAGCCGATCTCGCTCGGCCACACGCTGAACTCGTCGATGGTCGAGGTCGCCGCCGGGAACACGGCATCCAGGGGGGACGCGGCATGAGCGACACGACGAAGCAGGTCGCGTTCTTTTTCGACGCCAACCGGTGCACCGGCTGCCGCACCTGCGAGGTCGCGTGCAAGGTCGAGAACGGGGTCGAGCTGGGGCCGCGCTGGCGCAAGGTGCGCACGGTGGAGGGCGACCAGGACGGCGGCCCGTACATGTACCACGTGTCGATGTCGTGCAACCACTGCGAGGTCCCGGTGTGCGCCGAGGCCTGCCCCTCGGGGGCCATCACCAAGCGGCCCGACGGCATCGTCATCGTCGACGAGAGCAAGTGCATCGGCGCCCGTCTCTGCGCGTGGGCGTGTCCCTACGACGCGCCGCAGTTCAGCGAAGAGACGGGCAAGATGGAGAAGTGCAACTTCTGCTCGCACCGCATCGACGCCGGCACCGGGGGGCCCGCGTGCGCCGAGGCGTGCCCGACCAAGGCCCTGCAGTGGGGCCCGCTCGACGAGGTCGCCGCGAAGGCGGGCGCCACCGACCGGTTCGGGCCGCTGCCCGACGCCGACATCACGAAGCCGGCGATACGCTTCATCCCCCTCAAGCTCGTCCGCGCCTGACCGCGCCCGTCGGATGGAGACGCGCGACTGGTCGCTCGTGTTCTTCACGGTCCTGACCCAGGCCGCGGTGGGGGCGTTCATCGTCCTGCAGGTGCTGGGGCGCCTGTCGCATCGGCGCCGCACGGATGAACGGAGCACAGGTCACGAAGCGGCCGTCTCGCTCCTGCTCGTGCTGGCGGTGCTGTCGGCCGGTTTGTTCGCGGCTCTCTTCCACCTCTCCACCCCGCTCCAGGCGGCGCGCGCCGTCGTGAACTTCTCGTCGTCGTGGCTGAGCCGCGAGATCGTCTTCGGCAGCCTCTTCGCGGCGTTGCTGGGCGCGCTCGCGTGGCGGGAGTGGCGCGACGCCGACGTGGCGCCGGCCAGCTCGGCGCCGGAGCGGCGCGCGGCGAGTTGGCCGCCGGCCGGGCGGGCATCGGCGGACCCGGCGGCCGCGACTTCCCCCCTCGTCACGTGGCTGTCCGGACTCGCGGCGGCGGCGGGACTGGCGTTCATCACCTGCCAGACCGCCATCTACCTGCTGCCGGCCCAGCCCGCGTGGAACAGCTTCGCGACCCCGGCCGCGTTCGGGGGCACGGCGTTGCGGCTGGGCATCCTCGGCGTCGCCGCCGGTCTGGTCGGACGCCGGCTCGAGGACGCTGACGACCCGGCCGCCGGGCCGGTCACGGCTTCGGCGGGGCTCCTGCGCGGACTCGCGCTGGCCGGCATCCTGGCCCTCGCCCTGGAGTTCGTCGTCGTGCCGCTCCATCTCGCCGCCCTGGCCGGCGAGCCGTCGGCGGCCGCCGCGGCGAGCGCGCAGCGCCTGACCGGCGACTACGGCGGCGTGCTCTGGCTGCGGCTCGGGTTGCTGGCGGCGGCAGCGACGGCCCTGGGCGGCGTCGTCGCGCTCGCCCGCGCACCCCTCCCGCCCTCCCGGCATCGACTCGCCGCCGCCCTGACGAGCGGGGCGCTCGGGCTCGCCCTCGTGTCCGAGGTGTGCGGCCGCTTCCTGTTCTACGCCATGCAGGTGAGGGTGGGCATTTGACCGCGCCCGCGTCGAGCCACCGCGGGAGTCGGCGCGGGACCGCTCCCACGTCGAACGATGACGAGGGTCGGCGCGGGACGGCTCCCACGTCGAACGATGACGAGGGTCGGCGCGGTGCGGCTCCCACGTCGAACGATGATGAGGGTCGGCCCGGTGCGGCTTCCGTGTCGAATGATGCCGAGGAGCGGCGCCGAACGGCTCCCGCATCGAGCGAAACGCCCACGGTCCCCGCCGAGTGGCGGCGGCGGCAGGAGGGGCAGGCCCTCGCCTACCACTTCCTCGGCCGGTGCTTCTACGAGGCGCCGCGCGCCGAGTGGCTGGCCGCGCTGGCCGGCGACCGACTGTTCGAGGCGTGGCCCTTCCCGTCCCGCGACGACGGTACCGCCGCGGGGCTGGCCCTGTTGAGCGCGTTCTGTGAGGGCTGGGACCCGGCCCGGCTCGGCGCCCTCGAGTGGGACTTCAACCGGCTCTTCATCGGCCCCGGCGAGATGCTCGCCCCGCCGTGGGAGTCGGTCCACCGCAGCAAGACGAAGCTCACCTTCCAGGAACCCACCCTGCAGGTGCGCGAGATCTATCAGCGGTTCGGGGTCGAGGCGCCGGCCGTCCACCGCGAGCCGGACGACCACCTCGGGCTCGAGCTGGCCTTCGTGGCCACCCTGTCCGACCAGGCCGCCGGGGCCGCGGCCCGGGGCGACGCGGCACACCTAGTGCGGTGCTTCGACGCGCAGAGGGACTTCTTGCGGGACCACCTGCTCGCGTGGGCGCCCGCCTGCCTCGCGCTCGTCGAGAAGCACGCCGAGACCGACTACTACCGCGGCGCCGCCCGCCTCGGCCTCGGGTCGCTCGCCGAGTCCGCGCGACTCTGCGGCGCCAGCGCGGCAGCCGGGGTCGGCCGGCCCCGCTGACGCACGGCCCTGGTCACCTTGTCCCCCCGCTTCACGTCCGAACGTCTCTTCACATCGGCTCGGGAAAGGCGCCTCTGGGTCTGGACGGCGGCCGTCGTGGCCGCCATCTACTCGACCCTCGGCCTCGCGCGCACGCTGGCCGGGGCGCTGGCCGACAGCGGCCTCGGCGAAGGCCTCTTCATCCTCTGCTGCCTGCTCGTCCTGACCGCCGTCGTGACCCAAGGGCTGCGGGCGCGGCCGGGAGGCGCCGAGGTCGGCATCGCCCTGGGCATCGCCGCCGCCTACATCCTGGTCTTCGTCCGGATGTCCATCCCGACCGAGCGATCGCACCTCATCGAGTACGGCGTCGTCGCGTTGTTCATCCACGAGGCCCTCACCGAGCGGACGAGCCGGGGCCGCCGCGTCCCCGCGCCCGCCCTGCTCACCGTGCTCGCGACCGGCCTGGTCGGGGTCCTCGACGAGTGCATTCAACTGCTGCTGCCGAGCCGCGTGTTCGACCCTGTCGACATGCTGTTCAACGTCCTGGCGGCGATAATGGCGGTGACCGCCAGCTCCGCGCTGCGCTGGGCTCGGCGATGGAACCGGTCCAATCCGAACGGCTAGTCGCATGCGTCCCATTCGGTTCAGCATTCACGCCCGTCGCCAAGCCGCCCGGCGGATCATCGCCGATGAGGTTATCCTTGAGATCGTACGGTTTCCGGAACAGGTGATCCCAGTGCGCGCTGGTCGGGAGGTCAGGCAGTCGCTTTGGACCGACTCGACCACCGGAAGACGATATCTGATCCGGGTGTTCGTCGATGTCGATCGGGATGCCGACGTAGTCGTGACCGTGTATCGGACGACGAAGTTCCGGAAGTACGGGAGGATCGGATGAAGGCACGCTACGACGAGGCCACGGATACGCTCACGCTCATCCTGCGCGACGCACCGGTAGCCGAAAGTGATGAAGACAAGCCGGGTGTGATTCTCGACTACGCCGAGGATGGCTCGCTCGTTTCGCTGGAAGTGCTCGACGCCTCCAAACGCGTCGAGGAACCCCGTGCCGTGACCGTGGTCGCGGGCGCCTGAGGGACCTCTACGGACGGAAGGTGACGCTGATCGTAATCCGCGTGTCGACCGGCACGCCATGGAGCAGGGTCGGCTCGTAGCGCCATCCGCCGATCCCCTCGACCGCCGCGCGTGCGAGGTCGGGGTACACCGTGGTCATCGTCTCCGGGTCCACCGGAGCGAGAATCTGCAGCACCTCGACGGTGCCATCGGTCGTGATCAGCCCGTCCAGGACGACCTTGCCCTCGAAGCCGCTGCCGCGCACGGACGCCGGGTAGACGGGGGCGACGTCCCGGATCTTGATGGGCGGTGCTATCGTGCCGCCCTGGTTCCGGTTCTGCAGATACCGCTCGCGCGTGGCGGCGCTGATGGTCCTCGCCACGGAGGGCGACCCGCCGGTGTCGGTCACAGTGATCGTCTCTTCCACGGAGCCGAGCTCGAGCACCAGCTCCTCGTCGATCCGCTCTCCCGCCTCGAGCGATATCCGCCGGAACAGCCGCGCGAAGCCCGGCCTGGCGACGACGAGGCTGTACTCGCCCGGTTCCAGGTCCGCGAACTCGAAGCGCCCGGCGTCGTCGCCGTTCACGCGCAGTTGCTCCCCGGTCGCGCGGTCGGTGAGCGTGAGGCCGGGATTCTGCACGACCTGCCCGGCCTGGTCGACGACGTTGCCGGCGAGCCCGGCGGTCTGCGCGGCGAGCTGCAGACTGGCCACGAGGATCGACGCCAGGGCCAGCCCGCCCAGGCTCCAGTAGCGGCCGGGGCGCGTCATCGGACGCCGGTTCGTGCGCGGATTCAACATGGTGGACACCCTCCGTTCCAGTTGTGACGGACGCGCCAGCACTTGTCAACCCGTCGCGGCGAGGCAACGGCAGGTGGAGGAAGGACGGGCGGCGGGCTCCGCACCACCGGTCGCGAGTCCTCACTTCCATCCCGGCCCTGCTCGCGCCACCTTCCACGTTGCGCTCGTGCCCGAATGGGAGGCGGCCGCGAATAGTCCGGGCCGGCAGCCCGTATGGACTCCATGTGGACGCCCTACGAATGACGGACCTCGTGCAGGGGACGCTCGACCTGCTGATTCTGCGGACGCTGCCGCCCGGCCCGCTCCACGGCGGGCGATTGCCCAGCGGATTCGGCAGAGCTCTCAGGAAGTGCTCCGGGGCAGGTCAGGGGTGGCTCTACCCGGCCCTTCATCGCCTGGAACGGTCGTTTGGAGGTGCACATGCCAGTCTGGTCCGACGCTCGTGTCGCCGTTCGAACGCTGCTGCGGTCCCCCGGGTTCTCGCTCGCCGCCCTCCTGACCCTCGCGGTCGGCATGAGCGCGACCACCCTGGCGTTGACGGCCGTCAACGCCGTGCTGCTCAAACCGCTCCCGGTCCGGGCACCCGATCGGGTCGTCGGCATCACGACGGTCGGAGAGCGGGCGGTCCTTGGCCAGGAACCGGTGGGATTCGGCGACTACGCGGATCTCGCCCGTGATGTCGCCGCCTTCGAATCCGTGGCCGCACACCGCCGCATGGGATCGGTGGTCGGCGCCGGGCTGGACCGCAGGATCGCCATCGGCGAACAGGTCTCCCCCGGCTACTTCACCACGCTCGGCGTGTCGTTCCCACTCGGACGGCCATTCGATGAGGCCGACCAGCCGGGCGCGGTGGTCATTCTCGGTCACGCCGCGTGGCGTCGGCACTTCGGGGCCGATCCGCGGATCGTCGGCCGGGAGCTCGCAATCGGCGACCGGCGACGAACCGTCGTCGGGATCGCCCCGGCGGGGTTCACCGGGTTGTTTCGAGGGGTCGCGCCGGAATTCTGGCAGCCGCTCGACGACGCCGGCGGGGAGTCGGCCGACGAGCGCGGAAGCCTGGAGTGGTGGGTGCACGCCAGGTTGCGCGACGACGCGACGCTCGAGCAGGCTCGCACGCAGGTCGCCGTCCTGGCGGATGCGCTCTCCCGGCGGTATCCGGACTCGAATGCCGGTCGCTCCTTCGCCCTCACGCCGCTGTCGGAGGCGTCCATCCACCCCGTCGTGTCGAAGGCCCTGGCCCGATTCGGAGCCGCCGGCGTCCTCGCGGTCGCGCTGCTCCTGCTGCTGGTCTGCTCGGTCAACGTCGCGCATCTCGTTCTGGCGCGCGCGGTCGACGGCCAGCGCGAGATGGCCATCCGACTGGCGGTGGGAGCCAATCGATGGCGGATCATTCGTCCGCTGCTCGCCGAGGGCATCCTGCTCACGGGCGTCGCGGCCGCCGTCGCGCTCCTCTCGACCGCGTGGATCGGGCCGATGCTCGACGAGATCCGTCTCCCGGCAGTGCCGGCCGCCGTCGATCTCCACCTGGTGCCCGACTGGCGCGTCTTCGTCCTCACGGTCGTCGTCGTCCTCGGGTCGACCACGGTCTCCTCGCTCGGACCGGCGTTGCGCACCTCGTCGAGCCTCTCCATCGTCGAGACGCTCAAGACCGACTCCCGCGCATCCGCGGCCGGCGGAGCCACGACGTGGCGGCGGCTGCTGACGGCCGGCCAGGCCACGACGGCGATGTTGCTGCTGGTGGTCGCCGGCCTCGCGTTGCGCAGCCTTCTCGCCGTGACTCGGGTCGACCCCGGCTTCGAGACGCGAGGCGTCGTGGTCGCGAGCATCGCCCCGGCGCTGGTCGGCCGCGACCAGGACGAGGCGTATGGCTACCTGTCGCGCGCGGCCGCCGCCGTCCGGGAGCTGCCGGAGGTCGAGGCCGCAGGATGGATACAGCCGGTCCCGCTGTCGTTGAGCGTTCGGCTCACCCGACTCCGCCTGTCCGGACACGACGGCGCGGCGCCGCACGAGCTTCCGCTCGTCGACATCGGAACAGCCGGCCCCGGCGCCTTCAGCGCGCTCCGGGTGCCGGTGATCGAGGGGCGCGAGCTCGACGCGTCGGACCGCTCGGGCGCGGTCGAGGTCGCCCTCGTGAACGAGGCGTTCGTCCGCCGCTTCTGGCCCGACCGGCGACGGGCCGTGGGCCAGCACATCGGGGTGGGCTTTCCGGAGACCCGGACAGTGGAGGTCGTGGGCGTCGTGGGCGACTTCAAGAACCGCACGCTCGGGGACGTCGCGCGACCCATCGTGTTCACCTCGATCCTGCAGGATCCGGCGGGTTGGCAGGCCGCGGCGCTGGTCATGCGGCGGTCTCCCGCCGGTCCGCCGCGGATGGTGCATCTCGTCGACGCGATGCGCGCGATCGATCCGGCGGTGCCCGTGTTCGACGTGCAACCGCTCGCCGCGCGCATCGGCGGCGTGCTCCTGTTGCCCCGGTATGCCGCGACGGTCCTTGGTGGTACAGGCGTTCTCGCGCTGGGTCTGGTCGTGCTCGGACTGTATGGAACGGTATCGCTGTCCGTCAGGCTCCGGCTGCGCGAGCTGAGCCTGCGAATGGCGCTCGGCAGCTCGCGGACGGCCATCGTGCGGCTGGTCATGCGACAGGCCCTGGTGCCGGTTGCGGTCGGCGTCGTGCTCGGCCTGCTCGTCGCGCTGGGGGCGACCCGCGTCCTGACCGCGTTGCTCTACGGCGTGTCGCCCCACGACCCCGCCACGTTGGCGGCGGCCGCCCTCACGCTGCTGGCCACGACGGCGGCGGCCGGCGCCGGTCCGGCGTGGCGCGCCACGCGCACGAACCTCATGCGCTCGCTCCAGGCGGGATGAGAACGCAGCAGAGCTGCTGGCCACGCCGGCAGCGGCCGGCGCCGGTCCGGCGTGGCGCGCCACGCGCACGAACCTCATGCGCTCGCTCCAGGCGGGATGAGAACGCAGCACGAAAGACGGCGGGCGGCGCGTTTGATGGCGGGATCGCCCACCAGCCTACGACCCGAGCCGCTCCTTCAGGTAGCGCCCGGTGTGGCTGACCGCATGCCGCGCCGCGACCGCCTCCGGCGTGCCCTCGGCGACGACGCGGCCCCCCTTCCTGCCCCCCTCCGGGCCGAGGTCGACGATCCAGTCGGCGGCGGCGACGACGTCGAGGTTGTGCTCGATGACGACGACGGTGTTGCCGCCGGCGAGGAGCCGATCGACGATGGCGAGGAGCCGGTCGATGTCGGCGGGGTGGAGGCCGGTGGTCGGCTCGTCCATGACGTACACGTTGCCCGACCGGGTCAGCTCGGCCGCGAGCTTCAGGCGCTGCGCCTCGCCGCCGGAGAGGGTGGACAGCGACTGGCCGAGGCGCAGGTAGCCGACGCCGACGTCGACGAGAAGCTGCAGGCCGCGCCCGATGGCCGCGAGCCGCGCCCGGCCGCCCGCCGAGGCGAAGAAGGCGAGGGCGTCGGTGACGGTCATCTCGAGGACGTCGTGGATGGAGCGGTCACGCCAGGTCAGCTTGAGGACATCGTCCCGGTACCGGCGGCCCTCGCACACCTTGCAGTCGAGGCGCACGTCGTCGAGGAACGACAGCTCGACCTCGAGGTAACCCCGGCCCTTGCATTCCGGGCACGAGCCCTCGGCGTTGAAGCTGAACAGCGCCGGCGGGACGCGGTTGGCGGCGGCGAACACCTTGCGAATCGGGTCGAACACGCCGACGTAGGTGGCCGGGTTCGAGCGGGACGAGCGTCCGACGGGGCGCTGATCGATGACGACGGCCTCGGCCTCGCGTCCACCGCGTCCGCCCTCGGCCTCGCGTCCGCCCCCGGCATCGAGTCGGCCCTCGGCAGCGCGTCCGCCCTCGGCACCGCGTCCGCCCTCGATGCCACGTCGGCCCTCGGCCCCACGTCGGCCCTCGGCAGCGCGTCCGCCCTCGGCACCGCGTCCGCCCTCGGCACCGCGTCCGCGCTCGGCACCGCGTCCGCCCCCGGCAGCGCGTCCGCCCTCGGTCCCGCGTCCACCCCCGGCACCGCGTCCGCCCTCGGCACCGCGGCGTAGAGTCTCGACGAGTTCGGCGACGAGCGAGCTCTTGCCCGAGCCGGCGACCCCGGTGATGCACGTCAGCACGCCCTTCGGTATCCGGACCGAGACGTTGCGCAGGTTGTTGGCGCTCGCGTCGTCGATGCGCAGCGTGTCGCGGAACTCGCGGCGGCGCCGTCGCGCCGGGGCCGCCCGGTCCCGCAGGGCCGGGGCCGCCCGGTCTCGCAGCGCCGAAGCCGCCCGGTCCCGTAGCGCCGGAGCCGCCCGGTCCCGCAGCGCCGGGGCCGCCCGGTCCCGCAGGGCCCGCGACGTGGCGCCGTCGGCCTGCAGCAGGTCGTCGAGACGGCCCGAGAAGACCACCTCGCCCCCGCCGTCGCCGGCGGCGGGGCCGACGTCGACCACCCAGTCGGCGGCGCGGATGACGGCGGGGTCGTGCTCGACCACGAGCACGGAGTTGCCCTGGTCGCGCAGGCGGCGCAGCATGGCGATGAGGTGATCGATGTCGCGCGGATGGAGCCCGACGGTCGGCTCGTCGAGGATGTAGACGAGGTCGACGAGGTCGCAGTCGAGCTGGCGCGCCATCTTGACCCGCTGGCTCTCGCCGCCCGAGAGCGTCGGCACCCCCCGGTTGAGCGACAGATAGCCGACGCCGATGCCGATCAGGTGCCGGAGCGTCCCCCGCATCCGCGCGACGAGCGTCGCGACGACCTCGCGGACCGGCGCGTAGTCGTCGTGGTCGCCGAGGTCCCCGAGCACCCGGTCCAGCTCCGTCAGCTCGCACTCGACGAGCCGGCCGATGGTCCAGCCGCCGGCCAGCTCCACCGCCAGCGCGGCGCGGTTCAGCCGGGCGCCGCCGCAGTCGGGGCAGGGCCGCTCGCGGAACAGCCGCCGGTACGCCTCGCGCGCCACCTTCGGAATCTGGTCCTCGTTCTTGTCGACGTGGAGCCGCTCGAGCTTGCGGGCCACCCCGTCGAAGGGCCGCTCGTAGGTCATGCCCGCGTGGACCTTCTCGACCCTCACGCCGTCGGCCCAGAGCAGCCGCTCCCGCTCGGCCTCGGTGAGCTGCCGGATCGGCTTGCGGGACGGGACCACGCCGGTCTGGACGATCTCGCGCCAGTACCACTTGCCGACGGCGTAGCTCGGGTGCCTGATGGCGCCCTCCTCGACGCTCCGGTCGAGGTCGAGCAGCTCGTCGACGTCGATGCGGACGCGCTTCCCGAGGCCCTTGCACGCCGGGCACATGCCGTCGGGATGATTGAACGAGAAGCGGTGCGACCAGCCGACGTGCGGCCGCCCGCATCGCGAGAACAGCATCCGCAGGTAGGTGTAGACCTCGGTGACGGTGCCGACGGTGCTGCGGCTGCTGGCGCCGAGGCGCTTCTGGTCGATGACGATGCACGGCGAGATGTTCCGGATCGCGTCCACCGGGGGGCGGGTGAGCTGCGGCAGGCGGCGGCGGGCATAGGTGCTGAACGTCTCGACGAGCTGGCGCTGCGCCTCGGTGCAAATGGTGTCGAAGACGAGCGACGACTTCCCGCTGCCGCTCACGCCGGTGAAGGCGACGAGCCGGTGCTTGGGGACGTCGACGTCGATGCCCTTGAGGTTGTGGGTCCGGGCGCCCCGAATCTCGATGTGGGTCACGGACCCCTACTCGATCGAAACAGAGTCGCCAACTACGTTTGCCTGTTGCTGAACGAACGCGGTGGGCTGGGCGGCGACGATGATTGCAGCGGCGATGGCTGCTGGCCGTGTCATGGGGCGATAGTCCTCCTTGATGGCTTGGCCGGATCGTAGCATCGCAAACGCACGGGCCTGCGAATGTCGCCCCGCTCCCGTGCACGCGTGGCCGGCGGCTGACGCGCTGATCGTCGCACCGGTCCGAACCGGCTCCCGTGCACCCTGGCTGGCGGCTTGACGAGCTGATCGTTCGCACCGGTCCGAACCCGCTCCCGTGCACCCCTGGCTGGCGGCTTGACGAGCTGATCGTTCGCATCGGTCCGAAACCCGCTCCCGTGCACGCGTGGCCGGCGGAGCTCGCGCTCCGTAGCCGGCCGCGTGCCCGGGCGGCATGGACCTGCCGTTCCTGCGTGCGTCGGTTTGAAATGAAGCTCTGGATCATGTTTTCATACATGACACATGACCACCATGATCCAGATTCGCAACGTGCCGGACGCCCTTCACCGGCGACTGAAGGCCCGAGCCGCCATGGAAGGCGTTTCGATGTCGCTCTACGTGCTTCGGGAGATCGAGCGGGCGCTGGCCCGACCGAGCCGGCGGGAGCTGCTCCAGGCGATCCGCGAACAGCCGGAGGTCGTGCTCGACCGCTCGCCGGCAGACGTCCTCCGCGAGGAGCGGGGGCGGCGTTGATGGTGCTGGATGCCTCCGGCGCCATCGAGTTCCTGCTGAACACGGCCCGCGGCAGAAGGGTGGGCGCGAGACTGGCCGATGACGCGGAGGTCGTGCACGCGCCCCATCTCATCGACATCGAGATCGCCCATGTGCTGCGGCGGTACGTGCTGGACGGGACCTTCGACGAGGAGCATGCGGCCCGGACGCTCCGACACTGGCGGCAGCTCGACGTGGAACGGTACCCGCACGAGCCGTTCCTCGACAGAGTCTGGGGCCTTCGCGACAACGTCACCGCCTACGACGCGATCTACGTGGCTCTGGCGGAAGCGCTCGGGGAGCTGCTGGTCACCGCGGACCGAAGGCTGGCCCGCTCTCCGGGGCTGAGAGTCCGCGTCGAGCTGGTGTAGGGGACGTATCGGTGACCGGCATGCGCTCCGCCCGCGTCGCGGAACGCCTCTACGGGCGGAAGGCGGCGTCGCAGGCGAGCACCGACGAGACACAGCCGGCGAGGATGCGTCGAGGGGCGCCGCCGCACGCGCTCAGCAGCGCGAGTCGCCCAGGACGGTCAGCCGCGCCATCATGCCACTGACGTAAGATCGTATCCTCGGGACATCAGGAGGATTGAGCATGCAGGGGTTCGGCGCACGAATGGCGGCGCGCGGCTGGGTCGGAATGCTCCTGTTGACGGTCGCGGCGGCGGAGCCGCCGGCGGCGCGGGCCCAGGCCGGCGCCGACCCGAAGGAGTGGCGCTTCTACGGGGGCGACCCCGGCCACACGAAGTACACGCCCCTCGACCAGATCACCGCGGACAACGTCGACGAGCTGCAGATCGCCTGGACCTGGACGTCCGTGGACGAGAAGCTGCGGGCGGAGAACCCGGTCATCGGCGAAGGGCGCCGGTTCCGCACCTACGCCTACGAGGTCACGCCGCTCGTGGTCGACGGCGTGCTCTACACCACGACCAACCTCGGGCAGGTCGCGGCCGTCGACCCGACGACCGGCGAGACCCTCTGGAGCTACGACCCCGGCCTCTACCTCGACGGCCGCCCCGCCGTGCACGGCTTCCTGTCACGCGGGCTCGCGTACTGGTCGGACGGCGAGGACGCCCGGCTGCTCTACGCGGGCGGGCGGACGTGGCTGGTCTCGGTCGACGCGAAGACCGGCGAGCCCGACCCCGACTTCGGCGTGAACGGTCGGGTCGACCTGACGCGGGGCCTCGGCCGCATCATCGACACCAGCCAGTACGCGGTCAGCTCGGCCCCGCTCGTGGCGGGCGACACCGTCGTGGTCGGCTCCGCCATCACCGAGGGCACCGGCCGAAAGGAGGCCCCGCCGGGGCACGTCCGCGGCTACGACGTCCGCACCGGCGAGATGAAGTGGATCTTCCACACCATTCCCCAGCCCGGCGAGTTCGGGCACGAGACCTGGGGCAACGATTCGTGGAAGTGGGCGGGCGGGGCCAACGTGTGGTCGAACATGAGCGCCGACCCCGAGCTGGGCTACGTCTACCTGCCCGTCGGCTCGCCGGTCACCGACTACTACGGCGGCCACCGCCCCGGCGACAACCTGTTCGCGAACTCGCTGGTGTGCCTGGACGCCGAAACCGGCGAGCGGGTGTGGCACTTCCAGTTCGTGCACCACGCGGTGTGGGACTACGACCTGCCGGCGGCGCCGAACCTGATCGACATCACCGTCGACGGGCGAGAGATCGCGGCCGTCGCCCAGATCACCAAGCAGGGGTTCACGTTCGTCTTCGACCGCGCCACCGGCGAGCCGGTGTGGCCCATCGAGGAGCGGCCCGTCCCGCCGTCGACGGTGCCGGGCGAGCGCACCTCGCCGACGCAGCCGTATCCGACGAAGCCGCCGCTCTACCTGACCAACGGGTCGCTCGAGGAAGACCTGATCGACTTCACGGACGAGCTGCGGGCCGAGGCGCTGGCGATCTACGAGAGGCACACCGCCGGCCCCCTCTACACGCCGCCGGCCCTGGGCGGCAACATCGTGCGGCCGGGCTGGAGCGGGGGCGCCAACTGGTGGGGCGCCGCTTTCGACCCCGAGACCGGCCGCCTCTACGTGCCGAGCTGGGCCCACTTCTCGTTCGTGGTGCTCGAGCCGGGCGACCCCGCGCGGTCGGACCTGACGATACGGCCGCGGGTGAGCAACCTGCCGGGGCCGCGGGGCCTTCCGCTGTTCAAGCCGCCCTACTCGCAACTCGCGGCCCTCGACATGAACGCGGGGGAAAAGCTGTGGAGCGTGCCGCTGGGCGACGGCCCCCGCGACCACGAGGCGCTGCGGGGCATGGACCTGCCGCCCCTCGGCAACTACGAGAAGGGCGGCGGGCCCCTGCTGACGAAGACCCTGCTCTTCATCGGCCAGGGCATCGAGTCGAACCAGTTGCGCGCGTTCGACAAGGACGCCGGCTACGAGGTGTTCGAGATGGAGTTGCCCGCGCGCTCGTCGTCGGCGCCCGTCAGCTACCTGGCCGACGGCCGGCAGTACATCGTCCTCGCCGTCGGCGGCGGCGACGCAAGCGAGCAGCTCGTCGCGCTGGCGTTGCCGTAGCCGTCATGGGTCCGGTTCCAACCGCACGCATGAACCCACGCTCATCCTGAACCCGCTCGCGTGAAGGAGACAGCTCCATGAGGACCGCAATCGTCGCCATCCTGCTGCTCGGCGCCGCCGGGGCCACGAGCGGCGAGGCCGCGAGGCAGGACGAACCCCCGATGGTCTTCCAGCGCGTCTGCAACATCGTGCCGGGCCTGGAGGCGGACGCCGAAGCCCTGGCGCGCGAGATGGCCGACCTCGTCGGGGAGCAGTACCCCGGGGTGGAGATGTCTGCGAGGACCGGCCGCTGGATGACCGGCTTTCAGAACATCGAGCGACCCGTCAACCAGATCCTCTTCAGCGAACGGCACGCCGACGAGGACATGCGTCAGATCTTCAACGAGATCCTGATGGGCGACGAGGAGTTCCGCGCCATGCAGCAGACGATGGCGGGGATCATCGACTTCAGCAGTTGCACCGAGACCCGGTATCGCGCGCGTCCGTAGTGAGAAAGCAGGCTCCCGGAGAGCCGATCCGAGGGTTCGACAAGCCCTCAGAGCATTCGTCATGCAAACCGTCAGTCTCGCCGCGCGCAGCCGCGGCATCGCCAGCACCCAGCGCGTAGATCGATGGTGGATGGCGCCGGCCGCGACTGCAGCCGGCCTTCTCCTCCTCTTCGGCTACCTGACGTTTCGTGCCTTCAACCCCACGCACGTCTGGTTCGATCCATACGTCAGCCCGACGGTGGCGCCTCCGGTGTTCACCGCCCCATCCATCTACCCGGGATCGGTTCCGGTGGAGCTGGCCTGGCTGGGGGCGTTCCCGGCCTGGTGGCCGGCGTTCATCCCGCGGTCGCCGGCGTTCCTGATCCCCTGGATGGCGCTCGCGTTCCGCGTGACGTGCTACTACTACCGGGGCGCCTACTACAAGGCCTTCTTCCTGACGCCGCCGTCCTGCGCGGTGGGCGGCGTCACCCGGCGGTACCGCGGCGAGAACCGGCTCCTGCTGGTTCAGAACCTCCACCGCTACACGCTCTACGGCGCTCTCTTTCTCATCGTATGCCTCTGGTGGGAAGGCCTTGCCGCGTTCTTTCGCGACGGCCGGTTCGGCATCGGGGTCGGCACGGTGGTCATGATCGTGAACGCGGCGCTGCTCTCGGGATACATATTCGGATGCCACTCGTGGCGCCACCTCATCGGGGGGCGTCTCGACTGCTTCACGTGCGACGGTGCGGTCTCGCCGCGCTATCGCCTCTGGAAGAGCTCGACCTGGTTCAATGAAAGGCACATGCAGATAGCCTGGGTCAGCCTCGTCTGGGTGGTGTTCACCGATCTCTACATCTATCTGCTCTCGACGGGCGCCGTGCGAGACCTGAACACGTGGCAGTAGCCGATCCGCTGCCGAACGGCCAAGAGGAAAGGGGCACGGTGATGAGACGAGCATTCGTACTCGTGATTCTGGGCGTCCTGCTCGGCGCCCTGGCGGCGCCGGCGGCGGACGCGCGCGTGGTCCGGATCGTCGTCGAGCGGACGACGCCGTACGCGGGCGGACAGACGTTCGGCGACGCCGGTGCGTTCGAGCGCCTCGACGGCACCGTGCACATGGAGGTCGACCCGGACGACCCGCTGAACGCGGTGATCGTCAACCTCGACCGCGCGCCGCGCAACGACCGGGGAATGGTCGAGTTCAGCGCGCCGTTCTTCATCGTCAAGCCGGTCGACATGGCGCGCGGCAACCGGAAGCTGCTGTACGGCATCAACAACCGCGGGAACGCCATCGAGCTCGGCTTCCACACCTTCCCGGCGACCGGCCCCGACGCCGACGACGGGCTGTTCTTCCGCCTCGGCTACACCCTGGTCGACGCGGGCTGGGCGGGCGACGTGGTGACGACGGCGACGCGGCTCGGGGCGGACCTGCCGGTCGCGACACAGGCCGACGGCAGCCCCATCGTCTCGCGCATCCGCATCGAGTATCCGTCCGACCCGACGCAGCGGCCCGCGGGCGGCGCCGGCGTCCATACGCTGCCCCTCAAGGGGAACGACCGCTTCGTGAGCTACGAGACGGCCGACACCGGCACGTCGCACTCCACCCTCACCGTCCGCGACGCCATCGACGGCGAGCGCCGGCCGGTCCCCGCCGACGGCTGGGCGTTCGGGACGTGCCCATCGGGCGAGGCGTCGCTCGCGCCCTCGACCACCGACATCTGCCTCTTCGACGGGTTCGACCCCGACAAGGTGTACGAGCTGATCTACCCCGCGAAGAACCCGTGGGTGATGGGCCTCGGCTACGCGGTCACCCGGGACCTCGCCTCGTTCCTGCGCTACGAGACGGCCGACGACGCGGGGACGCCGAACCCCCTCGCGGCAAGCGCCGACGCCACCGGCATCCGCCGCGCCTACGGGCTCGGCATCTCGTCGACGGGGATGTATCTGCGCGACTGGCTCTACCTCGGCTTCAACGAGGACGAGGCGCACCGGCGGGTCTTCGACGCCGTCCGCATCCACATTCCCGGGTCGCACCGGCTGTTCGCCAACGTCGAGTTCTCCGACCCCAACATCTACTCGCGCCAGGACCGGACCCCCGACTTCACGTCGCAGTCGGTCCCGCCGCTGACCTACGCGGTGACCACCGACCCGGTGACGAACGTCCGCGACGGCATCCTCAAGCGGCCCGCCACCGACCCCCTCGTCTTCCACGTCGACACGAGCAACGAGTTCTGGCAGATGAAGGCGTCGCTGAACGTCCACGACGGGCACGGCGACCCGGTCCCGGTGCCCGACAACGTCCGCTTCTACCTGCTGGCCAGCCACCCCCACGGCGGGGCGGCGGGCGTCGGCGCGAGGCCCACCGACCTCGGCGCCTGCGCGTACCCGACGAACACCTACCGGAGCGCGGCGCCGGCGATGCGCGCGCTCCTCGTGGCCCTCGACGAGTGGGCCGACCGCGGCGTCGAGCCGCCCCCGAGCAGCTACCCCGACGTGCGGCGGGGGACGCTGGCCACGGTGGACGAGGTGGCGCGGACGTTCCCCGCCATTCCCGGCGTCGCGTTCCCGACGCGGGTGAACGGGCTCGACGCGCTCGGCTTCGGCCCCACGTTCGGCTCCGGGGGCGGCCGGCAGACGATGCTGCCGCCGGCGCGCGGCGGGTCGTACCAGGTGCTCGTGCCGACGACGGACCGCGACGGGCACGACGTCGCCGGCATCCACACCGTGGACATCGCCGCCCCGGTCGGCACCAACACCGGCTGGAACCTGATGGCCCCCGGCCCCCGCGGCCGCGACCTCTGCTCGCTGACGGGGGCGTTCTTCCCCTTCGCCCGGACCCGCGCGGAGCGGATGGCCGGCGGCGACCCGCGCCTGTCGCTGGAAGAGCGCTACGGCGACCACGCCGGCTTCGTCGACGCCGTCCGGCAGGCCGCCGACGAATCGGTCGCCCGCCGCTTCCTGCTCCCCGAGGACGCCGAGGTGCTCGTTCGGATGGCCGAGGAGAGCGACGTGCTGCGGTGACCGGCCGCGTCGGTTAGACTGCCAGATGATCCGCGGTGCCGGGCCTCGCGCCGGATTCGGCCGGGCGGGCGGGGCGCCGCGACTCTCGACGGAGGTCGGCAATGAGCGTCATGGGAGCAGACGAGTTCGTGCGGCGGCTCGACGCCGCCGTCAGCGTCGGGGACGTCGAGGCCGTGACCCTGGCGGTGCAGCACGAGATCGAGAACGCGCCGGGGCGGCTCGAACTCGACGCGCGTTTCCGGCGCACCCGCCCCGACCGCTACGCGAGGCGGCTGCTGCACCGCGACCCCGCACGCCGCTACACGGTCCTCGCGCTCGCCTGGGCCCCCGGCCAGGGAACCCCGATCCACGACCACCCCAACCTGTGGAGCGTCGAGGGGGTGCTGGAGGGCGAGCTGGAGGTGACGCAGTACGCCCCTATCAAGGAGGAGGCCCACCGCTGCCGGTTCGCGCCGGTGGAGTCGCACCGGGTCCTCGCCGGCGACGCCAACTTCCTGATCCCGCCCTTCGAGTACCACTCGCTGACGAACGACCTCACCGATCAGCCCTGCTTCACGCTCCACGTGTTCGGCGGCGAGCTGACGGAGATGAACACCTTCGATCCGATCGGCGACGGCTGGTACGAGCGCTCCCTGCGCCGGGTCTCCTACGACGACTGACCGGCGGAGGGTGGTGAACCTATCGCGACTCGGACGCTCCTCGAGCTGCCGCCCGCTCCTCCGCCCGCGCGGCCGACAGGATGTTCACGAGGCCGTAGTTGCCCTCGTGGCAGGCGTACTCGAACACCGGCCCTTCGGTCTTGCGCAACGGCACGCGCGCGGTCCACGGGGCCTCCCAGATGTCGGGGTCGTCGACCGTGAACTCGTACTGGAGGATGTCGCCCTCGCGGGTGAAGCGCTCGACGAGGCGGCGCGGCTCGCTGCCGATCATCGTCAGCTCGCCGTCGAAGCGCATCGACTCGACGACCAGCGTGTCGCCGTCCCAGCGGCCGCGGCCGTCGCCGCCGAACTGGGGGAGGCCGCTGCGGGGGCTGCCGTCGAGGGGGACGATGCGCACGAAGTGCATGCTCTCGGCGAGGATGGCGACGTGGTCGGGCGTCTGGAAGATCTGCACGTTGTTGTTGTACGGGCCGGGCACGATGGGGAACCCGATGGTGCCGAGGCAGCGGTCCATCAGGTTCAGGTCTTCCCACGAGTCGAAGGGCCCGGGGCCGAACGAGCCGGCGACGGCGGCGCGCCGCTCGTCCGCGCCGTCCACGGTGGGCGGATGACGGCCGTTCGGCGGGTCGACGATCAGCGAGGTGCGCCGATCGGGGACGGGCTCTGTGCCGAAGTCGAGGAAGACCCGCGTGTGTATCTCGTGGCCGGGCACGGTGTCCCCGTCGTCGATGGACTCGAACAAGTCGGCGCTCTGGCGCGCCAAGGCCGCCGCCTCATCCTCGGTCATCACCGCCCGGTCCCCGAACTCCTCGGGCCGCGCCATCGGGGTGGCCGAGCGGTAGTCCCAGACGCCCCCGAGGTCCGGCGCGCCCCAGGGCGTGCGGGGAGTGTCCGCGGTCTGGGCCTCCGCCGGCCCGGCCGGCCACATGAGCAGGACACCGAGCAGTCCCACCGCTGAACAACTGCGAGTCATCGTGCCTCTCCCTCCGCATCCAATCGCATGGTGCACAACGCCTGCGACGGCGACCCGTCAGTAGTGGTGACGGGCCTGGACGATTTGGATGGATTCGCCTTCGACACGGTAGACGAGCCGGTGTTCAGTGTCGATGCGGCGAGACCAGCAGCCGGCCAGTTGGTTCTTGAGTGGCTCCGGCTTCCCGATTCCATTGAACGGGGACCGCAGGATGTCCTCGATCAGCACGTTGATGCGCCGAACCATCCGCCGGTCGGTATTCTGCCAGTACAGGTAGTCGTCCCAGGCGTGCCGGGAGAAGACGAGCTTCATTCCCGGAGCCTGCGCTCCACACCGCCACCCGCCTTCAGTTCTTCGACCGACTCCAGAAGACGTCGCGCGTTGGCAGGACTGCTCAGCAGATAGGCCGTTTCCTCGAGTCCCTCGTAGTCGCGCAACGACAGCATGACGACGGCCCCGCCGTTCTTGCGCGTGATGATGACCGGGGCGTGATCGTCGCAGACGCGATCCATCGTCTTCGCGAGGTTCGCCCGAGCATCCGAGTACGTGATCGTGTCCATGACTTCGCCTCCGCCGGCCGTCGCCGACTGTCGGTACAGAGTATGGTACAAGTCGACTGGACGGAACTCTCCCCTCGACCAGCTCGTCGCGGCCGCACGGCCGTGATCCGAACAACCGAGGTGTTGACCATGCGATGGCTCGATGCTCGAACGGCGGCGGTCACGATGGCGGCATGTCTCGCGGCGAACGCGGTCCAGGCGCAGTACGGGGCGCCCGCCGACGGCGAGTGGCGCACGTACGCGGGCGACAGCGGCGGCACGAAGTACTCGCCTCTCGACCAGATCACGGCCGGGAACTTCGGCAACCTCGAGGTGCGATGGCGCTGGAACTCCGTCGACACCCACCTCGTCCGCTCCGCCCCCGGCGGTGACTCGCTCGTCGCGGCCGACACCCTGTTCGACATCCTGCAGGCGGACGAGCCCGACCTGTGGACGGCGTGGGACGGGGTGCGGCAGACGCGCACCCGGCCCTCGATCCGCTCGCTGGTGGCGACGCCGCTGATGGTCGACGGCGTCCTCTACGTCAGCACCCCCCTCTACCGCGCCGCCGCCATCGACGCCCGCACCGGCGAGACCCTGTGGGTGCACGACCCGCGCGCCTACGAGTCGGGCATGCCGGCCATCGCGCAGTGGCGTCACCGCGGCGTGGCCTACTGGGAGAACGACGGCGACGCCCGCATCGTGTGGGGCACCGGCGACGGCTTCCTCGTCGCCGTGGATGCCGAAACCGGCCTGCCCGCCCCCGACTTCGGCGACGACGGGCGCATCGACCTCACCGACGGGGTGCCCCGCGCGACCCGGGGCGAGCGTGACGTCCTGAACCTGCTCGCCCTCTCGTCGCAGTCGCCGCCGATGATCCTGCGCGACACCATCGTCATCGGGTCGACCATCAACGACCGCACCATCACCCGCGAGGCGACGCCGGGCTGGGCCCGCGCCTACGACATCCGCACCGGCCGCCACCAGTGGGACTTTCACACCGTGCCCCAGAGCGCCGACGAGTTCGGGTCGGACACCTGGCTGAACGAGTCGTGGCGCTACAGCGGCAACACCAACATCTGGTCGATGATGAGCGGCGACGAGGAGCTCGGCTGGGTGTACCTGCCCGTCGGGACGCCCACCAACGACTACTACGGCGGCCACCGCCTCGGCGACAACCTCTTCGCCGAGAGCATCGTCGCCGTCGACGTCGAGACCGGCCAGCGGCAGTGGCACTTCCAGACCATCCACCACGGGCTGTGGGACTACGACCTGCCGGCCGCCCCCAACCTGCTCGACATCACCGTCGACGGGCGCGAGATCAAGGCGGTGGCCCAGGTCAGCAAGCAAGGCTTTGTCTACGTCTTCGACCGGGTGACGGGCGAGCCGGTGTGGCCCATCGAGGAGCTGCCGGTGGCCACCGACACCGACCTCGAGGGCGAGGTGATGTCGCCGACCCAGCCCTTCCCCACCCGGCCCGCCGCCTTCGAGTACCAGGGCACGTCGATAGACGACCTCGTCGACTTCACCCCGGAGATTCGCCGGATGGCGGTCGAGGCGGTCGAGGGCTTCCGGCTCGGGCCGCTCTACACCCCGCAGACCCTGCGCGGCACCATCATGCGTCCCCCCGTGGGCGGCGGCGCGAGCTGGTCGGGCGCGGCCGTCGACCCCGAGACCGGCTACCTGTACGTGCCGTCGACCAACGGCCACTCGACCATCCAGCTCACCGAGCCCGAGCCGCACGAGCAGTCGACCCTGCGCTACATCCGCCGCTCGGTCTCCGCCGGCCCGGTGATGCCCCGCGGCCTGCCCCTGTGGAAGCCGCCCTACACCCGCATGACCGCCATCGACATGAACACCGGCGAGCACGCGTGGATGGTCCCCACCGGCGACGGCGACCGCATCCGCAACCACCCCATGCTGCGCGACCTCGACCTGCCCCCGCTGGGCGGCGACGCCAGCCGCAGCGGTCCCCTGCTGACGAAGACGCTGCTGATCTACGCGCTCACCGCGGGCGGCAGCGACGGCGGGCCGCGCCTCGTGGCCTACGACAAGGCGACCGGGGTGGAGATCGCGTCGGTCGACCTGCCGGCCGGGGCCCTCGGAGCGCCCATGACGTACCTGCTGGACGGCGTGCAGCACATCGCGCTGACCGTCGGCGGCGAGGTGCCGGGGCTGATCGCGTTCCGGTTGCCGGAGTGAATCTTGCAATGACAACAAGCATGGGAGAGATCTCCGTCGACTTCGAGCTGGAGAACCCGGTCGATCGCGAGAACTTCGAGCGGGGGTCCGGCGACGAATCCGCCGTCCGGCGCGCCCGCGTGCAGGGCATCGTCGACACCGGGGCGGTCATGCTCGTGCTTCCGCACAACCTCGTCGAACGGCTCGGGTTGCGGGTCCAGGAAACCATGGTTGTCACCTACGCCGACAATCGCCAGGAGGAACGCCCTGTCGCGGGTCCGGTGACGGTGCGTATCGGCGACCGCTCGACGCGCACGGACTGCGTGGTCGGACCGCCGTCGGGCGAGGTCCTGATCGGCCAGATCATCCTCGAGGCCCTCGACCTGATCGCCGACTGCACGAACCGCACGCTGACGCCGCGGATACCCGACTACCCGCTGCTGAGAATCTGAGGCTCCTGACCTGAGGCGTGGGCTCGAAGGAGCCTCACGCCCGCGCCGTCAGCGAACGCGACGACATGATCCCCGTGTCAGATCACGGCGCTGGCCGGCACGGCACCAGACGATTGCGCGGGGTAGCTTGCGCGTGCCAACTCGAGGATCTCCTCCTGGGTCATCGGGCTCGGGGGATGGTGGCTCAGGCACATGGGGCTGCGCACCCGTTGAAAGGGCACCATGTCGCTTCCCACGAAGAACTCCCCGGCCCGCAGGCGAGCGATGCCCCGCGCGTCGCCGCCCTTCTGAGCCGCCATCTCCTGGGCAGCCGCGATCTGCGCCGGGGCATTGAGCAGGCCGAAGAACTGCGTCGTCGCGTTGCCGGGGATCCGGTTGTGGAGTCCCTTCGGCGCCTGAGTGGCGAAGACCAGGCCGAGGCCGTACTTCCGTGCCTGGGAGGCAAGCGCGAGCGTGCTGTCCGTGGTTGCGGTACGGCCCGTTGACGGCGCGAACGTCTGCGCTTCGTCCATGACGAACAGGCCGCCCAGCGGCCGGTCGCCGGCGGGGTGTTTCTTCACCCAGGCGAAGAGGGCCATCTGCAGTTGATTGACGAAGTGCTGTCGCTGCTCGTCGTTCGGCAGTCCGACGAGACTGATGACGGAGATGCGGGCCCGTCGGCCTCCTGCCGGCTGGAGCAGGACCGACGGATCGACGGATTGGCCGGTCCCGCCCAACATGGGATCGTTCACGGTCTCGGCGAGCAGAGTCTGGGCCATGTCGGCCGCGAGCTTCTCGCCGCTGGCGAGCCGACTGACGCCCTCCGGCAACGCCGACAGGTAGGCGAGGAACCCCGTGAGATCCCCGCCATCGCCTTGCACGTACGCAGCCAGAGCCTCCTTCAGCACGGCCCGGCCCTGGCTGAGGCGTGCGCCGGACGCGGGCAGGCCCGAGCGCGGGACGAGCGAGGCGACGGCGTTGTCGAGCGCAACCCCGAACTCGTCGGGATCATTCGCCACGTCGCGCAGGCCGGCCAGTGGTGCGAACGAGAGGGGGCGTCCCGTCGTCAGGCGCGGCGTCCAAACGACGACATCGGTGTCGCGAAGGTAGGTCTCCGCCTTCTCCGCATCTCCGTCGCGCCAATCTCGGTGAGGCTCGGGCCAGGGCAGACCGAGGCGTGCGAGGTCGTTGTTCGGATCCAGCACGACCGACGAGACTCCCTTCAGCGCGCACTCCTCGATGAGCCGGCGGATGAGCACGGTCTTGCCCGAGCCCGAGCCCGCGAAGATCACCGTGTGGCGCCGCAGGTCTTCGAGCGGCATGGTCACCTGCCGACTCGTGCCTTCCGAAACGCCGATGGAAATGGAATCCTGGTCGGCCGCCCGGGGCACCACAGCGACCTCCGGTGATGCAGCGGCCTCGCGCGGTGCGGCAGCCTCGTCCGGCGCAGCAGCGTTGGGCCGTGCAGCAGCGTTGGGCCGTGCAGCAGCGTTGGGCCGTGCAGCAGCGTTGGGCCGTGCAGCAGCATTGGGCGGTTCAGCGGGTCCAGACCGTGCCGCAACTTTGGGCCGTGCAGCCTCTGGCGGTACAGCCTTGCGCGGCTCAGCGACGTTGGGCGGTGCATCGGTCCCGGGCGTCTCGGCTGCCGTGGGGGTGGCGACGGCGATGGTGGGCTCAGGACTCAAGGGCGCGAGCAACGCCGTCCGGCTCGCGTGACGATGCGTTTCGAGCCAGGTGTCGAGCCCCTTCGGCTGCTCTTCGAGGAGCTGCTGCAGCGCCCGGAACACCTTGAGATCGGCTTCCGGCAGCTTCACGACGGTGCCACCGTGGGCCCGGAGCCCGTCGAGCACCTGCCGCGTCTTCCCGCCCTGTGACCAAGCGGCGTTGCGCAGGATGAACAACCGCCTCTGATCCCCCGAGAGCTCGAGCCCCGACTCGGTCACGGCGGCCCGCAGCCGGTTCAGCGCCGCCACCGGGCTGGCGTTCAGGACGGCCCGGAACGACCAGTGCACCTCATCGTCCGTGTCCGCGTCCACTATCTGCCGCAGCCGCGCATGCAGCAGAGTCTTTCTCCCGGGCGGCGGATCCACCGAGAAATCGCCCGCCGCGGCGTTCTCCTTTGCCCACGCCGTCAGGCCAGCGCGCAGCAGCGGCGGCAGGACATGGTCCACCTTCTTGTCGTCGAGGGCGTCGGCGACGTTCGCCTCCTGAACCAACCGGCTGAACCGCTGATCGATCTTGTGATCGCTCGGTGGCGGGGGCGGCGGCGGAGGCGGCGGAGGCGGGGCCTCGGCCAGCAACTGCTCCAACTCGGTGAGGCGACCTCGCTCCCGGCAGCGAGCGCAGTGGTCCTGGACCAGGTTGATCAGGCTCCGCGGGGAGAACATGGGCGCGTCGACGAAGGCGGAGGGCCACACCGGCCAGGTCGGATACGGGGGCGTGAAGCCGGCGCGAGTGTAGGCCACTCGGAGATAGGCCGCGATCAGCGCCGCCCCGGCCTCCGCCGAGGGGATCTCACGAAGATAGACGACCGCCGGATACCGATGGTGGGCGGTCGCCACGGACCGCTCGCGGATCAGCGTCCAACTGTCGTTCAGGCACGACACGACGACCAATGAGTGCTGCACGTCCTCCGCAAGATCCATGAGCCCGGTGGCCATTTGGTCGAGCAACAAGTGCCGCTCGGCGCCGGAAAGCGACCGTCCGAGCGCGACCAGTCCGTCGAGCTGATCGACCGCGACAAGGGTCGTACGCCCGGAGGCGCCCACGAGCCGGTCGAATGCGCTGACGACCTCCCGGCACGGAATCCGCCTCGCGCGGATGGCATGCGCGCGCGCCTTGTCGACATCGATTCCCAGCCCTTGAGTCAAGGCGTCTCCGATGTCCTGATGGGCCGGATCTTCGCTGTTGGTCAGGATGAGCGCGAGCGCCACGTCGACGGCGACCCGGTCCGCGGGCCGGCGGCCGAGGTGCAGTTGGAGGCTTCGGCGAACGTCCTTCAGATGCGAGAGGTCTATCCTTCCCGCCGCCAGGTCATCGATCTCCGTTTCTTGCAGCCCAATCGCTGCGCCCAAACCGTGGAGGACGGCACTCAACTGGGTCCCGCCCGCTGCGCCCACCCTCCGATGCAGAGCATCCACGTAGGCAAGCGCCAGACTGTCCCAGAACTGGCGCGCGGTACTGGGCTGAAAGAGGACGAAGACCTGACCCCGCTCGGTCACCGCGTGGCGGACGCGTCCCAGGAAGTGCGACTTGCCGATTCCCGGCCGCCCCTGGATGACGAGGTTGCCGACCGGGGCGCCGTCGCGCACCCGGTCGAGCGTCTCCAGTACCCGGTCGAACGCCCACGAGTGAATGCCGTCGACGTGGATGACGTCGTCGCGCCAGATGTCGTTGCCGGCATACGCCGTACGGAACGCGACCTGCCCGAGTGCTCTCAGCTCTGGCTCCACAGCCTCACTCCATGCTGATCAGGTGCATGTCGTCCACGCCGAGCCGAAGCGCCGCGTCCCGGTCGGCCTGGGTGAGCCGGCCGCGGTCCTCGTGCAGCGTGAGATTGACGTCCTGCTCGCGGAACATCCGGACGAGCTCCAGGTCCACCTCCCGGCGAGTCCAATCGCCGAGCTGCGCCCGGAGGTCGCGCAGCTCCACCCAGTCCCACGGCCGGGGCGCGAGGCTGCGGTAGGCCTGCCGAATCCGATCGCGGAGCGAGCCGGCAGGTTTCGGGGCGGGGGCAGCGAACAGCTCCTGGAGCAGCATCTCCCGCGCGTTGAGCGCGACCCTCAAGCCGTTGAGGAGCGCGTACAGCGCACCGCCAGCCGAACCCGCCCGATCCGGTACCCGTTCGTCGAGTTGAGTTACGACCCAGGCCCACCCGGCATCCGTCAACTCGTGGGCAAAGCCCTTCCTTCCCGTCTTGCGGCTCTGGACAAGCCCGTCTCGATTGAGCTTCTGCCGCGTCGACTTCCTCACGTCCAGCCCATAGAGCCGCTTGAGCTCCGAGTTCAGAGTCTCCTTGTTGAGAGCCATCAGCGCGATCATCACGGAACGCTCCGGAATCCCGTACCCCATCTCACGTCTCCCGTGTCGTGAACCGCCGCCGGTCCTCAAGAAATCGTTCGAGCTCGTCGAGGACGCGGGCCACGTCGCCGAGCACCTCTTCGTTCGTGTATCGAAGAACCAGGAAGCCTGCGCGCTGAAGCGCGCGATCGCGCGCACGGTCGGCGGCGTACTTGTCGGTGTCGAGGTGGTCGGGCCCGTCGAGCTCGACGACGCACCTCTCACGCAGCCAGACGAGATCGAGCCGGATGGGGTTGGCCAGGACTCCCGGCGACCATGGCCGGTTCCAGGCGCGACCCGTTGCCCACGATGATCGGGCGAGATGCGACTCGAGGCGCTGCTCGGCCCGGCTGAACGGGTTGGGCTGCCCTCGCGGCGCCGTCAGGTAGGGCGGGCGCGGCGCGACCGGCGGAGCCGACGCCGGCATCCGGCCGCGGAGCGAAGAGCGGGGCACTCGCGTCATGCCGGCGGTCGGGGTTCCGAAGAGCCAGACGCCGAGCTCCCCCAGCCCGGCCAGCCAGAGCGCGTCCGATTCCGCGACCTCGATCTGCGCGGCGCTCCACGTACCCGTCAGCTCGACCATCACGACGAGGCGTTCATATCCGCAGGCGCGGAGAATCAGCTTCCGGGCCTGACGTACGGCCGTCTCTCGCGCGAACTCCGCCACTGGGAGCGGCCGTCCGCACAGCGACGCCTCCGCGGCCGCGACCAGGAACGGGCCGAACAGATCGCTGCCGGCGGCGACTCGCTCGCACATCGCGCGCACCGCAGCCAAGCCGGCGCCACCGGGTCCCGCGAGGCGTTCCGCCCCCGGCAACCAGGCGGGGTACGTGCCGGTGAGCTCTTTCGACAACGCGTCGATGACCTGCTCCGTGAGGTTGCGCCGGCCCAGACTCGCGACGTGCAAGGCGACCGGCAAGAGCGCTGCCTCTACGCCGTGAGTCGATTCGAGGACCTCTCGCACCGCGACCGGAGACACCTCGGGCCAGCGCACGACGGGCTCGCGCAGCAGCGGCGCTCCGATCTCCGCATTGTCCCGGAGGGGGTCGCGCCGAAGGACCATGGGCACGAGGCGGGATCGTACTCGAACCCTCGATCCGATTGGCGGCCTGACACCGTTGAAGTCAGAACCGGGAGAGACACGCCCGATGTCGGGCTAGAACCGGAACAGCCGGTTCACCTTGACCACGAACCCGCGGTTGCGGAGCTCCGAGAACCGGTCGGGGCGCAGGGGGTCGGTCAGGCGGTCCTCGGTGTAGACCACGAAGATCTCGCTGCCGGGCTGGTACTCCCAGCGGAGCCGGAGGTTGTTGCTGACGGTGTTGCTGCTCGAGTTGTACTGGATGAGCCCGCTGAAGAACATGCGCGGCGAGAAGGAGAAGTTCACCCGGGACACGAGCAGGTCGGTGCGGAACGCCCCCTGCGGCGAGTCGATCCAGTTGACCGACACGCTCGGCTCGAGCGAGAGCCGCTCGGTCACCTCCATGCGGCCGCGGCTGAAGCCGACCGAGCGGATGGTGCCGTTGAAGTAGTCGCCGGCGCGGACCGTGAACGTCCCGTTCAGGCGGCGCTGCGCCCCCGGCGAATACGTGCCCTCGACGTCGAAGAACTGGTAGCCGCCCACCGGGAAGGCCACCTCGTCGGGCCCCGGCGTGAACTCGCGGTGCAGGAACTCGTAGTTGTCGGCCACCGACACGCCGAACCGGTCGCTGTTCTCGAGCTCGGTGGAGAACGCAAGCTGCGACTGGCGCGTCTCGACGATGCCGAGGTCGGCGGTCTCGATGTAGTCGTAGCTCCCTTCCAGCCGGAACTGCCGGATGCCGGGCAGCGACCGGGGCCGCGGGCTGTACCGCGCCGTCCCGTAGGTGCGGCGGAAGTTGTCGCGCCGCAGGAAGCCGACCTCGGGGATGAAGTTGTCCTCGACCACCAGGTGCTCGCCCTGGAAGCCGTAGAGGTCGCCGGCGTAGTTGAAGCGGCCCTGGTAGCTCAGGTCCTTCCCGTCGTTGCCCGGGGTCTGCGTGCGGGCCGCGTAGGCGAGCAGGCTCACGTTCTCGTAGAAGGAGAAAGTCGCGTCGGCCCCGTAGGCCTGGCTCGAGCCGTCGCCGAAGAGCGAGACCGAACGATTCGTGAAGAGGCCGCCGATGCTGCTGCGGCGCAGGATGTCGCGCTTCAGCCGCACCACGGTGAAGTTGGTCATGTCGGCCGCGGCCGCCGCATCTTCGTCGGCCTGGATGTTCAGCAGCCCGACGTCGAACGCGCCGATCTTGCCGGTGACCCGGCCGCCGCCGACGATGGGCACCACCGAGCCGCCCTGCAGGCCGATCCGCCGGCTGTAGAAGAGGGTCGGCGCGTTGCCGCCGCCGAAGAAGCCGCCGCCCCCGCCCCGGCGCAGGGCCCCGCCGAAGCCGCCGCCGACGCCGCCGCGGGCGAAGTCGAAGATGCCGCGGCCCTCCAGGAAGAACTCGCGCTTCTCGGGGAAGAACAGGCTGAAGCGGGTCAGGTTCACCTGCTGCTCGTCCACCTCGACCTGGGCGAAGTCGGTGTTCCAGGTGAGGTCGGCGGTCAGGTTCTGGGTGATGCCGTACTTCACGTCGAGGCCGCCGTCGCCGCTGCCGGCGTTGACGGTGGGCTCCGACGCGGCGAGGTTGGTGCTGATGCCGCCGATGCCGTAGGGCTTTATCTCCAGGTTGGCGCTGCCGCTCGGGGCGTCGAGCCCGACCAGGGTCCCCGCGTCCGACACGCGGAAGATGCCGCCCGGCCCCGACCCCGCCGAGATGGGCAGGGCCGTGATGTACGCCCACTCGTTCTTGCGGCGCACGTTGCGCCGGAGCTGCACCCCCCAGACCTGGGACGGCCCCGGCCGGTACCGGAGGGACTTGAACGGAATCTCCATCTCCACCGTCCAGCCGCCGTCGAAGCGGCCGGTGCGGACGTCCCAGATGGGGTTCCAGTCGCTGTTGGGATTGCCCTCGTTGGTGATCTGGAAGTCGGCGATGGCCCCGAGGGGGTTGGTGTAGAACGCCACCCCGTTCCGCCGGTCGTAGAAGGTGTCGAGGATGACCGCGAAGGTGTCGTTCTGCCGGAGCTGCCGCGTGTCGCGCCGCATCTCGTTGGCGACCCACTGGCTGGCCGGGGCCGAGTCCCACACGCGGGCGGCGACGTAGATGTTGTCGGCGTCGAACAGGATCCAGGCCTCGGTCTCCTCGGTGGCCGGCGCGCCCTCGTCGGGCGACTGCTGGATGAAGCCGGTGATGGCCGGCACCGTGAAGTAGACGTTCTCGTCGAGCTGGCCGTCGAGCCGGATGCCCTCGGGCAGCTCGACGGCGCGGATGGTGGCGTTCCCCTGGTCGTCGCGGCGGATGACGTCGGGTGCGAGCGGCGGCGGGGGGCCGTCGATCATGCCCGGCGCAAAGCGCGGCGCCTCGAACCCGGCCGCGCCCGCGGCCGGCGGCGCGGCGGCCGCGCGCGGGGCCGTGAACGTCGGCGCGGCGGCCGCGGGTGCAGGCGCGGCGCCGGCGGAGGGCGGATTCGCGGCGCCGACCGGCCGCGCCCCCCGCGCCGAAGCCGGCAGCCCGCCTGGCGGTTCCGCCCGCCTCGGCCCGGTCGGCCCGCGGCCGGCCGGAGGCCCCGGCGGGAACGATCCCTCTCCGAGCTCGAAGGGCCCCGGTCGCCGGCCTCCCGCCACCCGCGCGACGGGACTGCCCGAAGCCTCCGAGCCCGCGGCCGCGAGCAGATCCGCGGCTACCCGGTCCTGAAGCGCGAACAGATCCCCGGCGGCGCCGTCCACCACCGTCGTGGAGACGACGGTCGCGGTGCGCACCTCGACCAGCCTCGCGGTGATGCGCAGCCGATCACCGACCCGCTGGAAGCCGCCGCCCACCACCCAGCGCCCCCCGGCGGCCCGGCCCGTCTCCACGAGGACCGCGTCGGACGTCGCGGCTCCGCCCGGCACGCGGCGCGCCCGCAGGAAGCCGCCGACCCGGGAAGGCACCGACCATTGTTCGCCGATCTCCGCCGCGACCACCTCGGCGATGCCCCGACCGAACCACTCGTCGGCGGGCGCGCCGCTGATGTTGACGAACTCGGTGACGACGACGGCCTCGGGCGGGACACCCTGCGCGGCGACCGATGCCGCCACGAGCCAACCGAGCAGGCCGGCCAACCCGACGCGAGCCCGATGGTTGTGCTTCACGTTTCGATAGACGCCGCCCGGAGAGCCGCCGTTTCACACTCGCGCGCGTCCTCGATCGGGCCGAGCTGCCACGGAGCCTGCGGGCGCGGCCTGCCGCCGCGACGACCTCTTCGCGGGGGTGCCTCCCGCAGTCGACATGTCGGACGTCGGAGCGCCTTCGGTCACGCATCCGGTGGCAGACATGTGTACAGTTTGAAGATCGTATCTTCAGTATGTAACACTTCCCTATGATTCCGAGGCATCTCGCCGCGACGGTGGCGCGGGCGGCGGCGCAGTACCCGGTCGTGTCGGTGAACGGACCGCGGCAATCCGGGAAGACGACCCTGCTGCGCAGCGCCTTCCCCGGCCACCGCTACGTCTCGCTCGAGTCGCCGGACGAGCGCTCGTTCGCCCTCGAGGATCCGCGCGGCTTCCTGGGCCGCTTCGACGGGCCGGCGATCCTCGACGAGGCGCAACGGGCGCCCGACCTGTTCTCGTACATCCAGTCGATTGTCGACGACCATCCGGCTCCCGGCCGCTTTCTGCTGTCGGGCTCCCGGAACTTCCTGCTGATGCAGAGCATCTCCCAGTCGCTGGCGGGGCGGGTGCGCCTGGCCAGCCTGCTGCCGTTCTCGCTGGCCGAGCTGACGCGGCGGGACGCGCCGGCCATGGGCGACCTGCTGGCGGCCGGCCCCCGGCGGCCGTCGCCCGACGGCGCCTGGACGGTCCACGCCGTGCGCGGCTTCTACCCGCGCATCCACGACCTCGGGCTCGACGCGGGCGAGTGGCTGGCGCAGTACTTCCAGACGTATCTGGAGCGCGACGTGCGCGACCTGACCCAGGTCGGCGACCTGGAGGCGTTCGGCCGCTTCGTCCGGCTGTGCGCGGGACGCGCCGGCGGGCTGCTGAACCTGTCGGGCCTCGGCAACGACTGCGGCGTGAGCCACGACACGGCCCGCCGCTGGCTGTCGGTGCTGGAAGCGAGCTTCGTGACGTTCCGGCTGCAGCCGTACCACCGGAGCTTCAACAAGCGGCTGACGAGGCGCCCCAAGCTCTACTTCGTGGACACCGGGCTGCTGTGCTGGCTGCTGCGCATCCGCGACGCCGACCAGCTTGCCACGCACGCCGCGCGCGGGGCGGTGTTCGAGAACCTGGTGATCGCCGAGACGCTGAAGGCGGCCTGCAACGCGGGGCAGGTGCCCGACCTGTACTTCTGGCGCAACCACCGGGGCCACGAGGTCGACCTCCTCGTCGAGACGCCGGACGGTCCGCACGCGGTGGAGACAAAGTCGGGCGAGACCGTCGCCGGCGACTTCTTCAAGGGGCTCGCCCACTGGCGCTCGCTGGCGGGGCCGTCCGCACCGGCCACCGTCGTCTACGGCGGGCGCGAGAGCTACATGCGGGGCGGCGTCGACGTCCGCGCCTGGCGCGACTGGGCGTGAGCGACTTCGCGGTCGAGCCAACCTTGACGCGTGAACCGCAGGGGAATAGCGTTGACCGACAGCGCAAGGGTGTACCTCACCTACGCTGGCGCCATGGCGACACAACCGACCGGCCCCCGACGTCGATGGCTCCAGACGGCAGGGCTGATTCTCGCCCACGTGGCCGCCCTCGCTGTCGGATTCGCCCTGATGGTCGTCGGCCTCGGGCTGGGCGTGACGATGATCATGCTGCCGATCGGCCTCCCGGTCGGCCTGATCGGCGCCATGCTGTTCGTCTGGGGCCTCGTGGGTCACCTCGGGAACGATTGAGGGAACCCGGTTCCTCGGGCCGGTCGCGGACCCGCTCGAACAACAACGTCGGCGCGCGCCATCTCAGGATGAATGATCATCGGCCAAGGCGGCGAACGAGGACCAGACGGAGGAGGGCGAAGCGCTGGTCGACGCCGTAGCGGCAAGGGCTCGGGAGCCCGGCCGGTCCGCAGACGCCGGCGTTGACGCCGAGCCGGTTCTCCACTTGATGGACCGTCTCGCCCAAGTCCATGTACAGGCCTTCGAACCGGAGGGTCAAGGCGCCGCCCATCCGCATGTCGATGCCCGCCCCACCGACCCACCCGACCCGCGTCGACCGCTCGTCGAAGGAATCGTCGGGGTCCAACTGCGCGCGCCCGTCCGTTCCCACATCGAGATCGGTGAACGAGTCCGAGATTCCGGCAACGGACACGCCGCCGGTGACGAACACGCCGGCTCGACCGAGGGGCCGCCGAACGCCGATGCGCGCCGTCCCGACCCAATGCAGCTCCGACGCCGCCGTTTCGTCCAGTCCCACGGGATCCAACTGCCGGGCCGCCGCCGGCAGGCCGCCGAACGCCCCGTCCGCCTCGAACCGGAGCTGCGCACGCCCAAGGTGGAAGTACCGCCCCGCCACCACGCCGGCCGCGAGTCCGGTGTCGTCGTACTCGAACGTCTGGCCGGGAACGCCGTTCGACCCCGAGAAGCCGTCGGTGTCGGTAGTGCGAACGTCCACTGCGCTCAGCCCCGCGAATGCGCCGAGATAGGCCCCCGCCTGACCGGAACCGGCCGTACCGCCCTGGGCCTGCGCGACGCCCGCGAGCGCCAGCAGGCTCGCGAGCGCCAGCAGGCTCGCGAGCGCCAAGGCAGGCACGCGCCGGCCAACCCCTCGTCGGGAATGACCGGGATGCCCCGCCATCGCCCGGCCCGGCGGACTCGGACTCGATGGCCTGCAGCGGTCCGTTCCGGTACGGCGCTTACTCAACGCCTTCCATCAGGTAGTCGACGAGCGCGGGCACGATGATGTCCGGCCGCTCCAGGTGCGGCACATGACCCAGCCCGGGGAAGAGCAGCGTGCGACCGTTGCCGTTCGGGACGGTGTCGGCCAGCACCTGCATTCGCTCCTGGAAGACCTCCGCCGGACCGAGCAGCAGATCCTCGGCGCCCCCGAAGGCGAGCGTCGGGACGTGGATGTGCGCCCAGTCGTAGACGACCGGGTCCTGGTAGAGCATCTGGCTGATGATCGACTGCACCATGGCGAGGCGCGGATAGTCGGAGCTGAGGGTCCACGACGAACGGATGCGGGTGTAGAGCTCGAACTTGTCGTTCCAGGCCGACGGGTCGTGCCCGACGTACCGGCTGAGGCTGCGGCGGGTGCTCTGGTAGTCGGTCTGGAGGGTCCGCTCGTAGATCTGATCGACCGGCGTCATCGGGCGGTTGAACCGGTTGTCGGAGAGGCCGATGGGGTTGTAGATGACCAGCCGCTCGACCGAGTCGGGATACTGCGTGGTGAACCGCGTCGCGAGCATGCCGCCCATCGAGTGGCCGACGGCCATGACCTTGTCGATGCCCTCGTGCTCGAGGACGAGCTGCGTGTTGCGCGCCTGCGTGTTGAAGTTGTAGGGCGCGATGGGCTTCGACGACTTGCCGTACCCGATCTGGTCCGGGACGATGACGCGGAATCCGGCGTCGGTCAGGCCGTCGATGATGTCGCCGAAGTAGAAGCCGCCGAAGTTGTTGCCGTGCATCAGCATGACCACGTGACCGTTGGCCGTGCCGGTCGGCGCGATGTCCATGTAGGAGATGCGCACGTCCTGGCCGTAGACGCTGATGCCGAGATACTTGCTCGGGGCCGGATACGGGCACTCGTCGCAGGTGATGCTGCCCGGCTTGATGTCTGTCGGCGTCGGCACCGGCGGCAGAATGTCGCGACCCTGGGCGCCGGCGGCGGCCGCCACACCGAGCATCACGAGTACCGAGGCGAGTGTTCTGACATGAACGCGCATGAGTCCTGCTCCGTGGTCTAGAGGTGTCGGCAAATGCCCCATCCGGGGGCACGGGGACGGACGTTCGCGGAAGACGGATCCCGCGATCCCCCGATGATACTGCATCTTGCGGTGTTCCACGGAGTTCCACGGGAGTGCCTGGCTGCCGTCACCCTCCATCGCTTGCATCAGCGGAACGGCCACCGGCGGCCGTGGAGGCTGCAGCCACCCAGGCTCGACCCTCGCGCGGCAGCCCCGGCGTTCCCGCGGGCCGTCCACCGAAATGACCTTCACCGACGACGCCGCGACGACATCACCGGGCGGGCGCGGAGGATCGAACGAGTGACCGACGTCGCGAAGGAGACGCGGGCATGGTGAGTCGCGCCGGCCGCCGGCCGGACTCTTCCCTCAGTTCGCCGCCGCGTCGTCCAGCGGCTCGATTCTCAGCACGGCGCCCGCCTCGTGATCCGTCGTCACGTACAGCAGGCCGTCCGGCCCCTGCTTGACGTCTCGGATGCGCTGGTTGAGCTCGGTCAAGAGCGGGATGTGCCGCACCGGCAGTCCCCGCTGGTTGAGCACGATACGCTGGAGCTGCGTGGTGGACATCCCGCCGACGAAGAGGCTCCCCTTCCACGCCGGGAACGCGTCGCCCGAATAGAGCGCCATGCCGCCGGGAGAGATGACGGGGTACCAGTAGAGCAGCGGCTGCTCCATGCCGGGCGCACAGGGCTCGGGCAGCGCCGGGCCCGTCCCGCCCGTGCCGATCGTGGCCTCGCCGGTGTACGCGCGGCCGTAGGAGACGACCGGCCAGCCGTAGTTGCGCCCCGGCCGGACGATGTTGAGCTCGTCGCCGCCCTGCGGGCCGTGCTCCACCTCCCAGAGCTCGCCGGTCTCGGGATGGATGATGAGGCCCAGCGGGTCGCGGAACCCCAGGGCGTAGATCTCCGGCCGATAGGCCGGGTCGCCGACGAAGGGGTTGTCGTCGGGCGCCGTCCCGTCGTCGTTCAGGCGCAGGATCTTGCCGGCGTGACTGCCCGGTTCCTGGGCCTGCTCCGCCGTGCCGACGCGGTTGCTGCCGCCGTGCTCCTGGTCGCGCAGCGGCATGCCGATCGACATGAAGATCTTGCCGTCGGGGGCGAAGATCAGTCGCGCCACGCTGAAGCCGCTGACTCGGGCGTCCGAGACGAAGATGTCCTCGACGTCGGTCAGGGTGTTGGCGCCGTCGAAGCGGCCGCGCGCCAGCACCGACGTTCCCGCGAGCCCCTGGAACCCGGCCGCGTCGGCCGGCGCGTCCTCGTCCGGGTCCGGCTTCAGGTACGTGAAATAGACCAGTCGGTTCTCGGCGAACCGCGGATGCACGGCCACGTCCCACAGGCCCAGGCGGCCGCCGTAGGCGTTGTACACCTCGGGCATGCCGCGGACGGGTTGGGGATCGAGCACGCCGTCGCGGATGATCCGCAGGCCGCCCGAGCGCTCGGCGACCAGGACGTCGCCGTTCGGCAGGAAGTCGACGGCCGACGGGCGGAAGAAGCCCTTGATGGGGACGACACGGAACTGCTGATCGCCGAAGCCCAGGACCTGCGGCTCGTCGGGCAGGGTATCCGGGCCAATCCCCCGGCGTCCCTGTTGCGCGTTGCTGATGGCGATGAACAGGCAAACCGTGAGGATGACGAAGAGCGCGGGCGACCGTCTCGGCGAGCTTGCGAGCGTCATGTTGAGCCTCCGATATAAGGACAGAGCCAGTCCCGGCGGCGCGAGGAGGTCCTCGGCGTCGCGCAGCGATTATCGGCCAAGACGGCGAACGAGGACCAGCGGAGGAGGCCGAGCGGTGGTCGACGCCGTAGCGACAAGGGCTCGGGAGCCCGGCCGGTCCGCAGACCGGCGTTGACGCCAAGTCACTCGACCGATGGCTCTGAGACGCCCTCTTCGAGCTGGGGATCGAGTTGCCGGACGTAGGGGTCGAATACGCGCTTCATCTCGGCCGCAGCTCGGTTGAGTTCAAGCATCTTGGCCGGGTCCGGCTCGTCCTGATAGTTGACGTCGACCTGGTACCGGATCACCCAGCGGCCGGCGGTCACCACCCGCGTCGAGCTCATCCTCCTCTCCGTGTCCACTATAGTGGACGAATGTCGACTTCTGTTGGCGGGGTACAGGAGCCAGGGAGGCTCCGATCACGAGAAGAACTCAAAGCGGAACACTACCCTTCCACGCCGCCGCTTGACCGATGACGGGTCGTTGCGTACGCTGAGCCGATGGCCCACTTGGACCGGATCATGATCGAGCCCGGGAAACGTAGCGGCAAGCCCTGCATCCGTGGCCTGCGCATGACGGTCTCGGACGTGCTCGACTACCTGGCGTCCGGCATGTCCAAAGACGACCTCCTCCGAGACTTCCCGGACCTGACGCGCGAAGACATCCGGGCCTGCCTCGCGTTCGCCGCCGATCGCGAGCGGCGACTGGTTGCGGTCGGCGGAAGGTGAAGCTGCTCCTCGACCAGAATCTCTCGCCACGGCTGTGCGACCGCCTTCGCGACGTCTGGAGGTCGTTCACGTTCGCGCGGTCGGTCTGGCGGCGGCAGACGACTCGGTCGTCTGGGAGTACGCGAGGCAGCACGGCTTCACCATCGTGTCGAAGGACGCCGACTTCAGCGGCCGTTCTTCCCTGTACGGTGCGCCGCCCAAGGTCATCTGGCTGGCTCTCGGCAACTGCTCGACCTCGGAGATCGAGCGGCGCCTGCGCGGCCATCGTCAGGAGATCGAGACGTTCGCCACCCAACCGGAAGCGACGCTGCTCGTGATCGAGCCCGGCCGGGGCACTGGCGCGACGTAGGCTCCAGAGGCGCGGGTGAACGACGCAGCGACGGCACAACCGGGGCGCCGGCGCGGGAGGATCGAACGAGTGACCGACGTCGCGAAGGAGACGCAGGCATGGACTCGACGCAACACGAACACCCCGAGATGGCCGATGTCGACACTGTGAACGACGAGTACGGCGAGACATCGGGGCCTCCCAGCGAGTTCTGGCGGGCGCGCACCATCGACGAGATCGCGGCCCAACAGGGTATTGCCGTTCCGCAGCCGCTCGACCAGGTGATTGGTGCTGCCGCAGACCTGTGGGAGGACGACGGAGATTGCGACCGCTTCGTCCGGGGAATCCACGACCGTCGGCTCGCGCAAGGAGGTAGCGGCGAGGGGGAGCGGTGAGTACGCTCGTGCTCGACACCAACATCGTTTCGTATCTGATGAGGGGGCATCGGCTGGCAAGTGCCTACCGACCTCACCTCGAGGGACACTCCCTGACCATCTCCTTCATGACCGTCGGCGAATTGTACGAGGGCGCGTACCGTGCCGGATGGGGACCAAGAAGACTGTCGAAGCTGAAGGAAACGATAGGGACCTACATCGTGATCCCGTTCAGCATCGAAGTCTGCCAGGAATGGGGAGCCATTCGCTACGAACGTCGCACACGGACGATTGCGGTAGACGACGCATGGATCGCGGCAACGGCCAGAACCTACGGCTTGCCGCTGGTCACGCACAATCCACGGGACTTCAGCAACATCGAGGGACTGAATGTCCTCCGGGTGTCCTGGGAGTCAGCGCGTTCGTGAGAATCCTGTCATGTGCGCCGCCGACGCCAGCGGGTGACCATCCTCTCCCTGTACAGGCGCTCGACGGTTGCGCTTCTGGCGCGACCACCGGGGTCACGAAATCGACTTGGTCGAGAAAGCCGAGTTCGTCCAGATGGATGACCGGACCCGCATCGCACACGACCTGCGGTGACCCGCTGTCAGTCGTCTCCATGAAGTCCATTGGACGTCCTCTTTCATGAAGGCCTCGGTCAACTCGGACGTGTGCGACTCGAGAAAGCGCCGCAGCGCCTCCGCCAGCAGGTCGTCGAGATCGTTCGCACATCCTTCGGCGACGAACTCGCGCGCCTGCGCGACCAACGCCGCTGGCAACTCCGCTTCGATTCGGACCCTCTCCATAGAGTTCCAGGTACCACGTCCCGCGTTTTCGTCGGTCGAGAAGCGCGAACGGCCAGTGACGCTGCACCGGCGTTCGCGCCCCACGACGACGGCCGCGCGGTTTTCACTCAGGCAACGCAAAGACGAAGAGAGCGTTCCCCCCCTCCGGCTGGTAGATCTCCGGGCTGAGCTTCGCCGTCAGGCTCCGGAACACGCCCCCCAACGCCGCGGGGACGGCGATGAACTGGCGGCCGCCCGCCTCGTAGGTGACCGGGTAGCCGTGCGCCGACGAGGCGAGCCGGGTCTCCCAGAGCACCTCGCCGGTCTCGACGTCGAACGCGCGGTAGTGGCGCGCGCCGTCGCCGGCGAAGACGAGGCCGCCGGCGGTGGTGAGGGCCGACGTCAGGAAGGGCGCGCGCTGCTCGTGGCTCCAGAGCTCTTCCATGGTGCGGACGTCGTAGGCGGCCAGCTTCCCGGTGTTGCCGTCGCTGCCGGGCATCTCGAGCAGCTCGTAGCGGCCGGCGGTGCCGCCGCCGCCCTCGATGAACTCGACCTCGCGGCCGGTCAGGTGCATGCACGCCTGGTGGAGGGGGATGACGAGGGCGCCGGCGCCGGGGTGGTAGGCCGAGGCCTGCCAGTTGTGGCCGCCGAGGAGGCTCGGGCAGGCGAAGACCCGCTCGCCGATGGCGATGTCCTGCAGGTCGTCGCGGTAGGTCAGCTCGCCGGTGTCGCGGTCGATGGACGCGAAGATGTCCTGATGGACGGTCTCGCGGAGGTCGACGAAGGCGCCGGTGCGCCGGTCGAGCTTCCAGAGGATGCCGTCCTTGCCGATGGTGAACAGCCACCGCTCGTCGTCGGCGTCTACGAGCACGCGCTCGTAGACGATGTCGAGGTCGAGGGTCTCGCCCGGCGCGTGCTGGAAGTACCACTCGACCTGCCCGGTCTGCGGGTTCAGGGCGAGGGTCGAGTTGGTGTAGAGGGCGTCCTGCCGCGTCGTCATGCCGCGGCTCGACGCGACCCACGGCTTGGCCTGGGCGGTGCCGATGAAGAAGAGGCCGAGGTCGGGGTCGTAGCTCCCCGGGATCCACGAGTCGCCGCCCGCGCGCAGGTACGGCGGGGTGTCGCCCCACGAGGCGTTGTTCGGGTCGCCGGGCAGGGCGATGGTGGACGTGCGCCACAGCTCGTCGCCGGTGTCGGGGTCGTGGCCGGTGATGAAGCAGGTCTGCTCGGTGTAGCGCTCGCAGCCGTTGGTGCCGGTGATGACGACGCCGTTGGCGACGACGGGGCCGGCGTTCTGGCGGAAGCCCTGCGTGTAGTCGTCCTTGACGGTCCGCCACACCTCCTCGCCGGTGCTCGTGTCGAGGGCGACGAGCATGGCGTCGGCGCGCGCGAGGTAGAGCTTGTCGCCGTAGAGGGCGAGGGTGCGGGTGGCGCCGGGGCGCGCGTCGTCGGGCAGCCGCGCGCGGTACACCCAGATGACGTCGCCGGTCGCGGCGTCGATGGCCCGGACGACGTTGCCCGGACTGGCGAGGAACATCACGCCGTCGTGCACGATCGGCGTGGTCTGGTGGTTGCCGGGCCGGACCGAGATGGACCACGCGAGCTGCAGGTCGCCGACGTTGTCGCGCGTGATCTGGTCGAGGGGGCTGTAGCCGTGGCCGTTGCGGGTGCGCCGCCAGCTCAGCCAGTCGCCGGGCGGGGGGTCGGCGAGGAGGGCGTCGGTGACCGGGGTCAGCTCGTGCGGCACGGTCTGGTTGACGAACCGCGACACCCGCCGCCGCGGCCGCTCGCCGGCCTGGGCGGCGCGCTGCGCCTCGGCGATGTCCGCCGCGTCGCCAATCATCACCGCCTCGCCGACGGCCAGGGTGCGATCGCCGGGCAGGGCGCCGTTCGCCTCGAGCATGTAGGCCACGAGGTCGATGTAGGACTGGTCGCTGAGCGCGCCCTCGGCCCCTGGGGGCATCGTGTCGCGCAGGTACTCGAACAGCTCGTCGGTGGTCTGCCCCGCCCAGGTGTTCAGGAACTCGACGCCGGACAGCGGCGGCGCGATCATGCCCTCGAGGCCGATGCCGTGGCACTCGCTGCACTGAACGCCGTAGGCGGACCAGCCGCTCGCCGCCTGGTCGGCGGTGAAGGCGCCGTCCGCGCCCGCGGGCTGCGCCGCCGCGACGCCGGCGCCCGCCCCGGCGGTCAGACCGGCCGCCACGATCAGTGCGGCCGCCGCCCGCGCCAGGGCCCCGAGAGTCAGTCCGCGACAACCCGATCCGCCGAATCCAAAGCGAGTCTCTTTCGACATGGTCCGCACTCCTGGGCTGCCAATCGTCGCCTGAACGGCTCCGCTTGGCGCCCATCGACCCGGTAGGAGCCCGTGCCTTCCACGGCACACGCTCTCGGGTGTCGTCAATCGGCGTCTGAACGCCGCAGTCTCGTCCGTGCCGCCGTTATACCACCATCCCGACGGCGACGTCATGTCGGCGCCCGACCGGCACCGATGCCGCCCAATGATCGTCCCTGTCGCTCACGGAGCCGCCAAGGTGTTGATGTCGGCGCAACGAGGCCTGGTGTGATGGCCCGCCCTGTGAATGGCTTCCGCCAGCAGCCGCCACGTGTAGACGCCCTCGGCCCAGGCGTAGAGGAAGTCCTCGCGCGTGGCTTCCTGCAACCAGCACGCGATGAGGCGCCGCTGCCGACGCGACGGGGCCGGCGCCCGGATCGCGGCGTAGAACTCCTCGGACTCGGGCATCTCCCGCCAGCCGGCGCAGCTTGCGCGCAGCCGGTTGCGGACGGCGCGGCTCCGTGGTCCCAGTTGCGCCGGATCGTGCCACGGGTGGAACCGCTGCCGGAACGTGTCATCGGCCTCGCGATCGTCGAAGGCTTCCGGCGGCGCCAGCGTCACCGGGGCGCGCCACGTTCCGGCGATTGGCGGCCACTGCCCGGCAGCATCCGTTCTGCCCTTCATCCCTTCCAGGGTAGACACGTTTCCTCCCGCGGGCGTAGCGCATCGACGCGCTGCCGCGCGAACGACCCAGCGGCCGGCCGCCGTGCCCGTCCGGCCGGATCGCCCGGCGGCGCGCTGGGACGGCCCCGCCACCGGGCGGGATCGTCAGTCGAACCCCGGCACGTCCCGGACCCAGGCGGTGGGGCCGTCCTCCCACTTGTTGTGGGTCAGCCGGACCACGGTGCGGTCCGACAAGCGGACGGCGTGCAGCTCGCCGTAGGGCTGGGGCTGGAAGACGACCCGCAGCAGGGGCAGCTCGTCGCCGAGCTCGGCGCGCTGGGAGGTGAAGAGCACCCACTCGTCGTCGGGCGAAAAGCGGGGGTGCATGTCGTGGCCGGGGCTCGTGGTGAGGCGCTCGGGCGGCCCCGCCCGGCCGTCGTCGTCGATGGCGACGGTGTAGAGCTCGAAGTTGCCGTCCCGGAGCGACGTGAACGCGATGCGGTCGCCGCCCGACGAGAACGCGGGCATGGTGTCGGTGGCCTCGTGGTGCGTGAGGCGCCGCACGTCGCCGCCGTCCGCGTTCATCAGGTAGATGTCGGCGTTGCCGCCGCGCCGGCTGCGGAAGACGATGCGGCGGCCGTCGGGCGAGAAGTCGGGCAGGGCGTCGTTGGCGTCCGAGTCGGGCGTCAGGCTCACGAGGCCGGTGCCGTCGCTGCGGACCTTCCAGATGTCGACGTCGACGGCGTCGGAGGCGAACGGCGGCCCGACGATGAACGCCAGCCAGCGGCCGTCCTTCGACCACGAGGGGCCCCAGGCGGAATCCGGGCCCCGGTAACGGTCCGCCCCGCCGGCGAGGTCGTGGATGACGCGCTTCCCACTGCCGTCGGGCGGGGACGCGACGAGGCGGGCGAACGCCTCGCTGGTGGCGATCTCGCCCGAGGTGGGATCGACGGCCGGCAGATAGCCGCGGATGCCGACGAGGGACACGCTCCGGTCCGGCATGTCGACGGGAAGCGGCGGGTGGACGAGGAACTCGCCCGGCGCGTCGCTCTCGAACACGGACGCGTCCGCGACCGGTCCCGGCCCGTGGGCGAGCAGGCGGCCCGAGACGGGGTCGTAGGCCGGTGCCCAGTAGTCGCGGGCGGCGTCGCTCTCCACCCGCGGGTCGGACCCGTCGGGCCGGGTGGAGACAAGGGTCCAACGGCCGTCTCGCTGCGCCGTGAAGGCGAGCCGGCCGTCGGGAGCAAACGTTGGCGACAGCGCCGCCTCGTCCGGAGCGGAGATCGGCGCGGGGCTCGCGCCGGCGATCTCGGCGCCGGCGGAGGCGACCGTCTCGGCGTCGGCGGAGGCGACTGTCTCGGGACCGGCGGAGACGACCTTCTCGGCGCTGGCGAGGGCGGCGGTCTTGACGCCGGCGGACTCCGAGCCCGCGGCCCCGGCCACGCCGGTGCCCGCGGTCCCGTCCACGCCGATGCGGTAGATGCGCGACTCGCCGTCCCGTTGCGAGTAGAAGAAGGCGGCCCGGCCGTCGGGCGCCCACGCCGGGGCGCCGTCCCAGCGCTCGTGCCGCGTCAGGCGCCGCACGCCGGTCCCGTCCGACCGCATCACGTACAGCTCGCTGGCGAGGTAGGTCGGCCCCGGGCTCGCCCCCGTGCTCGTCGCCACCGCCGTGTCGCGGCTGCTCGAGAAGAGAATCCGCGTGCCGTCGGGCGAGAAGGCGGGGTTGTAGTCGCCCGCCGCGTGCCGCGTCAGGTTCCGCGCCTCGCCCGCCGCGGTCGGGTCCTCGGGCCGGAACGGCATCTCGAAGACGTCGGCGTTGCCGTCCCGCGTGCTGACGAAGAGCAGCCGGTCGCCGTCCGGCGAGATGGCCGCCGCATCCTCCATGGCGGGACCCTCGACCAGCGGCCGCGGCCCGGCGTCGCCGTGCAGGTCGAGCACGTAGAGGTCGGGGCTGCCGGTCCGCTCGGAGGTGAACACGACCCAGCGCCCGTCGGGCGAGATGACGCCGTTGTAGTCGAGGCCGGGGTCCGTCGTCAGCCGCCGCGGCTCCGAGCCGGGGCCGTCGAAGAGGTACAGGTCCCAGTTGGCGGGCTGGATGCTGCTGTAGACGATGGTCTCCCGGAGCGGCTCGGCCTCGCCCGTGTGCTGTGCGCGCCCGGTCGCCGCGACGAGGACGAGGAGCCCGAGCACGCCGGCGACCGCCGGCACCCCGAGGCCGAATCGGCCCGCGCCGTGTCCTGCCCGCCGACCGCCCTCCGTCCCGAACTTGAAGACATGCATCGGTCCAACCCTCCAGGACTGAATCCTGCCGTCGAGCCTGCACCAGTCGTGAGCGAACCCTCGCCGGCGTCCTGCCCGGTGGCGCCGTACGGTCGACTACCGTGGCTCCGGCAGGACGCCGAAACGGGCGAATCGACCGGGACCGGAGTGCCCCTCACTCCGGCAGCGCGAAGACGTAGAGCGCGTTGCCCCCCTCCGGCTGGAAGATCTCCGGCGTGAGGGCCGCGGTGAGGCTGCGGAATGCCCCTCCCAGCGCCGCCGGCACCGCGATGAACTGGCGCCCGCCCGCCTCGTAGGTGATGGGATAGCCGTGCGCCTTGGCCCCGAGGCGGGTCTCCCAGAGGACCTCGCCGGTCTCGATGTCGAACGCCCGGTAGTAGCGGTCGGCGTCGCCCGCGAAGACCAGCCCGCCCGCCGTCGTCAGCGTCGACGTCAGGAACGCGGCCCGCTGCTCGTGGCTCCACAGCTCGTCCATCGTCCGCACGTCGTAGGCGGCCAGCTTGCCCACGTTCCCGTCCGAGCCGGGCATCTCGATGAACTCCGACCGGCCCGCCTCTCCCCCGCCGCCCTCGATGAACTCCACCTCGCGGCCGGTCAGGTACATGCAGGCCTGGTGGAGGGGAATGACGAGCGCGCCGGCCCCGGGGTGGTAGGCCGACGCCTGCCAGTTGTGCCCGCCGAGCAGGCTGGGACAGGCGGGCACGCGGTCGCCGACGTCGGCGTCGTGGATGTCCTGTCGGTACTCGAGCCGCCCCGTGGTGCGGTCGATCGACGCGAAGACGTCCTGATACACCGTCTCGCGCAGGTCGACGAAGGCGCCGGTCCGCCGGTCGAGCTTCCAGAGGATGCCGTCCTTCCCGATGGTGAAGAGCCACTGCTCGCCGTCGGCGTCGACGAGCACCCGCTCGTAGACGATGTCGAGGTCGAGAGTCTCGCCCGGCGCGTGCTGGAAGTACCATTCCACCTGCCCCGTCCGCGGGTTCAGGGCCAGCGTCGAGTTGGTGTAGAGCGCGTCCTGCCGGGTGGTCATGCCTCGGCTAGCCGCCACCCACGGCTTCGCCTGGGCGGTGCCGATGTAGAAGAGGCCGAGCTCGGCGTCGTAGCTGCCGGGAATCCACAGGTCGCCTCCGGCCCGGAGGTACGGCGGCGTGTCGCCCCACGAGGCGTCGTTGGGGTCGCCGGGCAGCGCGATGGTCGACGTGCGCCACAGCTCGCGGCCGGTGTCGGGGTCGTGCCCGGTGATGAAGCAGGTCTGCGCCTTGTAGCGCTCGCACCCGTTGATGCCGGTCACCACGACGCCGTTCGCGACGACGGGGCCGCCGAACTGCATGAACCCTTGCGTGTGGTCCGCCTTCACGGTGCGCCAGACCTCGGCCCCGGTCGCGGCATCGAGGGCGACGAGGGCGGCGTCGTAGGTGGCGAGGAAGAGCTTGTCGCCGTAGAGGGCGAGGGTGCGGGTGGCGCCCCACCGCACCGCGTCCTCGGGCAGCGGCGACCGGTACTGCCAGATGACCTCGCCGGTGACCGCGTCAATCGCCTGGACGACGTTCCCCGGGTTGGCGAGGAACATCACCCCGTCGTGCACGAGCGGCGTGGTCTGGTGGTTGCCCTCGCGGATGGCGAGCACCCACGCGAGCTGCAGCTCGTCGACGTTGTCGCGCGTCACCTGGTCGAGGGGGCTGTAGCCGTGGCCGTCGCGGGTCCGCCGCCAGCTCAGCCAGTCGCCGGGGGGCGGGTCCGCGAGGAGCGCGTCGGTCACCGGGGTCAGGTCGTGCGGCACCTCCCGGTTGACGAACCGCGTCGACCGCCGGCGCGGCCGGTCGCCCTCGCGCGCCGCCCGCTCCGCCTCGGCCACGTCCGCCGCGTCGCCGATGGTGACCGCCGCGTCGGCCGTCAGCGGCGCGTCGCCGGGCCGGGCGCCGTTCATGTCGAGGATGTAGGCGACGAGGTCCAGGTAGACCCCGTCGGCGAGCGAGCCGCCGAGGCCGGGGGGCATCTCGTCGCGCAGGTAGGTAAACAACTCGTCGGTCGTCTGCCCCGCCCAGCCGTTCAGGAAGTCGACCCCGCGCAGGGCCGGCGCCTCCGCCCCGAACAGCCCCTGCCCGTGGCACTCGCCGCACTGCCGCCCGTACGCCGCCCACCCCGCCGCGGACTGGTCGGCCGTGAAGCCCCCGTCCGGCGCGGGTTGCGCCGTTGCACCGACCGCGCCCGGTCCGACGATCGGACCGGCGAGCGTGATCAGCCCCGTCACCGCGGCCCGAACCAGTCCGGCCGTCAGCCACTGTGCTCCGCCAACGCCGCCGCTGACTCTCTTTGACATGACCCAGGACTCCTCGGCGCGCCAACCGACGGTGCCCGCACCGCACGGCCACCCGCGAAGTCGTCGCCCGACCGCACCGTATCTGCCAATAATACTCGCTCACCGCCCGCACCTCACCAGCGCCCCCGATCGCCTGCAACTCGCTGAGGGCATCGGTACGTCAACGTCTTCGTCGATTGCTCCGTATCCGAACCCGACTATAGCCATCACGTCGACACCCGTTGAGATCCATCTGTCGTGAGCCTCTGCTGTTCGGACAGTAACGTGGACTGAAGATCCGACAGTGAGTCCGCGACGTGTTGCGAACCGGACGTGACGCGAATAGCCTCCTTGAGAAACTCCGCCTTGAGGCGACCTGTGACCTCTCGGAACCCTCCGACTCGCATCCTCTTGGTCTTCTCCAGTACATCCGCCGGGAGGACCGCACAAAGAGTCCTGTTCATGAGATCATCGGACCTCCAATCGATGTAGGTCCTCTTCTCGAAAGAGTATTGCACCAACATGGCCATTCGCCCATGGGCTCGACAGAGCGTCGAAAACAGGAGCCATAATCGTTCACCGGAAAACAACCGCTCCTTTTCGGAGGTGAACTCGGTGATCCGTGCGACCTTCTTGACCACCACGTCGAAGTCACGGTAGTCACCGAGGAGCTTCTTGATCGTACCCGACGCAAAGCCCGCTTGGATTTCCTTGGGTGACAAGATGCCATCCAGGGCCACCAAATTGAGGTGTTCATGTTCGATTTCGAGCACGATAGTCCAGAGTGCTTCGACTGAGGCAATCGCTCTTGTCCTCAGGTCGGACTGACTTGCTGATATGAAGTCCACCGAGGACCTCAGCGTGGAGTATCGCGCATCCAAATCCGCCTTCAGCTCTGCTAGTCTGGCCGAGTACCGGTGTTCGACTCGCTTCGTCAACGCCGTCGTCAAGACGGCCGGAAAGACCCGTACGACCGCAAGAACTGCGATTTGCAGCACAACAAATATTGCTGTGGTCCAGAGAATGCCCATTCGGTGGATCCTCGTCCTTCAATGTCCAGTCATCCTCGGAGGTGAGGGGATCCTCGGCTACCTCTGGAGGCGTGCTCCTCTCCGTGGTCGGCGCTTGACAGCCACTCTCGCAGCCAGTGGCGCCTGCATGCGCTCGTACAGCGCGAACAGGTACTCGGCTCGTTCACGCTCCGACGTGAAGCGCCTCCGGCGATAGAGGCGATCGACGGCGCGATCCAGCGCGTGATGAGCTCTCCGAAGGTTCGGCGGCATTAGCTCCGGGTCGTACAGCTCCGCCAGTGTCGCTTCGCTATGTGCGGCGCGGGCATCGAGCACGGCCTGCGCGAGGGGCTCCAACGACGAAGTGTCCGCGTCCGCGAAGCCGGGTGGCGACGGGAACGTGTTGTAGACGAGTCCGATGGAGTAGCGATAGTCACTCTTCAGCCGCCCGCCGATGTGGCGCAGCCACGCCATGTGCATGGCGGACGTCAGGAGAGCAAAAACAGGTTTCGTCGCATCCTGCAGGACGAAGACGAGATCGCTCGGCACGGTCGGCGGTTCGAGCCAGCCGATCGGCACGTATTCCCGGCGTTCGGAACTGACCTTCGGAATCACCAAGAACGGGGCGAAGGGCACGACGTTGACGTGGTACAGCGTCGGCGTCTCCGCGAGCCGCTGAGTCGGTTTGCTCTCGCGGGACCGGCGGTAGGCACGGACGGCGGCGATCCGCTCGCGAACGAGAGGTAGCCCGGCCAGCGTGCCGGGCGACGCGTCGTGGAGGGCGAGAATCCAGCGGTCTCCGCCCTGGAGATACTCACGGGCGCCGACGAACGGGCGCAGCAGCGGCGCCGCCTCCGGCTCGGCCTCGATAAACACGGAGCGTTCCTCGGCCCCGAAGATGTACTGCCCGTCGTCGATCGGCTTCGACCCGATGATCAGTTGTCTGGCCCCGTTGATAGGCCGGCTCTCCTTGCGAACGACGAGATGCGGATTGGCCAGGGCGCCGCCGTCGAACAGGTAGGGCGTAATGACTGCGTGTCCGCTCTCCAGCGGCTCACCGTCAAGATGCTCGTAGGCGAACAGCCGCCGGTCCCGCGGCGCGTGCTCGGCTGCGTCGAGCCCGATGATGACCACGTGCACGTGCGCCTTGCCGCGGGCGTCCGAACCCCACGCGAAAGTGCGGTGAGCGAAGGCGACCTCCAGGCGGCGACGGTCGAGCAACAGCGGCCAGAGCTGCGCCACCTGCTCGCCCTGCGTGATCGAGTTGGTCGCCACGAACCCGATGCGTGGCGGCGGCGCCCCGTCGCCCGGCTGGCTCTGCCGCACGTAGTCGCCGGCGCGAATGAACCACGCCGCGACATAATCGAGCGTCCCCCCGCTGCCACCGAGCGCGGCGACGCGGCGCACCTGCGCGCGCTGCTCGGGCGACTGATATTTGGCCCCGGCGAACGGTGGATTGCCGAAGACTACGGAGCATTCGTCGGGCGGCAGCACGTCGCCCCAGTCGATCTCCAGAGCGTCGGCGTGGTGGATGTGCGGCGACTTCTGGATGGGGATTCGCGCGTAGGTCTGGCCGAACTCCAGGCTCAGCCGGTTGTTCATGATGTGGTCCATCATCCACAGCGCGGTGGCGGCGATGCGGGCCGGGAACTCGCCGATCTCGATGCCGTAGAACTGGTCCACCTCGACGACGGACTTCACTTCCACCACGAGCTCAAGCTGTGTGGCGTCCCTGCGCGACGCCATCTCCCGCAGTACGTCGATCTCCAGCGTGCGCAATTCCCGGTAGGCGATGATGAGGAAGTTGCCGCAACCGCAGGCCGGGTCGAACAGACGCAGCGAGCCGAGCTTCTGCTGAAACCTCCGCAGATCCGCCATGCTGCGGCCGTCCCGGCGCCCCTGGAGCCGCTGGAACTCGGCCCGCAGCCCGTCGAGGAACAGCGGCTCGATCACCTTCAGGATGTTCTTCTCGGTCGTGTAGTGCGCCCCTTGGGCGCGGCGGTCGGCCGGCTCCATGACCGACTGGAACAATGCGCCGAAGATGGCCGGCGAGATCGCGGTCCAGTCGAACTGCCCCGCGTCGAGCAGCGCGGCGCGCATCGCCGTGTTGAAGGCAGGTGGCCGGAGGCGGTCGGCGAACAGCTCCCCGTTGACGTGCGGGAAGCGGGCAAGGTCCTCGTCGAGCGCCCGCTGACGTCGGCTGACCGGCGTGTTCAGCACCTCGAAGAGCTGCATGAGCCAAGCGCCGAGGTCCGCGCCGTCCGGGGCCGTGCGCTCCTCGATGAACTGGAGGAAAATGTCGCGCGGCTCGAAGATGCCCGTGTCGTCGGCGAACAGACAGAACACGGTCCGCACCAGAAACAGCTCCAGGTCGTGACCGTCGTAGCCGGACGCCTTCAGCGCGTCGTGCAGACGGGCGATCAGCTCGGACGCCTCGATGTTGACCGGGTCTTGGTCGCGGAACGTCCGGCGCTGCACGCCGATGATGAACCCGAACTTCTCGACATGCTGCGGAAGGTCGGCGAGGGCGAAGCGGGTCTCGTCGCGTTCGTCCCGGTCGAGAAGCTCGAACGTCTGGAAGTCGCACAAGAGCTGGAAGCGGGGGCGCTCCCGTTCCGGCAGCGCGTCGAAGTACGTGCCGGCCTGCTCACGTGCGGCCATCAAGTCGCGTCCGGCGCTCTTCTGCTCGACCAGCAGGACGCCGGGCCAGAACAGGTCGATGAAGCCGGAGGTGTTGTCGAGCCGCTGGACACGTTCCTCGTACCGGGCCACGTCGCGGCGACGCTTGCCGAATATCTCGAAGAACTCGTTGTAGAAGCTCTGGGTCTCGCCTTTCTCGTACGCGGCGTCGGCCCATTCACGGGCGAAATCGGCGGCCCGCGCTCGGATCTCGTTCCAGGAGAGCCTCATCATCGACCTTGAGTCGTGAAGTTCAGCGCGCGGATGAGGTCGTAGGTGTTGCAGTGAAACAAGCCCAAGGCATCGCACACGTCCGGGATGTGCCGATTCGCGCGCTGCTTCTTCGGCCTGGATACCTCTGTGGTGACGACGGTCCGCCGCGCCGGATCGCGGAACGCGTACGCGATGAGAAACGGATCGCGGCCGACGCGCTCAATTTCCTCCTCGCTCAGATCTCGCGCATAGCCTTGCTCCGTCACTCGCGCCACGAGAGTCGGGTCGGCGTTCTCGTCGAGGAGCACTGCATCCCGGTTGTCCTTGAGCCAACGCGTGAGACCGTCTTCTTTGCCGGCGATAATCTCCTCGTACATCTCCATCGGGATTCTGACCTGCCGCGAGGCTGCACGATCGATCAGCCAGTCCCAGAACTCGGGCACGCGTCCGAGAGGGTAGTAGTCGCGATTGGCGTCGATGAGGACGTTCGCGTCCAACAGGTAGAGCAAGCCCAGCCCCCCCTACCGCGCCTGTGCGGGGCGGAGCATCCTGCCAACGTGTGGCGGCTTGACACCCAGGATCCGCGCCGCCTTGGTGGTCGACAAGGCCCCCGAACCTACCAGCCGGCGCGCGAACGTGAGCAGACCCTGCCCGACCCGGTGCCGACGCACGGCGTAGTAGTCAGGACCTCCCTCCGATTCCCGCTGCTTCGTGCGACGCCGGTCGCGAACCCGCTGCCACTCCCCGCGGAACTCGGCTCGCAGCCGCTCGAAGGTCGAACGCTCAAGGCGGTTCGCACGCAGGAGCCGGTACGCGACCATGGTCCGGCTCAGGTTGTTCTTGCGGGCAAACGCGCCGATGCCCTGCTTCTGCTCGGCGATGTCTCGCCCCCGCCCGATCTCGACCCGGTCGAGCGCCCACGGCGGCAGCAGCCATTCGGCGGCGACCCGGTTGCAGAAATCCTCGACCTCCGTTTCGGCAACCACACCCGCGAAGCCCGTCCGGCCGAGCAACAGATGGGTCAACTCATGCAGGAGCGTGAACGATCGCGCGGCCCGAGAGTCGTTGTCGTTGATGACCACGAACGGAGCGACGTTGTCCGCTATCGCGAAACCGCGAAACACCTCCGGGTCGAGGGCCGTGTGGTGGCTACCCAGATCGCCCTTGAGCAGCACGAATGCGCCGGCGCCCTCCGTTCGCGAACGGAGCAACCGGAACGCCTCCTCCGCGTTCGGCTGCGCGAAATAGGCCGCGGCGTCCAGATCGTCGCCGAGCACTCGGGCAATGGTCTTCAACGCACGTTGCAGCAAACGGGCCGCTTCCGCGTTGTGCCGGAGAACCCGGCACAACGACTCCGTCTGCGTCTCCAGCTTCCCGGGGTCCAGGAGGATACCCACGAACGGCAGTGGCTCGGCTTCGTCCTCAGCCTCCAGCGCCGCCCGAACCATCTCCTGGCGACTGCGCAGGTTGCGGACGAGCGCGGCGATGAGGGCGTTCTGCTCCGAGGTACGCGTCCCGGGAAGTGTGCGGAAGGCCGCGCCGTGCTCGTCCCGCCGTGGCGGGGCGGCCAGGTAGAAGGCGAGCAGCGGACGCCGGTATTGCCGCGCCATGTTGACCAGGACCGGCCGCGTGGGCTCCTCGTCGCCACGTTCTAGCGCGGTCAGCCGATCGATGGCGGCCAAGCCGCGGGCACCCCGGATGCCGACCTTCGCGGCGGCATCCGAGAGAGTCAGCCCCGCAGTCTCGCGTGCCCAGACGAGGATGTCAGGGTTGACTGCCGGCATCATCCACCTTCCGCACCAGGTTCAGCACCGAAGAACTGCCCATCGTCCCCGCCGCGTCACTCCGGCAGCGCGAAGACGTAGAGCGCGTTGCCCCCCTCCGGCTGGAAGATCTCCGGCGTGAGGGTCGCGGTGAGGCTGCGGAACGCGCCGCCCAGCGCCGCGGGCACCGCGATGAACTGCCGGCCGTCCGCCTCGTAGGTGATGGGATAGCCGTGCGCCTTCGCCCCGAGGCGGGTCTCCCAGAGGACCTCGCCCGTCCCGATGTCGAACGCCCGGTAGTAGCGGTCGGCGTCGCCCGCGAAGACGAGGCCGCCCGCCGTGGTCAGCGTCGACGTCAGGAACGCGGCCCGCTGCTCGCGGCTCCACAGCTCGTCCATCGTCCGCACGTCGTAGGCGGCCAGCTTCCCGACGTTGCCGTTCGAGCCCGGCATCTCGAGGTACTCGGAGCGGCCGGCCACGCCGCCGCCCCCCTCCACGAACTCGACCTCGCGGCCGGTCAGGTACATGCAGGCCTGGTGGAGGGGAATGACGAGGGCGCCGGCGCCGGGGTGATACGCGGAAGCCTGCCAGTTGTGCCCGCCGAGCAGGCTGGGACAGGCGGGCACCCGGTCGCCGACGTCGGCGTCGCGGATGTCGGGCCGGTAGGTCAGCTCGCCGGTGGTGCGGTCGATCGACTCGAAGACGTCCTGGTACACGGTCTCGCGCAGGTCCACCAGCGCCCCGGTGCGCCGGTCGAGCTTCCAGAGGATGCCGTCCTTGCCGATGGTGAAGAGCCACTTCTCGCCGTCGGCGTCCACGAGCACCCGCTCGTAGACGATGTCGAGGTCGAGGGTCTCGCCCGGCGCGTGCTGGAAGTACCACTCCACCTGCCCCGTCCGCGGATGCAGGGCCAGCGTCGAGTTGGTGTAGAGCGCGTCCTGCCGCGTCGTCATGCCGCGGCTCGCCGCCACCCACGGCTTCGCCTGCGCGGTGCCGATGTAGTAGAGGCCGAGCTCGGGATCGTAGCTGCCGGGAATCCACTGGTCGCCGCCGGCGCGGAGGTACGGCGGCGTGTCGCCCCACGAGGCGTCGTTGGGGTCGCCGGGGAGGGCGATGGTCGACGTGCGCCACAGCTCTTCGCCCGTGTCGGGGTCGTGCCCGGTGATGAAGCAGGTCTGCGCCTTGTAGCGCTGGCAACCGTTGGTGCCGGTGACGACGACGCCGTCGGCGATGACGGGGCCGGCGTTCTGGCGGAAGCCCTGCGTGTAGTCGGCCTTGACCGTCCGCCACACCTCCTCGCCGGTCCTGGCGTCGAGGGCGACGAGGGCCGCGTCGGCGGTGGCGAGGAACACCCGGTCGCCGTGGAGGGCCAAGGTGCGGGTGGGCGCCCGCTGCGGCGCGTCCTCGGGCAGGGGCGACCGGTACTGCCAGATGACGTCGCCGGTGACCGCGTCGATGGCCTGCACCACGTCGCCGGGGCTGGCCAGGAACATCACCCCGTCGTGCACCAGGGGCGCCGTCTGGTGGTTCCCCTCGCGGATCGCGAGCACCCACGCCAGCCGCAGCTCGTCGACGTTGTCGCGCGTGATCTGGTCGAGGGGGCTGTAGCCGTGGCCGTCGCGGGTCCGCCGCCAGCTCAGCCAGTCGCCGGGCGGGGGGTCCTGCAGCAGCGCGTCGGTGACCGGGGTCAGGGACCGCTCGACCGCCCGGTTGACGAACCGCGTCGGCCGGCGCCGCGGCGCCTCGCCCTCCTCTGCGGCCCGCCGCGCCTCGGCGATGTCCGCCGCGTCGCCGATCGGCACCGCCGTCTCGGCCGTCAGCGGCGCGTCGCCGGGCCGCGCCCCGTTCGCGTCGAGGATGTACGCGACCAGTTCCAGGTAGACCTGGGTGCCGAGCGAGCCCCCGAGGCCGGGCGGCATCTCGTCCCGCACGTACGCGAACAGCTCGTCCGTCGTCCGCCCCGCCCAGCCGTTCAGGAAGTCGACCCCGCGCAGGGCCGGCGCCTCCGCCCCGTCCAGCCCCTCGCCGTGGCACTCCCCGCACTGCCGCACGTACTCCGTCCACCCCGCCGCGGCCTGCTCGGCCGTGAACCCCCCGTCCGACGCCGGGAGCTGGGCCGCCCCGGCGAAGTTCGGTGCGCCCACCGATCCGCCCGCCGCGATCAGCCAGACCGCGGCAAGCCGGACGGCGCGAACCACGGGATTCGCTCTCGGGAACCCGAGGCAGCACTCCCGCTGCATTCGACCGGCGATGCGCCCGCCGACGCCGACGCGAGTTCCCCTGAACATGATCGCGACTCCCCGTTGCCGTCCAAACGGCGCCACCACGGCGCCCGCCCCCTCCGCCCTTATAGCATCGACACGGCGGCAGTGCCAGCCCGCCAATCGTGCGAGGTGCAACAACCGCCGCCGCGCCCCGCCGCTCGGCCCAGGAGTCGACGCCGTAAAACGGCGCCGGACTCCTGGAGGGTTGGTTGGGGCGCCCAGCGGAGCCTCAGGCGACGATGGGCGGGCTGGGAGTCTGCGCCGTAGAACGGTGCAGACTCCCGGCAGGGTTGGTTGGGCGGTGAGCGGAGCCGCAGGCGACGCTCTCCGGGCTGGTCCTTGCCCGGATCTCATCGGTCGGGGACAAGCGCATCGAAGCACTCGCCGCAGCCCTACCGCGGGTCGGCAAGCGGGCCGAAGTCGGGCGGCGGCACGCGGTGCCGGGTCGCCGCCTCGTAGGCGGACGCCGCCTTCAGCACCGCGGCCTCGTCGCCGGGGCCGGCCCAGAACATCATGCTGATGGGCAGCGGGGTGTCCAGGCGCGACGGCTCGTAGCCGGGGACGGCGTCGTAGCCGTCGCCGGCCGCGTTCAGGACGTAGCGGGGCTCGTAGACGACGTCGTTGAACCCGGCCGGCACCACGATCTCGGGCGCGCCGATGAGCGCGGTGATGGTCTGGGTCGACCCCGACGCGCCGCGGCCGTTGACGGTGGGCTCGCTCGGTCCGCCCACCTTCTGGTGAGGCAGGGTGTTCTCGGGGTTCACGAGCACGTCGAGCCGGTTCTCGCGCATCACCTTGGCCAGCACCAACTGCATGACGGCGCGCATCTGCATGCGCTCGGTGTTGCCGGCCGAGCGCACGTCGTCGAGCGCGGCCCAGTTCGCCGAGCCCGCCTCCGCCGCGGCCGAGAAGTACTTGGTGTTGGCGTCGAGGCTCGCCATGTCGGTGACCCGCTCGTCGCCGCGGCGGGCCAGGTACTGGTCGATGTGGAAGGCGAAGGCCCGCGACGCGGGCGAGAGGGTGACGCGGCGCAGGTTCAGGTTGGCCGCGAGGGGCGCGCGGCCTTCCGCGAGCTCGACGAGGTAGCGCTTCGACGTGACGTCGTGGCCCGGCACCGCGAACTCGAGGGCGCCGTCGCGGGTCTTGGAGAAGTACTCGGGCATGTGGATGGGCAGGATCTCGGCCAGCGCGTCCTGGAACGTGTAGTCCATGTCGGGCACGTCGGGGTCGTCGGGATGGAGCGCATCCCGCGACTCGACGAGGGCCGCGCCGAGCCGGTCCCGGAGGACGGTCTTGATCTCGTCGTCGATCCGGTCGCTGATCGCGGCGTCGTTCAGCGTGTGCTTGACCATGTACTCGCGGACGATGCCGATGCGCATGCCGGCCAGCGGCCGCTCTCCCCCGTCGGCTGGCGCCTCGCCGACGACGAAGCCGGCGTAGGGCTCGTCGGAGGCCAGCGCCCCCGGCACCGCCGTGTAGATGTCCCGGGAGTCGAAGTAGCCGAGGGCGGGGTCGACGAGGGCGTCCAGCACGAGGGCGGCGTCGCGGACGGTGCGGCAGTTGATGCCCGCGCGGTCCACCAGGGGGTTCGACCCGACCGCGCCGCCGTACGGGATCAGCCCCTTCGTCGTCAGCAGGCTGACGGTGGCGTTGCGCGACGCCGGCCCCTTGCAGGAGCCCCCGGTCTGCTCGCAGAAGGCGCAGGTGACGAGGTTCGCCGAGACCGCGACGCCGGACCCCGAGCTCGATCCCCGGGGCGACCGCTCGGTGTCGTAGGGGTTGCAGGCCTGACCGCCCCACGTGCTGCGCTCCGCGTAGCCCAGATACCGGGCGGTCGCGGCCGCCGGCCCGCCGGGGTTCCCGATGCCGCCGTTGAACTCGGTCGCGTTGGCCTTGGCGTAGACGATGGCGCCCTTCGACCGCAGCCGCTCGACGATGGTCGCGTCGGCGGGGGGCGCATCCATCGCGAAGTCGATGTCCGCCGCCGTCGTCGTCCGCATGTCCTTCGTGTCGTAGACGTCCTTGAACCCCAGGGGGATGCAGTACATGGGCATCGCCGCGAGATCCGGATCCGAGCCGTACCGCGCATCCAGCTCCGCCGCCCGCTCGAGGGCGTCGGGCTGCCTTCGGAAGGCGTCGCAGCCGGCGGGGCAGTCGGCGGGAATCTCCCCCGTCTCGGGGTGCGCGTCGCACGCGCCCGGGCAGCTCACGGACCGCTCGCCGCGCAGGTTGAGCGTGCTCAGCGCGTTGACCTGACCCGCGTTCGGGACCCCCGCGACCATGCCGTACTGCGCCTGCACGGCGGGGTCCGACAAGGTGGGCTCCATCCTCCCGAGGTCGAGCGGGACGCCCGCATACCGGTCGAGGTCGGGCAGGATGCTCGAGGCGGCGACGGTGGACGTGGGGAACTGCACCGCCGCACCGGCGCGAACCGGGCCGCTCGCCGGCGCCACGGGCGCGCCGTCGAGGGTGACGAGCCGCGTGCAGGCGCCGTTGTAGGCGCGGGCCCGGTCCACGAAAGTCTGTACCAGCCCCCGGCAACTGGTGCTACCGTCCTGGATGGCCTGATGGATCCCCTCGATGGTCGCTTCCTCGACCTGGAACCGGTCCGGCCGGCTCGCCGCGGGCTGCGCGGCGGCGATTGCCGGCATCAACAGGCCCAGGGCCGCGACCGCGAGCCGCGCCCCCGTCGACACCCGGCGCCGTCGCTCGCGAGTCGTCGTCAGTCCAACCATGCCAACCTCCCGAAGCGCACGAACAGGCCCCCCCTGCGCCGCGGCCGAAACCGCCGTCAGCGTTCGGGGCCGTCGGGTTCAACGATGTCGTCGGATTATACGGGCAGGCGGGCCTTGGCGAAGAACGGTCAAGGGGGTCGGCGTCCGGCCCTGGTGTATGCTGAACGGCAGCGCCAACGAGTCGTCCTGATGTCGGAAGCAGCCCTTGCGATCTCCAGCGATCCCGCTATCATGAGCGGGACTCCCGTCTTCGCCGGCACCCGTGTGCCGTTCCAGGCGCTGCTCGACTATCTGGAAGCCGGCCAGACCATCTGGGAGTTCCTGGACGATTTCCCGACGGTCTCGAGAGAGCAGGCCATTGCCGCTCTGGAACAGGCGAAGGACGCTCTGCTGACCCGTGCGTGTCCTGCTTGACGAGTGCCTGCCGAAACCCTGCGTCGCGCCGGCCGCCAGCCTATTGCCGCTGCAGCATCACGATGTTCGCGAGACCGCGCGAATCGGCGGGGAGTTCATCGTCGCCAGCGGGCATCCTGCTCATCGAGAGCAAGTAGGCGACGACGTCGACGTACTCTTCGTCGCTGAGCGACGCGGGGTTGTCCTCGGGCATCGTCAGCCGCGTGTACGCGAGGAGGACGGCCAGCGACCGCCCCTCCCACACGCGCAGGAAGCGCGCCCGCGCCAGCGGCGGCGTGGACACCATGTCGGGATCGTCGGGCGCGCCGTTCAGCCGCCGGCCGTGGCACAGGCTGCACGCGCCGAAGTAGATCTGCCGCCCTCGCGCCGCCTGATCGTCGGTGTAGACGCCGTCCCAGACCGACGCCGCCGGTCCCCCGTCCGCGAGCCGGTCCAGCACCGCCGCCGCCGCGTCGGCCGTCACCGCCCCGAGGCCGTTCGTCCAGGCGCCGCGGACGTAGCTCGCGACGGCGGCGGTCTCGGCCGCGGTCAGGGCCGGGAACGCCGGCATGTTCCCGATGCCCTCGCGGATGGCGCGGACGACGCGGGCCGCGTTCCCGAGCCGCTCGTTGCCGTCGAGGGCGGGAAACGCCCCCGAGCGGCCCGCGCCCGAGTCTCCGTGGCACAGCGCGCAGTGCTCGCCGTAGAGCTGCCGACCGTGCTCGGCCACCGTCTCGCCGACCTGCGCGGCGGCGGCGCCGGGAACGAGGAGACAGGCGAGACCACGCACGAGGCCCGACAGAATCCGACGCGTCCAATGCGAGGTCCCGCCACGTGCTCGCGGACTCGGACGACCAACCATCTCTTCCATCAGACGAGCCCCCATATCGTTTCGGCCCGTTCGCGCCGACGCGGGCCTCCTCGCGCGCCGCGAGTCGGTCCACCCCGGCAAATCAGGACCAGATATCGGCATCTGAGAGCTCCCGATCCTGCTCGAGCTCCGCCCGGATCCTCGTGTCGGCGGTCACCTCGCCGTCGAAGCGGAAGGGAACGCAGCCCTTCCCCGACACGAAGAGCCTGTACTCGCCGGGCGGAACCCGCAGCTCCGCCACCCCGCGCGCGTCGGTGACGGTCCGGTAGGGGTGCGCAACGACCCGCGCGCCCTCGACCGGAGTCCCGCGCTCCGCGTGCACCGCCACCACCGTCACGAGGCACTCGGGCGCGGACACCACCCGCACGCCGAAGCGCGCGCGGCCGGCAGCGTGCGCCACGGCCGCGCTGCCCGTCTCAACCGCGCCGCGCGTCTCCGAACTGTCGCCGGTCTCCGAGCTGTCGCCCGTCTCCCGGCTGTCGCCCGTCTCGGCTGCGGCCTCCCACGTGTACAGACCCTCGGCGTCCGGCGCGATCAACGCGACCTCGGCATGGTAGAGCGCGTCGGTGCCCGGCCACGGCTCCTCGCCGAGGGGAGCCGTGGCCCGCCTCTCACCCTCGTGGTCGCGCACCTCCACCCGCCAGCCCTCGGGCCGACGCCCGGCGGAGCAGGCGACCCCCAGCCTGACCGAGAAGCGCTGCCCCCGCTCGATGGCCGGCGGCGTGCCCCAGACGACGACGCGCGTGTCGTGCGGATCGTCTTCCGTGTCCTCGGACGGCGCGCCGGACGCCGTGTCCCGCGACGCCGGATCGGCGCCGGCGTTCACGTCGTCCGGCAACGCCTCGACACGACCCGGGACGCCCGTGTGCGGCGTATCGTCACGATGAGCCATGGTCGACGAGTCCACCCGGTCGCTTCACCCGATCCGGGACGATGCGTCCACGCCTACTCGGTCGGCTCTTCCGCGGCATGCGTGCCCGCGATGTAGCCGTGCACGTGGCCCTTGCCGAGGCCGTGCTTGTTGAACCCGCCCACCGCCTCGCCGCCCGCGTAGAGGCCGGGGATGGCCTCGCCCTGCATGTCCACGACCTGCTGGCGGCCGTTGACCCGCAGGCCGCCGTAGGAGTCGTGCCAGACCACCATGATCGACAGCGCGTAGAACGGCGGCCGGTCGATGCGGTTCATGGGGGCGTCGGCCTCGCGGTCGAAGTCGGGGTCCTTGCCGGCGTCCACGTAGCCGTTCCACTTGGCGACGGTCTCGGCGAGGTGGCGCAGCGGCACCCGCTGGAACTCGTGGCCGGCCTTGATCTTCTCGGCCAGCTCCTCGATGGTGTCGGCCTTGAAGAAGTAGCCGTTGTCGGCCACGTAGGGGAAGTAGAGCTCCCAGCCGGTGCGGTCGACCGCCTCCTCGTCGAAGATGGCCCACAGCGGCCCCGAGTAGTAGTCGGGCGGCTCGGACCCCTCGTTGATGGCCAGCGCCGCGTCGAGGCCGTGGTCGTAGTTGTACATCTGCCGCACCCACTCCTTCTGGCAGTTGCGCCAGTCGAGGGGCTTGTGGTCGAGGCCCTGGCCGGGGGCGCCGCCGTCGCCGGGGTACCGGCTGCCGCCGGGCCTCGCGGGCAGGCGGACCTCGTTGAAGAACCGCTTCCCGACCTGGTTCACGGCGATGAACTCCTCGAAGCCGGCGCTGCCCACGTTGACCCCGGCCGAGCCGCGGAAGCCGAACGTCGGGTGCCCGGGCATCATCGTGGTATACGCATCGCGGGTGCCGAGGCGGGTCGAGATGTGGAACGTCGTGGGGTACGACAGGTTCTGCTGCATCCCCGCGAGGTTGGCGCCCACCCGCAGGCCGGCGACCAGCGCGCTCGCGTCCTGGCCGTGGGGGCCCTGCAGGGCGACCCCGCTCGTCGGGAACGCGGGCTCGCGCATGGCCGGGTAGAACATGCTGCGCACCTGGGGGTTGCCGGCGTGGCCGCCGCTGGCGAGGATGATGCCCCGGCGCGCGCGGATGGTCACCGTCTCGCGCCGCTCGTCGACGTTGCCGTTCTGCCAGTAGCTCTGCATGAGCTCGCCGGTCTCGGGGTGATGCCGCGGCGAGTAGTGGGCGCGGATGCCCATCACCCGGCCCGCGAACGGCTTCTCGCGGATGAGGTCGGCGAAGCGGCGGTGCAGCATGAACTCGACGCCCTTCTCGCGCGCCGAGAACTCCAGCGGCCGCGCCAGGGCCACGCCGTTGCTCACGGCGCCGGGCGCGACCGAGCGGCTCGCGTTGTTCATCTGCACCGGCGCCAGCGCGCTCGTGCGCTCGGGGTCGGCGACGCCGGCGTCCTCGGCCGTGATCGTGCCCGCCTTGATGTCGGTCTTGTCGCCCAGCATGAGGAAGCATCGCGCCCCCCGCGCGCGCGACAGGCCGCCGCCGCCGTGGGTGCCGCCGACGCGCGTGAACCGCACGTAGTTGTCGATGAGGAACTGCCGCGTCGCGGGGCAGTTCTCGGCCCACGCGCGCGAGAGCTCGCGCTCGTTGTAGCGGTACGGGCTCTGGGCCTTGCGGTCGACGACCGACCAGTCGGTGAGGTCGGTGAACAGCAGGTCGACGCTGTCGTCGAGCTCCTCCGGCGCCTCGGTGGGCTCGGCGGTGATGAACCCCTCCTTGTCGCTCTCGCCCTTCATGTCGCGCACCTGCACGGGGTCGCCCCCGCCGAGGGACACGAAGGCCCCGCTGTGCAGCATGCGGCCGCCGACGTCGTAGTTCGCGTCGACCACCAGCACGCTGGCCCCGAGGTCGCGCGCGCGGATGGCCGCGGTGAGGCCGGCGCACCCGCCGCCGGCGATGACGACGTCGACCTCGTAGTCCCAGGCGACGTCCTCGGCCGGGGTCTGCGCCTCGGCCGAGCCCGGCGCCAGCAGCGCGCCCGCCCCCAGGCCGGCCGCCGCCCCCGTCTTGACGAAGTCCCGCCGGCTGACGCCCGGCTCGTTCTCGAGCCGCGGATCGTCGTGGTCGTTGTCGCGCTTCTTCGCCATCTCGAGCCTCCCTGACGTCTTCCTCACGCGGCTGCCGGCCATCGTGGCCGGGTGTTCTGCCGTCCGCCGCCCCCTGCGGTCGCGACCGTGGCCGCAGGATGTCGAGCAGGCCGATTATGCCACCGACGCGCGGTTCATGCTCGACGGAAACACGCCAGGGCACCCTCGTCCCTTTCGGGCGCGGTGCCGACGTCGTCGTGTTCGGCCGGTCACTTCGCCGCGTCGTCGACACCGGCGATCGGCACGCCGCAAGGCGCCGTGAACTCGTTCGGCGGGAGATTCCCGGTGTTCACGGTCCCGGCCGGCTCGAAGCACAGCACGTACGCGTCCTCGGCGGCCGAGGTGCGGTGCTCCACGCCGCGCGGAACCAGCACGCCCTCCCCTTCTCCCATGTCCACCCGCCGGTCGCGAAACTCCACCGAGAACCGGCCCTTCCACACCAGGAAGAACTCGTCGACGTCATCGTGACGGTGCCACGGGAAGGCGCCCTTCGCCCTGATGAGCTTCACCTCCTGCCCGTTGAGGGCGGCGATGACGCGTGGGCTCCACACGTCCTGGAGAACACGGCAGCTCTCGTCCACGTTGATCCTGGCCGTCATCGCCGTCCTCGCGAGGGCCGCCTCGCCGGCCGTTGCGTTCGGCGGCGGGGCCCCCCGACCACTCCGGCTCACCCGAGAGTCGCGGGTGATCGTACCGGATCTCGGACCGGGACGCCCGGCAAGCCCGGCAAGGCCGGACGTGTCACAATGCACGGTCAGGAGCCGGAGGCGACGATGGGCGGGCGAGAGCGGAACGCCGGAACACGAGCCGCCGAACTACCGGGTGAGGTTCGAAACCGGGTGGATAGACATCGTCGACCCTGGAGCCCCGACCCGCGGAGGGAGCGGCGGCGACCGCCGTGCACGGCAAGACCGTGCAGGTGCTGAGCACGACCCAGATCCTGCAGGTCTACTCCGACTCCCACCGCGCCGCCGCTGCCGAAGGGCAACCCCGACAGGGTGATCCGCTTCGATTCCCCGTCGCAGCCGCAGCATTCTGTTTCCGCCCGCGCGTTCCCGGTGCTGGGCTGCGCCGAAGCCGCCCATTGACGCGCTCCTCGATGTCTGGACCGTCGAGGCGGCTCTCGACGACGCCTTCGTGCAGACCCACCATCCGGGCGGCCCCGACAGGGTGATCCGCTTCGATGTCCTGTCGGGCGCGGCGATGTGAGCTGCACGGCGGCGGCGAAGCCCCGGCGCGCATCCCGGCTTCGGGTTCCCGTCGAGCCCGACGAGGAACGTCACCCGCCGGTGATGAAGTCGAGGTAGTTCTCGCGGTCGACGACGCGGAACGAGCCGGCGGGATACGCCGCGCGCCAAGCCCGGGGGGCGCGGAGCCGGGTCGCGACGTCCACTTCATCTCCACGCCGTCGAGGCGGCCGCCCGTAGACGACGACCACCCGGTTGGGCGCGACCGAGCGCGCGAGGCGCCCGAGTTGAGCGTGCTGGATGTAATCGTCGGCCACGAACTGACCAAGTTAACGTTAATTTGGTCAGTTGCCAAGCCTGTATTCATCGCTCCGCGGAGCCGAACGCCCTACAGTCCTTCACTTCGCGCTCGTCGCGGCCCCCCCAGGCGGGCGAGCCGCAGCGTGCCGCGGGCGTGAACGCGCGCACAACCGCGAACGCCCGATGATAGATTGGACAGGAGCCACGCATCCCGATCCACAGCGTCGGGCCAAGGGGACCGGCGGAACCGAAACCATGGAGAGCAGCGGATACGAACCCCGAACGGCGCCCAGCCCGGAGAGCGTCGCCCGTGGCTCTGCCCACCGTCACCGAAGAGCACGCAGGGCGGGCTACCGCCTGAATGGCATCGGTGAATCGCACCGGATCTCCGTCTCGAGCGAGGAAGATAACGATGACCGGCTTTCTGGGGACGCGGGCGGACATCTTCGTGGACATGGCGATGGTGGTCTTCGCTGCCGCGCCGTTCCTGATGGCGTACGCGCTGCGCCTCGCGGCGCAACGGCGCTATCACGCCCACCGAAAGCTGCAGATCGGGGTGCTGCTCGCGGGGATTGTGGCCGTCCTGCTGCTGGAGGGCAGCATCCGGTTCGGGCGGGCCGTGGAGGCGTTCACCGTGAGCGCATACTACGACACGGCCGCCATGGCCGGTCTCTTCGCCGTGCATCTCGCGGTCGCGGTCCCGACCTTCGTCGTCTGGTGCGTGCTGGCGGCCCTGTCAGGGCGCCGCTTTCCCCGCGTCCTGCCGGGCTCCTTCAGCTCGCGGCACCGGTTCTGGGGCCGGCTCACCTTCGCGGGCCTGTGGCTCACCTGCCTGACCGGCGTGGGCCTCTACGTGATGAGCTTCGCGCTCTGATGGGCGCACGTCGAGTATGCCCGGCGCCGTCCATGAATCGTACCGGGCCTCCGACCAGCAAGCGCTTCAGTCAGACTGCCGCAGCGCCGCCAAGGGATCGATTCTCGTCGCGCGCCACGCCGCGAGCAGGCTCGCCGAAACCGGGTTGCCTGCCCAGGCAGCGGAACGCGTAGCGCAGGTCCTGGCCGCACCCGCCGGCGAGCCGGAGTCCCCGCGCCGCCCGGGACGCATCGTCGGAAACCGGCCGCGACCACCCGGTCCCCGCGCTCAGTTGTTCTGAGCGCCGGCGTTTATCCATTGCTTGATGACGTCGATGTCGGCCTGGGAGAGGAACGGTCCCCCCACCGGCATTTGAACGCCAACGATGCCCGCGCGGCCGTCGAGCTTGTGGATCAGGTAGCTGTTTTCGGCGTCGTTCGGCTCGACGAGGTCCAGCGCCACCTGGATGCTCGGCCGGTTCACGAGGTTCGAGAACGCCTGGCCCTCGCGGAGATCGAGATCGGCGTCGGTCGCGTGGTCGCCGTGATGGCCGATGCACGAGGGATTGAGCACCTCGCTCTGGATGCTCGACAGGGTGGCCGTCAGACCGCCCGGGGTCGGGGTCGGGGTCGGCGCGGTGGGCGCGGTGGGCGAATCGCTCCCGCAGGCCGCGACGCCGACGGCGAGTAGCAGAAGCAGCGCGGAACCGGAGATCGTCCTCATGGCGATAGCGTAGCCGACGGCGGGAGACGGGTCCAGGAGAAGCCGCGCGGGAGTCCGGCATTGATGCGCGGGCAGCCTCGGCCGAGCGCGGTTCGCCGACGCCCGCTCCGACCGCACCCCGGTCCGGCCCGTCGCGTAGTCGCGGCGGTGTCGCGAGGAACGCCCCGTTGCCTGGAGTCGGTCGCCTACAGATAGAGGTGCAACTGCGCCAGCAGGGTCTGCGTCCGCCGGCCCGTGAACGGCAGACGGTCGCGGTACAACGACAGGTTGACGTGCCAGTGGGTCCGCGGGTAGAAGTCCACGCCGTACACGAGGCGCCGGACCTCTCCCCGGGGGTCGGTGTCGGTCCGCCGCCACTGGGGGGAGATGCGCAACCACAGGCCGCGGAACGCCTCGACGGAGGTCTGGTTGGCGAGGATGTAGGCGCGGTCGCTCGCGGTCCGCCGCTGAAACCCGATGTCCGCGTGGGTCCAGGTGGTCAGCCACGGGACCGGCGCGTACCCGAAGGACAAGCCGGTGTTCGTGCTCCGGGAGGAGACCTCCGACGCCCCCCGGTGCAGCACCGACGCCGCCACGACCATCCGCGGGCCGAGGTCGAGCTGAAACCGGCCGGCCGCGGTGAAACCCCGCCGGCCATCGTCGTCGACGAGAGACGCGGCTCGCCCGGGGCCGGCCGAGACCTGCAGGAGCGTCCGTTCCGTCGACCGGGCCACCTCGACCCCGTAGACCTGGTCGTCCTGCCCGAGGTCCAGCCCCTCGCGCGTGAACGACGTGTGGTCGGCGAACCGGACGCCGTAGGCGGGAAGAAAGCGCCCGACCCGCACGCCGAGCCCGTCGGTGGCCTGATAGGCGACCCAGTGCTCGTAGGAGACGGGCCCGGCGCCGCCGCGCCGGGGCTCGCGGCCGACGGTGCCGTACGCCGTCCACCGGCCCTGACGCCAGGCCGCCTGGAGATCGAGGTTCATGAGGAAGTTGCGGTCCGGCAGGGCGCGGCCGGCGACGTCGACGCCGACGTGGGACGGCCGGACGTCGAGACCGAGTTGAAGGGGGCTCTCGCTCGAGAGCGCGCCGAAGAGGAAGCCCTCCTCGCCGCGGGCAGCGCCGGCCGGGCCGCCGCCGCCCCCCTGCCGACCGAAGGTCGAGATCTCCTCCCTCGACAACGACCGCCCGTACGGCGTCAGGAGTCCGCCCCCGGAAGCCGAATAGTGGCAGGCGGTGCAACGCGGGTACTGCCGGGAGAGGAACGTCGGCTCGGCCGACGCGACCTGCGCTCCCCACCCCGTGAGAAGCGACGACAGGGCGACGAAGGCGACGACCCACGCGTGGGGCGCTCCGGCTCCCCCCCGGGTGGCCGCGGGCGACGGGGAAGCGAATCCACGCGTCCCCCCTTGCCGCCTGCGCGACGCGGAGACGGCGGTCGTCGCCTTGCGGGCGTTCGTCGCGAATCCACGCGTCCCCGCCGACCGCCTGCTCGACCCTGCCGTTCCGGATATCCATGCCGCGGAGCGTTCGCGACGGCACTTCAGCCCCGCCGACCGCCTGCGCGACCGGCCCGTTCCCGTCATGGGGCGCCGTCCGGGGGCGTCGCCCCGCCCCGCGCTTCGAACGTGACGGTGACCTCGACGGCGTCGCGGACGCCGACGCCGAGATAGCGGGGAGGCGGAATGTCGAACGCCTCCAGGCTGAGCGGGAACGCCGCCTCCACCTGCATTCGCCCGTCACCGCGGCGAAGCTCGGCCTCGCCCTCGATAGCGTGGCGGACCCCGTGCAGGGTCAGAGCGCCCGAGAACCGCGTCTCCAGGCGCCCCGCCCGGTCCGGGGGCGGATCGGCGAGGACGATGCCCGAGAGGACGGCGTGCCGGAAATCGGGGCCGCGCTCGACTTCCAGGTAGTTGCCGCGGAGATGGTCGTTGCGGAGCGCGATGCCGGTATCGAGGGTCGCGAGATCGACCCGCAACTCGCCCGACCACGACGCGCCCCCGGGAGCCGAGGGCCGGAGAGTGCCGGATAGAGACGACGTGACCGCGTCGAACGCGCCGCCGACGGTCATGCGGCAACGGACCCGCACGTCGCCGGACGCCACCGTCCACGCCTCGACGCCGGACGCGGCCTGGGCGCGGGCCGGAACGGGACCGCCGGCCGCGAGAACGGCCGCGACGAGGGCCGCACCCGCGACGCGCGCCTTCCCGGATGGCGAGCGGGTCGCCTTGATCCACGCGAATGCCACGTTGAGAACCTCGCCGGCGACACCCGGCGCCCGCGATGACGCGCAGGCCGTCATCACCCGCAGGAAAGCTGCGACGAAAATGCCACGTTGAGAACCTCGCCGGCGACACCCGGCGCCCGCGATGACGCGCAGGCCGTCATCACCCGCAGGAAAGCTGCGACGAAGGGGCAGTGCCGGCGACGCCCGGCGCCCTGCCCCGCGGCCGCCAGGAACCTCTTGCGCTCACCGCACACGGCCGCCGGGCGCCGCCAGCGTGACGCGGCCAGCCGCGATGCTCCGTCCCAGCTTCGCGCCTACGGATCGAGCTGCTCGAGCGCGTCGAGGAACACGCTCCAGGGCACCGGCTCCCCGTGCACCGGGGCCAGCGTCTCCACGTCGAGGTTCATGCGCTCCACCTGGGTGTGCAGGGCGCGCATCGACGGCAACTGGGCCGGTCTCGGCGGCTCGTGCGTGTCGAACAGGGCCGACTGGAACGCGATGCGCTCGGCCGGCAGGTACGCCATCAGCATCCCCGCGACATGCCGGAGCGGCTGCACGTAGTAGACGCGCAGGATCCGGGAGTTGTCGGTGATGACGTAGTTCTCCTGGACCGCCTCGTAGTTGTAGCCCTCGGCCAGCTCCGTCGGCGGCCACTTCGAGACGATGTCGGGCTTGATGGTCCGCGGCTCGTAGGTCAGCACGTCGTGGTTCAGGAACTCGAGGTTGATCATGTGGGTGACGATGGTCGACCCGACGTGCAGGTAGGTGCGCAGCCCCCCGATGTGGTCGAAGTGCGGGTGGGACGCGATGACGAAGCGGATCGGCTTGCCGGGGGCGAGCCTCGTGATCTGGTCGATGACCTTCAGGCTCCACTCCTCGTCCCCGGGGGCCTCGAAGACGGCCACGAAGTCGCTGAACTCGATCATGAAGCTGGCGGCGGGATTGCCGCCGAGGCGGTAGACGCCGTCGGCGATCTCGTCGACGGTGACCTCGGTGGTCCAGTCCGCCTCGGCCACCGACTCGGGCACCGGCACCGGGTCGCCGCAGTCGTTGGGCCGGATGTCGGGGAACGGCCCGCCGTAGGCGTTGTGGCCGGTGCTCTGGCGGTAGAACTGCCAGTTGTCGTCCCAGCCCTGGTGCGAGTGCCAGTTGGTCGGCCACTTGACCCCGTCGATCGAGACGAAGTTCGTGGACTCGTGCTCGATGTTGAAGTCGCCGAGAGCGGGGATGTTCACCGTCGTCTTGAGCCGCTGGATCAGGTTCTGGGGGTTGATGGTGGCGTCCACGCGGTACTTCCCGAACATCTCGATGGCGACCACGTGCATCTTGACCGGCGCCACGACGTTGCCGTCGCGGCCCTTCTCTATCTGCTCCCAGCGCCAGAACGCCACCGGGTTGGCCCCGGGCATGCGGGCGGCCTTGAGGAACCCGTGGGGGTTCAGCCACATGTCGAGCTGGTACACCTCGGCGATCTCGGGGTGCACCGCCACCGGCGGCCCGTCGCCGTCCATGTGCCACGAGAGCTCGCCGTTGGTGACGTGCGTCTGGCGGGTGTGGGCCTGGGTGGGCGTGCCGCTGCGCCAGCCGAGGCCGTACTTCCACGACGCGGGCGCGAGGCCCGGCTCGCGGTCGAACGTCTCGACGCTCGTGCCCGCCTCCCAGTTGATGGTGCGCGTGTAGTTGTCGAGCGAGCCGATGCGCGGCCAGTCGATGTTGACCGCGTTCTCGAACGTCTGGCCCACCGCGCCGGCGTAGCCGCCGCTGCCGGAGTACGAGAGGCAGCGCAGGTCGGCCTCGCCGATCTCTTCCGCGACGGCGGCGAGCAGGGGCGCGGGGTCGACGAAGCCCGGGGGGAACTCCTGGGCCGCCAGGGGGCTCCCGGTGAGCACGAGCACGACGACGCCGACAAGACGCTTCTTCATTTGCCTACCCTCGTCTCGGTGCAACACCAGGTCTCGCCACCGACCCTACAGCAGCCGCTCGACGTGAGGCGCCAGCTCCTCGTACGGGAGGTCGCCCGGGTTGTAGAGCTGCACGATGCCCTCGCGGTCGATGACGACGAGGGTCGGGGTGGTGCTGACCCCGAACTCCAGGAAGTTCGTCTGGCTGACCGGCGCGCTCATCCACGACGGGATGGGGAACCGTTCCTGGTAGGCGCCGCGCAGGTAGGCGAGCTCCTGCTCGGGCGTCGCGTCCTCGCCGCGCTGCACGTACCCGTAGAGCTGGGTCGGGCCGAGGACGACCAGCCCCTGGTCGGCGTAGGCGTCGTGGAGCTGCTCGAGCACGGGGACCTGCCGCTTGCAGTCGGGGCACCAGTGGGCCCAAAAGAACGCCACGACCACCTTCCCCTTCAGGCTCTCGGCCGACGGCAGCGGCGTGCCGAGGTCGTGCTCGACGTCGAGCACGGGGAACGGCGCGCCTTCGAGGCTGAGCAGGAGCACGTTCTTCTGAACGCGGGTCTCGATGGAGGTCCCCCGGTACTTGTCGCGCTCGGCGGTCAGGAACTCGACCGCACCGGCGCGGTCGCCGCGGGCGTCGTGGACGCGGCTCAGCACCTCGATGCCGGCCCCCAGGGCGAGGGGCAGCTCGTTGTCGGCGTCGAGATCGCGCTCGGCGAGCAGGGCGGCGCTGCCGTCGCGGGCCTCGCTCGCGTACCGCTCGGCCACGTCCCAGCGCTCGGCGAAGCCGGCGCCGCGGCCGAGCCACGACGCCGCGAGCAGCCAGCGCGGCGACGACGTGTCGTGGTGCGGCCGCTGCCCTTCGATGAGCGCCTGCGCGGCGTCGACCTCCTCGGCCCACGCCATGTCGCGCATCTCCATGACGAGCTCCGAGAGCTCGATCGCACCCGTTGCCGGCTCCGCCTCGGTCCCGACCTCGGCCGGCGCCGAGCCACAGGCGACGCTGAACGCCAGCCCGGCCATACCCGCGAACACCGCCAGCTTGCTCTCTGTCATGTCAGATGCTCTCCCTTCCGTGCCCGGCACAGAATCTCCGTCGCCCCATTCTACTCCCGCCGGCTGCTCCCGCCCGGTGAAGCGGCACCCGCGAGGCCGGCATGCCGAGTCGGCCGCGTCGGCCCTCTGCCGCCGGCCCGTTCATGGAGCGATCAGGCGTACCGATGGGAAGTAGGTCCCGATCCTGCCGGTGTCGGCCGTAGCCAGCTCCCAGCCCATCACCTGCGCGTGGGCGCCGATGAAGAAGTCGGGCAATGGCGTTCGCGGCGACGGCCTGCCGGATTGCCGTCGCCTTCGCTCGCAGTAACGCCGGTAGGCGACCGCACAGGGCTCCGCCGCGGCGGCCGGCACGCCGATCACCTCGACACCCCAGTCGCGAACGAGATCCGCGGCGGTCGCGGGATCCGTCACGCCAACGCAGATCTCGGCCAGGCAAACGGCGTTGATGGCCGCGCCCTCGGCCGCGACGGCCCCGGCCACCGTGCTTCGCGCCCACTCGTGATGAGCCGATCCGCGTTGCGAAGCGTATATCAACACGTTGGTGTCGAGCAGCGTCATGGCTCGCGGGTAAGCTGCTTCAATTGGTCCCAGGAGAGAGTCATCTTCAGAGGCGACCGCGACATGGCCTCGAGACAGGCCTCACGGCTCACCCTCGGCAACGGGGCGGGACGGTGGAGGCGCACCAGCACGTAGCGTTCCTCTCCCAGCCGCTGAACGTCGAAGACGTCGCCGGGCCTGACTCCCGGCACGACGACGCGCCTCTTCCCGTCGGCTCGCACCGTGGCCATGGGGGTGGGATTGTCCCACCCCCACGACGGTCGGGTCAACCGCTGGCGCCCGCGCGGCGGCCGGGGGCGACTTCGCCGGCACCAACTCGGCGTATACTGCCGTTACATGCTCTCGAGACACGCGCGACCGGCCCTCGGCGGTTTCGCGTTGCTGCTGGCGGCCTCCTGCGGAGACGGACCGGCCGGCGCGCCACCCGGCGCCGCCGTCGACGCCGCGCCCGAGGTGGCCGCCGCGGCGGACACCCCCGAGCCGGACCCCGGGCCCCAGCCGACGTTCATCAACCTCCTGCCGTGGGGCGAGGTCGACTTCACGCGGGGCGAGTTCCCCTCGCGGGACGAATGCAACGCCTTCGTGCGCGCCCTCCCGAACTACTCGGGCTACACCACCCCCGAGCGCTGCGAGCCGATCGACGACCCGGTGTACTGCACCGAGTGGCAGGACCCCGACGACCCGCAGACCGGCCTCGACTGCTTCAGGGGCGTGGGCGGCTGCGAGGTCGAGCTTCGGCGCCACGACCTGCTGGCGGAGAGCCGCGGCCGGACCCTCGCCGCCCGGTGCGAGCCGGCCTCCCTCGCCGACGCCTGGGCGCGATACCGGGACCTCAACCCCGACGCGGAGCCGTGAGCCAGCCGGAAGGCAGCGTCTTCTACCGCATCGGCCGGCTCGCCGGCCGCAAGGCCCGCAAGGCGACCTGGGTCTGGCACTCGCTGACCGGCGACGACGACAAGGCCATCGAGGCCGAGCACGGGGTCGGCGCGGACATGGCGGCGGTGGTGCGGGAGAAGAGCGGCGTCGAGGCCGATCCCGCCCTGCGGGCGTTGCTCGACCAGACCGCGACCGCGCTGGCCGGGGTGGTCCGCAACCGGCTCCACCGGTTCGAGGTCGGGGTGGTGGGCGACGAGCAGCCGACCGCCTACGCCCTGCCCGGCGGCTTCATCTTCCTGACCGCCTCGCTCGCCGACCTGTGCGGGCGCGACCGTGACGAGCTCGCCTTCGTCGTGGCCCACGAGATGGCCCACGTCATCCGGCGTCACGCCGTCAACCGCGTCCTGCGCCAGACCGCCTACTCCGCCGCGTCGATCCTCACGCCGGGGCGCGGGGTCATCGCCCCGTGGCTGCATCGCATCGGGCTCGAGTGGCTGGAGCGCGCCTACTCCCGCGAGCAGGAGCTCGAGGCCGACGCCCTGGCGGTGCTGCTGACCCGGGCCGCGGGGTTCGACCCGGAAGGCGCGTTGCGGCTGTTCGAACGGCTCCGCGCCCTGGAGCCGGCCGGCGGCAAGGGCATGGGCGCGTATCTGTCGACCCATCCGCCGGTCGACGACCGCGTGGCGGCGCTGCGCCCGCGTCTGGCGTCCCACCGGGCGTCGGGCGGCGGCGCCGGGTGAGACTGCACGACCGGGCGGTCGCCGCGAGAGTCTCGCCGGCGCGAAGCCCGGGGTGCCTTGGCCCGCCCATCGTCGCCCTCGGCTCCGCCGGGCGCCCAACCAACCCTCCAGGAGTCCGCGCCGTTCCATGGCGCAGACTCCTCGCCCGCGCGATCCGCGACCGCAACTGGAGTCTTCGGCGGCGCGAAACTCCGGCGCGACCGCCTGCTACGGCGTGGACTCCGGGGTCGAAGGCTCCTGCGCCTTCGCGGCGAGCCGGGCCTGGAGAGCGGCCTTGATGCCGGCGATCTCCTCGCGCTGCGGCTTGTAGCGCCTGAGGTAGTGGGCGGCGGCGTCCAGGATCTCGGCCAGCTCGGTGTTGCCGATCCACGCCCCCGCCCGGTTCCGCGCCGCGATGTCCTGGGCCGCGTGGGTCTGCTCGAGGACGAGCGCCGTATCCTGCTCGACCATGGCGACGACGGCGGACACGAGGGCGAGCTGATGCGGATCGTCGAGGGTCTCGGCGAGCTCCCGAAGCGGCGCGAGGCGGTCGTCCTGCGGGTCGGTCATGGATCTCCGGATTCGGGCCGGCAGATGCGGCGCGGCGTGTCGTGAACGTAGAATACAGTACGGACCGCATGGAACCCTGCGGACGGGACCCACGGTTTCCGCCCGAGGCGGCTCGGACCGGACGTCCGCGAGACCGATCCGCAGACCCGCTGGCGCCGAAGAGCGGCTGGAAGACGGCGCGCGGGTCGTTCTCGTCCGCAGACCCGCTGGCGCCGAAGAGCCGCTCGAAGACGGCGCACGGGTTCTCGGAAGCTCGGAGCGATCGTCTGCCGTGAAACACGACCTCGCGTTTCATGACGTCGGGGTGACCGGATCCGGTCATGGGGGTCTGGCCGGCCGCCACGTAACGCCGGACCGCAGCGCGCGACGCGGGCGGACCCTGGCGAGGGCCGCGATGGGCCTCGCCGCGGCCGGCGCGCTGTTGGCGGGGTGCGCCGGAGTCCCGGCCGGACCGGGCGCGGACGACGCGGCCGCGGCCGCCGCCGGGAACAGCGGCACCGAGACGGTGCTGCTGGCCGTCGGTCACCAGACGCGCTGGCGGGACCTGCGCATCGAGGGCGAGACCGACCTGCCGGACGGCGCGGTGGTGACCTGGCGGGTCACCCACGCGCTGGCCAACGAGTTGCCGCGGGGCGAGTGGCCCGCGCAGAACCTGATCGCCGACGGCACGGCGGTGGTGCAGGACGGGGTGTACTGGACGCGCCTCAACACGACCTACTGGTTGCCGGGCCGCGTCGACGTGGTCGTACAGTTCCCCGTGGCCCCCCAGCCGGATGCCGTGCGGCTTCGGTACGGAGAGTTCGGCGAGGACCTGAGCGGCGACAACGTGAGCGCCCTCGGCGGCTCGAGGGTCGTCACTGCCGAGCACGCTTTCGACTGGACGCGCTGAGGACGATGCCGGGAATCGCCTTGCCACGCACCAGGCGCAGAAGCCGCTGAAAGCCGGGCTGCATCCGGGGTCCAGTCGGCAGACTCCATAACGATCACTGCCCCTCGAATGACGGTGACGGAGAGTACCTTGCCGCACGCCAGACCCGGAAGACCGCAGAAGCCGGCTGCACCCGGACCCGGTCGGCAAAGTCGCAGCGATCACCGTCCCAACCGCGTCGTCTGACCGCCGTGTCCCTCTTCCGCCCCGCCGTCGACGCCCTCCAGCCCTACGTCCCGGGCCGGCAGCCCGCGCCCGGCGCCGGGGTCGTCAAGCTGAACACGAACGAGAACCCGTACCCCCCGAGCCCCCGCGCCCTCGCCGCCCTCGCCGCGATCGACGCCGACGAGCTGCGCCGCTATCCGGACCCCACCAGCCGGGAGTTCCGCGAGGCGGCGGCCGAGACCCTCGACGTCGACCCCGCGTGGATTCTCGCCGGCAACGGCAGCGACGACGTGCTCACGATGCTCGTCCGCTCGGTCACCGGGCCGGGCCGCCCCGTGGTCTACCCTGCCCCGACGTATGTGCTGTACCGCACCCTCGCCGGCATCCAGGAGGCCCCGGTGGTCGAGGTGCCCTTCGACGCCGACTTCGCCCTGCCGGTCGCGGCCCTCGCCGAGGCGGGCGGCGCCCTGACGTTCGTGGCCAACCCCAACAGCCCGTCGGGCACCGCCGCGCCGGGACCGACCCTCGCCCGTCTGGCCGACGCGCTCGACGGCCTGCTGGTCATCGACGAGGCGTACGTCGCCTTCGCGGAGGCCGACGCCCTCGACCTCGTCCGACAACGCTCCAACGTCGTCGTCCTGCGGACGCTGTCGAAGAGCCACGGGCTCGCGGGCCTCCGCCTCGGCTACGCGGTCGCGCCGCCGGCGGTGCTCGAGGGGCTCGGGAAGGTGAAGGACAGCTACAACGTCGGCGCGGTGGCCGGCCGGGTGGGGGCCGCCGCCATCCGCGACACCGCCTGGGCGCAGCGCGTCGCCGGCCGTATCGTCGAGAGCCGCCGCCGCCTGGCCGGGCGCCTCGAGGAGCTCGGGTGCCGGGTGTGGCCCAGCCAGACGAACTTCCTGCTCGTCCGGCCGCCGGCCGGCGACGCCGCGCGCGTCCACCGGCGGCTGGAGGAGCTCGGCGTGCTCGTGCGCTACTTCGACGAGCCGGCGCTGGCCGAGACCCTGCGCATCACCGTCGGCACCGAGGAGGAGAACGCGGCGCTCCTCGACGCGCTGCGGCAGGTGCTGCAAGGGGTGGGACGGCGGTCGACATGAAGTTGCCGACCACACCCGGATGCAGCCCGCTTTTCTCGGGCTTCCGCGCTCGGATGCAGCCCGCTCTTGGCGGGCTTTGCGCTCGGCACGTGGCAAGGTAGTCCCGTCACCGTCCCGAGGACGTCCGCGACTACGCTGGCACGTGCCGGGCGCAGGAACTGCCGCAACGGGCTGCGTCGCAGTCGGCGGACCCCGGTCGTCTTTTCCGAGGGCCCGATCGCCGCACGTCCCCGGTCGCCATCATGCCCATCGCCGTCGACGTCGCGATTCTGCTCTCCGGCGACGCGCGGACCGTCGTCGAGCACCTGAACGCGGGGTTCGACCACGCGCCGGACGCCGGGTTCCGGTTCGACGCGTCGCATCATCCCCACGTCACCCTGAGCCAGCACTTCGTGCGGCGCGGACGGCTGGCCGAGGTGCGCCGGCTCGTCGGCGGCGTCGTGGGCCGGTTCGAGGCGTTCGAGGCACGCGTCACCGGCGCGCGGGCCGGCCGCACGTCGCAGGTCCTCGCCGTCGAGGCGCCCGCGGCGCTGGAGCAGCTTCACGAGCGGCTGATGGACGCGCTTCGCAACGAGGAGGTGGCGGGAGACGCGGCCGCGTTCCAGACGGACGGCGAGCCGGCGCGGCCCGCGGACGTCGCCTGGGTCGAGGGGTTCCGCGAGCGGTCGAGCTACGCCCGCTACGATCCGCACGTGACCGTCGGCATCGGGCCGCGGCCGCTCTCGGCGGCGCCGTTCCGCTTTCCCGTCGAGGAGATCGCGCTCTGCCGGCTCGGGCGGTTCTGCACCTGCCGCGACCGGCTCGCGAGCTGGACGTTGTGAGGCCGCCCGGGGGGGGCGGCGCCACCGCGGGCGGCCAGCCCGGGGGCTAGCAGCCCGTGGTGGAAGTCCCCGCTGCATTCGAGCAGCGATGCATCCCGCCTGCGCCCGGCAAGCGTCGCCTTCGGCTCCGATTGCCTGACCAGCCACGCCTGCCGGCAGTCTGCGCCGTGACCGGCGCAGACTGCCGGCTGCGTTGTTCGTCGGTTACACATGCCCAACATGCGCCCTCCTCACGGCTTGTCAGGCGGGCGCGCCTCGCTGCTCTTGGTGCAACGCGGGGTTCCACCACGGGCTGCAAGCCGCGGCCGGTCGCGCGCCCGACGGGCGCCGACCGCGCGACCGACGAGCTTGCCACGACGGACCGTACCGGGAGAGCATACGGCCGGGCCGGGAGCCTGCGACGCACAGGGCGCGAACTCCGGCAAGCTCGGCCGGGCGCCAGGCAGAACGGCAGGCGACGGTCGGCGGGCAGGCCGCAACCCATTGCGGGCGACGGCCACTGTCCCGCGCCCGGCCCCAGACCGCGCCGCGATCCCGCGGCGCCCAATGGAGGTCCCGTGATGTTGCGCAGACTCGTCGTCTTCGGCTCCGCCGCCCTGCTCGCGGCGGGCGGACTCTACATCACCGCGGGCACGCCCGCTGCCGCCGGCGCCGGCGAAGCGGCCGGCCAGGAGGCGTTCACGCCCCGCGAGGTCACGCCGGCCGACATACCGCCGGACATCCACGAGGACTCTTGGGCGCGACTGCCCACGATCCAGCGCGAGGACCTCGACGCGGAGGGCCAGCGCGTCTTCGACATCATCGTGAACCCGGACAGCCGCTACTCCACCGGGCTGCGGGGCCCCATCGGGATGTGGATGTACAGCCCGCCGATGGCCGAGCACCTGTTCCCGGCCAGCACCTACCTGCGCTTCGGCGCGGATGGCGCACGGGACCAGCGGCTCGCGGAGCTGGCCATCCTGACCGCGGCCCGGTCGCTCGACAGCCAGTACGAGTGGTCGGCCCACGAGGGGCTGGGGCTCGGGGCCGGGCTCGAGGCGGAGATCATCGACCTCCTCCGCCACGACCGTCCGGTGGCGGAAGGCGACGGGCTGCCGGGATTCGGCGAGGTGGAGCGCACCATCGTCCAGGCCACCCGCGAGCTGATCCGCGAGCCGAAGCTCAGCCGGGAGACCTTCGAGGCCGCCCAGAGGCTCTTCGGCAACCAGGGCATCGTGGACCTGGCAGGCCTGATCGGCCACTACACGCTGGTGAACTACACGCTGAAGGCGTTCGACGTGCAGCGGCCGCCGGGAACCCGGCTGCTGCTGCCGCTGACGGATCAGCCCTGACGAGGCGCGGCGGTCCGACCGGGTCCGGCCAGCCCGCCAATCGTCGTCCTGCGGCTCGACTTGGCGCCCAGCCAACCCGCCGGGAGTCCGTGCCGTGCCATGGCGCCGACTCCTGGCGGGGAAACGCCGCCGTTGCGGCCTCCCCGCTTCCCGGCGAGCGGTTCACGAGTCGGACCGCGGGTACTCCCCCGGCGCCGACGGCGCCCGGCCGGCATCGGCCGACCCGTCGCGACACTCGGCGGGCTCCCCGCCCCCGGCGAGGCGCCGGCGCTCGTCGACGATGAGGCCGTACTCGGCCGCGCGCTTCCACACCCGGTTGGCCATCTCCGTGAGGTGGACCGCGCGCAGGCCGTAGTAGAGGAACGCGGCGCCGACGACGCCCAGGACCAGCGCCTGCGGCGCGTCGACGGCGGGCTCGCCCAGCTCCGGCGCGAGGCGGCCCAGGCCCTGGTAGACGACGAACCCCACCGCGGCGAGGAGGGGCCCGGTGACGGTTCGGACGCTCCACGACGCCACGCGCGAGTGCTTCTCCATCGACGTCGCCACCGTCCGAAGCCGCTCGACCCCGCGGGCGGTGCGGTCGAGGTCGGCCCCCAGGAGGACGTCGCGCAAGGTGACCTGGGCCCGGCACGCCCGCGCCACCCGGCGGTCGCCGCGGAGCCAGGACACCCCGTCGACCGTCACCGTGAAGTCGGGAAACCGCGTGCGCAGCAAGGCGATGAGACGCGCCTGCCCCGCCTCGGTGTGCTCGTGCAGGGTCGAGGCGGGGTCGATCCGGATACGGCGCCGGGACGGCGTCAGCAGCAGCTCGTGCAACTCGCCGTTCTCGGGATCCTCTACGTAGGCGGCGGCGTGAGACGCGATGCCCTCGTGCAGCACCGCCTCGTGGTCCAGGCACGGCAGGCGCGGCACCGCGGGGGCGACGTCGACCTGCAGGCGGTACAGCTTGACGGCCCGGAGACGGACGAGCGACGCCAGTCGGGCGAAGAACCGGCTGCCGACCTCGCACATCCCGGGCGCCGGGCCGGCGGGAACCGTGCCGACGCCCTTCACCCGGGTCGCTGTCTCCCGTTCCATCGCGCGATCGGGGGGAACTGCGGCGCCGCCTGTCGCGTATGCTCTCACTGTATCGATGAGCCGACCTGTCGAAGAGCGCCCCCCGACCGTGGGGATGCGCAAGCGCCCGACGGGAACGACGCGCAGGCGCCCGACGAGAACGACGCGCAGGCGCCCACGGCGACGCGCAGGCGCCCGACGGAGCGACGCGCAGGCGCCCGACGAGAACGACGCGCAGGCGCCCGACGGAGCGACGCGCAGGCGCACGACGGAAGCGACGCCGCAGGCGCACGATGGAAGCGGCGCCGCAGGTGCCCGACGGAAGCGACGCGCAGGCGCCGGTCGGGAACGGCGCCGAGCCTGCGAAGGCCTGCCAGAATAGCACGCGCCCGCGGCGACGCCATCGAGCCCGGGCGCCGGGCGGGGCCGGCGGCGTGACGATGCATGGCGTCGAGGTCGAGCCGGGCGCCGGGCAGGGCCGGCGGCGTGACGACGAACGGCGTGACGGCAACGAGAGGCGATGTCGCACCGACGCCCGAAGCGGCGCGCCGCATCGCACCGACTGACGGCGTGAGGACAGGAGAGAATCGATGTCGGACCAACAGTGGTACCGGGCCGAGGGCGGCAACCAGGTCGGCCCGATGTCGGAGGCGAAGCTGGCCACGGACATCCGGAACGGCGACGCCGACGCCTCGACCCTCGTCTACACCGCCGGCATGGCCAACTGGACCCCCCTCGGCGACGTCCCGCGCCTGCGGACCCACCTGCCGGCGGAGACCCTGGCGGTGCTGCCGGTGCCGGCCGGCCGCATCGCCCACGAGATCGACTATCACGTCCAGGGCGTCGAGATGCAGTACGTCGAGATCGAGCTCGACCCCGGCGAGAGCGCGGTCGCGGAAGCCGGCGGGATGATGTACATGCACGGCGGCATCGCCATGGAGACCGTGTTCGGCGACGGCAGCGAGCCGCCGCAGGGCGGGTTCATGAACAAGCTGCTGGGGGCCGGCAAGCGGCTGCTCACCGGAGAGAGCCTCTTCATGACGGTGTTCACCAACAACGCCCACGGGAAGGCGCGGGTGGCCTTCGCGGCGCCCTACGCCGGCAAGATCCTGCCGATGGACCTGAGCCAGCTCGGCGGCGAGCTGATCTGCCAGAAGGACGCCTTCCTCTGCGCGGCCAAGGGCGTCTCCATCGGCATCGCCTTCCAGAAGAAGATCGGGGTCGGCCTGTTCGGCGGCGAGGGCTTCATCATGCAGCGCCTCGAGGGCGACGGCCTCTCGTTCCTGCACGCGGGGGGCAGCGTCCACCAGTTGGACCTCGATCCGGGCGAGACGCTGCGGGTCGACACCGGATGCCTCGTGGCCCTGCAGCCGACCGTGGGCTACGACATCCAGTGGGTGGGCGGCATCAAGACCGCGCTGTTCGGCGGCGAGGGGCTGTTCTTCGCCAACCTCACCGGGCCGGGACAGGTCTGGCTGCAGTCGCTGCCCCTGAGCCGCCTCGCCGACCGCATCTACAAGGCGGCGCCGCAGACCGGCGGGCGCCGGCAGGGCGAAGGCTCGGTGCTGGACCACGCACTCGGCATCGGCAACCTCATCGACGGGAAGTAGCCGGCCGGCCCGCCACGCCGAACCCGGCGGCGATCGCGGTCAGGGTGCGGGTGCTGGTCGGGTCGCCCCGCAGGACCGCGCCGACCGTATTCGGCTTCAACGAGGACCGCGACGCCAACTCGCCCTGCGTCCAGCCCCGAAGCTCAAGGTGCGCGCGGATCCCGGCCGCCCATGGCTCCTCGTTCACCGCATCCTCCGGCACCCCCGCGTCGCCGTCGGCCGGCGAGGCTTCGGCGCCGCCGTCCGTCGAGGCGTTCTCGACCGGCAGCAGCCGCACGTTCGTCGCTTGGTCGCCCCGGGCCGTCGTGATCACATCGCCGATCTCCACGGCCCGGCCGTCCAACGCCGACCATTCCCCACGGGTCGCCGGCCCGCCGTGCTCGTCGGTTACCTCGGAACCGAGGACGAAGACGTCGTCCTCATGCCCCTCGACCCCGATGAACCCGTAGCCCCGCGCCGCCGCCTGTCCGCGAATCGCCAGCACGCCTCTCAACATCGTCCGTCCCTCCGGTTCCGCCGTTCGCCCCGCTAGGCGTTGACCGGCGTCGAGGAGATTCTCGGAGCGTCGACGCCCGGCGGCGGCGCGCTCCACCTCACGACTCGCGGCCGAGACGGACGACGTCGTCCGAGCGGCTGGCCGCGGCGGGACAAGCAGAACGACAACAACACCACCGAGCCGCTGGCCACCGAGCTCCCCATCCCCGAAGCCCCGAGAGAGGCGATCCCGAGTCCGGGCCGGGGAACGAACGGCCCGGGGCTCGCCGGTTACCGCCGCCGAGCGCGGCCGAGGACAGGCGCGGCCACGAGCGGCGGCGCGGGAACGCCAGCCTCGGCCGCGGCGCCGGGCGGTCCGGAGGTCCGCCGGCAGCTCGTTGCGACCCCCCGGAGCGCTCCGGGCGCCGTGGCCGTCGAGGCCGCCCCGGCCGCGGCCGCCGCCGGCGTCGAGGCGGATGCCTCCAGGCGGCGGGTGTGTCGGTCTGGATCGGTGAAATCCAGTGGATGCGCCGCAACGGGTTCGGGGGAAGCGAGAAACCCGATCCTGAAGCCCCCTGGACACCATCGAGTGCCGCCGGGAATGAATGCGGAGGGCTACCGAGGCGACAGGCCGCTGACGTGGGCCCTTGCGCCGTTCAAGTCACCGTCTGTCATGTAGGCACTCAGGGTTGCCAACAGTCCATCAATGTGTGCATATTGTAGGCTGAGCAATGATGTCTCAATGCCCAGCCGGACCAATCTAGTTTTGAGCTCCACAAATTGAGCTACTAGTTCGCTGTGTAATTGTGCTTCCTCTTGGGACCTTGAAGAGGTGTCTTCAGGTTGGTCGTTATGAAGTGTAGGATAGCGCATCACCGACTGATGAGAACGTATATCCTGGATACGCCGCACGGTCGGGAGAAGCGACTCGAACGTGTCAATGTCCCGATAGCACCAATCAAGCACAGGGCGGACGAGGTAGGCGGCCAGCCAAACACCGGCGATTCCTGTAAGTGACCAACTGATGATCTGCGCTGTAGCGCCTTCCGTCATGACAGACTGCCACTCCAGGGGGGATGGGTGACGAGAAGCGGAGGAGTAGCGTCAGGCCTTTCTGTTGCTGCTGCTGCGTGCTGAGATATCGTCGGAGATCGAAGTTTGGCATTAGGTCAGTATACCAGGAGAGGGACGGGATCCGCACTCGCCTCTGCACCGCATCAAGACCGGCTCGTCGAACCCATCGGTCGGCGGCGACCGGGGTGCTGGAAATCGACTGTCGGCTGGGTCAACGGCAGCTATCAGCGGATCCTGTTCCACAGCGTTCGAATTCGGCCCTCGGCCGACCGGGTGCGCGAGATGGCGGTCCCGCGCCGGCACCTCGCGCTGGTGTGCTTCCTCCAGCAAGCGTGGCGCGACACGCTCGACCAAGCCGGTCGCGACATGTACGGCAAGCTCCTCGACCGCAACCGCAAGCTGGTCGAAGGCCCCCGCCTCGATAACCATGCTCAAGGTGCAATGCCAAGCCGTCGACCGGGTCGTTCACCGCTACCGCCGGGCTCGGTGCGGCGCTGCTCGATCCCGACTGCCGGAGACGACGAGTTGCGGGTCCGACTGTTGTCAACCGCGCCGGAGGCGCAGGCTGCGCGAGGACCAGTCCGACCTGGCGAACTGGATGCGGGGTGACGGGAAGGCTGGGGGCGCTGGCGGGAGCATCGAAGACAGCGTCCTCCGCGTCGAGAGGACCTGACGCGACCGCATCGGTCTGCTCAACGTGCTGCTCGCCGAGGGCATCAACCTCGGCCTGCGGAAGATGGCCGAGGCCACGACCACGCACGGGTTCTGGGGAGCTGATGCGCATCGCCCGCTGGCATGCGGAAGGCGACGCGTTCGACCGGGCGTTGGCCGTCGTCGTCGAGGGGCCTAGGCCCGCGCTACCGATGGCCGCCTTCTGGGGCACGGGGCGGACCGCCTCCAGCGACGCCCTGAGCCACCCGACGCCCTCCAAGCCGACCACGACTTGCCAACCCCGGCGGACTATTACTACCGGTACGCCCGGATCTGGACCGCCGTGGCCAACTGGCGACGCTCACAGGCGTCAGCCGTCCGCTACCTCGAGCTGACCGGGCGCGAGGCAAGCACTACCTGGACGCGCTGACCTTGATGAACGAGGCCATCGCCAGGCTCGAGGAGATCGACCGAGACCGCGCCCGCCTCGCCGCCGTAGAGGACCAGCACCGGGCGGCCGCCGACCGCGCGCGCGGAACTGGAGCGTGCCACCAATGCCGCCCGCGAGGTCCTTGCGCAGATGGACTTCGTGGCCATTCCACCCGGGCCGACCTCGAGGCCCTGGTCGAGACTTCGCCGGTCGGGGTCGTGGTCCTCAATGCCCGCGCCGGCCGGGCTGTCTCGTTCAACCGCGAGGCGCGGCGCATCGTCGAGAGCCTGCGGACGGCCGGCCACCCGGCCGAGCGGCTCCTGGAGGTGGTCCCCGTCCGCCGCGTCGACGGGCGGGAGGTGTCGCTGGCCGAGATCCCGCTGGAGCAGACGCTGGGCACCGGCGAGACGGTTTGCGCCGAGGAGATCGTGCTCTCGGTCCCCGACGATCGCAGCGGTCAGGACGCTCATCAGCGCCACGCCGATCCGCACCGAGGGGGCGAGATCGGGTCGGTGGTGGTGACCATGAAGGACCTGGCGCCGCTCGACGAGATCGAACGCCGGCCGCGGCGACCTGCCGGCGGGGCTGCCCCCCGTGATGGCCGACCGCCGGCGCATCGTGCAGGTGCTCAACAACCTCTTCTCGAACGCCGCGCGCCGCGCCCCCGAGTCGACCCCGACCGGGTCGCGGGGGTGCGCGAGGGGCGCGCACGTCGCCGTCTCGGTCTTGAACGAGGGCAGCGTGCCGCGCATCCCGACGTCGACGGCATCGAGCTGATGCGCCAGATCCCCCGAGCTCGCCGACCTGCCGGTCATCTTTCATCTCCGGTACTCGGTGGCGGTGAGCTTGACCGGGGCGCCGCCCACCGTCACCCGGCGCCGCCCGTAGTCGATGGCGAACTCCCCGACCACGAACGGCTCGGGCTCCTCGCGGTGCCGGTGGCCGGCCAGGATGGTTCGCGTGTCACGGCAGAACCTGGTGCGCAGCCGCTCGTCTACCGGTACGTCGGCCCGCAGGGTCAGGTTGCGGGAGCAGGGCCTGAAGGTCCTCGGCGCCTGAACCCGAAGACCGCGCCGCCGGGCGGCCACCCGTTGTCCGACGGCCGGCGCCCCGGCCGAGCACCTCGCGTGCGCGAAGCTCTCGTTGACCACGAGGACCCGCGGAGCCCCAGTCCCGTCGCGGCGCGTGAACAGGCGCCCGCCGACGAGACGCAGCCGCATCGCGTCGAAGTAGCCCGCGCGGGTCGCCTGACGCCGGGCCGCCGTCGACCTGCACCTGCCGAATCAGGCTGCCGGCCGCCGCGAGCGGGAGGCGCGACGACACCCCGGCCGCCTCGACTGTCCGCGGAAGATCCTGGCCCGAGAGGCCACGGCGGCCGAGTTGAAAGCGGCGCTCGACCTCGAGATCGCCGAAGCCGACGGCATCCCGGCCGGAAGCATCCCAGGCGGCGCGGGATGTGTCGACCGAACGGGTACGGGACCCGGTGGTACATCGCCCGGGGGGGGCGGCTCGTGAAGACCTTCGCACAGTACGATTGGCTGACGACGATCCGCGCGGGATCAAGGCCAGCGAGATCCCGCAGGTGGGGTGAACACGGGGGAGCGCAACACCCGAGGAGGAGACACGATGCAGCGGATTCAGATGATCGGCACCGTGGTCGCACTGATCGCGGTCATGGGACTCACGGCCCAGAGCTCGTGCAGCGACGCCGAGGTGGCGTCGAGGAACTTGTCGTTAGCCGCCGACAACTTCGAGATCATGCGGAGGGTAGTGTTCCTGAACGGCATTACCGACACCTACCTTTTGGCGATAGAAGGTCTGTGTGCCATCGATGACCAAGGACGGCAGCTCGAGGTGACGTGCGAGACCGCACCGAGTCAGTACAAGAAACACTTCCTCGGGCTGTCGGACAACGTGACCTACTTCGCCGAGCAGGTGGACGCCGTCAACGTCGGCACCCACCACTACCGCGTGATCTTCAAACCGCAGACGATCCTGCCCGACATCGACTTCCGAGGCGACGCCGGGGAGCTGCTGGACATGACGCCGTCCGAACCGCGGTAGGGCCTGGCACCGGGCACCCACCGGGAACAAAACCCCCGGGCCGGGCCCGGGCCGCCTTCCCGGCGGCGGTCCCCCTGTGGTGGTGTTCCCGGACGTTTGTCGGGGGAGCCGGTGACGGGCTGTCAGGGCCAGAGGTCGCCGAGGTTGAAACTGACCGCCTCGAATGGCGCGATTCGGACGGGGTCGTTGTCGGCCGTGGACGCGATCCTCGTCCACGCGCCTTCCGTGAGCTTGAACGCTTCGAGCGTGCGTTCGGCGGGGTCGATCAGCCAGAGGTGGCGCACCTGCTCTCGTGCGTACACCGGCCGTTTCGCGTCGAGGTCGAGTCGGCGGGTCGATGGCGAGAGAATCTCGCACACCCAGTCCGGTGCGAGCGTGAAGTACGCGGTTTTGGGGTACCTCGGCATGCGCGTCCGCCGCCAGCCCGCCAGGTCGGGGACGAGGATGTCGTCTCCGAGGTGCAGCTCGGGCTCGAAGACGATCCACCAGCCCCCGGGGCCGCCCCGGCCGACGTCGAACGGACCCGTGAGGGAGTAGCCGATCCGCGACGAGGCCAGCGCATGCGGCGCGGCCGGCCGTGGGTTGGTGTAGAGCACGCCGTCGACGATCTCGGCTACTCGGTGGGCCGGTGCGTCGAGCACGTCCCGATACGTCGCCCGTGGCCGTGCCTCGGGGTTCTCTTGCGGCGTTGCCGTGGTCATGGTGCCGTTCCTCGGTCGCAGTGTACACGTAGTTGTCCGCGGGCGTAGAGGTCCTGTCGCGCCCCCGTTGCACTGCGAGCGAAGTGGGACCAAGCTGTACAGCTCGGGGCCGTCTGTCTCCCCCGAGCCGGGGATATTCAGCAGCCAGGATCTGATCCCCCGTCACGTAATAGCGTACAAGAGCCGCATGAGCATGACCAGCGCCGAGCGGGGCGTGCCGCCATCTTCACGGGTGGCCGGCCCGACCGCGACGGATGGCACTGGGAGCCGTACGCGGTCGACGGGACCGACGTCGAAGCGGCGCGTCAGCAGCTCCAGCGCCTGATGCGTGACGCCGAGGCGAACATCGCCGAGGCCCTCTCGAACGGCGGGTGGCTGACGGTGCTCGACGGTCCCCTGCACGGCATCTGGCACCGCCGCGGCCTGCCCGTCATCGGCTACGTGAAGACGCACCACCGCCCGCATGCTCGCCCGGGGAACGGTCGGGCCTCTTCGCGATGAAGGACGCTCTCTACGGCTGCTACCTGCGCGTGGGTGACCCCGGAACCGGGGGCGGGCCCCTGGGCGGGCATCGTCCGGCCTCACCGGGACGCGTGATGGTGTCGGGGATGGGCGAGCAGCCACCGGAGCTTGGCGGACACCGTCGAGATCCTCAGCGCCAGGGTGGCCGCCGGGTTCGCGCGAGCAAGCGCCGGCCGGCCGGGACGTCGACTCGCCGGCTGGCGCGCCGGTGGCCCCGCCCAGGCGGTTGCGCGTCCGGCTCCGACGTCGGGGGCCGGGCGGTGCCGGTTCCGGGCCGACTGGAAGCCGCCGCCGCGACGCCGGCGGTGGGCGCGGCCGCGGCGATCTCACCGGCCACGACGCCGGCGTTGCGGCCCGGGCGGCCGAGGGGCGCGGCGAACTCGTCGACGTCGTCCACCGGACCCCGAACCCGTCACGGGCCCGCCGCGGCCGAGGCGGACGTTCCGGGAGCGAACAGCTGAGAAGCGCCGCCTCGAGCTGGCGCGGGCAGCTCCGGGCCACGCACCACCCCGAAGTTGACATCAGGTCCGTTATCGGACCCTGGGGGGGCGCGGCCGCGGTGGCCGCGGCGTTCAGTCCCGGCTGAACCCTCGCGGCAGCTCGACGTCGAGGGCGTCGAGGTCGATCGCGCCACGCCTGGTACTCGGCCTGCAGAGCGCGGAGCTCCGCGAGGGCATCTGCCCATCGGGCCGGCTTGGTCTTCGGCCGCGGCCGGCGCTGTCGGGGCGCCGACCGCCGCGGCGACGGTCCGGGCAACGCACTTGGGGAACGGCCGGCGCCGCCGCCGCGCTGGTTGACATCTCCCTCACCGGACCACTGCTCTCCAGCCGCATGAGTGACATCGCACAGGCCATTGCCGACCGCCAAAGCGAGATCGACCGCCTCCAGGCCGAGATCAAGGCGTTGACCGACGTCGAGCAGATTCTGGGAGCGTCGGCGCCGCCGGCGCCGCGCTCAACCTCACGGCGGTCCTCCTCAACGAGGAAGCCGCCGCCGGCGGCGGCGGCCGCCGCCGCCGAGAGCAAGTCCGACGCCAAGCCGGAAAGGAAGCGCAGGCCGATGACGGCCGCGGAAAAGCAGGCGGTGTCGGAACGCATGACCACCTACTGGGCCAAACGGAGGCCACAGGCGGCCAAGAAGTAGCCCGGCCGCCGCCTCCGCCTGCAGTTAACCGAATACCGCTTATTGGACCCAACGGAGGGTCGCCCCTTCGGCCGTCGCCACCGCCGGCGTCGCGCCGTGGCCGACCGCCGCCAGCCCGACCACCAACGCCGCCCGGCGCCGCCAGCCGCGGTTCGCGGGCCGCTTCCTGCGCGCCGGCTCCTCGATCGCGCCGTGCTCACCTCTCATCAGCTCCTTCCCCGTGCGCGGGCTCACCGCGTATTCGTGCTGACATCCAAAATTGTAGGCAATAGACGACTATTAACAAACTGGATACGGTACGGTGTCCAGCCAAATATAGAGGCAAAGAGACGTGGTGCGGCATCCTTGACAGAGCGCACCCTCGCCGTGCAGCAAAGCGTCCGAGAAAGCGCGCCGCGGACGACCTCGGGCGAGGGATTCCGGGATGGAGTTCGGGGGATGTTCCCAACCAGCCTGCCGAGCCATGGTCAGGCGGGTGACGATAGCCAGCAGGAGTGATTCCCTTTTAGCCGAGCTCGGCGAGCGACAGGACCAACTGCACGAGGTCCGCCTGCCGGGAAATGGACTGCTTCTGGTAGATCTGCTTGAGGTGCCAGTAGATGGTGCCTTCCGTGTGACCCGTCGCCTCGGCGATATCGCGTACGCTCCTGCCTTCCGCCAACCAGACCGCGACCTGGGTCTCCGCTGGCGTCAGGTCCAGGGCCCTCGCCACCAGGTGGGGATTGACGCGATGCCGGCGCCCCGGCTCGACAATCAGCACGAGCGCCGCGACGTGCCGCGCCCCGTAATCGGGTTGCGGAGCCCCCCCAGGCTTGACGTGCACCGCGAACGGCGGCAGCACGGGCGAGCGGCGGAGAAGCATCGACCCGCTGCGCGGGGCCGGGCCGGAGGCCGGCAGGGCGTCGCCGACCAGCCGCTCGAGACGGGCTTGGTCGGCCGCCGTGCGGACGCCCAGCATCCCGCCCCGGTCCGATAGCCCATCGCCGTGCCGCAGGATGCTGCGGGCGCGGTCGTTGGCGGCGATGACCTGCCCGCGCCGGTCCAGGTGAAGAACGCCGATCCGGGGGTTGTCGAGCAGGTCGGTCACGGTTGCGTTGCGCGCGTCGGCGCGGACCAGCGCCTGGCGGACGAGGACGAACTGCCGGACATGGGGCAGCAGCGCCGTCACCATCGCGACGCGTGAAGCCCCCCAGCCGTCCGAGTCCACCGGATCGCCGAGGTTCCAGGCGATGTGCGAGCCGTCCGGCCCGTCGAGACGCACATTCAGGGCGTTCTGGCAGCCGCCCCGGACCAACGCCTCGTTGTAGGCGGGCGAGGCCTTCAGCTCCTCGGCCGTGAACAGGTCGCTGACGTGCACCAGGCGGCTGTCGGGCAGCTCGCGGAATCGGGGCACGCGTTCGTCGATGGAGTGGTAGTTCTCGAGGTAATCGCGTTCCAGGTCTTCGCGGCGCTGGCCGCGGCTGTACACCCCGATGAAGAGGGCCCGGACGTCGTCCTTCGGGCCTTCGCCGACCATGAGGTCGTTGCCCTGGATGCCGCAGGCATCGTCGATCAGGGCCGAGGCGGCCGGCCAGCGGGCATCGTCGAGCATGGCGTTGTACATTGCCGCCAGGATTCGCTCGAACGCGTCTTGGTCGCTCATGGCGATTCTCTCCGTTTTGTCGCCCCCCCCGCGCGGGTGCCTCCCGTCCCGCGCAGGCGCGCCACCGTTCTGAGCTTTTTGATTACCACACTGCACCCCTTCTGTCCCCTCTAAAATTGTAGGCATAGGCTAACCATGGTGCATACAAATGCGGCAAGTACCTGCTAAAGATAGATGCAAAATAGGCCGTCACAAGCGGTCGGCAGCATCCTTGACATACACAACCCGTCATGTAATAACCGCTCAAAAGCGGCGGCGTGTGCCCTGACGGGGTCGTGAGCTTGGCGCCGGCTGCGCCCAGCCGGGCGCCTACGGCGTCTACACGCGGGTGTCGTCCTTACATCGACTGGATTCTCGAGCAGAGTGTCGCGGTGAACCCCATGATGGTGTGTGCTCTGGCCTCGGTCGGCCAGGGATTGCCGGTTCGGGCTGGACGTGAAGAGACGGCGGCGGTCGAACAAACACCGGGGGCAGACTGATGAGAGGTGAGCACGGCGCGAAAGAGGACCCGGCGCGGCGCGGGGAACGGCCCCGGCACCTGCCGGCCCTGCCGGTGGCGGCCGTCGTCGGCGTCGTGGGGTTCGGGCTCTGGGCGTACACGGCCGCCACCCCGAGCGAGTCGCCGGGGGTCGGGGTGGGCCGCGCCGAGGCGGTGGCGGCGGCCCGGGAGGTGCTCGCCGGTCAGGGCGTCGACCCCGCGGCCTGGACCGAGACGAGCTGGATCTTCGACGGCCTCGAGCCAGGCCCCACGGTGGAAGGAGTGGCCCAGCACCGTTTCGTCTGGAGCGAGGCGGGGGAGGAGGCCCACCGCGCGCTGCTCGGCGACTATCTGGTCGCCACGGGCTGGCGCGTGCGCTACGCCCGGTTCGAGGGCGACGTGGCGGCGCGGGCCGAGGAGCACATCGTGTGGATCGCCTCGGACGGCACGCCGTGGCAGCGGGAGCTCCGGCTCGCGGAGGGCACCCCCGGGGCCTCGCTGTCCGAGGAAGCCGCCCGCGCGCTGGCCCGCGACGCCCTCATCCGGCTCGGCCAGGCGGCGGACCTGCCGGAGGTCTCGGCCGAGTCGTTCAGCCGTCCCGCGCGCACGGACTGGACGTTCATCTTCCGCGACGAGACGGTCTCCGACCTCGCAGGTGGCGAGGCTCGGGTGGCGGTGGAGATTGCCGGCGACGAGGTGGTCAACACGCACCGCTACGTCGCCCTGCCCGAGGCTTGGCACCGTGCCGACGAGCAGCGGCGGGCGTCCCTGCAGATCGCGAGCGTCGCCTCGACCATCGTCCTCCTGCTGCTTCTGGTGGCGGGCGCGGTCCTCGCGGTGGTCCGCATGACCCGGAAGACGTTCGACTTCCGGCTCGGCCTCGCCGTCGCCGGGCTGGTGCTGCTCGCCAGCGTCGTGAACTTGGCGAACGCCTGGCCGGGGCTCATGAACGACCTGTCCACGGCGCAGCCGCTGCCGCTCCAGCTTGGCATTCGACTCGCGAACCACCTGATCGTCGCCGGGCTGATCGCCGCGGTCCTGTTCGGATTGCTGGCCGGCGCACGGCCGGCAGTCGGCGAGGCGAGCGAGACGAAGGACCAGCGGTGGTCCCTGATCGGGACCGGTGTGGCCGTTGGGCTGGGCGCCCTGGGGGCGCTCGCCCTCACCGAGGCCGCCGTCGGCCGGGGCCTGCCTCCCTGGTCCGTTCACGAGCCGGCGGCGTTCGCCGCCCCCTGGCTCAACGCCGCCCGCGCGCCTTTACTGGACTATCTGCTCCTCGCGCTGGTCACCCTGCTGGCCGTCACCTTGGCGAACCGGCTTACCGCGCACTGGACGCGCCGGAAGGCAGCGGTCGGAGCGGGGCTGGTCCTCATCGGGGCGGTGCTGGCGCCGGGCACCACGCCCGCGCCGGGCACCACGCCCGACAACCTCGCGTCGTGGGCGGTCGTGGGGCTGATCAGCGGGGCCTTGCTGCTGGGAGCCTACGTGCTGGTCCTGCGCGACCGCCCGGCCCTCGTGGTCCTCGCCGCCGCCGCGATGACCGTTCCCGGCGTGATCGACCGCGGCCTCGACCAGGCCTACGGCGGCGCCCTGCCGGGAGCGCTCCTCGGCGCGGCCCTCGTGTCGGGCGTCGCGTGGGTTTGGTTCGCGCACCTCGTGCCCGCCCGGCGAACGTAGGAGCCGGTGGCGAAGAGTCCCCCGTTGAATCCGCGTCCCGGTCTTCCGGGTCAGGCACCGGTTTCTTGCCATCGCCGGTCTCCCGCGCCGGAGGCCGAGGCGCGGACCGCGTTCAGATCACGATGCGTTCGACCTCGTCGACCGTCACCGTGTCGGCAGTCCGGTCGTAGAGCTTCGTCGTCTTCGGCGACGCATGCCCCGCGATCTGCTGCGCGTGCTCAAGGGTTCCTCCGTTCGACAGATACGCCGTGATCCCCGTCGCCCGGAACGTGTGGCAGCACGTCGAGGGCGGGAGCCCCGCGTCCGCGGCCCGCCGCTTGATCATCGCCAGGACGACTCGCCGCTGCAGCGCCCGTCCCGTCAGCCGGCGCCCCGCCGGGTCCACGCTCTGGAAGAGCGCTGCCTTCGGCTCCTCGATCTCGGCCGCTGCGAGGTACTCGTCGAGGGCCTCCGCCGCCCGATGGTGGGCGGGCACGTCATGTCGTTTCCCGCCCTTCTCGTGGAGCCTGAGCCACCCCCGGCTCGCCTGCCCGAAATAGTCCTGCCGACGCATTCCCAGAACCGCGCTCACCCGCGCGAAGCTGTAGAGCATCACCGAGAGCAGCGCCCGATCCCGGAGCCCGGCCAAGGTGCCCGTGTCGATCACCTCGAGGAGCTTCCGGGCCTCCGCCGGCGAGAGGACCGGCGTCGCCCCCTTGGTGACGACGTGCTTCGGGCCCCGGACGGCCGCGGCGGGGTTCACCGGGAGGACCTGGCTGACGACGAGCCAGTCGCAGAGCATGCGGATCGCGGCCAGGTGCTGCTTCACCGTCGGGGCCGACCCCGGGTGCGTCCGGATGTAGGCGGCGACGTGGAGCGGCGAGACCGCCTCGAGCCGGAGACCCCGGCCCTCGCACCACCCGAGAAACTGCCCCGCCGCCCGCGCGTACGCCGCCCGGGTCCGCTCGTTCGCGATCCGCCCGGCGAAGAACTCCACGAACTTCCCCACCGCCGTCGGCCCCGCCTCGACGATCACCCGCGGCAACGCGAGCGCGGCCGAGCCCGCCGGCACCACGCCTGAGGTCGCCTCCGCGGCCGCGGCCGCGTCGACCGCCGGCGTCTCGACCACCGGCACCAGGGCGTCCGTCATCTGTTCACCACCTCTCCCCCACCGACTCAACGACCGACGAGCGACTGGAACCGCCCCAGATCGTTCCCGAGCGCCTGGGCCAGCGTGTAGAGCCGCACCAGAGCGTCCTCCGCCCCGTCGAACCGCACCTCGATCCGCCCGCACTCGACCCTCACCCCATCGGGCAGGTTCGCCAGCTTCGCGCTCATGCTCTCGGCGGACACCTTGAACCGGACCCCGGTCAGCCGGGCCTTCTGGAGCTCGGAGGCCAGGCGCTCGCGGCGTTCCTCCTCGTGGCGGAACGCGGCCCGGCCGCGGTGCTTCTTGAGCTGCTGCAGGAGCTTCGTCCGCGGGAGCGTCTTCTGGTTGCCGACGAGCTCGGCCCCGAAGGTCGTCATGAGGGCGGCGGCGCGCACCTTGCCGACGCCGAAGAGCCGCTCGATGTCGCGCCGGGTGAGGAGCTGCCGGTCGAGCTGCTCGAGCTGGCTGATGGCGTCGGGGATGGCGAGGAGCCACCGGGGCTTTGCGGGCATCTGGAAATCCTCACCGGCCGGCGACGACCAGGTCGCCCAGCGCCGGCGCGAACGTCCTCCCCCGCTCCGCCGAGGCGAGGACCTCGACCCGCTGTCCGACGTCGCCGGCCGCCGCGGTCGCGAGGACATCCGTCTCGCCGGCAGCGGTCGCGCCGATTCCGGACCAGATGGAGGCCTCCGTCTCGATGCCTGCGACGGGCTCGGCCGCCGCGGCCGGGGCGACGTCGCCGGCGGCGGCGAGGCCGGGGCGGCCGAGGGGCACGACGAGCTCGTCGACGTCGGCCTGCGGACCTCCGGACCTGCCCGGAGACGCAGAGAATCTCGGAACCCGCGGCCGGGGCCCGGCACGCCCGCGCGGGCCAGGAACGGCGGTGCCCGCCGCTCGAAGCAACCTCCGGTGCGACCGCGGACGTCACCATGACGCACTACGTGGATCCGCTCCGTCTGGACCGTCCCGCAACCCCGCTGTCGCCAACAAGGCGGCGGCGAGCGCGCTGTTCCAGCCGCTGAGCCGGTTTCCGGTGCATCCTGCGCTTTCAAAGGTACCAGGAGGAAGGCGATGTCGAATCCGACATGCTGCACACCCACGTCCGGCGACGCCAGGGCAACCAGCTCGATGCTCTCGCCGGCTAGGCCAGCGGTCCCGGCAACCCTGCTCACGGTGACCGCTGCGCTCGTTGCCCTGCTCGGATCAGGTACCGCCGGCGCACGGGCTCAGGACGCCACCCCTCCCTCATCTCGTACTCTTCGATTTCAGGATTGGCGCCGGCATTCGATTCTGAGAACGACGGTTGGGTGGCGGGCGGCCCGCGATCGGGCGAGGTTCGAAGGACTCGGGTGAATCCGTCGCCAGCGGACCGCAGGAGGGTTCAAGGTCATGAGGATCATCACAATCGCCATCATCGTCATGGTCTCGCAGGGCTGCGCGACCATGTTCAACAGGACCGCTCAGCAGCGCGTACTGGTGACATCGACTCCGCCGGGGGCCGAGGTGTTCATCGAAGGAGATCCAGTCGGGACTACACCCACATCGGTCGTCGTGAGGGATTCCGACGCCCCCGAGATCCGCCTTGAGTCGGATGGCCAGTCGCGCCAGGTGCGGCTCTCTCGCAGGATGAGCCCCTGGCTGTGGGCGGACCTTCCGGCCGGGGCGCTGACAGGACTCTTGGGCGCCGTCACGTTTCGCTGTGACGAATGCGACCTGAACTACGTCGCTGGTGTGTTCACGTCCATGGCACCGCTCATCGTGGATCTCGTGACCGGCCGTGCGCTCAGGCTCCCGTCCACCATCAGCGTCACCCTCGCGCCCGCCGGCTCTCGGAGGCTGGACGTGCCGCCGTGGATGGTCTCACCAATTCGCCATCATCGAGCGCGTGCTCCAGGTCACGCCGTCTCGAAGAACCCCGGCCCGGCCGGCGGCGGCGCCGAGTCCGATCTTGTCGCCCTCGAGGAACTGGACCAGCTCGATATCGAGTTGTTCGACTGCAGACGAGAAACCGCGCCAGCGCCGCCGCCCCCCCGTCGACGCTCACCTGCGGCAGAACGTTCTTCCCTCCCCCGCCAGCGGCGCCGCGGCGGCGGCGACATCGGCTAGGACCTCATCCCCGTTCATGAGCTATCCCGCTGCTCCACGCCCTGCCGGAGTCATCGTGCCGACGTCGAGGTCGACCTCGGATGGGCGACCCTGTGTGCTCGGCCAGCACTCTCCCGTCGACCCCGACCCCGCCATCGGCCACGCCCGTGACCGTCGCGATCGCAGTTAGATCGAGGCAACGCTTCGCCCGAGCCCCCCGGCTGAACGCGGCCGAACGGCCGGCAATTGCGGCCGAACAGCCGGCAATTGAAACTGGCTCGTGAGAGATCGAAACCCCGGGTTCGTCCCGGCGACGGCAGCAGGCGTCCGCCAGCACACAGGAGGCGGTCACGGCCGCCCACCCGGTCCCCAGCCGTGTAGCCGATCGCGCGGGAGCCCGGCCGCCCGTGACGCCGGCACCGGCCGGCATCACGATCCAGCCGTGAGCCGGCGCCGGGCCGCCTCCAGGGTGAGGGTCAGCTTCTCGCGGGGCACGGCGGTCACGAACGGCCGGACGACGCCGAAAAGGAACGGGATGCCCCGGGTGAGGGTGAGCGACTCGCACTGCATGAGGGTGCCCTCGTCCCGCTCCTCGAACGAGCAGTAATTGTTGAGCCGCCACGCGAACCCGCGATCGTTGCCCTCGGGCCGGGCGCGTTCCCGCGGCGTGTCCGGATGCTCGATCTCGCGGATGCGGGTGCTGCGGCTCGGCACGTGCATGCGAGTGTCGCCGACCCGGACGAACTCCACGCTGTGCTCCGTGTCGGCCACCCACGTCAGGATCTTCTTCGTGTAGAGGCGCAGGTAGACCTCGAAGCGATCGCCCGCGCGCGACCGGATCGCCGAGGCTTGGACGTCGGGCGCGTATACCTCCGGATAGCGGTCGTAGTCCTGCACGAGCGCGATCGTCTCGTCGAGGTTCACGCCGGGAATGAGAACGGTGCCGATCCAGTGATGGACCATGCCGGAGGGAATGTCGACCTCGTCCCCGCCGTCCCGCGTCCGGAGCCGCTCGATGACGACCTCGCCGGATTGCAGCCGCGCGAGCACCTCGTCGCGCCCGGCCGCGTCGAGACGGTCGAGCCACAGGAACGGGCTTCGGCCCTCGACCTCGGCCCGCATGCGCTCTTCCGTCAACTCCACGTAGCGGTCGAAGGCGCGGACCGTCTCGGGCCTCAGCTCCGCCGCGGCCGCCGCCACGGCCGAGGCCGCCACCATCCACCCGACGGTCACCCAACCTGTCAGTCTCATCGTCGCCCCCCGGTTCCCGTTCCGCAGGCGGGGCCCGCGCCGGCCGCCTTCATCCAGGTAGTGCGCAGAAGGCCTCGCAACCGGCTCACGACTAGAATAGCGAAGACCGCGGGCGGTCCGCCTGCCCGGGAACGCCTCCGCAACCGATTGGGAAGGACTCGCCATGTCTGAGACCCGCGCAAGAACCGTCCACCGCGGCAACGCCGCCGCGGCCGGCGGCGGCAGCCCCGACGCGGTGGGGCTCCTCACCCTCGTCCTGGCCGCGCTCGCCCTGGCCGCACCGGACGCCGGGGCCCAGGACACCGACTGGCCCGTCTACCTCGGCGACGCCGGCCGGTCGCACTACTCCGCCCTGGACCAGATCGACCGCGGCAACGTCCACGAGCTGGAGTTGGCGTGGACCTACGACTCGGGAGAGCTGCGCGGAAGCCGCTCGACCATGTACACGAGCCCGCTCGTGATCGACGGGGTGCTGTACGGCCTGTCGCCGCGGCTCGTCGCGTTCGCCCTCGACGCGGCCACCGGGGACGAGCTGTGGCGCCACGATCCCGGGCTGCCGGGGGCGGCGCAGCGCGGGCTGATGTGGTGGGACGGCGACGGCGGCCCCCGCCTCTTCTACACCGCCGGGCGGATTCTCATCGCGCTCGACCCGGCGACCGGCGAGCCCGCCGAGGCGTTCGGCGACGGCGGCCGCCTCGATCTCATGCTGCCCGGCGAGTCGGGGCCGATGACGGTGACCGCGCCCGGCGTCGTGTTCGAGGACCGGCTGGTGTTCGGCTTCTCCACCTCGGAGAGCGACGGGGCGCTGCCGGGCAGCATCCGCGCCTTCGACGCCGGGACCGGCGAGCTCGAGTGGCAGTTCCACAGCATCCCGCGCCCCGACGACCCCGCGGCCGAGACCTGGGCCCCCGGCTCGCTGGAGAACGCGGGGGGCGCGAACACGTGGACGGCGATGGCCCTCGACGAGGAGCGCGGCCTGCTGTTCGTCCCCACCGGGTCGGCCACGCCCGACTTCTACGGCGGCCGCCGCCCCGGCGACAACCTCTACGCCAACTGCCTGCTCGCCCTCGACGCCCGCACCGGCGAGCTGCGCTGGCACTTCCAGGTGGTGCGGCACGACATCTGGGACCGCGACCTGCCCGCGCCGCCGACCCTGGTCGAGCTCGATCGCGACGGGACGGTCATCGACGCCGTCGCGCTCACCACCAAGTCGGGGCACCTCTACGTCTTCGACCGCGACACCGGGGAGCCGCTCTACGACATCATCGAGGAGGAGACCCTGCCCAGCGAGCTGCCCGGCGAGGTGCCGGCCCCGACCGAGCCGGTGTCGGCCGTCGCGGTGACCCGCCAGGCGTTCGAGCTGACCACCCGCAGCCCGGAGGCGGCGGCGCACGTGCAGGAGATCATCCGGGACTTCGATCTCCGCCCGTGGGCCCCGCCGACCCTCGACGGCACGCTGTTCTTTCCCGGCTACGACGGCGGGGCGGAATGGGGCGGCTCGGCGTTCGACCCCGGGACCGACCGGCTGATCGTCAACATGTCGGAGATCGGCGGCATCCTGCAGCTCTACGAGATACCCGTCGGCTTCAGCGACGGGGGCGTGTACGCCGAGCACTGCGGGAGCTGCCACGGCCCCGACCTGGAGGGGACCGAGAACGGCCCGTCCCTCGACGGCGTGATCGACCGGCTCGGCCGGGCCGAGGTCGAGACCATCCTGCGCGAGGGGCGCGACCGCATGCCGCCCTTCGGGCATCTCGGGGAGATCGAGCGCCGGGGCGTGCTGCGCCACCTCGCGGCGCCGGCCGCGGCGCGGGCGACCGACACGCCGAGCACCGAGGTCCGCTACGCGCACGGCGGCTACCGCTGGGTGCGCGACCACGACGGCCTGCCCGGGAACACGCCGCCGTGGGGCACCCTGACGTCGGTCGACCTCGCCACCGGCGAGTTCGACTGGCAGGTGCCGTTCGGCGGCTATCCGGGCCACGAGGACCTGGGGTACGGGTCGGAGAGCTACGGCGGTCCCGTGGTGACCGCCGGCGGACTCGTCTTCATCGCGGCGACGCCGGACCGGAAGCTCCGCGCCGTCGACGTCCGGAACGGCGAGGAGCTGTGGCAGGCGGAGCTGCCGGCGGCGGGGTTCTCCACGCCGGTGACCTACACCGCCGGCGGGCGGCAGTTCGTGGTCATCGCGGCCGGCGGCGGCCGCATGGGACCGCCGTCGGGGTCGGAGTACCTGGCGTTCAGCCTGCCCGAGGAGTGACGCCGGCCGGCGCCGACGGGACGCCGGGGGGCGACGCGACACCGGCCGCGCTGACGCGAACCGGCGGGTGGGGTGAAACGGCACCACCCGGCCGCAGTGACACGACCCGTCGGGCCGGATGACGCAACCCTGACGGGACGGATGACGCGACCCGACCCGGCGGGTGGGTGACCCGACACCAGCCGGGCCGCGCTGGAGGGCGCGACCCGGCCGCCGGATGTCGTGGCGCCACCGGAACGGCGAGCCGGCGATTCCCGGAATCGTCGGCTCCGGTCCGTAGCGCCCGAATCAGTGGTCTGCCGCCAGGTGCTCCCGCAGGAGGTCGCGGCCGAGGTCGCCGTCGAAGTCGCGGAACGCGGCGTGGATGTGGTTCGGGTCCTCCTGGGTGTTGTCGAACTCGATGAGGAAGTTCGGACCCTGCACGCGGTAGTAGGCCACCTCGCCCCGCTCGGTCGGACCCGCCCACGCGAAGTACGTGTTCTCGATGCCGCCCTCGTGGACCTCGGCGCGGCGCAGCTCGGCGATGTCGTCGGCCATCAGCCCGACCCACGACTCGATGATCGCCATCAGCATCTCCTGCTGCCCGGTCGAGAGGTCGGCGCCCTTGACGCCGATCGGGTCGAGCGGGTCGACCACGAGGTCGGCCCCCGTCACCACGTTGGCGGGCGCGACGTCGTCGAAGATCGCGGCCTCGCGCTGGCTCGCCCCGAGCGAGGCGAGCAGCTCGCGCGCGGTGTCCTCCTGCGCCTTCATCGCCCGCAGCCCCTTGCGCGCGCCCGAGGGCACGGTGGCGGGATTGGCGCCGAGGAACGTCGGCGTGCTCACCGTGACCGCCCCGTCCACGACCGTGAAGTGCAGCGAGAGGTGGTGCCCCTCCCACCGCCATCCCCAGGTGCCGGTGGTCGACGGGGTCCCGAACACGGACACCCAGTAGGCCTCGGGGTCGCGCGAGAACTGCCGGCCCTCGCCCTCGACGAGCACGCCGAGGATGCCCTCGACCTCCATGATCTGCTGGGCGGTCATGTAGCCCTGCTCGCTGAGCCCCGACCGCAGCAGGTCCTGGGCCCGCACCTTCTGCTCGAAGCCGAGGTCGGCGTACGACACGCCGTGGCGCTCGAACACCTCGGGGGGAATGAAGTGGTGCCGCGAGCGCTCATCCGAGTCGAACTCGAAGGTCGCCGCCGACTGTTGCGCCTCGGGGAGCGACGCGAGAAAATCACCGGCGGCGGCGGCCATCCCCTCGACGGCCTGGTTGCTCTGCATCGTCTGCAGGGTGACGGTGCCGGCGAGGCCGAGCGCGACGGCCAGCAACGCGATTCTGGGTCGGTTCATCTGGTCCTCCTGAGTGTCCCGAATACGCCCAATGGTACCCTGTCGAACCCCGGCAGAGGAACGCGGCAGTCGGCCGCCGTCGGCGGGCGGGCCCCGGTCGGCACGGAACGCGGGGCGAACGCCGGCCGGCCCACCGGCGTCGAGGACGGTGACAGAGACAGGTCTGCCGACTGCGCGCAGGCGCGGCCCGCTCCCCGAGGGCTTCCGCGCCCGGCACGCGGCACGGTGATTTCGCGTCAGTGCCTGAAGGAGCCTCCACCATGCAGCAGCGCTACCGCATCGGGGCGATCCACGCCCTCATGAACGCCATCCCCACCACCCAGCTCGCGTTCGACCGGGGATGGCCCGCCGCCGACGTCGCGCACCTCCTCGACGGGGGGTTGTACCTCGACCGCAACCTCGGCACCGCCGACGCCGCCGAGCTCGCGTCACGCATCCACCGCCTCGTCCGCTACAGCGCGGAGACGGGGGCGCAGGGCATCATCATGACCGGATCGTTCTTCGGCGAGGCGGTCAAGCAGGCCCGGGTGGGCATGGAGATTCCGGTGGCGACGTCGTTCGAGGGCATCGTCGAGCGGGCGTTCGAGCTCGAGCGCCCCCTGCACGTCCTCGCCACCGCCCCCGACTCGGCGACGCTGCTGGCAGAAGAGCTGGGGAGGGAGGCGGCGGCCCGGGGACGGGAGCTGTCGATCACCCGCCAGGCGGTGGACGGGGCGATGGACGCCCTGATCGGCGGCGACCCCGAGAGGCACGACCGCCTCGTGCTCGAAGCGGTCCGCGGTGTAGACGCACGCACCGCCATCCTCTTCGCGCAGTTCTCGATGGAGCGCATCCTGCCGGGGGCCGCGACCGCGCACTCCGCCCCCGTCGCCGGTCCCGCCAGCGCGGGGGTGGCCCGGCTGCGGCAACTCATCGCGGGGCGCTGATGCCGGCCACCGGCGCGGATTGATCGCACCCGAGAGGGCGACGGGTCCAGGTTCCACAGAACGGCCCGAAGACGGACCGGCGGAGACTGGTCGTCCGGCCGGCACGATCCGAGAAAAGAGGTAGAGATCGCGGTCGGAGTGCGCCGACCAGCAGGTATAATCGGTCGAAGGACGGGAGCAGCATGGACACCCTCAGAAGCCTCTACGCGCGGCGCGTGGCCATGGTCGTCGCCTTCACCTCCATCGCCACCCTCGGCCTCGTCTCCGGCGTGATCTTCGCCTACTCGCCCGACCTCGCCATCATCTCCGAGCTCGACGACTACACGCCCGGCACCATCACGCGCATCCATGCCCGCGACGGCCAGGTCATCGGCGAGTACGCCACCGAGCGGCGCGTCATCCTGACCTACGACGAGATTCCCGAGGTGCTGCGCAACGCGATCATCGCGGCCGAGGACGGCGACTTCTTCAGCCACGTCGGCTTCAACATTCCCCGCATCGTGATGACGCTGATCTCGAACGTCCTCGAGGGCGACCTGACGGCGGCGGGGGCCAGCACCATCACCATGCAGCTCGCCCGCAACGTGACCCTGGGCGGCCAGAGCCTCGGCCTCGAGAAGACGTGGCAGCGCAAGATCGTCGAGGCCTTCTACACGATTCAGATCGAGAAGCGCTACACCAAGCGCGAGATCCTGACCCTCTACGCCAACCAGATCTGGCTGGGCACGGCCCGGCACAGCGCGTTCGGGGTCGAGGCCGCGTCGCGACTCTACTTCGACAAGCCCGCGACCGAGCTCGAGCTCGGCGAGGCGGCCACCATCGTCGGCACCTTCCCGACCCCCGCGCGGTCGAGCCCGCTCGTCAACATGGACCTCGCGGTGAGCCGCCGCAACCTCGTTCTGGGGCGGATGGTCGAGGAGGGCTTCGTCTCCCCGGCGGAGGCGGACGCGGAGATGGCCCGGCCCATCGTGCTGGCCGAGCGGCAGGAGCGGAGCAACTCCATCGCGCCCTACTTCATCGAGGAGGTCCGCCAGCACCTGGAGCAGGAGTACGGGGTGGAGCGGCTCTACGAGGAAGGGCTGACCGTCCACACCAGCCTCGACGTCCGGCTGCAGCAGGCGGCCAACCGCGCGATCGAGGCGGGGTTGCGCGCCCACGACAAGCGCCGCGGTTTCAGGCCCCCCGCCCGCAACATCCTCGCGGAGGCGGCGGAGAACGGCGACTACCGCGACCCGGCGGAGATCCTCTCGACGTACGAGCACTTCCGCTGGCGGCTGCCCATCGAGGCGGGGGACATCGTGCCGGCCGTCGTCACCGGCGCCGACGGCGAGGCCATGCAGGTGCGGTTCGGGCCGCATGCCGCGCGGGTCGTGCCCAGGGGGCTGCGCGTGACCCCGACGCGCGACTACAAGGGATTCCGGGGCCTCGGCGGAGAGCGCGCCGACGAGGTCGTCTCCCCCGGCGACCTCGTCGAGGTCGAGGTCACGACCCTCGATACCGACGGCGACCGGCCGGTGGTCGAGGCCGAGCTCGAGCAGGAGCCGCTGGCCGAGGCCGCGCTCCTCGCCGTCGAGAACCGCACCGGCCGCATCCTCGCGATGGTGGGCGGCTACGACTTCGACCGCAGCAAGTTCAACCGCGCCACGCAGGCCTACCGCCAGCTCGGCTCGCTCTTCAAGGGCGTGCTCTACGCCGCCGCCATCGACACGGGGTACACCACCACGTCGATCGTGCGGGACGAGCCGATCGCCTACGAGGTGGGGCCGGGGCAGCCGCTCTACCGACCCACCAACTACGACTACACCTACGAGGGCCCCATCACCCTGCGGCGGGCGCTCGAGAAGTCGCGCAACGTCCCCGCCGTCTGGATCATGAACGAGCTCGGCCCCCAGAACGTCCTCGACTTCGCCGGGCGGCTCGGGTTCACCTCCGAGGCCCCGCCGTACCTGTCGGTGGCCCTCGGGTCGGCCGAGGCGACCCTGCTCGAGGTCACCAGCGCCTACTCGGTCTTCCCCAACCGGGGCGTGCGGATGGTCCCCTACCAGATCGACCGCATCGTCGACCGCGAGGGCAAGGCGCTGGAGGAGAACAGCCCCGTGTCCGAGGACGCGGTCCCCGCCGACACCGCCTACATCATGACGAGCCTGATGGAGGGCGTGGTTCAGCGCGGCACCGGGGTACGCGCGAGCCGCCTGGGGTGGCCGCTCGGCGGCAAGACCGGCACGATGGACGAGTACACCGACGCGTGGTTCGTGGGCTTCGACCCCGACATCACCGTCGGGGTCTGGGTCGGCTACGACGAGAAGGTGACCCTCGGCTACGACGAGCAGGGCGCGCGGGTGGCGCTGCCGATCTGGATCGACTTCATGCGGGCCCACATCGACGAGCGCGAGGCCGATCCCGAGAACGACCGCTTCGTCCCGCCGGGCAACATCGTCTTCGAGATGGTGAATCCGGACACCGGCGAGGTGTCGCCGTGGGGCGGCAACGTCATCCGGGAAGCGTTCATCGCCGGCACCGCGCCCGGCACCGCGCTCGAGCCGTAATGCGGCATCAGTGGTGCGCGGCCTGCACGCCGCCCCCCCGACCACACCGCGATGGCAATGTCACCGAGTCCGCAGACCAGCGCGCCATCGTCTGTTCACGAGGTCGCCGACGCCGCCGCCCTTGAAGCGGTCATCGGCAGCCCGCGGGCGGTGCTGTTCAAGCACAGCACCCGTTGTCCGGTCTCCGCCCATGTCATCGACGAGGTCATGGACTTCGCCGAGATCCACCCCGAGTGGCCGGTGTACGTCATCAACGTGATCGAACAGCGCCCGCTGTCGAACGAGGCGGCGGAACGTCTGGGGATCCGGCACGAGTCGCCGCAGGCGTTCGTCCTGCGCCAGGGGCGGGTCTGGTGGCATGGCTCGCACAACGAGGTCACCACCGAGGCGCTGCAGCGGCAGGTTGGGCACGCGTAGCTGCTGAGGTCACCACCGAGGCGCTGCAGCGGCAGGTTGGGCGCGCGTAGCTGCTCCGGAGGTCGGCGGAGACCCTGCGCCGGGATCGGGCGTGGTACGATGCGGGACCCGTGGCCCGGCTACCTTCACGCGCTGCACGGACAGGGAGGCTCGAGATGTCAGTCAAGACCGCCACGATCGTCACGCTGCTCGGCGCCGTGGGCCTCGCGCCCCTCGCCGGCGCCCAGTCGGCGAGCCTCCGGACCCCCTGGGGCGATCCGGACCTGCAGGGCATCTGGACCGGCTCGACCCTGACGCCGCTCGAGCGGCCCGCGCGGTTCGCCGGCCAGGAGTACCTGACCGAGGAGGAGGCGGCGGGCCTGGAGCGGCGCGCCGACGAGACCCGGTTCGTCGAGCGGGTGCCGACCGCGGGCGACCCCGGCACCTACAACCAGACCTGGTTCGACCCCGGCACGCGCCTCGTGCCCGACCGGCGCACGGCCCTGATCACCGATCCGCCGGACGGGCGCGTCCCCTACACGCCGGAGACGGCCGAGCGCGGGCGGCTGCAGGCGATATACCGGGTGAGCGGGGCCCGCAACACGTGGGTGGACGTCGACACCGGCGAGCGCTGCATGTCGGACGGGGTGCCGATGTTCTGGCTCGGCTACAACCCCAACCACCAGATCTTCCAGACCCCCGACCACGTCGTCATCGTGCACGAGATGTTCCGCGACCGGCGCATCATCCCCCTCGGCGACCGGCCCCGCAACGGCATCCGCCAGTGGAACGGCGACATGCACGGCCGCTGGGAGGGCGACACCCTCGTCGTCGAGTCGACCCACTTCATCGACGGCTCGGCCGACCGCTGGGCCCAGACGTGGCGCATGCCGACCCACACCATGCACCTCGTCGAGCGCTTCACCCGCCTCGACGCCGACACCCTGCAGTACGAGTTCACCCTGACCGATCCGGCGAAGTTCACCGCGCCGTGGAGCGTCCGCATCCCCCTGACCACCAACCAGGCGTCGCGCGGCGTCACCGAGGGACCGCTCTACGAGTACGCCTGCCACGAGGGCAACTACAGCATCGCCAACGTCCTCCGCGGCGCCCGCGTCGAGGAGCTGGCCGCGAACGACGAACAGCCTTGATGGCGCGCGCCCTCTCGCCGCCGCTGATCACCGTGTCCGAGGCGCTCGAGCTCGCGAGCGCCCACCTGCCGACGAACCGATCCGCAATCGGCGCATGAGACAAGGGCTGCACGTCTTCAATCTCGCCCGGGGGCACGATCTGGCCGATGTCCCGACTCCCAGTGGGGGGAATCCGGATCCCTGCGCTTGCGTAGGTCCATCAGTACTTTCATGACCGCGTTCGCACACTGCGTCGTGTACTCTTAGTCGATGTCGTCGAGGGTCTCGGCCAATCGTCTCGAAGGGCCGTGCAGGCCCACGACGGACGCCCCGTGAACGACGTGGTGGTGAGTCCACGGCGCCGCATCATCCAGAAACCCGTCTGGCGGAGCAACCGGGCAACGCCTTGCCCAGATCCAGGGCCGGCACGATGGTGCACGCCGAGACGTACTCGCGCTTCCAGGGCTCCGGTCCCTCCCGCTTCACGCGGCGCCGCAGCCGCTCTGCCAAGTGCTCCAGAAGCAGGGGTTGAATGGACAGGCGCTCGATACCGACGGCGACGACGAACCGCATCGGCTTCGTATCGCGAGCCATCAAGTGCAGGAATCCGTGGGAACTGCGCGCCTTGGGCGCCAGCACGTCGTGCGTGAGCACCCTGGCCTGCATGTCACGGACGAATCGCTGCCGCTGGTCCGATGTAGCTCTCGACGCCGACGGGTCCTTGACCTCCAGCAACACGATTTCGTCCCGCCCTTCGGCGACGAAGTCGACCGGCGCGATTCCCTTGGGCCAGCCAACACCGGGGCGATCGAAGTGCTCGGTTCGCCACGCGTCGCCGAAGACGAGCTCCAGCTCGCCTTCCCGGAACGTCGTCATCGCCGACCGCTCCGTCCCAGCGACTGTGCGACCGCACGGTCGTACAGCGACGTGAAGGCCTCGGCGATCGGACTGTGATCGAGCTCGAACGGCAGGCCGGCCGTCTCGCAGGTCAACTCGCCGTCGGATTCATCGCGATAGAGCGTGCAGAACCTCACGCGGTCATCTGGCCGCATCAACAGCTCCAGCTCCTTCAGAATCGCGTAGTCGTGGGTGGCCATCAGCACCTGCACGCCCATACGCTGCAACTGGAGCAGAATGTCGATGACTGCGCCGAAGACCCTCGGGTTGAGGTTGGCTTCCGGCTCGTCCCAGAACAGCACCGACCCGTTGAGCAACGTCCCGTTCCGCACCAGGAGCCACAGCAGGCCCAGCTTGCGCATCCCTTCAGCCAGCAGCGTGAACTCCAGGTTGCCGTGCCGGTCGCAGAGAAAGAACTCCTCGTTCCTGACCGTGACCTTGCCCTCGACCGCCGCCTGCAGGGCCTTCAGGACCCGCTTTCGCCTGCTCTCCACGGGGCCGCGCAGCCCCGGTCGGTAGGCGCGATCGAGCAGGTCGGCGTAGATCTCCTCGAAATGGACCTCGCGCTGGGCGTAGAGCGAACGGAACCCGGGACCGTTGGCCAGCATCTCCTTCACTGGAATGAAGACGCTCTCGACGGCGTCTTCCGACCATTGGGCTTGGCCAGTGACGGTCGCTGCCGCCGGGGTCGTGGCATGGTTGCTGAACGACACGCGCAACTTGCGCGTGCCACGCCAGATGTCGGCCGCGCCCCGCGCACTCCCCCGCTGACGCTTCACCAGCCGCCCGATCGCCCGGCCGGACGGCAGGAAGACCCTGGTGAGCTTCTCGGCGACGTTCACGCCCGTCTTCGCGGCGTCGCAGGCCGCGTAGGCGACCTTCAGGAGATGGGTCTTCCCCGTGCCGTTCGCCCCGATGAAGACGTTGATGCCGGAGGTCAGCTCCAGGTCGAGCCGGCGGAAGGCGGTGAAGCGGTCGAGGCGGATACGCGTCAGGGTGCCGTTGCCCCCGTCCAGCGGGCTCCCGGCCGCCTGAGCCTTGCCCCGCATGCTGTTCCCTCCACTACAGGACGAACAGCGATGGTTCGACGACCGCGCGACGTGTCACCCCCTTGAGCCGGACCGCGGGCAGCTTCTTCAGTCGCTGGTGGACCGGATCGACCTCGATGCCGGCGGACTCCAGGGCCGTGACGCCGAGGATGGGTTCGGCATCCGCCTCGCCGAAGATGATCGTGCCGGCGACGACGTCGCCCATGAACTCGATCATTCCGAAGCCTACGTCCAGCGTGATGGTGCGCCCGTCGGCCAGCTCGTACACTCGCCGTCGTTCGGGCACGAGTCCGATAGCCTCGAGGTGTGGCCGGGGGACCCGCGAATCGGTCGCCCCCGTGTCGACCAGGAACAGCCCCTCCCAGCTTCGCTCACGATTCGCGATGTTCCGAACCGTGGCGGTGACGTGTGTGGCTCCCATGCAGATGTGCTCCGTTCAGTTGCGCCGCGCGCCGTCCGCGTGACAGATGGAATCGCCCCTCGGGGCCGCGGCCCTCGGTTCACGGTCCGGGGTTCGATGCGTGTCCTCCCCCATCGGCCGGCCGGGCGAGGGGCGGAGGCCGTCGACCGGGGGTCGGCGGGGCGCCCCAGGCGCCCCCTCGCTCACGGCAGCGTGAACCTCACCAGCATCCTGCACCTGCGCTGTCTGTCAACAGCACCAATTGGAGCGGCGCCGCTCACGGCAGCGTGAACGTCACCAGCATGTTGCTGCCGGTCGGCGCCTCGAGCTCCGGGGCGTAGGTGCGCAGCCGGTTGCCGACACCGCCGACCGGCACCGTGAGGTACTGCCGGCCGCCGGCCTCGTAGGTCACCGGGTAGCCGCTGATCTGGCTGCCGAGGATCGTCTCCCACAGGACCTCGCCGGTCTCGGCGTCGAAGGCCCGGAAGCGCCGGTTGGAGTCGCCGAAGAAGACGACGTTGCCGGCGGTGGCGAGGGTGGTGCCGGCGTTGGGCGCCCGCTGGCTGTAGCGCCAGACCTCGCGGCCGGTGGAGATGTCGATGGCCCGCACCTCGGTGAGGTCGCCGTCGGGCCCGATGTCGGGGTCGGGAATCGAGAAGCGGGGGCCGGTGCCCGAGACGGTCCTGGGGTTGAGGGTCTGGTTCAGGCAAGAGCGGTTGATGGGGACGTAGAGCAGCCCGGTCACCGGGCTGTACGACCACGACCACCAGCCCTTCACGTTGTGGCCGCAGATGATGAACTGGTCGCCGGCCTCGCGCGCCACCAGATCCATGTTGATGGTGGTCGTGCCGGTCTCCACGTCGACGTCCGAGATGACGAAGCGCTCGGTGCTGTCGAACGGGAACGGGTCGGCCCAGAGGAACTCCCCGGTCTCGCGGTCGTTGACGAACAGGCCGCCGGGCTCGCCCAGGACCACGACGATCTTGCGCTCCTCGGCGGTGCCGGCGAGGTTCGGGTTGATCCAGCGCACCGCCTCGGGGTCGGGATTGACGACGGTGTCGATGAGGGTGCGCTCCTGCACGAAGTCCTGGTCCCAGTCGTCGCACGGGAGGTACTGGTAGTACCAGTCGATGGCGCCGGTGTCGGCGTTCATCGCGATGGTCGAGTTGGAGTACAGCTCGCAGGGCGTGCGGTCGCCGACGTCCCAGGTGCCGCGGCGCATGAGGCGCGTATAGGGCAGGGGCACCGCGACGCCCCAGAACACCCGGTTCAGCTCGGGGTCGAAGCTGCCGGGCACCCCCCACGGCGAGACGTGCACGCGGTCGGCCGTCGGCACCGTGCCCCACGTGGCGCCGCCGGGGTCGTCGGCGCCGGCCGCGGTGTAGGTGCGCCAGCGCTCGAGACCGTCGCCGGCGTCGTGGGCGGCGACGAAGCAGCGGGCGTCGAGGCTGGCGGGGCTGCACGTCCGCCCGCTGACCACCATGCCGTTGACGATCGTCGCGCCCGACGAGTGGGTGATGCCGTCGCGGTAGTCGGCCGTCCGCGACTCCCAGTCGAGCTCGCCGGTGCGGGCGTCGACGGCGATGATGTGGGCGTCGGCGGTCAGGTGATAGACGTGGTTGCCGTAGAGCGCGAGGTTGCGCGTGCGGGCCCCGAACTGCGCGTACTCCCGGATGTCGTCCGGCTGCTCGCGCCGGTACTCCCAGATCAGGTCCCCGGTCGTCGCGTCGAGCGCCTGCAGGTGGTCGTAGCCCGGCTGGGCGATGTACATCACGCCGTCGTAGACCAGCGGCCGGATCTCCTGGGCTCCCTCTTCCATCGCCCGCATCCACGCGAGGCGGAGCCCGCCGACGTTGTCGCGGTCGATCTCGTCGAGGGGGCTGAAGGCCTGGAAGTCGTAGGTTCGGTACGCCATCAGCCAGTCCGCGGGGTCGGGGTCGCGGAGCATCTCGTCGGTGATGGGCACGAACTCCTGCGCCTGGCCGGCCGCGGCCACCGGCGGAAAGGCGGCGCACGCCAGCCCGGCCAGACCGGCGAGAACGACGACGGTTGCGAGTCTCGGTTGCGGCATGGTTCTCTCCCTGGTTCGCCGGGTTCAGCGGCGGAGCGGCTCGGCACGCCCACGCCGACCATCGTCGACTCGTCCGGCCCTGTTTTCCGGGCAGGCCGACGCCTCGATTCTACGACGACGGCGCCGCCCCGCCGCGGGTTTCGGCGCAACGAGTCGGCGGACCCGGCGAAGGAGGCGATCTCCCGCTGGCCACGCGCGGTTCCGCTCCGCGGCAAGGAGGCGATCTCCCGCTGACCACGCGCGGTTCCGCTCCGCAGCAGCGATCTCTCGAAATGCACCCGCAACCGGCCGGCAAGCGTACCTCCCGGAACCCCGGGACCCGGCGGCGGAAGCCCGGGCGCAGCCCACCGCGACCCCGTACGGGAGCTCAAGGCGATTCGTGAACGGTCGTCGGACGGCGCAGGGGGTGCCGCCAGCGCAGGTCGGCAAAACGGCTGAAATCGGCGTCGGTCGACACCAGCGTGCAACCGTGCTCGATCGCGACCGCGGCATGCTGCGCATCGGCCACCAGCTTGCCGGCGGCCCCCGCGTCGCGGCACAGCCGTTCGAAGATGGCCATGTGATCGGGACCGGGCCCGACGACGCGAGCGGTGGGCCGGTCGGCCAGCTCGGTGATGAAGGCGAACACCTCGTCGGCCGTCGACGGGCGCTCGAAGACACGCGGGTTGGTGACGATCCGGACGAGCCCCGACAGCACCAGGACGGACAGGACGAACGGCTCGGGACCGGTCGCCAATCGCGTGAGCCAGGCCGCGTACCGGTCGTGCTCGGAGGTCGAGTCCTCCCGGTGCGCGTAGATCAGCACGTTGACGTCGGGAAGCAGCATCGCCGGGCCCGCGTCAGCAATCGTGGCGACCGAAGCGCCGCTCGTCGCCATCGACGTCGAGGGCGCGCGGCCGGTCCAGATCGATGCCCGGACGGGGTCCGCCGCCGCCGACCGAAACCAGCCGGAACGGCTTCTGCGCCGGCGGCTCGGTACGGATGAGGGCGTCGGTCAACGTATCGGCGATGAACGCGCTCACACTGACCCCGCGGACCGCCGCCGCCCGGCGCACGCGCGCGGCGAGCCGCTCGTCGAGGGAGATCGTCGTGCGCATTATGCGCAGCATAACAGGGATGCACCATCGCATCAACGACCGACCTCCTCGATCGTGCCAGCTCCGTTGTCTCCTGCCTCCGAGCGCCGTGATCGAGGCGCGGCCCGTTCGCGACCGTCGAGCGCCGGCAGACCGGATACCGGCCGGTCTACGCGGTGTGGGCCGCTTTCGTGGTCGTGGTCTTCCCGCCGCGGTTCGGCTTCGCGTGAGGTATAGTCGGCCCGCGGGGGCGAGGCCGCCCTCGCCCGGACTCGACTCGGGCATGGATGATGGCGCTGACAGAGCTGACTGCACTGATACTCGGGCTCGGCATCCTGGCCGCGCTGTATCTGCTCGTCGTACGGCGGAGGCAGCCGCGCGACATCCGGCAGCGGGTCTACGAGCGGCAGGAGGGGCGCTGCCGCGACTGCGGGCAGGCGATGGAAGAAGGATGGCTCAAGCTGGACCAGCCGCCCGGCCGCGAGCCGGATCTCGTCTGCTCCGTCTGCCACATGACGCGGCACGCCTGAGACGCGAGGAACAGAGACGGCCGCGCCCCCGCGGAAACCGACGCATCAGCGCGCTCACGCCGCCGCCAACCCGGCGAAGACCGCCGCATGACCGCGCTCACGCCGGCCGTCGGGCCCGCCGGCCCCGGCCCGGCGCCGCCTCCGGCGAGACCGCCGGGCCCCGACGATTCCCGCGCTACGGGATCGGCGCGAACGGCACCGCCGGCTCGCGCACGCCGGGGTGTCCGGCCTCGATGCGCTGCCGCGAGACGAGCGCCGCCGCGTCGAGGGCCAGCTCCTCGTCGGCCCGGCCCGCGTGCAGCAGGTTCACCATGGCGTGGTTGCCCTCGTGGCAGGCGTACTCGAAGAGGGTCACGTCGGGGGCGGACCGCTGCATGGGAATCGCGACCGTGTACGGCGCCGCGAAGGTCTCGGGGTCCTCGACCGTCACCCGGTAGTCGATGGTGTTCGCGTCGACGAGGGTGAACCGCTCGACGAGGGTCAGGGTCTCGCCCGACATGCGCGGGCCGGTCGGGGTGACGTGCGACGGCTGGTAGTCGCCGCCGTCGAGCTTGCCGTTGAAGTGGCGGGTCTCGACGACGAGGGTGTCGCCCTCCCAGTACCCGCGCGCGTCGCCCAGCCACTGGCGGATGCCGTCGTCGGCGTGCGGCCGCCCGTCGAGGGGCACGATGCGCGCCTCGTGGATCATCTCCATCAGCAGCACGAAGTGGTCGGGCGTCTGGAAGATCTGGTAGTTGGCGTTGTACAGGGTGGGGATCATCGCCGTCGGCAGCGTCCGCGAGATGCAGCGCTCCCAGTTGTTGCGGTCGAGCCACGAGTCGGCCTCGCCGCGGCCCTCCCGCGCCGCCTCGCGGGCGATCAGCCGCTCGACGCCCTGCTCGGTCATGCGGATGCGGCCGTCCGCCGGGTCCACGATCAGCGCCTCGCGGTCGATGCGGCCGGCCTGCTCCAGCCAGCCGGCACCGGTGCCGCCGGTCGCCTCGATCACCGCCCGCTGCGCGCGGCGGCTCAGCGCCCACTCCTCTTCCGTGAGCCGCTCCAGCGGCGTGGTCGTCGAGTTGTTCCACAGCCCCTGCAGGTCCGGGTCTCCCCACGGCGTCCGCGGGACGGCGGAGCCGTCCGACTCGATGCGCTCCGGGACCCACTGCCCCGCGGCGGGGACCGCCGCCGCCAGAGCCACGAACACCGCGCCGGCGCCGATCAACCCACGTACCTTCATTCGCATCCGCGTTACCCCCCTTCGGGCCGCCGCTCCTTGTGGTCGGGCCACGGTATCCACCCCGACCGGGTCTGGAACCCCCACTGGCGAATCCGCCGGCCGCGCACGACGACGGTCATGGGCGGCCGGGCCGGATCTATCTCCACCCGGTGCAACCAGCGTGCCGGACGCAGCCGAACCGCCCCCGGCGGGTGCCACCGCCGAACCGGCGCGCCGTCCGGTCCGGGCGTGTGCTCCCAGTAGCCGCCCCGGAGGATGACCGTCACGAACCACCACGGGTGGTCGTGCAGCGAGTCGTCGTCGCTGGCGTGGAACCAGTGGACGTAGACGCCAAACCAGCGGCAGGAGACCACCCGCAGCCGGCGCAGGTACAGCTCGCCCTCGTGGCGGCGGATCGACTCCCACTCCCAGATCCGGAATCGCCCCGGTTCCGATTCCATCACGACGGCGGCCAGCCTCCGTGCCCTGGCAAGCTCGCGGCGCGTGCCCTCGGCGTCCCCGGCAGCTAACGGCGCGTGCCCTCGACGTCGGTGCGGACGCTGAACAGCGTCTTGCCCGCGGTGACGTACAGCGTGCGCAGGTCCGGCCCCCCGAAGGCGGCGTTGGTGATGGCGTCCTCCGGCACGGGGATGTGCTCGAGCAGCTCGCCGGCCGGCGAGAACACGTGGATGCCGGCCACCGTGTCGAGGGTCTCGCTCGTGCCCCGGGTGCGGTTCAGCCCCGCCGCCACGTAGAGGTTGCCGGCGGTGTCGATGGTCATGCCGTCGCCGCTGCGCCCCGGCAGGAAGTCGTGGAAGATGCGCATGTTGCCGACCGTGCCCTCGGGGCTCAGGTCGTAGGCCCGGATCAGGCGCGGGCCGCCCTCGGCCTGCTCGGTCTCGATGACGTACAGCGTGGTGTCGTCGGGCGAGATGACGATGCCGTTGGGCCGCATCACCTCCGGCTCGGTCAGGATGCGCGCGACGGCGCCGTCCGGGTCGATGCGGTACACCCCGTGCACGCCGGTCTGGTTCTCGGTCGGGTTCGGGCCGGGCCGGTCCGTGAAGTAGATGCGCCCCTGCCCGTCGATGGTCAGGTCGTTCGGCTGGTGCAGCTCCCTGCCCTCGAACGAGTCGGCCAGCACCTCGACCTCGCCGGTCGCCATGTCGGTGCGGGTGATGCGCGGCAGGGCGGTCTCGCCGTCCCCGCCCTCGCAGGCGAGGAGGCGCCACTGGCTGTCGAAGATCAGCCCGTTGGCCCGGTTGCTGGGCTGGCGGAACGTGGTGAGCTGACCGTCGGCCGACCACCGCATGATGCGGTTGTTGCCGAGGTCGGTGAAGTAGACCGAGCCGTCCTCGGCCACCGTCGGGCCCTCGGTGAACGCCACGGTGGTCTCGACCGCGAGCTCCCGCGCCGGCGCCGCGTCGCCCGAGGCGGCCTCCGCGGCCGCCGGCGCGGCCCCGCCGCTCAGGGCCCCTTCCAGGGCGCCCACGCTGTCCTGCAGGTCCGCGATGCTCTCCGCGGTGGCCGCCTGCTGGGTCTCCAGGCTCTCGAGCACCCGCAGGACGTGGGCGGTTCCCACGAACTGCGGGTCGGAATCGCCGCACGCGGACAGGACGGGCGACAGGACCGCGATCGCGGCGATGGCAGATCTCTTCATCTGGGTGCTCCCCCGGTCTGGCAGCCCGCGGCGAAGTCCCCGCCGCGTTCGAGCGGCGGTGCATCCCGCCTGACTGCGTTGCTCCTGGCCCGCTCATCGTCGCCTTCGGCTCCGCTGAGCGCCCAACCAACCCTCCAGGAGTCCGCGTTCTACGGCGCAGACTCCTGGGTCGAATATGCCCGATGCTCTCTCTCGTCGCGCCTCGTCAGGCCGGCGCCTCGCCGTCCGCCGGCGCCTCCCGGCGCGGTGCAACGCGGGGTTCGACACGGCCGCCAGGTGTGAGGTCGTACGGCCGGCCCGCCGGTCGCCGCCTTCGGCTCCGGCCGGCGCCCGACCGCCCCTCGACGAGCCCGCGCCGTTCTACGGCTCGGACTCGTGCTCCGGCAGCCGAAAGGCAACCAGCTCCGGCGGGCGCCCGCCGATCGTCACCGCGATGTACTGGCGACCGTCGACCATGTAGGTCATGGGCGTGCCCAGGGCCCCGGTGGGCAGGTCCACCGAGCCGAGCTCCTCGCCGGTCTCCTTCGACCGCGCGACGAGGCGCGGCCCGCCGTCGCTGCCCCCGGCCGAGAGGGCGCTGACGACCAGGGTCTTCGTGAGCACAGGCCCGCCCACGCCGTCGCCGCCCAGGGGCGGCAGGTTCAGGTCGCGCAGCCGCGGGTGGTTGCGGTAGCGGTCGCCGTTGCCGAGCGGCTGCATCCACACGTGGTCGCCGGTGTTCATGTCGATGGCGGTCATCCGCGAGTACGGCGGCTTGAGCAGGGGCAGCCCCTGGGGCATGAGGTTGCCGCTGCGCGACGGCCCCAGGCCGCGGGTCATCCGCTCCCCTTCGGGGGCGCCGTGGGTGTAGGCCACGGTGGCGCCCAGCGCGGGGTCCGGCTCGTACATCGTGATGACCACCGCCTGGTTCCTCGACGGCACGTAGAGCATGCCGGTCTCGGGGTCGATGGCGGCCCCCGCCCAGGTCGCGGCCCCGCCGTCCGGCGGGCGCATCAGGGTCCCCTGCCAGCCGCCCTCCTCCCGCCGCGAGATCGGCGTGAAGAGGGGCCCGAGCCGGTACGGCTGCACCATCTCGACGGCGATCTCGCGAAGCTCGGGGGTGAAGTCGACGAGGTCGTCGATGGTCACGCCCTGGTACTCGAACGGCGCCGGCCGGGTCGGGAACGGCTGGGTCGGCGAGACGTACTCGCCGGGCATGTTCGTCTCCGTCGGGACCGGTCGTTCCTCGATGGGCCAGACCGGCTCTCCGGTCACCCGATCGAACGTGTAGACGAAGCCCTGCTTGCTCACCTGCACCAGGGCCTTGACGTCGCGCCCGTCCACGGTGACGTCCACCAGGTTGGGGTGGGTGGGGAAGTCGTAGTCCCACAGGCCGTGGTGCACCGCCTGGAAGTGCCAGACCCGGTCGCCGGTCTCGACGTCGACCGCGATGATGGTCTCCGAGAACAGGTTGTCGCCGGGCCGGTCGGCGCCGTAGTAGTCGTTGGTGGTGGTGCCCGTCGGCAGGTAGACGTGCCCCAGCTCGTCGTCGCCGGCGAGCATCGACCAGACGTTGGCGTTGCCCGAGTAGCGCCACGACTCGTTCAGCCACGTGTCGGCCCCGAACTCGTCGGCGCTATTGGGCACGGTGTGGAAGTCCCAGGCGTGGTCCCCGGTCCGGACGTCCCAGGCCCGCACCCAGCCCGGCACCGCCTCCCTGGTGATGCGCCGGTCGGCGACCTGCGAGCCGTGGATGACCCGGTCGCGCACCACGATGGGCGGCGAGTGGATGCCGTAGAGCATCGCGTTGAGGTAGTCGCGCTCCTCGCGGTCCGCCCGGGGCAGGCCGACCATCGCGTCGACGATGCCGCTGCCGTCGGGGCCGAAGTCGGCACACGGCCGCCCGGTGCCGGCGTCGACGCACACCAGGTAGCCGGCGCCGGTGCCCCAGAAGATGCGCTCGTCACCCTCGCCGTCGGTCCAGTAGGCCACCCCCCGCTGCCGGAAGGTGCCGGTCATCGGGGTGGTCCCCTCCTCGTAGCTCTTCGGGTTGAAGACCCACAGGGTCTCGCCGGTCACGGCGTCGACGGCCACGCCCTGCGAGATCGCGGTGTTGAAGTAGAGCACGCCGTCGACCATGAGCGGCGTCGCCTGCAGGCCGCCGGGCCGCGGCGGGTGCCCCCGCCGGTAGAGGTTGGGGTTGTCCTCCTCGAGCGAGGCCACGATGGTTTCGAGCGGCGCCCACCACTCGCTGCCGTCGGGCATCGTGCGGCTGACCATGGCGTCGACCGACTCCCAGCGCCACGCGATCTCGAGGTCGGCGAAGTTGGTCCCGTCGATCTGGTCGAGCGGCGAGTACTTCTGGCCGGCGATGTTGCCCGCGTAGCTGCGCCATTCGCCGTTCTCGGTGCCATAGGTCTGCCACGGGCCGTCCTGCGCCCGAACGGGCTCGGCGGGCGACACGAGCAGGAGCCCGACGAGCCCGGCCGCGAGACGTGTCGGCATCTGCGCCATCGAACTGAACCTCCCTGGACTCTTCCCCGAATCCGAAACCGCCAGATTATACCCAGGAGTCGGCGTCTGTCGCCCGGGAGACGCCTCACACCCCGGAGGCGACGCCTCACACCCCGGAGGCGACGCCTCGCCCGCGGATAACGGCAACCCGCTCGGGGAGGCGGCGCGCCGCGGCGGTCCGGGACCTCTCCCCGGCGGCGGCCGGCGTGAGGCAGCCGGCCCGCCGGTCGTCGCCCGCGGCTCCGCCCGGCGCCCAACCAACTCTCCACGAGTCGGCGCCGTTCACGGCTCGGACTTCTCGCCCGCCCATCGTCGCCTTCGGCTCCGCCGGGCGCCCAACCAACCCTCCAGGAGTCCGCGCCGTTCCACGGCGCAGACTCCTACCGGTCACCGCGCCGGCCGCCCGAAAGGCGGGGATGATGGCCGTGCACGTCGGTCCGGGCCGCGGGGTTGGCGGGGGCCGCCGCCCCGGCCTGCGGCCCCTGTCCCATGACCTTGACGGCGCCGTCCGCCACGAGCTGCTTCACGGTGTCGCCGCCGGCGTCCTGGGCCGAGATCTGGCCTTCCTTCCGGGGCCCCAGCCGCAGCACCTTCCCGCGGGACAGGTGAATCCTGAGGAACCGGGAGGTCTGATTGAGAATGGTGATCATCGTCTCGCGCGTCTCCGTCGCCGCCCCGATGATACTGCACCGCGCCCGCCGCGCCCCCGGGACCGCCCCGCCTTTTGCGTTTCCCGCGGCGACGGAGTATGCTGGGCGTTCCGCTCGCGCGGCGCGCGCCGCCGGTATCGACGGCCGTGTTACATTTCCCCGCACCACAACAGGAGAGGCACACCATTTCTTCACGAATCTTCGTCGGCAACCTCAGCTACGAAACGTCATCGACCGACCTCGAGAACCTGTTCGGGAAGGTGGGTCAGGTCACGGAGGTGTTCCTCCCCGTCGACCGCGCCACCGACAAGCCGCGGGGGTTCGCCTTCGTCGAGTTCGGGGACGCCAGCTCGGTGTCCGAGGCCATCCAGAAGCTGGACGGCACCGAGCTGAACGGCCGGAACCTGCGGGTGAGCGAAGCCCGGGACCGGGCGCCGCGACCGCCGATGGGTCCACCGAGCTTCATGGACGACGGTCCGCCGGCCATGGACTTCGGCCGGCGCCCGGCGAAGCCCAAGGGCAGCCGGCGGGGCCTCCGCGGCCGCAAGCGCGGATTCTAGGCCCGCCGCCACTACGCCTTCTGCGCGCCGCGCGGCCCTCTGTGCGGCGGCCCTCTGCGTGCGGCCCTCTGCGTGCGGCCCTCTGCGCGCCGTGCCCGGCATCCCGCCGGACCCGCGGCATGCCAGGTCCGGCGGTGCGCCGCCAGCGCGAAACGGCGTTGGCGCTTCCGGCGGGCTCGACCGGGCCCCCCCCTCAGGGCAGCGCGAACGTCAGTTGGCGCTGCCGGCAGGCCCGACCGGTGCCCCCCTCAGGGCAGCGCGAACGCCAGTTGGCGCTGCCGGCAGGCCCGACCGGCGCCCCCCTCAGGGCAGCGCGAACGTCAGTTGGCGCTGCCGGCAGGCCCCGGCCGGCGCCCCCCTCAGGGCAGCGCGAACGCCAGCGTCTCGCCGGGCGTCTGGACGTCCCCCGTCGCCACCAGCAGATACTGCTTCCCGTCCGCCAGATACGTGACCGGCGGCGCGATGGTGCCGGCCGGCAGCTCCGTCTCCCAGACGACGTCGCCGGTGGCCTTGTCGTAGGCCCGGAAGATGCGGCCGCCGTAGTTGGTCACGATCTGCGGCGGCATGCCCTCGGGCACCCTCGCCCCGCCCGGCAGGTTGGTCGAGCCTTCGCCGATGAACAGCAGCGTCTTCGTCAGCAGGGGCGCGGGGCGGCCCGGGACGCCGAGCTTGCCCAGATTGAGATGGCGAATCGCGGGGTGGTTCCGCGGGCCGTCGCCGTTGGGCGTCATCCAGACGATCTCGCCGCGGTTCATGTCGATGGCGGTGATGCGCCCGTAGGGCGGCTTGAACAGCGGCAGCCCCCGCGGGCCGCCGATCCACTGCCGGCTCCCCTTGATGAAGGCGAGGTTGGTGCGGTCCGGGTTCCCCTCCTGGATGTCGGCCACGAACGGCGACGTGATCGAGGGGATGTAGAGCATGCCCGTCTCGGGGTCGAACGCCCCTCCCTGCACGTCGGCGCCCCCCTGCGAGCCCGGAAGCTGAATCGTCCCCTGCTTGTCGTTCGGGCCGTCGCCCCGTATCGACGGCGGCGTGAACATCGGGCCGATGACGTAGCGGTCGGTGATGGCGATGGCCTCGGCCCGCAGCTCGGGGGTGAAGTCGATGAGGTTCTCGATGGTCGCCCCCTGCCGGTCGAACGCCGGAGGCTTCGTCGGGAACGGCTGGGTGGGCGAGGTCAGCTCGCCGGGCGTCGCCGACTGCGGCACCGGGCGTTCCTCGATCGGCCACACCGGCTCGCCGGTGGCGCGGTCGAAGACGAAGACGAACGCCTGCTTGGTGAGCTGCGCCACCGCCGCGATCTCCCGGCCGTCGACGGTGATGTCCATCAGGATCGGGGCGGTCGGCACGTCGTAGTCCCACAGCCCGTGGTGCACGGTCTGGAAGTGCCAGATGCGCTCGCCGGTCTCGGCGTCGACGGCGACGATGCTCTGGCCGTAGAGGTTGTCGCCGCCGCGGTGGCCGCCGTACATGTCGTTGGTGGGCGAGGTGACCGGCATGTAGAGGTAGCCGAGCTCCTCGTCGGCGCTGAACAGCGACCACACCGGCGCGTGGCCCGAGTACTGCCACGAGTCGTTCATCCAGGTGTCGGTGCCGAACTCGCCCTCCTGGGGGACGGTGTGGAACACCCAGCGCAGCGCGCCGGTGCGCACGTCGAAGGCCCGCACGTCGCCGCGGATCGCCTCCATGGTCTGGAACGTGTCCGACATCGACTGCCCCACCACGATCACGTCCCGCACCACCGTCGGGGCGCCGCCCCACCGGTAGCGGGCCCCCTCGGAGAGCCCGATGGTGAGGTGCACGCGGCCGCCGTCGCCGAAGTCGGGGAACAGCTCGCCGGTGTCGGGATGCAGGGCGTAGAGGTACTCGCCGCGCTGGACGATGATGCGCGCCTCGTCCCCCTCGGTCCAGTAGGCGACGCCGCGGGTGCCGGCGCCGCGCACGTCGTCGGCGCCCCCGTACGGTGCCTGGACCCAGCGGGTCTCCCCCGTGGTCACGTCGAACGCCTCGACGAGGCCGACCGCGTTGGGCACGTAGCCGGTGTCGCCCACGATGAGGGGGGCGGCGGTGGAGACGTTCGAGAACCTGAGGTTCGGGTCCAGCTCGAGGTAGGCCGGATCGACGATCGGCCGGCGCCAGGCGATCTCGAGCTGGTCCACGTTGTCGGCCGAGATCTGGTCGAGGGACGAGTACTTCGTGCTGCCGAGGTCGGCGCCGAAGCTTCGCCACTCGCCGTCCACCGCCCCCTGCTGGGCGAACGCGGCGGTCGCCGCCGCCAGGGCGGTCACGGTCATCCACGAAATCACGCGAGGACGCATCTTCAGTTCCTCCTTCGGGAACGGATCTTCGTCACGTTGAGACTTGGGATTATAGCCGTCTATCCGGCCTGGTCGCGCGTGGTCCCGACCGAGCGCGTCAGGCGCTTCACGATGGCGCTGTAGTTCAGCAGGGTCCGGTCCCCCGCCGTCACTTGGCCGCGCACGAAGGTCAGCGACCGCGTGCGCCGGACGACCTCGGCCGTCGACTCTACGAAGTCCCCGACCTCGCCGGGCGCGGTGAACTCGCAGCTCAGCGACACCGTCACGCACCGCTCGCCGGGCAGGCCGTGGATCGCGGTCAGGCACAGCGCAAAGTCGGCGAAGGTCATGAGGACGCCGCCGTGGAGCTGCCCGGCGGTGTTGGCGTGCTTCGGCTGCGCCTCGAACGCGAACCGCAGCCGGCCGTCCTCCTCCTCGCGGTAGCAGAGGGGCCCGACCAGGTCCTCGAACGGGTCCACGTACTCGAACAACCGATAGCCCTCGGGCACACCTGTCATGGCTTCCTCGCGCAAATGGGGAACGCCGGCGACCCGCGGCGCCGGCCGCCTTCGACCCCGGGCGCCGGCCCGCTGCGTCGCGGCGCGCCGCGGGGTGCGGCGGCGGCGCTCACCGCAGCCCCAGGATCGCCTCCGGGCGCTCCAGCCAGTGGTCCGGATCGTGGGGGTCGAGGGACGCGCGGGAGAACGGCCCCCACAGCGCCGCCGCCGTCGACACCCCCGCCGCCCGGCCCGCCTCGCAGTCGTGCGGCGAGTCGCCGATGAAGACGGTCTCCGCCGGCTGCGCCTCGAGGCTCGCGAGCGCCGCGAGCACCGGCGCCGGATGCGGCTTGTGCTCGGTCACGTCGTCCGAGGTCACGAGCAGATCGAAGAAGCCGTCGAGGGCGCAATGGCGCAGTCCCTGCTCGGCCGCCGTTCGGTTCTTGCTCGTGACGATGCCCAGCCGCACGCCGCGCTCGCTCAACGCGGCCACCACGGGTGGGATCCCCGCGTAGGGCTTCACGAGCCGGTCGTGGTTCTCGAGGTTGTGGGCGCGGTAGGTGGCGGCCATCCGCGCGACCTCGTCGGCGTCCCGCGCATAACGCGCGAGCTGCGGCCGGAGCGGCCGGCCGAACCCGGCGCGCCACTCGTCGTCGGGCGGCACCGCCCCCCGGTGTGTCACCATGGTGTGGCGGAACGACGACATGATCAACTCGATCGAGTCGATCAACGTGCCGTCGAGATCGAACAGATAGGTCGAGAGCCGCGCCATCGTGGTGCCGGCGGATTATAACGCCGAGTCAGAAGCTCACGCCGGTCCCGAAGTGGAGCCGGAAGCGGCCCTCGAGGTCGTGGGCCACGTCGGCCTGCAGGTTGATGAACGCCGCGTTGAGGAACACGCCGGCCCCGGCCCCCTGGCTGAACCGGGTGCGGTAGATGTCGTCGCCGGCCCCGTAGACCGCCCCGGTGTCGAAGAACACCCGCACGCCGGCCCGGCCGAAGCTCAGCGGCGAGCCCACCGGGAACCGCAGCTCGGCCGAGGCGGCGGCCAGGCGGTCGCCGGCGCGATGGCCGAACCGGTGGCCGCGCACCGACGCGAGCCCCCCGAGCAGGGGCTGGGCGTAGCCCGGGAGGGGGCCGCTCGCCCCCTGGTAGAGGACCCGAAGCCCCAGCACCGTCTGCCCCGACAGCCCCACGAACCCGCGCACGTCGGCCCGCGGCTGCATGACGACGCCGCCCGCAACGGCCCGGTCGAGCCACTGCCATCCCGCGCGGGCGACCACCGCGTCGCGGGGGAAACCCGCGTTCCGCCGCGTGTCGAGCTCGACGCCCACCCGGTAGGTCGCCACCTTCTCCGCGAGGGCCCCGAAGCCGACATCGCTCCACTCGCCCCGCGCCTCCGCCCGCAGCGGACCCGCGAGCCGGCGGTCGGCCCCGGCCCACAGCGACAGCCGCCGGTCGTGCACCCGGTAGTGCTGGTTCTCCTGCCGCGTCGCCGCCGCCCCGGCCCGCAGCGTGTGCAGAACGCCCCTCTCGAACCGCTTCTCGAAGGCGACGCCGGCCTGCCGCGTCCCGCCCCAGGTCAGCGGGGCCGTCAGGCTGCTCCCCGCACCCGCGACGTCGACCAGCCTGAACCGTGCGCCGTAGCTGTAGCCGTGCCCCTCGGCATAGTCGAGAACCGGCAGGAACAGGGTGCGCCGGGCCAGGAAGCCGAGGGCGCGGCCCATGACCCCCCGCGCCGCGTCCGCCGCCCCGGGGCGTTCGTGCACCAGCAGGATGAGCGCCACCGCCTCGCGCCGCACGAGCGACGTGTACCGCTTCCGAACGTCGACCGATTCGAACCGGCCGCTCGCCCGCAGCCGGGCCGCGACGGCGTCCAGGGTCCCGGGTTCGACCGGATCGCCGACGGCGACCCCGGCCAGCTTCAGGATGTCGGCGTCGGGGATCGAGTGGTTGCCGTGCACCCGCAGCTCGGCCACCACCTCCGGTCGGGCGGCCGCGGCGGAAGCAGGGAGCTGCGCCGGGGACGGCGAACGAAACCGGGCGGGAGACGACGCCGGGGGCCGGGCTGCGGCCGGCGCGGCGACGAGGAGCGTCAGGAGAGCCGCCGCCGCGGCCCGCCCCGCGGGCGCGCCGAGGCCCCTGGCGCCCGCCGCGGCCCCGCAGGCGGATGTCGCCCCGCGGCCCGCCACCGCGGCGATGCTCATCGCCGGTCTCCGGTCACGTCCCCGGTCCCGACCACCCGCCCCGAGGTCAGCGCCTCGCGGTAGTCGGTGTACTCGCGGGTCAACCGCATCTCGAACGCCCCGAGCGCCGTCGTGGCGCCCCCGGTCAGAATCATCCGGCTGGGCAGCCAGACGCCGCCGATCGGCTGCGCCATCTCGATCGACGCATGCCACCCGTCGACCCGCACCAGCCATCGGGCCGGCAGGAAGTCGAGCCCGACGTTCTCGAAGGTGTAGCGGACGACCTCGTGGAACTCGGGGTCGATCCAGAGGGTGACGAGCGATGTCTTGGCGAACCCCTCCGCGATGCGCCGCTCGCGCTCGGACTCCGGCTCCGAGTCGTCGTCGAAGAGATCCGTGGGGTAGTACTCGATCTTCACCACCTCGCGCCCCGCGAGCGTCTCGTACCCGGCCAGGTAGTAGTTGCCGGGCTCGAACGAGAACTCCAGGAAGTAGCCGGCGTCGGTGATGAACTCGGGCTCGAGCCGCTCCGGGTCGGCCGCCTCGGCCTCCCGTCGGCCGGCCGGGCCGGCATCCTCCGCGGCGGGAGCATCGTCCGCGACGGCCGGGGCCGCATCCTCCGCGGCGGCGGACGCATCGTCCGCGACGACCGGGGCCGCAGCCTCCGCGACGGCGGACGCATCGTCCGCGGCGGCGGAAGCATCGTCCGCGACGGCCAGGCCCGCATCGTCCGCGGCGGCGGAAGCATCGTCCGCGACGGCCGGGGCCGCATCATCCGCGGCGGCGGGAGCATCGTCCGCGACGGCCGGGGCCGCATCCTCCGCGGCGGCGGGCGTCTCCGCGGGGGCATCCTCCGCGGCCGCGGCCTCCGCCCCCTCCGCGACCCGGATCCCGTCGAGGCCGACGGAGACGCTCACGCGGCGGCGCTCCGCCTCCCGGCGCCTCTCCTCCCGGCGCTCCGCCGCACGCCGCTCCCGCCGGCGCAGCCAGTCCGCCTCGTACTCCCGCCGCTCGGCCTCGCCGATGTCGACCCCGTCGAAGCGCCGCGGGCTGCGCACCACCACGTCTTCGCGGACGTACCATTCGTACTCGCGCCGAAAGCCGGCAATCGGCAGGCCGGCGGGTCCGTCGACGTCCAGGGTCAGGACCTCGCGCAGCACGAAGTCGCCGATGCGCCGCCACGAGGCGTCGCGGTTCTCGAGCACGCGCTCCATGAACCGATCGATCTCGTTCCCGGCCTGCTCCTCGCCGGCCGAGGCGGCCTGGACACCGGCGGCGGAAACGGCCTGCCCGGCGGCGGCGTCCGGCAAGAGCGACACCGCCGCCGCGAGCACCGCGGCGGCGGCCGGGAGTCGGCGTCGAACGAAGCCCGGCGCCGGTCGCGCGGCGCGTCGCCCGGCCCCGCCCGGCCCTGCCGCCGGGGCCGGACGGATGTCGGGAGCCGGGATGCGGCGCGCGGTGGCGAGGCTCGTCATGGCGATTCCCTCTCTCCGGGCGACCCGATACCTGGCGACCCGATCGGTCCTCGATTCGGGATCGTCTCCAATACGCAAGCACGCTGCGTGCCAACTACCGGTCGCTCCCACGCTCCCGGCGCCGCTTGCGTTCACGGAACCGACCGGTCCTGCCCCCACCCCGGTGTCACTGCCGGATGGCAGGCTGTCCGGTCGAGAGCACGGTCGCCCCGTCTTCGACACCGCCGCGAGAACGCCTCCTCCGGGGTCGGTCCGTCCGGCCCCTCCCGTACCGGCGTTGCCGCACCCGATACAATAGCCCCTGCGCCGTCCGGTTGCGATGCGCGGGCATCGCCCGGGCTTCTCCCGTCATGACGACCGGCGCCGTCGCGAGGTTCCCGAAAGCAGAGCTCCCGGTGCCGGAAGAACCGACGCGCATCTATCTCGACCACAACGCCAGCACGCCGGTCGCGCCGGCGGTGTCGGCGGCCATGCGGCCCCTGCTCGACACGGGCTTCGGCAACCCCTCGAGCGGGCACTGGGCGGGCCGCCCCGCGCGCGACGCGGTCGACGCGGCCCGCCGCCGCATCGCGTCGCTGCTCGGGTGCGACGCGGACGAGATCGTGCTGACGAGCGGCGGCAGCGAGGCGAACAACCAGGTCGTCAAGAGCGTGGTCCGCGCCGACGCGTCCGCCCCGCACATCGTCACCACCGCGGTCGAGCATCCCGCCGTCCTCGAGCCCTGCCGCTTCGTCGAGACCCTCGGTGCCCGGGTCACCGTCGTGCCGGTGGACGGCCACGGCCTCGTCGACCCCGACGACGTCCGGCGGGCCATCGCCCCCGACACCGCCCTCGTCAGCGTCATGCACGCCAACAACGAGGTCGGGACCATCCAGCCCGTCGCCGAGATCGCCCGCATCGCGCGCGAGCACGGCGTCCTCTGCCACACCGACGCGGCCCAGTCGGCCGGCAAGATCCCGGTGCGGGTGCGCGAGCTCGGCGTCGATCTGCTCAGCCTGGCCGGACACAAGCTGTACGCGCCCAAGGGCGTCGGCGCCCTGTTCGTCCGGCGCGGCGTGGCGCTGACCCCGCTCGTCCACGGGGGCGGCCACGAGGGGGGTCGGCGGGCCGGCACCGAGAGCGCGCTCCTCGCGGCCGGGCTCGGGGCCGCCTGCGAGCTCGCCGAGACCGACCCCTGCGAGGACCGCCTGCGCGAGCTGCGCGACCGCCTGTGGAACCGACTGCGGGCCCGGCTCGGCGACCGCGTCGTCCTCAACGGCCACCCGGACCGGCGGCTGCCCAACACCCTCAACGTCAGCTTCCCCGGCCGGTACGGCGACGAGATTCTGGCCCGGACGCCGCAGATAGCGGCGTCGACGGGGTCCGCCTGCCACACGGGAGAACGCGCGCTCTCGCCGGTGCTGACGGCCATGGGGGTGCCGCCGGCCATCGGTCTCGGGGCCGTCCGGCTCAGCGTCGGCCGCGGGACCACGGAGGCGGACGTCGACGCCGCCGTCGAACGGATTGCAGGATGCGTGTGAACGACCCTGCGGCGGTCGCGTGCGACGGGTTCCCGGAACGGCACGGCGTTCGACCGGTTCGGGGCAGCGCCGCGGAGGAAGACGCCGTCGAACGGATTGGGGGGTGCCAGTGAACGCCACTTCCAGCCGGCCCCGAGGCGGGTCCCGCGGCGGCGCCGAACCGCTCCCGCGGCGGCGCGGCGACGAATCCAACCCGGAGCAGCGCGGCGCCCGGCCGCCGGTTCCGGTCTGGACCATCCTTCGGGCGGCGGCCCTGCTGACCGCCGCCCCGCTGGCCGCGTGCGCACCGGGGGACCGGGAAGCGGGGGCCCTGCCCCCCACCCGCGCGGAGCGCACCGCCTACGAGCAGACCACCGGCCACGGCGAGGTCGTGCAGGTCGTGACGCTGGCCGCGAACCGGTCCGAGCGCGTCCACGCCACCAGCTTCGGGTCGACGGTCGAGGGCCGCCCGCTGCCCCTGGCCGTCGTCGGGGACGTGGCCGACGCGCGACCCGCCTCCGTCGTCGGCGCCGGCCGCCTCCGCGTCTGGCTGCAGGGGGCCATCCACGGCGGCGAGGTCGCCGGCAAGGAAGCGCTGCTGATGCTGCTGGGGGACCTCGCGGCGGGCGGCCACGCCGAGTGGTCGTCGTCGATGACCCTGCTCATCGCGCCCATCTACAATGCCGACGGCCACGAGCGCATGGGGCCCGACACGCGCCCCTATCAGCTCGGGCCGGTCGCGGGCCAGGGCGAACGGGCCAACGCCCAGGGGTTCGACCTCAACCGCGACCACATGAAGCTGGAGTCGCCCGAGGCCCGGGCCCTCGCCCGCGCCTACGACGACTACGACCCCCACGTGGTCATCGACCTCCACACCACCAACGGCACCGAGCACGCCTATCACCTGACCTACTCGCCGCCGCTCCACCCCAACACCCATCCCGCCATCGACGCCCTCCTCCGCGACGAGTGGCTTCCCGCGATCACCCGCGCCGTCGAGCGGTCCGACGGGTGGCGCTTCTACCACTACGGCAACCTCCCGTTCGCCGACGGAACCGAGCCGGCCTGGCGCACCTTCGACCACCGCCCGCGCTTCAACAACAACTACGTCGGGCTCCGCAACCGGGCCGCCCTGCTCGCCGAGGCCTACGCCTACGCGCCGTTCGACGAGCGCATCCGGGCCTCGCTGCGGTTCGTGGAGGAGGCGCTGGCGTTCGCCCACGACAACGCCGGCGCCATCGCCGCCCTCGTCGAGGCCGCCGACGCCGAGCCCGTCGCGGGGACCCGCCTCGCGACCCGCGCGGTCCCCGCACGCTCCGACGCCCCCGTCCAGATCCTCCTGGGGCGCACCGAGGAGGTGCCCAACCCCTACACCCGTTCTCCCATGCGGCGCCGGCTCGACGTGGCCGTGCCGACCGAGATGCACGAGTACGTCGCGTTCGCCGCCGCCGAGGACGCCGTCGAGGTCGCCCCCGCCGCGTACTACGTGCCGGCGGACCTCGCCGAGGTGGTCGATCTCCTCGCCGCCCACGGCGTCGACGGCGCCCCCCTCGACGCCGGCGCAACGCTCGCCGTGGAGGAGTTCGTCGTGCGCGACTCGTCGGTCGCCGAGCGGCCCTACCAGGGCCATCGCGAACGCACCGTCACCGGCGACTGGATTCCCGTCGAGCGCGCCGTGCCCGCCGGCACCCTGGTCGTGCCCCTCGATCAGCCCCTGGGACGGCTCGTCTTCACCCTGCTCGAGCCGCGCTCCGACGACGGCATCGTGAACTGGAACCTGGTCGACGACCACGTGAGGGCGGCAGGCTCGGTCTACCCCATCCTCCGCCGGCCGGCGGAGCCGCAGGGATCCGCACGACGAGATTGAGCACAGGCGCCGCCGGGTCGGCGGAGAAGGAAGCCCAAGCGGTGACGGCGCCGGCCTTCCGCTCGGTTCAGAGTTCAATCGAGCGGCGCCCTCAAGGGAACTGCACGGAGAAGAGGAAATCCGTATGGGCGCACAATTCAGGTGCCGGCTGGCAGTTGCTCAGACGGACAAGCGTGATCTGGAGTCCCGCCCGCCGCGCGTACTTCATGGCCGGAACGCAGTCCGTATCGTTGGTCACCAGACTGAGGATGTCCACGGCCCGTGTCTGCGCATAGTTGGCCATGTCAAGGCCTATTCTCATGTCGACGCCCTTCTGGACGAACGAGGGCTTGAAATCGGCGTCCGTGAGCGGAGTCGGCCCAACTGGGCTCGTCTTCGGCACCCAGTCTCTGAACTTCAGCACGCCACGACGAACCGCAAAGTACTCTCGCCGCTCCAGATCGTGGAGCCACGCGTCCGATCCCCGAAACTGGTGCTCGGTGCCGCTCACCGGTCGCTTCGCCTTCCCCGTGTAGGGCGCGCAGTCGTAGTACAGGATGCGCTGAAGCACCTGGTCGCTCTTGACGCATGCTCGGCCGAATCGCTCGATGAAGGGCGGGTCGTAGCTCTTGCCGGCCTTGCGGGCGTATATCCGCAAGTGACCACCATCGATCAGGACAGCTACCGTGCGCACGGGAGGCAATAAAGGAATGGGCTTCCCCGGTCGCCCAAGGAAGCCCAAGGATAGTGCCCGCCTACGGGCATAGCGGATTGCAGGGCAATATAGCAGATGCAGTGGCCGCGCGTCAACGTGGTGAGAACCCGTGCAGTTTAGCCGCCGGCGCCGAGCACGGGCACGAGGACGAGCCCGGTCACGTAGACCGCGTAGAGGGCCAGCAGGAGCAGGCCCCCGCCCCGGTGGAAGTGTCCGGTCCGCGCGGTGAGGCCGAGGACGGCGGCGAAGAACACGCCGAGCCAGCCGTACGAGTAGACCTGGGTGAAGACGTCGAGGCTCAGCGGGTTGATGGTGCCGGACAGGCCGACGATGAGGTACAGGTTCAGGACGTTGGCGCCGAGGATGTTGCCGAGCGACAGGTCCGGCACCCCCTTCCGGGCGGCGGAGACGCCGGTCACCAGCTCGGGCAGCGACGTCCCGATGGCCACCACCGAGAGCCCGATGATGACCGACGGCACCCCGAGGGCGGCGGCCAGCGACTGGCCGGAGTCGACGAGGAAACGGCTGCCGACGACGATGAGGGCCGCCCCGAGCGCGAACAGGCCGATGGCCTTCGGCAGCCCGCTCGTCTCCGGCTCGGGCCCCCCCGCGGTCGCGGCGCGCCGGCGGCGGATGCCGAGGTAGTCCCAGGCCAGGTACGCGAACGCCAGGGCCAGCAGGACCGCGGCCAGCGGCCGGCTGAGGGTCCGGTCCCAGGTGAAGACGACGACGAGCACCCCGGCCGAGACCATCCACGCCGCCCGCCGCACGAAGTCGCGCTTCTCCACCTCCACCGGGGTCAGCAGCGAGACGGTGCCGACGATCAGCCCGATGTTGCAGATGCACGAGCCCACCGCGTTCCCCAGCGCGATGCCGGTGTCGCCGACGCTGCTCGCCATCGCCGAGACCACCAGCTCGGGGGTGGTGGTGGCCAGGCTCACCAGGGTCCCCCCGATGACGAACCGGGGGATGCGCAGCGCCTGCCCGATGTAGATGCTGGAGTCGACGAACAGGTCGCCGCCCTTGGCGACCAGACCGAGACCGAGGACGATGAGGACGATGTCGTAGAGCACGGGTCGGGCCGGGATTATAGCCGACGTCGATGCCGGCGACCCCGGTCCCGCGGCGACGCGGCGGGAGTCCGCCGTCGAGCGGACACCCCGGGTCTATACTGGAGAGCATGCGTGACGCCGACCTGCGGCGGCCCGGCGGCGCGACCGCGGCCTTCTCGGACCCGGCGCCGGCCGATGCGGCGCCGGCGCGCCTCGACGACAGGATCGTCAGGCTGCGCGGCCTGCTGGCGGGGCTCGACCGGGCGGTGGTCTGCTTTTCCGGCGGCGTCGACTCCGGCTACCTGCTGGCAGAGGCGGCGGGCGTCCTCGGCGACCGGGCGACGGCCCTCACCGCGGTCTCGCCGAGCCTGGCCCCGGAGGAGCGCGCCGGGGCCGAAGAGCTCGCGCGGGACCTCGGGGTGCGCCACGTGCTGGTCGAGACCCACGAGCTCGACGACGCCCGGTATGCGTCGAACCCCGTCAACCGCTGCTACTTCTGCAAGGTCGAGGTCTACTCGGTGGCGGTGGCCGAGGCGGCCCGCCTCGGCGCGTCGCACGTCCTCGACGGGTTCAACGCCGACGACCGCGGCGACCACCGGCCCGGCCGCCGGGCCGCGCTCGAGCAGGGGGTGCGCTCGCCCCTCGACGAGGCCGGATTCGGCAAGGCGGACGTCCGGGAGGCGGCGCGGCGGCTGGGGCTGCCGGTGTGGGACAAGCCGGCCCTCGCCTGCCTGTCGAGCCGGTTCCCCTACGGCACCGGGATCACGCCCGAGCGGCTGGCCCGCGTCGCCGCCGGCGAGCGCGCGCTGCGCGAGCTGGGGTTCCGGGTGTGCCGGGTGCGGTTCCACGGCGCCACCGCCCGCATCGAGGTGGAGCCGCACGAGATTCCCCGGCTGCGGAGCGCCGGCGTGCGGGACGAGGTCGTGCGGCGGTTCCGCGACGCCGGCTTCGCCCGCGTGACCGTCGACCCGCGGGGCTACCGTCAGGGCTCGCTCAACGAGGCACGGTCGGGCCCGGAGGCGCCGGCCCTGCCGCTCGCCGGCGCCGACGGGCCGTCCGGCGCGGGAAGCGTGGCCGCGGAAGCCCGTTGAGCGCCCGCCGGGTCGAACAGCAGATGGGCGAGGCGCGCCCCCCCGAGCTGATAGGGATTCACGACCTCGTCGGCCCCCGCCTGCAGTATCCGCTGCTCGGCCCCGTCGCCGGCCGCCCGCGCCACGATGACCAGGTCGGGATTCAGCGAGCGGGCGGTCAGCACCGTGTAGAGGTTGTTGGCATCGTCGGCGAGACAGCAGACCAGGCCGCTGGCGCGCTCGACGTTGGCGGCGCGCAGCGACGCCTCCTCGGTGGCGTCGCCGGTCACCACCGGGCAGCCCCCCTCGGCCAGGTCGCCGGTGAGCTCGCTTCTGGCCTCGACCACCACGACGGGCCGGCCCGCCCGGCGGAGGGCGTCGACCGCGGCGCGGCCCATGCGCCCGTAGCCGCAGACGACGTCGTGGCCGGTCATCCTCTCGATCATGCGGACCCTCCGGACATGCCCCAGATAGCGTCGCAGCTCGCCCTCCATGATCGACCGGCCGACCTCGGAGGCCACGAACAGGAAGACGCCGATGCCGGCCCCGAGCAGGGCCACCGTCAGCACCTGCCCGGCCGGCGAGAGCGGGAACACGTGGCCGAACCCGACGGTGGTGATGGTGATGACGGTCATGTAGAACGCGTCCCACCACGGCACCCCCTCGATGAGCGTGTAGCCGATGGCGCCGACGAGGAAGAGGCCCAGCACGAGCGCCGTCGCCCGCGCGAGCCGGTACGGCGTCGCCACCAGCGTCGCGCGGGGGTCGGCGTCGGACCGGGGGGTGACCACTGATGGCTCTCGACCGCGAATGCGGACCCCACTATAACCGGCCATTGAGCGACAGGCGACGATGGGCGGGCCGGGGATCGACCGGGGCGGCCCGCGGTTGTCGCGCGGCCGGGAAGCCGTCAGAATAGCGGCCCATGTCCGATGCAGCGCCTCGAGCCCGCCGACCGGAACCCGCCGTCGTGACCTCCTGCGGGCCGACGCCCCGCGTCCGCCGGGCGGTGGCCGTCCTCGCCCTGTGGGCGACGGCCGGCGCGGCCGGCGCAGCCGCCCAGGAGCCCGACTTCGAGCGGGCCAGGGACGAGGCGGTGTCCCTGCTGCAGGCCCTGGTGCGCATCGACACGAGCAGCCCGCCGGGGAACGAGACGGAGGTCGTCGAGCTCGTCGAGTCGGTGCTGGGCGAGGCGGGCATCGACTCGACGGTCCTCGCCCTCGACCCGACCCGCGCCAACCTCGTGGCGCGCCTGCGCGGGGACGGATCCAAGCGCCCCATCCTGCTGATGGCCCACACCGACGTCGTCGGCGTCGACCGGGACGACTGGTCGGTCGACCCGTTCGGCGGGGTCATCCGGAACGGCCATCTCTGGGGCCGCGGCGCGGTGGACGACAAGGGCCAGCTCGCGGCCATGGTGCAGGTGCTGCTGCTGCTCGAGCGCCACCGGGTGCCGCTGGCCCGCGACGTCATCCTGCTCGCCGAGGCCGGCGAGGAAGGGACGACCGAGGTGGGGATCGACTTCGTCGTCGAGCGCCACTTCGACGCCATCGACGCCGAGTTCGCCCTGAACGAGGGGGGACTGATGACGGCGTCGAACGGCGCCGTCGACGTCGTGAGCGTCGCCACCACCGAGAAGGTGCCCTGGCGCGGCATCCGCCTCGTGGCCCGCGGCACCGCCGGCCACGGCTCGGCCCCCCGGCTCGACAACCCCGTCGTGCGCCTGGCCGCGGCCGTGGCGAAGGTGGGGAGCTACCAGTCCCCGATGCGGCTGAACGAGACCACGCGCGCCTATCTCGACCGCCTGGCCGACGTCAGCCCGCCCGACGTCGCGTTCCGCTACCGGAACCTCGAGAACCCCCGATGGCGCGAGACCATCCGGCAGACGTTGCGCGAGACGGACATCGGGGTCAGCGCGATGCTGCAGACCACCATCTCGCCCAACGTCATCCGGGGCGGGTTCCGCCGCAACGTGATACCCGCCGAGGCCGAGGCCGAGCTCGACGTCCGCGCCCTCCCCGACGAGGACCTCGACGGCTTCCTCGCCACCCTCCGCGATCTCGTCGACGACCCCGCGGTGCGGGTGACCCCCCCCACCAGCATGCGGCCGGCGGCGCCGCCCTCGCGCCTCGACAGCGAGATGTTCCTCGCCCTGGAGCGGGTGCAGCGGCGGATGTTCCCGGACGCCATCACCCTGCCCACGATGCTGGCGGCGGCCACCGACTCCGCCCAGCTTCGCGCCAGGGGCGTGCAGACCTACGGCATCGGCATGATCCGCGACGAACGCAGCGGCGTCCACGGGACCGACGAACGGGTGTCCATCGAAGCGCTGGGCCTCTTCCTCGAGTACTTGTACCGGGTCGTCACGGAGGTGGCGGCCCGCTGAACGGCGGGCGTCGAACCCGCCCGGCGGCGGGCGCGGGGCCGGGGCAGGCCGGCGGCGTTCAGTGGATGACCTGATCGTCGAGGTGGAGGCCCGCTGAACGGCGGGCGTCGAACCCGCCCGGCGGCGGGCGCGGGGCCGGGGCAGGCCGGCGGCGTTCAGTGGATGACCTGATCGTCGATGGTCTCGTCCAGGAGGTCCTCGACCGGCTCGAGATGGGGAATCTCGAGGGCGCGCACCGACTTGATGGCGATGGTCAGGGCCTCGTCGGCGGTCCAGGACAGGGCGTCGGCCCGGAGCCGTGCGCGCGTCTGCCTGAGCTGGCGGAGCACCTGTGCCCGGTCGAATCGCTGGCCTTCGCAATGCTCGCAGAAACTCATGGCTGTCCCTTTCGTCGTCGCTCCGGCGACCGCCCGGGTGGTCCGACATTCGGCCCTGCCGGTCCATGCCGCGCGGGACTCCGTCATGGGCGGCCGGATGCCAGCCAAACCATAGCACAAACCGCGCCAGGGCAGGAGAACGCCCGGGTCGGCCGCGTCCCGCGGCGGGCGGGCGCATGGTACAGTGGTCGCCAAGGGCCGCCGGAATGGCGCGACCCGGCCGGGGTGGTCTGCGCGGCAGGTCCGGATCTCCACCGGCCGAAATCGGCAGAGAGCCGACGGCCCCGTGACCGTGCTCCCCAGCGGACACCCCGCCACCTGGCAGGGACACCGGGGAGCCGGCAGGAAGCCGTCGGCTCGCGGCCTGCTGTCGCCGCGCCTTCGACGACGCAGCGCGGGCGGCTCCTGCCGTCGCCCCCCGGAGCGGTGAGCACGGGTGGTGTCGGGCGAGCCGGCAGGTTGGCACGCAGCATGCTTGTCAATATGACGGCGATCACGGATCCCGGCGTCCGCGCCGCAGATACGGCGCAGGTTCCCGGGGGGTCGGTCGGGCGCCCGGCGGAGCCGAAGACGGCGATGGGCGGGCCAAGACCGAGCGGGTCGTCCGGAGGGAGGGAATCGCCATGAAACGTCTCTCACGTGCGCTCTGCATCGCGGTCTTCGCGGCCGCGTGGTCCATACCCCTCGGAACCATGGCCGAGGCGGGCCAGGCCAGACAGCGCGGGTCGCGGCCCGGGCAGGCGCAGCGCGCACCCCAACGTGCGCCGCAACGGGCGGCCCCGCCGCGGGCGGCGCCGGCGCGGCGCGCGACCCCACCCCGCCGGGCGGCCGGCGCCTCGCGCCCGTCCGCTCCCCCCGCCGCCCGGCGCGGCGGGGCCCCGCGCGCGGCGCCGCGGGCTTCCGCCCCCGCGCGCGGCGGAGGAAGCCGGGCCGGGAGGACGGCCCCCCGGGCCGCCGACCGCGCCGTCCCTCGACGCGCCGCTCCCCGCAGCCGCGTCGGCGAGACGTCCCCGCGGGACGCCGGCCGCTCCCGGGCCGTGAGTCGAGCCCCGGAGCGCCGCGAGGGAGGGAGCCGGGCCGGAGCGACGGCCCCCCGCACGCCCACCCGGCGGGCCGTCCCCGAGCGCACCGCTCCCCGCAACCGCATCGGCGGGACGTCCCCGCGGGACACCGGCCGACCGCGGGCCGTGAGACGCGCACCCGATCGCGGCGCCGGCGGGACCGCGCCGCGAGACGGCGACCGCCGGGTCGGCAACCGCGCCACCCCCCGGGGAGGCCCGGCCGATACGGCCCGGCGGGGCGCGCGGCCGCGCGGAGGGCCGGGCGTCGGGATCGTCGACAACGCCCGGCGGGGCGGGCGCATCGCCGGCACCGCCCCGGGGGCGAGGACGGGACGCCGGGGCGCCTCCGTCGTCGACCGGCGCGGCCCGCGCGGCAACGCCGTCCGGCGCGCCGACGCGCCGCTGGCGTCACGGCCCATCGTCGTCAACAACTACGTCGACGTGGGAGGGCGCGGCTACCGGGGATACCGCAGCTACCGCGGCCGGCACCGCTACGGCATCCCGCACATCCACGGCAGCTACTTCTACTTCCCGGGCTACAGCACGTTCAGCCTCGGCGTCGCGGTGGGGTCCGGCCTGCGCTACCACGACCCGTACTGGAATCCCTACTGGTACGGCTACTACGGCCATCGGTACGGCTACGCCGCCTGGGACCGGGGAACGTACGACTACTACACGGGCAGCCTGCGCCTGAAGGTCCGTCCCCGCTTCGCCGAGGTGTACGTCGACGGGTACTACGCGGGCCAGGTCGACAACTACGACGGCATCTTCCAGCGGCTGCGCCTCGAGGAGGGGCCGCACCACATCGAGATCCGCTACCCCGGCTTCGTGCCCCTGGAGTTCGAGGTCATGATCCTGCCGGGCGAGACGATCACCTACGAGGGCCTGCTGCAACCGTTCTGACGGTCCTTCGACCGCGCGGCCCCGCCCCGCCGCATCGAAGGGCGGGGCCGCGCAGCCACCCCGCCGACCGCTGCTTCACGCATCGTCCTGCCGCGCCCGCCCGCAGCTCCAGCACTCGGTGAACTGCGCCTCCACCGTCTCGCCGCACCGGCAGCGCCACGTCTCCGGCTCGCCGGCCGGGGCGGGGCCGCTTCCGAACTCGGCCGCCAGCTCGCGGGCGCGCGCCAGCCGGTCGTCGTCGAGCACCCAGACCGACGGGCGCGTCTCCATCCGGAACAGGCCGCCGCCCTGAAGCGGCACGAAGTCGTCGCCGCGCACCACCGCCTCGATGGCCTCCTGGGCGAGGAGATCCTTGAGCATGTGCGCGTCCACCGCGTTCGCGGCCACGTAGATCCGCTTCAGGGTCGACATGCGATGCGCGTCTGGCGGAAGCCGCCGAGGCCCGCGAAGACCGCGCGGTCGCCCAGGTCGTGCTCGATGCGGAGCAGCCGGTTGAACTTGGCGGTCCGCTCGCCGCGGCACCCCGAGCCGGTCTTGATGTGGCCGCAGCCGGTGGCGACCGCGAGGTCCGCGATGAAGGTGTCCTCGGTCTCGCCGGAGCGGTGGGACATGTAGGCGCCGTAGCCGTGCCGCTGCGCGAGGCGGACCGTCTCGAGGGTCTCCGACACCGTCCCGATCTGGTTCAGCTTGATCAGGATCGAGTTGCCGACGCCGCGGTCGATGGCCTGCTGCAGGATCGCGGGGTTGGTGCAGAACGCGTCGTCGCCGACCAGCTCGATGCGGTCGCCGAGGGCGCGGGTGAGGTCGGCCCAGCCGTCCCAGTCGTTCTCGGCGAGGGCGTCCTCGATGAGGACGATCGGGTAGCGGTCGACCCACCCCCCCCAGAGGTCGATCATCTCCGCCGTGGTCCGCGCCGCGCCGTCCGACTTGAACGCGACGTAGCGTCCGTCGCGCCACATCTCGCTCGTCGCGGGGTCGAGGGCGAGGGCGATGTCCGCCCCGGGGCGGTAGCCGGCCTGCTCGATGGCCTCGAGGATGAGGGCCACCGCCTCCTCGTTGCTCGCGAGGTCGGGCGCGAAGCCGCCCTCGTCGCCGATGCCCGTCGACCTGCCCCGCGCCTTGAGCAGCCCCCGCAGCGCGTGGAAGGTCTCGATGCCCATCCGGAGGGCCTCGGCGAACGACGGCGCGTTGTGGGGGGCGATCTTGAACTCCTGGAAGTCCACGGTGTTGTCGGCGTGGCGCCCGCCGTTGATGACGTTGAGGCAGGGGACGGGCAGGGTCGCCGCGTCGGCGCCGCCGAGATGCCGGTACAAGGGCACGCCGGCCGACGCCGCGGCCGCGCGCGCCGCCGCCATCGAGACGCCGAGGATGGCGTTGGCGCCGAGCCTCGCCTTGTTGGGGGTGCCGTCGAGCGCGATCAGCCGTTCGTCCAGCCCCCGCTGGTCGGCCGCGTCATGGCCGACGAGCGCTGCCGCGATCTCGCCGTCGACGAGGGCCACCGCCCGCCGCACGCCCTTGCCGCCGTAGCGGGGCCCGCCGTCCCGCAGCTCGGCCGCCTCGCGCTCGCCGGTGGACGCGCCGGAGGGCACGCGCGCCTCCGCCACCGTGCCGTCGTCGAGATGGACGCGGGCCTCCACCGTGGGATTGCCGCGCGAGTCCAGCACCTCCAGGGCGTCGATCTTCCGTATCTTCATGCGATTCCGTCTCCGGCGAAGCCGCCGCGTTCATCGCTCCGCCCGGCAGCCACGACGCCGCGAGGTCAGCCACCGGTTCACGCCCCGGCTCCGCGCTTCTGCGCGGCCGCCGGAACTCACCCCGCGTTGGGGCGGCCGAACGCGACCGGCCGGCGCACCGGTGCGCCGGCGCAGGGCGACCCCCGGTCGCGAACGGGTCGACAGTCCGTGGCGAAAGGCCGCGTCGCACCGCCCCCGGAGGGCGCCGGCGGATCGACGCGAGGCGCCCGCCCGACCAGGCGTGAGAGGCGGTCACGCATGCTCGCGGGCGAGGGTGTCGTTCAGGGTGCAGCCGATGCCGGGGCCGTCCGGCACCTGCAGGATCCCGTTCTCGAAGCGCTCGGGGGGGTCGACGAGGTCGCCGCGCCACGGCGCCTCGTTCCACTGGTACTCGAGGATGTCGAAGTTGGGCAGGTACGCGCAGACCTGCGCCGAGGCCATCGTGCTCACCGGGCCGCTCGGGTTGTGCGGCGAGACGAGCACGCCGTCGAGCTCGGCCACCGTGGCGATCTTCTCCAGCTCGGTGATGCCGCCGCAGTGCTTCACGTCGGGCATGATGATGTCGACGGCGCGCTCGCGGCACAGGGGCGCGAACCCCTCGATGCCGAAGAGGAACTCACCGCCCGCCATCGTCTGGGCGATGCCGTCCTTGATCGCCTTGGTGGACTCGAGGTCGGTCGGGGGCACCGGCTCCTCGTACCACGACAGCGCCTGCGGCTCGAGGCGCCGGGCGACTTCGATGGCGAGGGGCACGTCGAAGAAGCTGTGGACGTCGATCTTCAGGTCGACGTCGGGGCCGATGGCCGCCCGCATCGCCTCGATGCAGGCGATGCCCAGCTCGGTGGCCGCCTCGACCTCCCCGGCCGGCCCGTCGAGGGGCGGGAAGCCGTCGAACGGCGCCCCCTTGATGGCGCGGAAGCCGTCGGCGACGGCCTGCCGCGCGTTCGCGGCGAAGCCTTGGGGCGAACGGTCGGCGGTGGCCCGGTTGATGTTCGCGTAGGCGGGCAGCTCGCGCCGCACCGCGCCGCCGGCGAGCTCGTACACGGGCGCCCCGAGGGCCTTGCCCACGAGGTCCCACTGCGCCTGCTCGAGCGCGCTGAACGCCGTCGCCGGCACCCGCCCCCCGCCGGCGGCGGCCCGCCCGCGCTGGCGGTAGCTCTCGATCTCGAACGGCGACCGGTCCCGGACGAGGTCGAAGAACGGCGCCATCTCCGGGAACTCGGTCCGCCGCCCCATCGACGCCTCTCCCAGGCCGGTGATCCCGTCGTTGGTCGCGAGCCGCACGAAGATCCAGTTCGTGCGCCCGGTGACCCGGACGACGATGAGCTCCATGTCGGTGATGCGCAGCCGCCGCTCCGCCTGCCCGAGCGGCAGGGCGGCAGCCGGGGTCGCGGCATGCGGCAGGGCGGCGACGGCGGCGCACGCGGGAAGGGCGCCGAGGAACGCGCGGCGGGTGGGGTGCAGCATGACGGCGCCATTCTACACCGGCGCCGCGCCGCGGTCCGGCCCCGGCTCGCACGAAGCCGGCGATGGCGACGTACGCTAAGCTAGGAGGTACATAAAGAAAAGCACACGCGGCAACCAACAAGATTCGCAATCGCTGCAATCTCCGGATGAAGCAGAGACTGCCGACGGACAGAACATACATGACCCATCTGCAGGACATCTACGGTCGGACGCCGCTCCCCCGGTCGCCGCGCCTCCGCGTACCCGCCGCCGCCACGCTTCTCCTCCTGCTCGGCTGCCTGCCGGCCGCCGCACAGCCCGGCGACCTCCGGACGGTCGCCGCCGTGGACGCATCGAGCCTCCGCGACTGGGACGACGTCGTCGATTTCGAGGTCCGCACCGGCGGCCTCCGCCGCTACGAGACCCGGCCGAGCCTCTACCTGCCGGATCGGCGGAGCGAGCGCTTCACCCAGTACCACGAGGGGGTGCCGGTCTACGGCGCCGACCTGATCCGGCAGACCGAGGCCGGACTCACCACCGCCATTCTCGGCACCGTGTTCACGGGCATCGACGTCGACACGACGCCGGGGCTGTCGCCGGCCGAGGCGCGCGCGGCGTTCGACTCGATGTCCGCGCCGCCCTTCGCCCTCGTCGGGGAGCCGAGCCTGTGGGTGCTTCCCCTCGGCGACGGCGAGTACACGCTCGCCTGGCGGGGCACGCTGTCGAGCTTCCGCGACGTGTTCATCGACGCCGGCACCGGCGAGACCCTCTTCGAGGTCAGCCGGATCCGCCAACAGGCGGTCGGCCTCGGCACCGGCGTGCTCGGGGACCTGCGCAAGATGGCCACCGAGTCCATCGGGGGGACGTTCAGGACACGCGACGCCCTCCGGCCCGCGGCCATCGGGACCTACGACCTGGAGAACGACGAGACCCGGTTCCTGAACACCCTGATCGCCATGTTCGAGGGCGCGCCGCCGCCTCTCGCGGCCCTCGCCGCCGACGCCGACAACGTGTGGGAGGACGACACCGTCGTCGACGTCCACCCCGGGACGGGGTGGTCGTACGACTATCTCGCCACCCGGCTCGGCTGGGCCGGCATCGACGGCCGCGACGGCGACATCACCGCGTTCGTCCACCCCGTGAATCCGGCCAGGGTCCTCGCCGAGGTGGAGCAGTGCTTCGAGAACGCCACCGACCCGTTCGAGGAGTGCATTCAGTACGTAATCTTTCTGCTCTTGATCGACAACGCCGCCTACTTCTATCCCTTTCCGGGCTCGGACTCGACCGGTCTCATGGTGTTCGGCGAGCCGTTCATGCTCCCCCGGCCGCTCACCACCCTGGACGTCATCGCCCACGAGATGGCCCACGGGGTGACCCACTTCACGGCCGGCCTGACGTACCCGCCGCCGCCGACCCCCAACGAGCCCGGCGCCCTGAGCGAGGCGTTCTCCGACATCATCGCCGTCGCCACCGAGTTCCACGTCGAGGAGCCCGGTCGCGGACCCCTGCGCGCGGACTATCTGATCGGCGAGGACATCGGGTTCCCCATCCGCTCCCTGCGCGACCCGCGGGCGCTGCAGAACCCGATCACCGGCCCCTACCCCGATCACTACGACGACCGGTACCTCGGACGGCTGGACGACGGCGGCGTCCACATCAACGCCACGATCCTCGGGCACGCCTACTTCCTCGCGGTCGAGGGCGGCACCAACCGCACCTCGGGGCTCAGCGTCACCGGCGTCGGCCACGAGAACCGCTTGGACATCGAGCGGACGTTCTTCAACGCCTGGGTCAACCTGGTGCCGTCGTTCGCCGACCACGCCATCGTCCGCGAGAGCCTGATACGGTCGGCCACCGACCTCTTCGGACCGGACGCGGCCGCCACCCGGGCCATCCGGGAAGCCCTCGACGCGGTCGGGATTCCCCAGGCCTCCGACCGATAGCGCACGTTCGACCATGACCGCCTAGATTCGGGAGACCGCCAATGACGCCGCGTCCGCACGCCTCTTTCCGTTCCTCCGCTGCCGACCGCGGTTCCGCCGCGCCACTCGACGGCGGGCCGGACCCCCGGGGAGCGGGAGCCCGACGCGAGGCCGAAGGCCACCGTCGTCCCGCGACGGCCCCGTTCATCGCCGTCGCGCTCGGCGGGGCGCTCCTCCTGCCCGTCGCGGCCGCCGCCCAGACCGGGGGGTGGGTCAGCTTCAACGGCGCGACCCAGGCCACCGCCACCACCTTCACCGACAACGTGGGGTTCATCGAGTTCCACGAGGACGCCGACTTCGACGCCGACTACGCCGTCGGCACCGGTGCGGTCTTCGACGGCGGCGCCGGCGTCCGGCTCGCGAACGGCATCGGCTTCGGCGTCGCCGTCAGCCGCTTCGAGCGGCTCGACCCGGTGTCGCTGGACGCACGCATCCCGCACCCGTTCTTCTTCAACCGGCCCCGTTCGCTGACCGGCAGCGAGCCCGACCTGACGCGGCTGGAGACGGCGGTGCACGTGGAGGTCCGTTGGTTCGAATCGGTGAGCGACACGGTCGAGCTGGCCGTGTTCGGCGGGCCCACGCTGTTCAACGTCCGCCAGGACCTCGTGACCGCCATCGGCTACGATCACGCCTATCCCTACGACGAGGCCAGCCTGGCGTCGACGACCACGGCGGCGACGTCCGCGTCGGCGATCGGCTTCCACGCCGGCGCCGACATCGGTTTCTTCTTCTCGCAAACGGTCGGGCTGGGCGCCCTCATCCGGTACTCGGGAGGATCGGTCGACCTGCCGGGCGAAGGCGAGAGCATGGTCCCCATCGATACCGGGGGCTTCCACATCGGCGGCGGACTCCGGCTCAGGTTCTAGCGAGGCTCCGCCTCAGCCCGACGGACCTGCAGGTCGAACCGGGGCCGACCCTGCGAAACGGCGAACGAAACGCGATAGAATCCGACTCATCCGCAGAGATTCCGGCCGCGCGAGGAGGTTCAGGACCGCGCCCGACCCCGGGTCGTTTCGAGGACACCGGCGGCTCGCCGCCCGGACGCGGACTCGCGCCGACGACCGCCCAGGAGTCTGCGCCGTAGAACCGTGCCTCCTGGCAGGGTTGGCTGGGCGGTGAGCGGAGCGGCAGGCGACGCTCTCCGGGCCAGGGGCTAGGGCGCGCGGACCTCGACGGCGATCTCGGCCCCGAACAGCATCGTCCGGTCGCGGTCGCGGGCCGCCCACCGCAGCAGCACCGCCGGGTCGGGCTCGACGACGCCCTCGAACGAGAGCACGTCGTTGGTGGTCACCCGGATCGGCTGCAGGAAGTCGAACTGCTCGGGTGAGAGGAGCAGGGTGTAGCGGCGGACGCCGCGCGTCGCCACCAGGATCTCGTTGCCGTTGCGGGCCAGTTGCACCCGACCGGCCGGGTCGGGCCGCGGGAACGCGGTCCGCGCCGGCCCCGCGGGGACGTCGTCGGGGGGCGTGAGGACGAAGGCGAGGCGTTCGCCCTCGCGCTCGACCTCCACGTCGAGCCCGGGGCCGTCCCGGGGCGCCTGCACCGCCTCGCGCAAATCGTCCACCGTCGCCACCGCCCGGCCGTTGACGCCGACGAGCACGTCGCCCGCGCGGACCCCGGCGGCCTCGGCAATCGACCCCGCCAGGATGTCGATCAGCACGATGCCGCCGCCCTCGAGCAGGCCGAGCTGGTTGAAGCCGATCGGCACGCTGGGCGGCGACGAGGCGATCTCGTTGAAGTCGTCGAAGTCGCTCTCGCCATCGACGCTGCCCAGCTCGGTGACGACGAGCCAGTGCGCGCGGTTGAACCGCTCCGCCGACTCCGTCTCCCAGACGAGACGGTCGGGCAGCGGCCGGCGGGTCTGGGCGACGATGAACGCATCGATCCGCGGGCTCTCCTCGTCCCACCACTGCATGTTGTGGCCGGCCTCCGGCCTCGGCCGGAACTCCACGTAGACGCCGGCGTTCACGAAGAGCTGCAGGAAGGGCACGACCGACGAGATCGGGTACAGCCGGTCCTGGCCGCCGTTGACGGCGAAGAACGGCTTGTTCCGCAGGTTGGCGACGTGCATCTGGCCGTCGGCGGCGGTCGACGGGCTGGCGAGCACCGCGGGGTGGCCGTTGAACGACACGAAGCCGGCCCACGGCGTGGGGGCCTTGAACGCGTGGTAGAACGCCCCCGTCCCCCCGTCCGACACCCCCAGCAGGTGGACCTGGTTCTCGTCGACGTTGTAGGTGCGCTTGAGGTCGTTGACGACGCCGGCGAGGTTCTCGATCTGGCTCGCCTGCCACCACATGGTCTCGCCCCACGACTCGGGGAACAGGACGATGGCGTCGTCGCGGGCGTAGCGCTCCTGGTTGCGCCACCACGCGGCCTCGTCTCGGCGCGGCCGGCTGACGCCGCCGTGCAGGTAGACCCGCACCGGATAGCGGCGGGCGGGGTCGTAGTCGGCCGGGACCCAGGCGATGGTCCGGTACTCGACACCTTCGGGATTGCGGCGGGACAGCACCTGACGGCCGCGCGGCACGTCGGCGTGGTAGGCGCCGCCGGCCCGCATCAGGGGCCACAGCGGCTCGATGCCGGGACCGAGGGCGAGGATCCGTTCGACGGCCGAGTCGATCTCCTCGGGCGAGCCGGCGGCCCAGAAGTCGGCGACCGCGGGCCCGAGCTCCTGCGCGAGGAGGGGCGCCGCCTTCCCCCCCGCCGCCAACGCCGCCAGCGCGAGGGCGGCCTGCACGATCGCACGCCGCACCCAATGGACTCGCCGTCGCCGCGCATCGATCCGTGATGTCACCTGAAGCTCCTGCGTTCACCGCCCTCGATCCGGCCGTGGGGCCGGCCGGCCCCGCGGCGTGACGCGAGCGGCACGTCCCGGCATACGGAGAACGGCGTTGGCGGGTAGCCGACCGCCGGCGGGAGACGCTCCCGCCGACGGTCCTTCTTCGGCGTCCCTGCTACTGTCCGCCGGTGGTGCTCCCCGACCCGACCGCGGTCAGGCCGTGGCTGGCGAGGAAGCGCTGGATGGTGTCGAAGATCGCCACCGTCTCCTCGCGGTCGAACCCGCCGTGCCCGCCGCCGGGCACGGTGTGCAGCTCGTTCGAGATGCCCGCCGCCTCGAGCTTCGCGTGCAGCTCGGTCGCGTGCTGGTAGGGAACCACCCCGTCAGCGTCGCCGTGAATGGTCAGTACGGGCGGCAGCCCGGACCGCACGTAGGTCAGCGGCGACACGCGCTCGGCGACCTCGAACCGGTCGGACATGCTGCCGAGCCAGGTCACCGCGTAGGTCTTCATGTTGGGGCCGTCGAGCAGGTCCCCGACGTCGGTGATGCCGTACCAGTTGATGATCGCGGCCACCGAGAGCTCCTCCGCCCCCGGGCACTCGCGGTCGAGGCCGGCCGAGGCGGGGACCATCCCCGTCGTCAGCGCGAGGTGCCCGCCGGCGGAGTTGCCGGTGACGACGATGCGCGAGGCGTCGATGTTGTACTGCTCGGCGTTGCGGATGACCCAGCGCAGCGCGCACAGGCAGTCCTCGACCGCGGCCGGGGCCAGCGACACCTGGGCCAGCCGGTACTGCACGTTGACCACCGCCCAGCCCTTCTCGAGCCACGGCAGGAGGCGCAGCACGCTGGCCTCCTTCGAGCCGGCCCGCCAGCCGCCGCCGTGGATGTACATCAGCACCGGGGTCGGCCCGTCGGCGCCGCGCGGCAGGTAGAGGTCGACCTTGTTGTCCCGGTTGTTGGCGGTGTGGTACGTGACGTTCGGCACCACGCGGTAGGTGTTCGACAGGTGCGACGCGAACGCCGCCGTCGAGTCGAGCTGCGCCTCGGCCGTCGCCGGCGCCCCGAGCGCCGCCGCCACCGCCATCGCCACGATCGCCGCCGCCAGTCTGCTTCTCTTCATGTGATGTTTCCTCTTCCTTCTTCCTTCGCCCGGGTCCTCCGAGCGCCGAGGCACGTGGTCGCGTCTACGGCTGCCCACCGCCCTCTGTCGCCGCCGCCGGATGCAGCATCGTCACGCTCTCGGTGACCGAATCGACCTTGGCGCGGCTGTAGAAGATCGGGAAGTACCGGTTGCGCGCCCACAGCTCGAACAGGTCGCGGTAGTGCGGGTTGTCGGGGTCGCCGGACTGGCCGGGAGTGTTCAGCCCCACCGAGTTGTCCCAGTTCGCGGTGTCGGCGACGATCATGAACGACGCCCCCGAGGTCTGGTTGTCGCCGTTGCCGGTGTTGTGCACGGTGCCGCCGTAGCCGCCCCGCGGCAGCGGCCCCACGTCGAGCCGGGCCCGCATGTCGGGGTTGACCGCCGCGGTCATGGGATGGCGGATGAGGGCGTGCTTGAACTTCGCCTGCCCGTACTGCCACCCGGACTGGTCCGACCCGAGCCGCTCCTCGAGATCCGCGAGGGCCTGCGACAGGCTGCGCACGAGCACCGCGTCGCGGCCCGCCACCGGGTCGTCGCCGAACCGGCCGTCGGGGGCGGCCAGCCAGTCGATGATGCGCTTGGTGTTCAGGCCCCCGATGTAGTCGCGCGCCGCCTCGGGCACGATGAGGTCGCGCATGTTCGTCCGCAGGCGCCGCTCGAAGCTGACGTAGATGGCAGCCTCGACCGAGTCCTTGTCGAGCACGAAGTCCCAGCCCCGCAGCCGGTCGCGCAGCTCGGCCACCTTCGGGTCGTCGATCTCGAGCTCGCGCAGCAGGGGGACGATGTTGCGGCCCGCGACGGTCAGGTCGTCGTGCTGCATGCGCATCATGTCGACCACCGTCATGTGCCGGCTCACGTCCAGCATCTCCTCGACCCGCGCCGCCCGCATCTGGTCGCCCCAGGTGTAGTGCAGCGCCTCCCAGTACGGATAGCCGTCGGGCACCGTGTAGTTGTTCGCGGTACCGTAGAACCCCTTGTCGGGGTTGAGCACGCTCGGCAGCGCCGTGATCGGCAGGTAGCCGTCCCACTCGTAGCGGCCGTCCCCCGGCACCGGCACGAGCCCGCTGTGGTAGGGCCGGATGGGGGACACCCCCACCGCCTGGTAGCCGATGTTGCGGTCGCGGTCGGCCCAGATCATGTTCTCGGAGGGGATGCGGCTGTAGCTGCACGCCTCGACGAACTCCTCCCAGGTGCGGGCCTGGTCCATGCGCAGGCTCGCGAGGTAGGGGGCGCCGCCGTAGTCGAGCCACGCCGCGCGCAGCGCGTAGGCCTTGTGGTTCTCGCGGTCCTCGTAGAGCACCGGACCGTGGCGGGTGTACTTCAGCTCGACGTCCACCGCGTCCTGGCCCTTCACGGGGACGCGGTCCTCGATGACCGTCATCGACTCCCAGCGGCCCAGGTGCCGGTACTGGTTCGGGTCCTCGGGGTTGGTGTCGTAGACGTAGAGGTCCTCGTTGTCCTGCCCGAAGACGGTCAGGCCCCACGCGCCGTGCTCGTTGTGGCCGATGGACACCCCCGGCAGCACCGGCTCGCCGCCCCCGATGACGTTCCAGCCCGGCGCCACCAGGTGCACCCAGTAGCGCAGCGACGGCGCGCTCTGCACGCGGTGGGGGTCGTTGACCATGAGGGGGAAGCCCGTCAGGGTGCGGCTGCCCGCGACCACCCAGTTGTTGCTGCCGATGGCCTCGTAGTCCTGCCGCTCGAGGTCGATCTCGCTCGGCAGGGCGGCCGCGAGCCGTTCGTAGGTGGCCCGGTCGCCGCGGTACGCCTGCACGATGTCGTCGGGCTCGAACCGCACCGAGCGCCGGTGCGCGCGGTACAGGTCGAGGATGCCGTCGTGCAGCAGCGACGCATCTATCGCCGGATCGATGGTCAGGTCGGGGTCGCCGTAGTAGTAGTTCAGCTCCTTGACGGCGTCGGCGCCCAGCAGGGCGACCGCGCGCGCGTTGCGGATCTCGGCGGTGACGTTCGCCACCAGCCCCTGATGGCGCGAGACGACGATCTCGGGGGTCCAGTGGCCGGGCGTGATCCCCAGCAGCTCGAACTCGACGGGCAGCAGCGACGGATCGGCGTTGACCCGGTCGACGTACGCGTTGATGCCCCTCACGAAGGCCGGGATGATCTGGTCGCCCCGGTCGTGGTAGTGGCTCATCTCGGTGGTCAGGTCGCCGCGGAACCGGTGCAGCCGCGCCCCGATGTCGCGCTCGAGCTCGCGCGGCCCGAGAATCTCGGCCACCGTGCCCGTCGCCTGCCGCCGCCACATCTCGAACTGGAACAGTCGGTCGCGGGCGGCCGCGTAGCCCTGGGCGAAGAAGAGGTCCGCCTCGTTCCCGGCGTAGATGTGGTTGATGCCCCAGCGGTCGGTGACGATCTCCACCGGCGCCTGCAGGCCGGCGATCTCCAGGCGCTCGGACTGCGCCTCGACCGCGGGGCCGTGGTTCGTCAGGCTCAACGTCAGGGCGGCCAGCGCGGCCGTCCGGACTCGGGTGCTGCGGGTCATGGCGGGAAGCCTCCTCGGTTCGGACGGGGTGCACGCCGGAGTCGCGAGGACCGGGCCCGAGGCCGGCGTTCCTGCCGCGCCGGACGTCATCGAACGGTCACCCGGCCGACGGGCCCTCGGGCCGAAGTCCGCGAACGAAGTCGCCTCGCTCTCCCTGTCGTGCGCCCGTTCGGACAGGGGCGTCGGCGACGAGCTGCGACGCATTATAATCCTTGCGCCGGTCGGTCCCGGCGCCGTCCAGTCCCGACGCTTCGTGAACCACTCTGCCATCGAGTCCAATGCCTGAAGACGTCTCGCCGGCCCAGGGCCGGTCCGCGCCCCCGGCCCGCCCACCTGCACCCGACGGCCCCGCGCCGCGGCCGACCGCGGCCGCCGATGACGGCGCCGGTCCCCGGCGCGGGCTCCTGACCTCGGAAGACTGGTGGGCCGTGTGGCTCGGGGGACTCCTCATCGCCGTCGCCGCCCTCGGCCTCCTGACCGGGGTCGCCGGCGTCGGCCGCTGGACCGCCAACCCCGTGGCCGCCTTCGACGGCCGGGTGGCGGGGCTGGCCATGCTGGGCCTGGGGCTCGCCCTCGCCACCGGGCTGGCCGCGCAGGCGATGGGGGGCCGGCTCGTCCAGCACCAGGCCGGGTTCTTCGGGCTGTTCGGGCTCGCCGTCCTCGCCTACGCCCTCGCCAACCAGACCGGCATCCGGGCGGCGGGGGTGGGCTACGCCTTCTGGGCCCTCGCGCTGGGGCTCGTCATCTCGAACACCGCCGGGGTCCCCGGATGGCTGAAGCCCGCCGTGCGCAGCGAGCTGTACATCAAGACGGGGCTCGTGCTCCTCGGGGCGGAGATCCTGTTCAACCGCATCCTGACCCTGGGCCCGCCGGGGCTCGTCGTGGCCTGGCTCGTCACCCCGGTCGTCATCCTCTTCATGTACCGCTTCGGCACGCGGGTGCTGAAGATGGCGAGCCCGTCGCTGGTCATCGTCATCGCCGCCGCCACGTCGGTGTGCGGCGTGTCGGCGGCCATCGCGACGGCCGCGGCGGCCCGGGCGAAGAAGGACGAGCTGACCCTCGCGGTCAGCATGACCCTGATCTTCACCGTCCTCATGATGATCGTCATGCCTCTCGTCATCCGCGCCGTCGGCATGGACCCGATCGTCGGCGGGGCGTGGATCGGCGGCACCGTCGACGCCACCGGGGCGGTGGTGGCGGCGGGGGCCATGCTCGGGGAAGAAGCGGGTCAGGTGGCCGCCGTCGTCAAGATGATCCAGAACATCCTGATCGGCGTCGTGGCGTTCCTCGTCGCCGTATACTGGGTCACCCGGGTCGACGCGCCGGGCACGTCGACCCGCCCCCCCGCGGTCGAGATCTGGAACCGCCTCCCCAAGTTCATCCTCGGCTTCCTGGGGGCGTCGCTCCTGTTCTCGTTCGTGCTCACGCCGGCCCTCGGGGACGACGCGGTCGCCGGCATCATCGACCTCACGTCCGACCTCCGCGGCTGGCTCTTCTGCCTCGCGTTCGCCAGCATCGGGCTCGATTCGAACTTCCGCGCCCTCGCCGGCCAGGTGGCCGGCGGGCGGCCGATCCAGCTCTACGTCGTGGGCCAGGCGTTCAACCTGGTGCTGACCCTGATCGCGGCCTGGCTCGCGTTCGGCGGGGTCCTCTTCGATCCGGTGTCATGATGCGGGGCAAAGGCGGCCGAACGCCCGCCGCGGCGGGAATCCACGATCTCCGGGGACGGCCTGCACGGCTCGCCGCCGGCGTGCTGGCGCTCGCCGCACTGGCCCTGCTGCTGTCGCAGGCCGGCCGCCTGCCCGGACCGGCGGGCGACGCCATTCGGGGGAACGCGGCCGCCGACCAGGATGCGACTGCGTTGTTCTACACGGAGGTGGACGGCTGGCCGGCGTGGCCGGATCGGGGCGTCACCCCCTGAACAGCGCCGCCGCGCGGTCGAGGGCGTCGCGACCGCCCACCAGCACCGCGGTGTCCCCCGGCCGGTAGGCGAAGTCGGCCTCGCGCTGGTAGTGCGGCCGGCCGTCCCGGATCACCGCGATCTGCACGGCGCCGGTGGCTCGCCGCAGATCGAGCGCGGTGGCGTTCTTCCCCACCGCCGGCGCACCCGCCTCGACCTCCGCCAGCTCGAGGGCGTTGTGGATGCCCAGGTGCTTCAGCGTGTCGAGGTGCAGGTTGGGTTGGGCGCGCCCCCGCAGCAGCCCGTAGTGCTCGCTGCGCACCGCGTCGAGCTCGTGGGCGATGCGGGCGGCGGGAATCTCGTAGCGCTCGAGGGCCCGCGCGAACAGCTCGAGCGAGGCTTCGAACTCCTCGACGACGACCTCGGTGGCGCCCAACTGCATCAGCTCGTCGATGGCCCCGACGTAGCGCGTCCGAACGACGATCGCGGCCCCCGGCGCCGCGCGGCGGGCCATCGCCACCCCCCGCCGCTCGTCGAACCGGGACGAGATGGCGAAGACGACGAGCCGGGCCCCGGCCCCGCCGGCCCGTTCCAGCACCGGGTGGCCGGCGCCGTCGCCGTACAGCGCCGTGAAGCCGTCGCGGCGCGCCGCCTCCACGAGCTCCGCGTTCTGGTCGACGACGACGCACTCGATGCCGGCCGCCTGCAGCATGCGCGCCAGGTAGCGCCCGGCGAGCCCGTAGCCGACGACGACGGCGTGGTCCGCCGGCGCCGGGGCCGGCTCGTCGGCGTCGAGCCCGCCGCGCGGCCCCGGGCCGAGCCGGACCGCCCACGACCGGGAGACCGTCACCAGGAACGGCGCGACGAGCATGGACAGGGCGGCGACGGCGAGGAACACCTCGTAGTGACCGGCCCCGAACAGCCCCAGGGGGAGCCCGGCCGCCGCGAGCACGAACGAGAACTCGCCGATCTGGGCCAGGCTCAGCCCCGTCGCGAGCGCGGTGTCGAGCCGCCGCCCCCGCACCGTCACCGCCCCCGCCACCACCGCCGCCTTCACCGCCAGCACCAGCACCGTCCCGCCCAGCAGCAGCGGCAGTTGCGCCCCGACCACCGTCAGGTCGAGCAGCATGCCGATCGAGGTGAAGAAAACCCCGCTGAACAGGGCGCGGAACGGCATCACGTCGTCGAGCGCCTGCAGGCCGTACTCGGACTCGGAGATGACCAGCCCGGCCAGGAACGCGCCCACCGCGAGCGAGAACCCCGCCGTCGACGCCGCCAGCGCCGTCCCCATCGCGAAGAAGCCGACGCACAGGGTGAACAGGTCGCGGTCGCGGGTCTCGACGATGCGGTCCAGCGTCCAGCGCACCACCAGCCGCCCGCCCGCGACGAGCGCGACCATCGCGGCGAGCCCCAGCCCGAGCCGCGGCCAGAGCCCGCCGGTCTCCCCGGCGCCGTCGGGACTCGCGGCGTCGGTCCCGAACAACGGCACCACGAGCATGAGGGGCACGATGGCGAGGTCCTGGAACAGCAGGATGGCCATCGACTCGCGGCCGTGCGGGGCGTCGAGCTCTCCCCGGTCGGCGAGGGTCCGGCTGACGATGGCGGTGGACGACAGCGCGGCCAGCGCGCCGTAGAACAGGCTCTGGCCCACGGGGAGGCCGAAGACGGGCCCGGCCACCGCCGCGAGGGCCATGACGCCCGACACCTGGAGGGCGCCCGCCACGAGAACGGACAGGCCCCAGCCGAGGACCTGCGACAGCGACAGCTCGAGCCCGATCTCGAACAGCAGCAGCACCACGCCGATCTCGGCCAGCGCCGCCACCGCGTCCGGATCGGGGACGAGGGCGGCGCCGTGGGGGCCGATGGCGACGCCCACCAGCAGGAACCCGACCAGAGTCGGCACCCGCAGGCGGTGGGCGAGAGCGGCGACGGGAATCGCGAAGCCGACTATCAGGGCCAGGTTCCGGAGGACGGCGAGATCGTGCATGGGCGGCCCCGCGGCGGCGGGCGGTCAGCGGCGGCGCCGGAAGTACTCGATCTGATACTCGCGGACGTTGCGGTTGTGCTCGCGCAACGTGTCGGCGAACACGTGCGACCCGTCGTTGCGGCTGACGAAGTAGAGGTGGGACACGTCCGCCGGCGCGACGGCGGCCCGCAGGTCGTCCCCGTTCGGCGCGCCGATGGGGCCCGGCGGCAGCCCGGGATGGACGTAGGTGTTGTACGGCGAGTCGAACCGGAGGCTCTCGCGGGTGAGGTTCCCGTCGTAGAGCCCCGCGAGCTCCAGGGCGTAGATGACGGTGGGATCGCACTGCAGCAGCATGCGCCGGTCGAGCCGGTTGTTGAAGACGGCGGAGACCACGGGCCGCTCCTCGTCGAGCCCCGTCTCGCGCCGGATGAGCGACGCCAGCGTCACCGCCTCGCGAACGCCGAGGCCGCGCGCCGCCGCCCGCGCCTGCAGGTCGTCGTCGAACGTCCGCCGGAACTGCGCGACCATCGCTTCGACGAGGTCGTCGGCGGTGGCCCCGCGCGGCAGCGCGTAGGTCTCGGGGAACAGGTACCCCTCGAGGTCGGCCGCCTCGGGGTCGAGGTCGGCGACCAGCTCGACCCGCGCGCTCGCGGCCAGGAACGCCTCGGCCGACCCGAACCCGGACCGCTCGTACCGCTCGGCCATCTCGCGCCGGGTGAGCCCCTCGGGGAAGGTGATGGGCAGCAGGTGCACCCGCCCGTCCGCGATGGTCTCGACCACGGCCAGCGCGGAAAGCGGCGCCGCGAACCGGTACTCCCCCGCCTGCAGCCCGCGGTCCCGTCCGCTGCGCCACAGCGCGAGGCGGAACGTCGTCTCGTCGCGGACGACGCCCGCGGCCGCGAGCCGGCGGCCGATGCCCGGCGTCGAGATTCCGGGCGGGATGTCGACGAAGACCTCGTCGCCTTCGTAGCCTCGGTAGGGCTCGTCCGCGCGGTCGTAAAGACGCTTCGCGCCGTACGCCGCCAGTCCCCCCGCGAGCAGCACGACGATGACGGCCGACGCCAGCAGCTTCTTCATGTTCCTTCCCGCCCGGCCCCGGCGTCGAAATGGTCCTGGTCGAGACGGCCCCGGTCGAGATGACCCTGGTCGAGATGGTCCTGCAGGATGACGGCGGCGGCGGCCGCGTCGAGCCGCGCCTTGCGGCGGCGCCAGTCGCGCTCGCGCAGGGCGAGCCGCTGCTCGGCCTCGACGCTCGTGAGCCGCTCGTCCTGCAGGGCGACCGGCAGGCCGGTGCGCTGCCCGATGGCCCGCGCGACCGCGGTCACCCGGGCGTCGTCGTCGTGAGGCCGGCCGTCGAGATGAGACGGCCGCCCGACGACGACTCGCGCGACCGGGGCGTCGCCCTCGGCCAGCTCCGCGAGCAGCGCCGCGACCCGGTCCGCGACCGAGTCGGGCGATCCCGCCCCGTTCACCGTCCGCCACGGGGTCGCGAGCGTGCCCGTCGGGTCGCTGACCGCGATCCCCATCCGCCGCCGTCCGAGGTCCAACCCCACCGCTTTCACGCCGCGGGCCCCCACGAGCCCGGAGTGCATTCGGCGGTCGAAAGCGGCCGGGACTCCCGCCGCGGGCTCCCCGGCCGACGCAGGTCCATCCGCTCAAGCCTAGCATCCCCGGCCGGCCGCCGCCCCCGGGCCGCGCCCGACGACCCGGCCGCCGGACCGGCCCGCGGGCCGATCCCCACTTCGATCGTCGAATCCGCCGGCGGATTCGGTAGAATTGCGGGATACGGACGCAACGGGTCCGCGCCCGGCGGGCCACAGCATCGAGGTTGCTCGTGACCGATCGCACCCGCTTCATCGTGCTCGCCCTGACGCTGCCCATCATGGCCTACACGCTGGTCGGCAGCGTGCTGGGGCGCGTGGTCGCCCAGGAAGGCGCCTACCGGCACCTCCGGATCTTCGAAGAGGTGGTGTCGCTGGTCACCAGCAACTACGTCGAGCAGGTCGACGCCGACCTCATCATGCAGGGCGCGCTGTGGGGGCTGGCGGAAGGGCTCGACCCGGAGAGCTCGTACCTGACCGCCGACGAGGTCCGGGTCCACGACGCCGGGCCGGACGACGCGGACGCCGGTGTCGGCCTGACCGTGACCCGCCAGTACTACGTCCAGGTCGTGGCGGCGCGGGACGGCTCGCCCGCCGCCCTCGCCGGCCTCCGGCCCGGAGACTATCTCCGCCAGATCGACGGCAACCCGACGCGGATGATGTCGACCGTCCGGGCCCGGCAGCTCCTGCGCGGGGCCCCGGGATCGACGGTCAGCCTGGAGATCATCCGCGGCAACGCGGCCGAGCCGGTCACCCTGGAGATCGAGCGCGGCGAGGCCCGCTCCGCCAACGTCACCAGCCGCATCGAGACGCCGGGCGTCGGCTATCTCCGCATCTCGGAGTTCGACGCCACCACCGTGGGGGCGATCGGGGCCGCCAACGAGACCCTGGCCGGGCAGGGGGTGGAGAGCCTCGTCATCGATCTCCGCGGCACCGCGACGGGGTCGTTCGAGACCGGGATTGCCGCGGCGGAGCTGTTCACCGACGCCGATCCGCTCGTGATGCGCGAGTCGTCGAGCGAGCGGGAGCCCGTCGCCCGCGGCCCCCGCCCGCCCTCCATCGCGGGGCCGGTGGTGCTGCTGACCGACTTCGGCACGGCCGGGGCGGCGGAGCTGTTCACGGCCGCCCTCACCGACGCGGGCCGGGCCGACACGGTGGGCGTCCGCACCGCGGGCCGGGCGGCCGAGCAGACCCTGGTGCGGCTGCCCGACGGCGGCGGCCTCCTGCTGTCGTCGACGCGCTACCTGACCGCGTCCGGCGAGCCGATCCACCGCCAGGGGGTGGCGGCCGAGGTCCCGGTCCAGACCCCGGCGGTCGAGCTCGATCCGGCGTCGCCGGCGACGCCCGACGAGGACCCGGGCGACCCCGTGCTCGAGCGGGCGATCGAGCACCTCGCCGGCGGCCCGGAGCCGGAGTCCGCGCCGTAGCCCCTCATCCGTTTGACTGATTCGTCCGGGGATTGCTATATTTTGACGTTTCGGGGTGTCCCGGGCTTGTCCCGACTGTCTAGGCGCGTAGCTCAGTCTGGTTAGAGCGCCTGCTTGACACGCAGGAGGTCGGCGGTTCGAGTCCGCCCGTGCCTACCACTTCCGTAGCACCCGCACCCGTACAGCACGACCACGCCAGACGACCATGGACCAGGTGACGGTGACCCTCCCGGACGGCTCCACGCGGCAGATGCCCGCGGGGACCCCCGTGCGCGCGGTCGCCGAGGGCATCTCGCCCCGCCTCGCCAGGGCGGCGCTGGCCGCCACCGTCGGCGACCGCTTGGTCGACCTGAGCCATCCCGTCGAGGAGAACGCGCCGGTCCGCATCGTGACTCGTGACGCCCCGGAGGCCCTCGAGCTCTACCGGCACAGCACCGCGCACCTCCTGGCCGCCGCCGTCACCGCCCTCTTCCCGGAGGCCCAGTGCGGGATCGGGCCGCCGACCGAGGACGGGTTCTTCTACGACTTCGTCGTGAACCGCCCCTTCGTGCCCGAGGACCTCGAGGCCATCGAGGCCAAGATGCGCGAGATCGCCGGGCAGGACCTCGCCTACGAACGCAAGATGATGCCGAAGGAGGAGGCCAAGCGCTACTTCGCCGACCGCGGCGAGCCCCTCAAGGTCGAGCTCATCGAGGAGAAGGGCGGGCCGGTCGTCTCCTGCTACACCATCGACGGCGTGTTCATGGACTTCTGCACCGGCCCCCACGTGCCCTCGAGCGGGGCGCTCAAGGCGTTCCGGGTGCTGACGAGCTCGAACGCGTACTGGAAGGGGGACGCCCGCAACCAGCCGATGCAGCGCATCTACGGCACCGCCTTCTTCACCGAGAAGGCCCTCGCCGAGCACGTGCACCGGCTGGAGGAGGCCAAGAAGCGCGACCACCGCAAGCTGGGGCGCGAGCTGGGGCTCTTCACGTTCCACCACTGGGCGCCGGGGGCCGCGTTCTGGCTGGCGCACGGCACCACCCTGTGGAACCTGCTCGCCGGGTACATGCGGGAGTCCCTGTTCCCGGAGGGCTACGTCGAGCTCCGCACGCCGCTCGTCTACAACAAGCAGCTCTGGGAGACCTCGGGGCACTGGGCGCACTACGCGGAGAACATGCTGCGGGTCGAGTCCGAGGGCGAGACCTACAGCCTCAAGCCGATGAACTGCCCGGGGCACATGCTGGTCTTCGCGAGCGAGGTCCGCAGCTACCGCGACCTGCCCATCCGGTACCACGACCAGAGCGTCCTGCACCGCGACGAGGCGTCCGGCGTGCTCGCGGGGCTGACCCGGGCCCGCCAGTTCTGCCAGGACGACGCGCACTGCTTCGTCGCCCCCGACCAGATCGCGGACGAGGTCGAGCGGCTGCTGCGCCTCGTGCAGCGGGTCTACGCCGACTTCGGGCTCGAGTTCGCGGTCGAGCTGTCGACGCGGCCCGAGACGTTCCTGGGCGAGACCGCCACCTGGGACCAGGCCGAGGCCCAGCTCAGGGAGGCGCTCGAGGCGGCCGGTCAGGACTACCGCATCGCGGAAGGCGAGGGCAACTTCTACGGGCCCAAGATCGACTTCCACGTCGTCGACGCCATCGGCCGGAACTGGCAGTGCGCGACGATTCAGCTCGACTACCAGCTTCCCGAGCGGTTCCAGTTGAAGTACATCGGCGAGGACAACGCCGAGCATCGGCCCGTCGTCATCCACCGGGCCGTCTTCGGCAGCTTCGAGCGGTTCATCGCCCTGCTCATCGAGCACTACGCGGGCGCGTTCCCGCTGTGGCTGGCACCGGTGCAGGCGGTCGTCGTGCCCATCGCCGACCGCCACCGCGACTACGCCGAGTCGGCGGCGGCCCGTCTGCGCGCGGCCGGCCTGCGGGTCGAGGTGGACGCCCGACAGGAGAAGATGGGGTATAAGATTCGCTCGGCACAGCTCCGAAAGATCCCGTACATGCTGGTCACCGGCGACCGCGAGGCGGCCGGCGGGGCGGTAGCCGTCCGGCACCGGCGGGACGGCGACCTCGGGGCCAGCCCGGTCGACGACTTCATCGCCGCCGCCCGCGACGAGGTGCAGCGGCGGGGAGCCCGCGACCCCGTTCAGGCGACGCAACGGTGACGCCGCCCGCGCCACTTTCACAAGGGGGACGCTATCGCTTTTGTTCGTAATCAACGACGTGAGGTCCGGACGCGCACGAACGAGCGGATTCGCGTGCGCGAGATCCGGGTCATAGACGACACGGGTCAGCAGCTCGGCATCATGTCGCCGCCGCAGGCGCTGGCCATCGCCCGGGAGAAGGGGCTCGACCTCGTCGAGATCTCCCCGACGGCGTCGCCGCCCGTCTGCCGCATCATGGACTACGGGCGGTACCACTACCAGGAACAGAAGCGCACCCGCGAAGCGCGCAAGAACCAGAAGTCGATCGAGCTCAAGGAGATCAAGTTCCGGCCCAAGGTGGACGAGCACGACTACAACTTCAAGAAGAAGCACATCGAGCGCATCGTCAAGGAAGGCGACAAGGTGAAGGCCACGATCTTCTTCCGCGGTCGGGAGATGGCCCACCCCGACTTCGGCCGGCGCATCCTCGATCGCCTCGTCGAGGACCTCGAGGGCGTGGCCGCGGCCGAGACGCACCCGAGCATGCAGGGCAACCAGATGCACATCATCCTGTCCGGCGTCGGGGGCGGCAAGAAGGGGCAGGGGAGCTAGTGACAGAATGCCGAAGATGAAGACACACCGCGGGGCCGCGAAGCGCTTCAAGACGACGGCCAGCGGCAAGGTGGTGCGCAGCCAGTCGTTGAAGCAGCACATCCTGACGAGCAAGACGACCAAGCGGAAGCGGAACCTCCGGAAGTCGGCCCTGATCTCGGCCGCCGACACCCGCCGCGTTCAGCGCCTCCTGCCGAACGGATAGCGGAACCCCGGCGGGGCCGCGGCGCGGCCCTGCCCGGGGTCATGGACCGGGCGGCGGGAGCCGCCCCGAACGACGGATGGCGGCCCCGTCCGGGCGTCATGGACCGGGGGGCGGGAGCCGCCCCCGAACGACGGAATCGAGGGAGTTGAACGGATGCCGCGAGTCAAGCGTGGATCGGTGCGGCGCGCAAAGCGCAAGAAGCTGCTGGCGCGCACCAAGGGCTTCTTCGGCACGAAGAGCAAGCTCTACAGGGCCGCGAAGGAGGCCGGCGACAAGGCGGCCGAGTACGCCTACGTCGGCCGCCGGCTGAAGAAGCGCGACTTCCGGCGCCTGTGGATTCAGCGCATCAACGCCGCCGCCCGCGAGCACGGGCTCAGCTACAGCCGGTTCATGCACGGCCTGGGGACGGCCGGGGTCGGCCTCGACCGCAAGAGCCTCGCCGACCTCGCGGTGGCGGAGCCCGCCGCCTTCGCGCAGCTCGCGGCCCGGGCCGCGCTGCAGGACCGCAGCGCGCGCCCGTGACCGCCCCGAGCGACATCGACGGCATCCGCGCCGCTTTCCAGACGGACCTCGCGGCGGTCGCGTCCGAGCCCGATCTGCAGGCGGTGCGGGACCGCTACCTCGGCCGCAAGCGAGGCGCCGTCGCGGCGCTGATGAAGCAGGTGGCGGGCGCGCCCCCCGAGGCCCGGCCCGCCCTCGGCAAGGGGGCCAACGTCCTCAAGCGCGAGATCGAGCACGCGCTCGAGGAGCGGCGGAAGGCGCTGCGCGTGGCCGCGAGGCCGGCCGGGGCCGTGGACGTCACCCTGCCGGGCCGCGCGGCGCCGTTCGGGCGCCGCCACCCCCTGACCCTGATCCGCGAGCAGGTCGAGTCGATCTTCGAGGCATGGGGCTTCGAGATTCTCCAGGGCCCGCAGGTCGAGGACGACTACCACAACTTCGAGGCCCTGAACATGCCGCCGGACCACCCGGCCCGCGACATGCAGGACACGTTCTACCTGGACGGTTCGATGCCCGGCGAGGGCGCCCCGGCGACCCTGCTGCGCACCCACACCTCCGGGATGCAGATCCGCTACATGGAGCGGCACCAGCCGCCGGTGCGCATCATCGCGCCGGGACTGGTCTACCGCCGCGACACCCCCGACCTGACCCACTCGCCCATGTTCATGCAGGTGGAAGGGCTGATGGTCGACGAGGGGATCACGATGGCGGACCTCAAGGGGACCCTCGTCGGGTTCCTCAAGGCGTTCTTCGACCCCGGCACCCGGGTCATGTTCCGGCCCAGCTTCTTCCCGTACACGGAGCCGAGCGCGGAGGTCTTCATCAGTTGCGTCTTCTGCGGCGGCGACGGGTGCGCGGTCTGCAAGCAGACCGGCTGGCTCGAGATCCTCGGCTGCGGCATGGTGCACCCGGCCGTCTTCGAGGCGGTGGGATACGACCCGGAGCGCTACACCGGCTGGGCGTTCGGCCTCGGCATCGACCGCGTCGCCCTCCTCAAGTACCGGGTCGAGGACATCCGCCTCTTCTACGACAACGACTTGCGCCTGCTGGAGCAGTTTCCCCATTGAGAGTCCTCGTGTCGTGGCTGCGGGAGCTCGTCGACGTTCCGGTCGGCGTCGACGAGCTGGCTGACCGGCTGACCATGTGCGGGTTCGAGGTCGGCGCGGTCGAGCCTTGGCCGGCCGACCCCCGGGACCCCGAGGGCGCGCCGGACGCGGTGCTCGATCTCGAGATCACCACGAACCGCCCCGACTGCCTGTCCGTGCTCGGCATCGCGCGCGAGGTCGCCACCGCCTGGGGCACCGGGCTCCGGTTTCCGCCGGCGACGGCCGCCGAGTCCGACCCCGGGGCGGGGGACGCCGTCGCCATCACCATCGAGGACCCCGATCTCTGCCCCCGCTACGCGGGCGCCCTCGCGCAGGTGACGGTGGGGCCGTCGCCGCCGTGGCTGGCGCGGCGGCTCGAGGCGGCCGAGGTGCGGCCCATCAACAACGTCGTCGACGTCACCAACTACGTCATGCTCGAGCTGGGGCACCCCATGCACGCGTTCGATCTCGACCGGCTCGCCGGCCCCGAGATCCGCGTGCGCCGGGCCCGCGCCGGCGAGACCGTCCGCACCCTCGACGGCGTCGACCGGACCCTCGACCCCGACATGCTGGCCATCGCCGACGCCGAGCGCCCGCAGGCCGTCGCCGGCATCATGGGCGGCGCCGCCTCGGAGGTCGGGGCCGGCACCCGCACCATCGTCCTCGAGGCGGCCTGGTTCGACCCGCTCTCGGTGCGGCGCACGAGCCGGCGGCTGGGCCTCGCCACCGACGCCTCCTACCGGTTCGAGCGCGGGGCCGACGTCGCGGCGCCGCCCGCCGCGATTCGCCGGGCCCACCGGCTGCTCGCCGACATCGGCGCGGGAACGCCCCGCGGCGCCCTCGTCGACCGCTTTCCCGCCCCGCCCGCACCCGTCGAGATACGGCTCCGCCACGCCCGGCTCGGACGCGTGCTCGGCCAGACCGTCGACGAGGGCTTCGTGGCGCCGACCCTCTCGCGCCTCGGCTTCGGGCCGACGCCCGCGGCGGAGGACGACGGCGCCGCCTGGCGCGTCCGGGTGCCGACGTTCCGGGTGGACGTCAAGCGGGAAGAGGACCTGATCGAGGAGGTCGCGCGCCACCACGGCTACGACGAGATCCCGACCACGTTCCCGGCCCTGACCCGCCCCGCGCCGGCGCCCGGCCCCTGGCGGGCCCGCGACCGCCTCGTGCGGCGCCTGCTGACCGGGGCCGGCTTCTCCGAGGCCGTCACCTACGGGTTCGTCGAAGAGGCCGCGGCCCGCGCCGCCCACCCCCCCGGGGACGTCGTGGCCCTGCGCAACCCGCTGTCGGAGCGCGGCGCCGTGCTCCGACCCTCGCTGGTCCCCGGCCTCGTCGACGCCGTGGTCCACAACCGGCGCCGCGAGCGGCACGACGTGCGGCTCTTCGAGATCGGCAGCCGCTTCCGCCAGGGCGACGGAGAGACCCCGGCCCTCGGCGTCGCCATCGCCGGCGCGGGGACGGCGGCGCACTGGAGCGCCCCCTCGCGGCCGGCGGACCTCTTCGACCTGACCGGCGTCATCGCCCGGCTTTGCTCCGGCTTCGGCCTGGAGGCGTCGTTCGAGCCGGGGCCGGCCGGCCAGCTCGTGGCGGGGCGGCGCGCCCGCGTGCACGTGGGAACGGGCGACGATCGTGTCGTGCTCGGCGAGGCCGGCCAGCTCGATCCGGCGTTCGCGGCGGCGCGGGGCATGCCCGGATCGGACCCGGTGTACGTGGCCGAGCTCGATCTGCGGCAACTCGACCTCGGCGCGTTCGATCGCCTGCGCGCGGCCCCGGTGCCCCGTCATCCCTCCGTCACGCGCGACCTCTCGGTCGAGATCGACGACGCCTTGCCTGCCGCGCAGGTTCGTGACACGATCCGGGCGGCGGCCGGGCCGACCCTCGTCGAGGTCGTCGAGGTCGACCGGTACACGGGGTCGGGGGTGGCCGCCGGCGCCGTCAGCCTGTCGATTCGCCTGACGTTCCGCGCCCCCGACCGGACGCTGACCGACACCGAGGTCCAACGAAGCACCGACGCGGTGCTGCAGGCGCTCGCGCAAACCCATCAAGCAAAGCAACGCTAGACGATCGATACCAGGGCGGTCCCGGCACCGCCCGGCGCGCGGCCGTCCCGGAATCATCGACGACGGCCGCCCGCGCCACGAGGAGTCGCTCATGGTGAAGACGGAAGCCCCCCTGGAACTGAAGCCCATCGAGCAGTTGGCGGAACGGGTCCAGTCCCTCGTCGACGTGCTCGGAACCACCCGCGAGGAGCTGAAGATGGCCCTCGACGACAACACGCGCCTGTCGGGCGAGGTCGAAGAGCTCCGCGGCAAGCTGCAGGCGGCCGAGGAGCAGCAGGAAACGCAGCACCGCGAGCTGCAGTCCGAGCGCGACGAGATTCGCGACCGCATCACGCGGATGCTGGAGCAGATCGAGGAGATCAGCCTGTAGGCGTCTGCGCCGTGGACGGCGCGGGTTCCTGAAGGGTCCGGTCGGGCGCCCAGCGAGCCGAAGGCGACGATGGGCGGCCGGGAACCTGGACGCGCGCCGTCTACGCCGGCTCCCCCCATCCCCCGAGTACCGCCACCGTGACCGACATCGAAGACGGGCCCGTGACCGGCGAGGCGCCGCGGATCGTGACGGTGGAGATCATGGGGCAGCGCTTCTCGATCCGGAGCTCGCTCGACATCGAGTACATCAACCGGCTGGCCAGCTACGTCGACCGCAAGATCCAGACCGCGACCGAGCACTCGACCGGCGGCGACACCGTGCGCATCGCGGTGCTGGCGGCGATGAACATCGCCGACGAGTACTTCCGCAGCCGCGACACGGAGACCTCGCTGGAGGCGGCCCTGAAGACGCGGACCGACGAGATCCAGCGGCTGGTCGACGACGCCCTCGCCGATGCCGCGCCCGAGCGGACCGCCGAGACCTGACGGTCCGGGGCCCGACGGCGGCAATCGGCGGCCGGGCCTTGCGGGCAGTCCGGGTTCGTTCTAAGATTGGGCATCGAGAGCGATTCAGACAGGCGGTCACGCTCTGCCGCATGTGTCGGCTGGCAGTTGGCAGCCATGTGAAATTCGAGAGTTCCCTGCAGTGTTCGTGATGGTCCCGGAGGATCGTTTGAGCCAACGCTATACCCAAGAGAGCCGCGACGTTTCGTGGCGTGCAGGCCTCCGCGCGAGGTAGCGCAAAGCGAAGCGGGCTGACACGACAGCGGCTCCACCTGCTACTGGCAGGTTCATTCGACCTCCCCACACGGCAATGCGGGGTCTTACGCCTCACCTCTCCAGGCGTCGCCGTCCGGCGGTCCGGCGTTAGACACGGCGGGCCGTCGTCCCGGCGCCTCCCGTCGAGGGGCTGCCCACCGCGCCGCTCGTCTGGCGCTCCCCGCGACCTCCGGCGGCAACCGCCGCGGGGTCCGAGGGACCACCCATGGACCTTGTCTCGACCGCGGGCATCATCCTGGCCGTCGTCGTCGTGTGTCTCGCCTGGTTCCTGAGCCGCGAACGCGCCGCCCGCACCGTCGGTCGGGCGAAAGAGGAGGCCGACCGCCTCCTGCACGACGCCCGCCGGGAGGCCGACGCCTACCGGAAGGAGGCGGAGCTCGCGGCCAAGGAGCAGGCCCACACGCTGACGCAGGAGAGCGAGCGTCAGAGCCAGGAGCGGCGCGACGAGCTGGAGTCGGTCGAGCGACAGCTCACCCGCCGCGCCCAGGAGCTGACCGAGGAGGACCGCGAGGCCAGGCGCACCGAGGCGGCGCTCGCGGAACGACAGCAGCAGCTCGACGCGCGGGACGAGACCCTCGCCGAGGACCGCCGCCGCTGCGACGAGCTGATCCGCGAGCAGCAGCAGGCCCTGCAGCGGGTTTCGGGCCTCACCGCCGACGAGGCGAAGGAGCTCGTCATCAGGCAGATCGAGCAGGACGCCCGCCGCGACGCCGCCAACCTCGTCAAGCGGCTCGAGGCCGAGGCCCGCGAGCAGGCGGCCGAGAAAGCGAGGCAGATCATCACCCAGGCCATCCAGCGCAGCGCCCCCGAGCACACCATCGAGACCACCGTCTCGGTCGTCGACCTGCCCAGCGACGACCTCAAGGGGCGCATCATCGGCCGCGAGGGCCGGAACATCCGCGCCCTCGAGCAGGCCACCGGGGTGGAGCTGATCGTCGACGACACCCCCGGCGCCATCATCCTGTCGAGCTTCGACCCGTTTCGCCGCGAGGTCGCGAAGCAGGCCATCGAACGGCTCATCGCGGACGGCCGCATCCACCCCGCCCGCATCGAGGAGGTCGTCGAGAAGGTCAGGGTCGAGCAGGAGGAGCTGGCCCTCAAGGAGGGCGAGGCGGCGGCGTTCGAGCTCGGGCTCTTCGACATGCACCCCGAGATTCACCGGCTGATGGGCAAGCTGAAGTTCCGCACGAGCTACGGGCAGAACGTGCTGAGCCACTCGAAGGAGGTCGCGTACCTCGCCGGCATCATGGCCCGCGAGGTGGGGCTCGACGCCCACACGACGATCCGGGGCGCGTTCGTGCACGACATCGGGAAGGCCATCGACCGCGACCTGCAGGGCACCCACCTCACGCTCGGCATCGACTTCCTGCGCCAGCACGGCGAGAAGGAGGCGGTCGTCGACGCCATGGCCGCCCACCACATGGACATCGACTGGCCGTCGCTCGAGTCGATGCTGGTGCAGGCCGCCGACGCCATCTCCGCCGCCCGGCCGGGCGCCCGGCGCGACATCCTCGAGTCTTACATCAAGCGCCTCAAGCAGCTCGAGAGCATCGCCGACTCGTTCGACGGGGTCTCGAAGGCGTTCGCGCTGCAGGCGGGCCGCGAGGTCCGCATCATGGTCGAGAGCGAGCAGGTGAGCGACGAAGAGGCGGTCTGGCTGTCGAAGGACATCGCGAAGCGGGTCGAGAACGAGCTGCAGTACCCGGGCCAGATCAAGGTCACGGTCATCCGCGAGACCCGGGCCGTGGACTACGCCAGATGACGCCTCCGCGGACCCCGGAATGACTGCCGGCGACCCGGGCGGGGCGGCCGTCACCGACCTCGGAACGACCGTCGGCGACCTGGGCGAGGCGGCCGTCATCGAGCGGATACGGCGCCGGACGCCGGACGCGCCCGACTGGGTCCCCACCGGCATCGGCGACGACGCGGCGGTGGTCGAGCCGGCCCGCGGCGCCCTCGACGTCGTCACCACCGACGCCCTCGTCGAAGGGGTCCACTTCGACCGGGCGTTCGTCTCCGCGGCGGACGTCGGCCACCGCACCCTGGCCGTGAACCTGAGCGACCTCGCGGCGATGGGGGCGACGCCCCGGGTGGCGGTGCTGTCCCTGGTCCTCCCCGGCACGCTGGCGGTGGCCGACCTCGACGGAATGATCGAGGGCCTGCTCGCGCTCGCGGCCCGGCACGGCGTCTCCCTCGTCGGCGGCAACGTCACCCGCACCCACGGCCCGCTGGTGCTGAGCGTGACCGCGGTCGGCGCGGTCCGGCGGCGCCGGGTGCTGACGCGGGGCGGCGGGCGGCCCGGAGACGAGCTGTGGGTGACCGGCGCCGTCGGCGCCGCCGCGGCCGGCCTCGCCGCGCTCCGGCAGGGACCGGCCGCCGAGCCGGTGTCCGACGCCGACCTCGACGACTGCATCGAGCGCTACCGCCGGCCGGAGCCGCGGGTCCGCATCGGCACCCTGCTCGGCCGCAACCGGGTGGCGCGGGCCGGCATCGACCTGAGCGACGGACTCGCGGACGGGCTGCGCCAGTTGGCCTGCGCGTCCGGCCTGGGCGCGGCCGTGGACGCGGCCGCGATACCCGTGCACCCCGTGGCACGGCGTTGGTTCGGCCGGGCCGGGAGCGACCCCCTCGAGGCAGCTCTCCGCGGGGGCGACGACTACGAGCTGCTGATCGCGGTCCCCCGCCGCCAGCGCCGCGCGCTCCGCATGCTGTCCCGCCTGTTCCGGGGGGTCCCCGTCACCCGCATCGGCGAGCTGACGAAGGCTCCCGACCTCGTGCTCCACAGTGCGAGCGGTGACCGGCCCGTGCCGGCGGGCTACGAGCACTTCCGGCAGGAGTCTGCGCCGTAGTACGGCGGGAATTCCTGGAGGCCGGCTGGGCGGCGAGCGGAGCCGTAAGCGACGCTCTTCCGGGCCAGGCGCCGTCGTCCTGCCGCCGCCCGCCTGCGGCTCGGCGCGCCGCCGGGGCGCGTCGCCGAGTCCCATCGCCGAGAAAGGCCGGCCTGGACCCTCCCCGGAGCCGATGCATCGAGACCCTGAGCGACCGTGGACTCATCGCAGTGCCGGTGATAACGTGCACCGCATGCCGTGGACCGACATCCTGTCGTCGGCCATCGTGATCGCCGTGGTCGTGCTGCTCTGGCGCGACACCAACGGCCGCATCGCCTCCCTGGCCGCGACGGTCGGCAACATCGATCGCCGCCTCGCAACGCTGGAAGGCCGAATCACCGGCTGGCAGGACCACCAGACCACCCCGTCGGCTCGGCCGGATCGACCCTGATCGGTCACGCGACGCCCCCCCTTTCGCAGAACGAGCCGGACGCCGTCGACCGGGGACACTTGCCGCCGGACGGCGGGCGCGGTATAAGAACGGATCGTCAATGGCGCATCCGGGCAGTGCCCCGGATGCGGTCGCCGCGGTTTCCGGCCGGGCCGGAATTGCCGCGGATCAGGGCGGCCCGACCGGTCCGCCCGCTGTCGTGAATCCGGAGGAACCGATGAAGAGAACCACCTACGCCGCCCTCGCCGCCCTGCTCGCGGTGACAGTCCTGGCCGCGGGCAACGTCGCCGCGCAGAACCCCGCGCACAACCACATCGGCCACGTCACCGACGCGTGGCGCGACACGCCCGACGGCGAGGGCCTGCTGCCGGCGGCCATCGCCGAGGCCGAGATCGCGGCGCGGCACGCGGGCCTCGCGGCCAGCGACCCGAGCAACTTCGTCTCGATGAAGCGCCACACCACCCATGTGCTGCACGCGGTCGATCCCTCGCAGATCGAGAACGGCCCCGGCCGCGGCTACGGCGTGAAGCGCGGGGCGGCCGGCGCCGCGCAGCACATCACCGCCGCCGCCAACTCCGAGGGCGCGTCGGGCGCGGTCCAGACCCACGCCGTCCACGTCGCGACCTCGGCGCAGAACACCGTGGCGCGGGCAGACGAGATCGTCGCGCTGGCGGCCCGCATCGCCCGCACGACGACCGCGGCCGACGCGGCCCCCCTCGTGGCCGAGCTCAACGACCTCGCGCAGGCCCTGCTCTCGGGCGTCGACGCGAACGACGACGGCCGCACCGGCTGGCAGGAGGGCGAGGGCGGCCTGGAAGTGGCCGCGACCCACGCCAACCTGATGAAGCAGGCGGAAGGCCTCTAGGCGCATCGCGGCAGGGGGCGTGGTGGGCGGGTCCCGATGGGACCGCAACCCCGCCACGCCCCCGCCGCCCTCTCCCCGCGCACGCCCCCCGCCCGCAACCTCTCCGATCTCCGGCGCCGCCCGCCTGCCGCCAAAGCACGACCGCGACGAGTCCGCCGTTCGATGAACCCCGCGTTTCGTCGCCCCCCCGACATCCGACCCGTCCGCCCCCCCGACCCCCGTTGCGTTGCGCCGTTACCCGCACCGGGAGGCCGCCCCGCCGCACCGGAGGCCGCCCCGCCGACCCCGTTGCGTTGCGCCGTTGCCGGCACCGGGAGGCCGCTGCGCTGCACCCGAGTCCGCCCGCCGACCCCGTTGCGTTGCGCCGCTGCCTGCACCGGGAGGCCGTTGCGCTGCACCGGGGCCCGCCCCGCCGACCCCGTTTGCGTTGCGCCGTTGCCGGCGTCGAGAGGCGGCTACGAAGCTGCCGGCGCCATCTCGACCTCCTGATCGCGGTACTGAAGCTGGTACAGCTTGTGGTACAGGCCCCGTTCGGCGAGCAGGCGCCGGTGGCTGCCCTGCTCGCGCAGCCGGCCCTTGTGGAAGACGAGAATGGTGTCCATGTCCTGCACCGTCGACAGGCGGTGGGCGATGGCGATGGTGGTGCGGCCGGCCATCAGCACGTGCAGCGCGTCCTGAATGAGCTGCTCGGTGTCGGTGTCGACGCTCGACGTGGCCTCGTCGAGCAGCAGCACCGGCGGCCGAGCGGCCAGGGCCCGCGCGAACGACAGCAACTGGCGTTGCCCCACCGAGAAGGTGGCCCCCCGCTCGGCCACCGCGGTCTCGAGCCCCTCCGGCAGCGACGCGATGAACCGGTCGGCGTGCACGCCGCGCGCGGCCCGGCGCACGTCGTCGTCGGTGATCGCCCCGTTGCCGAGTCGGATGTTGTCGGCCACGGTCCCCGAGAACAGGTAGACGTCCTGCAGCACGAGCCCGAACCGCGCCCGCAGGTCGTGGAGCGGCAGATCGCGGATATCGACGCCGTCGATGGTGATGCGCCCGCGGTTCACCTCGTAGAACCGCATCAGCAGGTTGAGCACGGTGCTCTTCCCCGCCCCGGTGGCGCCGACCACGCCGACCCGCCGGCCGGGGGCGACGTCGAAGGTGACGTCCTCGAGCACGTACTGGTCGCCCCGGTACGCGAACCACACGTTCTCGAAGCGGATGTGGCCGCCCCCCCGCGCCGCGGCGGCCGGCGACACGGGGTCGGCGACCGCCACCGGGGTGTCGAGCAACGCGAAGATGCGCTCGGACGACGCCATCGCCGCCTGCAGGATGTTGAACTTCTCGGACAGGTCGCTGATGGGACGGAAGAAGCGCTGCGAGTACAGCACGAACGCCACCAGCGAGCCGAGCTCGAGGCTGCCCTGCAGGGTCCACGCGCCGCCGAACCAGATGATGGCGGCGACGGCCAGGGCCCCCAGCACCTCGATGGCGGGATAGAACACCGCGTAGAAGAAGATCGACGCGAGGTGCGCGTCGCGGCACCCCCGGTTGATCGCGTCGAACCGCTCGTACTGGCGGGCCTCGCGCCGGAAGAGCTGCACCGTCGCCATCCCCGTGACGTTCTCCTGCAGGAACGCGTTGATGCGCGCAATCCAGCCCCGCACCTCCCGGTACGACTGCCGGGCGTGGCGCCGGAACCACTGCGTCACCGCCGCGATGAGGGGCAGCACCGAGAGGGCGACGACGGCGAGGCGCCAGTCCATGACGAACAGCACGACGGCGATGCCCGCCAGCATGAAGACGTCCCGGAACACCGACACCACGCCCGACGCGAACAGCTCGTTGAGAGCGTCGACGTCGGTGGTCACGCGGGTCATCAGCCGGCCGACGGGATTGCGGTCGAAGAAGGCCACGTCGAGCCGCTGCAGGTGCCCGTGAATCTGCCGCCGCAGGTCGAAGATGATGTGCTGCCCGGTCACCTGCAGCGTCCAGGTCTGGACCGCTTCCAGCACGTAGGACGCCACCAGCACGCCGAGCAGCAGCAGGGCGAGGGGAGTCAGGCCGTCGACGTCCCCCGCCGCGATGTGCGTGTCTATCGCGACCTTGGTCAGGTACGGCGGCGCGAGCTGCAGCAGGGAGAGCCCCAGGATGGCGAAGAACGCCACGCCGATGCGCGCGCGGTAGGGCCGCATGTAGCCCAGCAGCCGGCGCATCAGGCGCGCGTCGTAGGCCTTGCCGAGGACCTCGTCGTCCGCCTCGATCATCCCAGCTCCAGCGCCTGCTCGATGAGCTGCTTCCGGTGCAGGCCCGCGTACAGGCCCCCGCGCGCCACCAGCTCGTCGTGGGCGCCGCGCTCGACCACGCGGCCCTCGTCGAGCACGAGGATGAGGTCGGCCGCGCGCACCGTCGAGATGCGGTGCGACACGACGATCGACGTGCGCCCGCGCAGGACGCGGCGCAGGCCGGCGAGGATGTCCGCCTCCGTGCGCGCGTCGACGGCCGACAGCGCATCGTCCAGGAGGAGAATGCGCGCGTCGGCCGAGATCGCCCGCGCCAGCGCCGTGCGCTGCTTCTGCCCGCCCGACAGGGTGACGCCGCGCTCGCCGATCCGGGTCTCCGCCCCGTCGGGGAACCCGGCCAGATCGGTGTCCAGCCGCGCGAGGGCGATCGCCTCGGCGACGACTCTCCCGGCGTCGCGCTCCGGGCCGGGGCCGGCATCGGCGGCGCCGGCCGCCTCGACCCCGAACGCCACGTTCCCGGCGATGGTGTCCGAGAACAGGAACGGGTCCTGCGGGACCACGGCGATCTGCCGCCGCAGCACCGGCAGGGGGAGATCGAGCACGTCGACGCCGTCGATGAAGACGGTCCCGCGCGGGGGGTTGAACAACCGCGGCAGCAGGGCGAGGAGCGTCGACTTGCCGGAGCCGGTGGGACCGATGACCCCGAGCACGCGGCCGGGCTCGATCGTCGCGGAGACCCCCTGCAGCACCGGCCTGCCGTCGTAGGCGAACGACAGGTCGCGGAGCTCGACGCCGCCGCCGGGCACGGGCGCCGCCGGCGCAGCCGCGTTCGCGGACCCGCCCGGGGCCGGGCGCCCGTCGAGCCCCGCGGACCCGGCGCCGTCTTCGGCGGCGTCGACGCGTGCGGGCTCGGCCGGGGGCGCGTCGAAGACGTCGCACATCCGCCCCCACGCCGCCATCCCCCGCTGGAACAGATTGGTCACGAACCCGAACGCGATCATCGGCCAGCTCAACATGAGCAGGTAGGCGTTGAACGCGACGAACTGCCCGACCGTGATGCGCCCCTCGATCACGTGACGCGCGCCCAGCCACAGCACCAGCACTCCGGCCAGCCCCAGGATGAACCCGAGGCTCGGATAGAACAGGGCCTGAACGCGGATGAGCCGCGCATTGCGTGCGAAGTACTCGCGGTTCTCACGGCCGAACCGTTCCGTTTCGACCCCTTCGCGGCAGTACGCGCGCACCACCCGCACCCCGGCCAGCCCCTCCTGCACGACCGCGCTCAGCGTCGAGAGCTGCGCCTGGATGCGCTCCGTCTGACGGAAGACGGCGGTGCCGAAGAACTTCACCGCGACCGAGACCACCGGCAGGCACGCCAGCGCGGCCAGGGTCAGGACGGGGTCGATGGACAGCATCAGGGCGACCGCCACCACGAACACCATGCCGGTGCTGGCCATGTACATGATGGCGGGGCCCACCATCATGCGCACCGCGTTCAGGTCGTTGGTGGCGCGCGACATGAGGTCGCCGGTGCGGGTGGCGTGGAAGTACGCCGGCGGCAACCGCTGCAGGTGGGCGACGAAGGCGTTGCGCAGGTCGTACTCGATGGCCCGCGAGGCGCCGACGAGAATGCGGCGCATGAGGAACCGGAACCCCCCGCCGGCCATCGCGAGGCCGAGCAGGGTCGCCGCGTGCACCGTCAGCTTGTCGCGGGTGACGCCCGCCGTCAGGTCGTCCACGGCGTAGCGCAACACCCAGGGCCCGAGCAGCGAGAACGTGGTCGTGAGCACCAGGCACGCCAGCCCCAGCAGGAGCTGCCGTCGATAGCGCAAGACGTACGGGACGAGTCGGGCGCGGGGAGACATGGAACCGGGAGTCGCAAGGGGACCGGGCGGCCTCGGAACCCCTGACACTGGAAGCAGGGGCCCGCGCGCAGGTCGTGTCCGGCCAGGCTGTGGAACCCCCGGCAGCCGGCGGACGGGCCGCGGGGCTTCGACGTTCAGGATACCAGCTTCCGGGCGCGACCCCCGGACGCGGCGGCCTGCAGCCCCTAGTCGGAAGTGCCGATACGCCTCGTGAGGCGGCTTCGCCCCCGACGCGGGGTCGCCGTCGCCCACGACGGACATCCGCCGCGACGGCAGGCCATGACTCGAGACTCCGTCACCGTCCACCGCGGGTCTCCGTGCGACGGGAGATCCCCCCCCGGCCGGCAACGCTCCCCCGCGCCCCGGACCGCGGCCGGCGCCATCGTGCCCCGCGGCGTCGCCGTCGCGTGCCTCCTGCCCCCCGCGCCCCGGACCGCGGCCGGCGCCATCGTGCCCCGCGGCGTCGCCGTCGCCTGCCTGCTGCTCGCCGCGCTGGCTTGCGCCCGGCCCGCGAGGGCCCAGCTCTCCCCCGCCTCGACGGACTTCCCGGTCGGCGAGCTGCACCGCATCGAGCTCCTGGGCTCGCTGTGGCCGCCGGCGCAGGACCTGACCGTCGCGCACCGGGGATCGGACGCTTCCGCCACCACCACCGGCGCGGCCGGAGGCCCGGGGACCGCCGTGCCACGGTTCATGGACCTGCGGGTGCGGCTCCGGCTGAGCCGCCGGCAGCGGGTCCACTTCGACTATCTGCCCGTCCGCTACGACGCCGTCACCGCCCCCGACCGCCCGGCGTCCTCCGCCGGCGCCGAGCTGCGGCCCGCGGCTCCGGTCGCGTCCATCCTCACCTGGAGGACCTGGCGGCTGGCCTACGAGTACGACCTGATCCACCTGACGCGCGGCTCCCTCGGCCTCTTCGCGGAGGCCACGTACACCGACGTCCGGATCGCGCGCGACCCGGCGTGCGCCGACGGGTCCCGTGCCTGCGAGCTCGCCCGCATGCGCCGGCCCATCCCCGCCGTCGGGGGCGTCGTGCGTTTGTACCCCTCGCCGGTCATCATGCTGGGGGCCGAGGCCAGCCTGCTCCGGATGCCGTGGGGAATCGGCGACTTCCTCGGCTACACCGGCGAGCATCTCGCGGTCGACGTCCATGCCGTGTTGAACTTCATCGACCCGTTCGGGCTCCAGGTCGGCTACCGCTCCCGGAACCTGAGCCTGCGGACGACGGAGCACGACTACGACCTGAAGCTGGAGGGCATCTACGCGGGCGCCCTGCTGCGGTTCTAGTGGTGTGTCCGAGAAACGGCTTTACATCGCACCGCCGTGGCCGACAAGGCCGAAAGACCGCCGATTTTCGGGCGCCAACCGAGGGCAGCGGCGTCTGGCCTACGGAAGCTGAACCGTAGGATCATTCTTGGGACACACCATTGGCCGGGGCCGGGGAACGGGGCCGAGGGGACCGCGGATGCCCGGCCGCATCCGCCGGAGCCGGCGGCGCGGGGCGGCGGTTCCCGGACCGCGAACCTGCGCAGTGGAACGGCTCAAGCTCGTGAAGGCTCGATGGCGGGCGCCGAGCGGAGACCGCAGCGCGACCTCGCCGTCGCGTTCGGCGACGACCGGCAGGGCTAACCGGCCACCGCGGGAACGGGTATCGCCGCGAGCCGGCGTCCCGCCGCCTGCAGGGTCTCGTCGCGCTTGCAGAAGGTGAAGCGCACCTGGGTCCGGCCCAGGGCCGGGTCGTGATAGAAGCTGCTGCCCGGCACCACCGCGACCCCCACGTCGGCCACCAGGTAGCGGGCGAACTCGACGTCGTCGGCGAACCCGAACCCGCTGACGTCGGTCATGATGTAGTAGGCCCCGCGCGGCCTGAAGCACGTGAACCCGCGCGGCTCGAGCAGATCGAGCAGCATGTCGCGACGCCGCCGGTAGCCCTCGGCCAGCTCGGCGTAGTAGGCGTCGGGCAGGGCCAGCGCCGCCGCCCCCGCCTCCTGCAGCGGCGCCGCCGCCCCCACCGTCAGGAAGTCGTGCACCTTGCGTATCGCCCCGGTCAGCGCCGGCGAGGCGATGGCCCACCCCACCCGCCAGCCCGTCACGCTGTAGGTCTTCGACAGGCTGTTGATGGTGACGGTACGGTCGGCCATGCCCTCGATGGCGGCCATCGGCACGTGGCGGGCGCCGTCGTAGAGAATGTGCTCGTAGATCTCGTCGGTGATGGCGAGGACGTCCCACCGGCGGCAGAGGGCGGCGATGGTCTCCAGCTCGCCGCGCGTGAAGACCTTGCCGGTCGGGTTGTTGGGCGTGTTGACGATGATGGCCCGCGTCCGCTCGTTGAACGCGGCGGCGAGAGCGTCAGGGTCGAACGTCCAGTCCGGCGCGTGCAGGGTCACGTAGCGCGGCGCCGCCCCCGAGAGAATCGCGTCCGGCCCGTAGTTCTCGTAGAACGGCTCGAACACCACGACCTCGTCGCCGGGGTCGACGGTCGCCAGCATCGTCGACATCATGGCCTCGGTCGAGCCGCAGCACACCGTGACCTGGGTCTCCGCGTCGACCCCGACGCCGTAGCGCCGCGTGAACTCGCGCGCCACCGCCTCGCGCAGCGGCTTCGCCCCCCACGTCACCGCGTACTGGTTGACGTCGGCCGCGATCGCGGCCTGCGCCGCCGCCTTCAGCTCGGCGGGGGCGGCGAAGTCGGGAAACCCCTGCGAGAGATTGATCGCGCCGTGCCGGTGGGCCAGCCGGGTCATCTCCCGGATCACCGACTCGGTGAACCGAGCCGCCTTGCGCGAACCCGCGTTGGTGGGCATGTGGCGGCTCAGGCGGGGCCGCCCGCGGGAGTCGGCGCGGCTTCTCCCGGGGCGTCGTCGCGATTCTCCAAGGCGAGCGCGGGCGCATCGCCCCCCGGGCCCCCGGCCGCGTCCAGGCGCGCGAGCTGGACCATGCGGGCGGCGGTCAGGCCCTCCAGGCAGTGGCCCGCGTGCCGGGCCAGGATCTCGAGCGACTCGCGCCAGCCCGCCGGCGGCTCTCCCCCGCCGTCGTCGCCGTAGACGATGGCGCTGACGTCGCCGCCGACCATCACCGGCACCGCCACCGCGTTGGCGCCCGACGGCAGGGTCATGAACGCCGGCACCGAGCCCCCCGTTCCCGGCTCCGCGCCGGCCACGACCGACCGGGACGCCGCCGACCGCGCCGCCTCGCCCACGATGCCCGCGTCGACGAGGGCGAGCTCGACCTGACCGGCCGGCGCGAGCGCCGGCTCGAAGCCCACGAAGCGCCAGCCGCGGATGCGCTCGCCCTCGACGATGACCACGCCGGCCCGCCGCGCCTCGCTCCCCGCCACCTCGGTCAGCGCGTTCAGCACGTCGGTCAGGCTCGACGCCCGATCGAGCCGGCGCACGCCGTCGACGACCCGGCCCAGCACCTCCCGGGGCTCGGGCGCCGCGGCCACCGTCGCCTCGAGCTCGGCCAGGGCGGCCAGGGTCCGCTCGGTCTCGGCCTGCACCTCGCCGACCCGCTGCGCGAGCACCCGTTCCGCCTCGTCACGGGCCGCCGCCAGCGCCGTCTCCATGGCCTGCTCGGCCTCGGCCCGGACGTTGGCGGCCTCGTCGCGAACCGCCTTCTCGCGGTCCGCGTCGGCATGCTGCCGGACCTCTTCCAGCGCCGCCGCCCGCTCGCGGGCCGCCGCCGTGAGCAGCTCGCCGATGAACCCGCGGATCTCGGGCTCGGACTGCTCGCGGATTCGCCGCAGCAGCTTCTCGCCCGACCGTTGCACCGCGTCCTCGAGAACCATCGCCGGTGAAATTATACGCGGGATCGTGCACCTCCCGAGCCCCGCGGTCGCCTGATGCCCGCGCGCGGCCGCCGCCGCGGCGCCGCGGTGATCCAGCCCGGCGGCCCGTCCGGAGCGCGGCCTCGCGCCGCGCGCCGGCCCCGCCCATGCCCGAGATGGCTCCCCGCATCCGCGGTATAATCGACAGAGATGTCGGGCGCGGCCGGGCCACGACGGCCCCGCCGGCTCGGCGCACATCGACCAAGGGGGCGACACGGCTTCGACGGGGATAGGCGAACACGGGATGCATGCCGAGCACCATCGACTCGCTAATCCGATGGAAAACACCATAACTGCGGACACGCAGCTCGCTCTCGCCGCCTAATCAGGCGACGACGTTCCCCTCGCCTTCGCCTGCGGGGCGGGACGGAACGTCATTCAGCAGGCTGGCTCCGGCCCGGGGCGACGACGGGCCGTAGCGAGATTTTTCGACGCTCAGCCGCCCGCGGTTTTGGCCGCGCTCTCACACGGGTGGTGAAACAACAGGCGCGGACAAGCATGTAGAGTCCCGTGGGGACGTATTCTCGGACGCGGGTTCGACTCCCGCCGCCTCCACCATTTCAAAGTTGCTTGTTTGGATGGCTTTGCGCGGTTCGCGCAACGCCCTCAACGCCTACGCGTTCCGGCAGAAGCTGTAATGCGGTGGTGAAGCACTGATACAGGCGACGAGGCGCCAAGTGTCCACAACAACCAGCGTCCTGTACCGGTTGAGCCGGGCCGAGTACGACCACGCGGTCGCCGCCGGCGTGTTCGGCGACAACGCGAGGGTCGAGCTCGTCGACGGAGAACTCCACGCGATGACGCCCGAGGGGACACGACACACCACCGCGATCGACTTGGCCTCCAGCCAGCTCGCACGGATCTTTCACACCGACGCCTACCTGCGGATACAGCATCCGCTCGCCACCGGCGACGACTCGGAGCCGGAACCCGACATCGCTGTCGTCAACGGCACGATCCGAGACTACGAGGACGCACACCCGACGTCGGCCCTGCTCATCGTGGAAGTCTCCGACGAATCGCTCGAGCGGGACCGGACGGTCAAGCAGAGGCTGTACGCGCGCTGCGGAATCGTCGAGTACTGGATAATCGCCATCCCCGAGCGGACGCTCGAGGTCTACCGCGACCCCGGAGACGACGGCTACAAGACCATCACACGCCACGTCGCTGGCGACACCGTCTCACCCCTGGCGCGCCCGGAAGCCGTGATCGAGGTTGCGAACCTCTTGCCGCGGCGCTGACGGCTCGGCTAGCAGCCCGTGGCGAAATCGCCACGGTCGCAGGAATGAGCGGATGCTCGCGTGGCGCATGAAGTGGGCGGCGGCAACGAGATTCGCGGGAAAAGCCCCCAGAATCCGTGATCGCCTTCCAGCGCGGCGAGGTTGCTTCCAAGCCGGAGACGGCCCCGGCGGCTCCGCCACTGCATCCTGCGCCGTCATGCAGCGGACGGTCGCATGGAGTTCCGGCCCGACGACCCGTGCGCTCACGTGGGCGCGACCCTCGCGCGCCAGCGTGACCCGGCCCGGCACATGCGGCGCCGCCCCACGCGAAGTGGCGGCCGCCATGCACCGCTCGGCCAACCCCGAGACGTCGCGCCGTGATTGCAGCGCAATCGATGTCTGAGCTACCCCCCTCGGACAACCGGAGGGCGTGGGCGGATGGCGACCATCACGATTCGCAACCTCGACGACGATGTCAAGACTCGCCTGCGCGTGCGTGCGGCGGACAACGGTCGCTCCATGGAAGAGGAAGCGCGTCTGATCCTGGGCGATGTCGTCGGACGCAAGCCGAGTTCGCGGAACCTCACCAGCATCATCCGCTCGCACTTCGGGCCCGCCAACGGCGTGGACCTCGTGCTGCCTCCCCGCGAGCCCGGGGGCGATCCGCCGTCCTTCGACTCGAACCCGCGACATGTCCGTGCTGCTGCACCCCAACGTCGTGTCTGAGCTGATGCGCAAGGCGCCAGACCCCGGCTGTCGCGGTGTGGGCCGCTGACCACCCCCTGGAAGACCTGTTCTTCGCCGCGGTCGCCCAGGCGGAGTTGCGCTGTCAGCAACGGCGTAATTGGGTTCTCGGCCCATGCCGCACGAAGCGTCCCGAGATTCAGGATGTCAAGCTCACCCTGGGCCAGCACGAATTGGCCGATACTCGCCCGCGTGACGTCCCGGCGAATGAGCCCATGCTGTGAGAGATGATCAAGGAGGGCCAACGCGTTCGCCCATAACGGATCGTACGTCGTTGTGAGGGCCTCCGTCACAGATCCGGACGCCGCCCTCTCGCCTGAGCGCCCAACCGATCCGAGAGTAGGAACGCCCGCCCTGCCAGTGACCACGCTCTTGTTGGTGGTGGCTGCCGCCGTGGACTCCGAACGGCTGAGCGATTCCAGATGGCCGTGCTGTGTGAACTGCGCGAGGAAGGAGGCTATCCGATGGGGGTCGTGGTACAGGAAGTCATAGACGGAACTTCTCTCCGGCGGGGCGGATGCCACGTCTGATTCGGGCATTGGCGTCCTCAACATGCCGGCGGATCTCCGCCTGCCGCTTCTTCACGCGTTCCGCGACTTCGGCGATCTCATTCGGCTGTTGCTTGAGGGCGCGCACGTTGTTCTTGATCTGCTGCGCGATCTCAACAAACACGTTCTTGGCCGGGGCGGCCTCCCTGTCCATCGATCTTCTCTGGGCCGTGTTCCAGACGGGGCCCGGCCCCCAGTCCCCGCGTTGGGCTCGATCAGCGTACTGCCGGCCGCCGACCAGCGTCAAGAAACGGCCGGCTGCCAAGGTGCATCCGCGTCGAACCAGCGACCGGCGGTCAGAAGGCAACCAGCGTCTGCAGGTAGAAGAAGTCCGCGGTGTCCTCGCTGAAGTCCGCGTCGCGCAGGTAGGCGCCCCCGAAGAAGCGCCCGTAGCCGATCTCGAGCCCGACCGGCCCCGCCGGCAACCGAAGCGTCACGTCGAGCTCGTTGCCGACGTGGGCCGAGCCGGGCGTACCGTCGGCCCGGTGCACGACGGCGCCGCCCACGTCGTACCACGCGTCGGTGGCGGGCGCCGCCAGGGCGAAGTCGTGCAGGGCGACGCGCAGCGTCGTGCGGCGAGGGAGCGCCGCCTCGACCGTGACCTCGGCGTTGCGCAGGTTCTGCAGCGCGAAGAGGTCCATGTAGCCGTAGTAGGCGTGGCCCAGCGGATAGAGCTGGTCGAACGTGCCGTGGACGCGGTCGGCCGGGTCGTCGTCGCCGCTGCCCAGGTTGAACGCGGCCCCGAGCTTCAGCCTGCCCGGGAGGGTGGTCGCGTAGGAGCCGCCGGCGTGGACGAGCGAGGCCCGGTGGGCCAGGCCGCCGTAGCGCCCGGCCTGGACGGCCAGCTCCCCGTCGAAGGCCCAGGGCCCGTGCCCCGCCTCGACGCGGGCGCCCGCGGTGTGAACGGCGTCGTCGAGGCGCGCCGCGCGGCGCAGCAGCCAGTAGCCCTCGACCGCGCCGCCGGGGACGAGCGCCGCGTCGGTGTAGTAGACGCCGTGGAGCCGGCTGTTGAACATTCGGCTGCCGGTGGGACGGTGGTCGTTGAAGCCGGTCGGCGCGACCGGGACGAGCCGGGTGGCGAAAGCGTCGATCTTGCGGCCCGGGCCGGCGCCGACCTCGACCCGCACCCCGTCGAAGACCCGCGCAGTGTTGACCCACTCGAGCGGCGACACCATGCGCTGCGCACCGTAGACGAGCTTCTGCCGTCCGATGCGCACCGAGGCCCGGACCCGCCCCGAGGGAGGCGATGCGACGTCCAGGTAGGCCTGGTGGAAGTCGAGCCGGTCGGCGAAGATGTTGGGCGTCCGCGTCTCGCTGATCGCCCGCTCACCGTGGATGCGGGCATCCTGCAGCTCGACGACGCCGCTGACCCGGTCGGTGGGGTCCCAGGTCAGGCCGAAACGGAACCGCGAGAGCAGATAGTCCTCGTCGTTGCCGGACCGCTCGCCGTCGAACTTGGCGTTGCGGCGGCTCTCGGTGCGCAGACGGACCTGCGAGCCCAGGGTGAGGCCGGGCAGGATCTCGCGCCAGTCGGCGGGTTCCTCCATTCCGGCTTGCGCCGCCGACCCGGTTGCCCGCGCGTCCCGGACCGCCGGCATGTCCTGGCCGCCCTGCGCGCTCTCGTCGGCGGGCCCGGCGGCGCCGGGTACGGCGAAGGCGACCACGGAGAAGAGGAGCGGCGCCGCCACCGCGGCGAAGCCGCGGCGCGCGCCGGGGCGTGCAGGGAAGCGGGAGTCTCGTGTGCCCATGCCGCATTCGGAATCAACATTCGTGCCAACTGCGCGCGAGCCGGGCCGCGGCCCGGCGTGACCGCTCGTCCACGCCCATGAACCGGGGCGGAGGTGACGTGCGGCCACGCCTTCCGGCACGGTTCGTCGTCTGCGGCCCCGTCGTTCGCGTGGATTCGCGTCTTCGAACAAACATTCTTGTAGCCTCCCGCCCCTCCGGCGGCGGCTCCGCGGCTACCGGCCCAACCCCTCGACCCACGCACCCCGCCCCTCCGACGGCGGCTCCGCGGCTATCGGCCCAACCCCTCGAGCACGCACACCGCCCCTCCGACGGCGGTTCCGCGGCTACCGCCCCCAATCCCCCGACACGCACCCCGCCAATCGGCAATCCCTGAACCTCGCCCGCGATCCGATGGCCGGACCGCCTGGCCCCGACGGCCATCCGCGGGCGGAACGCGTGTAGAATGGGGCCGCAGAGCGAAGACGGACGACTTCAAGGAGGGATATTCCCCAGACACGTTCCCGGTTTCTCGCGGCGGAACCTCGGCGTCCAGGATGGTTTGCGGTGGGAAGTAGAAGACCCAGTGCCGGATCAGACGGAGGAGGTACGCGCATGAGACTCGGAAGGTTGCTCGCAAGCACGGCAGCGGTCCTGCTGCTGGCACCCGCTCTCGCCGTGGCGCAGAGCTCGATCGGGGGCTCGGTCACGGACGACACCGGGGGAGTGCTCCCCGGCGTGACGGTCGAGGCGTCCAGCCCCGTCCTCATCGAAGGCTCTCGCGTCGTCTTCAGCGACGCCACCGGCAACTACAACATCGTCGACCTGCGGCCGGGCGTGTACGCGGTCTCGTTCACCTTGCCGGGCTTCGGCACCCAGGTGCGCGACGAGCTGATCCTCGGCGCCGACGTGGCCCTGCCCCTCGACGTGGTGATGGCCGTCGGCTCGGTCGAGGAGACCATCACGGTGTCGGGCGAGACGCCGGTGGTCGACGTGCAGCAGGTGCAGCGCATCGAGGTGTTGACGCGGGAGACGCAGGAGGCGATTCCGACCGGGCGCAGCATGTGGTCGTACGCGCTGCTGATTCCGGGCGTCAAGGTGCACAAGCCCGACGTGGGGGGCACCGCGGGCGCGCAGCAGTCCGAGATGATGGGCCGCGGCCTCGACGCCGCCCACACCACCGTCGAGATCGACGGCATGATGATCAACTCGATGGTCAGCGACGGCCGCTACCAGGCCTACCTGAACCCGATGCTGTCGGCGGAGACGTCGTACACGACCTCGGGTCAGGGGGCCGAGACGCAGACCGGCGGCCTGCGCATCAACATGATCCCGAACGAGGGCGGCAACCAGTACAGCGGCAGCTTCTTCGGGGGCGGGACGCCGGGCGCCTGGCAGGCCGACAACATCAACCAGAGGATCCAGGCCCTGGGCGTCGACGAGGTGCCGAAGCTCGACATCGTCTACGACTTCAACACGGCGGTCGGCGGCCCGATGGTCCGCGACCGCCTGTGGTTCTTCGCGACGGCGCGGAGGAACGTCGTCGACGCCGGGGTGCTCAACAGCACCAACCGCGACGGGACCCCGGCCCTCGACCGGAACAGCATCACGAACGGCAACGCGCGGCTGACGTGGCAGATGACGTCGCAGCACAAGATATCGGCCATGTTCGACAAGGTGCGGAAGCGCCGCTTCAGCCAGCACGCCTTCGGCGAGGACCTCGAGACGGCGGCGTCGACGTGGAACTCGCCGCACTACGACGTCGGGACCGCGAAGTGGACGGGGACGCTGTCGAACCGGATGCTGGCCGAGTTCGGCTTCTCTCTCCACTTCGGCGACTGGGACCCCAGCTACTACCAGTACAGCCCGTTGGGGTCGATCTACCAGGAGCGGCCCGGCAACGTCGGCCTGTGCACCGAGACGCCGTGCCACTGGGACGTGGGCTCGCCCGAGGCCATGCAGCAGATGCCGGTGTCGATGGGCGGCGATCCGTGGTACAGCGTGGTCGCCAAGAACGACACCTACCTGGGCCTGATCTACGGCGCCAAGGACGACGGCGAGGTCAACAACTACACGCACCGCTGGGCGTACCAGAGCGCGCTGTCGTACGTCACCGGGTCGCACAGCTTCAAGTTCGGGATGAACTTCACCACGGGGCACAACCGCTTCACGCGGTCGAGCAACGGCAACCTCCTGCAGCTCTACGACGCCGCCCCCAACCCGAGAGGCCGCGTGCTCGACTTCGTCACCTGCGACCACTACGCGGCGGACGCCAACATCACCGCCGGTCTTCCCTGCGGAACCACGGGGCTCCCCGACCGGGTGAACGTCTTCAGCCACCCCACCTACACCTCGGTCAAGCTGAACTACAACGGCGGCATCTTCGCGCAGGACTCGTGGACCATCGACCGCCTGACCCTCAACTACGGGCTGCGGGTCGACTTCGCGGCGGTCTCGGTGCCGGCGACGCCGAAGGGGCAGGGCCGGTTCGTGGGCTCCTACGTCCTGACCGGACGCGACGCGTCCGAGCTGCCCGGCTTCGGGCCCGACTTCGCGCCGCGGTTCAGCGCCGTCTACGACGTGTTCGGCGACGCCCGGACGGCGCTGAAGTTCGGGTGGAACAAGTACATGCGCGACGTCGGCGGCGACCTGCCGAGCCGCTACTCCTACGGGGCGAGCATCAGCGACACCCGCGACTGGTTCGACTGCCACATGGTCGTCGACGCCAGCGGCAACGGGGCCTGCTCGGGGCTCGACCCCTACGGGAGCAACCACGACGACATCGCCCAGGACTGGGAGATCGGACCGCGGTCGTCCGCGACCTTCGGCGTGCCCACCAGCCCGACGCGGAACGCCGATCTGGCCAACTTCCCGCGCGAGTACAACCGCATCTGGACCGTCGGCGTCCAGCAGGAGGTGATCACTGGCCTCTCGGTCAGCGCCGAGTACCGGCAGCGGACGTACCACAACACGTTCGCCGAGAACAACCTGTCGCACACCTTCGCGAGCTTCGGGGCCCTGCCCGACGGCAGCCCCGATCCGGCCTACGCCGGCACCGGCCGCTACATCGAGGTGCTGCGGCCCTATCCCCTCGTGGGGTCGATCAACGTCTTCAACATCGATCCCGCCGTCCGCACGTCCGCCGACCTCTGGGACGCGGGAAGGGGCGAAGGCTACTCGAACGTCTACCGCGGTTTCGAGCTGAGCGTGCAGGGCCGGCTCGCGGGCGGCGGCACCATCTTCGGCGGCTGGTCGGTCGAGGACAGCGGGCGGGTCAGCATCTACAACTACAACCGGGGCGCGGGAAGCCGTTTCGGCGGCGAGGTCAACACCTGCTCGGACATCATGCAGCGCGGCGACAACCCGAACGAGCTGCGGTTCTGCGACACCGGCGCCTACCCGCGGCCGTTCCGCAACGAGTTCAAGCTGTCGGGCACCCAGCCGTTCTCGCTGCCGGGCATCGGCGACATGCAGTTCGCCGCTTCGCTGCAGGCATATCCGGGCGGCCAGGGCGACTGGGGCGGCCTGCAGGAGGGGCTCTACGTGCACCGCACGTCGTCCAATCCGCTGCTGGGCACCTACTCCGAGGCGCTCTACGGGCAGCCGGGCCACTGCGTCGCGCCCTGCGTGCTGGGATCGCGCATCGCGGACACGCCGACCGTGTCGACGAGCACCGGCGGCTACTGGATTCCGATGATCCCGCTGAACAGCGTGAAGTTCGAGCCGTACTGGACACAGCTCGACATCAACCTGCAGAAGGTGTTCAACATCGGAAGCTGGCGCTACGACGCCCGTTTCGAGTTCTTCAACGTGCTGAACAACGCGGTGGAGATCTACCACAGCGGCTCGCGGAACGCCCTCGGCAGCACCGGGGCCGGCTACCAGAGCCTGTCGAGCTGGGAGCGGGCCGCGCGCGTGCTCGAGGGCCGCGTCATCCGCTTCGCGGTCACCGCCCGGTTCTAGCCGCTCTCGGGCAACCCCGCATGCCGACGGCCGGGAGAGAGCCTTCTCTCCCGGCCCGTCGGCCCTGAAGTCCACCCAGCGGATAGAGCTGGTCGAACGTGCCGTGGACGCGGTCGGCGGGTCGTCGTCGCCGCTGCCGAGGTCGAGCTCGGCCCCGAGCTTCAGCCTGCCCGGGAGGCAGGGCCAGGTCCTGGCCCTGCTGCTGCTCGGGCTCGCGTGCAGCAACGTGACGACCGGATGCCCGCCGCGCGAGAGCTTGCGACTCTTTGTGGTACGATCAGATGCACAATGGCTGCAATTCGTGTCACGGAGGCAACGACCGACAAACGCGCCCGATCGATCCGCATCTCGTCCGCGGCACACTCCCATCTCGTCGAGGTGGCGCGGCAGATGGGCACCAGCCTCGCCTTTGCCGCCAACCTGCTCATCACCCACGGGGCCGTTCAGGTCGTGGCCGCAACCACCGACCGAAACTCCCGTTCGATCCGGATTTCTCCCGCCGCATACCACCACCTCGTCGACCTGGCACGGCAGATGGACCTCAGCATCTCCTACGCCGCCCATCTGCTCATCACGAGCGGAACCAAGGAAACCGTAGAAGATGCGCTGCTCATGCGTGCCCGCCGTTCCGTCATCGGTCCCGATAGAGCTGCTGAGACCGCGAAGCGGTTGATCCGCACGAACGACGACCTGTTCCGGCGGCTGTCTTGACGCCGCCGCTCGTTCACCCGACCGTGGCCGCCGTCAAGTCGATCCACCGCGAAGTGCTCGCGGCCCACGGGGGAGCGCCTGGATTGAGGGACGAGGCGCGGCTGGAATCTGCGGTGGCCGCGCCGCAGGCGACAATGCTGGGCGAGCCGTTGCTGACCGACCCGGTGGAGATCGCAGGGGCGTACCTGTTCTACCTCTGCCGGAGCCACCCCTTCGTCGACGGCAACAAGCTCGTGGCGCTGGCCCCTTGCCTGGTCTTTCTCAGCGAGAACGGTCTGCTTCCAAACGAGCACCTCGACGCGAACGCCTGGGAGGCTCTGACCCTCGACGTGGCCGCCAGTCGGCTCGACCGGACGCAAGCCACGTCGCGTCTGCGTCGTCTCCTTGGTGCGGAGGAGTGAGTTGAACGCCGGCGCTCGCTCCGGAAGCGGAGGGGCAGGACCGAATGGCGCTTGTCGGCCGGCGTCACCGCTCCAGCAGGTCCTGATATTCAGCACCTATACTGCGGCAACACCGTTTTATGTCGCCGTCGCCCGTGACGAGCTGCACGAGGGCGGCTGAGCTGAGTCAGGCACGGTCGCGTTCCGCTTGGCGGCCCGCGAGGTCCGCCCGCCTGCCGCGGGCCATGCGGGCGCTCCTCGACGACGACAGCCCCGAGGCCCTGCTGCGGGCGGTCGTGCTCTACCACGTCTACGTCGAGGGCGTGGCCGCCGAGGCCGGCTATTCCCTCTACTACGCCCTGTTCGAGCGGAGCGGCCGGTTCCCCGGTCTCGAGCGCGGCATCCACCTGATCCAGCGCGACGAGGAGCGTCACATCGCCTTCGGCGTCCACGTCCTGCGGCGGCTGCTGGCCGATCGACCCCGCTTGGTCGACCCGTTCGAGGAGCAGGTTGCGGCCCTGCGCCCCCTTGCCGAGGCCGACCCCGACCAGGTTCTCGCCGGCTTCGAGCCGAGCGACAGCCCGTTCGGCCTCGACCACGCCGCCTACCGCCGGCGCTACCGGGACCGGCTGGAAGAGATGCGGCGGCGCGTGCGCGACGTCCCGCGCTGACGCCCGCTCCCGCACGGGCCGTGCCGTTTTGTCAGCCTCACCCCGGCCCCGCCGCCCGCAGCCCCTTCCAGATGCTCCAGCACATCGCCAGCATGACCAGGGCGATGGGGAAGCCGGTGACGAGCGACGCCGTCTGCAGCGCCACCAGCCCCCCGCCGAGCAGCAGGGTGATGGCGACGATGCCCTCGAACGCGCACCAGAAGACACGCTGCGCGACCGGCGCGTCGATCTTGCCGCCGGCGGTGATGGTGTCGATGACGAGCGAGCCCGAGTCGGACGAGGTGACGAAGAAGACCATCACGAGGACGATGCCGACGATCGACGTGACGCCGGACAGGGGCAGCGTCTCGAGCATCCGGAACAGGGCCAGCTCGGGCTGCTGCGCCTGCACCGCCTCGACCGCCGCGGTCTCGCCCACTTCCAGATAGTGGGACAGCGCCGTCGCCCCGAACGCGTTCATCCAGAGGGCCGAGACCAGCACCGGCCCGACGAGCATGCAGCCGACGAGGGCGCGCACCGTGCGGCCGCGCGAGACGCGGGCGATGAACATGCCGACGAAGGGGGCCCACGCGAGCCACCACGCCCAGAAGAAGGTGGTCCACCCGTGCAGGACGTCGAGGTCGTCCCGGCCCACCGAGTTGCCGAGGGGTCCGATGGCCGCGACGTAGTGGCCCAGGCTGGCCGCGAACCCGCCGAGCAGGTCGCCGGTAGGCCCCACCGCGAGCACGAACGCGAGCAGCAGCAGGGCGAGGACGAGGTTGGCCTGGCTGAGGCGCCGGACGCCCCGGTCGAGCCCCATGACCACCGACGTCAGCGCGATGGCGGTGATGCCCGCAATCAGCAGCACCCGCGTCGTGTCGGTGGCCGGCACCCCGAACAGGTGGTCCAGCCCCGCCGCCATCTGCTGGGCGCCGAGGCCGAGCGACGTCGCCAGCCCGAAGAGCGCCGCGAACACCGCGACGATGTCGACGACGTGGCCGAACCAGCCCCACACCGCGTCGCCCAGCAGCGGGTAGAACCCCGACCGCAGCGTCAGCGGCAGCCCGAGGTTGTAGGCGGAGAAGCCGAGGGCCAGCGCGACCACCGCGAACATGGCCCACGGGTGCACGCCCCAGTGGAAGATCGCCGTGGCGATGGCGAGCCGGTGGACGGCGGCGGTGTCGGCCGGATCGACGCCGAGCGGCGGGTTCAGGAAGTGGTCGACGGGCTCGGCCACCCCGAAGAACATCAGCCCGATGCCCATGCCCGCCGCGAACAGCATGGCGAACCACGCCCAGTTGGAGTAGTCGGGCCGGGCGCCGGGGCCGCCGAGGCGGACGCGGCCGGCCGGCGTCACGAGCAGCAGCAGGCAGAAGAGGACGAAGACGTTGCCGGCGGCCAGGAACACCCAGTCGAACGTCGAGGTCACCCAGGTGTAGAGGGCGTCGAAGACTCCGGCGGCGGCCTCCCGGAACGCCAGCACGCCGGCGACGAACGCGACGATGGTGAGGCTGGAGACGACGAAGACCGGGTTGTGGACGTCGAGACCCAGGAACTGGATGTTGTCCCGCCCGAGCTCGTAGTCGGTCTCAGCGGCGATGGCCATGCGGAACCTGCTGTGCGGGACCGGCCGGCCCGGTCCGGAAACCGGCCCTCCGCCGGGCCGCGACCGTCCCGACGGAACGCCGAGCGGCGACGGTCGGGGTGCGGTGTCGACTCGGGGTGATAGTAGCGCGTCGCCGGGGCCGACGCCACGCCGGCGCCCGCGCGGGCCGCAGGCCGCGGGAATCTTGCCGCGGTTCGGGGCCCTGCGTTACGCTGGACAGATGTCCAGCCTCGGGCTTCCCGCGCGGGCTCCGGGCGCCCCGGCGGCGGCGGTGGCCGAACCCGACGCGGCAGCGGCGGTGGCCGAACCCGACGCGGCAGCGGCGGTGGCCGAACCCGACGCGGCAGCGGCGGTGGCCGAACCCGACGCGGCAGCGGCGGTGGCCGAACCCGACGCGGCAGCGACGGTGGCCGAACCCGACGCGGCAGCGACGGTGGCCGAACCCGACGCGGCAGCGACGGTGGCCGAACCCGACGCGGCAGCGGCGGTGGTCGAACCCCGCGCGGCGGCGGCGGTGGCCGAACCCGACGCGGCAGCGGCGGTGGCCGAACCCGACGCGGCAGCGGCGGTGGTCGAACCCCGCGCGGCGGCGGCGGTGGCCGAACCCGACGCGGCAGCGACGGTGGCCGAACCCCGCGCGGCGGCGGCGGTGGCCGAACCCGACGCGGCGGCGGCGGTGGCCGAACCCGACGCGGCGGCGCCGAAGGCGGCGGCGACCGTCCCCTGGTCCCTGCTCGCGGTCACGTTCGCGTCGACGAGCATCATCGTCGGGGTGCTCTGGGACATCTCGTGGCACCGGTCCATCGGGCGCGACTCTTTCTGGACGCCGGCCCACCTCGCCATCTACCTGGGCGGCGTCGTCGCGGGGCTCTCGTGCGGCTGGCTGGTGCTGCGCACCACCTTCGCGGGCAGCCCGGAGGAACGCGCCGCCGGCGTCCGGTTCTGGGGCTTCCGCGGCCCGCTCGGGGCCTGGCTCTGCATCTGGGGCGCGCTGGCGATGATCGTGTCGGCCCCCTTCGACGACTGGTGGCACAACGCCTACGGGCTCGACGTCGAGATACTGAGCCCGCCCCACGTCGTCCTCGCCCTGGGCATGTTCGGCATCGGCGCCGGCGCGATGCTGATGGCGGTGGCCCGGCAGAACCGCGCGGCGGCCGCCGACCGGGTGCTCCAGGGGCTGTTCCCCTACGCGGGCGGCCTGGTGATCCTGATGGTGGCGACCCTGTTCGCCGAGTACATCATGACGCCCAACCAGCAGCACGGACCGACGTTCTTCCTCGTGAGCGCCGCCATCTTCCCCTTCCTGCTGACCGGCATCGCCCGGGGCGCGGCGGCGCGGTGGGGGGCCACCGCCGCCGGCGGCGCCTACATGGGCGTCACCCTGCTCGTGATGTGGACGCTGCAGCTCTTTCCCGCCCAGCCGATGCTGGCCCCGATACTGCGCGACATCGACCGCATGGTGCCGCCGTCGTTCCCCATCCTGCTCGTGGCCCCGGCCCTCGTCATCGACGCCGCCATTCGCCGGATGCCGGCCGGCGTGGGCGGCATCCGGCGAATGGCGGGCGCCGCCGGGGCGGGCGTCGCCGCGATGCTCGCGCTCGCCGCCGTGCAGTGGCCGTTCGCCGGGTTCCTCCTGACCGAGGGCGCCCGCAACTTCGTCTTCGCGGCCGACCAGTTCGGCTACAACGTGGCCCCCGGGGCCTTCCAGTACGAGTTCTGGGGCGAGCCGATGACGGCGGGGACGGCGGGCCGCACCGCGCTGGTCGCCGCGGTGTCGGCCGCCCTCGGCCTCTGGTGCGGCGACTGGCTGGCGCGGGTCCGGAGGTAGCGTGGCCGCCTCGCTACGGTTCTTCGTGCCGCCGCGACGCGGCCCCCGATCGCCCGAGGCTGCCGGCGTCCCGTCCCGGTTCCTCTTGCCGCTGCAACGCAGCCCGCGATCGCCCGAGGTTGCCAGCGTCCCGCCCCGGTTCTTCGTGCCGCCGCGACGCGGCCCGCGATCGCCCGAGGTTGCCGCCGCCCCCCCGGGGAGTGCGCTCGCCACCCGGCTGCGCACGCGTGCCGCTGTCCTGCTCGCGGCCGTGCTCGCCGCCGCCGGCGGGGTGGTCGCCTCGGCCCACGTGGGCACCTCCAATGCCTACTTCGACGGCGCGGCGGGGCCGTACGGCGTCCGCGTCATCGTGCGGACGCCCGGCGTGGTCCCCGGCCTCGCCCAGGTCACGGTGCGGATTCTCGAGGGCGAGGGCGTCGAGCGGGTGACGGTGCGCCCGTTGCGGTCGGACGTGGGGCTGGAGGGCGCGCCGCCCCCCGACGCCGCCCGCCCCGTGCGGGGCGAGGCGGGGCTGTACGGCGGCGAGCTGTGGCTGATGACGGCCGGCTCGTACAGCGTGGAGGTCGGCGTGGCCGGCGCGGCCGGGAATGGAACGGTCTTCGTCCCCGTGCTGGCGCTGGCCGAGCGGCGGCTCGGCATGGATCCCGTGGTCGGTCTGGGGCTCGCCGCCGCCGCCCTGTTCCTCTTCGCGGGGGCGCTGACCATCCTCGGCGCCGCCGTCCGCGAGAGCGTGCTCGAGCCGGGCCGCGAGCCCGACGCGTGGCGGCGCCGCCGCGGCCGCCTCGCGATGGTCGTGTTCTCGGTCGTGCTCGGCGCCGTCCTCCTCGGCGGCTGGCGCTGGTGGGACGCGGTCGACGCCGCCTACCGGAGCCGCATCTACCGCCCGTGGAGCACCACCGCGGCCGTGACGACAGCCGACGGGGGGCAGGTCCTGACCCTCGAGATCGACGATCCACGGTGGTCCGCGAGCCGGGGCCTGCCCGGGGCGGCGTTGCTGCCGGACCACGGCAAGCTGATGCACCTGTTCCTGGTGCGGGCCGACGACCTGTCGGCGTTCGCCCACGTCCACCCCGTGCGCGACGGTGACGGCGACGCGTCGTTCACGGTGCCGCTGCCGCCGCTGCCGGCCGGCGAGTACCGCATCTACGCCGACATCGTGCACGAGAACGGGTTCGCGCCCACCTTGGTGAACACGGCGCGGGTACCGCCGGCCGGCCCCGGCGGGGGCCCACGGGAGGCGGCGGATGGCAGCGACGCGCCGGCGGGGGGTCCGGCGCCCGACCCGGACGACTCCTGGGCGACCCTGCGCCCTTACGGCGCATCGCCATCGGAGAGCTACCCGCTGCTCAGCGGGCGCACCATGCGATGGGAACGCGACGGCCCGATCGCGGTCGACGAGGAGGCCACGCTGCGGTTCTCGGTGACCGAGCCGGATGGAACGCCGTCGGCCCTCGAGCCCTACATGGGCATGCTCAGCCACGCCGCCGTCCTCCGGGACGACGGCTCCGTGTTCGTGCACCTGCATCCCGCCGGCAGCATCAACCTCGCCGCGCAACGACGCTTCACCGAGGCGGAGGGCGGCGCCGGCGGCGAGGCGCCCAGCGCGGAGCACGGAGGCCATTCGCCGTCCGGCCCCGCCAACCGGGTGGAGTTCCCCTTCGTCTTCCCGGCACCGGGCGCCTACCGCATCGTCGTCCAGGTGAAGCCGGGAACGGCGGTCGAGACGGCGGCGTTCGACGTGGAGATCGAGGAAGCGCCCTCGTCCTGACTGGAGGGCCGCGACGCGGCTGCGAAGTCCGGAACCGCGGAACCGAGGGTCATGGACTCTCCTCGAGCCGGCTGGCGTCGTCCGGCAGATCGGCCGGCCACACCACTTTCCGGAACCACCACCGCACCCCGGCCAGGACCAAGGGGAACCCCAGCATGAATACGGAATCGTCTGCCGGTGACCGGAACCACGGGAGGTTGCGGTAGGCCAACACGGCGATGCCGACGGCGGCCGCGGCCCAGAACAGCCGGGGCACCCACTTGTCCACGGTGTGCGACGACGGGGTTCCGTCCATCCGCCGAACGTACCACTTTTCGCCGGGAACGCAGGGCCCCGACCGGCGAGGCCCGCGATGCGCTACGATGAGGGGAAACACCGTGCGACGGGAGGTCAGGGGTGGCAATCACGCTCAACGTGAACGGTGAGCCCCGCACAGTGGACGTGGAGCCGGACACGCCGCTGCTGTGGGTGCTGCGCGATACGCTCGGACTGACGGGCACCAAGTTCGGCTGCGGCATCGCCGCCTGCGGGGCCTGCACCGTGCACGTGGACGGCCGCGCCGTCCGCACGTGCACGGTGCCGGTGTCGGCGGTCGAGGGCCTGGCCGTCACCACCATCGAGGGCCTGGCCGCCGACGGCCGGCTGCACGCGGTGCAGCAGGCGTGGGTGGACCACCAGGTGCCGCAGTGCGGGTACTGCCAGTCGGGCATGATCATGGCCGTCTCGGCCCTCCTCGCCCAGCGGCCCGACCCCAGCGACGCGCACATCGACGCCGCCGTCACCAACATCTGCCGCTGCGGCACGTTCGTCCGCGTGCGCCGCGCGATTCACGCCGCCGCCAGGGGCGACGCCTTCACCGGGGGCGGCGCTGCCGACGAGGGCGAGTCTGTCGCCAGCCGCGGCGCCGTGGTCGACGACGCTGGCGCCGCCCGCAACGCCGGCACCGACCGCAACCCTGTCGCCAACGACCGCGCTGTCGCCAACGGCCGCGCCGACGCCAACGGCCGTGCTGGCACCAACGGCCGTGCGGCCACCGACGGCAGCGGCGCCACCAAGGGCGGTGATGCCGTCAGCCGCGACGCCGGCACCAACCGCTACACCGTCGCCGACGGTAGCCCCGCCGCCGCGGGCGGGAAGACGGAGGCGAGCCATGGGTAAGTGGACGCGCCGCGCCTTCATCGGCACCGGGACCCTCGTCGGGGGCGGGTTCGTCCTCGGCATCGCCGGCGTGGTGATCGCGCCCGGCCGACACGGCATCGTCTCGGCCGACGCCGCCGACAAGGGCGAGCTGACGACCTGGATCACCGTCACCCCCGACGACCTCGTCACCATCCTGATTCCCCACTGCGAGATGGGACAGGGGTCGCAAACGGGGCTCGCGATGATGGCGGCCGAGGAGATGGAGGCCGACTGGGACCGGGTGCGCATCCGCGAGGCGCCGGCCCTCGACGCCTACGCCAACGCCTACATGCTGCGCGCGTTCACCGGCGACTCGATGCCCGCGCCGGTCGGGCGCGCCGTCGACTACGGCGCCTACCGCCTCGCGCGCTGGTTCGGCACCCAGGCCACCGGCGGCTCGCTCGCGGTGCGCGGCACCGGCCACGGCATGAAGCTGGCGGGCGCGGCCGCGCGCGAGATGCTGCTCGCGGCCGCGGCCGAGCGCTTCGGCGTCCCCGTCGACGAGTGCCGGGCCGAGCGGTCGCGCGTCACGCACCCGTGGTCGCGCCAGAGCGCGAGCTTCGCCGACCTCGCGAGGTCGGCGGCGGCGATGCCCGCCCCCGACAACCCGCCTCTGAAGGACCCCGACGCCTACACCATCCGGCGCACCCGGAAGCCGCGCTTCGACATCCCCCCGAAGGTCGACGGCAGCGCCACCTACGGCATCGACTTCGCCCTGCCCGGCATGCTCTACGCGGCCGTCGACATCGCGCCCGTCCAGGGGGGCCGGCTGGTGTCGGTCGACCCCGCACCGGCGCAGGCGATGCCCGGCGTGAAGCGGGTCGTCGAGCTCGACGAGGCGGTCGCGGTCGTCGCCGACAGCTTCTGGCGCGCCCGCCAGGCCCTCGCGGCGCTCAACCCCGAGTACGACGACGCCGGCCACGGCGAGGTCTCCAGCGAGACCATCTTCGCGGCGTTCGACGAGGCTCTCGGCGACGCCCCGGAGATGCCGGCGGACGCCGCGCAGGTCGTCACCGCCGACTACCGCGTCCCGTTCCTCGCCCACGCCACCATGGAGCCCATGGCGTGCACCGCCCGCGTCGAGGGCGACCGGGCCGAGGTGTGGGCGGGCACCCAGGACCCCCTGAACGCCCGCTCCGCCGCCGCCAACGCCCTGGGCCTCGACGCGGGCCAGGTCCACCTGACGAACCTGATGCTCGGCGGCGGCTACGGCCGGCGGCTGCCGTTCTGCTTCGACTACGTCGACCTCGCGGCACGCATCGCGCAGGCCATGTCGCCCACTCCCGTCAAGCTGGTCTGGAGCCGCGAGAACGACATCCGGCACGGCTACTACCGGCCGGCCGCGATGTGCCGCTACGCGGGCGCCCTCGCCGCCGACGGCCGCCCCCTCGCGGTCGGGGCCCACTACGCGGGCGGCGGCGACCGCGAGTCGCTGTTCATGCCCTACGCCATCCCCGAGCGGCGCTTCGAGAGCCGGAACGCGCGGCACCACGTCCGCGAGGGCGCGTGGCGCTCGGTGCTGAACTCGCAGCACGGCTTCTTCAAGGAGTCGTTCATCGACGAGATGGCCCACGCCGCCGGCCGCGACCCCTACGAGTACCGCCGCATGCTGATGGACGAGCACCCCCGGTTCCGCGCCGCCCTCGACCGCGCGGCGGAGATGGCGGGATGGGGCGAACCGCTGCCCGAGGGCGAGGGCCGCGGCATCGCCATCGCCGAGAGCTTCGGCTCGATCGTCGCCCAGGTCGCGCACGTCGCGGTGTCGCCGCAGGGGGGGCTCCGCGTCCGCAACGTGTGGGCCGCCGTCGACTGCGGCGACGTCGTCGAGCCCGACAGCGCCGCCGCCCAGATCGAGGGCGGCGTCGTCTTCGGCCTCTCGGCCGCCCTCGTGGGCGAGATCACCATCGCCGAAGGCCGCGTCGTCGAGAGCAACTTCCACGACCACCAGATGATCCGCATGGCCGACGCCCCCGACGTCCAGGTCGCGTTCATCCGCTCGGGCGCGCGCCTCGGCGGCCTCGGCGAGCCGGGGGTACCGCCGGTGGCCCCGGCCGTCACCAACGCCATCTACGCAGCGACGGGCATACGGGTGCGAAATTTGCCGATCAAGAACCAGAGGCTGTCGCGCGCGTAGCGAGTCGTCGGCCCGACGAGGAGATGCAGTTCACCATCGTCATCGAGAAGTCGCCGGCGAACTACGCCGCGTACGCCCCCGACCTCCCTGGCTGCGTCGCAACCGGAGGCACCCGCGAGGAAACCGTCGGCGAGATGCGCAGAGCCATCGAGTTCCACATCGAGAGTCTGCGCGAGCATGGCGACCCGGTGCCGATTCCACCCTCGCTCGGCTTCCGACCGGGTGTCGATCCGGACTGAGGATCCCTACCGCCCGTCCCCCGGCCGCGCGCCCTGCGACTCGAGGAACGCGGCGACGGTGCGCATGCGGGCCATGCGGGCACCGTCGAGGGCGGTGCGGCCGCCGAGGTCGGTGGCGTTGATGTCGGCGCCGAGCTCCAGCGCGACCTGGACGGCGTCGAGGGCGAGAATCTCGGCGTCGGCGGGGTCGGGGGGGGCCCACGCCCGCAGGCGCCCGCCGCCCATGCCGGCGGCGGCCATCAGCGCCGTCGTCGACTCGGTGATGACCTGGGTGTACCGCTGCTTGTAGGTCGCGTGGTGCACGAACGACGGGTCGGCGCCGTGGTCGGCGAGCAGGCGCATGACGTCGGGGGCGGCGAAGCGCGCGGCGAGCCAGAACGGGGTGGCCCCGATGAGGGCGGGGCGGAAGTTGTAGTCGCGCGACGCGCGGCGGGTGGGGGTCCAGGTGCGCAGCACCGCGTTGGGGTCGGCGCCGTGGTCGAGCAGGGCCGCCACCATCCCGGCGTCGCGGCGCATGACCGCGGGGTGGATGGCGGCGAACCCCGCCTCGGCCGCGTCGGGGTCGGCGCCGGCCTCGAGCAGGAGGGCCATCAGCTCGCCGTAGCCGGCGTGGGCGGCCATGGTGACGGCGCTCACCCCCCACGCGTTCCTGTCCTCCACGTCGGCGCCGGCCGCGATGAGCAGCCTTGCCGAGGCGATGTCGCCGTTGCGGGCGGCGAACATCAGCGCGGTGTTGCCGCCGTGGGGGATGTCGGCGTTGTACTCGGGCTGGCCGTGCGGCGGCACCGCCATCATCTGGCTCCACACGTCGGAGCGCGCGTGCACGTCGGCGCCGTGGGCCAGCAGCATCCCGACGACATCGGCGTGGTGCTGCGCGACCGCCCACATCAGGGCGGTCTGGCCGCGGGTGCCGCGGACCTCGGTGTCGGCCCCGTGGACGAGGAGCAGGCGGGCCACGTCGGGGGCGCCGGCCCGGGCCGCCACCATGAGCGCGGTCTCGCCCGCGAGGAGCGGCCGGTCGGGATCGGCCCCCGCCTCGAGCAGGGTCTCGACCAGGGCGGCGCTGCCGTTCTGGCTCGCCGCCCACAGCGCCGTCACCCCGAGGTCGGTCGCCGCGTCGACGTCGGCCCCGGCGTCGAGCAGCCGCGCCACGGTCGCCGCGTCGTCGCGGTGGCTCGCCCAGTGCAGCGCGGTCGAGCCGTCGGCGTCGGCCGCCGCGACACTCGCCCCGCCGTCGAGCAACGCCGCCACCGCTCGCGCATCGCCCCGCTTGGCGGCGTCGACGAGCGGTGGGGTCTCCGCGGACGCAACACTCCCGGCGGCGGCAAGAACCGCCGCAGCAACGACGATACGGGCTTTCAGCACGCGCATGGTGGGTACCCCGCCCCTCAGTGCCTACGAACGTCCGGGAGAACAATCGAGACGGGCCTGCCGCCGTCACCGGCAGGCAGGCCCGTCTACCGTTGTCCGACCTGCCTCGAACATTGCGAGGCGGTCGTTGTCACCGCACCTACAGCAGCCCGGTCAGCGTGTCCACGGGCAGCGCGCCGGTGCTGCCGCCGATGCGCTCGACCGGCACGCCCATCTTGTCCATCAGGGTGACGAGCAGGTTCGCCATCGACGGCTCATCGGTGTACCGGATGTGGCGCCCGCTCGGCAGCCGCCCCGCCCCGCCGCCGGCGAGCACCAGCGGCAGGTCGATGCCCGAGTGCCGCGTGCTGTTCGACAGGCCCGATCCGTAGAGGATCGTGATGTTGTCGAGCAGGTTGCCGTCGCCGTCGGGCGTCGCCCGCAGCTTCTCCAGGTAACGCGAGAAGAGCGACGTGTGGTACGCGTTGATCTTCGACATGTGGGCGACGAGCGTCGGGTCGTCGTTGTGGTGCGAGAGCGGGTGGTGCGCCTCGGGCACGCCAATCTGCGGATACGGCCGCGCGCTCTGCTCCTTGCCGATCATGAACGCGATGACCCGGGTCAGGTCCGACTGCAGGGCCAGCACCTGGAGGTCCATCATCAGGTCGTAGTGGTCCTCGAAGTCGGACGGCGCCCCCTGGGGCTGCTCGAGGGTCGGCAGCTCGAGGTCGCTCTGCTCCTCGGCCTTCTCGATGCGGCGCTCGACGTCGCGGATGGCCTCGGTGTACTCCTCCATCTTGGTCTGGTCGCCGGGCCCGAGCTCGCGGCGCAGGGCGGCCAGCTTGTCGCCCACCGAGTCGAGCAGGCTCTTGTGCTGCTGCAGCCGCTCCGCGCGGGCCTTGGGGTCGGTGGTGCCGCTGTCGCCGAACAGGGTCTCGAACACCGCCCGCGGGTTCGACTCGGTCGGCAGGGGCAGCGTGGGGCTGCGCCAGGACAGGGTGTGGGTGTAGACGCAGCTCAGGTTGCCGGTGCACGCGCCCGCGTTGTTGGGCGGATCGAGCGACAACTGCAGCGACGGCACCTGCGTCTCGTCCTGGAAGTGCCGGGCGAGGAGCTGGTCCATCGACACGTCGGCGATGATCTCGATCTCGTTCGTCCCCCCGCGGGTGGTGCCGGTCAGGAACGACCCCGACGCCCCCGCGTGGATGTAGTTCCAGCTCGCGTTGAGCCCCGAGAGGACGATCATCTGGTCCTTGAACGAGGCCAGGGGCCCGAGAATCGGCGACAGCTCGTAGCCGGTGCCCTCGCCCTTCGGCTTCCAGTAGGGAATGGCCATGCCGTTGGGCACGTAGAACGCCTGGAAGCGGGCCACCCGCCCCGGCGCCGCCTGCCCCCGCAGCGTGAACGCCGGATGCATGGCGTCGAGAAGCGGCAACGCCACCGTGGCGCCGAGCCCGCGCAGCACCGTCCGCCGCGGCAACGTCTTCGTCAGGAACGTCATGGAATGCCTCTCTCCTAGCTCTCCGGCGCTCAGTTCGCCGTTTCCGGGCCCCGGACGCCGCGCATCCGGAACGTGGGACTCTTCACGATGCCGACGACGAGCGACGACCAGCGGTAGCCGTCGCCGGCCGCGTCGCGCACGATGCGGCGCACCGCGGGGCGGTCGTAGTATTCCAGCGGACGCCCCAGCGCATAGGCCAGCAGCTTCTCCGTGACCGTCCGCGGGAACTTCTCGGGGTCGTCGAGCAGCAGGGCCCGCAGGCCCGCGAGGCCGTCGATGCTCTCGCCGGCCGTGGTGGTGCCGGTGGCGTCGACCGGCTCGCCCGCCTCGTCGATGGTGCGCCAGCCGCCGATGACGTCGAAGTTCTCGAGGGCGAACCCGAGGGGATCGATCACCGAGTGGCAGCTCGCGCACGCGGGGCTGCGCCGGTGCCGGGCGAGCCGCTCGCGGATCGACGGCGGCCGCACCCCGGGCTCCTCCTCGAGGGTCGTGTCGACCTCGGGGGGAGGCGGCGGCACCGGCAGCCCGAAGATGTTGTCGAGCAGCCACTTGCCCCGCAGCACGGGCGACGTGCGGTCGGGGTAGGACGTGGTGGCGAGCAGCGCCCCGTGCGCGAGCAGCCCGCCGCGCTGGCGGGAGTCGGGCAGGGGCACTCGCCGCAGCCGGCTGCCGTAGATGCCGGGAATGCCGTAGTGCTGCGCGAGCCGCTCGTTGACGAACGTGTAGTCGGCGTCGAGCAGCTCGTGGACGCTGCGGTCGCCGCGCAGGTTGCCGGCCACGAACATCTCCGTCTCGTCGCGGAACGCCTCGAGCAGGGTCTCGTCGTAGTTGGGATAGATGATCGGGTCGACGACGACCTCGCTCACCCGGCGCAGGTTCAGCCACTGGGCGGTGAAGTCGTCGACCAGGGCCTCGGTGGCGCGCGGGTCGGCCAGCATTCGCCGGGCCTGGGCCTCCAGGACGGCGGGGTCCGACAGGGCGCCCCGCTCGGCGAGGGCGAGGAGCTCGTCGTCGGGGACGCTGCTCCACAGGAAGAACGACAGGCGCGACGCGAGCTCGAAGTCGTCGAGGGGATAGGCGGCCTGCGCCGCCGGCAGGTCGATCGGGTCGCGGTGCACCCGCAGCAGGAAGTCGGGGTCGATGAGGAGGCGCTCGAGGGCGAACTGGATGCCGTGCTCGAAGCTGCCCGCCGCCCGGCCCTGGTCGTAGAACTCGAGCAGCACCGCGACGTCCGCCTCCGTGACGGCCCGGCGGTATGCCCGGCGCGCCAGCCTCGACAGGATCTCGCGGGCGCACGCCCGCTCGTCGGCCGCGGCGGCGGGCCGACAACTGAAGATGGCGCGCCGGCTCGGGGTGTCGGCGACCGTGCCGGCCACCTCGTAGGGCCCGCCGATCTCGACCGCGCCGACCGCCGCGTAGCCCATGTAGATCTGGTCGTTGGTGAGCACCCGGCCCCGCTGCAGCGGCTGCGGCAGGCCCTCCTCCTCCCACAGCTCGCGCACGAACGACACCCCCACGGTGTGGGGGCCGGCCTCGACCGGCACCTGGACGAACAGATGGTCGTCGCCGGTGAGCTGCATGAAGGCCTCCCACTCGGGGTCCTTCACGAACCCCGGCTCGCCCGCGCCGGCGTAGCTGGCCGCGCCGGGAATGCCGGGGGCGTCGCCGCCGACGGTGAAGCGCCTCAGCAGCCGCCCGTCGAGGCGGACATCGAGCTGCTGCGGCCAGCCCATCCCCATCAGGTAGGCCTGGTACTGGCGCCGCAGCCGCACCCGGATGGCGTACTCGCCGTCGACGGGAAACTGGTAGGGCACCGCGAGGCCGCCCCGCGAGCCGAGCGGCAGGTCCTCGCTCTGCCGGCCGTCCTGCACGATGTGCAGGGGCACCTCGAAGGTGTCGAACCCCGCCGCCGGCGGCGGCAGCCCCACCGCGAGGCGCGTCACCTGCCGGGCCACCGACAGGTACCGCTCGAGATGGGCGCGCGAGATGGTGAGGACGTCGGCGAAGTTGTCGAAGCTGCCGTCGGCCGTCTCGTCCCCCGGCAGCAGCGAGGAGACATCGATGTCGAGGGCGAACAGGTCGCGGACGGCGTTGGCGTACTCGGTCCGGTTGATCCGGTGCACGGCGCTGCCGCGGCCGGGATACGGGTCGGCGGCCCACGCCGCGTCGAGCGCCCCTTCCAGGTGGGCGGACACCGCGGTGTAGGTCGCGGGGTCGGGCCGCCGGCGACCCGGCGGGGGCATCGACGCCGCCCGCAGCTTCGCGACCACCTTCTCCCACAGCTCGGGGTCGGCCTCGGGGTGCTCGGCGTCGACCCCCGCGAGGCTCAGCTCGGCCGTGCGCAGCCGGTCGTTGTGGCAGGCGACGCAGTAGCGGTCGAGCATCGCCCCCACGTCGGCCGCGTCCACCGCGCCCGGAGGCTCCTGCGCCGCCACGCCCGCGGCCGACGCCGCAACGAGGCAGACCGCCCCGGCGACCGTGGACATCCCGAAACGCCGCCGGCGACCCGTCCCACCGTCGTCACGCAGTAGCCGCATGCCTCTCCCCGTTCCCGTCCGGGTCGTGCTGCGTACCCGCGGGCACACTTGGACCGGTCAATTGTGCCCCATCGTCATCGACTTGGCAACGCGTATTCCCGGCCCCGGCCCCGGCCGCGGCCGGGGAACACGTCGAGTTCCCGGGGGGCGCCGGTCACGCGAACGGATTCCGAACCGTCACCCCGGCAAAGTTCATCCCCGGCTGCAGATCTTCGGTCAGCACCGTGGGGCAGCGCCCGATTCGCGCGGCCTCGACGATCGCCGCGTCCCAGTAGGAGATCCGCCAGCGCGAGGCGGTCGCGATCGCCTGCTGGACCAGCGACACCGTCGTCTCGACCACGGGGAAGCGCAGCCACGACTCGAACAGAGCCACCGCCGCCTCGTGGCCGAGACGGTCCGGCTTCGTGGCGCGGGTGACCTGCACGTAGAACTCCTGCAGCACCTGGGCCGACACCACGAGGTCGTCCCGCTCGAGGATCGCCCGCGCCGCCGCCCGCTTGTCCCGCTCCTCGACAAGGTCGCTGGCCGCGTACAGGAGCACATTGGTGTCAACGAAGTCGGCCACGGCGGTAGAGCTCCTCTCGCGGCAGGCGGTTTCCGGCGCTGAACCCCTCGATGCCGCGCAACGTCTCGTCCTGCAGGCGCTTGCGCCGGTCGAAGTCGGTCTCCTCGCCCGACCACCGGACGAGGAACTCCCGGACCGCCGCCGACACGGACGTGCCGCGCTCCGCCGCCACGATGCGCGCGCGCCGGTGCACGTCGTCGTCCACCGAAACTGTGATATTTTTCATAGTCACAGTTTCACATATTCGGTTGCGTCGTTCAACGAGCCGCACCGGCACCGGTCTCGGACCGCCCTGCAGCGCGCCTCGTGGGCCGCACCGACCGCGTCAGCAAATGACCGAAAGCGAGGGATTCGAGCGTGGCGCCATGTCCCCACAGCTCATGGGCCGAACCCCACGACGACCATCGCCGCCATTCTCGGTTTCACCATGACCTGGGCACGATTCGCCAGGACCGGCAGGTCCGCCGCGATCCGTTGTCCCTCCGGCGCCATCAGCTTCCCGACCGGTCGCCTCCACCGCCCTGGCGCGCTCCAAAACTCCGTCTGCACCCAGCCCACCGCCGCCGCGCGCCCTGCCCCCGTCCCGTGTCCCGCCGTCCCCTCTGCCGCCGCCGCGCCCTCCCGCAGCGTCCTTTCCCGCTCCCGGCGCCGCAGATTAGGCAGCCAGCCGTTCGACGTCGTATCCGTGCTCCCGAGCGATCTCGCCCTTGATCCGCCACACTTCCTCGATGATCTCATCCGCCACGTTCGAACCCTCCCATCAGCTCCTGCGGCGTGCAGATCTCAGGAATCGTGTACCCGTACTCCGCGCACACCCTCCGCATGACCGGCTTCGACTCCGCGTTGTCCAGATGCCGACAATTCCAGGTCAGAAGATAATCCACGCCATGCACCGCCGCAGTCATGCTGCCCCTCGAACGTCCGCCGTGAACGCGAACGAACAAGTCTCCCGTTCACTGCGCCCCCGGACGCGGCTGCCACGGGCCCGAGCTGCCGTTCACTGCGTGATCGCGGAGGCGGGTATCTCGCCCCCGAGCCGGTCGGTGTCGACGAACATCGTCAGGGCCACCCCGTCCCAGCGGCCGTCGCGGCTGGGGCTGCCCTCGGCCGCGGACCCCATGGGCATGGCGCCGGTCAGCGACGCGGCGCGGCGGTAGGCGCGGGCGAGGTGCGCGCGCACGAGGTCGGCGCGCGCGTGCGACCGCCGGTAGGCCAGGCCGGGGCCGCCGGCGGCGTAGCCCTCGACCACGATGGGGCTGTCGCGGGGATAGGCGAGCAGACCCGCCATCGCCTCGTCGAGGCGGGCGACGGCGCTCTCCGCCAAGGTGATTCGCTCCTGGCCGTCGGTCTCGAAGAGCAGGTCGCCCTCGACCCAGATGCGTAGCGGCGTGTAGCGGTCGTCGCGGAACAGCTCGCGGTACTCGTCGCGCGTCAACTGGTCGAGATTGTAGAAGCCACGGTCGACGAAGAAACCGCTGAAGGGCCAGCTCCGCTTGAGGGCCTCGGTGTTCTCGGCCACGTCCTCCATGGCGTTGCGGGCAAGGGCCGCGGCCTCGGCGGCGTCGGCGAGCAGGCGGGCGCCGTCGCCCTCGGGGCCGCCGAGGCGGTCGACGAGCTGCTCCACCTCCTCGACGCTCCGGCGGACCGCCCGCATGGTGGCCTCGGTCTCCTGCACGGTGCCGACCAGGCCCTGATAGAGCGAATCGTCCCCCAGCAGTTGCCCCAACGTGCTCTCGCCGGATGCGAGGGCCTCGACGATCGCCCGCGTCTCCTCCAGCAGCGCACGCGCGTGCTGCGTGACCTCGGCGGCCGTACCGGTGATGGTCTCGACGTCCGTGCGGACGCTCGCGACGAGCTCGGTGGTTATCGCGATGGGCTCCACCAGAGCATCCAGGGCCGCGGACATCTGGTCCTGAAGACCGATGAACTCCTCGCCCACGGTGCGGAAGGTCTCGCGGCCCTCCGCGATGAGGTCGGCGATCTCCACCGCGTCGACCCCGCGGATTCGGTCGCCGTCCTCGACCGGCGGCGCCCCGGCGCTCCCCGACCGGATCTGGATGAACACCGACCCCAGCAGCCCGTCCGTCAGGACCGCCGCCACCGAGTCGGTGCGAACGAGCGGCCGCAGGTCCTCGCGCACCCGCATGCGCACGAGGAACCGTTCGCCGGGGTTCAGGGGAATCTCGATGCCCAGCACCTCGCCCGCGTCGAAGCCGGCCAGCCGCACCCCGGTCCCGATGGCGATGCCGGTGACGTTGCCGAAGTCCGCCTCCACCTCGAAGCGCTCGGCGAACAGCAGCCGGCGGTCGCCGATCATGAACAGCCCCACCGCAAACAGCAGGAGCCCGCCGATCACGAACGTCCCGACCAAGGCCAACCGCGGGGAACCCATCAGTTCATCCCTCCAACTCCGCCACAGCGCTACCAGTGACGGCACGCTCACCGATAGGCGTCGCGACGGCGAACGATTCGGGCAATCTCCAGGACCCTGTCATCGAAACGGTACCGATGCAGGACGCGCCAGTCGCCCACGCGGAGACGCCACTGTTGGCCCTGACCTCGCAGGCGTTTGACGTCTCCCGCACCCGTAGCCGCATGTCGCTCGATCGCGTCGACGATGCGGATGCGTGTCTGTCGGTCCAGGTGTTTCAGATCGTGGAGGGCGCGGCTCGAGAGACGGTCCAGCTCAAAGGTCGAGCTCCCGCTTGACCTCGTCGAGCGTGTGCGTCCTGCCGGCCGCCAGGTCCTCGCGTCCTTCGTTCAGGAGACGGCGTCCCCCCTCGCTCAACTCCTCTTCCTCTTCCGGAGCGGCCAGCGCGACCCTGATCAGCGGGTCCCCGTGTGCGGTCAGATATTCGAGATAACGTTCGGCGGCGAGCACTTCCGCATCGGGCAGTCGATCCACGAGGCGATAGAGCCGATCCCGCACACTGGCATCCATACCGTCATTGTACCGTGGCCGCACGGAGGCGGCCGGCGTTCTCCAGCGGCGCGCCACGATGCTAACCGCCCGACTCCGACGCCAGGAAGTGCCGCACGATGGCGTGAGGACTCTGCTCGAGCTGCTCGGCCGACCCGCGCTCCAGCACCTTTCCTTGGTACAAGAACACCAGCGTGTCGCCGATGCGCCGCGCGCTCGGGATGTTGTGGGTCACGACCACGAGGGTCGTGCCGAGCTCTTCCTTGACCCGCACGAGCAGGTCGTCGATCTCCTCCGACGTGATCGGGTCGAGCCCGGCGCTCGGCTCGTCGACGAGCAGGATCGCGGGGTCGAGCGCCATCGCGCGGGCCAGCCCTGCCCGCTTGCGCATGCCTCCCGAGAGGGCCGCGGGCATCTTCTCGTAGTCGCGGGCCAGCCCCACCAGAGCCAGCTTGTCCTGCGCCCGCGCTCGAATCTCGGGCTCCGGCAGCCGGGTGTGCCGGCGTAGCGGAAAGGCGACGTTGTCGCCCACCGTCAGCGAGTCGAAGAGGGCCGCGTTCTGGAACAGGAACCCGACCTGCCGCCGCACCGCCGCGATGGCCGCGGCCGACAGCCGGGTGAGGTCCTGCCCCTGCACCAGCACCCGCCCCGAGTCGGGGGCGAGCAGACCCACGATGTGCCGGAGCAGGACGCTCTTGCCGGTGCCGCTGCGGCCGAGGACCACGGTGGCCCGGCCCCGCGGCATCTCGAGGCAGACGTCGTCGAGCACGGTGAGCTTCCCGAACCGCTTCGACACGTGGTCGAGGCGGATCGGAGCTCCGCCGCCGCTCATTCCGCCGTCTCCGGAAACACGAAGAAGATCAGGCGCACCAGCACCACGTTGGCCGCGATCATCAGCATCGAGGCCAGCACCACGCTGCGAGTCGCCGACCGGCCCACCCCCTGGGTGCCGTGCGAGGTGTGCATGCCGATGTAGGAGGCGGTCATCGCGATGATGAAGCCGAAGACCATCGTCTTCAGGGTGCCGGGTAGATAGTCCGTGAACTGAACGATGGAGAACGCGGCCTCGAAGTAGGTACGAAACGCCATGCCGGTTATCGCGGCCTCGGCCACCCACCCCCCGACGATGCCGGTGAAGTTCATCACCGTCGTCAGGATCGGCATCGCCACCACGCAGGCCACCATGCGGGTGACCACCAGGAACTTGAACGAGTCGACGGCGACCGCCTCGAGGGCGTCGACCTGCTCGGTCACCTTCATCGCCCCCAGCTCGGCCCCGACCCCGGCGCCGACCCGTCCCGAGACGAGCAGGCCCACCACCAGGGGGCCGGTCTCGCGCACGAGGGCCAGGGTCAGGGCGGCGGGAATCAGCGCCTCGGCCCCGAAGCGCTCCAGCGAGGCGCGGGTGTGCATGGACAGGACGATGCCCACCGCGAAGCCCGCGGCGGCGATGAGGGGCACCGACAGCCAGCCGATCTCGTAGAGTTGGCGGGCCGTCTCCTTCAGCTCGAACGGCGGCCGGAAGGCGTCGCGCACCGCCCGGACCGAGAAGACGACGGCGTCGCCGGCCGTCGCCAACGGCGGCACGACGTAGCGGTGGAGGAAATCGGCCATCAGAACACCCACCAGGCCAGGCCCAGGCTGACGATGGCGGTGTCGGCGTTCACCCGGCGGGTGACTACCGACCCGCCGCTCAGCACCGCCAGCTCGGGGCGCGTCACCAGATAGCCGCCGAACACGTTGACGCCGAGCCGGGGCGTCACGTCGACCCACAGCGACCCGCCGGCCCGCCAGACGAGGCTGTTCCCCACCTCGACCGCCCACTCGGGCCCCGCGTGCCCCCGGTCCACCCGCAACCGGTTGAAGGCATAGCCGGCGACGAGCGAGGCGCCGGCGCTGACGCGCCGGTCGCCCAACCGGTACTCGACGCCGCCCATCACCGGGCGCACGCTCAGGCCGGTCCCCGGCGAGACGCCCGAGTCGTCCGAGAACCGCGTGTTCCGCCAACTGAAGGCGAACACCGGGGCCAGCCCCGCCCGCGGCCGGAGCCTCAGCATGGCGCCGATCCCGACGGACCGGCGCAGGGCGTCCCGGGCCGGGAACATCCCGGTCCCCGACACCCCGACCCCGATCAGCCGCACCGGGTCGCCGCTCGGCGGCGGCGCCAAGGCGAGGAGGGTGGTCCTCGGCCGCTCGCGGGGCGGCGGGCCGCCGGCGACGACGTCGAGCTCGGACCGGACGCTCGCCACCCCGTCGACGCCGCGGGCCAGGGCCACCGCGCGGTCCGCGTCGGCGGCGGAGCCCACGGCACCCCGCAGCGTCACCGCGCCGTCGCGCGCCACGACGTCGATCGGCATCGTGCCCAGGTCGACGTCGTTCACGAGGGCGGTCTTGACCCGGACGGCCAACTGCGCGTCCCGGGCCGCGTCCTGGACGCCGGCGAACGCTCCCGGCGCCACGAGCGCACCGCCCGCGAGTCCCAGGCAAGCCAGCACGACGCGCGCCCGAAGTCCTGCCGTCACTGCCTCTGCTCCTGCCGGAAGAACGTCGCGGTGATCGCATCGCCGATCTGGTTGAAACGGTCCTGCAGGGCATCGATGAACTCGTGCAGCCCCCCGCCCACCACCTCGCCGGCGTCGGTGTAGTCGAGCTCGGACGCCAGCCGGCCCAGCAGTTGCTCGGCCCGGTTCGCGAAGCGGCGCATGGGGGTGCCGGTGACCCCGTGCAGCGAGACCTCGGCCTGCGTCACGCAGTAGCCCACCGAGCGCGGGAAGGCGCGGTCGAAGAGCAGGAACGCCACCACCGACTCCGACGACACGAGCCCCCAGGTGCGGCGATAGGCCTCGAACCCGCTGGCCGAGCGCAGCAGGGCGCTCCACTGCAGATCGTCGACGGGCCGGCCGACGTCGCCGGCCGACGGCAGCAGCAGGAAGTACTTGACGTCGAGGATGCGGCTCGTCTGGTCGGCGCGCTCGACGAAGCGGCCGAGCCGGCTGAAGTTCCAGGCCTCGCCGTGCTCCATCGTCTCGCTCTTGGTGCCGGCGACGACGTGGCAGGCCCGCGTCACCGACCCGAAGAAGCGGACCGCGTCGTGGAGGGCGAACCGCCTCGCCTCGGGCGCGGTGACGTCGAGGTAGAACTCGTTGATCTCCTGCCAGACCTCCGAGGAGATGATCTCGCGTACGGTCCGGGCGTTCTCGCGCGCGGCGGCCACGCACGAGGCGATGGAGTTGGGGTTGGTCCGGTCGATGGTCAGGAACTCGATGACGTTCGAGCGGGTCGGCGCCGCGTACCGCTCGGCGAACGCGGCCTCGTCGCCGCCCACCTGCACCATGGGGAACCACTGCTCCTCGGCGAGGCCGGCGAGGTCGATCTCGAGGTTGAGGTTCACCCCGACGACGCGGGCCACGTTGGCCGCGCGCTCGAGGTAGCGGCTCATCCAGTAGACCGACTCGGCGGTGCGGCTGAGCATGGCGCCCGCTAGGCGAGGACCCAGGTGTCCTTGCTGCCGCCGCCCTGGGACGAGTTCACGACCAGCGAGCCCTTCGTCAGGGCGACCCGGGTCAGGCCGCCGGGCAGGACGAACGGCTCGCTCCCGAGCAGGATGTAGGGTCGCAGGTCGACGTGGCGGCCCTCGAAGCGGTCGTCGACGAGGGTCGGCACCCGCGACAGCGACAGGGTCGGCTGCGCGATGTAGTTGCGCGGCTCGGCGGCGATGCGGCCGGCGAACTCGGACCGCTCGGCCGCGGTCGACCGGGGACCGATGAGCATGCCGTAGCCGCCCGACTCGTTGGCGGGCTTCACCACCAGCTCGTCCAGGTGGTCGAGCACGTGGGCCCGGTCCCGGTCGCGCCAGCACAGCCAGGTGGGGACGTTGGGCAGTATCGCGTCCTCGCCGAGGTAGTACTTGATCATCTGGGGTACGTAGGCGTAGACGACCTTGTCGTCGGCCACCCCGGTCCCCGGCGCGTTCACCACCGTGAGCCGCCCGTTCCGGTAGGCGTTCATCAGGCCGGGGACCCCGAGCACCGAGTCGGGCCGGAAGCAGTCGGGGTCGAGGAAGTCGTCGTCGATGCGCCGGTAGAGCACGTCGACCTGCTCCAGCCCGCGGGTCGTGCGCATGAACAGGGCCCCGTCGTTGACGACGAGGTCGCGCCCCTCGACCAGCTCGACCCCCATCTGCTGGGCGAGGAACGAGTGCTCGAAGTAGGCGGAGTTGTGGACGCCCGGGGTCAGCACCGCGACGCTCGGGCGTCCCGCGCCCCGTGGCGCCACTCCCTCGAGGGTGCGGAGGAGCCGGCTGGGGTAATCGGCGACCGGCCGCACCGGGAGGCCCTCGAAGATCTTCGAGAAGGTCTGCTTCATGACCGCCCGGTTCTCCAGCACGTAGGAGACGCCGGACGGGCAGCGCAGGTTGTCCTCGAGCACGTAGACGGTGCCGTCGGCGTCGCGGACGAGGTCGGTGCCGGTGATGTGGCACCAGACGCCGCCCGGCGGATCGAGGCCCATGCACTCGCGGCGGTACCCCTGCGAGCTCTCCACCACGTCGGCCGGCACCACCCCGTCGGCCACGATGCGGCGGTCGTGGTAGACGTCGTCGATGAAGTGGTTCAGGGCCGTGATGCGCTGCCGAAGGCCGCGCTCGATCTCGTGCCAGGCGCCCCGGGGGACGATGCGGGGAATGACGTCGAAAGGAAAGATGCGCTCGGTGCCGTGCCCGTCGTGGTAGACGTTGAACGTGATGCCCATCCGCAGGAGGGCGCGCGTGGCCGCCTGCTGGCTGCGCAGCAGCTCGCCGTCGGCGAGGCCCTCGATGCGCTCGACGAGGGGGCGAGCCTCGGGCCGGGGCGAGCCGTCGGCGTTGAACAGCTCGTCGTAGAATTCGCCCGTCGCGTAGCCTTCGAAGGTCACGCCGGAAGTCTGCCCGTGGCTGCGGCGCGAAGCGCTACCGGGCGGCGGCCCGAGCGTCCTCCTCGAGAATGCGGGCGCCGCGCAGGATGCCGCCGAAAGAGTAGTTCGCCTCGTGGCAGGCGTACTCGTAGACGCGGTCCTCGCTCGCGGGCCAGACGTACTCGCCGCTCCAGGGCGCCGTCCACACCGTGGGGTCGTCGACGGTGAACTGGTACAGCAGGGTGTCGGCGTCGATGCGGCTGAACCGCTCGACCACGTGCAGGTTCCGCGACGCGCCGCCGAGGGCGGGGCGGTCGGTGAAGTTGGTGGTGTCGACGACGAGGGTGTCCCCCTCCCAGCGGCCGACGGAATCGCCGAGCCAGCTCCGGATCTCGGGCGGGGCGTGCTCCTGGTTCATCCGCACCACGCGCGCGTCGTGGACCATCTCGACCAGGATGAGGACGGCGTCGTCGGTCTGCACGATGCGCTTCAGGTTGTTGTAGAGCACCGGCAGCATCGGCGGCCCCGCCGTCGACCCGAAGCCCAGCAGGCACCGCTCGGCGAGGGGGCGCTGCTCGGGGTTGTCGTAGGGACCCGCCGCATTCAGATCGTCCTCGAGCCACCACGCCGTCCCCGTGTTCGGCCGCACGTAGGCGGCGGCGTAGGCGGCACGCGCGGCCCGCGCCTCGGGGGTCATCGGGGGCTGGCGCCCGTTGGGCGGGTCGGTGATGATGGAGGTGCGCCACTCGCCGTCGATCTGGAACCCTCCGGCCCCGCGGTCCATCCAGAACGAGTTGTAGCCGCCCACGTTGCCGGCCGCCCCGGTCGACCCGTCGCCGCCCACCGGGGGCGCCTCGCGCGGCGCGTCGGCCTCGACGTTCCGCTCGTCGGGGATGTTGAAGATCCGCTCGAGCGACTGGCCGCCGGCCGCGAGCGCTGCCGCTTCCTCCTCCGTGAGGGTCAGCTTGTCGCCGTACTCCGCCGGACGCTGCAGCGGCGTCAGCGTCGCGATGTCGTAGGTCCCCGACAGGTCCGGCCGGCCGTCGGGGCGTCGCGGAATGTCCTGGCCCGATTGCGCGAGCGCCGCCGTCGCCGCCAGCGCCAGGGCGAGGAGCCCGCCACAGAGTCCCCGCAGAATCTTCGTCGTTGCTCTACCCGACATCGTTGCCTCCCATCAGGAGCGCGGCGCCGCGGGCGCACGCCGGAGCGCACCCGGACCCCGGCTCTCCCCGACAGTCTATCGCGGATGCGGGCGCTCGGGCGGGTCGATCCGCCGTCGCCTGGTCGCGTGGCCACGGATTGCCGCGCGACTGCCACGCACGGTGCAAGGAGTGCCCGGTCGGCAAGCGGCGTCACCGCAACTTGGGGCCGCCGTGTGGGCATCCCCGCTGACGGCCATTGGACGCTGGAGCGGCGACCTCCTCCATGACCGGTCCACTCAGTCGGCCGCCTCCGCCGGCAACGCGAAGACGTAGACCGCGTTGGTCCGGTCGCCGCCCACCGGCACCGCCAGGTGCTGCCGCCCCCCGACCGAGTAGGTGATCGGGAACCCCGACACCGAGCCGGGCAGGCGCGTGTGGAACAGGACGTCCCCGGTCGCCACGTCGTGGACGGCGAGGTTGCGGTCGGTGTCGGCGCTGACCACGAGGCCGCCGGCCGTCGTCAGCGCGGCGGCCCCGGGGCGGGTCATCATCGAGTGTCGCCACAGGATGCGCCCCGTCGCGATCTCCATCGCGATGAGGTGGCCGCGGTACGGCTCGCTGTCGGGATGGACGGTGCTGCCCCGCGACAGCCATCCCGTGTTCTGGTAGTAGCTGGCGCCGGGCACCAGCTCGATCTCGGTGAAGGCGCCGCTGACGCAGGTCGGGTGGATGGGGATGTAGAGCGCCTGCGTCTCGGGGTGGTAGGCGGAGGCGCGCCAGTTGCGGATGCCCCCGAAGTCGGGACAGAAAGCCAGCTCGACGTCCTTCACCGGCATCTTCTCGGGCCGGTAGACCGACCTCCCCGTCTCCGGGTCGACGTCGAGCACGTCCTGGTAGCCGAGGTCGTGGGCGGCGACGAACGCGCCGGTGTCGCGGTCGAGCTCCCACAGGATGCCGAGCTTCCCCATCTTGAACAGCGACCGGCGGCCGTCGTGGTCGATGAGCACGCTCTCGAACACGTCGTCGAGGTCGTGAGTCTCGGCCGGCGTGAACTGGAAGTACCACGACAGCTCGCCGGTGTCGGCGTCGAGCGCCAGCACGCTGTTGCTGTAGAGGGCGTCGCCGTCGGTCCCGCGGGTGAGGCTGGCCCACGGCTTGGCCTGCGACGTCGACCAGAAGGTGAGGTTGCTCTCGGGGTCGTAGCTGCCGGGAATCCACGAGTCGGCCCCGGCGCGGTAGAGCAGCGGCAGGTCGCCCCACGTGTCCCCGCCCGGCTCGCCGGGCCGCGCGATGGTCGACGTCCGCCACAGCTCCTCCCCCGTCTCGGCGTCGTGGGCCGAGATGAAGCAGACGTCCTCCTTGAAGCGCTCGCAGCCGGTCATTCCGGCCACGACCTTCCCGTTGGCGACGATGGGGCCGCTCGTGTAGCGGTAGCCGAGGGCGTTGTCGGCCACCTCGTGGTCCCACGCCACCTCGCCGGTCCGGGCGTCGAGGGCGACGATGTGGGCGTCGGCCGCGTTCAGGTACACCTTGTCCCCGTAGATCGCGATCGACCGGCTGCGCGGGCTCAGCACCGTCTCGACCATCGCGCTCAGGTCGTGCCGGTACTCCCAGATGCGGTCGCCGGTGGCGGCGTCGACCGCCTGCACGATGTTGGCCGCGCCGGTGAGGTACATCACCCCGTCGTACACCAGCGGCGTCGGCTGGCTGACCCCGGCCGGCATCGACCACGCCCACGCGAGCTGCAGCCGGTGGACGTTGCCGCGGTCGATCTGGTCGAGCGGGCTGTAGCCCCACCCGTCGAGGGTGCGGCGCCAGTTCAGCCAGTCGGCCGGGTCGGGGTCCTGGAGCATCGCGTCGGTGACGGGCGCGAACTCGCGGTCCTGCGCCGCGGCGGGCGCGGGGCCGACGCTCAGGCTGAGGCCGGCAGCCACGACCACGGCCGCGAGGACACGGCATCCCAGGCGGAATCCGGTGTGCATTCGGTGCCTCCCTTGCTGGCGCGAGCCCCCGCCCCAGCGTCCCGCCGCGACCGGGCGATCGCGCGTCGCGACGATGGCCCCACTATACGGACGTCGTCGGGCGGGGTCCAGAGTGGCGCGCCGACCGGTCACCGCATGCGATCGAACTCGGCGGGTGACAGGCCGAGTTCTCTGACGATCTTGAAAAAGAGAGGCGGCCCAATCTCTCTGCCACCGTGCAGTGGAATCGTCACGGCCCTGCCGCCGGGATGAATCCACCGTTCGTGGCTCCCGGTCTGGCGGCGTCTGACGAACCCCAACGCGGCGGCGACCCGGCGGAAGTCACGGGCGGTCGCGCTAGGCATGCACTATCTGGGTCGTGTCCGTGGGGAGAGCCTGGCCGCGCTCTGCGTGTTCTTCGGCGATCAACTGAAACACGTGCCGCAGCTCTGTCAGCGCCGCCTCGTGGGTGTCCATCAGCGCATAGCAGCCGCCGATGGCCGGTACTTCGGCAACCCAGGCACCGTCGAGTTGGCGGTACAGCACGATCTTGTAGTCGGCGAGAGTCATCCCTTGCAGTATAGCCGGTCGCCGCATAGCCCGCCCGGCCTCGCCACCTCGGTCGAGCGCCGTTCCTCGATCAGCCCCTCGCGGGTGTCGCCGGTCTCCCGGTCGTCCTGGTCGGCGAGAATCGAAGAGGTCTCTGAAGCCTCCACGTCACGCGCACTACCACTGAGGAGCGACACGATGAGAATGATGAATCCGCCCCACCCCGGCGAGTTCGTGAAGACGGAGGTCATAGCGCCGCTGGGCCTGACCGTCGCCGGCGCGGCCAGCGTGCTGGGCGTCTCCCGCCCGGCTCTGTCGGCGTTCCTCAACGGCCGTTCCGATCTGTCGGGAAACATGGCGCTGCGCATCGAGAAGGCATTCGGCGTCGAGATGGACACCCTCATGCGCATGCAGGCGTCCTTCGACATCGCCCGCACCCGCAAGCGCGCGGGAGAGGTCCGCGTGGCGCCCTATCGTCCAAACGCGGCGAGGACGTGACCACGGCCGCACTGGCCCGCCAATCGTCGCCTGCGGCTCCGCTGAGCGCCCAGCCAACCCTCCAGGAGTCCGCACCGTTCTACGGCCCAGACTCCTCGCCCAATCGTCGCCCGCAGCTCCGCTGGGCGCCCAACCAACCCTCCAGGGGACCGCGCGGTTCCACGGCACAGCTCCTACTCGGCCCGCAGGACGTCGGTGGGGTCGACGCGCGTGGCGTACCGGGCGGGTCCCCGGCAGGCGAGGAACGCCGCCGCGAGGTATAGGGCGGGCACGACCGCGAGCGTCGCGGGGTCCGCCGTCCCGACGTCGTGGAGCAGCCGCGACAGCAGCCGGCCGGCGCCGGCGCTCGCAGCGAGGCCGATGACGAGGCCGAGCGCGGTGAGCCGGAAGCCGCGTCCGACGACGAGGCCGTAGACCTGGCCCAGGGTCGCGCCCAGCGCGATGCGGATGCCGATCTCCCGCTCGCGCTGGCGGACGACGTAGCCCATCAGGCCGTAGAGGCCCACCAGGGCCAGGGTCAGGGCCAGCCCCGCCGCGGTGGCGGCGAGGCCGGCGTGCACCCGCGACTCGCGGGTCGCGGCGCGCCGCAGCCCGGCGAAGGTCGCGGCCTCGGAGAGGGCGATCGCGGGGTCGAGCCCGCCGGCGCGACGGCGCAGCACGGCCGGCCCGTCGGCCGCGCCGCCCCGCGTGCGGATCGTCAGGTAGGCGCCGTCCTGCGCGCCCTGGCCGTACGGCACGTACACCATCGGCCGGGGCGGGAGACGGACGTCGCGGTCAGCGGTGTCGCCCACGACGCCGACGATGCGGCGCGGCTGCTCTTCGCCCTGCAGGCGCAGCGTCCGCCCCACCGCGCCGCGTCGGGGAAAGTGGTCGGCGGCGAGCGCCTGGCTGATCACCGCCACCGGCGCACCCCCCGCCGCGTCGGCGCGGCCAAACCCGCGACCCGCCCGCACCGGGATGCCGAAGGTCTCGAAGTAGTCGCCGGTGACCGCGTTGAGCTGCGCCTCGACCGGCGTCTCGGGTCCCACGAGCGCCGAACCGGCCAGCCGCACCTCGAAACGCCCGGGACCCGACCCCGGGCGGCGGGTCGACGCGCTCGCGGCGGTGACGAAGCTCTCGGTCCGCAGGTCGGCGAGGAGCCGGTCGAGCGCGGCCCCGGCCAAGCCGGGATCGTCCGCCCACGCGCGGGGGAACGACATCCGCAGGCTCGCCCCGTGGGGCGCGTCGAACCCCTGGTCGATCCGCTGCGTGTTCCAGGCGCTCCGCAGCAGGAGGCCGCACCCGACGACGAGCACCGTCGACAGGGCCACCTGGGTGACGACGAGGGCGCTCATCGCCGTGGACCGGCCGGCCGCGCTGTAGCCGCGGGACAGCGACGACGCCTCGGGCAGGTCGCGGAGCACCCGCCACACCGCGGGCATGGCGAACGCGAAGCCGGTCACCGCGGTGACGGCCAGTCCGATGCCCAGCAGGCGGCGGTCCGGCACGAGGTCGAGCTGATAGGGCACGGTCAGGGGCAGGAGGGGCGCGAGCGCGCTCGACCACGCGACCAGGGCGGTCGCGCCGAGCCCGCCGGCCGCCACGAGCAGGGCGACCTCCACCCCGAGCCGCCGCACCAGGTCGGCCCGCGAAGCCCCGAGGGCCCGGCGAATCGCCAGCTCGCGCCGCCACTCCGTCGATCGCGCCAGCAGCAGCGTGGCGAGGTTCGCGCACGCGACGGCCAGCGCCGCCGCCGCCATGAGGCCGAGGACCGCCAGGAACCCGGCGACCTCGTCCCGGAACTCGGGCCACAGCCGCAGGTAGCTCCCGGGAAGGGCGCTCACGCGCCACGGCGCCCCCGTCTCCGGGTAGTAGACGCTCTCGACGCGGTCCCGGGCGAGGACCTCGTCCACCGGGTCGATGCGCGCCCGGGCCGTCTCCAGGGCGACGCCGGAAGCGAGGCGGCCGAGGGTCTGGAAGACCGGGAGGCGGCCGTTCAGGACCTCGCGCCCCCCGAAGTACTCGTCGGCCATCGTCACCGGAATCCAGAACGCGCTCTCGAACGACGGCCACACCGCGCCGCGGAAGCCCGGGGGCGTCACCCCGACGACGTCGTAGACCACCTCGTCCAGGCGCACCGTCCTCCCCACGATGTCCGGGTCGGCCGCGAACTGGCTGTGCCACAGAAAGTCCGAGAGCACGACGACGCGGGGGCCGCCGGGGACGGCGTTGTCGGCGGGGCCGATGAGGCGCCCGAGGGCGGGCCGGACGCCGAGCACCGAGAAGAAGGCGCCCGACACCATCTCGCCCTCGTGGCGCTCGGGAAACGCCCCCCCGCCCACCGTCATGAAGACCCGGCAGAACGCGGCGAGATCGACGGTGTCCTCGAGCGCGGTCCGGAGCTCGGCGTAGTCCGGGTACGGCATCGGCGAGTACTCGGGGCCGCTCGTCACGTACAGCGTGACCAGCTCGTGGCCGGCCGCGAAGCGCAGCGGCCGCACGAACGCCTGGTCGAGCAGGCCGGCGACGAGGGTCGAGCCGGCGACCCCGATGGCCAGCGTGAGCACCCCGGCCGCCGTCCACCCCGGCTTGCGGGCGAGGGCCCGGCCGGCGAGGCGCAGGTCCTGCCGCAGGTCGCCGAGATGTCGACGCCGCCGTTCCCGAGGTTCGCGGTCCCCCATGCCGGGATTGTAGCCGGGGCAAACGCTCATGGCGCGGCTATCGAGTGCATGGCGCGGCTACCGAGTGATCGGTTCGCGCATGTCGATGATGCGCATGCGTCATGTCCTCGGACCTGGTTGGATGGACTCGTTCCAGGACCGTCGTCGTGCCTGCCGGTCCCGGGCGGTCCGGCCGCGGTAACATCGGCGCCATGCCCTGGATTCGAACCGTCGGCGTCGAGGCGGCCACCGGCCGTCTCGCCAGAAGCTACCGCGCCGCGGTGGAGCGCGCCGGGCGGGTGTTCGGCATCGTGCGCACCATGAGCGTGCAGCCGGCGGTGCTGGACGCCTCCATCGGGCTCTACGGGGCCGTCATGAAGGCCCCCGGCGACCTGTCCCTGGCGCAGCGGGAGATGCTGGCCACGGTGGTGAGCCGCGCCAACGACTGCCACTATTGAATGCTGCAGCACGCGGACGATCTCCGGGCCGAGATCGCACGGGAGGGCGGCGACGCGGGGCTGGCCGACGCAATTCTCGCCGACTGGCGCGGCGCCGGGCTCGAGCCGGTCGACGCGGCGCTCTGCGCCTACGCCGAGAAGCTCACCCGGGAGCCGGCGGCGATGACCGAGGCGGACCTGCGGCCGCTGCGCGCCGCCGGGCTCGGCGACGAGGCGATACACCTCGCGGTCCAGGTCGTCTCCTTCTTCAACTACATCAACCGCGTCGCCGACGCGGTCCACGTGGAGCTCGAGCCGGAGATGCCGCCGTACCCGGACGGATCGCGGTGACCCCGGTGAAGAACGGGTTCCATCCGGCTGCTAGAATCACGCCGGGGTTCAGGAAGCCGACGGAGCGAACCGCGACCTCGTCGATCCGGAGAAGGGCGGGGCGCTCCATCCGCCGGCGTCGGAGGGCGGCGTCGTGCGCTGCAAGGGCGGGGCGCTCAATCCGCCGGCGCCGGAGGGCGGCGTCGTGCCCTGCAACGAGTCCTGGTACGACCGCGGGGCACCCTCCTCGAGGACCGGCGCACGTCGCTGATCGTCGATCCGCCGGACGCGCGGATGCCCGCGCGGCGCCCGGACGCCCTCGAGCAGATCGGGTCGGCGGGCGCCCGGTCCGCCGCCTCACGCACCCGCGGCCGGGTTGGATGACTGGACCGAGAGGTTACTCATGAAGCGACTTCATCTGCTGGCGGCGGGACTGGCCCTGACTCTCACCGGCTGCGGAGAGGCACCGCCTCCGGAGGGGGAGGGCGCGCTGGCCCTCGTCGGGGCGCAACTGATCGACGCGACCGGGGCGCCGCCGGTGGCCGACTCGGTGGTCGTCGTCCGCGACGGCCGCATCGAGAGCGCCGGGCCGCGGGACGCGACGCCGGTGCCCGAGGGTGCCGAGACCGTCGACCTCGCCGGCAAGACGATCATCCCCGGCCTCGTGAACCTGCACGTGCACTACCGGGAGGGACCGGAGGAGATCGAGCGCCAGTTCCGGTCGCAGCTCCACTACGGGGTGACCACCGCCCGGAGCACCGGCAGCGACACGCCGGAGCGGGTCGCCTACCTGCTCGGGGCCGCCGGCCGTTCCGACGCCCCCCGGACCTATACGGCGGGGATGGGGTTCTCCTACCCCGGCGGCTTCAACGCGGCGGGCCGGAACGCCCCCGCCACCGAGGAAGAGGCGCGGGCGCTGGTGCGCGACCAGATCGCGCTCGGCGTGCACTTCATCAAGATGTGGGTGAACGAGGTCGCCGAGCCGGGCCTGAAGATCCCGCCGGAGATACGCGCGGCGATCATCGACGAGGCGGTGGCGAACGGCGCCATCCCCGTCGCCCACATCGACGACGAGGCCGACGGCCGCCAGCTCGTCGAGGCCGGCCTGTGGGACTTCCTGCACAGCACCGTGCTGACCTTCGGCCCCGGCGCCGGCGTCCCCATGGACGATCCCGACCCCTCGGCCGAGTTCATCCAACTGTGCCTGGACAACGACGTCTACTTCACCCCGACCCTGTCCATCGTCCAGAACCGCTGGCACTTCGCCGAGCATCCTGAGCTGCTCGACGACCTCGAGCTGCGCGCCGCGTTCGAGATGTTCAACCCGGATGCTCTGGCCGGCTGGGACGACGCGGAACGCCGCGCCCGGGTCGTCGACGACCCGGGCTTCGAAGACCGCAAGGCTGCGTTCCGGCAGCTCCTGGACTTCGTGAAGACGATGCACGATGCCGGGGTCGCGGTCGCGATGGGCAACGACGCCGGCACCCCGAACGTGCCGTTCGGCTGGGGCATGCACCACGAGATGGAGATGTACGTCGAGGCCGGCCTGACCCCGATGGACGCCATCGTCGCCGCGACCGCCACCGGCGCGGCGCAGATGCCCCCGGTGGGCGAGGCCGACTACGGCACCCTCGAGGCGGGCATGGCGGCCGACCTCGTGGTGCTGAACGCCGACCCGCTGGCCGACATCCGGAACACGCTGGACATCGACCGGGTCATGCGCCTCGGCGAGTGGGTGGACCGGACGGGATTCGCGTCGGCGCCGTAGCCGGAACGACCCGGCGGCCCGCGGTGGAACGCAGCGCCGCGGGGCGCTTACGGCGTAGATGCCGGGTCGCGCGGCCCATAGTGCGGCGCGGCGCGTCCGACCTCCAGCGCCCCGAGGTCGGGCGCGGTCCCGGTGAAGCCGTCCGTCACCGTCGGCAGCACCATCCCCCGGTCGACGGCGGCCGAACCTGACCTCAGGCGAAAGTCCAGATCGGCCGCCTCGTGGACGGTCTGGAGCGTGCCGACGTCACGGGCGTCGAGCGCCGGGACGTTGACGAACACATCGTAGCCCACCTGCACGCTGTTCCGGTCCTGCCCGGTCGCCGCGCTGTACTCCGCGAGCGTCGCGAACTCGCGCAACTCGAGGGCCGGCGCGTGATCCGGGGCCCGGAAGTCGGCGGCCACCTCGAACGGCGGGCTCTCCCATCGAAACGGCATCGCGGTGTCCGGCGCGGGGCCGAAGCCGTTGTAGTCCGACGACGTGTAGTTGGTGAACGTCGTGATGCCGAACAGGTTCGGACGCTGCCCCCGGAAGTCGGACGGCGCGTTCTGCCCGAGAATCAGGTTGTTCCGCCAGTGCGTGTTCGACAGGGTCCCGGTGGTCTCGGACAGGATGGTGTTGTTGTAGAACACGACGCCGGCGGCGCCGAAGAAGCGGCTCGATCCGCCCGGCAGGTTGTAGCCGATGTTCCGGATCCAGTAGACGGGTCCGCCGAGCACCGGCTGGCTGCAGAACGCGTGCGACGGGTGGTTGATGAACAGGTTCCGGAGCACGCGCACGTTGTGGAGGCTCCCGTCGGTCTCGATCGGGTTGTCGTGCGAGTTGGTGATGTGGTTGTTGTAGAAGTCGATGGCGACGGGACGCCGGTCCCAATGCTCGCGCGGCGGATACTTCGGACCGTCGGGCCCCGACGCGACGCTGCCGTCGGGGTTCCCGTAGGTCTCCACGTTGATCCCGTCGTGGAAGTCGGCGATGTAGTTGTAGGCCACGACGTGGCCGGGGCCGTAGAGCTTCACCGCCACGTAGGACGCCATGACGGGGGGATGGACCTGGCCGTCGACGCCGTCGAACCGCCCCCACAGCGGCGCGTCGGTCCAGCCGATCATCCGCTCGGGGTCGTTCCGGCCGTGGAAGCGGTTGTCGGCGATGTAGAAGTTGCTCGACCCCGAGTAGTTGGTGAAGACGCCGACCCCGACGTCCTCGAATCGGCTGTGCTTGACGGTGAGCCCCTTCGCCCCCGCGATGGACTGCTGGCCGGCCCAGATGGCGAACTCGGTGTTGCGAAAGGTGATGCCCTCGAAATACGTGTAGTCGGCGGCCATGACGTTGAACAGCGCGAAGTTGCCGTTGCCGTCGAAGACGACCTCGCCGTCGCCGGCGGCCTTGATGACGATGGGCCGCTCGGGGGTGCCGTCGGCCGTCAGGTAGTACGTGCCCTCGAACGGAAAGGCGCGGTTGGCCCCGCCGTACTCCAAGTGGTTGTAGCGGTAGAGGCCGGCGTGCACGAGCAGGGTGTCGCCGGCGCGCACCCGGGGACGGCCGGCGGTGGCGAAGTCCCCACCGCCGCACGAGGAGTTGTACGCGCAGATCAACCCCTCGAACGACGGCTCGATCTTCGCGCCCTCGAAGCCGTGCGGATAGACGTGGAACACCCTGCCCGCCGCGTACGGCACCGGCTCGGGCCGGGTCCGCACGGTCACGGTTCGGTCGGCCTCGCCGATCACGCCGTCGGGATCGGTCATCACGAACCGCGCCTCGTACGCGGTGTCGGGCTCGAGGTCGAGGATGCTCCCGGCGAACATGTTCGGCACGACGACGTCGAACTGGTTGCCCACCGAGATCCGCTCGCGCTGGAGCCGCAGGAGGGGAAGCGCCGGCGACCACGCCGTGTCGCCCTGCCGGCGGTACGACACCTCCACCGCCGCGTTCCGGTTGTCGTCGCCCTCGATGAGCCACTCGAAGCCGAGGTTGATGAGGGTCGGCGGCTCGACGAGGAGCTCTCCCGCCGCGACCGCGTTTCCCGGCACCTCTTCCTGCTGCGCCAGGACGGCGGCGCCGCCGCCGACGTGCGGCACCCCCATCGGCAACAGGCCCAACGCGGCGATGCCTGCGAATCGACCGACCCTCTCGCGCACGGGCGACCTCTCTTTCTGCGGCTCGGCCGACGGCGCGCGCCAGAGCCGTGGAACGAGTTCTGCGGCTCGACAGGCGACGTGCGCCGGAGCCGTGGAACGGGACTCGGGCCGTTTCTGTCGACTGTCGACGACCCCGCAGCCGTCGCACGGCCAGCTCGCCCCGACGCCATCACGGTCGGCGCGAGTCAGGCCGGGCTTCGAGCCGAGCCCGGTTTCAGGCTATCATCCGACGGTCGTCCGAGTGCAGGGCGGCAAGGCGCGAGCCGGGAACACTGGCTCGCTCAAACACGGGTTCAAGGAGAGAAATGCCATGTCATCGAGACGCCATCTGATGTCCACGTTGTTCGCCTGCGGCGCCCTCGTACTGGGGGCGTCCGCCGCCGAGTCGCAGTCGGCGGGCAACGCGATCACGGGCGAGGGCCTGCCCAACCCGACCGCGACCGTCATCGCGAACTGGGGCGACCTGCCCGACGGCCGGGAGTGGGGCTCGACCGCCGGCGTCGACATCGACCCCATCGACGGCCAGGTCTGGGCCTACGAGCGCTGCGGCGCCGGCTCGTTCGGCGCGGGCGTGCCCGTCAACTGCGACTCGAACCCCGTCGACCCCATCTTCAAGTTCGACCGCGACACCGGCGAGGTGCTGGCGAACTTCGGCGGCGGCATCATGGTGACGCCGCACGGCATCCACGTGGACGCCGACGGCAACGTCTGGGTGACCGACTTCGCGGGGAACGCGGAGGGCACGAAGGGACACCAGGTCCACAAGTTCAGCCCCGACGGCGAGCTCCTGATGAGCCTCGGCACGGCGGGCCAGCCGGGGACCGGCCCCAACCAGTTCAACCAGCCGAACGACGTGGTCACCGGGCCGGACGGCAGCATCTACGTCGCCGACGGCCACAGCGGCCAGGGCATGACCACCAACCAGGCGATCGCGGCGGGACGCGAGGCGGGCCTCACCGGCCGCATCCTGAAGTTCGCCCCCGACGGCACGTTCATCCGGGAGTGGGGGCGCATCGGCACCCTGCACGGCGAGTTCCGCACCCCCCACGCGGTGGAGTTCGATTCGCAGGGGCGGCTCTTCGTCGCGGACCGCGGCAACCACCGCATCGAGATCTTCGACCAGGACGGCAACTACCTCGACTCGCTCTACTCGCACGGGCGCATCAGCGGCATCTTCATCACCGCCGACGACATGCTGTACTCGATCGACTCCGAGTCGAGCATGACCAGCCATGCGAACTGGATGAACGGCGTGCGCATCGGGCCCGTCGACGAGGATCGCATCATCGGCTTCATCCCGCCGTTCGACGCGGAGACGCGGCCGTACCAGGGGGCGGCCGGCGAAGGCGTCGCGGTGGACGCGGACGGCAACGTGTTCGCGGCCGAGGGGCCCAACTCGCTGCGCTTCGCGGGCGGCGCGTTCACGAAGTACGCGGTCGGCGACGACTAGCCGCGAGGGTGCATCGACCGTTCACGGCGGCCTCGCTCTCGTCGGGACCGACGAGGGCGAGGTCGTCGTGCGGTGCGGCAACACCGATCTCCAGCGCCCCGAGGTCTCGTGATGGACCCTGAAGGCCGACGGTCTTGGCGGTCGCGACCGTGGGAAGTTCCGGCGACGGCCGGGTCGAGGTCGTTGCGGGACACCCGACCGTCGGCCCTCGCTCCGCATCGAGCGCCCGCAAAGAGAAACCAATGCTGAAGAAAATGCTCGCACCCGCCGTCGTCGCCGTCGTGCTGGCAACGCCGGTCGCCGGGTCGGCGCAGCCGCAACAGGGCACGATCCTCCCATCGGCGGAACGCGCGGCAGCCGGGATGGCGCTGCAGACGGGCGTCACGCGCAACTGGCGCTCGAGGAGCCGGACCTGGGCCGGCATGATCATGATCGCCGGCGGCGCCGTGCTGATGTCGGGCAAGAAGGAGACGGTACGCTGCACCGGCGGCGACTGCGTCTCCGAGACGGAGCGCTACAAGGCGCTGGTCTACCCGGGTATCGGATTGGCCGTCACCGGCGTCCTGCTCGCGACGGTGTGGTCGGACGTCCCCGCGAATCCCCACATCGACTTCGCGGTGACGCCCGACCGCATCCAGGTCGGCAAGACATTCGGGTTCTGATCCCGCGGGCATGCGCCGCCGGGGTGGTCGCCGGCGCATGCCCGCGCGGCGGGGCGCGGCGCCGCGTCGAGGAGGCAGCCGCCCGGACCACCCGGCGCCCTCGCGTTCAGGGTCCCGCCCGGCCCGGGCGCTCACCGCTCCTGCATGTGCGGGTAGCGGTAGTCGCGCACCGGCACGAACGTCTCCTTCGTGGTCCGGGTGCTGACCCAGCGCAGCAGGTTCTGCGCGCTGCCCGCCTTGTCGTTGGTGCCCGACGCGCGCGAGCCGCCGAAGGGCTGCTGCCCCACCACCGCGCCGGTCGGCTTGTCGTTGATGTAGAAGTTGCCGGCGGCGTGGCGCAGCCGCTCGTGGGCGACGCCGATGGCCCGCCGGTCGCGCCCGAAGATGGCCCCGGTCAGGGCGTAGGGCGACGTCCGGTCGCAGAGATCGAGGGTCTGCTCGTAGTCGCTGTCCTTGTACACGTGGACGGTGAGCACCGGGCCGAACAGCTCGGTCTCCATGGTGGCGTACCGCGGATCGTGGGCCTGGATGATCGTCGGCGAGATGAAGTACCCGGTGCTGTCGTCGCAGACGCCGCCGCAGATCACGTCGGCGTCGCTGTCGGCGCGCGCGGCGTCGATGTAGCGCTTCTGCTTGTCGTAGGACGCCTTGTCGATGACCGCCCCCATGAAGTTGGTGAAGTCGGCGACGTCCCCGTAGCGGATGGCCTCGACCTCGCCGACGACCTCGTCGCGGCACCGGTTCCACAGGCTCTCGGGGACGTAGGCGCGGCTGGCCGCGCTGCACTTCTGCCCCTGGTACTCGTAGGCCCCCCGGATGAGGTTGGCGGTCAGCTCGTCGGGGTCGGCCGAGGCGTGGGCGAACACGAAGTCCTTGCCGCCGGTCTCGCCGACGATGCGCGGATAGCTGCGGTAGCCGGCGATGTTGCCGCCGACGGTGCGCCACATGTCCTGGAACACCTCGGTGCTGCCGGTGAAGTGCACGCCGCCGAGGTCGGGATGGGCCATGGCGGGGGCGCCGATCTGCCCGCCCGAGCCGGGCACCAGGTTGATGACCCCCGGCGGCAGGCCGGCCTCTTCGAGCAGCTTCATCAGCCAGTAGGCCGAGAACACCGCGGTGGACGCCGGCTTCCAGATGACGGTGTTGCCCATCAGGGCCGGGCTCGTCGGCAGGTTGCCGGCGATGGAGGTGAAGTTGAACGGGGTGACGGCGAGGACGAACCCTTCCAGGGCCCGGTACTCGACGTAGTTCCAGATGCCGGCCGCGCTCTCGGGCTGCTGCCCGTAGATGTCGGTCAGGTACGAGACGTTGAACCGCCAGAAGTCGATGAGCTCGCACGCCGCGTCGATCTCGGCCTGGAACACCGTCTTGCTCTGGTTCAGCATGGTGGCGGCGTTCACGATGGGCCGGTAGCGGCCCGCGAGCAGCTCGGCCGCCTTGAGGAAGATGGCCGCGCGCGACTCCCACGACATCTCGCTCCACCCCGGTCGGGCCGCCGCCGCCGCCGCGATCGCCTGGTCCACGGTGTCGGCGTTGCCGCGGTGATAGGTGGCCACCTGCTTGCGGTAGTCGTGGGGCAGGACGCAGGCGCCGAGGTCGCCGGTGGTCACCTCGCGGCCGCCGATGATCAGGGGAATCTCCACCGACCCGGCCGCGAACGCGTCGAGCTGCGACTTGAGGGCGGCCTTCTCCGGCGATCCGGGCGCGTAGCTCAGCACCGGCTCGTTCCGAGGGGGGGGCACCGTGACACGGGCGTTGTTCATCGAAAGGACTCCTGACAGAACATCGAAGACGAAGTTGCCGAAAACGATCTATTGTGTCACGGATGGGTGGTTCGGGGATCCCCCCGGCTGTTGACCGCCCCCCGCGTTCGGGATAGACTCGTCTCTCCATCTTGAGACTCAGTTTCACTTGAGGCCGCCGAGCCACCGGCGCCCGGAGCATCTTCCCGTGCACCAAGGTCTCCACACCCTCGACCAGCTACCCATCGGCGACAGCGGCGTCATCCACCGCGTCGGGGGCCAGCCCCGCGTGGCGCGGCGGCTGATGGAGATGGGGCTGGTGCCGGGCACCCCCATCGAGGCGGTGGGCCGGGCGCCCCTCGGCGACCCCCTCGAGGTCCGGCTGCGGGGCTACCTGTTCTCGCTGCGCCGGGCCGACGCCGCCCACATCCAGCTCGTGCCGGACGGCCGCGCCGATCTCGCGGAGACCGGGGGCGGCGACGCCGAGGCGCCCTGCCGCCTGCCGGCGCACGACCCGTCGGCCGGAACCGCCGACGGCGACGACGGGAGCGCCCGCGTCCCCCGCGTGCTGGTGGCCGGGAACGCCAACTCGGGCAAGACCACCGTCTTCAACGCCCTCACCGGGGCCCGCGCCCACATCAGCAACTATCCCGGGGTCACTGTCACCCGGGCCTCGCGCCGGGTCACGCTGCCCGACGGCGCCCCCGTCGAGATCGTCGACCTGCCCGGCACCTACAGCTTCACCGCCAGCTCGCCGGACGAGCAGGTGGCGGTCGACGCGGTGCTCGGCCGGCACGACGGCCCGCCGGACGCGGTGGTGGTGGTGGTGGACGCCGGGGTCATCGAGCGGGCGCTGTACCTCGTGCTGCAGATCGCCGAGACGGGCATCCCGGTCATCGTGGCCCTCAACATGATGGACGAGGCGGAGGCGGCGGGGGCCGACTTCGACACCGCGCGCCTGGAGAGCTGGCTGGGCGCCAGGGTGGTCCCGACCGTCGCCTCGAAGGGCCTCGGGTTCGACGCCCTTCGCAGCGCGATCGGCGACGCGGTGGCGCTGGCGCCGCGCCCCGAGGAGGCCTGGACGGGCCTGCCGCCGGAGGCCGAGCGCGACGTGTCGACGGTGACCCGGGTCCTCGCCGACGCCGACTTCGGGAGCACCCCGGCCGTCCGCCGGGCCTGGGCGCTGTGGTCGCTGCTGTCGCTCGACACCGACGACGGCGCCGCGAGCGGCCTCCCCGCCCCGGTGCTGCAGCAGGTCCACGCGCTCCGCCGGGGCGCCGCGGCCGCCGAGCGGCGGCTCGACGAGGAGATCATCGCCGCCCGCTACCGCTGGACCGAGGCGGTGGCCCGGGACGTCAGGACCGTCCGGCACCAGGACACCCGCACCTGGACCCAGAAGATCGACGACGTGCTGACCCACCGGGTCTGGGGCATGGCCGTCTTCGCGGCGGTCATGGCGGTGGTCTTCGAGGCCCTGTTCACGTGGTCCGAGCCGTTCATGGGGGCCATCGAGACGGCGACGGCGTGGCTGCAGGGCGGGGTGAGGGCGGTCCTGCCGGAGGGGAACCTGGCCGACCTGGCGGCCGACGGGGTCATCGCCGGGGTCGGCAACGTCGTGGTCTTCGTGCCGCAGATCGCGATGCTGTCGTTCTTCATCGCCCTGCTCGAGGCCTCGGGCTACCTCGCCCGGGTGGCGTACGTCATCGACCGGCTGATGGGCCGGGTGGGCCTGCACGGCAAGGCGTTCGTGCCGATGCTGTCCGGCTTCGCCTGCGCCATTCCCGCGGTCATGGCCACCCGCACCATCGAGGGCCGCCGCGACCGGCTCATCACCATGCTGACGCTGCCCATGATCTCGTGCAGCGCCCGCCTGCCGGTCTACGCCATCGTGACCGCGGTGGTGTTCGCGGGCGCCCCCCGCGTCTTCGGCATCGTGAGCGCGGGGGCGGTGGTGCTGTTCTCGATGTACGCGCTCTCGGTGTGCGCCACCCTCGGCGCGGCGGCGGTGCTGCGCCGGACGGTGCTCAAGGGCCCCCGCCTGCCGCTGCTGCTCGAGCTGCCCCCGTACCGCGTGCCGGTCTGGAGCAACATCTTCCTCGTCGCGTGGCGCCGGACGCGCAAGTTCCTCGAGGACGCGGGCACCATCATCCTGACGATGACGGTCATCCTGTGGGCGCTGCTCTCGTACCCCCACAGCGCCGAGATCGACGCCCGGTACGACGCCGCGCGCGAGGACGTGCTCGCCGCGACGACCGACGCCGGGGCGCAGGACGAGCGACTGGCCGAGCTGGCCGGGCAGCAGGCGGGCGAGCAGCTCCGCTACAGCCTCGGGGGCCGGCTGGGCCAGGCGATCGAGCCGACCATCGAGCCCCTCGGCTTCGACTGGCGCATCGGGGTCGGCATCATCGGGGCGTTCGCGGCGCGCGAGGTCTTCGTGTCGACCCTCGGCATCGTGTTCGGCATCGAGGAGGCGGACGAGGAGAGCGTCAGCCTGCGGGAGTCGCTGCAGAACGCGACCCACGCGGACGGTTCGCCGCTGATGACCCCGCTCGCGGGCGTGTCGCTGATGGTGTTCTTCGTGCTGGCCTGCCAGTGCATGAGCACCATCGTGGTCGTGCGGCGGGAGGCGGGGGGCTGGTACTGGCCGATCTTCATGTTCGGCTACATGTCGGTGCTCGCCTACGTCGCGTCGCTGGTGGTGTATCAGGTCGGCTCGGCCCTCGGCTGGGGCGTCTGACCGGCGGGGTCGCCGCTTCGGCCGGGGCACGGCGATGACAGGCCGGCCGCATGTGAGCGGCGCGCCGCGCGGTCTCGGCGGGGTATTGGGGAAGGTGGCGGAAACTACACTGCCACGTGCCAAGCGCAGAAGCGGCTGAAGGCGGGCTGCATCTGGGGTGGTAGTTGGCAACCTCGTGTCGATCACCGTCCTTGACTGCGGACGATGACGGGTGACCCACCATGACCTGGACTTGGCAGGATCCGATCGTTGCGCTCATCGTGGCCTACGCGGTGGTCGCCCTCTACCGCCATCTGCGCGCCATCATCGGCAGCGCCGCCCCCGACGCCAAGGCGTCCTGCCACGGCTGCGACGACTGCGGCGACGACGTCGCGCCGTCGCGCACCGCGCCGCCCCCCACGGCGCCACTGCCGCCCGGCAGCTTCCGCGTGCACTGAGCTGGATGGCGAATAGCGCCCACCCAGACAAAAAAAAGCACAGCCGTGTTGTTTCCGACAGAGACTTGGGGTAGCATGACCGAAAGTCGATGCCGAGCAACGACGCGCGCTGGATCATCGGGACCGTAATCGTCGTCGGGGGTCTTCTCTCGGCGCAGATCGCCGGGATGACGGTCGGGCTGAACGCCCGCCTCGACCGCATCGAAACCGACATCCGCTCCCTCGACGCCAGGCTGCGTATCGTCGAGGTAACCCTGGCCAAGGTCGAGCAGCGCCTCACCACTGTGGAGCAACGCCTCACCACTGTGGAGCAACGCCTCACCACTGTGGAGCAACGCCTCGGCCCGCCCACACCGGCGCCGGACGAGTGAACCCGCCCGCTCTCCGTGCCCCCCCGGGGCTGGCGGGTACGCCCCGCCTGATCCGCCGGGTTCAACGACGCCCGCACCGGCCGAGACGGCCAGGACGGCCGAAGCGGCGTTCGGGATGTGCCGCATCCCCGACTTTCACGCATCGTCACGCCAGCGCGGTCAGGGTGGCCTCGAGCAGCTTGTGGAACCGGGCCACCGATGCGACGTGCACCCGCTCATCGGGCGAGTGCGGGAACTCGATGCGCGGCCCGAACGAGATCATGTCCATGCCGGGCACCTTCTTCCCGAGGATGCCGCACTCCAGGCCGGCGTGAATCGCCTTCACCCCGGGCTCGTGGTCGAACTGACGGCGGTGAACCGTCTTGACGACCTCGAGCAGCGGGGACTCCAGATCCGGCTTCCATCCCGGGTACGCCTCGCCCTCGTCGACTGCCGCCCCCGCCAGCGCCCCGATCGCCCCCACGCGGCGGCGCATCGCCTCGAGGGCCGAGTCGACCGACGACCGGCTGCTCAGGCCCACCCGCAACGAGCCGTCGCCGGGGACGACGGTGGCGAGGTTGACGCTGGTCTCCACGAGGTCGGGAATGTCGTAGCTCATCGCCTCGACCCCGTGCGGAAGGGCGTTGACGAGACGGAGCACCCTTTCCGTCGTCGCCGGGTCCCATACCGTGGCGGGCCGGTTCATCGCGTCGACCGCGAGGGTGATGCCCGGGTCCGCCGGCGCGTACTCGTCGCGGACGGCCGCGACCTCCCGGTCGAGCGCCGCGAGCAGCGCGCTCTGGCCGTCGGCCGGGACCACCACCGTCGCGAACGCCTCGCGGGGAATCGCGTTGTGGGCGCTGCCCCCGTCGAAGCGGGCGAGGTCGTAGCGGTGCCCGAGGAGGCGGACGGCCCAGAGGGCACGCCCCAGCAGCTTGACGGCGTTGCCCCGCTGCAAGTGGATGTCGACGCCGGAGTGGCCGCCCTTGAGGCCCCGCAGGGCCACCGCGAGGGCGACGCCGGCCTCGGAGGCCGGCGCGGTGCCGAGCTCGACCGTGAGCTGCGTGTCGCCCCCGCCCGCACACCCGACGTAGAGCACGCCGTCCTCCTCGGAGTCGAGGTTGATGAGCCGCCGCCCCTGCACCAGTCCGCCGTCGAGGCGAGCGGCGCCGGTCAGCCCCGTCTCCTCGTCGATGGTGAACAGCAGCTCGAGCGGCCCGTGCGGGAACGCCGTCTCCCCCATCACCGCCAACATGGCCGCCACCCCGATGCCGTTGTCCGACCCCAGGGTGGTGCCGGCCGCGGTCAGGTACTCGCCCTCCATCTCCGGCACGATGGCGTCGCTGGCGAAGTCGAACGCGATGTCCGCGTTCTTCTCCTGCACCATGTCGAGGTGGGACTGGAGGACGGTGATGCCGGCGCCCTCGTGGCCCGGCGTGGCCGGCTTGCGCACGACGAGGTTGCCGGCCGCGTCCGCGTGGTGGGCGAGACCGAGGCGGTCGGCCGACGCCACGATGTGGTCGCGCATGCGCCCCTCGTCCTTCGACGCGCGGGGAATCGTGAGAATGGTGTCGAAGTGCCGCCACAGTGCGGTCGGCTCAAGGTCGCTGACGAAGGTCATGGCGTCTCCTCGGAGGTCGTGGAGTTGTCGAGTCCGGTATCCTACACCGCCCCGCACCGCCGATCGGGAACCCGGACCCGGCGGACCGGCCACCGCCCTGGCGTCCGATGCAGAGAGAACGGATCCGTGCGGTCACCCGGCCCCCTGGCCCCCTGGGGCTGGTGTCGATGTATCATGCCTTTGGCGGCACCGCATGCTCGCGTTCACATGCCTGAGGGTCATGGGATGACCGGTCGGATCGGCGCCACGGCAGGCGAGCCGTGCGGGGGACGATGCGCGCGGCGCCGCCGGCGGCCCCGAGGCGCGGCCCGGGCGACCGCCGTCGCCGTCCTGCTGATGACGGGGCCGGCGGCGGCGCAGACCCCGGCGACGGCGCAGACCCCGGCGACGGCGCAGACCCCGGCGACGGCGCAGACCCCGGCGGCGGCGCAGACCCCGGCGGCCGCGCAGACCCCGGCGGCCGGAGAGACGTCCCCCGACGAGAGCGCGGTCGGCGCGCTCAGCCCCGAATCGCTCGCGCGCATCCGGGCCGCGCTCCAGGCCGACCGCCGCGCCGAGGGGTCGGCCCGGACGGTGTTCAGCGATCCCGACGGCGGGTGGATCGCCCCGCCGCGGCCGCCCGTCGAGCTGGCGCCGGGCTTGGGCTTCGTCGAGGGACTCGGACTCTTCGACGACCTGACCCGCGGCCGCGAGCCGGCCCCGTTCGGGGGGCCGAGCCACTCCGAGATGATGAGCCAGATGCAGCCGCGCCAGATGACGGAAATGGCCCAGACCGACGTCCTCGGCATCGGCACCGCCTCGGCCGTCGCGGTGGGGCTGCCGTTCGTTGTGCGGAGGGTCGCCGGCTGGTTGTCCGGTCTCCGCTCCCGCCCGGGCGTATCGACCCCACCGGTCCTGGCCGCCTCGCAGGAAGCCGCGGTGCTGGACGACATGCGGGCGGACGCCGGCGTGCTCGACGCGACCCTGCGCCAGCGCGGCCGCACCGTGACCCTCTCGCTGGTCGTACCGGCCGACACCGGGCTCCGGGCCGCGCGGGCCGCCGGCGAGCGTTTCGTCCGCCTCGTCGGCCGGCGGTCGACGGCGGGCCCCGACGCCTTCGACTACGTCGTCAGCGTCCGTTCGCCCGACGCCGTCATCGCGACGGGCGGCAAGCCGACGACCGACCCCCTCGTCCGCTGGTGACGGCGGCGGCCCGCCCGGGTCCCGCCCCGTCCCTGCGCTCCCGCTCGAATCCCGAGGATCCGCACCGGCCTTCCGTTCCCGACCCCATTCGACGTTCCCGGTCGCCGACCCGCACGGCCCCCGCGCCGGACGATCCGACGGCGGCTACAGGTCCATCACCTCGTCGATGTCCGGGTCGAGCTTCGGGGGCGGCGAGGCCAGCGAGATCCCGAAGAACAGCGTCATCGAGAGCAGCAGGGCGACGAACCCCCCGTTGATGCCCCAGGGCATGGCGACCCCGAACAGCTCGATGCCGAAGTTGACGACGAGGCTCGACGCGATGGCCACGTTGGCGGCGGCGGCGGTGGCCCGCTTCCAGTTGAACCCGATGGCCACCGCGGGCACGAGGGCGGCCGCGAACGTGCCCCACCCGAAGGCGCCGAGCAGGGCCACGAGGTCCTGACGCGAGTAGAGGACGAACAGCGCCGACCCCACCGCGAGCGCCACCGTGGCCGCGCGCGCCCAGAACAGCTCGTTCGCCAGCGACCGGCCGTAGAGGGCCCGCGGAATGTCGTGCACGACGGCGGCCGCGCCGAGGTTGAGGAAGCTGTCGGCGGTGGACATGATGGCCGCGAAGAGCCCCGCGAAGACGATGCCGGCCAGCACCGGCCCGGCGTGGAGCTGCAGGAACTGCGGCGCCGCCTCGTCGGGGTTCGCCAGCTCGGGGTGGCCGCCCTGGATGACGAGGGCCCGCATCGCCAACCCGATGCTCAGCCACAGCAGCGAGCAGATCGCGTAGCCCACGGCGCTGACGGGCAGGCTGCGGCGGGCGTCCTCGATGCGCCGGTTCATCATCAGCTTGGTGATGACGTGGGGCTGCCCGGCCCCGCCGAGGGTGAACACGACCAGCCACGACAACGACCCGATCATGCCCAGCGTGCCCCACGGGCTGATGGCCTCGGGGTCGTCGGCGACGAGGGTGGTCACGATGCCGCCGAGCCCGCCCTCCACCGCGGCGAGGGCCGCGACGAACACGAACACCGCGGCGACGATCATGATCGCGCCCTGCACCAGATCGGTGTAGACCGACGCCAGGATGCCCCCGGTGACGCAGTAGAACACCAGCACCGCGCAGGCCACGGCCATGCAGGTGACGAGGGACACCTCGGGGATGAACGACACGTTGTTCAGGATGTCGCGCAGCACCGTGGCCATCGCCAGGATCTGCGTCCCCAGGTAGCCGACCACCCCGAGGAGGATGGCGACGGCAGTGAGCAGCCGCGCGAGCTCGCTGCGGTAGCGCGCCGCCACCGCGTCGGGCAGCGAGATGGTGTCGCGCAGCTCCGCCACCATGCGCAGCCGCTTGGCCAGCAGGTAGTACACCGAGCAGAACGCCAGCGGGCTGACCACCGTCATCCACGCCGAGCTCAGCCCCATGCGGTAGACGAGGCCGGGGCCGCCCACGAAGCCGAACCCGCTCATCACGCTCGAGAACACCGCGAGGCCGGTGACCATGACGCCGAGGTCGCGCCCCGCCATGAAGAAGTCGCGGGTGGAGTTGGTGCGGCGCAGGGCCCAGATCCCCACGCCGATGCACATCGCCAGGTAGGCGGCGACGAAAGCGAGCACGACGAGCGAGCGCGAGTCGTCCATCGGGCTCAGCCGGCGGGCGGCGGCGCCGATCCCCGGCCGGGGTCTGTCGGGCCGCCGGCGAAGCCGAGAGGCGAGGACCCGGGGGCCGGGCGCCCGCGGCGTCGCACGGCGTCCGCGCCGGGGGGATCGCCCGGGCGCGGAGCGGAGCCGCCCGGCCGCGCGTGCCGGGCGAGGATCTCGCGGAAGCGGTCCAGGTCCCGGCGGGTCACGATCTCCCGGTCGAACAGCAGCACGTAGAGGCCCACGACGAGGAACTGGGCGGGCCAGAACCCGTAGAGGAACCAGGCGGTGGGCACCGGCAGGGCGAGGAACGCCGCGTCCGGGTCGTCGAAGTAGCCGCCGTACGAGGCCACCATCATGGTGACGATCAGCGCGAGCACGAGCCCGCCCGCGGCCAGTCGCGCCCGCATCCGGCCGCGCCGGACCCCGAGGGCCAGGCAGCCCACGACGAGGGCGAGCTGCAGAACGCCGAAGGCCCACGCCAGGCCCAGGACCGGCCCGTGCCGCCGCGGACCGGACCCGCCGTGGTCCATCGACGGGAACCGCGCATGGGTCGCGCCGGACGCCGACACCGCTTCGGCGCTTCCGTCCACACTCGGCCCGTCTCCGGACGCGGCGGGTTCCACCGCGATCGCGAGGACCAGGGTCAGGCACAGGGCCAGCAACAGGCCGAAAAGGACGACGGGCAACCGCGACGACTGCTCGGCCATGTCCGCCCGAAGTGTACCCCGGCCCGACGGCAGGGGTCGCGTCCGTCGTCTCGGCCTCCGGGACCGCCGTGAGGGTCGCCGGAACGATTCCGGCACGCGACGGGCCGTGCCCACCGCCCAGGCGCCCGCGAGAGGTTAGAATCGTCACAGCAATCATGGTGAACACGACACGACGGTGGGCGACGGGCCGGCGGTGGGCGGCGGCGGGGCTTCTCGCGGTGCTGGCCGCGGGCGCGGCGAGCGGGCAGCGCGGCGGCGTGTTCCGCGAGTCGCGCGACCATCCCGCCATCCGCTACACAGACGGGGAGCGAAACGACGCGGTCACGGCGCTGAACGAGGCCCTGCAGTCGGGCGACGCCGAGCTGGCGTTCGACCCGACCAGCGGCTACCTGCGGTCTCTGCTCGACGCCCTCGACGTGCCCGTCGAGTCGCAGGTGACGGTCTTCTCCGAGACCAGCTTCCAGGCCCGCTGGGTCACGCCCGAGAGCCCGCGAGCCATCTACTTCAACGACACCGTCGCGGTGGGCTGGGTGCCGGGGGCCGACGTGCTGGAGATCGCGTCGCTGGACCCGGTGCAGGGCGTCGGCTTCTACTCGCTGGACCAGCAGCCGGCCGAGCGGCCCGAGCTGAGCCGCAACGAGCAGTGCCTGGCCTGCCACCTGTCGTGGGACACGCTGGGCGTTCCCGGGCTGATGACCCTCAACACCCTGCCCCTGCCCGACGACCCCAACGCCTACGCCGTCGGCTGGGTGACCGACCACCGCAGCCCCCTGGAGGACCGCTGGGGAAGCTGGTACGTGACCGGCGCGCCGCCGTCGCTGCGCCACCTGGGCAACCGGACCGAGCCGTTCGAGTACATCCCCGGCGGCGGCGACCCGGCGCCGGCGCTGGACACCCTCGACGACGTCATCGACGTCGACGGCTACCCCACCCCGTACAGCGACCTCGTGGCCCTGATGGTGCTCGAGCACCGCAACCACATGACCAACCTGCTCGTGCGGCTGGGCTGGCAGGCCCGCGTCGACGCGCACGCGGGCGCGCCGCGCGGGCGGCCGGCCGGCGGCCAGGACGCCCCCACCCTCGAGGAGGCCGCGGTCGAGCTGGTCGACTATCTGCTGTTCGTCGACGAGGCGCCGCTGCCGCCGGGCATCGCGAGCACGTCGGGCTACGCCGAGGTCTACTCGTCCCTGGGCCCCTTCGACAGCCGCGGGCGCTCGCTGCACCAGCTCGACCTCGACGCGCGGCTGCTGCGGCATCCGTGCAGCCCCCTCGTCTACGCCGAGGCCTTCGACGCGCTGCCGGCGCCGGCCCTCGACGCGGTGTACCGCCGGATGTGGACGGTGCTGTCGGGCGCGGCCGCCGAGCCCCGCTACGAGCGGCTGTCCCGCGCCGACCGCGTCGCCGTCGTGGAGATCCTGCGCGACACCAAGCCGGGTCTGCCCGACTACTTCCAGGGCGAGATCCGCTGACGCCGATCCGCGAGAGTTCCGCGGATTCCAACGCCCGCTCCGCGCTTGACACATGGCCGATTCGGGTCGATTCAGAAGGCGAAGGCGCGGGCCGATACCGTTGAGCCCGTCGGAGGCCTCACCACCTCGCCGACGCGATCGACGGCGGAAGCGGCGGAACATGAGTTGTGTAGCAGTCACCGGGACGGCGTCGTGCTTCCGTTGTTCCGGCACCTGGTCAGAGCCAGCACGCTCGTGATCCTGGTCGATGTTCCGGCAATGCTGTTGGCCGGTCCCCGTCGGTTCGTCGATGAGCGCCAGGTCGTTCTCGATCTCGTCGACGCAGTCCAGGATGAGGGCTTCGGCGCGAGACTCCTGAGTCTCCTGGGCATGGGGCCCGCCCTCGAGCGCGTCGCCTTCGTGGCGGCCAAGGCGGACCTCGTCGCTGTCGAGGATCTCCGGAACGGGCGGTTGACCGGCCTGGTCCGGTCGATGAACGCCCGTGCGGCACAGCGTCTGCCGTCCTCGGTCGCGGTCAAGTGGTTCGCGGCGAGCTCCTTGCACGCCAGCAGCCCCGGGACCAAGCCCTACACGCTGGTGGGTCAGACCGAGCCGGGTCCGTACGTCCGCGAACGTCGCGCCGCCGAGTTCTCGGTGTCGCCGCTGCCGGAGGATTGGGCGGCGTCGTGGTCCAAGGAGGAGTACCGCTACCCGTGGTTCTGGCCCCGGGTTCCAGAGAACCTCATGGTGCCACCCCGGCACCGCAGCGCCTCGGGCTCGTGGTCGCTCGCGTGCGGCGTACGCCGTCGCTCGACCTGAAGGTTCTCGGCGCGCTCGATCAGCGCCGCCGCTGGCAGCATTTGGCGGTCCAGCGGGCTGACGATGCTCGGTGTGCGCTTCGCTCCCATCTCGAGGACTACGACGTCCGGTTCGTCAGGCGTCATCTCGGCGACGCTGAGGGTACCCGGCTCGAGGATCTGCGCCGGAAGCTGGTCGACGATTCGGATGATCGTTCGTCCGTGGAGTGGCTGGAGGCGTTCGGTACCTTTCAGGCCGTCCTCGACGGCGTCGCGGCTCGGCGCGTTCGGAGCTACGCCATCAGGGTGGGCCTCGGCACTGCCGCTTCGCGCTTCGCCGTTCTGGATCAGGTCATCGTCTTCTCGGCGTGCTTGGCGCTTCTGAAGGAGCTGCTGTCGTTGTACGGCCTTCGGCCGAGCGCTCTCCAGACCGGCGTGTTGCTGGCCCGTGCGGTCGTGACGACCTACCTGAGCGGCGTCGTGCACGATGTCTCCGAGGATGTCGCGGATGCAACTGCCGGCGGCGCCGGTACCGCCGACGGCTTGGTTGATGACGGCGTCTTCAAGGATCTCGTCGGCAAGCTGGGCGCGGGCGCCGGCGAGGCGGTGGGGGCGGGCGTCCTCGCCCCCTTGGCTGGTCGCGCCGCCGAGGCCGCCGTGAACGGCCTTCTCGTGTCACGTCTCGGGACCAGTGCCGTCCGCCTCGTTCAGCCGATTAGGCGGTCGTAGCGCGCCTCGGCAGCGACGACCGCCCGACGGCGCCGGATGGTCGCTGCCGGTAGCATTTTCTCCCGGCGACCGGCCGTCAACGGCGATCGTCGAGCTCACGCGGAGTGAACGGCCCGATCGGCTCGGGTTCGGGTTCATCGAATGCTCGCGGCAGGCACATCGCGTCGAATGCTCGCGCCCTCGCCTCGATTGCGGCCGACATCGCCGCTGCGATCTCGGCTCGTCGTTCGTCTGCCAATGCGACCAGCTCGCGCTCGAAGTCGCCCCGATTCAGGAGCTCGTCGACTTCCACCGCGAGACGGTCCACGATCAACCACCCGCCTGCGGCGCCGAGGACGCCTCCCACCGCTGTACCGACGGGGCCAAGAGGGGACAGGGCCGCGGCAAGGGCCGCCGCCGCCTTCCACGACCCGACCGCCTTTGCGCCCGACTTGCCGGTGGTCTTCACCGCGATGGACGCCAGCAGCTTCTTCACCATCGCCTTGACGAGCAGGCCTCCCGCAACGCCGGCTCCGACGGCCCCGGAACCCGACACACCGGCGGATGCCGCAAGGCGTCGAAGGGTGTCGCCGACTGCCTCGTTCAACATGCGAACATGGAGCTCCCTCGTCTCCCTGTCGGCATCCAGGAGTTGAACTTCGCTGTCGATGCACTGGGCGAGCAAGGCGCGCGCCTCCGATTCCTGCACTGTCGCGATGGCGCCGGACGCAAGCTCGACCTGCTCGGGCAGGTTGCCGAACAAACGACGCTCGATTTCCTGTTCCAGTTGTCCGGCGGCCGCCAATGCCAACTCCGTGTACTGCCCGACGACCGTATAGTGCCAGTCCAGAAACTCGGGAATGTTCGTCGCGTAAATGGGGCCGAACACCGCCTCGATCTGGTCGTCCGGGGCGCCGTCGGGGTCGAGTCTGAGCCGGCCGTCATCGCACAGGCACTCCTGCACTCTCCGTCGCAGCAGCGCTTCCAGATCTTCATCCGACAGCCGGGCGGGCCCGCCCGGAAGTTCGGCTCTTCGTGCAGGCGGGTCCGGCGCCACCGGGCCGTCCGGGCGCTCGGACCAGCTCTTGACGACCCCCGCCATCACCAACAGGAGCGTAACGGAGGCCAATGCGAGAATGGTCCGCCAGCCCCAGATCACCATACCGGCCGCAACAGCCAGGCCACGGGTGACGGCACGCTCGGGTTCCGACTGCACGGAGCGGTCTCCCCCACCGGGCAGGGCGGCGCCTCCGTGGCCGGTGTCCGAAGGCTCTTCTCGGTGGTCCGGGTTCTCGACGCTCATCTCACCCCCATTCGGTGCTTCCTGCTTCTGCCAGGAAGCAGAATAGCCGCTAGCACTGACAGAATCTGTCAGCAGCCCACATTGTGCCGAGCGCTGTCATGGACGCTGCCCGGTTCCGGATTGACGCGTCGCCGTTCGGCAAGCCAGGAGGAGCGCGCCCTCGAGGCCCCGGATGAAGCCGACGAAAACGACGGCGGTGTTCAGGAAAAAAACGGCCCACACCAGCCGCGTCAGTTCACGGCTCATGCCTGGCAGCAATGCTCCGGTCGTGACAGCGTACCAAGACAGCCCTTCGATCACGGCGGCGATGCGCAACGTGTCGTCGACGACCGGGCAGACCGAGCCGGCCTGCGCCGCGAACGCGTCCAGAGTGCGTTCGAGCGAGCCCGGGTAGATGTACTCGCCGGGCCCGGGCAGGTAGTAGTTGGCGCAGGTGTAGCCGGCGGCGGCTATGGCGACGACCACCCACCCCGAGAGTCGAGCGCTGAGGATGTCGGCGACCGCCGCGTGTCGGGCGCCGCCGGACTGCCGGAAGTGTCGGCCCGGCCACGCGCGCACCGCCGTGAACACGAGGGGCGTGACGATGGCGATGGCGCAGAGGAAGTACCAGTCCGTGGGGCGGGCCAGAGCGGTGAAGACGGCCAGAAACCCGGTCAATGAGACACCGAGAACCAGGCTGACGATTACAGTCATCCAGTGGCGCGTGAACCAGGCATGAAGGGACGATCCGGGGTCGAGCCAGTACTCCAGGACGAAATGCTTGCGAGCCAGCCGGTAGGTGAAGATCCCGTAGGAGGCGGCCAGACAGCAGAGGACCGGCAGGCCGAGGGCCAGGCAGGTCCGGGCGTGCAAGCCACTCCAGAGGGACAGTGTGAGCAGCAACAGGACGCACGCCGCCACCGACTTGATCGCTCGGGGCACAAGACATCGGGCGGTGGAGGTCACCAGCGTTTCTCCCTGTGTTGCTTGGGGTGACGATCAGCGCGACGCGCCCGAGCGCGCGCCGGAGCATCGTCCGTCACCCCGATTCGGCCGTAGGGAATCTCTCTATGCCCTGTGTGCTCCTCTGGTCCGGTGAATCCTCTGGGCCGTTGCAGCCCGGCCCGTCAGCTCCGTGGTCACCCGACGACATCGTGTTTCGGGCCGACGTGACCGCGGATGAGAAGCGGCGGTGCGAGGCCGAACGGCCCAGGACGAGCCAAGTGGTCTGGCTGCAGGCCGGGATAGCTCTCGACGTTCCGATCGGCGACCGTTTCTTCGCCCGCGCGGAGGGGCGTCTTGTGCTCTTCGATTTCAGGATTGGTGCCGGCATTCGATTCTGAGACGACGGCTCGGCGGCGAGCCGGCCGCGCTCGGGCGAGGTTCGGGGGGATTCAGGTGAGCCGTCGCCCGCCGCAGCGCTGACGGCGGCGTCGGCATCAGTCGCGAGCCGTTCCGCCGACGGCGTCAGCGCGCGCGTAGGTCGCCTCGACGGCGAGGGCCTCCTCGCCGTCGGGCGTCACGTTGTGCATGACGATGTGCAATGCCGCCGGGTCGGCCGGCCGGATGACGATGCGCCAACCCCAGTCCGGGCCGGGCGGTGCGGCGTAGCTGCCGCGCACGTCGATGTCGCCGCCCTCGTCGACGGCGCCCGTGCAGGCCAGCACACCGTCGGACATGTGCCACGAGTCGATCCAGTGAACCGTCGTCCTGTCGAGATCGGACTGGCAGCCGATCAGGAGCGAGCCTTCCTGCCGCGTGCCCCGGTAGCTCCAGTCGTAGTCCAGACGAACGAACCGGCCGCCCAGGATCGCGGTCAGCACCGCCGTGGACGCGGAGTCCTCCGGCTTGCCCGAGTGGGGGTCGTGCAGGCGGTTCGATCCTCGCCAGCGCCCCGCGCACGCGGCCAACCGGTTCAGAGCGCTCATCGCTTCAGCTCCTGAGACATGGCGGGACGTATAGTCCCGGAAGGCCGAGATTCCCGGAGTCACCGCCCCCGCCGTCGCGGCACCACCATGAACAGGCGGTTCCCCCAACTCGATCAGCTCCGCGAGCTCCGCGAACCGTGTTGGCGGAGAGTGCGACTCGGCCGACCGCTCACGCGCCCGTCAAGTCGATCTCGTTCGGCCCCGTCGCGATCTCGATCTCGTGCTCGCTGCGGTCGGGGCCCTGGATGACCGTCGCCGTGTAGCGGCCGGGGACGACGTCGGGCAACGCGAAGCGACCGTCGCGGCCGGCGACCACGGCGTAGGGCGTGTCGACGACCATGATGTCGGCGAACATCTCGGTGTGGGTGTTGCAGATCACCGAGTACTGGTCGCCGACCTCGAACGTGTGCTGGTAGGTGGTCCCCATCATGGTGGCGATGTTGAAGATCGACTCGCCGTGGCTGTCCTTCACGTGCACCGTGTGCAGCTCGTCCTCGCTGTTGGTGAAGTCGATGGTCTGGCCGGCCCGCACGAGGATGAACCCGGGCACGAACTGGCGGCCGATCTGGTCCATGATCGGCGTCTCGTCCGGCAGAGGGACCTCGACCTCGTGGTGCGGGTCGAGGAGGACGATGGACACCAGCATCCCGACCGCGGGCGGGGCCTGACCGGTGACCTGCGCCAGGCCGCCGGCCGCGGGCGCATCGGCCTCGGCCGCCGCCCCCGCGGGTCGCGATTCGGCGGCCGGGGCCGGTCCGGCAGCCGGCCTCGGCGCGGCCGCCCGCTCGCGCCCCGGCGATCCGCCGCCCGCCGGCGGAGGCCCGCCGCTGCAGGCGCCGAGCAGCGGGGAGCACGCGAGGGCAAGGGAAAGGAAAAAGGCGTGATGGGCCCGCATCCGCCGATTCCCGGCACCGGACATGCGGTAAGGTGACGGCAGCATCAAGCCGCCGATCGTACCAGAAGTCCGGGTTCGCGGGGACCACCGGGGCCCGGTATCGTCCCGGTTCGATCGAGCGCGGCTCGGCGAACGGCCGGCGAAGCACCGACGCCCGCGGTAGCGAAGATGGATTCGCAGCCTGCAGGGGCGAAGCCCCGAGGAGCACACATGATGACGACATCGACATGGCGACGTCTTCCCGCGCGGGGTCATGCCGGGCGGGACCGTGCGCGAACGCACGGCGCACGCCGGACGGCGGACCGCCGGCGCTTCTCCCGGTCGTGCCGCGCGCTGCTGGCCGCGGCCCTCGTCGCGGCCGCGGGCCTGCCGGCGGCCGCTCAGGACCGGCCCACCCTGACCACCGAGGCCGACTTCCTGCGGGCGATGGAAGAGCTCTCGAACTGGGGCCGCTGGGGCCCCGACGACGGCCTCGGGGCCGCGAACTTCATCACCCCGGAGAAGCGGAGGGCGGCGGCGGCGCTGGTCACCGAGGGCATCAGCATCTCGCTCGCCCACGACGTGCTCCAGGCACCCGCGGTCGACGGCGGCACCTACCTCGACCGGCAGGTGATGCGGGTCAGCGACACCGGCGCCTCGGATCGCTACCAGTACAGCGACACGTATCACGGCGCCATCCACAGCCACCTCGACTCCGTCGCCTGTCACGTGATGTTCGAGGGGCGGGGCTACAACGGCGTGAGCCGCGAGCAGATCGAGGCCACCGGCGGGTGCCCGCAGGGCAGCATCCACGAGCTTCGGGACGGCATCATGACCCGCGGCATCCTGTTCGACGCCACCCTCCTGCCGGGGCGGGCCACGCCGGAAGGCTGGCTGGAGCCCGGCGAGGCCGTCACCTGGGCCGACCTCGAGAAGCTCGAGGAGATACAGGGCGTGCGGGTCTCCGAGGGCGACGTCATCCTGCTCTACACGGGGCGGTGGAAGCGGCGGGCGGCCCTCGGGCCGTGGCCCACGTCGGAAGGGGTCGCCGGCTACCAGGCCGACGTCGCCTACTTCCTCAAGGAACGCGGCGTGTCGTTCATCGGGCACGACATGTACAACGACGTCTCGCCCCACGGGTTCCCCGAGCGGGTCGGGCTGCCGCTGCATCGCCTGGCGCTGGTGGCCCTCGGCGTCGCCATCTTCGACAACCTCGACTTCGAGCGGCTCGCCGAGGAGGCGCGCCGGCTGAACCGCTACGAGTTCCTGTTCACGGCGGCGCCGCTGCGCATCGAGCAGGGCATGGGGTCGCCGCTCAATCCGATCGCGACGTTCTGACCCGACCCATGGGGCCCGCGGGGAAGCCGCGGGCTTCCCGGGGCCGCCGACGCCGGGCTGCCGGCGGCCCCGCGGCAGAATGGCCCGCTACGTTCGACCTGCGGTACATCCTGCCCGAACGCATTGCTCGTCGGTTGCATGTGCCGAGCATGCGCCTTCTTCGTCTCTCGCCAGGCAGGTCTCGGCGTCTGCCGGCGCCCTCCCGGCGCGGTGCAACGCGGGTTCCGCCACGCGCGGCCGGACCGCACTGCAACGGGCGTATAATCACCGTCCGGACTCGAAACGGACGACGCGCGGCCGGGACCGCGCACATCGGGCGACGGCGCCCGACGGGGAGGATGCAGATGTCGATTCCGAAGAGAATCGTCCCGCTGGCGGCGGTCGCCGTGGTGGGGCTGGCGGTCGCCTGGGGCAGCGGGCTGGGCAACCTCGAGACCCCCCTCCAGGGGCAGGGGAAAGAGGCCCCGATGTTCGAGGTCGATCCGTTCTGGCCGCAGCCGCTGCCGAACCACTGGCTGCTGGGCTCGACCATCGGGGTCGACGTCGACGCGCAGGACCACGTGTGGATCGTGCACCGCGCCTCGACCCTCGCCCGCAACGAGATTCCCGCCATCTCCGACCCGCCGTTCGCCGACGACTGCTGCGCCCCGGCCCCGCCGGTGCTCGAGTTCGACGCCGACGGCAACCTCGTCGGCCACTGGGGCGGCCCCGGCGAGGGCTACGACTGGCCGTCGTCGAACCACGGCATCACGGTGGACCACATGGACAACGTCTGGGTCGGGGGCAACGGGGCCGGCGACTCGCACGCCGTGAAGTTCACGCGTGACGGGCAGTTCCTGCTGCAGGTCGGCGTGGCCGGGCGCGCGCCCGACAGCCTGAGCCTCGACAGCTTCAGCCGCATCGCCAAGATCTCGGTCGACGGCGACGCCAACGAGATCTACTTCGCCGACGGCTACGGCAACAAGCGGGTGGCGGTGGTGGACGCCGACACCGGCGACGTCAAGCGCTTCTGGGGCGCGTACGGCAACGAGCCCGACGACAGCCACGACGAGCGCTACGTGCCGGGCGGCCCGAACCTGCAGCAGTTCATGAGCCCGGTGCACTGCGCCGAGGTGTCGAGCAGCGGGCTGATCTACGTGTGCGACCGCGCCCACGACCGCATCCAGGTGTTCCAGAAGGACGGCACCTACGTCGACGAGATGCTGGTGATGCCCAACACCACGGGCTCCGGCGCGGCCTGGGACCTCGACTTCTCGCACGACGAGGACCAGACGTACATGTACCTGGCCGACGGCGTGAACCAGCGCATCCACGTCATCGACCGCGAGAACCTCGAGCACCTGACGAGCTTCGGGGACGGCGGGCGGCAGCCCGGGCAGTTCTTCGGGGCCCACAGCATCGCGGTGGACTCGGCCGGCAACATCTACACGACCGAGACCTACGAGGGCAAGCGGGTCCAGAAGTTCGTCTACAAGGGCATGGGCGAGGTCACCACGATGAACCAGGGCGTGGTGTGGCCGACGAGCGGCGACTGAGGCAGGTTGCGCGACAGGGAATGATCGGCGCGGCATCCCGGCGGGGTGCCGCGCCGCGGATCACGAACGGGTCCGTTTCGACGCCGGCGACGCCCGGGTCAGGCCGGCATCAGCGCCCGAGGCGGGGCGTGGGCGCCTGCGGCGTCGCTCGAGCCTGAAGCAGAGCTGCTCGATCCTGCGGACACGGCGGGCGCACCGGCCGCCGGCGCCTCAGACGCGCGCCCCGTCGTCTCGACCGGCCAGGCCGATCGCGACGCGGCCGGCGAGCTGCCGCATCGCGGGCATGCGGGCGGACCTGGACGGCAACCCGAACAGCTCGTCCAGCGCGTCGCGGGTCACGCCCGGCAGCACGCGGCTGGCCGCGGCACGCTCGACCGCCGCGGACGCCTCCTCGCCGGGAATCCAGATCGCCGCGCCGTCGCGACGGCTCCAGGTCCACGCCTCGCGCACGCCCATACGGAAGTAGGGGGCGAGCTTGCCGCTCGATTGGGTGCTGCGGTCGAGCTCGACCACCAGGTCCGGCGCCGGATGAGCGCGGCGGACGTCCAGCCAACCCCCGGCGCGCTCCGCGGCGGCAATCCTCTCCGAGCCGATGAACAACCCTTCGTCCGGCTCGAACGCGCCGTCGTCGCTCAACAACCGGGTCGCCCGCGAGGCCTGCAGCTCGATGGGCGAACCCGCCGCCTCCAGCTCGACCGCGACTCGCGCGAACAGCTCGCCGGCGACAGCGGCCCGCGACTCGTGCGCGAACGTCGGCTCCGCCACGAACTCGGCGCGCCCGGTCGCCGCCTCGTAGCGGCACGTCGGCGCCTCGTCGTGGTCGGTCAAGCGGTCGAACAGGTCGCGCGGCATCGCCACTTCGACGCGCCGCGGCGCGTCGGCACCGGCGTTCGAGCACTGCCCGGCGGAGGGGCTGGAATCGGCGCCGGCCGGCGCCGGCCGGACCGGCGTCGACACCGTTGCCGTTTCCGGTGTCATCGTCTCGGTCATGTCCTTGTCTCCGCTGTCTCTTCGGTGACTCCGCCGACATCGATCGCGCGGCGGGCTCGCTACGCCGGCCGACTCGCGCCGGTCGCACCTCCCGCTTCACGCCATGTTGCACCCGGGTCGTGGTGACGACGGGCTCGAGCGGCGTGCGGTAGAGCGCGTGCAGGTCGCACCTCCCGCTTCACGCCATGTTACACCCGGGTCGTGGTGACGACGGGCTCGAGCGGCGTGCGGTAGAGCGCGTGCAGGAAGCAGGTCTGCTCGCCCATGTCGAGGCACCGTCGGGCGAAGTCCACCCCCTCGCGGGTGTCGAGGTAGACGTGGGCCTCGACGCCGCCCGCGGCGCCCGAGAGCGCCGCGCCGGGGCCGACAGGCGCCGCGCCGACGCTCGAAGGCGCCGCGCCGACGCTCGAAGGCACCTCGGCGGGGCTCGAAGGCACCTCGGCGGGGCTCGAAGGCGCCGCGGCGGAAGCGACCCGGCCCGGAAAGCGCGTGTCCTGCACGATGCGGTAACCGTGCAGGTCCTTCCGGAGAATGGCGGCATAGCGCCCGAGCTGGGTCATGAAGCAGAAGGCGACGCCGGCCGCCATGTAGCTGGCGGCGGAGGGCGCGGCGCCGCTGCCGCCCTGCTCCGGCGGCTCGTCGGACAGGAACCGGAACGTCGACCCCAGGGGGCGGTGAAGCTGCTGCTCGATCTCCTTCACGCCATCGGGACGCCGGCGGCAGATGGCGCGCACGTGAAGCTGCCGGCGCTGCTCGGCCCGCAGGCTCGTGCCGGCGCCGCCGGCCACGCCGGCCACCGGCTCAACTGCCTCGAGGCGCACGACCGGCACTCCGGCGGGGTCGGCGGGCGCGGCCCGGGAGAACGCCGCGGCGGGGTCGAGCGGGCGGACGCCGTCCAGCCGCGCGGCCCGTCCCACCTGGGCCTCGGCGCCGTTCACGGCGAGGCTGAACCGCGACACGTGCGGCCGGCGCAGAACGTCGCAGGCGGAAGCCGCGCGCGTCGCTTCCTCGACCAGCTCACGCACCGCGTCATCGCGCGCGTTGGCGTCGATGCGCACGTCGAGCTCGACCGGCAGGGCGCCGCCGGTCATCGTGCCGTTCAGGGCCGAGCCCTCCATCGTGTAGCGATTGTCCTGCACGAGCACGAGGTCGCGGACCATCACGCCGCGCGCCCGCGCCGCGTCGAGCACCGCGTTCATCCAGGACGACACCATGCCCACGGTCATGAACGCGAGCGGACAGGGCGCGGCGTCGTAGCCGTCGAGGTACGGTCCCTCGTCGCTGGCGAGCCGCCACGCCCCGCCGGCGGTGGAGCGGACGATGGCCTCCTTCTGCATGCCGGAGAGCGACCGCGCCCAGACCCGCACACTCTCGCCGCCGCCGGCCGGCGGCCCATCCAGCCCGAGCGCGTCGGGCCGGTCCACCGCGAAGAAGACGGGCCGCGGGTCGTCGCCGAGGATGTTCTCGGCGTCCGCGGCGGCGGTTCCGGAACGTTGGGTGACCATGTCCTGTTGCCCGAGGGAGCGGAGGTCGTGTTACCCGAGGGAGCGGAGCGGCCGTCATGACCCGGGCCGCGTCTCCGTTGTCGTCGAGCCGCAGAGGCGGCGGGCCTCCTCCGCTGCGTCCGGGCGGCCGCCGTGACGCGGGTGGGCACGCCGAGGCCGTCGGGGCGCAAGTGCCGTCGCCCGTCGCCCGTTGGAGCGACGCGGGCCATTGTGACACACTGGCGCGGCGCTCCCGGTCCGCACCGCGGCCCACCCGGCCGTGGTCGACGGACCGCGCCCGAGGAGACACGATGCAGGCAACCGCCCCCACCGTGAACCAGCCCCCCGCCCCCACGACCCAGGCCATGGCCGGGGTGGCCGCGGCGGTGCTGCTCGCCCTCGTGGTCCTCGGCCTGCCGGGGCCCGGGACGCTGTCGCCCGAGGGCCAGCGGATGGCCGCGATCTTCGTGGTGGTGCTCGTGCTCTGGGTGACCGAGGCCCTGCCGGTGGGGATGACGGCGCTGCTCGCGGTGGTGCTGCTGCCGATCTTCGGGGTGGCCGACCTGCCCACCGCGTTCACCACGTTCATCAGCCCCGTCTTCTTCTTCGTCCTCGCGATGTTCGTCGTCGCCCAGGCGTTCATCAGCTCGGGGCTCGACCGGCGCTTCTCGTTGTGGCTGCTCTCGAAGGCGGGCACCGACAGCCGCCGCGTGGTGTGGGTGTTCATGGTGGGCACGTGCCTCGTGTCCACCATCATGTCCGACGTGCCCGCGACGGCCATCTTCATGGCCCTCGCCGTCGGCCTCTTCGACAAGATGGGGCTGACCCCGGGCCGGTCGTCGTTCGCGAAGGTGGTGATGATCGGCGTCCCCTTCGCGGCCCTCATCGGCGGCGTGGCGACGCCGGCCGGCAGCTCCATCAACATCCTCGGCATCTTCTTCATCCAGGAGTACGGCGACGTCACCGTGCGCTTCCTCGACTGGATGGTCATCGGCGTGCCGATGGTCGTAGTGCTGCTGCCCGTCGCCACCGTCATCCTGCTGCGCTTCTACCCGCCCGAGATGGACCACGTCACCGCCGTCGGCGACGTCGCGGCCGAACGGACCGCGCTCGGCCCGGTGAGCGGACGCGAGTGGCGGGTCCTCGTGGTCCTCGGCACCATGATCGTGCTGTGGATCCTCAGCACCTGGTTCCCGGCCCTGAACGTGGTGATGGTGAGCATCCTGGGCGCGGTCGTCATGTTCCTCCCCGGCATGCGCATCTTCACGTGGAAGGAGGTCGAGCGCGGCATCGGCTGGGAGGCGCTGCTGATGGTGGGCGGCGTCACCGCCCTCGGGGCCGCCTCGGTCGAGACCGGCCTCGCGCAGTGGCTCGTCGACGGCTCCCTCGGGGGCCTCGAGGACTGGAGCGCGCTGGGCATCGTCGCCCTCGTAAGCGCGTTCACCGTCGTCATCCACCTCGCCCTGCCCATCGGCCCCGTGATCAACACGGTGCTGATTCCCCCCCTCGCCCTCCTCGCCCTGTCGACCGGGCAGAACCCCGCCCTCTACGCGTTGCCGGTCGCGTTCACCGCCTCCTGCGCCTTCCTGCTGCCCCTCGACGCGGTGCCCCTGGTGACCTACACCAAGGGCTACTACCGCATGCTCGACATGCTCGCCCCGGGCACCCTGCTGTCGGCGGTCTGGGTGGTGCTGATCACGATCCTGATGGTCTCGCTGGGGTCGCTGGTGGGCTTCCTGTAGACGGAGGCCCTCGGCAAGTCCGTTCCCCGCCGATCTCGTGTCCCTATCGCGCCTGAGTCGCGAGTATGGTGTCCAGACTTGCGTCTCGTCCAATTCACCTGCCAGCACGGCGCAGTATAATCCTCCTGTTGATCGAAAGGGTCGTGCAGCCCGATGACTGCGCGGAGCCGAAAAGACCATGGCTGAAGAATCCAGAACTCTGATCGAACGCGCCTTCGCAAAGGCGCGAGAGTCAGGGAGGCCCGACTGGCACCAGATGAGCGTGGCGGTTCTCAAGAACCGCCTGCTGGACCTGACTGAGCGGAGTTTCCGCGAGGCGGACTATGGTGCGTTGACATTCCTCGAGTTCGTCCGATCGCATGACGACCTCCTGGAACTCGACACGACGGCGACCCCGCCCCTCGCAGTGCTGAAGGGGGCTGCTAGCGAACTCTCGTCGCATGTCGGATCCCGTCCTCAACGGGTCAGATCCGATCTCTGGAAAGCCGTCTTGGACTTCTCGAGCGGAAACCGGTACACCTGGGACGCAACGCAGGGAGTCGCGACCAGTGAAGATGTGCCTGGACCTGAGATCCCGACCATAACGGCCGACACGTTCAACCAATGGAAGAGGGGGTTTGCCGGTACCGTAGATGATGTTGAGTCCGGTGACCGACTCTCTGACTGGACGGAGCATCGACTTCCCGCCAGTTTTCTTCCATCCCAGCTCCGACAACGCTGGCTCCATCACTTGAAGACAGAGGTTCAGAAGCACTTGGTGGGATGGTTCGACAAGCAAGGCCTGGAGCCACCTTCAGACCTCCTTCAGCCATCGGATCCACGCGGGATCTCGAAACGGAGCGCGAACTTGAGAGAACGACTCATTGAGTGTCTGCTCGCGATGACGCCCCAGGAGCTCGAGCGCGTGCAGATCCCAGCATCGGTCTTGCTGCGGCTGAGGAAGTAGGACTTCAAGGATTCAGAATTCAAAGTGGAGCTCGAAATCTGGGTGGTATTCCCCGAGACCAGAGGCGCGGACACGAGGGCGGTGCGCAACCGATTGCGGAAGGAATGTCGTGATCGCTCTTGGCAACTGCAAGAAAAAACGACTCGGGTGCAGCGGCTCAATGGCCGCCCACGAGAACTCGTTACCGGCGTGGACGCTGCCAACCTGTATCGTCGCGCTCATCGCGTCAGGATGGCCGTGTTCTTTTCGGGCAGACCGCTCGTTTCACTGACCCCTCGCACGCCCAGAAACCGGCAAACGGTATCGCTCACCAGCTTCGTGCGCTACAAGGCACATGCACTCCGACTGCCGACCGAGCCAACACGGGTGCCGAGTCACCTCGATTCCTGCGAAGCTTGGCGCTGCAGCACGGAGTGCGAAGGCGGTCACGACCCTCGGTGTCTCCCGTTCCACGTGTTCGATACTCAGCATGACGACTTGGACGAATTCCGGCAACGACAGGCATTCGACATCACCCACGGCACTGGTGCGCGACGGCGGGACGACAGAGGCATGAAGTGGCGGCTGGACCCGACGAGTTTTCACGGTACGGAGAGGCTTCATGTTGCCGGGTACGAGCTACCATCCGGATTCCACTGGGACGTTTCGGTCCAAGGCGGACCGAAGACGCTCACGACTGGCACTGACGAGTGGAAGGTTTTTCGATATATCAATATCGCTCCGGACGCTCATTTCCGGGGAAGAAGACCCCACGCGTGGAGAATCAAGCGCGACCGCAAGTGATGTTGTGGATGAATGGCCCGTACATAAGAAAAGCCCAGATGAGTCCGGGCCTTTCGGGCGGTGGGGCTATTGACAGGACTTCCACTACCTCGGCGTGCGGAACCTGACCCAGGCGACGGAATCACACGATTCCTGCCCCACATCAAGGCGTGGGCCGGGCGCTCGACACCGACTGTCGCGGAAGCTGGGCTTTGCGGGGTGCTACCCCACAGCCCCCCTTGGCACCAGCGTCCAGCGCCAAGATCGCTTCAGTCTACGTCAACCCTTGCCTGCGAGGCAACCCCTACGACTCGGCCTTCCCCTCGGACGTGGCCCACCGCGGGAACCGCCCTACCGTGGCGGATCCGTCGAGTCGACTCAAACGCCATTGACGACAGGCTCCGACCGGAGGTAGAGCCACAGGGCGAGCAGGCCGAGCCAGAGAGCGTGGGCCAGGAACAAGTGCACCATCTGCAGGCCGATGGGAGCCAGCAGCACGGCGTCGAGGACCCCGACGGCGACGACCGCGGCAAAGACCCCGGCGGACACGAGAAACAACGCCGGCAGGCCGTCCGGGCAGGTCCGTCCGAGCCGCCGCCCGAGCCAGACGAGATAGGCCCCGAAGACGAGGACCGCGGCGGGGTGCCAGACGCGGAGGCGAATCAGGTAGTGGGCGCCGCCCGCGAAGTCGCTGCGGACGCCGTCGAGGAACGACTCGGACGGGAAGACGGTCGACGCGAGGGACGCGACGGTGCCGAAGGCGCTGACCACGATCAACCCGCCGAGGGCGCCGGCCACGAGCCGGTCGGGGCGGCCCGGGTCGAGCGCCGCCGCCGGCCGCCGGGGACCCGACCACCACGCCGCGCACACGAGCGCGCCCATCAGGAGATAGGTGTTGGCGAGGTGGACCGGCTGGACGAGGGCGCGGGCCAGCGAGACGTTCATGTCGACCCACTGGAAGATGACGAGGGCGGCCCCGATGAGCGACTCGACGACCATGAACGCGAGGGACAGGGCGGCCCAGTAGCGCGCATGGTGGCCGGGGGGGAACCGGCGGCGCGACCAGACGACGAGGCCCGCGACCGCGAGCAGCGCGAGCCCGCTCGTCGCCCGGTGGGTGAACTCGACCAGCGTGTCTGTCGTGTCCGCCGGGGTCGTCCCCGACGGCGAGAGCAGCTCGCCGCACAGCGGCCAGTCGTCGCCGCAGCCGTCGCCGGCGCCGCTGGCGCTGACGAAGCCGCCCCACAGGACCACGAACAGCGTGAAGGCGAGCGTCGCCCAGGCAGCCCCGGTATAAGAGACGCGAGCACTCATGGCGCGGCTATCGGCACGACGAACGTCAAGACGAGCATCCCTCCGGGGCCTCACCGCGGGCAACGCGACGAATCATGGCGCGGCCGCCCCCGGCGCGGCCGCCAGGGGTCCGATGCCCCTGCGGCTCCGCCTCATCGCCCCGTCGGCGTCTCATTCCCCTACTGCTCGCCGGCGGCCGGCTCCGGGAGCGCGAACACGTATACCGCGTTCGTCCGGCCGCCGCCCACCGGCGCCGCCAGGTACTGCCGGCCGTCGACCGCGTAGGTGATCGGGAAGCCCTGCACCGAGCCCGGCAAGCGGGTCTGGAACAGCACCTCGCCGGTGTCGACGTCGTGGATGAACAGGTTGCGGTCGGTGTCGGCCGACACGACCAGGCCGCCCCCGGTGGTCAGGGCCGCCGACCCCGGCCGCGTGGCCGTCGAGTGGCGCCAGCGGATCTCGCCGGTGTCGATGTCCATGGCGATGAGGTGGCCGGCGTGCCCGCCGCTGTCGGGGTGCACGCGGCTGCCCCGCGAGAACCAGCCGCGGTCGGCGTAGTAGTCGTTGCCCTCGACCTGCTCCAGCTCGGTGAACATGCCCCGCACGCATGTCGGGTGGATGGGGATGTAGAGCAACTGCGTGCCGGGATGGTAGGCGCTCGCCCGCCAGTTGCGGACGCCGCCGAAGTCGGGGCAGAAGTCGAGCTCGACGCCGGCGACGGGGATCATGTCGGGCCGGTAGGTCACCTCGCCGGTCGCGGGGTCGACGTCGAGGACGTTCTGGTAGCCGAGGTCGTGGGCGGCCACGAACGCGCCGGTCGCGCGGTCGAGCTCCCACAGGATGCCGTGCTTGCCCATCTTGAACAGCGACTTCCGCCCCCGGTGGTCGATGAGGACGCTCTCGAACACGTCGTCGAGGTCGTGGGTCTCGCCCGGCACGAACTGGAAGTACCACTGCAGCTCGCCCGTCGCCGGATCCAGCGCGAGCACGCTGTTCGTGTAGAGGGCGTCGCCGTCGGTCTTGCGCGACACCCGGGCCCACGGCTTGGCCTGCGAGGTCGACCAGTACGTGAGGTTGGTCTCGGGGTCGTAGGCGCCCGGTATCCACGAGTCGGCGCCGGCCCGGAACGTCAGGGGCAGGTCGCCCCAGGTGTCGCCGCCGGGCTCGCCGGGGCGCGCGATGGTCGACGTGCGCCACGCCTGCTCGCCCGTCTCGGGGTCGTGGGCGGAGATGAAGCAGACGTCGTTCTTGTAGTTCTGGCAGCCGGTCATGCCGGACACGATGAGGCCGTTCACGACGATCGGTCCGCTGGTGTAGCGGTAGCCGAGCCGGAAGTCGGCGACGGTGTGGTCCCACGCCACCTCGCCGGTCCGCGCGTCGAGGGCGACGATGTGGGCGTCGGAGGTGTTGACGTAGATCTTGTCGCCGTAGATGGCGATGGAGCGGGTGCGCATGCCCGCCCCCACCGCCTCGAGCGCGTCCGACGCCTCGAACTCGCGCCGGTACTCCCAGAGCCGGTCGCCGGTCACCGCGTCGAGCGCCTGCACGACGCGGGGGCTGGGGATGAACATGATGCCGTCGTGCACGAGGGGCGCCGCCTGCACCAGCCCCGGCGCGAGCGGCCACCCCCACACGAGCTGCAGCTCGCCGACGTTGCCGCGGTCGATCTGGTCCAGCGGGCTGTAGCCCTGGCCGTCGAGCGTCCGCCGCCAGTTCAGCCAGTCGGCGGGGTCGGGGTCCTGCAGCATGGCATCGGTGACCGGCGTGAACGCCCGCTCCTGGGCGCCGGCCGCGGCGCCGGCGAGCAGCACCAGGAGCGCCGTACCCACCACGCGAGCCATCCGTCCGACGAACGAGCTCCGAGCCGGTCCCTTCATCGCGGTCATCGGCGGCCTCCCCCTCCTGTGGTTCACCCCACTATAGCCGACGTGCTCTGCTGTGGATCTGCCGCTTTCGCACCGGCGGCCTGCGCCGCCGGCGGCGTGGCGCGTGCTACGAGCAACGTCAGGTCGTCGCTCTGCACCGCGCCGGCGAACTGCTGCACCTCGGTCTGAACGGCGGCCAGGAGCTCGGGGACGGCGAGGCCGCGGCGGGCGGCGACGGCGTCGCGGAAGCGGTCTTCGCCGTATTCCTCCTCGTCGTCGCTCAGCGCCTCGGTCACCCCGTCGCTGCAGACCACGAGGGTGTCGCCGGGCTCGAGCACCGTCGCCGCCGAGTCGCCGAACCAGTCCTCGAAGAGGCCGATCACGGTGCCGGTGGCGTCCAGCGTCTCGAGGCCGCCGCCAGCGCGGGTGAGCACCGGCGCCACGTGGCCGCAGTTGACGTAGCGCAGCTCGCGGGTCGCCGGACTGAACTCGGCGAGGAAGAGGGTCGCGTAGCGGTTGCCGGGGGTCGAGGCGAAGAAGAGGCGGTTCGCGCGCTCGAGGAGCCGGGCCGGGTCGTCGGCCCCGCCCGCGTACTGGCTGCGCAGGGTCGCCTGCAGGTTGGCCATGAGCAGCGCCGCCGCGATGCCCTTGCCGGAGACGTCGGCGAGGAGGAACGCGATGCGGCCGCCCCCCAGCTCGATGAAGTCGTAGTAGTCGCCGCCCACCGACTTCGCCTGGATGCAGTCGCCCGCGCACGCGAACCCCGGCAGAGCGGGGGCGGCCGCGGGCAGCAGTTGCCGTTGCACCTCCTTGGCGATCTCCACCTCGTGCTCGGCCCGCCGCTCGGCCTCGATGCGGGCCGCCATCTCCTCGCTCAGGCAGATGGTCTGGACGGTCAGGGCGGACTGCAGCGACACCACCGTGAGGAGCCGGACGTCCTCGCCCGAGTACGGCTCCTCCGACTGCCGGCCGCCCAGGGCCACGACGCCGACGAGGCGTCCGTTCCTGTCGACCATCGGCGCCAGGCACTCCGGCTGCAGGGGCGCGAGCAGGCGGTGCAGCTCGTCGGCCGCGTCGTCGACGCCCGGCGGGGGCAGGACCGCGGGCCGGGCCCGGCTCGCCAGCGCCGCGAGGGCCCCGGCGTCCCGGGCGAGGACGCCGGGGCCCTCCGGCAGGTCGGCGGCCGCCAGCCGGCCGTCCGGATCCTCGAGATAGACGGCCAGCGACACCGGCCGGAACGCGGAGCGCAGCATGGCCTCGAGCAGCGACGCGAGGGCCGGGCGGTCCTCGGCGGTCCGGGTGCGGTCGGCCAGTTCCTCGAGCGCCCGCCGGGCCTCGTACCGCTCGGGGAAGAAGGCCCGGTCGATGCGGTCGGTGATGCGCCGCTCGACCCGCGCCCCCGCCCGCGCCACCCCGACGCCGAGCAAGCCGGCCGCGACGACCGCGACCGGCAGCCCCACGTCGGAGCCCGCCGGCAGCCACCGCTGGGCCAGCATCGCCAGCCCCACCGCCACCACGAGGCTCGACGCCACGCTGGCGACGGCCAGCCCGCGCTGCACGAGCAGGTAGCGGGCGCCGCGCTGCACCAGCACCGGGACCGCCATCACGCGGTGCCTGACGACGGCGTACGCGAAGGAGAGCGGCATCAGCGGCAGCGCGAGCAATGCGCCCGCGCCCAGCCACTCCGGCACCCCTCCGGCCACCTCGGCCACCGCGACCGAGAGCGCAGGGGCGATTCCCGCGACCGTGCCCCACGCCAGGACCCGCGCCTTGCGCCGTACCTCCGGGGACGCGGCGCCCGCCGCATGCCCGACGAGGGCCAGGATGCCCACGGCGATTCCCAGGAAGACGTTAGCGAACACGCCATAGGCGCGCCAGAGGGCCAGCGAGTCGGGCAGGATGGTCGCGCCGGCGAGGTTGTTCGAGAACGGCTGCCCGAGGAGCGGCCGCCAGGGACCGGCGGTCAGCACCAGGAACGCGCCGAACCCGACGAGGAGCCACTTCAGCCCGGGAGCGCGTTCGTCGAGCCGCGAACGGGCGGGGAACACGAGGAAGAAGAAGGCGAACAGCCCCGGGGCCATCATGAGCAGCGTCATGCGGTAGGCCATCATGAAGCCGGGGAGCACCGGGGACCCGCCCGCCGCCTGTGGCGCGAACAGGCTCATGAAGCCGCAGAACATGAGCGCCATCACCCAGGCGTTGCGGTCGCGCAGGCGCTGGAACAGGACCGTCAGGGCGACGAGCAGGAAGACGAGCGGAATCGCGCTGATCCAGAGCGGGAGCAACGTCCACGCCAAGCTGGCGCGCTCCCAGGTCTGCGACAGCATCAAGCCGACCGCGTAGGTGCAGGACACACCTGCCAGCACGACGGCGGCGAGGCGCGGCAGCGTCGACGACTCGTTGCTCACGAGGAACTCTCCTGCGTCCGGCGTCCGACCACCGGCGTCCCCTCGACGTCCGACCGCGGACCTCCCGGGTCAACGCGCGCGGGCGTCGCGGTGACAACGCCCTCCGGTGCGCCCAGCCCGGCGAAGGTCGATTGTAGCGCCGCCGCATGCGCTCGCCGGTCCTTCGCCGCCGGCGAACCGGACCCCGCTGCTACAATGGCCCTCTTCAGGGAAACACAACGCCCGTTCAGCGACCATCGCCGCCCGGAATCTCGGCCAGGAGGTTGCCATGCCCCACCGATTGCTGACTCCCGCCGGCGCCCTCGTCGCCGCATCCGCCGTCCTCGCGCTGTCGCCGGCCGGCGCCGCCGCGCAGGCATCCCGTACCGCCGACGGCCACCCCGACCTGCAGGGCGTCTGGAACTTCTCGACCGCCACCCCGATGGAGCGGCCCGACGATCTCGCCGAGCAGGCGACGCTGACGGCGGAGGAAGCCGCCGCGTGGGAGCAGCGGCTCGCCGAGCGGCGCGCCGCCAACGAGTCGGAACGCGAGGACGCGCCGCTCGGCGCGCGCCTCGGCTACTCGGTGCGGATCTGGTTCGAGCACGGCCACACGCTGTCCGACCAGCGGACATCGCTGGTCGTCGACCCGCCGGACGGACGCCTTCCCCCCGCGTTGCCGGTAGTCGAGGAGCGGGCCGAGGCGCGCCGTGTCCTCCGCAGCCGGCACGCCCACGGCCCCGAGGACCGCGGTTCCTCGGAGCGTTGCCTGCTGGGCTTCAACTCGGGACCGCCGATGACCCCGAGCGCCTACAACAACAACGTGCAGCTCTTCCAGACGGCCGACCACGTCGTCATCCTGAACGAGATGGTGCACAACGCGCGCATCGTCCCCCTCGACGGGCGCCCCCACCTGCCCGAGCAGCTCCGGCAGTGGGTCGGCGACTCACGGGCCCGGTGGGAGGGCGACACCCTCGTCGTCGAGACGCGGAACTTCCTCGGCGAGACGTCCCTGGGGGGCTCGAGCGCCAACCTGCACCTCGTCGAACGCTTCACGAGGGCCGACGCCGACACCCTGATCTACGAGTTCACGGTGGACGACCCGACGAGCTGGACCCGGCCCTGGACCGCACAGGTGCTGATGGGCCGCACCGACGAGCCGCTGTACGAGTACGCCTGCCACGAGGGCAACTACTTGATGGCCAGCTCGCTCTCGGGAGCGCGGGCCATGGAGGCGCGCGAGGCGGCCGGGGGCGGCGGGGCGCATTAGGTCGCGACCGTCGCCGTCGCGGCACCAACTGGCCTGCGCACGCGATCGGTACGCCGCGCACCGCCTCGGCGAAGGCGCGCGCATCGTCCCCCTCAACGGGCGCCCCCACCGTCTCTCCGAGGAAGTTCCGCGCTTCGACGACGAGGGTGTCGCCCTCCCACCGGGCCCGCGAGTCGCCGACCCATTGCCGGAGCTGCTCGGGCGGATGGATTCAGGGCAGGAAGTCGTGGGTCCGGAGCGGCAGCGCATCCGCCATCGCCCGAAAATGAGCGTCCCGGTGAGCCAGAATGACGTCATGACGACAGGCGATGGCCGCTATCAGCAGATCCAGCAGGGGCACGGTGTGACCGAAGTCCGCCATCGACCTCGCGGCCGCCTCCACGGTCGTCCAGTCGCGTTCGAGCGTGTCGAGGTGGACGAGCGCCGCGAGGGCGTCAGCGACTCGCGGTGCTTCCGCCCGACGCGCCCCGCGCAGGACCTCCGCGCGGACCGGACCGCAGACGGCCAGGCGATCCGCCGCGAGCCATCGTTGCATCTGCTCCCGGACGGCGGCTTCGCCACGGGGACGCAGGAACTCGATCCAGCAGGACGTATCCGGCAGGATCAGCACTCCTCCAGACGCTCCAGCTCATCGTTCGTGTATCGGAGATCCACCTTTCCGGCCAGATCGCCGAGCCTGCGCAGCCTCTGCGTGCGCAGATACTCGGTCAGCGCCAGCCGGACCGCGGTCGCCTTGCGCTTCTCGTTGGTTTCGCGCTGCACCGCCCGGACGATCTCGGCGTCGAGCGTTACTGTTGTTGCCATCGTCAGAATCCTGTTGTGTTTGGGAACGATCTTTCAACAGCATCCTAGCATGAGACCGGATGCCGCAGCCTGTAGCGGCATGATCGGGCGGCGGGCGCGCTGCCGCGCAGGGCCTCGTCGGCGGACAACCCCTGGCGACAGACCTGAGAATCCATTATCATGATGGCTCCGGCTCAGGCCCTGCTTGCCGCGCGCCTGCCGTCGACACGACACCATGAAGGACTCTCTCGCAACCGTCCCGTCGAGCACGTATCTGGCCTCCGGGTCGCGGCTGACGGCGTGCGCCGCGGCCTGGTGCGGCGTGCACTGCGCGCTCACACCGTTCCTGGTCGTGGTGGCGCCGGCGCTCGCGCTCTCGGAAGGCGTCGAGCGAACCGTCTGGGCCGGCACCGTCCTGCTCGGTGCGGTGATGCTCGCCCTCGGCCCGGCCCGCAACCACGCGGGCGTGACCCTCACCTTCGCGGGGGGGGCCGTGCTCTGGGCGGCCTCCCTCGCCGGTTGGCTCGAGCCGCTGCCCGAGACCATGACGTCGGCCGCCGGCAGCCTGACCCTCGCGGGCGCTCTGCTGCAGAGCGCCCGTATCTGCCAGGCCGGCGCGTGCCCGGCCTGCGACGAGGAGAGCGCGGATCAGGGCGGCTGAGGACGACCGTCCTCCGGTCGTCGGGGCGGGTCGCTCGGGCCACGGTCGTGGTGGTTCCGTCACGAGGCCCTCGATGCTGCACGCCCACTGCAATGCCGCGAGACACCCGTCAGCGCAACGCGCTCCGGCGCGTGTTCATGAGCGCCGAGCGCCCCCTCACGCCGGACGAGATCCTCGAGCACGGCCAGCGGATGGTGCTACGTTTCCTGCCCGGCGCCGGCCAGCGCCGGTTCCGAGGCCGGACCGGTCGGCACCCTGGCCGGCCGGAGCATGCGCAGGCCGTTGAACGTGACGAGCAGCGACGCGCCCATGTCGGCGGCCACCGCCATCCAGAGGGTGGCGGCCCCGAAGGCCATGACGGCGAGGAAGACCGCCTTGGCGCCGAGGGCGACGGTGATGTTCTCGATGATCACCCGCCGGGCGCGGCGCGCGTGATCGACCACGAACGGCAGCTTCCGCAGGTCGTCCTGCATCAGCACGACATCGGCCGACTCGGCCGCGACGTCGGTGGCGTTGCCGCCCATCGCGACGCCGACCGAGGCGCGGAGCAGGGCCTGGCTGTCGTTGATGCCGTCGCCGACCATCGCGGTCGGGCCGTGCTGCGCGATGAGCTCGTCGATGGCCTCGGCCTTGCCGTCCGGCAGCAGCTCGGCCCGAACGTCCGGCACCCCCACGCGGGCGCCGACGCTGCGGGCGGTGACGGCGTTGTCCCCGGTGAGCAGGGCCGACCGGAGCCCGAGGCGGTGGACCTGCGCCACGCTGGCCTGCGCTTCCGCGCGCACCGGATCCGCCAGCGCGACGAGCGCCCAGACGTCGTCGCCGGCGCCGCACACGACGACCGTCTCGTCGGCCCGCTGCATCGCGGCGAGCTCGGGCTCGAACGCCTCGGTCGCAGCCCGTTCGCGGGCGAAGCGCGTGCTCCCCACCCAGAACCGCCGGCCGTCGATGCGCGCCTCCGCCCCGCGCCCCTCGACAGCCGTGAAGTCGGCGAGATCGGACGGCTCGACCCCGCGCTCGCGCGCATGGCGGACGATGGCGCGCGACAGGGGGTGCTCGCTGCGCTGCTCGACGGACAGCAGGCGGGCCAGCACCTCCTCCTCGGAGCGACCGTTCACCGGCCGCAGCTCGCGGACCTCCGGCTCGCCGCGCGTGACGATGCCGGTCTTGTCGAACGCCACCGCGCGCAGGCGCCCCAGCTCCTCGAGGTGCGAGCCCCCCTTGATCAGCACGCCGTGCCGCGTGGCCGACGCGATGGCCGCGGCGATCGTGACCGGCGTCGAGATGACGAGCCCGCAGGGGCACGAGATCAGCAGGATGAGCATCGCCTGGTAGAACCACCGCTCCCAGTCGCCGCCGAGCAGCAGCGGCGGGACCGCCCCGACCGCGAGGGCCACCGCGAACATCAGGGGCGTGTAGTAGCGCGCGAACCGGTCGATGAACCGCTCGGTCGGCGCCCGGTGGTGGTGGCTCTCGCCGACCATGCGGGTGATGCGGGCCAGCATCGTGTCCGACGCGGCCCGCGTGGTGCGCAGCTCGACCATGCCGTGGCCGTTCACGGTGCCCGCGAACACCTCGTCTCCGGCCGTCTTCCAGGCCGGCACCGACTCGCCGGTGACCAGCGCCTGGTCGACGTAGGAGCTGCCGTCGGTGACCACGCCGTCGCAGGGGATGCGCTCGCCCGGCCGCACCCGCACTTGCGCGCCCACCGCGACGCGGTCCACCGGCGTCCGGTGCTCGTGGTCGCCGTGCACCACCGCCGCCGTCGCCGGCGTGATGCGCAGCAGCGAGCCGATGGCGTCGCGCGCCCGGCGCGCGCTCCAGCTCTCGATCAGGCCCGACAGCCCGTAGAGGAAGGCCAGCACCGCGGCCTCGGCCCACTCCGCGAGGAACAGGGCGCCGACCACCGACACCAGCACCAGCGCGTTCATGTCCGGCCGCAGCCGGGCCAGCGACGCCACCGCCTTCGGCGCCGAGGGGAAGAGCCCGGCGGCGATGCCGGCGAGCAGCAGCAGCAAGACGAGCCGGTCGACGCCGTGCGCCGCCCCGTGCGCGTGCGCCAGCAGGGTCTCGACCACGCCGCCTCCCGCCACCGTGACGTGCAGGACGAGACCGCCGGTCAGCGCGAGCCCGCTGGCCGCCACCAGGGCATGGCGGCCGTGCGTCTCCCACCACGACTCGGCCCGCGGCGCCGCGTCCCACGGCGCGGCCCGCATCCCCAGCCGCGAGACCGCCGCGGCGACCTGCTCGGGGCCGAAGGCGTCCGTATCGGCATCGACGGTCATGCGGCCGTCGACTACGTGGAACGAGACCCCGTGCACGCCCTCGCGACCCTCGAGGGCGTCGCGCAGCAGGGTGGCCTCCTCGCTGCAGTCGAGGCCCTCGACGCGGTAGTCCAGTTGCTCTCGGATGATGCTCTCCTCGCTCTGAATCGGCTGCTCCTACCATCATGCCCGAACGACGCACGCCCGTCGACCGGGGCGGGAGCATCCCCCGGCGGATCGAACCGACCTCCAACATCGGCAACCGACCCCGGGGAGCGTCGCCTCCGGCTCCGCTCGCCGCCCGACCAACCCTCCAGGAGTCCGGCGCGGTTCCCCGGCGCAGACTCCTAGAACCGGAAGCGCAGCCCGAAGGTCGGGACGCGGGGAAACCCCTGCGAGGGCACCTCGGACAGGCGCGGCAGCTCGGCGCCGGGGTCGTGCTGAAGCCGCGGCTCGAGCGTGATGGCGTTGTCGCGGCCGAGCAGGTTGATGACCTCGACGTAGAGCGACCACCGTCCCCCGGGACGCTGGTAGGTGGCGCGCACGTCGACCCGGGCGTAGCTCGGCAACCGGGCGGAGTTCAGGTTCTCGACCCCGCCGTAGTCGATCGTGTACTGCAGGTTGCCGGCCGAATCGGTGGCGGGCACGAGTCGGCCGCGGTCGTCCTCGACCGAGGCCGCCCGCAGCCCCAGGGCCGGCGTGTGGGAGAAGCCGCTGGCGAGGCGCAGCGTCGCGGCGAGGTCCCAGCGGCTGGTCAGCCGGTAGCGCCCGACCACGTTGAACGCGTGGGGCCGGTCGTATTCGAACGCGTAGCGGCGGCCGTAGCTCTCGCGCTCGGCACGGCCCCAAGCGTACGACACCCATCCCGTGAGCCGCGCGGCGGGGTTCCCGTGGGTCAGGAAGACATCGAGCCCCCACGCGTCGCCGCCCGCGTCGTTGGTGGGGGCGCTGACGATGATGGGGGCGGCGGGCACGCTCTCGCGCAGGGCCTCGGGAAAGTCGTAGCGCGCGACCCGCGCCGCCCGCTCCGCCTCGGTCTCCAGCCGGCCGACGAGGAGGTCGTCGAACCGCTTGTAGTACCCCTCGACCCGGGCGGTCAGGTCGGGGCCGAGGTCCTGCTCGACGCCCAGCACGAGGTGGGTGGCCCGTTCGTGGCGCAGCCCCAGCTCGCGGGCGCCCGACAGGTCGACGAAGTAGTCGGACTGGGTCAGCTTCTCGTACCCGGGGCTCTGCGTGTACAGCCCGCCCGCCGCCCGGAGGCGCGCCCCGCCCCCGAGGGCGTAGCTCGCGGCCAGCCGCGGCGAGACGGTGGCGCCGCCGTTGACGGTGCTCCAGTCGAGCCGCAGGCCGGGCTCGAACGATGTGCGCTCGGACGGCGTCCAGGTGTCCTGCAGCCACAGGCCGCCGCGCGTGCCGTTCAGGACGGAATCGAGGTCGTCGGGCAGCCCCGCGCCCCCCTGCACGCTCGACGCGTTCGCCTGCGCGTCGTTGCGGTCGCCGGCGATCAGCCACCGGTAGCCGGTCTCCAGGCGGTGCACCTCGACGCCGGTGCTCAGCAGGTGCCGCGGCGTGACCTGCACGCTCAGGTCCTGCCGCAGCGAGCGGTCGGCCACGACGATGGCGCGCTCGAACGCGATGGTCGAGCGGGCGAACGCGACCTCGTCGTCGGGGGCGTTGGACCGCGTGGCGTCGGCGCGAATCTGACCGTCGAAGCGCAGCGACTCGCGGTTGCGGTACCACGACACGGTGGTCGTCGCCGTCGCCCGCGGGCCCAGCACCGCGTCGAACCGGGCCGACGCCAGCCCGTTGGTGATGTCCGAGCCGAGCGCGACGCGGTCGTCGGAATCGTCGGCATCGAACGAGAGGTCCGCGTCTTCCACGCTGCGGAGCCCGGTCAGGGTGAGCCGGTGGCCGGGCCCCAGCTCCCAGCCGGCCTGCAACTGCAGGTCGGCGAACGAGGGGAAGTTCTGGTCGGCGACGCGCCCCGCCACGAGGTCGTAGTAGGTGCGGCGGGCGCTGAGCAGCCAGGTGCCGTCCGACCCGATGGGCGTGGTCCCCTCGAGGACGACGTTGGCGTCGGTGATGCTGGCCGCGGTCGAGGCCTCGAACCCGGGCCGGCCGGCCCGGTTGTCGACCACGAGCAGCGACGAGAGGCGGTCGCCGTACGCGGCCCCGAACCCGCCCGCGGTGAGCTCGAAGCCCTCGACCGTCTCGGGGTTGAAGGCGCTGGCGATGCCGAACAGCCGGTAGGGGTTGTGCACCTCGATGCCGTCCATCACCGTCAGGTTCTGGTCCGGCGTGCCGCCCCGCACCGCGAGCCGGCTGCCGAAGTCGTCGGTCGACGCCACCCCGGCCAGGGTGTCGAGGGTGCGGAAGACGTTGTCGATGCTGCCCGGCGCCCGGAACACCGCCTCGGGGGTGACGGGGGTGGCCGACGGCCGCTCCTGCACCGCCATCTCCGACACGACCTCCACCGTCTCGGCAAAGGCGTTGGGGAACAGCCGAATCTCGAGGGCGGCCTGCTCCGCCGACCGGTCGACCTCCACCGACGTCTCGAGGTACCCGTCGGCCTCGAACCGCAGGCTCGCCGCCCCGCCGTCGAGCACGATCTCGAACCGCCCGTCCGGATCGGTTGCCGCCGCGTCAGAGCCGCCGGCGACGGCGACCCGCGCCCCGCCGATCGGAGCCTCCGTCACGCCGTCGAGGACAATACCGGTCACCGTCGTGACCGGTTGCCGCGCCGCCACCCCCGGGCACACGAGCAACAGCCAGCACAGGGTCAGGCAGAGTCTCATCGAGAGAGTCCCGCGATGCAGGAGCGAGGACGCACGGTAGAATGCACGTTGTGCGCACCGGGAACGATGCGGCGCGACGAGGGCCAATGGACATCACCAAGGATATCCGACCGCTGGCCGAGTTCAAGCGTGACACCGGCCGCTTCATGTCCCGACTCAAGGAAACCGGGCGGCCATCGGTCCTGACCGTCAACGGCAAACCCGCGCTGGTGGTCGTGGACGCTGAAGCGTGGCAGGATGTCAGCGATCGGTTCGAGCACGCGCGGACCGTCGCCGGCATTCGTCAGGGTCTCGATCAGGCGCACGACGGGCAGGGCATCGAGGCATCCGCCTTCTTCGAGAGACTGGCAGGCGCTTCGGACGACCAGTGAAGCGCTATCGGGTCATCGTCACGCCGTCCGCGGCGAACGACATCTCGAGAGCGTACGAGTGGCTCAAGGCCGAGCGTCCCCGCTACGCAGAGGGGTGGCTCGACGAGATCCGGGAGCGGATTCTCGGGCTCGAGAGCCTGCCGGAATCTCATGCCGTGGCGCCGGAGAGCGGGGCGTTCGATAGCGAGGTGAGGCAGGTGCTCTTCGGGCGAGGCATTCGCTGGCGCATCTTCTTCACCGTCGAAGCGTCGACGGTTCAGATCGTCCATGTCCGGCACGGTCGGCGCGACTACTGGCTGCCCTGACCGCACTGCGCAACGCGCCTCCTCACCCAGCGGTACACTGTCGTGCTCGCGGCGACGCCGTTCGCGCCGCGCGGTCGACGCAAACCCGGAGGACCCGGATGTCAGCACGCGCAATCGCCCGCCTCGGCATGCTCGCGATCATGTCGGGCGTCGTTTCCGCCCCCGCCAACGCCCAGCGCGGGGCGCCCGACGGCGAGTGGCCCACCTACGGCGGAGACCTCGGCCACACCCGCTACGCCGCGCTGGACCGGATCGACGCGGAGAACTTCAGCGACCTGGAGCTGGCGTGGCGGTTCCGCACCGAGAACCTGGGCCCCGGCCCCGAGTACGTCTTCCAGTCGACCCCGCTGATGGTCGACGGGGTGCTCTACACCACGGCCGGCACGCGGCGCGCCGCCGTCGCCCTCGACGCGGCGACGGGCGAGCTGCTGTGGGTGCACCGGCTCAACGAGGGCGCACGGGGCGCGGCGGCGCCGCGGCGGCTCTCGGGGCGCGGCCTGACGTACTGGGACGACGGGGGCGACGGCGTGATCTTCTACGTCACCCCCGGCTACCGCCTCGTCGCGCTGAACGCCCGCACCGGCCGGCGGGCCGCTAACTTCGGCGAGAACGGTTTGGTCGACCTGAAGCAGGGCCTCGACCAGGAGCTCGACCCCGTCACCGGCGAGATCGGGCTGCACGCGGCCCCGGTCATCGCCGACGGCGTCGTCGTCATCGGCGCCGCCCACCTCGCGGGTGTCGCGCCCGCCACCAAGGAGAAGCCGACCGGGCACGTCCGCGGCTACGACGCGCGGACCGGCGAGCGGAAGTGGATCTTCCACACCATTCCCGGCGCCGACGAGTTCGGCAACGACACGTGGCTGGCCGACTCGTGGCGGTATACCGGCAACACCGGGGTGTGGGGCCAGATGACCATCGACCCCGAGCTGGGCTACGTCTACCTGCCGGTGGAGACGCCCACCGGCGACCTCTACGGGGGCACCGGCCCGGCGACAACCTGTTCTCGAACAGCATCGTCGCCGTCGACCTCCAGACCGGCGAGCGCGCGTGGCACTTCCAGACGATTCACCACGACGTGTGGGACTTCGACCTCGCCAACGCGCCCATCCTCGTCGACATCACCGTCGACGGGCGTGACATCCGGGCCGTCGCCCAGCCGAGCAAGCAGGCGTTCCTCTACGTGCTCGACCGCGCCACCGGCGAGCCGGTGTGGCCCATCGAGGAGCGGCCGGTGCCGCAGTCGGACGTGCCCGGCGAGGTGACCGCGGCCACCCAGCCGTTCCCGACCAAGCCGCCGCCGTTCGACCGGCAGGGCATCGGCGTCGACGACCTCATCGACTTCACCCCCGAGCTGCGCCGCCGGGCCGAGGAGGCCATCGAGCCGTACCGCATCGGCCCCCTCTACACGCCGCCGTCGGTCGCCTCGTACGAGGGCACCCTCGGCACCCTGCACGTCCCCGCCCTGACGGGCGGCTCGAACTGGCCCGGGGGCTCGTTCGACCCCGAGACCGGCATCTTCTACATCTACTCGAAGACCGAGGTCCACGCCCTCGGGCTCGTCAGCGACCCGCGGCGCTCGAACATGGACTACATCATGGGCCGGCCCCGGCCTCCCGCCGGCCAGCGGCCGCGGGGCGGCAGCGGCTTCGGGCTCAACGTGGAGGGCATTCCCGTCATCCGGCCGCCGTGGGGCCGCATCACCGCCATCGACCTGAACGCGGGCGAGATCGTCTGGCAGGTCGCGCACGGCGAAACGCCGGACCACATCCGCGACCACCCGCTGCTCGCGGGCGTCGACGTCCCCCGCACCGGGGTCGCCAACCAGCGCATCGGCACCCTGGTCACGAAGACCCTGGTCGTCGCCGGCGACGGCGGCCTGTTCACCGGCCCCGACGGCGTCCGCGGCTCGGCCCTGCGGGCCTACGACAAGGCGACGGGCGAGGAGGTGGGATCCGTCCCGCTGCCGGTCCCCGCCACCGGGTCGCCGATGACCTACAGCCTCGACGGCGAGCAGTACCTGGTGGTGGCCATCGCCGGCGGGGGCTTCCCCGGCGAGCTGTGGGCGTTCAGGGCACCGTAGCGAGCAGGCTGATGTCAGGTGGAGGTGCTGCGGTAGTGATCGAGCAGGCGCTCCATCAGCGAATGGCCTTCGCGATAACGCTTGCGTGTCGTGAAGAGAGAGCGCCCCTGTCGGTCGCGCGCCACCGATCTCACCACCGTGCGGCCCGCCTGAGACAGAAACCGCCGAATGTCCCCACGTGGGATTCCAGCCTCGCGACCGATGCCGTCAACGGTTCGCCAGTCCCATCGGGCATCCTCGAGAGCGCGCATGATTCTGTCGGCGACCGTGCCCCGAGTGTGACGAGGATATGCTCACGAGTCCTCCGCTGTGCGATTCAAAGCATGCCAACACACCGGAGGAAGCGCCTCGCGCCGCCCGGTGCGGGCACAGACCAGCCTGCGGGAAAGCAGAGCGATCTCATCGACCTCGGGGGTCCGAAGGAAGTCCAGGCGCCCTTGGTGTCATGGGTTCGCAGGCTCGCGCATCCGGTGAGGAAACAGGCACGTCGGGCCGGGTGCGCTGGCGCGGCGCGGAGGATCGTGGGGCCGATCACCGGGCCGGTGTTCCGGTGACGGTCGGAAACCGGGCCTCGAACTGCCGACTGGCACGGAACGTGACCGTCCCGCCGTCACCATCGGGACCAGGGGCCAGGAACAGAGCTGCGACGCCGTGCCGTTCCGCGTAGTCCAGGCCCTCGCCGGCCCCCATCACGTACAGCGCCGTCGAGAGGACGTCGGCGGCCAGCGGGTCGTCGTGCCAGACGGTCACGGACCCGTGGCGGTGAACGGGTAGTCCGGTGCGAGGGTCGAGGATGTGCGCTACCGGGCGGTCCCCGACCACCCGCGTCCGCTCGGAGGCGCCGCTGGTGGCGAGCGATCCGACCGCGAGGAAGAGCTCCAGCGCCGGCTGATGCCGCCGGGAGGGATGGGCGACAGCCACCGGCCAGCCTTGGGCGGCCGGCCTTCCCCCCGCGGCGACCTGGCCGCCGAAGTCGACCATCCACGCATGGCCGTCCCCGGCGACGGCCATCAGCCGCCGCAGGGCCTCGCCCTTGCCGAACGCCCCGGCGTCGAGGGTGGCGTCGACCGTCCGCGTGACGCGACAGGTCTCCGCGTCGAACCCGAAGTGTGCGAAACCGGTCGCCGCCAGCGCCGCCCGCAGGGCGTCGGGCGCCGGAACGGAGCCGTCCGCCCGCAGTCCCCACGCCTCGACGAGGCGTCCGACGGCGGGGTCGAACGCGCCGTCGGTCAGGCGATGCCAGCGGGCCAACCGCGGCCACAGACCGCACAGCGCCGGCGGCAGCCCGAACGGTTGGCCGGCCGAGTGCCGGTTGAGGGCGCCGAGAACGCTGTCGGCCCGCCACGTGCTCAGCGACGCCTCGGCGCGCTCGATCACGCCGACCATCTGCTCGAGCGCCTGCAGCCCGGCCGAGCGGTCGGCCGCCTCCACGACCAGGGTCGCCCACGTCCCCATCAGGTGGACGGTGCGCTCGACCCGGAGGGCAGCGGTGGGCGTCTGCCGGACCCCGGCGACGCCGCCCGCGTTTACGCGGGGCCTGCGCTCAGCGACGCCTCCCTGTGCAGCCCCGGGAAAGGAAGCCGCCGGGAAGGCATGCCACCGGGCATCGGCGGCGGCCAGGGCGATCCCGCCGCACGCCAGGCAGACCGCCGCGGCGACCGTCGCGGCTCTCACGGGGAAAGCGGGGCGGCGGGCCGCAGCGTGCCGGGACGCATGGCCGGCGGGAGGCCGAGCCGCCAGCCGATGACCATGTGGGTGGTGTAGCCGACGACGAAGACGGCGCTCGCGGCGACATGGAGCCAGATCCACGCCGTGATCCACGCCGGGCTCGCGGTGACCTGAATGAGGTAGCCGGTCAGCGCCATTACCGAGAAGCCGACCAGCGACGTCCACCCCGTGCGCCGGTTCCGGGGGCTCGTCGACGCCAGCTTGCGCAGGGTGTGGGTGCGGAAGAGCATGCCGAAGAAGGCGACGAAGAACGGCGCGGCCACGATGTGCCAGGCGAGCATGGACGGCTGCCAGGGATGGTTGACGACCGCGAAGGGATCGGTCGGAGTGACCAGGTACTTCATGACGAAATAGGCGGTGCCGGTCGCCGCGACGAGGGCGTGAAGGAGGTTGAAGGCCCACTTCTCCCACCACGTCATCGCCAGGGTGACGACGGGGCGCGGTGCGGCGGGCCGACGGTCGTCCGCCGCGTCGTGCTTCGCCGGGCTGCGCATGACCGATACCGAACCTGACCCGCCAATCGTCGCCTGCGGCTCCGTTGGCCCCAAACCAACCCCGGGAGTCCGAGCCGTCCTACGGCGAAAACGTTCGGCCCGCTAATCGCCGCCTGCGGCTCCGATGGGCGCCCCACCGAGCCTCGAGGAGCCCGTGCCGTTCCAGGGCACAGCTCCCGGGACGCCGCGCGTCATCCGGGGCCCGCGCGAGGACCCCACGTACGTTCGCCTCCGAACGGCCCGGCGCCGCGGCCGGCTCACTCGGCCGCGCCGTGCGCCAGCACCTGGTCGGTGGCCAGCACGCGCCGCACCGCCGCGTTCGTGGCGACCCCCGACAGGGTCGCGCCGGCAATGGTCCGGATGGCCCGGCGCAGCGCCAGGTCGTCGTCGAGCGGACGGTCGTCGTACTGCGCGAGCCACCGCTCGGACGGCAGATACTCGATGGGCTCGAGGAACGCGGTGACGTCGATGCGCCTCACCGTGCCGTCCGCGTGGAGCGAGATCAGCAGGCTCTCGCGCTTGGTCCGCACGACGTGCGTGTCGACGTACGCCCGCCCCACGACGGCCCCGTCCCTCGTCGCCACGTAGCGGGCGACGAGGCCGCTCACGTCGTCGACCCGGGCCAGCTCGCCGATGGCGCGGCGCTGGGCCCGGGTCAGGAAGACGCGCTCGGCCGCCACCTCGGCGCCGGGAAAGACGGCGGCCAGGGCCTCCTCGCGCGTGATGCGGCCGCCCTGCGCGGACAGGCCCGAACCGGCCGCCAACAGCAGCGCCAACGTCATCGCGCCCGCCAGCCGTAATCTCATCGTCATCTCTCACGCTTGGGACAATGGTCGCTACAAGGTTGCCACCTGCACCGCAAGGCAGCCCGTTTTTCGCGAGATGGAACGCACGCACGAGGCACAGACAATTCTCGTCAGCGTCCTTGCTTCGTACCGCAGGAGGCGCCCGGCTACCCGCCAGGCGCGCGTGCGGGCCGGGAACCCCGCCGCCACTCTGGCTATCTCAGAACGCGTACCCCAGGTTGATGTTGAACTGGTCGACCCCCGAGTCGGCGTCGTTGCTCACCCAGGCATGGTCGACCTTGAGGACGACGCCGGGGGTGGGCTTCAGCTCGATGCCGAGCGTCAGGTACGTGTTGTCGGTCGAGAGGCTGCGCTCGAAGCCGGCCGGCATCTCGGCCTGGGTATCGACCGTCTCGTAACGCACGTAGGGCGTCAGGCCCACCTCTCCGGCCGCCGGAACCTGCGACAGCAGGTCGTAGCCGATCTGGATGTACTGGCCGGCCAGCCCCGAGCCCACGCCGCTGCTGCCGCTCTTGCCGAGCGCCATGTTGAGCATCGCCGCGTCGGAGAGGCTGGCGCGGGCCATGAGCGCCCGCATGTCGAACCCGCGCACCTGGGCCTGACCGTGCAGGTCGAAGATGTTGGTGCCGATGCCGTACTCGGTGCCGTCGACGACGATCTCGCCCTGGCCCGAATCACCGCTGTAGAAGCTGGCCCCGAAGAAGACCCCCGGCGTGGGCGTGATGTCGAGCCGCCCGGTGAAGGCGATGCTCGTCGACTTGGCCTTGCCGCCCTTCTGACGGCCGCCGCGCAGCCCGCCCGACGAGAAGGCCGACCCGTTGAAGCCGTTGAGGACGTAGGCCCGGAACGAGACCTGCTCGAAGGCGCCGTAGAAACCGCCGCCGTTCTCGCGCCACGTCGACGGGATGATCCTGTTCTCGGTGACCGGCCGCTCGGCGCCCATGAACACCGTCGGCTCGTGGAACTCGTTGACCAGCCCCATCGGCACCAGGAGCATGCCGCCGCGCAGCCCGAAGCTCTCGGTCGCCTGGTAGTCGACGTACGCGAACTCGACGAAGATCTCCTTGGCGTGCTCGACCTCGATCTCGGAGTTGAACAGGAACTTGTCGTTGAACCGGTAGCCGGCGTAGAGGATGGCGCGCAGATAGTCGAACTGCGTCGTCTTGCCGCTGCTGTCGGCGTAGTTCTCGAGCAGCGCCTCGCCGTAGCCGGCGATGGACACGCCGCGGTCGATGGCGTAGGTCGCGGCGGCCGACGGGGCGAGGCCGAGCCGCCGCGCCTCGTCGGGATCGAGGCGCTCGTCCTCGCCGCTCCGCAGCCGCTCGATCTCCTCGGCCAGCACGTCGATGCGGCGCTCGAGCTCGGCGACGTCGACCTGCTGCTCCGCCGTCTCGGCCTCCTCGGCGGCCTCGGGCTCCGCGACCTCGGGGCCGGTCTCGGCTTCAGGGTCCGCGACGGCCGGAGCGGCGGCGATGGCGGCCGGAGCTCCGGCCTCGGCCGGGCTCGTCCGCCCGGTCTCGGCCGAGGCTCCCTGCCCCGATGCGGTGGCGGCGATGCCGCAGATCATGGTCACGATGAGCACGTACTCGACGAGTCGGTGACGGTCGTTCGTCATGGGCATGTCTCCTCCGTTGGAGTGGTTGCATACCCCGACCGTCGCCCTATAATGGCTGTGCTGGACACGCCAAAGGCCGCGACTTTTCTGAGGGGTAGCGGTGCGTGACGTTCAGCCGGGCCCGCCGGGTGTTGCCGCACCCGCGCGGGCCTTTTCCACTCTGGCCGGCCGACGGCCGGCCCCGCGGCAGAAGTTGAGACGAAATCTCAACTTTCGGGCGCAACTGTACAGGCCGGCCAACCCCGCCGTCAACACAAAACTGCGATTCGTCTCAGTTCGTCGGCATCGAGGCGTGCTGCCGTGTACCGGGCAGGTCCGGGACCGGGGGAAGACGGACAGGACGTCGATCAGTTCGACGTCCTCACCGGCCGGCCGCTCAGCAGCCGGCCGATGGCCTTCATCTTGCTCCAGAAGAAGTCGAACTGTCCGAGGAGGGTGCCGTATCCGAGCAGCAGAACCTGGTAGAGGGGCAGCATGACGACCAGATAGACCGCCCATTGCAGCCACCCCGGCGTGGCGTCGGAGAACATCAGCCCCATCACCGGGCCCTTCAGCCGAAGGGTGGTCATGCCGGCGAGCGAGAACGCCGCGAGAATGGCGACCACGCCGACGGGCCCGACGCCCCAACGCGACTTCATGCGCTCGACAATCGTCATCAATCCACTACCGCGAAGGGACACTTGCCGGTGGCAGCCAAAGCGGCCCGCCGGGTGTGGCAGCACCCGGCGGGCCATGGTCGAGCGCCTGGCTCCCAGAGAGGAACCAGCCACACCGAGCACGCGTGACGACGCTCGCCCTGCCCCCAGTGTAGGCAGTGACCTCTTCACGTGCAAGCGAAGCGACGCAGGCGCCGGGCCGTGCGCTTGATCCATGGCTCGCTCCGGTATACAGTCGCCCTGACACTGAGACTCAGTCTCAGAATATACGACCAGAACACGGTCCGGCGGGACGACAGCCCGGGGCATGGCAACCGCGCATCTCGCGCGGTCGGCGCCGGGGCACACCCCCGGCCCAGAGCGGGCGAGGAAGAGACATGTCGAAGAGAACGTGGACGCGATTGCTGCCTGCCTTGTCGTTCGTGCTGCTTGCGCCGGGCATCGTCGACGCCCAGGGCATCCTCCTGCTGGCCCACGGCGGCCGCGCCGACTGGAACCAGAAGGTCCTCGCGCTGGCGGATCGAGTCGACTCGAGCGTGCCCATCGAGGTGGCGTTCGGCATGGCCAGCAAGCGGACGATCGTGGATGCGCTGGACCGTCTGGCGGAACGCGAGGTCACGAGCGTCGTCGCGGTCCCGCTGTTCGTCTCGTCGCACAGCAGCGTCATGCGCGCCACCGAGTATCTGCTCGGCACCCGCGACGAAGCGCCGCCGCAGATGGAGGCGTTCGGCAACATGGCCGCCCGCATGGCCGCCCGCATGGCCTCTCGGCGCGGCTCCGAGGACGAGGATGCCGACGACGCCGGCTTCGACTGGACCACGCCGCTCGAAACGACGATTCCCATTACGGTGGGGCGGGCGCTCGACGCCCACGCAATCGTCGCCGAGATCCTGCTCTCTCGCGCCATCGACGTCAGCGAGGCGCCGGAAGACGAGGTCGTGGTGGTCGTGGCGCACGGTCCGAGCTCGGAGGAGGACAACGAGCTCTGGCTCGGGAACATGGGCATCCTCGTCGAGGCGATGCGTACTCGCACGGACTTCAGCCGCATCGAGCACCTGACGGTGCGCGACGACGCGTCGGAACCGGTCCGCGGCCAGGCGACCGAGGAGCTGCGCGCGGTGGTCGAAGGCGCCGTCGACGAGGGGAAGTCCGTGCTGATCGTGCCGCTGCTCCTGTCCTACGGCGGCATCGAGGCCGGCATCCGGGAGCGGCTCGAGGGGTTGCCGTACCGGATGGCCCGCCAGGCCCTGCTGCCGGACGAACGCCTGTCCGAGTGGGTGCTGTTGCAGGTGACCGAGCGATAGCATCCCCGCGGGCGGGTGGCGGCCCCCGCGGGAAGCGGGTCGCGCCAGCCTGACGTTCCGTAGAGCCCGCGGGCAGGCGGCGGCCCCCGGCGCGCAGGTCCGACCCCGTGTCCGATGGGGCGGGCCGCGCCACTTCACGTGCCCGGGCTCGACATCGTGACGGCTCCCGGCTTCCAGCGGCGCGGCAAGGAGACACGATGACGACGACCTCGAGGAAGAACCCGCAGCAATGAGCCTCGACGCCGACGAGAACGGCTTCGTCGAGCCGGGCGAGGTCGGCGCGCGCACTCCTCGAAGCGGCGGCGACGGCCGACGGCCGGGCCGCCCTTGAGGCGCCGCGCGCCTGCGAGACGACTCGCCTCCGGCCGCTTCAGGACGCGGCAGTGGCCGCGGTGCCCGCGTCGATCGCCTCCGGTAGCCCCGCCGGCTCCCCCGACCCGAACAGCCGCCGCAGCGTCCGCTGCACGTCGTCGAGGATCAGGTACGACACCGGCACCAGGATCAGCGTGATGAAGGTGGCGAAGAGCACCCCGAAGGCCAGCGAGACGGCCATCGGCACGAGGAACGCCGCCTGCATGCTGCGGTCGAGCATCAGCGGCGCGAGGCCGAAGAACGTGGTCAGCGACGTGAGCAGGATGGGGCGGAACCGATGGCCCCCCGCCTCGCGGATGGCGAGCTGAAGGCCGACCGACTCGAAGGCGCGGCGGTCGCGCGGCTGCCCGCCGGCCTGGCACACCTTGCGGCCGACGTCGGCGTGCACCTTCCGGGCGCGGTTGATGAAGTCGACCATCACGAGGCTGTCGTTGACGACGACCCCGGTCAGGGCGACGAGGCCGAACATCGACATCATCGTCACGTCGAGGCCCATGACGACGTGCCCCCAGATGGCGCCCACGAGGCCGAAGGGGATGGCGGCCATGATGATCATCGGCTGCACGTACGACCTCAGCGGGATCGCGAGGAGGGCGAAGATCATCAGCACCGCGAGGAGGAACCCCTGCTGCAGGCCGCCCACGGTCTCGGCCTCCTCGGCCTGTGCGCCCTCGAACGTGTAGAACACCCCCGGGTAGCCGGCGAGCACCTCGGGCAGGATGCGGCTCTCGAGGTCCGCGATGACCGCGGGGGCCGACGTGACGGTGGGGTCGACGGCGGCGGTCACGTTCACCGCGCGGTTGCGGCCCACCCGCTTGATCGACGCGAAGCCGCGCCCCGGCTGCACCTCGGCGACGTGGTGGAACGGCACCTCCCCGCCGTTCGGGGTGCGGATGCGCATGTCCTCGAGGTTGCCCAGCGACCGGCGGTCGTCGCACGGGTAGCGCACCATCACGCGGATGTCGTCGCGCCCGCGCTGGATGCGCTGGGCTTCCTCGCCGTAGAACGCCTGCCGCACCTGACGGCCGAGGTCCTGCAGGGTCAGCCCGAGGGTCTCCGCCGCCGGCTTGATGCCGAGCTGCATCTCCTCCTTGCCGGCGCGGAACGAGTCGGAGATGTCGTAGAGGCCGGCGTACCCGGCCAGCCTCGCCTTGACCTCGTCGGCGGCGGCGCGCAGCCGGTCGAGGTCGGGCCCCGCGAGCTGCACGTCGACGTCGTCGCCGGGGTTCATGATCGACATCGAGTAGGCGACCTCGACCGCCTCCGGAATCGGGCCGGTGACCTCCCGCCACCGGTTGCCGAGCTGCTCGCTCGTGAGGCTGCGCGCCTCGGCCGGCAGCAGCTCTATCGTCACCTCGCCCACGTGGGAGCCGGCCACGCTCTCGACCGGGTCCGACGGCACGTCGCCGGCCCCGGCCATGGGGGGTCGCCGACGGTGGCCGACACGTGCCGGAAGTGGTCGACGCCGGTCTCCTCCACCAGCCGCTCCCGCAGCCTCGCGGCGCCCTCCTCGAGCCTCGCGACGGCCCGCGATGTCGACTCGACGGGGGTGCCCTGCGGCATCGTCAACGACGCCGACATGAAGTCGGCCTCGATGGACGGGAAGAACTGGAAGGCGATGCGCCCCCCGACCACGAGGCCGCCGGTCACGATGAGGGTGGCGAGGCCGATCGCCGCCGTCGCGTACCGCCACTCGAGCGCGACCTCGAGAAGCGGCGTGTAGACCTTCCTGACGAACAGCTTGAGGGCGTTGGAAAAGAAACCCTGGAAGCGGCGCCACGGACCGGGCCGGCCGCGCCGGGGAATGTGCGACAGGTGGGCGGGCAGGATGCCGAGCGACTCGACGAGGGAGAAGAGCAGGCACGGGATGACGACGAACGGAATGACCCGGAAGACCTTGCCCATCATGCCGGGCACGAACAGCATCGGCATGAACGCGGCCACCGTGGTCAGGACCGCGAAGGTCACCGGCTTGGCGATCTCCCTCGCCCCCTCGATGCTGCCCCGGAGCCCCTCGCCGTGCTCCTCCTGGTGCCGCTGGATGTTCTCGCCGACGATGATGGCGTCGTCGACCACGATGCCGAGCACCACCGTGAAAGCGAACAGCGAGATGACGTTGGCCGAGACGTCGAGCCCCCGAGGTTGGCGGCCACCGGATTGCGGGCGAACCAGGCGATTCCACCGTTGTTCATGGCTCTTCAGTCGTTGCCGCCGCGCCAGACGTTGTCGCTCGGCGACCGCTCGAACGAGGGCCGGGCGTCGATCAGCGTGAACGGCGCACCGGGGTCGACGGTCGTCGGCACCGGGCCGATGCGCCGCCGCCCGCGGCTGTCGTCGTCGAAGCGCTGCGTCACGTGGATGGCGGCGGCGAGCGGCTCCCAGCCGCCGTCGCGCCAGAGCCAGCGCTGGCCGGCGATGTCGAGGGTCCGCTCGGCCCGGGCGATCGAGACGTCGGACGACGCCGGCGGTCCGAGCAGCGCCTCAGCGGCGCTGCCGCCGACCGCCTCGGCCAGGACGTCGGCGAGCGGCGCGCCGGCCCGCACCCCCGCGGCCACCGCGTGGACCGCGGCGACGGCGGCGGCCGGGCCGACCGACTCCACCCAGCCGACCGTCGCCAGCGGCGTGTACTCCTGCACCCACGGCGCGTCGCCGGCCGCCGCGACGCCGACGGCGGGCGCCGCGAGGGCGCCGAGGGCCTCGACGACCTGGTCGCTGGCCCGCTCCTGCAGCGCCAGCCACGCCTCGGCCCCGTCCTCTCGGCGAACGCACTCGAGGCCGACCCAGCCGGGGACCCCGACCCGCAGCCAGTCCTCACCGGGCTCCTTCCGCAGATCGGCCCCGTCGGCCAGCTCGCGCGCGGCCAGCGCCGCCGCGATCGTCGCGCGGCGCTGCCGCCGGGCGAAGCCCTCGTCGGCGATGTCCCAACCCTCGTGCTCCGGCAGCCACAGCAGGCCGCCGTGGAGGGCGGCCTCGCCGCGCTCGCGCGGCGCCTGCAGCACGGTGCGGACCGCGGGCGCGCGGCCGAGGGTCGCGGCGACGCAGGCGCGCATCGCCGCGACGTCGTCGAGGACGCCGACGGCGTCGCGCGCGCGCTCCGGCCCGTGCAGCGCGGCCACGCCGCCGCCGCGCGTCTCGACCGGCGCGCCGGGCCACCACGCGACGGCGAAGTCCAGCGGCCCGTCGGTGCGGCCGGTCGTGGCGGTCGCGGTGCCGCCCGAGCGTTCCGCATCACGACCGGCGCCGGCGAAGGTCACCGACCAGCGCCACTCTCCCGCGGGCGCCACCCCGGCCGCGGGCGCCAGCGCGCCGGCCGCAGCGTCGCCCGGGAGGGGGTCCAGGTCGTGGGCCCGGCGTTCCCGGGGCGCGCGCAGCAGGCGGTCGGGGTCGTGGCCCAGGGCCGGCAGCAGGTCGGCGGCGCGCAGCCACACGCCGGAGGGGTGCAGCCACGGGCTCTCCCCCTCGGCCGACCATCCCTCTCCGCTGGCGACCACCTCCAGCTCAACGGTGCAGCCTGCCGCCGGCGGGCCGGACCCGTCGAGCTGCGCCGGAGATGCCTGCGATGCGGGGGCGGACGCTTCGAGCTCCGACAGAGATGCCTGCGATGCGGGGGCGGACGCTTCGAGCTCCGGCAGAGATGCCTGCGATGCGGGGGCGGACGCTTCGAGCTCCGGCAGAGATGCCTGCGATGCGGGGGCGGACGCCTGGCCCGCCCGGGTTGAACGCGCGGGTCCGCAACCGTCGAGCGGCAGCGCGAAGTGATCCAGCTCCACCGTCACCGTTTCCTCGCGCCCGCCGACGACGGCGCGCGCGATCTCGACGCCGTGCGGGAGCGAGCCGTGCAGCGTCCGGGAGCTCGAGCGCACGTCCTCGAGCCGCCAGCGGGCGGTCGCGCGCCGCGCGGGCGGGTCGATCTCCATCGCCGCCTCGCCGCCCGTCACCGCGAACGGCGCCGCCGCGGCCCACCAGCGGGCCTCCCACGCGGCATCGTCGGCCGTCTCCGCCGCCATGGAATCGTAGCCGCCCGTCACCACGAGCCGCTCGTGCAGCACGCCGTGGACCCCGACGGCCAGCGCGACGGCGGCCGCGGCCAGCACCCCCGCGCCGCCCGCCAGCCTCCCCAGGCCAGTCCGCCAGCGGACCGGCACCGTGAGCGCGGTGCCGCGGGGCCAGGCGAGCCACGCGAGGGCGACGACGGCGACCGCGACGGTCAGCTTGAAGAAGTCGGCGGTGAGCACGTGGCCCAGCCACGGCGCCCACCCGGTGAACTCCGACAGCGTGATGCTCGGCGGCACGCCCACCTCGGCCGGCGGGTAGGTGGTGAGCCCCAGCTCGTTGTTGACCACGATGAAGAACGCACCGATGACGCCGACGGCGTGAGCCGCCCCCGCGTGGCGGACCAGCGCGTGGGCCAGCAGCACCAGCGCGCACAGCTCCAGCAGCGAGGGTGCGAGCACCAACCCGAAGTAGAGGACCGGATCCGCCAGGCTGAAGGCGTCGGGGGTGGCGAAGACCGTCACTATCCACACCGAGAGCACCGGCGTCAAGGCGAACACGACGGTGACGCCGGCCGCCGCGAGGGCTCGGCCCGCCACCCGGCTGCCCAGGGGCGCGGGGGTGGCGTCGGCGATCTCGCCGTAGCCGGCGCGGTCGTCCCGGCGGGCCATGACGCCGACGAACCCGGCCACCATGAACACGATCACGAGGTAGTAGAACTCGGTCAAGAACGGCTCGATGAGATCGGGGCGCGGGAGGAGGGGGCCGTCGGCGTGCAGGATGATGTGGACGAACGAGCTGCCCACGCCCATGGCGACCAGGATGAACAGCGCGAACGGCGTCGCCCACCCGCGGAAGGAGAGGGCCAGGTGCCAGGCCGCCTCGCTCCACGCAGCGCCGAGCCACGACGGCCGCGCGGGCGCGGCGAGCGGAGGGGCGCCGGGACCGGCCGGCTCGGCCCTCGTCTCTCCCGCCGCGCGGTCCGGCGCCCGCGCCGCCGGCGCCGGCTCCAGGGCCAGCCGCTCACGCTCCACCCGGCGCAGGACGATGCCGAGCAGCAGGATCGGCGAGACCATCCAGAAGAGCCGGTTGGCCACGAGCGGCGGCGTGATCTGCAGCACGCCCGCCGCCTTCTCGCGCGGCGTCCACGCGTCGCTCTGCTCCTCCGCCTCGGCAAACGCGGTCGGGTCGAGGAGCGACGCGAGGGCCGGGTTCGCGTCGCCGCCGCGCACCACCACCATGGCGGTCATCCAGATCAGCATCAGCGCCGCCGCGCACGCGAACGGCCCGGCCAGCGTGCGCGTCCGGATCGCCGCGCACAGAAACAGCGCGCCGAGCCCGGCCGCCGACGGCAGGGTCAGGACCAGCAGCGAGTGGCCGATCGCGAAGAGCGGCTGCGGCCCGACCGCGTCGGGAGGGAACACGCCGAGGGCGCCGAGGGGAGGGACCATCAGGAACCCGATGCCCGTCGCGAGGGTCAGCACGCAGGCGAGGGCCACCGCGCCGACGTAGCGGCCCGCGAGGAGGGCGGGCAGCGAGACCGGCGCCGCCAGCACCACCTCGTGCAGGCCGGCCGTCCGGTCGCGCACCACGACCTGCGCGAAGAGCCAGGCCCAGACGAAGAGCAGCCAGACCCCCTGCCCGGCGACCATCAGGTAGACCAGGTGCGGGCTGTTGCGCGGCACGTCGGTCGCGCCGAGGTCGCGCAGGTAGTCCGCGTTCAGCAGCACCAGCATCAGGTAGGCGATAAGCCCGGGGAACGCGATGGGGATGAGCGGCCCCCGGCAGCCGGCGCGGAACTCGTGCCAGGCCTCGGCCGCCACGAAGCGCAGGGTCGTCATGCCACCGCCTCCTCGCGGTTGCCGCCCGGGTGCGTCCTGGTCAGCCGCCTGCCCTGCAGGCCCTTCGATGGCGTCGATCATCGCGGTGCTCCGAGTGACGGCCATCCCGGGAGATGGCCCTCGGGTCGGGGTTGCCGACCGTTCCTCCGTTCGCGGCTCGCCGACCGGCGCAGAGTGCAATGCACCGGAATCGGGCGAGGCCTCCCCGTTGCGCGGCTACCAGCCGATGTCGGTGCCGATGCCGACCGCGCGCGGGTCGGCCATCCGCCCGTAGGCGCCCGGCAACCCGAACGCCCGCCCGTCGAACAGCGCCAGCTCGTACTGGTCGTCGAGCAGGTTGGCGCCCCACAGGTAGACGGACCACGCCGACCTTCCGTAGCCGACGCGCCCGCTCAGGAGGCTGCGGCTCGAGACCTGGGTGTAGACCGGCGCCGCGATCTCGGTGTAGGCGTCGTCCGTGTAGCTGAACGTCCCGCTCGCGAACCAGCCGCCGGGGTCGCGCCAGCCCAGGCCGACGGCGCCGTTCCAGGCCGGCGACTGGGGAAAGGCCCGGCCCGCGAGGTCGTTGCCGTCGAGCACGAAGTCGATGAACTCGGAGTCGGTGACGCCGACCGAGGCGAACACGTTCAGCGCGCTGCTGAAGTAGTACTCCGTCTCGACCTCGACCCCGCGCAACGCCGACCGCCCCGCGTTGGTGATGAGCGCGTCGAACCCGGGGAAGCCGCCCTCGGCCGTGTACGGTATCTGCTGCTCCCGCCAGTCGATGGTGAAGACGTTGGCGTTCAGCGTCAGCCGGCCGTCGGCCGTCCGATGACGGAAGAACAGCTCGTAGTTGTCGGTGAACTCCTCGCCGTACGCCTCGGCCACGCCGAGGAAGACCGCGAACGCGAAGCCGCCCGCCTTGTACCCGCGGGCGTACGAGGCCCCGAGCGACGTGCTCGGGGTCAGGCTGTAGGCAACCGACCCGGAGGGCAGGACCTGGCTGAAGGTCTTCTCGGCGCTCAGGTCGCTCCTCAGCCCGTTGTTGTCGGCGAAGTTGTCGTTCCGCCGCGTCTCGCGGTTCAGCCGGACGCCTCCCGTCAGGAGCACGCGGTCGCTCACGGTCCACTCCGCGCGTCCGAACACGCCGAGCTGGTCGACCTCCTCCAGCAGGCGGGTCTCGCGGTTAAAGGGCGCGACGCCCCCCATGCCGTCCGGGAAGATGCCCGAGCCGTGGAACCCGAAGGAGTAGTCGCCCTCGGAGTAGAAGAGGCCGATCAGGCCGTCCACCGCTTCGCCCCGGTACGCCGCGCGGACCTCCTGGCTGAGGATGCCGTCGTGCCCCGCGGCGTCGACGTTGAGGAAGTCGAACGGCGACAGGTCCGCGTCGAACTTCTGCGTCAGGTCGAATCGGCTGTACCCGGTGATGGCGTCGACCGCCCAACGGTCGTCGAGGGCGACGTGGGTCTCGAAGTTCACGAAGTCGAGGGTGGACGGGTACTGGTCGGGCCGGTTCCAGGGCTGCCGGCGGTCCTGCATGGCAACGCCCTCCGCCTCGTTGCCGACGACGAGGGCGAACGGGTTGGTATCGGAGTCGTTGCGCAGCCAGGTCAGGTCGAACCGCACGCGGTCGTCGGCCCGCGGGCGGAGCGAGAGCTGCCCCCGGATCGTCCGCTCGTCGGTCCGCTGCACGTCGTCGTCCCCGGTGACCACGTTGGAGGTCGCGCCCCGGGCGTAGCGGTCCTCGACCGTCAGCCGCGCGGCGAGAACGTCGTCCACCAGCTCGGCGTTCTGCATGAACTGAACGCGCCGCGTGCCGAGCCCGCCCCCTTCGAGACGGACTCGGCCGTCGTAGCCGTCGAAGGCCGGCTTGTTGTAGTTGATCAGCACCGCGCCGATCAGCGAGTTGGGCCCCTGCAGGGTCGACTGCGGGCCGCGCAGGATCTCCACCGAGCCGACGTCGAAGAGCGACGGGTTCAGGTAGTCGCCGGTGCGGGGGCCGACCGCGGTCTGGTTCAACAGGACGGAGGCGAGCGCGTTGGCGTTGCCGAAGCCGCTGTCGAGGCCGTTGTTGTTGACGCCGCGGATGCTGAAGGCGCCGAACTGCGCGGTGCCGGTGAACGCGTTGGCGGTCCGGTTGAAGGCGTCCTCCACCGTGAAGATGGCTTCGGCCTCGAGCCGCTCCTCGCTCAGGTACGCGACGCTCGTGCCGAACTCCTGCCGGCCGGTGTCGAGCTTGCTGCCCACGACGGTCACGTCCTCGGCAAAGCTCGCGAACTCGAGCACCGCGTCGAGCGTGGCGCCGTCCGGCGCGGCCACCGGGACGCCGTCGCGTTGCAGCGTCTCGAAGCCGGACAGGGTGAACGAGACCGAGTAGTCGCCGGCCGCCAGCCCGTCGAGGACGTAGCGCCCCTCGCCGTCGCTGACCGCCACCCGCGATCCGCCCGCGAGCCCGGCGCCGGCCGCCTCGACCGTCACGCCCGGCAGCACGCCGCCGGTCTGGTCGGCCACCGTGCCGGAGATGGCCAGGTCCTGGGCGAGGGCCGGGGCGGGCAACGCCAGGAGCCAGGCGAGGGCACATGGCCCGAACTTCGTCATGACTTGTCTTTCTCCACGCTCCGCGCCGGGAGCCTCGTTCGCCCCTCGCGAGGACGAGGCGTCCTGCCTCGCCGGGCTCGGGATGAAACGCCGCGCGAGCCCCGCGATCGGGCGTCGGGCCTCCGGCGCATCGACATCGAAATCGGGCACCGCGTTGCGTCGAACCTCCGCGGAACGACGGCAAAGCTGCCGCACGCGGCAGTCGTCGCGGTGACCTGTGAGCTGCGTACGAGCGGGCAGGATCAGGCGGGCGGGCCGCGCGTGGGCCGGATGCCGACGGCCGCGCCGCGCTTGCCCTTCGAGCGGCCGGACGGAACGGCATGCGCGACGAGATCCGGCACCGACGGCGCGGGAGCGCTGTCGGTCTCGATCGCCGGCAGATGCCGGAGGTGACAGACGTCGCAGTCGGCGTGACCGGCCCGTTGCGTGTCGGGGCCGTGGTGGTGCCGGGCGACGCTCGTCGATGCGAGCGCCGCCACGGCCAGGAGCGCTCCCGCCACCGACGCGGCCCGCTTCAACGGCACCATGACCCTCCAATCACGCCAGACGAGGCACACCGAAGTCAAGCGCCGCCGCGCCCGCGTCGGCACGGTGAACGCCACAGGATTCCCGAACCCGGAAGGACCGGAGCCGGCCGTCCGGGGTCTCGACGTCGAGGCATCGCGAGCGTCCCTCAGTCGTCACCGCGACGCCGGCGGCGGGGCGTCGAGGGCGCCGAACGCTTCGGCGGCGTGACTGCCGAAGCGCGTCAGCAAGCCCAGCAACTCGTGCCACGCCTCGGCGGCGACAAAGCGCAGAGTGGTCACGCCACCGCCTCTTCGTCCTGCACGCCGGCATGCGCGATGGCCGCGTGGTAGACGTCCTCGAGGCGCGGCGGCTGCGGGACCCAGGCCTCGCCGGGGGCGGCCGGGGCCTCGACGACGACCCGCGAGCCCTCCGGCGTCGCCGACACGTGAAGCGCTTCGTCCGGCAAGGGCTCGTCGCGGGGCACCACCCGCGACCAGAGGCGGCCTTCGAGCGGCGCGGTCAGGGCGGACGGAGTGCCCTCGGCGACAATGCGCCCGCCGGCCAGGATCGAGAGCCGCTCGCAGAGGCTCTCGACGTCGTCGACGATGTGCGTCGACAGCAGGACGATGTTGTCGGCCGCGATGTCCGCCAGCACGCGGTGGAAGCGGCTCCGCTCCGCGGGGTCGAGGCCGGCCGTCGGTTCGTCGACGATGAGCAGCCGCGGGTTGCCGGCGAGGGCCAGCGCGATGCCGAAGCGGCGCAGCATGCCGCCCGAGTAGGTGGCGACGGCGCGATCCGCGTCCGCCCGGAGGTTCACCCGGTCGAGGAGCTGCGCGACCTCGCGTTTCCGCTCGGCCTTGTCGGTCCTCCCCTTCAGCCAGGCGAAGCGATCGAGGAGCTGGCGGCCCGTGACGGTGGGGTAGGTGCCGATCTGCTGCGGCAGGTACCCCAGCCGCCGGCGCACGTAGTCGGGGTCGGCGAGGGTGTCGACCCCGTCCAGCGTGATCGACCCGCTGTCGGGCTGCTGCAGGGTGGCCAGTGTCCGCATGAGGGTGCTCTTGCCCGCGCCGTTGGGGCCGAGCAGGCCGTAGAGGCCCGGCGCCACCGTCAGGTCGACCTCGTCGAGGGCGCGGATGCCGCCGGGATACGTCTTCGTCAGCTTCGTGACCTGCAAGCCTTCGATGGTGTCGCTCATCTGCGTGCTCCAAGTGCCGGCCATCGGGGAGAGGGCCGGCGGTCATCCGTCCGGGTGAGGCCCTTCAATCAGGGCCGACTCGAATTGTCTCGCGGCGGTGCGCGCCCTCGACCGTGGCCAGGTTCAGCCGGTACTGGGACGCCTGCCGCCGCAGCAGGAGCGGGGCGAACCGCGCCGTCAGGCGCAGCATCAGCGGCAGGCGATCCACCAGGTCGCGGTCGGCGTCGAGGAACGTCTTCGACGCCGCGAGCCGCAGGTTCGCGCCCCACCGCTCGATCTCCTGCGGCTCGTCGCACTTCCAGCGGCACCAGCTCTCCGGCGGGAGATGCCGCATCGCGTCGTGGCGGTCCTGGGTGTCGACCATCCGGGCCGCCGTCGTGTCGAAGGCGATGCGGGCGCCGGAGAAACGCCCGGCGATGTTGACGATAGCGCGCTGGGCGTCCGGCGCGTCGAGGTAGATCAGCACCGCCTCGGCCACGAACATCCATGGTCCACCGGCCGCCTCGACCTGGTCCATCCAGCCGGTGTCGAGGACCGACGCGGCGACCATCGTCCGCCGGGGCTGGTCGTCGAAGAAGCGCCGCCGGAGGGCGATGGTGTCGGGCAGGTCGAGGTCGAACCAGCGCACGCGGCCGTTGTCGAGGCGGTCGAAGCGGGTGTCGAGGCCGCAGCCGATCTCGACGACGGTGCCCCCGGGATGCGCGGCCAGGAAGTCGTCGACGTAGCGGTCGAACATGCACGCCCGCAGCACCGCGCCCTTCAAGCTGCGGCCGCCCTCCCACTTCGAGAAGTCGTAGTCGAGGTCGCGCACGATCGCGACCGCCTGCGGATCGCGCAGCAGGCCGCGCGGCCTCTCGGTCTCCCTCGCGCGCGCAAGCAGCGGGATCAGCAGGGTCTCCTGCACGGGGCCGAGCTCGGGCTTGACGGAATTGGTCATTGGAAGCACTCCGAGAGCGCGATGCGCGCAATCGCGTGCGCGCGAGCACATCCCCAGGCCGAAGTCGGCGCCCTCGCGAAAGCGCTCCTCCGACGCGCGCATCGCCTTCGACTGGTTCCGCCGGCGGGGCGACGAATCGCGCGAGGGCGAGTCGTAGGGTGGCAACCTGCGGCTCGCGGCCTCGAAGACGTTCCTCGCACCGACCGGGACCCGTTGGATCGGCTGCCGCTGCCGCTCCGTCTGACGGCGCGGCTAGCGCCGTTCCTGGTGCGGCGCCAGGCATCCCACTATCGGCTGAACCTGACGACGGTCGACGGCTGAGCGCTGGCGGTGCCGCCCGCCCGAGCGGTGACGAGCGCAATGCGGCTCGACCTGGGAGGGGCAATCAGCGTCCCGCCACTCCAGGGTGGGGGGCAACCACCGCCTTGCGGGACCCCGAGTGACTTGCTGGCCGCCCCCCCCTGATTCTAATGCGTCGCGCACGCAGAAACGGCTTCCCGGGTGCCGAGCCGGATGTGGGCCTCGCCGACGAGAGTCGCGAGGCGGCTGAACTCCTCCGGCTTGAGCGTCAACGTCACGCGGTTCACACGCAGATGGAGCAGGCCGTGGGCGCACTGGTACACGGCCAGGTGCGGCCCCTTGACCAACGTCTCCGAGTTGTACTCGCGGTGCAGGCTCGACTCCATTTCGGACACTCCTTTGCTCGGCGGACGAGGGGTGCGCCCCGAGGGCGCACCCGGCCGCGAATGAAACGGCAGAGACGTGGGCTACCAGTCGTAGGCGAGAGAGGTGATGACGCTGCGCCCCGGGCTCGAATAACGATCGATGACCGGATCATCCGCGGGCCGGCCCCGTACGTTCCACCACTCGAAGTAATGGGCGTCGGCCAGGTTGAGCAGTCCGAGGCGGAGCTTGAGGGCCTCGGTCACCGAGATGAAGCTGACCACGTCCACGATCCGGTAGGCGTCCGGCGCGAACTGATCGTCGCTGCCCTGCTGGTACTGCTCGACCAGCTTCAACGACAGCTCGGTGCCCCAGCGGCCGGACCGCGGCACGTAGCGGAGCCCGATCACCCCTTCGTCCGGGGCGATGGAGCCGAGCGGCGTTTCCTCGGCGAGCGGCGGGTCGTCGGCGGCGCCCTGCAGAATCTCGACGCCGTCGATGCGCGCGTAGCTGCCCCGAATCATCACGCTGTCGCTCAGGTACGCCTCGCCGCGCAGCTCTACCCCCCTGATCTCGGCCTGGTCGAGGTTCTGGCTCTGAAACTCGAGCAGCCGCGTCATCGGGTTGAAGCCGATGTCCGTCATCTCGATGAAGTCGTCGTAACGGTTCGAGAACCCGCTGAGGCCGAGGCTCGCGCGGTCGAACGCGGTCCGGATGCCTACCTCCAGGTTGTCGCTCGTCTCTGCCCGGAGCGCGGCATTCGGCAGCGTCGTATAGCCGCCGCGGGGGTTGGTGAAACCGGTGTTGATGGCGCTGTAGGGCGGCGCCCGGAAGCCGCCGGCGTACTGCGCGTGCAGGGTCACGACGTCGTTCAGCCGCGCCGCCATGCCGATCTTCGGCGCGAGGGCGCCGTCGAAAAAGTCGGCCGCCTCGGGGTTGAGGCTCGCGACGAAGACGGGATCGGCCTGGTTGGCGTCGAGCGAGAAGTGGTCGTACCGCACGCCGGGGACGACGGTGACGCGGCCGAAGCGGATCTGGCCTTGCAGATAGGCCCCTGCCTCGACGACGTCGCTTTCCGGGAAGTACTTCGTGGGGAAGATCAGGCTGGTCGGCACCGGCTGCCCGGTGGTCGCGTTGACCTCGGCCCGATCGCGCTGCATGTCGAAGTAGTCGGTCTTGTAGCTGGCGCCGAACGTGACGAGCATGCCGTCGTCGGGGCCGCCGACCCACTGCTGACCCTGGGCCGACGCGCCGTAGCCGACCTGCTCGTGGTCGACGGTGCCGTGGCGCATCGACGGGGTCGGTGGCCCGAAGCCGAACGTCAACCGTTCCTCGTCGACGATCTGCGCGGTGTCGTTGAACTGCCCATAGACCTGCCACGACAGCAGGTCGAGGCCGCGGTCGGCGAGGGTGTGGTCGAACGAGAACCGCTGCCGTCTCTGGGTGTCGAGGGCCGTCGTGACGAGGGTGTCGTACCGCAGGAACCCGAAGTCCGTCAGCCCGTTGTTCGAGAGCCAGTCCGTGTCGACGCGGGTGTCGTAGAGCTCGGCGGTGGTGCGGAACCGGTTGCCCGGCGAGGCGTTGAAGACCAGCTTGGCCAGCACCTGCTGCCCGTCCACGTCCTGAGGATTCGGGGCGGTGCGGGTCTCGTCCATCGTCTCGACGGTGCCCTTGGTGCGAATCTCGCTGCCCCGGTTGGCGCTGGCGAACACCGACGCCTGGACCCGCTCGCTGCCTCCGGCGAGGGTGACGTTCAGACCCACGTCGTCGGCGCGGCCGTCCCAGGTGGTCTTGCCCCCGATGTAGAAGCGCTGGTCCTGCAGGTAGTCGGCGGGGTCCTTGGTGAACAGGGACACGACGCCGCCGAGCGCGTCGCTGCCGTAGAGGGCGGAGTTGGCGCTCCGCACGATCTCGGCCGACTTCAGGAGGTCCACGTCGAGCCCGGCCTGGTGGACGTTGAACGGGCCGAAGTCGAACTGCTCCGAGGTCTGGACGCCGTCGACCAGGGTCATCACCCGGTTGCCGCCGATGCCGCGGATGTTGAAACCGTTCAGCCCGAGGCGCGTCACGTTGTTCTCGACGTAGACCCCCGGCTCGTACTTCACGAGGTCGGCGAAGTCCTCGATCATCCGGTCCTGGATCGTCTCGTCGTCGATGACCGACACCATGCCCGGCGTGTCCCGCACCGGGGCCGGCCGCATCGTGGCGGAGACCGACACGGAATCGAGGAAGGTGAGCGGCTCGTCGGGCGCGGGCTCGGCGTCGGGGTCCGCGGCGTCCGACGGCGCGGCGGCCTGCGGCTGGCCGGGCGCCGGCTGCGCGAGAGCGGCGGCCGGACCCGCCAGGATCAGGGCAAGGACCGCCAAGGCAATCGTGGCCGGCGTCGTGAGGGCCCCATCGTCGAAATGGGGTCGGTGCGTGGGGTGCATTGCATGAGCTCCTGTTGGTTCCGGGGGAAACGCGTCGAGCAGCGCTGGTCGAGGACTCTTCCGCGCAAGGGCAGCGCTGGTCGAGGGCTCTCCCGCGCTAAGGACAGTGACGGGAATTACCTTGCCACGTGCCCAAGGCAGGCACCGCCGAAATCCCGCTGCATCTGGGTTGCAGTTGGCAACCTTATATCGATCACTGTCCTAAGGACGGTGGACGGAAACTGCCTTGTCACGTGGCAAGCGCAGGAAACCGCAGAAACAGGCTGCATCCGGACGCGGTTGGCAACCCCATGTCGAGATCGATGTTCTGAATCGGCGAGACCATCTCGAGCCGCCAGCAGGGTCCCGACTGCCTCGGTTGGTTCGTTCCTCGCGGTCGGCGCAGTGCCGCCCGCCTTGTCGGTTCTCAGTTCGCGGACATCCCCACCCGGATCACCTCGCTCCCCGCCCGGATGACGATGGCGTCGTCCACCGCCGCGAAGCCGGTCACCGGCGCGTCGACCGACAGGTGGTTCGTCGCGATCACCTCCGGCGTCTCGGTCGAGTAGCGGAGCACCTGGGTGACGCCCTGCTCCGTGAAGAAGTAGACGCGGTCGCCGTGGCCGAGCGGCGTCGCCCAAGTCGACGCGGGCAGGCGATGGGTCCAGCGCACGGCCCCCGAGTCCGGGGCCAGGCAGCGGGCCGCGCCGGCCGGGTTCACCCAGTAGACGCAGTCGCGGTACGCGAAGGGCGAGGCGAAGTTCGAGGCCGAGCCGGCCGTCCACGCCACGTCCGACCGGTCGAGGGCGCCGGTCCGCCCGCGGCGCAGGGCGAGGTTCGCCTCGACCGCCAGGCCCCCGACGATGACGAGGTCGCCGGTGACGGTGGGCGACGGCACGTGGTTGCCCCGAAAGCCGGCGAACGACCAGCGGAGCTCTCCCGTACCGGCGTCGAACCCCTCGATGCGGCCGGAGGCGCTGACGACGATCTCGTCGCCGTCGGGGGCCAGCACCGGCGTGCTCCAGGCGACGCCCGGCTCGCGGTCGGCCTTCCACACCGTCTCGCCGGTGCGCGGGTCGACGGCCAGCAGGTACGAATAGGTGCGTCGGGTCAGCAGGATCACGACCGCGTCGTCGGTCAGGAGAACGGAGTTGCCGACGCCGTGATTGCCCCCGAGGGTGCCGTAGTCGGCGCTGAGGTCCCGATGCCACACGGTGTCGCCGTCGTGGGTCAGCGCCATCAGGTCGCCGCTGTCGAAGAACGCGTAGAGCCGCTCGCCGTCGACGGCGGGCGTCGGCGCCCCCTTCGACACGTAGTCGTTCCATTCGAACGTCTCCGCCGCTTCGAACCGGCGGCGCCAGCGCTCGGAGCCGTCCTCGAGGTCGAGGGCGGCGACGTAGATGGTCTCCTTCATCGCTCCCTCGAGGGACGTGAGGAAGACCGTGTCGTCCCAGACGACCGGGCTCGACTGGCCGAAGCCCGGGGTCGTCGCCCGCCACGCCACGGTGTCGTCCGACCAGGTGAGGGGAAGCCGCGCGGCGCGGCTCACGTTGGTGTCGCGCCCGCCCCGGAAGCCGGGCCAGCGCGTGGCGCCGGTTCCATCGGCCGGCTCCCGGTCCGAGGCGCCGACGTCCACGACCTCGATGGTCGCGAGGTGTCCCTCCCGGCTCGCGCCCCCGACCGCCAGCAGGTGCGTGCCCACCGGAATCAGGCGGTGCATGTAGCGCGGCTGGCCGAGGGTCGCGACCGGCTCCCACGCGGTCCCGTCCTCGGCGAGACGGTGCACGCCGCCGTCGGCCTGACCGACGAAGATGCGGTCCCCGTCGCTCGCCGCGGCGGCCCCGAACCCCAGCATGCTGCCCCTGGGCAGGTCCGGGCCCTTCGACCACGCGCCGGTCTCGGGGTCGAGCACGTCGACGGTGGACACCGGCCCGGCTTCCCGGGACAGCCCCCCCAGCGCATGGATGCGGCCGTCGCGCGTGCCGGCGGCGAGCGCCCGCCGCTGGAAGGGGGCGGGAATCTGCCGCCACGCAGACCCGCCGTTCAGGTCGAGGGCGAGGACCGTGTCGGCCCAGGCTGAGTCATTTCCGGGACCGCGCATGTCCCAGCCCCCGACCACGTAGAGGATCCCGCCGGCGACCACCGCGTCGTGGGACGAGCGCCCCGCCGGCATGTCCGGCAGCGCCTCCCACCGATCCGCGGCCGCGGAGTACCGCGCGACGGACCGGCTGGAATGCAGAACCGAGGGTTCGGCGACGGTGGCGTTGGCGGCGGTGAAGCCGCCTACCCTGTAGACCGAAGTGCCATCCGAAACGAGGACCGCGCCTTGGAGGCGGGGGCCGCGGGCCAGCTCTTCCCACGTCGCGCCGGCGTCGAGAGCCAGCCGCCTGAAACCGGGGCTGATGTTCTCGATGGAGTGGGCATGGACCCGGCCTACGTGGCCCCCGTAGACGTAGAGTGCTCCGTCGAGGCCGACGGCGCCGAAGCTGGCGACGGCATCGAGCAGATCGGGCGGACGCCAACCGCCGAGGGTGTCGTCCTGCGCGCTCGCGGGGAGGGATGTGGCGAGCAGCAACGCGAGGACGAGGGAGAGGACGAGGCCGGCGCGACACGGCAGCGTTTCGGTGTGGGACATGATTGCGATCCTCGAATCAGATGATACTGAGTCTGAGTCTCAATTTCAACATGCAGCATTCTATGTGCGACCGATTCGGTCGGTCAAGCGGAAAAGCAGCGGCCAAGCCACCGAGGGCGGCCGGCGCCGTGGTGAACGAGGGAGGACGGTCAGGAGGAGGTCACCGCCGGGAGCCCGTCGAGGCCGGAGACGCCCTTCGAACGGCCGCTCGACAGCGGCGCGACCTTCGGAGCTCCGACGCGACTGGCGTCGGGTGATCACCTGACGTACCATGCACGCCAACCCGCGGGCCCGAACGGCTCACCCCGGCCGGCCGGCGAGCCCCGCGGATCACGAAAGGACTGGAGCCATGTCGAAGCGCTTTTACCTGTACTCGTCGATACTCGTGCTGCCGTTCTCGGCGGCGCTGGCGGGGTCCGGCCTGTCGGCCGGGGAGCCGGCCGGTCCCGCCGCCGGCCAGGCGGAGCCGGCGGCCATCGAGGCCGAGGTCCGCCTCGTGAACATCCGTCAGCTCACCTTCGGCGGCGAGAACGCCGAGGCGTACTTCTCGCACGACGGGTCGGAGATCATCTTCCAGAGCACCCGCGAGGGGGTGCCGTGCGACCAGATCTTCCGGATGAACCTCGACGGGTCGAACCAGCGCATGGTGAGCAACGGCCGCGGCCGGACCACCTGCGGCTACTTCTACCCGGACGGCGAGACGCTCCTCTACGCGTCCACGCACCTCGGCTCGCCCGACTGCCCGCCGCCCCCCAGCTTCCGCATGGGCTACGTCTGGGCCACCTACGACAGCTTCGACATCTTCCGGGCGTCGCCCGACGGCACCCTGACCAACCTGACCGACTCCCCCGGCTACGACGCAGAAGGGACGATCGGCCCCGACGGCCGCATCGTGTTCATGAGCGTGCGGGACGGCGACCAGGAGATCTACTCGATGAACGGCGACGGGTCGGATGTCCGCCGGCTGACGCATCGCCAGGGGCCCGACGGCGGCCCGTTCTTCTCGCCCGACGGGTCGAAGATCATCTTCCGCGGGCGCGAGATCCCCGACGGGCCGGAGTTCGACGACTACAAGCGTCTGCTCGACCAGGGGCTCTGGCGACCCGGCGCCGTCGAGGTGTTCGTGATGGACGCCGACGGCTCGAACCTGAAGCAGGTCACGGATCTGGGCGGCGCCAACTTCGCCCCTTTCTGGCACCCCGACGGCGAGCGCGTCATCTTCGCGTCGAACCAGCACAGCCCCGAGGGCCGCAACTTCGACCTGTTCATGATCAACCTCGACGGCACGGGGCTCGAGCAGATCACCTTCACCGACGTCTTCGACGGCTTCCCGATGTTCTCGCCCGACGGCACCAAGCTGCTCTTCGCCTCGAACCGCAACGCGGCGGAGGAGGGCGAGACGAACGTCTTCATCGCCGACTGGGTGGAGTGAACGGCTGCCGGAGGAGAGGCCGGGCAGGATCGTCTTGACGAAGGCCGCCGTCCGAGTCGTACTTCCGGGATGCGGCGTTTGGTGCGGTCGGCGACGTAGACCAAGCCCTCGCGGTCGACCTGCAGGCCGGGGGGGAGATGATGTCCGGCGGGGACGCTTCTTCGCTTCCGGAAGTTCTCGTGCCGGCGACCGGCGACGGGTGCTTCGGACGGTCACGCGGGGCTCGGCCCGTCGGCGCGTACCCGACGATGTGCCTGCAGCCCGCCGGCTTCGCCGAGGATGACCGGGCCGTCCGCCTCACATGCCCCAGATGGTCACCGCGCCGGCCGCCGTCGTGGCTTCGCGTCGGAAGATCTTCTCCCGCCACGTCCGATCCGGCGCGCGGTCGAAGACGATCAGGTGGCCCGCCTCCGCGCCGCAACGGTCCATGTAGCCGCAGGTCTGGGCCAGTCCCTCTTCGATGGTCCGCTCCAGGTCCCCGCGCAGCACCTTGCACTCGACCACGAACTTGCGGGTCCCGTCCCGATGCGGCCACACGATCAGCAGGTCCACGCGCCCCCGGCCAAGGGCGTACTCCCGCTCGATGCGGCCGCCGCCGTTGACCACCTTCTGCAGATACGCCTGCAGCAGCAGTTGGGGACCCGCCTCCCGATACCGGTCGAAGCGCTCCGTCCAGTGCTCCGAGTTCTCGCGGAAGAACTGCTGGAACGCCGCCAGCAGCCGGCCAAGCTCCAGGCCGCCCGTGGCGTCGACGTACCACGCCGGCTCCGCCTCAACGTCGTCCTGCGCCATCCACGTCAACTCGCGCGGAATCACCTCCGCGTAGATCGGGTTGGCAATGCGTTTGGCATCGTGCCACGCCAGCAGCCCCAGGTCGCGCGCGTACTCCACGTCCCGGTTGCGGGCGGCATAGCTTCCCCGATCCGTGTCGCCGGTCAGCATCGGCGCCACCACCCGCCGCACCCGATCCTCGCGCAGCTTGTCGGCCAGGTCGTCCAGGTGCGTCACGCGGCCCAGGATCAAACGCTCTTGGGCGTCGACGATGGCGTGCTCCGCAATCGGGCGCGCACGGTCCCGCCCCTCCTCGTTCTCGAAGCACGCCTCCCGGCACAACGCGTTCACCAGCCAGGGCTGGCCGGCCGTGCGCATCCAGACCGCCGCCAGGGCGTCGGCGGTGAACACCTGTCCGGTGTGCGCCGTGTGCTGGGCCAGCAGCGCCCGTGTCTCCGCTTCGGTGAAGTCCCCCAGGCGCAACGACTTCGACTTGATGTTGAATGCGCTGCCTCCGAGCACCACCGCGTTGCGCGCCGTCGAGTAGATGCGGTAGTCGCGCACGTCCCGCACCCCGCACAGGATGACGCTGTGCGGGAAGCGCCCCGGGCGGTCCGGGTACCCCGTCCGCAACTGCCGCAGCACCGACAGCAGCGTGTCGCCCACCAGCGTGTCGATCTCGTCGATCAGCAGCACCAATGGCCGCGGGTCGGCCATGCACCAGCCGGCCAGCGATGCCCGCAACGCCCCCAGCGGTCCGGCCCGTTCCAGCGCCCCCGGCCAGACATCGGCCAGTGTGTCGCTGCCCAGCGTCGCCTGCTCTTCCGACTCCAACTGGAAGAGAATGGCGCGCATGGCCTCGGCGACGTTCTCCCGCGCAGGCTGCCCGGCCTCCACGGTCACATAGACGCAACGGTAGTCGCCACCGGCGTTCAGCCGGTCGCGCAACGCCAGCAGCGCCGACGTCTTGCCCGTCTGCCGCGGAGCGTGGAGCACGAAGTACCGCTTGTCGCGGACGAGACCGAGCAGATCGTCGAGATTCACCCGATCGAGCGGCGGGACGTGGTAGTGCTCGCCGGGGCGGATGGGGCCCTCGGTGTTGAAAAACGGCATGTGTCTCTTCGGTTAGTCTACGAGGAGTGCTTCCCGGGCGAGAAGAAGAGCGCGCCAGCGGCTCGTCGCCGACGCCGTGCTCCGCGAGCACAAGGCCCTGCCCCCGGTGCTGCCCGTCGTCATCTACAATGGCCCGGCTCGGTCGAACTGTTCCACGTTGTGGGCGGCCCAGCCGGCAATCGCGACGACCAGCAGGGCATCACCAGCGCCGATGACGCGCCGGAGCTGGGTCAACAGCGCGGATGCGCTGCTGCCGTCGCGTTCGACGATCCAGTGGGCGAACGTGATCTTCCTCGCGCCCAACCGGGCGAGCTCGGCCTGGAGATTCCGGTAGTGGCTCAGCGGCTGATGCAGGTCGCAGTGGACCAGGTAGCGCATGTCGCCTCCAGGGTTGAGCTCGCGAGTGTTCCAAACAACGTGATCTGTTCACGGATTCGGAATCGAGAGGGAACACAAGAGGGACCGGCGAACACCGCTCCAGCTTCGCCGGCCATGGAGTGAGTCCGCATGTCACCTCTCGCAGACGAGCTCTCGGGGACCCTCGCGGTGGTCCAGGTCGCGCAGGCGGATCCGCATCGAGCTGACCACCATGTTCAACAGGTTGAACTCGTCCTGCACGATCGTGCTGCCGACGGCGGTAGTCCTCACTCGTAGTCGATCATGTGGGGCTGCGGCCGTCCAGAACCGGGGCACGTCCTGAACCGGGAGCCCGAGAAGCTCGCCGGCGGCCATCCAGTCCTGCGAGAGGACATCTCCACCGCCCCAGCGGAGGTCCACGCGCCCGTTCTCGAAGATGACATCCGGAATCCGGGGACCGAAGAGGACGTTGCCGCCCAGTCCCCCGATCGCCACGCTCGTCGCGCGCCCCTCGCTACACCCGACGATCAGGACCAACTGGCGGTTCCGACCCAGAAGGTAGGCGCTCTGCCCGCTCTCGTCGGAGAATTCGTCCACCATGATGTCCTGGATGACCCACCGGCTGTTGGCTGAAGGCACTCGGGGCAGTGCTGCGACAGCGTCGGCCGCCAGATCGCGGCTGAGGGACAGGAGCCCGGACTGCGCACCAGCCGGGCCTGCCGCCGCCAACGTCACGAGCGCCGCTACGACGAGTCTACGCATTCTGATCTCCTACGGCCGCCAACCTGCTGCGTGTCTGTCCAGCGGTATCCCAGTTAACAGCATCCGGAAGTCGGACGACGCGGAAGGACAGCAAGGGACGCCCCGAACAGAACCGCCTCAAGTGGTAGCACCAAGGATCGACAGGCCGCCTGACAACCGCCCGGTTCACGGCGTGCACGCACAGCCAACCAGCGCGTCATTCGCAGCCTTCGTTGGGATGGGCCGCCCGGTCCAGAGCAGGATCGAGCCATCAAGGCTGCCCTCGCTGATGACCCTCAGGCGAATCGGTCCACCGACAAGACCTGCCGGATACGATCCGTCACGTCGACGACTCCGGGCTCGACCCACACGTCGTCCTGCAGCATGAAGCGATCGCTGTTGGTGTGGCGGACGTAGGTGGAACGCTGACGGACCACGGCGACCGGAATCAGCGCCGCCCGTTCAACACGGTAGAGATCGTCGAACAGAACCGCCGCCAGGACGTCGAACCCGTGACCGCGAATCGCCGATAGTTGACGCGACTGATTGCGGATGGTGAGACGCCGGCCCTTGATCCGGTAACGCCGGCCATCCTCACCGACCGCGTCGAACCCCTTCTCGGCGCTCGGCCGATGCCAGCCGTAGGCGGTACAGAACAGGTAGTCGGCGAGTTCGGCGGTCACGTTGTTGTCCGAGCGCAGGACTCCACGCTCACGCAACGCTTCGAGTAGCGCAACATGCAGGCCAAGGAGCTCCGAAACCGGCCTGTCCCGCAAACTTGCTGCCATGTGGACTCCGAGCCGGTCGTCTGGTCGCCCTCCAGGCGCGCCCGCATGATAGCGCACGGGCCGGCCCCCAGGTCCGCGATCACCCGCCCTTCTTCGGCCGCCGGTTGGCGGCGAGGACGCGCTTGCGGAGCCGGATGCCGCGCGGCGTCACCTCGACCAGCTCGTCGTCGTCGATGAACTCGATCGACTGCTCGAGGTTCAGCAGCCGCGGGGGCACGAGCCGTAGCGCCTCCTCGGCCGTCGACGCCCGCATGTTGGTGAGCTTCTTCTCCTTGGTGACGTTGACGTCGAGGTCGTCCGGGCGCGCGTTCTCGCCGATGACCATCCCCTCGTAGACCTCGGTGCCGGGAGGAACGAAGATCTCGCCGCGCTCCTGCAGGTTCGAGATGGCGTAGGCGGTGGCCCTTCCCGCCCGGTCCGCCACCAGCGCCCCGGTGGGACGGCCCGCGATGGGCCCGTGCCAGGGCTCCCAGCCCGCGAACAGGTGGTGCAGGATGCCGGTGCCCCGCGTGTCGGTCAGGAACTGCGACCGGAACCCGATGAGCCCGCGGGTCGGAATGCGGAACTCCAGCCGCACGCGGCCGCTGCCGTGGTTGACCATCTTCGTCATCGTCGCCCGCCGCGTGCCGAGCTGCGCGATGACCACCCCCTGGTAGTCCTCGGCGACGTCGATCACCAGCTCCTCCACCGGCTCCTCGACGCGGCCGCCGTCGCGGCGGGTGACGATCCGCGGGCGCGCCACCTGCATCTCGTAGCCCTCGCGGCGCATCATCTCGACGAGAATCGAGAGCTGCAGCTCGCCCCGCCCGACCACCTGCACCTGCTCGGGCGACTCGGTGTCCTCGACCCGCAGCGACACGTTGCCCACCAGCTCGCGGGCGAGCCGGTCGCGGAGATTGCGCGACGTGACGTACTGCCCGTCGCGGCCCGCCATCGGCGACGTGTTGACCCCCATCACCATCGACACCGTGGGCTCGTCGACGTGGAGGGGCGGGATCGGCTTCGGATCCTGCGGGTCGGTGATGGTCTCGCCGATGGTGATGTCGTCGATGCCGGCCAGGCAGATGATGTCGCCGGCGGCGGCCGACTCCACCTCGACGCGCTGCAGGCCCTCGAACAGGTACAGCTTCGTCACCCGGGTGCGGTCGACGGCGCCGCCCAGCTTCGAGACCGCGATCTCGTCGCCCAGGGCGACCCGGCCGTTGACGATGCGGCCTATCGCGATGCGCCCCAGGTAGTCGCTGGAATCGAGATTCGCCACCACCACCTGCAGCCCCGCCCCGGCATCGCCCCGCGGCGGCGGAATCCGCTCGGCGATGGCGTCGAGGAGCGGGCGCAACGACCGGCCCGGCGCGCCGGGGTCGAGGCTCGCGGTGCCCGCCTTGGCGTTGGCGTAGATCACCGGGAAGTCGATCTGCTCCTCGGCCGCGTCGAGGTCGATGAACAGGTCGTAGACCTCGTCGAGCACCTCCGCGGGGCGCGCGTCGTGGCGGTCCATCTTGTTGATGACGAGGATGGACGGCAGCCCGCGCTCGAGGGCCTTCCGCAGCACGAACCGGGTCTGGGGCAGGGGCCCCTCGGAGGCGTCGACGAGCAGCAGCACGCCGTCGACCATCGTGAGGGTCCGCTCGACCTCGCCGCCGAAGTCGGCGTGGCCGGGCGTGTCGACGACGTTGATCAGGAGATCGCGGTAGCGGATGGCGGTGTTCTTGGCGAGGATGGTGATGCCCCGCTCGCGCTCCAGATCGATGTTGTCGAGCGCGCGCTCCTCGACCCGCTCGTTGGCCCGGAACACGCCGCTCTGGTGCAACATCGCGTCGACGAGGGTCGTCTTGCCGTGATCGACGTGGGCGATGATGGCTATGTTGCGGCGCAGGGGGTTGGCGACAGGGGAACCAGCCGCCTTCATCGTTCGTCAGGTCCGTATGAGGAAGAAGCGGGTGTCATGCCCCGATCGTATCCGAGACGGGGGGGCCGGCGTCGGAGGGGTCGGAGGGCCCAGGGGGCCGGCGGACAGACCGGGCGGCGGACGGGCAAGGCTGGCAAGGCCGCGCAGAGCGGGGCGCGTTGAGCACTCCCGCCGCCCGTGCTACGCTGGGAAACGATGGAAGCAGTGCCCAGAGGGGGCGTGATGACCGAGAGGGCCCTGGCGCTGGCGGCGGCCATCGCCGCGCTGGTGGCGGCCGTCACGTCGCTGTTCAACGGCTGGCAGATTGCGCGGCTGACGGGCCGGGTGGATGCGCTCGAAGCCACGATGCAGACGGTGCTGACGCTGCTCGCCGGCGGCGCGTCATGAGCGGACGGCGCGTGAGCGTCGGCCCGACGACCGCCGTCCTGCGGCGCTCCCGCCGGCCAAGCCCACGGCAATCCGCGCGGTTCCGCGGCGCAACGCCCGACTGACAGCGAGTTCCAACGTTGCGTCGCGGGCGGCCCTGGGGGTCGGCTTGCGCGCACCCGCCCGCGCCGTACGGGCGCGTCGTGGAGGAAGGAGAACCCTGTTCATGCGTGTTCAGTTCTTGACCGTCGCCCTCGCCGCCTCTCTGGCCGCCGCGTGCGGCGCCGGGCCGGAGCCTTCGGATCCCGCGCCGGCGTCTGATGCGGCGTCCGCGCCGGCCCCGCCGATGCTCCCGGACGTGATCGTCGCCGAGCGCGGCGGGTTCATTCCCGAGGGCGTGGAGTACGACATGGACAATGGCCGGCTGCTCACCGGGTCGCTGTCCGAAGGCTCGGTGTTCCAGCTCCATGAGGACGGCCGCGTGACGGCGCTCGTGTCCGATCCGGACCTCGTGTCGTCGGTCGGCATCGAGGCCGACGAGCTGCGCGACCGGCTGCTCGTCGCCAACTCCGACCGCTCGGTCTTCCAGGGCGAGACCCGCGGGCAGGCGATGCTGGGGGTGTACAACCTGACCACCGGCGAGCGCATCGCCATGGTCGACCTCGCTGCGACGGTCGAGGACGCCGGCGACGACGCGGCGTTCTTCGCCAACGACGTCGCGGTGGCCGACGACGGGACCGCCTATGTCACCGACACCCGCATGAACCTCGTCTACCGGGTCGACACCGACTACGCGGCCTCGGTGTTCCACCGCTTCGACGACGACGGCGCGGGCCCCAACGGCATCGTCGAGCACCCCGCCGGCTATCTCCTGGTGGCGCGGGGCGACGCGCTGTGGAAGGTGCCGCTCGCCGACCCCGCCGCGGCCACCGCGGTGATGCTGCCCGAGAACATTCCCGGGCAGGACGGCATGGTGTGGAGCGCCGGCCGCCTCGCCATCGTCAGCAACGCCGACAACCGGGTGGTGGCCCTGACGAGCAGCGACGACTGGATGACGGCCGACCTCGCCGGGGTCGCGGCCTACGAGCCGCAGGCGACCACCGCCGCGGTGGTCGGCGACGACGTCTACGTCGTGCACCCCCACTTCGCGGACGACGATCCCCCCAGCGTGTCGCGGGTCGAGTTCCAGTAGTCGGCCTGCTCGGCGGCCCGGCGCGACCGCCCAGGCCAGGGTCGGAGCCGCAGGGCAAAGAACCCCGAGCCCGTACACGAGAACTCCCGGCCGGCGACGGTGCCGGCCGGGAGCCCGCGCGACCGCGCGACCTTCGGTCGCGTTGGGAGTTTCGCTGACGCGAAACTCCTGCGCTCTGGTTCCCGTCGAGAGTCTCGCTGGGCGCGAATACTCCCGCGGCGGGCTAGTCCATCTGCTTCGCCACGTACTTGGTGATGCCGCCGCCGGCGGTCGGCCGCGACCCGGGACCCTCCGCGGCATAGACGTTGCCGTCGCCGTCGACCGCAACGCCTTCCCCGGCCACCCCCTGCAGCACCCGCACGCCGTGCGCGTGCGGCGGGATGAACCCGGTCAGCCGGTCCTCGCCGGCGGGGCCGATGCGGACGCCGGTCTTCCAGCCGGGGTGGTTGCCCACGCCCGACTCCGAGTCGATGGCGTAGAGGGTGTCGTCGTCGGTGATGAACAGCCCGCTGATGCGGCTGTACTGCATGTAGGTGTCGAGCAGCTCGCCGTCCTGGCTGAAGATCTGGATGCGGTGGTTGCCCCGGTCGGCGACGAAGAGCCGCCCCTGCGAGTCCATCTCGAGGGCGTGGGGGGTGCGGAACTGCCCGGGCCGGAACCCGATCTCGCCCCACTCCTTGATGAACGTGCCGTCGGGGGCGAACTTCAGGATGCGGCCGGTGGCGCCGGCCGGGGGATCGGGGCTCTGGCCGCTGTGGCCGTCAGAGACGAAGATGTCGCCGTTGGGCGCCGTGATCACGTCGCACGGCTCGTTGAGCTGGCCGGGGCCGCTGCCGGGCTGGCCGGCGACGCCGAGGCGCATCAGCTCCTCGCCCTCGGGGCTGAACTTGATGACCTGGTGGCCCTTGGTGCCCGCCTCGTTGCCCTGCGAGTCGGTGACCCAGACGTTGCCGTCGGCGTCGACGTGGATGCCGTGGGGCAGCACGAAGAGGCCGGCCCCGAAGCTGGTCATGATCTCGCCGGTGTCCTTGTCGAACTTGAAGACGGGATCGCGGTCGGGGTTCTCCTCGCAGCCCCCGGCGAGGGCCAGGCCCCCGCACCGGTCGTAGGCCCACACGTGGCCGTCGGGGCCGATGTCGATGCCCGCCGTCGAGCCCCACTCCCGGTCGTCGGGCAGGGGCGCCCAGTTCAGGATCACCTCGCCGGTCGGGTTCGGCAGCGGGCGGTCGACCCAGTCGCTCTCGCCGTTCTGCGCGGCGGCGATCGAGGTGGTCGTCACCACGAACGCGGCCGCCGCCAGCATCATGCCGGCGCGTGTCGATGTCCTTCTCGTGTCGATCATGCCTGTTCTCCTCGTCCTCGGGCGACCGGCGCGCCGGCCGCCCCGTTCACGTGCCTGTAACGGAAATCGTCGCCGCGGGTGTCGCGCGCGAGCTAAACGCCGAGCTCGACCGCAAGATCGCGCTGCGACCTCGCAACAACCCGCACGGGAGCCCGCGCTCTGCGGCGCCGACTCCCGCGCGCCTCGACCGCCGCGGCCGGATCCGCCGCCCCCTCGCCACGGGACCCGCTCCGGCGGTCGAGCTCGAATCAGTCGAAATGCACCTCGGCCAACGCGATGCCGCTCTCCCCCGCCACCGCGTAGAGCAGGAAGACGCGCCCGTCCTCCTCGTGGATCGCGGGGTCGCGGAGCTGGTTCACGTGGCCGTAGGCGGTGCTCCGCACCGACGGCTCGAGCGGCGCGTCGGCCCCCTCCCAGTCGTGCTCGGGCCGCAGCACCTCGACCCCGGGCGTCTCCGACCACGTCATCCAGTCGCCCGAGAGGTCGATGGTGCTCAGCTTGATGTGCTCGGGGGCGTCGCCGACCTGGGTCCAGAACACGTACAGGGTGTCGCCCCGCTCGAGCAGCGCCGAGTGCCGCATCCGCGAGTTGAACAGCAGCGGCCCCTCCTCGAACCCGCCCAGCGGGTCGCGCGACCGGTAGAACTGCCCCGGCATCGCCATCGAGTAGGTCCACCCGTCGCGCTGGAACACCCGCATGTAGGTGCGCCCCAGGCGCTCGGGCCGCGTCGCGAACGCGATGCCGTCGGTCGAGGTCGCCACCCGCGACACCTGCGTGGCGATTCCGTCGAGGCCGTGGAAGTACATGACGATGCGCCGGTTGGCGTCGTCCACGTGCACGTCCGGCGAAGCGATGTGGGGAGCCGACGCCTCGAACAGGGCATCGTGCGACATCGGCGCCGCCCCGCGCGCCCTTCGCGCGGCCTGGACGCGCTCCAGCTCCTCGGGCGAGATCTCGGGCGGCTCGGTCAGGAAGTGCGAGTCGGCGATCTGCAGGCTGCCGGGTGGGTGGACCCGCCACGGCCCCCGCAGGTCGTTGGCGTAGGCGAGCCGGATGTAGCGTCCCTTGTGGTCCGCGAAGTAGAGATAGTAGGCGCCCAGCGGATCCGCCACCCAGTCGGGCACCCGGATCAGCGACGGCCCCTGGATGTTCTCGCCGATGCTCGGGTGCAGCTCGGGGCCGACGATCGGCTCATCGGCCAGCCGCTCGACCCGCACCGTCTGCGCCGCCGCGTCGGTCCCCATGGCCACGACTCCGCACGCCAGGACGGCGAAGAGGGCGATGCCCGGTGTGTTCCTTCTGATCATCATCATGTCCCGTCTGGCCCGCCAATCGTCGCCGGAACGGACGAAAACCAGCCCGCGCCCCGTTCGGGGCCGAACGATGTTCGGCGGAGCCATGGTCCAGAGTAAAGAGCGTACGTGATCGGCGGCCCAGAACCAAGCCCCCTTCGAGGGGCGGGGAAGGCGAGCTTCACCTTGGGAGTCTGCCCGGGCGACGGCCGGTCACAGCGCCACGGGATCGGACCACTTCTCGACGACCGGGGGCGCATGGGCCTCCATCCGGTCGAGGAGGACGGCGCCGTCGCTCTCCGCCAGGAGCATGGCGCGATGCTCGGGGAGGAGGAACTCCCGCTCGACGGCATGGTCGAGGAAGGCGAGGAGCGCGTCGAAGTACCCAGCCACGTTCAGGAGGCCGCACGGCTTTCGGTGCAGCCCGAGCTGGGCCCATGTCAACATCTCGAACAGCTCGTCGAGGGTCCCGAAGGCGCCGGGGAGGGCGACGACGCCGTCCGACAGCTCCGACATCACCATCTTCCGCTCGTGCATCGAGTCGACCACCCGCAGCTCGGTGAGGCCGGAGTGGGCGATCTCCGTCGCGGTGAGGTGGCCGGGAATCACCCCGACGACCTCCCCGCCGCCGGCCAGGACCGCATCGGCCAGGACCCCCATCAGCCCGACCTGCGCTCCCCCGTAGACGACGCCGTGCCCGCGGGCGGCGAGCAGGACGCCCATCTCTCGGGCGGCCGCCGCGTACTCGCCCCCCGCCCCGACCTTCGATCCCGTGAAGACGCAGATTCGTGTCATGGCCGCCCCGTTGCAACGGTATCATGCGGTCCGGTAGGCCGGCGTGGCGCAACCCGAGCCACAGCGAGGCGCGAATCGAGGGCGCAACCGCCCGCCGGCCTACGTCCCGGGCGATGACCAGCAGCTCCGAGCCACCAGCCGTCCTTGCCGCGGAGCCCCGCGGGCTCCCGCGCGGCGTTTCGGGCGGAGAGCCGAACGGGCTCTCCCGCGGCGTTTCGGGCGGAGAGCCGAGGCACCACGCGACCACCCTCCGACCCGTCGAAACGCCCCCCGGGCGCCGGTTTCCAGGGGGGCTTCCTGCCGCGGCTGCAGGTCGTCTCCCTGCCCTCGGCGTCGCGGCGCCCCCCGGGCGACGGTCTCCAAGGGGGCTTGCCGCGGCTGCAGGTCGTCTCCCTGCCCTTGACGTCGCAACATCCCCCGAGCGCGGGTCTCCAAGGCGCCGAGTAGCGAGACCGGGCCGTCGCTTCGGGTCGGCGCTCGCGCGGGCCGCCGTATGCGCCGCCGCGGCGGCCGCCGCGTGGACCGCCGGACCCGCAGCCGGCCAGACCCGAACCGCCTGGGACGGCGTCTACACCGAGGCGCAGGCCGAGCGCGGCCGGGAGCGGTACCGGGCCATCTGCGGCTACTGCCACCGCGACGACCTGAGCGGCGGCGGCAGCGAGGCCGGCGCCCCCGCCCTGCGCGGGCCCTTCTTTTCTAACCAGTGGCGAGACCGGCCCCTCGTCGACCTCTTCGTCACCATCGGCACCACCATGCCGCAGCAGGAGCCCGACTCCCTGCGCGCGCAGGTCGTGATCGACATCGTCAGCTATCTGCTGCAGCAGAACGGCATGCCGGCCGGCGGGGCCGAGCTCCCGCCCCGGCTCGAGCCGCTTCGCGACATCGTCCTGAGCGCGCGGCCTCGCCGGTGAAATCCGCCGCATCTCCTCGTCGTCGTCGCGCACGCGGGCCGCTGGCGTCACGGCGACCTCGGCGGCGGCACAGAGTCGATCACGGCACGGTCGCCGACGACGCCGGGAGGGTGCTGCCCGGTGCGACAGTCGAGGCCACGGGCGACGGCTTGGCCGGGGAACCGCGCGGACATGCTCCCGACCGCGTCGTCTACAACCACCCGTCGAACCTGGCCTACCAGTTGGACTACAACGGCGGCTTCCACGCGCATGACTCGTGGACCGCCGACCGGCTGACCGTCGCCTACGGGATGCGGCTACCAAGCCCTGAGCGCGTGGGAGCGCGCCGACCGCGTGGCTGGAGTCCGCTTCGCGGTCACGGCCGCGTTCTGACGACGGCGCGAGCGCTGGAGGGTGGGGCTGCCGCCAAGCGAGCCGAATCGGATACGCGACTAAACGAGCCGGCCGCCCCCGGGAACAGGCAGTCGCCCCCGGTCATCGTCTGCGTGGTAACGCATCCGGGGCGACGGCCGACGGCTGCTCCTGCGGAACACCGGCGGTACTAACAGGCATCTCGTCCCACGTTCGTCCGTCCAGCACTCGGCCTGTCCGCTTCTTGAACACGCCGCCCCACTGCTTGAAGAAGAAAGGCACGCTGCTACGCACGCACGTATCGCGGATCGCCCGGACCCACCGTGGATGCACCGGCCGAGCGCCGGGGCCCGATTCGCCGCCGGCAATCACCCAGTCGACACCCGACAGGTCCAACTCTGGCAACGGACCCAGGAGGGGCTCGAGCGACAGGAACTTCGTCCGAGCGCCGGTCCCGGCCAGAAGCTGGAGGCGATCGAGCCATCGTTCCGACTCGATGCTCACGCCAAGCCAGATGTTCGGTGTCCAACGCAGCCGGCCGTCGAGCGCTCCGACGCGCTCCGGGCGCTTGGTCAAGACCTGAAACGTGTGTCGCGAAGCCCGATTCATGACCGCGAATACCGAGTCGACGAAAGCAGTCGGCACGGAGGGATGGAACAGATCCGACATCGAGTTCACGAAAACCAGCCTCGGCTGGGCCCAGCGGAGTGGCTCTTCAAGCGAGGCCGCGTGAACCGCGACATCGAACCCGTGCCTGTACTTCCTCACGCCCATGGCTTGAAGCCGCTTCGCCATTCTCTCAGCGTAGCAGTGCGCGCATCCCGGACTGATGGGAGAGCACCCCGTGACCGGGTTCCATGTCGTCTCCGTCCATTCGATACCGGATCGGGTCGCCATGGCTAAATCTTGTCCAGGATATGCCCCGCGATGCGTTTCGCCAGACCGATGCCCTTCGGGTGGCCAACACAGAACATGAACTCGAACAGTCGTGACCCGGTGGAGTTCACCAGAGGCCTTGATTGCGCCAGGAAGCGGTCACCGAAAACACGCTCCAGATTCCGCTTGTAGATGCTCAGAAGGCCGTCTACGCCCCTCTCGCGCACCAATCCGGATTCCTCGAACAGGTGCCCCTGCGGGTTCTCGCGATACAGCTCACGCCAGCTCTGGTCACCGAAGACGGTCGTCAGACGAGTCGCCCATGTTGGAGAGATGTCGTCAGGCTTCCGAAGGGCAGGCAGCATTCGGGCAATGGCGGACACTGGAAACAGAATCCAGGTATCGAGTGCACGGAAGCCCGCGATTTGCTCAAGTGTGGACCACTCGACCTCGGTGGCGAACGGATCGAGGAACAGTACGCCTCTACATGCATGCCAGTTCCGGCCAAGACCCCTCAGGACCAGATTCGCCTCCCCCTGCTCGATCTTGATATCTCTGTCCGGGTACTGCTTGCGGAGATCCTCAAGCTCAGCGCATCGAACGGGGTGCTTTTCGATGAAGATCAACTCGTCGAAGGGCTTGTCCTGGACACGGAGCGCTCGCTTGGTAGAACCGTGGAGGAACTCGATGGCTCCGTCATCCACGCGCCGCTCAATCGAGCCGGCGCCAGCGAACGCGTCGATGTAGAGCAGCTTGAACGGCTGGTCCTTCAACGCGGTGGTGTAGGCATTGAGATAGGCCTCCAGGATCTTCAGCTTCTCTGTCGTCCACGGGCCACCGAAACGACGCATTGCCCTCCTCTTCCACTCCTCAGCCAGGATACCACAAATATTCGCCTTATGATCGCCATCGAACTCGCTGTCGCTCGAGGTCCCGGCTCGCTGCGCCCCCGACACCGCACGCATAGTGGCAGACCGATCCCACCACGCATGCTCCCGGGTCACCGGAGCAGCGACAGCCCGCATCGTCCAGGTGTCGGGCCGTGTCTCCTGTTCAGCCGGAATCCCGCAACCCGGACCGCCGAAGGCCGGATCGGCGCTCGGGTTGCCGCACGCTTCCCGAATCTGAAGGACACCCGCGCCGGCAGGAATCGCCGGCGCGAGACTCCGTTGGAGAGGGAGGCGCCCCCGGCCGGTCGAAGGGACGAGAGCGCCTGAATGCAAGTTGGGCCGGCCTACTCGGGAACCGGCTGCGCCGCTTCCTGGGCGGCCGGCTCGACCGCCGACGGCACCCGGTCGGGGGTCGGCTGGGCGACGCGGCGCCCCTCGGCGTCGCGGGCGTTGCCGCGGTTGCGGCCGCAGTCGAAGCAGGTGCGCAGCTCGTCGGCCATGCCCGCGGTGGAGATGCCGCGCTCGGCCATCAACTCGGCGAGGCGGGCCGCGGTGGACGGCTGCTCCTTGTAGAAGAGCGAGTAGAACACGCCGTTGGCGATGGTCCACGGCGTCCAGCCCTGGGCGCTCCGGGCGTCGAGCTGCGCCCCCTGTCCGACGAGATAGTCCACGATGCTCGGGGCGCCGCGGTAGGCGGCTCCGTGCAGGGCGGTCTCGCCGCGGTCGTTGACGGCGTGGACGTCGTTGCCCAGCTCCACGAGCATCTTGACGGCCTCGAGGGCCTCGGGCTCGTGCTCGACGGTGGCCCCGCCGTCCTCGCCGGGGTTCCACATGTCGACCCCGGCCGCGACCATGAGCGGGGTCGTGAGGTCGGCGTTGGGAACCAGGGGGTCGGCCCCGGCGTCGAGGAGCACGCGCATGACCTCGGTGTCCACGTTCTTCGAGGCGAGGAGGAACGGCGTCGCCCCGACCCGGTTCAGCCGGTTGCGGTAGCCGTCGCGGAAGTCGGCGGTCATCGGCGCGTTCACGTCGACGCCGGCCTCGAGCAGCCGGTGGATGAGGTCCATGCTGCTGAGGTTGCCGCGGCCCTCGGGGGGCGGCATGTGGCCGATGTTGGTGCGGCGCAGGCGGATGGTCTGGTGCAGGGCGCTCCAGCCCTGTGCGGCCGCGTTCACGTCCGCCCCCTGACCGATGAGGTGAATGCCGACCTCATGCTGCCCGTTCATGGCCGCCACCACGAGGGCGCTCGTCCCGTCGGGGAACGTGTCGTTCACGTCGGCGCCGAGCTCGAGGAGGGTCCGCACCGCGTCGAACTGGCCGAGCTGCACCGCGAAGAGCAGCGCCGTGAACGAGGGGCCCGACCGCGCGTCGCGGGTCAGCCCCACCTCGGCGGAGAACACCCCGCCGGGCTCTCCGGCCGCGGGGTCACCGGTGCGCGCGGCAACGTCGGCGCCGTTGGCGACGAGGACGCGGATGGCGTCGGCGTTGTTCTCGGCCGCCGCCCACATCAGCGCGGTCTGGCCCCGCGACGGCTCGGCCGCGTCGGGGTCGGCCCCGGCCGCGAGCAGCGCCCGGACGACGTCGGGCCGGCCGGTGCGGGCGGCGGTCATCAGCACCGTCTCGCCCTCCGCGAGCCGCCGGTTCGGGTCGGCCCCCGCCGCGAGCAGCCGGCCGACGACGGCCGCGTTGCCGTTGATGGCGGCCAGGGTCAGCGGCGCGACCCCGTAGCGGTTGGGCGCCGTGGCGTCGGCGCCGGCGTCGAGGAGCAGGGCGACCACGTCGGTCGCATCGGCCTGGACCGCCCAGTGCAGCGCGGTCATGCCGGCGGTCTCGGACGCGTTCACGTCGACCGCCTCGTCGAGTAGGGCCGCCACCGCCGCGCCGTCCCCGGCGCGCGCCGCCGCGATCAGCGACGCCTCGGCTTCCGCCGGAGCAGCCGCCGTCGGCGCCGCCGCGATGGACAGGAGCACGCCCGCTACCGCGGCCGCCAGCCCGTTGCGCCACTGTCGTCGATTCATCTCCATGGTCGATTCTCCGGCGTCCAGGAGTCTGCACCGTCGAAGGTGCAGCCCCCTGGCTGGTCGATTCGGCGGCAATCGGAGCCGCAACCGACGACTTGCGGGCCAGGAATCCGCGCCGTCGAAGGCGCCTCCTGACGGTTCGTCGGGCGGCGACCGGAGGCCGCCGCACAACTCTGCGCCCGCGTTTCGGACGATTCTCCGACATCCAGGAGTCTGCGCCGCCGAACGGCGCGGGCTCCCGGAGGACTTGGCTGAACGGCAATCGGAGCCACAGGCGACGGTTCCGAGCTACAGGTCCGTCAACAGCCCGGTGGAGTCGGCCACCCGCTCGCGCTCCACGCCGACCTTGTGGAGCAGGGTCAGGCCGAGGTTCGTGAACGGCGTGTGCATCGGGTACCGGAGGTGTCGCCCGCCCGCGATGGCCCCGCCGCCGCCCACCACCACCGCCGGCAGGTCGACCGGGGTGTGGTGGTCGCTGTCGCCCATGCCCGTGCCGTAGAGCAGCAGGGTGTGGTCGAGCAGCGACCCGTCGCCGTCCGGGGTGTTCTTCATCCGGTCGAGGAAACGGGCGAAGAGCGACACGTGGTACGCGTTGATCTTGGCCCCCTGGGCGATCTTGACGGGGTCCATCTGGTGGTGCGAGACGGCGTGGTGGCCCTCCGGCACCCCGATCCAGGGGTAGGGCCGCCCGTTCAGCTCGCGCGAGATCTGGAAGGCGACGACCCGCGTCACGTCCGACTGGAACGCGAGCAGCTCGAGGTCGAACATCAGCTTCGCGTGGTCGTCGAACGAGTCGGGCACCCCGACCGGCGGGTCGGCGATGGGCATCGGCGACACCTTGCTCTGGCGCTCGGCCCGCTGGATACGCTGCTCGACGTCGCGCACCGAGTCGAGGTACTCGTCGACCATGACGCGGTCGCGCACCCCGAGGCGCTTCTGCAGGCGGGCCATGTCGGCCATCGCGAGGTCGAGGACGCTGCGGTCCCGCTCGAGCCGCGCCGCCTGCTCCTTGGGCGAGCCCCCCTCGCCGAAGAGCCGCTCGAACACCGCGCGCGGGTTGCTCTCCATCGGCATCGGGGTGGTGGGGTCGCTCCACGAGTAGGTGTGCTGATAGACGCAGCTATACCCGTTCTCGCAGCTTCCGACGATGTTCTCGTGGTCGAGCGAGAGCTGCAGCGAGCGCAACGGGGTGTCGGCCCCGATCTTCGCCGCCGCCATCTGGTCGATCGAGGTGCCCGCCTCGATGTCGGCCCCCTCGGTCTTCTTCGGACGCGTGCCGCTGAGCCACGCGGTGTGCACGCGGGTGTGGACGCCGCCCCCTTCGCTCTGCGTCTCGGCCCCCTTGTTGCTCAGGCCGCTGAGCACCACCATGTCGTTGCGGAACGGCTCGAGCGCCTGCAGCACCGGGGTCATCTCGTAGCCCTTCCCGGTGGTGGCGGGGTGGAAGTTGGGCAGGTACGTGCCGTTGGGCGCGTAGACGAAGCCCAAGCGGGTGACCCGGCCCTGCCCCGGCGCGGCGGCCGACAGCGCCGGCACCATCGCGTCGAGGAACGGCAGGGCCAGCGTCGCCCCCATCCCGCGCAGGAAGCTCCGCCGCGGCAGCGCCATCTTGGTGATGATCATCCCGATCTCCTTGAGGTCAGCAGGTCAACTCGCCAACGGGTCGACTCGAAACGAATTCGGTTCACGAACGAACGGATTCGGTTTCACGGACGGACGAACGAACTGCAGTCTGCAAACGAACCGCCGTCGCCAACGAACGAACGCCAATTCGCCAACGAACTACTCCCGGTTCACCAACGAACGCCAGTTCGCGAACCACGCCAGTTCGCCCTCAGCGCGCGGCGGCCAGCGGCGCCTCCGCCGGGGCCGTGCGCCGTTCACGGAACGGCAGGCTCTCGACGATGCCGAGGACGACCGCCGACAGTCGGTAGTCCTCGTCGGCGGCCCTGCGCACGATCGCGCGCACCGCCGGCATGTCGTAGGGCTCCAGCCCCCGGCCCAGCGCATAGGTCAGCAGCTTCTCGGTCAGCGTGCCCACGAACCGGTCCGGGCGCGCCAGCAACGCCGCCCTGAGCCCGGGGACGTCGTCGAAAGCCGTCCCGTCCGGCAGCACCCCCGAAGCGTCGATCGGCTGGTGCTGCTCGTCGACGTCGCGCAGCCGGCCGACGGGGTCGAACCGCTCGAGCCCGAAGCCGAGGGGGTCGATCATCGCATGACAGCTCGCGCAGGCGGGGTTGTCACGGTGCGCGGCCATCCGCTCCCGCATCGACGGGGTGCGGTCGGCGTAGGCCCCCGCCCGGTCCGGCAGCGCCGGCACGTTGGGCGGCGGGTCGGGCGGCGGCGTGCCGAGGATGTTGGTCAGTATCCACCTGCCCCGGAACACCGGCGACGTCCGCACCGGGTGCGAGGTGATGGTCAGGATGCTGCCCTGCCCGAGCAGCCCGCCCCGATGCCCGCTCACCGGCACCCGCCGGAAGTGACTCCCCTGCACGTGGGGAATGCCGTAGTGCCGCGCGAGCCGATCGTTGACGAACGTGTAGTCGGCGTCGAGCAGGTCGAGGACGCTACGGTCCTCGCGCACGATGCTCTCGAAGAACAGCTCGGTCTCGCGGCGGAACGCCTGCCGCAGCCCCTCGTCGAAGTCGGCGAAGAGCACCTGCGACGGCCGCGCCGCCTCCAGGTTCCGGAGCTGCAGCCACTGGCCGACGAAGTTGTCGGTCAGGGCCCGGGCGCGGCCGTCGGCCAGCATCCGGCGCACCTGCCGCCCGAGCTCCGCGGGGTCGGACAGCGTGCCGCCCGCCGCCGCGTCGAGCAGCTCGTCGTCGGGCACGCTGCTCCAGAGGAAGAACGACAGCCGCGACGCCAGCTCGAGGTCGGCGACGCGGTAGTTGCGGCCGGCCGCGGCCGGGGCGTCCGCCGGGTCGGCCTCGACCCGGAACAGGAACTCGGGGCTCACCAGCAACTGCTGCAGCGCCCGCTCGATGCCGGCCTCGAAGCCGCCGGCCTCGCGCCCCGCCGCGTAGGCGATGCGCAGGATCCCGAGGTCGGCGTCGTCGACCGGCCGGCGCCACGCCCGCCGGGCCAGGGTCGCGAGAATGGTGTCGGCGCAGGCCGCCTCCTCGTCGGCGTCCGCGGGCCGGCACACGAAGAGGCGCTGGCGGGCCGGGGTGTCGCCGGGGCCCGCCGCGTCGAACGGCCCGGTGACCGTGACGCTGCGCAGGTACGGCAGCTCCCGGCGGCTCACCGTCGGGTTCAGGAAGAGGCGGCGCGGGGTCTCCGACAGCAGGGCCGGGGTCTTGAGGAACGCGACCCCGATCTCGCGGGGGCCGGCCGCGACGGGCAGCCGCACCTCGAGGTTGTCGCCCACCTCGTTCCCGTCGATGTCGAGCGACGGCAGCCCCTGCAGCATGCGGAACAGCTCGACCCGCTCGCCGTCGATGGTCACCTCGAGCTGCGCCCCGCCCGACACCCGCGACACGTCGACCCGCAGCACGTACTCGGCGTCGAGCGGGAACCGATGGGTGATCAGCGTGCCGCCGCGGGTCCCGTAGGGCAGGCCCTCGACGTGATCGTCCTGCGGCAGGGCCGGCGAGACGGTGTAGGTGCGGGCCACCGCCGTCGGCGGCGTCGTGCCCACCGCGGCGCGGCCGATGCGCCGGGCCGCGGTCAGGTAGCGCTCCATGAGCGATTCCGACACGCGCAGAACGCCGGCGATGTTGTCGAACCCGTAGCTCGCGCTGTCGGCGGGCAGGAGCTCCTCGACGTCGACGGTGATGCCGAGCACGTCGCGGACCGCGTTCCGGTACTCGGCGCGGTTGAGCCGGTGGAAGGTCTGGGTGCGGCCGGGGTTCGGCGCGGCCGCCGCCGCGGCGTCGAGCTCGGTCTCGAGCCACGTCGCCACGCGGTCGTAGGTGGCCTCGTCGGGGCGCGGCCGGCCCGCCGGGGGCATGAGCCCCGCGCGCAGCTTCCGGACCACCATCTCCCACAGCTCGGCGTGCTCGCCGACCCGCGTCATGTCGACGTCGTCGAGGGCGAGCCCGGCGGTGAGCGTGCGGCCGTTGTGGCAAGCGACGCAGTAGCGCCGGATCACGGTGCGGGACGCCTCGGCCGAGTCGGAGGCCTCCGCGGGCGCCTGGCCCACGACGGCCGGCTCGACGGCCGTGGACGACTCCCCCGGCGCGGCCGCCCCGGCGGTCGCGCCGGCCGACAGCAGCAACAGCGTTCCGGCACCGACGAATACAAGCCAAGTGCGCATCGTATTCCTGGTCATGTTCAACGGCAACCGTGCCAAAAACCGCACGGGCGCCAGTTTCGAGATCGGTTCATCGCGTCCGCACGATGGTGGAAAACACGTTATCCGCGCAACACAGGCAGCCGGATCCGTGCCATGATAGCGCAAGTTCGAGGCGGCCGCATGGATGCACCGCCGTCACCGCGGCCGACCGGCAACGGCATCGCCTCGCGCGACGGACCTGTCGCCCCGGCTGCGGCCCCGTATTGGCCGGCACCGCCCACGAGCAGACACGGAGGTCTTGAATCATGCAGGTAATCACCACGAAGTCGGTCGCCGTCGGCGTCGCAACCGGCGCGCTCGTCGCCGTCGCGGTCGGGCAGCTCATCGGAGCGCCCTGGATGCTCGCCGGCCTGAACGGCCTGGCCGCCGGCGCATTGGCACTGGCGTCGTACATCATCGTGGGTGACGGCCGGTTCGGCGTGATGAACGTCCGTCGACGGCCGGGGCTCCGCACGTTCGCCTATGCCGTCATGTTCCTCCCCGCGTTCATGGCCGGCAGCGTCATCGAGGTCGAGCTCGCCAGGGCGGAAGGGCTCGCGCTCGCCATGCTGTTCCTGTTCACGGGATTCGCCGCCTACGCCCTCGGTGGCATCCTGTCGACGCTGGAGCATCTCGAAGACGCCGACGGCTGATCGTCGAGCCCGACAACCTCAGGATCCACGACGGCACGGCGACCGGGTCGACCCGGCAGCGAGGAGAGCCCCGCACGGTCGCCGTGGCACGATCCCGAGACAGAGTCACCATGAAGCGATCGGTCCGTCTCTACCTGCTCGTGCAGCGCCTCGGCGGCCGGCGCGGCTGGCGGCCCGAGGAGATCGCCGAGCACTTCGAGATCTCCCTCCGCACCGCCTACCGCGACCTCGCGGACCTGTCGAGCACGTACAGCATTCCCGTCACCACCGACGACGACGGCCGCTACCGGCTCGTCGAGGGCGCGACCATGCGCCTCCTGCCCCTGACCGCCACCGAGCGGGCCATCCTGACGCTGGCCCTCGACAATCCGGCGCTCCGGACGGCCCCCGACGTGGCTTCGGCCATCGACCGGCTCGGTGACAAGCTGAGCGCGGCCACGCGCCAGATCGAAGAGACCCCGAGCGGGCTCGCCCTGACGGGGCCGGAGAAGTCCGGCGACATCAAGGAAGGCCTCCTCCTCCTGCTGAACGGTGCGGTCCGCGACCGGACCCCGGTGTCGTTGCACTACCGCTCGCTGTGGAGCGGCAGCACCACGCGGCGCGGCGTCGATCCCTACAGCGTCTTCCACCGCGAGAACGCCTGGTACCTGGTCGGGCACTGCCACGAGCGCAAGGAGCTGCGGGCCTTCCGCCTCGACCGAATCGCCGACGCCGATCGGCTCGACGGCCGGTTCGCCCCGCCGGACTTCGACCTCGCCGAGTTCCTCAAGCACAGTTGGGGCATCTACCACGGCCGGACCGTCCACGACGTCGTCATCCACTTCGACGCCGCCCTCGCCGCCCTGCTCGAGGAGAGCACCCACCACCCGGACCAGCGCGTCGCCCGGCTCGGCAACGGCGACCTGGAGTACCGCGTCAGCCTGTCGCACCTCGAGGAGGTCGCCCGCTGGATCGTCGGGTTCGCGGGCGCCGCGCGCGCGGTCGAGCCGCCGGCCCTGGTCGACCTCGTCTCCGACATGGCGGCCCGCGCCCACGAGGCCCACCGCCGCGACGACGCGCGGGCGCCATCCGGCGGGCAGCGCGACCTCCCGCACGTGGACCCGGCGGGCGGCGCCTCGCCCCGCCAGCGCTCGCTGATCTGACGGCCCCGCGAGCCCCCCCCATCGCAGCGTCCTCCAGACCGCGCCTGTCCCCGGAGCTCTCGCCCGACCGCCGCGGCGTCGCCGTTTCGCTCAGTTTCTGAGCAGGGCAGAAGCTGTAATCGTGGGCGAGGTTCTCGCTCTCTGCCCCGAACGCCGTCGCCTCTCGCCGCCCGCACTCGCTGAACTCGACCGCACGGCCGAACGTGCGCTCCCGCCGGCGCGGCCGTCGTAAGCTGTTTCGCCTCGTCCGATGGCGAGAGTCCGCACGCACCCGCCAGGAGCACCGCTCACCGGCCGCTGACAGGTTCTGACACGCGCGCCGCCTACCTTGTCGAGAGTGACTGGGCGGCAGCGGGATGAGGGGTTACGCCTGCAGGTTCCGGCGACCGATTCTCCCGCGCCCGCTCTCGACCAACGGTCCAGACAAGGAAGGATCCATCGATGAGAAAACTCCTCGCCACCCTCGCGATCATCGGCTGCCTCACCGGCCCCCTCCACGCCACCGAGCGGGGACCGATCCTGGAGTCGGCCGCCCGACACGCGGCCCGCATGACGCTGTCCCGCGCACAGCAGACCGATTGCCAGGTCGCGGCCCGGCAGGGCGAGCAGGACGGCCGCGCTCGCCAGGGTTCCGGGGGCTGGTTCGCCGGCGGACTTCTGCTGACGCCGTTCTTCGTCCCCATCATGCCCATCGTGGCCCACACCAGCGACCCCACGCCGCCGGCCGATGCCCTGTCGGGCATCTCCCGGAACGACATGAACTGCTACACGACCGGCTACGTCCGCGTGGCCAAGGGCAAGCGCGTCAAGGCCGCATGGATCGGCTACGGCGTATCCGCCGGGCTGTGGGCCGCTCTCGTTTCCACCCTTGTCGCGTCCGACGGCTACTGAGCAGGGCTGGCGCAGGTGCCGGGCGGACCGCTCCCCGCGGTCTGCCCCGGCAGCGCAAGCCTCCCGGCGCGCCCCTCGACTGAACGGCTACCCGCGCCGGCCACCGGCCCCGCCGACTGCCCCCGGACGCACGCCTTCCCCCGTCACTGTCCTTGTCCCGACGGAAGCACTGCAGCCCGGCAGCCGCCACGCGGTCGCCGAGTCCGGGCACAGCGGCGACCCTCGGTGCCACCGAGCCGTGTGGACTGCTAGAATCTGGGCGGAACGCCTGCGACCGTGGGCGCGATGTCCGGGACCGGTGCAGCACCCTGCAGCCGCCCGAATCCGTGGAAATCGAAGGAGCCACACTCATGCGCAAGACCCATATCGCTGCAATCGCCCTCGCCGGGGCGGCCCTCCTCGCCGCGCCGGCAACCGTGCCCGCCCAGACCATGGAAGAAGAGATCGCCAAGGCCACCATGGCCGCGCCGGCGGCCCTGCGGGCCAACGCCACCGTGCTCCGGCTCGCTCCCGACGGCGCCGAGACGGTGCTGCGCGAGGGCTCGAACGGCCTGATCTGCTGGGACCGGTCGGACGAGCCGAGCCGCGAGTTCGCGGTGCAGTGCACCAGCGAGGGGAACCTCGCCCGCGTCAAGCAGAACCGGGCCTGGGCCATGTCGGGCATGAGCGCCGACGAGCTGCGGGAGACGCGGGACACGGCCGAGGCCGACGGCTCGCGCGAGGTCTCGGAGTTCGGGTCGGTGTACTACTCGCTGAACGGCGCGGACGCCGAGTCGGCCAACCTGCACACGACCATCGCGGTGCCGTTCGCGACGGCCGAATCGCTGGGCCTGCCGGACGCGGGCAGCTACACGCAGGCCGGCACCTGGATCATGGAGGCGGGCATGTCGGCCGCCCACATCATGCTCCCCGGCCAATAGCCGAAGTGGCGGCGGCCCGAACCAACCCGCCCGCCCGCGGCGCCCCGGCGGCGCCCGCGGGCGGGCTCGATCAGGTGGACACGACGATGAGACTCACGACGACGGGATGCGCACTCGCCCTCTGCCTCACCCTCGCTGCCGCCACGGCGGCGGCCGGGAACGACAACTGGCCCCAGTTCCGCGGGCCGACGATGAACGCGGCGGTCGCCGACAACCCGGATCTGCCGGAGAGCTGGAGCGAGACCGAGAACGTCGAATGGGTCGCCGACATCCCCGGCCTCGGCTGGTCGAGCCCGGTGGTGTGGGGCGACCGGGTCTTCCTGACCACGGTGACCGCCGAGGGCGACTTCGAGCTGCCCAAGCCCGGCCTCTACGCCCCCCGCGGGCGGCCCGACCCGGTGCCCCTGGAGCACGACTGGCTGGTCTACTGCCTGAGCCTCGAGACCGGCGAGGTGCTGTGGCGGCGCTCGGTCCGGACCGGGCGCCCCGACTTCCCGCGGCACATGAAGAACTCGTACGCCTCGGAGACGCCGGCCACCGACGGCGAGCGCGTCTACGTGCGGTTCGGCGAGCTGGGCCTCTACACGTTCGACATGGACGGCAACGAGGTCTGGAGGCTCGAGATACCCGACCGGCAGACGCGATCGGACTGGGGGTCGGCCTCGTCGCCGGTGGTGCACGAGGACATGCTGATCATCGTGTACGACAACGAGGAGGAGTCGTGGATCGCGGCCCTCGACAAGCGCACCGGGGCCGAGCTCTGGCGCACGGAGCGCGACGAGGTGTCGAGCTGGGCGAGCCCGTACGTGTGGGAGCACGAGGGGCGGACCGAGATCGTGACGTCGGCGGTGAACCGCATCCGCTCGTACGACCTCGACGGCAACCTGCTCTGGGAGATGGACGGCCGGATGTCGTGGGCGGCCATCGCCACCCCGTTCTCGAGCCACGGCCTGGTGTACGTCAACTCGGGCTACTTCCGCGACGAGCACCGGCCCGCCTACGCCATCCGTCCCGGGGCGAGCGGCGACATCACCCTCGCGGAGGGCGAGCGGTCGAACGAGTACGTAGCCTGGTACCAGCCGCGGGCCGGGAACTACAACACGTCGCCGCTGATCTACGGCGACATCTACTACAGCCTGCTCGACCGCGGCTTCTTCGAGGCCTACGACGCGCGGACCGGCGAGCCGGTCTACGGCCGGCAGCGGATTCGCGTCGCGGCCAGCTTCACGTCGTCGCCCTGGGCCTACAACGGCAAGATCTTCGCGCTGAGCGAGCAGGGCGACACCTACGTCATCCGGGCCGGACGCGAGTACGAGGTCATGGGGGTGAACAGCCTCGGCGAGCTCGCCCTGGCGTCGCCGGCCATCGCGGGCGACCGGCTGCTCATCCGCACGCAGTCGAAGCTCTACAGCATCCGGAAGGAGTAGGAGCTCTGGGCCGCCGCGGCACGGTGCGCCGGTGGCTGCTCTGGCTGACGATAGGCGCTCTCCTGCTGTACCAGGCGGGCGCCATCGTCACCACCCGCGACGGGCAGATGCTGCTCCCGCCCGGGGTGCTGACGGGCGCGCTGCTGTTCTGGCTCTTCGTCACCGCCGCCGTCCTCAGGCGGCAGCTCGCGCGAACCCGCCGCGACACAAGGAGAAACCCCATGCCCCGCCGCCCGGAACGGCTGCCCTGCATTCTGCTGCTCCTCGCCGCCGGCCTCTGCGCGTACGCCGCGCCGGCGACAGCGCAGGAGGCGCCGACCCGGCCGAACTTCGTCCTCGTCTTCGCCGACGACCAGGGCTACGGCGACCTCGGGGTGTTCGGGGCCACCGACTTCGAGACGCCGCGCATCGACCGCATGGCGCACGAGGGCATGCGGTTCACCAGCTTCTACGCACAGCCGGTGTGCGGCCCGTCCCGCACTGCGCTGCTCACCGGCAGCTACCCGATCCGGGTCGCCGAGTACGGCAACCAGAAGAACAACTTCCCCTACGTCCACGAGCGGGAGATCCTGCTGCCGTCGGTCCTCCAGGCCGCCGGCTACGCCACCGGGATGATCGGCAAGACCGACATCACCCAGCGCCGGCGCGGCTTCCGCCCCGAGTTGAACCCGGTGCGGCGCGGCTTCGACTACTGGTTCGGTGTCGTCGGCGCCAACGACAGCGGCGAGGTCCACTGGGTGTACCGCAACGAGGAGCGCATCGAGGAGTCGGCCCCCCTCCACGACCTGACCCGCCGCTACACCGACGAGGCGCTCGCGTTCATCCGGCGCCACCGGGACGAGCCGTTCTTCCTCTACGTCGCGCACACCATGCCCCACGTCGTCCTCGACGCGAGCGAGCCGTTCAAGGGCGGCTCGCGCCGCGGCCTCTACGGCGACGTCATCGCGTGCCCGCCCTGATGGCCGAGGTCCTCGACTGCGTCAACGCCACCCGGCTCCGGCCCGACGACGCCGGAGCGGCAGAGGCCGCCCCCGCCTACGCCCGCATCCACGCCGGCTTCGTGTCCATCCACCCCTTCTGGGACGGCAACGGCCGACTCGCCCGCCTCGTCGCCAACGTCCCCCTGCTCAACGCCGGACTGCCGCCGCTCGTGATTCCGAAGGAGGAGCGCCGGATCTACATCGACACCCTGGCCCGCTACCAGCGCCGGATCGGACCCGTCACGCCCGAAACCGGCGTCTGGCCGAATCGCGCCGAACTCGCACCGTTTTCGGACTTCTGCCAACGCTGCTACGCGACCACGCACCGGCTCGTCGACGGGGCGTTCGAGCAGCAACGCCACCGGGCCTGAAGGTCGGCGATTCCGGATGATCGGCTTGCCGCCGAAGATGGCCGGATTTGGAGGTGATTCGGCGCAGGATATCGCTTTCCGGGCTGGCGACTGGCCCCGGGGCCGTCGCCAGCCGGCTCCGCATCCCCTACACCCCCGACAGCGGCCGGGTGTTCAGCAGCCCGGTGCTGTCGCCCAGCTTGTCGGCCGGGACTCCCGCCTTGTCGAGGACCGTCAGCAGGAGGTTGGTCATCGGGGTGTCTTCCGGATAGGCGAGGTGACGGCCGCCCTTCAGCCGGCCGCCTCCGCCGCCGGCGACGAGGCACGGCAGGTTGGTGTGCTCGTGGAGGTTGCCGTTGCCGATGCCGCCGCCGTAGACGGTCATCGAGTGGTCGAGGAGGTTGCCGTCGCCGTCGGGGGTCGCCCGCAGCTTCTGGAGGAAGCGGCTGAGCAGCGAGACGTGGTAGAGGTCGATCTTGGCCTTCCGGGCCATGTAGTCGGGGTCGTTCCGGTGGTGCGACACGGTGTGGTGCTGGTCGGGCACCCCGATCTGGGGGAAGGTGCGGGGGCTGGTCTCGCGCGCCATCATCAGCGTGGTGACGCGGGTGACGTCGGCCTGCCATGCGAGGGCGGTCAGGTCGAACATCAGGTTGGCGTACTCCTCGAAGTCCTCGGGGATGTCGATGGGCCGGTCGGGGAGGTCGATCTCGGCCTGGTCGTCGCGGGCCTCGGCCCGGCCGATGCGCTGCTCGAGGTCGCGCACCGAGTCGAGGTACTCGCTGAGCTTGTTGCGGTCGGACGGCCCGAGGGTGCGCTCGAGGCTCAGCGCCTCTTCCGTCACCGAGTCGAGGATGCTGCCGGCCTGCCGCGCCTGTGCGCGCCGGTCGGCGGCCGTGCCGCCGTCGCCGAAGAGGCGCTCGAAGACGACGCGGGGGTGCGGCTCCATCTCGAGCGGCGTCGTGGGGTCGCGCCACGAGATGGTGTTCGAGTAGAAGCAGTCGCCCGAGTCGCACGAGATGGCGGTCGGCTTCTCGAGCACCAGCTCGAGCGACGGCAACGCCGTCGCCTGGCCCAGCTCGCGGGCCGCGATCTGGTCGGCGGTGGTGCCGAGCTTGATCGCGGTGGGGCCGATGCGTCCCCGGCGCTCCCACGCGTGCACGCCGCTCAGCCACGCGGCCGTCGCCCGCGGGTGGTCGCCGTTGCCGTCGCCGAACGAGTCGGCCTGCCGGTGGGCGAGGCCGCTCAGCACGAGCAGCCGGTCGTGCACCGGCGCCAGCGGGCTGAGGGTCGGCGACAGGGCGAACCCGGCCCCGGTGGCGGCGGGCACGAACTGCTCCTGGATCACGCCGTTGGGGATGTAGACGAAGCCAAGCCGCGTGGCCGGCCGCGCCGCGGTGTTCGCGAGCGCGGTCGCCGCCGGCACCATGGCGTCGAGGAGCGGCAGGGCCACGGCGGTCCCCATGCCGCGGAGGAACGTCCGACGGGGCAGCGCGAGCTTGGAAATGGTCATGACTTTCTCAGTTGGAAAGGCGTGCTGTTGACGATGCCGAGGACGATGGACGCGAAGCGGTAGCCGTCGCGCTCGGCGTCCCGGACGATGGCGCGGATGGTCGGCGCGTCGAAGTGCTCGACAGGGCGCCCGAGGGCGTACATCAGGAGCTTCTCGGTCACGGTGTGCACGAACTGCTCGGGCGCGTGCAGCAACGCCGCCCGCAGGCCCGCCGGCCCCTCGAAGCGCCGGCCGTCGGGAAGGACGCCGCTCGCGTCGATGGGGTCGTTCGACTCGCCCACGGTGCGCCAGCGCCCGATGGCGTCGAAGTTCTCGAGGGCGAAGCCGAGGGGGTCCATCTGGGCGTGGCAGCTCGCGCACGCGGGGTTGGCGCGGTGCTGCTCCATCGCCTCGCGCATCGACCGCGGCTCGCCGCTCTCGGTGGTCTCCTCCAGCGCCGGGATGTCGGGCGGGGGCGGCGGGGGGGGCGAGGCGAGCAGGTTCTCGAGAATCCACTTGCCGCGCAGCACCGGCGAGGTGCGGGTGGCGTAGGAGGTCAGGGTGAGGATGCTCCCCTGCCCGAGCAGCCCCTGCCGCTCCGGCTCGTCGAGCTCCACCCGCCGGAAGTGGCTGCCGTAGACGTGGGGAATCCCGTAGTGCCGCGCGAGCCGCTCGTTCACGAACGTGTGCCGGGCGGTCAGGAGGTCGAGGACGCTGTGGTCCCCGCGCAGCACGCTGTCGACGAACAGCCCGGTCTCGCGCCGGAACGCCAGCCGCAGGTTCTCGTCGAAGCCGGGGAAGAACCCCGCGTCGGGCTCCTTCGCGTCGACGTCGCGGAGGAAGAGCCACTGCTCGGCGAAGTTGTCGACGAGGGCGGCCGACCGCGGGTCGGCGAGCATGCGGCGCACCTGGCGGTCGAGCACCGCGGGGTCGCGCAGCTCGCCGCGGACGGCGGCGTCGAGCAGCTCGTCGTCGGGAATGCTGCTCCACAGGAAGAACGACAGGCGCGACGCCAGCTCGAGGTCGCTGACCGGGTACGCCTCGCCGTCGGCCACGCTCTCCGGGGCGCGCTCGATGCGGAACAGGAACTCGGGGCTGACGAGCAGCCGCTCGAGAGCCCGCTGGATGCCGCGTTCGAACCCGCCCTCGCCGCGCCCCTGCTCGTAGAACGGCAGCAGCCGGTCGAGGTCGCCCTCGGTCACCGGACGCCGATAGGCGCGCCGCGCCAGCGTCCACAGGATGGAACGCGCGCACGCGGTCTGCTCCGCCTCGGGGCCGCCGGTCCGGGGCCGGCAGATGAGGATGCGCTCGCGGCTGGGGGTGTCGCCGGCCCCGTCGGCGCCGTACGGACCGCTGACGATGACGCTGGCGATGGACGGCTGCCGGCTCCGCGAGCGGTACGACCGCACCAGCCCCTCGGGCACCGCCCCGCTCTTGGGCAGGAACGCCACCGCCACCTCGCGGGGACCGGCCCGCAGGGGCACCCGCACCTGCACGTCGGGGTCCGCGTCGAAGGCGAACACGCCGGTGGCCAGCCGCTCCGGCGGGTTCTCGCCCACCGTGAACAGCTCGACCCGGTGGCCGTCCACGCTCACCTCGACGTCGTGGGGCTCGCGGGCGGCGCGGGTGAACTGCACCGTGATCAGGTACTCGCCGTCGAGCGGCAGGTGGCTCCGCACCCGGGTGCCGCCGCGGGTCCCCAGGGGCAGCCCCTCGAGGTGCCCGTCCTGCACGAGGTCACGGTCGAGCTGGTAGGTGTCGACGATGGGCAGCATCGTCGGGTCGCCGATGGCGAGCCGGCTGATCTTGCGCGCCGCGGCGAGGTACCGCTCCATCAGGGTCGGCGACACGAACAGCAGCTCCGCGAGATTGTCGAAGCCGCTGGTGGCGTTGTCGGCCGGCAGCATCACCGCGATGTCGAGCTCCTTCGGCAGGTCGTCGAGCCCGAGGAGGTCGCGGACGGCGTTGGCGTACTCCGTGCGGCTCAGCCGGTGGAGCGCCGGCCGGCGACCCGGGTCGGGCGCCGCCGCGGCGGCGCGATCGAGCGACGCCTCGAGCCACGACGCGACCCCCTCGACCGTCGCCTCGTCGGGACGGGGCCGGCCGATGGGCGGCATCGACCCGCCCCGCAGCTTGCGGACCACCGCCTCCCAGGCCGCGCCATGCTCGGCCACGTTCGACGCGTCCAGGCGGTCGAGCGACAGCCCGACGGCGCGGAGCTGCGACACCAGCGACGAGGGCGCCGCACCCTCGCCGTCGACGACCCGCGCGTTGTGGCAGGTCACGCAGTAGCGGTCGAGCACCGCGGTCACGTCGCCGGCGGAGAGGACCGACTCGTGCCCTGGCGGCGCCTCGGGCCCGGCGGTGCGAGTCTCCGGCTGACCGGCCGCGGCGGGCTGCGCGAGCCACCCCGACGCGAGCATGGCGATGGCGAGCGCACCTGTCCTTCTCTTGGCCATTGAACCCCTTTTAATACGCCCAATCCTCGGGGTTGTCAACGCCGTGGACCGGCCCTGCCGGCCGCGGCACCCGCCGGCGCGTCGGACTTCGGGGAGAGTCGGCCGTCGTGCGGCCCACGACCCCGTCCCACGCCGGAACCCGCAGGACGGCGGCATGCGGCCTGCATCCCGCCGAGGCGTGCGACACGCATCGGGTCAATGGTCATGGCCCCGACGACGCGCGCGCAGGGGCGGGAGACCGTGCCGGGTCCGTATCGCTGACCGAGTCGCCCAACCACGCGCGCGCCGGGGCGGGAGCGATTTCACGACACGTGGCTTACCCAAGCGCACTCCATGGCGCGCGCATACAAGAGGCGGAATCCGTGCCTGGGCACGGCGCGGTTCACCCCTGCATGGCCGCCGCTCCCGGAAGGGCACGCAGCAGAAGCGCAACAGGTTACGACGACGCGAGCGGGCCGGCGTCCGACCGGGGACAGGCACCGTCCCCCCCGTCCTCCGCCATGTCCCGCAATTCGGTATAGTGTGCGTGTACACTGCTCGGATCCGGATGGGAACCGCTTCGCGGCCGGATGCACAGCGCCGATTCGGGGCGCATCGGGTTGGACGTCCAGTGAGGGTGGACAGATGAGCATGCGCGACCGTCGTGGACCGTGTCCGGCAACCGGCATTCTCGTCGCGGGCCTGCTTGCGCTCGGGGCGGGCGCCCCGGCGGCCGGGCAGCAGACCGGGGACGCCCTCGTCGACGCGGCGCGACAGGGCGCCGTCGAGACGGTGGCGGACCTTCTCGAGGCGGGCGCCGACGTCGACGCGGCCGAGGCGGACGGGACCACCGCCCTGCACTGGGCGGTGCAGCGCGACGACCGGCCCCTCGTCCGCCGCCTCATCGAGGCCGGCGCCCGGGTCGACGCCGCGAACCGTTACGGCGTGACGCCGCTCGCCCTGGCCACCGCCAACGGCAGCGCCCCCCTCGTCGCGGCGCTGCTCGAAGCCGGCGCGGACCCGGAGAGCCCGAGCCCCGGCGGCGACACGCCGCTGATGCTGGCGGCCCGGACAGGGCGGCCGGACGCCGTTCAGCGACTCATCGAGGCCGGCGCCGACGTGCACGCCACGGAATCGTGGCGGGGACAGGACGCCCTGATGTGGGCGGCGGCCGAGGGTCACGCGGACGCGGTCCTCACGCTGGTCGCGGCCGGGGCTGACGTCGAGGCCCGGTCGAGCGGACGCCTCACGCCGCTGCTGTTCGCCGTTCGGGGAGGGCACATCGGCGCCGTCGACGCGCTGCTGGCGGCCGGCGCAGACATCCACGGGGCGGCCCGCGACGGCACCACCCCGCTCGCCCTCGCCGTCGTCAACGCGCACTACGAGCTGGCGGTACGGTTGCTCGAGCTCGGCGCCGACCCCAACCGCCCCGACCCCCGGGGCTCGGTGCTGCACGCGCTGGCGTGGATCCGGCGCCCGGGGTCCGGGCGGCCGCCGCTTCAGACCGGCACTCTCGACAGCTTCGATCTGGCGCGCGCCCTCCTCGACGCGGGCGCGAACCCGAACGCGCGCATCGACTGGCGGGAGATCCCGTTCGAGGTCGACCTCGGCATCGTCAGGCCCCCGCCGGGCATCTCCGTCGGACGCAACTTCCTGAGCTTCGTGGGGGCGACGCCGTTCTACCTCGCGGCCAAGCACGCCGACGTCGACCTGATGCGGCTGCTCGTCCGGTACGGGGCGGACCCCCTGACCCCGACCGACCAGCGGATCACGCCGCTGATGGCGGCGGCGGGAGTGGGCTTCTGGGACGGCGAGAGCCCCGGCCCCCTGAACGGAACGCCGGAGGAGACGCGGCTGGAAGCGGTCCGCCTCGCCATCGAGCTCGGCAACGACATCCACGCCGCGACCGACTTCGGGGACACCCCGCTGGTCGGCGAGGGCCGCGACCTGCTGCTGCGGCACCCGCTCAACCTCCTGGAGCTCGACGCGCAGCGGGACCGCGGCGACATGCGCTGGAGCGGCAGCACCGCCCTGCACGGCGCGGCGATGATGGGGTCGAACCTGATCGTGCAGTACCTGCTGGAGCAGGGCGCCGACATCGACGCTCCGAACGCCCTCGGGTGGACCCCGCTGATGATCGCCGGGGGGGTCTTCGTGGCCAACACCGAGAAGGCGTGGCCCGACACGGTGGCCCTGCTCCAGGAGCTCGGCGCCGGGTCGAATTAGGAGAAACGACATGATGCGAAGGATTTGCACGCTCGCGGCCGCCGGCATCCTCGCCGCCGTCGCGGCGACCCTGCTGCACGACGATGCCCTCTCGGCCCAGGCCAACGACGGGGTCATCACCGGCACCGTCACCAGCGGCGGCGGCGCCGAGGCCGGCGTGTGGGTGATCGCCGAGACCGACGACCTCGAGACGGTGTTCCGCAAGATCGTCGTCACCGGCGACGACGGCCGGTTCCTGCTGCCCGAGTTGCCCGCCGCCACCTACGACGTGTGGGTGCGGGGCTACGGTCTCGTCGACTCGACCCCGGTCGAGGCGGCGCCGGGGGCCGAGCTCGACCTGCGGGCGGCGGTCGCGGCCACCCCGCAGGAGGCGGCGCAGGTCTACCCCTCGAACTACTGGCTCGCCCTCATCGACCTCCCCGACGCCCACGAGTTCCCCGGCACCGGCGAGGACGGCAACGGCATCAACGAGCGGCTGCAGAGCCAGGACGAGTGGATCAACGTGCTGAAGGGCTGCCAGCGCTGCCACCAGGTGGGCAACGAGCGCACCCGGGTGGTGCCCGACCTCGCCGACTTCGACTCGAGCATCGAGGCGTGGGACGACCGGACGCAGCGCGGCCAGCGCGGGTCGCTGATGGCCAGCTTCATCACCCAGTTCGGCCGGGGCCGCGGCCTCGAGATGGTCGCCGACTGGAGCGACCGCATCGCCGCCGGCGCCGTGCCCCCGGCCCCGCCGCGGCCGTCCGGCATCGAGCGCAACGTGGTGCTGACGCAGTGGAACTGGGGCGACAACGTCGCCTTCGTGCACGACGAGATCGCCACCGACAAGCGCAACCCGACGGTCAACGCCAACGGCCCGATCTACGGCGTCGACATCGGCAACGACTTCCTCCTCATCACCGACCCCAACCGCCACGAGTCGCGGATGCTGAAGATCCCGCTGCGGGTGGACCGGTCGACGGTGCCGTCGATGTTCCGGACCGAGGGCTTCAAGGCGTGGCGCGACTTCGGCGAGCGGGCGGTGTGGAACGACCCCGCCAACCCCCACAACCCCATGCTCGACGCCGAGGGGCGGGTGTGGCTGACCACCCGGGTGCAGTCCATCGACAACCCGGCATGGTGCCGCGAGGGCTCCGACAACCCCTACGCGCAGTACTTCCCCGTCGACCGGGCGGGCCGGCACACCGGCTACTACGAGCCCGAGACTGAGGAGTTCGAGCTCATCCACACGTGCTTCGGCACCCACCACCTGCAGTTCGCCGAGGACGACAACGACACGCTCTACTTCAGCGGGGGCGGGCAGGTCATCGGCTGGCTCGACACGAAGATGTACGACGAGACCGGCGACGAACAGGCGTCGCAGGGCTGGTGCCCGACCGTGCTCGACACCAACGGCGACGGCGTCGTCACCAAGCCGTGGAACGAGCCGGCCCGCGGCGGCGCGGAGGCCGAGCACGACCCGGCGCTCGACACCCGCATCGTCGCCGGCGCCTACGGCGTCATCACCAACCCCGTCGACGACGCGGTGTGGATCGTCTCCGACCGCTATCCCGGCGACCTCGTCCGCCTCGACCGCGGCGACAACCCGCCCGAGACGTGCGTGGCCGAGCTCTACGTCGTGCCGGCCGAGCACGGCTACCGCACCCGCGGCCTCGACGTCGACCGCAACGGCGTGCTGTGGGCGGCGCTGGCCGGGAGCAGCCACTTCGCCAGCTTCGACCGCTCGGCGTGCACCGTCTTCAGCGGCCCCGAGGTGCGCGACGGCCGCCACTGCGACGAGGGGTGGAGCTTCTACAAGGTGCCCGGCCCCGACTTCGAGGGCACGGACATCGGGACCGACTTCCACTACTACAACTGGGTCGACCAGTTCGACACGCTGGGGCTGGGCGAGAACGTCCCCATCGCCAACGGCTCGAGCTCGGACTCGCTGCTCGCGCTGCTGCCCGAGACCGGGGAGTGGGTGACCCTGCGGGTGCCCTACCCCCAGGGCTTCCACAGCCGCGGGCTCGACGGCCGCATCGACGACCCCGACGGCGGCTGGAAGGGACGCGGGGTCTACGCCACCTACGGCGCCGACGCCGCGTGGCACGTCGAGGGGGGACCGGTGGAGCCGGGCAACCTGGTGAAGTTCCAGATCAGGCCCCACCCGCTGGCGAACTGATTCGGCGCAACGCGGGAACACTGACGAAACCGGAGAACAGCAAGGAGTGAATCCATGACACGTCTACAGCAGCTTTCGCAGATCGTCCCGGCAGCCCTCGTCGCCGCCGGCCTGACCCTCGGGGTCGCCCCCGCCGCCCACGCCCAGGACGAGGCGCCCGAGGGCGTCGTCAATTACACGCGCGTCGACGCCACCGTCGCCTGCGCCGGGGCGACGCCGGCCTCGGCGATGCCCGCGCTGGCGGACCTCGGCTTCGCGTCGGTCATCAACTTCCGCACCGCCGGGGAGAACGGCGCCAACATCGAGGGCAGCCGGGCCGCGGCCGAGGAGGCCGGGCTGAACTACATCCACATCCCGTTCCGGACCCCCACCGACGAGCATACCGAGACGTTCCTCGCCGCCATCGCCGACGAGAGCAACCAGCCCGCCTACATCCACTGCGGCTCGGCCAACCGCGTGGGCGCCATGTGGTTCATCAAGCGCGTGGTGGGCGACGGCTGGGACACCGACCGGGCCATGGCCGAGGCGGAGGCGATCGGCCTGCGCAGCGAGGCCCTGAAGGCGTTCGCGACCGAGTACGTGGCGAGCCGGTAACCAGCGATACGAGGCCGCCGCCCTCGACCCCGGCGCAGCCCGTTTCTGCGTCGGGGCGTCCGGCGCGCGGCAACGAAGCCGCCCGCCTCGATCCCGGCGCAGCCCGTTTCTGCGCCGGGCGCTTGGCGCGCGGCAACGAAGCCGCCGCCCTCGACCCCGGCGCAGCCCGTTTCTGCGGTCGGGGGCGTTCGGCGCGCGGCAACGTCGTTTCCGTCAACGTCCTGACCGACCGGGGAACCCGCTCATGGGCTGCTGCGAGGCCACCAACCCGAACCTGCTCGGCGTCGTGTCGGATCCCGCCGCCGGTCCCGGCCGGGCCGGCGGCGAGCGGCCCGATCCTGGGGCGGACTGGGACCGGCGCACCGCCCTGAAGACGCTGCTCGGGGCGGGCGCGGTCATCGCCGTCAGCAGCGGGTGCGGATCGCGCCCGCGGGACGGGGCGACGCCGCTCAGCCTGGCGTTCTGCGGGCAACTCCTGTGCGTCGTGCCCTACGAGGTGACGCGGGTCCGGGGGCACTTCGCCGACCAGGGGTTCGACGTCGAGCTGATCTACACGCGCGGCGGCAACGCGGCGGTGCAGGCGCTGGTGGGGGGCGCCGTCGACTACGCGGGCAGCTCGTTCGACGTCGCCCTGCAGGCGGCGGCCAACGGCGCCCGAATCCGCCGGGTGGCGTCGACGGGCCGGCTGCCGCTCTTCGCCCTCGCCGTCGCCCCCGACCGCAGCGCCGAGATCGACGCCGTCTCCGACCTCGAGGGCCGTACCGTCGGCGTCTCCGCCCTCGGCAATGCCGACCATGCGCTGCTGCTGTTCCTCCTCGATCAGGCCGGCGCCGACGCCTCGAGCGTGCAGTTCGCCACCGTCGGCACCAACCTCTTCGACGCGTTGCGCATCGGACAGCTCGACGCGGCCATGGTGCAGGAGCCGGCCCTGACCCTGATTACCGAGGCGGGGGGACGCGAGCTCGTCAACTTCATGGAGCTCGACGAGGCCCGCCGGCATGTCGGCGGCGCCTACGAGTTCATGGGGGTGGCGGTGCGGGCGGCCGAGCGCGACGAGCGCCTGGACGAGATACGCCGCCTGGCAACGGCGCTGGAACGCGGCCTCGCCGACACCCGGACCCTGCCTCCGAGCGACATCGTGGCCGCCCTGCCCTCCGCCCTCGTCGCCGGGGGCGATCTCGACCAGCTCGAGGCGATCGTCGAGCGCTACCGGCTATCGCTGTATCCCGAGCGGGTCGCCGTCGATCTCGACGCCGCGGGACGGGTGGTCAGGGCCCAGGAGATCGCCGGGCTCCTCGAGCCGGGGCAGGTCGATCTCGCCACCCTGGTCGATGCGGATGCCCTCGCCGGCTGATCCCCGAGGGCGGCGGGCCGCCGCACCCGCTCATTCCGCCACGGCTGCCGAATCGACGCCAGTGCCTTCGATGGCCGAACCCGGGCCGCCCGCTCGACCCACGGCCTCCGAGTCGACTCGAGCGCCTTCAACGGCTGAGGCCCACCGGCGGCCACTCGCCGCACGCGCGGACGCCGACGCCTCCGAATCGACGCGAATGCCTACGACGGTCGAACCCGGGCCGCCCGACGCACCCGCTCGACTCTCCGGCCCCGAGACCCTGCTGCGCATCCGCGACCTGTCCGTCGGCTTCGGCGGGCCGCCGGTCATCGAGGGCATCGACCTCGACGTGGGGGCCGGCCAGTTCGTCAGCCTCATCGGCCCGTCCGGCTCGGGCAAGACCAGCATCCTGCGGGTCGTGACCGGCCTCCTCGAGCCGCTGCAGGGCACCGTCGACCTCGGCGTGACCCTGCCCGACGTCGGATTCCTGTTCCAGGACGACGCCCTCCTGCCGTGGCGCACGGCGCGGCAGAACGTGGCCCTCGGGCTGCGCATCCGCGACGTCCCCCCGGCCGACGCCGACGCCCGCGCCGACCACTGGCTGGCGACGCTGGGCCTCGCCGGCTACGGCGACCGCTTCCCCGCCCAGCTCTCCGGCGGCCAGCGGAAGCGGGTGGCCATCGCCCAGGTGCTGGCCCTGCGCCCGCGGCTGCTCCTCATGGACGAGCCGTTCGCGGCCCTCGACGCCATCGTCCGCACCCGCATCACCCAGGAGCTGCTGGACTGGGTCGAGCGCGACCGCCTCACGGTGCTGCTCGTCACCCACGACCTCGAGGAGGCGATCTGCGCGTCGGACGCGGTCGCGGTGCTCGGCCACGGCCCCCGGGCGGCGATGCGCGCGCGGCACGCCGTCGACATTCCGCGGCCGCGGGACGTCCTCGACGCGAAGCGGCATCCCGCCTTCGGGCCGCTGCTGCGGACGTTGTGGAACGACCTGACGGCAGAGGCCCCGCCCTCCCCCGCCCACGGCGGCGAGACGCCAGGCAGGAGGTCGAGCCCGCCGGGAGACTCGGTAGAGGGCTCATCTTCGTCCACCGCTACCGATGAGGCGGGTCGATGACGGCAAACACCGTCGGCCCGGCCCTCCGGCGCACCACCGCGCTGCTCGTCCTGCTCGCGGTGTGGGAGCTGCTCTCCCGGGTCGGCTTGTTCGATCCCTTCTACGCGCCGCCCCCGTCCGCGGTCGGCGGGGTCATGCTCGACCTCGCCGGCGGCGAGCTCTGGCCGCACCTCGGCGCCACCGCCACCGCGGCCATCGCCGGCCTCGCCGCCGGCCTCGCCATCGGCATCGTGCTCGGGTTCGCGGCCGCCCTGCTGCCGCGGCTCGCGGAGCTGCTCGAGCCGGTGATGATCCTGCTCAACGCCATCCCCCGCGTCATCCTCGCTCCGCTCTTCGTCATCTGGCTCGGCATCGGGCTCGCATCGAAGCTCGCGCTGGCGACCATCCTCGTCGCGGTGCTCATCTTCTTCGCCGTCTTCAACGGCATCAAGGAGGTGGATCGGCGCCTCGTCGAGCGGGTCCGCACCCTCGGCGGCGGGCGCCGCGTCCTCGTCCGCGAGGTCTACGTCCCGTCGGTCACCGCCTGGGTGCTGGGCAACTTCAAGGTCGCGGTGGGGTTCGCCTTCACCGGCGCCGTCGTCGGCGAGTTCGTCGCCTCGAGCCGGGGCCTCGGCTACCTGCTCCAGTTCGCGCAGAGCACCTACAACGCGGCCCTGACCCTCGCCCTGATCGTCATCATCATGACGTTCGTGCTGGTGCTCTTCGCCCTCGCCGCCCGGCTCGAGCGGCGCCTGCTCCGCTGGCGGTTTCCGTAGCCGGACGAGGCTCGTCGAATCGGCGGAACGTGTCCGCAACCGGGCGCTTCGGCCGCCGCCACGCGGGCGACACGGAGGTCTTGCGACCGCAGAAAGGCGCGCAGCGGTTTTTTTTCTTGCATCATCCAATTTCTTCCCTAGAATAGAAGAAATGGCAGGTCGACCGTATCTGGGAAACTTCGAGTTGATGGTCCTGCTGGCGGTCATCCGGCTGGATGATGCGGCGTACGGGGTCACGATCTCCCGCACGCTCGAGGCCGGCACGGGCCGGGAGGTCGCGATAGGCAGCGTCTACGCGGCGCTGGAGCGCCTGCATCAGAAGGGCCTCGTCAGATCCCGGCTCGGAGAGCCCACGCCGGAACGCGGGGGCCGCGCAAAGCGGTACTTCCGAGCGACGCCGGATGGCGTGCGCGAGGCCCGCTCCACCAGGGAGGCGCTGTCCTTGCTCTGGGCGGGCCTGCCGCAACTGGAAGGTGGACGTCCATGACCCCACCCAGACTGGCGACATGGCTCCTCGGCTGGCTGGAGGGCACCAGCAGCCCGCTGGTGGGCGACCTGTATGAAGAGTGGCACCACGGTCGGGCAGCGGGGTGGTTCTGGAGGCAGACGATGAGAGCACTCTACGCACGTGCCGCGAAAACGGTCGCGGCTTATCGGTCGCTGGCGTTCCTGGGCCTGACGATCGTCGGTATCTACTGGGTCGGGACGCGCGTACCCGTCCCCGGCGTGAACACCGACGCGCTCGCGTCCTTGACCCGACACGCGTCAGCCAGCGGACTCGGGCTCTACGACCTCTTCACCGGCGGCAACCTCGGACGTGGCACGGTCTTCGCTCTCGGCATCATGCCCTACGTCACCGCACTGTTCATTGCCTGGCTCGCGACCGCGCTCGGATTCGCGCGTGGCCGGGGCGCCCGCGGGCGCCGGGGGCTGGCATGGTCGGTGCGGGGTGTCGCGCTGGTGCTGAGCGTCGTGCAGGCGTCAGCGATCGCGCTCTGGCTGGAACGGCAGGCCGCCATCGCCGACGGGCTGCCGCTCGTGGCCCAGCCCGGCTGGGGCTTCAGACTCTGCCTCGTCCTGACCCTCACCACCATCACCGCGTGTCTCATCTGGCTGAGCGACGAGATCAGCAGGCGTGGAATCGGCTGGGGCGTCTCGCTGCTGTTCTTCGCAGGGCTGGCGGTCGGTCTGCCGGGTGCCGTGTCGGCCATTCTGGAACAGATGCAGGCCGGATACATCGGTCCCTCCGCGCTCGCGGCACTCGTCGTGGGCCTCCTCTTGCACTCGGCGCTCGTCGTGCTCGTCGATCCGGCCCGGTGGTGGTGCCGGCTTGGGAACCCAGGCAGAACAGGGATCGCCTTCGATTAGCAGCGAGCCAGACGACCTCCAAATCGGGAAACGGCATAACTTCCGCACCGTGCCCATCGACGTCTCGCCCGCCGCCACCGTGAACGACACGGCAAGCGTGCGCAGCTCGTCGCCGACGCCATCCGCTTCCGCATGGGCCGCCGCCCGCAACGGGTAGGCCTCCACCGGCGCCGTTGGGCCCGAGCGGGCGAAATAGCGCTTGCATCGCCTCGTTGTCCGTGACCAACGCGCTCTTCGCCTCGGACAGCGCGACGATGGGCGCTACTCGATCACGTCGCGGTGCTGCTGGCCTGCGCAAGGGAACTTCGCGCACGACACCAGCCACACTGCCCGGTGTCCTGACGTCGGCTCGTGCGGGCTTGCCCCCGCCGCGCTTCCGGCGTCGGCCGCATGCCATGGGAGTTGTGCTGATGAGTACTCGCGCATCGCTGGCAGGCCGGTTCTCTGCCGTCGTTCTCGGGGTCGCACTCGTCCTGGCGGGCATTGTCGCGGGACTCCTCGGCAGCTCGGTTCCGACGTTCTTCCTCGGGTGGGTCGGCTTCGCGATGGTGATCAACGCGTCGCTGATCGTCCGCATCGGCATCGGCCTGGTTCTGGGGCAGTTCTTGATGATTCCGTTCCTGCTGTAGTCGCCCCGGGCCACGTCTCGAGCCACAACATCTCTGGCGGGAGCACGTCGACGACGCGCGGGTGACATTGATGCCGCTCGACCGACTCACATTGAAGCGCCGGTTCCGGCGGATTCTCGGCTCGTCGGTCGAGTTCGATCTCGCGCCGTACATGGCGCGACTTGCGCGGATCGATCGCCTGGCGACCGAGGTGACCGCGACCGACGACGCCGGGCTCACCGCACGGGCACGCAGGCTCAAGACGCGGGTCGGTGAGGGGGCATCGCTCGACCTGGTGCTGGACGAGCTGTTCGCGCTGGTCCGTGAGGCATCGGAACGGGTGCTGGGAACCCGTCCGTTCGACGAGCAGATCGTCGGCGGCCTCGCGATAGATCAGGGCAAGATCGCGGAGATGCAGACAGGCGAGGGCAAGACGCTGGCCGCGGTTGCGCCGGTGGCCCTCAATGCGCTCGCGGGCCACGGTGCGCACGTCCTGACGTTCAACGACTACCTCGCGCGCCGAGACGCCGCCTGGATGGGCCCCGTCTACCGCATGCTCGGTTTGGCCGTCGGCCACGTCCAGGAGGGCATGCCTCCGGCCGAGCGCAAGGCGGCCTACGGGTGCGACGTCACGTACGTGACGGCCAGGGAGGCGGGCTTCGATCTGCTGCGTGACGGCCTGTGCCTGAGCCAGGCGGGTCTGGTGCACCGTCCCTTCCGGTTCGCACTGGTCGACGAGGCCGACTCGATCCTGATCGACGAGGCGCGCATTCCCCTCGTGATTGCGGGGCACGTCGACGAGTCCGGCATCGGTCTGCGACAGGTGGCGGCGGTCGCGCGCCAACTGACTCCCGAGACGGATTTCACCAGCGACGAGCATCGCCGCAATGTCTTTCTGACGGACCGCGGCGTCGACCGGGTCGAGCACGTGCTCGACCGCGGCGGCCTCTACGATCCCGAGAACCTGCATCTCCTGATTGCGCTCCGGAACGCCCTGCATGCCGAGTGCCTCCTCGACCGCGACATCGACTACATCGTCCGCGGCGGCAAGGTGGAGCTGGTCGACGACTTCACGGGGCGGGTGGCGGACAGACGGCGGTGGCCTGACGGGCTGCAGGCGGCCATCGAATGCAAGGAGGGTCTCGAAATCCAGCGCGAGGGACAGATCCTCGGCTCGATCACGGTACAGCACTTCCTGCGCAGCTATCCGCGGTTGTGCGGCATGACCGCCACGGCACAGCCGGCGGCGGAAGAGCTCAAGGAACTCTACGGGCTCGACGTCGTCGTGATTCCGACCCACACGCCGTGCCTGCGCCGCGACGACGAGGACGCCATCTTCGGCAACCGCGCGGCCAAACGGCAGGCTCTCGTGACCGAGGTCGCCCGAGTTCAGCGTACGGGTCGGCCGATACTGGTCGGTACCGCCAGCGTCGTCGAGTCGGAACAACTGGCTGCCGCGCTCCAGGAGGCCGGCGTGGAGTGCCGCATCCTCAACGCCAAGCACGACGAGGCCGAGGCCGAGGTCGTGGCCGAGGCGGGATCGCTCGGCGCGGTGACGATCTCCACCAACATGGCCGGTCGCGGCACGGACATCAAGCTGGGCGGCCGCGACGGCCGCGGCCGCGCGGCGGTGGCTGCACGCGGCGGTCTCTACGTCATCGGCACCAACCGCCACGAGAGCCTCCGTGTCGATCAGCAGCTCCGGGGCCGCAGCGGACGACAGGGTGACCCCGGGTCGTCGCGGTTCTTCGTCAGCGTTGAGGATCCGATCATCGCGCGGTACGGGATCCGCCGCCTGCTGGCGGTCCCCGGCCTGTCGACCGGCGATGAACCGACGACCAACCCGGTGTTGCGGCGCGAGATCCGGCGCGCGCAGCGCATCATCGAGGGCGAGAATCTGGACATTCGCCGCCGGCTCCGGGACTACTCCGAGGTCGTGGAAACGCAACGACAGTGGATCCAGGCCTGGCGCCACGAGATACTGCGCGCCGAGCCACGCCTGGCCCTGCTGGCCGAGCGAAGCCCCGCCCGCTACGCTCAGGCTCGTGCCGTGGCCGGGGATGACATGCTCCGCCGTGTCGAGCAGCGGGTGACGCTGCTCGCTCTCGACCGCCAGTGGAGCAACCACCTGGCGCAGATGCGCTGGAACCGCGACCGCCTGCCGCTGATCGGCCTGGCCGGCAAGGACCCGCTGGCGGAGTTCTTTCGTGAGGCCGGCGACGAGTTCGACCGGCTCCCATCCCGAGTCGAAGACCAGGCGGTCCGGACCTTCGAGCAGATCGAGGTCACGGCCGACGGCGTCGACTGGGAGCAGGACGGGCTCCTCGGCCCCTCGTCGACCTGGACCTATCTGGTGAACGACGATCAGTTCCTCGGCAACAACGTGCTGCGGGACCTCTCGCACCGCCCCGGCGCCGCGGCGTGGGCCGTGGTCACGCTTGGTCCACTCCTCTTCCTGTGGGGGCTTCGTGAGCGCTGGATGCGGCGCAGGAAACGCGCGGCGCGCGACAGGCCATAGTCGAGATGCGGCCGCGGACGAGGGAAACGCCGAACGTCTCGAGGTAGCCACGCCGACGCGTTCCAACGCGATGGAATGGTACGGGCGCAACGCGGGGGCTGACGCCGTCGACGCCGACACGCGGACGTCGGAGCCCCCATCGGGGCGCGCTCGGCCAGCGCCGCCGACCGCACCTCGGGATATAGAGCGGAGAGTCGGCCCGACAACCCGTCGAACACGTCTGGAAGAAAAACGTGACCGACGCCGGCTCGCCCGGAGCTCACACGTCGAGCGCGAAGCGGAGCGCGCCGGCGACCTGCGCCATGCGCTCGGCGCGGAGCGTGGTGATGCGAGCGCCGACCCTGGCGCGGGACACCGTCTGGACGTGGTCGAGGTTGGCTGCGCAGGTCCGGGGCATGCCGTCGTCCGACGTCAGGACGACCTCGGTCGGGATGTCGCGGATCGTGCTGGTCACCGGGGCGACGGTCACCTCGGAGAGAAACTCCAGGGCGGCGGTGCGGGTCAGGACGATGACGGGGCGCTGCCTGTCCGGCCGGCCGAACCGGTACCAGCGCACGTCGCCCCGCTGGATCAATCGGGCCACGCCTGCTCCTGCTCCCAGCCGCTGAACTCGCCCGGCCGTACCGGATGGCGTTCGTAGCCGCGACGATGACGCTCCTCCAGCGCTTCGACCCGCAGGCGTTCCAGCGCGTCGGTCAGCGCCTTGCGGGTGAAGGCGGATCTCGTGGTGCCGAGGCGCTGCGCGGCGCCGTCGACGGCTTCCACGAGCGCCTGGTCCAGCGTCATCTGAACGGTTCTCATGGGACTCATGGCCATGATTATAGCTACCGGCATAGCTATTCACATAGTGCTATCACAGTTCGCCCGTCCCGCTAGCCGCCAATCGGCGGCCGGACGGTGGCGAGCCGCCAATCGATGGCCGGGAGCGTCGGTCTCAGAGTTGGGGAAAGCCGCGGAGCGACGGTCTACGGGTTGGGAAGCCCAGAGCTTCAGTAGAGCCGGTCGCGGGCGGCCTCTTCCAGCGAGGCATCGATGGAGGCGGCGTCCGCGCCCCGGATCTGGTCCGCCAGCATCTGCCCGTAGGTCGGGAGGCTCGAGCGCTCCACATGGGCCTCGGGGTCCCACAACCGCGCCCGGATGAGGGCCTTGGCGCAGTGCAGGAACGCGCGCTCGACGGTGACGCGCAGGACCGAGACGGGGGGCCGGCCCTTCATCGACAGGGGTTCGATCACGTCGGCGTCGGTGACGATTTCCGCCGTGCCGCTCACCCGCAGCGTCTCGTTCATGCCCGGCACGAGGAACAGGAGCCCGACGTGGGGCTGGGCGACGACGTTCCGCAGCGAGTCGGTACGGTTGTTCCCGGGGCGGTCGGGAATCAGCAGGGTCCGCTCGTCGGCCACCGCGACGAACCCGGGGACGTCGCCGCGGGGAGAGACCTCGGCCCGGCCGTCGGCGCCGGCGGTGCTGAGCACGCAGAACGGCGAGAGGGCGATGAAGCGCCGGCAGTGCCGGTCGAGATGGTCGAGCACCTTCTGCTGCGACCGCTCGCTCGGCTCGCCGTAGACCCTGCGCAGCTCGGACTCGCTCGTTATGGGCATTGCCGCATCTCCCGCGTGGCCGCCGGCGATCGGGGCTCCTTGCGCGCCACGTCCACCGGCCGGGGCCGCCGCCTCGACCGGGTGCCGCGCAGATCGCCCCGGGGCGCATCCGCGCGTCACGATTCCGCACGGCCGGCCCGTTCACGAGTAACACACTTGCCGGGCCCTGTCGATACCGGGCGGGCCCGCGACGCCGGGACGGGGCCGTCACCTGCCGGGCCCTGTCGATATCGGGCGGACCCGCGACGCCGGGACCGGGCCGTCACCTGCCGGGCCCTGTCGATATCGGGCAGACCCGCGACGCCGGGGCGGGGCCGTCACCGCCGGCCCTGTCGATATCGGGCGAGCCCGCGACGCCGCGACGGGGCCGTCCCCGAAATTACCGTAGCCGTCGCACCGCGAATGGATCTAAGGTAATGGAGATCGAGTTTACTCGTCGACGAAGCATCCGCATGCGGAGGGAACCTGCGATGAAATCCACCCGACACGTCGTTGCGCTCGCCGGGGTGCTGGCGGCGCTCGTCGCGATGCCCGCGACGGCCCAGGAGGCCGGCTTCCACCACATTCACATCACCGCCTCGAGCCCCACCGAGGGCGTGCGGTGGTACGTCCGGCACCTCGACTGCGAGCCCGTGGCCGACCGGCCCGACACCGCCGACTGCGGCAACGCCGAGCTGACCTTCATGGTGCAGCCGACCCTCGGCAGCACCCAGGGCACCGGGGTCAACCACATCAGCTTCTCGTATCCGGACCTGCCGGCCAAGATGGCCGAGCTCGAGGCGGTCGGGGTGCGGGGATCGGGCGTGCGGCTCCAGCGCTTCCCCGACGGGTCGACCTGGCGCGACGTGCCCGGCCTGTACAGGCTCGGCTACATCTTCGACCCCTGGGGCACCCGCATCCAGATGGTCGAGGACCCCGACACCCTGGGCTTCCACCACGTGCAGTTGAGCGCCGAGGACACGGACGCGACCCTGGCGTGGTACCGCGACGTGCTGGGCGGCGAGCCGGCGAGCCTGCGGGGACAGATTGACGCCCTGCGGTTCGGCGACGTCTGGGTGCTCGTTTCCGAGCACGAGATGGGCGTGCCGGCGTCGACGGTGGGGCGCGCGATCGATCACATCGCGTTCGTCGTCGACGACCTCGACGCCGCCGCGGCCGCGCTGGCCGAGCTCGACGTGGTCTTCGAGCAGGAGCCGTCGGTGCCCGCGAACGCCCGCGCCCAGGTCCAGCGGGCGTTCCTCGTCGCCCCCGACAACGTGCGGCTGGAAGTGGTCGAGACGGGCTGGGCCGGCCTGGAGACCGACCGCCCGGCCGAGATCGCCACCGCCGACCTCGAGCCCTACGACGTCCCCCGCACCCCGTGGGGCGAGCCCGACTTCCAGGGCGTGTGGACCGGCAACTCTGCCCACGGCATCCCCCTCGAGCGCCCCGAAGAGCTGGAGGACATCGAGTCGCTGACGCCGGAAGAGGCCGAGGCGCGGCGCGAGCGCGGCACCCTGGGCAGCATCTGGGGCTACGAGCGCGAGTGGCGCGACACCACCCTGGGCTACGTCAAGACCGCCCCGTCGCGGCAGGTGGCGATGGTCGTCGACCCGCCCGACGGGCGCATCCCGCCGCTGACCGCCGCGGCCGAGGCGCGCCTCGCCAACCGCGTCGACACGTCGGGCGTGGGCCGCATCGCCGACGGCCCCGAGGACCTCAGCCTGTTCGTGCGGTGCATCACGCGCGGCCTCCCCGGCCTGATGATGCCGTCCATCTACAACAACGGCCTGCAGATCGTGCAGGGTCCGGGATTCGTCGCCATCCAGAAGGAGATGATCCACGAGACGCGGATGATCCCGACCGAGCCGCGCCCCGCCCCCGGCCCCGGCCTGAGCTCGTGGCTGGGCATCCCGCAGGGCCGCTGGGAGGGCGACACCCTGGTGGTCGAGACCACCAACTTCAACGGGCGGGCGCCGTACCGCGGCTCGACCGAGAACCTGCGGCTGACCGAGCGCTTCACCCGGCTCGGCCCCACCGTGCTCGAGTACCAGTTCACGGTCGACGACCCCGCGACCTGGACCCAGCCGTGGACCGCCATGTTCCGGTACGACAAGGACGACGAGCAGTACGAGCTGGTCGAGTACGCCTGCCACGAGGGCAACTACGGGATGACCAACATCCTGAGCGGCGCGCGCGCGCGCGAGCAGGCGGAGGAAGGCGGGCAGTAGAGTCCACGTCCGACCGGCCGGCTGGGCAGGTCGTCACGCTGCGTGAACGCGCACGTGTTCGATTGCCGTTCCGCCGGCCGGTTGGTGCCAAGACGCTGGAGACGGCGCACGACGTTACACGTCAACTCGGGGCAGCACCGAGCCGCACCGGAGCAGAACATGACGAACGCGCCACGACGGAACGGGTTTCGGTTTGGCACCTTGAGCGCCTTGGCGCTCACGGTTTCGCTGGCCGCGCTGCCCCAGCCGGCGGCCGGCCAGGGGGCCGAGCCGGTGAGCCGGGCCGAGTTCGACCGGTGGATGGAGGAGATCTCCAACTGGGGCCGCTGGGGCCCCGAGGACGAGCTGGGCACCCTCAACCTGATCACCGACGAGACCCGGCGGGCCGCCGCCGGGCTCGTGGAGGACGGCGTCTCGGTGTCGATGGCCCTCGACCTGAACACCCGACGGGACGCTCTCAACGCCAACCCGTTCGAGCACACCCTGTCGACCTCGCGCTTCGCCGATCACGAGGTGGCGGGCGACGTCTACAGCGTGCAGTACCACGGGTTCGCGCACTCGCACGTCGACGGCCTGCCCCACTTCGCCCACAAGGGCCGCATGTACAACGGCTTCCCGGTGAGCGGGCTCCGCGAGGACGGGGCCGAGCGGCTCGGCATCCACAACGCGCGGAACGGCATCGTGACCCGCGGCGTGCTCGTCGACATGCCGCGCCACCGCGGCGTCGACTACCTCGAGCCGGGCACCGCCCTCACCGCCGAGGACCTCGAGGCGTGGGAGGAGGCCACCGGCATCCGCGTCGGCAGCGGCGACGTGCTGCTCATCCGCACCGGCCGGTGGGAGGCGGTGCGGCAGCTCGGGCAGTGGAACTTCGTGGAGCGGGCGGCCGGCTCGCACGCCTCTGTCGCGAAATGGCTGAAGGAGCGCGACGTCGCGGTCATCGGCAGCGACGGCGTCAGCGACGTCATGCCGTCGGGCATCGACGGCCTCGCCAACCCCCTCCACGAGCTCGTCATCGTGGGGCTCGGCATGCCCATTCTCGACAACCTCGACCTCGACGCGGTCGCGGCCGAGGCGGCCCGGCGCGGCCGGTGGGAGTTCCTCTTCGTGGGGGCACCCCTGCGGGTGGTGGGCGGCACCGGATCGCCGCTGAACCCGCTCGCCGTGTTCTGATCACGCATGGGCGCGGGGTAACGCCGGTTGCCCCACGCCCATCTTCCGCTCAGTCCCGACCCGCCGCCCGGCGGCCGACCTCGATCATCTCCGGCCCGCCGATCAGCACCCGGAAACCCTCGCGGATGCGCCGCTCGACGTCGTCCGGCCCCGCCGTGATCGCGCACGGCAGCCCCGCCGCGGTGGCCGCGCGCAGCACCGTCTGCAGCGCCTCCTCGGTCGCCTCGGCGTCGCCGCCGTAGGCCATGCCGAGGTCGCCGGGGGCCGCCATCAGCATGCTGACCCCGGGCACCGCCGCGATCTCGTCCACGTTGGCGATGCCGGTCTTGTTCTCGATCTGGATCATGTTCAGCAGCTCGCCCTGCGGGTCGAGGGGCCAGACGTCGGCCCTGGCGATGTACTCGGCGCCCGACACGCCCCAGTAGCGGACGGCGTTGCCGGGGCCGGAGCCGCGCAGCCCCTCCGGCTCGGCGTCGGCCGCGCCCACCCGTTGCGGATAGCGCATCGACCGGACGAGGTGCAGCGCCTGCTCGGCCGTCTCGATGTGCGGGGCGATGATGCCGTGCGCCCCCTGGTCGAGGGCGTTCTTGATCATCCACTCGTTCATCTCCCGGCCGTTGGCGGGAATGCGCACCCACACCGCCTTGTCGGTGCCGGGCCGGCCGCGGCGCAGGATCTGCGCGGGGTCGAGCAGGTACTGCATGTAGTCGCGCAGCTCGACCATGTCGAGAGGCCCGTGCTCCATGTCGAAGAAGATGTAGTCGGCGTCGGAGCGCGACATGTCGATGGCTCCGGAGGCCCCCGACTCGACGTTGGCGAACGAGCCGAAGACCACCTCGCCGTCGGCCAGGAGCTGGACGACGTCGAGCAGGTGGTCGGGCCCCTGCGCGGCGGGTCGGGCGGGAGCGCTCGCGAGGGCGGCGGCGGCGACGAGGGCGGCAGCGAGGCAGGCGGCGCGGCGCGGGTTCGGCGTTGCGATCATGGTCGGTTCCTTTCCGGGACGACGGCTCCCGGCTCACTCGGCCGGAATGACCGCTCCCGGCTCACTCGGCCGGGATGACGGCTCCGGCTCATTCGTCCGGAATGACGGCTTCCGGCCAACTGGTCCGGGATGACGGCTCGCGGCTCACTCGGCCGGGATGACGGCACCCCTGACGGGATGACGGCTCGGCTCACTCGGTCGGGAGGGTGTAGCTCACCATCCAGTTGATGCCGAACTTGTCGGTCCACAGCCCGAAGTACGCGCCCCAGAACGTCTCCTCCAGCGGCATCACGACCTTGCCGCCGGCCGACAGCGCCGCGAACACGCGGTCGACGTGCTCCCGGCTCTCGCACTCGATGCTGATCGAGAAGTTGTTGCCGACGACGACCGGCGGCCCGAACCCGGTGGCGCTGTCGCTGCCCATCAGGACGCTCGACCCGACGGGCAGGGACGCGTGCATCACCCGGTCCTTCTCGGCCTCGGGCACGGGCATGTCCGGGGGGGCGTCCGCGAAGGTCTGAAACGACTGGAACTCCCCCCCGAAGACGGAGCGGTAGAACTCGAAAGCCTCGCGGCAGTTGCCGTCGAACGTCAGATACGTATTCAGCGACATGCGTTGTCCTCCTTGACCGATCAGCATACTCGACCGGGTCGGGGCCGGGAGTCCGGAGGAGCCCCGTCGGGCAGCGCGCGGCCGTACGAGCCGGCTTGGAGACGGCGAGTCCGCTTCCCCTGGACGGCGCACGCTCCCCGGATGTGCGGGAGGCTCGCATGGCCGCCGCCGGGATTCCCGAATCCGTCATGCCCGCCGGCCGCGTGCGACGGTGCCGCGGGGGCGGCCCCGAGCCGTCACGGCAGGGTGAACGCCAGCAGCGTGGTGCCCGCGGCCACCGCCACGTATTGCTTGCCACCGCGTCCCATGTAGGTGACGGGATTGGCGCCGCTGATCATCTGCTCGGTCTCGATGCTCCACAGCTCGCGCCCGGTTTCATGACCTCGGGGGTCTTCAGGTCGACGAAGCCGTCGTTGCCGAACCGGGGGTTGGGGATGCCCGTCGCGGCGTTCAGCGAGATGAGCTCGCCCTCCTCGGTGCCGAACACGATCTGCGGGGGCGTCCGGTCGTCGCCCTCCCACCAGGCCAGCCCCCGCATCGAGCCGCCCGTCCAGTGCAACTGGTGCTCGGGCGAGTTCCAGTCGCCGGGGGCCGTGTACTCCCAGAGCTCGTCACCGGTCTCCGGATCGAGCGCCACCACGCGGTAGTACGGGAACGACAGGTAGAGGACGCCGTCGACCACGAGCGGGGTCGACTGGGCCGGCCGGGGCCGCACGCCCGGCTTCGTCATCTCGTAGCGCCACGCCGGCGCCAGGGTCGAGACGTTGTCGACGTCTATCTGCGTCAGCGGCGAGTGGCGCTGGTTGCCGGCGTCCCGGCCCCAGGCCCGCCAGTCGTCCTGCGCGTGGGCCGGCGGCGCGGCGAGGCCCGCCAGCACCAGCAACCAGAGGGAATGCCGCGCGGCGTGGTGACGTATCGTCGAGCTGATGGTCATGAGTCGAGGGCTCCTGGCCGGAATCGCGTACCGCCCCAGGTATCAGGCCGGGCCGGCCGCACGCACGGCTTCGCTCACGTTGTCGGCGTATGCCCGGAAATTGTCGCGGAACAGCGCCGCCAGCTTCTTCGCCGCCTCGTCGTAGCTGCCGGGATCGCTCCACGTCGATTTCGGGACGAGGATGTCACTCGACACGTCGGGACATGCCGTGACGACCCGCAGCCCGAAGAACGGTTCCCGCTCGGTCGGCGCGGTCGCCAGCACGCCCGCGTGTATGGCATCCAGGATGGCCCGGGTGTCGGCCAGCTCGATGCGCCGGCCGACGCCGTACGGCCCACCGCTCCAGCCGGTATTGACCAGCCAGACGCTCGCCCCGTGCTCGACGATCTTCTCCGACAGGAGCGAGGCGTACTTTCCCGGATGCCAGACGAGAAACGGTCCGCCGAAACAGGGCGAGAACGTCGCCTGCGGCTCGCTGACGCCGACTTCGGTACCGGCCACCTTGGCCGTATAGCCGCTGATGAAATGGTACTCGGCCTGTTCGGGCGTCAAGCGGCTGACCGGCGGCAGCACGCCGAACGCATCGCAGGTGAGGAAGATGATGTGCTTCGGGTGATCCGCGACGCACGGACGGCGTATGTTCGGAATGAACTCGATCGGATAGGCGCCGCGGGTATTCTCCGTGATGCTGCTGTCGGCGAAGTCGACATGATGGTCGGATGCGTCGTAGACGACGTTCTCCAGCACCGAGCCGAACCGGAGCGCCTCGAAGATCTCGGGCTCGGCCTCGCGGGTCAGGTAGATGGCCTTGGCGTAGCAGCCGCCCTCGATGTTGAAGATGCCCGTGTCGCTCCAGCAATGCTCGTCGTCCCCGATCAACGCGCGCTTCGGGTCGGCCGAGAGCGTGGTCTTGCCCGTCCCCGAGAGACCGAACAGCACGGATGATTCGCCGGTTGCCGGATCCGCGGTCGCCGAGGAGTGCATCGACAGGACCCCGCGTTTCGGCATCAGGTAGTTCATCAGCGTGAAGACCGCCTTCTTCATTTCGCCCGCGTACTGCGTGCCGAGAATCACGACCTCCTGCCGTTCGAGACTCAGGTCCACGGTGGTCTTCGACGTCATCCCGGTCGTGTACCGGTTGGCCGGGAACGCCCCGGCGTTGAGAATGACGCAGTCGGGAGCGCCGAACGCCTGCAGCTCCTCCCGCGTGGGCCGGATCAGCATGTTGTGCATGAACAGCGCGTGATACGGGCGGGCGCAGATGACGCGCACCTTCAGCCGATACGCCGGGTCCCAGCCGGCGAAAGCGTCCACGCAGTAGAGTACCGGCCGGCTGTTGAGGTAATCGAGCGCGCGCTCACGATTCACGCAGAAGGTCAGATCGTCGAGACCGATATTGACATTGCCCCACCAGACGTCGCTGGACGATTCAGGATGTCTGACGACTCGCTTGTCCTTCGGCGAACGGCCGGTCTTGTCGCCGGAGTACGCGATCAAGGCGCCGGTATCGGACAGGGTCGTCCGCTCGTCGTGCAGAAAGGCTTGTTGATACAGCACCGGGGGGGCGGCGTTCCTGTGGACCGTCTCGACATCGAGCCCGTACTCACGGAGATCGAACATCCTCGTCCCTTTCGATTGGACTTCCTGCCTACCCGTACGCAGTCGCCCGTCATGCTCTCTCGTCACGCCCGGTCCACCGGGCCGAAAGAAAAGCTGCCCATGCCCCTGAAGGTCCCCCCGCGTGCCGGGTGCGATTCCGCGACGGCATGGCGAAGTTCGTTCAAGGACAGTCCACTGGTTGGCCATCGAGGCGTCGCGGACGCTCCACGACGCCGGCGCCCCGACGGACGACCACGCGCCCGCCCGAGACGCCCCACATCGTAGTTCGACCGGCGCCGCATCCCGCTGATCCCGGCGCAACGCGGGTTCCTTCCACGGCCCGACGGTCAGTGCGCGAGATGCTCCGCGAACCAGTCGACCAGCGCGGTCATCGCGAGCTCGGCGTCGGCGCCGCGGAATCCGTGGTCGGCGCCGGGAATGACGATCACCTTCGACTCGACTCCGTGCTCCTGCAGCGCGGCGTACATGTCGTGGCTGTTGCTCACCGGCACCAGGCCGTCGGCGTCGCCGTGAATGAGCAGCGTGGGGGGATCGTCTCCCGACACGTGAACGATCGGAGACACCGAATGGGCGTCGGCGGGATCGAAGTTCAGCGCCGGGAACCGGGTGTTGGGATTCTCGCCGGCGATGCCGCGCGCGAGCGGGCGCAGGTCGACCGGCGGATAGTAGGCCACCACCGCCGCCACCCGGTTGCCGGTCCGGAGCACCGCGTCCTCGGCCGACGGGTCCCCCCGGTCCGACGCCAGCCCGAGCATCAGCGACAGGTGCCCGCCGGCGCTCCCGCCCCAGACGCCGAGGCGGTTCGGGTCGACGCCCAGCCGCCGCGCGTTGAGCCTGACGTAGCGCACCGCCCGCCGCACGTCGGGAACGATCTCGGGCAGGATGAACTTGGGGCTGCTGCCGTGGCGGACCGCGAGCACCGTGAACCCGGCGTCGAGCAGCGCCTGGTACCGCCGCTGCGACGCCGAGTGCGGCCGCCACGCCGAGCGCCAGCCGCCGCTGACCATGTTCAACACCGCCGCCCCGTTGGCGTCGGCCGGCGTGAACACGTCGAACGTCAACGCCATGCCGTACTTGTGGCCGTACACCACGTCCGGCGTGACGGTGACGTCCTGGGCGAACGACGCGCCCGCCGTGAGCAGGACGAGGGCGGCAACGACGGCTCGTAGTCTCGACATGCGGCTCTCCCTGGAAGGCGTGGGGCTCTCCCCGCGGTCTGGTGCCACCATTTTAGCCCGCCCGCGCTCGGCAGGGCCTGCGGCACCGAACATCCGGGCGGTTGCATCGCCGCTCGAATGCGGCGGGGACTCGGGCCACGGGCGCCCGACTCAGCAGCTGACCGCTCGTCCGGCGGAGATTCGTGCGATCATGGGCATTCTCACCGCGCCGGATCCTCTCGCGGGGCCACGGCGCCGACAAAGCACTGCCGGTCTGCCGACGCCGCAACGTCGGCGTTCCGCAGCCGGTCACAGGAGTCTGACGATGATCCGCACTGTCGTCGCGTGCGCCGCCGCCGGGTACCTGCTCGCGGCCAACCAAGCCGCCGGCCAGGACGTGCATCGGTCCGCCCATCACGATTTCCGCACCGTCACCGTGGCCGACGGGCTCGACGTCCCCTGGTCCATCGCGTGGCTGCCCGACGGCGACATGCTCGTCACCGAGCGCCCGGGACGCCTGCGCATCGTGCGCGACGGAACCCTGCTGCCCGACCCGGTGCCGGGGGTGCCGGAGGTGGTGGCGCGGGGGCAGGGCGGCCTGTTCGAGGTGCTCCCGCACCCCGACTTCACGGCCAACCGCCTGCTGTATCTGAGCTACGCGCGGCCGACGGCGGAAGGCTCGACGACGGCCGTCATCAGAGGCCGTTTCGAGGACGATCGGCTCACCGAGGTCGAGGACGTCTTCGTGGCGCAGTCACGGGGCGGCGGCCACTACGGGGGACGGCTCGCCTGGGACCGCGACGGCTACCTCTTCGCCTCGGTGGGCGACCGGATGGCGAGGACGCGGGGCGACCTGACGGCGCACCCCGCGCAGGACCCGTCGAACCATCACGGGGTCACGGTCCGCCTCCACGACGACGGCCGCGTGCCCGACGACAACCCGTTCGTCGGTCAAGACGGCGCCCTGCCCGAGATCTGGAGCTACGGACACCGCAACCCGCAGGGCCTGCTCGTGCACCCGGACACCGGCGACCTGTGGGCCCACGAGCACGGGCCGCAGGGCGGCGACGAGCTCAACCTGATTCAACCCACCCTGAACTACGGCTGGCCGGTGATCGGCTACGGCGTCAACTACGGCAGCGGGACGGCCATCCACTCGGGCACGCGCGGCGAGGGCATGGAGTCGCCGGCGCACTTCTGGGTCCCCTCCATCGCCACCTCCGGCCTGATGGTGTACACGGGCGACCGGTTCCCGGCCTGGCAGGGCAGCTTCTTCGCGGGCGGGATGGCGGGACAACAGCTCGCGCGCCTCACGCCGAGTGTCGACCGGCCGGGGCGGATCGAGCAGGAGGAAACACTTGCCTACGGCATCGGCCGGGTGCGGGACGTCCGGCAGGGCCCGGACGGCTACATCTACCTCGCGGTCGAGCATCGCGGCCAGCCGAGTCAGGTCGTGCGGCTCGAGCCGGTACCGCGCCAATAGCGGAGGAGCTTCGAACCGCGCGGCCACGCAACCGGAGGCGCGACACGTCGCGCCCTGCAACGAGTCCGGCCGTCAATCCGAACCCGCCGAGGCGCGCCACCCGCGGACCAAGGCACGAAACCCAGACGGGGCGATCCCGAGGCGGTCAATCCGAACCCGCCAAGGCGCGCCGTCGCGAACGCTCGTCCTGTCCGGGCGGGTTCGCACACCGCGCGGCGGCGGACTTCAAGGATGCCTACCGATCCGGGATCGGCGGGCCGAAGTACTTGTCCACTATCCACCGCGGCTGCCACCGGTCCGGCTGCCGTTCGAGGCCGGTCAGATCGCGCCGAAGCGGCGACGGGTCGGCGGTCACGAGCGGCGCGCTGTCGCCCATCGCCGCTCTCCAGCCCTCGAGCAGCGCCTCGAGCCGGGCCAGGGTCGGCCCGTGGGCGGGGTCGGCCGCGAGGTTGCGCAGCTCGTCCGGGTCCTCGGCGAGGTCGAACAACTGCCGGTGGTCGACCTTCGGATAGAGGATCAGCTTGTACCGCTCGTCGCGCACCGCGCGCATCAGGTCCTGGTAGGGCAAGAACACGCTCCGGCGCCAGGCCGCATCGCCCTCGCCCGACCACAGCGCCGCGAGGTCGCGGCCGTCGATGCCGGGCGGGGTCTCGGCCGCGCCGAGGCCGAGCAGGGTCGGGAACAGGTCGAAGAGATAGGTGAAGGCGTCGGTCGAGCCGTGCGGGATGCCCGGGCCGCGCAAAATCAACGGGCAGCGCATCGAGTGCTCGTACAGGTTCTGCTTGCCGAGCAGCCCGTGGCTGCCCATGCCCAGCCCGTGGTCGGCGGCGTAGACCACCACCGTGTTCCCGGCCTGACCGTTCTCCTCGAGCGCGGCGAGAATGCGCCCCACCTGCTCGTCCAGGTGGGTGACGAGGCCGTAGTACTCGGCCAGTTGATCGCGGATCACCTCGGGCGTCCGCGGCCAAGCCGCGAGGTTCTCGTCGCGAAGGACCAGGACGCCGTGGTCGAACGGGTGCTGCGGCATGTAGTTCGCCGGCAGCGGCAGGTCGCGGCGGTAGTACCGCTCGCGGTACTCGGACGGCGGCTGGCGCGGATCGTGGGGCGCCATGAACGGCACGTAGGCGAAGAACGGCCGGTCCGCCTCGTCCCCCTCCGCCAGGGCCGCCTGCTCGTCCAGAAAGGCGATGGCCGCGTCGGCGAACAGCTCGCTGGAGAACGCCTCCCCCACGCGCCGCCGGACGAGCTGGCCATCCTCGATGTCCTGCACTTCCACCTGCGTGTGGTCGGCCATGCCCCCCAGGTACACCGCCGTGCCGCGATCGAAGCTCCGCAGCAGCGCCTCCTCGCCGTTGTGCCACTTGCCGGTGATGAAGGTGCGGTATCCCGCCGCCTCGAGCTGCCGCGGCAGGGTCGGGACGCCCCGCATGTCGTTCGGCGAGCGCATCCAGCTCCGGCCCGTCAGCACCATCGCCCGGCTCGGCACGCACACCGCGCCGCTGTTCGACCCGAACACGTAGTTGCGCCGGAAGCTGAAGCCCTCGTCGGCCAGCCGGTCGAGGTTCGGCGTGTCGATCAGCTCGTTGCCCCAGGCGCCGATGGTGTCGGCCCGCTGATCGTCGGCGAACAGGAACAGGATGTTCGGGCGGTCGGACGGCGGCGCCTGGGTGGCGGGCTGGGCCGCCAGAGGAAGGGCGCTGAGGAGCAGAACCAGGACCGCGGCCGGCATGACGGTCCACGGTCGGGGCGAATCACGGAGCGGTTCGAAAGTGGCTCTCATCGATCGTCTCCCAGCAACCGGTGCGGTTGGCGAACCTGTAGCGATCACCGCCCTGTGGACGTGTCCTGAATGCCCGTAAGCCCGAGCCATCGGGGGAGCACCGGTCTTCTGCGGGTCCAGCGCTTGGCACGTGACCATCCATGGTCGGATCGCCGCACGGTTCCCGGGACGGCCTTCACAGCGGCGGCGTCCGCTCGTGCCAGTCCGTCGCCTGCTCGTAGGCGTGCGCGAGCGCGAGCACGTCGACCTCGCCGAGGGCGCGGCCGCACAACTGCAGCCCGATGGGCAGGCCCTCGCGGCTGAAGCCGCACGGGACGGTGATGGCGGGGGTGCCGTAGCCGTTGAAGGGCGCCGTGTTGCGAATGAGGGTCGCGGTCGCCTCGAGCGGCGACGCCATCGCCGCCTCGATGCCGACGGGAAGCTCGATCAGCGTGGGCGTGACCAGCACGTCGACGTCGTCGAACACCGCGGCGACCGCCTTCCTCACCAGCGCGAGTTGATAGCGCGCCTCGGCGTAGTCGGCCGCGGACATCTCGGCGCCACCCTCGATCCGCGCCAGCGTGCTCTCGGCGTACAGGCCGCGATGCTCCTCGAGGAGATCGGCGTGATAGGCGTACGCCTCGACCCCCACCGTGCGCGCCGCCGGCAGCGGCGGCAGCTCCACGTCCCGCGTGTCCGCCGTCAGGTCGCCGAGGACGCCGAGCGCGCGCTCGACCGCGGCCAGCACCTGCGGGTCCACGTCCTCGTAGAACGCCCGCGGCACACCGAGGCGCATCGCCGAAGTCCGCCGCCGGAGCGCGCCCGCGTAGTCGGGAACGTCGGCCTCGATGCTGGCGATGCCCCGCGGGTCGTAGCCGGCCATCGGCTGCAGCATGAGCGCGGCGTCGGCGACCGACCGGCACATGGGACCGACGTGGTCGAGCGAGACGCTGAGGGGGACGATGCCGCGGATGCTGGCCAGCCCGTAGGTCGGCTTGAGGCCGGCGATGCCGCAGTGCGCGGCGGGGATGCGGACCGATCCCCCCGTGTCGGTGCCGAGGGCGCCGGCGCACAGCCGCGCCGCGACCGCCGCCCCGGAGCCGCCGGACGACCCGCCGGGAATGCGATCGGTGTCCCACGGGTTGCGCACGGGGCCGGTGTGGGTGAACGCCGACGTGCCGCCATAGGCGAACTCGTGCATGTTGAGCTTGCCCAGCACGATCGCGCCCGCCGCCTCGAGCCGCGTCACCACCTCGGCGTCCTCGTCGGGGACGCGGTCGGCGAACACCGCGCTCGCCGCCGTCGTCAGCACCCCCGCGGTGTCGATGTTGTCCTTCAGGGCAATCGGAATGCCGTGCAGCGGACCGCGCCACCGGCCGGCCGACAGCTCCGCCTCGAGCGCCCGCGCGCGCTCGACGGCGCGCTCCTCGGTCACCGTCACGAACGCGTTGAGCCGGCCGTCCAGGCGCCGGATGCGCGCGAGGTAGGCCTCCACCAGCTCCAGCGGCGACAGGTCGCGGCGGCGAACCAGCCGCTGCGCCTGGGCGATGGTCAGGTCGGTCGGCTCGGTGGCCTGCGCGAACGCGGGGCGGGTCGCCAGGCAGGCGGCCGCGGTTGCACTCGTCGTGAGGAAGTCGCGTCGGGTGAAGGCTGTCGTCATGTCGTATCCTGGCAAGGCCGCAGGTTGCCGAAGCAGAGTTGCGACAGCATACCGCCGGACGCCGTCGGGGTCGACCGTGATCTCGCCGACGGCCGGAGGACGATCACTCGCAGCGACGGACGAAGCCTCGGGGAGGGAATGGTCCGCAGTCGTCGACGAGCTGACCTTCCGCGACCTCGTCGGGGAGTTCGGTGCCCGCCGTTGGCAGGTGTGGCTCTGGTACCTGGCGATTCGCGCCTGACGCCGTGGTCGGTGACCGATTGTGGTCGAGCAGCGCGCCAACCGTGTTCATTCGCGGCCCGCCGTCGGGCGAAGTCCCTCGGCGACTAAGTGTAAGCAGTCAACCCGAGCGCCGGGCGTGCGCTACAGAAGGGCCGGGGCCCCCCGCCACGCGGGCAGACATTGTGCGGTCCGTTGTGCGAAAATACGAACATGGCAACGAACCTGGCGATCAGCCCCGACCTGCTGGAGCGCGCCCTCAAGCTCAGCGGCAAGAGAACCAAGACCGCTGCCGTGACCCTGGCCCTGCAGGAGTTCATTGCACGGCGGGAGCAGCGCCGGTTGATCGAGCTGTTCGACTCGCTCGACTGGGACCCGACGTTCGACTACAAGGCGGAGCGCTCGCGCGGATGAGTCTCCTCGTCGACACCAGCGTCTGGTCTCTCGCCCTCCGGAGAGATTCACCCGCCGAGGCCCCCGAAACCGCCCGTCTGCGAGAGGCGCTCGCCTCCGGGGAGGCGGTGTTCGCGACCGGGCTCGTCCTTCAGGAGCTGCTGCAAGGCTTCCGCGGCCCCACGGCCCGCGACGCTATCGTGGCGCGCTTCGCGTCGCTGCCGATGATCGTGCCGGACCGCGATGACCATGTCGCGGCCGCCGATCTCCGCAATACGTGTCGGCGTCACGGGGTCCAGCTCGGAACCGTCGACGCCCTGCTCGCACGCCTCTGCCTGCATCACGACCTGGAGCTGCTCACCACCGATCGAGACTTCCACCATGCCGCCCGCCATGCCCCGTTGCGGATTTGGCGTCTACCGCAGCGCGCGATCCACTGAAGGCCGAATCCGCCCCAAGAACCAGCAGCCGCACCACGTACTTCCGCTGCTGCCCCGGCGCCAGCAGATCGACCCGGACCGCGTTCGGGAACGCCGCCTGCAGCCATGTGCTCTTGCTGGTTCCCCCCGGCCGAACAGGAGGAAGTTGCCCCGCAGGCGGTCGAAAAATGCCCTCGCTGTCGCCACAATGAGAGCAATTGTGGAATCGTTGGGGGCGGAGTGTCCCAAGGTCGCTCACCGACGCCGCCACCCCCATCGCCACCGCGCAACCATCAGCACGGCTACCGCCAGCACGATACCCGCGCCCGCGCCGACGACGAGGGTCCGCCAGCTCGCGGCCTGTTGCGGCTCGTCGAGGGGGGCAGGCAGCTCGTCCGCCTCAGCGAGCGCTCCGGCCGCGACGTCGTCCGTGACGGCGGGCGGCGGGCGGCGGTCCCCGATGGCATAGAGATGGCCGGTGGTGCGGATGAACAACTGCCCCTCGGAGACCGCGGGCGAGCTGAGGACGTAGTCGTCGAAGTCGTTCTCGGCCAGCACCTCGAACTCGGGCCCGGTCCGCAGGACGGTGGTCATGCCGCTCTCGTTGGTGACGTAGATCCTGCCGTCGGCCAGCACCGGCGACGCGCTGTAGGTGCCCCGGCGAATGCGCTCGGGCCCGTAGACCGGGGCGCCGGTCTTGGCGTCCGTCACGTAGACGATGCCGCGGTCGTTGACCACGTAGAAGTACTCGCCGTCGGTGACCGGCGTCGGCACGTCCGGGCCGTCGTCCGACGACCAGACGACGTGCGTGTCCAGCACGTCGCCCCGCCCCCCGGGCCGCAGCGCCAGCAGCGGCCGGACGCGGGTCGGGGCGTAGATCACCCCGTCGTGCACGAGCGGCGAGGCCACGATGCGGTAGTCGCGCTGCCGCGTGGGGTTCAGTCCGTCGGCCCGCCACAGCTCCTGTCCGGTCTCCGGGTCGTGCCCGGTCACTGCGTCCCCGCCCGTGATCACGATCTCCGTCGTCCCGTCGTACTCGAGCAGCGCCGGCGTCGAGTACGAGTCCGGAGACTCCCGCACGGCCAGCGTCGGCCGCTCGACCCGCCAGACCGTCTCGCCATCGAGCGCATCGATGCGGAGGACGTAGGACGGGTCGTCCGTCCGCATCCCGTGCAGCACCTGCACGAAGAGGGCTCCGTCGTGCAGCAACGGCGACGAGGCGTAGCCCCAGTTCAACCCGAACGGACCGTAGGACGCGGGGATGTCGCGCATCCACCGCTCGTTGCCGTCGATGTCGAAGGCCTTGAGGATGCCCGTGCCCGTCATCACCCAGACGTGCTCGCCGTCGGTCACGGGAGACGGGGACGACATGTTCTGCTTGCGGAGGCGCCGGTTGCCGCCGCTCAGGTGACGCTGCCAGATCCGCTCGCCGCTGTCCCGGTCGAGGCACCACAGCTCGATGTCGTCGTCGTCGACGGCCACGTTCAGGAAGATCCGATCGCCCCAGACGATGGGGGTCGATCCGGACCAGGCGGGCATCGGGAGCTTCCACGCGATGTTCCGCTCGGTGTCCCACTCCACCGGCAGGCCGGTCTCGGTGCTGACGCCGTCCCCGGTCGGCCCGCGCCAGGCCGGCCAGTTCTCGGCCCTGGCGACGCCGGCGGCCAAGGTCACCGCCATCAGCAGCGCCACGGCCAGACCGGCAACGTTGGGTTGCGAACGCATGATGTCCTCCAGGGGGTACCTTCCCATGCCTCTCGCGATGCCTCGTGTTCGAAAGTCGCGGACGGGCTGGCGCAGACGCGAGGCTACATGGACCGCTACGCCGCCGAGGCGGGCCACCTGATCGTCTTCGACCGCGCGCCGGACCGGACGTGGGAGGAGAAGCTGTTCCGCCGCGAGGCACCGGCCGACGCCGACCAGGCGCCGGTCATCGTGTGGGGCATGTGACGGGGCCCTCCCGCCCGACGGCTCCCCCGCCTCACGGCACGACGGTGATCTCGCCCAGCGCCCAGGGGTGGTCGGCGGAGTGGAACCGGTACGTCCCGGGCGCGTCGAAGGCGACGTACTCGAACAGCCCCGCCTCGATGACGCCGGTGGTCCAGCTCCCGTCCACGGCCTCGATGGTGCGCTCCGTGCTGCCGTTGTTGACGAACCGCACCCGCGTGCCGGCCCTCACCCGAATCCGCTGCGGGTTGAACGCATGCTCGTCGAGGGCGCTCCGGTTGCCGCCCAGCGACCAGGACGGGTTCTCGCGCAGGGTGCCGGTCTGAATCTCGTCGGTCTCGGTCGGCTCCGGGCCCGTCCACCGGACGAGGTCGGGCGGGTCGGCCACCGGCTCGTCGCGGGGGGCCAGCTCGCCGTCGAGGGCGAACGCCCAGAGCTCGCTCCCCATCGGCAGCGCCACGTACTGCCGCCCGTCGACGGCGTAGGTGGACACCGGCCCGGGCCGCATCCGCAGCCCGGCCGGCGCGGCCTGGAACGCCCAGAGCCGCTCGCCGGTGGCGGCGTCGTAGGCGTCGAGCTGGCCGTCGGCCGAGCCCCAGAACACGAGCCCGCCGGCCGTCGACATGGGGCCGCTCGTGGCCAGCCGCCCGCCCACGAGGTCCTGCTTCCAGGTGACCGTGTTGGTGCGCGGGTCGACGGCGGCCAGCACCCCCGCCGACTCGGGGAGGCCGAGCCGCAGGTAGCCGGCCGGGCGGTTGTCCGAGATCCACGGGTCCTCGAACCGCTTGGCGAACCCCACGTGACTCCGGCCCTGCGCATAGATCAGGCCGGTCTGGGGGCTGAACGACATCGGCGTCACCCGCACCATCGGAATCGGCGAGCCGAGCGCGACCACCTGCTGTTGGTCGACGGTGGGCGGCGTGAAGAAGCTGCAGCTCAGCTCGAACGGCGGCGGCACCCGATCGCGCCAGTACGAGCAGTCGGGAATGATGCGCTCGGCCCCCACCGGGAACGGCTGGGTGTCGGCGGTGAGCTGGCCCGGGTCCTGCGGCACCGGCCGCTGCTCGATCGGCGTCAGCGGCTCGCCGGTCTCCCGGTCGAACAGGAACAGGTATCCGTCGGCCCGGATGGCGGCCACGCCCTTCCGCATCCGGCCGTCCATCTCCACGTCGTAGAGCAGCATCGGAGTGGCGATGTCGGCGTCCCAGATGTCGTGCCGCACCACCTGGAAGTGCCAGCGCCGCTCGCCGGTCTCCATGTCGAGGGCCAGCATCGAGGCCGCGAAGAGGTTGTCGCCGGCCCGGATCTCGCCGCCGAACATCGGCACCGGGTTGCCGGTCGCGAAGTAGACCAGCCCCAGCTCCGGATCGACGGTCCCCACCAGCCACACGCCGCCGCCCCCGACCTCCCAGATGTCGGAGTCCTGCGGCCACGTGTCGTGGCCGAACTCCCCGGGGCGCGGGATGACGAAGAAGGTCCAGGCCACCTCGCCGGTCGCCGCGTCGACGGCCACGACCCGTCCCTGTCCCCCGCTGTCGCCGTTGGCCACGCCCACGAACACCTTGCCGGCGGCATGCATGGGCGCGGTGGTGACGGTCTCGCCCGCCACCGCCGGGACGCTGCCGACCGTCGTCGCCCAGACCAGCTCGCCGGTGTCCTGCCGAAGCGCCGCCACCTGCACGCTCCGCAGGCCGACGAACACGAGGTCGTCGCTCAGCCCAACGCCCTGCCACGACGGCGCCATCCCCGACGCGGCGTCCTCGGCCTGCCAGCGCCACCGCGTCTCGCCGGTGGCGCCGTCGACGGCGAGCACGCTGGCCCCCGCGGTCAGGTAGAGCACGCCGTCCTTCACCACCGGCGTCGAGCGCGACGACCCGCCGCCCTCGAGGCGGGTGACCCAGACGCCGCCGAGCCGGTCGATGGTGTCGGTGGATATCTGGTCCAGCGTCGAGTAGCGCGAGCTCGTCCAGTCGCCGCCGGCCAGCGGCCAGTCCTCGGCCGCGAAGCGGCTCCCGGGCTCGGGCGGCTGCCCCTGCGCGGTTCCGGCCAGGGCCGCGGCGACGGCGGCCAGTGCGACGACGACTCCATACCTGAATCTGCCCATGTCGATCCGAACTGTCCTCAAGATCCCCCGGCCTTGTCAAGACGCCGCTCCCGGCCGGGTGCAAGACAAGAAGGTGCGGATCCTGCGGCCGGCCGCGACACCGGCGCGCAAGCGGCCGCTTTCGCCAACCGCACCCGACGCTCGTCTCACCACCCCGGCGCACCCCTCCCGGGCCGACACGGCGGATCTCCGGCGCGGCCGCGGCGCCCCGTTCGCTTCGTGAACCCAGGCCAACGCCCTGGGAACTCCGTGAGGGGTCGCACAAGCGGACCGGAGGTCCGGGCCGGCTACGCGGCGATGTCACCGCAACTGGCAAGTCGTCGATGCGCGCACACGCGAACCCGAGGGTCGGGGACGGCTGCGTATCGGCACCCGGAGTACGTCCCCACCCACCATGACGGGCCCTCCGGCTGACAACGGCCGCGCCCGGTGCGACAATCCGAGCAGCATGCGCTTCTTCAACACCGAGGGCCCCGTCCGCGCGGATAGCCACTACCACATCCCGCCCCTCGACCGGCTGAACCTCGATGAGCTGCTCGGCCTCGTCCGCGACCAGCGCTACTTCGTGCTCCACGCGCCGCGGCAGACCGGCAAGACCTCGGCGCTGCTGGCCTTGCGCGACTTGCTGAACGCCCGCGGCGACCACCGGTGCGTGTACATCAACGTGGAGCCCGCCCAGGCGGCGCGCGAGAACGTGGCGGAGGCCATGCGCGTCACCCTCTACCAGTTGGCGTCGGAAGAGCAGGCGACCCTGGGCAGCCGCATCCTCGCCGACATCTGGCGGGACGCGCTGGAGGGCGCGGGACCGCTCGGCGCCCTGCGCGCGTCGCTGGAGCGCTGGTGCACGGCCGACCCGAAGCCGCTGGTGCTGCTGATCGACGAGATCGACACGCTGGTGGGCGACACCCTGCTGTCGGTGCTGCGGCAGCTCCGCGCCGGCTATCCGAACCGTCCGGCCCGCTTCCCGCAGAGCGTGCTCCTGTGCGGGGTGCGCGACGTGCGCGACTACCGCATCCACTCCACCGCGCAGGACGCCCTGGTCCTCGGCGGCAGCGCCTTCAACGTCAAGTCGAAGTCGCTGCGCCTGGGCGACTTCACCGAGGCCGAGACGCGGGCCCTGCTCGCCCAGCACACCGAGGAGACCGGGCAGGCGTTCACCGACGGAGCACTGGCGCTGATACTGACGCGCTCGGCCGGCCAGCCGTGGCTGGTGAACGCATTGTGCCGGGAAGCCTGCTTCGAGAACGGGGCCGGACGCGACCGATCCCGCGCCATCACCGAGGCCGATATCGTGGACGCCCAGGAACGGCTCATCCTGGCGCGCGTGACCCACCTTGACGATCTGGCCCACAAGCTGCGCGAGGAGCGGGTGCGCCGGGTGATCGAGCCGATTCTGACCGGCGCCGCCGTGTCCGCCTGGTCGACCGAGGACGTGGCCTACGTCCACGACCTCGGACTGGTCGCGCTGGAAGACGACGGCACGCCGCGCATCGCCAACCCGATCTACGCCGAGGTGGTACCGCGCCATCTGAACCACGCGGTGCAGATGGGGCTGCCGCAGCGGACGGCCTGGTACGTCGACGCGGACGGCGGCCTCGACGTCGACGGACTGATCGCCGCCTTCCAGACCTTCTTCCGCGAGCACTCCGAACACTGGGTGCAGCGCTTCGAGCAGTACCACGAGGCAGGCCCCCAGTTGCTCCTCCAGGCCCACCTGCAACGGATCGTGAACGGCGGGGGCCGCCTCGAGCGGGAGTACGCGCTCGGCCGGGGGCGCGTCGACCTGCTCATCCTCTGGCCCCACGGCGGGCGCACCCGCAAGTTCGTGGTCGAGTGCAAGGTGCTGCACAAGGACGCCGAGCGCACCATCGCGAACGGGCTGGCGCAGACGCGCGGCTACATGGACCGTTGCGGCGCCGAGGCCGGCCACCTCATCGTCTTCGACCGCGCGCCGGACCGGACGTGGGAGGAGAAGCTGTTTCGCCGCGACGGCCCCGCCGCCCCCGGCGGCGCCCCGATCACCGTCTGGGGCATGTGAACGCCGGGGCGCGCCGCCGCCGTGCAGCCGGCGCTCTCCAGCCTCGCCCGCGCGCGGTGACAACGGCGCCGCCCGGTGCGACAATCCGACGGTGCGCTTCTTCAACACCGAGGGCCCGGTCCGCCCGGACGACCACTACCACATCCCGCCCCTCGACCGGGTGGACCTCGACGAGCTGCTCGGCCTCGTCCGCGACAAGCGCTACTTCGTACTGCACGCGCCCCGGCAGACCGGCAAGACCTCGGCGCTGCTCGCGCTGCGCGATCTGCTGAACACCCGAGGCGACCACCGGTGCGTGTACATCAACGTCGAGCCCGCCCAGGCGGCGCGCGAGAACGTCGCGGAGGCCATGCGCGTCACCCTCTACCAGTTGGCGTCGGAAGAGCAGGCGACACTGGGCAGCCGCATCCTCGCCGACATCTGGCCGGACGCACTGCAGGGGGCCGGACCGCTGGGCGCGTTGCGAGCGTCGCTGGAGCGCTGGTGCACGGCCGACCCGAAGCCGCTGGTGCTGCTGATCGACGAGATCGACACGCTGGTGGGCGATACCCTGCTGTCGGTGCTGCGACAGCTCCGCGCCGGCTATCCGGACCGCCCGCACCGCTTCCCGCAGAGCGTGGTCCTGTGCGGGGTGCGCGACGTGCGCGACTACCGCATCCACTCCACCGCACAGAACGCCCTGGTGCTCGGCGGGAGCGCGTTCAACGTCAAGTCGAAGTCGTTGCGGCTGGGCGACTTCACCGAGACCGAGACGCGGGCCCTCCTCGCTCAGCACACCGAAGAGACCGGGCAGGCGTTCACGCCGGCCGCGCTCGACCTGGTCTGGACGCGCTCGGCAGGTCAGCCGTGGCTCGTGAACGCGCTCTGCCGTGAGGCATGCTTCGACACCGAGGCGGGCCGCGACCGCTCCCGCGCGATCACGGAAGGCGACATCGTGGACGCCCAGGAACGCCTGATCCTGGCCCGCGTGACCCACCTCGACAACCTGGCCGACAAGCTGCGCGAGGAGCGGGTGCGGCGGGTGGTGGCGCCGATGCTGACCGGGGCTGCCGACCGCGGCAGCTACGCCGAGCGGGATCGCGACGTCGAGTACACCCGCGACCTCGGCCTGCTGGCGCAGCACGACGCCAGACGCATCGCCAACCCCATCTACGCCGAGGTGATTCCGCGCGAGCTGACGTGGGTGGCGCAGGAGGACGTCGAGGCGGAGACGGCATGGTACGTCGGCGCCGACGGCGGGCTGGACGTGGCGGGCCTGATGGCGGGGTTCCAGACGTTCTTCCGCGAGCACTCCGAGCACTGGGTGCAGCGCTTCGACCGGTACCAGGAGGCCGGTCCGCAGTTGCTGCTGCAGGCGTACCTGCAACGGATCGTGAACGGCGGAGGCCGCCTCGAGCGCGAGTACGCCCTCGGCCGCGGGCGCGTGGACCTGCTGATCGTCTGGCCGCAGGGGGGGCGCACGCGCCGGTTCGTGGTCGAGTGCAAGGTGCTGCACCAGGATCTCGAACGGACCATCGAAGAGGGACTGGCGCAGTCGCGCGGCTACATGGACCGCTGCGGCGCCCAGGCGGGCCACCTGATCGTCTTCGACCGCGCGCCGGACCGGACCTGGGAGGAGAAGCTGTTCCGCCGCGAGGCGCCGCCGGGCCCCGGCGGCGCGCCGATCACCGTCTGGGGAATGTGACGCCGCTCTCTTGACGATCCGGCTACGCGGTGCACTGCATCCGCCCAAGGTAGTGAGCCGTACGTCGCAAATTGAAGAGTGTCAGCGTCGAACCCGCTTCCGTCACTGCCCGAACTCGCATGACGTCAGCGAACAACAACTGGGTCATCAACTCTACCGGAAGTTCCAGACCATTCCGATCCGGCAGAAGGCTCCATTCCTGCCGCTCGAACCGTCCCTCCCCGATCCGCACTTCAACCGTAGAACTGACCAAGCTGACGTTGGGCGAAGTGAAGTACAGCTCGCTCACGGCTCCGTCCGTACACCATACGCGGAGCTGCATAGCGTTCCCGAAGCCAGTGCCTCCAACCCCAGCGTGAAGCACAGCCTGCTCGTTTCCCGGGGCCGATATCAAATCCCACTCAGCGGCCTGTGCCCATAACGAAGCCGATACGTCGTGTTCCGCATCATCCGTGCTATCCGTGCTCGGACAGCCAATAAAGAACGCGATGACGCAGAATGCCAGCGCGACAGATGCGAACATTTCCTTCCAAGTCATCGCGCGCCTCTTTTTGACTCGATGACCGACATCTGCTTGAAATGACCATTGATGTTGAAGAAATCGGAGTACGGTTCCGTCGCGGTCGCCTCGGCCTTGTCGAGCGTCTCCGATCGCATACGCTCACCAAGAAAACCCGGTACTCGACACCATCATTCGGATCCGGACGACGCTCCTCGTGCAAAAACCGAAACCAACTAAAATGGATGTCGTCAGCGCCCCCTTCTTGGGTGGCCACCACGCACTCGTCACCGGCCTTGATGTTCTGGGCCGCCCGCCCTTGACGACTGGTACAATTCAGATCGTAGAAGGCACTTGGCGCCCCGTATAGCACGGGATGTGGCCGCCCGCGGCAGTTGTTCAACAGGAACAGCACATCTTTCCTCTCGGTTGCGCGTCGAACCCATATCCGGCCGGCGACGCCCGGTTGCCGTCACCGTCCCTCGTAGATGTGGTTCACGATGGCCGTCACGCTGAACGTGCCCTCCAGGGGGGCCGCGTGGTCGGCGAACCGCGCCGGCTTCGTGTATGCGGCGATCGCCTCGTCGGCGCTCAGCCCGGCGTCGATGCTCCGGCGGGTCTGCTCGTAGAGGTCCATGTAGAACGCCCGGTACTCCACGAGGTCGCTCCACGCGAGCAGGGTGTCCCAGTGGCCGGTGATGATGGTGTCGACGTCGGGGACGGTGTTGACGACGCGGGTCAGGGTGCGGCCGAACTCGATGGCGCTGCCGCCGTTGCCGTTCGCGGCGTCGATGAACGGGAGCAGCTTGCCGAGGAACATGTCGCCGGTGTGCATGGTGCGCGCCGCCTTGAAGACGACGAAGGTGTCGCCGTCGGTGTGGCCGCGGCCGAAGTAGTAGAGGTCGATCTGGTCGGGGCCCCCGGCGAACAGCGTCAGCCGGTCGGAGAAGGTGGTCGACGGCAGGTACTTCGCGTACTCGCCCTGGAAGTCATCGCAGTTCGTGGGTATGGGCTGGCAGTCGGTGCGCGCCCAGTGGCGGCGGATGTTCTCGTGGGCCACGAAGTGGACGGTGTCGGGGAACTCGGTGTTCGAGCCGCTGTGGTCGAAGTGGACGTGGGTGTTGATGATGGTGGTGACGGGCTTGTCGGTGAGCCGCCGCACGTGCTCGAGGATGTCCGCCCCGTAGCCCTCGTTCTTGGTGTCCACCAGCACCACGCCGTGCTCGGCGATGAGGACGGCGGTGTTGCCGCCGGTCGTCGAACCCGAACCGAGCATGTGCAGCTCGTCGGTTATGCGATGCACCTCGATCGGCGGATTCGCCTGCTGCAGGGCCTCGACGCCGGCGGTCCAGGCGACGAGCCCGAGTGCGAGGGCGGTGAGCGCCAACAGTGCCAAGCGTCGCATATCGCTACCCTTCGTCGTGCCGATACCCACCCCCGAGAAGTCCCTCGATGCGCGCCTGCCCCGTCAGCAGCTCCTTGACGTCCGCCTCGATCACCGCGGCGCGTCTCTCGACCTTCTCGATGCTCGCCTGCAGGGCCTGATGGGCTCTCTCGTTGTGCGTGAGCTCGCGCCTGCCGGCCCACAGCAGGATCCCCGCCATGCCGCTGAGCAGAGCGAGCAGGATGGTGACGATGACGGCCATGACCGCGACGATGGTGGGCAGTTCCATCACGCCAGGATGTCGTCGACGACGACCCCGGCGACGTCGGTGAGCCGGAAGTCGCGCCCCTGACTCCGGTAGGTCAGGCGCTCGTGGTCGAGGCCGAGCAGGTGCAGGATGGTCGCGTGCAGGTCGTGGATGTGGACCTTGTCCTCGATCGCGTAGTAGCCGTAGTCGTCGGTGCGGCCGTGGCTGTGGCCGCCCTTCACGCCGCCGCCGGCCATGAACATGGTGTAGCCGTGGGGGTTGTGGTCGCGGCCGTTGCGGGCACCGGCCTCGGCGCCGGGGGTGCGCCCGAACTCGCCGCCCCACAGCACCAGGGTCTCGTCGAGCAGGCCCCGCTGCTTGAGGTCGGTGATGAGCCCGGCCACCGGCCGGTCGATCTCGGCGCAGCTCCGGGGCAGCCCGGTGATGAGCCCCGAGTGGTGGTCCCACTTGGTGTCGGGCCCGTGGGTGGCCTGCACGAAGCGCACCCCCGACTCGGAGAAGCGCCGGGCGAGGAGACAGCGCAGGCCGAAGTCGCCCGCCACCGGGTCGTCGAGGCCGTAGAGCCGCCGGGTGGCCTCGGACTCGCCGGCGACGCTCATCAGCTCGGGCGCCTCGGTCTGCATGCGGAACGCGAGCTCGTACGACTCGATGCGGCCCTCCAGCGCGAGGTCGGGCCCCGTCGACTCGAGCTGGCGGCGCTGCCAGCGCTGCAGCAGGTCGACCTCGGCCCGCTGCACGGCGGGGGTGACGGCCTGGTTCTCGAGGAAGTCGATGGTGGCCTCGGCGGTGTTCATCCGCGTGTTGCCGATGGCGGTGCCGTTGTAGGCGGCGGGGAGGAACGCGGCCGAGTAGTTCTGCACGCCGCCGTGCTGGTACGACGGGCAGATGGTCATGAACGCGGGAAGGTTCTCGTTCTCGGTGCCGAGTCCGTACGAGATCCACGACCCCATCGAGGGCCGCACGAAGCGGTCGCTGCCCGTGTTCATGGCGAGGATGGCCCCGCCGTGGGCGGCGTTGGTGCCGTACATCGAGCGCACGAAGCAGAGGTCGTCGGCCACTCCGGCCAGGTGGGGCAGCAGCTCGCTCACCCAGTGGCCCGACTGCCCGTGCCGCCGGAACTCCCAGGGACTCTTGAAGAGGTTGCCGGTCTCGTTGAACTGCACGTCGGGCTTGGCGAACGGCAGCGGCTTGTTGTCGTCGCGGACGAGCAGCGGCTTGTACTCGAACAGGTCGTGCTGCGACGGGCCGCCGTGCATGTGCAGGAAGATGATGCGCTTGGCGCGGGGCGCGAAGTGGGGCGCCCGGGGGGCCAGCGGGTTGTCCTGCGCGGCCAGCAGATCCTGCTGGAGCAGCGACGAGAGGGCGAGGCCCCCGAAGCCGCAGCCGCAGGCCTTCAGCATGTCGCGACGGGTCACCGGCGGTGCCTGGTAATGGGGATGGCGCATCGTTTCTCCCGGTGCTGGGCTCGGCCCACGCTCTGCCGGACGGCCTCGGGATGTCCTCGACCCCGGGGCCAAGTCCGTCCTGGTGGGGGCCCGGCCCCACGCTCTGCCGGACGGCCTCAAGACCGTGATCGATACCGAGTCTGCCGGCGGCACGCGGATGCAAATCCGCTTCCGCGGCTTCCAGACCCTGGCGCGCGGCGAGGCGACTCCCGTCGCCGTCCTCAGTCGACGTAGATGAACTCGCTGGCGCCGAGGATGACGTGGCACAGCCGCGTCCACGCGAAGCGCTCGGCGTCGCCGCCGTCGGGCGCGGTCTCGCGCATGGCGACGAGGAAGGCCAAGCCCTCTTCGATCTCCACCTCGGTGGCCGGCCGCCCGTAGGCCTCGACGAACGCCCTCGCTACCCGCTCCTCGTCGCCCGCCAGGGGCATCGCCAGCAGCCGCCCGGCGAACTCGCCCGCCCGCTCCTCGACGAACGCGCTGTTCATCATCAGCAGCGCCTGGGAAGGCACCACCGTCGCGGGGCGGGCGCCGACCGAGTCGCTGGCGTTGCCGAAGTCGAAGCCGGCGAAGATGTCGTAGATGGCGTTGCGCACCACCGGCATGTAGACCGACCGGCGCGGCGCCCGGTAGAAGTCGAACCGCCCGAACGTGTTGCCCTCGCTGAAGACGTAGCCGCGCGAGCTGTACTCGTCGACGCGCCCCCCCATGGTCAGGTCGAGGGTGCCCGCGACCTGCAGCAGCGCGTCGCGGATGGGCTCGACCTCGAGCCGGCGGCGGTTCATCCGCCAGTGCAGCCGGTTGTCGGGGTCGACGGCCGCGTTCGCCTCGTCGTAGCCGGCCCCGAGCCGGTAGGTGCTGGACAGGAGAATCTCGCGGTGCAGCGCCTTGACCGACCAACCGCCGTCGACGAAGCGCCGCGCCAGCCAGTCGAGCAGCCCGGGATGCGTGGGGGCCGAGCCGGTGGTGCCGAAGTTGCTCGGGGTGTCGACGAGGCCGCGCCCGAAGTGCCAGTGCCAGATGCGGTTGGCCATGACCCGCGCCGTCAGCGGGTGCTCGGGGTGCGTGATCCACCGGGCCAGCTCGAGCCGCCCGCTGGCGTCGTCGGGGATGGGCGGCGGCGGCACGACGTGGTCGGTGACGCGCAGGAACCCGCGCGGCTGCGGGGTGTCGGCGAGGTTCAGATGGCTGCCGCGGATGTGGACGGGGAGATCGACGATCTCGCCCTCCTCGACCGACATCGCGTAGGGGGGCTCGGGCGGCGAGGCCGCCTCGCGCTCCTCGACGACGGCCCGCAGCCGGCCGAGCTCGGCGACGGCGTCAGCCGGGTAGAGCGCCTCCTCCGCCTCCTGGTCCAGACACAGGATGCACAGCCGGCCGCCGTAGACGAGCCGGCGCAGCTCCTCCTGCTCGCGGGGCAGCCGGAAGTCGGCGGGGCTGAGCTCTTCCTCGTCCTCGAGGCCCAGCCGCTGGAGGTGCTGGTCCCAGGCGATCTCGATGACCGCGAACAGGCTGGCGTAGCGCCAGGCGACCTCCGCGAGGCTCCGGGGCGCCGGCCCCCGGACCAGGCTCCGGGTCAGGGGCGCGATCAGCACCTTCTCTGAGGCGATCAGCGCCCGCAGCTCGTCGGTCACCTCCTGGTAACGGTCCGGCGGGGCCGCCGCGTAGGCGTTCCAGATCTGGAAGACCACGCTCGGGTTGGGCCCGTCGCCCTGCACCGGGGGCCCCTCGCGATAGCGGTGGAAGGCACGAACCCAGCGCTCGATCACCGCCGCTTCGAGCCCGTCGCGGTCGGCGATTGCGGCGATGGCCGCGGCCGACCGCTCCTGGGCCGCCTCGTCGTCGCCCCACGCGGGGTAGGCCTCCTCCGCCGCGAGGAGATAGGCGGCCAGCGCCTGCCGCCGGGGCCGCCGCAGCCGCTCGTTCTGCTCGTCGACGAGCTCGTCGACCGCCTGCCGCGCCTCTTCCACCAGCGCCTGCGCCGCCTCGTAGCGGGCGATCGTCTCCTCGTCGGCGAGGGGCCGCTCGACCCACCGGCCGGGGAGGCGTTCGGGGGCCATGGTCTTCGTCGAGCGCAGGATGCCGGCCAGCGCGTAGTAGTCGGCGGTGGGAATGGGGTCGAACTTGTGGTCGTGGCAGCGGGCGCAGCCGACGGGCTCGGCCAGGAACGACCGGCCGATGACGTTCACCTGCTCGTCGACGATGTCGATGACCATCTTGTCGACGTCCTGCTCGGCCAGCACCTTGGCGCCGAGGGTCAGGAACCCGGTGGCGGTGAGGCGCTCGAACCGCTCGTCGTCGTCCGCCGCGGGCATCAGGTCGCCGGCAATCTGCTCCTGCACGAAGCGGTCGTAGGGCTTGTCGAGGTTGAACGCGTCGATGACCCAGTCGCGGTAGCGGAACGCGTTGGGGTGGGCGATGTTCTCGTCGAGCCCGTTCGAATCGGCGTACCGGGCCACGTCGAGCCAGTGCCGGCCCCAGCGCTCGCCGTAGCGCGGCGACGCCAGCAGCCGCTCGACCACCCGCTCCCAGGCGTCGGGCCGTTCGTCGGCGAGGAACGCGTCGATCTCGGCCGGCGTCGGAGGCAGGCCGGTCAGGTCGAACGTGACCCGCCGCAGCAACGCCCGCTTCCCAGCGGGGGCGACCGGGGCCAGCCCCTCCGCCTCGAGCCGGGCGAGGATGAAACGGTCGATTTCGTTGCGCCCCCACGCCGGGTCGCCGACCGCGGGCGGCTCGGGCCGGGCCATCGGCCGGTACGCCCAGTGCTCGCGGCCGGGGCCGAAGTCGTAGGCGCCCCCGCTGTCCGACCGGGCGGCCACGACGGGGGCGTCGGAGAGGCGCGGGTCGACCGCGCCGCGGGCCACCCAGCGCTCGAAGTCGGCGACGACCGCGGCCGGCAGCCGGCCGTCGGGCGGCATCTTGATCGGCCCGTCGTAGCGGATGACGTCGATGAGCAGGCTGTCGTCGGGCGAGCCGGGCACGACGGCGGCGCCGCTGTCGCCGCCCGCCCGCAGCCCGGCCGCGTCGACCAGGGCCAGCCCGGCCTGGATGCGCTCGGGGTTCGCGCCGTGGCACTGGTAGCAGCGCTCGGCCAGCACCGGGCGGATCTTCGACTCGAAGTGATCGAGGTCCTCGGGCGGGAGCTCCTGCGCCCGCGCCGGCACGGCGACGGCGGCGGCCAGCGCTAGCGCCAGGACCGTTATCAGGAAGCCAACCCGGACCGTCGCGTCTCGATGCGGCAGCGCCCCAGACTCCTTGTGCATGACTGACCGCGGCAGTGTACTGCAGACCCCCTGGCGAGCCAAGCGACCCGGCCGGCGCGGCAACGGCAACCATATCGCCCCGGAAGAACCGCCGCTTGCAGTGCCTGCCGGCGCCGGGGCCGGCGCCAGCCGCGGCGGACCCGCACCTGGTTCACGGCAACCGCGGCTCGATACTACCGGAGCGGTTCGCAGTCGAAGCGGAGCGCGCCGGGTTCTGCGACCGGCGCTTCCGGCGCCCCGTCGAGCGCACGGGCGCCCCGCCGGATGCTCCCGAGGGAGAGGCGCCCTCGTGGCACGCGACCTCGCAGTCCTGGCCGGCGCTCCGCGATGCTGGTACACTAGCGCACGGGACCGGCGGGATGCTCTCGAGGGAGTAGTCGCCCTCATTGGCACGCGACGTCGCAACCCTGGCCGGCGATCCGCGATGGCTGGTACACTAGCGCCGGGACCGGATGCCGGACGCGGCCATTGAGCCGTTCGGCCCTCTCGCTTCAACAGCGACACGACGAAACCTCGGAGTTCGACGACAGCCGACGGTCGCTGCACCAACCCCGAATCCGGCCGGTTTGCGGGTCCGCCGAGGCCGCTCCCGCGGGGTCGTCCCGACCCGGGGTCGGGCCACCGATGGAGGCAACGCCATGACGCGGTCGCTCCTCTCCACGACGTTGTGCTGCGCGCTCGTGTCGTGCGTGTTTCTCTCGCGCCCGGCCGGTTCTCACGGCCAGTCGTCCGATCGGATCGGAGGCGCGGCGTACTACGTCTCTGCCGACGCGCGCCCGGGCGGCGACGGCAGCCGCCGCCGGCCCTTCCGCTCGCTGTCGCACGTCGAGGCGGCGTCCGCCGCCGGTGACACCATCCATCTGCTTTCGAGCGACGACGTGCTGGACGGTGGTATCCGGCTCAAGCCCGGGCAGCGGCTGATTGGCATCGGACCGGACGGCGAGATGTCCGCCGATCCGGCCCACCGGGTGCGGCTCACCAATACCGCGCCGCTGCCGGGCGGTGTCATGGTCGAGCTGTCGCGAGGGAACGAAGTGGCCGGCATCCACTTCGTCGACCTGGGCAACCACGCCATCTCGGGCGCGGGGACCGACTATTCCGGCGCCCACATCCACCACACGACCTTCTCGGGGAACGCGGGCGTGCACGTCGAGGACGAGCGGGGGCTGGTCTACGCGATCAGCCTCGACGCAAGCGCCGGGGTGCGGGACGGCGTCAGGATAGAGGACAGCCGCTTCGCCGACGGCGAGGACCTGGGCGCCATCCGCGTCTTCCAGTCCGGCGAGAGTCGCGGCCGGTACCGCTTCCAGCGCAACGAGTTCTCCGATCTCGGGGGCCGGGCCTATTTCGTGCGCACCCAGGATCGCAGCTTCGTGGAGACCATCATCCTCGACTCGGTGGCGGACAACATCGGTCGCGGCGAGCGCAACTCCGACAGCATCATTCCGTACCTGATGGGGCAGTCCGAGCAGGTCATGCTGGTCCGCAACTACCGTTTCAACAACACCAACCAGGAAGGCAATCAGTCGAATACCGGCATCGAGGCGTACATGTTCGGCCGGCCGCGTCCGGACGAGGCCAACTGGTGCACGGGCTGCACGCTGACCCTCACGATACTCGACAGCGTGTTCGAGAACGCCGTGACCGACCCGATTCAGTTCTCGAACTCCGGGCGGAACTCGAGGCTGAGGTACGAGATCAGGAACACGCGGGTCATCGGCGGCAGCCCGCGGCAGGGGGGCGGCGGCATCTCGCTGAACCTGCAGGGTACGCGCGCCAGCGGCGGCAGCACGACGCTGCTCGTGGAGGACACCGACGTCATCGGAACCTCCGGATACGGCTTCACGCTGAACGACCGGGGCGGAGGCGGCGGCCATGCCGTCGTCGTCGACCTGGGCGGCGGCGCCCTCGGGAGCCGCGGCAACAACCGTTTCCTCGACAACGAGAAGGGGGCGCTACGCGTGTCGGGGCACGGGATGACCGCGCAGCACAACTGGTGGGGGGGCGCCGAACCGGTGGTCCACGACAGCGACGATCGACCGTCGCAGGACGCCCGGATCCTGGTCGAGCCGGTCCTGGGCGCCGACCCGCGCCGGGAGTCTGCGCCGTAGGAGACTCCTGGAAGGGTTGGGTGGGCGCCCGGCGGAGGCCGCAGCGCGACCTTGCGGTCGCGTTCGGCGACGATGGGCGGGCCACGAGTCTGCGCCGTAGAACGGTGCAGATTCCTGGCAGGGTTTGGTTGCGCACCCAGCAGAGGCCGCAGCGCGACCTTGCGGTCGCGTTCGCCGACGATGGGCGGGCCACGAGTCTGCGCCGCAGGAAATCCAGGCGCCAACATGAGCGGTTCCCCGGTAGCAACCACAACATTCAGCAGCCGATCTTGCCGAAAACCCTCCCACGGCGCAGACTCCCAGCCGCCAGCACGTGCGCGGGTGGAAAAAAGCGTGGGGAGAGGGGCGCGAGCGGCGGTGTTCGGCATTATCATGTGCGAATGAAGACGTTGAAGGCGGCCGGAGCCGGTTCGATGGTCCGATTCCTGGTGATCCTGACCGCGGTGCTGGCAGCCTCGGGCCGCCCGCAGATCGCCGCCGCCCAGGCGCCGGACCCCGCCGGGCCGGCATCCGCGGCGTCGGTCCGCGAGACGCTCGACGGGTTCTGCGTGCGCTGCCACAACGATCGCCTGCGCACGGCCGACCTGGCCCTCGACACCCACGACCTCGCACACGTCGGCGCCAACGCCGAGATCTGGGAACGGGTCATCCTCAAGCTCCGCGCGCGGACGATGCCGCCGGCGGGCAGTCCGCGGCCGGCCGAGGCCACGTACAGCGCCGTCGCCTCCTGGCTCGAGACGGCCATCGACAGTGTGGCCCTCGCCAGCCCGGACCCCGGCCGCGGCGAGACGTTCCACCGCCTGAACCGGGCCGAGTACCACGCCGCCGTCCGCGACCTGCTCGCGGTCGACGTCGACGTCGCCGAGCTGCTGCCGGCCGACGACACCTACGAGCACGGCTTCGACAACAACGGCGACGTGCTCTCGATCTCGCCGGACCTGGTGGGGCGGTACCTCTCGGCCGCGCGCCGCATCAGCCGCCTCGCCGTCGGCATTCCCCCCATCGGCCCCGCCGTCGCGACCTACCGGGTGCACCCCGGCCTCGTGCAGGACGACCGGCAGCACGACCTCCTGTCGTTCGGGTCCCGGGGGGGCATCGCGATTCCGCACTACTTCCCCGTCGACGGCGAGTACACGATCCGGATCCGCCTCCACCGGAACTTCTCGGACTACATCATCGGCTACGCGGCGCCGCAGGAGCTGGACGTGCGCGTCGACGGCGCCCTCGTCGAGCGGTTCGACGTCGGCGACGCCGATTCGGTGGGGCAGATGGCCCCGCTCAGCTTCTCGGGGAACATCGCCGGGGACCCCGAGTGGGAGTTCTACATGAACACGGGAGACGCGCATCTCGAGGCGCGCTTCCCGGCGAAGGCGGGTCAACGCACCGTGGGCGTCTCCTTCGTGAGGCGGTACTCGGAGCCCGAGGGAGTGCTGCAGCCGCGCAACCGGGGCTACGGCCGCTTCGTCGACGAGCGGTACGACGAGGACGCGGCGGTGGAGCAGGTCGCGATTGGCGGCCCATACGCGGTCGTGGGCCCCGGCGACACGCCGAGCCGCCGCGAGATCTTCGTCTGCCGGCCGGTGGCGGCCGCTACGACTGGCAAGCGGGCGGACGCCACCGCCGACGAGCGGACGGACACACCCGCCGAGAGGACGGACACTGCCGACAAGAAGGCGAACGCTGCCGCCGAGAGGACGGACACCCCCGCCGACGCGGGGAGGGACGCCGTCGCCGAGGAGACGGCCTGCGCCGGCCGGATTCTCGGCCGGCTGGCCCGCCGGGCGTACCGCCGTCCCGTGGACGCCGGCGATGTCGAAGCGCTGCTCGAGTTCTACCGCGCCGGACGCCGCGACGGCGGCTTCGACGACGGCATCCAGTTCGCGCTGGAGCGGATGCTGGTCGACCCCGAGTTCCTGTTCCGCATCGCGCGCGATCCCGAGGACGCGGCGCCGAGGGCGCCCTACCGGCTCGGCGACCTCGAGCTGGCATCCCGGCTGTCGTTCTTCCTGTGGAGCAGCATCCCCGACGACGAGCTGCTCGAGGCCGCGGCCGACGGGCGGCTCGGCGACCCGGCGGAGCTCGAGCGGCAGACGCGCCGGCTGCTCGCCGACGGGCGCTCCCGAGCCCTCGTCGACAACTTCGCGAGCCAGTGGCTGCGCCTGCGCAACCTCGAGTCGCAGGAGCGCGAGTCGGCCGACTACCCCGAGTTCGACGAGAACCTGCGCGAGGCGTTCCGCCGCGAGACCGAGCTGTTCGTCGAGAGCAGCATCCGCGAGGACCGGAGCCTGCTCGAGCTGCTCAGCGCCAACTACACCTACGTCAACGAGCGGCTCGCGCGGCACTACGGCATCCCCGGCATCTACGGCGACCGCTTCCGGCGGGTCACCCTCGACCCCGACCATCCGCGCGGCGGCCTCCTCGGCCACGGCGGCCTCCTGATGGTGACCTCCTATCCCAACCGGACGTCGCCGGTGGTGCGCGGGAAGTGGCTGCTCGAGACCATCCTCGGGGCGCCGCCGCCCGAGCCGCCGCCGAACGTCCCGGGACTGCCCGACCGCGGCGAGGGGGGCGAGCCGGCGTCGGTCCGCGAGCGCCTCGAGCGCCATCGCGCCAACCCCGCGTGCGCGGGCTGTCACGCGCCGATGGACCCCCTCGGCTTCGCCCTCGAGAACTTCGACGCCATCGGCACCTGGCGCGCCGACAGCGAGGCCGGCCAGCCGATCGACGCGTCGGCGACGATGCCCAGCGGCGTGGCCTTCGAGGGGCCGGCGGGCCTGCGGCAGGTGCTGCTGAGCCGGGGCGAGGACTTCGCCGCCGCCGTCACCGACAAGCTGCTGGCCTACGCGCTGGGGCGCGGGCTGGAGTACACCGACCGTCCCGCGGTGCGCCGCATCCTGCGCGACGCCGAGGCCGACGACTACCGCTGGTCGTCAATCGTGCAGGGCATCGTGAAGAGCACCCCGTTCCAGTGGCGTCGATCGCGCTCGGACGCACCGGCGCTGATTGCCGGGGGAGATGGCCCCTGATGGTCACTCTAACGGTCGGGAGGTTGCGCCGGTAACCCGTAGAGTGTGGTGCAGCCGCCCGTCATGTGGTTGGGTGGGCGGCAGTCGGAGCCGCAGACACCCGGAACCGGGAGGCTGCGCCGTAGTAGGGTGAGACCACCCCGCAAGGGTCGTGGGGCTGTAGATCGGCGCCGCAGACGGCGATTTCCGGCACCGGGAGGCTGCGCGGCATGAGGCACAGCCACCCCGCCAAGGTTGTTGGGGCGGCGAATCGGAGCCGCAGACGGCGATTTTCCGGGCTACGAACCACCAAGACGAGCAGGTCCCAATCATGACGATCACGAAGATGTCGCTGCCCCGTCGAACCGTGCTGCGCGGCCTGGGCGCCTCCGTCGCCCTGCCCCTGCTCGACGCCATGGTCCCCGCCGCGTCCGCGTTGTCGCGGACCGCGGCCGCGCCCACCCCGCGCTTCGGCGTGGTCTACGTGCCCAACGGCATCGCGATGGAGTACTGGACCCCGGCCGAGGAGGGCAAGGGGTTCGGCCTCACGCCCATCCTCCACCCGCTCGAGCCGTTCAAGGACCAGCTCACGGTGGTGTCGGGCCTCCGGGGGTACTGGACCCCGGCCCACGCCGGCGCCTCGACGACGTTCCTGACCGGGGCCGCGGGCGTCGCCGGCGAGACCGCGCCGGTGGCCGGCATCTCGATGGACCAGCTCCTGGCCCGCGAGTACGGCCGGCACACCGAGCTCGGGTCGCTCCAGCTCGCCATCGACAGCCGCGCCAACGCCGGCCAGTGCAGCGGCAACCACAGTTGCGTCTACACCAACACCATCTGCTGGCGCAGCCGCACGACGCCGCTGCCGATGGAGAACAACCCGCGCGTGGTGTTCGAGCAGATGTTCGGCGACAGCGGCAGCACCGACCCCGCCGTCCGCCGCGCCCGCATGGCGCGCGACCGCTCGATCCTCGACTCGGTCACCGGCAAGGTCGCCGACCTCAAGCGCGAGGTCGGGCCGGCCGACAGCCTCAAGGTCGACGAGTACCTCGAGGGCGTACGCGACATCGAGCGCCGCATCGAGCGGGCCGAGCAGCGACAGGACTTCGACCTGCCCGACCTGGCCCAGCCCGAGGGCATCCCCGCCACGTTCGCCGAGCACGTCGCGCTGATGTTCGACCTGCAGGTGCTGGCCCACCAGATCGACCTCACCCGCGTGACCTCGTTCATGCTGGGGCGCGAGGTCAGCTCGAGGACCTACACCGAGATCGGCATCCCCGACGCCCACCACCCCCTCTCGCACCACGAGTACAAGCCGGAGAAGATCGCGTTGATGTCCAAGATCAACGCGTACCACGCGTCGATGTTCGCCGACTACCTGGCGAAGCTCCGCTCGACCCCGGACGGCGACGGTTCGCTGCTCGACAACATGCTGCTCCTCTACGGCTGCGGCATGTCCGACAGCAACGCCCACAGCCCCCTCGACCTGCCGGTCCTGCTGCTCGGGGGCTGCGCGGGACAGCTCGAAGGCGACCGCCACGTCCGCTACGAGGGCGACCCGCTGATGCCGAACCTGCTGGTGACCCTGATGGACAAGCTGGGCGTCCCGGTGGAGAGCCTCGGACAGAGCGACGGCAGGCTCAGCATCGAGCGTCTGACGGGGGTGTAGACCAACCGCCCGCGAGATGCCGCAACCGGACACCACGATCGACGAGGTCGAGGCGCACCTGCATCCGGCCATCCAGGCGCGGCTGGCCGCCCTGCTGGCACACCTCGTCCGCGCCGACGTGCGGATCGTCATCACGACCCACAGCGACTGGCTGCTCCGCGAGCTCGGCAACCTGCTGCGAGAGGGCGAGCTCGCCCGCCGTACCACCGGCACGCGGGAGAACGGCGCGCTGACGCCGGCGGAGGTCGGCGTGTGGTTGTTCCAAGGACACCACTCGGGGTTCGCGGTCAGGGAGATTCCGTTCGACGAGATCGAGGGCATCGAACCGGAAGAGTACGAGACGATCGCCGAGACGCTCTACAACAGATCGGCCGACCTGCAGAACCGCTTGCAGGAAGCTGCCGCCGGGAGCGACACCGAGGTAGGCCGCGCCCAAGCGTTCGTCCGGTGAGCGGCGCGGCATCATCACCGGCGCGGCGAAGCCATGTCTTCCCCTTCGAGTGGTGTGGGGTCTCGGCCGGGCGGCCTCGCGGCCTCATGGTCAGGGGCGCCGCCGGAGCCGCGCCCGGAAGTCGGCCTCGTCGTTGCACGCAAGAGCTGCGCGGACGACGGCGTCGTCGGACGTCACGTGGATCTCGCGCACGTCGGCGAGACCCTGGTCCGAAACCGTGATGCCCCGCGCCCGCAGGATCTCGCGAACCATCTCCAGCCGGCTCGCCGCCCGACTCTGACGCCGGTGCCACCGCAGCATCGGATCGTCGTCCGGCCCGGTGCCGTCCCGCTCTCCGAGTGCCGTGCCGACCCGGTGCAGCACCGAGAACGTCCGTTCCGACAGGTCCGCCTCGTTGAGGGCGGCGTGGATCTCCGGCGCGGTCCAGCCCGGAAACGCGTCGCTCGTGGCCGACGGCTGGAAAGCGCCTGCCACCAGACGGTGGATCGTCAGCCCCGGCCGCCGACGGCGCGGCCGGCTCGCCGCCCCCTGTTCCGGCACCTCCACCCACACCTCGGGGAAGCCCCACGCCTCGTACAGCCCCAGCTTGGCCCGCCGCACGTCCGTCGTGTGATCGACCTCCAGCACCACGTCCGGGAAGTCGTCCTCCCCCGCCATCATCGCCTTGGAGCCCGGCAGGCGCGCGCGCCGGGGATTCACGTACACGGACTCGTCGGCCTGCAGGATGCGCCGCGGGGCCCCGTGCGCGTCGCGCTGCATCAGGTCCATCGACCCATAGCACACGATGGCCGACCCGCGTTCGGCGGCAATCCGATCCATCAGGGCAGTCAACCGGCGCGACGGCTTCTCGTGATACGGGGTGGTCGGCTCGGCGACCCACGCTATCTCGGTGTCGGCGTCCCAGCACTCCAGGCGGCCTTCCCAAGCGCCGATCTCGCTCCGCGGCACGCGCCGGGCCGTGCAGCCGGGAAACGGGTCCGCCGGCAGCGCCGGCTCCGGTGCCGCGGCGTGCGGGATGTGCGACCGGGGTTCGAAGTCAGCCATTTCTCGATTCTACCGCCGAACCGGCGAGGCGGCGCCGCTCGGAGTCGATGCCCCCCAATGGGATCCTGGTGCTCCCTCCTTTGGCCGTAGCGCATGCAAGGGCGGCCACGCGCCGACCGATGCACAGCCGGGGAACGGAGCTGGTCAACACGACGGTGGCGGCGGCCATCATGCCCCTTCTCGTGGCGACAGTACTCGACCGCCGGTCGCCGCCGTTCCTCCTGGTGCTCGGTGCGGCTGCCTGGGCCGGAATGTACGTCGTGTTCAGGTTCCAGACCCGCCGGACCTGTCGGGAGATGGCCAAGACGCAGGGCACTGCTTCCGCAGAGCGGGCTTAGCCCTCCTCTATCTTGACGACGAAACCAGGCGCACAGCGTCAGCACAGAGCCGAGTACAGGCTGCGCGACGGAACGGTCGCGTTGGGCGTTTCGCTCGCGCCAACTCCCATGGCGCACGGTGGCCTCGCCGAAAGGCCAGCTTCACCGTCGCGGACCGGTCGCCGTGTAGCGGGCCAGGACGAGATTGTCGAGCCTGATGTTCCGGGTCCAGATGAACTCGGCGTCGCCGAACAACCGTGTGTATCCGGTGTACGCGCGCTGCCTCGTCACCCTCTCGGGCGGCCACACGATCGCGGGGGGCCAGTGCGCGTCGTCGAACGCCGGCGCGGTCCAGTCGGCGGGCACCGGGAAATGGAGGGCCTGGCAGCGGTCGGGGGCGTTCTCGGCGCACGTGGGGCGCACGGCCTGCGAGCAGAACGTCGAATCGCGGCCGCCCGCGGTTCGCACGCAGCTCGGATCGTCGAGCGGCGCGATGTAGAAGGTCTCGGCACGCCACTCGCCGTCGGTGCCATTGCCGTCGCTGAAGTACGCGATGAGCCCCCCGTCGCCCAGGTTGAAGCTGTCGTATTCCATCCCGACGCCGTTGTGCGTTTCCCAGTCGACACCCATCACCGCATAGGTCATGGGGTAGCTGGCCCTGAACCGGACCACGTTGGAGTTGAATGGCGTCATCCCGACGGGATCACGCCCGACGAATTGGCCGTTCACGTAGAGCTCGAAGTAGTTGTCTCCGAAGATGAACCCGGTAATCTCCACCCCGTCCGGGTCGATGACGACAGTCTCGAGCTGCGAGAGGTAGTCGGGGTTGTCGCCCTGTCCCGAGCAGTTGTTGAACAGGTCCACCGCGGCCGGACCGTCGTGAACCGGCGCGGGCACTGCGAACCGCTCGCCCGCCGCCGACGTCACGAAGCCGACGAGCGCGGGGTTGAAGTTGTTGCCACCCTGCGCTTCACGGACCAGCCCGGACGTACATCCGGTCAGCGGAGCGCCGGGCCTCAGGTCCGTTGCCAGACCGGTCGTGACGATACCGACCTCGCCGGCCGGGTCACCGCGGCCCGGCGCCTGTGCGGAACCCGTAACGGTGACGGGCCGGCCGCCGCTCCCCGCCGTCACGACCACGAGAAGACTGATTCCACAACCCAGGAGAACCGGAAGAGTGGTTCGCATTGTCTCCCCCTACCGGCCGCGCTTCCGGCGGTGGCCGACGGCAGCCGCGGACGCGTCCGCCGGCAACGCCGAGGCCGGTGCGGTATCCGCCGGCGCCCCGCCGCTCGGAAACGGGCGGCCGGGACTCGAAATCAGCCACGTCTCGATTCTACCGCCGAACCGTCGAGGCGGAAGCCCGCAGGAAGGTCGCCGAACCACATGGCCGAGTCGAGCCCCCCCGCCGACCATGCGTCCCGATCAGTGCGGGTTGTCGTCGTACAGGTACTCGGCGAGCTTCAGCGACTCCAGCATGTCGTTCCAGACCCTGGCGGCGACCCGGCGGTCTTCGGGCCAGTACTCCATCGTGATGAACGCCTGGACGTTCCCGCCGCGGGCGAGACACGCCCTGGAATGCGCCTTGCGCTTCCCGGCCGGATCCTCGAAGTCCATCTCCAGCCACAGGTACTCCAGATTGCGGCGGGATGCGCCGAGCATCGGTCCCTCCCGCGTGCGCCGGCGCGCATCGGCGGCCAGCACGCTGTTTTCCATCATGTCGGCGAGCGACGGCATGGCGCTCCAGTCCATGCTCGATCCATCGGGACCGAGTCGAAGCACCGAGACCTGCAGGCGCATGTTGTCGTCGGGAGCCGCTGCGTCATGGAGGCAGATGGAATCCCCGTCGGGCGTGATCACCCAACCCGACGGGTACTCGAAATGCACCGCTCCTCTGTTCGCCACGAAGATGCTGTTGCCGGGCTTGGCGCTCCATCCGTGATCGTGAGGCAGGTCGACTACTCTGCTCTTCCATTCCGGCACGGTGAACTACCTCTGCTCAGTCTCTTGGCCGAGGTTGACGGTTCCATCAGCGCCGTGCAGCCGGGGAAGGCGCCCGCCAACGGCGCCGACTCCGGCGGGGGGCCGCCGGCACGCCGGCGCGCGGAACATGCGGCCGGGCCTTCAAGTCAGCCACTTCTCGATTCTACAGCCGCACCATCGAGGCGGAGGCCCGCGGGAGGTTCGCCGACCGCATGGCCGGCTCACACCCGTCACCGCCGACTACGCGTCGACGCGTAGCGCCTCCACCGGGCGGATCCTGAGCCCTCTCAGGATTGGCGCGAGGCAGGCCAGCAGGCCGGTCGTCACGACGATCGCGGCCGTGATGGACAGCACCGTCGGCCACGACCGCACCGCGACCCCGAGCTCGCCCTGGAACGCGCCGGCCCCGCCGAGCGACGTGAAGACGACAGCCCAGAACCCGGTGCCGAGCACGACCCCGACCATGAGCTGGCGGAGCTGTCGACGCGCGATGGCCGCGACGATCCGGCTCGACTTCCCGCCGAGGGCGATGCGCACGCCGATCTCGCGGGTGCGCCGGGCGACGGTGAACGACATGAGCGCGTAGAGGGCCGCCGTCGACAGGACGATGGCGATCAGGGAGAGGCCCACGAGAACCCCGGATGCCGTCCGCTGCACCAGGGCCGGGGTGTTCGGCAGCGCGTCGAGGGCCACGACGTCGCCGAGGATCGCGGCGGGGTCGGCGTCGGCGAGCAGGCGGCGCAGCACGGGCGCGAAGGCGGTCGGGTTGGTGCCGAGATCGATCACCAGCGTGAGGGGATGCACGCCGCCCGGGGCAGCGGGCAGGTAGGCCATCGGCGTGCCGTCGAAGATGGCCTGCCCCAGGCTCGCCTCGAGGTCGGGCACCACGCCGACGATCTCCATCCACGGGCCCGTGGGCGCCTCTCCGGGGTCGGAGATGCGCATGGTCAGTCCCACGGCGCCGCGGTAGTCCAGGCCCCGGCGGTCGAGGAACTTCGTGTTCACGAGGACACGGGTCGGCGCCTGACCGGCCGCGACGGGAACGTCTCCCCGCTCGAACGTCCGCCCGTGAAGGGGCTCGATGCCGAGGGTGCCGAAGAAGCCCGGCTCGACCCGGGACGTGACCACCGGGAGCCCGGGGAAGTCCGGCGGGAACTCGTCTCCCTCGACGCGTGCCCGCCTCTCGAACCGTCCACCCCCGGGCGTGGTGTCGGAGAACGCCCAGCTCCGGACCCCGGGCTGGGCCGCCAACCGGCGAGCGAGCGCCTCCTGCATCGAGGCGATGCGGGCAATCCGGGTCGCGTCGGCCTCGTCGCGGTCCCCTCCCGGCTGCTCCGACGACGGGACCTGCATCGACGCGACCAGCACGCGGCTCGTCTGCATGGCGACGCTCGTGTCCTGGTCGATCGCGGCGAACATGCGATACGTCATCCCCGCCGCGAACAGGGCGCCGACCCCCAGCCCCACCTCGACGATGATCAGGGCGCCCGTGATCCGGCCGAAGCGGAAGCCGCCCAGACCGCCCGCCGCCGCCTGCAGGGTGCGCTGGGGCGACGACCCGGTGGCCCGCAGCGCGGGCAGCACGCCGGCGAACACCGCGCTCGCGACGCCGAGCGCGAGCGCTTTCAACACGACCTCGGGCGTCACCCCCAGATCCACCCAGAACGGCAGATCGACGGCGGGCGCCACGCGCTCGACGATCAGGTGCATGCCCAGCAGGCCGACGCCGGTCGCGAGAAGGGCCAGGACGAGCGTCTCGACGAAGAGCTGAGCGACGATGCGGGACCGGCTGGCGCCGAGCGCCGTCCGCAGCGCGAGCTCGCTCGACCGGTTCGCGGTGCGCGCGAGCAGCAGGATGGCGACGTTGCCGCACGCGATCAGCAGCAGGACGAGCGGCACGCCCTGGGCGATGAAGAGAAACGCCGCCAGCATGCCCGTCGGCGTCCCGATGCTGAGGGCCGAGAACGCCACCGCATCGGCCCGGACCCGCCCCCGATCGTCCGGCACGTCGTGACGGATGCCGACGGCCGCCAGCTCCGCCCGCGCCTCGCCCCTCGACGTCCCTTCCTCGAGGCGGCCGTAGACCCACACGGCGGGACCGAGGCCGTCGGCGTAGTCGATGGCCCGCCGCCGCAGGGGCAGCCAGAGCTGCTCCCGGCTGGGCATCGCGAAGCCCTCGGGCATCACGCCCACGACCGTCGTGGGGACGCCGCCGATGCGGAGCGTGGAGCCGACGACGTCGGGACGGGAACCCAGCCGCGAGCGCCAGTAGTCGTGTCCGACCACCACCACCTCGGGCGCCCCGACGACCTCGTCCGCCGCCGTGAGCGCACGTCCCCGCGCGGGCGGCACCCGCGTCAACGCGAACGAGGACGCGCTCATCTCCGCCCCCCGGGCGCCCTCCGCCCGGCCGTCGTCGGAGATCACGTTCACGTCGCGGAGCAGGGCGGCCCCCACGGACGCGAACGACGTGAGGCGCGTTCGCAGCGACTCGTAATCGCCGAGACGCAGCGGCTCCTGCCGGCCCGACTCCTGGTTTCGGCCCACGACGCCGACGACCTGCTCGCCCTGATCGAAGGGAGGAGACTCGTCGAGGACGGCGTCGATGAGGTGATGGGGGGCCAGGCTCGCGGGGATGCCGATGCCGAGGGCGAAGACCACCACCAGCGTGAGCCACGGATGCTTGACGAGCATCCGAAGCCCGAGCTTGAGGTCGAGCCGGGAGATGCCGACCTCACTCCACGACGCCGGCGAGAGCAGGCCCTCTCCCTCGTGCCCGAACCGCAGCCGGGCGGCCAGCGCGGCGGCGGGCTGTCGCATCAGCCACAGGCCCCGGGCCGCCCGCGGGCGTCGGCCGACGTCCTGCGACCAGTGCTCGAGCAGGTCGCCGAGCACCTGCGCCCTCGCGTCCTCGGGGAGGAGACGAACCGCCAGCCGCAGCAGGAACGGGACGCGGTCGCGGGCGGTCATGACGGACCCAGCCTGGCCTCGAGGCCGTCCCACAGCGCGAGCATCGCGTTTCGCGACTCCCGGAGGGCCGGCAGGGCCTGCTCGTCGACCACGCGGTAGAAGCGCCGCGGCCTGCCGCCTCGTTCCGGCGCCGGCGTCCCCACCGACGAGACGAGAAGGCCGCGGCCCTCCAGGCGTCGCAGGACCATGTAGGCCGTCGCCGGCGAGACCTCGCGAGCCGTCAACCGGCCGAGCTCCCTGGCCACCGGCACCGCGTAGCTCTCGCCGCCGAGTCGCAGAACCGTCAGCAGGATCTGCTCCTCCAGCTCTCCCAGGCGACTTCTCGGCATGGTGGATCCTCCTCCGAGTCCAATCCATAACAATGTTATGAACTTGGGAGAGCACGCGCAAGGGCGATGGGCAGGATCAGGCGACCGGGGGCGGAGATCGGCACGCGAACCCTGCGAGCTCACTCGTTCTGGAGCACGGTCAGGGGGGGGGGGCGACGCGCGCGGCGCCGGGCCGGGAGCCAGGCGGCCACCGCCGCGATGCCGGCTCCGCCGCTGATCGGCGCGATCGCGCTTGCGCCCGCTGTTACTGGTCGGCGGCGGCTCTCGCCGGTGGACAGGGGCTGACCCGGCCGCCGGCCGAAGGGGAAGACGCACCGCCCGCCCCCCAACTGGTCGCTCACCGACTCGCTTTCATCCGTGGCGACGTCTCGGGGCTTCTGTCGCCAGCCGTACGGTGCGCCCGCAGACGCACGTATTCGCGCCCCGAGGCCTCCTGTCTGGCTCGAATGTCCCTGAACATCGCCTCAACGTCATAGTCGAATCGCGCGGCGTACGCCTCCCGAATGGCCCGGAGTTCAGCGAGGATCGGATCCGTCTGCCTGGTCTCCATGGTCGTGCTCCTCCATGAGTTCGTTAGGCGTGCAAATGACCGGCGGCTCGTACCCAGCTTTGCGGCACGCTCGCTCGATCCGCGACCGCGCGGCGGCACCCGCGATGTGGCGGAGATTCCACGTCAGCAGGTAGTCGACCCTGTTCGTCGCAGCCACGCTTACGTGCGTTGCATCCGCTGTCGCCTCGCGGGGAAACGCTCCGAGGGCCAGCAGCCGCTTTGTCAGCGCCCCGGCGTCCTCGGTAGTATCGAGACGCGTGACCATCTCCAACGCTGTCAAGCGGGCGCGGGCGGCGTCCGTGTCACCCTCCGCAGCTTCTGTTAGCCCAAGTTTAACAGCCCTTTCACTAAGCTATTGCAGAATCAGCAGTTTACGCTGACGAAAATACTGGAGTGGCACTACAAACGTGCGCAAAGTCGTGAAGGGGGACCCTCAGATGGTCGTCTTGCGGACGCCTCCCGGATGCGAGTCGACGCCGAGCGCGTCGTAGATGGCCCGCTGTTCGGGCTCGGGTTGGGTGGCCGTGCGGACGTGCAGCGTGCGCCCGTCGGGACGCCGGAACGTCGCGGTGACGCGCTGCTGGCCCTCCAGGATGCGGCGTAGCGTGCTCCAACTGGCGTGCTCACCATGAGTGCGCAGCCGGGTGCGGATGACCTGGGCGAGCTGATAGGCGACGACGGTGATGAACAGGTGGCCTTCGGCCCGCCGGGGCTTGTGATGGTGGATGGGGCGCAGGCCGAGCTCGGACTTGAGAGAGCGGAAGACCGCTTCCACGTCGGTGAGCGTCGTGTAGGTGCGCCACAGGGTCTCTTCGTCCCAGTCGGTCTCGCTGCTGCGCAGGCAGTAGATGCCCGGATGGGTGAGCATCGAGCCGTCCTTGGGGCGGCGGGTCCAGGTGACGGCGGCGGCCCGCTCGCCGGTCTCGTCGGCGGTGACGTCGATCTGGTAGTGGGCGGCGACGCGGGTGTGCCGGGACTTCAGGCGCCCGATGCGCTGCCAGACCTGGTCGAGGCGCTTGTGGGCGCGCGGTCGCGAGAGTCCGTCGTTGAGCTTGGCGAGGGCGGCCTCGAAGCGCGTGCCGAAACGGTCGACGATGGCCCGTTCCTTGTTGGCGCGCTCCTCCGAGAAGCAGTACAGCCGCACTTCGTCGGGGTCGGTCGAGACCGTCTTGTGCAGATGCACGGTCTGGTCGGACCGCGTGCGGACCGACACGGCGGCCTCGGCGTCGAACTGCCGGTGGCGTTCCCGGCTGACGACGAGGTAGCGGTAGCCGTTGTCGCGCAGCCACGTCACGCAGGCCTCGGTGGCGACGCCGCGGTCCATCACCACGAGGGCGTCCTGGGGCGCCTGAAGCGCCCCGAGCATGCCGGCCAGCGTTTGTTGTTCCCTGACGTTGCCGGCGAAGACCTGCGAGCGGCGCACGAAGCCGCTGGCGTCGAGCACCAAGCCCAGGGTCAGCAAGGGGCAGTCGGTGCGCTTCTCCTTCGAGTGCCCGCGCTGCGCCTGCGGCTGCTGGCCCGCCTCGCCTTCGAAGTACGTGTTGGTCAGGTCGTAGAGGGTCACCGTCGGCTGCAGGTCGAACAGCCCCATCGCCCGGTCGAACAGGCGCTCCTCGATCGCCTGGCGATGCTTCACCAAGGCGTCCGAGGCGCGGTAGAGCTGCATCGCGCTGGTGGTCTCGAAGTCGGTGCCGAGCAACTCGCCGAGACCGCTGCGGTGCTGCAACCAGCGGTGCGTCGCCCGCTCGGAGGCCGGCTGGGCCAGGCGCCCGATGATGGCGCCGGCGGCCGCGGCGCGCAACGCGCCGTTGACGCCGAGGTCGGCGAGCAGGGCCGGCAGGCCCAGTTTCTCCAACGCCCACAGGCCGACCTGCTCCACGCCGACGCTGCGGGGGCGAACCAAGCGCAACGAACTCACGTCGACCGGCTGCACGTCCGCCGGGCGGTTGGACGGCCCGCCCGCCCCGCGGGCGAGCAACTGGGCGGCGATGCGCTGGGCTTCCTCCTCGACGTCGGGCGGGCCATCGGCGAGAACCTGCGCCTGGCCGTTCAGGATGTCCTCGACGCGTGCGCACAACCGCGGCCATTCCGTGTTGGGGATATCGAAGTGGCGGCCGAGGTTGAGGAGGGTGCGCTGGCGGACGGTGTTTCCGATGCGCTCTGCGTGGACGAGTCGATGGGAGAAGTAGGGCTTTCCGGCCCCGGTGCGTCGGGTTTGGGTGCGCCGGACGAACATGGGGCCACGATACGCGGTCGCGGCACCTATTTCAACCTTGATTACCAAATTATGGCACTACATTCAGTTTCCCCGAACCCCGATTCTTTAGAATCAACAACTTACAGACAGGCATTGCCCAAAATACGCCCGAAATCCGCGGAATGGCGGGTCAAGTTGTTAAACTTGGGTTAGCACGAGCTCGGAAGCTACAAGAACAAACCGCTCCGGCGCATCGCGCCACCATTCCCGCGTCATGGCCTGCTGCGCCGCAATAATGAGATCACGCGACGGGCGCGCTGTGAAGGTAGCTCACGACTGAGGTTTCCACGTAGACGCTGGGCTTCGTCATGGATCGAGTGCCCGCAAGGTCATTTCGCGAGTGCAGAGGATGTCAGTATCGCCGAGAGAGACCCGGTTTACTCGTCATCGGCCTTGTCGTCCTCCTCCCCCTCCCTGAATATCCGACCGAGAAGCCACGCCGCTATGGCGCCACCAACCAAGAAGAACGGCAACAGGAGCTTTGCTGCCGGTTCAAGCCGGCCGGTTCCACTTGAAATGCCGAACAGCAGCCACGCCTGATCGCGTAGATAACCTCGTCAGCCTGCTCTGGGTTCAATTTCGCGAGCTGCCTAACGCCATGATCGAGGATTCTCGCGTGCTTTCCTCCTGCGTAGTGTCGGCAGAGAACCTGCCAGTCACCACGAACACGCTCTGCGTCTATGGCACTCCGAATCCCGGCATCCATTTTAGTCTTGGTGACTGTCGCACGCGTCAGTTCCTCTATGCAAATGGCGGCAGTTATCCCTTGGACGATTTCTCGGCTGTCAGACCGTTTCAGACGATCCGCAAGGGCGTCGTCCAAGTCGTCGACGGGGCCTGCCAATGTTGAAAGCGCATCATCGATTTGACTGTCGTCGCGGCTTGTTGAAGTCGGCGACCCTCTAGTAGGCATCTCGTAGCTCGCTGTGGCGGAAATTGTACTATACTTGGCGACGACCTTGTACCTGCACGTTTGGAACGGATTCATGGGCGCCCCGACCCAAGCACTCCCGTCGCCGGGGTGGGCCAGCGCCACCGACCCCGGCAGACCGGAGCGGCACGTGCGACGTCGAGGCCTTTGGTGCCACCTACGGGGCTGGTGGCTTCCAGGCGTCGGAGAACTCGCCGTGCGCCGTCGATTGCGAGCTGGTCGAGGACGGCGGCCAAGTCCGCCGAACCAGAGACGGTCGCGCTTGCCGGGGGGCCGCGATTCGGTCGCGATCGGTGGCGGTCCCCGTAGAGTACCCGGCGAGCACCCGGGCCGTCCGTTCCCCCGTCCGGGCTCGGCTCCGGGCGAGGCGGCTGTCCCGCGGCCACGTCCTCGCCGCCACGCCATTGTACGCCGGCCGGGACGCCCGGGCGGCCGGGCCCCAGGGAACCACCGCGGCCCCTGTCGAAGGGGCGGCACGCGCCGTCCGCCCTCAGCCCGTGCGGGAAGCGTGGTCAACAGGTGCCGAGGTTGGCTGGAGCGCCGTGGCGGACGCGCCGGCCACCCCCCAGCCCCACCGCCGGACTCGAAGCCGATCGCCGCCGCCTTCCGCCCCGCGGCGGCAGGTCGCAGGTGCCAGGACGGCAGCCAGAGTCCGCGCACGTTCACGCGCCGGAGCGCAGAGAGGGTCGCGGCTTGATCAGGAGCTCGAGGTCGGAGTCCAGCACGTCGGCCACACGCACCATCGTCTTCAACTCGATATTCTGGACGTGACCGGAGAACAGGTCAGCGCTTCCCCCTCGCAACCCATCGCTTTCCTCGGTGACGATTCCGTGTCGGACTCACGGACTGCCGCCCCGGGTTCTGGTTCGCCGGAACCCTCCGAGGTCGCGGTGGAGTCGACGAGGGCAATCGTCCACCGAGCTCAGTTCTCGCCTCGCGACTCGAACGCGGTGGCCGGCGCCGGCCGGGTCACCTGAACCGAAGCGCCCGGAGTCATTGACGCCGGGCCGTTTCGGGCGCACGATCACCGTCGTGACGTTCGCGCATCGGCCCCCGCCGGCCCTCCTGTGGGCCGGGCTCCTGCTGGCCTCCGTGGCGCTGTCCGCCCAGACGCCCGCGGTCGACCTCGACGCGCTGCTGGGGCGGGTCGGCGGCCGGCTCGAGCGCTACTTCCAGCGTGCGCAGAGCATCGTGTCGACCGAGACGGTCTGGGTGCGCTCCTTCGACCGGGGCATGCGGCCGCGCGGCCGGCCGCGGCGGCTCGAGTACGAGCAGCGCGTCGAGTGGGACGCTACTGGCGCCGACGGCGTGCCGTCGGTGCGGGTCATGCGCGAGCTCCGATCGGTGAACGGCCGCCCCCCCGGTCCCGAGGACGAGAACGCCTGCCTGGTCCCCGAAGCGGAGGGCGACGACCCGCTGTCGGTGCTGCTGCCCGCCCGGCAGGTCGAGTTCGACTTCCGTCTGCGCGACATGGAGGTCGTCGACGGGCGTCCCGTCGCGAGGCTGTCCTTCACGCCGATCGACGCGCAGCCGGGCGAGGTCGAGTGGGACGGCGACTGCGCCCACATCGATCTCGAGGGCTGGTACGGCGGCGACGCCTGGGTGGACGTGGGCTCGGGCGACGTGCTGCGCCTCGACGAGCACCTGACCCGGCCGTTCGAGTTCCGCGAGCCGATCGACCGCCCGCGGGGCAGCCGGCGCTGGAGCCGGCTGCAGCGGGACGACACCAGCACCCGCTACGAGCGCGTCGCGTTCGAGGATCCCGACGAGACGTTGATGCTCCCCCGGTCGATCGAGCGCAACTGGGCCATCGAGGGCGGAGCGTTCATTCCCCGGTACTTCCGCACGCAGCAGTTCTCGAACTACCGGCGGTTCGTCACCGGCGGCCGCCTCGTCGACGCGCCCGGGCCCTAGCTCCCAGCCGATCCAGGCATCGCGGGCGCGCAGGCGCCGCGCGCTCGCCGCGAACTGCCCGTGCCCCATATTTTCCTGGACTTCATGAAGCCACCTCGCTACGGTGGCGGGCATGGAGACTCAGAATCAAGTTGGGCTCAGCCCGCGCGGTGACCTGAGCAAACTGCGCGACGCGTTGGACGGCGCGGCATCGCAGGGCGTTTGCGGCATCGGCAGGTCGCCGACCGCGTCTGCGAAGCGCTCGGTTTCCGCGATGGACGCCGCCCGTAGCAGGGCGCGAGCTGCCGTGCGCCGTTGGCCGACCTCGACTCGCCGGGCCACATCGCACTGCCGCGGGGCCACTCCCGGGGCCAGTCCCCGCGCGGCGGCCCTCTGCGTCCGCTGGTGCTTCCGCACCCCGTGCCGCCGGCGATTGACAGGCCCGCCACCGTCGGCGAGCTCGGGGACTTGGTGCTGCTGCGCCTGGAGACCGACGAGCAGTGCCGGATCTGGAACACGCTGATGGCCCACGAGCACTCGCGGGGCGCCGGCCCCTTCGTCGGTCCGACGCCGAGGGGTCGCCATCCCCTACGGCATTACGACCCCCCGCGCCAATGCCGGCACCGTCTTCGTCGGCCGAACCGCCGACACCCCGGCGTTCGCCGTCAATTGCATCGAGAAGTGGTGGTGCACCAAGGGCCGCAAGCGCTATCCCGACGCCACGACCCTGCAGATCCTGGCCGACGGCGGCGGCAGCAACAGCCGCACGGCGCGCGCCTGGAAGTTCAACCCGCAACATCGCCTCTGCAACCAGCACGGCTTGCCGGTGACCGTGGCCCACTACCCGCCGGCCACTTCGAAGTGGAACCCCATTGAACATGGCCTGTTCTCAGCAAGAACTGGGCCAGCGGATCGCTCGACAGCTTCGAGACCATCCTGAAGTACCTGCGCACCACACGCACCTCCGCCGGACTGCGGGTCCGCGCCCACGTCGTGCGGAAGACCTACGAGACCGGTGTCAAGATCACCGGCGTCCAAATGCGAGAGCTGCGCATCACACCAAACGACGTCATGCCGAAATGCAACTACACCATCGAACCCATGTGACAAATGGGAAGTTATTCTTGCGCCGGCACTAATGCCTTGGGACACGCTGGCCCTCGACGACAAGCACCGTGAACTACCCGTTTCCAACAACCATCCCCACGCATCATTTGAGAAGCTTCTTAACTATCGTGCTCGCGAGGTTTTTGCCCGCACGATGATCACTGCCTGTGCATCCCACCGCGAACATGTAGCGTTCATCGCCGTGGTAAACTACTTTCCAGTGCTTACCCGCCTTCTCAATTACAAATCCCAAATCTTCCAGCGTCCGGCGTTGGCTTTGGCCAAGGTCGCCGGTCTTTGCAAACGTATCCTTTATACTGGCCTCCAGATCCGCTCCAACATCAGTTGCTTCGTTGGCGCGCACAATGTCCTCTACCAAATGTGCCCGCCGGCCATTCTCCGTCAGGTACTGGCGACCCCGGTCTAGCGCAGCCATTACCGCGTCTCGTCGCTCGCCGACATAAAACTCTCTCTCGTCGCCGTGGCTCATGCTGATAGTGCTGTCGCCCAATTCTCCTCCCGAGTGCTCGTACCTGCATATTTCTGCGCGCAGTCGCTGCAACTCCCGCTCCATAACCGCCAGACGCTCATCCTTAGCCGCGATTTCGGCATCGAAAGCCGCGACATAGTCCTGAACAGCTGTGGAGCCCTCCGCCCGCAATCGCGCCACTTGAGCGCGAGAGGTGAGTTCTTGTAGGTGCTGGAATGTGCAAGGCGATGCTGGTCTGATCTGCGTCAGAGCCTGTCGAACACGAGCAGCAACTACGCGCTGCATCTCAGCGGAATCTCGAAACAACGCCGCAAGTATCTCACTTGCGCTGCCGCGGCTCGCGGCCAATAGATACTTACCGCACCTCCGTATGCGTTTGCCCGCCTCGTGTTCCGTGCCAAGGCAAATGAGAAATATCTTGAGGGCTCGACTACGACATGCGCCATGCCGCCAAGCCAAGCCGCGAGCTCGTCCGCGTCGACAAAGGGCTGCCAGCCCCGTCCCGCACTTACGTATACAACAGGTAGCCGCACGAGCGAAGTTCCATTGACCAAACTTGCGGCATCGTCTACATCCGCCTCCGCTAGCCGATGCGGCTGGTCTTGGACTACCAGCCAGGAATCGTCGCCGCCGCCCAAGTCCTTCAGAAGCCGGCGGACAACGAACGGTTTCTTTGGTACGGGGAATTGCAGACCGGGTCGCAATAGGTTGCAATGCAGGCGCACTGAGACCACTGTGCCGCCAGAATTCTCACATCCGACGATCTCGTTTACCCATTCACGCCTCGATCTTTCAACCCACTGATGTTGAAGACCGGCTATCTCGCCCGAATCATATTCCCCATGCCCCACAGTGACTACATGGCCATCCATTTCCAGCCGCTTGAGTTCATTGGTCCCGCCGATACCGAAACTGTCCGCCTGCCAAGGAGAGTGCGGACTCGTAGCCAAGGTATTCGTCGCAACTTTCAACACATCACGACAGTCACTAGTCGACGCGACAGGAAACTCGGTGGCCCATACTAGCATTGGATCGCATCGCCTCCCTCTTGGGGCAGGTTGGTTGTTGACCGGCCCCGGCGTCAACACCGACAACCTGCGTTGGCACCCAACGGCCACGCTTCCTTCCGCAGATGCACCAAGAAACGATCACCCTCTTCCATGAAATCGACAGCTTTGCCGGAGGATGCGTTCCGGTACGTAGAATCTCTTGCCATAGCGATCACATCAGCAGCCATTGGGGCACCTCGTGAATCCCACGTCCCTTCCTCCACGCGCCACCGAAAGCCTGGTCCACGCTCTCTTCGGCTAAGCTCAGTGCTCCTTTAGATTAGGAACATTCGGGCAGAGAAAGCAAGTTATTATTCCAGTCTCCATCTGCGTGGGTTCGCAGGTACTTCCGCCGGCCAGTGCCCGGGTTAACGATAGCTACGTTAGACCGGTGTCCCACCGCGTCGCGGACGAAGAAGGTATTGGTGCCGCTCTCGATACTACTGATGACATGTTCGGTGGTCCACTTCCAGCCACCTCCACCGGCTCCACCAACATGGGTAATGCGCTCGTGGGGGCTATTCCGATCGGGTTTATTCACACAGGTAATTTGAACGTCTGCCATGTCGTCTCCAAGTGGGCTCTCGGCTCCGCTCCGGTGTGATTGCTAGCCGTGACCTCGCTCTCCTTTTCGCTGTCCGATGGTGTTCTTTACGCCGCGAGGCCGGTGGCACCCACACCACGTTCGTACCGCTGGACGCGGGGCTATTCGTCGCTTTCAGCACCAGGACCGGAAGGTGGCGACTTAGGATCAGCACCTCTTGTATCAGGACGTTCCGGTCGCACCTGTCGCTCGCTCTTTAAGAACGACAGCACTGGTAGCGTATACGCATTAAACCCCATTTTGGACGTGAGACCGTAGATCGCCTCGCGCACGAACGGCCAGGAGTGGTATGCGCCGTTGGCACGAGCAAATTGCTCAATGTCGGACTCTTCTACGGGAGCCTCACCGATTAGCGTGTAGTCGATGTGGTACACAATTGTTGCTGTCGCCACATCAGAATCTCTTGAACGGAACTTGAAACTATAAGAACAGGTAACTTCAACTAGATCATCTGTGATTGTGCTCGGGGTGCATTCTTGCTCAAGGCTAGACTGCAGCGGGCCACTGTCCTTAGACGTACGAGCAGCGCGGATTTCTGTGAGACGGATGGCCTTTAGGCGCACCCGCGTGGACACCCGCGCGACAGCCTTGAGATCGACAGGAGGATCGCTAGTCATCTTAGGAGCACCCGTACGCTTATGTTCGGCATGATGCAAAACGAGGGGCGCCCTCCGCGGGCACCCCTCCGATCTCCATCGAACAGTCGTCATGTTGCGGTTCATCAATAAACCGACTCTGTCGTAAGGGCGTGAGACCGAACTTGATCTCGTAACCACATACCAGTGCCGCCCTAGCCATTGTCTTAATCGTCAAGTTGTGGCTACCACTCAGAAAGCGAGATACAAAAGACCGCGACCTCTTCATGCCACGGGCCAAGTCAGCCCGGGAGGTGGAGGTCTGATCCATCGCGTTCTGAATGACGGCCTGCGCCTGTGCGAGAGCGGACTCGGAAAGCACCTCGAAGTCCGGCGCATCCCACACCGACTTGGTGTTCATGTGAACCTCCTTGCGCTATATCATGTGTTGAACTACCGCCAGTCTCTAATTCCGTCAGCAACTGCTTGGCTACGTCTATCTCTCGGCGTTCTCGACTTGTTTTACCTTTCTTGTCCTTGATCCATCCATGAAGAAGCACGACGTCAACCCGATCGCCCGACACGCGGCGGCGACAGTAGAGCCTATGGTCGAATTCCTTGAACTCCCAGAGTGGCTTGCCTTCTCGAAGCAACGCCTTGAAGCGCTGCGCGTTCCGGTAATCAGGCCCCATCTGCTTGAGGGCGTCGAAGGATCCGAAGAACTTCTTCCGAAATCCGTGAGTGAGCCCATCCAGAAACTGCTCTGCCGGACGCCTCCCGTTCGGGCGCTCATAGATGAACACTCGACCTCGATCCCCCGAACGCCCAAGCGTGCGAATCAGCCGCAGAAGAGCACTCCTCGGAATGCGTTGCGGTACGCAATGTGTTAACTTATAGCGCAACACCGACGCCGATGTCAAGGCCGGCAGCAGCCCAGGGAACCGGATGGCGGGTGCCGGCTAGCGGCCTCCCGCCGCTCTCAACACCGCGCGGGGCTCGCACCCGTTCAGATCACGATGCGCGCGATCTCGTCGACGGTCACGGTGTCTGCGGGTCGGTCGTAGAGCTTCGTCGTCTTCGGCGACGCGTGCCCCCGTGGTCCCCGTCGCGCGGTACGTGTGGCAGCGTGTCGAGGGCGGGAGCCGCCGCCGGGGCGCGCCGCTTGATCATCGCCAGCACCACCCGCCGATCGAGCGCCCGGCCCGGCAGCCGGCGCGCCGCCGGGTTCCACGCTCTGGAGGAGCGCCATCTCCCGCTCCTCGAGCCCGGCTGCCTCGACGTAGGCACCGAGAGCCGCCGCAGCACCCGGTAGTGTGCGCGGGCGCGTCGTGGCTTTTCGCTCTTCCGTGGAGCGTCAACCAACCCCGGCTCCGCTGCCCGAAGCGGTTCTGCCGCCGCATCTCCGTCGACCGTCCAAGGCGTGCTCCGCACCGGTCGACTTCCGGCTGCGCGACGTGGAGGTCGTCGACGGGCGTCCCGTCGCGAGGCTGTCCTTCACGCCGATCGACGCGCAGCCGGGCGAGGTCGAGTGGGACGGCGACTGCGCCCACATCGATCTCGAGGGCTGGTACGGCGGCGACGCCTGGGTGGACGTGGGCTCGGGCGACGTGCTGCGCCTCGACGAGCACCTGACCCGGCCGTTCGAGTTCCGCGAGCCGCTCGACCGCCCGCAGGGCAGCCGACGCTGGAGCCGGCTGCAGCGGGACGACACCACCACCCGCTACGAGCGCGTCGCGTTCGAGGACCCCGACGAGACGTTGATGCTCCCCCGGTCGATCGAGCGCAACTGGGCCATCGAGGGTGGGGCGTTCATTCCCCGGTACTTCCGCACGCAGCAGTTCTCGAACTACCGGAGGTTCGTCACCGGGGGCCGCCTCGTCGACGCGCCCGGGCCCTGACCGACCGCGGAGTCTCAGTGTCCTTGAACGCCGGCACGGGACGGCCGGCCATGTAGTCGAGCAGCACGTCGCATGCCGCCGCGGCGAATCGCCGGTAGCCGTCGTCGGTCGGCCAGCCGATGTGGGGCGTGAGCACGACGTTCGCGAGCGTCGTGAGCGGATGCCCGGGCGGCAGAGGCTCCCGGTCGAAGACGTCGAGGCCTGCGCCGGCGATGCGCCCCGCCGCGAGGGCGTCGACCAGGGCCGCCTCGTCGACGATCGGGCCTCGCGCGGTGTTGATGAGGAACGCGGTCGGCTTCATCAGGGCGATGCGCCGCGCGTCGAGCAGGCCGCGCGAGGACGGCGACAGCGACACGTGAATCGTCACGACGTCCGCCTCGCACAGCAGGTCGTCGAGCTCGCGCCGCTCGGCGCCGGCGGCGGCCGACGCCTCGTCGGTCAGCGTGCGACTCCAGGCGGCGACCCGCATCCCGAACGCCTTTCCGAGCTGCGCGACGTGCCGGCCGATTCTCCCGAGGCCCACGACCCCCAGGGTCTTGCCGTGCAGGACCGGCGTCGACGGCGCCGGCCACGCCCCCCGTCTGAGGGCGGCATCGCTGGCCGGGATCTGCCGCATCACCGCCATCGCCAGGCCGAACGTGAGCTCGGCGGCGCCGATCGAGTACCCGGCCGACGCCCTGGCGACGCGGATGCCGCAGTCGTGCGCCGCGGCGAAGTCGACATGGCTCGCGTGGTTGCCGGTCTGCACCAGGATCCGCACGTCCGAGAGCTGCTCGAGCAATGTGCGGTCGAACCGCGTCCGCTCGCGGTTGGCAATCAGCGCATCGAAACCGCGCAGCGCTGCCGGATCGCCGAACGGCGCCGTGAACACCTGCACCTCGGCGCGCTCGCGCAGCCGGCGCACGCCTTCGGTACCTTCCCACGCCTGGTGAATGTCGTCGAGAATCGCGACGCGCATGGGTCAGCCCCCCCAATCGTCGCCGGGCGACCTTGCGGTCGCCTCGGAAGTCTCGTTGGCGCGGGCCTCTGCGCCGCGAGGATGGCCGCCCGACCAACCCTGCCGGGAGCCGGCACCGTTCCACGGCGCAGACGCCTACCCGAACAGCAACCAGCAGAGCGCGGCGCCGACCACCGACATCGAGAGCCCCCACGCGAGGAGCGCGTTGAACAGCGCGCGCGTGTCGGTGCCGGGAGGCGCCGCGGCCAGGAACAGGGCGCCCACGGTGGAGAGCGCCGAGAGATCGACGAGCCCGCCGCCCACGGTGATCGACCACGCCAGATTGACCGGCTCGACGGCGCCGACCTGCTGCGCGAGGTCCGGCACCATCGGCAGGAACGCCGGCATGACCACGCCGGACGTGCTGCTGTACACCGATATCAGGCCGGTCCCGAACGCCATGGTCGGCACCACCGTCTCCGAGGTGGAGATGCCGGCGAGCCCGCTCGTGAACAGGTCCATGCCCTGGGTCTCCTGCATGAGCGAGATCAGCACCGTCACCCCGGTCACCATCAGGATCACGCCCCACGGCATGCGCCGAATGGCCTGCTGCTCGTCGACGCTCCCGAGGAGGGTGAGCATCGCGGCGATGAAGACCGCCGTCAGGCCCACGTGCGCATCGAACCCGACGACCGCGACGATCAGGGCCGAGATGCCGGCGATGGTCAGCCAGTGCCTGCGCTCGAAGGGTTCGACGTCCGGCTCCGCGGCTGCGGCGTCTCCCCCGCGCCTGCGAAAGAGCCTCAGGCCGCCGAACAGCACGAAGCCGCCGGATCCCACGATCACGTGCGCCAGCACGTTGTACCCGTAGGTCTGCCACTCGAGGCCGCCGAGGCCGATGCGCGCCATCACGTCGTTGGCGATGACGCCGCCGGGCGCGAACGGCGACAGCGTGCCCGCCAGCGCGCCGTTGCCGGTCATGATCGCCATCAGCAGCGGCGATATGCCCGCCCGCCCCGCGACGGCCATCGCGGGCGCCGCCAGCAGGGCGCTGGCCGGGGTGCCGCCGGGGCCGATGGTCGACACCACCACGCCCAGGGCGAAGAACATGAGGGGCAGCAGCCCCGCGTTCCCGCGGCAGAGCCGGACCGCCCGCCCCGTCAGCCGGGACAGGGTGCCGTTGGTGTCGGCCATGCTGAACAGCAGCGTCACGCCGACGAGCGTGACCAGCAGCGGCACGGGGAAGCCCGACAGGACGGCGTTGACCGACATCCCGCCCAGGTACACCCCCACCAGCCAGGCCATGGCCAGCGACAGGATGCCGACGTTTATCTTGGTGAGGACGCTCAGCGCGACGGCCACGACGAGCGCCGCGACCGAGGCCCACGCAAGGGTCATTGCGCCAGCGCCACGGCCGCCGGGGCGGCGCTCAGGACGCGGGAGAGCCGGCTCACGTCGGGCAGGTCCTCGAGCGCCTCGACCATGCCGAAGGTCTCGTCGATGGCCGACGGCGGCAGCACGAGCGACGCGCAGTCGCTGAACTTCTCGTGGAGCTCCTCCCGCGTGAACGGCAGGTCGGGCCCGCCCCGGTAGCGCTCGTCGGCCGGCTCGACGAGGGTGCGGCCGTCGTCGAGATCGACCTCGACGGTGCTGCGGATCTTCTCCCAGCCCTGCGCATCGATCTCGGGGTCGAGCACGCGCTCCACCTTCCGCATCATCGCCTGCACCGGCGCGCTCTGGACGAACTCGTCGTTGAACTCGCGGATGCCCGCCTTCCGCCGGAGCGCGATGGCGCCCACCATGAACGCCGGGCAGAACTTCGCCTCGAGCTCGTTGGTGGCGATGGGGTACCGCAGCGGATTGAGGATGTTGGACCCGGCGCGCACGCGAATGGCGACGATGGCCTCGGGCTGCACGTCATGCGCCATCACCAGCCGCCGCATGGCGTCCATCGTCGGATGCCCGAGCACGCCGCACGGGTACGGCTTGATGGACACCCCGGGCCACACGATCGTGTGCGGGTCGCCGAGCTTGCCGACGATGCGGTCGGCGTCGAAGCCCTCGCCGTGGCTGAAGGCCTGGAAGAAGCCCCACGGCGGATCGAGGGCGTCCCCGCCGCCCGTGAAGCCCCTCGCCGCGAGCTCGGCCGCAACCACCCCGTTCTGCGACGCCCGGCCCACGTGCAGCGGCTTGGTCATCGACCCGAAGTTCACGCGGATGCCCGAGGCCGAGCTCGCCGCGATGGCCAGCGTGTGCGCGATCCGGTCGCCGTCGAGGCCCAGCAGCTTCGCGGCGGCGACCGCCGCGCCGAACGTGCCGACGGTGCCGGACGAGTGGAACCCCTTCCGGTAGTGGGCGGGACTGATGGCCTCGGCGATCTTGCACTCGACCTCGAAGCCGGTGAGGAACGCCTCGAGGAACGCCTTGCCGGACGCCTGCTGCCGCTCGCCGATGGCCAGCGCCGCGACCATCGGCGGCACCGTCGGGTGGGTCAGCAGCCCGAAGATCCGGTCGGCGCTGGTCGCGAGCTGGGTGTCGTCCCAGTCCAGCGCATGGCCGCTCGTCCCGTTGAGCAGCGCCGCCGAGGACGCGCCGCTCCTGAACGGCTCGGGGCCGAACGCGGTCGACTCCGGCTTCCCGTCGACGGTCCGGACGTAGCCGCGCAGGATGCGGCCGGCGTCCTGCGTCGACCCGGCCAGCATGACGCCGAGCCCGTCGATGACGCATCGCTTCGCGATGCGGACGGCCTCCTGCGGGAAGTCCTCCCAGCGGGCCCGGCCGACGAAGTCCACGACCGCGCTCGTGGCGCGCTGCTGGTCGCTCACACTGCTCTCCTCGACGAATCGGTTTCGTTACCGGATGCTCCACGGGCGCGGCATCGACGCCGCCAGCCGCACCGGCGGTCCGGGCGGTTCGAACTCCAGATGCGTGGTCGCCCCGCGGCGGCTCTCCGGCAGTTACGACGCCACCTCCACGGTCCCGCCACGGGACTCGAACGCGTCGAGCACCGGCTGGAGGGCCGAGCGGAAGTCGGCCCGCGCAAGCCAGACCGTCTCGCGCAGCCTCACCCGGCGGGCCCGCGCCGACTGCTCGGCGAGGCGGGCGAGGAGGGCGGCGGTCGAGCCGCTCATGCGGGCCTCGACGAACGTCATGTACAGCCGCTCGCACGAGACGTCGAGGGTCCGCGTGCGGCCCCGGCCCAGCAGGATGAAGTCGCGGCGATTCATCGGCGTTCACCGCTCACGCGCTGCCGGCCGGCGCTACCACGCGCTGCCCGCTCGCCACGGTCACCCGCTGCCCCAGCGCAACCACGCGCCGCCCGCTCACCACGATCACCCGCTGCCCCCCAGCGAGAGGAGCGTCCGGCGCACCAGGTTCTCGACCATCGGGACCTTGTAGCGGTTCTTGGACATCGGCAGGGCGCCGTCGACGGCGAGCCGCCCCGCCTCGGCCGCGAGCGGCTCGGTCACCCGCTGCCCCGCCAGCAGGTCCTCGACCGCCTGGACCCGCCACGGTATGGGGGCGACGCCGCCCAGCACGACTCGGGCGCGGCGGACGCGGTCGCCGTCCATCTGCAGCGCCAAGGCCAAGCTGATGACGGCGTGGGTCCACGCTTCCCGGTCGAGGACCTTGGCATAGACGCTCCGCAGATCGGATGCGGCCGGCACGGTGACGGCGGCCAGCAGCTCGTTCGGCTCGAGCACGTTCTCGCGCGCCACGTCGACCCGAGGCAGCGTGAAGAACTCGCCGGCCGGGACGACGCGCTCTCCGCCGGGGCCGACGAGGCGGAAACGGGCGTCGAGGGCCACGAGGGCGGGGGCGGTGTCGGACGGATGGACGATGTAGCTCGGGCCGCCGCCAAAGATGGCGTTGAACTGGTTCTCGCCGGTGGTGGAGAAGCAGCGGTTGCCGCCGTGCTTGTGGCAGGGGAACTTCTGGCGGTAGTACCAGCACCACGGCCGCTGGCACAGGTTCCCGGCGAGGGTGCCGACGTTGCGAATCTGGGGCGTCCCCACCGACCCCGCCGCCTCCGCGAGCACCCGGTAGCGCGAGGCCACCTCGGGATGGGTGCTCAGCCGGGTCAGCGTCACCAGCCCCCCGACGAGCAGCCCGGCCGGCCCCGATGCGATGGCGGTCAGGTCGTCCGGCGCGGCGATCGTCCCGAGGTTCACCAGCAGGTCGGGCGAGACCAGGTCGTCCTTGATCATGGCGAGCAGGTCGCTGCCGCCGCCGACCGCGGCCGCCCGCGTTCCGCCGCGCTCCAGGCGCTCGACGGCGTCGGCCAGGTTCTCCGGACGGACGTTGGCGAGAGGTCTCACGCCAGTGCCTCCAGCACCCGATCGCGGGTCAGCGACAGCTCCCGGCTCCGGCGGCCGGTCGCGAGGGGTCTCACGCCAAGGCCTCCAGCACCCGGTCCCGCGTCATCGGAAGCTCCCGGAGCCGGCGGCCGGTCGCGAAGGGTCTCACGCCAGTGCCTCCAGCACCCGGTCCCGGGTCATCGGCAGCTCCCGCAGCCGGCGGCCGGTCGCGTTGAACACGGCGTTGCCGATGGCCGCCACCACCGGGATGATGGGCGGCTCGCCGACGTTCTTCGCCCCGTACGGTCCGTACGCGTCGTCCGGCTCGATGAACCGGACCTCGACGTCGGGGGCGTCGAGGTGGGTCATGACGCGGGCCCCGTAGTACCCGGGGTTGACGGGAACGCCGGTGACGCGGTCGTAGATGAGCTCCTCGTGGAGCGCCATGCCGATGCCCATCGTGACCCCGCCCTTCACCTGGCTCTCGGCCGTGAGCGGGTTGACGATGCGCCCGCTCTCGTGCATGGCGAGGTACTGCAGCACCCGGATGCCGCCCAGCTCGGTGTCCACCTCGACCTCCACGAAGTGCGCGGCCGAGGCGTACCGCGCCAGCCCGTCGAGGACCGGCCGCGGCGTCGCCTGCGCGATCAGCGTGCGGCTCTCGAGGGGGCCGCCGGCCGACGCCATCTGCCGCTTGAGATCTTCCGCCGCCTCGACGATCGCCTGCCCGGTATGGGTGGTCGTCCGGCTCCCCGACTCGCCCACCGAGAACGGGCAGCGGTCGGTGTCTCCCCAGACCACGGTGACGTCGGCGAGGTCCATCCCCATCGCCTCGGCCGCCAACTGGGCCATGGCGGTCTTGGCCGCGGTGCCGATGTCGGTGACCCCCACGTGGAGGAACAGGCGGCCGCCCTCGAGCCGCAGCACCGCGCTGCTGCGCCCGAGGCGGGCCGCGAACATGCCGATCGCCATCCCCACGCCCCGCCGGCGCGGACCGCTCGCGGCCCCGGCCCGCCGCCACCGCGCCGGCCAATCGAACCGGCGGGCCCCCTCGGTGACGCATTCGCGAAGCGCCCAGCTCGTGTAGGGCGTCTCGTCGTTGTAGGCGCGCGTCAGGTTCCGGAGATGGAAGTCGACGGGGTCGATGGACAGCTCGTGGGCCAACTGGTCCATGACCGACTCGATGCCCCAGACCCCCTGGGGATAGGCGGGGCCCCGGAAGTTCGCGGCGACGGTCATGTTGGTGTAGGCCGGCGAGACCTCGCGGCGCACGTTGGGGCATCGGAACAGCTCGATGCCGGCGATGCCGCCGCTGCTCTTGCGGTGCGGCCCCATGCCGCTGACGCCGCGGAGCTCGATGGCCTGCAGCGTCCCGTCGCGGCCCGCCCCCACCTTGTAGTGCTGCACCGTCGGCCAACGGCCGTGGACGCCGAGGAAGTCGTCCTTCCGCGTCAGCTCCAGCTTGACGGGGCGCCCCGCCTCGCGGGCGAGGAGGGCCGCGATGAGGTCGGCGTCCTGGCACTGGTTCTTGTTGCCGAACCCGCCGCCCATGTACTCGCAGACGACGCGGACCTGCTCGGGCGGCAGGTCGAGATCGCGCGCCACGTCCGCGCGGCAGTTCGAGATGCCCTGGGTCGGCGTCCACAGCGTGAGCTCGTCGCCCTCCCACTGCGCCACGGCGGCGCGGGGCTCCATCTGGGCGTTGCTGTGGTGCTTGGAGACGTAGGTCTCCTCGACCACCACCGCGGCGTCGGCGAAGCCGGCGGCCAGGTCGCCGCGCTGGTAGACGTCGGGCAGCGCCTCGCCGTCGCGCCGGCGGGAGAGGTTCCCCCCGGGCTGGATCTCGACCGCCCCAGGCCGGAGGGCCTCTTCCGGATCGAGGACGAAGTCGAGCGGCTCGTAGTCGACCTCGATGGCCTGGATCGCCGCCTCGGCCGCGTGGCGGTCGACGGCGGCCACCGCGGCCACCGGGTCGCCGACGAACCGGACGGGATTGTTGAACAGGTAACGCGGGTTCTGCTGGTCGCCGCTCCCCCAGACAGTGTCGCAGTTCTCGCGGGTCAGCACCGCGTGGACGCCCGGCATCTCCCGGGCCCGCCGGGTGTCGATGCTCCGAATGCGGGCGTGGGGGTGAGGGCTGCGGAGCACCCGTGCGTAAGCCATCCCCGGCAGCTTGACGTCGCCGGTGTAGCGCGCCGCGCCGGTGACCCGCTCGACCGCGTCGATGCGAGGGCGGCTCCGGCCGACCACGCTCATCGGGTCCCGATCCGACGCCGGCTCGGGCGGCCGGCCGAGGACGGCGGCCACGTAGCGGTTGTAGTTCGAGCAGCGGCAGAGGTTGCCGGCCATGCCCTGCCGGACCTCGTCCTCGGTGGGGTTCGGCGTGGCCGACACCACCGCCTTGGCCGCCATCAACTGGCCCGACGTGCAGAAGCCGCACTGCGGGCCGTCGCCGGCGACGAACGCCGCCTGCAGCGGATCCAGCCGGCCGTCGTCGGCGAGCCCTTCGACCGTCTCGACGGCCCGGCCGTCGGCCCACACCGCGAGCTGACTGCACGAGTAGACGGGGACGCCGTCGAGGTGCACCGTGCACGCGCCGCACTCGCCGCGGTCGCAGCCGATCTTGGTCCCCGTCAGGTCGAGGTGGTCGCGGAGCAGCTCGGCCAGCGTCCACCGATCCTCGACGTCGATGGTGCGCGATACGCCGTTGACGGTCAGCGTGATGGCGGTTCGCGGCGGCGAACCGGCCTGGCGGCCCTGCGCGCCGGGCCGCGCCCGGGCGGACGGGAGGGTCGTCGCCGCCGTGACGGCGGCGCTCGACTTCAGGAACGCCCGGCGAGAGACAGGATTCATGGCCTATGTGTCAGCGGCGCTGCCGAGCCGCACCAGGAGGTCGGCCTCCTCGAATCAGCCACACCTGGATTCTACCGCCGAACCGTCGAAGCAGAGGCCCGCGGGATCGGTCCCACCCGATGGGCCCCTGGTCCTCCGACGGCGGGACGCTACGGTGTATAGTACCGGTGTATACACCAATCGAGGACAACCGACATGGTTCGCACGCAGATCTACCTGACCGAGGACCAGCGCGCCGAGGTCGCCGCGATCGCCGACCGGAGCGGCAAGCGCCAGAGCGAGATCATTCGCGAGGCCGTCGACCGCTTCATCGAGCAGAAGAGCCGCGGCCGGCGCGAGGCGATACTCCGGGAGGCGGCCGGCCTCTGGCGTGACCGAACGGATCTCCCCGACCTCGACGCGTTGCGTCGCGGATGGGACCGCGATTGAGCCGTGCCCAAACCAATCCTGCTCGACACCGACGTGCTGATCGATTTCCTGCGAGGGCAGGCAGAGGCGATGTCCCTCGTTGCCGCGGGCTCGGAACGCCTGATGATGGTGTCATCCATCGGCGTCGCTGAACTGTACGCGGGCGTCAGGGGCGGCGCGGACGGCGCCGAGCAGGCTGCGCTCAAGAGCCTGCTTTCGCTGTTCAGGGTCGTGCCCGTCAGCGACGACATCGCCCGGCTCGGCGGGCTCTACAAGCGCGACTACGGCGGGTCGCACGGCGTCGGACTGGCTGACGGCATCATCGCGGCCACCGCGGCCGTGGAGGACGCGGAGTTGATGACCCTCAACGTCAGGCACTACCCGATGTTCGACGGCATCGAGCCCGCGTATCGCAGGCAGGCTCGTCGCTCCTGATTGTTCCCGACTGACCCCGTTGCCGGCGGACTGGCGAACGATGTCGTCTCCGGCGCAGATTGTCGGCGGCGACGCCGGAGCCGCGCCAGGAAGTCAGCCTCGTCGTCGCAGGCGAGCGCCGTGCGGACGACGGCGCCAACGGGCGTCGCGTCGATCTCCGGCACGCGCCCGAGACCCTGGTTCGAAATCAGCCCTCAGAACCGTCTGCGGCGAGGCGGCGCAACAGCTCGACAGTGCTGTTGCCGTCGCCCCCGCGCCCGCCGGCCACGTCCTGGGGCGTCTGGCCGTTGCCGTTCAGCGCATGGAGGTCGGCGCCGCTGTCGGCCAGAAGCTGGACCACGGTGTCGAGGCGTCTCCTGGCTGCCGTGTGCAGCGCCGTGTTTCCGCCGGCGCCCGCAGCATTGACATCGACCCCCGCGTCAATCGCCACCCTGGCGGCTTCCAGCACGAGCCGCTCGTCCTCGGCCGGGTTCGGGGCCAGCCCCGGCTCCCGGCGGCGGCGGGCGGCCACCGCCGCCATCAGCGGCGTCGTGCCGTCTTCCATGACGAACCGCGAGTCGGCGCCGCCGTCGGCCAGAGCCCGCATGACGCCGGGCTCGGCGAAGTGCGCGGCCAGCCAGAAGGCGGTGGCGCCGACCACGTCGTGCTGCAGCACGTAGTCGGGGCTGTTGCGCCGGCCCTGGCTGCCGCGGACCACCGGCGCGTTCGGGTCGGCGCCGCGCGCCAGCAGCGCCGCCGCCAGCGTCTCGCCGCCGCGCAGGGCGGCGGCGTGCAGGGCGGAGTAGCCGGCCTCGGCCGCGAGCGGGTCGGCGCCCTGCTCGAGCAGGAACAGGGCGAGCGCGGTGTGGCCGCTGTGCGCCGCCACCACCAGGGCGCTCGTGCCCGTCGCGGCCGTGTCGTTCACGTCGGCGCCAGCGGCGACGAGATGTCTCGCGGCCGCGAGGTCGCCCTGCCGGGCCGCGAACAGGAGGGGCGTGTTGCTGCCCAGCACGGTGTCGATGACCCCGCTGGGGTTGAACCCGGCGGTCCGCGTGTGAATGCGCCTCGGCTGCGGGGCGGAGCGGGCGTGGACATCGGCCCCGAGGGCAATGAGCGCCTCCACGACCTCGGGATGCCGCTGGGCCACCGCCCACATCAGGGCCGTCTGCCCGCGCGTGTGCTCGCGGGCGTTCAGGTCGGCCCCGTGGGCCGCGAGGAGGCGCACCACCTCGGTCGACCCGGTGCGGGACGCGGTCATCAGCACCGTCTCGCCCGAGGGCAGCGCCGCGTTGGCGTCGGCACCGGCCGCCAGCAGGGCCGCCACCATCGCCTCGCTACCGTTGAGGCAGGCCAGCCACAGCGGCGCCGCGCCGAAGTCGTTCGTCGCGTCGACATCGGCGCCGGACCGGACCAGCGCGTCCGCCATCGCCGCGTCGTCCCAGTGGGCCGCCCAGTGCAGGGCGGTCGCGCCATCGGCCTGGCGGATGTTCGCCGAGACGCCTTGCTCGAGCAGGGCGATGACGCCCGCCGAGTCGGCCGCCCGGGCCGCGTCGAGCAACCGCATGTCCTGGGCGGCCGCGCCGGATCCGGCCAGGGCCAGCAACGTCGCCAAGAACATCGATCCGGCCAGTTTTCTCGCATGCACGCTCTTCGTCCTCCACGCGCGGTCATCTCCGCGTACGAAACGCTTTCTTGCCGCGAGGGCACCTGCATACGGCGTCAGGGATCGACCGTGATCTCCCCCACCATCCAGGGATGGTCCTCGCAGTGATAGAGGAAGGTCCCCGGCTCGTCGAACGTGACGAAGTCCCACAGGCCCGGGTTCAGCGTGCCGAGGCTCCAGCTTCCGTCGCGCGCGGCCAGGGTGTGGGGGATCTCGCCGTTGTTGGTGAACCGGACCCGCGTGCCGGCGGTGACCCGCGCGCGGACCGGGTTGAAGTTGTACTCGTCGAACGCGTAGCGCCGGCCGCCGACCGAGCCGCGGGGGTTCTCGAGCAGGGTCGCGGTCTCGATCTCGTCGGTCTCGCGCGGGGCGGGGCCGCTCGGCCGGTCGTCGACCGGCGGGTCGGGCGAGGGCTCGCCGCGGGCCGGCACCGCGCCGTCGAGGGTGAACGCCCAGAGGGCGGGGCCCATCGGGATGACGATGTACTGCGTGCCGTCGAGCTCGTAGGCCGAGGCCGGACCGGGGCGCAGCCGCGAGCCTTCCTCGCTCGTCCGGAACGCCCAGCGGCGAACGCCGGTGCGCACGTCGTAGGCCTCGACCTGCCCGCCCGGCGAGCCCCGGAGGAGCAGGCCGCCCGCGGTGACGAGGGGGCCGCTCGTGCCGAGGAACGCGGCGGGGAACTCGTTCTTCCACGCCACGCGGCCGGTCGCGGTGTCGACGGCGGCGAGCACCCCGACCGCGTCGGGCAGCGTGAGGTGGAACCGCGCGGTGTTCCAGACGAACGGGTCGGCGAAGCGCCGCGCCCGGCCGACGTGGGCGCGACCCTGCGCGTAGATGTAGCCGGTGTCGGGCGAGAACGCCAGCGGCGTGACGCGCACCAGCGGAATCGGCACGCCCGGCGCCACCACCGTCTGCTCGTCGACCGACGGCGGCGTGTAGCTGCTGCAGTTGAGCTGGAACGGCGGCGGCACCCGGTCGCGCCAGTACGAACACTCGAAGAGGATGGTCTCGGTCTGGGTCGGGAACGGCTGGGTCGGCACCGTGAGCTGTTGCGGGTCCTGCGGCACCTCGCGGTCCTCGATAGGCAGGAGGGGCTCGCCCGTCTCGCGGTTGAACAGGAACAGGTAGCCGTCGGCGCGCATCGCCGCCACCGCCTTGACCGGCTCGCCGTCGACGGTCGTGTCGTAGAGCAGGAGCGGCGTGGCGATGTCGGCGTCCCAGATGTCGTGGCGGACGACCTGGTAGTGCCAGCGGCGCTCGCCCGTCTCCATGTCGAGGGCAAGGACCGAGGCGGTGAACAGGTTGTCGCCGTCGCGCAGCTCGCCGCCGAACATCGGCACGGGGTTGCCGGTCGAGAAGTAGACCATGCCGAGGTCCGGGTCGACGGTGCCGACGAGCCACACCCCACCGCCGCCGTACTCCCACGAGTCGCTGTCCTGCGGCCAGGTCTCGTGGCCGAACTCGCCGGGGCGCGGGACGACGAAGAACGTCCACGCCACCTCGCCGGTGGCGGCATCGAGGGCGAGCACGCGGCCCTGCCCGCCGATGTCGCCGTTGGCGAGGCCCACGAACACCCTGCCGCGCGCGACCATCGGCGCGGTGGTCACCACCTCGCCCCGCGTCCGCTCCTCGCTGCCGACGCGGGTCGCCCAGACGAGCTCGCCGGTGTCGCGGCCGACGGCGATGACCTCGCCGCTGCGCGTGCCGAAGAAGACGCGGTCGTCGTCCAGCCCCACGCCCTGCCATGAGGGGACGCGCCCCGCCTCGGGGTCCGGCTCCCAGCGCCAGACGGGCTCGCCGGTCCGCGCGTCGAACGCGAAGACGTTGGCGCCGCCGGTCAGGTAGATCACGCCGTCGTCGACCACCGGCGTGGCCCGCGACGCGGCGCCGCCGGGGAGCGGCGTCACCCACGCGCCGCCGAGGCGGTCGACGGTGTCGGTCGTGACCGCGTCGAGGGTGGTGTAGCGCGAGCTGGACCAGTTGCCGCCGGTGAAGGGCCAGTCGGTCGACGGGTAGCCGCGGCCCGGCTCGGGCGCCTGGGCGGCGAGGCCGGCCGTGAGGACGGCGAGCGCGATGGCCGAGGCGACGGTGACGACGAGTGAACGATGCCGGGGCATGACGCCCTCCTCTCTACGGTCTCCGGTCGCGGGGCGATCGGACGCCCCGCCGGCCGCTCCCCTCATGGCGCGCTCCAATTCAACCACAGAGTTCGCCGCCTCCCAACCTTCTGCCGCAGCCCCAAGGCGCCATCTGGACGGGAACGCGACGACCACGCCGGCCGGAGGCTGCTGCCGACTCTGCGCGAAGCACGCTGTCGATGGCGGAAATGCGCCTCTGGCGGCAGGCCGACGCCGTGTTCCGGGCCATCGCGCCTCTCCGCGGTCGGATCGTGGAGCGTCCCGAGCCCGCGCGTATCGAGCCGGAAAGCAGACGGGGTCGGTACTCAGGTTGACCGCACCGATTGGGGGCGGGAAGTCGATGGCGAGCGAGATTTCTTCGAGACGCCGTCCGATGTCGTCGTGCGGGGCCCGGGGTGCGGCGCCGTGCCGGCCCGTGCCGCAGTCGGTGAGCGAGGCCGAGCGCCGATGGTGCGGGGCGCGGCCCGAGAAGACGAGAGACGACTGCCCGGCCTCAGCGCAGGCGCAGCAGGACGAGCCCGGGCTGCTCCATGCGGGGCTCGACGGCGAGAGTCACGATGTCGGACAGCCGCCCGCCCCGCTGGGCCTGGAGCGAGATGCGCGTAGCCGGCACCAGACCGCCTATCGTGAACGCCCCGTCCGACTGTGTCACGGTACGGCCGTGGGTCAGCACCGAGAAGAGCCCGGCGCCCGGCAATGCCCTTCCGTAGCCGACGTGCACGCGCGCGTCGGGAACCGGGCACCCGTTCCCGTCGACGACGAAACCGCTCATGGTCGCCTCCGGCAGCAGGTCGATCCGCACGTCGCCGAGCTTGCCCGCCTCGATCGTCAGCTCGCCGAAGTACGGCGCGAACCCGTCGGCGCGGGCGAGGACGACGGCGGGCCCCGGCGGCACATCGCCGAACTGGAACATCCCGCCGCGCGTTCGCGCCGTTTCCACGAGGTTGTCGGGGTGGCCGACGATCAGCGTCACGAGCCCCTCGGCGGGCTGGCCGGTCGCCGAATCCGTCATCGTGCCTGCGACTGCCGCCGAGGCCGCGTCCGAGTGCTGGGCCCCGGCAGGCTGGGGGCTCAGCGCCGCGAGCGCGAAAACGGCGATGAAGGCGCTCCCGAGGCCGCCTCGATGGTGCCGTTCCATCATTGGTCCTCCTCTATCTACGAAGACGGTTGGACGGTCGGATCGGTTGCCGACCGCGCCCGGTCCGCCCATCCGGCAACTTGATTGCTTCTGCCTCCAGGCCGACTGAACGGGCCGGATCGGCGGCCGGACTTCTTCCACGGGCTGTTTGGGCACCGCCCGAGCCGAATCTCCCACCCTGCCGCACTCCTCCACGAGCCGAGGACTCGCTCAGTGAACCGTCCCGCCATGCCTGCACGTCGGGCCTCGCCTCGGCCGACCACGACCTTGACGTGCGCCTTGGAGTTGCCCGCCATGGATGGACGATCCAAGATCGCCATCGGCGAAGTCGCGTGCCATGGCACGAACGAACCCGGAGGCGAAGGTGGACCGAAGAACGCTACTGAAGATGGGCGGCATGGGGCTCGTGGGCGCCGGCTTGGTCGGCTGCTCGGCACGGTCGGCGCCGGCCCCGCGGGGGCCGGCGCCCCAGCCGCAACGGCCGCCCCTGCGGCTCGCGCCCGTGCGCGCCGGGTGGGACCGGATCATCCGCACCACCGTCGGGCTGCGCCCGCACCGCCCCTCCGGCTTCCTGCTGCGCGCCGACCGGCTCGACGACACCACCGTGATCCACAACTACGGCCACGGCGGCTCCGGCATGTCGCTCTCCTGGGGCACGGGGCGGATGGCGGCCGAGATGGCCCTCGGCCACGACAGCCGCCGGGCCGCCGTCGTCGGCTGCGGGGCCGTGGGCCTCACCGCCGCGCGCCAGCTCCAGCGCCGCGGGTTCGCGGTGACCATCTACGCCATGTCGGTGCCGCCGGACACCACCTCGAACATGTCGCTCGCGGGGTTCACCCCCACGTCCGGGCTGATCGACCGCGACCTCAGGACCCCGGCGTGGGACGCCCAGTTCCGCGAAGCCGCCGAGATCTCCTACCGCGAGCTGCAGCAGTTGGCGGGGCGCGGGTTCGGCGTCTCGTGGATCGACCGCTACAGCCTCCGCGACACGCCCCCGCACGACGCGGGGGACGATGCCGACGAGGACGAAGAGCCGCTGCTTCCCGCCCACCTGCGCACCGGCCAGGTCACGCTGGGGCCCGGGGAGCACCCCTTCGCCACCCGCTACGCGGTTCGAAGCAACCGCCTGCGCATCGAGCCGGCCATCTACCTCGATGCGCTCGTCCACGATTTCATGGCCTTCGGCGGGCGCATCGAGATCCGCAAGTTCACCGAGCCCCGCGAGCTGGCAGCGCTGAGCGAGCCGCTGGTCGTCAACTGCACCGGACTGGGCGCGCGCGACCTCTTCCGCGACGACGAGATGATGCCGTTGAAGGGCCAGCTCACGGTGCTCGTCCCCCAGGCGGACGTCGACTGGGGCATCCAGGGCGGCCCGCCCGACGGGGCGCCTCCCGGCGTCCTCGGCGTCCACATGCAGCCGCGCAACGACGGCATCGCCCTCGGGGGCACGTCGGAGCGGGGCGTTTGGTCGCGGGAGCCGAACCAGGAGGCCATGCGGCTCATCGTGAGCGCGCACATGGCGGTCTACTCGGCTATGCGCGTCTGATCTGGCCGTCGGCCCGGCGCAGGACGACTCCGATGGAGTACAGCTACCCCTGTCGCATCGAGCCCGATGGAGACGGTTGGGTGGCATCCTTCCCGGACGTCCCGGAGGCACTCACCGGGGACAGCGACTACGGAGAGACCGTCGAGCTTGCCACCGACGCGTTGGTCACGGCATTGACCCGCTGCTACGTGGAACGCCGTCGGGAACTGCCGCCGCCCGGCGCCCGCACGCCCGGCGAGGTCCTGATCCGCGTGCCGGCTCTGGTTGCCGGGAAGTTGGCGCTGTACTCCACGATGCGCCGGAATCGAATCACCCGGGTCGAGCTTGGGCGGCGCTTGGCCGTGAGCGTGACGACTGCCGGCCGAATCGTCGATCCGCAGCATCGGTCGCACATCGAACAGGTGGAGCGCGCGTTGCGCGCCGTTGGCCGGGTGCTGGTTGTCGATGACCGCGCGATGCGTGAGCGGGCCCCGGAGCAAGCCGCGCTGCCCGCAATCTGAGAGCGGGCCAAAGTCCGGTCGTCGGCCCGGACCACTCCCGCGATGGGTCACGTTCTCGTGCCGGATGCGGTGTCGTGTCGGAACTCTGCGCCTTCCCGAAGCGCGGCACGCATGCGGTCGCGGATGTGGACCGGACGCACCCCGGTCTGCGGCAGGTAGTCGTTCAGGCCGTTGGCCTCGAAGATCTCGTCGATGCGGGCGGGCTCCACCGTGAACCGCCTCTCGACCCCGTTCCTGGTTCTCGTCTCTACGAAGCCGACGTCCCCGCGGGTGTACATCCTGAACCGTTCATAACGCGCGCCGGCGAGTGCGGCGGCGGCCGCGTGTCCGAGCCTCGTCAGGTCGCCCGTGAACTCCGGTCCAACCCCGTTGAGGTCGAGCGGTGCGTGGTACGTGAAGACAGGGTCGGACGTCTTCCAGGCAGCCGCGATCGCCTCCAAATCGCGTGCGGTCCTGGTGTTCGCGGCAATCGCCAGAGCGTGCGGGTCGAGCCTGCCGGCGACCACGACGTCGAAGACGTCGCGCACCGGGCTGCGCGTGGCGCGCTGGAGCTTCCCGCAGAGGATCTGCGCGTTGCTCAGGACGACGGCCGGCTCACCGTCGACGAGTGCGTCGGCGTGGCCTTCCCGAGGCGTGGGGTCGAGCGCACACAGGTCGAGCCTGCCCGTGCTGAACCGAACCGTGCAACGATCGCGGTCGAAGGTGATGGCGTAGCCGCCGCGCCGGCCGATCTCCGCCTCGAAGTCGTTCCCGGGTCCGGCCGACAAAGCGGGAATAGCGGCGGCGGCGTTCACCGTGAGGTCGAGATCCACGCTCTCGCGGTGGCGCCAGCGAGCCGCGAGCACGGTCCCGCCGCCGATCTTCCAGTGGCCGGCCTCCGGTCCGAGTCGCTCGAGGGCCGGCCCGAGCAGGCTCCTGACTCTAAGCCAGATGCCCCTCGCGGGCAATGGAAGCGTCAGTCGTTCCATGCCGGCCTTCCGTCGCTATCGCTCAGGGTAACGCGGGTCGGCCCACTGGTTGATCTCGGCGATCCGCTCGGGCCACGGGAACTCGGCCAAGTGCAGCGCGCGCACGAGGTCGCGGAACGTGTAGGCGCGCTGGGCCCAGGCCTCGAAAAGCTCCGTGAAGGTGGCTTCCGTGCCCCACATGAAGATGATGCTCTTCTGGCGCCGGTCCGGCGCGTCCGTGTGAAAGGCGTCGTAGAACTCCCCGGTCGTCGGCGGCCGCCCCCAGCCGCAGCAACTCCTGGCGATACGCCACTCGACGGCATGGCTCCTGCGGCCGGTCAGGGCGGGATCGAGGCCGGGACACAGCCGCCGTAGCGCCTCCGCCGGGGCCGGCTCGTCGCCGAAGGCCTCGGGCGGCTTCAGCCTGCAGTCCCGGGCCTCTTCGTCGAACCGGCGGCGGCGTTCCTGCTGGTCCCTGGCCCACTCTTCAAGACCGACGGATTCGGACTTGCCGACCACGCCCACGTCGTTTTCCGCCGCTTCCGGCATTCGTCTCTCTCCGCTGCCCGCCTTCCCTGGTAACGCCCCTTCCCGGCGCCGGGGCAGCAAGCTCAACGTCCGACGTCCGCCGAACGGCCATTACGATGGGTTCCCCACGGCTCATAGGGACTGAAGTATGGCAATGGCTCGCGTCAATCGCTCCTTCATCACGTCGATGTGCTGCGCGACCACCGCGGGGGCCACCGCCCAACCTCGAGCTCCTCCGGTCTTGTCGTTGCCGACTTTTTCCGCAAAGCCGCCCCGAGTCATCTGCCGATACAGCTCGTCGAACTCGACCTGCGCTTCCTCCGGCAGTTTGACCCAGTTGACCTGCCCGATCGTGAATCCCTTGAGATGGTTCCAGTACGAGTTCATGGTCGGGAAGAGCCAAGCTACAGTGAGCGGAGGTTTGCGATGCTTGGATTGGACGCTGATGGTCAGCCCGCTCTGCTGGCGGTTGACAATCGCGCCGCGTTCCTCGGCGGCGGCAATCAGGTCTTTCGCCGCTTGAACGGCGGCCTGGTCGGGCAATCGGTCGAAAAACTGCTCCATTGTCAAACGCTTGCGCCCGACCGGGGGCGGCGGATCCGACGCGGCCGTGCGTCCGATGACCTGCGGCACGAGAGTACGCAGGTTTCCGCCCTGGAACTGCTTGATTTCGACCGCCAGCACCTCGATGGCGGGCATCTGTTCGTTCAGGAACTCCACGACCCGCGCCAACTCGTCAGGAATCCGGTCGGCTACGAACAGGAGCCGGACGCGTTTCGCCGCGAGGTTCGTCGCAAGACGCTCCCAGAACGCCCCGACCATGGCAACCGGGTCGCCGTCGGCGCCCGGCTTGAGAAAATCGAGCAGGACGTCATCAGCACTTGCGCCGCGACCAGCCTCGAAGTCCCGCCGTACCGCAGCCATGCCCATCGTCTTGGTGGCGTGGGCGGCGTAGTCCAGCATCTGGCCCACCACGGACCGGCGTATTTCGCTGTTGGAGCTGCGCTTCACTTCCACAAACGTCGGCACGGCGTCCTGGTCGAGCAACAGATGGTCGACCGACCACCTGTTGGCGGAGTCCGGAGCGTCAGCGATTCCTTTCTCCCGGGTGACCAGCAACCAACGCCGCGGGTCGCCGGGGCGAATCTGCTCCCCGTCCAGCAACTCGGGATGGTCGGCGATCAACGCTTGCAGGATGTCCTCGGTGTCGAACGGCTTCTCGGTGAGGGGTTCCAGACTTCCCGCGTCTTTCATGACGTAGATTCGTTCCGCCACAGTAGGAGTGCTCCTGCATTCGACATTCCGTTTCTGCTGGCGACACTGGCAGCCCAGGATCGGCCGCCGGCTCCGATCGCCGTCCAACACGCGCACGACGCAGGCCGGCGAGCGCGAGATCCACGCTCACTACCCCCGTGAAGTCGTCGAGATCTCCGGTCGAACGGAGAATCAGGGTATCGAGCACGCCGAGGGTCGCCGCCAACTCAACGCTGGCCCGCAAGGAGCTGGGTGCGCGCGTCTGGGTCGAAGGCGCTCGCCCCCAACAGACCGGCTGCCTCCGCGGATGAGACCAACGCCTCCGCCACCCTTCTCCCAGTTTCCGCAGCTACCCCGCGCGCCTCCATCGATGCGCTGGACTCCTACGGCAGCGCGTATGCCACCAGCGAGCCCGGGAACCCGGTCTGGATGCTGCCGATCTGCACGACGATGTACTGCTTCCCCTCGTGCAGGTAGGTCATCATGCCGTACTGGCCGGGAGCGGGGAGCTCGACGCTGCCGAGGATCTCGCCAGTGTACTTGTCGCGGCCGTGGAGAAGCAGAGGCGCGTCGGGCACGATCTGGCGCGTCCCCTCGCTGAGCGAGCGGGTCTGAACGAGGAGGTCGCCGGTCACCAGTTGGATCGAGAAGCCGGCGCCCCCGACATTCGGGATGTCGACGCCCGCGAGGCGCGGGTTCTCGCGGATGACCTGCGCGGTCTCGCCCACCGGCAGCGACCACGCCTTGTCGCCGGTGTTCATCTGGTAGGCGGTGAGCTGGTTGTCCATCGGCTTGTAGAGCCGCAGGCCGTCGATGCGGGGCAGGCCCGAGACCGAAACGAACGGCTCCTGCTCGGGGGTGGGCCGGCGGAAGCCGCCGGGCAGCCACGCGGCGACGGTGGTGCCGGTGGTGGGGGTCGAGTTGGGGGTGGCGCCGCCGGGGCCGGGGCGCGCGTAGTCGGGGTTGTCCTCGTCGATGCCGCCGGTGGGCCGCATGAACGACGGCGCGTTGCAGCTCCGGCGGTGCGAGTTGAACATCATCCCGGTGCTCGGGTCGGCGACGGGCGGGTGGGGGATGACGTTGCCGCCCCCGAGGCAGCCGACGTTGTTGTAGAAGTCGTTGGTGTGGTTCTCGGGCAACGCGGGGACGTAGAGGCCGCCGACCCGGTAGTGCTCGAGGATGGCGAGCGCCTCCTGCCGGAGCTCCGGCGTGTAGTCGATGACGAACTCCTCGGTCAGCCCGGTCAGCACGATGGGGTCGACGGGCTCGGGCCGGGTCGGGTAGGCCTGCCGTGGCGACGTGTAGTTGCCGGGGACCTCGGTCTGGATGACGTCGCGCTCCTCGATGGGCCAGATCGGCTCGCCGGTCTCGCGGTTGAAGGCGAAGACGAGGCCCTGCTTGGTGTTCTGGATGAGGGCCGGAATCTCCTCCCCGTCCACCGTCAGGTCCATCAGCATCGGGGGCGTCGGCAGGTCGTAGTTCCACTGGTCGCTGCGGTGGATCTGGAAGTGCCAGCGCCGCTCGCCGGTCTCGACGTCGAGGGCGAGAACGCTGCCGCCGAACAGGTTGTCGCCGGGCCGGTGGCCCGCGTAGCTCTGCACGGTCGAGGCGTTGGTCACGAGGTACACGAGCCCCAGCTCGGGGTCGGCCGAGGCCGGGGCCCACGTCGACATGTCGCCCGACCACTGCCAGGCGTCGTTGTGCCACGTCTCGTGCCCGAACTCGCCGGGGCGGGGGATGGTGTGGAACTTCCAGAGCACCTCGCCGGTGGCCGCGTCGACGCCCATGATGTCGCCGGGGACGTTCTCGATGCGGGTCTGCCCGTAGCTCGGCTGGTGGCCGACGAGCACCACGACCACGCCGTTGACCACGATGGGCGGGGCCGAGGCGGTGACCATGCCGAGCTCGCGGGGGATGCCGTAGCCCGGGTCGTAGCTAGCCGCCCGGTCGAGCCAGCGCCCCCAGTCCTCGACGAGGGGCGGGATGAGGTCGAGGCCGCCCGACTGCGGGAAGCCGTCGAGGGGGATCTGGCGGCCCCAGTTCTCGAGGGGGCGGCCGGTCTCGGCGTCGAGGGCCCACAGGAAGAAGGCGGGGCTGGTGACGAAGATCACCCCGCGGCCGTTCACCTCGGCGTAGGCGACCCCCTTGCCGTAGGCCTGCCGGGGCGAGCGCAGGTGCCGCACGGTCTCGGGCTCGCGGAAGGTCCACAGCGTCTCGCCGGTGGCCGGGTCGATGGCCACCACCTGCCGACGCGGCGAGGCGACCGTGTAGACGACGCCGTCGACGTAGATCGGCGTGGCGCGGTTGAAGTAGTCGAGGTTGGGCCCGTAGTTGTCGCCCCGCCAGATCCAGGCCACCTCCAGGTCCGAGAAGTTGTCGCCGTCGATCTGGTCGAGGGCCGACGAGCGGGTGTGGCCGGCGTCGCCGCCGAGGTAGCGCCACTCCCCGTTCTCGGTCCCCGTCAGGCGCTGGGCCGGCGCCACCGAGGCAGTCAGCAGTGCAACGGCGCCGGCCGCGAGTGAAACGAGGGCCCGCGATGTGAAGCGTTCAAGCATGATTGGCCGTCCATTCGTTCGCCGGATCTGGTGCCCGGCCCGCGATTCGCCGCCATCCTACCGCGTCCCGTCCAGGCGTCCAAGGCGCCCGGAGGTCCGACGCAGTGTGCGCGGAGTGCAGCCCTGGAACGAGGATGGTCCCGGCAACCAGGGGCAGACCTTTCGGCGTTGGGGTTCCCGGACGTGCCGCGGTTCCTGCCAGACGGAGTGATCACGCGAGTTCGCGCGGGACGGTCAGCCCGGGCCTGAAGCTGGCCGACATGCCAGCGACGCACTACGCGACGCGGGACGGCGTCGTCCAAGGGCCGTCCTGCGCCCCGCCGCGTGGGGCCGCGGGTCATGGCGCCCAAGGCGGTCGGTGCGCGAGTGCGTCGCTCGCCGAGACGCCGGCGAGCGCCGAGACCGCGCACGGAAGCTACACCGCCGACAGCTCCCTGAACGTCCCCGTGCTGTCGCCGATGCGCTCGACCGGCACGCCGAGCTTGTTCAGCAGCGTCAGGTACAGGTTCGCGAGCGGGGTGCCGGCCGGATACCGGAGGTGACGCCCCCCCTTCAGCGTGCCGGCGCCGCCGCCCGCCACGAGGATCGGCAGACCGAGCGGGATGTGCAGGTTGCTGTCGCTCATGCCGCTGCCGTAGAGCAGCGTGACCTGGTCCAGGAGCGTTCCGTCGCCGTCGGCGGTCGCCGCGAGCCGTTCCAGGTAGTAGGCCAGCAGCCCGGTCTGGAGCATCTGCACCCGGGTGAGCTTCTCCAGCCTCTCCGGGTTGTTCTGATGGTGCGAGAGGGGGTGGTGCTGGTCGGGCACGCCGATCTCGGGGAACGTGCGGTTGCTCAACTCCTTGCCGATCATGAACGTGATGACGCGGGTGAGGTCCGACTCGAACGCCAGGACCTGCAGGTCGATCATCAGCTTCGCGTAGGCCTCGAAGCTCTCGGGAGCGCCGCCGGCGGGGCGCTCGAACACCGGCAGCTCGCGGTCGCCCTGCGCCTCCGCCTTCTGGATGCGCGCCTCGACGTCGCGGATCGCCTCGAGATACTGGTCGAGGCGGGCCCGGTCCCGCGGACCGAGATCGCGGCGCTGATCGGCCACGCTCTCCCGGACCGAGTCGAGGAGGCTGCTGTCGCGACGCCGCCGGGCCGCCCTCGCCGCGGGGTCGGTGCTCTCGCTGTCGCCGAAGAGCCACTCGAACACGGCGCGCGGGTTGCTCTCCATCGGCAGCGGCGAGGTGGGGGTGCGCCAGCACAGGGTGTTGACGTAGGCGCAACTGTAGCCGACATCGCACGCGCCGGCGAGCTCGGTGGTCTCGAGCCCCACCTCGAGCGTCCTGAGCTGGGTCTCGCGGCCGAGCTCGTCGCCGGCGATCTGGTCGATGGACACCCCCGCCCGGAAGTCGACCCCTTCGGTCGGCTTCGCGTGGACGCCGGTGAGGAACGCGCCGCCGATGCGGCCGTGCCCGCCGGCCGGCTCTCCCGGCAGGGCGACGGCCGGCTGGTTGTCGAGACCCGACACCACGATCAGCTCGTCGCGCATCGCCGCGAGCGGGCCGAGGATGCGCGACGGCGCGAACCCGGCGCCCTCCGTGGCCGGCGTCCAGTTCTCCATCACCGCGCCCATGGGCACGTAGACGACGGCGAAACGGGGCGTCGGCCGCGCCGCGGCGGTCCGCAGCGCCGCGTGGGCCGGCACCATCGCGTCGAGCAGCGGCAGGGCGACGCCGGCGCCGATACCGCGCAACACCGTGCGGCGCGACAGCGCCTTGCCAGTGATGATCATGGCTCCGTGCTCCTCATCAGGAACGGCGTGCTCTCGACCACGCCGAGGACGATCGCCGACCAGCGGTACCCGCCCGGCTCGGCCTCGCGGACGATCTTGCGGATGGCCGGCATGTCGTGGGCCCCGACGCCTCGGCCCAGCGCATAGGTCATGAGCCGGGCGGTCACGTTGGCCACGAACTCGTCGGCGCGGCCGACCAGCATCCGGCGCAGGCCGCCCGGGCCCGCGAAACGGCTGCCGTCGGGCAACGCGGCGACCGCGTCTATCGGGCCGCCGTCCCCGGCCGCGTCCCGCCACCGCCCGACGGCGTCGAAGTTCTCGAGGGCGAAGCCCAGCGGGTCCATCTGCGCGTGGCAGCTCGCGCACGCCGGGTGCTCGCGGTGCCGCTCCATCCGCTCGCGCATCGAGCGCGCCCCGCTCACGTCGGCCTCCTCGAGCGGCGGCACGTCGGGCGGCGGGGGCGGCGGCGGCGCCCCCAGGACGTTCTCGAGCAGCCACTTGCCCCGCACCACCGGCGACGTGCGGTTGGCGTAGGAGGTCACGGTCAGGAGGCTGCCGTGCCCGAGCAGCCCCGCCCGCCGGCCGCCGCCCAGGGTCACCCGCCGGAAGCGGCCGCCATGGACCCCGTCGACGCCGTAGTGCCGCGCCAGCCGCTCGTTCAGGAAGGTATAGTCGGCCGTCAGCAGCTCGAGGACGCTTCGGTCCTCCTGCAACTGTGCCTTGAGGAACAGCTCGGTCTCGCGCCGGAACGCGTCCCGCAGGTCGTCGTCGAACTCGGGGAACGCGTTGACGTCGGGCGCCGCCGCCCGCAGGTTGCCGAGGTGCAGCCACTGCGACGCGAAGCTGGTGACGAGGGTCGCCGAGCGCGGGTCGTCGAGCAGGCGGCGGACCTGCCGTCGCCGCGTCGCGGGGTCGCCGAGCGCCCCGTCCGCCGCCAGGGCCAGCAGCTCGTCGTCGGGCAGGCTGCTCCAGAGGAAGAACGACAGCCTCGACGCGATCTCCGGATCGCCGAGGCGGTAGGCGGTGTCCGGCGGCGCGTCGACGGGGTCGCGCTCGACCCGCACGAGGAAGCTCGAATCGAGGAGGATACGCTCGAGCGCGAGCTGGATGCCGGCGTCGAACCTGCCCGCCTCCCCGCGCCCGCCGCGATGGCCGCCCTCCTCGCGCCCGTCCCGATAGAAGCGGAGCAGCGTCTCCAGCTCACCCTCGGCCACCGGGCGCCGGTAGGCGCGGGTGGCGAGGGCCGACAGGATCTCGCGCGCGCAGGCCTCCGCCTCGCGGCCGGAGGCGTCGTCCGCAGGGCGGCAGACGAAGATCCGGCGCCGGCTCGGCGTGTCTCCTGCGCCCGTCGGGTCGTAGGGGCCGGCGATGTCGATCGCCTCCAGCCGGGCCTCGGCCCCGCGGACCCCTCCGAAGGCGATGTTGGCGACCGGAAGGTAGGCGGGTCTCACCCCCTCGGGCGCCGCCATCTGCTCGACGAACGTCGCCGCGACACGGTGGTACCCGGCCGGAACGCGGAGGCGGACCGCCAGCGGCTCGTCGGGTCCCCGCGGCGGCGGCGCCGCCGACGCCGGCCGGGGCGCCCCCCCGAGCCGAAAGAGCTCGAGGCGCTCGCCGTCGAGACGGAGGTCGAGCTGCTGGGGCTCGCGGAACCGCCTCCTTCGCAGGCGCGCGGTCACGACGTACTCGGCGTCGAGCGGGAAGTAATGCCGCACGACGGCGCCGCCGCGGCTCCCGAACGGCAGGTCGGGGCCGGCCCGGCCGTCCTGCAACCGGAGCCGCGACACGCCGTAGGTGGTCACCGACGGGCGGAGGGCGGGGTCGCCGACGGCCAGCCGGCTGATCCGCGCGGCCGCCGTCAGGTAGCGCTCGAGCAGCGCCGTCGACATCGGCAGCATGTCGGCGTTGTTGTCGAAGCCGTACGCCCGGTCGTCGGCCGGCAACAGGGCCCGGGCGTCGATATCCAGCCCCAGCAGATCCCGGATGGCGTTGGCGTACTCGGTCCGATTGAGACGCCGTGCCGTGGGCCGGCCCGGTCGCGGGTCGGCGGCGGCGGCCCCGTCGATGGTGACCTCCAGCCACGCCGCGAAGGACGCGTATCGGGCCGGCTCCGGCCGCGGCCGCCCCGCCGGCGGCATCGTCCGCGACCGCAGCTTCCGGATGACCCGCTCCCACGCCTCGGTGTCCCCGCCCACGTCGTGGAAGCCATCCGCCTTGAACGAGAGGCCGCCGGTCTGCAGCCGGTCGTTGTGGCAGGTCACGCAGTAGCGGTCGAGCAACGCGCGGTGCTCCGCGGGGACCGGAGTCGGCGTGCCGGCGGCGGACTGCTCGGCGGAAGACGGCGCGGCCGCGGACGATGGCTCAGGCAGCACGAGGGCGCAGACGCCGATCAGCGCGGCGCCGATGAGGCCGGCCGGGAGGGTCCTGCGAGCGGCCTGTCGCATGAGTCTTGCGGGGTTCCGCTGATGATAGTCACCCCTGGCGGCGGTGTCCACGGCAACCTGCGGGCCAAGGCGCCGCTCGGCCGCGCGGGGCGCTCTTCAGGCCGCAGGGCCGGAGCCCCGTGCCGCGCGCACGGCGGCGCCTCCTCGCAGCAGGCGCCGACTCCTGTAGGATTGGCTTGGGACGGGATCGGAGCCGCAGCCGCCGACCTGCGGGCGAAGCTGACGCGGGCGAGGAATCAGAGGACACGGGACCATCCCCTCTCGGTAGGGGGAAGGAGCGCGCAGATGGGACGCAACGCCGTCGCGTTGGTGATGCTGGGCGCGGCAGCGCTGGCGTCGAGCCCGGCGCTCGTGGCGCGTGCCGACACACCGCTGGTGGACGCGGTGAAGAGGCACGACCGCGCCGCCGTCGAGAGGCTGCTGACCGACGGCGCCGACGTCGATGCCGCGCAACCCGACGGCGCGACCGCCCTCCACTGGGCCGTGCACCTGGACGACGCTCCCATCGTCGACCGGCTGCTCCGGGCCGGCGCCACCGTGGACGCGGCGAACGAGTACGGCGTGACGCCGCTCTCAATCGCGTGCGCCAACGGCAGCGCCGCCCTGGTCGAGCGGCTGCTGGCGGCCGGCGCCGACCCCGATCGCGCGCGTCCCACCGGCGAGACCCCCCTGATGCGGGCCGCGAGGACCGGCAGCGTCGGGGCGGTGGAGGCCCTCGTCGCGCACGGCGCGGACGTCGACCGCGCCGACCCCGAGCTGGGACAGACCCCCCTCATGTGGGCGGTCTCGGCCCGACGCCCCGCCGTCGCGGCGCGCCTGATCGCGCTGGGGGCCGACGTCGTCGCCCGCTCGACGGGGGGATTCACGCCGCTGCTGTTCGCGGCGCGGCAGGGCGACGGCGCCACCGCCCGCCGGCTCCTGGCCGCGGGCGCCGACGTCCAGGACGCGATGCCGGACGGCACGAGCGCGCTCCACGTGGCGGCCCTGCGCGGCCACGCGCGCACCGCCGTCCTCCTCCTGGAGCACGGGGCCGACCCCAACGCGGCCGGTCCCGGCTACACGCCTCTCCACTGGGCGGCCGGGTCGTGGCAGACGGAGCTGAGCGGCCCCAACGGCATCGCCATCGAGCGCGACGACGAGTGGCGGGGCCTGCGCGGCGTTCCCGGCGACCGGGCCGGTTTCGTCCGCGCCCTGCTCGACCACGGCGCCGACCCCGACGCCCGGCTCGAGCGCATCCCGCCGCGAGCGGGGTACAGCCAGTTGCGGGTGGAGCACCGCGTGGCCGGGGTGAGCCCGTTTCCGGGCGCCACGCCGTTCCTGCTCGCGGCGATGGCCGCCGACGTCGAGGTCATGCGGGCGCTCGCCGACGCCGGGGCCGACCCGAACCTCGCCGCCGACGACGGGACGACCCCGCTGATGCTGGCCGCCGGCCTCGGCCGCTACCTGGCCGAGTCCCTCGTCACCGAGGCCCGCTCGCTCGAGGCCGCCGCCCTCGCCATCGAGCTCGGGGCCGACGTCGACGCCGCGAACGAGACCGGTAGCACCGCCCTCCACGGCGCCGCCCACGTCAAGTCGGACGCCATGGTGCGGCTGCTCGTCGGGCACGGCGCGTCGCTCGACCCGGTGAACGCGCGGGGCCGGACGCCTCTCGACGTCGCCGAGCTGTCCCGCGCCGGCAGCGCCACCACGGCCACGCGGTCGAGCACCGGCGACCTGCTCCGGGCGCTGGGCGCCCGCACCGCGACGGACGACCCGCCATCTCGCTGACTCCCCTCACCACAAGACGGTGACGGGGTAGTCGGCCAGGACACGATCGGCATGGCGTGTCATGATGAATGGCAGGCGGTTCAGGGCCGGCACGCCACGGGGCAGTTCGGGACCGCCACGGGCAGTTCGGGAACGGCGCGCACAGTTCGGGGCCGGCGCACCGCCAGCCCCGCGACGTCGCCCGCGGCGCCGGCCGGCCGACCCTCCGGGAGCTCGCGCCGTTCTCCAGCGCCGAAGGAACCCGTCACCATGGACGATAATGCGACGACGTACACGGGGCCGCTCGGCTCGCGCATCCACGTCCTCCGCGCCGACCCCGGCACCGTGGCGGAGCTCGCCGCCGTCGATTGGAGCGCGTCGTTCAGCCGGGTCTGCCTCGACCCCGTCCGGGGGCTCATCACCCTGATGAGCCCGTCCCGCCTCCACGACGACTTCGCCGATGTCCTCGACGACATCATTGATGCCGCCGGCAGCACCATCACCGGCGCCGCGAAGGGCCTCCGCAGCGCCCGTCTCCGCAGACCCGACGATCCTCCCGGCACCGGCATGGAGCCGGACTGCGCCTTCTACGTCGGCGAGCGCGCCCGCGGCTATCGCGCCGCTCGGGCGAAGGGCGTGGAGGCGGCCGAAGCCTACTTCGAGCGCACGCCGCCCGATCTCGTGGTCGAGGCCGAGATCACCCATGCCGACGAGGGCAAGATCGAACGTTACGGCGAGATCGGCGTCCGCGAGCTCTGGCGGCTGCGGGGCCGGAAGGGTTCGCGAGACCTGCAGGTCGAGTTTCTCGCCCTGCGGCCCGGAGCCGCCCCGCGCCGTCTCGCCGCCTCCACCGTGCTCGGCGCCCTCACGCCCGATGACGTCCGTGAAGCCGTCGACGCCATGGACCTCAGCCTGACCCGCGAGGAACGCACCGCGGCCGTGGCCCGCATCGTGCGCCGCCGGCAGCACGCCGGCGTGCGAGTGCGGGAAGAGAACGCCCCGGCCCCCGCCGCGCCCTCCGGGTGACGACGGCGGATGCTGGCCCGGACACGGCTCAGATCGCCACCCAACCGGCCGCGGTGGCCAGCCCCGTCCGGCGGCACGGGCTCCTGACCCGGCCAATCGGCGCGAGCGATTCCCCACGCCCAACCAACCCTGCCGGCAGTCGGCACCGGCGTCCGGCGCGACACACGGTCGACTCGCGGCGAGGCCGTAGCGTCGGCCGGAACTCCTCATCGCAACGCGGAAGTCACGTTCACCCCGAGAACGGCGCCGGGTGCTGCCACCGGGCCCGCGGCTGGCCGCCGGCTCGGCCATATATCTTTGTTTGACAGCTACCATACATGGAACTATAGTGACCCCATGGACGTCACAGGCAACTGGACGACGCAGTTGAGGAAAGGGGTGCTGGAGCTGTGCGTGCTGAACGTGGTGGGCCAGGCGCCGGTCTACGGCTACGACATCGTCAAACGGCTCCGCGGCATCGACGCCCTCGTCATCCGCGAGGGCACCGTCTACCCCATCCTCAGCCGTCTCAAGCGAGACGGCCTGGTGAACACATCGCTCCAGGAATCGCCCGAGGGCCCGGCCCGCAAGTACTACGAGCTCACCCCCCGGGGCGAGCTGGTGCGCGGGGAGATGAACGCCTACTGGGAGGTCCTGAAGCGGGGCATGGACGCCCTCAAGAAGGAGGTTCCATCATGATGACCGCGCTACCGAGCATGACCCAGGACGCGCAGGGCGACCTCGAACGCTACCTCGGCCGCGTGAAGAGCGCGCTCCGGCCGCACCCGTCGGTCGACGCCGACGACGTCGAGCGCGAGATCCGGGGCCACATCGAAGCGGAGCTGGAAGGCGCGTCGGCGCCGGTCACGGCCGAGCGCCTGCGCAGCGTCCTCGACCGGCTCGGCAGCCCCGGCGACTGGGTGCCGGCCGACGAGCTGCCGGCGTGGCGGAGAGTGCTGCTCCAGCTCGGCTCGGGGCAGGAGGACTGGCGGCTCTCGTACCTGGCGCTGGGCCTCTTCGTCGGCTGTCCGCTGCTCGGCCCCGTCGCTCCCCTCGCGTTCTTCGCCAGCATCCTGGTCGCGCGGGCCGGGCTGGCGCTGCTCGACGAACGGAGCGAACCCGCCGGCGCCCGCCGGTGGTTCCTGTATCCGCCGCTCGTGTTCATCTACGTCGACCTGGCCATCGTCGCGGTCATCCTCCCTCCCGCCATCCTTCTGGCGCTCGCCGCCGACCCGAACCTGCCGGCGGAGCTGCTCGCGGCCCGCGGCTTCGTCTTCGGGGGGCTTCCCGACCCGTTCTGGCTGAGCGCGACCCTCCTGATCGCGGCGGCCGCGGGCACGTGGTGGCTGGGGCTGGGGTTGGCACTCGCTGGATTCAGGCGGGCCGTGCGATGGGTCTTCTGGCCGTTCGCCGACTGGTTCGAGCGGCGGCACGGCCTCCGGATAGCGCTGGTGGGGCTCATCACCGCGCTGGCGTCGGGTATCGCCCTCGCGGCGGCGCTCTAGCCCCGCCGCGGCCTGAGCCCTTCGCCCGACCGCGGTTACCGGCGGGGACCGGCGGCTCCGGTCCCCGCTGCCGCGGCGCCCTTGCACGGACTTGTTCCGCCGCAGAGGTTGGGCGTGAGAGACGACCGCGGTCCCCGCTGCCGCGGCGCCCTTGCGCGGACGACGGAGCATCGGCCGTCGCGAGACAGCTGCAGGGAACTCCGCAACGTCGACGGTGTTCAGCGAGCTGGTGGCCCGGCGGTTCGGGCAGCCGACGCTGACCGAAAGGCAGCGCGACCCGTCGCATGGCGGCGGCGATCGCTTCGTCGAGCTTCTTCTCGACCCGGCGCCCCTCATCACCCTCGGGCCCAGGTCCTCCGCCGACGAGGAGCGGCCTCGCGCGGCCGTCGTCCCGCCCGCCTCAGGGCGCCGTCATGTAGTCGAGGGTGAGGTTGGTCAGCGCCCGCACGCCCACGAGCAACGCCCCCTCGTCGGCGAAGAACAGCGGCGAGTGGTTCACCGGCGCGGTGGCGGGGTCCTGGTCCTCCGGGGTCACCCCGAGGAAGAAGAACATGCCCGGCACCTCGTGCTGGAAGTAGGAGAAGTCCTCGGCGACCGTCATCAGGTCCTGCACCACGACCGGATCGTCGCCGGCCACCCGCTGCAGGGTCGGCACCATCCGCTCGGTCAGCGCGGGGTCGTTGACGGTCACCGGGTAGCCGTGGGTTATCTCCACCTCGGCCGTCGCCCCGGCGCTCGCCGCGATCTGCTCCGCCGTCTGGCGGATGCGCCGGTGGATGTCCTGCCGCACCTCGGCGTCGAACGTGCGGATGGTGCCCACCATCTCCACCTCGTCGGGGATGATGTTGCCCCGCACCCCGCCGTGGATGCTGCCGATGGTGATGATGGACGGGGTGAGCGTGACCGGGAGCTGGCGGCTCGCAATGGTCTGGAGGCCCAGCACGATCTGGGAGGAGACGACGATCGGGTCGACCCCGCCCCAGGGCGCCGCGCCGTGGGTCTGCCGCCCCCGCACCACGATGCGGAGCCAGTCGGCGCTGGCCATGGCGCTGCCGGCCCGGTAGGTCAACTGCCCCACCCGGTTCGGGCCGACGTGCAGCCCGAAGATGACCTCTGGCCGGGGGTTCTCGAAGGCGCCCTCCTCGAGCATCAGCTCGGCCCCGCCGCGCTCGCCCTCGGGCGCCCCCTCCTCGGCCGGCTGGAAGATGAACTTGACGGTGCCCGGCAGGTCGTCGCGCACCGAGGCGAGCACGTCGGCCACCCCCATGAGGATGGCGACGTGGTTGTCGTGGCCGCAGGCGTGCATGACCCCGACCTCCTGGCCGTTGTAGATGGCCCGCTCGCGCGACGCGAACGGCAGGTCCACCATCTCGGTGACGGGCAGGGCGTCCATGTCGGCGCGCAGCGCGACCACCGGCCCGGGCCGGCCGCCCCGCAGGGTGGCGACGACGCCGGTGTGGGCGACCTCGGTCCGCACCTCCATGTCGAGCGAGCGCAGGTGGTCGGCCACGAGGGCGGCGGTGCGGAACTCGCGGTTGCTCAGCTCGGGATGCTGGTGGATGTCGCGGCGCCAGGTCACCACCTGGGGCTCGACGGCGCGGGCGCGCTCCTCGGCCGCCTGCCGCAGCGCGTAGACGTCCGGGCCCTGGGCCAGCGCCGGGGTGGCGCCGCCGGCCAGGAGCGCCATCGCGGCCAACGGAAGCACCACCGCGGCCGCCGAGTGCCATGCTCGCGGCCCGCGCCGCGGTTGCTCGATTCGGTCTAGATTCACAGATTCTCCTCCCCGTATGGCTTCCTCCATTCTCCATCAGATCGGCGGGCCGGCCATTTCGCGGCGGCACGCGAGGACGGAACGCCCCCGGTCGGATCGCCGTCGGGCCGGCCACTTCGCGCCGCAAGGCGGGCAGGATGACCGCTGTCGGATCGCCGGGGCGGGACGGCCGTGCGCGGCGGGTCGCGGGCGGGTTGCCCCGTCGGATCGCCGATCGGACCGCTATTTCGCGTCGTGAGGCGGGCAGGATGACCGCTGTCGGATGGCCGGGGCGGGGCGGCGGTTCCGTGGCGGAACGAGGACGGATGCCCCGGCCGGATCGCCGGTCGCGCCGACCATCCGCGGCGGATCGCGGGCGCGGCGACCCCGCCGGGGGCTCTTGACTCCGGAGGGCCGAAGTAGTGATAGAGTTACCTGACGAGCGCAGCCGGCGGCCCGAGACGAGCCGAGGCTGCCTCCGATCCGACAGGCGCCGGCGACCCGCATCTCCCCCCGCAGGCTCGGGGAACGCGGGGCAGCCGGGCGCCCGCCCATGACCTGCCGGGTTCGGATCGAGTCGGTGAAGACTCGTTGCGTCCAGCCCCCGCGGGTTCCCGTGGGCGGCCCGGGACACGTCTCACGGACACGTACGCGAACGCATTGTCGAAACGCTGGCGTCCCAGGTCACGGGACGCGGCCTGACCGGCTCCCTGTCGTGCGGAGCCGAGGCCCCCCGGACCGGACGCCTTTTTGCGCCGCACGTCCCGTCGATGCGCCGGGTTTCCCGCCCGGCGGCCGGGCCGGCGCGGGAGGGCTCCAGAAGTGCTCGATGCCACTCACGTGAAAAGCGGTTCGGCGGCGAGCGACGGCCCGAAGCGCGTGAAATACGTGCGGAAGCTCGACAAGATCGAGCAGCTCTCCGCCGAGGAACGCGACCGCCTGGGGCCGGTGGCCGACCGCTACGTCTTCCGCGCCAACGACTACTACCTCGACCTCATCGACTGGGACGATCCGCACGACCCCATCCGCCAGCTCATCATCCCGCGCGAGGAGGAGCTGACCGAGTGGGGCAAGCTCGACGCCAGCAACGAGGAATCGGTCACCGTCGCCCGCGGGGTGCAGCACAAGTACCTCGACACCGTGCTGCTGCTGTGCAACGAGGTGTGCGGGGCGTACTGCCGCTACTGCTTCCGCAAGCGCCTCTTCATGGACGAGAACGACGAGGCCACCAACGACGTGACCGAGGGGCTGCGCTACATCGCGGAGCATCCCGAGGTCACCAACGTGCTGCTCACCGGCGGCGACCCGTTGCTGATGAGCACGCGGCGGCTGGTGGAGATCTTCGAGGCGCTGCGAGCGATTCCCCACGTGCAGATCATCCGCCTCGGGTCGAAGATGCCCGCGTTCGACCCCTACCGGGTGCTCCGCGACCCCGATCTGCTGGCCGCCTTCCGCAAGTACTCGACCCCCACGCAGCGCATCTACCTGATGGCCCACTTCGACCACCCCCGCGAGCTGACCGAACTCGCGATCGAGGGCATCGACGCCTGCATCCGCAACGGGGTCATCTGCGTCAACCAGTGCCCCCTCATCCGCGGCATCAACGACGACCCGCGGGTGCTGGCCGAGCTGTTCGGCAAGCTGTCCTTCATCGGCTGCCCGCCGTACTACCTGTTCCAGGGCCGCCCGACGGCCGGCAACGAGCCCTACGAGGTGCCCCTCGTCCAGGGCTGGTCCATCTTCCAGCAGGCGCTGACCCGCGGGTCGGGCCTCGCGCGACGGGCCCGCTACTGCATGTCGCACGAGAGGGGCAAGGTCGAGGTGCTGGGCATCGACGCCGAGCACGTGTACCTGCGCTACCACCAGGCGAAGTTCCCCGGCGACCTCGGACGATTCTTCATCCGACGCCGGAACGACGAGGCCTACTGGCTCGACCAGCTCGACGTCGTCCACCCCGAGCCGGTGCACGCCTGAGCCGCGGGCGGCAGCGCACCGCGGCGGGGATCGACCCATGCCGTCCGGAACGGGCGGAACGCGTGCGCTCGGCGCACTCGCGGGCGGGCACCCGCCGGCCGGCGACCCGATGCCGGCCGGAACCTCGGCCCCGCGCCCGCGGGCCGTCGTCGGCGCGGCGCGGACATCGGTCGGCGCGGCGCGGGCGGTCGTGCGCGGCCTCGTGCTCGCCGCCGTCGCGGGCGCCGCGATCGACGCCGCCGCGCAGGGCGGCGTCGCGGGCGACCGCGCCGCCCTGGTCGCGTTCTACCACGCCACCGCCGGGCCGGACTGGACCGACGGCGCGGGCTGGACGTCCGACGAGCCGATCGACGCGTGGCACGGCGTGGCGACCGGCGCGGACGGCCGGGTCACGGAAATCGCGCTGCCCGAGAACAACCTGGCGGGAACGCTCCCGGCGGCGCTCGGGAACCTGACCCACCTGCGGCGGCTCGACCTCGGCGGCAACCGGTTCGGCGGTCCGCTCCCGGCCGAGCTGGGCGACCTCGCCGCCCTCGAAGAGCTGTCGCTGTGGCACGACGACGACCTCCTGGATCCCGACGACGACGGGCTGACGGGAACGATCCCGGCCACGCTGGGCAATCTCGCCAACCTCACCCGGCTGGACCTCTGGGACCACGACCTGACCGGCCCGATCCCGGCGGCCCTGGGCAGGCTGACCCGCCTCCGCGACCTCGTCCTGTCGCGCAACCGGTTGACCGGGGACATCCCGGCCGAGCTGGGCAACCTGACCGACCTCCGGCGCCTGCGCCTCGACCGCAACCGGCTGACGGGCCCGATCCCGGCGTCGTTGTGGCGCCTGACCGGACTCCGGACGCTGTACTTGGGCGGCAACGACCTGACGGCAGGGCGGATTCCCGAGTGGATGAGCAGCCTGACCGGCCTCCAGGCGCTCTCGCTGTCCCGCGCCAACGTGACCGGGCCGCTCCCCGTGTGGCTGAGGAACCTGACCAACCTCCGGCGGCTGGACCTCTCCTACAACTGGGGCCTGGTGGGACCGCTGCCCCGGAGCCTCGACCTGTCGCACCTGGAGGCGCTCGACGTCTTCGGCACCCAGGCGTGCGCGCCCGCCGTCTGGCTGACCTGGCTGGAGGCGCTCGATTACCACGGCGCGGTCTGCGGCCCGTCGTCGGACGTGCTCGACGTGGCCGTCTTCCACACGGCCGCCGCCCGCGACGCCGCGGGGGGACCCGACGGAATCGAGGCGGCGATCGACCTCTACGTCGCCGAGACCAACCGGGCCCTCGAAGAGAGCGGGGCTCGCGCCCGGGTCGCCCTCGTGGCCCGCGAGGAGGTGGACTACGCCGAGACCGGCGAGTACGAGACCGACATCGACCGTCTGCGCGATCCGTCCGACGGCTACCTCGACGCCGTGCACGCCGTCCGCGACCGGGCCGGGGCCGACCTCGTGCACCTCATCGTCGCCAAGCTGAACGTATGCGGCGTCGCCGCCCTCGGCGGCGCGGTCGGCATCACCCGCCACGGCTGCGGCGGCCGCACCTTCGCCCACGAGCTGGGCCACAACCTCGGGCTCCACCACGACCGGTACGAGCTGTCGGTACGACAGGAACGGGCGTTGTCGCTGCATCCCGGCTACGGCTACGTCAACCAGCGGGCGTTCGGCCTCCGCACCGACGACGACGACCGCTGGCTGACGATCATGGCCTATTGGACGCAGTGCCGCGCCAACGACGTGCGCTGCACCTCGCTGCTCCGCTTCTCGAACCCGCGGCAGACCTGGCTGGGCGACGCGCTGGGGGTGCGGGCCGACCTCGACTCGATGGGCGCGGGCGGCCCGGCCGACGCGGCGGCGGTGCTCGACGCCACCGCCCCGGCGGTGGCCAACCTCCGCCGGAACCGCGCCAACCGGCCGCCCATGGCGGTCGGGAAGCCGCCGTACCGGACCCTGCCGTTGGGCGGGGGGGCGGAGATCGTGGACGTGGCGGGGGTGTTCCGGGACCCGGACGGCGACGCGCTGACCTACGCGGCGGCCTCATCGGCGCCGGCGGTGGCGCGGGCGCAGGCGGCGGGCACGCAGGTAACGCTCACCCCGGTCGCCGCCGGCGCGGCCACGGTGACGGTGGGCGCCACCGATTTCGGCGGCTCGAACGCCACCGCGGCGCAACGCTTCGTGGTGACGGTGGTCGAGACCGCCGCCTTCACCGACCACCCCCTCCGGCCCGGCGCGACCCCGATCAGGGCGGTGCACTTCCTCGAGCTCCGGGCGCGAGTGGACGGCTTGCGCACGCGGGCCGGCCTGTCGCCGTTCGGCTGGACCGATCCCGTCCTCACGCCGGGCCTCACCGCGGTCAGGCGGACCCACCTGACCGAATTGCGCACCGCGCTCGCCCAGGCCTATTCGGCGGCGGGCCGGCCACCGCCGGCCTACACCGACCCCGAGCTGCCGCCAGGCGCCACCGCCATCCGGGCCGTGCACCTGATGGAGCTGCGTGGCGCCGTCGAGACGCTGGAGTGAGGAGGCCCGTCCGGCGCGAGCTTCGCGCGATGCGAGCCCACCGGCCCACCGACGGCCCTGCTCCCGGCCGCCGGCACCGTGGCCGGCTGCCGCATTCTCCGACTCGGCGAGCGCCGAGCGAACGGCACGGCGGTCCCTGGTGGACCTGTGTACCAGCGTCGAGGCATTGGAGTGACGAGGCAGGTCCGGCGCGAGCTTCGCGCGATGCGACCTACCGGCCCACCGGCGGCCCTGCTTCCCGGCCGCCGGCGGCGGGCCCGGCCGCCGCACCCTCCGCTCGGCGAGCGCCGAAGCGAACGGCACGGCGGTCGACGTTACTGCCCGCCCGCTTCCCGCTCCTCCAGGCGAGCCCCGCCGAGGATGCCCGGCATCGAGTAGTTCCCCTCGTGGCAGGCGTACTCGAAGATCGGGTCCACGGTCGACTCGTGGAGCAGCTCGACCGTCCACGGCCGCGTCCAGGTGTCGGCGTCGTTCAGCGTGATCTCGTGGCGCAACACGCCGGGGGCGATCCGCGTGTAGCGCTCGACGAGGTGGAGGTTCTCGGTCGCCCCGCTGAAGCGCGCCTGCGGCGAGTAGTTCGTCGTCTCGACGACCAGGGTGTCCCCTTCCCAGCGGCCGCGTGAGTCGCCGGCCCACTGCCGGATGCCGTCGTCGACGTGCGGCCTGTCGTCGAGCGGGATCACCCGGCTGAAGTGGCCCATCTCCTGGAAGATCGCCACGTGGGTCGGCGTCTGCAGCAACTGGAAGTAGCTGTTGTAGCCCGCCCCCATGCGCGGCGCCTCGAAGTGCAGGCAGCGGTCGCCGAGGGTCCGGTCCTCGGGACCGTCCGACGGATGCTCGGCCGCGTAGGCGCGCCGCTCGGCCGCCCGCGCGGCGGCGGCCTCGGTCAGCGCCGGAATGCGCCCGTCGGGCGGGTCGACGATGAGCGACGTGCGGTTGTCGAGATGACGCTCGACCAGCCAGAACGCGTTGTAGTTGCCGGTGACGACGTCGAAGTCCTGGAACTCCGCGTTCCCGAGGGCCTGCTGGATGAGCCGGTCGCCGAGGAGGTCGCCCGCCTGCTCGGCGTCGCGGAACTCCGCGATGGTCTGCGTCAGCTCGGCCAGCTCCTCGTCGGTCAGCGTCGCCCGATCCGCGAGCTGCTCGGGACGCTGGAGCGGCGTCGCGCTGTTGTTGGTCCAGATGCCCGACAGGTCGGGCTGCCCGAACGCGTTCCGGGGCGCCGCGTAGTCGTCCTGCGCGTGCGCCGCAACCGGCGCCAGCGCGATCACCGCGGCCATCGCCGCCCATGCCGTGAAACACCGGCCTCTCATGGGAACCTCCCTGCGCCTGCGAAGTACCGTCCGGCGAGACGCCGCCGGCTCGCTGCGACCATGAGCTATTCTACTGGACCGGTTCGCCCCGATCCTCGAAGGCGACGTCCGAAACGGCCGCGCCGCCTACTTCCACATCTACCTGGACCTCACCGGCGAGAACGTCTCTCCCGGACCGCTGCGTTCGCCAGCCGTGGATTCCGCCGGACTGGCGGCCCGGCCACGAACACCCCGCTCCAGCCATGTATGTGCACGAAACACATGTGCGTGCACGAAAGAGAAAAGGGCGGCTCGGCGTCCGCGGAAAGTCATCGACTTCCGTCGGCGCGCGGCCGCCCAAGACAGCCCGGCGCCCCGCCCCCCGACCGGGAGGCGGGGCCCGAGGATCAGGCGAACAGGCCCAACGTCTTCAACTTCTCGCCGAGCACCTTCTCCGAGTCGGGCTGCCCCAGGAACTCCTCGATGAGGCTGGCATAGACGCGGCGGAAGTCGACGGTGTGCTGCAGGTTGTCGCCGTGGACGAGCTCGGTGAGGCTGGGCGGGGTGCTGTACTGGCCGCCCTGGACGCCGCCGCCGACCACGAACGAGACGTTGGCGGTGCCGTGGTCGGTGCCGAGATTGGTGTTCTCGGGCACGCGGCGGCCGAACTCGCTGTGGATGAAGACGGCGACCTCGTCCTGCTTGCCGAGGCGCTTCATCTCCTCGAAGAAGGCCCAGACCGCGTCGGAGCAGTACTGCACCTGGCGGTTGTGCGGGCTCTCCTGGTTGACGTGGGTGTCGAACAGGCTGCCCTGCAGGCGGACGTAGTAGAGCCGGGCGGGGAAGTCGTTCTCGATGAGGGCCACGACCTTGTCGAGGTCGAGCAGGCGCAGGTCGGGGTTGCGGGTGCGGTTGTAGTTGTCCCAGGCCTGGCTGACGAGGGCGGAGGCGTCGCGGGCGCTCCGGTTCACGTCGAGCAGGAACTTGTGGGCGGAGGTGCGCGCCTCCTGCCCCGTCCCCAGATGGTCGACGAACGACTGCTGGGGATGGAAGACGGCGCGGGTGAACGCGGACGGCTGGTCGAAGACGACCGGCACGTGCTGCCGGGCCCGCACCGCGAGGCTCTGGGTGGCCGAGATGTTGACGAGGTAGTTGGGCGTCCCCGACGGGTCGAGGGCGTCGGCGGTGCGGCCGTACCAGCCGTACTCCTCGCCGCTGTTGGGCGCGCCGGTGTGCCAGTACGAGGCCGAGGTGAAGTGCGAGAACGACGGCTGGTCGTAGCCGGCGCCGTGGATGACGGCGACGTTGCCGTCGTTCCACAGGCGGTGCATCCCGAGCATCGACTTCTGGAAGCCGAAGTGCTCGTCGACCTTGAGGACGTCGGCCTCGCGCACGCCGAGGTTGGGCCGGTGCCGGTAGAGCGCGTCGTTGCTGTAGGGCACGAACGTGCTCAGCCCGTCGTAGCCCCCGAACCACTCGAAGACCACGAGGATCTTGCCGGGGGTGGCCGCGACCGCCTTCGACGCCGCCCCGAACAGGGGCGGCAGGGGGCTGACCGCCCCGGCCAGCCCGAGGGCGATGCCGCGGGCGCCGATCTTCAGGGCGTCACGACGGGACACGCCGCTCGCCTCGCACAACCGCCGGCCTCGATTCGTCATCGTCATGTCCCACCTCTAGTTGATCTGGTACTCCGGCGTGCTCATGATGAGATGCGCCACCATGCGCAAGGGGTCTTCCATGTACGTCTCGGCCCGTCCGATGTCCGACGTGCCCAGCTCGTCCTCCAGCAGCGCCACGAGGGCGTCGCGGGTCGACGCGGCGATGGGCACCCGCAGGAACCGGCCCAGCAGATAGTCCACGGCCTCGCCGGCCGTGGCCGCCCCCGCCTCGCGGATCATGCCGGTCATGTCCACCCGGGCCCCGCCCCGCGGGGTCGGGATGAGCTGGCGCGCCGCCCGCTCCCACCCGCGGTAGGTGGACACGCGGGTGTTGAACAGCTCGTCGCGCTCGAGCGCGGTCAGGTCGAACGCCGACATGTTGGCCGGGTCGTCGAGGGTGATCGCGCTGCCGAAATCATACCCCCTCCGCAGCCGATCGCCCACCTCGCCGGCGCCCCGGCGCGACAGGAAGTTCGGGTCGCGGAAGTTGACGATGTCGGGGAACAGGTAGTCGAAGGCGACGTTGCCCCGCTCCTGGATGAGGGCGGGGGTGATCCAGGCCCGGCCCTGCGCCCAGCCCGCCACCGACGGCGGGTTCAGCAGGTGCTGGCCGAGGGCGGTGGTGGTCCGGTTGAAGTCGGGCACCCCCGGGATGTCGTCGGCCCCGAGGTGCTTGAGCAGCGTGACCACGTGCTCGACCGGCCCCTTGATGTGGGCGCCGTAGCTGGCCTCGCTGTAGAAGTCGCGCGAGCGGAACATCGTCGACAGCAGCGGCCGCAGCTCGTAGTCGTTGTCGCGCAGAATCGCCCCGAGCTCGCGCTGCAGGTCGGCCGACAGCTCGTCCCGCACGAAGAAGCGGTAGATCTTGGCCGCGATGTACTCGGCCGTGACCGGCTGCTCGAGGATGATGCGGAGCACGTCGACGCCGTCGAAGTTGCCGGTGCGCCCCAGGAACGTCTTGGGGCCGTCGTCGTGCTGGGCGGGGTGGACGACGAAGTCGAGGTTCTCGAAGTTCCAGCCGGTGAAGGCGCGGGCCGCCTCGCGGATGTCCGGCTCGGTGTAGTTGCCCACCCCCATGGTGAACAGCTCCATCACCTCGCGGGCGAAGTTCTCGTTGGAGGCGCCCTTCACGTTCACCCCGGCGTCCAGGTAGTAGAGCATGGCCGGGTCCTGGGCCACCGCGATCAGGAGGTCGCCGAAATTGCCGGTCGCGTGCCGCTCGAACGTGTCGATCTGGAGCAGCATCTTGCGGTAGTCGCGCACCTTGCTCTCGGCCGTCGCGAAGTGGCCGTGCCAGAACAGGGACATCTTCTCTTCGAGCGGCCGGTTGGTGTCGAGCATGCGCTCGGCCCACCAGTAGCCGACCCGGCGGGTCTCGAGCAGGGTCGCGCGCAGCCAGTAGAAGAAGCGGTCGGAGATCGGCTGCGCGTGGCGGTTGACGTGGTCGGGCTTGACCCGCACCCCCATGCTCTCGCCGTTGCGCAGCCCGAGGTCGGTGGCGGCGGGGCGGCTCGGCGGGAAGTTGAGCAGCCCCTCGTCCCAGAGCCCCGAGTGCTCGAACGGCGCGAGATGGCCGTTCGCGGTGTCGTCGTAGTACACCAGCGAGCGCACCGCCTGCTCCGGACCCCGGGCGGCGATCTCGGCGATCTCGTCGGGCGTGCCCCCGAACCCGGCCCGGCCCAGCAGGTGCGCGGCCCGGTCGGCGTTCCAGTCGGCGGCGGTGATGGGCGTCAGGTCTCCCGCCCACTCCGCGGGTCCGGGCGACCAGGCCGGACCTTGGGCCGACGCGGCGCCGCCGGCGAGCAGGCACGCGAGCAAGGCGCCGCCCACTGCGGCCGCACCGTGGTGTCTTGTCGTCATGTCAGCGAATCCCCACGAGCTTCGACCCGGCCACTGCGCCGGATCATGCCTTTATACCTCAAGCTCCCACATCTGAATAGCCCGAACTGCTCGCCGCACCGCCGGCCGCCGCACCGCTGCGGGTTGACGAGAGAGACGGAATGCGCCCAGAGTGGAGGTAGAGAGGACCCTGGTGGCCACCCTGCACGTCGAGAACTTCCCCGACGACCTGTACTCGACCCTGCGGGATCGGGCGAGGCGTGAGCATCGATCGGTCGAGCAGGAGGTCGTTCGACTCCTCGGCCAAGCCCTGGACCACTACGAACCCCTGTCCATTACTCGACCTGCAGGGCCTCGGCCGCGACTTGTGGGCCGGAGTCGATGCAGCGGACCACGTCCGCCGCGAGCGGGACGCCTGGGACTGATCGCCGACTCGTCCGGCGGCAGCGTCGCCACGGACGCCACCGTCTTCGTCCGGTCTCCCGACTCGCGCATCGCCAGCCGCGCGGACACGCGACGTCGGCTACAATGCCCGCAGCAACAGCCGTGATTCGCGCCGGCCGATCACCGAGAGTTCCGGAAGAAGGAGTCAACGAAATGAGAGCCGCATCCCACCACCGCAAGTCGATCGCCGGTCGCGTCGCCCCGATGCTGATCGTCGCCGGCCTCGGCTTGGCCCTGACCTCGGCGCCGGCCCAGGCTCAGGACCTGAACGAGGAATCGGCCGCCGCGCTGAAGGCCGCGTTCATGGCCGACATCGAGGTGATGCGCGGGAAGTTCCTCGGGCTCGCCGAGGCGTTCCCGGCCGAGACGTACACGTGGCGTCCGATGGAGGGCGTGCGGTCGGTGTCGGAGGTCCTGATGCTCATCGCCAGCGAGGGCTACGGCTTCGTGCCGATGTCGGTCGGCGCCCCGACGGCCCTGAGCCGCGAGGAGTCGCAGGGCCTGCCCGCGATCACCGACAAGGCCGAGGTCATCGACCACCTGAACCGGGGCTTCGACTACGCGCGGGAGCAGCTCGAGGCGCTGGACCCGGCCTCGCTGACGAGCGCCCGCAACCTGTTCGGGCAGGAACGGACCAGCCCGGCGATCATGTTCCTCGTGGGCGGGGACATGCACGAGCACCTCGGGCAGTTGATCGCGTACGCGCGGACCAACCGCATCGTGCCGCCCTGGAGCCGGTAGGACCGAAGGGGAAGGTGCCGGCGACGGCGCGCGGCGGCGAGCGAACGATCGCCGCCGGGCGCCGCCCGTGCGGCACGCTGGTGGGAGCGCCGGGGCGGGATGGCGTTCCAGTGAGAACGACCGACGCCGCGCACCGCCCTGTGCGGCTGCCGCTCACACCGCGGACCAACGCGCCGGCCGACGACCGCGCGCCCAGCGTTAGAGGAGGAATCATGAAACCACTGTTCCCCGTGTTCTTCGTGGCCGCCGCGTGCCTGCTGGCGCTGCCCGCCCCGGGCGCGGCGCAGGAGTGCGAGCCCGACGGCGACATCGAGTTCGTCTGCGGCCCCATCAGCCCCGAGGACCTCATCCAGCTACCCGACTCGCCCTGGGTCATCGTGGCGAGCATGGTCGACGACGGCTACCTGTCGGCCGCCGACAGCCGTGACAGCAGCACCGTCCGGCTGTTCCCCACGATCACCACGCCGTCGCAGGGGCGCCACGACATGGCCCTCTACGGCGGGTGCCCGGGCATGACCACCGAGCAGTTCCGGGCCCACGGCGTCAGCATCCGGCAGGGCGAGGACGACACCCACACCCTGTACGTCGTCCGCCACACCGAGCGCGAGGCCATCGAGGTCTTCGAGGTCGACGCCGGCGGCGCCGTTCCGTCCCTCACCTGGGTCGGGTGCGTGGTGGCCCCGGAGGGCCTCGGGCTGAACGCGGTGGTGCCCCTGCCCGAGGGCGGCTTCGCGGCGACGAGCCCCGCGACCGGCGACATCTGGGAGTGGCAGCCCGGCGGCGACTGGACCCGCGTTCCCGGCAGCGAGGGCATCGGCCCCAACGGGCTGGAGATCGCCCCCGACGGCCAGTCGTACCTGGTCGCCGGCTACGCCGCCGAGTCGATCATCCGCCTGCCGCGGGGACCGGACGCGATGCCGACGGACCGCATCGAGGTCGGCTTCTACATCGACAACGTGCACTGGGCGCCCGACGGCACCCTGCTCGCGGCCGGCCACCGCGCCCCCGAGCGGGCCCGCGTCGGCGAGTGCGTCCGCGGCGTGAGCTGCGAGGGGGTCACGTCGCACGTCGCCCGCGTCGACACCGAGGCGGGGACCGCGGAGACCATCTTCTCGTACCCCAGCAGCGACAACCTGCGGCTGGGCACCGCCGCCATCCAGGTCGGCGACGAGCTCTGGGTCGGCAGCGTCGGCGAGAGCATCCGCATCGCGCGGGCCCCGCTGGACTGACGTTCGGCGTCGATACTCTGCCCGGCGTCCCCGCCGCCGCGCCCGCGGCCAGGGACGCCGGGCGGCGCCCACCGCAACGGGGACGCCGGGCGGCGCCCACCGCAACACGGCAACATGCCGAACGCACGACTCGCCATCTCTACCGCCGACATCACGACCCTGGCGGTCGACGCCATCGTGAACGCCGCGAACACCCGCCTGCTCGGCGGCGGAGGCGTGGACGGCGCCATCCACCGGGCGGCAGGGCCGGGCCTGCTCGCCGAGTGCCGCGCCCTGGGCGGCTGCGCCACCGGCAGCGCGAAGATCACCGGCGGCTACGACCTGCCGGCGCGCCACGTGATCCATGCGGTGGGCCCGGTCTGGCACGAGGGAACGCGCGACGAGGCCGCGCAGCTCGCGGGCTGCTACCGCCAAGCCATCGAGCTGGCGGGCGAGCACGGGTTGAAGACCATCGCGTTCGCCGCCATCAGTTGCGGCATCTACGGCTATCCGCCGGACGAGGCCGCGACCGTTGCGGTCCGTGCGGTCCGGGCGGCATTGGCCGACGCCCCGTCGATCGAGGAGGTCACCTTCGTCTGCTTCGAGCCCCGCGTGAAGGCTGCCTTCGAGCGGGCCCTCGCGTCCGATTGCGCGGAATGACGGTGGCGACGCCGTTACGACGCGCCGAACCCCAACTGAATCAGCAACGCTCGGTCCAGAGCCATCGTCTCATCCGGAGTCAGGTGCCCGAGCAACTGGCCGATCCGATGTCGCGCCACGGTACGAATCTGGTTGGCCACGACCCTCGACGGGTGGGCGAGACCGCTCGAACTCGAGCCGCAACCCGCTTCGTACGGCCGCAGCCCCCGGTCGGGCAGGCTCGTGATGGGCACGACCTGCACGACCGTGTCATGACGGCATGCGATGTCGTTGGATACGACGACCGCGGGCCGTGTCTTCTTGATCTCACGCCCTTCGGCAGGGTCGAAACGAACGAGCACGACAACGCCGCGCGCCAGAGGCGGGTTCATTCCGAGACCTCGGCGTCGACACCCTCCCACTCCCGGTTGAGCTGCTCCGCCTCGGCGCCGTCCGCCCGATAGGCCTCTTCCAGGCGACGGTCGAGCTCGCGCGCCCGGTACACTGCGACGGCTTCGCAGACCACCGCGCTCGCATTGGACGTCGATCGGAGATACTCGGCGATGTCGACTGGCACGGAAACGGTCATCCGGGTTCTACCGGCGGACTTCGGATGTTCTTGGGGACTCTTCGGATGATCTTGGGGACTCTTCGGCATGGAACGACAATCATACCATCGATATGACCGAACGTGCCTATGTTTCGTATTACCCCGACGCTGCGTCGCCGACGAGGACCACCTGGGCCGGCCCGACTTGCGGTGGACCCGCATGGCGGTACGGCTGGCGGGGAGGTGCTCGTGACAGCCTGCCCGACGGTGGTTCCTCGCGAGAGTGCGGTGGTCCGACTACGAGACACGGGCGCGGCAGGTCCGCGTCGCGTCGCGCGCCGCGCGACGGCACTTGAAGCAGAGGTCGTGATGCCGCTCCCGGTTGACCCGTCGCTTCCGGGTATAGCGCGTGCAGAACGCGTCGCGCCTGCCGCAACGGCGGCACAGCCTGCCGTGCCGAGAAGTGCGGGTTCTCGAACCGCGAGACCGCCGTTCCGCGTCCGCCGACATTTCCAGATTGGTCATGCCCTGCCTCCGCGTGTCCTCACCCATCGTATCGGCCGCTTCGCAAGGGACCGTGAAACCCGCATTCCGGAGTCCACCGCGTCGTCGGCCTGATCGATAAGACGCAATCGGACCCGCATCCGGTTCCCGACGACGCGGAAGCGGCCGCGGGCCGGATCGGGGCGATCGAGGCAACGACGCTTGAACCGGCGGCATTCCGGGACACGTACTCCCGTTTTGCATGGATATTCGGGAGTATCGATCCCGATCCGCACAAGCCCCACCGCAGAGCATCGCCGGCCGCCGACGAGCCCGCGCTCAGGGCAGCCGCAGCGCCGCGAGCGCCCCGGGGAGGCCGGGGCCGGCGACCTGCACGACGATGTACTGCCGGTCCTCGTGGAGATAGCCCATCATGCCGTACTGGCCCGAGGCGGGCAGCTCGACGGTGCCGACCCGCTCGCCGGTCCGCTTGTCGAGGGCGTGCAGGCGGGGGGTGCCGCCCGTGCCCTCGGCGGTGACGACGAGGGTGCGGGTGACCATGGTCACCGGATGCGACAGGAGCCCGGTGTTGGGCAGGTCCACCCCCTGCAGCGCGGGATGGTTGCGGATGCGCTCGGGGGTGTCGCCGTTCGGCGTCTCCCAGAGGTGCTCGCCGGTGTTCATGTCGATGGCGACGATGCGGCTGTACGGCGGCTTGAAGATGGGCAGCCCCTGCGGCCCCCGGAAGTCGCCGCGGTTCAGCACCGCGTACTCGGCGATGGTCCGGCCCGTGGTCTTGATGTCCTCGGGGACGTCGATGAGGGCGCCCGGCACGATGTTCTCGGAGCGGCAGCCGCGGCGGGTCGACACGTAGAGGATGCCGGTCTCGGGGTCGGCCGAGGTGGGCCCGAAGATGTTCGACGCCCCGCTCGGACAGCTCACGAACGACCGGAGGCCGGACGGGTGGCCGCGCTGGATGGGCGGGTTGAAGATGGGCCCGAGGCGGTAGTTGCGCGTGATCTCGAGCGCCTCGGCCCGCAGCTCGGGCGTGAAGTCGATGAGGTCGTCCTCGGTCAGCCCCTGCATCTCGTAGGCGGCGGGCCGGGTGGGCATGGGCTGGGTGGGCGAGAGGCGCTCGCCCGGCACCTCGGACTGCGGCACCGGCCGCTCCTCGATGGGCCAGACGGGCTCGCCCGTCGCCCGGTCGAAGGTGTAGGCCCAGCCCTGCTTCGTGGCCTGCACCACGATGCGGCGCGGCCGCCCGTCGACGGTCACGTCGAGGGCCACCGGGGCGGTGGGATTGTCGAAGTTCCAGATGTCGTGGTGCACGGTCTGGAAGTGCCAGCGGCGCTCGCCGGTCCGGACGTCGAGGGCGATGACGCTGGTGCCGAAGAGCCCGTCCCCGGGCCGGAATCCGCCGTAGAAGTCGATGGTGGGCGGGTTGGTCGGGATGTAGACGAGCCCCAGGTCGGGGTCGGCCGACATCGGCGCCCACGACGACACGTCGCCGGTCCACTCCCAGGCGTCGTTCTCCCACGTCTCGTGGCCGAACTCGCCGGGCCGCGGAATGACGTGGAACTTCCACAGGTGCTCGCCGGTGCGGGCGTCGTAGCCCAGGATGTCGCCCGGCACGTTCTCGATGCGGGTCTGGTTGTAGCCCTGCTCGGCCGAGTTGCCCACCACGACCACCCCGTCGACGACGATCGGGGGCGACGAGCTGGTGACGTAGCCCAGCTCGCGGGGGATGCCGAAGTCGGGGTCGTAGGCGCCGTCCCAGCTCAGCCACGGCCCCCAGTCGGCGATGAGGTCGGGCAGCAGGTCGACCACGCCGGTCGACGGGAACCCCGGCAGGGGCACCGCCGTCCCCCAGTCTTCGAGGGGCAGCCCGGTCTGTGCGTCGAGGGCGTAGAGGAAGAAGGCGGGGCTGATGGTGTAGATGACGCCGCGGCCGTCGATCTCGCCCCAGGCGACCCCCTTGCCGTAGCCGTTGCGCATGCCCCGGTCGAACCGGGTGGTGTGCGGCTCGCGGAACGTCCAGAGGGTCTCGCCGCTCGCGGGGTCGATGGCGACCACGGTGCGGCGCTCGCCGGCCACCGTGTACAGGGTGCCGTCGACGTAGATGGGGGTCGAGCGGGACACCCCGAGGCGCGAGGGCCCGAAGTTGTCGCCCCGCCAGATCCACGCCACCTCGAGGTCGTCGAAGTTGTCGGCGGTGATCTGGTCGAGGGCGGAGTAGCGGGTATGCGCGGCGTCGCCCCCGATGTAGCGCCATTCGCCGGCGTCCTGGGCGAGGGCTGGAGACGCGGCCAGCAGGATACCCGCGACGACGATGCCGGTCAGCAGTCCACGGCCGGGCTGCGCAGTGGTTCTCATCCGCTTTTCCCCTTCTCTCGCTCGTTCCGCTCCGACAACCGGCCGCGGCCAAGCGCCACGACCGCGCGCCTCCTACTGCGCCGGCGGCGAGACGATCTCCAACTGCCCGAGCGCGCGCACGTTCGTGGGCAGGTCCGTGTCTCCCGCGGGATAGTTGTTGACCTGCAGCAGATAGGCGACGATGGCGGCGTACTCGGCGGGGCTGAGGCTGCCGGGATCGGCCTCGGGCATCAGAGTCGAGATCGTCTCGAACAACTCACCGACGGGCCGGCCCACCCAGCTTATTCGGAACCGGCCCCCCGAGAACTCCCCGGTGTCGTGGCAGGCGGCGCACACGTCGCTGAACGTGCGCTCGCCGCGCGACGCCTGGGCCGGCGTGAAGATCCCGTCGAGCACCGAGGCGGCCGGGGACGGTGCCGTGGACGGCGATCCGGCGGACGTCGCCACCGCTACGGCCGACGGTTCGGCAGGGGCCGGTGGTGCGTCGGGCTCCGCCGCCGCCGCGGCCGGACGCCTCGCGGCGACAGGCGATTCGGACGCCCCCACCGCCGCGACGGTCCCCCCCGCCGCGGCCGGCGAGCGTTGGGCGGCGCCGGACGCCACGCCGACGTCGGGGCGCGCGTCGGGCACGAAGCCGTCGCGGTTGGGCATCTCGACCCGGGGCAGGGTGTCGGCGTCGACGGGGTCGTCCTCACCGACGAGGTCGTTGAGGTAGAGCACGTAGGCGACCACCGCGTAGACCTCGTCGGGCGCGAGCGAGCCGGGCTGGTTGAACGGCATGGCCCGGTTCACGTAGTCCCACAGCGTGGTGGCGGCGGGCCAGTAGCTGCCCACCGTCTTCCGCGCCCCGTCGCCGGCCAGCGACCCCTGCCCGCCGGCGAGCCGGTCGTCCGGCCCCTCCTGCCCCGTCGGCCCGTGGCAGGCGGCGCACCGAGCGTCGTAGAGGGCCCGGCCCTCGGCCGCGGTCCCACCGCCCGCCGGCAGCCCCTCGCCGTCCGGCCCGACGATGGGCCCCCAGGCCGCGAGCTCCTCCACCGTCGCCGGCGTGCCCAGGTCGGTCAGCCTCGCGCCGCCGGACGGCGTCTGCGCCCACACCGCGCCGGCGCAGATCATCGGCAGCGCGACGCCGGCGAGAGCGGCCCGCACGCGCCATCCGGACATCGACCTCCACCCCGCCGTCACGCCGGACGCGTCAGCCCGTCCAGACGTCGACGTTCTCCGCCCCGCCGTCGCGCCGGACGCGTCAGCCCATCCAGACGGCGACGTTCTCCACCCCGCCGTCGCGCCGGACGCGTCAGCCCGTTCAGACATCGACGTTCTCCGCCCCGCCGTCGCGCCGGACGCGTCAGCCCGTTCAGACATCAGCGTTCTCCGCCCCGCCGTCGCGCCAGCCGCGTCAGCCCGTTCAGACATCGACGTTCTCCACTCCGCCGTCGGCCCGGATGCGCCAGGCCTGCAGCGCGTTGTTGTGGTAGCTCGAGCGGAGCCCCCGCGCCGCGATCAGCGCGTCGCGCGTCGGCTGCCGGTCGCCGGTCTCGTCGACGCACCGCGAGACGAGAGTCACGGGCGAGCCGTCCCAGCGCCAGTCGAGGCGGAACCGCGTGTGGGCCAGCGGCAGCACCGGATCCTGGAGTTGCGCCTCCGTCCACGACGCGCCGCCGTCGGTGGAAACCTCGACCGCCCGCACCCGGCCTCTCCCCGACCACGCGAGCCCCGAGATCTGACAAAAACCCGGCCCGTCGAGCCGCTGCCCGCCCGACGGCCGGGTGATCACCGACTTGGCGTCCATCACGAAGGTGAACTGCCGGGCCTCGCCGTTCGGCATCAGGTCGGTGTACTTCGAGGTCTCCTCGCGGGTCTGCCACGCGCGGTCGACGAGCTGCATCCGCCGCAGCCACTTGATGGAGATGTTGCCCTCCCACCCCGGAATCAGCAGCCGCAGCGGGTACCCCTGGGCAGGCCGCAGGGCCTCGCCGTTCTGGCCCCAGGCGACGAGCACGTCGTCCATCGCCTTGTCGAGGGGCACGCTGCGGGTCATGCGGCACGCGTCGGCCCCCTCGGCCACCAGCCAGCGGGCCTCGGGCCTGACCCCCGCCTCGCGCAGCAGCACCGACAGCGGCACGCCGCTCCACTCGCTGCAGCTCGTCATGCCGAACGCCCCCTGGGCGTCGGTGTCGGGCTGGGCGGGCGACCACTTGACTCGGCCGTTGCCCGAGCACTCGATGAAGTACACGCGGTTGACAGCCGGCAGACGCCGCAGCTCGGCCATCGTGAACACGAGCGGTCGGTCGACGAGGCCGCCGATGGCCAGCCGGTGCTCGGCCGGATCGATGTCGGGAATGCCCGCGTGGTGCCGCTCGAAGTGCAGGGCCGACGGCGTGATGGCGCCGTCGAGGTCCTGCAGCGGGGTCAGGCTGCCGGCCGCCTGGTCGTAGCGCGCGCCGCGCACCCGGCGCGTCGCGACCTCGAACCGGGACCGGGCCCCGTAGCCGCTGACCCCCGCCCCGAGCCTCCGTCCGGCGCGCTCCTGGCCGGAGACGGGCAACGCGGGCAGGGCGACCGCGGCGGACCCGAGCGCGGCGGCCTTGAGGAATCCCCGGCGGCTCCGCCGGGACGGGGACGGGGTGTCACGCTCGAGCATCGGTGCTCCTTTCGGACCGGACCCCGCGGCGTGCGAGATCCCGCAATCTGCACTGGAGCAGTCCAAAACGGAACGCCCGGGCGCTGGACCGGCGGTCTCGGCGCCACTCGGGATTCCGCCACGGGCCGCCAGAGCACTCGGTGTCCCGGCACGGGCGGGCGGAGCGACCCTCGCGGGCCGCGGCCATGCGCCTGCCGGTGCCGGAACCTGACACGAATTCCCATAGCGTATGGGGCGGACCGGGGGCTGTCAACGCTCGGCAGGGCCCGTTCGGCCGGCCGGCACAGCACCGCAGGAGCGTGCCCGAGGGGGTGCACGTCAGCATTGTTGGGACCGGCATGGGCTGGACCATTGCAGAGGCCGACGCCGACATCGCCCTGCACGGCCGGAAGCTCCGCGGCTGCTTCGAGACTTCCGGGAACGAAGAGCCGCCAAGGCTGCAACGAATCTGACGTGCACCCTGCCCGAGGTCTCCGTGCTCGGCCGGCGCGGTAGAAACGGTGGCGATCTCACGAGGCGGCCGGGACGCCCCCGGGCCGGACCGCAAGGCCCATGACTGACTGTCGCTTCCGAACCGGTGTCTCTCATCAGAGCCTGGGGTCGATCGGCTCGGTTTCGAGGGCGAGGATCGAGAAGACGCGGCGGTGCACTTCCCGGAGCGGGGCGCCCTGAGTGAACTTCTCCAGGGCGTCGATGCCCAGGGCGAATTCCCGGAGGGCGAGCCGTTGCTTGAAGCCGGTGGCGCGCCGGCGGAGCCGGTCGATGTTCCGGGGCTCGGTGTACTCGGGGCCGTAGATGATCCTGAGGTAATCCTCGCCCCGGCACTTGATCGCGGGCGACACCGGGGAGCCGGAGGTTCGGGGGACGAACTCGAGGGGCTTGACGACCATTCCCTCCGCGCCCCGTTCGGTGTGGGTCTCCCACCACCGGGTCGCGTCCTCCACCTGGCGGGCGTCGTCGAGGTCGACGGTGCGGTGCTCGGTGGCGGCGAGGACGGGGTGGTCCCGCGCCAGCCGGGCGGCGATTCCCATGTGCCACGTGTGGGGCCGGTCGACATGGACGGCCCCTTCGCTGGCCAGGATGTGGAAGGGGGCGATCTCGAGGTCCTCGACCGAGTCGACCGGCCAGTTGTAGCGCCGGTAGGCGGCGTCGTAGGCCGCGGCCATCTCACGGCGCCGGCGGTAGCGGTCGAGGAGCTCCCGGTTGTCGGGGTTGCGACGGCACGCGGCCGCGAGGGCGTCGACGGCGGCGTCGAGGCCGGTGGCGGCGGCGGCCGCCACCGGCGCGTAGTGCCGGGCTACCAGCCCGCCGCCCTTCGCCGACCAGGGCATCAGCTCGCAGTCGAGGCAGATCCAGTCGGTGTCGAGCTCGGCCCACAGCCCGGCGTCGGCGACGCCCCGGCGGACGTGGTCGATGACCAGGACCTCGAACGCGGGGTCGTCGAAGAACCGGCGGCCGGTGCGGGTGTAGACGACGCCGGCGGCGTCGTTCGTGACCCCGAACCGCCTGAGGGCGGCGTCGGGGTCGGCGGCCAGCACCGCGACCGCGCGGGAGCCCATGTGCTTGTCTTCGCAGATGACGTGCCGCACGTTCCGGGTGCGGAAGTGGTCGAAGGCTTCCTTCGGGCGCTCGAGCAGGCCGGGCCCCGGGGAGGCGTCGCAGGGAGCCATCGTCGGCGGCAGGTAGATGAGCCACCGCGGGTCGATCGCGAAGCGGATCATCGTCTCGAGGGCGGCGGCGGTGTTCTTGCGGCCGACCCGGACGGTCCCCATGAGCCGGGTATGGCTGGAGAGCGCGCCCGTCATGTCCTTCATGTCGAGCAGCTCGTCGCTCTGCTGCTGCGCGGTGCGGGCGTCGCCGGCGGGTTCCGCCGGAGGCGTCGCGGGTTCCCAATAGGTCCGGCCGGCGTCGACCGAAACGGTTTCGCGCTCGGGGTAGCGGAGCGCCGTCAGACGCCCGCCGAAGGCGCAGCCGGTGTCGATGCAGATCGTGTTGTTGACCCACTCGGGCGTCGTCACGGGCGTGTGGCCGTAGACGACGCACGGTCGGCCCCGGTAGTCGCGGGCCCAGTTCAGTCGGACGGGAAGGCCGAACTCGTCGGTCTCGCCGGTGGTCTCGCCGTAGAGGGCGAAGTCCCGCACCTCGCGCGAGATGCGCCCCTGCAGCTCCTCCTTCATGCCGGCGTGGGCGACGACCAGCCGACCTCGGTCCAGCTCGTAGTGACTGGGCAGGCGCTTGACGAACGCCTTCACCCGTTCCCGGAACGCCTCGGGCTGCTTCTCCAGCTCGTCCATCGTGCGGTCGAGCCCATGGGTGCGTTGCACGTCGTGGCCGCTCAGGGCCCGCGCCAGCTTCGCGTCGTGGTTGCCGGGCGCCGCCAGCGCGCCGCCGTGCTCGACGGCGTCCATGACGAGCCGGAGCGTCCGTGCACTCTCCGGCCCCCGGTCGACGAGGTCCCCCAGGAAGACCGGGCGACGGCCGTCGGGGTGATCGAGCGTGAATCGGCGGTCGCCGTCGGCCTCGTCGTGCCGGTCGACCCGGTAGTCGAGCTTCTGCAGAAGCTCCAGCAGTTCGTCGAAGCAGCCGTGCACGTCGCCGACGATGTCGAACGGTCCGGACAGGGCGCGGCGGTTGCAGGCGAGCGGCTGCCGCTCGAGGGTGGCCTCCCGCAGCTCCTCCGGGGACGCGAGTCGGTACCAGCGGCGCACGCTCTCCCGCCGGAGGCTCTTGGTGGAGCGTCTGACCGCCCGGCAATGCCGCTGGATGACGTGCCGGGGCCTGGGGTCGACCCGTTGCCCGTTCTGCTCGAGGCAGGCGCGCTCGCCCGGATCGGCGATGATCGCCGTCAGGGGCGCGTGGCAGTCGCGGGCGAGGTCGATGAAGCGGCGCCGGTCCTCGGGCACCAGGTTCGTTGCGTCGACGACGGCATTGAGCTTCCGGCCCAGGCGCCGGCGCGCGATCTCGCGCATTACTTGGAACGCGTCCGTGCTCGTCTGCCGGCTTCTGTCGTCGTCGGCGACGACGCTCCGGTAGTGGTCGGAAGAGAGGACCTCGGTGGCCCGGAAGTGCTTCCGGACGAACGTCGTCTTCCCGGCGCCGGAAGCGCCGATCATCAGGATCAGCCCCCAGTCGGGGATGGTCACCCGCATCGTTCGAAGACTCCCGTCTGCGTCGGTTGGCCCCTGGTGTCGTCGGCTTCGCCGACGCCGCCGATCGTGACCGTGTAGCCGCGCCGCTCGGCGGCCCGCCCGGTCCACCGCCGGAACTCGGCGCGGGTCCATTCGAACCGGTGGTCCCGGTGGCGGAGCCCACCCTCTTCGAGGCCCGGGTACAGCACGTTGTATTCCCGGTTCGGCGTCGTCACGAGGAGGATCGCTGGCCGGATTCTGCCGAGCACGACCTCCTCCAACGTGTCGAGACGGTTCGGCTCGATGTGTTCGATCACCTCGATCAGGGTGGCGGCCTCGTAGCCCTCGAGACGTTCGTCCCGGAAGGTGAGCGCGGTCTGGAACAGCTCGACGTCCCGATCGGGCCCCGCCTTCTTCTTCCGCGCCTTCCGGAGACGGTGCTTCGCCATCTCGAGCGACCAGGCCGACGCGTCGGCGCCGGCCAGCTCGGTGAACTCCGGACGTTCGGCGAGCCGGCGCAGCAGCCTGCCCTCGCCGCAGCCCAGGTCGACGATCGATGCCGGCCCGAGGCGGGCGAGCGTCTCGACCGCCCAGTCGATCCGCTCGTCGTGGAGCGTCGGGTGCTCCTTTCGCCGGGTTCCGGCGGGGCTCTCGGCGTTCTCCGGCTCGGCGTCCCGCCCGGCTTCGGCGGCGAGCTGGTTCGCGGCCTCCGCGGCGAGGGTGCGCCGGTTGCCGAGGTAGCGGCGGACGATGAGGTTCCGTTCCGGGTGGTCGTCCAACCAGCCCCTGCCCCGCTTCATCAGCTTGTCGACTTCGGCGTCGCCGATGTAGTAGTGCTTCCGGTTGTCGGCCACCGGCAGCAGCACGTAGATGTGCGCCAGCATGTCGGCGAGCGTCTTCGTCGCGCGTAGCGTGACGTTCCTGTACCGGCCCTTCCCGGACCCGTCGGCGCCGTCTTCGACTTCGGTCTCGTAGCCCAACGGCGTGAACAGGCGCTGCACGAGGTCGTCCTGCCCCCGGCAGGGGACGGCGGCGATCCGGGCTTCGAGGGAAATCGGCGTCTTCGCCAGCTCGGGGCGGTCCCGGCACCGGCCGGCCAGGGCGGTGGCGTAGGTCCTCGACATGGCCACCGACAGGAACGACGACGACACGTAGGGGCGGTCGTTCACGTAGTCGTGGAGCACGGGGTTGGGTCCCCGCACGAGCGCGATGGGGTCGATGTCGAGCAGCAGCGCCGCCGTGCACCGCTCGTCGGTGGCTTCCGTGTAGAACACATGGGCCTTGCCCGCTCCGGTGTCGAAGGTCTGTGTCTTGTCCGGGTGCTTGTGCAGGAGGTAGCCCAGGTCGGTCGCGGGCTTGCGGGTGGTCGTGATGGTCAGCAGCATGGTGCATCCTCAGCGGCCGGTCGCCGGTGTGCGGTCGGTGTTGCGACGGGGGGCCGCCGTACCGGTCGACGACCTGCAACTCACGGGGCGCGTTCGGATTGGCGTCGAGTGAATGGCCCGGGAATCGTCGGCTACGCTCGCAAAGGCGTCTGTTCCAGGCGGAACTCGAGGGCCGTCACGCGGTCGGGATGGCCCATCGGCTCGTTCTCGTCCTCGTACATCCCGACGAGGTCCGCGAGCAGATCGAGCTCCCGGCCCTCGGCCGTCCCGGGCTCGGCACCCATGAGCTGGTCGATCCGGGAGAGCGCTGCCGCGTAGTCGTGCGCATTGGTGATCGGCTTGTTGTCAGTCACGTTACGTCTCTACACGAATTCTCGCACATCCGGCGGAACCCATGTGGCTTCGAGCACGAGCGACGAGAGCCCGGAGCCGGTTTTGGTGACAGTGAAGACGATTTTTTGTATACTCAAAAACATGACCGACCCGGTCCTGGCCCTCCTCGTCTTCGCCCTGCTCGCGGCCGCCGTCGTCGGGCTCTTCTGGCCCGCCGGCGGCCTCGTCGGCCGCCTTCGCCGCCTCACCGACCTCGACGAGCGCGTCCGGCTCGAGGACGCCATCAAGCACATCTACCGGTGTCAACGGACGCGCCAGCGCTGCTCGCTCGACAGCCTCGCGGGGAGGCTGGGCGTGTCGCGGGCGCGCGCCGCGACGCTGATCTCGCGGCTCGCCGAGCTGCGGCTGGTGCGCACGCCGGCCTCCGGCCCCGCCCTGACCGCGGACGGCGAGCGCTCGGCGGTGCAGATCGTCCGCACCCACCGCATGTGGGAACGCTATCTCGCCGACCGCACCGGCGTGCCCGCCGGCGAGTGGCACGCCGAGGCCGAGCGGATGGAGCACAGCCTGTCGGCGGCGCAGGTCGACGCCCTCGACGCCCGCCTCGGGCATCCCGTGTGGGACCCGCACGGCGACCCGATTCCCACGCCGGCCGGCGAGATGCCGCCCGAGCCCGGGTTCGGCCTGCCGGGGGCGGAGCCGGGACGGACGGTCGAGGTGCTGCACCTGGAGGATGAGCCGCGCGAGATCTACGACGCCCTCCTCGAGAGCGGCCTGTCGCTGGGGGCCCGCCTGGAGATCGTCGAGCGCACCGACCGCGCCATCCGCCTGCGCTCGCACGGCCGCACCCGGGACCTCGACCCGGTGACCGCCGACAACGTCACCGTCCGCTACTTGGCCGAGGACGAGGCGGCCGACACCACCCCCACCACCCTGCTCGACGCCCCGGCGGGACGGACGGTGCGGGTCGCCAGCATCTCGCGCGCGTGCCAGGGGGCGCAGCGGCGGCGGCTGCTCGACCTGGGGCTGGTGCCGGGGACCGCGGTGACGCCGGAGCTGACGAGCGCGGCCGGCGACCCCGTCGCCTACCGCATCCGGGGCGCCCTGATCGCGCTGCGGCGGACCCAGGCGGGGCTGATCTGGATCGAGCCGCCGGACGGCGCGGCGCCGCAGGAGGCGATGTGATGGCGGACCGTCTCATCCGGGACGCCCTGATCGCGTTGCGCCGCGCCCAGGCGGGGCTGATCTGGATCGAGCCGCCGGACGGCGCGGCGCCGCAGGAGGCAGTGTGATGGCGGACCGTCTCATCCGGGGCGCCCTGATCGCGTTGCGCCGCGCCCAGGCGGGGCTGATCTGGATCGAGCCGCCGGACGGCGCGGCGCCGCAGGAGGCAGTGTGATGGCGAACGGCAGTTCGGGGCTCCTGCCCCGGCTCGGCGGATGCGCGGAGCACCGGGCCGACAACCTGGTCCGGCTCGGGCTGAGCCCCGACCGCTGGGACGTGCTCGTCGCCCTCGCCGGTAACCCCAACGTGGGCAAGAGCACGGTCTTCAACGCCCTCACCGGCCTGCGGCAGCACACCGGCAACTGGCCGGGCAAGACCATCGTGCGGGCCGAGGGCGCCTTCGCCCACCGCGGCTCGCGCATCAAGCTCGTCGACCTGCCGGGCACCTACTCGCTGCAGGCGGGGAGCGCGGACGAGGAGGTGGCGCGCGACTTCCTGCTGTTCGGGCGCCCCGACGTCACCGTGGCGGTGGTCGACGCCACCCGCCTCGAGCGCAACCTGCACCTCGTGCTGCAGATACTGGGCATCACCGACCGGGTGGTGGTGTTCCTGAACCTGATGGACGAGGCCCGCCGCCACGGCGTCGCCGTCGACGCGGCCCGGCTCGAGAAGGAGCTGGGGGTGCCGGTGGTCGCCGGCTCGGCGCGGAACCGGGTGGGCATCGACGAGCTGATCGACGCCGCCCACCGGGTCGCGGCGGGCGAGGTCCGCACCACCCCGTTCCGGCTGGTCCGGCATGCGCCGGCCGTCGAGCGGGCGGTGGCCGCGTTGTCGGAGACGGTGGAGACGGCGTTTCCGACGGTGGCGAACAGCCGCTGGGTGGCGGAACGCCTGCTCAACACGGACGACGCCGTGGTGACGGCGGTGCGCTCGGGAGAGCTGGGCCAGATCGGCGCCGACGCCGACGTCAACGCGGACGCCAACGCCGACGTCAACGACGCCGCCGTGCTCCCGATCCCCGAAACGGCCCGCGAGCAGGTGCTGCAGAGGGCCCGGCAGCTCCAGTGGGACCTGCCCCCCGACTTCCACGACACGGTGACGGAGCGGACCTACCACGCCGCGCAGGAGATCGCCGAGGGCGCCATGCGCCGCGGCCTCGGGCGGGCCGGCTTCGATCTGGACCGGCGGCTCGACGGGCTCCTGACGAGCAGGTGGCTCGGGTTCCCCCTGATGCTCGGCATCCTGGCGGTGGTCTTCTGGCTGACCATCGAGGGGGCGAACGTGCCGTCGAGCATGCTCGCGACCCTGCTGATCGACACCGTCCATCCGTGGCTGACCGGCGCCGGCGAGACCCTGCGCATGCCCTGGTGGCTCAGCGGCTTCCTCTTCGACGGCGTCTACCTCGCCACCGCGTGGGTCATCGCGGTGATGCTGCCGCCGATGGCCATCTTCTTCCCGCTGTTCACCCTGCTCGAGGACTTCGGCTACCTGCCCCGGGTCGCGTTCAACCTCGACTCGCTGTTCCGCCGCGCCGGCGCCCACGGCAAGCAGGCCCTGACGATGTGCATGGGCTTCGGGTGCAACGCGGCGGGGGTGGTGTCGACCCGCATCATCGACAGCCCCCGCGAGCGGCTCATCGCCATCATCACCAACAACTTCTCGCTGTGCAACGGGCGCTGGCCGACGCAGATCCTCGTCGCGTCCATCTTCATCGGGGCCCTCGCCCCCGCCCACCTCGCGGGGCTCGTCTCGGCCGCCGCGGTGGTGGGCATCGCGGTGCTCGGCATCGTCATGATGCTCGCGGCCTCGTGGCTGCTCTCGCGCACGGTGCTGCGGGGCGAGGCCACCAGCTTCAGCCTCGAGCTGCCGCCGTATCGCCCGCCCTGCGTCCTGCAGACCCTCTATACGTCGGTCATCGACCGCACCCTCATCGTCCTGTGGCGCGCGGTGCTGTTCGCGGTGCCGGCCGGCGCGGTCATCTGGCTCATCTCCAACGTATCCCTCGGCGACGCGAGCCTCGCCGCCCACTCGGTCGAGTGGCTCGACGGGCCGGGCCTCCTCATCGGGCTGAACGGCGTCATCCTGCTCGCGTACATCGTCGCCATCCCCGCCAACGAGATCGTCATCCCGACGGTGCTGATGCTGACGGTGCTGACCGCCAACGTAGCGGGGGCCGGTCAGGGGGCGGGGGTGATGTTCGAGCTCGACAGCACCGAGGCCACCGGCGACCTGTTGCGGGCGGGGGGCTGGACGCTGCTGACGGCGGTGAACCTCATGCTGTTCAGCCTGCTGCACAACCCGTGCTCGACGACCATCTACACCATCTACAAGGAGACGCGCAGCGCCCGCTGGACCACCGTGGCGGCCCTCCTGCCAGTCGCGATGGGCGTGACCGTCTGCTTCCTGCTGACTCAGGTGTGGCGCCTGCTGGCGTGAGCCGTCAATCGTCGACTACGCCTCCGCCTGGTGCCCACCGACCCGCAAGGCCAGAGTGCACGAGCCGACCTACGGCTCGGAGTCCGCGCCGCCCATACGGCGCAGACTCCCGGCCGGCGGCCGCACGGTGCCGGCCGTGCGCAGGCCCTTGAGGAGCACGGCGGGCAGCCTCTTCAACCGTTGCGTTCTCGGATCGACCTCGAAGCCGCCGGACTCGAGCGCGGTCACGCCGAGCAGGGGCTCGGCGTCGGCGTCGCCGAACACCAGGGTGCCGCCGACGATCTTGCCCATGAACTCGATGCGGCCGACCGTGGTGCTCAGCTCGATGGGACTGCCGTCGGCCACGTGGTTCTCGCTGGCGAGAGGCTTCAGGCCGATGGCCTCCAGGTGGGTTCGCGGGACCAGAGAGTCGAAGGCGCCGGTGTCCACCAGGAAGCGCCCGGTCCACTGCCTCTCCGGATCCGCCGGGTTGCGAATCGTGACCATGACATGTGTCGCACCCATCGGTCTGCCCTCGGTTCATTGTAGTCCGCCAATCGTCGCCGGCGACTCGGCTTGGCCCCCCAACCAACCCCACAGGAGCCTGGACCGTTCTGCGGCGCGAGCTCCTAGCCGACGGTCACGAGTCGCCATGGCGGCGGCAGCCGCGATGTGATGTAGTAACACCCGGTCGGCAACGGCCGATCGGCTCGACGAGCACGACTTGGCGCACAAGGTGGTGCAGCGGCGTGACGCCGCCTGACGCGCCGGTTTGCGATGCGGAGAGCATCGCCGCGACGGGCCGCATCACCTTCACGGTAGCGGCGCTTGCGAGACAATTGCGGCAAGACTTCCGCACGGGACGAGGGAGGAAGCAGATGGCGAGACGACGTCACGTCCGACTCTTCGCAACGCTGTTCTGTCTGCTGCTGGCGCCTGCCGCCGGCCCCGGCCCGGCCGCGGTGCTCGACGCCCAGGATCGCCCGCTCCGGGCGATGGTGCTGACGGGCCAGAACAATCACGGCTGGCAGGTGCTGAGCGAGCACTACCGGTCGATTCTCGAGGAGACCGGCCTCTTCGAGGTCGATGTGGTGACCAGCCCGCCGCGGGGGGCCGACATGAGCGGGTTCGCGCCCGCGTTCTCCGACTACGACGTCGTCGTCCTGGAGTACAACGGCGACGCGTGGCCGCAACCCGCCCGGGAGTCGTTCGAGCGCTACATGCTGAACGGCGGCGGCCTCGTCTACGGCCACGCCGTCAACCACACGTTCGCGGACTGGCCCGCCTTCAACGAGATGATCGGCTTCGGCGCGTGGGGCGGGCGCGACGAGCGGCACGGCCCCTTCGTGAAGTACCGCAACGGCAGTCTGTTCCTCGACCACACACCGGGTCACGCCGGCGAGTGCGTCGACCCCCACGAGTACCCGGTGGTGACCCGCGAGCCGGACCACCCCATCATGCGCGGACTCCCGCGCGTCTGGCTGCACGGCACCGACGAGCTGTACAGCAACCAGCGCGGGCCCGCGAAGAACCTGACGATTCTGGCCACCGCGTGGTCCGACCCCGCCCGCGAGGCGCACTGGGGGGTGCGCACCCACGGCACCGGCGACGACGAACCGATGGTGCACACCGTGCGCTACGGCCGGGGCCGCGTCGTCGGCACCGCCATGGGCCACGTCGACGGGGGCGCGGCGCTCGGGTCGGGCCCGTGGCCGGCCATCGAGTGCGTGGGGTTCATCACCCTCATCCAGCGCGCGGCGGAGTGGGCGGCCACCGGCGACGTCACCCAGCCGGTGCCCGACGACTTCCCCACCGCGGTCGGCGTCAGCCTGCGATAGAAGCCTGCGCGGCAGCGGGGACGCCGGCTCCCCGCCAGGGCCGGCCGGACAATGGGAGCCACCGCCGCCGCACCGGCCGCCCCGCGTCGCCGACCCGCGCGGTGACGACGGCCGACACCCACGGAGACGCATGCATGCCGGTGGTCGACGTCGACGGGCTGACCTTCACCTACGCGTCGGGCGCCAGTCCCGCCGTCCGGGATCTGTCGTTCCGGATCGACCGCGGCGAGATCTTCGGGTTCCTCGGACCGAGCGGCGCCGGCAAGTCGACCACCCAGAAGGTGCTGATCGGGCTCCTGCGGGGCTACCGCGGCGCCGTCTCGGTGCTGGGCCGCGACCTCGCGGCGTGGGGGGGCGACTACTACGAGGAGATCGGCGTCTCGTTCGAGCTGCCCAACCACTACCTGCGGCTGACCGGCCTCGAGAACCTCGGCTACTTCCGGGCCCTGTACCGGGGCGAGACCCGCCGGCCCGAGGCGCTGCTCGAGATGGTGGGGCTGGCCGGCGACGGGGAACGCCTCGTGGCCGAGTACTCCAAGGGGATGAAGACCCGGCTCGGGGTGGCGCGCGCGCTGCTGAACGACCCGCAACTGATCTTCCTGGACGAGCCGACGGTGGGGCTCGACCCCGCGAGTGGGCGGGGCGTCAGGCGCCTCGTGCGGGAGCTGAAGCAGGCCGGGTGCACCGTGTTCCTCACCACGCACGACATGACGGTGGCCGACGAGTTGTGCGACCGCGTGGCGTTCATCGTCGACGGGGAGATACGGCTGGTCGACTCGCCGCGCGACCTGAAGCTGGCCCACGGCGCCCGGACGGTGGCGGTGGAGTACGACCTCGGCGGCAGCCCCGGACGGCGGGAGTTTTCCCTCGACGGCCTCGGCGACGACGCCGAGTTCGTGGCCCTGCTGCGCGAGGCGACGGTCCGCACCCTCCACACCCAGGAAGCGACCCTCGAGGACGTCTTCCTCCGCGTCACCGGCCACACCCTGCAGTGAGCCGATGCACCGGCTGGCCGCGACCGTCCGCCTCGACCTCCGCCTGCAACTGCGGAACGGCTTCTACTACGCGGTGGCCTTCGTGCTGGCCTGCTGGTTCGTCCTCCTCACCCAACTTCCCGACATCGACTGGGGCTACGTGCTGCCCGCCGTCGTGTTCGGGAACCTGGTGATGGTGAACTTCTACTTCATCGCCGGGCTCGTCCTCCTCGAGAAGGGCGAGGGGACGCTGGAGGCCCAGGTGGTGACGCCGCTCGCCGACTGGGAGTACCTCGCGTCGAAGACGGCGACGCTGACCGCGCTGTCGCTCGTCGAGCAGGTCGTCATCGTGTGGTCGGCGTACGGCGCCGGCTTCGCGGGCCTCCCGCTGGTCGCGGGCATCGTGCTGGCCGCGGTCCTCTACACCCTGGTCGGCTTCCTGCTCATCGCCCGCTACCGGTCGATCAACGAGTACATGTTCCCCTCCGTCCTCTTCACCTTCATCCTCTCGCTCCCGATGCTGCACTACTTCGGCCTGTGGGACACCTGGCTGCTGTACCTACATCCCTTCACCGCGCCGCTCGTGCTGCTGGCGGGAGCGTTCCGGCCGATGCCGCCGTGGCAGTGGGCCTACGGCGTGCTCTACGCCGCCGCCTGGGCCGGGATGCTGCTGATCGCGGCGCGACGGACGTTCGACCGCTTCATCGTCGCACGCGAGGGAGGGCGCTGATGCCGATGTCCGCGGCCCGGGCCGGATCGACGCCGGGCGCCGCCCGACGGACGTTCGACCGCTTCGCCGCGCGAGGGAGAGCGCTGATGCCGATGTCCGCGGCCCGGGCCGGATCGACGCCGGGCGCCGCCCGACGGACGTTCGACCGCTTCGCCGCGCGCGAGGGAGGGCGCTGATGCCGACGGCGGCCAGGGCGCTGATGCCGATGTCCGCCGCCCGGGCCGGATCGACGCCGGGCGCCACCCGACGGACGTTCGACCGCTTCATCGCCGCGCGCGAGGGAGGGCGCTGATGCCGACGGCGGCCGCCGTGGTCCGGGCCTTGGGCCCGATCGACGCCAGGAGCGTCGCGCGGGACAGCATGCTGCGCTGGCTCGTCGCCACGCCCATCGCCTACGCGCTCGCCTTCCGGTGGGGCGTCCCCGTCCTCCGCGCCTGGCTCGACGAGCGTTACGGATTCGACCTCGCGCCGCACTACCCGTTGCTGGCGAGCTTCCTCGTGCTGATCACCCCGGCGCTGGTGGGCGCGGTGGTCGGGTTCCTGCTGCTCGATCAGCGGGACGACCGCACCCTCACCGCCCTCCAGGTCACGCCGCTCACGGTGGAGGGCTACCTCGCCTACCGCATCGCCGTCCCCATGGTGGTGAGCGTGCCCGTGATCGTGGCGTCCATCGCCATCTCGGACTTGGCGACGATGGGCGTCGTCGCGGCCTTCGCCGCCGCCGCGCAGGCCGCGCCCACCGCGCCGCTCTTCGCGCTGTTCGCGGCCGCGTTCGCCACGAACAAGGTGCAGGGGTTCGCGCTGCTGAAGGGCGTCGGCGTCCTCTCCTGGCCGCCGGTCGTCGCGTGGTTCGTCGCCTCGCCGTGGCAGGTGGCGTTCGGCCTCGACCCGCTCTACTGGCCCCTCAAGGTGTTCTGGATGCTCGAGGCCGGCGAGCCGCGCGTCTGGCTCCACTTCCTGGCCGGCCTCGCCTACCAGTCGCTGCTGATCGCGCTCCTCGTGCGGCGCTTCAAGACCGTGATCACGCGGTAGCGGTACGACAGGCCCGGGGACGGGCAGGGCCGTCCCCCGCGAGCGCCTCGACCACGGCCGCTGGCCACCGGCTGCAAATCCCCACTCTCGCCTCCACGGCACGAGTTCGCAGTGGCTCTCTTCCCGCGCCGTACGACCCGCTCTCACCCGCTCAGCACGGAAGCATGCACGATCGCGCTCTCGAGCGTGAGGGCCTGACCGACCGCCTTGGGGCCACCGAGGTGCCGCTCGACGCCGAGCCCCAGTCCGGGCGTCTCGCGGCACGCGGCCTTGCTGACGCGGCCGAGCTTGCGGAGGACGCGGCTGGCCGAGGGCCGTCCGGCAGCCGTCGGGCGCTCGAGCAGGCAGGCGCGCACCAGCGCCCCCCAGTGGGGCCGGAGCAGCCCGGGGGCCCCGAAGACCTCGGTGGCGACCACGCGCGGGCCGTGGGTGACGACGACGCCGCACTGGCCGGGCAGGGGACCGAGGGCGCCGAGCTCGTCGGCCGCCGCCTGCCGGGCGGGCTCCCGCTCGTAGACGCGGTCGGCCGCGGCCATGGCCCGCGTCGGCGCGGCTACATCGAGGCCGTCGAGCTCCGCGTCGATGGAGCTCCACACCGCGTTCTGATCGCCCCGCCGCGCCTCCGCCGTGGCCGCCTGCCGGGCGACCGCCGCGTTCTTGGCGCGACGCACCCGGCGGTGGGTGTAGGTGGACCCCGCCGCGAAGTCGCGGCGGCGCCCCCACCGGCCCGCCTCCAGGCACGACACCGGGATCTTCAGGGTGGCGGCGGCCGGCACCAGCACGCTGACGTTGAGGGTGCGGTTCTGGTCGCCCCCGAGGAACTGCTCGCCCTCGACGAGCAGGATCGGCCGGTCGGTGGGGTTGGCCGCGGTCAGGGTCGGCACCGACGCGTCCGGCAGCTCCTCGATGACCCGCCCCGACTTCGGGCCGGTGGCGATGGCCGGCAGGGGGTTGTCCATCAGGTAGACGGGGAAGAACGAGACGCCGAGACGCGTGACGGGCCGTCCGATGGCGGCCCGCTCCAGATCGACGAACGCACCTGCCGTGCTCTTGTCCATGGGCTCCTCCTCCTTCGTGTGCAGCTTCCGCGGGACCGCGCCCGGGATCGGGGCGGCCGGCGCATGTCCTGTGTCGAGTGGACAATCGACAGGATAGAGGAGGGATGTGTCAGAACCTGTCAGGAGCCGCCCGCCGGGCCACGCACCTTCGGTCGTGACCGGCGCCCGTCGACCGTCGGGCCGGCTGCTCGCTCCCCGGAGCGCGACGGAGATGGGATCCGGCGCAGTCCTACTGGTCGGACCCGCCGGACCGCGGACCGCCGCGGCCCTCGAACGCCGCCCCGAGCGCCGCCCCCAGGGCCAGCCCGATCGCGAGCCATGCCCCCACGTTGTCGGTCGCCGCGCCGATGACGATGCCGAAGACCATGCCGAGGGCGGCACCCGCGCCGGTACCCTGATGCTGATCGCCCATGCGCCGGCAGCGTAGCACGCCTCCGCCGACTCGTTCGGGGCTCAGTCGCCCTTCAGCACCATCAGGGGATCGACGCGGGCCGCGCGGCGGGCCGGCAGGAGCGAGGCGACCGACGTCGCGGCGAGGACCGACCCCGCCACCGCGGCGAAGGTCGCCGCGTCGTAGGGGCCGACGCCGTACAGGAGGCTCGACAAGCCTCGGCCGACCGCCGCGGCGGCGGCGAGGCCGACGGCCACACCGACGGTGCCGACGCCCAGGCTGCCGCGCATGACCAGTCGGACCAGACGGGCGGGCGACGCCCCGATCGCCGCGCGGATCGCGAGCTCGCGCCGCCGCTCCGTCACCGCGCGCGTGAGGGCGCCGAACACCCCCACCATCGCGACCAGCAGCGCCAGCCCGCCCAACGCCGCGGCCGGCACCATCTGGAGTCGTCGGCCCGCGATCGAGTCCGCGACGTGATCGTCCAGCGTACGCACCTTGGGAACCGGCAGGCTCGGGTTCAGCGACGGGATCAGGTCGCGCACCGCCGAGAGAAGTCCCGACGGGTCGCCGGCGGTGCGCACCACCAGGTGCGCCAGCCCCATCGGCCGGTGCCGCCAGAGAACGTAGATGGACGCGTCGGGGCCCGCCTCGATGTCGGCGACCACGCCCCGCACCGTCGACTCGCGGACGATGCCGAAGCGCTCGAGCGCGAACCGCGGACCGCGGCCGACGGAGTCCGCGTCCGGGTACAGGAACCGCGCCGTCGAGGCGCTCACGACAACGTTCGGCGTCTCGGCACGCTCGTCCGCCGCGTCGAAACGGCGGCCGGCGTGCAGCGGGGTCCCCAGCGCCTCGAAGAAGCCCGGCGTCACCGCGCCGAACGACATCGACAAGGTGTCGTCCCGCATATCGGTCCGGAACCGGAGGTTGATCGTCGTGGGCGCGTCGGTCGGGGGCAGCAGGCTGCCGAGCCCGGCCGCGTCGACGCCGGGCAGCCTCCTCACCTCGGCGAGCAGCCGGTCGACGAACCCCGCCGACGCGCCGTCGTCGGCGAAACGCGAGTCGCTGAGCATCAGCTTGGCGACGAGCACGCGCGAGGAATCGAAGCCGCCGTCCTCGGCGAGCAGCGCGTCCATGCTGCGGGCGAGCAGGCCGGCCCCGGTCAGGAGCACGACGGCCGTCGACACCTGCGCCACGACGAGCGCCGCGCGGAGGCGCCGGGCGGTCGGGGTCGCGGTGGGACCCGCGCCCACGCGAAGATCCGGCCGTCCACCGCGCGGCACGCCGACGGCGCACGCGGCCCCGCAGGCCACGGCCGCGGCGAGGGACGACGCCGCCGCGGCGAGCAGCGTCGGAGGGTCGAACCGGATCTCGGCCGCGCGCGGGAGCACCGCGGCCGCGCCCGACGCGAACAGCCGCACCGCGACCCAGGCGAGGAGAGAGCCGACGGCGAGACCGGCCGCCGCGACGATGAGCCCTTCGGCGAACGCCGCGCCATGCAGGCGCCGCGGTCCGCCCCCCAGCGCGAGCCGGACCGCGAACTCCCGGCGGCGCGCCATGGATCGGCCGACGAGCAGCGTCGTCGCGTTCGCGCAGGCGGCCAGGAGCACCAGCATCGCCGAGGCCAGCGCGGCCGTCAGGGCCGGCCGGCCTCCGTCGAGGAGAACCGTGTCGAGGGGGGTCACGGCCGCGCGCCAGTCGTCGCCGTTCACGTCGCGAACGACCCGGGCCGCGTCGTCGCTGGCCTGCTCGAGGGTGGCCCCGCCCGTCAGCCGGCCGACCACATCCACGGCGGTCCCGGCCGGCGGAGCCGCCGGCATGGGAACCCAGACGTCGGCGGCCGGCGTCGGGAACGCGAACGCGGGCGGCATGACGCCGGCGACGGTGTAAGGCGTGTCGCCGACGGTGACCCCGAGGCCGACGAGGGCCTCCGGCGCGACCGCCAGCGAGGCGGCGAGCCGCGTGCTGACGACGGCGCGCGGGTCGCCGGCGGGAAGCGGCGGCGCGACGCCGGTCGCGGCCGGCACGCCGAGCACGTCGAAGAAGCGCTCCGTGACCGTCGCGACCCGGACGATGCGCGCGGGACCCGCGCCGCGGACGCTGCGCTCCCGCGTCTCGTAGCCGGCGAGATCGGCAGTGCGCAGGCGATCGGCCCACTCCCGGAACCGGTCTGGGCCGACCAGGCTCGGGGCGCCGTCTTCGTGGTATTGCGCGGCGATGGTCACCAGACGGTCGGCGTCGGGGTAGGCGAGCGGCCGCCACAGCACGCCGTACGCCACGGAGAAGGCGCCGTGTTCAGACCGATCCCGAGCGCGAGCGTCGCCACCACGAGCGCGGTGACGCCGGGTTGACGAGCCAACCCCCGGGCCACACGCCGGAGGTCATTCAGCCAGTCCGTCAGGTGCTCCCCCTTGCCCGCCACTCCGCCGGGCTCAGACAGGTTGCGCCCCTCGCACGACCCAACCCCCCTTGCGCGCGCCGCTCCGCCACCGCGCGCGGCGCTTCCTCGACGAGGAAGACCGTGACCTGCCCACCGCACGCGGGGCCGACCGGCGCCGCGGCCCCCTCACCACCGTCGGTCGTGAGGTCTCTCCCGGGAGGCACGTCGCCGCCCGCGCGGGCGGCGGCAACGTCTCCCTGGGCGCCCGGGAGGCACCCGCTTCTTCCTGCTCGCGCCGCCTCCGCTCAGAACGTCTCCCTGGGCGTCCGGGAAGCACGGTCGATGGCTTGGACACCGGCCGCCGAGTTTCGGTCCGGTCCGAGCGCTCGCCATCGGACTCGTTCGCGCGACACTCGCGGCTCCCCCGATGCGTCCCCGGGTCCGGCCGCGGCGGCGTCACTCTGCCGGACGCAGGACCCATTGCACCCCGGCCATCACCACCGCCGCGTTCAGGCCCAGGTTCTCCCCCGCCGTGCCGGCGTTCGAGATGTGGTGGTTGCGGAGCTCGACGACCAGGCCGGGCCCCCGACGTGGCACCGTCCGAATGCCCAGACCATAGACGATCGTGAAGTTGAAGACGCGGTCGATCTCCGGCACGTCGAGCGACGTCCAGAGCAGCCCGGCCCCGCCGGCGACGTAGGGCGTCCACCGCCGGTCCCGCCAGACGTGATAACGGCCGCCCAGACCGAGCCCCCCGCTGACGGCCGGGGCCGGCCGGTCGTAGGCCAGCAGTCCGGCCTCGCCATGGATCTCCAGGCGGTCGGTGACGAACCGTCCGAGCTGCGGGTGGAATGCCGCGAAGCGGACATCGCTCTCCGTCTTCCCCCAGCCCGGAACGCCGTGCTTCCAGGCGTCGCCCCAGCCGCCCGACAGCCCCCGGGTCCAGTAGCCGGCGGCGAGACGGGGCTGCTGGGCGGTCGTCGAAACCGGCATCAGCGTCATCAGCAGGATGCCGGCCAGCCCGCACCTCCGGTAGTGGTGACGGCGTGTCATGAATGGTCGCGAGGGCCGCGGACGACGCGGGGGTTCCGTCACGGGCGTTCCGCGAGGGATCCACGGGCTCCGCGTCCTCGAAGGCGGCGAGCCGCCGTTGATCGCCTGCTCTAACGCGCAACCACCGCGGGAACCCGCACGAGGACGTAGGTCACGTGCCCGCCCTCGGGCACGAGGTAGCCGTGGGGCATGCGGGCGGGGATGTGCAGCACATCGCCGGCCGCCACCGGATGCCGCGTCCCCCCGGCGATGCCGGACCCGCGGCTCCCGTCGCGGTCGAGCATCTCGCCGCCCGCGAGCACGCCGCCCTCGCCGCTCGTCACGAACACCACGTCGATGATGTCGTCGTGGATCTCGGGCACCCCGTCGGCGTCGCGGTGGATGTGGCGGAAGCGATGCGACCGGGTCGGGCTGCCGTAGTCGGCGAGGGTCTCGCGGGCCGAGCGGTCGGGACCCATGCGCCGGTCGAGATCGGCGCGGCGCCGGTCGAGCTCGCGCGCCCGCCACAGGGCGAACCCGGGCGGCTCGAAGTCGAGGGCGGGGGCGTCCGGCGGCACGACGCGCTCGCCGGCGAGGGCCGGCAGCCGCACCAGCACATAGGTCACGTGCCCGCCCTCCGGCACGAGGTAGCGGTGGGGGGTGTCGGCGGGAATGTGCGCGATGTCCCCGCGGGCCATGGGATAGTGCACCCCGCCCGCGATGTTCGTCCCCCGGTACTCGCCGTCGCGGCCGGTCCGGCCGACCAGCTCGCCCCCCACGACCAGGGTCGCCGCCCCGCTCTGGATGAGCACCACGTCCTCGATGTCGGCGTGCTGCTCGGGAAAGCCGTCGGCCTCGCGGCGGATGAACCGGAACCGGTGGGAACCGCCGACCTCGTAGTCGGCCAGGGTCTCCCGTGCCGACCCGTCGGGCCGGATCGCCTCCGACAGGGCGGCGTTGCGCGCTTCGAGCTCGGCCGCGCTCCAGCGCACGAAGCCGGGTCCGGCGGCCTGCACGGCCGGCAACGAGACGACGGCGAGGGCGAGCAACGGTGCGATGACGGCCATGAGCGGGCTCCTCTCTGACGCCCGATCGTAGCCCACCGAGCGTCCCCGGCGGCTTCGCTTGGCCCCCAACCACCCCGCCAGGAGTCCGCGCCGTTCCAGCGGCTGCCGACCACGTCAATGAGTCCGACAGAATCAGCGAGTCCGCGCCGGACGGTTACCACGTTCGCAACGGCGCGGGGGCTGACCCGTGCTGACCCGGCAACCAGCCGAGGGCGGTAATGGGGACCGGGCGGCCGCTCAGGATGGCGACGTTGACTCAGGATGGGCGAACGCGAGTGGGCGCGGGTTTCGGCCGTGCGACAGAGCCGGAGCCGCTCAGGCGGTCCGGTGCAGTCCGGGCGCGTTGACGTGTGACCGCAACGGTTCGCCTTGCTCGTCAACGCGGCCGGTCAGCGTGTCCAGCTTCCCCTCGACGCGATGCACGCCGACCGCCGAGTACAACCCGGCCACGGCGCCGACAACGGCACCAACGGCAGCGATGGCAGCGGTAGTCGCGATGAAAATCTCCATCCGCTCAAGCCTACCCCGCGGGCGCCGGTTTGCGCCAGCCCGTGGGGATTTCAGTGAACGGCGCAATCATCGTCGATTGGCTGCGTAGAACGCGCCGCTCTACCGCCCAGACTCCTGCCCCACCAGGCGTCGCCAGCGGCTCCGCTTGGCACCCCAACCCTCCGGGAGTTCGCGCCGTTCCACCGGCAGACTCCTCGTGCATTGACAGCGCCGGGGGCGTCAGGCTTCGGAAGCACGCTCGCGCCCGTGCAGATGGTCGGCGTGGTGGTGCTCGTTGCAGTGGTCCGGCGACTGCTCCACCTGGATGGTGACGTGGTGGATACCGAAGTCGCGGGAGGCGACCGCCCGCAGGCGGCGCAGCACCGGCTCGAGGCGGCTGCCCGGGTAGTCGGGATCGACGACGACGTGGGCCGCGAGGGCGTCGTAGCCCTCGGCGATGGTCCAGACGTGCATGTCGTGGACCTGCACCACGCCTTCCACCCCGGCCAGCTCGCGGCAGAGACGGGACACGTCGACGTGGTCGGGAGCGCCCTCGAGCAGGACGTGGACGACCTTGGCGAGGAGGCGCCACGTGCTCAGCAGGATCAGGACCCCGATGATCACGCTGAGGATCGGGTCGGCGAGGGTCCACCCGAAGGCCCAGACGAGGACCCCCGACACGACGACGCCGACCGAGCCCAGGAGGTCGGCCATCACGTGCCGGAACGCGCCCTCGACGTTGACGCTGTGTCCCGCCGAGCGCCGGAGAATCCAGGCCGCGACGACGTTCACGACGAGGCCCACTGCGCCGATGGACAGCATGAGCCCGCCGTCGACGTCGGGCACGTCCCGGAACCGGTGCCACGCCTCGACGATCACCCACGCCGCGACGAGCCACAGGGTCAGCGCGTTGAGCAGGGCGGCCAGGACCTCGATGCGGTGGTAGCCGAAGGTGCGCCGCGCCGACGGCGGCCGCTCCGCGAAGTGCATGGCGAGGAGCGCGAGGCCGATGGACGCCGCGTCGGTCAGCATGTGGCCGGCGTCGGCGAGGAGGGCGAGGCTGCCGGAGAGGATGCCGCCGGCGACCTCGGCGACCATGTAGCCGGCGATCAGCACGAGGGCGCCGACCAGGCTTCGCCTGCTCTTTCCGCGCAACGCCCGGGAATGGTCGTGACCGCCGCCGGCGTGCTGCCCGTGCGCGTGCTCCGGGCCGCCGGGCGAATCTGCCGTGTGGGGGTGATGGGAGCTCATGTCACGATGACCGTCGTGGCGGGACGCTCCCGCACGGTCGACAAACTGTATTGTCGGTCGCCCGCGCCACGGCAATCAATCGGGAACTCCACCCGTCACGTCCGCGACGCGCCGGCGGACCGGCGTCGGTGGACGTCTCGGGGCGATCCACCGGCAACCGCGCCGGTCGCGGACGGGACGGGCGCGTAGCGGGATATGATGGGCGTGATCGCGCAAGGAGACGCCATGACCTCGACCTGGACATCGCCCGCCCGCGTCGCCGCCGGCCGTCCGACCCGAGCCGCAGACGAGACTGCGCCTCCGGAACGAGGCGGCGCGGTTACGCACGGCCAACGGCTTTCGATTCGAGCGCTGCTCGCCGTGCCACTCGCCGTCCTGCTCTCGACCGGGGTCGCACCGGGGCAGGTCACGCGCATCGAACTGCCCGTCGTCGAATCGCCGGCCCTCGGTGGCGAGTCGTACGGCGCCGCCGGCCGGTACGAACGCCTGCGCGGCCTCGTCACGGGCGAAGTGGACCCGGACGATCCTCGCCACCAGCACATCGTCAATCTCGACCGCGCCCCCCGCAACGACCGGGGCCGCGTCGAGTACCGCGCCACCGTCGAGATCTACCGGCCCGTCGACATGACGCGCTGGAACCGCGCCATCTACCACACCGTCCCGAACCGGGGCGGGGCCGGCGCGGCCGAGCGCGCCCTCCTCGAGCGCGGGTTCGCGCTGGTCCGCGTGGGCTGGCAGGGCGACATCGCGCCGACCGACGTGAACATCGTGGCCGAGCTGCCCGTCGCCGCGCTGGCCGACGGCTCCCCCATCGTCGGCGCGGCCCTCGAGGAGATGATCTTCGACGACGACGCGTCCCGGTCCCGCTACCGTCTGACCTATCCGACCGCCTCGCGCGAGCCGTCGGGCGGGATGCTCTCGGTCCGGGCCACCCAGACCGGCCGGCGGCAGGCGCCCGCGGACCTCGCGTGGACGTGGGTGAGCGACACCGAGATCGAGGTCGCGCGGCCCGCCGGGTTCGACGGCGGCGCCATCTACGAGTTCATCTATCAGGCGAAGAATCCCATCGTGCTGGGGCTCGGGTTCGCGGCGATGCGCGACGCCATCTCGTTCCTGCGCTACGAGGCGGCGGACGGCGCCGGCAATCCCAACCCGCTGGCCGAGGCCGGGCTGCCCCGCACCGCCATCTCGATCGGCATCTCCCAGAGCGGGCGCATGCTGCGCGACTTCCTGTACCAGGGCTTCAACGAGGACGTCGCGGGCCGCATCGTCTTCGACGGCATCCATCCCAACATCGCCGGCTCGCGGAAGACCTTCACCAACTACCAGTTCGGGCAGCCCGGGCGCTGGCAGAAGCAGCACGAGGACCACGTCTATCCCGGCGACCAGTTCCCGTTCACCTACGTCACCCTGACCGACCCCGTCAGCGGCCGGACCGACGGCCTCCAGGAGCGGTGCTCGGCCTCCGGCACCTGTCCGAAGATCGTCCACAGCGACAGCGAGGCGGAGCTGTGGCAGGCGCGGGCGTCCCTCGTGGTCACCGACCCCGCGGGCGGGCCCATCGAGCTGCCGGACAACGTGCGGGTGTACCTGTTCGCCGGCACCCAGCACGGCGGCGGCCCCGGCGTGCACGTGGGGAGGCCGAGCGCGGGCCTCTGCCAGAACCTTGGCAATCCGCTGCCCTTGGCCCAGGTACGCACCGCTCTCAGCCTCGCCCTGCACGACTGGGTGGAGAAGGGCGTCGCGCCGCCGGCGAGCCGCTTCCCCACCGCCGGGGGCGGGCTCGTCCCCGCGTCCGCCGTCGACTTCCCGGCCGTCCCCGGGGTGACCTGGTCGGGGTCGTACAACCCGCTGCGCCTCGCCGACCACCGGTCGCTGCCCCCGATGCGGGGCGACGCCTACGCGGTCCTCGTCGGCCGCACCGACGCCGACGGCAACATGGTCGACGGCGTTCGGCACCCCAATCTGGTTGCGCCCATCGGCACCTTCACGGGCTGGAACCTGCGGCGGGAAGGGTTCGCGGAGGGCGCACAGTGCCGAGGCACGGGGTCGTTCATCCCGTTCGCGGCCACCCGGGCGGAGCGCCGGTCGTCCGGCGACCCCCGGCCGTCGCTCGAAGAGCGCTACGCGGACCACGCGGCCTACGTGCGCGCGGTCGGCGAGGCGGCGGAGGCCCTGGTCGAGGACCGGCTGCTCCTGCCGGAGGACGCGGACGAGATCGTGTCACGCGCGCGCCGGAGCCGAGACCGGACGGCGGGGACCGTTCAGCAGGGCGCCGCGCCGTAGAGCGGCGCGTCACGCCGCTGCGGATCTCGTCCGACAGTGCGTCGCCCGACGGCTCCGACCAACGCTCCGGAGGCCCACGCCGTTCCGCGGCGCGGCTTGGCCACCGCGTCGTCGACCAGCGCGTCGAGGCCGGGGCACCGCTCTTCGAGCATCCGCCCGGCAGGTCGAGAGGTCTGCCCGCGCGAATCGGGGGCCGCCCCACGAGGGTCGAGCCGGCCACGCCCGGCATCGAGGTCTGCCCGCGCGAATCGGGGGCCGCCCCCCGGATCGGCAAGCGGCCGGCCGAGTGGTTAAACTTGAGCCGTGCCATCGTCGCAACTCTCGGTCCGCGGGGCCGCGGCGCAGTACGACCGCTTCGCCGACATCTACGACATCTGGACGGAGACGGCGCCGGCGGCCCAGTCCAACCGTGGGTTCTACGTCGAGGCGTATCTCGCCGCCGGCGGGCCGGTGGTGGAGCTCGGCGTCGGCGACGGGCGCATCGCGGTGGAAGCGGCGGCGCGGGGGTGCCGGGTGATCGGCGTGGACGTCTCGCCCGTGATGCTGCAGCGGTGCCGGAAGCGCGCCGAGGAAGCCGGCGTGGGCGATCGGATCGAGCTGCTCGAATCGGACTTCCGCACCTTCCGCCTCGACGACGCGGCCGCGCTCGTCACCCTGCCGTACCACAGCATCGGGCACCTGACGAGCACGCGGGCCAAGCAGGAGGCGGTGCAGCGGGTCTTCAGCCAGCTCAGGCCGGGGGGACGGTTCATCTTCGACGACTTCGTGATGACGCCCGACGTCGTCGCGCGGATGCGTCAGGTGCAGCTTCGGGCCGCCTACCCGTCGGCGGCGGGCACGGATATCCTGTTGTGGGTCACCTCCCGCGTGGACGAGAAGGCCCGGTCGATGGAGGTCATCACCTGGGAGGACCACTTCACGGCCGACGGGCGCCCGGAATGGCGCCGCTATCGGCGCCTCCACCTGAGCTGGCTCGACCCGGAGGACACCCGCTCGCTGCTGCTCGGGGCCGGATTCACGATCGACGCCTGCCTCGGCAGCTTCGACGGGACGCCGTTCTCGATGGATTCCGCGGCCGAGCAGATCTGGATCGCCCGCAAGCCGGGGTAGGAGTCTGCGCGATAGCCGGTGGAGGTTGGTTGGGCGCCAGGCGGAGCCGAAGGCGACGATTGGCGGGCGAGGAAATCTGTGTCGTCCGTCGAATGCACCGGCCGGGGAGCCCCGCGAGCGGCGCCGGGGCCGCGTCCGCCGCGGTCGCGCGGCCGGTCGGAAGGACAGCGCGCCGCGGCGACGCGGGACGACGCGGCCGGCCGGGATGCATCGCGGCTCGAGGGCCGCGGAGCCAGCCGCCGCAGGGCGCAAGGACGGGCAGCATGGTGGGAACGGCGGGGCTGAAGAACCTGGAAGTGAACGGCATCGTCGGCGTCTACCCGCACGAGCGGGAGCGCCCTCAGCCGGTCTTCTTCGACGTCGAGGTCGACTACGACCTCGCGCCAGCCGCGCGGTCGGACGCGCTGGCCGACGCCGTCGACTACGACGGCATCGCCGCCGCCGTCGGCGAGCTGGTGCGACAACGGCGGTTCGCGCTCCTCGAGACCATGGCGGAGGAGGCGGCGGCGCTGATCCTCGACCGGATCGACCGCGCGCAACGCGTACGGCTGGAGGTGCGCAAGCCCCGGGCCGTCCCCGCCGCCGCCTGCGCCTTCGTCCGGGTGGAGCGCGCGCGCCCGTGAGCCCCGCGCCGGACGCGCCGGTCGCGGTGGTGACGGGCGGCGCGCGCCGCCTCGGGCGCCGCCTGTGCTCGATGCTGGCCGCGCGGGGCTACGACCTCGTGGTGCTCTACCGCGCCTCCGAGCAGGACGCGCGGTCGCTCGTGCGCGAGATCGAGACGGCGGGGCGCCGCGCGCGCGCACTCGCCGCCGACATCGGCGTCGAGCGCGACGTGGCGGCGGTCTTCGACGACGTCGCGGCGGCGGAGGGCCGGGTCGACCTCCTCGTGAACAACGTCGGCAACTACAATCCGCAGCCGGTGACCCGGCTCGACCCCGCGGGGTGGGACGCGACCCTCGCCGCCAACCTGTCGGGCGCGTTCTACTGCTGCCACCACGCCCTGCGGCGGAGGGAGGTCGCGGGCCCCCAATCACCCTCGAGCCTCATGCCCGAGGGCGGCAACATCATCAGCATCGGCATGGCCGGCCTCGAGGGCATCCGCGCCAACGTCCACGGCGCCGACTACTACGTCAGCAAGACCGGGCTGCTGGTCCTGACCCGGGCCCTCGCGAAGGCGCACGCGGGCCGGCGCATCCGCGTGAACATGGTGTCGCCGGGACAGCTCGAGAACTCCGTCGACCTGCCGCCGCCCGACGCCATCGGCAAGTGGGTCCCGCTGGGGCGCGCGGGCCGGCTCGACGACGTCGCGCAGGCGGTCGGGTACCTGCTCGACGCCTCCTACGTGACGGGGGTCAACATCGACGTCTCCGGTGGATACCGGCTTTGATGCCGACTCCGCTGACCGCGACGGCCCTCTGTCCCCTCTGGAGCCGGGCGGCCGAGTGGGAACGCCGGCTGCGCATGATTCGTGAAGCGCGGCGGTTCCTGTATCTGTCGACCTATTACATCGAGTACGACGACTACGGCGCCGAGCTGATGGCGCTGTTACTGGCGGCGCAAAGGCGCGGGGTTGCGGTCAACCTGCTCATCGACGGCTTCGGCCAGCGTCTCGGCGGCGTCCTGATGTCGGCGGGGGTCAAGTCGGCCCTGAACGAACGGCTCGACGTGCTGCGCGCCGCCGGCGCCGTCGTGACGGTGTACCGCCCGCCCCACGCGGTGCAGCGGCGGCTCGGCGGCGGCCAGCACGTCAAGATCCAGGTCTCGGAAGACGGTGAAGCGATCTTCGGCAGCAGCAACGTCACCCGCACCTCGTTCGAGGGATGGAACGAGTACTCGGTCGCGCTGCACGGCCCCGTCGTGCGCGTCCTGCTCGAGAGCTATCGGACCATCGGCGGCGAGGTCGACCCCGCCCACCTGCGCGAGCTCGACCGGCGCGCCGCGGGAACGCCGGGAGACATCGACCTCGACTACTGGATATGCAATCCCAACCTCGACCAGGGCCGCCGCGGGCCCCTCGGGTGGCGCGGCCCGAACGTGGTGACCGAGCGCATGATCGACATGATGAACGCCGCCCGGCGCCGCATCGAGCTCACCACCTTCTATTTCAAGCCGACTCCGGCGCTGTTGGATGCGCTGCTGGCGGCGGCCCGGCGCGGGGTGGAGATCGAGATCCACCATTCGCACCGCGACGCGCTGCCCGCCACCGATCTGGCCTGGATCGCGGCCGCCGCCGGCTATCCCAAGCTGCTGGACGCGGGCGTCCGCATCTACGAGAATCGGGCCGGCGAGCACTCGAAGATCGTGCTCGTCGACGACGACTGGGTCGCCTTCGGCAGCTACAACTTCGAGGACGCGGCGCACGACCGGCTCGCCGAAGCGATGCTGGCCACCCGCCACCCGGCGGCGGTCGACCCGGCGCGCGAGATCTTCGACCTGCTCCGGGCCGACCCGCACAACGCGCCGGTCGGCCGCGGGTTCCGCCGCGACCTGCCGGCCGGCCTGCGGCTGCGCCTCGCGCTGCTGGGGCGTCTCAAGCGGTGGATGTGATGCCTGACACCTGCGGTGCCGTGGACACACACACGGGAACGCGCCTGGAAAGTCTCATCCCACCACGAGTGGCGCGGCCATCCCGAGCAACGCCGGCGTGGCCGCCGCCGGCGCCAAAGCGGTGAATGTGATGTCCGACGACCTTCGCTTCACCGAGATCGAGCACAAGTTCGTCGTCGACGACGGCTTCGACCTGGCGGGCTTCCGCGCCGCGCTCGAACGGCTCAATCCGACGCGAACGACTGCGTTGCGGGTCCGCGACCGGTACTTCCTGACCGAGGCGGGGCGGCGCGGGCGGTTCATCCTGCGCCACCGCCACGATCCCGAGCTGCACCACCTGACCCTCAAGTCGCTGGCCCGCGACACCGAGGTGCGCGATGAGATCAATCTCGACCTCGGCCACCACGCCGGCGACCAGGCGTCGGCCGTCGACGCGTTCGTCGAGCGGCTCGGGGTGACCTGGCGCGGCGTCCTCGACAAGGACCTGACGGTCTGGTACTTCCCCGACGTGGAGGTGGCGCACTACCGGGCCACGACCGGCGCGCGCGCCGTCGAATGCGTGGAGTTCGAGGCCACCCGCAAGCAGTCGCTCGCCGCCGCCCTGCGCGCCGTCGAGCGCTACGAGCGCGCGACCGGCTTCGGCGGCGCCGCCCGCTCGCGCCGCTCGCTGCCGCGGATCCTGTTTCCGGAGGTCGCCGCGGCGCTGAAGGAGGCCTCCGGCGGCAGCGGCGGGCAGGGTGGCGAGCAGGCCCGCTGACGCGCGCGCCGCGTTCGCGGCACCGCCGGCGGTTCCGCCGCGCCCGGCCTTGGCGATTCTCGCCGGTCGCCGGACGACGTGGCGGGCGTTCAGCCGCCAGACGTCGCGGGCGTTCAGCCGGCGGATGCGGCGGGCAGGCCCCGGTCCTCTGTCGGGCCGACGCCGGTTCGCCTGACGACCCGCATGAAGTTGTCGTAGATGCGGCGCGCGTTGCGGTTGAAGCCGGCCATGCCGGCCGCCGCGTCGGCCTCGAAACGCGCGAGGGCGTGCGGCCCGAGCGCGCACTCCAGGGCCTGCCCGTAGGCGGGCACGGCGCCCCACTCGCGCACGGTCCTCTCGGTGATCTCGACGTGATACTGGATGCTGAAGGCGTGGCCGCCGACGCCGAGGGCCTGCACCGCGCAGGCGGGCGACGCCGCGAGGACCCGGGCCCCGGCCGGCGGCTGCAGCACCTCCGCGCCGTGCCACTGCAGGCAGGCATGGGTGGCCGACACTCCCTTGAAGAGTGCGCTCGCTCGACCCGCCTCCGTCAGCTCGACGTCGAAAATGCCGATCTCGGGCTCGGCCGCCGGCCCGACCTCGCCGCCGAGGGCCTGGGCGAGAAGCTGGTGCCCGAGGCAGAACCCGAGGAAGGGCAGCCTCCGCTCGAGGACCGCCTCGCGGATGGCGGCGCGCTCGGCCTCGAGCCACGGATGGAGGTCGTCCTCCCAGACGTCCATCGGGCCGCCCATGACCCAGAGGGCGTCGTAGCCGCCGAGATCGGGAATCGACTCCCCGGCATCGAGCTCGACCGCGCGCCACTCGACGCCGTCCCCGCGCAGGAAGTCCCGGAAGACGCCGGGGTGTTCGACGGGAATGTGCTGGAAGACGAGGACCTTCGGGTCGGTCTCTGACATCGGGCGTCTCTCTCCGGGCGGTTCGGATCGACGAGGTCTGTCCGGGCACCGCGCGCGCCCGCCGCAACGTGAACGGACTCGTCAGTCCGATGCGTTCAGGCAGCTCAACGCTCCGGCCCATTCGAGGATCTGCCGGTCCGCAGTCATCAGCCGGTGCCCTTCGAGCGCGGTGGCCACGATGATCCGGTCCGCCGGGTCGACATGAATCTTCGCAAGCAGTCCCGCGCGGGATGCGATGTCACCGTCGACCGGGATCTCGATCAATCCCCGGTTCAGCAGATCCCGGCGCCATGCGTGCGGATCGATGAGGAATCCAAGCCGGTCTTTCCGGACCTGCATCCCGATCTCCCAGAATGAGATGGCCGAAACCGCCGCCTCGCCGCTCTGCAACGCGCGACCGAACTCCCGACGGGCCTGTGTTCCCAACCTCCGGTCGCCGTTCTCGTGCCAGATCAGAACGTGGGTATCCAGGATAATCAAAACAAATACTCGTCCGAGTCATCGGCCTTCTCGAACCACTCCGCCGGCATCGGCGAAACGATGTCGCCCTTGATCCGTATGACGTCCCGATTGCGGCCGAACCAGAGTCCGGACGTGTCGCGGTACGGGACAAGCCGCGAGACCGGCCGGCCGTTCTTGGTGATGACGATCTCTTCGCCGCTCTCCGCGACCTCGTCCATGAGCTTGAGGCAGGTCGCCTTGAACTCCGACGCCTTGATGGTCCGGCCGCGGTTCGGTTTGTCCTCGCGTGCTTTCACGGCACCTCCCGATGCTCGAACACGGACAACATTACCATAGTCATGACCATGGTCATAATCCACCCGGCCCCTCCCCCCTCCGGGGCCCGGCGGCCACCCGACACGGCGGTGCGGTTGCGCGGGGAACCAAATCACGGTACGGTCAGGCGGCGCGCAGGCGGCCCGTGGTGATGCGAACTCTCCTCTACCGACTGATCGGCTCCGTCGCCTCGATTCGTTCCGAGGAGACGGCCCCGGTGGCGTTGATGTTCGCCTACTCGTTCCTCGCCATGACGTCGTACAACATCGTGAAGCCGCTGACGCGGTCCGAGTTCATCGCCACCCTCGGCTCCGACAACCTGCCCTACGTGCTGTTCGCGGCCGGGGTGCTGATCGGCGGCGTCATGCACCTCTATACCGCCGCCATCCGGCGCCTGCCTCCCCGCCACGTGATACCGCTCACGCAGGCCGCCATCATCGGCATCCTGGTCCTCTTCTGGGGCCTCCTGCAGACCGGCGCGGGGTGGGTCACCGTCGCCTTCTACTTCTTCGGCCTGATTCTCGGCATCCTGCTGATCAGCCAGTTCTGGACCCTGGCCAACGACGTCTTCGACGCCCGCCAGGCCAAGCGCCTGTTCGGGTTCATCGGCGGCGGCGCCAGCCTCGGCGGGGCGCTGGGGGCGGGCATCACCGCGGTCGTCGTCGAGGAGGTGGGGTCCGAGCAACTGGTGCTGGTGAGCGCGGTCACCCTCGCCGGCTGCACCGGCATCGTGCTGCTCCTGCTCCGCCGCCACCCCGTGGGCGAGCACACCGGGTTCGACGCCCCGGACAGCGGGGTCGGGGGCCGGGAGGGGCTCCGGCTCCTCGCCGAGTCGCGCCCCCTCCAGGTGCTCGCCCTCACCGTGGCGTGCGCCGCCGCGGGGGCCGCCGTCGTCGACCAGCAGTTGAACATGGCGGCCGAGGCGATGCGCGGCGACGCCGGCGGCGACAGCATCGCCGCCCTCCTGGCCGAGGTCACCGCCTACCTGTCCATCGGCGGGTTCGTGGTGCAGGTGGCCCTCATCAGCCGCATCCATCGGTCCGCGGGCATCGGCGTGGCCCTCCTCCTGCTGCCGTTCGGCTTCAGCGCCAGCGCCGCGCTGATTCTCTTCACGGGGACGCTGTGGGCGGTCGCGGGGGCCCGGGTGCTCGGCTCGACGCTCCGCTACACGCTCGACAAGACGACGCGAGAGGTCCTCTTCGTGCCACTGCCGGCCGAGATGCGGCACCGGGTCAAGCCGTTCATCGACGTCACCATGGACCGGTTCGCCAAGGCGGTGACGGCGGTGCTGCTGCTCGGCCTGATCCAGCCGTGGGGGCTCGGCCTCGACTGGCGCCAACTGAGCTGGGCGACCCTCGCCATCACCGGGCTCTGGATCGCCGTCGCGGTCCGCGCGCGGCGCGAGTATCTCCTGTCGTTCCGGGCCAGCATCGACGCCCGCACCATCACCCCGGAAGCGGTGATGACGCGGGCCGGCGAGGCCGCCACCGTCGAGACCCTGGTCGAGGAGCTGTCCAACCCCGACCCCGCCGCGGTGCTCTACGCCATCGAGATGCTCGAGGCGCTGGACAAGCCGCACCTCGTCACCCCGCTCCTCCTGCGCCACGAATCGGGGCGGGTCCGGGTGCGCGCGCTGCACGCGCTGGCGTCGGGCCGCTCGCGCGTGGCCCACCGCTGGAAGGGCGCCGTCGAACGGATGACCCGGGACGACGACGTCGACGTGCGCGCGGCCGCGCTCGAGGCCCTGGCGGGCCTCGCCCATCAGGACGCGGCGACCGTGATGGCCGGCCATCTCGCCGATCCCGAGCCCCGGGTGGCGGTGGCGGCGGCGGCGGCCCTCGCCCGGTCCGGCCGCGAGCCCGACGCGGTCCTCGCCGCCGAGACGTTCCGGAGGCTCATCGAGGACACGCGCGACGCCGGGGCCGAGGGCCGGCGCGAGGCGGCGCGAGCCCTCGCCAGGATCAGGACCGACGACCCCCGCTTCCGCACCCTGCTGGCGACCCTGCTGCACGACCATCGGGTCGACGTCGTCCTCGAGGCGATTCGGAGCGCGCGGGCCCTCGGCGCGTCGGACGGGCTGTTCTTGCCGGGCCTGCTCTCGCGGCTGGCCCACCGCAACCTGAAGCACCCGGCCCGGGAGACGCTCGTGGCCTACGGGGAAGCGAGCATCCCCGCCCTGCGCTACGCGCTGGAGAACCCGCACGAGCAGGTCTGGGTGCGGCGGCACGTCCCGTCCACGCTGGCCCGCCTGCCCCACCAGGCGGCGATGGACGCGCTCGTGGGCAGTCTCGACACCCCCGACAGGTTCCTTCGCTACAAGGTCATCGCCGCCATCGAACGGCTCCGCCGCAACCATCCGTCGCTGACCGTGCCTCAAGCCGTCATCGAGGCGTTCCTCATGAGGGAGTCGACCCGGTACTGCAATGTCCTGAGCCTCGGCAACAACCTCCTCAGGCACGCGCCGGCGCCCGACGATGCGCAGCTCGAGCACGCCCGCGGCGTCGAGCGGCGGGACCCGGACCGCGCGGCCCTGCTGGCACCGCACGACACCCTGCTCGAACGCGCTCTCCGCGAGCTGCTGGAACGCAACCTCGACCGCATCTACCGGCTCCTGGGGATCCTGCACGAGGTCGGCGATGTCGCGGCGGCCCGGCACGCGATAGATTTCGGCGACCCCCGGCGACGCGCCCGCGGCCTGGAGTACCTCGACAACGTGCTGCCCGGGAACGTGCGCAAGCGCATCCTGCCGCTCATCGACGAGACGCCCCTGTCCGCGAAGGTGGAGCACGCCAACCGCATCCTGGGCACGCGGCCCCGCGACATCGAGGACACGCTGGCGCAGCTCATCCACGACACCAACCCGGTGCTCGCGGCGACCGCCGTCCACTTCGCGGCCCGGCATCTCCCGGGCGCGCTGACCGACGACCTGCAGTGGGTGAACGCCCATCGCGCCGCCACGGATCCGCACGTCGGCGACACCGCCTCCTGGGCCCTGTCGCTCGGCACGCCCGGTCAGGCGTCGTCGACCTCGGCGGATGTCCGCCGGCTCCCGACGGCGGAGATAGCGAACCGGCTGAGCCGCATCCCCATCTTCGAGTTCGTCTCCGTCGACGAGCTGTTCCGGGTCATCGATGCCGGCCAGCAGGTGTGGTACGCGCCGGACCAGCCGGTCGGCACCGAGGGCGCGACCGAGGCGGTCGAGCTGCTGATCGAGGGCTCCGTCCGCCGGTCCGTCGCCGGCAACGACGGCGACACCCTGCGCGCGCCCGGCGTGCTCGGTCTCGAGGAAGCGCTGCAAGGGGCGCCCACGACGCGGCCGACGTGGGCCAGCCAGCCGTCGGTCTGCCTGCGCATCCGGTCGGCCGACTTCGTGGCGATGGTGTCGGACGACGACCTGCTGGCGCAGGGCCTGTTCCGGTTGCTGCTGACCCCCGCGGACGGTCGCCGCGACCGCAGCCCCGCCCACCTGCCGGCGGTGACCCTGCCGCAGTCGGCGCTGCAACCGTTCGACGAGGCGATGCTGCTGCGTCACCACCCCCTCCTCGGTCGGGCGGCGGCGACCGAGCTCGTCGCCCTCGTCCGGGCCGCGCGGAGGCTCTCGCTGGACGACGGCCAGGTGCTGGTGCTCGGCGACGCCCCGGCCGCGCTGTGCCTGGTGCTGGAGGGGGCCATGCGCCTCGAGTCGGACGGCGCCGCGCCGATAGTCGCCGGTCCGGGCGGCACCCTGTTCGTGGCCGAGACCCTGGCGGGGGGCCCGGCGGGATGGCGGGCCACCGCACAGGGCGCGTGCCGGATCCTGCGGGCGGAACGGGACGACGTGTACACGGTGTTGTCGGATCGGGTCGACCTGCTGCAGGATCTCTTCAGCGGCGCGCTCGCCGGCGGAGTCTCGGCGCCCCCGGAGCCCGCGCGCGAGCGCAGGCCGGACGCCCCGTTGACCGCGTAGGAGCCTGCACCGGTCGGGCCGGCTCCCGGAGACCACCATGCCCATGCCCCGTCGATTCCCGGCCTCGTTGGCGGCGTTCCTCGTGCTGTGGCTGGGCGGGCCGGGACCCGCGCAGGCCCAGGACCCCGCGCCCGCGCTCTCCGCGGCGGAGATGGAGGCGTTCCTCCTCGAAGCCGAGCTGACGGACATCCGCGACGCCGGGGCCGGCGTGACGGGGTCGCAGCGCGCCAGCGCCTCCGACGGCCGACTGACCCACGACGTTCACATCCAGTCCGTCGACATCAGACGTTCGCGGTTCGTCGCCCGCGGCGCCCGGGTGGAGCTGAACTTCAGGGACTCGTACCTCTACAACGTCGCCGCGTACCGCCTCGCCGTCCTGCTGGGCATCGACAACGTGCCCATGTCGGTCCTGCGGCGGGTCGACGGCCGCCCGGCCGCGGTCACCTGGTGGGTGGACGACGTGGCGATGACCGAGGGGGAACGGGTCGACCAGCGGGCCATGGGGCCGGACCCCGCGAGGACGAGCCGGCAGTTCTACACCCAGTACGTCTTCGACGAGCTCATCCAGAACCGCGACCGGAACCGGGGCAACACCCTGTGGACGACGGACTGGAAGATGTGGCTGATCGACCACACCCGCGCGTTCCGCCAGGACGTGGAGCTGACGAAGCCCGATCAGTTGCAGCGCATCGACCGGGAGCTGCTCGACGCCCTGCGCGTCCTGACCGCGGAGGCCGTCGACGCGGCGCTCGGCGACGTTCTCAGCGGGGGAGAGCGGTCGAGCGTGATGCGGAGGCGCGACCTCCTGCTGCAGCACTTCGACGACCGCATCGCCCGCTTCGGCGAGCGCGGCGTGGTCCTGGACCCGGAGCCCGCGCCGTAGGAACCGCGCCCGGAGGGCGCCGGCGACCGCCGGGGCGCCCGCCCGACAGGCGTGAAGAGGGCGCGATTGGGCATGTGAGACCGACCAACGACGCCGCCCGGCGGGGTGCCTCGCCGCTCGAACGCGGCGGGGATCTCACCGCCGGCCTCCAGAGCGAGGACACCAGATGCACCCAGTCGACCGGCCTGCCCCGGCGACCGCGCTTCCCGATGACCGGCCCGTGCGTCTCCGCCGCTTCGCGGGCGCGGCGGCCGTCCTGGCGCTGCTCGCGGCCAGCGAGGCGCCCGCCCCGGCCGCGGCCCAGCCCGGTTCCGGCCGCCTGGTCGCCGTCGGCGACATCCACGGCGCCGGCGACGGGCTGCGCGCGATCCTGCAGGAGGCCGGCCTCGTCGACGGCGAACACGGGTGGAGCGGCGGGGCCGCGACCCTGGTGCAGACCGGCGACTTCACCGACCGGGGCCCCGGGGTGCGCGAGATCATGGACCTCCTGATGCGGCTGGAGGACGAGGCCCCCGACGCCGGCGGCGAGGTCAGGGTGCTCCTGGGCAACCACGAGGCGATGAACATCATGGGCGACGTCAGGGACGTCACCCCCGCGATCTTCGCCGCCTTCGCGTCGGAGGACGCCGAGCGGCGGCGCGAGGACGCCTGGCGGCAGTACACGAGGCACGCGAGCCGGCGGCGCCCGGACCGGGACGGTCCCGAACGCCCGGACCCGATGTCGCGCGGCGACTGGATGCGGGCACATCCGCCCGGCTTCGTCGAGTACATGGAGGCGATGGGGCCCGACGGGCGGTACGGCCGCTGGCTGCGGGACAAGTCGCTCGCCACCGTGGCCGCGGACACCCTCTTCGTGCACGCCGGCCTGTCGCCCGAGCTGGAAGCGGAGAGCGTCGAGGCCCTGAACGACCGGGCGCGGGACGAGATCGAACGCTTCGATCGGCACCGGCGACATCTCGTCGACGCCGGCATCATCCTGCCGTTCTCGACGTTCGAGGAGATGTTCGCGGCGGTGGCCCTCGAGCTGCGGACCTGGATCGAGCGCCTGTCCCCCGACTCGCGTCAGCGGCGCCGGCGGCGGACGGTGACGCGCGCGGAGCGGGCCCTCATCGACGTTCTGGCGGACCTGCAGACCATCAACAGTTGGTCGATCGTCGCCCCCGACGGCCCCCTCTGGTTCCGCGGGCTCGCGCTGCGGCCGGAGCCGGAGATCGACGGCTTCATCGGCGGCCTGCTGAGACGTTTCGGCGTCGCCCGCGTGGTCGTCGGTCATTCCGTCACGCCGTCCCGGCGGATCGTCGCCCGCGCCGGCGGGCGGGTCTTCCTCATCGATACCGGCATGCTCGAAGGCGCGTACCGGGGCCAGCCCTCGGCCCTGGAGCTCGTCGACGGGCGTATTACCGCCATCTACCCCGAAGAGCGCGTCCGGCTCGACGCTGCCGCCCCCGCGCGGCAATGAGAAGCCCAACCGTCGGACGCGGCGCAACCCGTCGCCGGCGGTGGCGCGAGACAGGTGTCCCTCGAGGCGCTACCTGCCGCTCGACGATGCCGCGCCGACGATCAGGTTTCACCGGGGCAGGGAGCAAGCTACCGCACCTCGGCGATCCGGTCGGGGGGCGCCTGAACAGATCGCCCCGACCCGCAAGTCGACGTCAGAGAACGACGGATTGGCGCCGCGCTCCCCACCGGCCGGGCTGCGCGAGGAAGCGGCCCGCCAGGGTCGTCGCGCAGGACGGGCAGCGCCCCCCGGCATCGAGGCGCCAGCGCGTGATGCGGTAGCCGTCGCGGCCGATCAGGACGTCGCCGCAGCCGGAACAACGGGTCGACTGGCCGTCCTCGTCCCGGATGTTGCCGGTGTAGACGTGGCGCAGGCCCGCCCGCAGTCCCTGCTCGCGCGCCCGGCGGACGGTGTCGGGCGGCGTGGGGGGCACGTCGCGCATCCTGAAGTCGGGGTGGAACGCGGTGAAGTGCAGCGGCACGTCGGGGCCGACGTGCTCGACGAGCCAGCCGCAGAGGCGGTCGACCTCGTCGCGCGAGTCGTTCTGGCCGGGGATGAGCAGAGTCGTGACCTCGAGCCAGACCTCGGTCTCGCGGGCGAGCCACTCCAGGGTGTCGAGCACCGGCCGGAGGTGGGCGAAGCAGATGCGGTGGTAGAAGGCCTCGGTGAACGCCTTGAGGTCGATGTTGGCCGCGTCCATGTGGGCGAACAAGTCCCCGCGGGCGGCCGGCGACACGTAGCCGCTCGACACCGCGACGCTGCCGACCCCGCGCTCGCGCGCGGCCTTCGCGCAGTCGATGGCGTACTCCGCGAAGATGATGGGGTCGTTGTAGGTGAAGGCGACGCTGGCGCAGCCGGCGCGGACGGCGGCCTCGGCCACGCGGTGCGGAGTCGCGGCAGCCGAGAGCGCGTCGTCCTGTCGCGCCTTGGAGATGTCCCAGTTCTGGCAGAAGCGGCAGCCGAGGTTGCAGCCGGCGGTGCCGAACGACAGCACGCTCGACCCCGGGTAGAAGTGGCTCAGCGGCTTCTTCTCGATGGGATCGATGCAGAACCCGCTGGCCCGGCCGTAGCTCGCGAGCACGACTTCGCCGCCCCGCGCCTCGCGCACGTAGCAGAACGCCCTCTGCCCGTCATGCAGCCGGCAGAAGCGGGGACACAGGTCGCATTGCACCCGGCCGTCGTCCAGCCGGTGCCACCACGATCCTCGCACGACGCCCGGCTCGATCTCGTCGCGGTCGACCCGGCCGTCCGGGCTGCCTGGCATCTTCGACCTCCGGACGGTTCGAACCGCGAGGGCGGACCCTCGCTCGGCTCAATTCGCGCCGTCCCCGCGGGCCGGCACCTCCAGCCCTACCAGCGTCAGGTCGTCGTCGAGCTCGTCCGTCCCGCGCCAGGCGCGGACCTTCTCGCGCACGTCGTGGAGCGCCTCGTCCAGGGGCCGCGTGCGCGACGCCGCCAGCGCCGCCACCACGCCGGTCTGGTTGAAGTCCTCGTCGGCGGGGTTCATGGCGTCGGTCACGCCGTCCGAGTAGCAGTACAGCCGATCTCCCGGGGCGAGGCGGGCGACCGACTCCGTGTACTCGGTGCCCGGGAACATGCCGATCGGCAGCCCGGACGCCTGCAGCACCACCGGCTCGCCGCCGGCCGGCACATGGATCGGCCCCGGGTGACCGGCGCTCACGAACCGGACGGTGAAGGTGGACATCTCGATGACGCCGCCGAGGAACGTGAAGTAGTCCCAGGCCCCCGGCTCCAGGGGGAAGTGCTCGTTCAACTGGTGGGCGACGATCTCGGCGGTGTGCACGCCGCTCGTCAACGGCGTCGGCCAGGCCGCGGAGAGCGCCCGGGCGAGCGCGACCGACTGCAGCGCCGCCACCACCCCGTGTCCGGTCACGTCCAGCAGGTAGAAGCCGACGAGGCGCTCGTTGATCGTGAACACGTTGAAGCAGTCGCCTCCGAGCCGATCGCACGGCTCGAAGACCCAGTCGACGGCGAGGCCGGACACCTCGGCCGGCCGGCCCGGCAGCAGAGAGGTCTGGATGTTCGCGGCCGCATCGAAGTCGCGGCAGAGCCGTTCGTTGGCTCGGCGCAGGTCGCGCTCCATCCGGCGGCGCTCGGTCATGTCGCGGACCGAAGCGATCACCAGGGGGCCGTCCTCGGTATCGACGGGGCTGAGACTGATGTCGACCGAGAACTCGCGGCCGCTCCGGTGCCGGCCGCGCAGGTCCGCCTCCCGCCCGCCCATCGTGCGGACCGCCGGCGCCTCCCCGTAGTCGCGTCGATGCCGGTGGTGTGTGTCACGCCCCTCGTCGGGATGCAGGATCTCCACCGGCTGGCCGACGAGCTCGTGCGGCGCGTATCCGAACATCTTCTCGGTCAACCGGTTGGCGTAGACGATGCCGCCATCGCGATCGACGGCCACGATGGCGTCGGGCATGGTCTCCAGGAGCGACAGGTTGGCGTGGGTCCAGTATCGCGTATCGGCCATCGGCGTTCCGTTCCAGCCCGTCCCCGGGCGTGACGTGGACAGCGCGCCCGGCCCGCCGACGGGGCCGCGAGCGTCCCCGAGTCTGCGCCGCAGACGCTCTCGTCCGGCCCCTCGAAGAGGTAACTGTACTTCAGAATGACGCTGCGGCCGGCCCCGCCCGGAACGAGGCGCCGGGCCCCTCGGTCTCGTCGTGAAACCGGGAACGGCCCGGTGTCGGCGTCGTGCCGCCCGCCGAACCGCAGGTCGACCGATCGTCTTCGCCGCTGTCGTCGTACCGGAGCGGGCCCTGCGCGGGAACCCGGGGCGAGAGGTTCCCGGCGGCCCCGGGCGAGAAGAGGTTGATGACGACCTCGCCGGCGGGCGGTCGGCTGTCGTTGCGGCTGCAGTCGGGAGCAGGTTCAAGGCCCCGCCGGCGTGCCCGAGAGCCCGACGGCACGAGCGCTCGGCGCCCGCTGGGCGGGCGGCCGGAAGACGTGGTACAAGAGATCCATGTCCATCACTCGAACCGGCGGAGCCCCGGTCCCATGAGCCGGGTACGGGTGCTCGTCGGCACCCGCAAGGGCGCCTTCGTCATGACGTCGGACGGAACCCGCACCGACTGGGACATCCGCGGCCCCGAGTTCGGCGGGTGGGAGGTCCTGCACGCCAAGGGCTCCCCCGCCGACCCCGATCGCCTCTACCTGGCGCAGTGGACCGACTGGTTCGGACAGGTGATTCAGCGCTCGGACGACGGCGGCAGGACGTGGCAGGCGGTGGGCAAGCACTTCGCCTACGAGGGCGCGGTCGGCACCCACCTCTGGTACGACGGCACGCCCCATCCCTGGGAGTTCAAGCGCGTCTGGCACCTCGAGCCCTCGGCCACGGATCCCGACACCGTCTACGCCGGGGTCGAGGACGCGGCGCTCTTCCGCTCGACCGACGGGGGCGGAAGCTGGCAGGAGCTGGCCGGCCTGCGCGGGCACGACACCGGCCCCGACTGGCAGCCGGGGGCGGGCGGGATGTGCCTGCACACGATCCTGCTCGACCCGACGGGCGGCGGGCAGATCCTGACGGCGACGTCGGCGGTCGGCGTCTTCCGTAGCGACGACCACGGGCAGACGTGGACGCCGGCGAACCGCGGCCTCCGGTCGGAGGGCATGATCGCCGACCCCGAGGCGCCGGTCGGCCACTGCGTGCACCGCATCGCGCGGCACCCCTCCCGGCCCGGCGTCCTCTTCATGCAGAAGCACTGGGACGTCATGCGCAGCGACGACGCCGGCGACTCGTGGCGCGAGATCAGCGGCAACCTGCCGTCCGACTTCGGCTTCCCCATCGAGGTCCACGCGCACGAGCCCGACACGGTGTACGTCGTCCCCATCAAGAGCGACTCCGAGCACTACCCCCCCGACGGCCGGCTGCGCGTCTACCGCAGCCGGACCGGCGGCGACGAGTGGGAGGCGCTCGCCGACGGCCTGCCGCAGCGGCACTGCTACGTCAACGTGCTGCGCGACGCGACGGCCGTCGACGCCCTCGACCCGTGCGGCGTCTACTTCGGCACCACCGGCGGGCAGGTCTACGTCTCGCCCGACGCCGGCGACCACTGGACGCCGATAGCCCGCGACCTGCCCGCGGTGCTGTCCGTCGAGGTCCAGACGCTGCCATGAACCAGGTCACGGCGCGGCGGCGGCTCTCGGGCTTCGCCGGCGAGGTCGAATCCTGACGCTGCCATGAACCAGGTCCCGGAGACGCACTTGCCCGTGCCAGACGCAGGCAACCCCGGGAAGGCTGCTTCAGCCTGTAGTCGGCGGACTCGTATCAGTCGTTTCCTGACCGCGGATGACACGAACGATGGCGATGATCCGGGTGGTCCTGCCCGCGCACCTGCGCACTCTGGTCGGCATCGCCGGCGACGTCGAGCTGCCGGTCGACGGCCCGATCACGCAGCGCGCGGTCCTGGAGGCGATCGAGACGCGCTACCCGGTGCTCCGCGGCGCGATCCGCGATCAGGTCACCCACCGCCGGCGCGCTCTGGTGCGCTTCTACGCGTGCCGGCAGGACCTCTCTAACGACCCGCCCGACGCACCGCTGCCGCCCGCCGTGGCCGGCGGGATCGAGCCGTTCCTGATCGTCGGCGCGATGGCCGGCGGGTAGGCGTCTGCGCCGTCTACGGCGCGCCTGGAGGGTTGGCTGGGCGCCAGGCGGAGCCGCGCGCGACGATCGGCGGACCAAGCGTCTGCGCCGTCGAACGGCGCGGACTCCTGGAGGGTCGGCTCAGCGCCAAGCGGAGCCCGCGCGCGACGACTGGCGGGCCAGGCGTCTGCGCCGTCGAAGTGCGCGGATTCCTGGAGGGTCGGCTGGGCGCCAAGCGGAGCCGCGGGCGACGACTGGCGGGCCAGGCGTCTCCGTTCTGGAACGGCACGGACGCCGGGCCGCTCACCAACGGAAAGCGCGCCGACCCGCTTCGCCATACAGGCCGCTGACGATCTCCGACGCAACCGCGCGTTCCAGGTACGGAATGGCGATGGTGTAGCCGCTCGCCGCGCCGCCGGCGGTGTCGATGCGCACCGAGGCCATGCGGTGGCGGCGGTCGAAGGGAGACTCGCCGAGCCCCACCGTCTGGATGCGGGCGAGGGGCACGATGGCCAGCCTGCGGGTCCACCAGCCCGAACGGAACAGCACCCCCCACGCGGTGACCGCATACGCGGCGTGCGCGACCCAGCGGTGGGCGTGCAGCAGGGCGGCGAGGGCGGCGGGGGGAGCGAGCGCGAGCCCCCACGCGCCGGCCGGCAGCGTGGCGAGCAGGGTCACCGCCGCGGCCACGGCCAGCCCGCGGACGAGGATGCGCCGCCGCGCCCCCGCCGCGAGCCGCCGCCACGCCACGCCGGCGAGATCGACCTCCGGGAGGACCTGCCGCAGGAGGACCGGGACCTGCGCCGTCTCCACCATCGGGGCCAGCCACTGGCTCTCGGCCTTTCCGCCGTCGGACGAGGGATCGAAGTCGACGTCGCCGTCGGACGAGGCGCCGCCGCCGACTGTGCGCAGCTCGAGCGACTGGCGGCGGAACCGGCGGTGCAGCGGCGACTCGGTCGCCGTCAGCGACTGGATGCGGGCGGTCGGAATGGTGCGGCGGATGCGGGTGAAGAGGCCGTAGTCGGCGCGCAGGTCCGAGCCGCGGCGGGTCAGGATGAAGCCGTGGAGCTGCAGCAGGAACCAGGCGACCGACAGCACGCGGAGCAGCACGAACGCCGCCGCCACCAGCGTGACCGCGAGCAGGACGCCGGTCATGACCGGGTTGGCCATGCGGAGCCCGGTCAGCCACTCGGCCGCCGCCCCCAGCGGCAGCCGCTCCGCGGCGGTCCGCCACACCGGCTCGAGGAAGTCCCCGTCCGGACGGCTCTGCGCGAGCAGGCCCAGGGCGGCGGCCACCACGACCATGCCCTTGTTCGAAATGACGCCCAGCTTCACCAGCTCGCCGGTCGGCACCCGCAGCAGCACCCGCCCGTGCCGCTCGCCGGCCGCCCCATCGCCTCGGCGACTCCCCTGCTGCCACGCTTCGTGCAGCGGCACGCGCCCGCCGGGTTCGCAGGCCCCGGCGGGCGGCGGCTCCCGCACGCCGGCCGGCCCGTCGATCGCGACCGACGGCGCCGCGCCGCCGGGCCCGCCCCCGACGCCGCCTGGCGCATCGGTCGCAATCGCGTCCGGCGCGGCGCCTCGGCCGGCGAAGACCCGCGCATGCATCTCGGTAACCGCGTCGAGCGACAGCACCCGCATCACCGCCTCGGGCCGGGTGCCGCTGGCCGTCTCGACCCGCACCAGCGCGACCCGGCAGAGGCGGTGCAGGGGGTTCTGCACGAGGTCGATGTTCTGGATGCGCTCGTAGGGGATGTGGCGCTCGGTGCGGGTCAGGATGCCGTCGCGCACCACCATCTCGTCCGTCGAGAGGCGGTAGCGGTAGACCCGGTACTGGACCAGGGCGGCGACGATGACGGGGCCGATGAACAGGGCTCCCCACAGCTCGTAGCTGCCGCCGCCCGAGGCCACGAGAAGCACCAGGGCGGGCACGATGAACCCCTTGGCGAACTGCGCGGCGGTGAAGACCCAGGACAGGGGATGCAGGCGCCGGTCGTCAGACGCCACGGCCGCCTCCCGCCTCGATCAGCCGGTCGCGGAGGGCGACCGCCTCGCGATGCCCGAGGCCGCTCAGGGCAACCGACGCGTCGCGGGTGCCGGCGGTGTAGATGACCAGCGTGGCGAGATCGAAGTAGCGCTCCACCGGGCCGCGCGACACGTCGGTGTGCTGCACCCGCGACGTCGGCACCGAGGTGACCGTGCGCCAGACGACCCCGCGGCGGATGGTGACGCCGCGGTCGTCGAGGCGGTAGCGGATGTGCCGGTACCGCACCGCCGGCCACAGGTAGCTCGCCGCCGCGCCCGCCGCCGACAGCACCAGCACCGCGGCGCCGAGGCCGGCCGCGGCCAGCCCGCCCAGCGGCGTCGCGACGGCGGCGACGAGGACCGCGGCCAGGGCGGACGACGCCGCCACCGTCATCCCGATGGCGCCGGCGAGCCGCGCCGCAGTGACCGACGCGGGGTCGAGGGCCCGGTCGGCCTCGCCGCCGTCCGGAGAATCGGCGGCGGGGGCCCGGCCACCGGCCAGCGACGTGCCGGCAACCGGGCCGCCGGGCGGGGCCGCGACGGGATCGTCGGCCCGGGCAGCGCCGACGGCGGTTGGAGCGACCCTTCCGGAGTCGGCGGGCAGGGACGGCACTGGCTCCCGGGACGGGCTGCCGGCCGGGACTGCGCCCTCGACCACCGCAGCGTCATTCCCGGGGTCGGCTTCGAGGGGCATGCGATACGATTCCGGAACGGGACAGGGCGAGAGCAGCCATCGCGCGGGTCCGTCGATTCGACCGCAGGAACGAACGCAACTCCTCCAGCCAGTCCCCAACCACCTCGCACGAGCCGACGCGGTGAAACCACCTGGCCACGCTGGACTCAGGCTATCACGGCGGCACCGGTGCAGGGGGCACGCACGGGCCGCACGGGCGGGCACTTGCGCAGTGGCGGCCTCTTGCGGCTGGCTCCTCCAATGTACGCCGCCCGAGACTCTCACAATGAACGATGAGGAAGATCGTCGACAGATGTCCTCGGTCCCGAAGTACCCCAGCACCCCGTACTGGCCCTGGTCGCCGTCTGTCGGTCGGGACGACGACGTGCACCCCGATCCTGATCGCTTCGTGGGACACGCCGTGGTGGTGACCGAGAAGCTGGACGGCGGCAACACGCTCCTCCATGCCGGCGCGGTCTACGCGAGGAGCGTCTCGACGCCTTCCGGGGGCAAGTGGATGGCCATGGTCAAGAAGCACCATGCCTGGAAGGTGACCGAACCAGAGGTCTATCTCTACGGCGAGGACATCTACGGAGTGCACAGCATCTCTTACGAGCCGGTGGCGGAGGAACGGACGTTCCACGCTTTTGCGCTTCGGAAAGGCGACGGCGGATTCGCGTCGTTTGCCGAGCTCGAAGAGTATGCGAGCCGCCGAGAGATACCGGTCGTGCCGGTCCTGTTCAGGGGTCGCTTCCAGTCGGTAGCCGAGATCCGCGCGTTCATGGACCGGGCCCACGGCGAACCGTCGGCGCTCGGCGGGAAGCGGGAGGGCGTGGTGTTGCGGCTGGCGCGGGGATTCCCGGCGGAGGAGTTCCCGGACAACGTCTGCAAGAGCGTCCGCGCGGGGCACGTCCAGACGGACGAACACTGGACCCGCAACTGGCGCCCGTGCCAGATCGCACGGCCTTGACGCCTCCGCGCAGCCCTTCCGTCAGCGCGATCGACACTCCCCAGGGATCGGTCAGGAGGGCGTAGCCTATTCCCGCGGAGCTGCGGCGGTACGGCTCGTCGAAGACGACGCCCCGCGCTTCGAGCTCGCGGCAGAAGCGCTCGAGGCCGTTGACCTCGAGGCCGATGTGGTCGAGCATGCGGCCGCGGGTGGGCGCGCCGCCGGCGTCGGGGTTGTAGGAGAAGTTGAAGTTGATGCCCGGCAGGTCGACGGCGTCGTAGCGCCAGCGCATGCCCGGGATGCCGCCGAACGTCTCGGCGTACCACCGCTGGGCCTCCTCGACCGCGTCGTCGACCAGGTAGAGGTGCAGGTGGTGCGACACGATGGGCGCCGGCAGCGGCGCGTTGTGCCGTTGCCACCGATCCACGAGCGTACCTCTACCCCGGATCGGCGAGCAGCTCCCCGTCCCAGAGCCGGCGCAGGAACTCCATGACGGGCAGGATCCGGATGCCGTCGACGACGCGGGCGGCGGACTCGCGGCAGACGACGATCCGCTCGGCCAGCAACGTCTCGTCCGCCAGCCGCCGCAGGCCCGTGAGATCGCGACGGGTCACCGCGCCCGTGGCCTTCACCTCGATCGCCGCCGTCTCGCCCACGACGAAGTCGACCTCCGAGCCGTCCGCGGTGCGCCAGAACGTCAACGGCCGGGGGTCTCGCGCATACGAGAGCCAGGCGCTCAGCTCGCAGAAGACCAGTTGCTCCAGGGCCAGACCGAAGCTCGGGTTTCCGGCTTCGATGCGGCTGACGCCGGCCAGCAGGTTGGCGACGCCGACGTCGAAGAAGTACAGCTTCGCGCGAGAGGCGGGCTTGCGCCGGGGCTGGCGCGGCATGAACGGCTGGAGCAGCGTGGCGACAAGAGTGTCCTGCAGCACCTGGAAGTACTCGCGGACAGTGCGCGGGGGAACCGCCGCGTCGGCGGCCAGCCGTTCGAACACGATGGGCTGGCCGCGGCTCACGGCAGCGGCGGTGAGAAACCGCGAGAACGGCTCGATGCCCCGCACCAGACCCTCGGCCTGAACCTCGATCTGCAGATAGCTCCCGCAGTAGGCGCGAAGATCCTCGATGGGGTCCGAGGAGAAGTACACCGACGGAATCCCGCCCACGTTGAGCGCGCGCAGCAGGTCCCAGCCGGGAACCTCCGCCGAGACGAAGGGGAACAGGCGGCGCGTTCGCGCGCGCCCGCCGAGCAGGTTCACGCCCCCGCGCCGGAGCTTCGCGGGACTGCTTGCGGCCAGTACGAACCGCAGTCCCCGGCTCTCGATCAGATCGTGCACTTCGTCGAGCAGACTCGGCAGCTTCTGGATCTCGTCGATGATCACGGGGCCGGCCGCGCCGGAGCCGGCGGCCAACTCGGCGCGGAGTCGCCCCGGCTCTCGAGAGAGGCGCAGGAACACGTCGCCGTGCAGGAGATTGAACCACGGCGACTCGGGGAAGCGTCGGCGCAGACAGGTGGTCTTGCCGGTCTGGCGCGGTCCGAAGAGGAACACCGAACGACTGCTCAGGTCGCGAGCCAGATCGAGACGGCGAGGCAGCGCGGTCGTATCGTCTCCCACGGAGCGTCCCTGGCGACGGCGGGGCCTCCCCCTCACGGTCGGCGGCGGGGCAGCGCGGTCGTGTCGCCTGCCTGGATGGGTATTCTAGCAACCATGATGCCGAAAAAACCTGTTTTTCGGCAACACAGTTGCCGGAAACCCGGAATCAGAGATGATCTCGTGGAGACGTCCTCGCCGGTGCGACGCCGGGACGACGGGACGAAATGACTGCCCCCGCCACCAACTCGAGACGGGGGGAGGCAAGCGCGGGCGACCGCGTGGCCGGCCGCCAAGACCAGCTCGGAGAGCGCCGCCTGCGGCTTCGACCGCCGCCCAATCACCCTGCCAGCGAGTCGTCTGCACCGTTCTACGGTGCCGTCCCCCAGACGGCCGCGGGCCGACGATTCCCCCTCAGCGCGAGAACAGGTAGGTCATCTTGACCGCGAGCTGCCGGTTGCGGAGCCACGGCGTGTCGTAGTTGCCGTAGATGCCGGGGGTGTACAGGAACGGCTGGTCGTACAGCCGCATCTCGTCGTAGGCGACGTAGATGTCGCTGCCGGGGCTGTAGATCCAGTTGAACCGGACGCTGGTGCTGAGCTCGCCGGCCGTCGAGTTGTACTGGGTCAGGGTGCGCAGGGTCATCTCCGGCGAGAGCGCGAAGTCGAGGCGCAGCGACGAGAGATCGGCGACGAAGTCGCCCCACGGCAGCTCGACGTCGTTGCGGTCGAACCGCAGCTCGGCCGCGATGCGGCTCGTGGCCCGCAGCCCGAGGGTGGCACGGGAGTTGACGCGGGTGCCGCCGAAGAAGGTCTGCGGCGAGTAGCCCAGCTCGCCGTAGAGGCGGCGCGAGGGGTCGCTGCGGTAGCGGTAGTTCCACTCGCCGAAGCGGTACGTGCCGGGCGGAATCGTGACCCCCTGGCCGTAGATGGTGAACGGGATGTCGAGCTGCTCGAAGTGGTCGTTGTACCACACGGTCATCGACGAGCCGTTCTCGAAGTAGGTCCCGATCATGTGGTGGATGCGCCGCGTCAGCAGCCGGTTGTTCTGATCGGTGGTGTAGGTGATGTTCCACATGGGGTCGAACATTCGGATGCCCCAGCGCCCGGGGCGGGGGTCCCACTCGCCGTGGAACTTCGAGGTGCGGATGCCGACGCGGGGCACGAAGCCGACCTCGGCGTTGAAGTTCTCCTGCAGGTCGATGTACTCGGCGTAGACGCTCCACGACGGGCTGAGCCAGGTGCCGCGGGCGTACGCGGCCATGTCCCGCCCGGACTCGCCGGGGCATCGGCCCCGCGTCACCGAGCTCGCGCCGCAGAGCGCCGTCTCGGTCTTGGCGAGGAACCCGTTCACCGTGAAGTTGCGGTGCACGGCCAAGGTGGTGTCGGCGGCCAGCGTGCGGTTGAAGTGCGCGTCGCTGAGCGCGCTCTTGTCGATGACGATGCCGCCGACCTTGGAGCGGGCCAGGATGTCGCGGCTGTAGCGGCCGACGAAGAAGTTGTCGCCGGGGCTGCCGAACGCCTCCTGCGTGGTGATGTTCATGGCCGCGACGTTGTGGCGCTCGACCTTGCCCGAGACCCGGGCGCCCCCGACGATGGGCACGGGCTGGCCGCGCTCCGACAGCCCGATGCGCCGGGTGAAGAACAGGTCCGCGAGGCGGCTGAAGCCCGAGGACGCCCCGACGTTGAACATGCCCGCGTTCTCGAGGAAGAAGTCGCGCTTCTCGGGGAAGAACAGCGGGAACCGGGTCAGGTTGACCTGCTGCTCGTCCACCTCGACCTGCGCGAAGTCGGTGTTGAGGGTGACGTCGAGGTTGAGGCCGGACGCGAGGCCGTACTTCACGTCGAGGCCGAGGTCGCGGAACCCGCTGCCGTCGAGCCCGCCGGCGTCCACGCGGTCCTGCCGCCCCCCCGTCAGCAGGTAGGGGGTCACCCGCAGGTCCATGCCCTGGTCGACGGCGGTGATGCCGGTCATGGTGCCGGCGAGGCTCACGCGGGTGAGGGTGTACTCCTTCGAGATCGGCGCCCAGTAGACCTGCTCGTTCTTCCTGCGGATGTTCCGCATGAAGTTGACGCCCCACACCTGCTCCTCGTTCTCGGGGAAGCGCAGGGTGATCATGGGGATCGCGATCTCGGCCGTCCACCCCTCGGGGGTGCGGTGGGCCACCACGTCCCAGACCCCGTCCCAGTTCACGTTGATGTTCGACGTGTTGGTGCCTCGCCAGCCCCCCTCGCCCTCCTCGGACACCTGCTGCTCGAGCTTGGCCCCGAGGGGGCTGGTCACGAACATGTAGCCGGAGCGGCGGTCGTGGAACGTGTCGAGGATGACCTGGAAGTTGTCCTCGTCGAGGAGCCGCAGCGAGTCACGGCGCATCTCGGTGGCGATGACCGCCTCGGGGGCCGAGTCGTAGGCCTCGACGCCGAGGTAGAGGGCGCGCGCGTCGTAGAGCAGGCGCACCACCGTGCGCTCCGTCGCCGGCTCGCCTTCGGCCGGCTCCTGCTGCACGAAGTCGTCGACGACGGCGGCCGACAGCCAGATCTCCTCGTCGAGCCGGCCGTCCACGACCGGGGGCCGGTCGACCCGGCGCGGCTCCACCCGCAGGGACCGGCCGACGGAGAAACCGGCCTGCGGGGCGTCGTCGCCCTCGAGGATCAACGACTGGCCTTCGGCCAGGGGGCCGCCGCCGCTCCCGGCCGCGGGCGCCTCCTGGGCGGCGGCCGGCGCGGCGACGAACGTACAGAGTCCGACACACAGGCACCAAGCTGTTCGCATGTTGCCGCCATTATAGCCGCTACCCGGCGGCTGGCGGCATCAGCGGCGGGGCCGGTAGGTCCACTTCGTCAGCCGCAACGCGCCGCCGGCGCCGTCGTGGAAGAGGGTGCCGTTCAGGCGCGTGACCTCCTCGATGCGCGCCTCGATGCGGAAGTGCCCCTGCTCGGGGTGGGTCGCCTCGGCGACGAGCTCGAGGGTGTCGGCATCGAACTCGATGACGTCGAACGCCACGTTCGCCGGGTTGAGCATCTCGCCGGTGATGGTGTCGCCGTCGACCTCGAACCGCACCGTCGAGGCGTCGTAGCCCGACTCGGGAATCCACTGGCCCGACCACGTGCCGCGGAGGGCGTCGTTCTGGGCGAGCGCCGGGGCGCTCAGCAGAAACGCTCCCAGCAGGAACCCGGCTTGGATAGCTCTCATGGCCATGTCCTCCAAGATGCTGCGCGCGGGACGCACCGCGGGCGCGCTGCAGACAGCAGCGCCGCTCGCAGATCGAGGCAGAGCCCCTCGCGGTGCGCCCGCGCTTCCGAGTTGTAGGTGACGGCGGCCGGCCGGCCGCCATCCGATCCAAACCACAGGCCCCCGCCGAGGTCCCGGGCCGCGGCGGCGGCCGGATCAGGAAGGCAGTGGACCTGCCTCCGCGGACAGTCTACGAGAAACGGGTCGGGGGGTAAAGAACCCCGCGCCGATGTTGCGGACGTGGCGAATCGACCGCACATCTCCTACACTCAAGGCTACGGAGCGATGACGAAGGGTAACCCGTCGCCGATGTGGATGAGGTAGCGCCCATGCCAGCCCCCAACCCCTTTCCGGCCGCCGGTCTCGCTCTCGCCGCCGGCCTGCTCGCAGCGTCCGCCGGGGGTCAGCCGCGCCTGCACGAGATACGCGTCGAGAGCCCCGCCATGGCCTCGGGCGAGACGATGCCGCGGCGGTACACGCCGGACGGGCACAACGTGTCGCCGCCCGTCACCTGGAGCGACCTGCCCGAGGGCACCCGAGAGATCGCGGTGGTCTGCGCCGACTTCGGGGCCGGGAGCCCGCCGCCGTGGGTGCACTGGATCGTCTACGGCATCCCCGCCACCGCCGGCGGGCTGCCCGAGGGGCTGCCGATCCTGCCGGAGACGCCGATGCCGGCGGAGCTGGACGGGGCCGTCCAGGGGCTGAACGGGTGGCGGCGGCCCTACTACCGGGGGCCGGCGCCGCCGGCGGGCACGCCGCACCTGTACCACTTCACGGTGTACGCGCTCGACGAGGTGCTGGGGCTCGAGCCGGGCCTGACTCGCCGGAAGCTGCTCGAGGCGATGGAGGGCCACGTCATCGGGCGGGGCGACCTCGTGCCGGTCTACGAGCGGTTCTAGGGACTTGGCCGAACCGTGCTCGGTGGCGATGAACCGTCCATCCGGAAGGAAACGCGAGAGGAGCAACCGATGAAGAACGAGGGTCCGCAGCTCATCTCCCGGCGCGCCCTGCTGCGTCGCGCCGGAGCCGCGGCGGCGGCCGGGGCGGCAGCCGGCACGGGGGTGCCGGCCGCGGCGGAGAAGCCCGTGGAAACCGCCGCGACCATGCCGGCCGCACCGGCCCCGGGCGCTTCCCAGGCCGCCGCGCCGGAGCCGCCGCGCGCCGCCTGGGAGCACCTGACGGCGGAGGAGGCGGACCTGCTCGAAGCGATCGCCGACCAGTTGATCCCGAGCGACGACCTCGGGCCGGGCGCGGTGGCGGCCGGGGCCGTCGTCTACATCGATCGGGCCCTCGGCGGCGCGATCGATCGGGCCCTCGGCGGCGCGCTGTCCGAGTCGCGAGACGCCTACCGGGCGGGCCTGGCCGCCTTCGACCGCTACTGCCGGGCCTCGCGCGGCGCGCCGTTCCGCGAGCTGCCGCACGTCGACCAGGTGTCGGCCCTCATCGACGTGGAGACCGGCGCCGCGACCGGCGCGCGCACCGGCTTCGCGGGCAGCTCCGCCGCGTTCTTCAACATGGTGCGCGGCCACGTCCTGCAGGGCACCTTCGGCGACCCCTGGTACGGCGGCAACCGCGACTACGTGGGCTGGGACCTCATCGACTATCCCGGCGTGCGGACGGCGGTCTGGCCCCGGCTGCAGGCGCAGCTCGAGGCCGGCGAGCTGCCGTCGCGCCGCCGGTCGGCCTACGACACCGAGTACTTCGACCGGGCGGTGGTCGACGCCGCAACCGGGGAGAAGCGCCATGGCGACTAGACTGCCGGGAACCGACGTCGTCATCGTGGGGCTCGGGGCGGCCGGCGGGGTGGCCGCGCTCCCCCTCGCCGAGGCCGGGCTCGACGTGATCGGGCTCGAGGCGGGGGGCCGCCTCACCCGCCGCGACTTCGCCCCCGACGAGATCCGGAACAACGTGCGGGCCTGGCCGTTCTCGGTCCAGAAGTGCGCCAACGAGGTGCCGACCCTCCGCCGCTCCGGGTCGGAGACCGCGGTCCAGGGCGGCGGCCACCCCATGATGAACGCGGTCGGCGGCACCACCCTGCACTACTGGGCCCAGAGCTGGCGGCTCAACCCGTGGGACTTCGAGGTGGTCTCGGCGACGACGCGGCGCTACGGCCGCTCGCGCCTGCCCGAGGGGACGACGGTCGAGGACTGGCCCTTCGGCTACGCCGAGCTCGAGCCGTACTACGACCGGGTCGAGCACGAGATCGGCGTCTCGGGACAGGCGGGCAACGTCGACGGCCGGCGCGACGAGCGAGGCAACCCGTTCGAGGGCCCCCGCGCCCGCGACTACCCGATGCCCGCGCTGCGCTGGACCGGGTTCCTGGACGGCATGGCGGATGCGGCGCGCTCGCTGGACTGGCAGCCGTTCCCCGGGCCTGCCGCCATCAACTCGCGCGCCTACCAGGGCCGTTCGGGCTGCATGTACCACGGCTTCTGCAACCGGGGCGGGTGCCACGTCGACGCCAAGAACTCGCCGGCGGTGACGACGATCCCCCGGGCCGAGGCCACCGGGCGGCTGAAGGTGGTGACCCACGCGCACGTCCGGCGCATCGAGACCGACAACCGGGGCCGGGTGACCGGCGTCACTTACGTGCAGGACCGCGAGGAGCTCTTCCAGCCCGCCCGGTTCGTGCTGCTCGCCAGCTATACCTACGAGAACGTGCGCCTGCTGCTGCTGTCGAAGTCGCGGGGGTGGCCCCTCGGGCTCTCGAACAACCGCGCGCAGGTCGGCCGCCACTACCTCAGCCACCACCAGGGGGCGGGGGTCACGGCGCTGTTCCCCTACGACACGCACGCCTGGTACGGGCTGCCCGCGCAGGGGGTCGCCGTGGACGACTGGGCCGACGACAACTTCGACCACGGCGGCCTCGACTTCATCGGGGGCGGCAACCTGTGGGTGTACTCCGACCGGCGTCCCATCGCGGCCGCGGGCATGAGCACGTTCGGGCGCGCCCCCGCGTGGGGCTCGGCCTGGAAGCGGTTCGTCCGGGAGAACGCCGACCGGACGAACAGCGCCTACATCCAGAAGACCACCCTGCCCTACGAGTCGAACTACCTCGACCTCGACCCGGTGGTCACCGATCCGGTCGGCGACCCGGTGATCCGGGTGACGGCCGAGTACAAGCGGAACGAGCTGGCCATCGCCGAGTTCCTGCAGGACAAGATGGAGCGGTGGTACCGGGCGGCGGGCGCGGTCGAGGTGCTGCGGGGCGGCCTCGGCGGGCAGATGGGGGTCTCGACCCACGCCTACGGCGGAACCCGCATGGGCGACGACCCCGAGACCAACGTCGTCGACCGCCACGGGCTGTCGCACGAGGTGCCGAACCTCGGCGTCCTCGGCGCCTCGGTCATGGGGACGAGCGGCGCCCGCAACCCCACCCTGACCGCGCAGGCCCTGGCGTGGCGCACGGCCGAGCACCTGGTGAACAACTGGCGTTCGATCGTGGAGTAGCCCCGGAGGGCAGGTCGGAGGGAGCGAAGTCGTCCGGCGACGGCGCTCCCCGACCAGGAACGGATGGAGGGCGATCGGGCGGCGGGCGCAGGCGTCGCGCCTGCTCGTCGCCCCCGCCCTGTCGTCCGTTGCGTCGGCTACGCGAGTACGCGCAACACGACCCGCCGGTTCTGCGCCCGCCCCGCCGCGGTGTCGTTGGGCGCCACCGGCTGGTCCTCGCCGTAGCTGATGATGCCCATCTTGTGGAGGGGGAGCTGATGCGCCTCGTGGAGATAGCGCCGGGCGCTGTCGGCGCGCTGCATGCCGAGGCGCGCGTTGTTCGCGGGCGAGCCGGTGGCGTCGGTGTGCCCCTCGATCTCCACGAATGACGCGATCGGCAGTGAGCGCAGGTCGGCCACGAACTGGTCCAGATACGCGCGGACCTCGTCGGGCAGCGTGGATTGCGAGATCCCGAACCCGGCGACGTTCTCGTCGATCACCATCTCGTACACGAGACGCCGGTTCGCGCTCTCGAGGGTGTTGCCCAACTGGTCGGCGGTCCTCTGCGCCATCTCCGCCGTCATCTCCGCCGAGCTGGCGACGGCGAACGCGTTCTGCGCGGTCTGCTCGACCGCGTCGATCCGCGCCCCCTGTTGCTGTACGATGGCCTCCGAGTCGTCCAGGTCGCGGCGCATCTGCGAGACCTGAGCGCCGACCTGCGCCTGAATCTGCGTGGTGGCGTCATCGACGTAACCGGTCGTGGCGAGGCAGCCGCCGAGCAGCGCCGCGCCCGCCATCGCCGCTGCCGATGCCATTGGTCGCATGAGGGTCCTCCCTGCCGAATCCGATCAACCCTTCCCGTGTCCCTCTGCCATGCCCCTCCGGCCTCGTGGACCGCGGCAGCGCGCACCGGAACGCATCCCGTGCGCCGGGATTACTGACTGTATCGGCCCCGTACGCCCGGAACTTCACACGCGGCCCCGGAGGCCGCGGTTTTCCCCGGCGTGGCTGGTCCTCCTTCTCGCTGCCGCGGGCGGATCGGCCGCGCAGGACGACACGGGGCGTCCCGTCGTCCGGCCGCCGCGGGTGGCCGAGCCGCCGGTCATCGACGGCCGGCTCGACGACCCCGTCTGGCGGAGCGCCGCCCACATCACCGAGCTCGTGCAGCGCCGGCCCCTCGACGGCCCGCCGGCCAGCGAGGCGAGCGACGTCTACGTCGCCTACGACAGCGACCACCTCTACCTCGGCCTGCACGCGCACTACCGCGACCCCGGCATGATGCGGGCGAACCGGCGCGACCGTGACCAGACCGTCGAGGACGACCTGTTCCTGATCTACTTCGACCCGTTCCTCGACCAGCAGCGGGCCTACGTCTTCACCGTGAACGGCTACGGGGTGCAGGGAGACGCGATCCTGCGGGCGGGGGCCCTCGGGGGCGGCCGCTTCGGCGTCCCCCGCGGCGACGCCTCGTGGGACGTGCTGTTCGACACCGCGGCCCGCCTCGTGGCCGACGGCTTCGTCGCGGAGATGGCCATCCCCTTCAAGAGCCTCCGGTACCCGCGGCGGGAAGCCGGGTCGGAGCACCGGTGGGGGCTGCAGATCGCGCGCACCATCGGCGGCAGGGACGAGGCCGACGTCTGGTCCCGCACGTCGCGCGACATCGCCGGCTTCCTGCCCCAGATGGGCCTGCTCGACGGCATGACGGACCTCTCGCGCAGCCACAACCTCGAGATCCTGCCCACCGTCACCGCGACCCGGTTCGGCGCCCTCGACCGCGGCACCGGCCGGTTCGACGAGGGGGACCTGTCGCCCGAGGCCGGCGTCAACGTCAAGTACGGCGTCACGTCCAACCTCACCGCCGACGTCACCTTCAACCCCGACTTCTCGCAGATCGAGTCGGACCTGCCGCAGATCGAGGTCAACCAGCGGTTCGCGCTGTTCTACCCCGAGCTGCGCCCGTTCTTCCTCGAGGGGGCGGAGATCTTCAACATCCGGGCGCCGATCACCGCGGTGCACACCCGCACCATCGTGGACCCCGCGTACGGCGCCAAGCTGACCGGCAAGGTCGGACGGACCACCCTCGGGCTGATGTACGCCAACGACGCCGAGCCGGGGAACGTGGACGACCGCACGGATCCGGGGTTCGGACAGGCCGCGCACACGTTCGTGGGCCGGGCGCGCTACGACCTCTACGCCGAGTCGCACGTCGGGGCCGTCCTCACCGACCGGGAGCTGCTCGACGGCTACAGCCGGCTCGCCGGCGTCGACTCGAACTTCCGCCTCGGCGACACCCACGCGGTCGCGTTCCGGGCCATGGGCACCGACCACCGGGACCGCGGGGGCAGGCAGACGACGGGCCACCTGCTCGACGCGAGGTTCAGCAAGAGCGGCCGCAACCTGCGCTACGCGGTGTCGTCGTACTCGCTGTCGCCCGAGTTCAGGACCGACGTGGGGTTCGTCCGGCGCACCGACCAGCGCTACACGTCGGCGACCGGGGGCTACCGCTGGTGGCCGGAGCACTGGCTCCGCAACTGGGGGCCGGAGTTCGTCTACGGGCGCAACCACGACTTCGCGGGCGTCCTGCAGGACGAGATCGCCGACGCCGGCATCAACCTCGCCCTCGCCCGCAACATGTTCGTCGCCAGCAACGTCCGCCGCGAGCTCGAGCGGTTCGGCGGCATCGACTTCCACAAGACCCGCGCCCGCGTCTTCGGCCGCGTCGACACGAGCCGGCGGATCGGGGTGTCCCTGGAGTACCGCCGCGGCGAGCAGATCCGCTTCGACGAGGAGTCGCCGTACCTCGGCCGGGAGCAGGGCGTCACCGCGCGGCTCGACCTGCGCCCCGTCCCCCGGCTGCGATCGGCCATCAACGTCACCACGAACCGGTTCACGGACCCCCGGCGCGGGAGCGGCGCGGTGTTCGACGTCCGGATCTACCGCGCCCTCACCACCTACCAGTTCAGCAACCGCCTGCTCTTCCGCAACATCAGCGAGTACAACACGCTGCGCGGGAAGCTGGACCTGAACTTCCTGCTCACCTACCGCGTCAACGCGGGCACCGTCTTCTATGCCGGCTACGACGACCACTATCAGCAGGCCGACCGAATCGACGGCGACCTGCTCGACTGGCACGAGGTCGGCAGCGGGCGCTCGGCCTGGACCTGGCGCCAGCGGACGAACCGCGCGGTGTTCCTGAAGTTCCAGTACCTGTTCCGGTACTGAGGCATCACCGGCCCCGGACGGCTTTCGCTGACCAGCGAGGTCATCCGTCAGACGTCGGGCGCGTGGAAGAGCGTGCGGCGACTTGCGCGCAATCGACAAGTCGTGTCTCGACACGCTTGCGACAGCCTCGCCCCCATGCTCGTCCGCAATGTCGGCGGCCGCCCGGATCGGTGTCCGGCCATCGCGCGAACAGTGGCATCGACCACGGTATAGTAGGACGTGACTACCGTGCCCGCGCCCGCCGGCGCCCGGCCCGACCGCTCCATGGACGATCCCCGCGCCGCCCCCGCCGACCCCATCGGCGCCGGCACCGGCGTCCTGCTCATCGCGGTCTTCACCATCGCGACCTGCGGCCTGATCTACGAGCTGCTCGCGGGCACCATCGCCAGCTACCTCCTGGGCGACAGCGTCACGCAGTTCTCCACCGTCATCGGGGTCTACCTGTTCTCGATGGGCGTGGGGTCGTACCTGTCGCGCCACGTCCGGCGCGACCTGCTGGTCCGGTTCATCGAGATCGAGATCCTGGTGGGCCTCGTCGGCGGGCTCTCGTCGCCGGTGCTGTTCTTCGCGTTCTCCGAGGTGAACGCCTTTCACGTCGTGCTGTACGGCTGGGTCACCGCCACCGGGGTGCTCGTCGGCCTGGAGATTCCGTTTCTCATCCGCATCCTGAAGGACGAGTTCCCGCTGCACGACCTCGTCTCGCGCGTTCTGTCGCTCGACTACCTGGGGGCGCTGGCCGCGGCGCTGCTGTTTCCGCTGTGGCTGGTGCCGCAGGTCGGCCTGATGCGGTCGTCGTTCGTGTTCGGCGGGCTGAACGTGCTGGTCGCGGTGTGGACCTGCCACTACTTCCGCCGCCGCCACCGGCGGCCGCGGCTCGCCGTGCAGGCCTGGGCGGCGTTCGCGGTGCTCGCGGCGGGCGCGGTCTTCTCGGACGACCTGACGACCTGGTCCGAGCGGCGGCTCTACGAGGAGCCGGTCGTCCTGTCGCGCTCGTCCGCCTACCAGCGCATCGTGCTGACGCGGGGCGGCGACGGGGTTCGGCTGTTCCTGAACGGCAACCTGCAGTTCTCGACCCTCGACGAGTACCGCTACCACGAAGCGCTGGTGCACCCCGGCCTCGCCGCGGTGGCCGCTCCCCGCCGCGTTCTGGTGCTGGGCGGCGGCGACGGCATGGCGGTCCGCGAGCTCCTGAAGGACGAGCGCGTCGAGACAGTCACGCTCGTGGACCTCGACCCCGCGATGACCGACATCTTCCGCGACCACGAGGCGTTCGCGGCCCTCAACGGCCATGCCCTGCGCTCGCCCCGGGTCGAGATCGTCAACGCCGACGCGTTCGTCTGGCTCGAGTCGAACCCCGCCCGCTGGGACTTCATCGTCGTCGACTTCCCCGACCCCCGCACCTACTCGCTCGGCAAGCTGTACACGACCACCTTCTACCGGCGGCTCGCGGGCCGCCTGAACGCGGGCGGCGCGGCCGCCATCCAGAGCACCTCGCCCCTCGTCTCCCGGCGGGCGTTCTGGTGCGTGGTCGAGACCGTCCGCGCGGCGGGGCTGCACGCCCGGCCCTACCACGCGCCGGTCCCGACCTTCGGGGAATGGGGTTACGTGCTGGCGTCGCCCGAGCCGGTGACGCTGTCCCAGGCGTTCCCGCCGGATCTGCGCTACCTGACGCCGGCCATCGCACGGTCGCTGTTCGAGTTCCCGGCCGACATGGCCCCGGTGCCGGTGGAGGTGAACCGGTTGAACAACCAGATCCTGGTGCGGTACCACGCGGAGGGCTGGGAGCAGTACGCGGATGGCCGGCCCATGACCCACCCATGAGCAGGCGACGAATCCCCCGGAGCCGCGGGCTGACGCGCCGGGACGTCCTGCGGATGGGCCCGGGCGCGGCTGCCGCGACGGCGCTCGGCTGCCGCCCCCGGCTGCCCGCGTCCGCCGGGCGGGCCCTCGACGCGGGACGCATCGACGGCGCGATCGTGGGCGCCTCGCATCGGCTGGGACATCTATTGCGTGAGGGCGCGCGGCCCGAGCCGCGGCAGGTCCGCGACGTCGGGGTGGCCATCGTGGGGGCGGGCGTCACGGGGTTGTCCGCGGCGTGGAAGCTCGCGCGGAGCGGCATCCGCGACTTCGTGGTGCTCGAGCTGGAGGCCGACGCGGGGGGCAACGCGCGGTGGGGCGCCAACGACGTCTCGGCCTATCCGTGGGGCGCGCACTACCTGCCGGTCCCCACCGCCGAGGCCACCGCGACGCGGGAGCTGGTCGCGGAGATGGGCCTGGTCCTCGACACCGGCCCGGACGGCGAGCCTGTCTACGACCCGCGCCACCTCTGCCACGCCCCGCAGGAGCGCCTGTTCGTCGACGGCGGGTGGCGCGAGGGGCTGTCGGCGCGCGACGTGGTCGATCCCGCGCCCGGCTCCGCCGAGGCGGCGGAGCTCGCGGCGTTCGAGGCGGAGATACGGCGATACCGGGACTACCGGGACTCGCGGGGCCGCCGGGCCTTCGCCCTCCCCGTCGCGGCCGGCTCCGCCGACGCCGCGATCGCCGGGCTCGACGGCATGTCGATGCGCGAGTACTTCGACCGCGCCGGGTGGTCATCCCGCCGCCTGCGCTGGTACGTGGACTACTGCTGCCGCGACGACTACGGCTGCACGCTGGAGACGACCTCGGCCTGGGCGGGATGGCACTACTTCTGCTCGCGCCCCGACGACGTCGAGTACCTGACGTGGCCCGAGGGCAACGGCCGCATCGTGCGGCACTTCCTCGACCGCGTGGGCGGGAACGTGCTCCCCCGGATGCTGGTCTACCGCGTGCGCCCGACCAGCGGCGCGGGGGCCGGCGGAGTCGAGGTCGACGCGCTGGACACGCGCACCGAAACCGCGGTGCGGTTCCGGGCGCGCCACTGCATCTACGCCCTTCCCCGGTTCACCGCCCCCTACGTGATCGACGGCTACGCCCTCGCCGGGCTCGAGTCGTTCACCTACAGCCCGTGGGTGGTCGCAAACCTGACCGTCGACCGGCCGCCGGACGGGGCGGCATGGGACAACGTGCTGTACGACAGTCCCTCGCTCGGCTACGTCGTCGCCACCCACCAGGACCTGCGGACGGCGCCGGGCCCCAGCGTGCTGACCTGGTACCTCCCCCTCGCCGTCCCCAACCCCGACGCGGCCCGCGCCTGGATGCTGGCGCAGGAATGGCGCGACTGGGCCTCGCTGATTCTCGCCGACCTCGTGCAGGCGCACCCCGACATCGAGTCGCGGGTGACCCGCATCGACGTCATGCTGTGGGGACACGCGATGATCCGGCCCGTGCCCGGCTTCATCCGGGGCGAGGCGCGGCGACGGGCGGCGGCCCCGCACGGCGCCATCCGCTTCGCCCACTCCGACATGAGCGGCATCTCGGTCTTCGAGGAGGCGCAGTACCACGGGGTCCGGGCGGCCGAGGAGGTCATGCGGGCGCTGGGCCACGCCCATGGGACCTCGCTCCAGGTGTAGACGAGCCCGCGATGGAAGGCTCCACCGCATCGACCGGCGACGCATCCGGCCTCGCCCTTCCCGGTGCCACGCGGGAGCTCGCCACCGGCTGCCAGGCCCCCAGGTCGCCCCGCGGTCGATTCTGCTCGTGCTGTTGCCGGCGGCATCTGCCTGGGGCGGCCGCGGTCCGAGTCACCGACGTGGCCCGCGTTGCCAGTCGACGATTGTTCTCTCGGTTCCGCCCGGGACTCTCGCGAGCTCAGCCGGATCGGCGACATGCCTGACGTTGCCGGCGACGTGTTGGCTCAGGAACTCCGCCATCCCCGTGCGCTCGATCGTCTTCGCCGCTTCGTCGTGAGTCGTCTCGATCGTTCTCGGCGTCTGCCCTCTCGTTCGGGTCTCGATGATCACGCGGGTGTCCGTGGCCCGGATTCGAACCGCGAGGTACAGCGCGTCATCGAGTCGTTCAACGGCGCGGCCGACGGGGTCGCGCCGTTCGGCCTCGTACTCCGGGTTGACTCTCGCCAGCTTCGACCCGGCTTCGTGCTCGAGGCTGTGGCGGCTCGTCAGCCAGTGGGCCTTGACCTGGCGGAACTCCTCCTCGCTCAGCATGTTCGCCGCTTCTGCGAGCGCGTCGGGCTCCGCGTGGTGGGCGACGGCGACGTCGAACAGGTCGCGGACGGGGCTCTCCTGGCGCAGTGCCCGCTCGAGCTTTCCGCGCAGTATCTGCGTCGTGCTCTTGACGGTCACTTCGTGACCGTCCACGGCGCTGACCCGGCCGCCCCCGTCCGGTCGAGCGTCGAGCTCCGCGATGTCGATGCTGCCTCCCGGGAACTCGATCCGGTGACGCGTTCTCCCGGTGGCGACGTCGACGGCGCCGATCGCCGTCATGTCGGCCTCGAGGGTTCCGCCGACACGTTGGTCGAGTCTGTGGATCCCCGATCCGCTCGGCGCCGTCAGGTCGATGTCGGTGCTCTCCCGATGTCCCCACCGCAGGGCCAGGATGCTCCCGCCCCCGATGCTCCAACGGGAAAGGGGGTGTTCGGTCTGGGAGAGCGCCCGCTTCAACGTGGCGGCGGTCTTGCGCCACAGGCTCCGGGCTGGCTCGGGCAGCGTCAACTCTTCCACAGCGGAATTCCCGCGGCCTCGGGCACCAGCGCCATCTTGTTCAGCCATCGGAAGCGCGTGAAGGCATAGAGGCCCTCGATCTTGTGGAACGCGGCGACGAGCTCGCGGATCGTGTAGACGCGCTCCGCCCAGGCGTCCATGATGTCGAGGTAGGACGCCTCCGTCGCCCAGGTCGAGATCAGGGCCTTCTGTCGCCCATCGGGATGTTCGGCGTGGATCGCGGCGTAGAACTCGGCCGCGGTCGGCCGTACGGGCCACCCCGCGCAACTGCTCGCAAGCCGCCTGGCGACGGCGCTGCTCACCGGTCCCGTCCGAGCGGGGTCGTGGGTGGTCCAGTCGTCGAAGTAGGAGGCCGATGCCAGGGCGTCGGGGAACGCTTCCGGCGGACCCAGCAGGCACGGCCGGCGGTGCTCGAGGTCGGGCGGCAGCTCCCCCGCCAAGCTGGTCAACTCCGCGAGAAGCTGCCGTCTGTCGGCGTCCGACCCGCGTCGCAACGCCTCCCAGCGCTCGTGCTGCGTGCCCTGGCTTGCCCTCTTCGTGACCATCTGGCGGGTGGCGCCCGGTTCCAAGGCTGTCGCCCATTCTACCGTGGCGCCCGGGTTCCGGCTTCAACTACGGTCGGCGCCACGTCCGCCGAATTCGGCGTACAAGATGCCCGCTGCCTGGCCGCTACGGCTCCGCACGCATGCGGGAGCGCCCGCAGTCCCGAAGTGATTCAAAAACAGCCGGAGCGAGTAGGGCGGGCCGCAACCGCTGTAGCCCAGCGCCACGACCCGGTCAGCCAGCGGTTCCGCTCCGAGAACTGCACCCGACCCGAAGCCCGCGCAGGGGTCCTACGTCGCCGCGATGCCCATCTTCTTCTTGAGCTCGGCCAGCGAGTCGGCCCCGGCGCTGGGCGAGGGCCCTGCGAGGGCGCGGTCGATGTCCTCGTCGATGGTGCCGCCGACGTCGGCGAGCTGGTCGTAGGCCTCGGCCAGCGACTCCTCCTCCTGCACCCGGTGCTTCATCTTCTCAAGCATCGCGACGGTGCCCGAGGCGTCCGCGCCGGCGAGCTGCTGGTTGATCTTGCGCATCGACGACGCGGTGCGGGCCCGCGCGCGAAGCGTGATCAGCTCGTTGTCGTACTTGGCGATCTGCCGCTTGAGGTCCTCGACCTTGGCCTGGAGCTGGTCGGACATGCGCCGCTGGGTCTCGTAGTCGGCGCCGACCCGGGCCCCCTGCTTCACCGAGTCGTCCTTCTTCTCGAGGGCGGAGGTGGCGAGGCGCTCGGCCTCGGCCGCGGCCATCTCGCCGGCCTCGGCCCGCCGGAGCAGGAGCATCGCCTTGCGCTCGTAGTCCGCCGCCCGCTTCTTGTGGTCGTCGGTCTCCTTCTGCAGGCGGATGGCCAGCGACTTGACCTGGGCGAGGCTCACCATCGCCGCCTGGAGGTTCTTCTTGAGATCGCGGATGCCCTGCTCGGTCATCTTGATCGGGTCCTCCAACTGGTCGACGGCGGCGTGGGCGTTCGACTGGGCGACCTTGAACATTCTGCGAAAGATACTCATGGCTACTTCTTCCAGTAGGCGAGGAGCTCGGCGCCGTTCTCGGCGAGGGCCAGCGACAGGGCCCGGATCGAGCCTTCGAGCTCGTTCAGATCGAGGTTGGCGAGCTGCAGGGTGTCGCGGTAGAAGATGCGCCGGCCCGTCTCGTCGAGAGCGAACGCGCCGTGCACCAGGGTGTTGTTCATCTGCAGCAGCCGGGTGAAGAGGTCGCCCGGCTCCGGCGGCACGTCGCCGATGAGCTGCTCGAGAATGACGATGGGCGGCTCGCAGTCGATGACGAGCTGCTTGATGCCGTTGTCCTCGTCGTCGACCACCACCAGGTCGTCGGCCTCGTTCTCCCCCGTGATCGTGAGCCCGAGATCGAGCAGGTGGCCCTTGACCGTTTCCAGATGCTCAGACATTCATCGCGCCTCCTCGCGCGTGCGGTCCCCTGCGCGCCGGTCGGTGACGGCCGTTGCGGGGTGCCAGGAATACGAGAAATCAACGTGGTGTATTCACGTTCCCTTGCGCGCCGGTCGCGACGGGCGGTTGCAGGAGGCCCGCCGGGTACGGCGCGAGGGCATTTCCTGGGCTGCCCGCCCCACGCTCGAAACGGGGCGGCACCGGGATTCCTCTCTGATTGACGATCAGTCGGTGCGCCGGGTTCAACGGGTCGCGGTCCGAGCCCACGCGGCGCGGTCCGAACCCACGCGGCCTTCAAACAGCAATGCCGCTCTCGACGCGACCGATGTCGTCTCCACCGGGGTCGTCTCCACCGGGCGCCCGGGGGGCACGATCGGGGACGCCGCCCCCGGTGCCGGCGCGGGAGTCCGGCCGCGGCCTTCAACGCGCGGCAGCCGCCCTCCCCTTCCGGGCCGAGATCACTACCAGGCGATCCGCCACCGCGACCTCAGCATTCGCGCCAGGGTTGGTCACCAGGGTCCCGGTCCCGTCCCGCTGGATTGCAACCGCAATCATGTCCTGCTCGCGCTTGAGGGCGGAGAACACCTCGATGAACGGCCGGCCGGCCAGCGCAGACGGCACCGGCTCGGTGACCAAGTCGTGCCCCTCCTGCGCGCTGAGCAGTTCGCGCAGCACCCGGGAGATGCCGTGGTCGAGGGTCGCCGTCGACATCACCCGACTGCAGAGTTCGGCCCCCACGACGATCTCGTCGGCGCGAGCCCGCTCGCAGTGGCGGAAGTTCGCCTCGGTGGCGAGTTCGACGATGCAGTAGACCCCCGGATTGAGGCCCTTGACGGTCAGCGTCGACAACACCGCCTTGGCGTCGCGCGCGCTGTAGTCCAGCGACCGGTCTCCCACGATGACGACGGTCGCCGCGGCGCCGATGCCGGCGCGCTTCAGGTACTCCTCGGTCACGTCGCCGCGCACGAAGTGGAGCTGCTCGTCCACCACCGGCTTGGCGTCGACGTCCGCCAACAGAACGATGTCCTTGGCGGCGGGACGCCCATCCGCCCTCAGGTCGGCCAGGATCTCCTTCATCCGGCCGTTCCAGCCGCACAGGATGATGTGCCCCTTGCCGTCGTACGAATCCATGCCCCGGTCCTTCCTCATGCGCTTTTCCACGAACACCCCGGCGATGGTGGCCGTGAACATGCCCAGGACGCCAATGCCGAAGAACATGAGCACGATGCCGATGAGGCGGCCGCCGAGCGTCACGGGGAAGATGTCGCCGAAGCCGACGGTGGTCAGGGTGACGATGGACCACCAGAGCCCGTCGGCCGGGGACCGCCCCTCGAAGAACGCAAAGCCGGCCGCCCCGCCCAGGATCAGCACCGCGATGACCCCGAGGAGACGCAACAGGTTCTCGCGGCGCAGGAAGCCGACAGCCAGCGTCAGGGCTTGCGCCACCGCGAACGCGCGGATGCCCATGTCTGAATGACGTGCCGCGGCGGCGACCGGCCGGGACCGACACCGCCCCCAATCGGTCCTGCTACAGCGTCAAGCCGATCAGCATGGAGGCGGCGAGATAGGTCACGCCCTCGATGACCCCGGCTCCCAGGTTGGGCCGCTCCTTCACCAGCTCGTCGGCGAGCCGCGCCCCGGGCAGCAGCACCTTGTCGGCGAAGAGCCGGACCAGCGGCAGCAGGACCAGCCCCACCACCAGGTAGTACCCGAACTCGCTCAGGCTCTCGTTCCAGGAGACGAAGTCGCCCTCGCCGGCGAGGCGGATGACGTTGCCGAACCCCACGAGGACCCCCGCGAAGGCGACCGCGACGGCGACGTTGCCCCCCTCGATCTGGTCGTGGAGGTCGTACGACGTGATGCGGTCGTAGAGGACCCCGGCGACGACGAGGGCGGCAAGGCCGGTGACCCAGAACACCAGCGCCGACGCCATCCCCCCCTCGCCGGACAGCGCGCCGGCCGTGATCAGCCCCACCGCGACGTAGTTGGCCCCCTCCAGGATGCCCACGCCGACGTTGCCGTCCTCGACGATCTCGCGCTCGTTGTCGAAACGCGAGAACACGAGCCGGTCGTTGACCCAGGCCGAGAGGTTGAGCAGGACGATGGCGAGCCCGCCGAAGATGACGAGGCCGATGACGTCGTCGACGAGGCTGACCGAGGCGGGCCCGGACACCACACCCCCGAGCACGACGACCAGCCCCAGGTAGTAGCCGGCGACGGTGACCGCCAGGGCCAGGTTGTCCTTCTCGAGCAGCTCGACCCGGAGCACGAAGCGCCGGTGGAGCGCGTCGTAGACCCACTTGCCGACGGCCAGCAGCACGAGGATGACGGCCAGGTAGACGAAGCCGGCCACTATCTGATCCACGGACATCACACGCCCTCCCGAGGCTTGGCGGCTACTTGCCGAAGCTGCGGACGCCGCCCGCCATGCGGCCGCGGACCCGCTGGCCGAACGACCGGCCCTGCGCGGCCTGACGCGCCTGCTGCCGGCGGAAAAAGTCGGGGCTGGTCTGCCGGGTGGTGGAGCCGTTCGTGCCGTACACGCCGCCGCCGGGACCGTAGTACGTCTGCCCCCGGCTCCGCGAGTCGCGATAGCCGTCCCAGTCGTCGCGGTAGATGGGACGCCCGAAGCCGCCGATGAGGTTGCTCAGCAGGGCGTACTGGCCATAGAACTCCCAGAACGACCGGCCGCCCCCGTCGTTGCGCCACTGGCCGTACCGCTCGTCCCCCACCTGCTGGTAGCCGGGCGGATGCTCCTCCCGGTCGACGGTCCCGTCGCGCCCCTTCGACAGGACCACCATGCCGAGCGACGACTGGTAGCGCGAGTAGGTCGAGGAATCGACCTCCAGCCAGTCGAGGACCGCCTCGCGGTAGACCGGCTCGTCCGAGCCCGCCTGCGACTCGCCGACGACGACGCGGTACTGGTGCGCGTACCCGAAGCCCTCGTCGCTCATGTCCTGCAGCACCACCGAGTATTCCGGGTACCGGTCGAGCTGCTGTGCGAGCCGTTCGAGCGGGGTCTCGCTGGCGCAGGACGCGGCGGCGAGGAAGGCGACGGCGAGAAGAGCCGTCGTCCCGCCTCGCCGCGCGGCCGCCCTGCCCGTCCCGGAGCGGCGTGCCGCGGCGCCGGGCACAGCGTCGCTCGCCAACCCCCTGCGGCCTGGATGAGGCACCCGGCCCGTCCCGGAGCGGCGCGCAACCGCGCCGGGGGCTCCCGTCGCCTCGCGGCGGAGGCCTGTCCACGAAGGCAACGAAGGGCGGCGGTTCATTCCGGGCTCCCGGGCAGGATATGGGTGAACTGGTACTCCTCGACCACGCGGCCGGCCGCCGCCGTGAACTCCGCCTCGCCCCACTGCTCGACGCCGACGAACGCGGTCTCTGCCGCGTCGGCGAACTCCCAGCGGACCAGCGGCTCGCCGGCCCCGGCCCCGTCGGGGAACATGTGCCCCGCGTAGGAGGCGTCGAGGCGGTACTCGGCCCCCTCGAAGACGATGCGCGCCGGCGGGTCGTCGTGGTCGAGGATGTGCCGCCGGACGTCACCGGCGATGTCGTCGACGGCGATGCGGCGCGACAGCGACCAGGCGTCGCCGGCCCGCTCGAGGTAGCGCTGCTCGCCGCTCGTCGTCAGCTCCCACTCCTCGAGGTCGTCGTCGAGGCCCGAGAACCGGTAGCGGGAGTAGCCGGTCACCCGCCAGGTGCGGAGGTCGTGGTCGACGAGATAGCCGACCTTCAACTTCCGGAGCACCATATCGGCGAGGGGATCGGGTGCGTCTTCCTTCGGTTTCCGGCCGAGCAGCCGATCCATCAGGCCCACGGGACCACCGACTCCTGTTCCATGCCACGCGCTCCGGGGGTCGCTGTCGCGGTTTTCCTCGAAACCGATTGCCCCGCCCGCCGTTCGGGCACAGGCTCCTGGTCCATGCTACTCGCTCCCGGTGAATCGGCCAAGCAGGCCGGCGGCGAAGGGGCGTGAGTCGGCCCCGGATGTGCTACGGTGACGCGATGGTTCCGACAACGACGACCCGCCGGACTCTCTCGACCCGGAACTCGCACTCGGCAAAGGCCGGATCCGCGCGCTCGCCGCTCCATCGCGCGATGCTCGCCGCCCTCGCGGCGGCCTGCCTGTCGCCGGCGGTGTCGGCAGCCGGTCAGGAAGCGCCCGGCGACGCGGCGTTCGTCCCGGTCACCGACGCGATGCTCCAGAACCCCGCCCCCGGCGACTGGCTGACGTGGCGCCGCACCCTTGACGGGTGGGGCTACAGCCCGCTCGACCAGATCGACCGCGGCAACGTGGGCGACCTGCGCATGGTGTGGTCGCGCGCCCTCGCGCCGGGGCGGCAGGAGGGCACGCCCCTCGCCTACGGCGGCGTCCTCTACATGCCCCAGGCCAGCGACGTCATCGAGGCCATCGACGCGGCGACCGGCGACCTGATCTGGCAGCACCGCCGCGACCTGCCCGACGACGTCTACGACTTCGTCGGCGGCAACGCCCGCAACAACCGGAACATCGCCATCTACGACCGCTTCATCATCAATACGAGCGACGACAACTACGCGTTCGCCCTCGACGCCGAGACCGGCGAGATCGCGTGGGAGACGCGGATCTTCGACTACCGGGAGACGCCGGCCGGGCACAGCTCGGGCCCCATCATCGCCGACGGCCGGGTCGTCTCGGGACGGAGCTGCCGGCCCCGCGGGGGCCCGGAGACGTGCGTCGTGGTGGCCCACGACGCGCTGACCGGCGAGGAGCTGTGGCGGCGGCGCACGGTGCCCGCCCCGGGCGAGCCGGGCGACGAGACGTGGGGCGGCGTGCCCTACGAGCAGCGGATACACGTCGGCACGTGGATGCCGGCGAGCTACGACCCCGAGCTGCGGCTCATCTACCAGGGCACGTCGGTCACCTCGCCGGCCCCGAAGTTCATGCTCGGCGGGGTCGAGAACACCCACCTGTACCACAACTCGACGCTGGCCCTCGACGTCGAGACCGGCGAGATCCGCTGGTACTACCAGCACATGAACGACCACTGGGACCTCGACCACCCCTTCGAGCGCATCCTCGTCGACACCGCGGTCGCGCCGGACCCCGACGCGGTGAGCTGGATCAACCCGCGCATCCGGCCGGGCGAGGTGCGGAGGGTGATGACCGGCATCCCCGGCAAGACCGGCGTGGTCTACACCCTCGACCGCGAGACCGGCGAGTTCCTGTGGGCCACCCCCACCGTCGCCCAGAACGTCATCGACCACATCGACGGGGCCACCGGGGCGGTGACCGAGAACGCGGAGGTCATCTTCACGGCCGAGGGCCAGACGGTGCTGGCGTGCCCCAACATGCACGGCGGCAAGGACTGGGAGGCGGGCGCCTACAGCCCCCTGACGAACACCCTGTACATGCCGATGCGCAACATGTGCCAGCGGCTGCTCGCCACCACCTCCCCCGACGCCTCGCACCGCATCTACGCGCTGGCCGTGCGCCACGAGCACGCGCCGGGCAGCGAGCAGCTCGGCGCGGTGTACGCCATCTCGGCCGAGACCGGGGAGACCCGCTGGCTGCACCAGCAGCGGGCCGCGACCCTGTCCCTGGTCGCCACCGGCGGCGGGCTGGTCTTCGGCGGCGACGCCAACGGCCGCTTCCGCGCCTTCGACCAGGAGACCGGCGAGGTGCTGTGGGAGATCAACCTCGGCTCGCCGGTCAGCGGCTTCCCCGTCAGCTTCGCGGTGGGCGGGCGCCAGTACGTGGCGGTGGGCACGGGCGGCGCCGCGACCACCCCCAGCTTTCTCCAACTGACGCCGGAGCTGCGCCCGAGCAACGGCAACAACCTGTTCGTCTTCGCGTTGCCGGAGCCGGAGTCCGCGCCGTAGAACGCCGCGGGCCCCGCGGGGTCGGTTGGGCGCCAGGCGGAGCCGCGGACGATTGGCAGGCCGGAACGGCCGCACGGTCGACCCGGCAACCGCGCAGATCGGTGGGCGCGAAGCCCCGGGCGTCGGTTATGATCGGCGCATGGGGTTGCTGGTCGGCATCGCCAATCTCGTCGTCCTGCTGTTCATCATCGAGGCCTGGGTCAACGGCCGAATTCCGGGGGTCCTCGCCAAGGTGGTGGACGAGCGGCTCAACGACCCCGCCAATCCCGCGAACACGCGCCTCGAGCGGCTCGAACGACGCACCGGCGAGATCGGCGCCCGCCTCGACGGCCTCGACCGCCGCCTCGACGGCCTCGACGCCAGGATCGAGGGGCTCGACCAGCGCATGGGCGGGCTCGGCGCCCGCCTCGACGGCCTCGGCGGCCTGTTGAGCGAGCTCGACACCCGGGTGGAGGGGCTGGACAACCGACTCGACCGGGTCGACGCCCAGGTCGCGGTGCTCAACGCCCAGACTTCGCAGCAGATTGGCGATCTGGACCGGCGCATGCGGGACCGGCTCCGCGTCCTGAAGCGCCGCCAGAGTGCCCCGGAAGCCACCACCGAGGACGGATCCGCCGGTACCTAGGACAGTGATCCGTTACAGGCCGCCGACTGTAACCCGGATGCAGCCGGTTCTCGGCAGTTCCTGCCTTTGGCACGTGGCCAGGTGATTCCCGTCACTGTCCTCAGGGAACACCTGCGCTTCCACGCAACCGCGCGTCCACGTTCGCCTCGGCCCGCGCGACCTGCTCGGCCGTCATCCCGGCGGCGACGGCATCGCGCGCCTGGGCGACGGCGGCGCCCTCCGGCCCGGGGACCTGCAGGGCGGCGAGGCTGAGCCAGGTGAGAGCGGCCACGAGGTCCCGCTCGACGCCGCGGCCCTCGGCGTGCAGGCGGCCGAGCTCGCCTTGCGCGAAGGGGTGTCCCTGCTCGGCCGCGAGGCGTACCCATCGTGCCGCCTCCGCGGCGTCCTGGCCGACCCCACGGCCCTCCGTATAGGCGAACCCCAGGTAGAACTGCGCGTCGGGATATCCCTGGTCGGCCGCGAGGCGAATCAGGCGCAACGCCTCGGCGTCGTCCTGCCCGACCCCGCCGCCCTCCAGGTAGGCGAGCCCGAGGTAGTACTGCGCCTGGGGGTGTCCCTGCCCGGTGGCGCGGCGGAACCACCGCAGGGCCTCCGCCGGGTCCCGCCCGACGCCGCGCCCTTCGGCGTACAGCGCCCCCAGGTTCGCCTGCGCCTGCGGGTCGCCCTGGTCGGCCGCGAGCCGGAACCACCGCACCGCCTCCGCAAAGTCCTGGGGCATGCCGATGCCCGCCGCGTGCATCGCCCCGAGGCTGCCCTGCGCCTGGGGGTGTCCCTGCTCGGCCGCGAGCCGGAGCCACCGCGCCGACTCCGCGTCGTCCTGGGGCACCCCGCCCCCCTGGGCGTGCAGGATCCCGAGCTGGAACTGCGCCTCGGCGAGGCCCTGCCCGGCCGCGAGCCGGATCCAGCGCGCGGCCTCCGCCTCGTCCGGGGCGACCCCGCCGCCGACGAGGTACATGGTGCCGAGCTGTCCCTGGGCGATGGCGTGCCCCTGCTCCGCCGCGAGCCGGAGCCACCGCACCGCCTCCGAGTCGTCCTGGGCGACTCCGCGGCCCTCGCCGTGCGCGAACCCCAGGTTCACCTGGGCCTGCACGTCGCCCTGCTCGGCCGCGAGCCGGTACCAGCGCGCCGCCTCGGCGAGGTCCCGCGGCACCCCGCGCCCCTCGGCGTAGAGCAGCCCGAGCTGGCCCTGCGCCTCGGCGAGGCCCTGGTCGGCCGCGAGCCGAATCAGCCGGGCCGCCTCCGAGTCGTCCTGCGGGACGCCGCGCCCGCCCGCATGCAGCATCCCGAGCCGGCTCTGCGCCTCGGCCAGCCCCTGGTCGGCCGCGAGCCGAATCAGCCGGGCCGCCTCCGAGTCGTCCTGCGGGACACCGCGCCCGCCCGCATACATCGCCCCGAGCTGCCCCTGGGCCCGGGCGTCCCCCTGGTCCGCCGCGAGCCGGAGCCACCGCAGCGCCTCGGCGTCGTCCCGCCCCACCCCGCCGCCCCCGGCGTAGAGCGCCCCCAGCCGACCCTGGGCGGCAACGAGCCCCTGCTCCGCCGCGAGGCGAAGCCACCGCGCGGCCTCCGCGCCGCTGCGGGGGACCCCCAGGCCCTCCGCGTACATCTCGCCGAGCCGGCCCTGCGCGGCGGCCTGCCCCTGCTCCGCCGCCATCCGGAACCACCGCGCCGCCTCGGCGTCGTCCTCGGCGACCCCGCGGCCCTCGTCGTACATCGACCCGAGCTCGAGCTGGGCCTCGACGTCCCCCCCTTCCGCGGCGAGGCGGAGACCGTCTACGCCGGGGCCCGGGGAGCACGCCCAGAGGGTAGCGATCAACGCGCAGGTCAAGGTTACGGCGCCGGGGCGCCCGAAACCGGGGCAGGAGGGCATGGTCGAATGGAAGTACGGTGCGATTATACGACAGCGCCGGGGCCGCCCCGCGCGTCTGGTATAGTCGAACCCGGTGTCGAGCTATCGATCGTGGGCGGGCTCGATCGTCTGCCCGCCCGTCGTCCGGGCCGTGGGAGCGGGCGTGTTGGCCATCCTTGCGTGGGCCTGCGGCCCGGCGCCCGATGGCGACCCGCCCGTCGACGCGCGCGGCGCCATCCTGCCCGAGGGGGCGCCGTCGGACTTCTTCACGCCGCGGCCGGTCGGCGAGCCGCGCGGCGACGGCGAGCGGCCCCAGATCGCCCACGTCGCCGTCGTCGACCTCGACGGCGACGGCCTGCCGGACATCCTGGCCTGCGACGCGATCCGCAACCGGGTCGCGTGGATACGCCAGTACCCGGCCGGGACCTGGACCGAGGAGCCTGTCACCGAGGACATCCGCGCCCCCGCGCACGTCGAGCCGACCGACTTCGACGGCGACGGCGACCTCGACCTGCTCGTCGCGAGCCTCGGCGAGCTCTTCCCCAGCGATCTGCGAATCGGCTCGGTGGTGGTGCTCGAGAACGACGGCGAACAGCGCTTCACGACCCGCGTCGCGGCCGAGGGCATGCCGCGGGTCGCCGACGTGCGGGCCGGCGACCTCGACGGCGACGGCGACCTCGACCTCGCGGTGGCCGCCTTCGGCTACGACCACGGCGAGACGCTGTGGCTCGAGAACCGGGGCGGCTGGGCCTTCGAGGCCCACGTCCTGCAGCGGTTCTCCGGCGCCATCAACGCCCTCGTCGCCGATCTCGACGACGACGGCGCCCGCGACGTCGTGGCCCTCGTCAGCCAGGAGTGGGAGGAGATCTGGGCCTTTCCCGGCCCGCAACTGCGGCAGCGACTGCTCTGGGGCACCACGAACCCGGACTTCGGCTCGAGCTGGATCACCCTCGTCGATCTCGACCGGGACGGGGACCCCGACATCCTGCACAGCAACGGCGACGCGTTCGACTACGCGCCCGCCAACAGCCGCCCCTGGCACGGCGTGCAGTGGCTGGAGAACCGGGGCGGCATGCAGTTCGAGCCGCACCGCATCGCCGATCTCCAGGGCGCGTCGAGCCCCCAGGCCGCCGACCTCGACGGCGACGGCGATCTCGACGTGGCGGTGGTCAGCGCCTACAACCAGTGGGACGACGAGTCGGCCCACAGCCTCGTGTGGCTCGAGAACAACGGGCAGATGCAGTTCGCGATGCACCGCATCGCGCGCTCACCGACCCACCTCATCACCCTGGCCGCCGGCGACCTCGACGGCGACGGCGACGCCGATCTCGTCACCGGCGGCATGCACATCAGCGGCCCCTACGACCGCATGTCGCGGGTGACGGTCTGGAGCAACGGTGGCTCGCCGGCGCCGTGACCAGCGCCGCCGGGACGCCGCGACGGCCGGATCGGCGCCCGGCCGCACCGGCGACACGCCTCCTCGCCACGACGCGGCGCGGGCGGAACCGCCTGCCCGCGCGACCGCGGACGGGCGCTCTCGCGAGGCCGCGCGCCAGGACGGGGGCACCGCCGATGGGCGCTCTCGCGAGGCCGCGCGCCGGGACGGGGGCACGCCCGCCGAGGCGTCGGCCCGGGCAACCGGGGAGCGGCCGCGTCACGGCGTCGGGGACCCCTCGGCGTCCTCGCCGACCCGGCCTCCCGCCACCGCCGGCCGGCCGGCCCCGCGCCGGCCCCGGTGGCTGGCGTGGGCGGCCGTCGCCGCCGTCGCCGCGGCCGTGCTCTACGTCGGCGTCTCCCAGGTGAGACGGGCGGCGTACGCGGCGCGGCTTCCCGCCCTTCCCGAGCTGTCCGGCCAGCCGCCGGCCCTGCGCGAGCATCTCGAGGCGGCGGATCGCGCCGCGCGCGACCGACCCATGTCCGCCGAGGCGGTGGGAGCCCTCGGCATCGCCTATCACGCCGACCTGTTCCTCGACCACGCCGACCGCGCCTACGCGGCGGCCGAAGCACTGAGCGGCGGGGCGTGGCGCTGGACCTACTACCGGGCCCTGGCCGCCGGCACCCGCGGCGACACCGGGGGACTGGCCGACGGCATGCGCCGGGTGGTCGCCGATGCGCCCGACTTCGGCCCCGCGTGGTGGCGGCTCGGGGAGGCGGAGTTCAAGGCGGGACGCTACGACCGCGCCGCCGAGGCGTGGCGGCGCGCCCTGCCGCTGGCGGAGCCGGCGCCGGCGGCCGGCGCGGGGGCACGGGGGGCGGAAGCCGACGCCGCAGGACCGGGGGCGGAGGCCGGCGCCGCAGGACCAGGGGCGGAGGCCGGCGCCGCAGGACCAGGGGCGGAGGCCGGCGCCGCAGGACCGGGGGCGGAGGCCGGCGCCGCAGGACCGGGGGCGGAGAGCGGCGCCGCAGGACCGGGGGCGGAGGCCGGCGCCGCAGGACCGGGGGCGGAGAGCGGCGCCGCGGCCCCGCCGACGCGGCGCGCCCCCGGCCCACCGGTGTCCGCGTACGCCGCGCTCGGCCTGGCCCGCGTCGCGCTGGTGGAGGGCGACGCGCGGGCCGCGGCCGACCAACTGGAAGGGGTGACCTCGGAGGCGCCCGGCTTCGGTCCCGCCTTCCGGCTCCTGGCCGACGCCTACGCGACGCTGGGGCGCGCCGACGACGCGGCGCGGGCGGTTCGGACCGCCGACCGGTTGCCCCGGTACGACGCCTACCTCGACCCCCTGTCCGAGACCCTCATCCGGGAATCGCGGAGCACGACGTTCCTGCTGCAGCAGGCCGCGACCGCCGACCTCGCGGCCAACGCCGCCTGGCGCGAGTACCTGATTCGCCGGGCCCTGGAGTTCGATCCCGACCACGCCGTGGCGCTCGCGGAGCTCGTGACGACGTTGCGCGCGGTCCGGCGCTACGAGGAGGCGCTGGAGCTGCTGGAGCGTCGGCGGCGGGAACGGCCCGACGACTTCGGCGTGCTCGCCGACATCGGCCGCACCCTCTCCGCTCTCGGACGCTACGCGGAGGCCGAGGAGACGCTGCGCCGCGCGCTGGAGGGGCTCGACGACGCGCCCACGCGCTACGAGCTGGGGCTCGCCCTCGACGAGGCGGGACGGCCGAGCGAGGCCATCGCCGAGTACCGGCGCGCGCTCGACCGCAACCCCAACCACCCGGAGTCTCTCAACAACCTCGGGGCGGCGCTGGCCAACCAGGGCCGCATGGACGAGGCGGCGCGCCACTTCGAGCGCCTGATTGCCGTCGACCCCGAGAACGCCGACGCCCACGCCAATCTCGGCTTCGCCCTCGCGGCCGCCGGGGCCCGCGCTCGCGCCATTGCCGCGTTCCGGGAAGCGTTGCGGCTCGATCCCGATCACGCTGAGGCTCGTGGCGCGCTGCAGGACATCGAGCCCCGGTGACGCCCCCTCACGCGTCCCCCGGAGCGGCCGAATCCATGCCGGCCAGCTCGGCCGGACCCGCGTCTGCCGGACTCCCCTCACTCGCGTCCACCCCGTTCTCCCGGGCGCGGACGAGGCCGTCGATGACGAGACGGGCACGCGCCAGGCGTGAACGGACGGTGCCGATGGGGATACCGAGGCAGTCCGCGATGTCCGCGTAGCGCATGCCTTCGCGGAACCGCAGCTCGACCACCTGCCGCTGGGATTCCGGCAGCCGTTCGACGCAGGGTTCCACCGCCTTCCACCGAGCCCGGAGCCGGCCCGGTGCGTCCGTCGGAGCCGCGCTTGCCGGCAGGTCCGAAGCGTTTCCGCGTGCGCCGATGTGTTCCTCGATGACCAGCCTCGCAATCGATCTCAGCCAGTTCATCGTCTCGGCCGCGTTCCTTCCTTCGATGCGCAACTCGGGCATGTCCTTGCTGGGCGAGTGACGTCGGTCCGCACGCCGGTACGGACGACCAGGAGTGCGTATGAGGCTGTACTTCGTTTAGACGCAGGACCGTGGCGGAGGGTTCGACCGAGAGGGTCCGACGACGACACAGAACCTCGCAGACGACTGTCTTGCTGCAACTGTCGCTGCGGGAACCAGCCTGCGGCTCCTTCTCCAATAGAAGAAGCTGCTGCTCTCATGTGCTGCTTGCACCATGCCCGCGCAAGACGTTGACAGGCGAGGTCTCCTTGCGCGCGAAAAGAAGCACTGCGCGCGAGAAGCGGACGCCTCGTTCCGGCTCCGAATCGTCACGACTCGTCGCGGCTCGGCGAACGAGAGCAGGCCCGTCCCGCGAAGCGGTGGGAGCGCACGTGACGACAGTACAAGGAAAGAGCCGGGAGAGAGGGCTCTCTCCCGGCTCTGAAACGAAGGCAGGACTACCGCCGGCCCGGAGGCCGGCGGTAACGGCCGCGCGCTAGAAGCGGGCGGTGACCGCGAACTGGATGACGCGGCCCTCCAGCATCCGGTTGCCGCGCTCCCAGGAGCTCAGGGCCTGGTAGGTGGCCCCGGTGCTGCCGCGAGAGTTGCGCGACCCGGTGTGCTCGAGAACAACGCCGTTGTTGAGGACGTTGTAGAACGAGAACCGCGCGTCGTAGCGCCAGCTCCCGATGTTGAACACCTTCTGGACGTTCACGTCGAGCTGCGTCCAGTACGGCAGGAACTTCACGCTGCTCAGCGGGACCATCGGATACCAGGCTCCGCCCGTGGAACGCTCGATGTTCGACAAGCCGGCCGGGATGATCTCCTGCCCGAGGACGCACGGCGCCACGCAGTGGCCGGGCTGCCCGTAGAGCTCGGGCGAGTAGGTCCGGTACGTGTCGTTGCTCGACGTGCGGTGGACGTAGAGGCCCTCCTGCAGGCCGCCCCAGTCGCCGAGGCCGCCGGGATACGCCTGCAGCGAGAAGCCCGCCTGGAGGTCGCCGATGCCCGGCATCGAGAACGGCTGCGTGCCCGACAGCTTGAACTCGTTCCGGAACGGGCGCGGATACGCACCGGCGTCGCAGAACCGGAGCTGCGTCGGGTCATCACCACGCTCGAGGATGTCCGAGCAGGCGTTCACCTCGCCGCCGTAGCGGCTGCCGGCCCCGCCGTTGGTGTCGTAGCCGTAGATCGACGTCCGGCCCGTGTCCTCCATCGACCAGCCGCCGAACAGCGTGCCGCCGCCGGGCAGACGCCCCTGGAGGCTCAGCTCGAAGCCGCGGTACACATTGGTGAACCCCGGGCCCCGGCTGCGGTCGGTCCGGCCCACCGTGTTGGTGCGCACGGCCGGGTCGATGCTGAACGCGGTGAAGGTACCGACCATGGGATACGGCCGCGCCACCTGGAAGTGGTTGACGCCGTCGTATTGCGGCAACGGGTTCCCCATCGCGTCCGCCCCGTAACTGGCGAACGTCCAGTTCGGGTTGTCGGTCTCCCAGGTATTGTGATAGGTGCGCTGCCGATACTCCGCGCTCACCGAGATGCCCGGGATGATCTCCTGCTGGATGCCGGCGGTCCAGATGCGGTTGTACTCGCGCGCAAAGTTGTTCAGGTCCGGCGTGAAGTTGGGATCGGTGATGGACCCGAACGTCGCCGACTGAATCGCCCCGATCTCCCAGTTCTGCGCGATGCCGTCGTAGTTGCTTCCGTATTGGTTCAGTCCCGAGCAGGCGTCTCCCGCCGCGTTCATCTGGCAGTCGTACCAGTCGCGGGTCTCGTAAACCGAGGCCCCGTACGAATAGCGGCGCGACAGGTTGCCGCCGACGTCACGCACGTACTTGTTCCAGCCGAACTTCAACGCCGTCCGCGCGTCGCCGAACAGGTCGTAGGCCACGCTCAACCGCGGCGAAATGTCGGGGCCGAAGCTGGGAAGCGTGCTCCGCTCCCGGCCCGGCTGGAGCTGCGCCGGCACGAACCGCCCCTGACCCTTGGGCGCCTCCGGAATCGAGATCGCCGCGAAGTCGACCCGCATCCCGTAGTTGAGGGTCAGCCGGTCGATGGTCCACGAGTCCTGTGCGTAGACGCCCCCGTTGTAGTCCAGCTTGTAGGACTCGAAAGACGGGAAGTTCTGGATTCGCACGTTGTCGGGAGTGCCGATCAGGCCGCAGGGCGTGCCGGCGTCCTTGTTCGCCAGCGCCTGGGGATGGTCGCAGTTGAACCAGGGAACGCCGAGGGGAAGCGGCGAGTCCGTGATGAGCCGGCCGCGGGGGTTGGCGCCGTCGTCGTAGTAGAGCGACAGGTTGCCGTTGCTGTTCCGCGTGTGCCGGTTGTGGCCGTTCGTGAAGTTCATCCCGAACTTGAAGCTGTGCGAGCCGGTGACGTACGACAGCGCGCTCTGGTAGGCCCAGCGGTGCGTGTAGTTGTTGTTCTCGCCGTCGTTCCGAGCACCGTACAGCATGCCGAGCCGCCCGTCGTTGACCGCGACCTGGCTGTACCACGGGTCACCGCCCATCGACACCGGCATCTGCGCCATGTGCGCGGCCGAGCCCACCTCGGGGAAGCACGGCGTCGAGAAGCAGGTCGCCAGCGCCGACGCGTCGGGCTTGTCCTGGAAGATCAGATCGCCGTCCTCGCGGTACCGGTAGTAGCCGGGGTCCCAGTCCTCGTAGATGATCGAGAACCCGAACTCGGCCAGCATCCGGTTCGACAGCGTCCCCGTCCACTTCGCCGTCCCCGTGTCGTAGTGCGGGGAGGTCCACGACGACGACGCCGTGTTCAGGTCGGTGCCGGGGCCGTGCTGGCTGAACCGGCGCTTCCGCACCTTGTCGAACATCGCCGAGAACTTGTGCTGCTGCGTCACCTGCCACGTCAGCCGCACGTTCGCGCTGTGGATGGTGTTGTTGTCGAGGCCCTGCGTGTAGTCGGGGTTCACGCTGTTGGTGATCTGGTTGTTCACCCCGTTCCAGCGGCCGGTCGAGAAGAACCACAGCTTGTCGCGGAACACCGGGCCGCCGACGGCCCCGTTGTTGTCGTAGATGAGGTCCACGCCCGTGGCCTGCTGGATGCCCTGGGCCTGCGCCGCCGGATTGAGGTTGTCGGCCTGCCAGTTCCCCGGCGTGAAGCCCGTGAACCAGTTCCCGCTGAACTGGTTACCCCCCTCGTTCGGGATCATGTTGATGCGCAACCCGCCGGTCTGGGTCTCCGCCCCCTGACCCGACGTCGTGTACGACGTCTCCGCCGCCAGCATCGGGTTCAGGTAGGCCTGGTACCGGCCGTCGCTGATCATCGTGTTGATCATCATCCCGTCGACCTCGATCGTCGTGTTCGACGCGTCGAGACCGCGGCCCATCATCTCGGACTGCTGCACCCCCGCGGTGCCGCCCACGTCCGGCTTGTGCACCTTCACCCCCGGGATCAGGAGCGCGTACGACCACATGCTGCGGCCGGTCGGAATCGCCTCCTGCGTCTCGCGGGTCATGACCTCGATGCGCTGCACCTGCTGCACGTCGACCACCGGCGTCTCGCCGGAAACCGTGATGGTCTCCTCGACCGAGCCGACCGACATCTGCACGTCGATGGGCAGGGCCACGTCGGCGCCCAGGATGAGCTGGTCGCGAACCTGGGTGCCGAAGCCGGGCAGGGTGAAGACGACGGTGTACTCGCCCGGCCGCAGGTCGATGATGTTGTAGTTGCCGGTGCCGTCGGTGAAGACGACCCGCGACCCCTCGATGAGAACGTCGCTCGACGCCTCGACCGTCACACCGGGAAGCACGCCCCCGGTGTCGTCCGTGACCGTGCCCGCGATCGAGCTCTGCGCCACGGCAATCGCGGGCGCGAGCAGCAACACGGCTGCCGCGACCGCAAGGAACCTACCCAACCTCATGCGTGCACCTCCTCCATCAGAGACAACCACCGATTCATCTCTCTTCTCTGTCCATTCGAATCGAACGCGGCCCGGCCCTCAGTTGCGCCGGTCGCCGAGCCTCACGACGAAGCCGAGCGAGAACGAGAGCTCCTTGAAGTCCTCGCCGCCCGGGTTCACCAGCGACGACGTCCCGCTCAGGTCGGTCTGCGCGTCCTCGTTCGGGAACATCGTCAGGCGGTAGTCCGCCTGGATGCGGAACGCCGTGTTCGGCGTCATGTCGATGTCGACCCCACCGCCGGGCTGAATCGCCCAGTGGGTCGCGGTGTGCGCGAAGAAGCCGATCTTGCGCAGCGACCGCGCGACCCCGAACAGCGCGTGGAAGTACGGCCGGACGCCGCCCGCCTGCATGTGGAAACGCGGGCCGCCGACGACGCTGGCGGTCTGGATGTGCACCTGGCACAGGTTCGAGTACTCGCCCACGTGCAACGGCGAGCAGTACTCCCGCTCGGGCCGGTTGAACGAGAGGGCCTGGAAGTCCTGGTTCGGGTTGGGCCGTACCGGCATGTCGTTCGGGCCGCCGGAGTACATGGGGTGCGCGTCGATGCCCCGCCGGTAGTGGCCGTTCACGTCGAAGGCGAGCGAGAGGCCCTCGTTCACCTGGTACGACGTGTCGAAGAAGAAGCCGAGGGGCAGGTTGGACGCGTTCGCGGCCAACTGGTCGTTCGTCAGGAACGAGTACCCGACGGCCAGGTCTCCGCCGACCTGCGCCGACGCCGGCTGGGGCATGCCGAGCGCCGCCACCGTCGCCAGGACACAACCGAATACAAGACGCTTACGCATTATCCAGAACCTCCTCCGAAAGCCGTATCCACCGTTCGCACCCAGCCGGCCGCGCTCGTACTCCACGACGCAACCTGGCATCGTCGCTTCGTCGCCCGGCCGCTGCCGAAGCCGATGTTGACTTCTCTCGAAGCAAACACCGTGCCGTCCGCATGACGAAATCCAGGCAACACCCTCGACGCCGATACAGGCGCTGCGAGCAGCGAGCGCCAATTCGACACAGGGCACAAGGCCCGCCCAACCCGACAGACGCCCCTGCCCCAAGCGTATCCCCTCGTCTTGGCAGAGGCTGCACGGCCCCGAAAGGAACCCGCGATCCATGCGAACGTATTTCGGTCCCCAACCAACTGGCGATTGAGTTCCATGTCGCACGTCGTCGCGGTCATCGGGAACCGGCCGGGCCAAGTCCCGTCACGCGCAAATCCGAAGAAATAAGCAAGTACCGTGCCAGTCGACCCGAACGGCCGGCGCCCGGCCGCCGACACCCCGATTCGCGTTGAAATTCCGAGCCTCGGTCGCGCGTCGGTCCCCGCGCCGAAGGAACCCAGAATCCAATGCATGTCAATTGAGTGGCCAAAAACATGGATATTCTGGTTCCATTCGACGAACGCCATCACTCGGCCCGACCACCACGACGAAGCGGTGAGGACACGGACGATTCGCCGCCCCCCCCATCGGCTCGATCGGTTGTCTGGGGGGTGTGGAAGGCGAAGGAGGACGAAGCGCACCGGCCGGGCTTGCCATGGCGAGCGCCCCGGCGACCGACTTCGGAAACCGGGGACCGCCTGAGCGTCGTCGTGATTGTCGAGGGCTTGCAGCAGGGGGGCTCGTCCAGGCCCGTCAGAGGCCCGGCGAATGCTCGCAGCTCCCGTTCGACGGCTCCGCGAGACCCCGTCCGGAGGCCTCGGAATGCGAGTCGACCGGATTCGTCGAACCTCGAGAGAACTCATCGATGGCCGCTCGGGCACGCGCCAGCCGCGAGCGCACCGTGCCGACGGGAATACCCAGGCGACCCGCGATATCCGCGTAGCACATCCCTTCTCGAAACCTCAGCCTGACCACCTGCCGCTGTCGCGGCGCGAGCGACTCCACGTGGGGCTCCACCGTCTTCCACCGGTTGCGCAGCTTGCGCGCCTTCGTCGGGGCACCGACGGCGGGTGGGCTCGACGTACCCTGCCGGCTCTCGTCGATATGTCTCTCGATGACCAGGCTCGCGATCGACCTCAGCCAGGCGGCCATCCCGACGGCATCCCCTCTTTCGATACGATCTTCCACCATCCCCGCTCCTCGGCGCCTGCGGTGCCCCTCGACGAACCACAAAGGAATGAATGCGGCGACTCATGCCGGGCAAGCACGAGACGCCCCAAGACCCAGGAAACAACCATAAGCCGTGCCGCCGCGAGTCCGCAATACCGGGAAACCGGTATGACGGCCCGCCATTGAACGTGGAGACGATGGTTGCCAAATCCTCCGATACCTGAAAACCGGTATGCCGAAGCCTGGAGATACCTGAAAACCGGTATGCTCGCACCCAACCACGAGCGGATGCCGGGTTCATATCCGGGAAGTGACGCCGGCGACGCTGTTGAAGTCATGCCGGAAACCCGTATGGCTGAGGCGACCAACGGGCAATGGCGGTGATTCGGCGATTCGGCGACGGCCGGAGAACCTGCCGGTCGGAAATGCCGGAGGCCCGTGGGACCAGCGGCGTCCGGCGCCGTCAGCCGACTTGCAGGATGCCCCGTCGCAGCGCAACCTGCACGGCGGCGGTGCGGTCTCGCGTGCCCAGCTTCTGGAAGATGTTCCGGAGGTGCACCTGGGCGGTCTCCTCGCTGATGCCGAGCATCGCGGCAATCTCCCGGTTGCGGAAGCCCTCCGACACGAGCTTGATCACCTCGACCTCCCGGGGGGTGAGCCTGGGGCGATTGGAGTGCTCCGAGAGCTTCGCCTCGATGGCCGGCAACATGGGGCGCCCTCCGGCGTGGACGCTGCGCACGACGTCGATGAGCTCGTCCGCCAGGCTGTCCTTGAGCAGGTAGGTCGTTGCGCCGGCCTCGAGCGCGCTGAAGATGGCCTCGTCTCCCTGATACATCGTCAGCACGACGATCCGGGCGTCCGGGTAGTCCTTCCGGATGGCGCGAATGGCCTCGAGCCCGCTCATCCCCGGAAGCTGCAGGTCCATCAGGGTCACGTCCGGGCGGTGCGCGCGGTGCTCCGCCAGGGCCTGCTCGCCGTTCTCGGCGACCGCCACGACGGCGAGGTCCGTCTCCCGCTCGAGGAGCAGGCGGATGCCCTCACGGACGATCCGATGGTCTTCGACGCAGAGGATGCGGATCGGCTCGGACATGGGTCATCGCGCCGGCGGGGCCGCGACGCCGACAGGGGCCTCCCACGCCCGGCCTCGCGGCAGGGCCCGGCCCGTCACCCGCGGCGTGACGCGCGGTGTTCCGGCGTCGGCAGCGACACCCGCACGGCCGTGCCCCGCCCGGGCTCGCTCGTCACTTCCAGCGTGCCGCCGGCCGCCGCGGCCCGTTCCCGCATGCCGGTCAGGCCCCACCCCACCAGATCGCCGCCGGGGCCGTCCGGCCGCGTCACGCCGGAGCCGTCCGGCCGCGTCAGGCCGCGGCCGTCGTCGGTCACCTCCAGCCTCAGGCCCGCGCCGCGGTAGTCGGCGCCGACCACGAGGCGGCCCGCGCCCGCGTGCTGCATGACGTTGGCGACCGCCTCCTGAACGATGCGCAGGGCATGGCCCTCGATCTCCGGCGGGCAGGGGCGGGGCTTGCCGTCGACCCGGAGGGAGAAGCTCGTCGAGGTGCCCTCCGTGGCCTGCTCGCCCACCGCGCGGACGGCCTCGACCAGGCTGGTCCGCTGCAGCATGGGCGAACGGAGATCGGAGACCGCCTGGCGGGCTTCGCGGATGTGCTCCTCGACCTGCCTGCGCAGGCGGACCAGCCGGTCCCGGAGCGGCTCCCCCGGCGGATTCGGCCCCTTGGCCAGCGTCTCGATCTGCAGCGACAGCCCCACGAGGCTCTGAAGCAGGGTATCGTGAATCTCCCGGCTCAGCCGGGTCCGCTCTCCGAGCACGAGTGCGAACCGCTGCCGGGCCACCCGCGCGTTGACGCGCCAGGCGAACGCGGCCGCGGCCGACACGAGGAGCGCGAGCATGGCGAAGAACCAGGGCGTCTCGTGCAGGTGCGGCCGAATGGAGAAGCTCCACGACGGCCCGACCTCCGACCAGTCGCGATGACCGTCGTTGGCGACGACGCGGAACGTGTAGTCGCCGGGTCCGAGGTTCGTGTACACGGCCTGGCGTCGCCCACCGGCGTCGACCCAGTCGCCGTCGTAACCCTCGAGGCGATAGCGGAACCGCATCTTGGTGGCCGCGGCGTGGCCCAGGCTCGTGTAATCGACCACCACACGCGAGGGCGAGGGTGGAATCTCGCTTCCATCCCGCGTCTCCCAATCGCGGTCGTCGACGGACGCGCCCTCGATGAGCACCCGGGGCGGCGGGGGCGCCTCGCCCAACGCGTCCGGATCCAGCGCGGTGAGCCCGCCGCCGGTGACGAACCACAGGCGGCCGTCCACCCCTCGGGCGGCGCTCGGGCTGCCCAGCCAGATCGGCGGCCCGGAGAGTCCGTCCGACGCGTCGTACAGGCGCAGGTCGACCTGGTGGGCGGGGTCGTTCGCCACCCTCTCGACCTCGTCCGGATGCAGGCGGACGATGCCCAGGCCGAGGCCGGCCCACAGGAAGCCCTCCTCGTCCTCGACGATGCCGCTGACGACGTGGCCGGGCAGGCCCTGGCTCTCGTTGACGGTGGTGAACACGCCGGCCCGATAGCGGGTGAGACCGCCAGTGCCGGCGAGCCACAGCACGCCGTCGCGGTCCTCGTGGATGGACCAGATCGCCGACATGTCGGGGATCTCGAACGATTCGAAGGCGCCGTCGGGTCGAAGCCGCCCCAGGCGCCCCGCCGTGAAGCCCGCCCAGACGTCGCCGCCCGGGCTCGCGTGCACCGAGTAGACGGGCGGGTCGAGCGGCACCGGAACCGCATGCAACCGATCGCCGTCCCATCGATGGAGGCCGCTGGCCAGGTCACTGACCCAGATGTCGCCTCCGTCGAAGGAGCTGATGCCGCTGACGAACCATCGACGTCGGTCGGTGGGCCCGGAGACGCGCTCGATGCGTCCATCCGCGAGCCGGGCAAGGCCGCTGGACGTCCCCAGCCAGAGCACGCCCCGGCGGTCCCGGTGAAGCGAGTCCACGGACTCCGCGGCCGGGAAATCGACTCCGTTGCCGGCATCGTCGAAACGTTGCAGGCCGACGCTCGTGCCGGCCCAGACCGAGTTGCCGATTCCTGCCGCAACGGCCCGGATACTGCCGCGGGTCGGGTAACGGTGCACCCGGCTCGGCGACAGTCGGCGCAGGCCACTCTGCGACCCGACCCAGATGTTCCCCTCGACGTCCTCGTAGACGCCCCGGATCGACTCGTCCGTCAGCCCGTGCTCGACCCCCGCGCCGGCGTCGGGTCCGCGAGGATGGGGACGGATGTACCACAACCCGTCGCCCAGGGTGCCGGCCCAGATGCCGCCGGCGCGGTCGCGCACCGCTCGGTACGTCGGGGCGTCGGAAGGGAGGCGGCGCCTCGCGTCGGTCACGGCCGACACCGGGCCCGAGGGCCTCGCCCGGTCGGAGGCTTCCCAGTGGTCCCCCACCAACCGGAAGGTCTCGCCCAGGACGCTGGCCCAGACGCCCCCGGCGTCCTCGCCGAACGTGGTCACGCGGCCGTTGCCGATGGTGCCCTCGCGATAGAGGGTCACGCCGCCGGCCCGAATCCGCGCGACGCCGCCGGTCCCGCCGAACCCCACCCAGAGGCTCGCGTCCCGGCTCCGGTAGAGGGCCAGCACCTGCTCCACCGGCAACTCCGGACGACCCAGGGCGGCCCAGGGCACGAAGCGCACGCCGTCGAACCGGACGAGGCCGTTGTCGGTCCCGAGCCAGATATAGCCGTCGGCGTCCTGGGTGATGGACCAGACCGTGCTCGCGGGCAGGCCGCTCCGCGCGTCCCACGCGGTCAGGGTGTAGCCGGGGAACTCGTGCGGCGCCGGTTGGCCCGGCGCCGGAACGGACGTCGCGGCGCTCAGGACCAGCGGGAGGAAGGCGGCGCGGAGACGGGCCATGGGTTCGAGATCGCCGGGCGGGTCACGGCCCCAGCAGGCCCGGCTCCACGGGAAGGCCGGGCCGGAACTCGGGCTCGTCGTCGCGCCAGAGGGTCCGGCTGGGGTCTCCGCGCATGTACGAGGCCAGGTTGGCGGACATGGGCTGCGCCAGGTCGCTGCGTCCGGCGTCGCGGGCGACGTCGATGGCGAGGCGTTGCCACTCCGCGGCGCCCGCGAACTGGCCGACCTCGGCCAGGGCCATGGCCATCGTCTCGGCCGCGGCGGTGGTCTTGACGGTGGCGACGAGGGTCTCGGCGAGGGCGGCGGCCGCGGGTCCGTTCCGCACGCCGGGGTCGGGAGACGCGGCGAGCAGGCGGGCCAGGGCCATCGCCAGGACGGGCTGGTCGGGATGGCGCTCGCGCGCCGCCGCGAACCGGTCGCGCGCCTCGCGGTGGCGGCCCAGGCGGACCAGGGCCACGGCCTCGCCGAAACGGCTCGCGACGGAGTCGGGAGAGACCTCGAGCACGCGCCGGTAGTGCTGAAGCGCCTCGTTCCCGCGCGCCGTCCGGCTGTAGGCGTCGGCCAGGCGAAGCTGCGCCTCGACCGACTCCGGGGCGATCTCGGTGGCGGCGGCGTAGCGTGCAATCGCCTCCGCGTCCCTGCCCGCCCGCTCGAAGAGGGTCCCGAGCATGTAGTTGGCCTGGGCCGACCGCGGATCGAGCCGAAGGGCGGCCTCGAGCTCGACGAGGGCCTCGCGGGCACGCCCGGCCCGGTCGAGGGCCATGCCGAGGCTGAGCTGCAGGTCGGCGTCGTCGGGCTCCAGCTCGACGGCCAGGCGGAACTGGCGGACGGCTTCCTCGCGGTCGCCGTTGGCGTCGGCCTGCAGCGCGAGGGTCCGATGGCGCTGGGGGCTGCGAAGCGCGTTTCGCAGCTCTTCCATCAGGGAATCCGACATGGAGACCCCGACGCCGGCGGAGTAGCCGCCGTCCGTGCGCCCGCCGCTCCGATCGAGGTGCCGGCGGGCCTGATCGAGGTCGCCGAGGCCGCGGTAGGCCATGCCCAGCGGGTAGTGCGCGACGGTGGCGGCGGGGTTCTGACGCAGGACCGCTTCCAGATGATCGACGGCGGCCGCATGGTCTCCCGCCGCGAGGGCCGCCCGCCCGAGCTGAAACCGCATCGCCTCGGAGCCCGGCTGGAGCGCGCGCGCCTGTTCCAGGAGCGGCTGCACGACATCCTGACGGCCCAGCTCGACGTTGACGTTGATCAGCCAGAACAGCGTGGGGAAGTCGCGCGGCCGCTGGTCGTGCGCTCGCTCGAAGGCGTCGGCGGCCTCTTCCAGGTCTCCGCGCCGCTCGTAGACGTGCCCCAGGTAGTAGGCCCACCTGAATCTCTCCGGCGCGAGCCGACGCGCATTCAGGAGGCAGGTCTCCGCGGCGTCGTGGTACTGGCCGGCCATCAGGAGCATGCCCAGGCGGCCGTAGGCGTCTCCCAGCTCGCCGGGCCCCGACGAGGCAGCGGGCTCGAGGGCCCGGTGGGCGTCGCGAAGCTGGCCCTGCACCGCTTCGTGCATGCCCGACAGGTCGGGCAGCTCCACCGGCAGAATATCGACGTCGTCGACGGCGACCCGGGGCGACCCGCACGCGGCCAGAAGACAGGCCGCGAGCACGCCGCACGGCAGCATCGTGCGCCACATGGCCGTCACCGGCAGTCCGTGGCGAGAACCCGCGTTGCACCACGCCCGGGGGGCGTTCGCCGGGAGCCGAGGCGACCGTCTCTCCATCATCGCGCCCCCCCGGCCGTGCCCGTACCTTCCGCCAGCGTCGTCCAGCCGTCGACCTCCACGCCGGTCCATTCCTCCGTCCGGCCGCTCGGCCAGATCACCCGCACCCGCTCCACCGCGGCCGCCTCGCCGAGGCCCACCAGCACGCGCGGGTCGTTGGCCGACGCGTAGCTGCCGTCGGCGCGGGCGCGGCGCCAGAGGGGCGGCCCGCCGCCGGCCGGTAACACCGCCACCCGCGCCCCCAGCATGTCGCGCGGGGCCTCGGGCCCGCCGACGAGGCGCAGCCCCAGCCAGCGGCGGCGGTGACCGACCTCGTTGATCAGGAGGCGCGCCGGCCCGTTGTTGTTGGTCACCAGCACGTCGACGTCGCCGTCGTTGTCGACGTCGCCGAAGGCGGCCCCGCGGCTGACCTCCGAGAGCGCGAACACCTCCCCCGCCCGGTCCGAGATGTCCTCGAACCGGCCGCCGCCGAGGTTGCGGAACAGGTGGTTGGGCTCGTGCAGCGGGAAAGGGTCGTCGACGCGGGCGAGGGCCTCGATGGTCCGCACCGCGCCGTTGACGACGAGGGCGTCGAGCCACGTGTCGTTGTCGGCGTCGAACCACGCCGCGCCGAAGCCGGTGTACGGCAGGCTGGGCGCCCCGAGCCCCGCCTCGGCGCTCCGGTCGGCGAAGAAGCCCGAGCCGTCGTTGACGTAGAACGTGTTCGTCTCGGCGCTGACGTGGGTCATGAACAGGTCGCCGTCGCCGTCGCCGTCCACGTCGCCCAGGTCGACGCCCATGCTCGCCTCCGCCGCCCCCACCGCGTTGACGGCCACCCCGGCGAGCAGCGCGTCGTCGCGGAAGCGCCACGCGCCCTCGTTCATCCACAACTGGTTGGGCTCGCCGTCGTTGGCGACGTAGATGTCGACGAGGCCGTCCGCGTTCAGGTCCGCGGCGACGACGCCGAGGGCGGGGCCGAATGCGGCGTCGATGCCCGCCTCCGCCGTCACGTCGTCGAACGTGCCGTCCCCGCGGTTCCGGTAGAGGCGATCGGGCTGATAGGGATAGCTCTGGGGGGCGCAGTAGCTCGGCTCGTCGGTCGCGGTCCGGCACCGGTCGCCGTCGCCCGGCTCGTAGTCGACGTAGTTGCCGACGTAGAGGTCGAGCCAGCCGTCGTGGTCGGCGTCGACGAAGGAGGCGGCCACGCCCCACAGCGGGTCGTCGGTGCCGCTGGCCGCGCCCACGTCGGTGAACGTGCCGTCGCCGTTGTTCCGGAAGAGCTGGTTCGGCCCCTGCCGCGTACGGTAGAGGTCGGTCCAGCCGTCGTTGTCGAAGTCGCCGGCGGCCACCCCCATGCCGTAGGTGCCGACGTCGAGTCCGCTCCCCGCCGTCACGTCGGTGAAGCGCAGGGTGCGAGCGCCGCCCGGGGCGACCTCGAGATCGTTGCGGTAGAGCCGGTCGGTCAGGGGCCGCCCCGCCGCCGGCGGGAAGAGGGCGTCGTCCAGCGTCCGGCCGGGCCCGAGCATCTGCCCCTGCAGCAGGTAGACGTCGAGGTCGCCGTCGTTGTCGAAGTCGAACAGGGCCCCGCCCGAGCCGAGGACCTCGTTGAAGTAGTACTCGCCGGACATGCCGTTGAAGTGGACGAAGTCGATGCCCGCCGCCGCCGCGCGGTCGGTGAACCACGCCTCACCGGCCGCGGCCCCGGTCGCGGGAGTCGCATCGACGGAAGCGTCCGGCGCGGGTCCCGCGGGCGGCCCGCAGGCGGCCGCGAGGGCGGCCAGCCCCCAGACCGGGAGTCTCGCTCGAACCGCCGGCCGTTCCGCAGTCCCCGGCCTCATCCGTCGCGCACCCCCGCTACGGCCGGTACACCGGAACCTGGAGAAGACGAGGCGTGGCCGAGCACGTGGTCCATCAACGACGGAATGCCGGGCTCGTAGCGAGCCGGCGGCGCCTGTCCGGGCGGACGCCAGACGAAGCCCAGACGCTGCAAGTCGGCCAGGGCCTCATGCACCGCCTGTCGGGGCGGGTCCGGCGCGAGACCCTCGGCGACGGCGGCCTTCAGCTCTTCGTAGGACAACGTGGGGCAACACCTGGCTCTGGCGGCCACGTGCTCGGCCACGGCCAAACGGCCTGATCGATCCAGCTCGAGATAGCGAACTTCGTAGTAGTCCGTAACGCGGGCGACCACGTCGCGCCGCGCCGCACTGCTGTGGACGGCGGTCAGATGGGTCGCGCCGGTGGTCGTGCGCTGCCGCCACAGGGCGCGCCCCCAGACCTGGATGAAGTACGGATAGTGCTGGCTGTCCTCGACCACCGCATCCAGGGCCTCGGCGTCGATGGTCACGTCGTGGGCCTCCAGCGGCTCCGCCAGGGCGGCCCGGGCAGCCGTGCGGCTCAGCCGACCGATGCCCAGGCATCCATCGTCCAACCGGTCCCAGAACGACGCGTTCATGGCGCCGAGATGCTCCGCCAGCCCCGGCGTCCCGGCCAGCACCAGCAGGAAAGGAGCGTCGGCGCGGACATCCTGGCTGGCGTTCAGCAACAGGCGTCCAACGTCGAGGTCGAGCGTATGCGCTTCATCCAGCAGGACGACCAGCGGTCTCCTCCGGCACCGGGCGACCAGTCCCTTCGTCAGGCTCCGTTCGGATGGACCCGACGCCGGCCATTCGGCCCTCCCGACGCCGGTGACGCCGACGCTGAGTCGCGCGGGCAGCAGCTTCCTGATCCCGGTCGGCGGCAGCAACCGGCCGGCCAACGCCTCCCCGGTCCGCACTTCGCTGGGCGCTATCCGCTCGACGTCCACGCCGCCGGCATCGCGGCAGGCGCGCTCGAACCAGTGAAGCAGCACGGTCTTGCCGTTGCCGCGCGGGCCCGTCAGCACGATGTCGTGCGGCGAGGCCTCGCCGGCGGACAGGTCGGCGAGAGACCGCGTCAATACCGCCTGCTCGCGCTCGCGTCCGGTGAGCGCCGGCGGGAATGCGCCGTTGCCGGGCTTGAACACGTCCGGGATCACTTCACTCAGTGTAGGGCAACCCGCCGGCGACGGCAACGCTCCCTCTTCCCGGCTGCGCCCGCTCGAACGTCGCCAGAGCATCGTCCAGCTCGTCGAGGCGACTTGTCAGGTCCGTGCCCACGCGATCAGCGTGGAGCCATGTCGCCTGCTTCTGAACGCTTCCGCGCGCGGTGGTCGCTCAGGGCGACGACGCTCCCGCGATCCTCCCTTGACGGACACGATGTCCTCCCGGGATGCGAACCGCCGCGCGGCGCCGGTCAGGTGGAGCTGTTGCCGTCCAGCGAAGCCCCCGCAGAGTCGGCCCGGACCCTCGCATCTCCGACTGTGTAGTACGTATACTATGTGTATAGATAGCGCACACATCATCAAGCGGCTGAAGCGTGAGGGCTGGAAGCTGGATCGCGTACGCGGCAGTCATCACGTGTTCCGCCGGCCGAACCGGGCGGGCCTCGTGGTCGTGGCGCATCCGCGCCACGACATCCCGATTGGGACGGTGCGTAACATCTACCGGGCGGCGCGCTGGACGTGGGAAGGGAGAAAGTAATGCGCTACCTCGCGGTGCTCCATCAGGATCGGCCGGATGGGCCGGTGGGGGTCACGGTGCCGGACCTGCCCGGGTGCACGTCGGTAGGCGACACGACCGCGGAAGCACTTGCCGGCGCCGTCGAAGCCGTCCAGGCGTGGATCGAATGCACGCAGGCGTACGGCGAGCCCGTGCCCGCGCCGTCCGTCAGCATCGACCCGGAAGGCGGCCGGGTCGCCGTCGTCGAAGTCGAGCCCCCGGACCCGGCGCCCGACCGAGCGGCGCGGCTGAACATCACGTTGCCGGCTCGTATCGTGGGGCCGCTCGATGAGGCGGCCCGCCGGGAGGGAACCACGCGGTCCGGACTGCTGGCGCGGCTCGCACTGAGTCACTTGCAGGGTGGGCGCGGCTCGCCATGAAGGGGGCCCGCCGCCGGCCGGGAACAGGGCGAATCTGCTACAGGAGGTCGCCAGGGCGGCTGCCGAGCAGTTGCGCCGCGTGCCACACGAGACCGGCGCCGGACCACCGCCATCATTGAGCGGCGCACCCGCACCGGTCACCGCATGAGCCGGGGGACGGCCGGCGCGTGACCGGAGCAAGCGCGGGCGAAGGGGCAGCACGCGTACCGGGCGCGCCATGTACCGTCCTCCACGATCCACGCACCGACACTGGGGTCCTGACGAAGTGAGTCGCCGGGGCGGAGCAGGAGAAGTGCACCCGGGCTCCCTGAGGCTTTCGGAGGAACGGAGCCGAGAGAGAGGGCTCTCTCCCGGCTCCGGAACGAAGGCAGGATTCGCCGCCCGCCGAAGCAGGCGGCGACGACCGTGCGCTAGAAGCGCATGGTGACCGCGAACTGGATGACGCGGCCTTCCAGCATCCGGTTGCCGCGTTCCCAGGCGCTCAGGGCCTGGTAGTCGGCCCCGGTGCTCCCGCTCGCGTTACGCGACCCCCCTTGGTCGAGGACAACGCCGTTGTTGAGGACGTTGTAGAACGAGAACCGCGTGTCGTACCGCCAGCTCCCGATGTTGAACACCTTCTGGATATTCACGTCGAGCTGCGTCCAGTACGGCTCGAACTTCACACTGCTCAGCGGGACCATCGGATACCACGCGCTCGACGTGCTCCGCTCGACCGTGGTGATGTTGTCGGGCACGATCCTCGCCCCGAGCACGCACGGCGCCACGCAATGGCCGGGCTGACCGTACAGCTCCTGCGAGTAGGAGTTGTACTTGTGGTTGCTCGACGTGCGGCTGATGCTGAGGCCCTCCTGCAGGCCGCCCCAGTCGCCGAGGCCGCCCGGATATGCCTGCAGCGAGAAGCCCATCTGCATGTCGCCGATGAGCGGCATCGAGAACGGCTGCGTGCCCGACAGCTTGAACTCGTTCCGGAACGGCCGCGGATACTTCGAGGCGTCGCAGAACCGAAGCTGGTGCGGCTCGTCGCCCCGCTCGATGATGTCGGAGCAGTTGTTGACCTCGCCGCCGTAACGGCTGCCCGCCCCGCTGTTGGTGTCGTAGCCGTAGATCGACGTCCGGCCCGTGTCCTCCATCGACCAGCCGCCGAACAGGGTGCCGCCGCCGGGCAGCCGGCCCTGGATGCTCAGCTCGAAGCCCCGGTACACGTTGGTGAAGCCCGGGCCCCGCGTACGGTCGGTGAAGCCCTCGTTGTTGGTCCGCACCCCCGGCTCGATGCTGAACGCGGTGAAGTGACCCACCATCGGGTACGGCCGCGCGACCTGGAAATGCCGGATGCCCGCGAACTCGGGCAGCGGGTTGCCCATCGCGTCGGCGCCGAAGTGCGAGAACTCCCAGTTCGGGTTGTCGTCCCACCACGTGTTGTGGAACGAGCGCTGGCGGTACTCGCCGCTAAGCGAGATGCCTGGGAAAACCTCCTGCTGGATGCCGGCCGTCCAGATGCGGTTGTACTCGCGCGCGGTGATGTCGGGGGTCCGGCCGGGGGAGGTGATCGACCCGAACGTATCCGACTCGCGTTGGCCGATCTCCCAGTTCTGGACGACGCCGTCGAGGTTGCTCCCGTACGGGTTCATCCCCGTGCAGGCGTCACCGGCCGCGTTCATGTGGCAATCCCACCAGTCGCGGCCGTCCGTACTGGAGAAGCCGTACGCGTAGCGGGCGGCGAGGGTGCCGCCGATGTCGCGCACGTACCGGTTCCAGCCGAACTTCAGCGCCGTCCGGGCGTCGCCGAACACGTCATAGGCCACGCTCAGCCGCGGCGAGAAGTCCGGGCCGAAGCTCGGCAGCTCGCTCTGCAGGCGCCCCGGCTGAAGCTGCGCCGGCACGAACCGGCCCGAGCCCTTCGGCGCCTCGGGGACCGAGATCGCCGCGAAGTCGACGCGCATGCCGTAGTTGAGGGTCAGCCGGTCGATGGTCCAGGAGTCCTGCGCGTAGAAACCGCCGTTGTAGTCCAGCTTGTAGTCCAGGTTGGTCGGGTGGCCGTAGATGGCGACCCGGTCGGGAGCGCCCATCAGGCCGCAGTTCCCCTGGATGGTGCCGGCGTCCTTGTTCGCGTCCGCCTGGGGATGGTCGCAGTTGTACCAGGGCACGCCGTAGAGCATCGGCTGGTTCTGGATGTAGGCGACCGAGTTCGGATCGTCGGCCAGGGGATGGATGCCGTCGTCGTAGTAGGCGAACAGGTTGCCGTTGCTGTTGCTGGTGTGGCGATTGTGGCCGTTCGAGAAGTTCATCCCGAACTTGAAGCTGTGCGAGCCGGTGACGTAGGACAGCGCGCTCTGGTAGGCCCAGCGGTGCGTGTAGTTGTTGTTCTCGCCACCGCCCTTGGCCCCGAAGTGCAGACCGGCCCGACCGTCCCGGGTGGGGACCTGGCTGTACCAGGGGTCGCCGCCCATCGCCGGCGACATCTGCGCCATGTGCCGCGCCGAGCCCACCTCGGGGAAGCACGGCGTCTCGGAGCAGGTCGCCAGCGACGACGCGTCGGGCTTAGGCTGGAAGATGAGGTTGCCGTCGTCGCGGTACCGGTAGTAGCCGGGGTCCCAGTCCTCGTAGATCAGCGAGAACCCGAACTCGGCCAGCATCCGGTTCGACAGCGTCCCCGTCCACTTCGCCGTCCCCGTGTCGTAGTGCGGTGACGTCCACGACGACGCCGCCGTGTTGAGGTCGACGCCCGGGCCGTGGTTGCTGAACCGACGCTTCCGCACCTTGTCGAACATCGCCGAGATCTTGTGCTGCTGCGTCATCTGCCACGTCAGCCGCACGTTGGCGCTGTGGATGGTGTTGTTGTCCAGCCCCTGCGTGTAGTCGGGGTTCACGCTGTTGGTGATCTCGTTGTTCACCCCGTTCCAGCGGCCGGTCGAGAAGAACCACAGACGGTCGCGGAACACCGGGCCGCCGATGGCCCCGTTGTTGTCGTAGATCAGGCCCACGCCCGTCGCCTGCTGGATGCCCTGGGCCTGCGCCGCGGGATTGAGGTTGTCGGCCTGCCAGTTCCCCGGCGTGAAGCCCGTGAACCAGTTCCCGCTGAACTGGTTGCCGCCTTCGTTCGGGATCATGTTGATGCGCAGACCGCCGGTCTGGGTCTCCGCCCCCTGCCCCGCCGTCGTGTACGACGTCTCCGCCGCCAGCATCGGGTTCAGGTAGGCCTGGTACCGGCCGTCGCTGATCATCGTGTTGATCATCATCCCGTCGACCTCGATGGTCGTGTGCGACGCGTCGACACCCCGGCCCATCATCTCGGACTGCTGCACCCCGGCGGTGCCGCCCACGTCCGGCTTGTGGACCTTCACGCCCGGGATCAGGAGCGCGTACGACCACATGCTGCGGCCGGTCGGAATCGCTTCCTGCGTCTCGCGGGTCATGACCTCGATGCGCTGCACCTGCTGCACGTCGACCACCGGCGTCTCGCCGGAGACCGTGATGGTCTCCTCGACCGAGCCGACCGACATCACCGCGTCGATCGGCAGAGCCACGTCGGCGCCGAGGATGAGCTGGTCACGCACGAGCGTGCCGAACCCGGGCAGGGTGAAGACGACGGTGTACTCGCCCGGCCGCAGGTCGATGATGTTGTAGGAGCCGGTGCCGTCGGTGAAGACGACACGGGACCCCTCGATGAGGACGTCGCTCGACGCCTCGACCGTCACACCGGGCAGCACGCCCCCGGTGTCGTCCGTGACCGTGCCCCCAATCGAGCTCTGTGCCACGGCCACAGCGGGCGCGAGCAGCAGAACTGCCGCCGCGACCGCAAGGAACCTACCCAACCTCATGCGTGCACCTCCTCGATCAGAGACCACCAGTGGTCAACCGGCCATCAGTTACACCGGCCGCCGAGCCTCACGACGACGACGCCGAGCGAGAACGACGACGACGTGTCGAAAAAGAAGCCGAGGAGCAGACGAACGCAAACGAGAAACGGAGCCGGGAGACGAGTCTCCCGGCTCCGAAGGTGGAACTCGCCCGCGCGCTAGAAGCGGGCGGTGACCGCGAACTGGACGACGCGGCCTTCGAGCATCCGGTTGCCGCGCTCCCAGGAGCTCAGCGCCTGGTAGGTCGCCCCCGTGCTGCCTCTCGCGTTACGCGACCCTCCCTGGTCGAGAACGACCGAGTTGTTGAGGACGTTGTAGAACGAGAACCGCGTGTCGTACCGCCAGCTCCCGATGTTGAACACCTTCTGGAGGTTCACGTCGAGCTGCGTCCAGTACGGCTCGAACTTCACGCTGCTCAGCGGCACCATCGGGTACCACTCGCCGCCGGTGCTCCGCTCGATGATGCCGAGACCGTCGGGCATGATGTTCTGACCGAGCACGCACGGCGCCATGCAGTGGCCGGGCTGACCGTAGAGCTCGGGCGAGTAGGTCCGGTACAGGTCGTTGGTCGACGTGCGGTGGACGTACAGGCCCTCCTGCAGGCCGCCCCAAGTGCCCAGACCGCCCGGATACGCCTGCAGCGAGAAGCCCGCCTGCAGGTCGCCGATGCCCGGGAGCGAGAACGGCTGCGTGCCCGACAGCTTGAACTCGTTCCGGTACGGCCGCGGATACGCGCCCGCATCGCAGAACCGCAACTGGTGCGGCTCGTCGCCCCGCTCGAGGATGTCGGAGCAGGCGTTCACCTCACCGCCGTACCGGCTGCCCGCGCCGCTGTTCTGGTCGTAGCCGTAGATCGACGTCCGGCCCGTGTCCTCCATCGACCAGCCGCCGAACAGGGTGCCGCCGCCGGGCAGCCGCCCCTGGATGCTCAGCTCGAAGCCCCGGTAGACGTTGGTGTAGCCGGGACCCCGCGTGCGGTCGGTGAAGCCCTCCTGGTTGGTCCGCACCGCCGGGTCGATGCTGAACGCCGTGAAGTGACCGACCATCGGGTACGGCCGCGCCACCTGGAAGTGCCGCACCGGGTTGCCCATGGTGTTGCCTAGCGCGTACGCCGGGTCGGGCGTGCCGTCCGGCATCACCCCGAAGTCCGAGAAGTTCCAGTTCGGGTTGTCGTCCCACCACGTGTTGTGGTATGTCCGCTGACGATACTCGCCGCTCAGCGAGATGCCCGGGAAGACCTCCTGCTGGATGCCGGCAGTCCAGATGCGGTTGTACTCACGCGCGCTGATGTCGGGCAGCCGGGTCGGACTCGAGCTCGAGCCGAAGCTCGTGTTCGAGATGGCCCCGATCTCCCAGTTCTGGGCCACGCCGTCCCAGTTGGTCCCGTAGGCGTTGAGCATATTGCCCATGGCGTCCATGGCGCAGGCGTCTCCCGCCGCGTTCATCTGGCAGTCGTACCAGTCACGGTTGTCGGAGCGCAGGAACCCATAGGCGTAGCGGGCGGCGAGGGTGCCGCCGACATCGCGCACGTACTTGTTCCAGCCGAACTTCAGCGCCGTCCGGGCGTCGCCGAACACGTCGTAGGCCACGCTCAGACGCGGCGAGAAGTCGGGGCCGAAGCTGGGCAGCTCGCTCTGCGGCCGCCCCGGCTGCATGTAGGCGGGAACGAACCGGCCCGGGCCCTTCGGCACCTCGGGAATCGAGACCGCTGCGAAGTCGACCCGCATCCCGTAGTTCAGGGTCAGCCGGTCGATGGTCCACGAGTCCTGCGCGTAGATGCCGCCGTTGTAGTCCAGCTTGTAGGACAGGAACGACGGGTCCGAGAGGACGTTGACGCTGTCGGGCGTGCCGAGCAGCCCGCAGTTCCCCTGCGTGGTGCCGGCATCCTTGTTCGCCGTCGCCTGCGGATGGTCGCAACTGAACCAGGGCATCCCGTGGACGAGCGGCGAGTTCTGGATGAGGTTCCCCATGGGATGGGCGCCGTCGTCGTACAACAACTGCACGTTGCCGTTGCTGCTGTTGGTGTGCCGATTGTGGCCGTTCGAGAAGTTCATCCCGAACTTGAAGCTGTGCGAACCGGTGACGTACGACAGCGCGCTCTGGTAGGCCCAGCGGTGCGTGTAGTTGTTGTTCTCGCCCCACTGCCTGGCGCCGTACTCCAGCCCCAGCCGGCCGTCGATGCTGGGCGTCTGGGTGTACCAGGGGTCGCCGCCCATCCCCGCCGGCATCTGCGCCATGTGCGCGGCCGAGCCGACCTCGGGGAAGCACGGCGTCGAGTAGCAGGTCGCCAGCGAGTCGGGCTTCGGCTGGACGATGAGGTTGCCGTCGTCACGGTACCGGTAGTAGCCGGGATCCCAGTCCTCGTAGATCAGCGAGAACCCGAACTCGGCCAGCATCCGGTTCGACAGCGTCCCCGTCCACTTCGCCGTCCCCGTGTCGTAGTGCGGGGACGTCCACGACGACGCCGCCGTGTACAGGTCCTCGCCCGGGTTGTGCTGGCTGAACCGGCGCTTCCGCACCTTGTCGAACATCGCCGAGATCTTGTGCTGCTGCGTCATCTGCCACGTCAGCCGCACGTTCGCGCTGTGGATCGTGTTGTTGTCGAGGCCTTGGGTACCGTCGGGGTTCACGCTGTTGGTGATCTCGTTGTTCACCCCGTTCCAGCGGCCCGTCGAGAAGAACCACAACCGGTCGCGGAACACCGGGCCGCCGATGGCCCCGTTGTTGTCGTAGATGAGGGCGACGCCGGTCGGCTGCGCGAGGCCCTGGGCCTGCGCCGCCTGCGGCAGGCTCTTCGACTGCCAGTTGCCCGGCGTGAAGCCCGTGAACCAGTTCCCGCTGAACTGGTTGCCGCCCTCGTTCGGGATCATGTTGATGCGCAGCCCGCCGTTCTGGGTCTCCGCCCCCTGGCCCGACGTCGTGTACGACGTCTCCGCCGCCAGCATCGGGTTCAGGTAGGCCTGGTACCGGCCGTCGCTGATCATCGTGTTGATCATCATCCCGTCGACCTCGATGGTCGTGTGGGCGGCGTCGAGGCCGCGGCCCATCATCTCGGACTGCTGCACCCCGGCGGTACCGCCCACGTCCGGCTTGTGGACCTTCACGCCCGGGATCAGGAGCGCGTACGACCACATGCTGCGGCCGGTCGGAATCGCCTCCTGCGTCTCGCGGGTCATGACCTCGATGCGCTGCACCTGCTGCACGTCGACCACCGGGGTCTCGCCGGAAACCGTGATCGTCTCCTCGACCGAGCCGACCGACATCTGCACGTCGATGGGCAGGGTCACGTCGGCGCCGAGGATGAGCTGGTCACGCACGAGCGTGCCGAACCCGGGCAGGGTGAAGACGACGGTGTACTCGCCCGGCCGCAGGTCGATGATGTTGTACGCGCCGGTGCCGTCGGTGAAAACGACGCGGGAACCCTCGATGAGAACGTCGCTCGACGCCTCGACGGTCACACCGGGGAGCACGCCCCCGGTGTCATCCGTGACCGTGCCCGCAATAGAGCTCTGCGCCACGGCCGCAGCGGGCGCGAGCAGCAACACCGCTGCCACGACCGCAAGGAACCTACCGAACCTCATACGCGCACCTCCTCCATCAGAGCCAACGGGTGAAACATCTCTCTCCTCATTTCAACGTGGCCCGGCCTTCAGTTGCGCCGGTCGCCGAGCCTCACGACGAAGCCGAGCGAGAACGAGAGCTCCTTGAAGTCCTCGCCGCCCGGGTTCACCAACGACGACGTCCCGCTCAGGTCGGTCTGCGCGTCCTCGTTGGGGAACATCGTCAGGCGGTAGTCCGCCTGGATGCGGAACGCCGTGTTCGGCGTCATGTCGATGTCGACCCCGCCGCCGGGCTGAATCGCCCAGTGGGTCGCGGTGTGCGCGAAGAAGCCGATCTTGCGCAGCGACCGCGCGACCCCGAACAGCGCGTGGAAGTACGGCCGGACGCCGCCCGCCTGCATGTGGAAACGCGGGCCGCCGACGACGCTGGCGGTCTGGATGTGCACCTGGCACAGGTTCGAGTACTCGCCGACGTGCAACGGCGAGCAGTACTCCTGCTCGGGCCGGTTGAACGAGAGGGCCTGGAAGTCCTGGTTCGGGTTGGGCCGTACCGGCATGTCGTTCGGACCGCCGGAGTACATGGGGTGCGCGTCGATGCCCCGCCGGTAGTGCCCGTTCACGTCGAAGGCGAGCGAGAGGCCCTCGTTCACCTGGTACGACGTGTCGAAGAAGAAGCCCATGGGCAGGTTGGACGCGTTCGCGGCCAACTGGTCGTTGGTCAGGAACGAGTACCCGACCGCCAAGTCGCCGCCCACCTGCGCCGACGCCGGCTGGGGCGAGCCGAGCGCCACCACCACCGCCGCGAGCACACAACCGAACACAAGATGCTTACGCATTATCCAGAACCTCCTCCGAGAGCCGTATCCACCGTTCGCACCCAGTCTGCCGCCCGACTGGAACTCCCCGACGCCGCCGAGCGCTGCCCGGGACGCATGGGAGCCGGTGCCGCCCCCTCTACAAGCAAGCACCGTGCCGTTCGCATGCCGGAACCCGAGCCTCGCGATTCACGTAGGTACACGCACGCTTGCCGGGCATCGAGGCCGTTCGCCAATCCAAAACATTGGAGAACCATCCAACGATTTGGTGGGCCGCCCGCGCCGACGACCGAAGAGTGCCATGCAGTTCGCCATCATGCCGTCGGAAGTATAGACCACTCACCGCCGCCGGAGGCGGGGGAGAGCGCTCCGATAAACCGGAAGTTCCAGTTCCGGCGGGCGAAAAAGTTCCACTTAACGCGCAATTAACCGTGCACCGTACCCGTTTGTCGCCCGGGGGTCAACAAGAATCTCGACGGTTCCGTTTCCCGACCCGCCTCCGCGGGCCGGGAGCGGGCCGGAGGGGCCCCGGCGGGTCTGCTACACTGGGCGCTGGCATGCCCGACTGGCTGCGCACCGCTCGGCTCCGCAACCGCGCGTGGCCCCGTCTGGCCGGCGCCGCCCTCGTCGCGTGGCTCGGGTCGGCCGCCGGCGCGGAGAGCGCCCCCGGTCCGGCACCGCTCGAGGCCGGCGCGCGGGCCCAGAGCCGGCCCGCCCCCGGGGCGGCCACGTTCGCGAGAGACATCGCCCCCCTGCTCGTGACGCACTGCGCCGCCTGCCACCAGCCCGGCGGCATCGCCCCGTTCAGCGTGCTGACCTACCGCGACGTCCGGCCGTGGGCGCGGGCGATCCGTCAGTCGGCCCTGACCCGATCGATGCCGCCGTGGAAGCCCAGGCCGGGCCACGGCGGCCCGTTCGTGGCCGAGCGGCGGCTGAGCGACGCCGAGATCGACCTCATCGCGGCCTGGGTGGACGCCGGCGCGCCGGAGGGCGACCCGGCGGAGCTGCCGTCGACGGGAGAGGCCCGGGCCGGGGGCTGGCGGCTCGGGACCCCGGACCTCGTCGTCGAGCTGCCCGAGCCCTACCTGCTCCGCGCCGGCGGCGAGGGCGACGACATCCTCCGCAAGTTCGCCGTCCCCATCCCGGTGCGGGAGACCCGGTACGTGAAGGGCGTCGAGTTCCAGCCCGGGAACCCGCGGGTCGTCCACCACGCCAACCTCAAGATCGACCGGACGCCAGCGTCCCGGCGGCTCGACGCCGAGGACCCCGAGCCCGGCTACGAGGGGGTCACCCCGTTCGACGCCCGGTTCCCGTTCGGCTACTTCCTCGGTTGGACGCCGGGGCAGGCGCGCCCCCTGGAGGCCGAGGGCATGGCGTGGCGCCTCGACCCCGGCGCGGACCTGCTGCTCGAGCTCCACCTCACGCCGACCGACGAGCCGCAGCCGGTGCGGCCGCGCGTCGGCTTCTTCTTCACCGACGAGGCCCCGACGAAGATCCCGTTCACGATCCGCCTCGGCAAGCAGGACCTCGACATTCCGCCCGGAGCGGCCGACTACCGCAGCGTGGACCGCTACGTGCTGCCGGTCGACGTCGAGGTGCACGGCGTGCAGCCGCACGCCCATTACCTGGCCGACGAGGTGCAGGGCTGGGCCACCCTCCCCGACGGGACCCGCCGGCCCCTCATCCGCATCGACGACTGGGACTTCCACTGGCAGGACTTCTACCGCTACGAGACGCCGTTCGTCCTGCCCCGGGGCACCGAGCTGGCGATGGAGTTCACCTACGACAACTCCGACCGCAACCCCGACAACCGGTTCTCGCCGCCCCGCCGGGTGACGTGGGGCCAGGACTCGTCGAACGAGATGGGCGACCTGTGGATCCAGGTGGTGCCGGTGCGCCCCGCCGATCTGGGGCCGCTGACCCGCGACCGGCGGCCGACGGAGCTCGCCGAGGACATCGTGGGGTTCGAGATGGAGCTGGCCGCCGACCCCGACCAGGTGATGATGCACGACGATGTCGCCTCCCTCTATCTGCAGTTCGGGAGGGTGCCGGAGGCGGTGGCCCACTACCGGGAATCGGCACGGCTGCGGCCCGGGTCGCCGGCCGCCGCCTACAACCTGGGCACGACGCTCCTGCAGGCGGGCGGGCTCGACGAGGCGGCCGTCCATCTCGAGCGGGCGCTGCGGCTCGACCCCGACTACGCCCTCGCCCACAACAACCTCGGCGCCGTCCGCCGGCTGCAGGGCCGGCTGGACGACGCGGTGCGGCACTTCCGGCGGTCGCTCGCGATCCGCCCCGACGACGGGGAGGCGCTCTACAACCTGGCCAACGCGCTGATGATGCAGGGGGCCCTGGACGAGGCGGTCACCCTGTACCGCCGGGCGGTCGAGGCCGCGCCGGACGCGCCCGAGCCGGCGGCGGAGCTGGCGTGGCTGCTCGCGGCCCACCCGGAACCGGCGCGGCGCGACCCCGTCCGCGCCGTCGCGCTCGCGGAGCGGGCGGCGGCCCTGACAGGTCAGGCGCAGCCGGCCGTGCTCGACGTGCTCGCCGCCGCCTACGCCGCGGCCGGCCGGCTCGACCGCGCCGTCGCCACCGCGGAGAGGGCCCTCGGCCTCGTCCCGGCCGACCGCGACGACATGGCCGCGATCATCCGCGAGCGGCTCGAAGGGTACCGCCGCGCGCTCGCGCAGCGGCCCGCGCGGCAGGGACGGTGACCGCGACGACCCCGGCCGTGCCCCCGAAACGCCGAGCGGCCGGAGGCCTGCCGGGGCTGCCGGGGCTGCCGGGGCCGGTCGAGGGGACCGACGCGACCTTGCCGCATCGGGCGCCGGCCGGGCGGCGAGAGGCGGTCCGGCCGCGACGTTCCGGGCCGGCCGACTGATTCAGCATGTCCTCACGCCGCCGACGACGCCGCCCTGCGCCCGCGCCTCCACGCCGGTCGGCTCCGACGTCGCCGACCCGTCCAACCGGTGCTCGGGCGGCCGAGGCTGGATTCGGCCGGGCGGCGCTCGTCATCTTCGGCCTCGCCCTCGCGGTCCGGCTCGTCCACGTCTGGCAGCTCCGCTCGGCCCCGTTCTTCGACCTCGCGATGGGCGATGCGCAGAGCTACCACGCGTGGGGACTGGAGATCGCGGGCGGGGACTGGCTGGGCGGCGAGACCTTCTACCAGGCGCCGGCGTATCCGTACTTCCTCGGGCTCGTCTACACGCTCTTCGGCCCGAGCCTGCTCGCGGTGCGCCTGTGTCAGATCGTGCTGGGCTCGGCCGCCTGCGCCCTGCTCGCGATGGCCGGCCGGCGGCTCTTCTCGAAGGAGGCGGGCATCGCCGCCGGCCTCATGCTCGCGGTCTACGCCCCCGCCATCTTCTTCGACGGCCTGATCCAGAAGACCGCGCTGGGCCTGTTCCTGCTGTGCCTCCTTCTCGCCCTGCTCGCCCGGCTCGTCACCGAGCCGGGCCGGCCCCGGGCGTGGCTGTGGCCCGGCGTGGTGCTCGGCGCCCTCGTGCTGACGCGCGAGAACGCCCTCGTCTTCGCCGCGGTGCTGCTGGGCTGGCTCGTCGTGTCGCGCGACACGGGGCGGCGGCACCTGGCGCGGGCGGGGGCCCTGACCCTCGGGCTGGCCCTCGTGCTCCTGCCGGTGGCGGCGCGGAACCAGGCGGTCGGGGGCGAGTTCCTGCTGACGACGGCCCAGTTCGGACCCAACTTCTACATCGGCAACAACCCCGGCGCCGACGGCACCTACCGCCCCCTCGTGCCGGGGCGCGGCGACCCCCGGTTCGAGCGACGCGACGCGACGCAGATCGCGGAGCGCGAGGTCGGGGCGCCGCTGACCCCCGGGCAGGTGTCGAGCTACTGGACGGGCCGGGCGCTGGAGTACATGCGGACCCAGCCGGGGGACTGGCTGCGGCTGACCGGGCGCAAGGTGATGCTGACCCTGAACGGGTCGGAGGTGGCCGACACCGAGGACCAGCTCAGCCACGCCGACTGGTCGCTGCCGCTCCGCCTCGCCGGCCATGTGTGGCACTTCGGCCTGCTCGCGCCGCTCGGGGTGGCGGGCATCTGCCTGACGTGGGGCCGGCGCCGGGAGCTGCGGCCGTTCCACCTGATGCTCGCCGCCTACGCGGCGAGCGTGGTGCTGTTCGCGGTGATGGGGCGCTACCGCCACCCCCTGGCCCCCCTGCTCATGCTCTTCGCGGCGGCGGGGGCGGCGGCGGTCTGGGAGATGGCGAAGCGGCGGAAGCGGACGGGATGGACCCGGCAGACGGCCTGGGCCGGCGCGGCGGCGGCCGGCCTGCTCGTCGTCTGCAACTGGCCGGTGCTCTCGATGAGCGACATGCGGGCCATCACCGCCCTCAACGTGGGGACCGAGCTGCAGGCCGAGGGCCGGCTCGACGAGGCCGTCGAGCAGTACCGGCAGGTGCTGGCGCTGACCCCCGACGACGCCCTCGCCCACAGCAACCTCGGCACCGCCCTCGCCGCCCAGGGGCGGCTCGACGAGGCCGTCGGCCACTACGAGCGGGCGCTGGCCCTGGCGCCCGGGGACGCCGACGCGCACTCGAACCTGGGCAACGCCCTGCTCTCGCTCGGCCGCGCCGGCGAGGGCGTCGCGAGCCTGAGGCGGGCCCTCGACATCGACCCGGGCTCGGCCGAGGCCCACGCGGCCCTGGGCATCGCCCTGCACGACGGCGGCGAGCTCGACGACGCCATCGTGCAGCTTCACCGCGCCATCGACCTCGGCGTCGTCTCCGCCGAGCTGCACAACCGCCTGGGCATCGCGCTCGGGTCGCAGGGCCGGCTCGACGAGGCGACGGTCGAGTTCCGCCGCGCCGTCGACCTCGAACCCGGCCACATCGACGCCCACGCCAATCTGGGCACCGCCCTCCAACTGCAGGGGCGCCTGGACCAGGCGGTGGCGCAGTTCCGGGAAGCACTGCGGGTGGCGCCGGACCATCCGGACCTGCAGGCCAGGCTCGACGCCGCCCTCGCCGAGCTGGCGGGGCGTTGAGGTCCTGCGAGCGCCGGTCTCTCACGACTGCTCGGCCTGGAAGATCCTCTGCTTGGCCTCCTTGCGAGACAGCCCCTGGAGTTGCTCCCAGGACGCCACGATACGCTCGCGCTCCTTCTCGACCGCCTCGCGGACAGCCTTCTTGACGGCCTTCTCGACCCCCTTCGCGATCGCGTTCTCGACCGCGGCCTTCCTGATGGCCTGACGCGTCTCAAACATCCTTCGCCCCCAATCGAACAACGCCGCCAGCGGAACCACGAATGCCCAGTACAAACGGGAAACCGCCGTTTCGAAGCTCTGGTACGCCCAGGAACCCGATTCGGACCAGAGCTGGAGAATCGCCACGCTGACGCAGCCGACTACGGCGAAGCCGACCGCCTGTACCCCGATACCCCGTTCCGACGAATCGTTCTGCGAGCCGGCTGTCTCCATAGACGATACGTCAGTGCAAGTACGCTGCCACGAACGAGCACTGCGCATCGACGCGAGCCGCCAAGGCCGCGTCCTCTACCGTTCGACGCCGTCGCGCCGCCGCGGGTTCATGGTCGTTCAGAGGCGACCGACCGGACGCCGTGCCCGGACGCGCACGCTACTCCAAGACGCGCACGCTACTCCAGCTCGTCGTCCTGCCACGGCCTGCGGCTCGGCTCGCCGCGGAGATACCGCGCGAGGTTGGCGGACATGCGCTGCACCGCGGCCGACTGCCCCGCCTCGGCCGCGACGGACATCGCGAGGCGCTGCCACTCGACCGCCCCCGCGAACTGCCCCAGCTCGGCGTGGGCCATCGCCATCGTCTCGGCCACGGCGGTCGTGCGGAGGCTCGCGGCCAGGGCCTGCGCCACCGCCAGCGCCCGCGCGCCGTCGCGCAGCGTATCGTCGGGGGCGGCGGCGAGCAGCCGGGCGAGGGCGATGGGGAACGCGGGCTCCCACGGATGCCGGCGAACGCCGGCCTCGAGCCGGGCGAGCGCCTCGCGGTGGCGCCCCAGCCCGACCAGGGCCAGCACCTCGCCGAAGCGGGCGTCGCGGCGGTCCGGGACCTGCTCGTAGTAGGCGAGGGAAGCCGCCGCCCGTCCCGACCGGCGCAGCGCCTCGGCGAGTCGGAAGTGCGCCTCTCCGCCAGCGGGGGCCTCGGACGCGGCCAGCGTGTAGTGTCCGATGGCCTCGTCGACGCGGCCGCCCGCCTCGCGCACGGCGCCGATGGTGAGCTGGACCCGCGCCGTCAGGGCCGGATCGAGCCGCGCCGCCTCCGCGAGGTACGCCACCGCCGCCTCCGCGTCGTCGCCCGACAGGTGCAGGGCCATGCCCAGGTACCAGTTGAGCAGGGGGTCGCCCGGCGCCAGCGCGAGGGCCTGCCGGAACCGGCCGAGGGCCTCCGGCCAGTCGCCGACGGCGGCGGCGTCGAGGCCCCGCGCCCGATGGTCCTCCGCGCCGGCCGGGGCGCCGCCGGAGCGGCCGGCTCCCCCGCCTCCCGCCTGGGCGCCGCCGCGATCGACCGCGCCGGCGCCCAGGTCGATCGGCTCGAGCCGGACCGGGGTCAGCGCCTCATCGCCCTCGCGGAGGCGATAGGCGCGGTCGAGCGCGACGCCCGCGTACACGTCCGTCTGCCCCGTCGCCGGCCAGGTGACGGCCACCGACCGGACCGCGGTCGCCGCCCCGAGCCCGATCTCCTGCTGCAGGCTGGAGCCCCCGAAGCTGCCGCCGGCCCCCACGGTGACGTGGACCTCCCGCTCGCCGCCCGGGGTGACCACGGTGACCGCGATCCGCGCGCCGATGGCGGCCCGGTTCGAGGCCGCCCCCTCGAGCCGAAGGGTCAGCCAGCGGTTGCCGTGGCCGGGGTTCAGGTAGAGGGCGTTGGGAAAGGTGTCGCCCTCGTAGGCGCCGCCCGCGACGTGGTACAGGTCCTGGTCGCCGTCGGCGTCGACGTCGCCGAACGACACCCCGTGCCCCTTCTGCAGGTGCCCGAAGCCGCCCGACGACGTGACGTCCTGGAAGCGCTCTCCCCCGGCGTTCCGGAACATCAGGTTGGGGATGAGCATGCGGTAGTCGGGGTCCCCGGTGCCCAGGTACAGGTCGAGGAACCCGTCGTTGTCGAGGTCGCCGAAGTTGGACCCCATGCCCACCATGAGCCGGTCGAGGCCCGCCGACGCGGTGACGTCGGTGAACGTGCCGTCGCCGTCGTTGCGGTAGAGGCGCGGCAACTGGCCCAGGTGCGGCTGGCCGAGGCGCTCGAGGACCACGTCGGCCAGCCCCCCGCTGAACCCGCTGACGAAGAGGTCCTCCCACCCGTCGTTGTCGTAGTCGAAGAACCACGTCGGGAAGCTCACCGGGGGCCCCTCGACCCCCGCCTCGGCCGCCGCGTCGCGGAACGACCACGCGCCGCCGGGGCCGGGCCCCTCGTTGCGGAAGAGCAGGTTGGGCTCGTCGGGGCGCAGCCGGGTCACGTAGAGGTCGAGGCGGCCGTCGTTGTCGTAGTCGCCCCAGACGGCGCCCTTGACGAACCCGACCACCGCCACCCCGGCCTCGGCCGCGACGTCGGTGAACGTGCCGTCGCCGTTGTTGCGGAACAGGCGGGAGGGATACACCGGCCCGCCGCCCGACGCGGCGGCCCCGACGCCGCCGGGGGGGACCCGCGACTCGTTGCCGATGAAGAGATCGACCCACCCGTCGTTGTCGTAGTCGCCCCACGCCCCGGCCTGCGTCGGGGCCGGCATGAGCAGGCCCGCCGCCTCGGTGACGTCGGTGAACGTGCCGTCGCCGTCGTTTCGCAGGAGCGAGTTGGGGTGCCCGGTGTCGAGCCACGCCCCGCGCAGGACGAACAGATCGAGGGACCCGTCGTTGTCGTAGTCGGCGTGGATGACGTGGAGGCCGCTGACGAGCCCGTCGAGCCCGGCCTCGGTGGTCCGGTCCGTGAAGGTGCCGTCGCCCTCGTTGCGGAAGTACCGCAACTGGTTGGCGTTCTCCCCTTCCGCCACCGCGAACAGGCCGGCCGACGACGCGACGACGTCGAGGCGCCCGTCGCCGTCGAAGTCGTCCATGACGCTGCCGCCCTTCCGGCCCGCGTCGTCGAGGCCGAGCCGCCCCGCCACGTCGGGGAACCGGCCCACGTCGTGCTCCGCGCGAAACGCCTCGGGCGGCACCAGCCACGGCTCCGGCACGTGGAACGGGTACTCGCCGACCATCATGTAGGCGAGGTTGAGCAGCCACCGCGCGGCCAGCGCCGTCGACTCGTCGGGAGGATCGCCCAGGACGCGGGCGTACTCGGCGATGGCCCGCCGGGCCGCGCCGTCGTCCGGGTGCACCGCCTCGCGGCCGACCGGCACCGAGCAGCGGGCGGCGGCCGGCCCGGAGACGCAGTTGCGCTGCATGGCCACCCGCAGGTGGGAGAGGGCCAGGAGCTGCCGCACCGCGCTGACGAACGTGGGCGAGATCGACGGGTCCGCGGCCGCCTCGCGGAGGACGCCCTCGAACGCCGCCGCCGCCTCTTCGCTCCGGCCGGCGTAGAGCAGGTACCGCGCGATCTCCGAGCGGTAGCGCAGCAGGTCGGGCAGCGCCGCGGGCGGGGTCACCGCGCTCAGGGCCCGGGCCCGCATCGAGCCGGCGTAGGGGTTCGTCTGCGCGGCGGCGGCGGCCATCGCCTCGAGCCGCGCCACCATCGCGGCGGTGCCGGACGGGCGAGCGCTTTCCTGCCCACCCGCCGCCGGGGTCACCGCGAGGACGACGGCGGCGATCACGAGGCCGATGCGACGGACGCCACGCCCCCTCATGCTTCCCCTCACGGTACCGGGTCTGCGACGATGTGCGTTACCACCGGCGAGACAGGTGTCCGCGGCGAGCCCCGTCCGGCCGCTGCACCGCCGAATCCGCCGCCCGCGGCCGATAAGCCCCCGCTGCCGACCCGCGGCGATGCGGGGGTCCGGCAACCGGACGCCCGCCGGCGCCGGTCACCGCAGTTGCGCCCGCAGCCCCGTCAACTGCGGATGGCCGGGCAGAATCGACAGCGCCTCGCCGAGCCGCTCGCGGGCCTCGTCGACGCGGCCGAGGCCGGCGAGGGCCATCACGTAGCCCGCCCACGCGTCGGCGAACCGCGGATCCGCCACCACCACCTGACGGTAGTGGGCGAGCGCCGCCTCCGCCCGCCCCGTCACCCGCAACGCGTCGGCGAGGCCGACCCGCGCCTCCAGGTAGTCGGGCTGATGCTCGACCGCGGCGCCGAACCGCTCCGCCGCCTCGGGATAGCGGCCGTCGATCATCGCCACCATGCCGAGGCCGAAGTGCGCCCTCGCGAAGTCCGGAGTGCGGCGGATGGTCTCCTCGAACTGCTCCACGGCGCCGCCCGCGTCCCCCGCCATCATCAGCGCCGTGCCCAGCCGGTGCCGCAGGGCGGGGTCGTCCGGGGCCAGCTCCAGCCCCCGGCGAAACAGCTCCTCGGCCGCCGCCGGCTCTCTGCTCTGCAGGGCCCGCATCCCGCGGGTCTCGTAGGTGAGCGCGCTCTCCAGCACCTCCGAATAGGCGTCCATCAGCGGGTCCGGCACCGCCGCGACGCCTGCGCCGCGACGCCGCAGGTGCGCCTCGGCCGCACCGAGGTCGCCGAGCTGCCGATAGGCCATCGCCAGGGGATAGTGCAGGCTCGTCGCCCGCGCGTCGGCGGACAGCGCCCGCGTCAGGTAGTCCGTCGCGCGCGCCGCCTCCCCCTTCGCCAGTGCGGCTCGCCCCATGCCCGCCAGGGCCGGGGCCAGGCCCGCATCGAGGGTCAGCGCCCGCATGAACGCCTCCTCGGCCGCATCGGGCCGGCTCTGGTCGAGCAGGGTGTCGCCCAGCCGGACCAGCGCCGCCAGGTCCGTCGGCCGCAGCTCGTGCGCCCGCGCGAAGAGCCCGGCCGCCGCGGCGCGGTGGCCCTCGACGGCGTGGAGATGGCCGAGATAGTACGGCCAGCGCATCTCGTCGGGCGCGAGGTCCATCGCGCTCGCGAAGCAGTCGGCGGCGGCCTCGTGGTACTCGGCGGCCATGAGCACGAGGCCGAGGTCGCCGAAGGCGTCGGCGAGCTCGACCGGCGGCGTGCCGGCGTCGGCGAGCCTCGCGGCGAGGCGCTCGTGGCGCTCACGCACCTGACGCCGGACCGATGCGGCCACGCCGGAGAGGTCCGGCAGGGCGATTGGCTGCCGCGGGCCGCCCACCCGCATCGCGCGCCCGTCGCCCGGGAGACCCGACACCAGGGCGCTCTCGTCCGACGCGGGGGCGCAACCGGCCGCGAGCGCCACCGCACAGGCCAGGAACGCTGCTCCGACCCGGTGTCCGGTCATGTCAGCCGCCCTCGCCTTCCCGCAACGTCGTGTAGCGGCCGGGAGGAACGTCGCGCCACGTCCCGGTGCGCCCGCTCGGCCACGTGACGCGCACCTCGACCGGGGCCGCCGACGCCCCGAGCCCGATCAGGACCCGCGGATCCTGCGCGGAGGCATAGCTGCCGTCGGAGCGTGCCCGACGCCACACCCGCGAGCCGTCCGCGAGCACCACCTCCACCCGGGCCCCGATCATGTCGCGCGGCGCATTCCCGCCGACGAGCCGCAGGCCCACCCACCGGTTGTCCTCGCCGATCTGGTTCACGAGCAGCCGCACCGGGCCGGCCCCGTTGCCGACCAGGACGTCGACGTCGCCGTCGTTGTCGACGTCGCCGAACGCGGCGCCCCGGCTCACCTCCGACAGGCGGAACACCTCGCCGGCGCGGTCCGTCACGTCGTCGAAGCGCCCGTCGCCCCGGTTGCGGAACAACAAATTGCGCTGCTGCAGGGGGAACGGGTTGTCCGGCCCCAGCAGGTCCATGTCGCGGGTGACGTGGCCGTTGACCGAGAACAGGTCCAGCCGACCGTCGTTGTCGAAGTCGAGCCACGCGGTCCCGAAGCCGGTATAGGGCAGGCTGGGCAGACGTATGAATGCCTGCATGCTCCGCTCCTCGAACAGGCCGGAGCCGTCGTTGACATAGAGGGTGCTGCCCTGACCGATGAGCTCGGTGACGAACAGGTCCTCGTCACCGTCGTTGTCGAAGTCGCCGGCATCGACGCCCATGTCGGCCTTGGCTTCGCCGCCCGCCCCCACCGCCGCCCCCCACAAGGGCGCCCGGTTGACGAAGGTGCCGTCCCGCCGGTTGATCCAGAGCTGGTTCTCCTGCTGGTCGTTGGCGACGAAGATGTCCAGCCACCCGTCGTTGTCGAAGTCCGCCGTCGACACCCCGAGGGCCGGGCCGAACTCCCAGGCGACGCCGGCCTCCGCCGTCGCGTCGACGAAGGTGCCGTCGCCCTGATTGCGATACAGGCGATCGGGCTGGGCGCGGTATATCTCGGGCGGGCAGTAGTCGGGCGGCCCCGAGCGGTTGAAGCACGGGATGTGGGTGTCGAGGCTGAAGCTCAGGTAGTTGCCGACGAAGAGGTCCAGCCACCCGTCGCGGTCGTAGTCGAGAAAGGCGGCCGACACCCCCCACCGCTCGGGGTCGTGGGTGCCGCTCTCTTCCGACACGTCCGTGAACGTCCCGTCGCCGTTGTTCCGGAACAGGCGGTTCCGCTCGAACCCGGTCAGGTAGAGGTCGACCCAGCCGTCGTTGTCGTAGTCGCCGGCCGCGACCCCCATGCCGTGCCCCCCCGCGTTCAGCCCGCTCCCGGCCGACACGTCGGTGAACCGCAGCCGGGGGCCGTCCGGCGAAGGCTCCAGGTCGTTGCGGTAGAGGCGGTCGGTGAGCGGGCCCTCCGGCGGCGGGATCAGCGGGTCGCCGCTTCCCAGCGTGCGCCCCTGTGTCACGTAGGCGTCGAGATCGCCGTCGTTGTCGTAGTCGAGCAACGCCACGCCGGGACCCATGATCTCGGTCTGATGGAAGTCGCCCGTCATGCCGTTGAAATGCACGAAGTCGAGCCCCGCCGCGGCCGCGCCCTCCGTGAACCACTCGCCGGGGGCGGGGCCGGCCGCGGCGTCCGCGCCCCCCGGTGCGGCGCCGGCGTCGGAGCCCGCGGACGGGGCACAGCCGACCGCCGCGCACGCCGCCGCCAGGCACAGCAGCGTCGCGACGACGGCGGTCCGGGTCGATTGTCGCTGCGTCACGCGGGTCGCACTCACGTCGGATGGTCAGGAAGCCATGGAGCCGAGGTCGATTATCCCACCGCCGCCGGACACCCGCAATACGGCCGCCGGCGGGGTGCACGACGGATTCGTGAGATGAGCGCCCGGCACGTTCGTGAGGTGAGCGCCCGGCACGGAACGGCCCGGCAGTCGGGGGCCGGGCCCGGCGGCGCATCGTCGTGCCCCCACCGGCGCGCGTGGATCGAATCGCGAGCGGCGTCGAGGACGGGACGCGCCCGCCTGCGCGGCTGACGCCCGCGGCCCTCCCCGGTCCGGTAACATGAAGGGCAGGAGGCCTCTTGACGACGACGCTCGATCGTTCCGATCTCGATACCCTGCGTTCCCGCGAGAGGGAGCTGACCGCCGCGCACGACGGATTCCGCGCCGCCGGTCTGTCCCTCGACCTCACGCGCGGCAAGCCGAGCCCGGCCCAGCTCGCGCTGTCCGACGACCTCGACGCGGAGAACGGGCCGTTCACCGCCGCCGACGGGACCGATGTCCGGAACTACGGCGGGCTCGACGGCCTGCCGGAGGCCCGGCGGCTGGGCGCGGCGTGGCTGGGCGTGCGCCCCGACGAGGTGATCGCCGGGGGCAACAGCAGCCTCACCCTGATGTACCTGTACCTGCTGAACGCCTGGCTTCACGGCCCGGCCGGGCCGGACGGCGCGTGGCGAAAGTCGGGAAGCGCTCGGTTCCTCTGCCCCGTGCCCGGCTATGACCGCCACTTCGCGATTCTCGAGGACCTCGGCATCGAGATGGTCAACGTGCCGATGCGCGACGACGGCCCCGACATGGATCAGGTCGAGGCGCAGGTGCGCTCCGACGCCTCCATCCGGGGCATCTGGTGCGTGCCGAAGTACTCCAATCCCGGCGGGCAGGTCTATTCCGAGGCCACCGTGGACCGTCTCGCCAGGCTCGCCGCCGTCGCCGGCCCGCACTTCCGCATCCTGTGCGACAACGCCTATGCGGTCCACGATCTCGACGACGAGCCGCCCCCGCTGGCCAACGTCATGGAGGCGTGCCGGCGCCACGGCACCGAAGACAGCCTGGTGCTCTTCGCGTCGACGTCCAAGGTCACGCGCGCCGGCGCCGGCATCAGCTTCATGGGCGGCTCACCGGCCACCCTCGACTGGTTTCGGCGTCGCATGCAGGTCGTGACCATCGGGCCCGACAAGGTCAACCAGCTTCGGCACGTCCGGTTCCTGCGCAACATGGATCACGTACGGGCGCACATGCGGAAGCACGCCGCGATCCTGCGCCCCAAGTTCGAGCTGGTGTTCCGAAGGCTGTCGGAAGCGCTGGACGGAACCGGGACCGGTTCCTGGACGACGCCCCGGGGGGGCTACTTTCTTTCGTTCGACGCCCGCCCCGGCCTCGCCGGCGAGATCGTCCGCCTCGCGGCCCGCGCCGGCGTGAAGCTCACCCCGGCCGGGGCCACCTTTCCCTATGGGCGGGACCCCGAGGATGCCAACATTCGGCTCGCGCCGACGTTTCCCGAGCTCGGCGACCTCGATCAGGCGATGCGGGTATTCGTGGTGTGCGTCGAGCTGGCCTCGGTCAGGCAGACCCTGGAGGACCGATAGCCGCGGCCTTGCCCGGCGAGCGGCCTCTGCCCGGCGACGAGGAGCCATCGGGTCGACGATGGAGTGGGACCGGACGTGAACCTGTGGAGAAACGCCCCCTCTCTCCACTCGGGCCGGGATCGCCCCAGCCCGCTTCTTCGGGATGAGCACCTGCCGAACCGCTCGCGGGCCCCGGCCGTACGGCCGGGGTACCCGGGAAACCGGCCGCGCACTACTTCCCGGACTTTTTTCTCCGCGCCGCCCAGTATGCGGTCATCCGCTCGGACACCGCTTTCTTTTCTTCGGGCGTCATCTGACGGCGCTTTCTCCTCGGCTTGGCCTCGGACGCGGTATCCGCGGGCGCCGCCGCCGCGGGCGCTGCCGCCGCGGGCGCCGGCTTCCTCGGTGAAGGAGACCGCCGGGCCCTGCGCCTGGGTTGCGGGGCGGGGTCTCCCAGCATCTTCTCGACATCGCTCAACGCCTTGATCTCGGCCTGGAGGCGCTCGATCTGGCTCTCTCGTTCGGCAATCGCGTCTGATATGACACTCATGGGGCTAAAGGGTAGCGGCACATAACACGGATTGTCAAACGCATTTGCCGTCGGCGGGCGCGGGGTGAGGGAAGGCTGCCGCCTCGCGGGGCCGAAACGGATGGGAAACCGACGCGGTTGTGGTAACTTAGTCCCGTGCCGCGGAGATCGTCGGGGCGTGGCGCAGCCTGGTAGCGCGCCTGCTTTGGGAGCAGGAGGCCCCCGGTTCGAACCCGGGCGCCCCGACCAGTTTCGACCACCGGACGCGGATCAGCGCCGGCCCGCCCGGCGAAGCCCATCGCTCCCGGGCTCGCCCGCCAACGTCGCCTGCGGCTCCGATGGTCGCCCAACGAACCCTGCAGGGGCCCGCGCCGTTTCACGGCGCGAACTCCCTACCCGAAGAAAGCGACGCCGTGCCAGGAATCGGAGGCCGGCAACTCCCAGCGGCCGGCCCGGACCTGCTCGACCTTCGTCAGCGTATTGTCGAAGACCACGGTCCGGGGACTCACTTCGCCGCTCTCTGCGAGATTGGCGAACCGCTCCCGGGACACTCTCGCGATGCCGGCCTCGTCGCGATAGAGCACCGGCGCATGGTTCACGAGCTCGACGCCCAGCTCGGCCTGCAGCCCCTTCATGCGGCGCACGAGGGCGTCGACGGAGCACCCGGACGCGCCGGCCGCCCGCTCGTCGACGGCCACGAAGATGAACTGGTCGTACCGTACGTCGCGGGCCGCCTTCAATGGAACGTCGTGCGCGGCCCACTGGTCGATGAAGGCGTCCACCTCGCCCGTCACGCGTGCCCGCTCGCCGGCGGCCAGCGGACGCTCGGCCGCGAAGATCCACAGGCGCGCGTCCGGCGGCAGCTCATCGAAGGTGACTCGTGGCATGTCGCAAAACCTCTCGGCCGTCTCTGCCGGCAGCCCGCGGTGGAAGCCCCGCGTTGCACCGAGAGCGGCGAGGCGCCCGCCTGACAAGGCGTGAGGAGGGCGCATATTGGGTATACGCAACCGACGAACAACGCAGTCAGGCGGGATGCATCGCCGCTCGAATGCAGCGGGGACTCTCGCCGCGGGCTGCTAGACCGGCTCCTTCACGGTGACCGCGTCGAGGAACGGCATCATCCCCCGCAGCTCGGCCCCGACCTTCTCGATCCGATGCTCCTGCTCGGCCCGCCGCTGCGCCATGAACCAGGGCCGGCCGGCCTTGTCCTCGGCGATCCACTTGTCGGCGTAGACCCCGTCCTGGATGTCCTTGAGGATACCCCGCATCGCCTCGCGGGTGGCGTCGGTCACGACCCGCGGGCCGCCGGTGTAGTCGCCGTGCTCGGCGGTGTCGCTGACCGAGTAGCGCATGTAGTTGAGCCCGCCGCGGTACATGAGGTCCACGATGAGCTTCAGCTCGTGCATGCACTCGAAGTACGCCACCTCGGGCTGGTAGCCGGCCTGCACCAGCGTCTCGAAGCCCGCCTTGACCAGCGCGCTGACGCCGCCGCACAGGACCGACTGCTCCCCGAAGAGATCGGTTTCGGTCTCCTCCGCGAAGGTCGTCTCGATGACGCCGGCCCGCGTCAAGCCGAGGCCCTTCGCGTAGGACAGGGCCAGCGGCTTCGCGCTCCCCGTCGCGTCCTGCTCGACCGCGATGAGGGCCGGCGTGCCCCCGCCCTCGAGAAACACCTCGCGCACGCGGTGACCCGGGGCCTTGGGCGCGATCAACGTGACGTCGACGTCCGGCGGCGGCGCGATGGTCTTGAACCGGATGTTGAAGCCGTGGGCGAACATCAGCATGTCGCCGGGCGCGAGATTGGCAGCGATCGACTGGTCGTAGATGGCCCGCTGCTTCGTATCGGGGGCGAGAATCATGATCACGTCGGCCCACGCCGCCGCCTCGGCGCCGTTCTTCACCGTCAGCCCGTCCGCCTCCGCCCGGGCGCGGGAACGGCTGCCCTCCGCCAGCGCCACCTGCACCGGTACCCCCGCTGTCCTTGAGGTTCAGGGCATGGGCATGACCCTGGGAACCGTAGCCGAAGACGGCGACCTTCCTGCCCTGTATGAGAGAGAGATCCGCCGCGTCGTCGTAGTGAATCGTTGCCATTCTGGTTTCCGCCTCGTCAGTCGGGTTGATCCGGAGGGTTTCGGGAAGGGGCGGCGGCCCGGCGCCGCTCACACGGAATAGGAAACCTGATCGCCGGGGTCGACCTCGGCCGGGGCGTCGGCCGGCTCGGTCGCGACGCTCTGCTGCCCCCGGGACATGGCCACCCGCCCGGTCCGCACTATCTCGAGCACGCGATAAGGCTGCAACACGCCCAACAGCCCGTCGATCTTTTCCTCCGTGCCGGTCGCCTCGACGATCAGGGAGTCGGGCGCCACGTCGACGACGCGGCCCCGGAACGTATCCACGATCTGCATCACCTGCGTGCGCGTCTCCTGGGTCGCCGCCACCCTGATCAGGGTCAGGTCCCGGACGACGGCCGCGTCGCCGGTCAGGTCGGTCACCCGCAGGACGTTGACGAGCTTGTACAGGTTCGCCTCGAGCCGCTTCGCTCCGTTGTCGTCGGTGTCGACGACAATCGTCATGCGGGACACGCGGGGCACCTCGGTGCGGCCCACCGTCAGCGACTCGATGTTGAACGCGCGGCGGCGAAACAGCGACGCCACCCGGTTCAGCACCCCGGGCCTGTCCTCGACGTGCACGACAAAGGTACGTCGCATGGTCCTCCGGGTCGGTGACGCTACGCGAGAAATCCGAGACGCCCGGAAACGCCTCCCGCGGCTTCGTTCCGCGGCGCAGGCTCCTGGTGGCGCGTCGGGTCCCCGTCTTCGGACACGAACGTGGGCTTGCAGCGCGCAATCGTCGACGAATCGAAGCGCCGCGCACACGAAGGTTCAGTCATCGCGGCACTAGTCGTCCGCCGTCTCGACGATGGGGCTGGGGCTCGGCCGCCGGATCATCGCATGCAGGTCGGCGCCGGCCGGCACCATCGGATAGACGGTGTCCTCCTGCTCGACCCGGAAGTCGATGACCACCGCCCCGGGCTCGGCCCGCGCCATCGCCACCGTCGGCTCGACGTCCTGACGCCGCGACACCGTCGCGCTGCGCAGGCCGAAGGCCTCGCCCAGCTTCGCGAAGTCGGGGCTGAGCAGCGGCGTGGCCGCGTAGCGCCGCTCGTAGAAGAACTCCTGCCACTGCCGCACCATCCCCAGGTAGCCGTTGTTGATGATGGCCACGTTGACCTTCACCTTCTCCTGCGCGATGGTGGCCAGCTCGCACATCGTCATCTGGAACCCGCCGTCGCCCACGATCGCCCACACCTCGGCCTCGGGCCGCGCGAGCTTCGCGCCGACGGCGGCGGGCAGGGCGAACCCCATGGTGCCGAGGCCCCCCGACGTAATCAGCGACCGCGGCTCCTGGTGGTGGTAGTACTGGGCCTCCCACATCTGGTGCTGGCCGACGTCCGTCACCACCACCGCCTTCCCGTCGGTCATCCGCCAGATGTCGTTGATGACGTGGGCGGCGTACAGGTGCCCGCTGTCGGGCAGGTTCTGCACGTCGCGGACGGCCGAATCGCCCTTCATCTCCGCGATCGAGTCGAGCCACGCGCGGCGGTCGCCGCCCTCGATTCGCGGCAGCAGCTCCCGCAGCACGTTGGCCAGGTCGCCGGCCAGGGTGACGTCGACGATGACGTTCTTGTTGAATTCGGCCGGGTCGATGTCGACGTGGATCTTCCTCGCGTTCGGCGCGTAGGTCCTGATGTTGCCGGTGACGCGGTCGTCGAAGCGCATGCCGAACGCGAGCAGGAGGTCGGCCTCCTGGATGGCCTGGTTCACCCACGCCTCGCCGTGCATGCCCATCATGCCCAGGTTCAGGGGATGCAGGGCCGGGAACGACCCGATGCCGAGCAACGTCATGGCGACGGGGATGTCGGCCCGCTCGGCGAGCTCGCGCACCAGGTCCATCGCCCCCGACAGCATCACGCCGTGCCCGGCGAAGATGATCGGCCGCTTGGCGCCGTTGATCAGGTCCACCGCCTTCCGGCGCTCCGCATCCGACGCGCGAAGCTCGGGCCGGTAGCCGGGCAGGCGCACCGGGCTGCCGTCCCAGACGAACTCGGCCGAGGCCTGCTGGGCGTCCTTGGTGATGTCCACCAGCACCGGCCCGGGGCGGCCGGAGCGCGCCACGTAGAACGCCTCGTGGATGGTCGGCGCCACCTCGGCCACGTTCGACACCAGGTAGTTGTGCTTCGTGATGGGGAGGGTGACGCCGGTGACGTCGGTCTCCTGGAAGGCGTCCGACCCGATGAGCCGGCTGCCCACCTGGCCGGTGATGCAGACGATGGGCGAGGAATCGAGCATCGCGGTGGCGATGCCCGTGACCATGTTGGTGGCCCCGGGCCCGGACGTGGCCACCGCCACCCCGACCTCGCCGCTCGCCCGCGCATAGCCGTCGGCCATGTGGGTCGCCCCCTGCTCGTGCCGCACCAGGACATGGCGGACGGGGTACTCCAGCATGGCGTCGTAGGCGGGCAGAATCGCGCCGCCCGGATAACCGAACACCGTGGTCACCCCCTCGCGGACGAGGGACTCCCACAGGATCTGCGCGCCGGTTCTCATGTTCCCCATTGGTCCGTACCCGTTCGTCGCGGGGCACCGCGGCCTCCAGCCCGCCGATCGCCGCCCTCGGCTCCCCCTTGGCGCCCGACCAACCCGCCGGAGTCCGCGCGGTTCTGCCGCAGACTGCTACGCCGTCGTCACCGCTCCCTCGGCCGCCGACCCCACGAGGCGGCAGTACTTCGCCATCACGCCGGTCGCGAAGCGCGGCGCCGGAGCCTGCCAGCCTTGCATGCGCTCGGCCATCTCTGCCTCGTCGACCTCCACCCGCAGCTCGCGCGCCTGCAGGTCGAACACGATGATATCGCCGTCGCGCACCGCCGCGATCGGCCCGCCCCGAGCCGCCTCCGGCGCCACGTGCCCCGCCATGAGCCCCCGGGTCGCGCCCGAGAACCGGCCGTCGGTCAGCAACGCCACCGAATCGCCGAGGCCGGCCCCGACGATGGCCGCGGTGACCGCCAGCATCTCGCGCATGCCGGGTCCCCCGCGCGGCCCCTCGTAGCGAATCACGACGACGTCTCCCGGCCGCAGCGCGCCCTTCTCCACCGCCTCGAAGCACGCCTCCTCGCTGTCGAACACCCGCGCCGGGCCGCGGTGCCTCCGGTCGCCGTAGCCGCCGGCCACCTTGACGACGCATCCGTCGGGCGCGAGGTTGCCCTTCAGGATGATGAGCCCGCCTGTCGGGGTTATCGGCTCGGACACCGACCGCACCACCTCCTGGCCGGGGGCCTCGGCCGCCGCCTGCGCCTCTTCGCCGATGGTGCGGCCGGTGACCGTGATCTCGTCGGACTGCAACACGCGCGCCTCCTGCAGCCGGTGCGCGAGCAGGCGGGTCCCGCCGGCCCGGTACAGGTCGGTGGCCACGAAGCGCCCGCCCGGCTTCAGATCGGCGAGGAGGGGCGTCGCCCGGCTGATGCGGTCGAAGTCGTCGATGGAAATGTCGACCTCGGCCTCGCGCGCGATCGCCAGCAGGTGCAGCACCGCGTTGGTCGAGCCGCCGGTGGCGGCCACCGACGCGATGCCGTTCTCGAGCGCGGCCCGGGTCATGATCTGCCGCGGCCGCCGGTCCGCCTGGACCAGGTCCATGATGAGCCGCCCCGTTTCGCGGGCCACGACGTCCTTCTCGTCGTCCATCGCCGGCACCGCGTTGTGGCTCATCGGCGAGATGCCGATCAGCTCGCACACCGTCGCCATGGTGTTGGCGGTGAACTGGCCGCCGCACGCGCCGGGGCCGGGGCACGCCGCGTCCTCGAGCGCCTTCAGCCGAGCATCGGTCATCGTGCCGGCCGCGTGCGCGCCCACCGCCTCGAAGACGTCCTGGATGGTGACGTCGTGGTCCTCCCAGCGCCCCGGCGCGATGGAGCCGCCGTAGAGCACGAGGCCCGGGATGTCGAGCCGCGCCACCGCCATCACCCCGCCCGGAATGGTCTTGTCGCAGCCCACCAGCACCACGAGCCCGTCGAAGAGGTTGCCGCGGGCGACGAGCTCGATCGAGTCGGCGATGACCTCGCGGCTCACCAGGGAGGCCCGCATGCCGTCGCTGCCCATGGTGATGCCGTCGGAGATGGACACCGTGTTGAACTCCATCGGCGTGCCTCCGGCGGCGCGAATCCCGTCCTTGATGCGCTCCCCGAGCCGCCGCAGATGGAAGTTGCAGGGGCCGATCTCGATCCACGTGTTCGCGACCCCGATGATGGGCCGGCCGAGCGCCTCGTCGTCGAACCCCACCGCCTTCAGCATCGATCGGGCGGGGGCGCGGGACGGGCCGTCGGTGATCGCGCCGCTACGGGTCTTGCCTGGCGTGGCGGTCATGTGCCTGTGCCTTCCGACGAAAAAAGGGCCATCACCCGGCGGTGGATGATGGCCCTCGAATCTGCTGCTCCGGTCGGGTACATCATCCACTGGCGGCCGGCGCAATGATGGCGCCGGCGCCGTGAACGCCGACCACGACGGAGCAACGGAACACGCGAACCATGGGCATGCCGACTTCGGAAACGGGGGTCCATTCTAGCGCGGCCACCGAGCCGGGCTCAAGGGCTCTTCGTTCGACGGGGTGCACGACGACGTCGTGAGGACCGGGCGCGAGTCGGCGTTCCTGCCGTCTCGGAGAGTCGTCGATGCGGTCACGCAGGCCGATGGACCCTCGCTCGGGCGCCCTCCGGCGACATCGCCGCCCCTGCCTGCCGTGCCCGCTCGCTCGCGCCGCTACGGGCGATCACCGCTCCGGCGGGGGCTCTCCCTCGGGCCGTACCCCGCCGCGGGCGATCACCGCTCCGACAGGGAGCTCCCCCTCGGGCACGTCACCCCGCCGCGGGCGATCACCGCTCCGGCAGGGGCTCTCCCTCGGGCACGAAGCGCAGGGCCACGCCGTTGTTGCAGTACCGCTTGCCGGTGGGCTGCGGCCCGTCCGGGAAGACGTGCCCCTGGTGCCCGCCGCAGCGGGCGCAGTGGTACTCGGTCCGCGGCAGGATCATCTTGAAGTCGCGCTTCGTGCCGACGCTGCCCTCGATCGGTTCGAAGAAGCTCGGCCAGCCCGTGCCGCTCTCGTACTTCGTCGACGACTCGAACAGCGGCTGATGGCAGGCGGCGCACACGAACGTCCCGGCGCGCTTCTCGTGGTTCAGCGGGCTCGACCCCGGGGGCTCGGTCGCCTCCCGGAAGAGGACCGCGAACGACTCCGGCGGCAGCAGGGCGCGCCACTCCTCCAGCGTCTTCTTCGCCGGGCTCGTCTCGGTCGAAGTTGGGCTCGTCTCGGTCATGACCGTCTCCCTCTCGGGAGAATACCACCCCCGCCCGGGCGTCTCGACCGCGCGCCCCGCAACCGCCGCCCGCGGCGTCGATTGCCGCGGGGCGGCCCTGGCCCGGCAAGGCTTGCGCCCTCACCCGCGGCGTGAGGTCCCGGCGCGAGTCGGCGAGCGGCGACAGGCCGCCGCACGGCGCCGCCGGGAAACGGGCGGATTTCGGGTCAACCGGGGTTGACGACGGCACGAAGACGCGATTTCCCACCGAGTCAGGCGCCATCCCTGGCGTCCGACTCGACCGGCGGCCGGCGAGCCCGACGCCGACGGTTTCCCGCCGCCTGGGCGCGCGCCGGCGGCCGACCGGGCGTGAAACCGCCGACCTCCCGGTTCTCGCGGCGTTTCGCCCGCCCGCTCCGCGTGGCACGACCCTTGTAGTCATTTCGTGCACGGGCGGCCGAGCCGGTTCGACGCCCGAAAGCGCGGCATGACGCCGCGCCGAACGCGAGGAGGTCGACCATGAAGACACGCAAGTCAGCGGCGGGCGGCGACGCTGACCGCGCCGCAGTTCGCCGCCGGAACCTCGCGGTCGAAGTACGCGACAATTGTGTTGCAGATCGCATAGTCCGGGAGATAATCATGCAGAGACGAACCCTACTGGCCGTGTCGACGTTGACCGCCCTCCTGCTCTCGATCGTGGTGCTGCAGACGGCCCCGACGGGTGCGGCGGAGTTCGCAGCTCACGCGCAGGCCGCATCGGACGCGCCGCTGTCGGTGGAGGCACCCGCCGCCCCGCAGTGGGCGTACGCGTGGGGAATGGAAGGCGAAGACGCCGCGGCTTTCGGCGCCGCCGGTGTCTTCACGTGCGCGTGGTTCATTTGGGTCGGCGCCATAGCGTGCGGACTCACCGGCGTGGCCTGATCGCCGCAGGCCGCCGGTGACAGCCACGAGAATCGAAGCGAACGGAGGTTGACGTGGAGAAGCTAGGCAGATGGTCCCGATCGTGGTCGATGCTGCTCGCGGCCAACGTCCTGCTCTTCGGTCTCGCCGCCTGCGCCGGCTGGCTCAGCGCCGATCACAGAGGAGAACAGGTCCAGGTGCGCCCGTCCGCCGACATCACCGGCGACCGCATCCGCTCGGACGCCGCGTACATTCTGCGCAGCAACCTGCGGGTCGCGGGGGGACTGCTGGCAGGCGCGTGCACGCTGGGCCTGTTGACTCTTGTCGGACTACTGTACAACGCGTTCCACCTGGGATACGGCCTGTCCGCCCTGACTCGGGGCGCCGCGGAGATCCTGCCGTTTCTGGCCAGCTACGTACCGCTCGAATTCCTGGCGTTGATACTCGTCGCCACCGCTACGCAGCATCTGTCTTGGGGGGTGGCCCGAGGCTTGGCGACGGGAGAACCGGTACGGTTCAGTGCGGGGGCCGTCAGTCTCATCATCGGCGGCGTCCTGCTCGTGGTCGCCGCCGTCGTCGAAGCGAGCGTGATGCCCGCGATTGCCGCGGTCACAGGGCAGGCGCGGCCATGAGGCACCCCATGAATGATGTCGTCGTCGAGCTGAGCGATATCCGGCGGCGGTTCCCCGGCTTCGAACTGGGCCCGCTCTCACTCCAGTTGCGCCCGGGCCGCGTATACGGCCTGCTCGGACCGAACGGCGCCGGCAAGACGACGCTGCTCGACATCGTCGGGCTGCAGCTCAAGCCCACCGGCGGCCTCCTCCGGACGGGCGGCGAGCCGATCGGGTGGGGCTCGCTCCGCTGGAAGACCCGGCTGAGCTACGTGCGGGAGGTCGTTCCGTTCTACGGCGAGCTCACCATCGCCGAGACGCTCAGGCTCGCGTCACGCCTCTACGACGCCTGGGATCCGGCTCTGGCGGCCAGACTCGTCGATACGCTGGATCTGCCCGTGAACCAGCAGGTCGGCAAGCTGTCGAAGGGCACGAAGGTCAAGCTTGGCATTGCGAGCGCGGTCGCCCATCACGCCGACCTCCTGCTGCTCGATGAGCCCACCGCCGGCCTCGACCCCACGGCCCGGGCGAACGTACAGGACATCGTCCGGTCCCTGGTGCAGCAGCATCCGCGCCTCTGCGTGGTCCTCTCGTCGCACATCTTCGAGGACATCGAAGAGACGGCCACCGACATCCTGATACTGCGGAACGGCCGTTTCGTCTTCGAGACCACGGCCGACCTCTTGCGGTCATCGACTCTGTATCGCACCGACACCGCGAATGCCCTGGCCCCCTCGCCGGACCTGCTCGCTCGCTGGATCCACAAGAACGAGGAGTGGCGGCTCGTGCTCGGGAACAGCGCGCTCGATACGGATCTGCGGCAGCGCGCCGATCATGTCGAGGACCGCCCGTCGAGCCTGCTCGCCGCCGTGTATCACGGCACGGGCCGCCCTTCCGGAGACCGACGATGAACACGAGAACGCTCTGGATTCTGATCGCCAAGGACATCCGGCTGCACGGCCGGCCGCTGTTGTTGGTCTTCGCCGCCATTCTCTCCTTTGTCGGCCTCGTCATTCGCTTCATCCCGAGCGAAGCGTCACCGGTGGGGTTCGTGGCCAACGTCAACATGATCATCCCCCTGCTGTTCGGCGAGTGGCTCATCGCGCGCGAACGATCGACCCGCTCTTTCGCCTGGCTGCGGTCCCTGCCGCTGGACGATCGAACCCTCGCTCTCAGCAAGTTTCTCTTCGCGTCCGTCTGCGGCGTGGTGCTGTGGACGGTGTCGTCAGGGCTGTTCGCGCGCGAGGCATGGCAGTCCCGGGGCGTGGCGCCGGTCACGCTGTGCGCCCTCCTGGCATTCGGCGCGCTCTGCGTCTCAACGAGATGGCGTATCAACTGGCATCTGGCGCACGCGGTTCCGTTCGGGATCCTGGGCATGTTGCTGCTGTTGGGCATGCTGGTCGCCGGTGAGGGCACCGAGGCGCGCGCGGAGCTCATCGCCTTCTGGAACGCACCCTACGGTCCTGCCCTCATGGCGACCGCCCTTCTGCTGGTCTACCTGGGCATCATCTGGAACACGATCCGGTGGGTCGAACGGGCCGACACGTGGCAGCTCGTCGACTGATGGGAAGGAAATGGCCATGCACCTGCTGTTCTGGAGTCCGGTTCGCTTCTTCGAGACCCGCCGCGCCGACGGTCTGCACTGGCTCGCCGCAGCCGGCGCGCTCGTGATGTGCGCCGCCCTGCAAACCGTCAGCGGCTCCATGTCCCTCGCCAAGACGCTCCCGGAGATGGAGAGGATCATGGCACTCGTCGAGACCCCGTTCGCCGAGTTCCCCGTCCAGGGCCTGGCGATCGTCGGGGGTCTCGTGGGCTACCCGATGTTCTACGGCATGATGCTGCTCGCGGTGCTGGCCATCGACATCCTGGCCAGCGGGTCGGAGCAACCGCGACTGCTGGCCAAGTTCACGGCCGTGAGCTTCTACACGCAGGTGCCGTGGTGCATCGTGATGATCGCCTTCGTCTGGCACTGGACGCCGGAGCCCATTCGTCTGCCGGTGGGCGCCTCGAACGCCGACATCATGGAAGCGGCAGCCGGCTATCAGCGCAGCCTCCAGTCGGACCCGCTGCTGTCGACGGGGCGGCTGCTGGAGCACTACTCCAATCTCTGGCTCTCGGCGGTGCTCGCCGTCGCCCTCAAGGTGGTCGGCTCGCTGTCCGTCCGAGCCACCTTCGTGGTCGGAGCCGTCCTGTTCGTCATCTGCATGGCGGGTCCGATCTTCAACTTCGTGCTCGAGAACCTGCGTTGACCGACTGGCTCCGGCGCCACGCCGAGCGCGCGGGGTTCGTCGAGGTTCCCGCCGACCTCGCCTTCGACGCCGAGCGCGAGCGCCCTCGACTCTTCCGCGCCCTCGAGCGCCGGCGCCCGCCCGTTCGCGCCATCCTCGCCGGGCTGCGGCGGCGACTGCCCGTCGCCCCCCACGCCGGCGAGGGGGTCGCCGGGCAGTTCTACCGGCTGCCCGGCCATTACCAACGCGTCTGCTGCGCCATCCCCGACGAGGGCGGACCGGAGCGGCTCCGGGAAGGCGACGTCATCGCCTTCGAGGGCAGCGAGCCGTTGATGGCCAGTTTCGACGACTACCTGCGGTGGATGGTGACCACGCCGTTCCGGAACGGCGATCTCCCCATCGGGCTCCACCTGCCCCTCGTCGCCGGCGCCCCGCCCGGCGCGATACCCCTCGACGAGTGCGACCGGGCCCAGCGGCTGGCCGCGGCGCTGCACGAGCGCCATCTGACGCTCTACGGCGAGCTGGCTCACGCGCCGGTTCCGCTCGCCGTACATCGATGCTCGGCCGAGGACACCGCGCGCTACGTGGAGGCCCTCCGCTGGCGCCTGCCGGGGGCGGCCTTCGAACGCGCCGCCGCCCGCGTGGGCCCGGGATGCGGCGTGGCGGTGTGGTATTACCCCGCGGCGCCCATCCGCGTCGACGACCTGCGGCTCCTGGCCGCCGGGGACCCGCAACTGCGAGCGGCGCCGGAGGCCGGCGAGGAGACCGTCGCGGGCTGGTGCCGCCAGTTCGCCCGCCTGCTGCACCTGGGGTTCATGCCGTTCGCGCCCTGGAACGCGGCCCGCGGATCCTGCGTGGACGCCGCCAGCGCCTGCATCGACGGCGGGTTCGCCGACCTCGTCACCCTCGTGCCCTTCGAGTCGATTCCCGACGACCGGTGGTTCCGGCGCAGCCTGCTCGACAGCATCGACAGGCTGTCGCGCACGGTGTCGGCCTTCACCGCCGCCCTCGGTGCACGTCCGGCCGATCCGCCGAGCCCGAGTCTCGATTCGCTGAGCCGCGTCTTCCTGGGTCCCCGCCTGCTCGACCATCTCGAGCGGGAGGCGCCGGCCGGGGGCGCCCTCGATGGCCGGATCTCGTCGTGCTTCAGGCTCGACCGACTCGAGGACCTGGTCGGCGCGAGCGCGGAACCGACGACCCCGCTCCGCCCCTATCGGCCGGCCCAGGCAGCAGGATGACCAGGAGGCGGACCGTCTGCCCGTCACGGAACCCCGCCGCCGTTCCCTGTCGGCCGGCCCGGGCGTACGGATGACCAGGACGCATGCACCCGTCAGGCAGCTCCGAGAACGGCGGTCGGATGTGCACCCGCGGGACACGGTCGACAGGATTCGGCAAGACGGAACGGCGTCCGGTGCCGCGGTGCCGCTCGGTGCCGCGGCTCGCTTCAACCCGTGTGATAGGATGGACACATTTCGATGAAGACTATGGACTTCGTCACTGCCGTAGGCGCAATCGCGGCTCTCCTGGCCGCCATTTTCGGGTACGTCAACGGACGAGACATCAGGGAGTTCAAGGGACGGGTCGACGAACTCAGCCGCACCGTCACCAGGCACGTCAGCGCTCTCGGCCTTCATCGCTAGGCCGCTCCTCCCTGCCGGGCTTGGGCTCGCCATGGCTACGCGCGATACCGAGAACGAACCCGTTTCCCCGCCCGACGATTCCCCCGAGCCGAACACCGGGCCGGACCAGCCTCGAAGGCGTTCGATCGGACTCTGGCTGGTCGTCGCCGCTCTCGGCCTGTGGCTCGGGGTGATGCTCTTCGTGGTGGGGCCGGACGACCCGGTCGAAGAGCCGGCCGCCGGCTCTCTGCGCACCGCCGCCGTAGGTGCGCCGGGGGTCGCTCCCGCCAGCGGCGCCGCGGCGGACGCGCCGCGCCGCCGGCCCGCCGAGCCACGCCTGATTCCCGCGGCCCGCCGCGACCCGGCCCCGGGCTTCGCCCTGCCCGACATGGACGGGGGCACGGCGACCCTGGCCGACTACACGGGACGCGTTCTGCTGCTGAACTTCTGGGCGACCTGGTGCCTGCCTTGCCGGGCAGAGATGCCCTGGTTCGTCGACTTCCAGACCCGGTTCGGGGACGACGGCTTCGCCGTGCTCGGCGTCTCGGTGGACGAGCCGGGGCGGGACATCGTCGAGCCCTTCCTCGAAGCGTCGCCGGTCAACTACCGGATTGCGCTGGCCGACACGGTCGAGCGACAGGCCCCCTTCGGCCCGAAGAACGTGCTGCCCACCACCTGGCTCATCGACCGGCAGGGCCGCATCGCGGCCGAGCACGTGGGCCTCGTGAGCCGCGAGGCCGTCGAGGCCGAGATTCGACTGCTGCTGGCCGAGTAGCCGGCCCGGCCCATCCCTGCAGCCCGGAACCGTGAGCTACCGCATCGTCAACGCCCGCATCGTCAACGAGGGCGCGATCGTCGAGGGAGACCTGTCGATCGCCGGAGGGCGCATCGCCGGGATCGGCGCGGGCGGCCCCGACGGGGCCACCGTCGTCGACGCCGACGGCGCCTGGCTGCTGCCGGGCATGATCGACGATCAGGTGCATTTCCGCGAGCCGGGGCTGGAGCACAAGGCCACCATCGCGACCGAGTCGCGGGCCGCCGTCGCGGGCGGCGTCACCAGCTTCCTGGAGATGCCCAACTGCCGGCCCCAGACGGTGACGGCCGAGGCGCTCGAGGACAAGCACGCCCGCGCCGCCGCCGGCTCGATGGCGAACTGGGGGTTCTACCTCGGCGCCACCAACGACAACCTCGAGGCGGTGAAGGCGGTCGACCGGCATCGCGCGTGCGGCATCAAGGTGTTCATGGGCTCGAGCACCGGCAACATGCTGGTGGACGACGAGCGGACGCTGGAGGGCATCTTCGCCAGCGCGCCCCTGCTGGTGGCCACCCACTGCGAGCACACGCCGACGATTCTCGCGAACGAGGCCCGGGCCCGGGAGAGATACGGCGAGGAGATACCGTTCAGCGAGCACCCGCGCATTCGATCCGTCGAGGCCTGCTACCGCTCGTCGAGCCTCGCGGTCGAGCTGGCCCGGCGTCACGGCGCACGCCTGCACGTGCTGCACCTCACCACCGCGCGCGAGCTCGCGCTCTTCGAGCCGGGAGACCTCGCCGGCAAGCGGATCACGGCCGAGGCCTGCGTCCACCACCTGTTCTTCGACGACTCCGCCTACCCGACGCTCGGGGCCCGCGTCAAGTGCAACCCCGCCATCAAGTCCGCGGCCGACCGCGAGGCGCTGTGGGCGGCGGTGAACGATGGCCGGATCGACGTCATCGCGACCGACCATGCGCCCCACACCGTGGAGGAGAAGGCGCGCCCCTACGCCGCCGCCCCCGCCGGCCTGCCCCTTGTCCAGCACGCCCTGCTCGTCCTGTTCGAGCAGGTGCGGTCGGGCCGGTGCACGGTCGCCACCGTGGTCGAGAAGACCGCCCACGCCCCGGCGCGGCTGTTCGACATCCGCGACCGCGGCTTCGTCCGGGAGGGGTACTGGGCCGATCTGGTCCTCGTCGACCCGACGGCGGGGAGCTGCGACGAGCCGATCCTCGCGAAGTGCGGGTGGAGCCCGTTCAGCGGGTTCGCGTTCGGCGCCCGGGTGCGGGCAACCTGGGTGAACGGCGAGCTGCGGTACCGCGACGGCCGGTTTCTCCCCGGCGCCGGCGGTCGCGCCCTCGAGTTCGACCGGTGAGCACCGAGGACGAGTGGGCGCCGCCACCGCGACGGGTGGCGGCTTCACGTCCTCGAACGAGAGTGCTCCCCGCCGCCGGCGGTCGCGCCCTCGAGTTCGACCGGTGAGGGCCGAGGACGGGTGGGCGCCGCCACCGAGGCGGGCGGCGGCTCAACGTCCTCGAACGCGAAACGGGGCGACAGCAGGTAGGCGGCTGAAGTTCCGGCTGCATCACCGCCGGTGCATCCCGCACCTCACCGGTCTCGGCGCACGGCGGCTTCGACGCGGACCTAGATGCCGTCTTCCATGCGGACGACGATGGTGTCGCACAACCCCTCGATGGTGCGGTGCTCGTCGTCGCCGATCTGCACCGTCAGGCGATACTCGCCGCCCTCGAGCTGCATCTCCATGCCGTCCGAGCCATCGCCGAAGTGAACCCAGGGATCGGCGGACGGGATGATCTCGCCGGGAGGCAGACACTCCGTGTCGAGCGCGAGGTGGTAGTGCCCCACGCCCTCTCGCACGGTGGTCACCTCGTCGGGAACGGCGCCGATCTCGAAGTTCTCGACGCCGAACGTGATGCCGAGCGGAATCTCGGTGGCATGATCGGTCTCGTCTCTCGGGGCGACGAAGAACACCCGCGGCTCTCCCGACGACTCCTCGACCGCGGCTTCCTCCATCGGCTCCGCCGCGCTCTCGGGCGCGGCCTCTTCCGACCCGCCCCCGCACGCCGCGACGCCGACCACGGCCGCGACGGCCAGCATCGCCTTCCACCTCAGTGACATGTCCACCTGCACGCTCTCCCCCTCCTTGTCGATTGAAGTTCCTTCAGCCCCATCTTAACAGCCCGCGGCGAGAACCGGGCCCCGCCGTTCCGACGCCGTGCTCCGGCGACCGCGGGACCACCCCGCCCTCGCCGCGCTCCTCGGACAGGACCTCCAAACGCCCCGGCGTCTCCGGGAGCCCGCGAAGGACCCGCCAGCGGCTCGTGGCAACGACGATAGCCCCGACTTCATTCGAGCGGCGATGCATCCGGCCTCGGCGGGCTCCCTGCAAGCCCGGAGTCTCGCCAGGGCCGGCCGCGTCTACCGGCGACCCCGGCCCGGCTCACCGCGTTTGTTCATCGCTTCCGCAACGCGGCGTCACGCCCCGGGCCGAAGGCGGTCGAGCTCGGCGCCGACGACGTCCCCGCGGCAATCAACTGGGCCGGTAGGCGAGCACCAGCCCGGCCCCGACCGCGGCCATGACGATCCCCACGAAGAAGATCGGCGACGGGAGGTTCTCGGGCGGGTTGTACAGCATGCCCACGAACACGGCGACGACCGGCGCCCCGGCGAACACGAGCGGCGGCACCACGGTGGGCCGCCCGCCGTTGACGAGGGCGAACACGATGCCGAGGGCCCCGAGGGCGCCGAGCACGCCGGCCGCGAGCGTGAACCCGGCCCCGCCGGCGGTGAAGAGGTCCCAGGTGCCGGCCCGGGCGATCATCGTCCCGGGAATCAGGATGGCGACGAGCAGGTAGGCCACGCCCACCATCAGGAAGGCGTGCACGCCGCTGCCGCCCAGCGCGACCTGACCCTTGTGCAGGGTCGGAATGTAGGTGCCCCAGCTCAGGACGGTCAGCAGCACGAACGGCAGCCAGCTACGCATTCGGGGAATCTCCTTCTGCGGCCGGGCGGACCGGCCGCGACGTTCGGATGAACGCCGTATTGTATATTGGCGCCCGCCGCCCCGGACCCGGAGAACGCCCATGAAGCGACACCCGAGCCTGATTCCCCTGTCGCACGATCATCACGACACCCTGGTGGTCGCGCAGGGGCTCATCCGGGGACGCCCCACCGCACCCCGGTCGGACTGGCCCACGGACCGGCGCGCCCAGGCCGACCGCCTGGCCGCCTTCTACGAGACCACGCTTCAGCCCCATTTCGCGGCGGAAGAGGCGGAGGTCTTTCCCCTGGCGGAACGCCTGCTTCCGGACCACGCCGACCTCGTGAAGACATTGCGCAAGGACCACGACGACATCCGCGCCGAGATACTCGCCCTCGCCACGTGTTCCGACGCCGATCTCGCGGTGCGCCTGCCCGCGCTGGGGACCCGGCTCGAGGCCCACGTCCGAAGCGAAGAGCGCGTGCTGTTCGAGGCCGTGCAGGAGGCGGCGCCGCCCGCGGAGCTGGACCGGCTCGGCTCGACCCTCAGGCGGGAGCGGCAACGGACCGTCGGCTGCGCGACGCCGGGCCCGGCGGCCACCCCGTCGAGACGCTGAGACGCCGCGCACGCGAAAACCTGCTCCGGATTCCGCCGGGGCCGTCGAGGCGTCGCGTCGCCAAGGAACTCGCGTCCGGGCCGCGTCCCTCCTCCAGAATGAAGCCTGGTGCGCGGTCGGACGCCGCCACCCGCGCCAAGCGCCGGCCTTCCGCATCGCCGGCGCCGAGCTCCTCGCGACCGCCAGGAGTCTGCGCCGTAGGCGGTGCAGACTCCTGGCAGGGTCGGTTGGACGCCCAGCGGAGCCGCAGGCGACGATGGGCGGGTCAGCCGCACGTTGTCGGCCGCCCCTCGCCAGCCGGGCGACGGGAGGCCGGGACCGATCCACGTCGGGCCGATCAGGCGCCGGGCTCCCCGGCCGGGTCCACGATGCGCGCGGCCCGGAACAACCGGTCCGCCGACTGCAGGATCTTCGCGCGCAGGCGCGGCGGATAGCCGGCGTCGAGTCCCTCGAGGAACCGGCTGACGACGTCGGCGGCGGCGGCGGAGCTGTGCCCGCCGAGGGTGGCGCCGAGCCAGCCCGCGGGAAAGAAGATGTCGCCGGTGCGCTGGACCTCGACCAGCAGATCGAGAGCGGGACCGATGAACTGCCGGGCATGCTCCGCCCGCAGGGGGTGGTGCAGATAGCCCAGCCCGGCCAGCACCCAAGGCTCGCGCTCCCGGTTGGCGGCGTCGCGGAGACCGGCGAAGAACCGCTCCCGCACCGCCGGATCCAGTGAGAGCGCGGGCCGCAGGAACTCGAACCGCGCGAGCCGGTCGGGGTTCTCGATGCGAGCCGCCTGCAGGGCCAGCACTTCCTCCGTTCCCGGCGCCCCGCGAACCGCGAGGGCGGCGGCGAGGGCGGTGAAGTCCCGCTCGGAGAGGATCACGCCGGGCACCGTCTCCTCCTCCGCCCAGATGCGCCGCAGCCGCGCCAGACCGTCGGCGGTCCGGACGAGGCCGTGCCACGCCCGAAAGTAGGCGGCCTTGCGCGTCGGCTCCGCGCTGCCCGTCACCCCGGCCCAGAGCACCGCTTCGACCCGAGGCGCCGCGGCCCGCCGCGCCGCGTCGCTCATGAGCGACCAGCAGGTGGTCGAGAGGTAGCCGAGCAGCCGCTGGGCGTTCTGCTCGACGGGTTCCGACTCGAGGCCGCGCAGCAGCAGCTCGAACCAGTCCGCGACGGGGACCTCGCCCTCCAGCACCGCGTCCCACAGCGTGCCCCAGGCGATGCCGCGGGTCAGCGGGTCGGCGATGTCCGGGAGCGCCGTCATCAGGAACGCGGTGCTGGCCTCGTCGAGCCGGAAGCGGCCGTACTCCACCCCGCTCGCGTTCGGCAGCACGAAGCGGGGCGCGGGTCGATCGAGCTCGACCGAGGCGGCGGGGCCGGAGAGCAGCAGGGGTTCGCGGACCGCCGCGTCGCCGTAGCCCAGCAGCAGCTCGAGCTGCTGCGGCCACAGGCGCGACCGGCCGGCCGGGTCCGACTGCTCGAGCGTGATGCGGCCGCCGGGGCCGCCGCCTCCCGCGCTGCGCCGCACGGTGACCGTGGGGCGCCCGGGCTCCTCCACCCACACCGCGCTCCACGACCGCAGGTCGGTCCCGGTGCGCCGATCGAGGATGTCGATGAGGTCCGGCCACGTCGCGTTGCCGTATCCGAACGCCCGCAGGTACTCGCGCAGGCCGTCGCGGAACCCCTCCTCCCCCACCAGCCGCTCCAGGTGCTGCATCACGATCGGCGCCTTCTGGTAGATGATCGGCCCATAGAGCGCCCCCGCCTCCTTCAGGTTCTCCAGCGGCTGCCGGATGGGGTTGGCCCCGGCGGTGCGGTCGATCCCGTAGGCGGCCTGGTGATGCGCGAGGAAGAACCGCAGGTCGTGGTCCACCTCGGGGAACGAGGGATGCACGATCTTGGCGGCGAGGAAGTTGGCGAACACCTCCTTGGTCCAGACGTCGTCGAACCAGTTCATGGTGACGAGGTCGCCGAACCACATGTGGGCGGTCTCGTGGGCGATGAGGCTGGCCCGCCCCAGGTACGCGGCCTGGGTCGCCGACTCGTCCAGCATCAGGCTCGAGGCGCGGTAGAAGATCGAGCCGGGGTGCTCCATCCCCCCGTACTGGAAGGGGGGGACGAGCACGAAGTCGAACTTGCCGAACGGATAGGGAATCCCGGTGTAGTCCTCGAGCCAGTCGAGGGCGGCGGCGTGCAGGTCGAAGATGGCGTCCCGGTTGCGGGCCACCTTCTCCGCGTCGGTCTCGCGATGGAACATCCGCAGCCGGCGGCCCGCCCGCTCCGCCGTCTCGACCTGGAAGCGGCCGGCCGCGAACGCGAACAGGTAGGTGGGAATCGGCTCGGTCTCCGCGAAGCGCCAGGACGCCGGTCCGTCCCCTCCCGCCGAGCCCGGCGCCTCGACCGTCTCCCCGTTGGCCACCGCGGCCCAGCCGGCGGGCGCCTCCAGGCTCAGCACGAAGCGCGCCTTCAGGTTGGGCTGGTCGAAGAGGGGCAGCGAGAAGTGGGCCCGGTCGGGCACGAAGAGCGTGTAGAGGAAGTCATCGTTGCGGTTGAGGGCCTCGTCGCCCGCCTCGAAGTCGAGCTCGACGCGGTTCTCGTCGTCGGCGCTCAGGGCGGCGGCGGGAACGACGACGTGGTCGTGCCGGGAGGCCCAGTCGACGGCCGCGCCGTTGGCCCGCACCGCACTCACCCGTCGGGACGGGTCCTTGAAATCCAGCACCACGTCGAGGCCCCGGGGGTCGGACCACGTGAAGCGGATCTCGACCGTCCCGGTGACGGGCGCGTTGCGCGCACGGGGAATCCGGAGGTGGTAGCGGTAGCGCAGGCCGGACAGCGTCGCCGCCCGGTGCTCGGCCAGGGTCCAGGACACGCCCTCGTCGATCTCGATCGGCGGCATCGCCTGCTCCCCGGACACGCCGCGCACCGCGCACAGCCCCAACGCCGCCGCGACCGCGAGACACCGAGCCGCACGCTTCGATGGCATCATCCCCGTTCTCCGGACTCCGGCGCTTCCCGGCCTCCCCCACTTCTTGCGCGGGTTTGCCGTGGTCGCGCCGAAGCCAACCGGACTCGACGCTTCCCGCCTCCGCGACCACCTCTTGCGCGGGAACTTGCTCCGGTCCGCACCGAAGCCAACCGGGCTCGACGCTTCCCGGCCGCCCCGACCACCCCCACGACCCGCTCGTGACCGCGTCGCCGGGTTGGACCGGCGCGGCCACTCCACCCCGGATCCGGCGGCTCGAGCCCTGGTGCAGAACCGGGGCGGCGTGCGGAGGTCCCGACGACGCCGGATATCGCGACCGCGGTCAGAACTCCACCGCGCAGTCGCCGACGTACTGCTCCGGCCGCGAGGTGAACCCCACGAGCCGGGTGTCGGTGTACTCGTGGCGGGTGTGCACCGCCATCCGCCGCCCGTCCGCCGTCTCCCGGTCGATCACCGTCGTCGTGTACAGCGGCCCCACCGTGAACATCTGGACGAGGTGGAGGTAGTCGCCGGTCTGGCGCACGATGATGTGCGAGGCGCCGTAGGGGCCGACGATCGCGGCCGTGGCGCCGTCGGCGTCGATCTCCTCGAAGCGCAGCGACAGCGTCGAGGGCTCGACGCTCGCGTCGGCCTCACCCTCGGACCAGTCCGCGGTGGCGATCACCGTGAAGGAGCAGTCGAGGGCGGTGGTGTCGTACAGGTCCTGCGCGAAGGCGCCCGGGGGCGCGGCGAGGGCGGCGACGAGCAGCGCGGCGGCGGTCGCGCCGGGTCTGATGCGCGGCATGGGTCCTCCCGTTGGGGTAAACTTCGGGCAATTCTATGAGAATTCCCATCCTCGCGCTGCTGCTGGCCGGCGTCGTGGCGGTCGAGAGCCAGTCGCCCTTCGATCCGCTGCTGCAGGAGCAGCTCGGCAAGCTGTTCCCTCGCGCCGCCTCCTTCTCGCCCAAGGAGGGATCGCCGCCCCACTTCAAGGCGTTCGCGGCCAACGGCGACATCGTCGGCTTCGCCTTCTGGACCACCGAGCTCGAGCCGCTCGAGCGGGGCTACGACGGCCCCATCCAGGTGCTCGTGGGGGTCGACCTCGACGCCGAGCTCACCGGCATCATCGTCGCCCGGCACCACGAGCCCTACGGCTACTTCTCGATCGACACCCCCGAGTACGGCGCGCAGTTCGTCCGCAAGAGCGTGCGCGACCGGTTCCGGGTCGGCGCCGACATCGACTCGGTGGCCACCGCCACCATCACCGTCCGCAGCGCGACCCGGGCGGTGCGCAACGGGGCCCGCCGCATCGCCCGGCAGTTCCTGAATCCCGAGGGAGGCCTGCGGTGATCCGCGCCCTGGCCCTCGCGGCGCTCCTGATCGCGGGAATCGGACCGGCCGCACCTTACGCGGCGCAGCCGGAACCCGCCGCCGCCCCGGCGCCGCCGGCGTCCGAAGCGGCCGGCGGCGACGACCAGCCCGCCGACGACGGATGGGGCTTCGAGGACGAGGAGGAAGACGACGGGTGGGGCTTCGAGGACGACGAGGAGGGTGACGACGCCTGGAGCTTCGAGGACGACGAGGCGGACACGGAGACCTGGGGCACCCTGCTCCGCGACCAGGCCGTCGACCTCGGGTTCTTCACCGGCTTCGCGGCGCTGGTCCTCGTCGGGTTCTTCAGGAAGAGCGTGCCCCTCAAGTACGTGACCCTGGCCGCCGCCGTCGCCTACATGGGGTTCACCAAGAGCCAGCTCATCTCGGTGGTCAACGTGTACGGGCTCGTGACCGGCAACATGCCGGTCTTCCGCTACAGCCTCGCGTGGTACCTGTTCGCGGCGTTCACGGTCGTCACCACGGTGCTGTGGGGACGGCTCTACTGCGGGCGGGTCTGTGCCTTCGGGGCCCTCACCCAGTTGATGGACCGGGTGGTGCCGGCGCGGTTGCGGGTCGAGGTGCCGCCGTGGCTGGAGCACCGCGCGGCCTGGATCAAGTACGGCCTCCTCGTGGCGGTCCTGCTCTACTTCCTGGCGACGGCGGACATCCCCGCCTACCGCTGGGTCGAGCCGTTCTGGATGTTCACCCGGCGCGGCACGACGGCGATGTGGATCGCGCTGGCGGTGCTGCTCGTGGCCACGGTGTTCGTGCGCAACCTCTACTGCCGGTTCCTCTGCCCGGTGGGCGCGTTCCTCGGGATCCTGTCGAAGGCGACGGTCTTCCGCATCAAGCGGTGGAAGGAATGCGACACGTGCAAGATCTGCGAGAAGGCGTGCGAGTGGGGCGCCATCCAGGGGCCGCGGATCGACATGACCGAGTGCGTCCGCTGCGACGACTGCGAGCGGCTCTACGCCGACGTGAAGAAGTGCCCGCACTGGCTGCTCCTGCTCCGCGCCAAGCGGAAGCAGCGGCAGGCGGCGCCCTCCGTCATCCCGGTCCGGCCGGTCGCGTCGACCTGATTGCGCGAGGACACTGACGGAATCACCTTGCCGGTCGCCAGGCGCACGAACCGCAGGAACACGGCTGCGCCTCCGGGGGGGCTGGCAGCTCGCCGTCGTTACTGTCTCAAGCGAGGAGATGATGCCGATCTACGAGTACGAATGCCGCGCGTGCCGGAAGCAGTTCGAGCTGCTGGTGCTGCCGGGCACCGACCCCGCCTGCCCGACGTGCCGGGGCGCCGACCTGGAGAAGCTGCTGTCGATCTCGTCGGTGAGCTCGGACGGGACGCGGCAGCGCAACCTGGGCCTCGCCCGCCAGGCCGCCAAGAAGATCCAGCGCGACAAGGCGCACGCCGAGCACGAGGCGTACCACCACCATCACCACTGAGCGGTCGGCGGCCCGCTACGGTGCAACGCCCACGGCGGACGAAGGCACTTATCCGCCTCCTGCGCCGCCGGCGACCCCGAGTCTATCGGGACCGGCTTGGTGGGGGGGCGGGCTCACACGTGCCTGTGCAGCCCCGGCGTGTTGACGTGCGCGTTGTGCGCCGTCTCCAGCGTATCCACCTTGCCCCTCGACTCCCGAAACTGGAGAGTGTTCCAGACGCCGGTGATCGCCCCCACCAACGCTGCCGCCAGCGTAAGGAGCTGCATGACGAGCATCCAGGGGGCGTAATAGTCGGCCATCCGCGCCTCCTCTACGCGATGTGCAGCCGGACGACCCGAGGAGCCGGAAGCCGGCGCTGATTCCTACACGTCCGACAGGTGCTTCAACTGGCCGGTGCTGTCGCCGAGCTTCTCGGTCGGCACCCCGACCTTGTCGAGCAGGCTGAGCTGCAGGTTGGTCAGCGGCGTCTCGTCGGCCACGCGCACGTGGCGGCCGCCGCGCATGCGCCCGGCCGAGCCGCCGACGAGCAGGATCGGCAGGTTGACGTGCAGGTGCTGGTTGCCGTCGCTGATGCCGCAGCCGTAGAGCATCATCATGTGGTCGAGGAGGCTGCCGTCGCCGTCCGGGGTCTCCGCGAGGCGCCCGACGAAGTACGCGAACTGCTCGATGTGGTGCCGGTTCAGCTTGGCCAGCTTCTCCATCTGCACCGGGCGGTTCTGGTGGTGCGACAGCCCGTGGTGGGGGTCGGGAATGCCCAGCTCGGGATAGGTCCGCGGGCTGACCTCGCGCGACATCATGAACGTGATGACCCGGGTCATGTCGGTCTGCAGGGCCAGCACCTGCAGGTCGAACATCAGCCGCGCGTGCTCGGCGAAGGTGTCGGGGATGCCCCCGGTGGGCCGGGCCAGCTCCGGCAGCTCGACGTGGCTCTGCAGCTCGGCGAGCCGGATGCGACGCTCGATGTCGCGGATGGCGTCGAGGTACTGGTCGACCTTGTCGCGGTCGGCCGGCGCGAGGGTGTGGCGGAAGTCGTCGACCTCGTGCACCAGCGAGTCGAGGATGCTGCGGTCCTCGCGGATGCGGGCGAGCCGGGCCGCCTGGCTGGTGTCGTCGGTGTCGCCGAAGAGCCGCTCGAAGACCGCCCGCGGCTGGTTCTCCATCGGCAGCGGCGTCGTCGGGTTGCGCCACGACAGGGTGTTGGCGTAGGCGCAGCTCCAGCCCGCCTCGCAGGCGCCGATGAGCTCGTTGGGGTCGAGCGCGAGCTCGAGCGACGTGAGCTGGGTGTCCTGGCCGATCTTCGCGGCCGCGATCTGGTCCATCGACGTGCCGCCGCGGATGTCCGGCCCCTCGGTCTTCTTGGGGTGCACGCCGGTGAGGAACGCCGAGGCGGCGCGCACGTGGTCGCCGGTGCCCTCGCCGGGCAGGGGGAACATGGGCTCGCTCTGGAGCCCGCTCACCACCGTGACCTGGTCCTGGAACGGCGCGAGGGGAGCGAGGGTCTGCGGCAGGATGAAGTCCCGGCCCTCGGCCGCCGGCGTCCACTCGTCCATGATGACGCCGTTGGGGACGTAGCCGACGTAGAGCCGCGCCCGGGGCCGCGCCGCGGTGTTCCGCATCGCCGACAGGGCCGGCACCATGCCGTCGAGCAGGGGCAGGGCCAGGGTGGCGCCCACGCCGCGCAGGAACGTCCGCCGGGGCAGGGCCATCTTGGTGATGATCATGACGCGGGACCTCTCCTCAGTTGAAACGGCACGCTACGGCGATGCCCGCGATGATCGTCATCCTGATGATGATCATGACGCGGGACCTCTCCTCAGTTGAAACGGCACGCTACGGGCGATGCCCGCGATGATCGACGACCAGCGGTAGTCGTCGTCCGCCGCCTCGCGGACGACGCGGCGCACCGCCGGGGCATCGTAATACTCTACACCGCGCCCGAGCCCGTAGGTCATCAGCTTCTCGGTCACGGTGGTCACGAAGCTCTCCGGCCGCTTGAGCAACGCCGCGGCCAGCGACTCCGGCCCGTCCACCGGGGTGCCGTCGGCGAGCTCGCCGGCCGCGTCCACCGGGGTCCCCGCCTCGGTCACCGTCCGCCACCGGCCGATGGCGTCGAAGTTCTCGAGCGCGAAGCCCAGGGGGTCCATGACGCGGTGGCAGCCCGCGCACGCGGGGTTCTCGCGGTGCACCTCCAGCCGCTCGCGCACCGAGCGGGGCGGCTCGCCGCTGTCGTCGTTCTCGGCGAGGGCGGGCACGTCGGGTGGGGGCGGCGGGGGCGGCGACCCGAGGATGTTCTCGAGCAGCCACTTGCCGCGGACCACCGGCGACGTGCGGTGGGCGTAGGAGGTCACCGTCAGCAGGCTGCCCTTGCCGAGCAGGCCGCGCCGCGGCGACAGCCCGCCGTCGAGGGCGACGGGCCGGAAGTGGTTCCCGTAGACGCCGGGAATGCCGTAGTGCTCGGCCAGCCGCTGGTTGACGAACGTCTCGTCCGACGTCAGCAGCTCGAGGACGCCGTGGTCGCGGCGGATCTGCCGGTCGAGGAACAGCTCCATCTCGCGGGCCATCGCCTCGCGGAGGTTGGCGTCGAAGTCGGCGAAGGCGTAGGGGTCGGGGGCCACCAGGGCCATGTTGCGGAGGTACAGCCACTGCCCGCCGAAGTTGTCGACGAGCGACGCGGCCCGGGGGTCGGCCAGCATCCGCTCCACCTGGGCCTCGAGCACGCCCGGATCGCGCAACGCGCCCCGGTCGGCGAGGTCGAGCAGCTCGTCGTCGGGAATGCTGCTCCACAGGAAGAAGGACAGCCGCGCCGCCAGCTCGTGCTCGCTGACGAGATACGGCGCGCCCGGCGCCGCCCCCGCAGGGTCGCGCTCGCGCCGGAACAGGAAGTCGGGGCTCACGAGGACCCGGCGCAGGGCCATCTCGATGCCGGCGTCGAAGTCGCCGCTCTCGCGCCCGAGATGGAAGAAGCCGAGCAGCATGTCGAGGTCGCCGCCGTCGAGCGGCCGGCGGAACGCGCGGCGCCCCAGAGCCCCCAGGATCTCGCGGGCGCACGCGATCTCCTCGGGACCGGACGGCGCCGCGCCGGCAGGGGGCCGGCAGGCGAAGATGGCGCGTCGGCTCGGGGTGTCGCCGCGGCCGGTGACGTCGTAGGGCCCCCGCAGCTCGACGCGGCCGATGCCCGGATCGTGGGTCTGGTCGCCCGCGTACTCGTAGCTCGTGACCGCGTAGTGCGGCCGGCGCATGCCCTCGAGCACCGCCGCCTGGTCGACGAAGGTCACCGCGAGCACGTGGGGGCCGGCGGGGACCGTGAACCGCACCTCCTGCCCGTCGTCGGCCGCGTTCCGGTAGTCCCGCCGCTGCTCTTCGCCCGAGGCGTCGAGGATGGGGCCGCCCACGGTCAGCGTCTCCACGAGGGCGCCGTCGAGCCGCACCTCCATCTCGTGCCGGTTGGCGAGGCCGCGCAGCCGCCCGTCGTAGGTGCGCGCCAGGTAGATCTTGACGACGTACTCGCCGTCCACGGGGAACGTGTGCCGCACCGCCAACCCGCCGCGAGAGCCGAACGGCAGGTCGTCGCTGACCCGGGCGTCCTGCTTCAGGTACTTGTCGACGGTGAAGATCTCGGTCGACGGGGCGAGGTTCGGGTCGCCCACCGCGAGCCGGCTGATCTTGCGCGCCGCCGACAGGTAGCGCTCGGTCAGCATGGGCGACACCGACAGCACGTCGGCGATGTTGTCGAAGCCGAAGCCGGAGTCGTCGGCCGGCAGCAGCGCCCTCGTATCGACCTCGAGCGCGAGGAGGTCGCGGATGGCGTTGGCATACTCGGCGCGGTTGAGGCGGTGGACGGCGGGGCGCCGGCCCGGGTTGGGGTCGGCCGCCGCCGCGGCGTCGATCGCCGTCTCGAGGCGGGCGACGACGCCCTCGTACTGCGTCTCGGTCGGGCGTGGCCGGCCGGCCGGGGGCATCGCGCGGGTGCGGAGCTTGCGAATCACCCGCTCCCACAGCTCGACCTCGCCGGCGTGCTCGCCGACCCCGTCGAAGTCGACGCCCTGCAGGGAGACGCCCGCGGTCAGGGTGCGATCGTTGTGGCAGCCCACGCAGTAGCGCGTGAGGAGGGCGCGGTCGTCCGGAGCGGACTGCGCCAGCGCGGGGCCGGCGGCGGCCGCGAACGACACTACCGCCCAAGCCAGGACTCCTGCGACATCCCGCGTGCGTACGTGACCGTATGTCATGTGTACCGCTGTTGGAGTTGTATTCGAAGCGCGCCGCTGCATTATCATGAAGGCTGCGGCGACAGTCAAGGCGACGGCGCGGCTCGTAGTGGCCGTGTCCGGTGGTCGGCGGGTTGCGAGAAATCCGGGGTCCGGAAGCGTCGTGGAGCCGCTCGAGGCCGCCATCGCCGAACGAGGGCGGACACCGAATTCGAGACGCTTCGGGTCGCGGCAGCGCCCTCACCGAGCAAGACTGTCGGACCCACCCCAACCGCAACGAGGCCGAGAACCATGCACGGACAGCAATCGACGGCGGCCGCGGTCGCCATGGGCATCCTGGTCGTCGCGCTCCCCGTCACGTCCCACGCCCAGCCGGCCTTCGGCGTGCCGGAGCTCGTGGCGGCGGCGAGAAGCAGCGATCACGAGACGGTCCGGGACCTCCTCGCGGCCGGCGCGGACCCCGACGCGGCCCACGGGGACGGCACCACCGCCCTCCACTGGGCGGCGCACCGCGACGCCCACGCCATGGTCACCGACCTGCTCGCGGCCGGCGCCGACGTGAACGCCCGTGACGACCACGGCGTCACGCCGCTGTCGCTGGCCTGCGTGAACGGCAACCGCCTCGTCGTCGCCGCCCTGCTCGCGGCCGGCGCCGACCCCAACGCCGCGCGCGGCAACGGCGAGACGCCGCTGATGACGGCGGCGCGGGTCGGCGGCCTCGACGTGGTCCGAAGCCTGATCGCGGCCGGGGCCGACCCCAACGCCCGGGAGGCCGCCCTCGGCCAGACCGCGCTGATGCTCGCCGTCGCCGGGAACCACACCCCGGTGGCGCGCCTGCTCCTCGAGACCGGCGCCACCGTCTCGGCCCGCTCGACGAACCGGTTCACCCCGCTGCTCTTCGCGGCCCAGCAGGGCAGCCTCGAGGCGGCCGACCTGCTGCTCTCGGCCGGGGCCGACGTGAACGAGTCGGCGCCGGACGGCATCGGCGGCAACACCAACGCGCGGTCGCGCTACGTGCCCGACACCGACGCCGCCGCCCTGCTCGTGGCCATCGACAGCGGCCACCCCGAGCTGGCCCGCTTCCTGCTGGCGCGGGGCGCCGACCCCGACCACGACGGGGCGGGGCGCACCGCCCTGCACGCGGCCGTGCAGCGCAAGATGCCCGAGGTGGTCGCGGCCCTGCTCAAGCACGGCGCCGACCCCGACCCCCGGATGACCAAGCGGCTGCCGTTCGTCTCGCGGCGCATCACGCAGGGCCACGGGCTGTCGCCGTCCAACATCGGGGCCACGCCGTTCTTCCTGGCCGCGAGCTACAACGACCTCGAGAGCATGCGGATCCTCGTGAAGGGCGGCGCCGACCCGACGCTGCGGACCGACGACGAGACCACCGCCCTGATGGTGGCGGCGGGCGGCGACTACGTGGAGGGCGCGGACAAGTACGGCGTCCGCTGGTTCGGCGACAACCTGCCGCTGCAGGAGTCGGCCCTCGCCGCGGCCCGGTACCTGCTCGAGCTCGGCCTCGACATCAACGCCAGGAACATCCACGAGCAGACCACGCTGCACGGCGCCGTCTACCTCGGCGGGACCCTGCTCGTGCCGTACCTCGTCGAGCAGGGTGCCGAGATCGACGTCGTCAACGTGCGCGGTCAGACGCCGTGGATGGTCGCGGCCGAGGGCGAGTACCGGTCCGGCTCGTTCTACACCCACGAGGAGACGGGCGAGGTGCTCGAGCGGCTCGGCGCCGACATGACCCTGGGCGAGGACCTGGGACCGAACTTCCGCGACATCCTGGCCGCCCGCGAGCAGCAGCAGCAGTAATCCGCCAGCCCGCGCCGGCCTCCTGCGATCCCACCGCCCGGGCCTGGCCCGGGCTGCGCCCAGGCCCGGACCTTGCGGCTGCGTCGCCCAGACCGCGCGACGCGCGGCTTGCGCTCCTGCGGGGCCGGTGTCCCCGACCCCCCGGTCCGACGCCCGGCCGCGCCGACCGGCCCGCCTTCGGAGCTGCTACGCGCCTCGACGGGGACGACGCCCCGACCGGCCGGTCCAACGGTCCGCGCCGTACCGCGGGGGGCAGGTTCAGCCCAGACTCGCCAGCAGGGCGTCGAGGCCGGCCTGGGCCACGACCTCGTCCTGGTCGGGGGTGCCGGAGCTGCAGCCGATGCCGGCCACGATCTCGTCGTTCACGAACACCGGCAAGCCGCCGGCCACGATCATGAAGCGCCCCTGGTTGCTGACGTGGATGCCGAACGCCGGGCCGCCCGGCCCGCTCACCTCGCCGTAGGCCCGCGTCGAGCGCCGCGCCGCGGCGGCGGTGAACGCCTTGTTGATGGCGACATCGATGCTCGTGATGCGGCCGCCGTCCATGCGGTGGAACATGAGCAGACTGCCGTTGTCGTCGGTGATCGCGATGTCCATGTCGACGCCGATCTCGCGGGCCTTGGCCTCGGCCGCGGCCATCATCACCCGGGCGTCGTCGAGGGTCAGCTTCTGGGCTGTTCGCATGAGGTCTCGTCCTCCCGCGGCGGATTATAGTCGGCCCGCGCCGGGCGGTCCGCGACCGCCGCGCTGGGCCGGTCGGGGAATCAGGTGGGCACCGAGGAGCGCCGTCACGACGACGAGCAGGGAGCGCGCAACCCGGTCGAGCATGGCTTCTCGCTCCTAGAGGCCGTAGCCGACCGCGACCGTCGAACGGAGGGCGGGGAAGCCGGTCCGCACCTCGGTCGCGACGAACAGGCGCCCGGCGATGTGCAGCCGGATGCCCAGGCCGCCGTGCCAGTGCATGCTGGCCTGTGTCTCCCAGGCGAGCTCGGGGCGGGAAGGGTCGAAGTAGTGCCCCGGGTTCGGATGGAGGCTTCGGTACAGCGTGAGGCCGCCGCCGGCGACCGCGTAGGGGTTGACGCGCCCGCGTGGATTGAACTCGTACTCCCACAAGCCGGCGAACAGCAGGGCGCGTCTCTCGTAGTCGTAGTACGGTCCGAACATGTGGGCGAACGAGGCCTCCAGCCCGACCCTCGCATGCGGGCCGGCGGGCACCGTCCAGACACCGCCGCCCAGCCACGCGTAGGGAGGCGAGTCCTCCAACCCGACGGTGTGTCCGAAGTGCACGCGGACGTCGCTCCCGCGCACCTGCCCATGGACGAGCGCCGGGAACAACGCGACGAGGATGACGATCAGCAGCGTGGCCATCCCGGCAATGCCTCGCCGGTCCCGGTGCAACGCGGGGTTCTGCCACGGGCTGCTCCAAGCGCGGGTCGCGCCGGCGCGGGCGCGTCCGGCAGCCTGCGGGACGGAGTTCGTCATGGCCCACCTCCCTCCGGCGATGTCCGCTGTCGATTCCCAGTTCTGTCGTGGGAATGCGCAGTCGGGAGGGAGACCGGCTCACTGCGAAACCGCGTACGCACGGGAGAACGGGGGCGGAGTGCTGCGACGAGCTGGCAGGCTGGCCGAACGACGCGATTTCAGGCTGGAGGGGCCAGACCCGCACGAGCCCGAGCGTTCACCGGCCTTCGACGAAACGCATGACGCGCCCCGCCGGGAACGCCGCGGCGGCGCGGCGACCGAGCGCCGGGGGGACGGGGGCTGGTGCGGGGCATCCGGGAGTTGCCGTCCACGACGAACAGGCGGGGCCGGGAGGGCATGAGGTCAGGGCGCCGCGACGTAGCCGCGCCGCGCCCGGACCCGGTGGTCGGGGTCGCTCACCTCCACCCGGATGCTGTGCCAGCGGCCGTCGCCGGCATGCCGGGCCGGGTACGCCAGTTGGTACTGGCGGCTCAGCTCGCGGGCGATCCCGGCCGTGGCCGGATCCAGGTCGTCGGCGTCGCGGATGATCTCGGTCCTTCCGCCGCTGTCGTCGGTCAACTCGCGGAGCGCGCGCCCGTCGACTCCTCTCCCTCCGATTCTCTCAAGGCGCTGCATTACGCTTCTGGCGTCGATGGCGATCGCGTACACCAGCGCCTCGCTCCGCCGGATGATCGACGGCACGTCCCAGTAGTTCGTCCTGCTGTTGGTGTCGTTGCCGTCGGAGATGATCAGCAGCGCCTTCTTGCGGTGGCGGCCCTCGGCGATGCGCTGCACCGACTCGGCCACCGCGTCGTAGAGCGCGGTGCCGCCCAGGCCGCGGATATCGCGAACGGCCCGGCTGAGGGGGTCGCGGCTCGTCGTCCAGTCCTGCAGCAGGACCGGCCTGTCGTCGAACCGGTAGAGGAAGATCTCGTCGTCGGGGCCGAGCAAGTCGTGGAGGAACCGATCGAGCGCGTTCCGGGCCGCCTCCATCTTGCGGTAGTCCATGCTGCCGCTCGTGTCGAGGGCGATGCCCAGGCTGACGGGCACCCGTTCATTGTCGAACTGGGTGATCTCGACCGGCTCGCCGTCCTCGTAGACCCGGAAGTCGTCTTTCGTCAGCCCATCGACGAAGCGGCCTCGGGCGTCGGTGACCGTCGCGGCCACGTTGACCAGCTCGATGCCGGTGCGGAAGACGCCGTCCCGTCCGTCGCGCTCCCGGGCCTGCGCGGCGCGCCGATCCGCCCGCCGGACCGTCTCGGGGCTCCGCGCGGCTTCCCTCGCGGCGGGCTCCCGGCTCGCACACCCGCCCCCCCCGGCCGCCCAGGGCGTCAGGGCCAGGACGAGGAGCGCCCGGCAGAGTCCCCTCGGCATTCGACCCGCGATGCGTCCCGCCTCGACTGCGTGGCTTCTCGGTCGCATGTGCACATCGACTCGTACATCGACAACCACCAGTGACCGCCCGCCGACCCGATGGCGCATGGGGCCGAGGCGCAGCCGGCAGCCCGAGGCAGGATACACCACGGCAGGAGCGCGGAACCCCACGGCTCGCGGCGTGCCTCCGCGACGGGCGAGGACCAAGCCGCGGGCACACCACCGAGCGCTCGGAGCAGATGACGGACTCCACCGTGATAGGATTCCGCGTCATGAAACGAACACTGCGTCACGCCGCCCTCGCGGGGGCGCTCTGCGCCCTGCCGCTCGCCACGCCGACCGCGGCCGCACAGGAGAGAACGCCCGTGGACGTCGCATCGCTGGGACCGCAGATCGGAGAGCAGGTGCCCGACTTCGCGCTGCCCGACCAGAACGGGCGCGTCCGGACGCGCGACTCGATCCTGGGGCCCAACGGCGCCATCCTGCTGTTCCACCGCTCGGCCGACTGGTGACCGTACTGCAAAGCGCAGCTCGTGGAGCTGCAAGACCGTCTGGAGGAGCTTCGGGGGCGCGGCCTCGGCGTCGCCGCCATCAGCTACGACTCGCAGGAGGTGCTGGCCGACTTCAGCCGGCGGCGCGGCGTCAGCTTCCCGCTGCTCGCCGATGACGACTCGGCCGTCATCACCGACTTCGGCATCCTGAACACCGTCGCCATCGAGGCCCAGGGCCCCGACGGCGACCACCCCGACGTGGTGGCCGACGTGGCCAAGTACGTGTCGGTGTTCGGGGCGGGCTCGAACATCGTCGGGACGCCGTACCCGGGCACCTTCATGCTCGACGGCGAGGGGCGCGTGACGGCGCGGTTCTTCGAGGAGTTCTACCGCGAGCGGAACACCACCGCGAACGTGATGCTCCGGCTCGGCGAGGGGCTGTCGCCCATCGAGGCCATCGAGGGCGAGACCGCGCACCTGAAGTTCACCGCGTACGCCAGCGACCCGGCCATCACCGTCGGGACCCGCTTCTCGGTGGCGGTGGAGATCGAGCCGAACCCCGGCATGCACCTCTACGCCCCGGGGGCCGACGAGCTCGGCTATCGCGTGCTCGGGCTGACCCTGTCCCCGCTGCCGCACACCCGGTTCGAGCCGGTGGCGTACCCGGCGTCCGAGATCTACCACTTCGAGCCGCTCGACGAGCGGGTGCCGGTGTACCAGGCCCCGTTCACCCTGCTGCAGGAGGCGGTGGTGTCCGGCGAGCCGGGCGTTGAGGACGCGCTGGCCGAGATCGACGCGGTGACGCTGTCGGGCACGCTCGACTATCAGGCGTGCGACGACCGGCTCTGCTACGACCCGGTGTCGGTGCCCCTGTCGTTCACCTTCGAGGTCGACCTGCTCGACCGGCAGCGGGCGAACCGGTAGCAGTCCGAACCCCTCCCGGTGTCCGCGCCACCGTTGGGCGCGGACATCGGCTCACCGGCGGTGCCTCGCCGTTTCCGCCCCCCGACAATCAAGCTCAGGCTCACCGTTCCGTGACGGGCGGCGGTTATCATGTAATCGTCGTGGAACTCCGACGTTTCAGTCTCGAACGGTACAAGGGCTACGCACAGCGGGCCGAGGTGGAGCTGGCCCCTCTGACCATCCTGGTGGGGCCCAACAACTCGGGCAAGACCGCTCTGGCCCAGGCGATCCAGTTGCTGGCGGGCGGCCTGGCCCCCCCGGACGGCGAGGCGCGGGAACCGCTGCCGCTGGAATCCGGCGGGCTCCGGCACGGCGAGACCTTCGAGGATCTCGTGACGGGACGCCCCGTGCACGGTCGCCTGCAGCTCTCCATTACCTTGGCCGCCGAGAGCGGCGAGTTCTCGCTCTCGACCACCGTCAGGAACGTCGTGGCGCCGGGACGACCGCCCGAACGGCAAATTGCGAACTGGCGGCTGCAGAGCGGCGACCGGGAGATAGTTGCCGAGAGGCAGGGGTTCGACGCAGCCGCCGACTATCGCATTTCGGTCCCCGGGGAGTCGCCGGAACTTCGGCCCGTCGTCTGGCGGGGGCTGCTCCCAGCTCAACCCGACAAGTTGGCGGAGTGGCTCGGCCCGCAGGTTGACGCGTTGGAGACCTGGGCCTCCGGTGTCCGCCACCTGCGTTGCCCGCGCCGCCTCCTGCCACCGCCTTTTCTCGCGACGGAACGCGCGCCGACGAGCATCGGACCCGACGGGCGCAACGTGCCGCTGGCATTGGCCGCCGACGATGCGTTACGCGAATCGGTTGGCGATTGGTACCGCAGGACCTTCGGCGTGCAAATCGATCTGGCTGCGCAGGGAAGCTACCTCGATCTGGTGACCGCGACGCCGCTCGACAACGGCGACGTACGCCTCGGGCAAGCGGGCTGCGGGCTCTCCCACGTGCTTCCGGTTGTGGTCATTGCGCTTTCGGCGCGTCGGGCCGGTCCCGGCGTCGACGTCATCGAACATCCCGAGGCCGAGCTTCATCCCGCGGCGCACGCGGACGTCGCAGAGATGCTGCTTGAGAACCTCTCTGGACCCTCACGGACCCTGATCGTCGAGACACATTCGGAGATGATTCTGCTCCGCGTCCGGCGCTGGGTCGCGGAGGGACGGCTGCCGGCCGGGGACGTGCTGGTCTATTGGGTTCACTCGGACCCGGAGCGCGGATCCATGCTGCAGAAAATCGGTGTACGCGAGACCGGCGAGATGGAGACGTGGCCGGACGGCGTCTTCATCGAGAGCTACGAGGAGGTCCTCTCCATCCGGCGCGCCGCCAGGGACACGGAATCGCTGGACGGCGTTGAGCATCGAGTCAGCCATCCTTCGAAATGATCCGACGCACACGGGGAGGTGACGGACCCTGGCTGATGGCCGCCGGCCGGCCGGAGCACCGTTCCACCGCGCTACGTGCGGTCCGGAGAGAGTCGGATTTCAGATCGTCCTGGGATCGTGCGGAGCACTTACGGTGCCGGCTAGGTCTGCCCGGCGACCGCCTCGAGGTCGCGGACGCGACGCTGAGTGTAAGGTTCTCGCGCAGCAGGGTCCGGTCGATGTCCTTCTTGTAGGACCTCGGTGACCGGGTCGAGCAGGCCGCGGGAGCTCGGCGTCATACGGCCAGTCTATACCGAACCGGGCGCTCCGCCGGTCGCCTCGTCAGCGCACGTCGCTCGCCTCGGGGACTCCCAGGTCGAGGGCGACGATGCGGGCGCGGTCGCGGGCGTAGAGGGTGGTCCCGACGAGGGTCGGCACCGTCCACGACCGCGTGTCGAAGAGCTGCGTGGTGGCGAGCCGCTCGAGGCCGCTCGGGCTGAGCCGGACGAGCGAGAGGTCGCCGTCCTCCTCGAGGATGATCGCCTTGCCGTCGCCGTAGACCATGGTGGCGCGGCTGAACCCGCGCTCGCGCCACGCGGTCTCGCCGGTCTCCATGTGGGTGGCGGTGAGGATGGCGGCCGCGCCCTGGCCGCTCGTGCCGTAGATGAAGCCGCCGATGCGGAGCGCGTTGAGGAACGTGAACCGCAGGCGGCGGTCCTCCCACAGCAGCTCCGTGTGGACGACGTCCCCGTCGGGCACGAGGCGGATGGCCTGGCTGCCGCCGATGTAGCCCGACGAGAAGAACAGCACCCCGGTCTCGGGGTCGTAGTGGGGAATCTGGAAGTTGAAGTCGTTGCCGGCGTCGTGGGGGTGGGCCCAGAGCACGCGGCCGGTGTCGGGGTCCATGCCGACCACCGCCTGGCCCGCGAAGACCACGGCGTGGGTCCGGCCGCCGACCGGGATCAGGCCCACGGGGGCGTGCGACACGAGGAAGCTGCCGCTCTTCCAGACCACCTCGCCGTCGCTCTGGCGCAGGGCCATCACCGCCTGGCCGGGGCCGCCGACCTGCAGGAGGATGGTGTCCTTGTACGGCGTCGGGCTCGTCCCCGACCCCGGCTTGATCATGGAGCGGATCAGCAGGGGCGGCGCTCCGAGGTCGTCGATGAGGTTCCTCGACCACAGCAGCTCGCCGGTCTCGGGGTCGAAGACGTGCAGCTCCTTGTTGCTGCCCACCGTGAACAGGCGGCCGCCCGCGAGCAGCGGCGTCGCGTGCGGCCCCGCCCCCTGGCCGAAGTCCTGATTCTTCGAGGCGTACTCGTGCTCCCAGAGCGTCGCTCCCGTCGCCGCGTCGAGGGCGACGACCGCCTCGCGCGGCGTCCAGGGGGCGCCGCCGCCGTCGCCGTGGGAGACGCGGTACATGGTGAAGAGCCGCCCGCCGGAGACGAGGATGGAGGAATGCCCGGCGCCCAGGGGCCGGCTCCAGATCTCGGGCGGGCCCGAGGGCGGCCACCGCTCGGCGAGGCCGGTCGACTCGGCCGTGAAGTCGCGGTTGCGCCCCGCCCACTGGCGCCACTCTCCCTCGCGGGCGCCCGCCGCCCCTTCCCGGGCGCCCGCGGCTCCCTCCTGGCCGCCCGCCGTCGCGGCGACCGGGAAGACGACCATGGCGGCCAGGCAGAGGACCGCGGCCGGGAGCATCCGGATCGGGGTCTCGTCTCGCGTCCCGGGCCGGTCGAACGCCGACCGGCGCCGACCGGCGGCCAGGGACCTGCGGAGCGGCGTCTCGCCTCTCGTCATCGCGGCAACCCCTCACGTGCGGCGCCCGCGCCGGCGGCCGCGGGCACGTCCTGCGGGAACTCCTTGCACGGCATGGCCCACGTCTCGCAGGCGCCGACGGGGCGGTCCGACCGGTAGACGAGCCGGTTGCGGGTCTCCCCCTCGGGCGTGTCCGTCGTCACCTCGATGGTGAGGGTCCCGCCGTCGGGGCTCAGCGACATGACCTCGTGCATGGTCATGTCGCCCTGCGTCCCCTCCGCCACCAGCCGCTCGCCCTCCCACCGCGACGCCGCCCGCATGGTGGTGTCCCGGCCGACGGGAATGGTGAGCTCGCGCCCCGGCGTATAGGACCAGGCCTTGAGGCCGTTGGTCTCGGCACCGACGATCACCGTCCCGTTGGCGGCATGGGTGATGAACAGGCGCCCCACGTCGTCGCCGCCGCGGCCGCCGCTGAACGCGGGCGCGGTGAGGTCGCTCGCCTCGCGGTCGAGCGTCCACATCCCGGAAAAATCGGGGCGCTGCGCGGACGCGAGCCCCGCGACCAGAAGCATCCCCGCTACGGAACCGACGTATCTCGCACCGCTCACACCCATCCTCCTGCGGCCAGCATTCCTGTTCAGTCTGGTCCGTTCCGCCCCCGTCTGCAAGCGCACTATAATCGGTGCGACGGCGGCTCGGCGAAGGTTCGTCCGAGGGTCGGCCATCGACCGACGGTGGTCGTGTATCCGACGATACCCATCCGCGGGCCGCCCGGCCCGTTCCTTGCATCCCATTCACGCGTGCCGATTCCGCCCGAGGCAGCCCGCCCCGCAACCCCGCAGATCGACGAATCGATCCTGCTCGAGACCCTCGAGCGGTACTGGGGCTATCGCGAGTTCCGCCCCCTGCAGCGGGAGGCGATAGGCGCGAACCTGCAGGGCCGCGACAGCGTGGTCGTGCTGCCCACCGGCGGCGGCAAGTCGCTGTGCTTCCAGATGCCGGCCCTCGTCGAGCCCACCGGCGGGGTGGGCCTCGTCGTTTCTCCCCTCATTTCGCTGATGAAGGACCAGGTGGACGGCCTGGTCGCGAGCGGGGTGACGGCCGGCGCCCTCAACGCCTCGATCACGCCGGACGAACGGCGCCGGGTGTACGCCGACCTCGACGCGGGGCGCTGCCGGCTGCTGTACGTGACGCCGGAGCGCCTCGTGGGCGAGGGCGGCGAGGGGTTCCGGGCCCGGCTCCGGACCTGGGGCGTCCGCTTCGTCGCGGTCGACGAGGCGCACTGCATCAGCCAGTGGGGGCACGAGTTCCGCCCCGAGTACCGGCAGCTCGCGCAGGTCAGGGACGACTTCCCGGGGGCCGCGCTGCACGCGTTCACCGCGACCGCCACCCGGCGCGTGCGCGAGGACATCGTCTCGCAGCTCGCCCTGCGCAGTCCGGAGGTGCTCGTCGGCTCGTTCGACCGGCCCAACCTGGTCTACCGGGTGCGGACCCGCACCGGGCTCAAGGACCAGATTCGCAAGGTGCTGGACCGTCACGCCGGAGAGGCGGGCATCGTCTACTGCCTCTCGCGGCGCGAGGTCGAGTCGCTGGCGGAATGGCTGGAGGAACAGGGCCACCGCGCCCGCCCCTATCACGCGGGCCTGGCCGACGAGACGCGGCGGCGGCACCAGGAGGAGTTCCTGCAGGAGCGCGTGGACGTCATGGTCGCGACGGTGGCGTTCGGCATGGGCATCGACCGGTCGAACATCCGCTTCGTCATCCACGCGGGGGCGCCGCGGTCGCTCGAGCACTACCAGCAGGAATCGGGCCGGGCGGGCCGGGACGGCCTCGAGGCGGAGTGCATCCTTCTCTACTCGGGGGCCGACTTCGCGCGATGGCGGCAGATGCTCGAGCAGAGCGGCGAGCTGACGGACACCGCGCGGCGGCTGCTGACCGGGATGTCGCGGTACGCGGCCGGAACGCGTTGCCGGCACCGCACCCTCGTCGAGTACTTCGACCAGCCCTACGGGCGCGACGCCTGCGGCGACGCCTGCGACTGGTGCCTCAGGGAGCTCGAGCGGGTCGACGACGAGCGCGTCCTCTGCCAGAAGATCCTGTCGGCGGTGGCCCGCCTCGGGCAGCGGTGGGGGGTCGGCCACGTCATCGACGTGCTGCGGGGCCGCGCCACCGACGCGGTCACCCGGGCCCGGCACCAGGCGCTCAGCACGTTCGGGCTGCTCGCGGACGTTCCCATCGCCGAGCTGCGCAGCTACCTCGACCAGCTCACCGAGCAAGATCTGCTGCTGCGCACGGCGGGCCCCTATCCCGTGCTCCACCTCACCGACCGGGGGGTGGCGGCCCTGAAGGGCCAGGCCGACGTGGAGCTCTACCGCCAGCCGCGGCCCCTGCCCGGCCAGCGCAAGAGCCGACCCGCCATCGACCCCGGCGCCTGGGACGGCGTCGATCGGGAGCTGTTCGAGGCCCTGCGGCAGTGCCGCCTCGAAGTCGCGCGGGCGCGCGGCGTCCCGCCGTACGTCGTCTTCCACGACAACACGCTGCGCGACCTCGCCCGCCGCCGGCCGACCACGCCCGAAGAGCTGCTGCAGGTCTACGGCATCGGCGCCCGGAAAGCCGAGGACCTCGGGCCGATCGTGCTCGACGTGATCCGGGAGCATCGCGGGGAGCCCTCGGATCCCGTCTGAGGCGGCCGCCGGGCGAGGCCACGCGCCCGGCCCTCGTCCCGCCCCGGAAGCCGGCGGGCAGATCGGCGACCGGGCGGCCGGCTACGGGGCGCGGGGGCGCTCTCCTGAAAACGAGCCGTTGCAATTTACGCCCATGTAACCTACAATTAACTTACATTTAACATTACAGGGTCGGCGCTCCGACGCCGGCCCGGGGGGACACGCTGATGAACACCCTGCGAAGCATCGGACCTGTCACCTTCGTCGCCGTCATCCTCGCCACCGCCGGCCTGCACGCGGGCGCGACGTCGACCCAACGACCTTCGACCCCGATGGCGGCGCAACCGTCCGCACTGTCCGGACCCCAGCCCACGCTGCTCGTCGCCGCGCCCGGCGAGGTCGAGATCGAGATCCTGATACAGCCGACCGAGCACTCCCGGGAGCTTCGCATCTTCGCCGACTCGGGCTCGTACTACCGCAGCACGAGCATCGGCCTGCGGGGCATCGACTCCGAGCCGCTGCACAGCTTCGTCTGGCGCGGCTTCCCGGTCGGCGACTACGAGGTCGTGGGGGTCCTGCTCGACGACCGCGGGCAGGAAGAGGTGGTGGTGCAGGCGGCGATGCGGGTCATCGTCCGCTAGTCGCGGAGCGTGGCCGGCAACAGGCTGCCAGCGGGCTCGCCGGAGGGCGCGGGTGTGTGCGGTCCGGCAACTCCCCGGAAGCTCGATCGTGTGACCTGTGGGGGCACGAGTGGTCCGTCACGCCATGATCTTCGGGCATGGACGTGGGTTTACGGCCCGCAATCGTTGACGAATCAGAGCACCCATGTCCGAACTTCGGTCGTGACGTAGCACGAGCCGCGCGGGCGAGTGCTCCGGACCTCCTGGCGCAAGGGCAGCCGCGGCCGCGGCGACTACCGGCAACGGGCCCCTCCAGCTCTCTCCGCCTCCATTCGCCTCGCGAACCCGGTCCGGCGGCGAGTGCGCGGGGGCAGGGGCGGGCCGCCCCGTCCCCGCGCGGCCCGGTCAAGTCCGCACGCGGATGACCACGCGGCGGTTCTGGGCGCGCCCCTGCGCGGTGTCGTTGGGCGCGGCGGGACGATCCTCCCCGTAGCTGTACACGCTCATCTTGTGCAGCGGCACGTTGTGCTGCTCGTAGAGGTACCGCTGCACCGCCTCGGCCCGGCGCCTGCCCAGCCTCAGGTTGAAGTTCGCATCGCCGATCGAATCGGTATGCCCTTCGATTTCGATGAACTCGTTCTGCCCGTCGCCGGCGAGCTGGCCCACCAACTGGTCGAGCCGAGCCCGGGCCGCGTCCGGCAGGTCGTCCTGGCCGATGGCGAAGTTGCCCTGGTCTTCGCTCAGGGTGACCTCGAGGATCAAGCGGCCGGCCGCCGCCGCCATCTCGTCGACGCGGACACCGACCTCCCCCGCTGCCGCCGCCGCGCCGTCCGCCGCCGCCTGCGCCATCTGGGCCGACTGGCCGGCCGCCATCGCCCGCTGGTCGACCTCGGCGATCTGCTCCTCGTTCTGAAGCGCCCGCTCCTGGACCTCCTCGACCGACACCGCCACCGTATCGATCTTGGCGTCGACCACGGCGGTCTCGGTCCGCACGAAGCCCCGGGTCGCGCAGGCCGGCGCCACGAGCGCGATCAGTGCGGCGCCGGCCGACCGTTTTCCTCCGCCTCACGCCCGGGCCGATCTCAAGCGTGCACAACCGGCGCGAAACCCGTACAATCAGCATCAGGCGTTGGTGCGTCTCTGAATCGGTCGCTCACATGTCCTGCGTGAAGCTGTTGATGATTCGTCTGCTGTTGCTGTCCGCCCCGGCGCTGGCGGGACGGCGGACCATCGCCCCAGTGACGCGGCACCGGTCTTCAGCTCCGGGGTCGGCATCGTGGCCGCCAACGTCTCAGTTCCCGAGTTCCGGGGCCGTATCGTGCGGGATCTCACCTGCCCGGATTCCCGGCTCCTCGGCAGCGGCTTCGGACACCCCATCCGCAACGTCTTCGAGAGCGATGCGCCGCTCCGCATCGCGGGTTCTGCTCGACATGAACTGGCCGGCGCAACCCCGGTTGCTGACGTGGCGTAGAATAGACGACCTTGGCGTGGAAACAGGGAGTCCGCCACTCGCGAAAGTTCAACAACGAACGGGACAATCCCCAACCAGGGCCGCCCCATGCAGACATCGTCTAGCCGCGACGCCGCTCGGGCTCTCCGTCACGTCGGACTTGGTCATCGCCAGACGGCCACCTGCTGCGCACTGTGGCTGCTGTGGTGCCTCGTTCCCGCCGCGCAGAGCCTTCCCGCGACGGAACGGCGTGGCCCGGTCTTCAGGTCCGGTGTCGACATGGTCACGGTGCACGCCTCCGTCCGTGATTCCCGCGGACGCAGCATACCCGGCCTCGGCCCGTCCGACTTCCGGCTTCGCGACCGCGGGTACCTGCGGCCGATTGCCAGCGTCACCGAGAGCGTCGCCCCGCTTCGCGTCGCGGTACTGCTAGACGTGAGCGGCAGCATGGTCATCAACATGGACCGCGCCCGCCGAGCCGTCGACCTGATCGTCGACTCGCTACGCGACGGCGACGAGGCCGCGCTGTTCACGTTCGACAAGGCACTGCGAAGCGTCGTGCCGTTCACCCCCGATCTCGCTCGGCTCGCTGACGTGAGCCAAGTAGGCGCACCGTACGGCAAGACGTCTCTGTACGACGCCGTCGCCGAAACCGCGACCTTGGTCGGCCAGCAGGTGGACAATCGCCATCCCGCTCTGCTGGTGGTGACCGACGGCGAGGACAACGACAGCCGCCGCACGACGGACGAGGTACTGGAGGTAACGAACCGCATTGCCCTGCCGGTATATCTGCTGGCCGTGGGCGGCCCCCTCCATCCGCCCGCCGGCGCCGCGGGCGCATCCAGTGCCGAACCGACGACCACCCTCACCGATCTCGCGGGGTGGACCGGTGGCGGCTCGTACGAAGTCGCCGCCGAACCGGACGCCATCACCGCCATCGGCCGGCTGATGGCCGGCCTGCGTCACCAGTACATCCTGACGTTCGAGCCGGGATTTCTGCGCGGCTGGCACCCCATCGAGATCCAAATGGTGGATAATCGATATCGGGTCCAAGCCCGCCGAGGCTACGTGGCGGGACCGTCACGACTCAATCGGTGAGTGGTGAGAAGAGAACACAACGATTCCAGGGAGGGATCCATGAGAATGCTCAAGGCAATGACGTTGGTGGCCACGATGGGACTGGTGGCGTCGGCGTGCGCGACCCGGGGGTTCGTGCGCACCGAGCTCAGCGAGGTCGACTCGCGGGTCAGCAGTCTCGGCATCCAGTTCGAGGCAACGCAGGATCAGGTGGAACAAAACCAGCTGGACATCGAGGCCGTTCGCCAACAGGCAGACGCAGCAGAAACAACAGCCCAAAGCGCGACGATCGGGGTCGATGAGGCGCGCGACCAGCTTATTGGCATACAGGAAGCTATCGATGAAATCCGCAACCAAGGCCAGTTGACCCTCACGAATCTCGACGAGCGACAGGCAACCGCCTTTGCGATTGGCCGGTCCGAGTTGCCTGACGCAGCGCGGGGTCTCATCGACATCCTGATCACTGAGGTCAGAGCATTCGAAGACCAGAACGTCTACTTCGAGATCGAGGGCCACACCGACAGCACCGGAGATGCCGCCTTCAACATGCGGCTGGGAACGGCGCGCGCCGAGGTAGTGCAGATGTACATGTACGAAACACACAACGTGCCGCTGCACAGAATGAACGTGGTCAGCTTCGGAGAGGAGAATCCGGCGGCTTCCAACGACACCGCGGCGGGCCGTACCCAGAATCGACGAGTCGTGATCAAAGTTCGGTCCTAGACTCCTTGAACGGCCGCGATACCGCTGGCTGCGAGGTATGCGCTCGATGAGTCCCCGCAACCGGAGCCGGCGCAGGTCGTAGGTCCGGCGCCGTAGTTGTCGGGCGAGAGCCCGCAGAGCGGAGCCAAGGCCTCGCGGAGCTCTCGGTTGCGGAAGCCGCCGGTCGAAGCGCAACAGGGCGGCGAAGAGGGCCTGCACACGCGGGTCGCCGAAGCGCAGGGCCGAGGCCCGTTGGCCGTCGATGAGGGCCGGACGGTGCAACCCCTCGAGCATCTCGGCGCCGAGGGTGCAGTCGTGGCTGAGGCGTTGGACGCCCAGCAGGCGTCGGTTGGCGCCGAAGCCGATCTTCTTCAGATCATTGAGGTTCCTCAGCCGGCGACCGACGTCGAAGTCGTACGTGTCGTTGATGACCGTCTCGGTGCGCAGGGCGCGGCCCTCCTTGTGGTACTGTTGATGCGCGAGTGCTTGTAGTCCACGTGCAGCGACGGGGTGACCCCGTCGCTGATGACGCGGGTGCGATACCGCGAAGGCGTGCGTCGGTTGACGCGCCGGTCGAAGATCAACCGCACGTGGTCGGGCCGACCCTTGTCGAGGTTCTCGCACCACCTCCTCGAAGAAGGTCCGCCCCTGCGCGGGCCGGTCGAAAGGGCCTGGAGAATCGAGATGTCGTAGCGGACGCCCTGCCGCCCGTCGCGGGCCGCGAAGGGCTCCGGCAGCCGCGCCAGCCGCATGCGAAGCAGTGCGTCGACTCTTCTCCGCCGTCAACCCGGCCGCTAGCCGCTGCATCCGTTCGGGGTCGGCGCAGCGCAGGATGCCGTTGTCGAGCGACTCGTAAGCGATGCCCCGCTTCCTCAACTGCCGCTTCAGGTACTCGTGTCCGTTGATACACAGCTTGGCGTTGTAGGGAAAGTACGAGCAGAACTTCAGGAAGAACGGGCCGAAGGCGTCGTCGAAGGCGTAAACGTTAGAACTGGTTGACCATCGCCGTCGAGGTGGCCAGCCACGGATAGCTGTCGCCGGTGGCGGGGTCGTGGCGGCGTTCGGTGCGCACCACCCGCGCCTTCTCCTTGCTCCTTGCCGATGTAGAGGACACCCTCGCCCCCGGTCCCGTGGCGGAGGTACTGCCGGGTACGGTCCTGCTTGCGCTCGCCGCGCTGGAACGACGCGATCTCGACCCCGTTGCGCGCCGCGAAGCTCTTGATGGCGTCGACGAAGCGCTGGGTCAGGGGGGCCATCAGGGCCGAGGACGGCACGGTCGCGCCCACTCTAGTGGTGTGTCCCAAGAATGACTTTACACTTGCCGACCTTCTCGAGGATGGCATCAACGGTAGTGCTCCACACGAACGGCTTCGGGTCTTCATTGTGATGGGCCAGGTAGTCCTTGATGGCCGCCACCAGTTCCTGCACGCTGCAAAAGATGCCGCGGCGAAGGCGTTGCTGTGTCAGCTTGCTGAACCAGCTCTCGACGAGGTTGAGCCACGAGGCGCTGGTCGGCGTGAAGTGCAGCTTGAAGCGCGGGTGGGCGGCCAACCACTTGCGAATCGCCTTGTGCTTATGGGTCGCGTAGTTGTCCAGGATGACGTGGAGGGTGAGGTCGCGCGGGAACGCACGGTCGAGGCGCCGCAGGAACTTCAGGAATTCCTGATGCCGATGACGGCCGTGGCATTGGCCGATAACCTCGCCGGTCAGCACGTTCAACGCGGCGAACAACGTCGTCGTGCCATGCCGCTTGTAGTCGTGCGTCATGGTGCCACGCCGGCCCGGCTTCATCGGCAGGCCCGGCTGGGTGCGGTCGAGAGCCTGAATCTGGCTCGTATTCGGTTAGCGGGTCAGGGATCGACTTTTTCCCGGTGGAAAGTGGGAGCGAATGGGTCGGGCGGTCGGAAGTTACAGCTCAGCGGGGTGCGCCGTCGCACAGATTGTCGATTCTGGCAGGTCGACCTCGGTGCATGGAAACAGGACAATCTGCTTGGTTGGGTGGCCTGCGCGAACAAGCCCCGGTTGGGACGTGTGGGGGGGCTCGTGGCGGCCGCCGCAAGCGTGCACGCGGCCTGCGCGGTCGTCGGGAACGCCGGCGGTCACTGGTGGACCCTCGGGCCGGCGTTTCAGGGTGGAGCGGGCGCGGGCGGTTGCGCTCGGCGCAACGCGAAGAAGGCCGGTTCGGACCGGGGTTCGCGGAGCTTGGCTTGCCGGCGTCAGGAGGGTGGCGGCAGGGCAAGCGCTTCGGGCACGACGGGTTCGCGGGCGCACAACATCGTGGTGATCAGAGCGCGGGGGTCGAGACGGCGTTGGCGGGCGGTGCGCACGACACTGGCCAGCACCTGCTGGGTGTCCGCCCCGCGACGGGTGCGGTTGCCGCCGCAGACCTTGCGGGTGACCACCGCGGGGCGGATGGCCTGCTCGGCCCGCCAGTTGGTGGCGTCGATCGACGGGTCGCACAAAAAGAGGAACACCGCCGGGAATTCGTTGGCCAAGTGCTTGGCGAAGCGCTCCGCCGACGCCAACGGCGGCGGGGTGTCGATCAGCCGGCCGAGCCGGGCGGCGAGTCGGCCGCGGGCCGACGCCAGGCCGTGCTCGCTGATTTCGCCGGCATTGCAGCGGTTCCGCAAGGCGAGACCGTCCTGCAGGACCGCCTGCACCTTCCCCGCCCAGGGACTGTCGGGATGAGCGGCCTGCAAGTCCTTGCAACGGCGCAAGAGGTGACCGACGCACGTTTGGGCCGGCGCGTTCTTGAAGCCCCGATAGGCCACCCAACCGTCCCGCACCAGCACGCCGGAGAAGTTGGGGCCGAGGACCGCCGCCGCATGCTCGAACCCCCGCCCGTCGCAGATGGCGTAGACCGTCGTCTCCGGGGTGGAGAACGCCCACAGCCAGCAGCGGAGCGCGTCCACCCGCCAGCCCGTCTCATCCGGCGTGACCACCGGACTGCGCCGGACCTGCTCGCGCAGCGCCGCATACGCGGGCGCCGCCGCGGCGGCGGTACGGTGCAGCAGTTGGACCAGGGCGCCCTTGGTCAAGGGCAGTCCGAAGTCGTTCCGCAGAACGCGGGTCACCTTCTCCAGCGGCATGCCCAGCTCGGTGTGCAGCTCGACGACCAGCGCGGCGATGTTCGGACCCAGTTGTGCGGCAGCTGCGCCCAACGCATCCGAGGTCTGCAGCGGGTGGCGGCCCTGCACGCGACGCCGACACCGCGAGCAGTGACCCACCTTGACCTCGAAGCACCGCACGAGGGGGCGCACCGCCGGCAGGTCTTCCTGATACTGGGCCTCCACCCCGTCCAGCGCGACCGCGCCGCCGCAGTCGGGGCACATCGTCGGGGCCGGCGCCGCATGCGTCTCGTCAACCCGTGTCGGCGGACGGCGGCATCCGTGCTTCCCGTACTCCGCGCCGGCTCGTCGCCCGGGAGGCCGTTTGCGTCCCTGCGGCTTGTCCTTGGCGAAGGGCGCCGCCTGTCGGCGTCCGGCGCGCTGCGCCGCCTCGAGCTCCTTCTCCAGATGCTCGCTGCGGCGCTTCCAGCGGTCCCGCTCCTCGATCAGCTTCGCCTTGTCCCGCTCGAGGCGTTCGATGCGCCGCACGTCCCGCGGGTCCCGCCGAAGCCCAGGTCCAGGACCCTGCGAATCGCCGCGGTCGCCCTTCTTGCGCGCCATACTTCAGGTATCGGCACATGCCCGCGGTACCTGCACACATCTTCGTGGATTTTCTCGCCACGACCCGCTAATCGAAGACTCTGGCTCTTCTCGTCCACGCACAGCACCACCGCCTTGTCCGGCGGGTTCAGGTACAGCCCGACGACGTCGGTCAGCTTCTCGACGAACGCCGGGTCTTTCGACAACTTGAACGTCGTGACGCGGTGCGGCTGCAGGCCGTTCGCGTCCCAGATACGCTGGACGGTCGAGCGGCTCACGCCGGCCGCCTTGGCCATCGAGCGGCAACTCCAGTGGGTGGCGCTCGGCGGCGTTTCGTGCAGCGTGGCATGCACGATGGCCTTCACCTGGTGGACGGTGATCTTGGGTTTTCGGCCGCGGCCAGGGCGCACCTCACCCACGGAACTCAGTCTGTCGGTGAGGAACCGCTTTCGCCAGTTCAACACCGTCGGTCGGCCGATACCGAGTGTGGTCGCGATGCGGCTGTTCGCCACGCCGTCACCGGCCATCAGCAAGGCCTTGGCGCGGGTCACCACGCGGTACGGCGCCGATGCACTGTGCGCCCATTTCGTCAGCGTGTCCCGATCGGTGTGGCTGAGCAGCAGCGGGGCGGCCGGGTTGTTCATACCTGCAGGTATACTACCCGGCGCACCAACTGTCAAGCTATTTCCGGGACACCACTAGGGTCAGGGTCGTGTGCTCCGACAACACCTCGGCGACGGAACGTGCTTACCTTTCATAGGTGGTGGACTCCGGTCGCTGGGCTCCTCACCGGCCAGTTTACCGCCACCATCGCCCAGTTTACCGCCACCATCGCCCCCGGGCGACCATGAAGCCGGCTTCGCGCCGCGGCTGGAGCAGCGGCTCGGAGTCCGCTTCCACCGTCAGCAGGAGCCGAGGCCCACATGCCTCGTCCGTCTGAGGCGGAACCTCGCTCGACTCCTTGAACGGCCCGCGACCTCTACACTTGAGTCAAGTTTCGATCGCGCTTTTATTTCGCCATCGACCAGGAGCACCGGACTCACATGTCTCGTCGGTCTGAGGCGGAGCCTCGCTAGCACGCGTACACCCGACGTCCCAAGTCAAGGAGCCGCACTCCATTATCGACGCGTACACAACAGTCGTCACACGCCCGCCGTCCCGACTCTCCCACACCCAAATAAGACCCTCTCAGCCCTTCGACGCCACCTCCCCAACAAAGCAAGTTACCCGGCTGAAGAATCACCATCTGTGTATGTGTTTCCGCCACACCATCATTCCGTGGATAATACCAGTTGTTGGTGCCCCGTAGCGTTGTTTCACCTGGTCGTCTATACCAGTCGGGATTCGGCCACCACCTTAGGACTTCACCATCATGTCCGCTCTTGTGAAAGAGCCGGAAACGTACACGACCCGCCCCACAACGATCTCCGATGCTGATGGTGACCTCTACCTCACCGGATACGCATCTCCCCCCCCTTTGGTCGCGCGCGTTGTTCCAACCGAGTTCAACAGCCTGCAGCCGCGCCCTCTTGGGCGGATGCGAATCGGAGCCGGAAGAACTCGCAATAGCGTTCAGTGCCGCCTGGGCGTCGCCCAACCCCGCACCCATCATGCACATGGCGTACCCCGACCATTGGTCCGCTGCCAATTCGAGATTCGGTCTGCTGCCGGTCATTCCAAGTGGGTGTTGGGACAAATGATGGCCAATCTCGTGAGCCAGAACGCTTAGCCCCGCCCACCGATTGCCGGTTCGACTATCGAGCTCCCGGAGAAACTCGGGATCGTAAATCAGGAATGGTTTACACCTTGGCTGCCCCGGCGCGGTGCCGCATCCCTCCGGGAGGAGCTTCGCAATAGCACGATTGTTGGAAACCGTCACAACCTCGAAGTCCGGCCTTACCGACATCGCGTCTAGAATAGCCCTTACATTCTCATCCTCTTGAACAGGCGATTCCACTCCAGACACTTCCATGGCGGGAACTCTGCCTATGAAATCGTACGCCCCCTCCACGGTCAGAGACACAGACCGCTGTGCCAGCGCGGTGGCCGGAACAGCCAACAGCAAAGCGACGAGCGACAGACGCGCAAGCATACGGAACATGTTTCCATCTCCTTCCGGAAGTACACGCGAACCGAAGGCCAATCCAATGCCCCGTCCAAATCAGGGCCCTAGCTCCCTAGCTAGCACGCGGTGATTCGCCAACCGAAGATGCCGGTGAACGTATCGCCAACCGTCCGCGTACGGCGTTGATCAACGCCGGTCAACCACACGATAGCGCAGGGATGCCGAGGCATAGGGCAAGGACGGAGGCGGGCACTCCTCTATGGAACAAAAACCCAGGTCTTCGAGATCGACAGTCCAACTCGGTTTCGGCTGTCCGCCAGCGGTCCTGCTGTAGTAGAGCAAGACTCTAGCGTCACCCAGGGGTCTTTGGATTCTCAGGCGATACTCGTCGTCGTCCTCACCCAGGCATGTGGTCTCGCCAGCGCCCACCCGTGCAGACTCCGCAGTATCCTCCTCGAACGGGTATATGCGCGACATGGGACTCGTGGCCGTCTGGCTGTTCCAGACCGTGATATGGCCGCGTTCCGAGGCCCTGAAGCAGAGAACGACCCGGGTCCCGACCTGGAGTTCTTGCCCTGAAATTGCCGACCTTCCTTCCTCGACAAGCCGGATATCGAGGTCAACCTCGATGTCGCCGAGTGGCTTGTCGGCCTCCACACCAACCCTCTCTATGAAGTCCAGGTCTTGTCCCGTTGCGCGTGGCCGCGGCGCGGCACGGCTCGCGACATAGAACGTCATTGCCAATCCGAATGCGATTGCCGCAGTCGACCACCGGTGACATGCCCTGGTCATGGACTTCCTCCTGATATGTCAAGCGCGCCAAACGTACCGATTGGAAATTCACCCGACAAACTCTCGAGCTGCGATTACCCAGATTCACGTACGAAACCAGCAACTGACCGGCTCATTCTGCCATTCGCGACCCGGGCGACGCGGGTTGCCGCCGTTACCGCCATCAGTTGACTGTCTGGAATCTCACCGTGGCGGAGGCGTAGGGGTTGGTGACCTCGGCGTCCGGCTCGACGTGGAGATTACCACGACCGATCTGCGGAAAAGCATCCTGACCGAACTGCAGATCTTCGCGCTCGGTGTAGTGCAGATAGACTTCGGTCCCACCCACTGGCCCCCGCACCGTCAGCGCGAAGTTCTGGCTGCCATCGCCGACGCAGGCGCGCCTTCCGGACTCGACCGGCACGGCCCGCGTACCGGCGGGGTGCGAGCGTTCGTTGGGATAGATCAGGGTCGGCTCCGGATCGCTGTCGTCCTTACTCCACAACGTGACGTATCCGCGCCGATTTACCTCGAAACAGACGGTCACCTCCTCGCCGATCCGCAGGCTCCCCTCGTTGCCGCGCAACCCGTCGGGCAACGACTCGTTGCTGCTCACACGCGTGATGTACAGGTCCACGTTGAACTCGCCGTCCTGCTTCGAGGGCTCGACCCCCAGCCTCCCCCTCGCCAACCCTTGCGCGTGCGACGCCTCCACCACGCCCACCGCTACCGCCAGCACCACTGCAGCCATCGCGCTCCACTTCGATCGCGCCATCCTTCCACCCCCTATACCTCAACAAATCAGCCGTGCGTCCGCGGTGGTACCCCCTCCATGCGTTCCTGCCGATAGAACGAAAGGGCTGGCTTTGGAGGTTCGTGGCTCTCCACGGCGGCAAGGCATCGAACCCTCGAACCGTCCACCGTGCCCCCCGGAATCACTCCCGGTACCGTGAGATCTGGTCGACGATCCAGTCCGTATACTGCGACACTCGGGTATAGACGCCGTAGCTCTCCGGCTGCGCACAGCCGGCCCCGAAGCTCACAATCCCGACCTGGAGCCATCCCAAGGGGCCGGCGAACACCACCAGCGGCCCGCCGCTGTCGCCCTGACAAGAGCTGCTGCCACCCTCGCGGTAGCCAGCGCAGATGTTCTGGGCGGTCACCAAGCCCTGTTCGTCCAGTTCCGGGTGCCGGTCATAGGCGTCTGCGCAGGTCGACCGATCCACGATTGGCAGGTCTATGCCCAACCGAACATCAGGAAGTCGCGCTGCCGGTCCGCCGGTCTGCTCCGACTCACCGAGTAGGCGCGACAACGTATCGCCCCAGCCGGTTACGACGCTGCACGCGCCCGGCAGCACGACATCCCTTTCGAACTGCGCGGTGCCCAATCCGACTCGTTTATCTCGATCGGCGGAAAACGGACGCGCCAGCCTGATCAAGGCGATATCATTTCGCAACAACCCTGGGTTATACCTTTCATGCAGGATCACGCGGTCGGCTTGCCGACGCTCTCCGCCAGCGGACAGCGACGGCGACCCGTGCATCAGCGTCAGCTCTCCGGGCTGGTTCTCATAGACTCGATCGACGCAGTGCGCTGCCGTGAGCGCCCACGACGGATGGATCAGCGAACCACCACAGAAGTGCCGCAGTCCTTCCGGTCCTTGACGCTGCAACGAAACCTGCCAGGGCGCGAAGTCGGGTGGAATATCTTCGTTGGGACCGACAATCCTCAGTACGTCGGCTCTCGTCTCGAGCTCGCGGCAGGTGAACGTCTCCCGGCTCTGCGCCAGCGCCGACGCCGTGGACGCAATGCCAATCCATGCCACCGCTGCGATCACCACGTGGTGGGGGGGCCGGCGCTCGACTCTCGCACGGGCTCGCCCCCGCTCCGTCCCGCGGGACCCACGTTGCCACGAAGCCCGGCTCTTCTGAGGCCTAGTGTGCATCTTTCGACCTCCGGCTGACTCTATGACACCCGGGGCAACGTCAGTTGGCCACGAAAAAGGTCACGGTGGACGTCGCCGTGGCCGCGGGGGTGCCGACGGGATTCCCGGCCGTCGGGCCGGTTGGCGTGACCTCGAGATTCCGACTCAATCGCGGAAAGGCTTCGGCCGTAAAATCGGTCCTCACTCCCGCCAGCTGGGCGCCAGCGCGGCAGATCGCAGTCACCTGCTCCACCCCCGTGGGACCGATGGGCCGAATCGCGACGCCTTCACCCAGACCCGGCACCACTATCGTCTGGCCCCCCGGGATCAGCGTTTGCTGCTGATACCGGTTCGGAAAAATCTGGCGCATGTTGCCGGTCGGGCCAGTGTTGATCAGCGTCAGGTGGCAATCCCGGTCGCTCCTGACCATCAGCCTCACCGGCTCGGTCAACCGATACCGTTGCTTGTCCGATTCGAACTGCAGGCGGAACCCCGCCACCGCCGACCCGAGGCCACCGCCCGGCGAGACCACCGCGACGGTCTGGCGCTGCGGCACGGTCAGGATGCTCGTGCTGACGTCGTCCCACTCACCTCCGGCCTGATCCGTCATAACCACCTCCAGGCTCTGCGCCAACTGGCTTGCCGTGGCCCCTACCCGCCGAAACGGGCCCACGTTCGCCAGTTGCATGGCCTGGACCGGAGACCTCGGCATCGTCGAGGCAATCACCTTGATCAGCTCCGGGCCGAACGGTTCGTTGACCCTGATGGCCGTCCCGGACAGCGGGTCTGGCACCAGCACCCGCGTATTGGCCGGCACCCGGTTGTCCGACTGAAACGCGTTAGGAAACAAGACCGTGATTTGGCCTGTCGTGGCCACGTTGAGCACTGTCACGTAGGCGGCCTTGTTGGCCTGCACCCACAACTGGACCCGTTCGCCTTGGGCGTACGTGCTGTCGGCGCGATCGACCCCGACGTTGACGGTCAGCGGATTCACGGTCGTCGACGGTGGCGCCGTCACGTTCTGGATGCCGACCTGCTCGACCGTCAGTTGGCGATCCAGATCCTGCGCCCCCGCGCCGACGGATGTCGTGAGCAGGAACAGGACCGGCGCGGCCAGGGTCAAGTACTGCAACGTAACGGACTTGGTGATCATGGGGTTCTTCTCCTTGATACATCCTGATGGCGGTCAGCAGGCGTCTATCGCCGGGTGACCCACAGCTCTTCATCGCCAATCCGACCTATATCCCACGCAGAAGGGGGACGGTACCACACGCGAGCTGCCCGCCCTGAAACGAAGAGCGGCACCTGCCGCGCTCCCCCGAACGCCGCCAACTCGCTCGCGTCCGCCGAGCGTGATTCCATCGACGCCCGTGCCTCAACGGGTCCGTTCGAGAATCCAGTCGATGTACTGCGAAACCCGCGTATAGACACCGTACGCCTCCGGCTGGGCGCAGCCGACGCCCCAACTCACGATCCCGATCTGGCTCCAGCCGGTGGGCCCGCCGGGCACCACGAGGGGGCCGCCGCTGTCACCCTGGCACGAGCTCCTGATTCCCTGTCGGTAGCCGGCGCAGACGTTCCGGACGGTCACCAGGTCCCGCGTGTTGGGGCGGCGGTCGTAAGCGGCCTTGCACGTCCCCTGGTCGACGACCGGCAGGTCCACCGCCTGCAGCCGATCGGGCAGGCTGTCAAACGATGGAGGCTCGTCCGCACCCCGCCGCTGAGTAGCACCCCAACCGGTGACCAGCGCACACGCGCCCGGGAACCCGAACACCTGTTCCAACCTTTCGGAGGACAGCTGTACTACCTGGCTCGCCGCGGATGAGAACGGGCGGGCCAACTCGATAAGCGCAATGTCATTCTGCAGGCGCGAGCCGTCGTACCGTTCGTGCACGATCACCCGTTCCGGGTCGCGATACTCCCCACCATCCGACAACCGCTGCGAACCGTGCATCAGGCGGAGCCCCCGCGGGCGGCTCGGGTTGAATCGATCGACGCAATGCGCTGCCGTCAACACCCAGCCGGGGTGAATCAGCGAACCGCCGCAGTTGTGCGCCCAGCCCCCCTCCCGCCCCGGTACCTGCAGCGACACCTGCCACGCTGCCATCTCGCGCGGCGCGTCCTGCCCGCCGACGATCCTCATGAGGCTCCGCCTCTCGGAATCGAGGCACATGAACCGGTCCCGGTCCTGTGCCTGCGCGATCGCCGTGCACGCCAGCGCGGCCCCCACCAGCAAGGCGATCAGACCGCGCCGAGCCTGCAACCCGACAAGCCGGTTTCGCCCTCCGTGCGTATCGGACATTAAGCCTCCCTCGGCCAGGACACGGGGCCCCTCGGAAACCCCAGCCCGCTCTCTCAACGGCCGCCGACCATTCACCGCAAAGCGTGGCCCAGAATCCAATCGATGTACCGCGACACCCGCGTGTAGACCCCATAGGCTTCCGCCTGCGCACAGCCGACGCCCCAGCTCACGATCCCGATCTGGGTCCAGCGGCTAGGCCCGCCCGGTACCACCAGGGGACCGCCACTATCACCCTGGCAGGAGCCGCTGATCCTGCGCCGATAACCCGCGCAGACGTGACCATCGGTGACCAGACCCCGCGTGTAGGGATTGCGGTTGTAGGCGGTCACGCACGTCGCCTGATTCAACGATCGGCAGGTCCACTGCCTGCAACCGATCGGGCGGTCGCGGCGGCGGGCCGATAATCCCCGCCTACTCGCCGGGTCGCCGCGGCCGCGTATCGCCCCAGCCAGTGACGATACCGCACGCTCCCGCGAATCCGAAATGCCGCTCCAGATCATCGGACTGAAGCTCCAGGGACTGGCCCCGCGCGGAAGGAGAACGGGCGGGCCAACCGGATCAGGGCAATGTCGTGCCGCAAGCTGGAAGGGCCGTACCGCTCGTGGACGATCACGCAGTTCGCCCGCACGTGTTCGCCGCCCTGCGACAGCCACTGGGACCCGCGCATCACGGACAGCCCAGCGGCCGGTTCGGATTGAAGAGACCGACGCAGTGCGCTGCCGTGAGCACCCAGGATGGATGAATCAGCGAACCGCCGCAGACGTGTCGTCCCCGCACCTGCCGAGACACCTGCCACGGCGCCATCCCGCGCGGCGCATTCCGGCCGCCTACGATCCGCTCCAAGGTGCGCCCCCGCGAATCTCGACAAGTGAACCGATCGCGGTTCTGCGTCGACGCGGACGACGCACAGGTCAACGCCACTGCCGTCAGCCCCCCCTCGCGTCCTCGATCCGATGGTCCAGACTCGCCTCGAGTGTGTCTCGTACATGCCCTGCTCCTCGAGCAAGAGCGCGGCTGCGCCAACCAACGCGATGCCGCGCCGGTTGCGAGCGATGTGCCTCGTCAGAACTTGCGCACAATCTCCACTCGCCGCTGCCGGGGATCCGCTGGAGCATAATCGGACTTCGGACGAGATTCGCCGAACGCCACCGCCTGAAGCCGAGAGCGGTCCACCCGTCCGGGAAAGACGAGATACTCCAGCACAGCATTGGCTCGGCGTTGTGACAAGCGCCAGTTGTACTCGTCCGACCCACTCGAATCGGTGTGGCCTTCGAGCGTCAGCGGTACGCCGGCCAAGGATTGATCGTTGAGCCCGGCCGCCACGACGTCGAGCTGCTGCCTGGCGACCGGGGTCAACTCGGCGGAATCGAGACGGAACTGAACCTGCATGTCGAGACTGACTTCGAGCACTCGCTCGAGTCCGGTCCGCGCCAACCCGAATACGCCCGTGCCGAGCGCACTCACCACGTCCGTTACAGTGAAGTCGCTCGAAAACTCCTGCCGGACTCTACCTTCGGCGTCGACCTGGGTGCCTCCGGGCTGGCCGCCGGACGCCTGGGGCAGCGTGCCGGCCACAACCATGACGACTGCGAAAGTGACGAACCGGAACATTCCACACCGATATTCCATGATCATGCTCCTCTGACCGTTTCCGTCTCCAGCCCATCCTTCGCAACGCGAAATTCGGCATCGCACAATGCTCAGAACTCAGAGGCCACGGCGCCATCGCCTCTGCCCATGCCGCCCTCGCGCTCAACCTGCCTCAATCCGGAACGCCACATGGAACAGTCAGGACTGTTCAACAGTGTCACGCGCCGGGTTCCAGCGGAAACCAACCCTCGCGACCCCGCCCATCCCATCGGCATCACGCCAGCGTGCACACGTGCCGCCAACGGAGCCGGCACGTCAGCGCGCTCCGCCTTCTCCCCGGACGCGCTGAATCCAGTCGAGGTACCGCGACACCCGCGTGTTGACGTCATAGCTGTCGGGCTGCCCGCAGCCCCGTGCCCAGCTCACGATACCTGCCAGCATCCAGCCGTCGGACCCCGGCACGACCAAGGGGTTGCCGGCGTCGCCGTAGCACGAACCCTTGCCCCCCTGAGGATAGCCGGTACAGACATGGTCGACGGTCACCATGCCCAGCGTCTCGTTGCGGTCGTAGGCGGCCGCGCAGGTCACCTGATCGACGATGGGAACGTCGACGCCTTGCAGCCGGTCGGGCCTCCGAAAGTCGAGCAGCTCGCCGAGCCTCCAAGAGTCAAGCCGCCCGTTGGGCCCCGAAGGCAACATGCTGCCCCAACCGGTCATGATCCCGCAAGCACCCGGAAACGCGTACCTCTCTGCGACTGCCTCGGATGGAGGCAGTCGAGCAAGCTGGCCATCCGGCACGGAGAACGGGGTCGCCAACTCGATCAGGGCAATGTCGTGCCGGAGCCCGACAGATTCCCACTGTTCGTGCACGACCACCCGCTTGGCATCGCGATGCTCTCCGCCTGCCGACAGCGTGTGCGACCCGTGCATTACCGTCAGCCCGGGTCGGCTCGCGTCGAACCCATCAGCGCACACCGCCGACGTCAGCACCCACGACGGGTGAATCAGCGAACCCCCGCAGAAGTGCTCCCCATCGCGCAGCAGCGACACCTGCCAGGACGCCATGTCGGGCGGCACCACGCGCTTCCCGAGCAAGGCCGGGTTCTCCGATGGCCTGCACTCTCCGAACGAATCGGACGACGCCGGCAGAGGAGATCCGGCTGCCGGCGACAGATCCACGGCGTCAGCCGCCGAGACCGCCTCGCGCGTGCCGACACTCGCGCCGACTTCCCCCAAGGCGATCGCGTCGCCGTCATCACTGTACGCGGCGACGTCCAGCGGCGTCGCACCGGCGCTGTTTGCCAAGCCGGCAACAGCGCCACGTTCCAACAATACCAGCAGCGTGGGCAACGATCGAGCCAGAGTTTGTCCTGACACCGTACCGCGCACGAGCGCGTGCAGAGGCGTATCACCCTTGGCGTCGCGCACGTTCACCGCCACGCCGGCAGTCAGCAACGCCTCCACGGTCGCAGCATCTGCGTTGTAGGCCGCCCAATGCAGGGGCGTTTCGTCCCAAGGCCCACACCGCGTTCCCACCTCCGCACCCGCCATCACCAGCGCCCTTACAGCACCGGCCGCATCGAATCGCAACGCCGCCCGGCACAGGGCCGCCATACCGTCGGTATCCCGCGCGTTCACGTCGGCCCCCGCCGCAACCAGCGCCGCCACGGCATCGAGCGCCTCGAACTCCACGGCCACGTGGATTGCCGGCCCGGTGACCGGGACGTCACCCTCTGTCGACGATGCGGCCAGGAATTCCCCACCCGGCACCGCAACACGAGAAAGCGGTACAAGCGCCTCCCAGTCTGCCCCGGCTGTCATCAGCGCGGCGACGGCATCGACAGCGTCGGTCCGCGCCGCCCAATGCAGCGGGTGCCAGCCCTCGGTATCAGGCACGTGAACACCGGCTCCTGCGACCACCAGAGCGGCAATCGCGCCAGCAGCGTCGGCAGCCGCCGCCAAGTGCAGAGCTGTCTCGCCAGCGTTGGCCCGCGCGCTCACGTCGGCCCCCGCCGCAACCAGCGCCGCTACCGCGTCGGCCTGCGCCGCTAGGTGCAACGCGGTCCGGCCATCGCCCGCTCGCGCGTTCACGTCGACCCCCGTTGCAGCCAGCGCCGCGACGACCGCGGCCACGTCGGATTCCGTCGCGGCGCCGCCGGCCAACCACTCCCGGCGCGACACCGGACCGGCGTCTCTCGCCACCCAGTGCAACGCGGTCTCTCCGTCGGCGTCCCGCGCGTTCGCGTCCGCACCGCTGGCCACCAACCCTCGAACCAGCTCGACCGCGCCCAAGCGCGCCGCCCAGTGCAAAGCTGTGCCGCCCGCATCAGGTCCAGCCGCCGGCATAAGGGCCGGGACCTCGCTCCCATCCTCTGGTACGACGGCAAGATGCGCCGCGCTCACCGACGGCACCAGCACCCACCCGGCGACGAACGCCGCCACGAGCGCGATCTTTCCGATCATCGCCACCTCCTCTGCCGCGTCTGGGCGATCTCGCGGCCAGCCCTGGACAGCGCTGTGCGCCGTCTCGTTGAAGTCCGGCATCACTCGGCTCCCTTCGCGGCGACCGGCCTGCCGCTCCCACCGCAGTGCGACGTCCCTGGGGCGGGCGGTTTCGGCGCCCTGCCCATGAACCCGAACTGGTCGATGGCGTCGAACCGCTGGTCGTGCGCCTCAAGTGCTGGTTGCTCGCCTGGAGGTGCTGGAGAACGGCCGTCTGGAATTCCGCATCGGCATCATGGGGCAAGCCTACCCCGGCCGATGCTTGGCCACAAGCGAAAAGCGGTGAAGGGTGCACGTGACGGTGCTAGACTTGGGGTCGACGGGCGAGACCAAGGTGCTGTCGCTAATAATGCGTGCGAGACGGACAACCGGGTACCCGCGAACGCGGTCGTACAGGTGCCCGACCCGCCGTCCGCGACGATCACGGTCAGCGGACCTGTGGGAGCCGAGTTCATCAAGGTGATCGCTTCGACAAGGGCACACCCGTTGTTCGACCCGTCAAGCGGCGGGTTCGCGACACGGGCCGTTCCGGTGCCTCGGAGGCCGGACGGTCGAGACCGCGCGCAACGTTCAGGTGGTGATGACCGACCAGACGGACAGCGAGTGGGACGACTACGTCGGCGTCACGATCCGGCCGACCCGCGGGCATCGAGAACGTGACGGCTATCTGCCGCGTCGGCGACCAGCTTCCGGCCGGTCTCGTGACCGATTTCGGCACCGATGCCTTTACCTCGGCTGGACCGGTTGCGCAATCTCACCGTGGTCGGGCGGCGGCGCCTCGGCCGCCCAGCCGCTCGCCATGTCGACCACGACCTTCCTCGTTGACAACTGATTGTGGTACATGCTGGTTTCGCAGCACGTCGGCTTGATTCTCGGAGGGATTTCGACAAGGAGCGAGCAGCGATGGGGAATCAGAAACGCACCACCACGTCGAGGTCGTCGGCCGCCGGAACGCTTCGACTGGTCATCCTGGCTGTCGGACTCTTCGGGGCCGGTGCCGCCGGGGCGCAACCACCGCCGGTGCCCGGCGCGTCGGGTGAGAGCGCACTGCACTGGGCCGCGCGCTTCAACGCGGTCGTTGCGATCCGGACGTTGATCGACGGCGGTCTCGACGTCAACGCGGCGGACAACGACGGGCGGACCCCACTGCACTGGGCGGCGGAGGCCGATGCCGCGGCCGCGGTCGAGGCGCTGATGGAAGCGGGCGCGGGGGATGGTCCCGGCGAGCCGCCACTGGTGGCAGCGGCGCGAGCCAGAGCCCTCGGGGCCATGGAGGCGCTGATGGCGCGCCAAGCGGGCGGCGTAGAACGGGCCCTGCACGCGGCGGCGGCGGCGGACGACGCGGAGACGGCGCAGGCGCTTATTGCCGGGGGCGCCGACATGGAGGCGCGCAACGATGAGGGCTCCACGCCGATGGAGGTGGCGGCGAAGGCCGATGCAGCGCGGATCATCAACCTGCTGGTCGAGAGCGGCGTAAACCCGCTGGTGCTGGACCGGTCGCTCAGGGAACGGCCGCTGCACATGGCGGCACGAGCCAATGCCGGCAACGCGTTGGCAGCGCTGCTGGCCCACGGCGCGTACATCGAGATCCTGAATCCCGATGGCGAGACCCCGCTGCATGCGGCGGCCGGCGCCGACGCGACCGCGGCGGTCGAGGTACTGCTGGCCGAAGGCGCGAACGTACTGGCACAAGACCGGGAAGGACGGACGCCGCTGGCGGTGGCCGAGGCCGAGGGGGCAGAGGCGGCGGCCACGCTGCTGCGCATGCCGTGATGGCGCCTGCACCGTACCGGAGTGGGCCGGCTGGGTCCTGTCGAGGGGGCCGTTCCGGATCAGCGATTGCCGAAGAGCGAACTCTGAGGAGAATTCCTCAGGTGTACTCAAGGGTAAAGGAGTAAGCGATGTACGGCATGAACGGATCGATTCTGGCGCGGATGTCGCGCCCACTCCGTGTCGGCGCGCTCGGCGCGCTCATGGTCGCCGGCGGCTGGGCATCGGCGTTCGCACAGAGCTTCGAGTGTCGCGACGTCCCCAGGGAACAAACGGTGGCGCGGATCGTCGGCGGACGGGATGCGCCGCCGGGCTTGGCTCCCTGGCAGGTGTCGCTGCAGTCTCGGGGCCGGCATTTCTGCGGCGGATCCCTGATCAGCCCGAGGTGGGTCCTGACGGCGGCCCATTGCGTCGACGATGTCGATGCGAATGCTCCCCGGGGCCTGTCGGTGATGCACGGATCGCTCTCGTTGTCGGACGCGGGCGCCCGGCGCGATGTGGCGCGGGTCATCGTGCATGAGGACTATCGGACCGCATCGTCCGGCAATGACATCGCCCTGATCGAGCTGGCCCGCCCGTTCCCGGGTGTGGAGGCCCAGGTCGTACAACTCCAGTCACCGCGGCTGAACACGGTGTTCGGGCCACCGGGGGCCTGCGCCGTGGTCACAGGCTGGGGGGACACGCAGCAGGGAAGCACCGGGCCCTTGCCGGATCGGCTGCAGGCGGTCGACCTCCCGATCGTCGACAGCACGGAGTGCGAGCGTGTCTATCCGGGCCGGATTTCCAACGGGCAGGTGTGCGCCGGCTATCGGCAGGGGACGCGCGATTCCTGCCAGGGGGACAGCGGCGGCCCGCTGGTGGTCCCTGGCGGACCGACGAGGTGGAGCCAGATAGGCGTCGTGAGCTTCGGCCGCGGCTGTGCACAGCCGAACGCCTACGGCGTGTATACGCGGGTGTCGCACTACATCGACTGGATCCTGAGCAACGCACGGTGAACCCCATCGCCAGCTTCATAGGCAACGGGTGCCCAACGCGCCAACACGCATCGCACTGCGCCGTTCGGTTGGCCCCGGCATCTCCGGGACCAGCGATGCGGACAGGACTGCCGCGCCGATGCGGACCGCCCGCTGCCGTCACAGGACCAGACAGGACGATTGTTAAATTTTCTACTAGAAAGGGACTCATGATGGTGATGCGAATTCGGAAGTTCGTCGGAGGCTTGGTGTTGAGTGGCGGGTTGACCGTCATGGGTAGCTGCCAGTCGACACCGAACGATTCCGTGCCTGTGGCCAACAACGTCGACGTGGCCCAGAACGACGAGGCCGCGTTCGCGGTCGGCGTGATACCGACGCTCGCACCGCCGATTCGGATCGGCGCGTCCGTCGGTTTCAGGTTGACGTCAGGCTTGGCCGGTCTGGGCCATCTGTACCTGATCGGCGCGAACGGTGACGTGACCGTGTTGACCGAGAACCTGCCGCTGGGGGCGGGCTCTCAGGTCGAGTTTCCAAACCCCGCTCAAGGATTCATGGTGACCGCCGAGGCGCCGGGCGTCAATCGGGTGATTCTGTTGGTCACCCTCGAGCCCTTCGTAGGCTTCGCCAACACACAGGGCGCCCAGTTGCCGAGCCCCGTGTCGCTTACGCTGGAGGCCGGCGAGTTTCTGCGCCGGCTCAACGATGCCGCGGAAGAGCTCCCCGCCACATCTTGGGCGACCAACGAGACGCGGGTGCAGGTCGTGGGATGACATGACCTCGACCGATGCCAACCGGTGAAGACGACGACCAGCGAGAACACGCCGGACGGTGCGGCGCTGGAGGTCGCTACGTAGCGCTCTGATGCTCACCGGACCGTTCCGGGTGTCCCCGTGTCGCCCGCCGGTTCCGCGTCAGGCGGGAACCAGCACCAGGTCGGGGCGGGGAGGCCGGCGCGCCTCCATCGCCGCCTGCAGCCGGCGTCTGAACTCGGCATAGGGCAGCACCTCGAACCGGCCGTCGTGATGCTCGACGAGCGCGGTCAGCGACTCGACCCAGTCCCCGGAGTTCAGGTAGTGGACGTCGCCGATCCGCTTGTCGGCAGGCGTGTGGATGTGCCCGCAGATGACCCCGACGCAGCCGCGGGCCCGGGCCAGCGCCTGGAGCTGGCTCTCGTAGTTGCCGATGAAGCTCACGGCGTCCTTGACCCGCGCCTTGATCGCCCGGCTCAGCGAGTAGTACCCCCGCCCGCGCCACGCACGGTACCGGTTGTAGAGCCGGTTCACCTGCAGGAGCCCCTGGTAGCCGACGGCCCCGAGCACCGCGAGGTACCGATGGCGGCGGGTCACCACGTCGAAGACGTCGCCGTGCACCACCAGGTAGCGCCCGGCGGCGGCGTCGAGCACGTAGTCCTCCCCGATGTACAGCTTGTGCATGCGAATCGGCAGCACGCGGGCGAGGATGTCGTCGTGGTTGCCCCGCAGGTAGATGACCTCGGTGTCCCGCTTCTCCATGTGCTTCAGCACCAGCCGCACGAACCGCGTGTGCCGGTTCTGCCAGCCGCCCTTCCGCATGAGGCTCCAACCGTCGATGATGTCGCCGTTCAGGATCAGCCGCTCGCACTGGACGTGCCGGAGAAAATGGTTGACCTCGTCGGCGTGGCACTCGGCCGTTCCCAGATGCACGTCCGACAGCACCACGGTCTTGAAACGCAACACGGTCTTCCTGCTCATGTCCGGCTCCTCGTCGTGGACGCCATGCGGGTCGGCGCCGCCGCAACGCTCGACCCGACTTCCCGCAATGCGCGCTCGAACTCGTCGACGACAGCCGGCCACGAGAGGGCCAGGGCGGTCTGTCGGGCGGCGCGCCGGACCCGCGGCCACTCGGGGACGCGGGCCATGAGGGCGGCGGCGGTGGCGGTGAAGGCGCGGGCGTCGCGCCGCGGCACGAGCCAGCCGTTCTCGCCGAACCGGATGCACTGCCCGGCCGCCGCGTAGTCGAACGCGAGCACCACGAGACCGCTCGCCATCGCCTCCGGCACCACGTTGCCGAACGTCTCGGTGAGGCTCGGAAACAGGAACAGATCGCCGGAGGCGTAGTGGCGGGCGAGATCCTCCCCGTAGCGCATGCCCGCGAAGTGATAGTCGGGGTGTTCCCGTTCGAGCCGGCGGCGGGCGGGGCCGTCACCCACCAGCACGAGCCGGGGCGCGGGCCGGTGCAGCCGACGCATCGCCTCGAAGCTGTCGACCAGCAGCTCGAGGTTCTTCTCGGAGGCGAGGCGCCCCACGTGGATCACCACGGGAGTCTCCGGACCGGCGCCCCAGACCCTGCGCAAATGCGAATCTCGGCGGACGGGGCCGAACAGGTCGGTGTCGACCCCGCGGCCGAGAATCCCCAGGTTCCGGAACCCGGCGCGGTCGAGCTCGTCCCGCACCGTCGCCGAGGGCACGAGGGTCCGGCGGGTCAGGTTGTGGAGCGTCCTCAGATAGCAGAGGGTGACGGGTTTCAAGGGAGCGGCGCGGTAGTGCGCCGCGAAGGCGTGGAAGTTCGTGTGAAAGCTGGAGCTGACGGGTATGCCCAACCGGCGGGCGGCGATGACCGCCGACCAGCCGAGCGGACCCTCGGTGGCGACGTGCACCACGTCCGGGCGGTCGGCCCGCCACCGGCGGAGCAGCGTCCGGCCCGCCGGAAGCCCCACCCGCAACGCGGCGTATCCGGGCAGGGGCATGCTCGCCACCGGCCATTCCTCCCAGTCCGGGGGCGGTGCGTTCTCGACGCCCGCCATCGGGAAGCGCGGTCTCACGACGACGAGCCGGTGGCCGCGTGCGGAAAGGCCGGCCACCAACCGGTGCAGCGAGCCGGCCGCACCGTTGACCTCGGGAGGAAACGTCTCGGTAACCAGCGTGATGCGCATGGGCGTCGGCGCCGGAGCACGCCGCCACGCCAATGAATACGCCATCGGTGCGACGAACCGATGGCGAGTCGATTACGCGCCGGTAAACAAACGCCGGGAAGGAGACGCGACCCCGGGGCCGGGCACCAAGGGCCTGCGCCGCGGAACGGCGCGGAGGCCTGGAGGATGGTTGGGCGACCGGCGGAGCCGAAGGCGACGATGGGCGGGCGCGGTTGAGGGGACCGCCGCATCACGGGGGCCGCGAGGCGCGGGGAACGTCAGGGAGGCGCGGCCGGCTCCAGGAGCCGCGCCGTCTCGCGGGCCGCCGCGCGAACCGCCGGGGGAACCGCGCACGGCGCGATGTCGCCCGCCGCTCCGTACACGTCCAGGCGCCGGACCTCCGCCACCAGCCGCGCCGCGAAGTCCGCCCGGCTCCGGTCCAGATGGTCGAGAAGCGACCCGGCGGGGGGACATCCTCGCACCTGCACGCCGGGATGCTGGCGGGCGAAGGTCGCGAGGCACCGCCGCATCGCGAACGCCTTGGCCACCAGCAGCGCGGACCGCGGCTCGTGCCCCGCCGCCTCGAGAACCGTCATGCCGAACCGTACGTTCTCCAGCGTGTTGCCGGCGGCAACCTCGGTGACGACGGCCGAGGCGGGCACGCCCCGGCGCACGAGCTCGTCCTTGAAGACGAGTGCCTCCGGCTTGTCGAAGACGTGCTCGGTCATCGGGCCGGCCCTTCCCGACACGAGCACGCGCGGCGCCCATCCCGCCTCGTAGAGCTGCGCCGCCCGCCGGGGCACCTCCAGTCCCCGGCTGCCGAACACGAAGATGACGTCGCTCGGCGCCGGCGGCTCGATCGGGCACAGGTAGCTCCAGATCGGCTGCAGCAGCCGCACGTACTCGCGCGCCGCGAGGCCCTCGATGCGCATGCCGACCTCCTGGCCCGCCTATCGGCCCGTGGCGAAAGTCCCCGCTGCATTCGAGCGGCGATGCATCCCGCCCGACTGCCTCGTTCGTCGGTTGCACATGCCCGATATGCGCCCTCCTCACGCCTTGTCAGGCGGGCGCCTCGTCTGTCTGCCGACGTCGTTCGGGCGCGATGCAACGCGGGCTCTCATCACGGGCTGATCTCCTCGCCGGCGGCTCCGCCCGGCACCCGACCATTCCTCCGTGTTCCACGGCGCCGACTCCGCCACGAACGGCGCCGGCAAGACGGTCGAACGCGGCCCGTCCGTACGCTATGATGCCTGAAGGACCTTCGACGGCCCGCGATCCTCACCCCGCCGAACCATGCCCGCGCCGCCACGCCCCCTGCCCCCGGTCGAGCGATGGGCGGGCGTCCGGGCGGGACGTGCGCGCAGCATCGGATGGGTGCTGTGCATCGTGCTCGCCGCCGCCCTCCCCGGCGGCGGTCAGCCCGCCCCGGACGGTCTGACGGTCATCTCGCGCGACGGCCGGCGCCCCCTCCCCACGGTCGACGTCGGCGGCCGCACCATGGTCGCCCTGACCGAGCTCACGGGACCCTTCGGCCTTCGCGTGGGCGACGACCGGCAGCCCGGCCGGCTGACGCTCCTGCGGGGACCGGCGGTGATGGTGCTGACGGCGGGAGACGGCATCGTGTCGGTGGCGGGGCGGCTCGAGTCGCTGAGCTCACCCCCGGTGGAGCGCGGAGGCACGTGGTACGTGCCGACCGACTTCATCGGACGGGCGCTTCCCCTCATCTCGGACCAGCCGGTCGAGCTGAGGTCCCGCTCGGGGCTGGTGATCGTCGGCGACGTGCGCGTCCCGCAGGTCGTTGGCCGCTATCAGCGCACCGGGCGGCGGTCGCGGCTGCGCCTCATGGTGACCCCTAACGTCGAACCCCGCATCGAACGGGCGGCCGGGCGGCTTCTCGTCACCTTCGAGGCCGATGCCGTGGACCTCGTCATGCGCGACTTCGCGCCCGACGATCTGCTGCGGCGGGTGAGGGTCGACGACCGGCGCGCCCGCCTCGAAGCCGAGCTGGGCAACGCCTTCGGCAGCTTTGCCGCCAACAGCTCGCCCGGGCTCGGCGGCAGCCTGGAGGTGGTGGTCGAGCTGAGACCGGCGGCGGCGGCCCGCGCCGCGCCCCCGCCCGAGCCCGACCCGCGCCCGACCGCGGCAGCGGAGGCCGGCATCGGGGGAGAGGATGCCGAGCTGCCGGCCCTGGCGGACTTCGCGGGACCGTCGACGGTCAGCGCCATCGCCATCGACGCGGGTCACGGAGGCGCCGACGCGGGGACCCGCGGCCCCGAGGGCACGCTGGAGAAAGACGTCGCCCTCGGCGTGGCCCGGCGGCTGCAGGCCGCCATCCAGCGGCGGCTCGGGCTGCGCGTCGTGCTCACCCGCTCGGGCGACGCCGACGTGACCCTCGACGAGCGCGCGGCCATCGCCAACAACAACCGCGCCGATCTGTTCATCAGCCTTCACGCGAACGCGTCGATGCGGGAGACCGCGACCGGGGCCGAGGTCTTCTATCTCCGCCCCGGCGAGTACGAAGACCCCGGCGGCGCGCAGGCCGGAGGCGAACGGGTCCCGGTGGTGGGCGGCGGCACGCGGCGGCTCGACATCGTGCGCTGGGAGCGGGCGCAGCTCCGTTTCGTCGACCGGTCCGCCCTCTGGGCGCAGACGCTGGCCGAGGAGTTGCGCGCCCGGGTCCCGATGAGTCGACGGGGCGTCCAGCAGGCGCCGTTCCGGGTGCTGGAGGGGGCCAACATGCCGGCGGCCCTGGTGGAGATGGGATTCATCTCGAATCCCGCGCAGGAGGTCCAGCTCGCCTCCCCCGCGTTTCAGGACGCCGTCGTCGACGCGCTGCTGCAGGGCATCATCCGTTTCCGCGACATGGTCGAGCAGGGCTTTCCCGAAGAAGACGATCCGCTCGCCGAGGACCCGCCCGCGGACGGCTCGGCGCCGCTCCGGGAGCCGCTGCCGTGAGCGGCCGGGCCTGGCTGGCGAGGATCGTCTTCGCGGCCGCCGCGCTCGGCGGGGCCTGGGTGCTCTTCGTCGGGCTTCCCCGGTGGTACCCGGCCGAGGGCCCGGCGGTCTCGACCCGCGTCGCGGACGACGGGTCCGCGGTGGGCGCGCAGACGGTCTCGACCCTGTACTACGTCTCGGGCGACGGCATGCGGCTCGTCGGCGTGCCGCGCCGATTGGCGCGCCGGGCCAACCCCACCGCGCAGGCCCGCGCCATTCTCGAGCAGCAGCTCGCGGACCCGCCGGCGCCGCTGCTCTCGCCCATCCCGCCCGGCACCGGCCTGCGGGCGGTCTATCTCACCGGAGACGGCGACGCGTTCGTCGACCTCACCGAGGAGATTGCCCTCGGCCATTCCGGCGGGTCGCGGGAGGAGCTCTTCACGGTGTACGCCATCGTGAACGCCCTCGCCACGAACCTCGCCGCCGTCGACGCCGTGCAGATTCTCGTCGACGGCGTCGAGGTCGACACGCTGGTCGGACACGTGGACCTGCAACGCCCCCTGAGACAGAACCTCGACCTGCTGGAAGCGCCCAGCGATGACTGGATGCCGGCCGACGACGCGCCGGCCGACCCGGATCGTTCGTCATGACCCCAACCGCACGCGGCGACGCGCGGCCCCCGGACGAGCTCCGGCCCACGCGCCTGACCCCGCACTATCTCGACCACCCCGAGGGCTCGGTCCTCATCGAGGCCGGACGCACCCGGGTCATCTGCACCGCGAGCGTCGAAGAGAAGGTGCCGGTGTTCCTCCGCGGCGCCGGCAAGGGCTGGGTGACGGCCGAGTACGGGATGCTGCCCCGCGCCACGTCCACGCGCACCGCCCGCGAGGCGAGCCGGGGCCGGCCGAGCGGCCGCACCCAGGAGATTCAGCGGCTGATAGGCCGCTCGCTGCGCGCGGTCACGAGGCTCGAGGCCCTCGGAGAGCGCACCGTGTGGATCGACTGCGACGTCATCCAGGCCGACGGCGGCACCCGCACCGCGTCGATCACCGGGGGGTTCGTGGCCCTCGCGTTCGCGCTGCGCCGGCTGCGCGAGCGCGGCGCGATCGCCCGCATGCCCCTGACCGACCACGTCGCCGCGACCAGCGTCGGGGTCGTCCACGGCTTCCCGCTCCTCGACCTCGCCTACGAGGAGGACTCGAACGCCGAGGTCGACATGAACGTGGTCATGACCGGGGACGGCCGCTTCATCGAGGTGCAGGGCACGGCGGAGGGCGCGCCCTTCTCCCGCGACTCGCACGACGCCCTGCTCGCGTTGGCCGAGACCGGCATCCGCCGCCTCGTCGAGATGCAGCGGGACCTGGTCGGGGCCCTGACCGGGTGACCGGCCCGGCGCCGCCGCGGCTGCTGGTGGCCACGACCAACCGCGGCAAGCTCGCCGAGATCCGCGACATCCTCGCCGGGACGCCGACCGCCCTCGCCACGCTCGACGACCACCCCGGAATCGGCGAGCCCGAGGAGACCGGTGCGACCTTCGCGGCCAACGCGCGCCTGAAGGCGCTCTACTACGCCGAGGCGACCGGCGAGCTCACCGTCGCGGAGGACTCCGGCCTCGAGATCGACGCGCTCGACGGCGAGCCGGGCGTGCGCTCGGCGAGGTTCAACGGCGAGTCCTACGCGGAGAAGTTCGCGGCGATTCGGCGCATGCTCGCCGAGCGGGGCGCCGACGGCAGCACCGCCCGCTTCGTGTGCGCGCTCGCCCTGGCCCGCCCATCGTCGCCTGACGGCTCCGCCGGGCGCCCAACCGACCCTCCAGGAGCCCGCGCCGCCGCCGTCCTCTGGGAGGCCGCGGGCGTCGTCGAGGGCCGCGTGCAACTGCCTCCCCGCGGCGACGGGGGCTTCGGCTACGACCCCATCTTCCACTACCCCCCCTACGGCCGCACGCTGGCCGAGGTGACCCCGGAGGAAAAGGCCGCCGTCAGTCACCGGGGGCGGGCGTTCCGTCAATTGCGCCGCCGTCTGACCGCGGATGGGGCAGCTCGATGGTGAACACCGTGCCGCCGCCGTCCCGGTTGGCGGCCCGCACCGAGCCCTCGTGGAGACCGATCAGGTGCTTGACGATGGCGAGCCCGAGCCCGGTGCCGCCGGGGTCGCGGGGCCTCGCGTCGTCCACCCGATAGAACCGCTCGAAGATCCGGGTCAGGTCCGTATCCGGGATGCCCGGCCCCCGGTCGGCGACGGTGATGCGGACGACGCCGTCGTCGCCGGCGGCGCCGAGCTCGATGGTGCTGTCGGCGGGGGCGTAGTTGACGGCGTTCTCGACGAGGTTCCGGATGGCGTCGTGGAGCTTGACGGGGTCCGCCAGGACCGTGCCCGCTTCCGGGGCGACGACGGTCCTGATGACCAGGCGCTTGCTCTCCGCCAGCGGCGCCAGCTCGGCGGCCACCGAGCCGAGGGCCGCTTCCAGCGCGCACGGGGTCAGCGCCAGATGCTCCTGGCCCGCGTCGAGGCGGGCCAGCCGCAGCAGGTCTCTCACCAGCCGCTCCATCCTCGCGCTGTTCCTGGCGATGATGGCGACGAAGCGGCGCTCCTCGGCGCGGTCTTCCTCGACGAGGGCCTCGACCCCGCCCCGGATCGCGGTGAGCGGCGTCCGCAGCTCGTGAGAGACGTTGGCGACGAAGTCCTGCCGCACCTGATCCGCCCGGCGGTACTCGGTGACGTCGTGGAGAACCAGGGCCACCCCCCGCTCCCCGTTGGCCGCGAACGGCCGGGCGTTGGCGAGCAGCACCTTGGGAGGGTCGGTGTTCAACCGCACCTCGTTGCCGCGTCCGGCGTCGCCGGCCACCGCCGCCGCGATGACCCGGGTCACCTCGGGATGCCGGATCAGCTCGACGTGGAAGCGTCCCGTCGGATCGCTGTCGATGCCGAGCATCCGCTGCACCGACTCGTTGGCAATCTGCACCCGGCCCTCGTCGTCGATCACCAGGACCCCCTCGACCATCCCCCCGAGAATGGCGTCGACGCGCGTCTGCTGGCCGGAGAGGTCCTTCACCTGGCGGGCCAGCTCGCGCGCCGTCTGATCGAGCGCGCGCGCCATCACCCCCAGCTCGTCGTCGCCGTGGTCGAGCCCGACGGGAAAGGGCGTCCCCGCCGTGTAGCGCCGGGCCGTCTCGGTCAGCGCACGGACCCGGCGCTGGAGCCGGATGGAGGCGAGCCCGGCGATGGCGAGGGCCGCCCCGAGCGCGGCCAGGAACCCCGCCGCGAGCGCCCGGGCCAGCGGACCGAGCCGGTCCTCGACGCCCGCCGGCGGCGGGCCCGGCGGCCCGACGACGAGGGCAACCGCGACCAGGGCCGCGGCGGCGACCGCCATCGAAGACAGGAACAGACGGGTCGGCAGCCTCACGGGACCTCGAACGAGCAGGCGCACCGGCGCCACGCCGGCCGCCGCGACGCGGCCCCGTCGGCCGGCCGGCGGGGGACCGTCACGTGCTCTCGACGAACTTGTACCCGAACTGCTTGATGGTCACGATGTGCTCGACCAGCGTGGGCAGCTTCTCGCGCAGCCGCCGGATGTGCACGTCGACGGTGCGGGTGCCTCCCGTGTACTGGTAGCCCCAGACGTCGGAGAGCAGGAGGTCGCGCGACAGCACCCGGCCGGCGTGCTCGATCAGGTACTTCAGCAGCAGGAACTCCTTGGCCGTCAACCGCACCGGCCGCCCGTCGTCGCTCACCTCGTGCCGGTCGAGGTCGATCACCAGCGAGCCGAAGCGGAGGATCTTGTCCGGCCCGAAGGGCTGCGTGCGCCGCAGGACGGCCCGGAGCCGCGCCACGAGCTCCCGCGGGCTGAACGGCTTGGTCACGTAGTCGTCGGCGCCGAGCTCGAGCCCCTCCACCCGGGCCTCTTCCTCCGCCCGCGCCGTCAGCATGATGATGGGCACCGCCGCGGTCTGCGGGTCGTTGCGCATGAGCCGGCAGATCTCCAGGCCGCTCATCCCCGGCAGCATCAGGTCGAGAACGACGAGATCGGGGCGCTGGCGTATGTGCTCCAGCGCGTCGGTGCCGGTTCCGACGACGCTGGTGTCGTAGCCGGCCCGCGAGAGGTGGTGCTCGACCAGCTCCGCGATGTCCGGATCGTCCTCGACGACGAGTATGCGGCTAGGCATGGGCAGGCGGCTCTCGGACGGCCAACGACTCGATCACTGCTCCCCGTGAGGCGGCGCGTCGGCGCCGGGGGCCCCGCCCTCCCGCCCGTGATGGCGGACGTCGCGCCCCGACACGATGAAGATGGCCTCCTCGGCGATGTTGGTGGCGTGATCGCCGATCCGCTCGAGGTGCCGCGAAACGAGCAGGAGCTCGAGGGCGGGCTGGGTCACCGCGGCGTCCGTGCACATGACCCCGATCAGCTCGCGGAACACCCGGTCCTTGAGGTGGTCGACGGAGTCGTCGCGGTCGAGGACCTCCCTGGCGAGGCGGACGTCCTGCCGGACGAACGCGTTCAGGGAGTCGCGCAGCATGCCCTGGGCGATGTCCGCCATCCGGGGAACGTCGATCAGGGGCTTGACGGCGGGATGCTCCAGATACCGCAGGGTCGCCTCGGCGACGTTGATCGCGAAGTCGCCGATGCGTTCCAGATCGGTGTTGATCTTGACCCCGGACACCACCACCCGCAGGTCCGTCGCCACCGGCTGGTGCAGGGCGAGCAACTGGAAGCAGCGCTCGTCGATCTCGATGTGCAGCCGGTTGATCGCGTCGTCGCCGGTCAGCACCCGCTCCGCCAGCCGGTGGTCGCGGCCGACCAGCGACTGCACCGATGCGCGCACCTGCTCCTCGACGGCGCCGGCCATCACCAGCATCCGCTCCTTCAGGTGGTCGAGGTCGTCCTGGAGGTGGGGCATCGACCTCCGACCTATCCGAGCCGGCCCGTGACGTAGTCCTCGGTGAGCTTCCGGGCCGGAGCCGTGAAGATGCGGCTCGTCAGGTCATGCTCGACGAGCTTGCCCAGCCAGAAGAACGCGGTGCCGTCCGAGACGCGCGCGGCCTGCTGCATGTTGTGGGTCACGATGACGATCGTGTAGCGCTGCTTCAACTGATACACCAGCTCCTCGATGCGCTGGGTCGCGATGGGATCGAGCGCCGACGCGGGCTCGTCCATCAGGAGGACGTCCGGCTCGACGGCCAGGGCCCGCGCGATGCACAGCCGCTGCTGCTGGCCGACGGACAGGGCGAGCGCCGACTCCCCGAGGCGGTCCTGCACCTCGTCCCACAACGCCGCCGTCCGCAGGCTGGCCTCCACGCGGTCCTCCAACTCGGCCCGCGAGTCGGCGAGGCCGTTGACGCGCAGCCCGTAGGCGACGTTCTCGAACACCGACTTGGGAAACGGGTTGGACTTCTGGAACACCATGCCGACCCGGCGGCGCACCTCGACCGGGTCCGCTTCCGGCGCGTAGACGTCCTGCCCGTCGATGGAGACGGATCCCGTCACGCGGGTCGAGGGGATGAGCTCGTTCATCCGGTTCAACGCCCGGAGAAACGTGCTCTTGCCGCATCCCGAGGGGCCGACGCACGCCGTGACCTGATGGGCGGGGATGCGCATCGACACGTTGTCGAGGGCCCGGGTCTCCCCGTAGAAGCAACTCAGGCCCCTGACGTCGACCTTCGTCCCGGTAACGACGACCTCGCCCCCGCGGCCGCGCGCCGCGACGTCGGCCAGGGACGGTATCGCCATGGTGCGTGAGGTCATCGTCGAGGCACCTGCAAGGCCCCCCTGCGTCCGACCGGGCGGCACGGTCGTCATCCCTGACATCGGTCCCGCAGCCAGGCGGCGAAGCCGTTCATCCCGAGCAGCAGGACCAGCAGCACCATGATACCGGCAGCCGCGTTCTCCAGGAACGCCTCCTGCGGCCGCGACATCCAGTTGAACACCTGCATCGGCAGCGCCGTGAACGGCGACCGGATGCCGTCCGGCGCGAACGGGACGTAGGTCAGGGCGCCGATCGCGAGCAGGGGCGCCGTCTCGCCGATCGCCCGCGACAGGGCCAGTATCGTCCCCGTGAGCATGCCGGGCAGGGCGACCGGCAGCACCTGGTGCCAGACCGTCTGCCACCGTGTCGCCCCCAGGGCGTACGACGCCTCCCGCAGGGACGGCGGCACCGCGCGGAGCGCTTCGCGCGAGGCCAGGATCACCACCGGCAGCACCAGCAGGGCCAGGGTCGCGGCGCCGGCCAGCACGCTCCGGCCGAACCCCAGCGTGCGCACGAAGAGCCCCAGGGCCAGGAGCCCGTAGATCACCGACGGCACCCCCGCGAGGTTGGCGATGTTGATCTCGATGAGGCGGGCCCACCACCCGCGGTCGCCGTACTCCTCCAGGTAAACCGCCGCCCCGATCCCGATCGGCACCGCCAGCACCGTGGTCACCGCGATCACCCACACCGTGCCCGCGAGCGCCGGGAAGATGCCCGCGTTCTCCGCGTGGCGCGAGGGCAGGCCCGTGAGGAAGTCCCACGACAGCCGGCCGAGCCCGTCGCGAAGGATGTCGGCGAGGAGGATCGCGAGCACCAGCAGCCCGATCAGGGTGGCCCCCAGCCCCAGGCCGTGCAGGACGAGGTCGGACAGCCGGCCCCGCCACCGCGGGCTCACGGATACGCCTCCCGGTACCGCCCCCGCAACCACGTGCTGACGAGGTTGAGAGAGAACGTGCCGATGAACAGCAGCATGCCGACCGCGAAGATCGTCCGGTAGGCCAGGGTCCCGGTCGGAGCGTCGCCGAGGCTGACCTGCACGATGTACGCGGTCATCGTCTCGATCGGCACCAGCGGATTGAGGGTCAGCCGCGGCTGCTGCCCGGCCGCGATGGCCACGATCATCGTCTCGCCGATGGCCCTCGAGACGGCGAGGACGGCGGCGGCCGAGATGCCCGACATCGCGGCCGGCAGCACCACCCCCAGCGTCGTCTGGGCCCGGGTGGCCCCCAGCGCCCGCGACGCGTCCCGGAGACCGCGCGGGACCCCCTGCAGGGCGTCTTCCGAGAGCGAGGACACCAGCGGCAGGATCATGACGCCCATGACGAGGCCGGGGCTGAGGGCGTTGAATCCGGAGAGGCCCGGAATGAACTGCTGCAGGAACGGGGTGACCGCGAGCAGCGCGAAGTAGCCGTACACGACGGTCGGCAGGCCGGCGAGGACCTCCAGCACCGGCTTGACGCTCCGGCGCACCCTCGGCGGCGCGTACTCGCTGAGGTAGACGGCGGTCAGCAGCCCGGCGGGAAGCGCCACCGCGAGGGCGATGGCCGTCACGAGCAGGGTGCCGGCCACCAGCGGCAGCACCCCGAAGGACTCCTGGAAGAAGAGCGGCGTCCACACCGTGCCGAACAGGAACTCGAGCGGCGACACGTCGCGGAGGAACCGGAAGGTCTCGATGGACAGGATCGACAGGATGCCGACGGTCACGAGGACCGACGCCCCCGCGCAGGCACGGAGCGCCCACTCGATGAGGCCCTCGATGCGATCCTGTCGTGTCCGCGCCATTCTGCCGCTCCCGCGCAACCGCGCGACCTGCGGTCGCGTTGGGCGTTTCGCCGACGCGAGACGCCTGGAGGACACCCTGCGCGTCCGCGCGACCGCGGTCGCGCCGGGAGCTCCGCCGACCCGAGACGCCTGAAGGACCCCGCACGACCGCGGCGCCTGTCGGTCGCGTCGGGAGCTTCGCCGACGCGAGACGCCGGCGGCACGAGCCGCCGGGGCGATTCGACGACGCGGGCGGATTCAGCAGTATCCGGGTCGGCTCAGCAACGCCTCGAGCGACGCGATCTCGCCGGCGTCCCCGCCCGGGCCGCAGTACATCGTGCCGACGACCCGGTCCTCGAGTCGCCGCCGCACGAGGGCATACTCTCGATCCGTCAGGGACACGTACCCCACCTCGCGTACGAGAGCCGCCCCCTCGGTGAGAAAGAAGCTCGCGAACCCCGCGACTTCCGGCCGATCGAGGGCGACCGGGTTGACGTAGAGAAAGACGGGCCGGGAGAGCGGCTGATAGGTGCCGTCGCGCACGGTGTCGGGCGACGGGCGGATCGCCCCGTCGCCGTTGGTGTCGTCCTCGTCGTCGATGGCCGCCAACCCGAGCCGGCCCCGGTTCTCCTCGTAGTGGGCGTAGCCGAAGAACCCCAGCGCCAGCTCGTCGTTGGACACCCCCTGCACGAGCACGTTGTCGTCCTCGCTCGAGGTGAAGTCGCCGCGGCCGGACCCGGGCTCGCCCACGATGGCCTGCGTGAAGTAGTCGAACGTGCCCGAGTCGATGCCCGGGCCGAACAGACGCAGCTCTCGATTCGGCCAATCGGGCCGGACCTGGCTCCAGCGGGTCACGGTCCCCTGCGCGGCCGGCTCCCACATCCGCTTCAGGTCTTCCGTCGTCAGGGTCTCGACCCAGTCGTTGGCGGAGTGCACGACGACGGCGATGCCGTCGTATGCGATGGGCAGCTCGACGAACTCGATGCCGGCCGCCGCGCACGCCTCGATCTCGAGGGGCCGGATGGGGCGGGAAGCGCTCGAGACGGCGGTTTCCCCCGCGCAGAACTTCTCGAAACCGCCGCCGGTGCCGGATACGCCCACCGTGACCCGGGCCGCGGGATCCAACCGGCGGTACTCCTCCGCCACCGCCTCGGCAATGGGAAACACCGTGCTCGAGCCGTCAACGGCGACCACGTACGCGGCGCCGTCGAACCATCCCCGACACGCGGCCGCCCCCGCGAGCGCGGCCAGGAGCCCGCAGCCGGCGAGCGACAGCGCCCGAAGCAGCCGCGACGTGTGCGACACCCGCCCATTGGCCGCGCCTGACATTTCGGTACAGTAGCGTCAGCAGAGTCCGGCGCTGTTAAGGGAATGTAAATTCTGGCCCGGCATCGGCACCCCCGGCTCCCCCGTTGCCGCTCCGACCCGGGAGCCCGCGCCGTTCCGACGGCGCAGGTTCCGGGTCACAGATTCTCCGCGAAGCGGTAGCCGAGACCGAACACGGTCTCGATCTGGCTGCCGGCCGGCCCCAGCTTCGCCCGCAACCGCCCGAGGTGGACGTCGACGGTGCGCGCGTCGACGATGTCTCCGCTTCCCCAGATCCGGTCCAGCAGGCGGTCGCGCGACAGCACCCGGTTCCGGTGCTCGACGAGGCAGCGCAGGATCTGGAACTCGCGTCGGGTGAGCCGGACCGGGGCGCCGTCCACGGTCACCTCGACACCGGCGAAGTCGGCGGTGAGGTGGCGGCCCTCGTAGAACTCCGAAGCCTGCATTCCCGACGACGCCCGTCTCGAGACGGCCCGAGCCCGCGCCGTCAGCTCCCGCAGGCCGAACGGCTTGGTGACGTAGTCGTCCGCCCCCAGCTCGAACGCCCGCACCCGGTCGGCCTCGCTGGTCCTCGCGGTGACGACGATGATCGGAAGCGAGACGCCCTGCCGCCGCGCCCGCAGCTTGCGGCACAGGGTGAACCCGTCGATGTCGGGCAGGTTCAGGTCGAGAATCATCACCTCGGGCGGGTCCGCCTCGACCGCCCGCAACGCCGCGGTCCCGGTGCCGACCACCTCGACGTCGTCGCTGCCCTCGCGCCGGAACGCGGCGCTGATCAGCGTGGCGATGTCCCCGTCGTCCTCGACCACCAGCACCCGCATGCCGCCGCCCTGCGCTCCTCTCAGAAGCCCGCCGTGAAGCCCCGCGTTGCACCGCCCCTGGAAGGGCGCCAACGGGCGGACGAGGCACCCGCCTGACATGGCGTCAGCGGGCCAGGGCGTCCACCGCCGCCGGCTCGGGCTTTCGGCCCCGGCGACGCTCGAAACCTAGTGCGCAGTTGTTTCGCCGCCATGACAGTCCCGTAAACAGTGGGTAAACAGCCCGTCGCAAAGGCCCCGCGTTGCGCCGCGCCCGGAGGGCGCCGGGGGAAGCCGAGGCGCCCGCCTGACAAGGCGTGAGGAAGGGTGTACATCGGGCAATACGCAACCGACGCCACGAATCCAGCCACGGGCTGTCACGGTCCCGGCGGAAACCGGCGACCCGCGGAGGCGACGAGCCCGAGCCCCACCCCGGAATTAACGCCGATGTAATCGGCCCGTCATCCAGTTGTCACAGACGGTCTGTAGCGTTGCACCCATGACAACGAACAGAGAGAAGGCCGTTGCCGCCATCCCCCCGCCGCTTGGCGGAGGAGCCAGGGTGCGCGGAGAGAACAGCATGCGAACACGGTTACGGATCGGGTTGGCGGCAGCCCTGCTTCTGAGCGCCGCCCCCACCGCCGCACAGGAGACGGGGCGGGTGGCCGGCGTGGTCATCGACCAGACCAACGCCATCACCCTGCCCGGCGTGCCGGTCGAAGCGGTCGGCACCACTTTCATCACCTACACCGACCTCGACGGCCGCTACGACCTGGAGCTGCCGGTCGGCGAGCATCAGATCAGGATCTCGCTCGGCGGGTACGCCGAGCAGCTCGTCAACATCGAGGTCGTTTCCGGGCAGGTCACCGAGGTCCAGGTTTCGCTGACGACCAACGTCTTCGCGGAAGAGGTGGCGGTCGTCGCCCCCACCCTCGAGGCGCAGAGCTCGACCGCGTCGGCGCAGATGATGCTGCGGATGCGCGCCCCGGCCGTGCAGGACAACATCGGCGGGTCGGAGATGCGCTCGAACAACGACTCGGACGCGGCCGACGCCATGAGCCGGGTGACCGGGGTCTCGGTCGTCGACAACCAGTCGGTCTTCGTCCGGGGCCTGGGCGAGCGCTACAGCAACACGACCCTCAACGGCGCGACCCTGCCCACCACCGAGCCCGACCGCCGCGTGGTGCCGCTCGACCTGTTCCCGACCGGCCTCATCGACAGCGTCCAGGTCAGCAAGACCTACACCCCCGACAAGCCGTCGCAGTTCGCGGGCGGCCTCGTCGAGATCATCCCGCTGAAGCTCCCGACCGAGACCGCCTACGAGTTCTCGCTCGGCGGCGCCTACAACACCCTGACCACCGGCAAGAGCGGCCTCGGCTACGACGGGGGCAGCCCCTGGAACGGGTTCGGCGGCGGCACCCGCGCGCTTCCCGCCGGCTTTCCCGACCGCAAGGTCATCCGCGGCGGCCGGTTCACGAGCGACGAGCTCGGGTTCCTCAGCAGCGACCTCGAGCGGCTGGGCGAGTCGTTCAGCAACGTCTGGGACCCGGTGCGTCAGGACCAGCCGATGAACCAGTCCTACAGCGGGCTGTTCGGCGGCCGGTTCGGCAAGCTGGGGGTGGTCGCCACCCTTCGGCACTCGCAGAGCTCGCAGATCACCAACGAGGAGCGCACCTTCTACAAGGTGGGCGCCAGCGGCGTCGAGCGGTTCAACGGCCCCTACGACTTCGACGAGACCTCGTTCGTCTCGACGCTCGGCGGCGTCGGCAACCTCGCCTACCAGTTCAGCCCCAACCACCGGCTGTCGGTCGACAACTTCTACACGCACGTCGGCACCGACGAGACCCGCATCTTCGAGGGGTTCAACAGCGACGCCGACAACGACATCCGCAACCAGCGGCTCTTCTTCGTCGAGGAGCAGATTCGCTCGCACCACGTGGGCGGCGACCACCTGTTCCCCAACGCCTCGAACAGCCGGCTCGACTGGAAGATCGCGGTCTCGCAGGCGGACCGGGCCGAGCCCGACCTGCGCGAGGTGCTCTACGAGTTCGACCCCGCGCGCGAGGCGTTCGTGCTCGCCGACGAGTCGCAGAGCGGGCTGCGCCAGTTCAACGACCTCGTCGACGACAGCGTCGAGCTCAGCGCGAACTGGTCGACGCTGGTGGAGAACTGGGCGGGCCTCCCGACCCAGCTCAAGTTCGGGACGAGCTACATCGACCGGACCCGCGACTTCCTCTCCCGCCGGCTCCGCTTCGTCCCCACCAGCACGCGCGGCCTCGACCTCTCGCGGCCGGCCGAGGAGCTGTTCACGTCGAGCTTCATCGGCCCGAACTTCCAGCTCAAGGAGGAGACGCGGCCGACCGACCAGTACGACGCGGCCCAGGAGACCCTGTCCGCCTACGGCATGGTCGACGTGCCCCTGGCCGTCCGGCTCCGCCTCGTGGCGGGGGCCCGGGTCGAGAACTTCCGCCAGCGGGTCGACACCTTCGACCCGTTCGCGCGCGCCGTCTTCGGCACCACCGACGTCATCCGCGCCGACCTCGACGAGACCGACATCTTCCCCGCCGTCAACCTCGTGTACTCGATCCGGAACAACCAGAACCTCCGGGTCGGGGTCAGCCAGACCGTCAACCGCCCCGAGTTCCGGGAGCTCGCGCCGTTCGAGTTCACCGACGTGGTCGGCGGCCGGGCCACCGTCGGCAACCCCGAGCTGCGGCAGTCGCTGATCCAGAACATCGACGTGCGCTGGGAGCTCTTCCCCGGGTCCGGGGAGGAGGTGGTCGCGGCCAGCTTCTTCTTCAAGAACTTCGACAACCCCATCGAGCGCATCGTCGAGCCGACGGCCCAGCTCCGGACCTCGTTCACCAACGCCGACTCGGCCACCAACGCCGGCTTCGAGATCGAGGGCCGCAAGGCGCTAGGCGAGTACCTGTTCCTCGGCGCCAACTACACCTACGTCGACTCCGAGGTGACCCTCGACGCCGTCGCGCGCCAGGTGCAGACGTCGCTGGTGCGACCTCTCGCCGGCACCTCGAAGAACCTCTTCAACACCATGATCGAGGTGAGCAACGCCGGCTACTCGGGCCGCCTGCTGCTCAACTTCTTCGACGACCGCATCAGCGACGTCGGCTCGCTCGGCCTCCCCGACATCGTCCAGGAGGGGCGCAACTCGCTCGACTTCGTCTTCGCCAAGCGCTTCCAGCAGGTGAGCTTCCGATTCGCGGTCTCGAACCTGACCGACGCGCCGTACGTCTTCCGGCAGGGCGGGCTCGACCAGCGGGTCTACAAGCTCGGCCGCACCATGGCGTTCGGCCTCTCGGTGCATCCGTAACCTCGCCGGGCAAGGTCGGAAGGCCAGAGATTCGAATCATCCGAACCAGGACAGACGAGCATGTGGACCAATACGCACAGCAAGAACATCGGCGGCGCCGCGGCGGCGTTGCTGCTCGCCGGGGCGGGAATCCTCGTGACCGGAGCGCCGGCCCTCACCCAGTCGACCACCACCTGCCGTAGCGTCGACGGGATCGACAAGGAAGTCTGCGTCGTCAGCGGACGCATCACCAGCGACATGACCTGGGGCAGCGGCAGCTACTGGGTGCTGCGGGGCGCCGTCTTCGTCGAGGCGCCGGCCCGGCTGACCATCGACGCGGGAACCGAGATCTTCGGGGAGTTCGCCACCAACGGCACCCTCATCATCGCCCGCGGCGCCCAGATCCTCGCCAACGGCACGGCCAGCGCCCCGATCGTGTTCAGCAGCGACCAGCCCATCGGCGAGCGGGCACGCGCCGACTGGGGCGGGCTCATCATCAACGGCTACGCGCCGCTCAACGTGCCGGGCAACGAGGGCGTCGGCGAGGGCGACACCGGCACCTACGGCGGCACCAACGCGGCGGACGACAGCGGGCACCTGAAGTACGTCCGGGTGGAGTTCGCGGGCACCGAGTTCAGCCCCGACAACGAGCTGAACGGCATCGCCTTCCAGGGCGTGGGCAGCAACACCGAGGTCGACCACGTGATGGTCAAGTACAACAAGGACGACGGCCTCGAGTTCTTCGGGGGCACCGTCCAGGTGAAGCACGTGGTGCTCCAGGGCATCGCCGACGACAGCGTCGACTGGACCGACGGGTGGACCGGCAAGGGTCAGTTCATCATCGTCATGCAGAGCGGCGACGACGCCGACCAGGGCATCGAGGCGGACAACAACGGCGACAACAACAACCTGACGCCGCGCTCCAACCCGACCCTCTACAACCTGACCCTCATCGGCGACCCCGACACCGACGAGGGCAGCGAGAGCGACATCGGGATGCTGCTGCGCGAGGGCACCTCCGCCACCATCCGGAACTTCATCGTCCTCGGCTTCAAGGAGGCCTCCATCGACGTCGACCACACCGCGACGTTCGACCAGGTCGAGAACGGGAGCCTCACCCTCGCCAGCGGCATCATCCACGGGAACTGCCTGGTGAGCGGGTGCGACGCTCAGTTCCGGACCGACAGCGACGACGAGGCGGCGTTCAAGACGACCAGGCAGATCGTCACCGACAGCGCCAACGTCTCGTTCGTCGACCCGGTTCTGGCGGATCCCTACAACCTGTCGAGCCCGGACTACCGGCCGGCCGCGGCGTCGCCGGCCCTGAACGGGACGGTGACGGCGGCCATGCCTCCCATGAACGACACCTTCATCGAGACCGCCAACTTCATCGGCGCGGTCGGACCGTCCGGCGGCGGGAAGGACACGTGGTGGCAGGGTTGGACCGACTTCGCGACCAACTGACGGCGTTGGTCCGTACCCGGCGTCGAGGCAGCCCCCGCCGCCCGGCGGGGGCCGTCTCGTTTGCGCTCCTCCTCGTCCTGGGCCTCGCCGGATGCGGCGCGCCGCCGCCCCCGCTCGCCAACGCCCACCCGTCCCCGGAAGCGCTGGCCGCCGCGGTGCTCGACGCGCTCGCCGACAACGACCGGGACCGTCTCGCCGCCCTCGCCCTCGACGGCCGGGAGTTCCGGGACGTCGTCTGGCCCGAGCTCCCGTCGAGCCGGCCCGAGCGCGGCGTCCCCGTCTCGTACGCCTGGGCCGACCTGCGCCAGAAGAGCTCGAACGCCTTGCGCCGGCTCGTCAGCCGATGGGGAGGGCATCGCTTCACGCTGCTCGGCGTCGCCTGGGACGGCGAGACCACCGACTACGGCCCCTACCTCGTGCACCGGGAGACCCGCCTGCGGCTGCTCGACGAGGCCGGCCGCGAGGTCGAGATGCACCTCTACGGCTCGACCCTCGTGCGCGGGGAAGAGCACAAGGTCTTCAGCTACGTGGTCGACTGACGGCGCGCGCGGGGCCCGAAGGCGACCCCGTGAGGCGCCGCGGACGCCCGCGCCGGCACCGACGGCAGGAGGGTGGCGATGCCGCGGGGCCGCAGGGCGGCGGATTCCGGGCTATAGTCGTTCCGGAGGAGGCGAGGCGGCACCTCCCCCGTGGGTCGATGCGTCGTCTCCGCGAGCTCGATGCGGATGCCGCGCGGCCACGGGCTGTCGATCCGGCATCCGCTGCGAGCGCGACGGCCGTCACCGAGGCGAAGGACCGGTTGCACCATGGCACCGCGACGCGATTTCCGGCACACCAAGATCCTGTGCACCCTCGGTCCGTCAAGCTCCTCCCCGGAGGAGATCGAGCGGCTCGCCCGGGCCGGCATGAACATCGCCCGCCTCAACATGTCGCACGGCAGCCACGCCAGCCACGCGCAAGTGATCCAGACCGTCAAGGGCCTCAACGAGCGCCTGAACCACCCCATCGCCCTGCTGCTCGACCTGCAGGGGCCGGCCATCCGCACCGGCGACCGTCTCGGGCACCTGTCCCTCGAGGTCGGCCAGGAGTTCCACGTCACCGTCGGCCCGACCGAGGACCCCGAGGAGAGGAGCATCCACGTCGACTACCAGGACATGGTGCACCAGGTGAAGGCGGGCGACCGCATCACCGTCGACAACGGGCTCATCAACCTCGAGGTGCTGGAGACCGGCGAGCACGACCTGCGCTGCCGGGTGCTGGACGGCGGGGTCCTCGGGTCGCGCAGGCACATCAATCTGCCCGGCGTGCGCATCAACCTGCCGTCGATCACCGAGCAGGACGTCGGGGATATCCGTTTCGCGGTCGAGCATGACGTCGACTTCCTCGCGGTGTCGTTCGTGCGGAGCGCCCAGGCGGTGCGTGACGCGCGACGCATCATCAAGGAAGCGGGCGGGCACTCCATGCGGATCATTGCCAAGATCGAGAACCAGGAAGGCCTCGACAACCTCGAGGAGATCATCGAGGCGGCGGACGGCGTCATGGTGGCGCGCGGCGACCTCGGGGTCGAGGTGGAGTTCGAGATGCTCCCGGTGGCCCAGCGCGACATGGTTCGCCGCTGCGTGGTCGCCGGCAAGCCGGTGATCGTGGCGACCCACCTGCTGGAATCGATGATCGACAGCCCCATGCCGACCCGGGCCGAGGTGACGGACGTCGCCAACGCGGTGTACGAGCAGGTCGACGCGGTGATGCTGAGCGGAGAGACCGCGACCGGAAAGTACCCGGTGCGCTGCGTCTCGGTGCTCGACCGCATCGCCCGGCGCACCGAGAAGGAGCAGGGGCTCGGGCTCCACCGCGGCCGCGAGCCCGAGACCATCCGCGAGCAGCTCGCCCGCAGCGCCTGCCTCCTCGCCGACTCGCTCGGCTCGCGGGCCATCGTCGTCATCACGATGCGGGGGTTGCTGGGCCATCTCGTCAGCAGCTTCCGCCCCCGGGGCGCCATCATCTACGCCTTCACGACCACCGAGGTCGTCCGCCGGCGGCTGTGGCTGTCGCGGTCGATCGTGCCGTTCATGATCGACGTGTCGGGAGACCCCGACGAGACGGTGGTCCGGGCCCTCGATCGCCTGCAGAAGCACGACCGGCTGGTGAGCGGCGAGCCGGTGGTGATCGTGGCCAACGTCGCCACCAGCCACGGCTACGTGAACGCCATCCAGGTGCGCACGATGGAATAGCGTGCCGGGCGCCCCCCGCGCCTTGCTGGCAGCGCCTCGGCGCATCCTGGCGCATCGCGGGGCGCGGCGCAACGCGACGTTCCAACCACGAGCTGCCCGTGCACCGGAACCGCGAGGCGCAGGACGCTTGGCCGGACGGCACGAGGCCCGGCCCCTGGCGGCGGGGGCGCACGGGCCGCGGGCCCCCGGCCGCGCGCGGGTGTCAGAAGAGGCGCAGCGTCGCGACGGTCAGCAGGGCCGGAATCGCGAAGAACACCGCGAGGACCCAGGCCAGCGCGAGGCCCTTGCGCTCCGCCCCCAGCTCCGCGATCCAGCCGGCGCCCCGGAGCGGCAGCCGCCGCAGCCACGGCACGCCGTAGACGACGGTCACCGCGAACGCGTTGAACAGGAAGTGGGCCAGGGCGATCTGCAGCGCCGGCTCGCGGCTTGCGCCCGTCACCGCGGTCGCCGCCATCAGCGCCGTGATCGTCGTGCCGATGTTGGCGCCGAGGGTGAAGGGATAGACCTCGCGGAGGGAGAATACGCCGCCGGCCGCGAGCGGCACCATCAGGCTGGTGGTGGTCGAGGACGACTGCACGAGCACCGTCACCACCGTCCCCGACAGGATGCCGGCGCCCGCCCCCCGGCCGATCGCGCCATGCAGCAGCCGCCGGGCGTTGCCCACCATGACCGTCTTCAGCGCCCGGCCCAGGTACGTGATCGACACCAGGACGAGCACGACGCCGAGCCCGATGAGCAGGACGCCGCCCCCGGTCTCGGGCAGCGGATCGACCAGCGTCCCGGCCAGCGACCGGCCCGGCCTGACCGCGCGGCCCAGCACGTCCCAACCCCCGGTGGAGTAGGACCCCACGGATACGAAGGCGGTCAGCAGGGCCGAGCTGGCCCGTTCGATGAGCCCGAACGCGACCTCGATCGGCAGGAAGATGACGATGCCGATCAGGTTGAACCAGTCGTGCACGGTCGCCGCCGCGAACGCCCGCCTGAACTCGTCGGCGCGCCCGATGTGGCCGAGGCTGACCAGGGTGTTGGTGACGGTCGTGCCCATGTTGGCGCCCATCACCATCGGGATCGCGACCCCCACCGGCAACCCGCCGGCGACGAGGCCGACGATGATCGACGTCACCGTGCTCGACGACTGCACGAGGGCGGTGGTCAGGGTGCCGAGGAGCACACCCACGAAGGGGTTCGTCGCGAAGGCGAAGAGCCGCTCGGCGCCGGCCTGCCCCCCGACCGCGAGTCGGAAGCCGTCGCCCACGACCCCCACCGCGACGAGGAGCAGATAGACCATGACGGCGACGACGCCCCACGCCGCGGCCGGGCGCGGGGCGGGCCCGTCAGCGTCCGTGCCCTGGTTCTCAGCCATGCACCACCTTTCACGACAGCGCGACCCTGCGGTCGCGGCGAAACCTCGCGGTACGGCGCCGCGTTGCGGTCGCGGCGGAAGCTCGCGGGCGCGAAGCTCCTGCGTCGCGTTGCCGGCAGACTGCGGATGCCGGCGACATGGTACCCGTCTTTGCCCCCCGCACGCCCCGCGCAAGGGCGCCCGTCATCCGGAGCGGCGCCCTTTTTACCTGTCCGTTACGCGTTCGACACATCGGGGAAATACGCTCCGGGCCGTGAGTAGCCCCCACCGCGGCGAAGCTTCGACGACATTCAGCCTCGGACGGCGCGTCGCCGCCGAAGCGATCGGCACCTTCGCGCTGGTCTTCGCCGGGACCGGCGCCATCGTCGTGGACGGGCTCACCGGCGGCGAGATCACCCACCTCGGCGTCGCCCTCGCGTTCGGCCTCGTCGTCATGACGATGATCCACGCGATCGGCGACGTCTCGGGGGGCCACCTCAACCCCGCGGTGACCGTCGGCTTCTGGGTCTCGCGGCGCTTCCCGCTCCGCGACGTTCCCGGCTACGTCGCCGGCCAGTGCGCGGGGGCGGCCGCGGGCAGCCTGACCGTCGCGGGCCTGTTCACGCGCGCCGCCGGCGTCGGCGTCACGGCTCCCGCCGGGGGCCCCTGGCCCTCCTTCGCGCTCGAGGTGGTGCTGACGGCGCTGCTGATGTTCGTGATTCTCGGCGTCTCGACCGGGGCGCGCGAGAAGGGCATCACCGCGGGCATCGCGGTCGGGGCCGCCGTGGCCCTCGGCGCCCTCGTCGGCGGCCCGGTGTCCGGAGCCTCGATGAACCCCGCACGGTCGCTGGGGCCCGCCCTGGTCGCCGCGGACCTGCATCATCTCTGGATCTACGTGACCGCACCCGTCCTCGGCGCCGTCGTCGCGGCCGGGGCCGCGAAGTGGCTCCGGGGGTGACCGCCCCATTGGACGCGCCCGCGCCGACCGGGGATAATGGCTGGTAGTCGCCCGGCGAGGACACCGGCATGTCGCAATCACACCAGTTGAAGAAGCGCCTGCGGAACCTGGAGAAGCACCTCTCCCAGGAGAACCCGATCCTGCTGCGGACCGTCTCGAGCTTCCGCAAGCTCGACCGCGTGTGCTACCGCCTCGGCATCCTCGAGGCCGAGGACTCGCTGGCCACCCGGATTTCGTGGTGGCCGATGATCTCGGTGCTGGGGACCTACTCGTCCGGCAAGTCCACGTTCATCAACCACTACGTCGGGCAGGATCTGCAGCTCACCGGGAACCAGGCCGTCGACGACCGCTTCACGGTGATCTGCTACACGCACGGCGACGACGCCCGGGTGCTGCCGGGCCTCTCCCTCGACGCCGACCCCCGCTTCCCGTTCTACCGGCTGAGCCGCTCGATCGAGGAGCTGGCGACCGGCGAGGGCCGGCGCATCGACGCCTACCTGCAACTGAAGACCAGCGCCAAGACGAAGGTCCGGGGCAAGATCATCATCGACTCGCCCGGCTTCGACGCCGATGACCAGCGCACGTCGATCCTCCGCATCACCGACCACATCATCGACCTGTCCGACCTCGTGCTGGTGTTCTTCGACGCCCGGCATCCCGAGGCCGGCACCATGCGCGACACCCTCGACCACCTCGTGGCGCAGACCATCAGCCGGCCCGACTCCAGCAAGTTCCTGTACGTGCTGAACCAGATCGACACCACCGCCCGCGAGGACAACCCGGAGGACGTCATCGCCTCGTGGCAGCGCGCCCTCGCCCAGAAGGGGCTGACCGCGGGCCGGTTCTTCCGCATCTACAACCCCGACGCCGCCGTCGCCATCGACGACGACACGCTGCGCCAGCGGTTCGAGGCGAAGCGCGACGTCGACATGAAGGAGATCCACGACCGCATGGAGCAGGTGGGCATCGACCGCGCCTACCGCGTCGTCGGCGCCCTCGAGCAGACCGCGCGGGACATCCAGGACCTGTTCGTGCCGAAGCTGCAGGCGCTGCTGCTCGAATGGCGGCGGAGGGCGCTGCGGCTCGACGCCGTCGTCTTCGGCCTCCTCGCCGCCGCCGTCGGCGGCTGGACGCTGTGGACGGGCGAGTGGGACGGCCTGAGCTTCTCACACCCGACGTGGGCGGCGGTGTTCGACCTCGACCCGCTGTGGCAGCTCGTGCTGCTCGCGGCGGCGCTCGCGGCCGGCGGCTACCTCCACGCGAGGCTCCGCGGGCGGGCGGCGCGGGCAGTGCTCGCGAAGCTGGCCAAGCAGCCGCCGGACGAGCACGGCACGCGGTTCGCCGACAGCCTGCCCCGCGCCTTCCGCAACAGCGCCGGCGGCTGGCGCAGCATCTTCTGGCGCCGCCCCGTCGGCTGGGAGTCCCGCTCGCGCCGCCGCGTCGCCGACGTGCTGTCGGAGGCCAACGGCTACGTCCAGCTCCTCAACGACCGCTACACCGACCCGTCGGGCACCGGCGGGGGCGCGGCCGCGTAGCCGCCGAGCACACGAAGACGAAGCCCGCCCGGGTCCGGCTCGAAGACGCCACCCGCGAGGCGGTTCGGCGTGGCGCCGGCGAGCAAGCCGGCCCGACGGCGCCCATCGAGAGCTTCACCGTGGTCGGCATGGGGACCGATCCCAATCCGCCCCGGACGCCCCCGTGCCTGCCCGATCGCGACCGCAGGTACGCCGAGGCATTCGCCAGCCCGTGGGAGGCGTCCGGGAAATCGCAAGCGTCGTGATCCTGGTCTCGGCCTCACCCTCTCGCGCCGACCGGCGGCCGCGCCGCGGCACACCTCATCGGGCCGGGAACCGCGCGATGCGGTCGGCGCCGGCGATGCCGCCGACCCAGATCTCGCCGCCGACCTCGAGGGCGACCGTCCCCAGGATGAAGTTCTCGTTCGACGGATAGCGGACGATCTCCTCCGCCGTCAGGGCGTCTGGGTCGACCCGGGCCACCCGCGACGTCACCCCGTCGCACCGGCCCTGGCCCAGGCACTCGAAGATGGACTCGGGCGCGTCCCCGAGATGACCGGCCGCGAGCAGGGTGCCGTCCGGCGCCCAGCGGACGTTGTCGACGTGGAAGCCGACCTCGACCGCGGCCTCGCGGACCGGCGCCTCGCCCCGCGACACCCGGATCAGCGACCGGGTGCCCCAGCCGCCGATGTACAGCCAGCTCCCGTCCGGGGACGCGACGATGCCGTTGGGGCCGTTCGTCTCGGTGCCGGGCACCTCGGCCCAGCCGGCGCCCGGGGCCCACTCCCACACCCGGCCCACGGGCCGGGCGAAGTGGGTCGCCGCGAACCCGCCGCCGGGCAGCGCCGCCACCGAGTTGAACGTCACCCCCTCGGGCGCCTCGGCGCAGCCGGTCCACGTCAACACCGGGCGCCCTGAGCGGGCGTCGAGCTCGAAGACCTCGATGGCCTCGCGCGCCCCGTGCCGCACCACGTAGAGGGTGTGCCGGCCGCCCGGCCCCGGCCGCAGGTTGAGGCCATGCGGCCGGAAGCCGCCGGTGAGGGGTCCCCCGCAGTCGCCGAACGCGGGGTCGGGCCGCGAGCCGAACGACGAGACCGGGAACAGCACCGTCGACCGGTGGTTCCGGCTGTCCGTCGCGTAGAGATAGCCGTCGTCCTCCATCCCCGCCACGATGACCCAGGGCGTCTCCGGCACCGCCACGAGGTCCTCCGGGCTCACCGGCCCGCACACGAACTCGACGTCGCCGTCGGGCCGGCACTGCGCCTCGCCCGTGCCGGCGCCCACCGCCAGAAACAGCCCCGCCGCGGCGATCACTGCAAACAGCCTTGCGCGCATGTCTCTACTCCTGTCCCGCTGTCGGTCCCGGAACGGGTCGACGGCCGGTACCCCGCCGCGGCCAGCCGGCAACGCGGGTTCCGCCACGGACCGCCAAATGCGAATCGTCGAGCTGCCCGCCCAGGTTCGATCGAGATTCTACTGCCGGAAGCCTGCATCGCAGTCGGCCGCCGCCTCCGGGGGGTCGCCAGACGGCCGGCTCGGTGCGACCGCCGCCGCACCCCATCCTCTTCTTGCGTGATTCAGCGACCCCACCCGGTCGACACCGGCAGGTGCCGCGACAGCGCGGGGTTCCCTCACGCGCCGTCAGCGTCTACCCTGTCTTTCGCCGGACTCGACGAACTCCCTGCGCTGTCGAGGCCGGCCTTCAAGACGATGCCTGTCGCCGACGAGTCGACCGGCGGCGCCCCCGAAGTGGCGCGCGGCTTCATCCTGCAGGCCACCTACCGCATCCAGGACGGCGCCCCCGTCGTCCACCTCTACGGCATGCTGGAGAGTGGGGGCACGTTCCTCGTGCGGGACCGCCGCGAGACGCCCCACTTCTACGTCCGCCGCGAGAACGCCGCCCGCGCGCGGGAGCTGGGGGCGGCGCGCCAGCGCGACACCGCGCGGCGGACCTTCGACGGCGGGCCCGTCGTGCGGGTGGAGGTCGCCGTCCCCCCGGACGCGCCGCCCCTCCGCGACCGCCTCCAGGAGCACGGCATCCGGACCTTCGAGGCCGATGTCCGCTTCGCCGTGCGCTACCTCATCGACCGCGGCGTCCGCGGCGGCTGCGAGATCGCGGGCGCCTCCACGCCCGGCGAACGCATCACCCGCGTGTTCGACGACCCCGAGCTGCGCCCGGCCGACGTCGAGGTGACGCCGTCGGTGCTGTCCCTCGACATCGAGACCGACCCCGCCGGCCGGCGCCTCCTCGCCGTCGCGCTCCACGGCGCGGGCGCCGACGAGGTGTACGTCGTCGACCCCGCCGGGCGCGCCCTGCCCGACCGCGCCATCGGCTGCCCCGGCGAGCGCGAGGCCCTCGACGCCGTCGCCGGCCGCGTCCGCGAGCTCGACCCCGACGTGCTGACCGGCTGGAACGTCGTCGACTTCGACCTCAAGGTGCTCGACCGCATCGCCGGACGCACGGGGGCGGCGCTCGAGCTCGGCCGCGACGCGGGGCCGATGCGCCTGCGTCCGCCCCGCGGCTGGTTCGGCAGCGGCGAGGCGTCCATTCCCGGCCGCCTCGTCCTCGACGGCATGGACCTGGTGCGCGGCGCCTTCCTGCGCTTCGACGACTACACGCTGGACCGCGTCGCGAGCGAGGTGCTCGGCGAGGGCAAGGTGGCCCTCGGCGGCGCCGGCGGTTCCGCGGACGCCAGGGGCCGCGACGCCGGCGGCGGCCGTCACCCGGCCAGCGGCCGCGACGGCGACGCCGACGGCGGCGGCCGTCACCCCGCAAGCGACCGCGACCCCGACGGCGGCCGTCACCCCGCAAGCGGCCGCGACGACGCCGGCGACCGTCACCCCGCCAGCGGCCGTCACCCCGCCAGTAGCCGTCACCCCGCCAGTGGCCGCGACGCCGGCGGCGGCCGGGCCGAGGCAATCCAGGCACGGTACCGCGACGACCTCGAGACCTTCGTCGACTACGCCCGCACGGACGCCCGGCTGGCCCTCGAGATCGTGCAGAAGCTCGACCTCGTGACCCTGGCGGTGGCCCGCAGCCGCCTCACCGGCATGACCCCGGACCGCGTGTCGGCGAGCATCGCGTCGTTCGACTTCCTCTACCTCGCGGCCCTCCACCGGCGGGGCGTCGTGGCGCCGACCGTGCGGTCGGACGACGCCCGGGTGTCGCGGCACCAGGCCGGCGGCGACGTCTTCGAGCCGGTCACCGGCATCCACGAGAACGTGTGGGTGTTCGACTTCAGGAGCCTGTATCCCAGCGTCATCCGCACGTTCAACATCGATCCCCTCGGCTACGTGGAGGACCCCACGCCCGGGGACGCGGTAGTGCGGCTCTCCGACGACGCCGCGTTCCGCCGCGGCGACGCCATCCTCCCCGCGATGCTCGACGAGCTGTTCCCGCGGCGCGAGGCGGCGAAGCGCGCCGGCGACGCCGTGGCCTCCCAGGCCGTCAAGATCCTGATGAACTCGTTCTACGGCGTCCTCGGCACCCCCGCCTGCCGCTTCCACAACGTCGCCGTCGCCAACGCCGTCACCGGCATGGGCCGCCGCCTGCTGCGGTGGTCGAAGCGCTGGTTCGAGGAACGCGGCTTCGAGGTGCTCTACGGCGACACCGACAGCCTGTTCGTGCGCTCCGGCCAGTCCGTGGACGAGGCCAGGGACGCCGGCCCACGCCTGGCCCGGGAGCTGAACGAGGCCGTCGCGGCGCATGTCTCCAGCGAGTGGCACGTGACCAGCCGCCTGGACCTGGAGCTCGAGAAGCTGTACGTGAAGCTCGTCCTGCCGTCGATGCGACGCGGCCGGGGCGGCGCCCGCAAGCGCTACGCGGGGCTCGTCGACGGCCGCCGCGAGGTCGAGTTCGTGGGCATGGAGGTAGTGCGCCGCGACTGGACCGAGCTCGCCAAGGACGTGCAGCGCGAGCTCTACGCGCGGCTCTTCGCGGGCGAGCCGGTGGACGGCTATCTCGCGGACACCGTCGCCGCCCTGCGGCGGGGCGAGCTCGACGACAGGCTCGTCTACCGCAAGGGCCTGCGGAAGCGCCCCGCCGCGTACACCGCGAGCACGCCGCCGCACGTCGCCGCCGCACGCAAGTCGCGGCTGCGGAGCCGCGTCGTCTCTTATCTGATCACCGTTGCCGGACCGGAGCCGCTGGACGCGCTGGAGCACGTGCCGGACCGGGAGCACTACGTGGACAAGCAGGTCCGGCCGGTGGCCGAGCCCGTGCTCGCCGCCCTCGGCCTCGATTTCGACCGGGTGGTGGGCGACGACGATCAACTGACGCTGTTCTGACCCGCCCGCGTCGGGGCCCGACGGAACAGGATAGCCCACACGTCTCGACTCTCGACGTGACCGCGTGTAAGATACGCGTCTGTACTTGTTTGCGCGGCTCCGCAAGCGGGTCGCGCGCTCGCGTCCGCCACCGCGACGGAACGCGGCGAGGGTCGACATGCGCATACAGAAAGGGACCGCCCTGGCGGCGGGGCTCGCGCTGGTTTGGCTGGGGCTCGCACAGCCCGGGGCCGCGGGCGCCCAGACGCGCAGCCCCGAGCAGTCGCTCGTCAACCGCTACTGCCTCGGCTGCCACAACGACCGGGCGCTGCAGGGCGGGCTGTCGCTCGAGGCGGCGCCCCTCGACGACGTCGCCGGCCATGCCGAGGTGTGGGAACGGGTGGTCCGGAAGCTGCGGGCCGGCGCCATGCCCCCGGCCGGGTCGGCTCGGCCCGAGGCGGCCGCCTACGAGGGCCTGCTCACGTACATCGAGACCGAGCTCGACGCCCGCGCCGCCGCCGCCCCGAACCCGGGGCGGACGGAGACGTTCCGGCGCCTGAACCGCACCGAGTACCGCAACGCCGTCCGCGACCTGCTGGCCCTCGACGTCGACGTCGACGCCCTGCTCCCCCGCGACGACGCGAGCTACGGCTTCGACAACGTGGGGGTGGTCGAGCTGTCGCCGACGCTGATGGAGCGGTACCTGTCGGCCGCGCAGAAGATCAGCCGGCTCGCGGTCGGCAGCTCGGCCATCGTGCCGGGCAGCCGCGTCGTCATCCTGCGGCCGGACCTGACCCAGGAGGGGCACCTCGACGGGCTGCCCTTCGGCACCCGCGGCGGCGTGGTCGTCGACCACAACTTCCCCCTCGACGGCGAGTACGAGATCGAGGTGCGGCTGGCCCGCAACCGGAACGAGAACGTCGAGGGGCTGCGCGACCCCCACGTGGTCGAGATGCTGCTCGACGGCGAGCGGCTGAGGCTGTTCAACGTGGTCCCCGACCGCAACCGTCTTGGCGGCTACTACGCCGACGAGGGGGTCGACCGGCACCTCAACCTGCGGCTGAACGTCGCCGCCGGCCCCCACACCGTGGGCGCCGCCTTCCTGCGCAAGAACGCGGCCCTCATCGAGACCGAGCGGCAGCCCTACCAGGCGCAGTTCAATCAGGACCGGCATCCCCGGCAGCAGCCGGCGGTGCACTCGGTGTCGATCAGCGGGCCGTTCAATCCCGAGGGGGCCGGCGACACCCCGAGCCGCGACCGCATCTTCACGTGCCGGCCGGCGACCGCGGCCGACGAGACGGCCTGCGCCACCGAGATCATCTCGACCCTGGCCCGGCGCGCCTACCGGCGGCCGGTGTCCTACGGCGACATCGAGATGCCCCTCTCGTTCTACGAGCGGGGCCGCGCCGACGGCGGCTTCGAGGCCGGCGTAGAGCTGGCCCTCCGCGCGATGCTGGCGAGCCCCGAGTTCCTCTTCCGCATCGAGGAGGACCCGGAGGGCGCGGCGCCGGGCACGCCCTACCGGGTCGACGACCTCGCGCTCGCCTCGCGCCTGTCGTTCTTCCTCTGGAGCAGCATCCCCGACGACGAGCTCCTCGACCTCGCCGAGGCCGGCAAGCTCGCCGACCCCGCGGTGCGCGAGGCGCAGGTGCGGCGGATGCTCGCCGACCCGCGGGCGGAGACGCTGACCACCAACTTCGCCGGCCAGTGGCTGCATCTGCGCAACCTGGAGACGGCGACGCCGAACCTGCGCCGCTTCCCCGACTTCGACGACAACCTGCGGCAGGCGTTCCGGCGCGAGACCGAGCTGCTGTTCGACAGCGTCGTCGGCGAGGACCGCAGCGTCCTCGACCTCCTGCGGGCCGACTACACGTTCCTGAACGAGCGCCTCGCCCGGCACTACGGCATCGCCGGGGTCTACGGCAGCGGGTTCCGGCGCGTCGATCTGCCGCCCGGCAGCCTCCGCGGCGGGCTCCTGGGGCACGGCAGCATCCTGACCGTCACCTCCTACGCCACCCGCACGTCGCCGGTGCTGAGGGGGAGCTGGATTCTCGACAACCTGCTCGGCATGCCCCCGCCGCCCCCGCCGCCCAGCGTGCCGCCCCTCGAGGAGCCCGAGCCCGGCGTGGCCGCGCGGTCGATGCGCGAGCGGATGGAGGCGCACCGGGTGAACCCGGCGTGCGCCGCCTGCCACCGGCTCATGGACCCCGCCGGGCTCTCGATGGAGAACTTCGACGCCATCGGCCGGTGGCGCGACCGCGGCGAGGACTGGAGTTCCATCGACGCCCGCGGCAGCATCCCCGGCGGCGGCGAGTTCGACGGCGTGACCGGGCTCCGCGACGCGGTGCTCGCCCGGCCGCACGTCTTCGCGGGCACCGTCGCCGAGAAGCTCCTCACCTATGCGTTGGGCCGCGGGCTCGACCACGACGACGGCCCGGCGGTGCGGCGCATCGTGCGCGACGCCGCCGGCAACGACTACCGGTTCTCGTCCCTCGTGCTCGGAATCGTAGAGAGCATCCCGTTCCAGATGCGGAGGTCGCAGTCATGACGATCAGCAGGATGGCGCTACCGCGCCGGACGTTCCTCAGGGGTCTGGGCGCCACGGTGGCGCTGCCGTTGCTCGACGCGATGGTGCCGGCGTTGACCGCGCAGGCGGCCACCGCCGCCAACACCCCGCGGCGGCTCGGGTTCGTGTTCATCCCGATGGGGATGAACCCCGCGCCGTGGACGCCGAGGGAAGTGGGCCGGCTGAAGGGGCTGTCGCCGTCGCTGGCCTCGCTCACCCCGCACCTCGACGACGTGACGGTGGTGACGCACCTCGACCTCGAGAACGCCCACACCACCGGCAACCACGCCTCGTCGAACGCGGCGTTCCTGAGCTGCCTCAAGGGCAAGCGGACCGAGGGCAGCGACTACGAGCTGGGCACCACCGTGGACCAGATCGCGGCCCGCCAGATCGGGACCGACACCCCGATTCCGTCCCTGGAGCTGGGCACCGACCTCATCGTGCAGGTCGGCTCGTGCGACAACGGCTACGCCTGCGTCTACCAGAACTGCCTGTCGTGGGCGTCGCCGACCTCGCCCCTGCCGATGGAGGCCGACCCCCGGGTGGTCTTCGAGCGGCTCTTCGGCGACGGCGGCACCGCCGAGCAGCGGCGGGCCGAGATGAAGAAGAACGCGAGCATCCTCGACTGGGTGCTCGACGACATGGCCCGGCTCCAGAACCGCGTGGGCCACGCCGACCGCGTGCGGGTCGACGAGTACGTCGACACCGTGCGCGAGGTCGAGCGCCGCATCCAGCTCGCCGAGGAGCAGGCCGCGAGCTCGGTGCTGCCCGACCTGACCCGCCCCACCAGCGTCCCCGCCGAGTGGGAGGACCACGTCAAGCTGATGTTCGACCTCCAGGTGCTGGCCCTGCAGGCGGACATGACGCGGGTCGTCACGTTCCAGCTCGCGCGCGAGGCGAGCACCCGCACGTATCCGCAGATCGGGGTCCCGGAGCCGCACCACCCCATCTCGCACCACGTGAACGACCCCGAGAAGCTGGCCAAGCTCGCGAAGATCAACGCGTACCACGTGTCGCTCTTCGCGTACATGGTCGACCGGCTGAAGTCGACCTCGGACGGCGACGGCTCGCTGATGGAGCACTCGACGTTCATGCTCGGCAGCGGCATGGGCAACCCCGACGTGCACGACCACCGCAACCTGCCCATCGTGGTGGCGCGCGGCGGCAACGACAAGCCGTGGGGCGGCCGCCACGTGAAGTACGAGCCGGGGACGCCGCTGGCCAACCTGCACCTCGCGCTGCTCGACGACGTGGGCGTGCACCTCGACCAGTTCGTCGACAGCACCGGGCGGGCGACCGAGGTCATGGAGCCGCTGTCGCTCTAAGCACTCGTCACCGGCATCGGGTTCGGGCCGATCCCGTGAGGATCGGCCCGCTGCCCGGAAAGACCAGCGCTGGCCCCGCACCCGCGGGGGGGAACCGCTCGACCGCTTCGGCCTCGGCGTGACCGGACGCAACGGGGAGACAACCGCATGACTCGGGTCAGACTGCTGCTCGGCCTCACCTTCGCGGTTCTGCTGGCGGGGATGCCTTCCGTCGCGGCGGCGGCCGACGTGCCGCTCGTCGACGCCGTCAAGGGCGGTGACGCGGCCCTCATGCGGGCCCTCGTCGACGACGGAGCCGACGTCAACGCGGCCGAGCCCGACGGCACCACCCCGCTGCACTGGGCGGCGTACAACGCCGACGCCGAGGCGACCCGGCTGCTCCTCGCGGCGGGCGCCGTCGCCAACAGCGGCAACCGCTATGGCGTGCGGCCGCTGTCGCTCGCGTGCATCGCCGGCAGCCCCGGCGTGGTCGAGGCCCTGCTCGACGCCGGCGCCAACCCCAACAGCACCCTGACCGAGGGCGAGACCGCGTTGATGACGGCGGCCCGCGCCGGCAACGTGGACGTGGTCGAGCTGCTGCTCGACGCCGGGGCCGACCCCAACGCGCACGAGCACTGGAAGGGGCAGACGGCGTTGATGTGGGCGGCGGCCGAGGGCCACGCCGCGGTCGTCCCGGCCCTGGTGCGCTACGGCGCCGACGTCGGCGCCCGGTCGAACCGCGGCTTCACGGCCCTGCTGTTCGCGGCCCGGGAGGGACGCACCGACGTCGTGCAGACCCTGCTCGAGGCGGGCGCGGACCTCGACGAGCAGATCTCCATCAACTCGACCCTGACCGCCGGCGGTGTCGAGCGGCGGCGCGCGTCCGACGCCGGGCTCAACGCGTTCCTCCTCGCGGCCGGGAGCGCGCACTTCGAGCTCGCCGCCTACCTGCTCGACCGCGGCGCCGACCCCAACGCCGCCCCGCGGGGCTGGACCGCGCTGCACCAGCTCACATGGGTCCGCAAGGCGGGCATCGCGGGCAGCAACAACCCCGCCCCGCGCGGCTCGGGCGAGATGACCAGCATCGAGTTCGCACGCAAGCTCGTCGCCCACGGCGCCGACCTGAACGCCCGCGTCACCACCCGCCCGCCGGCCGGCATCACCGCCCTGAACTTCATCGGCGGCACCCCGTTCCTGCTCGCGGCGCGCACCGCCGACGCCGAGTACATGGAGCTGCTGGCGGGACTGGGCGCGGACGTCTTCCTCACCAACGAGGACGACTCGACCGCCCTCATGGTCGCGGCCGGCCTCGGCACCTCGTCACCCGGCGAGGACCCCGGCACCGAGGCCGAGGTCCTGGAAGCGGTGCAGTTGGCCCTCGACCTCGGCCTCGACATCGACGCCGTCGACGCCCGGGGCGAGACCGCCATGCACGGCGCCGCCTACAAGCACCTGCCGCGGGTGGCGACCCTGCTCGCCGACGCGGGAGCGGACGTCACCGTCTGGAACCGCGCCAACCAGCGCGGGGCCACCCCGCTCGGCATCGCCGTCGGCATGCACCGCGGCATGAACCTCCTCAGCTCGCCAGAGACCGCCGACGCCATCCGCGACGTCATGCGCACGGCCGGTGTCACGCCGGATCAGTAGCTTCTCAACAGCGGAGTCGCGCGCCCTCCGCGTGACTCCCTGTCGGCTCCAAGCCTCCACTCGGGGTGTTCGCAGTGACGTGGCGATCCAAGCCTGTGGCATCCTCGAACTCCACGGTTCCCGACGTCGCGGGCGCTCCATGTCGGCGAGACCAAGGACCTTTCACCGTCGGCTGACCAGCACCTGCTCGGTAACGAGAAGAACCCCCGGACTGCGGGAGTATATTGGGAACAACTACGACGACGCCATCTGCTGGTATGCACGCGTAGACGTTGCCAAGGCAAGAGCTGTCCAGGACGACCTCATCTTCCGGCTGCGTCCGCGCTTCAACACGGCCGAGAGTCCGCCGGCCAACCACGAGGACCATACGTGACCGACATCGACTACAGCGCCGATACAAACCTGGCGCTCGAAGTGGTGCAGCAAGAGAACGAGAAACGGCGAGCCCTGAGCGTCCTGCTCGGCGATCTCCGCACCAAGGCCGAGCACCACTTGGCCATCCAGGTCCAAATGGGGGAGGTGGACTCCTACATCACGTCCGTTTCGCTCCGATGGATTGCCGCCAAGGTGGGTTTCGCCGCCGACCTTCCCATTTTCAGAGAGAGCATCGAGGGCTCCAAACGCATAGCGGTCGACCAGGACACGATCGCGACAGTCCAGCAGCGGCAGCCCGACTGGCGACGGCAGCAGGAATTGACCGCCTACCTCGCCACCCGCCGCCATCACAAGTTCCCGCCGCTCCTGCTCGTCGCCTACCAGCATTGGGTATACGAAGACGACAGCGAAAAGTGGACGCCCGATGGCACGGCCATGAACCACAGCCTCACCCTTGCCGGTCTCGATCCCATGGGAACCTACTGGGACCTCGACGACAGCGAGACACTCTTCTACACTTTCGACGGACAGCATCGGCTGATGGCGATCCGGGGGCTCAATGAGCTCATTACCACCGGAACCCTCCACGCCCTCGACGAGAATCGGAAGCAGAGAGGCCAGCCGCCACTGTCACGCGATACCCTCATCAAACGCATCCAGAGCAGCACCGGCGGCGACCGACACGCCATCCATGAACGTCTGCAACGCCTCATGGACGAGCGCATCGGCATAGAAATCGTGCCCGCGGTCATCCACGGGGAGACTCTCGTCCAGGCCCTCCGTCGCCTTCGCCAACTCTTCGTCGACGTCAACGAACACGCCAAGAGCCTTACCACCAGCGAACTCGCCCAGTTCGACGAAAACCACGGCTTTCGGATCGTTGCCCGCAGGCTGATGACCCAGCACGACCTTCTGCGTAGCGCCACGGATCCCGACGGTGCCCCTTTCTGCCGAGTCCACACGAAGAACAGAACCCTCGGGGAGAAGTCGCCATCCTATACGACACTCCACACCCTCTCAACCATCGTCGAAAGGCATCTGATCGAAAGGAAGACGCCCCCGCTAGTGTCTTCTTGGCGTCCGCTCGTCAGGGGTATCTACGAGCGCCCCGACGACGACAGCCTCGAGACGGGGACCTCAGCCATGGCGGAGTACTTCGACACGCTCGCCCGCCTGCCTTCGCACGAGGCGTTCATCCAGGGAAAGCCTGCCAGCAGTATCAGAAGAGCGAACGGCGATGACAACATTCTCTTTCGACCGATCGCCCAGACCGCGCTAGCCGAAGCCGTCGGCAAACTTTCCCGTGCAGGGATCTCGCTCGACACCATCGCCGACATTCTGGCCGAGCAGGAGAACTGCGGTCAACTCAAGCTCACCGACCCCCGCACACCCTGGTTCGGCGTCCTCTGCGATCCCGGATCCCGCAGAATGCGCCGCCACAGAAAGAACGAGGAGCTCTGTTGCCGGATGTTCCAGTATCTCCTCGGCGGAGGCCTCCCCAACGACATGGACCGCGAGGAGCTCCGGCATGAATTCGTAGACGAACGCCGCGTCGACGATGACCATGCCGTTGACCTCCAGGGTGACATGGTCGAACTCGACAAAGTCGAGCTTCCCAGGCCGTGGCGTTGACGTCGCAAGCGAGAACCGGCTGCCCCGCAAGCGACGAGGCTCCGTTCGCCACCTTGGGCGATGTGGATCGCCTCGGCACCGCCTTCTGCGCGGAGCCCCATGCTTCGGAACTCCTCGCCGGGGTCCAAGGCTATCGGGCGTTCAGGATGCAGTGTCTCGCCACGACCTTGCGTATCCTGCATGCTTGCCGTCCGCCCACACGGTCGGTCGTCAGCTTGCGGCTGAAGCGCCTCGACAGCATTCGCCGGAAGATCACGCGTCCAAGTGCGAACTTCAAGCTCGGCACACTGGACGACGTCATCGGCGTCCGCGTGATCTGCCGAAGCGTCTCCGACGTCCTCGCCCTCAGCGCCCGGCTCAGGTCCTCGCGCCACATCCACCGAGTCAAGGACTACATCGAAGGCCCGGCCAGTACCGGCTACCGGGCCATCCACCACATCATGCGGTTCCTACAACCCGTGTCGGCAGAACGCTCCTTGGCGGTCCGGTACGAGATTCAAGCCAGAACCTACCTCCAACACCGCTGGGCCGTCTGGTCCGAGGCGCATGGAGAGAGGGCGAAGGTCGGTCAAGCGGACGCTGCCCACCACCAACAACTTCGAGCTGCGTCGGCGGACATCACCCGCTGGGAAGAGGACAACCCCACACGCCCTCAGCATGAACTGCTCCCCTACTCGGGCGTTCGCACCGTCGCCGTCTGTTGGCGGCCCGCGCACGGCCCCTCGACGCCGTCGTTGTTTCACGACGACGTCAGCGCCGCCGTCTCCTGGCTGAACCACCTCGAAACGACCTACCCCGCGCGGAGAGAAAACGCACTGCTCCTCGTCGGTCTCGCCGAACCTGCGGACATCAGCCGCGCTCTTCCGCTCACTCACCCACGCTACGTCGGCGCTCGCGTCGTGCACCCGAGGTTCTACATCCCCTCGGCATCGTCCTGAGGCCGTCGCGCTCAACCCAAGGAGACGAAAGCGCGGTCGGGCGTCCCTGATCTCCCAACCCGTCCACCGGAACATGAGGCAGGGTGGCCGGTGTCACCCCCTGAGCGGCAAGCCAGGCGGAGCACGGATTCATAAGCCGCGCCCTACATCCCCCACACGTGGATGTCGACGCCGTCGCGGGTCTCCGGGCGGTGGAACACCTTGTCCTCCCAGCGCTTGTCGGGGTGGCGGTCGAAGACGACGAGATGGCCGGCGTCGGCGGCGCAGCGGTCCAAGTAGCCGGCGGTCTGCGTCAGGCCCTCGTCGATGGTACGCTCCAGGCCCTTGCGCAGGACCTTGCATTCGATCACGAACCGGCGCAGCGCTCCGGCCTGCGGCCAGACGATGAGCAGGTCCGTGCGGCCCCGGCCCAGGCCGTGCTCGCGTTCGATGCGCCCGCCGCTGTTGACGATGCGCTGCAGGAACACCTGCAGGAGGAGCTGCGGGCCGGCTTCCCGGTAGGCGAAACGCCCCATCCAGGGCTCGGCATGCTCGCGAAAGAACGATTGGAAGGCGCCGAGCAACCGGCTCACATCGAGCCCGCCGTCCGCGTCGACATACCACGCGGGGTCCTCGTCCAACGCCTCCTGGACCGGCCGCAGCGCGCGTCCGGCGTCACCATAGGCCGGTGGCGCCCCCGACGGTCGGGTGCCGCCGCACGGGAGCGGAGGGCCGGTGGCGGCCCCCGATGGTCGAGCGCCGCCGCCCGGGAGCGGGGGAACCCGTCCACACCCCGTCCCGAGCTCGAGAGAGACAGGCGGCCGCGAGACCGGCCCCGCGCCCGCCCGCCGCTCACTGGTCTTGATCGGTCGCCGCCTGCGCGTCGAGGACGCGCTGGCCGCTCAGGGCGTTGCGCACCGCCCAGTTGCCCTCGTGGCACGCGTACTCGTAGATCTCGTAGGTGGGGTCGGCGGTCAGGGGCATCTGGATGGTGAACGGCGCGGTGTACACGTTCGGGTCGGTGACGGTGACGGTCCAGAGGATGGTGTCGTCGGAGACGCGGCGGAAGCGCTCGACGACCTCGAGGGCCTTGCTGGTGGGAATGCCCTTGAGGCGGCGGCCGGCGCTGCTCGACGCGATCCAGCCGCGGTTGTGGAAGTTCCTCGACTCGACCACGAGGGTGTCGCCCTCCCAGCGGCCGCGGGAGTCGCCCATCCACATGCGGATGTTCGCGTCGACGTGCGGCTGGTCCGAGATGGGGATGATGCGGACGTCGTGGATCATCTCGTGCTGGATGACGAAGTGGTCGGGCGTCTGCACGATGCGGTAGGCGTTGTTGTAGCCGGCCGGCAGCATCGAGCCGGGGACGCCGCGCGAGATGCAGCGGTCCCAGACGCTCATGTGGATGTAGTCGTCGCCGTTGTGGTCGAGGTTGTACTGCTTGGCGTCGAGGGCCCACTGCCGAATGCGCGCGCGCCCGTCGGGCGGGTCGACGATGAGCGAGGTCTGCCCCGTCGACAGCACCGTGTCGCCCGCGTCGAGCCAGTAGCTGCCGTAGCCGCCGACGTTCTGGCCCGCCTCGTAGCGCCGCGCCGGCGCCTCGTCGCGCGCCCGCTCGTCGACGATGCGCTGCTGGTTGATGGCCGCGATCTCCTCGTCGGTCAGGAACGCGCGCCCTTCAAGCTCGGCCGGCCGCTCGATGGGGGTCAGGGTCTTGTTGCCCCACATGCCCTGCAGATCGGGCTGGCCGTCCGGCGTCCGGGGCAGCGTCCAGTCGGGGTCGACGACGCGCTCGAGCTGCGCGCTCGCGCCGGCCGCGCCGGCGAGAAGGCCGGCGGCGGCGAGGGCCGCGACGACGAGGCATCGGCTGTTGGTGAATGTCCGCATCGAGTGACTCCTTCTATTGCCCGGTGACTCCGCATGGCGGCAATGCCGCCCCTTCCAGTCCCGGACGGGTCAGCACCCCGTTCGCGGCGCAGACTCGTCCGTCCTCAGCGTCCCTCAGCGGCGGCGTCACGCTCCTGCACGCGGGCGCCGGCCAGCAGGTTGGTCATGCCGTAGTTGCCCTCGTGACAGGCGTACTCGAACAGCGGCGCGTCGGTCCGCGTCATCGGGATCATCGCGGTGAACGGCTGCGTGAACGTCGCGGGGTCGTCGACGGTGAACTCGTAGCGCAGGCGGTCGTCGTCCTCGCGGGTGAAGCGCTCGACGAGCCGCATCGTCTCGCCCGACCCGTACGACCGGGCGATGGTGTAGAAGCTGCCGATCTTGGGCGTGAAGTTGGTCGACTCGACCACGAGGGTGTCGCCATCCCAGCGGCCCCTCGAGTCGCCGAGCCACTGGCGGACCGTACCGGGCAGGTGCGGCACGTCGCCCAGCGGCACGATGCGCGCGTCGTGGACCATCTCGTTGAAGATGACCACGTGGTCCGGCGTCTGGAGGATGTGGATGTTGTTGTTGTAGGCGCTCGGCAGCATGGGCGGGCCGGCGTTGAAGCCGAGCATGCACCGCTCGGACAGGCCGAGGTCCTCGGGCCCGCGGGCCGGCGAATTGAAGACGACGCGCTCGCGGACCGGCCGGCGCCACGCCGCGCGGCGCGCCTGGTCGGCCTCGTCCACGCCGTCGACCCGCGCGGGAATGCGGCCGTCGGGCGGATCGACGATGAGCGACGTGCGCAGGTCTCCCGTCAGGCTGTCGCCGTAGTCCCACCAGAAGTCGTTGTAGGCACGCTCGACGTCGCGCCGGGCGCCGCCGTCGCGCCGGTCGGCGTTGCGGCTCTCGATCGCGGTGGCCCGGAACTCGGCCGCCTCCTCGGGGGTGAGGACGGCCTGGTCGCCCAGCGCGGCCGGCCGCTCGAGCGGGGTCAGGGTCCGGAAGTCCCAGACGCCGCCCAGGTCCGGCGCGCCCCACGGGGTGCGGGGCCCCGCCGCCGCGGCGGCGGCGCGGGCGGCCGCGGGGGCCTCGAACAGGGACAGGTCGACGGCGTTCGCCATCGCCTCGTAGCCGGCGTCGGACGGGTGCAGCCAGTCGCCGGCGTGCAGAAGCTCCCGGAACCGCGTCGGCTGATCGGGGTCGCGCACCGCCGCGTCGAAGTCGACGACCCCGTCGTAGGCGCCACTCGTGCGGATCCACGCGTTGAGGGCCTGCCGCTTCGCCTCGCCCGCCTCCGTCCAGTAGAAGGCGCCCTCGAACGGCAGGAGGGTGCCGCCGTGGATGGTCAGCCCCCGCGCGTGCGCGCGCTGAATCAGCGTCCTGTGCCCCGCAATCAGGTCGTCGACCGACGGCCACGCGTCGTCGAACGCCATGCCGATGTCGTTGGTCGTCTCGAGGACGATGACGTGGGTCGCGCCGGGCTGCAGCAGCACGTCGCGGTCGAAGCGCGAGAGGCCGCTCGGCCCGAAGAGCGCGTTCGGGTTCGGCGGCTCGTCGGCGCCGGGAGGCGCCGGGCGGCCGGCGCGGCGGAGGATGCCGAGCCCCGCGTTGTGGCTGAGCACGCGGTTGCCGGCAATGCCCACGTTCAGCACGCCGGGCGCGGCGTCGCCGAGCTCGGCCGCGAGCCGGCGGGCCAGGAAGTCGGGCCAACGGCGGTTCGCGTCGACCGTCGAGCCGGTGCCGTCGGTGATGGAGTCGCCCATGGCCACGATGGCGCCGGGCGCCGTCTCCGTCCACACGTCGACGCGCGACAGGTAGAACCACTGCTGCGTGTCGCGAACGTCGTCGAACTGCACCGCGCCGACGTGATTGCCCGGCACCGACACGACCGTCGTCGACAGCCCGGTGAGATGCATGGTGGCCGGCGAGGTCGATCCCCAGGTGTCGCCGGGCAGGTAGAGATCGATGACCAGATCGCCGAGGGGCGCCACCGCGAGGGCGACCGGATCGCTCAACACCGTCGAGCCCGACTCGATGGTGACCGACGGATGGCCGCCGAAGGTCAGGTGGGCGCCGGCCCCGATGGCGCCGGCGTCATCCCGCGCGGCGACGTGGGCGGCGCCGACTGCGAGGGGCTCGGTGCCGAACAGGTTGGTGAGGGTCACCCGCACCTGCGACCCGCCGATGCTCGTGCGGACCACCTGCCGAATCGTCTGGTTCCGCACCCGCACCGGCGTGCGCGGCGACGGCGTCGGCACCTCCTCGGCCTGCACCTCGGGCGGCGGCGGCTCGACCGCGACGGGCCCCGTCGCCCACGTGCCGACCCACCGGCCCTGCGCGGCCGACCCGGCGGGAACCGCGAGGACGACCGCGGCGACGGCCACCAAGGCGAGAGCGAGGGCGTGCCCGCCCGCGGCGCGACCGACGGCGCCGGCGGCCCTGGGGAACCTGGGAATCCTGTGCATCATCCTGCAATCCAATCTGCGTAGGGGTCCGCCGGGGGAACCGGCTCCAGTGGGACCCGCGTCGTCGTGGATCCGTCGGCCACGGTCGTATTGTACCGTCATGTTAGTCTGGACTCATGGCACCGGGCAGGCCGTGCGAAGCCCCGCGCACCGGGATGCAGCCGCCCCCGCGCACGGCCCCCCCGACGGAACGCCGGCTGCTGGTCGCGCTCGCCCTGGCGCTCCTGAACGCCGGCTGCGGAGGCGACGACGTCCGCACCCCGACCGCCCCGACTCCCCCGACGACATCGACCCCGGTGGCCCGGAGCCTCGACATCGTCGGCGCCCCGCCGGGCGGCTTGGTCGTCGGCTACGAGGTGGAGCTGCAGGCGCGCCTCACCTTTACCAACGGCGCCTACCGCATCGTGACGGCCGAATGGACCTCGAGCGCCCCCGCCCTGGCTCCCATCGACGCGGACGGCACGCTCGAGGCCCTCGCCGCCGGGGTGGTGACCATCACCGCGAGGGCCGAGGGCTTCAGCGCCACCGCCACCGTCGAGATCCGGCCGCCCGGACCCGATGAGACGTTCTGGAGACAGCTCGCGTTCAACGACCACGAGTGCAGCCGGCCCGGGGAGACGTGCTCCGATCTCGCGGCACGCGTGCTCTGGCGGCTGCCGACACCGTCGCCGAACTTCCTCGTGCTGGAAGACAGCCTGGCGGTCCCGAACCTCGTCGATGTCATCCGGGAGACGATTCCCCGCGCCGTGCCGCAGTTGACGGGAGTCCCCTACACCGGCCGGGTCGAGACCGCCCCGCGGGATGCGCGGGAGCCGTCCGGGGGAAACTGGATCGTCATCGAGGGCGTCGTTCCTCAGGAGACCCCGACCTCCTCGGCGTGCCGGAACATCGGCACCGAGTCGTATGTCTGCGGGAAGGCGTACATCGGCCGCGAGCGCGGATGCATCATCCTGAACACCCACACGCGGTCGTGCCTGACCCCGTCGCTCATCATGCACGAGGTCGGCCATGCGCTCGGCTTCTACCATACGCCCAACGCCGTCGACATCATGCACCCGAGCGCGCTCGGAAACCAGAGCGCGGTCTTCTCGCCCCTCGAGCAGTACCACGGCGCCTTCGCGTACACGCAACGGCGCGGCGCCACGTACTCCGAAATCGCCCTCGGCGCGTTCGGTCCCCGTCGCCCCCGGCTGGTCCCGTCGCGGTTCCACCACGGCGGAGTCGCCGTCGACTAGCGGACCGTCCTGAAGGAAGCTCCCCAGGCAGCGGCACGAGCGAGGTGACATGAGGGACGTGGCCATGATCAGCTCTCACGCGAGACCGGCTGCCGGCGGTCACCCCTCGCGCCCCGGGAAGGTCAGGGCGGGGCGCCGCGCGGCGGCCGCGCCCGCCCTCGAGCGCGTCGTCCGCGAGCAGAGCACCTGCTACCTGCTGGGCTATCGGCCGCCCCGCGACGTGCCGGACGAGGAGACCCGCTTTCGAGCCGGTCGCGAGGTGCCGTTCAGAGTGAGATAGCGGCGCCGCACGGCCCCGCCGTGTTTGGCGCCGCCGTTCGATCTCGCGTCCACCTTGCGCACGGGGCAGCCTCCTCGGCGGCCGAGCGGCAGCTCGGAGAATACCGTGGTAGCATCGGTCGTCATGAAGGCAGTGAAGATGAGCGTCTCGTTCGAACGAGCGCTGGGAGACAGGATCCGCTCCGCCGCCCGCAGGTCGGGCACGGGCGTCTCGTCCTGGCTGGCGGGCGCGGCCGCCGCCAGGCTCCGCGCCGACGCGTTGCGCGAGTTCCTGGACGAGTGGGAGGCCGAGCATGGGGCGCTGACGACTGACGAGCTCCGGCGCGCAGAAGCCGAGCTGGGCCTTCGGACGGGGGAGCCCGCGGCGTGAGTGCGCTCGTTCTCGACGCGGGCGCGTTCGTCGCCGTGGACCGCGGCGAGCGGCCGATGATGGCCCGGTTGCGCGTCGCCGTCGCGAACCGGGTGGACCTGCGAACGAGCGCCATCGTGGTCGGTCAGGTGTGGCGAAACCCGGATGGCCGTCAGGCTCGACTCGCCCGCCTGCTGCAGGCCGTCGACATCCGACCGGTGGACGAACGGATGGGACGCAGGGCCGGCGTCCTGATCGCCCGCGCCGGCACCGCCGACCCGATCGACGCCACCGTCGTGCTCGCCGCCGAGCACGGCGACCGGATACTCACGAGCGACCCCGACGACATCCGGCGCCTCGCGACCGCGGCCGGCACCCGCGCCGCCGTCGTCACCTGCTGAATCGGTCGCTGCGGGGAGCGTCCTCGCGGAGTGGCGCCGTCTACTCGCAGACTTCGGCGAGCCCCTGGACGGAGGTCACGTTGATGCTGTCGACGGCGTCGGCGGCGCCGCTCTCGTCGCGGATGAGCAGGCCCTTCGTCTCGACCTTGTGGCCCAGGTAGGCCTCTGGGCTGGGGAAGACGTAGAGCAGCTTGAAGGCGCGGTCGCCGAGGGGGATGGCCTGCGCCTCGGCGAGGGCGTCGCCGGCCGAGGGGGCCGGGTCGGCCGCGCGGACCTCGGGGCTCGCGGACGACAACTGCCAGCCGGCGTGGCCGTCGCCGGCGAGGCAGCCGACCACCCGTACGAGGGCGAAGTTGGGCACGACGCCCGGGCCGTCCTCGCCCTCCACCCGGACGTGGCCGAGGAGGCCGGCCGAGAGCTCGGCGTCGCCCGACGGGAAGCCGTTGCGCTCGAGGACGTAGCTGATGATGTCGACGTAGGCGTCGTCGGAGAGGTTCTCGGAGCCGTCGGGGGGCATCGACTGCATGCGCTCGTAGAGGCCGTCGAGGGTCAGCCCCGTCCAGTCGCGCAGGAACACCACCCCGGTGAGGGACCGGCCCGCGCCCCCGGTGAGGTCGGCGCCGTGGCAGCGCTGGCAGCTCGCGTCGTAGCGCTCGCGCCCGCGGGCCGCCTGCCCCGTGGTGTACACCCCGTCCTTGACGGTGGTTTCGACCTCCGGCTCCTGGCTCGCCGCCACCGTCAGTGACCCCGCCGCCATCGCCGCCACCGCGGCCGCCGTCATCAGCACTCGCATCGTCTTCGCCTGCCTCGTTGCTGTGATCGTGAACGCCCGGCTGCCGCCGAACTGCCGATTCTACCCGCTGGCCCGCATCACCGAGGATACCGTCCACGGCCGATTCTCGATGCGTCGCCGCCCGGCCAACGGCTTCCCGAAGGTCGACGAGCGCAACCGGACGAGCCGACCGCGGTTCGTCGACGACGAGCGGCCAAGGACAGTGATCAATACAAAGTTGCCAACTGCAACCCAGATGCAGCCGGTTCTCGGCGGTTCCTGCCCTGGGCACGTGGCAAGGTAATTCCCGTCGCCGTCCTAACGGGTTCCCAGCGACTCGAGCAACCGGACCGTGGCCGACGCGGCCGCGATGTTGCCGGTGCGGCCGCGGGCCACGATGGCGTAGGGGGTCTGCCCCCGCCGGTTGGCGATGTCGAGGTCGGCGCCGTGCTCGACGAGCAGCTCGACGACGCCGTCGAAGCCCTTGTCGACGACGTAGTGGAGGGCGGTGTTGCCGTCCTCGTCCACGGCGTTGACGTAGGCGCCCTCGTCGATCAGGAACTGCACCGCGTCGAGGGTGCCGGCCGCGTCGTACATCTGGGCCTGGAACGCCGGCGTCTTGTGCAGGGTCCGCTCGCGCCGGTCCCACACCGCGTAGCGCCAGCCGGCCCCGGCCGCGAGCATCAGCGGCGTCCACCCGTTCTTCAGCGGCAGCCGCACGTCGGCCCCGGCCCCGGCAAGGAGCCGCATGAGGTCGGTCTCGGCGAACTTGGCGGCCAGCGCGAGGGGGGTCGCCCCCAACAGGTGCTCGCCGATCATGAGCACCTGGCCGTTGCGGGTGACCTTCGTGGCCAGCGTCACCTGGGCGTTGGCGCTCGCGCCGCGGGCGAGCAGGGCCTCGACCACCTCGATGTCGCCCGTCAGCACCGCCGCGTGCAGGGCGGTGTAGCCGGCGCCGGAGGCGTTGGGGTTGGCGCCCCGATCGAGCAGCAGGAACACCAGCTCGCGGTGGCCGCTGTGGGCCGCCACCACCAGGGCGCTGGCGCCATCGGGGGCCGTGTCGTTGGCGTCGGCCCCGGCGTCGAGGAGCCGGCGCGCCACCTCGACGTCGCCGGTGCGCGCCGCGAACAGCAACGGCGTGAACCCGCCGATCTGCGTCTCCTCGGCGTCGGTGCCGTAGCTGCGCCCGAGCTCGCCGTAGCGCAGCTCGGACTGCAGCCGCCGGCTGATGACGAACCGGCGCGCGCGCGACCGGGCCCGCACGTCGGCGCCGCCGTCGAGCAGGAGCTGCACGACCTCGGCGTGGCCCTGCGCGGCCGCCCACATCAGCGCGGTCTGGTATTCGAGCAGCTCGCGCCCGTCGACGTCCGCGCCGGCGTCCAGGAGCCGCCGCACCGCTTCGACGTTCCCGGTGCGGGCGCAGGTCATGAGGACGGTCTCACCGGTCTCGACCGCCGCGTCGGGGTCGGCGCCGGCCGCCAGCAGCAGCTCGACCAGGCCGGGGCTGCCGTTGCCGCAGGCGAGGGCCAGCGGCGTCACCCCCAGATCGTTCGCCGCGGCGGCGTCCGCGCCGGCGTCCGCGAGCCGGCGCGCCGTCTCGAGGTCGTCGTGGTAGGCGGCCCAGTGCAGCGCCGTCGCGCCGTCGGGCTGGGCCGCGTTCACGTCGATGCCGTCCGGCCCGCCGGCGACCGGCAGGAGGTCGGCGATTGCGACGCGCTGCTGCCGCTTGACCGCGTCGATCAGGCGCAGGTCGGGGCTCTGGGCGGACGCCCCGGCAACCGCGAGGACGAGCCCGGCGACGAGCCCCGAGAGCGACGTGCGGACAGGCATGTCGTCGAGCTCCCCGTCAGATCCCCGTCAGCCGATCGGGCCCTCGGCCGACCACGAGCCTCGGCAGCGGCCCGGTGCTGTCGCCGATGCGCTCCACCGGCGCCCCCAGCTTGTCGAGGAGCGACACGTGGAGGTTGGCGAGCGGCGTGCTCCCGTGCTGGGAATAGCGGACGTGGCGCCCCCCCGCGAGCTGCCCCGCCGCGCCGCCGAGGAGCACGATGGGCAGGTCGTAGGGCGAGTGGGCGTTGCTGTCGCTCATGCCCGCGCCGTACATCAGGATCATGTGGTCGAGCAGCGAGCCGTCGCCGTCGGGCGTCGACCGCAGCTTCTCGACGAAGCCTGCGAACAGGCTGACGTGATAGCGGTTGATCTTGGTCAGCTTGCGCAGCGACTCGCCCACCCCGCGGTGGTGCGACAGCGGGTGGTGGGCGTCGGGCACCTCGATCTGCGGGTAGGTGCGGCCGCTCAGCTCGTGCCCGCTCATGAACGTCGTGACCCGGGTGCGGTCGGTCTGGTGGGCCAGCAACTGCAGGTCGTACATCAGTCCGGTGTGGTCGGCGAAGTCGGCCGGGGCGCCCATCGGCCGCGCCATCAGCGGCACCTCCCGCTCGCCCTGGGCCTCGGCCACCTCGATGCGCCGCTCGACGTCGCGCACCGCGTCGAGGTACGCGCCAAGCTTGAGCTGATCGCCGGCGCCGAGGCTGCCGCGCAGCCGGACCACGTCGGCGCGCACCGAGTCGAGGATGCTGCGCTGCTCGCGGCGGCGCGCCTCGCGGGCGGCGGGGTCGGTGGTCTCGTTGTCGCCGAAGAGCCGCTCGAACACCGCCCGCGGGTTGTGCTCCATCGGCAGCGGGGTCTGCGAGTCGCGCCACGCGATGGTGTAAGAGAAGGCGCAACTGAACCCGCCGCTGTCGCACGAGCCGGCGAAGTTCGCGCCCTCCAGCCCCAGCTCGAGGGACGCCAGCGGCGTGTGGCGGCCGAGCTCGCGGGCCGCGATCTGGTCCATCGAGACCGCCTCGGGGTTCCACGCGCCGGGGTGCACGTCGGTGAGGAAGCGGGTCGCGGCGCGCGAGTGGCTGCCGCCGCGGACGCCCGCCGGAGGCGTGCAGTTCAGCCCCGACAGCACCAGAAGCTGGTCGCGGAACGGGGCCAGCGGCTCGAGAATCGGCGTCAGCTCGAAGCCGGCGCCGGTGGCGGCGGGGGTCCAGTTCTGCATGACCATGCCGTTGGGCACGTAGACGGCGCCGAACCGCACCGGCCCCGCCGCGGCGCGCGCGCTCAGGCCCGGCACCATGCCGTCGAGAAACGGCAGGGCCACGCTCGCTCCGAGCCCCCGCAGCACCGCGCGGCGCGGAATCGCCCGCTTCGTGATGAACGTCATGACTCCGATCTCCTCAGTTGGAACGGCACGCTCTCGACGATGCCTCGAATGATCGACGACCAGCGGTACCCGCCGGCCTCCGCGTCGCGCACGATGCGCCGGATCGCCGGCTGGTCGAACGCCTCCATCCGCCGGCCGACGGCATAGGTCAGCAGCTTCTCGGTGACGGTGCGGACCACGCTGGTCTCGTGGGCGAGGACCGCGTGGCGCAGGGCGGCGGGCCCGTCCACGGCGGTGCCGTCGGCGAGCGCCCCCGCCGCGTCGACCGGCGCCCCGTACTCGTCGGCGGCCCGCCACCGCCCGATGGCGTCGAAGTGCTCGAGCGCGAACCCCGGGGGGTCCATCATGCGATGGCAGGCGGCGCACGCGGGGTTGGCCCGGTGCTGCTCCATCCGCTCGCGCATCGTCCGCGGCGGCGCCCCCGCGTGGTTCTCCTCGAGGGCCGGCACGTCGGCCGGGGGCTCGGTCGGCGGCATCCCGAGGACGTTGTCGAGCAGCCACTTGCCCCGCAGCACCGGCGACGTCCGGGTGGGATAGGCGGTGACCGTCAGCAGGCTCGCGTGCCCCAGCAGCCCCGCCCGGTCGCCCTCGACGGGCACGCGGCGGAACCGCTCGCCGTAGACGCCGTCCCGCCCGTAGTGCCGGGCCAGCCGCTCGTTCACGAACGTGTAGTCGGCGTCGAACAGCTCCATGACGCCGCGGTCGCCGAGCAACTGGCTCTCGAGGAACAGCGCCGTCTCGCGCTCCATGTCGGCGCGCAGGTTCTCGTCGAACTCCCAGAAGACGTCGGCGTCGGGAATGACCCCCCGCACCCGGCCGAGCTGCAGCCACTGGCTGGCGAAGTTGTCGACGAGGGCGCGAGCCCGGGGATCGGCGAGCATGCGCGCGACCTGGCGGTCGAGCTCGTCGGGGTCGGAGAGCCGGCCGGCCTCGGCCGCGGCGAGGAGCGGCTCGTCGGGGATGTCGCTCCACAAGAACAGCGACAGGCGCGTCGCAAGCTCCAGATCGGTCAGCCCGTACGCGGTCCCCGGGGCCGCGTCGATCGGATCGCGCTCGATGCGGAACAGGAACTCCGGGGCCACCAGCAGCCGCTCGATCGCCTTCCGGATGCCGGCCTCGAAGCCGCCCTCGGCCCGGCCCTGCTCGTAGAACGCGAGCAGCGTGTCGAGATCGTCGTCGATCAGCGGCCGGCGGTAGGCGCGCCGCCCCAGGGTCGAGAGGATCTCCGTCGCGCACCGGTCCTCGTCGGCCGCCGCGGCCGCCGTAACGTTGGGATCCACGGCGCCCGATGCGAGAGCCCCGCGCGCGTCGACGGCGGCTTCAGCCACGGCCGCGGCGTCCCCGCCGACGACCGGCCGGCAGACGAAGATGCGGCGCCGGCTCGCGGTGTCCCCCGAACCGGCGGGATCGTAGGGGCCGGCGATCTCCACCCGCTCGATCGCCGCGTGGCCGTGGTAGAACCCGAGCCCGCTCAGCGAGAACCCGGAGAGCCGGCGCTCCAGAATGCCGGTCGGCTCGGTGCGCGCGGCCACGAACGACACCCCGACGACGTGCTCGCCGGCGGTGGCCGGCACCATGACCTCGAGGTCCGCGTCGGCGTCGATTGACACGTACTGCTCCCAGGCCGGGTCGCCGCGGATGGTGCCGAAGAAGGTGTAGGCCGACGGATAGCCGAAGCGGTCGGCGTCGCCGACCGTGAACCGCCGCACCAGCTTCCCGTCGAGGCGGACCTCGATCTGCTGGGCGGTCCCCATGCCGACGACGTAGTCGTAGATCATCCGGCGCAGCCGCAGCTTCACGCGGTAGTCGCCGTCGAGCGGGAAGTAGTGCCGGACCGCCAGTCCCCCGCGGGACCCGAACGGCAGGTCCTCGCTCATGCGGTCGTCCTGGTACAGCAGCCGCGGCGTGGAGTACGTGGCGGCGGCGAACCCGGGCCCCACGGCGGGGTCCCCCACCGCGAGCCGGCTGATGCGGTTGGCGGCCGAGAGATAGCGGTCGAACAGGGCCGGCGACACCGACAGGGCCTCGGCGTCGGTGCTGAACCCCTCCTGGCTGACGTCGTCGGGCGGAAACAGCAGCCAGCCCTCGTCGACCTCGAGGTCGAGGAGGCTGCGCACCGCGTTGCGGTACTCGGGGGTGGTCAGGCGGCGCACGGCGGGCCGGCCCGGATCGGGGCGCTCGGCCGCGGCGGCGTCGAGCCCGTCCTCGAGCCAGCCGAGGAACCGCTCGTGGACTTCCGCGGCGGGGCGCGGCCGGCCGGCCGGCGGCATCATGCCGAGCCGCAGCTTGCGGACGACGGCCTCCCAGACGTCGGCGTCGGCCCCGACGTCGGCGGCGTCGAGCCCGTCGAAGGCCACCGGCACCAGCCCGCGCGCCTCCCGGGCCTCGGTGTGGCACGCCAGGCAGTAGCGTTGCACGAGCGCGTCGGCGGACGCGGCGTCGTACGGCGCCGCCTCGGAGCCCTGCGCCGACGCCGTCATGGGCGCCAGGGCCGCCAGTGCGACGGCCCATACCCCCATCCATCGGACGGCCGGCGTCGTCCTCGACAGCATCATGTGTCTCCAGCGTCCCGGAGGCGGCGCCATCCGCAAGCGCCGGTCACCGCCCCCGCTACTGTAGTGCCAGCCGCGCCCGTTGGCAACCCGATTCGCCGTCGACGATCGCCCGCGGCCCTCCTTGCCACTCCCAGAGCGCGTCTCGATCGTCTCGCCGTCGCGGGCCGCCAGCTTCTTCACCTCGCGGAACCGGTGGTCGTCGAAGCCGAGGGCCGTTCGCATGCCGGAACCTCGCCACCAGGCGCAGGCATCTGTCAACCGCGACGAACGCGCGGTACCCGCGGGCGAGTTGTGTCATAATGCGCGTTGCTCGCCGTACCCGTGCACCGGTCGAAGGAGTCCATTCATGAGAATCCAGGCGCGAACATTCGCGGTCGTCGTGGCGGTGGGGGCCCTGTCGCTCGTCGCCGCCCCCAGCCAGGCGAACGAGGGCGACGTCACCTACTACCGGGACGTCCTGCCGATCATCCAGGACAACTGCCAGAGCTGCCATCAGCCCGAGGGCCAGAACCTCGGCGGCGTGGTGGCCCCGATGTCGTTCATGAACTACGCGGAGACCCGCCCCTGGGCCCGCGCCATCGCCCACAAGGTCGAGGCGCGCGAGATGCCGCCGTGGTACGCCTCGGCGCCGAGGGACGTCTTCTCGAACGAGCGCCTGCTCACCGACGCCGAGATCGAGACCCTGCTGAGCTGGGTCGAGGCGGGCGCCCCCGCCGGCGACCGGGCCGACGCGCCCGCGCCCCGGCAGTTCGTCGAGAGCACGAGCGACGGCTGGTCGCTGGGCACGCCCGACTACGTGTTCAAGCTCGACGAGCCGTACTTCATCGAGGACGACGTCTACGACCTGAACATCAGCTTCTTCAAGACCCTGACCGAGGCGGACCTGCCCGACGACGTCTGGGTGCGCGGCTGGGAGTTCAAGACCGACGCCGGCAAGGTCGGCCACCACATGTGCGGCTTCGTGCGCGGGCCCGCCCCCGGCGAGCGGCCGGTCGAGGAGGCCGCGGCCGAGGAGGGTGCGGCCGGCTCGGGCCAGCTCCTGACGTGCGTCGCCGAGGGCGCCGAGGCGGTCATGCTGCCCGACGGCTACGGCCTGCGGCTCGAGGCGGGGTCGACGCTGACCTACAACATGCACTACCACAAGGACCCCGGCGAGGGCACGGGCATCTGGACGCAGCCCGAGATCGCCTTCTTCGTCGAGGACCGGCCGGTGCGTTTCCAGGTGATCAATGACTCGATCGGGAACACCGGGTTCGAGATTCCGCCGGGCCATCCCAACTACCGGATCGGCACGTCCCGCACCCTGGACAAGGACATCCAGGTGCTGACCTACTGGCCCCACGCGCACCTGCGCGGCACGGCGTCGCGCTACACCGCCATCTACCCCGACGGCCGCGAGGAGCTGCTGCTCGACGTGCCGGAGTACGACCAGGGCTGGCAGGAGACCTACAAGTACAAGGAGCCGAAGCTGCTGCCCGAGGGCACGCGCATCGACGTCAGCTTCTGGTACGACAACTCGCCGGAGCGGGCGGCGCGCTACGACTTCCGCTCGACCGACTCGCCCGGCCACGGTCCGCGAACCGACGACGAGATGACGCTGGGCTTCATCGGCTACGCCGTCGAGCTCGACGAGCCGGCGAACACCACCGACGACGAGTAGAACGAGCAGCCGTCTGCCCTCGTGGAACGGCGCAGACGGCAGTACGACTGGCAGGCCGGGCGTCGGCGCCGCCAAGCGCCGCCGCCCGGCCGCAACACCTGTGCGAGAGGCCCGCGCCCGGTCTGGCGCGGGTCGCTCGGCTTCCCTCCCCGGGTTGGACCACACCATGCTTGCTCTGCAACACCTCCTCGCCGCATCTGTCGTCGTCCCGTGCGCCCTCTCGCTCGTCGCCGCCCCGGCCCGGGCGGGACAGGCGGACGAGGACACGGACGACCTCATCCGGTCCGAGCTGACCCTGAACAGCCGCAACGTGCGGTTGACCTACGACCCCGCGCTGCCGTCGGACCACCGCTCGCTGCTCGTGCTGCGCGCGGGCTCGACGCAGGCGGCGGTGCGGCTGGGCCGGCTCGAGGGCCATCGTTCGCTGGCGATCGGCACGCTGGCCCCCGACCCGGAAGATCCGCCCCGTTCCGGACCCGACCACGACCTCTGGCTGATGCGCACCGCCGCGGGCTGGGTCCTCGATGCCCGGCCGGTCGAGGAAGCCCCGGATGCGCCCGACGACGAGGACTCCGCCGCCCCGTCCGGCGAGGCGGGTGACGACGCCGACGCGGCAGGCGACCCGGATGCCCCCGCGCCGGCCGACGCCCGGGAAGTTGCCGAGGGCGAGAACGTGGACGCCGAGAGCGCGGACGCCGGAAGCGAGAACGCCGAGGCGGACGCCCGGGACGCGGACGCCGAAGGCGAGCAGGGCGAGAACGCGGAGGGCGCCGGCGACGAAGCGGACGAGTCCCCGCGGCCCGGCCGCATCCCCCTCGCCCACCAAGCGCTTGCGGACGAGACGGGAACGCTGACCGTGAGCCTGCTGCCGGCCGCGGACCAGGCCGGAACGCTGGAGCTGGCCTGGGGGCGGAACCGGTGGACGACCGACTTCGAGTTCGTCGAGCTGCCGCGGCGACCCCGTCCCCCGCGCACCTCCAACGTCAGCCGGGGTACCAGCCTGACCCGCGACTCCGACCTCGACGCCCGCTACCGGGCGACCGCGTTGGCGTCCCGCAACGAGACCGCCCTCGTGACGCCTGGCGGCGCGCACATCCAGGTGCTCTTCGAGCAGGAGCTCGGCACCGACCACGTCGACTTCGCGGCGCTGGAGTCGATCGGCGACGGCGACCTCGTGGAGCTCACCGAGGGCGCGGTCATCCGGCTCCGCAGCGAGGTGCCCCTCAGGTTCGGCGACACCCTCATCCCCACCGACAACCTCGCGCCCGACTTCCCCGGCTCGTACGGCCTCTGGCTGCGGGCGTCCGGCCCGGGTTGGACCCTCGTCTTCAACAACGAGCCCGACTCCTGGGGCACCCAGCACGACCCGGCGTTCGACGCGGCCGAGGTCGACATCGACCACACCCACGGCGGTCCCTACGAGGACCGTCCCCTGGCGGTGTCGCTGCTGCCGACGGGCGGCGACGCGGGACGCCTGGTGATCCACTGGGGCCAGCACGTCTGGGCGGCCGACTTCACCGTCGAACCCTGACCGCAGCCGCAGGGGCGGGGTGCGACGCGAGACAAGCAGTCTGGAGGCACCGATGACACGGCGTCACTTCTCGATACTCGTCGCCCTCGTGCTCGCGGTCGCCGCGGTCCTGGTCGCCGGCCTGCCGCGCCTGTCCGCCGTGACCGGCGGCGCCCAGGCGGGGTCGGACGCGGCCGCGTTCCAGTTCGACGCCACGTGGCCGAAGCCGCTGCCCGACAACTGGACGCTGGGCAACGTGGTGGGGGTCGCGGTGGACGCCCGCGACCACATCTGGATCGTGCACCGCCCCGGCAGCCTGAACGTGCAGGAGCGGGGCGCGGACGCGACGCCGCCGCTGGCCGAGTGCTGCCGGCCCGCGCCGCCGATCATCGAGTTCGACCAGACCGGCAACGTGGTGAACGCGTGGGGCGGGCCCGGCGAGGGCTACGAGTGGCCCGACTCGGAGCACGGCATCTTCATCGACCACCTCGACAACGTCTGGCTCGGCGGCAGCGGCGGCGACGACGCCCACATCCTGAAGTTCACCCGCGACGGCGAGTTCCTGCTGCAGATCGGCCGGCACGGCCAGGGCGAGGGCAGCAACGACCTCGCCAACTTCGGCCAGCCGGCCGAGATCGACGTCGACCCCGAGACCAACGAGGTGTACATCGCCGACGGCTACGGCAACCGCCGGGTCGCGGTCTTCGACGCCGACACCGGCGAGTACAAGCGCCACTGGGGCGCCTACGGCAACCGGCCCACCGACGAGGCGTACAGCTACGACCCCGACGCACCCCTCTCACAGCAGTTCGGGCGGCCGGTCCACTGCGCGACCCTGTCCAACGACGGGCTCGTCTACGTCTGCGACCGCGTCAACGACCGCATCCAGGTGTTCGAGCGGGACGGCACGTTCCTGAACGAGGTGGTCATCGCGGGCCGGACCCGCGGGTTCGGGTCGGCGTTCGACGTCGACTTCTCGCCCGACGGCGACCAGAGCGTCCTCTACAACATCGACGGGATGAACCAGAAGGTGTGGCTGATCGAGCGGTCGAGCCTCGAGATCCTCGGGTCGTTCGGCTTCGGCGGCCACATGGCGGGCGGGTTCACCGCCGCCCACAGCCTCGCCGTCGACTCGAGCGGCAACATCTACGTCGGCGAGACCCTGGAGGGCAAGCGGGTGCAGCGGTTCGTCAACATGCAGTAGGGGCGTCCGACGGCCGGGACCGCGCGCATGCGGCCCCGGCCATCCGTCCAACCTTGCACGGGGCGGGCCCCGGGTGCGCCGGCCCCGGCGCACGGGCCGCCCGCCGCGGTCAGCGCACGAGCCGCCCGTCCCGCACCCAGACCTCGTCGCCGACCGTCACCGTCGTGTCCGTGAAGAAGTTCCAGCGGACGTAGCCGCCGGTGACGGTGCCGCCCAGCTCGGAGTTGTCGCCGAGCGACAGCCGCACGATGCCCGCGCCGTAGCCGTAGTACGGAATCCACGGGTTGCGCTCGGGCACCGCGAGCAGCGGGTTGAAGCCGAGGGCGAACTCGCGGAAGGCGCGCGCCTCCTCGGGGACGCCGGCGAGCTCGGCGTCGGCCGCCTCCTGCCCCGACTCGGCGGTCGTCCCCGTGACCCGCCCGCTCTCGATTGTCACGCGCAGGCCGGTGACCGGCCGCCCGTCCCACTGCGACGGCGGGAAGACGATGACGCCGTCGACGGTCTCTTCCACCGGCGCGACCCGGATGGCCCCCGACGGCAGCTCGATCTCTCGGTCGATGAGGATGACGCCCTGGTCGGTGCGCGCCTTCGAGGCGTTGCCGTCGCCGTAGTTCACCGGCCGGTCGCCGATGCGGAACCGGATGTCGGTGCCGAGCGGCGAGGTGACCCGCACCTCGGCCCCGCGCATCGCCTCGACGAAGCGCCGCTGCACCGCCGCCAGCCCCGCGTAGTCGGTCTCGAGCAGCGCGTGCTGATACGCGGCGTCGATGACCGCCTGCGACGGCATGGGCTGCCCTGGCAGGGGGAACGCGCTGCCGTTCTGGGTCCAGTGGAAGTGGATGGTGCGGCCGATGCCCTCGTGCAGCAGGTCCTGGAGCGCCGCGTACACCGCATGGTCGGGCCGCGCCCCCGGCAGCATGATGGCGCCGTCGAAGCCGCGCAGCATCTCGCGGTAGACGGCCCGTGCGGCCGCCGTGCCCTCGGCCAGGAGGTCGCCGTCCCAGCCCTCGGGGTACGGCTCCTCGATGACGTCGATCACCCCGAGGTCGACGGCCCCGGCCCGCAGCAGGGCGTAGCGCAGCGGCGGAATCAGCTCGTCGAACTGCCCCGGGCGCGCCACCAGCAGGATGCGCTCGCCCGGCTCGGGCGCGAGCTGGGCCACGAGGCGCTCGGCCATCGCCTCCCACTGCATGGTCAGCCGGGGCTGGGCGGGAGCGGAACCGGCCACCAGGGACAGGACCAAGCCGGCGCCGGCGACGACGCGAGTGACACGCTTCATGGTTCGGATCTCCCGATGCACTCCACGAGGACGCCGACCCGCCAAACTCACACCGTTGGCGCGGCTCCCGGCGCCCCCGGGGCGACTGGCGCCACCGCAGGCGGCCGCGGCGCATCTGTCTGAACTGCTCCGTTTTCGCGGACGATGTCGTTCCGCGTTCACAATCGCCGACACGTGCTCTCGCCACGCCCTTCGGTCGAGCCTCGAGCCCGCCGGCACCATTCGCCGGCCCCGGTGGAACGCGGCAGCCCGCGGGTCTCCTACGGCCAGAGCCAGCCGAACGTGCCGGCCGTCAGCAGCGCGTAGACCACCCCGTCGACCATCGTCAGCAGGGTGAAGCGCCAGCTTCGGTGCCACCAGATGGTGCTCTGCGGAATCGCCAGCGCGTAGCCGGCGAAGGCCACGATGCCCACGACGCGGAAGACGAGGCCGTACTCGGCGCCGGGCGCGAGGGTGAGGCCGGCCGTGTAGCCGGCGACGGCGCCGACCACCACGCAGTAGACGAACCACTGCGCCAGGCTCCGGCCGACGGCCAGCAGCCCGTTGGGGAGCACCGTCAGGAACACGACGGGCCCGCGCTTCAGTTGCTCCGCGAACTCCGGGGTGTTCATCTCCTTCATGCTCGACGCCCGCGGGATGGCGTAGTCGCCGGGCGGAATCTCCAGCCCCCGCAACGCGTCCGCCGCCTTCTCCTGATCGGGAACGGGCCCGGCATCGCCGACGTGATACGACAGCAGCATGTGGATGACCGAGCTGGCGACGAAGACGAGGACCGCCGACAGCAGGATCGGCAGCCAAAGCGACAAGATGCACGTCATGCGCGACCTCCTGGCCGGCGAGCATACCCCACTTCACCGTCCCGCGCGGACCGCCCCGTCCGCATGGGGTGCACGTCATTCGTGAGATGGCTGCCACCCTGGGCTGTCAGGCTGCCGATTCTCGGTGTTCTCGGCTGCGAAAACCCCTCCGGAACGCGCCGTCCCGGCCTCAGCGGTACGGTTTGCGGGCCGCGTCTCACCTTCTTGACGTGCGCCCCCGCATCCCGCCGACCGGAGCCGCCGGCGGGGTCCGCCGGCACTCGGGCAGGCATGCCCGCGCACCGTGATCCGCCGATGGGCGAATTGCGATAACATCCGCTCGCAGCCGTCGGGGCGCGTCGTCCCGCCGGCGCCCGCCGGGTCTCTCGCCGCGAAACGGTGGGCGCACCCGACGGGTCGACTGGGCGGAAGTCGGCGCCGCGAACCGGCGACGGCTTCCCCGACCAGATTGCCGAGCCGATGGAAAGGGGTACACGATGCTGCTGGCGCTGCCGTCCTGTCGTCCGGTGTTCCGGGCCGTTCTGTCGGCCCCGGTGCTCGCCATCCTGCTGGGGATCGCGATGATCGGAACCGATGCCACCGTGCACGCCCAGTCCGACGAGCCGCTCGGCCACGGCTACAGCCGGCCCGCGCGGAGCCCCCACGGCAGCCGGTCAGAGGTGATCGCGCCGCACGGGATGGTGGCGGCCAGCCAGCCGCTGGCGGCCCAGGTCGGCCTCGACATCCTCAAGGCGGGCGGCAACGCCGTCGACGCGGCGGTGGCCGTCAACGCCGTCCTCGGCCTCGTCGAGCCGCACATGAACGGCATCGGCGGCGACCTCTTCGCCCTCGTCTGGGACGCCGACACCGAGCGCCTCTACGGGCTGAACGCCACCGGGCGGGCGCCGTACGAGATCAGCCGCGAGACCCTCGTCCGCCAGGGCTACAGCCGCATGCCGGGGAACGGGCCGCTCACCTGGACCGTGCCCGGCGCCGTCGACGGCTGGCACGAGCTGCTCGAGCGCTTCGGCACGATGAGCCTCGCCGAGGTGCTCGCGCCGGCCATCCGCTACGCCCTCGAGGGCTTCCCGGTGAGCGAGATCATCCAGCGGCAGTGGGCGGGGGCGATGCCGTCGCTCGTGCAGTGGCCCGACTCGGCCGCCACCTACCTGCCCGACGGCCGGCCGCCGCGCGTCGGCGAGGTCTTCCGCAACCCGCGGCTCGCCGCCACCTACGAGGCGATCGCTCAGGGCGGCCGCGACGCGTTCTACAAGGGCGACATCGCCCGGCGCATCGTCTCGTTCAGCGAGGCGAACGGCGGCTACTTCACGATGGCCGACTTCGAGGACCACTCGTCGGTGTGGGTCGAGCCCGTCAGCACCAACTACCGCGGCTACGACGTCTGGGAGGTGCCGCCCAACAGCTCCGGCATCCTCGCCCTGATGATCCTCAACATCATGGAGGGCTACGACGTTCCCGCCCTCGGCAAGAACACCGCCGACGCCATCCATCTCTACACCGAGGCCAAGAAGCTCGTGTGGGCCGACCGCGACACCTACGTGGCCGACGCCGACGCCAACGAGCTGCCCACGCAGCCCCTCATCTCGAAGTCGTACGCCGACGCCCGCCGCCAGCTCATCGACCCCGAGCGCGCGTCGACCGAGGTCGCCCCGGGCCAGCCGTTCGACCATAGCGACACCGTGTACCTGACCGTCGTCGACGAGGACCGCAACGCCATCTCCCTCATCGAGAGCATCTTCGGCGGCTTCGGCTCGATGGTGGTGCCGGGCGATCTCGGCTTCGCCCTCCAGAACCGCGGCTCCGGCTTCACGCTCGAAGAAGGCCACCTCAACTCGCTCGAGCCCCACAAGCGCTCGCTGCACACCAACATGCCCGGCTTCGTCACCAGGGACGGCAGGCCGTTCATGTCGTTCGGGGTCATGGGCGGCGCCATGCAGCCCCAGGGCCACTGGCAGGTGCTGTCGAACATCATCGACTTCGGCATGAACCTCCAGGAAGCCGGCGACGCCGCCCGCGTGCGCCACAGCCCGAGCAGCCGGCCCGGCGGCACCGTCGCGGTCGAGCCCGGCGTCTCCGACGAGGTCATCGCCGAGCTGCGCCGCCGCGGCCACAACGTCGTCCGGGCCGGCGGCGGCGGCATGGGCGGCTATCAGGCCATCATGATCCACCCCGAGACGGGGATGCTGCACGGGGGGACGGACGTGCGCAAGGACGGGCAGGTGGTGGGGTATTGATCCGCCCGCCGACAGTAGCCGAGGGCTGATTCTGCCGGTCGCGGGACGCTGAGGGACGATCGACCCCAGTGGAACCATGAGCGCGAAGTCCGCCAAGGAGCTGGAAGCCCAGTGGACGAGTGCCCACTGGTTCCGCAGCTCGAACGAGCTGACCCATGCCGACCAGGCGCCCAACCTCCGCTTGCGTCGCGCCCTGAGTTGGCTCGAGCGCGCCGAACAGGAGTATCGCAGACGCGACGACGAGGATGCAGATGCAGCCTTCATCTTCTATTGGATAGCCTTCAATTCGGCCTACGGCCAACTGGGTTCCCCGTGGAGCGATACGGAGAAGGAGAGTGAGTCCTTCAGAAGGTATCTGGAGAAGATCATCGACTGTGATTACCAGGCAATCAAGGAGGCGATCTTCCCCGAGTTGGTGCGTCAGATCCGCACTTTTGTGAACAACAAGTACGTCTATCAACCGTTCTGGACACACCACAACCGGGAACAGGGCCATCATCAGGATTGGGAGCGTGGCTACAGGTCCAACACAGAAGCTGTGCTGCAGGCGCTCTCGCAAGGACGCCCTACCGTGTTGCGTGAACTGTTCTATCGCCTCTACACGTTACGGAATCAACTACTTCACGGCGGCGCGACCTGGAAGAGCAGCGTGAACCGCCACCAAATAGAAGCCGGTGCGAAAATCATGTCGTCTCTCGTGCCTCGCTTCATCGAAGTGATGATCGAGCACCCGAACGATTGGGGCCCTCCACGCTATCCGGTGGTGCAAGAACGTGGGCCGCAGTCGGGATGGACCGGCACGAGGTGATGCTCGGACGGGCATCGGCCGTCCCATCCCATTGCGAAGCGAGCAGGAACCTCAGTCCGGCCATTCGGGCTCGCGGGGCGGGCGGCGGTCACGCCAGCCATCCACTTCGTCTGGCGTGAGTTCCGGCCAGTCAACGCCTGCCTCGGCGCGCCACTCCTTGGTCCCTTGCCAGAAGTCCCGCCGGGGTTCTCCCGATTCCAGGCGATCGTAATCGTCCATGGAAACCAGGACAGCGACCGCTCTTCCGCGTCGCGTGATGTGCACTGCTTCGCCGGCCTCGACCTCGCGAATCAGCCCGGAGAGCGTGTTTCGAGCTTGTGTAACGGATACCCTGCGCATGACAGCCTGCTCCTGTGCGCCACGGACATTGCACTCTACACCAAATCCAGAACCGGTAGTTGATGCCTGCTACGCAGGTCGGGCGGGGTCGCTACCCTCGCGGGGGGCGGCAGGCGGCTCAGGATCGTCGACTGACGATCGCTGACGCGAGGACCGCTCCGGAAGGGATCGGGCAATGTCGCGGACCCTCATGCGGTGAATCGCTGCTACAATCGCCGCGAATCGTGCGGAGAATCTACATCCACGAACGACCCGACTGGCCGCGGCTCCACTGGAGGCCGGAGGCGCTGGCGGACGCGCTGGCCGACGTCAGGCATCGGCAGGGCCGCCTCCTCGGCCGCATGGAGACCCTCGGCTTCGACCTGCGGCGCGAGGCGGTGCTCGGCACGCTGGTCGAGGACGTGGTGAAGAGCAGCGACATCGAGGGAGAAAAGCTCGATGCGGCGGAGGTACGCTCGTCGGTCGCGCGGCGACTGGGCATGGATGCCGGTGGGCTCGGGACGGCGGATCGCGACGTCGAGGGGGTCGTCGAGCTGATGCTGGATGCCACCGGGCGGTTCGACCAGCCACTCACGTCGGGGCGACTGTTCGACTGGCACGCGTCGCTGTTCCCGACCGGCCGCAGCGGGATGCGGCGGATCGCGGTCGGGCGATGGCGCGGCGAGCAAGTCGACCCGATGCAGGTGGTCTCCGGTCCAATCGGCCGAGAGCGGGTGCACTTCGAGGCCCCGGAGGCGGCGCGGGTCGACGCGGAGATGCGGGCGTTCCTGCGCTGGTTCGAGGCGCCGGCCGATGCGGACCCCGTGCTCAGGGCGGGGTTGGCGCACCTCTGGTTCGTGACCATCCATCCGTTCGAGGACGGAAACGGCCGCATCGCGCGCGCCGTCGCCGACATGGCGCTGGCTCGTTCGGAGGCCAACTCCCAGCGCTTCTACAGCATGTCGTCGCAGATTCGGGCGGAGCGGGCGGACTACTACGACGTGCTGGAGCGAACTCAACGCGGTACGACCGACGTCACCCGGTGGATGACGTGGTTCCTCGCCTGCCTCGGCCGGTCGATCGAGGCGGCGGGCACCGCGCTGGGCGCCGTGCTCGCGAAGGCCCGGTTCTGGGAACGCGCGGCCGGCCTCGCCCTCAACGAACGGCAGCGGCGAGTGCTGAACCGCGTCCTGGACGGCTTCGAGGGGAAGCTGACCACGTCGAAGTGGGCGAAACTCGCCAGGTGCTCCCAGGACACGGCGCTGCGGGACATGACGGTCCTGGTCGGCCACGGCCTCCTGGCCCGCAACCCCGGCGGCGGGCGCAACACGAGCTATCGCCTCGCGACCGACAGCCGACCGGCCGGCGACTGAGGCGGGGCGACATCCGCTGAGCGGGCGTGAATCCGGTTCGTGGTCGCAAGCGAGCCGGCCGGCGCCCTGTCGTCGTCCTCGGCCACGACATCTCCCAATGAACGGTTCCCGGCGGCGGCTTGCGCAAATGCCGGGGAGGAGTATGCTCAAGCGATGCCCGGGCCGGCCAGGTACCTCGCGATGGTCCGCGGGGCGGCGCTCGTCGTCTTCCTCGCTCTGCTCGCAGAGGCGGTCGCGGCCCTTCAGCGCCCCGCGGCGACGGGCGCGCCCGGCCGGGTGACGCTGTCCATCGTGGGCACCACCGACGTGCACGGCCGCGTGTTTCCGCGGGGCGGGCGCGGAGGAGTCGCGCAGCTCGGCGGGTATCTGCGCAACCTCCGCGCGGCGCGGGACCGGGACGGCGGCGCGGTGCTGCTGCTCGATGCGGGCGACACCTTCCAGGGGGGCATCGAGTCGAACCTGTCGGAGGGCGCGCTCGTCGTCGACGCCTACAACGCGCTCGGCTACGACGCGCTGGCCATCGGCAATCACGAGTTCGATTACGGAGCGCTCGACGCCGCATCCGGGGACGGCGCGCCGCCCGACCTGCGCGGTGCGCTCAAGGCGGCGGCCGCCCGCGCGCGGTTTCCGTTCCTCGCGGCGAACCTGATCGACGAGGTCACGGGACGCCCGGTGGCGTGGCCGAACGTCCGGCCGTCCACCGTCGTGGACGCCGCGGGCCTGCACGTCGGCATCGTGGGCGTGATGACCGTCGACGCGCTCCGCTTGACCCTCGCCGCCAACGTCCAGGGGCTTCGGACGACGCCGCTCGCGCCCGCCGTCGAGGCGGAGGCGCGGCGGCTGCGGCAGCGCGGCGTCGACGTGGTGGTGGTCCTGGCGCACGCCGGCGGGTGGTGCGCGCGGTTCGACGACCCTGCCGACCTCTCGTCGTGCGACGACGATGGCGAGATCTTCCGGCTCGCCCGGCAGCTTCCCGCGGGCCTCGTGGATGCGATCGTCGCGGGGCACAGCCATGCGGCCGTGGCGCACGTCGTGGCGGGCATCCCCATCGTCCAGGCGTACTCGCGGGGGGCGGCGTTCGCTCGCCTCGATCTGACCGTCGAGCGCGGCGAGGGGGTCGTGTCGGCGCGCCTCTTCGCGCCGCAGGCGCTGTGTGCGGCCGTCGGACCGGACGGGGCCTGCGCGGCCGCGGGCGCGCCGCCGCGCTACGAGGGGGCGCCGGTCGCGCCGGACGCGTCGGTGACGGACGCGATGCGGCCCGAGCTCGAGCGGGTGCGCCGCTGGCGCGAGGCATCGCTCGGCGTCGTCCTCGAGACCGCCCTGCCCCGGAACGGAGAGGGCCTCGACTCGCCCCTCGGCAACCTCTTCGCCGATGCCTTCCGCGCTGCCGTGCCCGGCGCCGACGCCGCGATCGGCATGGGGGCGCGACGCGGCGGGCTGCGCACCGATCTGCCGGCCGGGGCCCTGACCCGCGGGCCGCTCTACGACGTGTTTCCGTTCGACAATCGCGTCGTCGCGCTGGTCTTGACGGGGGCCCAACTGCAGCAGGTGCTCGCCAGGGAGGCGTCGCGGCGGCGGCGCGGGGTCCCGAGCGTGTCGGGGATCCGGGTTCGCGTGACCTGCGCGGGAGAGAGCCCGGAGGTCTCGATTGTGCGGTCGTCGGGCACCCGGATCGACCCCGCGGAAACGCTCGTTGTGGCGACCACGGACTCCTTCGCCGCCCGGGCGCGCGGCGGCGCTCGTGCAACGGTGACGGCGACGGCCCCACAGGTCCGAGACGCCGTCGCCGGCTGGCTCACCGCGCGCGGCGGACGGCTGCGCGCGGCCGACCTGGCCAACCCGCCCCGATGGCAGCCGCTCGACGGCGCCGCATGCCTCGCCGCCGACTGACTCGGCCCGCCGGAATCGCGGTGCGTCACTTCCGCGCAGACAAGCGCGACCGGCGATCGCCGACTGGTGTGCACGACAGATTCGTGAGACGACCGCCCTGACACGGTTCAGGCCGGCGATTATCGACGTGGTTCCCGGTGGCGCCTCACTCTCTGGTCGTGCACCCGACCCGCGACATCGAAACAGGGTTCCCGTGAATCTCGCGCGAACGGTCAGCCTGCCGACGTGTACGATCCAGCCATGCGGATGCCGATCCGGCTCCCTCCACCCGAGGGCCGGCGCTTCGACGTGGTCGGGTTCGGCCTGAACATGACCGACCTCCTGGTCGTCGTCGAGCGCTTTCCGCGGCCCGACTCGAAGCAGCCGATCCGGCGGCACGCGTACTCGCCGGGGGGCCAGGCGGCGAGCGCCATGGTGGCGTGCGCGCGGCTCGGCTGGCGGGCGCGCTACGTGGGGTGCTTCGGCGACGACGACAGCGGGCGGCGCGGGCGGGCGAGCCTCGCCGACGAAGGGGTCGACGTCAGCGCGTGCCGCGTGGCCCCCGACACGCGGAACGGAATGTCGGTGATTCTCGTCGACGAGGGAACCGGCGAGCGTACCGTGCTCTGGACTCGCGACCCCGGACTGAAGCTGCGCCCCGACGACGTCGACCCGGCCGCAGCGTGCGCCGGCCGGGTGCTGCTCGTCGACTGTCACGAGACGGCGGCGTCGACCGCGGCGGCGCGCGCGGCGCGGCGCGCCGGGGTCCGGACCGTCATCGACGTCGAGCACGTCCGGGACGGCATCGACGCACTGCTGACGGAAATCGACGTGATCGTCACGGCGCAGGAGTTCCCGGCTGCGCTGACCGGCAAGGGCGCACCGGGGGCGGCGCTACGGGCGATCCGGGACGCCTACCACCCGGGGCTGGTCTGCATGACGCTGGGTGCGGAAGGCAGCCTGGCCCTCGTCGGCGACGTGGAGGTAAGCACGCCGGCTTTCCGGGTGCCGATCGTCGACACCACCGGCGCCGGCGACGTCTTCCGCGGCGGCTTCATCTCCGGCTGGCTGCGCGGCGGCGACGGCGCCGAGGTCGAGGACGTCCTGCGCTACGCGAACGCGGCAGCCGCGCTCAAGTGCCGCGGCCTCGGCGCGCGCGAGGCGAGCCCGACGCCGGCCGAAGTGGACGCCCTGCTGGCGGCCGGGCGAGGCTGACGTCCGCCACGCGGAGAATCCACAGCGGGAGGCCGCCCGAAGTGGACGCCCTGCGCGCGGCCGGACGAGGCTGACGTCGGCCACGCGACGAATCCATGAGCGCGAGGCGAGCCCGACACCGGCCGAAGTCGACGCCCTGCTGGCGGCCGGGCGAGGCTGACGCCGCCGACGCGAGGACTCCACCAGCGCGAGCGATTCCGGCCGAGCCGCTTCACCGGCATGAGCGGCGGGCCGCCGACCGGCGTCATCGCGGCTGCAGATCCTCGATCTCCCGCTCGTTCACCCGGTCGATGATCCTGGCGAACGCGCGGGTGACCGCTTCTATCCCCTCCGCCGGCACCGTCGCGGCTGTCGTCGAAGCCGCCGGCGCCATCACCGTGGGCTGACGTCCTCGTCGGACGGCAGGTCCGTGTTCTCCGACACGAGGACGTCGAACTGCCGGTAGTTCCGGTACCGCGCGGTGCCGTCCATGACGACCCTGACCGGACCGCGCTGCTCCACGACGTTGTCGCGCATCTCGGTCGGGACCCAGAGGTTCAGCCGCGGCTCGAGCTCGAACGACACGTGGGCGCGCGCCTCGGCCGAGGGCTGCTCGCCCATCGCGGGGTGATGCAACTCGAACTCGGCCTCGAGCACCCGGCCCGACTCGGGGTCGATACAGAAGCGGCCGCGGGCCGGCAGGTCGATATCCCCGAAGCCGCGCGTCATCGTGGGATACGCGACCTCCTCGAATCGCACGTTCCTCGCCGTGGCCGCGCCCCCGCAGCCCCCGCGGTCCGTGCGCATCCGTTCGAAATAGAACCGATCGAGGTTGGCCGGATGGAGGAACAGGAGGGGGTAGGTGGGAACGTTGAACGTGCGGTGGGTCTCGCCCATGTTGTAGCGGGCGCTCTCTTCGCTGATGCGGCGGGCCCGGGCGAGGGCGCTCGACTCGCCGTCGATGCTCGTCCGGCCGTCAACGAAGAGCGACGCGAGCCGGCTCCCCCGGTTCTCCAGCCTCCGGCCGTTGACTTCGACGACGTCGCGGAACCCGACCCACTGGCCGTCCCCGCCCACCCGTATCAACAGCAACTCCGACACGAGGCGCCGGCGGACCCGCCGCCCGTACCTCTGCCAGGTCTGCCGGTAGTCCTCCTCCATCACCACGTTCGACAGGTCGTCGACGTACGCCGACACGTAGGCCGCCGCCCGGCCGACGACGGCGTCGACCCCGATTCCGTCCTGGGCCGAGACCGGCGTCGCGGGCAGGCTCGCGGCGAGCGCCGCCGCCAGCAGACAGACCCGAAGCGTGTGTGCAGCCTCGGCGCGACGGCGCCCGGCGACGCCGAGGCCGACCGGGGGATTCCGTCTTCCGTCCATCGTGGCGATCCCCCGTTCGTTGCTGAACCCTGCGAGTGACAAACGATCCGAGTCCATTCTACACACCGGCGCAGTCGACCGCGCCGTCGGACGGGGGGGCCGAATCGGGCGAGGGACAAGAGCATGATGACTGTGCGATAGTGTGACAAGACGTACGGAGCGCGGGCATGAGAACGACGGTCGTCCTGAAGGACGAGTTGGAAGGACGAGTTGATGGAACGCGCGCGCACGATTATGACTCGAAAGCTGCGTGGTCTGGACTGGGTCGGCATGACGTTGACGGGCCGGTTGCGCGCCCTGTGGCGGGAGGCGCGGACGCATCGCGTGGCGGCGCGGGATCCGCGGACCCCGCCGCGTGTCGGGGGAATCGGCGACCGGGGCGGTTGGTTGGCGGCGGCGATGCTGTTCTCCGCCGCCGTCGGACACGCCGCACAGCAACAGCCGGCGGTGACCGAGCGGGTCGACGTCGCGCGCGTCCTGATCGACGTGCGGGTCATCGGCGACGGGGGCGAGCCGGTGGCGGGGCTCGGGCCTCACGACTTCGAGGTGCGGATCGGCGGCGAGCCGGTCGACGTCGAGTCGGCGCTGTGGCTCGGCGCGGACGGGTCCGGTTGGGCGTCCCTGCCCTCGGACGAGGTCGAGGTGTGGACGGGCGGCGAGCCGGTCGACGTCGAGTCGGCGCTGTGGCCCGACGAAGACGAGTCCGGTTGGGCGCCCCTGCCCTCGGACGACTTCGAGGTGCGGACGGGCAAGCCGGGCGATGCCGAGTCGGCGTGGGTCGACGCGGACGAGCTCGATTGGGCGCCCCTGCCCTCGACCGACCTCGCCGACGCCCTCCCTCCGCTCGAACGCCGGCAGCTCGTGGTGTTCTTCGTGCAGAAGAGCCTCGAGGCAGACCGGGCGCTGGGGCTGTTGCGGCTGCTGCAGGACAGCGACGGGCTGCTGGAGGGGGTGGGGCCGGACGACCGGGTGGCGGTGGTCTCGTTCGAGCACCACTTCAAGATCTGGCTCGACTTCACCGCCGACCTCGACCGGGCGCGCGAGGTGCTCGCCTGGGACGTGATGCACGAGGATCCGCCGGTGCTCGAGCCGCAGGCGGGGCCCTCGATAGTGGCGGGCATCGATCAGGCCGAGGGGCGGAAGATCTGGCACGTCGAGGACGCGCTGCGGCGGCTCGGCGAGGTGCTCGCCCCCCTGCCCGGGTCGAAGTCGGTGGTCCTGATCGGCTACGGCTTCGACCACGTATCCACTCGCTACGGCCGGGCGCTCGACGCCCTCGATGCGGCCCGCGCCGCCGTGTTCTCGCTCGACGCGACCCAGGCCGACTACCACACCTTCGAGCACGCCCTGCGCGACGTTTCCCACCACACCGGCGGGTTGTTCCTGACGACCTTCCACTATCCGCGGCGCGCCGTCGAGCGGATGGCGAGCGCGGTCAGCGGCGGCCGCTACGTGCTGTTCACCCGGGTGCCCGACCTCGAGCCGGGATCCCATTCCATCGACGTGGAGCTGCGGTGGGGCGACGGGCGCGTGCTCGCGCGCAGCACGTACGTGCACTGAGGCGGACGGCGCCGCCGACGCATTCCCTGCTGTCTTCGCTTTTCCTCCGGCACCCGTCGCTTCCCCAGGCGCTCGTGAGTCGAGATCAGCCAGATCCGGACGCTCTCGGTGGAACCCGTCGGCCGGCGGCTCGGACGGGCCTCGGATGAGGAACTGACTGCGGTTGTCGATGGTCTGGTCGAGATCATCGGCTCACCGCAGCCGGGCTCGAGCGGCCGGGCGCCCTCAGGAGCCCGCAACGCGGAACGTCGCTGCCGTCAGCTCGCGCCGATCCAGTACAGGCAGCCGGGCCCGGCGCCCTCGCCCATCGGTATCTCCATCGTGATCTCCAGCGTCTCAAGGTCGACGACGGCGACGCGGTCCGCCGCCCTCAGGCCGAGAAAGGCGCGCCGGCCGTCGGGCCCCACCAGGACGGCGCCGTCGCCGGTGTCGGTTTCGCCTACCGTCACGCGCTCGATCACGCTGCGGGTGGCCGCGTCCATCACCACCAGCGACGCCGCCTCGCCGTCGATGATCAGCACGCGGCCGTCGGGCGTGAACTTCAGCCGGTTGGCGTCCCGCATGCCCAGGTCGAGGGTCTCGACGACCTCTCGACTGTCCACGTCGATGATGGACACGCCGCCGTCGCCCCGGGTCGCGGTCCAGAGCTCGCGGCCGTCCGGCGACAGGTCGATGCCCTCGGGCCGCACTCCCGGCACGGGGATGTCGGTGAGCCGGGCCCGCCTGGGACCCTCCAGGACGTTCTCGATCATGGTGACGGTGTTCGAGCCGATGTTCGGCGTGAACATCGCGCCCCGCCCGCGATCGAGCACCAGCATGTGCGAGCCGTCCTCGCCGATGCCGAGGGTCCAGTCGATGGCGTCCGCGGCCGGGTCGTAGCGCCCTATCGACTTGTAGCCCTCGATGGTGAAGTACAGCTTGTCGTCGGCGTACAGCACGTCGTGGGTCAGGCTGCCGGGACCGGGGTCGACACGGCGAATCTCCTCCTGCTCGGCGATGTCGATGACGGAGATGCCGTCCACCATGCTCGCCACGAAGGCCAGCCGGCCGTCGGCGGACGCGGTCACCTCGTGGGGGTCCCGGCCCGTCGGCACTTGCCCCAGGACGTTGCCGCTCTCGGGATCGACGATGGCGAGGGCGCTTGCGTCCCTGAGCAGCACCAGGAGCCGTCCCGAAGACGGCGTCTGGGCTGCCGCCAACCCGGCCAGGACGACCAGCGCACCCAGCGAGAACGCGACGATTCCGCGGAGTGACGTCTCGATCCTTCTCATCTGATATCTCCTTCGTCGGTCGGACGACCTCAGAGCCGCAATGACTCCCTCAGGTTGCGCTCGTGGGCCACCGTCGCCGGTGGCCCACGAGCCTATCACCACCCCGACTCACGATCGATCGGCAAAGGCGTCGGACGGGCTGGCCACGGTGAGGCCGCGCTGCCCCTCCCCGAAGCAAGCCGGCCACCGGCGCCTTCGGCGTCATCAGCCTTGCGCTACGCGCCAGTCCGCCTCCGCGGGCAACGCCGGGCCGTCCGGCTCGGCGGTCGGGGCGGCGATCAGGCGTGGGCCACCTCGAACGCCGCCAGGTTGCGGGTGCCTCGGTCGAACTCCACCGCGACCAGGTGGATCGGCTGCCCCAGATGGCGGTACTTGTCGGCGTAGCCCTTCGCCTTCAACTGGGCCATGGCGCGGCCCGCGCCCCCCCGGGTCCCGACCGGCCGGCCACCCGATTCGGGCGGAGGACCGGCCCCGGCGGCCGGCGGCTCGACCATCTTGAATTCGAACAGGTACACGCGCCCGCCGGCGCGCACCGCCATGTCCAGGCGCCCGTGGCTGCTGCTGTCTTCCACCGTCACGTCCAGCCCCAGCGAGGCGAAGCAGGAATAGAAGACGCTGGCGTAGTAGCCCTCGAAGCGGGCGATGTCGTTCCTCGTGTGCCATTCGTAGGGAATGCCCGCGAAGAGCGCCCGGAACAGCGTCTCGAGGCCGGAGAGGTCGCCGGCGGCCAGCAGGTCGTAGAGCCGGGCGCGGCGCTCCGCGAGGTCGGCCGGGCGCCCCGTCAGGTGGTGCAGCAGGCTCTGGTTCAGGCTCTGCCGCACCTCGCGGTTGGGATAGCCCAGCCGGTAGTACATCGTCCCGCCGCGCGGTTCGGGCCGACGAATGGTGAGGTACCCGGTCTGGAACAGCAGCGCCTCCGTGGACACGTCGTCCACCTCGAAGGACGACAGAAGGTCGCGCCCGCTCAGCAGGTTGTCGAGCGCGGCCGGGGAGACGCCGCGCCGGGCCAGCATCTCGACGAGGAACGACGGCGTGCCCGTCTCGAACCACCAGGCGTCGAACTGCCGCCGATCGAACAGCAGGAGGATGTCGAAGGGATTGTAGACACGCTGGTCGCCGAGCCAACTGTAACCGTTGTACCAGTCCCGGATCTCGTCGCGGTCCAGACCGGCCAGCTCCGGCGCGAACACCGAGTCGAGGTCCGCGTCGGTGTAGCCGCAAACAGCGGAATACCGCGGGTCCAGCGTGATGTCCTGGAGGTTGTTGAGCCCCGAGAAAAGGCTGACCTTCGAGAACCGGCTGACGCCGGTGAGGAACGTGAACCTGACGTGCGCGTCGCTCGACTTGATCGTGGAATACAGCCCGTGCAGGTAGTCACGGTTGGCGCGGGCGGCGGCCGGCGCGTCCAACGCGTCGAGGATGGGCTTGTCGTACTCGTCGACCAGGACCGCGGCGCGCCGGCCGGTGCGCTCGTGCAGCGCCTGCAGCACGTGGCGCAGGCGGGCGGACGCGGTGTCGTAGCGCCGGACGACCCCGGCCCCGCGCTCGACGGCGTCGAGCTGCGCGGCCACGTCGTCGCGCAGGCCGTCCGGGTCCTTGAAGCTCCCGCTTCCGAAATCGAGGCGCACGACCGGGTGGCGGACCGACCAGTCCCAGTGGTCGTGGATCGCCAGCCCCTCGAACGACGCGCGGTTGCCCGCGAACAGCTCCGCGAGGGTGTCCAGGAACAGGCTCTTTCCGAACCGCCGCGGGCGAGAGAGGAAATAGTGCTTGCCGCCCTCCACGAGCCGCCGCGCCCAGGCGGTCTTGTCGACATAATAGTAGCCCTCCCCGCGGATCTGCTGGAAGGTCTGGATGCCGATGGGCAGCTTGCGTTTCGCCATGGAGACACCGGGGCCGGCGGCTGCGGCGCGCACCGAGCCGGCGCGACGCTCCTTCCTGCGCTTCCGATCCTGGCCCGGAGAGCGTCGCCTACGGCCCCGCTCACCGCCCAACCAACCCTAACAGGAGTCCGCTCCGTTTCTACGGCGCAGACTCCTGGCCCGGAGAGCGTCGCCTACGGCCCCGCTCACCGCCCAACCAACCCTGCCAGGAGTCCGCACCGTTCTACGGCGCAGACTCCTGGCCCGGAGAGCGTCGCCTACGGCCCCGCTCACCGCCCAACCAATCCTACAGGAGTCCGCGCCGTCTGCGGCGCGGGCTCCTGGCAGCCCGCGGCGATGATCCCCGCTGCACGCGGACAGCGACGCATCCCGCGTCGGCGGTCCGCCGGCGCCCGCCGACACGGGCTTCCGCCCAAAGGCCGCTACCGCCGCCACGCGAACAGGCGGCCGAGGATCGCCCGCTGGCGGTCGCTGAAGCGCGCCTTCCGCAACTGGTTGGCGGCCTTGCGCCAGGCCTCGGCGTGGGTGGGATAGGGGTGGATGGCGGCGCCGATGACGCCGAGGCCGGCGCCCGCCTTCATCGCCACCGTCACCTCGCTGATCAGGTTGCCGGCGTCGGCGGCCACAACGGTGGCGCCGAGGATGCGGTCGGTCCCCTTCCGGACGTGCACGCGGGCGAAGCCGGCGTCGTCGCCGTCGAGCACCGCGCGGTCGACCTCGGCGAGGGGCTGCGTGAAGGTCTCGACCTCGATGCCCCTTGCCCGGGCGTCGGCCTCGTACATCCCGACGTGGGCGATCTCGGGCTCGGTATAGGTGCACCAGGGAATGACCAGCGACTCGGTCGACGCCTTCCCCAGCCCGAACGGGTGGGGGAACAGGGCGTTCTGAATGACGATCTGGGCCATGGCGTCGGCCGCGTGCGTGAACTTGTAGGGAGAGCAGATGTCGCCCGCGGCATAGATGCGGGGGTTCGTCGTCCGCAGGTTGGCGTCGACGGTGACGCCGCTCCGGTCGAAGGCCACGCCGGCCACCTCCAGGCCCAGCCCCTCGACGTTCGGCGCCCGGCCGACGCCGAGAAGGATCTCGTCGACGGTGACGTCTTTCGATTCGCCGTCGGCGGCATGGCGGATCCGCTTCCCGCGGGCCTCGCCTCCATCGGCGGACGCAACCGGCTCGACCGAGCCGATCGCGGCGCCGAGAACGAAACGCACGCCGTCGTGGGCCATCCGCGCCTGCACCACGGCGGCCGCGTCCGCGTCCTCGCGCGGGAGGATGCGAGGCGCCTGCTCCAAGACCGTGACCTCGCTGCCGAAGCGGGCGAACGCCTGGGCCAGCTCGCAGCCGATGGGACCGGCCCCGATGACCGCGAGCCGCGGGGGCAGCTCGGTCAGCGAGAAGACCGTCTCGTTGGTGAGGCAGCCGGCCTCGGCCAGCCCCGGGATGGGCAGCGCCGCCGCGCGCGCGCCGGTGCAGACGGCGGCACGCGCGAACCGCAGGGTGGCGTCGCCCACCGCGACGGTGTCGAGCCCGGTGAACCGGCCCTCGCCGATGAAGACGTCGACGCCGAGCCCGGCGAACCGCTCGGCCGAGTCCACGTGGCTGATCTCGGCCCGCAGCCGGCGCATGCGGGCCATCGCCGCCCCGAAGTCGCGCTCGACCCCACCCGGGAAGGTCAGCCCGAACCCCGCCCCGTCTCGCGCCGACGCCCACACCCGCGCGGCCCGGAGGACGCCCTTCGACGGCACGCAGCCGACGTTGAGGCAGTCGCCGCCCATCAGGTGCCGTTCCACGAGGGCTACCCGCGCGCCGAGGCCGGCCGCGACCGCCGCCGTCACCAGCCCCGCCGTCCCCGCCCCGACGACGACGAGGTTGTAGCGGCCGGCCGGCGTCGGGTTCCGCCACCCGGGAGGATGGACGTTGGCGGCGAGCTTGCGGTTGAAGGCGTCGTCGGGCAGGAGCGCAAAAGGACCCATGACCGCATGATACCGGGAACCGACACGCGATTCCGTGCGCTACACTAGGAAGCCTGCGGTGACCGTTTGGGAGGAACCGATGCTGTTCGCAAACCCCGCCAGCCTGCGGATACCCACGGCCGAGCAGGCGCTCCCCGGCCGCGACGAGCCGATGCCCGTGGCCGGCGAGCACTTCGTCAACGGCCGCCCCATTGCGCCGCCGTTCCCTGACGGGATGACGCGGGCGGTGTTCGGCATGGGCTGCTTCTGGGGCGCGGAGCGCGGGTTCTGGCAGCTCGAGGGCGTCTACACGACCGCCGTCGGCTACGCCGGCGGGTTCACGAGGAACCCGACCTACCGCGAGGTGTGCAGCGGCGGCACCGGCCACACCGAGGTGGTGCTGGTCGTCGCCGACCCCGCCGCGGTCCCGTTCGAGCGGCTCCTGCAGGCGTTCTGGGAGGGCCACGACCCGACCCAGGGCATGCGGCAGGGCAACGACGTCGGCACCCAGTACCGCTCGGCCGTCTACACGGCCGACGCCGGGCAGCACCGCGCCGCCTGCGCCTCCCGCGACGCCTATCAGGCGCGGCTGACGGCGGCCGGCTTCGGCCCCGTCACCACCGAGATCCGCGACGCGCCGCCCTTCTATTACGCCGAGGACTACCACCAGCAGTACCTCGCCAAGAACCCGGGCGGCTACTGCGGCCTCGGGGGGACCGGCGTGCGGTGTCCGGTCGGCGTGGCGGTCGCCGGTGCCTGAATCCGCGCTCCCGGTTCCGGTGGTCGAGTGGGCCGGCTACGAGGCGGTCCTGTTCGATCTCGACGGCGTGCTGACGGCCACCGCGCGCCAGCACGCCGCGGCGTGGACCCGGCTGTTCGACGGCTACCTGGCGCGGCGCGCGGCCGCGCGCCGCGAGCCGTTCCGCCGCTTCGAGCCGCGCGACTATGCGCGGTTCGTCGACGGCCGCCCGCGCTACGACGGGGTGCGCGCCTTTCTCGCTTCCCGCGACATCACCGTCCCCGACGGCGCGCCCGGCGACCCGCCGGGCCGGGAGACGGTCTGCGGCCTCGGGAACCGCAAGCAGGCCTTATTCCAGGAGGTGCTGGCGAGCGAGGGGGTTGACGTCATTCCCGGCACCGTCGCGGTCGTGCGCCACCTGCAGCGGCACGGCGTGCGCAGGGCCGTCGTCTCGTCGAGCCGGAACTGCGCGGCGATCCTGGACGCGGCCGGCATCGCCGGCCTGTTCGAGCTGCAGGTGGACGGCGTCGTCGCCGAGCGGCAGGGTCTGGCCGGAAAGCCGGCCCCCGACACTTTCCTGCATGCGGCGCGCGCGCTGGGGGTCGCCCCGTCGCGCGCGGTGGTGGTCGAGGACGCGATCGCGGGGGTCGCGGCCGGGCGGGCCGGCGGGTTCGCCCTGGTCGTCGGCATCGACCGCGGCGGCGCCCCCGACGATCTCGCGCGGGCCGGCGCACACCTCGTCGTGACGGACCTCGCCGATACGCTGCCGGCCTCGGCGAGGCCCGGCGGCGCGAAGAGCGCCGGGGCGAAGCCAGGAGGAGCAACGCCGGGCGGGCCGGGCGGGGCGAAAACGGCCGGGACGAAGCCAGGAGGGGCAATACCGGGCGCGGCGAAAACGGCCGGAGCGAAGCCAGGAGAGGCAACACCGGACGGGGCAACGCCGGGCGGGGCAACATCGGACGGGGCGAAGCCGGGCCGGGCAACACCGGACGAGACGAAACCCGGCGCGGCGAAGCCGGGCGGCGCAACACCGGGCGCCGCGGCGGCCCGCGAGGAGGCCGGCTGATGGACGACCGCTACCACGCGGACCTCCCCCGCGACATCTATCCCGCCGACGAATGGCGCCTCGTCGAGACGCGCTTCGACCCCCGCCGCGTCGGCGCCGCGGAGTCGCTCTTCACCACCGCCAACGGCTACCTCGGCATGCGCGGCACCAGCGACGAGGGCCAGCCGGTGGAGCACCACGGCACCTACGTCAACGGCTTCCACGAGACCTGGCCCATCGTCTACGGCGAAGAGGCGTACGGCTTCGCGAAACAGGGCCAGACCATCGTCGACGTACCCGACGCCAAGATCATCCGCCTGTATGTCGACGACGAGCCGTTCTTCCTGCCCACGGCGACGCTCGACCGTTACGAGCGCGCGCTCGACATGCGCGCGGGGACCCTCGACCGCACCCTCGTCTGGGCCCACTCCTCGGGCCAGCGCGTGTCGATCCGGTCGCGCCGGCTCGTCTCGCTCGAGCACCGGCACCTCGCGGCCATCTCCTACGAGGTTACCCTGCTCGCCTACGACGCGCCCGTCGTCATCGTCTCCGAGATTGCGGCGGAGGGGCGGACGACGGGAGACAACGGCGATCCCCGCATCAAGCAGTTCGGGTGCGAGGTCATCGAGCCGCAGGTGAGCCGCGCCGCCGGCCGCCGCATCGTGCTCGGGTACCGCACCCGGTCGGGCCGCATGACCCTGTCGTGCGCGGTCGACCACGAGCTGCGGACCGACTGCGACTACACCACCGACGTCCGCTCGGACGGGCCCGACGGCCGCATCGACTTCTCGATCGACGGCAAGGTGGGCGCGCGCATCCGCCTCGTCAAGTACATCACCTACCACTCGTCGCGGCGCCCCCAGGCCCACGAGCTCTGCGAGCGCGCCGACCGGCTGCTGAACCGGGTCGTCCGGCGCGGCTTCTCGGACCTGATCGACAGCCAGCGGCAGTTCCTCACCGACTTCTGGCACCGCAGCGACGTCGTCGTGAAGGGACCGCCGGAGTGGCAGCAGACGATACGCTTCAACCTCTTCCACATCTGCCAGGCGACGGCGCGGGCCGAGGGTGTCGGGGTGCCGGCCAAGGGGCTGACCGGCCCCGGCTACGAGGGCCACTACTTCTGGGACACCGAGATCTACCTGCTGCCGTTCCTCGTCTACACGACCCCGCGCATCGCGCAGAACCTGCTGCGCCTGCGCCACCGGCACCTCGACGACGCGCGGCAGCGCGCCAGCGAGCTGAACCAGCGCGGCGCGCTCTTCCCCTGGCGCACCATCGACGGCAACGAGGCGTCGGCCTACTACGCGGCGGGGACCGCGCAGTACCACATCAACGCGGACATCGTGTACGCCCTGCGCAAGTACGTGGAGGTGACCGGCGACGCCCGGTTCCTCGCCGACGTGGGGGCCGAGATACTCGTCGAGACCGCACGCCTCTGGGTCGACCTCGGCTTCTTCGACCGCCACGACGGCAGGTTCCGCATCCACGGCGTCACCGGACCCGACGAGTACAACACCGTCGTCAACAACAACCTCTACACGAACTTGATGGCGCGCGAGAACCTCTGGTACGCGGCCGCGACGATCCGCGCGATGCGCGCCGACGACGCGCCGGGCTTCAAGCACCTCGTGCGCGCGACCGGCCTCGACCCCGCGGAGCTCGACGCGTGGCAGCTCGCGGCCGACCGGATGTACCTGCCCTTCGACGAGCGCGACCGCGTCCACCTGCAGGACGACTCGTTCAAGGACAAGGAGGACTGGGACTTCGAGCACACCCCGCGCGACAAGTACCCCCTCCTGCTTCACTACCACCCGCTCGTCATCTACCGCCACCGCGTCGTCAAGCAGGCGGACGTCGTCCTCGCCATGTTCCTCCTCGGGCAGGAGTTCACCCTGGGGCAGAAACGCCGCAACTTCATGTACTACGACCCGCTGACCACGCGCGACTCGTCGCTCTCGTGCTCCATCGAGAGCATCGTCGCGGCCGAGGTCGGCGACGCCGACAAGGCGTTCAACTACTCGCTCGACGCCGGGTTCATGGACCTCGCCAACGTGGCCGGCAACGTGCAGGACGGCTGTCACATCGCGTCGATGGGCGGGTTCTGGATGACCCTCATCTACGGGTTCGCGGGCATGCGGGACGACGGCGGGCAGATCACCTTCTCGCCGCAGGTGCCCCCGCAGTTCGAGAGCCTCCGCTTCCCGCTGCAGGTCCGCGGGCAGCGGCTGGAGGTGGAGCTGACGCCCGAGTCGGCGACCTACCTGCTCCGGGGCGACGGGCCGCTCGCCATCGGCCACCAGGGCGAGACCATCGAGCTGCAGCCGGACGTGGCGGTCACCCGGCCTTCCTCGACCGGCGCCCCGGCGACCAGCGTCGCCGAGTAGCGCCGCTGGAACCACCCGCCCGGCCCAGCCCGCCAATCGTCGCCCGCAGATCCGCTTGGCGCCCCACCAACCTCCTGGGCGACGACGCGTCGGTCGGACGGCCTCCAGGAGTCCGCGCGGTCTGCCGCGCAGACACCTGCCCCGCCAATCGTCGCCTGCAGTTCCGCTTGGCGCCCAATCAACCCTCCAGAGTCCGCGTCGTGCCACCGGGCAGATTCCCGCCCCCGACCCCGACGAGCTCCGTCTGGTCCTTCTCCATCTTCGCCCGGGTGCCGAAGGCGCGAACCATGTCAGAGCTGACTTGGCAACCGCCGAGTCGAGGACTAACATGGACGCGACAAGGAGAATAGAGATGAATCGGCACGCACGCCACCACGTCGCTGGAGGAGGATCCCGTTCGCCCTCTCGCCGCCCCCGCCGGGCGGTGGTGCTCGCCGCGCTCTGCGCGGCCCTCGCCTTCTCGGCCCCCACCGATGCGCTGGCGCAGGGGCGTCAGACCGGCACCATCCGCGGCGTCGCCCTCGACGCCCAGGGGCTCGCCCTGCCGGGGGTGACGGTCACCGTCAGCTCGGCGTCGCTGCAGGGGACGCGGACCGCGGTCACCGGCGCCGCCGGCGCCTACGAGCTGATCGGCCTGCCCCCGGGCGAGTACAGCGTCGTCTTCCTTCTCGACGGGTTCGACGACGTCGCCCAGACCGCCGTGGTCTCCCTGGGCGGCCAGGTGGGCGTCAACGCGGTGCTCGCGCCGGCCGGCGTCACCGAGACGGTGAACGTGCTCGGGGTGGTGCCGACGCCGATCGCGACCATCGAGAACAGCTCGAACATGACCGACGACGAGATCAACGCGCTGCCCGTCGGCCGCAGCCTGTTCGGCATCGCCGCCGTGCAGCCCGAGCTGACCACCAACACGCCGAACGGCGGCCAGGTGACCATCAACGGGGCGTTCGCCTACGACAACGTCTTCCTCGTGGACGGGGTCGACATCAACGACAACCTGTTCGGGACCTCGAACGGGCTCTTCATCGAGGACGCCATCGAGGAGACCCAGGTGATCACGTCGGGCATCTCCGCCGAGTACGGGCGGTTCAGCGGCGGGGTCATCAACGCGATCACCAAGAGCGGCGGCAACCTCTTCTCCGGCAGCTTCCGGGCCAACCTGTGGAAGCCCACCTGGACCGCCCGGAACCCCTACGAGGAGGAGAACGAGGTGCCGCGGGAGGGCGACCTCTCCGACAACACCACCTACGAGACCACCCTGGGCGGCCCCGTCGTGGTGGACCGCCTCTGGTTCTTTGCCGCCAACCGCATTCAGCGACGGTCGTCGAGCGAGGTGTTCGACCAGACCGGCATCAGCTACGACGAGACGCGCCAGAACGACCGGTACCAGATCAAGCTCACCGGCACCCTGACGCCCGGCCACACGCTGGCGGGCAGCTACATGCGCAGCCCGACCGCCTCGGGACGGCCCACCTTCGGCTTCAGCATCGAGCCGACCGGCCTCATCGAGCCCGAGTTCCCGAACGACCTGGTGGTCGCGACCTATCGGGGCGCGATCGGATCGAGCCTCGCGGCGGAGCTGCAGTACTCGCAGAAGCGCCAGGGCTTCCGGAACTTCGGGGGCACGTCCAGCGACATCTTCGACTCGCCGTTCATCACCGTCTGGCAGGGGCTGGGCCACTACAACGCCCCCTACTTCGACGCGACCGACCCGGAAGACCGGAACAACCGGCAGGTGACCGGCAACGTCACGTGGTTCGCCTCGTCGCCCACCTGGGGCTCGCACAGCGTGAAGGCGGGGTTCGAGCGCTACACGTCGACCAACACCGGCGGCAACTCGCAGTCGTCGACCGGCTTCGTCTTCTACGCCCCCTTCGCGGAGGGACCCGACGGCACCCCCCTGCTCGACGCTGCGGGGCGGCTGTTCCCGGTCTTCGAGCCGTTCGGGGTGTTCATCGAGAACTGGCTGCCGGTACGGGGCGCGCGCATCGACATCAACACCACGTCGTTCTTCGTGAACGACACCTGGACCCTCGACGACCACCTGTCGTTCAACCTCGGCGTGCGGGGCGAGACGGTCGACAGCGAGGCGACGGGCGGCATCCAGACCGTCGACACCGGCGCCCTCGTGCCCCGCCTCGGCGTCGCCTACGATCCGGCCGGGGACGGACGGCTGGCGCTGCAGGCCACCTACAGCCACTACTCCGGCAAGTACAGCGAGACCCAGTTCGCGAGCATCACCAACGTGGGCAACCCGAGCGCACTGTTCGGGTACTACGCCGGCCCCGCCGGGCAGGGGCGAGACTTCGCGCCGGGTTTCGACCCGGCCAACTACGTCACCTACGACGCCACCTTCCCCACCCGGAACGTCTTCAACGACCCGAACCTCCGATCGCCCCTGACCAAGGAGCTCACCCTCTCGGCCGGCGGCGCCCTCGGAACGCGCAGTCACGTGAAGCTCACCTTCATCCAGCGGGCGACCGGCGGGGTGATCGAGGACTTCTCCGACCTCACCACCGGCGAGACGGAGATAGTCGAGGAGGGCGAGAGCTTCGGCACCTTCGTCAACCAGGTGCTGCGGAACACCGACGCGCTCGAGCGCCGGTACCGCGGGCTGGTGCTCGACACGCGCGTGCAGGCGACCCGCAACCTCCTGCTCGACGGAAGCTGGACCGTGCAGCTCGGCAACGAAGGGAACTTCGAGGGCGAGGGGACCAACACGCCGGGGAGCGCCTCCAACGCGTTCGACTGGCCGGAGGTGACCCCGGCCGCCCGCTACTTCCCCTACGGACGCCTCAACGACTTCCAGAAGCACAAGGTCCGCCTGTGGGGCATCTACAACCTCGGCCTGGGCTGGCTCGGCCGCCTCGACCTCGGCGGCATGTGGCGCTACGACTCGGGGCTCACCTACAGCCTCGCTTCGGGCGGCGTGGCGCTGACCCCGGTGCAGGAGATGCTCCTGGCCGATCTGGGCTACGCGAGCACGCCGTCGACACGGACCATCTTCTACGGCGGCCGCGGCACGGAGGACTTCAGCGGCTACACCCGTCTCGACCTCTCGGTGCAGTGGGAGCTGCCGATCTGGCGGGAGGCGCGGCCGTGGCTGAAGGCCGAGGTGTACAACGTCCTGAACAACGACACCCTGCTCACGTGGGACACCACCATCGACCCGAACTACGACGGATCGGTCGACGAGCTCGGGATACCGACGTCGTACACGGAGGGGCCGCGGTTCGGCGAGGCGACGAGCGCCGGAGACTACCCCAACGGACGCGAGTACCGGATCGCGCTGGGCTTCCGCTTCTAGCCGAGGCCGCGGATCGTGCCTCACGCCGCTGGGATCGGCTATGCTTCGGGCTCTGAACCGTACTCGTGGAGGAGCGATTTCCATGAAGACTCGCGCAACCCGCCGGCTGCTCACGACCGGCATCGTGCTCGCCCTTGCGTGGCTCGCCACGGCGCCTGCCTCGGCCCAGCTCGACCGGGTCCGGGACCCGAGCTGGACGATGCCCCGGACGCCCGACGGCCAGCCCGACCTCCAGGGCATCTGGGGGAACAAGACGATCACGCCGATCGAGCGGCTCGAGGGCGAGACGCGCGCGTACCTGACCGACGAGGAGATGGCCGCCCTGAACCAGCAGCGGGCCGTGACCCTGGCCGCCCAGGACGCTGCGCCGGCCCGGCGCACCGAGGCCGGCCCGACCCTCGGCAGCGGCTACGGCAGCTACTGGCTCGACTCGGGCGACACCGTTCTGTCCACGGGGCAGACGTCGATGGTGGTCGATCCGCCGAGCGGCCGGGCCCCGGTGCGGCAGTGGGCCCTCGACGAGAAGGCGTGGCGCCTCGAGCACGAGGGCGACGACTACCGCAACATGAGCGTGTGGGACCGGTGCGTCTCGCGGGGCGTCCCCGGCTCGATGCTCCCCGCCGGCTACAACAACGCCTATCGCATCCTGCAGACGCCCGACCACGTCGTCATCTACCACGAGATGATCCACGACGCGCGCATCATCCCGCTGTCGGACCGGCCGTTCGCCGACGGCCGCATCCGCCAGTGGATGGGCGATGCGCGCGCGCACTGGGAGAACGACGTGCTCGTCGTCGAGACGAGGAACTTCCACGACCGCGGCTGGGTGGCGTCGAGCGGGGCGGGCCGCCGCCTGAAGGGCATCCGCGTCACCGAGGCGCACCATGTCGTCGAGCGCTTCGAGCGCGTCTCGGAGACCACCATCATGTGGGACGTGACGATCACCGACCCGAACGTCTACACGTCCCCCTGGCGCATCTCGATGCCGCTCACCGCCGAACCCACCTACGAGATGTTCGAGTACGCGTGCCACGAGGGGAACTACGCCGTGCCCAACGCGCTGAGCGGGGCGCGCTTCCTCGAGCGCACGGAGGAGTAGAGCGGCGCCCGGGGGCTTCCTACGCCTCCGGCTGGACGATCTCTATCCTCACCCCGTCCGGCCCCGTGACGAACGAGATCAGCATGTCCTCGCCCAGCGGGTTGGTGAAGGGGCGCGGCTCCATGTCGAAATCGACGCCCTTGCCCCTGATGGCCTCGGCGGCGGCGCGCAGGTCGGGGAACTGCCAGCCGAGGTGGTCGAAGGCGCGGCCCTCGGTCGGCGCCAGCTCGCCCTCCTCGCGCGAGATGAGCAGCCAGACGGTGCCGTAGCGCAGTCCGGCGATGCGCCCCTTCAGGCTGTCGCGCTCGCCTTCGAAGATGTTCTCGTACCAGTCGAGGGCCGCCGCGGGGTCGGCGGACCGCAGGTGCAGGTGGTGGAAGCCCAGCCACTCGGTGTCCTCGACGACCTCGATCTTCGTGCCCCATGGATCCTCGACGAAGGCGAGCTTGAAGAGGCCGTCGATCTCGCGCATGGGCTCGAGAATCTTCACGCCGGCCGCCTCGAACGACGCCATCTTGGCCTCGAGGTCGGTGAACGAGAAGCCGATGTGGTCTACCCCGCTGCCCACGCTCGGGCCGGTCGGCTCGCGCTCGAAGAAGATGATGAGGGTGTCGCCGGCCGCGCAGGCGTTGTGGCGCCCGTAGTCGGTGCACCCCATGTGGGTCATGTACCAGGCCTTGGCCTCGGCCGCGGACTCGGCGACGAGGTGGATGTGGTGGTAGTCGGCGGCAGCGGCGACGGTCGGCGCGCCGGCGAGCCAGGCGGACGAGGCGGCGAGCAGGAGCATCTTGCGAATCATCGGTTTCCTTTCACTGTCCCTGGCGCGCCTGCTCGAGGCGCGCGGTGCGCAGCATCCCCACGATGGAGTAGTTGCCCTCGTGGCACGCGAACTCGTAGATGGGCTGCGTGCGGCGCTTCAGCGGCAGGGCCGCCGTCCACGGCGCGGCCCAGGTGGTCGGATCGGTGAACGTCATCTCGTAGTCGAGGGTGTCGGGGCCGGTCAGGGTGAACCGCTCGACGAGATGGAGGCCCTCGGCGGACCCGCGGTAGTAGCTGTTCCCGGAGAAGTTGCGGGTCTCCACGACCAGGGTGTCGCCGTCCCAGTGGCCGCGCGAGTCGCCGTTCCACTGGCGGACGGCGTCGGGGAGATGAGGGCGCCCGTCGAGGGAGATGATGCGCGCGTCGTGGAACGCCTCGCTGACGAACGCCACGGTGTCGGGCGTCTGGACGAGCTGGTAGAACGTGTAGGGGCCCGCCCCGAAGTTGCCGCCCAGGCGCGGCACCCCGGTGGTCACGCAGCGGTGGATGTTGTTGAGGTCCTCGGGGCCGGTCTTGAGCTCCCACCCGGTGTCCACCGCCGCCTCCCGCGCCCGCGCCTCCGGGGTCAGGGCGGGGATGCGCCCGTCGGGGGGGTCGACGACGAGGGACGTCCGGTCGGTGATCCACACGTCGACCATGCCGATCGAGCTGCTGGTGGACCACGCCTCGTAGGTCTCGACGTCGTTCAGGGCGGCGAAGAACGCGCTCTCCGGAATCGCGAACGCGCTCCTCCCGTTCCGGAAGATGCGCTCCACGCGGGCGCTGAGGGTGGCGACCTCCTCGTCGGTCAGATGCGTGCGGTCGCCGAACGCCTCGGGCCGCTGCAGCGGGGTGGCGGTGTTGCTGAGCCAGACGCCCTGCAGATCGGGGCGGCCGTCGGGCAGCCGTGGCGGGGTCCAGTCCTCGCCGGCGGTCTGCGCAACGGCGGGGCCTGCCGCCAAGACCATCGCGATCAGGGCGCTCGGCGCGCCGATCCTTGCGAGATGACAGCCACGCATCCCTGTCCTCCTGACTCCAGTTACGTCGGTTCCACCGCGCGTCGCTAGCGCGGCGGGGCCGGGGGCACCGCCGCGGGGGCGGCCGGCGGGCGCGGCGCGTAGATGTCGAAGCCCTCCGCCGCCTCTTCCTCTTCCGTCGGGGGCGTCACCCCCGCCGCGAGCATCGCCTGCTCGATGGCCGCCACCGTCACCGGCGACGGCTTGAAGTTGCCGAACCGGTAGCCGCGGGCGATGGTCAGGGGCGACCAGCCGTACTGGTTCTTGCGCGCCCAGACGCCGATGTCGGCCCCGCTCGCCGCGAGCAACCCCACCACCGCCGGCAGGTTCTTGTAGGCGGCGCCGTGCATGGCCGTCTCGCCCTTGGCGTCGACGGCGTCGATGTCGTTCCCGAGGTCGAGGGCGAGCTGCACCGCCTCGAGCACCTCCGCCTCGGTCCCCGCGTCCTCGCCGGGCGACCGCGTGCCGAGCCCCGCCGCCGCCATCAGCGGCGTGCTGTTCTCGGCGTTGGTCATGCGCGGGTCGGCGCCGAGGTCGACGAGGGTGCGCATGAGCTCGGCGTCGGCCACCAGCGACGCCAGCATGAACGGGGTCGAGCCCGGCTCGTGATGGCGGGTGTTGTTCAGGTTGCGCCGGATCGGCATGCGGGCGTCGACGTCGGCGCCGTGCTCCACCAGGGTCCGCACGAACTCGAGGCTGGTCATGCGGCCGGACCCGTCGGGGGCGGGATCGTTGTCGCCCACGCCGGGCTTCCGCACCTTGGGAATGATGTGCAGCGCCGTGTAGCCGGGGCCGTCCGCGTTCGGGTCGGCGCCCGCCTCGAGCAGGGCCGCCGCCACGTCCCAGTGGGCGTTGGTCACCGCGAGAAGCAGCGGGGTGGTGCCGACGCGGACCGGCCGGCCGGTGCGGTAGGTCTGCTCGCCCCGGACGACCTCGTCGACCGCGCCGTTGACCTCGACGCCGGCGCTCAGGAGCAGGCGGACCACCCCGAGGTGCCCCTCGCGCACCGCGAACAGGAGCGGCGTGAAGCCTGAGCCGAGGGGGGTGGTGAAGTCCGCCCCCACCTCGATCAGGGTCTCGACGACGTCGACGTGCCCTTCCGCCGCCGCCCACAACAGGGCCGTCTGCCGGCGCCGCGGCTCGGCCGCCTCGATGTCCGCGCCGTACGCGACGAGGGCCCGGACCACCCCGACCCGCCCGGAGCGGGCGGCCGTCATCAGCACCGTCTCGCCCCCCGGCAGCGTCGCCCCGGCGTCGGCGCCGGCCTCGAGCAGCCGCCGGACCATCGCCGCGTTGCCGTTCTCGGCGGCCAGCGCCAGGGGGAAGACGCCGTAGCGGTTCCGCGCGTGCACGTCGGCCCCGGCGTCCACGAGGCGGCCGACGAGCTCCGCGTCGTCGTTGTACGCGGCCCAGTGCAGGGCGGTCATGCCGTCGACCTGCGCGGCGTTCACGTCCGCCCGCTCGTCGATCAGTCGGTCGACCGCCTCGCTGTCGCGCTGCTGGACGGCATCGGCCAACGGCGCCTCGGACGCGGCCGCGGCCAACGGCGCCAGACCGACGAGCGCCGCGGCGATCAAGCATCTACCGGCCATTCTGCGGTGCATGGTTACGTCTCCCGTACCGGCCTGTGGCAACCCGTTGCCCAACCGCGCGAGGGACAGGAAGGAGCGATCCGCCTGTCCGTCCTGCAAACCCCGACTCCCGGGCTCGACCCGCCCCCCGTCGCGGCGGAACACGAACTGCGACGCGGGCCTGCAACGCAACGCCCCAACCCGGCCGGGGACCCTCCTCTCCGACGCGGGCGGCGGCGGGAGCGCCGGCTGAACCGCCGGCCAGCGGTGCAACCCGGAGCCCCGCCCGGTGACGGTGCCCCCCGACACCGGCAAGGCGGGGGGGAGGGAGGCGGCGCGCCGCCGCTCTACAGCGCCACCGGGTCGAGCAGCGTGTCAATCGTGCCGGTGCTGTCCGACCACGTGTCCAGCTCCACCCCGACCTTGTCGAGCAGGGTCAGGTGCAGGTTGGCCATCGGCGTGGGCTCGGCGTACCGGATGTGCCGCCCCCCCGCCGTCCGGGCCGCGCCGCCGCCGGCCACCACCACCGGCAGGTTCACGTGGTCGTGCACGTTGGGGTTCCCCATCCCGCTGCCGTACATGTACAGCGAGTGGTCAAGCAGCGACCCCTCGCCGTCGGGCACCGACGCCAGCCGCTCGAGGAAATGCGCGAAGAGCGACACGTGGTACTGGTTGATCTTGGCCAGCATCGCGAGCTTCTCGGGGTCGTTGCCGTGGTGCGAGATCGGGTGGTGCGGGTCGGGCACGCCGATTTCCGGATAGGTCCGGTTGCTCGACTCCCGCGCGAGCTGGAACGTGATGACCCGGGTGACGTCGCCCTGCAACGCCAGCACCTGCAGGTCGAACATCAGCCTCGCGTGGTCCTCGTAGGCGGCCGGCACGCCGATGGGGCGGTCGAGGTCGGGCAGCGCGTTCTGCTCGGTCTCGGCCTCGGCCCGCTGAATGCGGCGCTCGACCTCGCGCACCGTCTCCAGGTACTCGCCCACGCGGGTGCGGTCGGCCGGGCCCAGCTCACGCTGCAGCCGCGCGATGTCGTCGCGCACCCAGTCGAGCAGGCTCGCGCGGCGGCCGAGGGCGGCCCGCCGCTGGCCGCCGTACCCCCCTCGCCGAAGAGGCGCTCGAACACCATCCGGGGATGGGCCTCGGGCGGCAGCGGCGAGGTGGGCGACGACCACGAGAGGTTGTTCTGGTAGACGCAGGCGTAGCCGTTGTCGCACTGGCCGACCATGTCGAGGAGGTCCATGGCCAGCTCGAGGGAGGGCAGCCGCGTCTCCTGGCCGATCTGCCGGGCCGCGATCTGGTCGACGGTGGTGCCGAGGTAGTAGTCGGTGCTCTCGGTCCACTTCGCCTTGGCCGCGCTCAGGAACGACGCGTTCGAGGTGGCGTGGGTGCCGGGGTAGGCGTTCCGCAGCTCGAGGTTGCTGACCACCGTCAACTGGTCCTTGACCGGGGCCAGCGGCCCCAGGCTCGGCGAGAGCTGGGCCAGCTTGCCCTCGCCGGGCGGGGTCCACATGGCGATGTTCGAGCCCATCGGGATGTAGACGAACCCGAGCCGCCGGACCGGCCGCGCCGCGGTGTTGGCGAGCGCCGTCATCGACGGCACCATCGCATCGAGCAGCGGCAGCGCCACCGTGGCCCCGACGCCGCGCAGGAAGGTCCGCCGCGGCAACGCCTTCTTCGAAATCATCATGATGCTTTCCTCAGTTGGAACGGCATGCTCTCGACGACGCCCAGCACCAGCGACGAGAAGCGGTAGTCGTCCTCCCCGGCGGCCCGGAGGATGGCCCGGACGGCCGGCGCGTCGGTGTGCGTGACCCCGCGTCCGATCGCGAACGTCAGCAGCTTCTCGGTCACCGTGCCCACGAAGAGCTCCGGGCGCCGCAGCAGCGCCGCCTCGAGCGCGTCCACCCCGTCGACGTCCGTCCCGTCGAAGAGCGTGGCGGTGGCGTCGATGGGCATGCCCTCGTCAGCCTCGCGCCAGCGCCCGACGGCGTCGTAGTTCTCGAGGGCGAACCCCACCGGGTCCATCAGCTTGTGACAGCTCGCGCAGGCGGGGCTCTCCCGGTGCGCGCTCATCCGTTCCTTCATCGAGCGGGCGCGCGCGGCCGTCCCCGTCTCCGCCAGCTCGGGCACGTTGGGGGGCGGCGGAGGCGGCGGCACCCCCAGGATGTTGTCGAGCACCCACTTGCCCCGGATGACCGGCGAGGTGCGCGTGGCGTAGGAGGTCGCGAGCAGGATGCTCCCCTGCCGCAGCAGCCCGCCCCGGGTGCCGCCCTCGTCGAACTCGACGCGGCGGAACCGGCTGCCGTAGACGTGGGGCACGCCGTAGTGCCTGGCGAGGCGCTCGTTCAGATACGTGTAGTCGGCCCGCAGCAGGTCGAGGACGCTGCGGTCCTCGCGCAGGACGCTCTCGACGAGCATCTCCGTCTCCTGCCGGAACGCCTGCCGCAGGTTGTCGTCGAAGTCGGGGAACACCCGCATGTCGGGGGTGATCGACTCCAGGTTCCGGAGATGCAGCCACTGGCCGGCGAAGTTGGTCACGAGGTTCGAGGCCCGCGGGTCGGCGAGCATCCGGCGCACCTGCCGCCGAAGCTCGCCCGGCTCGGTCAGCTCGCCCCGCTCGGCCGCGGCGAGCAGCTCGTCGTCGGGAACGCTGCTCCACAGGAAGAAGGAGAGCCGCGACGCGAGCTCGAGGTCGCTCAGGCGGTAGGCGGCGCCCGCCTCGACGCCGGCGGGGTCGCGCTCCACCCGGAACAGGAACTCGGGGCTCACCAGCACCGCCGCGAGCCCCATCTCGATGCCGGCGTCGAAGCCGCCCTCGTCGCGGGCCGCGCGGTACAGCTCGAGCGGCCGCTCGAGGTCCGCCCCGGTCACCGGACGCCGGTAGGCCCGCCGCATCAGGGTCGACAGGATGTCGGCGGCGCAGGCGTCCTCGTCGTCCGCCGCGTCAGGCCGGCACGTGAAGATGCGGGCCCGGCTCGGGGTGTCGCCGGCCCCGGCGGGGTTGTAGGGGCCGACGATGGAGATCTCGTACACCGCCGGCTGCACCCGCGGGTGCCGGTAATAGTTGAAGTGGGCCTGGTACGGCTGTCGCTCGGTCTCGAGCAGCAGCTCGGGCTTCTTCGGGAACGTGACGGCGAGGGCGTGGGGGCCGGCCGCGACCGCCACCCGTTGCGTGAGATGAGCGTCGAGGGTGTCGTGCGACGGCTGGTAGTTCAGCGCGTGCTCCTCGACCTGGTCGGGCGGGCGCACCGTGAATTCGCCCACGAGCTCGCCGTCGAGCAGCAGGTGCAGGTCGTGCGACTCGCTCAGGCCCTCGACGTGCTCGTTCCGGTCGCGGGCGAGCCGGATGCTGATCTCGTAGTCGCCGTCGAGCGGGAACGTGTGCGACAGCAGGGCCCCGCCCCGGGTGCCGATGGGCATGCCGGGCAGGTGCCCCTCCTGGGTCAGGTCCGGCCGGGTGCGGACGGTGACGCCGCCGGGCCCGAGGCCGGGGCGACCGACCGCGAGCCGGGCGATCCTCTCGGCCGCCCCGACGTACCGCTCGAGCAGCGTCGGCGACAGGTTCCCGACGGTGATGTTGTCGAACCCGAAGCTGGACGAGTCGCTCGGGAGCAGGGCGGCCACGTCGACGTCGAGGGCCAGCAGATCCCGCACCGCGTTGTGGTACTCGGTGCGGTTGAGCCGCCGGAACGTCTCCGAGCGCCCCGGATCGGGCGCCGTCGCGGCGTGGCGGTCGAGGGCCGCCTCCAGAGAACCGATCGCCGCCGCATAGGTGGCCTCGTCAGGCCGTCGGGCGGGAACCGGCGGCATCTGGCGGGCGCGCAGCTTCCGGACCACCCGCTCCCACACCTCGGTGTGGTCGGCCAGCGCCCCATCGGCGACGGTGTCCAGGGCCAGACCGGCGGTGCGGGTCCGGCTGTTGTGGCAGGTCAGGCAGTAGCGATTGACCACGGCCCGGTACGCGTCCGCCTCCGGCTGGGCGCCGGCGGCCGGTGCGGCCCCCAGCGTGGCGGCGAGGCCGGCGGCGGCCAGCGTCCCCGCCATCGTCGAGCGGAATCTCCAACGTCGCCTCGGTTCGGGCATGGGCGTCCCCCCCGTCACGGTTGCCACGACGGCCGTGACGTCCTTTCCGGCCCTTTATACACCCATATCCGTCCAATCGGGGCGGCCGGGCCCGGAAACCGTCCGCCACGGCCCGAATCCGTCTTATCATGGTCAATGGCGACGCCGCCGGCTCGCCCGACCTGGAGACGACATCACGAACCGGAGAACCGTGCCCGACAACCCACGCCCCTTCACCATCGATACGGATCGCCGCGGGCGCGGCGTGCAGATCGCCCTCATCGTGGCCGGCATCCCGTTCGTGGTGTCGCTCGCGGGGCTGCTCCTCCGGTCGCCGTTGGCCGATCTGTCCCTGCTCGAGGGCGGCCCGCTGGCGGTGGTCGCGGCCGCGAGCGGCGCCGCGCTGGCCCTGGTCGTCGCGGGGGCCTGGACCGTCGACTGGTGGACGGTCAGAAGACAGATACGGGCCCTGGCCGCGCTGGACCGCCAGCTCGAGGCCACGAGCAACGAGCTCGAGGCCGAGCGGGCCCGGCACGCCATGGAGCTGAAGCTCAAGACGATGGCGATCGAGGGCCCCTCGGAGCCGGGATCCGATGCCGACCTCGAGCTCCGGCCCGCCGTCCTCGACGCGGTCGCCGAACCCCCGAAGCTGCCGGAACGGACGTCGTGACTCAACCGAACGCCAACGACATCGTGACCGCCCTGGACCGCAGCATGCGCCGCGTGCGCCTGTCGCTGGTGCTCTACGGGGTCCCCTGCCTGATCTCGCTCGCCGGGCTGGGTCTTCGCGGCGCCCTGGGCGGCCTCTCGCCGAACCTGCCCGGCTATCTCGAGATCTCGGCGACCCTCACCGCGGTGGGCCTCCTGCTCGTCATCGTGGCGGGGTGGCTGGCCACGCGCCGCGCGCTCCGCCAGCTCGACCTCAAGCTGCGCGAGTCCACCGCCCGACTGAACCTCAATCGCCAGGAGATCGAGGCCGCCAAGGCCCGCCACACGCTCGAACGGAAGATCAAGACCATGGAGTTCGAGCACGCGGTGGCGATCCGGGAGGCCCGCCTCCGGATTCGAGAGCTCGACCGCACGCTCGACGATCGCGCCCCGGCCCAGGAGCCGGCCCCGGCCGGACCGCCGGCCCCGGCCGGGCCGCCCGGCGCCGGGTCGCCCGGCGGGGCCTCGACGCGCCGCCCGCCCCCGGCGACGCTGAACCGGCCGCGGCGAATCCTGCCCGAGGCGGACCGGGCGCAAGAGGCAGCGGCCGGCGACGAGAACGCGTGACCGCCGCAGGCCCGCAACCGAGCGCGGCAGTCCCCGGCAACGCTTCCTTCACGCCCGAGACGCGACCTGGAGCGGGCTCGCCCCACCCCGGAGCGGACCCGCCCACCGGCGCCGTCCCAACTGTTTCAGGACTTCCGGACCGCCTCTCAGGTCCGCCCGCCCCGCCACCCGGCCGGGCCAGGAACCCCCACACAGGAGTCCGCACCGTTTCATGGCGCAGACTCCTGCGCCGCGGCCGCCTCAGCGGAACTCGATCGGCGGGGGCGAGGCCAGCTCCACCGTCCCCGCCGTCACCCGCAGCGACGAACGCCCCGCGGTGCTCGACGTGATTCGCAGACGGACCGCGCCGTCGGCACCGGTGGCCGCTTCGGCCGGAAGGACGGTGTCGGCGGCCCGGCTGGAGAGGACCCGTACCGGGGCCCCGACCACCGGATTGCGGAAGGCGTCGCGCACCGTCACGGCGATCTCCACCGCGCCCCCGCCGGCGGGAACCGGAGCCGGGGACACCTCCACCGTCGACGTGTCCACGCTCGGGTCCCCCGGAACGACCCGCAGGGCCGTCGACCCCTCGACCCCGCTCGACCGCGCCAGCACCTGCCCGGACCCCGCGGCGAGGGCGGTGAAGATGCCGCGGGCCGGCTCGATGGTGCCCACGTCGCCCGACACCTGCCATTCGAGGGGGTAGCCCATCACGATGTTGCCGCGGGCATCGAGCCCGGTGGTCCGAAACTGCAGGAGCTCGCCCGAACGCACGTCGCGGTCCGCCGGCTGCACCTCCAGCCGCGCCAGCGCGCCCGGGGTGGTGGCGACGTCCGCGGTGCCGACGACGCCGCCGACGGTGGCCGAGACCACCCCGGTTCCGACCGTGGTGCCGGTGAACCGCCCTTCCGCGTCGAGGTCGCCGACGCCGTAGGTGACGCTCCAGTCCGGGTCGATGTCCACGAGGTTGTCCCAGGCGTCGCGGCCGGCGGCGCTGAACGCCCGGGTGGCGCCGCTGGCCACGTCGGCGCGCGCCGGCGCGACCACGATCGAGGCGAGGGGCCCCGGCGCGACGTCCACCTCCGCCTCGGCGGCCAGCCGTCCGCTCGTCACCCGCACCGCGGCGGGACCGGCGCGGGTCGGCACGAACCGCCCCGCGTCGTCGATGGATCCGGCCCCGCGGACGATCTCCCACCGAGGCTCGACGTCCACCGCGTGGCCGTTCTCGTCCCGTCCCTCCGCCGACAACCGTATCGCCTCGCCCGCCGTCACCCCGGCGCGGTCCGGGTCGCGGGCGATCCGCAGCTCGGCCAGCGGTCCCGGGCGCACCCGCACCGGCGCCTCCGCCGAGACCCCGCCCGACCGTGCGATGATCCGGCCGGTGCCCGGCATGGTCGCGACGAACCGTCCCTCGGCGTCGACGCGGCCGACGCCGCCGGCCACCTCCCACTCGGGGCTGAGCTCCACCACGTTGCCGTTGGCGTCGGCGCCGGTCCAGCCCAGCGGCCGGAGCCCGCCGACCTGCACGACGGCCGGCGCGTCGAGGGCGATGGCGGCGAGGGGCCCCGGCGCGACCGTCACGTCGGCGACCCCCGACAGCGCGCCGACCGTCGCGACCACCGAGCCCGTCCCCGCCGTGACCGCGGCGAGACGGCCGTCCTGCCCCCCGATCGACCCCACCCCGCCCGTCACCGTCCACACCGGCGTGATGGTCCGCGCGTTCCCGAGCGCGTCCCGGCCCGCGGCCTCGAACGCCTGCGCGGCGCCGGCCGCGATGTCGAGCCGCCGGGGGGTCACCTCGATCGAGGCCAGCGGTCCCGGGGTGACCTCCACCGCGGCCTCGGCCGACAGGTCCTCCACCGCCGCCGCCACCGTGACGGCGCCGGCCGCGGTACCGGAGAACGTGCCGTCGGCATCGATCCGCCCCTCGCCGGCCGACACCCGCCAGGCCGGCTCGACGCTCACCCGGTTGCCGGCGACGTCGACCGCGGTCACCGCGAACTGCTGCGACGAGCCCGCGACCACCGTGGCCGCGCCCGGCTCGACGGTCAGCCTCGTCAGCGCGCCGGGAACCACCTCGACATCCGCCGCGCCCGACACCTCTCCGAACCGGGCGATCACCTGCGCCGGTCCGAGCCCGCCCCCGGTCAGCTCGCCGCCGGCATCGATGCGCCCGACCGGCGACGACAGCTCCCAGACCGGCTCGACGGTCACCGCGTTCCCCGCCGCGTCGCGCCCCTCGGCCGAGAAGACGGCGCTCGTGCCGGCCGGCACCTCGGCCCGCGCCGGGCTCACCGCGATCGACTCCAGGGGACCCGGAACCACCTCGATCTCCGTCGACGCGGCCACGCGGCCGGAGGCGACGACGAGCCGCGCCGTACCCGCCCGCACCGCCCGGAAGCGGCCGGTGTCGTCGAGCTCGCCCAGCGCGTCGGACAGGCTCCAGGTCGGCGTCATCGGCACCGGGTTGCCGCCGGGGTCCTGGCCCACGGCGCGGAACTGGCGCTCGGTTCCGCTGGCGACGGTCAGGTCGCGGGGCGCCAGGGCGATGGTGACCAGCCGGCCCGGCGTCACCTCCACCCGGGCCTCGCCCCGCAGCCCGCCGGCCGATGCCGTCACCGTCGCCTCGCCGACCCGCCTCGCGGTGAAGCCCCCGCTGCCGTCCAGATCGCCCACGTCGGCGGTCAGGGTCCACTGCACCGCCTCCGCCGGGGCCACCGCGTTGCCGCCGGCGTCGCGCGCCACCGCGCGCAGCGCCACCGTCTCGCCCGCCTCGATGCGCAGCTCCGCCGGCAGCACCTCCAGGCTGAGCGGCGGCCCCGACGCCACCGTCACTGCGCTCGAGGCCCCGACGCCCGCGACCTCCGCCCGCACCTGCCCCCGGCCCGCGGTCTCCGCCGTGAACCTCCCGGTCGGCTCCAGCGCGCCGATGCCTCCCGCGAGCGTCCACTCGGGCCGCACCCCGAGCTCGCCGCCGTCGTCGTCGAAGCCGACCGCCTCGAAGCTCAGGGTGTCGCCGGCCACCAGCTCCGCCCGTTCCGGCCGCACCGCGAGCCGGGACAGCCGCCGCGTGGGCACCACCAGAGTCCGCGGCGGCAGACCCGCCACCGTGACCTGCACGCGGTTGTCGCCGGGTTCGGGAACGGTGGTGAGCATCCGGGTCAGCGACCCCGCGCCGTCGGTCTCGCCGCCGGGGAGATCGAGGGCCGCCGCGGCGGGAGCCTCCAGCCCGACCGGGACGTCCGGCACCGGATTGTCGAAGCGGTCGGTGACGACGACGGCGACCGCGACGGCGCTCCCGTTCACCGTGCGCGCCGGATCCGCGGTCACCGCGAAGCGGGCCGGAGGCCCGGCCACGCCGGGGACGACGAGCGAGGCCGACAGGTCGCCGTGCACCGCCTCGACGCGGTTCTCGCCGACCCGGTTCGCCGCGGTGAGGGTCACGCCGGCGGCGCCGGCCGGCCCGGTCACCACCTCGTCCGCGCTCAGGACCGTGCCGGGAGTGTCGGCGGAGAGCCGAACCACCGCGCCGGGCACGGGCGTGTCGAGGTCGTCGAAGAGCTCTATCCGGATCTCGGCCGACTCGCCGACCGGGACCGTTTCGACGTCCGTCCCCATCACGAGCCGTTCCGGCTCGCTGCCGACACAGCCGACGACGGCCAGCAGGCCGCTCAGCGCCGCGCATGCCAGGAGCGAACTCCGCCTGCGTCTTCCTTCCATGGCCCCACTCCTCACGCGCAAGATCCGCCGCAGCCTCGATTCTACTATCGAGCCTCGTCGGGTAACCGTGTAGGGGAGAAGTCGGCCGCCTGCGAGCGCGTCGGAGATCGGGCAGCGACTTCGTCGGCGGCTCCAACAGCGAGCGGGAGCAGGTCCGGTGACGCCCCCGCGCGCCCGAGTCGCTCGGCAGACGGTGGCGGGGTACGACGGAAGCCGGCCCCTTGTCGGACTGAAGGCGGACTCGCTCGCGCGCATCCCTCGTCGAACGGAATCAGAGCCCGTCGCGCGACATCAGGAAAGCGTGCACCTGCCAGATCTCGTCCTGCGAGAGCAGCTCCCCGAAGGCGGGCATGTTCGTGCCGTCGCGGCCCCGCGTGACCGCGTCGAGGAACCGCCCGGTGGGCAGGCCGGTCCTGAACAGGTTCGGGCTCGCCCCGCCGCCGGCGCGGTGGCAGACGACGCAGCGGGCGCGGTAGATGCGCTCGCCGGCCGCGACCGCCGCCTCGTCGCCGAGCACGGGGTTCACCGCATCCCCGGGCGCCGGCGGGGCGCCAAGAACGGCAGCCGGCGCGGCGATGGGGTCGGTGCCCTCGGTGGGCTCGAAGCCGTAGCCCGGCAGGACGCGGCCGCCCAGCGTGTGGCCGGGCTCGCCGACGCGGGGCAGGCCGCCCGGCAGCGGCGTCAGGTTGGTGCCCGGCTGCACGGCGCGGGGTCCGCCGTCGAGCGCGAACACCCACAGGTTCCCGGCCTTCGGCTCGGTGTAGTAGAAGGTCATGTCGCCGCCGATGCCGCCGGACGGGACCGCCACGTACTGGGTTCCATCGAGCTCGTAGGTGACGGGGCTGCCGATGATGCCCGAGCCGGTCTGGAAGCGCCACAGCACCTCGCCGCTGCGGGCGTCGATGGCCATGAAGTAGCCGCGCATGTCGCCGGTGAACACCAGCCCGCTGGAGGTGGCCACGGCGCCGGCCCAGAAGGGGGCGGGGCTCACCACCCGCCACAACACCTCCTGCTCGACCACGTCGAAGCCGACGAAGTTGCCGGGGTCGTCGCTGGTGAGGTACTGCTGGTAGTCCCCGCCCAGGTACGCCTCGCCGTTGGTCGGCGGCTCGAACTCGTCCTCGGCCCAGAACCGGTAGCCCATCGCCCACTGGTTGGACATGAAGTAGAGCGCCCCGAGGTCGGGGTTGTAGGCGAGCGGCTGCCAGTCGATGGCGCCTTCGAGGCTGGGGACGATGGGCCCGACCTCGGGCCCGCCGGACTGCGCCAGCATGTCGGGGTTCACCTCGGGGCGGCCGGTCTCGGGGTCGAGCCCGAAGGCCCAGTTGATGCCGGGCACGATGGGCTCGCCGTAGAGGAACCGGCCGTCGGTGCGGTCGAGGGCGTAGAAGAAGCCGTTCTTGTCGTGGTGGAAGAGGGCCTTGACGGGGCCGTGGCCGCGGAGGGTCACGTCGGCGAGCACCGGCGTGCTCACCGCGTCGTAGTCCCAGCAGTCCCACGGCGTGTACTGATAGCCCCAGCGGATGGCGCCGTCGTCGGCGTCGAGGGCCACGGTGGCGGCCGACCACTGGTTGTCGCCCTTCCGCACGTGGCAGTTCCAGGGGGCGGCGTTGCCGGTGTTCCAGTAGACGAGGTTCAGCTCGGGATCGTAGGCCCCCGTCGTCCACGTCGGCGCCCCGCCGTGCCGCCAGGTGTCGCCGGGCCACGTCTCGTTGCCGGGCTCGCCGGGGCCGGGAATGGTGTAGGTGGTCCAGCGCGGCTCGCCGGTCATCGCGTCGTAGGCCTTGACGAAGCCGCGGATGCCGTACTCGCCGCCCGCCACCCCGGTGAGGACGAGCCCGTTGACGACCAGCGGCGCCCCGGTGATGCTGTAGCCCTGCCGCCAGTCGACGACCTCGACCTCCCACGCGACGGCCCCGGTGTCGCGGTGGAGCGCGAACAGCCGCGCGTCCATGGTGCCGACGTAGACCAGATCGCCGTACAGCGCCACCCCGCGGTTGTTCGACCCGCAGCAGTAGACGCGCTCGGCCTCGTCGGGCATCTCGGGCTCGAAGCCCCACTTCTTCGCGCCGGTGCGGGCGTCGATGGCGAAGACGCGCGACTCGTCGGCCGACAGGTAGATGACGCCGTCGTGCACGAGCGGCGTCGCCTCCAGGCCGCGGTTCTCGCCCCCGGTCGCGAACACCCACGCCGGGTGGAGCCGGTCCACGTTCTCCGGGGTGATCTCGTCCAGCTCCACGAAACGGTGGCCGTGGTAGTCGCGGCCGTACATCAGCCACGACGAGGTGTCGCCGGCCGCCCGCTCGAGATCGCGCGTGGTGACCGCCTGCCCGTGCGCCGGCATGGACCACCCCGCCACGAGGGCGACGGCCGCGAACGCCGCCACGAAGCGTGAAGACTGCATCTGCGTCATCTTCCTCCCCAGCCCGACTCGACCTTGAAGGAATGGCCGTCCTCGGCCACCCGACCGTACTTCATGTCGCGGCCATCAGCCGTCCGCCCCGTCCGCCGCGACCAGCCCCGGCAGGACGGCGCCGATCTCGCCGCGGACCACGGCGTCGGCGATGCCGTCCAGGGGGGTCGGCTCGCGGTTGACGATGACGAGCCGCGCTCCCGCCGCCTGCGCCACGCGGGGGATCGAGGCCGCGGGCTCGACCACCAGCGACGAGCCGACGGCGACGAGCAGGTCGCAGGTCTCCGCCGCTTCTTGCGCCCGTGCCATCACGTCGAGGGGCATGGCCTGGCCGAACGAGATCGTCGCCGGCTTGAGCAGGCCGCCGCACGCGCGGCAGCGTGGCGCCCGCTCGCCCGCCTCGATGCGGCGGCACGCCTCGTCCGAGGTGATGCGGTCGCCGCACGTCAGGCACTCCGCCTCGGTGGTGGTGCCGTGCAGCTCGAGGACGAGGTCGGCGGGCAGCCCCGACCGCTGGTGCAGCCGCTCGATGTTCTGCGTGACGAGCGCGAGGAGCCGGCCCTGCCGGTGCAGCTCGACGAACGCGCGGTGCCCCGCGTTGGGCTTCGCCTCGCGCATCGCCGGCCACGCCTCCGCCTTCTGCCGCCAGTACTCGACGCGGCCCGCCTCGCTCGACACGAACTCGTGGAAGTCGACGGTCCGGTTCCGCGCCCACACACCGTTCGGGCTGCGGAAGTCGGGCACCCCCGACTCGGTCGAGATGCCGGCGCCGGTGAAGCCGACGATACGCGATGCGCCGGCGATCAGCCCGCGGGCAGCCTGGTCGCTCACGCGGTGATCCTAGCAGTCCCGCCTCCCGGGGGGACGAAAAGGCGCCCGCGGGAGCGACGCCGCGGGCGGTTGAAGGTCAGGGTTGGGCCGGACGGTCGAATCCGCTCGCCAACGCCGTCACGAGCCACCAGAACAGCATGCCCAAGCCGCCCGCGAACGCGAAGAGGGCGCAGGCGAATACCAGCACGCCGGCGATCTCGCCGATGATCCTCATGGAGGCGACGGCTCGCCGGCGGATGGAGCGGGCGTGGGGACGAGCCACCGCTGTCGGCGACGGTGATGCGGGCACTCCCGGCATGATCCCACAACCGGGCCCGGCGCGGTAGCATGGAACGTTTGCCGTGCCAGCCGAGCCCCTGACCCATCCCCGCATCGCGGCGTTCTGGCTGCCCCTCGCCGGCACCTGGCTGATGATGGCGGCCGAGGGTCCGTACCTCGCCGCCATCATCGCCCGACTCCCTCAGCCGACCGAGAACCTCGCCGCGTTCGGGGTGGCGTTCGCGCTCGCGATCATCATCGAGGCGCCGGTCATCATGCTGATGGCGGCCTCGACCGCGCTGGTCACCGACGCCGCGAGCTACGCGGCGCTGCGGCGCTTCACCTACACGCTCGCGGCGGCGCTGACCCTGGTGCAGGTCGTCGTGGTGCTCCCGCCGGTGTTCGACTGGCTCGCCCTGTCGCTCATCGGGCTGCCGCCGGACGTGGCCCGCCTGACCCATCACGGCCTCGCCATCATGCTGCCGTGGCCCGTCGCCATCGGGTACCGGCGGTTCCGGCAGGGGCTGCTGATACGCCGGCGCCTGACCCGCCTCGTCACCTACGGCACCGCCGTGCGGCTCGCGGCGATGAGCGCGGTCGCCCTCGCCGCGGCGCGGGTGCCGGGGCTGCAGGGCGTGCACGTGGGCACCATCGCCCTCGCCACCGGGGTCGTCGTCGAGGCGGTGGCCAGCCGCGTCATGACCCGGGGCGTCGTGGCGGAGCTGCTGGCCGGCCCGTCTCCCCCGGCGGGGACCGACGTGCGCGCCTCGCGGCCGGCGGATGCGTTGACGATGCCGGCCATCTTCCGCTTCTACCTGCCCCTGGCGATGACGTCGCTCCTCGCGATGGCGGTGCAGCCGGCGGTGACCTTCTTCGTCGGCCAGAGCCGTTTCGCGCTGGAATCGCTGGCCGTCCTGCCCGTCATCCACGGGCTGACCTTCCTCTTCCGCGCGCTCGGGCTGTCGTATCAGGAGGTGGGCATCGCCCTCTTCGGCGACGGGTGGGAGCAGTACCGGCCCATCCGCAACTTCGGGTGGATGCTGGCGGCGTTCGCGGCCGGCGGTCTGGGGCTCATCGTCTTCACGCCGCTGGCGGCCGTCTGGTTCGAGGGCGTGTCGGGCCTGTCGCCGGAGCTGGCGGCGTTCGCGCTGCTGCCGGCGCAGATCCTGGCCCTGCTCCCGGCCGGGTCGGTGTGGATCTGCTTCCAGCGCGCGGTGCTCGTCCACGCCCGGCAGACGGCGCCGATCACGTGGGCGGGGATCTTCGAGGTCGCGGTGGTCGTGGTGCTGCTCACCGTCACCACGCAGGTGCTGTCGTGGGTCGGCGCGGTGGGGGCGGCGACCGCGATCGTGGGCGGGCGGCTCGCCGGGGTCCTGTTCCTGCTCCCCTTCGCCGCGAGGGCCGTGCGCCCGCCGGCGGCCGACCCCGCCGGCGCCGTGTCGGTGAACCGATGACGGACCGCTCGGATGGCGTGGGGCCCCGGCGCGGTTGCAGCACCGCGCGCCGGTCCCGTGTCAATCGGCGGATGACGCCACCGCGCGCTCGACGAGGGAGCGCAGAGCGGCGGGCAGATCGAGGGCGAGAGCGGCGCGGCGCCCGTCCTCCGACATCTTCCGCCACGTCTTGCGGAGCACGCCGGCGAGGGTCTCCTCGTCGTGCTTCGGCGCGAAGCCGGCGAGGTAGTGCTCGACGAAGACCAGGCAGATCACGTCCTCGAGGAGCTGCACGTCGGGGTCGGCCTTCAGCCGCTCCTTGCGGAGCAGCGACCCGACCCGCGCCACGACCTCGTCGCCGTAGCCGACGTCGTGCAGGATGGCGGCCGCGGTGTCTGCGTGAAAGCGGGCGAGCTCCGTGCGCCACCGGCGGTAGCCCTCGCGGCCGGCCGGGTAGTCGGTACGGGGAATCGTCCAGCGCCGGATGTGCTGGCAGCGGGCGGCGAGCCGCACCGCCTCCGGCGCGTCGGGCCTGAACCGGTCGAGGCGGGCGGTCATCCGCCGGGCGTAGACGAGCTCCTTCGGCTGCTCGACCCCGTCGGCGAGCTCGCGGTTCGGGTCTTCTCCGTTCGCGGCGTCGAACCGCTCGACGGCGCGCCGGAAACGGTCGTCTGGGGTCATCGGCGACTCGAAACGCTGGCGGAAGCTGACTTGCCGTGCGGCAGGCGCCCAGGTCGCACGGGCGCGGGGCCGCATTCGGCAACTCATGTCGACCGCGATCGGGGTCGGCCGGCTGCCCGACACGTATCCCGCCCGCTCGAGGTGCAGGATAATCCTCCCGCACCGCCTTCTCGGACGTTCAGGCAGACAGGACAACTGTCGTTGCTCGCTCGAGGAGTGGAGTCTCTGCTCCGCGCCTGTCGCGGATCTCATTCCGACCGTTGCGCGCGGCCGCTGGAGGGCGCCCGCCTCGACATCAGGTCGCCGAGGCCGGCGAGCTTCGAGTCGATGGCCACGAACCTCGAGTCGAGGCCGGCGAGCTTCGAGTCGATGGCCACGAACCTCGAGTCGATGACCGCGAACCTCGAGTCGATGGCCGCGAACTTCGAGTCGATGGCCGCGAACCTCGAGTCGATGGCCGCGACCCAGGGAACGTCGCCCGCCAGCAGCTTCTTGACGTCCGTCTCGACCACCTTGACGTCGGCGCGGAGCTCCCGGTGGGCCTCGTCATTGCGCGTGATCTCTCGTCGCAGGAACCACGCGATGATGCCGAACAGAACCACGAGGGCCCCGAGAAGCCACGCCACCGCGGCGCCGAGCTCGACGGATATGGAGGGGGCGGCGTTCGCCAACAGGACGGGGGGCATCCGAGTCTCCAGGTTTCCAGGCCTCTTGCCGAGCCGCTCGCCGGCTCGGCGCGTCTCCGGCGCGCCCAACTCCCCTCGATCCTGATGCTAACATGCCGGGCCGACCGGGCGTGCCTCAGGTCCGAGGTAGATGCAAGGGGCACGCCAAGATCGGGTCGCCCCGAAGACCGGTATGGCCCGAGTATTCCGCTCACCGTTCCCAGGAGACGCCTGATGGCCATCGTCGTCGGACAGCCCGCGCCCGATTTCACGCTGCACGAGACCCTGCAGGAACGCCGCAGCCTGAGGGACTTCCGGGGTCGAAACGTCGTCCTCGTCTTCTTCCCGGGCGCCTTCACCCCGGTCTGCACCACCGAGATGTGCGCCCTGCGCGACCGCCTCGACGGGTTCGAGGCCGTGAACGCGGAGATCGTCGGCATCACCGTCGACCCGCCCTTCGTGCAGGCGGCCTGGAAGGCGGCCAACGACGTCGACTACACGTTTCTCAGCGACTACAACCGGGAGGTGGTGACCGCCTACGGCGTCGCGTTCCCCGACCTCGCCGGCCTCGACGGCTACGTCTGCGCCAACCGCGCGGTGACCGTCGTCGACAAGGAAGGCGTGGTGCGTCACCACTGGGTGGGCGAGAGCCTGCGCGTGGAGCCCGACTACGCCGAGCTGCAGTCCGTGGTGGCCGGCCTCGCGTAGCCGCCGGGGAATCGGCCCGTGACAGGCGTCCTCTCCCGGCTGACCTCGGCGTTTCCCCTGTGGGTGCTCGGCGCGGGCGTCGCCGCGCTCGTCCAGCCCGCGTGGTTCACGTGGTTCAGCGGGCCCCTGATCACCGTCGGCCTCGGCGTCATCATGCTCAGCATGGGCATGACCCTCGGCTTCGACGACTTCCGCCGGGTGGGGCGCGAGCGCGCCCGGGTGCTGCCGGGGGTGGTCCTGCAGTACACGGTCATGCCGGCCCTCGGCTGGGGCCTGGGGTATCTCTTCGCCCTGCCGACGCCGTTCGCGGTGGGCTTGGTGCTGGTCTCGTGCTGCCCCGGGGGCACCGCCTCGAACGTCATCGCGTACCTGGCGCGCGCCGACGTCGCGCTCTCGGTGACGCTGACGGCGCTGTCCACGGCGCTGGCGGTCCTGATGACGCCGGTGCTGACCGCCCTGCTCGCCGGCAGCCGGGTCGACGTCCCCGCGGCGGGGCTGCTGCTCAGCACCGTGCAGGTCGTCATCGTGCCGGTGACGGCGGGGGCGCTGCTCAAGTGGCGCTTCCCCCGCGCCGTCGACCGCGTGCTGCCGGTCGCGCCCCTCGTGGCCATCGTCGCCATCAGCCTCATCGTCGGCTCCGTCGTCGGCGGCGGGCGCGAGCGCATCATCGAGGCCGGCTTCCGCCTCGTGCTCGCGGTCGTCAGCCTCCACTCCCTCGGCTTCCTCCTCGGCTACCTCGCGGGCCGGCTCGCCCTGCGGCGCGAGGTGGCGGCCCGCACGGTCGCGATAGAGGTCGGGATGCAGAACACCGGGCTCGGCGTGGTGCTGGCCCAGCAGAACTTCGCCAACCCCCTCGTGGCGGTCCCGAGCGCCATCGCCAGCGTCTTCCACTCCCTGGTCGGCAGCCTCGCCGCGGCGTGGTGGCGGCGCCGAGCCGGAGGCAACGAATGACCGTGCATGACGGCCCGCTCCGACGCACCGCATCTCTCCCGGCACCAGACCCGAGGGCGCCGCTCTCATGCCAGGAACCCCTCCTGGCAACGCAGACCTTGCGGGGGATGGGACGGAACATCTTCTCGACCTTGACGTCAAGAAGTAGTCCGGTCTAGACTAGCTCCTGTAATCGCCACCGCGCTCGACCGTACCGGGAGCAACCCGATGGTCACCTACGAACGCAAGTTGCCCCGCGCCTGGACCGTCGCCGAGGCGAAGGCCAAGCTGTCCGAGGTGCTGCGCCGCGCCGACGAAGAGGGTCCCCAGCGCATCGGGACGCGCAAGGCTTTCATGGTCGTGCCGGTCCGGACTTGGGAGGAGATCACCGAGCCGAAGCCGTCCCTCGGGCAGTGGCTGATCGCCAACGCACCCGGCACCGGAGCGCTCCAGCTCCCGCCGCCCGACGAAGAGCCGGAGCGACCCGGCCCGTTCGACGACTGGACCGAGGAAGACTGGAAGGCGCTCGACAGGTCGGAACCCGGTCGGGGATCGGAAGAGTGACGGCGTTTCTCCTCGACACCAACGTCGTGTCCGAGATGCTCAAGCCCGCCCCGGACGCGCACGTGACCGAGTTCCTCCGCACCCGGCACGACCGCCTGTGGCTCTCCGTGGTCGTGTTGTACGAGCTGGAGTACGGCGTGCATCTGCTCCCCGCAGGACGTCGTCGCCTCCGACTGGCAACCCAGGTCACCGGAATCGTCGCGAGCCACGAAGACCGCATCCTCCCGGTAAGCCGCCGGGCCGCGCAACGAGCGGCGCGGCTCCGAGCCCGCGCACGCCGGACCGGAAGACCCGCGCAGACCGCCGATGCACTGTTAGCCGGAACCGCCGAGGCCGAGTCTCTCGTCGTGGCGACCAGGAATACGGAGCACTTTGCGCTCTTCGACATCGAGTCAATCAACCCTTGGACAGGACCGACCGGCCATTGACCCCTACCGAGTCACGCCCGTCACGGGCGACCACGTCGCCCCATTGTCCGCCATGCCGCGTACCGAGAAGATGAGAATTCGAGACCACTATACGGACGCCCTCAACGCCGTAGCTGACCGACATGGCGAGGAACACTGCGGCTACTGGTCGTCGGGCAAAGTGTACGTCCCGGGCCTGAGCCCGACCACGAAGCTGCCGTTTCTCAGCGACGGCTTGTTGTAGCGCAGGGTGCCGGGATGGGGCTCCGGGTGACCGGAGTGGCGGTGGACGCAGTCGCCGGCCGCGACGTCCCACTCCATGGTCGGCCCGAGCCGCGGGTAGACGTCCGCACGTCCCTCGGCGACCACGCAGAACTTCAGCGAGCTGCCGCTCTTGACCCGCTCCACCACGTTCAGCGGCTCGAGGAACGCCTCGAGGGCGGCGCTGGGGTGTGACCGGCTCTCGACGACGCGGAGCGGATCGGACGGGAGAGACAGGGTCGACCGCAGGCGCCGCGGCGGGCCGCCACCCTCGCGCCTCCACGCGCCTTCCCCGGCGCGGGCGTAGTACAGGAGCCCAGCGGCGGGCGCCGCCACCACCCCGAGGACCGGCTCGGCGCCCTCGATCAACGCCACGTTGACGGTGAACTCGCCGGTGCGGTCGACGAACTCCTTGGTCCCGTCGAGGGGGTCGACCAGCCAGTAGCGGGACCACCGGCGTCGCACCTCGTAGGGCGGCCTCTCGTACTCCTCTGACAGATAGGGAATCTCCGGATCCAGCGCGGCCAAGCCGTCGCGCAGGATGGCGTCGGCCTGGAGGTCGACGCCGGTAACAGGTGAACCGTCGGCCTTCTCGCGCACCCAGGTATCGCCAGCGTCGTAACGCTGCAGCACCGCCGCCGCGGCGCGCAACACGACCTCGCTTACAGCTCCCAACGTCACCATGAGTCCACAGTGTAGCGGTCCGCCCGGGCAGGACAGCAGACCACGACCGCAAGTCCGCCTCGTCGGCCGCGGTCGCGGGCCGGCACGTGAAGAGCCGCTCGGTCTCGATGAGGGCCGCGTTCTGCTCCCCCCGGACCCTCTGCGTGAGATACCCGTGCGACGAGGCGTAACGAAGGAGCCCGCCAGCGCCGCTCTCCCCGCAGAGCCGCCGCACCGGGACCACCCCCGACCTCCCCACGTGGACGTCGGCGGTCGAAGAATCTCGGCAGAACTGAGACAATGGGTCGAAGAATGGCAACTTCGCCATCAGGAATCCCCGTGACGCCGGTTTCCGGACGACCCGTCTTGACTCCGCGGGCCGGCGCGGGATACAGTTTCGCAGTTGTGACGTCGCAAACATGGACCGCTTGTTGTTGCTGCTGTTGTCCGGTGGCCGTCGAGGCCCCGATGCTGACGGTCGTGTGAGGTGACGCACGGAAGCTGACAGAGAACCAGCAAGCACCAGCGCGAGAGACCGAAAGCCCGGGGCCACAAGGCTCCGGGCTTTTTTGTTGAACCACGGCTGCGGCCCGGGAGCCTGCCCCGCAGATTGGCGCGGCCCTCTGGAGGATCGATTGGGCGCTAGGCTCTGGCCACGCCGGACGGGGGCGGCCCACGCGTCGGGCCGGCCGAGTGCGGCCGCCAGCGGATCCATGGCCGAGGGCCGCGCGCCGGCCGACCCGACGCCGCTCTTTCCGGCGTTCCTCAAGCTGAGGGACCGGCCGGTCGCGGTGGTCGGAGGCGGGCCGGTGGCCGCGTCGAAGCTCCGGGCGCTGCTCGCCGCGGGCGCCAGGGTGACGGTGGTCGCGCCGGAGGTCACGGCGGAGATCGCGCGAAGCGGCGTGGCCGTCCGCCGCCGGCCGTTCCGGGACTCGGACCTCGACGGCGCGTGGCTGGCGGTGGCGGCGGCGCCCGCGGAGGTCAACCGCGAGGTGGCGCGGGCCGCCGCCGAACGACGCCTGTTCGTCAACGCGGTGGACGATCCACCCAACGCGAGTCTTTATCTCGGGGGGGTGGTCCGGCGGGGCGGGGTCACGGCGGCGATCTCGACCGACGGCCGGGCCCCGGCCCTGGCCGGGCTGGTTCGGGAAGCGATAGAGGCGCTGCTGCCGGAGGGCGAGGTGCAGCGGTGGCTGGCGGCGGCGGAGGAGGAGCGGGCGGGGTGGCTCGCGGACCGCGTGCCGATGGATCGGCGGCGGCCGTTGCTGGTGCGCGCGCTGGCCGCCCTCTACGACGATCGGACATCGACCGGAGATTGACCGGCAGCCGAAGGGGCGACCCGCAACCGAAGTCGGCCGACGACCGACCCCGTCGCCGGAAGGCCGCATGGACCGACCGAGGTCGGACATCGACGGGAGATCGACCGGCAGCCGACGGTCGACCCGCAACCGAAGGTCGGCCGCCAGCCGAAAGGTCGCCCGAAGGCCGAGTGGACCGACCGAGACTGAAGAGACCGACCGAATCGGACATCGCCTGACGACTGTCGACCGAGGCTGGAAGAGGTCGACAGAAGGAGCCGCCGCGACCGCGACTGAAGAACACGCAGCATGAGACCCAGACCGCAGCAACCCGGGAAGCACGTTCGGCGACAGGTGACCGACGTCGCCGGCCAGGGTCGTGGACCCGGCCCGACCCCGGGTTTCGTGTCGCTGGTCGGGGCGGGCCCGGGAGACCCGGCCCTGTTGACGCTGCAGGCCCTGGACCGGCTCGAGAGGGCCGACCTCGTGCTGTACGACGCCCTCGTGGCGCCCGAGATCGTGGCGCTGGCGCAGGGGGCGCAGTGCTTCTGCGTGGGCAAGCGGGCGGGCCGCCGGTCGGTGCGCCAGGAGACCATCGTCCGCCTCCTCGTCCGCGCTGCCCGCCGCGGGCGCCGCGTGGTCAGGCTGAAGGCCGGCGACCCCTACGTGCTGGGACGGGGCGGCGAGGAGGCCCTGGCCCTGCGGGCGGCGGGCATCGGGTTCGAGGTGGTTCCGGGGCTGACCACCGCGGTCACCGCCCCGGCCCTGGCCGGCATTCCCATGACCCACCGCGGCGTGGCCTCGGGGTTCGCGGTCGTGTCCGGCCACGACGAGTCGAGCTTCCGGCCGGTGCTCGGCGCGCTGCCCCCCGGCTCGCTGACCGTCGTGGTGCTGATGGGGCTGGCCCGCCGCGCCGCGGTGGCGTCGTGCCTGCTCGACCGCGGCTGGCCGGCCGACACTCCCGCCGCCATCGTGTGCGCCACCGTCTCGCCGCGGACCCGCGTCTGGGCCGGGACGCTGGGAGAGCTGGGGACCGCCCCGCACCCGGCCTCCGAGGGCACCCCCGGGACCATCGTCGTCGGCCGCGTCGTCGACCTGCACGCGGTGCTCGACGAGACGCGGCCCGAAGCGGCGGCGACCGTCGAACGAGAGGGCCGGAGCTCGTGACGACCGGGAAGGACGGCGCCTTGCCCGCGAGCGACGTGGCGGGGATTCCACCGCAGACTGCCGGAGACGGCTGGAGCTCGACATGACCTGGAAGGACAGACTCGGCGATCGCATCCCGGCGGAGCTGGGGCGGGAGATCGACACCTTCGAGAACCAGATTGCCCTGAAGCGCCAGGGCCGCATCGACGACAAGGTGTTCGCGGAGACCCGCCTGCGGCGCGGGGCCTACGGGCAGCGCTACGACAACGGGCAGCGGAACGACGGCAACGGGGTCAAGACCCTCGCGTTCCCCTCGAACGGGCTGACCAAGGGCCCCGACACGGTGTGGGACGCCCCCGGCATGCAGCGCATCAAGATCCCGTTCGGGGGGCTGACCGCCGAGCAGATGGACACCCTCGCCGAGCTCGCCGAGGAGTACAGCGACGGCATCTGCCACATCACCACCCGGCAGGACGTGCAGCTCCACTTCGTCCACGTCGACGACACCCCGGCCCTGATGCGCCGGCTCGCGGCGGTCGGCATCACCACCCGCGAGGCGTGCGGCAACACCGTGCGCAACGTCACCGCCTGCCCCCTCGCCGGCGTCTGCCGCGACGAGACCTTCGACGTGACCCCCTACGCCCGCGCGTCCATGCGGTTTCTCCTCGGGCACCCCGACGCCCAGGACTTCGGCCGCAAGTTCAAGGTGGCCTTCTCGGGGTGCCGGCAGCACGCGTGCGGCCTCGTCAACATGCACGACTTCGGGGCGATCGCGGCGACCCGCGAGACCGCCGAGGGCACCGAGCGCGGGTTCGAGGTCCACGTCGGAGGCGGCCTCGGGGCGGTGCCCCACGAGGCCAGGCTGTTCGATCCGTTCATGGCCGAGGCCGAGGTGCTGCCGACGCTGCAGGCGATCTCGCGGGTGTTCGCGCGGCTCGGCGAGAAGCGCAACCGGGCCCGCGCCCGCATCAAGTTCCTGATCGCCCGGCTCGGCATCGACGAGTTCCGGCGGCTGGTGGAGGAAGAGCGCCGCGGCCTCGCCCGCGACGAGCGGTGGACGGCCCATCTCTCGGACCTGTCGTCGACCGACGAGCAGCCGCTGAAGGACGGCGAGCCCCTCGACGGCGGGGCGGACGCGGCGGGCTTCGCGGCCTGGGCGCGCTCGAACGTCTACCGCCAGCGCCAGCCGGGGCACGCGGTGGTCACGGTGAGCCTGCCGCTGGGCGACATCGGCAGCGATCAGCTCCGGGGGCTCGCCGACGTCGCCCGCCGGTACGTCGGCGACACCGTCCGCACCACCGTCGAGCAGAACATCGTGCTGCGGTGGGTGCGCGAGTCGGACCTGCCGGCGCTTTACCGGGAGCTGGACGGCATCGACCTCGCCCGGCCCGGCGCGCAGTCGATCGGCGACATCACCGCCTGCCCCGGCACCGACACCTGCAAGCTCGGCATCGCCTCGTCGCGGGGGCTCGCGGCCGAGCTCGAGCGGCAGGTGCGGGGGCAGCTCGACACCCTCGACGAGGCGGTGCGCGGCCTGCGCATCAAGATCAGCGGGTGCTTCAACTCGTGCGGCCAGCACCACGTCAGCGACCTCGGGTTCTACGGCGTCAGCCGGCACGTGCACGGGCGCGTGGTGCCGCACTTCCAGGTCGTGCTCGGCGGCAAGTGGGTCGAGAACGCGGGGGCCTACGGGCTCGCCATCGGCGCGGTGCCGGCCCGCGAGATTCCGGAAGTGGTCAGGCGCATCACGGACCGCTTCGTCGAGGAACGCGGGCCCGACGAGACGTTCCACGCGTTCACGACCCGCATCGGCAAGCGCGCCCTGCGCGAGATGCTCCAGGACCTGATGGCGGTGCCCGACTACGAGACCTCCCCCGACTACTACCGCGACTGGGGCGACCCCCGCGAGTTCGGCATCGGGGACATGGGCATCGGCGAGTGCGCGGGCGAGGTGGTGTCGCTGACCGAGTTCGACCTCGCGGGGGCCGACAGCCAGGTGTTCGAGGCCCAGCTCCAGCTCGAGGCGGGCAACGTCGCCGCGGCGGACGAGTTCGCCTACGCGGCGATGCTGCAGGCGGCGCGGGGGCTGGTCAAGACCGAGTTCATCGACGTCCCCGACGACTCCGACCGCATCGTCGCCGAGTTCCGGGCCCGCTTCTTCGACACCGGGGTCTTCCTCGACCGGTTCGCGGGCGGCAAGTTCGCCCAGTACCTGTTCCGGCGGCACGCCCGCACCGGACCCCCGGCCGGCGCCGCCACCGTGCGGCAGTCGATCGAGGAGGCCCAGCTCTTTCTCGAGGCCACCCACGCCTGCCAGGCGCGGCTCGCCGGCGCGCCGGCGGCGGTCCCGGCGGCGGCGGGCGAAGCGGCCCTCACCGGGAGCCCCGCGTGAGCGCCCCCGCCGCCGCCCCGCCCGACGCCACCGCCGTGCAGCGCATCGGCCTGAAGGTCTTCCTGGACGACGAGGCGGCGCTCTCGCCGCGCGACGTCATTCCCGTGTTCCATCGCTGGATCCAGACCCGGGCCGTGGACGGGATGCTGATCGACGTCGCCGACTACAGCCACCTCCCCACCGGCCCCCTCGTGCTTCTCGTGGCGCACGAAGGACGGTACGTCCTCGACCGCGGCGACGACCGGCTGGGCCTCCAGTACGTGCGCACGCAGCCGCTGGACGGCCGGCTGGAGACACGGCTGCGCACGGTGGCGGGAATGCTCGTCCGCGCCGCCCGGCTGCTCGAGAGCGACGCGACCCTGCCCGGACCCGTCCGCTTCCGCGGCGACGAGATCGACTGGGTCGCCAACGACCGGCTCCTGGCCCCGAACACGCCCGAGACCCTGTCGGTCGTCCGACCCGCGTACGAGTCGTTCCTGGGAACGCTGTCGGACGGCGCCCCCTGGGCCCTCACCCCCCGCACCGGAACGGGAACGCCCTTCGGCATCCATGCGCGCACCGCCGCCGGGGCGCCCCTCGCGGCCCTCGCCGGACGCCTGGACGCCGGGACCGGCGCCTGAACGGCCCACGGCCGAGACCGCCGCTGTCATCCGATCCGGCGCCGCCACTGGCCGCGGGCGGTCTCGGCGACGGCGCGCTCTGACGCCGTCATTGCACCGGCGGCGTCCGGTCCGCGGTCGCCCGCATCCGACAGGCGCCCCTCGTCACACCGTGTCGCACGGCGTCTCACCGTCCGCCGACCTGTGCCGCCCGCTCGCGCCCTTCGCCGGCCCCGGGTGTGACGAGGCGCCGCAGGCGATGAAGCGACCACCGTTCCGGCGAACCGCGGGCCGCCCGCATGGACATTAGCATTGCTAATATTGCAATGGCCCGCTATTAGCCGTCTGTGCTATATTGCTCGGTTCATGCACGTCGAGACGCTGCGCATCTTTTGCGACGTGGTGCGTCATCAGAGCTTCTCGCGGGGCGCGAGGGCCAGCTCGGTCAGCCAGTCGGCGGCGAGCCAGGCGGTGCGCCAGCTCGAGAAGCACCTGGGCGCCCAGCTCATCGACCGGTCCAAGCGGCCGTGGCAACTGACGCCCGAGGGCCGGCTGTTCTTCAAGGGCTGCCAGGAGCTCGTCGAGCGGTATCACGAGCTGGAAGCCGCGGTGCGGCACCGGCAGAACCCGTCGGGCCGGACGGTCCGGCTCGCGACCATCTACTCCGTGGGCATCCACCAGTTGACCCAGTACGTGGACCGGTTCCGCGCCGCGGCGCCGGGGGCCGAGGTCGACCTGCAGTACATGCACCCCGGCGAGATCTGCGAGCAGGTGCTGAGCGACCGCTGCGACCTGGGCCTGATCTCGTTCGTCACCCCGCGGCGCGAGCTCGCGGTCATCCCGTGGAAGCGCCAGTCGATGGTCGTGGCATGCCCCCCCGCGCACCGGTTCGCGGCCCTCGCGGCGAGGCAGGACGGAGTCCGGCCGGCGGACCTCGCGGGCGAGCGCTTCGTGGCGTTCGACCGGAAGCTGCCGGTCCGCCGGGCCGTCGACCGGTTCCTGCGGCGCCACGAGGTCGAGGTGACGGTGACGGCCGAGTTCGACAACATCGAGACCATCAAGCAGGCGGTCGACGAGGAGGCGGGCATCGCGATCCTGCCCGAGCCGACCCTCCGCCGCGAGGTGCGCCGCGGCACCCTCGTGCAGGCGCCCCTCGTGCTGCCGCCGGGGGAGCCGCCGCTGGTGCGGCCGCTGAGCATCGTGCACAGAGGCAATCGGCGGCTGAACCCCGCCGTCACCGCGTTCATCGAGTTGCTCGGCGCGGGTACGCCGGCGCCGCCAGCGGCGCCGCCGGCACCGGCGCGCACGCCGGCGGCGGCTGCCCCTCGCCGGGCCGCGAGCACCCGGGGCGGGCAGCCGCCCGCCGTCCGTCCGGCGGGCGCCGACCCACAGGGAGCGAACCTATGAGCGGATCCGAAAGACGATCGCCGCGCGCATCGGGCCGGGGGCTCTACGACCCCCGGTTCGAGCACGACTCCTGCGGGGTGGGGTTCGTGGTCCACATCCGGGGCGAGCGCTCGCGCAAGCTCGTCGACCAGGCCCTGGAGATCGGCATCAACCTGCTCCACCGCGGCGCCTGCGGGTGCGAGCCCAACACCGGGGACGGGGCGGGGCTGCTGCTGCAGGTCCCCGACCGCTTCCTGCGCCGCGAGACGGCGGAGCTGGGGTTCGCCCTGCCCCCGGAGGGGCGGTACGGCGTCGGCATGCTGTTCCTGCCGCGGCCGGCGGACGAGCGGCGGCGGGTCGAGGAGCTCGTCGCCCGCGTCGTCGACGAGGAGGGCCAGACCCTGCTCGGCTGGCGCGACGTCCCCACCGACAGCAGCCCGCTGGGGGCCACCGCGCGGCAGGGCGAGCCGGTCATCCGGCAGGTGTTCATCGGGCGCGGCCCCACCCTGGAGGACGGGCCCGACGCGCAGCCCCGGTTCGAGCGCACGCTCTACGTCGTCCGCCGGCGCATCGAGCACGCCGTCGAGGGCCTCGGCCTCGGGGCCCCCGACGCGTTCTACGCGGCCAGCCTGTCGTCGCAGACCATCGTCTACAAGGGCATGCTGATCGCCGACCAGGTCACCACCATGTTTCCCGACCTGGTCGACCCCGACCTCGAGTCGGCGATCGGGCTCGTCCACTCGCGCTTCAGCACCAACACGTTCCCGTCGTGGCCGCTGTCGCACCCCTACCGCTACATCGCCCACAACGGCGAGATCAACACCCTGCGCGGCAACATCAACTGGATGCGGGCGCGCGAGGCGCTGTGCGAGTCGGACCTGCTGGGGGACGACCTGCAGAAGCTGTTCCCCATCATCAAGGAGAGCCAGAGCGACACCGCCACCTTCGACAACGTGCTCGAGTTCCTGGCCATGACCGGCCGGTCGCTGCCCCACGCGGTGCTGATGATGATTCCGGAGCCGTGGCGGAAGCACGAGTCGATGGCGGCCGACCGGCGCGCGTTCTACGAGTACCACTCGGCCCTGATGGAGCCGTGGGACGGCCCGGCGTCCATCGCGTTCACCGACGGCACGGTGGTCGGGGCGGTCCTCGACCGCAACGGGCTGCGCCCGTCCCGCTACTACGTCACGAAGGACGACCTCGTGGTCATGGCCTCCGAGGTCGGCGTCCTCGACGTGCCCGCGGAGAACGTGCTGGTCAAGGAGCGGCTGCACCCGGGCCGGATCTTCCTCGTCGACACCGCCCAGGGACGCATCATCGACGACGAGGAGATCAAGTCGGGGCTCGCGGCCGAGCACCCCTACCAGGCCTGGCTCGACGCCGAGGTCGTGCATCTCGACGACCTGCCGCCGGCCCCCGAGGCGGCGCCGGTCGACCGTGAGTCGCTGCGGCGGCGCCAGCGCGCGTTCGGCTACACCGAGGAGGACCTGCGCATACTGCTCGGCCCCATGGCCGCGCAGGGGGTGGAGCCGGTGGGGTCGATGGGCACCGACACCGCCCTGGCGGTGCTGTCGGACCGGCCGCGGCTGCTCTACGACTACTTCAAGCAGCTCTTCGCGCAGGTCACCAACCCGCCCCTCGACGCCATCCGGGAGGAGCTCGTCACCGACATGAGCTCGACCCTCGGGGCCGAGCGGAACCTGCTGAAGCCGGAGCCGGCGTCCTGCCACCAGATCCGGATCGAGTACCCCATCCTCGACAACGAGGAGACGGCCCGCATCCGGCACAACCCCGACCCGGCCCTGCGGGCGGCGACGCTGTCCACCGTGTTCGACCCGCGCGAGGCGGGCGGCGTCGCGAGGGCGATGGACGAGCTGTGCCGCCGGGCCAGCGCCGCCGTCGCCGAGGGCCATGCGCTGCTCGTGCTCTCCGACCGCGGCGTCGACGCCGACCACGCGCCGATTCCCGCCCTCCTCGCCACCGCCGGCGTGCACCACCACCTCGTGCGCGAGGGCACCCGCACCCGCTGCGCCCTCATCGTCGAGTCGGGCGAGCCGCGCGAGCCGCACCACATGTCGCTGCTGCTCGGCTACGGCGCGGGGGCGATCAACCCGTACCTCGCGTTCGAAACCATCGAAGAGCTGATCGAGCGGGGCGACGTCGGCGGCGTGGACGCGCGGAAGGGCATCCGCCATCACATCCTCGCCCTCACCAAGGGGGTGCTGAAAGTGATGTCGAAGATGGGCATCTCCACCCTGCAGAGCTATCGCGGGGCCCAGATCTTCGAGGCGGTGGGGCTGAACAAGGCCTTCGTCGACCGCTACTTCACGTGGACCCCGTCGCGGCTCGAGGGCATCGGCATCGACACCGTCGAGGCCGAGGTGAAGCAGCGGCACGGGACGGCGTTCCCGACCCGCGGCGACGAGGACGACGAGCTCGACAGCGGCGGCGAGTACCAGTGGCGGCGCGACGGCGAGTACCACCTGTTCAACCCCGACACCGTCTACAAGCTGCAGCACGCCACCCGCAGCGGGCAGTACGCCGTCTACCGGGACTACGCGCGGCTCGTCAACGACCAGAACCGCAAGCGGGCGACCCTGCGCGGCCTGTTCCGGCTGCGGCCGGGCGACGCGCCGGTCCCCCTCGACGAGGTCGAGCCGGTGGAGTCGATCTTCAAGCGGTTCTCCACCGGCGCGATGTCGTTCGGCTCGATCAGCGCCGAGGCCCACGAGACCCTGGCCATCGCCATGAACCGCATCGGCGGCAAGTCGAACACCGGCGAGGGGGGCGAGGACCCCGCGCGGTTCACCCCCGACCCGAACGGCGACCTGCGGCGCAGCGCCGTCAAGCAGGTGGCGTCGGGGCGGTTCGGGGTCACGAGCGAGTACCTCGTCAATGCGGACGACCTGCAGATCAAGATGGCGCAGGGCGCCAAGCCGGGCGAGGGCGGCCAGCTTCCCGGGTTCAAGGTCTACCCGTTCATCGCCAAGATCCGCTACTCGACCCCCGGCGTGACCCTGATCTCGCCGCCCCCGCACCACGACATCTACTCCATCGAGGACCTCGCCCAGCTCATCCACGACCTGAAGAACTCGAACCCCCGGGCGCGGGTCCACGTGAAGCTCGTGGCCGAGGTGGGGGTGGGCACGGTGGCGGCGGGGGTGGCCAAGGCCCACTCCGACGTCGTCCTCATCTCGGGGCACGACGGGGGGACCGGGGCGTCGCCGCTGACCAGCATCAAGCACGCGGGGGTGCCGTGGGAGCTCGGCCTCGCCGAGACCCAGCAGGTGCTGGTGGAGAACGGGTTGCGCGACCGCATCGTCGTCCAGACCGACGGCCAGATGAAGACGGGCCGCGACGTGGTCATCGCGGCGCTGCTCGGGGCCGAGGAGTACGGGTTCTCCACCGCGCCGCTCGTCGTCGAGGGCTGCATCATGATGCGGGTCTGCCACCTCGACACGTGCCCGGTGGGCATCGCGACCCAGAACCCCGAGCTGCGCAAGCACTTCTCGGGCCGCCCCGAGTTCGTCGAGAACTACTTCCGCTTCGTGGCCGAGGAGGTGCGCGAGGCGATGGCGGAGATGGGCTTCCGCACCATGGAGGAGATGATCGGCCGCGTCGACCGGCTCGACACCGCCGGCGCCGTCGACCACTGGAAGGCGCGGGGGCTCGACTTGTCGCCGATCCTGCTGAGCCCCGACGTGCCCGACACGGTGGCCCGGCGCTGCGTGCGCGAGCAGGACCACGGCCTCGACCGGGCCCTCGACAACACCCTCATCGAGCGCTGCGCGCCGGCCGTCGAGCACCGGACCCCGGTGTCGTTCACCCTGCCCATCCGCAACGTGAACCGGACCGTCGGCACCATGCTCGGGTCCGAGATCACCCGCAAGTGGGGCGGGGCGGGGCTGCCGGACGGCACCATCGACGTCACGTTCACGGGGTCGGCGGGACAGAGTTTCGGGGCGTTCGTGCCGACCGGGGTCACCCTGACCATCGAGGGCGACGCCAACGACTACTTCGGCAAGGGGCTCTCGGGCGGCCGCCTCGCCGTGTTCCCGCCGCGGGCCTCGACGTTCGTGCCCGAGGAGAACATCGTCATCGGCAACGTCGCCCTCTACGGCGGCACCGGGGGCGAGGCGTTCGTGCGCGGCGTCGCGGGCGAGCGGTTCGCGGTGCGCAACAGCGGCGTGAACGCGGTGGTGGAAGGGGTCGGCGACCACGGCTGCGAGTACATGACGGGCGGCCGGGTCGTCATCCTGGGGCGCACGGGCCGGAACTTCGCGGCGGGCATGAGCGGCGGCATCGCCTACGTGCTCGACCCCACCGGAACGTTCGCCCAACGCTGCAACCCCGGCATGGTCGACCTCGAGGCGCTCGACGACGAGGACGCCGAGCTGGTGCAGCGGCTCATCCGGCGGCACGTGGACCACACCGCCAGCGCCAACGGGCAGGCGGTGCTCGACGGGTGGAACACGGCGCGGCCGGCGTTCGTCAAGGTGATGCCGCGCGACTACAAGCGGGTGCTGATGGCCGAGGCCAAAGCCCGGGCCGAGTCGCGCGAGCCCGGCTTCGCCGAGCTGGTCGGCACCGGCGGCAACTAGCGGTACAAGAACATCATGGGAAAGCTGAAGGGATTCATCGAGATCGACCGGCAGAAGCAGGCGAGCCGCGACGTCGCGGAGCGCATTCGCGACTGGGGCGAGGTCTATCTGCCCTACGCCGACGAGGACCTGCGGGCCCAGGGGGCGCGTTGCATGGACTGCGGCATCCCCTTCTGCCACCAGGGGTGCCCGCTCGGCAACCTCATCCCCGACTGGAACGACCTCGTCTACCGCGACCAGTGGAAGGCTGCCATCGAGCGCCTCCACAAGACCAACAACTTCCCGGAGTGGACGGGGCGCCTCTGCCCCGCCCCCTGCGAGGGCTCGTGCGTGCTCGCCATCAACCGCGACGCGGTGACCATCAAGTCGATCGAGATGGCCATCGTCGAGCGCGCGTTCGAAGAGGGCTGGATCCGTCCCGAGCCCCCGGCCGCCCGCACCGGCAAGACGGTGGCCGTCGTCGGCTCCGGGCCGGCGGGGCTGGCCGCGGCCGACCAGTTGAACCGGGCCGGGCACCGGGTCACGGTGTTCGAGCGCTCCGACCGCATCGGCGGGCTCCTGCGCTACGGCATCCCCGAGTTCAAGATGGAGAAGCGGTTCCTCGACCGCCGCCTCGAGATACTGGAGGCCGAGGGCGTCGACTTCCGGCCCTGTACCGACGTCGGCGTCACGGTGACGGCCGAGTCGCTCCGGCGCGGGCACGACGCGATGCTGCTCGCGGGCGGGGCGGGGCAGCCGCGAGACCTGAAGGTCCCGGGGCGCGAGCTGTCCGGCATCCACTTCGCCATGGACTACCTGACCTTGCAGAACCGGCGGTGCGAGGGCGACGCCATCGGCGACGACGAGTTCATCACCGCCGAGGACAAGCGGGTCGTCATCATCGGCGGCGGCGACACCGGGGCCGACTGCCTGGGCACCGCGCACCGGCAGGGCGCCCGCTCGATCCACCAGTTCGAGCTGCTGCCGAGGCCCCCCGAGGAGCGGAGCGAGACCAACCCGTGGCCGGAATGGCCCAACGTCTTCCGGGTGTCGGGCGCCCACGAGGAGGGCGGCGAGCGGGTCTACTCGGTGTCGACGGAGCGGTTCAGCGGCAACGCGGCCGGCCGGGTCGCCGCCCTGCACGCGACGCAGGTCGAGATGAAGCGCGAGAACGGGCGGCTCTCCTTCAACCCCGTCCCGGACAGCGCGTTCGAGCTCGAGGTCGACCTGGTGCTGCTGGCCATGGGGTTCGTCGGCCCGACCCGCGGCGGGCTGCTCGACGAGCTCGGGGTCGAGCTGACCGACCGCGGCAACGTGTCGCGCGACGGGAACTGGATGACCAGCGTCGACGGCGTGTTCACGGCCGGCGACATGCAGCGCGGCCAGTCCCTCATCGTGTGGGCGATCGCCGAGGGCCGCAGCGCCGCGGCCGGCATCGACCGGCACCTGATGGGCGAGACCCGGCTCCCGATGCCCCTGCCGTGAGGCGGCTCCGCATCCCCGCGCGGGGGTGCGACCGGCCGGGCTCCCATGCCCCCTGCCGTGAGGCGGCTCCGCATCCCCGCGCGGGAGCGTGACCGCAGGAGCCCGCGGCGAACCCCGCGTGGCCCCGGGGTCGAATGCAGAGGGCCTTTCACCACGGGCTCCCAGGTTCCCGGGCTCCCGCGGATTCCCGCGAGCTTGCGCGTAGCGGCACCGGCGACGGCCGAACGCGGCCGGACCCGTGCCCGCGCCCTCCCCGCGGCCGACGGACGAGGACGAACGAAGACGTGCCGAAAGCACCCGGTTCCACGGACATCCAGCGGCTCGAGACGCTGGCCGAGGTGAACGACGCCCTCGCGGGCGGATCCAGCCTGCGGGCCGCCCTGCAACGGGTGATGCAGCTCCTCGACCGGCGCGACAGCGTCGTGTGCGGATCGATCACGCTGCTGAACCCCGACTCGGGGCTCCTGCACGTCGAGGCGTCGGAGGGACTGACCCCCGAGGGGCGCTCGGCCCGCTACGCCGTCGGCGAAGGGGTGACGGGCCGGGTCGTCGAGACCGCGAAGCCGGTCATCGTGCCGCGGGCCAGCAAGGAGCCGATGTTCCTCAACCGGGCCCGCCGCAAGAACCTCGACCGGCGCGACATGAGCTTCATCTGCGTCCCCATCAAGACCCGCAAGAGCAAGAAGTCGGTGGGGGCCATCAGCATCGACCTGCCGTTCGAGAAGGGGCGCGACTACCAGCGCTACGTCAAGTTCCTCGACGTCGTCGCGACCATGATCGCCCAGGCCATCCGCGTCAACCACCTCGTCGACGCCGAGCGTCAGCGGCTGGCCGAGGAGAACGTCCACCTGCGGGGCGAGCTCAAGGAGCGCTACGACTTCGCCAACATCGTCGGCACCAGCAGCCCCATGCGGCAGGTCTACGCCCAGGTCTCGCAGGTGGCGGCGGCCAACACCACGGTGCTCGTGCGCGGCGAGTCGGGGACCGGCAAGGAGCTCATCGCCCACGCCATCCACTACAACTCGCCGCGGGCCAAGAAGCCGTTCGTCAAGGTGAGCTGCGCCGCCCTCCCCGACTCCCTCATCGAGTCGGAGCTGTTCGGCTACGAGCGGGGCGCGTTCACCGGCGCCCAGACGCGCAAGAAGGGGCGGTTCGAGCTCGCCCAGGGGGGCACCCTGTTCCTCGACGAGATCGGCGACCTGAACCCGTCGACCCAGGTCAAGCTGCTGCGGGTCCTGCAGGAGCGCGAGTTCGAGCGGCTCGGCGGCACCGAGCCGGTCAAGGTCGACGTGCGCCTCATCGCGGCCACCAACGCCTCCCTCGAGAAGGCCATCGCCGCCGGCACGTTCCGCGAGGACCTGCACTACCGCCTCAACGTCTTCGCGATCTTCGTGCCGCCGCTGCGCGAGCGGAAGACCGACGTGCTGCTGCTCGCCGACCACTTCCTCGAGCGCTACGGCGTCGAGCACGGCAAGCAGGTGCGGCGCATCTCGACCCCCGCCATCGACATCCTCATGGCCTATCACTGGCCGGGTAACGTGCGCGAGCTCGAGAACGCCATCGAGCGGGCGATGCTGGTGTGCGACGGCAGCGTCATCCACGCCCACGACCTGCCGCCGTCCCTCCAGACCGCCGAGGCGTCGGGGACGGTCATGAGCCAGTCGCTCGCCGACGCGGTCGAGGCCTACGAGAGGGACCTCATCGAGGACGCCCTCAAGGCGACCCGCGGCAACCGCGTCAAGGCCGCCTCCCTCCTCCGCTCGACCGAGCGGATCGTGAGCTACAAGGTCAAGAAGTACGAGATCGACTGCGCGCGGTACCGGACCTGAACCAGGTCCGCGTGCGCTCGCTGCCGGTGCGCCGGACCGGCGCGGCTCCGCTTGCCGCCCCGCGGCCGCCCGGCCGATCCGCCGGCGGCGTGCGGTCTCCCGCGGCGCCGGTGGGCGGGCCACGGCGTGATATGGTGGCCGGGACATTCGATTACCCCACGCACGCTCGGCCCCGGCCAGTCGAGTCGGATGGCCTTGGATGCGCTGATGCAGCTCCTCGAATGCACTGACAGGGAGACCACGATGCACCGTTTCGCCCTTCTCGCCGCACTCGTCGTCCTCGCGGCCGGCGCCGCGCCCGCCCTCGGCCAGGCGCCGGAGGTGCGGCCGGTCACCGACGCCATGCTCGCCGACCCGCCGCCCGAGAGTTGGCTGAACTGGCGGCGCACCCTCGACGGGTGGGGCTACAGCCCCCTCGACCAGGTCACCCGCGACAACGTCGGAGAGCTGCGGCTCGAGTGGTCGTGGGCGATGGAGGCCGGGTCGCAGCAGACCACGCCGATCGTGCACGACGGCGTGATGTACCTCGCCAGCCCCGGCAACGTCGTGCAGGCCCTCGACGCGGCGACCGGCGACCTGCTGTGGGAGTACCGGCGCGAGTTTCCGACGGCGCGCGGCCGGGGGCGACCCAACCGCGGCATCGCCATCCACGGCGACCGCATCATCCTCAACACCGCCGACGCCAACATCGTCGCCCTCGACGCGCGGACCGGCGAGGTTGCCTGGGAGACGGAGGTCGCCGATGCCGCCAAGGGGTACCAGTACACGAGCGGGTCGCTCGTGGTGGACGGCGTGGTCATCTCCGGCATGGCCGGCTGCCTGCGGTTCTGGGACGACGGCTGCTTCATCACCGGGCACGACGCCGCCACCGGCCGCGAGCTGTGGCGCACGTCGACGGTGGCCCGGCCGGGCGAGCCGGGCGGGGACACCTGGGGCGACCTGCCGATGATGTTCCGCGGCGGCGGAGACGCCTGGATCGCCGGGTCGTACGACCCCGCCCTCGGGCTCACGTTCTGGGGCGTGGCCCAGGCCAAGCCGTGGGCGCAGGTGAGCCGCCGCACCGACGGCGACGCCCTCTACACCAGCTCGACCCTGGCCCTCGACCCCGCCACCGGCGAGATGCAGTGGTACTTCCAGCACCTGCCGGGCGAGTCGCACGACATGGACGAGACCTTCGAGCGCATCCTCGTCGACGTCGACGGGCGGCCGTCGGTGTTCACGATGGGCAAGCTCGGCATCCTGTGGCAGCTCGACCGCGAGACCGGCCAGTACATCAACGCCACCGACCTCGGCTACCAGAACATCGTCGACATCGACCCCGCGACGGGCGGGATGTCGTTCCGGCCCGGCATGATGCCGGTGCTCGACGAGCGCCTCGAGTTCTGCCCGAGCCACTCGGGCCTCAAGAGCTGGCGGGCCATGGCCTACCACCCCGAGACCGAGGCGTTCTACATCCCCCTGACCCTGAACTGCCAGCGCACCGTCTACAGCGACGTCGAGTGGCGGGAGGGAGGCGGCGGGGCCGGCATGGTGTTCCGCGAGAACTTCCTCCACCCCGACAGCGGCGGCAACCTCGGCGAGTTCGTGGCCATGCACGTCAGCGGCGAGATCCTCTGGTCGCACCGCAAGCGGACGCCGTACATCTCGGCTTCGCTGACCACCGCCGGCGGCCTCGTCTTCGTGGGGACGTTCGACCGCCGCGCCTACGCCTACGACGTCGCGACCGGCGACGAGCTGTGGGAGACGCGCCTCCCCACCTCCGTCCAGGGCTTCCCCGTCACCTACTCGGTCGACGGCCGGCAGTACGTCGCGATCGGGACCGGCATCGGGGGCGGAAGCTGGACGACGATCCCCCTCGAGCTGACGCCCGAGAAGCGGCGGCCGAACGGAGGAAACGGGCTCTTCGTCTTCGCCCTGCCGGAGTAGGCGCGGCAATGCCGGCGTTTCGGCGACGGTTCATGGACGCACCGGGGGGTTATTGGCACTAAATGCCCCTAATTCTTGACAAAACAGGTAACAAATAGACAGCATTTCACATGATCGCGCGGCGAATCGTCGATGCCCTGCGAGCTTGGCGACATCGCCCCGACCGCAAGCCGCTCGTGCTCCGAGGCGCCCGGCAGGTGGGCAAGACGACGTCCGTCGACCTGTTCGGCACGGAGTTCCGCCAGTACGTCGCCCTGAATCTCGATCATCCCGGCGACCGGGAGATCTTCGACCAGGGCCTGCCCCTCGAGCGGACGCTCGAGGCGATCTTCTTCCTCAAGAACGCCGATCCGGCCGAGGCGTCGACCCTCCTGTTCCTGGACGAGATCCAGAGCTCGCCGCACGCGGTGCAGTTGCTGCGCTACTTCGCGGAGGAGCGCGCGGATTTGGCAGTCGTCGCGGCGGGGTCGCTGCTCGAAGTGGCCCTCGACCGGTACCGGGCCAGCTTCCCGGTGGGCCGCGTCGAGTTCCTCTACCAGTACCCGTTGACGTTCGCCGAGTACGCCGCCGCCGTTCCCGGCGGATGGCGGGACGCGATGGCGGCGGTCCCCTGCCCGGACTACGCCGTCGAGCCCCTTCGGCGGCTGTTCCGGGACTACGTCATGGTCGGCGGCATGCCCGAGGTCGCGGCTTCGTACCTGGAACATCGGGACCTCGGGCGCCTGACGCGACTGTACGAGGGGCTGCTGGTCTCGTACGCGGACGACGCCGCGAAGTACGCCCGCGGCCCCGCGCAGCTCGGCCATCTCCGGCACGTCATCGAGACCGCGCCGTTGCAGGCCGGCGAACGGATCTCGTTCCAGGGGTTCGGCGGCTCCAGCTTCCGGTCACGAGAGATGGCGGAGGCGCTCCGGACCCTGGAGCAGGCCATGCTCCTGTTCCTCCTCTACCCCACCACCGCCGTCGAGCCGCCCGCGCTGCCCGACCGGCGCAAGTCGCCGCGCCTGCTGTATCTCGACACCGGCCTGGTGAACTACCGCGCCGGCCTGCAGACCGGGTTCCTCTCGCCGGGCGGGCTCGGCGCGCTGTATCGCGGCCGTCTCGCGGAGCACGTCGTCGGCCAGGAGCTCACCGCCGCCGACCTGCAGACCAACGACAAGCCGCGCTTCTGGGTGCGGCAGAAGGCCGGCGCCACCGCCGAGGTGGACTACCTGCACCGGTACCGCGACCGACTGGTGCCGGTGGAGGTGAAGTCCGGCAAGAGCGGCGCGCTCCGGTCGCTCCATCAGTTCATGCAGCGCGCGGATCACGACCTGGCCGTGCGGCTCTGGGACGGCGACATCGACCTCCACGTGGCGAAGACGCCCGCGGGGCGCCGGTTCCGGCTGCTCAACCTGCCCTACTTCCTGGTGCACCGGTTGGACGCCTATCTCGACTGGGCGGAGCATGGAGGCGCCGACGGCGGTTGACCGGCGGCGGGTACGGGCGCCGAGAGGGGCGAGAGCTCTTGCAGATCGACCGCCGAGTCGCCCGTCCCGGTGCAGGGCGCCCTGGTCGTCGTCGTCCGAGGCGAGAGCGGGCCGATTCTGTTAATTAAATGGCTTGTGTGCTATAAAGCTAGCACATGGTGGCCGGCCGAGAGACCCCGGAAACCGATCCAATCTCCTCATGGGCAGCATCGAAGGACCGTGGCACAGTCGGCTGTCGCGCCGCGAGCGACAGATCATGGACATCCTCTTTCGGCTCGGCCGTGCTCCAGCCAGCGTCGTTCAGGCAGAGCTTCCCGGTGACCCGGCCTCGTCGACCGTCCGCACGCAGTTGCGCATCCTCGAGCAGAAGGGGCATGTGCGCCATGAGGAGGTGGGGCTGCGGTACGTGTATCGCCCGGTGACGCCTCGTCGGGCCGCGCGCCGGTCGGCGTTGCGGCATCTCGTCGAGACGTTCTTCGACGGATCCGCCGAGCAGGCCGTAGCCGCGTTGCTCGGCGGCGAGGCGAGGCGTCTGACCGAGCCGGAGCTCGACCGCATCGCCCGGATCGTTTCGGAGGCGAGAGCGGCTCAACAGAGTCACGGTCAATCCGCGTCCCGCGGCAGCGGACGGGACGGAAACGACACGAGCGGGGAGCAGGAGGAGCCGTGATGAGTCTGCTGGCCGTGTTGACCGTCAAGGTGTCGGCGATCCTGCTCCTGGCGCTGGTCGGCACCTTCTGTCTGCGCGGGAGCTCGGCCTCCGCGAAGCGCTGGGTGCTGGCCGTCGGGATCGTCGCAGCGGTTGCTGTGCCGGCACTCGACGTTCTGCCGATTCCACCGGTGGTGCGAATGGCTCCGGCCGGACCGTTCGTGTTCGACGGGCTCCGGCTGGGTTCCTACGTCCTGTTCACGGAACCGGTAACAGGTGCAGGCGTGGCGGAACTGGCGGCTGCATCGCGGCGACCCGCGGCGTCGGTCGTCGTCAGCGGCGACGTCGTCGGCCGGATGGCCGTGACGATCTGGTTGCTGGGGGCGGTCGCCAGCGTCGGCGTGCTCCTGGTCGGGTTGGCGAGACTCCGATGGCTCCGCGCGTCGTCGAGCCGTGTGACGGATGGACGATGGCATCGGCTGTGCGCCGATCTCGCGCGGTCGTGCGGCCTGAGACGCGGTGTCGACCTGGTGTTCGGACCGCTCCCCGGCTTGATGGCGACCTGGGGCTGGCGGCGGCCGGTCGTCATGCTGCCGGCGTCGGCGGCCGAGTGGTCGGCGGAGCGGATGCGCATCGTGCTGCTGCACGAGCTCGCGCACGCGCGCCGCGGCGACTGGCTGCTGCAACTGGCGGCCGAGACGTTGCGTTGTGTCTGGTGGTTCAACCCGTTCGCCTGGATGGTCCGCGCACGGCTCCGTCGCGAGAGCGAGCACGCGGCCGACGACCTCGTGCTGGCTCAGGGCGTTTCGGCTGCCAGTTGCGCGACGCATCTTGTCGAGCTTGCGAAAGAGGTTCGGAGACACCGGCGGACGTGGTTGCCGGCGCCGGCGATGGCGCGTCCGTCACACCTGGAACGGAGGCTTTCCGCGATGTTGAATCCCCGCACGAATCGGCGTCCGATGACGCGCCTCGCTCGTTGCTGGAGCCTGGGCGCGCTCGTGCTCGTGTCGATCCTGATCGCCGGCCTACGGTCCGGGCCGGTGGCGGCCCAGGACACCATGTTCCGCGTGGACTACGTCAAGACGCGGACGGTCGGCGCGACAGTGGTGGAGCGGGAGGAAGGCACCCACACCTTCGCCCCGACCGGCCACCGCCGGATGGACCGCGTGGTCGACGGCGAGCGGACGACCACGGAGATCGTCGTCCCCGCGACAGACGCCCCGGCCGGCGCGGGCGCGGGCAGCCAGATCGTGATCGACTACCGCCAGGGGGTCGTGCGCACCGGCCCCCTCAACGTCGCGACGAGTGCCCAGACCTCGGTGCCGCCGGAGCTGCTCGACCGAATCGTGACGGGAGCCGGGGGCGCGCTGCCGGCGCTGCCTGCCGGTGCGCGGGTGGTGTCCATGACGCGGACGCTGACACGGGACGGGGCGAGCGCGCCGTTGCGGTACGTCGGCCCGGAGGCCCGCGGCCCGCTGACCCTGCACCACTACCGGGCGGAGCTGCCGACCGGCGGCATCGTCGATCTCTGGAACTACCGCTTCCAGAACTTCGACCCTGTTTTCGACCTCGGCCCCAGCCTGACGTTGGCAGAGTCATCGCTGAGCAGGGCCCCCGACGGAACGCCCGAGTTGCGGGAGACGCAGATCGTGAACGTGACGGAGGTGGAGTTCAACCCCGACGCCTTCAGCTTCGATCCCTCGCTGGGCTTCCGGGTCGAGGACCTGTGGGATGTTCTCGCTCGGTGAGGAGGCAGAATGGCACGGCGTCGCCCGCGAGCGGCGGCCGGGCCCCGGGGTATGATGGGGCCGTGATTCTGCGGGAATGACGAGTCTGCTGTTCCTCTGCGTCGCCAACTCCGCCCGCAGCCAGATGGCGGAAGGGCTGGCCCGCGCGAGGTTCGGCGCGCGGGTTCGGGTGAGGAGCGCCGGCTCGTCGCCGACCGCGGTGCACCCGCTCGCCATCGCGGCCCTCGACGAGATCGGCATCGACATCCGCGGGCAGCGGTCGACGAGCGTCGAGTCGGTCGACCCGGCGTCGGTCGACGTGGTGGTGACGCTGTGTGCCGAGGAGGTCTGCCCCGCGTTCCCTGGAAGCGTGCGACGGCTGCACTGGCCGATGCCGGACCCGGCGCGGGCGACAGGATCGGACGCGGACCGGCTGCAGCGGTTCCGGTCGGTCCGCGACGAAATCGCCCGGCGGATCGGGGAGCTCGACACCGAGCTTGCGCGACCCGGCGGTCGCGGGGAGTCTCGCTGACGCGAAACTCCTGGAACCGCTGAGGAACGACGCCGCAGACCCGTCTCCATCCGGCTGATCCATGTTCCTTCCCCTCGGCGACGAGCCGAACCCCCGCGGGACGCCGGTCGTCACCTGGACCCTCATCGGGGTCAACGCGGCCGTCTTCCTGCTCCTGACCCTGCCCCTGAGCGGCGTGCGGCCGGCCCTCGACGACCCGGCGCTGGGCGAGTACATCCGCGCCATCTACCCCCGGCTGTCGAGCCGCATGGCCCTCGAGGCGCTGCTGCAGCAGGTGTCGGCCTACGACCTCGTCGTCTTCGCGCACGGCTTCCGCCCCGCCGACCCGAGCGTGTCGGCGCTCGTCACCTCCATGTTCCTGCACGGCGGATTCATGCATCTCGCCGGCAACATGCTGTTCCTGTGGATCTACGGCGACAACGTCGAGCACCGGCTGGGGCGGTGGCGCTATCTCGCCGCCTATCTCGGCACCGGGGTGCTGGCGACCCTCTCGCACGCGGTCCTGGACTCGGGCTCGGCCCTGCCCATGGTCGGCGCCTCGGGGGCCGTCTCGGGCGTGCTCGGCTTCTACTTCGTGTGGTTTCCGCGCAACCGCGTCCGGCTGTGGATCATGCTCTTCCCGTTCTTCATGAACGTCGTCCACGCCCCGGCGCGGCTGGTGCTCGGCGTCTACCTCGTCATCGACAACCTCCTGCCGCTGCTCGCGACGAGCGGCGGCGGGGGCGGCGGCGTCGCCTACGGCGCGCACATCGGCGGCTTCGTCGGCGGACTCGCATTCGCCTGGATGAGCGCGCGGCACGAGGTCCGCACGCGGCCGGCGGAGTATGCAGCCGCAGCGCCGGCCGCCGCGCCCGACCCGCCGGTCGTCGACGCCGATCCCTCGTCGACGCGAGGCATCCGCCTCTTGATCGCGGCCGGCGAGCACGAGGAGGCGGCGCCCGCCTACTTCCGGCTCAGCCCGGCGCGCACGGTGCGGCTGCTCATGCCGCGCGACTCCCTCGAGTTCGCCCGGTGGCTGGCGAACAACGAGCATCCCGACGCGGCGCTCGTCGTCTATCAGCGACACCTCCGCGACTATCCGCTGGGCCCGTACCTCGCCGAGGCCCACCTCGGGGCGGGCCTGGTGCAACTGTACGCGCGCAACCAGCCTACCGCCGCCTGGCAGCACCTGATGGCGGTGCTCGACACCGACCCCCACCCCGAGACCGAGGCCTACGCGCGGCGCGCGCTGGCCGACATCACGCGACGCTGAGCCCGCCCGAGACCCGGCACCTGTGGCGGTGCTCGACACCGACCCCCACCCCGAGACCGAGGCCTGCGCGCGGCGCGCGCAGGCCGACATCACGCGGCGCTGAGCCCGCCCGCGATCCGGCACCTGTGGCGGTGCTCGACACCGACCCCCACCCCGAGACCGAGGTCTGCGCGCGGCGCGTGCCGGCCGACATCACGCGGCGCCGAGCCCGCCCGCGACGGCGCCGCCCGCCGAGGTGCCTGGACGAGCACTCGCCGCCGCAGCGACGGCGCGCCCACGCCGTCGGTTCCGCGCCACGATGGGACCGCGAGACCGGCGCGGTTTCGCCGCCATCGACCCGCGCGGAGCGTCGGATCGCTTTCCTCGCCCGACAATTTCGTCGATTCCCCGGATCCGGCTCGTTCTCGCGCCGGTCGATTTCGCCCCGTATTCACTGGGTTTCCTGAACTCGCGGCCGCGACCGGCAAATGTGGCCCCGTACTTGCTTAGAGATATGACGAGAATGAAACGGATGCTGCCGGACACCGGATGCGGCAACTGCATCGAGTCTCGGCGCGCGCCGCGATCGGGTGCGGTCACGTCGACCCGGGACGAGTCAGGAGAGTCGAGATGAAGCTGATCAGCGCAATCATCAAGCCCCATGTGCTCGATGACGTCAGGGACGAGCTCGCGAAGGCGGGCGTCCAGGGCCTGACGGTCACCGAGGTCAAGGGCTTCGGGCGCCAGAAGGGCCATACCGAGGTCTACCGGGGGGCGGAGTACACCGTCGACTTCGTTCCCAAGGCGAAGATCGAGACGGTGGTCGCCGACGACCTCGTCGAGGCGGCCAGCAACGCCATCACCCAGGCCGCCCGGACCGGGTCCATCGGCGACGGCAAGGTGTTCGTGAGCGACATGGGGCAGGCGGTCCGCATCAGGACCGGAGAGATCGGGGACGACGCGCTGTAGGAGCGCGCGACGCGAACCGCGCGAACTCCTCGAGGGTCGGCCGGGGGCAATCGGAGCCGACGCCGGCGATTGCCGGGCCACGGCCCCCGAGAGCTGGACAGACTGCAAACGGAAGGAAGACACCAATGACGAATACGCTGCCGCGGCGGGTCGGTCGCTACGCGCTGTTGCTCCTGGGCCTGGTGCTGGTCCCGAGCGCGGCGTTCGCGCAGGACGTCTCCCCCGAGATGTTCACCGTCAACAACACCTGGATGCTCGTCGCCACGTTCCTGGTGTTCATCATGCACCTCGGCTTCGCGGCCCTCGAGAGCGGCATGACGCGGGCCAAGAACACCGTCAACATCCTGTTCAAGAACACCGCGATCATCGCCATCGGGCTGCTGACCTACGCCATCGTGGGCTTCAACCTCATGTATCCGGGCGACTTCAGCCTCGGCGAGTTCGTCGGGTTCGCCGGGTTCGGGCTCGACCCCGGGGCCGAGGGCAACACGTCGGCCTACAACCCCGGTTACACTTACTACACCGACTTCATCTTCCAGGGCATGTTCGCGGCGACGGCGGCGACGATCGTGTCGGGCGCGGTGGCCGAGCGCATCAAGCTCGGGTCGTTCCTGATCTTCACCACCGTCTACGTCGCGATCATCTATCCCATCGCCGGGTCCTGGAAGTGGGGCGCGGGCTGGCTCGACCAGATGGGCTTCTACGACTTCGCGGGGTCGACCCTCGTGCACTCGGTCGGCGGCTGGGCCGCGCTGGCCGGCGTCATCGTGCTCGGGCCGCGGCTGGGCAAGTACGTCGACGGCAAGATCCGGCCGGTGGCCGGGCACAGCATGCCGCTCGCGACGATCGGCGTGTTCCTGCTGTGGCTGGGCTGGTACGGGTTCAACGGCGGCTCGGTGCTGAGCGCCGATCCCGCCCTCGTGTCCCTCGTGTTCGTCACCACGTCGCTCGCGGCCGCGGCCGGCGTCATCGGGGCCATGGCCGCGTCGTGGGGGCTGCAGCACAAGCCCGACCTCAGCATGGTGCTGAACGGCTCGCTGGCCGGCCTCGTCGGCATCACCGCCGGGGCGGACACCGTGGGGGTCATGTCGGCCATCATCATCGGGTTCGTCGCCGGCCTCATCGTCGTCGGGTCGGTGCTGGGGCTCGACCGGGCCAAGCTCGACGACCCGGTGGGGGCCATCTCGGTCCACCTCGTGTGCGGCGTCTGGGGCACCCTCGCGGTCGGGATCTTCAGCACCAACCCGGAGCACTCGTTCCTGACGCAGCTCATCGGCGTCCTCGCCTACGGCGTGTTCTGCTTCCTCGCGGCGTTCGTCATCTTCTTCGCGCTCAAGGCGCTGCTCGGGCTGCGGGTCGATCCGGAGGAGGAGCGCATGGGCCTCGACGTCGGCGAGCACGGGATGGAGGCCTACGGCGGCTTCCAGATTACCCAGGCCTAGAGGCGAGCCCGAGGCAACGACGGTGCGCCCGCCGCGGCGATGCCGCGCGGCGCGCACCCCTCGACCGCGAGGAACATCCTCGGGGGCGGTGTCAGCCGGCGGACCGGCGCGACCGCGCCGGCCGCCGCCCGGCAACGGAGACAGACGAGGTACGAACCAGGCAAGGCTGCACCGGAAACCCGTTGCAGACCGTGCTCGTCACAGGCATGACGACCCATCTTCACAGGAGAGGAAACAGGGAATGACTTCGACACGCACACGCGTCATCGCGCACCGCCTGACCCGCGGCGTTCTCGCCGCCGCGGCGGCGTCCGTCCTGCTCGCCGGCCCCGCCGCCGCGCAGAACAGCGGCAACATCTCGATGAGCGCGGGGACCGACATCGTCAGCCAGTACTACTTCCGCGGCATCGTGCAGGAGACCGGCGGCCTCATCATGCAGCCGTTCCTCGACGCCAGCATCAGCTTCGGCGCCGCCTCGATCACCGCCGGCACCTGGAGCAGCCTGCACTCCCGCGGCGACGCCGGATTCGGCGGGGCGCCGGAGAGCTTCTACGAGACCGACTTCTACGCCGGCATCGGGGGGGCCGCCGGCCCGGTCGGCCTCGACATCACCTACACCGCGTACATGAGCCCGCGCGGAAGCTGGGGCACGACCAAGGAGGTCGCGTTCGGCCTGAGCATCGACAATCCGGTGGCCCCGTACGCGACGTTCGCGTTCGAGACGGCCGGAGGGGCCGACGGCTTCGACAAGGGCGCCTACTTCGAGCTCGGCGTCGAGCCGTCGGCGCCGCTCGAGGACGCGCCGGTCAGCCTGTCGTTCCCGGTGACGCTGGGCCTGAGCCTGAACGACTACTACCAGTACATGGCACTGGGGGAGGGCCACCACGAGGACGACGGGCACGGCCACGACGACGAGGGGCACTTCGAGCTCCATTCCGGCGGGACGTTCGGCTTCTTCAGCATCGGCGCCTCGCTCGGCATCCCCCTGAACGTCGCCGAGGAGTTCGGCGAGTGGGGGCTCGCCCTCGGCGTCAACATGCTCAGGCTCGGTGAAGGCGCGAAGGCCATCGACGGCGGCGACAGCAGCACCAAGGTCATCGCGCTCTTCGGTCTGAGCGTCGGCTACTAGCTAGGAGCCTGCGCCGTTAGAACGGTGCAGACTCCCGGCAGGGTTGGCTGGGCGGTGAGCGCACGCTCTCCGGGCCAGGAGCTGCCCGCCGAGGTCGTGCCCGGCGTCGGACTCCCGGCGCCGGGCACGCCTGACCGCACGAGACCCTGCCCCATCTCTGGTAAGATGTATCGTTTGCGGAGAGCCGCAAGGCGGCCGGCGACGAACCCCAACCGGACCGAGCCGGCCCGAGATCGACATCGCGCGGCGCGGAACGCGCCCGCGCAGAGACCGCCCGACTTCGTGCAGGCTCCCGGCGCCGCCGGGCGTCCTGCTCCCGGGGCGAGCTTCCGCGGCCTGGCCCGGGGCCGTCTCGAGCTGCCGCGCGGTCCCGAACCAATGACCAGCACTTCTCCCGGCTCCGCGACCGCGGAGGGGCAGTCCCCGGCCGACGCCCTCCGCGCGGCGCGCGACGGTTACGCGGCCGACGCCGGGCAGGCGCGCGGGGGCCGGCTCGCCGCGCACGGGTATTCCGCCGCGGTGGACCGCCTGCTGGAGGGGACCCTCGCCGCGGCCGCCGCCCGCCCCGGCGCCTCGACCGCCCCCGTCGCCCTGGTGGCGATCGGCGGCTACGGCCGCCGTCACCTCTGCCTGCACTCGGACATCGATCTCCTGGTCCTCTTCGACAGCCGGATCGCGGCGGCCGAGGAGCGGCTGGCCAAGGCCATCCTGCACGCGCTGTGGGACCTCGGCTTCGACGTCGGCCACCAGGTGCGGCACGTCGCCGAGCTCGAGCGCGTGGAGACCGACAACCCCGAGTTCCTGGTGTCGGTCTCCGACGCGAGGTTCGTGGCCGGCGAGCCGGCCGTCTTCGACCGCCTCGCCGGCCTCGTCCTCGCCGCCGGGTCGCCGTGGCGCGGGGCGACCGTCGACGCGCTGCACGAGCTGGTGGCCGAGCGGCAACGCCACTACAGCCGCACCATCTACCACCTCGAGCCCGACATCAAGGAGGCCCCGGGCGGCCTGCGCGACCTGTCGGCCATCCGGACCCTGACCGCGCTGGCGCCCGGCGAGACCGACGGGGTCGCCCCCCTCATCACCGGCCGCCGCGACGACGCCCTCGACGAGGCCGAGGAGTTCCTGCTGCGCATCCGGTCGATGGTGCACCTCGACAACAAGCGCGACCAGAACATCCTGAGCCACGAGCACCAGGAGACGGTGGCCGAGCGCTTCGGCTCGCCGGGCTCGAAGGCGCGGAAGGTCGAGGCGCTGATGAGCGTCTACTTCCACCACGCGCGCATCGTGTCGCGGGTGCTGTCGCACGTCCTGGAGAGCACGGGCCCCGCCCCCGCCCCCGCCCCCGCCCCCACCCGCGCCGTCGCCGACAACATCGAGCGCCGGCAGGACGGGGTCGGGTTCATCGACCCGGTCCGCGCGTCGCTGCAGCCGGGCACGTGGCTCCCGGTGTTCGAGGCCGCCATCGAGGAGGGTTGCGCGGTCGCGCCCGACACCCTGACGTTCATCGAGCGGCACGGCGACCGCTACACGTCGGAGCAGTTCTTCCCGGGCGGGGCCGAGCGCGAGGGGTTCCTGCGGTTCCTGAAGCCGAGGGCCGGCCTCTACCACCGGCTGTCGGAGATGCACGAGAACGGGCTGCTCGGGCGCATGTTCCCCGAGTTCCGCAAGATCTACTGCCGGGTCATCCGCGACTTCTATCACAAGTACACGGTCGACGAGCACACCCTCGTGACCATCCGCAACCTGTCGGACCTGGCCGATCCCGACTCGTGCCCGCCCTCGCGCCGGCGGTTCGCGGGCGCGCTGGCGGAGCTCGAAGAGCCCGAGCTGATCGTGCTGGCGCTCTTGTTCCACGACGTCGGCAAGTGGACCAACAAGAACCACGCGGAGGAAAGCTGCCGCATGGTCGCGGGGCCCCTGCGCCGGCTTCGGGTCCCGCCGGCGGCGGCCCGCACCGTCGAGTTCCTGATACGCCACCATCTCGCCATGTCGCGGACCGCGTTCAAGCGGGACACCCAGGACCCGGAGGAGCCCCGGCAGCTCGCCCGCCTCGTCGGCACCGAGGACCGGCTGAGAATGCTGTGCCTGCTGACCCTGGTGGACATCCAGGGCACGACCCCGGAGACCCTGACGCCCTGGAAGGAAGAGCTCCTCTGGCGCCTGTACGTCGACACCTGGAATCACCTGACCCTGGGCTACGGCGACGAGGTCATCGCGAAGGACGAGCAGAGCGTGGCCGAGCTCCTGGCCGGCCGGCCGGCGGAGGTCGCCGAGGAGCAGGTGACGCGCTTCCTCGACGGCCTGCCCAAGCGCTACCTGCGCCTCGTCGACCCCCGGCGGGTGTACGACCACATCCTGCTGTCGCGCGATCTCGGGCCCGACGCGGTGCGCATCGACCTCGAGCGCCAGGACGAGGTGTGGGAGCTGAGCGTCGTCACCCGCGACCGCCCCCGCGTCTTCTCCAAGATCTGCGGCGTGCTGTCCTACTTCGGCATGGACATCCTGCGCGGCCAGGCGATGAGCAACCGCGAGCGGGTGGTGCTCGACCTGTTCCGCTTCGTCGACGCCGACAAGTTCCTCGCCCTCAACGAATCGGGCCCCGCCGAGCTCAAGGACCTGCTGCAACGGGTCCTGAGCGGCACCGCCGATCTCGAGTCGATGCTCAAGGGCCGCGAGGCGGCGGCGCGGGCGCGGCGGCACCGGGTCCGCGTTCCCGGCGTCGTGCACTTCGACCACTTCTATTCGGACCGCTACACGGTCCTCGAGGTGGGCGGCGCCAACCAGTGGGGACTGCTGCACCGCATCAGCCGGGTCATCTCCGAGCACGGGTGCGACATCGACCTGGTCCTGATCTCCACCGAGGGCGACCGCGCGACCGACGTGTTCCACCTGACCCGCGACGGCGGGAAGCTGTCGCCCGACATGGAGCACTCGCTGCGCGCCGACCTGGAGGCGGCGCTGGGCACGGGCGAAGCCGCGTGAGCCGCGCGCCGCGTCCCGGCCGCCGACGGCATCGAACCAGGGATTCGAAGGGCGACGACCGAATCCCGTCCGGAAGTCGAAACGTCGCGAACGAACGGTGATTCAGGAGGACACACGGATGACAGTGAACGACGTGATGCAACTGATCAAGGACAAGGGGATCCAGGCGGTCGACCTGCGGTTCATCGACCTGCCGGGTCTGTGGCAGCACTTCACCGTCTCGGCGAAGGAGTTCGAGGCGGACGTCTTCGAGGAAGGCATCGGGTTCGACGGGTCGAGCATCCGCGGGTTCCAGGCCATCCAGGAGAGCGACATGCTGCTCTTCCCCGACCCCGCGACCGCCTTCGTCGACCCGTTCTTCGAGCGGCCGACGCTGAACATCATCTGCAACATCAAGGATCCCATCACCGGCGAGTCGTACTCGCGCGACCCGCGGTACGTCGCGCAGAAGGCCAACGCCTACCTGAAGAGCACCGGCATCGCCGACACCGCCTACTTCGGGCCCGAGCCCGAGTTCTTCATCTTCGACGACATCCGGTTCGGCCAGAGCTACCAGCACGGCTTCTACCACATCGACGCGGCCGAGGGCTTCTGGAACGCCGGGCGGGAAGAGAACCCGGACGCCGCCGGCAACTCGCGCAACCTCGGCTACAAGCCGCGGTACAAGGAAGGCTACTTCCCGGTGCCGCCGATGGACAGCCACCAGGACCTGCGCACCGAGATGATGCTCGAGCTCGAGAAGGTCGGGGTGGAGGTGGAGGTGCACCACCACGAGGTGGGGACGGCGGGTCAGGCCGAGATCGACATGCGGTTCGACTCGCTCGTCAGCATGGGCGACAAGCTCATGAAGTACAAGTACGTCGTCAAGAACGTCGGGCGGCGGCACGGCAAGACCGTGACCCTGATGCCCAAGCCCATCTTCATGGACAACGGGTCGGGCATGCACGTCCACCAGAGCCTCTGGCTGAACGGGAAGAACACGTTCTTCGAGCCCGACGCCTACGCCGGGCTCAGCAAGACCGCGCTGCACTACATCGGCGGCATCCTGAAGCACGCCGGGGCCCTGCTCGCGTTCTGCAACCCGACGACCAACTCGTACCGCCGGCTCGTTCCCGGCTACGAGGCGCCCATCAACCTCATCTACTCGATGCGGAACCGCAGCGCCGCCGTCCGCATCCCGGTGTACTCGGGCAGCGAGAAGGCGAAGCGCATCGAGACCCGCTTCCCCGACCCGACCTGCAACGGCTACCTCGCGTTCAGCGCCCTGCTCATGGCCGGCCTCGACGGCATCCAGAACGCGATCACGCCGATGGGGCCGCTCGACAAGGACCTCTACGACCTGCCGCCCGAGGAGCACGCGAAGATTCCGAGCACCCCGGGCAGCCTCGAGGAGGCCCTCGACGCCCTCGAGGCCGACCACGAGTTCCTGCTGAAGGGCGACGTCTTCACGCAGGATCTCGTCGACACGTGGCTCGACTACAAGCGCGGCGAGGTCGACGCCATCCGCCTGCGGCCCCATCCGTGGGAGTTCGCGATGTACTTCGACATCTAGTCTCGCGGCGTTCGGCCCCGATACCGCCGGCATCGGCGGATCGGGGGCATCGGGAGGGGCCGCCGGCCAGCGCCGGCGGTCCTTTTTCGTTTCCGGCCGCCTCCCGCCTTTCTGATACACTTCGGCGTTCGCATGACCACGCAGGCCGCCGTTCCCACCGTGCCGTTCTGGGTGAACGGGCGCCGCATCGCCCGCGCCGGCGGCCGGGAAGGCGTCGTCACCGATTCGGCGACGGGGCGCACGGTGCGGACGGTGCCGTTCGCGACGGCCGACGACGTCGCCGCGGCGGTGCGGGACGCCCGCGCCGCGTTCCCCGGGTGGCGCGACACGACGCCGCTCCGGCGGGCGCGCATCCTCATGCGCTTCCGCGACCTCCTCGAGCAGCGCAAGGGCGACATCGCGCGGGTCGTCACCGAGGAGCACGGCAAGACGCTGGCCGACGCGGCCGGCTCGGTGCAGCGGGGCCTCGAGGTGGTCGAGTTCGCGAGCGGCATCCCCCACCTGCTGAAGGGCGAGCACGCCGAGGACGTGGGGGCCGGGGTCGACTCGCACAGCACGCGGCAGCCCCTCGGCGTCTGCGCCGGGATCACCCCGTTCAACTTCCCCGTCATGTGCCCGATGTGGATGGCCCCGGTGGCCCTCGCGTGCGGGAACACGTTCGTGCTGAAGCCGTCCGAGAAGGACCCCTCGGCGAGCATGATGGCGGCCGAGCTGCTCGACGAGGCGGGGCTGCCCCCCGGCGTCTTCAACGTCGTGCACGGCGACCGGGAGGCGGTCGACGCCCTGCTGACGCATCCCGAGGTCGCCGCCGTCTCGTTCGTCGGGTCGACGCCGGTGGCGCGGCACGTCTACGAGACGGCGACCGCCCACGGCAAGCGGGTGCAGGCCCTCGGCGGGGCCAAGAACCACGCGGTGGTGCTGCCCGACGCCGACCTCGACGCCGCCGCCGACGCCCTCATCGGCGCCGCCTACGGCTCGGCCGGCGAGCGCTGCATGGCGATCTCGGCGGTGGTGGCGGTGGGCGAAGCGGGCGACGCCATCGTGTCGCGCATCCGCGACCGGGCCGCCGCGGTGCGGGTCGGCCCCGGCCACCGCGAGGGGGTCGAGATGGGGCCCCTCATCACCCGCGAGCACCTCGACCGCGTCGCCGGCTACGTCGACCTCGGCGAGCAGGCGGGGGCCGACCTCGTGGTCGACGGCCGCGGCGTCCGGGTGGAGGGGCACGACGACGGCTTCTTCCTGGGGCCGACGCTGTTCGACCGGGTGACGGTCGACATGCCCATCTACCGCGACGAGATCTTCGGGCCGGTGCTGGTGGTGGTGCGCGCCGACACCTACGACGACGCCATCGACATCGTCAACCGCAACCCCTACGGCAACGGGACCGCGGTGTTCACCCGCTCGGGCGACGCGGCGCGCCGGTTCGCCCGCGACATCCAGGTGGGGATGGTCGGCGTGAACGTGCCGATTCCGGTGCCCATGGCGTTCTTCTCGTTCGGGGGGTGGAAGGGCTCGCTGTTCGGCGACCTCCACGTGCACGGCGAGGACGGGGTCAGGTTCTACACCCGGACGAAGGTCGTCACCACCCGGTGGCCGGACCGGCCCGAGGCGGTGAGCCTGAGCATGCCCACCCTGAAGTAGGGCCCCGGCGACGCGGAGGGAAGGCCGCATTCGTGGCGGCGACCGCGACGGCACGATCGCAAGGCGGCGGCGACGCGAGGCCGCGACGCGGGCAGAAGGACGGCGGGGGGCGAGACGACGATTGTCCGGCGACGGCGGGCGCCGCGAGGCAGCTCGCCAACGGCGTGCTGCCGGCAAGGCAACGCGACGATTGCCCGGGCACGGCGCCCGCGCTTTCGACCGGCACGGCGCGACCTGGCGGTCGTGTCGACCGTTCCGCCGGTGCGAGCTTCTACGGAGCAGGCTCCCAGGAGAACCCCATGGCTGATTCGCAGGCCGGCAACCGATGGCTCCCGTTGATCGGGGGCACGATGCTGAACGTCGTGCTCGGCTCGTTCTACGCGTGGAGCGTCTTCGTGCTCCCCCTCGAGGGGGAGTTCGGCTGGGCCCGCGAGCAGACGTCGACGACCTTCAGCATCGGCATCTTCACGATGGCGGTGACCTTCGTCCTCGCCGGCCGCCTGCACGCCACCGTCGGGTTCCGCACCCTGGCCGCCATCGGCGGGCTCCTGTTCAGCGGGGGGTTCTTCCTCGCCAGCTACACGACGTCGCTGGCGTGGCTCTACATCACCTACGGGCTCATCGCGGGGGCCGGCAACGGCATCGGCTACTCCATCGCGATACCGGTCGTGTCGAAGTGGTTCCCCGACCGGCGCGGGCTCGCCATCGGCATCGCGGTCGGCGGCTACGGGGCGGGGTCGGGCGTCTTCGGGCCGCTCGCCGACGAGTGGCTCATCCCCGGGCGGGGATGGGAGGCGACCTTCCAGCTCTACGGCATCGTCTTCTTCATCATCTCCATGGTCGGGGCGTGGCTGCTCAAGCCCGCCCCCGACGGCTACGCCCCCGAGGGCTGGGACCCGAGCCAGCTCAAGGCGGCGGTGACGCGGACGGTGCGCGAATTCACGCCGTCGGAGATGCTGCGGGGCAGCGCGTTCTACTTCCTCTTCCTCGCCTACTTCATGGGCGCCATCGCGGGGCTGGGGCTCATCAGCCAGCTCGTGCCGTTCGGCACCGAGGCGGGCATAGGCAGCGTGGCCCTGATCGGGCTCGTCGTCGGGGCCGTCGGCAACACGGTGGGGCGGGTGCTGTCCGGGGCGATGTCGGACAACCTCGGGCGGCTGAACGTGCTGCGGCTGATGGTGCTGGTGTCGGCGGTGGCCATGCCCCTGCTCTACCTGCTCGGCTCGAGCGTGGCGTTCTTCGCGCTCGGGGTGTTCGCCGTCTACTTCTGCTACGGCGCCCTGCTCGCGGTGTTCGCGGCGACCTCGGCCGACTTCTACGGCACCAAGAACCTCGGGGTGAACTACGGCCTGCTGTTCCTCGCGTGGGGGCTAGCGGCGGTGGTCGGGGCGCGGCTCGCGGGCCTCGTGTTCGACACCTTCGGCAACTACCAGTGGGCGTTCTTCGGGGCCGCGGTGCTGTCGATCGGCTCGCTCGTGTGCCTGTACCTGGCGAAGCCTCCGGCGGCGGAGGAGGCGGCCTGAGGCCGCGGCCCGTGGCGACGGCGCCTGCCGCGTTGCGACCGGCGATCGCGGATCGCCGGCGGCCGGCATTCAACGCCGCGGGCGGCGGGCGAGGCGCCTGCCGCGTTGCGCGCAGTTGGCGAGGCGCCCGTCGCGCCGCGCGCGGGTGGCGAGGCGCCTGCCGCGTTGCGACCGGCGACATGAACCTGCCTGAATCCACGGGCGGCCAGAGCGGCCATGCGGTCGCCCCGCAGGTTCGCTGGCGCGAGACCTGCTGACGGCGCAAGCCCCCCGACGACACCGATTCCATGTCTGCCATCATCCAGATCATCGGCAACCTCGGCGAGAGCCTGTCGCGTTTCACCCAGCGCTGGATACCCGACTCGTGGGTGGTGTGCATGTCGCTGACGGTGCTGGCCATGCTGCTCGCCATGTTCGGGGCCGGCGCCGGCCTCAACGAGACGGTGCTGGCGTGGGGCGACGGCATGTGGGCGCTGCTCGAGCTGGCGATGCAGTTCGCCATCGCCCTCATCGCGGCGCACGCCTGCGTGTCGTCGCGGCCCGCGTTCCGCTTCCTCGACTGGCTGGCGAGCCGGCCCGACGTCGACCGGCCGGTGCAGGCGGTGGTGCTGCTGGGGCTGTTCTCGATCGTCGTCGCCTACTTCAACTGGGCCGCCAGCGTCGTCGCCTCGGCCCTGTTCCTGCCGTTCGTGGCCCGGCGGAACCCGCGCGCGGACATCCGCATCCTGATCGCGGCCGGCTACCTCGGCCTCGGCACCGTGTGGCACGGCGGGCTGTCGGGGTCGGCCCCCCTCATCATGGCCACGGCCGGCAACCCCATCACGACTCCCCCGCCCGGGGCCGAGCCCCTCGTCGACCGGCTGCTGCCGGTGACCGAGACCCTCTTCAACGCCTTCAACCTCGGCTACCTCGCGGTGGTCTCGGTCGTCGGCCTCGGCATGGTCGCCCTGCTGCACCCGCGCAAGAACGCGCGGACCCTGACCGAGGACGAGCTGGCGAAGATCATGCCGGCGATGCCGGAGGAGACGGAGCCCACGACGCCGGCGGCGGGCATCGAGGCGTTCCCCGGGTGGATCTTCCTCGCCGTGATCCTGATCGGCTATCCCCTCGGGCACTCCATCGTGACCCAGGGGTTCGGCGCGAGCTGGACCATCAACGCCTACAACGCGGTGTTCCTGATGGGGGCGATGCTGCTGCAGCGGCGGCCCGCGAACCTCGTGCGGGCGTTCGGCAACGGGGCGCGGACGGCGTCGGGGGTCATCCTGCAGTTCCCGTTCTACGCCGGCATCTTCGGGGTCATCAACGGCACCCCCCTCGGCGACTGGCTGGGCGGGCTCTTCGTGCAGGTGGCGACCACCGAGACCTATCCGCTCATCGTCTACATCTACTCGGGGATCGTGAACGTCTTCGTCCCCTCGGGCGGCTCCAAGTGGCTGATCGAGGCCCCCTACCTGCTGCCGGCGGCGCGCGACCTCGCGGTCTCGCCCACCACCACCCTCCTCGCCTACTGCTACGGCGACTCGACCAGCAACCTCATCCAGCCGTTCTGGGCCATCCCCATCCTGACCGTCACCCGGATGAAGTTCGGCGACGTGCTCGGCTACAGCGGCCTCGTCGCGGTGGTCCTGTTCCTCGTCACCGCGGTCGCGATGCTGCTGGTGCCGTCGACGCTGTGAGTCGGGGCGGCCCTCACCGCTGGTTCAAGAGGCTGGCGTGAAGAACATCACCTTGAGCGCCGACGACCACCTGATCGAGGCTGCGCGTCGCAGAGCCGCCCGCGAGGGAACCACCCTGACCGAGCAGTTCCGGCTGTGGCTGGCGGACTACGTCGGGCGCGAACGCCAAGCGGCCAGGGCCGTGGACGTCATGCGCGAGTTGCAGGGCCGACTGCGGGTCGGGAGGAAGTTGACGAGAGACGAAATGAACGAGCGTTGACCGGGTTCCCGGACACCAGCATCCTCGCGCGGCAGATCGACGGCCGCGATGCGCGCTGCCGTTCGGCTGGAATCAGAGTAGTCGCTTCAGATCGCCGACACCGAGACGCGCCTGCTTGAGAATGTGCGCAAGCGTCGATCGCTTGACGGGTCGATGGGCCGGGACGATGATCTTGAGGGTTTCCGTCGAGAGCCGCTTCTGAAGTCGAATGTGACTGCCTCGCTGACGCACCACGACCCAGCCGTCACGGCGCAACGCGGCTACGATCCTCCGATGGTCGAGCGACGGGACCTTGGTCACACGACCAGTTCACGTACCTCCAGACCTTGCCGGCTGGTGAGGTCGTCTTCGACAGGTTCGACGTACAGCTCGATTGCCTCCCGTATGTTGGCGATCGCGTCATCGACGGTTTCGCCCTCGCTGATGCAGCCGGGAAGCCCGGGCACGTACACCGTGTAGCCGCCTTCGTCGCTGGGCTCCAGGACGATCTTCAGTCTCATCGGCCTTCCTCGATCCTAACGCCGACTCGCGACCCCCCAAACATCAGAATACGCGCCGACCGCCCCCGACCCCGAATATGGGCACGGCCGCCAGGGTCATGGCCCTGGCGGCCGACAGGGGCCGGCGCGACCGATCACGCCGGCGGCGGCGGCACGAGCTGCGGCAGCACGTAGGCGAAGATCATCGTGATGACCGCCATGCTCAGGGCCAGGATGATGCTGTGCTTCAGCGTGATGCGGAAGAGACGGCCCTCCTGCGAAGACGCCATGCCGGTGGCGGCGACGGCGACGGCGATGCTCTGCAGCGAGATCATCTTGCCCATGACCCCGGTGGCCGCGTTGGTCGACGCGGTGAGGATGGGGTTCAGCCCCAGGGCGTTGGCGGTCACCACCTGGAGCGTCCCGAAGAGCGCGTTCGACGACGTGTCGCTGCCGGTCAGGAACACCCCGGTCCAGCCGAGCATGGCGCTGAAGAACGGGAAGAGGGCCCCGGTGGCCGCGAAAGCCAGCCCGAGGGTCGAGGTCATGCCCGCGTAGTTCATCAGGAACGCGAGGGCGAGGACCGACGCGATGGTCAGCAGCGGCTTCTGGAGCTGCTTGAGCACCGCGGCCACGATGCCGTAGAACTTCCCGGCGGGCAGGCCGATGACCATCGACGCCGTGAACGCGGCGAGGAAGCACGACGTGCCCGCCGCGGACAGCCAGTTGAAGTTGTAGACGGCGGCGTACGGCGAGGGCTCGGGGGTCAGCGGCGGCACCCGGGTGACGACCTCGTGCAGCAGCGGCACCGGGATCGTCGTGCCGAGGCTGTTCAGCAGGCCCTGGATGGGCTGGTAGCGCCACGCGAGGACGAACGCCACGAGCAGCATGTAGGGGGTCCACGCGGACACCAGCTCGCCGGTGGTGTGGGTGCGCGACTGGGCCGTCGCGGCGACGTCGCCCTCGAGGCGGAACGGCTCTGCCGGCTGCCAGATCTTCATGGCCGCGACCATCGCGATCATCGCCGCGATCGACGCGAGGATGACGGCGAGGGCCGGCCCCAGGGTGTTGGTGACCGCGAACAGCACCAACGCGAAGGTGACCGCGCACGCCAGCACCTGCGGCAGCACCTCGAGCGACCGGCGGAACCCCGACATGACCACCACCATGTAGGCGGGGATGATGATGCCGATGAGCGCGCACAGCCGGCCGGTCATGGCGCTCAGGCCCGCCTCGGGCAGCCCCGTGACCTGGGCGAGGGTCACGACGGGGATGCCGAGCGAGCCGAACGCGACGGGCGCGGTGTTGGCGATGAGGCAGATGAACGCGGCGTAGAACGGGGAGAAGCCGAGCCCGGTGAGCATGGCGGCGGCGATGGCCACCGGGGTCCCGAAGCCCGCCGCCCCCTCGATGAACCCCCCGAAGGCGAAGCCGATGAGCACCGCCTGCAGGCGGCGGTCGTCGCTGAGCGAGCCGATCGAGTCCTTGATGATCTCGAACCGGCCCGAGTCGAGGGTCACCCGGTAGAGGATGAGCGACGCGATGACGATCCAGCCGATGGGGAACAGGCCGAACGCGGCCCCGTAGACCATCGCGGCCGCCGCCGGCACCACGGGCATGCCGTACACCCCCACGGCCAGCACCACCGCCGCCCCGAGGGCGGTGAGGCCGGCGATCCACCCCGGCTTGCGGCGCACCCCCAGCATGTAGAAGAGGATGAGGAGGGGGATGGCCGCGGCGATCGTCGAATAGCCGAGACTGTCCGCGATGGGCGTATAGTCCTGCTGCCAACTGCTCAACATGGTCGGTATCCGTCGTCAGAGGGTGGCCGGCGCCGAGTGAACGCGCCACTGTAGCACGCCGGGACGGGCGGCTGCACTCGGGGTCCGTTCGGCGGCAGGTGGGGTGCGGGCCGCGTCAGCGGCGCTCGGAGGGTTGCGGGAGCCTCTCAGCGTCCCGCTTCGAGATCATGCCGGATGAGGTGCCGTCCCAGTACGCGGAATTGCATGGCGGGAGTCCTGCCGAGAGTCTGTGGGTCCGCCGCCGCCAGGTCGTCGAAGATGTCCAGGATCCAGGATGCGAGACCCGCCGTCGCGTCCTGCCTGTCGTTGCCGGTGACGGCGAGGTCGGCTTCCGAGAAAACGGGCGACGACCGCGCCCGCTCCGACCTCCTCGAAGTCCACCGGAATCGGCTGTCCAGCTCGAAGCGAGCCTCGGATGGCGCGGGAATCGCTTCGATGCAGGTGTCGTGCCCGCCGGCCTCGAGAGGCACCGTCGCGGCCTTGCGAGAAGCCATGCCCAAGTCGTCGATTGACTCGATGGAGGCGTCAGGTTCCCGGGGCAAGCCGGCCGGGAGCTGTTCGGGGCAGTGATCGGGCATGCGTCTGAGACGATTATCGTCGCGGCACCGCCACGGCGTCAACAGAACGCCAGGACGCAAGCACGCAAGCACGGCGGTGCTCCTCGGCGACGCACGCCGGGGCGGGGCGTCGCCGAGGACCAGAACACCTCGCCCGCCTGCACTTTTTGCTTGACAGCTTTTCGCAGCGAGTTCGCGGGCGCGATCAGAAATGGAGACGCGGTCGCTGCAGACATGGGTGGACGAGAACGGGATGGTAGTGATTCGGGGCCGTCTGTCGCCCGAGGTGGGCGCGGTCGTGCGGCGGGCGCTGGAGGCGGCGTGCGACCAGGCCCGCGGCGCCGACGCGACGGCGGCGGACGAGGACGGAGAGGCCGCCCCGGGCGCCGAGGCCGTTCCCGGTGCCGAGGCGGATGCGCCGTCGCTGGCGCAGCGGCAGGCGGATGCGCTGGGGGTGATTGCGGAGTGCGCATTGTCGGGCGGGCTCGACCGGGGGACGGCGGGCGACCGCTATCAGGTGGTGGAGCATGTGGACGCGGACGCCCTGACCGAAGCGCCCGACATCCCCGAAGCACTCCACGTTCCCGCGGGAACGTCGGAGACGGCCGCGTCGCCGCAGCAGGCCGCGTACACTCCGGCCGGCCGCCGCCAGACGGTGCTGGAAGAAGCCGGGGGCATCCACATCTCGGCGGAGACGGCGCGGCGGCTCGCCTGCGACGCGGCGACGGTCGGGATGCAGCACGGCCCCGGCGGCGAGGTCCTCGACGTCGGCCGCCGCACGCGGACCATCTCGCCGGCCCTGCGCCGGGCCCTGAACGCCCGCGACCGCCAGTGCCGGTTCCCGGGTTGCCGGAACGTCCGGGTGGATGCTCACCACATCAGGCACTGGGCCCATGGCGGGGCGACGGCGCTCGACAATCTGGTGCTCCTGTGCCGGCGGCACCATCGGGCGGTGCACGAGGAGGGGTTCCGCGTCACGCTGGATGCAAGCGGAGACGTGGAGTTCGTTCGGCCGGACGGCCGGCCGCTACCGGAAGCGCCGACGCCGCCGGACTGGACCGGCCGGCCGTTGGCGCCGGTGAGGACGCGGCTTGAACGAGACGGCATCTCCATCGACCCCGACACCCTCACGCCCGACTGGCGCGGCGAGCGTCTGGACCTGGATTGGGTGATCCACCAGTTGTGGCGTCCGCGCCCGCAGGCGGAGGCGACCTGCGAGCGGCAGCCGGCCGACCAATCTTGACCGCGAGCATCGCGGCGGCCGTTCCATGGCAGGCCGTGTGGATCAGGCTCGCCATGCCTGCGTCCGTTGACTGGCACGCCACGCGGCGGCGGCGCGGGCCAGCGGCTCTCTCGCAAGGACAAGGTTCGGTCTCACTTGTCGGGCACCCCAACCGGCACGCGACCTTGGTGTCGCCATCGAACGAAATACAATCGTCACTTGACGCCACCGTTCCCGGGAACCCACGCATGAACCTCCAGGCCTATGCCAACCCCGCGGAGATGCCCACCAGTGAAGCCATGCGGGTTGGGCGGCTGCTGGCGCTCGACCGGCCCGACCGGCTGAGCGACGTGCGGCTCGCGCGGCGCGTTGCGGGCGGCCTGCCGTCGCAGGCGGCGCTCGCCCTGGCCGAGACGCTGGGCAGGAAGCGGGTGGTCGGCCCCGTCGTCCCCGAAGCCACCCTCAGGCGGGCGCACAAGGCGAAGTCGCGGCTCTCCCGCCAGGTCAGCGAACGGCTCTACGAGGTCGGACGGATCGTCGACGCCGTCGGCCGCGCCTATCGCGGAGATCGGGACGCCATCGAGGCGTTCCTCAACCGGCCGCATCCACTGCTGGAAGGAGAAACGCCGTTCGACCTGGCGCGGTCCAGCTCGGCGGGGGCAGAGGCGGTGCTGAACCTGGTGCGCAGGGCCGAGGCGGGCATCGCACCCTGAAACGATGCCGCGCGTGCTGCGGGAGGCGATGCCGGCTTGGCGCATCGGTGATCGTCGCCTCTTCCGACGACCTTGAAACCGGGCCGGCGACGCGTGGCAAGGTGCAGGCCGCTTCAGCGGCGGACGAGGGATCGCAGGAGGCCGGCGAAGCCCGCGAGGGCGTTGTGCTTGCCATCGCGCTCGATCGGATCGTCGCCCAGGTAGACGTCGAACAGGGCGCGGCAGAGAGCCCGCGACTCGATGGGCGGCCGCTCGGCACCGTCCACGGTCATGGCGAGGCGGCCGGCGGGGCCGCACGAGAAGACGATCTCGGCGCCACGCCGCACCTCGTCGACGTCGAGGTAGCCGCGCAGCCGCGCCAGCGCCGCCGCGGCGTCGTTGCCGTCGGCGCCGGCCGCGGCCCGCGGCATGCGCGGCCGCAGGGCTTCGTCGAACGCGTCGGCCACGTCGCCGCCGCTGACGGTGCGCGTCATCACCAGCCGCAACGCCATCCCGAAGTCGAGATCGAGCAGGCGCCGGGTGAAGCGCTCGTCCCGGCGAAGCGCCTCCACGGTGGCGCCGGCGAAGTCGGCGAGCGCGGTCCGGGCGGCGTCCGCGTCGACGTAGAGGCCGAAGGCGTAGACCTTCACCCGGAAGATCGTCCGCTGCCGGATGCCGGTCCCCATCAGCCAGTGCGGCGTCGCGCTCCCGGGCGGCGAGAGGGCGAGCGGGAAGGTCACGCCGCTCTCCGGCTCGCGAACCGTTTCCGGGGCCGCAGCCTGGGTCGCGGCTCGCGCGACGCCCGCGCGGGCGGCCGATCGCGGAGCGGCCGCGAGGGTTGCCCATCCCGGGACAGCCACGAGGATTGCCGATCCCGGGACGGCCGCGAGGGTTGCCCATCCCGGGACGGTCGCGAGGGTTGCCGATCCCGGGGCAGCCGCGACGATTGCCCATTCCGGGACGGCCGGCGACGCCTCCGATCGGCCGGCGGCCCGCGCAACGGGCGCCCGCTCTGCGCTCTCTGCCGCCCGCGACACCGCCGCCGGCTCGGCGGCGGCGGCGGGCGCCGGCCCGGCGACGAGCCCGAGCATCACGACGGCACCGCACAGCCGTCGCGGGGTCACCTCCCCGGTCCTCCACTTCGGCTCGGCGGCGCGGTCTCCGTCCCGGCGGTCGCCGCCGGCGACGAGGGCGGCGCGGTGTCGATCTCCGGATACAGCCACGAGTGCTCCAGCCCCGGATGCCGGTCCCCGTAACGGGCCGGAATGTCCTGCGTCCAGTTGCTCGGAATCGTCAGGCAGAACGCCAGCAGGCCCGCGAAGGCGAGGCGCTGCGACAGGAGCGGCGGCCCGGGCTGCAACCGGCCGGCCGGCGCCGCGGCGGCGAGGCCCCACGCGGCGCTGCCCTTGAGCCGGCCCAGGCGGCGCAGGCGCGAGCGGTAGAGGGCGGCGGCCCCGACCACGGCCATGACGATGTTCAGGGTCTGGCCGGTGCCGAGGACGAGCCGGTGGGTGGGGTACTCGCGGAAGAGGTCGATGAAGAAGCGCGGGAACGCGTACCAGAAGACGAAGCGGGCGGCGAGGGCGCCGGGGGTCGGGTTGACCCGCCGCACGTGCAGCAGGTACGCCATCAGCAGCAGGTTCTTGGCCCCGTCGTAGAGCACCACGGGATGGCGGAAGCCCTCGGCGTAGGGGAACTCGACCGCCCACGGGACGTCGGTCACCGCGCCCACGATCTGCCCGTCGATGAAGTTGCCGATGCGCCCCACGCCCATCAGGAACGCGGCGGGAACGACCAGCGCGTCGGCCACGAGCAGGAACGGCCTGCCGTAGCGGCGCGCGAACAGCGCCGCGCCCAGCGCCCCGCCGAGCAGCAGGCCGTGGGTGGCCATGCCCCCGAGCCACCACGCCGGCAGCAGGTGCAGGTGCTCGCGGTAGAAGGGCCACTCGTCGAACGCGATCTCGAGGGCGCGTCCGCCGACGAGCACGCCGACCGTCATGTAGAGGCTCAGGCTCCACACCTCGCGGGGCGACAGCCGCAGTTGCCCGCCGCCGCGCCGGAGGAAGAGGTGGAGCTCGAGGAACCCCAGGGCGAAGCCGAGGCCGTACCACCAGAGGTGAACGCCGCCGAGGTCGAGCAGGATGGGGTCGATGCGGTGGGTGTACGGTCCGAGCATGGGTGTCTCTTCACCGTACCACGCGCGGTCCGCGATGACGCGGCGGCTCGCCAGGACGGAGCAGCCGCGTCGCCGGCGGCGCCTCGATGGCCGTCAGCGGATCGACCGCCGAAACGAATGGACGGCTGGCTCCGCGCGATTGTCCTTGCCCGTCTCGCGCCGCCGGCCCCGTCAGGCGCCGCGAAACGCCGCTTCCATCGCGGCGACGTCCAGCTTCCGCATCTGCAACATCGCCGCTTGCGCCCGCCCGGCCGCCTCCCGGTCAGCATCGCCCAGCAGGCGACCGACGGCCCGGGGCACGATCTGCCAGGACACCCCGAAGCGGTCGACGAGCCATCCGCATCGGCTCTCCCGGCCGCCATCGGCCGTCAGCGCCGCCCACAGCCGGTCCGTCGTCTCCTGGTCCTCGGTCGACACCGAGATGGACGCCGCCGGGGTGTGGGTGTACTTCGGGCCGCCGTTGAGAACCATGTACGGCGCGCCGGCCAGGGAGAACTCGACGATGAGCGCGGGACCGTCGGGCGCGGGACGATGGACGCCTTCGATGGCGCTGCCTGGCAGCAGGGAGACGTAGAACCGCGCCGCTTCCTCGCCCTGCCCGTCGAACCACAGGCACGTGCGGACGCTCGTCGTGGACTTCATCGAGACCTCTCTTGCGGGAAGCCGAGCCGACGATGATGAACGATAGTTCGCACAGTCTACTCGTGCTTCGTCGTCGGCCAGGTGGTGAGCGCCATCTCCGGGGCGCACACGAGCGAGGTGGTGCGGCCGGGTAGAATCCCAGGGACGCTCGCGACGGAGCAACTCGCTGATTATCAACGGCGCGCTCCAATTCGTCGGAATCCGTGCTCCGTCGCACTGACGAATGGCTGACTCCATCGACTGGTACGACGCCAACGCCGACGCCGCCGCAACGCGGTACGAGGGTGTACCTCCAGAGCGGGTGCACGGCTGGCTGGCGGATCTGCTGCCGGCAGCGCCGGCCGCCGCGCTCGACGTCGGGGCGGGGAGCGGCCGCGACGCGGCGTGGCTCTCGTCCCGCGGCTACGACGTGGTCGCCGTCGAGCCGTCGCCCCGCATGCGGACGATCGCGCGGGAGCGCCACGCCGAGCCGGCGGTCCGGTGGCTGGCGGACTCCCTGCCCGCCCTGAGACACACCTTCAAGACCGGCTTGGCGTTCGACGTGATTCTGCTCAGTGCGGTCTGGATGCACGTCGCGCCGTCCGACCGGGCGCGGGCGTTCCGGAAGCTCGTCAATCTGCTCAAGCCGGGCGGCCTCATCGCCCTCACCCTGCGCCACGGACCGGCCGAGGCCACCCGCGCCATGCACGCGGTCTCGGCCGACGAGATCCGACGGCTGGCCCGCGATCACGGCGCACTGGTCGAGCGGTGCTCGGCTGCGGAAGATCACCTGGGCCGGGAGGATGTCCGGTGGACGCAGGTGGCCGTCCGCTTGCCGGACGACGGAACGGGCGCACTGCCCCTCCTGCGCCACATCATCCTGAACGACGACAAGAGCTCCACCTACAAGCTGGCCCTGTTGCGCGTGTTGTGCCGCATCGCGGACTCCGTCGCCGGCCTCGCGCGCCATCCCGACGACGACCACGTCGCGGTGCCGATGGGCCTCGTGGCGCTAACTTGGCTACGGCTCTTCAAGCCGCTCCTCGAGTCGGACCTGCCGCAGAGCCCCGGCAACCGTCAGGGTGGCGACGGCCTGGGCTTCGCCAAGGCCGCTCTCAAGCGTCTCCGCACGGACCTGTCCCATCACGATCTCCGCGTCGGCATGCGGTTCTCGGGCGACATCGGCAAGGCGCTCCACGAGGCGATGAGGGACGCGGCGCACACCATAGCGACGATGCCGGCCACCTACCTGACCTACCCCAACGGTGGGAAGATCCTGCCCGTCGTGAAGGACCGCACGATCCGACGCTCCGCACAGGTGCTGCTGGAGCACCAGTACCTCACCGGCTTCGGGACGATGCACGTCCCCATGCACCTCTGGACCGCGCTCCAGCGCTACAGCGTCTGGATCGAGCCGGCGCTGCAGGCCGAGTGGATCCGACTGACGAAGAGGTATGCCGAGAGGCAGGGACGACAGATCGACGATGCTCGATTGGCGGCAGCGATGACGTGGTCCGATCCCGATCGCGACGTCAGGGAGGCACGCCGTGAGGCGGAACGCCTGCTCGCGACGGGCGACCTCACCTGCGTCTGGAGCGGCAGGCGCCTGTCGGCGGGTCGTTTCGACATCGATCACTGCTTCCCTTGGACCATCTGGCCGTGCGGCGACCTGTGGAACCTCATGCCCGTCCACCGGCGGATCAACCAGCACGAGAAGCGTGATCGACTGCCCGGGGACCGTATCCTGCGTTCGGCGCAGGATCGGATCCTGACGTGGTGGAACTCGGCCTATCGGGACCGTTCCAGGCCGATCCTCGCCGAGCGCTTCACCATGGAGGCGGCGGCGAGCCTGCCCGGCATCACCTCGACGACGCCACACCTCGACGACGTGTACTCCGCACTGAGCCTCCAGCGCATGAGACTCAGGCAGAGCCAGCAGGTCCCGGAGTGGAGCGGCGAGAAGTACCTGCCCGCTTGGTGAAGTCCGCCTACGGGCTGCTCAGGAATCCACACGGCACCCTGCGGGTCCAGGCTGGGCCGTCCTACGTGCTCGCGTCTCCACCAGCCGGAGCCACCGGCGTATCCGGCTCTTGGTTTCTCGTGTGGAACGGCACGCGCGCGCTCACGAGCCCGTTTCCAGCACGAAGGCCGACACCTTCGCGTCGTAATGCAGCCGCTCGATGAAGCAGTGGTGTATGGGTGGCCTCTCAGCGAGCTCCCGTGGGCCCATCCCGTAGCAGCCCACGCAGATCGCCCGGTAGCAGGCCTCGGCGGTCGTCTTCGGATCGAACTGCCCGTTCCTCACCACCACGCCTCCGATCCGACCCTCCTCCGGGAACTCCGCGTCGGCGCTCACCACGTCGTAGGTTCCGTCGGGCACGCCCGCCGTCATGTCGAGTTCCTCCAGTCCGTAGGGAACGCTCAAGTCGCACTCTCCCTTGTAGATGGACCAGCGCATAGGCAGGTTCATCCGCGTCCACTCATCCTGGATCACGTCAGACGCTCCTTCTCGACACGGCGCACCAGCCGATGAGTACGGCCACCAGGGGTCCCCGACGCCCCGGACCGCACGCAATTATGGAGTGCAAGAATCGCGTCAACATGATACCAAGTGGCACACTTCGGGGCGGAGCGACGAGCGTCCGCGCCGCCTTCACGGCTCGCAGCGATCGGAAAGGGTGGTGATCGAGGTGAGATTCAGCAGATCCGCGTCGCCGGCGTCGGCGGGATTGAGCAGCCCCTTCGCCCACACCTTGTGACCGGTGCGGGCCGGCACGCCGAACTCCTCCAGGGTGCCGACGAGGCGGATGGTCCGCGCGCCGAGCGGCGTGTCGGCCGGCGGCTCCTCGGGCATCCGCTCCTGCAGGGCCTCGGGCTCGGTGGCGCGGACGAGGTGGAAGCGGCCGTCGCCGCCGCTCTCGACGCAGCCGACGGTCGCCATGATGGGCATGGGCTGGGCGGCCGGCGTGCTCGGCAGGAGCGGGAGCAGCGAGAAGAGCAACGCGGCGCCGAGCGGACGCCAGCCGGGAGGACGCCGCGGGAGCGGACCGGTCATCGCCCCTCCGCCCCCGCTCCGGTCACCCCGGAGATGTCCTTGGTCCACCACGCGGTGCCGAAGTTCCGGAACGGACCGCCGTCGACCGAGATGCGCGACTCGACGCGGTAGTTGACCGGCGACACCAGGCGGGTCACCAGCCGGAGCTGCACCTGCTGGCCGTCGACCTCGAAGGGGGGCGTCTCGTAGTGGATGGTGTAGAAGCCGCCGAGGTCGCCGCCGACGCGGCCCGCCTTGAAGAGCTCGAAGCCGCGGCTGTCGACCTCGTGGCGGGCGAAGACCTTCTGCTCGGCGAGGTAGACGATGCGCGAGTCGGCGGTGAACGGGCCCTCGGGGCCCTCGGCCTCGATGCGGCTGGTGTAGTAGCGGCCGTCGCCGGTCGAGAACGTCTCGGTGCCCTCGATGCTGCCGCCGGGGCCGAGGGGGCTCTCGGGCACCCGCCACTCGAAGTTCCAGACGCCCGGGAAGTAGGCCTCGTAGTCGAACAGCGGAATCTCGTCGCCGCTCTGGGTGGGGCGGCCCCGGTCGGGTATCTGCCCCTGGGGAAGCTGCGGCTGCGGCTGGCCCAGCGCCGTCGCCGACGCGGCGAAACCGAGCACGAACGACAACGCCACTACCCGCCGCATCGAGTCCTCCCTTTCCGGCTCCGTTGCCCCTTGCGCCGGTCGACCGGGCCGGCAAGGCCCGGCGCCTCACGCCGCGGCCCGCCGCCCGTCGAACCGGTCGTTCCCGGCCCCGCCAACTCGTCGGTGACCGCTGAGCGGGGCGACGGGCCGCGCCGCGCGTGCGCCGCCCCCGCCCCGCCGCGTCTCGAACCGTCCCGGCGTCCGCCCCGCTACTCGTCGTCGGTCGTGGCGAGCTTCGTCAGGTCCTGGCTCTCGACGGTGTACTCGGTGAACGCCTGGTACATCTCGTCCCAGCTCTGCTGGCCCCAGTACACCTCGAGGTGCGGACCGGGGTTCCACCGGTTGCCGAGCGAGTTGTCGTAGACGCCGATGCCGGTGATCTTGCTGCCGGCCGGCAGGTAGAGCGGCTCGGCGAGCTCGTAGTGGATCTGCCAGTTGAAGTCGAACTCGGGGACGTCGAGAATCGTCTCCTCGCGGCCGTCGGGGTACGTCACCACCCACCGCAGGCTCTTGCCCCGCAGGTGCATGTGGGGCGAGAGGCCGTAGAGGGTGATGGCCTCGCTGATGGGGGTGATGCCGGTGATCTTCCAGTCGTCGGTGTAGGGCGGGATGTTGGGGATGGCCCCGCGCCGCACGCGGCCGGTCTCGGGGTCGCGGACGGGCTTCACCTCTTCGCCCTGCACGATGTAGATGTCGGTGCCGAAGGGGTCGGTGGGAAACGCGTTGCCGGCCTGCCGGGTGAGCACCTCGTGGGTCACCGGCCGGGTGTTGAACCAGATGCCGAGCTTGCTGCGCTCCTTGGCCTCGACCCCGATGGGGTTGTAGTGCATGGTCCAGCGAATCCACTTGTCGGCGGCGAGCCGCTTGCCGGTGCCGGGGCGGTGGCGCTCGACGCCGCGGCCGGGCACGTAGGAGAGCAGCTTGCTCGACCCGGGCAGGTTGACCTCGTTGAAGACCTGCTGCGCGACCTGGCCCGACGCCTCGGACGCGTCATCGGTCTCGGCCTCGGGCCGCTTGGGCAGCGGCGCCCGCAGGAGGGAGTTGCCCTCGAGGTCGTGCAGCACGCCGTCGATGACCTGGGTGCCCCAGGGAAGGTCGACGGTGTAGGCGCCCGAGTGGTGGACGACGCGGTAGTCGCTGGGCCGCATCTCGAGGACCTCGGCGAAGCGGTCCTCGTCCCACGGCATCTCGGTGTAGAAGTCGATGTAGTCCTCTTCGCCCTCGGCCGCCACGGTGTACTCGACGGGCAGCTCGAAGACGTAGTCGGGCTCGCCGCCCTCGTAGGTCCAGCCGGCCGGGAAGTCGGGCGGCTCGGGCCGGTCGGCGGGGTTGCCGCGCGGCGCCCCGGCGTCGACCCACGCCGCGATGGTGTCGATCTCGTGCTGCTCGAGGTACCGCTCGTTGCGGAACTTCATGCTGTTCTGCGGGTCGGCCGGCCACGGGGGCATCTCGCGCGAGACCACGAGGTCCTTGACGGACCGGGCCCAGGGGCGCACGTCGGCGTACTCGATGAGGGTCATCGGCGCGATGTTGTTCGGCCGGTGACAGGTGACGCAGTTCTCGTAGAGGATGGGCGCCACGTCCTTGGCGAACGTGGGGGCCGCCTCCGCCGACTGCGCCGCCGCGCTCCCCGCGCCTCCGCCGAGCACCACCGCCAGCACCGCCGCCGAAATGCGCATCCGCATGGCAAGTTCCTCCAGGCCCCGGCTGCAACGGTCGACTCATCGGCGTCGAGCGCTCAGCCGATGGCAGGCGAGACGTTTCTGATGGCGTCGATCACCAGCGCGCGCAACTCCCGGACGTCGCTCTGGTTGTCAACCCGGGCGTTCAGCTCGTCGATCCGGGAGTTCACCTCATCGAACCGGGAGTTGGCGTCGCCGAACCGGGAGTTGACATCGCTGAACCGGGCGTCCACGCTCCTGCTCAACTCGTCGAACCGCGCGTTCACGTCGTCGAAACGGGCGTTCACGCTATCGAGCCGGACGTTGACGGTCGTCGATACGCGCGTTGACATCGTCGATACGCGCGTTGACGCTCCTGCTCAACTCGTCGATGCGCCTGCTGACGTCGCTGATCCGGTCGTTCATGTCATCGAAACGGGCGTTGATGCCGCTGGCGATGATCGCCATGAACCCGCCGACGACGGTGACGACGGCGATCCCGGTTCCGATGACCGAGACGACGATGGTCCTGGTGTCCGTCACTGGCCCCTCACGATACCACGGTTCCGAAGTGGTCGAGGCGTGCGCCTGAACGGGTTCTTCGCCGGACAGACCACGCAGCCCTACGCGCCGCCCGCGCGCCGGTCGAGAATCGCCTCGATGCGGTCCATCGTGCGGTCCATCCGCGCGACGAGGGCGTCGTAGGGAGCGTGAGTGGCCAGATCCATGCCGTACTCGCCGAGGAGCTCGCAGGCGTAGCGCGAGCCGCCGGCCGAGAGCACCGCGAGGTAGTCGTCGCGCGCCCCCGCGCCGCCGCGGAAGCGCTCGGCGAACAGGGCCGCGGCGGCGATGGAGGTGGCGTACTGGAAGACGTAGAAGTTGCCGTAGAAGTGGGGGATGAACATCCACTCGACGGCGTAGGCGGGGTCGATGGCCATGACCCCGTCGTCGGCGCCGTGGTAGCGGCGCAGCAGCGATCCGTACATCCCGGTCATCTTCTCGCCCGACAGCGCCTCGCCCCTCTCGACCGTCTCGTGTACCGCCAGCTCGAACTCGGCGAACATGACCTGCCGGAAGAAGGTGCCGCGAATGCCCTCGAGCACCGTGCCCAAGTAGAAGAGGCGCTCGTCGTCGCCGATGTCCTGGGCCAGTAGGTGCTCCTGCAGCAGGATCTCGTTGGTGATGGAGGCGATCTCGGCCGTGAACGTGGGATAGCCGCACGTCTCCCAGGGCTGCCGCTCGTTGGCGAGCCGGGTGTGGATGGCGTGCCCCCACTCGTGGGTGAACGTCGAGAGGTCGGTGAACCGGCCGTTGTGGTTGAGCAGCACGTAGGGGTGCACGTCGTAGACGTCGCCGAACATGTACGCGCCCGGCGCCTTGCCGGCCTGCGGGTAGACGTGCATCCACCGGCCCTCGAGGCCCTCGCGCAGCAGCGCCTGGTAGTGGGGGCCGAGGGGCGCGGTCGACTCGAGGGTGAGGGCGGCCGACTCGTCGATGCCGAACTCGCGGTCGAGCGCGGCCAGCGGCGGGTAGATGTCGTAATAGTGGAGGTCGTCGAGCCCCAGCATGCGCCGGCGGATGCGGAAGTAGCGGTGCAGCGACGGCAGGTGGCGGCCGGCCGCGTCGAGCAGGGTGCGGTAGACGGCGGTGGGGATGTTGGGGCCGGCCAGCGCCGCCTCCAGCGCGCCGCCGTAGCGCCGCACCTTGGCGTGGAAGGCGTGGGCCTTCACCTGCGTGTCGAGCAGTTGCCCGAAGGTCGCCTCGTAGGTCTTCCAGGCGCCCCAGAAACGGTCGAACACGAGCTTGCGGTCGTCGCGGTTGGGCGACGCCCGGTGCAGGGTGTAGGCGGCCTGGTCGAGGGTGACCTCCTCGCCCGTGGACAGGGTGACGGTGGGGAACGCCATGTCCGAGCTGGTGAGCAGGGCGTAGATGCGCTCGGGGCCCTGCACGACGGGGCCGGTGGCCGCGATGACCTGCTCGGATTCGTCCGACAGGGTGTGCGGGGCGTGCCGCAGGGTGTCGCGCAGGTTGAACGCGTGGGGGGCGAGGCCCGGCTCGACGGCGATGAAGCGCTCGATGGTCTCGGCGCCGACGCGCAGCAGCTCGGGCGAGACGAACGCGACGGTCTCGCTGAACCGCGAGCGGAGGTCGGCGGCGAGGCCACGGCGTTCCTGCGCCGCCGCCACCCGTCGGTCCTCGTCGGCCTTGAGGAACGCGTGGACGAAGAGCCGCGAGAGCTCCTTGTCGGTGGCGGAGACGGCGTCGAGGGCCTCGCGCAGGGTCGCGGCGCTCTCGCCGAGGCGCCCCTGGTAGCCGGCCAGGGCCGCGACCCGCTTCTCGAGGGCGGTCCGCGCCGTGTCCCACGCGTCGATGTCGGGGTAGATCTCGCCGAGGTCCCACTCGATCTGCTCGGGCGGGGACGGTTCGACGTCGGGGGTGGCGGTGGCTGTCGTGGTCATCTTGTCAGTGGTTCGCACCTTCAGTTCAGTGGTCCTCGGCGCGGACGCTACGCCCCCGGCCCGTTGCCCGCGAGCTGCCGCAGCACGTACTTCAGGATGCCGCCGTGGCGGTAGTAGGCGAGCTCGTCCGGCGTGTCGATGCGCACCCGCGCCGTGAACTCGCGGGTCGCGCCGTCGGGGGCGGCCGCGCGCACCTGCACCTCGCCGCGCGGGACGAGGCCGTCGGCGATGCCGGTGACGTCGAACGCCTCGCGGCCGGTCAGCCCGAGGCCGGCCGCGCTCTCGCCGTCCCGGAACTCGAGCGGCAGGACCCCCATGAACACGAGGTTGCTGCGGTGGATGCGCTCGAAGCTCTGCGCCAGCACGGCGCGGACCCCGAGCAGCTTCGTCCCCTTGGCCGCCCAGTCGCGCGACGAGCCCGAGCCGTACTCGCGGCCCGCGAGGACGACGAGGGGGACGCCGGCCGCCTGGTAGCGCATGGCGGCGTCGTAGATGCTCAGTTGCTCGTCGTCGGGCTGGTAGCGGGTCCAGCCCCCCTCGGTGCCCGGCGCGAGCTGGTTGCGCAGCCGGATGTTGCCGAAGGTGCCCCGCATCATGACCTCGTGGTTGCCGCGGCGGCTGCCGAACGAGTTGAAGTCCTTGGGCTCGACGCCCTGCGAGACGAGGTACGCCCCGGCGGGGCCGTCGACGGGGATGGCCCCGGCCGGCGAGATGTGGTCGGTGGTGACGCTGTCGCCGAGGAGGGCGAGCACCCGCGCTCCCCGCACGTCCTCGGGCGGCGCCGGCTCGGGGGCGAGGTCGTCGAAGAACGGCGGGTTGCGCACGTAGGTCGACGCGTCGTCCCACGCGAAGCGCTGGCCGCCCGGCGCCGGCAGCCCCCGCCAGCGCTCGTCGCCGTCGAAGACGCCGCGGTACTTGTCGGTGAACTGCTCGGTGCGGACGGCGGCGGTCATCGCGGCCTGGACCTCGGCCGCCGACGGCCACAGGTCCGCGAGAAACACGTCGTTGCCGTCGCGGTCCCGCCCGAGGGAGGCGGTCGTCAGGTCGACGGTCATCGACCCGGCGAGCGCGTAGGCGACGACGAGGGGCGGCGACGCCAGGTAGTTCGCGCGCACCTGGGGCTGCACACGGCCCTCGAAGTTGCGGTTGCCGCTGAGCACCGAGGTGACCACGAGGTCGCGCGACCGCACCTCGGCGGAGACCGACTCGGGCAGGGGCCCGCTGTTGCCGATGCACGTGGTGCAGCCGTAGCCGACGAGGTTGAAGCCGAGCTCGGCCAGCGGCGCCAGCAGCCCCGCCGCCTCGAGGTACTCGGTGACCACCATCGACCCCGGCGCGAGGCTGGTCTTCACCCACGGCTTCGGCTTCAGCCCCCGCGCCGCCGCCTTCTGCGCGAGCAGTCCGGCCGCGACCATCACGCTGGGGTTCGACGTGTTGGTGCAGCTCGTGATGGCCGCCACCACCACCGCCCCGTGGTCGAGGCCGGCCGCGTCGGCGGCGGGGCGGACGGTGGCGCCGGGCAGCAGCGTGTCGAGGGCCCGCGTGAACGCGGGCGCCGCCTGCCCGAGGGGCACCCGGTCCTGGGGCCGCTTGGGCCCCGCGATGCTCGGCTCGACGGACCCCAGGTCGAACTCGACGACGTCGGCGTAGACGGGGTCGTCGGCCGGCGCCCCGAACATGCCCTGGGCCCGGGCGTAGGCGTCGACCAGGGCCACCTGCCCCTCGTCGCGCCCGCTCAGCCGGAGGTAGTCGAGGGTCATCTCGTCGATGGGGCAGACGGCCACCGTCGACCCGTACTCGGGCGACATGTTGCCGAGGGTCGCGCGGTCGGCGAGGGTCAGCGAGGCGAGCCCGGGGCCGAAGAACTCGACGAACTTGCCGACGACGCCGTGCCGCCGCAGCCGCTCGGTGATGGTGAGGACGAGGTCGGTGGCCGTCGTCCCCTCGGGCAGCCGGCCGACGAGCTTGAACCCGACGACCTCGGGGACGAGCATCGAGACGGGCTGCCCCAGCATCGCCGCCTCGGCCTCGATGCCGCCCACGCCCCAGCCGACGACGCCGAGCCCGTTCACCATGGTGGTGTGCGAGTCGGTCCCCACCAGGGTGTCGGGATAGGCCATGGGCGGGCCGCCGCCGTTCCCGCCCACGCACACCGCCCGCGCCAGGTACTCCAGGTTCACCTGGTGCACGATGCCGGTGTCGGGGGGCACCACCCGGAAGTTGTCGAACGCCTGCTGGCCCCACTTGAGGAACGCGTAGCGCTCGCGGTTGCGCGAGAACTCGAGCCGCGCGTTCAGGTCGAACGCGTCGGCGCCCCGGTAGTGGTCGACCTGCACCGAGTGGTCGATGACCAGCTCGGCCGGCTGCAGCGGGTTGATGCGGGCGGGGTCGCCGCCGAGGCGGGCCACCCCGTCGCGCATCGCCGCCAGGTCGACCACCGCGGGGACGCCGGTGAAGTCCTGCAGGAGGACCCGGGCCGGCATGAACGCGATCTCCTTCGTGGCGCCGGCCGCGGGGTCCCACTCGGCGAGGGCCCGGACGTCGTCGGCGGTGACGGCGCGCCCGTCCTCGCGGCGCAGGAGGTTCTCGAGGAGGACCTTCAGCGAGTACGGCAGCCGCGCGACCCGCGGGAACCCGGCGCGTTCCAGCGCCGCGAGGCTGTGGTACGAGACGGTGGCGTCGCCGGCCGTCAGGGTGGAGAGCGTGCCGAACGTGTTGCTCATGAGCGTCTTTCTTCAGGGATGTCAAGTGGGGTCTTCAGAGGCGTTCGGCGGGCCTGGAGCCGCCGACGCACGCCGAGTAGCCTCTCATTTTCGTCCACTGCCTAGATGGCGCGCAACCCGGCCGGCAGGCGGGTAGTGCTCCCGTTCGACGCCGCCCCCGAGAGTCAGGAACCCGATTCGGCGTGGGGTATAGTCGATTGCAGGCCACATTGGCCTCCCGGAGGAGGTGCCGTCGGTGATCTACTGCGTCATCGGAGAGAGGCTGGGGCCGCTCGTCGAGCAGGCATTCTCGGAGGACGACCGGATCGCCCTCGGGGACGGCGAGTGGCTGGTGAGTGCAGACGCCTCGACCACCAAGCGGGTCTGGGAACTCCTTGTCAGCCACCTGAGCGGTGCCGAGGGCACACCGCAGCCGTCCGGCATCGTGCTCTCCGTACACGGCTACTACGGCATGCGCCCGTCGTCGATCTGGGAGTGGATCGCGGCGAAGCGCAGGAGGAACGATGACCTCCTCTTCTGAGCCGCGCACTCAGCCGCGCACGCACGGGGCTCCGGTTGACGGCGCACCGGACACGGACCAGGCGCCGCCGCCCGGCCTGCAGGCCGACCAGCACAGTTGGGTCCTGCAGACGGTCATGGAGCTGCAGAAGACCGTGGGGAAGCTGACTGGGACCGTCGAGGGCCTGACCCGCACGGTGGAGAAACAGTCCACGAAGATCGACGCCCTTCGCGACGACCTGACCAAGGTACTCGCCTCGATGAGGACTGCGTACGTGATTCTCGGCGTCGTCGGTTCGTTGATCGCGTTCGCACTGTACCGATTGCCGACGGTCATCGAGAGGCTGCCGGCGATCCTGGAGGCCCTCCGCGCGGGAGCGCCGGGAGGCAGCCCCTGAAACAGGCCCCGGCGGCGTACCCGAGCGCCACGTCGGGGCATTGCGTCAGTTCGCGCCGGCAGGGTCGAACGGCGGCGCCTCCTCGAACACTTGCGCCTCGAACGTGTGGACGGCGGCGCCGGTCCGCCACGCGTCGGCCGGCAGGCCGGCCTTGACGCAGGCCTGCGAGAGGAAGGTATCGCGGTCCCAGCCCCACTCCGGCGCCACCTGCGGCAGCAGCAGGGCCCGGTGCGGCCCCTGCTCGACCATCACGCCGTGCCGGCCCACCTCGGTCTCGGCCGGATCCGCCACCCGGCGGAACGGGGTGAGCACGGAGATCTCCAGGCGCACGTCCGGCAGGTCCGCGGGCGGCAGGGGCGGAAAACGGGGATCGCGGGTCGCGGCATCGCCCGCGCAGCGCGCCACCACCTCGTGTAGGGACTCGTCGTCCTCGACCGAGCCGATGCAGCCCCGCAGCCGGCCGCCGAGCCGGATGGTCACGAACGCCGCGGCCGGCTCGTCGAGGGCCCCGGGGGACGGGAGCGGCTCGAGCGGGCGGCCTTCGAGTCGCGCGGCGATGGCGCGGCGCGCATGGCGCAGCAACCGCTGCTGGTCCTGGGTGGTGAGCATCGACAACCGGACCCTCGCGAAGACACGCGCGGCCTGACGGCCCGCGCGATGGCAGCCACCACGCTGCGCACCGTCAGGCGGTATCCGTCCGCGCTAAACCGTCCGCGCCGGGCGCCTCACCGCCGCCACCCCGCTCGAACGTCGCGGCGAGGTAGCCGACCACGGCGGACTTGTCGCCCGAGACGTCGCCCGAGTCGGCGCGGCGCAGCACCCGCGCCCGGTCGGCCCCGAGCCGGGCCGCGGCGAGCATGACGGCGATGGCCGCGCCGCCTCCGCAGGCCACGTAGCGGCCGCGGTCGTTGAGGGGATAGCTCTCGTACTCGGCCAGCAGGCCGGCGGCGTCGAAGCGGTCGACGTGGTCGACGACGACCTGGTCGAGGGCGGCCGCGCGCCCGGCGTCGAAGTAGTGCGAGAGGTCGGTGCTCGCCACCAGCAGGGGCGTGAGCCCCGCGCACGCTTCGGCGAGGGCCTCGGCCAGCGCCTCGATGGTCGGGCGCTCCTGGTACCCGAGAAGCAGCGGCACGATGGGAACGTCGGGCAGCACCTCCTGCAGGAACGGAAGCTGCATCTCCAGGGCGTGCTCGCGGTCGTGGGCCGCGGGGTGGGTGCCGACGACCGGCGAGGCGAGGAGCCGGTCGGCCACGCCGGCCTCGACCGCCACCCTGCCGAGCGGCGTCTCGAACGCGCCGGACGGCCAGATCGCCACCCCCTCGAAGCCGTGGTAGTGCGACGGGCCGACAAGGAGAACGACGTCGTAGGGATGCCCCGCGACGGCGTGGTAGGCGTGGGCCGCGACCGGACCGGAGTAGACGAGCCCGGCGTGCGGGGCAATCAAGGCGACGACGTCGCCGGCCGGGGCCGGCCCCGCCTCGGCCAAGTGCCCGTCAACCGCCGCCCGCAACGCCCCGGGGTCGCCCGGATACCAGGTCCCCGCCACCGCGGACGGGCGGACCGCATCGGAAGACTGCATACCCATCGGAACATCGAACCTGCAGGGTGGCTGCCGTCGCCCGACGGCTCTACACCCTGCCTGCGGAGCCGCCACTCATGGCCACGCTTCGAGCGACCGCGCCCGAACGCGGGAAGCACCCTCCCGGACGGAGCTTCGCTTCCTTTGCCCCCCGGCACCGCAACGCCAGAATCACCCGTCAGGGTTCGGGCGCGTCCCGCGGCGCGCTGCCCCCTCCGGCGGAAGCGGGGGGACCGCGCTCACGGGATCGCGCGGCGGGACCCCGAAACCGAGCGAAAGGGCGATGCGCACGCCGATGTAGACGAACAACGTGAGGATCGCCGGCGCCCCCATGACGAGCCAGAACGGGTCGAGGGTGAGCCCCACGAAGAGCGACATCGCGCCCAGAATCAGCATGATGCCCACCATCCACGGCGGGTGCTTGAACAGCGGTCGCTCGTCGCTCATGGCGCCGACCGATTGTCGCACACTGCCGGCCGCCAGCGCCCGTCCCCGGGGGACGCAGAGGAGCCGGCACCCCGGCCGCTACGGCGTTCTCGCGGGTGCGTCGCCGGAAACGCGGGTGCTACACTTGTCGCCTCCCCGGCGCGGGGAACTACAGTGGGCCGGACGCCCACTAGCGGCAGCTCGCACATGTCCAGACACATCCCATTGAATCGTCCCACGGGCCGCGCTCGTGGAACCGTCACGCCGCTTGGATGCCTGCTGGCGGTGCTCGCCGCCGGCGGAGCCGGCGCACAGACCGAACCGTCGGACGGCCAGTTTCAGCGCTACGGGACCGAGAACGGCGAGTGGCGGAGCTACGCGGGCGACGTCGCCGGCACGAAGTACTCGCCGCTCGACCAGGTCGACGCCGCCAACTTCGGGCAGCTCGAGGTCGCCTGGGAGTGGACGACGGCCGACGCCGTGCTCAGCCGGTCGACGCCGGGCGGCGGCGAGTGGCGGGCGCCGCGCGAGGCCGTCGTCGAGTCGCTGGTGGCGGACACGCCGGACCTGTACCGGGAGGGCCAGTCGCCGAACCCGTCGCGGCTGCAGGCGACGCCGCTGATGGTGGACGGCGTGCTCTACTTCAACACGCCGCTCTCGCAGGGGGTGGCGGTGGACGCGGCGACGGGCGAGACCCTGTGGGTGTTCAACCCGAAGAGCTACGAGGAGGGCACGCCCTCGATGAGCGGCCCGTGGACGCAGCGCGGCGTCGCCTACTGGACCGACGGCGAGGGCGACGAGCGCATCTTCTGGGGCACCGGCAACGGCCGCCTCGTCTGCGTGCAAGCCGGGACGGGGCGGCCCTGCCCCGACTTCGGGCCGGACGGCAGCGGCCTGGTGGACGCGACGGTCGGCATCCCGCGGGTCGACCGCGAGGCGCGCGACTACCTGAACGCCATGCTCTACGCCATCAACTCGCCGCCCATCGTGGTGCGCGACCGGGTGATCCACGGCTCGCAGATCGCCGACGTGCGCATCACGAAGGAGGCGCCCCCGGGTTGGGTGCGGGCCTGGAACGTGCGGACCGGCGCCCACGAGTGGGACTTCCACACGGTGCCCGACAGCCCCGACGAGTACGGCGCCGACACGTGGCTGAACGAGTCGTGGCGGTACTCGGGCAACGCCAACGTGTGGTCGATGCTGGCCGGCGACGACGAGCTGGGCTACGTGTACCTGCCCACCGGCGCCCCGACCAACGACTACTACGGGGCCGACCGGCCCGGCGACAACCTGTTCTCGCAGTCGATCGTCGCCGTCGACGTCGAGACCGGGCAGCGGGCCTGGCACTTCCAGGCGGTGCACCACGGGCTGTGGGACTACGACTTCCCGACCCACCCCAACCTCGTCGACGTCACCGTCGACGGCCGCCCCGTCAAGGCGCTGGCGCAGGTGAGCAAGCAGGGGTTCGTCTACGTCTTCGACCGCGTGACCGGCGAGCCCGTCTGGCCCATCGAGGAACGGCCGGTGCCGCAGCACACGAACCTGCCGGGCGAGGTGCTCGCGCCCACCCAGCCGTTCCCCACCCGGCCGCCGCCGTTCGAGCACCAGGGGGTGACGGTCGACGACCTCGTCGACTTCACGCCCGAGATCCGGGCGATGGCGCTGGAGGCGGTGGCCGACTTCCAGCTCGGCCCGCTGTTCACGCCGCCGCTGCTGAGCGTCGAGGGCGGGGTCCAGGGCACCATCCAGCGTCCCGCCATCGACGGCGGCGCCAACTGGGGCGGGGCCGGCGTCGACCCCGAGACGGGCCTGCTCTACGTGCCGTCGCAGAACCGGTTCTCGGTGCTGCACTTCTACACGCCGGACCCCGCCGCCGGCGGCACCATGCGGTTCACCCAGGGTCCGTTCGGCGGCGGCCGGCAGCCGCGGATGCCCCAGGGGCTGCCGCTGTTCAAGCCGCCGTACTCGCGCATGACCGCCATCGACCTGAACACCGGCGACATCGCCTGGATGCAGCCCAACGGCGACGGCGACCGCTTCCGCAACCACCCCCTGCTGCGCGACCTCGACCTGCCGCCGCTCGGCGGCGACGGCCGCGGGGGGCCGCTGGTGACGAAGACCCTGCTCGTCAGCGCCCTCACCGCCGGCGGCAGCGACGGCGGGCCGCGGCTCGTCGCGCGCGACAAGGCGACGGGCGCCATCGTCGGCTCGGTCGACCTGCCGAGCGGCGCCATCGGCACCCCGATGACCTACCTCGTCGACGGCCGGCAGTACATCGCCCTGACCGTCGGCGGCGGCCCGCGCCTGATCGCCCTGGCGCTGCCCTGACGACCGCATCGTGTCCCCGCCGCCGAACATCGCCCTGACCGTCGGCGGCGGCCCGCGCCTGATCGCGCTGGCGCTGCCCTGACGACCGCATCGTGTCCCCGCCGCCGAACATCGCCCTACCGTCGGCGGCGGCCCGCGCCTGATCGCGCTGGCGCTGCCCTGACGACCGCATCGTGTCCCCGCCGCCGAAGGGACGAGGGTCCCGTGCCGAGAGGAGTCTTGACAAGAACAGAGAATCGATTATCATTTCTCCATGCAGAGAGCGAAGCAGCAGTCGACCGTCTTCCGAGCCCTCGCCGAGGCGGACGGCCCCCTGTCCGCGCGGGAACTGTGGAGCCGCCTGAGCGGAACGGGCGTCGGTCTCGCCACGGTGTACCGCGCTCTCCAACGGGGCGTCGAGGACGGCACGCTGGAGTCGGTCGAGGTGTTGGGCGGCGGCGTTCGGTACGAGCCCAAGAGCCGCGAGCATCACCATCACTTTCTCTGCTCGACCTGCGACCACGCATTCGACCTCTTCGGTTGCGTCGAGGGCCTCGAGTCCCTGATTCCCGCCGGGTTTCGGATGACGGGACACGAGGTGGTGCTGCTCGGAACCTGCAATGCGTGCGGCGATGCGGCATGACGGCCGCCCGGCAGCGGCCGGATCGGTTGGAGATCGTCGCGTCGCTCCCTGCACTGTCCACGGCCTGACCGCTCCCCTCCCGTTCCTGTTCTTGCCTCGGCTTCCACGCCGGGGAGAGCGCTGATGCATCTGGCAGAAGGTGTGCTGCCGCTCGGCCAAGCCGTCGCGTGGAGTGCCCTGGCCGCGCCCACCGTCTATTGGAGCCTTCGTCGCGAGCAACGAACGCGGCGCAACGCACCATCGTCCTCGGTCATCATGGCGGGCGCCACGAGCCTGCTCTTCGCCGGCACTCTGCTGCCGCTGCCGGTCCCCGTCGTGGGCGCCACCAGTCACATCTGCCTCACGCCGGTGCTCGCCCTGGTCGTCGGCGTCCGCCGCATCGTGTGGCCCACGTTCTTCGTGCTCCTGCTGCAGGCGGTCTTCTTCGCCCACGGCGGGCTCACGACGCTGGGGGTCAACCTCCTGACGCTCGGACTGCTGGGGCCCCTGACGACCGTCGGGCTCTGGGCATTGCTCGGGCGGCTCGGTGTGGACGGGGCTCTCCGCCTGGCTCTCGCGTGCGGCGTCGGCGGCCTGAGCGTCTACGTGGCGGACGCCCTGGTGCTCGCCGTGGCGTTGTCCGACGTGACGGTGCCCGCGACGACCTTCGGCGCGGTGCTGCTGGGGTTCGCCCCTGTCCAGATCCCCCTGGCGGTTCTCGAAGCCGTGGCCTCCGTCGGCATCGTGCGGCTGTTGGCCACACGTCGGCCGGACCTCCTGCCCGACTCGCTGAGGACGCTCCGCACCGTGTCCGCGCCCGTTGCGTCCGCCATGCTCCTGCTGCCGGTGATCGGCCTGCCGGGATGCGCCTATGAAGGCATCGACGGCACCGTGTTCGGTGCGACCGCGGAGGGGGCGGGGCGACCGCCCACGGGGAGCATTCTCGACCTGAGTCAGGGGGAGATCGGGCTCGCGATGTCGATCCTCATACTCTTCGGAATGGGGTTCATCGCGGGGCGCAGTTGGGAACGAGTGCTCGGGGAAGGGCGCGATGCACCTCCACGCTGAGCACGCCCTGTTCTTCGAGCGCCGCCAGCCGCTGTGGGTCGCGGCATCGGGTGCCGCGCTGACGAGCGGCGTGCTGATCGTCAACGCGGGCGCGCGCAGCACGACCTTGTCCCTGCTCTGCTCGGGCATCGGCGCGCTGCTTCTGCTCGCCGGCGCCCGTGGACGCCGACGGATCAAGCCCGCCCTCGCGTGGACCCTGGCCTTCGTGGTTCTCGCACTGCTCGGCGGGGTCGTCCTCGATTCCAGCGTGGACGTCATCGCCCAGGCGAGCGTCAGGGCCTTGTGCGGCATCATCTGGATCCTGTGGCTCGGCACCCAGGTCGACTGGGCGTCGTTGCGCCAACTTCTGCTCTGGCTTCGGATTCCCGAGGGCGTCGTGGGCAGCCTCGATCACGCGCTCATGCACGGTGTTCTCACCCAGCGCGAGTGGGTTCAGCGGCGCGATGCGGCCCGCCTCCGCCTGGGGTCACCGCGCTTGCCCCTGGCCGCCTGGGGGCCGCTGCTCGGAGAAGGCGCCCTGCATGCCTTCTCGCGCCTCGAACGGGCCGAGGAGAACGCACTGCTGCGCAGCGCTTCCGGCGAAGACGCTCCGCCTCCCGACAGCGTCCACCTCGATGCCATCGACGTCGAACGCGGTGGCCAGTTGGTGCTCGAGCAGCTCGAGCTTCGCCTGGCAAGAGCGGAGTGGCTGCTCGTGTGCGGTCCGAGTGGAGCCGGCAAATCGAGCTTGTTGCGCCTGCTCGCCGGGCTCGACGGACCCGCGCAAGGCACGATGACCCGCCTCGGCAACCACGTGTCACCCGACGCGGCGCTGCCGGCCCGGCTCCACGGACGCGTGGCGCTTCTCGGCCAGAACCCGGAACACCACTTCATCGCAAGCACCGTCGCGGAGGACATTGCCTGGGGCCTGCTTCGTCGCGGCGTCGAGGCAGCCGAGGCGCGACGTCAATCCCGCGAGATGGCGACGGCCCTGCGCATAGACCACCTGCTGGAGCGTTCGTGTCATCAGCTCAGCTTCGGCGAGCAGCGCCGGGTTGCGCTCGCCGGTCTCCTGGTGCTCGAGCCCGCGCTGCTGCTCCTCGACGAGCCCACGGCCGGGCTCGATCCGGTCGCGGCCCTCGAGCTGCGCGCGCTCGTCGTGGAGGCGGTTCGCCGGACGCGCGCTACGTGCGTCTGGGCGACCCACTGCCTTGGCTCGGTGCCGTCCCCGGCAACGCGCGTCGTCCTGCTGCGAGACCGCCGGGTGCTCTTCGATGGCTCCACGGCGGAAGGGTTGTCGCAACCGTGGCTCGTCCGGGCCGGTCTCGCCGTCCGGAGGGAGAACAGAGCGTATGTTGATCAGCACGTCACCACGCCGCCCGAACCTCGAACGGGCCCGACGTATCAAGAAGACACTGCGCGAAGCGCTGGGCCTTTCCGATGACATGACGATCACGGTCACCGAGCTGGCTTGTCTCGAAGAAGGCTGCCCCCCCGTCGAAACTGCGATTGGCGTGCTTCGGCCCGATGCGCCACAGCTTCAGTGCAAGCTGCACAAGCCCATGGACGCCGTCGACGCAGAGGACCTGGTCCAGGTCTGCACGGCGTGGGGATTCGACGTAGAGATTCCGGTGCTCGCACCGCTGCCCCAGGAGGACTAGATGAACACGCCCCAGAACATACCTGTCACGATCCTCACCGGCTTCCTCGGCTCCGGCAAGACGACCCTGCTGAACCGGATCCTGCAGGAGGAGCACGGCAAGCGCATCGCCGTGATCGAGAACGAATTCGGGGAGGTCGGCATCGACCAGGCGCTCGTCATCGACGCTGACGAGGAGATCTTCGAGATGTCGAACGGCTGCATCTGCTGCACGGTGCGCGGAGACCTGATCCGCGTGCTCGGCAACCTCATGAAGCGCCGGGACAAGTTCGACTACGTGTTGGTGGAGACCACGGGGCTCGCCGATCCCGGTCCGGTCGCCCAGACCTTCTTCATGGACGACGAGATTCGCGCCGAGTTCGCGCTGGACGGGATCGTCACCCTCGTCGACGCGGCCCACATCGAGCAGCAGCTCGGCCGAAGCGACGAGAGCACGGAGCAGATCGCGTTCGCGGACGTCCTGGTTCTCAACAAGACGGACCTCGTCGACGGCGACGCCCTCGACCGGCTCGAGACCCGGCTCCGGGACATGAACCGAATGGCGCGAGTCATCCGCAGCGAGCGCGCGGACGTCGCCGTCGATACGGTGCTCAACCTCGGCGCCTTCGACATCGAGCAGGTGCTCGGGCGCCGCCCCACCTTTCTCGAGCCGGAGTACCCGTTCGAATGGACCGGCGTCTATTCGCTCGATGTCGGCCGCTACGAACTCAGCCTCGCCGATGGACCCGATCCGGCGATGTCCCTCGTCATCGTGCCCGACCAGGGCAAGGACGACTCCGCCCTTCGCGAGAGCGCGGAGTGGTGCGTGCGTCGGTACGCCGAACCCGCGGACCTCGTTCGCCCGGGGGACCGGATTCCTGTCGGGAAGCACCTGAACCTTCAGCTCGACTCCCCGGGGCGCAAGTCGTTCTTCCTGGACGTCGATGCGCAGGTGAGGGTCGGCCTCTACGCCCAGCACACCGCGGAGGAGTTCGATCTGCAACTGACGAGCGCGAATGGAGCGACAAGCACGCCGGAAGACGGTCCGCGCGCCAGGCTGGCGCCCCCCGCAGGGAACGGCGACCCGCGCAGCAACGGAGCGGTTCCCGTCGAGGTCGAGCGAACCTGGGTGGCACAGCATGAGCACGACGACGAAGTGGGCTCGATCGCCATCGAGAAGGAGGGCGACGTCGATCCCGACCGGCTCAACGACTGGCTCGGCGAGCTGCTCAGTGAACACGGGGTGGACATCTTCCGAATGAAGGGCTTCATCGCCATCGCGGGCGAGTCGCGCCGCTTCGTCTTCCAGGGGGTCCACATGCTCTTCGACGGACAGCCGGATCGTCCGTGGGGAGACGCGCCCCGCCGCAATCAGCTCATATTCATCGGCCGCAACCTCCCCGAGCAGTCCATGCGGCAGGGATTCGAGGCATGTCTGGTTTGAATGGCGACAGCTCGCGGGGTGTCCTTCGCCGGGGCTGGTCTGCAAGGGTGGGCGACTACGCCATCGCCGGGGGCTGGACCCCGCGCGGCGAGGCGCTGGTGGTCGGCGATGCCGCGGGCGGCGTCTACGCCTTCGACGGCAAGTCCGGCGCGGCCGTCTGGGCGCAGCGCGAAGTCCATGAAGGCGGGGTGCTCGCGGTGGCGATTCACCCGACCCGACCGGCGTTCGCCACGGCCGGCCAGGACGGCCGCGTCCTGGTCTGGAACGCCGCCGAGGGTCGGGTCAGCCTGGCGGTCGACGTCGGGAGCGGTTGGGTGGAGAACGTGGCGTGGTCGCCGGACGGCAAGCGGTTGGCGGCCTCCTGCGCCCGGCAGGTTCACGCGTATGGTGCGGACGGGGCGAGAATCTGGCGCTCCGACGATCATCCGAGCACTGTCAGCGCAATCGCGTGGTCCGGCGCCGGGGAGCTGGCGACGGCCTGTTACGGTCGGGTGACGTTCTTCGACGCGTCCACCGGGAAGCCTCGCCAGAAGCTGGAGTGGACGGGCTCTCTGGTGTCGATGGTACTGAGCCCGGACGGGGACATCGTGGCCTGCGGCAGCCAGGACAACTCGGTGCACTTCTGGCGTCGCTCCACGGAGCAGGACTCGATGATGTCGGGATATCCCGGGAAGCCGTCGGCCCTGGCCTTCGACGACACCGGCACCCTCCTGGCCACCGGCGGAGGGGAGGCGGTGACGGTCTGGAGCTTCCACGGCAGTGGTCCCGAAGGCACGCGACCCGGCGTTCTGGAACATCACGATCAAGCCGTTACCGCGCTCGCCTTCGCCCGCCGCGGGATGCGCCTGGCCTCGGGAGCTCGGGACGGCGGCGTCGTCGTGTGGTCGCTTGGGCGCGATGGGCAAGGCGATACCGTGGGAGCTGCGCCCGTCGCGGATGTGGTCGGCTCCTTGTACTGGCGGCCGGATGGGCGCGCGCTGGCTGCGCTCGACGCTCAGGGCGGCGCGACGGTCTGGCGAGTGGGCGACTAGCACGACCGAAGCGGGGTGCATTGGATAGCCATCGCGTTCGTGTTCCCCGTCAACCGGGTCCGATGCCGCATCCAGCGGACGAACAGGCGACGCCCATGAATGCTCAGACTCGGCGCATCCACGATGCGCTCGGCGGACACGAACCTCTGGCCACGGCCCGAAACCGCATTCTCGGGCAGATCTTGTGCTGCGAAGGCTGTTGCTGCGGCCGGACGGACAAGGGGTTCCCGCCGTTGCCCCGCGACTGGATCAAGCAGCAGTGGAAGGACGGGAAGCTCAACAAGTCGGTGCAACTGACGATCTCCGGATGCCTTGGCCCGTGCGATCTGGCCAACGTCGTCTGTGTCGTCTCGCCCGAGGGGATGCAGTGGTTGGGAGGCCTCCAGGAACAGTGGCAATACCGCTTGCTCCTGGATTGGGCCAGTGCCTCGCGTGACGCGGGTGTCCTGCTCGAGCTGCCGGCTGAACTGAACCGCCACCGGTTCGAACGGTTCGAGGTCGGGTACGGCTCTCTTGCAGAGAGCGCCGTCGCACGCCTTCGCAGAGGTTCATGGCCACGGACGCTCCGTCGTCGGTGCGCCGCGGGCGGAAAGAGGGTCCTGGACAGCATCCGGCTGCGTCTTTCCGGGCCAGCGGCAGCCGTTGCGTCACGATGTCGTTCTGCGGGCGGAGCACCGGCGGCGCCCGGCGGCGGCGAGGTCGGGCGAGATCCGGCAGGCGACGTGGGATGAGATCGACACGGTCGGCGCGGTGTGGACGGTCCCCGGCGCACGGATGAAGGCGAATCGGGAGCAGCGGGCCCTGCCCTGCGACCGGGCGCTGAAATCGCGATGCGGCGCGGACGCTCGCCGACGGAACACCGTGACTCGTCGGGGTCCCCGCAGACCCCGCCCGCCGCCGGTGTCTGCTACCATTTCCCGCCGTGTCCAACCCCCTGACGCGGGCCGACGTCGACCGCATCGCGCGGCTCGCCCACCTCGAGCTGACCGAGTCGGAGGCGGAGCAGTTCACCCGCCAGCTCGGCGACATCCTCGCCTACTTCGAGCGGCTGAACCGCATCGACACCGCCGGGGTCGCCGCCACCACCCACCCCGTCACGTCGGCCCCGGTCATGCGCGACGACGAGCCGCGGCCGTCGCTGCCCGCGGACGACGCGTTCGGCAACGCGCCGGACCGCGGGGGGGAACGGCTGTTCAGGGTGCCCAAGGTCATCGGCTGATGGAGCTCTCCTCGCTCGCGACCATCGCGGACGTCCGGGCCGCGTTGCGCGACGGCGCGACCGCGGTCGACGTGTGCACCGAGTTTCTCGGCCGCATCGCGGCCCGCGACGGGGACCTGCGGGCCTTCAACCACACCGCGGCGGAGCCGGCCCTCGCGCGGGCGGCGGCGCTCGACCGGCGGGGGCCCGACGCGCCGGACCTGCCCCTGCTCGGGGTGCCGATCGCGGTCAAGGACAACATCTGCACCCGCGGGCTCCCGACCACCGCGTCGTCGCGCATCCTCGCCGGCTACGTCCCGCCCTACGACGCGACCGTCGTCGAGCGGCTGACCGCGGCCGGGGCCGTCGTCGTCGGCAAGACCAACTGCGACGAGTTCGCGATGGGGTCGACGACCGAGCACTCGGTGACGGGCCCGACCCGGAACCCGTGGGACCCGGCGCGGGTCCCCGGCGGGTCGAGCGGCGGCTCGGCCGCGGCGGTGGCGGCGCGGCTCGCCCCGGTGGCGCTCGGCTCGGACACCGGGGGCTCGATTCGCCAGCCCGCCGCGTTCTGCGGCATCGTGGGGCTGAAGCCGACCTACGGGCGGGTGTCGCGCTACGGGCTGCTGGCGTTCGCCTCGTCGCTCGACCAGGTCGGGCCGTTCGGGCTGACGGTCGCCGACGCCGCCGCCGTGCTCCAGGCCATGGCCGGCCCCGACCCCCGCGACGCCACGTCGGCCGACGCCGAGGTCCCCGACTGCGGCGCCGGTGCGGCCGAACCGATACGGAGACCGACGATCGGGGTGCCCTGGGCGATACTCGAGAACGGGGTCGACGCCGGCGTCGCCGCCGCGTTCGCGACCGCCGTCGACGCCCTGAAGGACATGGGGGCGACCGTCGTCGACGTCGCGCTCCCCCACGCCGAGTACGCGGTGCCCACGTACTACATCGTCGCCCCGGCCGAGGCGAGCTCCAACCTGGCCCGCTACGACGGGGTGCGCTACGCCTACCGCGCGCCCCTCGACGAGAAGGACGCGACGCTGGACCGGATGTACGACCGCACGCGCCGCGACGGGTTCGGCGACGAGGTCAAGCGCCGCATCATGCTCGGGACCTACGCCCTCAGCGCCGGCTACTACGACGCCTACTACCTGAAGGCGCAGCAGGTGAGGACGCTCATCCGCGACGACTACGACGCGGCCTTCGAGCGGGTCGACGCCGTCGCCATGCCGACCACCCCGACCACCGCGTTCCGGCTCGGCGAGCGCGCGGACGACCCGCTGCAGCTCTACGTGGGAGACGTCTTCACGGCCAGCGCCAACCTCACCGGCCTGCCCGCCGTCAGCGTGCCCTGCGGGCGGGACGACGCGGGGCTCCCGGTGGGCCTGCAGCTCATCGGGCGCGCCTTCGACGAAGTGACGCTGCTCGGAATCGGCGCCGCGTACGAGGAGCAGGCGCCGTGGTGGCGCGAGCCCCCGGCGGGCGGCGGCGGCATGCCCCGCAACGACGTGCCCGCCTCGTAGGACGGCGCGGACGCCTGCGAGGTCGGCTCGGCCGCGAGCCGGACGCGGACGAATTCTCCGGAATCCGGGATGGGACGGTGCTTCATCCCACCGGCGAGATGCCGGCGAGGCACGGCGGCGCGGCCGGGGGTGCCCGGCCCGCGGTCGATCACTCCTGGCTGGCGGACTGCTCGAGCAGCTCGGGGGTCTTGAGCTGGTCGGCGGGCCCCCGCGGCACGCTCGGCGGGAGGTAGCGCGCCCCCGGGCCGAGGCGGTCGTCGAGGCTGCGGACGATTCGGCTGCGCTTGTCGATGGGCCGGAGCTTGGTGAAGCCGACGAGGACGCAGAAGCCGACGAACACGGCGAGGAGAAAGACGGTCGAGAAGCCCAGCCCCTGCAGCACCCCCAGCAAGACCGACTGAATGTCACTCACGAGATAGCCTCCGGCAGCTCGTAGACGACGAGGCCCTGCTCGACTTCCTCCATGGCCACGCGCTCGAGGCGAATCGGCACGTCCGGACGCTCGCCGGTCTCGGGGTCGGGCCGCAACGGCTCGAGCCGGGGCAGGGCCCCGCGCCGCAATTGCTTCGCGCGCTGCGCGGCCACGTCCACGAACAGGAACCGGTTCTCCACCGGCGGCATCGGCTCGTCGGGAATGCGCGGCATCGGGACGGGCTGGGGAGCCCCGGCCGGTTCGTCCCGGTCTTCCGACAGGCTGTCGAAATCGTCGTCCATGAAATCGGATCGTACTCCAAAAGGCGCCGCCGCGTCGACCGTGGGGCCGTCGCGCGGGCCGGCTCGGTCCAGCGGCGAAGGACCCGACGGCGATGGCGAGGGGGTCACGCCGGCGTCGCCTCCGGCGGCGGGGCGGGAACCGGCGCGGCGCCCCCGGCGAGCGGGACCGCCCGATACCATTCACCGTCCAGCAGGTAGTGGGTCGGCCGGTCCTGGAAGTAGACGGTGAGACCGCCGTGGGAATCCTGAACCGTCACGATGTCCCTGGCGTCGAACGCGGCCATCGGCCCCGGTTCTCGCAGGGTCGGGGATGGAGGCATCCTTGACTCTCGTTCCTCGTCACGACCGGGCCGGCGCCGGCGGCCCCGGGCGGCACGGATTCGCTCTCGCACAGAAGGGCCGCGGGACCGTTCATGCCGGTTCGGACAGTATGAGCCAAGCCTAAGCATGTGTCAATAATTAAATCTTACATGAGGACGCTAAATATGCAACCTCGTCGGCAGGCGGCCATCCTGTGCGATCATGAGATTGGAGGGCGCGACGCCCGCGACGGCTCCGCGGCCGCACCGATTCCATGAAGATCCTGTTCATCGGCGACATCGTCGGAAAGGCCGGCCGCGCCTTGACCCGGCGCGGCGTATCGGCGCTCGTCGAGCGGCACGGCGTCGATCTGGTGGTCGCCAACGTCGAGAACGCGGCGGGGGGCAACGGCATCACCCGCGAGATCGGCGAGAGCCTGCGCGACCACGGCATCGAGGTGATGACCTCCGGCAACCACATCTGGGACAAGAAGGAGGCCCTCGACTACATCGAGCTCGAGCCGCGCCTCATCCGGCCCGCCAACTACCCGGACGGGGTGCCCGGCGCCGGGCACGTGGTGGTCACCGCCCGGTCGGGAGAGCAGGTCGGGGTGATCAACGTCATGGGGCGGGTGTTCATGGCCCCCCTCGAGAACCCGTTCGCGGTGGTGCGGCGCGAGATCGAGGCGGTGCGCGAGACCGCCCGCGTCATCCTCGTCGACTTCCACGGCGAGGCGACGTCGGAGAAGATCGCCATGGGCTGGCATCTCGACGGCGAGGTGACGGCGGTCGTCGGCACCCACACCCACGTGCAGACGGCGGACGAGCGGGTGCTCCCGAAGGGCACCGCGTACATCACCGACGTCGGCATGACCGGGCCCCACGACTCGGTGCTCGGGGTCGAGAAGGCGGTGGTGCTGCGCCGGTTCATCACCGCCCTGCCGGGGCGCTTCGACACCGCCCGCGGCGACCCCCGCCTGCACGGCGTGCTCGTGACCGCCGACGCCGCCACCGGACGCGCGACGGCCATCGAGCGGCTGAGCGTGACCCCCGCCGACCTGGAGGCGCCGCCTGCGCCGGGCCCCTCGTGAGCGCCAACCCCACCCTGCCCTTCGACGCCCCCCCACCGGGCCGCCGGGCGGCGCGGCAGGTGGTCACCGTCACCGAGCTGACCGGCCGCATCCGGACGCTGCTGGAGTCGGCGCACGCCAACGTGTGGGTCGAGGGCGAGATTGCCAACTGCCGCTTGTGGAAGACGGGGCACCTGTACTTCACCCTGCGCGACGAGGGCGCCCAGATCCGGGCGGTGATGTTCCGGTCGGCGGCGCGCTACCTGCGCTTCGCGCCCGAGGACGGGCTGCGGGTCGTCGCCCGGGGCCGGATCACCGTCTACGAGCCGAAGGGCGAGTACCAGATCGTCTGCGAGCACCTGCAGCCGCAGGGCCGGGGGGCGCTGCAGCTCGCGTTCGACCAGTTGAAGCGCAAGCTCGACGCGGAGGGGCTGTTCGACCGCGAGCGGAAGCGCCCGCTGCCGGTGCTGCCGCGGCAGATCGGCGTCGTGACCTCGCTCGACGGCGCCGCGGTGCGCGACATCCTGCAGGTGCTGGGGCGGCGCCACCGCACCGCCCACGTCGTGCTGCGCCCGGTGCGGGTGCAGGGCGAGGGGGCGGCCGACCAGATCGCGCGGGGCATCCGGCGGCTCGCCCGCGAGAACGGGGTCGACGTGGTCATCGTGGGGCGGGGCGGGGGCTCGCTCGAGGACCTCTGGGCGTTCAACGAGGAGCCGGTGGCCCGGGCCGTCGCGGCGGCCGAGGTGCCGGTCATCTCCGCCGTCGGCCACGAGATCGACGTCACCATCAGCGACCTCGTGGCCGACGTCCGCGCCGCCACCCCGTCGGCGGCGGCGGAGCTGGTGGTGGCGGGGCGCGGCGAGCTCGTGGAGCGCATCGACCGGCTCGGCGAGCGGCTGCGGACGGCGGCGCGGTACGCGGCGGCCCGGCGCCGCACCCGGCTGCTCGACCTCGACCGGCGCCCGGGCCTGGCCGGCTGGCCGGCGCGTCTGGCGATGCGGGGCCGTCACGTGGCGGGGCTGACCCACGCCGTCGCGCGGGTCGCCCGCGCCCGCCTCAAGGTCGACGAACGCCGCCTGGGGGATCTGCAGCGCCGCCTCGAAGCGTGCGAGCCGGGGCGGCGGCTCGAGGCGGCGCGCACCCGGCTGGTCGCCGCGGGCGGGCGCCTCGACGCGGCCGTCGCGAGGCGGCGCGAGGCGGCGCGGACGCGGCTCGCGGCCGCCGGAGGCCGCCTCGACGCCGCCCTCGCCCGACGCCGGGAACGCGCGCAGGGGCGGCTCGCCGAGCTGTCGGGGCGGCTCGACGCCCTGAGCCCGCTCGGGGTCCTGGGGCGCGGCTACGCCATCTGCTGGCGGGGAGACGGGAAGGCGATAGTGCGGGATGCGGCCGCCGTCGCGGTGGGCGACGACCTCGTCGTGGGGCTCCAGCGCGGGCGGCTCGACTGCACCGTCACCGGCACGCGGCCCGCGGCGGAATCCCGCGGCCGGCCGGGAGCGGCGCCCGCCCACGAGTCGGCGTCGTAGGACGGCGCGGACTCCCCGAGGGTGGTTCGGCGCCAAGCGGAGCCGGAGGCGACGATTGGCGGGCCGGGGGTGACGAGGACTCTCGCCCGGGCCGCGAGACGCGACGCATGAGTGACGACATCAAGGACTTCGAGACCGCGCTCAAGGAGCTGGAGTCGATAGTCGACACCCTGGAGCGCGGCGACCTGCCCCTCGAGCAGTCGCTCGAGCTGTTCGAGCGCGGCGTGCGGCTGTCGCGCTTCTGTCACGGCCGGCTCGAGGACGCGGAGCGCCGCATCGAGATCCTGACCGAGCGCGGCGAGCGGCAGCCGGCCCCCGACGCCCTCGCCGCGGTTCCGGAGGACGACGGGGCGTGACCGGCGGGGTCCCCTTCGACGAGTACCTCGACGCCCGCCGGCGGGAGATCGACGCCGCCCTCGAGGCCGCCGTCCCCGCGCCGCCCGCCTGCCCCCCGCGGGTCGCGGAGGCCATGCGCTACAGCGTCTTCGCCGGCGGCAAGCGCCTGCGGCCCATCCTCACCCTGGCCGCGGCCGAAGCGGCGCGGCCGCGGCGGCGGGAGTCGTCCCCCGGCGGCGACCGGCCCGATCGGCGCGAGGCGCCTTCGGAGGACGCGGCGCGTGGGCTCGCCCGGAACGGCGCCTGCGCGATCGAGCTCGTCCACACCTACTCGCTCGTGCACGACGATCTGCCGGCGATGGACGACGACACCCTGCGGCGGGGACGCCCCACCTCGCACGTGGTGTTCGGCGAGGGCCTCGCCATCCTCGCCGGAGACGCCCTGCTGACCCAGGCCTTCGCCCTGCTGGCCCGCCGCCCGCCCCACGCGCCGCCGGGGTTCGAGGCGCGGCAGCTCCGCGCCGTGGCCCGCGTCGCCGAGGCGGCGGGCGCGGCCGGCATGGTCGGGGGTCAGGCCCTGGACCTCGCCGCCGCGGGCGCGGCCGACACGGGCGGCGGTCAGGCCCCGGACGTCACCGCCGTGGGCGACGGGGCCGGGAGCGGGCTCGCCGCCGTGGGCGACGGGGCCGGGAGCGGGCTCGCCGCCGTGGGCGACGGGGCCGGGAGCGGGCTCGCCGCCGTGGGCGACGGGGCCGGGAGCGGGCTCGCCGCCGTGGGCGACGGGGCCGAGGGCGGGCTCGCCGCCGCGAGCCACGGGGCCCGGGGCGGGCTCGCCCCGAGGGCGCCCGCGGCCAGGCCCGAGGCGGCGCTCCGCGACGTGCACGAGCGCAAGACCGGCGCCCTGATCCGGGCCGCCGCCGTCATCGGTGCGATACTGGCCGGCGGCAGCGAGCCGGCGGTGCGCGGCGTCGACGCCTACGCCGGCCACCTGGGGCTGGCGTTCCAGATCGTCGACGACATCCTCGACGTCGAGGGCAGCACCGCGCAGCTCGGCAAGACGGCGGGAAAGGACGCGGCCGCCGGCAAGCCCACCTATCCGGCGGTGCACGGGCTCGCCCGGTCGCGGGCGCTCGCCGCCGACGCCGCCGACGCCGCCCGCGACGCCCTCGCGTCGGCCGGGCTCGGCGGGCGGCTGGGAGACATCGCCGCATGGGTGCTGTCCCGGACGTCGTGACGGGCGCGGCCGCAAAGGGGGTCCCGACCTGATGCCGGCGCGGGTCCGGCTCGACACGCTGCTGCACGAGCGCGGCCTCGTGAGCTCGCGGACGCGCGGCCGCACGTCGGTGCTCGCGGGGCTGGTGCGGGTCGACGGCCGCCCCGCCACCAAGGCCGGCGCCCTCGTCCCGGCCGACGCCGAGGTGACCCTCGACGCCCCCGACCACCCCTGGGTGGGCCGCGGCGGGGTGAAGCTGGCCCACGCCCTCGACGCCTTCGGCATCGACCCCGCCGGCGCCGCCGCCCTCGACGTCGGCGCCTCCACGGGCGGCTTCACCGATGTCCTGCTCAGGCGCGGCGCCCGCGCCGTGGTGGCCCTCGACGTCGGCCGCGGCCAGCTCGACTGGCGGCTGCGGCAGGACCCCCGCGTCCGGGTCCTCGAACGCGTCCACATCGGCGCCGTCACGCCGGACGACCTGCCCGCCGGCCTTCGCCGGTTCGACGTCGTCACCGTCGACGTGTCGTTCATCTCGATCGCGCGCTTCGTCGACCGCCTTCCCGCCCTCCTCGCGGCGGGGGGCGACCTCGTGGCCCTCGTCAAGCCGCAGTTCGAGGCGGGCCGGGCCGAGGTCCGGCGCGGCGGGCTCGTCACCGACCCCGACGTGCACCGGCGCGTCGTCGACGGCGTGGCCGCCGCCGCCGCTGCGGTAGGATTGAGGCGCGTGGCGATGACTCCTTCACCGATCACCGGGACCCGGGGCAACCGCGAGTTCTTCCTCCACCTGCGGGCCGCGGCCCGTGGCGGAACCCCCGCGTTGCACCGAGAGCGGTGAGGCGCCCGCCTGACAAGGCGCGACAAGTGAGAATATTGGGCATATTCGACCGAGGAGCAACGCAACCGGGCGTCTGCGCCGGTTGCGGCGCAGACGCCCGGCAGGCATGGTTGGGCGGCAATCGGAGCCGAAGGCGACGCTTGCCGGGCGCAGGCGGGATGCATCACCGCTCGAATGCAGCGGGGGCTTTCGCCACGGGCCGCTGGCACGAACCCTGATGGGCGCCGACACCTCCTCCGCCGTCACCGGCGTCACGCGGGTCGGCATCGTCGCGAAGACCCGTCTCGCGGCGGCGGCCCCGGTGGTCCGGGACGTCGCGGCGTGGCTCGAGCGCCGCCGCCTGAAGCCGGTGGTGGAACGCCGGACGGCGGAGCTCGCGGGGCTGGCCGGGGTCGACGCGGCCGACGCGGCGGACCTCCCGGACGCCTCCGACCTGATTCTCGTGCTCGGCGGCGACGGCACGCTCCTCGGCATGGCGCGCCTCATCGCGGCGTCGACCGCCGATCCGCCCATACTCGCGGTGAACTTCGGGGGGCTCGGCTTCCTGACCGAGATCACCCTGCCGGAGCTCTTCGAGGCGCTGTCGTCGGTGGTCGAGGACAGCGCCCGCGTCGACGAGCGCCGCATGCTGCGGTCGCGCACCGAGCGCGGCGACGCGACGACGGGGGAAGGCGTCGCCCTGAACGACGTGGTCATCACCAAGAGCGCCCTGTCGGGCATGATCGACCTCTCGGTGTCGGTGGGCGACCAGTTCGTGGCGCAGCTCCGGGCCGACGGGCTGATCGTGGCCAGCCCCACCGGCTCGACCGCCTACAACCTGTCGACCGGCGGGCCCATCGTGCATCCCCTCGTCAACGCCGTCATCCTCACGCCCATCGCCCCCCACATGCTCGCCAACCGCCCCCTCGTGCTGCCCGAGAGCGCCGCCATCCGCATCCAGCCCGACCTCGCCAAGCCGCACGCGCAGGCGTACGCCAGCTTCGACGGCCAGACCGGGTTCGAGCTCGCGCCCGGGGACACCGTCGTCGTCGAGACCGCCCCCCGCCCGCTGCGGATGATCCGCGCCGCCGCGCGCCCGTACTACGCGGTGCTGCGGGAGAAGCTCGGCTGGGCGGCGCGCTGAGAACCCGCCGCCGTACCGGCCACGAGAGGGGCCTCCTGCGCGGGCGCTGCCGGCCGGCGAGACTCCGACGCGACCGCAGGGTGCGCCGCGACCCGCAGCGTGCGCCGCGACCCGCAGCGTGCGCCGCGACCCGCAGGGTGCGCCGCGACCCGCAGCGTGCGCCGCGACCCGCAGGGTGCGCCGCGACCCGCAAGGTGCGCCACGACCCGCAAGGTGCGCCACGACCGTCAGGTCGCGCCGCCGCCGCTGATGGGCGGGTGGTGGATGATCTGTATCTTGTTGCCGTCGGGGTCTTCGAGGTACAGCGACCGCGCCCCGTCCCGGTGGGTGCGCGGCCGGGCCTTCAGGGGCACGCCGTGCTCGTCGAGGTACGCGGCCCAGCCGTCGACGTCGTCGGCGTGCCGCACGAGGAGCCCGAGGTGGTCGAGCCGGCCGGGGCCCGGCGCAGCGCCGGGGCCGGCGCGGTGGAGAGCGAGGTTGTCGCTTCCCGACGTCAGGTAGACGTTGTCGCCGTCGGGCTCCCACTCGACCGCGAAGCCCAGCCGCTCGACGTAGAAGCGGCGCATGTCGTCGAACGCCCGCGCGAAGAGCGCGAGGTGCCGAATGCCGAGATGCCCCGGTCGGACGCCCACGGTTCCAGTCTATCAGCCGGCCCGCCGCCGCGGGTGAGGCCGGCGCCGCCGCGGGGCGGAGCGCGACCGGAGCGCGGCGGCGACGACCGCCTCCGGGATCCGGACACCGCCGGGGCGCCGCCCGGAAACGGGCGGACCCCGAAGACCCGCGCCGCGGCACGGCGCGGACTGCTGCTAGAATGGCGGGATGGCTCCCCGGTCGACCGCCCAGGCCCGGTGCGCCCTCTGCGGGGCGAAGGACGTGTCGGAGCCGCGGGGCGACGCGAAGTACTGCCGCGACTGCTGGGACAAGAAGGTCGCGGTCGAGGACGTCGTCGCCCGCGAGTTCGCAGTCAAGCGGTACATCCGCGCGCACAGCGCCGAGAAGTACCTCGTCTACCACTCCACCCTGAAACGCCCCTGCGGCCAGTTGATCGTCGTCGACGACGGCTACGACCTGTTCCTGACGCTGGTCCTGTATCCGACGTTCGGGTGGGACGAGGCCGCGTATCACCTCGAGGGCGACCCCGACGGGCGGGCGTTTGCCGAGATCCTCGTCGACGTGGTGGCGGCGGAGGTCATCGAGCCGTGGGGCGGAGGCAAGTGGCACCTCGAGATCTTCCGCACCAGCCACGCCGAGCCCGAGGACTGGAACGGCGAGATGTGAGTTTCTGTTGTGGTTTCCGGTGAGCCGCCCTATAATTTCGTCCACCTTTGCAGACTGCGCGATTTCACCCGGAGGTCAGTTCAATGAGAGGCCTGAGACTCGCGGCGTTGTTCGGTTGTTTCGTGGCGATCGGGATGTCGTTCGGCTGCGGCGGCGAGGAGGTCGTCGAGGCCGAGGAGAGACCGCTGGCGGTCGAGATCAACCTGCGCGAGGCGCTCGAGAACAGGGGCGAGTCGGACTTGGTCGCGACCATCCGCGGCCCCGGACAGGTCGGCTATCTGGTACCGACCTCTCGCCGCGACCGGCGGGCGAACGAGATGGTCACGACCTTCCGCGTCCAGAACACCTCGACCAGTGCGCTGGCCGGGTTCACGGTCGACGAGTTCTGGTACGACCGCGGCGGCGACACCGTGGCCGGCGGCTCGTTCCGAATGCAGGAACCGTTCCGGGCGGGCCAGATCGTGGAGGTCGAGATACGAATCCCCCGCAACGCGCGCATGTCCCGCAGCAACTACGAGTTCAGCCACAAGAACGGCGTGATCGAGGCGACCCTCTTCGAGGAGATGGACGAGCCGACGCCGATCGAGGGGGAAGAGGAAGCCGAGGACGCCGAGAACGAATAGCGCTCCCCGGCCGAGGGAGCCTTCGCACGCGTGCCCCCGCCGCCCCGGATCGGGCAAGGCGGTGAGGACCGCCCCGGCAGAACGACCTGCCGAAGGCGCCAGGCGGATTCGACCATCCGCCCGGCGCCTTCGTGTTTGGGACGGCGAACCCGCGTGCACCGGCGGCCGGCGCCTTCCGTGTTTTGGGACGGCGAACCCGCGTGCACCCGGCGGCCGGCTCAGCGGACCATGCTCGTCCACGCCCGCCAATCGTCGCCCGGCCGCTCCGCCCTGGCGCCGGCCGCTCCGCCTTGGCGCCGGGCCGCCTCCGCCCTGGCGCCCGGCCGCTCTGCCCTGGCGCCCGAGCGACCCTTGCGGGAGCCGGCGCCATTCCACGGCGCGAACGCCCCGCCCGCCGACCTTCCGAGCGGTTGCGGCGTCCATACCGTTAGATGACGCGGACACCCGCCAGCCGTGATCGGGCCGCTGCTATACTGCACCTCATGAGCCTGGATCTCGACGCCGTTCGGCGCGCCCTGCGCGACGAGGGGCTCGACGGGTGGCTGCTGTACGACTTCCACGGGTCGAACCCCATCGCCCGGCGCGTGGCGGGGTTCGACGCGTCGGCCAAGCTCACCACCCGGCGCTGGTACTACCTGATCCGGGTCGAGGGGCCGCCGCGGGGGCTGGTCCACGCCATCGAGGCCGACCGTCTCGATCACCTGCCCGGCGGCAAGACCCGGTACGCGGGACACGACACCCTCGACGCCGGCCTGCGCGAGCTGCTGGCCGGCTGTGCGACGGTGGCGATGGAGTACTCGCCGGGCTGCGCCATTCCCTACGTGTCGCGGGTCGACGCCGGCACCGTCGACGCGGTCCGCGCCCTCGGCGTCGAGGTGCGCACCTCGGGCGACCTCATCCAGCGGTTCGAGGCGGTATGGGACGCCGACGCCCTGGCCTCGCACCGGGCCGCGTCGGCCGCGCTGCACGACATCAAGGACCGGGCGTTCGACCTCGTGGCCCGGCGCCTCCGCGACGGCGATCCCGTCACCGAGCTCGACGTGCAGGACGCGATGGCCGGCTGGTTCGAGGAGGCGGGGCTGGTGAGCGACTCGCGGCCGGTGGTGGCGGCGCAGGAGAACGCCGGCGACCCGCACTACCTGCCGACGCCGGGGCGCCACCGCCGCATCGGCGCCGGCGAGGTGGTGCTGCTCGACCTGTGGGGAAAGCAGAGGGACACGCCGGGCGCGGTCTACGCGGACATCACGTGGATGGGCTACACCGGCGCCGCCGTGCCCGCCCGCTACGCCGACGCCTTCCGGGTCATCCGCGACGGCCGCGACGCCGCCGTCGACCTGGTCCAGCAGGCGGTGGCGGACGGGCGCGAGCTGCGGGGGTGGGAGGTCGACCGCGCCGTCCGCGACCGGGTGGGGGCGGCCGGGCTCGGCGACCGGTTCGTGCACCGTACGGGCCACAACCTGGGCGAGGAGGTGCACGGCAACGGCGTGCACCTCGACGACTTCGAGACCCACGACGAGCGGCGGCTGCTGCCGGGCACGGGGGTGACCATCGAGCCCGGCGTGTACTTCGACGACTTCGGACTTCGAACCGAGATCAACCTCCATGTCGGGTCGGAGACGGCCACGGTAACCGGCCCGCGGCAGGAGGAGATCCGGTCTCTGGGGTGACAGCGGGGGTGGAGGCAAGGATGGCAACACGCAGGAACACGCTCTTTTCGGGAATGCTCATCGCGGTCACCTCGGTCGCGATCGGCCTCGTGCTCGCGGCCCGGCTCGATCTGGTGTCGGACTCGGCGGCGCAGACCTTCAACGCCGCGCCGGCGCCGCTGGCCCTCGCCCAGGGCGACAGCCGGCCGATCACGGGACAGCTCGGGGCCAACACGTTCCGCGACATCGCCGAGGCCCAGAGCCCGATGGTCGTCAACATCAGCATCGAGTCGCGGCGGCCGGCCCGCGACCGGTTCTTCGGGGGCGACCAGGACGAGCTGTTCCGGCGCTTCTTCGGAGACCCCCCGGAAGGGGAGGAGGAACGGCGGACGCAGTCGGCCGGCACCGGCTTCGTCATCGACGGCAGCGGGCTCATCGTGACCAACAACCACGTGGTGGCCGACGCCACCCGGATCGAGATCTCGTTCTTCGGCGACGAGGGAGAGTCCTACGAGGCCGAGGTCGTCGGCCGCGACCGCCTGACCGACAGCGCCCTCCTCAGGCTCACCGAGCGGCCGGACCGGCCGCTGCCGGTGGCGACCTTCGGCGACTCGGACCAGATGCGCCCGGGCGACTGGGTGATGGCCATCGGCAACCCGTTCAACCTGGGGCACACGGTGACCGTCGGGGTGGTCAGCGCGGTAGGCCGCCCGTTCTACCAGGTCCCGGGCAGGCCCCAGCAGGTCATCCAGACCGACGCCGCCATCAACCCCGGCAACTCGGGAGGCCCCCTGCTGAACCTCCGGGGCGAGGTCATCGGCATCAACACCGCGATCGTCAGCGACCGGCCGAGCAACCTCGGCATCGGGTTCGCCGTTCCCATCAACACCGTGCGGGACCTCCTGCCGCAGCTCCGCACCGGCCGGGTGACCCGGGGCCGCATCGGCGTGCAGATACAGGAGGTCACCGACCAGGACTACGATTACCACGGGCTCAGCGAGCCCATGGGCGCGATGGTGTCGGTCATCCAGCCGGACGGGCCGGCCGACGAGTCGGACCTCGAGCTGGGCGACGTCATCGTCAGCTTCGACGGCGAACGGGTGGAGGACGTCGCGGACCTGCAGCGGAGGGTCTTCGACACGCCGCCGGGCACGCGGGTCGACCTCGGCGTCTATCGGGACCGCGAGCCGACGACGGTCCCGATCACGGTCGGCGAGCTGGACCTGGAGAACGAGGGCCGGCAGGCCGCCGTCGAGGTCGAGGACGTCAGCACCGGCTTCGGCATGAACCTCCAGGACCTGACGGCGGAGACGGCGCGGCAGCTCGACCTCCCGCGGGACACGCGGGGCCCGGTCGTCAGCGGCGTCGATCCGGGGGGGCCGGCCCAGGTCGGCGGCGTGCGCCCCGGCGACGTGATCACCAGCGTCAACCGGGTGCCGGTGGCGACGGCCGCCGACGCCATCCGGGAGCTGAACGAGGTCGAGGAGGGCGGCGTCGCGTTCCTCCTGATCAGCCGTGGAGAAGCGCAGAGCGTGGTCCGGATCACCCGGGAGTAGGCGTCTTCCACGATGAGGCCCGCGTGCCTCTCGAGGCGTGGTCCGGATCACGCGGGGGGTAGCGCCTGCGCCTGCGTCGTCGCCGACGCGCGGGAGGCGCAGGCTCCCCGGCGCGGGTTCGCCGAGCGGAGCCGCGGGCGGCACCCGGCGAGCCGGCCCGGGCCAAAGGCGCCCCGCGGCTCCGCCTCACGCCCGACCGGCCCCGCCGGAAACCGCGCCACGGGACCGGCGCGGCTTCCGGCGGGTCCCGATCCGCTGCGATGAGCGACGCGCTCCAGACCCTGATCGCCCGGCGCATCCGTGACCGCGGACCGCTGACGGTGGCGGCGTTCATGGAGATGGCGCTGTACCACCCCGAGCTGGGCTACTACACCCGCGCGCCCCGGCGGACGGGGCGCGCGGGCGACTTCTACACCAGCGTGGACGTCGGCCCGCAGTTCGGCGCGCTGCTCGCGGCCCAGCTCGACGAGATGCGCCGGCTGCACGCGGCCGCCGGGGGGTCCGGGTTCGACCTCGTCGAGGCCGGGGCCGGGAACGGTCAGCTCGCCCGCGACGTGCTCGACGCGGCCGCGTCGGCCCATCCCGCCCTGCACGCGGCGGCGCGGCTGACCCTGGTGGAGAAGAGCCCGGCCGCGCGGGCCGCGCACCCGGCGACCCTCGGCTCGCACCGCGACCGCCTGCACGCCAGCACCCCCGCCCTGCCTGACCGGGTCTCCGGGGTGATCGTCGCCAACGAGCTGCTCGACGCGCTGCCCACCCACGCCGTCGCCATGACCGCGGACGGCCTGCGGGAGGTGTACGTCGACGCGGACGGCGGCCGCTTCGTCGAGAGGGCCGGGCCGCCGTCGAGCCCGGCCCTCGAACGCTACCTCGACCGGCTCGGCATCACCCCGCGGCCGGGGTGGCGGGGCGAGGTCAACCTCGCGGCGGTCGACTGGGTGCGCGCCGCGGCCCGGCGCCTGACGCGGGGCTTCCTCGTCCTCGTCGACTACGGCCATCCCGCGCCGGAGCTGTACGCGGGCCGCCACGCGAGCGGGACCCTGACCACGTTCCAGCGCCACCTGGTCGACCCGGCCGGCCCCGGCCCCGACCGCCGGGGCGGGCCCGCCTGGCTCGCCGATCCGGGCGAGCGGGACATCACGTCGCACGTGGACTTCACGTCGATCGAGCTCGCGGCGCGCGACGAGGGCCTCGAGGTCCTGGGCTTCGTCGACCAGACCCGCTTCCTCCTCGGCCTCGGGGCCCTCGACGATCCCGCCGCGGCGGCGGACACGGCCGGCGCCCTCCGCCGTCGCCTGGCCCTGAAGACGCTGCTCGCGCCGGGGGGGCTCGGCGGCACCCACCGGGTGCTGATGCTCGGCAAGGGCGTCGGGCGCCCCGCCCTGAAGGGGTGCTCGTTCTCGTGGCGGGAGGCGGCGTCGTGACGGGCCCCGTCGAGCGCGAGATCAAGCTCCGGTACGACACGCCCGACGCGGCCCGGCGGGCGGTGGTCGAGGCCGGGGCGCGGCCCCTTCGGGCGCGGCGCCTGCAGAGCGACTGCCTGCTCGACCGCGAGCGCGATCCGCTCGCCGACCGCGCCTGCACCCTGCGGGTCCGCATCGACGGCGACGCGGCCCGGGTGACCTTCAAGGGCGCCCCGAAGCTGGGAACGACCAAGGTGCGCGAGGAGCTGGAGACGGCGGTGGGCGACGGCGAGGCGATGCTGCAGGTGCTGGAGCGGATCGGCTTCCGCGTCTGGTTCCGCTACCAGAAGTACCGCGAGGAGTTCCGGCGCGGCGACCTCGTGATCGCGGTCGACGAGGCGCCCATCGGCACGTTCGTCGAGCTCGAGGGCAGCGAGCCCGACATCCTGGCCATGGCCGCCGACCTGGGCCGGGAGCCGGCCGACTTCATCCTCGACTCGTACCTGGCGCTGTTCCGCGCCCACTGCGCGGCGACGGGAGCCTCCGGCGACCACATGGTGTTCGACGTCCGGCCCGCCGCCGAACCCCGCGCCGCATCGCGCCCGGCGGGCGACGGCGGACCGACGCGGCGCCGCCCCGACCAGGGGCGAGGATGACCGGCCCCGTGCCGCCCGCCCTCGTGCTCGCCGCCGGCCTCGGCACCCGCCTGCGGCCCCTGACGTTCTCGCGGGCCAAGGCGGCGGTGCCCGTCGCCGGAACGCCGCTGATCTGCCGGCAGCTCCGGGGGTTGGCGGAGGCCGGCGTCCGCGACGTCGTCGTCAACCTGCACCACCGGCCGGAGACCGTGGCCGCCGTCGTCGGCGACGGGGCCGCCCTCGGCTGCCGCGTCCGCTACTCGTGGGAACGGACGGTCCTCGGCTCGGCCGGCGGCCCGCGCCGGGCGCTGCCCCTGCTCGACGACCGGTTCTTCATCGTCAACGCCGACACCCTCTGCGCCGTCGATTTCAGCGCCCTCCGCGAGCGGCACCGCGCCTCGGGGGCGGTGGCCACGCTGGCGGTGACCGCGCATCCGGCGCCCCACCGCTACGGCGGCGTGCTCGCCGATCCCGGAGGCCGGGTCGCGGGATTCGCCCCCGCCGGGGCCGCCACCGGCGCCGGCGCGCCATGGCACTTCGTCGGCGTGCAGATCGTCGAGGCCGCGGTGTTCCGGGACCTGCCCGACGGCGTGCCCGCGGCGACCGTCGGCGGGCTCTACGACACCCTGCTCGCGGCGGGGCGGCGGATGGCGGTGCACGAGGTCGCGGGGCCGTTCCACGACATCGGGACGCCGGCCGACTACGCCGCGACGGTGCGGTCGGTCGCGGCGGCGGAAGGCCGCTCGCCGTTCTCGACGGGCGATCGTTCGGAGATCCACCCCACCGCGCGGGTGGAGCGCTCCATCCTGTGGGACAACGTGGCGGTGGGGGCCGACTGCGTGGTGACCGGCTGCGTCCTCGCCGACGGGGTCCGGGTGCCGGCCGGCACCGTCCTCGACCGCCAGGCGGTGGCGCCGGCCGGCGGCCACGACGGCGAATCGGCGCCCCCGGCGCACGAGACGCGGCTCGGCGACCTGCGGATGGCGCCCCTTTGAGCCGCCGTCGCGGCGACGGCGTCGCACCGCCTCCCGGGCGGGGGACCACGCACGTCGCCCCGGGCCCGAACGGAGCCGGGGCGCGCGCAGCTTGCGGCGGACGTTGAGCGACCGACGGATGGACGGCTACCGCGTCGGTGTCGGGCTGCCGACTCATCGACCATGTCCGGAGACACGTTGAGCGGCCCCATCGACGAGCGGGTGGCGGAGTACCTGCGCCGCGCGAGCCTGGCCCCGGCGGCAACGCGGGTCGAGCCCCTGCACGGCGACGCCTCCAGCCGCGCCTACGTGCGGGTCGCCGCGCCCGGCCGGCCGGCGGTGGTGCTGGCGCTGCACCCGGAGCCGTTCGTGCCGGGCTCGCTGCCGCAGATCGTCGTGGGGGCGATGTTCGGCCGGCTGGGGATCCCGGTGCCCGCCGTGCTCGACGAGGCCGCGGACCTGGGCATCCTCGCGGTCGAGGACCTCGGCGACGAGACCCTGCAAAGCTGGATGGCGGGCGGCGCCGGCCGCGACCCGGCGCCCCTGTACCGCGAGGCGATCGGCTATCTCGCGGCCCTGCAGAACCGCGGCGCGTCGCTGCGGGACGAGGGCGCCCTCCCCTTCACCCTCGCCTTCGACGTTCCGAAGCTGACCTGGGAGCTCGACTTCTTCCGGTCGGAGTTCCTCGAGGCGCACCGCCGGGTCGCGCTGAGCCCGTCCGCGTCGGAGGCGCTCGGGCGCGAGCTCTCGGTCATCGCCGAGGAGCTGGCGGCCGAGCCGCGGGTGCTGTGCCACCGCGACTACCACTGCCGGAACCTCATGGTGCGGGACGGCGGGCTGGTCGTCATCGACTTCCAGGACGCCCGCCTCGGGCCCGGCACCTACGACCTCGTCTCGCTGCTCCGGGACTGCTACGTCGACCTGCCGGACGAGCTGACCGCGGCGCTGACCCGGCGGTTCCTCGACGCGGTGCCCGCGCAGCGGACCCGCGACTTCCAGGCGCGGTTCGACCTGATGTCGGTGCAGCGGCACCTGAAGGCCCTCGGCACGTTCGGCCACCAGGTCGCCCGGCTGGGGCGCGGGCACTTCGCCGAGCCGGTGCCCCGCACCCTCGCCTATCTGCGCCGGACCCTTCAGGCCCATCCGCGCTTCGCGCGACTCCGCGAGCTGCTGGCCCCGCACGTGCCCGAGCTCGGCTGACGCCCTCGCCGAGGTGCGCGACGAGGAGGCGAGACGCCGCCGGGAACGACGCCGAGACCGCCGGCCCGACCAGCCGGGGGCGGTCGTCACGTTCCGCGGTGCCCCCCTCGCCGACTTCGGAGACGACTTCGGAGACGACTTCGGAGAGAATCATAGGGAAGCCGGGTACCGCCCATGAAGCGCCGACGCATCCGAGACGTCCTCGCCGCCCCGCCCTCCGACGACCCGGTCACCGTCTGCGGCTGGGTCCGCACGAAGCGGACCGCCAAGCGCTTCGCCTTTCTCGCGATCAACGACGGGTCGTCGCAGGACACCCTGCAGTTGATCGCCGACGCGGGCACCCCGGCCTTCGCGGCCCTCGACGGCGTGCTCACCGGCGCCGCCGTCCGCGCCCGCGGCGTGATCAAGGCGTCGCCGGGGGCCGGCCAGCGCGTCGAGATGCAGATCGACGCGCTCGACGTCCTGGGGCCGGCGACGGCGGACTATCCCCTCCAGAAGAAGGGGCACACCCTCGAGTTCCTGCGGGACATCGGCCACCTGCGCCCCCGCACCAACACCTTCGGCGCCGTGTTCCGGGTGCGCAACGTGCTCGCCGCCGCCGTGCACGAGTTCTTCCAGGGGCGGGGGTTCGTGTGGGCACACACCCCGATCATCACCGGGTCGGACTGCGAGGGGGCCGGCGAGATGTTCCGGGTCGCGGCGCCGGCTTCAGGCGAAGCCGAGTTCTTCGGCCGGCCCGCCCACCTCACGGTGAGCGGGCAGCTCGAGGCCGAGTTCATGGCGATGGCCCTGGGCGACGTCTACACCTTCGGGCCGACCTTCCGGGCCGAGAACTCCAACACGTCGAGGCACCTCTCCGAGTTCTGGATGATCGAGCCGGAGATGGCGTTCGCGGATCTCGACGACGACGCGGCGCTCGCCGAGGACTTCCTCAGGACGATGTGCCGGACCGCCCTCGAGCGGTGCGGGGCGGAGCTGGCGTTCCTCGAGAAGCACTACGACGCGGCGTCGTCCGGCGCCCTCCGCGACCTCGCGGAGTCGACGTTCGCGCGCCTCTCGTACACCGAGGCGGCGGACGCGCTGCAGAAGGCCGGCGTCGACTTCGAGATTCCCCACGCGTGGGGGCAGGAGCTGGCGTCGGAGCACGAGCGGTACCTGACCGAGCAGGTGTGCGGGGGCCCCGTCATCGTCACCGACTACCCGCGCGCCATCAAGCCGTTCTACATGCGCGTCAACGACGACGGCGAGACCGTCGCGGCCATGGACGTGCTGGCCCCCCGCATCGGCGAGATCGTCGGCGGCAGCCAGCGCGAGGAACGGCTGCCGGTGCTGGAGCAGCGCATGGACGAGCTGGGCCTCGACCGCTCGGAGCTCGCCTGGTACTGCGACCTGCGCCGCTACGGCAGCGCCGAGCACGCCGGGTTCGGCCTCGGCTTCGAGCGCCTCGTGCAGTTCGTGACCGGCATGGCCAACATCCGCGACGTCATCCCCTGCCCGCGCGCGCCGGGGACCATCGACTTCTAGCCAGGGAGCTGAGACAGATGACCAGGCATTCCCGTCTCTGGGCCGCCGCGCTCGCCGCGGCCGGCTGCGTCGCGGTGGCCGTCGCGGCCGGAGAGCAGAACCCGGGCGGCCGGTTCGCGGGAGTCGAGCTGACCGCGGTGCCGGTGGCCGGCAACGTGCACATGGTCACGCGGCCGGGCGGCGGCGGCAACGTCGGGGTGTTCGCGGGGCCCGACGGCGTGCTGCTGGTCGACTCGCTCTTCGCGCCGCTGGCCGATCGGCTGGTCGCGGCGGTGCGGACGGTGTCGGACGGCGAGATCCGCTTCCTGATCAACACCCACGTCCACCCCGACCACATCGGCGGCAACGAGCCCCTGGCGGGGGCCGACGTCCTGATCTTCGCCCACGACAACGTGCGCGTCCGGATGCTCGATCGGCTCCGCTTCCCGCGCCGCGGCGGCAGCTTCGCGCCGCGGCCGGCGGCGGGGGCGCGGCCCGTCGTGACCTACAACGACACGGTGAGCTTCCACCTCAACGGCGAGGAGGTGCGCGCGTTCCTCGCCCCACCCGCCCACACCGACGGCGACACCTTCGTCCACTTCCCGGAGTCGGACGTGCTGCACCTGGGCGACGTCTTCCGGACCACGAGCTATCCGATCATCGACGTCTACAACGGCGGCACGCTGGCCGGCACCGTCGAGGCCCTCGAGACGGCGATCCGCCTCGCGGGGCCCGACACGCGGGTCATCCCCGGCCACGGCGTCCGGGTGGTGGGCCGGGACGCCATGGTCGAGTTCCTCGACATGATCGTGGACGTCCGCGACCGGGTGCACGACCTGATCTCCGAGGGCCGGTCGCTGGACGAGGTGATGGCGGCGGCGCCCACCGCCGACTACGACGCACAGTGGGGGCAGGAGGCGACCTGGACCGCCAACGACTTCGTCCCCATCGTGTACCACGAGCTCGGCGGCGGGTCGCTGTACCGGGGCGGCGAGTAGAGCCGAGGGCGTCCGGCGTCGAAAGCACGCGCCGCGTTAGGCCGCGCGCGGCATCGGGGCGCGACAGAGTCGCTCGACGACGGCAGGACTTGCCCCTTGTTCAAGTTTCGGGGCGAAGCTTGAACAACGTCACGCACTATTGAAGAAACTCCAACAGCGCGGAGGGCGTGACGGCAGGGACGGCGCATGAGCCTGCGTCCTTGCCTTATCCCGTCCGGGGGCATATGTTGGTCCACTGCAGGGCAGGACGCCGACCGTTTCCGGCGTTCATTTCGCAAGGAGAGGCACAGATGCGCAGGCAGTCCATCGTGGCGCTCGCGGCGGCGGCGATCATGACGGCGGCGGCGGCCGCCGCGGGGCAGGCGCCCGACGGCTGGACGGCGCCGCGGACGGCGGACGGGCGGCCCGACCTGGGCGGCGTCTGGGCCAGCGACTCGGCGACGCCGCTGCAGCGGCCGCAAGAGCTGGGCGACCGCGAGTTCCTCACCGACGAGGAGGTGGCGGCCCTGGCCGCGCACGCGAACGAGTACTCCGCGGTGGGCGGCGACGCGGTGTTCGGGGAGACGCCGTTCCGGCGGGCGCTGGCCGCCCTGCAGACGCCCCCCGAGGAGCCGGCGGGGGCGCGGCCGGCCCGGCGCCGGTCGACGGGCAGCTACAACCAGTTCTGGATGAGCGGCCGCTGGTTCGAGAACCGCACGTCGCTCATCGTCGATCCGCCCGACGGGCGGCTGCCGGCCCGGACCGCCGAGGCGCAGGAGCGCGACCGGCGTCGGCGGGAGGCGCGCAACGCGCCGCCGCCGGACCGGCGGATGACGCTCGCCGAGGAGGTCGCCCGCATCGACCCCGCGATCCGCTGCCGCGGCGGCGGCGCGCTGCTGAGCGGGCGGGGCTACAACAGCACCTACCAGATCTTCCAGGGCGCCGACTACGTCGGCATCCAGATCGAGATGCACCACGACACCCGGCTCATTCCGATCGGCGACGCGGCGCCGGGCGCGGTGGGTCCGCCGACCGCCATGGGCAGCTCGCGCGGGCGCTGGGAGGGAGACACGCTGGTGGTCGAGACCACCAACCTCTCGCGGGGCGTGGGCGGCTCGACCGCCGACGTGACGATGACGGAGCGGTTCACCCGGGTGGGGCCCGAGCTGCTGCAGTACGAGTACACCCTGGACGATCCGTCGACGTGGACGCGGCCGTGGACCGCGCGCGTGTTCATGCGCCCGAGCCCCGGCACCGGGGTCCTCTACGAGTTCGCCTGCCACGAGGGGAACTACGCGATCGAGCACGCGCTGCGCAACGAACGGTATCTCGGCGCGCAGTCGGGCCAGTAGGATTCCCGAAGACCGGGCCGGCCCGGGAGCCGCGGCGAAGCGCCCCAGCACTCGATCGGCGGGGCGCCACGCGGGGTTCGTCACGGCCCCCGGCCGTCGGCGGGGCGCGTGCCGGCCGGGGAAGCGTCACTCCGACCGGCGGGCGCGCCGCCCCGACGCGGTCCCGGCGCCCGGTCCCGGTGCGATGCCGGGGTCCACCGCGGGCTTCCCCGACGCGGGGCGGACCCCGGCGGTGGCGAGGGTGCCGCGCGCCCCCGCGAGCCGGCCGCGACCGGCCGCGACCGGTCGCGTGCGCCGGCCCGTCCGCCGTGGTATCATTGCTCGGTTACGTTCGCGTTTAGGGACTACGAGTGGGCGTTCGCGGCCCACTTTTTGTTTTTCCGGGGCGGATCGTCGTGGGGCCTTCCAGGTCGTCGGCCGACCGGATCGGGGAGATTCGAGCAATCGCGGAGCGGGTCGCGCACGGGCACGGGCTCGTCGTGTTCGACCTGCAGTTCCGGCGCGAATCGATCGGCTGGGTGCTGCGCATCGTCCTCGACCGCCTCCCGTCGCCGGAGGCCGGCCCCGAGCACGGCGACAGCGTGACGGTGAGCGACTGCGAGGCGGTGAGCGTGGACGTCAGCGCGGTCCTCGACGTCGAGATGACGTTCGACCACGCGTACACGCTGGAGGTGTCGTCGCCCGGGCTCGACCGTCCGTTGCGGCATCTCGCCGATTTCGAGCGGTTCATCGGCCGCCGCGCCCGGATCGTGACGTCGGAGCCGGTCGACGGGCAGAGCTTCGTCGCGGGACGGATTGCCGCGGTCCGCGGCCGGACGATCGTGCTCGAGGACGGCGGGACGACGCGCCTCGTCCCGGAGGCGGCCGTCGCGCGGGCTCGTCTCGAGGTCGAGTTGTAGCCGCCGCGCGGCAGTGAAGCCGACGGCGGTCCGGGACGCCGAGGGGCGGCCGCCGGGCCGCCCGCCCCCGGGACGGCGGGGCCGGCGCGCCGGTCGGGCCGCAGCCCGGACGCGGTCGGCCGCCGACGGTCGCAGGGAAGTGCCATGAACAACGTGTTGCAGCAGACCATCGACGCGCTGGCCAAGGAGAAGGGCATCGAGGCGGACATCATCGTCACCGCCATCGAGGACGCCGTGCTGACCGCGTCGCGCAAGTACTACAAGGCGGACGAGAACCTCCGCACCCGCTTCAATCCCGAGACCGGACAGGTGGAGCTGTTCGCGGTGCGGCAGATCGTGGAGCAGGTCTCCAACCCGGCGACCGAGATCGCGCTGGCGGAAGCGCAGGAGCTGTACGGCGACGAGGCCGAGGCGGGCATGGAGATCGAGTTCCCCAAGCCGACCGACGTGCTCGGCCGCATCGCCGCCCAGACCGCCAAGCAGGTGATCTTCCAGAAGGTCCGCGAGGCGGAGCGGGAGAACGTCTTCGAGGAGTACGGCCAGCGGCTGGGAGAAGTCGTCAACGGGCTCGTCAAGCGCTTCGAGAGCGGCGACATCGTCGTGGAAGTCGGGCAGGTGGAAGCCCTGCTGCCGCGGCGCGAGCAGTCCCGGGCGGAGAACTACACCACCGGCGACCGCGTGAGGGCGGTCATCAAGGAGGTCAACAAGAACACGAAGGGCCCGCAGATCATCCTGTCGCGCACCGATCCCGTCCTGCTCATCAAGCTGTTCGAGCAGGAGGTGCCGGAGATCTACGACGGCACCGTCGTCATTCGGGGCGCGGTGCGCGAGGCCGGCGACCGGGCCAAGGTGGCGGTCGCGTCGCGCGAGCGCGACGTCGATCCGGTCGGCGCCTGCGTCGGCATGAAGGGCACGCGGGTGCAGGCCATCATCCGGGAGCTGCGCGGCGAGAAGATCGACATCGTCGAATGGTCCGACGACGCCACGACCTTCGTGACGAACGCCATCAGCCCGGCCCGCGTGCAGCGCGTGTCCGTCGTGGACGACGCCGAGCGGGTCATCGAGGTCGTCGTCGAGGACCGGCAGCTCTCGCTGGCGATCGGCAAGAAGGGGCAGAACGTTCGGCTCGCGGCCAAGCTCGCGGGCTGGAAGATCGACATCAAGAGCGAGGAAGAGAAGCGCCGCGAGGTCGAGGCGCAGTTCGACGAGCTGGGGGTCGAGCCGGCGCCGTTGTCGGTGCCCGGGCTCGATCAGGCCATGGTGGAGAAGCTCAACGCGGCCGGCATCGAGACGGTGGAGAGCATGATCTCGGCTTCGGCCGCCGAGCTGAGCAACGTGCTCGGCGTTTCGGAGGGCGCGGCCGAGGCGCTCCGGCTGGATGCAGAGGCGGCCACCATGGCGGCGGGCGGGGCCGTGGGCACCGGCGTGACCGAGGCGGTCCCCCAGGACGGCATCGAGCCGGTCGCCGTCCCCGCTGCCGAAGACCCCGGTCTCGAGCTGGCCCCGGTGGCGGGGAACGACGGAAGCGCCGCCGAGCCCGGCCACGACGCCCCGGGCGGCGAATGAGGGCTCGCGGCTCGGCCGGTGACGGACGGCCCGCTCCCGTCCCGGACGGGAAGCGGCGAACGGGAACGCGCGGACACGGAAGACAGAGGACAGACTTTGGCAACGATCCGGATCTACAAGGTCGCCGAGGTGCTCGGGATACCGAGCCAGGAGGTGATCGACCTCCTTGGCCGCGAACACGGCATCGAAGTCAAGAGTGCATCGAGCACCATCGAAGAGATCGTCGCCCGGGAGTTCGCCAAGCGCATCGCCCGCGAGCGTAACCTGAGCCTGCCGGGAGGACGCCTGTTCTCCGGGGCCTCCGCCTCTTCGGGCCGCAAGGGCGGCAGGACCGCCAAGGCGCCGGAACCGGCCCTGCGGCCGAGCCTGGGTCCGCCGCGGCTCGTGAAGTCGCCGCGTCCCCCCGCGCCGCCGGCCGTCGCGGAGTCGGTCGAGACCCCGGCCGCGGTCCCGGCCGCGCCGCCTCCCGTCGCCGCGCCGGCGGCGTTGCGGACGCCTCCCGCCGCCGCGCAACCGGCGTTGCGGACGGCTCCCGCCACCGCGCCGCCGACGTTGCGGACGGCCCCCGCCATCGCGCCGCCGACGTTGCGGACGGCCCCCGCCACCGCGCCGCCGACGTTGCGGACGGCCCCCGCCACCGCGCCGGCAGCGCCCGCCGCCCCCGCGGCGGTCGAGACCCCGCCGGCGGCGGCCGAGCCGCCCGCGGCAGCGACCCCCGCGGCGGCGGCAACCCGTCCCGCCGCCGAATCGGCGGCCCCCGCGGGCCCGGCCCTCGTCGAGCCCGCCGCCGACAGTTCACCGGTCGAGCCGGTCGAGGCGCCCGCGCCGACGGAGCCCCCGGCGGCGCCGGCCGAGTCCCCGCCCGCCGAGGTCGAGCCGGCGGCGCAGATCGAACCGGCGGCGCAGATCGAGCCGGCGCCGCAGATCGAGCCGGCGGCAGCGCCGGCCGAACCCGCCGGCCCCGCCACCGCGGAGACGCCGGCCGTCCCCGCCGCGGCGGCCACCGTGACCGAGCCGGCGCCGCGGCGGGAGGCACCGGCCCCGAGGGCCGCCGCCCCCGCGGCGGCGCGGCCTTCGACCGGCGGGATACGCCCGACGGGGCGGTTGGTGCCCTCGACGCTCAAGCTCCGCATCGAGGAGCAGGCCCCGTCGCTGACGCCGAAGACCATCCCGCCGCCGCCGCCGAAGGCGCCGCCGGGCCCGACCCGTCGGCCGGGCCCGCCGTTGGCGGCCCGCCCGGCCGGCCCGCCGCGGCCGCGGCCCGGGTCGCGGCCCATCGCGCCGGCCCCGTCGCGGCCGAGCGCGCCGCTGGGCGGCCCGCGTCCGCTGCCCTCGCAGCCGGTCCGCTCCCCCGGGGCCAGGCCCGCCGCGCCCGCCGTGGGATACCGGCCCGCGTACCGGCCGCCGCCGCGGCCCCCCGGCGGGAGGAAGCGGCGGCCGCCGCGCCAGTCGACCCCGTTCACGCCGGCCCCCCCGCCGCCGATCACGCGCACGATCTCGCTCGCCGAGGGCATGACCGTCAAGGACCTCGCCGAGAAGCTGGAGCTGCGGGCCAAGGACGTCCTCAAGAAGCTCATCGAGCGCCGGTTGATGATGACCATCAACACGACGCTCGACACCGAGACGGCGACGATGGTGGCGCGCGAGTTCGGCGCCGACGTCGAGATGCGCTCCTTCGAAGAGGAGATGCTGGAGGTCGAGACCACCGCCGCCCAGGACGACGACTTCTCGTCGCGGGCGCCCGTCGTCACCGTGATGGGGCACGTCGACCACGGCAAGACGACCCTGCTCGACGCCATCCGCGACTCGCGGGTCGCCGAGCGGGAGGCCGGCGGCATCACCCAGCACATCGGCGCGTACTCGGTGGAGATCAGCGGGCGGAGGATCGTCTTCCTCGACACCCCCGGCCACGAGGCGTTCACCCTGATGCGGGCGCGCGGCGCGCGGGTCACCGACATCGTCGTCCTCGTCGTGGCCGCCGACGACGGGGTCATGCCCCAGACGCGGGAGGCCATCGACCATGCCAAGGCCGCCGACGTCCCCCTCATCGTCGCCATCAACAAGATCGACAAGTCGAACGCGAACCCGGAGCGCGTCAAGACGGAGCTGTCCGAGCTGGAGCTGACGCCGGAGGACTGGGGCGGCAAGACGGTCACCGTCGAGGTGTCGGCCAAGCAGCAGAAGAACCTCGATCTCCTGCTGGAGATGATCCTGCTGGTCACCGATCTCGGCGAGCTCAAGGCCAACCCCAAGCGCAGCGCGAGCGGGACGGTGCTGGAAGCCAAGATCGACCGGGGCCGCGGGCCGGTGGCCACCATCCTCGTCAAGGACGGCACCCTCCGCATCGGCGACAACTTCATCGCCGGCCCCATCGTCGGCAAGGTCCGCGCCCTGATCGACGACCGCGGCCAGCCGCAGAAGGAAGCCGGCCCCTCGAGTCCCACCGAGGTCCTGGGGCTGACCGGGCTGCCGCAGCCCGGCGACACGTTCCAGGCGGTGGCGGACGCCGCCAAGGCCCGGCAGATCGCCATGCTGCGCCAGGGCCAGGCCAAGGAGAAGACCCTCGGCGAGAAGGGCGGCCGCCTGACCCTCGAATCGCTGCAGCAGCAGATTGCCGAGGGCGGCACCCGGGAGTTGCCGATCATCGTCAAGGCCGACGTCCAGGGCTCGGCCGAGGTGCTCGCCGACGCCCTCGGCAAGCTCGGCGACGAACGCGTCAAGGTGCGGCTGATCAGCAGCGGGGCCGGCGCCATCAACGAGGGCGACGTGGTCTTCGCGGCGGCGTCCAACGCGGTCATCGTCGGGTTCAACGTCCGCCCCGACCGCAACGCGGCCGCGATGGCCGAGCGCGAGCACATCGACATCCGCCTCCACCGCGTCATCTACGACGTCACCGAGGAGATCAAGAAGGCGATGGCCGGCCTCCTCGAGCCGACCGTCAAGGAGATCCAGGTCGGGCAGGCGCAGGTGCGGGACGTGTTCAAGGTGCCGAAGTTCGGCGCCGCGGCCGGCTGCATGGTGGTCGAGGGCAAGATCAGCCGGTCGGGCGAGACGCAGGCGCGGCTGTTGCGCGACAACGTCGTCATCCACGAGGGCCGCATCGGCTCGCTCCGCCGGTTCAAGGACGACGTGAACGAGGTGAAGAACGGCCTGGAGTGCGGGATCGCCTTCGAACGCTACGCCGACATCAAGGCCGGCGACGTGATCGAGGTGTTCTCGACGGAGACGATCGCGGCCACCGTCTAGCCGCCCGCGCCGCCATCCATGATCGTCGGACTGCTCTCGATCGAGCTGCATCTCGCCGGCGCGCGCTCGCTGAAGGACAAGCGCGCCACGCTCCGGCGGCTCAAGGACCGGGTGCGGCGCCTCAACGTGGGGCTCGCCGAGGTCGACCATCACGATCTGCACCAGCGCGCGGGCCTCGGGGTGGTTGCCGTCGGCGTCGACCGGGAGGTCGCCGAACGCACCCTCGAAGGGGTCCTCACCGAGATCGATCGCATCGAGCCGGGCCTGATCGTGCGCAACGAGGTCGAGTGGCTGCTCTGAGCTGCGCCGCCCTCGAGGCGGCGGCCGGGCCCACCCGAAGACCACGTCCATGACCTCTTCCCGTCCCGAACGCGTCGGCGAGCAGGTACGCGCCGAGCTGTGCGCGTTGCTGCGAACGTCGGCCTCCGACCCCGCGCTCGCGCTCGTCACCGTGACGCACGTCCGGATGACCCGCGACCTGCAGCATGCGCGCGTGTACTACACGACCCCCGGCGACGCGCCGGAGCGCCGGCAGGCCGGCCGCGGCCTGCGCCGCGCGGCGTCGTTCCTGCGCGGCGGGCTCGGCCGCCGGCTCCGCCTCCGGCACGTGCCGGATCTGACCTTCGTGCACGACGACTCGATCGAGCGCGAGCAGCGGATCGCGCACGTGCTCGAGGAGCTGCGCCTCGACGGGCCGGCGTCCCCGGGTCCGCCCGATTCGCCCGACGTCCCCGAATGACCAGACCTTCTGCCGACCACGCCCGGGTTCGGGACCGCCTGCTCGACGGCACCCGCTTTCTCGTCACCTCGCACGCGCGGCCGGACGGCGACTCGCTCGGCTCCCAGCTCGCGCTGGCCGAGGCGCTGATGCAGCTCGGCAAGGAGGTCCGGCTCGTCAACGCCGACCCGCCGCCGGCCCGCTACGCGTTCCTCCCCGGGGCCGCCGCGATCGAGGTCGCCGCGTCGGTGAAGGACGGCGCGGACACCGCGGTCGTCCTCGAGTGCGGCGCCCTCGGCCGGACCGAGGTGTCCGGCCTCGCGGGCCGGTTCGTCGTCAACATCGATCACCACGCCGGCAACACCGGGTACGGCGACGTCAACTGGTGCGACGAGTCGGCGTGCGCGTGCGGCGAGCTGGTGTTCGAGCTCATCGAGGCCCTGGGCGCGAAGCTGACGCCGTCGATCGCCACCAACGTCTACGTCGCCATCCTCACCGACACCGGATCGTTCCGGCACGCCAACATCACGGCGCGCACGTTCGACATCTGCCGTCGCATCGCCGCCACCGGCGTCGACGCGGCGGCCGTCGCCGCGCACGTGTTCAACAACGGCAGCCTGGGGCGGCTGCGGCTGACGGGGCGGGTGCTCGACCGGATGCAGCTCGAGGCCGACGGCCGCATCGCGGTCCTCGCCGTCGACGAGGCGATGCTGCAGGAGACCGGCTGCGAGGCGGACGACCTGGAGGGCGTCGTCAACCTGCCCCTGGCCGCCGGCGACGTCAAGGCGGTGATCCTGCTGAAGGCCTTCGGCGGCGACCTGCGCGTCAGCCTGCGGTCGAAGGACGAGATCGACGTCCGGCGCGTCGCGGTGTCGTTCGGCGGCGGCGGACACCGCAACGCCGCGGGGCTGACCGTCGAAGATCCCGCCCCGGACGTCAGGGCCCGGCTCGTGACCCGGGTGGCGGCGGCGATTGCGGAGTCCCGTCCGGCGTGAGCACCTCGCAGGCCCCGTCCGGCGTCCTGGTCGTCGACAAGCCCGCCGGCCCGACGTCTCACGACGTGGTGGCGGTCGCGCGGCGCGCTCTCCGGTGCCGGAAGATAGGGCACCTCGGCACCCTCGATCCGCTGGCGACGGGGGTGCTGCCCCTCGTGGTGGGACGGGCCACCCGGCTCGCCCCGCTGTTCTCGGGCGCCGGGAAGCAGTACGACGCCGTGGTCCGGCTGGGCCTGTCGACCGATACGGACGACATCGGCGGCGTGGTCATCGGCGGACGGGACGCCGCCGACGGCGACGCGCCGGCCGCGCCGCCGTCGGCCCGGGCCATCGAGGAGGCCGCGGCCGGCTTCGTCGGCTCCCACCTGCAACGGCCTCCGGCGGTGTCCGCCAAGAAGATCGAGGGGGTGCGGGCGTACGATCTGGCCCGGCGACGGCGCCCGGCCGCGCCCGAGCCGGTCCGCGTCGCCGTCGAGAGCCTGGCCGTGCTGTCGGTCGACGGGCCGCGGGTGCGGTGCCGCATCGCCTGCTCGAGCGGCTTCTACGTGCGGGCGCTGGCGAGGGACCTCGGCGAGAAGCTGGGCTGCGGGGGATGCCTCGAGACGCTGCGGCGCGAACGGCACGGCCGCTTCACCCTGGACGACGCGGTGCCGTTGGCCCGTCTCGTCGAGGAGGGGCCCGCCGCGGCGGACCGCCTCATCCCGCCCGGCGAGCTGCTGCCGGAGCTGCGGGGCGTCGTCGTCACCGAACGGGGGGCGCGCCGGGCCGCGCACGGCAACCCGCTCGGCCCCTCGGACATCGTGTCGGACGTGAGCGGGCGCGACGGAACGGCACCGACTTGCGGCCGGGTCGGCGGGGCGGCGAGGGGGGGAGCAGGCGCGGCGGCGAGGGCGGAGGCAGGCGCGGCCCTCCCGGCGGCGGGCGGCGGGAGGCCGCGTCCGGGCGAGCGGATCAGGGTGCTGGACGCCGCCGGCGGGCTCCTCGCCATCGCCGAGCCCGTCGCGGGCGGGCTTTTGCATCCCAAGATCGTTCTAGTGTAGGATTGCTCGGTTGACCAGAGGGATGAGATCGTCGAGGACGATTGCGGCTTGGAGCACGGGACTGCTGAGCCATCTCCTGTATCGTTGGCAGCTTGACCCCAGACCGGAGTGATCGGCAGTGGTGCTACAGAAGGATCAGAAGACCGAGCTCATCGGTTCGTATCGAGTTCATCAGACGGACACCGGCTCCCCCGAGGTGCAGGTCGCTCTGCTGAGCGAGCGTATCAGCTATCTGACCGAGCACTTCAAGATCCACGCAAAGGACCACCACTCGCGCCGGGGGCTGTTGAAGCTGGTCGGACAGCGGCGACGGCTCCTCGACTACCTCAAGTCGAAGGACTCGGGGCGCTACACCGATCTGATCCGGCGGCTGGGGCTTCGCAAGTAGGCGGAGCCGGCCCCGGTTTCGCTGCCGGTTCTTACCCCTCGCCCTCTCCCGCCGTTTCGGCGCGCACTGGAGTGCAATCATGTTTTCAGGCGAAGTGAATGTCGGCGGTCGTCCCCTGACCCTCGAGACCGGTCGGCTGGCCCGGCAGGCGAACGGCGCCGTGGTGGTGCGGTACGGCGACACCATGGTCCTCGTCACCGCGTGCTACGCGCCCGGCGAACGCGAGGGGATCGACTTCCTTCCCCTGACCGTCGACTACCGGGAGAACACCTACGCCTCGGGGCGCATCCCCGGCGGGTTCTTCAAGCGCGAGGGCAAGCCGCCCGAGAAGGAGGTGCTGACGAGCCGGCTGATCGACCGGCCGATCCGGCCGCTCTTCCCCGCCGGCTGGCATCGCGAGTCGCAGGTCGTGGCCTTCGTCATCTCCGCCGACACCGACAACGACTCGGACGTGCTGGCCCTGACCGGGGCCTCGGCCGCCCTCGCCGTCTCCGAGATTCCGATGGCGGCGACCATCGCGGCGGTCCGGGTGGGCATGCTCGACGGCCGGATCATCATCAACCCGACCTATGACCAGCGCCGGCGGGGCCGGCTGGACCTGGTGGTGGCGGGCAGCCGCGACGCCCTCGTCATGGTCGAGGCGGGGGCGCAGCAGCTTTCGGAAGCGGAGATGATCGACGCGCTGGACGCCGGCCACGAGGCCATCCGCGGCATCATCGACGAGATCGACAAGCTGGCCGAGGCGGCCGGCAAGCCGAAGCTGAAGCTCGAGACGAAGGCGTTGGCCCCCGAGGTCGTCAGCGAGACGGAGAGCGCGCTGCTCGGCCCCCTGGCCGACGCCATGCGCATCCGCGACAAGATCGAGAGCTACGCCGCCGTCGACCGCGTGCTCGACGACCACCTGGCGACCCTGCCGACCGACGACGCGGAGCGCCGAGGCGACGTCAAGGCCGTCTTCAAGGGCCTGAAGGAGCGGGTGCTGCGGGACGAGGTCCTCGAGCGCGGCCAACGGCTGGACGGTCGCAAGTTCGACGAGATCCGGACCATCACCGCGGACGTCGGCATGCTGCCGCGCACCCACGGCTCGGCCGTGTTCACCCGCGGCGAGACCCAGGCCCTCGTCACCGCGACCCTCGGCACCGCCGACGACAAGCAGAAGGTCGAGCTGGTCGACGGCGAGATGTACCGCCGGTTCATGCTGCACTACAACTTCCCGCCGTTCTCGGTGGGCGAGGTCAGGTTCCTCCGGGGCCCGGGCCGGCGCGAGATCGGCCACGGCAACCTCGCCGAGCGCAGCCTGCTGCCGGTGCTGCCCGGCGAAGAGGCGTTCCCCTACACGATACGGGTGGTGTCGGACATCCTGGAGTCGAACGGGTCGTCGTCGATGGCCTCGGTCTGCGGCGGCACGCTGGCCATGATGGACGCCGGCGTCCCCCTCGCGGCGCCGGTCGCCGGGGTGGCCATGGGCCTGATCGTCGACGAGGCCACCGGGCGCCACGCCGTGCTCAGCGACATCGCCGGGGCCGAGGACCACTACGGCGACATGGACTTCAAGGTCGCCGGCACCGAGGCGGGCATCACCGCCCTGCAGATGGACATCAAGATCGGCGGCATCACCCCCGCCATCATGCGGGAGGCGCTCGAGCAGGCCCGGGCGGGCCGGCTGCACATCCTCGAGCGGATGCGCGCCACCCTCCCCGACCCCCGCTCGAACATCTCGACCTTCGCCCCCCGCATCATCACCATCAAGATTCCCGTCGACAAGATCCGCGACGTCATCGGGCCCGGCGGCAAGACCATCCGCAGCATCATCGAGCGCACCGGGGTGCGCATCGACGTCGAGGACGACGGCACCGTCAACGTGGCGTCGAACGACGACGAGTCGGCCCAGCGCGCGCTCTCGATCATCGAGGAGCTCACCGCGACGCCCGAGCTCAACAAGTCGTACCTGGGCACGGTGCAGCGCATCACCGACTTCGGGGCCTTCGTCGAGGTGCTGCCGGGCGTCGACGGCCTCCTGCACGTCTCGGAGATCGCGCACTACCGGGTCAAGGACGTCCGGGACGAGCTCAAGGAAGGCGAGCAGGTGCTCGTGAAGGTGATCAACGTCGACCCGTCGGGCAAGATCCGGCTGAGCCGCAAGGCGCTGCTCGACAAGCCGGCCGGCGCGCCGGAGGCCGGCAACCGGCGGGAGCGCCAGCCGAGCTAGGAGTCTGCGCCGTCCTGGCCGGGTTCGGTTGGGCGCCAAGCGGAGCCAAAGGCGACGATTGGCGGGCTGGTGCCGGTGGACCACCCGGCAGGGGGCCGTCGATGCCGCGGGGCGCTTCCGCAGCGCTTGCCGCGGCAAGTCGGCGAGAGGACGGCAAGCCGCCTCCGGGACAGTCCCACCTGAGGGTCGGTCGCGCCCCTGGCGGAGCCGAGGGCGCCGATTGGCGGGCCGCCCCCCTACGCGTGCAGTTGCACCGAGACCAGCTTCGAGACCCCCGGCTCCTCCATCGTCACCCCGTAGAGGCGATCGGCGATCTCCATCGTCTTGCGGTTGTGGGTGACGAGGATGAACTGCGTCTCCGACTGCATCCCCCGCAACATCTCCACGAAACGGCCGATGTTGGCCTCGTCGAGAGGCGCGTCGATCTCGTCGAGCAGGCAGAACGGGCTCGGCTTGAACTTGAAGATCGCGAACATCAGGGCCATGGCGGCCAGCGCCTTCTCGCCCCCCGACAGGAGCTGAATGCTCTGCAGGCGCTTGCCGGGCGGCTGGGCGATGATGTCGATGCCGCTCTCCAGCAGATCGGTCTCGTCGAGCAGGACGAGCCCCGCCCGGCCGCCGCCGAACAGGGTGGAGAAGGTCTGCTGAAAGTGGGTGTTGATGGCGTCGAACGCCTCGCGGAACCGCTCGCGCGTCGTCTTGTTGATGCGGGCGATGGCGTCGACGGTGGCGTCGATCGACTCCACCAGGTCCTTCCGCTGCGCGGTCAGGAAGTCGTAGCGCTCGTCGAGGTCGTCGAACTCCTCGATGGCCATCATGTTCACGGGTCCGAGGCGCTCGATCTTCTCCCGCAGGCGCGCGGTGGTCTCCTCGATGTCGACCGCCGCCCCGGCCGCGCCGGCTGACCCGGCCCCCGGCTCCGCCGCGGTCGCCTCCCCGGATGCGGCGGCGGCCGCCCCGTCGCCGCCTTCCGCGGTTTCGCCGTCCTCGCCCGGCTCGCCCTCCTCGTCCGGCTCGCCGGCGACCCGGCTCGCCTCGGCGAGGCCGTCCCGCTCGATCTGCTCCGCCTGCGCCGAGACCTCGTCGAGGGTCGACTGCAGGGTGTCCCGGCACGTCTCCGCCAGGTGGTCGAGATCGCGCTCGGCGGTGGCGCGGGCGAGATCGATGGCCGCCGCCTCGCCGCGGCGTTCCTCGAGGGCGGCGCGCGCGTCCCGCGCCGCGCCGTCCTCCGTCTCGAGGCGGCCGCGCAGGTCGAGGACCTGCTCGTCGGCCGCCCGGACGTGCTCCCGCAGGTCGGACAGCTTCACGACCTCGCCGTCGAGCCGCCGCTCCGACTCGGCCACCGAGGCGATCAGCGCTTCCCGCGCGGCGGCGACCCGCGCGTGCTCGGCGCCGCGCTGCTCGAGCCGCTCCGCGAGCTCGCGGTTGGCGCGCTCGATGCGCGCGACGCCGGCCTCGAGGGCGGAGACCCGCTCGACGAGCGCCGCGTGCCCGGCCTTCACCTCGGCCACGTCGCGCCGCCGGCGCTCGATCGACTCCCGCCCGTCGAAGACGCGGCGCTGCGCCGCGGCCAGCCGCTCGTCGGCGGCGCGCTGCTCGCCCTCGAGCCGCTCGATGGAGACGCGGGCCTCGTCGCGGCGTGCCTCCAGGCCGGCGCGCTCCTCGCCCAGCGTGCGACGCTCGGTGTCGACGAGCTCCTGCTTCCGGACGACCCGACGCGACGCCTCCGCCGCCGCGGTCCGCTGCATGTCGTGGCCCAGCATGGTCTTCTCGTGCTGATGCCGCTGTTGCTGCAGCTCGCCGAGGGCGGTCTCGGCCGCCGCGAGCGTCGCATCGCGCTCGGCGACGGCGGCGGCGAGGTCCTTCACCACGGCTTCCTCGGCCGCGATACGCGTCTCGAGCTCGCGGATCTCGCGCTTGGTGGCCAGGATGCCGAGCGCCTCCGCCTTGGCGCCGCCCTCCACCCGCCCCGCCCCGCGGAACACGTCGCCCTCGGGGGTGGCCACCGGCGCGTCGGTCAGCCCGGCCGCCGCCGCCGCGTCGAAGGACGGCGCCAGCCAGTGGCCGGCGATGGCGGCGCCGACGGCGTCCGCGCCGGGACCGGCGACGTCGACCACGCCGGCCACCGGCTCGACGGAATCCGTCGGAGCCTCGGGGACGCGGGACGCCCGGTCGGCGGCGTCCGCCACCAGGAAACCGACGCGGCCGGCGCCGCGGGCGCGCACGAACGCGATGCCCGCCTCGGCATCGGACCGGGACGGGACGACGACGTGCTGCAGCAGATCGCCGAGGCAGGCCTCGACCGCCCGCTCGCGGCCCGGCGCCACCTCCAGGTGGTCGGCCACCGAGCCGAGGTGGCGCACCCCCGCCGCTTCGGCCGACAGCAGCAGCCGCGCCGCTTCGGTGTAGCCGGCGCGGGTCGCCTCGAGATCGCGCAGGGAGGTCAGCCGGCCGGTCAGGCCCGCCAGCCCCTGCTCGCGCCCGCGCAGGTCGCGCTCGAGCCCCTCGCGCTCGCGGCGCACGGTGGCCAGCTCCGCCTCGCGCTCGGCGCAGGCCGAGCGGACCCCTTCGAGGGCCGCCTTCGTCTCCCGCTCCGCGGCGTCGAGGCGCGCCCCCTCGGCCTCGATCTCCCGGGACTCGATGGCGAGATCCGCGGCCTCGGCGTCGAGCTTGGCCAGGGACTCTCCCAGCTTCCCGTGGCTGGCCGACGCGTGCTCGATGGCGTGCTGCAGCGCGGTGGCCGCGTTCACGGCCGCGAACACCTCGCTCCGGGCCGCCTCGACGTCGCCCTCCAGCCCGTCCAGGGCACGCTGGGCCTGCGCGAGCTCGTCCTCCCTCGTCTGCAGGCCCGCACCCACCTCGTCGCGCTCGGCGCCGCAACGGCGCGCCTCCTCGATCTGGGCGTCGAGCTCGTTCCGGGCCGGGTCGCGCCGCGCCCGCAGGGCCTCGACCTCGCCCGCGATCTCGCCGAGCGAGTCGCCCAGCGTCTCGATCTGCCGGCGGTCGAACGTCAACTGCTGCTGGCGCCGCTCGACCGCGAGGTCGAGCGCGTGGGCGGCGTCCCGGCTGCCCGTGGCCGCGCTCTCGGCCTCCGTGAGCTCGATCTGGCAGCGCTCGCGGTTTCCCTCGACCGTCGCCACCCGCGCCGCCGCCGCCTCCTCGACCTCGCGCGCCGCCTCGAGCCGGGTGCGGGCGGACGAGAGGTCGGCGACGAGCACGCGGTGCCGGCGCGCGAAACCCAGCGTCTCCCACCGCCGAAGCTCCTCGCGCAGCCGGCGATAGCGCCGGGCCTTGGCCGCCTGGCGCTTGAGCGACCGCCGCTGCTTCTCGACCTCGTAGATGATGTCGTCGACCCGCGTCAGGTTCTGCCGGGCCGCGTCGAGCTTGAACTCGGCCGCCCGCCGCCGGCTCTTGTACTTGGTGACGCCGGCCGCCTCCTCGAGAAGCTGCCGCCGTTCCGTCGGCCGCGCGCCCAGGATCTGGCCGATCTTGCCCTGCTCGATCACGGCGTAGGCCTTGACGCCGACCCCCGAGTCCATCAGCAGGTCCTGGATGTCCCGCAGGCGGCAGATCCGGCCGTCGATCAGGTACTCGCTCTCGCCCGACCGGTAGAGGCGGCGGCCGACCTCGATGTCGCGCGTGATGAGCGGCAGGAGGTCGTCGATGTCCGCGTCGTCCGACGGCGGGCCGGCGGCGGGCGGCGCGGAGACCCCGCGCAGGTCCGGATCGGGGCCGCCGACCGGTCCCGGCGCGGCCGCCACATCCGACGGCAGGTCGGCAGCATCCGCGGCGGGCGGCGCGGGAACGCGGCGCAGGTCCGGATCGGGGCCGCCGACCTGCCCCGGCGCCGCCGCCACCTGGGCGAGGTACAGCTTGACCTCGGCCGTGCCGATGGGCTTGCGGGCGTCGCTTCCCGCGAAGATGACGTCCTCCATGCGCTCGCCGCGCAGGCTCTTGGCGCTCTGCTCGCCGAGAACCCAGGTGATGGCGTCGATGACGTTGCTCTTCCCGCAGCCGTTGGGGCCGACGATGGCGGTCACGCCGTCGTCGAACACCAGGTTGGCCCGTTCGGGGAAGCTCTTGAACCCGGAGATGGCGATCTGCTGCAGTCGCATGGAGATGCCGCCGTACACCAAAACAGCCGCCCGAAAACGGGGGGACGGATATCACCCCTTTTCGAGCGGCTGGGAACGCTGCGAAAAGACCGACGCTCTGCGAACGCCGTCACGAGCCGCCCGCACCAAGTGAATGGGACGGCTCGCCGGCAGTGTAGCAGGAGCGCGCGCGGCGGGCAAGCGACTCGGCGCCGGCCCTCGGCGTCGGCTACCGCTCGGCCGCCAATCGTCGCGTGTGCGGCGCGAGCTCCTCGCCGCCAATCGTCGCGTGCGGCTCCGTGGCGGCGCGAGCTCCTACTGGCCGGCCGCCACCGCGGTGCCGCCCCGCCGCGACCTCTGCAACAGGCGCTCCGCCTCGGGAAACAGGCTCAGGGCGAGCCGCGCCTGCGGATCGGCGCCGACCAGGTTGCGCCGCGCCTCCTCCACGCTGAAGAGGGCCAGATCGATCTCGTACCGCATCATCGCCCTGATGAAGACGATGTCCGCGTCGAACGCCTCGTCGTCGATGGTCAGTCCCCGCTCCTCGAGCTGCGCGCGGAATGCGCCCATCATGGCGTCGTCGATGGCGTAGCCCGGCGCGAGCCGCTGGCGGCCCCCGCCCTGGTCCTCGATGCGGGTGTCGCCCTCGGCCGAGAAGCGCTCGGCGAACGTGGCGAACTCCTGCCGCGCGAACAGCAGACGTCCGAACCGCGAGGGATCGAACCCTTCGATGGGCCCGGCGAGGCGGTGGTCGGGCTCGATGCCGCCGCCCCCGTACACCTCGCGGCCGCCCTCGGTCAGCCGCCGCTCGTCCGGGTCGGGCTCGGCGCGCTCCTGGTCACGCAGCGCGTAGGTCAGGTACTCGTCGAAGGTCCCGTCCCAGGGCCGCTGGATCATGCGCCCGCTCGGCGTGTAGTAGCGCGCCGTCGTCAACGCGAGGCCGGCCTCGCGGCCCACCCGGTAGACCGACTGCACCAGCGCCTTGCCGAAGGTCGTCTCCCCGACGATGAGGCCGCGATCGTGGTCCTGGACCGCCCCGGACACGATCTCGGCCGCGCTCGCGCTCTGGCGGTTGACCAGGACCACGAGGGGGATGTCGACGTGGCCGCCGTCCTCGCGCGCGTTGTAGTCCTGGTCGGAGTTCTGTATCCGGCCGCGGGTGTAGACGATGAGCTCGCCCCGCGGAAGGAACTGGTTCGACACCCGGATGGCCTGGTCGAGCGGCCCGCCGGGGTTGTCCCGCAGGTCGAGCAGCAACTGCTCCATGCCGAGGCCGTCCAGCTTCCGGAGCGCCTGCCGCAGCTCGCGCGAGCTGGTCTCCGAGAAGTCGCCGAGTAGCACGTACCCGGTGACGTCGTCGACCATGAACGCCGCCTTGACCGTGGGTATGTGAATCTCGTCGCGCTCGACCTCGAGATCGATGAGCTCGTCGTAACCCCGCCTCCGGATGGACACGGTGACGGTGCTGCCCTTGGGGCCGCGGAGCTGCCGGACGGCGTCGTCGCTGGTGATGCCGCTGGCGTCCTCGCCCTCGATGCGCGCGATCACGTCCCCGCGCCGGATGCCCCGGCGGTACGCGGGCGACCCCTCGAAGAGGCTCATCACCGTGATGTCGCCGTTGATGACGTTGATGGAAATGCCGAGTCCGTAGTAGCGCCCGCCCTGCCGCTCGCGGAGGCGAGCGTAGTTGCGCGGGTCCATGAAGTTGGAGTGGGGGTCGAGCCGCTGCAGCATGCCCGCCGTCGCCCGGTAGACGAGCTGCTCGGAATCGACCTCGCCGACGTACGTGGTCTCGACCGCCGCGAGGGCCGTCGAGAACACCTCGTACTGATCGTCGAGGCGGTCCTGACCCGCCAGCACGCGCCCTCCGAAGAATCCGCCCAGCACCGCGGACCCGACCACGACCGCCACCGCCATCGTGAGAGTTCGCCTTCCAGTCATGGCTAGATGCTAACAGAAACCGGGCGGGATGCCGCACCAATCGACGCCGGCCGGCAGGGAGGACGGGCGGTGGAGCCACGCCGGCCCGTCCACGCCAGGAGTCGGTGCCGTGGAACGGCGCCGCCTCCGAAGGAGGCGCAGACTCCCTGCAGGGTTGGTTGGGCGCCCGGCGGAGCCGGAGGCGACGATGGGTGGGCCAGGACCGGGGACGACCGCGCGGGGTCTCCTCGAGGGGGCATCGTGGGCAGTTAACACACTGTACAAGAATGACTTGCGCCACGAACAACCAAGCTCGCGGCTTGACCGTTTCGGCGGCTCGTTCCTATAATGGTGGGTCTGGGATTGTGTGTCACGCCGCCGCCAATCCTGCCGCCGACCATGTTGGCGTCGCCGGCTCGCCCGCGGCCTGAGGAGAGCGACCGTGATCGGGACGAATGGACTTGATCGCCCTTCTGGTCGTCGCCTCGATGGCGCTCTGGCCGCGCAGGCCGCCGGACCGGCTCGTTCCCGCAATGTCGAGACTGGGGCTCGTGTCACGCCGTCGCCAATACCGCCGCTCGACCGTGTCGGCGTCATCGGCCCGCCCGCAGCAAGGAGCGCGATCATGATCGGTTCGATCGGAACGATGGAGTTGGTCGTCATTCTGGTCATCGCCCTGATGGTGTTCGGGCCGCGCAAGCTGCCGGAGCTCGGCCGCTCGATCGGCAAGAGCCTGGGCGAGTTCAAGCGCGCGTCGAACGATCTCCGGCATACCCTCGAGGACGAGATCCACGTGGAGGAGCAGGCCCGGCGCGAGACGGCCAGGCCCGCGCCCGCCCCGGCACCCGCGCCCGCCCCGGCACCCGCGCCCGCCCCGGCACCCGCGAACACCCGCGACCCGGACCCGGTGCCCAACACCCTCGGACAGGAGTTCGACCCGGAAGCCGCGGCCGCGAGCGAGGCCGCCGCGACCGCACCCGCACCGACCCCGGCCGCCGCCGCGACCGACCCGCGCCAGGAGCAGCCCGGCACGGTCTGATCGATCGAAAACCATGGCCACGTCCGCGGTCCCCGTTCCCGACTCCCCGGAGCCGGACCCCGAAACCCAGCTCGCGACCCAGCCCGACGACGAGCGCCCGGAGCTCGACGAGGACGGCGCCGGCGGGCGGATGTCGTTCCTCGACCACCTCGACGAGCTGCGCCGGCGGCTCATCACCTCGGTCAGCGCCATCTTCATCGCGTTCGTCGCGGCGTACTTCTTCCACGAGGAGCTCACCGCGTTCATCATGGTGCCGCTGAACGCGATCCTCCCCGAGGTCGAAGGCGGGGAGAGCCGCTTCATCTTCACCGAGCCGACGGAGGCGTTCTTCCTGTCGATCAAGGTCGCCGCCCTCGTCGGGCTGATCGTCGCGATGCCGGTGGTGCTCACGCAGTTCTGGCTCTTCGTCGCCCCCGGCCTCTACGCCCACGAGAAGAAGTTCGCGATTCCCTTCGTCACCCTGTCGTCGCTGTTCTTCGCCGGGGGATGCCTCTTCTCCCACTACATCCTGTTCCGGGTGGCGTGGATCTTCCTGGGCAGCTTCTCGACCGATTACGTCACGTTCATGCCGCGGCTGCAGCCGACGTTCTCGCTGTACGTCCGGTTGACGCTCGCCTGCGGCATCGTGTTCCAGATGCCGACGGTGGTCTTCTTCCTGGCCCGGATCGGGCTGCTGACCGCCCGCTACCTGATACGGAACACCAAGTACTCCATTCTCATCATCTTCATCATCGCCGCGGTGCTGACCCCGACCGGGGACCCCGCGACCCTGACGATGATGGCGGCGCCGATGATGGTGCTCTACGCGCTGAGCATCGGCATCGCCTGGCTCGTGGCGCCCAGGAACAAGGGCGGCGACGACCTCTGACGCGCGGTCGCCGCGGCCCCGCGCCGGGACGACCGGCCCCGCCGATAGCTCCTGGACCTCGGGTTGCCGATGGCAGCGGGGTTTGCCGGCCCGCGGGACCGCGCGGCCTGCAGCTCGAAGGGCCGCGGGCGCCGGCGCGAGGACGGCGAGGACGAGGAGTCGGCCGGAGCCCGGTTTGCAGATGCCCGCGGGCTTCGCCGGGCCGGCGCGGCCCGCAACCCGGCGGCCGTGGTTCAGCGAGGCAGCGGCGCGAGGACGAGGGGCCGGCCGGGACGCGGGTTGCGGATGCCCGCGGGGCTCGCCGGCCACCGCCCGGAGCGCCGCGGTTCAGCGAGGCGCCGGCGCGAGGACGACGAGGACGAGGAGCCGTTCCGGTCCCGGGTTGCGGATGCCGTGGGGCTCGCCGGCCGGCGCCACGAGGAGGGAACCCGCTTGCATCGGCACCTCGCGGCCCTCGAGGAGAAAGACGCCCCGGCCCTCGACGACGTGGTAGACCTTGTCCATGTCCTCGTGCGCGTGGAGCGCGTGGGCCTGGCCGGGCTCGAACGCGTTCAGGCCCACCATCACGCGTTCCGAGCGGAACAGCGTGCTCTTGCCCATCTTGTCGGGAGCATAGACGGCATGCTCGCGCAGGTCGATCGCGGTCGGGTGCTCCATGGAATGCCCACCTCAGTATGACTTGGCGAAGAACGCGTCCACCTGGCCCGGCCTCCCGCATTGTATGCACTTGCCGGACGCAGGCCGAGGATCGAGCGGCAGATTCCGGATGGTCGCCTGGGTGGCCGTCTTGATCTGCGCCTCGCAGCCGGCGGCGCCGCACCACGGCGCGACCACGTAGCCGGGGCGTCCCTCCAGGACCTCGTCGAACTCGGCCCGGTCGGCGGTCCTGACGGTGTGCTCGTCCCGGAACGCGACGGCCCGGTCGAACAGCGCCTGCTGGATCGTGCCCAGCAGCTCCTCGATCCGGCCGGCGAGGCCGTCCATGGGGGTCGGCGTCTTGTCGCGCGTGTCGCGGCGGACCAGCATGACCTGCTCGTTCCTGATGTCGCGGGGGCCGATCTCGAGGCGCAGCGGCACCCCGTGCATCTCCCACTCGGCGTACTTCCAGCCCGGCGAATGCTCCTCGCGGTCGTCGAGCATCACGCGGACGCCCCGGGCCTCGAGCTCGTCCCGGATGCGCTCGGCGTGCGGCAGCACCGTCTCGCGCCAGTCGCCCCGCGGAATCGGCACGATGACGACCTGGTGCGGCGCGATGCGCGGGGGCAGGATGAGCCCGCTGTCGTCGCCGTGGGTCATGATGACCCCGCCGATGAGCCGCGTCGTCATCCCCCACGACGTCTGCCACCCGTGCTGCACCGTCTTGTCGCGCCCCTGGAACGTGATGTCGAAGACCTTGGCGAAGTTCTGCCCGAGGTTGTGGGACGTGCCCGCCTGCAGGGCCCGCCCGTCGCCCATCAGGGCCTCGATCGAGTAGGTCTTGTCGGCCCCCGCGAACTTCTCGCTCTCGGTCTTGCGGCCCTCGAGCACCGGCATCGCCAGCTCGGTCTCGCAGAAGTCCTTGTACACGCCGAGCATCTTCAGGGTCTCGGCCTGCGCCTCCTCCTCGGTCTCGTGCACGGTGTGGCCTTCCTGCCACAGGAACTCGGTGGTGCGCAGGAAGAGGCGGGTCACCTTCTCCCACCGCACCACGTTGGCCCACTGGTTGATGAGCACCGGCAGGTCGCGCCACGACTGGATCCACTTCGAGTACATCGTGCCGATGATCGCCTCGGAGGTCGGGCGCACCACCAGCCGCTCCTCGAGCTTCTCGTCGCCGCCGTGGGTCACCCAGGCCACCTGCGGGGCGAACCCCTCCACGTGGGCGGCCTCCTTCTTGAGCAGCCCCTCGGGGATGAACATCGGGAAGTACGCGTTGACGTGCCCGGTCGCCTTGATGCGGCGGTCGAGGGCGTGCTGCATGAGCTCCCACATGGCGTAGCCGTACGGGCGGATGACCATGCTGCCCTTGACCGGCGAGTAGTCGGCGAGCTCGGCGCGGCGGATGACGTCCGTGTACCAGCGAGAGAAATCCTCGGACCTGGGGGTGATCTCCTTGACGAACGCGGCGTCCTTGTCCGGCATCGGCGGCGGGTCCTCCGGGCAAAACTGTTATCCTACCACTCCGCTCTGCGGCTCCGGCAGCCTGCGGCGAAACCCGCGACGCACCACGCCCGGAGGACGCCGACGGCGCCGGGGCGCCTTGCCCGACAAGGCGCGAGGAGAGCGCATACCGGCCATACGCAACCGGCGAACCACGCAGGCACGCGGGGTGCATCGCCGCTCGGAGGCAGCGGGGCTCTCCGCCGCGGACTGCCAGGCCGGGCGGGGCCGCGCGCTCCGCGAACACGACGGACCCTCCATGGAACCGACCCGCATCGACGTCGAAAGCGCAACCCGGACCTACCCCGTCTTCGTGGCCCACGGCCTCGCCGCGGCGATGGACCGGTGGCTCTCGGAGGCGCAAATCGGCGATCGGAGGTTCCTCGTCTCCAGTCCGACGGTGTGGGCCCGGCACGGCAAGACGATTCAGGCCGCGTTGCCGAAGGTCGAGCCCCTGCTCGTGCCGGACGGAGAGCGCTCGAAGACCCTGCACACCGTGTCGCGCATCTACGAGGCCCTGATCCGCGCCGGGGCGGACCGGCAGTCGACGATCGTCGCGGTCGGGGGCGGGGTGCTCGGCGACACCGCCGGGTTCGCGGCCGCGACGTATCTTCGCGGGGTCGACCTCGTGCACGTGCCGACCACCCTGCTCGCCCAGGTCGACAGCGCCGTCGGCGGCAAGGTCGGGGTCAACCACCCGCTCGGCAAGAACCTGATCGGCGCCTTCCATCCCCCCGCCGCGGTCATCGCCGATCCCCAACTGCTCGACACCCTTCCCCGCCGCGAGCTGCGCGCGGGCCTCTACGAGGTCGTCAAGTACGGGGTCATCGCCGATCGGCCGCTCTTCGACCGGCTCGTGGACGGGCTGCCGGACATCTTCGAGCGCAAGCCGGAGCTCCTCGTGGACATCGTCGCCGCCTCGTGCCGCATCAAGGCCGACGTGGTCGCCGCCGACGAGCGCGAGGGGGGCCGGCGCCGCATCCTGAACTTCGGGCACACGGCCGGCCACGCTCTCGAGGCGGTCACCCGGTACCGGCGTCTCCGGCACGGCGAGGCGGTGGCGTACGGCATGCTGGTCGCGGCCCGGCTCGCGGCCGACCGCCGCCTGATGAGCAAGGGCGACCACACCGCCCTGACCGGGCTCATCGGGCGGATGGGGCCGCTGCCGTCGGTGACGGACCTGTCGCCGGCCGACCTGATCGCGGCCATGCAGCGCGACAAGAAGGTCGTCGCGGGACGCCTGCACTTCGTGCTCCCGCGCGGCATCGGCGACACCGTCATCGTCGACGACGTGGCCGAGAAGGAGATTCGGCGGGCCCTGGGCACGATCGGCATCCGGGGGCGCGCCTAGCCCTGCCCGTCGTCGCCTTCGGCTCCCGCCGGGCCGCCAACCCTGCGGGAGTCCGCACCGGTCCGCACCGGGTCCAGACCGCAAGCTCCTGGTGTCCTGAACCGTAGTTCGCGGGACGTTCTTGCGCGTCGTTTCTCCTGTTTTTGCAGACATTCACCGCGATTCGAAGCTCTCACCATCTTCACGGCCGCGACACTAGCGCGGCTAGCGCACGACGTTCCACGTCGCCACCCGGACCTCGTCATGGGCATCTCGGACCAGGACCGCCTCGACCGCCCGCTCGACGCGGAAGGGGCCGAACGCGGCCGCCCGCACCACGAGGGGGCCGGTCTCGTCCCCGGACGGGCCGGCGTCGGGACCGGCGGGGCCGCGGTGGAGCCACGCCAGCAGGTAGAGCCGCGGGACCCGGTCCGGCGCACCGGCGAGATCACCGAGCCATCCCCGCGCGACCAGGCGCCACCCCGGGTCGCCGGGCCCGCGTTCGCCCCGCGCGAGGGCCCGGGTCTCCGCCTCGGCGTCGACGACCGACCCGTCCGGCAGGGTCGCCACCGCGGGCCCGGTCAGGACGGGGCCCGGGGCCACCCATGACGCGTCCCCGTCGGAGGCGCGGGACAGCTCCGCGACCACGCTCGCCAGCAGGCCGTCGGCGGCGTACAACGCCTGTACCCCGCGCCGGTGGTTCGCCTCGACCGCCTCCTCGATCATGACGACGGCGACGAGGGCCGCGGCCAGTGCGGACACGAGGGCCCCCGCCGCCATCGTCACCAGGAGCGCGCTCCCCGTCTCACCGCGGTGCACCGGTTTCGGCGCCCCGCGGCCATGGCTCCGCCGCGTTCGAGCGACGCGCATCCGGCCTGGCCACGTCGTTCGTCGGTTGCATATGTCCGACATGCACCCTCCTCACGCCTCGTCGGGGGCGCACCTCGCCGCGCTCGCGGCAACGTGGGGTTCACCACGAGCCGCCAGCCGTCTGCAGGTTGGGGGGCGCCACCACGAAGGCCGCGCGGTAGCCGCCGGCGCCCGCGCCGCCGCCGGAAGCCGGACCGGGAGCAGGCGGCCGCGGCACCGACGCGGGACCGGCGGCCGCGTCCTCGATGCGAATGTCGAGACCGATCGCGCGCACCCGCAGCAGGTCCGCGTCGAACGGCGACCGTGCCGGCCCGCACCAGGGTCCGTCCGTGAAGCGCTCCAGGGGAATCGCCTCCAACCGGCCCCGCGGCGCGCCCGGCCCCGCGCCCCGGCACGGCCCCGCGGCCCCCACCGGGACCCCGAAGAAACGGAACTCCAGCGCCGCCGCGCCGTCGAGCAGGGGGAAGTCTCCCCGCCACCCGTCGTAGCGCCTGAGCTGCCGCCGCTCCTCGTCGAGATAGTAGTGGCGGACGTCGATCGGCGCGACGGCCGCTCCCGCCTCGAAGGCGGTCGCGGCCGGGCCCAACGGCTCGAGCCGCAGGGTCGCCTCGCCGGCATCCCGCACGCGGAACAGACCCCACGCGGGGCGGTCATCGAAGACCAGCACGAGGTCGCCGGCGCGATAGCCGCACGCGGCCCCGGCGCAACCCGCCCCCGGGGCCAGCCTCGCCTCCGGGGCCGGTCCCCCCAGCGCATCGAGCAGGCGGGTCTCGGCACCGCCGTCCGGAGAGGCCGACAGCACGCTGATCGCGTCGGGTCGGACCCGCCGGTGCTCGTCGTCGCGAGCCCGACGCCCCACGAGGTACGGCACGACCGCGGGCAGCATCCGCGGGAGCGGCCCGGGCTCCACCCGCGCCGTCCCCCGGCCCGCCGCCATCAGCTCCGCGTGCAGCCGATCGAAGGCATGCCGCATGCGCTGCTGCGCATCGGCCATGGCCGGGAGCGACCGGTTCAGCACGAGCGCGGGGCGCACCGCGCCGTAGAGGGCGGCGACCACGACCAGGGTCAGGGCCAGGGCGACGATGGCCTCGAGGAGGGACAGCCCTGCGTCGGCCCGGACGGGCCGGCCCGGGCGGGAGGCGCCGGCGGCGGCGTCTCTCCGCGGGCCGCCCCGCACGCGGGTCACGACCCCTCCGGGGCCGGCAGCAGCGTGACCAGCACGACCTCGTTGGGCGCCGGCTCCGGGGCAGCGGCATCGTCCCCCCCGCGACCGGCGACGACCCGGACCTCCACGACCAGCGTCCCCGGGCGGGCCGCGCTCGCGCGGACCGACGTCACGCGCCGGTACACGCCGCCGGACGGCGGCGCCCCGCCACTGCCGGGCGGACGGCCCCCGGCGCTCAGCAGCTCGGTCTGCAACGTTCCCGCCGCGACCGGAGCCCCCCACGGCCCGCCGCCGGCGCGAAGCTGCTCGATCTTGTCGACCGCGAGCGCGAGCGACGACGTCCGATGCCGGGCCTGCACGAGCGATCGCGCCGACATCGCGAACAGATGGGCGACGCCGGCCGCCAGGGCCGCGAACAGGCCCGCCGCCACCACGACCTCGACCAGGCCGATGCCGCGGGCGGAGCCGGCGCGAGCGGCCCCGCGGGCCGCCCGCGGGCCGCCGAGCCGCCGTGGCCGGCCGCGCTGGTCGTCCATGCCGATTTCACGAAGCAAGATCCGAACCACGCAGCGAGACTCCCGACGTGACCGAAGGTCGCGCCGTCACCAGAAGCGCCCGACGTACCAGTGGATCAGCGGATCCGCCACCTGCGTGGACAGCAGGGCCCCGAACGCCAGGAACGACCCGAACGGCAGAGGGAAACCCAGGTTGTCGCGGCTCGCGAGCACCATCGCCCCGCCGACCAGCGAACCGGCCGCCGAGGCCACGAACAGCGTCACGAGCATGTGAGGCCACCCGAGGAAGGCCCCGACCATGGCGAGCATCTTCACGTCGCCCATGCCCATCCCCTCGCGGCCCCGCACGCGGAAGTAGGCCTCGCCGACCGTCCAGAGGACCGTCCATCCCGCGGCCGCGCCGACCGCGGCCGACCGCCAACCCGGCTCCAGCCACAGGCTGCACGCCAGCCCCGCCGCCACTCCCGGCAGGGTGATGACGTTGGGCAGGACGCGGTGCCGGAGGTCGATCGCGGCCAGCGCGATCATCGACGCCCCGAAGAGCAGGCGGACCGCGAGCAGCGGCTGCCAGCCGAGCTGCCAGTACTGCAGGACGAACACGAGCGCGGTGACCGCCTCCACCGCGGGATAGGACGGCGATATCGCGGCCCGGCAGGTCCGGCAGCGCCCGCGGAGGGCCAGCCAGCTCAGCACCGGCACGTTCTCGAACCACCGCAGACGGCGGCCGCAGGCCGGACACCGGGAGGGGGGCGAAACGACCGATTCGCCGCGAGGGAGGCGATGGATGCAGACGTTGAGAAAGCTGCCGACCGCAAGTCCGGCCGCGACCATCAGCCCGACGGCCGGGGACCCGGTCATCGGAGCGGCAGCCGGGACGACCTGGCGGGGCCGTCCACGCGGCCGGGCCGGATCGGCCGCGCGGAGCTTCGAACCGCCTCGGGGCGCGTCCGGGGGCCGTGGGCGGAAACCCCGAGAGCCCGTCGCGACGAGGCCCGCGAGGCGCTCACGGCGACGGTTGCGCCTCGGCGGCGAGCTCGAGCTCGAGCGCGATCGCCGCGTCGAGGATGTTCGGCGGCAGCGCCGCGTTGATCACGACGCCGTTGACGACGTACGTCGGGGTCGCCTCGATGCCGATGAGCGGACCCAGCGCGATGTCGGCGCGGACCTCCTCGAGAACCGTGTCGTACAGCTCGTCGAAGTCGGTCATGCCGGCCACCTCGGCAAGCCCCGCGGTGACCGTCTCCCGCGACATGGCCGCCTGGTTCTCGTAGAGCCAGCGCGCCATCTCGTCGTCACGCCCCTCGCGCCGGGCGAGGCGGACGGCGACCGCGGCCTCGCAGGCCCCCATGTGCCCGGCGAACGGCGTCTGCTCGTTGCACTCGGGGTCGAGGGGATAGTCGATGGCGACCTGCCTGACCGCCCCGGGATGGCTCGACGCGTAGCGCGCGAAGATCGGCGCGTACAGAAAGTGGCTCCTCGCGCACGACGGGCACTGGTAGTCGTTGAACTTCAGCACCAGCACCTGCTCCCCCTCCCGCGGCACGGGCAGGTCGACGCGGGGCTGGGCCCTCCAGAACCGCACGAACTCGGACTCCGCGTCCCCGGCGCCGGACGCGGACGACGCGATCGGAGAGGTGGACGACGCCACCGGCAGGACCGGCCCGGACGGCTCGGCGAGAAACGGCAGCACCGCGGCCACGGTCACCGCCAGGTAACCGCCGGCGACACCCAGGGCCGCCGGCTTGCCGACGAGCCGTCCCGCGTCGGCGACCAGGCGACCCGGGATGGACGCCAGCGGCACGCCCCCGATGGTGCTCACGGCGAGGAAGATGCCGACGACGGCGACGTGGGCGGTGACGCAGAGCAGACAGAGCGTCCCGAGGACGAAGAACGACTCGTAGGCCAGGAACAGTATCGCCGCGAGACCGACCGTCGACAGCACCAGCAGGTAGCCGCCCACGTTGCGGGCCAGCTCGCTCGGGCCCCGGCCCGCCGCCACCGTCAGCAGCGCCACGAGGCCGAACCAGAACGCCCCGAACACCGCGACGGGAATGGAGCCCACCGACCCGAAGCGGCTCTGATAGACGTCTCGGCAGCTCACGGTGGTGTTGATGTCGCAGAAGCTCACGTAGGCGGGATCGTGCGCGATGCGATAGTGCACCCAGGCCGACGCCGCGGCCGCGGCGAAACCGACGAGGGCAAGCGCGATGATGACGCGGCGAACGGTTGGACTCATGGTGCAACTCCGGTTGTCGGGCGCGGCCCCGGCGCCCGGGACGCGTCGAAAGGGGACTCTCGCCGCCGACGGGAACGGCCGCGGACGAGCGCGCCGCCCTTCAGGACGGTGACGAGAATCACCTTGCCAGGTGTCGGGCGCGCAAGGCCGCAGCTTTCGGCGCGCGCCCGGGCGCAGTCGGCAACGCCCTGTCGATCGCTGTCCTCACTGGATCGGCGTGGCCCCCGCCGGCGCGCCGTTCTGGGTGACCGCCACCTCGGCCGTCGACTGGTAGATGGTGCCTCCCTGGTTCGAGCCGAAGAAGCGCACGCCGCCGCCCGACGCGGGCGACGCCCCGACGAAGTAGGTCGTCACGACCCCGCCGGCGGCGATGCCGTTGCAGGACGGCGGCGCCCCTTCGGCCGGGGCACCGGGCGTCAGCTCCACGGAATAGCTGCTCTTCATGGACGGGTCCGAGGCGAGATCCGTCCCGATGAAGCCGTCGCCGCCGCCCACCGTCGGCGGCGTCGCCAGCAGGGCCAGGCTCGGCGCGTAGAAGCCGCTGCCGCAACTGGCCGCGAACGTCGCCTGGGCGGCGTTGACGGCCCGCAGCGATCCGATGGCCGATGCCTCGTTGGCGGACATGCGGGCGCGCATCAGCCCCGGCGCCGCGATGGCGGTGATGATGCCGATGATGGCGACCACCATCAGCAGTTCGATGAGGGTGAAGCCGCTGCTGCCACTGGCCTTCATGGGTGCCTCTCCTTCGTCGTTCGCCGGGCGGACCGAGCGATGCCGCCACGGTCGGAATCGCCCGCCGTCGTTGCCGCACGGGCCTCCGGAATCCTCGAGTCCCCGGCGACGGGGCGATCGGAGCCCGACCGCGCCCTTGCGCCGAGACCTCACTGACCTTCCCGGGAGGATCCATGCAAGCATCGGTCCGCGAACCCGCGGCGACTATCCCGCGGCCCCGGAGAACGCCGGCCCCGCGGTTTCGCGGGCGGCCCCGCCGCCACACCGACGCCCGCCGCACAGGGCGTCCGGCCCGGGAACGCCGCCCTTGCGTTCCGCCGGCCGCCCGAGCGGCCCGCCGACCCCACCGATCCGCCGGGGAGCCGGCCACGGACCCATTCTACGCCGCGTGATTCGAGAGCGTACCCGACCGGGCCCCGGAAACGACAACCGGCGTTGCCCCGCGGTGCCGGCGATGCCGGGAAGTCACCCCGGGAAGTCACCCCAGATCGTACTTCTTCGCGTAGTAGCGAAACGACCGGAACGTCATGCCCAGCAGCCCCGCGGCCCTGACCTTGACGCCGCCGGCCTGGTGAAGCGCCCGCGCGAGATAGTCCCGCTCGAGATCGCGGACGTGCTTCTCCAGCACGAAGCCGGACTCCGGCAGCGCCTCCACGGGGGCCCGGGACGGTCCCGCGGCGCCGGCCGTCGCGTCGCGCGGCGGCGGTTCGGGGCGACGGTCCGGGCCCGGGGCATCGTCGAGCTCCAGGCTCGCGGCCTGCACCCGGTCCGATGCCTCGAGAACGGCGGCCCGCTCGACGACGTTCTCGAGCTCGGCGACGTTCCCGGGCCAGGCGTGGGCCTCGAGGACCCGCTCGGCCGCCGGAGAGAGCCCCCGGAGGTCCCGGCCCGTCTCCCGGGCGAACCGCTCGACGAAGTGGCGGGCCAACGGCGCGATGTCCTGCCGCCGGGCGTTCAGCGGGGGCACGTGGATGGTGAAGGCGCTGACGCAGTAGAAGAGGTCGCGCCGGAACCCGCCGGCCTCGACCATCGCGGCGAGGTCCCGGGTCGATGCCATGACGATGCGCGCACCCGCGGCCCGCCCGGTTCCGCCGCCCGCGCGTCGGAACCTGCGCTCCTTGAGGAGCGTCAGCAACGCCGCCTGGCTCGCCGGGGCCGCCTCTCCGACGTCCGCCAGAAAGAGGGTCCCGGGTCCGGCGGCGGCGACCGGCCCCGGCCGCCCCTCGAGGCCGAAGTCCGGATCGCGAACCGCGTCGGCCAGCGCATCGGCGGTCAGCCCGACGAACGGGAGGGCGCCCCGCCTCGAGCCGCGGTGAATCGCCCGCGCCACCAGCTCCTTGCCGACGCCGACGTCACCGGTGACCAGGACCGCGGCGTCGGTGGGTGCGATCCGCGCGATCCGTTCCCGGATGCCCCGCATCGGCGGGCTGTCGCCCACGATGTCGTACGCGCCCCGCGGTTCCCGGGGCCCGGCGCCGTACGGCTCCTGCCTCGACATGTCGCTCTCGAACGGTCTGCGGCGACCCTGCGGCGGCCGCGGGAGCCCGCGGGGCGAGCCGAGACACCGCCCCGCGCGCTGCCGGGCCCGCCACCCGTCTTCGTCCCCGCTTGACGCCTGGCCTGCCCATCGTCGCCTGACGGCTCCGCTGGCAGCAACCTGCCCCGGGGAGTCCGCGCCGCCCCGCGGGGCAGCCTAGACGGCCATGCGGCCGATCAGGTCGAAGATCGGCAGGTACATGGCGATCACGATGCCCCCGATGACCAGCCCCAGCAACGCGATCATGACGGGTTCCAGGAGCGTCAGCAATCCGGCCACCGTCGCGTCGACCTCCTCCTCGCAGAAGTCGGCGACCTTCGCGAGCATGACGTCCAACGCCCCGCTCGCCTCGCCCACGCCGATCATCTGGATGACCATGGGCGGGAACATCCCCGCCCGCCGCAACGGCGCGGCCACCGTCTCGCCCCGCTCGATGGCCGCCCGCGAGACGAGGACGGCATCCTCGATGGCCAGGTTGCCGGCGGTCCTGGCGGTGATCTCGAGCCCCGCGAGCAGGGGGACCCCGGAGCCGAGCAGCGTGGCCAGGGTCCGGCAGAAGCGGGCGACGGCCACCTTGCGCAGGATGAGCCCCAGCACCGGGAGCCTGAGCAGCAGGGCGTCGACGGCCCGCCCTCCCCGCGGCGTGGCCCGGTACCATCGGAACGCGAGGGTCAGGGCGACCGCGGCGACGAACAACAGGGGCGAGTACGCCACGAGCGCGTCGCTCGACGCGATGACCACCCGCGTCGGCAGCGGCAGCGCGGCCCCCAGCCCCTCGAAGAGCTCGTCGAAGGTCGGAATCACCTTCCACAGGATGACCCCGACGACGGCGGCGGCAATCGTCACCACCGCGATCGGATAGGTCATGGCCGACTTGACCTGCGCCCTCAGCTTGACGCTCTTCTCGATGTGCGTCGCCAACCGCGCCAGAATGGTGTCGAGGATGCCGCCCGCCTCGCCCGCCGCAACCATGTTGGTATAGAGGGAGCCGAACGCCCGCGGGTGCGCCCGCATCGCTTCGGCGAGGCTCGCGCCGCCCTCAACAGAGCTCCGGGTCTGCAGAACGGCCTCGCGGAAGGACCGGTGGGCCTGCTGCCGCCCCAGGGTGTCGAGGCACTCCACGAGCGGCATCCCGGCGTCGATCATGACCGAGAGCTGCCGCGTGAAGACGGCCAGGTCGCGGGCCGGCACCGACCCGCCCCGACGCGACTTCGCGCCCCGCCTCGCGCGGCCCCGCTTCGCCCCCGCGCCGGCGACGCGGACGCCTTCGCGGCTCCGGGCGGCCAACGCCGCCTCGCGGGTGGACGCGGCGCGTTCACCCGCGACGCCGCGGCCGGCTCGGGCGCGTCCCGAATGGCGGAAGGCCGGCGTCACTCGGCCGCACCCCCGCCCGGAGCGTGCATCGGCCGGGGGCCCCTCGTCCCCGCCCGGGAGAGCAGCGTCCGCAGCTCATCGGGCATCGACGACGCGGCCAACGCGGTTTCCACCGAGATGCTCCCCCGTCCGACGAGGGCCGCCAGCGACTGGTTCATCGTCTGCATGCCGTGCCGCCCCTGCCCCGCCTGCATCGCGGAGTACATCTGGTGCACCTTGTTCTCGCGAATCAGGTTGCGCACCGCGGGAGTGGGGCTCAACACCTCGGCCGCGGCCACCCGCCCCCGGCCGTCCGCGCCGGGCAGCAGCGCCTGACACACGACGCCTTCGAGCAGCAGCGCGAGCTGGCCGCGGGCCCGGTCCTGGCGGCTGTCGGGGAAGGCGTCGACGAGCCGGTTGATGGTCTGGTAGGCGGAGTTGGTGTGAGCGGTCGCGAGGGTCAGGTGGCCGGTCTCCGCGATGCGGAAGGCCGCTTCGATGGTCTCGAAGTCCCGCAGCTCGCCGATGAGGACGACGTCGGGATCCTCGCGGAGGGCGGCCCGGAGGGCCGCCGCGAAGCTGGCGGTGTCGCTGTGGAGCTCGCGCTGATTGACGAGCGAGCGCTTGTGAGGGTGCACGTACTCGATCGGGTCCTCGATGGTCAGGATGTGCGCGCGGCGCTCGGTGTTGATGCGGTCGATCAGGGCCGCCAGGGTCGCGCTCTTCCCCGACCCGGTCGGTCCCGTCACGAGCACGAGGCCGCGGGGTCGCTCGGCCCAGCGCTCGATGACGGGGGGCAGCCCCAGCTCTCCGAGGCCCCGTATCGTCTCCGGCACCCGCCGGTAGACGGCCGCGACGGCGCCCGACTGCCTGAAGAGGTTGCAGCGAAACCGCCCGACCCCGCGGACCCCGAACGAGCAGTCGAGCTCGCGGGCGTCCTCGAACCGCCTCCGCTGCCCGTCGCTCAACGCGCTGAACGCGAGATCCCGGGTGTCGTCGGCGACCAGCCGCGGCAGGTCGAGCGCCCGGAGCTCGCCGTGGACGCGGACCTGCGGCGAAGAGCCGGCGGTCACGTGGAGGTCCGAGCCGTCGAGCTCCACCGTCGATCTCAGCAGATCTTCCAACGTCGGCATCGGCGCTGTCGGCGCTGTCATCCTGTTCCGTCTCCCCTCGCGGGCCGGGTCACGTCTCCTTCAGCACCTCTTCGATGCTGGTGAGCCCTGCCGCTATCTTCCGCAGCCCGCTGGCGCGCAGCGTCACCATGCCCCCCTCGACGGCACGGCGCCGGAGCTCCGCCGTCGACGCGCCCTCCCGGACCATGTCGCCGAACCGCTCGGTCACCGTCATCACCTCGTAGAGCCCGATGCGCCCCCGGTAGCCCCGGCCGTTGCACCGTTCGCAACCCGCTCCCCGGCGCGGCACCACCCGGGCCGCCTCGTCGGCGCCGAACCCGATGGCTTCGAGCACCGTCGGCGGGGTCGGCTCGTCCTCGGCGCATCCCGTGCAGATACGCCGCACCAGCCGCTGCGCGCAGACCAGGCTGACCGCGCCGGCGACCAGGAACGGCTCGATGCCCATGTTCACGAGCCGGTGAATCGTGCCGGCGGCGTCGTTGGTGTGCAGAGTCGAGAGCACGAGGTGACCGGTGAGGGCCGCCTTGATCGCGATCTCGGCCGTCTCGAGATCGCGGATCTCGCCGACCAGGATCACGTTCGGGTCCTGGCGCAGGAACGAACGCAGCGCGACCGCGAAGGTGAGCCCCGTGCTGTCGCGCGTCTGCACCTGGTTGACCCCCGCGAGGTTGAACTCGACCGGGTCCTCCGCCGTCATGATGTTGGCGGCCGGGGTGTTGAGCCGGGAGATGGCCGAGTAGAGCGTGCTGGTCTTGCCGCTGCCGGTCGGCCCGGTCACGAGCACCAGCCCCCACGGCCGGTGAATCGCTTCCTCGAGCCGCTGCAACGACTCGGCCTCCAGGCCCAGCCGGGTCATGTCGAGCATCAGCTTGCCGCGGTCGAGCAGCCGCAGCACGATCTTCTCGCCTTGCAGGGTCGGCAGGCAGGACACGCGGAAGTCGATGTCCCGGGCGGCGCCGTCCGCGTTCAGCCTCAACTTGATGCGGCCGTCCTGGGGAAGCCGCCTCTCGGCGATGTCGAGCTTCGCCATCACCTTGAGGCGCGAGGTGATGGTGTCGCGGTACTTCGGCGGAGGCTCCATGACCTCGTACAGAACGCCGTCGATGCGGAACCGGATTCGGTACCGCTTCTCGTACGGCTCGAAGTGGACGTCGCTGGCCCCCTTCTGAATCGCCGACGCCAGCACCGCGTTGACGAGCCGCACCACCGGCGCCTTGCCGCTCTGCGTCTCGAGGGCGGTGACGTCGACCTCCTCCGCCTCCTCGACGACCTCGAGGCCCCGGCCGAGGCCGGGAACCTCCTCGAGGGCTTTCGCGGCGAGGGCGAGCCGGCTCTCCCCGAGGTCGGGTGCGCCCGCCCGGCTCGGCCCCTCGCCGTAGTACCGCTCGACCGCCGCCCGGATGGCGGCCTGCGTCGCCACCACCGGCTCCACGCGGCACCCGGTCATGAACTCGATGTCGTCGACCGCGAAGACGTTGGCCGGATCGGACATCGCGATGGCGAGGGCGGCCCCGGCGCGGCCCAACGGGACCGTCTCGTACTTCCGGGCGGTCGCCGCGGGGAGGAGCGCGACCGCGTCGGGCGTGATGTCGAAACGGCCGAGCTCGATGAACGGAACGCTGAACTGTCGACTCAGCGCCGCCGCGACGTCGGCGTCTCGCGCGAGACCGAGTGCCACGAGGTGAGAGCCCAGCCTGCCGCCGGCGGCCCTCTCGCCGGCCAGCGCGTCGTCGATGGCGGCCTGCGTCGCGCCTCCGGTCTCGACGAGCAGTTCACCGATGCGAGCAGCCATGATCTTCGGAACCGCGCGGTTGGGGTCGGTCAGCCGACTGACAACCATTCTACGAAAGTGACATTATTTGTCAACCTCCTCGCCAATCGCGGCCGTATCCGGCGTCTCGTCGTCACTGTCGCCGGGGGTCCGCGCGGATCGGACGGGACGCGGGTCGAAGCCGCCGCGGTCGGACGGGCGGGGTCGGCAGCCCGCGCGGCGGAGATCCCGTGCGGTGGAGATCCCGCGCGGCGGAGAGAAAGCGGGAGGGGGCGCAGGGAGGGCCGGAGACCGGGGACCGGCCGCGGCCGGGGCGCGCGGGCCCCGCCGGCCGGCGTCAACCGACGATGACCGCGGCCGCGATCACCGTCGTCCAGAGCCCCTGCTTGTCGCCCACCGCGGTCTGGGTGACGTTCTGGGTCCGGACGATCCGGTTGGAGAGCCGGTAGACCTCCTTCTTCTCGTCCCAGCTCTTGTCGGGGTCGAACTCGAGGCCCAGGGTGGTGGCGAGCATCTCCGCCGCGAGCTCCTCGGCGTAGTCGCCGGCGGTCTCCTCGTTCTCGCCGAAGCTGTGGTGCTCGGACAGGTACCCGAACAGCCGCCGGTCGCGCGGAATCGCGACGCCGATGGTCGCCGCCACGAGCCGGTGGGGCTCGCGGGTGGCCGCCTCGGATATCACCACGAACGCGATCTGGCCGGGCTTGAGCTTCCGGACCCCGGTGGACCTGGGCAGGATGCGGCAGCCGGGCGGGAAGATGCTGGACACCCGGACGAGATTGCAGGCGGCGATGTCGGCCGACCGCAACGCCAGCTCGAACGAGGTCAGCTTCTCGCGGTGCTTGCCGACGCCCTTGGTGAAGAACAGCTCTTTGGGGACGAGTTCGATCACGTGGCTCTGCCGGGGAGGAGTTGCGGGCGATCAGGGGTGCCGCCGAAATCCGACGGAACGTCCGAAGCGCAGTATCCGAACGTAGTGCAACCAGCCGTACGCTGTCAAGGACGAGCCCTGCGGCGGCGCGCGACAAGAGAGTGGCGCGCCCCCCCGTACGCGGAGCCTCGCGTGCGAGCGCCGAAGCCCACGGCAGCGGGTCGGCCGGCGGCGGCCCGGGCCGCTCCCGTGAATCGAGCGGCCGACGGGCCGGGGGCGGTCACCGCACGAGGGCGTCGCGCCCCCCCGCGGCGGAGGCGCACCGAGCGCCGGCAGGATTGAACATTCGGACCGTCCGGGGCGTATACGGTACGACGGCCGGGGCGGCGAAGGGCTCGCCGCCGGGTTGAACCGAGTCGACGAGAGCACGCGGCGGAAGACCGGGGTAAACTAGCTGGTTGCCGCCCGAACGGATCGCTCGTACACGATTCGAACCGCCATGACCGAAGAGATGGACGCGGCGCGACCCGAGGAGGGAGCTTCCCCGAACCTCGCGGCACGCCTGGTCGGGGTGCTCCTGTCGCCGCGATCCACGTTCGCCGCGATCGTGGACCGGCCCCGGCCGTTCGGCGCCCTGCTGGTGGTTTCTCTGTGCGCGGCCATCGCCAACGGTTGGCTGTCGAGCACCGAGCTCGGCCAGCAGATGATCCTCGAGCAGCAGATCGAGAGCATGCAGGCGTTCGGCATGACGGTGACGGACGAGGTGTACGACGAGATGGCGCGGGGTCTCGAGAACGCGGCGTACTTCAGCGCCGCGGCCACCTTCGCCTCGCTTCCGATCATCACGTTCATCATCGCCGGCCTCGTGTGGACGACGTGCTACGTGCTCCTGGGCGCGCAGGCGCCCTTCAAGGCGATGTACGCCGTCGTCACCCACGCCGGCGCCGTCAGCATCGTCCAGCAACTCTTCACGATACCGCTCAACTACGCGCGCGGCGCCATGAACGTCCCCACGACGCTGGCCGCGTTGCTGCCGGTGCTCGAGGAAGGCAGCTTCATCCACCGGACCCTGGGCCTGGTCGAGCTCTTCGTCGTGTGGCAGCTCTTTCTGCTCGCGGTCGGCACCGGAGTGCTCTTCAAGCGGCGCACGGCCCCCATCGCCACCACGTTCTACAGCCTGTACGCGGCAATCGCGATCGCGGCCGGCTTCATCATGTCTCGCCTGGGAGGGTGATCCGTTGACCGCTTCCCGCAAGGCCGTCCTCATCGCCGCGATCGTGGTCCTCGGGGCCGCGGTCGTGTACGTCAACCTCACGTTCGAGCGCGCCACCGGACCCGAGGTGGAGGTGGAGGCGGTCGAGCGCCGCTACCTCGAGGCCATCGTGTCCGCGCCGGGCACCATCGTGCCCCAGCTCACCGTGGACATCAGCGCCAACACCATGGGCCAGGTGACCCGGCTCGAGTTCGACGAGGGGCAGCGCGTCGCGGTCGGCGACTTCCTCCTCGAGATCGACCCCGAGACCCTGCGCTCGGCCGTCGACCGGGGCGAGGCGGCGCTTCAGGCGTCACGCTCGGCCCAGCGGCAGGCGGAGGTCACGGTGCAGACGGCGCGGGTCAACCTCGAGCTGGCCCGCGACAACCTCGAGCGCCAGGAGCACCTGTGGGGGCTGCGGCTCGTCTCGCGCGAGGCCTACGAGCAAGCGTTGAACGACGTCGCCCTCAGGGAGACCGAGCTGCAGGCGCGGGAGGTGGAGGTCGCCACCCAGGCCCAGCGCATCCGCCAGGAGGAGGCCAACCTCGAGAGCGCGCGGTACGAGCTGACCAAGGTGACGATTACCTCGCCCATCTCCGGCGTCGTCACCCGGCGCAACATCGAGGAGGGCGAGACCGTCGTCGTCGGCACCATGAACAACCAGGGCACGGTGCTGGCGACGATCGCCGACCTCTCGGTGATCGAGGCCGAGGTGGAGGTCGACGAGACCGACATCCCCAGCGTCGAGCTCGGGCAGCTCGCCACCGTCACCATCGACGCGTTCCCCGACGACGAGTTCTCCGGCGTCGTGACCGAGATCGGCAACAGCCCCATCAACCCCGTCGGCGCCGGCACCGCGGGCGGCGCCGGCAGCCAGGCGACGACGTTCAAGGTCGTCGTGACCCTCGACGAGGCGATTCCCGGCGTGCGCCCCGGCTTCACGTGCACCGCCGACATCACCACCGCGATCCGACCCGACTCGCTGGCGATACCGATACAGGCGTCCACCGTGCGCGAGGTGGTGCTGGACGCGAGCGGGAACGTCGTGCCGCAGGAGACGGGACCGCGGGGCCGGAGCGTCGTCCCGGCCGCCGAGGCGGCGGACCTCGAGGCGGGAGAGGCCGAGGAGGAGCTCGAGGGCGTGTTCGTGGCCCGCCAGGGCCGCGCGGTGTTCGTGCCCGTCGACACCGGCATCGCCGGCGAGCGCTACTTCGAGGCGCTCTCCGGGGTGGCGGAAGGCGACCTCATCGTCACCGGGCCGTTCAGCGAGGTGCGCAACCTCGCCGACGGCGACTCCGTCCGGGTGGTGGAGCGTGCGCCGCGCCGCTGACCTCACGGGCATCGCCCTGCGCGCCATCTGGGCCAACAAGCTCAGGTCGACCCTCACGATTCTCGGCAACATCGTGGCGGTGGCGTCGATCATCGCGGTGGTGTCGCTGATTCAGGGCGTCAACGCGGAGGTCAGCGGCGCCATCGTCTCGCAGTTCGGCCCGGACTCTTTCGTCATCGAGCGCACGCCGATGGTCATGACCGAGGCCGACATCGAGGCGACGAGGAACAACCCCCGCGTGTCGCTCGACGACGCCGAGGCCATCCGCCGCTTCGGCCCGAGCGTCGGGGCGGTCATGGCCCAGGCGGGGCGAAGCGGCGAGGTCCGCTACCGCGACCGGGTGCTCGAGAACGTGCGCATCCGGGGGGTGACCCGCGATTACGTGGAGTTCCCGACCTTCACGGCCGAGCGCGGGCGCCTCGTCAACCGCACCGAGGTCGATCGCAACCGCGGCGTCGCGCTGCTGGGGGCGGAGACCGCCGACCGGCTCTTCGACCAGCTCGACCCGATCGACCGCCGCATCAAGATTCAGGGCGTGAACTTCCGCGTCGTCGGGGTCAGCGAGCCGACCCTGGCCGCGTTCGGGCAGTCGCAGGACGAGTTCGTGGTGATTCCGATGGGCCAGTTCCGAAAGCTGTTCGGGGCGCGCCCGTCGCTCACCCTGCGGGTCCGCTCGGACACCCCGGAGGAGTTCGACCGCGCCGTCGACGAGGCGACGGTGGCCCTGCGCATCGAGCGGCAGCTTCGCGCCACCGAGGAGAACGACTTCGGGCTGTTCACGTCGGGCGCGGTGCTGGGGCTCTACCAGCAGGCCACCACCGGCATCTTCGCGGTGCTGGTGGGCATCGTCAGCCTGTCGCTGGTGGTGGGGGGCATCGTCATCATGAACATCATGCTGATGGTGGTCTCCGAGCGCACGCGGGAGATCGGGCTGCGCAAGGCGCTCGGCGCCCGCCGCCGCGACCTCCTCTGGCAGATTCTGGCCGAGTCGGTGATCCTGTCCGTCTCGGGCGGCCTCATCGGGACCGCGCTGGGGTTCGGGGTGGCCGTCGGACTGAGCTCGCTGACGCCCATCACCGCCGCCGTGCATCCATGGTCGGTGGTGCTGGGCATCTCGATGGCGGCGGTGGTGGGGCTGTTCTTCGGGCTCTACCCCGCATCGAGGGCGGCGTCGCTGGACCCCATCACGGCGCTGGGCCGCGCCTGATTGGGTCCGGGAGCCCCGCGGCGACGAGAAATCCCGCGTCGCACCGAGACCACCGGCCGCGCCGGCGGGCCGAACGGCGCCGCGGGCAGGGGAACGCCCGTGCCGGACGAGGCGTGACCAGGGAGCAGGTTCCCGCATCCGCTCGACACACTCATGGCCAAGCACTCCTACGGCGGCCTGTTCGGCGAGATCGTCACGATGGCGGTGGCCACGCTGCGCGACCAGAAGGCGCGGTCGGGGCTGACGATTCTCGGCGTGGTCATCGGCATCATGTCCATCGTCGGCAGCACGTCGCTGATCCGGGGGCTCGACCAGTCGCTGCGCGACACCATCGAGTCGATGGGGCCGGACGTCATCATGCTGACGAAGTTCTCGGCCGTCAGCCTGGGCTCGGGCGAGGAGTTCATGGAGCTGATCCGCCGCCCGAACCTCACCACCGCGGACGCCGACGCCATCGCGCGCCAGGCCGACTCGCTCGCCAACGTGGCCATCGTGCTCGGACAGGGGGGCGGTCCCGTCACCCAGGAGCGGGTCTACCACCGGTCGGATCAGACGAAGCCGATCATGATCTTCGGCACCACCTCCGACTATCCGGACGTGCAACCCGTGGACCTGGTGGAGGGCCGTTTCTTCACGCCGGGCGAGACCCGACGGCGGACGCGGGTGGCGGTGCTGGGACATACCCCGGCCGAGGCCCTCTTTCCGAACACCGATCCCATCGGGAAACGCGTCCGCATCGGGACCAGCCGCTACACGGTGATCGGGGTGATCGGGGAGACGCCGAGCCCCGGCGGCTTCAACATGGGGCAGGACGACTTCGTCCTCGTTCCCCACACCGCCTATCAGAAGCAGTTCGGCATCAGGGCGCGGCGGGCGTTCGGCGGCGAGATGCGCGCGGTGATGATTGCGGCGACCCCGCGCGAGGGCGTCGACCCCGAGGTCGCCGTCCGGGACATCGAGCGCGTCATGCGCATCCGGCACGGGCTGCGGCTCGACGAGCCCAACGACTTCGACTTCATCACCCAGGACGCGATGCTCGCGCTGTGGGACCAGATCAGCGGCGCCACGTTCCTGTCGCTGATCGTCATCTCCTCGATCGCGCTGATGGTGGGCGGCATCGGGGTGATGGCGATCATGACGATCTCGGTGACCGACCGCACCCGGGAGATCGGCACCCGCCGCGCCATCGGGGCCAAGCGCAAGGAGATCCTCTGGCAGTTCCTGCTCGAGGCCGCCTGCCTCACCGGCATCGGCGGGCTGATCGGCATCCTCCTCGGCAGCGGCATCGGCCTCGGCATCCACTGGGCGACGGGGTTCCCGGTCTCGCTGCCGTGGTGGTCGTTCGCCCTCGGCCTGGGGTTCTCCTGCGGCGTCGGCATCGTCTTCGGCATGTACCCCGCCATCAAGGCCTCCAGCCTCGACCCCATCGAAGCCCTTCGCTACGAATAGACTGCGGTCGGTCCGACGGTCCGCCGCCGCTTGAGCGGGCGCCCCGAGTGGCATAGGATGTAGGTTTGCGCCGGGAGCCGGCACACGATGGGGCGGCCCCGGGCTGCCGGAAGCGAGCCACGACCTCGACGAGTGCCCGCAGGCGACGGTCGGCGGCCCCGGGAGTCTGCGCCGTGAACCGAGCAGGCTCCCGGCAGGGTTGGTTGGGCGCCGAGCGGAGGCCGCGGCGCGACCTTTCGGTCGCGTTCGGCGACGGTCGGCGGGCCAGGAGGATACCCGAGTCATGAAAGTGTACGATGCGGACCAGATCCGTAATGTCGCGTTGGTGGGACACAGCGGCGCCGGCAAGACGCAGCTCGCCTCGGCCCTCCTGTTCGACGCCGGCGCCGTCAACCGCCTCGGGGCCGTCGACGACGGCACCACCGTCACCGACTACGACGACGAGGAGATCGCGCGCAAGCACACGCTCTCGTCGAGCACCGCGTTCGCGGAGTGGAAGAAGACGAAGATCAACCTCATCGACACGCCGGGCATGGCGAACTTCTTCAGCGACGCCTGCTGCGCCCTGCGGGTCGCCGATGGCGCCCTCGTGGTGGTGGACGCGGTGGCGGGCTCGGAGGTGCTGACCGAGAAGGTGTGGGGGGTCGCCGAGGAGCTGGGCCTGCCCTGCGTCGTGGTGCTCAACCGCCTCGACCGCGAGCGGGCCAGCCTGTCCCGCTCGCTCGAGTCGCTGCACGAGGCCCTGGGCCGCACGGTGGTGCCCATCCAGCTTCCCATCGGCGAGGAGAAGGGCTTCCGCGGCGTCGTCGACCTCGTCGCCATGAAGGCGCTGACCTTCGACGCGGACGGCCGGACGATGTCCGCCGGCGATGTCCCGCCCGAGCTCGCCGCCGACGCCGACGCGGCCCGCGAGGCGCTCATCGAGCTGGTCGCCGAGGCGGACGACCTCCTCATGGAGCAGTTCTTCGAGTCGGGCACCCTGACCCAGGAGCAGTTGGAGGCGGGGCTCAAGACGGCCACCGCGGGGCGCCACGTGTTCCCCCTGGTGTGCACGTCGGCCACCACCAACATCGGCATCCAGCCCCTGCTCGACGCCGTCCTCGCGTATCTGCCGTCTCCGACGCAGCGGACCCTGCCCGTGGTCGACGCCGAGGGCAACCCGGCGACGGCCGACTCGTCCGACGACGCCGCCCTCGTCTGGAAGACGGTGGCGGACCCGTTCGCGGGACGGATCACGATGTTCCGGGTGGCGAGCGGTTCGATCGCGGCGGACTCGACGGTCCAGAACGTCAGCCAGGGTGTCGGCGAGCGCATCGGCGCCATCACCCTCATGCAGGGCAAGACCCAGACCGGCGTACCCGAGATACGGGCGGGCGACCTCGGCGCCGTCGCCAAGCTGAAGGAGACCCGGACCGGGGATACGCTGGCGCCGAAGGACGCGGCGTGGCGGTTTCCCCCGTTCCAGTTCACCGAGCCGGTGCTCTCCTACGCCATCGAGCCGAAGAGCCGCGGCGACGAGGAGAAGATCAGCACGGCCCTCCAGCGCCTGCAGGAGGAGGACCCGACCATCCGCTATGCCCGCGACGCCCAGACCTCGCAGCTCCTGCTCTCGGGGCAGGGACAGTTGCACATCGAGGTGACGGTCGCCAAGCTCAAGCGCCGCTTCGGGGTCGAGGTGAACCTGAAGCTGCCGAGGATCCCGTATCGCGAGACCATCAAGGCGTCGACCGAGGCGCACGGCCGCCACAAGAAGCAGACCGGCGGGCACGGCCAGTTCGGGGACTGCAAGATCAAGGTCGCGCCGCTGCCGCGGGGCGAGGACTTCCAGTTCGTCGACGAGATCTTCGGGGGGGCGATTCCGCGCGGGTTCATCCCCGCCGTCGAGAAGGGCATCCAGGAGGCGCGGACGCGCGGCTATCTCGCGGGCTACCCGATGGTGGACTTCCAGGTCACCCTCTACGACGGATCGTTCCACCCCGTCGACTCGAACGAGATGTCGTTCAAGATGGCGGGACGGCTCGCGTTCCGCGACGCCATGTCGCGGGCGAAGCCCACGCTGCTCGAGCCGGTCATGAACGTCGAGGTCTACGCGCCCAGCGACTACGCCGGCGACCTCATGGGGGACCTGAACGGCCGCCGCGGCAAGATCGGCGGCATGGAGACGCGCGGCTCCTCGACGTCGATCAAGGCCGAGGTCCCCATGGCGGAAATGCTGACCTACGAGCAGCAGCTCACCTCGGCCACCGGCGGCCGCGGGTCGTACCACATGGAGTTCTCACACTACGAAGAGGTGCCCGCGCACATCCTGCAGAAGGTGATTGCGGACGCCAAGGCGGAACGCGGCGAGGAGGACGACAAGGACAACTGAGGGGCTACGCGGTGTCCTCGGACTTTTCGGCGTCCTGCCCGCGCCGCAGGCGCTTCGCGGCGGCGCGCAGGCGGCCGCCCATCCCCTTCTTCGAGGTGTCCGCGGCCGGCGACGCGTCGTCGGCGTCCCGATCCTGGCTGGGGTCGTACTCGCTGCCCACCAGCTCGATCTGCGCGACCTCGGCCGCGTCGCCCTGGCGACGGCCGAGATGCAGCACGCGCGTATACCCGCCCGGCCGTTCGGCGAAACGGGGCGCGATGGTGCCGAACAGCTTGCCCGCAATCTGCTTGTCGGCGATGTCCCGCGCCACGAGCCGGCGCGCGTGCAGGGCGCGCGTGGTCTCCGCACCCTCCTCGAGGCCGCGCTTGGCCACCGTGATGAGGCGCTCGACGAACGGACGCAGCTCCTTCGCCTTGGCCAGGGTCGTATCGATTCGCTCGTGGCGCAACAGCATCGTGGCCTGATTGCGCAACGTGGCGAGTCGATGCTCGGACACCCGACCCAGCTTCCTGTGCGCTACTCGATGACGCATGCTTCCGTTTCCTCTCCCCGGGAACCGTGGCGAGAACGCCGCTGCTCGAATGCGGCGGGGACCAACGCCGCGGGCTACTGGCCCTCCGCCTCGGCCTCGGGCGTCGGCTGCTCGAATCGCATGCCGAGGCCGAGCCCCATCTGCTGCAGTATCTCCTTGATCTCGTTGAGCGACTTGCGGCCGAAGTTCTTCGTGCGAAGCATCTCCGCCTCGGTCTTCTGCACGAGCTCGCGAATGGTCTGGATGTTGGCGTTCTTCAGGCAGTTGTAGGACCGGACCGAGAGCTCGAGCTCCTCGACGCTCTTGTCGAGGTGCTCGTTGGCCACCGCCATCCCCTCGCTGTCCGGCTCGGCCGGGGCGTCGCCCGACTCGTCGAGATCGATGAAGATGCTCAGGTGGTCGCGCACGAGCCTGGCGCCCAGCGAGATCGCCTCCCGGGCCGTCACCGAGCCGTCCGTCCAGACGTCCACGGTGAGCTTGTCGTAGTCGGTCGTCTGGCCGAGACGGGCCGCTTCGACCAGATAGTTGACCCTGCGCACCGGGGAGTGGACCGAGTCGACGGGAATCCAGCCGATGCCGAGGTCCTCGTCGAAGTTCTTCTCCGCGGAAACGTACCCGCGGCCCTGTTTGACGCGCATCTCCATGTGCAACGAGCCGCCGTCGGCCACCGTCGCGACGTGCAGATCGGGATCGAGAATCTCCACCGCGGCGTCGACCTCGAGATCGGCGGCCTTGACCGCGCCCGGCTTGTCGGCCCGCAGATACAACGTCTTCGTCTCGTCGCCGTGCAGCTTGATGGGGATCTGCTTCAGGTTCAGGATGATGTCGGTCGCATCCTCCACGACCCCCGGAATCGGAGAGAACTCGTGGAGCACGTTGTCGATCTTGACGCTCGTCACCGCGGCGCCCTCGATCGCGGACAAGAGCACGCGACGCAACGCGTTGCCGATGGTGGTCCCGAAACCGCGCTCGAACGGCTGGGCGGAGAACTTGCCGTACCGATCGGTAAGCGTCTCCGCATCGAACTCCAGCCGCTTCGGTCGCTGGAAGCCTTTCCACAACATCAAGTCAGTCCTTTCCGAGGCCGGGCCCAGCCTGCTTCTCTACTTCGAGTACAGCTCGACGATCAACTGCTCCTGCACCGGCAGGTTGATCTGCTCGCGCGTCGGAAGCGTGGCGACCCGCCCCGTCATGGTGGACGCGTCGAACTCCAGCCAGTCGGGGATCCCCCGTCCCTTGACCTCCTCCATGGCGTAGAGAATCGCCGGCCGCTTCGCGCTGCGCTGCCTGACGCTGACGGCGTCGCCGGCCTTCAGCGAGAACGAGGGGATGTCGGCCCGACGGCCGTTCACCTGCACGTGGCCGTGGCGGACGAGCTGCCGGGCCTGAGGCCGGGACGTCGCGAGCCCGAGACGGTAGACGACGTTGTCGAGCCGGCGCTCGAGCAACTGGAGCAGCGTCTCGCCGGTGATGCCCCGCTGCCGTTCCGCCGCCGCGAAGTACCGGCGGAACTGGTTCTCGAGCACGCCGTAGGTGCGCTTGACCTTCTGCTTCTCGCGCAACTGCGAGCCGTAGCCCATGACCTTGCTGGGGCGACGGCGGCGCCCCTGCTGCCCGGGGGGGACGTTGCGCTTCTCGATGGCGCACTTCTCGGCGTAGCAACGCTCCCCCTTCAGGAAGAGCTTCATGCCCTCGCGGCGGCAGAGCCGGCAAACGGGTCCTGCGTATCGTGCCATGCTGATGTCTCCGTCGGCGCTATACGCGCCGCCGCTTGGGCGGACGGCACCCGTTGTGGGGAATGGGCGTCACGTCGCGAATCGACTTCACGCTGAGGCCGGCCGAGGCCTGCAACGCACGAATGGCGGACTCGCGACCCCCGCCGGGGCCCTTGACGCGCACGTCCACGGTGCGCATGCCCACGGCCTTGGCCCCGTGCCCGGCCCGTATCGCCGCCTGGGTCGCCGCGAACGGCGTGCCCTTCCGCGAGCCGCGGAAGCCGATGCCGCCGGCGCTCGACCACGCCACGACGTTCCCCTCGGTATCGGCGATCGTGATGATCGTGTTGTTGAACGACGCCTGGATGTGCACGATGCCGTGGTGCACGACCCGCTTGTCGCGCTTCTTCTTGAAGGTCTTCTTGCGCTTGGCCGGCCGCTTGCTCGGCGTCGGAACCGAGGCGTCGACCGTCTCCAGCTTGGCCATTCGCGAACAGTCCTTTCCTTAACTAGCTGGTCCGCTTCTTCGCCACCGCGCCCCGGCGCGGTCCCTTCCGCGTTCGGGCGTTCGTCTGCGTCCGCTGGCCGCGGACGGGGAGGTTGCGGCGATGGCGCATGCCGCGGAAGGACCCCACCTCCATCAGGCGCTTGATGTTCATGGTGACCTCCTTCCGGAGATCACCCTCCACCCGGCCCTGCTCCTCGATGACCCGGCTGATCTTCCGGACGTCGTCCTCGGAGAGGTCCTTGATCCGGATATCGGGCTCGACTCCGGCCTCCTTCAGGATCACCCCCGAACGATGGTCGCCTATCCCGAAGATGTACGTCAGCCCGGTCTCGATGCGCTTGCTTCTTGGTAGATCGACACCCGCGATTCGAGCCATGGTCCGGCCTCACCCCTGTCTTTGCTTGTGCTTCGGATTCGGGCAGATCACGCGCACCACACCGGAGCGGCGCACGATCTTGCACTTGTCACAGATTCTCTTCACCGATGCTCGTACCTTCATCCCACGTCCTCGAAACCGGAATCCGGAGGCCCGGGCCCGGCCCGGGTGGCGAGGCTGCCGGCGCGGCCGCGCGTTCCGTCAACCGACCGCCGTCAGTGGAGCGATGCCGGCCCCACCGTCCGAACCGCCGCCGCGCCGTCGGCGGCGCCGCCGGCGCCCCCCGCGACGGTCAACACGTCCGGACCACCCTCGGTTATCGCCACCGTGTGCTCGAAGTGCGCGGCGAGGCTGCCGTCGCGGGTCACCGCGGTCCAGCCGTCGCCCAGCACCTTGACCGCCGGCCGCCCCAGGGTGACCATCGGCTCGATGGCGATGACCATGCCGGTCTCCAGCCTCGGCCCCTGGCCCGGGTCGCCGTAGTTCGGAATCTGCGGCTCCTCGTGCAGCGCGACTCCGATGCCGTGGCCGACGAACTCGCGGACCACCGAGAACCCGTGCGCCTCCACGTGCCGCTGCACGTGGTGTCCGATGTCGGAGACGTGCCCGCCGACCCGGACCTGCGCGATGCCGCGCTCCAGCGCCTCCCGGGTGACCCGAAGCAGCTCCGAGACCCGGGCGGGCACGCCGCCGACGGGCACGGTGATGGCCGAGTCGCCGTAATAGCCGTCGAGCACCACGCCCATGTCGAGCGACACGATGTCACCGTCGACCAGCGGCGCCGGCGACGGGATGCCGTGCACCACGGCCTCGTTCACCGATGCGCACAACGTCGCCGGATAGCCCTGGTACCCCTTGAACGCGGGGACCGCGCCGGCCGCCCGAACCTGCCGTTCCGCCACCGTGTCGAGCTCCAGCGTCGAGACGCCGGGCGCCACCAGCCGGCGAAGCTCGGACAGCACCTGCGCCACCAGGGCATTGGCCGCGCGCATGCGCTCGATCTGGGCCGGCGACTTGCGGACGATCATGCGCGGGTCTCCCCCGCCGGGGCGCGCCCCGGCGCCCGTTCCACGAGCACCGCGTCGACGGCGGCGGCGAGCGCCGACCCCACCTCGGCCGGACCCCGGTCCCCGTCGACGGCGCGGAACGAAGGGCGCTGCGAATAGTAGTCGACGAGCGGCCGGGTCGCGTCCGCGTAGACCCGCAGCCGCTCGCGCACCACCGACTCGGTGTCGTCGCTCCGCAGCACCAGCTCGCCGCCGCACCGGCCGCAGCGCGACTCCGGCGACAGGTCGACGCTGGTCGCCTGCCCGCATGCCCCGCACACCCGCCGCCGCGCGAGCCGGGCCACGAGCGCGTCGTCCGGCACCGCGATGTCGATGACGATCAGCGGCGGACGCCCGGTCATGATCTCGTCGAGGGCCACCGCCTGCGCCACCGTGCGGGGAAAGCCGTCGAGCACGAATCCGTCCGCGACGTCGTCCCGGTCGAGGCGCTCCCGCACGATGGCGATCATCAGCTCGTCGTCGACGAGGCGCCCCGCCTCCATCGTCGCCTTGGCCCGGCGGCCGAGCTCGGAGCCGGACTTGACCGCGTCCCGCAGGATGTCTCCCGTCGAGATCTGCGGTATGCCGTGCCGGCGGGCGAACTCGACGCCCTGCGTCCCCTTGCCGGCCCCGGGCGGCCCCAGCACGACGAGGTTGATCGCGGAACCCATGGAGACGGTCACCCCTCGGACTGCCCGCCAATCGCCGCCCGGCGGCCCCGCCTGGCGGTCCCACCGATCCTGCCGGCGTCGGTGCCGTTCCACGGCGCAGACGCCTTACCCACGACGACCCCGGATGCGGGTCTTGCGCATGAAACCGTCGTAGTGGCGCATGATCAACTGAGACTCGACCTGCTGCACCGTGTCCATCGACACCCCGACGATGATCAGCAGCGAGGTCCCGCCGAAGTAGAACGTGACGTTGAGGCCGTCGGTGATCCACCGCGGCGTGACCGCGTCGAGCGAGTCGCCGATGAACGGAATCGCGGCGACGCGGAACCCGACGATCATCAGGTCGGGCAGTATCGCGACGATCGCCAGGTAGACGGCCCCCACCAGCGTGATCCGGGTCAGGATGGTGTCGATGTACTCCGCGGTGCGCTTGCCGGGCCGGATGCCCGGCACGAACCCGCCGTACTTGCGCATGTTCTCGGCGACGTCGTCCGGATTGAAGATGATCGCCGTGTAGAAGTAGGCGAAGAAGATGATGCCCCCCATGTAGAGCAGGTAATAGAGGGGCATGCCGTTCGCCAGGTTCTCGGTGATGCCCTGCGCCCACGCGGTCTCGGGCATCGCGGACGTGATGGTCGCGGGGAACGCGAGCAGGGACGAGGCGAAGATGACGGGAATGACCCCGCCCGTGTTGACCTTCAGGGGAATGTGGGTGCTCGTGCCGCCGTACATCCGCCGTCCCACGACCCGCTTCGCGTACTGCACGGTGACCCGGCGCTGACCGCGCTCGATGAACACCACCGCGCCGATGACGAGGATCATCAGGATGGACAGCATCAGCAGGCGGAACAGCCCCATCTGGCCGGTGCGCAACTGATCGAGGGTGTTCAGGACCGCCGCGGGCAGGTTGACGACGATGCCCGCGAAGATGATCAGCGACATGCCGTTGCCGATGCCCCGCTCGGTGACCTGCTCGCCCAGCCACATGATGAAGCAGGTGCCGGTGGTGAGGGTCAGGACCACGAGCAGACGGAAGCCCCAGCCGGGCTCGTACACCAGGGGCAGGCCGCCGGCGATGTTGGTCTGGCTCTCGAGCCAGAAGGCGATGGCGAACGCCTGCACCACGCACAGCAGCAACGTGCCGTAGCGGGTGTACTGGGTGATCTTCCGGCGCCCGAGCTCGCCTTCCTTGGACAGACGCTCCAGGTAAGGCCAGACGACGGTCAGGAGCTGCAGGATGATGGACGCGCTGATGTAGGGCATGATGCCCAGCGCGAAGATGGTGACCTGGGCGAGGTTGCCGCCCGAGAACATGTTGTAGAGCCCGAACATGGTCCCGGCGGCCTGCTCGGCGAGTATCGCCAGCGCGTCGGTGTTCACGCCCGGGGTCGGGATGACGCTGCCGAGGCGGTAGACCGCGAGAATGGACAGCGTGAACAGCACCCGGGTCCGCAGATCCGAGATCGCGAAGACGTTCCGCAGGCTGTCAAACATCGATGCGCCCCTTGCCGGTCAGGTTCCGTTCCGTTCCGACGCTCACCCCGTCACGACCTCCGTCCGGCCGCCGGCCCCGGCGATGAGCTCGGCCGCCTTCCGGCTGAACTTGTGCGCCTTGACCGTCAACGCGACGTCCAGTCCCCCCCGGGCCAGGACCTTCACGAGCCTGGCGTTCGAGCGCACGAGGCCCGACTCCCGCAACAGGTCGGGGGTCACCTCGGTGTCGGCCTCGAACCGCTCGGCGAGCGTGTCGAGATTGACGACGGCGTACTCCACCCGAAACGGATTGAAGAAGCCCCGTTTCGGCACCCGGCGGTGCAACGGCATCTGGCCGCCCTCGAACCCGCGCTTCCGGCGGTATCCCGACCGGGACTTCTGGCCCTTGTGCCCCCGCCCCGACGTCACGCCGGACCCGGAGCCGTAGCCCCTGCCCACGCGCTTCTTGGGGCGGCGGGCGCCGGTCGGCGGTTTCAGATCGCTCAAGCTCATCGTCAGCCCTCGACCTCGGTCACGCGGACCAGGTGCCGAACCTTCCGGATCATGCCGCGGATGGACGGCAGGTCCTGCAGCTCGACGGTGTGGTGCAACCGCCGCAACCCCAGCCCCCGCACCACCTCGGCCTGGCGCCGGTCGAAGCCGATGGTGCTCCGCACCAGCGTCACGCGCACGCGCCCGGCCTCCGCCGCCTTCGTATTCGTCGTCTCCATCTGCCCAGCCCGTCAACCCTTCGCCTGACCGCGGCCGCCCGGCGGACCCGCGGGGAGGCGCGCCGTTCCACGGCGCAGACTCCCTAGACCGCCGTCAGCTCCTCGAGATCGATACCGCGCAGCCGCGCCACCGAGACCGGGTCCTTCAGCTCCATGAGTCCGGTGAAGGTGGCCCGCACGACGTTGTGCGGATTCTGCGTTCCCAGGGACTTGGTCAGGATGTTCTGCACGCCGGCCGACTCCAGGACCGCGCGCACGGCGCCGCCCGCGATGATGCCGGTGCCTTCGGGAGCCGGCTTCAACAACACGCGGCCGGCCCCGAAGCGCCCGACCACCCGGTGCGGTATCGTCGTGCCGGCGAGGGGCACCCGGAGCAGCGCCTTCTTGGCCGCCTCGATGCCCTTCTTGATGGCCGACGGGACCTCCTTGGCCTTGCCGACCCCGAACCCGACCACGCCGTGGCCGTCGCCCACGACCACGAGGGCGCTGAAGCTCAGGTTCTTGCCGCCCTTGACCACCTTCGTCACGCGGTTGATCGAGACGACCGTGTCCTTGAGGTCGAAATCGTTGGGATCGATCTTGGCTCGCATCTGGCTCATGTCATTTCCCGGCCGCCCGCGTTCACCCGCGCCGGCAGGACGATGCCCTTCGGCGCGGGGGGTCTCCGCGGGCCCCTAGAATCGCAGGCCGGCCTCCCTCGCCGCGTCCGCGACCTTGCGGACCCGGCCGTGATACAGGAACCCGCCCCGATCGAAGACCACGCTCCGGATGCCCTTCTCGAGCGTCCGCTCCGCGATCAGCCGTCCGACGACCTCGGCGCCGGCCACGTTTCCACCGGAGGCCCCGTCCGAGAAGCTCGCCCTGACGGCGGGCTCGGTGCTGGACGCCGACGTCAACGTGGTGCCGTTCGAGTCGTCGATGACCTGGACCCCGATGTGCCCCAGGCTCCGAAAGACCGACATCCTCGGGCGATTCGACGTCCCGCTGATCTTCTTGCGTTGGCGCAGTGCAATCCGGCGGCGCCGGTCCTTCTTCGTCTTGACCTTCATGACACGCTCGACCCTGAGAACAGCCGGCAGCCCGTGGTGGAAGTCCCCGCTGCATTCGAGCAGCGATGCATCCCGCCTGACTGCGTTGTTCGTCGATTACCCATGCCCAATATGCGCCCTCTTCACGCCTTGTCAGGCGGGCGCCCCGGCCCTTTGCCGGCGCCCTCCGGGCGCGGTGCAACGCGGGGTTCCACCACGGGCCGCTAGGCCCCCGTCTTGCCGACCTTCTTCTTGAGCACCTCGCCCGTGTAGCGAATCCCCTTCTGCTTGTACGGGTCCGGCTTGCGGAGGCTCCGGATGTCGGCGGCGACCTGCCCCACCGCCTGACGGTCCACCCCCGACACCACCAGATGCGTCTGGTTCTCCACCGCCACCGCAATGCCGTCGGGCACTTCGAACACCACCGGGTGCGAGTATCCGAGCGCCAGCGTGAGCCGCTGACCGGCCACCTCGGCCCGGTAGCCGATGCCCACGATGTCGAGCTCCTTCCTGAACCCCGACGACACCCCGGTGACGGCGTTCGCCACGAGGCTGCGTCCGAGGCCGTGGAACTTGGCCATCGCGCGACTCTCGCGCTCGGGCCGCGCGCGCAGCACCCCGTCCTCCATCTCGATCACGATCCCCGGCGGCAGCGGTTGCCGCATCGTCCCCTTCGGCCCCTTGGCCTCCACCGCTTCCGCGGTGATCTGCACGCTGACTCCGGCCGGAATCGGGATTGGCCGCTTGCCCACTCGCGACATGTCGTCACTCCAACGCCCGGCTCACCAGACTTTGCACAACACTTCGCCGCCCACGCCCATCTTCACCGCCTCGCGCCCGGTCATGACCCCGCGCGAGGTGGTGAGAATGCTCGTGCCGAGGCCCGCGAGAACCGGGGGAACGCTGCCCCGGCCGCAGTAGACGCGCCGGCCGGGCCGACTGACACGCTGAATCCCGGAGATGACGTTCTCGCCGCGCGATCCGTACTTCAACTGGATGCGAATCATCGGCCGCGCCTGCTGCCCCCGTTCAACGACGACGTCCACCATCTTGAACGACTGGATGTACCCTTCGCTCTGCAGAATCCTCGCGATCTCCGTCTTGAGCCGCGATGCCGGGATGTCCACCCGCCGGCGGTGGGCAGAGGTCCCGTTGCGGATTCTCGTCAACATATCGGCGATCGGATCAGTCATGTCTCTCTTGTCTGTCGACCCCGCGCCCGGGCGACGCGGCGCCTGACATCGTCACCAACTGCTCTTGGTCACTCCCGCGATGTCGCCCTCGAGCGCGAGCCGCCGGAAGCACAGGCGGCACAGCGCGAACTTGCGGATGAACCCCCGCGGCCGCCCGCAGAGGCGGCACCGGTTGCGAAGCCGCACCTTGAACTTCGGCGGCTTTTCCTCCCTGACCATCTTCGCAATCGTCGCCATCGAGCTCTCCTCGCCCGCCAATCGGTCGCCGAACGCGACCGCAAGTCGCGCCGCGGCCCCCCACTGACGCCCGCGCCGTTCCACGGCGCAGACTCCTAGTTCGTCCGGAACGGCATCCCCATGAGCTGGAGCAGCCGGCGCCCCTCTTCGTCGGTCCTTGCGGTGGTCACGAACGAGATGTTCATCCCGCGCGACTTGTCCACCTTCATGTAGTCGATCTCGATGAACATCAACTGGTCCGGAAGCCCCAGGGTGTAGTTGCCGCGCCCGTCGAACCCCTTGGGGGAAACGCCGCGGAAGTCCCTGACACGAGGCAGCGCGACCGAGATCAGCCGGTCGAGAAACTCGTACATGCGATCGCGGCGCAGCGTGACCACCGAGCCGATCGGCATGCCCTGACGCAGCTTGAACTGGGCTATCGACTTGCGGGCCCGGGTCGTCAGGGGCTTCTGACCGGTGATGCGCGTCAGGTCGTCGCTGCCCGCGTCGATCAGCTTCACGTTCTGCGTGGCCTCGCCGAGGCCCATGTTCACGACGATCCGCTGAATCTTGGGCACCGCCATGACGTTGGTGTACCCGAACTCCTTCGTGAGCGCGGGAACCACGCTCTCGTGATAGCGCGCTCTCAGTCGACTAGTCATCGATCCACGACCCCGTCGCACTTCCGGCAGATCCGCACCTTGCGGCCGTCGCCGAGGAGGCGCTTGCCGATGCGTGTCGGCGCGCCGCACTCCGGACAGATGATCTGCACGTTCGACGCATGCAGCGGCGCCTCCCGCTCCACGACGCCGCCCTTCACGTTCTGCCTCGGGTTCGGGCGGGTATGGCGCTTGACGATGTTCACGCCCTCGACAATCAGCCGGTTCTTGGCCGGCACGAGCTGCAGGACGCGCCCCCGCTTCCCCCGGTCCTTCCCCGTGATGACGACGACGTTGTCGTTCTTCCGGATGGGGGTCTGTAATCTCGACATGGCTCAAACGCTCGCGGCTTCAGAGTACTTCCGGCGCCAGGGAGATGATTCTCATGAACTTGCGTTCCCGAAGCTCGCGCGCCACCGGCCCGAAGACCCGCGTCCCGACGGGTTCGCCCTGCTCGTTGACCAGGACCGCCGCGTTCCGATCGAAACGAATGTAGCTGCCGTCGCGCCGGCGATGCTCCTTGGCCGTCCGCACGATGACGGCCCGGACGACCTGACCCTTCTTGACGGCGGAACGCGGGGCCGCTTCCTTCACCGAGGCGGTGACGAGATCACCCAGCTTCGCGAAACGACCGGTCGACCCGCCGATCGGGTTGATGACCGCGATCTTCCGGGCCCCGGAGTTGTCCGCGACCTCGAGGATCGATTGCATCTGGATCATGGTTCTGTGCTCGCTCTGCCGGTGAACGGGGCGCCTCCCGGCCCGCCCGTCGCCGCCTTCGCCCCGCCCGGCTCCCGGCCGACCCGCCGGAAGCCCGGACCGCCCTGCGGCGAATGGGCCTCAGACGGCCTTCGCCCGTTCGACCACCCGCACGACCGCCCAGCGCTTGCGCCGACTGAGCGGCCGGGTCTCGACGATGGCGACGACGTCGCCCTCCTTCGCGTGGTTGCCCGGATCGTGCGCCATGAACTTCGACGTCCGGCGCTGGATCTTGCCGTACAGGCCGTGGCGCACCCGGCGCTCGACGGCCACGACGACGCTCTGGTCCATCTTGCCGCTGACGACGACGCCCTGGATCTCTGCCTTAGTCCCCATCCGCTGCTTCTTTCGTCTCGCTCGCCGGCGCCTCGATGCCGAGCGCGTAGCCGCGCAGGAGCGTCTTGACCCGGGCCAGATCCTGCCGGGTTCGACGCAGCTTGTTGGCCGCCTCCTGCTGTCCCATCGACTTCTGGAGCCGAAGGCGGAACACCTCCTCGGCCAGCTCCCGCTCGCGCTGCTCGAGGTCCGACACGCCGAGCTCGCGGAGCTCCGTAATCGCCGTCATGATGCCTCGGCCCCGAACCGGGTGGCGAACCTGGTGTGAATGGGCAGCTTGGCCGCGGCCAGCCGCATCGCCTGCCGCGCCACCGCCGCCTCGACGCCCTCCATCTCGAAGAGGATGCGTCCCGACTTCACCACCGCGACCCACTGCTCGGGCGCGCCCTTGCCCTTGCCCATCCGGGTCTCCTGGGGCTTCTTGGTGATGGGCTTGTCCGGAAACACCCGAATCCAGATCTTGCCGCCGCGCTTGATGGACCGGGTCATCGCCACCCGCGCGGCCTCAATCTGGCGATCCGTCAGCCAGCACGGCTCCATCGCCCGCAGGCCATAGTCGCCGAAAGACACGGTCGAGCCCCGCCACGCCTTGCCGGTCATGCGCCCGCGGTGCTGCTTCCGGTGTTTGACTTTCTTCGGCATCAACATGACTGCTTACCTCGCAGGTGTCCGGGTGCCGCGCCTCGAGCCGTCTAGGCCCGCGCCCCGCGGCGCGGCACCCGGTACTCTTCGTCGCGGGCCAGCCGCGGCTCGTGACGGTCGCCCTTGTACAGCCACACCTTCACGCCGATCTGCCCGTAGGTGGTGTTGGCCTCGGCGAATCCGTAGTCGATGTCCGCCCGCAGGGTCTGCAGCGGCAACTGCCCGTGCAGATACCATTCGGTGCGCGCGATCTCCGCACCGTTCAGCCGTCCCCCCACCCGCACCTTGATGCCGCGGGCCCCGAACCGCAGGGCCGACTCGACCGCCTTGCGCATCGCGCGCCGGAAGGCGACGCGCTTCTCGAGCTGCAGGGCCACCGACTCGCCGATCAGTTGGGCATCGAGCTCGGGCTTCTGAATCTCCTGAATGTTGATGAAGACCTCGCGCTTGGTCCGCCGCTGGATCTCGGTCTTGAGCTTGTCCACCTCGGTGCCCTTGCGCCCGATGATGATGCCCGGCCGAGACGTGCAGATATCGATCTTCAACTTGTTGGCGGCGCGCTCGATCTCGATCTTGGACACGCCGGCGTGCTTGAAGCGCTTCTTCAGATCGGACCGCAGCGAGAGATCCTCGTGCAGGAGCTTGGCGTAGTCGCGGTCGGCGTACCAGCGCGACCGCCACGTCTTGTTGAAGCCCAGCCTGAACCCGTACGGGTGAACCTTCTGCCCCATCTCGTCAACCTCTCGCGTTCGACCGCTTCCGCGGCCGCCGCGCGGACCGCCTCTTGCGACCGCGTCCGGAGAACCCCGCCCCGGCCGAACCCGGCTCGCCCGCCGCGCCGACTTCCGGCCGTTCCTCGACGTGCACGGTCAGGTGCGCCGTCCGCTTGACGATGCGGAACGCGCGGCCCATCGGCGCGGGGCGGATGCGCTTCATCGACGGCCCCTGGTCGGCGTAGCACCTCGACACGACCATGCGGTCGACGTCGCCGGCCGCCCCGTCCTTCTGCTCCGCGTTCGCCACCGCGGAACGGAGCACCTTGGCGACGGCGCCGGCTACGCGCTTCTGCGAGAAACGCAGGGTGGCCAGCGCCCGATCCACGCTCTGGCCGCGAATCAGGTCCATCACCAGCTTGGCCTTCTGGGCCGAGGTCCGGACATAACGCGCCGTGGCACGCCCTTCGATCATCGTCATTTGCCCTTGCCGACGGAGGCGGCCTTGTCGCGCTTGCTCGTATGCCCCCGGAACAAGCGGGTCGGCGAGAACTCGCCGAGCTTGTGCCCGACCATGTTCTCGGTCAGGTACACGGGGATGAACTTCTTGCCGTTGTGCACCGCGATGGTGTGCCCGACCATCTCGGGGATGACCGTCGAGCGTCGAGACCAGGTCTTGATGACCCGGCGGTCTCCGCTGTTGTTCATGCGTTCGACCTTCTCGAGCAGCGGTATGTCGACGAACGGTCCCTTCTTCAGCGATCGACTCATTGACGCCTCGTCTCAATCCCGCCCGCGAAACGGCTTCCCGGCCACGCGCCGCCGCCCGTCGCGCGCTGCGCCCAATCGGCCGGCGCGCCCGCCGCGGCGCCCGTCATTTCCTCCGCCGCCGACGCTGGACGATGAACTTGTCCGACGGCTTCCGGCTCCGGGTCTTGTATCCCTTGGTCGGGACGCCCCACGGAGACACGGGGTGGCGGCCGCCCGCGGCCTTGCCCTCGCCGCCGCCGAGCGGGTGGTCGACGGGGTTCATCGCGACCCCCCGGACGTTGGGCCGACGCCCGAGCCAGCGCTTGCGGCCCGCCTTGCCCAGCGACACGTTCTCGTGATCGACGTTGCCGACCTGGCCGATGGTGGCCACGCACTCCTTCAGAATCCGGCGGACCTCGCCCGACGGCAGCCGGACCGACACGTACTCGCCTTCCTTGGCCACGAGCTGCACGCTCGCCCCCGCGCTGCGGGCGAGCTGGCCGCCCTTGCCCGGCTTGAGCTCCACGTTGTGCATCTGGGTGCCGAGCGGAATGTTCTTGAGGGGCAGGGTGTTGCCGGGCAGGATGTCGACGCGGTCTCCCGCGACGACGGTAGCGTTCACGGCCACGCCGGCCGGGTGCAGGATGTACCGCTTCTCGCCGTCGGCGTAGGTCACGAGGGCGATGCGGGCGGACCGGTTAGGGTCGTACTCGATGGTGGTCACCCGCCCCGGCACGTCGCGCTTGTCGCGCTTGAAGTCGATGATGCGATACGTGCGCTTGTGCCCTCCGCCCCGCTGCCAAATCGTGATGCGGCCCCGGTTGTTGCGGCCGCCGGACCTGGGCAACGGCTCGGTCAGGGGCTTGTACGGCTTCGTCTCGGTGATCTCGTCGAAAGTCTGCACCGTCTGGAAGCGCCGCCCCGCCGACGTCGGCTTGTACTTGCGTATGGTCATCGTCCTGGTCCTGCTACGCGCCTTCCAGGAACTCGGGCACGGTCTCGCCGTCGCGCAGCCGGACGTAGGCCTTCTTCCAGTCCGGCCGCTGGCCCGAGAAACGCCCCTGCCGCTTGATCTTGCCGTGATTGATGGACGTGCGGACGCTCGCGACCTTCGACCCGAGCAGTCGCTCGACCGCCTGCTTGATCTCGACCTTCGTCGCCCGCATCGCCACCTCGAGCACGATGGTTCCCGTGTCCTCGCGCTGGATGGTGGTCTTCTCGGTGACGAGGGCCCGCCGAATGACTTCGGTCTCTCTCATGACGCCAGCACCTGAGTGAGCTTCTCGACCGCGGCGCACGTCATCACCACCTGCCGGGCGTCGACGACGTCCCTCGCGCCGAGGCGCCCCGTCGCCACGAGCCTGACGTCGCCGAGGTTGCGCACCGCCAGCACGAGCTTCCCGTCCGGCTGCACGTCGACCAGCAACGCCTTGGACGCCACGTCGAGGCGGTCGAGCAGCTCGACCGCGAGCCGGGTACGCGGCTCGTCGACCCCGAGCCGATCGACGACGAGCACGTCGCCGCCCGCGAACTTCTCCGTCAACGCGGCCCGCAGGGCGCCTCGCACGACCTTCTTCGGCAGGCGATACGCGTAGCTCCGCGGCTGGGGCCCGAACACCGCGCCGCCGGTGCGCCAGAGCGGGTTGCGGCTCTCGCCGACCCGTGCGCGGCCGGTGCCCTTCTGGCGCCACGGCTTCTTGCCGGTCCCGCTGACCTGACCCCGCGTCTTCGTCGCGTGGGTGCCGCGCCGCTCGCCGGCCGACTGGTGCACCACCGACTCCCAGATGACGCCCTGGTTCGGCCGGCCGCCGAAAACGGCGTCACTGACCTCGACCGAGCCGATCTTCTCGTTCCGCGAATCAACGACATCCAGCGTCATGGCGCACCCGGCCCGGAAAGCGTCGCCTACGGCTCCGCCCTCCGCCCAACCAACCCTCCAGGAGTCCGCACCGTTTCACGGCGCAGACTCCTGCCTACTTCCGCTTCTTCGCCGGTGCCTCGGGCGCCGGCGCGGGCACCGGCTTGGCGGCGACCGCCTTCCTGATCACGACCACGCCGCCCGGCGCGCCCGGAACCGCTCCCTTGACCACCAGCACGTGCTGCTCGGCATCCACCCGCAGCACCTCCAGGTTCCGCGTCGTGACCCGGTCGCCGCCCATCCGCCCCGGTCCCCGCATGCCCTTGATGACCCGCGAGGGATAGGACGACGCCCCGATGGAACCGGGCGCGCGGTGGAACATGGAGCCGTGCGTGGCGCGCCCGCCGCCGAAACCGTGGCGCTTCATGACGCCCTGGAACCCCTTGCCGCGGCTGACCCCCACGACATCGACACGGTCGCCGTCCGCGAACACCGACGCCACCACCTGCTCGCCTTCCACCGGTCCGTCGCCGTCCACGCCGACCTCCCGTCGGATCCGGGTCGGGGGCACGTTGGCCTTCCGGTAGTGGCCGGCGATGGGCCGGTTCGCGTTGGCCGGCGCGTCGTCGACGAGCCCGAGCTGCACCGCCGCATAGCCGTCGCGCTCCACCGTCTTCCGCTGCACGACGACGCACGGGCCGGCCTTGATGACCGTCGCCGGCATGATCGCGCCGTCGTCGCCGAACAACTGGGTCATTCCGATCTTTCGGCCGAGGATTCCGGTCACCATGATCGTCTGCGTCCGTGCTGCCGAGCTCCACCAGACTCCGGGCCCGCCACTCGTCGCCTTCGGCTCCGGCCGGCGCCCGGCCACCCCGCCGGGCGTCCGCGCCGTGCCGCGGCCCGGACTCCTAGTCGTTGCCGTCCTTGCCGAATGCCTTGATCTCGACGTCGACTCCGGCCGGCAGATCGAGCTTCATCAGCGCATCGACGGTCTGGGACGTCGGCTCGAAGATGTCGATCAGCCGCTTGTGAGTGCGGATCTCGAACTGCTCGCGCGACTTCTTGTCGACATGGGGCGATCTCAGGACCGTCCACTTGTTCAGATCCGTCGGCAGCGGTATCGGTCCCGCGAGACGGGCGCCGGTCCGCCGGGCAGTGTCGGCGATCTCGTGCGTCGACTGATCGAGCACCCGGTGATCGTAGGCCTTCAGGCGTATCCGTATCTTGTCGCTGAACATGACTTCTCACCGAGCCCGCCAATCGTCGCCTGCGGCTCCGCGTGGCGCCCCACCAACCCTCCAGGAGTCCGCGCCGTTCCCCGGCGCACGCTCCCGGGCCCGTTCCGGGGCGCGGCTACTCGACGATCTCCGTGATCGCCCCCGACCCCACCGTGCGCCCGCCTTCCCGAATCGCGAAACGAAGGCCCTTCTCCAGCGCCACCGGCGTGATCAGCTCCACCTCCATCGACACGTTGTCGCCCGGCATCACCATCTCGACGCCGTCAGGCAACGTCGCAACACCCGTCACGTCCGTCGTCCGAAGGTAGAACTGAGGGCGATACCCGTTGAAGAACGGCGTGTGACGGCCACCCTCGTCCTTCGTCAACACGTACACCTCGCCCTTGAACTTCGTGTGAGGCGTGATCGACTTCGGCTTCGCCAGCACCTGACCACGCTCGACATCGTCCTTCTCCAGCCCGCGAAGCAGAACCCCGATGTTGTCGCCCGCAACACCCTCGTCCAGCAGCTTCCTGAACATCTCGACACCGGTAACCACTTTCTTCTGGGTGTCCTGGAAGCCCACGATCTCGATCTCTTCGCTCACCTTCACCACGCCCCGCTCGACACGGCCCGTCACCACCGTCCCACGGCCCGAGATCGAGAACACGTCCTCGATCGGCATCAGGAACGGCTTGTCCACGTCGCGCACCGGAAGCGGAACGTAGTCGTCAACCGCCGCCATCAGCTCGTCCACCGTCGCCGTGTACTGCTCGTCGCCCTCCAGCGCCTTCAGCGCCGAACCGCGAACCACCGGAAGGTCGTCGCCCGGGAACTCATACGACGACAGCAGCTCCCGGACCTCCAGCTCCACCAAGTCCAGAAGCTCCTCGTCGTCAACCATGTCCACCTTGTTCATGAACACGACCAGAGACGGAACCCCGACCTGACGGGCCAGAAGAATGTGCTCTCGCGTCTGCGGCATCACCCCGTCGGTCGCCGCGACCACGAGTATCGCGCCGTCCATCTGCGCCGCACCCGTGATCATGTTCTTGATGTAGTCGGCGTGGCCGGGGCAGTCCACGTGGGCGTAGTGACGGTTCGCCGTCATGTACTCCACGTGCGCCGTCGCGATCGTGATCCCCCGCTCACGCTCCTCCGGCGCGTTGTCGATCGAGTCGAACGAACGAACCACGTTCTTCGCGTCGTGCTTCGACAGAACCGACGTGATCGCCGCCGTCAGCGTCGTCTTCCCGTGGTCGATGTGCCCGATCGTCCCGATGTTCACGTGCGGTTTCGACCGGTCGAACTTCTCCTTCGCCATGCGATAGCCTCTTCTATCTGCCCTGAATGCGCGCGACGATCTGTTCGCTGACCGCCTGCGGGACCTGATCGTAGCGTTCGAAGTGCATCGTGTAGGTGGCGCGCCCCTGCGTGCGCGAGCGCAGCTCGGTGGCGTAGCCGAACATCTCCGCGAGGGGCACGCGGGCGTTGACGATCTGCGTGCCGCCGTGGGCCTCCATCGACTTCACCTTGCCGCGGCGGCCGTTGATGTCGGCGATGATGTCGCCCATGTACACCTCCGGCACCACGACCTCGACCTTCATGATCGGCTCCAGCAGCACCGGGGCGGCGCGTCGGGCGGCCTCGCGGAACGCCATGGACCCCGCGATCTTGAACGCCACCTCCGACGAGTCGACGTCGTGCGACGAGCCGTCGAGCAGGGTGACGGTCACGTCCTCGATCGGGTATCCCGCGAGGATGCCGGTCGTCACCGCCTCGCGCACCCCCGCCTCGACCGACGGAATGAACTCCTTGGGAATCGCGCCGCCGAATATCCGGTTCTCGAAGACGAACCCGTCCCCCGAGCGCCCCGGCACGACGCTGAGCTTGACGTGACCGTACTGACCGCGCCCGCCGGTCTGCTTGACGTGCCGGCCCTCGGCCTCCGCCGGCCGCGTGAGGGTCTCGCGATAGGCCACCTGCGGGCGGCCGACCGTCGCCGCCACCCCGAACTCGCGCCGAAGCCGGTCGACGATGATCTCCAGATGGAGCTCGCCCATGCCGGAAACGACCACCTGGCCGGTCTCGACGTCGGTCCGCACCTGGAACGTCGGATCCTCGGTGGTGAGCTTCGCCAACCCCTGGCCGAGCTTCTCCTGGTCGGCCTTCGTCTTCGGCTCGATGGCCAGCGCGATGACGGGAGTCGGAAACTCCATGGCCTCGAGCACGACCGGATGCGCGCGGTCGCAGATGGTGTCGCCGGTGGCCACGGTCTTCAGCCCGACCGCGGCGGCGATGTCGCCGGCGTAGACCTGCTCGATCTCCTCCCGCTTGTTGGCGTGCATCTTCAGCAGGCGGCCGATCCGCTCCCGGCGGCCCAGCCGCGGGTTGTAGATGGTCGCTCCGCTGGCCATCACGCCGGAGTACACGCGGATGAAGGCGAGCTGACCGACGTAGGAGTCGGTCATGATCTTGAAGGCGAGGGCCGAGAACGGCGCGGCGTCGTGGGCCGGCCGCTCGAGCACCGCGTCGCCGTCCGGCGCCGTCCCGGTCACGGCGGGAATGTCGGCGGGCGACGGCAGGTAGTCGACCACCGCGTCGATCAGCGGCTGCACGCCCTTGTTCTTGAAGGCGCTGCCGCACAGCACCGGCACGAACGGAGCCTTCTCGTTGCGCACGGACTCGACGGTCCGGCGGCGCAGGACGGGGACGATCTCGTCGGCCTCGATCGGCTGCCCGTGCAGGTACTTCTCGAGCAACCGGTCGTCGACCTCGCAGATCTTCTCGATCAGCGCCTCGCGCGCCGCCGTCGCCTCCTCGAGGCGGTCGGCGGGAATCTCCTCGAGCACCGACTCGGCGCCGAGCGACTCGTCCCGATACCGGACCGCCTTCATCGCCACCAGGTCGATCACGCCGACGAAGCCGTCCTCGGCGCCGAGCGGCAACTGGACGGCCACCGGGTTCGCCTGGAGCTTCTCGCGAATCTGGGTCAGCGTGCGCTGGAAGTCGGCCCCGACGCGGTCCATCTTGTTGACGAAGCAGATGCGCGGCACCCGGTACTTGTCGGCCTGGCGCCAGACGGTCTCCGACTGCGGCTCCACCCCGCCGACCGCGTCGAACACCGCCACCGCCCCGTCGAGCACCCGCAGCGATCGCTCGACCTCGGCCGTGAAGTCCACGTGCCCCGGCGTGTCGATGATGTTGATGCGGTGGTCGCGCCACATGCACGTGGTCGCGGCGGAGGTGATGGTGATGCCCCGTTCCTGCTCCTGGGCCATCCAGTCCATGACCGCGGTGCCGTCGTGGACCTCGCCGATCTTGTAGGTGATGCCGGTGTAGAACAGCACCCGTTCGGTGGTCGTCGTCTTGCCGGCATCGATATGGGCCATGATGCCGATGTTCCGTGTCCGCTCGAGCGGCACCTGTCTCGACATCACCTTGCCCGTTCGTGACTGCCTGCTTCGCGCGACCCCCCGGTCCGGGGTCGCGGGGGCGATCTCCAATTCGGCTCCAACCACTGGTCTGCTTCTGCCTGCGCGTTCCGCGCTCTCACCAACGATAGTGGGCGAACGCCTTGTTCGCGTCGGCCATGCGGTGGGTGTCTTCGCGCTTCTTCACCGACCCGCCCCGCAGGTTCGACGCGTCGATGAACTCGTTCGCGAGCTTCTCCCGCATCGTCTTGCCGTCGCTGCGGGCCCGCGCGTAGCCCGACAGCCACCGCAGGCTCAGCGAGAGCCGGCGGTTCGGATTGACCTCGATGGGCACCTGGTAGTTCGAGCCGCCGACGCGGCGCGACTTGACCTCGAGGCTGGGCTTCACGTTGTCGACCGCCTTCTTGAACACCTTGAGCGGATCGTCGCCGGTCCGCTCCCGGATGATGTCGAGGCTTCCGTACAGCAGCCCCTCGGCCGTGCTCCGCTTGCCGCTCTTCATGATGGTGCGCACGAACTTGGTCACGAGAGTGCTGTTGTAGAGCGGATCCGGCGGAACCTCGCGCTTGGGGACCTCGCGTCTGCGTGGCATGGCACTTTCCTCTTCGTCGACCGCGGAACCGGGAACGCCTCTACTTCTTCGGGCGCTTCGCCCCGTACTTCGACCGGCTCTGCTTCCGGTCCTGCACCCCGGTGGTGTCCAGCGTCCCCCGCACCACGTGGTAGCGCACCCCGGGGAGGTCCTTGACGCGGCCTCCGCGAATGAGCACCAGCGAGTGCTCCTGGAGGTTGTGGCCCTCGCCGGGAATGTACGTGGTCACCTCGATCTGATTGGTCAGCCGGACGCGGGCGACCTTCCGCAACGCGGAGTTCGGCTTCTTCGGCGTCTGCGTGAACACCCGCACGCAAACGCCCCGACGCTGGGGGCAACGCTGCAAGGCGGGGCTCTTGGTCTTGGACTCGATCCGGTAACGGCCCTTCCTCACGAGCTGGCTGATCGTCGGCACGAACCGCTCCTTGGCGTCGAATGCGTCACGACATCCCGGCCGGCGGCAGGGACGCCCGCGACAGTTGCGTCGGGCCTGAAAGCGGCAGCTTGGCACCCGACGCGATTGACCCTAATTGTGTGTGCGCGCCGCGAAGAAGAGCCCGGCCGCCCCACGAGAGCGAACCGGGGCCTGCTCCGTACGAGAAAGAGGGCGAGTCGCGCAAGACCCGCGAACACCCGGCCGGACTCACCGACCCCGGCGGTTCACACGCCCCTCTCCGACAGTCGGAGTCAGATAGGGTGTCCCAACTCCGGCCAGAACCTTGCGAGGTTAACACGGAAACCCCGCCAACGCAAGGAATCGCGCCCCGCGCGTCCGAGCCCTCCCCCTGGTTCGACCGCCTGGCCCGCCAATCGTCGCCTTCGGCTCCGCTTGGCGCCCAACCAACCCTGCAGGAGTCCGCGCCGTTCTACGGCGCCGACTCCTAGCCCGCCAATCGTCGCCTCCGGCTCCGCTTGGCGCCCAACCAACCCTGCAGGAGTCCGCGCCGTTCTACGGCGCCGACTCCTGGTCGCGGCCGGCCGTCTCCGGCTCCACGAGATACTCCATCTCCCGCTCGAGATCGAGCTCCTCGAGGCTCGGCGGCGGCGTCGGCGGGGGCTCGTCGGCCTCGATCTGCACGCCGCGGTAGAAGTCGTACCCGGTGCCGGCGGGAATCAGCCGGCCCATCGTCACGTTCTCCTTCAGCCCCCGGAGATGGTCGACCTTCCCGGAGATCGAGGCTTCCGTCAGCACCCGGGTCGTCTCCTGGAACGAGGCGGCCGAGATGAAGGAGTCGGTGGACAGCGAGGCCTTGGTGATGCCGAGCAGCAGGGGCCGACCCGTGGCGGGCTGGCCGCCCTCCGCGATGACCCGCTCGTTCTCGGTGAGGAACCGCGACCGGTCCACCTGCTCGTCGATCAGGAAGTCGGTGCTCCCCACGTCCTCGATCTTCACCCAGCGCATCATCTGCCGGGCCACGACCTCGATGTGCTTGTCGTTGATGGTCACGCCCTGGAGGCGGTAGACCTCCTGGATCTCGTTCACGAGGTAGCTCTGCAGGGCCTTCGGGCCCAGGACGCTGAGGATGTCGTGAGGATTGCTGGGACCGTCCATGAGCTGCTCGCCGGCGCGGACGCGGTCCCCGTCCTGCACGTTGACGTGGACCCCCCGCGGCAGCGAGTACTCGCGCGGCTCCGCCCCCGGCTCGTCCGGCACGATGATGATCTTGCGCATCCCCTTGACGATGCTGCCGATCTTGACGGTGCCGTCGATCTCGCTGATGACCGCGGTCTCGCGCGGCTTCCGCGCCTCGAACAGCTCCTGAACGCGGGGCAGGCCGCCGGTGATGTCCTTGGTCTTGGTCGTCTCCCTCGGGATCTTCGCGAGGACCTCGCCCGCCGTCACCTCCTGCCCGTCCACCACCATCAGGTGCGCGTGCGACGGCATGTTGTACTTGCGCTCCAGCTTGCCGGCCTCGTTCCGGACCTCGACCGTCGGCTGCTTCTTCTCGTCGGGCGAGTCCATGATGATGAGGCGGGACAGGCCGGTCACCTCGTCCACTTCCTCGTGAACCGTCGTCCCCTGGACGATGTCCTTGAACCGGACCGTCCCCATCTTCTCCGTGATGATCGAGAACGTGTAGGGGTCCCACTGGACCAGGACCTCGTCCTGCTCGACGTGCTGGCCGTCGGACACCCTCAGGTGGGCCCCGTACACCACGGGGTACCGCTCGCGGTCCCGCCCCTTCTCGTCCTGCACGACCAGCGAGCCGGTCCGGTTCATCACGACGAGGGTGCCGTCCTTCGCCTTGACCCACTGGATCCCGTCGAACCGCACCGTCCCCACGTGCTTCGCCTCGAGGGTCGACTGCGCCGACACCCGCGACGCCGTCCCCCCGATGTGGAAGGTCCGCATGGTGAGCTGGGTCCCGGGCTCGCCGATCGACTGGGCGGCGACGACGCCGACGGCCAAGCCGAGCTCGGCGAGCTCCCCGGTGCCGAGATCGCGGCCGTAGCACTTCGCGCACACCCCGCGCCGGGCCGCGCACGTCAGCACCGACCGGATCTTCACCTTCTCGACGCCCGAGTCCTCGATCTGCGAGGCGAGGTCCTCGACGATCAGCTCGTTGCCGGGCACGATGACGTCGTTGGTGAACGGATCGACGACCTCCTCCAGCGCCACGCGGCCGACGATGCGGTCCCGCAGCGGCTCGATGATCTCGCCGCTCTCGACGATGGCGCGCGACTCGATCCCGTCCGGCGTGCCGCAGTCCTCCTCGGAGATGATCACGTCCTGGGCCACGTCCACCAGCCGGCGCGTGAGGTACCCGGAGTCGGCGGTCTTCAGCGCGGTGTCCGCGAGCCCCTTCCGGGCGCCGTGGGTCGAGATGAAGTACTGCTGCACGGTGAGCCCTTCACGGAAGTTCGACGTGATGGGCACCTCGATGATCTCGCCGGACGGCTTCGCCATCAGGCCGCGCATGCCCGCGAGCTGGCGGATCTGCTGCTTGCTCCCCCGGGCCCCGGAGTCGGCCATGATGTAGACGGCGTTGAAGTCCTGACCGCCGCCGGCGAGGCCCTCCATCTCGTTGAACATCTCGTCGGCGACCTTCTCGGTCACGTCCGACCAGATGGCGATGACCTTGTTGTACCGCTCGCCGTTCGTGATCGCCCCTTCCAGATACTGCTGCTCGACCCGGATGACCTCGTCGTTGGCGTCCTTGATCATCGACGCCTTCTGGGCGGGCACGATGAGGTCGTCGATGCCGATCGACAGGCCGGATCGGGTGGCGTAACCGAACCCGAGCTGCTTCAGCCGGTCGAGCATCTCGACCGTCTTGGCGACGCCGTGCTTCAGGTAGCAGAACTGGACGAGCTGGCCGAGCCCCTTCTTCTTCAGAATGCCGTTGACGAAGGGAATCTCGTCCGGCAGCGCGCTGTTGAACACCACCCGGCCGGCGGTGGTGTCGATGATCTTGCCATCGACGTCCCGGACCGGCGTCCTCAGCACGTCCTGGTCGTCCCGGGCCACCGTCAGGTCCATGAGCGGCCCCGTGAGCCGGAGCCGGATCGGGCTGAGGGTCTCGATTGCGCCCGCCGCGAGGGCCAGGCCGACCTCGTCCACCGAGCCGAAGACGCGCCCCTCCCCCCTGGCCCCCTTCTTGGCCTTGGTCACGTAGTAGCACCCCAGCACGATGTCCTGCGAGGGCACCGTGATCGGCGCGCCGTTGGCGGGGGACAGGATGTTCTTCGAGGCCTTCATCAGCACCGAGGCCTCGATCTGGGCCTCGGGGGCGAGCGGAATGTGCACGGCCATCTGGTCGCCGTCGAAGTCGGCGTTGAAGGCCGTGCACACCAGGGGATGGATGCGGATTGCCTTGCCCTCGACGAGGACCGGCTCGAACGCCTGTATCCCCAGACGGTGGAGCGTCGGCGCCCGGTTGAGCAGCACCGGGTGCTCGCGGATCACCTCTTCGAGGATGTCCCACACCTCGGGGAGCTGCTGGTCGACCATCTCCTTCGCCTGCTTGATGGTCGACACGAGCTGGCGGCCCTCGAGCTTGTTGTAGATGAACGGCTTGAACAGCTCCAGGGCCATCTTCTTGGGGAGCCCGCACTGGTGGAGCTGGAGCTCGGGCCCCACGACGATGACCGACCTCCCCGAGTAGTCCACGCGCTTGCCGAGCAGATTCTGGCGGAACCGCCCCTGCTTGCCCTTGAGCGTGTCCGACAGCGACTTCAGGGGGCGGTTGTTCGCCCCGCGCAGCACCCGGCCGCGCCGGCCGTTGTCGAACAACGCGTCCACCGCCTCCTGCAGCATCCGCTTCTCGTTGCGGATGATCACGTCGGGCGCCTTCAGCTCCATGAGCTTCTTCAGGCGGTTGTTCCGGTTGATGACCCGGCGGTAGAGGTCGTTGAGATCGGAGGTCGCGAAGCGGCCCCCGTCGAGGGGGACGAGGGGGCGCAGCTCCGGCGGAATGACGGGAATGACGTCGAGAATCATCCACTCGGGGCGATTGGTCGACTTCTGGAACGCACCGACGACCTTCAGCCGCTTGGCGAACTTGAGCTTCTTCTGCACCGAGTTCTCCCGGCGCATGTCCACCCTCAACTGCTCCGCGAGGTCGTGGATATCGGCCCGCTTGAGCAGCTCCTTGATGGCCTCGGCCCCCATCTGGGCCCGGAACTTCGGGCCGTATTCCTCGATCGCCTTCCGGTACTGCTCCTCGGTGAGCAGTTGATGGGGCTCGAACTCGCTGTCGCCGGGGTCGATCACCACGAACGCCTCGAAGTAGAGAATGCGCTCGAGGTCGCGCAGCGAGATGTCGAGCAGGTGGCCGATGCGGCTCGGAAGCCCCTTGAAGAACCAGACGTGGCTGACCGGGGTGGCCAGCGTGATGTGCCCGAGGCGCTCGCGCCTCACCTTGGCCTGGGTCACCTCGACCCCGCACTTGTCGCAGATCACGCCCCGGTGCTTCATGCGCTTGTACTTCCCGCAGAGGCACTCCCAGTCGGTCACCGGGCCGAAGATCTTGGCGCAGAACAACCCGTCCCGCTCCGGCTTGAACGTCCGGTAGTTGATGGTCTCGGGCTTGGTCACCTCACCGTGCGACCAGGACCGGATGGTCTCCGGCGAGGCGAGGCTGATCCGGATGGCGTCGAAGTCGGCCGTCAGCGAGCCGCGGTCCGCGAAACTGGATCTCATGGGATGCTCCTCGCTACGCCTCGTCGAGAGCGGGGACCGCCTCGGCCTCCCCCGTTTCCGAAGACGCGGCCGCCGCCTGTTCGTCCTCGGCGGCGGGTTCCGTCAGGGCGGGCATCGGTGCCGCGCGCGTCTTCAGCAGCTCGACGTCGAGGCACAGCGCCTGAAGCTCGCGGATCAGCACGTTGAAGGACTCCGGCAGCCCCGGCGTGAACGAGGCGTCGCCCTTGACGATCGCCTCGTAGATCTTGGACCGTCCGGTGACGTCGTCCGACTTGGCGGTCAGCAGCTCCTGCAGCGTGTGCGCGGCCCCGTACGCCTCGAGCGCCCACACCTCCATCTCCCCGAAACGCTGCCCCCCGAACTGCGCCTTGCCGCCCAGGGGCTGCTGCGTGATCAACGAGTACGGCCCGATGGACCGCGCGTGGATCTTGTCGTCGACGAGGTGCGAGAGCTTCAGCATGTAGATGTAGCCGACGGTCACGTCCTGCTCGAACTCCTCGCCGGTCATGCCGTCGATGAGCCGGCTCTTGCCGCTCGGCGGCAGCCCCGCCTTCTCGAGCCACCCCTTGATCTCGGCCTCGGTCGCGCCGTCGAAGACCGGCGTGGCGAAATGGAGCCCGAGGGCGGCGGCGGCCCAGCCGAGGTGGGTCTCCAGGATCTGCCCGACGTTCATGCGCGACGGCACGCCGAGGGGGTTCAGGACGATCTCGACCGGGGTGCCGTCGGGCAGATGCGGCATGTCCTCTTCCGGCAGCACCCGCGCGATGACCCCCTTGTTGCCGTGACGGCCGGCCATCTTGTCGCCGACGGAGAGCTTCCGCTTCATGGCGACGTAGACCTTCACGAGCTTGATGACCCCGGGAGGCAGCTCGTCGCCGCGGCGGATCTTCTCCTTCTTCTCCTCGAACATCTGGCGGATCACCTCCACCTGACGCTCGGTGCGCTCCTCGAGGGTCCGCAGCTCGTTCCCGAGCTGCCGATCGGACCCCGCGAGCCGAATGCGGGTCACCGCCTGATAGGGCAGCGCGAGGACGGTCTCGGGGGTGAGCACCGTGCCCCCCGCCAGCAGCACCTCCTGCCCGTGATCGTCGAACAGATCGCTCGCGAGCTCCTGGCCGTCGAGCTTCGCCGATACCCGCTTCTTGACCTCCTCGTGCAGGATCCGAATCTCGTCCTCGAGATTCTTCTCCATCATCTCGAGCTCCTCGGCCTCGATGGCCTTGGCCCGGTCGTCCTTCTCGATGCCCTTGCGCGAGAAGATCTTGACCCCCACGATGATGCCGTCGATGCCGGGGGGGCAGAGCAGCGACGCATCGCGCACGTCGCCCGCCTTCTCGCCGAAGATGGCCCGCAGCAGCTTCTCCTCCGGGGTCAGTTGCGTCTCCCCCTTCGGGGTCACCTTGCCCACGAGGATGTCGCCGGGCTTGACGTAGGCGCCTATCCGGATGATGCCGCTGTCGTCGAGGTCGGCGAGGAAACCCTCGGACACGTTGGGAATGTCCCGGGTGATCTCCTCGGGCCCGAGCTTGGTGTCGCGCGACTCGGTCTCGAACTCCTCGATGTGGATCGACGTGTAGTAGTCGTCCTTGACCATCCGCTCGGACACCAGGATGGCGTCCTCGAAGTTGTACCCGCGCCACGGCATGAACGCGACGAGCACGTTCCGGCCGAGGGCGAGCTCGCCGAGCTCGGTGCAGGGTCCGTCGCCGAGCACCTGTCCCCGGGCGACCTTCTGGCCCACCTGCACGATCGGCTTCTGGTTGATGCAGGTGTTCTGGTTGGACCGGCGGAACTTGGTCAGGGTGTAGATGTCGGCGCCCATCTCGCGCGACATCTCGCCGGACTCTCCCTCGACCCGGACGACGACCCGCTGCGAATCGACGTAGTCGACGGTGCCGCTGCGCCGCGCGACGACGACGGCGCCGGAATCGCGGGCGGTGATGTACTCCATCCCGGTGCCGACGAACGGCGCCCGCGCCTGCAGCAGCGGCACGCCCTGCCGCTGCATGTTCGACCCCATCAACGCCCGGTTGGCGTCGTCGTGCTCGAGGAAGGGGATGAGGGACGCCGCCACCGAGACGAGCTGCTTCGGCGACACGTCGATGAACTCGACCTTGTCGCGCGGGGCGAGAATGAACTCGCCGGCCTTCCTGGCGTTGACCCGCGAGTCGATCAGGTTGCCCCCGTCGTCGAGGCGGGCGTTCGCCTGCGCGATGATGTACCGGTCCTCCTCCCACGCCGAGAGGTAGAACGAGTAGGGCTCGTACTCGGCCGCCTTCTTCTTCTTCTTCCGGGCCGACGCGTTCTCCTTCTCGGCGTCGACGACGTCGACGACGTCGCCGACCTGGAAACCGGTCGCCCCGGCGTTGGCGATCTGCACGAAGTCGGCGGCGCGATCCTCCCTGATGCGGCGATAGGGCGACTCGATGAAGCCGAACTCGTTGATCCGGGCGTAGCAGGACAACGACGAGATCAACCCGATGTTCGGTCCCTCCGGCGTCTCGATGGGACAGATGCGCCCGTAGTGGGTCGGATGGACGTCGCGCACCTCGAAGCCCGCCCGCTCCCGCGAGAGCCCCCCCGGCCCCAGGGCCGACAAGCGGCGCTTGTGGGTGATCTCGGAGAGGGGGTTGGTCTGATCCATGAACTGGGAGAGCTGGGACGAGCCGAAGAACTCCCGGATCGCCGCCATCACCGGCTTGGCGTTGATCAGGTCGTGCGGCATCGCCGTCGCCATCTCCTGATAGACCGACATCTTCTCCTTGATCGCCCGTTCCATCCGCACCAGGCCGATGCGGAACTGGTTCTCGAGGAGCTCGCCGACCGACCGCACGCGCCGGTTGCCGAGGTGATCGATGTCGTCGGCGTTCGTCGGGTTCCGCCGCAGCGCCAGCAGGTACTTGATGACCGCGTAGAAGTCGGGCGGATGCAGGATCTTCTCGTCGAGCGGCGTGTCGAGCCCGAGCTTCGTGTTCAGCTTCAGCCGCCCGACCCGCGAGAAGTCGTACTTCTGCGCGTTGAAGAACATGCTCTCGAACAGCGAGCGCGAGCTGTCGAGCGTCGGCGGGTCGCCGGGGCGGAGGCGCCGGTAGATCTCGATGAGCGCCTCTTCGTGGGTCCGGATGGTGTCCTTGCGCAGCGTGGTCGACAGGACGTTCCCGATGTCGTCCCGCTCGGGCCAGAAGACCTCGATCTCCTCGACCTGCTTTTCCTGAGCCTCGGAGACCTTCCGGGGAATCACCTCCTCGTTGGCCTCGAGAATCACCTCGCCGGTGGAGGGATCGACGACATCGGCCGCCGCGTACGCGCCCTCGAGCTCCGTCTCGGCCACCTCGATCCACTCGATGCCGGCCTTCTGCAGGGCCGTGACCATGGACGCGCCGATCTTCTTGCCGGCGCTGATCTTGTGGGTGGCGTCTATCGTCACCTCGCCGGCCGTGCGCCGGCCGATCAGGTTGCGGCTCACCTGCCACCGCGGCGCGCCGTCGCGCAGCGAGATCCGGTCCACGGTGTAGAAGGTCTTGATGATCTCGTCGGCGCCGCGGAGGCCCAGGGCCCGCAGAAAGACGGTGGCGAGGAACTTGCGCTTCCGATCGATGCGCACGTACAGCAGGTTCTTGGCGTCGTACTCGAACTCCACCCAGGACCCGCGGTAGGGGATGATCTGCGCGACGTGGAGCTGACGGTCCTCGGAGTGGAAGAAGGCCCCGGGCGACCGATGGAGCTGGGAAACGACGACCCGTTCGGTGCCGTTGATGATGAACGTGCCGTTGTCGGTCATGAGCGGGACATCGCCGAAGTAGACCTCCTGCTCCTTGATGTCCCGGATCGTCTTCGCGCCGGTGTCCGGGTCCTTGTTCCAGACCACCAGGCGAATCGTGACCTTGAGCGGCACGGCGTAGGTGACGCCCCGTTCCTGGCACTCCTCGACGTCGTACTTGAGCTTCAGGGCGACGGTGTTCTCGCAGACGTCGCAGACCACCCCCCGCGCGTGGTTCGCGGCCCCGCACTTGGGGCAGAGCACCTCGTGCTGCCCGTAGGGTTCGGCGACGAGGGTGGCGCCGCAGACCGAGCAGGGCTGCCGGAGATGGTGCAGGCCCGAGAGCCGCCCGCACTTGCATTCCCAGTTTCCGATCGAGTACTCGATGAACTCCAGGGACGAGTTCTCCCTGAAGTCGCTGATCGGAAAGACCGACTTGAACACCGACTGGAGGCCCGCATCCTCCCGCTCGGAGGACAGCCGGGTCATCTGCAGAAAACGCTCGTACGATTTCTTCTGGATCTCGATGAGGTTGGGAATCGGGATCGTCGTCCGGATCTTCGAAAACTCGATGCGCTCCCGGTAGACGTTCTTGGGCTGACTCTGCATTCTGCATCCTCGGACTGCCGGCCAGGATGGGATGATCCAGGAATTCGCTCGCTGCGTCGTCTATCGGCTCCGGTTCGCCGCCTGAGAACGTCCGGCGGGCCGGGACGGGGACGCTCGGCCCCGTGTCGCGCCGGGCCGGGCTGCGGGCGCCGCCCGCACCGTCCTCCCCGCTCCCCGAACGGGGGGTGCGGAGGCGCACCGCCGCGGCCCTGCCGTCTGCATCGCGCGGGCATCGGGCGGACGCGCGCGCGCTGCCCCCGGGGCGAGGGGCTACTTCACCTCGGCCTTGGCGCCCACGTCCTCGAACTTCTTCACGATGGCTTCCGCCTCGTCCTTGGGAATGTCCTCCTTGACCGCCTTCGGCGCGCTCTCGACGAGGTCCTTGGCTTCCTTGAGCCCCAGGCTCGTGACTTCGCGCACGGCCTTGATCACGTTGATCTTCTTGGGACCGATCTCGACGAGCATGACCGTGAACTCCGTCTGCTCCTCGGCCGCCTCGGCCGCGGCCCCCGGGGCGGCGGCGCCCGCCACCGCGACCGGCATCGCCGCCGCGGCGGAAACCCCGAGCTCCTCCTCGAGGGTCTTGACGAGCTGGGAGAGCTCGAGCACGGAGATTCCCTTGATGTAATCGACAACCTGTTCCTGCGTCACTTCGGCCATGACCAGACTCCTCGCACTGAAAACCCCGGAAGGCGGCTAGCCGTCCGCCTGTCCCTCTTCCTCCGATTCCTTTCGCTTCCGCTCCGCCGCGACGAGCACGCCGAGGAGGTCGCGCGGGACCGCGCTCAGCACGCCGACGAGCTGGCTCATGGGGGCTTGCAGCGTCCTGAGCAGGGTCGCCCGCAGCTCGTCCTTGCCGGGCAGGGTCGCGAGGCTCTCGACCTCGGCCGGAGCCATGGGCTGCCCCGCCACCATGCCCGACTTCACCTTCAGCTCGGGAGTCGCCTTGGCGAACGTCACGAGCGCCTTCGCGAGCCCGACGGGGTCGTCTTCGGTGTACGCGACCGCGGTCGTGCCCCGGAACGCGTCCCGCAACGGTTCGTAGGCGGTTCCGGCCACGGCGCGCCGGGCCAGCGTGTTCTTGACCACCCGATAGCGGCCCCGCGCCGCGCGAACCTGGCGCCGAAGCTCGGTGACCTTCGGCACGTCCAGTCCGCTGAAGTCGACGAGGACCACGCTCTCCGCGCTGACCAGGGCCTCGTTCAACTCCCCGATCTGCTCACTCTTGGCGCTTCTACTGACCGGCATCTCTCTCCCCGCCGTTCTGCGGCGCAGCCTCCCGACGACCGGGCCGCGTCCGACGACCCGGGCCGTCGGGCCGCAGGCCGGGCGGCGCCGTCGGGCCGCCGCCGTCACCGCACGATCGCATCGACCCTCGACGCGTCGATCCTGACCCCGGGCCCCATGGTCGACGACACGGTCACGCTCCGAACGTACTTGCCCCGCGCCGCCGCCGGCTTCGCGCGGATGACGCTGGCCATCAACGCCTCGGCGTTCTCGACGAGGGCGCCGGGGTCGAAGGACCGCCGGCCGACCGGCGCGTGCACGACGCCGGCCTTGTCGACGCGGTAGTTGACCTTGCCGGCCTTGATCTCCTTGATGGCCTGGGCCACCTCGAACGTCACCGTTCCCGTCTTCGGATTCGGCATCAACCCCCGCGGCCCCAGCACCTTGCCGAGCTTCCCGACCACGCGCATCATGTCGGGCGTGGCGACCACGGCGTCGAACTCCAGCCATCCGCCCTGGATGCGCTCGACGATCTCCTCGCCGCCGACGACGTCCGCGCCGGCCTCTTCGGCTTCCTTCTGCTTCTCGCCGCCGGCGATCACCAGCACCCGCTTGGACCGGCCCAGCCCGTGCGGCAGCACCACCGTGCCCCGGACCATCTGGTCGGCATGCTTCGGGTTCACGCCCAGCCGGACCGCCACCTCGACCGACTCGTCGAAGCCCGCGAAGCCGACCTTCTGGAGAAGCGGCATCGCCTCGGTCAGGCTGTACTGCCGATCCTCGACCTGCTCGGCCGCCGCCCTGAACTTCCTGCTCTTTCGCGCCATCTCTGCTCCGCCTCTCCGCCACACCACGGCGGCCGGCCCGCCAATCGCCGCCCGGCGCCCAACCAGCCCTGCCGGAGTCCGCGCCGCACTACGGCGCAGGCTCCTGCCCCGCGATCTCGAGCCCCATGGAGCGGGCCGTGCCCGCCACCACCTTCACCGCCCCGGCCAGATCGTTGGTGTTCAGGTCCGGCATCTTCGTCTTCGCGATCTCCTCGACCTGGGCCGCCGTCACCTTGCCCACCTTGTTGCGGTTCGGCTCGGCCGAGCCCTTGGCGATGTTGGCGGCCCGCTTGAGCAACACCGCGGCGGGCGGGGTCTTGGTGATGAAGCTGAGGGTCCGATCGGCGTAGATGGTCACCACCGCCGGTATGACGAGCCCCTCCTGGCTGGCGGTCCTGGCGTTGAAGGCCTTGCAGAAGTCCATGATGTTGACCCCGTGCGGACCGAGCGCGGTCCCGACCGGGGGGGCCGGCGTCGCCTTGCCGGCCGCTATCTGGAGCTTCACCATCCCGATCACCTTCTTCGCCATGTCCCGTCCAACCTCTCGATCACACGCGCCCGCGCGACCTGCGGTCGCGTTGGAAGCTCCGCTGACGCGAAACTTCCGCGCGCTCGATTGCCGCCCAACCGGCCCGGCGAGGAGCCTGCGCCTCCTGCGACTCCTAGAGCTTCTCGACCTGCAGGAAATCGAGCTCGACCGGCGTCGATCGCCCGAAGATGGTCACCATGACCCTGAGCGTGTTCCGATCCACGTTGACATCGTCGACGACGCCGTTGAAGCTGTTGAACGGCCCCTCGTTGATGCGCACCTGGTCGCCCTTCTCGAACGAGTACTTCGGTTTCGGCTTCTCCGCCGCGACCGTCACCTGGTGGATAATCTGGTCCACTTCCTCGCGCGTCAGCGGTGTGGGCTTCGAGCCGGCGCCGACGAATCCGGTCACCTTCGGCGTGTTCCGCACCACGTGCCACGCATGGTCCGTCATGGTCATCTCGACCAGGATGTAGCCGGGGAAGAACCGCTTCGAGCTGACGACGCGCTTGCCTCCCCGCATCTCGACGACATCCTCGGTCGGGATGAGGACCTCGCCGATGTCCGACTGCAGCCCATAGGCCTGCACCCGCTGCCGGAGCGACTCGGACACCTTCTTCTCGAAGCCCGAGTAGGTGTGCACGATGTACCACTGCCGGGTGCTGACGTCGGTCATTGCGCTCCGAAAGTCTCGAAGATGAACCTGGCGAGCCGGGTCAGGACGAGATCGATGCTCCAGAGATACACTCCGAAGAACACCGAGGTCAGGATGACGACCAGGGTGGTGGCGTAGACCTCCTTGCGGGTCGGCCACGTCACCCGTTCCATCTCGTTCTTGACCTGGGCGAGAAAGACCCGGGCCCGACCGAACCACCCGGTGACGGGGATCGACGAGTCTCTGACGTTGTCGAGTCGTGCTGACTTCACGACGTGTCCGGTCCTTTCCTGCGTGCGCGGGCCCTCGGCGCGTACCGCGCCGGCCGCTCCGAACGCGTGTGGCAGGCCAGGAGGGAATCGAACCCCCAACCCCCGGTTTTGGAGACCGGTGCTCTGCCAATTGAGCTACTGGCCTGTGCTCCTGGTGTCCGGCCCGGAACCTCGCGGCCCGACGCGCGCCCGCCCGACGACGCGGCCCGCCCGCGGCCCGGCGCCGGTCTCGGGACCGCGCCGCGGGTACCCGACACGGATCGCTACTTCGACTCCCGGTGCACGGTGTGCGAGCGACACCAGCGGCAGTATTTCTTGAACTCCAGCCGCCCCGAGGTCTTCCGCTTGTTCTTCGTCGTACTGTAGTTGCGGCGCTTGCAGTCGGTGCACGCCAACAAGATGATGTCCCGCATGGCTCAGGCCACTCCACAACCGGAAGCGCGCGTCCCGCGACGCGGCGCGTCTCTCTCGGGCCGCGGCGCAAACGCCGCGGCCAGCCCGCCAATCGTCGCCTGCGGCTCCGCTTGGCGCCCAACCAACCCTGCCAGACGTCTGCACCGTTCTACGGCGCAGACGCCTAGTCGACGATCTCGGTGATCGCCCCCGACCCCACCGTGCGCCCGCCTTCCCGAATCGCGAAACGAAGGCCCTTCTCCAGCGCCACCGGCGTGATCAGCTCCACCTCCATCGACACGTTGTCGCCCGGCATCACCATCTCGACGCCGTCAGGCAACGTCGCAACACCCGTCACGTCCGTCGTCCGAAGGTAGAACTGAGGGCGATACCCGTTGAAGAACGGCGTGTGACGGCCACCCTCGTCCTTCGTCAACACGTACACCTCGCCCTTGAACTTCGTGTGAGGCGTGATCGACTTCGGCTTCGCCAGCACCTGACCACGCTCGACATCGTCCTTCTCCAGCCCGCGAAGCAGAACCCCGATGTTGTCGCCCGCAACACCCTCGTCCAGCAGCTTCCTGAACATCTCGACACCGGTAACCACTTTCTTCTGGGTGTCCTGGAAGCCCACGATCTCGATCTCTTCGCTCACCTTCACCACGCCCCGCTCGACACGGCCCGTCACCACCGTCCCACGGCCCGAGATCGAGAACACGTCCTCGATCGGCATCAGGAACGGCTTGTCCACGTCGCGCACCGGAAGCGGAACGTAGTCGTCAACCGCCGCCATCAGCTCGTCCACCGTCGCCGTGTACTGCTCGTCGCCCTCCAGCGCCTTCAGCGCCGAACCGCGAACCACCGGAAGGTCGTCGCCCGGGAACTCATACGACGACAGCAGCTCCCGGACCTCCAGCTCCACCAGGTCCAGAAGCTCCTCGTCGTCAACCATGTCCACCTTGTTCATGAACACGACCAGAGACGGAACCCCGACCTGACGGGCCAGAAGAATGTGCTCACGCGTCTGCGGCATCACCCCGTCGGTCGCCGCCACCACGAGTATCGCGCCGTCCATCTGCGCCGCACCCGTGATCATGTTCTTGATGTAGTCGGCGTGGCCGGGGCAGTCCACGTGGGCGTAGTGACGGTTCGCCGTCATGTACTCCACGTGCGCCGTCGCGATCGTGATCCCCCGCTCACGCTCCTCCGGCGCGTTGTCGATCGAGTCGAACGAACGAACCACGTTCTTCGCGTCGTGCTTCGACAGAACCGACGTGATCGCCGCCGTCAGCGTCGTCTTCCCGTGGTCGATGTGCCCGATCGTCCCGATGTTCACGTGCGGTTTCGACCGGTCGAACTTTTCCTTCGCCATTTGTCCGCTCGCTCTCGAAGTGGTGGCCTCGCTCGCCGCGCCTTCGTCTCGCCGGACGGGAATCGCCTCGCGGCCCCCTCGCCGCGCGGGCCGTGCCGCCCCCGAACGACCCCGCCGCCGAACGACGGGCTCCCCCGCAAAGCTGGAGCCGATGACCGGACTCGAACCGGTGACCTCGTCCTTACCAAGGACGCGCTCTACCTCCTGAGCTACATCGGCACGCCGTCGCACCCCCGCCGACGGTCGGCGGAGCTCCCGCCCGAACGAAGGCCGCGCCGGGGGCCTGCGCCGCGGGAGTCTCGCGCCGACGAGACCCTCCACGCGGCGGCCGCGCCGCGCCGCCGACGCAGGGCCGGGCCGCGGCGCGCGGAGAACTGGAGCGGGAGACGGGGATCGAACCCGCGACCAACAGCTTGGAAGGCTGTGACTCTACCACTGAGTTACTCCCGCCTTCGCGGTCCCTGCCGTCGTGAGCACGCACCGCCGGAGCCGTTGCCCCCCGGCCGGCCGGGCGAAGCTGGTGGCGAGGGGAGGATTCGAACCTCCGAAGCCGCTAGGGCGACAGATTTACAGTCTGTTGCGTTTGACCGCTCCGCAACCTCGCCGATCCCACAACCTTCAGCCCCGGGGGCCGTGGTGAAATCCCCGCTGCATTCGAGCGGCGATGCAACGTGGGGCTTCACCCCGGGCTCCGAGACAGCCGCGACGCACGCTCCAGGCCGGCACGGCAGGCGGACTCCGATACCGTGGTCACCTCGACAACGGGGGATCACACCGACCGCGGAGACCCACCTGTCCCGTGGAAGCAATCCGCTGGAGCTGGCGAAGGGATTCGAACCCCCGACCCGCTGATTACAAATCAGCTGCTCTACCGGACTGAGCTACGCCAGCCGGACCAAACGGAGAATTTAGCACGACCGACCCCCTCGGCGCAAGACACATCTGTCGTGCACCCCTCCGCCCCGGGCCCTGGCGGACCGCGCCCCCGGGCCCTGGCGGACCGCGCGGTCCCGCCGTGCCCCGGAATCGCATCTCCACGGCCCACCGCCGGCGCAGGCGGCGGGGCCTCACACCGACGCCGGACCCGGCCCACCGCCGCGCGACCGCGCCCTGCCGACGGGGCCGCCGCGGCGCTGCCGCACCGCCTCGAAGAGCGCGATGCCGGCCGCGACCGAGGCGTTGAGGCTGTTGACCCGCCCGAACATCGGTATCGACGCCACTCGATCGCACCGCTCCCGGACGAGCCGCCGCAGCCCGCGCCCTTCGCTGCCGACCACGAAGGCGGTGGGCAGGGTCAGGTCGATGTCCCGGTACAGGTCGTCGCCGTCCGCCTCCAGCCCCACCGCCCACACCCCCGCCGCCCGAAGGGCGGCCACCGCCCGGGCGATGTTGACGACCGAGACGATCCGGACGTGCGACGCCGCGCCGGCGGACGCCTTCTCGACCGCTCCGAGGGGGGCGGCCCGCCGCGTCTGCCGGACGACGCCGTCGACCCCCGCCGCCTCGGCGCTGCGGAGGATCGCCCCGAGGTTCCCGGGGTCCTCGATGCCGTCGAGCACGAGCAGCAGCGCGGGCCGGCGAAGACCGCCGAGCAACGCGTCGAGGCCGACGACCTCCGGCGGGCCGACGTCGGCCGCCACCCCCTGGTGCGCCGCGCCGCCCGCCATCCGGTCGAGCGCGGCCGGAGACACGGAGACCACCGGGACCCCGCTCTCCTGCGCGAAGCGGCGAATCTCGGCCGTCCGGCGGGAGGCGGCGGCGAGGCGGACGGTCCGGACGCGTCCCGCCCGCAAGGCCTCGATCACCGGATTGACGCCGTAGACGATCACGATGCCTGACTCCCCGCCCCGCGACCCGGCCCCCCCATCGTCGCCCTCCGATCTGCCGGGCGCCCTTCCGACCGGCCGGAAGTCCGTGCCGCGCCGCGGCGCAGGCTCCCGGCCGCCCCGCCTCCCGTCATTCGCGGGCCGCCGGGGCGGCCTGCAGCATGGCCACCGCGTGCACTTCGAGGGCCTCCCCGCGCCCCGTCGCCCCGACGCCCTCGGCCGTCTTGCCCTTGATGCCGACCGCCGACGGCTCGATCCCGAGGGCGGCGGCCAGCGCCTCCCGCATCCGCTCGACATGCGGGGCGATGCGCGGGTGCTCGGTCACCACCACCACGTCGACGTTGACGACGGCGAAACCGCGGGAGCGCACCACGCCCGCCGACGACCTCAGCAACGCGACGCTCGAGGCCCCCTTCCATCGGGGATCGGTGTCCGGAAAGTGGCGGCCGATGTCGCCCGCGGCGGCGGCGCCGAGAATCGCGTCGGTCACCGCGTGGCACACCGCGTCGGCGTCGGAATGCCCCACCAGCCCCCGGTCGTGCGGAATCAGGACGCCGCCGAGCCGGAGCGGCCCCCCGTCCTCGAAGCGATGCAGGTCGTACCCGAGCCCGACGCGGCCGGTCGCCATGGTCTCCTCCACGAACCGCCGCGCGACGGCGAGGTCCCGCTCGGTGGTGATCTTGACGTTCCAGGGGTCGCCCTCGACGAGCGCCACCCGATGCCCGGCCCGTTCCGCGAGGCCCGCCTCGTCGGTCGCCTCCACGCCGCGCCGACCCAGGCGGACCGCCTCGGCGAGCACCTCGGCGCGAAAGGCCTGCGGGGTCTGCGCCTGCACGATCCGGTCACGCGCGAGGGTGCGGCCCACGAACCGGCCCTCCCCCACCGAGCGCTGCTTGAGGGTGTCCTGCGCCGGGAGCGCGGCCACCGCGGCGCCGTGGCGGCGCGCGGCGTCGATGGTCCGCCCGATCACGTCGGACGAGCAGAACGGCCGCGCCGCATCGTGCACGACGACGACCTCGCTCCCCCTCGCGGTCGCCGCCTCGAATCCCCGCGCCACCGAGTCCTGCCGCCGCGCTCCCCCGGCCACGACACGCAGCGGCGTCCCGGCCGGCGTCTCGGCGAGCGCGGGGCCGCCGGCGAGCGCGGGCGGCAGCACGAGCACGATCTCGTCGACGAGGCCGCACCGGTCGAACGCCGTCACCGCGCGCTGCAGGATGGTGACGCCGCCGAGGCGCACGAGCTGCTTGGGCCGGCCCGCGCCGAGGCGGGTCCCGACCCCGCCGGCGGCGATGATCGCGGTCACCATGACCCGGCCCCGCCGAGGCGGGCCGACGCCGTCCGGCGCCCCACCTTCATGTGAACAGCCCCTCCAGGGCCTGACCGACGTGGTCCACCGGAACCCGCTCGCAGCCCGGCGCCGACACGCCGTCGTCCCGGTCGCCCCTCGGCATGAAGCAGCGCGTGAACCCCATCTGCGCCGCCTCGCGGACCCGCAGCCCGGGCTGCGTCGTCCCCCGGATCTCTCCCGCCAGACCGACCTCGCCGAACAGGGCGGCGCCGGCCGGAACCGGCTGGTTGCGCAGGCTCGACGCCACCGCCGCGACCACCGCGAGATCGGCGGCCGGCTCGTGCACCGGGATGCCCCCCGGCACGTTCACGAACACGTCCTCGCCGGCGAGCGACAGCCCCGCGCGCTTCTCGAGCACCGTCAGCAGCAGCGACAGCCGCTGGCGGTCGACGCCGTTCGCGACCCGCTGGGCGTTGCCGTAGACGCCGGCGCCGACGAGCGCCTGCACCTCGACGAGAATGGGCCGCGACCCCTCGAGCGAGCACAGCACCACCGACCCCGGCACCTCCGTCCTGCGTTCCGACAGGAACTGCGCGGACGGGTTGGCCACCGCCCGCAGGCCGACGCGCGTCATCTCGAAAACCCCGACCTCGCTCACCGCCCCGAAACGGTTCTTCACCGCCCGCACGATGCGGTGCGCGTGATGGCGGTCCCCCTCGAAGTGGAGCACGGTGTCGACGACGTGCTCCAGCACCTTGGGGCCGGCGAGGCCGCCGTCCTTCGTCACGTGCCCGACGACGAGGACCGGCACGTTGCGGCCCTTGGCCACGATCAGGAGGCGGTTGGCCGCGTCGCGCACCTGGGCGACGGTGCCCGGGGCGGACTCGAGCTCGACCGAGTGCAGGGTCTGGACCGAGTCGACGATGACGAGGTCCGGCGACAACCGCGACACCTCGTCGACCACCCGCTCCAGGCAGGTCTCGGCCAGCACGTGCAGCCGCGGCGGAGAGAGGCCGAGGCGCTCTCCGCGCCGGCGCACCTGGTGCGGCGACTCCTCGCCCGAGCAGTAGAGGACGGTCCGCCCCGCCGAGGCGACCTCGGCCGCCGCCTGCAGCAGCAGCGTCGACTTCCCGATGCCCGGCTCCCCCCCCAGCAGGACCAGCGACCCCGGCACGAGGCCCCCGCCCAGCACCCGGTCGAGCTCGCTGACCCCGGTCGAGACCCGGTCCGCCTCCGACGCCTCGATGTCGGCGAAGAGCCGCGCTCCCGAGCCGCCGAGCGACGGCCGCGAACCGGGGCCGGCCCGCCTCGCGGCGGCCTCCTCGACCAGCGAGTTCCACTCGCCGCAGTCGGGGCACCGGCCCAGCCACTTCCGCGCCTGGGCGCCGCACGACCGGCAGACGTAGACGGTGTTGGGTGACTTCACGGCAGCGATGCCCGCGTTCCCGCGGCCCTCCCCCCGGGCGCCCGCACCGGGCTACGACGCCGGCGCCGAGGCCCGATCCGAACCCCCGGCATAGGTGCGGACGATCCGGCTCCCCGTCCGACACAGGACCTCGTGGGGCACGGTGCCGAGGGCCGCCGCAATCTCGCCGGCGCCGATGCGGCGGCGCGACTGCTCGCCCACCAGCACCACCTCGTCGCCGGGGGTGACGTCGAGGCCGGTCACGTCGATGGTGATCGAGTCCATCGACACCGCGCCGACCACCGGCACGCGCCGCCCGCGGACGAGCACCGAGCAGCGGCCGGCCATGCGCACGTCCAGGCCGTCCGCGTAGCCGGCCGGCACCACCGCGATGGTCGCCGGGCGATCGACCGGGGCCCGCGCCCCGTAGCCCGTCGTCTCGCCCGCCCGCATGCCCTTCACGGCAACCACCCGGCTGCGCATGGTCATCGCCGGCGCCACCGGGACCGTCGCCTCCAGCCCGGGAGGAACGAGGCCGTAGAGCAGCAGCCCCGGCCGGACCGCGTCGTACCAGGTGCTCCGGTCGCGCAGCAGGGCGGCGCTGTTCGCCGCATGCCTCAGGCCGGGGCGGATCCCCATCCCGGCGAGGCGCCGCAGCGACTCGTCGAAGCGCTTCCTCTGCAGGTCGAACAGCGGATGCGCGGGCTCGTCGGCGGTCGCGAAGTGGGTGTACGCCGCCGCGATCTCGAGCCCGGGGCGGCCGAGCACGTCCCGGATGGTGTGCCCGAGATTGTCGAAGCGGAACCCGAGGCGGTTCATGCCGGTGTCGATCTTGAGGTGGCACGTCACGGTCACGCCTCGCCGCGCCGCGGCGTCGCTCAACGCGCGGGCGGCGAACGGCGACGACACGGTCGGGGTCAGCCCGTGGGTGAACACGCCGTCGAGGTCGCTGATGCCGAGGGCGCCGAAGACGAGAATCGGGGCCCTGATCCCGCCGTCGCGCAGGGTCACCGCCTCTTCGATGTCGGCGCAGGCGAGCATGGCCGCCCCCGCCTGCTCGAGGGCCCGGGCCACCGGGACGGCCCCGTGCCCGTAGGCGTTGGCCTTGACGACCGCGATCACCAGGGGCGGCCTCGGGCCGGACACGTGACGCGCCACCGCACCGTAGTTGGCCCGCACCGCGTCGAGGTCGACCCGCGCGAACGTGGGCCGGACGGCGGCGGAGCCCGGGGCCGGGGGCGGGTCCGGGGCCGGCCGGTCAGGACTCGTAGGCATCGGCGGCGAGGCTGGCGAACTTCGTGCACTGCTTGAGGAACGCGAGCCTGACGACTCCCGTCGGCCCGTTCCGCTGCTTGCCGATGATGATCTCGGCGAGGTTCTCGTTCTCCGGGGTCGGGTCGTACTGCTCCTCCCGATAGATGAAGAGGACGAGGTCGGCGTCCTGCTCCAGGGCCCCCGACTCCCGCAGGTCCGAGAGCTGGGGGCGGCGGTCGGACCGGCTCTCGGGGGCGCGGCTCAACTGCGACAGCGCCACCACCGGCACGTCGAGCTCCTTGGCGAGGCCCTTCAGCGACCGCGAGATGGAGGCTAGCTCCTGGGTGCGGTTGTCGAACCGGCCGCGCCCCGTCATGAGCTGCAGGTAGTCGATGACGACGAGGTGCAGCCCGTGCTCGGCCTTCAGCCGGCGCGCCTTCGCCCGCATCTCGAGGACCCCGATGGAGGGGCTGTCGTCGATGAAGACCTTCGCGCCGTCGAGGCGGGTGAGGGCCTCGGCCAGCGCGTCGTAGTCGCGCTGGCCGAGAAAGCCCCCGCGGAACTTGTGCGAGTCGATCCCCGCCTCGGTCGTCAGCATGCGCATGAACAACTGCTCCTTGGACATCTCCAGGCTGAAGACGCCGACCGTCATGTCGGTGCTCACGCCGAGATGCTGCGCGATGTTGAGGACGAGGGCGGTCTTGCCCATGGAGGGCCGCGCCGCGACGAGAACGAGGTCCGACGCCTGAAACCCCCGGGTCAGCTTGTCGAGGTCGACGAACCCGCTGGGGACCCCGGTGACGACGCCCTCGCCCGCCTGCAGCTTGTCGATGGTCGTGTGGCTGGACTCGACGAGGTCGTGCAGGGCCACGAACCCGGTGTGGACGCTGTCGTCGGCGATGCGGAAGATGGCCTGTTCCGCTTGGTCGAGAACGATGTCGGCGCCTCCCTCGCCGGTGTGGGCGGTCTTGAGAATCTCGTTCGCGGCGAAGATGATCTTCCGGCGCGTCGACTTCTCCTTGACGATGTGGGCGTAGTACTCGACGTGGGTGGAACGGGGCACCCCGTCGACGAGCCCCGCGATGTACGCCGGCCCGCCGACGCCGTCGAGCTCGCCCGACCGCTCGAGCTCGTTCTTCAGGGTGACGAGATCGATCACCTCGCCCCGCTCGTTGAGGTCGACCATCTTGTCGAAGACGCGGCGATGGGCGTCCCGGAAGAAGTCGTCGGCGTCGATCAGCTCCGCCGCCTGGTTGAAGGCGTCGTTGTGGATGAGGACGGCGCCGAGGACGCAACGCTCCGCCTCGAGGTTGTGGGGCAGCGATCGCTCGGCCGGGAAGGAGACGACCTCGGCCATGACATGACCCTCGGGACGAGAAGGAGCGACCGGGGCCGTCCCTCGGCGCGACCCGCCGGGAGCGGGTCGATACGGCGTACGGCGCCGCCCCGACACCGCGGGGACCGACGCTGCTCCCGGCCGACCGACCGCCGGCGGGCCGGGCCCGGGGCGGAGGCGGCGCCATCCCGGTCCGGAGATCCGCCCCCGGCCGTCCGCCTGGCGGCGTCGCCCCGGTCAACCGCGTCCGGACCCGCTCTAGCCCGCCAATCGTCGCCTGCGGCTCCGCTTGGCGCCCAACCAACCCTGCCAGGAGTCTGCACCGTTCTAGGGCGCAGACTCCTAGGGCGCAGACTCCGCGGACTCGGGCCCGATGGACGCGTCCGGCGGCTCCGCGTCAGGCGATGCGGCGGCGTCGCCGGCCTCGTCGCCGGCCGCCTCGTCCTCGGCCCCTTCCTTGACGATGCGAACCGTCACCTCGGCCGTGACCTCGCGGTGGACCTTGATGGCCACCGGGTGCTCGCCGAGGCGCTTCAAGGGCTCGGCGAGCTGGATCTTGCGCCGGTCGATCTCGAACGACTGCTCGAGCAGCGACGCCGCGACGTCGGCCGCGGTGACCGATCCGTACAAGGTCTCGGTCTCGCCCACCCGACGCGCGATGACGCAGACCACCTGGTTCAGCCGCGCCGCGAAGGCTTCCGCGCTCTCCTTCTCGGCCTGGTCGCGGGCGTCGGCGACGACCCGCTCGCGATCGACCTGCCGGCGGTTGGCCTCGGTCACCGGCAATGCCAACCGGCGCGGCAGGAGATAGTTGCGGGCGTATCCGGGGGCGACCCTCACGATGTCGCCGCGGCGCCCGAGATGATCGACCGGCTCTCTGAGTATGACCTGAACTGCCATGGCTTCACCGCGGCCCTAGTCGGTCACGTACGGGATCAGGGCCAGTTGCCGCGCGCGCTTGATCGCCGTCTGCAGCTTGCGCTGGTGGGGCGCACAGGTGCCCGACAGGCGCCGGGGCTGTATCTTCCCCCGTTCGGGAATGCTCGCGATCAACATCCGCACGTCCTTGTAGTCGATGAACGGGACCTTGTCGACGCAGAACCGGCAGACGCGCTTCCGCCGGAACATGCCGCGTCTGGGCCGATCGAACTTGGGTTTGCGGGCGGCGCCGCGATCGTTCTTCATCCTTGCACCTCCGGACGCGCACCTGACGGCGCGCGGCGAGAATCGTCCTCCTGCCCGGGAGTCTGTGCCCCGGAACGGTGCAGACTCCCGGCAGGCTTGGTCGGGCGGTGAGCGGAGCCGCAGGCCACGCTCTCCGGGCTAGGCGCCGGCCGGTTTCTCGGGCTCCGCGGCCGCGGGCGGCTCCGCGGCCGCCTGCGACGCCGGCGCCGCCTCCTCGACGGAAGCCGCCTCCGCCGCCGGGGACTGGCCCAACGCCTCCGGCTCGCTCGACGCCTGCGGCTCGCCCGACGGGGACTCGCCCGACGCCTTCGGCTCACCCGCCGCCGGAGACTCGTCCGACGCCTGCGGCTCGCTCGACGCCTTCGGCTCGCCCGCCGCCGGGGACTCGCCCGACGCCTTCGGCTCGCCCGCCGCCGGGGACTCGTCCGACGCCTTCGGCTCGCCCGCCGGCGCCGCCGCGGGCGGCGAGGCCGGCGCCGCCGCGCCGCGCGCGGCCCGACGCCGCTCGGCGTCCGCCTTGCGCTTGTCGGCCGCCCGCCGGGCCTTGCGCAGGTCGTCGTCGACCCGCACCGTGAGATACCGCAGAACGTCGTCGTGGACGCGCATGCGGCGCTCGAGCTCGGTCACCATCGTGCCCGGCCCGCGAATGAGCTGGACGACGTAGATGCCCTCCGTGAAGTTGCCGATGGGGTAGGCGAGCTTGCGGCGTCCCCACAGGTCGGTGTTCTCCACCGCCCCGCCCAGCTTGCCGATCTGGTCCTCCAGATCGCGCTGGAGCGTCTCCACCTCGGCGTTGGCGACGGTGGGCGCGAGGACGTACACGAATTCGTATTGTCGATCGCTGGGCATGCGGCTCCTTCTGGACTGACGGCCACCCTGAGGTGGCAAGGAGTGACGGGGCGGGCGCGCCGCCCGGGACTCATGAGATTAACGGACCGGGCACTCGACGTCAACCACGCGGACCGGCGCCGGCCGCCGGATCCCCGCCGTCCGGTTCGGCTTCCCGCCGATTGAACGCATTCATGACCGGACCGATGCCGGCCTCCACGAACATCTCGACCGCGTCGGCGGCCCGTCGCACGGTGTCGTCCATCTCCGGCCGCTCGGCGCGGGCGAACCGGGACAGGACCCGCCCGGACAGCTTCTGCCTCGGGTCGCCGCGCCCCACCCCGACGCGCAGACGGGAGAACCCCTCCCCGGCGAGGGCCTCGATGATCGAGCGGAGGCCGTTGTGCCCGCCCGACGATCCCTGACGGCGCGCCCGCAACCGGCCGAGGGGCAGATTCACGTCCTCGGTGACGACCAGCAGATCTCCCGGCTCGACGCGGTAGTAGCGCAGCAACGCGCCGACCGCGAACCCGCTGCGGTTCATGTAGGTCAGCGGCTTCGCGAGGAGGACCGCGCCGCGCCCCCCCGGCACCGCCGGGGCGTTGGCGAGCAGGGCGTCGGCGGGAGCCGACCGGAACGCGACGTCCCACCGCCGGGCGGTCTCGTCGACGACCTCGAAGCCGACGTTGTGCCGGGTCCCCCGGTACTGCTCGCCGGGGTTGCCGAGTCCCACGATCAGCTTCACGGCCGTGCTCGAGAGAGGCCCGCGACCGCCGGGGCTCCCGTCAACGGCGGGAGCATCAGCCCTCGGCCTTGCTCCCCTCCTCGCCCTCCGCCTCGCCCTCGGCCTCGGCCTCCTCCTCGGCCTCGTCCTCGGCTTCGAGCCTCGGCGCGATGACGTGGACGATGAGGGTCTCGGGGTCGCTCACCGGCTGCCACGACACGCCCTCGAGGAGGTCCCGGAGACGTACGCCCTGGCCGATCGTCAACGCGGAGACGTCCACCTCGATGTGCTCCGGAATCTCCGACGGCAGGCAGGCGATGGCCACCTCCCGCTGCACGAAGTCGATCAGGCCGCCCTGCACCTTGACCCCTTCCGCCTCGCCCGTCAGCTCGATGCGGACGGTGACGGTGATGACCTTGTCCATGGCCACCCGATAGAAGTCGACGTGCAGAAGCTGGTGCGAGATGGGGTCGACCTGATAGTCCTTGATCAGCACCTTGCTCGAGTCCCCGTCGCCGACGGTGAGGCCGATCAGGGTGTTGGCGCCGGCCTCCGAGTGGAGGACCCGCGACACCTCCTCGGGCTCGACGCTCACCGCGATCGCGCCCCCCCCGTTCGACCCGCCCGCCTCGCCGTAGACGACGCCGGGAATGCGGCCGCCGCGGCGCAGCCGGCGGGCGAGGTTCTTGCCGCGTTCGGACCGAAGCTCCGCGTTCAACGTGGTTTCCATGAATGACCTGTCTGGCAAGCGAGCCGACCGGCATCGCCTAGACGAACAGCGACGACACCGACGTCTCCTGGTGAATGCTCTGAATCGCCTTTCCCAGCAGCGGGGCGACGGACAGCACCTCGACCCTGTCCGACGCGGCGACCTCGGGCCGGGGGGGAATGGTGTTCGTGACCACCAGCTTCTCGAGCGCCGACCCCTCGATGCGCTCTATCGCCGGCCCCGAGAGCACGCCGTGCACGGCGCACGCGATGACCCGCGCGGCGCCGTTCTCCCGCAGCGCCGACACCGTCTGGACGAGCGTCCCCGCGGTGTCGACGATGTCGTCCTGGATGATGCAGACGCGGTCCCGGACCTCGCCGACGACGTGCATCACCTCGGCGCGGCCGTCGTCGGAGCGGCGCTTGTCGATGATCGCGAGGTCCGCCCCGAGCCGCTTGGCGTAGGCCCGCGCACGCTCGACGCCCCCGGCGTCCGGCGACACGATCACCGCGCGCGGATCCTGGTCCTGATAACCGGCCAGGTGCTGCATGAACACCGGCGCGGCGAACAGGTGATCGACCGGGATGTCGAAGAACCCCTGGATCTGCGCCTTGTGCAGGTCCATCGTGAGCACGCGGTTGGCCCCGGCCGCGCACAGCAGGTTGGCGACGAGCTTGGCGGAGATCGGCACCCGGGGCTTGTCCTTCCGGTCCTGCCGCGCGTAGCCGTAGTACGGCATCACGGCGGTGATGCGGGCCGCCGACGACCGCCGGAACGCATCGATCATGACGCAGAGCTCGACGAGGTGCGCGTCGACGGGGGTGCACGTCGGCTGCAGGATGAACACGTCGGCGCCGCGGATGTTCTCGTCTATCCGGAACGAGACCTCCGTATCCGCGAACCGCCTCAGGTTCGCCCGACCCAGGGGGCTGCCGAGGTACTCGGCGATCTCCTGCGCCAACCGCGCGTGCGCGCTGCCCGAAAACAGTTTGAGTTGCCCGTTCAACATCGCCGTCGACCCGACCCGGCAGGGCCGTTCACGGGAGGAACGCCGCCGCCGATGACACCGCCGGTATGGCTGGGGCGGAAGGATTCGAACCTTCGAATACGGGATCCAAAGTCCCGCGCCTTACCACTTGGCCACGCCCCATCAAGCGAAGGCCCGTCCCGCACGCAGCGTCGGCTGACTACCGCGAACCCGTTATTCTACCCGGGCCGCCTCGGCCCCATCAAGGCTCGGCCGTTCCGCCGGTCGGACCACGAGCCGGTGCTCGAGCCGGGCCCGGTCCATCGTCCGGGTGACCCGGACCGTCCAGCCCTCCGGCCGGCCGCGCAGGCGCCGGCCCGCGCCGAGGGCCGCCCCTCTCCGCTCGAAGAGGCCGAACACGGCGGAGCCGCTGCCGGTCATGCCGGCCCGGCAGGCCCCGGCGTCCGACAGCAGCCCGATCGCGGCGCCGACGGCGGCCCGGCGCCGCGCCACGGGCTCCTCGAGGTCGTTCTGCAGACCGTCGAGGACGAGCGCCGCCCCGGCGAACCGCGCCGGCGGCGGGGCCGCCCCCCGCGCCGCCCGCCCCCGGCCCCGGGAGTCCCGGTCCTCGTCGAGCCAGCCGTAGGCGTCGGCGGTCGAGACGCCGTACGGGGGGACCGCCACCACCACCCACCGCCGGGCCTGCTCGGCGAGCGGGTAGACGTCGTCGCCGCGTCCCAGCCCGAGCGCGGTGCCGCCGACCAGGAAGAAGGGCCCGTCCGCCCCCACCTCGGCGGCCAGCGCGTGGAGCCGGGCCGGGGGCGGCGTCCGCCCCCACAGAAGACACAGGCCGCGCAGCGCGGCCACCGCGTCCGCGGTCCCGCCCCCCAGCCCCGCCGCGACGGGAATGCGCTTGCGGATGGTCACCGCGACGCCGCGAACGCCGCCGCCCCCGCCCAGCTCGGTCCAGAGGCCCTGGGCGGCGCGGTGCACCAGGTTGTCCCTCCCCGGAGGCACGCCGGGGGCGGCGCAGCGGATGCGGCAGTCGCCGTCGACCGCCCGCAACGTCAGCGTGTCGTGCAGCTCGATGGACTGCAGGATGGTCCGCAGATCGTGGAAGCCGTCGCGGCGCCGGCCGCCGACCCGCAGATCGAGGTTGATCTTGGCGTGGGCCCGCAGCGTCACCCGCCGGAGGCGTCCGGGAGCCGGCCGGGCGCTCATGTCGGCTCGTCCGGGACCTCCAGCGGACCCGCTCCGCGCAGCTCCTCGAGGGTCGCCGGCGCGACGTCCGGGGGCACGGCGAGGGAGAACGCCTCGGCGTCGAGCGTCACGTTGAGGCTGACCTGCGACAGCCGGGCCGTCAGATCGGTGAGGGGCTCGCCTCCGCCGCCCCTCGCGGGGGCGGACGAGACGCGCACCAGCCGCGGGAGGCGGCGGCGGAACTCGCCGTACTCGACCGTCAGCCCGTCCCGCGTCCCCGCCATCAGGTGGTGCTCGCCCTCGATCTCGCGCAGCCACGCGACCGCGCCGCCGGCCAGATCGACGGCGATCCAGTCGCCGAACCGCCGCCCCGCGATCGGCCGCGGATCGGGCACGAGGCAGCCGGTCAGCACCGCCCGCAGATCGTCCGGCCCGAACGGGATGCCGGTCAGGCTCGCGAAGAGCTCGCGGGCCGGCACCCCGGTGACGACCCGGGCCTCCCGGGTCAGCCACAACGTGGCGTTCTGCGGCGACGCCACGAGGTAGAACACCGGCGCGCCGAACGGGGCCAGCCCCTCGAGCCGCATCGACGCGGGCTCGGCCAGCCCGGCCCGGACCCGCCCCCTCAGCGCGGCGCCGCCGCCGCGGCCGCTGAGCCGGATCAGGGTCTCGACGGACCGCACGCTCCGGCATTCCGAGACCACGGCGCCGAAGAGGCGTTCGAAACCGGGATAGGGGGTGCCGGGTCCGTCGGGAAGGACCAGCCGGGTGGAACCGCAGCCGGCGGCCACGGCGGCGGCCGAGCAGATCCAGAGGACGCGAAGACCGCTCATCGTTCGCCGCAACCGTTCGGCCCGGCGGCGGGGCGCCCGTCGCCCGACGCCGGGCCCGCCCATCGCCGCCCTCGGCTCCGGTGGACGCCGTACCGACGCCACGGGAGCCCGCGCCGCTCTACCGCACGGACTCCCGGCCGCCGTGGTGAAAGTCCGCGCCGCGTTCGAGCCGCGGCGCCTCCCGCGCCTCGCTGCTCTCGGTGCAACGCCGGGCCCACCACGGGCGGCTACCGGTTCGGGTCCAGACGGGCCCGCGCATCGCGAATCTTGGCTTCCAGCGCAGCCGCGTCGACCCCCTCGCGGTCGCCGGCGAGGGCGCGCTCCCACGCGTCGATGGCTTCCGCGTAGCGTTCGAAGCGGAACAGCAGGTCGCCCATGTGGTCCTGCACCACGGAATTCCGCGGCAGTTGATCGCTGGCCGCGCGCAGCGGCGACTCGGCGAGCTCCAGCTCGTCCTGCATGAAGTAGGCCCACCCGAGGCTGTCGAGGTAGGCCCCGTTGTGGGGATCGAGCTCGAGGGCGCGGCGGATGAGGTCGACCGACTCGTCGAGCCGCTCGCCCCGCTCGGCCAGCATGTAGCCCAGGTAGTTGAGCGTCTGCGCATCGTCGGGATCCTGCTCGAGCACGCGCCGGAACGCGCCCTCCGCCTCCTCGAACCGCCGGCCGCGCTCGAAGACGGCGCCGAGCTGGAACAGGATCAGGGTGTTGTCGGGAAACCGCTCCTCGGCCGCGCGCAGGACGCCCACCGCCTCGTCGACCCGGTCGTGCTGGCTGTAGAGCCCGGCCAGCGCCACGTGGGCGATGGGCTCGTTCTCGTAGCGCGCCCGCGCCTGCTCGAGCAACGAGACCGCGTCGTCGACCGACCCGCGGGCGGACAGCACCTGGGCGTCGAGCCGCATCAGGGCGAGATTGTCGCGGCGCGGGCTCCGGATCTCGGCCACCAGCCCGCCCGCCTCGTCCAGGCGCCCCGCTTCGAGATACACCTGAACGAGCTGCGCCTGCAGCCCCAGGTTGGACGGCACGAGCTCGAGGGCGTCGGCCAGGGACTCGGCCGCACCGTCGAGGTCGCCACCGCTCTGCTGGGCGAAACCCAACTGTTGCAGGAGTCCGGCCAACTGGCGGGGCTCGACGCCGCCCGCCCGCGCCCGCTGCACCACCGGGGCCAGGACCTCCGCCATCTCGCGATAGCGGCGCTTGCCGCCGAGGGCCCGGGACAGCAGGTAGGCGCCCCGCAGCTCGCCCGGCTCGAGCTCGACCACCCGCCGGGCCGCGGCCTCGGCGGCGTCGAAGTCGCCGGCCTCGAGCTCGAGGCCGGCCAGCCGATACCAGCCTTCGGTGTCGTCCTCCCGACGCCGGACGAGCTCCTCCAGCACCTCGATGGCCCGATCGGTCCGCCCCGCGTTCGCCAGCGCATTGGCGAGCTGGCGGCGGTAACGGGCCCGCCGGGGGCTGTAGAGCACCGCTTGCTGGTAGGCGGCGGCGGCCTCGTCCCACTGGTCGAGGGCCTCGTGCGCGCGGGCCAGCAGCACCTGGCCGTCGGCGAACCGCGGCTCGAAGTCGAGCATGTCGCTCAGCACCTCGACCGCCGGTTCCGGCTGCCGGGTGGAGAGGTAGAGCCGCCCCAGGGTGATGGCCAGCATCACGTCGGGCGCCTGCGGATTGCGCGCCTGCGCGAGGTGGTCCATGGCCAGGTCCACGTCGGACTGCGCGGGGGCCTCCCGGGACTCCACGCGGGCCGCGTAGACGAGGCCCAGGGTGCGGTGGGCCTCGCGGTCGTCCGGATTCCGGTCGAGCGCCTCGTTTCCGGCGTCGATCGCCTCGTCGGGCCGGTTGCGGCGCGCGTAGAGGCCGGCCAGCTCGGTCCAGATCCCCGACGACGCGGGATCGAGCTCGACCGCCCGCCGGTAGGCGTCGATCGCCTCGTCGATCCGGCCCTCCCGCTCGAGGGTCCGACCCTGGATGAAGGCATGGTACGCGGCGGCGCGATCGTCCAGACCCGGAGGCTCGGGCGCCGGCGCTTGGGCTTGGGCGATGGCTCCTGGCGCCAGCACGCCCACGACGAACAGAGCGCTGATGGGAAACCGCATAAGGGCCGCATTGTTCCACAACGACACGACTGCGAACAACCCGGTCCGGGCCGGCGCGCCCGCTGCCGTCCGCGGTGGAACCCCGCGTTGCACCGCGCCGAGGGTGCCGGCGGGCGCCGAGGCGCCCGCCGGGCAGGGCGTGAGGAGGGCAGGCCGTCCCGCCTCCGCGAGCCGCCCCGCCGCACCCGCGGGCGGCCGGACGCGGATCCGGCCGCGGGCCGGCGGCGGAGCGGTGCGCGCGCCCCCGGATCGGCCGGAGCGGTCTGTTATATAGTCTGATCTTCCGGGGGGAGGGTGCGGTGATGGCGGTCGACGCGGAGCTTCTCGAGATACTCGCATGTCCGAAATGCAAGACGCCCGTGACGTCGGTGCACGACGGCGCCGGCCTGAAGTGCGGGACCTGTCATCGGGTGTATCCGATCGTCGACGACATCCCGGTCATGCTCATCGACGAGGCCGCCATCGAGGAACCGCCTGAGACCCGGGAGCCGAGCGCGCCCGAAGGACCGCCCGCTACAGCCGAATGACCGCCCCCAGACTGCCGGGACTGGAAGCCGCCGCCTTCGCGACGCTCCTGGGGTTCGTGGCCGCGCTGCAGGTTTCCATCGCCGCCGCCGGCATTCTCCTGACCTTCACCCTCGGGCTCTGGATCGCGTTGCTCGCGAGGGACCGCGAACGGCCCGCGGGGCCGCCGTTCCTGCCCCCCCTGCTCGCCTACGCGGCCGCGACCTTCGTCTCGGCCGCGTTCTCCCTCGACCCCGGCGCCAGCCTCGTCGACGCGCGGGAGGTGCTGCTCTTCGCCGTGGTGCCGATCGTGCATCGGCTGGCCCGGCACGAGCGGGCGCAGACCGTGGCCACCCTCGTCGTGACCGTCGGGGCCACCACCGCGGTATGGGGGGTGATGCAGTACGGCGTTCTCGAGTACGACCACCTCGGCCGACGCCCGGACGGCACGATGGGGCACTACATGACCTATTCCGGGCTGCTGGCGCTGACCATCTCCCTCGCCGCCGCCCGCGTCCTGTTCGATCGCCGCCGCCGCCTGTGGTCCGCCCTCGTGATGCCCGCCCTCCTCGTCGCCCTGGCGGTGACGCTGACCCGAAGCTACTGGGTCGGCGCGGGGGCCGCCGTCGGGGTCCTGTGCCTGCTGAAGGACATGCGGCTGGTGGTGGTGGCCCCGGTGCTCGCGGCCCTGGCGCTGGCCCTGGCTCCCCCGCAGATCACCGACCGCGTGTACTCGGCCTTCGACCTCGAGGATCCGACGGTCCGCGACCGGCTGGCGATGGCGCGGGCGGGGGTCAGGATCATCCGCGACCATCCCTGGACCGGGGTGGGCCCGGACATGGTGCAGGAGGTGTACCCGCGGTACCGCGACGCGGGGGCCGTTCAGGACGAGAACCCGCACCTGCACAACGTGCCGGTGCAGATAGCGGCCGAGCGGGGGCTGCCCGCCCTCGCCGTCTGGTGCCTGTTCGTGGTCGCGGCGGTCCGCCACCTGTTCCGGCTGCTCGACGACGAAGCAGCCCGCCCCCTCGCCGCCGCGGGCCTCGCGGCGGTCGCGGCCATGCTCACCGGCGGGCTGTTCGAGTACAACTTCGGAGACTCGGAGTTCCTGATGCTCTTCCTCGTCGTGATCACCCTGCCGCAGGCGGCCGCCCTGCGCCCGGCCGCCCCCGGGCCCGCGGCGACCGGCCCCGACGCGCCCCGCGACTGACCGCGCCGGCCCGCGCCCCGGAGTCCGCGCCGCTGAACGTGGCGGATTCCAGCAGCGCCGACCTGCGCCGAACGGCGACGGCCGGCGGGCCGAACCGGGCCGCCGCGCCCGGCCGCGCTCAGTGCCGGAAGTGCCTCCGCCCCGTGAACACCATCGCGAGGCCGTGCTCGTCGGCGGCGGCCACGACCTCCTCGTCCCGCACCGACCCCCCGGGTTGGACCACCGCGGTCGCGCCGGCCGCGGCGATGGCGTCGAGGCCGTCGCGAAACGGGAAGAACGCGTCGGAGGCGGCCACCGTGCCGGCCAGATCCGCCGCCTTGATCACCGCCACCTTCACCGCGTCGACCCGGCTCATCTGGCCGGCGCCGATGGCGGCGAGCCGATCCGCCCGCGCGAACACCACCGCGTTCGACTTCACGTGGGCCGTGACCCGCCAGGCCAGCCGGAGGGCCGCCCACTCGGCCTCGGTCGGCGTCCGCCGGGTCGTCACCCGAAGGCCGGACTCCGGGCGCCCGGCCGCCTCCGCCGTCCACGGTCCCGCCGCCTCGGTCACGCGGTCGCGGCCCTGCACGAGGAGCGCCCCGAGAATGGACCGGACGTCGCGATCCGACCCGACCTCGCCGGCCGACGAGCAGTCCGCGAGGACCAGCCGGAGGTTCTTCTTCGCCGAGAGGACCGCGCGGGCCTCGTCGTCGGCGTCCGGCGCCACCACCGCCTCGATGAAGGTGGAGGCTATCGCCTCCGCCGTCCCGCGGTCGACGCAGCGGTTCAACCCCACGATCCCGCCGAACGCGGACAGGGCATCGACCTCCCGCGCCGACACGTAGGCGTCGCTCAACGCCTCGGCCGTCGCCACCCCGCAGGGATTGGTGTGCTTCACGACCACCGCGGCCGGCTCGTCGAACTCGCGCGCCAGCCGGGCCGCCGCGTCGAGATCGAGCAGGTTGGTGAACGACAGGGGCTTGCCCTGCACCACGCGCGCGCCCCCGAAGCCCGCGTCGCCGGCGGCGTAGAGCGCGGCGGCCTGGTGGGGGTTCTCGCCGTAGCGGAGGGTCCGGCGGCGTTCCGCCCGCACCTCGAGGGTGGCGGGGACGAGCTCCTCCGCGGGCGCCGCGCCCCGGGCGAAGCGCCCGTCCGCGACCCCCACCGCGGACAGCGCGGCGGCGATGGCGGCGTCGTACGAGCTGGTGTGCGCGAACGCCTTGCGGGCGAGGGCCAGCCGGAACTCCGGCCCCGGCCCGCCGGGTCGCCCCAGCGCCTCGAGGGCCTCGGCGTAGTCGCCGGGATCGACGACCACGACCACGTCGCGGAAGTTCTTCGCGGCCGCCCGCACCAGCGTCGGCCCGCCGATGTCGATCTCCTCGACCAGCGCCTCGACGACGGCGCCGGGGTCGGCGGCGACCCGGGCGAAGGGATAGAGGTTGACGGCCACGACGTCGACGGGCCGGATGCCGTGGTCGTCGAGGGCGCGCAGGTCGCCGGGCTCGTCGCGGCGCGCGAGAATGCCGGCGTGGACGGCGGGATGCAGGGTCTTGACCCGGCCGTCCATCATCTCGGGGAACCCCGTCACCGACGACACCCCGGTGACGGCGACCCCCGCCTCCGCCAGCGCCCGCGCGGTGCCGCCGGTGGACACGATCTCGAAGCCGCCGGCGGCGAGGCCACGGGCGAAGTCGACGATGCCGGTCTTGTCGGATACGCTCAGCAGCGCTCGTCTCAACTGCTCACACTCCTCTCCGTCCTGTCGGCCCATCCGCGGGGCCCCGTCGGGTTCCGATTCAGCGCCGGCACGTACGAACGCAGCCCGCCAAGGCGGCAGGTTCCATCGGCCCGGCCCGTGTCGACCGGACGACGCTGACCAGCCGGGGCCGGGCACCGCACCCGTTCGCCCCGGGCCCGCGCAACCGCCGATCGCCTCCCGCGGGGCGGCGGCCGGAGCCGCGGCCGTCCCTCCTCGGTCGACAAGCCGCCTTGACAACGCCGGACGTGCTCACTACGATGGCCTTTCGGCTCAAGGGTCGAGCCCGCCCGTATCCGATACAGGGGTTCGACCCGCAGACCGCCCGCGCGGTCTTTTTTTGTGCACCCATGACGCCAACGTCTTCATGGGTCCGGAAGTCGGGGCGTGGCGCGTCACGCCCCTCCAAAACAGAGGAAGCACGATGCGCATCACCGGCAAGGTCAAATGGTTCAACAACGCCAAGGGGTACGGTTTCATCGAGCGTGAGGGCGGCAGCGACGTCTTCGTGCACTTCTCGGCGATTCAGGGCAACGGTTTTCGCACGCTGGAAGAAGGTCAGGCCGTGGAGTTCGAGATCGTCGACGGACCCAAGGGTCCCCAGGCAGGCAGCGTGACCCGAAGCGAATAGGTCCATCCGGCCCGGGCGCGCCGCGTCCGGGCCGCCCCTCCCGCCCTTCCCACTCCCGAGACCGTCATCGAAACGCGGCCGTCACGCACCCGGGGCGATGGTAGACTGAGCCGGACATCGTCGCCGGCCGCTTCGATTGCCGCCCCGCCGACGCTGCCCGCATTCCGCACCGTCTCGTTGCGGCGCGGGTCCCGGCCGGAGATGCCCGTCGTCGGCGCGCGGCAGGCGATGGTATCCGAATCGGGGCGGAGCGGCAAGACGGCGCCCCGCCCCGGCGCGCCGGCGCCATGACCACCCCCCGCATCCTGCCGTCCATCGATCGCCTGCGGCAGCGCCCGCTCGTCCGCGCCCTCGAGGCCGAGTACGGCCCCGAGGCCGCCGTCGATGCGTTGCGCCAGGCCGCCGACGGCGTACGGGAGGACCTGAGCGGCGCCGACGCGACGTCCATCCGGGACCGCGAGCAGGCGGCGGCGGCGATCGAGCGGCGCGCGGCGACGGCGCTGGCGGCGCGCCTCGAGCCGTCCCTCGCCACCGTGATCAACGCGACCGGGGTGGTCGTGCACACCAACCTCGGACGCGCCCCCCTCGCGGCGGCCGCGGCGGCGCGGGTGGCGGCGCTGGCGGCCGGCTACACGAACCTGGAGTACGACCTCGCGGCCGGCGGGCGCGGCGCCCGCCACACCCATGCCGCCCGGCTCCTGACCCAGGTGACGGGCGCGCCGGCGGCGGTGGTGGTCAACAACAACGCCGCCGCGGTCCTCCTCGTCCTCGCGGCGCTGGCGAACGGACGGGAAGCCGTGGTCTCCCGGGGCGAGCTCGTCGAGATCGGCGGCGGCTTCCGCATTCCCGACATCCTGCGTCAATCGGGGGCGGAGCTGCGGGAGGTCGGCACGACGAACCGGACGCGCATCGCCGACTATGCCGCCGCCGTCAACGACCGGACCGCGCTCATCCTGCGCGTCCACCCCTCGAACTTCCGCATCGAGGGGTTCACGGCCCGGCCCGGGCTCGAGGAGCTCGTGGCGCTGGGACGGCGCTTCGGGGTGCCCGTGGTCGAGGACCTCGGCAGCGGCCAGTTGACGGAGGTCCCGACCGGCGGGGTCGACGAGCCGTCGGTGACCGGCAGCGTCAGGGCCGGCGCCGCGGTCTGCTGCTTCAGCGGGGACAAGCTCCTCGGCGGCCCCCAGGCCGGGATCATCGTCGGCGAGGAGGAGGCGCTGTCACGGGTGCGGCGCCATCCCCTGATGCGGGCCCTCCGGGTCGACAAGATGACCTACGCGGCCCTCGAGGCGACGCTGGCGGAGCACGCGCGGGGCCGGGCGCGGGCGACGGTGCCCGTGGTCCGCATGCTCGCCGCCCCCGCCGACGAGATCGACGCCCGGGCCCGCGCGCTGGCGGGCCGGCTCGCGGGCCATGCCCTGTTCGAGGCGGACGTCGTCGACGGGGTGTCGACGGTCGGAGGCGGGGGCGCGCCGGGTTCGGCGCTGCCCACGAAGCTGGTCCGGCTGGCACCGCGCACGCACTCGGCGTCGCGGCTCGAGGAACGGCTGCGCGGGTTGCGGCCGCCGGTCGTCGCGCGCATCGAGCAGGACCGCGTCCTCCTCGACCTGCGAACCGTCATGCCGGAGCAGGACGACCTGCTGGCCGAGGCCCTGCACCGCCTGACGTGAAGATCGACCGGGCCCGAGGCGGCCGCTCCCGCGGCAGGAGCGGGGATCACCCGTCGGCCGCGGGCGGTCCGCTTCGGTGGGGGCAGGTGGCGCAGGCGAGCGACTCGCCGTCGGGGCCGGTCACGTCCGGCCCGCCGCACGAGCCGCGCAGACAGCGGCCGTCGAGCACCACGCCGACGGCCATGATCGCCATGACGATCGCGATGGCGCCGAGCGTCAGCAGGAAAACGGCCATCGTCCCCATTCTGGCCCGAAACGAACCCCCGGTCCAGGCGTTTCCTGCCTGAACGATCCGCACCCGGCCCGGAAATCGCCCCGCCTTCGGCCGAGCCGACGGCCCGCGGCCCCGCCCCCGGCGGTCAGCGCTCCGCCGGCGACGCCTCGACGAGGGCGGAGAACGCGGGGGTGGCGTGCTCGGCGATGGCGCCGTCGTCGCCGCGGACCAGGAAGAGGGCGGCCCACCCCTGCTCGACGGCCAGCGCGTAGCCGTCGTCCGGACCCAGCACCTCGAGGGCGGTGGCCAGCCCGTCGGCCACCACGCAGCGATCGGCGACGACGCTCACCGAGGCGAGCCGATGCTCGACGGGCCGCCCCGTGCGGGGGTCGATGGTGTGCGACACCCAGCCGCCCTCGACCTCGCGCCGATTGCGATAGTCGCCCGAGGTGGCCATCGCCCGGTCGCGCAGCGGGACCACGCGCTGGATGCCGCCGCCCGCCGCGGGCGACTCGATGCCGATGCGCCAGGGGCGGTCGAGATGATTGGTCCCCGCCGCGACGATCTCGCCCCCGACCTCGACCAGGTACCGGTCGAATCCCGCCCCGCGCAGGGCCGCCGCCACGCGGTCGACGCCGTAGCCCTTGGCCACCGCCGACAGGTCGGCCTCGATGGCGGGGTCCGTCTTGCGCAGGGCCGGGGCCGCCGCGTCGAGCTCGATCCCGGCATAGCCGACGTGCTCGCGGGCCCGCGACAGGCGCTCCGCATCCGGGGGGAAGAGGTCGGGCTCGACCGGCCCGAAGCCCCACGCGTCGACGAGGGGGGCCACCGTCACGTCCAGGGCCCCCGCCGTCAGCTCGCCGAGCCGCCGGGCGTGGCGAAAGACCTCGAACGTGTCGGCCGACACCGGGAACGGCCGGGTGCTCCGCTCGCGGTTGAAGCGCGACAGCTCCGACGAGGGGTCGTAGTGCGACATCTTCGACTCGACGTCGTCGAGCGCCGCCTGTATCGCCGCCCCCACCCGGGCGTGCTCGGCCCGCGGCCACGCGTCGGCCGTCACCACCCGGACGGCCCAGGTGGTGCCCATCGTGGCCCCGTCGAGCTCGTGGACGGCCGGGCCGGGGTCGGCGGGGGCGCACGCGCACGCGGCCAGCAACAGCCCGCCCGCCGATGGAAGCGGGAGCAGGCCCCCGGCACGACGACGGCGACGGGACGGCCGCCCGGCCCCGGGGCGGTACCGGTCGCCGCGCGCCGCCGTCCGTCGGGCACCGGGCATGGGGCTGCTAGTGTGCTGTCAACGAAGAACCGACATGAATTGCGGGCGCGGATGCTCAGAGTTCTGGGGCGTAGCGGCCCCTGAACATGTGTCACGAACCATGGGGACAGGACGCCAGTGGTGCGTCACACCGGAATCTTCGGACACGGACAGGCGTTGCAGCCGCGCAATCGTCGACGGATCACAGCACCCATACCCCGAACACCTGGTGTTGCCGCAGCGCTAGCCGAAGTCGTCGAAGAGGATGTTCTCGGGCTCGACTCCCAGCGAATCGAGCATGTCCATGCACGCCTTGAGCATCATCGGGGGGCCGCACAGGTAGTACTCGACGTCCTCGGGCGCGGGATGGGTCTTGAGGTAGTTGTCGAGCACGACCTGGTGGATGAAGCCGGTGTACCCGTCCCAGTCGTCCTCGGGCAGCGGCTCGGACAGGGCGAGGTGCCACTCGAAGTTGTCGTTCTCGGCCGCGATGGCGTCGAAGTCGTCGAGGTAGAACGCCTCGCGCAGGCTGCGGGCGCCGTACCAGAACGACACCTTCCGGGACGTCCGCAGCCGGCGGAACTGGTCGAAGATGTGCGAGCGCATCGGCGCCATGCCCGCCCCGCCCCCGACGAAGAGCATCTCGGCGGCGGTCTCCCTGGCGAAGAACTCGCCGAACGGCCCCGAGATGGTGACCTCGTCGCCGGGCTTGAGATTGAAGATGTAGGAGCTCATCTTCCCCGGCGGCGTCCCCTCCGGGGCCCGCGGCGGGGGCGACGCCACCCGGACGTTGAGCATGATGACGCCGCGCTCCTCGGGGTAGTTGGCCATCGAGTAGGCGCGCGTCACCGGCTCCTCGACCGTCGACACGTAGCGCCACAGGTCGAACTTGTCCCAGTCCGCCCGGTACTCCTCCTCGATGTCGAAGTCCGAGTACTTCACGGTGCCCGGCGGCGCCTCGATCTGGATGTAGCCGCCGGCCCGGAACGGCACCGACTCGCCCGGGGGCAGCTCGAGCATCAGCTCCTTGATGAACGTGGCGACGTTGGCGTTCGACCGCACCCGGCAGCGCCACTGCCGGACGCTGAACACCTCGGGCGGCAGCTCGATGGCCATGTCCTGCTTCACCTTGACCTGGCAGGACAGCCGCACGCCGCAGCGCGCCTCGCCGCGCGAGACGTGGCTCAGCTCGGTCGGCAGGATGGCGCCGCCGCCGTCCTGCACCGTCACCGTGCACACCCCGCAGCTCCCCTTGCCGCCGCAGGCCGAGGGGATGAAGATGCGGTTGGCGGCGAGGGTGCCGAGCAGGGTGCCGCCGGCGCTGGTGGTGAGCGCCTTGTCGGGGTCGCCGTTCACCGTGATCGTCACGTCGCCGGTGGCGACGAGCCGGCGCCGGGCCAGCATGAGCACGACCACCAGGGACAGGATGGTGCCGGTGAACATCCCCACGCCCAGCAGGACGGTGATCACGGTTGCACCCCCGCGAAGGCCGGGAAGCCGATGGCCGTCAGCCCCGCGCTGGCGCCGGTGAACATCCCCGCGCCCGGCAGGACGGCGATCACGGTTGCACCCCCCGCGAAGGCCATGAAGCCGATGGCCGTCAGCTCCACGCCGGTGCCGGTGCACTTCCCCGCGCGCGGCAGGACGCTGATCACAGTTGCACCCCCGCGAAGGCCATGAAGCCGATGGCCATCAGCCCCACGATGATGAACGTCAGTCCCAGCCCGCGCAGCCCGGCCGGGGGATTGCTGTAGCGCAGCCGCTCGCGGATGCCGGCGAGGGCCACGATGGCGAGGGCCCAGCCGACCCCCGACCCGAAGCCGAACACCGCGCTCTCGACGAGGTTGTAGTTGCGCTCCATCATCCACAGCGACGCGCCGAGGATGGCGCAGTTGACGGCGATCAACGGCAGGAAGATGCCGAGGGCGGCGTAGAGGGCGGGCGCGAAGCGGTCGAGGGTCATCTCGACGATCTGCGTCATCGCCGCGATGGTGCCGATGAAGGTGAGGAACCCCAGGAACGACAGGTCGTACTCGGCCAGCGCCGGAGACAGCCACGCCAGGGCGCCCGGCCTGAGGGCATACACGTAGACGAGGTTGTTCAACGGCACCGTCACCGTCAGCACGAAGATCACGGCCCCGCCGAGGCCGAGGGCGGTCGACACCCGCTTCGACACGGCGAGGAACGAGCACATGCCCAGGAAGAACGCGAGGGCCATGTTCTCGACGAAGATCGCCTTGACCGCCAGGTTCAGGTAGTACTCCATGGCTCGGCTCGCCCGAAATCGTCGCCAAACGCGACCGCGAGGTCGCGCCGCGGCCTCCGATGCCGCCCGACCCGTCCTGCAGGGGCCCGCACCGTCCCGCGGCGCAGACTCCCTAGTCCTGCTCCACCTGCTCGGGCTTCCAGGCCCGGATCGCCCAGATGAAGAAACCGATGATGAAGAACGCCCCCGGCGACAGCACCATCAGGCCGTTCGGGGTGTACCAGCCGCCCTCGCTGGCGAGGGCGAAGACCTGCGCGCCCATGAGCGACCCCGACCCGAAGAGCTCGCGGATGACCGCGGTGCCGGCCAGGATCACCGCATAGCCGAGCCCGTTGCCGATGCCGTCGATCATGCTCAGGCGCGGCGGGTTCTGCATGGCGTAGGCCTCGGCCCGGCCCATGATGATGCAGTTCGTGATGATGAGCCCGACGAACACCGAGAGCTGCTTGGAGATCTCGAACAGGTACGCCTTGAGCACCTGGTCGACCACGATGACCAGCGACGCGATGATCGTGAGCTGCACGATGATGCGGATGTTGGTCGGAATCTGGTTGCGCAGGAGGCTGACGAACAGGTTCGAGAAGAGGAGCACGAAGACGACCGCCGCGCACATCACGAGGGCGGTGTCCATCTGCGTCGTCACCGCGAGGGCCGAGCAGATGCCGAGCACCTGCAGCGCGATGGGGTTGTTGTTGAACAGCGGGTCGATCAGCGCCTCGCGTTGCTTCGACATCAGCCCGCGCCTCCCTCGTCGCTCCGCAGCCGCGTCAGGTACGGCCCGAAGCCGTCCGGCCCCAGCCAGAACCGCAGCAGGTTGGTGACGCCGCGGCTCGTGATGGTGGCGCCCGAGAGCCCGTCGACTGCGTACGGCGCCTCGTCCACGCTCCCCGCCAACCCCTTGACGACGGCGATGGCGGGGCCGAGGTCGTCGTCGAACGCGAGCCGGCCCGGCCACAGCGCCTTCCACCGCGGGTTGTCGACCTCGCCGCCGAGCCCCGGCGTCTCCTTGTGCTCGTAGAACGTCAGCCCGCGAATCGTGCGCAGGTCGCCCTCGAGGGCCACGAAGCCGTAGAGGGTGCCCCAGAGGCCCAGCCCCTCGACCGGCAGCACGACGAGATCGACGCCCCCCGCCTCGCCGCGCACCTCGTAGACGAGGGCCTCGTTCGGCAGACGCATGACGCCGGCGACGTTGTCGGGGGCGGCGGCGCTGCTCGCCGAGTCGATCGACGCGGCGCGCTGGTCGAAGCCGACCGGGTCGACGTCCGCCGCCACCTCGCCGGTGGACAGGGTCAGGACCACCGGGGTGATGCCGGCGGACCGGGCCGCGACGGCCCCGGCGTCGAGCCGCTCGTCGTCGGTCGCGAGCCCGGCCGCCAGCAGCACGTTGCGCTGCCGGTCGAGGGCCGCGTTGCGCTCCTGGCGATCGGCCAGGGCCACCGCCGCCGACGACACGACGACCGCGCAGACGAGGCAGACGGCCGCCGCGAACCCCAGGTTGTAGCCGACGCTACCCTGCATGACGGGCCCTCCTCCGCCGCACGTTGGCCTGGATGGCGACGTAGTCGATCAGGGGCGCGAACAGGTTCATGAAGAGGATGGCCAGCATCATGCCTTCCGGATACGCGGGATTCACCACCCGTATCAGCACCACGAGCAGGCCGATCAGGAACCCGTACGCATAGTGGCCACCGGGGGTCGACGGCCCCGACACCGGATCGGTGGCCATGTACACCGTCCCGAACGCCCATCCCCCCAACAGATAATGCCAGAGGGGGGTCACCTCGAAGAAGGGGTTGGTCGCCGACCCCACCGCGTTGAGCAGCCACGCCGTGCCCAGGGTGCCCACCGTGACGCTGGCCATGATGCGCCACGACCCCACCCCGGTCCCGATGAGCACCGCCGCCCCGGCCAGGCACGCCAGCACCGACGTCTCGCCCATCGACCCCGGCATCCACCCCGTGAACGCCTGCCAGGGGCTCACCGTCCCGGTCACCCCGGGCAGGCCCTGCTCGGTCGCGAGCGCGAGCACCGTCGCCCCGCTGACCCCGTCGGGGGCGGTGCCCGCCGCGATCCAGATGGCGTCGCCCGACATCTCCGCCGGATAGGCGAAGAACAGGAAGGCGCGGGCGGTCAGGGCGGGGTTGAGGACGTTCATCCCCGTCCCGCCGAAGATCTCCTTGCCCACGACCACCCCGAACGAGATGCCCAGCGCCACCTGCCACAGCGGGATGGTCGCGGGCAGGGTCAGCGGCAGCAGCATCCCGGTGACGAGGAAGCCCTCGTTGATCTCGTGCCCGCGGACCCCCGCGAACAGCGCCTCCCACAGCCCCCCGACCGCGAACGTCACGGCCAGCACCGGCCCGTAGTAGAGGGCGCCGTGCACCAGGCACGCCCACGCGTCGTCGGGCGCGAACGGCAGGCCCATCCACCGCATGACGTCGGTCTGCCAGACGTCGAGGGGCGGCGCCCCCGCCGCGATCGCGAGGTGGGCCTGGTACCCCGTGTTGTGGAGGGCCATGTAGATGCACCCGGCGAGCGCGATGACCACCGTCATCATCAGGCGCTTCATGTCGAGGGCATCGCGCACGTGGGGGTCCGTCCGGGTGACCTCGCCGGGCGTGTACAGGAAGGTGTCCTGCGCCTCCCAGAGCGGGTACAGGCGCTCGAGGCGCCCGCCCTTCTCGAAGAGGGGGGCCTGCCGGTCGAGCAGGTCGCGCAGGAGCTTCATGTCAGCCTTCGGCCTCGAGGGTCGTCAGCACCCGGCGGAGCGCGGCGCCGTAGTCGAGCTTGCTCGGGCAGACGAAGGTGCACAGGGCGAGGTCGTCCTCCTCGAGCTCGAGGCAGCCCAGCTCCTCGGCCCGCTCGACGTCGTGCATGACGAGGGCCCGCAGCAGGGGCGTGGGCAGCAGGTCCATCGGCATCACGCGCTCGTAGAGGCCGATGGGCACGATGGCCCGCCGCGACCCGTGGGTGGTGGTGGTGAACGGGAACCGCCGCCCCCGCCACAGGGTCGACAGGAACGCCCGCGACGTCGAGAACTTCCCGAGCCCGGGCCGCAGCCAGCCCAGCAGCTCGCGCTCGCGGCCCTCCCGAATGAGGCAGATGTGCCGGTGATAGCGGCCCAGGTAGCCGGTCGCCGGCTCCGACGCGGAACGCCCGGCGAGCAGAGACCCCGACACGACCCGCACCGCGTCGTCGAGCGACTCGTCGGCGAGCACGTCGGCGACCGCCGCCCCCAGCCGCGTCCGGACGAGCCGGGGATGCGACACCGCCGGCCCCGCCAGCGCCACCACGCGCTCGACCGCGAGCTCGCCCGTCTCGAACAACCGCCCGATGGCCACGACGTCCTGGTAGCCGACGTACCACACCTGCCGGTCGCGGCTCACCGGGTCGAGCCGGTGGATGTGCAGCCCGGGGGCGCCGGCGGGATGGACGCCGGCGAACTCCTCCCGCCGGAACCGATCGCCGGCCGGCACCGGCACCCGGCCGTCCGGCGCCGTGCACACGTAGACGGCGCCGTCGGTCATCCGCGACAGCGCCTTCAGGCCGTTCTCGAAGGGCCCGTGCGCCCCGTCGAGCACGACGTCCACCTGCGGGGCCAGCGGCTCGGTGTCGATGGCGGTCACGAAGATGGAGCGCGGCCGCGTTCCCGGATCGGCGACGCGCCCGAACGGCCGCTCCCGAATCGCCGGCCACAGGCCCGACTCGAGCAGCAGCTCGCGCACGTCGTCGCCGGCGAGCCCGGCGGGATGCCGGCCCGAGAACGACGAGAACCCGACCGAGGCGCCGCCGCGTCCCTCCTGCTCGTCCCGGCCGAGGGCGATGACGATGGAGCGGAAGCTGCGGCGCTCTCCGCGATGGATGGCCTCGACGGTGCCGGAGGCCGGCGACGTGAACCGGACGCCGGGCCGCTTCTTGTCCTCGAACAGCAGCTCGCCGCGGCGGACGTCGTCACCCTCCGAGACGTGCATGGTGGGCCGGAGGCCGACGTAGTCGTCGCCCAGCAGCGCCACCCGCCGCGCCGTCCGGGCGGGGCCGATCGCCTGGTCGGGCTCTCCCGTGACCGGCAGCCGCAGACCCCTGCGAATGGTGTGTCGCCCCATACGGCATCAGGAGAGGAACCCGCGCCAGACCGCCTGGAACGCCCTGGCCCGCCAATCGCCCGACGGCTCCGCTCGGCGCCCGACCCGTCCTGCAACGGCCGGCACGGTTCCCCCGCGCGGGCACCCGCGGTCCCGGTCGACGGCTCCGCGCGACGGCGCCGTCGACCGGGGGCGGATCCGGGCCGGGAGGTTTTGTGAAGTTTTTCTCAAGCTACCCCGGCAAGCAGAGGCGACCGTCCGACGAGCAACCTGCATGGGAAGGGCTCCTGCGCAATCAGCATCGTACCAAGACGGGCTGTACGAAGTCAATTTGGCGCCGCCGGCGGGCCTCATGACGGTCATAACTCCTGATTGACCAGACAGTTACCCTTGACTTCGCCGGTTCCGGGGCGATAAGCTTCCGCCCGGTCGTTCCCGGCGGATCCGGCCACCGGCTGTCCTCCGTCCATCCCGTGCGCATTACGCTGAACGGCGACCCGTACGAGCTCGGCGAACCCATGACCATCAGCCGCCTGCTGGCGCGGCTCGACATCGATCCGCGCCGCGTCGCGGTAGAGCACAACCTGGTCGTCGTGAAGCGCACCGCCTATGCGTCGACGACGGTGCGGGCGGAGGACACGGTCGAAATCGTCAACTTCGTGGGCGGAGGGCAGGGGTCCGCGCCGTAGAACGGCGCGGGCTCCCGCAGGGCGGATCGGCCGGCGATCGAAGGCCGCAGCGCGACCTCGCGGTCGCGTTCGGCCTCGGTTTCCGGGCTGGCCGGGCCGCCCGGTCCGGTTCCTGTCATACTCATGGACATGGGCAACGACACGCTGGTCATCGCCGGGAAGACCTTCTCGTCCCGGCTGATCGTCGGCACCGGCAAGTACGCTTCCAACGAGATCATGCAGCGGGCGCACGACGCGTCCGGGGCCGAGCTGGTGACGGTGGCGGTGCGCCGCGTCGACCTCGGCGCCCGCGGCCGCGGGTCGCTGCTCGACTTCATCGACACCGGGCGCTACGCGCTGCTGCCCAACACCGCCGGCTGCTACACGGCGGACGAGGCGATCCGGACCGCGCGACTGGGGCGCGAGGTCGGGTTGTCGGAGTGGGTCAAGCTCGAGGTCATCGGAGACGAGCGGACGCTGTTCCCCGACAACGACGGCCTGCTCGAGGCGACCCGGGTCCTCGTCGAGGAAGGGTTCGTCGTGCTGCCCTACACGAACGACGATCCCGTGGTGTGCCGCAAGCTGGAGGACGCGGGGGCGGCCGCGGTCATGCCCCTCGGGGCCCCCATCGGCTCGGGGCTGGGCATCCAGAACCTCAACAACATCCGGATCATCCGCGAGTTCGCGGGGGTGCCGGTCATCGTGGACGCCGGGGTCGGCACCGCGTCGGACGCGGCCATCGCGATGGAGCTGGGGGTGGACGGGGTGCTCATGAACACCGCCATCGCCGGCGCCCGCGACCCCGTGGCCATGGCCGACGCCATGAAGCTCGCGGTGACCGCCGGCCGGCGCGCGTACCTGGCCGGCCGCATCGAACGGCGGCGCTACGCCACCGCCAGCAGCCCCGCCGACGGCCTGCTCTCCGTGCCGTAGCGCGGCTACTCGTCCGAGGCGGCGACCGCTTGCAGCACTACCCGGCGGGCCGGCCTCAGGGCGCGGCGCCCCCCGGCCGCGCAGCGTCCGGCGAATCGCGCAGCACGTCCACGCGGTACAGCCGCACCCCGAGGCTCCGGCGATCCGGGGAGAGCCCGAGGGCCTGGGGCCGGAAGGCGGTCGCGCGGATGGTCAGCTCGGTCGATCCCGAGCGCTCGGACTCGGGCAGGTCCAGGGTGACGGTCTGCACGTCGTTCCCGAGGACGAGTCTGTCCGCGATGCGGTGGGGCCCCGCCCACACCGACATCCGGGCCGGCTCCACCTCGGGCGGGCGGGCGCCGGCCACCACGAGGCTGACGCGATCCCCGCCCGGGACGGCCACCGACGCCACGCCCTCGCTCCAGCGGAACGAGTCGCCGCGTCCGTCGCGCTCCGGCCCGTGGAAGCCGTGCAGGCCGGCCACGAGGTCGTCGAGCAGGTTGCCGACGTCGACCCCGGTCCGCGCCGCGGCCCCGTCGCCCCGGGCCGCCTGCAGGACGCGCAGCCCGATCGAGACGTCGACGAGCGCGCTCGGCGCCCGGTCCCGCGTCCGCTCCAGGGTGCGGAGATCGATGCTCGCCTCCCCGGCCTCCGACAGCACGAGCTCGGGGGCGTTCAGCGAGAACCCGCCCGTGGCCAGCACGACGAACACGGGGCGGCCGCGCGCCAGCCAGTCGAGCATGACGTCCCTCAGGATGTCGTCCGGCTCGTCCTGCTGCACCACCACGGCGTCGACGCCGTGCAGGTAGGTCAGCGACGTCGGGACATGGGTCCCCACCAGCTCCGGGCTCACCAGCACCGCGGCGTTCTCCGGGAAGAGCCGGGCCACGTCGGCGCTCTGGTCCAGCCCGCCCTCCCAGAGCGGCGCGCCCAGCACCGGGAGGCTGGGCCCGCCCACCAGACCCACGAGGACCGCGCCCAACGCGGTCGTCGCCACGGTCCGGAACTCGAAGTAGACCCATTCCACGAGCCGGCCCGCGGCCAGCGCGCTCACCGTGAAGAGGCCGGGCAGGACGACGGGCACGAACCGCCGCATCGACAGGATGTGGTCGCCGGGCTCGAGGGGGGAGTAGAGGTAGTGCAGGCTGACGACGACGACCAGGACGAGGAGGAACGCCGCTCCCTGGTGGGCCCGCCCCGCCCGCCCCGACACGGCCAGCCACACGACGCCGGCCAGGCCGAGGACAAGCACCGGCCACTGCACGTACCAGCTCAGCCAGAACAGCGTATCCGGCCAACGGCCGGGGGTCCTCGTGACGTAGACGACGGCATAGGCGGCGAGAAGCCCGACCAGCAGCCACCCCGTCGCCCGGGGCCCCACCACGCCGAGGCGCCGCCACTCCCCCCGGACCGCGAGCAGCGCGAGCCCCGCCGCCGCCAGCAGCAGGGCGGTCAGGCCGGCCGCCCACTCCCCCCGACGGAGCAGGACGGGATCCAGCAACTGCTGGACATACAGGAAGTAGTCCGACGGGTACGCCACGTAGTGCGCCGCGTTGTGCAGCAGCACGAGGCCGAACGCACCGAGCAGGAACACGACGCAACGCCCGCCGCCCCGCGGCCGGACGAGCAGCCGCCACGCAACGAACGCCGCGAGGGCGACCGACAACAGGAAGATCATGTCGACCTTGGCGAAGCAGGCCAGCCCGAAGAACCCGCCGGCGGCCGCCGCCAGCCACGGCCGGTCGTCCCGCAGCCCGGCGAGCAACGCCAGCACCCCGGCGAGGACGAAGAACTGCGCGGCCATCTCCGGTATCGGGTACTTCGCGAACCACATCTGCGGCAGCGACGCCGCGGCGAGCAGCGCGGCCAGGAGCCCGGTGCCGACGCCGCCGAGGCGGGCGGCCACGAGAAACAGGGCGCCGACGCCCAGCACCGCGAACAGCGGCGCGACGAAGAGCGCCCCCCGGGGCGACACCTGCTGGAACAGGGCGGCGAGGACCGGAAACAGGGGCGAGAACCCGCTCGAGACGGCCGGCTTCGCGATGTCCGCGATCGCGAATCCCCCCGGGAACCTCGCGTAGCGGCCGTAGCCGAAATCGCCCGGCTGACGGTTGAGGAACAGGTACTCGCGCGCCTCGACCGGCATCTCCTGCAGCAGGGGGTCGTCGAAGACGAGCCCGCCGGTCCGGGCGATCTCGCGGCTGAGGTTGAGGTAGACGGTGGCGTCGCCCTCGGCGACGACAGTCTCGTAGGGGGGCAGGAACAGGAACCCGGACAGCAGGGTGACGGCGCCGAACGCGACCAGCCCGCCGCGCCCGACGCGCGGCGGCGGCGCCGCCGGCGGCCGCGGGCGGACGAAACGGGCGTGGGCCGCCAGGGCGACCGCGCCCGCCGCCAGCAGGGCGAGCAGGAGGCTCGGGCTCAGGCGCCCGAGCTCTGCGAGCACGAGCGCCAGCCACGCGGCGATGCCGATGCCGAGTGCGACGCGAAGGAACCAGCGTTCGACCCACGCCGTGCCCGCCCGGACGGGGAGCGCGGCCGCCGCGGCATTCCCCGGCATCGCTTTCGCCGGCATCGGCCCGGGCTCAGTCATGACGAATCAGCAACCCGGTCACCCGGGGAGACAGCGTATTCCCGCGGCCCGGACGCGTCAAGCATCGGGCGCGGGCTCCAGGTCATTCCACGGCGCAGCGCCGCGAACCGCCAGCACCAGGTCGCACACCTCGCGCACCGCGCCGTCGCCCCCGCGGCGGGCGGTGACGTAGCGGGCCGCGCGCCGGGCCGCCGGCCACGCGTCGGCGACGCAGATCGGGATCCCGACGAGGCCGAGGCACTCGACGTCGTTGACGTCGTTGCCGACGTAGGCCACCCGGGCCGGGTCGAGCCCCCGCTCGCGGAGGATTCGGCGCAGCGCCTCCCCCTTGGCGTCGCCGAGGCCCTGCACGCACTCGACCCCGAGCTTGGCGGCGCGGGCCGAGACCACCGGGTTGGTCTCCGTCGACAGGATGAGGCAGCCGACGCCGGCCCGCGCCAGCATCTGCACGCCCAGTCCGTCGCTGCGGGAGCACCACACCGACTCGCGGCCGTCCTCGGCGACGAGCACGCGATTGTCGGTCATCACCCCGTCGAAGTCGAACACGACGAACGTCACCGACGCCAGGTGGGCACGGGCCAGCCGCACAGCCATGCTTCCGCGTCACTCCACCGGCGCCGGCGCCATCGCCTGCACCTCGTACTCCGACTCCGGCACCGGCTCGTCGAGCGGCTCGCCGCGGAGGAACGCGACGACGTTGCGGGCGGCGCCGTGCTCCATGCGCCGCCGGCAGTCGACCGCCATCGACCCCATGTGCGCGGTGATCAGGCAGGTGTCCACCCCCACCAGCTCCCCCCGGTAGGGCTCGTCGACGAACGTGTCGACGGCGGCGCCCGCGAGCCGGCCCGACCGCAACGCATCGGCGAGCGCCGCCTCGTCGACGACCCCGCCGCGGCACGTGTTCACGAGGAGGGCGCCGGGCCGCATCGCCGCGAGCTGCCCGGGGCCCACGAGGCCGACGGTCGACGGCGTGAGCGGCACGTGCAGGGTCACGAGGTCGGCCTCGCGGAAGAGCGTCGGCTTGTCGACCCACTCGACGGGCTCCGCGAGAGGGACGCGGGCCAGATCGTTGGCGAGAATCCGCGCGCCGAAGGCGGACAGCAGGCGCACCACGCGGCGGCCGATGCGGCCCACCCCGATCACGCCGACGGTCACCGCCCCCAGGCGGCGGCCCGGCAGCCGGGTCCAGGCGCCGCCGCGCACCGCGGCGTTCGCGAGGTGGACGCCGCGCAGCAGCGACAGGGCCAGTCCGATGGTCAGCTCGGCGACCGCGTCGGCCGGCGCCTCCGGCGTATAGGCCACCGCCACCCCGTGCTCGCGCGCGGCCGCCAGGTCGACGCTGTCGAGCCCCACGCCGACGCGCGAGATCAGTCGCAGGCGGGGCGCGGCGCCGATCACGGTCCGGGTAATCGGCTCGGTCCCGGCGATGACCGCGTCCACGCCGGGCACGAGCGACGCGAGCTCGGGCTCGGTCAGCCGCCGGCGGTGGGGGTTGGAGACGCAGTCGAGACCGGCGTCCTCCAGCAGGTCCAGGCAGCCGTGGTCGACCTCCCCGAACGGAACGGCGGTGATGAGGACGCGGGTCATGAGCTCGCACCCTCGGGACGCGGTGCAACGCGGGGTTCCGCCACCGGCCGTCAGGGCGTGGCTGCCGCGACCGCGAGCGGCGGCGACAGGGCGCGGTGGCGCGCCAGGTCGGCGTCCACCATCATGCCGATCAGCCCCTCGAAGTCGACGGCCGGCGACCATCCGAGCTCTGCCCGCGCCTTCGACGCGTCGCCGATGAGGTGATCGACCTCGGCCGACCGCAGCAGGGCGGGATCGGTGCGCACGTGCTCGCGCCAGTCGAGGCCGACGTGCCCGAACGCGGTCGCGACCAGGTCCTCGACCGAGCGGCTGACGCCGGTGGCGATGACGTAGTCGTGCGGGACGTCCTGCTGCAGCATCGTCCACATCGCCCGCACGTAGTCGCCCGCGAAGCCCCAGTCGCGATGGGCGTCGAGATTGCCGAGGGCAAGCCGGTCGGCGAGGCCGAGCTTGATGCGCGCCACCCCGTCGGTCACCTTCCGGGTCACGAACTCGAGGCCCCGCCGGGGCGACTCGTGATTGAACAGGATGCCCGACACGGCAAAGAGATCGTAGCTCTCGCGGTAGTTCACGGTGATGTAGTGGGCGAACGTCTTCGACACCCCGTACGGGCTGCGGGGATGGAACGGCGTCGCCTCGGTCTGCGGCGTCTCCCGCACCTTGCCGAACATCTCGCTCGACGAGGCCTGATAGAAGCGAATCGAGGTGTCCACCCTTCGAATCGCGTCGAGGATCCGGGTGACCCCCTGGGCGTTGTACTCGCCGGTCAGCACCGGCTGGGTCCACGACGTCGGCACGAACGACATCGCCGCGAGGTTGTAGACCTCGTGCGGCCGCACCTCGTCGATCACGCTCAGCAGCGACATCTGGTCGAGCAGGTCCGCCTGCCGCAGCCCGACGCGCCCCCGCAGATGCTCGATGCGCTCCTGGTTGGGGGCGCTCAGCCGCCGCGTCACGCCGACCACCTCGTAGCCCTTCTCGAGCAGCAACTCGGCCAGATAGGACCCGTCCTGGCCCGTGATCCCGGTGACGACGGCGCGCCTCGACATGAGTCTCCTCGACGGCGGTGGCCCGAAGCCGCGCGCCCGATCGATCGTATGGGACGGGGCCGGCCGGATCAACGTCATGGTAGGGTATCGCACCCGCCGAAGCCTCCCGGGCTCGGCCTTCCCGCGGCGACGGTCCCCGCGGCCTTTCGAGCGCTGCGGCCGGCGCAACCCGGGGTTCGCCGGCGGCAGGCCGGCCGGCCCGGGAACGGCGCACAGCGATGGAACCGATCGATCTGGTCGTGGTGGGCGGCGGCGTCGTCGGCCTGTCGTGCGCTCACGAGGCCGCCCGCCCCGGGCGGACGGTGTGCCTGCTCGAGCGGCACCCGCGCTTCGGCACCGAGACCAGCACCCACAACAGCGGCGTCATCCACGCCGGCATCTACTACCCGGCCGGCTCCCTCAAGGCGCGGCTCTGCGTCGAGGGCCGCGAGGCCCTCTACCGGTTCTGCGCCCGGCACGACGTACCCCACCGGCGCTGCGGAAAGCTGATCGTCGCCGGCGCCGAGGAGGAGCGGGCCGAGCTCGAGCGCCTGCGCGCGCGAGGCGAGGCCAACGGCGTCGGCGACCTGGAGATCGTCGATGCCGCCGCCGTCCGCGGGATGGAGCCGCACGTGGCGGCCCGCGCCGCCCTGTGGTCGCCCTCGACCGGCATCGTCGACCCCGAGGCCCTCGTCCGCACGCTGCGGCGCGAGGCGGCGCGGCGCGAGGTCATCCTGCTGCCGGGCGCCCCCCTCGTCGCCGGCCGTTCAGACGCCGCGGGGATCGAGATCCGGACCCCGGCCGAGACCATCCGGGCGCGCGCGGTGGTGAACGCGGCCGGGCTCCACGCCGACGAGGTCTCGGCCCGGCTCGGCGGGCGCCGGTTCCGCATCCATCCCTCCCGCGGCGAGTACGCCGAGCTCGTCGGGGCCGCCCGCGCCCTGGTCGGCCGGCCCGTCTATCCCGTGCCGGCCCCCGCCGGCGAGCATCTCGGCGTGCACCTCACGCCCACGACCTGGGGCAGCGTCACCGTCGGTCCGACCGTGCACTATCAGGCGTCGAAGGAGGACCACGAGCGGGACCGGCTGCCGGTCGAGGCGTTCGTCGAGCCCACCCGGGCGCTCCTGCCGGCGGTGCGACCCGCCGACCTGCGGCTCGGCGGCACGGGAATCCGCGCCAAGCTCAGCCCCGACCCCGCCGCGTTCTCCGACTTCCTCATCGCGCGCGACGCGCGGCAGCCGAGGCTCGTGCACGCCGCGGGCATCGACTCGCCGGGGCTGACCGCGTGCCTGGCCATCGGCCGCCACGTCGCCCGGCTCGTCGACGAGGTGCTCGACGGCCCGGGATGAGAGGCGGCTGCCCATGGCTTGGGGGTCGGGCCGACCGCCACGGCGACCCCCGGCTCGTCCCGATTCGGCCGCCGCCTGTCGACCTCGTCCCGGAAACGGAGCGCCGCCCCGGACGATCACAACCGCTTGATGGCGGCCCGGGCCTCGCGGTCGGCCTCGCGCCGGCGCAGCGTCTCGCGCTTGTCGTGGACCCGCTTCCCCTTGGCGAGGCTCACGGCCACCTTGACCCGGCCGCGCTTGAAGTACATGCGCACGGGCACCAGGGTCATCCCGCGCTCGACGACCTTCCCGATGAGCTTGCGGATCTCCCGCTTGTGGAGCAGGAGCTTGCGCCGGCGCATCGGCTCGTGGTCGGCGTAGCCGCGATGGCTGTAGGGACTGATGTGGACGTTGTGCAGGAAGACCTCGCCCTGCTCGACCCGCCCGAAGCTGTCGCGCAGGTTCACGCGACCCTCGCGGATCGCCTTGACCTCGGTGCCGAGCAGGGCGATGCCCGCCTCGAAGGTGTCGAAGAAGGTGTACTCGTGCCGCGCCTTGCGGTTCTCGGCGATGGGCCTGTCACCCCGCGGCGGGTCGGTGCCGGACATTCCTGGCTGCATCTCCTCTCGCGAGCCGGGCCGCGAGCACCACCGCCTGCACGAGGCTCGCGGCGTCGGCGACCCCGCGGCCGGCGATGTCGAACGCGGTGCCGTGGTCGACCGACGTCCGGACGATCGGCAGCCCCAGCGTGACGTTGACCGCCTCGCCGAACGCGGCGAGCTTGACGGGTATCAGCCCCTGGTCGTGGTAGCAGGCCACCACCGCGTCGAAGCGGCCGTCCACCGCCTGGCGGAAGACGGTGTCGGCGGGAAGGGGCCCCGCGACGTCGATGCCGCGCCCCCGGGCCGCCGCCGCCGCCGGGGCCAGCACGTCGCGGTCCTCGGTCCCGAGCAGCCCCCCCTCGCCGGCGTGCGGGTTGAGGCCGGCCAGCGCGAGGCGGGGCCGGGCCACCCCGAACCGCGGCAGGTGGGCCGCGGCGAGGCCGAGGACGGTCTCCACCCGGTCCCGGGTCAGCAGCCGCGGCACCGCCGACAGGGGCACGTGCACCGTCGCGAGCACCACGCACAGCCGCGGCGAGTGGAACATCATCGCGACGTCGCGGGCGCCGGTGACGTGCGCGAGCAGCTCCGTATGGCCGCGCCACGGAGAGCCGGCCAGGGCCAGCGCCTCCTTGTTGATCGGTCCCGTCGCGATGGCGTCGAGCCGGCCCGCCAGCGCGTCGGCGGCCGACCGCTCGACCGCGTCGAGGGCGGCCCTCCCCGCCGCCGCCGACAGCTCCCCGGGCCGGAAACGCGCCCGCTCGGCCGAGGTGAGGGGGCCGTACAGCACCGGCTCGCAGACCGCGGTGACCCGCCCGTCGGCCGCCGCGGCGAGGGCGATCTCGGGGCCGATGCCGGCCGGGTCGCCCATCGTCACGCCGATCCGCGGCCGCCCCGGACCCCGCGGCGTGCGGTCAGGCTCCGCTCCCACACGCACCGCACCCACCCGACCCGCAATCGCCGCCGCACCCGCTCCCGTTCCCGCATCCGCCGGCGCTCCGGCTGCAGCTCGACTCGTGGGCGCATCCCGCGTGCTGCTCGCCGGCGGCGTTGGGCAGCTCGTACCGCAGGCAGCACTTCAGCCGGCCGCAGGCCCCGGACAGCCGCGAGGGATTCAGGCTCAGGTTCTGGCGCTTGGCCATCTTGATGGAGATCGGCTCGAACGACTGCAGCCACGTCGTGCAGCACAGGGGCCGCCCGCAGGTGCCGTACCCGCCGAGCACCTTCGCCTCGTCCCGCGCCCCGATCTGCCGCATCTCGATCCGCGCCTTGAACTCGCTGGCGAGCTCGCGCACGAGGCCCCGGAAGTCGACGCGCCCCTCCGCCGTGAAGCTGAAGATGAGCTTGGAGTCGTCGAACATCTGCTCGACCTTGACCAGCTTCATCTGCAGGCCGCGCTCACGGATCTTCAGCAGGCAGATGCGCCGGGCCTCGCGTTCCCGCTGCTCCTGCCGGAACCGGCGCAGCACGTCCTCACGGGTGGCCCGGCGCACCACCCGCAACGGCGAGCCGGGCGGCGGCGCGGTGCGTTCCGCGATCGGCGGAATCCGGGGCACCATGGTGCCGAGGGTCTGCCGCGCCCCCATCTGAACGACGACCTGATCGCCCGGCTTCGGCTTCGGGTCGAAGTCGACCTCCGGCAGCAGGAAAGTGCGGGTCCGGCCGACCGGATCGAACTTCACGCTCATGCAGCGTGCAGGTTGTCGCTCGCCGGAGCTCTCCATGCCGTCCCTCCCCCCGGAGCGCGCGGCCGGTCGCCGACGCCCCGCCGACGCGACAGCCGACCATCCCCGGCCGGGGTCCGCGCCGCTCCCCGGCGCAGACTCCTATATCTGCAGGGTCAGCCAGTCGACGACGATCCGCGGGCTGGCGTTCCGCGCCAACGCCGCCACCGCGCGATCCACGGTCTCGAAGCCCCGCCCGGCCCGTTCCGCGCCATAGGACCGCGACAGCGCCTCGAGCTGGTCCGCCAGGTCGGCGTTCGCCAGCCACGCCCGGTCCCCGTCGGCCGATACGACCTGCAGATCGCGAAACAGCGTGCCGAGCGCGCGCAGGCGGCGGGTCACCGCTTCCCGCTCGGTCGCCGCGCTCGACTTGGCCCGACGCGCGCCGACGAGATCCTTGCCGGCCTCGAGCCGGCGCTTCGGGGGCGGCGCCGCCGCGAGGGTCCTCAACGCGGCGGCGGCCGACTCGCGCGCCTGCAGGTACTCGTCCGAGCCGGCCTCGAGCGCCCGCGCCACGCTCCCGTCCGCGGCGGCCGCGACGGCCGGCGCCGCCGCCGGCGCAACGCCGCACTCGCCCACCAGGACGTCCACCACCTCGTCGGTCGCGAGGCTGCCGAACCGCAGCTCCGGGCACCGCGACCTCACCGTCGGCAGCAGCAGGTGGGGACGGTGCGTCACAAGCAGGAACACCGAGGCCGGGGGCGGCTCCTCGAGGGTCTTGAGCAGCGCATTCTGCGCCTCGGCCACCAGCCGGTCGGCGTCGTCGACGATGACGACGCGGCGGCGTCCCTCGAACGGACGGTACCCGGCCCGCTCCACCACCCCGCGCACCGCGTCGACCCTGATGGTCCCGGTGTCGCCGGGCGCGACCTCGAGCACGTCGGCATGCACCCCGCGGGCGATCCGCCGGCACGGGGGGCACTCTCCGCAGCTCTCGGGAACGCCGGCGCCGTCCCCGGCATCGCGAACCGCCTCGCAGTTCAGCAGCTCGGCCAGGCCCACCGCGACCTGCCGCTTGCCGACACCGTCGGGACCCGACAGCACCAGGCTCGGCGGCAGCCGGTCCCGCGCGACCGCCCGGGCCAGCAGGCGGCGAACCGCCGCATGCCCCCGGACCGCGCCGAGCCTCACCGCGCCCCTTCCCGGTCCATCGTAGCAGTCTACAATGCCTGACGTGCACGGCCCGCCCGGCCGACGCGAATCGCCCGGCCTGCAAACACGTGCGATCAGGTGCGAACCAGGCGGTCGACGGCCAGGAGAGCGCGGGCCGCGACGCCCGCTCGGGGCGGCGTGACCCGGAAGCCCCGACGCGGTCGTGAGTCGCTGACAAGACGTACGGTCACGTGCGAAACGAAGAGGTGCGGCCAGACGGCCGACGGCCGGGAGAGTGCGGGCCGCGACCCGCGCGGCGCGGCGTGACCCGGAAGCCTCGACGCGGTCGTGAGGCGCTGACAAGACGTACGGTCACGTGCGAAATGAAGAGGTGGGCGGTCAGGAGCGCGGGCCGCGACGCCCGCTCGGGGCGGCGCCCCGGACATCCCCACGCGGCCGTGGGGCCCCTGCCATCCGTGCGATCAGGTGCGAACCGGGGGGGTGGGCGTTCAAGAGGCAACGCCCGCTCCGGGCAGTGTGACCCGGAATCCGCAACGCGGCCGTGAGGCCCCTGCAGGAGGCGTGGAATGGCGGGGCCGACGAGACTCGAACTCGCGACCTCCGGCGTGACAGGCCGGCGTTCTAACCAACTGAACTACGACCCCGCGTCGTATGAGGCGTCCGAACCGCATGTCCGCCCGCCGGGTGACGGCCGGACTCGTCCGTGCGGCGCCCACCCGGCCCGCGTCACCGGGCTGGCCGCCGCTCGCCGCGGACGGGGCGAGCACCGGCTGGTGGGCGGTACAGGACTCGAACCTGTGACAACCGGCGTGTAAAGCCGGCGCTCTACCCACTGAGCTAACCGCCCGGCTCCCGGTTCTCGTCCTGCGACCCGACGCAACCGAACCATTATAGTGCAGAATCGCCGCGCCCGGAAGAGCGGCTGCGGCCGGCCCCGGATCACCCCGCCAGCAGAGCCTTCAACCCCGGCAGCGCCAGAGCAGGCGGAACACGGTCTCGGCGGTGTCGGATCACCTTGCCAGCAGCGCCTTCAGCCCAGCAGCGCCCGCTCAGGCGGAACGCGGGTCTCGGCGGTGTCGGATCGACCCGCCAGCAGCGCCTGCGGACCCGGCAGCGCCAGAGCAGGCGGCAACCGGTCTCGGCGGTGTCGGATCACCCTGCCAGCAGCGCCTTCAGCCCCAGCAGCGCCAGAGCCGCGAGGGCGCCGGCCAGCGCCTGCCCCTCGCGGTTGCGGGCGGCGCGGGCCAGCGACCACCGCCGGTCGCCGGCCGCGGCGCCCCCCCGCGCATAGCGGTCGTAGGCGCCGCCGAGCTCGGCCCGCAGCCTCGCCTCCTCGAAGCGCGCCGCCTGCGACAGCGACACCGCGAGATAGAGGACAACGAGCAGCGCCGCGACGGGGTGGCGCGCGGCCGCCGCGAAGCCGAGCCCGAGCAGGGTCGAGCCCACGTACAGCGGATGCCGCATCCACCGGTAGGGCCCCGACGTCGTCACCTCTACGCCCTTTTCCAGATGACCGGCCGCCCATCCCCGCAGGCACGCCCCGGCGAGACCGATCGCGGCGCCGAGGCCGAGCGACCACCACGAGGGGCGCGCCAGCCAGAACGACGCCGCCGCCACCCCGAAGCCCGCCGCCACGCGGGAGCGCGCCACCCAGAAGACCCAGCGCGGCGATGTCTCGCCGCCGCGGCAGGGCGGGGCCGGCGCTTCGCCCGTCATGACGCCTCGAGCCGCCGGTCGAGGGCGGCGGTGACCTCGCCCACCGTGACGTCGTCGAGGCACCGGCGCGCGGCCCGGCAGCGCCGCCGCCACCGGCAGCGGCAGTCGGCGAATCGCGACACCGCGGCGTCACCCGGCGCCCAGGGTCCGTTGCGGCGGGCATCGGTCGGGCCATACAGGCCGACCACCGGCGTCCCCACCGCCGCCGCCAGGTGCAGCGGCCCGGTGTCGCCGGACACCACCACCGCCGCCGCCTGCAGAATGGCGGCCAGATCGGCCACACGGGTCGGCGGGGCCAGCCGCGCGGCGCCGTTCGAGCCCTCGACGACGGCCGCGGCCAGCGCCTCGTCGCCGGGGCCCCACGTCACCAGCGACGGCAGCCGGCGCGCCCCCCGCAGCCATTCGGCGACCTCGGCCAGCCGGGCCGGGGCCCAGCGCTTGTTCGGCCACGCGGCGCCGGGGTTGAGGACCGCGAACCGCCCCCCGCCGACCCCCGGCAACCGGCGCACCGCGGCGAGGGCGGCCGACGCCGGCGCCTCGATCGGAAACCGCCGGCGGGCGGTCTCCGCGCCCAGCCGGGCGGCGAGGGCCATGTTCTTCTCGGTGACGTGCACGGCGTTCCCCGGATCGCAGGTCTCCGTGTAGAGGAACCGGGCCGGCGGCTCGCGCAGATGCGGCGCCGCGAAGCCCAGCACCCGGGGCGCCCCGCTCGACCGGGCGACCACCGCGGACTTCAACAGTCCCTGCACGTCGACGGCAACGTCCCAGGCGCCGCCCGCGAGGTCCCGGCGCAGCTCGGCGATCCGCCGCCAGACCGGCAGCGACCGTGAACGGAGCACGATGCGCCGGTCCACGACCGGCGTCAGGCCCACCACGTCCTGGTACCGTTCGTCGACGACCCAGTCGATGCGGGCGGCCGGGAACCGGTCGCGGAGCGCCGCCGCCACCGGCAGCGCGTGCACGACGTCGCCCAGGGCCCCGAGGCGGACGATGAGGATGGCTCGCATGGCTTGCGGCGCAGATACCTACCGGGCCGGGTCCGGCGACGAGCGGATTCGGGTCACGAGGTCGCGGGTCGAGTGCGTCTTGCCGGCTCCGACGATGACCGTGCGCCCGCCGTAGGCGCGGACCACGTCGCGCTCCGGCACCGTGTCGACCGTGTAGTCCGGTCCCTTGCAGTGGACGTCGGGCTCGACGAGGGCCAGCAGCCGGCCGGCCGTCGCATCCGCGAACACCACGACGTAGTCCACGGCCGCGAACCCCGCCACCAGCTCGGCCCGGTCGGCCGCCGCCTGCACCGGCCGGCCCGGGCCCTTCAACGCGGCCACCGAGGCGTCGTCGTTGACCGCCACCACCAGACGGTCGGCCAGGGCGGCGGCGCCGGCGAGGTACCGCGCGTGGCCCACGTGCAGCACGTCGAAGCAGCCGTTGGCGAACGCGATGGTGCGGCCGGCCGCGCGATCGGCGCGCACCCGCTCGAGGAGCTCGGCCTCGGTGACGACCCCCGCCGCCGGCCGTCCCGCCGCGGTCACGACAGGTCGCCCTCCACCGTCCCCAGCAGCTCGCTCCCGGTGACCACCGCGGTGCCGCGCTTCATGACCACGAGCCCCCCCGCGTAGTTGGCGAGCAGCGCCGCCTCGAGGCACGAGGCGCCCACGCTCAGGGCCGCCGCCATCGTGGCGATCACGGTGTCGCCGGCCCCGGTGACGTCGGTCACCTCGTCCGGGCCGTGGATCGCGATGTGCTGGGTCGGGCGCCCCGGCTCGAACAGGGCCATCCCCCGGCTCCCGCGGGTGACGAGCACCGCGTGCATCCCGGTCCGCTCGAGGATGGCCCGCCCGGCCCGCTCCAGCGCCTTCGCGTCCTCGCCGACCGCCCAGCCGAGGACGTGCTCGACCTCCGACTCGTTGGGCACCGCCACCGTCAGCCCGCGGTGCTCCAGCACGCCGTAGCGCGAGTCGAGCAGCACCGGCACCGCGGGGCCGCGCTTCCGCCGCGGCAGGCGGCGCTTGAGGCCGGCCACGAACCGCGGCGTGATCAACCCGGTGCCGTAGTCGGACACCACCACCGCGTCGCATCCCGCGATCGCCTCCGCCGCGGCCCGGGCCACCGCGTCCCGCGCCTCCGGGGAGATCGGGGGCCCGTCCCGGTCGACCCGCACCACCTGCTGCCGGGCCGAGTGAATCCCCCCCGCGAGGACGCGGGTCTTCGTCGGCGTCCGATAGCCCGGCAGGCGGACGAGGCCGGTCCTCGCGAGGCCGCGCGGGAGGCTCCGGGCGAGGCGGCGGCCGGCGTCGTCCCGCCCGACGAGACCCACCAGCCGGGCCTCCGCCCCGAGGGCGGCCACGTTGCGGGCGGCGTTGCCCGCGCCCCCCGGCCGCACCTCGGTGGCGTCGTACTTGAGGATGAGCACCGGGGCCTCGCGCGACACCCGGTCGATGCGGCCGTAGATGAACTCGTCGGCGATGATGTCGCCGACCACCACGATTCGGGGCCGGCCGAACGACTCGATCAGCTCGACCAGCCGCGTGCGCAGCGCCTCGTCGCCGGATCCCGGCTGAATGGAGGGCAGGATCATCGGACCCGCCGGCCGCGGAGGTCGGGCCGGCCCATCATGGCGCGTCCGCCCCCCGACGCGCGGCGGCGGGCGCCTCCGCACCGGCCGCGAGCCGGCTCGCGGCCGCCTGCAGGACCTCGGCCTCGGAGATGCGCGTCATGCAACGATGGTCGATGGGGCAATCGCGAAAGAAGCAGGGGCGGCACCACACGGGATGCGTCAGCACCGCGTGCCCGCCGACGGGGGCGGTCAGCCGCTCGTCGGTGGGGCCGAAGAGGGCGGTCACCGGCACCCCCAGCGCCGCCGCCAGGTGCATCGCCCCGGAATCGCCGGCAATCAACGTCCGGCACGCGGCCAGGAGGCCGATCAACTGCCGGAGATCGGTCCGCCCGATCAGGTTCAGGAAGCCGGGGCCCCGCCGGACGTCGGCGTCGAGGGTGGATTCTATCGCATGGCCGGCGTCCCGGTCGTGCGCGCTGCCGAGCAGCACGACGCGAGCGCCGAAGTCCTGCACCAGCCGGGCCGCGACGCCGGCGTAGCGCCCCGGCGGCCACCGCTTGGCGTGGCCGTAGGCGGCCCCCGGCGCCATGCCCACCAGCGGCCGGCCGTCGGCGCCGCCGGCCGGAGCGAGCAGCGTGCGGGCGCGGGCGCGCAGGGCGGCCGGCGCCGCGAGGCGGGGCTCGGCAGCGACCGGCTCGATGCCCAGGCCGCGGACCAGCGCGAGGTAGCGGTCCACCTGGTGCACGGGGCCGCCGCGTCGGCGCGGGGGCGTCACCGCCCGGGTCAGCAGGGGCCGCCGCCACTGCCCCGCGAACCCCCAGCGCTCGGCGATGCCGGCCCGCCGGGCGATCCACGCGGACCCGAACGAGCCGGGCAGCAGCAGCACCGCATCGAACCTGCCGCCCCGCAACGCTTCCGCCTCTCCGCGCCGCGCCCCCGCCCCGCCCCGCGGCACCCCCACCACCTCCTCGACCCCCGGCGCGGCCGTGAGCAGGGGCGACAGCGGCCGGGGGCAGGCCGCCGCGAGCACCGCCTCCGGGTAGTGGGCCCGGAGCGCCGCCAACGCCGGCAACGCCATCACGACGTCGCCGAGCCAGTTCGGAGTCCGCACCAGCAGGCGCATCAGTGGCCAAATCCCCGCCCGCCGGCGCCTTCCGGGACTCGGCTCGCCATGCAGGGACTGGCTACGCCGCGCACGAGCGATTCATCGCACGAAGACGCGCTGGACATGTGATAACATGCGCACGATGGAAGTCGTTCAGTTGACTATCGACCTCGTGACCGCACTCGGCGCCTTGGCTGCGGCGACCGGCGTCATCGTGCTCAACAACAAGTTCAACCGCCTGCAGGGCAAGGTAGAGACTCTGGAAACCGGCTTCAACGCGCACGTCAACGCGCCGGGACTGCACCGGACCTGACCCCTCCACCTGACCAGCGTTCTCCTCCCCCCGAGTACGCAGCCACGACGGCGTCCCGTTCAACGGGCCGGCGGCCTCCCGGCCACGGCAACCGGCGAATCCCCTGAGCCCGATCGGGGCGCGGCGTCCGACGCGGCGTCGGCGAGGCGCCAGCGCCGGTGCATCCAGAGATACAGCTCGGGCCGCCGCCGCACGTGAGACGCGAGCACGTCGGTGCACCGCTGGGTCAGGACCTGGACCGCGTCGACCCGCCGGGGGTCGGGGGTCTCGACCGGGGGCTCGTAGACCACGCGGTAGCGCCCGCCCTCGACCGGCAGCGTGAACACCGGAATCACCGGCGCCCCCGTGCGCAGGGCCAGGGCGGCGACGGCCGACGTCGTCGCGGCGGGCCGGCCGAGGAAGTCCACCGTCACCGCGCTGCGGTCCTGCATGTGCTGGTCGACCATCATGCCCACCGGGCGGCCCTCGCGGAGACCGCGCAGCAGCCCCCGCACCGCCCCCTGCCGCGAGACCACCCGGGTCCCGACCCGCGTCCGCACTCGTTCGATCATCGCCTCGAGCCGCGGATTGTCCAACGTGCGCGCCACCATCACGATCGGCTCGAACCGGACCGCGTGGGCCATGACGTGCAGCTCCCAGAACCCGAAGTGCCCCGTGAAGAGCATCGCGCCGCGGCCCCCCGCCATCGCCCGCTCCACGTGCTCGGCCCCCTCGAACTCGACCCGCGCCATCATGTCCTCGACGCGCATCGCGTCGAACCGCAGCAGCTCGATGACATGACGGCCGACGCTGGCGAAGGCGCTCGCCACCACCGCCCGGCGCTCGGCGTCGGTCCGTTCCGGCAGGGCCGCCAGCACGTTGGCCGACGCCGTGTTCCGCCGGCGGTGGTCCCAGCGGTGGAACAGCCGCCCCAGCCCCCCGCCCAGCGCCTCCCCCCAGCCGCGGGGCGCCGCCCGCACCGCCGACTGCACCGCGCGCACCGCCAGGTACTCGGCGGCATGGCGGACCGGCCGCGACCGCCGCGACGTTCCCGCCGTCACCGCGGCGCGCTCCGCTCGGCCGCGAGCCGCCCCGCGATGAAGGCCCGGAACGGCGCTTCCGGCGTCACCACGCAGGTCAGGGCCATCGTCGCCAGGACCGGGTCGAACGGCAGCCACGGCTCGAGGCGCACGAAGTCCTTGTCGGTCGTCACGATCGCCTCCGCCCCCGCTCGCCGGGCCTCCCTCTGGATGCGGTCGGCCTCGCGCCGCCCGTACCGATGATGGTCGGCGAAGGCCAGGGTGTGAACGACGTCCAGCCCCGCCGCCCGCAGGTCGTCGAAGAACCGCTCGGGACGCGCGATGCCGGCCACCGCGGCGACGCGCGCCCCCGCGTCGAGCCCGTCGCCCTCGCCGCCCGGCCGGGGCACCCGGACCGGACCGGTCCCGCCCGGCCGGGGCACCCGGACCGGTCCGGTCCGGCGCCGCACGTGGAACACGCGGGCCGGCTGCAGCTCGGCCTCCACCCGGGCCCGGCCGTCCGCCGGCATGTCGACCAGGAGCAGGGCGTCGGCGCCGCGCGCCGTCGCCAGCCGCTCGCGCAACCGCCCCGCCGGCAGCACCCGCGGGTCGTCGAGATCCGCGGCCGACAGCAGGACGAGGTCGGTGCCGCGTTCCAGTTGCAGGTGCTGGAACCCGTCGTCGAGCACGTGCACGGTGGCCCCGAGTCGGGCCTCGGCGAGGCGGCCCGCGAGGTGGCGGTCGTCCGCGACCACCACGGCCACCCCGTCGAGAGACCGGGCAAGCATCCACGGCTCGTCGCCGGCGACGGCGAGGCTGCCCACGGTCCGCTCGAAGTCGCGTATCACCGCCGCCCCCTCGACCGGATCGGCGCGCCGGTAGCCACGGCTGAGGACGGCGGGCCGCTCCCCCATCTCCACCAGCATGCGGGCCAGCGCGGCAGCGAGCGGGGTCTTGCCGCTGCCGCCGGCCGCGAGGGCCCCCACGCTGACCACCGGCCTGGCGAGCCGCCGGCGGGCCTCGGGGCGCCGGGCGTACCACTGCCGGCGCCGCCAAGCGGCTTCGTCGTAGAGACGGCTGAGCAGTCGCAACAGGGTCCTGTCCTCGTCAGCGCGGCCCCGCAACCGACATTCCCGGCGACGCGGGGACGCGGGGCGGCGGCAGCACCGCCGCGATCTCGTCGAGGCTTCGCGCGGCGGCGCCCCGGTTCGCCTCGACCAGCGACCGGGCGGCGGCCCCCAGCGCGGCGCGTCGGCGCGGGTCGGCCAGCAGCTCGCCCAGCACCGGCGCCAGCTCGCCGGCCGACGCGACCCGGCGGGCGGCCCGGTTGGCGAGGAACAGCTCGGCGATCTCGGCGAAGTTCTCCATGTGCGGCCCGAACACCACCGGCCTGCCCCACGCCGCCGGCTCGATCACGTTGTGCCCGCCCGCGGGCACCAGGCTCCCCCCGACGAAGACGACGGTGGCGACCCGGAACAACGCCGGCAGCTCGCCCACCGTGTCGAGCACGACGACGTCGGCCCCGCCCGCGCCGTCGTCGGGCGGCCGGCTGCGGCGCACCGCCGCGAGCCCCCGCCCGGCCGCCAGCGCGGCCGCCTCGGCCCCGCGCTCGGGATGCCGCGGCGCGAGCACGAGGACCAGGCCGGGCGCGCGGGCCCGCACCCGCCGGAAGGCGTCGAGCACCGGCCCCTCCTCGCCGGGGTGCGTGCTCGCCGCCACCAGCACCGGCCGGCCGGCCGCGACGCCGAGCGAACGCAGGAGGTCGCCGTCCCCCGACCGCGGGCCGGGCCGCGGCGGCGGCAGCGCGTCGAACTTCAGGTTCCCGGTCACGACGACCCGGTCGGCCGGCGCCCCGAGATCGACGAGGCGCCGCGCCGACTCGTCGCTCTGGGCGCAGCACCGGTCCACGTCGGCCAACACGCACCGGAACCACCGCCGCACCAGCCGATAGCGGGGATACGAGCGATCGGAGATGCGCCCGTTGACGAGCACCGTCCTCACCCCGCGCCGGGCGCAGCGCCGCAGCAGGTTGGGCCACAGCTCGGTGTCCACCGCGACGAACAGCACCGGCCGCACGCGGTCCAGGACTCGGTCGACGGCGGGCGGCAGGTCGAGGGGGAAGTAGAACACGCCGTCGACCGCCTCGATGCCGGCCGCGACCGCCCGGCCGGTCCGGGTGGTCGTCGAGAGCCACAGCCGATGGCCGGGATAGCGGTCGCGCAGCCCCGCGATCAGGGTGCGGGCCGCCTGCACCTCACCTACCGACACCGCGTGAATCCAGATCGACGGCCGCCCCCCCGGGTCGATGCCGGCCGGCAGATGCCCCCAGCGCTCCCGCAACGTCCCCACGTACTTGCCGTGGCGCACCGCCTCGTACAGGAGGCGCGGCGACACGGACAGGGCGTAGCAGACGATGGCCGCGCTGTACAGGAGATGCATCGATGGGGCCGTTGGCCGCTCCCGTGAATCGAGCGGCCGACAGGCCGGGAGCCGTCGCCTCACGACGGCGTCGTGCACCCGGCACCGCCCGGCAGTTTGACCCGACTACCGCGCCATAACCTACAATAGATCGTTTGTGAACCGCGATCAGGGGCACGCTGGGTGGAGGCAAAGGCGCGCCCCACTGGAGGAAAGTCGAGACAGGGCATGGCGACACGAGTAGGCATCAACGGATTCGGCCGCATCGGCCGCAACATCATGCGGGCGTCGAGGGGCGCGGACGGCATCGAGGTCGTGGCCGTCAACGACATCACCGACGCCGGGACGCTCGCCCACCTGCTGAAGTACGACTCGGTGATGGGCAACCTCAGCGAAGAGGTGGCGGTCGACGGCGACGGCATCCGGGTGGGCGACCGTCACTTCCGCGTCACCGCCGAGCGCGACCCCGCCAACCTGCCGTGGGGCGAGATGGGCGTCGACGTCGTCCTCGAGTCGACCGGCCTCTTCACGAAGCGCGACGACGCCGCCAGGCACGTCGCGGCCGGCGCCCGGCGGGTCATCGTCACCGCCCCCGCCAAGCAGCCCGATCTGACCGTGGTGCTCGGCGTCAACCACGATCTCTACGACCCCGACCGCCATCGCATCATCTCGAACGCCTCGTGCACCACCAACTGCCTCGCCCCCGTCGCCAAGGTGCTGCACGAGCAGTTCGGCCTGAAGCGCGGGTGGATGACGACGGTGCACGCGTACACCAACGATCAGAAGCTCCTCGACCTTCCCCACAAGGACCTGCGCCGGGCGCGCTCGGCGGGGCTCTCGATGATTCCCACCACCACCGGCGCCGCCGCCGCGGTGGGCGAGGTGCTGCCCGAGCTCAAGGGCCGCCTCGACGGCATCGCCATGCGGGTGCCGACCCCGAACGTGTCGGTGGTCGACCTCGTCGCCCAGGTCGACCGCCCCGCCACCGCCGAGGCGGTGAACGCGGCCTTCACCGCGGCCGCCGACGGCCCCCTGAGCGGCATCCTCGACGTGGCCACCGCTCCCCTCGTCTCTATCGACTTCAAGGGGAACCCCCACTCGTCCATCGTCGACGGCTCGTACACGCGCGTGATGGATGACGACTTCGTCAAGCTGCTGTCCTGGTACGACAACGAGTGGGGCTACTCGTCCCGGTGCGTCGACCTCGTCGGGTTCCTGGCCGACAAGGGTCTGTAGTGCTGCATCACTGAATGTTCGGACGTGGGGTGCTGTGATTCGTCAACGACTGCACGCGGCAAGCCCATGTCCGCGTCCGCAGATTGGGACGTGACGCACCACTAGGCGCTCGCGCCGCGGAAGTCCGCGCAGCCGAAGCTCCCGACGCGACCCGAGGGGTCGCGCCAACGGCCGCGGCGGTTCCGCTTCGCGGCCGCCCGAACCGACGGCGGAATCGCGATCGTGCCCAAGAGAACCATCCGCGACCTCGAGCTCGACGGCCGGCGGCTCTTCGTCCGCGTCGACTTCAACGTCCCGCTCCGCGAGGGCGTCATCGACGACGATACGCGCATCCGCGCCGCCCTCCCGACCCTGCGGCTGGCCCTCGAGCGCGGGGCGACCCTCGTCGTGGGGTCGCATCTCGGCCGCCCCGGGGGCGCCGCGAATCCCGCTCTTTCCCTGCTGCCGATCCGCGAGCGCCTGTCGGAGCTGCTCGACCGCCCGGTCGTGTTCGCACCCGACGCCATCGGCGAGCCGGTGGCCGCCGCCCTGGTCGAGGCCGGTCCCGGCGGCGTCGTGCTGCTCGAGAACCTGCGCTTCCACGCCGGGGAAGAGGCCAACGATCCCGCGTTCGCGGACGCCCTGGCCGCCCCCTGCGACGCCTACGTCAACGACGCCTTCGGGGCCGCGCACCGGGCCCACGCCTCGACCGTCGGCGTGGCGGGCCGCGTCGCCGACGCCGCCGCCGGGCTGCTGATGATGGACGAGCTCGAGCATCTGGGGGCGCTCCTCGCCTCGCCCCCGCGGCCGTTCGTCGGCATCCTCGGCGGGGCCAAGGTCTCGGGCAAGCTCGAGGTCATCGAGAACCTCCTGCCCCGACTCGACGCCCTCCTCGTCGGCGGCGCCATGACCTACACGTTCCTGAAGGCCGGCGGGCGCCCGGTGGGCCGATCGCTGGTCGAGGACGCCCTCGCCGACACCGTCCGCGGCCTCGAGCGGGCGGCAAACGACCACGGCGTGCGGCTCGAGCTGCCGGGCGACCACGTCGTCGCCGACCGGCTCGACGCCGGCGCCCCCCACGCCACCATCGGCGTCGACGACCCCGCCATCGGCGACCGACTCGGGGTCGACATCGGCCCCGAGACCGTCGGCCGCTACCGAGAGGCGGTGGCCACCGCCCGCACCGTCCTCTGGAACGGACCGATGGGCGTGTTCGAGATTCCGCCCTTCGCCGCCGGCACCCTCGCCGTCGCCCGGGCCGTCGCGGACAGCCCCGCGACCTCCATCGTGGGGGGCGGCGACTCGGTCGCCGCCGTCCACCGGGCCGGGGTGGCCGAGCGCATCACCCACGTCTCGACCGGCGGCGGCGCGTCGCTCGAGTTCCTCGGCGGCCGCACCCTGCCCGGCGTCGCCGCGTTGCCCGACGCCGCGGGCGGGAGCTGACCATGCCCGGACGCCCCTTCATCGCCACCAACTGGAAGACGCGCAGGACCGGCGAGGCCGTGCTGCCCGATGCGGAAGACCGGAGCGGGAGCTGACCATGCCCGGACGCCCCTTCATCGCCGCCAACTGGAAGACGCGCAAGACCGGCGAGGCCGTGCTGCCCGATGCGGAAGAACGGAGCGGGAGCTGACCATGCCCGGACGCCCCTTCATCGCCGCCAACTGGAAGATGCACAAGACCGGCGCCGAGGCCGTGCTGCCCGATGCGGAAGACCGGAGCGGGAGCTGACCCATGCCCAGACGCCCCTTCGTCGCCGCCAACTGGAAGATGCACAAGACCGTCGGCGAGGCCGTCGACTACGCGGGCGATCTCGTGCCCCGCGTCCGTGACGCCGGCGACGTGGACATCGTCCTCGCCCCGCCGTTCCCGGCCCTGCCCGCGCTGGTCGACGCGCTGGCCGGCCTCGGGGCCGGCGGCCGCATCGCGGTGGCCGCGCAGAACGTCCACGCCGAGCCGCGGGGCGCCTTCACCGGCGAGGTCAGCCTGCCCATGCTCCAGGCGTGCGGCGTCACCGCCGTCATCGTCGGCCATTCCGAGCGGCGGCAGCTCTTCGGCGAGACCGACGCCGGGGTCGACGCCAAGGTCCGGGCCGCCGCGGCAGCCGGGCTCACGCCCATCGTCTGCGTCGGCGAGACCCTGGAGGAACGCCAGGCCGGCCGCACCTTCGACGTCCTCGACCGTCAGATCGACGCGGGCCTCGCGGGCCTGTCGCGCGAGCAGGCCGGCGACGCCGTCGTCGCCTACGAGCCGGTCTGGGCCATCGGCACCGGGCGCGTCGCCACCCCCGACCAGGCCGACGCCGCCCACCGCCGCATCCGGGCCCGTCTCGCCGCCCGGTTCGGCGACGACGCGGCCGGCGCCTGCCGCATCATCTACGGCGGCAGCGTCAAGCCCGGCAACGCCGCCGCCCTCATGGCGCAGCCCGACGTCGACGGCGCCCTCGTCGGCGGGGCGAGCCTCGACTCCGCCGCCTTCGCGGAAATCCTGGCCGCCACCCGACCGCCCGATAGCCGTATAATGGAGGGAAGATGCTGAGCGTTCTCCTCACCGCGGTGCACGTGCTCGTTTGCCTGTTCCTGGTGGTCGTCGTGCTGATGCAGCAGGGCAAGGGCGGCGGACTGCAGGCCGCCTTCGGTGGCAGCGGCAGCGACGCCGCGTTCGGCGCCCGCTCGAGCGCCACCCTGCTGACCCGCGCCACCACCGTGCTCGGCGCCCTGTTCATGGTCGGGTCGATGACCCTCGCCATCCTGGGACAGCGCGGCGAGTCCTCGCTGCTGAGCGGCGTGGACGGCCCCGGCTTCCAGCCGGCGCCGGTAACGGCCCCGGCCGACGCCGACGCCCCGGCCGCGCTTGCGGAGGACGAGGGGGCGGAGCCCGACGCCGAGACGGAGGAGCCGGCCGACACCCCGGAAGAGCCTCGGTAGAGTCGGCAGAGCAAAGCGGCCGCACCCACCCGTGGAGCGGCCGCACCCACCCAATGCGGAAGTGGCGGAACTGGCAGACGCACTAGCTTGAGGGGCTAGCGAGCCAATGGCTCATGGGGGTTCAAATCCCCCCTTCCGCACCACCTTTCTCGTCGTCCTCCCACCCTGCAAGCCCGCCCGGTCGCGACCCCGCGCCGGCAGCGGCTCGAAGTGCACGTCGACCCGTGGTGAAGGCAGCCCATGGCGACGAACCGGCCCCCGCGGCCGCGAGCCGGTTCCCGGGGCATTCGCACATTCCTCAGAGACGAAGGAGGTGCGTGATGATGAGATCGGGAGTCTGGATTCTGCTGGTGTGCCTGGCCACGCCCGCCGTGGCGCAGGACGCCGGCCACTTCGGCCCGCTCCTGGGGGCAATCCAGCCCGGAGACGACATCCGGGTGGCCCTGAGCGGCAACGGGCTCGTCCACGGGGCGCAGGTGGTTGGACTGACTTTCGCGACGCTGTCCGTGCGCATCGGCGACCGACAGCTCGACCTCAGCCGGAGCGACGTCTTGTCCGTGCGCTACGGTATGGACGATCCCACTCGGGACGGCGCTTGGCGCGGGTTCGCGGCCGGCGCTGGCGGCGGCTTGTTGATGTCCTACGCCATGTGCACTCGCTTGGACCTGTGCCCGACCCCTCCGGCCAGCGTCCTGCTCGTTGCCGGCCTCTTCGGCGCGGCGGGTGCGTGGATCGGCGTCGGCGTCGATCGCCTGGCGCAGACCGAGGTGCGTTGGCCGGCGACGACTCGCGGGGCTTGGCGCGTGGCGCCTCTGCTGACACCGGAACGCCGAGGGATCACCGTGTCGCTGAGCCTCTGAGGCGTCCAGCGAAGGCCTGTAATCGCACCCTCCGGCATTGTGTATCATGCTACATACGGAGTCGGGGTGGAACGCGACAGCCGCAAACTGATCCGATGGCTGGAACGCGACGGCTGGGTCCGTGTAGCCGTCCGGGGAAGCCACTGGCAGTTCAAGCACCCGGATCGTCCAGGCCGCATCACGGTGACGCACCCGAATCGGAACATCAAGCGCGGCACCGTTGCCTCGATCTACCGACAGGCGGGCTGGGACCCGCGGAGGGGCTGAGATGCGCTACGTGGCCTTCGTTCACGACGACGACGAGCCCGGATTCGGCGTCAGCTTTCCCGATTTCCCCGGCTGCGTCTCCGACGGCGACACCGTCGACGACGCGCTCCGCCGCGGGACCGAGGCACTGTCGTTTCACGTCGAAGGCATGCTGGCGGACGGAGAACCCATCCCCCCGCCCCGCTCCCTCCACGACATCAGGGCCGACGAGAGCCTGACCGGGTGGCGGGACGGAGCCACCATCGCGTTCGTCCCCCTCATCCTCGACAAGGGCTCGCCCCGCCGCATCAACGTGTCTCTGGACTTCGGCCTTCTGCGGGCCATCGATGAAGAGGCGAAGCGGCGCGGCATGACCCGTTCGGCGTTCCTCTCCAGCGCCGCCCGCAACGAGATCGAGGGACGCTGAGAACGACGCCGGGCGACAAGCGCGTCGTGGGTCGCGCGCTCCGGCCCCGCCACGACGCTGCGCGGCGGGTTGAGGCGCCCGCATCCGTCATGTACACTTGAGGTGTACGCTCATAGTCGACGAGGCGGCACAGATGGCGAAGAGTGTCGGAGCGGCCGAGTTCAAGGCGACGTGCCTCCGGGTCATCAAGCAACTGCAGACGGACGGAGAACCGGTCACCATCACCAACCGCGGCCGGCCGGTCGCGGTGTTGTCGCCTGTCCCCGCACCCGGAGCGCGTCCGACCATCATCGGCGCCATGCGGGGATCGGTGCTGGGCTACGACTGTCCCTTCTCGCCGGCAACCGATCCGTCGGACTGGGCCTCTACGCGGTGATCGTCCTCGATACGCACGTGCTGGTCTGGGCGGTCGACGGCAGCACGCGCCTCGGACGCGCCGCCCGCGCCGCCATCGAAGAGACGGGGAGCACGGACCGCATCGGCGTCTCGGCCATCACGCCCTGGGAGATCGCCATGCTGGCCGAGCGGGGCCGATTGCGTCTCGGGCGCGACGTCGCGGTCTGGATAGACGCCGCGCTTGGTCTCCCCGGCGTCCATCTCATACCCATCGAGCCCGCCATCGCGATCGACAGCGTGCGACTTCCGGGCAGCTTCCACGCCGACCCCGCCGATCGCCTCATCGTGGCGACCGCCCGGCATTGCGGCGCGCCGCTCGTCACCGCCGACCGGGCCATTCTCGACTACGCCGCCGGAGGCCACGTTCACGTGGTGGACGCGGCCCGGTGAGGAACGCGACGGCCGAGCGGATCAGGTGAGGCGGCTGTTCGCGGTCGATCGAAGCGACCGCGAACCGGGCGACCGGGTCCCCGGCAGTCGGCCCGCCGGCCGCCCCCGGCCGAACGCACCAGTCATCCACGACAGGACGACCCCGACCCCGAGGCCCGCCATCAACAGCATGCCCGGCGTCAGCTCTCCAATCATCCAAGCATTCCATCCACCAGGCCCCGCCTCGGCGCCGTCCCCGCGTGCAGCCGCCTCAGAAGAGCGCCGCCAGCGCGGCGACCAGAATCATGGCGATGGCGGCCGGGCACACCCACCGCAGCAGGAACGACCACAGCTCGGGGACCGGCATCCACCGCCCTTCCGCCCGCAGCTCCTCGAGGGCGCGGTCGACGCCCCAGATGCGGCCGACGAAGATGGCGGTGAGCAGCCCGCCCACGGGCAGGGCCACCTCGTTCCACACCGTCACCATCAGGTCGAGGAACCCGATGCCGAGGCCGGGCAGGCTCGTGAGCACGCCGACCGCGCCGTTGCCGAGGGCCGAGGGAATGGCCAGCACGGAGATGGCGCCGGCCACCGCGGCCACCGCCTTCTGGCGCGTCCAGCCGAGGGCGTCGACGCAGTGCGACACCGGAACCTCGAGCAGCGAGATGGTCGACGTGAGGGCGGCGACGCTGAGCAGCAGGAAGAACGCGCCGCCGAACAGGTGGCCGCCGGGCATCTCGGCGAAGAGGCGCGGCAGCACCGTGAAGATGAGTCCGGGTCCACTGGCGGTGGGGTCGAAGCCGGCGATGGAGAACCCGACCGGGAAGATGATGAACCCGGCGAGGAGCGCGATGGACGTGTCGAGGGCGACGATCCACAGCGCCGAGGCGGCGATGCCGTCCTGGCGGCTGAGGTAGCTGCCATAGGTGAGGATGCAGCCCATGCCGAGGCTCAGCGAGAAGAACGCCTGCCCCAGCGCCGACGTGAAGACCCCCACGTCGGCGAGCCGGCTCAGGTCCGGGCGCAGGTAGTAGGCGAGGCCCTCCCCGGCCCCGGGCAGGGTGACCGCCCGCACCGCCAGGGCGACGAGCAGCAGGGCGAGCAGCGGCATGAGCAGCTTCGTCACCCGCTCGATGCCCGCGCGCACCCCGCCCAGCAGCACCCCGGCGGTGATGCCGATCACGAGGATGGCCAGGAACGCGCTGATCAGGCCGCTCCCGGTGAACTCGGCGAAGAAGCGGCCGATGTCGTCGGGGCTGCCGCTCACCGCCCCCGTCGCCGTGAACCAGACGTAGGCGACGGCCCAGCCCGCGATGACCGAGTAGAACGAGAGGATGCCGACGCCGGCCAGCACCCCCAGCGCCCCGAGCAGCCACCACCGGCGGCCCGGCACAAGGGCGCTGAACGCGCCGACCGGGCTCAGCCCCGTGCGGCGGCCGATGGCGATCTCGCCGGCCATGATCGGCGCGCAGATCAGGAAGATGCACGCCAGGTAGATGACCACGAACGTGGCGCCGCCGCCCTGCCCGACCTGGGTCGGGAACCCCCAGATGTTGCCCAGGCCGACGGCCGAGCCGGCCGCCGCCAGGATGAAGCCGGCGCGAGAGCTCCACATGCCGCGCGAAGAGGTCGGGCTCATCTGGGTCGTTCCTCCTGTGGGTGGTCCGGGTGTCCGCCGTCCGACCGCATTGTACCGCCGGACCGTAGACGGTCGCATGGCCCGCCCGCCTGTCCCGAGGCGGCGAAGGCGTCCAGGACGACATCGACGGCGCGCACGACGTCCAGGTTGGCACGATACGTGCTTTAACTTGCAGGGACGCCCGGACGAGCCCGACGTCCAGGACGCGAAAACGGCGTCGCACCGTGTGGTAGGTTGGGGGAGAGCCGCGCGCCGCCGCGCCGCCGGAGGTTCCCGATGACGAGACCCGCACCTGCCGCGCCGATCGAGTACCCGAGCTCGGACGGCCAGCCGATGGCGGAGAACGACGCCCAGCGCAACGCCATCATGTACGGCATCGGCGCCCTGAGCCGCCACTTCCGCGACCGCCGGGACGTGTACGTGTCCGGCGACCTGCTTATCTACTACGAGGAAGGCAACCCGCGGGTCTCGATTGCCCCGGACGTCTTCGTGGTGTTCGGCGTCGAGGACCGCGAACGGCCCAACTACAAGCTGTGGGAGGAGCGGCGCGCGCCGGCCTTCGTGCTCGAGGTGGCATCGCCCAGCACGTGGCGCGACGATCTCGGGCGGAAGCGCTCGGTGTACGCGCAGCTCGGGGTGCGCGAGTACTGGCAGTACGACCCGGCCGGCGAACACCTGCCGGCGCGCCTGCAGGGGGAGCGCCTGACGCGGTCGGGCTACGTGCGTCAACCGGTGTTGACGGGCCTCGACGGCACGTTGACGCTGCGCAGCGAGACGCTCGGCCTCGAGCTGCGGGCGGCACCGGGGCGCGAGATGCGCTTCCGCGACCCGGCGACCGGCGACGACCTGCGCAGCCACGCCGAGGAGGCCGAGGGCCGTCTGGCGGAAGCCGAGGGCCGTCTGGCGGAAGCCGAGGGCCGCCGGGCGGAAGCGGCCGCCCGCCTGGCCGCCGAAACACGGGCCGCCGACGCGGAAACACGCGTAGCCGAACTGGAAGCGATTCTCCGCGAGCGGCAGTCCGGTTGACCGGGTGGCAGGCCGCTCCGCCTCATGCTGGCCGCACAGGGAACGCCCCGCCCTCGCGGTACCACGTGCGCTGGTCCGCCTCCGCGACGGCGGCGGGAGGCTCGACGGCGACCGCCCGGTGGACGCTGGCGCGCACCGCCTGGTACGCCTGCCAGTACCTGCGGGCGGCGAACGCGTCGCAGTGCGCCCGGTTGGCGCGGGGTGACGGTCGGGAGGCGCCGACGGGGACCGGCCGGGCGTCCACGTCCCGCGTGCCGGCAGCGTCACACGAGGTCTGGCAACGTCCTCGCGGCGGCCGCCCTACACCGCTCCTCCCGCCCCAGGCGGCGCCGGATAGGCCGCAGGCGCAGCCGCACCGGACCCCGGGAACGGCGCCGCCGCCGGCAGCGCGGTGATCCGGTCGTCGATGACGTATCGCACATCCCCCGGGTACACTACCCACAGCGCATCCAGCCGCAGGTCGTCCAGGGCGACGACCATCGAGCGGGTGCGGCGCGGCGCGTCGACGCGCTTGACCTCGACACCGACCCGCCGCCCTCCCGTCATCAGCAGCAGGTCGAGCTCGGCCCCGTTGTGGGTCGCCCAGAAATAGACCTCGTCGGGCGCCGCCTCGGCGATCACCTTCTCGATGACGAACCCCTCCCACGACGCGCCGATGCGCGGGTGCGTCTGCAGGGCGTCCATCGTGCCGACGCCGATCAGGTGGTGGTAGAGGCCGGCGTCGCGCAGGTAGACCTTGGGGCGCTTGACCTGCCGCTTGCGCAGGTTCTCGTGCCACGGGCGCAACTGCCGGACGAGGAACAGGTGCTCCAGCAGGTCGAGGTAACGCCGCACGGTCGCCTGCGCGACGTCGAGGGCGGTCGACAGCTCGGCGACGTTGAGAATCTGGCCGTGACAGTGCGCGAGCATGGCCAGGAACCGGTGCAGCGCCGGCGCGCCGAGACCGGCGCCGAACTGGGGCAGGTCGCGTTCGACGAACGTGCGGATGAACGCCCGCCGCCACGCCGCGCTGTCCGCGTCGGTGTCGGCCAGGAACGACCGCGGGAACCCGCCCCGGACCCACAGCCGCCCCATCTCGGCCGCGCCGACCTCGGCGACCTGGAAGCCGGTGAGCTCGATGTACTCGATGCGCCCGGCCAGCGACTCGGCGCTCTGCCGCAGCAGGTCGGGGCCGGCGCTGCCGAGCACGAGGAACCGCGCGGGGTTGGCGTCGCGGTCGGCCAGCACCCGCAGGAGCGGAAACAGGTCGGGCCGGTGCTGCACCTCGTCGATGACGACGGTGCCGGTCAGGTCTCGGAGCTCGGTCAGCGCCTGGTCCAGCCGGGCCAGGCTCACGGGGTCTTCCAGGTCGAAGTAGCTGGCCGAGCCGGCCGGGACGAGTTGCCGCGCCAGGGTGGTCTTCCCGCACTGGCGCGGCCCGACGACGGCGACGACGGGCGAGCGCCGGAGCGCCCGCGCAACCGGATTCAGCGCCGCGCGGGAGATCGGGTGGCTAGCCATCTATCCATGATAATACTCACATGACATAGCATTTTTCATGGATCGCCCCGCCCCTGCCCTTCCACCAGCCCGGCCGGGAAATCGGTGAACGGCCGGATATCCCGGCCCACGCTCGCCGTCTCGAGCGCGGCCATGCAGGCATCCCGGCCCTCCACGGGGATGACGGTCCAGGGATACTCAGCCGCCGTCAGCATGAGGTTTCATCAGGAACCGGCCCGGCGCACCGCCGGGTTACCCGGGCCGCTGCGACATGGCCATACCGAACGGACCGTCGTGCAGCGGATGCCGCCCCGCGGCGCGGACGGGACCGGCCGCCGCATGGCCCGCCCGCCTGTCCCGCGCCCGCGGCGCCGCGTCCAGGACGACCTCGACGGCGCGCACGACGTCCAGGTTGGCACGATACGTGCTTTAACTTGCAGGGACGCCCGGACGAGCCCGACGTCCAGGACGCGAAAACGGCGTCGCACCGTGTGGTAGGTTGGGGGAGAGCCGCGCGCCGCCGCGCCGCCGGAGGTTCCCGATGACGAGACCCGCACCTGCCGCGCCGATCGAGTACCCGAGCTCGGACGGCCAGCCGATGGCGGAGAACGACGCCCAGCGCAACGCCATCATGTACGGCATCGGCGCCCTGAGCCGCCACTTCCGCGACCGCCGGGACGTGTACGTGTCCGGCGACCTGCTTATCTACTACGAGGAAGGCAACCCGCGGGTCTCGATTGCCCCGGACGTCTTCGTGGTGTTCGGCGTCGAGGACCGCGAACGGCCCAACTACAAGCTGTGGGAGGAGCGGCGCGCGCCGGCCTTCGTGCTCGAGGTGGCCTCGCCCAGCACGTGGCGGGACGATCTCGGGCGGAAGCGGTCGGTGTACGCGCAGCTCGGGGTGCGCGAGTACTGGCAGTACGACCCGGCGGGCGAACACCTGCCGGCGCGCCTGCAGGGGGAGCGGCTGACGCGGTCGGGCTACGTGCGTCAACCGGTGTTGACGGGCCTCGACGGCACGTTGACGCTGCGCAGCGAGACGCTCGGCCTCGAGCTGCGGGCGGCGCCGGGGCGGGAGATGCGCTTCCGCGACCCGGCGACCGGAGACGACCTGCGCAGCCACGCCGAGGAGGCCGAGGGCCGTCTGGCGGAAGCCGAGGGCCGCCGGGCGGAAGCGGCCGCCCGCCAAGCCGCGGAAACACGGGCTGCCGACGCGGAAACACGGGCTGCCGACGCGGAGACACGCGTAGCCGAGCTGGAAGCCGCTCTCCGCGAGCAGCAGTCCGGTTGACCGGGTGGTGGTGCCGCACCGCCTCATGCCGGCCGCTCGGGGAACGCCCCGCCCTCGCGTTACTGGTGCGGTCGTCCGCCTCCGCGACGGCGCCGGGAGGCTCGACCGCCACCGCCCGGCCGACGCTGGCGCGCACCGCTTGGTCCGCCTGCCAGTACCTGGGGCGGCGAGCGCGTCGCGCTGTGTCGGCGCGGGGTGCCGGCCGGGAGGTGCCGGTGATCCGGTCGTCGATGACGTAGCGCACGTTCCCCGGGTACACCACCCACGTTGCATCCAGCCGCAGGTCGTCCAGGGCGACGGCCGCGACGGCCGCGTCGGTGTCGGCCAGGAACGACCGCGGTCCGCCTGTCCCGAAGCGGCGAAGGCGTCCGGAACGACATCGACGGCGCACGACGTCGACGTTGGCACGCTACGTGCTTCCACTTGCACGGACGCCAGGGGCGAGCCCGACGCCCAGGACGCGAAACGGCGTCGCACCGTGTGGTAGGTTGGGAGAGCCGCGCGCGACGCCGCGACGCCGGAGGTCCCCGATGACGAGACCCGCACCTGCCGCGCCGATCGAGTATCCGAGCTCCGACGGCCAGCCGATGGCGGAGAACGACGCCCAGCGGAGCGCCATCATGTACGGCATCGGCTCCCTGAGCCGCCACTTCCGCGACCGCCGGGACGTGTATGTCTCCGGCGACCTGCTGATCTACTACGAGGAAGGCAACCCGCGGGTGTCGATCGCCCCGGACGTCTTCGTCGTGTTCGGCGTGGAGGACCGCGAACGGCCCAACTACAAGCTGTGGGAGGAGCGGCATGCGCCGGCCTTCGTGCTCGAGGTGGCCTCGCCCAGCACGTGGCGGGACGATCTCGGGCGGAAGCGGTCGGTGTACGCGCAGCTCGGGGTGCGCGAGTACTGGCAGTACGACCCGGCGGGCGAACACCTGCCGGCGCGCCTGCAGGGGGAGCGGCTGACGCGGTCGGGCTACGTGCGTCAACCGGTGTTGACGGGGCTCGACGGCACGTTGACGCTGCGTAGCGAGACGCTCGGTCTCGAGCTGCGGGCGGCGCCGGGGCGGGAGATGCGCTTCCGCGACCCCGCGACCGGCGACGACCTGCGCAGCCACGCCGAGGAGGCCGAGGGCCGTCTGGCGGAAGCCGAGGGCCGTCTGGCGGAGGCCGAGGGCCGCCGGGCGGAGGCCGAGGGCCGCCGGGCGGAAGCGGCCGCCCGCCAGGCCGCGGCAGCACGGGCCGCCAACGCGGAAGCACGGGCCGCCGACGCGGAAACACGCGTAGCCGAACTGGAAGCGATTCTCCGCGAGCGGCAGCCCGGGTGATCGGCAGGCCGCATCACCTCATGCCGGGCGCACAGGGAATGAAAGGAAAGGAAGCCCGGGAATTCGACATCTCCATGAAGATCCACGCTCGACATTGCATTCTTCATGGATTCAGGCAACGCCCGCTCGGGACGCGGACGTGCTTCAGTGAACTCGGACGCCCCCGCCCGCGGCGCGGGCCTCGGTCGCCGCCCGCCGGGCGACGCTGCGCAGGAGCCCCCGGAACAGGAGGACGTGGACCGGGTACAGCGCGTGCCAGTAGGCGCGGCCCACGAGGCCGGCCGCGTCGAACACCGCGGTCTGGCGCACCGTCGCCCCCCCGTCTTCGCGCGGCGTGACGTCGAACTGCAGCCAGGCGCGGCCCGGCAGCTTCATCTCCGCCGCGAGTCGCAGCCGGGCGTCCGGCTCGCAGGCGTCCACCCGCCAGCAGTCGACGATGTCGCCCGCGGCGAGACGCTCGGCGTCGCGCCGGCCGCGGCCCATGCCCACCCCGCCCATCAGCCGGTCGACGAGGCCGCGCAGCCGCCACAGCCAGTCGCCGTAGTACCAGCCGTTGTCGCCCCCGATACGGCGGATGGGCGCGAAGGCGGCGGACGGCGCCACCGCCACGTCGACCGCGCACGAGTGGATGAGGCGGGTGCGAATGCGGACGCCGCCCCACCGCAGCCGGGCGCCCGCCGCCAGCGCCGCCTCCGACCAGCGGGTGGCCGCGAACTCGGCGTCCTCCTCCTCGACGGCCTTCGTCATCGCCTGCCGCAGCCCGAGCGGGCGGACCGGGAACGCGCTCCGCGCGGCGCCGTCGCTCGCGACGGTCGCCGTCCGCAGCCCGTCGACGAGCTCGCGGCCGACGCGGGCGTAGACCGGCGTGGTCAGCCCCAACCACAGGCTCGACAACCGCGGCGTCAGCAGCGGCACCGGAATCAGCCACCGGCGAAGCCCCCGCTGCCGCGCGTACTCGCGCATGATGTCGGCGTACGACACCACGTCGGACCCGCCGACCTCGAACACGCGGCTCTCGCCGGGGGGCAGGCCGAGCACGGCCACGAGATACGCGACGAGATCGGCGAGGGCGATGGGCTGGGTGGGGGTGCGGACCCACGCCGGGCAGACCATCACCGGAAGCCGCTCGACCAGGGCCCGGATCAGCTCGAACGAGAGGCTGCCGGCCCCGAGCACGATGCCGCTCCGCAGCTCGACGACGGGCACCCCCGACTCGCGCAGCACCTCGCCCGTCTCGTGCCGGCTGCGCAGGTGCCGCGAGAGCCCCGCCTGGGCCCCCAGGCCGCCGACGTAGACGATGCGGCCCACCCCGGCCGCCCGCGCCGCCGCCCCGAAGTTGCGGGCCGCGGCGCGATCCTGCGCCTCGAAGTCGGCGCCGCTGCCCATCGAGTGGACGAGGTAGAAGGCGGTGTCGATGCCCGCGAGCGGGGCCTGCAGCGAGGCCGGGTCCAGGCAGTCGCCGTGGACAGCCTCGCTACGGGGGCCCAGCCGGCCCGCGAGCGCCGCCGGCCGGCGCGTCATGCACCTGACGGCCCGGTCGCGCGCCTCCAGCGCTGCGAGCAGCCGCCCGCCGATGCAGCCGGTGGCCCCGGTCAGCAGGATCACGGATAGTGGCTCCGTCGCAGTCGTCGGCCGGCGTTTCGACCCTTCACCCCGCTTGCCGAGTCCCGGCGCGCACTTCCAGCCTACAGCACCCGCGTCTTCCACGTCCCCCGCCGGAACGCGAGCACGCCCACCGCCGCCATCAGCGTCTGGCAGACGGCCACCGTCGCGAACACCCCTTGGGGGCCGACCCCGAGCGGCCCCGCCAGGGTCCAGGCCAGCGGCAACTGCACCACCCAGTAGACGAAGAAGTTGATCCAGGTCGGCGTGGTGGTGTCGCCGGCCCCGTTGAACGCGACGACGGTGACGAGGCCGAAGCCCCAGAACACGTAGCTGGCGGCGACGATGCGCAGGCAGGCGGCGGCGACCGCCGCGACCTCGGCGTCGGCGGCCAGCAGGCCGACGATGGGCCGCGCGAAGACGAAGAAGACCAGGCCGACGAGGCCCAGGAACACCGTGTTCACCCGCGCCGTGAACCAGACCGCGCGCTCGGCCCGTTCCGGCCGGCCCGCGCCGAGGTTCTGCCCCACCAGCGTCGCCGCCGCGTTGCCGACGCCCCACGCCGGCAGCAGCACGAAGATGATGATGCGGACGGCCACCGTGTAGCCGGCCAGCACCGTGTCGCCGAACGGGGCGAGGATGCGGATGAGGCCGACGAAGCTCGCGGTGCCCACCAGGTACTGCACGATGCCGATGCCGCTGACCCGCAGCAGCCGCAGCAGGGTGTGCAGCTCGATGCGCGCCCGCCGCCAGTCGACCGTCACCCGGCCGTGCCGCTTCGTCAGCACGTGAAGCTGGTAGGCGACGCCGAGGCCGCGGCCCACCGTGGTGGCGATGGCCGCCCCTTCGAGGCCGAACGCCGGGATCGGTCCGAGGCCGAAGATCAGGATCGGGTCGAGGACGATGTTCACGAGGTTGGCCAGCCACAGCGCCCGCATCGCCAGCACCGGGTCGCCGGCGCCGCGGAAGATGCCGTTGATCATGAAGAGCAGGGTCACGGTGACGCACCCGCCGAGCATGATGGCGGTGAACGTCCGGCCGTTCGCGGCCACCTCGGGGGCGGCGCCGAGCAGCTCCAGGAGGTCCGACGCCCAGACCACCCCGCCGACGCCCAGCACCGCCGACACCGCGCACCCGCAGGCGATGGCCTGCACCGCCGCGGCCGACGCGCGCTCGGGCTCGCCCTCGCCGATGCGCCGCGCCACCATCGCCGCCGCACCCATGCTGAGGCCGATCGAGACCGCGAACACGAGCGCGATCAGCGAGTCCGACAGGCCGAGAATGGCCACCGCCTCGGGGCCGAGGCGGCCCACGAAGTAGACGTCGACGACCGAGAACACCGACTGCATCCCCATCTCGAGGACCATGGGGACGGCCAGCAGCAGCACGGCGCGGCCGAGGCTGCCGCTCGTGTAGTCGCGGGGAGCGGAACGGACCGCGTCGCGCACGTCGCGCCACAGGTTGGCGCCGGGACCCGCCGGCGCCGGCGGGTCGTTGGACAAGGCGTTGGAGAGCGACATTCGGGAACACCACGGAGAGAGACACGAGAGACCACGACAAAGCCGCGCCGACCGGCGGCGGCACCACGAGCCGAGGGAACGGGAAGCGAATCAGCTACGCCGCCGGGCGGGGACGACCGACGCCGCCGCGATCACGCGGGGGCCGGGCATCCCGACACCGGTGCCTGTCGCCCCGGTCCCGAGGGCCGAGCGAACGGCGGTGCTGTCGAGGGAAAAGCGGAGGTCAGCCGCGCAGGCGCGGCACGGAGAAGAGAATACGCATCGGCTGGATTTCCTGAGCTTTCGACGAGTATAGCGCACTCGGGGAATGGCGTGCGCCAGGGAGCGCCCGGGATTGCCCGCTTCCCACCTGCTTGGGCTGTGCGCCCAGGGCACGACAGAAACGGACGGCGGCGCGGGCCGGCGGCTGGCGGGCTGGTCTTGCAAAATCTCGACCACCGACAGGACGGTGAAGAACGCGTCGTTCAGGGTCTCGGCGGGCGGGTCAGTCCTGCAGGAGCTCGATCACCGACAGGGGGTCGACCCGCGCGCCGCTCATGCGCACGGTCCAGTGCAGGTGGGGGCCGGTCACGCGCCCGGTGGCGCCCGAGCGGGCGACCACGTCGCCCTTCTCCACCAGGTCGCCCTCCTCGACGAGAATCGCGGAGAGATGGGCGAGGTAGGAGTAGAGGCCCCAGCCGTGGTCGAGGATGACCGACCCGCCCGAGAAGTAGGTGTCGCCGGCGAGGACCACGCGCCCGCGGGCGGGGGCGGCGACGGGGGTGCCCACCCCGGCCAGGAAGTCGGCGCCGCTGTGCGGGCTCCGGGGCTGGCCGTTGAAGACGCTGCGGGCGCCGAACCGGCTGTTCGCGCGCCCCGGTACGGGACGGATCCACGGTCCGCGCCAGAGCCGCTCCGGCGTGTCGGTGGCGAAGATCGCGGTCTGCTGCAGGAACTCGCGCTCGATGCGGGCCGCGACCGCGGGGGGCGGCTCGACGTAGCGCGGCTCCACCCGGAGACGACGGGTGGGGTACCGCTTGTCGGTCACGGCCAGGCGGTGGACGCGGGTCAGGGCCGAGCCGTCGGCCGCGGTGATGCGCAGCACGAGGTCGTGGTCGCCGGGCTCGACCATCAGATCGATGCCGACGAGGCCCCGCCACGAGCCGTCCTCCCCGAGGTGGAAGTGGACGGTGCGGTCGAAGATGCTCCCTTCGACCTTGGCGAGCGGTTCCGGCGACGAGACGGAAACCAGCACCGCCTCGCCGGGCTGCACCCCGCGGGCGTGATGGGTGACGTCGACGTCGAACGGCTGCCCGGCCGCGGACGCCGAGAGCGCGAGCCACCAGCACGCGGCCCCCGCTGCGGTCCTCCGAATCACCGACGATGCTGGTTGCATGTTCCGCTCCGGCCCGGTGTCCCCCCTGCCGACCCTGCCGCCCCGGCAGGAGGAGTCCGTCGCGGGCGTCCGCGCTCGACCGCCAGTGGCCCCCGCCGCCGGACATTCTACCGTATGTGGAACATGGATAGAAGGTTGACCACTACATCTTGTATCGGAACGCGCTCAAACCGCTCTGCGTCGCAGGCGCCAGGAGTTTGCGACGCAGAACGGCGCCGAACTCCTGCGGGGCTGGTTTGGGCGCCAGGCGGATTCGCAGGCGAGGATCGGCGGGCCAGGAGTCTGCGCCGTAGCACGACGCGGACTCCAGCGGGGTTCGTGGGGCGGCCAGCACAAGCCGAAGGCCACGATGGGCGGGCCAGCCCCGAGAGCGTCGCCTGCGGCGGTCCGGCGCCGCCGGCCCCATCTGTCCGTACGGCCCTACGGCGCAGACCCTAGCCCCGAACAGGGCCACCCCGAACACCCGCGTCAGACGGCTCAGCCCCTACCCGCCGAACAGGGTCACCCCGAACACCCGCGCCAGGATGATGACGATGGTCAGCGCCGTGAACACGGCGAGGCTGAACCAACTGAACCAGACGACCGGCTGCGACGGATAGAACCCCTTCTCGTTCTTCGGGATGACCGTCACGCAGTAGTAGATGTTGAGGAAGAAGATGACCGGCGCGATGAAGAACGCCAGCGCCGACGACACCAGCACGAGGAACACCGGCCGCGGCAGGCCCGCGATGATGAGCACCGCCGTGATGAGCGAGTAGAACATCGTGACGCGGTAGATGTTGTACTCCGACCACCACGATCGCCGGTGGGCCTCGGTCACCCCCTCGGCCGCGACGCCGGACAGCTCGGCCGTCTCGCGGAACAGGTTCCGGCAGCACGCGGCGACCACCCGCGGCCAGCCGTCGAAGTAGTTGAAGGCGGTGGAGAACGTGGCCGCGAACGCGCCGGCGAGGAACACGAACATCATCGCCGGCCCCGCGGTCTCGGTGAAGATGCGCGCGATCGCGCCGATGACCGCGTTGCCCGCCACGTCGTCCGGATAGAGCGTGACCGCGGCCAGCAGCAGGAAGATGGTGGCGAGAATGAACGACACGACGTGCCCCATCGTGAAGTCCAGGATGCCGATGCGGAACCAGCGCCGGCAGTACTCCTGGGCGTGGGCCGGCAGCTTCGAGATCTCGACCCGCAGGTCGTCCGCGGTCGACGAGAACGCGTCGAACGGCCGGGCGTAGCCCTCGCGCTCGAGCTGCTCGCGGATGCGCCCCATGCCCACCCGCTTCGCCTTGCCCCACTCCGAGGCCTGCAGCGAGACGTCGATGCCGGTCGGCAGCAGCCCGAGGAACGCGGCGATGATGAGCCACGACCCGCCGGGAATCTCGACCGTGAAGAAGTGCCCCATCTCGGACAGCGGCGCCGGGTTGAAGACGTAGACTCCCACCGTCGACACGAACAGGATGCCGGCCAGGATCTTGGTGGCGAGCTCGACCGCGGCGTAGCGCCCGTAGAGGATGATGCCCACCGAGAGCACCCCCAGCCCCAGCCCGTACAGCCAGCTCGGAAGCCCCAGCCCGAGGTACTCCGAGAAGATGAAGAACAGCACCGCGGCCGCCGCCGCGAGCCGGCCCGCCTGTCCCAGCGCGCTCTGGACGATGGTCGTGATCAGCACGTACCACACCGGCCACTTCCCCGGCGCGGTGGTGTAGGCGTCGAGCATGCTGCGCCCGGTGGCGTTGGTGAACCGGAACGCCATCTCGAAGCCGTAGTACTTGAAGACGTAGGCGACGGGGATGCACCAGAGCAGCGCGTACTCGAACCGCCCCCCCGCCGCCGGCGCGGTCACGAGGTGGCTCGTGCCGATGCCCGTCATCATCAGGATGAGGCCGGGGCCGAAGTGCCGCATCAGCCCGCGGGGGCTGGTCTCGGGCAGGGGCAGCTTGTCGAACGCGTCTGGTTTGTCGGCCATAGCGCGCCATCCTACCAGACACGCCCCGGTGAGACCGGTGCGCGGCCCGGTGCGGCAACTCCAGCCGGCGCTTCCCGCGGCGGCCCGCCTCCCGCGCGGGGGGCGGCCCGCCGCTCCTCGCCGGCGCCCCCGCCCGACCGCCGGCTTTCGCGACCACCCCCATCCCAACGCCGACCCGCGGTCCCCACGGCGGCCTCACGTCGGAAGTCGGCGCCCGGCCCCGGCCCGCGACCGGAACTTCCGCACCTGTCGGCGCAACGGCGCTAGAATCGAAGTGACCGGACCCATCGGGAGGACGCCATGACCGCATACCGCACACGCCATCGCCCCCGGCGGCCAGCCGCGGCGGTCTTCGCCGCCATCGTCGCCGGCGTCGTCGTGACCGCGGCGACCTGCTCCTCCCCCCTGTCGCGCGAGGTCGAGCCGGGGCGCGACGCCCTCGGCACCGAGGCCGCGGTCACCGCCGGCCACCCCCTCGCGGCCGAGGCCGGCCTCCAGGTGCTGCGGAACGGCGGACTCGCCATGGACGCCGCGATCACCGCGGCGGCGATGCTCGCGGTCGCGCGCCCCCACATGAACGGGGTCGGCGGCGACACGTTCCTGCTCTACTGGGACTCGGCCACCCGGCTCACCTACGCCCTGAACGGCTCCGGCCGCTCGGGCAGCGCGAAGACCCTGGAGGACCTGAAGGCGGAGGGCCACGAGCGGATGCCGCGCACCGGCCCCCTCAGTGTCTCGGTCCCCGGCACCGTCGGGGCCTGGGCCGAGGGCCTGCGCCGCTTCGGGACGATTCCCCTCTCGAGGGCCCTGCAGCCGGCCGTCGATCTCGCCACGGCGGGGCTGCCGGTCTCGGAGACGCTGGCCGCGGACATCGCCGGCGCCGCCGACAAGCTGCGGCAGGACCCCGAGGCGGCGCGCATCTTCCTCCCCGGCGGCGCCCCCCCGCGGGCCGGCGACCTGCTGCTGCGGCCCGACCTCGCGGCCACCCTCACGACGCTCCAGGAGCTGGGCTGGGAGGAGTTCTACAGCGGGGCCCTCGGCCGGCAGATCGTGCGCCACGTGCAGGAACGGGGCGGGCTGCTCATGCCCAACGACCTCGCCGACTACCTGCCGGAGTGGACCCTGCCCATCACCACCCGCTACCAGAACCTCGAGGTGCACGCGTTCCCCCCGAACACCCAGGGGGTGACGCTGCTCCAGGAGCTGGCGCTGCTGCAGGAGGTCGACGCCGACCTCGCCGCCCTCGGCCACAACTCGGCCGACTACCTGCACACGGTGTCGGAAGCCATCCGGCTGGCGTTCGAGGACCGGGACCGCGAGCTCGCCGACCCCGCCGCCATGCGCGTTTCCGTCGACGAGCTGCTCGACCCCGCGCGCATCCGGCAACTGGCCGCCGACATCGACCCCGCCGGCCGGGCGCCGGCCGTCCACGTCGAGCCTGTCGACGACCACCCGAACACGGTCTACGTGATCGCGGTAGATCAGTACGGCAACGTGGTCTCGCTCATCCAGAGCCTCTTCGCCAGCTTCGGGTCCGGGCTCGTGGTGCCCGGCACCGGCATCGTGCTGCACAACCGGGGGTCGCTGTTCCGGTTCGACGAGAACCACCCCAACGCGTTCGCGCCGCGGCGGCGACCGCTCCACACTCTGTGTCCGGTCATCATCATCGACAACGACCTGCCGTGGCTCGCCGTCGGCACCCCCGGCGGCGACGGGCAGACGCACACCCTGGTGCAGGTCATCAACAACATGCAGCTCTTCGGCATGAACCCGCAGGAGGCCATCGACGCGCCGCGGCTGCGGCGGCGGGGCGACGGCTCGCTCGCCATCGAGGACCGGGTGCCGCAGGAGGTCCGAGACGCCCTCGCCGCCCGGGGCTACACCGTGCACGCGCGCAGCGGCTGGACGGCGGAGTTCGGCGGCGCCCAGGCGGTGCTGGTGGACCAGATCGCGGGCCGCCGGCACGCCGGCGCCGACCGCCGCCGCGAGGGGTGGGCGGTGGCGTACTGACCGGCGGCGGCGCCCGGCCCGGCGGAAGGCGAGTCGAGCGCCGTCTCGACGCCGTCGGAGTCACCTTGGGCCAAGTCTCGCAGCGTCTCTCGACGGTATCGTCAGAGGGCGCCGGGCCGGGACCGAAGCGCGCGTACGACGAGCATCCCGAGGTGGGCACGCCCATGGAGCAGCCGACCGCGATCGACCCACCGAGGCACGAGGAGACGAGCGTCATGTACCGATGTGTCACGACGACGGCGACGGTTCTCTGGCTGACGGTCGCGTGGACCCCGCCGGCCGGCGCGCAGCCGGCCGGGGCCGAGCGCTACTGGGGCCAGTGGCGGGGGCCCGAGGCGACCGGCGTCGCCCGGCACGCCGACCCGCCCCTCACGTGGAGCGAGACCGAGAACGTCGCCTGGAAGGTGGAGGTGCCCGGCCGCGGGGCGGCGTCGCCCATCGTGTGGGGCGACCGGGTGTTCCTGCTCACCGCGGTGCCCGTCGGCGACCCCGTCCCGGTAGCGGCGCCAGAGGCGGGGCGGCGGCCGGGACCGCGAGGACGGCCCGAGGCACGGGGCGGCCGGGGCGGTCGCGACGGCCGAGGCGCCCGCGCGGGCCGGCCCGGCGGGGACGTCCGGGGCGGCCGCCAGGGTCGTCGCGGCCGGGGCGCGCAGGAGATCCGGCGCCACCAGTTCGTCGTCATGGCGTTCGACCGCGAGAGCGGCGCGGTCGCGTGGCGGCGGGTCGCCCGCGAGGCGCTGCCGCACGAGGGCTACCAGCAGCCGAACGGCACCTACGCGTCGGGGTCGGCGGTCACCGACGGCGAGCGGCTCTACGCATTCTTCGGCTCGTGGGGGCTGTACGCGTACAGCCTGGACGGCGAGCTGCTGTGGGAGACCGATCTCGGCACCCGGTTCATGCGCAACGCCTTCGGCGAGGGCACGACCCCGGCCCTCCACGGCGACACCCTCGTCGTCGCCTGGGACCACATCGGCGGACAGTCGTTCGTCGCCGCCCTCGACGCCCGCACCGGCCGCGAGCGCTGGCGGTCGGACCGGGACGAGATCGACACCTGGGCCACCCCCCTCGTCGTCGAGCACGACGGCCGCGCCCAGGTCGTCACCCCGGCCATGAACCACGTCTACGGCTACGACCTCGAGACCGGCGCGACCGTCTGGCGCAGCCGGGGCACCACCATGAACGCCATTCCCTCCCCCGTCCACGCCGGCGGCATCGTCTACGTCACCAGCGGCTACCGCGGCAACAACCTCCAGGCCATCCGCCTCGCCGACGCGCGGGGCGACATCGCCGGCACCGCCGCCGTCGTCTGGCAGCTCGAACGCGACACCCCCTACGTGCCCTCGCCGCTCCTCTACGACGACGCCCTCTACCTGCTCAAGAGCAACGACGGCATCCTCTCGGCCTTCGATCCCCTGACCGGCGAGCCGCACTACGCGCTCCAGCGCCTCGCGGGCGTCCCCAACATCTTCGCCTCGCCCGTCGGGGCGGCGGGGCGCGTCTACATCGCCGGCCGCGACGGCACCACCCTCGTCATCCGCCACGGCCCGCGCTACGAGGTGCTCTCCGCCAACACCCTCGACGACGGCTTCGACGCCTCGCCGGCCCTCGTCGACGACGAGCTGTACCTGCGCGGCTACCGGCATCTGTACAAGATCGCCGAGGACTAGCCCGGAGAGCGTCGCCTACGGCTCCGCTCACCGCTCGACCAACCCTGCCAGGAGTCTGCACCGTTCTACGGCGCAGACTCCTGGCGGACTGTCGCCGGGATGCCCTTGTCGCCATGCCGCCGCAACGGCGAATGCGACGGCGGCGCTCTCGGCATGGGCGGGTCTTTCCGACGCGGCAACGAGAAGGCCCCGCGCGTCCATCGTCCCGCGCGCCGGGGGTTCCGGTATCGCCGAAACCCGGGAACGATGATCGTTGCCCTTGTCTCGCCGCCCCTATTCCGATAGATTTGTACGTCTGGCCCGCGACCCGGGCCGCCTCGGACGGCGTAAGCGCCCGTAGCTCAGCTGGATAGAGCGTCGGCCTCCGGAGCCGAAGGCCACAGGTTCGAATCCTGTCGGGCGCGCCAACTCTTCAGGCCCTTTTCCCCTGAGAAAAGGGCCTTTTTTATTGGGTTTTCCGTCCATGCCGGTCGCCTTTGGCCGGTGTCCGGGTCGGGTCGAAAACGGTCAGAACCCCGCCCAAAAGGCCCCTTTCGAGCACCAAAAGTTGCCAGAAAAGTTGCCAGACACGCGGCCGTCGCTCGGCCGGCGAGCGGGCAGGTCTCGCGGGAGCTGCGCCAGGGCATCCGGTGCATCGGAAGGCGCGTCGACGGCCGCACGCTGCACCCCGTCTCGGCTCTTGGCTGCGACGCTGCGGTAATGTAGGGGGCAGGAATCACGCCGGGGTCGGCGTGTGCTCACGGATCACTGCCGGGAACCCGGCACGCCGATCTCGGCCAGACGCTCCTTGAGAGCCCGCTCGAAGGACCGCACGTCCGGCGCCGTGCACGCGAGATGCGTTTCGCCGGCACTGACCGTGCCCGCGTAGGTCCCCTCCGGTCCCACGGCGACGGTTGCCTCGACTCCGCCGGCGGCGGACAGTTCGGCCGTGACGACGATGAAGCCGTCCTCGTTCACCCGCAGGCCGGCGATCCGGCAACCCGGCGCCGCGGAGAGAAACCGCAGCACCGGCTCGGCGTGCCACGCCGCGGCTGCAGCCTGCTTCCCGCTTCCCGCGTCAGCCCTGTCGACCGCCTCGCGCAGCGCCTCGACCGCCGCATACGCCGCCGCCGTCTCGCGCGGGTCGCCCGGCGGCGTCTCGGCATCCTGGGGCCGCGGCGCCACGGTCGGACTGCCGGCGCCGAGGAAGGCCGGCAACGCCTCGACACGCGGCCGCGCCTCGGAACAGCCGTCGCCGGCCGCGTCCTCGACGGCCGAGTACTCCGCCGCGCCGGGCCGCACGAAGCCGCCGCCCTCCGGCTCCGGCCGCGGCTTCCGCATGGCGTCGACCAGCGCCGGCGAGACGTCGAGATCCAGCACGTCTTCCGCCGGCTCATCCTCCGCCCACACGGCGAACCGGTACTCGCGCTGGGCGCGGTGCGCCGCGGGCTTCACGAACACGAGCAGCAGCGCAAGCTCCAGTTCCGACGACGCGCTCTCCAGCCGCCTGCAGGGGTCGTCGAGGTAGGCCACGGGGCCGTGGTAGACGGTCTGACTCTTGTGGGCCACGGAGAACGTCCGGCCCTCGACCGTGCTGCGCAGCAGCACGATCCGCCCGCGCGGCCGGGCCTGCTCGGCGACCATCGCCCCGAGCGCCCGCGCGAACTCCCGCGGCCGGCGAATGGGAGAAACGGCGTCGCGGCCGGCCGGCATCGCCTTTCGCCAGGCAGCCTGCTCCCCGGCCGTCTCCGGGGCGATCGACGCGCTGTATATCCAGCCGTTCGTGCCGTGGTGGGCCTCGCCATCGCTGGCAAGTCCTTCGCCGTGGTCGAGGAAGCGTCCCGGCTTGGAGACCCGGATCGTCTCGCAACCCGGAATCGCGTGGCGCTTCGACGAGATTTTCTGCAGGACGGTGATCGGGAACCGCTCCGCCGGGTCGCGGAAGTCGACCCAGGTGCAGGTGATCAGGTTGCCTGCGTCGTCAACGTGGTGCCCGTCCGCCAGGTACTCGAAGCTGCCCATGCAGGCTTGCCCAGCGCCCCGGTTCGCCCTGGAGCCACGCCTCACCAGCCGAGCGTGGCCCGGCCCATGAACCCGTTGCTGGCCCCGCCCGCCGTCGCGCTCTCCCGGCGCTGCGCCTCGGCGGTCAGCTCGAAGTTCACGCTCCCCTGGTCCAGCACCCCGAGGGCGTAGCCGACCTGGTAGTCCCGGCCCTGCTGCGACGTCCTCAGGCCGACGCGCGGCGTCCCCACCAGGCGCGCGCCCAGCGGCAGCCCGTAGCCCACCTCCGCGTTGAGCTGCCCGCCCGATCCGTACATCTGGTGCGAGCCCATGCCGTGGGTCATCTGGTTACCCCACAGCGCGTCGGCCCCGCCCTGCGCCTGCCCGCCCCACGACGGGGCCACGCGAGCCGTCAGCCCCAGCGGGCTCGACGGGCTCTGGTCCCAACCGAGCGACAGCGACATCCCGCGGTCACTGAACCCTTCGGCCTGGTGCACCACCAGCGTCCGCACCCGCACGTCGAGCGACAGCCCCGTGACCGTGTCACTGAACGCGAGGCCGCCGCCCACGTCCATGCCCGCGCCGGTCTCGGCGTCACCGCCGTCGCGGCGCAGACCCACCTCGACGCTCGGCGTCAGCGACAGCCGGCCGCCGAGGGTGAAGCCCCGCGAGCCTTCGAGCGCGGTGCGCACCCGCGTCACCCCGGCCTCGGAGGCGTTCAGGCGGCCGGTCGGGCCGTCGAGCAAATCGCTGCCGGCGGTCACGAACAGCGCGTCGGCCTTGAACGCCAGGGAGAAGCCGCCGGTCGCCGGCGAGCCCAGCAGCTCGCCCCGCGTCCCCACCGCCGACATCATCATCGACACGCCCGTCTCGAGCGCCGACTGGCCGTCCGGCATCAGGCTCAGCGACCCCGTGCCGTAGCCGGTCGTTCCCCACACCGAGACCCGGTCGTTGAGCTGGTAGCCCACCCACGGGTAGAACCCGGTCATCGACGTGGTCATCTGCCCGCCGCTCGGGCCGCTGTAGCCGCCCATCCCGAGGGTGCGGCCTACGGAGAGGCCCACCGTCAGCGGGCCGCGCGCCCAGTCGGCCCCGACCGTCGTCGTGCGCACGTCGCCGTTGAGCGACAGCGCGTCCTCGAGGCCGGTGAAGTGCGACCGCGAGCTGCGGCTCCACAACGACAGCATGCCGCCGCGGCTCTCGCGGCCAAACTCCATCTCGGAGTTGGAGAAGAGGTCGCCGCCCATGCCCATCGAGCCGAGGAAACCGCCGCCGTACGCACCCCCCGCCGGCCCGTAGCCGGCCGGCCCCACGCCGCCGCCCATCGGCGCATGCCCGCCCGACATGCCCACGGCGCTCATGCCGCCCATGCTCATCGAGCCGCCCGTGCCCGCCGCGCCTGTCGCGCAGCCCATGCCGGCCGTGCCCCCGCCGAAGGCGCCGGCCGCGCGGGGACCCGTCGTCATCGGGGGCCCGCCGCGCATCGCACCGGCCATGCCGGTCATGCCGGGCATGCCGCTCATGCCGGCCGCGCGCGGCGTGCCCATCGCACAGCCCATGCCGCCCATGCCCATTGAGCCGGCCATGCCGGGCATACCCATCCCGTGCATGCCCGCACCGGGAGCGTGCGCACCCGTCCCCATCGGGCCCGCGCCGCCCATCGGGGCGCCGCCCGCCGGCCCCATCGCCATCGGCTGCGCAAACTGCGACAGGGAACCGAGCGCCTGCGACAGGAAGCCCAGCGCGAAGTCCCGCTCGCTGCCGGACTGCAGCTCCCGGCCCGCCACCCGCGCCCTGAAGCCGCGCCGCCGCTGCGCCGCCATCCGCTCCTCGATGGTCGTGACCACCTGTTCGGCCGTCGCCCGACTGAAGCGCGCCAGGAGCGCCGCCGGCATCAAGTCGCTGTTCTCGATCGTGCCGGTCGCCTCGCCGTCGGCGATGTCGGCCCCGCTGGCGTTGGACAGCCGCAGCGTGAAGGTCTCCTCCCCCTCGTCATGCGCATCGTCGAGCACCGCCACCGACACCGTCTTCCGCGTCTCGCCGGCCCCGAACGACAGCGTCCCCGACGCGGCCGTGTAGTCCTCGCCGGCCTTCGCGCTGCCGTCGGCCGTCGCGTAGTCCACCGTCACCGTCCCGGCCGCCGCCACGTCCAGCGTCACCGCGAAATCCACCGTCGCGCCCGCGCCCTCCTCCACCCGCGCGTCCGCCGCCGCCAGCGTCGGCAGCGTCAGGTTCTCGGCCGCCAGCCCGGCGAACGCGGCCACCGCGTCGCCTCCGGCCGCGCCCTCGAGCGGCCCCCCGCCGAAGTAGCCGACGCTGTACGTCCGCCCGGCGCGCGCCGGCGTCCCCGAGCCGAGCCGCGCGCTCACCGTCCGCCCCGACGCCGAAGCCCGCACCGGGTGCTGCTCGACCCCGTCGCCCGCGACCGTGAGATACAGGTGCAGTCCCTCCGCCTCGCCGACCGCGGCCAGGTCCTTGTCGAACGTCACCGTCACCGCGCGCCCGTCCACCGTCGCGCCTTCCGGCCTGGGGGCCGCCGCCGCTTGCGTGCGTCCGGCGCCGCTGGCCGACCAGGGTCCGGCGCCGTCGCCCCGCGCGCGCACCTGCACGCGGTACGCCGTGCCCGCCGCCAGGCCCGCGACCGTCGCCTCGGTGCCCGTCCCGACGTCGCCGGCGTCGGTCCAGGACCCGTCGTCGGCCGGATCGGACTCGCCGGCATACCAGCGCAGGTCGTAGCCGCCGACCGCCAGGGCTCCGGTCTCCGACGGGGCCGTCCAGCTCACCCCGAGCTCGGTGGCCGAACGCGCCGCCACCGCCACGCCCGTCGGCGCCCCGGGCGGCTCCTCGACGTTGCCCACCTCGACCGTCACGTCGATCGCGTCGTCCGCCGTCCGCGTGCCTTCCGGGTTGCCGGTCGCGTCTTCGCCGTCGCCGACCTCGGCGGTGAACGCGTAGCTCGCCTTGCTCTCGTGGTCGAGGGTCGTGCCGCTCTTCACCCGGATCGCGCCGCCCGCGCCGATCTCGAACGACGCGGCGTCGCCGCCCGACAGCCAGTAGTCCAGCGCGTCGCCGTCGGCGTCCGTCGCCGCCACGGCGCCCACCGCGGCGTTGTCGGCGTGGTTCTCGTCGATCGACAGCGACGCGCTGTCGCCGTCGTCGAACGCCGGCGCGCTCGGCGCCGGCAGCTGCCAGTCCACCTTGTGCCCGGCGTCGTGGCCGAGTCCCGCGTGCGCAAGATCCGCATCCGCGCCCGTGGCCTCGGAGCGGATCGCGCCGCCGTTCGGTTGCAGCGTGTTGGCCAGCACCGCGATGCCCTGCGGGGAAGTGTTCGGTTCCACCACCGTATGGGTGAAGGTCAGGTTCGCCGTGCCGCTGCCGCTCGCGTAGGGCGCCCAGAACTCGCCCCAGCCCGGGTCCATCTTGATCTTCAGCCGCGGCCTGCCGCCCGTCGTGTCCACGCTCACCGTCTCGCTGAAGGTGACGCGCACCCGGATCGCCTCGCCGGGCCCGTAGGTGTCGCGCGCGGCGGGCCGCGAGCTCAGCGACACGCCGGTCGCCGTCGGCGCCGCCGCCGCCGCCCGCGTGCGTCCCGCGCCGCTCGCCGACCAGGGACCGGCCCCGTCGCCGCGCGCCCTGACCTGCACCCGGTAGGCCGTGTCGCCGGCCAGCCCCGCGAGGGTCGCTTCCGTCCCGGCGCCGACATCCCCGGTCCCGGTCCAGGACGCCTCGTCCGCCGGATCGCCCGCGCCCGCGAACCAGCGCAGCTCGTAGCCGGCCACGGCCAGCGCCCCGGCGTCCGCCGGCGCCGTCCAGCTCACCGCAAGCTCCGTCGCGGACGTCGCCGAGACCGTCACCGCCGTCGGCGCACCCGGCGGCTCCTCGACGTTGCCCACCTCGACGGTCACGTCGATCGTGTCGTCGGCCGCCGCTTCCTCTTCCGCGTTGCCGTCCGCGTCCTCGCCGTCGGCGACCGCCGCCACGAATATGTAGCTCGCCTTCGCCTCGCGGTCGAGCGTCGTGCCGGCCTTCACCCGGATCGTGCCGTCGACGCCGATCTCGAAGGGTTCCGCATCGCCGCCCGACAGCCAATAGGTGAGCGCGTCGCCGTCGGCGTCGGTCGCCGCCGCGGCGCCCACTTCGGCGCCGTCGGCGTGGTTCTCCTCGATCGCGAACGCGACGCTCTCGCCGTCGTCGAACGACGGCGCGCTGTGCACCGGCGCCGTCCCCCCGTCCACCTTGTGCTCCGCGTCGTGGCCGAGCCCGGCGTGGGCGAGATCGGCGTCGGCGCCCGCCGCCGCTGACCGGATCGTCCCGCCGTTCGCCTCCAGCGTGTCCCCGACCACCGCGACACCCGCCGTCGAGGCATCGCCCGAGACCACCGTGTAGGCGAACGCCAGCGCCGCCTCGCCGCCGCCGCCCTCGTACGCCGCCCACCGCTCGCCCCCGTCCGCCGGGTCGAGGTCGAGTTGGAGCCGCGGCGTGCCGCCCGCCGTGTCGACGTTCACCGCCGCGCCGAAGGTGACGCGCACCCGAATGGCGTCGCCCGCCGCATAGGTGGCGTCCGCGCCGGGGTCCGACACCAGCGCCACCGCCGAGACCGACGGCGCCGCCGCGGTCGTCTTGCGGCGCACCGGCGCGTCCACGACGTCGCCGAGCTGGTTGCCGTCCACGTCCCACAGCCCGCGCTCGCCGGGCGGGCGCGTGTAGCTCACCGTCACCGTCTCCTCGGCGGCGAACTCGCGGTCCAGCGTCAGCCTCAGCACGCGCGCGTCGTCCGCGGCGAAGGCGGCGCCCGTCACCGTCACCGGCCCGCCCGACGCCGCCACCGCGAACCACTCCCTGCGCGGCGGCGCGTCCTGCGCGAACGGCCGCCTCGCGCGCAGGAGGATGCTGCCCTCCTCCGCCTCGCTCAGCCAGTCCCGAACGCACTCCGGCGCGTTCGGGGTCGCGTCCGGCAGTTCCACGCGCCGATCGGAAATCGCCGCCGCCTTCACGCCCCAGAGGTTCCGCAGCGCGTTGCGCGCGGGCACATAGCTCAGCGTGACGGCCTGGTCACAGGGCTGAAACGCCCTGCCCAGGCGCAACTCCACCTTGATGCCGCGCACGCTGACGTCCTCGATGCCCCCGAACGCATGCGTCGGGAGCGTGAAGGCGTCGTTGCGCGGCACGTGCTCCGCGTCCAGCGTCTGGTCGAAGGTGAGCGTCACCCTGTCGCCGACGCCCATCGGGTCCGCCGCCAGCACCGGCGCCGCCTTGGCGACCGTCCCCTCGTTCGCGATGTCCGCCGCCGCGAGGCTGAAACCGGCCGCGTCGTTGCCGGCCGTGTCCCGGATGGCCGAGTTCGCGCCCACCCCCGTAGGCGGCGTGTACGCCGCCGTCACCGCCTGCCCCGCGGCCGCCGCCGATGCCAGGGTCAGGACGACCGCGGTGCCGCCCACCGACACGCCGTCGACGCCCCGGTCCGCCCCCGCCACCGTCACCGCGAAGGCGCCGGTCGGCGGCACCGAGCGGGAGTCCAGCGCCTCGTCGAAGTAGAGCTTCAACGTCGTCCCGGACACGCTGCCCGAGACCGCCTCCGGCGCGCCGCCTTCGAGCCCCGCGGCCCGCCAGGCGCGGATGTCCTCCACCGGCTTCCCGCCGCCCGCGGCCCGCAGCGGGTTCCCGTCGCCGCCCCGCACGTAGCTCAACCACGCGCCCTCGCCGGCGGGCACCGGCTCCGCCAGCGTGACCAGGACCATCGCCCCGCGGACGACCACGCTGCCCGCCGCGTCGTCGCCCAAGATGGGCGACGGCGCGCCGGTCCATTCGCCGGACACCTCGAACCGTTCTCCCCCCGGGGCCGACGTCTGGTCCAGCCGCCGGTCGAAGACCAGCGTGAGCGCGCTCCCCTCCACCGTCGCGCGCGCCAGCTCGGGCGGCGCATCGGCCGCGGCACCGGACGTTTCAACGTCCGCGGCGGCGAAGCCCGCCACCTCGTTGCCGTCCGCGTCTTTCAGCCGGTGCCGCGCCCCGACCGCCTCCGGGATGTAGTCCACCGTGACGGGGCGGCCCGCGGCGATCGCCGTGCCGAGCGTGAGGAGCACGGACGGCCCCTCGACCGCGACGCGGTTGGGCGACTGGTTGATGACGGGGCTGCCCTGGTAGCGCCCGCCCTGGACGAAGAACGCCTGGCGCAGCGCATTGCCCGTCCGCTCCGGGTCGTCCGGCGCCGCCAGGTCCTCGTCGAACGTCAGCGTCAGCGTCGTCCCGTGCCCCTCGGCGCTGAAGAGTTCGGGCGCCTTGTCCACCGTCGACTGCTGCAGTTGGCCGTTCACCTTGTGTCCCGCGCCCCCGGACAACGCCGGGTGGATGCGCGAGGCGTGGCGGCCCTGGGTGTCCTCCAGCGTCGCCCCGCCGGCCAGCACCACCAGGTCGCCCGCCACGGTCGGCGTCACCTCGATGCCGTCGCCGTCCACGTCCGCCGCCGCGACCGTGTAGCGGAACCGGAGCGCGCGCGCGCTGCCCTCGGTCGCGCCGCCCGTCAGCAGGGGCGCCGACCTGACCGTCCCCCCCACGTCCAGGCGCACCGCGACCTCCGCGTTCGGCGCCGTCACGTCCCAGAGCACGTCCGCCGACCACGTCACCTTCACCCAGATGTGCTCGCCCTGGTTGTAGGTGTCGGGCGTGTCGTCCTGCGCCGGATCGGACTCGATCGCCGCCGACGCGATCACCGGCGGCGGGCCGGGCGTCTCGTTCGCCACGTCCTCGTGGGCGAAGTCCGCGACCTCGTTGCCGCCGGCGTCGCGGAGCGGGCCGATCCCGGTGCCCGTGCCGGCCGCGCTCTTGTCGTAGCTCACCGTGACGGCGTCGCCGGAGGCCACCGCCGCGGCGAGGGTCAGCTCCACCTTGCTGGCGTCGCCGGAGTTGAAGGCGACCGCGGTGGGGGTCAGCTCCTCCGTGCCGCCGACCGTGACCGTGAAGGCGGCCGCCGCCGGCGCCGAGCCCGTGTCCAGCGCCCTGTCGAACGTGACGGTCAGCGTCGCCCCGTCCACCGACGCCGAGGCGACCGCCGGAAGGGTGGCCACCGGCGTGTCGTTGGTCACCGCCTCAAATCCGAAGGTCGCCAACGCCTGCCCGGCGAGGTCCCTGATGGGGTTGCTCGTGAGACGCTCGTAGCGCACCCGGACCACGTCGCCGTGGACCACCGGGTCGCCCAGGGTGAGCGTGACCGTATCGCCCTCGACGCCGATTTCCGCGGCGTCCTCTTCGATACTGGTGCCCACCTTGAACTTGAAACGCTCGGCCACCAGCCCCGAGCTTTCGTCCAGCGGCTCGGTGAACTTGATGGCCAGCGTGTCCCCGTCCACCGATGCGCTCATGAACGAAGGCGGGGTGGTGTCGTTGGGCGTGGTGTTCTCGACTTTCTCGCGCGAGAGCGAGAAGCCCGGCACCGGGAGATTCGCGTTGCCGGCGTCCCTGAGCGGGTTCGTGTCGGGCGCCTCGTAGCGCACCGACACTTCCGCCTGGCCGAACCCCACCGGCGGGTCCAGGGTCAGCTCCACCTGGTCGGGCTCGACCATCCCGGCGGAGCGCTCGTGGAAGGCGACCCCCGCGGGCGTCTGGACCGTGCCGTCGACGGTGACCGTGAACGCCGACGCCGCCGGCACCGAGCCCGTGTCCAGGGCCCCCTCGAAGGTGATGACCAGCGCGGCCCCGTTCACCCTCGCCGATTTGAACCCCGGCGGGGTGTTGTTGGTCACCAACACCGGGGGGCTAATCCCGAAGTTTTCCACCTCATTGCCCGACAGGTCCCGCAGCGGCGTCCCCGTGGGCTTCTGGTAGAGCACGCCCACGGTCTGGTCGTGGACCGCCGCATCGGCATCCTCCAGGGTCAGCGTCACCGTATTCCCGTCGACGGCGACGCTGGCGGGCGACTTGAAGCCAACCCCGGCCAGGTTGGCCTTGAATCGCGCCTGGCCCGGCACCGAGCTCTCGTCCAGAGGCTCGGAGAAGGTCACCGTCAGCTCCGTCCCGTTGACCGCCGCCGACGTGGGCGTTGGCGCCGTCGAGTCTCCAGAGGTGTTGTTGGTCACCGTCTTCGTGTCGCCGAAGCCCGTCACCGGAAGGTTCGCGTTGTCCGAATCCTGCAGCGGCTTCCCCCCCGCCTGATCGGCGTCGTAGGCCACCGTCACCGCCGGCAGGCTGCCGCCCACCGACGCGGCGAGCGTGAGCGTCACCGTCTTCCCGGCGACGGCGACCGGGTCGGTGTCCGAAAGCTCCACCTGGCTCCCCTCCACCGTCACCGTGAAGGCGCCCGCGGCCGGTTCCGAGCTCGGGTCCAGTTCGCCGTCGAAGGCGACCGTCAGCGTGGCTCCGTCCACCGATGCGCTCTCGAACGCCGGCGGCGTGTTGTTGGTCACCGGCTGGGGCTGGGGGAACGATGCCAACTCGTTGCCAGAAAGGTCCTTGAACCGGTTGGCGGCGGGGGCCGGGCGCGTGTATTCCACCGTCACCGTCTCGCCGTGGCCCACCGCATTGTTCGCATGAGACGTCAGCGTCACCGTGTCGCCGTCGATGGCATAGCTCAACGGGCGGGCGCTGGGTGACGATGAGCGTCGGATGCGGAACGGCGCGAGACTCCCTTGCTGCGGCACGCTCTCGTCCAGCGCCTCGGTGAAGGTGATGGTCAGCGTCGTCCCGTTCGCCGTCGCCGACTTGAACGACGGCGGCGTCGAGTCCGCCGGGGTGGCGTTGGTCACCGTCTCGCCCGAGAAGTCCGGCACCGGGAGCTTCGCCTGGTCCGAGTCCCTGAGCGGGTTGGCGTCGGGCGCGGCGTAGCCCACCGTCACCGTCTCGATGCGCAGCACCGCCTCGGCGAGGGTGAGCGTGACCGTCTTCCCGGCGACGGCGACCGGGTCGGTGTCCGAAAGCTCCACCTGGCTCCCCTCCACCGTCACCGTGAAGGCGTCCGCGGCCGGTTCCGAGCTCGGGTCCATTTCGCCGTCGAAGGCGACCGTCAGCGTCGCCCCGTTCACCGATGCGCTCTCGAACGCCGGCGGCGTGTTGTTGATCACCGACCGGGGCTGGGGGAACGATGCCAACTCGTTGCCAGAAAGGTCCTTGAACCGGTTGGCGGCGGGGGACGGGCGCGTGTAGTCCACCGTCACCGTCTCGCCGTGGCCCACCGCATTGTTCGCATGAGACGTCAGCGTCACCGTGTCGCCGTCGATCACATAGCTCACGGCTCTGGCGTGGAGTGACGATGAGCCTCGGATGCGGAACGGCGCGAGACTCCCTTGCTGCGGCACGCTCTCGTCCAGCGCCTCGGTGAAGGTGATGGTCAGCGTCGTCCCGTTCGCCGTCGCCGACTTGAACGACGGCGGCGTCGAGTCCGCCGGGGTGGCGTTGGTCACCGTCTCGCCCGAGAACCCCGGCACCGGGAGCTTCGCGTTGTTCGAGTCCCGCAGCGGGTTGGCGTCGGGCGCGGCGTAGCCCACCGTCACCGTCTGCTGGCCGCGCGCCACCGCCGGGTCCAGGCTCAGCTCCACCTTGTCGGCCTCGCCGGCCTTGAAGGCGACCCCGGCGGGCGTCTGGTCCTCGCCGTCGATGGTGACGGTGAACGCCGCCGCCGACGGCGGCGCCCCCGCCGTGTCCAGCGCCCCGTCGAATTCGATCGTCAGCGTATCCCCGTCCACGTCCACCGATGCGCTCTCGAACGCCGGCGGGGTGTTGTTGGTCACCCGCCCTCCTGTCCCCGCCCCAATAAAGACCACCTTGTTTCCCGACAGGTCCTGCAACGGCTTGGCGGGCGGATCGGGCTGGACGTAGAGCAACGTTACCGTCTGGTCGTGGCGCGGCGCATCGGCCGCGGCCAGGGTCAGCGTCAGCGTCCTCCCCTTGACCGCGACGCCGGCGGGCTTCTCGGAGGCTCCTGCGACGAGAACGGACAGCGCGCTGTTCACGCCGGCCTGCGGCACCGAGCTCTCGTCCAGCGCCTCGTCGAAGGTCATGGTCAGCGTCGTCCCGTTGACCGATGCCGAGGTGGGCCTCGGCGCCGTGTTGTCCGCCGGGGTGTCGTTGGTCACCGTCTTGGTGCCATCGAAGCCCGTCACCGGCAGCTTCGCGTTGTCCGGATCCCGCAGCGGGTTCGTCGCCGGCTCGGTGTAGGTCACCGTCACCGCCGTGTCGATGGCCAGCAGCGCCTCCGCCAGCGACAGCGTCACGGCCGATCCGCTGATCGAGACCGCGTTGGTGGTCGCCAGGGCCACGTTCCGCTCCGTGTTCGACCGCGTGGCCTTCACCGTGAAGGCGTCCTTCGACGGCACCGAGCCCGTGTCCAGCGCCCCGTCGAAGGCGACCGTCAGCGTCGCCCCGTCCACCGATGCGCTCTCGAACGCCGGCGGCGTGTTGTTGGTGACGTTGAAACGGGGGGGTTGAGGGATGGTCGCCACCGGGTTGCCGACAAGGTCCTGGAGCGGCTTGGTCGAGGGCCGGGAGTAGCTGAGCTTGACAGTCTGGCCGTGGAGCACCGCCGACTGCCCGGTGACCGTGACCGTCTTGCCCTTGATGCTCGTGACCCGGCCGGCGAGGTTGGTTCCGGAGCTCACTGAGTATTGGAAGGGGGCGCGTGGCGGGAGGCCTACCCTCTCGCTCAGTGCCTCGGAGAAGGTCAGCGTCATCGTCGCCCCGTTCATCGACGCAGAGACGAGCCTCGGCGCGGTGTTGTCCGCCGGGGTGTCGTTGGTCACCGTCTTGGTGCCATCGAAGCCCGTCACCGGCAGCTTCGCGTTGTCCGGATCCCGCAGCGGGTTCGTCGCCGGCTCGGTGTAGGTCACCGTCACCGCCGTGTCGATGGCCAGCAGCGCCTCCGCCAGCGACAGCGTCACGGCCGATCCGCTGATCGAGACCGCGTTGGTGGTCGCCAGGGCCACGTTCCGCTCCGTGTTCGACCGCGTGGCCTTCACCGTGAAGGCGTCCTTCGACGGCACCGAGCCCGTGTCCAGCGCCCCGTCGAAGGCGACCGTCAGCGTCGCCCCGTCCACCGATGCGCTCTCGAACGCCGGCGGCGTGTTGTTGGTGACGTTGAAACGGGGGGGTTGAGGGATGGTCGCCACCGGGTTGCCGACAAGGTCCTGGAGCGGCTTGGTCGAGGGCCGGGAGTAGCTGAGCTTGACAGTCTGGCCGTGGAGCACCGCCGACTGCCCGGTGACCGTGACCGTCTTGCCCTTGATGCTCGTGACCCGGCCGGCGAGGTTGGTTCCGGAGCTCACTGAGTATTGGAAGGGGGCGCGTGGCGGGAGGCCTACCCTCTCGCTCAGTGCCTCGGAGAAGGTCAGCGTCATCGTCGCCCCGTTCATCGACGCAGAGACGAGCCTCGGCGGGGTCGTGTCGCCGGCGTTACTCGCCGGCCGGTCCGCGAAGCTCGGCAGCGCGGCGTTGGTGCTGTCCCTGAGCACGGGGTCGCTCGCCGGCTTGTCGTAACGCACCGTCAGCGTCGCGTCCCCCGGGACCGCCTCTCGCAGCGTCGCCGTCACCGTCTTGCCCGAGATGGCGACGGGCATGGTTGCGCCGCGGATGGTGCGGCTCGGCTCGCCGTCTTTCCTGGCCGTCACCGTGAACGCGTTGCTCGAGGGCCTCGAGTTCGCGTCGAGCGCGCTGTCGAAGGTGACCTTCAGCACCGTGCCGTCCACCGTCGCGCTCACCACTCGCGACGGGAGCACGGTGACCGTCACCGTGTCCGTGGCGCTATGCGTCTTGTTGTCGACATTCAGCGAGAACGTCAGTGCGGTCGAGCTGCTCACCGCGGGCGCGGTGAACGCCGGCGTCGCCGAGGTCGCGTCGTCCAGCACCACCGCCGGCCCGGCGGTCTGCGTCCACGTGCGGGTCGCCGTCGTGCCGGACGCAGTCCGCGAGCCCGTGCCGTCCAGCGCCACGCGCCCCCCGACGCGGACCGTCACGTCTTCGCCCGCGTCCGCCAACACGCTCATGGGCTTGAGCCGCGCCTGGGCGATGTCGCTGACACGAACGGTGGGCGACACCCATCTGCTCGCCTGCACCCCCACCGTCCAGGTGACGCCAGCATCCAGGTCGGTCAGCGTTCGGGAGCGCCTGTCTGCCTTCAGCGTTCCGCCCCACTGATGCAACACGTTCCCGGTAGTCTGTGGATGCGCGAGGGTGAACCAACCGAGCAAGTCCGTCGGGCCCGTAGTAGCGGGTGTCCAGCGCAGCGTAATCTCACCGAAACCGGGGCCCGGCTCGGCGGTGCCCGTGGGCATGTGCGGGCGGTGGGCATGTGTGCTGGTGTAACCCCGCTCCAAATGCACATGCCCCTCGGCCCCGTCATCGTGCGCCAGGGCCGCCCCGGCGCCGAGGAGCGGGACCAGGGCGGCGGCGAGCGCGCACACCACTGCCCGCCGCCGCGCGCGCGGGGGGCGGACGGGTCGGAATTGCGAAGGAGGCGGAGAAGAGTAGGGGGACGCAGGCGCCGCCGGGCGGCGGGCGTCGACGCTCAGCCGGTCACGGCGCTGGCTGGCTGGCTGGCTGGCTGGCTGGCTGGCTGGCTGGCTGGCTGGCAAGAGTCATGCCACTCGCGCCTCGCGCCCGCACGGCCATGTCAGTGTGCGCGTCCGCATCTTCGAATCGGCCCCTGGCGCGCACACTGGTAAGCATGGAGCCATTATAGGATACATTTCGTAAGATAGGCGTATGCAACGAAACCGTGTTCATGTGGGTTTCGTAAATTCTGAGGACAGTGTCGCCGAAACGCCCGAAATGACGTGGCGCATCGCGATTCGTGCCGCTTGGCGACGGGGGGAGCCGTGACCGATTCCGACGACGCGAGGCGGGAGAACGAGGCGCTGCGCGAGCGCATCTCCACCCTCAACGCGGCCATCCTGCGCATCAGCGCGACGCTCGACCTCGACATCGTGCTCCCCGAGGTGGTCGAGAGCGCCCGCGGGCTCACCGGCGCCCGCTACGGCGTCATCGCCACCGTCGACGAGGCCGGCGCGCCCCAGGACTTCTTCTTCTCCGGCTTCACGCCCGAGGAACGGCAGGCGCTCTTCACCTGGCCCGACAGCGGCCGCCTGTTCCGGCACCTGCGCGAGCTGCCGGGGCCGTTGCGGCTCGCGGACCTGTCGGGCTACGTCCGCTCGCTCGGCATCGCGCCCGCGCCGACCTTCTCGCGGACCTTCCAGGGCACGCCGATGCGCCACCGCGGCGCCGACGTCGGCAACTTCTTCCTCGCCGAGAAGGCCGACGGCCAGGAGTTCACCGACGAGGACGAGGAGGTGCTGACGCTGTTCGCCTCCCAGGCCGCCGCCGCCATCGCCAACGCGCGAACGTACCGCAACGAGCAGCGCGGGCGGGCCGACCTCGAAGCGCTGATCGAGACCTCCCCGGTCGGGGTCGTCGTCTTCGACGCCGGCAGCGGCCGGCCGGTGTCGATCAACCGCGAAGCCAAGCGCATCGTCGAGAGCCTGCGGACGGCCGGCCGCCCTGTCGAGCAGCTCCTGGAGGTGGTCTCCTTCCGGCGCGCCGACGGCCGCGAGGTGTCGTTGAGCGAGCTGCCCATCACCGAGCACCTGAGCACCGGCGAGACGCTGCGCGCCGAGGAGGTCGAGTTCTCGGTCCCCGGCGGGCGCAGCGTCAGGACCCTCATCAACGCCACGCCGATCCGGGCCGAGGAGGGCGCCGTCCGCTCGGTGGTGGTGACCCTGCAGGACCTCGCCCCGCTCGACGAGATCGAACGCATGCGGACCGACTTCCTGGGCCTGGTGAGCCACGAGCTGCGCGCGCCGCTGACCTCCATCAAGGGTTCGGCCGACACGCTGCTCGAGGAAGGAGCCAAGCTGGACCGGGCCGAGATGCGCGAGTTCCACCGCATCATCGCCGAGCAGGCCGGCCACATGCGCGGACTGATCGGCGACCTGCTGGACGCGGGGCGCATCGACTCGGGAACGCTCTCGGTCGAGCCCGAGCCCTCGGAGGTGGCCGCCCTGGTCGAGGGGGCGCGAAGCGCCTTCCTGAGCGGCGGCGGCCGGCACGCCGTCCTCGTCGACCTGCCGGCGGGCCTGCCCCCGGTGATGGCCGACCGCCGGCGCGTCGTGCAGGTGCTGGGCAACCTCTTCGCCAACGCCGCGCGGCACGCGCCGGAGTCGACCCCGATCCGGGTCGCGGCGGCGCACGAGGACGCGCATGTCGCCGTCTCGGTCTCCGACGAGGGGAGCGGGGTGGCGCCCGATCAGTTGCCGCACCTGTTCCGCAAGCACGCCGGCGGCGGCGCGGCGGGCCACGGCCTCGGGCTCGCCATCTCGAAGGGGCTGGTCGAGGCGCACGGCGGCCGCATCCGCGCGGAGAGCCCCGGCGCCGGCCGCGGCGCGACGTTCACCTTCACGCTGCCGGCGGCCGGGGAGGCCGGCGCCGAGGCGCCCGGCCACGCGGCCGGCCCGCGGCCGGCCGCCGAGCGCGGCGAGCCGCCCCGCATCCTCGTCGTGGACGACGACCCGCGGATGCTGCGATTCGTCCGCGACGCGCTCTCGAAGGCCGGCTACGCGCCGCTGGTGACCGGCGTGCCGAAGGACCTGCCGCGGATCATCCGCGCCGAGAGGCCGCGGCTGGTGCTGCTCGACCTGATGCTGCCCGACGTCGACGGCATCGAGCTGATGCGGCGGGTCCCCGAGCTCGCCGACCTGCCGGTCATCTTCATCTCCGCCTACGGCCGCGAGGAGACGGTCGCCAAGGCGCTCGATTCGGGCGCCGCCGACTACATCGCCAAGCCCTTCTCGACGACGGAGCTGGCGGCGCGGGTCCGGGCGGCGCTCAGGCGTCGCGAGGAGCCCGGGCCGTTCGTGCTCGGCGCGATCGCCATCGACTACCGGCAGCGGCGCGTGACGGTCGGCGGCGAGGCGGTCGAGCTCACCGCCACCGAGTACGAGCTGCTGCGCGTGCTCTCGCTCGACGCGGGACGGGTCGTGGACTTCGACACGCTGCTGCGCCGGGTCTGGGCCAAGCGCGACAGCGCCGGCCCGAACCTGGTGCGCATCGTCGTCAAGGAACTCCGCCGCAAGCTCGGCGACAGCGCGGCCAGCCCCGCCTACCTGTTCAACGAGCGCGGCGTCGGCTACCGCCTGGGGAGACCGCCGGAGCGCTGACGCCGAGCGGCCCTCTCCGCCGCGCCGCGCGTGATCGGTGAAGATGGTCCCCTGTCACCCTCCCGGTCACATCCCGCCCGCCGGCCCGCCGCGCCGGACCCGCGCGGGCGGCGCCGTCGGGACAACCCCGCATCCGGCCGCGAGCACCAACGTGGCAGCGTGCGACGCGCCGGACTTCGCTCGACCGAGAAACTCTCCCCGCCGAACTGCCCCTGACGGGCACGCTGCCGGCCTCCAGCCGACGGTCCGCGAGCGGCCTGCCGAGAGCAACTTCGGCGACGCTTGCGGGGCCGGAAGACGCGCCTCGTTTCCTGCCCCCTCAGCGCCTCGTTTCCTGCCCCCAGGCCGGAAACGCCCGAGGGTCGGCGTACGCCGTACCCCGGACCCCGAGTCGCTAGGGAGCGAGAGACATCAAGTCCAGTCTTCACAGTAGCTTGTAGCGAAACCCGAACAGCCCGGGGGCTAACCCCGGGACTGGGTTTGAGTACCCTGAGCGACCCCGGCCCGGGCCGTAAGACTCCCTGCCCCCACACAAACGGGGGCAGCGCGTCTCACGCCCGAACCGGCCGGGGTCGCTCAGGGTGCATTTTTCCCTCCGGGAAGGGTCCGCCAGCGCCGGGCCGAGGCCCTCCCCGGACCCGCCGCGGCCGGCATCGAGACCCGCGACGCGTCGGCCGCCCGCGACCTCTCCGTCCCCCCAATCGAGACAGCCGCTTCAACGCCGCACCCCCCGGAAGACCCGCGCGACCACGGCCCGCGGGCCGTCTCCCCGACCTCCGGAGACCCGGCGCATAGGCGGGCACTGGGGGGGGCTGGGGCAGGGGTACGATCGACCCATCATGTGAACCCGACCCCTTGCCCCTCGCCCCCGGTCCACCCGGCCGCCTGTCCTCGACAGGCGGCCGGAACGGGAGAAATTCGCGCGCGCTATGCGCGCTTTTTTTTTGCCCCGCTGTGCGGGGCAACGACGAGGAGCACGGCCGGCAAGGGGCCGCCACGAACCTCCCCCAGGGAAAGGAGAACGCGATGGACGAGGTGACACTCGACCCGCAGCAGGTGCCGGCGCGCGCCGAGCTGCTGCTGGCCGCCGGCTTCGGGCAGGAGGCCCGGGGCCGTCCGATCCACGGCCGGCTCGAGAGCGACGACGACGGCGTCGGCCAGCCCGGGCCGCGGGTGAAGATCGGCGCGGTCCGGACGCGGCGGCTCGCGGCGAGCGAGGGGACCGCCAGGCTCTCGGGCAGCGCGTACGGCAACCCGCTCCGCGGCACGCGCGACGTCGCCCCGGCCGTCCCCGTCGGGGCGCCCGTGATCGCGAGGGTCGACGTGCCCGATGCCCGCGGGTGGCGCGTCTACCGGGCGGCGCCGGACGGGGCCGTCATCTTCGACGGTTGGATCGAGCACGACCCGGCGAACGCGGAGCAGGTCGTTACCGAGCTGCACGCGGCCGCCGCGGCGAGCCCCGAGGCGGCGCTGCGCCGCGCCGCCGGGAGGCAGCCCGGCCACGCGAGCGCCGAAGCGATCGCGCGGTGGCTCGCCGGCCGGGAGGTCGAGCGGCCCGCCGCCCCGGCCAGGCCCCGGTCGCGGGCGGCCCGGCGCCGGTGGCGGCGCGCCCTCGCGCGGAGAGGCGGCCGACGGTGAGGCCCGCCGCCGGAACCGGCCCGCACGCCGCAGGCCTCTTCGCCCGCGAGCGCCTCGAGCGGCACGGGGTCGCCACGCTGAGCGACGCCGAGCTGCTGACGATCCTCGCCGGCCCCAGCGGCAGCCGGGCCGCCGACGCGGTGCTCGGCGAGTGCGGCGGGGCGGTGCAGACCCTGCCGCAGGAGAGCGCCGGCGACCTCGCCCGCATCGACGGCGTGACACCCAGGGCCGCCGCCGTCATCGCCGCCGCGGTCGAGCTCGGCCGGCGGACCCTGACGCGCCCCGCACCGCAGGGGACGCGCCTCAAGTCGCCGCGCGAGGTGGCCGCCTACCTCCTGCCGGAGCACGGGACGCACCCCGTCGAGCGCTTCGGCATCGTCAGCCTGAGCACGAAGCACCACATCCTGCGGACCGTCCTCATCTCGATCGGCACCCTCGACGCCAGCCTGGTGCATCCGCGCGAGGTCTTCCGGGCCGCGGCGACGCACCGCGCGGCCGCGATCGTCCTGTTCCATAACCACCCGTCGGGTGACCCATCGCCCAGCGTGGACGACGTCGCGCTCACCTCGCGGCTCGTCGAGGCCGGCGCCCTGATGGGGATCGAGGTCATCGACCACATGGTCCTCGCCGGCAGCCGGTACTTCAGCTTCAAGGAGATGGGACGCCTGTGACCGGCATGCCCTCCGTCGCCGGGCGCATCCTGCGCCTCGCTCCCGCGACCCGCGACGCGCTCGTCCGCGGGGTCGGCTCCGGCCGGCTCGAGGCCCTGGCCGCCGCCCCGAAGCACGCGATCCCCAAGGCCCCCGACCGGACGATCGCCGGCGGCGCCGGCGACCCGCTCCGGACCCGCACCGGCACGGCCGGCCGCTGACCCGCGCCGCCGGCCGCTGAAGCTCCCCTCTCCCGCCGGCCTCCCCCGCACGACCGACTCCCGGAAAGACCCGCGTGAGCAACGCTCGTGACCACTACCGGTGCGCCCGGGAGGGCGTCCGCTACCTCCTGCACGTCTCCGGCGGCCGAACTTCGGGCCTGCTCCTCCGCCGCGTGCTCGACGCCTACGGCGGCCGGTTGCCGCCGAACGTCCGCGCCGTCTTCGCCAACACGGGCAAGGAGCACGAGAAGACGCTGCTGTTCGTGCGCGAGATGGAGCGGCGCTGGCAGGTCCCGATCGCGTGGGTCGAGTACGTCTACCGCAAGGAGGCCCGCGGCGGCATGTCCGACCCGAAGAGCACCTTCCGCGTGGTCGGCTACGAGACCGCCTCGCGGCGCGGGGAGCCGTTCGAGATGCTGATCCGCGCGCACCAGATGCTCCCGAACGCCCACAAGCGCATGTGCACCGCGGACCTCAAGGTCGAGACCGCCGCGCGCTTCGCCCGGGTGAAGCTCGGGTGGTGGCGGCCGCGGCCGCACTCGATCCTCGGCATCCGCTACGACGAGCCCAAGCGCTGGGCGAAGGCGATATGGGAGCAGTGCCGGACCGTGTACCCGCTCGTCCTAGACCACGTCACCGAGGACGACGTGAAGCGCTTCTGGGCCGGCCAGCCGTTCGACCTCGGCATCAGCCGCGACTTGGGGAATTGCGACCTCTGTTTCATGAAGGGCCGCTGGAAGCTGATGCGGCTCATCACGCAGTACCCCGAGCGGGCCGACTGGTGGATCGAGCAGGAACGGTACCGCCGGTCGGTCGCGCGGGTCGTCCGCAAGCCCGAGCTGACGCGCTTCCTGATGCGCTACACCTACGAGGACCTGCGCGCGATGCGGATGATGCCCTTCGAGGAGCTCGAGCGGGAGCGCGACGCGAACGAGGACGTCTCGTGCTTCTGTGGAGACTGACAGCATGACCGAACATCGCCAGTATACGCGCACGACGCCGGGCGACTCCCGGCCGCCCATGACCTGGTTCCAGCCGTCCCCCGGGCCGCCCTTCCACGCCGCGCGGGACCGTCCCCCCGCCGGGCGAAGCCTCGAGATCTCGAGCCGCAGCCGCGACCCGCTCGGCCGCGAGCTGAGCGCGATGAACCTGCCCGCCGCCGGCGACCTCCGGGGGCGGCCGGTCGAGGCCGTGTACCAGGCCGCCAAGTGCTACGGCGGCGGCGGACCCGACATGCCCGGGTGCGACTCCGGCTACGCCGCGAAACGCCGCGACCGGGAGCGGCGGCGGGACGGGCCGCTGGCCGCCTTCGAGCACGAGGGGCGCCGCTGGCCCACGGAGACCGGCTCGGCGTTCTACGACTGGCTCTGGACCCGGAGCGCGATCGCGCGGTGGGGGATCGGGATCGTCGACCGCCTCCGTGAGTACGGCGCCTTCAGCGACCAGTTCCACCATGCCGGGGCGCTGGCGTGCCAGGCGAAGACCGCCGCGATGGTCGCCGGCATGGGACGGGCGAGGGCGCAGGCCGCGATAGGGAGCCCCGAGGCCTGGCTGCGCGAGACGCGGGGACCGGCCGGGCGCCGGGAGCCGGCCCGGGGCGAGACTGCGCCCCCCGGCCGCATCTACGCCGGCGTCGGGTCGAGGAGCACGCCCCCGGACGTCCTCGAGAGGATGGAGCGGATCGCGGAGGCGATGGCCCGCCGCGGGTGGACGCTGCGCTCGGGCGGCGCGGCCGGCGCCGACAGCGCGTTCGAGGGCGGCGCCACGCGCGCGGGAGGGCCGCGGGAGATCTGGCTCCCGTGGGACGGATTCAACGGCCGGACCGCCGACGGCGCGACGCGCATCGGCCGCAACAGCGCCCGCATCCGCGACCGGGCCCGGCAGTGCCACCCGGCGTGGCACACCCTCTCCGACGGCGCGCAGAAGCTCATGGTGCGAAACGTCCACCAGGTCCTCGGCGCCGAGCCCGGGTCGTCCCCGCCCGCCGACGTCGTGCTGTGCTGGACGCCCGGCGGCGCCGCGGGCGGCGGCACCGGCCTCGCCGTCCGCCTTGCCCGACGCCACGGCATTCCCGTCGTCGACCTCGGGACCGAAGACCGCCTGGCACTCCGCGCCGCGGTCGACGCCGCCCTCGAGCGCGGGCTCCCCCCGGACGTCGCCGAGCTGCTCGACGCGAGGCCCCGGCAGGCGGCGCCCGGCGCGTACCGGATCCTCGTGACCGGCAGCCTGCGCGGCGACGAGGCGGCCGCGCTCGAGCGGCGGCTCGACGAGCTGGCCGCCGACAGGTCCGACGTCGCCGTGATCGCCGGAGGGGACCCGGCGACGGGAGCCGCCCTCGCGTGGGCCGCCGGGCGCGGGCACGCGGGGATCGAGCCCGGCCCCCGCCGGGACGACCGCCCGGGACCCGAGCCGCCCGCCTGCCGCGCGGCGAGGCTCCTGGACGCGAAGCCGCACGTCGTCCTCGAATGCGGCGGCGACTGGAGCGCCCACACCCAGGCCGTGCGCGACCTCGCCGAGCTCCACGGGGCCCGGGTCGAGCGCTGCGACGGCGTGGCGAGGCGGCCCACCGGGATCGAGCACCACCTGGCGCAGGCCGACGCCGAGCGCCGTCGGGCCCCCGACTCGCCGCCGCGGGCGGCCGGGAAGACGCGCCCGCGCCGGCCGGGCCGCTACGACGCGGTCGACCGGTTCGCCGGCGCGCTCGCGGAGCCGGGCGCCCGCATCGTCCGCGCGGCCGTGCGGCGGCAGCGCGTCACCGACCCCGAGACGGTGCGGCGGGCCCTCTTCGTGACGAACAGCCCCATCCGTGCCGCACTCCTGCGTGCGGACGCCTGGACCACCCGCGAGCGCATCAAGAACGACCCGCTCGGCGTCCTCACCCGCGGCATCGGCCCCGCCGAGCTCCAGGCGGCCCTCAAGCTCGCGCGGTCCGTGGCCAGCGCCCTCGAGCGGGCGGGACTGTCGGCGACCGCCTCCCGCAACCCCGAAGCACCCGCGGAAGGGATGCGACCGCGCGACCTCGAAGCCCCGCGATCCCGGCGAGCACACCAGCCCACCCGCTGAACGTCCCGCAGCCGGCGGCGCACCCGCGGCGGCGATCGACCTCCGCCCCGGGGACCCGTGCGCCGCCACGACCCGCGAGCACGACCCAACGGAAAGGAGCATCGACCATGTTCGGACTGTATCCAGCCGTGCCGACCCGCCCGGGCGACTACGTGGTCCACCAGGCCGGCCGGTCCCTGCGCAACGCCCGCGTCCGGCCCAGGGGCCTGACGCCGAGACGCCTCGCGCAGCTCGCCGGCGGCGAACGTCGCCACGGCGCCCTGCGGTGGGCGACGCCCCGGCCGTGGATCGACGAGCCGGCCATCGTGGTCAGCGACGTGATCGCCGGCCCCGAGCCGTGGACGGGGACGCTGCTTGACCCCGCCGTCCCGGGGCGCGTGCCGATCGGCGCGCTCCTCCGCACCGTGTCCGCCGCGGCCCGCCACTGGCTCGTCTGGCCGGACGGCGGCCTCCGCCCGCCGGCGGGGCTCGGCGGCGGCAACCCGCAGTCGGTGGCCGCCTACATCGACGAGCCGGCGATGGCGCACTTCGGCCGCGAGCTCGACGCCGCCCGGCTCGCGGCGGCGGCCGCCGGCGAGGACCCCGGCGACGGCGGCGAGCTGGCCGACGCGGTGACCGCCTGGATCGCCGACCTCCTGCGCGGCGACACCCCGGCAACCCGCCGGCCGCGCCCCCGACTCCGCCGGCAAGCGCCGGCCCCCGGACGGAGCCTCGTGTGCCGATGGCTCTGACGCGCGCCACCCGGACGAGTGTGATCACCCGGCGCGGTCATACGCGGGTGGGACTCGCGCAGTCGAGCGGCGAAGCCCGCCGCTGGCTGGCCGACGCGACCGGCTACCGCGGGAGCGGCCGGTTCGACCGCGCCATCGTCGCGATCAGCCGCGCCGGCGACGACGAGCGGCCGCGCATCCGCGTGCGCCGCGGCACGCCGTACGAGCGCATCGGCGGCTGGCTCGGCCCCCCGCCTTCACCGGACGACCCCCGCCATCCCCGCCGCGGCGCGCTGCTGCGCAGGCTCCCGCCGGAGAGCGCCGCCCGAACGCTGATCGCGCTGCGGAGCGGCATCGTCGTGACCCTGGCCGGACCGGCGAGCGAGGCGGGCCGGCCGCTCGACGCGTACCTGCGCCTCCAGGCGGCGGCGAAGGACGCCTCGGCCGCCGACATCGCCCTCGTGATGCACGTCGCCGACCGGCTGGCGCCGTGGATCGCCGTGAGCGCGGGCGACGTCCGCATCGAAACGCTTCTGACCGATCGCGGCCGCGGGCGCGAATGGCGACCGCCGGCCGCGACCTCCCCGGCGAGCGGGGCGCGGAGCCCCGCGGCCGAACCCGCACCGAGAACCCGCCAGCTCCCGCGGCTCCCCCGCGCCAGCCCCCAGGCGGTGCCCGGGGCGCTCGGCGCACGGGCGCTCGGCGCACGGGCGGAGCCGCGCTCGAAAGGATGAATGAATGGACCTGGACGCAGCCCGCGACGGCGCCCCGGCAGCCCCGAGGCACCGCACCACGCCGGCGACGGCCCCCGACACCGAGACCCGCATCGTCTGGCTCCCGGACGAGTGGGCCGTCTACATCGCCAACGGCGACGACCCGGAGAGCCCCGACTGGCCCGTCGAGCTGTGCGACGAGGAGCTGCGCCGGCTCCGCCTCGAGGGCTTCGACACGGTGACCTGCACCGGCGACACGAAGGAGCTGCAGGAGTACCGCGGCGTCACCGGAACCCTCCGGGCGTACGAGGCGCTGCGCACGGGCGGCGACGACCCCGTGACCCGCACCGTCACCCTCGTCCGCGAACGGACCCAGCTCCCGGCCGGCGACGTGACGCGCCGGATCGCGCTCGACATCGAGCTGACGCTGACGCGGAGCGAGAGCCAGCCCGCCGAACGCCTCGCGGCGCGGGCCGTGCTCGAGGCGACGGGGCTCGAGCGCCGCGTCGCCCGGGCGTGGGGCAACGCCGACCGCGCCCCCGTCGAGCCCGTCTGGCTGCACATCGACATCGACGGCGCCGCCGACCCCCTGCCCCCGGACGCCTGGACCGACCAGGACGCCATCGCCGCCCGCCTCGACAGCCGCAACTGCATCGACCGGATCGTCCTGAAGGACCCCCGGGCGCCCGTCGGCCGGCCAACGGCGACGCCGCCGTGGTGCCGCCAGGCGCCGTTCTACGACCACGAGGGCCGGGTGCGCTGCTTCAAGTGCGACGGGATCAAGCACGCGCTCATCCGCGACTGCCGGCGACCGCCGCGGATGCCCGTCCTCGTGTACTGCCCGAGCTGCGACCGAAAGCGGTAGCTCGACACGGCGCTCGATCGCGTCGTCGAGCCGGTCCAGCGCGAGCGGCACTCCACGCCCCGCCCCCATGCGCCGCCCGCGCCCCGCCGACGCCCCCCGTCACCGAAGGAGAACGCGACATGCCGAGAAGCCTGTCGAGGACGCAGTGCGTCCCCGCATCGAACCTCCCCGCCGGCAGGCCCACCGAGCCGCCGGCGATGATCCTCAACCGCCGCACCGACCGGCCAAGGCCGCACCAGGTCTACATCGGCCGCCCCTCGAAGTGGGGGAACCGCTTCAAGCTGATGGACGCCGCCGACAGGCTCCGCGTCATCGCGCTGTACCGCGCGGATCTAGTCCACAGGCTGCGCACCGGCAGGGTGACGCGCGCCGAGCTCGCGGAGCTCTACGGCCGCCCGCTCGTGTGCTGGTGCGCCCCGCTGGCGTGCCACGGCCACGTGCTGCTGGCGGCCGCCGCCTGGGCCGCGACCCGGCCCGGCGTGGGCCTGGAAGCCGCCAAATGGACGAGGGAGCCCATCGAGCGCCTCGTCAGGCGCATGGCGCGACCCGGAGCACGAGCAGCATGACCGCGCTCGACCTCATCACCAGGCGCCAGTACCTCGAAGAGGAGCTGGCCCTGACCGCCGCCGCCCAGCAGTACGTCCTCGACGGCCCCTCCCCGACAAGCCCCGCCGACCGTGAGGCCCGCGACGCCCTCCTCGACCGCCTGCGGACCCGCTGGACCAACACCCTCGACTGCCTGACCAGACACACCGACCCCGCCCGCGGCGGCGACCCCGACTGGCAGGGGCCCGTCATGGAGCGGGCCAGACACGCCGCGGGGCGCTTCGCCGGACCCGTCGACGCGGGTGCAGCGCGAGCCGCCGCCGCGGGCAGGGCCGAGGCCGCGCTGCGGGCCGCCGTCGAACGGGCGCAGCGGACGCTGCATGACGACGAAGACTGCTACTCGGTCTCGAGGACGCACGACGCCGCCCTCGACCTGACCGACGCGGCAACCGCCCTGCTGAACGAACTCGAAACGAGGCACACGAAGTGATGAAACTCACGAACCGGAACATCCCCCTCAGCCGCCTGACACTGTCAGCCGCCAACGTGCGCAAGGCGAGCGCCGACCCCGAGGACGACAAGGAGCTCCAGGCGAGCATCCTCGCGTTGGGCATCATCGAGAACCTCCTCGTGGTTCCCGACGAAGACGACACCTTCGCCGTGGTCGCCGGCGGCCGGCGGCTTGCCGCCGTGCAGCGACTCGCCGAAGCCGGCAAGATCTCCGCCGACTACGTCGTACCTTGCCGCATCTCCAACGGCGACGTCGACCCCGCCGAGGTCTCCCTCCACGAGAACGAGAAGCGCGCGCCGATGCACCCGGCGGACCAGTACGAGGCGTACGCGCGGCTGCGCGCCAAGGGCATGACGGCGGCCGAGATCGCGGCGCGGGCCGGCGTCAGCGAGCGGCAAGTGACGAAGTTGATGCGGCTGGGGACGGTGGCTCCGGAGCTGCTGGCCGCGTACCGCAACGACGACATGGACCTCCAGACGCTGATGGCCTTCACCGTCACCGACGACCGCCAGGCCCAGCTCGACGTCTGGGCGAAGGCCCGCGGCGGCGGGGGCGCGTGGCCCGAGCACATCCGCCAGCAGCTCACCGAGGGCGCGGTCATCGGGAGCAGCGCGCTCGCCTCGTTCGTCGGCCTGGAGGCCTACGAGAAAGCCGGCGGCCGCGTGCAGCACGACCTGTTCAGCCAGTACGACGACGAGTCGGTGTACCTGCTCGACCGCGGCCTGCTCGTGAAGCTCGCCGAGGCCGAGCTGAAGAAGACCGCCGACCGCCTGGCGAAGCGGTGGAAGTGGGTCGAGATCCAGATCGACCCCGACTGGGACCGGATCCACACGCTGCACCGGCTCCGCGGCGAATCCGGGGCAGCGACCGAGGCCGAGCGGAAGCGCCTCGACAAGCTCGCCAACGAGATGCAGGACATCGCCGACAACCCGCCGATGGACCCGGCCGAGCAGGGCAAGGCGTACGCCCGCAGCCAGGAGCTCAACGCCAAGCACGAGAAGCTCGAGGCGCGCATCGCCGCCCGCATCAAGTACCGGCCCGAGGACATGCGCATCGCCGGCTGCATCGTCACCCTCAAGGGCGGGCGGGCGGACGTGATCACGGGCCTCGTGCTCCCGGAGGACGTGCCGGCGAAGCCGAAGAAGACCGCGAAGAAGAAGGCCGCGGCCCCCACGGCCGACGCCCCGGCAGTCCCCCCTGACGCCGACGGCGCGAAGCCGGCGGACGGCGCGACGAAGCCCGCGGGCGGCGGGGACGAGCCGGCGGCGCCGGCGCCGAGCTTCGACGAGCGGTTCGAGAAGCCGTGGACGACCCCCGCGACGCGCAACCACCAGAGCCCCGAGGCCAAGCACGCCAAGGTTGCCGGCCTGAGCACCGCCGTCATCGACGACCTCGCCGCGATCCGCACGGGCATCGTACGCGACGCGCTGGCCAAGCGCTTCGACGTGGCGTTCGACCTCGCGGCGTACCTCCTGGTGATGGATACGGCGACGCGCGGCGCAGAGCGGCCGGCCGACATCCGCCTCGTCCGCACGAGCCTGCGCCCGATGGGCCGTACGAGCGATAACGACTTCGCCGCCGCGAACCCCGGCGAGCGGCTCGACAACCCGCCCGACGGCGCCTGGATGAAGCTCGACGACGATCTGAAGCGCTTCGAGGCGTTCCGCGCCCTTCCCGACGCCGAGAAGCACGACGTGTTCGCCCGCGCCGTCTCGGCCGCGCTCTTCAACCAGGCCGCCAACCAGCACCGCGCGATGCCCGTCGGGGAACGCGTGGTCGAGCTGCTCGACATCGACTTCGCCAAGGCGGTCCGTCCCACCGAGAAGTACTTCTGGAAGCGGTTGACCCGCGCCCGAATGCTCGAGATCGCGGAAGCCGTCGTCGGCAAGGAGTGGGCGAAGGCCCGCCGCAACCACAAGAAGGGGCAGCTCGCCGCCGATATGGCCGCCGTGTTCGGGGAGGACCCGCAGGGGCGGGCCGCGCTCGACGCCGAGGCGCGGGAGCGCGTCGAGCAGTGGACCATGCCCGGATTCCGGGCGTGGGACAGCCCCGATGAGGCGCGGCGTTGACCGATTCTCACGCCAGTTGTAGTCTACAAATATATGAAACTACAATCCGAAGCACCGACTACCGTCAAGCTGGGCGTCAGCCGCCAGGTGGTGATCCCCAAGAAGCTGCACGACCGTCTCGGGCTCAAGCCCGGCGACTACCTGGAGGTCGAGGAGCAGCAGGGCAGAGTCGTCATGACGCCGAAGACGCTCATCGACAGCCGCGTGCACGCAGCGTTTCGCGAAAGCATGGAGGATTTCAAGGCCGGCAGGTACTCCGGGCCGTTCGACACCGCGGAGCAGGCAACGGCGTCACTCCGCAAGACTGCCCGGGCGCGTCGAGCCAGCAATACGAGCCGCAGGTAGCACGACAGCCCCGCCGCCGCGAAGAACGGGGGCTCGCGACCACCGCCAGCGAGCGCCGGACCGCGCCCGAAAGGTCCACCTGCTGCCTGCCGACGCCCCCGCAGGCGGCCCTCCGCGCCGCGGCGTGAGCCGCGAGCCACTACCCAAACTCGGACCCCCGGCACAAGCACCGATTTCCCAGACGGGCCTCCCGGCCTTGCGGCCATCACCTCTACCTTCCACGACAAGACCCGCCACGCCGCGATGATCGCCGCCCTCAAGACGGCGATCGACGCCTGTCATCCCCACCACTGACGCAAGCCCCCGACACCCTCGAGAGGACCCTGCTCGCCCGGATCGAGTTTTCACCTGGGTCCCCAGCCGCTGTGCACCGACCAGCGGCGACTGGACCATCCGACCCGACCGGGAGGAACCCGACGCATGACGAACCGGACCCGACCTGTGCACCGGCTCGGGCCGTGGCTGCACGAAGCCCTGGCTCAGCAAGCGGACCCGCTCCACCACGTGTGCCGGCACATCGCCCACGACCTAGAAACGGGCGCCCTGGAACCCGCCGAGGCAGCAAGGCTGCTCAACGCGGCCCTCGACGCCTTCCCCGACGGCAACGCCGCGGCACCCCTGCCCTCCGACACCGCCGACCTCACCGAGCTCGCCGGCCACATGCGATCCCTCCAGCGCGCCCTCGCCCGAACCGGCCTCCCCGGAGACGTCGTGATGATGACCGCCACCGTCCACGCCCACCGATGCCTGGACATCGGCATCGAGCGCGCGCGGGCCGACAGCGCCGAGAACGTCCAATGAACGAATCGACGATGCAGAAAGATAACGACATCCGGTGGATACCCCTCCGGAACCTGGAGCCCTCCGACCGCAACGCACGCACGACGGCGGCCCCGGCGGAGGCGATGGGCGAGCTCGAAGCGTCCCTGGAGGCGCACGGGCTCATCGAGAACCTCGTGGTGCGTGCGCACGACGACGGCAAGACCTTCCACGTCGTCGGCGGCGCCCGGCGCCTGCGGGCCCTCCGGACCCTGGCGAAGAAGCGCAGGAGCCGGTTCCGCACCGCGACGCCGATACCGTGCCGAGTCTTGCCCGCCGACGCGATCGACGAGGAGATCAGCGCGGCCGAGAACCTGGTGCGCGTGAACATGCACCCGGTGGACGAGTTCACCGCGTTCCACACGCTGCTCGAGCGCGGCCTGAGCGCCCGCGAGATCGCCAACCGCTTCGGCCTGACCGCCCGGACGGTGCAGCGGCGGCTGCGCCTGGGCGGCATCGCCCCGGAGATCCTCGGGCACGCGCGCGACGGCCACCTGACGCTCGACCAGCTCGAGGCGTTCGCGGCCACACCTGACCGCACCCGCCAGCTCGACGTCTGGACCAAGGTGCAGAGCCACGCGGGGTACACGGCGACCGCCGCCTGGATCCGGAACGAGCTGCAGCGCGGCCTCGTGTCCGCGGCATCCGCCCGCGCGCGGTTCGTCGGCCTGAAGGCGTACAAGGCCGCCGGCGGGACCGTCGAGGAGGACCTGTTCGCCGCCGAGGACGAGGGGAGCGTGCTGATCCGCGACGCGAAGCTCCTCGATGATCTCGCCTCGAAGAAGCTGGACAGGGCGCGGCGCAGGCTCGGCGGCGGCTGGCTTTGGATCGACACGATCCTCGAGGCGGCGTGGGACGTGACCCGGCAGTTCGGGCGCGTCAAGGGCAAGCCCGAGCCCCCGACCGACGCCGAATGCTCGCGCTTCGCGGAGCTGACGGCCGAGATCGACCGGCTCAAGCAGGCGGCCTACGCCGATGGCGACGACCCCGGCAACGCGGCCGAGCGCGACCGGCTCACCGCCGAGATCGAGAAGCTCGAGGCCCAAGCCGAGGCCCTCGACGACGAGATGCACTCGCGCGAGTCGTACAGCGCCGAGCTGATGGCCTGCTCCGGATGCATCGTGACGATCGGCGGTGAAGGCGAGCTGGTCATCCACCGTGGCCTGGTGCGCCGGCAGGACGAACACCTCGTGCCCGCGCCCCCGACGCCGGACCCGGCCACCGACACGCCCGGTGCCGGCCCCGAGGCCGCGGGCCCCGCCGACGGCGCGGCCGGCGAAGAGGCGGACCCGAACCCGGCCCCGGCGCCCCCCGAACCCGCGGCCGCGACCGCACACGACGACGGCCCGCCGGCCCCGACGCCCGCGCCGGACCGCGGTGGGCCGCCCGCGCCCCCTCCCGACGCCGGCTACCGCCCGCCGCAGTACGAGCACAACGAGCCCGGCGAGCGCACTGCGGCGACCCAGGACGCGGGCCTGCGGCTGGGACTGGCCGGCGACCTGCGCCTGATCCGCACCGCCATCGTCAAGGCGCACCTGCAGTGCGACCTGGAGCTCGCCTTCGACTTCGCCGCCTGCCAGTTGGCCTCGGCCGTCTTCGGCGGCAAGCCGGACGGCCCCCTGGCGATCGAGATCACCGCCACCGGGGACGTGCCCGAGGGCGTGGACCCGGACGACCCGGAGGCCGTCGCGGAGAGGAACCCCTGGGCGCGCATGCTGGCCGCGGAGTCCGCCGACCTGAAGCTCGACTGGCTGCAGGCTCCGACTCCGCGGGAGCGGCTGCTCCAGTTCCGCGCGCTCAAGCCCGAGGAGCGGCGCCGGCAATTCGCGGCGGCCATCACCCGGGCGCTCAGGCCCCAGCTCGCCTTCGACCCCGACGCGCGCGCCGAGACCGAGGCCGTCGTCGAGGCGCTCGACATCCCGTTCCACGAGCTGTACCGCCCCGACCTCGAGCACTTCTGGCGCCGCATGGGACGCCGCGAGATGCTCGCCGTCGCCGCCGAGACGCTGGGTGAGCCGTGGGCCGAGGCCCACGAGAACTACCGGAAGGAGACCCTCGCGCAGGCCATGGCCGCCGCCTTCGGGAAGAACCCGCCGCCCGACTCGCTCAAGCTCGCCGACGACGCCCGCCAGCGGGCGCTCCGCTGGGCGCCGCCCGGATTCGAGCCCGCCCGCGCCCCCGCCACCGAGTCCGATCCCGCCGACATCGCCCCCGCCGCCGAGCTCCCCGCCTGGATGAACGGCTGACGGACCACTGAGCCCACCGGCTACCCCGAGGACCGGCCACAGCGCCGGGCAGTGCCGCGGTTCGGCTGCGGCACTGCCCGACGCCGGCCCTCGGGCGAACCCGATCCGGAGGAACCAACGTGCACGGACCGCTACGACCACCGGACGCCACGGCGTCCGATACCGCGCAGCGCATCTTCGAGGCCGGCGCCTCGCTCCTGCACCACCTCGAGGAAGGCCGCGCCATCGACGCCCGGGCACTCAGAGACGCCATGACCTCCGCGTTCGACGGCACGGACGCCGAGGGCGCCTGGCTGTGGAAGCAGGCGTACGAAGCGGGCGAGGTGGCGACCACGCTGCTGCTGCGCCGCTTCGGCCCGGCCATGACCGCCCGGGCCGCAGACCCGGCCGAGGTGCTGACCCTCATCGCGCGAATCGCCCTTCTGGAGCCGCCCCAGACACGCCGCGACGACGTGCAGCAGCGCTTCCAGCAGTTCTCGACGCCGCTCGAGCTCGCCTGGTGCGTGGCCGCCTGCGCCGGTGTGACCGCCCGCGACGTCGTGCTCGAACCGTCAGCCGGCACCGGCACGCTCGCCGCGGCGGCCGCGCTCGGCCTCGACCCCGCCAACGGCGGACGCCTGGCGCTCAACGAGCTGACGAGCACCCGCGCCGGCCTCCTTTGTCTGGCGTTCCCCGGCGCGGAGGTGAGCCGCCACGACGCCGAGCACATCGCGGACCTGTTGCCGGACCTGCGGCCGAGCGTCGTCGTCATGAACCCGCCGTTCTCCCGGTCGGCCGGCTCCTCGAAGGTCGCGAGCGGGACCGACCTGCGCCACGTGGCGGCCACCTACCGGGCGCTTCGCCCCGGCGGACGCCTGGTCGCGATCACAGCGGCCAGCCGCGACCCCGACGCGAACGGCTGGCGGCACGCGTTCCCGGCGCGCCAGCCCGCGCCGGACGTGCTCTTCACCAGCCCCATCGCGGGTCGGCTCTACCGCAGCCGCGGAACCACGTTCGAGACCCGCCTCACGGTCCTCGAGAAGCCCGGAGAGAAGACCCGGGGGACCGTCACCATCACCGAGCCGGCCGCGAGCACGGAGGAGCTGCTCACCGCGGCGCTCGAAGCCCTGCCGCCGCGCCTGCCGCTCGGCGACGCCGAGACCCCGCGGCCAACGGCTCACGGCGCCGCCCCCCGGCGGCGGAAACCCCGCAAGGCACCGCCACCCGACGAACCAGCGCAGCGGACAGCCTGGCGGGACGCCCAACCGCTCGCCTACGCCAGCCGGCGCACCAGCGACGCCGCCGTCATCGACGACGACCGGCCGTACCACCCCTGGACGCCCTCGGTGGCGATGATCGACAGCGCCAAGCGCCACCCCACGACCCTGGTGCAGTCCGCGGCCATGAGCGCCGTCGACCACCGGCGCCCCGCGGCGCGACCGGTCCTGCCGGCCCACCTCGTCACCGACGGCACGTTGTCCGACGCCCAGCTCGAGTCCGTCGTGCTCGCGGCCGAGGCGCACTCCGCCGACCTGCCCGGGCTCTACTCGATCGACAGCGACTACGACAACGTGCGCTACCTCGGCCCCGACGGCCCGCAGGCGACCGACGTCGCGCGCCGCGACTCGGCCTCGGAAGCGAACATCACGTGGAGCAAGCCCACCGCGCTCCGCCGCGGCTGGATGCTGGGCGACGGGACGGGCTGCGGGAAGGGGCGCCAGGTCACCGGCATCATCCTCGACCGCTGGCTGCAGGGCACCCGCAGGGCGCTCTGGCTGTCGGCCTCCGACAAGCTGATCGAGGACGCCCAGCGCGACTGGACGGCCCTCGGCGGACGCGCGAGCGACATCGCGCACGTCAACAAGTGGCGGCAGAAAGACCCCATCGACCGCGCCACGGGCATCCTGTTCTCGACCTACGCGACGCTGCGGTCCGCCGGCCGCGACGGCAACCCGTCCAGGCTCGAGCAGATCGTCGAGTGGCTCGCCGGCGGCCTGGACGAAGAAACACGGCATGCCTGGAACGGCGTGATCGTGTTCGACGAGTCGCACGCGCTGTCGGGGGCCGCCGGCGGGAAGGGCGCGCGCGGCGCGATCGCGCCCAGCCAGCAGGGGAGGGCCGGCGTGCGGCTGCAGAACGCCCTGCCCCAGGCACGCATCGTGTACTCGTCGGCCACCGGGGCCAGCACGATCGACGGCCTCTGCTACGCGAGCCGGCTGGGCCTGTGGGGCACGCCGGAGACGCCTTTCCCGACCCGGAGCGACTTCGTGCAGGCGATGGACGCCGGCGGCGTCGCTGCGCTCGAGGTGGTCGCCAGGGACCTCAAGGCCCTCGGCCGCTACCAGGCCCGGGCGCTGTCCTACACCGGCGTCGAGGTCGACATCCTCGAGCACGTGCTCACCGATGAGCAGACGGCCATCTACAACGAATACGCGAGGGCCTTCAAGATCATCCACCACAACCTCGGGGCCGCGCTCGAGGCAACCGGCATCGACACCGGCGACGTCTGCAACGCCCGCGCCAAGGCCGCGGCGCGCTCCGCGTTCGAGCTCGCCAAGCAGCGCTTCTTCTCGCACCTGCTCACCTCGATGAAGTGCCCGACGCTGATTGCGTCCATCGAGGACGACCTCCGCAATGACTTCGCGCCCGTGGTGCAGATCGTCTCGACCGGCGAGGCCCTCACCGAGCGCCGGATCTCGCAGATCCCGACCAGCGAGTGGGACGACCTCTCCGTCGACCTCACGCCCCGGGAGTACGTGCTCGACTACCTGATGAATGCCTTCCCCGTCAGCCTCCACGAGGAGTACGAGGACGACGAGGGCAACGTCCACACGCGCCCGGCCCGCGACAGCGGCGGCAACCCCGTGCTGTCGCAGGAAGCCGTCGACCTGCGCGACGCCCTCGTCGAGAAGCTCGCCAGCATGCCCCCGATCGGCGCGGCCCTCGACCAGCTCCTCCATCACTTCGGGCACGACGACGTCGCCGAGGTCACCGGGCGCTCCCGGCGCGTGCTGCGCATCTCCGACGACGGCCGCGGCGACCGGCTCGCCGTCAAGAGCCGGCCCGCCAGCGCGAACCTCCACGAGACCCAGGCGTTCATGGACGGGAAGAAGCGCACGCTCATCTTCTCGGGGGCCGGCAACACGGGACGCTCCTACCACGCCGACCTGGCGTGCGCGAACACGAGGCGCCGCCGCCACTACCTGCTCGAGGCCGGCTGGCAGGCGAACCAGGCCATCCAGGGCCTCGGCCGCACGCACCGCACGCGCCAGAAGAGCGCGCCGCTGTTCTCCCCGGTCACCACCAACGTGAAGGGAGAGCGGCGGTTCACCTCCACCATCGCGCGGCGCATCCACAGCCTCGGGGCGATCACGCGCGGGCAGAAGGACTCGCAGAGCGGGATGGGCGACGACAACGCGGAGCTCTTCCGTGAAGCCGACAACTTCGAGTCCGAGTACGCGAAGGCGGCCCTGCGCGCCTTCTACCGGGATCTCTACGCCGGCCGCATCGAAGACTGGTCGGCCGACTCGTTCGAGGAGGAGACGGGGCTGTCGATCACCGACGGCGAGGGCCAGCTCCTGACAGACCTCCCGCCCATGCACACCTTCCTCAACCGCCTGCTCGCGCTGGAGATCGACGAGCAGAACCACCTGTTCGCGCACCTCGAGCAGCTCGTCGACGCCAACATCGAAGGGGCGATCCAGGCCGGCACCTACAACCGCGGCGTCGAACGCATCACCGCGGCCGGCCTGGAGCTGGTCGCCACCGAGACGGCCGAGGCGCCCGGCGGGGCCTCCGTCCACCTCGTCGAGATCCTCCGCCGCGACCGGCTGAGGCCGACCACGGTCGGAGCGGCGCTGGAGATCTACGCGGCGGCGAACGCCAACGGAGGGGCCGGCGCCGTCCTGCTGCGGAACACGAGGTCAGGGAACGTCGCGCTCGCCGCGGGGGCGCCATCGCAGACGCTCGAGGACGGCACGATCCAGAAGCGCCGGCGCATCATCCACCCTGCCAGCCGGCGGACACAGCCTCTGGAGGACCTCAAGACCGGCTGGAAGCCGATCGAGATGGACGAGTGGCGAAACGCGTGGGCCGAGCAGTGCGCGGCGCTGCCGGAGTTCCGCGAGTCCCGCTTCTGGCTCGTCACGGGCGTGCTGCTGCCGATCTGGCAGAAGCTCCCCGGCACCGACGTCCGCGTCTACCGCCTCACGACCGACTGCGGAACGAGCCTGATCGGCAGGGTCCTGACGGCCGGCCAGATGGACGCCGTGCGCATGAAGCTCGGCCTCGGGACATCCGCCGCCGGGAAGCTGACCCCCGGCGAGCGGATGGAGGAGCTCATCTCCCGCCGGTGCAAGTACCTGCTCGACGGCGACCTGGTGCTCGCCGGCCGCCGGCACATGGGAACCATGCGCGCCGAGATCGAGCACCGCAGTCCGGAGATCGTGCCGCGGCTGAAGGCGCTCGGGTGCCTGACGGAGATCGTCCAGTACCGGGCGCGCGTATTCGTCCCCGACGCGGCCACGCTCAGCCGGGTCATCGACGCCTACCCCGTCCTCGCCCGTCACGAGACCCAATGACCGGAGACCGCCAAGAAATGCCCCAAGGTATCGGAATCAACCGCCGCCACTGGCGGAATGCGGAGCGCGCGGCCCAACGAGCCCAGCGGCGGCGCGACGAGCTCGAGATCGAGGCCCTGCTGGACGAAGCCGGCATCGAGGACGAGGACGAGCGCGCGGCCATCAGCGGCGAGCGATGCGTCGAGTGCGGGACGATCGTGCTCGTGGAAGCCGGCTACGTCCCCTACTCCCCCGCCGGCGTCCTCGTCTGCGCCGGCTGCATCGAGGACGCTGGCGGCGAGCTGGACGGGCCCGGCGCGATAGTGCGCGACTGGACGGGCCGATGAACGACGCCACCAGCGGTTACGAGCTGCTCCGCCGCCGCCCCGCACCCCCGCCCGAGACCATCCCCCTCCTCAGGCGCGCCTGGGACGCCCGCCAGACCGAAGACTGGCTGCTCAACGGGACGTGGCCGGAGGGCCGCAGCGCCCCCGGCGAGCACCTGACCGCAGCCGGGACCGACCGCGGCGGACGCTGGGCCGTCCACGACGGCGAACGCCTGCGCGCGGCCGACTGCGAGTGGCTGCGGCACATCACCGAGGTGCGGGCCGTCCGGCGGACCTGGTGGCGTACGCACTGGCAGAGCTGGCCGCCGCGCGCCGGGCAGACGCGGGAGCCGCGGGAGGTGCGGATCGCGCTCGACTGCGACCCGGGCAGCCCGGTGCAGATGTTCCAGCTCTACGTGGCGCTCAGCGAAGACCAGATGCCCGTCGGCGCCCCCGAGCTGCGCACGTTCCACCCGGACGCCGACACGGAGATGCCGACCGAGGCCGCCGTCGTCATCGAGACCAACCCCGCCGCGGCCGAACTGCTCGAGTGGATCGTGTGGCTCCTGTTCGACGGCCGCCGCAGCGCGGCGCGCTGACGCCGCGGCCAGAGAGCGACTACCGCAAGCGCCCGAACCCCGCGCACGCGGCTACGATTCACGAAAGGAGGACACGATGCCCGGAGAAGGAAGCCCGCCAACCGGCGCGGACGCCATACCGCGCCACTTCACGCCCAACGCGCAGCTCTCGGCCTACGGGCGGCTGACGCGGGACCCGGAGGCGATGACCTCCCAGCAGGGACGCCCGTACACCCGCGCGCGCATCGCCTGCAACGTGACGCCGGCCAACCGCCCGGGCCGCGAGCAGACCTGGTTCGTGGACGTGGTCGCGTTCCGCCATCAGGGCGCGGCCCTCGCGAAGTGCAGGAAGGGCCACGCCGTGCACGTCATGGGAACCCTCAGCATGGAGGAGAAGACGAAGGACGGCCGCACCTACCAGAACTTCACCGTGACCGCCGACGCCGTGATGGGCGCGGCCACGACGAGACGCACCGAATGACCGAGCCCCATCAGCCCGAGGTCGCCTCTGCGACCATGATCTGCGTGATACCGGCCGCCCCCGCCTCCACCGACAACCTGTCGCTGCAGCAGATCTACGACCACCAGGCGCAGTACCTCGCCACCCTGCGCCACCGGCCCACCCACACCGAGCTCGCCCAGATGGCCACGCTCCACGGCTTCCGCCCCGCGCTGCCGGTGTCCGCGATCCAGTGGACCAACCGCTATGCGCAACGCGTCATCCTGCTCGTCGCGAGCCGCGCCGAGCCCCAGTTCCACAACTGCGACCACGGCCGGAGCTCGGTCATCGGGCGCCGGCCGTTTCGAGGCCCGCTCAGGGCGCCCGCCGTCACCGCGGCGCACCGGCACTACACCGAACTGCGGCGCTGCCGGCACTGCAACGGCGTCCAGATGGTCAACGTGGGCGCCACGGGAGCCCACGAAGCGTCTCCCTGGTTCGAACCCGACGGCGACTGCGTGACATGGAGCAGCCTCTACGCGGCCGCCTTGGCCGCCGGCGGATCCGACACGCCCGTCGACGCGTGACGACCCCCCGGCGCGGCCTGAACCGGCGGCCGAAGAAACTGGTATTCCGAAGGGGAACATGTCGACTTCCTTGCTCAACCCGCCACGACGGTCACCCCCCTCTTCTCGCAGCGACGAGGTCGTGCCTAAGCATCGTGGCCCAATCCTGAATCCCACGGTCCTTGGATTCTCTTGCGCACCTCCGCACCGCAGCACGGAGCACTTTATTGCTCTTTGCATCTTCGACGACTTCTAGTCGAGGACGAACAGGCCCCCGATTCAACCACTCCGCTGCGTCCCACGTCGGATCACGTTTGCTCTCAGCCAGTATCGCTTTTCTGGCCTCTTCCTCGATGCGGCAGTTTATGTCTTTGGGCGTCCCTCCGAATATGAGCGACAATAGTGCGCGTATAATTTCCATATAGACATGACCGATCATTCCTCCGTCCGTGGGTTTAACACCCTCGATACTTTCGTACCTACTTGCTACAAATATTTTGGCTTTGCCATGTTTCCGAAAATAGTCAAGTATGTTTGTATTGTGCTTGAAGGGTGTGACGCTTTCCAGATACTGGACAGTGCGATCGAAACATCGCTCCAGTTCACTAAATGCCGTTGGGTGATGCTGTTGAACATCCGCCAACAGTCGGTGTAGTTCGTGCCCACGAGAACGAACGTGCTCCTCTGAAAGACCGCTGTCTATCAGAATCGCCTTCAAACCCTTCTCGATTGCTTCGTGAGCATTCCTGGTGTCCGCCCTCATCTTAGCTTTTGAATATGCTGTCGAGAGCAGTCCAATCTGGAGGAGTCTTTTATAGAATTCATCTTCAGGTTGTGCATCCAAGTTGGCTGCGTCAGTCAAGCGGCTATGTATTCCGCGCGACGGTCTATTCAGTTCGTCGAGGGCATACCTAAGGTCTGCCCATACGTCTTCCTTGCTCAGCGACACTATAGTGCCTGCCTTTCAGCACACACCGAAGAGGCTATATATCAATTCTAGTGATGCAATCTCAGCCACCAACGGGGGTGCATGGCGGAAACGAACCGAACGCGAGAGGCACCGCAACTGATGACGACGACCACCACGAAGTGCAACGACATCCACAACCGATACGCGATCGACTGGGAGCTGTGCTCGCCGGCAGCCGCGACCCAGTGGGCACAGATCGACACCGAGGCCGACGCCGCATGGTTCGGGCAATGGGTGAACCCCTTCCGCCGAATCGTGCTGGCCTACATCGAGGGCGAGCTCCAAGTGACGCGGTGCGACGACGACCGGGAGCTCGCCGGGGAGCTCCAGCGAATCGCCGACTGGCACCGCGAGCACGACCGCTGGAAGGGGATCGATCCCTGGAACGACGCCCTCGCTCGACGCCTCGACGATGCCGGCGCCGGCGACCTCGCGTACCCTCCCCCAAAGCGGCCGGCACCAGCCCCAACGCCCGTTCCGCGATCCTCGGAGGACTGACCATGCCGGACCGAACCACGAGCGTGAGCGGCCCCACAGCAACCCTGGGCGCGCCACCTTGAGCTGGACCTTGCCCTCAACGAGCGGCTCGGAACCCGCGTCCGTACACTCATCCGGGCCGGCGAGACCGCGAGGCAGGCGGCGCCCGCCGAGCTCCACGACGCTCTCGGGACAATCGCCGACGACCGGACCGTCAGACCACAGGTACGGCAACTCGCGACCGACCTCGCCGGACGCATCGAGGACGCCATGCGCCGCCACCCAGCGGCAAGCCGAATCACCATGACCCTGGAGCGAGCAGAGAACCGATGACCGGAGAACCGCCCTGCGCCGGTACCCAGCGACAACGGCTGACGACATCACCGCCCTGGACCGAGCAGGCCGGCATGACTCGACGGTCTTCCCTGATTCCTCTCCGCCTGGCGCGCCTATTCCGGCCACGTCTCGAGGCCTTCGGCCTTGGCTGCCCGGGCCAGCTCATTGTCGAAGCAGGCGAACACGATCTCGTCCTCGGTGCCCTCGGTCATGTCCTGCCACGCAACCGCCGCGGCGAGCTGGACAGCGTCGTACCCTCGCAGGTTGTACTGCCAAGCGAACCGGCCGGCTCGCTCGGCCAGGGTCTCGGTCACGCCGATTCTCGTGAAATCGTCCCAGTCGTGCAGGAACTCCCGCTCCGCCTCCCGCGCCTCGCTCCGGCCCATCCGCTCCTGCCGCACAGCCTGTGCCAGCGCGGCTGCAACCTCCACGTGCGTGATTAGCGCCGTTCCAACTGCCGACGCCTCTTCGATCCGGGCGAGGACCGCTTCCGATTCGTCCTCCTGCACGTAGCGCTTGAACAGGGCGCTCGTATCCACGTAGAGCAGCTTCACCTGCGGTTTTCCCTGACGATGTCGGTCATGCTGCCTCCGCCTCGCAAGCGGGCCTTCGGCGTCGTCTTCCTCAGCCGCCGCCCGCTCCAGGCTATTGCCGGGCCGCTTTTCGACTCGCTGGCTCCCGGCTCCGGGATGAGGCGTGCTACCCGATGCCCTCCTTCCGTCACGAGGAGGGTCGTTCCGCTCCTGACCTCTTCCAGGCAGGCGCTCAGGTTCCCCTCGAGTTCCTGGATCCCGACGCGTCGCTCTCGCATCCTTCTTCCCCTTCGCGCACCGTCACACGCGTGGTCACCGCCTACGGCCACGTACACGGCCCGCGCCCGCTGGTCTTGTGCCGCCGGCGCGCCTGCGCCAACTCGTAGGCTGACTGCATGCGCATCCAGTGGTCGGCAGTGCCCCAGTCCATGCCCTCCAGCGCCAGGGCCATCTTCGCGGACACTCCCGCCTTGCCGTTCAGCACACGAGACAGTGTCCCGCGCTCGCAGCTCAGGCGGGCGGCCGTCTCGCCCACCGTCCAGCCGACCTCTTCCATGCCCTCCCGGATCAGTTCGCCCAGGTGCGGGGGATTCAGCATGGGGCGAACGCGCTCGTCATCGCTGCCGGTCATCAGCTTCATCCTCCCATCATCAGTGATAGCCGATCAAATCGCGCGCCCGCCGCGCAGAACCCGCGGCTCGAGCCCCTGCCGCATCCTCAGCGGCGACCTGAACCAGCCGCACCGCCACGGCCGGCGCGCCGCATTCGACCGCCATGCGCCCCGAACACGTCAAGCAGTACCACCTCTACGACGGCGACCGCGTCATCGCAACCGGCCAGGCCGCCCTCGACTACCCGTGGCGCCCCGGACTCATCCTCCGGTGGCTCATGCCGCCTGAACCCAAGCGGCGCCGGATCTCCCCCGAGGCGCGTTACCGCGGCCGTCGCCGCCGACTCCGCAAGCGCCTCCAGCGCCAAGCGCCCCTCTTCGCCGCACAGCTCGAACAGCAGATCCTCGCCGACCGACCGGAGTACTACGGGCTCCCCAAGCCCTGACCGGTCCACCCCGCTGCCGCAACCTCGCCCCAGTCACCACCGCCCCGCCCGGGCGGCTGAAAGGAGTGCATCCAATGCAGATCCACGGCGCGTACACACGCGGCATCCAGGGACACCTGTTCACGGTGTCCGCCGCCCCCAACCGAGCCGGACGACTCCATGTCGCCGGCGTCCGCGACACCGTCGCCCAGCACACGGCGACCACCGTCACCCATGCCCTAAAACGGCTCGGCATCGCCGACGTCGGCGCCGACGTGCGCCTCGAGCCCGCCGGCGCCGGAGACCCGCCGCTGGCCACCGGCCGGTACTCGGGCACGCTCGATCTGCCGATCGCGCTGGCCCTGCTCGCCGTGGCTGGCAAGCTCCCCGCGGACCGACTCGCCGGTATCGTGGCCGTCGGCGGCCTCGACCCCTACGCAGCGATCGAGAGCGCCGGCGTGCGGTGCATCGGCGCCGGCGGCACGACCGCCATCGCCCACGCCGCAGCGGCACGCGGCCTCCGGTTGATCGTCGCCGAGGACCAGGCCGCGGCCGCCTGCGCCGAGTGCCCCGAGACGACAGGCGCCATGACGCTCGAGGAGCTCATGGCCGCGCTCAGCGGCGACCGGGACGGCGAGCCGCTCCCACACCGGACGGCCGCCGCCGTGAAGCGGCGCGATCCCGGAACGTGGCGCCTCAGCGAGGGCGACCTGCGCGCGCTCGAGATCGCGTGCGCCGGGTGGCACAACATCCACGTCATCGGTCCCGATGGACACTCGCTCCCACAGTACGGCCGCATCGCGCAGGCCCTGCTGCCCGACCTCGCCGGCGAAGCCGTGCGCGAGACGACCAAGATCCACGGCGTTGCTGGCCTCATGGCGCCGTGGACCGCGCGGATTACGGAGCCCCCGCTCCGGATCCCGCACTACACCGCCTCGCGCGGCGCCATTGCCGGCAGTCGGGGCGGACCCGGCGAAGTCAACCTCGCGCACAACGGCGTCCTCGTCATCGACCAGCCGACCGAGTTCGACCGCGACGCGGCCGACGCCCTCGTCGCCGTCGCCGAGGACGGACAGACCGTCATCTATCGCTACACGCCGGTCGAGCACACGATCAGGATGCCGGCCCGCTTCCGCCTCATGGTGACTACCCGCCCCGACGAGCTCGACACCCGGCGCCACCGTGCCGCCAGCCTGCTCGACCTCTGCGACATCGAGATCACCGGCGGCATGCCCACCGACACCGCGATGCTCCCCGAACGGCTGCAGGCCGGCCGCGAGCGCGTCGCCCGGGCGGCGGCGATCCTCGAGGGCGCGCCCCCGCGCCTCATCGGCGGCCGGGCGGCGTACGACACGCCGAGCCGGCGCGTCCGGGCCATCGCCCAGACGGTCGCGGCGCTCGACGGGCGCCGGCAGCTCGAGAACGAGGACCTCGCCGAAGCCGAACGCCTCCTCTACCGCGGCGATCGCAAGTGACACCCGCCCACGAACCCCCACGCATGGGCGACCAGCCAACCGACCCCTCGCTCGACAGCGACCACCGCAAGAGCAACGGCCGTGAGCCGGCGCCACCAGGACCGGCCCCCGACGGCCGCCAGCAAGGAGGCTCGATGGAGCTCGGACGTACCAACGAACTGACGATCCTGACGCCCGACGAACGCGCATGGATCGAGAGGGCGCTCGGACCGGCGGGCCGGAACGTGATGGCCGACGCCGCACTGAAGGCTGGCCTGGGCCGGCGCCTGGACTGCGAGACGCCGGCCGGAGACCACCGCTGCGGCCGGCCCGCCACGCACTTCTACGTGGACAACAACGACCGGCTGCACGCCCACTGCGAGCGCCACTGGCGGGAGATGGACCCGAACGACACGTTGCGGCTGCTGGACCCGCAAGGTGCCTCCGACACCGGCGCGGCGCAGAACGACTGACCCGTAGCCCCCCACCTTCGAGAAAGGGAAGGAACACCCGTGACGACCACACGAACCCAGCCGCCGGCCGGCCGCCACGTGCGGCGCATCGAGCGCCTCCGCAAGCTCGTCGCGACACTGCCGGCCTACGCGGGCGAGCTCGGGGTCGACGTCCGGCACCTGCCGGAGGAGCGACTCCTCGAGCAGAGCCCGACTCGACCGGCCCCGCGCATCGACGCCCTCAACATGGCGACCCTCTACGGCGAACGCACGGACGGCTGCGGCGCGGTCGGCTGTCTGGCCGGTCTCACGATCCTCGCGTACCCGGAGGAGGCCGCCGAGGTCCGCTCGCGAATCGCACGCGAGCGGACCGTGTCGGAACGCATCATCAGCATGTTCGAGGTCGCCACGCGCGTCCTCGGCCTCGACGAGGAGACCCGCGACGCCCTGTTCTTCGGACTCGGCACCGACCTGACGGAGGACTTTGTCAAGATCCCGAAACGCGCGGTGCTGGCAGCGCTGGACCACGCGATCGCCGGGACAAACGGTACCGCCATCTGGCACGGGTCCGGCGCGACGGCCCGGACGTGACCGCCGACGAGCACGGGTGCCTCCGGAAAAGCGGGGCATCCCCATCGCACACCGCGACGACCGGGAGCCAGAAATCTCGCCGAAGCCGAACGCCCCCCTTATGCCGCGGCGCCCACAGATGACCGCCCGCCGCGAAGCCCTGCCTCCTGAACGCTACGACCTCCAGCACCACCCCGCCAGCCACGACAGGCTCACCGGCGAGCGCGACGCCGCCGAGCGCCACGCCTGGGACGCCCTCGCCCGCTACAAGTTCGTGATGTTCGGCTACTGGTGCGGGATCTGGGTCCACCTCAACCGCCTCTGCCCAACCCCGAAACCCAACCCCTGGAGAAACCTCGTGGCCGCCGCCCGGCGGCACCGGAGAACACATGACGAGGATTGCACGACCCAGCCCGGCCGACCTTGAACGGCGGGCACGAGCGGAAGCGCGCCAGCGGCGACGCGACGAGACGGTCGCCGCCGGCGCTCTCCGCCGGGCGCGGGGATCCGCAACGGCTGCGGCCGCGGCCCTCCGCGCCGAAGCCGGCGCGTACCGGGCCGAAGCCGCTTGGCTCTCCTCGAAGGGTGTCGACGGCGGCCTCGGGGCCTGGCGCGCGGCCCAGCGCCGTGACCGGGCCGCGGACCTGCTCGATCCCCGAGGCGGCGCATGAAGGTCAAGCGCGGCGCCCGCGCCGTCGAGGCGGCCGCCCTCAAGGCAATCGAGCGGGCGCAGCAGAGCGGCCCGCCCCGCGACGAGTACAACGAGCTGCAGGACGCGCTCAAGCGCGGGCGCGCCGCCGCTGCCCGCCTCGGCCACACCCTTACCCGGTGGAAGCGGCGGGCCTACGCCCCGCACACCGCTGCGACCGCGTTCTGCCGGCAGTGTCGCGCCACCGCCCTCGTCAACCTCGAGCACGCCTCCGACGCCTACGGCCCCGCCATCACGAACCCCTGCAGGGCCCCCAAGACCGATCCGCCCGCCTGAAGCCCGGCGCAACCTACCAGGAATGCGCAGCAGCCAATCCGCAACATCGTCCGAACCGGAGAACGAACCGCAGAGACCGACCTCGCAAGCCATGACCAACATGAGACGACAGGAGGACCGGACCCCGGCGCCCGGGATCCCGGCCTTCCGGATCACCGTGGAGCTGCCCGCGGCGTGGCAGAGCTACATCGCGAACAACGCGGCCGATGTCTTCGACGACATGGAGCCCGACGATCCGTGGAACAGGGCCGCCGCCGACCACGAGGCCGCCAGGCTCGAGGAGGAGGGCTACGCGCTCCTCGGCCCGGTGATCGGGACGGAGGCCGAGTTCGGCCGGCACGAGGGAACGCTCGGCGCCATCACGACCTACGAGGCCGTCAACCACGACGTCCTCGCCGGCGACGAGGCCGCCGGCATGTGGCGCTTCAGACCACCCGGAAGCGACACCGAGTACCTCATCCTCGACCGCACCGAAGGCGTCGTCTGGCTGCCCGAGCACTGGCGGCACAGGTTGGCCGATCCCGCCTACGCGATCGACGAGGGCGACATCGAGTGGCCCGACCCCGCCGACAACGACCCCGCACAGCCTCCCCTCACGGATCTCGGCGAGATGAATGAAAACTGGGACCCGCGCGACCGCACCCCGCCGCCCCAGGACCTCGCGGTCTGGGACGACGACGCCTACGAGGACACCGTCCGGGCGCTCGCGGCGCGCGGGTGGACCCTCGACCAGGCCCTCGACGGCCCCCGCCTCGGCTGGTTCCACGGCCAGTGGGGACCACTTCGCCCGTACGTCCTGACGAGCGACCGCGACCAGCAAGAAGACACCGGGACCCGTCCGTGGGTCCAGACCGGCGGGAGGCGGTTGTGACCACGGCCCGGCGGCCGGCCGGCAGCCGGCGCGTGCTCCGCCAGGCCCGGCGCGCAGCGGCGATCCTCCGGTGGCGGCAGGCGGGAGCCTCCACCGCCGTGATCGCCCGCGGGCTCGGCATCGACATCCGGACCATCCACCGCATCCTCGCCGACCTGCGAAGGCGGGCCGGCAGCAAGGAGAGACCATGACGACCAGGAAGCAGCAGACCATCCGCGCCAGGATCGCCGACGAGGCGATCGCCAAGGTGATGCAGTTCTTCGACGGCACCTTGGCGCAGGCGCTCCACGAGATCCTGCAGAACGCCCGCCGATCGGGCGCGACGTCGGTCGCCATCACGCACGGCCGGGCCGACGGACGGATCACCGTGAGCGACGACGGCCGCGGCATCGGCGACCCGGCCGCGCTCCTCGCGTTCGGCGGGAGCGGCTGGCCGCAGGACCTCCGCGGCGCCGAGCACCCCGCCGGCATGGGCATCTTCTCGCTCGCGCGGCGCTCGCCCCGGATACGGTCGCGGGTCGCCGGACGCACCGCCTGGAGCGTCCAGCTCGCCGAGGACCACTTCGTCGGGCGCGAGCCAGCGACCGTCGCGGCGGACCCCGAGTGGGACCGCGACCACGGCACCGACGTGACGTTCTCGCTCCTGCCGACCGACCCGGGCTGGATCCCGAGCGTGGTCGCGGACGTCGTGCGCCACTACCCGATCCCGGTGACCGTCAACGGACGGAGGCCGGATCAGGCCGACTTCCTGCAGGACGCGGTCCGGACGGAGACCTGGCGCGGACTGCGGGTGGGCGTCTTCCACTCGGCCAGCCCCACCTGGGCGACCCCCGCCGTCAACTTCCACGGATTGCACGTGACCTTCCCGGACCTGCCCCAGGTCCACGCCCTGCCGGGCGCCGACGCCGACGCGCCCCGCACGTGGTGGACCCTCGCCGACGTCGCCGACTGCCCCGACCTCGAGCTGACCCTGCCGGCCCGCACCGCCATCGTGCAGACGCCCTTCACGGCCGAGCTCGTCGACGAAGCCACGCGGATCATCTACCGCGCGATCGCCGCCGAGGACCAGGAGCCGCGGCTCGGCTACGAGACCCGGACGAAGGCGGCCGCGGCCGGCATCGCGCTGCCGGCCGACCCTCGCCACCTCACGCCGTGGGGACCCAAGACCGCATACGACTCGAAGCTGCTCGCGCGCCCGCGTCACCCCGACCTCCAGCACGCCATCCTGGTGGACGACGACGAGCTCGACGCCGCCGAGTCCCAGACGCTCGCCTGGGCGGCGAAGGAGTCCGACACGCTTGGCCGCTACTGGGAAACCGAGAGCGGGCTTCGCGGCTACCGGTGGTACGACGAGCTCCCGTGCATCATCGGCGTCAACGTGCACCTGAGGAGCGGAACCGAGACGCATACGAGCACGCGCAAGACCCGCCGGGACGGAGAGTGCCCCTTCCGCGGGGCCGTCGACGAGATCGAGCTCGAGCTCCTCGTGAAGCGAACGGGTTGCGACGCGCCCGGCACGGTGCGGATACCGACGAGCGCCGCGCTGCTCAGCCCGGCGGAAGGCGGGACCCGCGAGATCGAGCCGATCTTCGTCGCCCGCCGCGACGCGCCGATCGACCGGAGCGCACTCTGCGGCGCGCTGGCGGAGGCGTACTTCCAGCCGTCGTTCGACTCCGAAGCCGACAGCATCGACACGCAGATGCGCGAGTACCGGCGGCGGATCGCTTACCTCGTGACCGAGCTCCTCGAGTCGCGCGAGGCCGCGGCCGACGCCGACCTCCGCGAGCTCGTGGCGACCCGCATCCTGCCGTCGATGAGGGGCGACTCGAACATCGACATCGAGATCCGCAACGGCGCCCTCGCGGCGATCCATCGGATCTGACTGCGCCCACCACCCGGGGAGAACCCAATACCCGCCAACACGTCCCCTTTACCACGACACTGACGGGATAGTCTGTAGATCCAGCTCCGTGGCCACAATGCGGTCGTAGGGTCAAAGCGTGCCGCTCACGATCAGGTCGTGCAGCATCACAAGCGCGAGCGCGTCCATCAGCACGAGGTACTTCAGGGCGATGTCCCTTGCTTCGAAGCCGGTGAAGACTCCGTGGACGATACCGTGCCGGTTGACCTGCTGCGCCGGGTCGCCGATGTCGACAGTGCTGCTCCAGAACGTTCCCGTCTTGAGGAAGTCAAGAATCAGCCCGAGCACAGGCGACGGGAATAGCAAAACCCGCCGCGAAAACACGAGCGTACTGAGCTGGCCTACCGTATCTGCGAACCGGCTCTTGGGCACCTCGCCAGCGCCCTTCAGGTAGTCCTTCATGATGCCTTCGAACTGTGGCACAATGACGTAGATTGAGCTTATCCAGTCACCTTCGAAGTACTCGTCAACGGCCTTCCGAATGTAGTCCAGCCGGCCCGGAAACAACTTTGCTTCCACCCACAGGTCTATCCTGCGCTGCCAGAAATCACCGTCGTACGTAGCGGACACGGTGTCCGCGAAATCTGTGCCCTCCAGCTTCCCGGGATTCTCGTGCGCATACGCAATAACCTGCGGGAAATAGCCCGGAGCCGGCGGCCAGTTGAGCTCTGCTAGCTGTTTGAATTTCTCTACCGGCTTAACTGCATCGAGAAACTCTCGCATTTGGGCAAGTTCGGCGATCGGGAACGGCATCGGCGGCGCCGCCTCGATGCCCTCGGGCATCCCCTGGGTAAAGTCGAACATCGTCTGCAGATTCAGGAACGCCGACTGGAGAAGAAAATACGACTTGGCGATCCCGTCAACGACCGGCGGCGCCAGCACGCTGGACTCAGGGTCGATATCGTCGAGGCGCACGAGTTGACCAGCCTTGATGGCAGTCCTCGCCTTGACCTGGATCTTGAGCTGTGCTTCGTCGTTCAGCTCGACTATATGCCCAGGGCCCGGCTGCACAACCCTGAACGTGTGAATCTGCAGCGGTAGGCTGGCTTCCGCAATTACACCGGACGAAACGCGTTTATCGATCTCCGGCACCACAAACAGCTTCAGCATTTGCGAGACAGGGCGGTACAACATCAGCTCGCTCTGCGTAGACTTCCTGACTTCAGTCACATCATGACTCCCTTCACGGTCGACCGGTTGGACATCACCGGACCCCAGACCGACGCCGTGCGGCCGTACGATGTCACGATCGAGCGCGTGACCGCCGCTGCCTGACTGCCACCGTACCCCACGGGATAGCCGACATGCCGACCACCTACAGAGTCCTCCTCGAGACCGAGACCCGGCCGCGCGAAGCCGCGGTCGCCCTCGACCACCTGCCCGCCATCCAGGTCGACGCGCCGAGCGTCGACGTCGCCGCCCGGCTCGCCCTGTCGCATCACATCGACAGCCGGCCGACCCCGCCTCCCGCCGGCACCTCGTTCGGGCTCGTCGTGATCACGCCGCCGCCCTACGACCCGAAGGTGCCTCACCACGACCTCGATGCCGAGGCCGAGATGCACCACCTCAACGTCGAGTACTGGCCCACCGCACCCGCCGTGCACTGACCGCCCCTTGCGGCCGGAGCAAGCAGCCCCGCCGCCAGACGAACCGCGTCAACGCCCGCCTGGAGGCGCTTTTACCACGATGCCCGAACAACCGATCGACATCCGCTTCCCCGGGCAACGGTTCCCCGTAGGGAGCGTCGTCACGTTCCTCGACCGCAACCAGCGCGCCGTCTCCGGCACCGTTACCGAGCTGCGGCGCCACGAAGCCATCGTCGCCGGCGGCGAGACTGGCCGATGGCGCGTCCGTTACGCCGGGCTCCAGCTCGTCAAGGCCGGCCCCACGGGCGGAGCGACGATGCAGCAGGTCGAGGACCATGCAGCAGAGCTGCTCGAACGCCACCTCAACACGGGCGCCCCGGCGACATGGTGGCGCTTCCGCTTCGAGACCGCCACGAGCCGCGCCGGCATCTGCCGGTACAACACCAGGACCATCGCGCTCTCGGTCAGCTTCGTGCTGCGAGCGTCCTGGGACGACATCCGGGACACGCTCCTGCACGAGGTCGCACACGCGATCGTCGGGCCCGGCCACGGACACGACGCCGTGTGGCAGACCGCCGCGCGGCGCATCGGCTGCACCGCGAACCGTTGCAGCACCGTCACCCACAGCCTGAAGCGGTGGATGGGGCAGTGCCCCCGTTGCCGGGACCGGTGGTTCCGGCAACGCCTGACGGCGAAAGTGCGCCAACGTTCGATCTGCCCGCGCTGCCGCTCGCGCATCGTCTGGAGAATCAACGCCCACGGGGAAGGCCGCTGAACGTGGCCACCCGCGAGCCGGCTTGCAAGACTGCTCTTTCGATCCGATGATCGACCCGATGGCCACCGGCACCGTCAAAAGAGAGTCCGCGGACCTGCGCCGCCCCCGCGGGCGGTAGGCTCTTTCGCCCCACCCACCCTCCCCTGTCGACGACACGACCAGGGGGAGCCTCCAGCGACCGGCGGAGACCTGTTCCCACGGGCGTTTCAGGACGACCCACGTATTCGCCTCAATCGCAGCGCAATCTCGCTGTCAGGCAAGAACACCGCGCGGTCGTCCCGCCAACATTGAAGCGCCGCGAGCAGTACTCCCGCCTTGCAGGCGCCGGCCTTCCACAGCTCATCCACGACCCACAGCACGCCGTGTACGCGCAAGCCGCTCTCCGTCGCCACTCGACGCAACAGCCGGTCCCCGGTAAGCAAGATGCCTCGCTCCTGGCAGCGTGTGGACACCAGGCACAAGCAGTCATTTGCGGAGAGCTTCGGGTGGGCGGTCTTGATTCCCATGGCCTCTTCGACCAGCTCCGGAGGCAGATCGAAGGTGAATAGCCCGGCGTCCCCCAGAATCCGCCAATCTCGATCCGTGAGATCCAGCGCCTCGGCGTGACGAATCGGCAACGGGACCACGAACCGGTACGGCAACGTCAGCATGACGTTCAGGAGCTGCCCCTTGTGCAGATCGATCAGGCACGACGCGTCATTGACGACGACAGTGGTCACCGCTCACGTGGTCCCCTGATTTCGCGTTCCACATCCTTCAGCGACCGTCGCAGCAGCTGCGCGCCGCGGAGCGGAGAGATCAACTCGTCCCCAAGGGCACGCCAAACGAGACGCTCGAATCTCAACGGCTTCTCGAACGCGCCCAGCCCTTCGTCGTCGGTGATCGGCTCCGGTTCGCGGGTACGCCACGACCGCGCGTACGTCCGGAAGGCGTACTCGATGGCGGCGGCCGACAGGATGCCGACATCCCGCAAGCGGATGAGCATCGCGGTCGCGGAAACTCCGTAGAAGCGCTTCAGCCGCATCAGCTCCCGATAGGTGATGCCGTGCCTGCGCGCTCCGGCTTCGGCGCGCAGATGTTCTGCGCTCACGAGAAAGGCGCCCGCAAACCGCTGCATCGCCTTCTCTAGCTTGACGGCCGGGTTCCCCGTGCCCCGAATCACGCGGTGCGCCAGCTCGTGCGCCAGCGTGAGCCGTTTGCGTTCCACGTTGGTCCGGCCCGAAGTGACGACGACGTCGGTATCCGGCCGGTCGCCGCTGCGCTTCACGCCGCAAGCGAGACCGTCGAAACGCGCCGGAAGGTCGGCTTCGATCACCTTGATGCCGTGGGACTCGAGCAGGCCGGTCACGCTCGGAATCGGATCGACGCCGAGGTTCCAGTGCTCACGCAGCTCCCCGGCCTTCGTCTCCGCTTCGTCGAGACTTTCGATCCGGCCGCAACGGAGGCCGGCGAACGGGTCAGCGGACGGCTCGAGCTCCAGGACGTCCTCGATCGCGAGGTAGTCTTCGAGCGCCTCGGTCACGATCGCCTCGGCCCGCGCCCGGTCCTTCGCGGACGTCCTCGAGTGCTTGCGGAACTCCACTGCTTCCAGGGCCTCGACCTGACCGCCCATCAGGAAGTCCAAGGAGACGTCGAGCGTCTTCGCCAAACCCATCAGCACGGCCGAGCTCGGCATCATCCTGCCTCCCTCGTACTTGCTGATCGCCTGAGCCGACACGGGCGGCGACAGGCGCACGGCGAGATCCCGCATCGACAGCCCTGCCTTCCTCCGAGCCAGCCGGAGCCGTTGTCCAAACATGGGCGTCCCCCCTCCCGCACTGGGTTGACAGTATCTTATAGCAGCTTATAATGTCAACCACACGTTGTGGTGGCACACGATGAAGGGAGCTTGGGAATGCCTCTGCCCCCTTCGCGACCGCTGCCGGCTGATGAGGTAGAACATGGACAACCCCGACATCCAGCAAATCATCAGAGAAGAAGTGAGGCGCGCCGTGCGCTGGCAGCCCTTGGTGCAACTCTGCATACAGGTTGTCATCCAGGGCCTCGCCTACGGGATCACCTTCATCTTCATCTGGGAGCTCCGCGGCCAGATCCAGGGTGTCCTCGAGGTGGTCGAGAGTCTCCCGGGAGCGGCCGTCGACGCTCTCGACCCCGGGCGGCTGTTCGGCGGCGACCGCTGACACCAGCCCAGCCGCCAGGCCGCTCCAACGGGCTCCACACCCCAGGGCGACCCGGGCGCGTCACAAGACCCGGACCACTGACGGAATGGTCAACAGCGCGGCACGCGGTTTCGAGTGACTCCGCACGCCGCGTTCACCCGAAGACCAGCACCATCAGCAACACGGCGGTGGTCAACTGAGCCACGAAGGTGACGCAGGTCAGCGCGAGGCCGTAGCCTGCGCGATCCTCAACGAACGTCCTGGCCGCAGCGCGGTCGGCGAACACACCCGCCGTTCGCCACGGGCCATCGTCCCAGGCCTTCTGTAACTCAATTCGGCCATCGCGGTCTCCCACGATCGGAACGACCCGCCATCTGAGCACCAGCTCTCCATCCCCGCTCCCGGCCGGTGGCCGATCAACGCATGCACTCATGAGGCCATCCCCCCAGGACGGCGGCCAACTCCGCATCGGCAACGGCCGCGGCCAACAGCACGAAGCCAACCGACCGGAGGATCCCGCTCACCGAGCCGACAGCGAGACAGCCGAGACCCACCACAGCGACCGCGAGACTCGACACTGGCGGCCCCAGATGCGCAGCGCCGAGGTAGACCGAGAGCGCCCCGGCAACGACCGCCACGGCCTCCGCGGGCCACCCGCGCTCGGACGTCCACCAACCGCCGATGCCGGCGCCGAGAACCACCACGAGCACCGTCACGGCGACGACGCGCACATCGTCGCGGATGGCCGCCGCGCCGCAGTCGAGGACGTCCAGCACCCTGCCGGTCACGCGCACCCCCGGACCACCAAGCCGTACGGGCAGCGGCAACGGCGCAGCGCGCGCGACATCGCCCGCTACCGCCCCGGCTCCACCACCGCAGCGCGGTCCGGGCCCCGATGGCGATCCCGGCCGGGACCCGGCGCGCTGGCCCTCCACGCGCGCTCGGCCTGAAGGTCCGCCCACGGATTCGCCGCCCGCGAATGCTCGACGTCGCGAACGCGATCCGACCGCCGGGCGCGCGTCGGATCCAGGATGAACTCGACGATCGCGTCCGCGCGCTCCACGACCACATCGAGGACCTTGGCGTTGTCCCTGTCGCCCCCGACGAGGTGGCCCGCCGCCACGCGGGCGAGAACCGCATCGGGACGCTCGCGGCTCGCCTCCAGCCGATCCAGGACCGCCCGGGCGCGTGGAGTCGGCGACTCGCCGAACTCCATGCGCGGCTCGCCGCCGATCGACGCCAGGATCCGATCCGCGGCCACGTCCGCTACCGCACGCGCCACCACCCCGAAGGCGGGCGGTCCCGCCGCCCACCTGCCGCCGGCAGGCTGCTCCAGCACGCGGTCGCAGTCCCTCACCACGGCAGGGAGATCCGAAGGCTCAGCACGCAGCACCCGCGGCAGCATCGCGTGGTCGCTCTCCGGACTCACGATGGCCTCGTCCGCGAACGCCCGCGGAACCCGCTCGCGCTCGCACGCGTCCCCCAGCGCCGTCCAGAACGTGCGGCGCGCGACCTCGAAACGCGGCGCCGGAACGCCGCTCCGGTCCTCGACGTCGTCGAGCGACATGGCGCCGCCGCGATGTCCGGCAGGCGGCGCCTCGAACGCCCGAGCCCGCGCCGCGACATCGTGGTGATCCAGCCCGTACCTGCGCGACACCGTGCGGGCGGCCTGCTCGAACATCCGGGCGCCCTCCTCCGGCCGCCTGCCGAAGAGCGCGTCCAGCCGGGCATGGTCGTACAGCCGCGGGTGAGTCGCGACGGCGAGCGCCACGGCCGACAGCAGGGAGCGGCCCCAGTCCTCGGTGCTCGCGAACCGTTCGGGGATCGGGTGAACCACCTGCGCGGGCGGACGCAACCCGCCGGCTGCGGCGCCGCCGCGGCCCGGCGCATGGAACAGACGGACCTCATCGGCGTCGCGCAGGCGAACGGCGACACCCGAGCCCGCGCAGACGCCCAGGACCCGGTCCTCCAGCACGACCGCGTCCTCCCGCCGGCGGGAATCGAGCTCCCGGAAGCCGACCGGCTCGACGCCGTCCACCGGCGCGAGCTCCGCGCGCGCACGATTGAGCGGATGCCGGTTCCAGCCCATCGCCTGATGGCTGACGATCAACCCGTAGGCAGCCGGATCGTCCGGGGGAACCGGCAAGGCCTCGAGAGCCTCAAGGACGGCCCCCGACGAGAGCGTCGCCCCCACGCCGTCCACCGCATCCCGAAGGCCGGCCTCCTGAAGCAGATCCTCGGCCGCGCGCGCACTGAGCCACTCGTCGCAATCCGCCGTGAGCCGGGCCGGGTCGAACTCCCGGAACCGCGCCTGCGTCTCCGCGAGATGCCAGGCGAACCACCCGCCGACCGTGTCCCCGTACCGATCCGGCGGCGCCGGCTCCAACCGCCGCGTGCTGTCCAGGAGCGGCGAGCCGACCTTGTCGGTATGGGCACGGGTCATGACCCGCGCACACGCGTACGGCGACGTCGACGCCCCCCACAGCTCCCCGCCCGCCCGCACGTGCTCGGCGAGCGCCGCCTGCAGCCCGCGGCAATCGTCCTTGGCGACACCCTCCGGCAGCCACGCCTCGCCGCGCCGCAGCGTCGGCATCCGCAGCTGATCGCGGACGTAGCCGAGGCCCTGCGCGAGCGCGCCGGCGTAGTCCGCACGCGTGCTGCGGGTGAGCCCGTAGAGCATCAGGGACTCCACGGCCCGCGGACCCTCGTGGGGGTCCTCGATGAAGTGACGCGCCACCCGTTTCATCAGATCGCCCGCCCACTCGCCGTTCGACCGGAACTCCCGCGGCGGCGGCTGATGCACTACCACCGTCCCGGGACCAGCCGACCGGGGAGCCACGGCCGGCGGAACCACGACATGCACTCCCATCCGGGCCGCGAAACCGAGGGCCGAACCGACTACCCGCCGGCGTCCCTCCCCGGTCCGCTCGCTCAGGCCGAACCGCTCGAGATGCTCGTGATCGACGGGAACCGAGCCGCGCCCGACCCGCGGTTCGGGCGCCGGCGGATCCACGACGCGGGTCGTCCAGCCGCCGCCCCCATTGGGCTCCGAAACCCGTCTCGGCCCTCCCATGTCCATCAACCCGCCCGCCGGCGGCGGCCGCGACGACGGCGGCCGCGTCGACCGGCCTCATCCAGCACGACGAGCGCCAACGACAAGAGGAGCAACGCCAGCAACAACAGCACGAAGGCGGCCACGACATCCGCGTCGGCCATCGCCAGCAGGCCGAAGGACAACAGCAGCGAGCACGGCGACACAGCCAACCCCTTTCTCCTCCAGGACCGTCGAACCGGCCCACCGGCCTGGGCGCGCCGCGTGAGCCGTCAGTCGACGACGCCGCCGCAGGCGGCATCGAGAGCACGGACCACGCCGCGCACCCGAAACGCATCGAACGCCGCGAGCGCCTGGAACTCCGAGCCGCGGGTCACCGCGAAAGCCACCACGGGGTCGACACGGAGGGCGGCCATCGCGACATCGCCCGACAGCGGCACGGGTCTCAGCACCGCCTCGACGAAGGCCTCCGGATCGGGGTGCGAGAGGAAGCCGCCGGCCGCCACCCACTCACGCGCCTCCGACGGGGACGCGATCGCGAGAGACTCCCAGCCCACCGCGTACCAACCCGACGGGAGAGGCTCCGAGAACGCGATCCCCACATCCCAGACCGCGCCGACGCAGGACACGAGAAGGTCGGCCGAACGCGAATCGCCCTGCGCCTCCCGCGCCGGAAACGCCGCATGGCGGGTGCGTCCCGACGGCGTCGACCGGCACGCGACCTCATCGAGAGCGCACGCGTCGAGAGCCGGCGGCGCCTGAAGCTCGGACCGGTAGCGCGCCAGCACGGCCCACCCCACAACGCCGACGAGACACGCGACGATCACCACGCTTCCCACGGCAGACTTCATCGGGAGAACCTCAACGCCGCGAGCACGGCTTGGCCGCAGGACGGTCCCGCGGCGCCACCGACGCGAAACCACGCGCTCAGGTCGAGCCCGACGAGGGCGACCAGCATCCGCCAAACCTCGGAAGCGTCCCGCCGGCTCCGCTGCCCCCCGGCGCTTGCCGGCGACGCGGAAGCGACGAGCGCCGACACCATCAGGACCACCACGCTGCGCACTGACACTTCCCCGCGCGCTACGCCGACGCGCTCTCCACCTGGGCGAGCAGTCGGCGGTGGAACGCGTCGAGCACCGCCGTCCACTCGCGGGAACCCGCGGCGATCTCGTCGAGCTGCCGCTCCAGATCCGCCGTGAACGAGTAGTCCAGCAACTCCGGGAAGTGGCGCATCAACCATGTGGCCGCGCGGTCGCCGAGCGGCGTCGCGGCGAGGTCGCGCCGCCGCGCCTCGACGTACCCGCGCTCGAGCAGCACCTCGATCGTCTGCGCATAGGTCGACGGCCGGCCGATGCCCCGCTTCTCGAGCTCGCGCACGAGGGTCGCCTGCGTGAACCGCTTGGGCGCCTTCGTGCGCTTCGCAGCCAGGGCGACGTCGACCACGCGAAGCAACGCACCCTTCTCGAGGAGCGGAACCGAGACGTCCTCCCGCTCGGGAGGCCAGAGGGCCTCGAAGCCCGGGAACAGCACCACCACCCCGGCGAGCGCGAAACGCCACGGGCCGGCGACCGCCTCCACGCGGTCCGTCCGTATCCGGGCCGGGGCCATCTGGCTCTGTGTCGCGCGCCTCGAGATCAGCTCGTAGAGCCGCGCCGCGTCGCCGTCGACCGGCGGCCGGCGGCGCGGATCGAACGCCGTCGGCCGAATCGCCTCGTGGGCCTCCTGGGCGCCTCCGGCCGCCTTGAAGCGGTTCGGCGGGTCGGCCACGTACTCGTCCCCGTAGACCTCGGCGATCTGCTTCCGAAGCGCCGCGGCGGCCTCGGCCGACACGCTGACCGAGTCCGTCCGCATGTAGGTGATCGCCCCGCTCTCGTAGAGCGACTGCGCGATCTCCATCGTGCGGCCGACCGTCAGCTTCAGCCGCGCGCTCGCCGCCTGCTGCAGCGACGACGTCGTGAACGGCGGGTGCGCCCGGCGCACGGCCGGCGTCGAGCTCACCGAAACGACCCGCAGGGCGCCCGCCTCGCGGACGGCTTCCGCCGCGGCCCGGGCCTCCGCCTCCGACGGGAAACGACGGGGCTCCGAGGAGTTCGGATTCCCGCCGTCGACGAGCGGCAAGGACACCGCCCCGCCCGGCGCGTCCACGCTCGCCGCCACCTCCCAGTAGGGCCGCGGCGTGAACGCCCCGATCTCGCGCTCCCGCTCGACCACGAGCCGCAGCGCCACCGACTGCACGCGCCCCGCCGAGCGCGCCTCGCTCACCGACCGGACCAGGGCCGGCGACACCCGCCAACCGACGAGGCGGTCCACGAAGCGCCGCGTGAGCTGCGCCCGCACGAGCGCCATGTCGAGACGCCGCGGCTCACGGAACGCGCCGCGAATCGCCGGCTCGGTGATCTCGTTGAACGTGACGCGCGAGAAACGCGCCGCCGGGCCGCCGAGCAGCTTCTGGAGGTGCCAGGCGATCGCCTCGCCCTCCCGGTCGCAGTCGGTCGCCAGCACCACGGCCTCCTTCCGGCCCGCGAGACGGCGCAGGCCCTGGACCACGTCCCCCTTGCCGGCCGGGACCTCCCAGGTCGCCTTCCAGCCGTCCTCCGGGTCGATCCCGAGCGCGACCGCCCGCTTGCGCCGCCCGCCCGCCGCCGGCAGGTCGCGGAGATGACCGAGGCTCGCCCGCACGAGGTAGCCGCGGCCCAGGCAGCGCTGGATCGTCCTGCACTTCGCCGGCGACTCCACGACCACGAGCGTCGGCATCACGACCCCCGATGCGCGCGCGCCGCGTACGCGTCCGCCGCCGGGACGCGGTACAGGTAGATTGGCCAGGTCCGGCCGCCGGCGTCCTCGACGAGGACCACGCGCGACGGGCGCCAGCCCGGCGCCGGCCACGTATGCGACACGACCCGGGTGCCGCGGCGGAGAACGCCCTCGAGCCACGGAACCAGCACGTCGAGCCCGTCCGGCGTGAGGAACATCGTGACGACGGTGGCTTGCGAGACCACCGACGGCAAGGTGAGCGCGTCGGCGTGCAAGAACGTCGCCCGCGACCCAACGCCGGCCATCCTGGCGTTGTCCCTGGCCCGCGCGACCAGCGGCTCCTGGCGCTCGATCCCCACGGCCGACGCCCCTGCCCGGGCGGCCGCCACCACGAAGCGCCCGTCACCCGAGCCGATGTCGACGAGCACGTCCCGGCGGCCGAGGCCGAGCATGCCGATGACCCCGTCGACGACCTCCATCCGGCTCGGCTCGTAGACCGACAGCGAGCGCCCCACGCCGCGCCGGGCATCGATCACCGGATCGAGCGCGCGGATCGCCCGCGCGCCCCACGGCGAGGCGACGGCGAAGACGGCCGCGGCGACGAGGAGCATCGGCAGCAACCCCCAACCGAATCGCGCCGCCCCGGCGACCACCAACCCCATGCGGATGAACCTGGACATCATCGCCACCTAACAGGCCGGCACGCTCACCACGGCGTCCCGCCCCGCCTCGAAGCGCACGCCCCGGACCACCACCGGACCGCACCCCGCACGCTCGACGCGCAAGGTGTGCGCCGCGCCCACCTGTGCCATGAAGAGGAAGAACCGGCCCTCGCCATCGGTCCACGCCGTCACGGGCAACCACGCCACCGGCTCGACCACCTCGACCAGATGGGGACGGCCGCCCGGCGGCGCCGGCACGACGCGTCCCGTCGCCCGGCGCCACTCGGGCCGCGTGCCGACCACCAGCACGATCAGCGCCCCGCCCAGGACCAGCGCCGCGAGCCGCCTCAGACCTCCACGCACACGCATCACCGGACGCTCCTTCCCCGCCTACCACCCGATGCGGCGGACGGCCGGAACCCTGGACCAGCGCGTGAACCCCTGGACGCCCGCCGTCACGCCGAGCCCGGACGGTGCGGCCACCGCGGCCGCGCCGACCCAGCCGTTGCCCTCGAGTCCCGAGCGCAGGCCGACGTAGACCCCGAACGCCGACACCGCCATCAGCACGATCGACGCCACCGATCGCTCGAAGGACCGCCGCTCGTACGCCACGGTCCCGAAGCCCACCGGCTCGATCTCGAGCATCGGGTTCGCGTACAGCTCGGCCCAGTCGATCAACCCCGGCGAGAAACGGGCATCGGCCGGCACGTAGACCTCCGGAGCCCCCTGCGCGCCCGCCGCCTCCGTCGCCTCTTCGTCCTGAACCGCAGCGGGCGCCGACCCCGCCGCAAGAACCAACGCCGCGAACATCGCCGTGCGCCACATCTTCATCTCCTCCTCCTTGAGCCCGGGGGCGCTCACGCGCGCCCGGACGAATCCTCCCAGTCGCGACCCGGCCGGTGATGCTCGACAACGGCCGGCAGCCCCTTTTTCGATCGCCCTGCGCAACACCTCCGAACGCGACATCCGCAGCTCCGCGGCGACCCGGCCGACCTGTTCGCTGAGCCAGCCGGACACGCGGACGTGAACCGCCTCGGTCAACCGCTGCTCGCCGCGCTCCATGTCGACCGCTCCTTCCGATTCAGGGACCGGGCGGCGACACCCGATCGCCTATCCCGCACACCCGCGACGGATTCGCGCTGCGAGCGGCCTGCAAACGCCGGGCCTCCCGCTCGATCGCCAGGTGCCCGGCAAGGAACGCGCCCGGCTCCGCCCGGCAGTCGCCCCCGGCGCTGCACGACACCGCGGCGCGGGGGTCGAAGCCCTCGGCCAGCCCGAGCAACCCGGCCGACCCGGCCGCGTCCCGCGCCGCCTGCGGGCGCGCCTGCGCCGCCCACGCGCCCCACAGCGAGTCCGCCCCCGTGCCCATGAGGAAGTCGCGCCGGCCGCAATCGGCCCACGGCGCCGCGGCAGGGCCGAACCGCCGGGCCTCGGCCGCGACGCCGGACCCGACGTCGGCCCCGCCGTCCCAGGACGTATCGAGCTCGAACCGGCCGCTCAACCCCGACGCGCGCCGGACGTCCCAGGAGTGCGCCATCATCGCCGCCGGGTCATCCACGAACAGCGACGTGATGCGCCCCGTGCCCGCCGATGTGCGCACCTCGCGCGAGAACGAATCGAGACGCCGCTGCCGCGCCGAAGAGGACTCGGCAAGCGCCTCGTCGTGGACCAACGGCGCGAAATCGAGCGAGACGAGAACGTCGAATCCCGGGCCGTGGGCGCCCGCGGGCGCGGAGGTGAACCCGGCCGAGCCGTCCTCCTTGGGACACCGAACCGGCACCGTGCCGGCGGCGTAGTCGGCCCACCTGCCGGCGAGGCGGCCGGCGACCGGCGGAACCACGCCGGGCAGAGCCGGATTGCGAACGAAGCCCTGCTCCACGAGACAGGCCCCGGTGCCGTCGTCGCCGACGACGACGCCCCCCGACTCCAGCCCCGGCCGCCCGCCGCCGTCCTGCCAGAAGACGCGGGCCCACGGATGGTGGGCATCCGTCCGGGCCGGATTCGCCTCCCACACGTACTCCCACCACGTCTCCCAGTAGCCGGACTGCACGACGCGGTTGCCCCCGAGGTCGAAGCCCTCCGAGCCGCAATGGGCGGACTGCAGGCCGGACGCGCTCAGGTCGCACGCGGGGTCGTACTCCGCGTAGCTGGTGTCGACCCACCGTTGCCGCCGGTAGCGCCGGAGAACGAGGCTCTCGCGCTCGACGCACGCCATCCCGGAGCTGAACGCCGCGACCAACGGAGCGTCCGCGATGCGACGACCGCCGCCCGGCATGCCGTCCCCTGACTGCGGGGGCGGCTGGGCGTTCCGGTTGCGGTTCGAGTCCTGACCGTCGGCACCGGAGCTCCGCTGCCGATTACCCCACCGGGTCTCGCCCCAGCCGACGTCGCCCCCGAAACGGCCGAGCGCCGGCAGGTACTCGGCCTCCACGTTCAGCTCGTCTCCGTTGAAGATCGCGCCCGCGCCGCCCTGGGGGTCGAGACACCGGGCCGGCACGCCCGGGCGGTCGCCGAGCGACTCGTCGATCCGCCCACCCAGCCGGCGCGCGAGCAGGCCGAAGTCCGGGCACGTGTACCCGGAGCGGGCCGGCCGCCGCGCTGCCTCCCCGCCGCCGACGGGCTCCGCACGCCGGGCCGCCGGCCGCATGAACGCCGGCGTCGCCGGCGCCGGGCGCGAGCGATCGACCTCCCAGGAACGCGAGACCCAGCGCCCGGCGGCCGCGTCGTACCGCGAGCCCCGGTCCCACTCGACCCGCTCGTCGCGGCCGCCGAAGAAGGACGACACCAGTCGATCGCCCCCGGGCACGCTCGCCGCCCGGATTCCGTAGGAGGCGCGCTCGATCGTGCTGCCGCCGCGGACCGCCGCCGCGACGAACCAGCGGTCGTAGTCCGGCCCCCGCCCGCTGTCGGCCGAGCAGTAGAGGCGAACCGCGCCGTCTCCGGTCCAGCGCAGGCTGTACACCGTCACGACCGAGCCCTCCGCGAACGAGTCCGGCGAGGGCCAGGGCACGGCGCCCTGCCCGCCGGACTCCGGCAGCCAGCAGTCGTGATTCGAGGCCGCACCGGCGCGGCCACCGCTCGGGAAGGGCACGTCGCACGTCAGCGACGGCCCCTGCGCCAACACCGGGGCCGATGGGGACCCCGCCCCGACCAGAACGCCCGCGAGAACGACAGCCGCCAGCACCCTGCACCACATCTCCCTACCCCCTTCCCCGCGCGACCTCGACAGCCCGCCCCGCCGCGTCGCCGACCGATCTGGCGGCATCACGGCCTTCCGCCTCCGGCGCACGCTGGGGTGGATCCGCGAAGCTGTGCCTCGCCACGAAGTCCACCTGGTGGTCCAGCTCCTTCTCCCGTTCGAGAACGTCCTTGCCGAGCGTGGCCGCCATCCGCCGGCTCATCTGAACGCCGACCTCCTGCACCAGGGCGTTCCCACGCCGCAGCAGGTCGTCGCCGACCCGCGCGCAGTCGACCTTCTGCGCCTCGCCGGGCGGCTCGTAGGTGGCATCGAGCCGCTGCGCCATCGCCGACGCGAGCATCCCGGAGAGCACCACCGTCTCGCGGTTGCCCGGGACCAACGTCGGGTTGCGCGCGACCACGATGGTCTTGGCCGCCCCGTAGATGAGCGCCGACTGGCGCTGCTCGTCGCCCAGGCCCTCGGGAACCTCCACGGCGAGGTCCTTCCCGACCTTCAGCCGCGCGTTCGCGCCGTGGCGGACGCGGCCCCCGGAGATCGCCAGCATCGCCTTGACCCCGTCGGCCGCGCTGCCCGGTGCCGGCACCCCGTCGGGATGGGTCCTTCGGCCGTCGAACCGCCAGTCGCGGCCGTCGAACGACTCGACGCCCCGGCCCCGCCAGGCCTCGGCCCAGACCCGGACCCCGCCGTCCCGCACGCGCTCGCGGAGCAGATCGAAGTCCCGATCGCCCGACCTGCTCGCCTCGAGCGCCCGGTCCTTCTCGCGGGACACCCGCTCGGTGATCGCCTGATGCCGGTCGGCATGGAGCTCGCGCAGCATCTTGGCCGCCGCGCCCCGCCGGCCGCGGTAGTCCGCCCAGCGCTCCAGGCGGGCCGTCCGCGCGGACCCCGAGCCGCCCGACGTCAGCTCGGCGCCGGTCTGCCGCCGATCGAGCTCCTCGGCCACCTGCACGAGCCGGCGGTGATCCGCGGCGCGGGCGCCGTCGGCGAGCGGCCGGGAAGTGCCGGTCGCAATCGCGCGGGCCGCGCCCGGCGACGAAGCGGCGGCGACGGCCACCGGATCGGCGTCCGCGCGGACGAGGCCGGCCATCAGGTGCTTGCTGCTCCCCAGCACGAGGCCGACGGCCCTGAGCCGGCGGGCGCCGCCCGACGTGCCCCACCGGAGCAGCCGCGACGACACCGCCGCCGCCACCCGCCCGCGGCGGGTCCCGGCGAGCTGCACCACCCGCTCGAAGCCCTGGGCGCGGCGGCCGAGAAGGCTGCGGACGGCGCCGCGCGGCGCGCCGGCGACGACGGCCCGATCGGGACCCGAGGCCTCGGGCACGACCGCCCGCTCGCGCATGCGATCGAGCCACGCCCGTCCCTCGATACTCAGGGTCCGGCCGGCCAGATCGCCATCCGCCGGCACCTTCGACGGCACGCGGCCGACACGCGCATCGATCTCGACGCGGCACGCCGGCACCAAGCCGCGCTCGACCTCGGCCACGCGGGCCGCGCACGCGCCCGACCGAAGGGCTGCCCTGCCACTGGCGAACGCCGCCTCGTCGCGGTCCGCCGCCTCGGGCTCCTCGCGGCAACGCGCCAGATGGCGGTCGCCCAGATCCGCCGCCAGAGTCCGCAGCGCAGACACGGGCGACGGCTCCCGCCCCGAGTCCCGGACATCCGCGCAGAGCTTCACGAGGACCGGATCGCAGCCCACCGTCTCCAGGCCCGCCTGACGGAGCGGTGACTTCTCGATCAGGTCCCCCATCCTGGTCAGCGCCTCGGGGCCGCGAGCGGCGGCGACCATCAGGGACGTCTGCGTGAGGTGCCCCACCGCGACTGCCCTCGGGCTCCCGACGAACTCGGCCCGCGCCTCGCGCGCGGCCACGGCAGCCGTGTCCGGCACCGCCGATGCCGCATCCGGGATCGGCGGGACCACGTCCTGACGACCGGAAGCGAACCGCGCCTGGCCGCCCAGCGCGCCGTGCACCGCCTGGACCGTCTCGCGGCGCGCCGAATCAACCTCCTGCCGGAACTCCGCGCGCGCCCGATCGACGGCGCTCGGGGCCGACTCTGCGCCGGGCACGGGCGCATGGACAGAACTCGAATCCGCGCCCAGCCGGTACTCAGGCCCGAGGGTCTCCCGGACGTCGTTCACCACGCGGGCGCGGGCCGAGGTGACCTCGCGCCGCAACGCCTCCCGCCCCGCCTCGAGCTCCTTCTCGATGGCCCGGGCGACGACGGCCGGATCCTTCTCACCAGTCAGCCGGGATAGACGCCGATCGAAATGGGCAACCACTTTCTGCACCGCATCGTCGAAGCAATCGACGATGTACCGGCAGACGACTTGGTCGGCGTGGTCGCCCGAGCCCGCGAGACGCTTGGCCAAGCTGTCGGGCGGGTCGCCGTCACTGCCGCGCCGGGAAGACTCATCCTGACTCGGAGCATCGGCGCCCGGCGCCGCACCGTCGCCAGATGCCCGCCGGACCGGCGGATCGGAAACGCTTGCCGCGACCGCGCCAGCCTCCGCCGCCGGCGGCGCCGGAACGGCGTCCGCCCCATCCGCGGCCGGCTCCACGCGGCCCGCACCGCGGTGCACCGACCCGGGCACACCGGCGACGCGCCTGTCCGCGCGCTCCCGCGCCGCCCGCTCCCGCGCCGCCGTGGCCTCTGCCGCCGCCATCAGGACCTCACCCTCCCAGCACAAGCCACAAGGACACGAACACGCCGACCACCGCCCCGGCGAAGCCGCCCACGAGCGCCCACCACCACAGGCCCCGGCCGACGGTCCGGGCGTGCTCGACCCACTGGCCCGCCGACTTCTCGGCCGCCATGACCTCGGCGTGCGCGCCGCCAACCGTGTTGAGGAACTCGTCCGCCGCCCGGACGATGTCCTGCAGCCGCGACCCGATGCGCCCCCCCGACCGCTCGGCGTGGTCGAGGGTCGCCTGCGCCGCGAGCGCCGTCTGGATCAGCACGTAGGCGAGCGACTCCATCTCCTTGAGCCGGACCTCGACCGCCGCCCCCGACGCGCCGGCCGTCCGCTGCACCTGCTCGATCACGTCCCGGAGCTGCCCGGCGAGGGCCTCGGCCGCCACCGACACGCGGTCGCGGTCCTGCGCCGCCTCGATGTCGCGGACCAGCTTGTCGACGTCGACCCCCGCAGTAGCGAGCTGCGCGACGACGATGTCGGCCACGGCCTTGTCGCCGACGCCCCGCAGCGCGAGCAGCTCGGCGATCACCGCGGCCGCCCGCCCCGCGCCCGGCGGCGGCGGACGGCGGCCGCCGCGGCCACGCTCCGCCGCGAGCGCCGCGATGGCCGCACCGGGACCCTCCGGCTGCGGCTTCCCCGCGCCGCGCTTCGGCTCCGCCCCCGGCGGCCCGCCCGCCGAACCGCCGCCGGCGGCGTCCTGCTCACGCCTGCGCCGGGCGACCCTTTCCGCGTCGGCGAGCGCCGTTGCCATGTCGACGGGGGCCGCGGGTTCGCTTTCCACCAGGCTCATGACTGCTCCCCCACGGCCGCCGGGCGGCGCCTCGCCCCGCGCCTGCGCCACAGCCGGCGGGTGGCCGGACTCCGGCGCGTGTCGCCGAGCGACACGAGCAGGTCGGCGACCGTCACCGGCTCGGACGGCCCCACCAGCAGGCCGCGCACACCCGCGACCCGCTTCCACCGCGCCTCGACGCCCGTGGCGCCCGCGGCCGGCTGCGCATCCCCGTCCCGAGCCGACTCCTCCCAGAGGGTCCGCGTCAGCCAGCCCCCGGTCCGCGGCTCGTAGCCCAGAACGGCGACGGCCTCGCGGACCGCACGGCGACCGTCCACGCGAGCCTGCCGAACGACGAGCCGGAAGGCGGCGGCGACCGAGTGGCAGACGACGTCCCACGGCAGCCCGTCGCCGGCCTGGAGCGCGCACGTCGCGAGCCGGTTGAGCGCGCCCGCGCACGTCGACGCGTGAATCGTGCTGAGCGAGCCGCCGTGCCCGGTCACGAGCGCCTGGATGACGTCGGCCGCCTCCGGCCCGCGGACCTCCCCCAGCACGATGTGGTCGGGGCGATGCCGCAGGGTGTGCCGCACGAGATCGCGGATGCGGACGCCGCCCTTGTTCCCCTCCTGCCCGGCGAGCGCGCGGCCCTCCAGCCGCAGGGCGTTGGGGTGCGTCAGCCGAATCTCGATGGTGTCCTCGATCACGACGATGCGGTCGGACTCGGGCAGGAGGCCCACGCAGGCGTTGAGGAGCGTCGTCTTGCCCGACCCCGTGCCGCCGGCGATCAGGACGTTCCCGTCGCCCAGGAGCGTGTCCCGGACCACCTGCAGGACCTCGCGGGGCAGCGAGCCCATCTCGACCAGGTCCGCGGCCGACAGCAGGCACTTGCTGAAACGCCGGATGGTGATGGCCAGCTCGGTCGACGCCGGCGGCGCCGCGATCGCGACGCGCGACCCGTCGCTCAGCCGCACGTCGACGATGGGCTCGCGGCGCAGGTCGAAGCCCGACCCGCGGGTGATCATCGCGGCGGCCGCCTCGAGGTCCCGCTGGCCGAGGCGCCCGTCGGCCACCGGCACCCGCTCGAGGCGCCCGCCACGCTCGATGAACAAACGCCCGGGACCGTTGACGATGATCTCCGAGACCGAGTCGTCGTCGACGAACCGGCGCAGGTCCGGCAGGTGCTCGCCCACCTCGGCCAGGCTCGCCTGCGTCTCCACCATCAGAAGTGCCCCTGCTCCTTCGCGCGCCACCAGGGAATGCGCCCCTTCAGCTTCCTGACCAGGTAGTCGGGAAACAGGTAGCAGCGCACCGCGTCGGCCACCGACTTGCCGTCGAAGAGCTGCACGATGGCCTGGTAGTTGCCCATGACGAGAAAGTCGCGCGGCGTGAAGAGCGCCTCGCGCCGCTCCTGGAAGCTCTTGGACAACCCCGCCGACGAGCCGCCGCCGCCGGCGCGTCCGGAGAGGAAGCTGACGCCCGCCCGCGCCGTGTTCTCCGACACCGAGTAGGACGCCACCATCCGGGAGACCTGCCCGCACAGCTCGGAGGCGGTCTTCGCCGACGCGTCGTCGCCGAGCGGCAGGAAGATGCGCGTCCTGAGCGTCTGGAGCAGCGCCCGCCACCCTTCGCCCGCCCCGAGGGCCGACCGCAGGGACGAGAGCGACTGGGTTGCGAGCAGCGGCACGCACTTGCTCTGCCGGGTGAGCGCGAACGCCTTCTCGTCGCCGCTCGGGTCGCTCTCCCCCACCGTCGCGAACTGCTGGTACTCGTCGCAGACGAACAGCACCGGCCGCCAGTACCGGCCCTGGTTCCACGCCTCCTGCATCCGCTGCGGCCGCAGGAGCAGGGTGGACAGCCAGGACTGCTTGAGCATCACGCCGAGCGTGCGCGAGAGGTTCGGGTTGGCGCCGGCCGGCATGTTGAGCGCGAGCACCCGCCCCGACTCCATCAGGTCGTAGAGCGGCGGCAGGCACGGCGGCAGCCCCACCGGGACGCTGTCGTCCCCCTCCGGGCACGGCGGCGCGAACTTCCGGCCGACCTCCGGCAGGTCGAACACCGCGAGGAACACGGCGATCCCCGTGACGACGTTGGTCCGGGTCTGCTCGGCCAGGCACAGCCACTCCTGGCGGTACCAGCGCTTCACGGACTGGAGGACCGCGAACTGGTCCACCTTGAGGTGCTTCTGGCCCTGCCGGTCGAGCCCCCAGGGGATCCCCGAGTAGCTCTCCTCCACGCGGAAGCTGGCGCCGACCTCGCGCAGCGCCGCCACGAGCCCGTCGATGTCCGCGCGGGTGTTCTGGCGCGTGCACATCCGCCCCCCGCCGACCTCGCGCCAAGCCCAGAAGGTGAGCTTGCCGGCGTGCTCGCGGTAGTCCCGCCACCCCACGACGACCTCCCACACGTCCGGGCAGTTCCAGCGCGCGTCGAGCGTGGCCTTCATCGCGTCGATGTCCGCGCCGAGGGCCTCCTGGTCGACGGCGTAGCGGTAGATGTCGCGGAGCGTGACCCAGGGCGGCTGCTCGAGCCGCTTGAAGACGATGATCCAGCGCGCGAGGTTGCTATAGGATTGCTGCCAGAAGGGCTCCTTCGACCGCCCGTAGAGCTGGTTGAGGAGCGACGCGATGGTGTAGGCGAGGCTGGACGAGTCCAGCCAAGGCGCGTCGAGCGGGTTCCACGCGTAGCCCTCCCTCTCCAGGTTGAGCTCCATGTAGTCGCCGCCGCGGCCGCACTCCTCGAGCATCGCCTTGACGTCCGCGCAGAAGTCGCCCTTGACCTCGAGGCAGAGACCCGCCGCGCGGCGCTCCTCGTCCCGCGCGCGCCAGCTCAGGAGCTGCTCGGTGAACGGCCTCATGCACGCGCTGGTCTTGCCCGTCCCGACCGCCCCGAAGATGATCGTCCCGGTGTAGAGGGCCTTGTCCCTCATCACCAGCCACTGCGGGTCGCGGACCTCGCGCAGCTTGTTGGGGTGGTGCACCTCGCCGATGACGATGCCCGGCTCCGGGTCGTCGGGGGACAGCGGCCACGGCGGCAGGCGCGTGTCGCCCTCGCCCAGCGGCCGCAGGCGCTCGAACCACACGCGCCAGACCGACTGCGCGACGAACCCGAGCACGAACACCAGGACCCCCGGCGAGAGGGCCGACCACACGGCGAGCGGCCAGTACCACGCCGGCGTCTGCTGGCCGATGAAGACCAGGAAGCGGTCGTCGAGCGGCAGCGGATGGAGCCACATCCACCACGCCGTCACCGAGCCGGCCGCCGCGAGCCTCGCTACCATGTCTCCGGCAACCCCTCGGCCTGCCACACCTCGGCGTCGGCCACGCCGGGCGTAAGCTCCGAGCGCCGCTCCGTGAGGCGATCCGCGACCGCGCGGTGGCGGGCCGCGACCTTCTCGGCGCCGCCATAGGCCGACACCACGGGCGGATGCCCGCCCTCCAGGCGCCGCAGCTCCTGGCGCGAGAACCAGATGTCGCGGACCGCCTCGACCGCGGCGCCGTCCGCCTTCCACGAGGCGACGAGCCCGTCGACGGCCGGGTCGCCCGGGCGCGCCCCCGAGCGCACCACGCGCACCGACACCGACACGCCGGCGCCGGCCAGCGCCCTGGCGAACGGGCCGTAGTGGCGCCACCACGTCCGCAGCGACGCCGTGTTGTCAGCCAGGTCGTCGTCGACGTGCGGCCGGACGAGCACGAGGCGGTCGCCGGCATACGCCATGAGCGGCCGATCCGGGAACAGGACCTCCTGCTTGCCGCTCCCCATGCCGTAGGCCCGCCGCGGCATCGCGGAGCGCGGGACCCCGAGCGACTCGGCCAGCGCCACCTGCGCGTCGATGGAGAAGAGCCACGGCCAACCGGGCGAGGCGAGCGCCGCCCACACCTTGAGCACCCGCTCGAGAATCCGGGGCCAGTCCGACGGATCGAGCGGGCGCCGGTAGCGGCTGTTCTCGGCGCCGAGGGCGCGGTAGAGCGCCTTGCCGCTGCAGTGGTGGATCGCGCCGGAGCGCATCCGCTGGGTGACGAGCCCCTTGTCGCGGGCGAACGCCCGGCGCCAGGCCGCCGAGACGTCGACGTCGACGAAGCGCTGCGTCCGCGCGCGGCGGCCGTCGTCGTCGCCGACCCAGCGCGCCGCGAACTCGCGCACGAACACGCCGCCGGCGAGCACGACGATGGCCAGGAAGCGCGCGGCCTGCGCGCCGAACCCCGCCTCCACGAGCGCCTTCTCCGCGCGGGTCAGCTCCACGGCGCTACTCCTCCGCCGTCGTCCTCACGACGGTGTCCTCGAGGAAGGTGATCACCAGGCCGATGGGGTTCGCGAACACGAGGTCCTCGGTCACCTCCGTGAACGCGAACTGCAGGTTCACCGACCAGGGCTCGGACTCCAGCACCCGCCCGGCCGCCGCGCGCACCCGGTCGAAGGCGATCTCGGCGTCGTGGGGCGCCGAGGGATTCGGCAGGACGCGGATGCGCACGTTCTCGACGAGGACGTCGCCCTCGCCCCCCGCGCCCGCGATGAACGCCGCCACCTCGTCGCCGTACTCGGCCGTGAGCTGCGCGCTCACCTCCGCGCTCGTGAACCAGAAGCTGTCCTCCCAGCGGCGCTCGACGACCGCGCGCCGGCGGCCGTACTGGCCGACGACGAACTCGTTGAGGAAGTAGGACACCTCCGGCCCCGCCGGCTCGATCGCCTCGGGGACGTAGTCGACGACCTGGGCGCGGCCGACCTCGTCCACCCGCACCACGACCGGCGCGGGGAACGGCCGCCGGGCCACGCCCCAGAGCGCCAGCAGCGCCAGCAGCAGGCACCCGCCCATGACCAGCAACACCATCCGGTAGTGCCGCGCCCGGGTGACGTGCTCCGCCCAGACCTCGATCAGCTCCTCGCTCTGGATCTCCACCGCTAGTCGTCCTCCTGCCGCCTGGCCTTCGCTCCGCCGCGCGCGTGCGACGAGACCCACTGGGCCGCGTCCGCCCCCCGCGAGAGCGCCGCCGCCGTCCCCTTCATCCCGCGCGCCGCCGCGCCCTTCGCCAAACTCGAGAGGCCCGCCGACGCGAGCCCGCCGCCGACCGCCGCGCCGCCCGTCGCCAGCGTCGCCGCCGCCCCGGCCGCCACCGCCGTCAACCCCGAGCTCAGGTTCTGCGAGCCGCCGAGCATCACCTGGGTGACCTCGCCCACCTTGAAGCTCAGGAGCAGCGCCGCGAGGATCACGGGCAGCCACGTGCCCATCCGGCGGATCACCTCCTGGTAGGAGTGCATGAACGCATCCGTGCCGCCTTCGGGGTTGAACTGGGCGATGCTCTCGACGAAGGCGGCGATGCCTTCGAGCGGATACCCGGCGAGGACCGCGATCATCCGCAGCATGAGCGCGGCGACCACGACCTGAAACGAGTACTGGATGAGCCCCTTGAGCCAGGACCAGAAGAGGAACGAGAGCTGCTCGACGAGCAGGAACGGCACGAAGATCGGGCCGAGCAGCGTCAGGATGCCGATCGCCACGTTGGCCCACACGACCTGCGTGTAGACCAGCAGGGCCGCGATCAGCAGGATGAGGACGCTGACGATCACCACGATGGCCGCCTGGCTGATGGCCCAGATGGTGCCGATGGCCGTCGCGAAGCCGCGCACGATCCCGCCCAGCGATGTCATGTTGTTGAAGGCGATGCCGAGCTGCCGGAAGATCTCGCCGAGCAACCCGTACACGTCGTCGTGCATCTGGGAGAACGCGCCGCCGGCCCCGTTCAGCGCCGCCGCGAGCGACTGCCCCTGCCCGACCACCATCTGGATGAAGGTCTGGTTGCCGAACAGCGCGTACGGCGTGTAGAACCCCTCCAGGACCATGAAGGGGAAGCCGATCCAGAGCAGGAAGGTGACCATGCCCCACAGGTCGAGGCGGCCGCCCATCGCCACCTTGAGCCCCTGGACGACGGTCATGATCAGCGCTATCGCGGCCCAGAGCCGCAGCCCGAGGTCGTAGAAGTACTGCCGGACCGTCACGCCCCCGTACGCCGCGGGCAGGGGATCGGTCACCAGGTCCTCGACCGCCGCCTGCACGTAGTCGAACGACCACCGCGTAGCGGAGCCGTCCGGGTCGACCGGCGGCTGCGCCAGCGCGACGCCGGCGAGCGGCCCCACGAGGGCCGCGGCGGCCACGACGAGGACGGCGGGCAGAGCCCGCGCGGCGCGGACCATCACCGCACCCAGGCGTCCATGAAGCCGCCCGACGCGAGGGACGCCATCGGCTCGTCGCCAACGTCGTCCTGCATCGGAACCGCCGATGCCGAGGCCAGATCGGCGAGCCGGTCGAACGTGCGCCGCGTGTCCGCCGCCGCCCGGTGCGCGTCGAGGCGGATGTTTCGCGCCTCGGCGGCGAGCTCGGACGCGCGGAGCCCGAGCGCTCCCGCGGAATGGGTCGCCCGGAGCGACGCGAGCTGGGTCGACGCGCCGTCGAACTCGGCCTGGCTCAACGCCGGATCGGGATCCGACGGCCCGCCCGTGAGCCGGCTCACCCCTTGGAGGATGTGCGCGCTGTCGTCGAGCATGCCGCGGCCCGCGTACTCGCCCGCCACGTGGTCGCCGAGAACGGCCGCGGCGGCGAGGCGCGTGTCGACGGTGGCCGCGTAGCGGAGGTCCACTACCCGGCGGCGGAGCTGCTCGGCCTCGCGGATCTCGTCCCGCAGGTCCGCGGGAAGGCCGACGTCGTCGACGAGCGCCTGCCACGCCGACTCCCGGCCCGCCGACCAGCCGATGGGCTGCGAGTCGAGGAAGTCCAGGAACCCGCCCACCGTACCGAGGTCGTAGCTCCCGATGCCCCGCACCGCCTGGTAGTCGCGGACGGCGTCGCCGACCAGCGCCCGCGACTCGGTGAACGGCTCCCACAGCGGCCCGAGGTCGGTCAGCTCGGAGAACAGGCTCCGCCAGTCCGCCAGCGACCCCACCGACGAGACGAGTCCCCCGGGGTCGAGGAGCCCGCGCATCTCGGCCTGCGCCTGCGCCACGTGCGCCTCGACCGTGGACACCTGCGCCCGGATCTGCGAGAGCATCGCCGACACCTGCACGAGCATGCCGGCCCACCCCGCATCGACCGCCGCCGGGCGCCAGAAAAGCAGTGCCGCCGCCAACGCCGCCGCCACCAGTCGCTTCGTCCGCATGGTTCCCCCTCAGTGGCCGACGAACAGGTTGTCCCCGAAGGGCCGCGCCGCCGCGTTCCGTGCGTGGAGCGCCGGCGTCAGCACGTTCGCCCGCCCCGCCGCCGTGTCGAGCGCCAGGTCGAGCGCGGCGAGGCCCTGGAGCTGCGCGAGACGGAACTCCTCCTCGCGCGCCTGCTCCATCAGATCGCGCTCGAGCTCCCGGCGCGCGCGGTCGGCGTCCTCCGCGTCGAGCTTGAGCAGCAGCGCGTCGATGTTGGCCTGTGCCTGCGTCGCCGCGATCAGCAGCGAGCGGTGCTGCGCGCGCGACGCGCACACCCCCTGCCCCGCACCGCCCGCGCCGCGCGCCGGGCAGTCCGCCGTGCTGAGTGCGGCGACCGAGTCGGCCAGCCGCTGCCGCAAGCCCTCCCGCTCCGCCGCGGTCCAGGTGCGCGAGGCCGGGCACACCACCACGCCGCGGCGGTCGGCGTCCGCCCGCGTCGTCTCGCACCCCAGGTACAGGGCGATCGCCACCGTCGCCTCCTCGGCCAGCAGGTCGCGGTGGTCGGCTTCGGCGAGCTGCACGTCGAACTCGGCCGCACGGACGGCGTGCGACGCCTCCAGCGAGGCGGCGACGTCCGGATCGATGTCGGGAAGATCCGAATACGCGGTGCCTGGCGCCGGCAGGGCATCGGGAACGCACGGCGTCGAGGCCAGATCCTCCGCCGGCACGAGGGCGCAATCCTCCAGGGCCAACGTGCGCGGGTCCGTCCCGCCGAAGGCGCTGAAATCGATCGACGCGCCCTCGCCCAGGGCGTGGCGCATCTGCCCCGCGAAATCGTCGATGGGATCGACCAGTCCGCGGTACGAGCTGAGCGCCTCGTCGCGGAGCCGCATCATCGTGTCGCGCAGCGCCATGAGGTTGCTGACGACGGACGCCATCTGGCCGACCACGATCCAGGCCGCCGGGTCGAGTCCGAAGAACGCACGCGAGCGGCGCACCGCCGGCCCGGACGCCACCACGACGAAGACCACCGCCAACGCCACCCACACCCGAGTCCGTCGACTCATCACCGTCCCCCTTTCCGCTACGCCCTTTCCCCTACACCCGCGGCACCAGCAGGTCCTGCGTGAGGTAGATCCGCACGGGATGCCCCGCGCGCACGCGCACCTCCGGCAGCCGGTTGACGAACCTGTCCAGGAACCGGATCGCCGCCACCGAGAACTGCTGGCGCGCCGGGTCGAAGTAGCCCTGGCTGCCGCCGCCCCCGGCCGAGAGCCCGGCGAGCAGCCCGACCGCGCCGACCGCCCCGAGCGTGCTCCGGTAGTGCCGGTTGACCTCGTCGGTCAGCCCCGTCTCCCCGATCGACGACAGCCCCTCGAAGCCCATGCGGACCGACCGGCCGTCGGGAAACCGGAGCCGCGAGAAACGAACGGCGAGCCGCGTCTGGAACCCGTTCTCCACGGCCTGCACGTCGCCGAGCGCGACCGTCCCCCTCGGGATCACGACGCGCCTGCGGTCGGCCGTCCTGACCGGCAGCGTCAGCCGCGCCCGCGCCGGCCCCGTGAAATCGCCCGTGAGCGCCGTCTCGAGGACGGCCTGCATCATCCGGCCCTCGTAGACGAGGTCGAGGCCCTCGGGAACCGCGGGCCACCGCGCCACGGCGACCGAGCCCCTGCCGCTCGACTCGGTGACCTCGACGTCCGGCCCGACCGCGTAGAACTCCGTCGGCGACGCCACGGCGCGGTCGACCACGCCCGCGGCGGCCGCCGCTGCCGGCCGGACCGGCACGACCTCCGGCGCACCCGCGCGCCCGGGCGGCGGAGACACCGCCGGCGGAACCTGCCCCGCGGCGCCCCCTGCGGCCTCCTGCCGCATGAGCGCCAGGAGCTGCTCGTCCACGAGGGGATCGCCCGTGATCGCGAGCGCCGGCGGGGCCGCGCGCTGAGCCGCAGCAGCCGCTTCCGGATCGCCCACGACCGCCGGCGCGCGGAGCGACAGCGCGAAGCGCTCGAGCTCCTGCAGCCGGATCGCCTCCCGCAGCTCCCGCTCCTGGACCGTCTGGAGCGCCGCCTGAATGTCTCCCGACACCGTCCCGGGCGGGAGCCCGCTGCGCTCGGCCGCGTCCCGAATGCGCTGCGCCTCGAGCAGCGCGGCCCGGGCGCCTTCGAGCTCGACGCGCGCATCCGCCAGATCCTCGTCCCGCGCCGCGGCCTCCTGCCGGCGACTCTCCTCCGCGTCCGCCTCGCGCTGGGCCTCCAGCCGTGCGAGGTCCTCCCGCAGCCGCTCGCCCTCGCGCAGCACCGGCTCGACCACGTTCCTCACGTCCGCCACCGCCGCCTCGATGGCCTGCTCGCCGCCCGCGGCGGACTCCTCCGGCGGGGCGCCCGAGCCCGTCAGCAGCATCACCAACAGCAGGACGGCCACCACGCCCAGCGCGACGTAGACCGGGAGGTTCTTGGAGACGACGCCGGCCGGAACCTTCAGATGCCACTCCGCCACGGCTCGGCCTCCCCCCTGATGCGCCACGGAACGCCCGCTTCGGGATCCCCCACGCCGAGAATCCCGGCCTCCACGACCCCGTCGATCCGGATCACCAGACCGGCGCCGATCACCTCGTGCGGGAGCACCCGGGCCGTCCCGTCCGAGAGCAGCCCCGCCACGACGATCTCCCCGTCCGGCACGCGCTGGAAGCGAATGAAGGTCGACTGGGTGTCGTGCCACATCCCCTCCACCCAGTAGGGCTCGGCGGTGACGTCCACCTCGGGGTGGAACTCGAAGACGAAATGCAGCCGGCGCGGGTAGTCGGCGATGAAATCCTCGACCGCCTCCTCGCTGGCGGCGGCCGCGTCGTCGACGCGCGCGCGCACGGCCTCCTCGGCCGCCCGGAGCGCGTCGAGCGCACGCCGCTCCTCCTCCCGGATGGCCTCGACGTCGAACGCGGACAGCAGCACCGGCGACTCGGCGCCCGTCCCGGCGACGACGTCCTCCGACACTTGCTCGCCATCCCCCTCGACGGGCGCCCCCTCCCCGGCGGGCGTTCCGTCCTCCGCGAGCGTTCCGTCCTCAGCGGCCTCGGCCAGATGCACGACGGTATGAACCGCGGACAGGTCGCTCTCCCGCAGCCCGATGGACACCACCGATCCGTCCGACAGGATCAGCGCGAGATTCGTGGCCGCGCCGCGGACCAGCGGACGCACCATCGCCAGGTGGCCGCCCCCGGTCACTACCCAGCGACCCGGATCCCCGAGGCGGCGCTCGACCACGTTCCACGCGCGCGGCAGCACCACCGTCGTCTCGAAGCCGACCCGCGTGACGACCTCCGCGAGGGCGACTCCCCCGCGAACGCCGGCGCGGAGCGACCCCTGCGCGACCTGGCCCTCCCCGGACGACGGCCACGCCGCTAGCAGCGCAAGCACGAATGCAACCCGCATCCCGACCCGCATGGCCTTCACCTCCCCGCGACGAGCAGCGCCACTGCGGCGCCGATCGCCGACCAGACCCCGTACATCCGCGGCGGCGTCGCGAAGTTGCGCTCGAAGAATCCCGGCCGCCGCTGCGGCATCGCGCCGCCCTCGGCCGCCAGCCCGAACCACGCCTCGCGCCCCCCCAGGCTCAGCGTGCCGTGCCGGATCACCTGCTCGACGACCAGCAGCCCCCCCGGCTCGACGTCCGTGTGCACGACCTCCGCGGCGTCTCCGCGCCACACGTACACCGCCGGAATCTCCTGGCCCTCGGTCCGCAGGTAGGTGAACGTCCCGTCCGTCCACAGGTCCCGCAGCAGGAACGGCGGAGCGAACGCCTCCTCGGTGACCTGGTAGGGCAGGCGCACCCGGCCCGCGAAGTCCCTCGCGAACTCCTCCTGCCGCCTGGAGGCATCGGCCCAAAGGCGATCGACCTGCTCCCGCCCCTCGAAGAGAACGCGCTCGCGCCGGTCGCGGTAGGCGGCCAACCGCTCGCGGAACCCCGCGACGGCGAACGCCGGCGTGAACCCCGCCTCCACGGCCTCGGCCGACCCGATGGCCGCGTCCTCCTCCCCGGCCTCCACCGTCACGACGTAGTCGGTCACCGCATCGGCGTCCTCGATCACGGTGAACGTGAACACCGCGCCCGAGGCGCACGAGACCGTGACGTTCGAGACGAGCCCCGCGGCGTACGGCTTGACGGCCAGCTCGCGGCCCCGCGCCGTCAGGTCCCAGTTCTCCGCGTCGCCGGCCACCGTGCGCACGATCTCCTCGCCCGCCGGCAGGCGGATGGTCGTGACCGTCCGCACCCGCGTGAACACCTCGATCGGCTCCTCCGGCGACGCCGCGACCGAACGGATAGGCGTCCTCTCCGCTTCCTGACCCGCCGCCGGAACGGCGAGCGCCAACGCCACCACACCAAACAGAGCTGCACGCATCCTCACCTCCCCCGAGGCCGACGCCCCTTCACCGAGCGCAACGCCCCTCACCGAGCGACCTCGCTGCGGCCCGCCGCCTCGCCCACGTCCCGATCGACCCCGGCCGCCAGCCGCATCAACGCCCCGGGCAGACCCCAACGCTCGACCGCCGCCCGGCGCCTCACCGCGTCCGTGGGGTCGGACGTGTAGAGCCAGTAGCTCTCCGGATCGACCTCCAGCCGCACGACGGCCGAGTGCCCCGGGCGGTGGATGTAGAGCTCGCGCTTGGGCTCGAGCTCCTTGACGGTGGCGAGCTCGGACGGCGTGAGGCCCAGGACCCGGGCCGCCTCGTCGGGGAACGACGAGTTGCCGAGCAGGAGCCGCGTCGGCATCGACTCGAGAAGCTCGGGGGCGGCGGCGAGGATATCGCCGGCCGACTGCGTGGCGAGGATGAGGACGCCGTTCATCTTCCGCCACGTCTTGGCCGCCTCGACCAGCTTGCTGACGACCAGCCGGTCCTTCAGGTAGCGCCACGCCTCGTCGACGACGACGATCTTGAGCTGCCCCCGGAGCGACTCGTCGTCCATGACCAGGCGCATCCGCTCGAGGAAGAACCACAGCGCCGCCTCGCACCAGTCCGGGTATTCCGACGCCCCGGCGAGATCGACCACCTGCCACGCCCCGAACTCCTCGAGCTCGGCCGGCGGCCCGTCGAACCAGGGCGCCCAGGTCCCCTCGTCCACCCACCGGCTCATGGCCGGCCACATCGCCTTCGGCAGCAGGTGCGCCAGCGCGCTCAGCGTCCGCTTCGACGGCGCGCGCCGGAAAACCTCGTCCACCCGCTTGTCCAGGTCGGTCAGGTCGTCGGCCTCGCACTCGTAGGCGCCGATCGCCAGCAGCCGCTGGATCCACGCCACGAGGAACTGCCGCGTGCGGACCGAGGGCGGAAGAGCGAACGGCTGCAGCCCCATGCCGGCCGCCGAGGCCGGATCGAGGTCGTCGCCTTCGAGCAGCGCCAGGTACTTCCCCCCGACGAACTCCGTCAGGTAGCGGTAGCTGCGGCCGAGATCGAGGACGAGGACCCGCGGGTCGTACTTGAGGGCCTGCACGAGCAGGAAGTTCAAGAGGAAGGACTTGCCGCTCCCGGTGGCGCCCAGCACGAGGGTGTGGCCCACGTCGCCGCCCCCGAACAGGTCGTACCCGTAGCGCGTCCCCCAGGCCGTCTCGAAGGTGGTGAGCGGCTCGCTGTCGAGGTGACGGCACCGGTCGTGCCCGCGGGGCGGCCCGATGATGGGGGCGAGCGCCGACGCCAGCTTCGAGTTGACGAAGAACCGCCGCGGCGGGTCGACTCCCGTCTGCCCGGGCAGCCGCCCGAACCAGACCGGCGGCAGGCCGTGGGTCTCCTCGACGATCTTGCCGTCGATACCTCCGACGATCCGCTGCAGCGCCGTCCCGACGTCCGCGAACTCCAGCTCGCTGGGCGCCCGGACGGCCACCGACAGGTGCATCTCGCCGAAGCACACGTCGCCGGACTGCAGGTCGACGAGCGCCTGCCCGATCGCCATCACCTCGGACGCCGCCCCGAAGTCCTCGAGCCCGGCCGCCTCCCCGCCCTCGCCCATCGCGGAGACGAGCGAGTGCCGGGCCTGGTGGTAGTGATGCTGCGCGCTCGCGATCCGCCGCCGCGCGCCTTGCCGCTCCGCCGCGCGCCAGCCCAGCACGACCGAGAAGTCGGCATTGAGCCCGTACAGCCCGTCGAGGCAGTTGCCGACCACCTGGCCCGGGACCGACGCCAACGACCAGACCCGCACCAGTCGCCCGCCCACCGTGACCCCGGCCCGCGTGATCGTCAGGTCGCGCGAGGCCATGCGCCAGTTCAGGCCGAAGCGCGTCTCGAGTCCGTCGACCCACTCCCCCTGGCCCGCGTTCGAGAGGCGATGGAGCACCCGGGCGGCCTCGGCCGCCTTCATCGGAGAGACGACGGTGCCGGCCGACAGGCGCGCCTCGTAGCCGGCGAGCTGGTTGCGGACGTCGCGCGCCACGTCGCCGAGCACGGACCGCAGGACCGTCGTGACGTGGGGATTGCGCCGCGACTGCCACCAATTCCGCAGATACCCGGCGAGCCACCGGATCCCCGTCTCGCCGGAACCCACGCGCCGCGCGAGCCCCCGGTCGAACTCCCAGACCAGGCACACCGAGTACTCGCGCACGCGCTCGGCGACGTGCGCGCGGCGCTTGCCGGCCGCCATCGCGCCGACGCCCTCGACCTTCCCCACGTCCGGAGCCGGCGCGCGCCAGCGGTCCACGACCCACCACAGCCGCACGTCGGGGCCGAGCGCCATCAGCACCCGCGACCACATCGTCATGAGCTGGTCGACGGCCGCGCCCGACAGGCCGTCGGCGGGAAGAGGCCGCAGGCGGGAGAACCCCAGCAGCCGGCCGGAACGCGTGATGCAGAGCCGATCGTCGACGAACCCCCACCACGGAAGCTGACCGGGGAGCGAACGGCCGACGGACCGCGACACCCGCGCCATCAGTCCCCCTCCCCCTTGCCGGCCGGGCCGCCATCGAGTCGGTCGGCCGCCGCGGCTGCCACATCGCCGTCGTCCACGGCCACGAACCAGGGCGGCGACCCGTAGTCGGCCGCGTCGTACCAGCCTCCCGGGTTCCGGAGCGTCTGCCGCAGCACCTCCACGAACCGGTCGTCGTACGCCGTCGTCACGCGCGCCAGCGCCCAGAAGACCGCGAAACCGACGAGCGCCAGCAGCAGCGCGTCCAGCGCCACGAAGATGACGAGCGCGAACATGAGGCAGAGAAAGAACAGGCTTCGCTCCACGCCGAGAATCACCAGGGGATCGTTGAGAGCCCCGTACTCGTTACAGACGCCTTCGCCGCGAACAAGACGCACGGACAACCTCCCGGCACTGCAGTAGCGGTCAACAGGTGATCGCGCTCCCGCCAAAGAAGTAGACGAGCATCTGAGGCGCCAGCAGGACCATGCCGACGCCAAAGATGATCGCGGCCAGCGCGGACTTGGATCCCCCTTCGCCGAAGGCATACGACAGACCGCCATAGATCACCGCGACCACCGCCAGCCCCTTGCCCACGACCCCCGTGAACAAGGTGCAGAGCTGGCTCGCCGCCATCGACCACGGGTCCGCCGCCGACGCCGTTGCCTGCAACCCCTGCTCCGCCAACACGAGCAGCACCCATAGGAACAGCAAGTGCTGCAACACGGCCTGACCGTGCCGCTCGAACCACCGATGCGCGCGCTCCGCCACACCCATCACTCCCCCCCTCCTCGACTCCTCAACGACTCCTCAACTCGCATACCGCCCCGTCTCCTCCCGGTCGAGCGCCCGCCGCAACTCGGGATCGCCCCCCTGCCCGCGCCGCATGGCGCGCTCCAGCAACCCGACGCGCTGACCGACCTCCCCGAGCACCAGGACGCGCGCAAGCTGGTAGGTGCCCGCCACGACGCACCCCGCCCACGCCGCCCCCATCAGCACCAGCCGCAACGCGTGGTCCGCCCAGAGCACGATCCAGAACTCCCCGAGATAGTCGAACTGGGTCACGAGAAACACGCACGACAACGCCAACACCACGATGCTCATCCCCACGCAGAAGCGGCCCGGGTCCATTTGGCCGAATCACCTCATGACGTCGAACAGACGCTCCTCGAGCTCCGTGCCCGGCCGCCAGGCCCGCCGCACGCGGCCGCCGACGTCCCCGGAGAGAATCGACCGCGCGAACGACGCCAGCCGGCGGCCGCTCGACGCGAGGACCATGCCCATCCGCATCTTCCGCTCGACCTGGCGGCGCGAGTAGCTGCCCGTCACCAGCTCGAGCGCGAGCGTCGACTCCGCGCCCCCGGCGTCGGTCACCTCGACGATCGCGTCCGGGAAGTGGCACACGCCGTCCTCGTCCACGGGAACGCCCGCCGCGCGGGCGGCGCGCACCCGCGCACCCGCCGGGTCGAGGCCCTTCCTCCCCGCCCGCGCCACCGCCGCCTTGAGCTCCGCCTCCAGGCGGATCGAGCGCACGCGCCCGCCGAGCGAGCGGACCCGGTCCACGGTCTCCAGCACCAGCTCCGACACGCCGGCGTCGTGCTCGATCTCGCGGCGCTTGACGAACCCCTGCCAGACGCGGCCGCCGCCGCCGCGCGCACGGCGGCGCGCCTCGACGCGCGCGGCGCCGGCCGCGGTCAGCGCCAGCACCTTGAAGCCCCGCCCCTCCGACCCGGGCCGGGCCCGCCGCGGCTGAACCGTGCGCACCTCGACGAGCCCCTCCGAGAGCAGGTGGCGGATGCCGCGTCCCGCCGTAAACCCGTGCCCGTCGAAGCACTCCTCCTGGACGTTCCGGTAGGACACCACCCGCAGGTCGGCGAGCAGCTCGAGCGCATCCCACAACCGGTCGGCCTGCAGCCGCCGCAGCCCGCGGGCACGCTCGCGGTCCCGGCGTCCCGAATGGACACGCGCGCGCTGCCGGCGCAGGTCGGCCACGTCGAGGTACCGCCCGACCCAACGAGCGGGCTCCCCGGGCTCGCGGGCGATCTCCACGACCTCCCGCCCGAGACGATCGGCGGAGCGTGCCAGCGCCGGCATCCGGTCCATCACCTGACCCGCTCCTGGCTGCGGCCGAGCTCCGGCCACCGGCACCACCAGCCCGGCCCCTTCAGCCACGCCGAGCGGAGCTTCTCCACTTCGTCGACCCCGGCCCGGACCGCCCGATCGAGACGCTCGCTCACGAGCGCCGGGGCCAGCCCACCGCCGGGATCGGCAAGCACCTCGGCGGAGTCCGGCAGCCTCGCCGGCACCGGCGAGCCCGCGTGAACCACCGGCGCCGGAGGCGGCGACGCCGGCTCGTCCCGCTCCCCCCGCCCGGACTGCGGCGACGCCGAACTGCCGGCCTTGACCGCCGCCCGCTGCTCGGCCGCGCCGTCCGAAGCCGCACCGCCCGCGGCCGCGCCGTCCGAGGCGCCCAAGGCCTCGAGCCCCGCCTCGAATCCGCCGCCGCCCGTGACCGCCACCAGAGGGGGAAGCTCCACCAGACCCTCCCGGAAGAACCGGCTCGTCACCGAATCGAGCACGCGCGCGGGCCTCACGCCGGCCATCCCCCGCCAGCGCGCCTGCAGAACCACCCACTCGCGCCGGACGCGCCGGTACTCCGCGGGAAACCACCGCCCCCAGAACGCATAGAAGCCCTCCAGTGCCCGCAGCACCTCCTCGGACCGCCGAGGGGGAACGACGCGGGCGCCGAGAGCCGGATCCAGCCGCCGCTCGATCGCTCCCCGCAGCCACGAGTCGATCCCCTTCTCCTCGAAGTCCGCATGCACGAGCCCCATCTCCTTCTCCCCGCCCTCCGCGGCCTGGAGCAGCGTCTCGAGCGACAGCACCGCCTACTCCAGTGCCGCCGGCCAGAACGCCAGGCCGCGGACGCCGTCCACGAGCCAGCCAGCCAGGTTGCCCGCCTCAACGACGACCGACCGCCAGCCCTCCGCCTCCAGCACCCGCAGGGCGCCGGCCGTCAGCTCGTCCGACGGCGAGTCCGCCAGATGCGGGAGGTTCAGCCGCTCCGCCGTTCGCTTGGCCGCAATCGCCGCGACCAGCACCGCCCGCGCGTCCCAATCCGCCGGGGCCGCCCGCTCGGGACGGGACACCGGCCCGCCCACGCCCGACGCCCGGAGCAGCGCGACCAGATCCCGGCGCTCGGCCGCCGCCTCGACCGCGCGGTCGCCGGACGCCTCCGCCACGCGCAGTAGCGCCTCAATGGACCGCCTCACGCCGGCGGCGCCGCCCGCCACGACGAGCGTGCGCGTCGCGTCCTCGTACAGCAGCCGGTCGCCGCACCCGGGCGCGAGAGTGACGGCGTGCGCGCGGCCCAGGCTCTCGGCAACCGCCCAGTACGCCTGCCCGACGGCCGCGGGGCCGCCCACGGCGCGCGCCACGAAGCGCTCGAACGCGAAGAGCTGGACGATTTGCCCGGCGAGGCGCGACCGCGCCAGCGTCTCCGCCACGGCCCTCAGCGCCGTCGAGGCCCACCACGGCCCGTCCGACACCCGGAACCGGCCGTGCGGCACGACGCACGCCAGACCCCGATCCACAACCGACGGCGCTACCGCGACCGCTCCGCCCTCCGCCAGGCGAACGCCGGCCGCAGCGGCGACAGACCGCGCAATGCGGGCGGCCTGAGACGCGTCCTCCACCTGCGGAGGCCGCGGCGCCGGCGCCGCCCCGGCCGAGCTCACGTGCCACACGCGCCGGTAGGCCGACTCGCCGAGACAGCCCCCGAGCGCCTGCAGCGCCGAGTGCCGGGGCACATCGACCCCGTCGCCGGCGGCGCCGCGATCGGGGCTCGCAACGAACTGCGGCGCGATCCAACCCTCGTCCGCCATCGACTGCCGCAGGACGAGGTCCTGGTCGCACGACAGCGCGGCCGGCGGGCGGCGGTCCACCAGCCGCGTCACGCCCCAGCCGTCCGAGTCCCGCTGGAACGGCGCCGCACCCCGGCGAACGTCCGCCATCAGCCGCGCCCCCACCAGCGACTCGAGCGCCGTCGCCGGGCGCGAACCCCGCGCCGGACGGCTGCCGCCCTCGACGGCCACGACCCGCGGCTGCGCCCTCACCACGTCAACTCCTGCTGCGGGGCGGGGCGGGTGGCCGCCGGCACGTCGGTTTCCACGGCGCGCGCCGGCTCGCCCTCGGCCGGCGCCGGATGGTCGATCGCGCGGTCCCGGTCGAGCGCCCAGGCGCCGATGTTCGACGCGTCGGCGCAGAGGCTGCGGAGACCCTCCCGCCGCAACACCGCCGCTTCTTTCGAGGCGCATTCCACGTCGCGCCCCACGGGGACGTACCGAAGCCCCGCCGCCTCGACCACCGACCGCGCCGCAAGGCCGCCGACCAGATCCGCTCGTGCCCGGCGCTCGTCGCCCGACAGCTCGGGCCTGTGGTCGAGCCCCGGCAACGGACCCGCCACGGCCTCAACCACCGCAAGGCCCCCCAGGCGGCCCAAGCCAGACGCCGCGGCCGCCGCCGACCGCTCGCCTTCGGTCCCGACGGCGCGGCACAGGCCCACCAGCGCCGCCTGCCGGAAGGCCTCCCACTGCCGCACGCCGTGCCCCTTGAAGAGCCGCGGCGCCTTCGGCCGGAACGTGCGCCGCTCCGCATCGAACAGCGGCCCGCCGGCCGGACGCTCCCACTCGATCGACACGTTCTCGCGCCGCGCCACGAGTCCGCACGCACGCGAGTAGAGCGACGCGAACGCCTGCGCCGTCGCCCCCTCCGCCTCGGGCGTCCCCGCCGCGACGGCGACGCCCGACTTCGCGCGCCGCGCGCGGGCGTTGTGCTCCTTGAGCGCCGCGGCGTCGAAGCGCGCCAAGCGGACCGCGCCGTGGGCCTCGAGGTCGTCGGACACCGCCGCCGCCGCGGCCGCCACGACCGACGAGGCCCAGGCCGCCGGCGACGGATACGCGCCCAGGCCGGGATGGCAGACGACGAGGCCGTCGCCGTCCCGCCCGTACTCCACCCGGTCGGCCGGCTCGAGGCGGACGCCTGCGCCGGCCAGCACCTGCGACACCGTGTCCCGCGCGGCCGCCTCGCACTCGCGGCTTCCGCGCAGCCTCGCCTCGCCGCCCGGGTTCAGCGTCGTCTGCGTCTCGGAGTGCAGGACGCGGTACGCGCCGGGCCGCAGGACCACTCCCGGCGAGCCGGCGATCCCCACCGCGATGCCGCGCCGGTCGCCGCTCTCGAGAACGAACCTGTCCTCGGGGCGCACGGCCGCCTCCAGCACCTCGCCGCCCAGCTTCGTGCACTGATGCTCGGTCACGAACTCCCCCGAACCGCCCGCAAGTCCCCGCTCGACGAGTTGCGCGTGCAGGACCACCGCGTTGAAGGGCTGGTAGCCGCGCACCGTCTCGACGCCGCTGCTCCGCGAGATCGACCGCGAGCGCAGCCGCTCCCCCGCCGACTGGTGCCACGACGCACCCGCGGCGACGTCCTCCGCGATCCGATCGACAACCGAGGCGAGCTCCTGCACCTGTTTCACCCCATCTCCGGACGCCGCACGGGCCGGACCGCACCGAGCGCTCCGACGCCCGCTGGAACGCCGCCGGCCGTTACCGGGCCGGCTCGACCGGCCGCTCGCCGCCGCCAGCCGGCTGCTCGGCGGCCCCGGCCGGCTGCCCGCCGCCCGCTTCCGGACCCGCCTGGTCCCTGGCCGGCTGCTCGGGGCCCGCCTGCCTCCGGGTCGGCGCCGCGGGCTCGAACGTCGAGCGGGCCGAGTGCTCGAGCATCGCGGGCGTCCGCTCGTGCGCCCAGTCCCGCGACACCAGGTGCGCGCGGACCGACGCGGCCTCCCGCCACGTCTGATCGAGCGCCTCCGGGGCCTCGGCGTACGCCGCCTGGTCCTTCCGCGCCTGCTCGGTCGGCGGCGCCGGCGAGTACTGGATGCCCAGCCGCTCGAGCGTCGTCCGCGCCGCGAGGTCGCCGACCATCGACGTCCGCGCCTTCTCCTGCGCCGGGCTCAAACCCGCCGGCGCGGGGTTCCGGCCCGGCACCTGCACGCCCGCCAACTGCGCGACCTCGAGGGCGTTGCCGGCCCGGGCCGCCTTCTTCTCCTCGCGGTTGCCCACCGCCGCCGCCAGGTCGAGGAGCATCCGCTCGTTGAAACGCTGCTCCCGCGTGTCCGCCCCGGCAACGCGCGGGGGCCGCCGCTCCGGGTAGAACGTGCGCGTCTCCTTGTCGAAGTGCGCCTTGTCGCGAGGCTGGTCCGTCGCGAGGTACACCTGCTCGCGCGCGGCCAGCGCCTTGACCCCGCGGTTCGCGACCTGGGCCACCGCCTGGCTCTGGATCTCCGCGTAGCGCGTCCCCCCGGCGGGAATCTGCCGCCGTTCCTTGCGCCGCGCCTGCGCCACCGCGCGCCGGCCGAGCTCCTCGTCCTGCACGTGCGCGCTGAGACCCTCGCTGCGCGCGATCGCCGTCGACACGGCCCGCATCACCGAGGTCGCGTACTCGGCCGGGCTCCCGAACTTCTCCCGCGCCGGATGCGCCACCTGCGGCCCCTTCGCGCCCGACGTGATCGCGATCCGGTCGCCGGCATGCGTCTTGAGCTGCACGCCCGACCTCGAGACGAGCTCCGAGAGCGTGCCGTGGATCGCCGACCGCTCGTCCGGCGTGCGCCCGTCCATCAGCCGCTTGGGAATCGCCCGCAGGCTCGTCTGCGACTCGACGTGCAGCAGGTCGTAGGACGAGGACGGCCTCACGACCACGCCCGAGACGACGTCCGGATCGGTCGTCAGCCCGAGGGCGCCGGCGCGCACCGCGACCAGCGGCGCCTCCAGGCGCTTCTCCTCCAGCTTGTGGTGGCTCATCGCGCTGAGCTCGACCGGGTGGACCAGCTCCGCGCCCTCCATCCCGCGCGCGATCATCTGCGAGTGCAGGATCGTCGCGACCCGCGGGCCGAACGCGTTCCCGTCGTTGTTCCAGACCGCGCCCTCGCTCACGGGCGACTTCGAGCTGCGGGTCCGTATCGGACCGCTATCGAGCGACGCGACCTGGTGATACGACTCGCCCGCCGCGATGTCGCCGGGTATCTGCTGCAGCGTCTCCGCCAGCCGCGCGTCCGACCGCTCCTGCCGCTGCTCCTGGAACCTCTCGTTCGTGCCAGGCATCTGCTCTCCTCCTCACGGATCCCCTTGGGGTCCAGACCGAGATCCCGCGACCGCGCGGGACCGATTTCGCCTTGGCCCGACGAGGCGCCGGTGATCGGCGAGGTCAGGTGGGCGGCGCGGACGTTCATCTGACGACCGAGTGACCGGCTACCTCGCCCAGAGAGCCACCAACAACGGAGCCAAGATTGTGCCAGGAGATGACTTCCCCCGCTGGCTGCAGTGGACGCTCGCCGCCGCCCAGATCCTCGGCCCGCTGGCGACAGCTACACTTGCCATCCTCACCTTCCGCACCGCCAAGGCCGCCGTTGCGTCGGCCCAACTCGCCAGAACAGAATTCACACTCTCAAGAATGCCGGTCGTGTTGGTCCAAGACCTACAGGTTCGCTATGTGAACAGAACTCTCACCCTCAGAGGCGCAATTGGCGTTGCTACGGAAGCCATGCCTCCCGCCGAACGAATCGGCAGACGCATCGACTATCATCGCGTGGACACGAGCATGGAGGCTTGGGCCGAAGACGACGACGATATGAAGGTGGTGTGCAGAAAACAAAACACCCGTAAGGGTATCAGTCGTCCTTATGATTCCCCCCACCAGATCTTCCTCAGCGACCGACCGTGGACCGCCCCCGCTACGGCGTCAATCCGCGTGCTATACACTTTCTCCAGCGCCTACGCACCGTGGTACGCAGAGACATGGCTCGCAACCGCAACGGCAGACCTCGACGAATCAGGCCAACTCACCGTCAGCTCGCCCTCCCACCAGTTTCTACGGAGCCGCCAGCACAGAGACTCCCCTCGCTCGCGCGCCGCCGACCTCTGGCGTAGCTATTGCCGCTGCATGGAACAGATTCGACGTGACATGGGAGGATGACACAATTAACGCCGCCCAGCCCCCGCGGCGTGAGATGACCATTGATTCCGGCCGCTCGACTTCCCGACCCTACTTTCCATACCTTGCGACACCTCGGGCAACCCGGTTCCGAGCCCTTCGAGTCGCGACCGCGACGCCGCACCCGACGGCATTCCGGCCTTCGCTCCTCGATGTCGCCGTCCCGCCAAACGCCTCGCTCTACCCCCGATCGCGAGCACCCGCGGTTGGCCCCGCCTACGCCCGCCGCTGCTCCCTCACACGCTCCCGATCCTCGATGGTCCCGCGCACACAGGACGGACATAGGCTCCGAAGTCGGCCGCCGTCCTCCTCTATCAGCGGGCCCTCCGGCGCCTCTAGCGCCTGGCCCGCTCGAATCTCCTCTACTTCCTCCGCAAATTCCGCTCGCGTCCGTTCGTACATTCCGCCACGAGCCCCCTCGAAGCGGCAATTCCACGCCGCAAGCGCCTGTCCGTATTGCACAGCCTCCCTTAAACGCCGCCCATTCACCTTCCGCAGCTCGACCAACCCACCCCGCGCCAATCTCTCAAGCACTCCCGCAGTACACCAATCCCCCGCCCCAGCAGCGTCGCGAACCGTCGACTGACAGAACGCCTTCATCGTAACCCAGCCCCGTGTCCTCGCCCGAGGCAACCGACTTCGGTAGCGCGCCCCCCCACGCCCCAGTGTCTCAATCTCCACCATAACCCCATCTCGCTCTCCGGCCCCAAACTCCAAATCCGCAATATCCCGTAGCCTCTCGTGCGAGTACTTCACCACATGCGCCAGCTTCCACGCTTCTTGAAACAACCGCGGCTCTCCCACTGACGAGGGCTCGAACACGATCACCGCACCGCGTTCTCGCAGCCCGCGCGCCACCGTCAAAACGCCGCGTGACACGCGATCGAAAAAGAACACGTCACTATCCCCCACTTCACCGGCAATACCGTTCGCGGCCGACCCGAGCACTGCACGATAGCCCGGCAAGCGCGCGCCACACGAAGGACATCGCCACGAGAACGTGTGGTACGCCTCGCCTTCACTTGAGCACCGAATCCGATGAATAATAACCGGTGTACTTCCGTCCCATCTTCGAGTAATGAACTCTGTCGATACACCAAATCGATCAAGATCCTCCATCACGCAATCAGCCGTCCATCCCCGTCGCAATCTGGCCACCGGCGCCGCGGCCCAGCCCAGGTAGCTCAGAATCGTCAGCACATTGCCGCACGTACCGCCACAAAACACACGCGGCTCCCGTTCACTGGGCTCCGACATTACGACATCCAGAGCCACTAGCCCCATGCCCACAACCGCCGGCCGTCCTTCCCCCACGCCACCGTCGCTGTTCCTATTCCCCATCACATTCACCGCACAGCCACAGCCCGTACAGGTCCGCCTTTGGTGTGCTCCCGCCCAACCTGTACCCCTGTGTATCGACGTGAGCAACGCCGACCCGGAAACCCCGCGCCTTGAGCTCATACGCGGCCAAGAGCGCCCCAAGTGACATCAACTTACTCGACATCGGTGATATCGCCACTCGGCAGCCGCCGAGGATCTCAAACACGTCGCTATATCGCAATACGGCCCCCCTCAACCGCCTGTACACCTCAAACGGATTTAGCTCCGACACATGTAGAAAATTCCTCCCATCAAGATGCAGTTCGTCGAACAGTTGCCGCTGATACTCCAATACAAGGTCATCCGCGCGTCGCGGATTCCGCGCAGGAGATGGCAGAACTGGGCAGATCTCATCCGGCTTCACCCGATCTTGAATCCGGTCAAACTGAACCCTCTTGCCCTCACCAAGCATCGGCATCCACACCTTCGGCGTCGGCGTACCTTCCTCGTCAAATCCCCCTCCGAACGAACTCACGAACTCCGCCTTTTCGTCGATCCCCTCCTCCTGAATCGTCGCATCGTATTCCGCATCCTCCGCCACGAACACATGCAGGTTCGTCCGCCGTCCATCCTCCTGATGATCCAACAAGTACAGCACCCGAGCAATAAGGGGAAAATACACTCCCCTTGGCATCGACGAAACATCTATTATCACATCCGAGTATGAACCAAACCGTTTCGCTGAGCCAAACAGATCCCGAGCACTCTGTGAGCTAATCCGCCGTCCTTCCTTCGACCAGAACTCCAGCTCCTCTACAGAGGCGCTACCCCGCTCTCCCACGACATCCACCACCTCCTTCCAATTCTGTTCGACCGTACCGTGATGCTTCAATGACGCCGACATCGGCCCTTCAAGAAACTCCAGTCCAACCACATCTCTGACACCGCTACCACCCGCCGCCAACACCGTATTCAGTCCCATGGTCATGCGCGGGTCAAACCCTCGACCCAGGACAAAAAGCACGTGACACTCATCCCTGGCGACCTGATCTGCCCAAAACGCGGCCAACCGATCTCCACGCAACAGGACATAGTACTCCCACCTCGCGGTGCCTCCATCACTCATAAGTGAATCCATCCTGCCGCCCGGGCTTGAACGGTTCATCTACCCACCGACAGAGCTCGTCAAGCGGACGCTCCTTGTACAGCCCATACCCCAGCGGCAGGTCGTACTGTACGCATAGAAGCCGATTCAGATTCAACACCATCCAGTGGTCGCCTTTGCATTTGTAATCCAGGTCCGCCACCAGGTAGTTGTGTGCCAGCGCCGATGCCAACAGTTCCGCGAAGCGCGCGTATACCGGCCGCCTCGCCAGCGTTACTTCATCCATTAGAAGGCGCCGCTCCCTCATACGCAACGCAGTTCCAGCCACGCCTGGATCATTCGGCGCCGTCGGTCGATAGGTGTACCAAGCACTCCACCGACCCACTGAGTCAACGAACGCGCGCACCTCACGTCCGTGCCGAACCCGACTCGGTATTCCCGCAAAGAACCCCTGTGCGGCCTTCTTCATCAAGACGTGCTGCCGCCGCGCCGACAAAAGCTGCGTGCCGTCCCGCATCAACTCGGCCGCGATAACCTCTTCGAATATCGGGGCGCCAAGCCCCAAGAATTGCTCAATGTTAAGTGACGCCAATCGCGCTATCCGCTCCGCACCGTAGTAGTACGGCAGGTCGAATTCTTTTGCCAGAAATAGCTCTGCTGCCCCAAGGATTGGCGCGTCCTCGTGTTCCTGCAGCTCTTCCTCACTCCGCGGCGTCTCTTCGAACAGTCCTCTTTGCGGCCGTCTCAGCACGCGCTCAATTACTATCTCCAGCGCGCGCCAGCGCGTCGCCCGTTCGCGTGCAGTCCCTCTGAACGCCAAGCGGCTCTGGTACCAGTCCTCAAACTGAGACTCCTTGCCGATCTTCGCTCGTATCCGACCTGACACATCGCGCGCGGCCTGCTCAAACACGGACTCGTAGGACGGCCCACTCAGCTCGTCCTCGAGACACGAACGGAATAGGTCCAGCTCCGTCTCCAGCGACGCACGAACACGCCGATCCGCGATACGCATAACGTGTTTCTCGAAGCGCTCGTGTCTCCGCCGCCAGTACCATTCGACCTCGATCGGCCGGTCGTGGTCTCGGCCCTCTTGCGAACCGGCTGCCAGCAGCTCCTGCGCATCGAGCGCTTCAAAGCGCTCCGCGATCCATATTCCCACGGAACTCCGCGCCTCGATAGCGCGCTCCTTCAAAAACGACCGCTGTCCGCTCGTAAGCATGTGAATGTCGTCCATCATGATCACGATCCGGCTCGCCACCGTCTCACCGTCAACGGTCAAGCCCTCGGGTCGGATCAACGACAATGCAAACAGATCGTCGTGCCGCGGCAACGATATCGCCCGCATCGGTCCGAAGCTATCCAACTCCGTGCAGATTACCGATTCAACCCTTTTGGCCCACGCGTTCAGGACCTCCCCAGAACAAGGACAACTCAAGCCTTCCGGAAGACCCTCACATTCCTCCTTCACAGCTATCCGAACCCGTCGAAGATTCTCCGGATACCCCAATCCCCGAAGCGCCAACGCGCTTCGCAAGACCGCCAAGATGACACGGGCGTTTAGAAGACTGAGAAAAAGCCGCCTTCGCGAACCGTCATCGAGAGGTAGATCCTCCAAGACCGCGTAATTCCTACCGCACAGGAGGGAAACACCTAGCAGCCGTGGCCCCGTCTCATCGATAACACCAAGTTTGCGAAGGCGCTCAAAGAAATCCTGTTCATCGACGCGGCGTGCATGCAACCGGCGCAGCACGGCCGGTGTGAACAGCCGAAGCAACGACGTTTTGCCGCCGCCCGCGGCGCTGCGAATCGACTGCACCGTGCTCGGCAGCCCGCCATCGGAAAGCACGTCCAGTATTCCGGGTTCAAACAGGGCCAGGAACTCGGTGTCCGTGTCTATATTCTCCGCACGCCGCAGCGTAAACGGGTTCCGCGACTCCCTCATGACATCTCTCTATGCCGCTGGACGCGCGGGAACAGTCCTCGAAACGATTTGTCATCATAGGACATCAAGAGTGCAAGAGAATTATTCGGGGTATTGTGATGCAGAACCAGCGGCAGGCCGCAATCGCCGTACCCGTACCGCGAGTCCGGCGTACGGCCCTTCTTCATGTGAGCATCATGAATCGTCGGGTCGTAATACACGTCCCGGTTAATGACTTCGTTTATGGGTTCGGATCCAATTCTGGCGATCCGTACGTCATCTGACAGGACCTCCACGGCCACCACGGTGGGTCTCACGCCATTCTTTCCCCACGTTGATGCAGACGCCTCTCGCATATGCCGGAGGGCCTGCTCCGTGGCCATGTACAACAGCACGATAATCTCCACGTTATCCTTGTCGATGAGGCGGGATATCGAAGTCTTACCGAAAAGGTCGCGCGACAAAGTCACGAGCTTCCCGCCAGGCGGCGCTGTCGCCGGATGGGCATAGTAGCTTGTTCCGCTTGCCGAGAAATCGTCTAGAAGTACGATAGTACGAAACTGCCGTTCCTCTGCCCTTGCTTCTCGACCCAGCATTTGTGTCAAGTGCTCGCCGAGCTTCTCCAGCAGTTTGTCGACTCTATCTTTTCCCAACTCGTATGTCTGCCATATCTGCTCGTGATTCAGTTCGTTTGCGTTCGCACGCCGGAAGGCGTCGATTCTCGCCCCATCACTCAACCCAAGGAATAGACACTGTCGCTGTCGAACCCGGAACTCGTTACTCCGAGCTACAGCCGACGGCCGATACCTGTCAAAGCCGTGACCGGCGCATTGCTCTATGAGAAACGGCCTGATGTGATCGGGATACGCCATTTCAACGAAATGCTGCATCTCCGCGCCGGAACAAAAGAGGAGTTGACCCTTAATAAAGTTGTACGCGACACGACGTTCATCCGTGGCCTCAAACTGGTTGAGCCA